>NZ_JBYJZJ010000022.1:0-4800000 GCF_057732415.1 Thainema salinarum CENA647
GGATTGTAAATTAGATTGTGTCAAAGGTCAGAGATGAGATCTAATGAACTATTGAACCTAAGAGACTCGTACTATGACTTTTCGACCTGAACTCCTGGATGAATTGCTTAAAGGCTATCAGAATCCCGAAGACCTGCTGGGGGATGGAGGGATTCTTAAGCAGCTCACGGCGGCTTTGGTGGAACGCTGCTTGAATGCGGAAATGAAAACCCATCTGGACGAGCAACAGGCGGAGCCTGAAAGCGACGTCAAGCCAACTCGTAACCGCCGCAACGGCCACAGCAAGAAGACCATCAAAGGGGAGTTTGGAGAAGCTCAAATCAATGTTCCCCGTGACCGCAACAGTGAGTTTGAACCCATCATCGTCAAGAAGGGGCAGACCCGCTTCGAGGGCTTTGATGACAAGATCTTGTCCCTCTATGCCAGGGGCATGAGTACCCGTGACATTCAGGCTCAACTGCAAGACCTGTATGGCGTTGAGGTCTCAGCCGGGCTGATCTCGAACGTCACGGATGCGGTTGAAACGGAGCGTAAAATTTGGCAAAATCGCGCGCTCGACCCGGTTTATCCCATCGTCTATTTTGATGCCATCGTGGTCAAAGTCAGACAAGACGGGCGGGTGATCAACAAAGCGATTCACTTGGCGCTTGGGGTTAACTTGTCTGGCACCAAAGAACTCTTGGGGATGTGGATGACCCAGAACGAGTCTGCCAAATTTTGGCTTCAAGTGCTCACAGAGCTGCAAAATAGGGGTCTCAAAGACATCTTCATCGCTTGCTGTGATGGCCTCACTGGCTTTCCCGATGCCATTGAAGCGGTCTTTGCTCAAACCCAGGTGCAGTTGTGCATTGTTCACATGGTACGAAATTCACTCCGCTATGTGTCCTACAAAGACCGTAAGGCGGTTGCAGCAGACCTCAAGCTGATTTACACGGCCAGCACTGAGACTGAAGCAGAGCAGCGCTTAGTTGAGTTTGCCGAGCAGTGGGACCAGCAATATCCAACCATTAGCAGGTCTTGGCTTCATCATTGGCAGCGGATTATTCCCTTCTTTGCTTTTTCACCGGAGATTCGTAAAGCAATCTATACGACCAATGCGATTGAATCGATGAATATGACTCTTAGAAAGGTGATTAAAAACCACCGAGCTTTTCCAACCGATGAATCTGCCCTAAAAGTTATCTACTTGGCAATTCAAAATATTGCCAAAAAGTGAACCATGCCCATTCGCGACTGGAAACCCGCTCTCAACCGCTTCGCGATTGAATTCAGCGATCGCTTTCCAACTTGAGTTTTTACCTTTGACACAATCTATTTGACATACCCGCAACAACGACTAACCCCATGCCATCATCGAAGTCACATCCCAATTCTTTACTGCACTCCGCGCCAACAACACCCACACTTCTGCATTCTTGAGTGAGGCTCGTGACTACGTTGATTGCACCCGTGCCGATAACGCATTCACTGCCCAACTCTTTCACTGCATTGATCACAGCGTTAACTGCATTGATTACAACAATAGTTGCACCCGCATAAATAAGATATTTATCAATGCCGTCAACGATCACAGCGCTCAACTCGTTGATGGCATCGTCACACTAACGATCACACAGCTCAATCCTGCGATCGCCCAAACTTAACCAACGATCACCGCGTCAAACTCGTCGATGCACGCCGATGATATGCGATCGCAGTCTTCAAATTTGATGTATCGGAGGTGCGATTCTTTTCGCTTGTAGAAATCATTTCCGTTTAGGGATGGTTTGAATCAAGCCAGTTTGAAAAGCTTCATCGTAGGTGAGAATCGGTAAATTTTCGAGTTCGGCTTGAGCCATCAGCATCCTGTCAAAAGGATCACGATGATTGATAGGGAGACTTCCAGCTCTCAGAGCATGTGTAGCAGTGATAGAAAGTTCAAGAAACCTAGCCTCTTGCAAAGTTTGCGTATAAGCTCCGACCAATTCTGCTGCTTCTGGAAGCTTGCCAATACGATATTTGGTGGCGATTTCCCAGGCAGAGGCACTGCTGACAAGAATACAATTTTGAGGACTGCGGATGATGTCTCGACAAGTGTCATCTAGCTTTGGATCATCGAAAAGCCACCATAGCAAAATATGGGTATCGAGGAGATAGCTCATTCCCATTGCTGGAGTTCCTCTTCAGGCAAGGGTTCAAAGAAAGCGTCTCCGAGTTGACCAGTCAGTAGACCAGGGATACGAGGCTCATTTATTTCCTGATTAAGACCTAAACGGAAATAGTGAATCAAATCATAAATTTCAGCTAGTTTCTCTTCAGGTAGAGCTTGAAGCTCTTGCAGAATTTGCTGGATTAGCATGGCTTAAATTCCCAAGTGGATAGAAAGCTGGCTCAACTCCATGATGACCTATGAAACCGTATTTTCAGAAATCAAGCGCGATCGCAATTTGTCTTATGAATAAATCCAATTCATAATAGACATTTTCGTAGGGGCGAATGGCCGTTCGCCCTTACAATTCGGGGTTTATGTAAACAGGAATTTGTATTCCTCACAACGGAATGAATCCATTAAAACTGGAGCCGCACACCCGCCTGAATCGTGTGGATAAACACCGAATCCGCATCAAACTCCACATCATCTAGCTCAAAATTTTGCCCCGGCACGACAAAGAGCCGATAGCCCAAGAACAGATGCGTAAACGGTGCTAAATGATAGGTAACGCCTGCCTTGCCCTGGAAGACAAAGGCGACTTCAGAATCATCAATCGTTGTCGCTGGCAAACCCGGCACCGCCAGCTCTAAGTCATTGACGGATAGAATTCCTATCCCAGCACCGCCACCAATGTAAGGACGCAACCGCCCACGGGTGGGCACATCAAAATAGCCATTCAGCATCAGGACAAAATTATCAATGCTGCCGTCCGATTCCGACGTTAGACTGCCGCCTGGAATCAGCGCGCTGTTGAGCGTCACATCGTCAATATCGTTGTTGTTGTAGTTCAGTTCCAACTCAGCCCGCGCCACCGAGAACCGATAGCCCACCGCACCACTGAGGCCGAAGCCCGTTTGCGTATCCAGTTCCACCGATGCATCCGGCGAAACCCCTGGCGGCAGCGGCACAAGTCCAAATGCAGGTACTGTCACCGAATCCGCATCCACATCGTAGCCAAAGACCAGGGATGGCGAGGCCGAAACATACCAGCCCATTCGGATGCCAAACGGATTGGGCAACTGCGAGAGATAAACCGGATCGGTCGGCAGTGACTCTAAACCACGCGGTTCGGTGTTGAATAGATCTTCAGCCAGATTGGTTGAGGTTGATGAGAAGCCAATGGTCAGGGGTTCAAGTGCGATCGCGCTTGTCTCCACGGCGCTGGTTTCTACTTCATCAGATACTTCTGCCGTCTCCACTGTCTCCAACGGGTTCAGCTCTAATGGCGCAAGTTCTACGGGTTCGAGAGTAGACGCTGGTTCTGCACCAATTGAATCGGTAGCTGATGCAGCAGGTTCTGAAACAGGTTCTACAACAGTCTGGGCCAGGACTGGCGTAAGTTCTGAAGATAGATTTGTCTCCGGTTCTACCGCAACATTTGGAGCAGTCGCAGCAGGCGAGGCCGCATCCCATTTCGCTTTAGCAAAAGCCGCATCACTCAAAGCGAGCAGCGTAACGAGGCCAGTACATCCAGTTAGGGCAAGCCGAGCAGCGTACATGGTTGATCTCCTTGGGGCAATTGGGAGTAAACATAGTCTTAGTGCCTTTTATAGTAAGGAGTTTGAGCAGAATTGCACCTAAAGAATCAATAACGAAGCAAATTACCGTTTTCCCAACCCCTATGCTCCTCCTCCTCCTCCTCCGCCATGCCGAATCCGTTGCCAATCAAGTCCAGCGGATGCAGAGCAGTAACAACACCGATCCCCTATCTGAACGCGGTGCAGAACAGGCACAACGTCTAGGACACCAGCTCAAGCTAGCGAACTGGTGCCCCACCCATATTTATTGCAGTCCTGCCTTACGGACTCATCAAACCCTGGAGATCTTGTTGCGATCGCAATTTTCTGATTCACTGCCCACCAAGCCACCCATCCTGCACCCGGACAGTCCAGATATGGTTTACCACTGGACACCATCTTCCAGCTCTGAACCCGTCCCAATTTCGATTACCTATACCCATGCGCTCAGCGAACTCAACCCCGGCATTTTCGACGGCTTGACTTGGGCAGAAGCACAGGCACAGTATCCTGATTTGTGTGAAAAACTCCTGTCAACACTAGACTGGATGCCGATTCCCAATGCTGAAACACCCAATCAGGGACGCGATCGCGTTCAGCAGTTTATCCAGCAGTTGATTGACCAGCATCAAAACTGCGATCGCATTTGGATCGTCACTCATGCGGGTGTTTTGCAGTACTTGGTAACTGAGCTGCTGGGTTGCGATCGCGCCTGGGGTTTCGCCGCCCAACATACTGCCCGCTTTGAATTTACTCTTGACCAATCTCGCTGGCCGCAGCCGATACAGCGCAACAACACCGCCCTCTGGCGAATTGAACGATTCAACGACACCAGTCATTTGATTTAATATCCAAGTCTGCGTATAAGAGCCCAATTTATTTTTGTGAAGCGTTTGCTTCGCAAACGTTTCACAAAAATAAATTACGGGTTTTCAACCAAACCTGATATAAAACCGAAAAGCGAAGTTGCCGCTGTAGTGCAGCGGCAACTTCGCTTTTCGGTTTTAATCTAATTCCCGCCGACCTTCTAGTGCCCTTGCCAACGTAATCTCATCCGCATACTCCAAATCGCCGCCCATCGGCAAGCCAAACGCAATCCGCGTCACCTTCGTAAACGGCTTCAGCAATTGCCCCAGATAGAGCGTCGTCGTATCGCCCTCAATGCTGGGACTAATCGCCAAAATGGCTTCCTTGACACCGCCATCGCTCACCCGCCGCACCAGCGGTGAAATGTGGAGCTGTTCAGGACCAACGCCATCCATCGGCGAGATCACACCGCCCAAAACGTGATAGCGCCCCTTATACTCGCGCGTTTTTTCAATTGCAATCACATCTCTCGAATCGGCCACAATGCAAAGCGTATGCTCATCCCGATTCGGTGCCCGACAAATTTCACAAACAGGTTCTGCCGACAGGTGAAAACACACGGAACATAAACCGACCTGCTGCTTCGCCTCGACCAGTGCTTGCGCGAGCGCATACACCTCGGATTCGGGACGCTTGAGAATGTGCAAAGCAAGGCGCTGAGCCGTCTTTGGCCCAACTCCTGGCAGTCGTTGAAGCTGCTCGATCAACCGAGCCAGTGGACGTGTGTAAGCCGTAGCCAGATCTCCCTTAAATTCTCCCTCTCTACTCTACATCTTCTCCTTAAACCTATGGAGCGCGATAACCGAAGCAATGAAGGCCAGAAAACATCACACCTAAAGCATCACACCAAAACCAACGATGTTACTCGCTCAATCACTCAATCAATAAAAGCCGAGCGAAAGCATGACGCTCTCGCTCGGCTTTTATATCTATTTAATTTTGCGTATGACCGACAAATCTAATCGGGTCGTTCGCTATACTTCTTAATCAAGTGACTAAGTAAAATCAAATAGTTGTTTTTTCGGTTCGTCGCTCAAATTAAGCAGTTGTCCGGCTGCGGAAAAAGCCCCAGATAAAGATGGCAATCAGCGCACCGATAATAGCCAAGATAATTCCAGGAATACTCAGTGAAGCTGCCGTTAGCTGCAGTGTCCCCGTGGTGATGAGAGTAGCGATACTACCACCAATGAAAGCACCAACGATACCTAAGATGAGGGCGCTCAGAAGGCCGCCACCCTGATGTCCAGGATAAATCGCTTTTGCGATTGCACCTGCAATTAAACCAAGTACTAACCAAGCAATAATATTCATAAAATGGGTTCCTCTTTGTATTGCATCAAAAACCGTTTCTATGAATTAGTCTACGAAAGTGGAACCCAATCCTCGTCTATCACAGGAGATAGAGGGCCTTGCCACAAGGCAGAAGTTTTATTCAGAAAAATCTTAGAGAAATCCTTTGGACTTAGACTTCTTCTTGTTCTTTTTCGGTTTGCTAACTTCGGCTAGGGCCGCTTGAAAGAGTTCATTCAAATGTAGCGGCACACTCGCAATTTCTGGCAACGCTGGCTCTAGTGGCTTATTAAACTCTTGTAGCAGCGCATCTAAGTCACTGATCTGAAAATCTGGGCGCTCTAGCGCCATTTGGATGGCAGCTTCCAGCGTTTTCGGGTGTTGTTCAGCCAACCGATGCCAGACAAAGGCATTGATGCTGTCATCTTTTAAATAGTTCAGCACCAGTTTTTGCAAAGACTGCGCCTCTGGCGTATCGGGTTCAACGGGCTGAGCCAGTAAATCTTGGAATTTTTGGTAGTTCGTCAGCAGGCTTTGTCCCCAGCGAGGATGCGCCAGCACCGTCACCTGCTCCGCCTTTTTGATTTCCGGCGGCAGTTGCACCTGGGGAGAAGCCATCTTGGCCGCACGGGGATTGAGCAGCACTTTGGACAGGGTTTCGGGGCTAATCCCCAACGTCTCCGCAATTTCGTCCATATCTTCGCTGGTCATGCCCGCTTCTTCTGCCAGTTCCGTGAGGGGTTTGGACGGATCAATCCCTGCGGCTTCCAAATGCTGCTGCGTCACCTGTTTCTGAAACTCGTCAATCTGCTTGTTCAACTCGTAACCCGACAGCGTAATCTGATCACCGCCAAAGTGCTTCACAAATACATCGTGGTAGCGCTCCACCGACTGCCACGCTTCCTCCAGCAGTTCCGGCGCATCGCCATAGACACAGTGCCAGTGATCGTCTTTAAAGGTTCCGATCGCAACTGCCAATTTTGGCTTACCTAAACGTCCCTTCAGCACATAGGGGCCAAAAAACATCCACTCCGTCTCAGTCACAGGCGCAATCCGGCTCAAGATAATATCGCGGGGCTGGAGTCGCGCCATGTCCTGCTGCCGCTTCGGGTCAGTCCAGCGCACCGTGTAGGGTTTGGCCGTCAGCCAGTTCACCAGCCGCAACCCGTCCGGCAGCACCTCGCTCACGGCAAATAGACCAATGAATGCCTGCTTCCAGCCTTGCAGCAGCGCCTTATCGGTTTTCGATAATTTCGGAGTTTCTTTAATGAACTGATCAATAGCTGTCTCAGAATCGGTTAAAAACCGATCAAAGGCTAAATCTGACTGATTAATATCTCGCACTGGCGTTTTGAGCTGCTCAGCAATCGATTTCTCCATTGCGATCGCAAGTTCGCCCTCGGCATCATAGACAAAGTCCACTAACGACTGTTTCAATTCATGCGCTCGTTCAAATACCGTAGACAAAGCTGTTTCTCCTCTCAAAAACCAATACACAGAATCTCGCCTCTCGACAGTGCCACATTGGTGAGCAGTTGACATCACCACAGAGAGAGAAAAATCAGGACAGCCCTAATATGATAAAAGTGTTCTACTGCCCACCACCTGCCCATGCCCCGCATCCCCACGATCAAATTTGACCGAGGCACGCTGATTATCCATCCGCCACCGAGGGGGAAAGGCTGGATTGACTACGCCGTTTGGGATGACCGGATTGAGCGGTTTCGCATCCCCGCCAATCACTACCGTCCCCTAGTGGAAGCGCTGCGAGCTGAAGGGGTGTCATTTGAAGATAAGGTATCGGCCTTTGAACCGCTGGAGCTGAACTCCCAGCTCACGAAAAAGCCCTATCCCCACCAGCAAGAGGCACTAGACGCCTGGATTAAGAATAAGTGGCGCGGCGTGGTCGTGCTGCCGACCGCTGCCGGGAAAACCTATTTAGCCCAAATGGCGATGCAGGCGATTCCGCGCAGTACGTTGATTACCGTGCCGACACTGGATTTGATGCACCAGTGGTATGCTCAGTTGAAGACGGCCTTTCCAAATGTGGAAGTCGGGTTGCTGGGTGGTGGCTCCCGCGATCGCACTCCCATCCTCGTCTCAACCTACGACAGTGCCGCCATTCATGCGGAAAGCTTGGGCAACTTGTATGCGTTTCTGATCTGCGACGAGTGCCACCATTTGCCGAGTGACTTCAATCGAGTGATCGCCGAATTTGCGATCGCACCTTACAGATTAGGACTCACCGCCACACCCGATCGCTCCGATGGTCGGCATGAGGATTTAGATGAACTGCTGGGCGAGGTGGTTTATCACCGCACGGCTGAGGATTTGGCCGGCAAAGCGCTGGCCGAACATGAGATTGTGCAAATCAAAGTGGCGCTGTCCGCAGTGGAACGGAAGCGCTACGACCAGTTGATTCAAGTGCGAAACGACTTTCTGCAACGCGAGAATATTTGGCTAGGCAGTCTGAACGGCTGGCAGCAGTTTGTGCGAGCCAGTGCGCGATCGCAGTCGGGTCGCCGCGCCATGCTAGCCCATCGGGAGGCGCGCAATATCGCGTTGGGTACAGAAGGCAAGATTCAGGTTTTGGCCGATTTGCTGGCGGATCACCATCCGGAGCAGACGCTGATTTTTACCAACGACAACGCTACGGTCTATCGGATTTCCCAGGACTTTCTGATTCCGGCAATTACCCACCAAACGCCTGTTAAAGAGCGACACCAAATCCTACAAAATTTCCGCACGGGCGAGTATCGCACCCTCGTCGCCTCCCATGTGCTGAACGAGGGCGTAGACGTGCCGGAGGCTAGCGTCGCCATTCTGCTGTCGGGCACAGGCTCAGCGCGGGAATATATTCAGCGATTAGGACGAGTCTTACGGCGCGGCACGGGCGCGAAACAGGCCATTCTATATGAAGTTGTGGCCGAGGAAACCACTGAGGAAGGAGTCTCCAAACGGCGGCGACAATCCACCCAAAAACGTAAAGCTAAGACTCAACTTGAGCTAATTGCCCCTGAGCCGATTTACAATAAACAGTCTATGCCTCCGACCCGGCGAGCAGCCGAAGCAGAGGGTGACTGGCATTCGGATTCGTCTGAATCTCCGCCGAAACGCTGACTATAAATCGATTTCAAAACCCGATGGCCATGCATACTTTTCTGCCGATCGCATATTTTCAAAATCAGTTTGTCCCATTTGAACAGGCCAATATTTCCATTGCCACCCATGCCTTGCATTACGGCACAGGTGCGTTCGGTGGTTTGCGTGGCATCCCTGATCCGCAAAATTCGGATCAGATCTTGCTGTTCCGTCTGGATCGTCACTGCCAGCGGTTGAGCAACAGCGCTCGCTTTCTTCAGTTTGACCTGCCTGCGGACAAGATTCAGCAGGTGATTGTCGATTTCGTCAAAAAGAATGCGCCGAGTACGTCATTCTACATTCGCCCCTTTGTCTACACGTCGGACTTAGGCATCGCGCCCCGTTTGCACAATGTCCAGAAGGATTTCTTTGTCTACGGTCTAGAGCTGGGCGATTATCTCTCGCCCGATGGCGTTAGCTGCCGAATCAGCTCCTGGTATCGGCAGGAAGACCGCAGCCTGCCGCTGCGCGGTAAGATCAGCGGTGCCTACATCACCTCCTCAATGGCGAAGACAGAAGCGGTAGAATCCGGTTTTGATGAAGCGATTCTGATGAACTCCCAGGGCAAGGTCAGCGAGGCATCCGGCATGAATGTCTTTGTGATCCGTAACGGTAAGCTGATCACCCCCGGTTACGAGCAGGACATACTGGAAGGGATTACCCGTGACAGCGTGCTGACCATCGCGCGGGATCTGGGCATCGAAGTTGTCGAGCGGCCAATCGATAAAACCGAGTTACTAATTGCCGACGAGGTCTTCCTCAGCGGCACAGCGGCAAAGATTACACCCGTCAAGCAAATCGAGAACTATAAGCTCTCAACCGATCGTCCGATTACGGACAAGCTGCGCGACAAACTCACGGCCATCACCGAAAACCGCGACCCTGATTACCAAGACTGGGTATTTGCGATCGCGCTCAAGTAACGCTCTATCCAAAACCCAAAGAGAATATGCTGCCGCAGCGCGGCAGCATATTCTCTTTGGGTTTCATGATTAAACCTTGGGTGTAAACCGCCCTAGATGTTCTTCACCCTGACGAGACGGCACCGAGTTCTCAACGGGTACAAGGGATTGAATCTCAAACTCAGCACTAAACAGCTCGCGAATCTCCTCTGGAGTCACCCCATACGGTGGCCCACCGGGTCGATTGTGAGTAAAGAACAGCGCAATCAGCTCACCCGCTGGCTTGAGCACCGTTCTCACGAGCTGGACGTACTCTGGCCGCAGTTCCGGCGCGATCGCACAAAAGCAGGTATGCTCCACCACGTAATCAAACTGATGAGCAAAGTCGTCTTCTAGGGTGAAAATATCGCGCTGAAGAAATTGGGCTTGGGTCAGGAGGTTGCGATCGCGGGCCGCTTTGGTGGCGGCAAGGATGGCCGAGGGCGCAAAATCAACCCCGACTACCTCAAATCCCCGCTCAGCAAACAGCAGGGCATCATGGCCTCGTCCTGCGCCTAAAACTAAAACGGAACCGGGTTGAGGCGCATCCGGTGAGTCGAGCAGCATCACAAAGGCTGGAGCAGGCTGACCCAAATCCCAGCGGGTTGAACCGTCCTGATAGCGCTGTTCCCATGCATCCGGAGTCAAATTGGATGGAGTCTGAGTCATTGCTTTCGATAGAGCTAAAGAATGAGCGATTTCAATCTGTCAGCAGGTGTGCCGAATAACGGCTCATCTTAATGTTGAATCATTTCTGAATCATATTGCCTAATTGAGACAAACTTGTGATCGCATAACTCATACATGCTTGGGCCTACAGAATTTACCGATTAGTTGTGACGGTACACTCTCCTAGCCGAACTTGAGGCAAATTGTGAGACTGGTTGCATCAGAAATTATTTGTCATTCATTTGTCACTGAAGTCAACACGCCAACCCCATGAACAAGCTTGAGCAGATTAAAACGCTAAATCGCATTCGGCGGTTCAGCCGCATCCTAGATGCTTCAATTGGCTTACCTTTCACCAAATTCAAAATTGGTCTTGACCCTATTCTCGGCCTCGTGCCAGGTTTGGGTGACGTGGTGACCACGGCTTTTTCGGCTTACATCATTGTGATGGCGGCGCGATTCGGCTTACCGTGGCCGATCTTACGTCAGATGTTGCTCAATGTGGGACTGGAATTCGTGGTTGGTGAAATTCCGATTGTTGGCGATATTTTCGACGCATTTTACAAGTCGAACATTCGGAACTTAGGTCTGCTCGAAAAACACTTGCAGCAGGTGGAACCCGAACTAGAAACGCTTGATATCGAAGGCTTATCGAGCGCTGATGCCCTGACTGCAAAGGACGAACCGCTATTTAATCCGTAATTTCATTTGCCATCTGTCCTCGAAAGCCAAATGAGCGATGCTCCCACCGTGCGGTGGGAGCATCGCTCATTCAGTTTTTGCGCTGTTACGGTTCGTGCTGCCTTAATCGTGAGTGATGCCGTCGGGCAAAATTGTCCCCGTCATATCAGCATTACGGAAATTGGTGTTTTCAACTCTGGCGTTGAGCATCACGGCCTCTGCCAGGGTTGCACCGCTGAGATTTGACCAGTTCAGCTTGGTGCGATACATGTTGGCCCCTCGTAGATTCGCGCCCCGTAAGGATGACCAACTGAGCGCCGCTCCCCGCAGATTGGCTCGATTGAGATTCGCGTTCACCAGGTTGGCACCATTTAGCTTGGCCCGAGAGAGGTCAGCTTCTCGCAAATCCGCAGATTCCAGCGCTGTACCGTGGAGAATAGCCGAAACGAGGTTTGCCCCAGCTAGAACGGCTCCATTGAGTACCGTATTGCTTAAATTTGCGCCCTCTAGGATAGCTCCCGTTAGATTCACCTCGACAATGCGAGCGCGGCTCAAATTCGCTTCAGTTAAGTCCACATCGATCAGAGTTGCCTGATCGAGAATCGCTTCGCCCAAGTTCGCTTCTCGCAAATTGGCCCCTGTCATCTGCACATGATTCATGGCTGCAGCTCGCATACCGGCTTCTGCAAGATTGGCCCGATTGAAGCTAGCATTCGTTAGGTTGGCACCAATTAAATTAGCCAAGGTGAAATCTGCCTCATCACAGGTCGCATTTATCAGCGTGGCTTCCCGCAGATTGGCGTTGGCTAGATTCGTGTTGCGCAGGTTAATGCGGCTCAGTAATGCCCGACGAAAATTGATACCACGTAAATCTTGGCCTGACAGATCCGCACCGACCAGGTTGATTTCGCGAAAATCGCGTTCTCCTGCAGCGTAGCGCCGCAAAAGCTCTTCAGGACTCAGATTACTACTAACGATATTGGTCAAGTCTGGCATGTACATTACAAGTATGCTCTGAAGGAAATGTAGGCTCAACACATCGCCCAAGATCTCGCTTCAACTTAAAACGGGATGAATCCCGAAAGCATTGGTGAACAATCGGATTGAAATTGTTGTATGGCAAAGCTGGCCGATCATCTATGCCGATAATCTAGATTGAGTGACGGCGTGTCTTTAGATTTTGGTAGCGCTATTTGGTTAACACTTGTTTATTATGGGGCGTACCCACTACAACGAACAGTTATTACCGTTTAAGAACCACCTATGAGTTTTACCTCTAACATCTAAGTCTGTCAGGAAGGAACCAATTACTTTTTGTGAAAAGCGGGCAGTGTCAGCCTTTCATAAAAAGTAATTGGTTCCTCAAAACAAACTGCGTCAAGATTGTAGGTATAGAGTACCCACACTCGACGTTGATATTGACACTCTGGCAAAAAGCAAATCTAGTTTTTCTTTATGGGGCAAATATACAGCAATACGGATTGGCTGACCTGTAAAGATTCGCACATCTAGTGTAACTAGTCTTGCTGAGTGGCAAACTGTCTAGCGCCGATGAAGGAAAGCGCGATCGCAACTAAAAGCAAAACCGGAATTGAATACCAGGGAAACTCGCTCAGTGGCTGATAGGCAGCGGCCCGTAACCCGGTTGTAGTATAGGTGAGCGGTAAGCAGTAGACAATCACCTGTAGTGCAGCAGGCAGCGTCGCCGGATCAAAAAACGTAGCGCCTAAAAACGACATAGGCACAATCAGAAAGTTGTTGAACAGTCCTACACTTTCCAAGGACTTGACGTTGAGGCCAACAATCACGCCGAGTCCGGCAAATACGGCGCAGTTCAGCACCAAAACCAGCAAAAACAGCGGATTCAAAAAGCTCCAGATCTGGCCTGTAAATAAAATTGCCACCAAAATTACCGAGGCCGCCGTCATTAAGCCCCGCACGATTCCGGCCAGCATCTTACCCAAGTGCAGCGCCAGGGGAGGCACCGGATAGAGCAGCATTTCTTCGAAGGTTTTGGTAAACAGGCGATCGCCGCAAATTGAAAAGGTCGTGCCGCCAAAGCTAATCACCATTGATGACAGCGCCACCATGCCGGGTAGGATAAATTCCAAATAGCTATCGCCTGCCGCAGGTTCCACCACCTGATCCAGCGAGTTCCCCAGCCCCAAACCAAAGGCCAAAATGTAGATCAGCGGTGAAACCAAACCAGAGGCTGCAACTTGCCAAATACGCGCTCTCAGGTCTAACCAATCACCCCAAAAGACAGTCAGACTATCGGACAGAACCAGCCACAGCGGGAATTTGCGTAGTGTGTTGGCGTTGGCAAGCGGGGAATTGACAGAAGTATCCACAGGGAACCTAGATTTCAAAACGTTCTAGCTGTATTTTATCTTTACTTCATTATTTAAAATCTGTTTATGCCATAAGCCAGAATTTTCGGTTGCGTTGGCACAAGTGGCACAAAATTTGGCGGTTCACAAACATTACCGGAATACCACCACCAAAATCTAAATTTGAATTGGATCAAAGAATACAAATTCGCTATAGTAGAGAACGCTGTCTAAATGAAGGGTATCCAAACTTCACTACATGGCTAAGAAAAGCATGATCGAGCGCGAAAAGAAGCGCCAAAAGTTAGTTGAAAAGTATGCTGCTAAGCGCGAAGAGCTGCTTCAGCAGTTTGACGAAGCGAATACTCAGCAAGAGAAAGTCGCCATTCATCGTAAAATTCAGCAGTTGCCGCGCAACAGTGCTCCCACTCGCGTACGCAACCGCTGCTGGATGACGGGTCGCTCCAGAGGCTACTACCGCGATTTTGGTTTGTCACGTCACGTGATTCGTGAGATGGCGCACCAAGGATTGCTGCCGGGCGTGGTCAAGTCCAGTTGGTAGTGCTGAATCTGGGTGGGCTGTGATGAGTCAGGATTGGCTCAGCGCCTAGTCGATCTGGTTGCATCACAGAGTTAGCGTTTAGCGCGAGCCTCAGATGATGTTAGATTTTCAACCTCAATCTATATTGAAAAACCCCAGGTGTTGAATCGCTGAGTTGCGATCGCACCTGGGGTTTTTAATTGAGGATTCAGCTAACTAAGTATTCAGCCCGACCTAAGACTGTCCACAGCAGCGATCGACGCCTAAGCTGTCCAACAGCAAATCACCGACCGCATTGGCTACAGCAAACTCACTGTAAAAACTGCGGGAAAAATCAAACTGCTGCATTTCGGTTAGAATCGCCAAGACTAACGAGCCTAGATCATTCTCGCCTTCCATGCGCTGACGGACAAAAACGCGCGTCGCCCGATTAGCAATGTCGTCGTTCACGGACTCCGGCAAAAATTCCTCGTTCAGCCACTTCAGCAAAGCAGCATGAAGCCATACGCCTTCCTGCTCCGGGTCTTCCACAGGCGGCAGCGTCACGGGATCAATCGGTTGAGCGGGGGGTTGAGTGGGTTCAGTCATAAACGCTGAATGATAAATCAAACGTCAATGCGGCAGTGGTTCTAGTCTACCTTCCCACCCATCTACCCATCCACTCTGGTTGAAAAACCATGTCTATTTTTGTGAAACGTTTGCTCCGCAAACGTTTCACAAAAATAGACATGGTTTTCATATACAGACTCAAGATTACACAGAACAAAGAACTCAAAATGCTAATCCGAAAGCTCCACGAATGCGAAGAATTTATCGCCGGGGACGGCACCCAACTGCGGGAACTCTTGCATCCCGACAAACAGCCAATTGAACTGCGCTATAGTTTGGCCCATGCGGTGGTGCCAGTGGGGAAAACCTCCGTGCCGCACTCATTAACCACGTCTGAGGTGTATTACATTCTCAGTGGCACAGGCGAGATGCACATTGACGACGAGGTGCAGACGGTTGAACCGGGGGATGCGGTCTATATTCCGCCCAATGCGCGGCAGTTTATCCGCAATTCTGGGCCAGAGCCGCTAGTCTTTATATGTATGGTTGATCCAGCTTGGCGCAAAGAAGATGAAACGGTTTATGCCAACGAAATCTAAACGCTCTTTGGGTAGATTGCCCCGGTTCACGTCACTGATTGTTTGCTCTCTCAGCTTCACGCTCTGCTGGAGCACGGTCGCCTGTGCGCAGGAGATAGCGGATCAATCGCTTAGGCCGCAGCAGATTGAAAAGCAACAGGTTGATGATTCTAATCCAGTAGCAGCGTCTGATACGGCTGAGATTTTGGACGATCTAGCCAGCGCAACGGTCGTTTATCTGGGTGAACAGCACGATAGCGCTGCCGATCATGCTGCTCAGCTTGAAATCATCCAAGCCCTGCATCAGCGGAATCCTCAAGTTGCGATCGCGCTGGAAATGTTTCAGCAGCCGTTTCAGCCCGTGATTGATCAGTACCTGGCTGGTGAGATCAGCGAAGCGGAGCTGCGCGAGCAGACTGAATACGACCAGCGCTGGGGATTTCCTTGGGAATACTATGCGCCGATTTTACGCTATGCCCAAGCGAACGACCTGCCCGTCATTGCGCTCAATGTTCCCACTGAGGTGACGCGGCAAGTGGCAGAAAAGGGGCTGGGTAGCCTAACGGCTGAGCAGCGGCAGTATATTCCGCCTGTGGATGAAATTGATTTGAGTGATGCCGACTACCGGGCGTTGATGCTGGATATTTATAAAGGTTTTCACGCTGGACATGGCGCGGGTACGAGTTTTGAGCGGTTCTTCCTCGCGCAAGTTCTCTGGGATGAAACGATGGCGGCGGGGATCGTCAACTTCCTGCGCCAGAATCCGGACTATCAGGTGGTGACGTTGGCGGGGCAGGGACACATTGTTTATGACTACGGCATTCCCAACCGCGTGGAACGGCGTCTAGATGCTCGTCCCGATCTCTTTCCCGATTGGAGCCATCGCTCGGTTGTACTGAGTCCGAGTGAAGATTTAGCGGCATCTGATCCAACCAATTTAGCGGATTATCTCTGGATGTCAGACGAAATGGAGATGCATTAGAACGATGGCGGCAAAGTCAGATCCAAATCGCATAATTCGCTTATTGCCGCTGGTGGCGGGCATTTTAGGGGGTTCGCTCCTGCTGATCAATCGGTTAGTGACCGCTAACCTGACCGATACGCAAGCGCGCTCGGACGTGCTGGGTGTGATCTTGAGTGCGCTACTCATCCTGACAGGCTTGCTGTGGCAGCGGGTGCAACCGCGATCGCCCGATGTGGTCAACCTGATGGGTGAAGAAGGTTTTGATTTGGCAGATGATTTAGCGGAATCCGTTCAGACGGAACTGGCCTGGGCCTCTCATCTCCTGCTGACCAACACCGTAACGCGCACGCTGGTAGTTTACTATCAGGGCAAAATTTTGCTGCGACGCGGCATTCTGGCTCCCAAAGCCGAGGTGAAACCTGGCCCCATTTTGCAGCGGGTTTTGCAGCAGAAAAAGCCTGTTTACTTAGTGGACTTAAAGCTTTATCCAGGACGAGTCGAGTTCGATTATCTGCCCGAAAACACCCAGGGACTAATTTGTCAGCCGATGGGCAATAATGGTGCGCTGATTCTGGGAGCCAATGCGCCCCGCAGCTACACTCAGAAGGACGAAACTTGGATTGCAGGTATTGCAGATAAACTCGGCAATACGCTGGATTCGCATGAAGTACAGCCCAAATAAGTTGAAAGCTGCGCGCTGCGCGTGCAGCTTTCGAGCGATCTAGCAAGTTTTTAATCTCTGTGGGTCTAATTCCCCGTGGCTTGCCACGTTAGTGGTAGCGCGGGAGTGCGTCCCGAAGGGCAAATTCCGTAATGCCCCGTCCGCTTGCGGCGGGGATAGGAATTTGAGCGCCCCGCGAGATTTACTTCAGCGTTGAAATAATTACCCCGATTAGGCAACCTAAACCCGCTCCTAGACCCGACGTGCCGAGTAAAATCAAGCGGTGCTGAGGCGATTCGAAGGCGATTTGCATCTGTCGGCGGGCTTCAGCTACCAGCATGGCAACAGCACCCGCAATCAAAACGGACAGCAGGCTAGTCGTAAACAGCTCTAGGCCGACACTGAATCCGGATTCAACCGTCCAGTTGATGCCAACCGCAAGCCCCAGGGTCAGCAGAATAGCGCCGATCGTTTCCCACGTGACAGCTAGTAACAACATTCCAAATCCAGCAAACAGCCATCCCAGTGCAGGCGATGAAAATAGGTACAGCACTGTAGCGACTACAGCAAAACCTAGAACTACACCTGCTAACCATACGGCATATAGCGATCGCGCCCGACGACGGCTTTGTCTAGAAACAGGAGCCATAGCAGTAGTACCTGCGAAGATGATATGTAGCTGTAGCCATGTTGGTTGGGACATTTTTGTAGCGCGGCTCTGCCGCGCTACAAAAATGTCCGTGTCTTAACCTAGCGGACTACAGCTATACAAATATTACAAAACGAGGCGAAATGTTTAAACTTTTACGCCCGCTAAAACCAAGTCCACCACTTCTTGAGTGTGTTTTGCGATCGCAGCTGGACTGAGCATCGGTTCTCCGGCCCAAACGTGGCGAATATTTTCGTAGGCAATGAAGTAAAACACGCAGGTGCCGACAATATTAATGGCGCAGTGATCGGCATCTAGGGCGCGAAAACTACCGTCAGCCATGCCGCGCTTCAGAATTTGAGTCAGCACATCGTAAAACAGACGGGCATCTAGTTGCTGATAGTATTTGCCCTGATTTTGAATCGCTTCATGAAATAAAATGTGGCAAATGTTGGGGCTTTTGGACTGAACTTCAATTGCCCTTCGGACAAACTGCTCTAGCGCTATAGTCGGCGGCAGCGTTTCCAGTTCCAGTTCTTCCCAGGCACGGGCAAAGTCTTGGAAACAGCGCTTCAGTACCGTCTTATAAACGTCTTCTTTGCTGTTGAAATAGTAGTAAATCATGGCTTTGGTGACGCCCGTTTTAGCTGCGATCGCATCCATGCGGGCACCTTGTAAGCCATGTTTGGCAAATTCTTCCTCTGCCGCATCCAAAATGTCAGCCCTCGTTGATTCCGCATCTCGCACGGTTCGGCCTGACTTATGTTTGCTGGTTTGATGATTGGAGGATTGCTTTGCAGATGAAGCCAACTTTAATTACCTTGAACAAACAATCAACGGATGCTGAATTAGCAAATCCGTACGCCAAAACTTGAAAGCGAGCATCCCACCGTCGCAATGCGGCAGCAAAATGCTCACTTCCGAATATAGTTTAATTGTGAATTAGCCAACTCAAGTTAGCTCTGGCCACAAATTGGTGAGAACTCGATTGAATCAGCTATCGATCAGCCTATGCGGGAGCAAGCTGAACGATGAGCGTGCGCTTATCAATCGACTGCACCTTACCGGCTTCATGCAAATCCTGAACGATCCGATCGAGTAGCTCTTGAGCGCGATCGCGGTGCTGGTGTTCTCGACCCCGCAGGCGGATTTGGAACTTAACTAAGTTGCCACCTTCAAGCCACTTAATAGCACGCTGAATCCGAATGCCGTAGTCATTATCATCAACATTAGGACGCAGCTTCACCTCTTTCATCGTTGGGCGAGCACTTGTGCTTTGGCGCTGACGTTTCTTTTGCTGATATTGGTGCTTACCGTAGTCCATCACTTTCGCGACGGGTACATCCTTCCCTTCAGAGACGACCACTAGGTCTAAACCTGCTGTCTTTGCGATTTGTAGCGCATCGCGAGTGTCTGTTGGGCCGTGATTAGTGTTTTCGTGATCGATTAAAAGAACTTGCTTTGATCGAATTTGATTGTTGACTTGTTTTTTGGGTGTCTTAACGATAAGTCCGTCCTCCTAAAGTGTGCTCAACATTTTAAATATATTCATTGCTTACAGGGTAGCGCAACACCCTGCTGTAAACCCCATCCCTGAGATATAAACTTACATTTTGACTTAAGCGAGATCACATGCTCCGGTCACCATTCCTCGTTTCGTCGCTACAGGAAACGATATAAGCTGTTTTACGGCGTCTGTTTCGATCCTTCACGCACTATGACCAGAATTAACGACAACTATCTGAAACTGAAAGCGGGATATCTGTTTCCCGAAATTGCTCGACGGGTGAATGCTTTCGTTGAGGCCAACCCCGACGCACCGATTATCAAACTGGGCATTGGCGACGTTACCGAACCACTGCCCGCAGCCTGCCGCTCCGCCATGATCAAAGCGGTAGAAGAAATGGGCAATCGTGACACCTTCAAAGGCTATGGCCCTGAGCAAGGCTATCTGTGGCTGCGCGAAAAGATTGCCGCCCACGATTTTCAGGCGCGGGGCTGCGATATTGATGCATCTGAGATTTTTGTGTCGGATGGGGCTAAATGCGATACGGGTAACATCCTCGATATTTTTGGTAAAGACAACAAGATTGCCGTCACTGATCCGGTTTATCCCGTTTACGTCGATACCAACGTGATGGCAGGTCACACAGGCGAAGCCAACGACAAGGGCGAGTATGACGGATTAGTGTACTTGCCGATTACGGCTGAAAACGGCTTTACGGCAGCGATCCCCAGCGAAAAGGTTGATCTAATCTATCTCTGCTTCCCCAACAACCCCACAGGCGTGGTTGCCAGCAGAGAATACCTGAAGCAGTGGGTCGATTACGCTAAATCGCACGGTTCGATCATTCTGTTCGACGCGGCCTACGAAGCGTTCATTACCGATGACGCGATTCCCCACTCGATTTATGAAATTGAAGGGGCACGGGACTGCGCGATTGAGTTTCGCTCCTACTCCAAGAATGCTGGCTTTACGGGTACGCGCTGCGCCTATACCGTCGTGCCCAAAGGTTTAATGGGTAAAGCGGCTGATGGTTCCGATGTAGAGCTACACAAACTTTGGAATCGCCGTCAATCTACCAAGTTCAATGGTGTGTCTTACATCATTCAGCGGGGGGCAGAGGCGATTTATTCTGAAGCTGGACAACAGCAGACGAAAGAACTGATCCAGTTCTACCTAGAAAACGCCAAGATCATTCGCGAAAAGCTATCGGATGCTGGTTTGACCGTCTACGGCGGTGTACATGCACCGTATATCTGGGTGCAGACGCCCAATGGCCTATCGAGCTGGGACTTCTTTGACAAGCTATTGCAGGTTTGCCATGTAGTCGGTACGCCCGGATCAGGCTTCGGTGCTGCCGGAGAAGGCTATTTCCGAATTTCGGCCTTCAACAGCCGCGCCAATGTGGAAGAAGCGATGAAGCGAATTACGGAAACGTTCAAGGCGTCATAACGGTTCTAATCAAGAGCCCAAAAGGTAAGCGCTCTGGGCGCGCTTGCCTTTTGAACTCTTGATCAATTTCGTTAGTTTATTCAATGCCCCAGATGAGCTGAATTAGGCGACCGACTAGCCAGCCCAGCAGGGCATACACAATCATCGCCACCAGCAGGTTGACATCGAAAATTGACGCGCCACCACCAAATGTGGGGCTAATGAACAGCGTTGAGAACGGTGCCACAAAGGGAGCGGAAAAGTCGTATATGACTTGGGCAAACTGATTATCTGGATTCGCACCAAACAGCCGCAGGAAGAAGCGAATGAGCAGCAGAACCTCCAGCGCACCGACGAGAAAGTAGATAATTGCGATCGCACGATCCACGACCGTTTGCCGACGAGCAACGGCTAATCGCTGTTCTTCGCGCGCTAGCTGCTGCTCTTCGCGCTCTCGCGCCCGCAGTTGCTGTTCACGCTGATAGTCCGGATGATAGTTGCCAGAATCCATGTATTCAGGATCTGCAACATTGGGCGGATGATCAGCGCGATTTTGATAATTGGGATTGTAATTCGGATCGTTATAGTCGTTTTCCCGATCAGTTGGATGATTTGCCATCAATCAGTCTTCAAATATTAAGAGCTCTAAAATAGCGGAACTTAAATATATAGGTGCAGAAAATACCTATAATTCCCTGCCTAAAATAGCGAGCAATTCGATTTGCTTCAACTACTCTAGGTTAGATTTGGCTTACGTTATGTAAAGTCTGCCTAGTCTGCTACTGCGCCGACGATTGCGCTTAGCACCCAAACCGAAACACCAATAGCGGCCACGATTATCAGCAGAAGCAGGCCAATTAAGACGAGGGCAAAGGCTCGATCAGCTCGGCGACTGGTTCTGGGGTTAGCCAGATGTTTCTCCAGCAGGCGGACATTGCGAGCATTCGCTTTCCAGGCAAAGTCAAAGAAGTCTCCAACAAAGGGAATCGTACCCACTATTACTTCCAGCAGTACGTTCCAGACCATCCGGATCATTGCGCTGCGCGGCATTCCCAGCAGTGCTGCTTCCCAAATAATGTAGGCCGAAATCAGTCCCGTCACCGTATCACCACCACCCGGCAACAGACCAATCAGCGGATCAACGCCAAATCGATAATCCGTACCCGGAACTGCGATCGCATTATCTAGTAGGTGGCTTAACGCCCGTACTCGCTCAAGCCCAGAGCGCTGTCTCGGTTCAACTGGAGACGGATCGGGTGAGTGGGGTGGCTGCATGGGGTTCATCAATGGGTTTAGTCTTTAGCATCTGGCGTTTGGTCGTCGATGTATTCTCGCCAGCGGATGATTTTGCCGTCTTGAATATCAACTGCGATCGCATCTTCGGCGATATCGACTTTTCCGGATTCGCTATTTGTTTGTCGCCACGTCCATTCCAGCATGGCGCGATTGCCAGCAACGATAATGTGGTGAATCTCAATCTGAATCTGATCGTTCGTGGCAGCGAACTCTTCTAATAGAGACTGAATTTGGAGTTTACCCTGCGATCGCGTTCCAGGCACAATTAATTCCCCATCGTCAGCAAAAAGGCTCATCAGCATCGCCACATCCTTCTGTTCCCAAGCCTGCTTTGCCGTCTCAATTAGGGTTTGAATCTGTTCAGAGATCATTGATCTGTCATCTTTGTCATCTACAAGTGAGTGCAGTCCCATTATCCCGGCTGATTACCTCGATGCCAGTCTTTTGTCTTCGGCAGCAAAATGCTCCATACTCGATTTTGGTGCAAAATTGAGGTATGCCCGATCCCGATTCTGAGAAAAATGTAACAATTTATTTATAGTTGCCGAGCATATATCCTGATTTTCATGACCTTAATTCGTGTACCAAAACCTTGGCAAATCGAGCGACAACCCATCACAAGCGAAACGGCTTTTATAAACCGCCGTCGCTTTATGAAAGGAGTGATCAGTACAGGGATTGGAGCAGCCGCCTTGCCGTTAACGGGCTGCCAGCGACAGCCCGATGGAATGGATTCAGAGTTACAGAAGACGTTACGGACTCCTGCGTTACGTTCTATCCCGACAAATGCCGATTTTGCCGATCCAGGCCGTCCCATCACTGAACAAATTTACGCCAGCAGCTACAACAACTATTACGAGTTTGGCAGCACCAAGCAAATTTGGCGCAAGGCACAAGACTTACCAACCGAAAATTGGCAGGTAGAAGTCACAGGACTCGTCAATAATCCCCGCATTTATGACAAAGACGATCTGACACGGACGTTTAAATTAGAGGAGCGTATCTATCGATTTCGCTGCGTTGAAGCCTGGGCAATGGTCGTGCCCTGGATTGGATTTCCTATGCGTGCCCTATTAGAAGCCGCCGACCCCAAACCACAGGCCAAATTTGTTCGCTTCACCTCTTTCTACGACTCCCAAATTGCCACTGGTCACTGCTTGGCCACCTTCCGCCTACATGCCCTGGCCCTATACCGAAGGGTTGCGGATCGAGGAAATGGCCAATGAGCTGGCCTTTTTTGCCGTGGGCATCTATGGACGCGAACTGCCCAAACAGCACGGTGCGCCAATCCGCATGGTGCTGCCGTGGAAATATGGCTTCAAAGGCGGAAAGGCAATCGTCAAAATCGAATTTATCGAGGAGCAACCCGCCACGTTTTGGAATACTCAAGTCCCCAACGAATACGATTTTGAGGCCAACGTCAATCCCAACAAGCCTCACCCCCGCTGGTCACAGGCTGAGGAGCGAATTGTCGGCTCAGGCAGCAATCCCTATCTCTGGGAGAAGCAGCCAACGTTGCTCTACAACGGCTACAGCGAATACGTTGCAGATCTCTATACGTAGAATCGCTACACATGGAGATTCTCATCCAACAGAGAAATAGTTAGGAGACAGGGTAGTTTTCAACGGAAATGCTGGTTTGTTGTATAAGCAATGCCCACACAACAAACCAGCATTTCCTGAAGATCACTATCGGGAAAAGTATGTAGTGCGTATTTCCTCTAACTACTTCTCTGGATGTTTATTAGACCTTATCGGAAATTGTTTTGTAGCGCGGCTCCGCCGCGCTACAAAACAATTTCCAAACCCAAAAACTTTATTTCCAATAAAGTCTATTCATGTCAAATTACTCATAACCATCTGTTTTTTTCATGACTTGGCAATATTTACTGCATCATCTAGGACATTGGCGTGGCTCATTTACTCGCCTATCCCCCTACGGAGAACTCAATGAAGATATTCCGTCTCTCGTCACATTAGACGGACTCGATGACAACACGAAAATTCGCCAAGTTGTGCAGCATTTTGACCCTCACACTCAAGCTGTCACGTATGAAAAAGTACTGGAATATGGCTCCCTCAGCCGCAGTACCTTAATTTTTGCAGATGGCTCATTTTCCCAAGGTTCCATGCAGCTTGGCCCCTTTGATACCTTTGGTGCTGAGTTTGGCTTTGTCGATTGCGATCGCAGATTGCGACTTGTGCAGCTCTTCGAGTCCGGCGGCACCTTTGATCAGATCACGCTCATTCGAGAACATCGCGAGGGCACCCCAGAGCCCCAGCGCGTCGATTTAGCAATTGACCAACTGCTCGGTACCTGGCAGGGGGAACTGACGACAATTTATCCTGATTTGCGATCGCCCACCGTCGCCACGTCAACCTTGCATCTGGCCCGCAACGACAATCAAATCCAGCAAACCTTACACAGCGAGGGCTTCAGCCTCTCTACCTCCGCCAAACTCGACGGCAATCGACTTCTATTTGAAAGCGGCACTCAAGTCCTCTTCCTACCTGATGGCGCATCCTCAACCTGTCCCCTGCAACTGCCCAAAGGACGTCCCTTTCAAATCGAAGTTGGCTGGCTCGTTGCCCCCGATCGTCGCCTGCGGATGATCCGCCGCTACGATGCCCAAGGCGGTTGGTCCAGCCTGGTTCTCGTCAAAGAACATAAAATCGGCTAGCGATCGCACTTTAACAGATCCACAAGCAAAGCCGGATTATTTTTAAGGCAAAAATGGATATTGTACGATTTGCCTTAAAAATAATCCGGTTTTCGACAGGGCACTCACCACGCAGCACCTGCTATTCCTCTGCCCAGGCATCTTTCCAAAGCGTTGCCTCGGTGGGCACTAAAACCTGTCCATCGGCGGTGCGAGAACTGAGACTATAAACCAACGGGACCAGCCCCATCGCAAAAGAAGCGACAAGCACCAACACAACGGTTGCAATTTTGTCGTCAAGCTCGTCGGCACGGGTTTGTTGATGATGTCTCATGATGGAAACCCTTTCGGTACACTCATTTGCTTCAAAACGGATCGGCACAAATCAGCATAGATACAGGTTGAAGCAACAGCATTATTTTAATTTGAGAACAGTATTAGATATTACACTTTTCAAGAAAGTTGACGATTTTCATGCGGAAAACGCATAAATTTGATGCAAATCTAGGATTTAATCAGTAATTTTCAAAACAATGACTAAAAGTCTGCAACAGGTCATGATGCGCTGCAGCAGAATGCCTCAAAAATATAGAGCAACGCAATTATCAAACCTGCGATCGCGCCTGCATATTCGTTCAATCGCTAGACGCATATTGGATTAAATGTACTATTATCTAACTCGGCAGTGCAGTTAACCCTCCCTACAAACCCAACTCTCTCTACAATCCTCAACTCTTTCTCCCTTTTTACACTCTCTACAACCCTTGACAGCCCCTCCCCCAATGTATCGATCTGTATCAAGTGATTTAAATCATGCCCAGCATCATTTACAATCACGCATCGCTCGGTGATCCGTCACGGTAGAAACTCACTGCATTGTCTATCGTGAAGATAGGTTGGATTGGAAGCGCGATCGCAACATTCAACTAACCCAACCCGTCATCATCATCAACCATTCCCGCTACACCAAGGAGTTCCCTATGAATCCCCAATCTTCCAAGGAAATTACCCTCACCAATGGCAACACCGTTCGGCAAATTTTCACTCAATCCGGTTTATCCGTTGGCGGGTTTCTACTGCTGATTATCTTGCTTGCATGATAGCTAGATGATGGCTACTCACTTGTTAAGCGACTCCCGCCATCACCTTGTCGATACTCTCTTTCACCGATGCGGCTGAGACATGTAGCGCTTCAAGCTCAGCGTCTGACAGATTGAGTTCCACCACGTTATGTACACCCTGGCGGCCCAAACGACAGGGAACGCCCAGGAACAAATCCTTCAACCCGTACTCTCCCTGCAAGCAAGCAGCCACAGGCAGCAGATGAGACTGATCAAGCAAGATTGCTTCCAGCATGACATACACCGATGAGGCCGGGGCGTAGAATGCGCCGCCGGTCTTCATTAATTGCACCACTTCGCCGCCACCGTGCCGAGTGCGCTCCACCAACCGTTCAATCGTCGCTGCGTCCATCAATTCAGTAATCGGTACGCCGCTGACGGTAGAGTAGTGGGCCAAGGGCACCATCAAGTCGCCATGACCACCCAGCACCATCGCTGAGACATCAGCCGCTGGTACTTTCAGTTCCCAGGCGATGAATGATCGGAAGCGGGCCGAATCGAGTACACCCGCCATTCCCATCACTCGGTTACTTGACAGCCCACTCACTTTCCAGGCCAGATAGGCCATCACGTCTAAAGGATTGGTAACGACGATCAGAATGGCATTGGGCGAATGTGCGATCGCATTTCGCGTCGCTTCAGTGACGATGCGCGCATTCGTCAGCAGCAAATCATCGCGATCCATGCCCGGTTTACGGGGCAGTCCTGCCGTAATCACCACCACATCCGAATCAGCGGTATCGGCATAGTCGTTTGTGCCAACAATCGTGCGGCAGTGGCCTTCTAGTCCTTGGGCTTCCATTAAGTCCAGGGCGATGCCCTGAGGCCGACCTTCGATAATATCGAGCAGCACCACATCGGCCAGCTGTTTCTCTGCAAGGCGCTGCGCCAGGGTACTACCCACATTCCCTGCGCCAATTACTGAAACACGAGGAATGAAGCGAGATTGAGACATGGAGGGAAAAATCATGTTGGCTACCACGAAAGATTTTGGTGTGAATCTATCGCGCGATCGCAGTCAGCCTTGGGTCTAGAGACTTGAATGTTCAGCAGTACTGCATCGCAGCACTGCCGAACATTCAAATCCAAGCTCTAAATTTCCCTAGTCTTTGAACTCCTCAAGCTGGTCAAGTCTTAGCCAGATGTTGGGGGTTGGCGTAATCCCAAACTTCACCAGCGCATAGTCATCACGGGTGTCGAGGATTTCACCAGGAGTTTCAAACAGATAAGGAGGAAATCGGTTATCGCTGGCTTTAGCTTCTACGCTGCCTTCTAACTGCTCGCGAATCACGCGTACCATACTTCCTTTTTTAACCGCCATAAGCCTCGTTTGTGTGATTTCTTATTGGTTCTTTCAGCATTGTAAGCTGCTTTAACACAAACCTTTACGACTCCTGCGCTGGATTGCTGAATATCCGCATAGGCATTTAATCCAAAGGGGCATTTTGCTGCCGCATCGCAGCAGCAAAATGCCCCTTTGGGGTTAATTTTGACGTTGACACTGAGGACAAAAATGGGCCGAACGTCCCGCTAGCTTAATGCGCTCAATGGTGGTACCACAGACGCGGCAGGGAGTGCGATCGCGACCGTAGACCCAAGCGAGGCCGCCGTAGTTGCCGTTTACGCCTTGAATATCGCGGAAGTCGCTAAACGTCGTGCCACCCTCACCAATGCTGGTTTCTAGCACTTCGATGATCGCGGCGTGCAGTTTTTCAAGCTGAGCGGACTGCAACTCACTCGCCAGCGTCAGAGGATGAATGTGGCTCATGAATAGCGCTTCGTCGGCATAGATATTGCCAATGCCAGCAATTAACGATTGTTCGAGCAGGGCATTCTTAATCGGGCGGCGGCGATTTTTGAGTACGCGGCTGAAATAGTCCAGAGAAAACTCATCAGATAGCGGTTCAGCTCCCAGCTTTTGCAGTCCAGTAATCACGCTTTCGGGCGCTTGTCCGGGCGGCACCCACCACATGCGACCAAACGTGCGCTGATCGACAAAGCGGAGTTCTCGCTGTGAGTCGAAAAAAAGGCGAACGCGGCAGTGTTTCTGCACGGGTTCATCGGGATCTAACCAAAGTAGCTGTCCGGTCATCCGCAGATGAATACCCAGCCAGCCAGCCGTTTGCCCCTGCCGCTGGAGCTGAGCTAATAGGTATTTTCCGCGCCGATGCCAACCGCTGATCGCTGTACCGACTACTCCATTCACAAATTCGGTCGGCACGGCAGGATAGGCAACGGTGCGATCCAGCAGCACCTCGCCCTCGCTAATTGATTGATCAAGAGTGACAGCTTCTAAGCCGCGCCGGACGGTTTCGACTTCGGGCAGTTCAGGCACAATGATATTTAACTATTAAGAAATGTGAATAAAATAGGCATCTAGATAACAAGATCCAGATGCCTATTTTGTAAAGAAAGTTGAATAACAAGGCGTTATTTACTTACCTTTCTTTTTCGGTGGTGCAACTTCAACAAGCTCGCTTTCGGCGAAGTTGTTGGTGTTGACTCCGGCATAGTTGACGTTACCGAATCGAACAATCACGGGATACTTGATGCCGCTCTGATCGACGGTGGCAACTGTGCCGACATCCTGGTACCAGAAAGACTCTTTACGCATGACCCGGACTGTGGAACCGCGTTGAACCATAACTGTTTCCCTTTTGAGTATTAATGCAAATCATTACAATGATTGTCTTTCAGAGTACTACTCTAACGGCTATCTATAGTCAGTTTTTGGTTTAAGTTTTGTTATCACGCCGTTGATTATTGCTAGAACGAATCTAGTATCCAGCGCTACATTCGATTTGGGTCTGTTGATGTTCATCGTGATCCAGCAAAGTCAAATTCGAGTTCAAAACGTTTTGAGGTTGCATGGTTAAGCACATTCGGCATGCGTGGGTTCAATCGCTCCAACAGCAACCCGCGATCGCAGTTATTCGGGCAGAGTCTTTTCAAACTGGATGCAGCATGGCTCAAGCGGTTGCGGCGGGTGGACTGCGCCAGATTGAAATTACCTGGAACAGCGATCAGGCGGCGCTGCTGATTGAGGAACTGCGGCTGCGGTTGCCCCACTGTCAGATTGGCGCTGGCACACTGCTGACGGTGGAAGATGTGGAAACTGCGATCGCAGCCGGGGCGCAATTTTTGTTTTCGCCTCATACGCAACCAAAGCTGATTGAAACGGCAGTTGCTCAATCGATCCCAGTTATTCCCGGAGCCCTATCACCGACGGAAATTGTGACGGCTTGGCAGGCGGGCGCAACCTGCGTCAAGGTCTTTCCCGTGCAGTCAATGGGCGGCGCGGCATATATTCGCAACCTACAAGGCCCGCTAGGGCAGATTCCGCTGATCCCCACAGGTGGCGTGACCTTTGATAATTTGGCAGATCTGTTGCAGGCAGGTGCGATCGCGGTTGGCTTGTCGAGCAGCTTATTTCCCAAAGCCGCCCTCCAGCAGCAGGATTGGGCACAAATCACCGACCGAACTCAAGCCCTTGTGCGGCAGCTACAACCCTTTACGTCCACTGCATCTTGTGTGCAAGGATAGATCTCTGGTACCAGTTCTATAAATTCGCGCTATGGATGAGTTGAGCACTGAGTGCAAGAAACGCCTTGCTCCTCTCGCCTCACGCCTTACTTTTTGAGTGCTGAAGAAGTAGCTGCTATTTAAGGAAATGACATGATGCCTGATTGCAGAATAGAAATCGGTAAAAGGGTACATTTCACTTGATCCCAAGGCAGGGTTATTCTGAAATTTGTGATCTGGTGAACGATGAGAATGCTGAAAATTCTGTCATACTGCCTGCGATCGCAAATTATAGCCATCGCCACTTTGGTTGAGACATTTACGAACTCCAACGTTTAACCGTTGGAACGCTTTCAGAGTCTTCCAACGTTCTGACCACTGAAGAACAGCTCACCGGCTCTAAACACGATTGATATTGGTACAGCGATTTAAGCGATATTTTAGGGAGATTGACTTATGTTTTGGCGTCGTCAAGCACCTGAACCCAGTAGTTCTCAAACCTATCTCAGTGCCGAAAGCGAATTTCAGGGCAGCATCAACACGGGAGGAGATCTCCGCGTAGACGGCATTATCCACGGCAACGTATCCGTCGAAGGCAATATGGAAGTGTCTGAAACTGGCCTAGTGGAAGGCACAGAGCTTCATGCTAGAAATCTAACTATTCACGGCGTCGTCAAAGCTCGCATCATTGTGCAACAGCGACTGACTCTCAGCAAAACGGCCCGACTCCAGGGCGATGTCAACGCTAATTCGCTCAATATCGAACCCGGTGCATACTACATCGGCTACATCACGACAACGGATAACAAAGCGCTGCCCGGTACGCCGGAACTGCAAAACTTTGCGCCCGAACCGCAAGAGTATATGACCGAGTCACCACCCTTCCACATTGACGAACCCAGAGCTAACGGCTACGCAAATTAGTCACGTAAGGGCGAATGGCATTCACCCCTACAGTTGGCGAATCGATTAAAGTCATGCTCCTAAGGATTGCGAATTAAATAGCCTGTAAACCGTTCCATCCGTAGGGACACGGCATTGCCGTGTCCCTACCCCAAAGATTGCACCTTATTAAATCCGCGTTGCTAAGCGTTCTAATCGCTATTCGTCAATCAAGCAGCCGTCGCGCTTAATTCATTGATAAGCTGAGAGGGTAATTTTTTTCGCAATCTCACAACTTAGGCGGTATGGGCAATACATTCGGTCATCTGTTTCGGATTACAACCTTCGGGGAATCCCACGGGGGCGGAGTCGGCGTGGTGATTGATGGCTGCCCACCACAGCTTGAAATTTCAGAAGCCGAAATTCAGTTTGATCTGGATCGGCGACGACCGGGACAGAGCAAAATCACGACGCCCCGCAAAGAAACCGACACCTGTGAAATTATTTCCGGCGTGTTTCAAGGCAAAACGCTCGGTACGCCCATTTCCATCTTGGTGCGCAACAAGGATACCCGTCCCCAGGACTACAGCGAAATGGCCACCACCTATCGCCCCTCCCATGCCGATGCCACCTACGATGCCAAGTACGGCATTCGCAATTACCAAGGTGGTGGGCGCTCCTCGGCACGGGAAACTATTGGTCGCGTCGCCGCAGGTGCGATCGCAAAAAAAATTCTCAAGCAGGTCGCCGGAGTGGAAATCGTCGGCTACGTCAAGCGCATCAAAGATATAGAAGGACTGGTTGATCCCGATACGGTCACGCTGGAGCAGGTGGAAAGCAACATCGTCCGCTGTCCCGACGCTGACTGTGCGGAGCGGATGATTGACCTGATTGACCAAATTCGGCGTCAGGGCGACTCCATTGGCGGCGTCGTGGAGTGCGTGGCGCGCCGCGTACCCATAGGCTTAGGCAGTCCCGTCTTTGACAAGCTGGAAGCGGACTTAGCAAAAGGCGTCATGTCGTTACCGGCCAGCAAAGGCTTTGAAATTGGTTCCGGCTTTGCAGGCACCTTGATGACGGGCAGCGAACATAACGACGAGTTTTACCTCGATGAGCAGGGCCAAATTCGTACCCGCACGAACCGCTCCGGCGGCGTGCAGGGCGGCATTGCCAACGGTGAAAACATCATCATTCGCGTTGCCTTCAAGCCCACAGCCACCATCATGAAAGAGCAGAACACCGTCACTAGTGAGAAAGAAGAGACGACGCTAGCTGCCCGTGGACGCCATGATCCTTGCGTGCTACCCCGCGCGGTGCCAATGGTTGAAGCGATGATGGCGCTGGTGCTGTGCGACCATCTGCTGCGCCATCAGGGGCAATGTTCGGTCTTCAGCTAATTTTTTTGTAAAAAGCGGGCTACGCATTCTTTTCCCTCTCCCTAAATCCCTCATCCCAGGCTTGGGAGAGGGACTTTGAAGGTTTGGCTCCCCTGCTCCCGTTTTGGGAATAGGGGATGGGGGAAGAGGGCAAAATTCAGCATTACAGAACAAGGATGTCTGCTAATCAGTGGGCATCCTTTTTGCTGAGCGGGGTAAGACAAATACTAAAAAAAATTGCAACGCTGACTCAAAATGTATGATCCCCAACTGCGATCGCACTGAATCGGACATATCGTGGCAACGGTGAAAAATCGGATAAATCCAGATTGAATTTTCTGAAGCTTAAAATCTCCAATCGCTTGATTTACTTAAGTCAGGAACCTCCCACACCCAAGGTAGTCCTGTGTTAAGAACAATGAAGAGGACACCGAAAATTAGTGTTTCTTTAATTATCTATGTGTGAGTGTGACGGAGGAACTGACCATGAATGAACCATCAACCCGCTTGCTGCGAGACGCCGTAATTGCGATCGCTCTTCTAGTTGCTGCCCTATCCGTTGAGCATCTCGCCAACGCCGTTAATGCACCGGATCAAATTCCAGCCCAACCCACCCAATCAGCACCCCAGCCAGAACCAATGACAAGCTCCTAGCCAGGAACATACCATCAACTATCAACTAACTCCCTTGAGGAATGGAGAGCAACGGAGCAGGGGCGCTTTTTCTGAAGCAGCAGTTTATCTGTGCCGTGATCAACTAATCGGCACCCAAATTTCTTCTCAATTCGGCCCACCGTTGCCCAAACTTGGTAGCTTAGTAGATGGCGCATTTCAGACAGCTGAGGAAATAATACTGTGTCTGTTCGAGTTCGTATTGCACCGAGTCCAACCGGAAATCTACACATTGGCACAGCCCGGACGGCTGTGTTTAACTGGCTGTTTGCGCGGCATCACGGCGGTCAATTTATCCTGCGCATTGAGGATACCGACGAGTCGCGATCGCGCCCAGAGTTTACCCAAAATATTTTGGATGGCCTCCAGTGGCTGGGGCTGAACTGGGATGAAGGCCCGTTTTACCAAACGCAGCGGCTAGACCTCTACAGTCAGGCGATTCAAACCCTGCTGGATAAGGGGTTAGCCTATCGAGCCTATGACACACCTGAAGAACTAGAGGCGATGCGGGAAGCCCAAAAAGCCAAGAACCAGGCTCCCCGCTACGATAACCGTCACCGGAATCTAACTCCAGAGCAGCAGGCGGAGTTTGAAGCTGAGGGCCGGGAAGCGGTGATTCGCTTCCAGATTGACGACGATCGCGAGATTGTCTGGAACGACCTAGTACGCGGTCAGATGACCTGGAAGGGTTCTGACCTGGGTGGCGACATGGTGGTTGCCCGTGCGGCCTCTGGCGGCAAAATTGGTCAGCCGCTCTACAACCTGGCGGTGGTGGTGGATGACATCGATATGACGATCACCCACGTGATTCGGGGGGAAGACCATATCGCCAATACCGCTAAGCAGATTCTGCTTTATGAAGCTTTAGGCGGAAATGTTCCAGAATTTGCCCATACGCCGCTGATCTTGAATCAATCTGGCCAAAAACTCTCGAAGCGGGACGGGGTAACGTCGATTTCTGACTTTCGGCAGATGGGTTTCACTGCCGAGGCATTGGCGAACTACATGACCCTACTGGGCTGGTCGCCACCGGATTCCACTCAGGAGCGGTTTACCCTTGACCAAGCGGCAGAGCAGTTCAGCTTTAACCGCGTGAATAAGGCAGGGGCCAAGTTCGACTGGGACAAGCTGGACTGGCTCAACAGCCAATACCTGCACAAACGGTCGGCTCAGGAAACCCTGGAGTTAGTGGCTCCCTACTGGCAAGAAGCAGGTTATGAGTTTGATCTAGAGCGCGATCGCAGTTGGCTGGAACCGCTAGCGGCGATGATTGCGCCCAGTCTGACTCGTTTACCGGATGCCGTGGAACTGGGTAAGTTTTACTTCACCGAGCAAACTGGATTCAGTGAAAAGGCAACCGAGCAGCTTCGGCAAGAGGGGGCTGACAACGTTGTGCAGGGAGTTCTAGATGCGATCGCAGGTGGTGCCGCTCTGCAAACCAACGATGATGCCCAGGCCATCATCAAACAGGTCGTCAAAGACCTAGACGTGAAGAAAGGTTTGGTGATGCGGACGCTGCGGGCAGCCTTCATGGGCGACATGCAGGGGCCGGATCTGGTTGAATCTTGGCTAATTCTGCATCAGCGAGGCTTTGATCAGTCACGCTTGAAGGCCGCGCTAGCTGAGGCTCAATCAGCAGCCTAATTCAAATTCATTTCCCGTAGGGGCAAAGCATTCTGCCAAAAATCTATAGGCATTTTCTCAAGATGTTTACAGAATGCTTCGCCCCTACAGAGGAATCGGGTTTTAGAAATCGCATTGCTTTGAAGCGAGCGGTATCAACATGGAACTTTTTACCCGGATCTTCCGTCCCGGTAATCGCTGGCAGTAACAGACCCAGTTCAGATTTTCCAATAGAATGCTTTCAGACTAGGATCTGTTGCGTTTACTGAGAGTAGTGAGTGGTGGGTATGGCTGGTTTACGTTTCAAAATTGGATTATCGGCAATAAGTGCAATAAGTGCGATCGCACTTATTGGTTCAAGCAGTGGTTTCTCTACTCCTGCCGCTGCTCAGCAACTCCAGCAAACCAACACCATCTTTGAAAGCGTCAGCCTCTCCCCTGGCTTTAACCGTGATCCGCTCACTGTGCGCGGGATCAGTGGTGGCCCGCTGACCGCAGCCGATTTAGCCGAGCGCTCTGAGACACCAACTGGCCCCTGCGTCGGGTTTGTGGATGAAGAACCTGACCACACGATGGAGCTTGGCGATTTCTTCGACTACCTCAGCTTGGAGGTTGAGAGTACAGAAGACACGACGCTGATTGTGCGTGGTCCCGGCGGCACCTGGTGCAACGATGACTTTAACCGCACCAATCCCGGCATCGCAGGTCAATGGCTCTCCGGCACCTACCAAATTTGGGTCGGCTCCTACCGCGATGAAGGCTACTACCCCTACGTCATCCGCATCAGCGAAACGCCTTAGGTAGTGCGAATCAAATAGCCTGCTAATCATTCCATCCGTAGGACACGGCAATGCCGTGTCCCTACCTAGAGGATTTCACCTGATTAAATCCGCGTTCCTAAGATTTAGATCTGCAAAACCTAACTCAATCAGAATCCTGATGTTTGATCTGTGTAGCGAACATCAGGATTTTGTTTTGTTGCCCGATTTTGTACGCAGTGACCTAAATCTCCGTCTAACGCCCACAGCAAAGCTCCCCTGCTCCCCTGCCCTTCTGCCCCTAACTCCTTCACTCCCTATCCCCTGAGCCGTCATTCACTCCGACCGACTCGGTAAACTATATAAAGAACGAGCCAAATCGATTGCAGTGCTGAATTTATGGAAATGTAGAAGCCAGTTGCTCGGTTTATGAGCATTACGTTAAATTTAGTTAAGATAGATTCTAATGATTCAATTTAATTCACCCCGATTTGATATCTGGGTGAGCAGATTGGAGATATAGAACACCTTAATGAGAAGGGTTTAGAACTTGCTTATGATTGCGGCGATCTAACTATGGATTCGCTAGCGGTATTGAAAACATAACAAGTTAAATGTTTGTATTTGTTGATTCAGAGGCCACCCCGCTATGAAATTTTCTTGGAGAGTTGCGCTGCTCTGGGCGTTACCGATCCTGGTCATTGGGTTCTTCCTATGGCAAGGCACATTTTCCGGAACAGCGGCCAATATGGGTCGAAACGCAGCCAACAGCCGCATGACCTACGGTCGATTCTTGGATTACTTGGATGCTGGTCGGGTTACGAGCGTTGACCTATACGACGGTGGACGCACCGCCATCATCGAAGCAGCCGATCCAGAGATTGGCAATCGAGTCCAGCAGTTCCGTGTTGATCTACCCGGCAATGCACCAGAGTTGGTATCTCGCCTAAGAGATTCTCACATTAATTTGGATTCCCATCCTCCGCGCAACGATGGCGCAATTTGGGGACTACTGGGCAATCTGATTTTCCCGATCCTGTTGATTGGGGGTCTGTTCTTCTTATTCCGTCGCTCCAGCAATGTACCGGGTGGGCCTGGACAGGCGATGAACTTTGGTAAGTCCCGCGCTCGTTTCCAGATGGAAGCAAAGACCGGCGTAATGTTTGATGACGTAGCTGGCATCGAAGAAGCTAAGGAAGAACTACAGGAAGTTGTCACCTTCTTGAAGAAGCCTGAGCGCTTTACAGCAGTCGGTGCCCGCATTCCGAAGGGTGTGCTATTGGTTGGCCCTCCTGGAACGGGTAAGACCCTCCTTGCAAAAGCGATCGCAGGTGAAGCTGGAGTTCCCTTCTTCAGCATCTCCGGTTCTGAATTTGTGGAAATGTTTGTCGGTGTGGGTGCGTCCCGCGTCCGCGACCTGTTCCGCAAAGCTAAGGAAAATGCGCCCTGTATCATCTTTATCGATGAGATTGACGCAGTTGGTCGTCAGCGGGGTGCAGGCATCGGTGGCGGCAACGACGAGCGGGAACAAACGCTCAACCAGTTGCTGACCGAGATGGACGGCTTTGAAGGCAATACCGGTATTATCATCATCGCCGCCACCAACCGCCCCGACGTACTAGACCAAGCACTCCTCCGTCCCGGTCGTTTCGACCGTCAGGTCACTGTGGATGCGCCCGACATCAAGGGTCGCCTCGAAGTTCTGGAAGTTCACGCTCGCAACAAACGCCTATCTGACGAAGTGTCCCTAGAAGCGATCGCACGTCGGACTCCAGGCTTCACGGGTGCTGATTTAGCGAACTTGCTAAATGAGGCCGCTATCCTGACGGCGCGTCGTCGTAAAGACGGCATCACCATGCTTGAAATCGACGATGCGGTCGATCGCGTCATCGCCGGTATGGAAGGAACACCGCTGGTTGATAGCAAGAGCAAGCGCCTGATCGCCTATCACGAACTGGGCCACGCCATTATTGGCACCGTAGTAAAGGATCACGATCCGGTACAAAAAGTGACGCTGATTCCTCGAGGTCAAGCTCGCGGTTTAACCTGGTTTACGCCGAATGAAGAGCAAAGCTTGATTTCACGGGCTCAGCTGATGGCCCGGATTACCGGAGCACTGGGCGGACGCGCCGCTGAAGATGTCATCTTTGGCGATGCTGAAGTCACGACTGGCGCAGGCAATGACCTCCAGCAAGTTACCAGCATGGCGCGTCAGATGGTGACTCGCTTCGGGATGTCGGACTTGGGGCCACTGTCTCTAGAAAGCCAGCAAGGCGAAGTCTTCTTAGGTCGCGACTTGATGACCCGTTCCGAGTACTCGGATGAAATTGCGGCCCGGATCGATGCTCAAGTTCGCTCTATCGTGGAGCACTGCTACGAAGAAGCTAAGCGGATTGTCCGGGAAAACCGCGTCGTGATGGATCGTTTAGCCGATTTGCTAATCGAGAAAGAAACCATCGACGGCGAAGAGTTCCGCCAGATTGTGGCTGAGTACACTGAGGTTCCTGATAAGGATCAGTTCGTACCTGTTCTCTAAGGAAGCGTTGCTGAACGGCTTCTAGTCCCAAATAAAGACCCAGAGTTCTTCGTAATAAGGATTCTGGGTCTTTGCTATTTCTCACCACCCTAAAATATCGAGCAAATGCTCCGCCCGACCTAAGAGCATAAGAGTGAGCTAAAATACTTTTATACAGACCTGTCTACATAAGTTGATCAACGTATTATTTCAAATGGCTCGTACCCAATCCTCTCGCTCGTCTGCCCGCGATCGCATTTTAACTGCCGCTTCTGAACTGTTTTATCGGGAAGGGGTGCAAAACGTTGGCATTGACCGGATCATTGCCGAGTCGGGCGTCGCCAAAATGTCGCTTTACAACCACTTCAAATCGAAAGATGCATTGATTGCGGCTTGGCTGCAAGAACGGGATGAGACGTGGCGCACATGGTTTCAAACCACGGTTGAGCGGTTGGCGATGGAACCTTGCGATCGCATTTTGGCTGTATTCGATGCGCTGCATGAATGGTTTGACCAGCCGGATTTTCGTGGCTGTGCGTTTATTAATTCGACAGTGGAACTAGCTGACCCCGATCATCCCGGCTATCAGGTTTGCTTGGAGCACCAGCGAGCCATTCAGGATTATCTATACGATTTGGTCGAGGCCGCCAATTTAGCCAAGCCAGAAACGCTGACTCAGCAGTTGCTCATCTTGGTAGAGGGCGCAATCGTGGTGGCCATGATGCAACGCGATGTCGAGGCGGCAATACGGGCCAAAAACGTAGCGGCAATTTTAGTTGAACAGCATCAGACGCAGGGGCGGGTTTAGCTGATAGATCAGCTTAGACCGATACGTTGGTCACAAAACCCGCCATTACACGCGATGACGATACCCCGTCGGTAGGGGCGGGTTTAGCTGATAGGTTCAGCTTAGACCGATACGTCGATTTCAAAACCCGCCCTTACAGGCAACGGACAATGTTCCGCAAACCGTCCCGAGTTGGATTTCGATAGTCTTAAATGTAAGAGCGTAACAGTTGAATCATGGCGGCAACTGCTGACAACGATGCCGTCTCATTCGGCGTATGATAATCCGTGGTTGGAATTTGCAGCGTTGTGCCGCTGATCGCGCCATCGGTTGCGGCAATCAGGCGACCCATTTCCGTTCGTCCCAGTGAGTAAGGTTTGGGGCGCACCTGATTTTGAGCCGCAATGTAGTCATCTTTATAGCCGTAGGTAATCCCTAACTGCTCACAGCGGTCAGCTAATTCTTGAGTAATCTCCTGCGCAAAATCAGCACTGGCATCCTTGCGACGCAACGTCACCTGTTGAGCATCTGCGGCTTCTCGGCAGTGATAGGGACTGGTATCTAGTACGATTAACCGCTGAGTTGTTAGCCGATAGCGCTGAAACCAAGACAGTGCATAGCGCCAACTGCGCCCCGATTCTTCTTGCGCGGTGAATAGAGCCGTTCCCTGAAAGCCGCAGCGGAATAGAAAGATGAGCATCGCCGCACTGATCACATTATCCAACTGGGCCGAAATGTAGCCGTCGTTAAACTGGAGCCGATCTAAAAACGCGATCGGCGTACCCGGCTGCAAATGCTCTAGACCATCGACTTCAAAAATTAAATTGCGTCGCTCAGGGCAGATATAGGATCGTGTAATCATCCCCTGCCCCAAATACGTTCCGGTATAAGGTAGATGCGCCTGTACCCGCTGCCCCTGGAAGCGATTTTCAATCGTATTTAGCATCTGTTCAGAGACTGAATCACCCGTCAGTTCGCCCTGATTCCCAGCGATAAAGGCTGCATACTGAAACTCGTTTGGCCCCGTACAGAGCAAACCGTGACGGTCGATATGGGCAGATAAATACAGATCATCAGGCCGACTACCCTGCGCCACCAGTACCCCATAGTAATAGTTGACCTCGACGCCAACCTCTTCTAGTTCGCGGCTCAACACCCGAAAGAATGCGTCCTCGCTGCCCACAACGGCAGGTTCTCGGATGAGCTGCTGCAAAATTTCAATAAAATCGCTCAGTTCCGCTATCCCGGAGCCAATTTGGCCGTTATTGCAGACCATATGCTCGATCACTAGGCTGAGAGGACTCATCGTGGTACCGCCTTGTCCAAACGAAGGTAGAGAAATTGAGGGATTCGGTCTAACGCACGGTGCTGGTCAGTAGGCTGCAAGTGCGATCGCACTTCTCAGCGAACTTCAACAACTCCAGCAAACTTCAAACCATTACACCCTAAACAGCAATGCGCTTTTAGTAGACTGCAATACAGTTTTTCTCTGACAGCCAAATAGGTGTTTAAACGTAGGTATTTATAATCTGCGCTAATAAAAGATGATTTTGTGGCGAAAAGCGCTGTATTTCTCCTTTATACAGGGTTTTGCAGTGGGGTGGCTATGGGGGATTACGGGAGGAGCGGCTGCTCGCCCTTGGAGGACGTTTAATCTTGGCTTCTTATCCGTAGTTTGTAAATGACAAGAACCTGAAGTCGGCAACATTTGCTAAGCTGATAAGCCGCTGATGCTAAATACCGTCCGAAGTAACAAGAGAGACTGTGATGACGCTACCGAAGATCCAGGCGATTTATACCGATGGAGCCTGTTCCGGCAATCCGGGAAAGGGAGGCTGGGGCACTGTCGTATATTTCCAGAATGGTGATCGACAGGAACTAGGTGGCTATGAAGCTCAGACCACTAATAATCGAATGGAAATGCAGGCTGCGATCGCAGCTTTGGAATATTTTGCCAAGTCAGGGCAAACGGACGGGATTACGCTCTACACTGACAGCGAATACGTCAAAAACGGCATCACAAAATGGATTAAAGGCTGGAAGAAGAAAGGCTGGAAAACCTCGTCCGGTAAAGCCGTACTGAATCAGGATTTATGGGAAACCCTGGATAAACTTAATAGTCCGGCGGTAACGTGGCAGTATGTGCGGGGCCATGCGGGGAACGAAGGCAACGAACGCTGTGATGCGATCGCACGCGCCTTTAGCCAAAAGCGCACCCCAGATTTACGCCAAGTTGCACCTGCGAAGGCGTTGGTCACGGCTGCTGCTGAGGTCGATGCTGCCGCTGAACAATTTTCTCCTGTAACCCGTGAATTCGTTGCCGACACAGCAGACGGAAAACTCAACCACAGGGTACAATCCAGCTATTCTGGCGATTCAGAAACAGACGATTCAGAAATAATTGATATGCAAGCGATAGGGGGTGAACTGGCAATGAGCGAAGCGACGGCAACAACTGGATCAAATAGTTTCGATACTCTGCCACGCGAAGTCCGGGTCGCTCATGTCCGTAATCTGGTGGATACGCTTCACATGGCCGACGATATTGCTAGTCAGGGCTATTTAATTACCAGTGCCGAACTAGCCGATTTGATGGATGTCAATGCCAGTGCCGTCACCAGTCGCGGTGATAACTGGGTCTGGCGCAACTGGGTGGTGTCGCGGGTGCGGCGAGAAGGCAATCAGATCCTCTGGCAGCTTGAACGCATTGATTAAGATCCACTAAGAGCCTATCCGAAAACCTCAGATGAGCGAAATGTGATGACCGCACTGGCAAGTTGTAAGAACGCCAGATAGTTTTCGGGCTTCTTCTCCCAGCGGATCAACAGACGGCGAAACCGATTCATCCACGAATGAGTCCGTTCGACCACCCACCGTCTGGCCCGATAGTTGGGAATGTCGTGAATCACTAGGTCACCCTCGTTTTGAGGCGGAATATGCCCTTGATAGCCCCACTGCTTGAGAATCTGGCGCACCGGGTGATAGTCGTAGCCGCGATCCAGACAGAGATGTCTTGATTCCTCGTCCTCCACATCCGGTGGCACCAGCGGTTGAGCCTCTAAAGTTACCTCAACAAGTTTCATGTCATGCCGATTAGCGGGTGCGAGCACAAAGGCCAGTGGGATGCCGTTGCCATCGGTTAAAACCGAGCGCTTGGTGCCCAACTTGCCACGGTCAGTCGGGTTGGGGCCTGTCTTTTTTTCCCCCCAGTGGTGCTTTGACCATCGCACCATCCATCGATTGCCAATGCCAGTCCACTCCTTGAGTGCGGGCATACTCCATCAATCCCGCCTGCCAAAAGCGAGCAAACGTGCCGTTGGTTTGCCACTCTTGAAAGCGGTCATGCACCGTACTGGAGGCCCCTAAACACCGAGGCAACGCATTCCACTGACAGCCGGTGCAAAGGATGTAAAAGATCGCATCTAAGGCTTGGCGATCATCCATGCGAGGGCGGCCTCCCTTAGGCTTGGGTGGCTCCTCTGGAATCAGAGGATGCAGGCGCTCCCACAGCTCATCGGGCACCCGATAACGAGGGTCAATTTCGACGGTTGAACGAGGAGGCGTCACGGTAGACATCTGGGACTGCTCCTATGGCGACACCTTCACCTTAAGCACTCATCTCTCGAACAACATCGGTTTTCGGATAGGTTCTAAGTCATAACTTGTTGATGAAAGCTGCGATCGCACTATAGAAATATTCCAAACGAACCTGAATAATAGAGACTCAGTCGTTTACGGAATAGAAACTCATGGGTCGCGCTGATAAAGTTGTGCTGGCATATTCTGGAGGTGTAGATACCTCCGTATGCATTCCCTATCTCAAAGAAGAATGGGGCGTGAAAGAAGTAATCACCCTGGCAGCCGATCTAGGTCAGGGCGATGAACTGGAACCCATCCGTCAAAAAGCGCTCAATTCGGGCGCAAGTGAATCTCTGGTAATCGATGGTCGGGCCGATTTCATTAAGGATTACGCATTTCCCTCCATTCAAGCCAATGCGCTCTACGAAAATCGCTATCCCTTGTCAACCGCGTTGGCTCGACCACTGATTGCCAAAATGCTAGTAGAAGCCGCTGAGAAGTACGGTGCTGATGCTGTTGCCCACGGCTGCACCGGAAAAGGTAATGACCAGGTTCGCTTCGACGTTTCCATTGCGGCCCTCAATCCAAATATCAAGGTACTCGCTCCCGCGCGGGAATGGGGCATGAGCCGCGAACAAACTATTGCCTACGGCGAACAGTTTGGCATCCCCACTCCCGTGAAAAAGTCCTCGCCGTACAGCATCGACCGCAACTTGCTCGGTCGCAGTATCGAAGCTGGCCCGCTGGAAGATCCCTGGTATGAAGCCACCGAAGAAGTGTTCGTCATGACGGGTTCCTTGGAAGATAGCCCTAACGAGCCGGAGTATGTCGAAATCACCTTTGAGAAAGGTATTCCAGTTGCCGTTAATGGTGAAGGACTGGATGCGATCGCACTGGTCACCAAGCTGAACGAAATTGTCGGTCGGCACAACGTGGGCCGCATCGACATGATCGAAAATCGCCTGGTCGGCATCAAGTCGCGGGAAATCTACGAAGCGCCAGCGCTGATGGTGTTGATTCTGGCCCACCGCGATCTGGAAAGCATGGCCCTCACCGCCGATGTCACCCAGTACAAGCGGGGCATTGAGCAAACCTACAGCGAAATTGTCTACAACGGCCTCTGGTACAGCCCGCTCAAGTTGGCACTGGATGCGTTTATTCAGCAGACCCAAGAGCGGGTAAGCGGCACCGTGCGAGTGAAGCTGTTCAAGGGCAACGCCATGGTGGTCGGTCGCAAGTGTGACAATGCGCTCTATTCGCCTGAGCTAGCCACCTACAGCGATGACGATATGTTTGACCATAAGGCGGCTGAAGGCTTCATTTATGTTTGGGGCTTGCCGACTCGTGTGTGGTCAGAGAAGACTCGCTCTTAGGTTCGCGAATTCAGGCACTTGTGCCCTTGACAGGCACTGCAACCAGAGGGCTAGACACTTTTTAAACCGTCACCTGAGTTTTTCGTTTCCGCGATAGGCGATTTAGACTGCTATCAGGTGTGAGGAGGAACGCAGAAAAAGGCTCTGGGGGTCGAAACACGGACAGACTCCCTGGAGCCTTTTTTTGTTGCTTATGCTGTTGTGCTGATCTTAGGAACAGTTATTCTGCTTCACTAAAGCTAAAGAGAAACGGAACGCTGCTATTTTTATCACCACCCGTTACTAGCACTCTTGGCATTTGAGCGCCGCCTTCTCGCCATGCTTCAATCGCTTCTTTTTGGAGAACTAATTCTCCTCCTTGCGCTTTCAATGTTTCCGCTAACAAACGCTGAGCTTCTGCTTTACCTTTTGCTCGATTAATATCAGCTTGGGCCTGTTGTTCTGCTTCTTTAGCAACGTATACCGCTCTACGAGCGCGTTGTTCTGCGATTTGTTTTTCTTCGACTGCGCGAGCAAACTCAGGTGAAAAATTCAGATCAACCACACTAGTATCAAGTACGATGATGCCGTATTTTTCTAGGCGTGCATTTAGAGCCATATCAAAGTCTTGTTTAAGCTCATTTCGCTGAGTAATGGCTTCTTCGACTGTACGCAATGCTGCCGCGATTTTGAAGGACTCTTGGGTCTGGGGAGCAATGATTTTAGCAACGATATTTTGCAAAGTTCCCTGAGTTCGTCTAATTTTTACGACCTCTGTTGGATCGAGCCGAAAGTTAATGGCAAAGCTAGCAGACAAATTTTGCAAATCTTTGGTGGAGCTTTGAGCCGGAACTTCAAACTTTTGTACTGTGATGTCGTAAACATCAACGGTTGAAATCAGCGGGGGCTTAAAATGGACACCTTCGAGTAGAGGAGCGTTTTGTGCTTTACCTAAAATACTCAGTACGCCAGCCTGTCCAGGATTGACGATAATTACGCTACTGGCGGCAACAATGCCAACCACTGTAACGACGATCGCAAGTGCGATCGCTTGCCAGCTCACTTGTTGTTGATTGCTCAACGGTCTATTTCTCCTTACGAATCAATTAATCTTCCAAGTAGCTAATGAATAAATACCTATCTAAAAATCGGGGAAGCGCCCCGGAGGAGCACTCCCCCGATTTTTAGATGCGTTTATTTATGCCAGTCTACTTACACTTGAACAAAAACTTAAAAGTCGATACTTTATCGCCGCAATGCAGTGACAAAATACCGACTTCTAGGTTTAGAAAATGCACAATATTAGCTGCTTAACGAGATCTAAATTTACTGATCTACTGATCATTGGGTAGCCCAATCAACTCACCTTGACCTGCCACAACTGTGCCAATCACGTGAGCATTGATCCCTTGCTCCACCAACCAATCAATTGTGACTGTGGCATGGCTAGCTGGAACAATGAGGACAAACCCGATTCCCATGTTAAAGGTGTTGAACATTTCTGACAGCTTAACGCTACCTGCCTTAGCTAGCCATCGAAAAACAGGCGGAATTTGCCAGTTTGACAAATCAAGCTGAATACTCTGCTGTTCACCTAAGCAGCGGGGCAAATTTTCCGGCAGTCCACCGCCCGTAATATGAGCCATGCCGTGAATGGGAATACCACTGCGAAGTGCCTGCAAAATGGGCTTCACGTAGATTTGAGTAGGCGTCAAAAAGACATCGCTCAAACTGCGTCCACCCAGTTCATCTGGCCGATCCTCCCACGCAAATCCACCACCAGGCTGAGTGCCCAACGGTGATTCGGCAACAATTTTACGGACAAGGCTATAGCCATTGCTGTGGACACCACTGCTGGGTAATGCGATCGCAACATCGCCAATTTGCACCTGAGCACCATCTAGGATGGCTGATTTCTCCACGATGCCCACGCAAAACCCGGCCAAATCATACTCTCCCGGCTGGTAGAAACCCGGCATTTCCGCCGTTTCTCCACCCAGCAGCGCACAGCCTGCCTGCTGGCATCCGGTGGCAATCCCTTCCACGACATCAGTGAGCTGCTCAGGTTCCAGCTTGCCTGTTGCCACATAGTCTAGGAAAAACAGCGGTTCCGCGCCGCAGGTCAGAATATCGTTGGCGCACATAGCAACCAAATCAATTCCGACGCTTTTATGCTGATTCAACGTATGGGCGAGCTTTAGCTTGGTACCAACCCCGTCCGTTCCTGAAACGAGAACAGGTTCCCGATAGCCAGTCGGCAACTGAAACAGCCCACCAAATCCACCAATCCCACCCAGTACTCCCGGTCGAGTGGTTGCCGATACAAGGTTGCGAATCCGTTGAACGAAGGCGCGACCTGCGACTACATCCACTCCGGCTGCCTGATAATCCATAACGTTCCTGCTTTTCTAGTATGTTTGACCTGCTGTAAACAGAGGCATCTTCAAAAATCATCACCTGAATATCCCTAGCCATCCGATATTGCGGTCGAAATATCCATCCGTTACCCCGATCTATCCTGAAGGCGACCATCAAAAAATGGTTCAGGCCGTGATTCATGTCACAGGTTATCAATATTTTGCATTGCGATCGCAACCCGCTGTAGCCCCCCAAATTGCAGGCTAGACGCCCAGTTTATAAGAAAACGAAATTTAATTGATAAGATTTTTTGAACTATCGTTATCTTTCTTGATCCTCGACAACCCCAATCCGTTGCCCTTTAAGAGGTGAAGCAGATCTATACACTGATTTCAATCGATGCTTCGACACGATTCCACGCATGTTCCCGGATCTCTTGGGGAAAGAGTTCATGCTAGTCTGGTTCACCGTAGAGAGTTAAAGCGAATTGAGTTCGCCTTTTTCGTGTTTGGCTCGCGGTATCTCACACGCTTATACCGTCTCAGAGCAGTTGTTCTCGACGATTTCAAATAGGCTTATGAGTCGAAAAATTTTAAGCAGTGTGGTTGCAGCAATCGTTGTTTCGACCCTTGCAACTCCACTGGCCAGTCAGGCTAACACTACTAGCGATACGGATACCATCCGTCAGACGGTAGAAGTTGAGCCTGAGGCAGACCCTCCCAGTACGCCCGCAGACGGTCGCCTAGCGGTTTCGGTTCCCCGAGAAGGGTCAGACCAAGAAACAGTCAAGGTGGCTCGTTCTGCGACCAAGGTGGGAGAACGGCATGTCGAAGCAGCCGTTGAATCTCAAGTTGAAGCTGCGATCGCGCAGATTCAATCCCACACTCTGGGAGATCGAGCAGCCGCAACGCTTTATGTTCGCGGCATCCCAGTCTTCACTTTTATTGGCAATGAAGTCACTTCCAATAGCGATGTGAAGGTTGGGGAAACTAATGCCGCAGCATCAACTGCTCAGGCTAACTCCGAATCCAAAAACTCCTCCGGTGAGGTGCTTTTAGCTCAGGCCACCGACCAAGCGGCTGGAGATGCCATCGATTCCTCAGACCCGGTCTGGAAAGCATCTGAGCTGGCAGCTCAGATCAACCAATTGCATCGTGAAGGCATTGACCCAACTGCGATCGCAGTTGAGTGGCAAGAAAATGATCAATATCTGATCACTGTCTCCGACCAGCCTCTGCTCGAATTTGGTGGTGATGTTATCTTACCGGATACAACACAAGATATTGCTGAAGATGCGCTACAAGCTACCAATCGCTTACGCCGTCTCCTAGGTGGGGCAGACGCATTAACTGCGATTGAAGGGTTACCCGAACCCCGTCGCGTTGCGGCGTCACCTGTAGCCTTCCGAGCTAGCGGCATGGCGTCCTGGTATGGTCCTGGCTTTCACGGCAACCGCAGCGCCAGTGGCGAAATTTTTGACCAGAATGCATTGACAGCAGCCCATCGCACCCTGCCATTTGGCACTCATGTTCGAGTCACAAATGTGCAAAGCGGTGAGTCCGTTGTCGTCCGTATTAACGATCGAGGCCCTTACAGTCATGGTCGTGTCATCGACCTCTCGGCGGGAGCCGCACGAGCCATTGGCTTAGTTCGGCTTGGCGTTGCCCCCGTACAGTTGGATGTCGTTGAGCCATCCGCCAGCGGCGAGTAAGTTCGATAAGAACTTGACACGGATGTTTTTGCGACGTGGCTTGCCTTGCCACAAAAACATCCGTGTCCTAACAGAACTGACGACTATCCCTGTCTCAACTTGATTATGTCAGGCTACGAATAAAGAAAAGGGGAGGTGCGATGCACCTCCCCTTTTCTTTATTCAGAATTTAGCGCTTAGACCGTTTCAGATGTTTGCTTGACGGTTGCGGGCTGAGCTTGAGGCTGGAACTGGAAGAGTGAGTAAACCACGTTACGACGAATAGCCGTCATCATATCGAGGAACAACTCATATCCCTCACTCTTATACTCAATCAGCGGGTCTTTTTGGCCATAGCCTCGGAGACCAACGGATTCCCGCAGTGCATCCATTTGCTGGAGATGCTCTCGCCAGAGCACATCAATTTGCTGCAGGATGTAGAACCGCTCCGCCTGGCGCATTAGATCCGGCTGCAACTGATCTACCTCTGCCTCTTTCTTGTCATAAGCAATCCGCACCTGCTCATGCAAGAAGGTTTTAATCTCACCTATTGACAGATCTTCGAGCTGGCTCGGCTCCATATCCTGAAGCAGATAGACAAATTCTTTCACCTTCTCAACTAGCTTATCGAGCTGCCATTCTTCCGACGGCAGCTCCGGATTGACATAGTATTCCACAATGTCATCCATCGTCTGCTCAGCGTACTTAATCACCTGCTCTTTGAGATCTTGTCCCTCAAGCACACGGCGACGCTCAGCATAAATAGCGCGACGCTGGTTATTCATCACCTCGTCGTACTCGAAGACCTGCTTCCGAATATCGTAGTAGTAGGTTTCGACTTTCTTCTGGGCGTTTTCTAGCGATCGCGTTAATAAACGAGACTCAATCGGCATGTCCTCTTCCACGCGGAACGCATTCATCATGCCCGCAACGCGGTCGCCGCCGAAAATACGCAGCAGGTTATCTTGCAAGCTGAGGAAAAAGCGCGTCGAACCTGGGTCGCCTTGGCGGCCCGCTCGACCTCGGAGCTGGTTGTCGATGCGGCGGGATTCATGTCGCTCCGTACCGATAACGTGCAGTCCGCCTAGTTCAACCACCTCATCATGCTCAGCTTCAGTGAGAACTTCATATTCTTTCTGAATCAGCTCATAGGCAGCCCGCAACTTTAGAATCACCTGATTCTCTGTCGGCGCTTTCTCTGATGCCGTCGCAACCAAGTCCTCAGCCTGCAGTTCGGGTAAGCTCTGTTCACCATACTCTTGAACAGCGGTATCTACTGCTTCCTTCAGCAAACGCTCGGCCTCAGTGGACAGGTCAGTCGGGAAAATCTGAGACGACACTTTCCAGCTCTTCACTTTTTTACCTGGAGTAAAGCCTTGCGCCTTAGCAGACGACTTCACACCAGCAACGGACGCAACTGAAAATCCGTCCTCCTCCTCTGGCTTCACAATCCGGGGCATTAAATACTCCCGCATTTTCAGACGAGCCATGTAGTCGGAGTTACCACCCAAGATGATATCGGTTCCCCGACCCGCCATGTTAGTTGCGATCGTAACCGTTCCCTTACGACCTGCCTGAGCCACAATCTCAGATTCCCGCTCAACATTTTCTGGCTTAGCGTTCAGCAGATTATGGGGAACATTCAGCTCACTCAGCAAGTGAGACAGCAGCTCTGATTTCTCGACGCTGGTGGTACCAACCAAAACAGGTCGGCCCCGTTCGTGCATCTCAGCACATTCTTCTGCCACCGCTTTCCACTTAGCAGCTTCGGTCTTATAGACAACATCTGAAATATCTTGGCGTCGAATCGAACGATTGGTTGGAACAATCGTTACTTCTAGTTCGTAGATTTTCTCAAACTCTGTTTCTTCCGTCTTAGCCGTTCCGGTCATTCCAGCCAGCTTAGGGTACAACAGGAAGAAGTTTTGATATGTAATCGTAGCCAGCGTTTGGGTTTCGGGCTGAATGTCAACATGCTCTTTCGCTTCAATCGCTTGGTGCAGACCATCGCTCCAGCGGCGACCTGGCATGACCCGCCCAGTAAACTCATCGACAATGACAATCTCGTCATTGCGAACGATATAGTTCACGTCCTTAGTAAAGAGCTCTTTGGCCTTGATCGCGTTGAAGATATAGTGCGCCCAGGGATCTTTCGGATCAAATAGATCCTGCACATTCAATAGCTTTTCGGACTGGATGAAACCTTCATCGGTTAGCAAAACGTTACGAGCCTTTTCATCAACCTCATAATGTTCCTCACTATTCAAGCTGCTAGCGACTTCAGCCGCCTGAATGTATTTTTCACTAGGCCGATCCACCTGACCGGAAATGATCAGCGGCGTACGAGCTTCATCAATCAGCACCGAGTCAACTTCGTCAATTACACAAAAGTTGAAGGGCCGCTGCACCACCTGCGACATGTCCTTCGCCATGTTGTCGCGCAGATAATCAAAACCAAATTCACTGTTCGTTCCATAGGTGATGTCGCAGGCGTAGTTTTTACGCCGTTCTTCTGGAGACATGCCCTGCTGAATCAAGCCAACGCTAAGCCCTAAGAAGCGATGGACTTGGCCCATCCACTCAGCGTCTCGTCGAGCCAGGTAGTCGTTGACCGTAACAACATGAGCCCCTTTTCCGGTTAACGCATTTAAATAGGTCGGCAGGGTCGCAACTAGAGTTTTACCTTCCCCGGTTTTCATCTCAGCGATCTGGCCGTCATGCAGCACCATACCGCCAATCAGCTGGACATCAAAATGTCGCATCCCTAACACACGCCATGCCGCTTCACGGACAACGGCAAACGCTTCAGTCAGCAAATCGTCCAATGATTCACCGTTTTCCAGCCGCTGCTTAAATTCGGCGGTTTTACCCGACAGCTCCTCGTCAGACAGAGGCCGAATTTCTTCTTCTAATAAATTAACCTCTTTAACTTCTGGCTCATAGCGTTTTAGCTTACGAGTGTTGGGATCGCCTAATAGTTTCTTCAGCATGTCAAGTTCGGAGACGCGATTAAATTAAGACTTCAGCTATTTCATGCCGTATCAAAAAATTACGGTTTGGAAAATCCAGCACGAACGCCTCATTTACTGTCACAGATCAAGTGACTCTGGTAAACACGGCTAAGTATAGATAATTCTTTGTAATCTTATCTATAGTATCATCTGCATTTCTCTCTGCCGTTGAGCACAAGGTGCGGATATTGCGCTGGTCTAGTCAAGCAAAAAACGGTAAAGGCTTACAGACGAACAAGCAATGGGTTAGGAAGAATAGTAAAGGGGTTGCGATCGCAACCCCTTTTGTTCTGGCAACTCAGCTTAGCGAATTAATAGTCCAGATCATCATCAATGATATCTGGGTGACCGCTGCCACCGTTACCGCCATCGCGTCCACCAGCCAGATCGCGACCCGATGCCTTAAAGACATCAAATCCACCTTCTAAGTCATATGTACGAGCAGTCCGATCATCGAGGACAACATCTTCCAGGTTCTCATCAAAAACCGTTCCCTCATAGGTGATATCGACCTCAGGAGCAGCTTGCTCCTCATAGGCGTTGAAGCCCGTACCTGCCGGAATCAAACGACCAATGATCACATTTTCTTTGAGACCCCGCAGCCAGTCTGATTTACCTTCAATAGCAGCCTCTGTTAGTACCCGCGTTGTCTCCTGGAAACTCGCAGCCGAGATAAAGCTATCGGTATTCAGGGATGCCTTTGTAATACCCAGCAGAACAGGGGTATACACGGCTGGTGCACCACCTGTGATGGACATAGCCTCATTCACCTGCTCAACCTGATACAGCTCGACCAGTTCTCCTGGCAGCATCGTGGTGTCACCACCATCATCAATGCGAGCCTTTGAGGTCATCTGTCGGACAATCACCTCAATGTGCTTGTCCGAAATGTCAATCCCCTGGGATTGATATACCGACTGAACTTCAGTCACCAAGAAGGTTTGCACCTCCTGTAAGCTGATGAGTGCAGCTTCATGGGATCCCAACGATTCTCGATAGAAATCAAAGAAAATCTCTAAAATTTCGTGGGGGTTAGCAGGGCCATCCGTCAGCGGTTCAGCCGCCCGGACTTCCTGCCCATCAGAGACAATTAACGGCTGACCAGGTCCAACAGGATATTCTGTGATTACTCCGTCATCTTCAATGACCTTAACTTCAACCGTTTCATCCTCGTTATAGACGACTTGAGCCGTCCCAGGCCGTCGCGACAAAATGCAGGCTTCCTTCGGTTTACGAGCTTCTAGTAGCTCTTCGATTCGAGGTAGACCCTGAATAATATCCCCGGTCTTCGTGCGCTCAAAAATCAGCAGTACAAGGTTGTCACCCCGTTGCACCAGGTCGCCATCTTCAATGTGCAAGACCGCACCCGATGATACGCGATAGGGGCGAGCCATGCGCAAAACAACACGGTCATCTGTGATCTCAACAACCTGACCCGATTCTTCGATCTGGACACTTTCAGCTACAAAATCTCTATCAACCAGTAGGTCACCAACGGCAACAGTCGGCTTTTGTCCTTGCAGTTCAACCGTAAAGCGGTCAGCATCCCGCACAACCAGAACCCGACGAATCGCTTCGACACCTTCACGAATTCCTCGGATTTCGCCTTCTTCTTTACATTGGATTTCCGTCCGAGCAACAACCGCTCCTGGAGAAATCTGCTCACCATCCTCAACTAACAGACGAGTACTGGTGCGACCTTGGGTTTGATCGGCAATGACATCGCGCCGAATTACCAGTGATTCTAAGATGACGAGCTGAAGCCGCAACCGATCTTCATCAGTTTCGTCTGGAATCAGCTCAATATCAGCAGCCAAATGGGGCGCTTCTGTACCGATTTCTAGCACCAGCTGAGTTCTTAGTAGTTCTAGTCCCTCAACTGATTTAACCCGCTCACCATCTTTGAACGGAATCCGCTGAATTGCGCGTAGGCTAATAGCACGGCCCGATTCTTCACTGACTGACTCTTGACTGGGTACAGATGGCTCATCTGGTACAGCGAATTCAATGATCGGTCGCAGCAGTACTGCAGGTCCTTCGGGAGACTCGACGTACTCCAGATAACATAGTTCTTCTGCCGCTAATCCAGCAACGATTTCTTCTCCAGCATTGATCAGCGAACCGTCCTTCTTAGAAGCGGTTTCCGGATCATCTACCATATGGAGATTGCCAGGCTTAATGACGATTTCCCGGAGAATATCGTTCTTCTGTGTCACCTCGACAACACCGCTGCTTTGACAGAAGATATCTTTGACAACTTCTGTGCCTGCCTCAACATATTGCCCGTCTTCAACCAGGAGGAGGGAGATATCCTTATTCACCTCATGGGCTTCTTCCGGAATCCAGAGTAGAGTACCACCTTTAACAACTTCATAGCCCTGCTTGGCTTTCCCTCGCTTAGCAACCTCAACACCGGAGTATTTGATGATGCCACCAGTCTGTGTATGGTACGTATCATCAATTAGCTCAGCTACGACCTGATGGTTGGTAACTTTTGTCCCAGGAGCTGCAATTAGAGAGAACATTTGACCGTTCTGAGTCTCAATCAGGTAATGTTCCCGACCCTGAGAACTCTCAACTCGGACTTGAGCTTGATCCAATAAGACCGATGCCGTGATAATTTCAACTTCACGGCCACCACGACCTTCTTGCTCAAATTCTTGAGGTAAACGGACGACACCACCGTGCTCAGTGATTAGCTTGGTCTCAGCCAGAATACTGCCTTCCTGAACGCGATCGCCATTTTTAACCACTGGCTCCGCACCGGGCGGTAAGTTATACACCTCACCCGACAGCACCCATATCAAACCGCCCCGCTGAGCAATCCGGGTGGTGTTCCCTTGACGGTCTTTCTTCTCCTCTTGAACCAGATCAGCAAATTTAACTTCTCCGGCTAAATCAGAGGTGACGTCCTTACTAGCCCGCTCAGTTACTTTGCGACCACGACCTGTGGTTTGAATTTCAGCAACCAGTTGTCCCTCTGTAACGCGATCGCCATCGTTGACAAATAGAATCGAGCCCTGAGTCAACTGGAAGTTCTTCTTCTTACCGCCATCGGATTCGAGGGAAATCGTTGTATTTGTTTCAACAACGAGGGCATCTTCTCCGTGCCTAGTTCGGAAGGGGCGAGTCCGGATCTTCTTAGACAGAGTAATGGTGCCTTCAAAGGGAGCTCGCACTTGGGGAGCCCGTTCCCCAGTAAATGCACCACCTGTATGGAACGTCCGCATCGTTAGCTGCGTACCGGGTTCACCAATGGACTGAGCTGCGATGATACCCACAGCTTCACCCAAATCAACCATCTGGGCATGAGCCAGGCTCCAGCCATAGCAGCGCTGACATACAGATCGGGTTGCTTCACAGGTCAAGGGCGATCGCACTCGCACTTCTTGAATACCTGTATCAATAATGATCTTAGCCAAATCATCGGAGATGTCTTGATTGCGCGCTGCAACCACTTCACCTGTATTGGGATCAACGATATCTTGTGCAAGAACGCGACCGAATAGCTTGTCTTCTAGCGAGATCAAAACGCGCTCGCCATCGGTCATGCTAGCTAACGGAATGCTGCGGTCAGTACCACAGTCTAGTTCACGGATGATGACATCCTGAGACACGTCAACCAGACGACGAGTGAGATAACCTGAATCCGCTGTTCTCAGCGCTGTATCAACCAGCCCTTTCCGCGCACCATAGGAAGAAATGACGTACTCAGTCACCGTTAATCCTTCCCGGAAATTGGTTTTAATGGGAATGTCAATGATCTCACCCTGCGGGTTTGCCATCAAACCTCGCATTCCCACAAGCTGACGTACTTGAGAGATATTGCCTCGTGCACCGGAGAACGCCATCATATAGACCGAGTTCAACGGGCTGTTAATCTTAAAGTTTTTGACAACCTCGTCTTTCAGTTCTTCACTTGTACCATTCCAGGTGTCAATAACTTTCTGAAAGCGCTCAACCTCTGTAATTTCGCCTCGGGTATAGCGATCTTCGGTTGCACGAATATCTTCTTCAGCAGATTCGAGAAGATTACGCTTGCTAGGTGGCACCTGTAGATCATCAACGCTGATCGATACACCAGCGCGAGTCGCATAGCGAAAGCCCAAATCTTTCAATTCGTCCGCCATTTGCGCGGTACGCGCAGTGCCATAATGCGTAAACGCCCAAGCAACTAGCTTTTTGAGTTGGCCCTTATCTACAACGCGGTTGCGAAAAATGTTGGGAGTTTCCGTTGGATTGTTGTGCTGTTCTGTCATAGTTCAGACTAATCTGCCCCTCGAACGATTTGCATGGGATTGCATGGATGGGATAGAGACTTTGGATACGCTTGTCCATCGAAAAGCGACCAAAGATGTGAGCAAACTTAGCTCACCAAAGCATCTTGAATCGTCTTGTTGTAGATAATGCGACCTGGCGTTGTCTTGACGTATTGCGAAATGATATTGCCATCTGCATCTTGCCGCACGCGCCGATAGTTATAGAGCTTGGTAACTGTGCCGTCCCCTGCTTCAATGACTTCCTGTGGCTCACCATCGTCAAAACTAGATTCAACCAAACCGTCATAGCGCAGCCAAACGTAAGCATGTAGACCAACCAGGCCTTGCTCATAGGCCATAATGGTATCTTCCATACTGGCGTAGTAATGGCCTGCTCCCTTCGTATCTTCTGGGTTTTCAGCAGTGAGATAGTAACAGCCAAGCACCATATCTTGGCTCGGCGTGATAATCGGTTTACCCGTTGCAGGAGACAGAATATTGTTAGAGGCCAACATCAAGAGGCGCGCTTCTGCCTGGGCTTCTAAGGACAGCGGTACATGTACTGCCATTTGGTCGCCGTCGAAGTCAGCATTGAATGCAGGACAAACCAGAGGATGGAGTTGAATTGCTCGGCCTTCTACCAAAATGGGTTCAAATGCTTGAATACCCAAACGGTGGAGAGTTGGAGCACGGTTCAACATCACCGGATGGCTTTCAATGACTTCTTCCAGAACGTCCCAAATGCTGGGATCATTGCGTTGAATCAGCTTTTTAGCGGCTTTGATGTTGTTGACCAGTCCCTGACGAATTAGACGATGAATCACGAACGGCTGAAATAGCTCGATCGCCATTTCCCGTGGCAGACCACACTGGTGAATCTTAAGTTTAGGACCAACCACGATAACGGAACGACCAGAGTAGTCAACCCGTTTACCAAGCAGGTTCTGACGAAAACGGCCTTGTTTACCTTCAATGATGTCTGAGAGAGACTTCAAAGGGCGGTTATTGGCACCGACTACGGTTCGTCCCCGGCGGCCATTATCAATCAAGGCATCCACAGCTTCCTGGAGCATCCGCTTTTCGTTGCGGACAATGATTTCAGGTGCCAGAATCTCCTGTAGACGGGCCAATCGGTTGTTACGATTGATCACGCGCCGATAGAGGTCATTCAGGTCAGAGGTGGCGAAGCGGCCACCATCTAGCTGCACCATTGGCCGCAAGTCAGGCGGAATGACAGGAATAACGGAAAGCACCATCCATTCCTGATTAGAGCCAGTCGCAATGAAGTTATCGATTACACGCAAGCGTTTGATGAGTTTGGCGCGCTTTTGACCTTTTGAGTTTTCAATTTCTTCTCGCAGTGTCTCAGCTTCCGCTTCTAAATTGATGTCTTGGAGAAGCTGCTGAATTGCTTCTGCACCAATACCAACTTCAATCCCAGAGAGCTGAGAATCTTCGCTGTAGAGCTGGTCTTCAATTTCGATCCACTGATCTTCGGTCAGAAGCTGCTTGTAGGATAAGTTTTCGGCATTGCCGGGATCAAGGACGACGTAGGCGTTAAAATAAACGATTTGCTCGACATCACGCAGCGGCATGTCTAGCAGAATAGCCATGTAACTGGGAATCCCTTTGAGATACCAAACGTGAGTTACAGGTGCGGCTAGCTTGATGTAGCCCATGCGGTGGCGGCGCACGCGTGATTCTGTGACTTCTACACCACAGCGCTCACAAACAATGCCCCGGTGGCGCACCCGCTTATATTTGCCGCAGTGACATTCCCAGTCTTTGGCTGGCCCAAAAATGCGCTCACAAAATAAGCCGTCCATTTCTGGCTTCAGGGTTCGATAGTTGATCGTTTCGGGCTTGGTGACTTCGCCAACGACTGTACCGTTGGGTAGAGTCCGTTCGCCCCACTGACGAATCCGATCGGGAGAGGCTAGGCCAATTTTGACGTAGTCAAATCGCTGTTCTAGCTTAGGCATGTTTACAGCTTCCTTAGTACCTGACGCTTATGTGGTTAAAAGGCAGATGCGATCGCAACTTAATCCGCTGAACTTGATCCGCTAGATCCACTCACTTTGATAGATAAGGGAGTGCGATCGCATCTTGAGTTAGGAGGTGAAATTATTGAGGATTATTCTTCTTCGTCATCATCGCTAGGAGGACCTGCATATCCACCCAACTCCTCAGTGGTGACAGACTCGTAAGTAGGACGCGAAGGCGCACGTCGGCTGTTAGCGTCGGCCATCAAGTCAACTTCAATATCGCGACTGGTACCGTCCTCACGAGTTTCTAACTTGTGAACGGCGATGTCTAAACAAAGTGACTGAAGCTCTCGCATCAGTACCTTAAAGGATTCCGGCGTGCCAGGTCGTGGGATAGCCTTACCCTTCACAATGGCGTTGAGCGCCTCATTACGGCCCTGCATGTCGTCCGACTTGACCGTCAGCAGTTCCTGTAGGGTATAAGCTGCACCAAAGGCTTCCAGTGCCCAAACCTCCATCTCTCCGAAGCGCTGACCACCCTGCTGCGCCTTTCCACCCAGCGGCTGCTGAGTAACTAGCGAGTAAGGCCCCGTCGAACGAGCGTGGATCTTGTCGTCTACCAGGTGAACCAGCTTCAGCATGTAAGCTTTACCAACGGTCACTGGGCGATCGAACGGCTCCCCGGTACGACCATCAAAGACCTGGATTTTGCCAGGATTATCAGGATTGAATACCCAGTCTTTGCCCGTCTTTTGCCGCGCTTCTTCTAGCTTGCCGTGAGTTGTAATACGAGAAGCTTCTTCACCGTACATCTCATCAAACGGTACGATCTTGAAGCGGGAATTGAGGCATTCGCCAGCCCAACCCAGCAAGCATTCAAACACCTGTCCTACGTTCATCCGGGACGGTACACCTAGCGGATTGAGCACCACATCAATCGGCGTACCATCGGGCAGATAGGGCATATCTTCGATCGGCAGAATGCGCGAAATAATTCCCTTGTTACCGTGGCGGCCAGCCATCTTGTCGCCGACCTGAATCTTACGCTTCTGGGCAACATAGACGCGAACGACCATATTGGCACCGGGTGGTAATTCATCGCCCTGTTCACGGGTAAAGACCCGCACATCAACAACGCGGCCTTTCTCACCGTTCGGAACGCGAAGGGAGTTATCCCGCACATCACGAGCTTTTTCACCGAAGATAGCCCGGAGCAGTTTTTCTTCAGGAGGCTGATCGGATTCACCCTTGGGCGTCACTTTACCCACTAGGATATCGCCCGCTTCAACCCAGGCACCAATCCGGATAATGCCCGTTTCATCAAGTTGTCGGAGTGAATCCTCACCAACGTTAGGAATTTCACGGGTAATTTCTTCTGGGCCTAGCTTGGTTTGACGAGCCTCAATCTCATATTTCTCAATGTGGATTGAGGTATACACATCGTCATAAACCAACCGCTCACTAATCAGGATCGCGTCCTCATAGTTGTAGCCTTCCCAGGGCATGTAAGTGATGAGCACGTTCTGGCCAAGGGCAATTTCACCACCCTCCGCAGCAGAGCCATCTGCCAGCACTTGTCCTCTCTGAATTTCCTGACCTTGAAAAACAATTGGTCGCTGGTTCAAGCAGGTGTCCTGGTTAGAGCGCTGGTACTTTTGCAGTTCATGAACATGTTCTCTTCCTTCCTGGTCACGAACGCGCACAGAATTTGCATCAACATAAGAAACAACACCAGCAGCGCGACTGGTAACAACCATGCCGGAGTCACGAGCCGCTTGCGCTTCCAGACCTGTACCAACTAATGGACGCTCAGGTCGGAGTAGCGGTACCGCTTGGCGCTGCATGTTTGAACCCATGAGCGCTCGGTTCGCATCGTCATGCTCCAGGAATGGAATTAGCGAGGTAGCAACTGAGATGATCTGTACAGGGGACACCGCAACGTAATCCACCTCTGTAGGCGATGTTGTTGTAAAGTCTTGCCGATATCGAACCGGTACGGTCTCTCCCAAAATGAAGCCGTTTTCGTCCGTGGGAATATCGCCTGGAGCCACGCGGATGTCGTCTTCCTCATCAGCGGTCATGTAAATCGGGGACTGGTCACGCAGCACCTGCCCATTCCGCACCGGAAAGAAAGGAGTCTCAATGAAACCGTAGGCATTGACGCGAGCATGAGTAGCCAGTGACCCGATTAGACCTGCGTTCGGACCTTCAGGTGTTTCAATCGGGCAGATCCGACCGTGGTGGGACGGATGAATATCGCGTACCGCGAATCCGGCCCGCTCCCGCGTCAGACCACCAGGGCCTAACGCACTGAGACGGCGCTTATGCGTCAACTCAGCCAGTGGATTTGTCTGATCCATAAACTGAGACAATTGGCTGGAGCCGAAAAATTCCTTAATAGCCGCAACCAAAGGTTTCGGGTTAACTAACGAAGCAGGCGTCAGCGAATCGGCATCGGAAACAGTCATCCGTTCTCGGATGATGCGCTCTAAACGGTTTAGACCAACTCGAACTTGGTTCTGCAAGAGTTCACCAACGGAGCGAACGCGCCGATTACCGAGGTGGTCAATGTCATCAACGCTACCGATGTCAAATTCAAGATTGATTAGATAATCAACGGCAGCGAGGATATCTTGCGGCGTTAAAACGCGAATGGTTTCGGGTGTGCTCAGCCGCAGCTTGCGATTGAGTTTATATCGGCCAACTTTCCCTAAGTCATAACGTTTGGGATCAAAGAAGCGGGACTCTAGGAGTTGATTACCGCCAGAGACAGTTGGTGGTTCACCTGGACGCAGCTTACGATAAAGCTCCATCAGAGCTTCTTCTTCGGAATACTGTCCTTCTTTCTCAATCGTCTTTTGGAAATATTCTGGATGGCGCAGTGCATCAAAAATTTCGCCGTCGCTGAGTCCCAATGCTTTTAGTAGAACTTGGGCCGATAGCTTACGAGTTTTATCAATTCGTACCCAGACCAAACCGTTTTTATCGGTTTCAAACTTTAGCCACGCACCACGGTTAGGAATCAAGTTGGCATTGTAAGTCCGTCGTCCGTTTTTATCGGTTTCGGACTTGTAATATACGCCAGGACTCCGCACGATCTGGTTAACGATGACGCGCTCAGCACCGTTGATGATGAAGGTGCCTCGGTCGGTCATCAAGGGCAGATCGCCAATGAAAACTTCTTGCTCTTTAATCTCTCCAGTCTCTTTATTGATGAGACGGGTCGGTACGTACATTTGCACTGAGTAAGTGCTATCTCGCCGTTTGGCTTCATCAACGTCATATTTAGGACGCTTTAGCCGATAATCTTTACCTAAAAAGTGAAGTTCTAGTTTTCCGGTATAGTCGGTGATAGGGGAAAAGCTATCTAACTCTTCAATGAGTCCTTCTTCTAGAAACCAACGGAAGCTGGCCCGCTGAATTTCAACCAAGTCTGGCAGGGTAAAAGCGGGTGCAGATTGGACAGGTGCGGATTGGATCTGGTTAGTCATGCGCCTCCTCATGGGGTTACGCCGAAGCGAGCCCGGATACTATTCAAACAATCTGAAAATCTGTCAAGGCAAAATCAACCAAGACGACAAGCCCTCATGTGAGGGCTGGGAATTTAAGCAACAAGTTGTGACAACAACAATCTCAACAGCATGAATTCGCGGAGCAACAACCTTAATTGGCAACTAATGGGTTCAACTGCTTTTTGAGAAAGAACCTGTCATGTCCTCTAGCTTTGTGCGGTTTAGCATGACGAACTCGTGAATTCTGCGGCGATGCGATCGCGAACCGAAGGCAAACCAATGCTGAAGTAATCAATTTTTGGCTAAGCAACGTTACGAATAATGAATACTAACTCTCTCAATAAATTATGACGCATAAAACGTCAAGCTGATTGACTAAATCAAAAAAATATGCCAAAGCAGCCGTAGATCGTCAGCATCTTTACATTCCTTAAATTTATCGCCTCATAGGGCAGAGTCTCGATTAGACGCTAGATAGTGAAAGAGACTCATCTGCTGCATCGGCTAATGACAACTGAAACAAACGGCAGGCATTCGCTGTGGATTGTTCAGCAATTTGAGCAGCGGATACATTGCGCAGATGGGCAACGTGATTTGCCACATGCTGGACATTAGCAGGCTGATTACGGCGTTCTTTACGCTTCGGCTCTGGCGTGAGAAAAGGGCAGTCCGTTTCAATCAAGAGCCGATCGTTAGGCACCATTTGAGCCGAAGCCTTAATTGATGCTGCATTTTTGAACGTGACGATGCCGCTAAAGCTGATATAGAAGCCTAAGTCCAAAAAGCGCTGAGTCTCTTCTGGATCACCGGCCCAGCAGTGCATAACGCCTGTAACTGGGCCTTCAGTTTCCCAAATGCGCTGCAGTTCATCAGCGAGCTGATCTGCAGCATCGCGACAGTGAATAATGATGGGAAGCTGAAGCTGACGCGCGATCGCAACTTGAGCACGAAAGGCTTGCAGTTGCTGATCGTAGTTTTCAGCTTTGAACAGGTCTAAACCCATTTCGCCAATCGCTACAACCCTTGCATCAGACTGAGCCAGGCGGTAAATTTCGTCGGCTGTGTCCTCTGTCCACTGATCGACATCAAGCGGATGGAGGCCCACGGCAAACGAAACTTCACCGGGAAACCGATCTGCGATCGCGCGAATCGAATCAAACTCAGATGGTTCAACGCAAGAGTGCACAAGATGAACAACTCCCGCATCACGCCACGCCTGAGCGATTTCGTCTAAATCAGACTGAAACGCCTCAAAGTTGATATGAACATGAGTATCAATCAACTGCATAGGGATTTGGCTCGATACAAACAGCAAACGCTAGCAAGGTATAAAAAGAATCCTTGATGGCAAAAACTATCTAGCCCCAGGAATCGAATTCAACGGAATCTACGGAATCTGATGCGGCGACCGTTGTGCTAGCTCATCTAAAGCTTAACGTGCTGCTTATAGATACGGGCAATACGAGATTTCTTCCGTGCTCCATTATTTTCATGTAGAGCGCCCCGCTTTACGGCCTTGTCAATTTTGCTGTAAGCCGCTGACATCCGTTGCTTAACTTCTTCCAGCGCTTCGCCACCCGGATTCGCTTCATACGCTTCAACGGCTGCTAGATATCGTTTCGTCAGTGTCTTAACAGCTGACTTGTAAGACTTATTGCGGAGACGGTTGCGCTCAGCAATCTGAGCGCGCTTCATTGCAGATTTGATATTGGCCACAGCGACTTCCCTAAAAGCTAACGTATAGAAGACTGACATAGGATTCCTAGTCCCATCTTCTCAACTCCGCTGCAAGTGAGATGTAAACACTCATCTCAAACAACCAGAGTCAAGTAGTTGACACTAGATTCCCAAACAACCAGCACTGAATTAATAATCTTATCACTGATTTCAATTTTGTGAAGACCAGTGTAAAGACTAGCTGCGCAGACTGACCTGGAATTTCTCTTCCAGCGCCTCTCTCACCTTCTGATGAACCGCTTCTACATCTTTATCGGTCAACGTGCGATCGCTAGCGCGATAAACCAAGCGGAATGCTAAACTACGCTGTCCTTCCGGCACGTGTTCACCGCGATATTCATCAAAAAGTTCAAGGGTTTCCAGCAAACTCCGACCGGCTTTACGGATGGTGCGTTCGATATCCGCTACGGTTACTTGCAGCGGTGCAAAGAAAGCAATATCGCGATCGGAGGCCGGATAGGTGGAATAAGGCTGGAAGCGAGCAATATTGTTTTCGTCCTGATCTAGACCATTTAACAGAACGTCCAGATCCAGATCAAATAAGTAAACAGCTTCCGGTAGCTCACGCTCTTGCCTTAGCTTAGGATGAAGTTGGCCAAACGTGCCGAGTCGCTCCCCATTCAGCCACAGAGAAGCAGTTCGCCCAGGATGCAGACGCTCATCCCGCCGATCCGCACCATATTCAACCTCTAGTCCGAGCCGCGTAAAAATTTGCTCCAATACGCCTTTCGCTTCAAACCAGGTTAGCGGTTGCTCATGTCCTGCCCGTGCCCACCGTCCAACTGTTGGATCGCCACCGATGACGCCAGCAAGATGTTCGGCTTCTGCTAGACCATCTTCGTCTTTCCAAAAAACGCGACCAATCTCAAAGCCGTTCAGAGAGCCATTGCCCTGCTCCAAGTTGTACTGGAAAGCATCAATTAGCGCCGAGATTAAATCCAGCCGCAAGGCAGAGTACTCAGCGAATAGAGGATTTGCTAGTACCACCTGATGATCATCAACTTGCTTACCGACAGAGTAGTGAACCACTTCCGTCAGCCCTGCTGCCCGCAGCGCTTCGCGAACGCGCTGAGTGAGGTCAAACTCAACCGATAAGTAGCCCGGTTCCGTCTTCTCTGGTAGCGTTTCGCAAAATTCGTTGTAACCATACAGCCGCGCGATTTCTTCGATGAGATCGATTTCTCGCTCCAAATCTCGATATCGGTAAGGTGGCACCTTGACTGACCAAGTGTTTTCAGCCCCTGCGGGTGTTAGCTGACAACCTAGCGCCGTCAAAATCTGCTCAACTCTCGCAGCCTTCAACTCATCTGTGCCATCAGCCGTATCGTCGGAATCCACTGGGCCTAGAATTTGATTCACTCGATCCAAACGCAATTCAATCGTGCGCGTCAAAGATGGCATGTCAGCCTCGTCCCGCGCCTGGGTAGTGACTTTGCCACCCGTTAATTCAGTAATCAGCTGAATCGCTCGATTCGCAGCCGTTTCCAGTTCAGCCAAGTTAACACCACGCTCATAGCGGGCCGAAGCTTCCGTGCGTAAACCTTGGCTCCGGGCCGAGCGACGAATGGGCGCACTCTCGAAATAAGCCGCTTCCAACAACAAATTCTGGGTGCTGTCTACCACCTCGGTTTCTTCCCCACCCATAACACCCGCAAGCGCAACAGGCTGATCATTGGCGGTGATCAGCAGCGTTTGCTCCTGTAGGGAACGGGTTTGACTATCTAAAGTGCGTAACTTTTCGCCGGATTGAGCAAATCGGACACCGATGCGTAGATTATCTGACTGAGTCACCTGCTGAATGCGATCGCGATCAAACGCATGCAGCGGCTGCCCCCACTCCAGCAGCACATAATTGGTGATATCGACCACGTTATTGATTGGGCGAGTCCCTGCGGCCAGCAACCGCTGCTGTAGCCAAAGCGGTGATGGTTCAATCTTGACCGACTCAATTACCGTTCCAACATAAAAGGGACATGCCTTTGGTTCGGAAACTTGAATTTTCAGAGATTGTGAAGACGATACGCTCGGCTGAGCGGGAGCCGGTAAATGCAGCTTAGCTCCCGTAATCGCTGCCAATTCGCGGGCAATCCCAACCATACTCAACGCATCAGCTCGGTTTGCCGTAGACGTAACATCCAGTACGACATCATCTAAACCCAAATAGGGGCGAGCATCCTCTCCCGCTTTTAGACCATCTTGGGTAAAAATGTGAATGCCTTCCGACTCCTTGGCGAGTCCAACTTCAGCTAATGAGCAAATCATGCCCTCTGAAGGCACACCGCGCAGTTTACGGGGTTTAATTTTGAGATCAACAATCGGCAAATATGTACCCACTGTTGCCACAGCCACCCAAATATGCGATCGCACATTCGCGGCACCACACACAATTGTAGAGGGTACATCCGTACCGATATCAACCTGACAGACGCTCAGCTTATCTGCATCCGGATGGGGATTACGCTCAAGCACACGCCCGATGACCACTCCATCCGCCCAAGTCCGCCGATCTTCAATGTCTTCGACCTCAAAGCCAGCCATTGTCAGCGTGTCTGCCAGCTGTTCGGGGTTCATCTGGACATCTACCAGCTCTCGTAGCCAGTTCAAAGAAATACGCATTACTTACTTCTGTAGAGTTGCAGGAGTGATTTACAAGCTTGGCAAATTTTTGCCTTCATCATTCTACCGCTCTATCTTGGCTCTACTGAGCAATTTGGCTAAGGTCTGGGCACTGTAGAGGTAGAGCCGTGTGATTCGTAGCACATCATGTTGGAGTTCGTGACTGTATGCCCTGTTTGCTCCATAGGCCCAGTATAAAATTTGAGATGTTCGATTTATGTGACCCTGAATTCCGTAAGAGTATGCAGCTTCGGCAAGATTTCAACAAAAAAGCAAGTTACTTTAGCAACTCTTCAAGGGTTTTCCCGCATAAATGGCGCTCTGTTCGCTGTGAAGTCAGTCGATAATAGAGGTATAAGATTTTTGTGTTTTTGATATCTCAGGGACTAGCATCGTTTCTTGAACGAAAGAAATCTGGAAGTATAGATCCTGAATCCGGCGATCCCCAGCGATCCCAAATTGTAAAATGCCTTATTCCTCTTCAATTTAACGACTGCATATCTACGACAAAAACAGCGTTATTCAACGTTAGTCCACAGGCGAGTAATTAGAATGAGCTACTGCTTAAATCCTTCCTGCTCTCATCCCGAAAACCCGGCCAAAGCCGAGGTTTGTCAGGCATGCGGCTTGAAGCTTCTATTGCGCGATCGCTACCGGGTCAAGCGAGCCCTAGGCAAGGGTGGATTTGGAGCAACATTCCTCGCTCGGGATTTTTCACTGCCGGGGCATCCCTACTGCGTGATTAAACAGCTTCAACCTGCCGCCAATTCGCCTCACGTTATGCAGATGGCGCGAGACTTATTCAAACGGGAGGCCAAAACCCTTGGGAAAATCGGCAACCATCCCCAACTGCCTCGACTGCTCGATTATTTTGAAAGCAATCAGGAATTTTATCTCGTACAGGAATATGTCTGTGGCATCACGCTCCAGCAAGAAGTTAAGCGGGGTGGGCCATTTACTGAAGCGGGAGTCAAGCAGTTCCTCAGCGAAATCTTACCTGTACTCAATTATATTCATCAGCAGCAGGTCATTCATCGCGATATTAAGCCAGGAAATATTATTCGCCGTGAACAGGATAAAAAGCTGGTGCTAATTGACTTTGGCGCAGTCAAAGATAAAGTTAATCCAGAACGGGCTAACGCATCGGAACAAACGGCTTTGACAGCATATGCAATTGGGACTCCGGGCTATGCTCCTCCAGAGCAAATGGCCATGCGTCCGGTCTACGCCAGCGATATTTATGCATTAGGCGTCACTTGCCTCTATTTACTCACGGGACAGTCGCCTAAGGATTTGGCTTACGACCCAGTAACGGGTGAGGTCATGTGGCGGGAGCAGGTGCATGTCAGCAGCCATTTTGCTGATGTTCTGCAAAAAACGCTGGAGGTGTCGGTTAAGCACCGTTATCAATCTGCGGAAGAAGTGCTGCGAGCCCTCGATTTGGAGCCGTATCTAGACAGTTTGGCTCAAAATATGGCGGTGCAGGGCACAACGTCAACAGCAGCGAATGCGTCTCCGATGGCTCCGCCTGAGCGCGGCCTGCGCATGCCGGATTCGTCTGCCATGACCTCATCTCCTTCAGCTCGGGTAGCGGCGGCAATTCGAGCCCGTCGAGCCCGTTCTGGCTACACCACATCCTCGGTTGAGCAAACTCATATTCAATCTCAAACAGCGGGGTACTCTGGTGGATCACAGCAAGCTAAATCGCCTACTACGAGTAGCGGTACGAGCAATAGTGGTGGACAAGCCAAGCTGCCGACACGCATGGATGAGGATGGGATTAAACTGGCCTATGGTAAGGGTCGGCGGGACTTTTCTGCTTGCGACTTGAGCTTGTTGGATTTGCGCAAAACGACTCTGGCCGGAGCCAATTTTAACCAGTCCAAGCTGCAAAGCACTCGGTTACATGGCGCTAATCTGTCAAACGCAAACTTTAGTCGAGCGAATTTGGGTAAGGCAATTCTTCGCAATGCCAACCTAGAACGAGCCTATTTGGGTTATGCCAACCTAGAAGGCACAGATTTGAGAGGCGCAGATTTAAGTCACGCCCATTTAAGCAACGCCAGTTTACGGGGAGCTAATCTGTGTGGGGCTGATTTAACCGGCGCACGCATTGACGAAATTCAGCTAGAAATGGCGAAGACGAACTGGTCAACAATTTATCCAAACGGTCGGCGGGGAATTTGGTGATGATTTGTGAGTCGAGGGAATTGTGTACGGGAGAAGGAATAGAGTTTAGAAGGTTTTAAGGCCGTAAAAGGAGAGTTGCAAAGAAGAAGAGGAGCAGAAGAAGGAAGGGAGCTACTCGGACCAGCGCAGCAAGTTGAAGGTGATTAGTCCAGCTGTTGTGAAGATGAGCAACCATAATATGCCGCCTGGCAGAAAGGACAAAATGCCAAATCCACGCAGTATCCAGATAATTACGGTAAGTGCGATCGCAATTATCATGGCGGTTGTTTCGGGTCTGTAGGCTCTCATCACGCTCCTTTCAATCCTCCCATAATGCCGACGCCAACTGCCAACAGCAGTAGTGCCCAAAGAACGTGCTCTGGAATATTAGGCAGTATGCCAAAGCCTTTTAACAGCATAACAACCGCCGCTATGACCAGCATAACGGCAAGAATCGACAGCAAAATTCGAATGGCAAGGTTCATATCACAACGTTAATCAACATGGATGGAGTCTGCTCTAATCGGCAGCTCATTGTACAGCTTGTGCAGTGTTTCGATCCTGAGTTTGAATTAGCCCAGTTTCAACACAATTGGGGAACTGGCATGTGATACAAGAATGGAATCCCAGAAGAATCCTGGCTGAAATGGACAACCGCTTACACCACCGTTTAATCGATGGCAGCAGGCTAGAGATGACTGAACAAAGATCGCATCGCTAGTCTCAAATTTTTCCCTCTTTCTGGGAAAACTAAGGGCAGATCGAACGGTAGATGCTTACAGTTGATGATTTATGGATCAGCCACTCCCTCAACTTCCCCGTAAGAAATTTACCAGCTTAAGAAGCCTATTGGATACGCTACCGCCAGAAGCACGCCAGTGGGTGGAAAGTTTGCCGTGGGAAAAACGCCGCTATGTCCTCTCACTGTGCTACCTGCTTTCTGCAACGCCTCCCGAGGTACAGGCGGAATTTCTGGACGATTACACCGCTGATGGTTTGGTATCGAAGCTACTAGAAGATCGCGACACCAAACAGCGCGTGATGGACTATCTTCAAGAATTCCACATCGACACGCAGATTGATGAAAAAGTTTTGAGACAGTATATTCGGCAGTTTTATATCCATTCGGCGCAGGATACGCGAACACAGCCCAATCGCTATCTCGAATCTGCGCTGCGACTCGTCACGGACAGCACCGAGCGCAACAATGTGTTCAACTACATTTTAGGGGCGGAACTGATCAAAATGATGTTTCGCATGAGCTGGCTGCAGCACGAACGGCTCTATCGGCTCCAGCGCAACCAGGAAGAGTTCATTCAGCTCTTTATTCGCCCGATTCAACATGCCCACCGCATCAATCGAATTATTGTGCCCCGTAATGAAAAGCAATTTTTTGCCCGACGGGAGTACTTTGTGCAGTGCCCGCTGATTCCGGAACGCAAATTAGTAGAACTGATGATGGCGACCTTTACGGCTGAGATTGTAACCCATTTGGGCTTTTCGCTGATTCGGCACCACAGCTCGTTTCAGTTTGACTATGACTTGATCTTTGCAGATGAGCCGCAAGAGGCAATTTTCAACCCCTAACTTTATCTCTAACTTGGATTCTCAACTTTTTGAATAGGATACCTACACAGTTTATACAGACACAGCTTACACAGATACAGCTAGCCTCCGGAAACAAGCAGATGAAGCCAGCCTCCCTTAGGAGCCTTCCTTAGAAGCCTCCCTTAGACAAGAGTGTTGAGCAGCGTCGATAGCTTAAGCTGAATTTCGGCTAGTTCTCGTTCTGGGTCTGAACCCGCTACGATACCGGCACCCGCATACAGTCGCGCCTGATTCGCTTCGATTAAAGCTGAGCGAATCCCGACAATAAATTCACAGTTGCCCTGTGGATCAAGCCAACCCAGAGGAGCCGCATAGAGATCGCGTTCAAAAGCTTCATATTTGCGGATTTCGCGGCAGGCGTGACGGCGTGGTACTCCAGCTACAGCGGGCGTTGGGTGCAAACGCTTCAGAATATCCAGCGGATGCACGGTCGCAGGCAGCTTCGCCCGAATCGGCGTATGCAAATGCTGAATGTTAGACAAGCGCAGCAAGCATGGGACTGCTGCAGAAAGAGGCTGTAGTCCTATTTCCGTTAGCTTTTGAGTAATAAAATCGACAACTACCCGATGTTCGTGGCGCTCTTTTTCACTCAGCCGCAGGTGAGTTGCGATCGCACTGTCGGTTTCTGCCGATTTGCTCCGAGGCGCTGAACCCGCTAGCGCATCGGTCACTAACTCGCCATGATGGACGCTAATCAACCGTTCTGGGCTGGCCCCAATAAAGCTGTGGCCTTTACCGCTACTCATAGAAAAGATGTAACAACCGGGATAGTGCTGCCGCAAATTTTGCAAAGACCGCGTTGGACTAAAAGGCTGCTTAGCCGTCACGTCCACTGCGTGAGCTAGAACGATTTTGTGCAAATCCTGGGCTTCAATAGTTGCGATCGCAGACCGCACGGACTGCTTAAAGCACTGAGTTGAAGCTATAGGCTTTTGGATGGGATGCGGCTGTCGAACCACAGTCGGAATTTTTCGCGTCGCGATCCGCTGAATCTGCTGCCACTGATGCCAAATGGATTCGGCTAGATCTGCAATATCTACACTGGCGCTAACAGCTGCATTAGCAACCAGGATGCCAGTATCTTGATGGCGAACAATTTGCCATCGAGGCAGAAACAGCGTTGCCGCCGGAAAGATCGACTGCACCTGGTGGCTATTGGCAAAAAAGGTAAATCCACCGAAAAAGCGGGGACTACGGATCGGCAGTGTTTCTGAAGCGTGGGAAACAATATGGGGAGCAGCCTCTTGGACAAACTGCTTTGCCTGACTAAAACGATGCATCACTCCCATCTGACTAACGTGACAAACCGCTGCATCGATCGCTACCACTGCCTCCTGTTTATGCGGGTTTTCAAAATAGAAATGCAGCTGATCCGTACGAGCAAAATGATGCAGCACAACGAGCGGATCAATCATCCCAATTTCAGTTGTGAGGCTAGCAATTTTCGGATGCTGATCCCGAATTGACTGCTGCTGGCAGAAGGTTAAAAATCGATAGACCTCTTGACATGACTGAAACAGCTCAGAACGGTGGGGAATGACGGTCATGGGTAAATAAATAATACTTTTTGTTTATTTTTATTAATGAAGAACTTCGATTTGTTCAGCGATCTTATCCCTGAATTTGGTTGATTATGTGTACACACATGAAACAGCCTGAAAAGATCTTTATTCATATCAGGGGACAGACTCAATTCAGTTGTTAACTAAACTTTGGACTTCAAGCAGAACAGCACCGTTAACTCAAGAAACCCAAACTTGAGGAGATGGACTGAGTATGGATTGAGTAAGCAATTAAGGAAAACAGTTCGCTTGAGTCAAGCATGCTCTCGGCATCCCCAACCGCAAGTCTCGCTGTCATGTGGCACTGCCCAAGAAGAATGAGCAACAGAGCAAGTCTCGTTCATGCAGCAGAGATAGAACAGCTTGCCCAGTTGCTGCACTGGCTCAGCAGCAGGTGCAGAAAAGATTCACCCTGCTTAGAAACAGCCAGCCTGATCGACATCGGTAGAGACATGAAGTGAGGCTGTTCAATCCGGTGCGTATCAAGGACTAATCCTCCGGCACACTTTGTCTGCCGATTAGTCTCCCTTCTATAGCAGTAGCCACCTTGATTAGAACATCGATTAGAACATCCGGAAACGCTGAAAACGTTCAAAATGCCTCACGCTCTTATTCGTCATCCAGCCCCGGACGCGGCATCGGTGCAATGCGGGGTCGATTCAACTGTCGCAGCCACCAGCCACCAATCACGGCAATGATCAGCCAGATCCAGCCCGTGAGCGATTGCAGCAGCAAGAAACCACCAATGGCAAACATCGCGCCAAACAGCAGCATCAGTGCCGCAATTGATTGCAGAATGTTTAGACCTAAATCTTGAGCGGGCGCGATACCCGTTCGAGCGCGTTGACGGTTCCAACCGGGGCCGGGGGGACGCACTTTGCTGTAGAACCGATCCAGTGTTGCGTCACTTTCAGGTGGGGAGATCACCATAGCGACAATCCAGACAATGGCTGTGATGACTGAAGTGACCAGTAACCGCAAGCCGAAATCCTCAATGGTGAGCAGAGGGACAACGCTGGTGATTAGGCCAACGACAAAGCCGCCTAGCATTGCCGCCAGTTCTGCCGCTGCATTAATTCGCCACCAGAACCAGCGCAGAATTAGCACAATGCCGGGGCCAGTGCCGATCGCAATCACCAGACGAAACACAGTGGCGACATCCTGTGCGGTGAAAGCTGCGATCGCACCAATCACCGTCACAATCACCGACGCGATCCGGCCCGATAACACCAGTTCCGCTTGACTAGCATTCGGTCGCATGAAGCGAGCATAAAGGTCGTTCGTTAAGTAGGACGCACCCCAGTTGATCAGCGTCGATACCGTACTCATAAACGCCGCAATCAGCGAGGCAACGACGATGCCCAGCAAAACTGGCGGTAAAAAATCAGCCATCAGCAGCGGATAGCCTAGTTCGCGATCCGGCAAATCGGGATAAACCACAATCGCAACCAGCGCCACCAGAATCCACGGCCAGGTGCGGATTACGTAGTGCAGAATATTGAAAAACCAGGCCGACTTTTCGGCTTCTGCTTCGTCTTTGGCAGCAATCATGCGCTGAATGAATTCCCCACCACCATCACTGCGCCGAAACGCCCACCACTGAATAAAGATGTAGGCAAAAAAGGTGCTGACGCTGATGCCTGCGGCCTCGCTCCACTGAATTCCCCCAGCACTGACATTAAACGGTAAAAACGAGAGCGCGTCCTGCTCGGTGAATGCTTGAGCCTGTTCGACTAGGGGACGAATGCCGCCCACGCTGCTGACGGCTGCGATCGCAACTACGATTGCGCCAAACAGCGCCAGGAAAAACTGAAAAAAGTCGGTCGCCACCACGCCCCAAAGGCCGGAAAAGCCAGAGTAGAGCAGCACGAGAACGCTGACCCCAATCACGCTCCAGATCTTGCCGCTCTCACCCGGATTGAAGCCCAAACTCTGCCAAAGCTGCAGCGCATCCACCACTTTCACCATGGCCAGCATGGCGTAGCCAATGCCAATACAGTTGATGGGCACGGCAAATAGAAACGCTTTCGTTCCCCGCAGAACTGCCGCCATTTTGCCGCCATAGCGCAGTTCCGTTAGCTCCGCATCCGTCAACACTTCCGAGCGCCGCCACAGCCGCGAGAACACGTAAATCATAAACACATGGGCAATGGCAAAACTCCACCATTCCCAGTTGCCTGCAATGCCGCGTGTGCCGACAACGCCTGCAATATACAGCGGCGTGTCAATCGAAAACGTGGTCGCGGCCATACTCGTACCTGCTAACCACCAGGGCAGCGATCGCCCGGAGACAAAGAAATCCACTAGGCTCCCGGATGCTTTGCGCGACAGGAATAACCCCAAAGCCAAGGTAAACACTAGGTAGAGCAGGACAATCAGCCAATCAATCAGCAGCATAGTTTTCGAACGTGTTCCAAGACCGTTAAGTAGGTTGGCATAAATAAATGCATATCTAAAAACCGGGGGAGCGCCCCTAAGGGGCGCTCCCCCGGTTTTTAGATGCGTTTATTTATATGCAGCTACTTATTGCTAGCAGTCATCATCGCATCATGGCTGAATTTATGGGGGAAGGTGTTGAGAAATTCAAAGCGTGAGGCGTAAGGGCGTCTTGGGTATGTTGGGCGCAGCGAAACGCCGCATCACCCGATTACTCCATGACCTACCGCTCAAAACTTAAAACTCAACATTCAAAACTCAACATTCAAAACTCCTCTCGCCTCACTCCTCTCGCCTCACCCTCTCTCTCTCGATAGGCTCGCCGAGCAAATAGATCCGGATAGGATAAAAACAGTTTGTATTCTGGGGGTATTCCCATGAAATCAATGTTTTCTGGCTGGGTAAAAATTGCGATCGCACTCAGCTTTGGCCTCTTTGCTGCGATCTCGATCTTGGTCTCGCCTGCCGCACTAGCAGATGAAATGAGCCATTCGGCTGAGGCGGTGCTTCTGGGCACGACGGACGACAGCTCTACTGTAATTGGCGATGTGCGCTTCTATGAAACCACTGCGGGACTGAAAATCGAAGCGGGCGTAGCGGGTACGCTGCCTGGAAAACATGGATTTCACATTCACGAAAACGGCAGTTGCGACGAAGGCGGCAGCGCGGCGGGCGGACACTTCAACCCCGATAACGTGCAGCACGGCTTACTGGTGCAAGACGGATTTGAGAATGCCCATGCGGGGGACTTGGGCAACATCGAAATTGCCGATAGTGGCGAAGGAATGCTCGATGTGACCGTTCCTGGATTGGCGCTGAACGAAGGGAAATATGCGATCGCAGATCGAGCGGTCATCGTTCATGCTCAGCCGGATGATTTTGGTCAACCCACAGGCCATGCAGGCGGACGCATCGGCTGCGGCATCATTCACACTGTTAACTAAGCACCGAAATGAGAGGCGTACTTGCTTAACGCAACGCTCTGCATAGATCCCCCTATAGCCCTTCGGGCATGGCTTCGCCTAGAAAAAGGGAACTTTGAGCCAGAGTTGAAATAGCCCCTTTTTTAAGGGGGCGGCGACAGCGGGGGATCATACGGCTATGCCAAATGTGAACGCACGTAGCCCTCTATCATTCTGGCTTAAAGAATAAAATCGGCGGCTTCCCCGTGGGAGCCGCCGACTCTTATGAGCATTGATTGATTAACGTAATATCGATGGTTACAAACCAGTTCGTTAGGCTTCTTTATCCCAGAAGGTCTTAGCTTGCTGAATAGCAGCCTGACCAATGTTATAAGCTACCCAGCCGAGAGCTAGTAGGAGTGGAGCAAAGACAACTATGACACGCCAGTCCATTGCTAAAGATTCCTCCCTATAAGTTTCTTAAACAGTTCTCATACTTTTAGTTTTAGCTTATTTAAAGCATTTTGGAAATGCCCCAAGCCAAAATGATCTGGCTGTATCAACCAAAAAACTTACTTTTCAGAGCTTCCGGCTGGTGACACATCGGGCGGCAAAAATCCAAGATCGCTGTCTTGACCAGCATGGACTCGCGCTAATTTCTCATATTTCTCCGCGTGATGAATCAGATCTGTCGCTTCTTCTAAGGAAAGTTGACGCAGAACTTTACCGGGGATGCCGACAACCAGGGACTGGGGCGGAACGTCTTTGGTCACAACCGCACCTGCGCCGATGATGCTGCCTGCCCCGACTCGTACGCCATTCAGCACCACGGCACCAATGCCCACCATGCTGCCCCGCTCGATATGGGCGCTGTGGACAACTGCGCGGTGACCAATCGTTACATACTCTTCTAAAACGGTAGGCTGACCCGGATCGCCGTGCAGGATTGCACCGTCTTGCACGTTAGTGGCTTTACCAATGTGAATCGCTTCCACATCGCCACGCACAACGGCTCCATACCAAATGCTGGCTCCCTCTGCGATCGCAACTTGGCCCACGACCGTGGCATTCTCAGCCACAAATGCCGCCGCAGATGTATCCGGTTTCGGCCAATAGTCTGTCATGACAGTTTTCTCCACACCTGAATCTCACTAACTCACATCTTGCACCTTGCACTTTGAAAACCCGAAGAGGTTGTTTTGCCGCGGCGATGCGGCGACAAAACAACCCTTCTGGGTTTTAGTGCAAGATGTGAGACTAATCCTCAAATAATTCTTGATTTTCAGCGGATCTCTTGAAATCTCCGGTTAGCTGCAATGATACGATGCTGAGGAATCCCTGAGGAGCAGAGCGTCCCCGTTATAATAAAGCCACCGAGCCTCATCGATTCTGAGCGCAAGATCGGTGGGTTTTGCTCTCGTTGCCGGTTCGTCTGATCCGAATTTAGAGATTTCAATGAGTAATTCTGCTCTCCAGTACCCAATTTTTGGGCCTGAAATTCAATGTCCGCACTGTCGTCAGACAATTCCTGCGCTGACGCTGACGGACACGTATTTATGTCAGCGGCATGGCGCGTTTGAGGCCAATCCGAAAACTGGCGAGCTGGTGCATTTGCAGTCTGGTCGTCACTGGCGACGCTGGGATGAAGACTGGTATCGCCAGCACACCCATCCAGACGGCATTCGGTTTGAGATTCACGAAGCGCTCGATCGGCTTTATACCCAGGGCTATCGAGCCACCCGGATTATCATCGCCAAGCGCTATCGGGATTTGATTCAAGCCTATCTAGAGCGCAGCGCGCCGTGGCGGGGCCAAATCGATACCACTAAACCCAAGCTCTACGGTCTGCCCGTCGAGTTCAGCCCCGATCCTCAAGAGGAACCCTGCTGGGACGTAATTAATTTTGATTTGGAAAAAGAACCGGGTGCGCCAGTGCGCTATCCGTATTTTCGGTTGTTTGAATAATGTTGCACCACGTTTCGATTCGCACCGCTGATATTCATCGTGCGATCGCATTTTATGAACAGCTCGGCTTTGAGGTGAATGAGCGATTCACGACGGGCATGACGCTCGCCTGCTGGATGGAAGGGCTAGGCGGTCGCATCGAGCTGATCCAGGTGCCAGAACCGCGTCCTGCCGCTGATGCCTTCAGTGATGAACACTACACAGGCTACTATCATCCGTCCTTTGACCTGACGCAGATTACGGACGATTTACCCCAATGGGTCGATCAACTGATTGTTAAATTTCAGCAAGCCGCTCAAGAACAGCCGGAGCAGGTCAAACCGCTGCACGTTCTTCTCCAACCAACCCAGCAAATGATCGGGGAACATGTTTATGAGGTGGCTTTTATTGCCGACTCGGATGGCCTGCCATTGGAATTAATTCGAGTCATGAAGTAGTGCGCCAGCGTTACCGTTTGGAGGGCATCCTAAAAGTACAAGATATCTAACCTAAAACATCCTGTAGGGGCGGGTTTAGCTGATAACGTGCGATCGCAAATCAAACTGATCAACAAAACCTGCCCTTACAACGGGACAAATTGTTCAGTAGAGCATCCTGTACCCCCCCAAATATCCCGTAGATACTGTTTTGTCTAGCTGAAGTCAAGAACGTTGGCCCAGCAAAGCTGGGTCAAAGGATTGGCCCGACTTGAGAACAGCAAAACAGATGCGAAGCAGTTTGTGCATGACCGCGCCGACGACTTGCATCTTGGTTTTACCGCGAGCGAGAAGCTCAGAGCGCCAGTGTGCGATCGCTGTGGAGCGACGAATCGCAACTAAAGCGGGGAAATAGAGGTGATGGCGCAAGTGAGCATTGCCCAGTTTAGAGAGGCGCACCTTGCCACACACGGAGGTGCCAGACTGATGCTCTTGAGGAGTAAGGCCACTGAAAGCAGCGAGTTGCCGAGCAGAACGAAAGCGCTCAAGCGAACCAATTTCAGCTCGAATACAGGCTGCAGAGAGAGCCCCAATGCCTACAATGGTCTCTAAGCGTTTCACCTCAGCGGCCAGCGCTGGGTGGCGCTGAAGATGCTCCTGGATAGACTTTTTTAGGGCATCGACCTGTTGATGGAGAAAGCGCAGATGAGACTTAATCTCCTCGCGCAGCGCCTCATGCACCGTATCGAGCCGATTGCGTTCCTGAGTGATCATCTGCTGCAGGTCTTCTAAGCGACGACTCAGCGCTTGCAACTGCTCCAGTTCAGCGGGCGGTGGTGTCCACGGGGCCGGACGCTTTTGCCAGCCAAACTGAGCAATCAGAGCGGCATCAGCTCCATCGGTTTTGCTGCGTTGCAATTCACTCTGGGCAAACCCACTGACGCACAGGGGGTTGATGATGCTCACTTGATGGCCTTGCTCATACAGGTAGGTCGCCACTCCCTGTCCATAGGTGTTGGTCGCTTCCAGGCAACCATGCACCCGCTCAATTCCTTGTCGCTCCAACCACTCACTCAACTGCTGGTAGCCCGCTAGATTGTTGGTCACCACTTTGCGTTTAGGCCGATGCTGACCATCCACTTGCAGGGCCACATGCAATTTCGCTTTGCTCACGTCAATGCCGAGAATCGGCAAGCCAGTCTGATTCATCACTCGTTCCTCAACCGTTAACCCTCCATCCAACGATACTGTCCTTGTTCAATGCGGGGTGGCTGTTCTACTGACAGTCCCCTTGATACTGGGTTCAGATTCGTCGATAAGCAGGGAAGAGACAAGGAAAACTCCATCGCAGGCTACTATAATCTACCTCGCGAGCTATTCGCTCAGGGGCGGGTCCAGAGTCACTACTTCGTCTGGGGTTTCCTTGTCTTTTATCTTCCCTCACATACAAGGGGCGGGTTTAGCCAGTAAATTTTGGTTTCACATTAAAACTGATCAACGAAACCCGCCCTTACAACGAGGCGTATCCCTATAGCTCATCCAACGGATCAACATTCAGCGAGAGAATTGCATGTCAGGCAGTCCGGCGACACCGTTTAGCGATAATTGGACGTATTTGAAGACCGAGCTTCAGTGGCTAGAAAAATTGCTGGTGCTTGCGATCGCACGGCGGCGACAAGACGATAAAGTCGTCAATCGACTGTCCAGAAACCAGGCCGACAAAGCCACGAGTCACTGGTGGCAGGGCTTAGTCACCTTTGACCAGAAACCTGCTTACGATGAGACGCCAGCGAAGCAGGCTATGATTCAGACTGCCGTTGTCAGCAGCACCAGTAAGCTCAGCTATCACCAGCAATTGGAAGCCCGCATTCAGGCCAGTTATCAACAAGGTGTTCTTCTGGGTTTGCCACTGCTGCGCGATCAACTGGGACTGAGCCAGTTTGAAAAAAATATGGTGCTAATGGCGATCGCACCGGAGATTAATCAGCGCTACGCCAAGCTGTATCAGTCTCTGCAATCGATTGGCCGCAACTGTGGCTATGAATTACCAACGGTGGATCTGGCCCTGCGGCTGCTCTGTCGCAATGACCAAGAGTGGCGAACCGCCCGGATGCAGCTCTCATTGGACTCGCCGCTGCTGCGACAGGGCATTTTAGAGTTTTGCTGTGACGCTGAGGAAGCGCTGCTCAACTATCGGCTGAAGCTGGCTCCCGACTGGGTAAACTATTTAATTGCCGATCCGCCAAAAGTCGAGCATATTCGCAGTCTGCTAGGACACAAGTTACTGCCGAGTCCGCCAGCCATCGTGCCAACAACTCAGTGGCAAGATTTGGTGCTGCCAGCCGAGCTAGTCGCGCAGGTGCGATCGCAAGCCTCTGTGCTCAATTCTGAAAACTCTGCAACTCAAACGGGTCGGATTCTGCTGCTCACTGGCCAATCCGGCAGCGGCAAAACTGCGATCGCAGAAGCCCTTGCCAATGAACATCAGCAACCGCTGTGGCAGGTCGATCTGGCTGCGTTATCGGTTACTGAACAGCAGCAGCTTTTGCAGGATGCCGACTTCCAAACGGCTCCAGTCCTCACCATCGACTCATCTCACCTCTGGTTTGGTCGCCAGTCGTCTCAATCGGTGAACTATCAACAACGGCAGGGAGCGGCAATTGAGTCCGAGCCGATCGATTCTGCTTTGCTGAACCGATGGTTAACTCAGCGTCAGCAAACAGCAGGCATCACGATTCTGACTACTCATTTTCTGCAAAGTATTAGACCCACTTGGCGACAGCAGTTTGATCAAGTGCTGCAATTATGTCTACCCGATACCGCCGCTCGCCAGGCGCTGTGGCAGCGGTACTTGTCTGACGCTGAGGTTGACGCAAATTTTGACTGGTCAAATTTAGCGCGCAAAGTCAAGCTAACGGCAGGTGAAATTCAGACCGTCGCCCAAAGTGCGATCGCACTTGCCCAGCTTGATCAATCTGTTATCCAATGGCAGCACGTTCAGCAGGCTCTCCAACAGCATGGCCATCGCTACCGCCAGCGCTAAACATCCCATCGTGGGTCGGGTTTCGTTGACTAATTTTGATTTGAGCCCTAACTTGATAGCCAAACCCGCCCCTACAGGCGATTTCAGGTTGATTACCCGTCAATTACTTCTGCAGATCGCTATTTTCCAGAACGTAGGTCGGCAGGCCATCAATGCTAGTTTGGTTCTTGTTTTTCCAGTATTGCTGAATGCCAGAATCGCCCTTTTTCTCTGCCCACTCAACCAAGGTTTCGCGCTCCTGCTGAAACTCATAAAGCGGCACACCATAGCCACAGGAGGTCTGAGCCGACTCAACATTCTGCACGATGATCTGCCGAATGCCAGGCACCTGTTCAAAGTGCTGTAGCATCTCGTCCCAATCGGGACTGCTTGGCGAAACGACGCGACCCGTGCCATACAATCTCAGAATCAGCGGCTTTTTGGTAAAGCTACAAAACATAATCGTCAGCCGCCCATTTTCATGTAGATGGGCCGCCGTTTCATTGCCGCTGCCCGTCAAATCCAGATAGGCCACCGTCTGACTGTCCAAGCAGCGAAAGGTATTAATGCCTTTCGGCGACAAGTTAATCCGACCATCGCGAGGTGCTGTGGCCGTGAAGAACATATGCTGCTTGGCAATAAACTTTTGCAGGTCGGAATTGAGTTCGGTGTAAAACTTTGCCATTGGGTTGAAACGTGTCGTACGAGCAGGATGACGGCTTGAAGCTCGTCAATTATAGCGTTCACTTCCGGTAACGAAACCTACTCCTACCGAAGCCTGTCCCAATGTGTCTGCTCCTCGGCAACCTCTTAAAGATAGTCACGCAGAAAATCCAGCGGCTCGTCTTCCCAGCAAGGTTCCGGCCAGCGAATGAGCAAGTTGCGAATCACATCCGCTTCAATTTCCTGAATGTGCTCGTGGTCAAAATAGTCTGATAGCGCCTCTATATCGCGCTCCCTCAGCGGCATCAATGGAGCCGCATGCTCGAGTTCATAGGATTTGGGTAGCCAAGATTGCGATCGCAATTCTGTCTCCTGGCGTGCCCAGGACACCGATGATTGAGATCGTTTCTTTGTTGCAGCTTGAGTACTGAATTCAATCAGCTCTTGAACGAAAGTGTCTTGTTCCTCGTGAACAGAGGGAGGATACATAGAATACGCTCCACGGGTAGAAACTGCATTCAACTCACGGTAGAACCAAGACCAAACAGGCGTACCCTGTCCATCACAGGTTTATTCCTAAGTTGATGGGTTGCCAACCTAGACAACTCCAAGCGTGAAGTTGCCCAAAGAGAACCACTGTTAAGCAGCTCTGGTGGGCTGAGTTCAAGACCCACTCTATTTATTTCAGCCGAATCTCAAGAATTCTAAACTTCGTTTTACTGGTTTTCAGCACTTTGCCGCATTGAGCTAAGCCAAAGTACCTTCCGTACTCAGCTTTCATACCCAGCTTTATTTAGCTGCAACTCATGCGATAAAAACAGCAAAAACAGTATCAACAGGTTATTGTAGATGCGAAGCCCTATGGTGCGTAGACGGAACTACTGAAATTAAAATCAACAGGGAGACTAATTTTTCCGTACTTCCACTAGTACTAGCCTAAGTGAATTTTGAAAAAACTGCCAAATCGTACATAGTCTGGTATTTATTTACTCACATTTAAACTCAAAATGGAAACGGTCATTTTGCTCATCGTGGCGGCAAAATGACCGTTTTGAGTTTTTAAGCTGGCGCTCTATCCTAAGGTTGATTTGAGGTCAACCGAGTCCGGTGTTAGACATTTTGCAACCACTGGCCTGCGATCGCACCTAAAATCACCACACCAAATGCGAGTCGATACCAGACAAATACCCAAGTGCTGTGACGCTGTAGAAACTTAATCAACCATGCGATCGCTAGATAGGACGAAACCAATGCGGCAATTAATCCAGCGGCTAGCGGCAGCGGGTCAATAATATCCAAACTGGTATTGAATAGCGTGGGTAACTCAACTAAACCAGCCAGGGTAATGGCAGGAATACCCAGCAAAAAAGAAAATCGGGCTGCTGTGGAGCGCTCTAAACCAAAGAACAAACCAGCTGTCAGCGTTGAACCGGAGCGGGAAACTCCTGGCATGAGGGCCAACGCTTGCGCCAAACCAACAATGATGCCATCACGCATGGTCAACGCCTGAAAATCACGCTTGCGCTGCCCAACCATCTCAGCAACGCCGAGTAAGAGTGCCATCACGATTGAGGCAACTGCGATCGCACCCATACTGCGAATCGGCGACTCATCGAGATTAGGAACCAAAATCTTCAGCAACAGCCCAAAAACGACAATGGGCACCGTCCCCAACAAGATACCTAGACCAACCCGAAAGTCGGTTGATCGATAGTCTCGTTTGGCAACCGCTCTGACCATGCCATTGACGACTTGAGTCAAGTCTGTCCAGAAATACCAGAGAATAGCAGCAATACTGCCGAGCTGCATCACCGCAGTGAGCGCCACGCCCGGATCTCCCCAGCCCAGCAAAACCGGAACCGCCTTAATGTGCGCTGTACTGCTAATGGGCAAGAATTCGGTTAGTCCCTGAACTAAGCCAATCACAATGGCCTGAAACATGGTAATTTCTCCGGCAGCTTGCTCAGCAGCCTGACCCACTTCAGCAACCATACCTGCCATTGGCATGAAATACATGAATTCCATCCGTTTGAACCGTCCGCCAGACTAAACAATAACCAACTTGAGCATGAATCTACCGCTCGATCGTTTCTCTCGGCACTCAGCATCGTAAGCAATCTAAGCCATCATAGCTGCACTGACACAATGCCCCAAGTGTGCCAGAAAACATCAGATGTACCCTTTATGCTTCCTATGTCGAAGGAACTAAAGCTTTAAAGAAACTTAAAATCCAGGATCAGCTCAGCGCAACAGCCCATTGGCAGCACTTACAAGCGACTCATTTAGAGCTAGATGAGCTGAACAGTATATACAAAGGCTATTTTCGGTAGTTTCAGTCGTGTTGATGCGCCGATGTCGTTTACAGATTGCAATAAGCTACCTGATCGCTACCTTCATCCTGAAAATACCTTTAGGCCGATAGATGAGACAGCCCAAAGATTAGGCATATCTAGGGATTGAGCATTGTATAGATTCGCGCCATAATTCCTCCTTAGGGATACCCCCCTGGGGGATATGTCTGTGCTATATTGTTACAAATCATGAACCAAATTTAATCTTAAATTGTCTTCCTACTCACGCCAAACCTCAATCGATTACTCGGCTCGCCTGGGCAACTGGGCACTAGAGCTTGCTAGCCGCTTTGGCCTCAGTCAAAGCGTTCGAGTTTTTGCTGCTGCCAGTTTTTTGGTCACAGTGCCTGTATTTATCCAAGCCCCGCTGGTGCGGACATCACCTTGGATTAGCGTTATTTTCACCGGGATTTGGATTGGGCTCAGCCTTGCATTTCTCAATCGCCCGTTTCAGCGAACCTGGGGCGATCTGCTGCTGGGATTTGCCTGGACCTGGTTAGCGGGTTCAATCTACTGGGGCTGGTTGAGATGGGAACCGACGCTCCATCTACCGATTGAGGCGATTGGTTTACCATTTGCGCTTTGGGGCATCGGACATCCTCGGTTGAAAGTAGGCAGTTACTTTTATCTGGGGTCGCTATTTGGCACTACGCTAACCGACATTTATTTCTACATTGTTAATGTCATTCCCCAATGGCGACAGCTCATGCAGGTGGAACCGAATATGGTGCAGCCTGTTTTTCAGGATGCACTGGCTAATGTTCATACCCCTTGGGGCATCGGTTGGGCGGCTATTTTAATTGGCTTATTGCTCAGCGTGGGTGCGATCGCACTTCAAGGTCGCCGTCCCCACTGGTGGGCATTTAGCGGTGCAGTCCTCAGTACAATCTTGGTTGACGGTTTATTCTGGTTCGCAGCCGTTGCTGCCACATAGCGCCGACTCCTGACAAACCACCTTCAATCTTTGTCTAAAGAGCATAAACTTGTAAGTGAATTAAGTTAGACGAGCTAGGGGAGTGAAGTTAAGATAGGCGGAAGTATACTGATCTAAATCAAATCTAAATCAGGCTTGGATTCCCCTGCATTTTTGGCAGCGGTCTGATCAGGATGCATGACAAGGGTTAAGAAAATTGTGGTTTGACGACTAGGCGTGACTTCAGCATTCACTCCGCATTTAATTTTGATTACAGAAACCGGCAAACGTTATCTAGCGCTTGCCGGTAGTAACTGTTGGACGATTGGGCGTAGTGATGACAACAATTTCGTCCTGCCCGACCGCTGGATTTCTCGCAACCACGCCATGCTTCAATGCATGGAAAACGGAGATTTCTACCTGATTGATCTGGGCAGTCGAAACGGTTCGTTTATCAATGGGCGTCGGGTGAGCGTTCCGGTTGTGTTACGCAACGGCGATCACTTAACCTTTGGCCAAACTGAACTTGAGTTTTACTGCCCTGCTCTACCAACGGATACAAATACAGTCGCAGATGACAGCAGCTCTCAGGATTTCACTGCGACCGCTTCTCTGCACGTGCGCCGTTTAATTTCAGTCATGGTGATTGATATTCGCGGCTTCACCATCATGACGCGCCAGCTAGATGAGAAAGTCCTCAGTGAAGTGATTGGCACCTGGTTCCGGCGCGCTGGAGACATTATTCGCGAATACGGCAGTTGGGTCGATAAATACATCGGCGATGCCGTGATGGCGGTGTGGATTCATGGCCCCCAAGGCGTCAGCCAAGATGAAGCGATTCGAATCATGCGAGCCATCAGCGCCCTGCACAAGATGACCAGTCAGCTGCATCGGATGTATCCGCTCCCCGCTCCCATCCGCATTGGAGCAGGGCTCAATACCGGCTACGCTATGGTGGGCAATACGGGCAGCGGTGATCGGCCTGACTATACGGCTTTGGGCGATACCGTCAATGCCGCCTTCCGCCTAGAAACCTCAACCAAGCAACTGGGGTTAGACATTGCGATCGGAGAAACATTTTACGAAAACCTAACTCGCATAGAAGGGGTTGACGAAGCGTTCTTTCCTGCTTATATCGTCAATATGAAGGGATATGATACCCCTATGTCTACGCGGGCGGGCACCTTTGAAGATCTCGATAAGTTTCTGTCGGTACTTGACCAAACCTAAGCAGATTAGTTCTTGCTGCCACTGGCAGTCAGTGAACGTGACGAGCTGACAACTCAAACCCTCAAACTCCGGGAAAAGCCTTGTAAAATCCGCTCCCTCAGGGGTCAAGGGCTCTACCTGCATTTCGGACAGCGATTTGTTCAACAAAGAATTCACGCCTGATCCCGTAAAAGTCTGCTGTTTTGACAAGCGAAAATGGTAGTCTCTTATTTAATGCTGTGTATAGATGCATCTAAAAATCTGTTTTTTGATTGTTTTGGGAGGTATGGTGCCAATGAAACGATTCATGGGCCTGTTTGCAGCGTTGAGCCTAATTTTCGGAAGTCTGACCTGGCTAGGATTGCCCCAACCAGCCGCTGCTGCGGGACTCAATGATGTCATGTTCCAAGCTGCGCCGACGATCTTGGCGGAAGTCGCTCGCAATACGGCGGAGGAAAAACTCACTAACCCGTTTGGAACGAAGGTTGACATAAACAATTCAAACGTGCGGGCATTTACTAAGTTTCCAGGTATGTATCCCAACATAGCTGGCAAAATTGTTCGAAATGCTCCTTATGCAAAGGTTGAAGACGTTCTTGATATTCCTGGATTGAGCGATCGCGAAAAAGAGATTATTCAAATGCACATTGATAGTCTACTCGTCACCGACCCAGAAACCTCTTTGGTTGAGGGCGGAGATCGCTTTAACAACGGAATTTACAAGTAAAGTTCCATTAAAATCTGCAAGCCTGTAATCTCAGATATGGAGAGCAATCACAGGAGCTAAATCCTTCCACGTTACGCTTGGGCGTTCAACAACGGACTCCTTGAGGTCTCAGATGGATTTAGATCAGCGCTCTATACTCGGTTTACAGGCTTTTTGTTTTAAAGACTTTCACTGCTCTACACTGCTATTGTCTTTTGGCTAACCTTTCCCCCGCCGACTTGAATTTCGAATCGTTTCCACCGCTTCCTGCACAGTTTGACGTTTTGATCGTGGGAGGCGGAGCGGCGGGATTATACGCGGCGCTGTGCTTACCAGATACGCTACAGGTAGGACTGCTGACCAAAGATACTCTGTCTCTCTCAGCTAGCGATTGGGCACAAGGCGGAATTGCTGCTGCGATCGCACCCGATGATTCGCCTGTGTTGCACATTGAAGACACGCTTAAGGCGGGAGCCGGATTGTGCGATCGCGCCGCTGTCGAGTTGCTGGTGGAACAAGCTCCAGCCTGTATTCAATCGCTAGTTGACATGGGCGTCGCCTTTGATCGGCATGGGGGAGATCTAGCCCTGACCCTGGAAGCGGCTCACTCGCGGCGGCGAGTCCTGCATGCGGCAGATATGACTGGACGAGCGGTTGTCTCTCAGCTCACGGCGGAGGTGCTGAATCGACCCAATATCCGCGTTTTGCCCCAGACGTTCGTGCTGGATCTGTGGCTCAGCGAGGATGGCGCGGAGTGCCAGGGGGTACAGCTTGTCTTTCAAGACCGGATTACCTGGCTGCGGGCAGGTGCTGTGGTCTTAGCCGCTGGTGGCGGTGGCCAAGTCTACGCCCAAACGACTAATCCCGAATCCAGTACAGGCGATGGAGTTGCGATCGCATCGCGGGCAGGAGCATTATTAAGAGATCTCGAATTCGTCCAGTTTCACCCAACCGCGCTGACGCTACCGGGCGCGCCTCATTTCCTGATCAGCGAAGCCGTCCGGGGAGAAGGTGCCCATCTGATTGACCAGACGGGGCATCGCTTCGCATTTGACTATCACCCCCAAGGCGAACTGGCTCCCCGCGACGTAGTCAGCCGCGCCATTTTTCAGCATCTTCAGGCCACGGCTGACCCTGCAACGGCCAACGTCTGGTTAGACCTATCACCCATCCCCGAGGAAACCATTCAGCGCCGCTTTCCAAATATCATTCGCGTCTGTAAAGCCTGGGGCATTGACGTATTCCACGAACCGATTCCAGTTGCACCTGCGGCTCACTACTGGATGGGGGGCATCGCCACTGACCTTAATAGCCAAACGACAATTGCAAGTCTCTATGCAGTCGGCGAAACGGCCAGCACAGGAGTACACGGAGCCAATCGCCTTGCCAGCAATTCTCTACTAGAATGCCTCGTCTTTGGCGCACAGCTCAAATACATCACCCCCCGTCCCATTGAGAGCGGATCGCCTGAAACCTCGGTGAGGCAACTGTCTAGCAAGACATTAGGATTGGAGGCTGAAGATGTCCTCTCCCATGAGCTAAACCAGTTGCGGCAAGAACTCGCAACGCTGATGTGGAAGAAGGCTGGCATTTGCCGCAATCAAACTGATTTAGAAACTGCGATCGCGCAAGTCCAAACCTGGCAGCTTGAAATCCAGCAAAGCCCCCTCAGCCAAGTTCTCAGCCAACTGCCACCGAATACCGACATCCAGTTACCGTCTCTGCAAACGAGCCACGTCATTCGCCAATGGGGAGAACTGCGCAACCTGCTAGAAATTAGCCTGCTCATTCTCAAATGCGCAGCATTCCGGACTGAAAGCCGAGGCGGACACTATCGCATTGACCATCCGCAAAGCCAACCTAACTGGCAAACTCACACGCTCATTCAGGATGGCCGTTGTTGCACGCGCGAATCTTAGCACAGGCAAAAAGCTGTAAGAGTGGTGCATATGCACCACTCTTACAGCTTTTCAAAGAAAACTTAATATTGGGGATTAGCGGGTACCTGCACCTGTTGTACCACCACCAGGCTGCCCCGCATCTACAGGAGGATGGCTATTCTGAGTAAGCGTTAACTCAGGCACGCTACTGACATCCATAGACGGCAATACATTTGCCGGCACTAGACCTTCTTTCGCTAAAGCATGTACCGCAGGACTAAACATGCACAGAGCTACCAGTGATACAGCACAGCAACTACCTGTTGCGACAAGGCTATGAATAAATTGAGAAAACATATTCATCGTCCTAAGCCCCACCAGCCTCTGCGATCTTTACCTCTTTCCCAACAACCGAAATCATAGTGGTTGAGGCAATCTCAACCGCCATTATAGCTAAAAAAATAAAGTTATCCGTAGATTTGCGTAAAGTTGTACAACCGCAAGCGATACAACTTTGAGTATTTTTTCTGTGGAATTCAATAACGGACTTAAAGTGCTGCATCTCTGCAGCCATCAAAGAGAAGAATTTCCCTGGATCTTGGGGGATTGATTTTAGCTTACCCATAGCTTTATCTAAAATCTACGTGAAATCACGAAAATATAAAAAAATGGCGAAGATTGCTAAAGTTTTTTATTACATCTTCAAAAGGCTGGATTTGAAACAGCCGCAATTGCACGGATTGACTATCGATGAAATCAATGATAGGCAGTCTCTACGCGGTTTATATCATGTGTCACGTCCCTTGAGAGGATGGGTTTTACCCCCTGATCAATAAACACCGATTGGCTGGGTCAATCCTGAAGCTTTTTGCGAATTGCCTAAAACTGCGCCCCATCAATAAACAGTGTCTACAGTTACCGATTGTTATCTTCGATTGCGATTCGCACGTCCTGCAAGTTTCATAAGATAGAGAGCTTGTGAATAAATTAGCGATCGCACCAGCTTTACCCACCCATTTCACACACAGATTTATTGCTGCAAGGAGAGGAACGCAATGGCTCGCATGTACTACGACAATGATGCCAATTTAGACCTGCTGAACGGTAAGACCGTCGCTATCATCGGCTACGGTTCTCAGGGTCACGCCCACGCTTTGAACTTGAAAGACAGTGGCGTCAACGTAATTGTTGGTCTGTATGAAGGTAGTCGTTCCCGCTCTAAAGCAGAATCCGCTGGTTTAACGGTGAAGTCGGTCGCCGACGCTGCCAAAGCCGCAGATATGATTATGATTCTGCTGCCGGACGAAGTGCAGAAGACCGTTTACAAGGAAGAAATTGAACCCAATTTGGTAGAAGGCAACGTGTTGGCCTTCGCCCACGGTTTCAACATCCACTTTGCTCAAGTTGTGCCTCCGTCTACTGTAGATGTGGTGATGGTTGCGCCCAAAGGCCCCGGTCACTTGGTGCGTCGCACCTATGAGCAGGGTCAGGGTGTACCTGCATTATTCGCGGTGTATCAGGACGCATCCGGACAAGCTCGCGATCGCGCGATGGCCTATGCAAAAGGTATCGGTGGCACCCGCGCCGGAATTCTGGAAACCACCTTCCGAGAAGAGACAGAGACTGACCTATTCGGTGAGCAGGTTGTGCTCTGCGGTGGCTTGAGCGAGCTGATCAAGTCTGGTTTTGAAACTCTGGTCAACGCTGGTTATCAGCCGGAACTGGCTTACTTCGAGTGTCTGCACGAAGTGAAGCTGATTGTTGACCTGATCGTTGAGGGTGGTCTTGCCACCATGCGCGACAGCATTTCCAATACGGCGGAATATGGTGACTACACCCGTGGCCCCCGCATCATCACCGATGAAACCCGCGCCGAAATGCGGAAAGTGCTAAACGAGATTCAAACGGGTCAGTTTGCCCGCGAGTTTGTGCTTGAAAACATGTCCGGTAAGGCTGGCTTCACCGCCATGCGCCGCCGCGAAGCTGAGCATCCCATTGAGGAAGTTGGCAAGGATCTGCGGGCTATGTTTAGCTGGTTGAAGAAAGTCTAATCGATTGGCGATTTTGGATTTTCGATTTTAGATTGTGAGAGTAAAGGGGACTGCTGGATACCAGCAGTCTTTTTTGCTTGTTGGCAATGTACATTACAAGATCTGCGATCGCACTTGGCTTATTGTCCTAATGAAGCTGGATGTCAAGTTCATGTTGTTGCTGAATGCGATCGCGCCACTGCTGAGCCAGCATCGCCATTTTTTGTCGCTCACTCTCACTTGCCCACAGCTCTGACCAACTCAGCTTCCATCGACTTAGCAATCGCTGCAGATCGACTAACTCAGTCGCGAAGGCTACATCTGCTTCTAAATCAATGCTGGGGACAGCCCATTCAATAAAAAACTGGCTCTCTCTGATTAAGTGTTGAGCAACCGTCTCGTCCGTTCCGCTACGTGCTAGGAGATAAATGCGCGTCAAATTCAAGGCCAAGCTGTCTAACTGAGTTACCCGATTCGCCTGTAAATACTGTGCTTTGAGAATATCCCAGTTTATTGCCATTCAACCTTACCCAAAAGAGACTGTACGATTTGACCGATGTCTTCTCGCAATGCAGGATCTTTAATTTCCATTGACCGATTGTTTGCACTGGGGCGAATGTTGATGAGTGATTCGTATCCAACCGTTTGCGTAAGTGGATACCAGTCAGCACCCCAAACATTAGCCTGCTCGCTGCCATCATCCAACAAAACTAACTCGCAATCTGCATGAAGCTCCCCACTTCCAGACAGAATCCGTCGCTCTATATCTACCGCCAGTTTAATGTAGATTCCTAGGCTCTCCAACATCTGACGCATTTGCCCAGGTTTCGCACGACTACGGATGATATGAATCATTACAATTCAGTTTTCGGAATGGACTTAAGTATATCGTTTAACACTAAATTATTTGATTTTAATTTTTAGGATTAATTATGGATACATTCTTTTTAGAAACCTCAATAACTGCTTACGAAAAGGCTATGAATGAACTTGTTAATTCTCCAGAATACCTTATAACTGGAGGCATGGTTGCCGATGTTCTGGATGCTAGAAGTGTCGTTCAAGATGCTTTATCATATGAACATAGCAATAGCCGACAGCACTTGCTTGATACCCCATCTGAAAGTCTTTTACAAAAACTCGAACAACTAGACTGTTGTCTAAAAAAGCAAGTTTCTCGAATCTTAGCTTCTGTTGATCTAGCTTCAATGAGAGAGTCACTGAATACAAGTGAATTTCGAGATCAAATAATAAATGGGTGGTGGTGGTATTTGGATAGAGAAGGCTTTAACCAATAGCGCGATCGCACCTCTTGCATAGGGTGTATTTGTTTATCAGCAACGTGCCTTACAAGATCTGCGATCGCACTCAAAAGGGAAACAGCGTAGACAATTTTAGACAAAAGTTGGTGTATCAGATTCCAACAGTTGGCCTTTAAATTATGCTTGACCGTCTGTGGGAAAATATTTTTGATCGATAGAAAAGAATTATCACGTTCTTTTTAGCAGGTGAATATGACTACATTGACTGAAACATTAAATCGAGTAATGAATTGGTTGGAAAGGTTTCAACCTGAGCAGGCCGAATCTTTCTTGCCAGGTTTATCACGCATGGAAATTTATGAAACGTTCAGCGAGTTTGGTCTTGTAGTTCCAGAGGAGTTATATGAACTCTATCAGTGGAAAAATGGTCGATCAATAGACCTAGCCGGAGAAGGTGTTTTTGTACCATCTATATATGAATTTTTGCCCTTAAATAAGGCGATAGAGACCTCTTTGGCATTTAATCAAATTGAGATCCCAAATGACATGTTTGCCAAATCTATATATGATCTATTTACGATAGAAGAATCTGAAGAAATGTCTCTGAGTGAAATTGATCTTGTGCCTCTTGATGAAATCACAAATGATGCTTGTAGATATCTAAACAAATTTCTATTTCACTTTCTTGGTTACTCTGATCCAGAGTTTTGCGTTTTGCCTTTAAGTGAATTTCAAGAAGATAGCTATCCTGTGATGGTTATTTATGAAGGTGAAGAACCTGAAATATACTGTTCGAGCTTAACTTCCATGATGCTAATTATTTCTGAAGCATAACGCTCTTCAATGACTCTAGGCAGAGGAAATATTTTGTAGGATTGTAGTTGGAACTCCCCGAAATTGATTCATGAGCCGGATGAGCATCTGAAAACCTCGCGCCAGTTCGGGAATCGGAAACACGTCCAGCCAAGGTTGTAAACGATTTGAACTCACCCAAGGCAAGAGAATTAACCGTAGGTTATTGAGCCAGTTCTTCCATCCGTTGCCCATATTCCAATCTGAATGCTGCGTGAACGAAGACACCACAATCGAGTCATCCTGTTCCGGTGGAATCGCCCCCTGAGGACGCATCGGGGGGGTGTTTAAGGTGACCATCAAATAGGCACTCATCACGACTTCCCACCACTTTTCAATTACAGCATAGTCGGTGACGCGAAAGTCCGCCCAGCCCAGTTCATTTTTGCTTTGCTTGAGACCATATTCCACCCAATTTCTTAGACCATAGAGGTCTCCAACCTGGTGGTAAGAAATGTCCTTAACCCACGTCATCACCATCCAGGTTGACGCGCTAGGTAACGTTTGTGGATCCGTTGTCAATTCCCAGTAGCGCTGGGAACGACGTTGGCCATAAATAATCTCTCGAATGAAGCGAGTTTCACAACGACCATCACTCAATGTTCGCTGATACTGACGCCAGCGATTGCTTCTGACCCGTTGCTCTTTGGGCAAGAGCACCGCATGGTTTGAGCGAATAGCCAACACATACGGGAGCTCTAATTGATGTAATGTCCGCACAAAGCTGCTGCCGCTTTCTCCATAGGCACTATCGGCCAAAACAAGTTCAAACTGAAATCCCAATTCACAGAGTTCTTGAACCATTGCTGCCGCAATTTCGGGTTTGGTGTGATGAGAGTCTCCTGCTTTTAATCGCTCTTTCGGCTTGTAAATTCTAAAACTTAACGGGAAGGTCAAATTGTCAATTACCCCATAAGCATCCACCGAAACAATGCCGTTTTCGATCTTACCTAAGTTGCCGATGTACTGTCGTTTCACATAGTCGGTGGTCTGTCCCTTTTTGCGGTCGCCCGTTTCATCAATGACTAGGATCAATTTTTGTCCCCCTAAGAGACCTAAAATCAGCTCAATGCGTCGTTGCCTGAGGTCTTTAGCCTGCCAAGGTGAGCTGACTAAAAACTGTTGTAATGACTGAGCATTGGGTAGTCCTGTAACCTTAGCAATGGTTGGTAGCGACTTACGCTTGACTTCCGATATCATCCCGACATGCAGATGCTTAAAGGCTTCAAAGCTTCTGACTTCTGCAAACAAGTCTTGGTAATAGTCACAATATTCATCGATGAACCGGACGGTTGGCTTGGCTTGTCGGGGAGCTACCATTGATTCTCTCTACCATTCAGCCCTTTTACTCTAATTTATCTCTGCCTAGAGTCATTGAAGAGCGATAAGTAGGTAAAGGTAAAAACGCGCATCTATATAACAGATGATGAAGAAGCGAGTTGAGACGGAAATCGAAATCGCTCGACGGAGTATCCCGCTTTTTCAGCTCTCGCCTCAAAGCCGTCGATAACGGCATAGGCTAAATCCAATTCATCTTCAAACATCTGCCCATTTAACTCATGGGTTTTCACCTGATGCCACTCGGGTTCAATCGGATTGAGCTCCGAGCAATATTTGGGTAAGAAGAACAGGTAAAGTCCCTGAGCTTGCCAGTCTGCCCATTTGTCTTGCACAGCTCGACTGGTATGAATGGGGCTGTTATCTTGAACAATGACTCGAATGCATCCATTGGCCTTAAACCGGGGCTTGGCCTGACGGGCTTGCTCATCCATTAGCCGGATGTAGCGCTCGGCGTTGAAGCTGCCAATCACCAATCCATACGCGAAACTCACGAACGGTTGGAGCAGACCGAGGATGCTCAGTCGCCTGCCCTTGCGGTGAGTCTGCTCCAGTCGCTTTTGCTCGCCTTCGAAAAAGTAGCTGTAGCTGACGGGCATCCAGAGACAAAAGCCTGCCTCGTCAAGATAGGAGAGGTCAATCTCTCCACTGGCGGCCGCCCATTGCAACATCTCCAAATCCGCTACCTTCTGGGCTTTCTCAACTGGGTCTTGTTTCCCTCGGTGGCTGTGTCGAGTGCGCTTCCAAATGATTCCCTTTTTTTGAGTACGTCCCGCAGATGGGCCGCACTTAACTTGATATGTCTCTCCTCTTCCAGCTTTCGCGCTAACTGACGGCTGTTATAAGTTCGTTGCTCCTGGCGTAGACATGTTTCCAGATACTCCATATCTTCCGGTTGCCAACGTGGTTGCGCTCCCGGTCGCGGTGCATCCCAGAGTCCTCCTAATCCACCCTCTTGCCAGCGATGCAGCGTTTCTCTGACCGTTCGCTCTCTCCACCCGAAGAACCGGGCAATCTGCTCAACATACAGCCCTTGGTGACTCATCCGAATCACTTCTGCTCGGTCTTTCACTCGTTGCGGCACGGTTGTGGCGGTGCGTAACTCAAAGAGGGTACGGTCTTCTGCCCCTGTCAAAAAGACTCGTAAGCGCGCTCCCATTGCTCCTGATCTCCTACTGGCAGTGAGTCCCTTTATTCAACTTCACATACCTTCTTTTTTCAACCCCGCTCTACTTATGAAAGTGGTGTTTATCAAGAAGACCTTTATGAAATTGATGATAGAGAATATATTAAACAGAAAGAAAAAGAAATGAAGGCAATCGAAGAAAAGTATCGATATTATTAATGCGACACATCAATCACATTTCATGGTGGTCATAGATTGCAAATAATAAAGTGCGATCGCATCTAACTTAACTTAGGTGGTGGCAAAGGCCAGAGCAGAGAGAATATCGGCTTCTTCTAGATCGTCGTAGTCCTCTAAGATTTCGTCATGGGTCATCCCCGACCTGAGCAGCTCCAGCAAAAACTCGACGGGATATCGCAGCCCTCTGATACAGGGTTTGCCATGACAGATATCGGGATTAATGGTGATGCGTTCAAGTAAGGTATCTTCCATGTATTACTCCTGTTGATGAATATAGTCCTAGCTTATTCAATTCGCTTTTGAGCCAATATTATTGCGCGATCGCAGGTCGAGCATGTTTCCACAACTGAGCATTTTCGATCTGTTGCGCTAGGGAAATGAGGGTTAGCTCATCGGCAGGACGACCGACGAGTTGAACACCGAGCGGTAAACCTTCAGGAGTAAAGCCAGTGGGAACTGAGATCGCAGGTTGGCCCGTGGCATTAAACGGGGCGCAGGGAGCCACCCAGTTGATCATTTTGTCCAGTAGCTTGGTTGGGCGCTGATTTTTCCATTCGCCGATTTGGATGGTGGAATGCAGGTAAGTCGGGGTGAGCAGCACGTCGTATTCTTCGAAAAACGACACCACGCGACGACTGATAGTCTGCATCTCTGATACGGCCTTGAGATATTGACCGCTGGAGGTGCGACGCGCTTTCCACAGCAGCCAGCGATTGAACCGATCCAGCAAAAAGAAAGGCACTCCGGCCTGGTCAATAATGGCGCGGAAAACGGTGATAAATGGATCAATCAGCCCATCGAACACCGGACAGCCAAATTCAACATGGTGGCCCATGCTTTCCAGCAGCTTAGCCACATCGGTGACAGCCTGTTGACAGACCGGATCGGCTTGGCCAATGGGCGGAATCTCGTATGTCACCGCAATTCGCAGCGGCTTCGGTTCAGTTTGCGTCGCGGCTAAAAAGGAAATCGGCGGTTTGGGCAACCAGTAGGGATCGCCTGTGACATAGCCCGACAGAGTATCCAGCATGGCCGCCGCATCCGCCACCGTGCGGGCAATTGGGCCATTGATGGCCAGTCCGCTCAGCCGATCGCCCACGGGGGCATGGGAAATTCGTCCCCGCGAAGGCTTTAGCCCGACTAACCCACAGCAAAAAGCAGGCCCACGAATCGAGCCGCCACCGTCTGAACCCTGAGAAATAGCGCAGAGTCCTGCGGCCAGTGCTGCTGCTGCTCCGCCACTGGAACCGCCGGGCGTATAGTTCAAGTTCCAGGGATTGCGGGCTGGCGGAAATCCGCTCGGTTCCGTGTAGGGATAGGAACCCATTTGAGAAGTGGCGGTTTTACCCAAAATCACGAAGCCCGCAGCGCGAATCATTTCCACAATGCCGTCATCAATTTCCGCCACGCGATTTTTCAGTATCCGCAAGCCGTAGGTGCAGGGAACACCTTTAACGGGGTTCAAATCTTTGACTGAAACGGGGACGCCGAAAAAGGTAGGGAGTTCGTTGATTTCGTCGGCTGAGAGCATAGCCAACTGATCGGTTTTGGCCTGGGCATCTGCGATCGCAGCATCGGTCATAACCGTAAAGTAGCTGCCCAATTGCGGATCAAGCTGCTCAATTCGCTCTAAATAAAGCTGAGTCAGCTCCAGCGGCGAAATCTCCTTGCGGCGCACCAGTTGCGCTTGTTCAAGTGCCGGGGTAAAGGCCAGATCAACAGAATTCATGACTGTTTAATGGGAATAGAAACGCCGAAAGCGCTACCAATGCAGCGCTTCCAGCATAGCGTGATTGTAAATTTTAGGAATTACGTAGGGGCGAATGGCCATTCGCCCCTACCCAGGCTTAAACACGCACAGACGAACGGCTAACGGTGTTGAGGGATTCCCGTAGGCTGCGAACAACCGCGATCATCGCTAGTTCGTTGTCCAACTTGTTGACAGCAGAACCGACGCCGACGCCAGCGGCTCCGGCTGCGATTGCCATCGGTACGGTTACTTCCGATAGACCCGACGCACAGAGCACCGGAACGTCTACGGCGTGGGAAATAGCGAACGCGGCGGCGAGAGTCGGCGTTGCTTTTTCAATCAAGCCCTGGATGCCGGGGTGAGCGGGCTGGCTGCTGGTGCCGCCTTCGGTTTGAATCACATCTGCGCCAGCGTGAACCAGTTCCTCGGCCAAGCGAACCTGCTCATCCAGCGGCAGCGTGTGAGGTACAGTCACAGACAGCATCACCTCTGGCAGCAGTTCACGGGTTTCGTGGGTCAAGTTGATGATGTCTACGGCATCAAAGGTCAAACCCTGAGCATAAAACGGGTCGAAGTTACCAATTTCAATCAGGTCAGCGCCAGCTGCGATCGCATCCACAAATTTCTCTGGATCAATGGCCGAAACGCAAATCGGTAGCTGGGTATGCTGACGTGCCAGACGCACCAGTTCAGCATCGGCAGCAATATCCACAAAGGTGGCTCCACCTTGATCTGCGGCCCGCACCACTTGGGCAACACGCTCGGCATCGAAATTGGTGATGCCGCTGATGATCTTGAGCGCTTGTCCCTGTGCTAATGCTGACCTTAAGTTCGCAGTCATAGTCATAGTCTCTAGTTTTGGCTGATGATGTAACCCCTATTTTGACATTCCCTGGCCCCGCATGAACATCACGTGAACGTTGATACAACTCGTCAAACCGTTTAAGTTGAAGATAATGCTCAAGGAAGGCTTACCAGCCAATGGATTGCGGCATATCAAGCCTATCGATAGATCTCAGAGCTGTGTTTTCGGGGTGATAGTGAAGAGTGTTAATTGGTCAAGCTGTAGAGATTGTAGAGGGTGGATGGGTAGGAGGGTAGATGGGCAGATTGGGTAAATATTAAAACCCTATTTAGCAGACATGCGTGAAATTGAGGGGCAGTGTTAGCGGTAATTGGCTGAACAGTGGGGATTTGAAGAGATGGCTGAGTGCGATCGCACTCCAAGCCTAATTTCAGCGGGTTAAATTGGATGCAGGTGGCATCTCGTCAAAAGACACGCTATCTCTAGCTATCCACAGCAATTGGCAGTAACGGACTGATGGCCGGATGTGGGTAATGTCAAAACAACTTTAAATGAAAGGATATGGTGAATACACAAGAGATTCAGAACCAAAACTATGACCTGATTATCATTGGTGGCGGTATCAATGGTGCGGGAGTGGCGCGGGATGCGGCGCTGCGGGGACTCAAGACGCTGTTGATTGAAAAAGGCGACTTTTGTGGCGGCACGACAAGCTGGTCAACTCGCTTAATTCACGGCGGACTGCGCTACCTGGAGTATTTTGAATTTGCGCTGGTGCGGGAATCCCTGCGGGAACGGGAAATTCTGCTGCATACGGCACCGCACCTAGTGAAACCATTACTGCTTACGATTCCCATCTATGGCGATCGCTCTCGCCCCTACTGGAAAATCATGGCCGGGATGTATCTCTACGACATCTTTAGCTATGACAAAACCGTGCCCTCCCACCGAATGATGTCGCGGCAAAAGTTCCGGCAACTTTACCGCTATGTCGATTCCGATGATCTAAACGGTGGCGCGCAGTATTACGACGGTCAGGTTGCCTACGCAGAACGCTTAGCGCTGGAAAATATCGTCTCGGCGGAAGCCGCTGGCGCGACGGTGCTGAACTACGTCGAAGCAGTTGATTTGGTTCGAGAGCGCGATCGCGTCACCGGACTGCGCTGCAAAGACCAGCTCACGAATGAAGAGTTTGTCGTAAAAGGAAACGAGCGGGTCGTCGTCGTCAACACCTCTGGGCCTTGGGTGGATGCAGTTCTAGCGCGGGGTGAGCGGGATGGTCAGGATGCACCCATTGGTCAAACCCGCAAAATCGGTGGCACCAAAGGCAGCCACATCATTGTCGATAAGTTTCCCGGTGCGCCAGAAGACTCGGCCTTTTACGTGGAAGCCAAAACTGACGGTCGGCCTTTCTTCATCGTGCCGTTCCTGGATATGGTGCTAATTGGCACAACTGATCTGCGCTACAGCGGTAGCCTGGACGACATCAAAGCCGACGATGATGAAGTCGATTATCTGCTGAAGGAAACGAACAACATTATTCCAGCCGCTCAACTGGGTCGGGATGATGTCAAATTCACCTTTTCTGGCATTCGGCCCCTACCGTACAAGGAAGAAGGCAGCGCAGGCAGCATTACCCGCGATCACATCCTGTACGACCACAGCAAAGAGGGTGCCAGCAATCTAATTTCGCTGATTGGCGGCAAAATCACCACCTATCGCCAAGTGGGTGAAGAAATGGTCGAGAAGGTGTTTAAGAAGCAGGGTCGCTCGGTGCCACCCTGTTCCACTCGCAAGCGTCCGCTACCCGGAGCGATTTTGCCCAATGATGCCCGACTTCAGCAGGCCATTCAGCAGTATCAGACCGTAGTGCCAACGCGCACGATTTATCACTTATTCTCGGTCTACGGCGCACGAGCACTAGAGGTGATGGCGCTGGTGGATGACAATCCAGAACTGGCTGAACCCATCGAGCCATCGCTACCCGATATCAAGGCGCAGATCGTTTATTCTGTAGAGTCAGAATATGCTCGCACACTGGTAGATATCACTCGTCGCCGCACCTGCTTGGCAATGAAGACGCAGTATGGTTTGGATCTATTGCCAACGCTGACTCAAGTGCTGAAACAGTACTGCAACTGGAGCGAGGCGGAAGCCAACGAACAAGTCCGGCACTATCGCAACTATATGGAGCAAAATTGCATCCCCGACTACGCCCTGGAAAAATTTGGGGCCGAAGCATTTGCCATGTCCAACTCCTAACCAAGCAGGCCGTTGCAGGGTGCCGTTAGGTGATGTGAAAACGCGTCGATTTGGAATACTGAATCCGGCTAGAAAGAACCCGAATTCCTGTTATGAAGGTCAAGCGCAGTCTGACTTTTACAACAGGAATTCGGGATTTATGAGCAAATTTCGTATCAGGATTTAATGCCTTTAAGATGGTGCGTTTCATATTGCTCAACCCATCCGATAATTCTAAACCTCGTGATTCAAAGTACTGTAAGTAGGTTGGCATAAATAAGCGCATCTAAAAACCAAGTTTTATGGAGCAACCCGCCCCATCCACTAAGCCCACTCATCCATTATTCAATTGGCTACCCAACCTGAAGCGAGACGTTTGGATCTTGTCGGCAGGTCAGCTCCTGCTGTTTATTGGGCAAGGTTTTACCCTGGTTTATGCTTCGATTTACTTTGTCAACCAGCTCGGATTTTCGCCCACTCAGGTTGGTTTTGCCCTGGGGAGCGGCAGCATTTCGGGCACTATTGGGCGGTTTTGGGCCGGAAATGCCGTCGATTCTCAGCGATTGGGCCGACGCGGAACGCTATTGCTGGCCGCTGCGATCGCAGCTTGTGGATGCGCCATTCTCGCCTTTGCCACCACCTTTTCACTCCTGCTTGCTGGCAATCTGCTGCTGGGTTTGGGCATCAGTCTTTACTGGCCCGCCACGCTGGCAGCGATTACCGATTGGACCACGTCAGAGGATCGGGCGGAAGCCTTTGCGCTGACGCGACTGGCCGATAACCTGGGCTTGGGCATTGGCGCACTGCTGGCGGGACAGTATATCGCCATGTCCGGCAGTTATCGGGCGCTGTTTTTAAGCAAGGGATTAGCCTATCTGATTTTTGGCGGCGTGATTTATGTTGCGATCGCAGAAACTCGACCCTCCCAACCCGCTCAGACCAAAAGCAATTTGCAAAACTGGCGACAAGCGCTGACGGATCGGCATTTGCTCACTTATTTAGCGGGCAACTTGTTCTTCACCACCTACGCCGCCCAGATGACCAGCACGCTGCCGATTTACTTGGCGAATTTTATCCCAGCGGGCAATACCGAAACGGGCTTTTCAGAACAGTGGATCAGCTACTTCTTTGTGTGGCATGTGCTGCTGAAGATTGTGCTGCAACTGCCAATGACCCGCTGGCTGAAGTCAGTCTTTCACGTCAGCATTCTGCTGGTGTCGCTGGTGCTGTGGTGCGTGGCCTTTTTGCTGATTTGGCTGACGGGCCTCATTTCCAGCTACGCGCTGATTCCGATTCTGGCAGCCTTTGCCGTGGTTGCCCTGGCCGAAATTCTCTATGCGCCCGCCGCAACTGCCTTGGTAAGCGAAATGGCTCCCGCCTCTCTACGCGGCGTTTACTTCGCACTGGAGTCCCAGTGCTGGGCAATTGGGTTCTTAATCGGTCCTTCTTTGGGCGGTTGGGCACTGGATCATCCCGATATTTTAGGCAGCAACTTGTGGTTAGGCCTAATTTCCAGTGCTGCGATCGCAGGTTTTATCCTGATTATTCTCCGCCAGCAGATACTGGCATCATCCCCCGTAGATTCATCGCTGAGTGAAGAGTCCATAAAGCCTCTGGAATAGGCCATTATCGTCTGTATTTCTCTATTGCGGGCTGAAACCCTTTTTTTATCAAGGGTTAGCCTTAAAAGGTAATGATTTTGGGGTGGGTGGTGCCCACCCATCCCAAAATCATCACCCGAATACCACTACCTTACCGAGAAATTGGTAGAGACAGGTTTCGCGGATCAACCTGCCCCCAGCACCGCGTATCTCTCGCCGGGAAAACTCTGAGCGCAATTGAAATACAGAATGAAACGAACCCAAACTTCGGCCAAAACTCCAATCGTGAACTGGCGCTTAGCAGGCATATCGCTGGTTTATCTGCTGATTTTTCTCAGCATCATGGCAATGGCCTACACTAATAATTTGCCGGGATACCTGAGCGCAATTCCGCACTACGACAAACCGGGACATCTGATTCTCTATGCGCTGCCCACCTATCTGGGACATCGCATCCTCAACTATCGCACGCTCAAGCTACAGTCATTGCGGTTACCGTTGTTCCCCCTGCTCTTTACCCTATTCACGGTCACCGAAGAATTGATTCAGCATCTGTCGCCCCACCGAACTCTGGATGCCATTGACCTCATCGCCAGCGCTATCGGCATTGTGTTGGGCTGGTGGATTGCCGAACGGCAGATTTCGCAGGAGTAACAAAACATGTTCTGTTTGTAAGAACTATTGCTTTTCGTTTCAGGCCAGAAATCAGGAGGATAATAGTCTTAATTCAAGAGTGATTCGTTCCGATTTCGTCAACTAGCTTTAGATTCAGTATCGCTAACTTCAGGACTGATTTTAGGTACGAGTTGGGATGTGGCGGCAATCCATATCTTACTCATACCCAGCTTGGCCAACGTCTCAAATTCATTATTCAGCGCCACCGCGTAGCGCCATTACCTAGCATGTCCTGTTCTGACTCTTCCATTGACGATCTTGTCCAGCCGAAACGGGATTATCCATCCAACTTGATTTTGGCAGCCTTGCCCACAAACGAATTTGAGCGAGTTGCCCCACACCTTGAACCCGTAGCGCTATCACGGGGTCAGGTTTTATTTCAGCCAGGAGAAGACATCAGTCGTGTGTACTTTCCGGCCAAAGCAATGGTTTCGCTGGTTTCCCTTATGGAAAACGGAGACGTACGCGAAATCAGCATTGTTGGCCGAGAGGGCATGATCGGTTTGCCCGTCGTCTGGGGCGGCGAACGTTCAGACTATCAAGCCGTTGTCCAAGTCCCCGGCAGTGGCCATCGACTTAATGCCCAGTTCCTAAAATATGAGTTTTGCAGAGGTGAAACTCTCCATGATTTACTGCTGCTGTACACCCAAGCTCTCTTTACCCATGTTTCGCAAAATGCCGTCTGCAATTCTCAACACCGGATCGAATCGCGCTTATCTCGCTGGTTGCTCTTCGTGCAGGATTCCGTTGATTCGGATCAACTGCACTTAACGCAGGAATTTTTGGCCGAAATGCTAGGGACAAGCCGCCCAAGCGTGACTGTTGCCGCCAATGCACTCCAGAAAGACGGCATTATCAAGTACAGCCGAGGCAAAATTGTCATCTCGTCCCGTGAGAAGCTCGAAGACCGCGCCTGCGAATGCTATCACCGCGTGCGTCAAGAGTTTTCCCGCCTCTTAGAGTGCAATGTGGACAAAACCAATGAATGCGGTTCCACATCCTAGCAGTAGGATGAGCAGTGCCTGCTATGGTCTCACTGTCTAGGCTTTGAGGTGGTGGGCAATGCCCAACCCCACGCATATAGTGATTCCAGTTAGAGGAATAATCCAGGTTGGGGCTTGCGGTTACGATGCGGCGGCAAAATGATCTCTTTGGGTTCTTGATTGGCAAGCTGAAAAATACGCAATTTTCCAAATTTCTGGAACATTCTGCAAGAATTGTTCGTCGTTCCAACGAAATGCGCCTGTTTTCAGCCACAGGGTGTAGCTATAGTCTGAACTTTTAATAGATGTTGCACTGAATAGGATAAAACGAACCAAATTTTGGCCAACTTTTGTAAAAAAATGTTGCGTCCGTCTACTACCTAACGGATGACAACGCAGCCTAACCCCTAGCCTATAGACAGTTGACAGAAGTACTTCTACCGAACGACTACCACCCCAGAGTGTGGGTAGGTGGATGTCAGGCTAAGTGCTTATAAGGCTTGCAAAACCAGGGCATACCCAGAAGTCATCTCACCTCACACGGAGACAGGACGTGGCACATCATCGACTCGATTTCACAAAACTGTACGTTGCTAAAGTTGTAGAGAAGCAGTTGGCAACGATTGGGCCTAATCAACCCAGTTCGGTTGCGTCCGTTCAGCGTGAAGATATTATCAACCGGGTTTTAGATCAGCTGCCTCATGAACACCGTGTTTTTCGAACGATTAATACACTACCGAAAGAAGTTTTTATTGATCTACCAGTCGATTGCCAGCTTTATATCAGCCAGCTCGTCCAGCTGACACTGCAAGAGCAAATTGGTTCGACCACAAGAGAGGCGCTGACATCTCTGCACAACGCCTCCTCTAGATCTCACAACGCTGTAGACAAGCCACCTACCGAGCAAAAGATAGCGAGCTAAAACTGCCAGTTTAGCTGGGCACCGACGATATCGATGCTGTTGTTGTATTCGCCCACTAGCGTTCCTGCACCGAGTTCAGTGCGATCAATGTTGCGGTCGTCTATAAATACATGGGTATAGGCAACGTCAAAACTCAAATTATCTGTTGGTGCGTAGCTGAGACCGACCGATAACCAAGTGCGATCGCTATCTGGAATGCGAGCTGTGAAGAACTCTTGAGGAACGGGCGTTGGGTCATAGGCCACACCACCCCGGACAGTCCAAGTTTCGTCAATGTCATAGGTTAATCCTAAGGCCACCCGCAGCGTATCGTTCCAGTTTTCGGGCACGACTGTATCTGGTTGGATGGAGTCATAGGAAATTCGCAGTTCCTGAAAATCGCTCCAGTTTGTCCAAGTCAAATCACCCGTCAGCGCCAACTGGGGACTCAGTTGCTGATATAGCCCCAAGGAGAGCGTGTCCGGTAGATTCACTTCCGCATTGGCATCGGTATCCGTAAAAAGTCCCGTTGCTGTCAGCGGCGTGGCTGTAGCTGGTACGGTAAAGTCGGCGCGACCCTGTAGCGTGTGGTTGACCGCTGACCGATAGGCTAGACCAATGCGGGTTGTGGTCGAGGGTTCGTACAGGACTCCCACGTTGTAACCCAAGCTCCAGTCATCACCCGACACACTGGCGAAACCATCAGCCTGCTGCGGCAGAATTGGCGCACCCTGAGACGCTAAGATAGCGCCAAAATCAATCGCATTGGACAGCTCAGCATCGGCATATTGCACATTTAGTCCGGCCCCAATGGCCACGTCTTCACTCAGCTGGAAGGCCACTGTAGGATTGATGTTGATCGTCACCAGCTCCGACTTGATCGCCTGGTAGCGTCCCACCCAATCGCTATCGTAATTGGTTTCTAGACCAAAGGGAGTATTAACACCAATGCCCACCGTCACTCGGTCGTTAACTTGAAATGCTCCGTATAGGTTTGGCAGAAAGATGGTCGGCCCTGCATCTCCACCATCTCCGCCTGAAAGGGGCGAACCGGGTGCGATCGCAGATCCCTGGTCGGTAAACTGAATGCTGGGAAAAATGACATAGCCAGCACCAGCGACACCACCATTACCCGGTAACCGCATCAAGCCTGCTGGATTGAAGAAAATTGTACTCAGATCATCTAGTCCTGCTGCACCACTAGATGCCGCTGTACCTAGATTGATCACGCCCTGTTCAGACAGGGCAAATCCAGACGCAAATGCTCGCTCAGTCCAAGCGATCAGGCTCATGCCAGCCAGCAGCGACGCCAGGGAAACCTTGAAGAAAGAAGCCATCTTATCTATTGTTCGTGTAGGAAGTCATAAATGTAGACCCCAACAATACCGCCCACAGGAACCGCAGTAGCTGATCGCCTCTAAAAATCTTCATATAGCGGTTCTAGATAAGAACGAGAGAGGAGAGTGCCTCAGGATGAGGCACTCTCCTCTCTCGCTTTCTCACTCTTAACTGGAATCACTATAAATTCAGGGTTTCACCGAAAATGGCCACCGCGATGCGGCCATCTCTTTTGATTTTTACTTCGGTTTTTACTTTGGCTTTTACGTTGGTCTTTATGACGTTACACCGATACCAACCCCAGCTTCAGCGCTTTCACAATTGCCTGTGTGCGGCTGCGGACATCGAGTTTTTCAAAGATGGCGGTTAGATGTGCTTTCACAGTGGCCACGGTGATATGGAGCTGATGCGCGATCGCATCATTGGAAGCTCCCTGCACTAGCCACTGCAGCACCTGCTGTTCCCGATCGGTCAAATTCAGCGCCTGACAAGCCTGGAGCGATCGACCCGCATAGAAATGAAACAGGCGGAAAAAGCTGGTAGCAATCTCGGGTGACAGATAGATCTGGTCTTGCAGAATGGTGGTGACGGCATCAAAAAGCTGATCACCGACGTGATCTTTGCAGACATAGCCCTGCGCGCCAGCCTGCATCGCTTGAAACCCCCATTCATCCTCATGGTGAACCGAGAGCACCAGCGTTTTGGTCGAGCGATTCTGTTCGTGTAGCGTATACAGCACGCTAATGCCGCTTTCCTGGGCTAGTTCCATATCTAGCAGCATAAGCATTGGATGCTGTTCCTGTACTAAATGAATCGCCTGATCGACCGATGCAGCTTCTCCCACAATCTGAAACTGAATCTCACTATTGCTGCTGTAGAAATCTAGGAGGGTTCGTAACCCTTGCCGGAAGGGGCGTGAGTCATCCACTAACAGAACGGAAAAAGGCACTTGAATCATCATGACAATCGCTGAATGCTGCTCGATACGGAATTTGCTGAAAATTTGTCGAGAAGCTACGTTACATAACGCGGCAGTGTGATTGAAATCTGGGTTCCCCCGGTGGGTAAATTCTCAGCCCAAAGACTCCCCTGATGATCCAGCACAATCTTTTGTGCGATCGCAAGTCCCAATCCCGTACCGTCTTCCCGCTTGGTATAGAACGGGCGAAACATTTGCTCTAAATCCGTTGCGCTCAAGCCTGGGCCCTGGTCGGTAACCGTAATCAGCGCCTCGCGCTGAAATAGCTGCCAGCGACAGGTAATCTGCCCACCCACTGGACTAAAGCAGATGGCATTGTGCAGCACATTATCCAGCACGTGTCTGAATTGATGAGCATCAATCGGTAACCGAATCGGCGTGGTGGAACAATCAACCCGAAGCTGTTTTTCGGTAATCAACGGCTGCAGCTCTTGCACACTAGTGGCCCAAATCGCCGCCAAATCACAGGCAAGAAGCTGGAGCTGACCACCCTGAGCGTAGCGAATCAGGTGGGTTAGCCGCTCACCCAGTTCCTGCAAAAACCCCTTCATTTGGCCAGCTTGGGCTTGCGTTGTCTCTGTGGTAGCCAAACGGCAAAGATTATCGGTATAGAGACGGAGGAGGGCAAGGGGGTGACGCAGTTGATGACCAATGCGCTGAAAAACTTGTTCGAGTAGCTGAATTTCAGTAGATTGGCGCTGACAGGTTTGCTCAAGCTCTAGGTGCTGCTGAATGGTGAGAATGTGCTGCTCTAGCTGCTGCTGTGCTATGACGGATAATGGAACTGGCTGCCAGATCAGTAAATAATCAGGATGCGGCTGGTTTGTACAGGATGCTGATTCGGCCTGGGTTGAAGAGCTATGCGGCATCTGGCTTATACCATCGCAGTGAGGGACTGAACCCTGATGCAGACACTGGGCATAAATCACCGACTGATCATCCAGCGTTAAAGCACGCAGCCCAGCGGAAGCCGTCATGTCATCTAAAAAATCTTGCGATTCAAGGTACGTCTGATAGGCAATATCCAGCTCTGCATTCGCTGTATTGTGGCAAACGAGCTGATGTCGCTTTCCGGTTTGCACATCGGAGTAGAACATCCAGCCCGCTCGCGCCTGATAGCGCTGCACAATTAGCTCTAGCTGTAAGTCAGCAAATGATCGAGTTATATCAGCGATGGGCTGTTGGATGCCTGGAATGCTAATCTCATCAAAGTCACAGGCACGGGTGTAGGTACTCATCTGCCTGCCACCGAGATTATTCTCTTCAGTCGTCCTATAAGCCATACTGCTAGTCGTATCAGGGGCATAACCAAGCTGATCGGGGTCTAGGTCGTTTAGGAGAGTATGAGTCATAATTTGCTGGCAGTTGCGATCGCAACGCCTGATGGTGAGAACAAGTTCGATCCAGCATTTGGAGGCCAATGCTGAGTAGATGCAACAGCGATTGAATCGATTGAATCAATTAAATTCTTCCAGGATTTTGTTAAGGTTCTGAAACCACTAAGAAACAGTTAACTAAACAACATCAATGCCACAAATACTCGACAACGTCTCGCCTACTACTTTGGTTAGATTTCTTTTATCAACCAATCAGGCTATAGTCACCATTAACAAACCGCTTACACAGACTTTTTACGTAGATCCTTGCTCTTGATCTAAATTCTTTTTATACCTCTTAAGGTTGATGTAGCCACTCACACTCTATAACTGAATTTCTACAAGGTACCTGGTTTGCTAATTGAATCTAAATGATCTAAATCATAGGATCAGCGTGATCTAGGCTAGAGAACCATAGGTGAGAGCAAAATTCAGGCTCCGTAATTGAGATCAGGATCAAAAACTACAAATCGCTAAAATCCCCTAAAAGCGTTTTGGCTAAAGCCAGATTAATCCCTTCATGAATGGCTGAAAATCCGTAGAAACATGGATCAGCTAGTTACATCTGTTTACAAAATCAGCACACATTAGTGCAGCACTTTACAAACAGAAGTAATTAGTTGCAGTTCGCAAAACAAAGTTTACATTTCACAAATTAGGTTTGCTAGCGCCTATTTTGCATCAACGAAATTAAAATCGGGCTATCAGGTTGGCATTGATCAATCAAGTCGAGATTTGATCAGCTGAATCACTCATTTAGCTCTATTTTATTCAGCCAAAGCAAACAGGTGAACTTGCTCATTCCCCTAGGAATCAGCTTCAAAAATCGAGATATATCGTTTCAATTCTGTTTCAAATTGAAAGCTACTTTAACCTATTCAAAACATTAAACAGAAATTAAGTTTTCCAGCACTGCCTACATCCTTGCCTGTGTGACGATATTGGCCGCAGTTGACTGCGTGGAAATAGCTGATGATAAAAATTTCGACCAAAGTCTAATAACGATACGCCATCTTTATTCCCTAAGCTGTGCCTATCTCAGATGACTGAGGTTCAGGTTTATGATTCCTGCTGTGGCCCAAACCCTAGCCCAGATATTGGTTGCGGGCACCTCGATTGGCAGCACCGAACAAATTGATTTTGGCTATCCCGGTCTTAAACAGGACTCAACACCGTGCCTGAATCTCTTTTTCTATGGTGTGCAGGAAAGCCAACATTTGGCTTCCACTCGAACGGTGCGATCGCAAATTACAGATGTCACTAATTCAACCCTACCCTCAGTGAGCTGGTACAACGTGCTGTTCTTGCTAGTGGCTTGGGATGAAACCAGTCTGGGTGAACAGCGTTTGCTTTCTGAAGCATTGATGCTGCTACGGTGCTACCCGGCAGTGCCAGAAGCCATTCTGGCTCCTGTACTGCAAGGTTACGGTGCACTGCCGTTAGAGGTATCAACGATTCAACTATCCAAGATCTTCAAGCTGTGGCATGCGCTTCAACTTCCTCTGCGCCCTTCTCTGCATGTGTCGGTGACGGCTCCTTTGAGCCTAGACAGCGTTATGCTGCCGACCTATGCAGATATTTTGTCGTGCTCGTCTGGAGTCTAGTTCTATGGCGTAGCGCTAGAGCAGCACATTAACCCCTTAAGTATTCCTATCCCATTCATGGAGGATGGCTATCAATGGCTTTAGACTATTTTGCTCCTGGTGTATACGTTGAGGAGGTCGATCGCGGCAGTCGCCCGATTGAAGGTGTGAGCCTCAGCGTTGCTGGATTTGTCGGTTTTACGGAAGATGTGCGCGGCGACGCCGAACTCTTCAAACCCATGCTGGTGACCAACTGGGGTCAATACCTAGAGTATTTCTCCAAACCCGGTTCAGATGGTTTTACCGACGATAATTTCTATCTCCCCTTTGCGGTGCAGGGCTGGTTTCTCAACGGTGGCGGTCGCTGCTGGGTTACCAGTATTGGTACGAAGCTACCAGGATCAGAGCCAGCTCCACCGGAAGATACAGGCTATCGGCTACCCACCTCCAGCGGCAAGCCCTCTCTACGCTTTAATCTGAAGCCAGCCGAGGAAGAAGAAGGCGGAGCCCTTGCTCTACCCTCAGCCAACGATGATCGGATTCGAGTATTGGTTACAGAAGGTGAACCCAAACCACTGCCAGAGGACGCGCCAGAAGATGCAGAAGCACCTTTGAATTCCGGCGAATTCTTTACGGTAACGGTAATGCGGGGCAGTGAGCAACTTGAAAAATATGAACACCTCACGATGAATCCCGAAGCTGAAACCGAGGTTGCAGACTATGTTGTAACCGCACTGGAAGCATCGGAATTCGTTGATATTGCAGATATCTCGGTATCGGGTCAACCGCTATCCCGGCGTCCCGCTTACGGTTCCTACGAGATTGCTCCACCACCTTATATTTCGTCAGAAGACCGCTTCTCCCGTGACCTACAGGGTCAACGCGACGACCGTACAGGCATGCAGGGCATCTTTGAAGTAGACGAAGTGGCAATGGTTGCCTGCCCTGACCTAGTGCGGGTTTATGAACAAGGCTTGATGGACATTGACCAAGTGCATGGCGTTATGGAAATGATGCTGAGCATGTGCGAAAATTCCTTCCCTGGCCCTGCCTATCGGATGGCTGTCCTTGATCCACCGCCAATTAAACCTGGTAAAGGTGGTGATGCCGTTGCACCTGAAACCCAGAAGCCACAGGACGTGGCTCAGTGGCTCAGTATGTTCAATCGCCGCTCTATGTTCGGCGCGCTGTACTATCCCTGGATCAAAGTGGCTAATCCCCGTAATGGGGGTCGGCCCATTATGGTGCCACCTTGCGGTCACATGATGGGTATTTGGTGCCGCACTGATGAATCTCGTGGTGTTTTCAAAGCACCAGCTAATGAGACTCCCAGAGGTGTAATTGGCCTAGCCTACGAAACCAATATGCGAGAGCAAGAGCTGCTCAACCCACTTGGCATCAACTGTATTCGTAACTTTGCCAACTACAACCGTGGTCTAAAAGTATGGGGTGCCCGTACCTTGGTTGAACCGGATAACGTCCAGTGGCGGTATATCAGTGTGCGCCGCTTGCTCAGCTACATTGAAAAGTCGATTGAAATTGGGACTCAATGGGTTGTCTTTGAACCAAATGATCAAGACCTCTGGGCACGAGTCACTCGTACAGTCAGCAACTTCCTAGAGCGGCTCTGGCGGGAAGGAGCCTTATTTGGTGGCTCTCCGTCTGAAGCGTTCTACGTCAAGTGCGATGGTGAGTTGAACACCCATGAAACGATGATGCTCGGTCGCTTGTATGTTGAAGTTGGCGTTTGCCCAGTCCGTCCGGCTGAATTCGTCATCTTCCGCATCAGCCAATGGGCACCGAATCAATAACGGTGTTGTAGAAGCACAAATCTAATAAAACTCAAATTATTTTTTGGAAATGCGGCTAAGCCACGTTTCCAAAAAATAAAAATCTGGTTTTAATCAACTTGTGCTTTAAGTATGTTGGCATAAATAAATGCATATTTAAAAGTCCGGGGGAGCGCCCCTGGGGGGCGCTCCCCCAGACTTTAAATGCGTTTATTTATGTGCAGCTACTTACCAGTCAGTAATATCAGTCAGCAAAAAAGGAGTTAGAGCACATGGCTGATCTCAATAAACCTATTGCTCCTAGTAGTTTTTATCTAGAGATCGCTGGCGTTGTTGATGGCGAAAAGTCCGTCTTCAAGAGCGTCAATATCCCCGATTATGCACCAAAGGTACAGGGCGGTCAGCAGGCCGTAGGGACAACCAAAGGCGGTAAAACTATTTGGCAAGTCAACACTGCAGGACATGAAGGTTTGTTTAACTTTGATGCTATCTGCATTGCCAGTGGCGATGGCGACAGCACCAGCGTCATGATGTACAAGTGGTTTGAAAGCTGTTTACCTGCATCCAATGGAGGTAAAAGCACCTGGAGAGACAACAAAAAAGAAGGTAGCATTACTGCCTATGACACGGACGGTAAAGAAGTTGCTAAATGGCAATTTACAGAAGCTTGGCCTTCTAAATATAAATGCGCCGATCTTGATGTCACAACCGATAACTACATCGAAGAAACGTACACGATTACCTGCGAGAAATTTAACCGTACGGCTTGATAAATAGTTCCTAATTGCTTAGCTAGTGACTAGGTAGTAGAGCTATTTGCCTGATTACTGCACGAGGGCATTGATATGGTTCAATACTTAACAGATTCCAAGTTTTACTTTGAAATTGATGGGGTAACATCTCTTGTGCTCAAGAGCGTTACTGGGCCAGAAATTGAGATGGAAGTTGCCGGAGGAGATGCCGCTATTGGCTCTACTAAAGATGCCAAAACTCAGACCCAAGCAACAATTGGCGGCGTCAAATATAACTCGACGATTACCCTAACTTATGTGGCAGGTAATGAATCGGATCAGAAAAAGCTGGCCGACTGGTATAACGACTGCCATCCAGATGCATTTTCTGGCGGTGCATCCAAAGCAATGGACAGCCGCAAAACAGGTTCTCTGGTGATTTATAACCCCAATGGAGCTGAAGCCATGCGCTTTAACTTTATTGATTTATTTCCAGGAACGAAGCACCAAATTGGTACTTTATCGGTTGATAGCGGTGGTTCGCTAGCTGAAGATACGTTAGAGCTTTACTTTACTCAGCTCATTCGTAAGGTCTAAAAAGATAAGGATATCCAATGCCTGCTTTTCCTGAAATTCTCACTAATGCCAAGTTCTACTTAGAGTTAAAGCTAGACAATAGCACCGACTCTGTAGACGGCATTTTTATGGAATGCAGCGGTTTCCAGCAGTCGCAAGATGTGATTGAAGTTTGTGAAGTCACGCCACAGCTTTGGGGCAAAGGTGGTAATACTAAGGGGCGAGTCGTGCGAACTAAAGTTCCCGGTAACTCAACCTGCGCCAACCTGACGCTGCGGCGTGGCTTGACAACTTCGATGACGCTGTGGAGCTGGCTGGAAAAAATTCAAGACGGTAACTGGGCCGATCAGCGTCGCGACGGTTCGCTGGTTATCTACAATCAAGCCGCCGAAGAATCATTCCGGTTTGAATTTTTAGGTGCTTGGCCCGTTAGCTACAAAGTTTCTGATTTAGATGTCAAAAGTGGAGATCACAATATTGAAGAAATAGAGATGGTAATTGAACATCTCAAACGAGTTGCGGCAAGCTAAGTTGCTCAACGACATAAAAAGAAAATTTAAGAATAGAGATCTACCTGCTCGAAAACGGTGGGCATTGCCCACCCTACAAATCAGAAAAAATTTAGCACTAGAAATTCCTTTAACTGGGTATAAGACAATGCCTACATTTAATTTTACAAATGATTTAGGACTGCCACCGCCCCCTCGGGCGCAGCAGGTCGTTGATCCGCCACCAGCCAGTACAGCTACGGTTACACCAACCGTCCCACAGCCCACTAGCAGTTCCAATGGAATTCAAACCGAGTTTATGTTTGAACTGCCCAAAGGCTATCTTGATGCAGCCGGAAATCTTCACCGCAAAGGCGTTATGCGCCTTGCCAAAGCCGTTGATGAAGTTGCTCCCATGCGGGATCCGCGCGTGCGATCGAATCCCGCCTACGCCACAATTATTATTCTTTCGCGGGTCATTCTGCGCTTAGGGGCCTTAGACGAAGTCACGCCCATCATCGTCGAAGATTTATTCGCCTGTGACTTGAACTACTTGCAGAATTTCTATCGCCAGATTAACGATCTGACAGAAGCACCTTCTTAAGCATAGATTCAAGCCAAAGGGGATTGTGTTGTGACAAGCTTAATATTTTTCATTTAGCTCAATGCCATGGCTCACGCAAACGAAATATTAGAGTTTGAGTATATTCTATTTGATCGAAAACCATCAATTAGAAAATGTGAATGCTGCAAAATAAAAAAACCATGTAGAAACAACTATAAAACGGATATTAAGCCTGAAAGATTTGGAACTTATTTGTGCCATGAATGCAGCGATCGACTGATACGAGAAAGCTTTAACGATAGATTGAGATATCAAGCAGATACTAGTTTGACTGCGATAATACATGAAGTTAATGATTCCAACTTCATTGCTTTTGATGATTGTCATTCATTTGATCCCTTAGATATTGCAAGTGGCAATCACTTTGAATCTAACAGACGCAAACACTGATTGAACTGATTTGTCAATTTCGCTTATGACATTGCCCATTACCGAATTTGAGTTCACGCTGCCGCGAGGATTGGTTGATGAAGCCGGAAACGCTTACCAGCAGGGGCGAATGCGATTAGCAACAGCGCGGGATGAACTCGTGCTCAGCCGCGATCGCACTGTGCAAAATAATCCCGTCTACGGCGATCTAGTCATGCTGGCTCAGGTGATCACTCAGCTTGGCTCGTACACAGATGTGACGCCGGACTTACTAGAAAACCTGTTTACCGTCGATCTAGCCTATCTGCGAGAGTTTTACAACCGGATCAATCAGCAGCAGCACGCCCATATCCCAACGGCATGTCCCGCCTGCCAGCATCAGTTCGCAGTCGAGCTTACCTTAGCGGGGGAGTCCTAAGCTACCCCTCCGATCAGCTCTACGAGGAGGTAGCGTATTTGTCGATGCATGTGCATTGGTCACTCGATGAAATCCTGAACCTAGAGCATCCTGACCGCCGCCGCTGGGTGACTGAAGTTGGACAGCTACGAGGAGAACGCTAATTATGCCTGCTCAAAACGATATTCACGACAGCGCCGACCGGGAGCCATTCTTGCCACCGCATGGAACACATCAGCCCAGCGGGTTTAGCGCTCCAGCCAAGGTGCAGAGTTCCCTGTCACGGCAGCAGCAGGAGCAGATGGCGCAGGTTGCCAACGATTTACTCGATGATCCAATGTTGCTGACTCAATTTTGCGATCGCATCTACGACCTGATGCAAACCGATCTCCGGCAGCAGCAAGAACGCCACCGAGGCTATGGACGACGTTAATTGCAAGTAAGACAAGCAAGTAAGCTAAGCAGTAAAAATGAGTAAAAACGGTCAAGTTACCCACGAACTCAACTACATCACCACGAATCGGTTCTACATCGAAATCGAGAGCCAAATTACTGCTTCGTTTACGGAATGCGATGGTCTTAGCGTCCAGGTCAAGAAAGATACGCTGATGGAAGGCGGCGTCAACGAGCAGCAGCGCATTCTGCTCGGCCCCAGCGAGTTTAGCGACATCACCTTAAAGCGCGGAATGAGCGATGACTCTGTATTTTGGGACTGGATCAGCCCTTTGTTAGAACAGCGCAGCAGCGACCAAAAGATCGAGAAGCATCGGCGCAATGTGAATATCCTCGTCTTTAATCAGGCAGGAGAAACCATGCAGTGCTGGACGCTGATCGGTGCGGTACCCGTGGGCTGGAAGTCTCCCTCGCTCCAGGCTGATTCATCCAACGTTGGTATTGAAGAACTGACGATTGCCTACGAAGGTCTCAAAGTGGTCTTTAAGTCCGGTGGCGGCGGAGCCTCGATTCTGAACGGTCGCGACCAGTCCGGCTACTTCGCAAGTAACTAGCACCCTACGCCTACGCGCTAATGTCTCAGCAACCCCATGAACCTACTTCAAACCATTCTGATGATCCACTAAGTCCTCCCCTTGGTCATCAAAATCCGCTTGGTGTGCATCATGGGCTTGGGCAACTGGGTCTACAAACCAAAGGTTTAGCAGGTGGCTCCTCTCTTTCTATTCTCGATCCAGATATTTTTTTCCCAAATGGCCTACCGGAAATCGACTTATCCAGCGATGAAGTTACCTCAACAAATCAATCTGCTCCATCTGAACAAGCGACCTCTACTACGCCATCCATTCAGCCTCAACGGATCGAGCATAGCCAAAGCCATCAAACAGATGTAAATCAACTACTTCAGCAGCAGAGCAGTCAGCCAACTCATCAGCTTAATAAACAACCTAGTAATCAAGTAACTAACTCAACTAGTCAATTAAAAACTAATCCGTCAAACGTCCCAACTATCCAACCTAGTTTAGATAATGCACCGGATCAACCTCCGGTAAATCAGGCTAATTCTGCGCCATCTCCTCACCCCGTTCAGCGCATCCTGAACGATCAGCCGGAAGTACCACCTCAATCAACTCAATCACTAGAGCAAACTCAACCCGCAGCAGAGAGTTCTTCACCTCCCACTATTCAGGCTAAAGAGATTACACCTGGATCAAATTCTGCTGACTTAAGTGAGCATAGCCAAGCAACTCATCAATCAGCGAAATCTTCACAGCCTAAGCCAATTAAAGCTGTATCAAAGGCTCAATCTTCCAGTAAACATCAGTCTTCAGATCCCCCCAAAAAAGGCACAGAAAAGATAACGCATACTGATATTCAGCGCTACTTTGATCCTCAGCCTCAAACTTTATCAGACAGTAGCTTCAGCGATCGTTCAGTTAGTGATTCGGGTGAGCAGGTTGTTCAGGCTAAACCAGTAGCTGATGAAAGTAATTTGGATAGTTCCAGTTCGCTAAACTCTGAATTGGGATTGGTGGGCAGTGACCACCCTACGCAAATCAGTTCAGGAGATGCGATCGCACCTCCTCAGCCATCTTCAAGTGCTACGGCCCAGAGATTGGTGGGCAATGTCCATCCTACGCAAATAAGTTCAGGGGATGCGATCGCACCTGCTCAGCCATTACTAACAACCAGTGAGCAACAGATATCTCGATCAGCTTCAGAGCCTGTCAGTACTGCTGATCAGAAATTAGCAGATAATAATTTTGCTGCATCAGATAGCGCTAGCCATTCGCAACTGTTACCAGCTACTACACCAGAAGCTTTACAGCAAGTACCGTCTATCCAGCGTGCTGCTTCTACATCTGACAGTTCATCTACACCAGAAGCTTCACAGCAAGTACCGTCTATCCAACAAGCTGCTGCATCTGACAGTTCATCATCTGATCATTCAGCACAGGTCAATCCAAATCATCAGCCATTAGCAACAACTACAGCGTCCGAAGCTACTAAGACTAGCTCTAATAAAGAAACTGATATAAGCCCTAATCCAGCCTCCCATAGCAGCTATAGCGATCAAGCTGACACGGTCATCAATCATAAAATCGTATCCTCATCAACTTCCAAAGAGCTGGAAGCGACAGCAGGAAATTCTTCTGTACCGACCAATATTAAATCTACAGCAATCTCAAACAGGACATGAACAGTAACCATACATGAAGGCTTTCTCAAAGATGAAGGTTTGCAGATGAGTCGCCAGATAAAAGAGGAGTTTGACCGAGCGAAAGGAGTGGCACAAGCGGGCAAATTTACGACTAAATCGCTTGGCCTGTAACCAAACATCTTCGACCGGATTTTGCTCGGGTGCATTAGGCGCAAGCTGAATGCAAGTGAGTTTCCAGTGCTGCTCTCGAGTACCATGATTCTGTTGACTCAGGTAGTTGCGAACCACCTTGGAACGGTGGTAGCTGGCTCCATCCCAGATGATGAAAAAGCGAGTGGACTCATCATACTGAGATTGAAGATACTTCAGAAAGGCCACGGTATTGTGCTGATTGCCTGCCTCATACTCATGAATAACAAAGCTCTTGCTCAAATAGTCCAAGGCTCCATAGTAGGTCTGCCGCTCTCGAATGGAGGCAATGGGGATGTCCACTCGCTGATTGCGCCGACTCCATCCATATCCACGGAGGTCTCCCCAGAGCAGATGGCACTCATCGAGAAACATCACTCGCACCTGCCCACTGGCGATCTCGGCTCGCCACTGGACCAGCAACTGTTGAATCTCGGCTTTTTTGCCTCGACTTTGGCCTCCTCTTGGCCCGGATGCACCGAGTGGGATTTCTTCCAGCTAAACCCTGCGTCTTTGAGCAGTTGGGTATAGCTTTGGGCTGAGCGATAGAGCACTCCATAGCGCTCTTCAATCTGCTCAACAAGCTCCTCTAGTGTCCACCAGTTTTTCTGCTGCAACCACTCAAAGATGTCCTGTTTCTGCTCGGCGCTTAAATAGCCTTGGGTGCCCCAGTAGTGGGATTTCAGTCCCTCGACTCCTCGCTCTTCATAGCGCTGGTGACTCGCACTAATAAATCCCAGAGAAACCTGTAGGATATCTCGGATCGCCCGATAGCTTTGACCTCTCTGGTGCAGTTGCACGGCCAAGGCGCGTTTCAGTTCTTGGGCAGAGGGATTACTTTGGATAAATTCTTCCAGGGAGGTCATGGCTGATTTACTTCGGTGAGGATAACTCTTTATTCTATTCTCCCTCGTTCATTACCTATTTGTGATTGCTGTATCAATGAGCCTACTGCTATTCAGCGAAAGTCAGAAGCTTCACAGGCAAACGATCACATTAGTCCAGAGACTCAACCTTTCACAGCCATTACTCCAGCACCACAAAATGCGGTCAACCGTTCAGCCGATGAGCAATCGACCTCAGTAGCTACACCGTCAGTACCATCCGAATCATCAGAGCCAAAATCATCAGAGTCAGGGGCGCAACCACCTTCTTCAACTCAGAGAAAGACTGAAAACAATCCAGCGCCTAGCGCAGCAACTCGTCAAGAGCGCTCCTTTTTACAGCGCTATTTTTCATCAGATCCAAAGCCCTCATCATCAAATTCAGCTAGTGCAGATTCCCCACAGCCTCAACCGTTAGATTCTAGTCAAGCTTTAAACAACCCGCCAGCTAATGAGCAGCCAAGCAACCAGCCAAATCCTGAAATAACTTCTACATCTAAAGCAGAGCCGATCATCAATCGCTCAGTAGAACAACCAAATTCTCTGCCTGTTGCAGAATCGGTTGAACAATCTTCACTCACGAACGCAGAACCCCACTCTGACCAAATTCAGCGCCAAGAATCATCAGCCAGTAGTGACATCGGTTCTACAGAAGTGCGATCGCACATTTCCCCAACTCAATCGTCTGAGCATCAGGGCATCTCTATCCAACAGCAGTCGCTGACAGATAGCGCTGGTGCAGAAGTGCGATCGCAACCCCAGCACTCTATTCAACGAGACACTGATATATCAGCAGCTACTTCTGAACCGCATACACCGTCGCAAATACAGCAAGAGCCAGAGAATCAACTTGAACAGGTTAATTTATCTACCGAATTATCGGCCACATTAGATAATCAGCCTTCTATTCAAGCTCAGCTTGAGCCAAGAAATATACTAGAAAACAATCAAATCGATCGGCCAAATAATCAGCAAGCTCGTTCCGCCCAGATTAATTTAGATCAAGTTAAGATTCAACAACAGTCTGACCCAGAGAGCATCAACAGATCAAGCTTAATTCCAGAACCACACAATATCTATTCAGAAGCAGATGACACAGCAAAAGACCAGATAATAGAAAAAAATCTAGAACCCACAACATCTACAAATCAACCTGTTGATTCGATACAACTTAAATCTGAAACAGCGACAAATCAAAGCATTGATTTTATACAAGCCCAAACAGATATATCTGGCCATGAATCTGTTAGTCAGACGCAACCTCAAATCCCAACAAATCAACCAGTTAAGCCAATTCAAAAAGTTGGCAATGCTGTAAATCGATTGATGCGATTTTTTGCAAACCAGGTCAATCCGTCCCCTACGAATCAGGCAAATCAACTCGATCAGACAGCAGCAGCAGAAGTCCAGCAACCAGAATCAGTCAATACATCTACGACTTTATCAGAAGATTCCAGAGTTGAATCGTCAACTCTGGCTAGTGATCTAGCTAGTAATTCAGGCACTCAGCCCATTCAACGATATTCTGATTACACCTCAGATCAAGGTCAGTCTGAAAATTTAAATTATCCTGAAGATAATGTCTCTTCATTACCCACTGAGTCAGAAACAACGTTTTCTACAAAATCAATAATTGAATCAGAAAATTTATCTTCTAAGACAGTCAGATTAAAATCGGATTCAGAGAATTCAAATATTGAGCAATCTTCACCTCTAAAGAATCAGATCATCTCTTCAGGTAGTGACACGGCAAATCTTCATGAGGCAGCAAAGCCGCACATACCTGATTCAGCCACGCCAAACCCTACTCCAGATATTCAACTTAAATCAGATCAAACTAAATCTGTTGATTCAGGTAATTCCCAAACCGACCTAGCTAAAGTCTCAGAATCGCCACCTAATCAGCAAATTCAAGCTTCAACTACTAGCTCTGTTACTAATTCAACAACTAGTTCAGCGACTTCTACAAGTATTGATAGTGAGGCTCAATCAGCTACATCAACTTCCAGCAATCAAATAGCGGAAGTTGATACTACATCTAGTCGTTTAGCTGCTGAGTTGCAAAGCCAGTCATCTAGCGCATTGCAACCTAATATGCTTCAGCGCTCTGAGCAGACAAAGATTGAAGCATTTACTGATTCTTCTACTACACCTTCAACAGAATCAAAAACTCTTTCTCGATCACCATCATCTAACCTTATAGGACAGCCAGATATAGGATCTACTGCTACTTCAGCTTCACCGATCAATGCCCCTAAGAATCAAGCGCTTACTCACTTAGCAGACGACACAATTCAAACAAAAACTGATGCTACTCAACCTACTTCTGATCTAGTTTCAGCTGATGCAGCAAATCAAGCAGCTCAGGTTAGGAATTCTATTTCAGAGCCAACAAGATCCGCAGAAAGTCAATCCGCTGATCATGTCCAGCGATCTAGCCAGGCTGAGGAATTCAGCAATGCTGTAGATGAGAATCTTGGCTCGGCTTCGGCTGGGAATATGACATCTGAGGATCAGCTAAGTGCTAAAGATGCGATCGCACCTGATCTATCATCAACCTTACACACTGACACGCCTCACGAACAGCCTCTTCAGCGCCAAATTGAAGATACTAGCAGCGTAATTGCTCAGGCAGATACTCATTTACAGCATAATATACATCAGTCTCATCAGCAGAATCATTCTGTAGAGCCATCTTCCAGCATCACGTTGGAAACGACAGCGGATTCTCAGCCCACCAACATACAACGTGCTTCAGCTTTAAGTATTGAAGATGCGATCGCATCTTCAGCTACTCCTACAATTCCAACTCCTGCCACTCCAAACGAAACTGTACAACGATTTACGGATTCAAACTTTACTGCTCCAGATGAAGCAGCCCAATCGTCTCACGCTATTGTTAGCAGTCTTTCTGAGCCTTCTCTAGACAATCCTATTTCAGCGGATAGTAGCTCAGTTTCTCCCGTAGTACAGCAATCCAGTACAGATCAGAATATTCTCAATCGAAACACAGATGAGATAACTTCAACTAGTGAACTATCTGCGGCTCAGCCGGTTTATGGTTCATCTGAGAGTTCTGCAATAGATGAGCGGCAATCTCTTTCAAATGAAGCATCTCAGGAAGCGCCAGGATCTTTGCTTGAAGAGGCATCTGGTATTCAAGCTAGCCATGTAACAATAACGCAAACTCCGAGTTCAGAACAATCGAATCAAGAGGTGCAGAAAGCGCCATTTGAAGGAATTCCCAGCATTCAAGCTAGTAGTGCACAAACAGTAGAATCACAAACTTCAGAGCAGCCAGATATTCAGCTACAACAGGATTCTGATCTGGGATTTAGATCTTTGCTTGAATTAGAGAACAATTTGCAGCGTAAATCTGAACCAGAAACCACTGACACATTTGAAACAGAGACAACAGCTAGGTCATCAGTTCAGCCTAATACGACGCCACAGCCAACAGCGCAAACACCATCTATTCAAGCACAATCAACGCAAGTAAACTCAATACAGGCAAGTTCAACGCAGACAAGTTCAACACAGGCAGTTCCAGAACAGCTAGCAACTCCAGACTTCAACCAGCCATCAGCACAGACACCAACTGTACAGGCTCAATCAACACAAACTGATTTAGAAAAAGCCACTATAAACCATCCAGAGCTGGCTGAACTAATACAGACTGATCCAGAACAAGTTGCTGTAAACCATCCAGAGCAGGCTCAATCAACGCAACTTCCTTCTGTACAAGCTAAGTTCACACAAGCAGATTCTGTAGAGGATCTAGACCAGGATCGGCTATCAACACAAGTTCCTTCTGTACAAGCTAAGCGTGAGCAGGCCGATCCAGAACCAACAGGTTCAGAGAACTTAGAGCCAAATCAGCCAGCGGCGGCAGCATCACCCGCACAACCATCACCAACACAGCCATCACCAGCGCAAACGCCATCCATACAGGCTCAAACTGTGCAGCCAGGTATAGAACAGGCAGATTCAGAACACGTAGACTTCAATCAGCTATCAACACCAGAACCATCCGTACAAGCCAAGTCTACACAAGCAAATTTAGAACAGACGGATTCAGAGGGCTTAGCACTCAATCAACCATCAATACCCGTACCGTCCGTACAGGCTAAGCCTACGCAAGTAAATCCAGGACAAGCGAGTTCAGAGGACTTAGAACTCAATCAGCCATCAACGCCAGAATCGTCTGTACAGGCTAAGCCTATACACACAGATTTAGAACCAGCGGGTTCAGAACAGTCAGTACCGTTGCAGCCATCGACGCAAATGCCATCAGTGCAGGCTAAATCTACACAGGTAAATTCTGTACAGCCGTCGTCAACACAAGCTCAATCATCACAGATCAACTCTGTACAACAACCTTTGGTACAGGCTAAGTCAGCGCAAACAAACGCTGAACACGAAGCAGCATCAACGACGGATCAGCAAGTTGACCAGACTCCAATTACCGTACTGCGACCGATTGGCATCTTGCAGTCTTTGACAACAACTCCTATTTCCACAACAGCCATTCAGTCTAAAGCAAGTCAGGATAAGCAAATTCAGCCACAAGCAAACACTGAGGCCAATATTCAGCACCAGAATGTGAGTTTGGCGACAGGTAGCTATCAAGATGAAACCTCTGCTGGAGAAAGGTTAGCAGGAAATAGCTTGCCTGCTCATACTGCTTCTAGTACATCTAACTTGCAGCGACAAATTGCGGCTACTAAGTTAGTTCTGAATGAGTCAATCGATGCTGTTCAATTTCAACAAACCGATCATAGCTATGCGGATCAACCTGAATCTCATCAAGGTTTAGCAGACATTCAGCGTCAGCCTAGTGATCAGATCAACCAGGTTAACCAGATTAACCAGACTAATCAGATCAACTCAAGTCCAAATCTTATAGAAAGCAGCCATTCAACTTCTCAGGCAGCAGAGCAGGATTCGAACGGTATGCCCACACCAGATTCGGTTCAACGCTCAATAGATTATCCAACAGCAAATCAAATTTCGACCGATCAGCCCAATCAACCTGTTATCAATCGATCTCTAGCCAATGCAGCTGATCCGGCTGCAAATCAGCAGGCTGCTCAATCTCAACCGTTGCTTGACACTTCTGTTAATCAAACTTCCGGTACATCGACTACGAGTGAAACAGGTAATCAGTCAGAAAGCTCTCGGCCAGAGGCACATAATCTACAAGCAAGCCCACAGATAGAGCAGTCAGAAAATTCTTTAACAGGATCACAGGAAGCAAGATCGACATCAGCAAACTTCGTTCAAAGATCCAAGGCTGAACAAACTGAGCAGGAAACACCCTCTCAGCTCAATCTTGCGCCAGATCAAATACAGCGCTCTCCATCAGCCGAGGCGCATCAAGCAGCAGATCCTTTAGCAGAAATTGTTCAGCTAGCGGATCAACAACCGGATAACATACAACGCGATCAGCTTACCGATAATAGTCAATCAGAAACGGCGACTCAGTCTGTTCAATCGTTTAGTCAAACACCAACTAACTCAATCCAGCGCGATCAGTTAGACAGTCCTCCACCAGCAGATTCTAGTCTAGAAGCGGGTGTTCCGACCCAATGGTCGAGTTTGGCTGACTTGGTTGAGCAAACGCAGCATTTATCGGCTCCCACGCCAACTGAATCTGCTCCAGGAGAAACTTTTGGACTTCCTGATGTTCAGCGCCAGGTAGATCCGTCCCGTGCTGCGGATTCTGAGACAATTCAAGATTCGACCGTCGATGTTCAAGAGAAAGGAGAGAGTGCGATCGCACCTCCTTCTTCCTCCGCACCTTCCTCTTCTCCCTCAATTCCTACACAATGGTCAAGTTTAGAAGACCTGGTGCAGCAGATGCCGTCCCTAGAGTCCTCTGCGGATACGGCTAGGCAACAGGCGGCAGCACCTCAACCCTCTCAAATTCAGCGGAAATCAACATCACAGAAAACGCCGCCGACCAGTTCAGTTTTATCGTCGCAAACAGAAACGCAGCCGAAATCGCAATCAACCCTGCAACCTGTTCGGCAGGCTGGTAAACCGCGATCAACCTTATCGGTTAGCCGAGTGGCACCTGCGCGATCATCCCGCAGTCTTCCGGCTACGCAGACCCAAGTGCAGGCCAAGTTCAGCCCGTCACACGCAAACTCAGGTGCAACACTAATTCAAGCGTCTGAGGATGAGCCGTTTGTGACGATTTCTCGCTCAGGGGGTAGCTCTGAGGCAGCGGCGGATTACGCTGAGGCATTGGAGTTGCTGGCTCAGGAAATCTATAGTCTGCTGCGGCAGCGGTTGGCGATTGAGCAGGAGCGCCACGGGGCTGGCTATCCGAATCGTTTCCGGTAGTTGTCGTCAAATGCGCTTGTAGGGAGGAGAAGCAATGACCAGTCTGGTGAAAGCGAAGCTGATTGCCCAAGGGGGCGGTGATGATATTGAGTTCATGTTTAACCCGACGGAGCTGGATTTCAGCCGCAGCATGAATCTGAATCGCTCGGATGGTGCCCGCACGGATGAGGGGTTACCAAAGGTGACGTTTGGTTCGCCGGAACCCTATAAGCTCTCGCTGAGCAATCTCACGTTTGATACCTATGAAACGGGCAAGAATGTCTACACGGAATACATCAGCAAGTTTCAGCAAGCGGTTGAGTTTTTGGATGATAAGGAACGCCCGCCGATTTATCTGTTCACCTGGGGCAGCCAGGAGTATCTGCGCTGTTTTGTGCAGTCGCTGAGCTACAAGCTGACGCTGTTTTTGGCGGATGGCACTCCCGTGCGAGCGGTGGTTAATTTATCCTTGGAGGAGATTGGCGAAACGACTTCCAATGGAAATACGAGTACGCCCAGTGGGAATCGCTCTAGCAGTAGTCGCTGGTAGTTGAAAATTGGCAGAGACTCACGATGGAATTTGAGTTTGATGACAATAAAAGCCAGTCCAATAAGCTCAAACACGGAATTGACTTCGTTGAAGCTCAAATCCTGTGGCAAGACAATAATCGCCTTGAAATTCCAGCTCGCACTGTAGATGAACCTCGTTCAATCATCATCGGTAGAATTGAAACAAAGATATGGGCTGCGGTTATAACCAATCGAAACGGAAAAACTCGAATTATTTCGGTGCGGCGGGCACGGCAGAACGAGGTGACACTTTATGAAAGCGGAAGAATTTGACCAAAAGTTTGACGATGGTGAAGAAGACATCATCGCTGATCTAGATTTATCTAAAATGAGACGACCTGCTTATGAGCAACGACCAATTAGCATCGATTTTCCGATCTGGATGATTGAAGCTCTGGATCGAGAGGCAAACCGTCTGGGAGTCAGCCGTCAATCAATTATCAAGGTATGGCTTGCTGAACGATTAGAACAGAGCGTGAGTGGATAACAATGTCAGTTGCCATCACTGAAGCAATTACGACGCTGGCAGAAGCAGAGGAGCGGTTTTCGCTGACTCGCACGGAAGACGATCAGTTTTTTCGGGAGTGGTATACAGATTTGCCTGAGCTGACAGATGCTGAAACGTTAGGGCTGGCTGAGATGCGCCGCCGCTATCTTTATCAGCGATGGTCAAAGACCGGTTCCAAGGAACCAACGCAGGGGCACTTGCTAGAGAGTACCGTGCTGCTGTTGTTTGCGTCGCCACTGTTGACGCTGGCTGGGTTTTACGATCCGCCGTTTCAGTTGAAGGCAGAGGAGTCTGTGCGGTTAACGTTGACCAATCCAGAGGAGGTTTTGCAGGGGCGTTTAGATGTGTTGGTTTTGAAGGAGCAGTTTTGGGTGGTGGTGCTGGAGTCGAAGAAAACAGCGCTGTCGGTTTGGTCTGTTTTGCCGCAAACGCTGGCCTATTTAACGGGGAATCCTCATCCTGAGAAACCTAGCTTTGCGCTGATGACGAACGGAGATGATTCGGTGTTTGTCAAGCTGGAGCAAGGGGAGGCAAGACAGTACAATTTCTCTCGCAGTTTTGCAGCCTTGGCCTCTGAGCAGGAACTGCATATGGTTCTACAAGTTCTAAAACGGCTCAGTCAAACGGTGGCTTAAGGTAACGTTTACTAGGAATTTTGTCTACAGAGCCAATACAAATTGCTTAAGAGAACTGAAATATCTTCTATAAAGTTAAGTTGAAGTGCAAAGCTCAATTTAAAGGATTGAAAATCGCCTTTTTACCTCTACACTCGGTTAGAAGCAAACAGAATATAATTATATCTCAAGAATAATGTTTATCGCATTTCGATACATCTAGATGAAAATTGTCAGTACAGATAAAAAGGCTGTAAGAGAACTAATAAAACAAAACAAGAAAAATGGGTTTTATGTTTATATTTTAATTCGACCAGATACAAATGATATTTTTTATGTAGGCAAGGGCAAACAATATAGATTATTTGCACATGAACAAGAAGCATTGCGACAAGAGGAAATAAATTCTTATAAGGTAAATATAATAAGAAAAATATTGAACCAAGGAAACCAAATTATTTATGGGATAGTTGATTTCTATATGGAGGAGGAGGATGCATTAGATCAAGAATGCAAACTCATAAAGGAAATAGGTCGATCTAATTTGGGTTCCGGCACTCTGACGAATCTTACAGATGGTGGAGATGGTTTCACAGGTTGGATGGATTTCGCAAAACATTCACGATCAGGAAGACCTTTAAGCAGAGAAGCTGGAAATCTAGACATCATGATGGAGAGAACAGAGGGGTTTTCAGAGGAGCAAGCTATTCTTTACCTCAAAGAAATTGGAATGGATGATGGTGAACCATGCTATGAATTATCTGAAGAGCCTCCCGAAGAGCTAAAGTGGATAGGCAAAAATTTTTGGAAAAAGCTTAGAACAGGATATGGAGCTAAAGACTACTTATATGACTATCTGTATGGAGAACTTAAAGATGTAATTTTCCAAAAAATAAATTTAGTCGAAAAGATAGATAATACTTTATTTCGAAGAGAAGATGAATTTTCCTGTATTATTAGACTGTTTTTAAGAGAAAAAAGCTGGATTAGTAAATCTGATATAGTTGATGTCCTTCTTGATTACATAGTTAAATTTAAGAATCTTGATAGGAAGGAAGCTGAAAGGATAGCTACTTACTTTTTAGAAGAATTAAGTAGATTGAACAAGATTGACAAAGAAGGCCAAAAGTTTAAGTGGAAGACAGAAAAGAAAGTATTTCAAGTTCAATGCGCTGACTTAAAGCCTTCCGAAATCATTGAGAAAATTGAGATCTTTTCGAAAGGCAATAAGAACATTTATGCCGCTTTTTTAGATCAGGAATACTCAGTGATAAAGGATTTCACCTTTTTCCCTCATCACTTTCGAAGCGGACTCAAAATCTTCTTCAGGCAGACAATTGTATTAACGATAAATACATACGATGTTTCGCATCTAAAAATAAGCAGCCTCTAATCGCGATCGCAGATCTCCTAGACAAGGAAGCCTAGCAGCTTTGCTCTGATGCGATTCTAGTTTTCTCAGGTTAAGTGCGATCTCACTTTTGAAAGCGCCGTACATCAAGTGGCACGATCGCAGATTTGGATGTGCATCAAGCGGCGCGATCGCAGATCTCCTAGATAAGGAAACCTAGCCGCTTTGCTTTGGTGTGATTCTAGTTTTCTTAGGTTAAGTGAGATCGCACATTTGAAAGTGCCGTGCATCAAGTGGCGCGATCGCAGATTTGAGAGTGCGATCGCAGAAAACTATCTTGCTATGATCAGGTCATCCCAACGGTTCCTAACTTCAGCCATGACCACACTTCTCAAGCCCTCGACCCTGATCCCAAAGGGATTGCGAGTTCAGCAGATCAATAACCTGCCCCTTTTTAAGTTCACCGATGAATTGGGTGAGCGGATGCAAATACTGCTGGATAAGAAGAAAGCAAATGATCTGACTCCAGATGAAGCCCTCGAACTAGAAGCGATTGGCGAGCTAGACGAAATTTTCAGCTACATCAACGCTGTCATTGCTGCTAGGGCAAATGGTCATTCCTAAATCGCTTTATGCAGCCATTCGCCAACGCGCCCAGTTTCGATGCGAATACTGTCACTATCCTGAACTGCTCAGTTCTGCTCCCCTCTCCATCGATCACATTCAACCCCAATCTCTTGGCGGTAGCGACGACTTAGACAATCTTGCCTTAGCCTGTCGTCGCTGCAACGAAAGACGTTATAACTTCACAACCGGAATCGATCTAGAAACGAATACTGAAGTTCCGTTGTTCGACCCACGTCAGCAAGAGTGGTCAGAACATTTTGTGTGGTCAGCAAATGCTTTAAAAATCATTGGCACAACCCCATCTGGACGTGCTACCTGTAATCGCCTCGATTTGAATGATGAACGTCGGGAAGAACCATTTATCCAAAATGCTCGACAGCAATGGATGGCTGCTCAGCTACATCCACCTGCCGATGATCCACAGCAATAACAGTGCGATCGCAGATCTACTAGAGAAGGAAACCTAGCAGCTTTGCTCTAATGCGATCCTAGTTTTCTCAGGTTAAGCACGATGATCGCAGTTCAAACTACGAGTCTTGCTCAACTAGCGGCCACAATATCCTCATCCAATCCCAGCCGCTCACACAGCGCCTCAACCGTTTCCGCTTCAACCGTATTCGCTTTAGCCCGATCTAGCGCCTTGAGCAGACGAGCTGCATTCGTGGGTGATTTCAGCAAATGTAGGGTTTCTAGTAAGCTGTTAAACTCCGTCTCAGAAATCAATACTGCGTTTTGCCCATCTTCTTGGGTAATCGTGATTGGCTGCTGTGTCGCAATGGCTTGCTGGCAAAGCTGTTTTAGATTTTTTTGAGCCTCAACTAGTGAAACTAGTTCTCTCATCGTTTTTACCTCTGAGGACACGCCACAGCATTACTTCAATTGTAGTGGTAGCGAGCTTGTAGAAAATTGATTTGTGCATCACTGACCAGATAAACGATCCGATGCTCTTTGCTGAGCCGTCGTGACCAAGCTCCAGACAAATTGTACTTGAGCGGTTCCGGCTTGCCAGTCCCTTCAAATGGATCACGCAGAATTTCCTGCACTAGCTTAATCAGACGTAGCGCCATCTTGCGGTCTGTTTTAACCCAAAACTCCATATCCTCAATAAACTCTGGCTGAAAAACAGCCTCACGTTTGCGCCGACTTGCACCCATCGATCATCGTGCGATCAAAAAAACATGCAGTAATCCTAACTCTGTTAATGGTGATCTAAAATCCCTGCTAGATTTAGCGCGATCGCAGATCTCCTAGATAAGGAAACTTAGCAGCTTTGCTCTGATGCGATCCTAGTTTTCTCAGGTCAGGTGCGATCGCAAATTTGAAGTGCATTAAGCAGTGCGATCGCACTTTTCAAAATCAGTGCAGCGTATAAAACTGCGATCGCACTTAACCCTTCTCTTATCCCTCAACCTGATCGCGATACTCGTCTGCCGAGAGCGCATCATCGAGATCTTCAATATTGTCCACTTTGACCTTGATCAGCCAAGCATCGCCGTAGGGATCATCGGCCAGTTGCTCTGGACTGTCAATTAGCGCTTCGTTGCGCTCTAGTACCGTTCCCGTCACGGGTGAGTTGAGTTCTTCAACCGCTTTTACCGATTCCACATTGCCGAAAGTTTCGCCTTTTTCGACCGTATCGTCTATCTCGGGTAGTTCAAGGAAGACAATATCCCCTAGCTGATCGACGGCAAACGCTGTAATCCCAATAGTGGCAACGTTGTCGTCGCTCAAGCGAACATATTCGTGGGTGTCGAGATATTTTAGATCGCTGGGATAATCAAAAGGCATCGTCAATCCTCACTTTTAGATAGACCGTACAGGGAACACTCATCAAAGACGTTGGAGCTAAGTGCTACTGAGAAAAGCAATATCCGATTCTTGTTTGGTGGGCGTTGTTCACCCAATTGATATTCAGTGCCACTCGACGAAAACGTTGCGTATTCTCCAAACTCTTGCAGAATAACATTTTGGCTGAAATCTAGACCGTATCGTTATGGAACCTCAAAGTATTTAATGTTGTGTCCATATTCCAGGGTCTTTTATATGACCAATGAATCAGATGGACAATGCCCACCCTACGAAGGACGTATCACAAGATACCAGCGGATTCATAAATCTGCCGTAAGACCGACAAGATCTTTTCGCCATATTTCGGATCTGCCGCCCAGCGACCACTGAGCTGGTCAACCAGGGGGGCAATGCCACGGGCCACAAAGCGAAATCTGGGATCAACAATTTCCTGCACTAGGGGAGCGGTACTAGCGTAGGCTTTCAGGTGCTGAACCTGGGCGCGGACACCAACGCGGGCACTGGGGAACGAGGCTCCTTGGGCATTGTTGCCAACTGCGCCTAGTCCGCCAAAGTTGTTCTGAGTAGGCTGCACGGTGCCGCCAAAGGTGAGGAAGCCAGTCTCGACGCACATTTGGGCAAAAGCGATGTCGTAGTTGACGCCTTCAATGGCCGCTTCTTGGCGATAGAGCTTGGGAAGTTCTGGGAAGCGGGTTAAACCCGTAGGATTGCGCGTTTCCAGAAAGACCCGCAGCTGTACCTCAGACGTGTTGCCCGCTCCCATAATTCGATCCACCTGCCCCGGACAAATTTGCAGCACCGATCGCAGCACAACGGTACGAGTTGGGTTTTCCCAACTGACAGAAATGGTGAATTTTCGCAGATCAACGGCTTTGACATAGACGACATTGCCGTAGCGGACGCGGTAAATACTAGGATCGGTGGCGATATTGACGCCAAGCTGATCGACCAGATCAACCGGAATGTAGGAGTTGCCGTTGATGATTAAGCCCTGTTCGGGATAGGTCGCTCCATTGATACGGATGTTGATGCCGGGGTAGACGGTGCCGGGGGGTGGATTGACGGTGGCGAGGGATTGGATGGGGATGGGGGACGGGGGAGTGGCGGGGGAAGTAGTTGAGGCTGTGGCTGTTGGAGCAGGGGTAGGGGTGATGGCAGAGGCTTGATTGTTAACCGCGCGACTCCAGACGGTAAGTCCTTCAGCGATGCCTTGGGCGAGGTCGCGGCGCTGGTTTTGCAGGATAAAGCGATCTTCGGCGTTGCTGAGGGAGCCAACCTGCATCAGCAGCGAGGGAATGACGGTTTGGCGACAAAAGGGCAGACTGCCAAGCGCCGACTGGGTATCGGGTTTAACTCCTTGGCTGGGCAACTGGGGAACTTGGCGCAGCAGGTTGAAGAGGAGAATTTCGGCGTGGCCTTTGCGTTCTTCGTTGTTGGCAATGTGGAAGACGCTGGCCCCCCGCAGCGCCACGTTAGAAAACGAGTCAGCATGGACTTCTAGGGCTACGTCATCAATTCGGCCCCGACCATTGATCCAGGCGATTGTCCCGTCGGTATCGAGGTCGTCCGGTACGGAGAGCACTTCTAAACCCTGCGATCGCAACATCGACACAATCTGATCCCTTAAGAGGATCATTTCCTGTGCTTCTGTGGTGCCACCTGCGATCGCACCCGCGTCATTAACCCCATTTTCCACGCCGCCATGTCCGGCAGACAAAAAGATACGTCCCATGCTTATCCTCAACTCCCCACATAATACGGAATCTGCTAGTAAAACCAATTTTGATTGTGTGTGACCGTCGAGCTTGGCTCGACGGTCACACACAATCAGTTTGGGATTTATCGCTAAATTTCGTATGTGCTTTTGCGTTTAGCGCAAAAAGCACCTAATGGTAGATCAATTTTGCAAAATCTGGGCAAGCCGTCGCATTTTGCAACGATAGGACGCTGCTCTCACCCCCCAGCCCCTCTCCCACAGGGCGAGGGGAGCCGGATCAGAAGCCCCTCTCCAGCGGGAGAGGGATTTAGGGTGAGGGCAATGCAGGATGTTTAGGTTGCGATCGCATAGTCGATCAGTTGCATAATTCGCTGGCGCAGGGTTTCTAGGCCAGTGCGATCGCGGGCGGAGATGAAGGCTGCTTGAGGGTATTCCTCTTTGGCCAGTTCGAGGTCTTCACTGCTGACCTGATCCATTTTGTTGAACACCAGTAGAATCGGCCCCGGAGTGACGGGCATATCGCCTAGAATTTCCATCACGTCACGGATTTGGTTTTGCCAAGCGGGATGGGAAACATCCACCACGTGCAGCAGAGCATCGGCTTCCGTCACCTCCTCCAGCGTGGCCCGGAACGCATCCACCAGCGAGGGCGGCAGTTCGTGGATAAAGCCCACGGTGTCCGTCAGCACCAGCGACGTTTGCTCATGGGTTTCCTCGTCGGTAATTGTCAGCCGTCGCGATGTCGGATCGAGGGTAGCAAAGAGCTGATCGGCGGCGTAGATGTCGGAATTGGTCAGCGCATTCAGCAGCGTGGATTTTCCGGCATTGGTGTAGCCGACCAGCGCAATCGAGGGCACATCCTGATTCTGGCGCTGTTGCCGCATCCGAGATCGATGCGCCTGGAGCTGAGTCACATCCTTTTGTAATCGCGAAATCCGTCGCTGAATGGCTCGCCGCTCGGTTTCCAACTTGGTTTCACCTGGGCCACGGGTGCCGATTCCGCCCCCCAGTCGAGACATCGTGCGACCCCGTCCAGCCAAGCGCGGCATCATATATTCCAACTGGGCCAGCTCCACCTGGAGCTTTCCGGCTCCGGTTTTGGCCCGCTGAGCAAAGATGTCGAGAATCACTTCAGTGCGGTCTACAACCCGGATGCCGATCTGCTGTTCCAGATTTCGCACCTGCGCGGGTGATAAATCGCGGTCAAACACGATCAGGTTTGCCCCTTTAGTCTGGGCGGCGAGGGCAATTTCCTGCACCTTACCCGCACCGACCACCGTTTGGGGATGAGGTCGCGATCGCGACTGACTAACGACGCCAACTACTTCAGCATTAGCCGATTCCACCAGCCGCTCCAGTTCAGCAATCAAATCCTGAAACCGCTGCGGCGTCAGGTCTTGCGTCATCAAGCCTACAATCAGCACCTGATCCTGATCCGGATCAACATGCTGCGCCACATATTCGCGGCGAAATTCTTCTTCTAGACCTTCGGCCAGCGCCAAAAAGTCCTGCTGCGCCACCTCATCCAGATCCAGCGGTGGCGATATCGTCCACTGAGCTTCGGGATGGGGCACGAGGTGAGCTAAGTAGGCTTCTTTCACGTAGCCCGTTGCGCCACCGCCGCGTCGCTCAAAACCTTCTCCAGTCAGCGTTAGCGTCAGCAGCACATCAAGTCGCTGGACGGCCATTGTGGTCAGTGTGGCATCGCTGGGCGGCTCCGTTTTGGTGCGAGTCGTAATACAGCGAATGCCACAGAGCCGCTCCGCACCATAGCGCGGCAGTTCCAGCATGGGAATCTGGGTTTGACGGAGATTACCCACGCCTACGCGGATCACCTGTCCCCGACGGTTGATATAGGCGGAAACAGGCTGGTTCAGGTCGGTACTCACGGCAGCGAGGCGCTGGGCGAATTCTGGCGTGATGATGCGATCGCCCGGTAAGCGCTGCTGGTAGAGTCGCCGCAGTTGCTTGAGTTGGCTCGGCTTTAGTCCTTTTAGGTTGCCGTAGATCGTTTCGATAGGCGTCACCTCACTTGGAGTAAGACTTGAGTGTGTATTCTCACATTTTGCATCAAAACCGAAGACTTCAGGGATCAAAACGGTACGGGTAGCCGTTCTGGAGTAGTCACAACGGGTGATGTTGTTGTCAAGGGATCGTAGCCAAGCTGTTCAGTGATGCGCTGTCTCCCTAATTCCCGATACTGCCAGAAATGTTCTCCTGCCGCACACAATCCGAGATACATATTCAGCATCTGTGGCTTATTCCAGAGGATGATCCAGAGCTGATGCCAAAATTGTTTCCGAATGCCCGGACGGCGAATTCCCTGATGCCAAATGAGTTGACTGACTAATCGTAATCCCCGACTCAGCGGAAACTGCATCATTTGCTTGCGACGCTCCAGCCCGCGAATCTTGAGGCACTGCTGTAAACAACGCCTGAGATAACGTTGGGGATCATACATGCGCCAAACTCCGTCCAGATATTCTCTGGCAATTTCTGCCGTTGGGCGGGTTGGGACAAAATTCATTAAGGTATTCTGGTCGCCAGTTGGATGGCCGTTACCTGCCATTAATCGCTGTTCTTGCTTGAGCCGATCCCATAGAGCCGTATTGGGTAACGCCTGGAGAATACCTAACATCGGCTGCGGAATGCTGGTTTGTTCAACGAAGGTCTGAATGCGATCGCCCGCACCGGATCGCTCTCCATCAAATCCAAGAATGAACCCAGCGTAGATGAGTAAGCCTGCATCATTAATCTTCTGGCAGGCTTCTATGAGGGGATTGCGGGTATTTTGCAGTTTTCGAGTCACTTGCAGGCTATCTTGATCGGGCGTTTCAATCCCCAGAAAGACGGCATAAAAGCCTGCTTCGCTCATCAGTTGAAGTAATTCATCATCTTCGGCCAAATTGACAGAGGCTTCGGTGATAAAACTGAACGGATAGTGATGCTGCTGCATCCAGGGAATCAGTTCTCTCAAAAACCGTTTGACGTTCCGCTGATTGCCGATAAAGTTGTCATCGACAATGAACAGTGAACCACGCCACCCCAAATCGTAGAGGGTTTGCAGTTCTGCTAGGGCTTGACTGGGTTCTTTGGTGCGGGGCTTGCGACCATAGAGAGAAATGATGTCACAAAACTCACAGTTGAACGGACAGCCGCGCGAAAACTGAATGGCCATCATCAAATAAGCCTCTCGCTTGAGTAAATCAAAGCGGGGCATGGGGCTTTGGGTGACGTCGGGTTTCTCACTGGCGCGAAAGATGCCTTCTGTCTGGCCTTGATGCAAAGCCTCAAGAAATAGGGGAACGGTGATCTCCCCTTCATCCAAAATCAAAAACTGTGCCCCAGCATCCAAGGCATCCTGGGGCACAGATGTGGGATAGGGACCACCAACGGCAACGGGTTTACCTAACTGAACGGCTTTGCGAATCAATGCTTGGAAATCGGGCTTTTGCACCAGCATGGCGGACAGGATAACGATGTCACACCACTGCCAGTCTGCTTCTGTTTCATATTCAACGTTGCGATCGCAAAACCGAATGTCCCAATCTGACGGTAAAAGGGCTGCAACCGTAATAATTCCCAACGGAGGAATGGTCGCCTTCAGTCCAGCAATCTCCATGAAGCGATCATAAGACCAAAAAGACTGGGGGAATCGAGGATAAAGCAGTAGGGCTTTCATAAGCTTCCTCATAATATTTTGGCTATGAAATCCAGCAAAAACCTAATTCTGTCAAAGGCTTGCGGTGCGAGCCTTTGACAGAACAAAGTTAGTGTTACCTAGAATTTGATATTCAGAAAAAGTTGGGCCTAGCGTCTGAAGAGGGCTGTGTACAAAAGACTTGTACAAATAGCTGTGTTGATTTGGGTTGAAGTTTTGAAAATATTGCTAATCCAACTTAATGATTCAACGTATAGCTTGATAATTATTTCTGGAAAAACTATCTAAAGGCAGATGTCGCGCCCATCTACCCGATCTGCGATCGCGCTTCACCCCGAAGCATTGTGCGATCGCACCGTGGCCGCAAAGGGAGTTGACCTGGATTCGTTTAAAGATTAAGTTATACAAACTTATCCAAAATCAGTTTTAGATGCTAAAGTGGCTTCAGAGAATAAATATCGGCTGCAGCATTTGTTTTTAGCATTAACGGTTTTTCACGTTTTTCCATTGACAAGCTTCTCTCCGAAATTTCACTCTCCATCCTTGCTATTTTGGAGACAATCCTATGTCAATCTATGTTGGTAACCTGTCCTACGAGGTTACAGATGCTGACCTAACTGCTGTTTTTGCAGAATATGGTTCAGTTAAGCGGGTTCAACTGCCCACCGATCGCGAAACGGGCCGTATGCGCGGCTTTGGCTTTGTAGAAATGGGTTCAGATGCTGAAGAAGCAGCTGCCATTGAAGCCCTAGACGGTGCAGAGTGGATGGGCCGCGATATGAAAGTTAATAAAGCCAAGCCTCGCGAACAGCGCGGTGGCGGCGGTGGTTCTTTCGGTGGCGGCGGTCGTCGCAACAATAGCTATTCCCGCAGCTACTAAATTGTCAGGCTGCATCTTGCTTTAGGCAAAATTAACCATCTTAACTAGGAGAGGCAAGCACATGTGCTTGCCTCTTTTCTTATCGCTTTATTGAATCGTTTTGTTGAAAACCTGCATCGTGAAACTGCCTACTGAGCAGGCAGTTTCACGATGCAAGCTTTTCCTGGGCTTCGCATTACTCGTGAATGCTGCCGTCTGGCATCTTGGTGCCCTTTAGATTAGCGGCATCAAGCTCTGCACCGTTGATTTTTGCCCAACTCAGATCTGCGCCGCGTAAATCAGCCCAGCGTAAGTCCGTCTCCCGGAGGTCAGCCCAGCGTAAATTAGCATGGCGCAAGTTAGCCCGAACTAAGTTCGCGCCTCGTAGGTCAATATAGCTGAGGCTAGCTGAACTAAGATCCACGTTATGAAAATCTCTTTCTCCCGCTGCGTAGAGCATTTGGAGTTCGGTGGTATCCATAGGCATGTGTGGCGATAGGTATACGCTTGTTGGTTGTATAGCAATGTAGCGTCCGCCATTGAAGATTGAGAGTTTTCGAGATGCAGCAGAGCTACTCTCTTAAATTTTAGTCAAACAACCCTTCTACCGTTTGCTGAAACGCAATTAAGGCGTACTGATCTTGCAGTGGTTTCAGTTGATCCATGATTTGGGATGCAACGTCGGCGGAAACAATCGTGGTGATTTCAATATTGGTATTGTAGCCAGCGATATCGCCCATGCGTCTGCCATGACTGCCTGCACCCTTGGCTGGAATGATGGTGTAGCCAGATACGTCTAATGTGGTGAGCATTTTGATCAGTCGATCTTGTAAAACGGCTTCACCAATGATCGTGACCAACGTACCCTGTGTTAATGACGAGGACATAAAATCTCCAAATAATATAGTGAGAGAATATTACTAAACGCTCTGGTCAACATCCTAATTGGCTCAATTATTGGCTCAATTTGACTCAATTAATGATGTAGAGACGATTAGGGTGCAGAGGGTTCTGAGAGTTGACCGACTACGTTGACCGAGTCGGCGTTGAGCTGAACTACGATTGCACTACCTGATCGAGGAACAATGTCGCTCAGAGCGGTAATATTCACTTGATGCGTCACCATCACAATAACACCAGAATCCTGTTGATTCGCCTTTAGATAATCTGTGACTTGAGCGGTTTGAGCATCAGCAGTACTGCGATCGCGGAAAAAGGAGTTCAACGGTGGAAAGGGTTCTACCGCACCAATATCCATCAGTTCTGCCGTCTCTAAACAGCGGCACCACTGGCTAGAGAGAACTTGCTTGACTGGAATGTTGCGATCGCGAAATGCTTGACCGATTGCTCTGGCCTGCTGCCGCCCCTCTTCCGACAGGTTGCGCTGAGTTGAACAGTCACCCAACTGAAAATTTGCTGGATCACCCGTGCCCGGTGCGATCGCATGTCGCAACAGCACAGCATAGGTTTCGTTTTCTGCATCAGCGTTTTGCAGCTTGGCCCAAATCTCTGCCTCTTCCGGTGGAATGCCTGCTTGATCTGCTTGAACCACTAGGATTTCCGGTTCAGCACTGGGTGAGGGTGCAGGACTGACGGTTTCTGGCGTGGCTGAGGCTAGCGGCTCTGGGTTTTCTGGGTTTTGGCTAATGTTTTGATTAGTGGCGCAACTGACGATGAGTAAATTGACAAGCAGACTAAAGCAAATGCCGCTCCATCGTCGAGTTTGAATCTGCATTCGGTCAAGATTCCGCATCAGCATCAGCGGGGCTAAGGATTACTGCATGTTTCTATTTGATAGCACAGTCATAAAATGAGGGCACTGGAGTATTGGCGGGTAATGGATGCCGAAAAGCATTGCCAGATAAGCATTTTGGGGATATTTTTAGGCAAACGGCTATAATTTCTGCTTCTAGTCAAGGCTCCTCGCAATTCATTACCTGTTTAAAGACTAGTACCGAGATGTGCTTGGGGTTACTGATTTTAGGGATGACAGCGATTTTGTTCGAGAACTTGGTATTGGTTAATGCGATCGCATCAGACTATTGAGTTTCTACATAGAATAGTACCTAAGCTGGCAGATTGATGAGGGTTAGCCCAAATGGTACAAGTCCCATCGAAAGCACTGACCTTAGCGGAGTTTTTGCAATTACCGGAAACAAAGCCGGCGAGTGAATACATTGATGGTCAAGTCATTCAGAAACCGATGCCGCAAGGGAAGCACAGTGTCATTCAAGGCGAACTGACGCCTGCCATCAATCGTGCCGTCAAGCCGCAAAGGATTGCACGCGCGTTTCCTGAGCTACGCTGTACCTTTGGAGGTCGTTCAACGGTTCCTGACATTGCTGTTTTTCTCTGGAACCGAATTCCTCGCGATCAGAATGGAGAAGTGGCAAATGTGTTTCCATCTGGGCCCGATTGGACAATTGAAATCTTGTCTCCCGATCAAAGCCAAACCAAAGTCACCAAAAACATTCTCCACTGCCTGAAGCATGAAACTCAGATGGGTTGGCTAATCGATCCAGATGAGCAAACGGTGTTTATCTATCGTCCGAAGCAAGAACCCGAAGTATTGGATATACCAACGGACGTTATCCTTGTGCCATCGTTTGCAAGTCATCTACAGCTTACGATTCAGGGGCTGTTTGCTTGGTTATTAGAGTAAGAAGAGAGATCTACAGTAACGTATTCGTCAAAAATGTCAGATTTAACAGATGCCTTGGAACGAATTCTTATTTATTTAGAGGAACATGAATCGTTAGAGTATGCTCGTTTTGAATCGCTTCAAGAAGGCCTGACCAGAGAAGAAATTGACGATCTTACAGCAGGATTACCCTTTCGTTTGCCTGTAGAAGTTTATGAACTCTACCAGTGGGGAAATGGAGCTTGGGTAGATGAAGAATGGCACGGACAATATTTTATGGGCGAGATATTTCTCCCATTAGAAACAGCAGTTGCAATCTACGAAGCCATAACGCAACCCCTTTCTAAGAAAGACTATGAGCAATATTACTATTTCTCAAGCGGCTACTCAGGTTTAATAGATCTAAATTGGGCTGATGAGTTGATAAACAGCATAGACGAAAGTACATTTGCCTGGGCACGTATTGTATGGCATCCTCGTCTTTTTCCAATTCTTTGGTCTTACGACACGGTTAAAGGATGTCATGCTGTCGTTGTTGATTCGGTACAACAAGATACAAGCCCTATCATCAGTGTTGATTTTGTAGGAGGAAAATATGATGAGTATCCCATTATTTATTCAAACTTGACTAAAATGGTGCAAGCAGAGGCAGAATGCTATGAAGCTGGCTTTCGACAGAAGTCTGATGAGCAACAAGAATCGTCAAAGATTTTGGGAAAGGTTTCAGAAATTCGCCGACAATATCAGGATTATCCTCAGAAATGGTGGTTGGTACCTGATTTCTAGATAAGTATTCCATTTTAAAAAGAGTATCTACGTATACAACACTCCGGACAGATTTAGGAGACTATCGCCCCGTAATCAAGCAGCTTTTGGTAATTAGGATGGGATTTAATTAAAGTCGGCTCCAAGTCAAACTGGTCAATAAATCGGTCTAAAAGATGTTGGTTGAGGGCCAGTCGTTTGAAAGAGGCGAGCGAGAAGCTCAGCGAATCATCGTCTTTCTGGTTGTTTTGCAACGCGACTTTAGCCAGGTTCAGTGCCATCAAACTGGCATTGACATGGGTGTCTATCGCTTCGGCAGAGCGAGCTTGACAGTCCACTAACCCGGTAAACTGACGAGCATCACGGAAAATAAATTCAATCTGAAATCGGGCCGTGTAGCACCGGTAAAGGAGGAACGGGTCAATGTTGAGGTCGGTAGAAAACAGCACGACATAACTGCGGCGACCCCGATGCTCTTTGAGCAGATAGGCCAACCGGATGTTGCGCTTGAGGCTGACCGACCAAACGATGGCGGTATAAAGATAAACTCCATCGTCCAAGCGTTTGACCAACTGAAATCGTCGGTGGTCTTGCAGGTTGACCTTGCCGTCAAAGCGTCGAGGAGCACCTCGCCCTTGGTATGGCCCCTCATAGAGGAACTTGAGGTTGGCATCACAGCGCAGTTTGCCAATCGCATGAAACCCGAGTTGCACCACGCCAGTGACCCACTTGTACTTGCTGTAAAACCCGTCGGCGACAATGTAGCGAATCCAAGTGGGGAAGAACGTCAGGCAGTAGGCCAGATGCCCCAGATAGAAGTCAATCCGGTTGCCCTTCGCGCCCTTTCCCTGTTTCGAAGACGCTCTCAAATGAGGTAAGTCTGCCTCGGTTTGCTGGGCAGACAGCGTGTACCCTGTATTCTGCTCCAGATCGACAATCGCCACCACTGACAGTTCTAAGCCCCGTTCTGGACGCTGGGTTTTACCGTTGTAGAACTGGTCTAGACCGTAGGTGTGCCGTCCACTTTTTTCCATAAAGGTGCAATCGACCACTGCGACCTGAACCGCCTCGTCTCGTCTTAATGGTTCTATCAGTGCTTGATTGAGTCCTTCGAAGCCAATGCCCCGTTCGAAGTGTCGACGGTAACTTCGCTCGCTTAAGTCACTGTAACGACTGAGGTTGGCGTAGTTCACCTTGCCACAGACCACGAAAATTGTGGTCATCAAGGTCAACAAAAACTGTTGTTGGGGTTTACCAAATGGCCTGCTGTCTCCAGCAAACCGGTTAGAATCCGATTGAGGCTATCCATTGGTGCGACATGTTAGGTACATTCGCACTCTACACGGTGGATAGCTTTCTTCGCACTCTCCCAAAAACTGTCCGGACTGTTGACGTATAGGTAAGAGATGCGATCGCGTTTTTAACAACACAAACATTATGATAAAAACTCAAGTTTTAGAAGCTATCAAACAAATGCCGAACGCAGAACGACTAGAGGTGATTGAATTTGCCTTACGGCTAGTGCGTGAAGATATGGAGAAGCCGGAAAAAACCAGCTTAGCAGCGGCAGCAGAAATTATGCGTCCTTTCTATATGGAGGGTAGCGAGTTGACTGAGTTTGTTGATACTGAGGATGAAGACTTTTGTGAGTATTCCGACTATGCGTAGAGGTCAAATCTGGATTTATGGTGCTGACCCTACCGTTGGTGATGAAATTGGCAAAACTCGCCCTTGTGTCATCGTTAGCAATGATGAGATTGGAATTCTCCGATTGAAAGTCGTTGTACCTATTACGGGCTGGAATGATGCATTTGCTCAGGTGCCGTGGATGGTAAAAGTTGAGCCGACGTCAGAAAATGGCTTAAGCAAGTTATCTGCCGTAGATACGTTTCAGGTTTGTTCCGTTTTCCAACAACGATTAACTAAGCAAATCGGCAAGCTTGATGAAGAAGTCATTCAAAAAGTCAGCCAGGCTTTAGCCATTGTTTTGAGCATTGGCAGCTCAGGGTAAATGAAGGCGCGATCGCACTTTCCGTACTTGCCCATTCGGTTTCCCTATCGCATTCCATTCAAGCGATTCATGTCGTCAGCGGGATCGGTTTGATACGATCAAGACGGAGGGAAACAAGCCATGAGAGACGCAGCATTTTTACAGGCCAAGAAGCATCGCGGCGAGAAGATTACGGCGCTGACCTGCTATGACTATCCCACTGCCGTGTTAGAGGAGCAGGCCGGGATTGACGTTCTGTTTGTCGGCGATAGCGTTGGCACCAACATTCTGGGCTATGACGATGAAACCCAGGTCACGCTGGACGACATCACCCATCACCTGAAAGCCGTCCGACGCGGCGCACCGGAATCCTACATTCTGGCCGACTTGCCTTACGCCACCTACGAGACGCCGGAGCAAGCGCTGACCAACGCTCAGCATTTGATGCAGAATGGGGCGGATGTTATCAAGTTTGAGGGAAATCGCACCGACATCGCGACGCATTTGATCCAAAACGGAATTCCAGTCTGCGGGCATTTGGGACTACAGCCTCAAACCCATTTAAAGAAGGCGGTGCAGGGCAAGACCTTTGAACAGGCAAAGGCCATCGTTGAAGATGCCCAGCGGCTAGAGCAAACAGGTATTCAGTTACTTGTTCTAGAGCTAGTGCCCGAAGAAGTGGCCAAGCTGATCACTGAAACGCTACAGATTCCGACCATTGGCATCGGAGCCGGACGCTACACCGATGGTCAAGTGCTGATTGTGAATGACATTCTGGGCATTACGCCGAGGAAGCTACGTCTCGCTAAGCGCTACCTCAGCTATGGTGAAACAACCCTAGCCGCCATGCAGCGCTATCAGAAAGATGTGGCTGAACAGTGGTTTCCGTCCGAAGACAATACTCGCCACATGCCCACCGAGGAGCTAGAGCTGTTCATCAACTGGGTGCGATCGCACTTCTGAATACTCGCGTAGATACTCACGCATCAGGCGCGGCCAAATCAGCAGAAAGAAGCCCATCCAGACGCCGACGGGTAGCGCCACCAGCAGCGTTAGCCAGCGCCAGTGAAACACCCACCAGCTCCCGCTAATCAGCGTTATGCCCGTCAGCGCAATTGACCAGGGCTGACACCACCAGGGCTTGTAGTGCCAGGGATTCAGCGAGTCAATCTCTGGCGCAAGTTCTTCTGGCATGAGTTCGGGTGGTTGTGAATCCGGTGAAGGGATAACGGCCATTCGCGACCTACACCTGCCACTTCAGGACGGATGCCTCAACGCCTTGTTCGCGCTTGATTTTGGCGTCGTTTTCAAACCAGGCAATGATCTGCTCGGTCGTCAGTTCTTCCACGGGCGTATCCAGGTCGTTGGCGATGTACTTAAGCAGCTTGTGCGTAGACAGGGTCAAGCGGGTTAAAAATTTTTCAGGCGAGGCCATCAGCGCAGCGTCAACTTGCGCGGATTCTTCGGGAGTCAGAAATTGAGCAGTTTGATCTAACATCGTACGGTTAAGGGTACAACTCAAGCTTCATTTCTATGATAAAGGAGGCGAAGGAGCAGGGGCGAGGGGAAGAAAGGGGAATAGTGAGATCGCACTTTTTGATTGCCCAAAGCGCGATCTCAGTTCTAGTTCCCAACTATCACGGCACAATGTAGCGGGTTAGAATCCGCAGGACTTCGCCTTCGACGGGTGAGGGCAGGGGCAGACTCCATTCGTGGATTTCGGCAAAGCCGAGCTGATGCAGCCGCAGGACGATGTCTTCAACGCCTGGGGGAATGCCGCAGACGAGCAGGCGGACGGGCTGTTTGCCTGTTGGGGCGTTAGGGATGGGCGTTTTGAGCAGCTCTGGCACGGAAATCGGCGCAGCAGAATCGGCGGGAGAGCTTTCCCGCAGTAAAGTGGCTATCATAATGGTTACCAAACGAATAAATGAACTCACCGCGATCGCACTTTTATCGGCAATGGAAGTGCGATCGCGTTTTTGTTGATGACGTTGAGTTTAATCCAAAGCCCTCCCAAAAATCAACCGCTGACGCTAATTAAATTTCTGATAACGCTATTTTTGCCACAGCTAAAAACGCAAAGTGATAGCATCTGCAAGCAAAGCAGCAGATTGGAAACGATTAGATTAAGTGGTAATTCACTGGCGATTGGCAGTTGTCATGGCGGAGCGAGACATCAGCAACAAGGAACTCGCACGCCAAATTGGGATGCATCCCACATCCGTTTCCAGGCTAAAAGTACGGCGACAATTTACCCGCATTGATGAAGCGACACTCAATGCCCTCTGCAAAGCCCTGAACTGTCAGCCAGGAGATCTGATGGTTTACGAAGCGGATAAGTGAGAGAAGTTGGAATGTGCGATTTTAATCACAACACAGATATATGGAGTGTTTTTCACTGTAGTTTGTATAAGACTCGCTTGAGCGGCTGCAAATAACTTTCGCCATGTACCAAGATCGGCTCTTCTGGGCACCTGGTGATAAGTAATGCTTATAACAAGCCTGGCAAGGGTTTCAGCCCCTTTGGCAAAAGCAGAGCATATCCTGTTATACAGCTTCAACCACAAATCCAGAAGAGCCCCAAGATCCTACGTCAGTCCGCTCCAAGCGAATTACTATACCGCACAAGTATGAAGTATTTCTTACAAAGAACTACTCTAACCTATGCTCGGATTGAAATTTATAAATTACCAAACCTTTGTTATACCTGTGGGAAGACCAACCCGCATGAAGAATCTAGCAAAAGCTTGAGACAAATGCTCCCGATAAGGAGGACGCAAGCGAAGTCTAGGCTGCTCTCTACTTTGCATGAGAGATTCAAGAAAAGTACGTGGCAAGGTAAATACATCATGAAAATCAACTACACGATGCGTTAAAACTAAATCTGCAACATTGCCTTCGTTCAACATAGAAAGGTTCCAGATATAGCCATTTTTGATGTCTTCACAGGTTCTTTGCCAAGCTTTTGAAGTTGGATTTTGGCTCATGGCTTTCATTGCTGCTTCCCACTCCTCTTTGTATTTATCCAACGACACATGAGGACAGAGAATTGCATTTTCTACTTTGTGTTGCTCTAAATCACAAGCTTGAGTTATTACAACAACATCGGCTAAAACAACCTCGATTGCCGACTTAAGGATCTCAAAACTGTCAACAGCACCAGGTTCAATAGATTTGGAAGCCCAACGAACAACAGGACAGTCAAGGATTATGTCTCCTTGTGTTAGTTCAATGTCTGCATTTACTACCTCATACCAGAGGTCATTCGTCATCATCTTCGAGGCGGTAACTATCAATTACAACATTGGGCTTCCAAACTGGTAACTCATCTACTCTAATTTCAATGTTCTCTGAAAATAAAACCTTCGTGCTATTTGACAAGGGAAAAACTCCTCTCCAAACTGCCTGCCCCTCATCTAACTCAGAATCTTGTAGCTTAGATTTTGGTTGTGGAAGATGAACAGAGGAAGAATGCAGTAGAGAAAACAAAAATCTTCCGCGTCTTAAGCTTGATAGTGGTTGAGCAAAACTAACATTTTGTCTCACGGTAGAGTGAGTTAGAGCGTGTACTGCAATATCATCAGACCTCAATTCTTTAGATTGATCCTCAATAGTTCTAAGTTCGTATGGTTGAGGTGGTAAAAATATACTTGCATAATCTATAAGACGTGGAGAGAGATAATAGCTTCTCGCATCATCAATGTCTTTGGCCGAAGTTTGTGCTATCGAACGTACTGAGCGAACTATTGCAATAGGGCGATTAGGAAACTTCTGTGCCGTTCGATTATTGAAAGTTGTTGAAACAGTTGAAAACTCTTCTTGTTCTTGTTCAAATACTTCAGATTGCGCCAGAATTGCAGTCATGGTCTTACTCCCTTCGCTTCCAAATTTTTGTTTGAGTCTCCTTATCTGTCAAATCAGCAAATGCACAAACAATCCACTCATGCGCCGTGTCAAACCAATTTTGCAATGTTTCTCGTGAAGTGTAACTCCCAATACCTCGCACAGTAAGTTCAAACAAAAGAGTTGCGTTTTCATTGAGAACGGCTGATTTGACTGAAGTATGTAGTCTGCCAACTGTATTAGGCAATTCAAAAGTGGTAGACCAGCTAATACTTTGAGGGTGGGCAAGAAACCTTGAAGAACTCACTTTCCAGCTAATATCAGGAAAAACTTTACCAATGTCTTCAAGGGTAACCCAAGCTTCTCCTTGTGGAATTTGATTTACATAAGTTAGTTCATACTGAAGTGGTTGAACCCTTCCCAGTTCAGCTTCCATCAAAAAATCATCAAAGTGTGCTAAATAATCCTGAAAAGATTTAATAAGACTGTCATACCTTGGATATTCAGTGTCTGTGCCAACTTTTCTCCAATTATGGATGAATCGATCCCGCTGAACCTGGATGATTCTTGTCCCATCCTGGTTAATAAACCAAACCCTTGGCAATGGTGGAACATTGCTTAGCTTCAATTGCGGCTCAACGTTCTGATCATCAAAAATTTCGACCCTTGATGCAATCGGAACAACATCATCACAAAATGGATATTCGGGCTGAAATCTTTGCCACAACAGTCCGATGTGGGGAGAAAGCAGTCCCTCAAGGGATGTAAACAGCACACTACAAGCCACTTCTGTAACGGGTGGCTGACCATAAGACGGTAGTTTTCCAGTGCTTGCTCCAACTGTCACATTAACTGTCCCACTTGCTCGGTTCACTGATTTATAGGTTATACCCTACTATCTAGACTAACTCAGGAGCAAGCAGATTCATCTAGCCTAAATTGCCGTACTAGCTTCGACAGTACAAAGAGAAATGGCACCTCAACAGCTTAAAGTTGCCTTTTGCAGATGGTTTAGCGGTCTAACTATCTATTCAACGTTAGATCTGATCGATAACACCTCTACTTTCCGTAGTTATACGTCAGATCTGATGGTTCACCTTGGTGACACAGGATATTATTATCCGTCAAAATTGCTGGATAACATCCTCTGTGCCGAAGTTATCCAGTTTATCCAGTATTTGTATCAGTGCTAATAAATAGTTGATAGATATGCGATCGCACGTTTAACAAGCAGTTGAGGGAGTTGCGATCTCATTTTCTTCGCCAGTCAGCACTAAGGCTCGTTCAACCCAGAAAGCGATTGACTGACACCTTGATTTCGGGAAAAGCCAAAGGACTCACCGTTCCCTCCGTTAGCTCAAATGTGCTCGTATAGTCTTGTCCAACTGGCTGACGAAACACCATTAGGCAATTGTCCGGCACATTCACCACCCAATACTCGCCAATACCCGCCGTAGCGTATATCTGTCGCTTTTGGTTCAAATCCGTCATCAGCGTCGTATCTGAAATCTCAATCAGCCAGAGGATATCATCAGCCCCCGGATGGCGATTGTCATAGCGATCCTCCGGCAACCGCACAATCGCCAGATCTGGCTCCGGTTCCGATTGCTGTAGCGTAATCGGATGCACCTCAGACACCAACGCCAACCCATTAAGCAAACTGCGGAGATAGTTGCCCACCTTCCGAATCCGTGACGCATGGATCGGCCCTTCTGGACTCACTTCGACAATATCTCCCGCTAGCAGCTCCACCCGACGATTTTGCAAGATTCCTGCCGCAATCATCTGGTGATAATCGTCAACTGACCATTTTATGAGCGTAGTCATCTTGAGAACTCCTCACGGCCTGCTGCATCACTATTTTACTGAACTGAATAGCTGTAGCTTGTGCAGAACCTCATCATCCTGATATGGCAGAAATCGACGTACAGTCAATCAGGACAGCCGTGCCGAAGCCGCTGTTGCGAGCATCCAGATAGGGAACAGCCTCCGACCATTCATATTCAACTTCGAGCGTATTGTGCTTATACGTGACTGTGCCCTCACCGCTGATTACCGCATCTGGACTTGCATCCGGAATATTGAGCACCCGAACAAGCGCATCTTTGAGTTGATGATGCAGTTGGGTGTCAGCCAGGGGACGGTGATCAAGATAGAACTGGATCAACCGTCCACCCCCAATCCAATCCGGGCCAATCTCACATCGCACAACCCACTTGACCCACAAGTCTGAAAACTCAATCTGGCCTAGCAGCGATTGGAGATCAGCAATAACAACAGTGTCAGACTCGGAATCTTCCATCAGTTCCTTACAAAGTTTGTTAGAAGCGCGATCGCACTTTACAACGAGCAGTTGAGAATGAGATCGCACTACAAAGAACGTGAGTAGTAGGTTTTGGCTACATTTACAAAATAGACTTTCTATATCTTTCTGTCGTCCATAAATCTATATTCCAAAACTCTTCGACTTTGTATTTGCCATCGACCCATCGTATTCCCCAGTGATAATACTGCACAGGTTCTACTGCATCGTTGAGTCCAATCGCTATGCAGCGACCAACGATATCAGCCTTTTCTCCTCTCTTATAGTATTTTTCAGCATTACATGCACTTGCAGACGGTATTCTGAAGCCCATATCTTGTTTAACTACTTGTATGAATGAATTAGCTAATTGCTCAAGCTTCTCGCTGACTTCCCATTTATATGTGTACTCTAGCTCTTCCATAGCACAACCAAGCATCATGGCAGTATATAGCGCTGCCGTTTCTCTGAGAGCAGCAACTACATAGGGCGAACCAAAAGCACAGGCCATACCAACAAGGGAGCAGTCATCATCGGAACACAGAGCTTTGGCCTCTTCTATCACCTTATTGAGGTTCCAATCTGGCGCAAGCTTCTCCAAAGATTTTGCAACTACATCTTTGCGTCTTGGCAATAGGCCAGATCTATCTTTATCGGGCTGTCCAAAAACTTTTGATCCACAGACTCTTGATAAACGTTCTAAGTTATTCTTGGATCTAATAACTTTGCTTTTACTGCTGCTATCAATATCCTGCAATCTCCTCACAAGCTTAAAATATTCTGTCAACTCTGGCGTCTCATGATAATATCCCTCTACGGGACAGTCTTTTGGTTCGATGCCCAATTCTGATGCAATATTTCTAGCGCATTCTAATAGCTCATTGGACTCAATAAATTTCATTTTATCTCTGAAAAAGTCATCCAGAGCAAGCAGAAAGATATCGTCCGTAACAACGCAAATATCAACCATACTGTCACCTATTCATAAGTAGTGAGAAAAGCGCGATCGCACTCTTAATGAACAGTAGTTGAAGGTGCGATCGCATCTACTGCATCAACCACTTCTCGAATCGATGAATAGCGATCGGTTCCCTCAAAGCTCATCGGTTCATTCTTGCTCAGCGCTTTCCAGCCGTAGAACAGATTCATGATGCCGCACATCATCATCGCTCCTCCGCGTAAGGTGAAGAGAGAGCGGCCAATTCTCCGCAAGACTGAGCGCAAACTAAACGCCGACCGCCATAAGTGCCGATGGGCCTGCAACAGCTCGGCGACGGTCATGTGATTAGGTAAGAACGTCACGTTATAGCCGTTGTAAAACTCCCAGCCGAGATGCGATCGCAACCGACCCGCATCCTGCATCTTTGCATAGGAGCGCGTGCCTTTGAAGGGCGTAAGAATGCTCAAAAACGGTACATCAACGCCAATTTCCTCCAGTTGATTTGCCATATCCCGAATGCTCTCCGGCGTATCACCATCCAAACCAGAGATGAACCCAGCCATTACGCCAATGCCGCGATCGTGCAGCTTTTGAATTTTGCTGCGGTACTCATTCACTTTATTTTGCCGCTTCCCCGCGTCGATTAGCGACTCCAGGCCAAAGGACTCAATGCCAAAGAAAATGCCGATGCAGCCGGAATCCCGCATCAGATCCAGCAGTTCATCATCCAGGGTGATGTCCATACTGGCTTGAGTCAACCACCACTTCCGCAGGGGAATCATCTGGCGCAGCAGTTCCTTGATATAGGGTCGATTGGCCGTTAGGTTATCATCCCAAAACCAGACCAGCTTGCGCTGCCACCACCACTTGAAATCGTTGTAGCGGATGTCGTTGAGCACCGCTTCAATCGGGCGGGTGCGAAAGCCTGGATTCAGGGTGGGAACGGTGCAAAAGGAGCAGGAAAACGGACAGCCGCGCGTCGCTTGCACCACCCGCCGCACAGCGTATTTAGGCGAGAGCAGGTCGTAGCGCGGTGTGGGAATGTCGGTCAGCGGCAGGGCTTCGCCGACGTAGCGGGGCTGCAACCGATTCTGTTCAATATCTTGAAACATCTGTGCCCAGACTGACTCGCCTTCGCCAATCACGACGCTATCGACAAACCGCAGCGCTTCCTCTGGCGCAAAGGTAACGTGTGGGCCACCCGCAATGGTGATCTTGCCGCGATCGCGATATTCAGTCGCCAAACGATAGGCTTCTGGTGCAAAGCCACTGAAAAACGAGAGCACAATTACGTCTGCATCGCTATCGAGGTTTACGGGCTCAACCTGCTGGTGAATCACTCGCACCGTATGCTGGGGCGGGGTCAGTGCTGCTAGGTGAATCCCGGTCAGCGGCGGCACAAAATCAGCCTCATGACCATTGCGATAGCGCTGAATGTAGACAATGACAATATCGATTTTCATAAGCTTTCCACCAACCGCACATTAGGCGTTGCTGGTTTTAAGTATGAATTGAGATTCGCAGTCTCAAACCGGAATAGATACAGTTCTTAGTTCTTTAAGAAGCTGGCGGTAGAGAAAGTGCGTAGAGGTGCGATCTCAACCGACTTGCGAAAAGATTTCTTACTGTAGTTTGTTTAACATTTCGCATCACCTACAAAAAAATAGGGTTAGGAGCGAACGGTATTTTTTGCTTACCAAGTATATACGATATTTTTGGCTTTATATTGAATCTTAACTCGTTGATATATAGTTGTCGCCAAATTCAAAATCTAATAGCTTCGTTGAATCTGAATCTTCAAAGCAAGACTCAATAAATGATATGAAGGTATTAGACGGTGTCGCTATACCGTAGCCAATTAAATCAGCCCGACCTTCAGCTCCTGCTGGTATTTGTGCAACAACACCTAACGCAAAACCGTCCTTTCCGACTATTGGTCCACCACTGTTACCGCCCTTTATTCTTGCTGTAAACAAAAAATAAGTTTGTTTATCTAGATAAGACTGCTCTAAACCCGTTAGCTGTCCAACTGTAGAACTCAAATAGCCAGATATATGTGCTTTTTCGGCAACTAATACGCTTTCAAATCCAGGAATTGGAGGATAACCCATCGTAATGATATCTTCTAAAATATTTCCTTCTCTAAATAAGAAACCAGGAACACCATCGAAAGGGTTTTTCGTGTTAAATTTCAAAAAAGCAAGATCTACGTTTTCTTCCAACGAAACATGAATGGCTGCCAAATTCTCTTCATTGAAACTCCAGCCTGGTATATATATTTTTCTCATTCCTTTTATACAATGTGCTGCTGTCGTAAAACCGCGAGTTGTAAAACTGTGATCAGACACTAGAAAGCCAGTTCCAATATCTTCTGTGCCATCTTCTCTTTCAACAATGATTGGAAGAACAGATTTTGAAAAGTAGTTACGAATATAAGGAAATCCAAAGCAAAGGAATTCATAAGTTCCATATTCAGCAAGGTTATCATCAAATCTATAGCAATAATAGTTATTATTCAAAGGAGGAGCACCTCTCAACTCTGAACCAGCAGGAACTAAAATATTTTCCGCTTCCAATCTCCTGCATATCTGGTACACATCAAAAAGGCATTGGATTTTTTGATTGTCATTTCCAATGAAGTCTCCAATCGATTTTGGACGTATGATTCCCTGAGCATCTCTTTTTCCATTTGCTATGAGAAAGTATCTTGCAATATCAGTTGCAGTTAATTGCAAATTTTCCATGATTTGTTATTCAAACACACATGCAAAGCTAGATTGAACAAGTAATACCCTTATACTTTGTAAGTATAAGCCAAAAATTATAGGCCAAACATAATAAGCTAGATCCCAATTTTCAGAAATTAGACAGATTTTTTGCTGTTTAGCTCTCCATTTTCAGGATGTTATTCATCAAAAATGCTAGATAGTATTCCAGATGCCGGAGTTATCCGACATTTTTCACGGTGTTGATAAGCAGATGGTGGAGGTACGATCGCAGGAGGTTTGTGAAATGAGAGTGCGATCGCATTTTTGATGAGTAGGTGGGTAAAGGTGCGATCGCACCTAGGGCGTGTCATCAATTAAGCCAGATGACGGTAGCCGCGAGATAAATCGCCCCTAGAAAGCTCTCGGCTAGCTTATCGTAGCGGGTAGCAATGGCTCGATACTGTTTTAACTTGGCAAAAAAGTTTTCAATCAGATGCCGGGCTTGGTAGAGTTCCTGGTCATACTCACGAGGCTGACGTCGATTGCGCTTAGGCGGAATCACGGGTGTGATGCCGTCGTGCTCTAAGCGCTTGATGACTCGCTCATCGGCATCATCGGCTTTATCAGCCAGCAGTCCATCCGCCTCCAAGTCGCTCAAGAGCACATCAGCTCCGTCTAAGTCACTCGCTTGTCCGGGGGTTAGATAGAAGGCGGTCGGATTGCCCAACGCATCGACACGGGCATGAATCTTGCTACTCAATCCCCCTTTACTGCGACCTATCGCTTGGGCAGAGGCATCCCCCCCTTTGCTCCGGCACTGTGCTGATGAGCGCGCACAATGGTCGAATCAATCATGGCATATTCATTATCCGGCTCATTGGCGAGCGCTTCAAATACTCTCAGCCAGACTCCCGTGCGACACCAGCGTCGAAATCGGGTATGGATTTTGCGGTAGTCCCCAAAGCGCTCTGGCAAGTCTCGCCATGGAATCCCGGCTCGATATCGATACAAGACCGCTTCCACGAACAGTCGATTGTCGCGAGCCGTCACGCCCACGCTGCCAGCTCGACCGGGCAACAGGTCTTTCATGCGCTCCCATTGGTCATCTCGTAGGGCATAGCGACGGGGCATCCTAACACTCCTAATTAGATCGATTGCTCAGCTGTGACTCTTGATTTTACGCTGTCACAGGTCTATTTGATGACACGCCCTAGCTCATTAACCATCGAAGGAGTTACTGTGAATGGCATGTTACTCCCCGATTTGATTCTTGCTGCCAGAGATCAGTCGTATCGTCGCGATCGGCTGCTGCTGCTTGCGATTGAGCCTCAATCGCAATGCTACGTCGAGCTTGAGTCAATCCGTTTGCTCAATACCGAGAAATCAGCAGAACTGCAAATCCTGAAAATTGTCCGAGCACCAGAATCTATCATTGTTGCGGCTCAGCCCCTACCCCGCACTGACGGAGACAAGAGCTGCTACCTGATTCAGCTTGATTTAACCCTGGCTGAAATCAAACGCATCGCGTTCAATAGCCTCACCGCATTAGAAACCGATGGAGAACACATTTTCATATCGGCAGAAGGCGATTTTATTGTCCTGAGCCTTGATTTAACAATTTTGAGCCGAGTTGAACTACAGGTTACAGGACTGGCCAAGAAAGATGCCCACGGTATAGTTGTCCATCAAAAAATTGCCTATCTTCTGGATAACATTTTTGTCCCTGTGTTTATTTTCAAATTTGATTGCTCCGATCCTAAAAACATTTACCTTTTGGATAAACAGGAGTTTGATGTTAGCCAGCCGCACCTGGATGCTCAGTGGATTGATGCCGCTGCCCAGCGCTGGTACGTCTTAGTTGACGACAGCAACCGATTCATCTCTGGACAACACCTTTACATCACTGAAGCGTCAAACCCGCTGGCTGAGATCAAATTTCATATGGTTCGTCAGGACACCGTGGAAATCTGGAATTATCTCAGCGATCGCACAGGTAATAAAATATTGGCCTCCACTCAGATGGTGCCACCGTGGGTTGTGGTTAAAGAAGGCACGGCGGCAAACCGATATCTTCCCGAAAAGCTCTACCTTGCTAAAGTGATCTGCGATCGCGAATTTGTCCGGATTGAGCCGTGGTTAGATTTGTATCCGCTCATTCTGGAAGGGGCAGCGGATGAAGCGCCAGTTTGGCATGACGACTTTAACAAGTTTCTAATTCACGCAGCAGGCAACCGTCTGATTCTAATTGCGTCCCGTCGCAATCGGTTAATCACGAAAGAAGAGTGGACTACCGCGACCCGTCAAGAAGAACAGATTACAGAATGGCTCAACGTTGATGAAGCCGTTCTGCTGGTCATCGACACTCAGAATCAGCCCCAAATTCTCCTGAACCAGCGTTTTGAAATTGATAATCACACTATCCAAGCATTTGCACTCAGGGCATGATGAATGTACTCATATTTTCTATTAACCCCCGAAAAGATAATTTGCCGCCGCGATACGGCGGCAAATTATCTTTTCGGATTTAGTCTGGGTAGTGGTATTCAGGTGATGATTTTGAGAACTGCCTTAGTCTGCAAGGTAGCAACAGATGCAAAATGTGGGTGTGCGAACTTGATGTAAAATTTACAGCTCTCTCTTCCTGAAACGAATAGTCTAAATAGTCATAATCTATCAACGCTAGCTGTGGATTCCGAGGGATATGTCCAAGGGTAAGGATTGGCTTGTTACAGAAACTGGGCAGTGCCAGCCCTGCCCGACTGCCCGCGAATGGGATCTGCTGGAAACACCCTACCGTTTCCATCGCTTCTTGACAGAGGTCGAAGATACCCTCAATCAAGCCACTACGGAGCATCAGTGTGATTGTTTTCCTGAACTACGCCGACTTGTGCGAAAACTGGTGCTGAATTCCTACTGGTTGCACACTCAACGCCCCGAACCTTCTCCCGGAACGGGAACAGCTATCCTTAACCTCTACGATGAAATTGGCTATCCCTTAACCGTTCAAGTTGAAACTCATAAACCCGGTACCCAATCATCCATTCACAATCATGGAACCTGGGGCATTGTGGCGATTTTGCAAGGGCAGGAACACAACAGGCTGTGGCAACGAACCCCCGAGCCTGAATGTCCTGACAAGGTCAGTCCAGTTGAAGAAAAAATTTTGGCAGTCGGAGATGTGATTAGTTTTACACCAGCCGCCATTCATTCAGTACAGGCAATCGGCGAAGAATGGTTGGTCACGTTCAACTTATACGGCGAAACCCACAGCCAACAGCGATTTGAATTCGATCCAATAACCTACCGAGCAAAGCATTACTGAATTGAATTTATGATGCTGTATTGTCCTGGAGACGAGTGCCCACTGCGCCGCGATTGCTATCGTCATACTCAACCCTCACCGGGGCGGGACAGCTTTGCGTCTGTGCCCTACGATCCTGTGACCCAAACCTGCGAATGGTTCACGTCCAATATTCCCAGTGCAGCGTTAATTCGTGAGACAGCCTATTATATTTGGCTACATCGTGGCCGTCCAGACAACTGCGCTGAGGAGCATTGGCAAGACGCGTATTTGAGTTTATGCCAGAACATGGGGCGAAATATCCTGGAACAGGACTAGTGCAACAGCCATTATCTTCAGCCGCTATTTGTCCAACAAAAAATCGACCACTTCGTCTAAGACAACTTGTGGGGCCTCCAACTGGGGCAGATGGCCCACATTGTCCAATGTCTTAAACGACGCATGATGGATGAGAGAATGCAGTGCTTCTCCTCGCTGGAGCGGGATCCAGGGATCATCTTTGCCCCACAGAATTTTTACGGGGCAGCGCACATCTCCGAATAATGGCTCAATTTCAGCCGTGTACTTTTCATCAGCCTGCGCGAACTGCCGATAAAAGCTCTTGCGGCCAGCTTCCGACAGCCAAGGCTCGATCAGCTGTTCTAGATCGGCACAGTCGATATCGTTGACCAACGCACCTTCGATATAGGCTCTGACGACAGCCTGATGGATATGTGGGGGGAGTCCAAGAAACGCATCGACGTGACGACCCACATGGTCGAAAAATTCTGAACCCCAGGGACGCATAGCAACAACATTCATTAAAACGTATCGCTCAAACTCACACCCGTGCAGCAAGTGAGCACGGAGAGTCATTGCGCCTCCGAAATCATGCGCGATGACCAAGGGGCGCTCCAGTCCCCAATGCTCAACCATCTCAGCAAAAATCTGCCCTTGTAAATCCAGTGATGTTCGCTGATTATCTGTTTTGGCGGATTTGCCGTAGCCGGGCATGTCATACCAATGGACGTGGAAGTGCTGCTCTAGTCCGGGGATAACGCGATGCCATGAAAAAGAAGACCACGGCCATCCATGCGCTAAGACCAGAGCAGGCCCGTCGCCAGCCGTACCCGCCGCGATCGCACCTGCACTGGTTATTACACGCTGATTAAGTTGCCACGGCATTTAGGTGTCCTGCTTTTTCTCATGTTTTCGCTAACGTTTCAACGTGCGATCGCATCCTGATTGCATTCTCAAAGTCGCGATCGCATCACGAAAATATCCTTATTTCATCGTTTTCCGGTCATTACCAGTGGCACTCCACCCGCAGGTGCCAGCGTGAAGCCCCGTCGCTGTAGCTTCACAGGTTTATTCTCCCCTAGGGCCAATTGATACTGAGCCAAAATCGTCGCCAGAACCAGCTTCATTTCTAGCTGAGCCAGGGCATAGCCCAAACAGCGACGATTGCCGCCGCCAAATGGTAAATATTCAGACGGGGAATATTCACGCTCAAAGAACCGCTCTGGCTTGAACTGCTGAGGATTGGGATAGAGATCCTCGCGATAATGCACCAGATAAATGCTAGGCATCAGCGTCGTTTCAGCATCAAACTGGTATCCGGCAATTTTCATAGACGACTTCGTGATGCGAGGGAAGAGGATCGGGATAACCGGATACATGCGCAGCGTTTCCTGACAGACGGCTGATAGATAAGGAAGCTTCGCAATATCTAACGGTGCTGGATTGTCTCCCAGGCTGTCTAATTCGTGCAGCAGTTTTTCCAGCACGTCTGCATGTCGATGAATTTGATAGAACGCCCAGGCAAGCGTTGTAGCCGTGGTTTCATGCCCAGCGAACAAGATTGTCAGCAGCTCATCTCGCAGTTCCGCATCGGCCATCGCCTGCCCATTTTCATCCCGCGCCGCCATCATCAGGCTGAGCACATCTGTTCCGCCTTCCTTACCTTGCGATCGCCGTTCATCAATTTCGGCTTGCAGCAGCTCATGAACCTGACGCTGTCGCCGCCTCATGCCGCCCCACGGTGTCCAAGCGCCCCAGTCTTGCTGTAGAAACCGCAAAAACAGGACGCTCGATCGCAGTGGAGAATCGGTCATATTGAGCCAGTCGGCTAGCAGAGGCTTGAGCTGTTCATACCGTTCCCCGGTGCTCAAGCCAAAGACCACCTGCAAAATCACCTCCAGGCTAATCTTCTGCATCGCCGTTCGTGCAACGAAGGGTTGACCAACCTGCCACTGCGCTGCCACTTGTTCCGTAATCAGGCAAATCTGCTGCGCATAGGTCTGTAGCCGTTCCCCATGAAACGGCGGCATCAGCAATTTTCGCTCGCGTCGATGGCGCTCGCCATCCAGCAGCATCAGCGAATTTGACCCAACCAGCGGTTCAGCCAGTGCATTACCTCGACCCACATCAAATTTGGCGCTTTGGCTAAAAATCTCCTGAATAACTTGCGGATCTCCCGTGACAACACAGATCGCAATTTGACCCAGCCGCATCGTGAATATGTCGCCATACTGCTGGCTGTATTGGTCTTGAAACCCAATTGGATCGGCAATCCACTTAATCAGCTGCCACCAAGGTGGGCTAGTGATGCAGTTCGGTAGTTGGCTCACCATGATCGTTCTCCACTGCGCTCAACGCATGATTTAACTCTACGTTAGCGCTAGGACAAGTTAGTCATGACAACAGTCAAGCCTTAATCTTTTGTGCGATCGCAGATTAATCAGTTCATCTGTGCAAATCGTCCATCGTGGTGCTTCTACAGCGAGCAGTGGCGCAACCAGTTCCAGCGTTCGTTGTTCCTTCTCGACTGACGGCAGAACATCGGCGCGTCGCGGAAGCCGCAAAACCCAGCGATCTCCCTCAGCGTCCGTCGCTAACGCAACCTGAAAATCAAGACCCGACTCGTTGAATTGCAGCGAATCTGCTTGAATGCTCAAACCATTCTGGTAAGCGAGCTTTAGTATTTCTGGCCGCGATCGCATTTCGTTAAGGATTGTGGATTGAATAACTTGTAAACCGTTCCATCCGTAGGGACACGGCATTGCCGTGTCCCTACCCCAAAGATTTCATCTTATTAAATCCGCGTTGCTAACCATGTCTTTACGCGTTGAGCCTTCAGAGTGATGACCTACAGCTTTTTGAAGTATCGAGCGACTGGAAACAGCTCAAAACCAACCTTTTCGTAAGTATGACGCGCTGGAGCATGACCAGGATCGCCGCCTGTTTCGACCATTGCAATTGACATTCCAGCGTTCTTCATCCAGTCCAGCGCAAACTCGATTAGAGCGCTGCCAATGCCCTGTCCCTGAGCGTCTGGATCGACGGCCACCATGTAAATTTCGCCCATATTGTCCTCTTGGTGGAGCTTTACGGCAATAAAACCAACGACGGAATTTGGAGAATTGGAAGAACCAGAGCCAGATGCGATCGCAACCCATACATGGATGTCTTCCGCCGCACAGACATCCTCGACAGCCTTTTGCTGACTCATCTGCCAACCATCGACATAGAATGCCTGGTACACCTCTGGATTCAGCGCTTGCCGAATTGAATCAAAGACTGGCGTCCATGCCCGCAGCGACAGACCAATCACAACATCAAGGTAGTGAGGAGCATAAGGTTCAATTTGCATCACCACATGAACTCCAGTTGACGGCACGTTCAATTAATATAATACAGCATACTACAAGGAGGGCGAAGGGCTGTAAAGGCTGTAAAGACTGTAGAGGGAATTGAGGAGGGGTTTTAGTTTCTTGTGGTGGGTTGAATTTGCGAAACTCGACATCGGTAATGAATCTGTTGGGTTTTGCGATCGCTTTGGCACAGCCGTGCCTATAGAGCTTCCTAAACTACGACTCGATGATTCTTAAATCAAGAGGGAGGAGCTGCTGCGACGCAGCAAACTCCTCCCTCTTGAGGTCATTAAGCACCCTGAAAAAAACGTTCTACTCTCTATTGCTTAGGAGTGGAATAGAGTTTGGGATTCGGCTTGGGTGCTTCTGCGGCAGGGCCTTGAGGCTCTGGGTTTTCCAGATACTTAAATTCACCCTTGCCATCCGGAGCAGTTCCTTTGGCCCAGCGTCCCTGCTGGCTTTCAGTACCTTCAGACAAGTTCCAGAACGTGTAAGACGCGTCCTGCTTCTCCTGTGACTGCGGGAATCGGCTGGGAACGGGCAGACTTTCCAATCCATCTGCTTTCAGTTCCTCAATCGCCGCCAACCACTGGTTTTGGTGCATGGTATCGCGAGCAATCATGTAGCTCAGCGTATCCTTGACGCCGGGATCAGTCGCCAGGGAGTAGGTCACCTTCTACAGAGAAAAACATCTCTGAGGTGAGAGCCTGCCGTTGAGGTAAGCACAACGATGCGCTAAAACCTGCGGCACCCGCTCAGCGTTCCAGGCAGCGCCAGGGATCTTCGTGCGTTGGTTAATTTGCTTCACCCAGGACTCAACATCCCCCGAGCCAATCGGCCACCCTTCTTCTTGGTAGTAACGATAATTGGGGATGCGGTCACGATGCCGCTCTAGATAGCCACAGAAGCGACGTGCTGCTTCCGACTCGCTCACCTCAAACACATTCATAGCAGCGTCTACTTGTCCCTGCCAAAGAAAGCTGCGAGCGGTTTCGAGTGCTTCTGGAGTGGCTTGGACTTGATGCAAATTTTCCATCAGGTGAAACCAATCGAGGATTTCGTGACGTTGGTGGTCGTTGCCAATCTGGGCATAGATGCCCCAAACCCCATCATGACCATCGCCCAGGCAGTCCACTATCGGGGCTAAGGGGAGGTCATTTGCCCACTCAATCAGGTGTTCGTTGTCTTTGAACCAGGCCATGCCCTGATGCTGCTCACCCAAATTCAAGGCTTTATATTCACGCCACTCAGCCGCTTCCCCCAGCGGCGTGCGCAAGCGAATCATGCCGCCATCCAGGCTCATTTGCTCAACCGGGACCTCACTCGTGGGCAGCTCGAAGTCATGGCGCGCCTCCAACCGCTGCTGCGTTTTCGCACTCACCCGTCGTCCCGTTTGCACCTCTACTTCAATCGCCGCTTGGGCATAAGAAACAATTGCGCTTTGGCGCAGACAGCACAGCTCTAAATAAGGGCTGACCTGTTGTCGGGGACGGACACCGAGTTGTTTGGCCTGTTCACTACTGAGGGATAACCGGCCCAGAATGCTCTCTAGTTGGCGGGGATATCCTTCGTCGGTGCCGGTAACGGTTTGGCAAAAAACTCCCCAATGACTGGCGTGACGTGTTCTTGCACTTGAGCGCGCACCGTTGATTCGATGGCTCCCAAATTTGCCATCGGCTGGTTTTGCTCACAGGCTTCCTGGTACAGTAGTTCCGCGATGCGTTGACTGCACTGTAAGAGTTCTTGGTGTTCCGCTGGCGTCATTAGAGCACCCTCAAAATATCGCTACAGTCTTACTCTAATTTTTCTCTCAAGAAAGTGACCTGCTCCCAGTCGCCATCTCATACAGGCGCACGGCCTGTAGACGACCCTGAGCTTCAGCCTGCACATTTGAGAAGAAGTCGGCCATCAAATTACCAGAGGCCACAATGTAGTTCCCGTTCCAGGGATATCCCACACTGTCAGCCGGTAAAGCGCCGCCGCCAGACATCACAGCATGTTTGGGATTCATACTTGCCATGATGATATCTTTAGCATTCATACCGCCCATGACCCCTTCAACAATTGGGTCAGCGGCAGACTTTTCTTGAACATCCGGTGGTGCTTTATCCACTAGATGCGCGATCAAATTAGCCAGCATTTCAATGTGACCAATTTCTTCGGTACCGATGTCCAGCATCATATCTTTGTACTTTGCAGGACCACGGCAATTCCAGCCTTGGAACAGGTACTGCATCATCACCGACATTTCGCCAAAAGGCCCACCAATTAGCTCTTGTAGCTGCTTAGCATAAACGGGATCTGGGTTTTCTGGCTTGGTGAAATATTGCAGGCGTTTTTTATGGTAGAACATGAAAATTGTTTAGTAATCAACATGAAAAAGCAGATAAGTTTCTGCCTTTTCTGGTACTTTCATGTTTGCAATCTCAAACCGTTTTCCCATCCGTCGAAAGAGCAGTAAAGTAAGCTTTTATTTAATCTGTCACTATTGTCAGAGAAGGCTTAGTTCTAAAGATTCAGAAGATTTACTCTCTCATCATTCTTTAGCAAGTTAACGCCTTGAACACTGGCTCGTTTCGATATTTTTTATGCAATAAATTAAAGGCTTATAACCAAAAGATGACGCGAAATATCGGTTGGAAAAGAAAAGGTTGCCAGCGATCGCACTCTGGCTAATCTAGATCCAAACAATCCGCTGCCTTGAACTACCGTCTTGTATGATTTACAACGGATCAACTGTCTTCAATTTGAATAATCCAAACTGCATTCCACCGATATACGCTGCGACCAGCAGATCAAAGCTGAGGCACATCAAAACGTACCAGGCTGGCGTAAAGCTCGCACCGCGCTCATAAAAATGTAGCCCCAGATCCCAGACGGGATGGAGCAGCCAACCGACCATTAGCCACCAGCGTGAGGAGTACAGTCCCAAAAGGGCAAATAGACCGTATATCGCTATGCCAGCCACTTCTACGGAGATCCATGCTGCGCTTGCCTGTCCTAGAATTGCAAAACCAATGTAGATGAATGCAGCAACCATCAGTCCTACTGCAAGCGTTTGAGTCTGAGTCTCAGGCGTCACAACTCTACAAATGATTAGAAAAATGGCTGCACCCAGCAAGCCAAGCAGCAACGCAAGAATGACCATCATGGGCTGGGAAATCTGAATATCTCACATCTTGCACCTTGCACTTTGAAAACCCGAAGAGGTTGTTTTGCCGCCGCGATGCGGCGGCAAAACAACCCTTCTGGGTTTTAGTGCAAGATGTGAGAATATCAAATACTACAAATGTAGCGCTTCTTTCAGTAAATCCTGATGCATCAGTGCCCGATCCACGAGGGATTGAATTTGATCATCGGTAAGCGGATTGCCATTGGCATAGAACTCAATCCAGGCTTGGCTAAGGTCAGTTGCCGTTGTCGGTAATAATGGCAGGTGCCAAGCGTCTTTCGAACTGGACTGAGCTGAACCCTTGGGATTCAAATCCCAGCCCTTGAGATTGAGCGATCGCATGAGCTGTGTCACCTTTGGATCATAGCTCAACCCCACGCAGCGACAGCCTTCTGCCGCTCCCATCACCAACGCATGAAAGCGCATACCAATGGTCATTTCTACACCGCGAAACACCCCTTTCAACTGGCGCGGCTGCTCCACAGGCAAAATCTTGCTTGGCCCTTTTAACTTGGCCTGAATGAATTCCGCGATCGCAGTATCCTGCACGGGCTGAAAGGGGATGAGTAGAATGCAGGTTTGCGTAGCTTGCTGAAAGGTAACTAACGCCTGAGTGATCAGTTCCAACCGATCGGGAGTGAGCCAGGGATGCGATCGCAGACAGACGGCGACTCGTGGTGCAGGCAAATCCCACAGTCCCGGCAGCGGTTCGGCTTCTAGTGCCCAGACCGGATCGGGAGCTAGCCAGAAGGGAACTCCCCAGTTGGCTAGGATTTCTGCCGACTGCTGATCGCGCACGCTGACAGCGCGACAACCGCGCAAAGCCTGCTGAGTAATCCAGCGTGAGGTGGAACGCCGCAGGGGGCCAACGCCTTGCGCCCAGGCAATGGAGCGCAATCCCATACGCTGGGCTAATCCCATCAGACCGCCGTAGTACACCGGATTGAGGACGCTGGTGCTGTCCTGCATCAAACTGCCGCCGCCCCAGATAAAAACATCGGCCTGCCGTAGGGCTTGCAAAACCTGAAAGGCCGACTTGCGCGGCACGGCATCTACGCCATAGCGATCGCGGGTTTGCTGGGTATTGCCGGATAGCACCACGGGCACCACGTGAGACGGCAACATTTGCAGCAGCGAGGCCAACAGCGCCTCGTCACCGCCATTGCCCTGTCCGTAATAGCCACACAAAACTGCCCTCATCATCGGTCGCTAACATTCTCTACGCTTGTCCCCTTACAATACCTTGCAGGGGAATCATCACCCAATGGTTTCTTAAATCACACAACACTTCAGAATTTATTCACACTAGTTGAATTCGCTATGCATGCTTTATCGATTCCGACTTGGATTATTCACGTTTCCAGCGTGATTGAATGGATTGCCGCGATTTGGCTGATCTGGACGTACAGCAACGTCAGCGGCAACACGGCTTGGCGAGCGCTGTCGTTTGGTATGCTGCCCGCATTGGTCAGCGCTATGTGTGCCTGTACCTGGCACTTTTTTGACAATCCGAATTCTCTAGACTGGCTGGTGACGCTTCAGGCCGCGATGACGGTTGTGGGCAACGTGACGCTATGTATCGCAGGCTGGTGGATTTGGAAAACGGCCAGATCAAAGCAGGCATAGAGATGGAAGTTATCAAGCAAATTAAAACTGGATTCTACAACTGGATTCACGATGATGTGAAACGCGAAGTAAATTCAGATTTTCATTATTTGAGGCAGATCAAAGGACAAACGGCAATAGTTGCCTGCCACTATTTTGACTCACTTAATCCTGCTGAGAGATTAGACTTTGCGATTTCTCTATCAAACAAGTTTTTAACAGAACGCAATAGTGAAATTATTGGGAAATCACCTAAGATAATTGATCGCGTCAGATGGGATAAATTTGAAAAAATAAATAATCAACCCTTTAATCAAGAAAATCTAGAAGAGTTCTACGAAAACAGATTTTTCAAGAAAACTGTAAAACCAAATCATACTCTCCTTGGCCAAGAAGTCAAAGCCGCGTGTGAACCTTGTCTCGGCAAGCCTAAAAGGCTTGGCTCTTCCTTTATTTACAAAACCAAAATCGATAATTTCGTCATCGGTACTGAAATTAAAATAGGTGGTCTTGATCAGCTTACGTATGTCCATTTTGTCAACTATGATAATGGTTTTAATCAACAAAAAGAGTTTCTTTTCCTGACCAATTTTTTAAGATGGCTAGGGATAGGGGAGATTGCTTAGAACTACATCACCGATGAAGATATTCCGAATACTGTAAGCACTTTAAGCGATTTATGTGGTCGCTTTATGAAAGGTATTCAGGATGTTATTTCTGACGCGGTATAAGCTTTTTGCTCGACTTTTGAATAAAAAATAGGACTCATGTTTAACATGAGTCCCCATACGCTGGAATAGGTTACTAGCATCAACCTCACATCGCAGAATCAATAAAGCTACTCACTTGATCCGCTGACGTGGTGTGCCACAACCCGTAGAACGATGATTGAACACCTACAGAGCTATCGTAGAAGTTCTTTCTTCGCTAACTATGCCCAAATTTGTGAGATTGATCACAGTTTGCTTGTGCTCTGAAGCAATTCGCTACGTTTCTTTGCGATCGCACATTTTTGATCACACACCAGCTATGTATGAAGCACCGTCTGCACAATCCGTAGCGATCGCGTCCGATTAATCGCTGCTGCCAGTTCAAAACGGCGACAGGTGACGATATCGCCCTCCGGTAGCCAAGTCATCGCGTCCCAGCCTTTGGTGGCAATGTCCTGCATCACCTGATCGAGGATTTCAGTTAGAGATTGCGACTCGTCCAGATAAGACTGGAGATGCACCATTGCAACTGCGATCGCGCGTACCTGTCCCGGTTCCACGATCTGCTCCAGTGCCGACAGATCGATGTCTTCTGTGCCAAAGGCAAGCTGGTCTACGCCGCGTACCGACCATTTGACAGACTTCTTGCCCCGACTGGGATCGAGGCAGTTAGCTGCGGGGATTCGTTTCGTTAATTCGCCAAAGGATTTTCCGCCTTCTGCCTGCCGATCGGTGGGATACTGCTGGGCAATCTGCCGCGCTTCTGCCGTCACCTCACGCGGCCCAAAATTCTCCATCGCAATCACCGTATCGGCCACGTCAAAGTAGTCACCGCTGCCGCCCATGACCAGGATGGTCGAAATATCCAGATCCTGCTTGAGCTGTCTTACCTTATCGATAAACGGCGTAATCGGCTCGTCATCCTTGGCAATCAGCGCCTGCATTCTGCGATCGCGAATCATGAAGTTGGTTGCAGCCGTATCTTCGTCTACTAGGAGTACCTGAGCCTGAGCTGCGATCGCTTCGATAATATTGGCCGCTTGCGACGTGCTGCCGCTTGCGTTGGGCGTGGAGAACGCTTGAGTATCACGACCTTGGGGCAGGTGGTTAATAAACGGCGAAATATTGACTCCGGCAACACTACGGCCATCCTCGGCGCGAATCTTCACCGCATCAGCATTCGTCACCACCCACTCGCGACCATCACCGGGAATATGGTTGTAAATCCCCAGCTCAATCGCCCGCAGCAAGGTCGATTTACCGTGATAGCCGCCACCCACAATCAGCGTCACTCCGGTGGGAATGCCCAATCCGGTAATCGTGCCATAGTGGGGTCGCTCAAAGGTCACTTGCAAGGATTCCGGCGCTTGAAACGGAATCGCTTCTTTGGCATCTAATGGCCGATCATCCACACCGCTGCGACGCGGCAGGATAGCACCGTTGGCGATGAAGGCAACTAGATTTTGGCAGGGGAGTTGCGATCGCAACCAGTCGGCATCTTCGGCAGTGTCTACGTGGGCTTGAATAGTCTTTGCATTGAGGTTCTCATAGATCAATGCCCGTTCAACCAGCGCGGGAATGTCATCACACAGCATTTCTGCCGCCTGCTGTCCGGCAATCCGGCGACCAAAGGCAGGTAGGCCGACGACGAATCGCGCTTCTACCCAGTCGGCATTGATCCAGACCGATGTGCGCTCTAAAGCCGCTTGTCCCGGCTGTGTCATCGAAATTAAGCCGCTTTTGCCGCTGCCGCGCCGCTGCCGTAAATCCTGAGTCGCCTGGTAGAACTGACGGGTGAGATAGTCTCTTACGGCAATTTCGCGACTGCGATTGTGGAACAGCGTTGATGGAAATCGGGCTTCATCCTGGGGTACCCGCACCCGTACTTGACTCGGTGCGGCAAACGGATCGCCCTGCACCCGATCAATAATCAGATCAAAGCCAGGAAAAGCATACTCGCCTTTGATGTCTCGATATGCTTTGTAGCTCCGCTGGTCAAGAGCAAGCAGCATTTGACGGAGAGCATTTTGTTGATCACCCATGTATATCTGATTCCGCTTTTGCTTCAATCTTCTAAAAATTCTTTAGCAATGTTCACATCCTATCGATAAAAGAGAGGCATTCGTCGGCATAAAATAACCTCTTCGGGTAATTGGTTTACAAGGTGCAAACTGCAAAAATACAAAGCACTATAAAGTCTAATATTCAAGACGTTAGTAATCTCAACTGGAAAATTGCAGGTGGGGGTGATTTTGATAGAGATGGTCGATTAAACGAGCTAGTCTGGCGCAATTATGAAACTGGAAAAAATGTTGTCTGGTCTGTAAATCCAGATGGAACGAAACAAACGCAATCTCTAGATTCACTTAGTAATCTAAATTGGCGAATTGAAGGAGTTTCAGATTTTGATGGGGATGGCTTTGCAGATGACTTGCTGTGGCATAACTCTACATTAGGTCGTACAAGTGTCTGGTTTATCGATGATGGTGCAGTAACAAGCGCAGCTCAGATCACGCCAGCAGTTCCTGGCGGTAGCTGGAGTCCAGTCATTTAACTTTAAGAACTCAATATACTCACATCTTGCACCAAAACTCAGAAGGGTTACTTTGCCGCCGCATCACGGCAAAACAACCTCTTCAGGCTCTCAACGTGCAAGGTGCAAGATGTGAGATATATCGAAATATGGTTTCAATGAGGCGAGCATTCAATAGGTGAGATTTCGGGCGTTGCTTTATTATGAGTCAGGATTGTTGACTCACGATAAAGCAGGTCACATGTCTCGTCCAGTTATTTATATTGCAATTACGAATCATGGCTTTGGTCATGCGACGCGCACGGCAGGGGTAGCCGCGACGATTCAGAAATTTTGTCCCGATGTGCTGCTGGCGTTTGTGACGACGGCTCCCCGCTGGCTGCTGGAGTCTTACTTACCGAATAGCGATTTTATTCATCGGCCCCGCAGCTTTGATGTGGGAGTGGTGCAGAGCGATAGTCTGACGATGGATAAGGCGGCGACGTTGGAGAAGCTAAAGCAAATCCGAGATCGCAGTTCTCAAATTATCAGCGCCGAAGCCAATTTTATTGCCCAAAATAAAGCCTGTTTAGTTCTAGCCGATATTCCGCCGCTAGCGGCTGCGATCGCAGAGGCGGCGGGTGTCCCCTGCTGGATGATGAGCAACTTTGGCTGGGATTTGATTTATCGGGAGTGGAGCGGCGAGTTCGTCGAGATGGCCGACTGGATTAGTCAGCAGTTTGCCAAGTGCGATCGCTTATATCGCTATCCGTGGCATGAGCCAATGAGTGCTTTCAAAAACGTGATTGACGTGGGGCTAACGGGTGGCGATCCGGGCCATGACGGGGATACGTTACGAGAAAAATTTGGCATCACCGCGCCCCAAGAACAAACGATTTTGCTCACCTTCGGCGGTTTGGGACTAGCGGGCATTCCCTACGGCAATCTGGCTCGGTTTCCGGACTGGCAGTTTATTACCTTTGACCGACAGGCTCCCGACCTGCCCAATTTGATTCAGGTGACGGAGCGCGCCTATCGGCCTGTGGACTTTATGCCGCTGTGTGGGCGGGTGGTTTCGAAACCAGGATTTGGCACCTTCAGCGAAGCCTGTCGGGTGGGCGTGCCGATTGTGACGATTACCCGTGAAGGATTTGCCGAAACGCCGTTTTTGCTGGCGGGTATTCAGGATAATGCCCATCACCTAATTGTGTCGCCCGAAGAGTTTACGGCAGGCGACTGGTCGTTTCTTCACCAGCCCATGCAGCCACCGCGACAGGCTGAGCCATTCCCAAAGGATGGCAATAGCGCGATCGCACAGGCGGTTGTGGACTACATTGCAGCAGGAGGCAGCGGATGAGGGAACGCGATGGCAATCAGCAGATGAGTGTGCGACTGAGATCGCTGTTGAATCAGGTGCAGGCGTGGTTCTCGCGGCGACAGGCTAGCCGTACTGAGCAGCAATCCGATTCACTGCCAGAAGATTTGGCCGATGCGATCGCGCATGATATCAAGCAGTTAAAGTGGCCAGAGATCTACTACACGACCGTACAAGACAAGCTGGCATCTACCATTCAGCAGTGGCAAGACGACCCGGACGATGAACCAAATCATTTGGTCGTTTTAAGCAGTCCTGTAGACTCACCAGCGGAATTGTTGAATACGCTGGCCGCCGAACAAACTGAGTTCACCGTCGTTTATCCGCTACCCTCGAAGCGGCTCACGCAGATCTCCAATCAGGCCAGTCAGCTACGGCGCATCCTAGAGGATCAGACGGAACAGCAAGAGATCACGATGCCGAATGGTAATGGGAAGCCCGATGAGCATGAAAAGAATGGCGCTGACGCTGCGGATGCCGTGCCCCCTCAGCCCCCCAAGCCGATTTTGATGGTGATCCCAGAACTGCACCAGAATTTTCTACGCAGCATTGGTGGCTGGCAAGAACTGATCGAAGTGCGGGATGCGGTGGTGCAGTATCCTCATGTGTTCTGGCTGATTGGCTGCAATGCCTGGGCCTGGGAATTTCTAGACCGCGTTTGCCAAATTCGCGCCTACTTTGGCTGTTGTACATCGCTACCCGATCTATCCGGCAAAGATTTACAGGACTGGCTCAGTGCGATCGCAACTCACCTGCTCGAACCCGACAGCGACGACCTAAATGCGCCATCCTTTGAGTCCGAATCCTACTGGAAAGGACTCGCCAACCTCTCACGCGGCGGCAGCCGCGCCGCCGCTCAACTCTGGCTCAAATCACTCCGCATCCGCACTTCCGACAAAACAACCGAGCCCCCCCACGATCCAACCCATCCGGCCAACCATCATTCATCCACCACCCCGCACCATCAATCCTCCAACCACTCCCCATCTTCACCACCCACCCATCCCTCATCCACCCATCCACCCATCCACCCATCTCCCCCTTCACCACCAACTCATCCTCCCACCCAACTACCCTCCCACTGGGCCAACAAACTCCATCAAACCCACCCCGTCCTGCCCAGCCTGCCATCGATCACCATGAAAGATCGCTATCTGCTGCACTCCCTGCTGCTGCACGGTGCCATGACGCGATCGCACTTGGCGCTGAGCTTGGGAGAAACAGAAAGTATTTTGCGATCGCAAGCCCAACTCCTACTCCGCCAAGGTGTTTTAGAACAGCACCAAGGACGGCTCGCCGTCAGCCCCAAGCATTATCCCCGGCTTAAAACGGAACTCGCGGACAATAACTTTCTAGTGGGAGAAATCTGATGGACATCACGCTACTGGAAACGGCGCTACAGCCCGATTTAGAGCACTTCATGCACTTCACGCACTTATCGGAGCTGCTTTCTCCCGTTTATTGGCTAGCGCAGGATGGCGACGGTCTACGACCACAGGACATCTTTACCGACATCACGGTACGTAAAATCATCAAAACCGTCTTGGTGATTCTGCTGGCCTATAGTCTGAGTCGCGCCGCCCAGTCTTTGACCAACTGGGTTTCGGAACAGGTTGCCCGTCGCTATCGGCTGATTGTCAAACAGTCGCTTCCCTTCTGGAAAGGACTGATCCTGATTGTGATCACGGCCTATCTAATCAACCTGTTCTTTGACTTATCTGAGGAAAATCTGTTTGCCGTGACCGGAACGATTGCCGTGGCGCTGGGTTTTGCCTTCAAAGATTACGTCACCTCGATCATTGCGGGCATTGTCGCTCTGTTTGAAGCGCCTTATCGAGTGGGCGATCGCGTGCGGATCGGCGACAGCTACGGCGAAGTGGTTAGCTACGGTCTGCGGAGCATTCGGCTGCGCACCCTGGATGACAATCAGGTCACGATTCCCCACAGCAAAACCTGGACAGACGCGATCTCCAATGCCAACAGCGGCAGTTTGGAAGCCCAAGTGATTACTCACTTTTATTTTGAACACGGCATCGATGTCGAACAGGTCTTTCAAATCCTTTACGAAGCCGCCTACAGCAGCAAATACACTCAGCTCAACTTGCCTATCGTTGTCGTTATGGAAGAACTCGCCTGGGCCACCCATTTTCGCCTCAAAGCCTATCCCATCGATGCCCGCGATGAAATCGTCTATCAAACCGATCTGACTCGCCGCGCCAAACAAGCCTTCGCCGAAGCTCAGCTTCAATATCCTAAAACTGCCCCTCTATCGAATGCACCTGAGTGATATCGCGTAAAAGCTGCATTGTGAACATCGGAGCAGGGGCAGAATTATTTCGTGTTCATCAACAAACATCTGAAAATATGACGTTGCGTAGGGGCGAATGGCCATTCGCCCCTACTGTCCTACGACGGAGGCGGGCAATGGAGCCGCATGGGTCGTCCCAATTGAAGACATCGGAGCTAAAAATTTCGCTAATACGATTGATGATGCGCGAATAGCCTCTCTCTACGTTGAACTTATCAGTACATCGAGAGGACAACCCCCTAATGGCAAAGCAGGCAAATCAGTTCAAACCGGGCGATCGGGTCGAATGGAGCGCTGGCTCCGGTACAACAACCGGCGAAATTCAAAAACAAGTGACCCAAAACACGACGGTACATGGTCAAACCGTTGCGGCCTCTGAGGATGATCCACGCTACCTGGTGAAAAATGACAGCACGGGCACTGTAACCGGACATCGTCCTGACACGTTGCGCAGGGTATCCGGCTCTCAATCTCAATCCAGATCCAAATCCAACACGTCAAAAGCAGACGCATCTAAATCAGACACATCAGACAAGACGGCTCACTCGTCTTCTGGACAGCAGCCGGACGCTGATGAACTGGATACCGCGCTGCAAGACTTTAAGGATGCCGTCAATATGACCGCCAAGGAAATTGAGCGCTGGCTTCAGACTGACGAAAGCCAGTCCGTTGGTCAAGATTCAGGCGATGGCGAGTCGAAGGGCCGCAAATCCGGGAAATACATCATCGAACTGCTCAACAAGAACAAGTCTGACTACGACGATGACGATGTTCACCAGATGAAACGGGTCGTCAGCTACGTGCATCGTCACTCAGCCCAGAAGCCTTCTGGCGATATTGAGGACACCAACTGGCGCTACTCCCTGATGAACTGGGGCCACGATCCGCTCAAGTCATAGCTAACATTCGTAGGGGCAAATGGCCATTTGCCCCTACAACCCGACATATAGCTGTAGTCAGCTAGGTTAAGACACGAACATTTTTGTAGTGCGGCGGAGCCGCGCTACAAAAATGTCCTAACCAACATGGCTACCGCTATAGAAGTTGCTGATCCATCGGCGCGTGTCCATCTAAGATGGATAAAGCAGATACTGTCACAACTTCACTTATGACAACGACGACCTCCAACACTCAGCATTTTCAGAAAAGTCTCAGCATTCGTACCTCGGGCAAATCACTCCACAAAATTACTGCCGAGGTTCGGGATGTGGTCAGCCAGTCGGGCATCCAAACCGGATTATGCACCGTCTTTTTACGTCACACCTCAGCCAGCCTCGTGATTCAAGAGAACGCTGACCCCGACGTGCTGCGCGACATGGAGCGCTTTTTCTCCAAGCTCGTTCCCGAAGATAACTCCTACATTCACAGCACCGAAGGCCCCGACGATATGCCCGCCCATCTGCGGACGGCTCTAACGCATACGTCCGAGAATATCCCAGTCGGCAACGGTCGGCTACTGCTCGGCACCTGGCAAGGCATTTACCTCTGGGAACACCGTGCCAGAGGCCATCACCGTGAAGTGATCGTACATGTCTCCGGCTATTAATTTTTTGCGGGTGAACTCGTAGGTTGAGCTGAAGCATAAAACCAACATCAGCAATCAATAAATCAATGTGCGATCGCAACATTGCTTTCATGATCGCAATTCCCTGAAGCTGTTGGGTTTCGCGTTGCTCAACCCAACCTACAGAGTTTCATGCCCTCTACAGCCCTTTACAACCCAAATTCCGCCTTCTATGACCGACTCTAATTCCGTGATTTCAAAAACTAATCCATTGTCAGATGCGATCGCAGATAATATTCCAGATAACACCGACACCGATACGCCAACTCCATCACTTGACTTTGGCCTGCCGCTGATTCCCGCTGCGCCGGAAGGATTCCGGTCGGGATTTGTCGGCATTGTCGGTCGCCCCAATGTTGGCAAGTCAACCTTGATGAACTATCTGGTGGGGCAGAAAATCGCCATCACCTCCCCTATTGCCCAGACGACGCGCAATCGGCTGCGGGGCATTCTGACAACCGACGCCGCGCAAATTATTTTTGTCGATACGCCGGGGATTCATAAGCCGCACCATCAGCTCGGAAAGGTATTGGTGCAAAATGCGCGGATTGCGATTCAGTCTGTTGATGTGGTGCTGTTTGTCGTGGAAGCGACAAGCGAAGCGGGCGGCGGCGATCGCTTTATTGCCGAGCTGCTGGCGGAGCAAAAAACTCCCGTCTTACTCGGTATCAACAAAATTGACCTGCAAGCCGACGACGCTTCAGTAGATGCCTCAATCATGGAGCGAAGCTATACCGCGATGGCTAAAGCTCACGGTTGGTCAATCCACAAGTTCTCAGCCGTGACCGGAGAAGGTGTAGAAGACCTGCAAGCCGCGCTGATTCAGCATTTGGAACCTGGCCCCTACTACTATCCGCCGGATCTGGTCACCGATCAGCCGGAGCGGTTCATTATGGGTGAGCTAATTCGGGAGCAGATTTTGCTGCACACGCGGGAGGAAGTGCCCCACTCAGTTGCGATCGCAATTGACCGGGTGGATGAGGAACCGGATATTACGCGCATTTTGGCGACGGTGAACGTGGAGCGCAAGTCGCAAAAGGGCATCATCATCGGCAAGGGCGGTGCCATGATCAAAGCCATCGGCTCCGATGCGCGGCAGCAAATTCAAAAGCTAATTGCTGGAAAGGTTTACCTGGAGCTGTTTGTGAAGGTGCAGCCCAAGTGGCGGCAGTCGCGATCGCGGTTGGCGGAATTGGGGTATCGGGTGGAAGAATAATCGTAAGAAAAAAGCGCTGCGTTGCAGCGCTTTTTTCTTACCAGTTAAATCGTCGTCAGTGTCCGCTGACGATATCGGTAGTAGGCCGCACAGGCTCCTTCAGATGACACCATTGGTGCGCCGAGGGGATGATCGGGGGTGCAGCGGGTGCCGAAGGCGGGGCAGGTTTCCGGTTTGCGGAGTCCCTGGAGAATGAGACCGCTGATGCATTCAGTGGCATTGGTAGCGGGCTGCACCGGAGTGGTCAAAATTCCCTTTTGCAGGGCATCAAACTGGGCATACTCTAGGCGTAGACCAAGGCCGCTTTGAGGAATTTCGCCGAGGCCGCGCCAGATTTGGGGCACGACTTGAAAGACCTGCTGAATCACCTGCTGAGCGGTGGTGTTGCCCTGCTGCCGGACGGAGCGGCGATACTGGTTTTCCACTTCGGCCCGACCGGATTCGAGCTGCTGAATGCAGAGATAAACGCCTTGCAGAATGTCCACAGGTTCGAAGCCCGTGACGACAATAGGCACCTGGAACCGATCTGAGATCGCACCATACTCTTCATAGCCCATCACGGTGCAGACGTGACCCGCTGCTAAAAAGCCCTGCACCTGACAGTCTGGTGAGGAGAGTAACGCTTCCATGGCGGGCGGCACTAATACATGGGATACGAGTAACGAGAAATTGTCTAAGCCCTGCTGTTTGGCTTGATAAACGGCCATTGCGGTAGCGGGTGCAGTGGTTTCAAAGCCGACAGCGAAAAAGACGACTTCTTTGTCGGGATTGGCTTGGGCAATGGTCAGGGCATCCAGCGGCGAGTAGACCATGCGGACATCGCCGCCGTTGGCTTTGACGCTGAGCAGGTCGGTGGGGACGGGTGCGCCGCTGGCCGAGTCAGGGACGGAACCGGGGACGCGCAGCATGTCGCCGAAGGAGCAGAAGATCACATTGGGCTGACGAGCCAGTGCGATCGCAGTGTCGATCACTTCGGCGGAGGTGACGCAGACAGGGCAGCCGGGGCCATGAATTAGGGTAATTTCAGGCGGGAGTAATCTATCCAGGCCGTATTTGACGATGGCGTGGGTTTGGCCGCCGCAGATTTCCATCAGTGTCCAGGGGCGGGTGGTGAGATCTGCGATCGCGGTTGCGTAGTGTTGGGTGAGATCTGCGTCGCGGTATTCGTCAACGAATTTCATGGGTGGTTTAGGTGTTGCTTTGGGGCGCTTTTGTTAAATGGTTTTGTTGGGTGGGAAAAACCCCGTTTGTGGGGGCGCTTGCCCCCACGCCCCCGCTGGAGGACGGTCGCGTCCCCCAGACCCCCTCCGAAAAAACTAATCTGTGGGTGTCAATGGTTGGGGGTCATGGGGGGTATGGGGTGTTTCTCTGTGGCGTAGGGGCAAACGGCGTTCGCCCTTTGGAAATATAGAGGCTTAAAGAAATCTAGACGATTGTTTACAGAGCCTATTATGTGATGACAATCAGCATGGCATTGCCTTGATTGCTTGCAGAAACGTAGTAGTCAACAAAATCCTGAAAAAATTGCTCAAAGCTGATATCGTCTTCATCCCAAGACTCATCTAAATCTATCTCTAGAAGCTCAAGTCGTTCCTCAAGGCTTTCACAGATTTCGGACAGCAAAGTCGAAACTTGTACAACCTCATCCGCTGTCAAAAAACGATAAATGTCACCGTACTTAAATTGAGTCACACCAAGTACTGCATTGACACAGATACAGTTGCGACCTTTGATGAGCTTTTCAGTCGTAAGGTATGAAACCTCCTCCGTATCATAGTTCAGAACATCATGAAGCTCTCGCCATCCATTACATAAATCGAATCGCTGATTCCTTTTACCTTCTTCAACAATTTGAGCAAGGTTAATTTGATGAACCTGGACTTTCAGGCGATCTCCGTCGGATAGATTAAATTCAGCCTCAATTTCCTCAATATTGTTTGAATCTGCGATTCTGTCAGCACGCAAAAAGACATCAAGGAAGTTTTCGCCTTGCTGGATATATTCCAGAACTTGAGGCGATAACTGCTGCAAACCAACCTGTATGGACATATCATCTCAAAGCTCAACAACACTCTGAGTAAAAGTTTTCCCTGGATTTGCTTCTGCAAATCAAAGATCACACAGGCAGTGTCGGATGGTAGGTTTGAACGGCTTTCATGTATTGCACGCGTTCGAATTCGCTGGGGTCGGGGCAGGCGCGTTGGCTCATGGTGCCGATTAGGGATTGGTAGGATTCGTATTCGTGGTCTTCTAGCCAGCGGACGAGTTCGGTTTCGATGTCGCGCAGGTGGTGAATGCCGTGGCGCAGGAGGGCGCTGACGATGTAGGAGATTTTGGCTCCGGCCATGCCCATGCGGATGACATCCACACCGTGGTGAATACCGCCCGTAGCGGCAAAATCAGCGCTGACCCGTCCGTACAAAATGGCGATCCAGCGCATGGGTAGGCGCAGATCTTGGGGGGTGCTGAGCAGGACGTGGGGTTTGACTTCTAGAGCCTCTACGTCGATGTCGGGCTGATAAAAACGATTGAACAGGACTAGGCCGTCAGCACCGTTCGCAGTAAGCTGATCGGCGACATGGGCCAGGCTGGTGAAGTAGGGGCTGAGCTTGACGGCAACGGGGATGGTCACGGCGGCTTTGACGGCGCGGACGATGGCGTAATACTGCTGCTCAATGTCGCTGGCGGAGAGGGTGATGTCGGTAGGAATGGCGTAGATATTGAGTTCTAGGGCATCGGCTCCGGCCTGTTCAATTTGGCGAGCGTAGTCTGTCCAGCCGCCCATGCTGGTGCCGTTCAGACTGGCAATAATCGGCATCTGCACCATTTCTTTGGCGCGGCGAATATGCTCCAGATACAGCGACGGGCCAACGTGAAACACGTCGGGTTCGGGGAAGTAGGTGAGGGCTTCAGCAAAGCTGTCGGTGCCCTGCTGCATGTGGTGATGCAGATCGAACATGTCTTGCTCAATTTGCTCTTCAAACAGGGAGTGCAACACAACTGCCGCTGCGCCAGCGTCTTCCATCCGCTTCAGATTATCCAGGTCTTCGGAGAGGATAGCCGCTGCACCTACAACCAGGGGCGATCGCAAGTTTAATCCCAGATAGGTAGTCGTTAAATCCATGTGGTTTCTCCTGACCAATTGATAAATAGCGAGCGAATCAATGAAGGGAAAGGTGCGATCGCATATTTACAACACCTGCGATCGCACCGGGACGCGAGGACTAAACGGTTGAACCCGTTGGCGGTGCGGATGAGGACGAATCCGAGGCGGGTTTGTGACCGTTACCCGATTCTTGTCCGGCATCGTGACCATTGGTTTGCATGTGCCGAGCGGCCAGAGACTGGTACAGTTGCCAACGCGTGTCTACGTCGGACTGGGCTAGCTCGGCCAGTTGCTTAGCGGCTTCCGGCTTGGTGCGGGTCAGCAGCTTGAAGCGGTTTTCGCTATACATGGCCTGTTCCACGGGCAGCTTGGGCGAGCGGGAATCAATCACCAGCGGGTTTTCGCCCTGCTCTGTCCGGCGAGGGTCATAGCGGTAGAGCAGCCAGCGACCGGAATCCACCATTGCTTTTTGCTGCTTCAGACCGTCAGCCAAGTTAATGCCGTGGGCGATACAGTGCGAATAGGCAATGATCAGGGATGGCCCCTCATAAGCTTCGGCTTCCATAAAGGCGCGTAGGGTATGCTCATCGCGGGCACCCATGGCGACGCTGGCCACGTAGACGTTACCGTAGGTCATCGCCATCAGCCCCAGATCCTTCTTAGGTGCAGGTTTGCCACCTGCCGCAAACTTGGCGACGGCACCCCGTGGAGTGGACTTGGACATTTGGCCGCCCGTGTTCGAGTACACCTCCGTATCAAGCACCAGAACGTTGATATTGCGTCCGCTGGCCAGAGCGTGATCCAAACCACCGTAGCCGATGTCATAGGCCCAACCGTCACCGCCAATCAGCCAAACGCTCTTCTTGACCAGGTAGTCGGCCACCGCTTTCAGAGCCATCAGTTTCTGGCGCTGACTGGCTTCGGTGGTAGCGGCCAGTGCTTGTTCAATCTGCTGCTTCAGCGTGGCGACCCGCCCCCGCTGTTCAAAGATTTCGGCTTCGTCCGTTTGGTTGGTAGCCAGGATGGCCGTTGCCAAATCGCGGGGAATCGGGCCAGTATCGGTCAAGGCAAGCTGCTGCACTAGCTCGCGGGCATATTCCGTTTGCTTGTCTACCGCAACGCGGAAGCCCATGCCAAACTCGGCGTTGTCCTCAAATAGGGAGTTCGACCAGGCTGGCCCCCGTCCTTCGGCGTTGTAGCTCCAGGGGGTGGTCGGCAGGTTGCCGCCGTAGATAGAGGAGCAACCCGTAGCATTGGCCACCAACATGCGATCGCCAAATAGCTGCGTCGCCAGTTTGATGTACGGCGTCTCACCACAGCCCGCACAGGCACCGGAGAACTCAAACAGCGGCTCCTGCATTTGCTGGTGAGCAATTTTATGCAGATTCAAGCCTTGGCGGTCAGGATTGGAGATATTGAGGAAGAAATCCCAGTTTTCCCGCTCTTGCTCCCGCAAGGGTAGCTGTGGCTCCATATTCAGCGCTTTCTTGCGCGGTTCCGCCTTGTTCTTAGCGGGGCAGACATCGACGCAGAGGGTGCAGCCCGTACAGTCTTCGGCAGCGACTTGGATGGTGAATTTTTCGCCTGACCAGTCGCGATCGCGGGCATCGGTACTCTTAAACGTAGCGGGTGCGCCTTCAAGCACGTTAGGTTCATAGACCTTGGCTCGAATGACCGCGTGGGGACAGACCATGACACACTTGCCGCACTGGACACAGACATCGGGGTCCCAAACCGGAATTTCATCGGCGATATTGCGCTTCTCCCATTTGGCCGTGCCGCAGGGATAGGTGCCGTCTACGGGCAGGGCGCTGACCGGGATCTCATCGCCCTGCCGCGCCATCATCTTACCGAGCACGTTGCGCACAAAGGCGGGCGCGGTGTCGGGCACCCAGGAACCGGGAGCCGCACCGTCGGCAGCGGGAATCGCTGCGTAGCTCTGGTAATCGACTTCGTACAGGTTATCCAGGGTCTGATCGACAGCGTTCAGGTTCATCTGCACCACCGCTTCGCCCTTCTTGCCATAGGTCTTGCGGATGGACTGCTTAATTTGAGCAATCGCATCTTCTCGCGGTAGTACACCTGCGATCGCAAAAAAGCACACCTGCATCACGGTGTTGATCCGCTGCCCCATACCTGCATCTTTAGCGACTTGAGAAGCGTTAATCACGTAGAAGCGGAGCTGCTTGCGGATAATCGCTTCCCGCTGAAACTCCGGCAGTCGCTGCCAAGTTTCTTCTGGGCTGTAGGGACTGTTGAGCAGGAATGTGCCCTGGGGATTCGCTGCTGAGAGCAGGTCAAACTTTTCTAGGAATTGCCACTGGTGACAGGCGACAAAGTTGGCGCTGGACACCAGGTAGGTGGAGCGAATCAGCTCTGGCCCAAAGCGTAGGTGCGACACGGTCACGGAGCCGGACTTCTTCGAGTCGTAGACGAAGTAGCCCTGGGCGTAGTTATCGGTTTCTTCGCCAATGATCTTGATCGAGTTCTTGTTGGCTCCAACGGTACCGTCCGAACCGAGGCCGTAGAAGATGGCACGAACCACTTGATCCGATTCCGTCGAGAAGGCGGGATCAACGGCAAGCGAGGTGTGGGTAACATCGTCGTTGATGCCGACCGTGAAGTGATTTTTCGGCTCAGCAGCGGTCAAGTTATCGAAGACAGCCTTAACCATTGCAGGCGTGAATTCTTTGGAGGACAGGCCATAGCGACCGCCCACCACTTTCACCGCTGATCGCTGCGCTTCAGCCAGCGTGCCAACCACATCCAGGTAGAGCGGTTCGCCCGTGCTGCCCGGTTCCTTGGTGCGATCCAAGACGGCCAAAGCCTTCACAGTGCTGGGTAGGGCATCGACAAAGCTTTGCAAATCAAATGGACGATAGAGCCGCACTTTCAGAACGCCGACTTTCTCATCTTGAGCCACCAGCGCATCCACCGCTTCATGGGCCGTTTCGCAGCCGGAACCCATCAGCACCACCACTCGCTCGGCATCGGGCGCACCGTGATAGTCGTACAGGCGATACTGCCGTCCGGTCAGCTTGGCAAAGTCATCCATTGCCTGCTGCACAATTTCGCTGGCAGCGTTGTAATAGGTGTTGACGCTTTCCCGCGCCTGGAAGTAGACATCCGGGTTCTGAGCCGTACCGCGAATCACGGGTCGATCCGGCGTGAGCGCCCGTGCCCGATGCGCCAGCACATAGTCATCAGAAATGAACTCCCGCAGGATCTCGTCCGGCAGCAGCGACACCTTCTGAATTTCGTGCGAGGTGCGGAACCCATCAAAGAAATGCAGGAAGGGAATGCGCGATTCCAGCGTGGCCCGAGTTGCGATCGCCGCTAAATCCTGAGCTTCTTGCACCGACGCGGAACAGAGCAGCGCACAGCCCGTTGACCGCACAGCCATCACGTCACTGTGGTCGCCAAAAATGGACAATCCCTGAGCCGCTAGGGAACGAGCCGCAATGTGAATCACGGCTGGGGTCAACTCTCCCGCAATTTTGTAAAGGTTGGGGATCATCAACAGCAGCCCTTGAGACGCGGTAAACGTCGTGGTCAACGTGCCCGCCTGGAGTGCCCCGTGGACAGCTCCGGCTGCACCCGCTTCGCTCTGCATCTCAACCACTGATGGAGTCGATCCCCATAGGTTGGGTTGGTCTGCGGATGCCCAAGCATCGGCCCATTCGCCCATGGGTGAAGCGGGGGTGATGGGGTAGATGGCGATGACTTCACTGAGGCGATAGGCAACGCGGGCAACGGCTTCGTTCCCATCCAGCGTGGCAAAGGTTTGAGATAGCATGGCTCTTTCCTCGCGAGAAAGCTTGACGATGAATGGATGCACAGGATGAGTTAGACTCACCCGGCTACATCTGGTGGTTGTCGCTGCAAACGAGTTGGTAGACTCTTTGGCAAACTCTGCCATATCGCAGTGGTGCAAACGACAAATAAATTGCGAAAAATCTTTGAATGACCTGCGAAACTATCAATCTATAAGTCGGCTATGAATCGGGCCAGCAAATCGGGCCAGTAAATCGGGCTAGTGAATACACTGAATCAGTCTTGATCAAGTCAGGATTGAGTCTGAAATTTTTCCTTGATCAGTCTTCTTGCAACAAAATCTTAGATCGGGATTGGGCTTTATATCGTTCCATCCAATACATTAAATGGCTCATCTGCCAAGAATAATAATTAAGAAATGATTGACAGAAGCTGGCAAAAATCCTGGCAAAAATTAATAACGACGACAACAGCAAACAGTTAATTAATCCTTAATACTTCAACCAACCTCGTATCAATAAAAAGATCAATTAACCAAGCCATACTTCCACTATAGTTCTGATTAATTAGTCGGATTGAGCTGATCCAAGTAACTTAATGTTTCGGCAGCTTCTGTTTCATCAATGACGCTGAGGGCAAAGCCAACATGCACCAGCACATAGTCCCCCACCTGAGCCTCTGGAACGTAGGCCAGGCTGACCTCTCGCAGCACACCGCTAAAGCTAACCTTGCCCATGCGCCACAGCGATGAGTCGTCAGAGTCCTGATTTTGACTGCTGATTTGATCAGTAATACTAACAAGCTTTCCGGGTACTGAAAGACACATAATTAAATGCCCTAAAAATGTCGTAATTAATGCGAATGAAATGGTCTATTTAGCAACCAAATGATTGTTTAATTTGCTCAGCGCCTGAACGTCTTAATCTTCAACTCTATTTGACAACTAACTGATTGTTTAACTCAATCAGTGCTGCCATTGTTTGCCCAGCCGAAATGCCGCCGTCATTGGTGGGAATGGTTTGATGCCAACCAACCGATAGATTCATGGCCTGGATCTGCTGAATGGCGCGGTTCAACAAATAGCGATTTTGAAAACATCCGCCTGTGAGAGCTACTTTCTGTAGTTCTGGATACCGCTTACATAAATGCTGAATGATTTCCACTAATGCGGCAATTAAAGTATTGTGAAATGTTGCTGCAGTGTCCGCCGTTGACCCTCGATTCGCCAGGTCATCCAAAATCGCCAGCACCATCGGACTCGGATCGAACTGAAGCGAAGAATCCGGCAAGTGATGCAGCGCATAGGGATAGATTTGATCTGTGGGATGGTCTATAGGATGCGCGATCGCAAATTCCAGCGCCATCGCCGCCTGCCCCTCAAAACTAGCCTGCTGGCAGAGTCCCAGTAGTGATGCCACCGCATCAAACAGTCGTCCCATACTGGATGTGAGCGGCGCATTTAAGCCTCGGCGCAGCATTTGGCGCAGCACCGTCTGCTCTTGAGCGGTAAACGCCTGGAAGCAGGGCAAATGCGAATAGTCAAACGCGCGATCGCCCAGGCAACTGTAGAGCAGCCCAATCGCCGATCGGCGCGGCTCCACCGCCGCCCGCTCACCCCCCGGCAGCGGAAACGGCTTCACTTGCCCCACCCGCTCAAACCCCGGCGCTGGTGCATTGGCCGACGGAATCCACAGCAGCTCACCGCCCCAAATCGTGCCGTCTAGCCCATACCCCGTGCCGTCCCAGGCAACGCCCAGCACAGGCGGCTGCCACTGGTTATCGACCATGCAGGACAGAACATGAGCATAGTGATGTTGGACAGGTATTAGTTTTGGAGCGTTATTTATTGCCTTAGCAAGCTGCGTCGAGTAGTAATCGGGATGGGCATCATGTGCGATCGCATCTACATCCGTGGGCTGCAAATCGTACAAACCACAGAGATGCTGAATTGTTTCTTTAAAGCGATCGCACCCTTGCGGTGTGTCTAAATCTCCCAAATGCTGACTGATTAAGGTTTGGCCATGCAGATGCAGGGCAACCGTATTTTTCAGGTGACTGCCAACGGCGAGAATAACAGCGTTTTTGCGTTGTGTAACACCCCGAACCGATCCCCCTAAATCCCCCTCAATAAGGGGGAACTTTGAGTCAGTTCCCCCCTTTTTAAGAGGGGCTAGGGGGGATCTCAACGCCGAACTAGAACCCAAAGTCTTCGTATCGTCAGGGAGCGGAACGTCCAGCATAACTACATCTTGTTGTCGTTCGGCGTTTGTGGCCCTCACCCTAAATCCCTCTCCCTGTGGGCTACTGCTTATACACATCCTGAATAGTCCTTCTAAATCCCAGACTGATCCCCCTAAATCCCCCTTAAAAAGGGGGAACTTTGAGCCAATTCCCCCTTTTTTAAGGGGGGCTAGGGGGGATCTCAACGTCGAAACGAAGTCTAGGAGACTTATGTATAAACAGTAGCCTTTTGGGAGAGGGACTTCCGGAGAATTGCTCCCTTCTCCCTGAGGGAGAAGGGCTGGGGATGAGGGCACAGGCGGCATCACCGGAAATGGCGCGTAGCCCCTGGCTCGCCGCAGCGTCACGGGCTGATCCTGCACCATCTGCACAATCGAATCGTCCACCGGACGGGCAATTGGGCGATTGTGTACCAGGAAACTATCGGCAATCTGGCCCAGACGCTCCAGAGCGTCCCGCTCATCAATACAAATTGGTTCACCGGACAAATTACCGCTCGTTGCCACAACGGGGCGATTCACCTCCGCCAGCAGCAAATGATGCAGCGGAGTATAGGGCAACATCGCGCCGATAGAGGGATTGCCGGGAGCTAACCCAGGCGAGAGCATTGCGCCATCCGTGCGCAAGGGCAACAGCACAATCGGAGCCGCCGCCGATTGCAGCACCTGCGCGGCGGCATCGGATACCTCACAGTAATCGCGCAGCATTGCCAACGACGGAAACATGATCGCCAGCGGCTTATCTGGTCGATGCTTCCGCTGTCGCAGCGTTTGCACCGCCGCTTCGTTAGTGGCATCCACCATCAGGTGAAAACCACCCAGACCCTTCAGCGCCAGGACTTGACCCTGTAACAGTGCCGCCGCTGCCTGCCGAAGCGCTGGATCAGATTGCTCTAAACAGTTACCTTCTCGATCCCACAGTTCCAGATGCGGGCCACAGGTGGGGCAAGCATTCGGCTGCGCGTGAAATCTGCGATCGCAGGGGTCTTCATACTCTCGCCGACAGTCAGGACAAAGCGGAAATCCTGCCATTGTCGTATGCGGTCGATCATAGGGTAGCGATCGCACAATGCTGAACCGGGGGCCACAGTGGGTGCAGTTGATAAACGGATAGCGATAGCGGCGATTCGTCGGCTCCCACATTTCTGCGAGACAGGTGGGACAGGTGGCCAGATCGGGCAGAATTAAAGCCGTTTTCGCCGCTGTTTCAGAAGACGGGAGGATTCGAAAGTCCTGATCGCCCATACTCTCTAACGGCGTGACCTCCACTCGCTGAAGCCACGCATGTTCCGGCTTCTCCGCCTCCAACCGCTGCTGAAACGATTGCAGTTGCGCCGCTGTCCCTTCAATTTCAATAAACACACCCTGCGCCGTATTCTGCACCCAGCCCGTCACCCCCACCGACCGCGCCAGCGTATACACAAAAGGCCGAAAGCCCACACCCTGCACAATCCCCTCCACATGAAGACTCAAACGCTGGCGAATATTTAATTTGGAACACGGTATTGTGACCATAACAACACCCTTCAGATCACTCTTAGGAACATGGATTTAATAAGGTGAAATTTTTGGGTAGGGACACGGCAATGCCGTGTCCCTACGGCTGGAATGATTGACAGGCTATTTAATTCACAATCCTTAATTAACCCAACAGGTTATTTTTTCGGAGGGGGGCTGGGGGACGCGACCGTCCTCCAGCGGGGCGTGGGGGCAAGCGCCCCCACAAACGGGGTTTTTCCCACACCTCAACTACATCAAGGTAAATCCGTGAACGGTGCGTTACGCTTCGCTTTAGCGTAGCCATGCCCGAAGGGCTATACACACCCTACAACGTTTATGAAATCAAGGTGGTTTTAGGCTTACGCTCAACCTGCCCAAGCTGACCCAGCAGATATTCATACCAATCGGTTAATCCTGCGCCTGTGCGGGCTGAGACTGCAAACACCTTGGCTTGTGGGGCGACTCGTTGAATATTGGAGAGGGCCAAAGTGCGATCGCAACCCACGGCTTCGGCAATATCCACCTTCGTCAGCAACACCACATCCGCACTCTTAAACGTGGCCGGATACTTCAGCGGCTTATCTTCTCCCTCTGTCGTAGACAGCAACACCACCCGCAGCGTTTCACCCAGGTCATAACTGGTTGGGCACACCAGATTACCCACATTTTCAATTACCAGCAGATCGAACTCCGGCCACTGGTCTAATCGGGTTAGCGACTGCGCCACCATTTCCGCTTCTAGGTGACAAGCATTACCCGTTGTAATCTGCACCGCTGGCGCACCTGCCTGCCGCAGTCGCTGAGCATCGTTGTCCGTCGCTAAATCGCCCACAACAACGCCCATTTTGAGAGACTGCGGCCCATCTTGAGGCGTTTGCGCGGCTAAATCTTGAGCTAAGCGTTCAATAAGCGCCGTTTTTCCGGCTCCTGGGGAGGAGAGAACGTTGAGGACTAGGACACCTGCTGCTTTGAATGATTGGCGATTTTGGGCGGCTAAGCGATCATTTTTGCTCAGGATGCCTTGATGAACTTTTAGGGTGTGGGAATGGTTGTGATCGGGTGGGTGAGTATGAGGGTGGATGGGTGGATGGGTAGATGGGTGATCGGGTGGGAGGGTAGGAGAGTGGGAGGGTGAATGGGTATGAGGATGATCATGCATGTGATCGTGGGCGTGACCATGCGTATCCTCATGTGAATGCGCGGGCATTTCTATACCGTCAATCGTCACCGCGCCAACTTGGCTACAGCCGCAGTCCTGACACATCTTAAGACACCTCCAACGATACAAGTTCTAATTCTTTGCCCTGCCGCAGTTCCGTCGCTAGCCCGTGACAGTGGGGACATTCATAGATGATGTCCGGTGGCTGAAAGTCGCGATCGCAAACGGGGCAATGACACACCGCAGGCACCGATTCAATGGTTAACTTGGCCGCTGCCGCCATCGTGCCCTGGGCCACCACATCAAAGGCAAACCGCAGCGCCTCCGGAATCACTCCCGACAGCTCACCCACCCGCAGCGTCAACTGGTGAATCCGCGTTGCGCCCTGCTGCTGGGCCGACTGCTCCGCCAGTTCCAGCGTGCTTTCCATGATGCTCACTTCATGCATTCGCGTAGCCTCCCATTGCAGAGGATTGCGTGTCTTCACACATCCGGCGTAACTGCGCCAGCGCTAGTCGTTTGCCCTCAGCCGTCACAGGCGACAGGCTTTCCGTAAACTCAAACTCAATCGCTGGAATCGTCAGCTGATACGCCACAGGTGTCGCGTCATAAAGCCACTTCGCTAAGGTCAGCAACGCCGAGGGCGTAGACGCATGGGTCGTAAACGGGTTTTGCTCACTCGGTTCAACCCGCGCCAGCGTGATATCCGATGAGGTGGTGACAGATGCGATCGCAGCATCTACGAAAATAATGGATTGGAAAGTTGCGATCGCATCCGCCAACTCCGGCGTCAACTGATGACAAGCCACCGCCTCCACACCAGCCAACCCCCAATCCTGCACCTCCTCCGCAATCTCATACCCCACCGCATCATCCCCCCGCAACGTATTGCCATACCCAACCACCAACACCCTCACCATCTCCTTACCCCCCTTACTCCCTACATCGCAACCACCACCCATCCCCACTCCCACCCCCTTTCTCACCTACTCCCTACTCCTTACCCATCCACTCATCTACCCATCCACCCTCCCACTCCCTCTCTCCCCTGCTCCCCCTCACCTAGCAATACTCCACCATCACCTCCTTCTGCCCCGCCCTCAGCACATCGACCAGCGTTTCAACCAAACTGCGCCGAATCGAGATGTTCTTGGGCAGCAGCGGATTTTGATAGAACTCATTGATGCTTTGGCCAACCAGAAAGTGAATCGAATCCGCCTGCAAAATCTCTTTGCTGAGCAAGTAGGCACCGTTATTGTCAAACTGAAGCTGGCTCACATCACAGTGACAGTTGCGGATATACTCCGTCGCCTTCGAGAGCGTCAAAATCCCTTCCGTGACCAAATCCACGCAGCTCAACATGCCAATGGGTGGCAGTTCCCGCCGCATGGTGGACAAATCCATGTCGATCATTTCGCCCAGGAAATTTGCCACGATGTTGCCAGTCGTACCGCCGCAAATCACCTTGCGCCCTTCAAACTCCAGAAAGCGGCTGACGTAAACCTCATCCTGCTCCGCATCCAGCGGTGGCCCCGTAAAAATCAGCAGCGGCTTGCGTTGGCGAACATACACCCCAACAAACGTGGCATCATCCCCGGTTGCGCCTTGATACAGCTCATGGGTATGCCGAATCACCTCGCGAATAATGGTGCGAGCCGTGTGAGCGCGATTCACCAACACCTGCTCAATATGACTCGCGATATTCTCCCAGCCCCAGCCAAAATTCAGCGTAATGCCCATGCCCGCATAAAGCACCCCGTCACTAATCGCGCCCAGAAAATCGCCCCGTTGCAGATAGCCTTCACCAATTTGGATTTTACGACCGAGGATTTCCTGCGTTTTCAGCTCTAGCTTGACGGCCTTACCCTGGTGGAAATAGAACGGAGCCGGATTGTCGAAATTAATCACGCGAAAGTGGTTACTGGCCGGATTAATCCGCAAAATCGTGAACGTGGAGTAGGCAATCTTTCGCACCTGACAGATCGGCAGCGTCGCAATTACTGTCTTCAGGACTTCTTCCAGCGGCACATCCGCATTCAGCATCGTGATCAGAATTTCGGTGGTGAGCGTGGCCAAAATATTTGCCTTCACGCCGCTGCCCAAACCGTCTGACAGGACGATAATCACCTGATCATCGGTTTTTAGGTACTTCACCTTGTCGCCGCACAGCTCTTCGCCTTGCTTATTCAAACTGCTGACTGCAATATCGAGAAAATTGTCGGCTTCCATCACAGCAGTCAGAGGCGAAGAACGAACGGTGGCATCCACATCGACATCGGCCCGTGTTGAAGACAAAATCTGTTCCATGTCACGGCTGCTCATCGGGATTCAACAACGGCAAAGAATCGCTCGTTTCCTGCTGTAGCATCTGAATAATCTTCAGCAGGCTGACCTTGGTTTCGGCGGTCGTTTCGCCCAGCAGTCCGGCGATCTCCTGCACCACTTTCATTTGGTGATCGACGACTTCGTTAACCTGCTTAATCGTCTCGTGCTTCAGTTTGGTGAGCGCCTGCTTTTGCGCTAGCTGATGGCTGAAGTCGGTCATGATGCAGGCAATGATGCCCTCATCTGCAATGGAGAAAATCACCTGGTTGAGCAACAGCAGCGGCTGCGTATACTGCTTGAGCTGATTGCGAATCACCGTGCCCGTTTCCCACACCCGCTTAAAGTCGCTGACATCGTCTAAAATCGTTTCCGCTGGCTGACCGATGGCATCATCTGGCTGAATGCCAAACATCTCACAAAAGGCCGGATTCACCAGCTTGATATACAGATCGGCATCCACCACGATTAGACCATTGGGGTCATATTCCCAGAGGAGTTGCCAGAGGTGATTGGGTACGTTAGCAGTCACGGTAGGTATCAGCATGGTGCAACAAGCTGAGAATGGGGACTGGAAGCATTAAATCGGGTAGGGGCGAATGGCCATTCGGTATGCATTGAGCGTGGCACTTTGCTAGATCCCCCTAAATCCCCCTTAAAAAGGGGGAACTTTGAGCCGAAGTTGGAATAGCCCCTTTTTTAAGGGGGCGGCGACAGCGGGGGATCATACAGCTACGCTAAACGCATACGCCATTCGCCCCTACCCCTAACCTAAACCGCCGACAGAGCTGACTGAATTTCCGGCAGAATTTCGGCTTCAAACTTAGATTCGACATTTTGAGGGCTGATGTTGGAAAAGCAGGTGTCGTGGAACTTCATGACGATGCCTTGGCTACAGGTTTCCAGACAGAATGACCCCTTCAGCTCAATCTCCTGTTCAAGACCGTGCTTTTGGATGAGGGCTTGCAGCTTGGGCAGTACGTCATAGACACCCAGTTGATGACAGGCCGATCCCATACAGAGAAATAAGTTTTCTTTGGCCATCTGGCTCTTCCCTCCCTAGTAGCAACATGGGCAGATTTGGAGAAGTGCGATCGCACCTCTCTTCCTCTCTCAGTTAATCGCGATACATCTCTTTCGCCACCGAACCATCCGGCTTCACCAGTTGAATGTGCAACGGCATTTGGCCCACCGCATGAGTTGAGCAGGAAAGGCAGGGATCATAACAGCGGATGCCTGCTTCGACGCGGTTCAAGAAGCCTTCGGGAATTTCTTCGCCATGAATGTAGTGCTGGGCAATCTGGGTGACGGTTTTGTTCATGGCCAGATTGTTGTGTCCGGTGGCAATAATCAGGTTGACCTTTTTGATTAGGCCATTTTCATCCACCTGATAGTGATGGAAAAGCGTACCCCGTGGTGCTTCGCTGACACCGATGCCGACCAGGGAATTCACGCCCGCTTCGGAACGAACTCGGCTAGACATCATATCCGGATCATCCATCAGCACCTGAATTTTTTCGAGACAGGCCAGAATCTCAATCAGCCGCGCATAGTGGTAGAGGAACGACGAAGTGGGTACGCCGCCCGCATACTCCCGAAAGGCTTGCAGTTCGGCATTGGCGCTGGGAGTGCCAATGTGGCTACAGTTGTTCAACCGCGCCAGTGGCCCCACCCGATAGATGCCGCCGGGATAGCCCAGGGGTTTGTAATAGGGGAATTTCAGGTACGACCAGTCTTCCACCGCCTCACCCAGGAAGTCCTGATAGTCATCCTCACTCAGGTGATCGGCGACGATATTGCCGTTGCTGTCGGTAAAGCGCAGATAGCCATCGTAATGCTCCCACTCGCCGTCTTTACCAACCAGGCTCATGAACAGCGACGGGAATTCGCCAAACACGTTCACTTCTTCCTGCATCGGGCCGTTGATTAGCCCTTTGAAGATATCCAAGGCTTTGCGGACGGTAGCAAGGGATTCCGGTAGCCGATCGACAATCCAGGCCCGACCCTCTTCGCTCAGCGGGGAGCGGACTCCACCGGGCACCGTCCAAGCGGCATGAATCTTGCGCCCACCCAGGATTTCGATGATCTGTTGACCAAACTGACGCAGGCGAATGCCCGCTCTGGCCAGTTCTGGATCAGCGGCGATCAGTCCAAACACATTGCGCTTGGCCGGATCGCTGTCCCAGCCGAGTAGAAAATCGGGACTGCTCAAGTGGAAAAACGAAAGGGCGTGCGACTGGGTAATTTGGGCCAAGTTCATCAAGCGCCGCAGTTTGTCTGCCGCGACTGGCACTTTCACCGCCAGGATTTTATCGCCCGTTTTGGCAGCACAAATTAGGTGGCTCACGGGGCAAATCCCGCAGATACGAGCCGTAATTCCAGCCATTTCGGTGAAGGGGCGGCCTTCGCAAAATTTCTCGAATCCCCGATATTCCACCACGTGAAATTGGGCTTTATCGACTTCTCCGGCATCGTTGAGAAAGATGGAGATCTTGGCGTGACCCTCAATCCGAGTGACAGGATCAATCACAACCGTTTTAGACATTTCGTAAACCTCCCTTCACCCCTGGTCAAACACGGGGTATGGCTTGTGGGCATAGCTTGTGGGCATAGATAGATCGGCGAGCCGCGGTTTAGTCGTCGTACATGCGGGCTTCCGGCGCGTCGGGATGCTCGTCTACATATTTCTGAAAATTAGATGTCGGCGACGCTTGATGCTGGTGGGATACCTCAGCTCGCATTTCTTCAACGGCATCCCAGGCGGCGGCACATTCCGGTGAGTCCGCTCCTTTTTCGGCTTGGATGCGATGGGCTTCTGCGATCGCATCATCGAGTTCGGCTTGGAATTTTGTACTGTCAACGCTCATGGCCAGGTCTCCTTCGCTTCTCCCAGTCAAGTGAAATCAATAAATTAACTAAATTAACCAAATTTGATCATGTCGCGGCCTACCATTTCCGGTGTTTGACCCTGGAGCAGCGGTTCCAAGGTGGCGCGAATCCGATCTGCTGAGGGTGGACAACCGGGCATGAAAATATCAATGGGTACGACTTCATGCACTGGTAAAACGCGATCTAGCAGTTCCGGCACGATGCCCGGCGCGTGGGGTAAATGGGGATTTTCGTCCGCCAGTTCCAAATAGCCGCGCTCTAGAACGGGCTTAGCGCCCTCCCGCAGCAGGTTCCGCATGGCGGGCACGTTGGCCGTCACCGCGCAGTCACCAAAGGAAATCAGCAGTTTGGTGCGGCGGCGCACGTGGTAAATCAGCTCCAGGTTTTCTTCGTTGGCTACTGCGCCTTCCACCAGGCAAACATCCACGCCTTCGGGATACTCTTTCAGATCCGATCCGACCGGACTGTAGACCACATCTACTAAACCCGCCAGCTCAATCAAAAACTCATCCAGATCGAGAAATGACATGTGGCAACCGGAACAGCCCGCTAGCCAAACCGTGGCAAACTTTATCTTGTCCATTCGTGTTTCTCCCGTGCGGTGGATAGGAAAGCGAACTTGTCGCGATCGCGGATTTTTTCGCCTGTGGTTTCGCCCTTGTGGAAAATCGATCCGGTGGGGCAGGCATCGACGCATTTGCCGCAGGAGGTGCAGGCGCTGACATCGCCCCAGGGCTGATTCAGACCGGAGACGATGTAGCAAGCCGCGCCCCGATTGGCCACATCCCAGACATGTGCCCCCTCAATCTCGTCGCAGACGCGGACGCAGCGGGTGCAGAGGATGCAGCGGTTGTGGTCAATGCCAAACAGGTCGTGGGACAAATCGACGCCCCGATCCGGGAAGCGATAGGCAAAGCGGGAGTGATCCATGCCGACTTCGATGGCGACATCTTGCAGTTCGCAGTTGCCGTTGGCGACGCAGATTGAGCAGACGTGGTTGCCCTCAGCAAAAATCAGCTCGACGGCCATGCGGCGATACTCTTGCAGCTTGGGCGTTTGGGTATGCACCACCATGCCTTCGGCCACTTCGGTGACGCAGGCGGGCAAAAGTTTATTGCTGCCTTCGATTTCCACCAGGCAGAGACGGCAGGCTCCCACAGAGCTGACCCCTTCCAAGAAGCAGAGGGTCGGAATCCGTACGCCCGCTTCTTTGGCGGCCTCCAGGATAGACGCGCCTTCTGCGATCGCAATATCCTGATCGTCAATTTTGAGTGTTTTAACTGCCATACCATTTCCCCTCAAACGTTTAATTAGAGATTGCGATCGCATCTTCCACCACAACTTACCTAAATCTTGACCTCCTCATGCGTCCAGTCTGAGGCATGACCATTGTGACCATTGCTCAGTTGCAGCGCCTGATTCAGATCGAGCACAGCCACAGGGCTTTCCCCTTCAAAGGCTTGGATATACAGCTGCTTCAGGTCTTCAATCAGCGGATAGCGGGGATTCGTGCCCGTGCATTGGTCGTCGAAGGCTTGCTCGGCCATATCCTGCACCATCTGGTAAAAGTCTGCCGTCTTAGCCGGAATCACATCGCGGATGGCGGTGGGAATGTCAACAGCAGCCTTAAGCTGCTCAATGGCGGCGATTAAGCGATCCACTTTTTCATCCTCGTCGGCTCCACCGAGCTGCAGGTAATCGGCAATCCGGGCGTAGCGCCACTTGGCATTGGGATACTTGTACTGCGGGAAGATGGCCTGCTTAAACGGCGCATCGGTGGCGTTGTAGCGGATGACGTGGGAAATCATCAGCGCATTGGCCAAGCCGTGGGGAATGTGGAACGTGGAACCCAGCTTGTGGGCCAGCGAGTGGCAGATACCCAGGAAGCCGTTGGCAAAGGCCATCCCCGCCATCGTCGCTGCATAGTGAACCTTCTCCCGCGCCTTCGGATCGTTGGCTCCGTTTTTGTAGGCACTGGGCAGATATTTGAACAGCAGGCGAATCGCTTCTAGGGCTTGCCCATTCGTGAATTCCGAGGCACAGACCGACACATAGGCTTCCAGCGCGTGAGTCAGCGCATCAATGCCACCAAACGCCGTCAGCGACTTGGGCATGTTCATCACCAACTGGGGATCAACAATCGCCATGTGCGGCGTCAGCGCATAGTCGGCAATGGGATACTTGATCCCCGTCCGGTTGTCGGTCACAACGGCAAACGGCGTCACCTCGGAACCCGTGCCAGAAGTGGTCGGAATGCAGACCAGCGTAGCTTTTGCGCCCAGCGTCGTCGGGAACTCATACACCCGCTTGCGGATATCCATAAACCGCATGGCCATCCCTTCAAACTCGATGTCCGGCTGTTCATACATCAGCCACATCACCTTGGCCGCATCCATCGGCGACCCGCCACCAAAGGCGATGATCACATCGGGATTGAAGCGGTTCATCAGCGCCAAGCCCCGATTCACGGTATCGAGCGAGGGATCGGGTTCGACATCGTAGAAGATGTCGTATTTGATGCCGATGTCGTCCAGCACGGCTTCCACGGTGCGGGTCATGCCCAGCTCATAGAGCGGTTTGTCGGTCACGATCAGTGCCCGCTGTTTGCCCGCCAGATCCCGCAGTGCCACAGGTAAGCAGCCGTACTTGAAGTAAATCTTGGGCGGAATACGGAACCACAGCATATTTTCTCGCCGCTCGGACACGCTCTTGATATTGAGCAGGTGCTTTGGCCCCACGTTTTCGCTGACGGAGTTGCCGCCCCAGGTGCCGCAGCCCAGGGTGAGCGAGGGATCGAGCCGGAAGTTATACAGGTCGCCAATGGCTCCTTGCGAAGACGGCGTGTTGATTAGCACCCGGGCCGTCTGCACCGCCTGCTCAAACTTTTCAATCCGCTGCTGATTGGCGGGCGCGGTATACAACACCGACGTGTGGCCTCGACCACCCAGATCAACGAGCCGTTGGGCCTTACTGACCGCATCATCAAAGGACTTGGCTCGGTACATGGCCAGGATCGGCGATAGCTTTTCATAGGCAAAGGGTTCATCGTGGTCAATTGCATCCACTTCGCCCACCAGCACCTTGACGTGATCCGGAATCGTAATTCCTGCCAAATCTGCAATGCCGGATACCGATTGACCCACAATTCCGGCATTTAAGCGTCCGTTGACGATAATCTGCTGGCCTACCTTTTCTTTTTCATCGGTAGTCAAGATATAAGCACCGCGATCGCACAGTTCCTGTTTCACTTCATCGTAAATTTCATCGACGACGACGATGGACTGCTCCGAGGCGCAGATCATGCCGTGGTCAAAGGTTTTACTGAGCAGAATCGACGACACCGCCATCTTCAGGTGAGCCGTTTCGTCAATCACCGCTGGCGTGTTGCCTGCGCCAACACCCAAGGCCGGGTGGCCTGAAGAATAAGCTGCTTTCACCATGCCGGGGCCGCCCGTCGCCAGAATCAGCTTCACTTCCGGATGCTGCATCAGCGCCTGAGACAGCTCAATCGTCGGATCATCCATCCAGGCGATAATATGCTCCGGCGCACCCGCTTCTACTGCCGCTTCGAGCACGATGCGAGCCGCTTCCGCCGTACAGCCCTTGGCGCGGGGATGGGGCGAAAAGATAATGGCGTTGCGGGTTTTCAGCGCCAGTAATGCCTTGAAAATCGTCGTCGAGGTGGGATTCGTCACCGGGATGATTCCTGCTAGAACCCCAATCGGTTCAGCAATTTTCTGGAAGCCGTAGGTGTTATCTGTTTCAATGGCTCCGCAGGTCTTCTCGTTCTTGTATTTGTTGTAGATGTACTCAGACGCAAAGTGATTCTTGATCACCTTGTCCTCCACGATGCCCATCTGAGTTTCAGCGACAGCCAGTTTGGCCAGAGCGATACGAGCATCATTCGCTTTGAGCGCCGCCCGCTTGAAGATTTGATCAACTTGGTTCTGAGTAAAGTTGGCATATTGCGCCTGCGCCGCTTTGACTTGAGCAACCAGGGCATTGAGATCGTCGATAGTGTTGACCTTCATGATTAAAGAATCCCGTTTTAGCGATAGGCGTTGAAACAACGCTGGATATATCGAACGCGAAAGGTTGGTCGTGCGTATCGTAAAGGCGAGTTTTGTGGATTAGATGTCGATCGAAATTCCCATTCATGGGCTAAACTCGCCCCTACCAGGCGTTTCGTAGGGGAAAACAGTTAGGAGGCTGAAACGGTCGCGGCATCGGCAGATTTGCCGTTATGCGTGGCGTCTAAATAGGCAGGCGATCGCAACAGCACTTGATATTCTTCGGGGAAGAAGTGCAGCGTACTCAAAATCGGGTTGGGAGCCGTCATGCCTAAGCCGCAGAGGCTGGTTTCTTTCACCATGTAGCAAAGGGCTTTCATCCGCTCCAGCTCCGCTTCGGTGGCGTCTCCATTCACCAGCTTGGTCAGCATGGCGTAAAGCTGCACCGTCCCCGTCCGGCAGGGAACGCACTTGCCGCAGGTTTCCCCCCGGCAGAACTCCATATAGAAGCGAGCTACCTCAACCATGCTGGTGGTTTGATCCATCACCACCATGCCGCCAGAACCCATCATCGAGCCAATCTGCATCAGGGAGTCATAGTCCACTGGCGTATCTAGCATGGAAGCCGGAATGCAGCCACCGGACGGGCCGCCTGTCTGCACCGCCTTCACTTCGCCATCGGGCACGCCGCCGCCCATTTCCTCCACAATTTCCCGCAGCGTGATCCCCATCGGCACTTCAATCAGGCCATTGTTGAGAATCTTGCCTGTCAGCGCAAAGATTTTGGTGCCCTTGCTCTTTTCCGTACCGATGCTGGCGTACCAGTCAGCGCCTTTCTGGACGATAGTGGCGATATTGGCAAAGGTTTCGACGTTGTTGATCAGCGTTGGGCAGTCCCACAAACCGGACTGAGCCGGATAGGGCGGACGGGGACGCGGATTGCCGCGCTTGCCTTCAATCGAGAAAATCAGCGCCGTCTCTTCGCCACAGACAAAGGCACCTGCGCCAATCCGAATGTCTACCTTGAAGTCAAAGGGCGAGTCAAAAATCTGGCTGCCCATCAAGCCATACTTTTTCGCCTGCTGAATCGCTTTTTGCAGCCGCTTAATCGCCAGGGGATACTCGGCCCGCACGTAGATGTAGCCATGATTAGCCCCAATCGCATAGCCTGCGATCGCCATTCCTTCCAGAACCAGGTGGGGATCGCTCTCCAAAACGCTCCGATCCATAAACGCACCGGGATCGCCCTCATCCCCATTGCAGATAACGTACTTCTGATCGCCAGGCATTTTGGCCACCGTCGCCCACTTCAGCCCCGTGGGATAGCCACCGCCGCCCCGACCGCGCAGACCGCTGTTGCTGATTTCCGCCACCACCTCTGCCGGCGTCATCTCATACAGCGCTTTATACAGCGACTCGTAGCCACCCACGGCGATATACTCTTCAATCCGCTCCGGATCAACCTTGCCGCTGTGCTTCCGCACAATTTTCTGCTGGCGAGCAAAAAATGGATGCTGCGGATCACCCTTAATCGGCTTCGCTTCACCACCATTTAGAGCACCGATGATACTGGCCGCATCCTCCGGTACGACTTCCTCATACAGATCATCACTGGGATCAACCTGCACCAGCGGCCCTCGCCCACAGAACCCCATGCAGCCCACGCCCACCACTTCAATGCGATCGCACAATTCAGCTTCTTCCACAGCCGCCTGCATATTCGCCATCACCGCTGTGGACTGGGCAGCTCGACAACCTGTGGAGGTGCAGCAGTGAACTCGAATCGGCTTTTGGCGCTCTCTCTCAGCCGCAGCAACTTCTCTTAATTCGGTTAAATCCATAATCAAAATTCTCCTTGTTCACCGTTGCAGACTCATCATGTCGAGAATCATGCCGATAGGTGGGGTTGGTGTCATAACGTCAGCCGTTCGCGTTGATGCAGATCGTCTTGACTCGTTTTCTTGACTCGTTATTCCTGCTCCCAGGCTTTGACCTTCGCCAAAGCAGTATTGGCATCCAACTTGCCCGCCACTGTGCCATCAAATACAGCCGCCGGAGCAATACCACAGGCTCCCAAGCAGCGGGCCGCCATCAGCGAAACCTGACCATCCGGCGTGGTTTCTCCAGCCTCGACACCCAGCTCAGCCTGCAGTGCATCCATCACCTTGCCGCTGCCTTTGACATAGCAGGCGGTGCCCATACAGACGACGCAGCTATGGGCACCGCTGGGCTTCAGCGAAAACAGATGGTAGAACGTGGCAACGCCGTACACCCGGCTCAGCGGCAGCTTCAGGCCCTGAGCGATATAGGCCAGCACATCTTCTTCGAGATAGCCAAAGGCATCCTGAGCCGCATGTAAAACTTCAATCAAGGCATCCCCTCGGTGTTGATGCCGCTTCATCGTCATGTCGAGCCGCTTAAAACGACGATCGGCAGCAGGCTGTTCCGACGTTGTCTTAGCCTTAGTTTTGCCTGTGGGCGTGGTGCTAGAGGTGGCAATCATAAACATTTCCTCATTAAGCAACGAAGGGAGCAGGGATGAAGGAGCAGTCAGACTTAAGCAATTATTTACATTTGAAACGCAGGCTAAAGCCAAGATTGGATCACCCCAATATCTCCGAATCTGAGCTGTTAATCGTCTTAAAGCGAGCATTGACAAGACACGAATATTCTAATCGCCAACTAAAGCTCTAAAGAGTACCAACTGCCTTAAGAAAAAATAAAATCTGAACTGCTTTTTGTGAATCAATGCGTGACATTTAACTGGCCCAAAAGTGAGCAATCTGCTCTTCTATTCAGTCGCTTTTCTATCTAATTGCGATTGCATCAATGTCAGGATGATGTCAAGATTTTGCTACAGCGACTTTTGCTCAATTTGTGTTGTTTTAGTCTCTCTTCAGATCCTTGACCCAATTCTAGTCTGCCCATATTTTTGATACTCACCAACACGTGTCAATCTATGATTCATGCGGAATTTGATATCAATACTGAGAAAGCTGAGCAGAGAAATAGCCAAATTGTTTAAGTCCATTTAGCTCCATCAAAGGGCTATTTTTATGAACATATTTTCCAAGCTGATTTTTGTTCAGAAAATGTTGTTTTAGTCTCTCTTCCAAACTGTTCCTACAACCTCACGGTATCTGATTTATCACGGCGTATGTAGACAAGTTTTACAGAACTATAAATTGTTAGGGTTATGTGAGGTCTATCTGTCATCAGATCGTTAAGTCGCGCGAGTAAAACCCTTCATAAAGCCTTCGGCAATAATTTTTAAGGCACCGTAAACTCCTATAGCTCAAATCGTGAAATCTAGACGAATCAACCGTTTTACGGTTCTCATTCGCCTAACGCTACAGCAGATTAAAAGATGTGGCAGTGTAGGAAAGGAAACACGCCACTCTCGTACAGCGTCCAGTGGGTTGGGTGGCATGAACTCCTAGGGGAATTCACATCACCCAACACACTGGGGCCAACCACTAGCTTTGCTATCCGGATTTATTAACTGGGTTTTACTTATGCGCCGAGGACGTCGTTGGTTTATTGGACTCGCTTTTGCCACGCTGCTGATTGTAATGACAGGATCTTGTGCTTTGTCTTTCTTGCAGCAAACCGACCGCTTACCTGTGCAGCAGGTGTATACCGTTCGGCAGGATGTACTTGTGATCGCAGTTGAAAATGGTGAAGTGAACTATGCCGAACAGCTTCCCTATCAGCCTCAGCCCGGCGACCAGCGCCCGACGAAAGATGACCAGCTACAGCCACAGGTTCAGCGTAACGGCCAAACGATCGGCACGCTGATTGGTAAAGATGAGGATATTTTGTATACCTATGACCGGGTGGAAGGTGAGTTTCTCAGTCCCAACTGGGCCGATCGCACCAGTAGCTATCAGATTGTTTCCCACACTGATCCGGCCTACCGTCAACCGATGACACCCACAGCGGTCTACCGTAAAACTCGCCCAACCGACTGGGCACAAACTGGGCCAAATACACATGAATGGCCGCTTGAGCACCGCATTTACTTACAGTTGCCCACCGATCTGACACCGGGCAATACCTATGATGTGCAGTTTCAAGACGGGCGCTTGCAAAACATCACGTTTGACTATCAGCCGCAGTCTATCCGTAGCGAAGCGGTGCATGTCTCCCAAATTGGCTTTCGGCCCGATGATCCGGCAAAGGTGGCGTTTCTCTCCCTCTGGATGGGCAACGGCGGCAGCTTAGGCTATCCAAACACGCCATCATTTTCCTTGGTTGACGAGGCAACCGACCAAGCAGTCTATACCGGACAAGCCCAGCTGACGCATCGAAAAGACGCCAAGGAAGATCCGCGCGATCGCAACTATACCCTAACGGATGTTTATACCCTCGACTTTAGCGAGTTCAACCAACCGGGCGAGTATCGCGTTTGTGTCGATACCGTGGGCTGCTCGTTCTCCTTTCCCATTGAAATGGGCGCTTGGCAGCAGGCATTTGTCACCTCTACGCGCGGTCTTTATCATCAGCGCAGCGGCATTGAACTCGGCCCACCATACACCACGGTTAAGCGCCCTCGCCCCTTCCATCCTGATGATGGCGTCGCGGTGTATCAGTCCGACGCGAAGCTGATGGACACCAATATGGGTATTGGTGAGCAAAATGCCTTTGCAGCCCTCTTAGAGGGTAAGACGAATGAGGTTGTACCCAATGCCTGGGGTGGCTATTTCGACGCTGGCGATTGGGATCGACGGATTCAGCACTTGCAGATTCCCCGGCTGCTGTTTGAACTGGCGGAGCAGTTTCCCAATCAGCTCAGCTCAATCAGCCTGAATATTCCTGAATCAGACAATGCCTTACCGGATGTAATTGACGAAGCGCTTTGGAGCCTCGATTTCTTTAAACGACTACAAACGCCCGATGGGGGTATCCGTGGAGGCATTGAAACAGCAGAACACCCCGAGTATGGCGAAACTAGCTGGCAGTCTTCGTTAGACGTGATGGCCTACGCGCCAGATATATGGTCAAGCTACATGTATGCGGGTGTTGCAGCGCGCGCCGCTCACTGGCTCCAGTCACGACAGCCGGATTTAGCAGCGGAGTATCAAGATAGTGCGCAACGGGCAATGGCCTACGCCGAACAGGTTTATCAGCAAGAAGATTACGCTGATGATTACCGGATTCGCGATGAACGCAACCTCGCAGCCGTCGAACTGTATCGCCTGACGGGTGATAATCTCTGGCACGGTATTTTCCTAGAAACAACGGTGTATACCGATGCCGATGTGCCGACGCGCGAGTGGAGAAGCCATGATCAACGAGATGCGGCTTATGTGTATGCTCAGCTCGAACCTGTTGCCGGCGCAGAAGCGATTCACGAGCACGCCTACCAAGCCCTCCTGCGAGAAGCCGATCAGTTGGTGAAATTTGGTCAAGATACCGCTTTCCGCTGGGTGAAAACGAATCCTTATGCTCCCATCGGCTGGGGTCAAAGCATCGGTACCCCACAAGTCCTGCCGATTCTACGTGCCCATGCTCTGACTCAAGATGACAAGTATCTAAAGGCCGCACTTCTCGGCACCCAATTTGTCGCTGGTGCCAATCCCCAAAATCTTGTCTACACAACGGGTTTAGGTCAGCAGAGTGTGCAGCATCCAAACGCTATCGATCAGCGCGTTATGGGCGAACCACCACCGCCCGGCATCACCGTCTTTGGCCCTCTGGATTTGACTCAGTTTGGTGATTATTGGACGGTTCAGCTATTTGAAGATGAAACCTTTCCTGACCCGCGAGAATGGCCAACCGCAGAAGCTTATTTTGATGTCTACAAATTCTTGGCCGCCACCGAGTTTACGGTGATGGATACCATCGCGCCCACGGCTTACACCTGGGGCTATTTGGCGATACGTGGATAAAGAGTAGCGACTACCGCAACACCTGACGGTGCTTGAGCCGATTCATGACGCGTTCGCAGCTTTGTAGTGCTTCCTGGAAACCGGATTTAAGCTGTACAGCCCGATCGTAGGAAACTACTGCTTCTTCCAGTTGACCAATCTGTTCCAACATGCGACCGCGATCGTGCCAAGCCCAACAGTTTTCAGGCTGGAGTTCCACCACCTGGTTATAGGCGGCCAGTGCGTCCGCATAGCGGTCAATCTTTTCCAGCACCGAGGCTTGCTTGTACCAAGCTAGGTGATCCGAGGGCTGCAAGCGCGTCACCCTAGCGTAGGAAGAGACAGCGGCTTTAAGCTGGCCCAAGTTCTCCATTGCCATACCGCGCATCAGCCAAGCCAGCGAGTTATCTGGCTCCTGCTCAATCAGCTGATCACAAGATGCGATCGCATCTTCGTAATGCTGCAACTGATAGAGCTGCTCGACCCGTTCTAGACGGTTCAGCAAGCGCTTACGGCTATCGATGGCTAGTTGAAAGTCGGGCTTAATCTGCACCGCTTTTGTGTAAGCGGCGATCGCGGCTTCCTGATTCTGTAACTGTTCCAAAACCTGACCGCGATCGTGCCACACCCAGTAGTTATTGGGCTGGAGGCGGGTAACTTCCCTATAGGCTGCTAAAGCTTCTTGCCAGCGTTCGAGGACTTCCAGCGCTTTGCCCTGCCGATACCAGGCCAGATAGTCATTGGGACGCAACCGAATCACTTGCTGATAGGACTCTGCGGCGCTGGCATACTGCTGCATATTTTCCAGTGCGATCGCTTGTTTAAACCAGGCCAAGTAGTCCTCTGGCCGCGCCTGGGTAATCCGCTCATAGCAGGCCAGCGCCGCCCCAAATCGCTGACTCTGAAACAGCTCGTCACCCCGCTCCATCCAGACCAGCAGATGGCCCTCCGACTGGTTGAACACCACGCTGCCCTGATACAGTTCCAGCGTCTGCTCATCCTCTGATGCAGCCTCATCCAGCCCAATATGCTCCAGTTCGGTATCTTGCTCAGATTCATCAGTTGAACAGACAGCCGCTAATGGCGGCGATACCGCTGGTGCGATCGCAATAGTTTCATCAGCCTCAAATTCATCATCGTCCTGAGCTTGACGTAGGGCAAAGAGCGCTTCTGCGGCTGACGAATACCGCTGGCGAAAGTCATAGCGCACCATGCGGTCGATAATGTCAGCCAGCCAGTCGCTGACCACGGCCTGATCGCGCCACAGAATTTCGCTGGTGCGCACATCTTTCTTCAGCGTTTTGGGATCAATTCTCGTCAGCGCCTGAATCGCTAGCATCCCCACCGCATAGATATCACTACTCAAACAGGGCTGCCCCGCTAGTTGCTCATTCGGCATATAGCCCAGTGAACCGACGGCGATGGTAATACTTACCTGACCCTGCTCTTGTGCGATCGCAGATAAATGGCCCACCTGTTTGACAGAGCCAAAGTCAATCATCACAATCTTTTGATCCACTTGTCGCCGAATCAGATTCGACGGCTTGATATCGCGATGAATTACCCCCTGCTCATGCACAAAGGCCAATGTACTCAGCAAATCGTCGAGCACATCAATCACTTTGGCCTCGCTCCAGCAGCGGCCCGAACCCAATTCTTGGCTCAGCAGTTGGCCTTCAATCAGTTCTTGGGCCAGATAAAACTGCTGATTTTCCTCAAAGTGCGCTAGCAGCCGGGGAATGCGATCGTGACTGCCCAATGCATATAGCGCCTGCGCCTCTGTATCGAATAGACGACGGGCTGATTGTAATGTAATCGGATCTGCAACCTTCGGTTTCAGTTGCTTGATGACACATTTCGGACAGCCTGGTAAGTGGATATCCTGAGCCAGATAGGTCTGCCCAAAACCTCCACCTCCCAAATATTCCTGAATTTGATATCGTCCACCAATTGTGTCACCCAGCATAATATTCAGCCTGACGCATCCCTAAGCTAAACAGCACCGTGTTTACATCGAATCTTGTGTATTTCGACGTTTGCGCATAAACGAGCTTCCGGGGGCCTGAAATTCATCACTACCGCAGAATTCGGCAGTTCGACACATAAAAGTCTACTTCAATCGGATTCTGCATGATTGTAGATGCGCACTCAATTAGATCGAGGCTAAGGTTATAGACAACGTAGTAGCCACAACCTATTTACATGGTGATGATTGATACGTCTTTGTTGCTGTGATCTGAATTCGCCACTCTTTCAGACGAGTGTCAACCAAGACGAACCTTTGTTATCCAGTGTTCCCAACTGCAAGTTTGGTCTGTCATCCGGCTAGCTGTAGTGTGTAACAATTTTGTGAAGAAACGATACACCCCATGAAGTTAAATCGCACCGTATCGGTTAATACCCACCTTTTATAACGACGAACATAAACTTGTGTAAAATATTCGGAGCGATTAGGTTAACTTTTGCAACAAGACGAGTAGTCGAGTTCGCTATTCGTCATTCGTCAATCCAGGACTAGGTAATAAGGAAACGACCGCCATGACGCAGCAACAACTCTCTAGCCAATCAAGCCGAACAACCGCAAATTCTCACCATATCGTGATTGTAGGTGGAGGGTTTGGCGGACTCTATGCAGCGAAAGCGTTAAGCGGTTTGCCTGTCCAAATAACCCTAATCGATAAGCGCAATTTTCACCTCTTCCAGCCGCTGCTCTACCAAGTGGCAACAGGCGGACTGTCTGCAGGTGATATTTCTTCGCCAATTCGTGCTGTCCTGAATCATCACAAGAATGTGCAGGTGCTGATGGGTGAAGTTATCGACGTTGACGCCGATGAGAAGAAAGTTATTCTCAAAGATGGCAAAGAGGTGAGCTACGACAGCTTAATTCTGGCAACAGGCGTTAGCCACCACTACTTTGGCAACGATCAGTGGGCCGACGTTGCACCAGGCATGAAAACCATCGAAGATGCCTTGGAAGTCCGTCGCCGCATCTTCTTGGCATTTGAAGCAGCTGAAAAGGAAACAGATCCGGAAAAGCGCAAAGCCTTACTAACCTTTGTCGTCGTGGGTGGTGGCCCAACGGGAGTTGAGTTAGCTGGTGCTTTAGCTGAACTTGCCTATGGGACTCTGCGCGATGATTTCCAGTCGATCAACACGTCCGAAACGCGCATTTTGCTCTTAGAGGGAATGGATCGGGTGTTGCCTCCCTATCCACCCGAACTATCAGCAGAGGCTGAAAAATCACTGGCTCAACTTGGCGTCACGGTGCAAACGCGATCGCTAGTGACCAATATTGATGGCGATGTGGTCACGATCAAACGGGGCGATGATGTTGATGAGATGCGCTCCTGTACAGTTCTATGGGCAGCTGGCGTTAAAGCATCCCCCATGGGCCGCAAGCTTGCTGAGCGGACGGGAGCAGAACTGGATCGAGTTGGTCGCGTCATTGTGAGTCCTGACTTGAGCTTACCGACCTACCCCAATATTTTTGTGATTGGCGACTTGGCTCATTATGCTCATCAGGACAATCGTCCACTACCCGGTGTGGCTCCGGTGGCAATGCAGCAAGGTCAATATGTTGCGAAGGCAATTCGCGCTCGGCTGAAAGGTGAACAAATTCAGCCCTTCCACTACAACGATATGGGCAGTTTGGCCGTGATCGGTCGCCATGCTGCTGTGGTCAATATGAAAGGAGTCAAGATGAAGGGCTTCTTCGCTTGGCTGATCTGGATCTTTGTTCACATATATTATCTAATTGAGTTCGACAACAAGCTGCTGGTTATGCTCCAGTGGGGCTGGAACTACTTCACCCGCAAGCGGGGCGCACGCTTAATTACTGGCGACGACGAGCTGCCTTCTATCCCCGATCAGAACATTCCCGATAAAACGGAATCACGATTGACAGAATCAGTGGCCAAGGTTTAGCAACGTTAAACGGATTAGCAGCGCTGAGCGCTGTTGCATACCCAGAGCGATGCACAGAATACCCTAGTCCAAGGGCAAGGAATCTGAGATTTCTTGCCCTTTCGTTAATCTGGAAACCGAGAGGAGTGATTTTGCCGCCGCGATGCGGCGGCAAAATCACTCCTCTCGGTTTGACTGTCCTGGTACAGTTAAAGTGGTCTTGCATTGGGCTTGCACAAATTTAAGCCCACCATAGGGACACAGCAGTGTCTTGTCCTGATCAAAAACATTCCTCAAATGTGCAAGACCGTAAAAGTTGACAATCGTAACGCCTACAGCTCATGCCGCCGTTACCGGACTACACACCCAAACATCTCAGTCTTGGCTCGCTCGAAGCCGAGATTCTGAGTATTCTTTGGCAGCGCCAAACCGCCACTGTGAAAGACATTCACGACCAGATTTTGGCCGATCCTGACCGGGAGCTGGCCTATGCCTCCGTCACCACCGTATTGAATCGGCTAGCCAAGAAAGGCTGGGTGAGACGCCAAAAGCAGGGCAAAGCCTTTTGCTGGCAGCCCCGCATTTCCCAGGTAGAGGCCAAGGTGCTGCACTCCCATGATCAGCTACAGAAATTCCTTGCGGTCAGCAATCCCGACATTGTGGCCGCCTTTGCCGATAGCTTAGATGCGGCCAGCTTGGAACAACTAGATACGATCGCACAACAGATTCAAGCGGCACGTCAACGACGGGAGGCGCAATCATGACCATGCACGCTGGATTAATGCAGTTCGGCTGGATGCATTTGGGCTTAGTTGTTGCCACGCTGGTGGTGTCGATCATTCTCCGACTGAGCTGGCGAGTTGCTGGTTCCTATCAGCGGCGGTGGCAGCAGGCGCTGATTCGCTTTCTCGTGCCCGCTTGTTTACCCGTGATGACTGCGATCGCAATTATTCTGATGGGGCCATCGGGGCACATGGTCACCTACTGGGAAGGCTGGAGCATTTACAGTTTGGCCTGGGGATTTGTAGGACTGGCGATCAGCCTGGGGCTGGTGTCTGGGGTGTCCGGTTGGCAGTCGGTGCAATCGGCAAAAGCGCAGCCCTGCCAGGAACTTTACGGTTATCAATGCCGCGTTTTGGCCACCCATTTGCCTTACAGCGCCCAAGTTGGCTTCTGGGAGCCAGAGCTGATGGTGAGCCGGGGACTAATGGAATCGTTGACCGATGCTCAGCTGCAGGCGGTGCTGGTACACGAGATGGGCCACTATGCCTATCGCGATACCTTCTGGTTTTTCTGGCTGGGCTGGCTGCGGCGACTGACGGCTTGGCTACCGAATACGCAGGCACTTTGGGAAGAGTTACTCCTCCTGCGCGAAATTCGGGCCGATCAGTGGGCGGCTCAGCAGGTCGATCAGCTCGTGCTCGCAGAATCGCTCGTCCAAGTGGCCAAAGCACCCCTGATGCAAACCTGCTCGTTATCCGCAGCCTTTAGCTGCCAAGCCGTCGGCAACCGGATGCAAGAGCGCATTAATGCCCTGCTGTCGGATTCCGGCGAATTTGACTGGCAGCGCCCGCTGAATGGCTGGACATGGTGCTGGCTGGCCTGGATTATCTTGCCGCTTTTGACGGTGCCGTTTCATCACTAAAATACCACTAGACTTCATCTAGTAGGCTTATCGTAGAGCCCGTACTCGTTCTGGGCCGGAAATCGCTAGAATTAGTGAAACGTTTACTTGGGGACGCAGAACTTCCATGATTCCAACCGTTATCGAGCAGTCAGGTCGTGGTGAGCGCGCCTTTGATATTTATTCTCGACTCCTGCGAGAGCGCATTGTCTTTTTAGGTGAACAGGTCACATCCGATGTCGCGAATCTGATTGTGGCGCAAATGCTGTTCCTTGAAGCTGAAGATCCAGAGAAGGACATCTATCTCTATGTCAATTCACCGGGTGGTTCCGTGTTAGCCGGACTCGGCATTTACGACACAATGAACCACATTCGCCCGGATGTCTGCACGATTTGTGTAGGACTAGCCGCTAGCATGGGCGCTTTTCTACTCAGCGGCGGTGCCAAGGGCAAGCGGATGAGCCTACCGAACTCCCGCATCATGATTCACCAGCCGATTGGCGGTGCGCAGGGACAGGCAACGGATATTGAAATTCAGGCTCGCGAAATCCTGTATCTCAAGAGCTATCTCAATTCGTCGTTGGCGCATCACACGGATCAGCCACTCGACAAAATTCAGGAAGATACGGAGCGCGATTTCTTCATGTCACCCACCGAAGCGATGGAGTATGGCCTCATCGATCAGGTGATCGATCGTCATGCAGTGGGTAGCCGTCCGGCAGTGAATCAAGACTAGTTTTCTGAGCTAAAAACTCAGTCCTAACTGAAAAGGGCGATTTTGCTACAGTGCAGCAAAATCGCCCTTTTCAGTTAGGACTGAATTAGAGGTTAATCTGCGATCGCACTATTCATTTTCCGCTCATTCTCCGTCAGCCAAGTTTCTAAATCCGTAATGGACTCGAACTGGAGAAGTGCGATCGCACTTTTCCCTCTCAATCCCACGTGCTTTAGAAACCGAGTTTCTTGAAGAAACCCGGTTTCTGGCCCGTAACGGATCAGCTCAGATAGCGGGTGAGGATGCTGATTTGGTCATCGGGTTGGCGCTGGGCAAGGATACGGGCAACATCGCCTGCACTGGGACAGGGGATGGGCTGGCTCCAGTCGTTGGCTTCGGCAAAGCCGCGCCGATGCAGGTTTTTGATGGTGACAATGATGTCGGGGCGGGAGCCGAGCAGGATAATCCGCAGGGGATGGCGACCATCGCGAGTTGGCTGGCTGGGACGGAGCGCAGCAGGTTGTGGCGCTGCGTTGGAGGCAGCACCGAGGATGAGGTATGTCATTGTGTTTCCTTTGATTTTTGGACTTTCGGGAGGAAAGCCAAAAACCTAGCCACGCCCGCAATCTGAAGTGCAATGCAGGGTGGCTCTGGGGTATTATTCCCCAAGCCGTCGCGTTGCTCGTTCCAACGTAGCGGTTAGCTATCCAGGGTTGCTTGCACCAACTCTGGGTAGCGCTGACTAGATTTTTGGTATCCAGTTGCGATCGCAACTTAACGTTTCACAGTACGAGATTTGACCTATGGAGTCAATACAGGTTCATTGACAGACACAGGGAGAATAGGCTGTTGGATTTTATTCTTACACCCACAGAAGTTGCGACTCACTGATAGCAGCTTCATCAGCTTTAAGATCCATAATTTGGAGCTAGAATAGCTAAAATGAAGGATTACTGCATCAACATTAAAATGGCCAAAAATTATATGGTGCTCGAAGTAGTACTTAATTAGTTGCTTGACCTGGGTGGACCCAAGATCGAATGAATAAATGATTCACCAGCGTATCCAGCTAAAAAACCAATGAATATTCCGCCCCAAAAGTCTTCAACTGAAACGATTTGCTGAACCTCGCTCTTTCGTGCGAAAGCAACAACAATAATTAAAGCAAAGATAATTGTACGTGCAAGATCTACTAACAGATCTCTTATTCCGTCAGAAGATTGAAATTGAGAACTACTAACAAAGTACCCTAATATACTGCCAATAATTGAGCCTAACATAGAGGACTTGATTGGGGCTCTAATGATCAAAGAAAAAGGAAGTGTGTCTACCTGTTTCAGATTATCTAATTCATATCTAACTTGGATTTGAAAAGTATGAGATATCGGAGTAAAGGTGATCCATCTCATTGTTTTTAGGATAAAGTGTTTGACAACAGAATTACCTGGATTAAGAGTAATAGGTTGTCCACCTCTTACATATTCATTAATATCCCAAAGCATATCTCTAATTTCTTCGTGAGACATGTTTGAGAAGCTAAGATCCCAACTTGATCCCTGTACTATTCTTAAATTATTATTCTCACCACTTAACTTAACGTCTCTAACTTCTATATTTTTACCTAATTCGTCCTCAAATTCCTTTTCCTTTAAACTTAAAGGGCTTACTGCAACAGCTACACGAGGGCCCCTATCTCTCCGCAAAGCTCTAATTAGCTCCTCTGCGTAGAATTCAGACTTAATAACTATTCTTTGAAAAAGATGATCGAGAGTCTTCAACTCCATAATGCTCAACGGGTAGTCTCCTAACCTCCTTTTAAAGTTCTGATATCTTTTAGTTCTTTCCTGCTGCCTCCATATTTCATCGGAAAGCTCAACAGGTATATGTGTTTCTGTACTGTAAATAGTAACTGGAACAGGAAATGGATTCCTTATTACAACATAAATAGAAAACTCCATCCCAGCGGTTACATCTGGGGTTGAAGTGGATGCTTCTATCTTCAGAGCGCCCCGTAAAGATGAAAAACTCTTTTCAAAATCCTGAGATTGATGTTCTGAAAAAGAATTTGTGCTGTGAAGATCTTCATTAGACATATGCTTAACCCTAGCAAACAATCTATAGCGAAATTATAGGTTCTATGGGTATGTCATCTGATTTAACCTTATTGTTACTTATAGTACTGATATTGTTGTAACGCGTGGTTTTATACACTAACTGTATATTAGTGCGATCGCACCTTTTACAAGTCAGTTTGAAGCGTGAAAACCAGTAACCGCATGGGTTACGCTAACGCTAACCCATCCTACAAAGATAGTTAATCAAATCTCCCATATCAAAAGATGCGATCGCACTTTTCGGATGCTTGAATGTGCGATCGCACAACTGCCTAACCTTGATTGCCCAGCAGCAACCGCTTATTCCTCAGCAGGAAAGCATATCTCACTTGCCGCTAACGCTTATCGGTTTGCCGCTAGCGTACAAGCGAAACCAGCAACTGCTTATTGCCCAGCAGCTAACGCTTATAGGTTTAGCGCTAACGTATAAGCAAAACCTCAAAACGTTTATTGCTTAGCTGCTGACGCTTATCGATTTGGCCCTAACACATAAGCAAAACCAGCAACTGCTCATTGCTGAGCCGCTAATCCTTATTCCGCAACAGCAAAACCTGACTCAAGAGCAGTTCACAGCATTTCAACCAAGCTAAGCGGCTTTCCATACTGCGATCGCGGGTGGGAAGAGGTGCGATCGCATCTTAAACCTCAAGCAGCACCATAATCCGTATATTGCCGTTTATAAGGAGGCTGTAAGCCCAGCACAATATCTTCCCTCGGCACACCCATTTCGACCAGTTCTTCTGCCGGATTTTGATCCGTTAGATTCTGCTGAAGCCAAATTTTTCCATCCTTAAATATCGAAATGGATGATGCAACGATAAACCCGGCTCAATCCCTGCCAGCCCACATTCATCCATTGGTAATGATCTCGCTCAGCATCAAAGATAAGCTGAACATCAACCTCATTGTCCGAAGCATCCTCCTCGGCGTACTGACGTAACAATGCCTGAACATATTCTCGATACTGGTCTAACTTGTCCATTGCACAATCACCTCGTTGGTTGGGTCATACACAATTATCAAGACCTGATATCGTTTGTTCTTTTTGCAGCGCTTGTTTAACGGCTTCGTGAAAAATATCTCTCGCAGACACAGCTTAATTTTGACACTGTATCCCGATCATATAGTGCCAGCTACATTGAGAGGGGAAGTGCGATCGCATCTCTCCTTCTCGTGGTCAACAATCATCTGCTGTGACGACCTTCGAACCCAGTCCTATTCAGACATCACTATTGGGTAACCTAATGGGGCAATATCGGTATACACCCTGTGATAGCAGCATCTACCAGCCCCGTTATGCATAAAACCGATGCCAATTGGTATACGCAACTGCTCGACTTTCGCCAAGTTTCCCTTTGGCAGCAAGCCATTGCAGCAATCGCCTACTTCGGTCTGGCTTACCTCTCGAATTTGGCCGTCGATCCAGTATCTGGCTTTAGCGCGATTTGGCTCCCCACTGGCGTCAGCGTCGGACTCATCTACATCTGGGGATACCCTACCTGGTTAGGCTCAATCCTTGGGGTACTGCTGACGCAAGCGGTTCTTTATAACGGCCTCGCCACCCTCACCGATGCCCTGCTCACGATCCTGATCATCACCATTGGTACGATTGGTACACTGCTCGGCGTTTACTGGACAACCGCCTTAACCCATAAGCGATACATTTTGGGCCATGCCCGCGATACGACGGCCTTCATTATCTGCAACTGCTTTCTCAGCCCCCTGTTTGCCGCCGTGCTCACGCCCTTGCTGCTCTGCCTACTCGGCAAATTTGCCTGGGCGTATTACCTGCCCATTGCTCTGAGCTTGTGGATGGGTGATGCCTTCGCGATCATGACCGTCACGCCCTTAATCATGGCTTGGCATCACGATGCATCCATCTTCAAGCGTCTACTCCACCAACAGCCCGTGGAGGGAATGCTGATTGTATTCTTGATGCTGGTTGTGAGCCAGATCGCCTTCGGTCACGGCTATCCGGTGGCTTACCTGGTGGTGCCGTTAATCCTGTGGGCAGCCTTTCGGTTTGGCGAAGTGGGTGCAACGCTGCTGATGGTTGGGATAGCTGCGATCGCAATCATCGGCACCATTCATAACCGTAGCCTCTTCGCCCAAAGCTCCCTCAGCTCATCACTGACCTTACTGCAATCCTTCATCGCCTTTATTAGTATTACAACCTTGATTGTGAGCGCTGTTTTGAACGAAAACAATCGGGCTAAAGCTGAATGGCACTGACATAAGAGAGCAAAAAAGGCTTCAAGCGCCTGATTTGTCAGAATCAAACCGTTGAAGCCCATAACCTTGCCTCTATGATGCCGAATCGTGCGGACGTTCTCAAGGCCAACTATCAGAGCAGCATCGGTCTACCCTTTGCTGAGATGCTGCCGGAAGCAGAGATTGAAACTGTGCTGAGCGAGCAGGGAATCCGATATCGACAAGTCCTCTACACTCCCATGGTCGTCCTGTGGAGTTGGCTCTCCCAAGTGCTGGATGCCGACAGCAGTCTCAGCCATGCAGTCAAGCGAGTGGTGACCTGGATGAGCGTGTCGGGATTGGAGGTGCCCTCAGCCGATACCGGGGGCTATAGTAAAGCACGAAAACGCCTTCCCGAGTCGATATTTCCGCCCCTGTTCGAGCGGGTGGTGAGGGCGTTGCAGCGCCAAGTCTCCCCAGAGCAACGCTGGTGTGGCCGTCCGGTTAAAGCCTTTGATGCGACGACGGTCTTGATGAGTGACACGCAGGCCAACCAAGCCGAGTATCCTCAACACAGCAATCAGAAAGAGGGCTGCGGCTTTCCGATTCTCAAACTCCAAGTGTGGTTTTGTGTCACCACGGGAGCGGTTATGGCCGTGGCGATGGCTCCGTTGCGGGTGAGTGAATGGCGTCTAGCCCGCCAACTCTATCAGAAACTGCGCCCCGAGGATGTGGTGGTGGCCGATTCAGCCTATGGCACCTATGTAGATTTGGCCTGGGTCGCCCGGATGGGAGCCGATGCTGTCTTTCGCAAGCATCATCAGCGCCGCTGCGATTTCAGACGGGGCAAAAAACTGGGCATTGGCGATCACATCGTCCGCTGGCAGCGCCCGAAGCAATGCCCTCAAGCCCTCAAGCCGCAGGAGTTCGAGGCTCTGGCGGCATCCATTGAGGTGCGGGAAGTGTATCTCTTCATTCAGGTTCCTGGGTTTCGCCCGACCAACTTTGTGGTGGTAACGACGCTACTCGATCCCAACCGCTATCCCAAAGCTAAACTTGCCGAACTCTATCAGCTCCGCTGGCAGGCCGCCGAAGTTAATCTCCGGCATCTCAAAACCACCTTAGCCATGGAGATGATTGCTGCCAAAACACCCACCATGGTGAGCAAAAGTATTTGGGTGCATCTGTTGGCCTACAATCTGCTTCGCACCCTGATGTGGGAGGCGACAGCCGACGGCGAGGTCGGGGTGTTGCGAGTCTCTCTACAAGGTGCTCGGCAACAGTTCAATCACTTCCGGCCTGAGTTGCTGCATCTAGCTCCATCCGAACGACGGCGAGGCTACCAGGCCTTGTTAAACGTGGTGCGAGAGTTGGTGATTCCGTTTCGACCCAACCGTTCAGAACCCCGAGTTGTAAAGCGCCGTCCCAAACCGTTCCCAAGAATGCAGGAACCTCGCTCCGTCTTGAAAGCCAGGTTGCTAGCTTGATACAGCTTATGTCAGTGCCATTCGGCTAAAGCTGACTTGAAGCAAACCAATGCAATGCTGAATCAGTTTCTCAACGCCTTGCCAGTCGGGGTCAGCGTTCATAGCCCAGATGGAACTGCTCTGTATATGAACCCGATGACTGAACAATTACTTCAGTCCAGTCAAATTCATCCCAATCAAAGCATGAAGACCGATCAATCAGGCGAACAGAATTTAATCTATCGGGCTGGCACAAACACTCTATGTCCCCCTGAACAACTGCCGATCAGCCGAGCGTTGAAAGGTGAGTATCTACTGGATGATGATCTGGAAGTTCGGCATCCAGACCGGACGATTCCCCTCGAAGTGCAGGGAACCCCCATTCTGGATGAACAGGGAACGGTGACATCTGCGATCGCGGTTTTGCAGGATATCACTGAACGCAAGCGCACTGAGGCTATCTTGGCAAACTACACTCACGAACTAGAGCAGGAAGTCAGCCATCGAACTCGCGAACTGGCCAGCGCTAATCAGCAGTTGCAGCGAGAAATTCAACAGCGGGAACGCGCTCAGGCCGCCCTCCACGACGCAGTACAGGCTCTACAGCAACTGGTTAATCTTGACAGTCTGACCCGCATTGCGAATAGACGCTGTTTTGATGAACGACTTCAACAAGAGTGGCAAAAATCGGTGCGGGAGCAACGTCCTTTGGCCCTTATTCTGCTCGATGTGGATTATTTCAAGCGCTATAACGACTTTTATGGTCATCAGGCCGGGGATGAATGTTTGGTAAAAGTGGCCCAGACCGCTGCTCAAGCGGTGAAACGTTCAGATGACCTAGTGGCCCGCTATGGAGGAGAAGAATTCGTCATCATTCTGCCCAATACTGACCAAAACGGCGCAGTTCGGGTTGCTCAGCGCCTGCAAAATTTAATTCAGGATTTAGCCATTGCTCACGCTCAATCTGAAGTTAGCCAAACCGTCACCATCAGTATGGGCATCGCTCAAATTGTGCCTCAACTCGACGGCAGCACAGACGCCTTGGTTCATCTAGCCGACCAAGCTCTCTACCAAGCTAAGCAGTTGGGCCGTAATCGATATGTGGTTGTGCAATCGTGAATATGAGATGGTTGGGCAATGGCAGGCAGTACCCACCCTTCTAGACTAATTCAACTGCTGTGCTACCTCATCCGTTTTCGCAGCCATAATGAAATCGTTCTGGTGTAGACCATTGATCGCGTGCGTCCACCACGTAACCGTCACCTTACCCCACTCCGTCACCAGCACCGGATGATGGCCTTCCTGTTCCGCCACATCCCCCACCTGCTGCGTAAACTCCATCGCCTTCTGGAAATTACTGAAAAAGAACACCCGATGCAGCCGAGGCGAACCATCCACACGGGTAATGTGCCAATCCGGCACCTGCTGCTTCATCTCCTCAATTTCTGCCTCCGTCGCCGGAGGAACCCCACCCTCGCAAGGAACGCATTTCTGTTCGCTGAGTGCCGCCATCTTTTCTGTCTCCTAATTACGCCTTTTACCCACTATTTCAGCGCAGTATATCTATTAGCCACCCACTGATAATCAACAATTTAGATTCTCGGCTCACTCCTCTCACCTTACTTTCTCTACAGCCTCAAAACCCTCTACATCCCATGCCTCCCCTCCCCCCTAAGTCCAACACCCTAACCGAGCATACCCGTCTTTGCAAAAAGATTGAGATCAACTATCAGCGCAACAAAGCCCAGGATCATACACAGCTCCTCGATCAAGCGGCTCAGCGCTTCAACTATGCCGACTGTCGCGATCAGTATTGGCAGACTGAAGAGTTTTCGCTGCTCTACGGCACGCCCGTCTGGGAACAGGCCAGCAGCAGCCAGCGCGTGATTCTCAACCATCTGTACTGGGTGGCCTACTACAGCCAAATTATCTCCGCCGAAATCGCCACCATTTACTTCAATCAAACTAGCGCTGCCGGACTGTTTGCCCAGGACGACTTTCGGCAGGTGTGCGACATGCTGGACTTGGAATCCAACCAGGAACGGGCACATATTAGTGCTTTCAAAACCGTATCGGAACAAGTGGAACTGGCGCTGTTTGGGCAGCGGCTGTTTTCTTATCCTATGCGATCGCTGTTTACCGAAACAATGATTTTTGCCGATACGAATCGGTTCAAGCGATTCTGGAAAAAGCTCCAGCTCCACGCCTTTGGTCTGATGTCGGCGGACAATACGTTTCTGGCCTGCCAGTATTTCACCGTGCGGGGACTGCGAACGTTGAACGGCAAGCTGGTGCAGCACAAGCTGAGCAACTTCTATCAACAGCACCCCGATCCAGAGCGCGCGCCGATTCCCAGCCAGATTTCCTACTATCACTTTATGGACGAGAGCTTCCACTTCAGTAGCTCGACCATCCTCTCCCATGAAGTCGTCAAGTGCTTGCCTGCACCGACGAAATGGGAAACCTGGGTCGCCAATCTCGGCATTCAAGGCTGCCAAAAAGACCACTTCCATGTTTCAGCCGCCATCAACGGCATTTTCTGGTACGACCCAGCACTGTACGGCGCAATTTATCAGGTTCTCACTTCACCCGTATTTGATTTGGACGATGCCGCAGCTAAAGACCTCATGCGCCGCTGTTTCACCGAAGAATCTGAAGGATTACATCGCAGCTTTGAAACTCATGAAGATGCGATCGCATCTTACCGAGCCTACCTAGAACCCATCGATTACGCCTGGAAAACCAATCGCGACATGTCCATCATGGCCGGAAACTCTATCGAATGCTACCTTAAAACACAGCAACGAATTTGGGCCACGAATCCTATATGAGATGATTGCACGGCATCAAAATTGTTTAGGTTACGCTAAAAGTGTGTCAGTCAGGTGGCTCTTATGAGTGTTGTTATTTCAGATGAAATTTTGCAAGCCTCTCAGCTTACACCCAGCGAATTTCGCCAGGAAATTGCCATACACCTCTTTCAAACGGGGCGGTTAACACTTGGTTATGCTACAGCAATCTCAAACAGGACATGAACAGTAACCATACATGAAGGCTTTCTCAAAGATGAAGGTTTGCAGATGAGTCGCCAGATAAAAGAGGAGTTTGACCGAGCGAAAGGAGTGGCACAAGCGGGCAAATTTACGACTAAATCGCTTGGCCTGTAACCAAACATCTTCGACCGGATTTTGCTCGGGTGCATTAGGCGCAAGCTGAATGCAAGTGAGTTTCCAGTGCTGCTCTCGAGTACCATGATTCTGTTGACTCAGGTAGTTGCGAACCACCTTGGAACGGTGGTAGCTGGCTCCATCCCAGATGATGAAAAAGCGAGTGGACTCATCATACTGAGATTGAAGATACTTCAGAAAGGCCACGGTATTGTGCTGATTGCCTGCCTCATACTCATGAATAACAAAGCTCTTGCTCAAATAGTCCAAGGCTCCATAGTAGGTCTGCCGCTCTCGAATGGAGGCAATGGGGATGTCCACTCGCTGATTGCGCCGACTCCATCCATATCCACGGAGGTCTCCCCAGAGCAGATGGCACTCATCGAGAAACATCACTCGCACCTGCCCACTGGCAATCTCGGCTCGCCACTGGACCAGCAACTGTTGAATCTCGGCTTTTTTGCCTCGACTTTGGCCTCCTCTTGGCCCGGATGCACCGAGTGGGATTTCTTCCAGCTAAACCCTGCGTCTTTGAGCAGTTGGGTATAGCTTTGGGCTGAGCGATAGAGCACTCCATAGCGCTCTTCAATCTGCTCAACAAGCTCCTCTAGTGTCCACCAGTTTTTCTGCTGCAACCACTCAAAGATGTCCTGTTTCTGCTCGGCGCTTAAATAGCCTTGGGTGCCCCAGTAGTGGGATTTCAGTCCCTCGACTCCTCGCTCTTCATAGCGCTGGTGACTCGCACTAATAAATCCCAGAGAAACCTGTAGGATATCTCGGATCGCCCGATAGCTTTGACCTCTCTGGTGCAGTTGCACGGCCAAGGCGCGTTTCAGTTCTTGGGCAGAGGGATTACTTTGGATAAATTCTTCCAGGGAGGTCATGGCTGATTTACTTCGGTGAGGATAACTCTTTATTCTATTCTCCCTCGTTCATTACCTATTTGTGATTGCTGTAGCCGTTTGGCTGATATGCCATTGAATGAATTTCGTCAACTGCTGAAGCAGCGAAATATTCTACTGTATTCCTACGATGTTGAAGATTTTGCGTTGGATTTGAAAAACCTACACGAGCTGGAGCGATTGTGATTGTCATCAGCGACACGTCTGCAATCACAAATTTGGCAGCAATCAACTATCTAGAACTTTTGCCTCTTTACATCACCAAGCTAAAATAGGTAAAAGCTGTTAAAAATCAATGATACGTATTCTACAAAGCCTGAGTAACAAAGCCTAAGTAAGTAAAAGTTTTATTATGTCTAACTTTGTATATGTTGATAATTCTAATGTTTTCATTGAGGGAAAGCGTGTCAGTGCAGTAAGAAAAGGCTACGCAGTAAATCTCGCGGGGCGCTCAAATTCCTATCCCCGCCGCAAGCGGACGGGGCATTACGGAATTTGCCCTTCGGGACGCACTCCCGCGCTACCACTAACGTGGCAAGCCACGGGGAATTAGACCCACAGAGATTAAATATATATGATGCAATGAATAATCGCGTCATTGATAATACTTATAGGCTAGATTTTGGTAAATTACACAGCTTTACAGCCGGAAGTGATCCTTTAAATATCAAAAGAGCGGTTTTGTTTGGATCTCGTCCTCCATCAAGTGATTCGCTGTGGAGTATTGCACAAAATGTTGGCTTTGAACCTGTTATAGTTGATCGCAATGTTGCCAACAAAGAGAAGAAAGTCGATACAGGTATCGTGACAGAAATGATGCGCGATGCATACACAAAAGCCGATAAAATTGAGGACATTATTATTTTAGTAGCAGGAGATTCTGATTTTGTTCCTACTATTGAGAGTCTTCGAAATGACGGCTACACTATTGAAGTATTCTTTTGGGATCATGCTGCGCAAGAATTAAAGGAGGCTTGCAATAAGTTTGTTCCTCTTGATTCACACCTTGATTATTTAAGTTACTAGTCTTGAAAAGACCACGCTAAAAGATTTGTTTGAAGCAAGCTATTAAGAACTTCTAGCTTAAACAGTTCAAGAATAGAGTTTATCATCATTAACTCAACTTAATTCTTAAGCCTTAACTAGTTTTCCAATGCGATTTCTAAAGATGCTTTTTCGTATTCCAAACTAATTCAGTAGTCAAATCTAAATTTTTCATGCAATCGCACTTTCTCATGTTTAGGCTGAAGCTTTATCCTTTTCTAATTCCATATCGGTAGAGATATCCAGTTTTTTGGAAATCCCATCATTGATGCATCAGTTTCGGTGTATTCATTCAGCAATTGTTCTAATCTATCCTCCCAGTGAGAATCCTGAGAAATTTCTCTGAGAAGCCTAACAACTACGAAAACTTGAGCAAAAAATCTGTCATCTTGAGGCACATAAACTTTGCACTCTTTTAGGATTTTAGGTTTGATTGTAAATATACGATTCCAGAGCCTAGAATGATGAGCACACAGGTTTCTAAGATATGATATTGTATGCAGCCACGATTCCAGAATGCTGTAGTGAGCTGAAAAGTCAGCAGCGATTTCTTTTTTTAGTTCTGGTTGCAGGTACTTATATACGAGCGATACTGTCCCTAGCGAAAGCATTTCAAATATCATCCAGCTAGGCGGAAGCTCCGGATCGCCGTAATTATTATTGTAATGTTGAATAAATGTCTCTGATTTATTAGATGAAATATCGCTTTTAATTTTTTCTAGAAAAGAATCATGTTTGAATTTTTTTGTAAACAACTCTCGTCTCAAAAACCAGTGAGAACCATATTTAACACTAGCAATATTTGATATTTCTGCCTTTACAGCTACTTCGATACGTTCGACAGCATCCATGACAAGTAGACGTAGCTTGCGATCAAAAATATATGTCTCCAGAATTTGCTCAAAGCTCGTACTGTATTTGAAATCATGTCTATTAGAGCCGCTTCCACCGTACTGGAAGGGAATACAGTAAGCTGAGAGCCTATAATAACCAATGAATTTCAAATAGTGGCTTGCTATCTCTCTATTATCAATATTGAGTCCTCGTACAACTAGCAAATCAACTTGCTGCTCTACTGTTAAGGCTGGCTTACTAAATTTGCCTTTGATTTCAGCCATTCAAACTTTTAAGGGCTTTAACCACAAATAGTTAAAAACCCACCTGGTGCGCTTCTGGGAGAGGCGTGGTGGGTGTTGTTAACTAGATGATAGACATAACTCAAGATTCTGTCAATACTTAAAATGCATCCACTGTCCTAACAGGCAGAACCCTAGATTTTTGCGATCATACTTTTCCCAGCAGTCTTTAAGCAAGGTGAGATCGCACTTCATTTCGCAGAGGCAAAATTTAAAGCTTGACGAATGTCTTCTTCTTCCAGTTCTGGATATGCGTCTAAAACATCTTGAATTGATAGCTCACTAGCCAGCAGTTTTAGGACAAATTCAACCGTAATCCGCATTTCCCGAATGGTCGGTTGTCCAAGACATACATTGGGATCAACAGTAATTCGGTCTAACCCGCTCATTGTCGTAGAACTCCTAATCCAGTGTTGCTGCCCCTTCCATCATGCTACAAGATCTGCGATCGCACTTTCTCACAGCGCGAGTTGGGTAAACTGCGATCGCACTAAAATAGTTGGTAGTTTGGCAAAAAGGTTTATATGAGTATTAATCTCACTCCTGACCAGGAACGCTTTATCCAAACCAAGCTGCAAGCGGGTAAATATCACTCCGCCGAAGAGATCCTGGAAACCGCTTTGCGGTTGCTCGATGAGTACGATCGCTCCGAAGCGGAGTGGGTCGAAAACGTTCGGGCAAAGGTTGATGCAGCAATTGAAGCCTCAAAGCATACGGCTCCGGTTGATGGCGAAACGTTTGTCAACGGCATTTTGGAGCGCTTCCAGCAGGCAAACCAGGAATGAGTCGCTATGTTATCAACGTTCTGGCTAGCCAAGACCTGAACGAAATTGCTGATTACTTTGCCGCAAATAGCCTCGAAGCGGGTGAAAAGTTTTTCCGTGCTTTCAATCGCAAGTGCCAGCAGCTTGTAGCATTTCCCAGCAGCGGCAAAAGCTACGCAGCTGTTCGTCCTGAACTCAGAGGACTGTCGCTGGACGGTTACATCATCTTTTACAGAATTCTGGACGATGGTATTGAAATCCTAAGAGTTGTGAGTGGTCGCCGTGATTTTCCTTCTCTCTTTGAGGAATCCAACTGATGTTCTTGCTGTTCCTCCATTGCAATCGGCAAGAATCCAGATTTTTAGTGCGATCGCACTTTTTCACAGCGAGGATTGGCAAACTGCGATCGCAACTCAGCAGCAAGAGTGCCAAATGTCATAATGTAGACAGCTATTTTCTCTTAGCCAGCTCTTATGGACTACCAACACATCATCACGATTGAGCCTGGAAAGCGCAGTGGGAAACCGTGTATTCGTAGAATGAGAATCACAGTTTATGACATCCTAGAATATTTGGCTGGTGGAATGACCGAGGCGGAAATTCTGGAAGACTTTTCTGAACTTACCTCGGAAGATATTAAAGCTTGCCTTGCATTTGCAGCAGATCGTGAGAAAAAGCTATTTGTGGCACCGCTGTGAAACTGCTACTGGATGAAAATCTATCAGACCGAATAATTCCAAGAATTACCGATTTGTATCCAAATTCTCAACATGTAAAAAACTTGGGATTGATTAATACAGAGGATGCGGAGATCTGGGAATACGCAAAGGCAAATGAGTTTGTGATTGTTTCCAAAGATGCTGATTTTCATCAGCGCAGTCTACTCTATGGTCATCCACCTAAATTTATCTATCTGCGGGTCGGCAATTGCCCAACATCAAAAATTGTTCAAATTCTGAGAAACAACTTGGAAACAATCCTTCAGTTTGAACGTAGCGAAACAGAAAGCCTTCTGGTGTTGATGTAGCGTGAAGCCAATACCTTTGCTGTTGTGTTATCAAATCAGTCAGCAGAACCCCAGTTTTTTGCGATCGCATTTCCTCAGAGCAGGGATTGGCAAACTGCGATCGCACTTCATTTATCTTGTAGCTTTGCCAAACTCATGTTCAATCAAAGACAATGAGGGGCTTGTTGTACAAGCCCCTCACAAAACGTTAACGTTGCACAGGCGCTACGAAACCACTGGTGCAGCGGTGCTTTCAATGACCACTTCCGTTTTAATCTCTGCATTCAAACTGGCTGCAACCGCGCAATATTGCGTCAACGCCAATTCTGCAACACGCTGAAACTCAGCTTCTGTCAAATCTTCACCCTGAGCAACATGCCGCACCATAATTGAGGTATAACGCTGCGGTTGGCTTTCAGCCTGCTCGGCTTCAACTTCGATTTGATAATTTTCAAATGCCTGCGGGTTAGCCTGCATCAAACTGAGGACGTACTGCGCGACGCAGGAGCCAAGCGCCACGAGTAGCATTTCCATTGGTCCCCATGTCGCCTTTGCTGGATCGCCCACAACGATTGTATTCCCTGCAGCATTAGCTCCAACCCATTGATGATCGTGGGACTTGTGTAACTTGACTAATTTTGTCGCCATGGATAGTTCCTCCCAGGGATAGTGCGATCGCAATGCAGTTTATCTCAGCACCACTTGATCCTTATTGATCCGTACCAACATCAAGAATAGGTTAAGCAGATCATTCAGACGCAGATATGAAGCAAATCCGATCTGACTTGATCTGAACAGTAGGCTATTCCGATGTCATGAAACAGGCTGCCACTGACCAGGAGCGAGCATAACCAGGACAGCAGCAAAACGCTATTTTGCTTGAATTGTGAATGCTGTGTGAGTCGTAGGTGTAAGTCGTAAAAGAAGTCGAACGGCTAGAGACGAATGGAAAACAGATGACTGATAGCAGCCTTAGGATTTTTTGCTGGCAACAAAGCCACTATCGCACCTATATCTACGCTGCATACGGACTGCTTGATGTATGTAGTCTAACCTGCCGCACCTAAATTGCATGGGTAGTTAATATAGACTCGCGTTTCACGCAAACTATCTTGACATTTTGTAATATTAGCGTTACATTAATTTACAACAGCTCAGGATACTTAGGAGTTCAACATGATTAACCTAATTGTTCTTGCCATTCTCTTCGTTACAGGTTGGGTAGCCGTAGCTCTGATCGGTTCTCAAGCATATTTTCGCGGTGAGCAAAGCAAGCCAATTCACGAACGCAACTGGCGCTCCGAGTCTTTTGCAAACCTGTCTGAAAGCTTGACGGGCAAAGCACTGGACTTCAACGAAAGAACACCTGGATTCCGCTCCGACAGCTACAGTCGCCAACTCCTGCCCGAGCAATAGTTCCAGCGTAAAACGGTGAGATGGTTAACTCGCGATCGCACCAGTAACACCGCAACTGAGTCACGCATGGGAAACACGTATCAGTAATACGCATTCAGCTTTCCTTCTAAGTCAAGGACAACGTCGCAAGAGTAGATTTCTCCTCCTCTATAGGGATTAGCAACCTTATGGGGCAACCTCAGGATCCTGGCAGCTGCCAGGATTTTTTTTGCCGCCTTAAAGTCAGCCATTTCATATCTTGTAATTGGCCAATTCAAAACTCGAAGAGGTGACTTGACCGCTACACCACGCTAGCTAAGTCACCTCTTCAGGTTGAACGCAGGATATCAGCCATCCCATTTTTGAAGTTCGATACGCTGACCCCGTCCCGCTTTCAGATAAGATGGGAAAATGCTCAAAAATGAGTCAATATTATTGCCGCAGTGATACCAAGGAAAAGATCATGAGCCAAGAGGACATTTACGCAAAGGTTTCTAAGATTGTTGCTGATCAACTGAGCGTTGACGAAGCTGAAGTTAAGCCTGAAGCTAGCTTTGCTAATGACTTGGGTGCCGACTCGCTAGACGTAGTCGAACTCGTAATGGCGCTTGAAGAAGAATTCAACATTGAGATCCCAGACGAAGCGGCTGAAAACATTGCAACTGTTCAAGCTGCCGTCGATTACATTCAAGATAAAACGGCTGCCTCGGCCTAACCGCATCTGCTAAACGACTAAGCGTGTTGCACTGCCCCTGACTCATCAGGACTTTAGACACTAATTCAGATAATTTTAGATTAGCGCTAGATTCAGAGCAGGGAAGCGAAAATAGAGTTGGAGGCACATCCTAAGAGCTGACGTTAGATCATCATGGCCAATTCAGAATTAAAACGTGTTGTTGTCACCGGGTTGGGGGCCATTACGCCGCTCGGAAACAACCTGCAGGACTATTGGGATGGATTACTCAGTGGGAAAAATGGCATCGGCCCCATTACTCACTTTGATCCGTCACGTCATGCCTGCAAAATTGCGGGTGAGGTCAAAGGCTTTGATCCACAAGACTATATGGATCGCAAAGATGCAAAGCGCATGGATCGGTTTGCTCAATTTGCGATCGCAGCCAGTAAGCAAGCGATTGCCGATGCCAAACTGGAAATCACCGACCTCAATGCTGAGCAAATTGGGGTTCTAATTGGCACTGGCATTGGTGGACTCAAAGTCCTCGAAGACCAGCAAGAGGTTTATTTAACCCGTGGCCCCGATCGCTGTAGTCCATTCATGATTCCCATGATGATTGCCAACATGGCAGCCGGATTAACCGCGATTCATGTGGGAGCCAAAGGGCCAAACTGCTGTACCGTTACGGCCTGTGCCGCTGGTTCCAATGCGGTCGGCGATGCGTTTCGGCTGGTGCAGCGCGGCTATGCTCAGGCCATGATCTGCGGTGGCACCGAAGCCGCTGTTACACCGCTATCTCTAGCGGGATTTGCGGCCTGTCGGGCATTGTCACTCCGCAATAATGATCCAACCCACGCTTGTCGTCCGTTCGACCGCGATCGCGATGGCTTCGTCATGGGAGAAGGAGCCGGCATGCTTGTTCTAGAGGAGCTAGAGCACGCACTCAGTCGAGGAGCCAAAATCTACGGTGAAATTGTCGGTTATGCAATGACCTGCGATGCTTACCACATGACGGCTCCCGTCCCTGGTGGAGAAGGCGCTGCTCGCGCCATTTCTCTGTGCCTGAAGGATGCTGAACTAGCCCCAGACCAGGTTAGCTATATCAATGCTCACGGCACTAGCACGCCAGCTAATGATTCCACTGAAACCAAGGCCATCAAGACAGCACTGGGCGACCATGCTCACAACATTACGGTCAGTTCCACCAAGTCCATGACAGGACATCTACTCGGTGGCTCAGGTGGTATCGAGGCCGTAGCCACCGCGATGGCTGTGAAAAATGACCGAGTACCGCCCACAATCAACCTGGAAAACCCTGATGACGAGTGCGACCTAGACTACGTCGCCCATCAAAGTCGGGAGCAGGTTGTCAATGTTGCTTTATCGAATTCGTTTGGCTTTGGCGGACATAACGTCACGTTGGCCTTCCGAAAATATGATGAGTAGGTATAATAACCTACAGAATTAGATCGATCAGGTCGGTAGCTGCTGAGGTTGCCTACCTGATTTTGTTTATCCGAATACCTCAATTGCTCTTGCTCAGGATTCCAGACTAATGGGAAGATGTTTGGGAACTGCAAGGGTAATTTGTGTTCACATTTAAGTAAGCTGGCATAAATAAATGCACTTTTAAAAACCGGGGAAACGCCCCGGAGGGACGTTTCCCCGGTTTTTAGGTGTTGCAGTTATTTATATGCGGCGACTTATCTCCACAGGTGGTGCTTGGCTGTAAATCGCTGTGGTTCATCTGGTGGAACGTACCATCACACCGTTGTTGAGTAGATAGAGACTATGGCTGTCGCAACCCAATCACTTGAAGAACTTTGTATTAATTCGATTCGCTTCTTAGCCATTGATGCGGTTGAGAAGGCAAACTCTGGTCACCCCGGTCTACCGATGGGCGCAGCCCCAATGGCCTTCGTCCTCTGGGATAAATTCATGAAATTTAATCCCAAGAACCCCAAGTGGTTCGACCGCGATCGCTTTGTCTTGTCTGCGGGTCATGGCTGCATGTTGCAGTATGCCATGCTGTACCTGACGGGCTACGACAGCGTCACCATTGAGGATATCAAGCAGTTCCGTCAGTGGGGTTCAAGAACGCCTGGACACCCCGAAAACTTTGAAACCGAGGGTGTGGAAGTCACCACTGGCCCACTAGGTCAGGGCATTTGTAACGGCGTTGGCTTAGCGATGGCTGAGGCTCATTTGGCTGCTCGCTTCAACAAGCCCGACTGCGAAATCATCGACCACTACACCTATGTAATTTTGGGCGATGGCTGCAACATGGAAGGGGTTTCCGGTGAAGCCTGCTCCTTGGGTGGCCACCTGGGCCTGGGTAAGCTGATTGCTCTCTACGACGACAACCATATCTCCATTGATGGTTCCACCGACATCTCCTTTACAGAAGATGTTTCGAAGCGCTTTGAAGCTTACGGATGGCACGTTCAGCACGTTGAGAACGGTAATAGCGACCTAGATGCGATCGCAGCCGCAATTGAGAAAGCAAAGGCCGTTACCGATAAGCCTTCGCTGATCAAAGTCACCACCACCATCGGTTTTGGTTCTCCCAACAAGGCCAACACCCATGACGTTCACGGTGCAGCTCTGGGTACTGACGAAGTACAGGCTACCCGCGATCACCTGGGCTGGAGCCATGCACCGTTTGAAGTGCCTGAAGATGCGCTGGCTCGCTTCCGTAAGGCAGTTGATAAGGGCGCAGAAGCTGAGGCCGCTTGGAACAAGAAGTTCGAAGAATACAAGTCTAAGTATCCCGAAGATGCGGCTGAGCTAGAGCGGATGATGGCGGGTAAGCTGCCTGCTAACTGGGCTGATGCGCTGCCTACCTACACCCCCGCTGACAAAGCTGACGCGACTCGTAACCTGTCCGGTGCAACCCTAAATGCGATCGCAGGTGTGGTTCCCGAGTTTCTGGGTGGTTCCGCTGACCTAGCACCGTCGAACAAGACCCTGCTCAAGTCCTCCGGTGACTTCCAGAAGGGCGCGTATGAAAACCGCAACCTCCGCTTTGGCGTGCGGGAGCACGGCATGGGTGCCATCTGTAATGGAATTGCTCTACACGGTGGTTTGATTCCCTACTGTGCAACCTTCTTGGTGTTTGCTGACTACATGCGGGCCGCGATTCGTCTATCTGCTCTGTCTCAGGCTCAAGTGCTCTATGTCATGACCCACGACTCCGTGGCGCTGGGTGAAGACGGCCCCACCCACCAGCCAGTAGAAACCATCGCATCACTGCGGGCAATCCCCAATCTGACCGTGATTCGTCCGGCAGATGGAAATGAAACCTCCGGGGCGTATAAAGTTGCGATCGAAACGCAAGATGCTCCGACCCTGATGGCATTCTCCCGTCAGAATCTGCCCCAAATCGAGGGTACGTCGATTGAGGGAACAGCCAAGGGCGCTTATGTTATTTCTGACAGCGATGGTGATGCAGATATCATCCTGATCGGCACAGGTGGTGAGCTAACCCTTTGCGTGGATGCAGCTGAAAAGCTACGGGCAGAAGGCAAAAAGGTTCGGGTGGTTTCCATGCCGTCTTGGGAACTGTTTGAAGCACAGGACGCAGCCTACAAGGAATCCGTTCTGCCGAAGTCCAACACTAAGCGTCTCGTCGTTGAAGCAGGTTCGAGCTTCGGCTGGTGCCGCTACATCGGCTTCGAAGGCGACATGATCAGCATTGAGCGCTTCGGTGCATCTGCTCCTGGCGGCACCTGCTTGAAGGAGTTTGGCTACACCGTTGACAACGTGATCAGCCGCGCTAAAGCGCTGATGGGCTAAGCCAATTCGCTTGTGCGTAAGTGAATGACTAGGGTTAGGGACACGGCAATGCCGTGTCCCTACGTTTTAGGTGTCTAGGATCAATGGTCTGCTGGTGTTGTTACACTGCGATCGCACCCACTCGTGCTATACAATCCCTATACTCACACCTTGCACTTTGAAAATCCGAAGAGGTTGTTTGGCCGCCGCGATGCGGCGGCCAAACAACCCTTCTGGGTTTTGGTGCAAGATGTGAGTGTAAAAATCTGATAAAAATAGACGTTTGAGTAGGGTGCAAAAGCTATCCCGCGCAAACGTTTGATAGTCTTGTTGCAGTTTCACTTGTTTGTAGCCCACATGGTAGAAGCTTCTCATCAGCCCCTTCTTGACGTTCAAGATGTCTATGCAGGCTACATCAAAGATCTCGACATTTTACAGGGCATTAATTTCCGCATTTTCCCTGGTGAACTGGTCACGGTAATCGGCCCCAATGGTGCAGGTAAATCCACACTGGCGAAAGCCATTTTTGGTCTAATTACTCCACACACAGGCACAATCACGTTCAAAGGCGAGGACATCACCAAGCTTAAGTCCAACCAAATTGTGGAGCGCGGCATGTGCTACGTGCCCCAGATTGCCAACGTGTTTCGTTCTCTCTCCGTCGAAGAAAATCTCGAAATGGGCGCGTTCATCCGGGGCGGTTCCCTGAAAACGCTGAAGCAGAACATTTACGATACATTTCCCGTCCTGGCCGAACGTCGTCGCCAAAAAGCAGGCACGCTCTCCGGTGGCGAACGGCAAATGCTGGCGATGGGTCGAGCGCTGATGCTAGAACCGAGCCTGCTGCTGCTGGATGAACCCTCTGCTGCTTTGTCGCCCATCCTGGTGAATAACGTGTTTGATCAGGTGCGACAAATTAATCAAACCGGAACGGCAATTGTTCTCGTGGAGCAGAACGCGAAGAAAGCGCTGGAAATGGCCGATCGCGGTTACGTCCTCGAATCCGGTCGCGATCGCTTTGAAGGCCCCGGTCAGGATCTACTCAATGATCCGAAAGTGGGTGAGCTGTATTTAGGTGCAGGACATGCAAGTTAGGTGCGTGGCGAGAGGAGTGAGAAGTGAGGAGTGAGGGGAATTACGAGTCAGCACTGAACTCATCGGTAGTGCATCATTGCAGAACTGGTATGATCACTATCGCCTAACGTAGGCTACAAAATCGACAAAAACTATCCTGTATTGGGTGCTGAAGTGGCTCAATTTGTTCTCTACGTGGCAACTAGTCTAGACGGGTACATCGCCCGCAGCGATGGCAGTTTGGACTGGCTACCCGCTCCCGACGAAGCCCAGGATGAGGACAGCTACACCCAGTTTTATGAAACCGTTGATGCACTGGTTATGGGCGCGACCACTTATGAGCAGGTTTTAGGCTTTGGCGATGAATGGCCCTATCCTGGCAAGCTGACCTATGTGCTGACTCATCGCGATCAGCTCAAACAACCGACTGATCCAAAGGCTGCGATCGCACTTCAACCCGATGTCAAGAGCATCATCAGCGATGCTAAACAACAGAACTTTCAACGAATTTGGCTAGTCGGCGGCGGCAGCGTCGCCGCTGCGTTCATGCAGCAGGGCTTAATCGACGAGTACGTCATCGTTGTTATTCCCATACTATTAGGCGAAGGCATTTCGCTCTATCAGTCCATCCCAGAAATCAAGCTGAAATTAATTAACTCCCAGTCTTTCTCATCTGGCGCAGTTGAGCTGCACTATTGTGTGCACAAGTGACGATTTCCATACAAGCGGGTCAGCGCGTTATGATAAATAATTGCGCGATGCGAATGCCACCTGAAGTTTACCCCTCGTTTTGCTATTTCCTATGACTGCTCGTCGCTATCACATCACTACTTTCGGCTGCCAGATGAATAAGGCCGACTCGGAACGCATGGCTGGAATCTTAGAAACGATGGGCTTCGAGTGGACAGAAGATCCCAACGAGGCCAAGGTGGTTCTCTACAACACCTGCACCATTCGCGACAACGCCGAGCAGAAAGTCTACTCTTATCTCGGTCGACAAGCCAAGCGCAAGCATGAAGAACCCGATTTGACGCTGATTGTGGCTGGCTGCGTGGCTCAGCAGGAGGGCGAACAGCTTCTGCGTCGCGTTCCTGAATTGGATTTGGTCATGGGGCCGCAACATGCCAATCGGCTCCAGGATTTGCTGACTCAGGTATTTGACGGCAATCAGATCGTCGCGACAGAACCCATTCATATTGTGGAAGACATCACCAAACCCCGGCGTGATAGTACCGTCTCAGCTTGGGTGAATGTGATTTACGGCTGCAATGAGCGCTGCACCTACTGCGTGGTGCCCAATGTGCGAGGTGTGGAGCAGTCACGTACCCCAGAAGCCATCCGAGCCGAAATGGAAGAACTGGGACGGCAGGGCTTCAAAGAGGTGACGCTGCTGGGACAGAACATTGACGCCTATGGGCGCGATCTACCTGGAACGACAGCGGCAGGCCGCCACCAGCACACGCTGACCGACCTGCTGTACTACGTACACGATGTGTCAGGAGTGGAGCGGATTCGCTTTGCCACCAGCCATCCCCGCTACTTCACGGAGCGGCTGATTAAAGCCTGCAACGAGTTGCCTAAAGTCTGCGAACATTTCCACATTCCCTTCCAATCCGGTGACAACGAGCTGCTGAAAGCAATGGCGCGGGGCTATAGCCACGAGAAATATCGCCGCATCATTGATACCATTCGTCACTACATGCCGGATGCCGCGATTAGTGCCGATGCCATTGTTGGTTTCCCTGGCGAAACGGAAGCGCAGTTTGAGAATACGCTAAAGCTGGTCGAGGATATTGGCTTTGACCAACTCAATACGGCAGCCTACTCGCCTCGACCCGGTACGCCAGCGGCGCTGTGGGACAATCAGCTCTCGGAAGAGGTGAAAGCCGACCGTCTCCAGCGACTCAATCATCTAGTTGCCATCAAAGCCGCTGAGCGATCGCAACGCTATCGCGATCGCATCGAAGAAGTGCTGGTGGAAGACACAAATCCGAAAGACCCAACTCAGGTCATGGGCCGCACCCGCACTAATCGCCTTGCATTCTTCACGGGCAACATCGACGAACTGCGCGGTCAGTTGATCAAGATTAAAGTCACAGAAGTGCGAGCCTTTAGTCTGACGGGAGAACGGGTTGACGTTCCCGTAGCCGTTGGTTAATCAGTCCAAAAGCAGAATCGCCGCGCAGTGCGCGGCGATTCTGCTTTATGGGTTTTATGCCTTTAAATTGGCCCAGTGCTGCTGTAAATCTTGAATCGAGAAAATCGCCTCAAACTGAAGACCTTTTTCGGCATAGAGTTCTGCGCCACCTTCTTGACGATCGACTAAGGATAAAACTCGTTCAACCGTATAGCCAGCCTGCTGCAGCCGCTCCACCGCTTTGAGAGCTGATTGCCCCGTTGTAACGACATCTTCCAGGACAACTACTTTGCTTCCTTCCGGCAGCTCTGGGCCTTCGATATAAGCCCGTGTGCCATGCCCTTTCGCCTCTTTACGAATAATCAGCGGCGTAATCGTTCGATTCTCATACACGCCGACGGTACTAACCGACGAAACAATCGGATCGGCACCCAAGGTTAGACCTGCGATCGCAACTGTATCATCCGGTAATTTAGATAACATTAAACGCCCAACCATCACCGCACCAAGCGGATGAAGCGTGACCTGTTTTCCATTGATGTAATACGTACTTTTTTTCCCAGAAGACAGAGTAAAATCACCTTCTTTGTAGGCATTCTGACAAAACAAATCCAGCAGCATTTGCCGCAGGGTTTCTAAATCAACTTGCGTCACATTCATGGGCCTATTCTTCGCAAAAAATGAAGCGGTCATAGTATAGCGTTTGCCGTCTAGATCAAAAAACTATTAAGGCGGCAGAGCGCTGTATTTAGCGTTCAGTGCCCTGATGTTAGTAGCAACAGCTATAAATGTTGAGAAATACACCAAGAGCGATATTTTTGTTCCACTTTTGTCCACAATAATTCTATGTCCATTCGTTCGTTCACCATTCGTGCGTTAACATGGACAGCAAAATCTACACAAAATTTGAGGAGTGAGGCCATGAGCATCGGATTAAAACATTACCTTGGTGCGGCTGGTGCGGCAGCGTTAGTTGCGTCCTCAATTGCACTTCCCCAAGCCGCTAATGCTCAGGAAGCGGTCGATGTTGTTGAAGTGAATTTGATCGAAGTTGTTCCGATTCCTGAAGTTGTAGACGACGAGTTTTTTGATGTCTCAGGTGATTATTATCGGCAGCGCACCATTCCGGATCAAGTGCGATCGCTCTTGGGCTTAGGCGTACCCGCCACTTTCCCAGAATTGGCCATCGAAGCCGATGCTGAAGATATCAATGAACTGTATAGAGAGCTGCTGGAACTACAGGCATCGTCTGATCCCGTTTTGCGGACACCGGACTTACCTAATCCGTTTGCCACTTCACTCCTACTGCTACCGTCATATGGTGCCAATTTCGATATCGTCGGGCCTGAGTTGGTACCTGAATTCCGCCGTCCAGTTATCCAAGAGGAAGATCCGGCTGTCAGAGCGCTCTACTAGGTTGAACACTTTGCCCGACTTGTCCTCCCAAAATTGAAAGTTGAAAAGCGCTGGGTAGTCATATTGTGGCTACCCAGCGCTTTTCAACTTTCAAAGATAAATCCAGGGTGCAGGAGTTGAACCTGCCTAAGGCGAATTATGAGTTCGCTGCCTAATCCGCTCGGCCAACCCTGGCTAACCGTCTGTGCTCAGTTCACATTTGATACGCAAACAAGATAAGACACAAACAGAAGTGACTTCGGTCTTCGACCAACTATCTTAACCAATTTAGCACTGCGATCGCACGTCTTGTCCTTAAAAAACCTCCCCAACGTCCAGAAAGCACTGAGGAGGTTTTAATTTCAAGATTTCTAACAATTTAACTTTTCGTGATACACCCAAACTGTGCAATCAATTTTGGATCACCTTTGCTTCTACCTGTAATGTACAGCGACTTTCGGGAACTGCACACACCCTGGCATAACTATACTTTCAATAAAATAAGCCGCTTAAGTCCAATGTCTGAAACAAAGCCATTCAGAAACTGGCCTAAACCCTGATCATTTTTTCAATCACGTAGGCATGCACTAACTTGATGCTTCAATTTGCTCAAATTCAACAATGGGCAAATTACGATGGCGAGACTTCCATAGCTCAACACCAGATAATGGCAGCGCTAAGGGCCAAATCAGGGATGCAACTAACACCACCAACCACGAACCAACATGGGTAATTGATGTCGTTTCATCCATCAAAAACGCAACCAGTAGCAGAGTACCAGTTGTCAGAGCGCCAAGTAAGTAAATGATCATCAACATGTAGTTTGCCTAATGCTTACTTCAACTAACTGCTTTTGCTTACTTCCCTGGTCAAGAACATCGGTCGCTTAAGACAGCTTGCTCTACCGCAAGAAGACGCTAAAGATTCCGTAATGTTTCCATTATCGAGAAACCCGATTAGCTGCAAAACAGTTAAATTCCTGAACTTTTAAGCTGGATAGCCCTCATCTCCGACGACCTATCCGCATAATTACGAGGTGGTCTGAGATGAGATGGTCAGCAAGCACCCAACCAGTATTATAAGAGGATTATCAAGACAGGTGTCCAGTTTTGTAAAGAAACGATGAAGTTGGTTCATCATCAAGCCCACACATCTCGCAAACTGGGCTTAGCGCTGTCCCGCTACTTTCAGGAACATCCAATTGTTAACTTGAAGTTTTCAGCAGCAGAGGATTAATCTTTGCCGTCGTTACCCTGTGACCGCTATGAGCAACTCGTCGTCGCTGGTTTCAGTTCCAAATCCGAGTTTGGAGTGCCCAAAATGCGGCAAACATACGATTGTGCAGCAAAGCAACTCGCTCTATAGCTGCATCAATTGCGACTTTAAACGGGAGCTAAACCAAGAAAATTCTTCAGGATTAGGTACTGTTTTTACAGCTTTGTTGGCTGTCATCTTGGTAATGCTGCTTTTCTAGGTCATCTCTGTAACGCTGATCGATGTCACACTGAATCGAATCCATCCATCAGATCGGAAACAAAAGAAAATCGGTAGTCTGCTAGTAGACTACCGATTTTCTCTAATCAATTTGTTGAATTGAGGAGGTGAGGAGGAGTTTGAAATTACCAGATTTCGTCTTGGAATCGATCAACACAGACCGCCAAAACGTCTTGATCCATTTCACTTAAGTCAGAGATGTGATGCATGCCTGCTAACTGTAGCCCAGGTGCAGCACCACCTTCAGCATTAGCAATTTCGGCTGATTGGGCACGTGCGATCGCATAGGGATATTCGCCTTCGCCATAGCTGTTGATCACGGTCATCGCCAGTTCATTTTCAGCAATTGAGCCATACATACAGTCAAATGACGAGTGGGGCATATACAGCGCGCCGATTACCTGCTGATTACGAGATTCGAACACCACATAACCAGAACCGATCTGGTCAGGTTCGGGAGATTGCCCATAGAGATAAACACCATCTTGTAAAGAGTCGCTACTCAGTTGAGCGACTTGTTCAGCCGGCTGATTTGATACATCTGCGATCGCATTGGGCGCTTGTGGCTCAAGCATACCCTCAGATTGCTGGGCTTGGACCACCGACATCGTGCCAATTGTAATCGTTAGCGCCAACAGCGAACCCGCTAGCGACCGACGCCGCTGCAACCAACTGATCACTGGCTGAACCGAACGTGACGTAAAACGTGATGTAAATTGATTTTGAAAACTCAACACCGCACTTCTCCTCCCAAGCAAAGATTATTCAATTAAGTATTTGGTTTGGAAAAACTGGCCACACGCTGTGCAGAGACTCGACGCCCCTACACAGATCGCAATCCGAGCATTTCAGAGACGTAGGGAATCGCTGCTAAGCGCAAACCAAGTTCGTTATTTGATTCGTTACTTGAAGCGTAAACAGTTTGAACGCTTCTGTCTTCAATCTGCTGAAATAGTCCTTCCGTATCGCAATGACAGAGATAGGCTGATATTTTGCCCGTCTTTAATCATCCGAAATAGATAGCGAACGCTCTCTTAGCGTTATGAGCTAAGTTCCAGAACTGAAAACAACAAGCTAACCCCCAGCCTGCGTCAAAAAGTGTTGCTCACTTGTTGTTCACTTTTCTTCACTGGATGTGATTACGTACTCAGCGTCTGTAAACGATGAGCAACCTCATCGGTATAAACGCCAGAAACATCTCAGTTACGCCGGAAACCGCAGGAATATTGGGTATTAGCTTTTCTTTAATATCTTATATCGTCTCAGTTTTTCGCTGTGATCTGAAGCGTCTCGCAGCAAAACTTAGTCTATCGGTCAGCTTTCGTTACATTAAATTCAAATCCTGCTCTTCCTAAAGGAGGGATTCTACCCAGACCGCAGGAGCAGAATGTTCCGTTTACAGAACTGATCGTAGCAAGTTGTAGTACGCTAAATCCTTTAGCAATCTCAGTTTGAGACTGAGGATTGCCAGGATTTCAGCTCGTTTAGATCAAGACGGTACTAGGACGGTTAGACTGCTCAACCATCGCTTTACTGCTTAATAGCTTTAAAGTGGGTGTCATCAACTGATTAGATCGTAAATTTTTTCCACTTGCTTGGGCTGTGGAAAAGTCGGCTTTTCCTTGGGAAAACCTGTGGAAAACCTGTGGAAAACTATTTAGACATTGTGGATAAGATCTGGTGGTACGTTTGCTCTGTGGATAAAGCTTTTGGTTTTCCACAGGTTTTCCACAGGCTGTGTAGGCTTGGGATCGCTTATAGGATAGGCATTCCCGATCTTTTCCACATTTTCCACAGGCCCTACTACTACGATCTGTTTAAAACATAATCGGAAGAGAAGATTTAAAGACAAAGGCGTGATTCCAAATTTGCATCGGATTGAATCTGGGAGAAGGCGGTGTTACGATATCGTTCCGAACCGGTTCGATCGCTTTTGGATTTTGGAGTTTAGATTTCGGGTTTTGGCTGGCTGGAATCTGAAGTCTGAACGGTTTAAGCGATCTGGATGTTGGGTTTGTTCCTAAACGTGATTCTGCTTTCGCTTCGATATCGCTGATTTTCCATCTTCACCGTTATTTCTTATGAAGCTCACCTGCTCACAAAGTGACCTCAGCGCCAATCTGACGATTGTTAGCCGCATTGTGCCGTCTCGCCCCAGCTTGCCTGTTTTGGGAAATGTGCTGCTCAAAGCGGATCAAAAAGCTCAGCGCGTGAGCCTGACGGGATTTGATTTGAGCCTTGGCATTCAAACCAGCTTTGAGGCCAACGTGGAGGAAGGCGGCGTGCTGACGCTGCCCGCAAAGCTGCTGAATGACATTGTGTCGCGCCTGCCGGAAGAAGACCTGACGCTGACGGAAGAGGAGATGTTGGTGACACTGACCTGTAGTTCGGGTCAGTACCAAGTACGTGGACTCAGTGCGGAAGAATACCCGGAACTACCGTCGTTGGAAAATGGCCAGCCTGCCAATTTGTCGGTGGATATGCTGGTGGACGGTTTGAAAGGAGCGCTGTTTGCCACGAGTACCGACGAATCGAAGCAGGTGTTAACCGGGGTTCACCTCACATCAAAAGCGGACAGCATGGAATTTGCGGCCACGGATGGTCATCGTCTGGCGGTTGTCGAAGCAGTTGAACAAGATGATGATGCCGCTAGTGCATCGGACACCGAAATGGAAGTAACGGTTCCGGCCAAGGCGCTGCGAGAGCTGGAGCGGATGTTGATGCAGGCTCAAAGGGTAGATGCGATCGCACTTCGCCATGATCCGGGGCAGGTCAGTTTTGAATTAAACTACCAGCGAATTACCAGCCGATTACTGGAGGGACAGTATCCCAACTATCGGCAGCTAATCCCGACCCAGTTTTCGCGCCAAATCACCGTGGAGCGCCGCTTGCTGATTGTGGCGCTGGAGCGGATTGCGGTGCTGGCTGACCAGAAAAATAATATTGTGAAGCTGACGTTTGACGGAGCGAAGAGTACGCTGACGCTTTCGGTGGAAGCTCAAGATGTGGGCAGCGGACGCGAAACGATTCCGGCTCAGATTTCCGGTGATGATCTGGATATTGCATTCAACGTGCGCTATCTGCTGGATGGTTTGAAGGCGCTCGATACGTCTGAGATTCAGATGCAGTGTAATACAGCGACGAGTCCCGCGATTTTGACGCCCGTAGGCGGGATTAAGATGACGTATTTGGTGATGCCTGTGCAAATTAGATCCTAAAGAGTTGCGATCGCAGTTGCAGATGTTTAGCCGCAGATAGTTGATGTGAATCGGGATTGTAAATTAGATTGTGTCAAAGGTCAGAGATGAGATCTAATGAACTATTGAACCTAAGAGACTCGTACTATGACTTTTCGACCTGAACTCCTGGATGAATTGCTTAAAGGCTATCAGAATCCCGAAGACCTGCTGGGGGATGGAGGGATTCTTAAGCAGCTCACGGCGGCTTTGGTGGAACGCTGCTTGAATGCGGAAATGAAAACCCATCTGGACGAGCAACAGGCGGAGCCTGAAAGCGACGTCAAGCCAACTCGTAACCGCCGCAACGGCCACAGCAAGAAGACCATCAAAGGGGAGTTTGGAGAAGCTCAAATCAATGTTCCCCGTGACCGCAACAGTGAGTTTGAACCCATCATCGTCAAGAAGGGGCAGACCCGCTTCGAGGGCTTTGATGACAAGATCTTGTCCCTCTATGCCAGGGGCATGAGTACCCGTGACATTCAGGCTCAACTGCAAGACCTGTATGGCGTTGAGGTCTCAGCCGGGCTGATCTCGAACGTCACGGATGCGGTTGAAACGGAGCGTAAAATTTGGCAAAATCGCGCGCTCGACCCGGTTTATCCCATCGTCTATTTTGATGCCATCGTGGTCAAAGTCAGACAAGACGGGCGGGTGATCAACAAAGCGATTCACTTGGCGCTTGGGGTTAACTTGTCTGGCACCAAAGAACTCTTGGGGATGTGGATGACCCAGAACGAGTCTGCCAAATTTTGGCTTCAAGTGCTCACAGAGCTGCAAAATAGGGGTCTCAAAGACATCTTCATCGCTTGCTGTGATGGCCTCACTGGCTTTCCCGATGCCATTGAAGCGGTCTTTGCTCAAACCCAGGTGCAGTTGTGCATTGTTCACATGGTACGAAATTCACTCCGCTATGTGTCCTACAAAGACCGTAAGGCGGTTGCAGCAGACCTCAAGCTGATTTACACGGCCAGCACTGAGACTGAAGCAGAGCAGCGCTTAGTTGAGTTTGCCGAGCAGTGGGACCAGCAATATCCAACCATTAGCAGGTCTTGGCTTCATCATTGGCAGCGGATTATTCCCTTCTTTGCTTTTTCACCGGAGATTCGTAAAGCAATCTATACGACCAATGCGATTGAATCGATGAATATGACTCTTAGAAAGGTGATTAAAAACCACCGAGCTTTTCCAACCGATGAATCTGCCCTAAAAGTTATCTACTTGGCAATTCAAAATATTGCCAAAAAGTGAACCATGCCCATTCGCGACTGGAAACCCGCTCTCAACCGCTTCGCGATTGAATTCAGCGATCGCTTTCCAACTTGAGTTTTTACCTTTGACACAATCTATTTGACATACCCTGTGAATCGAGTGAAGTCTGCGGGTGTAATGTCGGTAACTCCTAAGACAATAGCCAGTAGATCGTGACCATAGCTAATTTCTGTATCTGCCCCATTTGTAGTGATCGCTAATCTGCCTAATCTTTGGTAGAGATCTTTGTAAAGTGCCAGTACGTCACCTTCGCTACGGTCAAAATCCCCGATAATGTTGTAGCCGAGGCCTCTTTGTAAGACGAACGTATCTGCTCCGCCTTGAGCCTCCCAAACCGGAATTTCCTCTAGTTCGATGTTGTATACGGATTGAGCATCACCATAGAGATAGTTAACACCACCAATACCGATCAATACATCATTCCCTCCTTTAGCTGTTTCTCGCATGACCTGCGTATCGCCATAGAGGTAATTGCCGTCACCAATGCCAAGCAAAATATCGTTGCGTCCTTTAGCGAAGGCCTCCATCCACCAGGCATCGCCACTGAGGGAGTTATAGTTCCCAACTGCTGCAAGAGTGTCATTTCCGCCAATAGGATTATCGTATTCTTCAAATACCCCTAGGCTAGCAGCGTCCCCAACTAGAGAATTACCATTTCCTTGTGCAGTGAGGCGATCATTTCCGCCGCGAGAATTATGCAATATGGCATCGGCATCGCCAGCAAAGCTGTTGTCATGGCCGATGACAGTAATGGTGTCGTTGCCGCCTTGGTTATTGCCGTTGAGTTCAAACGCATCACCACTGAGGGAGTAGCTGTCATTACCAATGACCGTGATCCTGTCGTTCCCCCCTTTGGCGGTGTCATTCATGTAGCTTGCATCACCGTAGACGTTGTTGCTATCCCCGACTATGTTGAAGGTGTCGTTACCTCCTTTGGCCTGACCAGACATTTCATAAGCGTCGCCAAGGATAAAGTCATTAGTATCCCCAACTACATGAAAGATGTCGTTGCCCCCTTTGGTTTTGTCGAACATTCTATAGGCATCGCCAATTAGCCAGTTGCTATTTCCGTTTACGGTGAGTGTATCGTTGCCGCCTTTGGCATGGTCATACATTCCACCATCGTCTTGGTACGTTCCACCCGCATCGCCATAGAGTTTATTAGAATCTCCCTCTGCGAAGAGCGTGTCGTTGCCGCCTTTAGCATTTTTAATCATTTGATAGGTCGCATCACCAAAGAGGGTGTTATCGTTCCCAATGACTGCCACCTCTTGTTGTTTGCCTGTATGTTTTAAAACCCCATTGGTATCTCCATACCAAATAGCCCCGTTGCTGTAGTAAGTAACCATCACAAACATCCTCTGAAGCGAAAATGAGAAGCAGTAATAGGCACTTGTATCAATAGGCACTTATATGTCTATATTGTGGTGCTTATGCTTCAAAATTAGCGTCAAAGAAGGCTGAAATTTCATTGCAGCTCAGATTTGGGTGGCAAATGTAAGAGAACGCCACGCTTCTTAATTTGTTTTACTTGAACAGAGATAAAGCGATCGCAACTCTTCTGCAACAAAAAAAGAGAGCGCATCGCGCTCTCTTTTTTTGTTGGGTTGTGCATCAAGTCGTCATGCCGAAATATCGTTTCACCTCTGGCTTCAGCCAGAAAATTAGCAGGGCGACTGAAAACGGCAAAATGCAAAAACTTGTGAAGCCCAGACAAATCACAACGATGTCATAGATCCAGAGCCACGGTCGCGGTCTGAGGAAAATTGGAATCAAGAACACAATGAACAATGCGCCGCCGATCAACAGAAAGATCGTGCCGATGATGGTTGCTTCCTCCGCAGTCATTTCCAACTCGGCTGGGTTAACGGAGAAAAAGACCAGTGACAACAGCGCAATCAATAAATAGATCGCAGCCAATACTCCGCAGTAAACCTTCAGCCAAATAACAACCGCAGGGCGCTGGGGTGGGCGATTGAGTGAATCCTGCATAGCGCAACGGTAGACAGAGGACAACTGCCACTATAAGAGGTGGATTTGTGGGGCGAAGGGGTTTGGTAATAAGAGTTTATCTGTGGGTGGGTAGATGGGTGGACGGGTAGATGGGTGGACGGGTAGATGGGTGGACGGGTGGATGGGTGGATGGATTGCGTTAACGAGGCTCGGCTAGAAAGTCGTGCATGTATTGGTTGACGAGGGCGGGTTTTTCTTGCTGTACCCAGTGGCCAGAGTCGGGAATGTAGCGGATTTTGAGATCGCGGACATATTGCTCGGTGCCGTAGGTAAGCTCTTTGCCTAAAGCCACATCCTGTTCGCCCCAGATCAGCAGCGTGGGCATGGGAAGAACTGACCAAGTTCGCGGTTCGGTCAAAATTGGCCAGAGGGCGCTGCGATAGTAGTTCAATGCGGCGGTGATGGCTCCGGGTTTGGCCATTGCTTGTCGGTAGGCATTCAGGTCTTCTGAGGTAAAAGCATCCTTTTGTACGGCGGTGTTGCTGAACATTTCAGCAATGGCTTGATAGTTGTTTTGCTCAAATAGAAATTCCGGCAGCCAGGGAATCTGAAAGAAGAACGTGTACCAACTGCGGCCAATTTGTTGCAGGTTGAACTTCTGAAAGGCTTCGGCAAACTTGGCTGGATGGGGCAGATTGAGCACAATCAGCCGCTCGACCATTGCGGGATAGGCTTCGGCAAATGTCCATGCGATCGCACCTCCCCAGTCGTGGCCTACCAAAACACAACGGTCATATCCCAAGCCTGTGATCACGCCTTTCACGTCTTGGACGAGTTCGCTAATGTCGTAATCGGACGTTTGGGAGGGTTTGTCGCTGTCGTTATAGCCCCGCATATCGAGCGCGACGACTTTGTACTGTGAGGCAAATTCCGGAATCTGATGCCGCCAGGAGTACCAAAATTCAGGAAATCCATGCAGCATGAGCATCAGTGGCCCTTCGCCTTCGGTGACGTAGTGGAGCTGGATGCCGTTGCTTCTAATGGTTTGATGGTTAAACATAAGGTTTGCCGTGCTAGACATACCCTGATGTTACTTACCGAGGCTTGATTGAATCATCACAAGCGAAATTTCATAATGATATGTGAATATATCTACTGCTTCCCTAATAAAGCCTTGTGAGTTTAGTCGATCGCTTTCTTAAATTGCTTGGCGAAGTCTTTGTGTCTTTAAAGAAGAAGTGTATACATTACTATTTATTGAGCAGAAAAAGGTATAAAAACAAAGCTGATCCTACATAAAATCCGATATTTCCAGCCGATCCGCTGCGTATAAACCAATAATAATATTCCTGATTTTCAGCTCCTATGTATGGAAGGGATTTTAGTATGCAAAATAAGCTCTCAAAGAATGAGTAAATAAATATTATGAAAACTGCAATTTTTATCCAGTAGGGACAGGAGTTGAACTTTGATATGTAATTGTTTCTTCCATCAATATTTCGTATCTCGCCGATAAATGCTGGTAATAAAACTGCTGAGAAAACAGTGGCAAATACTCCTGTTTTTAGAAGTCCATATATCCATTCACTTTTTCCCATTCATAAGGATACAGAACAAGATTTTTATGAAAAACTATACTTTGCCATAGTCCAAGTAGCGATAGGATTAAAGCAAACATTGCGAAGCGTTTAGCATATACTAAATATTTAGGTTTGTGAGAATGCAGAAAACCAATCTCGTTAATCTGTTCAACTATATCGCCTACGCTATTTCTAGTTCCACCCAAGTTTGTGTTGAGTAGAATTGAGGCAGAGAGTTCAGCAGGCCAAAGCCGATGGCTCAGCAACGACGCAAGCGTGGCACAGCAGGCGATAAAACGATTTGTCTGCCCATTGCAGACGACCTTGACTACGAGGTCTTAGTAGAAGACCGGGAAGCCTTTCGCCAGTATCTCAACGAGCAGATCGCATCCCACCCGGAACTGTTTCCCGACGGGATTGAGGCAGGCTATCGCTTTCACGGATGGGTCGAGTCCTCTCGTCAACAGCTCAAGACCCGGCGGATTTTGCTGCCGAGTACCGGAGAGGCTTATCAACTGCGTCCCGATTTGGTGATGCCGTACATGAGCGAGACGGCGGAGATGGCCGACAAAGCGCTCTATTTAAGAAAGCATGGCCTGTCGTATGAGGGGATTGCCTATGTGCTGGGCCGTTCTGAGATGCACTGGTATCGGCTCTGTCAGTCGTTCGGTCGAGCCTCGATTGTGGGCAGTACCCTCAAAAGGGAAACGGCGCTCCCCCCCATCTAGTTGCCGATGAGAAGCATTGTGATTGGCACGGGCAGCGAGTCTATCTGGCAGTGACAGCGGCGCAAGGGTGCGTCCTGGGAGCCAGTCTCAGTGCCAATGCGGGTCAGGATGGATTAACCGCAGCCTATGGGGTATTCCAGCAGGAAGCTGCCCATCATGTTCCCGACTATGCGCCCGAGACGGTGACGACTGATGGTTGGGAGGCCACCCGAGCCGCTTGGGAGGAGCTATTCCCTGGCCTGGTCTGGATTCTGTGCTTCCTGCATGAGGTGATTAAAATTCGCGATGGGTGCCGCTCTAAACCAGTCCTGGGTCAGCAACTAGCCGACAAGCTTTGGCATCTGTATCGGGGCCAGAGCAAACGTCACTTTGCTCAACGGTTGCGTCGGTTGCTGGAGTGGGTGAACACCCACGCGTTGCCCCAGGCCATTGACGCTCGCTTGCGACGCCTCAACGACAAATCTCACGTCTTCCAACGCGCCTTTGACTTCCCTGACGCCTATCGCACCAGCAATCAGGTTGACCGTCCGATGAACTATCTTGACCGCATCTTGTATGCCATGCAAGATTTTCATGGATTCTGGGACTCGGCGGAACAGTCGGTGCGCTCGATGGCCTTACTCTGGAACTTCCATCCCTTTTGTCGCAAGACTCGCAAAGCAATGGGCGGGTGCTTATGCCCCTTTGAGCAACTCAACGGCTTCCGCTATCACGACAACTGGGTTCGCAATTGGCTGATTGCCTCATCGTTGAATGGCAGAAGACCATTGCTCAGGAACGCTGACACAAAATAAGTTGGAACTAGCGCTATTTGATATAAAAAATATTCTTGCTGGATAATTTAATACAGTATGCTGAATAGATATTTTAGAATAGCCAATTGTTTTGATTGAGATAATTTCATTGATGGGAAAATGATATGTACCTAATGGTAGAACAACTAAAGTGATCTGCTCATTTTCGATTAATAGCTGCGCTGAAGGGGAAGAAATTCTATTTTGCCCGACTACTGCTCCGCCTAAGAAGCTGAGATTTGGATTCATCTTTTTAGATTGCTAATTAAGCGCGTTTCATGTTCCTGTAAGTTCTTCGTATATTCATTAGACTATCCGTTACTAATTTTTTCTCATTTATTGTGCAAGAAAGAATTGAATAAGGTTAAAACTGCTGTAGCATAAATTCCAATGAATGCACCCGATCCACCTCGTGCAAACCAATATTCTTTCGCTTCAAAGATGCTTTGCTTTAGAAGCATGAACGAGCAAAATGCTCCGTTCAAGAGTACGTAAATCCACAATCCATAATAGAGATAGTAAATGTATTTTAGCCACTTCGCCTTGGATTTAGATGCAGATGATTTGGTACTTGAAGAAATAAATTGGTTCATAAGAGATATGAGTACCAAAAAAGAAAACAGGATTGTAATTAGTTTTTGATTTAATTGATAATCTTCGATGGGTGATAAAACAGCACTAACATGGAAAAGCGTGCTTAGGTATAGACCAAAAATTGATAAAACTAGAACGAAAATCGTTACGTATTTTTTGTATCTCATCGTTCTGAAAGGGTGACAACATAGCTAGATAGCTTGCTGCATCAAGGATAGGGCACGGAGACCCCGCTGAAAATAGAGGCGTTTGTGGGGTTTGAGCGCCATCAACTGAAACGCTTGATTGGCCCACAGTTCCATCCCATACGTCCACCGTTGCCCATAGAGAGCCAAGCTGAACTCACTGTGTCGCAAGGTTTTATCTTGGTGTTTTTGAATACGTCCAGCATAGTGGTCAATGCGGAGTTGCCGCATCCATTGCCCCTGTAGGGTGGCCAAACTGTACGCGATTGCAATGAGTAAGAGCAAGGCTAAAAATCGGGGTTCATTGACCTTGGTGTCCTCTAAGTTGTAGCCCCCAGTCTTACAGTCCTTGAAGAGCTGCTCAATGCCCCAGCGACAGCGATAGATCTCAATGGCCTGCTTCAAATTAGGCAGATTGGTGAGAATATACCAGGGGTCTTTCGGGCCTTTGTTACGATAGCTTCGTTTCCAATAGATCGCCAAATTAAAGGGACCCAACCCATCGCCTTTGTTGGCCAAGATGCCCCGATAGAACTGTCTCATGCCGGGTTGAATGCCCAAGTCTTTCACCACGGTATACTCCTGTTGCACACTCACTTGAAAATGAAGGTCTTTCTTCTGCCGCAAGGCAAACATGATGCCCCTGGAGTCTAGCCATTTAGCTAGTTTTGGACTATGGAACTCTCGGTCTCCAAGCACTAAGACGGGGTAGGATTTCAACAGGGGGAAAACGGCTTTTAGCAGTCGTTTTTGAGTCCGAAGGTCGCTGTTGCCGCTTTGCTTTAAGACCTCCCAATACAGGGGCAGGGCATGGGTGCCCCAGATCAGAGAGACCATGAAGATATTTCGCCCTTTCCACTGAGTGCGGTCAATCGCCAGAATCCAGTAGCCATACTTTTGATGCTTCAGTTGTTTGAGGCGGCGGCGTTGGGATCGATTCAATCCCCGTCCGGTTTGCTCTTGCCGAATCCAGTATTTCACCAGCGGAAACCACAGCAGTTTGACCCTCAGTTGAGGCAAGACTAAAAACCGCTGTAAGTTCCGTTTTCGACTGCCATATTGAATCGGTTGAGGAAAGACACTGGCTAAAACTGACAGTTTGACCTGACGATGGGCCTGTAGCAAACATAACAAGAGCTGCAGGGTCAAATACTGCGGGTCGCTCAGATGAGCTTGGAGGGTGGTTTGGTAGAATGCAGGAAACATATTTGGTTGGGGGAGTCTGCTCAAGGCTCCCTATTTCTTTGCCTCTGTTATTCTCTCAAAGCTTTGTCCACCTTGGTTCTGAACTCGCTTGTCACCCGGTTAGCTCATCGTTTGATCTTGAGCTATGGAAAGCAAATTTGGCTTGAAGTTATACAAAGACTCTAATATCTGTTAGCTTGTAAAGCCAATCGCACCTTCTCATCCACGTAGCTCAAAATTCGCTCAATTCGGTTTTCCCAGGTAAACTGAGCCGCAAAATCAATATTTTGAGCGTAGCCCTCTTGCCGACGTGGATAAGTTTCAAGCGCCTGCCGCACACACTGGGCAAACTGGATTGGATCATCGGGTGGACACCAGGTAACAGCCAGTTCCGGCTTCTGAAACTCCTTCAGCGGTAGGATCTCCGTTGCGGCGATTGGTGTACCGGACGAAAAATACTGAAATAGCTTCACCGGATTGGTGAAATCTGCCGAATGGCCTGAACAGTGAGGATGCGCCAGCACATCTGCGGCTTGGAAGAGGCTAATCAACCGACTGCGGGGATGAATCCAGCCCAGGAATTTGACATTGTCTACGCCTAAATTCTGCGCCTTTTGCTGATAGTGCGCCACCTGCTCCGGTGTACCGCCCGTCATCGCCACTTGCACCTCGGGTAGCTCTTTCGCTGCCGCAATCAGTACATCAATGCCTTTGAAATTCTCCAGTGCGCCAGAATACAGCACCAGTTTCTGTCGATTGGAGCTGAGTAGCTCCTCTCGCCACTTTTGCGCTTCGGTGGGTTGACGCTGGAGGAATGACGGGCTGAAACCGTTGTGCATCCAGACCGCTTTTTCAGCGGGCATGCCGCACTCGATTAAACTGTCGCGAGTCAGCGGTGATTGAGTAATCGCCACCTGGAAGCAGGGGTGGTTGACGATTTCGGGTTCAAACGGCTGCTTGCCGTAATAGTGCTGCTCAAACACCACAGGTAGATTGTTTTTGACGCAGGCTTTGACGAAATTCCAGTTGCGGGTATGCGCGATCGCAGTTTTCCGTGCCAAATGAACAGGCAGATAGTACTTACAGGCCAGCGTATTGGCATCCAAAAACTTACTCTTCTTTTGCAGCGCTGGTTTGGGGACAGGTAACGGCGCAACGGTCAGCGCGGGATCAGTATTGTAGAACTCTTGAAAATACGTGTCTGGTGCCTGAGAACGCGCGGGAGCCATCCAGCTCAACGGATTTAGCCAGTTCGCTGCCGCATTGGGATAGGCCAAGATGGCTGAATAGCCCAAATTCGCTGCCGCATTGGCACAGAGCACATCATGAATTTCGTGCGCCGAACCGGGCTGCAGCGAGAGGTGCTGACTGTAATACAAGTAATGTTGCCTAGACACAGTGCGATCGCGCTCCCCAGAGTCAATAAACCTGCACTTTTAGAATAGGCATTTTGCCCAGCGGACTAACAGGTTGTTGCTTAAGGATTGGAAATTGATCACTTCCTGCCAGCGATAGACGGTTGCAGGATTGGTGATTGGTACGTTGAAGGAAATTGGCCCTCATCCCCCAGCCCCTTCTCCCACGTATGTGTTTAGCGTAGTTATACGATCCCCCGCTATCGCCGCCCCCTTGAAAAAGGGGCTATACCACCACTAGCTCAAAGTCCCCCTTTTTAAGGGGGATTTAGGGGGATCTGTCAGAGTGTCATGCTAAACAAGTACACGGGAGAAAGGGAGCCGGATCGGAAGTCCCTCTCCTGCGGGAGAGGGATTTAGGGTGAGGGCGATCTGTCATCAAACACTAGGGTTTGATCGTACCGCTATGAGATTTCTCCAGGGCATTCAGCAGTCAGGTCGAAATGTGATGATCAGCCTGATCTGGCTGTGGTTCACGGTTTATATTATCTGGCTGGCTCCCCTCGATCAGCCGGAGACGTTGCCGATTGTCTCGCGACTGCTCACCTTTCAGGTCACGGAAGTCAATGCCTATCTGTTTGCCGTGTTCTGGCTGATGGGCGTGTGGCCGATGATCTACGCCAGCCTGATGTTTATCGATTGCCGAGAGCAGCGGCTACCGAGTTGGCTTTACTTTATTGCGTCCAATGCAACCGGAATTGTGGGGCTGGTTCCTTATCTAATTTTTCGCAATCGCAATCAAGAATTCCATCAGCAGATGTATGAACACCAGAGCCAGTGGATCAAGCAGTTGGAGTCACGTAACACGGCAATTATCTTAGTTGTCGCGACGATTGGCTTACTGGCAACGGCATGGCTGCTGGGTGATTGGTCAGATTTTGTTGAGCAGTGGCGCGCAGTTCCTTTTATTCATCTGATCACGATTGATTTCTGCTTGATGACGCTGCTGTTTCCGCTGACGCCGCTCCTGGATGACGATATGGCTCGACGTGGCGTGAAAGACCGCCGAGTATTCTGGGCTGTTGCCCTAGTGCCGCTATTTGGCCCACTGGCATACCTGTGTTTGCGTCCTCGGCTCATTGAGATTGAGATTGAGTAGGCGAAATTCTCCCTCTTCCCTCAACCCTTACTCCCAAATTGGGAACAGGGGAGCTGGATTGAAAGTTCCTCTCCCATTAGGGAAACATGAGTAACGCGATCGCAATTCCCATGCCAATCAGTAATACCCATTTCCAAAGCGTGTCTTGCCAAGTTTCAGGTATCAGTTGCTTTTGCATTTTGACGCAGGGAATGGCGTTCCAGTCGGCAAACTGCCAGCCTTTACCCACCCAAATATGATGACGCGCTTTAATCACCTGATAACCGCAGGCCCGATAGAACGGTTCGGCAGTCAGCGAGGAATTCACGATTAAACGCTTGATTTGGCGCTCAACCGCTTCAGCTTCGAGAGCGGCAATTAACTCGGTGGCAATGCCCTGGCGTGTCCAGTCGGGATGGACAAACAGCGCTTGAATAAACGGACTGATATTACTCAACGCGCAAAATCCCACCACGCCTGCCGAGGTTTCAGCCACAAAAATCGTTTCGTCCCAGTTGCGATCGCGCTGCTTGCTACGAATCAGAGCTTGCAAATCGCGATCGCGGTAGTCCTTGGCGCACAGCTTTCGCAGCGACTCGACCTGAATGGCTGTAATTCGTTCCATATCTGATGGCTGAGCCTTGCGAATCTGCATACTTAAGTACCCAGGCAAATGCAGAGATTGTACGAACAACAGAGACACATGCTGCAAGACCCATTCGATAGAATCTGGCTCCCCTGCTTCCTTGTACCCCCTGTTCACAGCATCTACTGTATTGTTCTGCTCACCAGAGGTCAGCTCAGCCTATTTTTTCTTCTTTTTTTCTTGCTGCCGCCGCCACCAAAACCGCCACCAGATGGTTTCAGCTTGGCGCTGGATTTAGCCGCAGCAACTGAAAAATCAACTAAGGGTCGGGTTGCTTCTTCCTGACGAAGATTTTGCAATTCCGAATAGGGAATTAATCCGAGTCGTGCCTGGACATCATGCCAGCTGCCCTCAATCGTTTCGTCAACACAGCCCGCAGCATAGGCCGTTTCGATTGTCTCTGCAGCTTCTACCGCATTTAAGTCAACCAAGGCAGCAACGAGCAAGCCATTAAATTCGGGATTTTGGCGGACGTAGTGGCTAAGCTGATTTGCGATCGCGCTTACACAAAGATGACGAGCTGCTTCATCTTGATTCCCAATTTTGACCAGTGCCTCAGCAGCCGTGTTTCGCGCTATGACACTGTGATTGCGATCGGCTAGATATTCCTTCAACGGCTCAATTGCAGGAATGCCCAAGAATCCGTATGCCGATGGTAAATCCGACCAAACGTAGTCGTCATCTAGCTCAAATAGCTTCATTAGCGGTTTGATCGCGTCTTTTGCCTGAAGCTGAGCCAAGGCGCGCCAAGCATGAAGGGGTGCCCAAACTTCTTTGGACTCCATATTGGCGTTATTTAACTCGGAATCTGTGGCCATCCGTATCAGTTCGGGAATGTCAGACTCGCTGATTTGATACTCCTGTGCGTAGTCAGTCCATTTTTCCGGTATAGCAACCGATTTGGGTTTAACTTCTCCAATTTCGAGGAGTTGTTTTACGGGGGCAGTGTAGTCAGCCATCGTGCTCTCGTGATCTAGTTCTATGTAAAAGTGCAAAATGTGCGATCGCTTTAATTAGACTTTATCGGAAATTGTTTTGTAGCGCGGCGGAGCCGCGCTACAAAACAATTTCCAACCCCAAAAACTTTATTTCCAGTAAAGTCTATTGTATGAGCTAGTTTGTATGAATATGGATCTTCAGACTCTAAACGACTGATTCTTTTGCCCAATCTTGCGTGCGGTAGCCCACTGCATTGTCACCTAATACTCTCGCCGCAACCTGATGCAGAACCACCAGGGGCGCAGAGGTCATCAAAATTGACGGATAAACGGCGCTGCCCCATTCGGGATGATTGATCACGCAGCAGTCGCCGCAGGGTTTGAGGTCATAGTGCAAACAGGCTTGTACCACTGCCGCATCATCTAAACAGCGTTCTCCAGGCTCAGACAGCATCGGCTGTCCGGTGCGGGGGTCAAAGATATCGCAACGGTAGCCCTTGGCCTGGAGCTGCGATGTCATCTGCTCAGCCCAGGCCAAAAAGCGATGGCGGCAGCGCTGCTTATAGCCATCGATGCGGGGTGTGGGGGCACAAAGCGGTTCCTGAACCTGCTGCAGCACAATCAGCACCGACTCTGCTGCAATATCCCACTGCGGCAGAAACTGGTGGAAGTGGTCTTGTAGATAGGCCGGGGGTGGACAGGTGAAGTATTGGATCACGTTGGGTGTTCGGGGTGGATGGGTAGGAGGGTTAAGGGAGTAGGAGGGTGGATGGGTGGGAGAGTAGATGGGTGGGAGAGTGGATGGGTGGGAGAGTAGATGGGTGGGAGAGTGGATGGGTTTTGTTGAAGGTTGAAGGTTGGTGGTGGGGTTTAGATGGGCGGGTTGAAGAGTTGGTTGGGGTAGAGGTGGGTGGCGGTGGGGACGAATGTGCCATCTGCGATCGCAACTCCGGGGCCAATTTGAACGCCGCCGCTGAGGAACACGTCATTGCCGATTCTAATCCGTTTGACGTAAAGCATCAGGTTGTCGCGGCGGGGCTTGATGGCGTGGGCGTAGAGGCCAACTTGGTAGCCAAAGACGACCCGATCGCCGATGTCGAGGAGACTGCGATCGCTAATTTCGAGTTTAGGTGTCCAGTAGACCTGTTTGCCTACCTTCGCACCCCACAGCCGCAGCCAGCATGAGAATAAGCCAGGTACTAGCCGCAGTGCTGTTTCTAGGACTGGAAACGCAATATAGATGGCTTGAATTTGGTGACTGCCCCACCAGGGCGAGTAGGTTTTGCCCTGGAGGTAGCTGATGCCTTCTGTGATGGGATAGCGCCACTGATGCAGCCGATGCACCAGCGGCGGCAGACCGTAGAGGATGACCAGCAGCAGCAGTAAACTCCAGCCGTTCGGCCAGATGCAGAACGAGAGGAAACTTGCGATCGCACCCACCATCACCAACGCGGGAAAAAACGACAGCATCCAGCTCAGTAGCGTCATGGCTCTGCCGTCCAGTCGCCGGATTTGCCGCCCGTTTTCTGAAGCAGGCGAATGGTTTCAATCTGCATGCCTTTTTCGAGTGCTTTCGCCATGTCGTACAGCGTGAGCGCTGCGACCGAGACGGCTGTCAGCGCTTCCATTTCCACCCCGGTTTCGGCTTTGGTTTTCACCTCGGCCTGAATGCGGTATCCGGGCAGCGCTTCGTCCGGGGTAATTTGAATCTCGACTTTCTGAATCGGAATTGTGTGACAGAGCGGAATCAGATTTGCCGTTTGCTTGGCGGCCATAATGCCAGCGATGCGGGCCGTGCCCAATACGTCCCCTTTGGGTGCGTTGCCGGACTGAATCGTCGCTAACGTTTCGGGCTGCATGCGAATTTGTGCGATCGCAACCGCTCGCCGGACAGTCTGAGATTTGGCAGAAACGTCTACCATCTGCGCTTGTCCTTGTGTGTCTAAATGGGAAAGCGCCGATTTCTCAGACTGTTCAGCCCGTGCTTGTGTCATGTCTACAGACGAATTGTCAGAAGAGTCTTGCATTGTGAATCGGGTATGCTATGATGAATATCCGTAAAGGGAATGGGCCTGTAGCTCAGTGGACTAGAGCACGTGGCTACGGACCACGGTGTCGGAGGTTCGAATCCTTTCAGGCCCGTTACGAATCAAAAAGAGGCAAGCATTGCTTGCCTCTTTTTGATTTTAGGCGGTTTCGTTCACGTTGTAGGTGGGCATTTCCCGCCCTGAGCAGTTGACTTGCACCTGATAAACCAAAAACCCAACAAGGGGATTAATCCCCTTGTTGGGTTTTTGGGCCAGTGAAGTTAGTCGTCTTGTAGTTCAGGTGGGATGCCAATGACGGGGCAGGGGAAATCCATGCCTAATGCTTGAATCAACTCTGCTTCTGCGGTTTCACAGCCAATGATCAGCAGCGTACCCGACTCTTCCTCGACAACCTCGCGTAATTCCGTAGCGACTTGACCCCAGCGCAGGTGAGTTTTCAATGAGCCACGCCACTCATCGGCTAAACAGCGTGCCTGCCACAGAATGCGATCGGCTTGAGCAAACTGTTCTGCTTGGGTTGGTGGTGTCTTGACGGCTTGAGCTTGGCCTCCCGAAGATGCCAATTTGGGAGCAATTGGCATGGATAACCGCGCCTCGTCAAATCCCTGAGCGGAACGGTGACGCTGGCGGACATCCATAATGTCACGGAGCTGCTTAGAATCGGGCAAACTGCTAGGTACGCCGCCCGCCGATTCTTGCTGGTGCAGTAAATCTAGCGTAGAGGTTTGGGTCGGAGCCTCGGATTCTACGACATACACAACCTGAACCGTAACCTCACACGAGGTAGCAACCCGAGTCTGATAGGCAATCCAAAGGGCAACATCAAGAGCAATCTGGCTGCGAGGAGAACTATCATAGCCAACGACTAAATTGAGCGGCCCATTATCAATTTGATTCAACGTTGGCTTGGCAATTAAGATCATGCGCTCAGCAATATTGCTGCACTCCAGAGCGCCTTCCAAACGTACAAGCATTGGCCGTATATTCACGATTTCACTTCTCCAAACGCGATTAAAATCTGGGCTGAAAAATAAGGTTCACCTTCTATCTGTTCGGTGATCCGGTGAACTGCGAGCAACATCAGCTAGCGGTTAGAAGCAGCGAAAGTATTAAAGATATACGTTCATTGACTGTTTCAATCTACCCACCGCTAGGTAACGGGTCAGCAATCGGGGAAAGCCATGCAACATCTCTGCTTTACATGCTCCACAAGAACATAGACGTAACAAGATACGGAATTCGGATCATCTTGTAGGCACGCACACTGTTCTTACTATTAGCCTTGATTAGAGAATTTGAGCAACCGGGAATCTGCCCAATTTGATCTGGTTATCTATACTTCAGTTCAGGACTGAGGCTAATAATTCGACTTATCAGACATTGAGATCACTAGAAATCAACGGAGAAAGCTCGAATGATTTAATTTGAATGATGCAACTAGCGATCGGAAAATCACTGTTCAGGTAATAACAATAGACCTATGATTCGGAAAATTAAGAAAGCGTATTTATTAGAACGACTACAGTTCAGCCTCACACCAAAAATTTTGCATCTTATCCAACTATATATTCTTGGACGTATTAACAAGATCCTGACAAGATGCCAAAGGTTTACTCTAAAAGCAGAAATTCAAAAAGCTAAGAAGGCTTGAGGTCTTGTTTAGTTGAAAGAGATGCACAATCCAATTCCAGACGACTGAAACCTATAATCTATATCACTACGCATGATGAAACGAATGACAGCACGAGTGATCTAAATACCTATGATTTCGTCAATCTTAGTATAGTCTTTAAAACAGATAGAAAGTGATTAAAACTTGTAAAAATAGCTATGGGAAGTAGCGATCTTTGAAGTAGGCTTTGTTCATTCTGTTTAGCCCCTAGTTATTACATTCAGCTTCGACCCAATTAATATAATAGCTTCAAATTTGGAAAAGGCAATAGCAGCAGCGTCAGCCCAATGCTGATCTGAGTTGCAGTCTGTAAGTATTCTTGATAGTTGAGCCACGATTTTCGTTGCATTTCTTTAATCAAAGTTGTTGATTTGAATCGGATAAAGACAGTCAAAACACTTCGTGTATTGCTCAATACAATCGACATTTCAACTATCTGATGGATCAACAACCCTGTTTGCTACCATTCCGCTCAAATTCTGATGTTTTGCAACTTTTCTTCATAACAACTGCCGATTTGGCTAGCTGAATCTTAAAAAATGTTTGTACTTTCTTGTATCGATACGCTAGCAGAAGCAAGCTACATTCTAGAAGCTTAATGACGCTAAATATTCCATCTGTTTGTGCCTAAATTGCATAAACCACTCTACATATAGCGTTTTGTATGCCAAATATTTCCACGCTTCTGCGCCGTCAAAGCGGGTACTGTAGATGAGAAGAAGTTCGGTGCGGCGATTCCTAATGGCGGATGTTTAAGCCTTACGCTAGGGGAACGCTTTTGGTTGCCGTGTTCCTAGGGTAGAAACCGCGATCGCTCTTTTTCGGTGGGTACTCGACAGGTCGCTCGTTTGCCAAACCAGCGGTAGCGATTGCTCGCCACCGTGCGATAAACGACATTGCGAATGGGTTGAGGGATGATCTGCAACGCCGCCACGATTAACCACAGTCCACCCAGTCGCTCAGCTACCTTCAGCGCGGCGTTAGACTGGTCATATAGCCCAGTTTGATCCAGATAGAACATCGACCAGGCTTCCAAATCGGTCGGTAGCGACGGCAGCAGTTGGGCAGCGGTCTCCCCTTGCAGCGGCGCAATCCACATCTTGCCTGCTGGATCGAGCTTCAACAGCAGATCGACAAAGCCGTTGCACAAATTGCACTCACCATCGAAAAAGACAATTGGTTTGTCGATTGGCGGCGCGGACTGACTGCGATGCGCGATCGCATCTGGCCTTGAATTTGGCGATGCTGCGTGGGGAGAATTCATCGGTCTAGCAACGATGCTTACTCTGCTAGGATGACGCTAAATCCACTTTCCTGCAACATTTGCATGATGGCAGTCGCCTCTGTGCGATCGCGGAATGCGCCCGCCTGCATCATTGACCGACCGTTGTACTGAACCCGGAATGCGTCGCGGACATGCTGCTTCAGCCGTTCTTGCTCAGCGGTGCTGGGTGCATCCACAATCAGCCGATAGCCGAGACCAAGGCTTGATGCCCGCGTGGGTGGTGGCGGCGGATCAATGGGGCTGCGGGTGGCATTCGGCGAGACGTTGACGGCAGGAACGCTGCTGCGGGCTAGAGGAATATTGATGCTGGGGACAGGCAGTGCATTTTCTTCAGCTTCTGCGATCGCACGGGCAATTTGCTCGGCCTCTCCGTTGGGTACAGGGCTGGTTGTGCCTGGAGCTGTGCCCCCTGCGGGTGAAACGGGAATCGAAATTGCGCTGGTTTCCGTGCCTGTCGTTGAACGAGTGGCCAGCGCACTCACGAGTGAACCTGTTGCGCCTGAAGCATTGCTGGTCATGGCCAATACCTGCTCACGAGTCGCACGCGAGGGCAGACGCGGCAACGTTGGCTCACGACGGGTAGCGGTACTAGAGGTTGCTGCACTGGGCGCTGGTGTTGAGACACTGGGTACGTTAGGCGATGCAGTCGGAGCCGTAAATTCAAATTCCCGTACTGCATCAGCGTCATCTACAGGCTCAGGCGTTGCTGCATCGGTGTCGGTTACGTCCCTGATCGCTGTGTCTGCGCCAGATCTGGCGGCGATGGTGAACTCGCGCTCCGTATCGCGGCTTGCAACATCGCGACTTGCGTTGGTTGGTTCGGCTGAACGTTGATCATTGGAATGCGATCGCAGGGCAAAGGGTCGATCTGCGATCGCGGTCGCTAAATCGCTGTAATCGCGGCTCGAACTGGTGCGGCTGGCTGCTTCTGTTGTCTCCGCTTCTGTTGTCTCCACAGATGAGCTGTCTTCATCGACAACCTCAGTCGTTTCTGGCATCGTCTGCTGGCTGTTTTCAGGAACAATATCCTGCACAGCATCAATGCTGAACTCTAGAGAACGCACCGTTTCAGCCGGAGCCGCTGCAACGATTTCTGGTTCTGCCGTTGGTTCTACAGCGGGTTCAGCGGTTGCTTCAGATGAACTCGCTGCTGGAGTGTCTGCTGTCGCCTCAGATATCGTTTCAGGCGTATCGCTAGAAATGACTGCCGCCAGATTGTCTGAACGACGAGCGTTCGCTGTTTGGCGGTCATGCAGGAGCGAAGGCCAGCCCGCTGGAGTTGCAGTGTCAGACGAATTAGTACCACTGCCAGCGGTGTCTGGAGTCGGGACGGGAATCGAGATAGGCTGATCGCTGGTCAGATTTTGGGGAGGCGTTGCCAATGCCAGTGTGCCGTTATTCACATTGTTGATTACTGGAGCATTAGCAGGTGCGGCTGGCAGTTGAGATTGCGATCGCGCTGTCGAGGCATTAGCCGGAGCATCCTGAATCGCTGGCACGCTGGTGGAATCGGCTACCGTCACCTGTGATGTAATCGTGGGTAGCGGTGTCGCTTCCGGTTCAGTCTCAGTCGATGCCGCTTCATCAGCAGGCGTTTCAGCAGGTGCTGATGAAGATGCGGTAGCTGTATCTACACTGGTTCTCGCTGCACTCACCTCTGGTACTGGCTGAGCCGGGAGCTGTAGATCGGCGGCTGTTGGAGGCGTAGATGCTGGCGCAGCAGACAGGATAGGCGCTGGCTCTGATGATTCAGATGCACTTGCGCTTTCACGAGTGCTGCTGGTCGATGGTGCCGTAAATTCAACCTCTGTGACCAATGAATCCGAGACCGATTCAGCCGCTGGCCGAACCGCGATTTGAGTATCTTCCTGTTCAACTTCAACGTCTGCGGCTACTGCTGCCGACTCCTCCGATGCTGGTGATACAGCAACTGGCTCATCTGTCGCCTCTTCCAGATTGGTGGCGGCTTGAGCGGCGGCTGGCTCAAGGATTGGCTCAATCGTAATTTCAGTAACCAGTGGCCGGGATGCCGCTCCGCCTCTAGGTGCCTCTGCCACCGTAGCGGCGGCTGGAGACGATTCTTCTGATGTGGTTTCAGATGCTGCTGGCTCAGAAGTGGCTGCCTGATCACCACTAGCCGATTCTGGCTCTACGGGTGCTTCAGTCGCGTCAGGTGCAGCAGGTTCAACCGTAGGACTTGAGTTGACCGTTGGCAAGGTCGGCGTGGGGATGCGAATCGCGATCTGATTGCTGTCTAAGCCACTATCTGATTCATTTACTGCTTCACTGGGAGATGCTGCGCTAGCTGGTGCTGCTTCCTCGGTGACTGCTGATGTTGGTGTGGCAGGTGGAGGTGGAGCTGCGATCGCAACCTGCTCCGCTTCACTAGATCCAACAGATTCAGCCGCTACTGTATCTGCCTCTTCTGCTACAGGTTCTGAGGCATTAGCAGTCGTTTCGAGCGCTGCACTGACCGCTGCTGGACGTTCTGCGGATGAATTCTGAATCCAGGCATCCATCGCTGAGATCGGCGGCACTGACGGCGTTCGGCTAACTTGGGTTTGACTAGTTTGAGGTGCTGCGCCGCCGCTGGTTCCCGCCTGTGATGCTGGAGCAGCCTGGGTCGTGCTTGTGCTAGCCGATGCTGTCGTACTAGGTAAGGTCGGACTGGGTGTGACAGCACTGGCCGCTGCGGAATTGGGCAGCGTGGTGCTGGAAGTGACTGGATTAATTGGCGTGACGCTGACCTGATTGGTGCGGCTCATCTCCGCCAGCGTGGCGTTGAAGGGATTGCTGGTCGGCGTGACAGGTGCGTTGGCGTTGAGTGCGATCGCACCCGTGACATCAATTTTGCCCCGTGCTGCACTGGCTTCAAACTGGCTACCATAAACCGGAATCGGCGTTTGCACTGCCTCGGCGTTGATGTCCAAGCGACCGTTGCTGCGGAAGATGTTGCCGCCTGCTTGATCCGGTGTGCCCAGATTGGGCTGAGCATTGGCTCTAGCGACCAACCCATCACGCTCTTGGCCTTCGATGATGTTGACCTGGAGGGCGGGACGCGCTTCGTCCTGCACTACAATGCCGTCCCGGTTCCGCAAAATTCGATTCCCCACCAGAATCGGTCGGGCTTGATGCGCAATATTCACGCCAAAGCTGTTGCTATCAAACGTATTATTGCGTAGGGTTCCGCCTGCTTGGCCGAAGAGAGAAACGCCGCTGGCACCGTTGCCCGCAAATAGGTTACTGCGCAGCATCGGATTGGCGCGACCTGCCACGGCTACGCCGTCGTAGCCGTTGGCATGAAACGTATTGTTGACCACGATCGGGCTAGTGGATTCAATCCATAAGCCGTAGCCCTTTGGATCGGTGTTCGTGACGGTAACGCCTGTGAGACCCGCCTGATCGGCTCCCACCAGCGTCACATTTTGCTCGCCAAATGCAGGGCTGCCATGTATACCGCCGCCTTTGATGATCACATCCTGGCCGGAATTTTCGGGGTTGCCCTGAATCGTCACACCAGACTTGAGCTGAATCGGAAACGACTCACCATTACTTGCACTATAGGTACCGGGCGCTAACACAATCACCGTATTGGGTTGAGCCACCTGGAGCGCATGAGTCAGGCTGCGAAAAGGAGCATTCGATTCACCGGAACCTGATTGATCCTGTCCGGCAACGGAATTCACGTGCAGCACCGTCACGTTCGAGGCTGCGTGAACCGCATTCTCCGTACCAGATGGCGCGCTGGCAATTGGTTCTGGAGCTGGCTGGGGATTGGATGAATCAGGCACCTGCGCGATCGCAGATTCGCCGACACCCACAGAGAATGCCATGCCAGCTAGCCAGATGACAGATTGGCCGATGGCCGATCGGTGACTCGAATTCATATTTTGTGACTCCTCACACTCACTTCGAAACTCCGACTCCTCACATTCACTCCGCCCATTTAGCTTTGATCACGGTGGTGATTCCCACTTACTTGCACCTTGCATTCTGAGAACCCTTTTGGGTTTTGGTGCAAGATGTAAGCTTAGGTTTTGACGGTTTAGCCACACTGGATGTCGATTTACGCCGATCTGTTTCGGCTGATCAAACACTAAATGTGACAAGAATGCTCAAAGTTGTAATGCAACTCCCGCAAAAGATCCACCGTGAAGTTATAAGTTTTGTCAACAGCCAATCCTGAAAGCGATGCCTTTCCATCGGGGCACATAAGATATGAAACGCGAGATGAGCAAATAGATAAGTTTCTGTTGGTTTGAAAGAGGTAGGGGCGGGTTTAGCTGATCAATTGTGGTTCAGACTTAAACGGTGATGGCAAAAACCGCCCCTACGAATGGTTAAACCGCTCTTACAGGGTAGGTTGTTCTCAGAGAGAAATAACGTTCAGCAAAGTTGGTAATCTTCTGGAGCAGGTTGAGCATGACGGGGCAGACCATTTGGAACATCAATGCCTGGATACAGACCACCCTGTCCTCGTGCAAATCCCGCCTGAGCAAGCCGGAGACCACAGCTCAACCGCCAGCAAAGCCAGTCACGAAAGCAGCTGCTCACTCAGCCTCCCGTAAATCCGTTCAACCCAAACCAGATCTACAACCCGTCGCAACTATCCAGAAATCTGCCAAGCCACAAGTCAAACCACAACCAATCACAACAAAACCAGTAGCAACGATGTATCCCTCCCCTATTCACCACCCAAAATCCAACTCTCAAAACCCATCTACCCTCCCACCCATCCACCCATCTACCCCCTCACCCACTACTCCCTCGCGCTACGATGAAAAAGCAACAGTGGTAAGGGCTATGGGCGATATACAGCAACTGCATCCAAACAATCATGCCGAGAATGGGCTACCGTCCAGCGAGACGTTGAGCAATGGGCAAAACGACATCTTCAAAGCGTCGATCTACCGCATTCTGGACGCTAATTTGGATCGGGCACGGGAGGGACTGCGCATCATTGAAGAGTGGTGTCGCTTTAGCCTCAATGACGTTGAGCTAACTCGCCGCTGTAAGGATTGGCGGCAGCAGCTTGCCCAGTGGCATACGCCCGAACTGCGGGCCGCTCGTGATACGCCAGAAGATCGGGGTACTGCACTGACCCATGCCCGTGAAGCCCAGCGATCTAGCGTGCAAGACGTGTTGCAGGCCAACTTTTGCCGCACGGAAGAAGCGCTGCGGGTGCTGGAAGAATATGGCAAAGTTCATCATCCAGAGATGGCCGCGGCCTGTAAGCAACTGCGATATCAAGTTTACACATTGGAAAGCGACCTGCTTGGTCAGCAGCGCCACCGCAAGCTGCTGCAAGCCCGCTGTTACCTAGTGACTTCGCCCAGCGATCGCATTTTAGAAATTGTGGAAGCGGCCCTTAAAGGTGGCCTGCACATTGTCCAGTATCGCGAAAAGCAACAGGACGATTGCGATCGCATTCCGCTGGCGCAAAAGCTCTGTGACCTCTGCCATCGCTACGGCGCATTATTTATCGTCAATGATCGGGTAGATATTGCTCTAGCCGTGAATGCCGATGGTGTTCACCTGGGTCAGCAGGATATGCCAATTGCCACCGCGCGGCAGCTCTTGGGTACAAATCGGATCATCGGTCGCTCCACCACGAATCCCGATGAGATGTCACGTGCGATCGCAGAAGGGGCAGATTACATCGGCGTTGGCCCTGTGTACGCTACACCGACGAAACCGAATAAAGCCGCTGCGGGTCTGGACTATGTTCGCCATGCCGCTGCCCATGCGACGGTGCCCTGGTTCGCCATTGGCGGAATTGATGCCGATAATCTCGGTCAGGTAATCGAAGCGGGTTGCGATCGCGTTGCCGTTGTCCGCGCCATCATGGCTGCCGATCAGCCCACGCTGATGACCCAGTTTTTCGTTACCCAACTAGCGAACACCAAAGCTTATAAAATCTCAGAGTAGTCTTTTGACGTTACGTAGGGGCCAATGGCCATTGGCCCCTACAGTTTATTGCTCACGTACTGAAGATCATCATGTCGCACGCTGCCAATTTCTCGGCTGATTCCACGGCTCAGGTCAACGTACAGGTGAACGGCAAACCGCAGACCTGTCCACCAAATACCCTGCTACCGGATTTTCTCCAGCAGCAGGGCATGAATCCTCGCTTGGTCGCCGTGGAATACAACGGTGAAATTTTGCATCGCCAGTTCTGGGAGTCCACAGTGATGGAACCTGGCGATCAGCTCGAAGTTGTCACCATCGTTGGTGGCGGTTAGCGTTCAAGTTTTGCACTTAAGCGCAGTTCAACTTAAAAAGTACCCCGGTATTCCAATCCTGCCCTCTCCCTAAATCCCTCTCCCAAGCTTGGGAGAGGGACTTTGAATCTCTTGGGGTCCATTCCCCGCCGCTCTGCGGCGTAAGATCTAAGAATGAGTGAGTACATCCACAAGAGTCATAACGTAACAGTTTTGCTATACCACTTAGTGTTTCCAGCAAAGTATCGACGGGTTGTGTTTGATGAGCAAGTAGATGCGGTTCTGCGAGAGGTCTGCCTCGAAATCGAGAAACGCTACGAGGTGAAGTTTGTCGAAATTGGAGTGGACAAAGACCATGTCCATTTTCTAGTGCAGTCCGTGCCGACCTATAGTGTGACCAAACTGGTAACGATGCTGAAAAGTTTAACTGCACGAGAAGTCTTCAAACGATGCCCTCAAGTGAAGCAGAAACTTTGGGGAGGCGAGTTTTGGAGTGATGGATATTTTGCGAGTACAGTAGGCCGCCACGGGGATGAAGGAATGATCGCCAAATATGTTCAAGCCCAAGGCAAAGATTACCTCAAATTGCATCGGGATAATCAACTTGCTCTTTTTTGATTCTGATACCCCGTCCGCTTGCGGCGGGGTATTTCATTTTCCGGCTCTTCCCTGCTCCCATTTTGGGAGTAGGGGTTGGGGGAAGAGGGCTAATCTAGGATATTTTTTAGATGGAATACCCTAAGCCGTGCGTATCCCTTTGCGTTTCCCGTTGCGAGGCGCATTGGACTTTTTGTGGGACGGGGTTTGAGAGTGGGCTGAGTCTGGGCGACCACGGCGCTGCTTCGATCGCCGCTGCTCAGGTTTGGGCACAGCAGTAGTCCGAACGGCAGTTGGCTCGTATCCCGGAATGACATCTTTGTCGAGGCTGCGCTTCAGCAACTGCTCAATCCCTTTCAACAGGGAATGTTCATCCGTAGACACCAGCGAAACGGCTCGTCCCTCATTTCCGGCTCGGCCAGTGCGGCCAATGCGATGCACATAGTCTTCGGCCACATGGGGCAGCTCAAAATTCACCACATGGGGCAGTTGGTCAATGTCTAATCCGCGTGAAGCCACATCTGTGGCGACGAGGACGCGCACCTTGCCCTGCTTGAAATCCTTCAGGGCACGAGTCCGAGCGGCCTGACTTTTGTTGCCGTGAATGGCAGCGGTTTTCAGTCCGTCTTTTGCCAACTGATCGGCTAAACGATTTGCGCCATGTTTCGTGCGGGTAAAGACCAGCACCTGTCGCCAGTTGTTGAAGCCAATCAGATAGGACAGTAACTCCCGCTTGCGATCGCGATCCACGGGATGCACAATCTGTTCAATATGTTCAGCGGTGGTGTTGCGAGGCGCTACTTCAATTTGCACGGGTTCGTGCAGCAGGGTACTCGCCAACTTCCGAATCGCGGCAGAAAAAGTAGCCGAGAACATCAGCGTCTGCCGGGAAGCGGGCACCTTGGCCAGGATTTTGCGAATGTCATGGATAAAGCCCATGTCCAACATGCGATCGCACTCATCCAAGACCAGAATCTCGATTTGCGAGAGATCAATCGTTTTTTGCATCACGTGATCCAGCAGGCGGCCTGGAGTGGCAATCACAATATCCACGCCCTGCTTCAGGACTTTAATTTGCGGCCCAATGCTGACACCGCCATAGATCACCGCTGGCTTGAGCGCTAGGTGTTTGCCGTAGGTGTTCACGCTCTCGCTGACCTGAACGGCAAGTTCGCGAGTCGGAGCCAGAATCAGCGCTCGTGGGCTGCGTTGCCTTTTACCGGGATAGGCGGCGCTCAGGCGCTGCAGCAGCGGCAGCGTAAAGCTGGCGGTTTTACCCGTTCCCGTTTGGGCACTGGCAAACACATCCTGTCCCTGCAACACATGGGGAATGGCCTGCTGCTGAATGGGTGTAGGTGTGGTGTAACCCTGATCGGCAACAGCACGCAGCAGTTCGGTCGAGAGACCGAGAGTTTGAAAAGTCATGAATTAGCTTGCTCCTAGATGTGCCCCTACCCCAAATGAAACGCTGGGGCCAGTCTTAAGAGCAGTAAGTTGATCATTTGTATCGGATGGCTTGAATAAACAAGCTCCAACGCGCCACAACAGACTAGAGCTGAGGCTATTCATCCTAACATACCGCTTAAAGTTGTAACGGGGTAGGAAGTCTCCCATCTTCCTTAAACTGTACAGGTGTGTAGGCGGGTTTTGCCGTCAACTCTATGACCAGGAGCAGATTGGTCTACTAAACCCGCCCCTATCCAACATTGAACTTGCTGCAAAGCTGGCAGTATGACATGGCTACACTGTCAGCTTTGCAGTATTAGACCTTAGCGGAAATTGTTGTGTAGCGCGGCGGAGCTGCGCTACACAACAATTTCCAACCCCGAAAACTTTATTTCCAATAAAGTCTATTAAATTAGCAGTATTAAATTATTGGCTTAGTTTAGTACTTGGGCTTGTTCGCTGACTTGGGCGACTTCGTCTTGAACTGGACTTTCTTGGGATAGAACTTAAACTGATTCACCGCTGCACTGGCTGTCTGCACCACGTCTAAATCCGAATCGCGCAGCGATTTGCGCAGTAGGGGAATCACTTTGTCAGACTGAATGCGGCTGAGCGCTTCCACGGCAGCCTGACGCACAGTGGGGTCAGCATCCTGCCGCAAGCGATCCAGCGTAAGAATTGCCTGCTGCGTCCCCGGCTGTTGACGCCCCGCCACCGTCTGGCCGATGGCAGTGGCCGCCAGTTTGCGAATATGCGGATCAGTTTGAATCGAATAGGCTGCCAATTCTGGCAGAGACGCTGTGCCTCGAATCGCCAATGCATTCACCGCGTCGGTTAAATCCAAATTGGGCGTAGCCGTCCGCATCGTGGGCGTGGTTTTTGGCGAAGTTGCGACGGGAGGAACCGATTGGGCTGGCGGTTCTGATGCAATATCTGGCGCATGAACCGTTTCTTCAGGGGAGGACAAATCCACGGAAGCAGGCGGCATATTGCCCGTGATTGGTGATGCCGTCGAGTCGGGCACCGGAGCAGCAACAGGCTGGCTTTCCTGCGCCGCCGAGGTGAACGGCATTGGTTGGCTTGTAGGTTGCATAGCCTGCGGCTCAAGCTGTTCAAGCTGCTGAATGCGATCGCGACTCTCCTGCAACTGCGATCGCGACGAATTCAGTTCCGTTTCATAGGCCTGCACCTGCGATCGCAGCGTCGCCAGTTGAGCATTAGCAGATTCCGCCTCAGTCCGATAGGTCTGCACCTGCTGCTCCAGCGCCTGAGTTTTATCGCTCACTTCTTGGCGATAGTCCTGCTGCAACCGCTGCGTTGCCTCCCGCAACCGCTGCTCTCGCTCCTGCTCTAGCTGATTAATTTGGCGACGGCTCTGATCCAGCTCATTACTCTGCCGCGCAATCGTGGACTGAAGATAAAAATACATTGCGATCGCACCCACGATCAGCCCCGCAACCAACCCAATAATCAGCATTAGCATAGATTTACTCCGTCCCCACTTCAACGTTCAACTTACTGCAACTCAGACCCAATCCGCTAGCAAAAGCTTCACGATCTCAGTAATCACCCAATCCATCTCTTTACTCCTCTTGCTTCACTTTTTTTCCTTCTAGATTCGGTGCATTACGCTACGCCAACCGCACCCTACGCCCCTTTTCCTAATTCCCTCTATAGCCCCTTACCCACTTTTCTACCCTCCTACCCTCCCACTTCTCACTGATTAAACCAAACCCCCGTCCCCTCAAACACATCTGCTGCATCCTCCGTAACGTTTGCGTCACCTCCCTTTACAGTTCGACACGAAGCAACAACTTTCGCCACGCCTGCTGCGAGACATCGGTGACGGTGATAAAATTTGACTTCAAGCTAGGGGTGTCTGGGCATTGGATTTTGTGTCTGGGCTGAGATTAAACCCTTAGAACCTGAGACCGGTTCAGACCGGCGGAGGGAAGCTGTTTATTCGAGGAACTCAATATGCGTACAGAATGGGTTGCAAAGCGCCGCGGACAAGCCAACGTGTCGCAGATGCATTATGCACGGCAAGGTCTGATCACCGAGGAAATGCAGTATGTCGCCCAGCGGGAAAATCTGCCCGTTGATCTGATTCGCGACGAAGTGGCACGGGGACGCATGATCATTCCCGCCAATATCAATCACACCAATTTGGAACCGATGTGTATTGGCATCGCCTCCAAGTGCAAAGTGAATGCCAATATTGGCGCATCGCCCAACTCGTCTAACATCGATGAAGAAGTGGCGAAACTGAATCTGGCCGTGAAGTACGGTGCCGATACGGTAATGGATTTATCTACGGGCGGTGGCAACCTCGACACCATCCGGACAGCCATCATTGGCGCGTCCCCGGTGCCGATTGGTACGGTACCTATTTACCAGGCACTAGAAAGCGTTCACGGCGCGATTGAAAATCTCACGCCCGACGATTTTCTGCACATCATCGAAAAGCACGCTCAGCAGGGTGTGGACTACATGACCATCCACGCGGGCATTTTGATGGAGTATCTGCCGCTGGTGCGCAGCCGGATCACGGGTATCGTGTCTCGGGGCGGCGGCATTATTGCTCGTTGGATGCTGCACCACCACAAGCAAAATCCGCTCTACACTCACTTCGACGACATCATCGAAATCTTCAAGAAGTATGACGTTTCCTTCAGCTTGGGCGATTCTCTCCGTCCCGGCTGTACCCACGATGCGTCTGATGAAGCGCAGTTGGCTGAGCTGAAGACACTGGGACAGTTGACCCGTCGCGCTTGGGAACATGACGTACAGGTGATGGTCGAAGGCCCGGGCCACGTGCCGATGGATCAGATTGAGTTCAACGTCCGTAAGCAGATGGAAGAGTGTTCCGAAGCCCCCTTCTATGTGCTTGGCCCACTTGTAACCGATATCGCGCCGGGTTATGACCACATCACCAGCGCCATCGGTGCGGCAATGGCAGGTTGGTATGGTACGGCCATGCTCTGCTACGTGACGCCGAAGGAGCACCTGGGCTTACCGGATGCGGAAGACGTACGTAACGGTCTGATTGCCTACAAGATTGCAGCTCACGCGGCTGACATTGCTCGTCATCGTCCGGGTGCCCGCGATCGCGATGATCAACTCTCTGAGGCACGCTACAACTTTGACTGGAATAAGCAGTTTGAGCTGTCCCTCGACCCCGAACGGGCCAAGGAATACCACGATGAAACCCTGCCTGCGGATATCTACAAGACGGCTGAATTCTGCTCCATGTGTGGGCCGAAGTTCTGCCCGATGCAGACCAAGATGGACGACGAAGCGCTAACGGAACTGGAAAAGTTCTTGGCGCGTGAACAGCAAGGTACGGCAGCTTCAGTCTAGATTATCCTGCCGTTAGACATTGCGTAGGGGCGGGTTTTGTTGCTCAATTTTGTTTAAAGCCGTAAGTTAATGGCTAAACCCGCCCTTACCAATTTGTAGACTGAATCTAGCGATATAGTTTGCCGTTGGGCAGAATTGTGTTGCGTAAATAGGCTGCGTCGAGGCTGACGCCGTTTAGTCGGGCTTCTTGAAGATTGGCTGAGTAGAGAATGGCACGCTGCAAATTGGCTTGGTCTAGATTGGCGTGGCGCAGATCGGCTTTATCTAAATCGGCAGCAGTTAGCTGGGCCGCAATCAGCTGTGCTTCTCGCAAATCCGCTTCATAGAAATCAGCATTGTCTAAGATCGTGTCGCTGAAATTGGCTTGAAAGCAGTCTGCTGCTCTCAGTTCGGCTCCACTTAAATCAGCTCCGCTCAGGTTAGCCTGTACTAGAGAAGCCCCAACCATCCGCGCTTCCGACAGATCCGCATTGCTCAGATCGGCATTGCGTAAATCCGTATCCGTGAGGCAAGCCCGCCGCAGACAGGCGTGACTGAGGGCAATACCGTAGAGGTCAAGCCGTCGCAGATCGGCTCCGGTTAAGTCCACTCCGCGAAAGTCCCGTTCGCCCTCAGTGTACCGTCGCGCTAGTTCTTCAATCTTCATGCAGTTGTGAATGTGGTTGTACCAACAGTCATCAAGGTTAAAAGCTGGGTTGGTTAAAGTGCGATTCTCTACGAGACGGCAAAGCCGAACGCACGCTTCACAACCTGATTTCCTCGATTAATATGAAGTCCGGTCGAAAACCTATAATTTATTTTTTGTGAAACGCTTGCGGAGAAAGCGTTTCACAAAAAATAAATTGGGTTCTTACACGCGGACTTCTATAAATTTACAAAACTATTAAGTTGACCAGCATCTTACCCCAAGTTCACCCGGACGACAATTTGCCCTCCGTTGGATATTGAGACTCAGTAGACCAGATCGACGGTTCAAGCTGATTGACATAGCGCATGTATTCAACAATCGGTTGGTCGATTTGCAGCAACGTGCGGGGAGCAAAATCAATATGGTCGTAGATTAGGCCATCTTCATCGCGCAGAAAATAGTAGGCCATCCGCGTTAGCCACAGCAGAAAACGGGTTTTCAGCTTGCCGAACCAACCTGGACGCTGAGCCGCGACGTAGATCGGCTGGATGCGGGTGCGGCCATTGGTCAGCGGCACGTAGGCGTAGATCATGTGCAGCGGCGGAATCCGCTTGACGCCTTTCATGATCGTCAGCAAGCCCAAACAGCTATTGGCATAGCGCATGGTGTAGCTGTAGCGCGAACCGAGAATAGCATGGGCAATCTTTTCGCGGCGGGTGGTGTGGGGAAACTGGCCGCTGAGGGTAAAGTCCAGCACCGTACCGGATGAGCTGGACACCAGATCCAACTGCATTTCGATATTCAGCTTGTGAACCGTCTGCAAATGCTGGGCATCAATGCCGTTCATCATGCAGATGTGGTGGTGACAGTTGCGCTCCAGGGGTTGATCGGGAATCGCGACGATAGTTTGCCCCTTTAGCTCATCAAACTCGGCTAATGGTTCAGGTGCGATCGCATCTGGATAGACCCAAATAAACCCATACTTTTCACTGGTGGCGTAACTCCGGATATGAGCCTGAGCAGGGATTTCCGGCTGACAGGGAATGTCGCAACAGTTGCCATGACCATCAAACGCCCAGTGATGAAAAAAGCAGCGAATGGTATTGCCATCTACCTGACCAATGCCCAAATCCGTTCCCATGTGGGGACAATGGGCATCTAAAGCACGTACCTGCTGATCATGGCCACGAAACAGCACAATCCGCTGACCGCAAAGATTGAGGGATTGAGCCTGACCAACGGCTAAAACTTGGCTGGGACAGGCGATATACCAACCTTTGGCGACGATGCTGGGATTGTTAAAGATGTTGACCATAGCATGGTGATAGCAAGGTGCGATCGCAAATTGCCAATTCTATATGCCAGTTCGAGGGCACAAGTGCGATCGGGCTACAAACAGCTTCTTCAATTTTCCTCGATCTTGGATGCACGGGTTCTAAATCTAAATCCCCAACACCCGCGTACCAGCCAAATCTAAAAGAATATGCACAAAAATCGCCGCTTCACGAATCTGTGAAACATACTGCTTAACTGTAGACACAGAGACACAACCCGTCCGTTTGCTGAATGCAGGATATCTCCGCATCCTTGTTACGCAATTGAGCAGAGCTATATAAGGGTCTAGTCCATGAAATTTAAGCAGTTCCTTTTATTGGGGCTTCCGGGTGTTGATGTTAAAGCCCAGGCAACTGAACTGGCTGAACGTTGGCATCTGCCCCACGTTTCAATGGGAGAGCTTGTTCGTGAGGCGATTGCTAAACAAACTGAGATTGGCCTCGAAGCATCCCCATCTGTAGAAGCAGAAGAGCTTGTGCCGGATGCGTTAGTGATGAAGCTGCTCCGGAGACGATTTGAGCAGCCCGATGTCATGTTAAACGGCTGGGTTCTGGATGGGTTTCCGCGTACGCTCACTCAGGCGCAGGCCTTCGACGAGCTGTTGACAAAGGTGGGGCTGCCCAACCCAACTGTGATTTACCTGCAGGCGATGTCAGGGCTGTTGATTAATCGGCTCTGGACTGAGAGGCCAGATGAATCCGTTCCTAAGATTCGCCGACGTTTAGTCCGTTACGAGGAAGAACTGACACCGCTACTGGAGTATTATCAACAGCGATCGCAACTGACAACCATCAACGGCACGCGACCCTTTGCCGAAGTCGCCAGTGATCTGTTCCGGCTCGGCTACGAAGAAACGGGTGCGGCTCAACTGATTAAAGATGAAGCCGAATTCGATTCCCTGCTGGCCAGAGAATCCATGCTGGTTGTCGATTGCATGGCATCCTGGTGCGGCTCTTGCAAACTGGTTACACCGCTCATTGATCAACTGGCAGATGCTTACCGCGATCAGGTCAAAGTGATGAAGATCGACTTCGATGCCAATCAGCAGATCCCGAAGCGATTTGGGCTGAAAGGCATGCCAGCGGTTATGTTTTTCAAAAACGGTGAACTAATTGAAACACTGACAGGAGTCAAACCCTATCAAGAATACAGCGCCACAGTCACCCGCTTTTTTGAGTAGCACTAGACTTGGCTCAAAAGCTTATGTCATATATCCAACCGAAAGCTGCTTTCTACACGATAAAAGCGCGATCGCACCTGTATCACACCGATATCGTGCGGTTTATCTTTATGCTTGTACGGTTTCCTACCCTTAAAATCTTGCAAAGCCGCACATAGGTCGAAATTGAACGCGGTACATTATAAATAAGCCCTGAATGTAACGTTCATTTAAGCCTCGGTCGGCAATTTCCTATGGTTAAAAAGATTTTTTCATTCATCAAACCGTTACTCAAACCCCTCGTAGCATTGGGTTTGGTTGCGGTACTCTTTTTCAGCACAGCCGATAGTGCTCTGGCTGCCCGTGGTGGCCGAGTCGGTGGCGGCAGCTTCCGTGCACCTTCTCGCTCTGCGCCGAGCCGCACCTATCGTCCACCTGCGGGTGGGGGCTACGGCTATCCCGGTGGTGGGTTTGGCTTTCCATTCATTTTCCCTCTCTTTGGCTTTGGCGGTGGCGGACTGTTTAGCCTGCTGATCATGTTTGCGATCGCAAGTTTCCTGATTCGCGCCTTCCGTCAGTTCACTAGCGGCGACGGCTACGACAGTGGATATGGCGGCACAGCCACAAATCCCAAAATCTCCGTTGCTAAGCTACAGGTTGGCTTACTCTCCGAAGCTCGTGGCCTACAGTCCGATCTAGAGCGTATTGCAATGTCTGCCGATACTTCCTCTTCTGAAGGTTTGGCCCAGGTACTGCAAGAAACCACGCTATCGCTTCTGCGTCATCCCGACTACTGGATGTATGCAGCGACGGATTCTGAACAAGCTCGGTTGGAATCGGCTGAAGCCAAGTTTAATCAAATGGTTCTAGCGGAGCGCAGCAAGTTCAGCGAAGAGGCCATCTCAAATGTCAACAACCAGTTGAAGCAAGCTGAAACCAAGGCTGCGCTACCGGGTGAAGGCGGCGAATTGGCTAAGCAAGCTCCCGGAGAATATATCGTTGCCACGGTGGTGGTTGGTGTTGAAGGTGATCTTAGCTTGCCCAAAGTAACCAACTCGCAAGATTTACGTCGGGCTATTAGCCAAATCGGCTCTGTCTCCAGCGATCGGCTCTTGGCATTGGAAGTCCTCTGGTCGCCTCAGGGAGAGGGCGATACCCTCACCTCTGATGATCTAATGGCTCAGTATCCGAATCTGGCGCTGGTTTAGCAGTCGCTTAACGATACAAATACAAGGGGCTCAATACGAATAAGAAGGGGGAAGGCGTTTGGCACCTTCCCCCTTCTTTATACAGAAGACTTTATCGAAAATTGTTTTGTAGCGCGGCTCCGCTGCGCTACAAAACAATTTCCAACCCCAAAAACTTTATTGGAAATAAAGTCTAGTGATTCCAGTTAAGAGTGGGAAAACGAGAGAGGAGAGTGCCTCAGGATGCGGCACTCTCCTCTCTCGTTCTTATCTAGAACCGCTATATCTCAGCGCGATCGCACTGGCAGCAGGACTGTTCAAGCGACTGCCAACTGTGCGATCGCATCACTCCAACAAGCAGCACTGCCGGAATCAGCCCCATCCCGAAGCGGAGCGCTGATGAAATGCTTGTTCCAATGTTGGTTCCAGTGTCATTAACCAGTGTCCTTAAAAATTTATTCAGCCACAGCATTTAGCAGCACTGGATACAGAATATCCGCTACAGATTTAGGTTGAATAAACAGAGAGAGTGCGTGAATCAGACACAAATAAAAGCACAAGTAAAAGAATTGCGATCGCAGGTCACATCTTCAGCCGCTGCGATTCTTCTACGCATCATAAGTTTTAGCGTAAATTTAACCAACTTTGGACAGCCAGCTTGGCTGTCTATTTGCTCAACTATTGCGCCAGTTTAGGCCAAAACAGATGCATCTGCGATCGCAGCCAATCATGCAGGAGTCAATCATGGTCAGTCAACCCATCACCGATGAAGTCGCATTGAGAATTGGTTTAGCGGCTAGAGCGCTGCCGGATATCTCAGTCCGAGATTTAATTGAAGCGCTGCAGTCAACTCTGAATGACGAGATCACCGAAGAGTCGCTGAGCAAGCTGACCGTCACTCAGCTCAAGCGCTCCTTTGGCAATATTTACGAAGTCGATGGCGAATGGGAAGGCGAAGACGCAGATAACCAAGATATTGCCGCCTTCAAAGACGCCGTACGCATTCTCTGGGGCGACATTGAACCGTGCGAGCAAACGCTACCGATTGTCCCCTATCAAGATGGCGACATGCCTAACTCGATTCGGGTGGCAGTGGCCTCCAATACGGCGGAGCAGCTGGACGGGCACTTTGGCTCGTGCCATCGCTTTTTGATTTATCAACTGTCTGTTGATGAAATTCGGTTGATTGATGTTCGTTCCGCTCTGGAAGCTGATTTGAGCGACAGCAAAAATCAGTTTCGCCTCGATTTAATTCGCGATTGTCCGGTGCTCTACGTTGTTTCCATCGGTGGCCCAGCGGCAGCCAAGGTGGTGCAGGCCAATATTTACCCGATGAAAGTCGAGGAAGGGGGCGACGCAAGAAATATCCTGACTAACTTACAGCACGCGATCGCAACTTCACCGCCGCCGTGGTTAGCCAAAATTTTGGGCATTGAAACCGAAAAGCGCGTGAAGAACTATCAGGCGCTGGCGTAATAGCGGTTCTAGGAATTAGCGCTATTGATATGGACTTACGACGCAAATAACCGACGGATAAAATTTCCTTCGTGCTCTCCCCCGGTGAGCATGCGATTCCAATAGACCCAAGGCAGCACATAGCGCTTCAGCATCCACATGCTGGATCGCTCTTGGGTTGGATCGAGTGGAAAACTGGGATAGGGATTGCCCTCGTAATCAAACTCGGCCAGGATCGTTTTGCCATAGCCCGTGATCAGCGGACAGCAGCTATAGCCGTTGTATCGTCCGGTTAATTCCGTTTGGGCCGCGTGAGCCAGCAGATTTTGCACAACCACTGGAGCTTCGCGCCGAATCGCCGCTGCGGTCTTAGACGTGGGTAGCGACGACGCATCGCCCAGGCTAAACACATTTGGATAGCGCACATGCTGCGTGGTGTACTTGTCTACATCCACCCAGCCCTGCTCATTCGCCAGCGGACTGTGCTTAATGAAATCCGGCGCACTCATCGGCGGCGTCACGTGAATCATGTCGTAGGACAATTCAACTTGCTCTGTCCCGCCTTCGCCCGTCACCTCAAATACGGCAATTTTGTCATCGGGACGAATCGCTGTCAGGTTGTGACTCGTCTTGAGCTGAATGTCCTTACGCTGCACGACTTCCATCAGAGCCGGCACAAACGCCGCCACCCCAAAAATCTTGCCCGTGGCGGTGCAGTAGCTAATCTGCGTATTCTGCCGCACCCCGTTACGCCGAAAAGTATCGTCGGCCAAGTACATAATCTTTTGCGGTGCGCCAGCGCACTTAATTGGGGTTGCCGGATAGGTAAACAGCGCATTGCCGCCCTTAAAGTTCTGAATCGTCTCCCAGGTGTAGGTTGCGCCTTCAATCGCGTAGTTGCTGCACACGCCGCCTTTCCCCAGGGCATCTTTGAGTCCTGCAACCCGATCCCAATCGAGCTGAATGCCTGGACAAACCACCAAGTAGCCGTAGTTGACCCGCGTACCATTCTGCGTCAGCAAGCTGTTGTTGTCTGGATCAAACTGCACGACGGCATCCTGTAGCCAAGCGGCTCCTTCTGGAATTTGCGCCTGTTCCAGCCGTACGGTTTCCTCAAATGTCATACAGCCGCCACCGACCAGCGTCCATCCGGGCTGGTAGTAGTGCTGATCAGACGGCTCGATGATGCAAACATCCAGCGATCGCTGCTGCTTGAGCAACTGAGCCGCCACTGTAATTCCGGCTGAGCCGCCGCCAACGATCACGATTTGATGGGTGCGGGATTGCTGATTTGAAGTTCCTACAGATGCTTGGGTCGCCGTCATGGATAAAGCTTGACTCTGGAATCGACATTTCAGCATTATCGGGGCTAATGCTTGTGGGCTCTGCCAGATTTACGAAAATCTATATATTCTCCAGTACGTAAAGTGCGATCGCGCTTTTCACACTCTGGAAAATCTGCGATCGCGCTTCGTTTTCTCGCCTTTCCTCTTTAGCCTCTTGATAGACTTGGATTCGTTGCAGCGTAATCCCTAGCATTGCTTCCACCTCCTATGGTTGGCACTATCATGGAAGTGGCATCCACTGGCCCTGGCTAGCTAGACGAAGATCAGTGCCCGTAATATTGGTGTGGTAGACCCACAGGGGTTGCTGTATCGGCGTACCGGAGATTATCTGATCGCCCAGGATTTGCACCGTCCACCCTGGACGGATACCAATGCCACAACTGGAGGCACCTTCACAAGTATTCAAACGGTGATCAAAGAAGCGAGCCTCGGCCCAGAACAGGCGCAAACTGGAGATGGGCATTCCAGCATCCTCTGCGGCTTGGGCAAGAATTCTCCGTTGTACGGCTTCTGATAAACTTTGCAACCCGTCAGGCTGGGGTGTCCAGGAACCAACTTCTGCTCCCTGTGGGATGTAGTAAACCAGGCGGAGTGGCTCGGAACGCTCCCCTCCCGCAACAACTACTCGCCACCCCGATACATCAATATCAGGACAAATGCCACGCATCGGGCGGGAGGGGCCAGAACCACTGCTACATTCGTTCCAGGTGACAGGTTCAATTGATTCAACCTGGACACTAATATTGGCTGGTGTATCTGAAGCTATCTCAGGCGTCAGTTCAGGGCTGTTGAACCGTTCCTGGGCATCCTGTATAACCGCATTGGTCAGCGCATTAGAGAGGCTATCCATGTCAATGTGCGATCGCATCTCTTCGGACACGTCTTGCATGGGAGATGCAACGGTGCGAATGTTATCAATGCGGTTTTGATCGTCTCGCTGAACGCTCCGTTTTCCAGTATTTGTAACGGAACGAGGTAATCCTATGCGCTCAAACATGACGGTTGGCTGGGAGGCCGCGATCGCTGGGCGTCCGCTGACGGAGGATGAGAACAAGAGCGTGAAAGGGATAAGACTACTGCTTGCGATCGCAACCGATAACCCAATTGCCCCATATATGAGTCGTTGAACCTGCATCACCACACATCCTTTAACAACCGATTGCCAGAGAATACAACTTGAACCTATTGCTACCGTAAACAGCAACGGTTGCTAAATGGTTATGGTTGCTAAAACTGCAACCACACAGCACCGCAAAACATCAAATTGCATTTTTAGAGCAAATCAGGCTAAAGAAGCCAAATAAAGCGCCGCACCTCCGCTTTTTAAAATTTTATGGTTATTCAAACGGGTTTGATTGAATCATGAAGCCAGCTACAGCATTTCAGCAATGTTATTCCGGCAAGTCCAACTCATCACGCATTAGTTGATCAGTAGTCACGCCAAAAGCATCTGCCACTCTAAGAATCATTTCAGCGTTAGGAACCTTCCTCCCCTTCTCCATTTGTGATACAAATGTATTGTGAACACTTAGCAAGTCACCTAGTTCTGTCAATGTCAAGCCCCGCCGCATCCTTAATTGGTATAGCTTTTCCCCAAATCGCCTCATAAATTTAGTTGACTCAGCAGTAAGGATGACGCTATGCTTTCATAGCAATGGCTATGAATTTACTCTTGTAAAGTTGGTAACGCAAGCACTATGCCTCTTTCTGTAATGAAAAACAAGGCTTTAGTGGGCGTAAGAGAGCCTGTAAGTCTTTATGGTCACCTAACATGTGCGGAGTACTTTGCAGGAATTGGTTTAGTCAGATTAGGACTAGAGCAAGTAGGTTGGAACGTTGTCTTTGCTAACGACTGGGCGCATAGCAAGTTTGAAATGTACTCAGCCCATTTTCAAGACGCAACTAAGCATTATAAGGTTCAAGATATTTTTTCCATTTGTCCTGCCGATATTCCTGACACAATACTTGCAACAGCATCATTTCCTTGTATTGATTTATCTTTGGCAGGTAATTTAGAAGGTATTGATGGACAGCATTCTAGTGCTTTTTGGGGATTTACCCAAATCCTTGATGGTCAAGTAAATAAGCCTAAGATTGTAATGCTGGAAAATGTAGCCGGATGGCTAACGTCAAATAGCGGGCAAGACTTCAGAATCACAATTCAAGAATTGAATCGGCTAGGGTATGTTTGTGATGTTTTTGCTGTTGATGCGGCTCATTTTGTACCTCAAAGCAGACCAAGAGTATTTGTTGTCGGAATGCAAGCATCTAACGCTAATCAGGATATATTCGTTTTCTCTAAGCGTTCTTCCTCACTTAAAACACAGGCGCTCGAAAAGGCAGTTATAACCAATCTTGATCTATGCTGGAATTTTTTGGATGTTCCATCACTGCCAGACAAGATAAAAGCTGACTTGAGCTTCATCATAGAAAACATTTCAGATGACGATGATCGCTGGTGGTCTGACAATGAGGTAAAGCGTCATCTAAATATGATGTCATCCATTAATCTCGAATACTTACAAGGACTACAGGAGCTATCAACATATTCATATTGCCCTATGTATAGGCGGGTTCGCGAAGGTAAGCAAAGGGCAGAACTGAGAAAAGATGGTCTTGCTGGTTGTCTCAGAACTGCCAGAGGTGGTAGCAGTCGGCAAATGCTTGTTCGAGTTGGACAAGGAACTATAAAAATGCGCCTCATGACACCTCGTGAGTATGCGAGGCTGCAAGGTGTTCCAGACAATTATCCACTTCCACTACAAACCAATCAAGCTTTGACAGGATTTGGCGATGCTGTTTGTGTACCTGTTATTGTCTGGATTGCTGAAAATATCTTGAATCCTTTAGCTAAGTCGTTTCAAGAAAATAGCGTAGTTCTCCACCAGTAATTTCTAGCAGTCGAACGCCTTGATTCCTAACAAAACCGTAAGTCACTGAACGTCGAAACCTTTGCCTGTCTGCGGCTTCATAGTTTTGAATGAGTTCGGGCAGCCACCTATCAAATATAGGAACCATTTTAGTACGCTCAACTAACCAAACTTCAACATTCATATAGACTTCACTTCTAGCGACGAAAATGTGATCTACATTCCTGTCGTCAGTTAGTTTATTTAGTCCACGATTTCTGTGGTATTGGTACTCAAAGCTACTTCCAATCGTGGCAGATTTTACTTCGTAGTTCACCAAATCTGCCCCATCGCCTCTTCTTGCTCTATCGTTCACTAAAATTGCCGCGAATACTTCCCAATCTTTTGAACCTACGCTACCTTGCAAGGAAAAGCCGTACTGCTCATAAATTTGGGCTTTATTGCGGCTGTAATCAAGGATAAATGTTCTGTAGAAAGAGTAAGCTTCTTGGACTTGAAGCGTTGGCACGTGAACCACCCTCACAAGTACTGCACGTCGAGGATGAGTATACGAAAGAATGTATCCCTACGCACAGAGCAGGCTGTATAACGGACGGAGTTGAACCGCAGCGCCGATGGTTATCGCCGTGCGGTTAACCGATGGCGTTGTCTGTTCCAACGCAGTGTTAAGTCGTAGCGGAACTAACTTCACATAGGGTTCCCAAGCCCTAACAGTAAACTGCTATTATTAATCCTGAATAGATTTTTAATCCGATACGATTTAACTATATATTCAACGTCAGATCTGATAGATAACATCCCTACATTCTGTGGTTATACGTCAGATCTGCGGGATAACACCTACTTTTTCAGGGTGTTATCCGTCAAATGTGATGGTTAATCCTAGAGATACGGGATGTTATCCGTCAAAAATGCTGATAACATCCCCGATACCGAAGTTATCAAGTATTTGCTACCATGCTGCGATCGCACTTCTTGCGCCTAACTCTGAATTAAGCCTAAAGCCTGCCGATTACGGAAAAAACTCGCGTTAGCCTGAGCAATGTAATGTTAGGTCTATCAGCGGAAAAGTCATGCCGACAGCAGCATCATTTGCGTGGAAACAGCTCCAGAACGGATCGGATATTCGCGGGGTCGCCTTGGAGGGTGTACCGGATGAAGCCGTAAACCTGACGCCGGACGTGGTTCGCACCCTGGGCAAAGCCTTCGTGAGCTGGCTCTCGCAAACCCTGGGCAAATCGCCTGCCGAACTCACCATCGCCATTGGTCGAGACAGTCGCCTCTCTGGGCCAGAGCTGATGCAAGCCGTGATGGAGGGAATTGCGGCCTGTGGTTGTCGGGTGTATGACTGTGCGATCGCATCTACACCTGCTATGTTCATGAGCACCGTCACGCCGGAGTATGACTGCGATGGCGGCATTATGATGACCGCGAGTCACCTCCCGTTTAACCGCAACGGACTGAAGTTTTTCACCAAGAACGGTGGTTTAGACAAGCAAAACATTAGCGATATTTTGGCGCTGGCGGAGCAAGGTGAGTTTGCCGCAGCCGAAACTCCCGGTGAAATTGAGGCGCGTGACTTTATTTCCGTCTACGCTGACCAACTGGTGCAGATGATTCGCAAAGCGGTGAACCATCCCGAGCATTTTGACCAACCGCTGCAAGGGCTGAAGGTAATTGTTGACGCAGGCAATGGTGCGGGTGGTTTCTATGCCAGCAAAGTCCTCGCGCCCCTGGGAGCAGATACGACGGGTAGCCAGTTTCTAGAACCGGATGGCTCATTTCCCAACCATGTGCCGAATCCTGAAAATAAGGAAGCGATGACCTCAATTTGTCAGGCGGTGATTGACAACCAAGCTGACTTTGGCATTATTTTTGATACCGACGTGGATCGGGGGGCAGCGGTGGATCACCAAGGTCGGGAGCTGAACCGGAATCGGCTGATTGCCCTGATATCTGCGATCGCACTTCAGGAGCATCCCGGCAGCACAGTCGTGACCGATTCCATCACCTCGGACGGATTAATGCAGTTTATCGAAGAGGATCTGGGCGGCGTGCATCACCGTTTCAAGCGGGGCTACAAGAACGTGATCAACGAGGCGATTCGCTTAAATGAAGCCGGACAAGAATCCTGGCTGGCGATTGAAACCTCTGGTCACGGAGCCATGAAGGAAAATTACTTTCTGGATGATGGCGCGTATCTGGTCAGTAAGCTGCTGGTTGAGCTGGCCAAGTCGAAGCTGGAGGGTAAAACGCTGACGGATTTGATTGCCAATTTGCAGGAACCAGTGGAGAGTGAAGAATTCCGGCTCAAAATCAAGGCGGATGACTTCAAGGCGTATGGCAACGCGGTGATTGAGCGACTGAAAGACTTTGCTGCCGCGCAGGACGGCTGGCAGGTTGTGCCAAATAATTACGAAGGCGTGCGGGTTACTTGTCAGTCGGCTGAGGAAAACGGCTGGTTTTTGCTGCGCCTTTCGCTGCACGATCCGGTGATGCCGCTGAACATTGAGTCGAATGTGGCAGGCGGCGTAGATGCGATTAAAGAACGACTGATGGATTTCTTTCAGCCGTTGAATGAATTAGATTTGGCAGCGCTGCAATCGTAAGGATTGTGCATCAATGAGTTCGATATTGGTTAGGAGCGGGTTTAGTAGACCAATCTGCTCCTTGTCATAGAGTTGACGGCAAAAACCGCCCCTACAGTTGGCGAATTTGTTAAATCTATGCTTTTAAGCAAAAACTCAGGGGCTTATTAACTAGCGCTCACCTATCAGCCAACTTGCCTTGTTCTAATAAAAACAGAAGACCGAGAGCAGATGCGACACCGTTTCGCTACAGCGTTCCCCTCAACTGTCGTTCTGCCATTTATGGAATGAGGTACACAATTATGTTTAGACATTCAACCCACACCATTCGAAGTTTAGTATTGGGTGGTTTATCTGTTGGTTTAGTTGGAACCATTGGAACTGCGATCGCACCTCCCGCCTTCGCTGTCCAATACCCGGATGGCACCGTTGCCTTTGACCGTCCACCGGAACTGGTGGAAGCTGTGACCCGCACGATTACTCCTGGCTTAGAGGGTGATTATCACTTTACAATTGCCGTTCCCAGCGATGCGGGAGAACCCCTGGAAGCGGTGGTGATTTCTCCTCGTAACCATGTGGGCGATATTTCGTTCATGCTGGAAGAAAGCCAAGCCAGTCTCGGTGAAGCCTTTGCAGATGGCACCAGCCTCAGTCTGGCCAATGTCGGCGGCGCACCGGATAATCCGGATGACGTGCTCGTTGTGTTGGATGAACCCGTCATGCCGGGTAATACCGTCACGATTACGCTGACAGGCCGCAATCCCGCCTATGGCGGCACCTATCAGTTTGGCGTGACGGCTTATCCAGCGGGTGACAACACCATTGGCAATTTCATCGGCTATGGTCGCTTCGGCTTCTTTGACAACAACTAGGACTGTTTCCTGCTACGTGGCTATAGGTTAATCGCGGCAAGGGAGTGAGGCAGTGAGGGAGTGAGGGAGTGGGGGAGCAGGGGAGAAAGGAAAATTTAGGCTCCGTTGCTCCCTTGCCCCGTTTCCTCCTTGCTCTCTTGCCCCCAATCCTTGAGACCTTTTACAAGTGCTGAGTTGTAATGCGCCTCACGCCTCACTTTTCACGCTTCACTCTTCTCGCCACTAAAAAACAGCCACAGTCAAAAGAATTGGTGTAGATGGCGAGAGCAATCCGGAACCTGGCTGAGCGAGTCTGTAGTAGCTGAGGTTTATTGTATGAAGTCCGGTTGAAAACCCGTAATTTAGTTTTTGTGAAACGCTTGCTCCGCAAGCGTTTCACAAAAACTAAATTGGGTTCTTATACGCGGACTTGATATTACTACTCTCGCAAGCTTGATTATGAATCATCGGTTTTTGTTGCGGTTGGTCACTAACGTTGCGGTTTGGCTGCTGCTGCTGTCCTGCATCGGCATTGTGCTGTGGGTGATTGACGAAATTCTGGGCTGGGATATTCTGCCAGATGCCTGGAGCTTGCTAATTCGAGCCTTGCTAGTCGCCGGAGGCATTATTACCTTTGTGCTGGTTGTGATCAATATTCTGCTGAGCTTGGCGCTATTGGCCGAAGCCAATGCTAGCCGCGCACAACTGCCAGATTATTCTCTGTCGCGGAGACTAAAGCGACGCATGCGCCAAGGAGCACTGGCTAGCGTAGTTGCGATCGCGCTTTTGATTGGTGGCCTACAGGTGGTGAACCAAGTTCGTGCCCAGGCATCGATGCGAGCGGCGCAGGTGGAATTTGACCAAACCCAGGCTGAGATGGATCAGTCGATGGAGCAAGTGCTGGGGCTGTTTACACCGCCGCTACTGGAAGCGCTTGAAACCAATACCCTGGCCGAAGCCGGACAGTTGGGCAATCTCACGAAGCTCTTTGGCTCGATTCAAGCCTCGTTTCCCCATCAGCCGACGGCTGCCATTCTGATTCCGGCCACTCAACCGCCCTATGAGTATGCGCGGATTGATGCCAGTGCGATCGCAGCCAATAACCAAGGCCAGCTTTTACTATCACCGCAGCTCTATACGGGCTTCCCTACGGAGCAGGAAACCCAAGCCATTCAGCAGCTTTTTTCCGGCCAAGCAGCAACGCTGGACGATGAACTGCGAGGTACGGTAATTAACAACACCGTTCCTAGCTCCTGGGGCGTCCTCAAGCGCAATGACCAGATTATTGCCGTGGTCTATTTGCAGTCAAATTCTCCGGAGTCGTTTGGTTCACCGTTTTCCAATCAAACGTTTCACCACAGCGGCCCAGATAGTCTACTGACCAATTAACACTGACCCACTAGTGCGGCTCATTCACGTCGATCTGCAAAAATGGCTTCATCCGTTTTCGGATTGAACAGATGAACCCGATTGGGTGCGATCGCAAGCCAAACCTCCTCGCCAATCCGAACGATATGATCGGCATCGACACGGGCTTGTAGAATTTGTCCTGTGACTTCAACTGTCAGGTAGGTTTCGCTACCCAGCGCTTCAACATGCTGCACAATGCCGCGCAGATTTTTGGGAGCAGGGACGCTCAAGCTCAGATGTTCGGGCCGAATACCTAGCGTGACTGTGCGGCCATCGTAGGTTTGCAGTACATTTTCCCAAACATCCGGCAGCGTTAATCGAAAGTCGGCATGGGTAATCAGCAGCGGCGCTTTCACGTCCACGGGCAAAAAATTCATCGGTGGGGAGCCAATAAACTCCGCTACAAAACGGTTGGCCGGACGGTTGTAAAGCTCCAGCGGTCGCGCCACCTGCTGAATTTGGCCCGCATTCATCACGGCAATCCGGTCGCCCATCGTCATTGCTTCGGTTTGGTCGTGAGTGACGTAAATGGTGGTAATCCCAAGCTGGCGCTGAAGATTGACGATCTGCGATCGCGTTTCGCCCCGCAGTTTGGCATCTAGGTTTGACAGCGGTTCATCCATTAAGAACACCTGGGGATTGCGCGCCATCGCCCGACCCAGCGCCACCCGCTGCTTCTGTCCGCCGGAGAGCTGGCGCGGTAGACGATCCAACAGCGGCTCAATTTGCAGCATCTTGGCCACCGTCTGCACCTGCTGATGCACATATTTCTCCTTGGCTGACCAGTAGCGCAGTCCCGGCGGTAGGCGACGAGTGGTGGCTACGGCGAAGTCGGAGAGTTGCGATCGCAACCCGCGCTGAACCCGTTGTGCGATCTCTTTCGCTGCCGCGTTCTTGGCGGACTGATTGGCAGGTGTTTCCGTATTGCCAGGATTTAATGACAGATTCGGCTCCGCAAACGTGCGCCGCAGGCCAAAGGCCAAATTGTTATATACCGTCAAATGCGGATAGAGCGCATAGCTCTGAAACACCATCGCAATGTCCCGCGCCTTGGGCGGCAGGTCATTCACCAGCGCATCGCCAATCCAAATGTTGCCCGCCGTCAGCGGCTCCAGTCCGGCCAGCAGGCGCAGCAGCGTACTCTTGCCGCAGCCCGATGGCCCCACCAGCACCATAAACTCGCCATCCTGCACCTTAAGATTGATCCGCCGCAACACCGTCGCCGTTGCGGGAGTATGCGCAGTCGGTTCGGTCTCAACGGATTGCTCCACAGCGGCAGACGCTCCCGTCGCCGCCGGCACAGCCGCCAGAGATGCCTCTGTTTTGGGCGTAGCCTGGGTCTGTCCCCGACGAGGAAAGCTTTTATAGATGTTTTCTAAGATGACGGTTGCCACGGCAGTTGTTGCTTTAAGCAAGAATTTTCAACAGTTTACAACCCTCTGCCCGTCTCCGGTAAGAGCGCTTCTTGTTGGGGGAAACAGTAACTTAAATTGCAGAGGAGCAAGGGAACTGTCGCCGTGGTATCTGTTTAGCGTGATGCTTTGCTAGCTTGCCCTCGGTCGTTTTGCCCTCACCCTAAATCCCTCTCCCGCAGGAGAGGGACTTCCGATCCGGCTCCTCTTCTCCTGTGGGAGAAGGGGCTAGGGGATGAGGGCATTCTAGGCCACGCTAATACTTACCGAACGGCGACAGCACCGTTAAAGACAACAATCTTTGACACAAAACAGATTAGCTTTTTCGGAGGGGATCTGGGGGACGCGACTCGTCTCCCAGCCGGGGGCGTGGGGGCAAGCGTCCCCACAAAATGGGATTTGTCCCAACAGATTATTTGAACAGTACGCCAACACAGTACGTCATCCGTTAACAATCAAGTTGTAGAATCGGCGCTATGCTTCCAATAGGTTTACGGTTTATTTGTTTAGCGCTAGTTCCAACTTATTTTGTGTCAGCGTTCCTGAGCAATGGTCTTCTGCCATTCAACGATGAGGCAATCAGCCAATTGCGAACCCAGTTGTCGTGATAGCGGAAGCCGTTGAGTTGCTCAAAGGGGCATAAGCACCCGCCCATTGCTTTGCGAGTCTTGCGACAAAAGGGATGGAAGTTCCAGAGTAAGGCCATCGAGCGCACCGACTGTTCCGCCGAGTCCCAGAATCCATGAAAATCTTGCATGGCATACAAGATGCGGTCAAGATAGTTCATCGGACGGTCAACCTGATTGCTGGTGCGATAGGCGTCAGGGAAGTCAAAGGCGCGTTGGAAGACGTGAGATTTGTCGTTGAGGCGTCGCAAGCGAGCGTCAATGGCCTGGGGCAACGCGTGGGTGTTCACCCACTCCAGCAACCGACGCAACCGTTGAGCAAAGTGACGTTTGCTCTGGCCCCGATACAGATGCCAAAGCTTGTCGGCTAGTTGCTGACCCAGGACTGGTTTAGAGCGGCACCCATCGCGAATTTTAATCACCTCATGCAGGAAGCACAGAATCCAGACCAGGCCAGGGAATAGCTCCTCCCAAGCGGCTCGGGTGGCCTCCCAACCATCAGTCGTCACCGTCTCGGGCGCATAGTCGGGAACATGATGGGCAGCTTCCTGCTGGAATACCCCATAGGCTGCGGTTAATCCATCCTGACCCGCATTGGCACTGAGACTGGCTCCCAGGACGCACCCTTGCGCCGCTGTCACTGCCAGATAGACTCGCTGCCCGTGCCAATCACAATGCTTCTCATCGGCAACTAGATGGGGGGGAGCGCCGTTTCCCTTTTGAGGGTACTGCCCACAATCGAGGCTCGACCGAACGACTGACAGAGCCGATACCAGTGCATCTCAGAACGGCCCAGCACATAGGCAATCCCCTCATACGACAGGCCATGCTTTCTTAAATAGAGCGCTTTGTCGGCCATCTCCGCCGTCTCGCTCATGTACGGCATCACCAAATCGGGACGCAGTTGATAAGCCTCTCCGGTACTCGGCAGCAAAATCCGCCGGGTCTTGAGCTGTTGACGAGAGGACTCGACCCATCCGTGAAAGCGATAGCCTGCCTCAATCCCGTCGGGAAACAGTTCCGGGTGGGATGCGATCTGCTCGTTGAGATACTGGCGAAAGGCTTCCCGGTCTTCTACTAAGACCTCGTAGTCAAGGTCGTCTGCAATGGGCAGACAAATCGTTTTATCGCCTGCTGTGCCACGCTTGCGTCGTTGCTGAGCCATCGGCTTTGGCCTGCTGAACTCTCTGCCTCAATTCTACTCAACACAAACTTGGGTGGAACTAGGTTTAGCGTACTAATCAAGCTAATCCATCTAACAGAATGGTCAAATGATTACCGAAATTGGATCTTTTGTAGTAGCTGGACTCATAGCAGGTACTATGAGTGTTTCATCGGAGGCGGTTGATTATCCAGACGATGTTGGCAATACAAATAGCTTTGCAGAAAATTACTTCGAAATCACTGAACCAAACCTGATTTCGCTCACAACTTTCACAGAGAAAAGAAAGTTTATTGTCAACATCTACAGAGCGTCAGAAGAAGATAGGGAAATGGTTTATGATTTCAGCGCTGATACAGTGATTGCGTTTTCTACTCCATTTGAAATAGAGGAACAATCTGGCGGTAATGATTTTGGGAGAATTTTACTGTGGGGATTTCATCAAGCAGATCCTGACTATACCGTTGAAATTGAATCAGGGAAATATGAAGTCGTAGTAACAGCAAGATATGCGAACATAGATGATATCAATCAATATCCTGAATTGATAAGAGATTCGGATAGAGAAAGGGTCGGGTGGAATGAATGCTGGGATCTCGTTTCGGAAACATTGAAACCTACGGTCTGGAATTTTACATTTATTCCTACTAATACAGAAGTTGAGCATCAAATTTATAGAACTCGTCCGATTTTGAGGTTATGAAGTTGAATTTCTAGTCGCCTATGATTCTCCCAATGCCCGGCAGCAGCTATCAAGGCAAACTGCCGCCCCTGAATGCCGACGAACAGCAGCTCAAAACCGCCCTCGAACACCATATTCACGTTTTGGCGACCGAAATTGGCGATCGCAACTATCTCAATCCCCAAGGACTAGCCGCAGCAGCACAATACCTCAGCGATACCTGGCAGGCAGCAGGCTATGTGGTTGAGCGACAGCGCTATAGGGCAAAATTCTCTGGCGATCAGGTTTTCGAGAATTTGATGGTAGAGATTCCGGGTTGCGATCGCAGCGACGAAATCATCATCATCGGTGGACATTATGATTCTGTTCCAGGCTGCCCAGCCGCCAATGACAACGGCTCTGGTTCAGCAGCTACCCTGGAACTGGCTCTCCGCCTCAAAGATTGCCAGCCGTCCCGCACCCTGCGCTTTGTCCAGTTCGTCAACGAAGAACCGCCCTTCTTTCAAACCGACCACATGGGCAGCCTGGTCTACGCTCGTCAGTGTCAGGCTAATCAGGACAACATTGTCGCCATGCTGAGCTTGGAAACGATGGGCTACTACTCGGACGACGTGGGCAGTCAGCAGTATCCCCTTCCCCTCGGCCAAATCTATCCGCTCCAGGGCAACTTCATTGGCTTTGTCGGCAATCTGGATTCCGCCCAACTGGTGCGCCGCGTGGTGAAGCTATTTCGCGAACAGGCCCAGTTTCCATCGGAAGGCAGCGCGTTACCCGGTTTGCTAACTGGTGTCGGCTGGTCGGATCACTGGGCCTTTTGGCAGTGCGGCTACCCAGCGCTGATGGTGACAGACACAGCACCGTTTCGCTATCCCTACTACCACACCCCAGAGGATACGCCGGACAAGATTGATTTTGATCGGTTTACCCGTGTAGTTGCTGGGTTGGAACGAGTAATTCGAGCGCTGGCCAACGAGAAATAAAACGGCGAAATATTGCACAATGTCGCGCCAAATCGGGGAACTGTTTAAGATGGAGGCAGATTGTGAGTATGACCCATTGCCATGACGACAGATCCCCTCGATCAACAGATTCAAATCCTTGTCGATAACGCTGCCAGAAATAACGTTGCGCCGGAGGTGATTACTGCGATCGCACCTGTGCTGAAAGCTTTTGCCCAGCGGCTAAAGCACACTGAGTATTTCGTGGTGCAAAATTTGAATCAGCAGTGGGTAATCACGATTTTGAACCGCAAGCAGCCGGATCAAACCAACGTTGAGAAGCGGATGATTTACGCTTACTCCGCGCTGGAGGATGTCAAAAAAGGGCCAACGCCGATGCAGCGGAATGACCCGAATCTGATGGCGATGCCGATGCCGATTACCCACATTCTGTTTCAGCTTTTCTCGATGAAGCAGATTGAAAGCGTGATTTTTCTCGATACGCCAGGACAAACCTCTAGAGGGGTCGAGGTGCGGCGACAGGACGTGGAGTTGGCGATTAAGATGCAGCTTCAGCAAACCCAGGGTGTGGGCGCAGTGCCGCCGGATATTGCCTAGTTCTTAAAGAAGGTTAGGAAAGAAGGTTGGGGTATGAACAATCGATGGATGTTGGCTGCGATCGCACTGCCGATCCTAACTGGAACGTTCGTGACCGAAGCTCATGCGGATAGTAACTTGGATGCCGTACAGCAGCTTTTGGAAACCAATGCCTGCGTCGGCTGCAATCTAGAGGAAGTCAGTCTTCATGAAGCGGATCTGCGCGGTGCCGATCTGCGCGGTGCCAATTTGGAGGGCAGCAATCTCTATCGCGCCAATTTGGAAGGGGCGTTGCTCACGGGTGCCAATCTGGAAGAGGCGTACTTGGGTTACGCCAATTTGAACGGTGCGGATCTGAGCGCCACCAATCTGTCCCACGCCCAGATTTACTACACGCAGATGGTGGGAACGAATCTACAAGCGGCAGATGTCCATCGCACCTGGATCGAATCCTCAAATTTGCAGTTCGCCAACCTGCTCGATACCAATTTTTCCAAAGCGATTGTTGTGAGTACGGATTTACGCAACGCCCTGATTTGTGGTGCCACGATGATGAACGACCAGCAGTTTGCCTATCGCTGCCCCCAACCAGCCGTCCCAGAAATTTTGGTTGAGGATAATTTGGAGTAGCTTTAGTCGAACTGAAAACCCGAAAAAGCAGAGGAGACACGCACCGCGTGTCTCCTCTGCTTTTTCGAAAGTATCTATTCAGGTGAATTAATCAGTCCCGGATGATCCTGTGGGCGTGCGCCAGGGGCAGGCCAGTGGAAGCGACGTTCCTCTTCCGTAATCGGTTTATCGTTGATACTTGCTTCCCGGCGGCGCATGAGGCCGTTTTCGTCAAATTCCCAGTTTTCGTTGCCATAGGCGCGAAACCACTGTCCGGCATCGTCGTGCCATTCATACTGAAAACGCACCGCAATTCGGTTCTCGCCAAAGGCCCACATTTCCTTGACTAGGCGATAGTCCAGCTCTTTATCCCACTTGCGGCGCAGGAACTCGCGAATCGCCTCCCGTCCCTGAAAGATTTCGGCTCGATTGCGCCAGAAACTGTCCTCTGTGTAGGCCATCGATACCCGATCCGGATCGCGACTGTTCCAAGCATCTTCCGCCATCCGTACTTTTGCGATCGCAATTTCTCGGTCAAACGGCGGCACGAGTTTCTTTCCGGTCGTTGTCATTGCTTTAACCCAGTACAACACCTGAGAGGAAAGCAGCACCGACGCCTGCTAGCGTGAATCCAGCAAACCGCAGACCGAGCGCATCGCTATTTTTGCCAATCAATTGGTTGGCAATACCATAAGCTGCGATCGCAATAACCATTTGGATTGCAGCAAACCCAAGTAAATACGCAACAATTGGAGCCATATCTGCCCCCACAACAGCTTCGCCATAAGCATAGCCATGAAAAATTCCGGATAAAGCCGCTAAACCAGCCACAATCCAAGTATTCGGCTGTTGCTTCATCGCCAGCAGCACACCGAATAGCAGGACTGAGGCCGAGATGAAAAATTCGGGAGCGGGTAAGTTCAGCTCCATCAGGTGAATACCTGTACCAGCTATCGAAGCCATCACAAAGCTGAGAGGGATGATTAAACCTCCGCCAACGGCAGCAGCCAATAAACCTGCCGTAATCACAAACGCCAGGTGATCCATGCCAATGACGGGATGCCCTAATCCTGAGAGAAAGCCCTGAACGGCGTTGGCAGGAGTTTCACCTCCAAACGGATGGTGAGCAGAGGCAGGCAGAGCCAGCAGCAGTCCACTAGCAACCACTAACCCGAAACCGCTCAATCGTGCGGCTGTAGGCTGAAGCGTCTTGAAAAACCGAAGGTGTAACATTGGCATCCTCTCAGCAATTGATAGATTCAGACATCAGACAGGAAATAACCAAGTGGGTGGATTACCACTTCTTGTAAGGTAAGAACTTACCACACATGATGATCTTGACGCGGTCGCCTTTCGGATCTTCTTCTTTTTCCACGTCAATTGTGAAATCGATGGCGCTCATAATGCCGTCGCCAAACTTTTCATGCACCACGCTTTTAATCGGCATTCCGTAAACCTGCATGATTTCGTAGAAGCGATAGATCAGCGGATCGGTTGGAATCACGGGATCGAGCGATCCTTTTACAGGACATTCGGTCAACGGCTCAATAAACGACGGATCGGCACCCAGCGCTTCCACAATTTGGGTGGCCTCCTCTTCAGACGCACTGGCCTGACGATAGATCACAGATGCAATCCACACCTCATCGCGACCAACCTTGGATTCGAGATCCGCAAAAGTGATTCCCTTCGCTTTCTTTGCCGCGAGTAGTTTTTCAGTGATTGCTGGAATTGCCATATCTAAATCCTCTCTGGTGTTTCAACTTCTACTTCTGAATCCTTGCTGCCTCAACCGCCCGCGTCTCGCGGAACAGATGGCTTTCCATCTCAGCCTTCAACTTGTGATAGGCTGGATGCTGTTCAATCGTTTCCCGATTGCGGGGACGGGGGAACGGCACTTCTAGGATTTCATCGACTCGGGCGGCGGGGCCACGGGTCATCATCACAATCCGATCAGACAGCAGCAGTGCCTCATCAATACTGTGGGTAATCATGATTACCGTCTTGCGCTGCTGCTCCCAGATGCGCTCAATTTCGTCCTGTAGGAATCCACGGGTTAGGGCATCCAGTGCGCCAAACGGCTCATCCATCAGCAGAATCTGCGGATCGATAGCTAGGGCGCGAGCAATGCCGACTCGCTGACGCATGCCGCCCGATAGCTCATGGGGATGCTTCTTCTCAGCGCCCTCTAGACCGACAAGCTGAATGTTCTCCTTTACGATCCGGCTCATCACCTTGGGCGACATCTTGGGATGCACCGTCTCGACGGCAAAGCGGATATTCTCTTCCACCGTCATCCAGGGCATGAGGGCGTAATTTTGGAACACCATGCCCCGGTCTGGCCCTGGCCCAGTAATGGGATGACCGTTGAGCAGAATTTCGCCAGCGCTAATGGATGATAAACCCGCAATCATGCCCAGCAGCGTAGACTTACCGCAACCAGAGGGGCCAATGATCGAGACAAAGGTGTTTGGCTCAATCTCCATGCTGATGTCCTGGATGGCCATGAAGTCGGACTTGGTTTTGCCCGTCAGCCGATCAAATAGACCGTTCTTGCCGGGAAAAACCTTCGTCACGTTGCGAATGGACAACTGAGCCGAAGAGTAAAGGGGTTTCGTCGTGGAAACGTCGTTCACGGGTGCAAAGCTCATGAGTTTCGACCAAATGCAACAAATTTTTCGAGGGCGGCAAAGATGCTATCGAGCAGCAAGCCAACCAGACCAATAATGAAAATGGCGACCAAGATGTTGGGAATATACAGGTTGTTCCACTCATTCCAAATGAAGTAGCCCAGCCCCGTACCGAGCAGCATCTCAGCCGCGACAATGACTAACCATGCAATCCCCATGCTGATCCGCAAACCCGAGACAATATTGGGTAAAGCTGCCGGAATAATCACCTTAAAGATGGTGCGCATTCGAGAAGCTCCCAATGTGCGGGAGACATCCAGGTAGTCTTTATCCACGCCAGCTACACCAAAGGCCGTGTTAATCAGCGTTGGCCAAATGCTAGAGATGAAGATGATAAAAACACCGGTCTGCTCCGAATCTCGAAAAATATAGAGGCCCAGTGGTAGCCAAGCCAGCGGTGAAATGGGCTTTAGGAGCTGCACGTAGGGGTTAAATGCCTTGTAGGCAACGGGTGAAATACCAATCAGGAGGCCCAGAGGTACAGCAACGATGGAGGCCAGGATATATCCGATCGCAACTCGTCGCAGGCTGATCAGCAGGTTCCAACCGATGCCCATATCGTTGGGGCCATTTCTAAAGAATGGATTGGTCACCCACCACCAGAACTCCTCTAGCGTCTTGGATGCGGTGGGCATGCCTTGGGCAAACCAGCCCATACGGGCACCCACTTCCCAAAACAGTAAGAACAGTCCTAGGGACAGCATGAAGAGGGCAAACGCTCTCACACCTTCATTTTTGGGCAGAGATTCTTTCTTCTCACTCGTTGTCAATGAGCCCGTCACGGGGTTACTTAGCGCCATTGTGATACCTCCTTGAAAACTGCTGGATCGCCAAATTACACACCGTACTCATCAATCTGCTGCTGTACATAGGCGTCTGGATTAGCAGGATCAAAGGTGTCAAACATCAATTCTTCGCTGCGATAGATTTCCGACGGAGGCTCTTGGCCTAGCTCCTCCGCTAGCTCACGAGCCAAATCAGTCAGGAAGATTTCCTTACCCACCTCGTCATAGCCTTGATCGGTCATGGCTTTTGCCGCTGCTCCGTCACCTTGTAGATCCCAGCGCACCAGCTGCGAGGAGATCCAGTTGGCGAAGCTCTGCCAGGGGTACGGGTCAAAATCGATCCGGTCGGGTACGTTTAGCGTATTGCCGTTGCCGTCTTCAAAATTGCCCGTCAGGACGGCTTCAACCACTTCTACAGGCTGATTTAAGAACGCCCGCTCGGAGATGGCGGCGGCGATTTCAGGCCGATTCTGCGGATTGCGAGCGTAGCCAGCGGCTTCGATAATCGACTTGTTCAACGCCCGGAAGGTGTTGGGATTTTCGCTGATCCACTGGTCGCTGGCGGCAAAGGCGCAGCAGGGATGACCGGGCCACAGCTCTTTGGTAATCAGGTGGATAAAGCCGACGCCTTCATAAACCGCCCGCTGGTTAAACGGATCGGGCATCAGGTAAGCGTCAATGTCACCCGCCACCATCTGAGCGATGCTGTCCGGCGGCGGCACGGGGCGAATCTGCACGTCTACATCCGGATCGATTCCACCCGTCGCCAGGTAGTAGCGCAGCAGCAAATTGTGCATGGAGTAGGGGAAAGGAACGCCAATCACGAATCCCTTGAAGTCGGCGGGGCCATTGACATTACCTTTGTGGCGCTCCGCGACAGTGATGGCCTGACCGTTGATGTTTTCAATGCTGGCCAGCTTCACACCGAAGGCTGCCGAACCCAGGCCCAGCGTCATCGCAATCGGCATGGGAGCCAGCATGTGATAGGCGTCTAGCTCACCTGCGATCGCAGAATCGCGAACGGCTCCCCAGCTTGGCATCTTAACCACTTTGGCGTTGAGGCCATACTTTTGGTAAAAGCCCAGCGGCTCCGACATGATGATGGGCGTGGCGCAGGTGATGGGGATGAAGCCAACCTGCAAGTCCGTCTTTTCCAGTCCTTCTGTGGAGACAGGTTCGCCCGTATCCTCAACGGTTGGCTCACCCCCGCCGCCACCGCCGCAGCTCGCTAGGGTAACAAGTGCCGCACCGACAGCCATATTGCGCAGAAACTCGCGCCGAGTTGCACCGCTATTGCGAATCGAATCAGCGAAGAACAAACCTGCCTGGGGGCCAAACGCTGCCGCAAAGGCGTTTTCTAGACCACCAGCCTGCTTACACAGATCTAGAATTAGCTTTTCGCGCTTGGGACTGCCGCGACCGACGGTTTTGAGGAACAGCGCCTTCCGCAGTTCATGGGCGTTAATGCTGTCTGCCGCTCGGAGCTGATTTTGCTTGTAGAGACCCATCTTCACCAGGTCATCCACCATATCCACGGGGTCAGACGGCATGGTCTGGATAAATTCCCAGTGATCCATCGTCGAGTGCTGCCCACCGCAGATGACACATGCCAGCTGTAAATCAGACAGTTCTCCGCGATCGCAATTCAGATTTCCCCACTTTTGATTCGTTTGTGTCGCTGTAAAAACCATAATTTTGTCTAACCTAAACTCCACTATGCGGACTCAAAACCAAAGCCGATTGAGCTGGCAGGCATCTTGCTCTGTACTGTATCAGCCATCAATTAGATAGCGCATTGGATTATTTTTTGAATCTAATGGGACTTTCTTTTGAAATTAGTTTGAGACTGAAAATTGAATGCTAATTCGTTAATTTCGCTACAGATTTCTGTCTCCAAGCCTGGGGAGAAACGCCGTGAAACTGGCGAAACTGCCGACTAAAATATCCGGCATCGGTATAACCAGCGGCTTCGGCAACTTGTCGAATCGATTCAGATGTATTGGTCAATAAACTTTTAGCTTGGGCCATCCGTCGTGCAATAATCCAACGCTTAACGGTTTGCCCGGTCTTTTCCTGTACTAAATTGGTAAGATAGGCGGGTGAATAGCCAGCTGCTTGAGCCACATCACTGAGATTAATTGGCTGTTTGTAGTGGGTTTCAATAAAGTGAAATACGGCTGTGAGTTGGGGGCAATCCGGAAAGATAGCTGTCTCGCTGCGATCTTTAGCCTGACTCGTATTTAGCGCAGGAGCTGTGGCAGAATTGTGCGTTGCATGTACCTGTCGATACAATCGTTCTAGCTCTTCTTGGCGCTTAAGCCGCGTATTGATGGCGGCTAGAAACTGCTCTACCGTGCAGGGCTTGGTCAGGTAGTCATCAGCTCCCATTTCCATGCCCCGCCGCAGGTCGGTCATTGTCACCTTCGCGGTTAGAAAAATCAGCGGAATCAAGGCTGTGTCTTGCGATCGACGCAATGCTGTCAGCACAGAATAACCATCCATGTCGGGCATCATGATGTCGCAGACAATTAAATCTGGCTCGTGATTTTTAGCCAGATCTAATCCCGCTGAACCATTGCTGGCACCAAAGGCTCGGAATCCCTCAAACTCTAAACATTTGAGAAAAATATTGCGAGTTTGAGCTTCATCCTCAATGACTAATACTGTTTTCATAGGAAACACGGAATGGTGAATGACGCTTGCTTTTAGCAGCAAACTAAGCTTAGATTTGCCAACAGAAAACGTTGCCTCTGCCGATTTATCTAGCCTGAATAGAAGTAAATGTCTTGATTTTTTGCAACACTCTAGCTTTAACTTTAGTAATCTCTAAAGAGCTGCTCCGTAGTGTAGTGGAATACAGTTTTGATCGATGGAATATGTTGAAGCGATCGCGCATGGCCATATAGATTGGGCGATTTTGCTTTAGTTGATTCAGCCATTCTCCTAGATCGATGCCTTTAGTTTTTGATGACGAACCTATGGCACAAGTCGTGCAAAACAATGGAGCAACGAATTGGAATTCGGCTTCAGATCGGTCTGTTAATCAGCACATAAATCAATCCGCGCACCAGATGGGGGATCAAGAACTTGAACAGCTTCGCCGTCAACATCAACTGATCCTGAATGCGGTGGGTGAGGGGGTGTATGGGCTGGATTTGGACGGCAACGTCACCTTCGTCAATCCTGCTGCCGCCGCCATGATCGACTGGCCGATGGAGGAACTAATTGGCAAGTCCATGCACGCTGTCATGCATCATTCCCATCCCGATGGCAGCCACTATCCGCGAGAAGGCTGCCCTATTTATGCCGCTTTTCAAGACGGCAGCGTCCGCCGCGTCACCGATGAAGTCTTCTGGCGCAAGGATGGCACCAGCTTCCCCGTCGAGTACATCAGCACCCCCATGCATGATGAAACGGGACAGCTAATCGGTGCCGTTGTGACCTTCCGCGACATTACTGAACGTCGCTGGGCCGAGCAGGTTTTGCAGCGCACCAATGAAGAACTGGAGCGCAAAGTGCAGGCTCGTACCGCCAAGCTGTTGCAGGCTAATCACCAGTTGCGGGAATTAAGTGAAATGCGATCGCGGTTTGTCTCAATGGTCTGCCACGAATTCCGCAATCCGCTGAACAACATCGCTTTATCTGTCTCGTCGCTGAATCGCTATGATGCTCAGCTCCAGCCGGAGGAAAAGGCCGACTATCTGCACAACATTGAAGCCAGCGTCGAGCGCATGACCCAGATGATCGACGACATTCTGGTGATCGGCAAGATTGAGGCCAAGGTGCTGGAAGTCAATCCGGAACCGCTGGATGTGATTACGTTCTGCCGAGATTTACTGGCGGAGCGGGAATACCATCGTCCCAAAAGCCCCGTCCAGTTTAGCTGTCGCAGTCGCCAGTTGATGGCCAATTTAGACGAACGACTGTTGCGATCGCTGTTAAGTAACTTACTCTCTAACGCGATTCGCTACACCCCAGACGACAAAGCAATTCACCTGAAGCTCGCCAAACGCCAAAACCAGCTCATCATTCAAGTGCAGGATGAAGGCATCGGCATTCCGCTCGAAGATCGACGGCATCTATTTGACCCCTTCCATCGCGGTCGCAACGTTAGTAACATTCCAGGTACGGGACTAGGACTCAGTATTGTTAAGCAGTTCGTCGATCTACAAGACGGCACGATTGATGTGCATAGCCAAGTCAATAAAGGCACCAAATTCACCATCCGCCTCCCCACCCAATTCACGACTTAGCTCAATTCTTCCGTTCCCCCTGCTCCTATTCTCCCTTTCTCCCCTGCTCTTTCTTTATCTACCCATCCACCCTTCCACCCATCCACTCTTCCACCCATCCACCATGAACCTCTTCAACCAATCCCGATCTGCTCCCAATCCGGAACACATTCGCCAAATCAAAACCTGGGTCTACGACGCTCTAAACTTACCGACTGACATCCCAATCTCCATCAGCCAGCTTCAGTGCCATGAACCGGGCTGTCCGCCAGTGGAAACCGTGATTGCGGTGATGAGCCAGCCCACCCAAACCTTTAAAATTCACGCAGCGGCTGAGCAAATCACCATTAATGAGGTGCAGCAGGCGATTAGCAAGAATTAGACCAAAGCCTAATAGCTTTTTCTTTAAAGATCAGTTTAGAACCGATAGTGAGACAAGCCCCCAATTCAACGGTCTAAACGATGCGCCGTCGCCAATACGCCCCCAAACCAGCACAGGATACTTTAGTTCTGTCGTCTGAAAAATTGCTGCAAACTCGTCCGTTTCAGCCAGAGATCAATAACAATCAGCAAGCACCGCAGCTACAGGAAGAGGCAGGTGCTTTGGCGGGTAGTTTTGATCTGACCCAAAGACTATCGTCTTTTGATCCCCAACCCATATCGACGTTAAGCCAACCGCTACAGGCCAAGCTGACGATTGGTGAGCCAAATGACAAGTATGAACAGGAAGCAGATCGGGTGGCTCATGATGTAGTGCAGCGGATTCATGAAGCTGACGATGCTAACGATGGATATCACCCGTTGGGACAACTCGGCAAACATGCTGATGCTGTGAGGCGCAAGGCAATATTGCAGCGGGAGACAATACCGGATGAAGAGGACGAATTGCAGATGAAGCCTCTCGAAACATTGCAGCGAGAGGTTCTAGAAGAAGACGATGAATTGCAGATGAAGCCCCTAGTTCAGCGGAAGGGAGCTGAGGGTGGATCTGCATCAGTGGAGGTGGAGAAGGAAATTAATCGTGCCCGTGGCGGTGGGCAGAGCCTAACGCCGACATTGCAGACCGAGATGGGACAAGCAATGGGGGCAGATTTTAGTGGCGTGCGAGTGCATACGGATGCGCGGGCAGATCAGTTGAATCGCAGTGTGGGAGCACGAGCTTTTACGACGGGGCGGGATTTATTTTTTAAGCAGGGGGAATATCGACCAGAAAGCCGAGGTGGACAGGAGTTAATTGCTCATGAGTTGACCCATGTAGTGCAGCAGAATAAAGATTATAAAACGCAAAATAAATTAATAAGGGGAGGATCGGGAAATGACCGTCTTCAAGAAAGCTTAGATAGGCCAAAAAATATACAAGTAACTAACACAACTGATACTAATGCCATACAACCAAAACGTTATGTCACGGAGCCGCAAAAAAATAGGCGCAATTTAGGAGGAGCAGTCAATGTAACTAGAGGCAAAGAAAGCATTGACTTAAAAGGCTCACTAACAAATGAGGATACTCAGGAGCAAGAAAACGCAAGTGGCAAAGTATACATGCCGGAATATAAGATTTCTGAAAATCGTGAGGAAGCTCCAACTCGAATTAGATCGGAGAAAGGAAGCTGGTGGGACAACTATCAAAAGCCTAGTGATGCACTTCGGGTAGCGAATTTGACTGCTTCACCTCGAGGGATGCGAATGGGTCAATTATTGACATACGAGCATGGGCTTGAAGCGAAAGATCGAAAGAAGCAATATGTCATCGCAATGAACGTTAGTGATGCACGGGGGCCGTTTTATGAGCCACTAGGGTTCATGGATTATAACGGCTCACGTCCATGGAAATTTCTAGATGAACAGAGAGCAACTCTAGAGGACTATATCCGTAATAATCCAGAAGCGGAGGATATTGGTCGGGCAGCATTGATTTTACAAGATATTAAGAATGAAATGAGAGATAGTGCGATGATAATTGAGACTAAGACATTGATTAGTAAGTCGAAGGAGCAAGCAGAAGCGATATGGGAAGAATAAAAAAGAGCAGTCATTAATCCTAATCTAGGTATGGTCATCTGCCTTAGTACGATCGCACATCGCCGTAGGTTGGTTAAAACATGAAACCCAACATCAATCCGTTAACCATCTCTGCAAATGTTGGGTTTTGCTGTCGCGAACGTTATTAGCGAATTCCTCAAATATCCTCTTTTTCCTATTATCCTCTGCTGAGACGAGAAAAATTTCGCTTTAGGATTCATGCCTGAAATTGTTTGGACGGCCTATCTGCGTTACCTAGTAGAGCAAAGAGGGTTTGATCTCAACTAGATTGAAGCGATTCTGCTCGGCAACAAATTCGATTTCGGCTAAAAACAGGACGGTTTATTACTGATGTCTGACATTAAACAGCAGATGCCTCAGATGCACTACTTCAAAGAAGAAGACATTCTTCACCTGCTGATCTCAAAAGAACCAGAAGCAGGAAGCATCGAAATTAGTCCGAATGTCACCGCAGAGTTGAATGCTGATGGAGAGTTGATTGGGGTCGAAATTCTGAATGCCAGCACCTATATTCGAGATTTTATTTTGGAGTCGGTTCAAGGCAGGCTTGTTAATCTAACACACAACAGGGCATAACCAGCGCGATCGCAGATTGTGTAGAGTGCATTAGGAGTGGATCTACGTCGGAATCTCTAACCCGGATCTCTAACTGAGTGTGGAAAACCTCACCAGATGTGAACGCTAGAATGTCAATAGCAATTCACAAAAGTTTACAAAGCGATCCACTCAACATGTTTACTGATCTGACCAGTGCAACGCGGGAGTACTGGAAAAAGCTAGATAAGGTTGAAGCGGCGTATAAGCGCAATGAACTCACGCTCGAAGAAGTCGATGCTGAGGTGCAGTGGCTGATGACGGAGCTGGGCGATGTGCGTTGTCGGGCACTCCGGGAGTTTTGGGCTAGTCTGCAATATTTTGTCCGTCAGCAGCGAGATGCGATCGCAACCGTTGCCGCCTTTGGTCTATTAGCCTATCTATGGTTGGTGAATGTGGCGTAATGAATCAAAAACCGGATTTCTGCGATCGCGCTTCGTGTGTTTTTCACTATCGGTCATCAGAAATCCGGTTTCTGGACTCTGACTGATTAGCTTAAATAGCGAGTCAGAATGCTGATTTGATCGTCAGCCTGTCTGGGCAGGAGCCGAGTCACATCGCTGGCACTGGGGCAGGGGATGGGCTGGCTCCACTCGTTGGCTTCGGCAAAGCCACGCCGATGCAGGTTTTTGATGGTGATGATGATGTCGGGGTGGGTGCCGAGCAGAATAATCCGCAGGGGATGGCGACCGTCGCGTTGGAAACTGCTGGAGTTGGGCGCACCGGACTGTGGCGCTGCATCGGATGCAGCACCGAGGATGAAATATGTCATTATGGTTCTCCTGTTCTTGACTTTTTGAGAAAAGCCAAAAACCTAGCCACCCCGCAAACGTGCAGCGCAATGCAGGGTGGCGTTGGAGAAGGTTATAATCCTCCACAGCCTCCGCGTTGCCGTGAACAACCGGGGGTTAGCTGTCCAGGGTTGTTCGCACCAACTCTGGATAGCGTGACTAGATTTTTGGTATCAGTCGCCGCACGTGTTTAGGGCCGACAACTTAACGTTTCACAGTACGGTATCTGGCCTGTGGAGTCAATACAGGTTCACTGACAGAAATACAGGGCAACAGAACAGCTTAAATTATTAAAGCGCTGAGAATGGGTAGGAGATAATTGAAATAACGTATAGCTACCGTAAATTGTTTGACCACTATGACTATTACAGAGCTGAAAGAACAGCTTCTTCGTCTACCACCGGATGAAAAGCTTTATTTGATTCAAGTCTTAGCCGAAAGTTTGACTATGCTATGGGTGCAGGAATCTCAACGCCCTTCAAACACGCTCTCTAACTTTTTTCGCCAGTCTCCGCTCTGCCAAGATGTCGAACCCGGAGAGCTGGATCTGAGTCGCGATCGCTCTTTACCTCATGATCGGTTTACCCCATGAGCTACTTGCTTGATACATGCCTAATTTCTGAAGCAGTTGCTAAGAAGCCACAACAACCAGTTTTAGATTGGCTCGATGCTCAAGATCCTGAAACGCTGTATTTAAGTGTCATTACGATGGGTGAAATTGCAAAGGGAATTCATAAGCTTGCCCCATCTCAACGTCAACAAACCTTGATGCATTGGCTAGAGCAAGATCTGCCTGCTCGGTTCTCAGGGCGCATTATCAATATTGATTTACAGACAATGTTGCTTTGGGGCAAATTAGTAGCAGAACTAGAGCAGCAAGGAAGAACGCTTCCAGTGATGGATTCTTTGATTGCGGCAATTGCTACTCAGCATTCTCTAGTGTTGGTCACTCGTAACGAAGACGATTTCGATGGCACAAATCTTACGATTATAAATCCTTGGTTATCTTCGAAGTAATCCGAACAGCTTGATTTTTTCTCTAATGTTTAAGATCAAATTTTGAATTTAAATCGAATAAATAAACAGAAAAATTAGTCATTTATTATACGAGGATGTCTAACAATGGAAGCTATTACAATTCAGGTCGATTCGGAGATTGCTAAAGCTTTTCGAGAAGCAGATCCAGACGAACAACAGAGAATACAGCTTTTGCTAAATGCTTGGCTAAAGCAAACGATGAAAGGGCGTTCTTTGAATGAAATTATTAATGACATGCAAGCTCAAGCGCGTGCAAATGGACTCACGCAGGAAACTTTAAATATGCTGCTCCAGGATGACTAGCTCTCGGTTTGTTTTTGATACCAATATATTAACTAGCGCCATTCTAATTGCTGGCTTGGCTCCAGACCAGGCGCTCCGTATAGAGATTTTGCAGAGCATCTATAACACAACCTATAAAATTTGAGATCAAACTTTATCTAATTACCAATGAAAACTAAAAATAAACTCCTTAAGCTCATTAGCTACATCGTTAAATCGTTCAAGATCCCCTCCAAATAGGCCAACCTTAAATGGTTCCCACTTTTCTCCCATTGCATTTGCATCGTCGATAATATGTGACAATGGGCCATTGTCATACCTATTTTCTTTCCAGCCAAATCGGCCAATTGGTGTCCATATATGCTCGTTCTGTTGCTTTTTAATATCAGCACAGACTAAAGCAAAAAGCACTTCAAATTTGTCAAACGCTTTCTCATAGCCCTTTCCAATAAATAGAATATCGTCAAGCTTAGGCTGTAAAATCTTGAAGAGATACTCGCTCATAGGAGTATAGTTGTTTTCATGATCTGGTAGTTGTTTAAATACATTATTTCTTGCTAATTCAAGAATACTTTTAGAAATCGCTTCAGCAAAAAAAACGTTTTTTTGTCTATGTTGTGAATGGCTGATTGTTGTATAAAGTATCCTGGCTAAGGAGTCATACCTTCCCCCTTCAATAGCAGCTATACCCGAACAATAAAATTGAAGTATTAACGGATACCAACGAAGATTCAGCCATACAGTGTAACCACTATTTGCTTCTAATCGGTCAGCTGATCTCGCTAAAGCCTTTTGCAAAACTATTTGATGAGTCTGCTTTGCCCAATAAGCAACGCAAGCAGAAATCGAACACAAATCGCTACTAATATCTTCGTATCTAGAAATTCGTTCTAGAAGTTCAACTTTTGAAAACTGATTTTGTAATCCAAAGTTATCTTCACTAGTTCTAGAGAGGAACCGTCTCACCTCATCTACGACAAAATCATGTAGTTCAATTGATGAAGAATCATTTGCTAATAATGACTTGATTCTTTTAATTTTATCCAAGGCATTCTCTTCAGGCAGATCTTCCTCTGAGAAAGGTATAATAACAAGGCGATCAACATCTTCACCAGTTTCATCTACTTCGGATAATTGTGGTGCTTGTAAAATAAAATCTCCGTCTCCATCGAAGTAACCATAATGAGGCGTTTGGTGTGAGTTTCTGTCATTAGCTACTTTTCCATAGACATATGACATTAAACTATTAGCTGTTATTACTCCGTTTTCAGTTGCAGCTTTGCCTTGAAGACCTTCAATCAAATGACCAGTAAAAACTGAGTGATTGGGAAGTGGCCCTCCTGAATCTGAAACGACCTCATCAGCTTTTCCTGCAGTAAGAACCTGACGAGAGTATCTAAGCAGCATGTCCTTTAAAAAACGAGTTTTTCCCGCTTTTACACTGCGATTTAGGGCTAAACCACCGTAGCATGCATCCATAATAAAAAGCATATGTTTAGCACGTATCATCTCAGCATTTCGGGTAAGATCGTCCCATCTAATGAAGGTGGAAAAGTCACTCATGTCGGCATCATAAGGAACTAGAAAGCCAATTTCTCCACGAAATCCTGAGCGTGTGTAGCCATGTCCGGCAAAGAAGACAATGATACGTTCATCAAGATCAATGTCATCTGCTGTTAAACGCATAAAAGCTTGCAATATGCTTTTTCTTGTAGCTTCGCTATCAACAAGACATGTAATATTTTTATCTGGGAATTCTAGTGTATTAGACAAAACATCACGTATTTCTTCAGCATCACTGACTGCATACGATAGAGGGGGAGCATTTTTATATTGATTAATACCAATTATCAAAGCACGGCTATTTGAATATTTGGGCTTTAGAAGAAACCTGATATTATGCATTCCAATTCTCTATATTTGTCTACTTAGCTGGCAATTCTAGAGCCTAAATTTACTACTGATGCTTCTAGATGTGTTTAATGCAATAGCATTTCTCGCATAGCGCAATTAATACAAGCTTTGTTAATACTGATATTCCTGAAACACACATCATATCCCATCAGAAAAAGTGATAAACGCTACGATGCCCAATCCGAATCACCCAAGGCTGAGCATCAGGGTGTTGTTCAAACAAACGATTTGTTGCAGGCAACACCTGATCCGCAACCTCAAAAGCACCCGTCTCAATATCAATCGCAACAATTCTGCCCTCGTTGCCAGCCTCAACCTGCTGCCAAATACCCGCTTCGTACAGCTCTTGCCCTCGTCGAGCCAATTCCTCTTTGCTATATCGCCGCTGTCGAACTGCCATATTTCGCCCTAGCTCAACGCCCACCACAATTATATCTTTGGTGAAAATTGCGATTCCGCTTTTATCGTCAAGAATACCGCTTGAGCCATTGCGCCAACTCTTCCTCCGATAACTCACTAGCAGCAAGAGCCTGCATCACCGACGTCAGCCATCGGCTAATTGCTGCATGGCATTACGATACTCCGATGCACCTTGCCGATAAGCTTCCATAACCTGCTCAAACTCTGGCTCATAAGCCATCAGCTTAATGCCATCCTCCATCACCACGACAGTCAACGCATCCCCTTCCTTCAAATTGAATTTATCCAAAACTTCTTGAGGAAACGTAGTCCCAAGGGAGCCATCCATTTTTCGTAGTGTGATGTGCATGATCAAATACCCAGATTTTGTGACAACCAGATCCTGCTAAGATGCGTACCTCAACGCAACCTTTGTCGGTTATAGCACTGGTATTCCTTGAACGCACCATCTCATCCATCATTCATTATCGGTGCTATACAGAAATTGCGCTCTGGAGAGTTGCGATCGCGGTTTGAGGGTGCGATCGCACATTGCCATCAATTTGAGACGAGGAAAGTGCGATGCAGTTTAACTGGCTAGTTCTAGTTCCACCCAAGTTTGTGTTGAGTAGAATTGAGGCAGAGAGTTCAGCAGGCCAAAGCCGATGGCTCAGCAACGACGCAAGCGTGGCACAGCAGGCGATAAAACGATTTGTCTGCCCATTGCAGACGACCTTGACTACGAGGTCTTAGTAGAAGACCGGGAAGCCTTTCGCCAGTATCTCAACGAGCAGATCGCATCCCACCCGGAACTGTTTCCCGACGGGATTGAGGCAGGCTATCGCTTTCACGGATGGGTCGAGTCCTCTCGTCAACAGCTCAAGACCCGGCGGATTTTGCTGCCGAGTACCGGAGAGGCTTATCAACTGCGTCCCGATTTGGTGATGCCGTACATGAGCGAGACGGCGGAGATGGCCGACAAAGCGCTCTATTTAAGAAAGCATGGCCTGTCGTATGAGGGGATTGCCTATGTGCTGGGCCGTTCTGAGATGCACTGGTATCGGCTCTGTCAGTCGTTCGGTCGAGCCTCGATTGTGGGCAGTACCCTCAAAAGGGAAACGGCGCTCCCCCCATCTAGTTGCCGATGAGAAGCATTGTGATTGGCACGGGCAGCGAGTCTATCTGGCAGTGACAGCGGCGCAAGGGTGCGTCCTGGGAGCCAGTCTCAGTGCCAATGCGGGTCAGGATGGATTAACCGCAGCCTATGGGGTATTCCAGCAGGAAGCTGCCCATCATGTTCCCGACTATGCGCCCGAGACGGTGACGACTGATGGTTGGGAGGCCACCCGAGCCGCTTGGGAGGAGCTATTCCCTGGCCTGGTCTGGATTCTGTGCTTCCTGCATGAGGTGATTAAAATTCGCGATGGGTGCCGCTCTAAACCAGTCCTGGGTCAGCAACTAGCCGACAAGCTTTGGCATCTGTATCGGGGCCAGAGCAAACGTCACTTTGCTCAACGGTTGCGTCGGTTGCTGGAGTGGGTGAACACCCACGCGTTGCCCCAGGCCATTGACGCTCGCTTGCGACGCCTCAACGACAAATCTCACGTCTTCCAACGCGCCTTTGACTTCCCTGACGCCTATCGCACCAGCAATCAGGTTGACCGTCCGATGAACTATCTTGACCGCATCTTGTATGCCATGCAAGATTTTCATGGATTCTGGGACTCGGCGGAACAGTCGGTGCGCTCGATGGCCTTACTCTGGAACTTCCATCCCTTTTGTCGCAAGACTCGCAAAGCAATGGGCGGGTGCTTATGCCCCTTTGAGCAACTCAACGGCTTCCGCTATCACGACAACTGGGTTCGCAATTGGCTGATTGCCTCATCGTTGAATGGCAGAAGACCATTGCTCAGGAACGCTGACACAAAATAAGTTGGAACTAGGGCTAGTTATTCGTCTTCATACCCCATAGTGCGATCGCAGAGCATATAGGGTGCATTAGCGAAATAACGTGGAACGTAATGCACCTTATCCTATCTATATCATTGGGAATTCGTGGGAATTCATCCTCTCGCCTGCGATCGCAGATCTTGTAGCGCGATCGCACTTTCCAACCTCTCAACACGGCGTAAACCAACATTTGCAGGAATCTGAAATATCAGTGCAAAATTTGGGACAGAAACTTTTGCACTCGTTCCTCGGCGGGATTGTTAAAAAATTGGGCGGGCGTTGTATCTGCTACGAGTTGACCATCGGCTAGGAAGATAATTCGGTCAGCGACTTCACGAGCAAAGCCAACTTCGTGGGTGACGCACACCATTGTCATGCCCGATTCCGCTAGCGATCGCATCACGTCCAGCACCTCGCGCACCATCTCCGGATCAAGCGCCGAAGTCGGTTCATCGAACAGCATCACTTTGGGCCGCATTGCTAGGGCACGTGCGATCGCAACTCGCTGCTGCTGTCCGCCAGAAAGTTGACCGGGATATTTGTGGGCTTGTAGAGGGGTCTTATCTCTCGCAACCGGAATCTGAACAGAAAAAAATCCCTCTAAACCGACGTAAGAGAGGTGCAAACGGACTGCCGAAAGCGGGTAAGGAATTAATCGAGGACGGGATAATTCACCTCTGGCAACTCTGCAAAGCTCTGAGGGTGATGCCTGTCTTCTGGACGGTCACACTGCCGACTCACTACCAGGACGGATCACCGTTGACTGAGGATGATCACAAGCGACTGCTGGAGCAGTGGCCTGAGATAGTGAAGCGAATATTTGAGGAGTTAGCCCGACTCTATGCACGGGCAGGACTGCCGAACCGCTGGATTTATGTGGTTGAGCCACAAGAGGAACGCTTCAAGCAGCACGGCGTGTTCGCTCCACACATACACGCTGTGATGGTCAACCGTTGGGAACCGGGCAAACGCAACCCTCAGAAGGACAATGGATTTCAGAACTCAGGCTACTGGAGCGTCACCACAGAGCAAACTGACGGCATCGTAGAGCGGGTTCTATCCAATGCACTTGGTAAACCCGTTGATTGCCGCTCAGCGTGCCAGCTAGACGCTGTGAAGGGAATGAAGGGGCTGTTCTTCTACCTGACTAAGTTGGGCAAACTTGGTCGCTACATCAGCAAGGGGTCTAAACAGCTTCAGAAGATGGCTCAGGCAGGATGGGAAGATTACTTCCCACCGAACTGGTATGGATGCGATCGCATGACTCGTCAGACCGTTCGGGAGTCTGTACAGACCTATGACATGGGAGAGACGAGCCTGTGGGCAATTGCTGAGGGCCTTCGCCGCGAGTCCTTAGAGTACCAGTTTGAACACGGCAGACCGTTGTTTAGGGACGTGCATCTCATCCAGCCTGACGAGTGTGAAACGCCCGTTGCTCTGGTGACGAGTGTGTACCGACTGAGCGATATTGAGCAGGCAATAGCAACCATGCTCGATTTTGACCAAAATATTGCGCCCAAATCCGGCCTAACCTTGATAGTTTCGGACGCTTCTCCAGTGGAAGAGGTGAAATGCGATCGCATATATAGAGACGCTGTGATCGCCTAGAGAATTATTGTGTTGACAATACCAGTTAACGAGTATATGCTAACGAGTATACAACTTGTTAACTGGTAACTGACATGACCTTTATTAAAGGTGGTAGGGGCAAAAAAGCTCCCTACGAGTCAACTCATGTTCGTACACCTGAGCCGATAAAACCGACTGTAGACGCAGTGACAGAGCGCTTTCGTAGATTGGTGGTTGAAGATGGCTTAACAGTTGAACAGGCTACTGAAGCCGTTCAAAAACAGCCGTTAGACGGTTACTACTCTAGAGAGCAAATTCTTGAGGCTGCACGGTTTGGACTCAGACAAAAGAAGGGTGCTTGGGTAGCAATGCAAAAAGCGTTAACGAGTTTGTTCGGCGATGAAGTCAGCATTGAAGACCTAACAAGCTAGCCAGTGCAATATGTGCTGGTTCGAGTCAAGAGGCGGCGAAAACTCGCGTCATGTGTTGGGGCATCTCTCAAGACTCTGTGAGTTTTCGACGGCGTAGCGTACCTCTTGACGGGTCGGGGTTCGCTAGGCTCTTGTGCTGTTCTCCGGGTGTCGATAGACCCCGGAGGACTGCCTTAGCGGCGAGCGATTCCGGATCTATCTTCCGTTCACACAACAATGAGTCGCTGAGGAGCAGTGCTGGTAACACTTCTCCCCAGCTAACTCCCAACTTGCAAACACCAAGATAGGAGCTTTAACGATGGTACGTTCTCAAAAACCGTTCGACACAGATGCGATCGCAGATTGCCTTCTGAACACGCTCTGTCATCTCAGACAGATTACAGACTGCACAGAGCTGATGAGTTTGATGCTGGAGCTGCTGGAGAACCCCGATATGGGCAATCCCAAACGGATGAAGATTCTATCCCAGCAGTGTGAGGCGATTTGGTGGAATCTCAACGATGAAATCAGCGTTTCGATGAAACGGATTGCTGAAATGTGTGATCCACCCTGCAATGGCAAGAGGCCCAAATCTAAAGCAAATCCAACTGAACTGGAACTGTGACTACTGGCTGTTTGATGGCGGCGGCGGCTGTTTGCCGCTGCCGTCTCTGCTTCTGGGCGCTGACGGTCTGTAACCGTTCTGACCATTCGATAGCTCGCTGCTGTAGCAGCTCCACCTGGGCGGCCCGTTTGCGATCACATTCTGCACGTCGATGATCTGCTCTTTCAGTCATGTGCTGGATCATCAAATCCCCCAGCTCATATCTGAGTTGACTCTGGATTCGGGCCTGTGAGTCCTGGTAGGAAGCGACGGCATTCAATAGCCTTTCCTTCCGAACGTTATTGGGGCGATGCTCGTAATGGTCTATAGCTTCACTCACCCTAGCCAGTAGAGTTCTCAATATCCACCAATCCCACGAATCCATAGGTGTTACTTCCGATGGAACGCCCGTCAACTGGGATATCTGTGTGTAAGACATTGTGAAGCCCTCTGAGGTGAATTCAGTGAAGCGATACGGATCTGAGGGGCAAAGCGACCTACTGGCAAGGATCACATAATATCGGCCCGAAAGGTGACACCGTTCTGGTGAAATTTCTGAAATCAACGCAACAACATGTAACGTAAAACGGCCAGATTTGTCTCTGGCCGTCTTATGAGTGTCGTAATGTGAAGCGGAACTTTATAAACTACTCTAAATCAGCCTGTTTGTAATGAAGTGTTAACAGATTATGAGAGAAACAGGAGGGCAATAGCGAATAAGTTGGATATTGAACAGCCGTAGCCCAAATCATGCGTAGTGAAGGGATTTGGCAACAGATGTAAACTGCACAAAAGAAAAAGGCTCGCTTTGCGAGAAACAGACCAACCAATCAGTCAATCTGGTTCGTAAAAAGCGAACCCACATAATTTCCTAAGCTCAGTCTAGTTTTGTATATCGAATCCAACAAACTTTTTTCTGATTGGTTGGTCAACTTCTCAAAAAAGTAGAGCCTCTGTACTAGTGGTGGTAGACAGAAGCTCTAATGAATACGAGTGTACTTCAGAAACCTATCTCGGATAGGACAGCGGAGTGTAGAGTCAGAATCCGGCCATTTTCGGGGCGTATGACGGCTTACTATCACTCTCCCCCTAATGGGTTTAGTGGGCAATCCCCACCCAATCGAGTAGTTCCATCGCCATCCTTTCGGCTTCTGGCTTGGGGATGCGGCGCAGACGCGTGGGGCCGAGGGTGATATTCTTTAGTACGGTCAAGTGCGGGAACAGGTTGAACTGCTGGAAGACCATGCCAACTTCACGGCGAATCAGCTCAATCCCTTTGTTGTTATGGGCAATCGGCGCGCCATCAATTTCAATGCTGCCACCCTGGTACGGTTCCAAACCGTTGAACGTACGAATAAACGTGGATTTACCAGAACCAGATGGCCCCATCAGCACCACCACCTCCCCTTTGTTGACGGTTAGGCTGACACCTTTGAGGACGTGAAAACCGTTGCCGTACCACTTTTCAACGTTTTTAGCGACGATGACGGGTTGGGTATCCAGGGTTGCAGTACTGGAGCGGTTGGCATCGGGTTGTAGGTAAGCCATTGGGGTCTCCTAGTGGTGTATCTGGGCTGAGGTGTGGACGTATCGGGAAGTTTTTCGCGTTCGGTAGGGGCGAATAGCTATTCGCCCCTACGTAACCTTTACGCTGATAGGTCTTCTGGGAGTGGTTCGCCGAACCAGTATTGCGACATTTGATCGAGGCGACCAGACTGCTTCAGGTCGGCAATGATAGTGTTGACTGCGCTGACGAGTTCGGTGTCGCCTTCGCGTACTCCGACATAGCAGGGTGAATTTTTCAGAATAAACTTGCTTTCAATTTGCTTATCCGGATTGTCTTGAATCAGCCGAGCGGCCACGATGTTACCTGTTGCGATCGCATCTACCTGTCCTGAAATGAGCGCGGAAGCGGTCAAACTGTTGTTGGCGTAGCGTTTGATATCAATATTTTTGCCTTCTGCCAGTTTAGAAATCTCCAGATCTTCTAGCGCTCCCTGCGCGACGCCGATGGAGTAGCCAACGAGATCATCGACGGTCTGAAGTTCCAGATCAGGGCCACCGTACACACCGGAGAAGAAGGGCGCATAGGCTTCAGAGAAATCAATAATTAAATCGCGCTCCTCGTTTTTACCTAGGCTAGAAATGATTAAATCAACCCGCCCCGTTTGCAAGAAGGGAATGCGGTAGTTACCGATGACGGGGATCACCTCGGCCTCAACGTTTAAGCCCTCGGCGAGCGCTTTGGCCATATCGATGTCGTAGCCAATCGGCTCCATTGTGGGACTGACAAAGCCAAAGGGTGGAAAATCGGCTGGCACGGCGACTTTGACGACTCCAGCCGCTTGGATATCCGGTAGCGATGCGCCAGCAGGTTGCAGCACCGACACATTCGTGGCAGAACCTGTGGACGAGACGCTACCGGAATCACCACCGGAACACGCACCAATGCTGGCGATTAAGCCCAGGCTGACTAAAAACAGCGCTAGCCATCGCTGGAAACCCTTGGGAAACATTGCCCGTAATACGTCTGCCACCATAGCGAAAGATTCTCGAATAAAAGATCTGCCAAGTTTGCTAAGTAGGTCAATTCACCAAACAAGCTGGATGCGGTACTAATACGACAATTTCTTTTCTAAACGCTGGCTCCAGGCCGAGAGCGGATAGCAAATGGCGAAATAGATTACGCCTGCCAAGCCAAAAATCAGCAGCGATTGCAAGGTGACGTTGTTGATCAACGCTGCCGCCCGCGAAAGTTCTGTAAAACCAATAATCGACGCCAGCGACGTGCCCTTAATCACCTGCACCAAGAAGCCAACCGTCGGCGCGATCGCAAGTTTGATCGCCTGGGGCAAAATAATCAGCCGCAACTGGTCAAAATAGCCAAAGCCAATCGCTGACCCAGCTTCCCACTGTCCTGGCGGTACGGCTGAGATCGCACCTCGCCAAATGTCGCCCAGGAACGCACTGGTATACGCCGTCAACGCTAAGGTTGCAGCCTGTAGCGGCGAGAGATTCACGCCCGTCAGAACCGAAAGGCCAAAGAAAGCCAAAAAGAGCTGAAGCAGCAGCGGCGTTCCCTGAAAAAATTCGATATAGGCCCAACTGATGCCCTTGAGCCACTGAATCGACGAAATCCGCATCAAGGTAATCAGAAAGCCAAAGAACCCACCACCGATAAATGCGATCGCAGATAGAATCAGCGTCCACTTAGTAGCAATTAGTAAATTTAGAAAAATACGTGAAACAGTAAATCCATCCATTTTAAATTCAGTTTTTTTAGTAAATTCATTCCGCAGAGGCAAAGCATTCTGCTGATTTCTTTTTTGAAAACAGATACATTTGCCAGAATGCTTGGCCCTTCAGATTTGTTAGGTTGGGTTGAGGCACGAAACCCAACAATAATCTAGATATAATTTCAAATAGATCTCCTAGAAAGGTGCGTTACGGCTTCGTCTAGCACACCCTGCGAGTTATTTTCGATATTTGGCGAATTCAAAGAAGCGTAATTCGACCAGATATGCCATTGCTTTGACAATCCAGACAATTGCCAGATAGAGCAGCGCCAATGTGAAATAAATCTCGAAGCTGCGAAATGTCCTTGAGTTCAAGAAATTGCCTGCATAGGTTAGATCCTCTGCCGCAATTTGCGAGACGACACTAGTAAATAAAACCGCCAGGATCACCTGACCAATCAGCGATGGATAAATATTGGCCAGAGCAGGCGGCACCACAATGTAGCGAAAAACTGACAATTTCTTGAAGCCAATTGCCAATCCCGCTTCGATTTGGCCCTTGGGAATACTTTCAACACCTGCCCGCACAATTTCAGTAGAATAAGCTCCAAAATTGATTGCCAAAGATACAATTGCGGCCTGTTCCGCAGAAAGCTTAATGCCCAAATTGGGTAGGCCAAAGAAGATAAAAAAGAGCTGAATCAGATAGGGCGTATTCCGAATAATTTCTACATAGGCCAGCGCAATTCCATTCAGCAGCTTATTGCCAGAGGTGCGAAATAAGGAACCAATGATGCCGATAATCAGGCCAAATGCGATCGCAAGTAGCGACATCTTGAGCGTTAGCCAAGCTCCCGCCAACAAGACATCTAGATTTTCCCAGATAACTGAAAAATCAAATGAATAACCCTAGTTCCAACTTATTTTGTGTCAGCGTTCCTGAGCAATGGTCTTCTGCCATTCAACGATGAGGCAATCAGCCAATTGCGAACCCAGTTGTCGTGATAGCGGAAGCCGTTGAGTTGCTCAAAGGGGCATAAGCACCCGCCCATTGCTTTGCGAGTCTTGCGACAAAAGGGATGGAAGTTCCAGAGTAAGGCCATCGAGCGCACCGACTGTTCCGCCGAGTCCCAGAATCCATGAAAATCTTGCATGGCATACAAGATGCGGTCAAGATAGTTCATCGGACGGTCAACCTGATTGCTGGTGCGATAGGCGTCAGGGAAGTCAAAGGCGCGTTGGAAGACGTGAGATTTGTCGTTGAGGCGTCGCAAGCGAGCGTCAATGGCCTGGGGCAACGCGTGGGTGTTCACCCACTCCAGCAACCGACGCAACCGTTGAGCAAAGTGACGTTTGCTCTGGCCCCGATACAGATGCCAAAGCTTGTCGGCTAGTTGCTGACCCAGGACTGGTTTAGAGCGGCACCCATCGCGAATTTTAATCACCTCATGCAGGAAGCACAGAATCCAGACCAGGCCAGGGAATAGCTCCTCCCAAGCGGCTCGGGTGGCCTCCCAACCATCAGTCGTCACCGTCTCGGGCGCATAGTCGGGAACATGATGGGCAGCTTCCTGCTGGAATACCCCATAGGCTGCGGTTAATCCATCCTGACCCGCATTGGCACTGAGACTGGCTCCCAGGACGCACCCTTGCGCCGCTGTCACTGCCAGATAGACTCGCTGCCCGTGCCAATCACAATGCTTCTCATCGGCAACTAGATGGGGGGGAGCGCCGTTTCCCTTTTGAGGGTACTGCCCACAATCGAGGCTCGACCGAACGACTGACAGAGCCGATACCAGTGCATCTCAGAACGGCCCAGCACATAGGCAATCCCCTCATACGACAGGCCATGCTTTCTTAAATAGAGCGCTTTGTCGGCCATCTCCGCCGTCTCGCTCATGTACGGCATCACCAAATCGGGACGCAGTTGATAAGCCTCTCCGGTACTCGGCAGCAAAATCCGCCGGGTCTTGAGCTGTTGACGAGAGGACTCGACCCATCCGTGAAAGCGATAGCCTGCCTCAATCCCGTCGGGAAACAGTTCCGGGTGGGATGCGATCTGCTCGTTGAGATACTGGCGAAAGGCTTCCCGGTCTTCTACTAAGACCTCGTAGTCAAGGTCGTCTGCAATGGGCAGACAAATCGTTTTATCGCCTGCTGTGCCACGCTTGCGTCGTTGCTGAGCCATCGGCTTTGGCCTGCTGAACTCTCTGCCTCAATTCTACTCAACACAAACTTGGGTGGAACTAGTCAAACCTAGTTCCAACTTATTTTGTGTCAGCGTTCCTGAGCAATGGTCTTCTGCCATTCAACGATGAGGCAATCAGCCAATTGCGAACCCAGTTGTCGTGATAGCGGAAGCCGTTGAGTTGCTCAAAGGGGCATAAGCACCCGCCCATTGCTTTGCGAGTCTTGCGACAAAAGGGATGGAAGTTCCAGAGTAAGGCCATCGAGCGCACCGACTGTTCCGCCGAGTCCCAGAATCCATGAAAATCTTGCATGGCATACAAGATGCGGTCAAGATAGTTCATCGGACGGTCAACCTGATTGCTGGTGCGATAGGCGTCAGGGAAGTCAAAGGCGCGTTGGAAGACGTGAGATTTGTCGTTGAGGCGTCGCAAGCGAGCGTCAATGGCCTGGGGCAACGCGTGGGTGTTCACCCACTCCAGCAACCGACGCAACCGTTGAGCAAAGTGACGTTTGCTCTGGCCCCGATACAGATGCCAAAGCTTGTCGGCTAGTTGCTGACCCAGGACTGGTTTAGAGCGGCACCCATCGCGAATTTTAATCACCTCATGCAGGAAGCACAGAATCCAGACCAGGCCAGGGAATAGCTCCTCCCAAGCGGCTCGGGTGGCCTCCCAACCATCAGTCGTCACCGTCTCGGGCGCATAGTCGGGAACATGATGGGCAGCTTCCTGCTGGAATACCCCATAGGCTGCGGTTAATCCATCCTGACCCGCATTGGCACTGAGACTGGCTCCCAGGACGCACCCTTGCGCCGCTGTCACTGCCAGATAGACTCGCTGCCCGTGCCAATCACAATGCTTCTCATCGGCAACTAGATGGGGGGGAGCGCCGTTTCCCTTTTGAGGGTACTGCCCACAATCGAGGCTCGACCGAACGACTGACAGAGCCGATACCAGTGCATCTCAGAACGGCCCAGCACATAGGCAATCCCCTCATACGACAGGCCATGCTTTCTTAAATAGAGCGCTTTGTCGGCCATCTCCGCCGTCTCGCTCATGTACGGCATCACCAAATCGGGACGCAGTTGATAAGCCTCTCCGGTACTCGGCAGCAAAATCCGCCGGGTCTTGAGCTGTTGACGAGAGGACTCGACCCATCCGTGAAAGCGATAGCCTGCCTCAATCCCGTCGGGAAACAGTTCCGGGTGGGATGCGATCTGCTCGTTGAGATACTGGCGAAAGGCTTCCCGGTCTTCTACTAAGACCTCGTAGTCAAGGTCGTCTGCAATGGGCAGACAAATCGTTTTATCGCCTGCTGTGCCACGCTTGCGTCGTTGCTGAGCCATCGGCTTTGGCCTGCTGAACTCTCTGCCTCAATTCTACTCAACACAAACTTGGGTGGAACTAGGTTCAAACGTTTTCAAAACGCTCTAATGTTTTGACCAAAGTGACGACGGCGATAATCCGCAAATCGCATACCAATTCAATCACCACTCTCCTACTCATCCACCCATCTACCCATCCACCCATCCACTACTAAACACTGAGACCATCAACAGGAGGCTTTATATGACAACGGCAACTCAAGTCGATTTGTTTACCCCCGTGCAACTCGGTCGCTATACCTTGTCCAATCGCATGGTCATGGCTCCCCTCACCCGCAATCGAGCAGGCGAAGGTAACGTTCCCCATGAGATGAATGCGGAATACTATCGTCAGCGGGCATCGGCTGGGTTGATTATTTCTGAAGCATCCCAAGTCGCGCCGCAAGGTTTAGGCTATCCCAACACGCCAGGCATCTACTCCAATGAGCAGGTAGAAGGCTGGAAAAAAGTCACCCAGGCCGTTCACGATGCAGGCGGCAAAATTTTCCTCCAGCTTTGGCATGTGGGCCGCATTTCTCACCCAGACCTCCAGCCCAACGGCGAGTTGCCTGTTGCCCCCAGCGCCATTAAGCCCGCTGGTGAAGCGTCCACGTATGAAGGAATGAAGCCATTTGTCACGCCTCGCGCTCTGAAAACGGAAGAAATTCCGGGCATTGTTGAGCAGTATCGTCTCGGTGCTCAAAACGCCTTGGCCGCCGGTTTTGACGGTGTTGAAATCCATAGCGCTAATGGTTACCTGCTGGATCAGTTTTTGCGCAACGGCACTAACCAGCGCACCGATCGCTACGGTGGTTCAGTTGAGAATCGGGCACGGTTGTTACTAGAAGTCACTCAAGCGGTTGTCGATGTCTGGGGCGGCGATCGGGTTGGCATTCGGCTCTCGCCCAGCGGCAGCTTCAACGATATGTCTGACTCCGATCCGGCTACGCTCTTCCGCTATGTGGCTGAACAGCTCAATGGTTTTGACTTGGCTTATATCCATATCATTGAACCCCGCATTGATGATGTGAACAACGTCAACATCGGCTCGGCGTTCTTCCGTCCGATTTACAACGGTACAATCATTGCCGCAGGTGGTTTTGATCGCGAGTCGGGTAACGAAGAATTGGCTACGGGTAACGCTGACCTGATTGCCTACGGTCGTCTGTTTATCTCCAACCCCGATCTACCCAAGCGCTTTGAACTGAAAGCGCCCCTCAACGACTACGACCGCGATAGCTTCTATGGTGGCGATGAGCACGGCTACATTGACTATCCCTTCCTAGAGGAAACCGCCGCATAGGTTGGTCTGCTTACCAATCTCGTTTTTGCCCTCTCCCTAAATCCCTCTCCAACGCTTGGGCTACTGTTTATACACATCCTGAATAGTCTCTCTAAATCCCGGACTGATCCCCCTAAATCCCCCTATAGCCCTTCGGGCATGGCTTTGCCTAGAAAAAGGGGAACTTTGAGCCAATTTCCCCCTTTTTTAAGGGGGGCCAGGGGGAATCTCAACGTCGAAACGAAGTCTAGGAGACTTATGTATAAGCAGTAACCCAAGCTTGGGAGAGGGACTTTGAGTTTTTTACCTCCTGCTCATTGTGCTGCAGGGACAGAGCCGCACAATGTCCATTTCTGCGTTTTAGGGCAAGATGGAATAGCGGCAGCAACTGAAGGATAAATCGTGGAAAGTTCAGGCGGAATTTCAATCGGGAATATCGCAATCTGGTTTGGCGTGGTGGCCACCATTTTGGGCATTGGCATGGGTGCGATCGCAGCCGCATATTTTTGGCCTACGGGTAAATCGGTCGTCTTCCAGTCAGCTTCAGCACCGACTCCAGCGCTGGATGACGCGGCGCAGCGGCGGTTTCAGCAGGGATGTGAAGCGCTGCAAACAGGCAAATATCGACAAGCGATTCAGGCGTTTTCGGATGTTTTGAGCCGCGATCGCAACTGCGCGGAAGCATTCCATAATTTGGGTCTGACGTTTGCCAACTTGGGGGACGATCAGGCGGCGCTACGCAACCTCTTGATTGCCAGTGATCTGTATGATCAGCAAGGTGATAAAACGGCGCTCGATCGGCTGATGCAGGACTTGACGACTCTGCGGCAGCAGCGCCAACGAGTTGCGGGTGAAGTAGAGTCTGACTAATGGCCAAACAACGACTCGATATGCTGCTAGTCGAACGCCAGCTTTGTGATTCGCGCCATCAGGCACAGCGATTGATCCGGGCGGGAGAAGTACGGGTCAATGATCAGGTAGTCGATAAACCCGGTACGCCTATCGATCCCACTGCGGACGTGACCGTTAAGCAGAAATCGCCCTACGTCTCACGCGGCGGCGAAAAGCTGGCGCAAGCGCTTCGGGTTTTTGATATTGAAGTTTGCGATCGCAGTTGTCTCGACGGTGGCATTTCGACGGGTGGCTTCACCGATTGCCTCCTGCAAGCTGGAGCGGCCCAAGTTTATGGCATTGACGTCGGCTATGGACAAGTTGCCTGGAGTTTGCGCCAAGATCCGCGCGTAATTCTGCGTGAACGAACCAATCTGCGTCACTTGAAGCCAGACGATCTCTACACCGAGGGACAAGCACGTCCCGATTTAGGCGTCGCCGATGTCTCATTCATCTCCCTCACCAAAATTCTGCCCGCTCTCTGGCAGCTCCTCGAACCACCAAAAGATGTGATTCTACTGGTCAAGCCCCAGTTTGAAGTCGGTCGCGATCGCATTGGCAAAAAAGGCGTCGTGCGTGATCCCAAAGACCATGCGGACGCGATTATGCAGGTGATCCAATCGGCACTCCAACTGGGCTGGCGCTATCGCGATTTGACCTATTCCCCTGCACCAGGCCCTGCCGGAAATGTGGAGTATTTGCTCTGGCTGACGCTGAACTCGGAAACGCCAGTCCCTGATTTGGCAGCCATTCAGCAGCTAACACAATCGGCAGTGCAAGCGTTGCGGTGACATCGCTTCTCTGAGGATGAGTCACCTGCGCGAGATTGGTATACATTGCAAAGAGTTGAGGAGCTGAACGGATATGTAAGAAGTGGGGCACTCTATAATCATGTCCCCATTTGCTACTACGCGTCGTATGCGTTCAGCTTTTTTGCAGTATCTGCCTCCGATTATTCGTCGTAAATTAAGTGATCCCAGCAACCAAAAGATTGCAGGCAATACGGCATGGCTATTTGTCGATAAAATTCTGCGCGCCATTGGAGAATTGACTATTGGAATCTGGGTCGCACGATACCTAGGGCCAAAGCAATTCGGGTTGCTTAATTATGCGATCGCATTTGTCTCCATGTTTAGCGCTTTTTCGACCCTGGGACTAAACAAAATCGTAGTTAGAGATATTGTTCAGACTCCTACAGATAAAGACGAAATTCTGGGAACGGCTTTTGGGCTACGTTTGCTATCTGGATTTTGTATCGCGGCAATTGCCATCGCACTGATATTAGTTTTACGTCCAGGTGAAACGGCAATTCATTGGTTGGTAGGATTTGCAGCAATTGCCTTAGCATTACAAGCTTCTGAGGTGGTCAGCTTCTGGTTTCAGTCCCAAGTTCAAGCCAAGCAAGACATCTTCGCACGCAGTTCTGCTTATTTGATTACAAGTGCCGCCAAAGTAGGACTAATTTTTGCACGTGCATCTGTTTATGCATTTGGGGTTATAGCGCTGCTAGAAACCTTTATCCGTTCAGTTGGTTTAGGTATCGTTTATATATTCACTGGGCAGCCTCTTCTATCCTGGAAATTTAATCTCAAACGAGCAAAAACTTTACTTGCTAGCAGTTGGCCTCTGATCCTGTCTGGCATTGCCGTTACAGTTTATATGCGAATTGATCAGATTATGCTGGGCCAAATGATTGGAGATGATGCAGTCGGAATTTATTCAGCTGCCGTTAAACTATCAGAATCTTGGTATTTTATTCCAGTTGCGATCGCAAGCTCAATATTTCCAACAGTTTTACAGGCAAAGTTGGATAGCCAAGACACCTATTGCAAAAAGATTCATTCCCTCTTCAAGTTTGTGATAGGTATTAATTATCTAATTATTCTTCCTATGATGTTGTTTTCAACATCGTTTATTTCACTTACTTTTGGACAGGCTTACCAAGAAGCTGGCTTAGTGCTATCAATTCATGTCTGGTCAGGATTATTTGTCTCTCTAGGTGTCATCCGAGAGCTCTGGATGGCAGCAGAAAATCTGCTTGTTTTTTCTTTCATCACTACAATGTTTGGTGCAGTAATAAATATTCTGACCAACTACTTATTGATTCCTAGCTATGCAGAGATTGGAGCTGCAATTGCCACTTTAGTCTCCTATATTATTGCTGCTTATCTTGCCTGCTTTTTTTCAAGAAACACTCGACCAATCGCATATATAATGTCGTCAGCCCTACTTCTTAGATGAAGGATCTATCTATGAGTTTATTGGGTAAGATTTTTAGAAAAGTTACACCACGAGCTATTGGAACTGCGTTAACCAACTTTAAGATCTTACAAATTGATTACGGACAATTACAGACAGTTTGTAGATGGACTTGCGTTGATGCACAAAACAAACCTATTCCTTGGTATACATATCCAGCAATTGACTATCTCAAGCAATTGAATTTTTCTGATAAGAAAGTCTTTGAGTATGGTTCGGGAAATTCAAGTTTTTTCTGGGCAGATCGTGCCAAAGAAGTTATCAGCATAGAGCATAACCCAAGTTGGTTTAAATCTATTTCTAAGCACTGTCCTAATAATTTGAATATCTTGTTACTAGAAGACAAAGAAGACTATATTTCTGCTATTGAAAAGCATGCTGATTTGGATGTCATTATTATTGATGGACTTTATCGAAAAGAGTGTGCATTAAAAGCGATTGCTAAATTAAAGGAAGGAGGTTTGATTATCCTAGATAATTCGGACTGGCATATTTATACAGCTCAAACGCTTCGTGATGCTGATTTAATTCAAGTAGATATGACTGGGTTTGGTCCCATTAACTTTTATACGTGGACAACATCTTTATTTCTCAGCAGGAAATTCGCGGTTCGACCCTGTAATAACGTTCAGCCGTTACATGGACCGGGCTCTCTCAAGAAGCACGTTGATGCAGATTAGCTGTAATACGAGATAATAATGATATGAAAACAGCGTTAAAAACGATTATTCCTTATTCCGTACGACGATTTATATGGGAAATCGGCTCTGCCTTTTTAGACTTATACGCTCATAAATCTTACTCGCAAGAAGGCGAAGATATGATTTTGAGGCGAATATTTGAACATCAGAAACTTGGATTTTATGTAGATGTGGGGGCACATCATCCTAAGCGATTTTCCAACACTTATTTCTTCTACAAACGTGGATGGAAAGGCATTAATATTGATGCAATGCCTGGAAGTATGCGATTGTTTAGAGTATATAGACCAAGAGATATTAATATAGAAGCCGCGATTTCCAATAAATCTGAAGACTTAACATATTTTGTTTTTAACGAAACAGCTCTCAACACATTTGATTCTGAGTTGGCCCAAACGCGTAATCTTGAGCTGTATAAACTAATTAATAAACAGGCCATAAAAACACAAACTCTAGCCAATGTACTAAAAAAATACTTACCTGAAAATCAGAAAATTGATATTATATCGATTGATGTTGAAGGTTTAGACTTGAATGTTATCGAATCAAATGAATGGGAGCTTTTCCGGCCCAAATGTGTTCTGATTGAGCAGGCAAAATTCTCCTTGGATCATGCCCAAGAATCACAGACTTATCAGTTTCTATCTTCAAGAGGCTATATTTTATTTGCTAAAACGCTCAACACACTGATCTTTCTGGATAAGCAATATGAGCAACAGCGAGTTTGATGTTCCTGTCGTTCTATTAATCTTCAATCGGCCCGACACTACGCAGGTCGTGTTTGATGTCATTCGTCAAATACAACCCAAGCAACTTTTTGTAGTTGCGGATGGCCCTCGTAAAGAGAAAAAGGATGAAGATCAGCTGTGCCAAGCGACTAGAAATATTATTGAAGAAGTTGATTGGAATTGTCAGGTTTTCAAAAACTATTCTGCTAGTAACTTGGGTTGTAAAGCCAGAGTTTCAAGCGGTCTAGACTGGGTGTTTGAACAAGTTGAAGAAGCGATGATTTTAGAAGATGACTGTGTTCCAGAACTAAGTTTTTTTCAGTTTTGCCAAGAGTTATTAGAATATTATCGTCATGATACAAGAGTCATGGCCATCTCAGGGGACAACTTTCAGTTCGGTCAAAAGCGGTCAAAATATAGTTACTATTTTTCTCGCTATCCTCATTGTTGGGGGTGGGCAACTTGGAAACGAGCTTGGCAGTATTACGACGTTCAAATGCGTCTTTGGCCCGAGATCCGCGATGATAGATGGCTGAAGCGTCTTCTTGATAATCCGGCAGAAGAGAAGTATCGAAATCGTATTTTCCAGCGAACTTACACGGATCAAATTAATACGTGGGCTTATCGATGGGGCTTTGCTTGTTGGATTCAGAACGGACTAACAATCTTACCTCAGACGAACCTAGTCAGCAATATTGGTTTTTCTACTGTGGGTACGCATACAAAAGGAGCTAAAAGCCTTTTTGCTAACATTCCAACTCAACCGATTGATTTTCCTCTAAAGCATCCACCTTTTATCATTAGAGATTCAGAAGCTGATCGCTTCACCTGGAAAATCATGTATAGTTTTTCTGCCCGATTAAAGCGAAAAATTAAAGCAGTAATCAATATTTGATCAACCGCAATACACTAATTCAATTTTGATTAAAGCATTGCATCGTTAGGAGCAACTCTATGCCAGTACAATGTCCCGTTTGCAGTTGTCTAGATCAAAAAAAGATTTTTGATCTGAATGAAGGATGTTTAGTCAAATGTCGTAAATGTAAGTTGTTTTTTTATACCCCACGCCCAACAGCCGACGAGTTGAAGCAATATTACGGCTCTCGCTCCTATCGAGATGCTTATCAGTCTGGAGATATGGTTGGACAAGTATTTGCCGATAATCGCTATCGTCAGTTCAATATGGCCTTAAACCAGTATGGCCTCGATACTACATCTATCAAAGGTAGACGTCTGTTAGATGTTGGTTGTGGAACAGGAGAGTTTTTATTAGCTGCAGCTCAGAATGGTTGGCAAGTTGAAGGGTTAGAAGTTTCAGATGAAACGGTGAAAATAGCTAATCAGCGGCTAGGTTCAGGTCGCGTTAAATCAGGCTTAATTGGCGATATAAATTTACCCAAAGATATATATAACGTGGTCACTTCATACCATGTTATTGAACATTTACTTGATCCATTAATGATGCTGAACAGCATATATGATTTACTACATCCTCAAGGAATCATTTTTTTAGAAACACCTAATATTGGCAGTTTTGGAGCAAAGTTGAAAGGTAAAAATTGGTCGCAAATCATGCCACCGGAACATATCAACTATTTCAGCCCATCATCACTCAAGTTTTGTTTAGAAAAAACAGGATTTACTAATATCTATACTTATACGATTCGCCCACAACATATTAAAAGCTTGTCTAAGCTTCCTAATCCTCTAAAATCTGTGGCTACAAGTGCCTATGAAATTGCTCCACGGCTTAATCTTGGCGCAACTTTACAAGCTATTGCAACTAAACCCTGATTCTGAAAATGAACAAAAGAAGTAGGCTAGTTATCATTACACCAATATTCTTAGGTAGTGGAACTGGGGCTGCTATCTATTATCGTTTGCTGGTTAAAGCCCTGTGCGATCGCAATTATGTTTGTTCAGTTGTTAGTGAACATACAACAGAGCCGATTCCAGCCTTTGTTGAACGATACTGGGACATTTTCCCAACTCGAACTGGTAAAAATAAGCAAGTTCTGCGAGATTTATTGATTTATGCGCTACAGAACCTAAAGTATCTGCAGCTCCTGCACATTTTGAGACGTGAACAACCTCACACCGTGGTTGTTCATTCTAGTTTTTATAACTTTCCTGGTATTTTTTCGCCGATTATAAAATACTTAATGCGTTCTCGACCTCAGCAACAGCGTTGGTTTGTGGATGTGCGAGATGTATTGCTACCAGCTCAACAAATGCATCATCTGCTAGCTTATGACGGCATCATTGCCTGCTCTGAAAACGTGGGCCAGCGTTTGATTCACAATGGTATTCCTCAGCAGAGAGTAACTCAGATTCCAATTTTGCAAGAGCCTTTACATATTGATCCTCAAACAGCTCAAGCTGCGATCGCAAAGTTAGGTTTAAGCGAGCAAAAATATGTACTTTATGTCGGTATGGTCAAAGAAATCAAAGCCGTTGATGTACTGTTAGAAGCATTTACCAACTTTGTTTATCCCAAACGTCCTGATATTGTGCTGGTGGTAGCAGGCTATCTTAAAACTGGGAATCCTCGCATGGCTGAACTTTTGTGTGCATCGGGTGTGCGCTACATTGGCAACCAAACCAGAGAAGTCGTGCATTGTTTAATGTGGGGCGCACAGCTTTGCGTTAATTTATCACCCAATGAAGCACTCTCGCGCTCTAGCCTCGAAGCGCTAGCATTAAAGCGTCCAACCTTGTTGCCACCCAATATCCCAGAATTTGAGCAATATTGTCCCGAATTTGTCGTCGGAACTCGTGATCCTAAAGCTGTTGCTGATCGCATCATGCAAGCATTAGACAGTCCAACTGTACCCAACTATCCCATTGAACATCACTATCCAGAACAGGTCATTGCACAGTATGACCAGCTCTTTCACTCACTCTGAAACTGGTTTGGATCAGTAGATTTTGGTTAATAAATGCAGTACAAATGCCCGTGGATGCTCAACCTAACATTCAATCCTGTTCTCGCACTATTTTAGGCAGCCAGATAGATGCTACGTCATATGAAGATGCTTGCGATCGCATTTTTATCTGGGCACAGGAGCGAAGATCCTGCTACATTGTGGCGGCCAATGTGCATGTGGTGATGACGGCATATTGGCAGCCTGCCTATCGGCAAATTTTGAATCAGGCGATTTTAGTGACGCCAGACGGAATGCCGTTGGTGTTGGGGTTACGGCTGTTGGGGGTATCGAACCAAACGCGAGTCTATGGGCCGGATCTGATGCTAGCCTGGTGCGATCGCGCTTCTCGGTATGGTTTGCCGATTTACCTGTACGGTGGCACGGAATCTACGCTGGAAAAACTTCAGCGGGATTTGCAGCAGCAGTTTCCTCAACTTGCGATCGCAGGTGCTTACTCTCCACCCTTTCGCACCTTAACGCCAGAGGAAGAGGCAGTCGATATTAAACGGATTCACGCTTCTGGTGCTGCTGTTGTATTTGTCGGACTGGGCTGTCCAAAGCAAGAAGAATGGATGAATCGGCAGCAGGGTAAGCTCAATGCAGTGATGATTGGCGTTGGTGCTGCATTTGCCTTTCACAGCGGAGAAGTGTCTCAGGCTCCCCGCTGGATGATGCGGCTCAGCTTGGAATGGCTATATCGTCTAGCGGCTGAACCCCGTCGGCTCTGGAAACGCTACCTGATCAATAATCCTGCTTTTGTCGTGCTCTTTAGCCTACAGGTGCTTAAGCATCGCTGGCAACGGCTTTTTCATCAGTAAACACAAAGTGAGGCAGTTTACCCACCTCACCTTATGAATTTGAGATAAATTTGGCAGTTTTTGCGATCGCAACTGATCGTAATTTATAGACCAGAACCATCTAAAAACTCGTTGATCACCTTGTCACGCAGTTTGCAACTTTCGGCTGCGGAAATATGGGCATGAACCGCGATAGGCTGACGGCTCAGTTCTTCAACCTGTTTTTCTAGAGACTCAATGCGATCCACCAAAGCGCGGATGACCTGGGCCTCTGAATCCGGTAAGCGATTGTGTTCTAGAGGATCAACCCGTTCTCCAGAGCGGTAGACAATCCGACCGGGTACACCGACAACGGTGCAATCGGACGGTACATCTCGTAGAACAACTGATCCAGCACCGATTCGCACATTGTTGCCGATCAGAAGGTTGCCGAGTACTTTTGCACCCGCACCGACTACAACGTTTTCACCGAGAGTGGGGTGACGCTTGCCGGATTCTTTGCCCGTACCGCCGAGGGTGACGCCCTGATAAATTAAGCAGTAGTTGCCAATGATGGCAGTTTCACCTACCACCACGCCCATGCCGTGATCGATGAAAACGCCCTGCCCAATCTGAGCGCCCGGATGAATTTCAATTCCGGTAATAAAGCGGCTGATGTGGGAGATGAGGCGTGGCAGAAACGGTAACCCAATGTGCCAAAGCCAATGCGCCAAACGATGAAATAACAGCGCTTGCAGGCCAGGATAGCAAAATAAAACTTCTAGCCAGTTTCGAGCTGCCGGATCTCGCTCAAAGATAATTTGAAAATCTTCACGTAGCGTCTTTAGCACCTGGGCATCCCCCTGTTTGGTCAGACAAACCACTATTTATCTTAACGTTGACCCGTAACAAGTTGACGACCCATTTGCGGGGGATTTTGAGATCAAGTTTTACTCTTGAATGGTTAATACGTAATCATACCGTTGACCTTGTTCAACCGAGCCAACCCAAACTTGATAGGTACCTGCTGCCCAATCTTGATCCTGAAGAGTAATGCCGTTATGACCCTGCCGGGGATGACTGCTGCTACAGCGGATCGTTGTCTCGTTTGGTCACTTGAATCAGCAGCGTCATCGCATTTCCGCGACTATCAACTTGAACGGTAAGCTGATTAAATGGGGCTTCCAGTTGGAAAACGTGATCGGGCGTTGAGGCAGCATAGCCTAAGCAAAAATTGCCGTGACGATCTTGATTTGCGATCGCGGGTAGAGAAAACGATCCACGCGTAAATCCTCGCATACGGGCTTGGTTATGCTCAAAACCCGGTGCCAGAGAAATTGCGCTAAAGTTGGCCTGCTGTGCAAGGCTTGATCCAGCAATGATGCTAACCATTGCCAAGCAAAGCCCAATGGCCAGTGGCTTGATGGCTGATGATGCATAGCTTAACGGGCGGGTTCTCATGTTCCTGTCTACTAACATGTTCAGTCCAATTCTGATTACAATATGCGATCGCTGTTTAAGTGATTATGTGATGACTTAAGTTGAAGAGATTTAGCTTAAATATGATTGATATAAATTTGTATATAGATGGCAACGGATGCTTTTGGTTTTGTTCTGCTCAATAAAGACACAGTTCGAACGGTAAAAGTTCCGCATCCGTTTAAATATTGTTATAGTTCTTTTCGTGATTCTCTATTCTCTTGATCAGCTTGCCCTATGTATGCGATCGCTCCCATCGTGCTTCTGCTCATTTTCCTCCTGTTGAGCCTGATGATCACTGAAACCTTGGCCTACATTCCGCTAGGGATGATCTATCATCTGCATCTACCACGGTGGATTGGGCTCGGTATCCTAGTGGTTTTATTTACCTGGTTGATTGGCGATTAGCAATGAAGGTAACTCGCATACAGCAATCACAAATAGGTAATGAACGAGGGAGAATAGAATAAAGAGTTATCCTCACCGAAGTAAATCAGCCATGACCTCCCTGGAAGAATTTATCCAAAGTAATTCCTCTGCCCAAGAACTGAAACGCGCCTTGGCCGTGCAACTGCACCAGAGAGGTCAAAGCTATCGGGCGATCCGAGATATCCTACAGGTTTCTCTGGGATTTATTAGTGCGAGTCACCAGCGCTATGAAGAGCGAGGAGTCGAGGGACTGAAATCCCACTACTGGGGCACCCAAGGCTATTTAAGCGCCGAGCAGAAACAGGACATCTTTGAGTGGTTGCAGCAGAAAAACTGGTGGACACTAGAGGAGCTTGTTGAGCAGATTGAAGAGCGCTATGGAGTGCTCTATCGCTCAGCCCAAAGCTATACCCAACTGCTCAAAGACGCAGGGTTTAGCTGGAAGAAATCCCACTCGGTGCATCCGGGCCAAGAGGAGGCCAAAGTCGAGGCAAAAAAGCCGAGATTCAACAGTTGCTGGTCCAGTGGCGAGCCGAGATCGCCAGTGGGCAGGTGCGAGTGATGTTTCTCGATGAGTGCCATCTGCTCTGGGGAGACCTCCGTGGATATGGATGGAGTCGGCGCAATCAGCGAGTGGACATCCCCATTGCCTCCATTCGAGAGCGGCAGACCTACTATGGAGCCTTGGACTATTTGAGCAAGAGCTTTGTTATTCATGAGTATGAGGCAGGCAATCAGCACAATACCGTGGCCTTTCTGAAGTATCTTCAATCTCAGTATGATGAGTCCACTCGCTTTTTCATCATCTGGGATGGAGCCAGCTACCACCGTTCCAAGGTGGTTCGCAACTACCTGAGTCAACAGAATCATGGTACTCGAGAGCAGCACTGGAAACTCACTTGCATTCAGCTTGCGCCTAATGCACCCGAGCAAAATCCGGTCGAAGATGTTTGGTTACAGGCCAAGCGATTTAGTCGTAAATTTGCCCGCTTGTGCCACTCCTTTCGCTCGGTCAAACTCCTCTTTTATCTGGCGACTCATCTGCAAACCTTCATCTTTGAGAAAGCCTTCATGTATGGTTACTGTTCATGTCCTGTTTGAGATTGCTGTAGTCGGCAATCTGTTTTGGGCTCTGACCTGCAATTGACTGTAAGAACTTTCTAATTGTGCGATCTAGCTGTGCGATCGCATGTCGCGATTGATAGGTGAAATCTTGCCTTGAAGCTAAAAAGCGCTCCCGTAGAAGCGCTTTTTAGCTGAAATCCGCTCATAGAACCAGTTTTTTATTTTTTGTGAAAGTTATGCATAGCATGACCTTCACAAAAAATAGTTCGAGTTCTTTTTAGTCGGATTCGGTACTATTCATTTGGGAGGCGCTTTGTAAGCGCCTAACCTTCTAGTAATTGGCAAATAATTGGCAACTGCCTTACTTAACAGAAACCTTTGCACCAGCTTCTTCGAGCTGCTTCTTAGCATCTTCGGCTGCTTCTTTCGCAATAGCCTCTTTGATAGGCTTAGGTGCAGATTCGACAACTTCCTTCGCTTCTTTCAGACCTAATCCGGTTAGGTTGCGGACAACCTTCAGGATAGCGATCTTCTTGTCAGCCGGAACTTCTTCCAGAATAACGTCGAATTCAGTTTTCTCTTCTTCAGCTTCAGCTTCGCCACCGCCAGCAGCACCCGGAGCCATCATCATCATGCCGCCAGCCGGAGCCGCAGCACTTACACCAAAGGCTTCTTCAATTTGCTTAACCAGCTCAGAAGCCTCAAGCAGAGTCAAAGACTTAAGCTGCTCTAGAATTTTGTCAGTTGCTTCAGACATGAAATCTCTCCTGATAAATTACAAAAGCGTCACAAACAAACCAGTCAAATTTTTGTATGGAGCGTCCATTTTGTACTGCTCAGTACTGAGGAATCGCTTGCCGTACTTGCTTACGCAGCATCTTGCTGATCTTGCTCGGATACCGCTTTGATACCCCGCGCAATAGAAGCCGGAACTTCGTTGATGCCAACAGCCAGCTTGGTGGCAACCGCATTGAGCGCACCAGCAATCTGAGCGATGAGTTCTTCCTTCGATGGCAGATCGCCGATGGCCTTTACTTCAGCATCTGACAGAACTCGTCCATCCATGACGCCACCGCGCAGCACCGTTTTCTTAGATGCTTTTTGAAATGCCTGATATGCCTTAACTGCACCGCTTAAGTCATCTTTTGCGAGCAAGAAAGCAGATGACTCTTTCAAAAACTCTTGGATGGGTTGCCAATTGTCGTCACCCTCTACTGCAATCCGCATCAGAGTGTTTTTGGTGACTTTGCAAGTCGCATCAACTTCCCGCAGACGATTTCTGAGATCAGAAATTTCCGCTACAGAAAGTCCTTTGAAGTCAATCACAACGGCGAGCTGGGTTTCACTCAAAGACTGTTTGAGGTCTGCCACAATTGCCTTTTTGTTCTCTAGTGTTCTGCCCATTCCGAGTTCACCTCCTTTCCGGGACTAAACGACTAGCCTGGATACCACAGTGCTAAAGCAAAAAGCTCTAGCATTTGGCCAGAGCTTTTGAGATAGGAATAGTCACAATTTCACAACAACTATCTCCTAATTAATCTCAAAAAACCTCGGCAGGATATTAAGCGTTGCGCTCCTGCTGTCTCTGGCTTTTTATTTAACTGTGGTAAAACTTGTTTCTCTAGATCCTCCTCAGCGATCAAGCTGAGTTGTGAACGATAAAATCTGTAACTGCGATCGCACTTAAGCAGCTTCTGCCAGCTTCAGATCGCGCAACGCACTGATATCCACTTGGATAGAAGGTCCCATTGTGGACGAAATGTAAATACTGCGCCAATAGCGACCTTTCGCACCAGATGGACGGTTGCGGTCAATCGTTTCCTGCAAAGCCTTCAAGTTAGTTAGCAGGTCTTCCGCTGAGAACGACGCCTTACCAAACATAACATGAACAATACCGGTTCGGTCAGCCCGGAACTCTAATTTACCCGCTTTGAAGTCCTGAATGGCTTGAGCCAAGTCAGCGGTAACCGTGCCGCCTTTGGGCGATGGCATCAAACCCTTAGGGCCAAGCATCCGACCTAGTTTTGCCACCTGAGGCATCATGTCAGGTGTGGCAATTAGAACGTCAAAGTCCATCATGCCCTTTTGAATATCTGCAATTAGTTCTTCTGAACCATAGATATCTGCGCCGCCTTCAGCCGCCTCTGATACCTTTTCACCACGAGCAATCACAGCTACGCGTACGGTTTGTCCGGTTCCTTTCGGCAGTGCCACCGTTGTGCGGAGCTGTTGATCGGTGTACTTGGGATCAATACCAAGGCGAATGTGCGCTTCTGCAGATTCTGGAAACTTTGCCGTTGCAGTCTCTTTCAGCAACTGAAGTGCTTCTAAGGGGTCATAAGGCCGATCTTCGACCTTTTTGAGTAGTGTTTGTAGTCTTCGAGAAACTCTCTTAGTCATTTAGATCTCCTGGGGTACTGACGAAGCTAGGCTTCTCCCCCTCAATCAGGGTTTACAGTTTAGGGCAATTCAAAAAATATGCTGTCACGGATACTAGATGTGCGATCGCAACTCGCCATATTACTCAGTATCCCGACATTCACGGTGCAAAATTAGTCAGCAACCGTAACGCCCATATTACGAGCCGTACCTTCAATAATCTTGATGGCTGCATCAACATCATTCGCATTCAAATCCGGCATCTTGGTTTCTGCAATCTCACGTAGCTGGGCCCGAGTAATAGAGCCAACCTTTTGACGATTGGGTTCACCCGAACCTCTATCAATACCGATCGCTTTCTTGATCAATACCGACGCAGGTGGTGTCTTAAGAACGAACGTAAAGCTGCGATCTTCGAAAACCGAAATTTCTACCGGAATGACTAAACCTGTCTTGTCAGCAGTCTTCGCGTTGTATTCCTTGCAGAACTGCATAATGTTAACGCCATGTTGACCCAGCGCTGGGCCAATCGGAGGCGCAGGATTTGCTTTTCCTGCGTCGATGGCTAACTTAATTAATGCAACAACTTTCTTTGCCATCTACTAGCTCTCTTTCTGAACTTGATTAAACTCCAATTCCACAGGGGTATCGCGGCCAAAGATAGACAGCAGTGCCTTCAACTTGCTCCGTTCTGGGCTGACTTCTATCACCTCACCCTCAAAGTCCTTGAATGGGCCAGACAAAACCGTAATCTTGTCACCAGTAGCCATATCGACTTTTACAACAGGCTTCTGCTCTTCGGCTTGCTTGAAGATTCGCTCTACTTCTGCACGACTGAGGGGTAGAGGTTGTACATGGCCACGTCCCCGTCCTCCGCCAGTCCGAGGGCGACGTTCTGAACCCACAAAGTTAATGACGTTTGGCGTATTTTTAATCGTCTGCCAAGCCTCATCGTCCATCTTCCAGCCATCTACGGCGGTATCACGGACAAGCTGCAGCTGGACGAGTACATAACCCGGAAACACTTTTTCAGTTGATTCCTTGGGACGACCAGACTTTTGTGGTTTTAAAACAGGAGTTTCAGGAATCTCGATTCTGAGAATGCGATCAGCAACATCAAGCGTTTGAATACGCTGCTCCAAATTGAGCTTGACTCGCTTTTCACAGCCTGATGCAACCTGAACTGCATACCAGCGCTTCGGACCCATCGCTTCAGAGGGCGAATCCGACTGCTCATCCTCTGCATCATGCAGCGTCGCGTCGTATTGTTCATCTGATGCGAAACTCATTTATAACCCCTGAGTACCATTAAAAATCTGCGCGGCAGCCCAGCCAAAAAAGTTATCTACTAAATAGATCAAAGCTGCTGAGAGTGTCACCATCAAAATGACAGCGACTGATTCGCTGGCAAGCTGCTGGCGTCCTGGCCAAACAACTTTGTCTAACTCTTCTTTTGTGCCTTTCAGAAAGTCCGCAACACCAAGACCACCAGTGCTACCTGAAGTATCTTGCTTTTCCTTTGCTTTCGTTTTGGCTTCTTTTTTTGTGTCTTCTTCTGCCACAGCTAACAGAAACCCCTGCTACTAAACCTTAAAATTTGAGCCTATTCCTAATACCGGCTTATGCACACCATTAGGCAAATTGCTGCTTGTCGATAAGGCTATGAGAAGGAAGACAGACAACAAGCCTACCCGAAAGTCTAAGCAGCAGTCATAAAATTGCTAACTTAAGCTTTCGGGTAGAGCCTATTTGCCTACTTCAGCGCGCCCTGGAGGACTCGAACCCCCGACATCAGGTTTTGGAGACCCGCGTTCTACCAACTGAACTAAGGACGCACGAACAGCAATTCGAGAAGTATACCGAATTACTATTTTGCTACTTCTAGATACCTGTCGTCAACCAGGATTTTTGGTTAGACCGTTTGATATCTGCGAAGACCTCTCAAATCAACCACTCGCTCTAGAGCGGGCGATCAAAACGCTGCTTCAGACGAGTAGCCTTACCAACTCGGTCACGCAGGTAGTATAGCTTAGCTCGACGTGCTTTGCCTCGGCGTAGCACTTTAATATCAGCAACACGAGGGGAATGAAGTAGAAAAACCCGCTCAACCCCGACGCCTTGAAAGATGCGACGAACAGTGATGGTTTCATTAGCCCCACCATTGCGCATAGCAATCACTGTGCCTTCATAAGGTTGGACGCGCTCTTTTCCTCCCTCTCGGATCCGAACACCGACGCGAACGGTATCCCCAACGTGAATGATGGGGAGATCGTCTTTGAGCTGTTCTGCCTCGATGGAGGCAATAATCTCCTGAGCGTTCATAAAAACAGCCTCCAAAATACACAGTCTACTAATATACCTTAGAAAAGCCGAGATCTGAACTGTCTCTTAAGTTAAATTTGCGGATGTACGAATACTGCTAACAGAATGCTTCAGTGCTCTTGAACGATTTAAGGGGCGACGGATGGTTAGGGAACACGCTAATCTAGTAGTCATAGCTGAATTTTGACTGAGTTTTTTGGGTTGTTGATCGCTTTGATTCGCTTTATGCCGCGCGTTCTCTATCGTGCGTTGGTATTCCGGTGAGTGCGCGTTGTTCGATCCTGTCTTTATGAATTGATCTACGAGATCTATGAATATTTTTTCCAATATCTTGCCTAAGACAATGCCGTTATCTGCCGCGCGCAAGCGATTTCGCGGTGTTGAAGTTAAAACCGCAGCCGAAATTGAGATCATGCGTCAGGCATCTCGGATTGTGGCGACGGTTTTGAAGGAGATTGCAGAGCGGGTTGAGCCGGGGCTAACAACGCAGGATTTGGATGCCTATGCTGAGCGGCGGATTCGAGAAATGGGGGCAACTCCCAGTTTCAAGGGCTATCACGGCTTCCCTGGTTCAATTTGTTCCTGCATCAATGATGAAGTTGTACACGGTATTCCCAGTCCGAAAAAGAAAATTCGCCGAGGTGATGTGCTCAAGATCGATACGGGCGCTTATTTTGAGGGATTTCACGGTGATTCCTGCATCACGATTGCAGTTGGACGCGTGACGCCTGAGGCTGAGCGGTTGATCCATACGGCTGAGCAGGCGCTGTATCAAGGCATCGCACAGGTGAAAGCTGGAAATTATCTGATGGATATCGCTGGTGCGGTTGAGGATTACGTTAACGCCAATGGCTACAGTGTCGTTGAAGATTTTACAGGTCACGGAGTAGGACGTAATCTGCATGAAGCGCCTTCGGTCTTTAACGTTCGCACTAACACAATGCCCAACGTGAAGCTGAAAGCAGGTATGACGTTGGCGATTGAACCGATTTTGAATGCTGGCTCGAAATATACTCGGACACTGCGCGATCGCTGGACGGTGGTGACGGTTGATCGCTCTCTCTCGGCTCAGTTTGAGCATACGGTGTTGGTGACAGAGGAGGGCTACGAGATTTTGACGGATCGGACGAAGGTTTAGTGTGGCGTGTAACGGTTGGAAAAGAAACAGAGTGAGGGAGAAGAGGGAGAAAAGGATTCTCCTCGCAGTGGTCGTCTCTCGCATTAGCAGTTAGGAATGGGGATCATCAAAGATTATCTGGTGCTGTGATGAGGCTCTTTAGACGCCGCTGAGTTTGGGAATTATGTCTGTAGAGGGTGAATCTACGTTTAACTAGCCATCTACGCATTACGGTGTCATGTCACAGGCCAATTTAGTTGAGCAAGCAAAGCGGGGAGATGCGATCGCAATTGCGGCGTTAATTACGCGATCGCTGCAGTCGCAGCAGATTCGAGCGCGTGCTCAGCAGCGGGGACACGGCATGCTACAGATTGTTCTGGAAGCAGCAGTTCCTCCCGAACGAAGCCAAATTCTGCCAGTCGTGCAAAAAGGCATGGTGAAACTATCGCCACCTTCGATCCAAACCGTCCATGTTTCTGGTTGGCAGAGTGGGCAATCGGCTCCGGCTTGGACAACGGAGTTTAAGCTGCCTCGTCGGGAGGATACTACCTCTACTCCAGAGTTTGTTTCGACTGGGGCTGATGCCACATATCGTGGCTCAACAAGAACTCCAAGCAGCCCTAAACAAGACAGCAACATGCAGCGGGTGATGGCGCGGGATACGACTTGGGCCATGCTGTGTCATCTAGCCGCGCTGCTGCCCTATTTGGTTACGCTCGGCGATGCCGCCTCTGGCGGATTACTGACGGTCATGCTTGGCCCGAGCACGATGATCGTGCCGATTGTGGTGCCGTTACTGGTTTTGCTGCTGAAGGGAGATGACTCGGAGCTAACTCGGGCACATGCGCGCGAAGCACTTAATTTTCGCCTGTCAATGCTGCTCTATTGGGTGGCGTGGATTGGGTTACTAATCCTGTCATTCATTTTGATGGTGATTTTGATTGGGTTTCTCATGCTGGCGATTCTGATTCCACTTGCGATCGCACTTGCCATTTTTGATATTGTCTGTGTGATTTTAGCGTCCGCCAATGCCAACAGTGGTCGCCTGTATCGCTATCCCCTGTGCATTCGCTTTATCAAGCCTTAAACGCATCGTACAGCAAGCATCACGTCATGGATTATGAACTAGACTTTATCGGAAATTGTTTTGTAGCACGGCTCCGCCGCGCTACAAAACAATTTCCAACCCCAAAAACTTTATTTCCAATAAAGTCTACTGAATCTAAGTTCGATATTGGGTAGGGGCGAATTTCGTTGAGCAATCTGCACCGTGTCATAAAGTTGACGGCAAAACCCGCCCCTACAGTTTCCGTCAGATGATTTAGAAAGCGCCTAAAAGCGTACGCCAACGCCTCCTTGAACCGATGCGGCTGTACCACCTTCTTCGTAACCGTCGAAGGCAATTACTGCGTTGCCAAACAAGACCAAGTTCGTGCGCGGCAGCATGTGGTCGATACCGGGCTGGATGATAAACGACGATTTATCCCCGATTGGAGTGGCCTGGGAACCGCTCACAATGGAGAAGCCTGCGCCTAAGTAAACATCAGTTTGCCAATCGAGCGGAATATCCAATGAAGCCGTCGGTGCAACGGCCCAGCTTTCATCAGATAAAAAGACCTGAGAGCGCAACGAAAGCGGAATCTCAAGGAACTTGTAGCGCCCGGCAATTACGGCCCCAAACGCATTGTCCTGACTCGCAAAATCGCCTTCCGTCAAACCAAAAGAAGGCCCAACACCAACGTAGCTACCATAGGCCGCCTGTGCAGAGGCTGGAGTTGCGGTGGTTAGCAGTGTGCCGAAAACCGCGATCGCAGATCCCCCCAAAAGTGCGATCGCGTGTCGAGTTGAATTAGATGCCAAATTCGTGATTTGTTTGAGTCTTATCCCCATGAGTGTTCACTCCTAAATAGGTCGTACAGCGCCTTTGTTGACAATCAACTCGCGATTACTAGTTGTGAACCAGCAATAGGTAATGCGGGATGACTGTATTGACTCAGCGCATCATTCAATCCGTTGCACACCGTAGACTTTGCTAACTATCCAACCAAATGAGTAGATGCCAACAACTTAGCCAAGCTGTTGGAGTGGTTCCAATTGCTCAGGCTTCAAGCCGATTGCATCTACTGACTGCACTGCATTTCAGCGTTCTGAACTCAAACTTTTTCTTTAAACAAATTTTTAAGAAAAAGAACTATTTTGTTGTCACGCGATTTCATCCATGATGCCAATTTCATGAATAGAATTACTCATGGAATTAACTCATCAATAGTGTATGAAACCAAATGCACAAAAACGACTACACGGAGACGTTATATTGCGCGAATAGCTGCACAGAACGCTGCGTGACTCAATTTTAGCCCAAGGTTTCAGCTCCTTAATATTTTGGGCTAAATCGATAAAACCTATAATTCGAAGTTGAATCCCTTTTGCTTGAGCTGCGTATACTTTGCTTCATCGAATCGATACAGCTTGGCTGCCCGATGGGCAACCCCCTGCTGCTTTTCATCCAGTTCAATCAGCAAATCCATCTTGAGAATTTTCTTGCGGAAGTTACGCTTATCCAATGGTTCTTCCAAAACTGTTTCGTAGAGCCGCTGCAGTTCCGTCAGCGTGAACTTGTTGGGCAACAGTTCAAACCCGATTGGCTCATATCTCACTTTGCCTTTGAGCCGCTGGAGCGCCGTCTGCAAAATCGTTTGATGGTCAAATGCCAATGGCGGGAGTGCTTGCACCGGAAACCAAGCTGCTGCACTGGCATCGGTTGCGGCCTGCACAGCATGTTCCACCAAGTTTACAAGTGCGTAGTATGCTACTGAGACGACGCGATCGCCGGGATGACGTTTGGGTTGGCCAAAGGTATAAAGCTGCTCCAGAAAGATATTTTGCAATCCTGTTTCTTCCGCTAGTTCGCGTCGAGCGGCATCTTCTAATGATTCATCAATCCGCACGAACCCACCCGGTAGCGCCCACTGACTTTTGAAGGGTTCCAGATTCCGCTGAATCAGCATGATCTGGAGCTGATAGCGATCGTCAAAACCAAAAATCACACAGTCAACGGCGAGGGCAGGACGCGGAAACTCATAGGTGTAAAGCATACGAAACGGGCTGAATAGCAAGGCTTGTCCGGATCGGATTGTAGCCTAGCACAGCGTTTAGTTCATTTGGTGAGGTAAATTCCCGGTGGGGAATTTACCTCACCAAATGAACTGGAATAAACCACGAGCACAGCTTATGCACCGGGTTGATAGATGGGAATTTGAATGACAAACTCTGTCCCGCTGCCCGGTTCAGAGTAGCAGTCGAGCGAGCCACCATGTTTCTCGGTCACAATTTGGTAGCTGATTGATAGCCCCATGCCTGTACCTTTGCCGATTGGTTTGGTGGTGAAAAATGGATTAAAGATTTGGCTGAGGACGGCAGTCGGAATGCCAATGCCGTTGTCGGCAAAGCGAATCGCGACATGGTCAGACCCCACTTGTTCCGTGGTAATCGTGAGGCTGGGTTGCTCTGTGAGTAAATTGCGATCCAGTGCATCGTCCAGTGCGTCAATGGCGTTGCTGATCAGGTTCATAAACACCTGATTGAGCTGTCCGGCGTAGCATTCGACGAGTGGCAACTCGCCGTAGTTTTGCACAACTTGGATTTCGGCGCGATCGCACTTGGCCTTAATCCGATTGTGTAGGATCATCAGCGTGCTATCAATACCGTCATGGATATTAACGGCTTTCATTTCAGCTTCATCCATGCGCGAGAAGGTGCGCAGTGAGGCGACAATGGCGCGGATGCGCTCGGTGCCCACTTTCATGGAACTCATCAGTTTGGGGAGATCTTCGACCAAAAAGTCCAAATCAATTGCTTCCATTTCATCCACAATGACGGGGACAGGAGCGGGATACTGTTCCTGATAAAGCTGAACCAGCCCCAGTAAATCATGGGTGTATTCGTAGGCATGAGCTAAATTGCCGTAGATGAAGTTGACCGGATTGTTGATTTCATGGGCTACACCCGCCACCAACTGACCGAGGCTGGACATTTTTTCGGCCTGAACCATCTGCGTTTGAGTGCGCTGGAGTTCAGCCATTGCCTGCTCTAGCTCAGCGGCTTTGTTACTCATTTGGGTGTACAGCTCGGCTTGGTTAAGTGCGATCGCAAGTTGTCCCACAATCGCTTCCAAGAATTCCACCTCGTCATCGATCCAGGGCCGCACGGCTTGGCTATGGATACAGGCAATGATGCCAAATTGGCCTGAATTGGCACAGACGGGCAGTACCAGCATGGACTTATTCCCTAACGCCTGTAGAACGTGGCTCACCTCTGGATACGGGCAGTGGGTAACATCATCTAGACGGAGAGTTTCTTGGCTCAGTAGTAAATCGGACAGTGCTCCAAAGGCTTCTACGGGGTGACGACCGACAAAGCTCGGCAAGCCCTCGGCCTGTACTTCACTGGTGATATCCCAGCAGGCTGCTCCCCCATCCTCGATATACCAGGCAAAGTGGCACCGATCGATTTGCAGATAGGCATGAATTTCCTGCACGGTCACTCCCAGTATTTGCTCAAAGTCGAGGGAGTCACGAATGCGATTCGTGAGCTGGTTGAAGAGTTGCTCTCGACAAGCCTGGTTTTGCAGCTGTGCTTCTGCTTGTTTTTGCTCAGTGACATCGACCAAGACCGCTAATGACTGAGTCCTCTGTCCGGCCTCGTTTTGCTCAGAAATGGCAGATAGCAGCACGTCAATGACGTCACCGTTTTTCTTGACGATGCGGTAGTGAACATCCCGACAAGACCCCGCCTGCTGGAGAGAGGGCAGGCCAATTCTGAGGGCATAGTCCCGTGACTCAGCGGTGAGAAAATCGGTCAGCTGACGCCCGATGACTTCGTGGTACTCATAGCCCAACTCGCTCAGCCACAGATCGCTCACATGAATAATTTCTCCCTCGCAGTTGAGGGCATGCATCATGACGGGCGTATTGGTGTAAAGCTGACGATAGCGGGTTTCGCTGTCCTGAAGAGCCGCTTCTGCTAATTTGCGATCGCTAATATCGGTGATTGTGCCAATATAGCCGACCACCGCACCATTCGAATCTTGTTCCGCCACTGCTTGACCATACACCCAGGACACCGAACCATCGTGGCGACGCATCCGATATTCGGCTTGGAACGGCTGATGGGTTTCGACCGCTTGCTGCCACTGAGCCGCTACCCGATCCCGATCGGCTTCATGAATCGTCTCTGTCCAGCCCCAGTCTAGAGCCTCACTAAATAGCAAACCGGCAATTTCACTCAATCGCTGATTGATATAGATGCAGCGACCTGTCGAATCGGTGCGAAAAATTCCGACAGGAGCGGCAGCCGCCAGCGACGCATAGCGCTGTTGGCTCAGGTATAGATCTTCGCGGGCTTGCTTACTTTCGGTGATATCACGGGCAGAGGCATAGATGAGTCCCGCCTCAACATCTGAGGCGGCTGTCCAGGAAAACCAACGATAGGAACCGTTTTTGCAGCGATAACGTTCTCAAAGGCGACGACTTGTTTCCCTTCAGCCAATTGACTGGAGATGGCAACTGTTGTGTCCTGATCATCCGGATGAACAAAGGACAAAACGGGCTCGGCCATCAGCTCTTCGGTGGAGTAGTCCAGTACGACTTCGAATTTGGGGTTGAGCCGCTTGAAGTAGCCGTCAAAACCGGCAACGCACAGCATGTCTGCCGAAAGCTTAAAAAAGCGATCGCGTTCTTTCTCTGCCTGTTCCCGCTGCTGAATTTCCCATTCAAGCTGAGCGATGGTTTGCTGAAGTTCAGCGGTTCGGGCTGTAATGGTCGCTTCTAAATTCTCATTGGCCTCTTGGAGCGCAAGTTCAGCTTGTTTCCGAGCTGTAATCACCTCGTTGGACATGATGATGCCACCCACGTCACCGTTCAGGTCGTACCAGGGTCGCACCTCCCAGCGTACCCAGTCAACCCTGCCATCTTGACGCTCAAACGTTTCCTCTTCACAGCGTTCAACGGCTCCGGCCAGACAGCGCTGATGAACTTGTTTCCATTTTTCGGGAATCTCAGGAAAAATGTCGTAATGATACCGACCAATGATGGCTTGATCTCCTAAGCCGTAGTCTTCAAGCCAACGACGGCTGGTTGCTAAATAGCGTAGCTCTCGATCAAGCATTGCGATCGCAGCGGGCGTATGCTCAATCAGGAGCCGGATATATTCGGGTGAATCAGCAGTTTGATCTGCTTGGTGACACGTATGGTGCATGGAGGATGCTTAGAGATACGGTTTTTAAAGTGCGACATCAAACCCGCTAGCTAGTATTCCCTTTTTCCTAGGGCGCGTCATCAATTAGAGTTAGAAACCTTAAGGAATCAGCCTGACCGCGCCCGTCCCCAATAAATAGGCTAGGGGCTGGAATCCTCATACAAAGGTATTTTCATAGATGATGACAGCCCCTGGCAAAATTGCGCTCAAAGTGATTCTGACTGATGTTGCCGCACCGGAATTTCAATCTCGAACTCAGTTCCCTGCCCCGGTCGTGACCGACAAGACAACCTGCCGCCATGCCGCTCAACGACGATTTGGTGACTAATTGCTAATCCTAACCCCGTGCCCGAGCCAACGGGTTTGGTCGTAAAAAAGGGTTCGAATAAACGCTCCTTGACCTGCGGTGCAATGCCAGAACCATTGTCTTTAATTTGAATAATCGCCGTTTGCGGTGCTTTGACAGATGGCCAAGTAGTTGTGCAAATCTCAATCCAGGCATTGGTTTCAGCATTTCGCTGCTGCCGCTGTAGTAGTAACGCATCCAGCGAATTACTCAGCAAATTCATAAACACCTGGTTGAGCTGGCTGGCATAGCAGTCCACCAGCGGTAGCTCGCTGTAGTTGCGCACAATTTCTACTGCAGCGAGCTTATTTTTGCTGTCAGCCTGGAGGCGATGTTGCAAAATCAACAGCGTGTTTTCTAGCCCTTCATGTAAATCGACAGGCTTCATCTCAGCCTCGTCCAGCCGAGAAAAGTTCCGCAGCGATAGCACTATCTGCCGAATCCGTTCCGTCCCTAGCGCCATAGACTGCAAAACTTTGGGCAAGTCTTCCTGCAAGAAGTCCAGATCAATTTCCTGGAGGAAAGCTTGAATGTCCTCATCAGGATGGGGATACTTCTGCTGATAAAAGTCCACTAGTGATAGTAAATCCTGGCAGTAGTGGCCTACATGGTTCAAATTGCCGTAAATGAAGTTCACAGGGTTATTAATTTCATGGGCCACACCCGCCACAAGCTGCCCCAAACTCGACATCTTTTCTGTTTGAATCAGTTGCGTTTGGGTTTGTTGTAAATCTTTGAGCGCTTGAGTCAGCTGATCGGTTTTTGTCTGCGTAATTTTCAGCAGTTCCGCATGATAGATCGCTACACTGAGCTGATCGGCAATTTGTTGCACCAGTTCAGTTTCAGGTGGCTGCCACTGGCGCGGACTATCACACTGATGAATACACAGCAGTCCCCAAAGATTCGCTCCCTGCAGGAGCGGGACGACAAGGTTCGCTTTGACCTGAAGCTGAGCCAGCAAATCGAGATGACAAGGGCTCAGGTCGTGTGCATAGATATCGCTGATCGCCTGGATTTGTCCGGTGTGATAGGCCGCAACAAACTGTTCACCAAAACAATTGTCCCGCACGGTCGTTGCGATCGCAGATGGATAGTCAGGGGCAACCGCCTCTGAAACAAACTGGCCATCCGTCCCGCCAGCATCTGTAGCAAACTTAAAAACTGTCACCCGATCAGCCCCCAAAAGCTGACGAACTTCAGTGGTTGTCGTGGCGAAAATGGTCTCTAAATCTAGTGACTGACGAATTTTAGATACGATGCGAAAGACCGCTTTTTGCTCAAAGCAAAAGCTAGGATATGCGGCTAGAAGCTGCTGTAGTTGCTCGAATGCAGCCTCGTCTTTGCAGTAGTCTCGAAGTTGTTGTAAGTGCAGGTCAAGCATAATCTAGAGACGAAACAAGCTCCAGGGCTAAACACAGGAATGGAATGCAAATTGCCCATGATGAGAGTGCGGTTAAATTTAGTATTCCCTTATGTTTTCTTTATTTTCTTTGTAAAGATGGGTATTTACATCTCACCCCAAAATCAACAGGGACAGCTTGCCGCTGTGATCTGGCGGTAAACTGTCTCTACCAATCTTCGCTTTGTATGTGCCAGTGCTAACCAAGCTGCCAACTGCAAACCAAATGTTGAAGGTTGCTAAAGGCTCTTCTGTATAAGGCTTTCATAAAGGTTCTTATAAAGGTTCATTTTGGCACTTTAGAGCCAGATTCCAGTAGAGTCCGTCTGGATGTTTGTGATATTTTACACATTTGCCCGCTTCAAAGGCGGCAGAAAGCTAGCATAGATAACGATAGTGCCAAGTTGATTATTTGGCGACGCTAAATCACTATGCAAAACCTAAATCGAGATTTAATACGCATTGTCGGTGGCGGCTGGTTAGCATTCCTCATCGTAGGGCTGTTACTGAGTCGTCTGCTAGCGGTGCCGACTGCTACAGTGCTGATTGATCAAAGCTATTGCAAACCAGCCCAGTGGCAAACTGTTGCCCAGGACTACGCCCAGCTCTATCAGCGGCAGCAACAGCAGCAGCTCCAAATTGAATCGGTGATTGTCTTTAGCGATTTGGGACAAACTGCGATCGCGCCTATACCCACTCCCGCCGACATTCAAACCCTATCCACCTACGGACGGCCTAATCCAGAACGGCAAAAAGAACTTCAGGCTGAATATTCCAACGCAATTTTGCTCAAGTGCCCCAATTGAGGGCTTCTTCGCTTCTTCGCTAACCCATAATTGACCCTAATTTTGTGTTTATAGTTTTGGGTATTGGGTATTACTACGCATTCATCAAATTAAAAGCCCTTCCAGAGCAGCTTGTAAATCCTGCGTGAGTTGTTCAATTGCTTGACGACGGCTCTGGCGATAGGTCGGCCAGCGATCAGAAACTGAGAGTGGTGTTCCCACCCGCATCTTGACCTGCTGCGCACCGAGGGAAGGGCGCGGGAAGGCTTTTTCCCCCTTAATTTGCACTACCATATCCCGCAACAGCATCAGGGTTTCCGCAAATCGATCTGCGCTGGGCTGCTCTTTGACATATTCACCCGTCACGGCAACAAATGTTTCTACAATCCGCATGTGCCACATGCGTAAGCTTGCCTCTTCTGCTACCCGATCCGCAAGTCCTTTTTGTACGGGCGATAGCTGATCGATGGTTTTTAAGTCGTCACGATAAATACGCTCCCATCCCGCTTGTTCCAACCGACGACAGCGGTCAATCATGCTACCTTTCGGCGTGAGCTGAAAGTAATGTTCTGCAACGTGTAAAGCCACATTCAAAAGATTGTTCAGCGTTTCAGCCAGCTGAGCGTTGGGCAAATTCGCAGCAGTGGCTGTGGCCCCAGCCGATTCAGTCGCATCTGCTGAACGACTGGCAGACGAAGAACTGGCTGACAGTGCAGCAGACTCTGGATAATAATCCGCATAAAACTGCTGCATAATGCTAAGCAAATGTTCGCCCAATCCAAACAGCCGCTGGTACAAATCTTGTAGACGGCTTGGAGAAATCTGGTCAGGCTGCGTATGATTCGGTAAAGTGACCGCACTGCGCCTAGGTTGTGCTAGTCCACTATCGCGCTCCAGTTGATTCAATAAGGCTTCAATTGCATCCCAAGGCGGTGTGAGGTAGTGATATTGCAGGCTTAAGGGCAGAATCAAAACCGATTCGGGCCGACTTTGTTTGTGCAAATCTTCAACGCACCAAAATCCCATCTGGGCCACTCCGGGCTCCAGAGGACTAACGATGCCGCTATGGCCGTTATTGCCGCCCTCGGGGGATGCTGCCATCGGAAATTGGCCATTCGCAAATAAATCTCGCGCCGAGCGCAGTCCAGCTCGATCAACTTTTCCCCGCTGAATGGGAATACCGCCTAGCTTTTGATAAATCCAGCCGACAAATTCACCGGCCCATAGAGGAATACCGCGATCGTATAGAAAGTGAGCGTGAGTAGAAGACTGTAGCGGGATATCGTGTTGACGGGCAGCCTGAGGCACTAATGACCACAGCAGATGTGCGATCGCATATGAATCTTCGGGTTTGGGATGACGAAAGGCAATCAAAAACCGAATTTTTTGGGCTTGAAACTGCTGATAGAGTTCTGCCAGCGTCTCAACATTGTCGGCTTGAATATCAACTAGATCCGTACGCAGCTTCATCCACAGCGGCAAGGCAGCTTTAGCAATGTTGAATACCCAAGGCGTAAAATCAGGCGAAATAAACTCCATCGGCGGCTGGGCTTGGGTCAACACATCACGCATAGCCAACTCTCTTCATTAAATAACTGGAAAGAACGTGCCCAATCCGCTGAAGATGCTAGACAAGATGCAGGATCGAAGCATTTCCGTTATAGCGGCTACGACACAATTCGGAAACCGACATTCTAAAGTTGATAAAAATCGTGAAATTTACTCACTCATCGGTAGTGGTATCTGGGTAATGATTTTGCGGACTACCCACTCATCTAGTGAATTCGGTAAGCTGGTCAGCAAATTCACTACTGGCTGGCCTCGTACGTACCCCTGGCTGTTCGCTAAGGATATCCGTAGAAACCCGTAGAATTGCGATCGCAGAAACCGAATTGGGCTGAAGTAACTGAAACCAATATCGCCAAACGCTCAATTCATGAGCTTTATCAGAGATTTAGTGAAACTTTATACAGAAGCAGAAAATCGAGCAATCCTTAAAGTTTAGATAAAATTCTAAGCAAACCGAATTGCCGCTTCTAGACAAACTAGGGTTTAATCGTCGCTAAGTCACGCAGCGTTCCCCAAGGGGAGTTCCAGTGCATATAGCGTTCGTCTATATTTCGTCATCTATGTCTGCTCTTATGTTTACAACACACTCAAATAGAGGGTTTGCCGCTGAAATGGGACAATAAAGCCCTTATTTGGGATCTGTGCTTTGCAAGCGTAAGCGATTTAGTCTGCGCTCAGTCTTCTCACCATGCTGAACGTTTTTCGTATCTTTTGATGATTGGTTTTGAATTAAATCTCTTGCCTATTTGCCGTTATTGTTGGTTGAATACAGGAAAAATTATTTGATTGGGTGCAAAAGGAAATAGATCATCTTCGTGAAATTTAATCCAGTTGCAATCACTTGCAAATCAAGCTGGTGTGCCAACGGATTTTAGTTGAAATCTAGTCATGGCGAAGCAAGAGGTTTATCGATTTCGGGGTGTTTCGGGAATGTTTCAGTCGGCATAAGTTGAGTTCAAAGGACTTGAAAGCAGTATTAATAGGGCTTGCATAGTTCAACCCATCGCCTTCAGCGGGAGCGCTTTTCCAAAGCACTTCTTCAGTTCTGGGATAGGTGGCTTGTACTGGCAGACTTCGTTGAAAGCAAAGTTTCCGGGTTGAGTTCATTCACCTAGTGAGCAACCTCTTTTAGCTTGCGTTACTCATCACTCTCAACACATTAGCTCTCAACGAACTAGATACAGCTTTCAAGTTAGGGTTACAGATTGTTTGGGCATGCTAGGTCTAGCAAAACCAACATGTTCCTGATTTGTGCACAGGAAGTGACCCAAGATTGACTGAGTCCTGATTGCGAGTTCAATCTCCGCTCGCTCAGCTTGGCCGCTTGCATTTCCCTCGTCATCGTGCTGGGAAGTTTAGAATACAAGACTATGACTGACAACGATTGCTCCTATTTGCTTAATCCGCAAAGCCTGAGTTTTGGAGCGTTTCTTCAGCGCTATCCAGCTTTGTCAAATTCGCTCTTCGAGGATTGCGATCGCAATCTCGACACTATGAAGACCATGCTTGAACCTCTTCATCAGGTCGAGTCCCGCTGTCAACTTACGCCACACTATATTCAGGCCGTTACAACGGGACAAACAACTTTTCTCATCACCAATTTATATACTCACCAGTCAGACCCGAAAGTTAGTACTGCTGCTGCCAACTGGTTGATCGGACGCAGCTCCTCCTGTGCGATCGCAGTTCCGCATGGAGCAGTTTCCCGCTGCCACGCCATTATTGGACATGTGCAGGGTGAAACATTTTATGTGATGGATATGGGCAGCAGCAACGGTACTCGGCTCAATCGCCGTCGTTTACCTCAGCTAGAACGCCGACGAATTAAAGATGGCGATCTCCTAGAGTTTGGTCCTGTCAAAGCAGAATTCTTTATCACCCAGCCTCAAGTTGCCAAAAACCATTCAGAGCCTTCTCTGAAACAATCTGTGATTACCTGTTGCTAGAGCCGTAAAAAGCAGCAGATTTAATATGGAAGGGGAGATAGTTGCCTATCTTCCCTTCATATTTTTTGAGTAGACAAGCATAACTTTGTTTTCAAATGATAGCTTGATGCTACGGTTTGCTTATTCCTATAAAATTTTCATCATCTTACAAACTTTTTATTCAAATTTCTAAGAATAAATTCGATTATCACAAACAGTTTTAATCAAAGCAGATCAAGCTGAAATTTTAGGCTAAGCAAGCTAAGTTATCAGTGCTTGTACGGAACCTCATTTTTATTGATTTGCCAATCTTTAGGAGCTTCTAAGCCGCATCATAAGCCGTCTCTCACGACCAATTCCGCAATTCTAACTATCTTGAATTTACGCAATTGTGAATCTTGCTTAATGTTTTGTCAGAGAAAGATGGGCATATCCATGGTTTCCATTTAAGGGGCAAAAGAACGACATTCAGTATAGGTTCAGAACTCGCGAACGTTACACACAGGCAGTAAGAGACATGGTGCAGAAATCTACCGTTTCATTTGTTCTTCCAGTCCTCGCTGGAGTCCTGCTCGTTCAGTCAGCAGTCGTCGGTTTATCGTTTAGAACTGATGCATCCGGTTTGAAAGCAACGAATGAATGTCATGATCCGGCAACTCGCGGTTGCTTAATTGAAGATTTCTCTGATTCAAAGTTTGAAGCGGCTGTTTGAACCCTAAAGTAGGTGACAGTAATGAATTTGCAAGAATTAGAGGCAAACTACCGTTCTGCTATGAGCGAGACGCTGAGCCAGCTACAGGTCTTACAGCTACTAGCTGAAGATATTGGTGGTCAAACCGCTGGTTGTGGTCATTCATCTGCTGCGGGAGAGGGGCTGAAATCTAGCGTGTTAGGGATGAAAAGCAGCATTAACCAGATTGGTAATTCGGTTAAGCTGCTTAGCCTAAAGATTGAAGAGTTTATCGAGGGCAGCAATCTGCACCCATCCTCGTAGCAGCGCGAGTAATTTGAAACAATTTTAAGCTCTGGAACTGCTACACGGTGAGCAATTCCAGAGCTTGAATCTCTTGGGTCCATTCCCCGCCGCTCTGCGGCGTAAGATCTAAGAATGAGTGAGTACATCCACAAGAGTCATAACGTAACAGTTTTGCTATACCACTTAGTGTTTCCAGCAAAGTATCGACGGGTTGTGTTTGATGAGCAAGTAGATGCGGTTCTGCGAGAGGTCTGCCTCGAAATCGAGAAACGCTACGAGGTGAAGTTTGTCGAAATTGGAGTGGACAAAGACCATGTCCATTTTCTAGTGCAGTCCGTGCCGACCTATAGTGTGACCAAACTGGTAACGATGCTGAAAAGTTTAACTGCACGAGAAGTCTTCAAACGATGCCCTCAAGTGAAGCAGAAACTTTGGGGAGGCGAGTTTTGGAGTGATGGATATTTTGCGAGTACAGTAGGCCGCCACGGGGATGAAGGAATGATCGCCAAATATGTTCAAGCCCAAGGCAAAGATTACCTCAAATTGCATCGGGATAATCAACTTGCTCTTTTTTGATTCTGATACCCCGTCCGCTTGCGGCGGGGTATTTCATTTTTAGGAGCCCTCTTCTCCACCAATGAAGATCAACGGAGAATTTAGTGGAGAAGATGCGAGCCAATTTCAGTTTCTTCTTTCAAAATCGTCAGCAGTAACGGAGCTTCGATAGGTTTGATCAGATATCGGTTAGCACCCAGATCAATGGCCTGCTGTAAATCAGCCTGAAACGCCAGTGAAGACAAAACGATTAATGGAGGACGCTGCCATCCCAACTCTTCGTGTAGGCGCTGAAGACATTCATATCCCTGGACTCGGGGTTCTTCTAAATCGAACAAAATAGCGTGAGGACGAAACGCCTTCACCACTTGAATCAGGTTCGACGTGGCGTGGAAGAGTTCAACTTGGTAGCCAGAACGGCGAAGATAGTTGCTCAACAACCGAATATCATGCGCGATCGCACTACAGACGATAGCAATTCGTCGGTCTTCCGTTCCACTTGGTGCCGTTTGTGATTCTGGCTGGCAAGAAGCAGACGACTGGCTTTGCTCGGCATGATCCATAGAACTAGCTTGGTAAGCGATACCTGATTTCAATAACCGTGACTTGAACGCTCAAACCGAGTTTATATCCAAGGCTCATCATCGTCTTCAATTTGTTCAGAAGCTTTATCTTTCAAATTCAACGGTTCTGCGCCTCCAGATGGGCCAGCTTTAGTCACTTGGTCATTTTCATCCTTTCCTACTGATGCATTTTGATCGTCCATCCAGCGGTTGAAAGATGGATTGTGATCCATCACATGATCAAACAGTGAAGCGGTAGAGGATGGATCAGGTGATGGATTGGCAGGAGGCACATCGTAAGGATAATCATCGGCATAGTTGGCGGCCCTGCTTGTATTAGTCCTGCTTGTATCAGTGACATCTGCGGATTGAGATGCAGGCGAAGTAGGGTGCGATCGCACATTTTCATCCCAATCGCCCCAATCATCATCAAGCGGCTCTAAATCTGGTTCAGCTCTATTTGACGACACCCTATCCTGTGACCCGTCCTGTCCTGGACGGCGAGACGGAACCTCGATGATATCTTTCCAGTCTTCCGTCCATTCGTTGGTTTGTTCGGCTAGCTCACGTACGCGCTGCGTCGCCTGTTCAGTCCAGCCCCGCAGACGGCCCTTGGCTTGTTCTGCCATTTGCCGCGCTTTTTGAGACCACTCAGTATAGTCTTCCTTGAGGTGCTCGCTGAGATGTTCACTGGCGTGAATGAGTCGCTGTTCCAGTCCCGGCTGAAATAGTTCCAGATTGTCAGTGGCCGCATTGCAAATCAAAACTCGCTGATCGCCATAGCTAATGATTTGCGTCGGAAAGATTTGGTACAGCCCACTGGTAAAGCTGTGAAATCCTTCCAGCGTCATCAGATAGCGAATGACTTTGCCCGTTCTCAGGTTGAATTCGCAGTCTATAACTTTGCCGACGCGCTCACCCGCTTCGCTCCAAACTTCTAAGTTAATCAACGATTCGAGCTGGCGCACTTGTTCGAGGGCCGCGCGAGTGGGGCTGGAGGCCAAAACAATGCTATCTTCACCCAGCATGTAAATTTGGGGTAGCGCGAATACGTCCCGACGTGTGCCCCATAGCCCTTGTTTGCAGACAAAGCCCAGCACCCGATGCACGGCAGGATCCATCCAGACCTGCTCGACGCGACCAACAATTTCCGTTGTGCTGCGGTCAATAACAAGCTGGTTGAGGAATCGGCTCTGTCGGATACTGGGCGCTTCAGCCATAACTCGAACTCTGGTACAGCGGGGATTTCAGCTCTCAGTGTATCCTGTGCTGTCGCTCGAAAGAGTACGGTTATTACGGTTGGATTGCGCTAAATCGCGCCGACGGCCATGTCGTCTACCCATTCGAGACAGTCGCCAACTGTATTGCCGTCATGATAAGCGGCAAGTAGCACTTCGCTGGTTTTGCCCCATGCGATCGCACCACTGGCATCAATTGCGATCGCGCCCAGATCACACTGACGTTGAGCCGCTTCTTTAAACGACCGCTCCATTGCTTCCTGAAGCGAGCAGCCATCGGTCACGCGCACGACGATCCGAGCTGCCAAACACTCATTAACAATGTCTTCGCCGATACCTGTGCAACTGACGCCAGCGTGAGCTGTCGCGTAGTTACCTGCGGGCATGGCTGAATCGCTAACCCGACCAATTCGCTCAAATCCTTTCCCTCCTGTCGAGGTTCCGGCAGCAATCCGGCCTGCCATATCCAGTGCCACGACGCCAATTGTGCCGCGTCCAGCCGATTCCGACAGAGCCATATCCGGTTCTGCAACGACGCCAGCCATCTCATGCTTAAAGCCCTGCTGTCGTTCTTGCATCCATTCCTGGAGTCGCAAATCGGTGATCGGATCGTGCACCGGGAAATTTAGCTCTCGCAGTAGCTCTGCCGCACCGTAATCCGACAGAATGCGATCGTCGCAGTCCTGCAGAAAGAGCGCTAGATCAACCGGATTTTTGACCCGCGAGACGTTAATTACGCCGCTGAACCGCTGCTGATTACCATTCATCAAAGACGCGCTCATCCGCACTTGCCCATCGGATTGCAGCACGGAGCCAGTTCCGGCATTAAATCGAGGATTATCTTCCAGTAACCGACAGCCTTGAACAACGGCATCCATCGCAGAAGCCCCGTTTTGCAGCTCTCGGTAAATTAACTGCACAATAGCGTGCAAATCTTTTCGAACCGATTCTACGCCGCCTTTGCTATGCAATGAACTGCCTGCTCCACCGTGAATGATTAACTTTGGCTGTTTCGCTTCTGCCATAACCCCCGATTGCCTCTCAAAATGCTTCTGTTGTGCAGCCTCCTATTTTATCGGAGTTGGCGTGATTCATCGGTTTGGATGTCTACAGGGATATGGCTGTTACATGGTCGGCGCAAAGCAGGTGCGATCGCACCTCAGAACCCTAAAACCAAATTATTTTCGATTTATTTGAAAATAAGGTTGCCACTTTCGCAGATTTATTGTTATCTTATTAAAGCCGACGCGGGGTAGAGCAGTCTGGTAGCTCGTCGGGCTCATAACCCGAAGGTCCGTGGTTCAAATCCGCGCCCCGCCACTTAACTCTAGAGAGGGCATCGCAAACAGTCTTTGCGATGCCCTCTCTTTTTGGCGTTGTTTAATCTGGCTATGAATTGTGATGTGGGGGCACTGCCCTCACATCACAATTCATATTTAAAATCAGCAATCGCATCTTTTTGAGCGCTTGCAGAATGGGAAGCTCGAAGTGATACGTTTTATGAGAGCTAACGTTTAAGTGGCAGTCGATTAGGATATCGTTCAGGCAAAACCGATAGAATATGGTTATAGCTAAGCCATATCAATAGGTTTGAGGCATTACTTTGAGCTAGAAGCCGTTAATCTATTGATGGCAGTGCATTGGCGATAGATGGCGATTCACAGGCGATTGAAATAGGGATTAAGGGGAATGAAGCTAGAGCGACCGATTTTAGTTGGCGGCCTTGGCCTGTCCTTTGGGCTGTTAGCGCTGAACGGCTTACAGCACTCACTCGGCGAGATTGATGGCAGTTTGGTTCTAGGTGCGATCGCAGTTGGCTCTGGGGTTTGGTGGCTGCGTAAATTGCGTCCCCAGTCGTCTGTTGAGTTAAAGATTCCTACTCGTCCGGTGACGCCCGAAGATCTCCAGCAGGCGTTTCAGCAGGCCGAAAGTCGGATTGCTGCGCTTCAGGCTGAACTGGCTGGAACTGTGAAGCTAGCGGAAGATACGGCAGAATCCCATACTGAATCCGAGCCATCACCGCAGCCGGATTTTCCGCAGGTACAGGCTCTGCGGCAGCAGTTAGAAGCTTTGAAAGAAAGTTGCGATCGCACGTCCCTCCAGATCACAGTCGCTGGTAACACGCTCACAGGCAAAACCAGTCTGATTCAGCACTGCACGGATCTATTTAATTCATCGGATTCAGCTGCCTCAGGGACTTGGCTGGAACTAGATAGTGGCGTTTACACCAATTTGGCAGACCTCCAGCAGCTTGCGACTGAGCCGCTACTGCAAGCGAGCGACTTAACGGTCGTCGTGGTCGATAGCGATCTAACGGATTCCGACTTCCAGCGCATCCGCCAGTTGCTGTCTCTGCGCCATCGCGTCGTACTAGCGTTCAATAAGCAAGATCAGTACACGCCGAGCGATCGCACCCGCGTCCTCCAACAAATTCAAGCCCGTCTGCAAGACTTGATTGCCCACAGCGACATCATTGGTATTGCCGCCGATCCGCGCCCGATTAAGGTGAAGCGTCATCAGGACGATGGCCAGATCGAGGAATCGCTAGAGCAGCCAGAACCCGTCATGCAGTCACTGATTGCGCAACTTCAGCAGATTGTGAAGCAGGATCAGCAGTCCCTCGTCTACGGCACAGTTTGGCGGCAAGCCCAGGCACTACAGCGCGTCGCGCAGCAGCAGATCAATGCGCTCCGCCGCGATCGCGCCATGCCGATTTTGGAACAGTATCAGTGGGTGTCTGCTGGCGCTGCCTTTGCGAATCCCTTACCCAGCTTGGATTTGCTCGCGACTGCCGCTGTTAGTACGCAGATGATCGTGGAAGTGGGCCAGATTTACGGCCAGCGCTTCTCCCTCGCTCAGGCAAAAGCGATCGCAACTACGCTAGCGACTCAAACCGTCAAGCTGGGCTTAGTAGAACTCTCTACCAACATGCTGATGGGCCTAGTACTCAAAGGTCACGCCCTCACCTATGTGGCTGGCGGCATGATTCAGGGCTTGAGTGCCGCTTATTTGACTCGGTTGGCTGGACTGAGTCTAATTGAGTTCTTTGAAGAGCAGAGTCTGAATGCAGCGGCTCAATCTGAAGCCTCGATCCCGTCGGTTGAGCAAATTACGCAGAAACTTCAGGCTACATTCCAGCAGATGCAGCAGGGTGCTTGGGTACAAGCCCTTGTCCAGAAAGGTATTCAGCGCCTCACGGCAGCCGATGCCGCCAGTGAAGACCCGTCTAATCTATCGACCGCTAATCTTGCATCCTAATGCCCAAGGATAGCCAGCCTCTACAATCGATGAATTCGCTCAAGCGCCCGCTGCAAGAAGCCCATTTGCAGCGGGCGCAGGCGAGTATTCGGCAAGCTGTTGCTCGCAATGCTGCAATTTTGCAAGAAATTGAGCGACAAACGTTCGACAGCCGCAATCTGGCGGCAATCAAAGCCGATCTGGATCAGCTTTCAGGGCTGTCGAGCAAGCTCAATCAAACTCTGCTGCGGATTGCGGTGTTTGGCTTGGTCAGTCGCGGCAAATCGGCAGTGCTAAATGCGCTGATGGGCCAGGACGTGTTCCAAACGGGGCCAACCCACGGTATTACGCAATGGCCTCGCTCGGTCTACTGGTCACCGGATGCGGGACAGCCCAACGCAGCGTTTCAAGTGGAACTGATTGACACCCCTGGCTTAGACGAAATCGAAGGCGAAGAGCGGGGGCAGATGGCCGAGTCGATTGCGCGACAATCGGATCTGATTCTATTTGTAGTCGCTGGCGACATTACCCGCACGGAATATCGAGCGCTACAGCAGCTGTGGCGAGAGCACAAGCCGATCTTGCTAGTGTTCAATAAAACCGATCTGTACCCCGATCAGGATCGACAAACGATTTTCCAAAAGCTGAAAACGTTAGGTCAACAGCTTCTGGAAGAAGAAAATTCCGCCCCCATTTCCACCCCAGACGATATTGTCATGGTCGCCGCCGATCCGGTGGGCATGGAAGTCCGAGTGGAGTGGCCCGATGGCCGAGTTACGCAGGAGTGGGAAACGCCACCGCCGCAAATTGATGAGCTGCGGCAGAAGCTCACCCAAATTATTCAAACAGAAGGCCGATCGCTACTGGCCTTGAATGCACTGCGACAGTCCAGCCTGCTGGAAGTTCGGATTGCTCAGCGCATCACCGACCTGCGGCAAACCGAAGCGGAAGCCCTAATCTGGAAATACGCCAGGTACAAAGCGATTGCGATCGCAGTGAATCCCATCGCATTATTTGACCTCGCTGGAGGTGCGATCGCAGATTTGTTGCTGATTCGGGCGCTGTCTCGGCTTTATGGTTTGCCGATGACGGGTTACGAAGCGGGTAAGCTGTGGCGGACTATCTTGAAAAGCTCTGGCGGTCAGCTCGCGAGTGAAGTAGGCAGTGGCATTTTAATGGGCGCGTCGAAAACGGCGTCGATCTTTAGTGCGTTTGAAAATCCGGCCAGCTTATTTACGGTAGCGGGCACGATGGCGCTGCAGGCTGGAGCATCCGGCTATGGAACGTATGCGGTGGGGCGCGCGGCTCAAGCCTATCTGGAGCAAGGCTGTACCTGGGGGCCACAAGGCGCGAATACGGTGATTCAAGACATTCTGCGGCAGGTTGATGCTGATTCGATTCTGGAGCGTCTACGTCAAGAACTGGGTCAATCGATGAGCGGTAATCACGCTGAAGACAACGCTACTAGCAATTTCGACGGCGATTTTGATGAGTTGAGAGATGGTCCTGCGAGGAATCCTACAGCATCAATTCGCGATTCAATCTATTAATTGGGTTAACTGAGTGTTGAGCGTTTGAACAGTAGTCCCAAAAAGCTCCGTTGCTCTCCTGCTCCCTTGTCCCTGTTTGCCCCCTTGCATTTGTATCGGTAGCGATATTAATGGGCAACGGTATTTTGCTCTCAGCTTGGTTCTGTTGACGTTTAGCAGTACTGCGTAATATCCTCGCCACACTCATCGGCCAGATAGCAGAGGGCCCGAAAGCGCAGACCAACCACTTCTTCATACAGTGGATTGAGCTTGCAGAGGGGAGGAATATGCGCAAGCTGGCGTCCAAATAGAACGATATCTCGCTCAAACGGACATTGAGCCGGGACAAGCTGACAAATTCGATGAGCAAGCTGAGGATTTTTGACTTGCACCTGATCAAGCCAGCGGCGGATAGGAGACAGTAAATCAGTTTGATGCATTCTTTGATTAACCTGATGACCAGTTTCAGGATTTGCACGGTGATTACCAGAGCGTATCCAGACCCAGCTTGAAAGGGCGAGATTTTGCACCATGCTATTGGATTCGTTCATTTTGCTAGTCCTAGTTATGGGTGAGATAGATTGATAGCTCTAGCAAGCAGGCCGAAATCTTTTGTACCAGGAACAGGTTATCCAAGAAATTCCAGATCCTATCTAAGTGCTAACCGCTATATTTCGATCTACAGACTTGAGGAAAGCCATATCCGACACCTTAGCCATTGCAGTTTGAAATTAGGAGAAAAATGACCCGCGTTAGGTAAAGACTGCATGAGTTTTAGGCTTGAGCGGTATTAGGCTAGGTTTAAGATGGCAATTTCATGACATTTGCAATAGAAAACCAGTCAACTGGTTACACCCAGTCCGACAAACTGAATTTTGGCTGAACCACAATTTGTTAAGCCTTGTAACACTAGACCTAAGATGCCCAACCAAAAGGGGAGTGAAACACAGTTCACTCCCCTTCACGGATGTTTTACAAATTTCACTCAATTGCAGATTCTGCTTAATCTACTGATGTCCGATGTAGGTATAAAAATGATTTATCTTCTGCAAAAGCTTGGCCTGGCCAAGCTTTTGCAGAAGATAAATCATCGGGTTTTTAACCTGACTTTGTATCAATAGGTTTTGGAAGAAAATTCGTCTTTAGGATGTGCGAGAAAGTCCGGCAGGCGGGACTCTCTCACACGTACTTCTTCTATGAGGCAACGGCTGCTGAGCGGCGACGTGTCCGCTTTTGCACTTCCGGCTCTGCTGTAGAGGGTGCTGCTGGAGACGGTGCTGAAGCTCGAGGGGTTGACTTTTTCCGAGTAGAAGCCGTGGATGATTTGGCCTTGCCATTTGTTTCAGCCGCTTCAGTCGCTTCAGCTGCTTCTACTGTCTGCATCAGTAAAACAACAGATGGACGGCTACGCAGTTCTCGCTTGATAAAGCGATAAAGCTCCGTTTCGATCTGGTTACGTAAACCTTCCCAGTTGATTTCTAGCCCTTCGCCATCGTTAAAGTCTTGAGCAAAATCTGACCAGCGGTTAGACAAAGCAGACCCAACTAACTCAGTTAAATCCTGCTCAAACTGCGATCGCTCCATTGTTAGCGCCACCCCGTGTACATGGATCGAGGGGTTGGCGGCTAGCTTGCCACTGGCATTGACGGTTGCTGCGACGGTTACAATACCATCTTCGGCAATCCGCTGCCGCTGCCGCAGAACGTCATCGGCCACCATGCCCGTGCGTGAGGAATCGACGAGTTCAATACCGGATGGAACCTGTCCACCAATGCGAATCGTTTCTTCGGTGATTTCAACCACATCGCCATTGTTTACAATCACCATGTTTTCGGCTGGAACCCCCATGCTTTGAGCCGTCTGTGCATGTTTAACCAGCATACGATGTTCACCGTGTACAGGTAAAAACAGCTTTGGACGAGTCAGTGCCAGCATTAGCTTTTGGTCTTCTTGGGCACCATGACCAGAAACGTGAATCCCCAAATTCTTGCCATAGACAACATTGGCACCCTTCATCATCAGCTTGTCAATCGTGTTGACGACGGCGATGGTGTTGCCTGGAATAGGATTGGCCGAAAAGACAACTGTGTCGCCCTGTTTGATCTGGATCTGACGATGGGAACCGTTGGCGATACGGGTTAATGCTGCCAATGGTTCGCCCTGTGAGCCTGTAGTCAAAATCAGCGCTTTCTCGTCAGGGCACTGACGCAGGGAATTGAGGGGCTGGAATAGCTCATCGCTGCATTTGATGTAGCCTAGCTTTCGCGCATGATCGATTACGTTCAGCATTGAGCGTCCCAGGACAAAGACCGAACGGCCTTGCTTTTCGGCAATATCCAGGATCATATTGACTCGGTGAACCGAGGAAGCAAAGGTCGTGACGAGCAGCCGTCCCTTTGCCTGACTAAAGATGCGCTCTAAGTTGGGATATACCGAACGCTCTGAAGGGGTAGATCCCGGTACTTCTGCATTTGTTGAATCGCTGATTAGGCATAGAACGCCTTTTTCGCCATATTCGGCCAGCCTCTGAAAGTCGAAAAACTCGCCATCTACGGGAGTGTGGTCAATCTTAAAGTCGCCCGTATGAATCACAATCCCGACCGGGGTATGAATCGCGACGGAAAAACTGTCGGCAATTGAGTGGGTGTTGCGGACAAATTCAACGAAGAATGAATTACCGATCCGCACCATGTCGCGGGGCATGACCGTCCGCAACTCGGTCAAATTTGCAACGCCCGCTTCTTCTAACTTACCCTCTAGAAGCGCCATCGCTAGTCGAGGGCCGTAAATAACGGGAATGTCAAACTGCTTCAAATGAAAAGCAATACCGCCAATGTGATCTTCGTGTCCGTGGGTCACAATCATGCCTTTGATCTTGTGGCGGTTTTCGCGCAGATAGGTCGTATCTGGCAGAACAATGTTGACCCCATGCATATCCTCTGTTGGGAAGGCAAGACCTGCATCGAGCAGCATGATCTCGTCGTTGATTTCGAACACGCAGGTATTTTTACCAATTTCGTGTAGTCCACCGAGAGGGATTACTTTGAGGGCATTCAGGTCTTGAGTTTGACTCATATATACTCCAACACGTCAAATTTGAACAAAAAGAAAAGTCGTAAAGCTTATGAATTGAAGGATTCAGCGACCAAAGGATTTGTAAGCCTAAATTGAAGCCGATTGAGATTTATTAGCCAATCTGTTCTGTTATCTACGGCTCCGTATGGGCTAAACAGCAAACTTCAGAATTTGATGTTGGTTTTGGCTATCAATATCTGCGATCGCACAACGGTTCTTGTGTAAGTTTCATGCGAAAACAAATCAAAGTACTGATAGTTCAGTCATCTATAACCATCTATCTGTGCTGTCACCGTTTTGGTCATGGGGCTGAATAGGAAATATCCTTTATCCGCTTAGTATTCAGTTGTGAAAGGAAGCCTGTAATGTGCGTCGTCATCCTCTACTGCTGTTTTTAGGGTGCTGTTTTGAGGAATCAAGACGCGATTGCAAAGTTAAATTTGCACTTATTTCTATCGTTGTCTTTTACTTTCGTCTTTGTACTGTTTGTCTTTTACTAATAAAAGTCTTCTGTCACTCAAACTGTCTTCGATGATTTCGATGGTTGCCTCTTATGTTTTACAACATATTCAAGGGTTTTATAAGTTCAAAAGTTCTATGAGACAACTATTTCAGATTGGGCTGCTCGAGAGTGGAATAGGCCCAGCTCATCCATCACCTGACGTAACGTTTGGATAGTCTCGTCAGACGCTGCGTTCAAAGGCAACCGCGGTGAACCAACTGACCATCCCTGAAGTTGAAGCATTGCCTTAACTGGAATTGGATTGGTTGTCACGAAAAGCGCTTTGAATAGCGGCATGAGCTTTAAGTGAATATCTCTTGCTGTCTCAGTATTCCCAGCTTCAAAGGCTTGTACCATTTGTTGCAGCTCGTCTCCAACCAGATGGCTAGCAACGCTGACAACACCCTTACCACCAACCGCAAGCAGCGGCAGCGTTAGCGAGTCATCCCCAGAATAGAGGGAGAAGCTGGGCGGAGTCACGCGCCGAATTTGACTGGCCTGCTCCAGGTTACCACTTGCTTCCTTGATCGCCACAATGTTTGGCAGTTCAGCAAGCTGGGCAACCGTTTCGGGCAGAATGTTCTGACTGGTACGACCCGGCACGTTATACAACATGATAGCGATATCCGGGTTTGCCTGTGCGATCGCACTAAAATGCGCATACAAACCAGACTGGGGTGGCTTATTGTAGTACGGAACAACCTGTAATGAACCTTCTAAACCGAGTTTAGCGGCTTTTTGAGTGGCTGAAATCGCCTCTCGGGTAGAGTTTGATCCGGTTCCGGCCATCACCTTACCTCGACCTGCGATCGCACCCTGCACAACCTGAAACAGTTCGTACTCCTCTTCCCAAGTCAGAGTTGGCGATTCTCCTGTCGTACCACAGACAACTAGCGTATCTGTACCATGCTGGACGAGATGATCTGCCAATTCTTCTGCCACAGCATAATCAACCTCTCCATCTTGATTGAAAGGGGTAATCATCGCCGTTAGCACACGACCAAAATCAGTCACACTCTCTTCACTCCTCTCCCGCTAATGTCGAACTAATAACATCGGACTAATCAATCCTGACTCTACAAAGCTTTTCTGTTGCTAATGACGGAACTATGATCCTGAGAGTGCAGGTTGATTAACTTTTAGCCAGCTTTTAGCAACTAATAATTCAGCAATTTGAACTGCATTTAAGGCTGCGCCTTTGCGGATTTGATCCCCACAAAGCCAGAGTTCGATTGCATTTGGATTAGATAAATCCTGACGGATGCGCCCAACCAAAACATCGTCTTGGCCGCTGGCTTCCATAGGCATAGGGAAGTAATTGGCTTGCCAGTCTTCCACCACTTTGACGCCGGGAGCTTCACTTAAAGCCGCTTTTGCGGCTTGCACATCAAAGGGTGATCCAAACTCTATATTAATTGCTTCTGAATGAGCCCGTAGGACGGGAACCCGTACGCAGGTAGCGGTAACACGCAGATCAGAAACACCGAAAATCTTGCGCGTCTCGTTCACCATTTTCATCTCTTCTTGACAATAACCCTGCTCATTCAGCGGCGAATTGTGTGGGAACAGATTGAACGCCAATGGATAGGGAAAGGCCTTCGTTTGAGGCGTTTCACCATTCAGAATCTGCTGGGCTTGCTGCTTGACCTCTTCCATCGCTAGCGCCCCAGCCCCGCTTGCCGATTGGTAGGTCGATGCCACGATCCGCTGGATTGGCTGAATCTGGTGCAGTGGCCAGAGCGCTACCGTCATTAAAATCGTTGTGCAGTTGGGATTGGCGATAATTCCCTGATGCTGGGCAGCGGCTTGAGGATTGACTTCCGGCACAACTAGCGGAGTTGACTCATCCATGCGAAAGGCGCTGGAATTATCGATCGCAACCGCTCCGGCAGCGACCGCTTTAGGCAACCATTCTTTCGAAATAGATCCGCCTGCTGAGGCCAAGACAATGTCCACATCATCAAAGGCACGATTGTTTAGCGCTTCTACGACAATGGTCTCACCGCGAAACGTTAAAGGGCGACCCGCAGACCGCTCAGACGCTAAAAGCTTGAGATTAGCGAGTGGAAAATGTCGTTGATCTAGTAAATTCAGCAACTCTGTGCCAACTGCACCTGTGGCACCCAAAATAGCGACTCGATATTGAGGCAAGTTTGTTCCTCCCAAACACAATGCAATAGATCTTTGAATCTCTGAAACTAAATAGTGGTGTAGACCAAAATTGATTTTTAGATTTTAGATGTAGTCAGTTTTTCATAGAATTCGAATTTTAAGTACTGAGTTTAAATCATCCACATCAAGGCATCTATGTGATTCATTTGATCTTTGATTAACGTGATCTGTCTTGATTTGCCCTGTACTTGTTGGTGTGGCCACTGTAGTTAAAGGCAACTACAACAGGTAATTATAAAAAATAAAAATGTATAGCTGAACTATAAAAGTCACTTATCAGTTTGATCGATGTGGTGTAGTGGTTTGTGGGAATACGGAAAGATTTTTCTTTAGAGACGATTTCTGGAGCCCCATTGATAAATTTTATAATGATGGATGATTTTAGCTGCGAAACCACTCATTATCCAGTAGCCAAGCTTCAGTGCTGAGGGTTTCTTGGGCTTACTGCGATCGCACTACACAGCAGAAACCGCAGCAACCGATATGGACGTTTCTTTCGCTATTCTCAAGAATACTGCTTTATTGGCCTAGTATACTCAACCTTCTGCCCAACGAATGAAACAGATTGGGTAAATGATTCAGATCAGTGGCCCCAATTCTTAAAACCAGGTTGAGCAATTACACGACAAGGATGAATTTCAGTTATCATAGTCAACTGCGGTTTATCAAAAGTGGCTCGGCTTCAGGCTCTGCTGCGATCGCATAATTACCGCATCATCGCTGATCAGACACACTGTTTACAAGGAACCATATGAAAGTCACCCAGGAGAGATTGCCCGAAAGCCGAGTTGGCTTGGAGATCGAAATCCCTTCAGAAATGTCTCAGAAAACCTACGACAAGGTTTTGGGGCAATTAATGCGATCGGCCAATATTCCTGGGTTCCGTCGTGGAAAGGTCCCTCGGCATATTTTAATCCAGCGTTTTGGCTCCACTCGCATCAGTGCATCAGTAATCGAAGAGCTGATCCAAAACGGTATTGAACAGGCGATCAAACAAGAAGACGTAGATGCGATTGGGAATTATCAACTGCGCTCCTCATTTGAAGAGTTGATGGAGCAGTTCAAACCCGGTCAGCCGCTCACTTTTTCAGCCTCTGTTGATGTACCGCCTGAGGTTACACTCAAGGACTACGAGGGGTTGTCAGTACAGGCTGAGGAAGTGCAGTATGATGCTTCCCGCGTGGACGAAGTATTAAGCGAGTACCAAAACCGTTTTGCCACTCTCGTTCCCGTTGAAGATCGGGCAGCCCAGAAAGGCGATTCAGCCGTCGTTGATTTTGTCGGCAAGATTGTTCCTGAAGATGCTGACGCTGAACCCGAGGAATTTCCTGGCGGTAGTGCAGAAGATTTTCAGCTTGAACTCGAAGAAGGTCGCTTCATCGAAGGTTTCATCGACGGCATCATCGGCATGAAGCCGGGCGAGACAAAGGATGTGAATGTCACATTCCCTGAGCAGTACGCTCAAGAAGACCTGGCGGGTAAGCCAGTTGTCTTCACAATTATGCTCAAGGAACTCAAAGAGAAGGAACTGCCGGAACTTGACGATGATTTTGCTCAGGAAGTGAGCGAGTTCGAGACTATGCAAGAGCTGAGAGAGTCTCTGGAGAAACAGTACAAAGAAGAGGCTGAGAGCAAAACCGCCAGCAATAAGGAAAAGGCGGTTCTCGATGAACTCGTCAAGCACATCGAAGTTGACCTGCCCAAAACGCTAATTGATCGGGAAGTCAACTACATGCTGTCTCAAACAGCCGTGCGGTTGAGCCAGCAAGGCATTGATGTTAAACAACTGTTTAATGATGAAATGCTGCCTCGTTTGAGAGAGCAGTCCCGTCCGGAAGCCATCAATCGTTTGCAGCGCACACTAGCCTTAGGTGAAGTCGCCAAACAGCAAGACATCAAAGTTGAGGAAGACGAAATTAAGACCAAGGCCGAGGAAATGCTCCAAGAAGTTCCAGCTGGCCAGCGGAAGGACATTGATCTGGATCGCTTAAATGAAGTGGTTCAAGAAGATTTGCTCAAAGAGAAGATCCTGGCCTGGTTAGAAGAAAGCTGGACGGTTGAGCTCGTACCAGAGGGTACTCTCAGTGCTGAAGAAGAAACCGATGAAGCCGAGAGCGCAGACGCATCAAACGAAGTAGTAGAAGCAGAAGCCGAAGTGGTTGCGGAGGAAGAATAAATAAGGCCGCAAGACCATTTCGTAGAGCGGCTCAAGTTGTAAATACACTCAGTAGGGGCGGGTTCTGATTACCAAATTGATTTAATTCAGGTTAATTCAGGGATTTGGTATCTTACCCGCCCTTTTTACAAAATGTACTCGTACCTGTTGGCTGGTTATCTCTACTGGTTTACGGCTGAATCGGTCGCCGATAGGCATCACTGAAGTAAATATTGCCATAGTTCATTGAGAGCCAGATAGTTCATTGAGAGCCAGGATGAGTCAAACCTTCACCAAAGGTTACAGAGATGCCAAATATCCAGCGAGTTTAAATGACTTGAGGCATAATGGCGAGTAAGGTTCCTCCAAAATCGAGGTTAATACTGTTAAGTTTTTTTACCTATGTTGACCTAGATGAGGAGGAAGGTTATTTGTAAAGCTGCATCAACTGTGTAGGTTCTGAAATTTGGCATTTTCGAAGTTTATGCTTTCATCTCAATCGTCTGAGCCTATCCTCACCAGTACAGCGGCGCTTCACGCCTCATCCATTGCTCCTCAAGGGGTGGTGCCAATGGTTGTGGAGCAGTCGGGTCGAGGAGAGCGTGCATTTGACATTTACTCTCGGCTGCTGAGAGAGCGGATTATCTTCTTGGGAACGCCCGTTGATGATGCGGTGGCTGATTCCATCGTGGCTCAACTACTATTTTTAGATGCAGAAGATCCGGAAAAAGACGTTCAGCTTTATATCAACTCACCGGGCGGATCAGTGACGGCTGGATTTGCAATCTATGACACGATGCAGCAAATCCGACCGGATGTGGTTACGATTTGCTTCGGACTTGCGGCCAGCATGGGCGCATTTTTGTTGGCAGGTGGAGCCGCCGGAAAGCGTCTGTCATTGCCCAGCTCTCGAATTATGATTCACCAGCCGCTAGGTGGAGCACAAGGGCAGGCGATTGATATCGAAATTCAAGCTCGCGAAATTTTGTATTTGAAGCGACGACTCAATGAGCTATTGGCTCACCATACTGGGCAAGCGCTTGAGAGAATTGAAACAGATACAGAGCGCGACTTTTTTATGTCTGCTGAAGAGGCCAAGAATTACGGTTTAATTGACCAGGTGATTACTCGGCAAGATATGCCGAATGGACAGGCCATCACTGCGTTGAAGTAGAAGGGGAAATCATGTCTAAGTACGACTCCCATCTTAAATGTTCATTTTGCGGCAAGTCACAGGAGCAAGTTCGAAAACTCATTGCAGGGCCGGGAGTCTACATTTGCGATGAATGCGTTGATCTGTGCAACGAGATTCTAGACGAGGAACTGTTTGATTCCAGTGCGTCGGTTGCTCAACCGACGCCTCGTCGAGAAGGTCAGACGGAAAAGCGCCGGGTTCCGACTGCTCAGCTTTCCTTGAATCAAATTCCTAAGCCAAGAGAAATCAAACAGCACCTTGATCAACATGTCATTGGCCAAGATGAAGCCAAGAAAATCTTGTCAGTGGCAGTTTACAACCACTATAAGCGTCTTAGCTTTAAGCAAGCTGGTGAATCTGAGCTGGGAGATGAAGATGCGATTGAGCTGCAAAAGTCCAATATTTTACTAATTGGACCCACGGGATGCGGTAAGACGCTTTTGGCTCAAACCCTGGCCAAGATGTTGGATGTGCCGTTTGCCGTTGCCGATGCGACAACTCTGACTGAGGCAGGCTATGTGGGTGAGGATGTGGAAAATATCCTCTTGCGACTGCTGCAAGTAGCTGATTTGGACGTTGAAGAGGCTCAGCGCGGCATTATCTACATTGATGAAATTGACAAAATTGCTCGCAAGAGCGAGAACCCGTCGATTACACGGGATGTGTCTGGGGAAGGCGTTCAGCAGGCGCTGCTGAAAATGCTAGAAGGTACGATCGCGAATGTGCCGCCTCAAGGGGGACGTAAGCATCCCTATCAAGATTGCATTCAAATTGATACCAGCAACATCCTGTTCATCTGTGGTGGCGCTTTTGTTGGTTTAGAGAAAGTTGTAGAAGAGCGAATTGGTAAAAAGTCGATTGGCTTTATCCAGCCTGGTGAAAATCAGCCTCGCGAAAAGCGAGCGGCTGACATTCTGCAATGTCTAGAACCGAGCGACCTGGTTAAGTTCGGCATGATTCCTGAGTTCATTGGTCGAATTCCAGCAGCAGCGGTAATCGAACCACTGGATGAGGATACGCTAGCGGCGATCTTAACTAAGCCGAGGAATGCGCTAGTCAAGCAGTATCAAAAGCTGCTACATATGGATAACGTTCAGTTGGAATTTGAGAAAGATGCGGTACGTGCGATCGCAAAAGAAGCCTATCGTCGTAAGACTGGAGCGCGGGCATTGCGGGGTATTGTCGAAGAACTGATGCTGGAAGTGATGTATGAACTGCCCTCTCGCAAAGATGTCACCCGCTGTGTGATCACACGCGAGATGGTCGAGAAGCGCTCAACGGCAGAACTGCTGGTTCATCCGTCTTCGCTACCTAAACCGGAATCAGCTTAGTATTCTCGGTCATTTAGACTAATTTCATTGGCTAGAGTTAATTATGCCCTATGCGTTGGTGAATGGCGTTAGCCATTACTACGAATGGATCTTGGCAGATGAATCGGCAAAAAAGCCCGTCATGGTTTTTATGCATGGCTGGGCAGGTTCTGCTCGCTACTGGGAAGAAGTTGCTAAAGCGCAGGCTGATCAGTTTGATTGCTTACTGTATGACCTGCGGGGGTTTGGTCGCACATCTCTGCCGAAGGAAGAGGAGCAAATTTCTAACCTGAATTGGGAGTTAGAAAGCTATGCCCACGATCTAGCCGTGTTGCTCGATACGCTGGAGATTGAACAGCCCATTTTTCTCAATGCTCACTCAACTGGAGCCTCAATCGCCGTTTATTTCTTGAATCGCTATTCAGAGCGGGTTCGACGAGCGATTTTGACCTGCAACGGCATTTTTGAGTACGACAAACAATCTTTTGAGGCTTTCCATCGGCTCAGCGGCTACATTGTGCGATTTCGGCCCAATTGGTTGGCCAAAATCCCGTTTATGCCTCGCATTTTTATGGCTCGCTTTTTGAAGCAATCAATTCCAGGTGCGATGCAGCGGGCCTTTATGGAAGATTATCTGATGGCTGACTATAAAGCGGCTATGGGAACGATCTACACCGCTGTCAGCGAAAATGCGGCGTTGGTCATGCCGAAAGAGTTTCGCCGCCTAGCTGTACCGACGCTGCTCGTATCAGGTCAGTATGACCAAATTATTCCGGCTGAGATGGGACGGAATGCAGCCGAGCTAAGTGATCAGGTGACGCAAGTTGTGATTCCCAATACGTCTCATTTTCCGATGCTGGAAGATCGCGATCGCTATTTGCAGGTTGTACAAGAGTTTTTATCCCCTGCACTGGTGTCGTAGTTATTTGCTGAGACCGTTTCATATTGCGTGAAATGGGAGGGGTACGCAGTGTGCACCCCTCCCATTTCGTACTAAATAAAAAGCCTGACCCACGAGGTTTGCGGATAAGAGCCTCGTGGGTGTGAAGTAAACTGCAGTTTGTGTGGACTGAAAGAATCCTTTCGTATATCTATAGTGTGCCCGATGTAACATGTGGTGCCCTCAGCAAATCGACGGAAATTAAATATCAAGAAATATCTGTGCCGCGTTATTCACTGAGGCATATGGGTAATCTACGTTTAATGCTCAAGTTTGATGAAATCCATGATCAATTCTCTGGAAAGAATACACTACAAACTTTTCAGAGAAAAACTGGAGACTTATTGGAACCGATTGACGGAATAGCTCATGAACTTCTGGATTCGACGCTTACCGAGTGTTTTGGGACAACTGCGATCGCGCTTTTGGCTATGGTGTATCACAGGGTTTAGTTTAACCCTCCTCTGGTCGTGTGGTGGTAATGTTGCCAACGTAGACTCGCCTGAAAGTGCGGCTCAGGCCCTACAGGAAAGCCTGCTGCCCAAGATTGCGATTGAAGAGGCTTATATCCCTGATGGGGTGGCTGCCCGATACGCTACCGACGGCATCGTTGAGCCTTTACCCAATATCGAAGAGTTTCCAATCTATGGGGCGCAGCCGACTAATGATCCAGACACGGTTTACATCGAAATTTACAGCTCATCTGAAAAAGCAAACGTTGATAAGCAGAATGAGCGCTGGCTGGTTGAAGTGGCTCAGGCATTCAACGACCAAAACGCCACGACTGCTTCCGGCAAACGCATCCAAGTTGGCGTCCGTCAGGTTGCCTCTGGGGTTGCGGCGCGGTTGCTGACCGAAGGAAACGTCCAGCCAGAAGGCTATTCACCCTCCAATGATTTATGGATTTCTGCGGTTCAAAATGGCGGGATTGAAACTCAAACCGTTGCAGCGCGACTGGTGCCGAACGTAGCGGGCTGGGTGGTTGCGGATGCCGCCTATCAAGAGCTGGCCGCCGCTGGAAATGTAGATTTTGAAGCCATTCTGACCCAGATTCTTTCGGGCGATTTAAGTATCGGCTATCCCAATCCCTACTCCAGTTCAACCGCGCTTAATCTGCTGTATACGCTATTTTGGCGGGCCGCAGGCCATAACGAAGATGGGCAAGCGCTGACAGTTGCTGACCTAGAATCGCCCCAGGTTAATTCTGTCTTTTCGGCCTTTCAGGATCAGGTGGTTCTAACTGCTCTTACGACCCTAGATTTGCAGGAAATTTTCATTCGCGATCAGCAAGTTCTAGAAGCGTTTCCGCTGGAGTATCAAAACTTCCAGTTCCTCACGCAACTGCCTGGGTTTGAGTCGGTTCACTTTGTACCGTTTGGCATTCCGCACAACAATCCGCTGGTTGGCTTTAGCTGGAATACACCAGAAGAACAAGAGGCGATGCAACAGTTTGGCGATTTTGCGACCTCGTCAGAAATGCAGCAGTTGGCTCAGCAGCAGGGTTTTGAGGCCACCGATTATTTACAAGCGACAAATCTACCACCTACACCTAATGGCGAAGTCCTACAGGCGGCCCAGTCCTACTGGAAACTGCGTAAGGATGGCGGACGCACGGTTTATATGATGCTGGTCGTGGATACCAGTGGTTCGATGGTGGGTGAGCCGATTGCTGCGGTAAAAGACGGCCTACAAATTGCCAGCAGCTACATCAATCCGGGCAATTACGTTGGCATGGTGACATTTGGCGATCGCACATTTCGGAAGCTGCCGCTTGCCCCATTTGATGACGATCAGCATCGCCGTTTCTTGGCTGCGATCGATAGCTTGACGCCCGATGGCCGCACGGCGATGTACGACGCGACGATGGTAGCAATGTCTGATCTGCTAGAAGCTCAAGCAACCGATCCTAATGGTCGCTTTTATCTGCTGCTGTTGACTGATGGCGAGGCAAATGAGGGCTTCAACTTCAACGACGTGCAAAGTATCATCACCCATGCCGGGGTGCGTGTTTATCCGATTGCCTATGGCGATGTGAATCAGCAAGAACTTCAGGAAATTGCCAGTTTACGAGAATCAACCGTGCAGCAGGGATCACCTGAAAACGTACAGGATTTGCTGAAGGGCATCTTCCAAACCAGCCTGTAATCCCAATCTGAAGATCAGTTTGGGCAGAATTTACGTCTCGCGTAAATTCTGCCCAAACCCATTAGAACACAGACGTTTTTGTAGCGGCAGCGGAGCCGCTGCTACAAAAATGTCCTAGATATGACTATCGCTATATTTGATTTGAATTCACCGCAATAATGGACGCTATACAATAAGGGCGCATCATATTGGCTATAAACATCGGCTTAAAAGCCAGCCTATGGGATTTGCGATCGCACTGGTATTAGCGCTTATGTGTGTGACATTGGGGATAGTGACTCGTCCCAAAGTCATGAGTATTGAGCTGCTGAAAAACGATGCTCGCTCAGTGACGAAGCCGTTATTGTTTGAAACCCGCATGGCTGAGCGTGATGTCCTGAAGCGTATTGTGCAGTTCGCTCAGGCATCCAATTATGATATCGAAGACTTCAATGCCAAAGAGCAGTACGTCATTTTGAGTCAACCCGTCAGTTGGTACGGCTTACGGCTCTACTATCCTATTTTCTTTAGCAAAGGTGCAGATAACTTCAACATGACAATTGAAGTCTGTTGCCTGCACAATCTACCCATCGCAGCCGCTCGCGTTGCCCAACAGTATCACGAAGATCATCGGCGGTGCTTTAACGGGATTCGGGCGGCGCTGTTGGTCGGGTGATAGGAGCGAAGGGGTAAGGGGGCGAGGGAGCATTTTAGGAGCTGAATTTAGTTCCAGCGGCCTAAAAATTTTACGTGGGGTTCAAATGCGGGAATTAAATCAGCGCGGGCTGTTACTAGGGTTGGATAGGGGCGTTTGCCGTAGCTCTCACCTATCCGCAGCGGAAAGATTGGTTGCGATTCCAGAGGTATCCAGACACCGCCCGCTGCCTGCACGATCACCCAGATGGCTGCAATATCCCAGATTTTTGGAGTTGCCTCTATGCCGCCTAGGGCAATACCTGCGGCCACTGTGAGCAGGTTATACGTTGCGACACCCAGCATCCGAATTTTGCAGGGAAAATCTGGTTCGCGCATAACCAACGTGCTGCGGGCACAGAGGCTAAAGAAATGATTGCTAGACGGTTCATCGGTGCTAGTGCGAATTGGCTGACCGTTGAGATAAGCGCCGGATGGCCCTTCTAAACCTGAACCTGTGAGCCAGTAGCCGTGAAACGCCTGTCGAATCGGCGGCAGAGACACATAGCCAAATACGGGTGTTCCGCGATAGAGCAGTCCTAACGAAATGCCCCAGAGCGGTACACCGCGAGTGAAGTTGGTTGTGCCGTCAATTGGATCAATAACCCAGCACCAGTCCTGATCGGGGAAAACGTGCGTGCCTTCTTCGCTGAGAATGCCGTGATCGGGAAATGTGGTTGCGATCGCATCTCGGATTGTCGCATCGGCCCATTGGTCAGAACGGGTGACAAGGCTGCCATCGGCTTTCTCTTCGGCGCTGGCGTGACTAAAGTCTTGCAGTAACTGTTGGCCTACGGTTTCAGTGGTCGATTGGGCAAAATTGAGTACGGCTGTCCAAAAATCGGTCATTACAAAGGATTCTGTGTGGGCTGTTCACCTTATTACATCATCATTTGGGGGGGAGTGGGTCTGGTTTAGGGGGGATTTGGGTGGATGGGTGGATGGGAGCGTGATTGGGTAGATGAGTGGATGGGTGGATGATGGTTAATGGGGAAGGAGTTGATAGTTGATGGTTGATAGGGATAGATGGGGGTTGGGGGAGTAAGACCGTTTATTTGCACTGTAGCTATAAACCGATTCTCAGCATGTCAGAAGTGAGGCGTGAGGCGTGAGGAGTAAGGCGTATTCCGGTCACTCAGCACTCAGTCCCCAGCATTGACCTCATCTGTAGCGCTTGTTGATAGAACTGGTATAAACTACGAGCTACATTTAAACGATATGTCAAGGGGAGAGTAACCCTGCGTAGGAAGCTGGGCACTCTGGAGACAATATCGAGTCCTGAATGTGAGTCCTGAAAATCGTCATGCCGAAGAGCTTATTGCTTGGAGCGATTGCTTCTAGCTTGCTGATGGGTGCAGCAACGCTACCAGTTTATGCTCAAGATGCTGTACAAGGGATGGAACCTTCTGATTGCCTGATTATGCCTGCCACTGAGGAAACTCTGCGCCAGCTTTTGCAAGAGCGCGTCCTGCAACCTGAACGGGCGGCAGAGATTGATGCCCAAATCCGCACGCTGTTCAACCAAACGCTGGCGGTGATGGTGGTTGATATGGCTGGATTTTCTAGTCAAACGCAGAATGAAGGGATTATTGCTGCGCTGGCTCAAATTGAGCAAATGCGATCGCGCACCCGACCGATTATTGAAGAGCACCAGGGCATTTTAGTGAAAGCCGATGCTGACAACCTTTATATGGTGTTTGCAACGCCCGATCACGCTCTCGCTGCTGCGACACACTTACGGAATTATCTCCAGACCCAAGCCATCAGCGTCAGCATTGGCATTGATTACGGCGATGTTTTGCTGATCGAACGGCGAGAACTATACGGCAACACGGTCAATCGAGCGTCCAAGCTGGGGGAGGATCTGGCGGAGCATAATGAAATTTTGATGACGGATGCGGCGATTCAGCATTTGATGAACCCAGCGCAGACAATGACGATTTCGGACGTGCAGATATCCGGGCTGACTCTCCGAGTTCACCATATGCAGTAGCGCCAGGTTTTCCTCTCCGCAAAATACGCTATATCTAGCAAATGCGCGGTAGCTGTTCGCCACTGAGCATATCGAGGATGCGTTCGGTGCCGATGCGATGTTTGAGTGTGACTAGGGGACTGGTGGCTGTTGTCACTTGACCGATAACGCAGGCGTTGGGTGGTTCGCCTTTGGCTTGCTGGTCGGCGTTGAGAATTGCGATCGCACGTTCCGCATCTGATTCTGGAACAAAGGTGAGAAAGCGGCCTTCGTTGGCAATATAGAGCGGATCGAGTCCCAAAATTTCGCAGGCTCCCTGCACGTCGTCTTGAACAGGAATGGCGGATTCATCCAGCGTAATGGCAACGTTAGCCGCCGCCGCAATCTCGTTCAGCGTGCTGGCCAGCCCGCCACGGGTGGCATCGCGCAGGCAGTGGATATCAATTCCGGCATCCAGCATCTGACCGACCGCTTGCGCCACTGGAGCGGTATCGCTGGTAATTGTAGACTCAAAGGCCAAGCCTTCCCGCAGCGCCATAATTGCAATGCCGTGGCGACCGATATCGCCATTCAGCAGCACCACATCTCCCGGCTGCACGGCAGTAGGAGCAATAGTGACCGGATGCTCCAGTACGCCAACGCCAGCGGTATTAATAAAAATGCCGTCCCCTTTACCCCGATCGACGACCTTGGTGTCGCCCGTGACGACGCGGACATTGGCCTGCTCGGCGGCGCGGTGAATCGACTGCACTACCTGCCAGAGGGTTTCCATCGGCAAGCCTTCTTCTAAAATCATGCCGAGGCTGAGATAGAGTGGCTTGGCTCCGGCCATTGCCAGGTCATTGACCGTGCCGTTGACTGCCAGAGTGCCAATATCGCCGCCGGGAAAGATCAGGGGACTGACGACATAGGAATCGGTCGTGAAAGCAATGCGATCGCAACTCATGCTCAGCACAGCGGCATCATGTTGACCGGATTCGGGCTGACCAAAAACTGACAGAAACATCTGGTCAATTAGCTGATGCATCAGGCGACCGCCGCCGCCGTGGGCGAGAAGAATGGTGGGGTATTGCTGGATGGGGATGGGGCAGGATAGGGACACGGTTTGATTTTAGATTTTGGATTTGCGATTTTGGATTGGGTGTTGTCCAATTTATAGGGACATTGTAAGGGCGGGTTTTGCTGTTAATGGGCTGGCGAGAACAGCAACGTGATCGGCTAAACCCGCCCTTACGGGATGTTTGGGGGATGACTACTAACGTCCGAGTTTGTTGGGGATGTCGCCGCAGCCGCCGGGGATGGTACTGCGGGTTTTGCTGCCGCCCCAGCAGCAGCAGTAGTAGCGCTGGTCTTCGGTCATGCGGTGTACGTTGGTGAAATCGGCACCTTCGACGACTGCGCCTGTGTTTTCACCCGTTTGGTAGTTAGGTGGGTCGATTCGCGATCGCGGACTTGCGCTTTCTACATCGCCGTAAAAGAGTTGCGCCCCCATTAAATCAGCTTGAATGAGCTTGGCTTCGTAGAGGATAGCGCGAGCAAAATTGATCCGTACCAAATCGCAGTTGCTCAAATTAGACCGTACGAGATTGACATCGCTCAAATCCGTCCAGCGGAGGTCTGTGCCGGACAGGTCAGAGTTGGCCAGCATCACGCCCAAATCAATCACCCGCACGCCATGCACCCGGTCTTCTGCATAACCGCCTGTGCCATCCAGAATGGGGCGTCCCAAATGGCGATCGCGTTGGAGCGGCGTGAGAAGGCGCGACTGGGAGAGAAAGCGAATCACTTTGGCTTTGCCCTCGGCATTGATGCTACTGAGGATGGCGGCGGTGCGTCCTTCTGCGATCGCACGTTCCTGCGGCCAGTCTTCCAGTAGCCCCTCATCGTCTAACACCAGATCAGAAACGCCTTGAAAGTAGGAGTCAATCGTCTGCTGTTGCGTAATCAAGTTTTGCTGCGTGGTCAGGTCACGCTCAATGATGTACTGTCGCCACGCTACGTAAACCGCTAGAACCGCAATCAGAATTTGACCAAATGCGCCAAAGAAATCACCCAGTGCGCCGATCACATCCCAGCGCAGTTGATCCCCAACCTGGAACATCCAGCGGATGATACCCAGAGCCTGCATCAGCCCGATAAGTGCGATCGCAAGTCCAGGCAAACCTACAATCAAAGCTTTTTGCTGTGAAGATAAATCCTTCGTTAGTGCTTGAATATTGGGCCAGATCAGCCGTAGCGATAGTCCAAAGGTGATCAGCGCCCCCAGCAGCGTAACCGCGTTTAAATTGAGCGACCAGCCCAACAGCATGAACAGCGTCGTAAACAGGATGAGAACACTGGGAAACCGCTTGATGACTAACCGAGTGACTTCTAACGCATCCATGGGCACAGTTCCATTTGCTTGCAGCGCTGCTAGTCGCTGCCGTTCGGCAAGGGCTTCAGGGTTGAGATCCTCATCATCGACATGGGTATGAGTCTGATCGGTCGGCAGGGGGAGGACTCGACGATAGCGGTGTGACGCCATTGGGCCAGCGGCTATCTTCCGACCAGCGAAAGTCGTCGGCATCGGCAGTTTCAGGATTGAGCGAATCGGGCGGTGGATTTTGCGAGTTGGGATCGTGCATGGACGAGGAAAGGGAGGGTGGAAGAAGGCTGTATATGTTCTGAAATCAGGCGCTATACAATAACGAAGACTACAGGCTATATGCGACTACTTTCACAAAAATAACCTGGATCGGATGGGATGAAGAAACTATTGGTGACAGGGGCGAGCGGATTTTTGGGTGGGCATTTATGCGCGATCTCACCTGAGCGGGGTTGGCAGGTGGTCGGTACGTATCATCATCAGCCGGTTCGCTGGCCGCAGGTGGAGATGGTGCAGCTCAATTTGTGCGATCGCAATATGGTGCAACAAACACTGGCTCGCATTGGCCCGGACGCCGTGATTCATGCTGCCGCTTGGTCGAAGGTGAACCAGTGCCAGCAACATCCAGAAGCGGCCTATGCGGTCAACGTAACCGCGACGCTGATCCTGACGGAATGGTGTACCCAAGCGCAGATTCCGTTGCTGTTTACCTCGACCGATTTGGTGTTTGATGGCAATCACGCGCCCTATCGAGAAACCGATCCGCCTAGTCCGATCAGTGTTTATGGTCAGCAAAAAGCGGAGGCCGAGCGGAAGATTCTAGAACGCTATCCGGGGGCTACCATCTGCCGCCTGCCGCTCCTGTTTGGAGCCGCAACGCCTACCGCCGACTGCTTTCTACAGTCCTTTGTGCAAACGCTGCGCGAGGGCCGACCGTTGAATTTATTTACTGATGAGTTCCGCTCTCCCGTTAGTGCGACGGTGACGGCAGAGGGCTTACTGATGGTGCTGAATCGAGCCGTGACCGGAATTTTACACCTGGGCAGCCGAGAACGGCTTTCGCGCTATGAAATGGGGCTGCAAATGGTGCAGGCGCTGGATTTGCCGGACGCGACGCTGCACCCCTGCACCCACGCTGATGTCAATTTATCGGCTCCCCGCCCCAACGACGCGACGATGGATAGCCGCAAAGCCTTGGCGCTGGGATTCGATCCGCCGCTGTTTTATGATGCGCTGCTGGAACTGAAGGGTAAGGTGTAGCGATTTGGAAATTAGATCAGAAAAAGCGATCAGAAAGGGTAAATAAGAACGTTAGTAAGAAAGGGTAATAAGAAAGAGCGATCGCAACTTGCGATCGCTCATACACCAAATCAATTGTTTAGCTCACTATCAGTTCACTACCCACTGAGCATTATTGTTTGACTATTATTCGCTATCGACTTGATCTCGAATCACTTCCCAAATGGACAGCACACCGTCAATCCAGCCTTGACTGAAGAGAATGCGGCTTTCGGGGCTAACTTCGAGCAGGTGAGCAAAATCGGGATCATGAATGCGAGCTTCCTCTGGATATCCGCGTGTGTCGAGATACGTCCAGAGATAGTCCAGCACGTCTTCATCTAAGGACGCCGCGAGTGGACGAACGCGGACAAAATGCTGAAAGTCTTTGTAGGACAGCTTGGATGCGGAGCGAATTCCAAGCTCATACCCTTCTTGCTGCACCTTCTTCAGCAAAACCTGTTTTTCGGTGCGTAGACGTTCAACTAAGCATTCATCGGCTGCGAATTGCTGCTTGATTTCTTCATAAGTAACGGCCATATCAATTGCCTCCTGGCAAATTGCAGAAATGTTGAGTTGAGTTTTAATCGGTTGGAGTCGTTCGAAGAGTGACTCTGGAACAGCGATTGTAATTCTCTTGCTCAAGGTTTTCCTCGAACTTTTTTGTGTACTCTTATACAATAATCGATTAAATTGCATAACTGATTACTTTTAACCAAACTGTTACATAACTAGCAGAATTTATCTTGATTGTTATGTAACGCAGCCCAAGATTCGTGTCGAATACAGAATGGAAGACTCACGCGTATGCAGTTCTACATGGTTCTGTGTCTGAGACTGGATTTTTGTAAGACAAAAGGGTGGAGTGTTGTAGGCAATTCCATTGCCTCGGAATCAGCCTATACTGCCAGTAAGGTCTTTCAGATTTGTAACGATTATGTTTCTGCCACCAAAACTGAAACAGTTACCAATGAGTCTGCCGATTGAGGGCGCTGTGCGAATTGAACTAGAAGAGGGCATTCCTGTCTTTCGAGCATCCAGCACCGTGCAGAATACCGTCGAAGCACTACTGGCTAAGCAACAGATGGCATCTTTAAGTGCAGAAGAAGAAGAAGAACTTGATTGCTACGAAGAAATGGATGACTATCTAAGTTTTGTGAATCGTACTCTACGTAATTTATTTCTCAGCCAGTCTCAGCAGCTCTAGTTGTGTCTTCTCGCAAACGAATTTCTGAATCAATCCAGATACAGGTGCGTCAGCGTGCTGGTTACCTTTGCGAGTATTGCCACGCGTCAGAAAAATGGCAATATGTGCGATTTACGGTTGATCATGTTGTGCCGTTGTCACTTGGAGGCACAGATGAGTTTGAAAATTTGGCCTTAGCATGCTTTCACTGCAATCGTAGAAAGACCAATCGGCTCACAGCAATCGATCCACAATCGAACCAGGAAACAGAACTCTTTAATCCTAGGCAACAGGCTTGGTCAGAGCATTTTATTTGGTCTGCTGATGGCAGCTTAGTTTTGGGGCTAACTGCAATTGGGCGGACAACGGTTATAGCGTTGGCACTAAACCGCGATCGCATATTAGATATCCGAGCGGCAGATCGAGAGATTGGGCGACATCCACCATCAGGTGATCCGGTGATGGTATCTACGACGGGTGAACAGCTATAGCTGCCGTTCTACGGCGAGCATTCGGCGATAGGAGAGCCAGCCGAGGATTGTAACTGCGATCGCAAATGCGGCCAAAAAGCCGACATGTTCACCGACGACATCTAGACCATCACCAGCGGCAGAAACGCCGAGTAACGCTTCATTCATGTGATAGATCGGGTTCCAGCGGGCAATTCGCAGCAGCGATTCTGGAAACAGGCTAGCTGGCAGAAACGCGCCGCCGAGAATCAGCAGCGGTACACCAAAGGCGGCAACCAGGGCATTAACATCTTCGGTGCGGCGAGCCAGTTGCGTACCGAGGATAAACCCAGAGCCGACATAGGCCACGATACTCAAAAGAATAATGACTGCGCCCAACAGGACTGAGCCATTGAAGTTTGCGCCGAGGCTAAGTGAGATCGCATAGACCAGCAGGGTTTGACCCAACCCAATCACACTATGGGCGATAAAAATGCCCAGAAAATAGGATAGGCCGCTAAGGGGAGAGAGAAAGAGGCGTTTGAGAGTTTGCTGCTCTCGCTCTGAGACAACCGTAGCCACGCTGCCGCCCAAGCAGCTAAAAAAGAAGGCTGCACCGACCAGTGATGAGGGAGCCGCAAGTTCAAATGCGGCAGCTCGGGTCAGTTGCGATCGCTCTTCGATAATCAGGCCATTTAGGATCAGAACGATGACCGGGAAAATGATCCAAAACAGTAGGCTCCGTCGCCGTCGCAGGAGTTCGAGTAAAATGCGATGGGCGATTGCCCAAGTTTCGCGCCAGTATTTCATAAACTTGAAATAAAGTTGATGCTTAATTGATCCGCAGTGTCAAATTGCAACCACAACTTTCCGGTCAGGCGCTCAGCGAGTCAGTAGAAGTGACAGGGCAAGCGCTTGAGATAAAAGCCAATTAACTCCGGTTTGCCGATTATGGGTGAATTTATGCTCAAAGATCGCTTCTGTCTCTTTTATCTATTGCCTGTCCATTAAATAATCGTGATATACCAGTTGCAGTAAGCACATACGCAGTAACGCGCACATATTAGTACACATATTTAGTAAATCTATCTAAGAACACTATGGCGGCTCCAACCTCATTTGCAACCCTGGCTCAAAAAGAGATCAAATTCGGTACAGATGGTTGGCGGGGCGTAATTGCGGCGGACTTTACGTTTGCGCGTGTCGCCCACGTTGCTCCGATCGCAGCAGAAGTGCTGGCCCAGGTTTATGGTGAAATGACGGGTAGCCGCACGATTGTCGTCGGTTATGACCGTCGCTTTCTCTCACCTGAGTTTGCTCAGACGGCAGCAGAAGCGATTCAAGCGGCTGGTTTCGATGTAATGCTGGCCGATCAGTTTGCGCCAACGCCAGCTTTTAGCTGGGCCGCTAAGGATCTGGGAGCCTTGGGTGCAGTCGTGATTACGGCCAGTCATAATCCTGCCGCCTATTCTGGCTTTAAGGTAAAAAGCGCCTTGGGTGGATCGGTGCCGCCGGAAGTGACGCAAAAAATTGAAGAGCGGCTGGACGTACCCGTAGAACCGACAACGCCCGGTTCTCTCCAGACGTTTGACCCTTGGCCGAGCTACTGCAATGCGCTGCGCTCCAGGGTTGATATTGCAGGAATTCAAGCTGCAATATCATCGCAAAAGCTCACGGTCTTTGCCGATGTCATGCACGGGGCAGCCGCAGGTGGACTGGCTAAGCTGCTAGATACGACCGTCCATGAGCTACATGGAGATTCAGATCCACTGTTTGAAGGAGGCGCACCGGAACCCTTGCCCAAATATCTGGGCAAATTTCTGGAAACGATTCGTACCTATGAAAAAGCAGATAATGAGCTAGTCGTGGGACTCGTTTTTGATGGTGATAGCGATCGCATTGCTGCGGTCGATGGCAACGGCACGTTTCTCAGCTCGCAGATCTTAATTCCGGTACTGATTGAGCATTTGTCTACGCGACGGGACTATCACGGTGAAGTGGTCAAAACGATCAGCGGGTCTGATCTGATTCCCCAGATTGCGAAACACTACGGGTTAGACCTACACCAAACGCCAATTGGCTACAAGTACATTGCTGACCGGATGACGGAGGCCCATGTGCTAATCGGTGGCGAAGAATCCGGTGGAGTCGGCTACGGGCATCACATTCCAGAACGGGATGCCTTATTGTCGGCGCTGTACGTGTTAGAAGCGGTGCTGAAATCGGGTGAAGATCTCAGCGATATCTACAAACGTTTACAAGATCAGGTAGGCTTTCATTCGGAATATGACCGGATTGATTTACCCCTGGCCAGCATGGATGTGCGCGCCAAACTGATTGAATCGCTGGAGACGGAACCGCTGAAGGTGATATCCGGCAAAGCGGTCACGGACTGTTTAACGATTGACGGGTATAAGTTTCGCTTGGCAGATGACAGTTGGCTGCTGATCCGCTTTAGCGGCACGGAACCCGTCTTGCGGCTCTACTGTGAAGCTAAAGATATGAAAACTGTCCATCAAACGCTGAAATGGGCAGAGCAGTGGGCGAAATCGATTGCTTAGTCAATAGGTGGATTTAGAAGGGGAGTGAAGGCAACGATGCCGTCAATTGTGGTTGCAACTGGAAATCCAGGCAAACTGGGTGAAATGCAGGCTTATCTGGGAGAACTGGGCTGGAACTTGGTGCTGAAACCAGACGAAATCGATGTGGAAGAAACGGGCAGCACGTTTATTGAAAACGCTCGACTCAAAGCGTCCCAAGTCGCTCGGGCCACTCAGCAATGGGCGATCGCAGATGATTCTGGCCTCGCTGTGGATGCTCTAGGTGGCGCACCTGGCCTCTACTCGGCTCGTTATGGTAAGTCTGATACCGATCGGATTCAGCGATTACTGACTGAACTGGGCGATACCGAGCAGCGGTCTGCTCAGTTTATTTGCGCGATCGCACTGGCCCGTCCCGACGGCACCATCCTGCTGGAAACTAACGGCATCTGCTACGGTGAGATCCTTCGTCGGCCTAGTGGTCAGGGCGGATTTGGTTACGATCCGATTTTCTATATGCCCACACAAGGCTGTACCTTTGCTGAAATGACGCCCGAACAGAAGCACGTTCACAGTCATCGCGGCGTCGCCTTCCGCCAGCTCATGCCCCAACTGCGATCGCTCTCTAGCGCCATGCGGTAAGATCAAAACCCACAAAAGAAGCCGAGAGCGTCAGCTAAGCTGACGCTCTCGGCTTCTTTTGTGGGTTTTCGGGACAAGGTATAACTACGAACCAGACACCTTAACATTCTTAGCCATTGACATAAAGGAACCCATGTTGGCACCCGGACGGCGACGGCGGGTTTGGTTCTTGGCTGGATTCAGATACTCTGGAGCGAAGGTCGTATCAGACTTTGATGCGGTTGCTGCCGCTACTGGCATGGGCTGAGGAGTTGCACCATTTTGAGTCAGTACAGCGATCGGCTCATTTTGGTCAGCCGTTGCCTGGGCGTTTGCCTGCGCAGCTGGCTGAGGGCTTGGCTGACTGCCGTTTGGAGACTCAGTTGCGGTTGCGATCGCAGCCGATGCGGGTTGGCTAGCCACTTCTTCTGTGTTGGCAGACTGAGCCTGGTTTTCCGCAGGCTGAGCCTGATTGGAAGACCGATTCGCCTGCGACTCGTCAATTTCCAAGAAATACTCAGACTTCTTACCGACTCCGACTACCTTCAACAAGGAAGAGATTAGTCCGAAAATAGCGCCAAATATCTTTTTAATAAAACCCATTAGCCCAGTGACTCCCAAGTCTATGTTTCGCTGAAATGAACAAATCTAGTGACAACCCTACATGAATAGCGGCATCTCTCGCTATCGACTTAACTCGTGCATTACGACTACTGTCACATCCCGGCCTGATACGTTTCATCCTCATCAGGCATAGTAAGCGTAAGCAAAGTAGACTCAGCTTAATGTACATTGCTCGATGCAACGTAACAGCCGCGATATGGCCCTATCCATCTAGAGCGCTATAGAAAAATCTAAAACGATTATGAATTTCTCATGTGGACGGAAGCAACACTTCTACACATTTATTGACAATGCGTTACTCAAAACCACATCTTGCCCAGCCTACTGAAAGGCTATCACAAGAGCGCTGATGGGTACCCATCCCTAGCCCTACATCGTGACTTCAGTTAACAGTGGCTCATCCGTCTAGAAGATCCAGTGAACAGTTAGCAAAGTGACCTGCATGACAGCCCAAATCACATTGACGCGCTGCATCATGAAGGAATCTTGCAGAAATGAGAAAATTGATACTACTCTATGCCATCCGCTGCCATGAGCAATCAGTCAACCGTAAACCGTTCCGCAGCACCTAATCCAGTTGTGCTAGTGCCTGGTATTGATGATACAGCTACCGTACTTGAGCCGCTGATGCAGATGCTGCGGCAGCAGGGCCGCCACGTCCACGGGCTGAGTTTATGGCCTAGCAACGGAGATTTGGGGCTTGATGAATTAGCGGCTCAGGTTGATCGCTATGTCAATCAGACCTTTGCACCTCATCAACCCATTGACCTGATTGGCTTCAGTATGGGGGGAATTGTGAGTCGCTACTATGTCCAGCAGATTGATCACTGCGATCGCGTTCAGCGATTAATCACGATCTCGTCGCCGCATCAAGGATCGCTGGTTGCCTATGGTCGCTGGAATCTTGGCTGCTATCAAATGCGTCCCGGCAGTCCTTTTCTGCAAGCCCTGAATCAGGATTTAAGTCGGCTACATCGGCTCAACTTCACGTCCCTGTGGACGCCGTTTGACCTGATGATTGTGCCGGCCCATAGTTCGCAACTGCCGGTGGGACAAGAACTGACCTTTCCCGTGCTGCTGCATTCCTGGATGATTCGCGATCCCCGCTGCTTGGATGCGATCGCAACTTTACTCGACGAACCATTGCGCTACGTATCACCGACCTGCGCATAGGCCACTTCACCAAAGATAGCGCTGGCGTGACGGTAGAACTTGAACTCCAGCAGGTTATGAAAAGGGTCAACTAGGAAAAACGTGCGGTGCTCCAGCGGTAAGCCGGGAAACCGCAGTTTTGGCTGCTGATAAAACGTGAGTTCATGCTTCTGAGCCCGTTCGAGCAGCGCTTCCCAATCCGCTTCTTCAGGAAAGACGAGGCCAAAATGCCGGGGATAAATGCCTCTCTGCGGCTCTAGCGGTTCATGGGCCACGTGAGCGACAAGCTGGTGGCCTTGCAGATTAAGGATGAGTGAACCTGGCCCTTCGCGCCCAGGTTCACAGCCGAGGCCGTCTATATAGAATTTGCGGGTGTCGTCTAAGTTGGTGACGGGGAAGGCGAGGTGGAAGATGGGGTGGGACATGGGTTTGGGGGTGGATGGGAGTTTGGGGTAGATGGGTGGATGGGTAGGGGGTAGGAAGGTAAGGCGGTAAAGCTGTAAAGGGAGTCAAGGGAGTCAGTAGGGTGTGTATAACCCTTCGGGTATGGCTACGCTAAAGCGAAGCGTAATGCACCGAATTGGGGAGTCGAGGGCTTGGGCAAAAAGGGGGCAGGGGGAGTAATCGTAACGCGCTAGGTTGAGGAGTCGATACCTGGTGTAGAAAGCTGTGGCTTCTATCTATTATCCTGGCTAATTTCGGTGTCGTTTTGCTGTTGCAGCAGCCACAATCCGGTGTAGGTCATGCCGGAGTCGTCGGGTTGGATGAGTAAGAAGTGGAGTCCTTGAGCGGCTGGCTGGCGTTGGGCAAAGGTGCGAGCGGCGGCTTTGACATCGGCATCGTCAAAAGTGGCTAAAATCCAGCGTTCGACGAGACCCGCTTCCAGAATCAAGCCATCCGGTTCGCCAGGAATATAGTGCAGTTCCACAGGCTTGGCTCGCTGGAGCCATTCAGCCAAGCGCCAGGATTGCCGACCGCCGTAGACGATGATGCCCGGAATTAGGCTGGTGCTGGGCAGTCCCAGTTGGATGGGTTTAATCTCTGCTGGCAAGTGCAGAAACGGGATTGGCTCATGAGCAAACGACTGCTCTAAATCTTGAGCCGCAATCGCAGCAAAGCGCCACTGGTCACCCCAGAGATTTTCCGGCAGGGGAGTCGGTGGGGGACGGTCGAGCGCGAGGGGCAGATAGACGTAGCCGTTGGTTTTTGTTTGGGGCTGATAGTCAGCGGCCTGTTGGACAAGCAAGCGTTTAAGGGCGGGAGTGCGGCGGGTGGCATCTACTTCAATACCCAAGGGCGCACAGGCGGTTTTTAGCAGCGATACGCTTTGAGGCCGAAAAACTTGGATGCCGTCCGGTGCAGCGTGAGTTGCGATCGCAGTTTTAATCTCGCCCTCCAACCAGGCACCACTGGCCTGCGACTGGGGACATTGCGCTTGGTGAATAATATGTCCTGCCGCATCACAGATGAACAACTCCCAGAGGGGCTGATTGTCTGCTGTCTGTAATGGACGACGATAGAAGTCAGCTTGCCAAGTGACCATATTCTGGTTTGCCTGCGATTCGCTTCAGACTGCTATTTTATGGCACTACGCCTATCGGTTAGAACCAATATTTTGTGAAAGCTGTGCTCAGCGCGGCTTTCACAAAATATATTGATTTTACTTCAGCGCGTAGCGCTGGACTTTGTCTATCAGGACTAGAAAACGAAAGAAAAACCCCGATTCCAAAGGAAACCGGGGAAACGCATCGGGTTTCAGGAGTAGTGATTACGACGTCTCATCACCTCCTCAAAGTGTCATAAACCACAAATAATTTGTGATCTCCAACACCTTGACACTGTTAATCATTGCAGGTGTGCCAGTTTTTTACATGGCCACCTGAGGGTGATATTTGGGTGATTTACGCTAGCTAAAATCGTGAGCCGTCATTTATCGCGCCTTACACAACTGGACTTCACAGGCAGCTACTTATAACTGACCAAACCCTTTCTTTTTCTTGCCCTTCTTTTTCTTTTTGGACTGACCGCCACCACCGTAATCCCGCCAGCCGGGTTGGGGGCCACCCCCGCCCATACCGGGCATGCCCATACCAGGCATTCCGCCGCCACCCATGCCGGGAAAACCACCCATGCCAGGGAAGCCCATGCGCCCTTGGCCCATTTGCTGCATCAGCGATCGCATTCTTTGAAAATCACTGACCAGCTTGCCGACATCGTTATCTTTAAAGCCTGCACCTTTGGCAATCCGACGTCGGCGACTGGGAGAGTTGGACAGCAAATCGGGATTGCGCCGCTCTTCCATCGTCATAGAGTTGATCATCGCTTCCGCCCGCTTGAGCTGCGATTCGCCCTGCTCTAGCTGATCGCTAGAAATCTTGTTCATACCGGGAATCATCTTCATGATGCCTCCCAGAGAACCCATATTTTTCAGCAGGCGCATCTGCTTCAGGAAGTCCGTGAAGTCAAACTGAGCCGACAGGATTTTTTCCTGCATCTGTTCGGCATCAGCCAGATCAACTTCTTCCTGTGCCTTTTCCACCAGGGTGAGAACGTCACCCATCCCCAAGATGCGGGAGGCCATCCGGTCGGGATAGAACGGCTGGAGCGCTTCCACCTTTTCGCCCATACCGACAAACTTGATCGGCTGTCCCGAAATTCGCCGTACCGATAACGCCGCACCACCGCGCGAGTCACCGTCTAACTTAGTTAGGATGGCACCCGTAATGCCAATTTCGTCATGGAACGTGCGGGTGAGGTTGGCTGCTTCCTGACCCGTCATCGCGTCTACCACTAGCAGCACTTCATCCGGCTGCACCGCTTTTTTAACTTCGGCCAGTTCGGCCATCATGTCCTGGTCAATTTGCAGACGACCAGCGGTATCAATGATGACGGTGTCAATTCCCTGCTCTTTGGCGTAGGCGACACCCTGCTTGGCAATCTCAACCGGGTTGGCGTCTGAACCTAGTTCAAATACAGGCGTATCGATTTGCTTACCGAGGGTGATCAGCTGATCGATCGCAGCGGGTCGATAAACGTCTGTTGCCACCAGCAGCGCATTGCGGTCTTGCTTGCGCAGGTGCAGGGCCAGCTTTGCGGAAGCGGTCGTTTTACCCGTACCTTGCAGACCCGCCATCAGCACAATCGTGGGCGCTGTATCGGCATGGGCCAGGGGAACGTTGGTTTCCCCCATCACCTCAACCAGTTCTTCATGAACAATCTTGATGAACTGTTGGTCAGGCCGCACGCCCGAAATGACTTCTGCGCCTTTGGCCTTCTCCTGAACTTCTGCAACAAATTCTTTGACAACCTGGAAGTTGGCATCCGCTTCTAGCAGTGCTCGCCGCACTTCCCTCAGTGCTTCTTGAATATTCGACTCCGAGATCTTGTCTTGACCTCGTAACTTTTTCCAGGCGTCTTCTAACCGATCAGCAAGCGCATCAAACATGGATATAGGCCAAACGCGTTAACTCTAAGACAACAAAACCTGCCGCTAACTGCCCTGTAATTTGCTCCGTAGCTCACGCGGAGAAATTGTCACGTCTGGATAAGTGACGTGGTTGCAGATCCGTGTGCGATCGCATTTGCATACGCATCTGCATGAAGAACAAAGATTTCAGTCAGCGCAGGTATTCCACAATGAAAGCTTAATATCAGCGAGCTTGGATTGGCTTGATATCAACGGCATCCATTGTCAAGGAATTTATATGACTTCTTCATTTATTCTAAAGGGTTTGGTTAAGCTATACAAAATACCGTTTCTTCGTTCCCTACAGCCCTCTAGGGTACAGACTAGCTTAGGAGTTCCATGCCAACCTGCGTTTCAAGGGGGTCAACCCATGTCCACGTCATCATTTGTGCCATCGCATCGATCGTCACAGGTTGTTCCGGTTCACAATCTCAATGGGTACGATCAGGATGCTGCCTATGATATTGCCGTTGACGCGATCTTGGAACGCCTGCGGGATAAACTTGCTCATCAAGGAGCGCTAGACGAACAAACGACGGCTGACTTGGCGGCACTGAAAGAGCATTATCAGGATTTAGGCTGGCTGTCTCATTTTAACGATCATAGCCATTTGCTGATGGCTGTGATTGATCTGAAAACCTTTCAAGTTCGCTCCGTTAATAATCATCTTCAGCAAATCATTGCGCCGTTACTGGCTAAGCAAGCTGATCCAGATTCGACTGTGGATTCGACGACTTCGGCCTGGAACTTGCTGGAACTGCTCTCAACCGCTGAACGGGAAGCCTTCCAGCAACTGTATCGTCGCCATGTTCTCTATGCTGTTCTACAGCAGTACTATCATATTCAATCACCCGAATTTGAGCGTTTGTTGAATGACACGCTGCTGGTTAATCTGTCCCCCACCAAAGAGCAGACGGTGCAGTTAGAGCTGCGTCTACGCAGCGATCGCATGCGGGTGAAGCTGTCTGATCCACTCTCGGACGAGTTTAATGACTTAGGCGTTACGGCACAGTCCAGCCGCTCAGAGCTGATTGGCCAACTGCTGGCCCCGGAACAGGTTCAAGCTCTGGTAGATCGGCTTGATCTAGAGCGCTACCAGGTGGAGGGCGTGCTGCTGCTGGAAGGAGTGGAAGTCACCGAGCGGCAAACGATCCATAGCCTGATTCAGCTTTTGATTGATCGAGAATCGGTGCTGCAACCGCGCAAGATGCATCGGGTTAACAAGTTTGTACGCACCCTTTTCCGGGCCGATAACAGCTTCATCCTCAGTGCCGAAAATGATCAGGCCCGTCTGATCATTGGGCTAGAAAATCTCCAAGACGATGCCACCGCATTTCCAATGGCGGAACTGCAAGGATCTCACTTCTTCACGGCGGCAGAAGCGGCGCAGGTGCTGAATATTCCCAATTTGCAGGCGGACTGTCCCACGAAATGCGAGCAGTTTATTCAGGATAAGGGAGTGCGATCGCTGTTGATCATTCCCTTAGTGGTTCAATCCATGCTCGAAACATCAGCAGCACAGAGTAAGCTGATCGGCGTTGTGGGCTTGACCAGTCAGCAGGCGTACCATTTTGACAGCGTGGACTGCCGCAATGCGGCGACGCTCATTCCGGCACTGACAGCAGCTCTGCGTCACGCTATCCAGCGGCGGTTTACCAAAATTCACCCCGCTGTCGAGTGGCGGTTTGTCCAAGAAGCGGAACGCCGCAGTTGGGGACTGCCGCCGGAAACAATAGTGTTCAATGATGTCTACCCTCTCTACGGCATTTCGGATATTCGGGGATCGTCTAATGAGCGCAATCGAGCGATTCAAACCGACTTGCTGCACCAGTTTCAGCTGGGCATTGACATCATCAATGCGGTTTGTGACAGTACGGAAACTGCTTTAGGACAGCAGCTCAAGCAGGATTTAGACGAGCATATCGCGCAGCTACACGAGGGGGTCACCGTTGATGCTGAGGTGACGCTGACTCGCTATCTAGAGCAACATTTAGAAAAGCATTTTGCCTACTTCCGGCAGTGTAGCCCCCAGGCATTGGCGGCAGTGGAAGCCTACGAAGCGGCTTGTGACAATGACCACGGCTGCGTCTACCAGGCTCGTCAAGCCTACGACCAAATCATCCAGCAAATCAACGGCCTGCTGCGCGATACCTGGATGGCTTGGCAGGAGAAAATGCAGCGGGTGGTCAAGCACTACTGTGATATTGAGACGACCGACGGTATTGACCACATGATTTATGTCGGGGAATCGATTGATCCGACCTTCAAGCCCTTCCATTTACGCAGCTTGCGCTATGAGCAGTTGCGGGCCGTCTGTGACTGCGCGCGGGTGTCGTTTACGTTGAAGCAGCGGTTTCAAACCCAGCTTGAAATTACTCATTTGGTGCTGGTGCAGGTGAGTACGGTCGATATTATTCATGACGAAACGACTGAGCGGCTGTTCGACGTGCGCGGCACGCGCGATACGCGTTATGAAATCGTCAAGAAGCGCATCGATAAAGCGGTGGATGCCGAAACCCGCACTCGCATTACCCAACCCGGCATGTTGACCATCGTTTACTCTACGCCGGAAGAGTGGGAAGAGTACCGTCAATACGTGCGCTATCTGCAGCGGGAAGGCTGGGTGGGCGAGAAGATCACCCAAGGTGCTGTTGAGCCATTGCAAGGAGTAACTGGCCTGAAATTTGCCCGCGTGGCGGTGTGCCTTGAGGAACCAGAGACTGAAATTTGATGAAATGCTTGCTCAGCGAGCGTCTCAATCAATATCAGCTTTATCTAGCGAACCATAGGCGGTCGGTAGCTGAACGGTAAATATGGAACCGTCATTCAGTTTAGAGACAACTTCAAGTTCTCCCTTGAGCAAAACCACAATCTTGGCCGTGATTGCCAGTCCTAAACCCGTGCCTTTCCAGAGCAAATTCTTCTGTGCGTCTGGCGACTGGGCGCGGAAAAACGGCTCAAAGATTTTTTTCTGCGTTTCAGTATCCATGCCGATTCCCGTATCCGCGATCGCAAGTTGCCACTGCTGATCCGCAACGGCGACTGCCGTCAGCTGCACATGGCCCTTTTCGGTATAGCGAATGGCGTTGCTGCCGAGATTGATCAGCACCTGCTCTAGCTTCAGCGAGTCGGTCTCCACCGTTTCGGGAGCGCGATCGCAGTCTATGATAATGTCCAGTCCTTTCTTGCTGGCCAGTGGTTCTAACGTCTCAACCACCGTTTGCAGCAGCTGGCGCGGCTGAACCAACTGAATGTCTAACTGAACCGATTGGTTTTCGTAGTAGGAAAACTCTAAAACCTGATTCACCAGCTTCAGTAACCGCTGCCCATTCCGCAGTACCCGCTCCAAACTATCAAGGTTATCCAGCGCAACGGATTGGCTCAGTGCCCCCTGCTGCTGACGCAGTAACAGCTCAGAGTAGCCGATGATCGAGTTCAGCGGAGTCTTGAGTTCATGCGCCAGGAACGCAACCTGTTCTTGGCTGGTGTGAACCAGCTGCGAGAGTTCCCCAGTCGTCAGTTTGACCTGCTCCTTAAGCTGCTCTAGCTCTTGGAGACGCGATTCAACATAGCTCTCAAAGCATTTCGTTAACGCTAAATCAACGACTTCATTGACCACGTTCATGCCCGAAAAAATCTGGGACGGCGTTAAGCTCTCCAAATACGGCTCTAGGTTTCGAATCACGGCTTGGCGCAGCAGCCGATATTCCTGTACAACCTCCGTGGGATCAAATCCCTGTTTGGCTCTTAAAACGCCATGACTTAGGCTGGCACTGGCTACAGCTTCAACCACATTACTGTAGTCATACTGCTTGAGGCAATCTGCGATCGCGCTTAAAACGGACGGCACATGATCCCGAATTGCCATTGGTGGCAACTCATCAGCGGCTTCAATGTCTCGATGCTGCTGAACGGATTCTGTCCATTGTTCAACAATTTTTGCTTGGCATTGCTCGACCAGTTCACCTAAATGCAGGATTTCCTTCGACATCTGACCTGACGGGCCTCTATCTACTGGGATTATCTACTAGGATCAATCAAATATGCCCTTCGTTAGCGCCGAATAGCGCTGCGCCGGATGAAGGGTCGAACCCGTTTTCCCTGTCATCACCCACATCAGTGCTCGTGCCCCGTCCCGCGCAGCCACATCCAAGCTCTCAGATGGTTCACCCGTCGGTATGGGAACAGGCTCAAACTGAATCCCTCGGCTGCCAAATACAATTTGACCGATAATCCGAGCACGACGCATATGGTAGTCCGATGTTACCAAGTAAACCTGCTGGATGTCTTGTGCTTCAAACGTATCCACCAGCGTTGTAAAATTTGTGACCGTATCAACGGCTCTGTAATCAAGATGAACGCGCTCTGGGTCAACCTGGGCTTCACTAAAAACCCATTCGGCATATTCTGGATTACTGCCAGATGAAACCCAAACGTCCAGCTCAGGATACTGCTGAGCTAGCTGTGCGGCAAAGTTTTCTCGTTCGGGGGCTCCTCCCAGGACAAAAATGGCCTGCGGCGACTGCATATTGAAACCGGATGCTTGTCTAATCCCAAAACCTAACAGTGCGATCGCAACTCCGATGAACAAGTACGACAGCCACAATCGTCGCCGCGATCGCACCTGCTTTCGACCGGCATCTCGGCTTAACCGTCGTTGGCTAGAACGCAATTTCGAACCCATCACCCGCAAACAACTGCCTCACATTTCACATTTCTGAGAACTCAATTAGGGTAGCTCACTCACCCTAAATTGGGTAGATATTGACGCTGCTTTTTAACAAGTCGCTATCCCTGCTACTCCGGGACTTTGCAGCCAAATTCGCTGCAAACCCCGTTGCATCTGTCCAATTGGGGATGAGTGTCTGCTTTAGATCTGTTTTGAGTCTGTTTTAGAGACGACTAACTCGGCTCCAAGTTTCGTTCAAACAAGACACCTTGACCGTCACACAGCTCAAATACCGGATGTTCTGGATGAGTCGCTAAGGCGTCATCAACATCAACCTTGGGCGTCGTCAGGGCCACTTGCCAATCGCTCAGATCAAGCTGGAGCCAATCCGCCAGGGCAACGGGAGTTGGATCGCCGCCCATATGTGCAACAAACACCACCTGCTTCTGTGGTTGTTCATCATGGCTGTGATGGGGAGCGGTGCGCATACCGTAGAAGATTGTACGCTGATCGTCACTAATTCGATTAAACCGATCCAGGCCCGTAAGATTATCTCCTAGCCACGGATTTGCTTGGCGGTAGCGGCGCAGGCTCAGTGCATATTCACTGTGCTGAGGGTTTACGTCGTGACGATAATGAGACACCTTACAGAGTTCATGCCCATCTTCCATAAAGGCCATGGCAAACTCCTTAAGCTGATGCACATCCAGATTTCTCAAAAACTCAGGCCGATCTGGATCATCACCCAGTTCTTCCAGTGATGGCATCTCACAGCTACTGGGATCATCGCCAATGCAGTGTTGGCACATTTCAGCGACGGCTTCCAAATCATAATCCGTTTCAATCATGGCAATGCGCAGTGCTTTGGCAAACTGCTTCAGCTCATCCAGCTTGTTGAATCCAAGCTGTTTAATTCGGGAAAAGGTTTCGGGGCGCTGATAGACCTCCGGTTCAACCTGCCAGTCTAAGAAGCCGACTTCTTCAGAAACGACCTTGACCCCGTAGCGATCGTCGGTGTTACGGAAGAATCCCCAGGGAGCACGAAAGCTGGCGTTGAGAAAATCCATCGGCAAACCGGGACTGAATCCATAGATCCACAGCAAGGTTGCCGGATTTTGATAGGCATTGCGCAAAACATCCGGCAAGGTGCAGCCTAAATTCCAGTTGACTGGACTGTCCGTGTCAACTTGGTTGCCGCGTCGAACCGTGTCGTGGTTGGCGCAGCCAGTGATCCAGCGATCGCCTTGGTACATCACTTCACAAACGCGTCGCCACTTGCGATCCCAAAATCCTCTGAGTGTGGGCGTATTGTGGGCAAAAATTAATGGGCCCCATTGATAGGACTCTGGTCTAAGTTCAATCAGCTCGCGATAGGTAGATTTTTCTTCCCAGCCTTCTTCTGGCCAAGGCCGGCCATCTTCAAAAATGGTAAAGAGCAGTCGCTGATAGCCGTTGATGTCCTGCACGACATCGCTCATGGCCAGCAGGTAGGCATCATCCTGCTCGACTCGGCCCGACATCGGATTAAAGTAGCGAAAATCTTGCCCGCCATCGACGCGAATACCATCGGCCCCGGTGTTGATTTTACGCCGCTGCATTTCCAGCAAAATGGCTCGCACACCCGGCAGCTGGTGGTTGAGATCCTGCCCATACATATTGGGGCCTTTGAGATATTGGCGACCCAGCAGTTCCAGACATTGATTGTCCGCGTGTCCATAGACAAGGTCGTAAATGACCTGAATTGGGCCTTGGGAAAAATTGTGCAGCGTCGCCGTTAAATCAATTAGCTCATCCGGACGCAAGCTGCCCATAATGGCAGGATTAGTAGCCGATGAAGCCAAAATGGGCACATCATAGCCCCAGTTCTGCGTCTTGGACTTCCGCAGCGTAACATCCATAACCTCTGATTCTTCGGCCATCCCCGCTTGAACATGCCCATCGGGATCATCGATGGCAAAGAACTCGTGAGCAATGTTGCTCACGTCCTCTAAGCGATATTCAATCGTTGGTTCCAGCGGCAAAAACTGCACTGCATCATAGCCGACGTAGTGAATCTCATCAGCCGTCAATTCTTTGCCTGCCGCGAGTTTGTCCGAGATTTCTTGATAAATGGCGGTCAAACCTTCTAACGTGCCAGCTTCAGAGGCAGTATTGACGTGAATTTGCAGGATGTTAGTCGGAGACGGAATCCGAGGCAGCTGCTGAATCTCCTCCTCGGTCATGACCGATTCTAGATGATCCACAACGGCTGCACCATTGCCAGTGGCGGTGTCGGCAGCGCTGCCAGCAATGGCTTTTTCAACAGCGTCTTCTACCATCGTTGACAGCCCGGTTTGGCGGAAGTAATCCAAATCTGGGCGTTCCTGCTGTAGGCGATCCATATCGTAGAGTTCAGCGGGGCCAAACACACCGTAGGGCACCGAATAAGCTAGGGGATCGCGGATAGTATGCATGCGGTTCTCAATATCCACAAACCGCAGCCAATAGAACGAACCGGCTTGATCGCGTCGTCCAGGTTTCATTCCTTCGACAACGCCCCAGATAAATTCCCCCTGGAGCGGTAGCCGAATGCAGTCGCGCTGGAACTTAAGCGTTTGTTCTTTCTGGCGGAAATCAATTGGATTGAGCGGGGTAAGCACCTCCAAATAAATTTGCCGATCAGACTGGATAACCTCCCCGGCTAACTCTGGTGTCCAAAACCCAATTTCGGTCAGTCCGGTCTCTTCTTGCCAATGAGCGCCCAATCGGCGGGCTAAAATCTGCGATCGCTGTAGATATGTGAGTTCTGATGCATCTGTAATGCGAGCTGCCCAATCAAGGAGTTGTTGAGTTTCTTTTTCAACAAGAGCGACGGAGAGAGAAGTAGTCTGAGTCACAGCAAACGCCAAAAAATTTTTGAATGCTACACAAAATTCTGCTGCCAGCTTAGGACAACGCTCAGTCAGCCTAACGCTTGGCATCCAAGGTCAGTTCAAAGACCCGAACCCCTATTCTGTCTCAGATGCGTACAGAAAAGCCAGTTTTTTGGGTGATTTAATTTGTAAAAATGAGTACCGATCAGCAGTAAACCTACCCTTTGGCCTATCAAGCATCAACCGCATGAATGATTTTTGATTTGGCAGTTTGCGCTAATATTTTATTGGCGCGTTTTAGCATTTTTTTATATTGGCTGTGGTTAATACTGCTCTTCTGCTAAGTTGATTGCACAGCATGGATGCGAATTTGAGATCGCAATCTGGTTGGGTATCGATTGGCTGGGGAGTTGACCAGGAAAGCCTTTGGAGGTCTTTGAAATCACATGTTGATAATACTGATGTCGAAGCTCGGCATGTCCCAGGTTGAGGACTGATCGTTGTAAAAGAAAATTGTAAGTAAAGCGAAAAACGATTCAGAATTTCTCGAAAAGTGTCTTGTCGTACCAACCTTGATCTGGGTCTGAGCAAAATAAATCTAGCTTGCAACCAAACGCTTCATCATCTCCATAAAATGGATCCGTTGATTGAGCAAGGTTAAGATTGGGTGTGAAAGACAGTCGAGTTTTATCCTGGTTTTAGCCGTTAAATTCGCCAAAATTAAATTCGCCAAACGAAGACAGTCATTGGTTTGATGCCAGATGAGTTTCCCGCTCAGCGCCATGCTCAATCGCTCGCAATATTTGCTTCAGGCTGACTTTTACGGTTAGCGTCTGAGCCGAATGCATTATTCCGTTCCGAGCGCTTAGGCATGTTTCGGCATTCATCCAATGCAATCTAGAACCCCGGTTTAAACCGATTTACGGTTGTTTACTAGCAGTGCATAGGAGCAAATTGCATGAAATCATCACTTGTCATCCTCTACCATCGAGAACCCTATGATGAGGTTAAGATCGATGGCAAAGTTCGCTACGTTGATAAAAAAAGCCCGAATGGAATTGTCCCAACACTCAAAAGCTTTTTCTTAAACTCCGACCAAGGCACCTGGGTCGCCTGGAAACAGGTCAACGCCAAACAGCAGACGAACTTTCAAGAGCGCGTACAGGTTGAAGGTGGTAACGATGGCTGCATTGTGCGCCGCATTCCGCTGAGTGCTGACCAGGTCAAAAACTTCTACCACATCACTTCAAAAGAAGCATTCTGGCCGATTCTGCACTCCTTCCCCTGGCAGTTCACCTACGATTCGTCTGACTGGGAAAACTTCAAGCACATCAACGAAATGTTTGCCGAAGCAGCTTGCGAAGATGCGGCAGATGATGCGCTGATATGGGTGCATGACTACAACCTATGGCTAGCGCCTTACTTCATCCGGCAGCGGATGCCGAATGTGAAGATTGCCTTTTTCCATCACACGCCGTTCCCCTCGTCAGATATTTTCAACATCCTGCCGTGGCGTGAGGCGATTGTGGACAGTCTGTTGTGCTGTGATCTAGTTGGATTCCATATTCCGCGCTACGTGCAGAACTTTGTTGATGTGGCTCGCAGTCTTCGAGGAACCAAAACGATCACCCAAAAGCCTGTAGACAAAGCATTTACGCCATTTGGAACCGCACTGGCTGAGCCTGAATTGACGACTCAGATTGAACATAACGGTCGGATCGTCAATCTAGATGCGTTTCCTGTAGGTACCAATCCGGAGCTGATTCGCTCCATTGTTGAGCGACCTGAAGTGCAAAAGCGGGTGACAGAGATTCGGGAAGAGCTGAACGGCAACAAGCTGATCATTTCCGCTGGCCGGGTTGACTATGTGAAGGGAACCCGTGAAATGCTGCTGTGCTACGAGCGGTTGCTGGAGCGCAGACCAGAGGTGCAGGGTAAGATCAACCTGCTGGTTACAGCAGCCAAGCCCGCAGAAGGAATGCGCGTCTATCGCAATGCCCAAGCTCAAATTGAGCAGCTAGTTGGTAAGATCAACGGTCGCTTTGCCAAGCTGAACTGGACGCCGATTCTGCTATTTACTAAGCCACTGCCGTTTGATGAACTGATGGCCTGCTATGCGGCGGCGGATATCGCCTGGATTACACCGCTGCGGGATGGCTTAAACCTGGTTGCCAAAGAATACGTTGTCGCGCACAAGGGCAAGGACGGCGTTTTGATTCTGTCCGAATTCACTGGAGCTGCGGTTGAACTACCGGATGCCGTTTTGACGAATCCGTATTCTTCCACGCGGATGGATGAGTCAATTGATCAGGCGCTCGACATGTCTAGTGAAGAGCAGCAGGAGCGGAATGGCAAGCTACTGCACGCAATTCAGCGCTATGACGTGCAGCAGTGGGCTAACCACTTATTCCGGGAAGCTCAGGCTGCATCAGACCGAGCGCAACAAAGTGAGCCTGTACTGGTCTAGCGTTCCATAGAACAGAAAAGGGCGATCGCACATCGCCCTTTTTCACCAGTCGGCTGTAGGGGCAGGTCTAGTCAACGAATTTTGCCGTTGAACCGAGGCTGAGCAGTAAACCTGCCCCATCACTAGAGTTCATTTCGATTAGAATTGCCAGAATTGAATCCAAAATCTTTCTAAGATTGGATTTTTTGTGAAACGAAATCGGCTGCAATAGAGTTAACGGCCTGCTTGTTAAATTCAACAACAGTTAACATGCGAGATTTTCAAACCATTTCGGATAGTCGGTACGACGTATTGATTATCGGTGGGGGAATTAATGGAGCGGCAACAGCGCGAGATGCCGCTCTGCGGGGTCTGAAGCCCATTTTGCTAGAAAAAAATGACTTCGCCAGCGGCACGAGTAGCTGGTCAACACGCCTGATTCACGGCGGGCTGCGATATCTAGAATATTTTGAATTTAGGTTAGTTCGAGAATCTCTCCGCGAGCGAGAATTACTGCTCGAACATGCGCCGCATCTGGTGCATCCCGTACAGCTAACGATTCCGATTTATCGGCGGGGGGCACGCAGCTACTGGGAAATTCAGGCTGGGATGCTGCTCTATGATGTGCTGAGCTATGACAAGACGGTTCCAGCTCATCGAATGTTGACTGCGAAGAAGTTTCAGCAGCTTTTCCGCGCCGTTGACGATGAGGGATTAAAAGGAGCCGCGCAGTACTATGACGGACAGGCGGAATATGCCGAGCGGCTGTGTTTAGAGAATATCTTGGGGGCACAAACGGCGGGTGCGACCGTGCTCAACTACGTGACGGTGACAGCGCTGCACCGCGATCGCAACCGGATTACTCACTTAACCTGTGTGGATGAGCTAACGGGTAAGGAATTCACGGTGCGAGGGACAAATAACGCTGTTGTCATCAACACCGCTGGTCCTTGGGTCGATCAGGTTTGTCAACGGGGACAAGAGGATCACACGCCAATCTCTCTAGAAGCCAAGCGGCTGATGGGCGGCACCAAAGGCAGTCACATTGTTGTTAGTCCGTTCCCTGGCGCACCGGATACGGCATTTTACGTGGAAGCAAAGTCCGATAATCGTCCGTTCTTTATCGTGCCGTGGTTGGGCATGTATCTGATCGGCACGACAGATATCCGCTTTGAGGGTGATTTGGAGCGTATTAAGGCAAACAACGACGAAATCGACTATTTGCTGTACGAAACCAACCGGATTTTCCCCGTCGCGCAGCTTACCCGCAGCGATGTCCGGTTTACATACTCGGGTGTGCGCCCCTTGCCCTATACCGAAGGGCAGGATACGGGTAGCATTACCCGCAAGCACATTCTGCATGATCATGAGCAGGCCGGGGTAGCTAACCTGATTTCCCTAATTGGCGGCAAGCTGACCACTTTCCGACAGGTGGGCGAAGAGCTGGTTGACGCAGTGTATCGCAAGCAGGGCCGCACCCCGCTGCCCTGTCCGACCCGCAAATGCTCCTTCCCCGGCGCAATCTGGCCGGACGATCCGCAAATTGAGCAGGTGACTCAGCAGTATGAAGATCGTCTGTCGGTCACTACCGTGGCCCATCTGTTTAAGCTGTATGGCTCCAATGCTCCCTCTGTCTTGGCGCTGACCGATCAGCATCCTGACTTACTCCAGCCGATCGCTGAGGGTTTCCCTGACATTCGCGCCCAGATTGTGTACGCAGTGCAGGCCGAGTTGGCCCATACCTACGTCGATATTTTGCGGCGACGCACGACGCTGGCTATGCAGGCCAACTATGGTTTAGACCTGCTGCCCGTTCTTGAAGAAACCCTGAAGCAGCACTGTGGTTGGAGTCAGACCGATTGCGATCGCAACATTGAGCAGTACTGGATCTATATCCGCGACAACTGCCTGCCCGATTACCTACTGCAGTCCGACATGGCGCAGCGCGAACTCCAGATTTTGCCTTAGCCAATCTGAACTCATTACCCTGAACATGCGCGTAAGGGCGGGTTTTGCTGACTAGTTTGGGTCAGAGCCGATCGATTTATGACTAAACCCGCCCCTACACCATCCCGATTCATCCCGATTTGTTTTTTTAATACATCACCTTCACAATAGAAAAATAGACATATGGTTAGCCAAGTTAAACAAAGCTCTATGACTGATGCTTCTCTTGCCGCAGAGGCTCAAGCCGCAATCCAGCAAATTACCCAAGTCGATACCGCGATCATCACCGTCTTGGGTGCTGGAGCCTGGGGTTCAGCGCTGGCTAAAATTGCCGAGTACAACGGCCATCAGGTCAAGCTCTGGTCGCGTCGCGGGGATTTGTCGCTAGAAGACGCCCTTGAAGGTAGTCACTTGGTGCTATCGGCGATTTCGATGAAAGGGGTCAACGAAATGGTCAAACAGCTAGAGGCTGCTCCCCTGCATGGCGATACGATTTTTGCTACGGCAACCAAGGGGCTTGACCCAGAAACGACGCGCACTCCGTCTCAAATTTGGCAGGCGGCTTTTCCGAATCATCCCGTCGTCGTACTGTCTGGCCCTAACTTATCCAAGGAAATTGAGCAGGGTTTGCCTGCCGCTACCGTCGTTGCCAGTGAACATGAACCTGCTGCCGAAGCCGTTCAGCAGGTATTTTCCTCCGATTGCTTCCGGGTCTATACCAATACCGACCCCATCGGCACCGAGCTGGGCGGCACCTTGAAGAACGTAATTGCGATCGCAGTTGGTGTTTGTGATGGTCTGAACCTGGGCACCAACGCAAAATCAGCCCTGATTACGCGGGCGCTGACGGAAGTGATTCGAATTGGCACCCATTTAGGCGGACAGGCCGAAACCTTCTTTGGTTTGTCTGGATTGGGCGATATGCTCGCCACCTGTAGCAGTCCGCTCAGCCGGAACTATCGCGTTGGCTATGGTCTCGCTCAGGGCAAGACTCTTGATCAGATTTTAGAAGAGCTGCAAAGTACGGCTGAAGGCGTGAATACAACCAACGTGCTGATCCAAATCGCCAATCGAGAAACCATTCCCGTGCCCATCTCGCGGCAGGTCTATCGCTTACTCAACGGCAAGATCACTCCAGAGGAAGCCGTTCTGGCTCTCATGGAGCGAGATCTAAAACCGGAAGCTTGCATCCTCTAGCTACAGTCTCCGTAGGGTGGGTACTGCCCACTTTAGGTTTCCAACATCACGCTTCCAAACATCCAACGCCGCTTCGGTGAGCGATAGTCGCCCCTAGGCTTAATGATGTTTCAGTATTTCATCAGCATCTCAAAGGAGAAGATACGGTAACGCAGCATCGCATAACGACTTCATGGAAAAAGAACGCCTAAATTTTTGGCAACTGTGGAATATGAGCTTTGGCCTGTTTGGCATCCAGTTTGGCTGGGCCTTACAGATGGCAAACACCAGCGCGATTTTTGAACATTTGGGTGCCCATGCCCATCAGATTCCGATTCTCTGGCTGGCCGCTCCCCTGACTGGGTTAATCATTCAGCCGATCATTGGCAACATGAGCGACAACACCTGGGGACGACTGGGCCGACGGCGTCCCTACTTCTTAGTGGGAGCCATTTTCAGCTCTATTGCGCTGGTGCTGATGCCCAATTCGTCAAATCTTTGGGTTGCCGCTGGACTGCTCTGGATTTTGGATACCTCTGCCAATGTCAGCATGGAACCCTTTCGGGCCTTTGTTGGCGATATCCTGCCTGCCAGTCAGCGCACCCGTGGTTATGCCATGCAAAGCTTCTTCATCGGCATTGGTGCGGTAATTGCCTCAGCTCTGCCGTGGATTTTATCTCATATCTTTCATATCACAGCCGGAGCCGGACAGCCGAACACGATTCCGCAGGCGGTTAAGTGGTCGTTCTATGTAGGTGCGATCGCATTTATCGGCACCGTTGCCTGGACGGTTTTTACCACTGATGAATATCCGCCCAAGGATATGGCAGCCTTTGAGCAGCAGAAGGAAGAACGGGGCGGCATCGTTGGCACTGTCCGTGAAACCTTCGTAGCACTGCGAGACATGCCACTGACCATGCGCCAGCTCGCCTGGGCACAATGCTTTAGCTGGCTCGGCATGTACTGTGTCTTTCTCTATTTCCCGCCCGCCGTGGCCCGCAATATTGTCGGCGCAATTGATGAACGCACAGCCCTCTATACCGACGGTATTGAATGGGCTGGGCTGTGCATCGCCATGTATAACGCTGTCTGCTTCTTGTTCTCGTTCGTTCTGCCCAAACTAGCCAGAGCCACCAGTCGCAAGATTGCCCATACGCTGTGCCTCATCTGCGGCGGCATTGGCCTAATTTCGCTACAGTTCATCCATAACCAGTACCTTGTTCTCTTGCCGATGGTGGGACTAGGCATTGCCTGGGCTAGCTTGCTGTCGATGCCCTACGCCATTCTGGTCGGTTCGCTGCCCCCCAAGAAAAGCGGCATCTACATGGGCATTTTCAACTTCTTCATTGTCCTGCCAGAGGTGCTGGCTTCGCTGGGCCTGGGCTGGTTCATGGAGAATGTACTTAGTAACAACCGATTAACGGCTGTTGTTCTGGGGGGCGGTTTCATGCTGATTGCCGCAGTGCTGACGCAGCGAGTTGAAGATGTCGCTGCCCAAGCTGCTCAAAACAACACTAAATCTTTAGCTTCAGACACTTCTAAAGCGACAGCAAATTCAAACACAGCAGATAGTACGGATAAAACCCTGACTGATGACAGCAACAGCACAACGACAAATGCCAACTCTGCTAACGAAGCAAATCGCTCAGAAGCAACGGTTAGATGAATGGCACTGACATAAGAGAGCAAAAAAGGCTTCAAGCAGCGCCTGATTTGTCAAAATCAAAGTGTCGAAGCGGCACTGGTCGTCTAGAGGGTGATTGCTAAAATGGATGTGATGCATTGGTTTTAGGCAATGAGATGTCCGCACTGCCAGAGTGAACAAACCGTAAAGAATGGCACAGCCACCCTCAAGGATGGGAGTCGTCAACAACGATATCTATGCCGGCAGTGCCGAAAACGATTCAACGAACGCACCCATACGCCGATGGCTCGCTTAAGAACGGCCCCAGCCATTGTAGCCGCTGCCATCAACGTACGGGGTGAAGGACTCGGAGTGAGAGCCACCGGGCGCTCATTCGCGAAGTCTCATTCGACCATCATCAATTGGGAGCGGCGGTTGGCAGGTCATATCGACCACTGGTCGCCCCCTGCACCAGCGGAGTTGGATGTGACGCTCGAAGGCGATGAAGTCTATACCCGTGTAGGGCAGAACCTTCCCCCCGGTGAGAGCGAAGGCTGGACAATTCATTTCATCGAACGAGACAGCCGCTACTGGGTTGAAGCTCGAGCGGGTCGCAAGGATAAGGAGTTGTTTGAAACCGGGACGGCAGCAGCGTGGGGTTGGGCGAAGTCAGCCCGGTTCATTCGCTGGTTCACCGATGGGGAGCGGCGCTATGGGTTGGCCTTATGGAAACTTGCCAGCGTTTGGCTCAAGCGTACAGAGACCCCTGCGAGTTACCCGCACCGCAAGGTTTGGAGATTTGGCTTAGAAGTGGCGATGAAAGTGAAGGGGTCTCAAGGCAGGCGGCGGGTTGTATGGGTGAAGTCGGAGCATCCCTATATAGCACTGAGTCCTGTCAATGACGTGCATGCGAACCACAACGAGGCACACAATGCAGCCATCCGACGACGAGCCAGTGCCTACCGACGGCGGCAGAATCTCTATGCCAAGACGGTGGACGCACTGCAACGGGTGTTGGACGTGCAGCGCTTGCTGCATAACTGGGTTCGGCCTCATTGGAGCCTCGGCGGCAATACCACACCCGCGATGGCGATGGGCTATTGTAATCGCCCCATCTCAACCCACGAACTCCTGACCACGCAAGGTCTACACTCTATCACCTTTTAGCCGACCAGTGCCAAAATTCTGTCTGCTCGGAAAATAGAAAATTTATTCCAGCATATTTATGAATGGTTTGATTTAGTTATATTTGATACTCCTCCCCTCCTAGGCTTTGCCGATTCCTATATGATTACGGCAAAAACTCAAGGGATGTTATTAGCATTCAAGCTAGGACAAGTAAAGTTTTCGCAAATTGAGTCTGCTTTAGATGAGTTGAGAATAGCAAATGTTCCTCTTATAGGAATGGTGGCGAATGGAGCCAAGCAAGATAAAATTCATTCTTATGGTTATTATCAGTATTATCAACAATCTATTGAAGATATTTATTCACCTTTAGAGGATGAATATCATAAACTAAAAATAGATGAAAAACGCGATTTGAAAAGCTCAACATTAAATCCGTTAACTAAAAAAATAAGTAGATTTACAAAGTATTTTAATAAGAAAAGTTAAAGATTGATGAATTTTGAAAGTGTTTACCGCGCTGAATGAAAGCGGCTTTTATTATTTTTAATAATTTACTTCATTTCAGCACTTTTTGTCTTAATAATACCTTTGTTAAGAAGACGACAGAATGCAATGCCCTTTTTGTGAATCCCGATCAATTGTTCGGCAAAGCTCTTGCACGAAATCTCCTAAGAGTTTTGTATGTTTATCCTGTCACCGAAGTTTCAATAATTCACGACAAAAGCATTTTAGCCGGCTAACTATCAGGTTAATCACTCTAGGAGTAATAGCAATGCTGTCTCCACTGCTCCTAGATTTATCTATGCAGTGGCTTTTAAGTAGTTTTCTTCTAAAAGACAACGATAATAAAGCCACGCAATCAATTATTGTGTTAGGAAGAGGACCTAGTAGCCAAGCAGAAAGAGCTCTTGTTGCATCGCAGCTATGGAAAGAAAATCAAGCAGCTATAGTTTTTGTCAGCGGTATGACCGATGCGCCTCCTATTATAGAAACTCTCAAAGAAATGGGAGTTCCTGAAGAAAAGATTGAAGGAGAACGGTGCTCTCAATCAACATGGGAAAACGGCTTGTTCTCTGAGATTTTGCTGAATTCACAATCACATAAACATGTTCTATTAGTAACTGATAGCCCGCATATGATAAGGGCGCTTCTTGTCTTTCAAAATTTTGGTTTTGATGCTACACCTCATGCTATTCAGATAGAACCAGAAAAGCTTTTATCTATTAGACGTTCTAAATTAACGCGATGTGCAACTAAAACTAGGCTGACACAAGCTGCTCAAACTGCAAAGGATTAGCACTGAGACGATTGAGCCAACGACAAACGGTGTGAGCTAACAGCTTACGATTGATGCGACTGGTCAAGTGCCACAGGTCTCGTGCGCGGACTTTTTCAATCGAAAAGCGTTCAACTAATTGCCCAATGACCGTTTCAATGAGCCGCCGCACTCGCTTGAGTAAGGCGACCCAAGCGGGGTCACGCGAGTCGTGCATATTGGAGCGCAAAGCGGTTTCCAGTGCAATGCCAACTTGGCGGAGTTCCTGTTGGAGTGGGGCAGACAGGTAGCCCTTATCACCAATCAGTAGCCCGTGGATGGACGATACCATGTCCCAGAGGGCTTCGCGCTCACTGCCATTGGCGGGAGTCAAACTAAAGCCTGTAATCACACCGGTAGCACTGATGAGCAAATGCCCATGAAAGCCATAGTAGGTCTGCTTCTTCGCCGCACAGTAGCCATAAGCGGCAACCCCTCTGAAACTGCGGCAACGGGGAGCACGACTGAAGCCACATAACGGGATAGGAATGCCATCGACCAGCTGCACGGGGTCACTAAAGGCTCCTAACTCGGCGGCTAAATGGTGCTGAAGCAAGGCTTTGTACTGCCACAGATTGGCGGCTTGCCGCACAAAGGTGCAACGGCTCCCTAATCCTGGAAACCAAGCCAACCAGTGACGGCGAAAATACTGCCAAATCGCTTGGTCTGCGTCTATCCCTTGATATTCGCCCACAATCTCCATTGTCAGTACCTCACTGTCGCTCAACCCAGGTGCAAATCCTTTGGCTCGAATCGGTTGTCCTTGGGTGACTTCAGCTAAAGCCTCATCCACACAGCAGAAGACCGCGATGATAAACTCGTCGATAGAAAACATTGGTCTCACCTGAACTAGATAGCTTGTACTTCTAGCTTCATAGGGTGAGACTTTTTTTGCAAAACCTTAGTTGCACATCGCGTAAATTAGTTTTAAGAGAATACACCGCTCTTGTGGCGTATAGCATCAGCGGAAAATTAAGAGACGGATCTGAAGCTGAGCAGGAAAACAATAGAGCTGAAGCAATTTATAAAGTGAAGGATTGGGGATGTCAACTTTAAAAATGCATCTTGTAAGGTTTAGAGGTTTAGATACAAGTAAAAGTCGATTTAAGGCTTCTGATGTCGCGATCGCACATTATTTCACTATTTGAGGTGGAACCTGAACTTTTCTGTTCCCCTCTTATCTGACAAGTCAGGTTTCCCTTGCATGAGCAAAAAGGAGTTCGGCTAGTCTCTGTAACCTTGGCGAACACCCAAAATAAGCAGGCCACAAGGCGAGGCAGGGAGTGCTTCACCTTGTGGCCTGTTTACTAATAATCGCAACTAAATTATTGTCTAGGCTTCGACTCGCAAGCGATCGCACAAAATGGTGTCGGCTAGGATCGCTTGAGATGCTTGTCCAGTATGCACTTCTAACCGTGCATCTAAGGGAGCTTCAAACATTAGCCGCTGTCCAGGAAACACTACGCGCTCAAAGTACCACTGTGGGACGTTTGCGATCCGAGCGACCTGAATTTGGCTCGTGGCATTGACGTAACAGCATAGATACATCGTCGTTGAATGAGCTATATCGGCGGGTGATTCCGCGACTGAGTCGTTTTGCTGCTTAAAATTGTCGATGGTAATTGACATGATTGTTATGGCTATGAGCGGCTACGTTTATATGAAAAACTTAACGAAACTTGATTTTTAAGGTTGCGATCCAGCCCTATTCTAATCTCTTAGCTGTCCCTAGACAGGGCGTAGATTCCCTCCTCTTGTCCAGCAATTCATATAAATGAATACGCTGCAACGTATCATAACGGAATCTTAACGTCTCGCAACCGCCCCGGTATCTACTAATGTACTGATTTTGTAATGTTTTAAGGATCTTTAGGCTGGACGCATCATCAGCTCAATCGTTAGGAGTTCGCTCATGCAGGTATCAGCATGGGTGGCTACTCTGTGCTTGACTCGATCTTGCACTGTTCGCAGTTTTTGGCCTGACAACAATCTACACATCTCGTCGCCTTCGGGTGTTGCTGGTGGGGCATAAGCCGGTTTTACGTTCATTTTTCAGTTCGTTCAGTATTTAGCGGACTGCTGTAACCTTCTACAGTGTCGCGTGATACGGCGTCGCGTGACGTGACAGAAGGCAGGTAGCCAACGTGATATTGCTGAAGCTGAAACGTGATAAAACGGGCGGCATCAGTTGATCTACGGAGGAAATTGGCGTGATGCGATCGCATTGCTAGCCGTAACGCAGATCACGAACTAAGCATCCGGTTGCCCCATCAGATTCATGCGATCGGTGAGCTGGCGTAACGTCATCGCCAGTTCCGAATCGGTATCTTTCAACTGCATGATTTTGTCGCAACTATACATCACCGTTGTATGGTCTTTGCCACCGAATTCTTCACCAATCTTGGGCAAACTTAAATCCGTGTGTTGCCGCATTAGGTACATGCCGACTTGGCGAGCCAAGCTGATTTCACGACGGCGTGAATTTCCTTTTAGGTCTTCGATCGGTATGTTGAAGGTTTCCGATACAGCCCGTAGCACGGAAGTTGGTGAAACTTCCGCCTTTTCAGTGGAAGGATTGAGGACGGGGGCAATATTATCCACTGACATCGGCAGCCCTGAGATCGAAATATAGGCAACAGCTCGAATCAGCGCTCCCTCTAGTTCTCGAATGTTAGACGTATACGTAGAGGCAATATACTCAATCACCTCACGTGGTAGACGCATGTTTTCGTACTCTGCTTTCTTCTGCAAAATCGCCATGCGGGTTTCCAGATCCGGTGGCTGAATATCAGCAATCAGCCCCATCGAGAAGCGAGAGCAGAGCCGTTCCTGTAGCCGAGGAATCTGGGTGGGGGGACGATCAGAGGCTAACACCACCTGCTTGCCCGCTTCATGCAGCGTATTAAAGGTATGGAAAAACTCTTCCTGAGTGTATTCTTTTCCTTCAATAAACTGAATATCGTCCACCAGCAGCACATCTACCATCCGGTAGTGCTCCCGAAATTTTTGCATGCTGTCTTTACGGATTGCAGCAATCAGGTCGTTCGTAAACTGCTCGGTTGATACGTAAAAAATACGCGCATTGGGATCAATTTCTAGCCGATAGTGCCCAATAGCCTGCATTAGGTGGGTTTTACCCAATCCAACGCCGCCACACAGGAATAGGGGATTAAACTCGCGTCCCGGCGACTCCGCCACTGCCAGAGAAGCTGCGTGAGCCATGCGGTTGTTGGCCCCGACGACAAAGCGCGAGAACACATATTTCGGATTTAGATCGCTATGGCGGGTTTGAGAATTTTGAGATGAATCGGCTGCTGTCGGTGGTGGTGGTGCAATGGGCACTGGCCAGGACAAATCAGACTCCCCTAGATTGGTTGGGGTTTCTCCGTCTTGAGCTACGGTGATTTGAATATCAACTGGATGTCCCAAGATGTCCTGGACGGTATCGGCAATGGTTTTGATGTAGTACTTCTGTAGCCAATTGCGGGCAAAGGGATTGGGCGTACAAATCATCAGACAGCCATCTTCTAACTGCTGAGCATTAGCAGTCTTGATCCAAGTCTCAAACGTCGGACGGCTCAACTGTAGCTGAAGCCGATCGAGGACTTGATTCCATAGATCTGCTAAGACGATTTCCACAATTGACCTCTCTTGCCTGAATTGATGCGTGCGTAACCTTTTGCCAGAAACCTCGAAGTAACGTGCAGCACTTCGGGTCGCGTCGATGCCATTGAACAGGGGAACGTTAGGGGGATTTGAGGGAATTTTGATGTTGATTGGAATAGACCGAAACCGATATTAAGCGAAATCAAGCATTAAGTCGAATAAATAGTTCGGATAAGTAGCAGACACTCATAAACTCTGAGTTTGAGTGATAAAAAAGCTCCGCAATACTGCGGTTGCCGACCCACCCGGAGATCTGCGGTGACCCAGGATGAGACAGGTGACTCGCTCATGCTGCTTAGCTGCCATCCGCTCACCTGGAACTGGCTGGACAGCTCCAGCCCAACTGCGATCGCAGTTAGGATAGCTATCTTACCCCTTAACCTGGATTTAAAGAGGATCCAGGGCTGTTGCCGATTAGATTAACGCAACTTTCTAAGAAGGGAGCGGTCAAGTCGAGTAAGGTCATGAACTTAGTTGTAATCAGCTAATTTCAGCAGAAAACCAAAGCTAATCTACATCAGGCTCAAAATCCCTGAGTTTCTCAGCTGGTAATTGCATTTTGATAAAGAATTTGATTGCTATTTGGAAGCAAAAGTTTAAATTTGGATAGCCAAGTTTAGAGTGTAGTGGATTTAAAGTACACCAACTATAGTGCCTTTGTCGAAATCGCTGCAGGCTGCCCGTGATGAGTATTGCTGTAGCCAAGCAAAAAGGACGGGAAAGCCCGTCCTCTGGCGATTCTGATTACCTGTTGGATAACATGCGGGAAACCCTAATCGTCGAAATGCTTGATGATCGCGTCTGCAAACTCGGAGCATTTCAGCGGTGGCTCGACGGGTGGTGTCATCATCCGAGCTAGGTCGTAGGTGACTTCCTGATTTGCGATCGCACCACCAATACCCTTGCGAATGAGATCTGCTACTTCCTGCCAGCCCATATATTCAAACATCATGGCTCCTGACAGGATGACTGAACCGGGGTTAATTCGGTCGAGTCCGGCGTGCTTGGGTGCCGTACCGTGTGTGGCTTCAAAGATGGCGCAGGTGTCGCCGATGTTCGCCCCTGGCCCCATGCCCAGGCCGCCGACAATTGCCGCTGCGGCATCGGAAAGGTAGTCTCCATTTAGGTTCATCGTGGCCAGGATGGAATACTCATCCGGACGAGTTTGAATCTGCTGGAAAATGCTGTCGGCAATCCGGTCATTGACCATAACTTTGTCTTTCCACTGGCCGTTGCCATGGCTATCCCAAATTGCGTCAAGCGTAGCCTTGACCTCGGTACAGATTTCCTCTCGCTTACCGGGCGTCAGGGAATCATAGCCTGGCTCAACCTTGCGGGCGTTGTCCTCAATGGAAATGTCGGGATTGGCTTCCTTATTGCTGAGAATCCAGGATTCCCGCTCTGTCACGCACTCGTCGCGAAACTCGGTCTGTGCCAGTTCATAGCCCCAGTCCCGAAATGCGCCTTCGGTATATTTCATGATGTTGCCCTTGTGCACCAGCGTCACCTGCTGCTTCGCTTTAGGCAGTCGTAGGGCATGCTTAATAGCCCGCCGCACTAGTCGCTGCGATCCGGTTTTGCTAATTGGCTTGATGCCAATGCCAGAATCCAGCGGGATCTGCTTTTTACCATGTTCAGGCGTGCTGGGAATATAGTCTGTATTAAGGGCTTTGATGATGCGATCGCAAATTTCAGTTCCTTGCTTCCACTCAATCCCTAGATAAATATCTTCGGTATTTTCTCGGTAAACAATGACATCTAGCTTGTCTGGACTCTTATGAGGAGATGGTGTACCGGGATAATAGCGACAGGGACGAACACAGGCATAGAGGTCGTTGATTTGTCGCAGCGCTACATTGAGCGATCGGATACCGCCGCCAACCGGAGTCGTCAGTGGCCCTTTAATCGCAACGCCATATTCCTGAATCGCCTTCAGCGTATCTTCGGGTAAATACTGAAACGTCCCGTACACATCACAGGCTTCGTCGCCGGCATAGACCTTAAACCAAACGACTTCTCGCTGACCACCATAGGCTTTTTTGACGGCTGCATCAAAGACTTTTTGAGATGCAGGCCAAATATCAACGCCTGTCCCATCACCCCGAATAAAGGGAATAATCGGATTGTCGGGCACAACGGGTTCACCGTTTTTAAAGGTGATTTTTTCTCCAGTAGTTGGAGGAGTGATTTTTTCGTACATACTCAACTTTGCAATCTTGACGCAAGCCTCATCTTACTCATTTCTTGATCCGAAATAAGTAACTCTCACGCCAAATTGTGATTTTTGCTTTGCAAGACTTATTGCACAAATGGCTCCAATGATTCTAGCGAGGATTTTGAGGCAGGAGTTGCCCCCAAGTAAGCCAGATTGCGAGTGTTCACATGGGCCTGTAAACGGCGATTTTGCTGAATCGCCAGTTGGAGCGGTACGCTATTTAGCCCTGGAGATAAATCAAACTGATCAATTTGAGATGGGGCTAGGCGTTCTGGCTCTACTTCGTAATCCATTGTCACCAAGTTGATGCGGACGCCGCTCATCCGCAACGCGTGCTGCGTGACGAAGAATCCGCCCGCGAATGTTGCGACGGATAAACCAACTGCAATTGTAATGGCGCGACGAAGACGCACAGACAAGCTTTCCCCCTTGACTTTTGGATTTCTGGATTTTAAATCTGCCGTATTTCGGCCATGTCAAACACATCACACTCTTATTTTTTGGGAAAAGACGTGTCTGCCAAATCATCCTTGCTGTACGTTGCGTGGCTGATTTGGGTCTATCATCAGCCAGATCTTCTGGTGAACCCCAAAATGATCTAAAAATCGGTCTTCAATCAGTGATCTGGCCTAGATGACGGAATCAGCCGATTTACGCCGCTTATTGTCTAATTTTAGTGAGATCAACTCCAATCCTGCCACTCGGATATCGCCCAAATCGGTTGAACTGTTCGCGCTTGTTTGGCTCGCTCCCGTTTCTACGGTCTGCACTTGTTTCTAGCCGATGGCAGGCGTAACCACAGCGGAGAAACTTGCGGTAAAATTCACTCACATGGGGAATTAGCTCAGCTGGTAGAGCGCTGCGATCGCACCGCAGAGGTCAGGGGTTCGAATCCCCTATTCTCCATTTCCGATTACCCATTTAAATAGACGTTATTGGAAATAAAGTTTTGGGGGTTGGAAATTGTTTTGCAGCGCGGTGGAGCCGCGCTGCAAAACAATTTCCGATAAAGTCTAATGTTTACGGTAGTCACCATCAACCCAGCACAGAGGCAGTGATTCTCCGGAAGGAAAAACGAGATGGGACTTGGTAAATAATTCTGGGTCTTGCAATTCTTCTCCAGCGTGGAACCGACCCGTCACCCGTTTAGATATAGGATTCCAAAGGTCTTGGAGTTCTAAAACTTCAACTAAGCTGTTGGAGGGTTGATGCAGTAAGAACATAAGGCTCACCTTCTGTCTGAATATGCGAACGTTTGTTCAAAAGACTCACATCTTGCTCACACGAGGTTTTGTTCAAGCCGACTCGTAGAACCAGAAAATTAGCACTAGAAGTTAGCACTAAAAAAGCTCGATATGGGGCTAAAGCCGCGCCAGTTGCTGAAAAGCCTCCATTGGTGGCAGCCAAATATCTCTAATTTCATGATCGCACTGTCAACTGAATTCAGTTGATCTACGCATACAAAGTTAACGATTCCTGATATTAAATCAGTCAAAGTGACAACGTAAAGAAATGGGAGAATAGGCCGAGATAGATATCGTTAACAGTTGCAATGACGGTTGAAGAAGCCCTTGCCATTATTGATGCAGCACTAAAGCCAGATTGCTTGAGCGACCTGCAAGAAGAGGTTTTTCGTCAGGCTTGGCAGAGCAAAACCTATCAGGATATGGCGCTGCAAATTGGCTATGACAATGACTATATTCGCGTCGTAGGTTTTCAGCTTTGGCAGTTGTTGAGTGCAGCGTTTGGGATCAAAGTCACCAAAAGTAATTTTCGTTCTGTGCTGCGGCAGCAGGCTGCTGAGATAGATGAGCGAACGATCGCTGATTCCGCAGTGGCTGAAGCGACTCGTCATACAGTGCGATCGCACCTCCTTAATCCCCAGTCCGCCGTGCCGCTTGAATTCCCTCAAGGCCCGGTGCCGCTCAACTCACCGTTTTATGTTGAGCGACCGCCGATTGAGGCAACCTGCTATCAAGCGATTGAACAACCTGGAGCACTCATCTGTTTGCGAGCACCGAGCCGCATGGGCAAAACGTCGCTCAAAAATCGGGTCTTAGCCTATTGCCAGCAGAAAGGATTGCAGACCGTCAGGCTCAACTTTGAGCAAGCCGATGCGCTATGTCTCGGCCACCCCAAGCAGCTCATGCGCTGGTGCTGTGCCAATATTGCCCAGCAGTTAGGATTACCCCATCGCCTAGAGGACTATTGGGACGACATGCTCGGCGGCAGCATCAGCAGCACCATTTATATGCAGGGCTATGTGCTGGCACAAACGGACGCGCCAATTGTCCTAGCGCTAGATGAAGTCAATCGGCTGCTTGAATATCCAGAAAGCGCCAAAAGCTTTTTGCCGCTGCTGCGCTCTTGGTATGAAGAAGCGAGAAACCTGGAAATTTGGCAGAAACTGCGTATGTTTGTGGTTTACTCCACTGAAATCTATGTGCCGTTGGATATTCATCAATCGCCATTTAATGTGGGCTTGTCGGTGCGGCTTCCGGAATTTACGCCCGAGCAAGTGGATCACTTGGCACAGCAACATGGATTAAGCGAGTGGCATCCTGGGCTGACTCAATCGCTGATGGCGATGATAGGCGGACATCCGTATTTGGTGCGGCTAGCGCTCTATCACCTTAGCCAATCACAGCCCAGCCCAGCCGCTGGCCTTGATCCGAGTTCAGATGCTGGTTCCCATCCGAATACTGGTTCAAGCAATGGATTAGCTCCATCCGGATTAGCTCTATCCGATTTGGCTCAACGCTTAGATGAGCTGTTGCAAGCGGCTCCCACACCGCAAGGCATCTACTACCATCACTTGCGACAGCATTGGTTAACATTGCAGCACCATCCAGACCTGATGCAAGCGGTTAAACAACTGGTGAAAACCTGCGATCGCAGCGGAATTGATCCCATTGCAATTTACAAGCTAGAGAGTATGGGATTGATTAAATTGGACTTAGAAGGGGTGCAAGCAAGTTGCACATTGTATCGCTTATATTTTTATGCTCAACTCAGTAGCGGCATGTAAATGAATTGGATCTCAAAACCGGGGGAGTGTTCTCCGGGGCACTCCCCCGGTTTTGAGGTTTTAGTTTGTGCCTGCCAACATGCCGATGGTGATTCAAAATAATTTGTAAAAAGAATTGTGATCTAAAGACTGATCCTCACCGTACTTCTTACAACTCTTTTAGAATTGCCATAGCAGAATAAACACACCCTACACCGTCGAGCAGCATGGATAGCCAACCTGCGATCGCGACCAACGGAATGAATCAACCCCGTTATGCTTATCAAGTGGGGGGTAGCCTCAGCTGCGACGATCCATGCTATGTGGTGCGCCGCGCCGACACAGAGCTGTATCATGCACTCCGTCAGGGCCAGTTTTGCTATGTATTTAACTCGCGCCAGATGGGCAAATCTTCGCTGCGTGTACGAGTGCGCCATCGGCTTCAGCAGTCTGGCTACTGCTGTGCCGCGATTGATTTGACCCAGTTGGGTAGCCAAAACCTGACGCCTGAACAGTGGTACCGAGGGCTAATTTCGGAGCTGTGGCGGACACTGGGCCTAATGGGACGGGTGAATCTGCGGGCATGGCTGCGGGAACAAGCTGATCTGTCAGCGGTGCAGCAGCTAAGCCATTTTATTGAGACGGTGATTTTGGCTTATATTCCGGCCAATTTAGTCATTTTTATCGATGAAATTGATAGCGTACTGGGATTAGATTTCTCGGTTGATGATTTCTTCGCCTGGATTCGCTACTGCTACAACCAGCGAGCCGAGCAGCCAGACTATCGTCGATTGACCTTTGCCCTCTTTGGCGTGACCACGCCGTCCGATTTGATTCAAGACCACAGCCGCACTCCGTTCAACATTGGACGTGCGATCGCACTGACTGGGTTTCAGCCGGATGAGGTAAAACCTTTAACCTATGGGCTGGCAGGAATTGTGCCTACCCCCCATCTGGCCCTGAAAGAAATTCTCAAATGGACTGGAGGACAGCCCTTTCTCACTCAAAAGCTATGCCAGTGCATGGTCGAACAGCATCAAGCCCAGGTGCGATCGCTGCCAATTTCTCGCCACCCTGCAACAGCCAGCAAATCACAACCTCCTAACCCGTTTTTGGATCAGCTGGTGCAAGAAGCACTGGCTCACCACAGCGATATTGCCGTGCAGGTTGATACGGTGGTGCAGTCCCGCATTGTTGCCAATTGGGAAATGCAGGATAACCCTGAACATTTACGCACGATTCGCAATCGGCTGCTGCACAGGTCGCCGCATACCCAGCTTTTGCTGGATCTGTATGAGCAAATTTGGCTCCAGGGTGATGTTTCCACCGATCAGTATCCGATTCAGATCGAGCTTCAGCTAGAACTGATGCTGACTGGGCTAGTTGAAAAACACGATAGTCGCTTACGCTTGCGCAATCAGATTTATCGAGCGGTGTTCGATCAGGCTTGGATTGAGCAGGAGCGAAACAAGTTACCGGCTCTGACGACATCCGAGAGTCAAGCTGGAGGCAAATCTGCGATCGCACCGATCGCACCGCTGCAAACGCTTCACTCCAGTCCTCCTCCGCCCTCATCGCCACACTCGTTGTCACAGTCGCAACATCTTCAACTTGTCCCTGAGCCAAACCAAGCTGAGCCGCTTTGTCCCAATGACAGTAACAGTATTAGCCAAGCCGTCATTCAACAGATCAATGCATTAGATATAGACGCTGTGGAAGCAATTGCCCGATCCATCGCCCAGCACTCACCTCAAAAAGCCCAGGCTTTGCTACGAGGTCTGACTACCGACAACCATCAAAACCCACCCAAACAACGTTGACAAACCACTAGACTATGGCTGCAAAATATTCAGTACTTCGTACTCAGCCCTCAGCACCCAGCCCTCAGAATTGACCTTCATCATGTAGCGCTAATTCATAAACCTGGGATCAGGCTCGATGTGTCAGGATGAAAGAGATGAGATTTAATCGGTTTGACCTTGTCTGATTCTTTTGCTGCTGAACGATTGCTGTTTACGCCTGCCACGCCGCATGATGGGGCAGTGCCGCTGATTTTTGCCTTTCCCAATGACTACACCATTGGCATTACCAGTTTGGGCTATCAGGTCGTGTGGGCAACCCTGGCGCAGCGGGCCGATTTACAGGTTAGCCGTCTGTTTACTGATATTCAGGAGCCGCTGCCGACTAAGCCAGAACTGCTGGGGTTTTCTGTCTCCTGGGAACTGGACTACGTCAATATTTTGAACCAGCTTGAAGCGCTCCAAATTCCCATTCGTGCCTGCGATCGCACTGCCGATCATCCCCTTGTCTTTGGCGGTGGCCCAGTCCTCACCGCTAATCCGGAACCCTTTGCTGATTTCTTTGATTTAATTCTGCTGGGTGATGGTGAAAATCTGCTGGATCAGTTTATTGATGCCTATCAACAGGTCAGAGGTCAGAGCCGCGCTGCCCAGCTCCGTCACCTGGCTCAAGTTCCCGGCATCTATGTGCCCAGTTTGTATCAGGTGGACTATCATGCCCCCGATGGCGCAATCCGGCACATTCAGCCGATTGATGCTGATATTCCCGCCATTGTTGAAAAGCAAACCTATCGCGGCAATGTTCTCTCCGCCTCTACTGTCGTTACGGAACAGGCGGCCTGGGAGAATATCTACATGGTAGAAGTGGTGCGGAGCTGTCCCGAAATGTGCCGCTTTTGCCTCGCTAGTTACCTAACCCTGCCGTTTCGTACCGCTAGCGTTGAAGGGTCACTCATTCCAGCCATTGAACGCGGATTAGCGGTCACCAATCGGTTGGGACTGCTGGGCGCATCGGTTACCCAGCATCCTGAATTTGACGCACTGCTGGACTACCTAAACCAGCCGCAATACGACGATGTGCGATTGAGTATTGCCTCTGTTCGTACCAATACTGTCACCGAGAAGCTGACCCGGACGTTGGTCAATCACCACACCAAGTCCATCACGATTGCCATCGAAAGCGGTTCGGAACGAGTGCGCCAAATCGTCAACAAAAAGCTGGCAACTGACGACATCGTGCAGGCTGCGATCAATGCCAAAGCGGGTGGCCTCAGCGCCATGAAGCTCTACGGCATAGTCGGCATCCCAGGTGAAGAAGCTGACGATCTGAACGATACCGTTAACCTAATGCTGTCCTTAAAGAAAGCGGCTCCTGGTCTACGTTTAACCCTGGGGTGCAGCACCTTCGTGCCCAAAGCTCACACTCCTTTCCAGTGGTTTGGCGTCAATCCCGATGCTCAGAAGCGGTTGAAAGTATTACAGAAACAGTTGCGATCTCAAGGTATCGACTTTCGCCCCGAAAGCTACAACTGGTCAATTATCCAAGCCCTGATTTCCCGAGGCGATCGTCGCTTGTCCAAACTGCTGGAACTAGCCCGCCACTACGGCGATTCCGTCGGCAGCTACAAACGCGCCTTCAAACAGCTACGCGGCAGCATTCCCCCACTAGAGTTTTATGTGCATGAACAGTGGTCAACCGCTCAAGTCCTGCCCTGGAGCCACCTGCAAGGCCCGTTACCAGATGCAACCTTACAAAAACACCTCAACGAAGCCCTTACCCATTTCCCACAGACTCTGGCAAAGGTGTGAGGGCTGAGTTTTCCAGTGCTGAGTGCTATAGCCTCTAATCCCTTTACATCCCTCCACCCTCCTTCACAAAACTTAACCCCTTTCTCCGTATAACTAACCCCTCTGAGTCATTTTCTACGTGATCCCCATTAAAAGTTAGAAAAGATTCCGTGTCTCCCTGGATTAACCAATAAGCGGGTATTCGATTCAATGGTTGTAACGTTTGATGTAACGACTTGACAGCCCGTTGATCAATCGTCCTCCGCCCCATTGCTTAATCTGAGGATTGCCCCATGATGAAACGCCCCTGGAAAGCTCTGCTCATTCGCACAACAGTCTGGCTAGCTGCTGAAGTCATGTTGAGCATAATTGGTTTAGATGATTTAGCCGATTACAGCGAATACCTATTCGAAGGTCGTCACACCAACGTCGCTGAGTGGGCCGTTTCTTTTCACACTCCAATCGCTTAATCTTTAACCCGACATCGTGCTAAATTGACCACTGTATTCCAACTGTCTGATTTCTCTCTACAACTTTTATAGCTTTGATAGCCGTTGCCATTTGAATTGAAATACTGGCAAAATCTAACGTCGAAACGTTTGAACGTTTTGGGGGTTACCCAAGTCCTAACTGATGCGGCTACCGCTTTTACAACCTCTACAGCCTCAAGACCTTTACAGCCTTACTTCCCATGCCTCAAGAAATCGAACGCAAGTTTCTGGTCAGCAGTGATGAATGGCGGGCAGGAGTACAGGGCGAAGTTTATAAACAGGGTTATATCGTTAGTAATGCCGAGCATAGTGTTCGGGTGCGAGTGATCTGCGATCGCGGTTACTTAACGATTAAGAGCGGCGTAAAAGGCATATCTCGGGCTGAGTTTGAGTACGAAATTCCAGTTGCAGATGCTGAAGAAATGCTGCAAACGCTGTGTCAGCCGCCGCTGATTGAAAAGACGCGCTACAAAATTTTGATCAATGGACTGGTCTGGGAGGTGGACGAATTTGCCGGAGCAAATGCAGGACTGATTTTGGCAGAAGTTGAACTGACAGATGAAGCGCAAAGCATTGATCTGCCTGCCTGGATTGGTGAGGAGGTATCCCATGATCCACGCTATTTCAACTCCAACTTGGCTCGTGTGCCCTACTCAACCTGGTAATGAACCGCTAAGCATCAAGCGGCATAGAATTCATGGCTGCTGCATGTAAAGGAAATGCCAGCTTAAATTCAGTTTGGCTGTTGCTACTTTGCACTTGGATCAGGCCACCGAGTCGTTCCACCCGCTGTTTAACCAGCGCTAATCCTAACCCAGTGCCGCCATGCTTCCAGGGATCGCTGTTGGGAATGCGGTAAAACTTTTGAAAAATCTGAGCTTGTTCAGCTTTGGGAATTTCAACGCCTGAATTCATCACTCGAATTTGCATTTGGCTGGCGGTGGCATTGGCTGTAATCTCTATTCGCTCACCGGGCGGCGTGTATTTATAAGCATTATTCAGTAGCTCCATTAAGATGGGTTCGAGCTGAGCTGGATCCGTTTCAATCGTCACTAAAGAAGACGGTAAGTTGATCTTAAAGACGTGCTGTCGAGACTTGGCTTGTTCTCTGAATGATTCGGTGATGCGGGGGAGCCAGATTTTGAGATCAACCGGGATGCATTGTAGGGTTTCCTGTCCGGCTTCTAGGCGAGACAAATCGAGTAAATCATTGATTAAGCGGATTTCTCGCTGGCACTCGTCCTGTAGTACCTGGAGATATTGAGCAATCGCTTTATCTTGAGCCACTTCACCAGCAGCCTGAATGCGAACTTGCAGCATGTGGGCTGCCATCCGGATGCTGGCGATGGGGGTACGCAACTCGTGGGATACCGTGCTGATAAAGTCGTCTTTTAAGCGATTGAGTTTGTCAAGTTCGCGAACCTGGGCTTGGGATTCTTGATAGAGGCGGGCTTGGCGAATTGCGATCGCGCATTGGCTGGCAATTTGTTTTACTAAGCGAATCGGTTGATCCCCAAAGGCATGTTCCGCATCGTGGATCAGCCACAGGTCACCAATACTGCCCTGATCGTCATAAATGGGGCTGGTCAATACCGATGTGCGACCCCGTGAGGCATTGGGCAATAGCGAACAGAACTGAAACGTATCGCCATTCATCAACTGGCCATAGATCTCGGGAAATGCATCTAGCTGTAGCACCCGTCCAACATAGGATACATTCGGCGCAGCATATTCATAACGAATGGTTGAGCGGCGTTTTTTGGTGTCATACAGCCCAGCATTACAGCCCTTTGCATCGACAGCCTGCACCAGTTCCCGCACTGCTGTATGCAGAATCTGTTCCTCGTCCAGGCTATCCCTCACTTTTTCAAGAATGCGCTGGAGGGTGGCTTCAAACTGAAAAGCCCGCTCTAGCTCCGCAGTGCGTGTTTCAACCTGCTGACCTAAATCCGCGTTTAGCTCTTGCAGTTGGTTGTACAGGCTGGCCTGATAAACTGAGCTTTCTAGCTGATTGGCCAAGCGACAGAGAAAATCCATTTCATGAATTTTCCAGTAGCGGGGCGTTTTGCACTGCTGCACAATCAAAACGGCCCAGATCTGGTCATCCTGAAACAGTGGCGTTGCCAAACTAGCCTGAACTTGCATTGCCTGAAGCGCTTCTTGATCGCCGCTCGTCAGCATCGGTGACTGGCGATTGCGTAGGACTTGAATCTGGCGCTGGTGGTGAATCGTATACCGCTTTAGATCGTCGTACAGTGCTGGTAAAGTTTGATGGAGCAGAGAAGACCAGCTCGATGCAAGGGCTTCTGAAATGACCTGCAAATGGGGCTGAGGAAATGGCGCTGTAGGAAAATCTCGATTCGGCTCGCTGAGCAGACTGCTGGTATTGCCGTCGCTGGTATTGCCTCCGTCACGCTCTGAGGCCTGATCAGGATTGCCAGTCGTTGCCGCACGCTCGATTCTGCCGTCTTGCCGCGCATCGCAATCTGCCTCTCCTTGATCATCTGGCGCTAGATGAATGCGGCCAATCAGCACCCGATCGGCCTGTAAAAAATCCAGTAGCTCCCGGCTGGTGGTGTCCAAAATGCGCTGCAGATCCAGCGAATGGCGAATAATGTGGGAAATGCTGCTCAAGCGATCGTAGACCACTTGCTGATGCACGATTGCTTCCGCCTGTCGCTGCGTTGTCACATCATGCAGCAGCACCAGACATACAGGTTGATTGTGCCACTCAATTTGCACCAACTGCATTTCCACCTGCACCATCAGTGGAATATGAGAGGTTGGCTCGACTAAGCAGACTTCCGTAATCTGTCCGGGAATCGGCATCCCAAAGGTTTGACCAACCAGACTGGTGCGATCGCACTGAAACAAATCCGTGGCAGCTTGGTTGACCCATTGAATTTGACCGTCTTTATCCAGCCACAGCACACCATTGGGGATATCGGTCAAGATAGTTTGGAGGTCAGATTCAGAGGGGGCGGAGGTTTGGGGTGATGTCGGCGTGACGGGGGATGGGGAGGTTTGTTGATAGTTGATGGGGGATGCTGGTGTTAGAGTTGGCGCTTGAGGTTGTGAACGATTGGGTGACTGTTGAGGGTGGCGGCGGGACTGGTAGCGTGCGATCGCATGCTGAACCAGCCGGTTCAGGCCATATCCTCCCGTTTGCCTGTCTACCGCTGCATCCCACACATCTTCGGCCCCTGCGTTGAGTAGATGAATGGCCCAATCATTCTCAATGGCTTGACCCACTACAATAATCGGCAGGTCAACGCCAATTTGGCAAAGATGCGCTAATGCCTCTAATTGGGATGCACGAGGCAAATCAAGGCCGAGTAAAATGGCGGCGAAAGACTGGCGGCGAAGTCGTTGCTGTGCTGCCTCTAGCGTCAGCTCTACAACAACAGTGAATGGCAGTTCAGCGATCTGGGTTTGGATCGCTTCAGTCGTTAAAGCTGTTCCAATACCCAGCACTGTTGTTGTAGGCACAGATTGCATTTCACCTTGATTCCAACGTTCAGTAAACTCGCTGACCTAGTTTATTCAGTAGTTCTCAAAAAGCAGTGACTGGGGTGCGTCGATTCTGCTTACGCCAACCAAATTACGGCTTGAATGTCACTACCACCTGTTAATGCCAATATCGTGCGATCGCAGCCAACACTGCATCATAACCCTAATTTACTCTACTCCATGAATTTAAGCTTTCCCATACTGTGTGGAACCCCAAATTCAAACTAGCGGTTAGTCAACGTTGTTTGGTGGGTTTTGGAGGTTGACACAGCACTAGCGATGATCTGAACTTAATTTGAGGCGCTGCAAGACTTGAGGCGTGGCATCAAACGTACCCACGACTTGACGACGGGGTGAGATATCAATCCGCATCAAAGTCGGCGTGACCAGAATCCCATAGTTTGCCCCAATCTCTGGCTGCTCAACAATATCAATAATGGTTAAACGGCACTGCTGAGTCAGTCGGTATTCACACAAATACACTACATCTGCGATCGCACTCCAGGACTCTGGCGTTTGACCTGCAATAAACAACAGCAGCGAAACCTGTGACATAGTGTACGAACGGGAGCGAACGAAAAAGCGGACTGATTCATCGTCTCATGTCGAGATGCAGACAACGCCTCAATCCGCCTGTGCGGAACACCTAATTTAGCAATTGGTAGTGATATGCAGTGATATTCAAATAAGGATGCTTGTTATGTAGACGACGCTACACAGCACAACATCCTTACTCTTGATAGCTCTTGATGACTACCTGAAATTCAAATTACAAATGATTGAAATGGATTAATTAGCTCAGGGCGGAGCGGCTGCGGTCGTAGCTTTGGCTTGCGGATGCGCTGGGTTTGCCCTGGATATGGCTCCAATGCTCGGCAGCTTCTGCTGGCATCCCAATTTCAGTAGCGGAGCGGCTGAGCATGGCTTGCTGACGGCTTTTGATTTGATGATGATGGCGATGCATGAGTGCCCGCGCTTGTTCAGATGCAGACATGGGAGTTACCTCGCTGGGGTCAGATGAGAAGTTGAATACCTATTCAGGATAACAATATTTTCTGTATAAAGTGCTACAGAAATGAGTGGATTTATTATTTCTTAACTAACTAATCATGATTTTCAGAAGCTCGACGCTTACTTGAACCCTGCAGCACTATTCTTCCCCAGGCTCAGACACGGCCCCGCCCTTGCGGCCAAGCAGCCAGTAAGTTGACATTTCGCCTTGCCCTTTAACAAAGATTTTGCCCCGTGGCTCAAAGTCATATGTAGTCTTGAGGCGACGGTAGGTTGTTTCCGTTACCTGAATTTTGCCAGGAATACCTTGAGATTCCATACGGCTGGCAATATTGACTGTGTTGCCCCACAAATCGTAGGTAAACTTGCGCGTACCAATGACGCCAGCAACAACTTGCCCAGTATTGATGCCAATTCGGAGGTTGAGAGCATGTTCGCCGACCGTGCGAAATTGGCTGATGATGCTCTGCATGCTGAGCGCCATATCTGCGATCGCACTCGCGTGGCCAGGAGTAGGCAACGGTACTCCTCCGGCCACCATGTAGGCATCACCAATGGTTTTAATCTTCTCAACCTCATAGCGCTCGGCTAGATGGTCAAATTCCGAAAAAATTTGATTCAGCATTCGCACCAAATCACGAGCGGGCATATCGGCCACCAGGCGCGTGAAGTCTACGATGTCGGCAAACAGAATCGTCACATCCGGCAGCATATCGGCAATAACGGCTGGCTTTTGCTTCAGTCGCTCAGCCGTGTGCTGCGGCAAAATGTTGAGCAATAAGCGTTCAGCCCGTGTTCGCTGATGGCGCAGTTCAGCCTCAGCCTGATGCCGCTCCGTGACATCCTGTACGCTGCCTTCGTAATAGAGAATCTCGTTTTTCTCATCACGGGCCGCCCGTAAATTTTCTGAAACCCAGATAATCGAACCGTCCTTGCGATAAACCTGAGACTCAAAATCCATCACATCGCCAAACTGCCGCATGTAGGTCAAAATTTCATCACGGCGACGGGGACGCACATAAAGCTCATCCATATCGGGCAGCTCAGTAATTAGCGCTTCTGGTGATTCGTAGCCGTAAATTCGCGCCAAGGCTGGATTCGCGCTGGTAATCTGCCCATCCAGATTGGCCTGATACATGCCTTCAACCGCATTTTCAAAGATGCTGCGATATTTTTCTTCCGCTTGTTTGCGATCGCGCAATGCCTGATCTTTGGCTGCAATCTGTTCTTGCAACAGCCGATTTTGAGCTTCGAGCTGGGTTTGCAGGCGTCGCAGGGTGATGTGGGTATTGAGCCGTGCTACAACCTCGGCAACTTGAAACGGTTTAGTGATGTAATCTACAGCTCCTGCACCAAATGCCCGCACTTTTGCCATCACCGCATCTAAAACGCTGATGAAAATAATTGGCAGAGCCTGTGTAGTCGGATTTGCTTTGAACCGTTGGCAAACGTCATAGGCCTGATCGGCAGACGCTGACGTTTCTACGCTGATAATGATCAGATCAGGCAGTTGAGTTCGCGCAGATGCCAAGGCAATCGAACCATTGATGGCGGTCTTCACCACGAATCCTTTGCTCTGCAAAATATCTGCTAAAACTCGGAGTTGATCAGGCTGATCATTGATGATCAAAATCGTGTTTTGAACTGCAGTTTGATTATCGTCCAATGGGGACTCATACATGATGAAAGACTGTAAATCACAAGGGGGCTTTGCTTCTATCACCTTACGGCGATCAGCCTAAAAATCCGGTTCGAATTCGGATTTAACTCTGGCATACCAGACTCGTTTCGTACTGGCAGGGAATCAGCCAACCCAAAAAGAGAGCGCAACGGGGTAATTCCGCTCCGCCCATTTCTATAGACTTTATTGGAAATAAAGTTTTTGGGGTCGGAAATTGTTTTGTAGCGCGGCTCCGCCGCGCTACAAAACAATTTCCGATAAGGTCTTATGTTATGTGTCGTTATGCGTCGGAGATGTATCGAAAGAAAATATCAAGCGTGAATAACGCCCGTAATCAAAACCAACTCAGCTTTCTACGCAGAAGTTGCTGCTGAATATGGCTTGGCTGCCACCAATGACGAATCGAGTTTAGACCAACGAGCTGCAAATCCGGGCGAAAAAGGGCATGAATTAGCCACGAATAGCTTGACCGCTCAATCGCGTTGTTCAACTGAGCGTTGTTCAACGATCAAGCGTTAGCCCAAGATAATCCGATTGTAGAGAGAAAGCGCTAGCGAGATCACTGCGATCGCAACAGCAGAGAGCAGAATCAATTCCATAAGTCACACATCAGATGGATAAAGAGCTGGAGGCAACGCTTGTGTTCATTATGCTGAATGAAACGCTTACTCCAAAATCGCAAAAACACACGGGGTGAATCATCATATAAATCAGCATAACCAGTATTTATGCTCATTTGCTGAAATGTACTGTTACGTTTATTTGCGATCGCAATAGATTTTGCTCAAATTAGGTGAACTTATGTAAATAATCAGTTCCTGAAGCCCATCAAAACGATTGCTTTATCTAGCTTTAAGCTGTTTATGAGAATTTAAGCTTTTACTTGTGTATAGATTAATAACGAAGACTCTTAGCTGAATCAGCGCAGTCTTTGGCACTCAACCACCATTTGTATTCACGCCCGCAGCCTACTGTTGTCACACTTAATTTGCTATCCCCATTTTTAACTACCAGCTCTGTTTTTAATCTACCAACCTCTCAACCATCAACCCCTCAACCATCAACCCCTCAATTATCAACCCCTCAATTATCAACCCCTCAACTATCAACCCCCAACTTCTTAACCCATCAACCCACCAACCCCAAACTGATAATCGCCTAGATGGGTACTGTAGGTACAAAGTTGCCTTTGCCATGATGTGTTCAGTTAGCAAACAGACAACGCGTTGAGTTAAGCCAAGCACTTCACTCCCAGTACTGAGTTCGTTTGCTAGCGACTGAAACGTCTAACTCATGCAACATTTGGAGATTACTCTCATGACGACATTACTACCTCAAGAGCGCCAAGAAGCTGCAACTGAAGTCCACAAGATTCCTCTACCTCCAGTTGAGGTTTGTATCTGGGATTTGGATATTGCAGGAACAGGTGAAGGTTCCCAGTACATCATCAAAGATGATGAAGCGTTCTCAATGAGCTTGAAAATCAAGTTCCAAGGTGGTCGTCTAGTTGACTTGCTGATGTGCTACGGCATTCAGGCTGATGTTGAATTTGCCCTTGAAGGCTTTGGTACCGCAGCAGAAGTTAATTTGTCTGCTCCGCCAGTCATGACAAGCAAGGGTGTGTTTGAGTACACCGCTACTCTCAACATTCCTGCCGGTTCCGCTTCTGTCAACTTGACACCTGGCGTTTACAAGATGGCTGCTGCTCTGACCGTGAAGCCGAAAGAGCCTTGCTCTGATATTGGCCCGGTTGCATTCGGATACATCTCCGACGTTGTCTTCCAGGTTTATTCTCACTAAATCCTGAAAAGATAGCGTTGTGAGACTGAACCGATAGTTTTATAGCTCAGTAGAAAGCGAGAGGAAGGGCCCCCTCTCGCTTTCAAGCATGATATGAACGGTTCCAGAGACTCAACCTTGCGATCGCGCATATCGCAAAACGTTATGAGGTTGGTTAGAAACTGAAGATATCTAGCACATCTCCAATTGGACCGAGCACCCGTGGAATGAAATCGAGGAATGACCGTGAGCCTTCCTGTGGCACAACAATCACGTCGCCTTCTCGTACCTGATAGTTATCAACTAAATCTTCAACATCGATTTCTTCCCCAGCGATTTCGCCATCGCGATTGAGTCGAACGAGGACAACTTCATCCAGTTCAGCATCCTCAGTTGGACCACCCGCAACTGCGATCGCAGATGACACTGAACTATCCGGGGAAATTTCGATCGGACCAGGATTTTCAACTTCGCCCACAACCCGTACTTGAATCGTATCGGGGGCAAAGGTCGAGGTTGCCACTAACCGAGGATCGAATTGAGTGCCATCGGTAACTTCTGGAATATAGATTGAATCTCCATCTCGCAAAATTGGATCTGCGGCAACATCATCAGACCAAATTGCATTCCACAAATTAATCTCGATAGACTCCGATTTGTTTCCCGGTAGCGACCGCTGCACGATGACGCGACGAATATCAGCGGTGCTACGCACACCACCTGCTGCACCTAGGGCCGTACTGAGGGTCGGAGATGTGCTGGATGAGGTGATTCTGGAGTTTGTGTCAACCCGAGTCCGCACATCTGTAAGGCTGCTCAGTTGAACAGGGCCCGGTCGATGAACTTCCCCAGCAATGTTGACCACCACTGGCCGTAATACAGTTAAGCTCACATCGACTGATGGATTGACGAGATAAGCACTCAACTGACTAGTCAATTCACGTGAGAGAGACTCAGTTGTCCTGCCCTCGGCCCGAATGGGTCCCAACAGCGGAATTGAGATTGTGCCATCTGGTAAAACGACCCGAGAACCCTCAAATTCCTCATAGCCAAATACAGTAATGGCAATTTGATCGCCAGATCCCAAAATATAGTCAACGTTACCAAACTGCTCAAATGAGACGGTTGGAGAATCGGGTATATCTGGTACAAACCGCCGCGGCTGATCTGGGACAACCGTTTCCGGCTCAGCGTCCTCTTCTCCAGGTTCTAATTCTTGTTGCTCAAAATTCCCGTCTGCTTCCTCTCCAGGAAACTCCTCTAAATTCATTTGCGCATCTGTATCTGTCCTTTGAGCAACCATCTGTGCCCATGCTGTGGTTGGGATAGTCAGACTGAAACCCATGACCAGTCCAGCTGCGGACAGACGTCGCAGAATCCGATGTTTGATTACCATACGGGCCATACCTTCGTATAGACGTAGTGTTTATAATGTTGAACCGCTAAACGCCCCTGCACGATTAGCGCTTGAGCTTCATACGACGATTAGAGTTAGACGGTGCTGCTACCTCAACGGCTTGAGCGTTGGTGTAATAAAAGTAGCTGTCTGGTTCCCGCTTGACATTTACACCATTTGCAACAATACCGAGAACATTTGGCTCAGACCGGGAGAGCAAGGATTTTGCGGCGGTTGCACTGGCTGAATCGAGTACTCCTGGTCGAACTACCAACATGACACCGTCAGCCATCTTGCCAAGAACGGCGGCATCGGCTGTTCCTGCTAGGGGTGAAGTATCAAACAGAACATAATCGTATTCTGTGGCAAACATCTGAATGAGAGAGGCCATCCGTTCGGAGTCGATTAATGCTAATGGATTCGGCGGAATCACGCCTGCGGTTAACACCGACAGATTTTCCGTCACCTGTTGAACTGCATCATCAAACTCATCCTGCCCCACAATGACGTTACTGAGGCCAACGGAGTTCACAAGTCCCCATAAATGGTGCTGAGAAGGATGGCGCATGTCTGCATCGACAATTAAAACCCGCCGCCCAACCTGTGCGATCGCAGCCGCTAGATTCGCCACAACTTCCGATTTACCCTCTTGAGCCACAGAGCTGGTCAACACAATTGTTTGAATCCGCTGATCTGAGCTAACAAACTTCAAATTCGCCTGCAGCATCTGATAGGCATCATGAATGGGTAACCGAGGCAACGTCGTTGTCACCACTCGAGGTGATACTCCCTCTAGCGTCTGCGATTGAGCGTGGGTTGCCGTGTCCGTATCAAACTTAGGCACAATACCCAGCAGCGTATAGCCAAATAGGTCTTGCGCTTCTTTAACCGTTTTGACTGAGCGATCAATCAAATCAACAAAGAATGCGGCTGCAATACCGAGTAAAAGACCGACAAAACTACCTGCAATTAAATACTTCGAGGTTTCGGTTTCCCTTGGCCCATTCGGAACCAGCGCTGGCTGAATGACTCTAGCATTGCCTACGTTTTGATTTTCAATAACGCGAATTTCTTGCAATCGAATCAGCAAGTTCTCATACGTCGTTTGAGCAGCCGCCAACTCCCGTTCAAGTTCTCGCTGCTGCTTCTCTAAGCTGGGGATAACATCAGCTTGATTGCGATAAGCGCCTCTGAGCTGGTTGAGAGACTCAATCTTGCTTTCAAGCCCTAATCGTTGCACTTCAGACTGCACTAAGCTAGCAGCTAGAGTCTGCTTAGTTTCTCCGGCCTGTAGATCAGCGGGTGAAATTTGTTCTACTCCAACCAGCTCAGTAATTTGGCTTTGCAGCAGCTGTTGCAATGCTGCTTCCTGCCGGACGAGCCCGGATACTGCGGGATGCTGCCCAGTGTAGCGAGTTTGTTCGGTAGCAAGTTGGCTCTGAACCTGCTGCAAATTGAGGAGTGTCTCTTGGACGGCAGGCGACTGGCTAACCTCAACTAGGCTAATTGCAGCTTGAGGAGATAGCCCCAACTGACGGCTCAGTTCAACTGTTTGAGCTGCCGTATCAGATAGCTGAGCCTCCGTTTCGTTGATTTGCTGATCTAAGCTGGCAATCAATCCGACAACAGCGCTAGCCTCTTCCTCCAAAACAATGATCTGATTTTCTGCCTTAAATCGACGTAGCTTTTCAGCCGCACGATTCACATCCTCTTCTGTCCGAGGCAGCTGCTTAGCAATAAATTCTCCCGCCGCTGTCGCTTTTGCTCGGTTCGAAAGAATATTGTTAGCAATGTAAGACTCCATGACCTGATTAACCACGGCAGCGGATAAATCAGGATCCTCTCCAACGAAGCTAACCTGCAAGACATCAGTACCAGTCACTGGCGTAACCTCAATGCCTCGGCTCAGCGACTTAGGGCTCAAAGGCTCACCTTCACTGTTTGTGAGGTTCAGTGTATCGATGGTATCCTGCAAAACAGGTAAAGAGGTAATAACAATGGCTTGAGTGTCTAGCGGATTGCCTTGAAATGTTAAAGCCTCAAGCTCACCGATATTTTCACCAACTCCGGTTCCTGTCAGTGAACGGACTCGATCCGCTTGGAACAGTAATTGACCGTTCGCCTCGTATTCAGGCTCCTGTAGCGTGGCCGAAAAGCCCGATAGACTAATGGAAGCTGCAAGCACCCCCGCAACAATTAGCCAGCGGCGTTTCAAGATCAGCCAGTATTTCTGAAAATCAATTTCGTCGGAGTGTTTTTTAGTCTCCATATCAGTCATTTCCTGCGGAGCAACTCTGTAGAGGCTTTTATAAATCTGAGCTTTGTGCAGCGATCGCACATTCAATGGAGTTTGAAGTCAAATCGTAATGTTTAAGTTATCGGAACCATCATGAATCTTAGATTACCCTTCCTGTTGCCTCATATCTAAACTAAATCTCAATGAACTGGGATTTCAGTAAATTTAAGCTTAGGCATCAGTTGGCCGAGAGGCCTACGTAAAAGATAAATAGTCAAGGGAGCGGATTATAGAACATATGGCTTAGACAACTCGACCGTCAGCGACTCAGCAACACTATGCTGCAACTCATTGTATTGCAACTACTGAAAACCATTGAGGCTAACTATAGCTGCTTGCATGTCTCACATCGTCCATTGATCGTCAGTTAATTACCCGTTGACCTGCTGACTACAACCGTATTGCTCCTTCCTATTTGCGTTTGCGCACACACTATTAGATGTTTGCTAAAAATGTATGTTTGAAAATATATTTGCCGATCAGCTTAAGTCAGACCTGATATTGAGGTCGTCAGTAAAGACTTAAACACGCTTGCCTATTTCCCGCCAAGCTTTTAATGAATCCTCAAGCAGCAGCAACATAAACTTGAAATTACCGATCGTATAACGCTGCCAAAGCCGTGTAGGTTCCATCAGCATGCGCCATAACCATTCCATACCAACTTGGCGAACCCACTGGGGTGCCCGAGGTACACGATTTGCCACAAAATCAAATAATCCACCAACTCCCATACAGGTTATGCCCGGTAACTGATCAACGTGCTGATCGATCCAGAGTTCTTGTAAAGGAACCCCCATCGCCACAAGCAGCAAATGAGGATGCGCCTTACGGATATCTTCAAGCACGGCTTCTGTTTCAGAGCGGTCAAAGTACCCATCCCGAACACCCGCGATCTTGAGTCCTGGAAAAGTACTTGCTAGGTTCCGAGCAGCTTGTTCTGCCACACCGGGTTTAGCACCTAGCAGATAAATTGAAAGCCCTTTCGATGCTCCAACCTGACATAAGTTAGGAACCAAGTCAGTTCCATTCAGGTTGTATGTCAGGGGCTTGCGCTGTAGTAGGCTACCCCACAAGACGCCACTACCATCTGCTAACAGAAGATCACTGCGGGACAGTGCATTAGCTAATGGTTTATTGCGGGATGCTGTTACCAGAGTGTGAGCATTTGCATAAAAAATTCGTCCTCCCTGGCGCTCCAGCAGCCGAACCAGTAATTGCCGAATTGCTTCATGAGTCGGCATTCTATCGAAACGGGTGCTTAGAAAAACGACTTGATGCGCCATGCTGGCACTGATCTGCGCAGAGTCGTTTATGGCAATAGGTGTGTAGCAGTCTTGCATTGGTTGCGAGCCGTAGATTTAACAATTCGCTATCAAACCTAGATTAGTTTTTTTACCTAGACTCGGCTTGGATTTTGCTGGCAACTTTAAGGACTTTTCAAAAAGATCAGAACAAATACGCATGAAGTGTGAACAACTGATGAAGGACTGCCGATGTCAGGTTTTATCACGCAAGCCATAGAAAAATAAGCATTTCACCCATATTTAGTCACAAAAATACAAAATAAACTCCTGGCGTATAAAATTGGTATCCCATCGCTGGGTCGGGGGGCTTGAAATACTGATTCTTGAAGGTTATATATGCTACATGCTGCATCTGCCGCAGAGTAGATGGACTGATTTTATTTATGTGTTAATAAACTCAACTGAATTTCGTTTGGCAAGGTGCAAGGTTGACAAAGTGTTTTGGTTTACGGTCACCGTCCTGAAATCGCTGTACTCTCTGATTGGCCACTTCTGATTGGCCACTTCTGATTGGCCACTGATTATGATGCGTTGCTAATGTGATGCATTGTGACTGTATCTAACATGAGGACAACGGTTATGGGCAGAAGCTTACTGGAACAACTGCGGGAGATGACGACTGTCGTTGCCGATACCGGTGACCTTCAGGCAATTGAAACCTTCAGACCACAAGATGCAACAACTAATCCATCTCTTATTACGGCGGCAGCACAGATGCCGCAATATCAAGGTATCGTGGATGATACCTTGAAAAAGGCGAGAGCTGAGTTAGGTTCAAGCGTTGATCCGAAAGAGGTTGCAACCCTCGCGTTTGAGCGTTTGGCAGTTGCGTTTGGACTTAAGATTTTAGAGTTGATTCCAGGGCGAGTTTCAACGGAAGTAGATGCCCGATTATCTTATGATACGGACGCGACGGTTGCTAAAGCCCGGTATCTGATTGAAGAATATGAAAAAGCGGGCATGAGCCGCGATCGCATTCTGATCAAAATTGCTTCAACTTGGGAAGGCATTCGCGCTGCTGAGATCCTAGAAAATGAAGGAATTCACTGCAATCTAACCCTGCTATTTGGCCTACACCAAGCCATTGCCTGCGCGGAGGCAGGTGTAACGCTAATCTCACCCTTTGTAGGTCGTATTTTGGACTGGTACAAAAAGCATACGGGGCGGGACAGCTATCCAGCTCCAGAAGATCCGGGTGTACAGTCTGTCACCACTATTTATAACTATTACAAAAAGTTTGGCTACTCCACGGAAGTGATGGGAGCGAGTTTCCGTAATATTGACGAAATCAAAGAGCTAGCAGGTTGTGATTTATTAACAATATCGCCCAACTTGCTTGATCAGCTCAACAGTACAATTGACACATTACCTCGCAAGCTAGATGCAGCAGCAGTTGCTGACATGGAGATTGAAAGATTAAGCATTGATAAAGCAACGTTTGATCAAATGCATGCGGCTGATCCAATGGCATCTGAAAAGCTTGACGAAGGTATTAAAGGATTTACAAAGGCGCTGGAAACACTTGAACACTTTTTGGCCGAGCGGCTACGGCGAATCGAAAGTGGTGAAACCGTCGGTCATGCTGCTGATAACATTTTCCAAGTTTATGATTTAGACGGAGACGGGTTTATTACTCGGGAAGAGTGGCTGGGTACAGATGCCGTATTTGATGCTCTGGATGTGAATCAAGATGGCAAGATTACGCCAGAAGAAATGGGCGCTGGACTCGGTGCCGTCGTAGAACTGGCAAAAAGCCAGTAGAGTAATTTACCTGATGAATGGTGCGTTGGGATACTCAATGAAGACCACACAGTAGCTTGATGAGTGGCTTCAATTGCAAATCTGTCAAATCGAGTATATGCAGAGATCCCATCCCACCTTAGACTGATCTCTAAGCGGTTTTTGAAAAATGCATTCCTATGCGAATTTTGTTTGTGGCAGCTGAGGCAGCCCCTCTAGTCAAGATTGGAGGGATGGGAGATGTTGTGGGCGCACTGCCAAAGGTGCTCCGCAAAATGGGATATGACGTTCGCGTTTTCCTGCCCTACTACGGCTTTTTGTCTGAAAAGCTAGACGTTCCGGATGAACCAGTCTGGTGGGGCAACGCGATGTTCCAAAAATTTGGTGTGTACGAAACGACCCTACCTGATAGCGATGTTCCCCTATATTTATTTGGGCATCCGGCATTTGATCCACGACGAGTTTATTCGGGTGAGGATGAAGATTGGCGGTTTACCTTTTTTGCCAATGGTGCAGCCGAATTTGCTTGGAATTACTGGAAGCCCAACATTATTCATTGTCATGACTGGCATACGGGGATGATTCCTGTTTGGATGCACGAAACGTCCGATATTGGTACGTTATTCACGATCCATAATCTGGCCTATCAAGGACCTTGGCGGTGGCGGCTGGAACAAATGACCTGGTGTCCGTGGTATATGCAGGGACACAATACGATGGCCGCAGCCGTACAGTTTGCCGATCGCGTGAATACGGTTTCGCCCACGTACGCGCAGCAAATTCAAACTCCAGCCTATGGTGAGCAGTTGGAGGGGTTATTGTCGTTTATCAGCGGCAAACTGAGTGGCATTCTTAACGGTATCGACACAGAAGTGTATGCTCCCGCCAGTGATGTGCAGATTGCCCAATCCTTTACGCCTGAGACGCTAGATAAGCGGCGTATGAACAAAATCAATCTGCAAGAAGAGATGGGTTTGGAAGTCAACTCCAAAGCTTTCCTGATTGGCCTGATTGGGCGCTTGGTTGAACAGAAAGGGCTGGATCTCATCTTGCAGGTGTTGGAGCGGTTTATGTCCTATACCAATGCGCAGTTTGTACTGCTGGGGACTGGAGATCGCTATTATGAAACGCAGTTCTGGCAGATGTCCGATCGCTATCGAGGCCGGATGTCGGTGTATTTGCTGTATAACGATACGCTGTCGCGCAAAATTTATGCAGGGGCAGATGCGTTTTTGATGCCGTCGCGATTTGAACCCTGTGGCATCAGCCAGATGATGGCGATGCGTTACGGCTGTATTCCCATTGTGCGAAAAACAGGCGGCTTGGTCGATACGGTGCAGCCTCATGTGCCAGCAGAAAAAACAGGTACGGGCTATTGTTTCGACCGCTATGAACCGCTTGATTTGTATACCTCAATGGTGCGTGCCTGGGAAGGTTACCAATACAAAGACTATTGGCGCGGTCTGCAGCAGCGGGCAATGGAGCAGAATTTTAGCTGGGACAAATCTGCAAAAGAATATATCAAGCTTTACAATGCGATCGCAGGTAAGCCCGAAGATTATTTACCCATAAATGAACCAGCCAGCGCACCTAGCTCTGAAACCACCACTTCATAGCTTCACAGAAGCTTAAAAAGACAGAATGTAAAAACGGGGATTTCACTTACGGCACTGTGGTGAAATCCCCGTTTTTGTTCCTGCTTACATTTAGAGCGCTGGGTGATTTCACGATTCTGCTGGAAGCGTCATGCAACGCTCATCTTTCGATTGCGAAGGATTACGCTCGATCCCCACGATTCCTCGATTCCACAATGGATTTGATTCCGGTTTGCTATTAAGCACCAACTTTTGAATTCAACGCAAGGTACGTTCTGCGTCCCTTGCGTTGAAAACGATTTTGGAGTTTTACAGCCGAATTTTGGATGAGCAGTCATATCAATTAGAAGCAGGTCAGGGGCATGAAGAGTGGGACGACAGCAGCCAGGGCAGACAAGCAGTTGGGAAAAGAAGCTGGAAACGGAGTGCGATCGCGCTTTATTTCTTTAGCTAAATGGATCCGTCCAGCCAGCAACTTACTGGATTTTTGGCTGGAGTCGCCCTGTTTACTCTGCCAACGTTCAGCCGCTCATGTTGTATGCCCAACCTGTCAGCAACGGGCACGAGCCTACCAATATCCCAAACTGCGGCAATTTCAGCAGCAGTCAGGCTTAACGGTTCTAGCCTGGGGCGACTACCGTGGTGACATCCAGCGCATGATGCGATTGCTGAAGTATGAGAATCAGCCAAAATTAGGTACCCTAATGGGTCAATGGCTGGCTACAGCATGGCTAGCGCAATCTCAATCCAATCATCGAGTTGCGCCCATTATTGTGCCCATCCCCTTACACCCGCATAAACTTCAGCAACGGGGATATAACCAAGCTGACCTGATTGCTCAAGAGTTTTGCCGAATTACTCAACTCCCGTTGGTGAGTCAAGGATTGGAGCGCATTCGAGAAACCCAACCGCAATTTAGTCTATCTGCTCAAGATCGCGTGCAGAATCTTAGTCAAGCCTTTCAGGTGGCGGACAGCCTGAGACAATACCGCAACCAGCCGGTGATGCTGCTAGACGATATTCACACCACAGGCGCAACTGCCCAGTCGGCTGCTCAGGCACTACGGCAGGCAGGTTGTCATGTCCTAGGCGTAATTACGGTCGCCAAAACAAGGCGATGAGCCTGCTCACGGCGTTTGTGCTTCGGGTTGAGGCGCAAATGCTTGAGCATTTTTCAAAATAGGATTAGGACTTAATCCAGTAATACTTTGGAACTGAGTGGTGGTTAGCGTACTGACAATTGAATAGTTATGCCAGAGCAATAACTGTTCATGTACATGGTGCAAAAAAGCGCAGCCTCGCACCATTGGTACATTCAACCACCCCGTTACTAGCGTTTCGACTATCGCCAGCTCAACAATTGGTGTTGGATAATTATCCAGCAACTCTGTTAATGCCATCTCAAAGGCATCGATATTGTCGTTTCCCCGAAGTTGATAGTTATCGACAATATATTGCAGTCGATAGCGATCGATTTGAGCTTGGATATTCATGCAGCCTCCTTAGAACTGAGGCTATTAAGAGAACAATGTCAAATGCTCTCCTATCTTACTGGCCCATCTGAATCCTGTCATAAGTCTGATTCTGAGCCGTAAAAAACTTAATATGATGAAGAATGCTCTGTCGAACATCACAGTTATTGAGTTATGGCAGCACCTAACACCCAAACTTGCCCCATTTGTGGCGTCAAAATATTAGTCGGTGTAGTCGGCGGCGATCGAGTTATGTTTGCTGCAGGCCCACCGGGAACCCGTGCGAAATTATGGGCTAGAGTTTGTCAGTACAACCAGAAAGCAGGCTGCATCAACAAAGATCCGGAAGCTGTTGGCCCAATTCGCTCTGATGATTATTACCTCTCGGATTCACCCTGATCACAAACCTGGTCATAGAATTTTATATAGACTTTATTGGAAATAAAGTTTTTGGGGTTGGAAATTGTTTTGCAGCGCGGCGGAGCCGCGCTGCAAAACAATTTCCGATAGAAGTCTATTGTTTGAACAATTTGAGTTCAAACAATAATTCCAGAATAATGTTGGTGACATTACAGTCAGCACGTATGTTACCAAGCATTGTTCTGGAATTTTAAGGTACGAAATTGTCTTTTCACGAAGTCGCGACGCGCTTTTTGAGGGTACCAACACGACGTTTTGCGATCGCATTCTCCGGTTCGTGTTTCAGCACCTCTTCATACGTTTCGATAGCCTGAGAGGTTAGCTGCTTTTTCTCATAGGTATTGGCTAGATTATTCAACGCCGTTGTATACGCGGGCATTAGCTTCAGCGCTTCTTTGTACTGCCGAATGGCAAGGTCATACTGTTCCTGCACAAAGTAGGCATAGCCCAGCGCATTGTAAATCAGAGCAATATTGGCTTCTTGATCCGCTTGCTGCTCTGGCTCTTTAATCTTCTTGAGTTCATCTTCAGCGAGACGAATGGCCTTTTGAAGCTGGCGAATCCCCTGAGCATAAAGCTGCTTATCCAGCATCAAACTGCCTAGCTCGTAGTATTCTTGCGCGGTTCCTTTGTCCTGGCTCAGTTTATTTTGCAGCCGCGATATCGTGCTGTCTGTGCGACGGCTGAGCCAAACTTGGCGAAAAATGAAAAACCCTGCCACCGATAGCAGGACAATCAGCAGCAATAGATAAACCAGAACCGTCGTCGTTTCACTCATAGGACAGAATCATGCGTTGTTGACGCAGTATGCAACAGCTAGTGGAATGCACCAGTTCTTAAACTAATGGAATTTGGGATTCTAGGGAAGATTCCAATATCGCAGCCGCTCATCCAACCAGCCACTGTCGTGCAGTTCTCGCAGCACGGCATTAATCTCTTGACGCAGCGGGTCGTAATCTAGCCCTTTCGGTAGAACAACGGCTAGCGGATCGGCTTCTAGCAGGGGCACTCGCACCAGTTGATAGGTCGGATAGCTACTTACCCAGCCGCCCAATACTGAGGCATCACCCGCGAATGAGGCTGTTGGATTGGCATCTAAAAAAGCTTTGGCTTCTTGATAGGACGAAACGCCTACAAGATTGGCCGTTGGCATCTGCGATCGCACTCGCGCAATTGTGCTGGATCGTTCGAGCACGGCAATTGGATACTGCCGTAGAGTTGCGAAGGACTGAATGGACGAATTCTGGGTCACAAAGGCCGTGCCGTCTAGGTAATAGGGCACACTGAAGTCAACAATGCGGCGGCGGGTATCGTTGGCCGTGACTACTGCGATCGCAATATCGACTTCTTGGTCAATCACGGCATCCAGCCGCTCTGTATTGCGCACAGTCTTAAATTCAACCGCATTGGCATCACCGAGGAGCGATGCTGCCAATTGACGCGCGATGTCGATTTCTAGCCCGATCAGTTCCCTGGTTTCGTCATCTCGAAAGCCGAGCGGTTCCCAGTTATCTTTAACCGCCACGATCAGATAACCGCGCTCCTGAATTTCCTCCAACTCAGCCGCAAGGCCAAAGGAGGGCGCAAACGCTTGCGCCCCCCAGAAGATGCCAAGACTGAGTAAAAGATGGCTATACCGACGAGCAAACTGTCGAACAAACTGTTGCAGCATTACGTTGGTCGCCATGGCAGGAAATAACTAGAACGCACGAGTTGGATCAAACTCTGACCTTACTCTAGCTCAGAGTTATGCCTTCTTGGCTTGCTCCACGACCTTGCTGAAGCTCGCGGGATCTAAGATGGCCATTTGAGCCAGCATCTTACGGTTTAGCGCAATATCAGCGGCTTTCAGGCTACCTATCAGCTTGCTGTAGCTCATGCCGTTTTGGCGAGCCGCAGCGTTAATCCGGGTAATCCACAGCCGACGGAAATCGCGCTTCCGGTTGCGGCGGTCGCGATAGGCATAGCGCAGAGCCTTCATCACCTGCTGATTCGCGGTGCGGAACAGCTTGGAGTGAGAACCCCGGAAACCTTTTGCCAGTTTTAAAATCTTTTTGCGGCGCTTGCGGGCAACATTACCGCGTTTTACACGTGCCATTGACTTCCCTTTCTATAACTTCAAAACAACTCAGTCTTGGTGGCTGACCGTTAGTGGAGCAACCGATCGACGTGCGATCGCAGCTTACAAATACGGCAGCATGCCGACGACATTATCTTTATCGCTGTCGTTCAAAACGAACGTTCCAGTGAGGTTACGCTTACGCTTTGAGCTTTTCTTTTCCAGCAGGTGATTCTTGAAGGCTTTGCGACGCATGATTTTGCCGCTGCCACTCTTCCGGAAACGCTTAGCTGCTGCTCTGCGAGTCTTTAGCTTTGGCATGGGTCTACCCAATAAAAAATCGACACAGTCTATAATCTTATCTCTGAGAAAGCCGATTTTGCAACACCAAACCCCTGAATTGATTTTTGCGCCACATCACAATTTGGTTTGATCACAGATTTCTATGCTAGCTAGGGAACGTTAGCAGTAGCAGCATGAACGAGACTGTGATTCCCCTCTCCTCCAACCATCAGCCGGATCAAGTTCTCGATATTTTTCCCGATCCTTGGGTGCTCCGCGTTTAGATGATTCGCATTTGGCTCTAGCAACCGATTTTGGTTAAAACCATGAAACTTCATATTCATCGACTGTCGCTTGGTTGGCACGGTTTACTGGCCTGCTTGGTTAGCGTCACGATTCTCGTAGTCAGTGGCATTCATCAGCCGCCCAGTGCGATCGCATCCACAGACTGGTTACCTCCCTTCAATCCAGATCAGCATGTTTACGTTGATCCTGACCTGGCGCAGCACCCAACCGCACCCGTCACCTTTGAAGGATTCGATCCACAGCTTGCCCCCTGGGTGACGGATCAAAATTTGCAGGTGTATGTCGTTGCCGATCAGGGAGAAGCAGGACTTGATCCAAGCACGAACTGGGCAACTGAGCGAGTCAGCAACGTAGTGGAACAGTGGGAGACGCTACCAGAGTTCCCACGGGAAGATTATTTACTGATTTATTGGGTACGGCGTGCCGATGATCTGAATCGAGGCTGGGTGGCAGCCAATGCCGGGGATCGCCCCCACCGTTTCGGCATTACAGCGGAGCGATTAGCCGATCCGGATGGGCCTGTGATTCAGGCTTTGAAGCAATATATGCCCCATGATCCGCAGGGCGCGATGGCGGCGGTTGCCCAAAATGTCAGTCAGGATATTATTGCCGAACAGGAGCGCCAGGCACAGGCGGCGGCATTGAGACGGAATATTTTGACCTATGGCCCATTGGCGGGCTTTGGTGCGATCGCAGGTACGGGTTCTCTACTGCTGTTGATGAACTATCGTAAACGGCGGCGAGCGGCAGATTCTGCGATCGCGGATTGGCAAGAGCGCTTGGAAAAGGCGAATGCGCTGTATGTGAAGCTGTATGACCAGTATTTCGGTTTTCTGAAGGTACAGAGCGACTGGGCCGATTCGTTTAAGGGCGACACGCTGGAGCAGTATCAGGCTGCCGTAACGGATTTTTCAGATTTCACGGTTCAGCTAGAGGCGGCCAATCAGCGCCTGCAAGCGGCTCAGGCGGCGAGGCAAGGGAATCGAGCGCCACTGACGGCAGGACTGGTGCAGGCGCATCATCTGCTGACTCAGGAGCCGATTGTGATTACGGGCCAAGAACTGCCGCTAGAAATGGTGCAGTTGTTCAGCGATGTCGTGCCCAAGACCACTTACCAGCCGGAACAGTTGCTGGCCGAGATGTCGGAGCTGTTTGACCGCACGAATCAAACGCTGACCAGAATCATGCAGGCCGTCGCCGACACGCAGACGAATTTGGAGCAGATTGCCCAGCAATTAGCTGCGATCGCAACCGTCCAGCAAACGATGGTGGATCTGGAACTGCCGTTTGCTCCCTATAAGGAGCGGCTGCAGTTGATTCAGCGCGAACAGGCCGCGGTTCATGAACTTCAGCCCAGTGATCCGCTGACGGCCTGTCCCCGATCTCAGGAGTGTGTCAAGACTGCTGAGGCGCTACAAACTGACTTGAATCGGGCGATCGCACTGAACGGGGATCTGCATGAGTTAACGACGAAAATTCAACAAGCTGAGGAACGGGTGCGAGAGGTGCGATCGCAACCTGCTATCTACAGCTATCCGTTGGAGAATGACGACGAACGCCCTGATCAGCCAACGGAACCATTTCGGCTCAATGAACCGGACGGCAATCCCGATTCACTGATCGCTGAGGCTAAACAGCACCAAAAAGCGGGCCGTGAGCAGTTACTGGCCGGACATTTAGACACTGCTCAGACCGAACGAGATGCCAGTTCGAACTCAGTGCAGCAGACTCATCAACTCATTGACGATACGCTGGCAGCCAAAGAATTCACTGAGCAGCAGGTGCCGACTGTGCGGCAAATTCAGCACCAGCTTCAGCAGGAAATTCCTCCAGCACAGCAAGTGCTTCAGCAGCTTGAGGCCGAGTTCCTCAGCCATAACTTTGTGGCCGAACCGGGTAAATTGAAAACTGCGATCGCACAAGATACCAACACGACCACAGCTCTGAGCCATATTCAACAGGCTTACGGTCGGCAGCACTATCTTGCCGCTAGAGAGGTTCTGGAACCGTTGGCGGATTTGCTGCAAACGAATCGCCAGCAGCTCAATGAAATTCACCAGCGGCTGGCGCAGCTCCAGGATTTCCGTCGTCAAAGCCGCGAAGTTATTGAGCAGTGCCAATCTCTTTCGATCACGATTGCGCCTAAGTTTCAGACCTACGACTTCACGACTTCCGCTGAGACAGAATCGGTGTATCAAGATGCGATCGCAGATTTGAATCGACAACATGCGGACGTGGAGCAAGACATCACCGATTGGGAACGCGCCGCGAGCGAGGCCAATCAGCTACTGGCAAGCTTTCAATCTGTCGATCAGGCCATTGCCGCTGAGCACCAGTCCTACGAGCAGCTCAAAGCGCGATTTGCAGAGTTAGAACACGAGATCGAGGCGACTGAGCGGCAGGTGCGACATCCCGATACGCATCCCGATACGAGCCAGCGTTTTACGGACGTGCAGGCTCAGATTCCAGGGCTAGCCGAGCAAATCAGTCAGCCAAAATCAGATTGGGATAATCTCTTGCAAGACGTTAGCGCGATTTTCGAGCTGGTTTACTCGGTGCAACACGCGGCTGAGCAAGACCATCAAGCGGCAGAAGAAGCACGGGCTGCCATTCGCCAAGCTCAGTCAGCCCTTCACAGCGCCAATCGCACCTATAAATACGGCATTCACGCCCAGATTTCTCCAGCGCAGCAATTTTTTAGCGAGGCGGAAGCTGCGATCGCGCGCCATGATTATGCATGGGCAAAAGCTCAGGCTGAGAAAACGGCTCAGGCTGCTCAAGCTGCCGAACGTGAAGCCAATCAAAAAGTCCAGCAGCGGAGTTCAAGCTACAGCTCTAGTTCGAGTAGCCGCAGCAGTCGCTCATCCGGTAGCAGCTATAGCAGCAGTCGCAGCAGTCGTTCGTCGGGCAGCAGCTACAGCAGTAGTCGCAGTAAGCGCAGCGGTGGCGGCGGATATTAGCAATTTCAAAAGGCTGGCACTGCCAGCCTTTTCTGTGGATTTGATACTTGTAGTTTGGTTAGATTTGCTCAACGACCGACCCATATAGTTGCGTTTCGGCCAATGGCCTAGATACAATTTGGGGGCATTCGCAATATGTTTTGCATAGTTGGGGTTGTGGCGATCGCGCCATCAACTGCATGATTGACTCCAGGGGCCCTTAGTTCAGTGGATAGAACATCCGACTTCTAATCGGACGGTCACAGGTTCGAATCCTGTAGGGCCCGTTAATGCTAGGAATAGCGTCTCGTCGCCGCGATGCGGCGACGAGACGCTATTCCTAGATCCTGATATGCAAGTACAGCCGACACACTTAGCAAAGTTTGACGGCCTGTCTTTTGACTGGATGTAAATCGTCCAGCACAATCCAGGCAGGAGATTCAACGCAAGTTGGAATCCATTACACCTCAGTGAGGGGCTGCAACAAGCACAAGGCTCGAGTCCCTCTTTAATTTATTTGGGTAGTCCTCAAAAGGTAATGATTTTTGGGTGTGTGGGCACCGCACACACCCAAAAATCATTACCTGCATACCACTTCTTTATTTGTTCTGATTTGTGTCTGATTGAAGCATGACTGAAATGAAGCCGTCCGAGAACGTCCGTAGCGATAGCCAATCCAGAAAAACGCCAAAGTGGTTGTCGATTGGCATCGAAGCACATGGACGCGTTGCGATCGGAGTTTCGGCTCACGGCATCGTTGCGATCGGAGTTTCAACGCACGGCATTATTTCTATTGGCTGCATCTCGATGGGCGTGATTTCGTTTGGTTTGGTATCAATGGGAATCGTGAGCACTGCATTGGTATCAATGGGCGTGGCTAGCTTTGGCTCTCAAACTATGGGTCTGTTGCGCCCAATGGAGCATGGCATGGTTGAAGAACAAGACACGACTGACGATGCCATGAATAACCACATGAATCACTAAGTTAGTAGATGTCCATTGGGATTCGTCTCAAGGTTGATTTGCGATCGCAACTGAGTTAAAAAATGTGCGATCGCACGTTCATTACGCCAAGCTCGGTTCTTTCATTCGTCAGAGTCCCATGACGTTTGATCTGTCCCTATAGTTGGGTTTCTTCATCTGCGCCTTTTCATTAGGTTGAAAGGGAAGAACTCAATAAAACTTCATATTATGACTTTCGCGAATCTTCAGTACGATCGCGCTCGCTTCTTGCAGAATTTGCAGAGTCTCAGCGTAGACGACCAGTTGGCAGTCCTCTGGTATGCCTACGAAGGGATTGGTGATTCCCTATCTCCCGGTGGCACTAAAGCCGCAGGCTTCGACATTGCTCAAGCGCTGGTTGATCGCATGAAGAAAATGAACGAAGACGATCAGCTACAGACCCAGCGCGACATTGCTGGCCGAGCTGATACTGCTATCTCTCGTGAATATGGCGCTGGCAGCCCCAGCACAAAGCTGGCCTTCTGGTATCTCACCGCCAAAGAGATGGAAGCAGGCAACCTAGTTGAAGTCCCCGACGACTATCAGATTGCTAAAAAGGCTCAAGACTTTCTCAACGAGTTCAAGCAGTTGGAATTTGAACAGCAAATCGACCTGATTAAAGCAGCAGTTGAGCCAATGGGAGTTGCAGACGGCGTAACGCCTCAGATGGTGTAGATTACCCGCAATTACGACTGCGATAATCATTCAAATGCTAAAGCGCGGCTCATGTCGCGCTTTTATCGCGTATTGGGTCGGTGCTACTGTTATTCGGCAAGGCCGCATATAGACAATAATGACGACGCAGACTTCGCAAGTTGACCCGCAATCCATAATTCGCTTACAGCAACAGGCCGCTGCTCTGCTGCTCTACCAGGATGTTTTAGCTCATCCCATTGCTCAAGCTTGGCGAAATGTGCTGCAAGCGCTGAGTGAACCTCAGCCTGACCCAGTTCAGTGCTTAAGCGCCTACGGACAGTGGTTTCAATCATTAGTCGCAGATGGTCAAACCTGGCAGAGTTATTTGTTGACGACAATCTTGACGGCAGATAATCCATTTAGTCGTCGGGCGCAACAGGTTGACTTCGCGCACCTACCCAAGGCTCTGGTGCAAGCTGCTCAGCACGACCTCCAGCAGTTGCAAGCGATCTATCAATGCGATACAACACAAGTCGCAGCGTGGATTCAGCCCATTGTCCAGGTTGGAGTCAGTCCGATTCAGATCACTGCGGCTCATCAGACGGCAATAGACCAACGGCTCATCGCTGCTCAGGACTCCCTACGTCAGCAATTTGAGCAGGTCACCGAATGGTCAAGTCTAGTAGAAGATTTGGGTCAACACTACAGGACATTCGGTGTTGGTAAATTTGCTCGTTATCGCGCCTTTCGCTGGCAGTCCGGTGAACTGGTCGGTGTCGTCCATCCCGATCCGATACGGCTCAGCGAACTAGTGGGCTATGAGATTCCTCAAGCCGAGCTGGTGAAAAACACAGAGTTTCTACTTGCAGGCTTCCCGGCACTACATGTTTTGCTCTACGGCAGTCGCGGTTCGGGCAAGTCGTCGCGAGTGAAAGCGCTGGTGAATGAATATTGCGATCGCGGTTTGCGCTTGATTGAAGTTTCTAAACGTGATCTGCATGATCTGGGTCAAATCGTGGAGCAGCTACGAGATGCGCCCCAGAAATTTATTATTTTTGTCGATGACCTGTCGTTTGAGGAAGACGATGATGCTTTCAAGGCGCTGAAAGTAGTGTTGGAAGGCAGCGTTACAGCTCGTCCCAGAAACGTTGTGGTTTACGCCACATCGAATCGGCGGCATCTGGTGCGCGAATTCTTTGAGGATCGGCCCCGTCCCAGCCAAGGTGATGAGATTCATGCCTGGGATACGGTGCAGGAAAAGCTGTCCTTTGGCGATCGCTTTGGCCTGACGCTGACGTTTGAACCCGCCGATCAAAACACCTATCTACAAATTGTGCAGCACTTGGCTCAGCAAGCAGGTCTAGCGTTAGAACCGGAGGAGCTACGGCAGCAGCGGGCGCTGCAATGGGCAACGCGCCATAACGGTCGTTCTGGCCGCACGGCGCGTCAGTTTGTGGACTTTATGCTGGGAGAGCAGAAGCGACATTAGTATGTAAACCTCAATTTAGGGTGAAACGCTTGCTCAGCGCGTTCCGCTCTAAATTGTTTGTGCGCAGACTTGACATTAGGAGTCAGCGGTATCGCGTGCGGTGCGTACCCAGCTCGACTCTGGGCCTTTGACAAACTTGAGATAGACCGGAATCTTCCACAGCAGGTAAACCGGAATCGCCAGCAGTACCTTGGCGGGCAAATCGTGACGAGCAAATCCGGCCCAGGCAATCAGAATCGCCAGGACGAGCAGCGTACCGACTGCGATCGCACCTAAAGCAGGCAGCCAGGATAGACCGATCAAGCCGCTAACCAGCGTTAATCCAGTCACACCCAGCCACAGCATAACCAACAGCGATAAGGGCGGCACACAGAGTTCCAGCGCTAAGCAAAACAGATCGAAGCGACGCTGCCGGAAGGCTTCCCAGAAGAGGCGGGGGCCATAGCTCAGCAGCGTTTGAATATGGCCATGTACCCAGCGAGTGCGCTGACTGGTGGCAGCCGCCTCCTGCTGCGGCAAACGACCCACGACAGTAGCAGAGGGAGTAAATTTGGGCGAGTAACCCGCGATCGCAAGATCCAACCCCAGCTTCATATCTTCCACGATGTTGCCCGTAGCCAGATCAACCGATTGGATGGCTGACCAGGGAAACGCCATGCCCGTGCCGCCCAGCAGACAGGGCTGATTGATTTGCGCTAGGCCCAGCGAACGGACGAGATTCTTGACCCGAATCGCCAGAGCTGAAATCGTATCTTTGGCCGATGGATTGGGCGGAATTTCCATCAGGTAAATGGACTGGGTAGGACGCTGAGTTGCGATCGCAGTTTGAGCTAAGGTTGCGATCGCGCCCGGTTGCACCTCACAATCGGCATCGACAATCACCACTACCTCTGGAGGATTGGTTGCAGCCAAGTGTTGCACCCCATAGTCCAGAGCATAGCCTTTGCCGCGTCGTTCCGTATCAAACCGCTCAATCACTTCTGCGCCCATTGAGCGAGCAATCTCAGCCGTTTTGTCTGTACAGTTGTCGGCAACCACCAGCAGACGCTGATGGAGCTGAAGCTGGGGCGTGAGTGCGGCTAGCGTGTCTCGAATCACCAACTCTTCATCGTGAGCGGGCACTAGGACGGCTAAGTTTACGGTAGATTCTGGTGTAGAGTTGGGGGCGGAATGTGCGATCGCGCCCGTGGCTGGCTTGTTCGTCGTTCCCAGTTGCACCTGCCGACGGCCCAAAAGCGCTAAGCAGCATTCTGCAAACAGCACCGCAATCGGCACTCCTACAATGAAAATTGCTGCCCATAACAAAACACTGACACCCGTCTGAACCCATCCAAATAGCACCGTAATTTGCCCCCCATGCCACACTTACATCACCAACTATTACGCATCCTAGTTCGCCTTCGACGGTTTCAAACTATTTCAGCGGTATGAGACATCAACTCTTTAACCGATCTAAAGGACTTTGCTGAATCCTTTAATGAAATTTATGATGGGAACACGATCCTCTCCTCTTGCGGTTGCGTGAGCAACAGGCGACACTGAAACGGGTAGGACAACTTCCCTGCTGATTTTGATGACGTAACGCCATTGCTAAAATCTAGTCACTACGCTTCCTCTTCTGTGTTTGCCTCCGATCAGCCACTCAAGATTGCGCTTGAGAATGTGCATAAATCCTATGGTCGGCGAGCGGTTGTCAGTCGCGTCAGCTTAACGGTCGCGCAAGGCGAAATCGTTGGCTTACTGGGGCCAAACGGAGCTGGAAAAACCACCACGTTCTACATGACAACTGGCATTGAGAAGCCGGATGAGGGTAAAGTTTGGCTCAACGATAAAGACATTACATCGCTGCCGATGCACAAACGAGCTCAGCTCGGCATTGGTTACTTGGCTCAGGAACCCAGCATTTTTCGAAATTTAAGCGTTGCCGATAATATCTTGCTGATTCTGGAGCAGACGGGTGTGCCATCTCACTTACAACCCAAGCGGCTGCATCAACTTCTGCATGATTTTCGACTCGAAACGGTTGCCAGCACAAAAGGCGGGCAGGTTTCAGGGGGAGAGCGCCGCCGCACGGAACTAGCGCGAGCATTAGCCACAGGACTAGAAGGGCCAAAGTTCCTATTACTCGATGAACCCTTTGCCGGAGTTGATCCGATTGCCGTCAAAGAAATTCAGGAGATTGTTGCTGGATTGCGCGATCGCAACATGGGAATTCTCATTACTGACCATAATGTGCGCGAAACATTAGAAATTACCAATCGCGCCTACATCATGCGCGACGGGCAGATTCTCGCCTCTGGCAGTGCTGCCGAGCTGTATAGCAATCCACTGGTGCGTCAACACTATCTGGGCGAAGATTTTCAGCCTTAATTCGGCTTGCCCAGAGCGAATCCTGCAAAACGCTAAAATCGAGTTTTGTGAGCTGAAACCGTCTATTTCTTAGCAAGTTTTTGAACAAGCACCATGACTGATTTTTCTACTCCTCGCCAGCGCTGGCAGACTCCCCGATGGGCCTCGTTTGGCATTTCCGTCATGGATCGCTACTTAGCTGCGGAACTGCTAGCACCATTTCTGTTTGGGGTGGGAGCGTTCACCTCTATCGGCGTTTCGGTCGATTCGCTGTTTGAACTGATTCGGCGTGTCACTGAATCTGGCTTACCGTTTAGTCTAGCGGTCGAAATCTTTCTGCTCAAAATGCCAGAGTTTGTCGTGCTGGCCTTCCCCATGTCCACGCTGTTGGCGACGCTGATGACCTTTGGCCGACTGTCCAGCGACAGTGAGCTAGTGGCGATGCGGGGTTGTGGCGTCAGTATTTATCGAATCGTTGCTCCGGCCATCGTTCTCAGTTTTATCGTCACGGGCATGACCTTTGCCTTCAATGAGCTGATTACGCCAGCGGCTAGTTATCGTGCAGCCATCACGCTTGAGCGAGCCCTGAATGAAGAACGTCCTCCCTTCCAAGAAGAAAACATTCTCTATCAGGAATTTCGAGACAGCCAGGAAGGCGGTGAAGAACTCTCACGGCTGTTTTATGCTCGGCGGTTTGACGGTGCAGAGATGAAGGGACTGACAATTCTTGATTTATCTCAAGATGGACTGAACCAAATCGTCAGCGCCAAGTCAGCGACCTGGGATCTGAGCCAAAACGCCTGGAATTTTGAAGATGGCACCATCTATGTCGTGTCACCCGATGGCTCTTTCCGCAATATCGTGACATTTGAAAACCAAACGCTGCAACTGCCGCGCACGCCGCTCGATCTTGCTGAACGGGGACGCGACTATGGCGAAATGAATATTGCTCAATCACAGGATTTACTGCGGCTTTTGGAAAATAGCGGAGCTGAGGAACAAAAAATTCGCAAGCTTAAAGTCCGAATTCAGCAAAAGTATGCGCTGCCCTTTGTCTGTGCGGTTATGGGGACGGTAGGAGCCGCTCTGGGAATTCGCTCTAGTCGTAACAGCGGTCGTGCTACCAGCTTTGGCGTCAGTGTTGTGATTATTTTTGCCTACTACTTATTTGCCTACATTACCAACGCAATGGGGATTACGGGAGCGGTTTCGCCCTTCATGTCAGCCTGGATTCCCAATATTTTTGGTCTAGTTGTTGGTGTACTGCTGTTGATGCGGGCCTCGCGTTAGCTAAAATGCGCACTGGTTCTTGATCCTAAGACGTGTGTCTCACACGCTAGTTGCCTGCACACTAATCAACCGATCAAAGGAGTGAATTGCTATCCGTGACTTCTAACTTACTTGGGTTGCTGATCGGTGGCATTTTGCCAGCCATCTTCTACGGGGTGTCCTCTATTTTTGCTAAGTCGAGTGCCAATGCAGGAATTCCGGTCGGGTGGCATCTCTTTTGGGTTGGTTTAGCCATCAGCGCTACTGGTGTTGTGCTGCAAGTGCTGTTGCCCGGATCAGCACCATCCCGAGTTGCGATCGCATCGTCATCCATGCAGGGTGTGCTCTGGGGATTGGGTACGGGCTGCGTTGTGCTTGGCATCCTCAAGTTTCAGGCACCGCTGGCCAAGCTGGTTCCGCTCTACAACATGAACACGCTAATCACCGTCGGCTTAGCACTGCTAATTTTTGCAGAGTGGCAACAAGTCCGTCCGCTTCAGCTCCTCGCCGGAGCCATCCTAATCATCATCGGCGGCATCTTTGTTTCACGAGCTTAATGTTTCAGTCAGTCCCAGAGTATAGCGGTAGTCATATTAGTTAGGACATTTTTGTAGCGCGGCTCCGCCGCGCTACAAAAATGTCCGTGTCCTAACCTAGCTGACTACAGCTATAGAAAAACGGGACAACTCTTTAAACCAAATTCCAACTATTCCAGTGGAATTAAGGGTGCGAACTGGAGTGGGGTATCGGGACGCTCTAGTTCGACGCGGGGAATGAAGCTGGGAGCTAAATCGCGGGGGCGATCGCCAGCGCTGATGCAAACGGGCATGGTTTCATCGACAGAAACATCGGCTGCATCTGCAATTTCAATTACGCATTCTGCATAGCGATCGGGCAGTAAGCTGCGGCGACAGTTATCTAATACGGTTAGCGGTTCTGAGGCCAGTTCGTTGTCAATGTTAACCACACACTCCGCCATTTCTCCTGGGCGGCGGACGCGACGGCACGACGCGAGGGCATCCACTGGGGCGATTTCGGTATCGCCTTCAATCAGCGTGACGCACTCACTCACTTCTTCTGGTTCTAAGGCCCCGGCGCAGGCAGAGGCTGCCACAGTAGGGTCTAGATCGTCATACTTCAGTAAAGCCTCGGCACATTCTCGATAGGATTCGTCATCGTCCCAGTCAATATCAAACCACCAGGCTTGGGCTGTACGAGGTGCAGAGACCAAACCGGCAACTAGGAGAGCTGCGATCGCAATCGGACGAGTTCTAAACCGCATAGGAAGAGCTGTAGTGATGAACTAAATCTCAGATCGAAGCTCATTATAAACCCAACTCCCTCAATCAGCCGCAATCTGTCGAGATCCGGGCAAAAAACGATGCGGTCAGCTTCGATCATGGCTATCCGTCTAGACATTTGGCGAAATATCCAAAGAAATCCGAAGATTTGTTGAAGCCTTGACATAAAAATCAATCTTTATTCAAGTCTGTCGGCAGACTGATATAGCGGGAACTCGGCTTAATTTGACGTAATATGTCCGGTCTGATTTCGTCGGAAAAAGGTTACTAATCTCTGCTTACAGTCGCTGAATCCTCTACAGTGAATAAGGTATTCCAAAATTCTTTATAGATTGACCCAGAGGGAACACCAGTTATGCACCTGAGTGAACTGACCCATCCCAATCAGTTGCATGGTCTATCGATCCATCAGCTTGAACAAATCGCGCGTCAGATTCGAGAGAAACACTTACAGACGGTGGCAACCAGTGGTGGCCACCTGGGACCAGGACTAGGCGTGGTCGAACTCACCCTAGCCCTGTATCAAACCCTAGATTTAGACCGAGACAAAGTCCTTTGGGACGTAGGACATCAAGCTTACCCCCATAAGTTAATCACAGGCCGCTACAGCCAATTTCATACACTCCGGCAGAAAGATGGCGTAGCGGGCTATCTGAAGCGTTCTGAGAGCAAGTTTGACCACTTTGGTGCAGGGCACGCGTCTACCAGTATCTCTGCGGCACTGGGCATGGCAATGGCCCGCGATATGAAAGGCGAAGACTTCAAAGTCGTCGCTGTGATTGGTGACGGGGCATTAACGGGCGGCATGGCGCTGGAGGCGATCAACCACGCCGGACATTTGCCCAACACCAACCTGATGGTGGTGCTGAACGACAACGAGATGTCGATTTCTCCGAACGTGGGTGCGATTTCCCGCTATCTCAACAAAATGCGCCTTAGCCCGCCGATGCAGTTCTTGACTGACAACCTGGAAGAGCAGTTCAAGCATCTGCCTTTCGTCGGTCAATCCCTCACGCCGGAACTGAATCGCGTCAAAGAGGGGATGAAGCGGCTGGCAGTCTCCAAAGTGGGTGCCGTATTTGAAGAACTAGGCTTCACCTATATGGGGCCAGTGGATGGTCACAACCTATCTGAACTGATCACCACCTTCAAAGAAGGGCACAAGCATACTGGCCCCGTCCTGGTACACGTGGCGACCACCAAGGGCAAGGGATATGCGATCGCAGAAAAGGATCAGGTTGGCTACCATGCTCAGTCGCCGTTTAATTTATCTACAGGTAAAGCGATTCCGCCCACTAAGCCCACGCCGCCCAAGTATGCCAAGGTGTTTGCGGAAACCCTGATCACCCTGGCTGAAAACAATCCCAAAATCGTCGGGATCACTGCTGCAATGGCAACCGGAACGGGATTAAATAAGCTGCAAGAAAAGCTGCCGGATCAGTATATCGACGTGGGTATTGCCGAGCAGCACGCTGTCACTCTGGCTGCGGGTTTGGCTTGCGAAGGCATGCGTCCGGTGGCTGCGATTTACTCCACGTTCTTGCAGCGGGGCTACGACCAGATTGTGCATGATGTCTGTATTCAGAAGCTGCCGGTCTTCTTCTGTCTTGACCGCGCTGGGATCGTCGGTGCCGATGGCCCTACCCACCAGGGCATGTATGACATCGCTTATCTGCGCTGTCTGCCCCACATGGTGCTGATGGCTCCCAAGGATGAAGCCGAACTACAGCGAATGCTAGTCACAGGCATCGACTACACCGATGGGCCAATCGCTGTGCGCTATCCGCGTGGCAGCGGTCAGGGTGTGCCGCTGATGGAAGAAGGCTGGGAACCGCTGCCAATTGGTAAAGGTGAAATTCTGCGCCAGGGCGATGATATTCTCCTGGTTGGCTACGGCACAATGGTTTATCCGGCGATGCAAACGGCGGAAATTCTCAGCGAACACGGTATTGAGGCCACGGTGGTCAATGCTCGCTTTGCCAAGCCGATTGACACTGAGCTACTCGTTCCACTAGCGAAGCAGATTGGTCGTGTGGTCACGATGGAAGAAGGCTGCATTATCGGTGGCTTTGGCTCTGGCCTAGCGGAAACGCTGCTGGATCACGAGGTGCTAGTGCCCGTTACCCGCATGGGTGTACCGGATAAGCTGGTCGATCACGCGACGCCAAACGAGTCGAAGAGCGATTTGGGCTTGACGCCACCGCAAATGGCCGATCGCATTCTCAAGTCCTTTAAGCGCGAACCGTCTGCCGTTGGCGTTTAACACGGAAACCGCATATAAAAGCCAGTTTTTATTTTCTGTGAGAGTCAGGCGCAGCCTGACTCTCACAGAAAATAGTTTCGGTTCTTTCTAGTTGAATTCGATATAAGTTGATTGACGCCTGGTAGGGGCAAATTGCCATTTGCCCCTACGGTAAGACAAAACAAAACCAGCCAGATTGCTCAGCAATCTGGCTGGTTTTGTTTGTGAATTAATCTAACCGCTAGAGCTTAGTGCCGCATTCGGGGCAGAAGCTGTGGGTAGGTAGATTCTTGGCATCGCAGCTTGGACAATAAACTGGCTCATTCGCCTCAAGTCGCGCGGCCTTAGGTAAACCCAACATCTGAGCATTGCTCTTACCGGGGGCCACCATTGGATAGCAGTTTTCGTCCCGCTTCACGTGGACATCCATTAGAACTGGGCCATCGTGAGCCAGCATTTCTGCGATCGCAGGTATTAAATCTTCCCGCCGCTCCACAATCATGCCTTTGACACCGTAGGCTTCCGCCAGTTTGACAAAGTCTGGCATCCCGACTTCCATGTTGGACGAGGAGTAGCGCTCGCCGTAGAAGGACTGCTGCCATTGGCGCACCATGCCCTGCCAGCCGTTGTTGATAATCACGGTCTTGGCTGCAATGTGGTACTGAGCCAGAGTACCTAGCTCTTGCAAGCACATCTGGAAGCTGGCATCACCGCTGATACAAATTACGTCTTCATCCGGTAGCGCCACCTTCACGCCCATAGCGGCTGGCATCCCAAAGCCCATCGTGCCGAGACCCGCGCTAGAGATCCACTTGCGAGGCCCATTCTTGAGAAACTGAGCGGACCACATTTGGTGCTGGCCGACATCAGTGGTGTAGTAGGCATGGGGAGCCTGCTCAGCCAGCGCCACAATTACCTCTTGGGGAGATAGAATTCCCTCAGGACGAGGTACCTGGAGGGGATAGTCTTCTCGCCAGTGATTAATCCGGTTACGCCAGGCTAACGTTTGATTGGGGTTGGCCGGATTATTTTCTTCTGCCAAGCGCGCTAGCAGATTGCTCAGTACGTGCTGAACATCGCCAACGATGGGCACATCCGGCGCACGATTTTTGCCAACTTCGGCGGGATCAATGTCGATGTGGATGACCTTGGCGCGCGACGCGAATTCATCCAGTTTGCCCGTCACGCGGTCGTCAAACCGCGCACCGACCGCAATCAGCAAATCACATTCACTGACCGCAAAGTTGGCGTAGGCCGTGCCGTGCATACCCAACATACCAACCGCAAGCGGATGCTTCTCGTCAAATACGCCTTTGCCCATCAAGGTTGTAGTGACGGGAATTTGGAAATATTCGGCGAGCTGCTTCACTTCGGCATGAGCGCTGGCTGCGATCGCACCACCGCCCACGTATAGCAGCGGCGATTCTGCCTGACGAATCAAGTTAATCGCCTGCATGATTTGACGTGGGTTGCCCTTCACCGTCGGACGATAGCCAGTCAGGCGAATGCTGCCGGGTTCAACTGGAACGTAATCGAACTCAGCTAAGCCAATGTCTTTAGGAACATCAATCAGAACGGGGCCGGGGCGTCCGGTTTGAGCGATGTGGAACGCTTCTGCCACAATTCGAGGAATATCCCGTGGATCGCGAGCCACATAGGAATGTTTCACAATCGGCAGCGTAATGCCGTAGATGTCCGTTTCCTGGAAGGCATCGCTACCGATCGCGGGCAGAGGCACCTGGCCAGTAATCACCACCATTGGAATGGAATCCATTTGAGCAGTGGCAATTCCAGTCACTAAATTAGTAGCACCAGGGCCAGAGGTGCCGAAACACACCCCCACCTCGCCAGTAGCGCGAGCATAGCCATCCGCCGCATGGGATGCACCTTGCTCGTGCCGCACCAAAATATGCTGAATACCACCAGCCGCTTCTGCCTTATACAGCTCATCGTAAATGGGCAGGATTGCGCCACCTGGATAGCCAAAAATGTGCTTGACACCATGTCGCTTCAGGCTGTCAATCAAAGCATACGCGCCAGATGCGCGCTGAACCGACACTTGCTGACGGACTTGCACCACGGGGAACCTCGTCAATCAATCGCTAAATTAAACTACAAATACAGAAAATCACCAGATTTACTCTGGCTCATCATCCATGCCCATGCCGTTAACGTACATTAAACAAATTTGCTGATTGGCAGATGCTCGCTAACTCAACAAACGGCAATGAGCTGAATCACTATCCTAGCTTTAATAATGCATCAACCAATACAAATTCGGCTGCCCTATACCGAGATTAACTTGATGCTAACGTGTGTCAGGCGAACTGAGAACGGAAATATAGAGCTGCTGTTCATCGTGTAACCCTCATAAGACAAAGGGTTTGCAGTTTATATTCCAGAGAAAGCAGAATTACACTTCCTTAACAAAGTCAGGATTTGCCTAAATTCCCCTGTATGGTGCTACGCATTTAGAACCATTAGAACTATCTGTCGTAACTCGATTATGTGGGCTACACCTATCCAATGGCTAGTTTCCTCGCATGACAGGGGGTTGCCAATCACTAAAGCTTTCCAAATGCCCCCAGTAGCCTCTGTAGCCAATAATTGCCCAGATGAGTGCAGCAATCAATAGAACAATTGCTCCCAAAGTGCGCCAACCTTTGCTGCTGCGTAAATAGATCAGCGTTGGTGCGGAGAGGATGCCACCGAGTCCAGTCAGGATAAAGCCAAGACCCGCGACAACGGGCTGATTGGTTTGCCCCAAGTTGATGATGCGAATGCCGATCAGCACAGCTGCCAATCCCGCAAAGAACGCATAAATCGCGATCGTGAGTAAATCCCAATTGAACGCGATCGCAACTGCGGCAGCCGTAAATAAGAAGCCGAACATGACGGTGGTTTCGCCAAAGGAGATATTAAAACTGCCGATCACAGGCCATGTCCAAATCATGTGCAGTCCGGTGGCGAGCGCAATGCCGCCAACGATGCCAAATCCGGGTATCCAGCGCTTGAGATTGGCTCCGTCATCCAGTCCGCGATAGACAAAGTCCGCTAAGAGCACTAGCCCCGCCACCATGTTGATCAACATGAGGGTGATGTAGTCGATAAACATGAATCCTGCTCAAAACAACGGTTTGATTGTATAGCAAGAATTTTAAGAGGTGAGGCGTGAGGAGAGAGGCGTGAGGCGTAATACTTTGGTTTAGAACGAGCAGCAGGGCCATTCTTGGGTGATCAGGGGTTGAGTGAGATCTACGCCGTAGCCTTCTATGCGAATTTTTTGAGCGGCATCATCGGGGATCACAACGATTTGCCAAGGGTTGGTCGGCGTTTCCAAAACGTAGGGAATGGGGTCGGGGACAGGCTTACCTGCTTGGCGAAATTCGGCTTCCTCTTCCGGCAAAAGAATCTGAGTTGCATTCATCACGTCCACCATTTCCATTGAAGCGCTAGACGGTGTCCACTGCATGAATCCGGCCTCCTCCAAGCTGTCGAGATTCACTTCAAAGGATGCGATCGCAGTTTCCAGTGAGTAGCGTTTACCCGCCGAGAACTGGCCCGATTTCGCAAATCCTTGGCTAACAATTGCAGCGCCACCACTAAGCACGGCAACTAAGGTAATCACACTCACGAGTTTAATGCGGCTCATAAAATGGCTTTCATCCAGCGCAACACTGCAATCATACGCGACTATACTAATTCGCCATTGCCCGATTCAGTATCAGTAACAGCATGTTAGTCAACGGGATCGCTGCTTCTATCATGCCCGAATTTTATGTCTGGATTGAAAGGTGCGATCGCGATTTTGGGCTATCAACAAACAAAGGCAGCGGAGTGACGCTGCCTTTTCGTATAACCCTGCGTCAGGGCGAATAGCCATTCGCCCCTACGATTTACGCCTCACTCCTCACCCCTCACCTTTTAAAACGGAACCGTCCAGCCATCATTCAAATTCGGATGCTTGGCAGGTGTGGCAAATAGAGATTGGAACAGTCGCTTGCGCGTGTCGCGTCCTTCATTACCCGTCCACAGCGTTTCGTAGAAGAAGAATGATATGCCGCGATAGCCAGCCTGACGAGCCGCTTGCACCTGCTGCCAAATCAGTTCCATTGGTACGGGATAGTTTTTCAACCCAGTCATAATACCGATGCCGACCGGGATATGGCGACGCACGGCTTGGATCGTCGGACGATTCAGCTCCATGATGAACCGCTCCATATCGGGGCGATAGACCTGGAGGATCAGCTCTTCCAGCCAGCCTTCCCGCTCCCAGGTGATCCAGTCCTGCAGGAAGTTTTCAATCGCGAAGGGCTGAGGATTGGGTGATAGGGCGACGATGCAGTCCTCTTTCGTGTTCTTAATCGCGCGGAACATGCGGGCAAAGTCGCGGCTGATCCGGTCGGCTCGCCAGCGAATCCATTCGGGATCTTGGGGATCGGCGGGTGGTGCTTGGCCTTTGTGCTCCTGCTTGTAGAGCTTGACGGTGTATGGGTCGTAGCCAAACTCATAGGGCAGGCCAAAGTGGTCATCAAACTGGATACCGTCGATGTCGTAGTTGGCGACGATTTCCGTCACCATGCTGATGATGAACTCCTGCACCTCCGGATGGAAGGGATTCAGCCAGACGCGGGGGTGTTCGCCTTGCATATAAACTTGGCTACCATCTAATCTCTGAGTCAGCCATTCAGGGCGCTCTTTGGCCAAATCCGAGTAAGAGGGAGCCATGAAGCCGAATTCAAACCAGGGCAAGACTTTCATGTTGTGCCGATGACCTTCTTCGACGGCCTCAGCCAGCATGTCGCGGTCTTGCAGTCCCGGTTCGGGATCAACCCGCCAGCCAAATACCTGCTCGGCGATTTCGCTGGGATAGAGCGTGTAGCCCCAGTTCCACACCGTTGGGTAAATGGTGTTGAAATTCATGTCGGCCAGTTCTGCGATCGCAGTTTTCAGCCGCTCGGTACTGAACAGCACTTCGCTATCCACGTTAGTCAACCAAACGCCGCGAATTTCTTCACTAGGCAGATTGGGGCGAGGATTCGGCCTCAGAATCGGTGTAGAAGGCTGAACGGGTATTCCAGGGTCAGGATTGGGATTATTCACGACCGTACCGCCTGTCCCATCCACCGAGGCGACGTATTGAGCCGAAAGCAGGCTCACCTTCGTTTCGGCGCTGTAGGCTTGGCAAATTGCCGTTGCCACTTCTGCCCGTGTAGCTGGCCGATTGGGATCGAGCCGCCGCACGTTGGGATAGTTGACGATCAGCTTATTCTCTAACGCTGCCGTCACGCCCGGTCGAGCATACTCCGGGATCAGCGAGGCGTCGTCGAACCAGGTTTCTAGCTCATTCTCGGCAACGGCTTGGGGCGCGACCTGGAGACCACTTGCGATCGCAACTAGTACCTGGGCACGGGGAATATTCTGGCTGGGCACAAACCGATTACCGGGATAGCCGCTCATAAAGTCGGACTGAAAGGCGCTGCGAATCGCGCTAGATGCCCAGTGATTCGATGGCACATCGGTAAATTGAATTGGGCTCCGCAGCGGATCGGGTGAAAAGGCCGCGTCTACCATTGTGGCAAACTCGGCCCGAGTGACCAAGCCGTTGGGGCGCACCGTGCCGTCTGGATAGCCGTTGATCACCCGACGAGCGGCTAAATCTTCAATACAGGGCTGCGCCCAATGGCCCTGCAGATCGCTGAATCGCACCGACTGGGCGGGTGTTGGTTTCCCGCTGCATAGCAAGACGGTGCTAATGGTGATTAGTGCGATCGCAACAAATTGGAGGCCAGATTTTAGCCCCTTAACCCCGCTCATGGTGGACGCTCCTCTGAATGCTTATCTGATAACAATACACAAGTCTCGATGTTTCCAGACGGGCCGCTCTGACCAGACGTTCCGAAGCCAAATATTTATCTGGCACACCGTTGTTTATCTGGATAGGGGCGAATGGCATTTACCCTTCGTATGGCTATTGATGCCTACTTGTTATGGCTACTTGTAGGTTGGGTTGAGTGACAACGAAACCCAACAATTTCAGAGCTTCTTGTTGGGTTTCGCGTTGCTCGACCCAACCTACTGGACTACTGGATTAGCCAATACCTTCAATGACGGGATGGAAGTAGAAGGCAAAGCCCAATACGGTATAGGTCGCGAGCAGCAGCGTTCCCTCCAGCCAGTTGGACTTACCATCGGAGCTAATTGAGTTGGCAATCAGCACGGCGACGGCGACGGCGACCAGCTCAAAGGGATTGAAGTCCAAATCCATCGGCTGACCAATCACAAAACCGACCAACACCAGAACGGGCGCAACGAATAGGGCAATTTGCAGACTGGAACCCACTGCGACGGCCATCGAGAGATCCATCTTGTTTTTAATGGCGACTGTCACCGCTGTGGCGTGTTCAGCCGCGTTGCCGATAATCGGCAGCAGGATCACACCCGTAAACAATTCAGACAGGCCTAACTGCACCGTTGCCGTTTCGAGTTCGCTGACAAGGAACTCTGATTCCAAGGCGACAAATAGCGTCGCAACCAGCAGCACCCCAATCCACAGCGGCAGGTTGACCGAATGCTCACTATGCTCAGCTTCCGAACTCACACCGTCTGTATCCTCGGCAAATTCCACCTCTGCAACTTCGCAAAGGTAGGAGTGAGTTTTCATTGAGAACAGCAGCGTCAGGGCATAAACCACAATCAAAACAACCGCCACTGCCACTGACAGATACTGCATCAACGGCTGGTCAATCCCTTCAGAAGTGACATCGACTGCGGTAGGCACGAGAATGGCAATTACCGCCAAGTTCATCGACGACGCATTCAGGCGGGCCACAACGGGCTGAAAATCCTGCTCCTTGAAGCGAATTCCGCCCAGCAGCATCGATAGACCCATCACCAGAAGTAGGTTGCCAATGATCGAACCCGTTAAGCTGGCTTTGACCACATTCACTAGGCCAGCATTTAGCGCCACGATCGCAATAATCAGTTCCGTCGCGTTGCCAAACGTCGCATTGAGCAGTCCACCCAGCGTGGGACCAGCGACAACGGCGATTTCCTCAGTTGCGGTGCCCATCCAGCCTGCTAGGGGAATAATTGCGATCGCAGCCGTAACGAAAACAACGGTTGATCCCCAGTCCAGAAAATGAGCCGCGATGGAGATGGGAATAAAAATTAGCGGTACGGTAAAAATCAGATTTTTGACGGTCATGCAGAATCCTAGAGCGTCCTACAAAGTTTAAGCATTGAATAAGCGTTGAATCAGGTTTAAACGGTATGCACAACTAGCAGCATAATTATGGTCTAAACCTAAGGCGATCGACGATCCCTCAGTGCAGTTTTCCCATAAACGAGCAAAATCTATTGCAAAATCTAACGCGATTGCAACGGTCAGCAACAATATGTTGCGGGGATCGCATATCGGGGTTGTTCTGGATACCGATCTCGGTTTAATAAAGAACAGGAATGATTAAAAAATTGTGGATCTTCAATACCAATCCAAAACCAAATAGCTGCTCAATGGAGTGGCTCTAGACGCACTATTTCACCTGGGTTTCGCTCCACCAACCCATCATTAATCAGTCATTACTCACTATCAGCTAAATTCTAATTCTGCCGACCATTGCTCCGAGTTATGGTCTGGCTCTAGCGAGTGATTAAGTTGGAAACTGGTGCATAGATACCCTTTATCGACCTCATTTGTCCCTATTTATCCCTCGCTTAGAATTTATTAGCTCATTCGCTTTCGATTCAGCATTCAATATTTCAACGTTAATCCCTGCACGGCACGTCCAATTACCGCCTGTCTATTGACTTTATCGATACTGTATTTAGGTCAGCATTTATGTCAGAACTGCATAATCCAGCAGCCACACTGAACACGACAACTCAAACCGCGATCGCAGATGTCGATCCCAATCTTGTTAAACATCAAGATCGCGGTGCGATCGCAGATCAAACCCATGATCCCCTCAAGGTTGCTACCGGAGTTTACGTCGTGGTTCATGGTCACTTTTACCAGCCACCGCGCGAAAATCCTTACTTAGATGCCATTGAGCGTCAAGCCAGTGCCGCGCCGTTCCATGACTGGAACGAGCGGATTCTGCATGAAAGCTATCGACCCAACGCCTTTGCCCGCATTTTGAACGACCGGGGTGAAGTGCTGCAAATCGTCAACAACTACGAGTATCTCAGCTTCAACATGGGGCCGACGCTGCTCAACTGGCTAGAGCGGCATGATTTGGAAACCTACCAGCGAATTCTGGAAGCGGATCGGCTGTCCAGTCGGCGATTGAACGGTCACGGAAATGCGATCGCGCAGGCGTATAACCACATCATTCTGCCCTTGGCGAATCAGCGAGATAAAGAAACTCAGATCCGCTGGGGGATTGAGGATTTCAAATCCCGCTTTGGTCGCGATCCCGAAGGTATGTGGCTGGCTGAAACGGCGGTGGATTACCCGACGCTAGCAGCACTGGTAGCCGAGGGAATCAAGTTCATTATTTTGGCACCCTCACAGGCTCAGCGCTGTCGGCCCTTGCCAACGCCTCATCAGTCAGAATCCCAGTGGCGCGAAGTCAGCGGCGGCCAGATTGATCCCACCCGTCCCTATCGCTGCTTCCTGCCCAAGGGCAATCCAGAGACGGACTACATAGACATCTTTTTCTACGATGGCCCCATCTCTCGCGATATGGGCTTCAACGATGTCCTGACTAGTTCGCAGCACTTCGCGGGTCGGATTGGGCAGGCGGTACGCGGCGATCAGCGTCCCGCTCAGATCATTTCCGTTGCCACCGATGGCGAAACTTTTGGTCACCACAAAGCTGGAGCCGAAAAGGCATTGGCCTATGCGCTAGTAGGCGAGTTCCCCCATCGTCACTGGACGGTGACCAACTATGCCCACTATTTGAGCATTTGTCCCCCAACCTGGGAAGTTGAACTCAAACCCGTCACGGCCTGGAGCTGTTCCCACGGCGTGGATCGCTGGCAGGATGACTGCGGCTGCGGTGGTGGTGGTGTCTGGCATCAGCAGTGGCGGCGTCCGCTGCGGGACGCCCTGAACTGGCTGCGGGATGAACTGGTTCAGGTGTATGAAAAAGCAGCGCGATCGCTGTTTACCGATCCCTGGGCTGCACGCAATGATTACGTTCAGGTTCTGCGCGATCGCAGTCAAACCAACGTCAAGCGCTTCCTGAAGCAGCACCAGTCGCACCCACTGTCGAACACCGAACGAGTGGATGCCCTGCGACTTTTGGAAATGCAGCGCCACGCCATGTTCATGTTCACCAGCTGCGGCTGGTTTTTCGAGGAGCTGTCGCGACCCGAGGGCACTCAGATTCTGCGCTATGCCTCCCGCGCAATTGAACTAGCAGGGTTAGTCTCTGGTGTTCAGCTCGAAGCCGAGTTTACTAAGCGCTTGGCCTTGGCTCCCAGCAACGTTGAACAGTTCCAGACTGGAGCCGAGGTGTATCGCCAACTGGTGATTCCGGCCCAGGTGAGCCTCGAACAAGTCGCCGCTCACTACGCGATTAATTCGCTATTCACCATCTATGAGCGGGAGCAGCGCATCTACTGCTACACGACGCGCCAGATTGACTACCATCTCCAGCGGATGGGGCCACTGGCATTGGCGATTGGGCAAGTCCAGCTCATATCGGAGATCACCCATGAGAAGGTGAATTTAGTGTTTGCTGTGCTGCACCTTGGTGGCTGGGATTTCCACTGCTGCATTCAACCATTTAAGAGTCGGTTGGCCTATGCTCAGTTGAAAGATCAGCTCTGCGACGTGCTGAAGCAGGCCAGCGTGGCTCAAATTATTCTCACGATGCAGCAGATCTTTGGTGAACCCTTCTTTGATCTATCCACTCTGTTTGAGGAAGAGCGCCATCGGCTGATGCAGTTACTCAGCCGCGATACGCTAGCGCGTTTGGATCAGCTCTACAGCCAGGTTTATCGGGATAACTACGGCATTTTGATGGCTTTCCATCGCGAAAATTTGGACGTGCCGCAGGAACTCCAGGTCGCGGCGGAAGTGGCCCTCAGCCATCGAGCCTCTAGTGCGATGTCCCTGCTGGAACAGGAAACCAGCGTTGATATTCATCCGCCCCAAACGGGCCTAGCTCATTTGGCTGAACTGGAAGCGATCGCAGTTGAAGCCAGCCACTTCCGCTGTGCGCTCAATCTGCCGCATGGTAAGCAGTTACTGGAACAGTTGATTTTGCGATCGCTGTGGCAAATGCTGCACAGTTCGGCTCACAATACAGACAATCATATTGACTGGTTGAAGCGCTTAATCAGCGTCGGCAATCAGCTTCAGCTCAATTTGTCCTTCGCCCATGCCCAGGAGCTGTATCTGGACTATCTCAATTCTCAAATCCTGCCCCGGCTCAATCCCAAACATGCCGCGCAAGCTCCAATTTCTGACGAGCGATCGCGTCAACTGTTGGAACTAGGCAATCAGCTCGATGTTGATGTCCGTTTCTGGCTGCAACAGCTAGAGGCTAACTCAGCCCAATAAGCTATCTATAGCGCTAGTCATGTTGGTTAGGACATTTTTGCAGGGCGGCGGAGCCGCCCTGCAAAAATGTTCGTATCTTAACTGAGTTGGCTACTACAGCTATAGAAAACACATTTAAAGCTAGAGGCTTGTCCGGCCACCATGTGGCCGGACAAGCCTTTTTGTAATGTTAAGTTTTCTTCATCGGCTGGTTTAGGTTTGATGTAGGCACTAAATCGTCCCTGCGGCCTAGAATCAGCAATCGCTAGATTAGGACACGAGGATAAATACTTACTCCTCACTCCTTCAGTGTCAAGAGGGTGTTAATAGCCATGAAGTGGACAAAACTGTTTGGTTTAGTTGCGATTGCAGTTCTGGTAGCCGTATCAACGGTGTTTGTGCAGAATCGTCTATATCCCAGTCCGGATGTGTCGGCGGCCTTGAATGCGGACTATACGGAAAGCTGCCTATTGCCGGATGTTGAGCAGCGTCCCGCTTGGGAGTGTTATGAAATCACGGCGACGGGTGAGGCGTATCAGCCTGTAACGGTTCGGCATACCGACGGCACCGAGCACCGTGTCCTGACGTTCCAGGACAATGGGCAAACCAAGTTTCGGTTTACGCCGACGCAGCCTGGAGTTTGGAGCTTCAGTACGGGTGGTGAAATTGAGATTTCGGCAGAGCGACCAGACTACGCTAAAGGCTTTGTCGCTGCAAATGGGCAAAAGTGGATTCGTACCGCTACCGGAGAAGCATTCGTGCCTCAGTACGTCATGTACGATAAGCCGGATTTAGACGCGGGACTAGATGAATTTGTCGATGGGCACGGCTTCACGGGGTTCCACATCACCAACCTGCGCGACTTCATGGAAAATCCCGCCTACTTTGAAGCCGTGGTGCTGAAAACCTATCGCCGGGGCGGCACGACGCACTTCTGGATTTGGGGCGACAAGAGCCGCGACGAAACCCCAGACACCTACGGCGTTGACGCGGAGCAGCTTTATCAGGAAATTGCCGCTCGCCTTGGCCCCATTCCTGGCTGGACGTTCAGCTATGGATTTGATCTGTTTGAGTGGGCAAATGCGAAAGAGCTGGACGACGTCCGGGCGAAGTTCCAGTCCTACAGCAGCTATCCTCACCCCTTTGGCGGGCGCGGCCATAAAAACGAATATAAAGAAATCAGCTCCAATCTGGACTATGCCTCCTGGGAATGGCACCAGCCAGATTACGAGGAGTATCTGATCCACCTAGAGAAAGCGGGCAATCGTCCGGCCTTTTCCGAAGATCGGTTTCGGATTCGCACCCCGACCCGCTATCCCGAAAAAGATTACAACCCAGAACTGACGCTCCAGGGACTATGGGACTCAATGATGGCAGGCGGCGTTGCCAATATTTGGGGACATCAACCCCGCAATGCTGAATTCTCAGAACCCTATCCCAATAAAGATGCGATCAAAACCTACAGCACGTTTGCCGAGAACTATTTCACAGTCGGCATGCAGCCTGATGATCAGATTACAGAAAATGGGCACTGCCTACGCGACGGCCAAACGGCAGCGATGTGTTATTTACCAGACACAGATGCGATCTCACTACGATTAGACAGCTTACAGGTTCCCTATCGCGCGGTTGCGGTAGATACTCAAGTGGCCTATGAGGAAATTGAGTTGACAGGCGATGGCAACGATGGCATTACCTGGACAGCTCCCCGTCGATCAACTTGGGCCATCAGCGCTGCACCAGTTGATCCCGCTCCCTGACCTTGTTACCAAATAAACCGCAAAGAGCGCCTCGTCCGAGGCGCTCTTTGCGGTTTATTTGGTAATTTAAGACAAACTAATCGAGATCGCTTTCCAGGACGGCTGCGATCGCACGTCTGGAATTGGTGCGAAACTCCTGCACGTTGACGCGGCTGAGGAACCAAACGGCGATCAGCATTCCCACTGCCTGCAAGAAGAAGACGATACCGTAGGCAAAGACCAAGTTACTGAACATCAGCTTGCCCAGGCTCAACACTGCTCCACCTGTCACGGTTGCGATCGCACGCGCCATTGCTTGCGACAGTCCCCAAGCGCCAATGAACGTACCTGCGGTTTCGGCAGCGGTCAAGTCCAGCATTAAGCTAATTGCGCCTGTTGTGGTCACGCCAGAGGCAAGGCCGAACAGGAGCAAGGCCGACTTGAGCATTTCAGGGGTTTGAGTAAAGCCGGACAGAATAATCAGGCTAAAGCAAGCGGCGACGCCAATGCAGCCAATCTTTGTGGTGCGCTGTTTGCCAATTCGGGGCACGATTAGGAATCCGGTCAGGCTCAGTCCCACCAATGTGCCCAAACCCCAGTAGGCATTGAGCTGCGTAGTATCGGAGTAGCTCATGCCAAACACTTCGCCGCCGTAGGGTTCCAGTACGGGTTCCTGCATGAACAGGCTAATGGTCATGACCAGCAGAAACGTGAAGAACAGCCCAGTTTGCCGACTAGCGGTGAGGACGCGCAGAGCCCGCTTCAGCGTAATTTGGTCTTCCCGATCAGTCACAGTGGAGCGGACGGAAAACCGCGAGTAGCGGCGTTCTAGACCGAGAGTCGCCAGAAACGCCAGTCCCACCACCGCCAGCGGCACAATGATAAACAGCCGATTAATTGAACCCTGGAGCAGATCCAACGGAGCGTCGGCTTCCAGTTGCTTCAACAACCCTGCGCTAATAATTGCGCCGACGATGATCCCCACCATCAGCATCGACCAGACAATCCCCACCAGTTTCGAGCGATTGTCTTCATCTGAGACATCTACTAGTAACGCTGCAAACGGCGTGGAGCTAGAGCTAAGCGCTAAGCCATACAGACCGAACAGCAGGGCGAGAAAGACCGTCCAGCCAATCGTCGGAGCTGACCAGCTCCAGCCGTTGGGAATCGTGCCGCCGAGCTGCCAGGTGGCCTGCACGGCCAGGAATGACACCAGCGTAAACACAATCGCGCCTAGCCACACGTAGCCACTGCGATGTAGGCCAAAAATCGGTTTCGCGTCCGAAAGCTGACCAAACCAGACCCGTGCCGGGGCCACAAACTGGTGCATTGCGATCGCACCTGCGGCCACAATTGCGGGCACGGCCAAACCATCGATCAGCACTCGGTTCAACACCCCTAGCGTCAAGATCGACATGATGCCCAAGGCCATCTGAAACAGCCCCAACCGGAACATATTGAGTAGACCCAGTCGAGGTAGTGACTTAACATCAGCCTGACTCGCCGTGTCTGAATCGATTAGATCCCCAGAATCGGTTGATGGATTAGGAGATAAGGTGGAATCCGGTGAAGGTGAGAAAGAATCCGGTAACTCGCTGTTTGCCATCGGTATTCAGCCGTCAAAACGTTAAATATAAGAAACCTGCATTTTTCACCATAAAGCGTTCTTCGGTGAATGTGAGACTTTTGACAGGAGTTGATAAAGATTTGTAACGCTACACTGAAGGGAAAACTCACCTCTTGCACCAAAAACCGAAAGGGTGGTGTTGTCGCTGCCTCGTACGCGTTCAACGTAGGTGTAAGATCCCCCGCTGTCGCCGCCCCCTTAAAAAAGGGGCTATTCCAACTCTGGCTCAGAGTTTCCCCTTTTTCTAGGCGAAGCCATGCCCGAAGGGCTATAGGGGGATCTATGCAGCGTGTCACGCTGAGCAAGTACGCTGCCTCGCAGCGGCAACATCATTACTTCACGTTCTCAATCGACCCTGTGCAAGACATGAAAATTTATTCAGCATTTGACTATATTTGACTATGAATTCTCCAGTTTCTCCCGCCCAATCCACGATTACGCTCGGCAACAATGGCCCTTCGATTCCGCCTCTGGGAATTGGCACCTGGTCATGGGGCGATTCGCTGTTTTGGAACTACGGCAACGACTACGGTGAAGATCAGGTGCGCGATGCTTTTCAATCTGCGATCGCAGCCGGAGTTCGCTTTTTTGACACGGCGGAAGTCTACGGCTTCGGCCAATCCGAAAAGCTGATTGGGCAGTTTTCACAAACTGTAGACCAGCCTGTACACATTGCCACCAAGTACTTTCCCTTGCCCTGGCGGTTTAATTCACAGGCCGTTTATGATGCGCTCACCGAGAGCTTAAAGCGCCTGAAGGTCGAGCAGGTGGATTTATATCAGGTTCACTCGCCCTTTGATTTTTTCATGGGCCAGGAAACTTTGATGAATGCGTTGGCGGATGAGGTACAGAAAGGCCGCATTCGCGCCATTGGCGTCAGCAACTACTCGGAATCGCAAATGCGGCAGGCGCACCGAATTCTGGCTCAGCGGGATATTCCTCTGGCGGTTAACCAGATGCAGTATTCCCTCCTGCACCGCAACATCGAGCGCAACGGCGTTCTGTCAGCGGCTAAAGAGTTGGGTATCACGATTTTGGCCTACAGTCCCCTAGCGCAAGGACTGCTGACTGGAAAATATGCGCCCGAAAGTAACATGAAACCAACGGGTGCCCGCAAGCTGAATCCTCAGTTTAGTGAGAAAGGCTTGCAAAAGATTGCCCCGCTGATCCAGCTTCTGCAGGAATACGGCACAAAATATGATCGCACTCCGGCTCAGGTGGCGCTCAACTGGTTGATTGCTCAGGGCAGCGTTATTCCTATTCCAGGGGCGAAGAATGCGGATCAGGCTCGCCAAAATGCAGGTGCATTGGGCTGGTTGCTAGCTCCTGACGAAGTTGCCGCCCTCAGCCGCGTGTCCCAATAGCGGTTTTATACTGAAGTTACACTGAAGCAGCGGCGTTAAAAATAGCACAAGTGCAAGTGTTAATATCTGTAAAGATGGTTCTCAGTTTGCTCATCTTTATCTGCGTATTGTTTTACTAGACTTTATTGGAAATAAAGTTTTTGGGGTTGGAAATTGCTTTGTAGCGCGGCGTCGCCGCGCTACAAAGCAATTTCCGATAAAGTCTACTGATCTTTTACTGATCATTATTTATCGTTAATACTGATCGTCAGGGTCTGTGTTGCCTGTCTTTGCTTGCCAGCCGTTGCTCCATCAATAGTTGATCTCTATGAATTCTGCCGATCAGATCGAAGCTCGCCTACAGCAACTAGAAGCCGAGCGATCGCTCATCCTGGATCAGGTTGACGATGCGATCGCGCTTTTTGACGCAGATTGGCATTTAATTCTGTTTAATCAAAGTTTGGTACAGATCTGGCAGTTACCTGGCGAGTGGCTAGCCCAAAAGCCGACCCTCGAGGAAATAATCGATTGGGTTGTCCAGCAGGGCCATTGGACGACTGAACAGCGAGCGGAATTTTTTAGTACGTTTGTTAGCGATCTCAGTACAGGCAGTGGAGCCTATTTTGTCTCTCAGACCGATGGAACCTGTTTAGAAGTTCACGCCACGCGTACCTCTGATGGTGGATGGTTGTTTAACTTCCGCGATCTGACCCAACAGCAACAGGTACAAAACAAACTGAGTGCTGAAGTTCGTCGGCTTACGTTTCTGTTAGGTCTAACTGAACGCCTACAGACTTCAAACAACCTGATTGAAGTCGGTCAGTTCTCGTTGAACTACCTGGTTCAGGCAATGGGAGCTTCCTTTGGTGATGTGAAAGTCATCCAAGGTGATGGCCGAGAGCGCTGGGCCGGGCCGTTGACCAATGTGGTATCTGGCCAGTTTATCGCCACCCACGGCGAACCCGCTGTTGCCACGATGCAGGAGACGCTCAACCAGGGTATTCCCTACGGTCAAGGATTACTGTGGGACGTGGTGGCAACGGGTAAACCCGCATTTGTCGAAGATTATGCCAATCATCCCAAAGCTGTCCCCGCCTTTCGCCATCCGGCCATTGGTCAGCTTGGCATTTTTCCCATTCCCTCGGCTGACGGTACGATTATTGGCGTTCTCACCCTAGAATCTCGCACCGTACAAAAGCTGCAAGAAGCACCGCAGCAGGACATGCTGTTAGCCGCTTGCCGCACCTTGGGCGCAGCCATTGAGCGGGCACAATCTCAACATCGGCTGAAGCAAATTAATCAAGACTTGGAGCGAGCCTCGCGCCTGAAGTCCGAATTTTTGGCTTCCATGTCCCACGAGTTGCGCACTCCGCTGAACAGTATCCTGGGCTTTTCTGAACTGTTGCTGCGGCAGCCGGACACACTAGACGATCGAAAAACAAAGCACATTGGCGCAATTCGTCAAAGTGGGGAGCATTTGCTCCAGCTCATCAACGACATTCTTGATCTGTCCAAAATCGAAGCGGGGAAAGTTGATCTGGATTTGGAAACCGTTTCGATTCCAGATCTGTGTCGTCAATGTTTAGACATGATCCGTCCTCGGACAGAGCGGAAGCGGATTGCCTTAGCGTTAGAACTGGACTACCGGCTGGATCAGGTGCCTCTGGATAAGCGCCGAGTCAGGCAGATGATTGTTAACCTCTTGTCCAATGCGGTGAAGTTTACGCCAGAGCGAGGGCAAATCAAACTAACGGCCAATCTGTCCTACGGCACCCAGCTCATGCTAGAGCAGCGACCTGACGACAGCCCGATTAACCATAGCACCCCCTATCTCTGTATTGAAGTGCAGGACAACGGTATTGGTATTCCCCAAGAAAAACAATCGCTTCTATTTCAGCCCTTTCAACAGATTGATGCTTCATTAACCCGTCGCCATGATGGAACAGGTTTGGGACTTGCGCTGACCAAACGATTAGCTGAGCTGCACGGCGGCACCGTATCCTTTAGTTCTACGGAGGGGAAAGGCAGCCGTTTTTGTATTTGGATTCCACTGCACGAAATTCGGGCGCAGCTGCGACCACTCAATCATAGTTCCGAGCCTGATCCTGCTAATGCTCTAGATCTCTCAGCTAGCTTTCTAACCCAGGACTACCAAGAAACGTCTCAGCAGCGCATTTTGATTGTGGAAGACCAGCCGTTCAATCAAACGCTGATTTCCGAGTTTTTAGAGATGGAAGGCTATCTGGTCGAACTGATTGATGATGGGCAGATTATGCTGCAAACCCTACAGTCTAAGTTGGTGACGCCACGTAGTTTGCCCGATTTGGTGCTGATGGATATTCAACTACCGGGCGTGGATGGCTTTGATTTAATTCGCCGACTGCGGCATAGTCAAATTTGGCATTCTGTTCCTGTAATTGCAGTAACGGCGATGGCAATGGCGGGAGATCGCGATCGCTGTTTAGAAGCAGGGGCGAATGATTACGTGAGCAAGCCGCTTGACCTGAAGGGCTTGCTAAACAAAGTACGAGCTTTGATTCAAACCGATGATATTTCAGCTCCTGCAAATCCTGGAGATGAGCTATCAAGTCAACCTGAATCAGAGGGGGCTGCATCGGATGATGTTGGATGATAGTAATTGAGGATAAGAGTGAAGACATAGATAAGTAGCTGCATATGAATAAATGCATAACTAAAAAATCGGGGGAGCATCCCTCCGAGGAGCTCTCCCAGTTTTTTATATGCGTTTATTTATGCCAAACCTACTTAGTGTCCTGATGGTCTTCAACCTTGATTGCCTTCAATCCTGACTGTTTTCACGAACTGTCTAGTTTTACATTCAGTGGTTGCGTCTACTGTGTCAGCATTTGGGAATACTAAGCTGCAAGAGCTTGAAGTCTTTCAATACTTTAGTTTTTGTGGTGCCTGATTTGATTGAACGCTTTTGTAAAGCATTCAGCTTTGTCGGAACAAGATTGTTTTAGACCAAAGCGTACGATGTGCTTTTTTCTGAAACTAATATTGTTTGTGTTGACAAATAAAATATTCAATTTAGTTAACAGTTTACTTGTGGTTTATTCCCGACCATAACCTTTAAGCGTGGTCTTAGCTATGACGACCGATTCTTATATTTTGCTAGTAGACGATGAACCACAAAATCTTTTGCTTTTAGAAGATCTATTAGCGATGGAAGGGTATACGACCTACTCGGTTCAGTCGGGGGCAGAAGCACTGCATCGAGTGCAGCAGTCTCTACCGGAACTGATTCTGCTCGATGTGATGATGCCAGAGATGGACGGGTTCGAGGTTTGTGAGCAGTTGCGCCGAGGTGCTATCACGCAGACGATTCCGATTATTTTCCTAACTGCATTAGATGACGATCAGTCCCGCCTTAAGGGGCTGGAGGTCATGGGCGATGACTATCTGACCAAACCGGTTCAGATGGATCTAGTTCTGACCAAAATTAACAGCGTTCTGCGACTCACCAAATTACGTCAGGCATCTCAGCAGAGTCAGTTGATGCAGCAAGAAATTCGCCTGAAGCAAGAAGCACGCGAACAGGCTAAACAGCAGATGATGGCGGCCTGGCAGATTCATGAGACTCTGTCTGAAAAATTTCGGCTGTTTGTCCCCGACCAGTTTCTGCGCCGGATTGCGCCCAAGGGGGTTGAATCCATTCAGCTAGGCAATGCGATCGCAGCCGAATTAACTGTTCTATTCTGTGATATTCGCGGCTTTACATCGATTGTCGAATCTCAGCAGGCGCAAACCACATTTAATTGGCTGAATGCGCTGTTTACGGCTATTAATGAGTCGATTACGCAGCACAACGGCTTTATCGATAAGTATTTGGGCGATGCGGTGATGGCGGTCTTTGATCAGTCAGAGACGCACCCAATGGATGGATTGCAGGCTGCGATCGCAACTCAAAATGCTCTGGCTCAGTTCAACCAAAGCCGTCACCAGTTTGGGTTAGAACAACCGATTCGGATCGGCATTGGATTGCATACAGGTGAAGGGGTGATTGGTACGCTGGGAGCCAGTCAGCGCATGGATACGACAGTGATTGGCGATGTCGTCAATACGGCGTCTCGTCTGGAGGAATTAACGAAAACCTACGGCGTTCCCATCATTGTTAGCGAAAAAACGGTGGCGGCTCTTCCTGCTCACCATCCATTTCAACTGCTCTACCTGGATCAAATCGTGCCGCGCGGTAAGCAACAGCCAATTCAAATTTTTCAGGTGCTGGACATAGACGCTACTACATTTGATACGGCCAAAGTTGAAACTTCAATTGAAACCTAGATCAGAAAATAATCGCTAGATTAATTAGCAATTAGATCACCATAGACTGTCAAGAAAAGAACCAAAATATGGCGGATTTCTGGGTTGAATTTAAGCCGCTCTGGCGGAGTTTAAAGCCATGACGCAGATTGATCAGTTTGCTGGCGTGGCTTGAGATATTTGGCAATCGTTTCAAACAAAACATTAGCCTCAACTGGCTTTGTGATGCAGCCATCACATCCGGCTGCTAGTATTTTTTGATGCTCGAACTTAAATGCGTGGCTGGTGACAGCAATAATCGGAATATTTTGGCCTTGGGGCATCGATTTAATTCGCCGTGTTGCCTCATAGCCGTCCATAATTGGCAGTTGAATATCCATTAACACGAGATCTGGCTGCCATTTTTGCACGAGGTCAATCGCTTCTTGTCCGTTTGTAGCCTGCTCAATCTGGCAGTTTAGGGGCTCTAGTAGCTGGGTGAGAACCAAACGGTTTTCCAGCTGATCCTCAACAATCAGAATGCGATCGCATAATTGATGGGATGGGTTGAAGAGTGGCGAAATAGGCGTTGGCGCGGGGGCAGGGGAGGGATCAACTGTGGGTAAAGATGGCGCTGAAACGGTTGCAGAATCAGGTGTTGGGCTTGGAACAACCGGAAGCGAGAGCGTAAACTGGCTGCCTATATTCACCTGGCTTTTAACCGTAATGATACCTCCCATCAACTTGGCGTAGGACTGGCTGATCGCTAAGCCAAGACCCGCACCTTCATGGGCCTGTTTGCCAGTGGTGGTTTGCGAAAACGTCTGAAATAGCTGGTCAAGTTCAGCTTGGGCAATCCCTAATCCAGTATCCATCACTTCAAAGTAAACCCAATGGCTCTGGTTTCCAGTCGCTGCTGGAGCCTGAGCAATGGAGCCTCGATCGGCTGAATTACAGGTTGCATTCGAAAATAGACGGAGCGTGACCTGCCCCTGCTGAGTAAATTTGAAGGCGTTGCCGAGCAAATTAATTAAAATTTGGCGGAGTTTTCCTTCATCGGTTGTAATCGATTGAGGAACGGGCTCGATAGTTTCAATACGGAAGTCTAGGTGCTTGCGCTTGGCTTTGAGCTGAAATAGATCTTGGAGCGTTGTGATCATTTGCCCAAGGTCAACTTTGGTGTTTTCAACTGTTAATCGTCCGGCTTCAATCCGCGACATCTCAAGCACGCTATTGATCAGCTGTAGCAAGTGTTGCCCACTTTGGCTGATGATGTTGATGTATTTCGCCTGTTTGGACGCAAGCGTGGCATCCCAACTGAGCACTTGGGCAAATCCCAGAATCGAGTTGAGCGGAGTGCGCAGTTCATGGCTCATGCTGGAGAGAAATTGGCTTTTGGCCTGATTCGCTTCTTCGGCACTGATTTTGGCCTGCTGCAAATCGAGTTCGATCTGTTTGCGATCGCGCAAGTCCTTAGCCACACCGACGATACCGATCAGCTCTTTCTGCTCGTTATAAATCGGAGAATTGGTAGACAGCACGGGCAAAATCGTACCGTCTTGATGTTGGACGTCAAATTCCCCACGCCAGGATTCTCCCTGCTTTAAACAGTCGAGCAGCTTAAGAGCCTCAATTTGCTCCGCATCATGGCAGAGCACGTCCACAATCCAGCGACCTTTCACTTGCTCTAACGACCAGCCGTAGAGCTTTTGCGCACCTTGGTTCCAGTAGGTGATCTGCCCAGCTGGATCGGTGGCAACCACCGCATCATCCACGGCTTCCAGCAAGTAGGACTGAAATTGGACTCTGGCTTCAGCGGCCTTTCGCTGCCGGATATCTTCAATCACAGCGACTAGGGCTGAGCACTGGCCCTGCTGGTCTCGAATAGGCGCTATCGTCAGCTGTGCCCAAATTTCCTGACCATCTTTATGTAGGTAGCGCTTTTCAAAGCTGACCTGATGATGAAGCGTCGTGATGCAGTCGATGGGGGACAACTGTGGATCGGGGCGATCCGCTGGATGAATAATGTCGATGTAGTCGAGCTGGCTCAATTCTGCGGCGCTGTAGCCTAATAGATTTTGTAGATAGGTGTTGGTATGGCGCAGCTTCCAGTCCAGTCCGACAACTGCAATTCCAATATTGACCTGACTGCAAATTTGGCAAAACAGATTGTGTTCAATTTTGCTCCGGGTGAGCCGCTCCGTAAATTGCTGCTGAGTGAGTAACGTCCGTAGAATGTCGGCTTCCGTGACCATACCAACCACGCGTCCCGCTGCATCCGTCACGACAAGGTGGTGTAGCTGATGCTGGCGCAAAATCTGGTCTGCTTCTAATAATGAGGTTTGGAGCGTTATCGTCGGGACGGGAGCGGTCATGATCTCGGCCACTGTGATTGGTGCGATCGCAGATCCCTGAGCGATTGCCTGCAGCACATTCGAGGGAGTGACAATACCCACCAATGCTTGCTGGTCTAGAACCACGGCCAAACTGGCAGCCTGCTCAGTCATTGCTGCAACGATATCTGTGATCGGTTGATCTGGCTCAAACTGCAGCGGAATCGGTTGAAGAATTTGGCCGAGCATGGTTGGCATATGGATACGGATAACCTTGACGCCCTATGACGTTCTACGGAAAGAAACTACAAAAGAAAAAACTTGATATGAAATAAGAGGTTCTCTATCGGCCAATCTCACGCCTTTTCCTAAACATGAAATGGCTCAAGCTGCTGCCGCCCTACATATTTCTATACATTTCTAAACAATTTTATAAGTATAGGCTACGCCTTGACAGAGACGGGAAAGTTAATAAAGTCTACATAAGATAAGGATTTTGTATGGGATTTCTATGCAGACAGCAGATTAGCAGTTGGCCGTAGGAGCTAGATAACGCCGAATGTGGGCAATCACGGCAGCTACATCACAGGGATACGAAATATAGTCGACCATTCCTTGCGATCGCAATTCCTCCACTTGATCGTTTTCATCGCTGTTTTGAATGAGCGCCACAATCGGCGTTTGCCGCTGGCAGGCCGTATTGATCTGGTTCACTAGCTCAATTGCGCTGATATCAGGTAAATCGGTCGTCAGCAAGATAGTTTTGATTTGCAGCATTGCATCCGGGGCGGCTGTTGCCTGTAGCTGCACGGACGCATTGGCTCGATCAATGTATTCCAGCGCCGTTTGTCCCGATTGGAACCAGTGGATGCGGTAACCTCGTGTTTCTAGAGCACGCGCCAGACTACGCAGCCAGGTTGTATCGGGACCAACGATGACTACATCAAGCTGGGGATCAGAGGCATCTGGCATTTGCCAACTGGCCGGTAAAATGCGATCGCGCCCGGTCAGTTTGGCCTGATACAGCGCGGCCTCGGCCACGCGATACAAAAACTCCAGGTTATGTCCATCAACCGGAAAGGTTGCTACACCAGCGCTGAAGCTGCTCATGGACGGCTGTGACCGCCACAGCTCAAGTAGTTGAGCCAGCCGTTCGACGGCGTCGGCTCGTTCTAATCCAATCATGGAAATGACAAATTCTTCGGCGCGCCAGCGAGCGATCACATCGGCAGGCGGACAATGCTGCTGCAAAAAAGTGGTGAATCGGCGCAGCAGTTGATCCCCGGCTGCTCGACCGTATTCAGCATTAAACCGCTGAAAGTTGTCTAGATTGATCACGCCCAAACTCAACGGCTGCTCGAACTGACGCGCGATCGCAATTAGCTGCTGCAAGGCACGGGTTGCACCACACCGATTGACCAATCCAGTCAGCGGATCAACCATGCGGGTTTGGGCACATCTGCGATCGCGATTGAGCTGTGCTTGGATCTGACCGAGATTAGCTGAGAGCGGATCATGCTTGGATAACACCGCATCAGCCCCCACCCAAAAGGCACGCTGACGAGTACTCAAATCATCATAATGAGTCAGCATAACCACGGGCAGCGTTTGATATTCTGCATCGCTGCGTAAAATCTGGCAGAGTTCAATGCCACTAATGCGAGGCATCAAAATATCGAGCAGAACTAAATCAGGCTGGCTGGCCTGGAGCGTTTCCAGCAGTCGCTCCGGCTGGCCTAGTCCAGTAAACTGCAGTCCCTCATTTTCCATATAGGTTCGCAATGTTGTGAGCTGGTGCTCGTCATCATCCACAGCCAACACGTGGAACATGGGTTCTGGGCAAGGCAAATGCTGCCGCACGATGGACAGCACCTTTTCGGGGACGGCAGGTCGCGGCACAAAGCCCACTGCCCCCAGTTGGATCGCCTGCAACCGTTCGGACTTACTGAGGCTACTAGAGTAGACCACCACAGGAATGGACAGGGATTGAGCATACAGCTTGCGCAACAGCTGCAAACCGCTCAGTTTTCCTTGCTGCCAATGCAGATCGAGCAGAATAATGTCGGGTTCATGCTTGGCAATGTCGGCTTGGGCCGTAGTTAAATCCGTTGCGATCGCAGCTTGTATAGACCAGGCTGGAGCAGCGGCTAGAATCGACTGCACCAGCTCCTGATCGGCATCAATAATCAGCAGGTTGGGGATCTGCGGTGGATGATAAGGCCATGGTGGCGAAGATTGCACCACCCCATCCAATGGTGTCGATTGAGTTTCTAAACAGTCTCGAATTGACTGGATGAGCTGACGTGCCGTTGTGATCAGGTCAGCGTCAATCTGAAGAGTATCTTGGGCTGGATCATCCTGAGCTAAAGCATCCTGAGCTGAAGAATCCTGAGCTAAAGCATTCAGCGTTGCATGACTGAAACTGGAACCGTTTAGCGCTGAGCCCTTCGAAGTGGAACCATTCGAAATAGAACGATTCGGCGTGGAACCATTTGCAGTTGAGCTATGTGAAGTAGAACCATTTTGAGCTGAATGGCTTGAGGGCAAACCATTTTGAGCCGAATTTTCTGGAGCCAGATCACCTTGGCAGGCCGTATTCAATGCCGACTGCATCAGGCGCTCCAACTGATAGGCCGCTTGGGACGCTTCTATCTGCCCAAACGTACCGAGCGATCCTGCTAGTTTGTGAGCAATATACATAATTTGGTTAAGCAGCCCGCTATCCGGCAAACCTGACTGTAGAAAAGACAACAACTGCTCGATCGTGTTCAGTCGCTGCCGTGCGGTTTGCTGTGCCTGATGCCAAAGCTGCTGGAGATTTGCTTGTAATCGCCGCCGCTTTGCTGCATTTAAAGCAGGTTTGCCGGATTGAGAAACAAAGTCGCGGTTTACTTGACCATCAGATGATGAATCAACGGATTGAGCGTTTGATTGAGCATAATGAGCCGAAATCTGCTGTTGAGTGTGACCCTCGGACGGATCCGATAGATCATCAGATTGCTGCTGCTGAGATGATGGTCGGGATCGCTGTTCGGATTGTTGTCCGTTGTCCTCTGCGTTAGATCCCAATGGTGCAGAATAATCTGCGATCGCAGGTTTTGCCCGTTGCCCGTTGGCCCGTTGGCCATTTGATAAATTGGCGGATAAAGAGTTGGCTGATTGCGCCACCGTAGAATCAAGCCGATAGCCTTGCCCGTACACGGTTTCAATCACGTTCGCTGTCGTCAGCGCTTTTAACTTGCGCCGAATCGCTTTGATGTGTGACTTGACCGTACTTTCCGTCGGCGGATCTTCGCCCACTCCCCAAACCTGATCAATGATGGTCTGTCGGCTCAGCACCCAGTTCGGGCGGCGCATCAACAGTTCTAGAATTTGGAACTCTTTGCGGCTGAGAGAAATCGGCTGCTGATCATAGGTCACGGTGCGAGTTTTGGGATCTAGCGACAGTTGACCCCAGCGCAAAACAAATTCTGCGGCAGAACCACGCCGCAACAACACTTGAATTCGAGCCAGCAATTCCTGGGGATCTGATGACTTCACAACATAATCATCTGCGCCAGCGTTTAATCCTTCTAGCTTGTCCGAGAGCGTGTTGCGTGACGTAAGAAAGATAATCGGTACCGTTTGCTGTTGCTGCCGCAGTTGGCGACAGAGCGTAATACCACTCAGCCCAGGGAGCACGATATCTAGCAGAATCAAATCGTAATCCAGTCGTTTGGCCATCTCCCGGCCTATCGATCCGTCCTCGGCCACATCCACGATGAAGTTATGGGCGTGTAAGAATTCCTTAATGGCATTCTGCGTCGTGGCATCATCTTCAATCAACAGAACTCTCATGGTTTTGCTCGGCAGGTGGCTCATCGGCATTGCGATCGCTTAAAACAGCTTGCGATCGCATACTGACCCAGACCGTTAGCGTTTGGTCTGAAGCCGTAATGACGCTGAGAATACCGCTGTTACGCAGATCATCAGCAACTCTAATGCCTTCTAAATAGCTATGTAAATCAAACTCCACCACTGCGTAAAACAAGTCCCCTGAAAAAGTTAACCCTGTGTGAAGTCGCCCATCTTGCCAATAGCGAAACGTGTCCGCCCGTTCTTCCTTGAGTAAAGGCGTACGGGGACAAACATTGGGCTCGATATAAGTTAAAGCGGTTGTGGGGGCAGACAGGGCAAGTAAAGCCCTTAACTGTTGCAAAGCTTGTGGCGTCGGCTGTGTAGATGTGGAGGTAGAGAAAGTCATAATACTCCATATATGTGGGATGGAATTAATCGAAGGCAGTCAAACTCGACTCAAAATCCGATAAAAAATTCCCAGATTTCCCTAGCCGTGGTATTTCAGTAATTTCAGTATGTATCCAAGCATTAGCACCTAAGTGGCTAAACCCGCATCCTAAAAATTTGCAATTTAAAGGATGGGATCAGCTTGTAATTTATTATTGTAATTTATTTGTAATATTTATTTACATTTAGGGCTATTAGAGTCTACTCGTAACCTTACTGAATAAATGTGCAAATCTCAGGCAGATGCCCTGATAACGTTCAGCGTTACAGCTTACGTGTTTCTACGGAAAAATATCTGTTCAAGAATAAGTAATAGGTACTGGGGTTAATAGGTATTGGGTTTTAGGTATTGAGTTTGAGAACCTGAATGCCGGATCTATTAATCAGAACGTAGCGGCAACAGTAAATATGAAAGATGAAGCACCAATCTGACCCAACACCTAACACCTAAAACCCATCACCTAAAACCTAATATCCAAATACCTAGCACCTAAAACCCAATACTCAACACCCATCACCTAAAACCCAAACACCTAGCACCTAAAACCCAACGCCCCACTCTCAACCCCCGATCCCCCCGAACTTAGCTCAAACTTCAGAAAAAATACGGAGATTTTTCCGGCTTATTAGTCACAAATAGCGAAATCTACTCCCCCAAAACTGCACGATTAAAATGTAACGTTTTAATAGCTTGTTCATATTTCGTTGCAATTCATCTTTTCGCAGCTTGCTATCACGCCTTTGGAGCGCATTGAGCTGCTCAAATTTTTACTATCTGTTTTAATCCCAATTTTTCAAAGATTCGACATGATCAGTTCTCTAATTCTGCCACTCAGCAGACCGTGCCCTAGGAGCCGATTTTATGCAGTGCCAACCCGGAAATCGTCAACTCTCACCTAGCCAATTTTCACCGCATCAGACGATGCAGTTGAGCGCATTTGCTCTAAATCAATTGCCAGATATCGTGTTGTTGATTCAGCCAGATGCCAAAATTTTTTACGTCAATGAGGCCGCATGCCAGCAACTGGGTTATGACTATGCTGAACTCCTCCAGTTTCACATCTTTGATATTGCACCTGATGTCTCGGCAGGCCAGTGGTCAGCTTACTGGCAAGACTTGCTACAGAAAAACTGCATCCTAAACCTGGAGTATCAAACCCAGACAAAACAGCGCTTGGCGGTTGAGGTGCGATTGACTTATATAACGGGTGCAGGAATGGAATATGCCTGTGCGATCGCATCTCCCCCAGCCGCATCCACAGCGCATATTTCACCATCACCGGATTTATTGACCCAGAATGCTCATCTGCTGGAATCTGTGCAGCTCTATCGACAAATTCTCGATGCGATTCCAGATATGATTCTCTGCAAGGGAGCTGGTTCGCGCGTTCTGTACGGCAATAAGGCATTTTGCGATTACTATGGCATCACCTCCTCTGACCTAGAGGGACGGATTGGTGCGCCGCATCCCAAGTCGAACTATACGCAGCAGTACGTCAAAGACGATAGCTACGTGTTCCGCACAGGCCAATCGCTTTTAGTTGAAGAACCAATTATTCGCCATGACGGTGAGGAACATACATTCAGCACGATCAAATCGCCCATTTTTGATCAGTCGGGAGCTGTGATTCAGACGGTCGGCATTTCCCGCAATATCACGAATCAAAAAGAGGCTGAACGGAAGCTGCGGGAACAGGAGCAATTCTTGCGCAGTGTCTATGATGGTTCCGAGCATCTGATTTTTGTTGTGGAGGTTTTGGCTGCTGAGCAGTTCCGGATAGTGGGCTGGAATCCGGCCACTGAGCGGGTAACGGGATTAACCAGTCGCGAGATTGCAGGCAAATCACCGATTGACGTGTTTGGAGAAGCGGAAGGCCGTCACGTTCATCGCAACTATGCTAGGTGCGTTGCGGCGGGGGAGGTCGTTACCTATGAAGAATGCCGTCGATTGCAGGGTCAGGACACTTGGTGGTTTACCACTCTCAACCCACTCCGAGATGAAGACGGACGGATCATTCGCTTGGTGGGCACTACGTCAGACATTACCGAACGGAAACGAGTAGAAGCCATTATCCATCAACGGGCCGCTAAGCTGCGTAAGCATAATGCGATTTTGCACCTGTTGACCCACCAGCGTGCGCTGTCAGAAGGCGATTGGGAAAACGCAGTGCAAGCGATTACGGCAGCAGCAGCAGGTACATTGAGAACAGAACGAGTGAGCCTTTGGCTCTACGATCAGCCGCACCAGCCCCAAACGCTGCTGTGTGTTGATCTCTATCAGCAATCCAGTAACTGCCACAGCCAAGAGGATGCATTGAACGTGGCGGATTTTCCCAGCTATTTTGATGCCCTGCGGCAAGAGCGGATTCTGGTCGCGCAGAATACGTTAGTTGATCCCCGGCTGAGTGAATTTGTGGACTGCTACCTTAAACCGCTGGGCATCACTGCCATGATAGACAGCCCAATTCGAGTTGGCGGCGAAGTGGTTGGGGTGCTGTGCATTGAGCATGTTGGCTCCTCTCGTCACTGGGAACCTGAGGATGAAGCCTTTGTTCGCTCGATCGCTGATTTGGTAGCCCTGGCAATTGAAAGTCGAGATCGCAAATGGGCACGGGCGGCTTTGCAACAGTCCGAACAGCGATTCCGCCAGCAAACGGAATGCCTGCAACAGGCTCTGGCAGAACTTCAGCGGACTCATGCGCAGATGGTACAGAGCGAAAAAATGTCGAGTTTAGGCCAGCTGGTCGCAGGTGTGGCCCATGAAATCAACAATCCAGTTAACTTTATCTACGGCAATCTGACCCACGCCAAAGAATACATCCAAGACCTCGTTGGACTCATTGACCTGTATCAACAGTACTATCCATCGCCGCTGCCAGAAATCGAAGATGAAATCAGTGCGATTGATCTGGACTTTTTGAAAGTTGATCTACCGAAGCTGTTGAGCTCGATGAAAGTGGGTGCCGACCGAATTCAGCAGATTGTCACTTCTCTCCGCACGTTTTCCCGCATGGATGAGGCTGAAATGAAAGCGGTTGATATTCATGGGGGTATCGACAGTACGCTGATGATTTTGCAAAACCGGACGAAGGCTAAACCGGAGCGCTGCGCCATCCAAGTTAATCGTCATTATGGTGATTTGCCCTTAGTGGAATGCTATGCCGGACAGCTCAATCAGGTATTTATGAATCTGATTAGCAACGCCATTGACGCACTGGATGATGTCATGCAGCAGCAACCTGATTTTGCCGCTGCCATTGATATCTATACAGAGGTGACGGCTACTAACCAGGCCACTATCCGGATTTGCGACAATGGGGCTGGCATTCCAGACGAGGTCAAACAGCAGATCTTTAATCCGTTTTTCACCACCAAGCCGATCGGCAAGGGAACAGGTATGGGGCTGTCCATTAGCTTTCAGATCATTACTGAAAAGCACGGCGGGACGTTGACCTGTCACTCGCAACCCAACCAAGGCAGCGAGTTTATCATTACCATTCCGTTACATCAGCAGGTTCCATCCGGCTAAACGGTTACACCCTCCAGTTCCTCATCGGTCAACTCATACAGCTGCTGCAGTTTTTCCAGCCGATCGTCATTGGGTTGCCAAAAGCCGCGCCCGTGGGCTTCCAACATCCGCGAGACGATATTACGAAACGCTTCTGGATTGGCTTTTCGGAGTCGTTCAGCCATTTCCGCATCCAGGGCATAGGTGTCTGCCGCCTGGTCATAAACCCAGTTGTCCTGGAAGTTGACCGTGCCGCTCCAGCCCAGCAGTGCCGTCATCCGCTGTGAAATTTCATAAGCGCCGCCAGAACCCTGTGCTGCCATCGCCTCGGCCCATTTGGGATTGAGTAACTTCGTGCGATACTCCATCCGCAAGAGGGATTCTAACTTGCGCGGCGTAGTGTCATTAGAAAAGCTCTCGACAAAGCTGGCCGTCACCTTGCGGCCCTGGCGAGTTTCTGCCGCCTGCTTCAGCGCGCCCGTATTGGCGTAATACTCCTGGATATCAGTCAGACCATACTCCACCGAGTCGATTTCCTGCACAATCCGGTCGGTCGATTGCAGCAGCGATTCCAGGATTTCTGGTCGGGCCTGCCCCCGGTCTTGCCGACCATAGCTAAACGAGTTGCGATCGCGCCAGGTATTGCCCAGTTCTTCACTCGACTCCCAACCAGATGAGGTTACCTGATCGTTAACCAGGGAACCAAACTCGCCGCTGGGATTGGAGAATAGCCGCGCCGAGGCGTTTTCGACGCCTTTGGCCTCTAGTTCCAGGGCATGTTTACGAATAAAGTTTTGCTCAATGGGTTCATTGGCTTCAGCCGCGCGACGGAACAGATCGTCCAGTAGCTCAATAATATTGACGAAGCTATCGCGGAAGATGCCCGACAGGTTGCCCAGCACGTCAATCCGAGGCCGCCCCAGTTGCTCCAGCGGCTGCAACTCGTAGCGGACGATGCGACCCGTCCCTTCTTTGATCGGTTCTGCCCCGACTAGCTCCAGCAGAATGCCCAGCGATTCGCCTTTAGTCTTAATCGCATCTAAACCCCAGAGCATCACCGCAACCGTTTCCGGATACGTACCTTGCTCATCCAAGTGCTGCTGGATGATTTGACGTGCGATCGCACGTCCTCGCTCATAGGCAGCAGGCGAGGGCATCCGATAGGGATCAAGCGCGTGAATGTTGCGTCCCGTCGGCAATGCACCCACACCGTCCCGCAACAGATCGCCACCGGGCGCGGGGGGCACGTACTCGCCGTTGAGTCCCCGCAGTAGATTGGTTAACTCATCCGTGGTTTGTGAAATGCGATCGCAAATTTCTACCGCCGTTTGGATTGCTTCTGCTTGAGCCGGAAATCGCGTCGTTAACGCTGGGATATCGACGGTCTGGTCGGGATCGCTCCAAGTCTGACTGATTTCGTTCACGAGCGCAGCGTCTAGCTGATCGCCAAAGTAGGCCGAAAGGTAGCTGGCGAGTTCGTCTGCCGTCGGAACTTTTCCAAGCACATGTAATCCTGACGAGAACAGCCGCGTTTCCAGCACCTGCAAGTATTCGTACAGCTTGATTAGATAATCGCTGAACACATCTTGGCTAAACAGCTTGACGTTTTCGGGAATCACCTCAATGCCGAACTGCCGCGCTGCCGCAAAGGGACAGTCTTTTTCCAGCCCGGTATCGGCAATTTTTTTGATAATGCCTTCCTTCAGCACCGTATTCTTGGCAGGATCTTCGCGATACTCCTGAATCAGCTCCCGCAGCGCCACCAGATCCTTGTATAAACCCGCCCGACCGTAGGGCGGCACGTTGTGGGAAATCATCACGCCATAGCCGCGCCGCTTGGCCAAAATCGACTCCGACGGATTATTGGCCGCATAAATATAGAGATTTGGCAGGTCGCCCAGCAGAATATCCGGCCAGGAGTAGCCCGTATTGCCCAGCGGCGCACCCGGCAGCCATTCCACCGTGCCGTGCATACCAAAGTGAATCAGCGCATCGGCCTGAAACTCCCGCTGTAGCCACTGGTAGAAGGCCACATACTGCGGATGCGGTGTCATATCCCGCTCAAACATCAGCCGCATCGGGTCGCCCAGAATGCCCAAGGGAGGCTGTACGCCAATCCACACGTTGCCTAGTTGAACGCCTCCGAGTAGAAGCTGATCACCAATCGTCTTAATGCCGCTTTCCGTCAGCGATTTCCACTGGCGCTCCACCCGCGATCGCAGGACATAGCCCAGCCAATGTTCCAGCTTGTGGGCAGGCACTTTTGCGATCGCAGTTTCCGCAAAGCTCTCGGCTGGTATCTGCCCCGCATAGGCTTCATCGGCAGATTGCACCTGCTGAATCAGCGCTTCCCCATCCGTCGGCCAGTCGCCGGGATTGCCCAGATCGTAACCCTGCGATCGCAGTTCCTGGAGCAGCTTGATTAACGACTGGGGTACATTCAGCAGTGCCGCTGTGCCGACCGCGCCGTATCCCGGTGGAAAACCGTAGAGTAAAATCGCAATTTTCCGCTCTGCTGGCGGCGTCTGCCGCAGGTGAATCCAGTTTTTCAGTCGTCCGGTTAATCGCTTCACCCGCTCTGGGATCAGATAAATCTGGTCACCCACCAGTCCACCCAGCGGAATCGTATCGATCGCGCCATCCAGCTCCGGCAGTGCATACAGCACCACGCTCTGCAATCCGCCAATCCCCTGCCGCGTCCAAGAGTGAATATCCTGAATCAGTAGCGGTGCCGCAATCAGATACGGAATATTTTTGGCGCTGAGAATGCGCGTCGCCACTTCCACCTGCCGCCCCGCCTCCATCGATCCGGCTGGCCCACCGACTAAGGGAAAACCGATAGTAGATGCGATCGCATCTACCTGCACGGCATCTTTTGAGAGTGACGGAATGGCCGTATGGCCTTGCTGTCGCTGCTCTTGCTCATAGGTCGTGGTCATCCAGTCACGCACGGCTACATGACCTTCTACCCCGTTAATGAAGATCGGCAGCGGAATTAAACCCGCCTGCTCAACGTGGCGAATCAGTTGGGGAATATAGGGCTGCTTTGTGATCACATGCTTACGGTAGAGCAGTATCCCAACTACAGGCCGTGTCTGTGAAGTCTCACTTAATGCTGGCAGCACCGTTTGCCGATACCAATCCAGATAAGCACGCGGCGACTCAAAGTAGCCTGCATAGTCCGGATGCAGCAGCCCCATGTTGGGCGTTTCAATCGGCGGCGATAATTCGCCAACCGAGATGCCCAAATAGCGCTCGGCAATCACGCCAAACATGGTCGTCACGTTATCGACGCCGCCTGCATTCCAATAGCCGTAGATAATCAGCCAGTTGCGCAGATCCTGCACCTTGCGGGCCGGAATATACTTCAGCAGCTTGGGGCCAACTTTCAAAAAGCTCAGGTAGCCCGCCAGCTTATCTTCTTCCTTGCCGCTGCTGAATTTGCTGAGGATAAACTTGACGGGTTTCGGCATCCCCTTGGGCTGATCACCAATCGAAAACTTGCCCAACTGGGTCAAACTCATTAGCTCCAAGGCCGACTCAAACACCAGCCGCACGGGAATATGCTCCGCCCGCTGCCGCAGCCACATCACCTGGTCATAATCAAACAGTAGACTGGCAAACAGCACATCCGCCTGTTCTAACGCTGCCGCAATCTGATCGGCATGGGTAGTCAAGTTGCGATCGCTAAAGACCTGAATCTCTAAATCTGGACATCGCTGCTGCGCCATCTCAGCGGCTTGCCGATATAGCCCCGAATTAAACGACTCAAATCCAGTAATTAAAACAATCCGCTTCATGGTGATCCTGATGTCTGCCTAGAGCGTTTTCAGAACCCGAAGAGATGATTTTGCTGCCGCGTGTACTTGTTCAGCGTAGCCGCATGATCCCCTGCTGTCGCCGCCCCCTTAAAAAAGGGGCTATTTCAACTCTGGCTCAAAGTTCCCCCTTTTTAAGGGGGATTTAGGGGGATCTATGCAGAGTGTCGCGCTAAACAAATATTGCCGCGTTGCGGCAGCAAAATCATCCGGGCTTTTAGTACAAGATGAAAATTTGAATAGCGTTCTCTCTAATTGTGGCGCTGATCACCACATTTTTCATTGTGTACCGTGCGGTTTGCCAGTTCCTACGGATGCCACTGCTGTCGGCCTTTGAATAACCTAATACTCCAGACTGATTTACGCAGCTTTACGATTTAATTACCATTGATTGTAAATCTCAAAGTAAATTCGGCATTAAGTGAACTTATTTTGAGAAAGTTTATGTTAGTTTAGCGTCTGAGACTTTTAATTGTCGTGACGTTCGCTTCCCCATAGCGGTCACGCCCCTCCGCGCAAAAGCGGTACTGCATGAGTGATTCCGACATTTTCGGAACTGCTCTTTTTTTGTGTAAACGACTTGGCAACGAATCATTGAGGTGAAATGCCAATGGAATTTACGACTGTTTTGGGACTGACCGCAGGTGCTTTAACAACAGTTGCTTATCTTCCCCAACTGATCAAAACCTGGCAGTCTAAGTCTGCTGACGATATCTCCTGGGGCATGTTAATCACGCTTTGCCTCGGTATCCTGCTGTGGCTGGCTTATGGCTCCTACAATCACGATATTCCAGTCATTTGCGCCAATGTAATGACGTTTCTGTTTGCGTTTATGATTTTGGTGCTGAAGATTCGCTATCAGTTGCGGAAGGCGAGGACGTAGGAAAGGGTTGTAGAGGCTGTAAAGGCTGTAGAGGGCTGTAAAGGGAATCGAGGGAGTCAGACGTAGGGTGCGATCTAATCGCACTAATCGCACAGTAAGCACTATAAAATGATGGGTGCTTATGCCATTTCATTTCCTGTAATCCATGTCATTAAACTTCCCGGTGTATCCTGTTGTTTGGCAAAACGATCACGTTCGCTTAATCGATCAAACCAAGCTGCCTGGTCAGCTCACGGTGGTCGAAATTCGTCGCTCAGACGACATGGCGATGGCGATCAAAACCATGATTGTGCGTGGTGCTCCGGCGATTGGAGTCGCAGCCGCATACGGGCTATATCTGGGAGCGAGAGAGATTAACACAGGCGATCGCGGTGCGTTTTTGGAACGTCTGGAAGCCATTGCCGAAAAGCTCAAGGCGACTCGTCCCACTGCCGTCAATCTGTTCTGGGCGATTGAGCGGATGATGCAGGTGGTCAAGAAAACATCAGGTTCCGTGTCGCATATGCGGGACGTTTTGTTTGAAACGGCACGGGCTATTAATCAGGAAGACTTAGAAACCTGCCGCGCCATTGGTGATCACGGTTTGGCAGCGTTACCGTCTAGTCCTGAAAAGCTGACGATTTTGACCCACTGCAACGCGGGCGCATTGGCCACCGCAGGTTACGGTACGGCGCTAGGTGTTGTCCGTTCAGCCTGGAGTGCAGGTCGTCTGGAGCGGGTGTACGCTGACGAAACTCGGCCTCGTTTGCAGGGAGCCAAGCTCACGGCCTGGGAATGCGTCGAAGAAAATATTCCCGTCACCGTGATTACCGACAACATGGCGGCCTACTGTATGAAACTGGGCCTGATTCATGCTGTCGTCGTCGGTGCTGACCGGATTGCCGCCAATGGCGACGCAGCGAATAAGATCGGCACCTACAGCGTTGCGATCGCAGCTCAAGCACACAACATTCCCTTCTTTGTCGCGGCTCCATTATCAACGGTGGACTTCAAGCTGACGGACGGTAGCCAAATCCCGATTGAGGAGCGCGATCCATCAGAGATCTACCAGGTTGGCGACACGATTCTCTGCCCCGCCGGAGCTGAGTTCTTTAATCCGGCCTTTGATGTCACACCCGCCGATTTGATTACCGCCATCATCACCGAACATGGTGCGATCGCGCCTGCTGAGTTAGTGAATCTACGCCAGCGACAGGTTGTATAGACTTACCAGAAACGGCTTTGTTCATCTGTAAACTGAACCCGTAAACTGTTTATAGTGAACAATTCATGACATGCAGGCTGCGTGACATTGCTTTAATTGGCTGGTTTTGTATACAGTATTTTGTATACAGAGAAAGCTGTTTGTACAACTGAATAATTCAAGGAGTGTCGTTGATGACTTTTGCTTCTGTGTTCTCGCGCGGCATCAAGCTTCGCTCATTCCAGGTAAACCCGACTGGAGTTGGCTATCGAGCCGTGGTGGAAACGCTCCAGTCCTGGTCTGCTGGAGGAGCGATCTTAACGCTGATAGCAGCGCTGTTGGGTTTGTCCTGCGCCTCAATTTTCATCGTCATCGCTGAACAAGATCTCAATCCCAGTACGATTGTCTTGAATCGGCTCCTGATTGCTGCGATCGCATTTAGCTGCTGGTCAAAGTTGCTGCCGCAGCCTGCGCTGGATCGCGATCGCGCTCTGACGGCATCTGCATCCGAAGCCGCACCAGTTTCACAATCAATACTCAACATTGCGATCTTGGCACTGGCTGGCATCAGCTTGGCTGCGTCGCAAGTGTGTTCGAGCTGGTCGCTGACGCAGACGAGCGTGGCCAATTCGGCCCTGTTGAATAACCTGATGCCCGTTTTCACCACCTTGGGCGCTTGGCTGGTGCTGGGCCGACGCTTTCGGCTGCGCTTTGTGATTGGATTGATGGTTGCCACCGCTGGAGTGATTGCGATTGGTCTGAATGATTTACACGTAGATGCGGCTCAAATGGCTGGGGACGCAGCGGCGCTACTAGCGGCAGTTTTACTGGCGGTCTTTTTGTTGAGTATTGAACACTTGCGGCAGCAGTTGCCCACGACCCTGATCATGACAAATACGGGCTTGATCGGCTGCGCCATCCTCGTGCCCGTGATGCTCTGGCACGGCGACTCACTCTGGCCCACGTCCTGGAATGCTGGTTTCGCTGTCCTGGCACTGGCGCTGATTTCTCAGGTCATGGGGCACGGACTGCTGACGCACAGCCTCAAAAATCTTTCGTCCAGTCTAGTTTCGGTATCGATGCTGAGTATTCCGGCCATTGCCGCAGTCTTGGCCATGATTTTGTTTGGGCAGCCGCTCACGTTGGCCAATGGTCTAGCGTTCTGTGTGGTGCTAGCAGGGATCTATTTAGCCATTTCAGCTCAAAATCAACCCACTGCTGAAATAAGTGATGAGTTCAGTTAGGTATGTATGCCAAAGAAAAACGCATGAACGATTGTTGTGTTCAATCGCTCATGCGTAGCATCGTGCTTTTGCAATTAGGGTGGGGTCAGGAGGGAAATCGAAATATTTTTACTATGACTTTGTAAGTGTATTAACAAGCTGGTGGGAGACAAGGTGGTGAGACATGGGTGGTGAGACATGGGCTGGTAGGACTGAGTGGTTCTGCTAGGATCGACAATTTCAGGAGTGGTGAGACTGGCTGACGAGACGTAATTAGAAACAGTGAGACTGGCTGACAATCTTAGAGTTTAGGGAATTTTGGGGGCTGGCTTGTTGGGGTTAGGAAACTTGGGAGGACCCGCAGCAGAAGGTAAGGGGTGGATGATGCCTTCTGCGATCGCATTCCTTATCGGGTGTAAGATACGCCGCGGTAGCTGAGCTGAGCGGAACCGGATGGATAACGCTCAGCAAAGTTGAAGCGCTTCATGGTGTAGCGGGAACCGAGGAAGACACCCGTTTGTTCAGTTTCAGAAGCGATGACTGCGTTTTGCTTGGGGTTATAGGTAACACCGCGATAAGAGAGAGACATGACAGGAACTCCGTTTGAATGGGGGCTTTCGTTTGCTTGTTGAATTTAGTTTCCCAAGATCGTAGGGTTTCTACCACCGATCTTTGCGGACTTAAGCAGAAGTTAGTGAGGTGCTGTGCCGAACACGGCTAAAGCCTTATGGGGCGGGAGATTGCGGTAAACCCGTTGGGATTGAATTTAAACAACGAAGACTGCGATCGCAATTAACGTCGGATTTAAAGACCTTAACTTCGGATTTTGCAATCGGCCCTACACTGAAATGAAGTGGAATGGGTTGGAGAAGAGGGATGATGTGCGATCGCAGGGGTGGGAATCGACTGCTCAGCAAAGTCCAGCTATTTGACCGCTGGGCACCCCAGTATGACCTGTTGTTTCCGTCGGTGGTTTATCAGGCAATTCACCTGCGGATGCTGGAATATGTTCAACTGCCGCCAGCCGCGCAGATTCTGGATTTAGGCTGTGGAACAGGTAAGCTGCTGAACCGTCTAGCGCAGCATGCTCCGACGTTGATCGGTACTGGCCTGGACTTTTCGGCAGAGATGATTCGACAAGCACGGCAAAAATCGGCTGCACCGGAGCGATTGACCTATGTGGAAGGCCGCTCTGATGCTTTGCCCTTTGCCGAGCCGCAGTTCGACGCCGTTTTTTGCAGTATCAGCTTGCTTCACTATCCCAATCCAGCCGCCGTTTTAGCCGAAGTCCAGCGAGTGCTGAAACCCGGAGCGAGCTTTTATTGGGCAGACTTCACGCCGTGGAAAACGTTTTCAGGCAAGCTGACGCTGACGCTTAGTCCTGATGGTATTTGGCTCTACAGCTTGGATGAGCGGGAACGAATGGGAACAACGGCTGGATTTGCCCAGGCTGAACATCACTATCTGCTAGGGCCAGTGGCGCTAACGATTTTGACGAAAGGGAAGGATTGAAGATCCAGTATTGAGTGCCAAGTCAAGTAAAGATTTTATTTCGATACGTTCCGTTCTTCAGCCAGAGGAGTCATAGCATGGGTATTTCGCGTCAGCGCATTTCATCCGGTACACATTGGGAAGCCGTTGTGGCTTATTCGCGAGCGATTCGGGTCAACAATCAAATTTTTGTTTCAGGTACATCGCCAGTGGATGAGCAAGGCAATACCTATGCGCCGAATGATGCCTATGCTCAGGCGCAGCGCTGTTTTGAGTTAATTGGGCAGGCGTTACACCAGCTTGGCGGCAGTTTGGAGGATGTGGTGCGGACGCGGATGTATGTGACGGATATTAGCCGCTGGCAGGAGTACGCCAAGGCTCATCATGAGGCGTTTGTGGGGCATCCACCTGTCACTTCAATGGTGGAGGTTGCGGCACTGATTGATCCCGATATGCTGATTGAAGTTGAGGCGGACGCCATCTGTGATCCGGATTGACCTGATAATATCAAGTCCACGTATAAGAACCCAATTTATTGTTTGTGAAACGCTTGCTCCGCAAGCATTTCACAAACAATAGACCTTAGAACCTATCCGAAAACCGATGTTGTTCGAGAGATGAGTGCTTAAGGTGAAGGTGTCGCCATAGGAGCAGTCCCAGATGTCTACCGTGACGCCTCCTCGTTCAACCGTCGAAATTGACCCTCGTTATCGGGTGCCCGATGAGCTGTGGGAGCGCCTGCATCCTCTGATTCCAGAGGAGCCACCCAAGCCTAAGGGAGGCCGCCCTCGCATGGATGATCGCCAAGCCTTAGATGCGATCTTTTACATCCTTTGCACCGGCTGTCAGTGGAATGCGTTGCCTCGGTGTTTAGGGGCCTCCAGTACGGTGCATGACCGCTTTCAAGAGTGGCAAACCAACGGCACGTTTGCTCGCTTTTGGCAGGCGGGATTGATGGAGTATGCCCGCACTCAAGGAGTGGACTGGCATTGGCAATCGATGGATGGTGCGATGGTCAAAGCACCACTGGGGGGAAAAAAAGACAGGCCCCAACCCGACTGACCGTGGCAAGTTGGGCACCAAGCGCTCGGTTTTAACCGATGGCAACGGCATCCCACTGGCCTTTGTGCTCGCACCCGCTAATCGGCATGACATGAAACTTGTTGAGGTAACTTTAGAGGCTCAACCGCTGGTGCCACCGGATGTGGAGGACGAGGAATCAAGACATCTCTGTCTGGATCGCGGCTACGACTATCACCCGGTGCGCCAGATTCTCAAGCAGTGGGGCTATCAAGGGCATATTCCGCCTCAAAACGAGGGTGACCTAGTGATTCACGACATTCCCAACTATCGGGCCAGACGGTGGGTGGTCGAACGGACTCATTCGTGGATGAATCGGTTTCGCCGTCTGTTGATCCGCTGGGAGAAGAAGCCCGAAAACTATCTGGCGTTCTTACAACTTGCCAGTGCGGTCATCACATTTCGCTCATCTGAGGTTTTCGGATAGGCTCTTATTGGAAATTGTTTTGTAGCGCGGCGGAGCCGCGCTACAAAACAATTTCCAACCCCAAAAACTTTATTTCCAATAAAGTCTAATAAATTATGGGTTTTCAACCGGACTTTATATAACCATGACCAAAGTCATGGTCAATATCGTGACTTCCGCTTCAGGTGGTTGAATTTTGCGCTGTCTACGATGGAATCAAATGAGACACAGGCGCGTTGTAGATAGCCGTAGTCACAGTAGTTAGGACGTTGGGAAACTCTGAAAACGTTCAAACGCTTTATTCAAACGCTTTAAACGTTGGATTTCGTAAATGTCTCAACCAAAGTGGCGACGGATATATATCTGGCGACGACACATCTAGCGACAACGTGTACCGAAACGATCACTTTTGAGGAATCACGATGAAAATTCAATGGTTTGCAGGGGCCGCCGGATTAGTTGCGATCGCAGCGGCTGTATATTCGCTCAGTCCCGTTCAGGCTCAAATGAGAGACGGGATGAGAGACGGTGGACGATGGGGTGGAGGGCCAGGTCGGGTGCTGGAGCAGCTTGACCTAACCGAGGCTCAGCAGGAACAGCTACAAGTGATTCGCAATGATGCCCAAACTCAAATGCTGAATGTCCTGACAGAAACGCAGCGGACTGAGTTAGAAGCCGCGCTAGAAGCGGGTGAACCCTTACCTCGCGCGATGCGAGATCTTGATCTTAACGACGAACAGCGCGAACAGCTGCGGGCGATTTGGGCAGCCAGCCATGATGCAGCTCAAAATGTATTCACCGCCGAACAGCGCGAGCAAATTGAAACTGCTCGTTCAGAACGGGGGCGGTTCCGGGAAGGACGACCGGGCGGCCTGTTCCAGCCAGAAAGCCGAGATCAACAATAGATTAATCGCAACAACTAACCATGAACCAATCTCCTGCTATTTTCACGACCCAAACTAACGATCAACTCAACCCTACAGCCAGTGCGATCGCAACTCGGGCACAGCGATTTTTAGCTCTAACGGATCGCATCGCTGATATCACTGGGCGCAGTGTGCCACAAATTGTCGATTTATCCAGGCTACGGACGTATTCGCCCGGAACGCTGGGCCACTGCTGGGCGGAGTTTCTAGACCGCAATCAACTGCAACCACTAACATCCGGGCCACGGCGGAAGCAACTACACGATGGCGTGCATGTGCTCACAGGGTACGGAACTGACACGCTAGGCGAGGCAGAAGTGCAGGCTTTTTTGCTGGGTGCAACGTTCTCATTACCCAACGCCCTGATTGGGCTGGGACTGCTGCAATGAAATACCCCGCCGCAAGCGGACGGGGTATCAGAATCAAAAAAGAGCAAGTTGATTATCCCGATGCAATTTGAGGTAATCTTTGCCTTGGGCTTGAACATATTTGGCGATCATTCCTTCATCCCCGTGGCGGCCTACTGTACTCGCAAAATATCCATCACTCCAAAACTCGCCTCCCCAAAGTTTCTGCTTCACTTGAGGGCATCGTTTGAAGACTTCTCGTGCAGTTAAACTTTTCAGCATCGTTACCAGTTTGGTCACACTATAGGTCGGCACGGACTGCACTAGAAAATGGACATGGTCTTTGTCCACTCCAATTTCGACAAACTTCACCTCGTAGCGTTTCTCGATTTCGAGGCAGACCTCTCGCAGAACCGCATCTACTTGCTCATCAAACACAACCCGTCGATACTTTGCTGGAAACACTAAGTGGTATAGCAAAACTGTTACGTTATGACTCTTGTGGATGTACTCACTCATTCTTAGATCTTACGCCGCAGAGCGGCGGGGAATGGACCCCAAGAGATTCAATTCATCGCTCGCCTGGGCTGTCAGACAAGGTGCGATCGCGGTTATGGCAGGCGTATCAACGGGGGCAAGCGGCCCAGTTTGATCCCGATAGCTGGCAGCCTGAAACCCTCTGGGCAGAATCGCTTGAGACAATCCAAAGGCAATTTGCGATCGCAGTTCGCTAGTGGTTGATCAAACGAGTACTGAGGGCAATTCCGCCGGAGTTCTCCCAGTACTCGTTTAATTTTGTATTGCGGTCTATTCCAACGGCTCTGGGACTTCTTCAAGGCCTAAGATGTCAGTCGAGCAGGCTTCTGCATCGGCCTCTCTGAGCAGCAGAATAGTTTGATCATCCACCTCTGGCTCTGCAACCTCTTCCGCTTCTAAAACTGCGATCGCAGCCGGGCAGGACACAGCAACCGTATCAAATTGAGAATTGGTATCGCTGAACAAATCTCTATCCAAGACAACGATATCAACCTCTGGCGGATTGGTCGGTTCGGGATTCTCACCTGAAACAGGATTCTCACCTGGAACAGGGTTCTCACCCGGATTATTGGGAATTGGATTGCCACCTGTACCACCGCCAGGAATTCCGCCAGGAATCCCGCCACCGGGAGTTTCACTAGGCGGTTCACCACCGGGAGTTTCACCGCCAGGATTATTGCTCAACTGAGCCAAATTGGTCAGGTTGAACAGCGCCTCGTTCAATTCGCCCACAGCCACGTTGACAACGTATGATCCGGTCGTGCCGTTAGCAAAGGGCTGCATTGTAGAGGTCAAGCCATTGCCATTAGTCACAACTTGATAAACAGTGCTGCCACCAAACAAGCTGCTTGCGCCTGTTGTGGGAGCCACAAAGGAGACGGCTGCATTGGGTACAGCATTGCCAAACTGATCGGTGACCTGAATCGTGAGGGCATTGGCAAAGGCTGTATTCACGGTTGTGGCTTGTCCATCACCGCCCAGAATGGTGATCTGTGCTGGCTGATCGGCTAGGTTGGTCAGCGTGAACTGCTGATCGGTCAAGTTGCCAGAGCTGGCGGTGGTGATAAATTCTCCGCTGCGGATGCTGGCGGTTAAGGTGGGTGCGATCGCAACTCCGCTACCGTCAGTATTCACCGTGGCCGTGCGGCTACCACTGAAGTTGCCGCTGACTTCTGCATCGGGCAGGATGAAGGTAATCGGGACACCTGCGATCGCGGCTGGCTGACCTGCTTCAGTGAGCTGTACCTGTAGGTTGGTGCCAAAGTTGGTGTTGACGACCGTTGACTGTCCATTGCCCAGTGTTGCCAGAATGTCGTAGCTCGTTTCTACGGCTCCAATGTCGATGCCTGCTCCGCCGATTCGAATTTGGCCCCGCTGATCGGTACTGGAAGCTGCGACAACTGCGCCGCTGTCCAGCACAATACTGTCAGGTCGTGGCCGATGAGTTTGGGTGGGGCCACCGTAGTTGCCTAACGGTTGCAGTCCTGGATCGAGCGGATTAGCCGTGCTGCCAAGTAGCGTGCTGGTTGCAAATCCGATGCTGCCATCTGCGTTGCCGATCAGGTTTGCGCCCAGGTCTTCTGTTACCTCGCCCTGCACATCAACGCCGGAAGTGTTGCTGGTATTTCCAGCAATGATCGAGTTGCCAATGTCAGTTTCAGCGAAATTTCCTAGGTAAAGGCCACCACCCTGCCCACCTAGGTCACCCGTGCCGCTGGCTGTGTTGTTGGTGATGGTGCTGTTGACTAGAGTGAGACGGTCATTATTGTAAATTGCGCCACCGTAGCCACCGAGTGTTGAGCTAGTTCCAGTGCCGCTGATCGCCTGATTGCCGCTGAACGTGCTGTCTGTAATGGTGACATTTGATTGCATACTAGCGGCGTTATAGAGCGCACCACCATGTCCAGCTCCACCAAACGTTCCACCGTTGCCACCAATCACTTGGTTGTTGCTAAACGTACTGCGGCGAATAGTCAGATCACCATCTTGATTGAATAATCCACCGCCGTAGCCCGCTTGACCAGAAACGGTACCGTTGCCGCCTAGAACTGCATTGTTGGCAATCGTGCTATCTTCAATCAGCAGACTGCCGCTGGTGCTGTTGTTATTGAAAATGCCGCCGCCGCGTCGGATGAGTGGTGTCCCGACCGTGGCTCTGTTATTTTCGATTCGGCTATTGCGAATCGTTAGGTTAGCTTGGTTGTTATAAATGCCAGCTCCTTCAGCCGCTGCGCCTCGGGTTACAGCCAGATCGCTGAGAGTGACATTTACATCACCACCGGAGCCATCCACGAACAGAACACGATGGGTGTTGTTGCCAAATAGAACCGTTTGGTCGGCTCCTTGCCCTTGGAGCGTTAGCGATCGCGCAATCCGAATTTCACGACTCTCTTGATAAGTCGCAGCCGCGAGATTAACCGTGGCTCCCTCAGCGGCAACATCAATCCCGTTCTGCACTCGACCAGTGGTGACATTAACCGTTGTGCCTTCGCCCGTCAGGGTTTGATTAGCACCAAGGGTAATCGGCTGATTCAGGTTAATGGTCAGGTTATTATCGGCATTTTCATCCGTCAGTTGCAGGGTCGCTGTACTTGCCTGAGCGCTGGTGTTGATGGGGGCATTGATATTAATCGTGGAGGCGGCATCAATCACGACATCTGCACCGGAACCTAGAGCTGTCACAATTGACGGTACGTCGGCTAACTCCACGTTTGCGACGTCTGGATCCAGCAGTACGTAGCCACCTGAATCGCTACCGATGCCACCAGACGCATCAATGGCTGTACCGAGCGTAAACTGATTGGTATAGACCTCTAGGCGACCACCCCCTAGTTCACCCGAAATATCAATTAGTCCAGCAGGAAACGCTGCCCGGTCAGCCTCAACGACGATTTGTCCCCCCGCTTGTCCTGTCGTCCCGGCAACGCTGGTTGTACCGCTGAGTACCGCTATGCCTGCCGCATTATTGGCTGCAATATCGCGGCTTGCACCCTGTCCTAAACGAATCGTGCCGTCTGCATCGACCGTGATCTGATTTGCGTGATCAAGCTGAGTACCAGTTCCCGTAAGCAGGGACGGTAAATCCAAGGGCTGAAACGGCAGTGGGTTCAAGCCCGTAGTTGAGCCAGCATCCAGGGCTGAAACTTCTAGACTCAGCAACATGCCGTCTTGGCTGATGCGCACTCGCTCGCCACCCTGGACAGATGCGATCGCAATTTGTCCTGCCGGAGCCTCTAACTGCCCCACGTTCACCACATTGCCCGCGATCAAGCTCAGTGACTCACCGGGATTGACGCTCAGGTTAGCTTGATTGACGATGCTGCCCGGTTGCGCGGTGCTAAACGCAAAGTCAGTCGGGGAGCCCACCAGGGTGCTGTAGTCGTTTTCACCAACGGCATTGAACCAGCCGTCTCCAAAGCCAATACCCGTTGCTGTCGTTGCGGCAAACGAGCCGGGGATGTCTAACCGAGCATTTTCACCAAACAGAATACCCGCCGGATTCATCAAGTACAGATTGGCCTCGCCGCCACTCACCCGCAGCAGGCCGTCAATTATCGACGGGTCGCCACCACTGATCCGACCGAGAATATTTTGGATGTTGGGTTGCGATCGGAAGTTGGCTGTCTCACCTGCATCCAAATTGAGCTGATCAAAGCTGTGAAATAAATTCGCGTCGTTACGAATACCACCGTCAATTTGATATTCACTACCGAACTGCTGCACATTTGTGCCACCACCATCAGTTGCAATGATGGATTGAGCATAGAGCGGTGACGGCAGACTTAACCCAAGCAGCAGACTAGGTAATAAAACACTCGATTTAAAGGCAGTATGCATAAATTTAATGGATGACGATCTTCTCAGTGGTTATCGATGGCGGACATTCTGCGCAAAATCCAGGAGGATACTTTGCGACTGCTACGCAGCGACAGAATGCCTACTTAGGAATCTAGGCTGGGCAAAATGCACGATATCAATAGGAAATGTTTGAATTGGGCTTAAAAATCACTGAGGGGCAAAAGCGATTAGAAACAGGGCACCCGAAATTTTACTGAGTCCATTATTAAAAGTTAGGGATCATCTCTGAGAAGACCCCTAAAGAGGCTTATTGAAATTTTCATGGTTGTGTGAAGGGATAGAAAATTTATCGCTCTGGTTTCCAAACTTATGTCTTGCACCTTACAAATCCAGAGCCTGGAAGAATAATTTGCTACTGCGTTGCGACGACAAATTATCCTTCTAGATTTAATTCAGGATGTAAAATTAGTTATTTTCAGTAGTCTAGAAAGGGCGACTAAGACAACGATTCGTCATCCTTCATCGTCAAAAAGATGAGCACGAATCCCAACAGCATGATGAAGCGAAAAGCGGGCTGTTGAGCGTTCCAGATCTCAGACTGCCACATAGCAAACCATTCCCCACCAATTGTCATAAATCCGGTCAACCAGAGAAAAATTCCTGCGGTTAGTCCTAGAACCGCAATTCCTTTAGCCTGATTAAATGCTTTTGCATCTTGTCGTGCTTGATAAAGCTGAACTGTGCCCCACCAACATAAAATTGCTGTAACAGTTTCAACGAGTATAAGTGCAATATAAGCTGCATGATGCAGAGCCGTAGAAGTAATTGCTCGCCAAGCTAATGCGCTATCTGGAAAGATAGTATCCATGCTCATAATATGAGCCACATATTGAAAATTTGACCCGTAATCTGTCAGGTTATTGAACACAATCGCCGTGAGCAATAATGACACAGACAGCATGAGCAAAATTTTAGAGGCACGGATATGCATGAGATCACTACGCTAGCTTCTGGATAAACTCTTTCTTCGATAACGGCTTATTGTTGGCTACTCTTGCATATTTCATAATGCCCTACCTCAGGAAATGGATCATAAAAATGATGTAATAATGCTTTCCATTCTTGATATTCAGGAGACTTACGGAATCCTTGAATATGATCGTCTAGTTTTTCCCAATTAACCAATAATAGGTATCGATTTTCGTTTTCAATACAGCGATGCAGTTCATGGGAAATATACCCGTTCATTGACGAAATAATCGACTGGGCTTCCCAAAAAGCCGCTTCAAAGTCTTCACAATGCCCAGGAATAATATTGAGAACGGCAACTTCTAGAATCATAAAACTATAGGCGATGGTGACGATAGACATCGCTGGCAGCACGGTGCAGTAAAGAATGTCGGTAGACCAAATCTTCCATTTTGTCGCCGTAGCCGCCACCGATCACGCAAGCAACGGGATATCCTGCGGCTACACAGGTACTCAGCACCTGCATCTCGCGCCGAAAAAGACCTGTATCAGTCAGCGCCAGTTTACCTAAGCGATCGCACAAATGCGGATCAACGCCTGCATCGTAAAAAACTAAATCCGGCTGCACCTCGGTCAGCAAGTCCGGTAAATAATTGGACAGAATACGGAGATATTCATCATCTTCGGTGCCAATCGGCAGCGGCACATCTAGATTGCTCTGCTGCTTGCGACCCGGAAAGTTAGCCTCGCAGTGCATCGAAAAGGTAAACACGCTGTCGTCATCTTGAAAGATGTGCGCAGTACCATCACCCTGATGCACGTCTAGATCGACGATCAGAATTTTCTGAGCCAAGCCCTGCTGCTGTAGCACTCGGCTTGAGATCGCAAGATCGTTAAAAATACAAAACCCAGACCCATAGGCCGGAAAGGCATGATGGGTTCCGCCAGCGGTATTGCAGGCGAGGCCATACTGCATCGCTAACTGCGCCGTCAGAATCGTGCCGCCGACTGCGGTACAGGTTCGCGATACTAAGCCTGGACTCCAGGGTAAACCAATCCGCCGCTGCGCTTTCACATCTAGCGTGCCCTCACAGTAATCGCGCACGTATTCCGGTAGATGCACCAGTTCCAGCCAGTCTGTAGACGGTAACTCTGGCTGATGAAACTGGGCGGCATTGGCAACTTGGTCTTGCAAAATGCGATCGCGCAGCAGACCAAACTTCGCCATCGGAAACCGATGCCCCTCCGGTAGAGGCGTCACGTAGTTTGGATGATAAACTAGCGGCAGATCGGACAAAGCTTTAATCCACAATCTCTAGGCAACCAAAAACTGGAATAGGCTACCGATTCTGGATTGTAAAAGCTAAATCAGGGATGTGCAATGAAACTTGGACCTAAAGCTAGAAGGGGCTATTCTGTCGCAGTACCGCCACAAAACAACCCCTTCCATTTGAGTACACAACCATCTAGATAAGCCAGCAGATGGCCAACCTATTCTTTAGCGAATGTCTCTTCAGCGAACAGCCTTTTAGCCTACAACGGTAATGCCTTCAACGGCTTGACGGAATTCTTCCACTTCCGGCGAGTAGTCGATTGGCAGCACGGCGACGACGTTCTCATGCGGACGCGGAATAATCACCCAGGTTTCCAAAACACCGCCCGGTGCTTTCTCCGCTGCTTCTACACCCGCAGCCATTGCCGCCTTCACCTCGGAGATATCCCCCCGGATATTCACAACAAACCGCGCACTACCAGCCCGAATATAACCAACCAAAGTCACGCGCCCAGCCTTTACCATTGCATCAGCAGCAGCGAGAACGGGCGGAAAACCCTTAGTTTCAAGTGATCCAACGGCCTGTGGCATGACCTTTCTCCTTAATCCTTAGTGGCGAATCAATCGTATGTATTGATGAATGGATTCCATTAATCCAAACTCTATTGTACGGGGCAATGCTAGCGATTTAGCACCCAAAGCCAGCTAAATCAGAGTTCAAACAATTCTCTAGTGTTAATTAGATAAACTTATCAATACGGCAATGAGCTGCAATCAAAGATGATCGGTGTCGCTCAAACACCATTCGCTGGAGGAAGCACGCGACTAGCTAAGCCAAACAAAATTAAGCACCATTCACCAGAGGAAGCACGCGGCTAATCAAGCTAAACAGTTGTTCTCCGTCTTCGGGATAGGTGACGTATTCGTAATCGCCAACTTGAACATCTTGCCCCTGTAAGTCTGGTCCAAATTCATCAGCATAGATAATGATGAGAGTATGATCCGGTAAATTGGCGTCGCGTCGAATCCGCTTCCCCATGCTCAGAGAAGCATTAACCGTCTGCTCAATTTGATTAATTAAAATCAAATTAGGCTTAATTCGACTCCCTCGAATACGTTCAACGGCACCAATTTCGTCTAATTCATTAATTACTAAATAACCTAAAGTACGAAGATTTTGCTTTAAAAGAGGGCGCGTTTCATCGTCTTGTTCGATCAATAAAATGGCCAACTGTTTGTTATTGACTTGGTTCATCTTATTAATTTAGCGGTAGATATTGAGTCGTCAGAATATGTACAACGCTCAATTAAAATTTGTGAATAGAAGCTGATTATTAATTGCTTTACTCCTTATAGATCTTCAGCGAACTTTCTCCAGTTTGCATCTGCTTGAAGAAATAATTATTGCGATAATTTGATTTTTCAATATATAAATTAATCAATTATTTTTTTGCAAAATCAGTCTTTTGGCTGACTCATTTTGATCCCAAGTGAACGATCGTACTGCTGCACCATCACTTGGTAGCACTCACAAGCAGACTGCTGTAGCTCTGCCTGATTGAGGATTTGAATTCGACCATGATGATATCGAATTGCACCGTTAAGCTGTAGTTTTTGAGCGGCCTGCGTTACACCAGCCCGCCGTACGCCTAGCATCTGCGCAATAAACGCCTGAGTCAACTCTAAATAACTTGAATCAACTTGGCTTTGGGCCACCAGTAGCCAACGTGCAAATCGCTGCTCTAACGTATGTAGACGGTTGCAAGCAGCCGTTTGAGAAACTTGATTCAAAAACACTTGCGCATAACCCAACAAAATATTTCGCACCTTTGGGCTTTGCTCAAATACTTGTCGTAATAGATCTGCTCCTAAGGTGACAGCTTGTCCAGCTATTTGCACGATATGTTCAGTATTCGCTGTTGCTTGATTGCCTAGAAGCGCATCAACGCCCAGCATCCCTCTATTACCAACGGTTCCTACTTCTGCTGTATCACCGTTCTGCATCGTCACTGTAACCGACAATAAACAGTCAATCGGAAAATAAACTTGATTGATGGTCTCACCGGAATTCTGCAGGATTTGGCTTTGTTCGAGTTTGACTTCTCTCAGATGTGGTTCAAGCACATCGTTGGTTTCTTCAATGAGCCAATTCAACAGCGAATTCATGAAAGACCTTTGGCAAACGGCTTTAGCTTAACTAGGTGTATTGAAGCGAACAGAAACTAAAACCTAATGTACTGATTTAATTCTGTATCCTTATCAGAAATCCCAATTTAGTTAGTCAGAATTTCTTACACGCCCTAACCTAAGAATGATGTCATCACTGATCGTGATCATCAAGCGTTTTAAATAGCAGTAAATTCATCGAAAAGATTGAGCAATTGTTGCTATTCTCCGCCTTTTACTTTTAACACTCTTCAGCAAGTAGCTGCACGATTATTTGCATAAGTTCATCCAGATCAAAGGGCTTAGCAATATGCTGACAAAATCCTGATTCTAAAGCCATTTGTCGATCTTTATCTAGCGCACAAACTGTGAGCGCAACAGATTTGAGATGACCAACACTTGCCATTGGCAGAGATTGAATCTGTTTTAGAAAGATACATCCATCAACATCAGGTAATGCAAGTTCACTAATGACTAAATCAACAGCATGTTGCTGGATTAGGTCTAGTGCTTCAGTTGCATAAGACGCTGTCAGAACCTGCATCTCATAGGACTCAAGTAAAAACTCTAATATCTTGATCGAATCGGAATCACCATCGACGATTAAAACTGTTCGTCCCTTTAGAGACATATTTGCATCCTGCTTATTAACAAGGAGATTCGACATATTTACTCCACAGGTTAGGTTAGCTCTCGCAATATTTATGTCCCAAGTAGGAGAATCAACAAATAAGTCTTTGAATGTGGATGTTTAGGCTGGCTGCTGATGCCTTTCAATCAGAACGAATGATCAATGGAAACTTTTTATGTTTTGCAGTGGTTGAGCGTTGCAATAGCGGTGATACAGTGCGGTACATGGTGAGACAAAACTTGGTTACAGGCTAAATGTTTGCTTGAGATAAGGTGACGTTTGACGTTTCGTTGGGAACTCAGATTGGAACTCAGATGCGATTTTGAGTATCATTTCGCAGATTGTGGGATTATCTGCGATCGTAATTAGCAGATAACGGCTAAATTCGTAACTCAACTCGCTCAACCGGAATCTCCTCGGCACATGGACTGTGACATATGGACTGGTATTAGGAGTATTCAAAGCTTGAGCGCCATTGGTATTCAACCGTTTACCCAAATTGCTATCCAGCATCTACTACAACTAGGCTATTGCCCCGACTACTTAAATGCTGTACGCAACCGTGCAAAGTTAAGAGGCTGCAACATAAATGGATTCGCTACGTCACATCTACTGAATCTTGTGGCTCTACCATCTATCGGCTCAGCACAGGCTCAATTTTTAACCCACTGATCCCAATCGTGATGATTTGAGACAATATAAAGAGAAGTAAAATTCAGTGTGCTTAACAACAAGACACGATAATTTCAACCCAAGTATTTCGGATGATGGCAAACTGTACTGCTGAATGATTGGATAGAGGGTGCCAAATCCTGAATCAATACTGTAAACACGATAACGATGGTGGATACGGAATGGTGTCAAACCAAAAGGCAGCGTCAAACCAGCAGGTTTCTACTATGAACGGATCAGGGATGCCCAAACCTCAAAACGAGACCGACATGTCAGTTTTGGTTGACGACATGTATCACCAGGCTCGTCAGGGCAGCGTGGCGGCGATTATTCAGATTCTGAATGAAAAGCTATCGGAGAGCGGTGTGCGGACGCGGGCTGTTTTAGCAGATGGCGTCCTGCAACTGCTGTGTGAGGCGGCAACGCCCGAACAGCTTGATCCCTCGAAGCTGGTCAACCGCATCCAGCAAATTTTGGAAGGAATTGGCCCGCGCAATATTCGACAAGTGGTGATTAATAGCCGTATTGTGCGGGAGCAGCAGTTGCTCTGGCTGGAAGAAATTCGCCGCGATCCAGAAGGTCAGCTCCTGTGGTCGCAACCGATTACCCTGCGTCGCCCCGGTCTGATGCGCCGCATTCGTGAAGATCGGCAGTTTCAGCAATATGTGCGATCGCGGTTTCAAGCTCCCCCATCTGGCAATCAATCGAAGAAAACTAAGCTCATTATCCGTGGCTTGGTCGGCGGTGTCAGTTTGGTCGTTTTACTCGGACTTATCGGCTGGGCTATGCGCGACTGGCTGGGCTTTGGCGGCGACTCAGCTACCCAGCCTGTTGTTGAATCTACCGAAGGTGATGGTACTCCTACAGTAAGCGACACCGAAGATCCCTTTGCGCAGGCTGTGGAACTGGCTACGCAAGCCGCAGTTGAAGGTGGACAGGCTCAAACTCGTTCCGACTGGCTTGATTTGGCAACGCGCTGGCAGCGAGCGTCTGATCTGATGGCGCAGGTGCCGGAAACCGATCAGCGCCATGCGCTAGCGCAGCGGAAAGTGGCAGAGTATGCAGCCAATAGCACTTTGGCGTTACAAAAGGCAGAGCAAACGCAGTAGGAACAGGGCCGTAAAGGGCATTGAGGCTGTAGGGGCGAATGGCATTCGCCCTGTTTTTGTTGTTGTGGCTGCTACGGTTGTTGCTGAATTAATTCTTCAACGGTAATGCCTAACTGTTCTGCCTCGCGCTGCAAAGCAAGAGCTGCTCTTTGGCGCTTTTGCTCTTGTTCACGCAATTCGACCTCGCGCCAATAGGCTTCCGATCGCTTCAGAGCCTCTGCTGCAGAGGAATCCCCTTGTTCTGCCAGTTTTTTGAGTGCTCTCAGAGCGGCAGAGCGGGTCAGCAAAATCTGACCTGTCGAACTCCGTTCTAGAGCTTTGACTGCATCTGGATCACCGAAGCCTACTTCTCCGAGTTTGTCTAAAATCGCAGCGCCAGTCTTGTCGTAGTCGCCCCAGTTGTACCAGTACCGTAGTTTTTCAAGGACTTCTGATACGGTTTTGAGATCAGGAAGAGCGGCTTTTATTTTGTCATCGTCACAGTAATATTCGGGCATCGTACACCTACTTGTAGAGAGTTTCGGCCACGTAGCGGTAAAGAGCTTTGAATTGCTACTCGTCTACGTCAATACTAATGTGGTCAAAGCAATCAGGGCGTTTGCGACTCGCGATCGCGCTTCTATCTTTATAAGTACATCTCGATACAATAGGACTATCTGAACGGATACACCATTCAAGGGGAACTCCCATGGTTCAAGTACCCATCGAACCCCAAATTTTATACCCCGATTCTGACGGTCAGCCGATGGCGGATAATACGCTGCAATATCGGTGGATTGTTCGTCTGGTCGCGAATCTGAAGCGCTTGCTGAAAGATCAAATGGCTTTTGTCGCTGGCGATTTGCTGTGGTATCCCGTTCAAGTTGATGCTCCTCCCGTTCCGGCTCAAGCCCCTGATGTCATGGTGGTTTTAGGTTGCCCCGATGGCGATCGCGGCAGCTATAAGCAGTGGGAAGAAAATAATATTGCGCCTCAGGTTGTCTTTGAGATCCTGTCGCCTAGCAACAGCGCCAGGGAAATGGTCAAGAAACAAGCCTTCTATCGTCAGTATGGCGTCTTAGAAATGTTTTTCTATGACCCAGAATCTTACGACTTTTTGGGGCTGGTGCGGTCAATAGTAGACGAAGATTTTGTGTCCATTGCACCGATCAAATTTCCTTGGACTTCGCCAACTTTGGGCATCCGCTTTGAGCTATTTGACGATGGCCTAGCCGTTTTTTATCCAGATGGTGAACAATTCAAAGATCCCGATGAAATTTTTGAGGCGCTCAATCAGGCTCAGCAAGGCCGCATCCAAGCCCAACAGGAACGTGATCAGGCTCAGCAAGAACGCGATCGCGCTTTTGCAAAATTACGCAAACTCGGCATCGATCCGTCAGAACTTTAGTCTCAATCGATACTAATCCCGTCGAGAGTGTCGGGGCGCTTGCGACTTGCGATCGCAGCTTTTTCCAGCTTGCGCGTTTTCTGGCGATGCTGCTGGAAGTGAGACTGCCACATTTCCGGCGCATTGAGCGTTTCACCACCGTGAACCGTGAGTCGCTGCCGCACCTTGCAGAGGACGGGCGTATTTACGCAGGCTCCGGAAATAATCACCTGACCTTTGGTAAGCGCAGGTAACTCCTTCAGCAGATCGCGGCCTGCGGCTTCGACTCCGTACTTGAGGCTTTCCTGATCGACTGGATTGACAATCCGCATCAGGAACTGACTCATGCATTGGGACAACACATCAGAATCGAGCTTGCCTGGTCGCTGGGTAATCAAACCAACGCCTAAACCAAACTTCCGTCCTTCACTTAAGATCGTCCGCAAAACCGCCTTACAGCGAGACGGTTCCCGCGCTGGCGCAAACCGATGGGCTTCTTCCAGCAGAATAAACACGGGATAGGGCAAGTAGTTCTCATCGCCCGCTTCGATTTTGTCCTTGTGCGTATCCATGCGCGCCTGATACGCCTGCCGCAACACCGCCGCACAGATCACCTGCTGCTCTTCCTGACTGATTTCATTCATTTGCAGCACCGTCACCTGTCCCGGTTCAAACAGATCCTTGGGCGGTAGGTGATTCATCGAGTGAAAATATTGCGATCGCGCCAGTTTCTCCAGCTTCCACTCAATCGCCGGAGCCGATGATCCGGTTTTCTCGTTGCCCTCGTCGTCCTGAGTGCGATCGGCCTCAAACACAGCGGCAATCAAGTCCTGCACGTCCCAGCGATAGTTGCCCTTGCGGTGCCGATTCAGGATCGTGAACGCCTTATTTAAAATCGACTGCTGCCGCTCACTCATCTCCGGCAGCAGCGTCAGCACATCATAGTAGTCCAGTGACGAAAAGCGAATGCAAATATCGTCCGGCGTCAGCACCTTCACCTCCGGCGCATAGCCATCGTCCGCCGTGAACGCTGGATGCCCGCGCATATCGGTCAGCGTGCCATATTCCCCGTGGGGATCAAAAATCAGCACCGCCGCCCGATTGTGGGGCAGCATTAGCTCCTCTACTAAAACGCCCGCCGTGTATGACTTTCCCGATCCGGTTCCGGCCAGAATCGCCATGTGGGTACTGACCAGCTCCTTCACATCCAGCGCAATCGGCACCGCCGCCCCCTCCCGCAGCAGCAGGGCGCCAACGTGTGCTGCACCGACTTCATTTGGCTGCCGCTTGTTGAGGATCTGCCGCAGCATCGGGTCAGGTGCGAGAAAAACTTTATAGCCCGGATCGGGGGTCTTACGCGGGTTCATGAAGCCCAGCGCTGGATGGAAGTAGCCAATTACATCGACGGTGACTTCATAAATTTCGGGATTGGGATAGGCGAAACCCACCAGCGCCGCAATGGTTTCGGGACTAATCTCGGCATCGGCAAAAATGCGATCGGGCAGGTGATCAATCAGCTTGCGCCCGGAAATTTTGCCCAGAATTTGCAGCGTCTCCGTCCGCAGTTCTAGGGAAACGGATTCAACCTCGTAGTAGACAAACTCGCCAATCTTGACATAGCGGTTGTCGGCGGTGATGAACACATACTGGTTGCCGTTTTCACCTGGCCCTTTGACGGTGCCAACAATCTGTTTAGGCCGAGAAGAATCTGAAGCTGTCATAGGGTCTCTGCTCGGTTCAGCGCTTTACTTTAACGTATGGGTGGACTTAGAGAACAAGAGTTCTATCCAGAGTAGCGCGACTGCGGCGATTTTCCCATCATTTGTTAATGGATATGGTGTATGGAATCACCTGTTGGCCTCTCGAGTATGTAATGCTTTGCATTGCCAGGCACAGAAATTCCCTTCACCTTATCTTTCGAAGATATAAAAAATAGTTCTGCTATTATCACTTCAAGCTATTCCCATTACTTCGAGGATTTAGATCTTTTCACATTCAAATAGATTCGACTTCAGGGTCGAATTCACCATATGCAATATCTTCTACAGGATTAGGAATATCATCAAGAATTGCTGCTCTATCGCAATATTTAAGAAAAAAATAGAGCGAAGAGTCAATTATTTTTAGAGTCTTACCACCTCTGTCATAATCAACGAAAGGTGGTTGAATACGTTTACTTATCTGATGCTGGGTAATATTGTGTAGAAACTTTCCAAGATCACTTGAACGTACATCACTAGGTCTATGGTGAATCTTTCTTATTTCCTCTAAGAGTTGTCCCCGAGAGAAACCGTTGTGTATTTCATCAAAGTCATGAGTTAGAAGGAGCCTGATGAAGTAATAAGGATAAGCAAGAGATGGTTTCCCGCTCTGAGCACTTATTCTAACTCTGACATCTACAAAGGACTCAAAATTGCGAATGTGTCTTACGCCATACTCGTCAGCCTTTCTTTGTTTTGCAACTTCAAAATGCTTGCTGGTGACAATAGTTAATTCTGCTGAGGTGCATTTTAAGTCAGCTTCAAGACAGCATAACTTACAAATCTCTTGTACTACACCAACACTGCTAAATGATTCCTCTACAATATTCTGTTTAACATTTGAAAAGTCAACATTAAGCAATCTTTCACCTTTTTCAATGACTCGCATAAAATCATCTCGATCCCAAGGTTCAACTGGGACTTCTGTAACACGATCTAATAAGTCGCCATTGAATTGAACTAAGCGATTTGCTTCACGCCAAATGCCTAAAATAATGAATATGAAACCGTAATCTTGAAATATCCTTAAATCATAAGATAGAGTCTCTTGAACTTCATTAGGAAGGTAGTGAAAATTTTCTAATACGATAAACTTCTTGAATTTTCTTGCTCTCAGTAGCTCTGAAACGTCTTGAGCCAAAGCCAAATTATACTCAAGATGTGTTGTATTCTGCTCCTTGGAATATCCAGCTTGGTTTGACAGCTCAGGATTGATTCCCGTCTCGCCAATAAAGGGGATTTTCACTTTAAATCCGCCACCAATCTTAACACCCTTTTCAGTAGTTGACTCAACAGTTTCTGATTCAATAAATGTAATGCCAAGTTGCCGTAGAACAGATTTATATATGTCAACTGTAGTTGTTTGAGGTGAGCATTCTACCTTGACATAAGCATCTGTATCAAGATGCTTTAAAAGGAGGGATGTTTTACCTTGCTTAGATGAACCATAGATGACAATCTCATTTCCACTAGACAACGCTGCTTTGAATTTTTCATCTACTGCCTCTCTCTCTATATAGGATTTTATGAGAGAGCTTTTCACACCGAAAACATCAGTTGTCTTGTAGTCCATCAATGTTGTCCTCTAATTTTTTGTGAATAAACTGAGGCAATTACGGCAAATATTAGATCAATCCTATAGAATTCGCTATATTAAAATCTTGTTAAATCTTTGGAAGCTTTTAAGAATACACCTAGAATCGCCATTTATGCTAACGCAATTTTTATGCTCGATACGCCAAGACATCATAAACAGTAATCCGCATATCGCGAATGCAAGGCTTGTCGCCTCGCTTACCCGGTTCAATCGTGATGATGTCTTGATACTGCATAACACTGAGCGGTTGTGTCGCTAAACGGTATGGATTATCCGTATTCTAGCTGTTGTTCTTTAATGTTCAGAAGTGCGATTGCACCTTTTGCTAAAAGGGTTGGAAAGTGCGATCGCAATTAGTCTGCGTACTTTGCTTTCAAATCTTCTAAACTAATTCCTTTGCCCTCCTTCAAACTTTGGCGTGCTTGAGCAATTTCTACCTCAAAACGTGGATCTCGCAGCAACAGTTCTTCCCACCAGTCCTCAGCATCTTCAAACCCAATGAGAATGCCAACAGGTTGCCCATCGCGCATGATCACAACGCTTTCTTTCTCAGCCAGTTGCAGATATCCCGACAGATCGCCCTTCACTTCATCAAATGATACTTGCTTCATTCCGCTCTTTCCCCAAACTCAGCTAGCCACTTCATCGCCTCATTTTTCTCCCGAATACGGAGAACTTCCACAGTCCCAGTTCCATCTTCAGCGTAACTCACGTCATAAAACGCGCGTATATCATCAAGCCGCAACCGATATTGAGGTTTTTGCATCTCTCGCAGACGCTTAATCCGGCTCTTACTCACCTTTTCCGGCTCATGTCTTAAGAATGTCTCGATGCCATCCAACACCTTAGCTCGATCACTTGCCCTCAGTGCAGCAATGTCGGCTTCGGCTTCGGGTGAAAAGAAAATTTCGTATCTCACTTTTGTTAATAATGAGGGTTAAGAAGTGCGATCGCACTTTTCTGTATTGTCTGTTATGACCAAGCTTCAACCCAAAACCAATGATCTTGGAGCTTGGTGCGGCTGAGATGCCAGGGGCCAGATAAATCAGGGGAAGCTTCTTGGAGACGTCGATGCTCGTCTGGTGTGATCGATACATCTTGGTCGTCAGATCGATAGAGAACCGAAGACTCTCCGTCTATCGATCCAAACTGACAAAAGGTCAATGTCTTCACGCCAGAACGTTCTTGTGTCAAAACTGTTCCACAGGGGCTGAGGTACTGGTAGCGGCGGGGCAAACTCACCCCAAATTGTATTCCTTGATCCTCTGCTCGTCGGGTAAACGGCTCCAGTTGTACCCGTTCCTGTTCAACAAGCTTGACAACGTGCTCAAAGGCGTTTGCATGTAGGCCAAAATTACTCGTCGAAGGATATCCCCAATAAAACAGATGAGAGCCAATCACAAAAAAGATGATGCTGATGGTGGCTAAGATGCGCCAAGCATAGGGTCGCAATCGAGAAGATAGGCGTCGCAATTGTGGAAAGGCTCTGAAGGCAAACCAAATGAGGGTAATTGCCATGATGCAAAATTCAATGGGCCATACGCTAGAACCTCTGACCAAGGCCGTAGCCATCATCACTAAATATAGGACTGGTAAAAAGAAGCCGGCTGTTTTCAGCAGACCGGCGATTGTCTGGTGGCGTAAATCTTGAACCTGATTTTCAACTCGCAAATAGGCTGGCCAGACTGACAAATAAACCACAAATAGTAGATCCAACAACAGAAGTGAGATCGGCTCACTACCAGGAAATGGCAGAAGAGCATTGATGTGGGTCAACCGAAATAGAAGCTGGAAACAGCCAATGCCAATCAAAATTGCCCAAGTCACATAAAATCGCTGTCGTTCTAATGTATTCAAGTCTTCACCTAGAAGCCCCATTTCAATGACTGCTGTGGAGTATGCCCACACAGCCATAACGACCTTCTATTGCTCAAACAAGTGTATTAGACTTTATTAGAAATAAAGTTTTTGGTGTTGGAAATTGTTTTGTAGCGCGGCGGAGCCGCGCTACAAAACAATTTCCGATAAGGTCTATTGATCCGAGTTGCCGGATCCATATGCCTTATCCTCACATCTTGCACCTTGCCTTTTAAGAAACCCAGAAGGGTTATTTTGCCGCCGTGATGCTGCGGCAAAATAACCCTTCTGGGTTTTGGTGCAAGATGTGCGTTATCCAGATCTATGCGATCGCACCTTGTGTTGATACAAAGTGATGAAACTGTGATCGCGTTCAGCTTGGCGATTGGATGGCAAAGGCAAAAGCGGCAGTGGCCAGTACTGCTGCGACTGTCCGGACGTGGTTCCAGATTGTCCAGCTTGTTAGGTAGCGTGCCCATAAAGCTGCCCCTTCTGCGCTAGTGGGTTCTACGTCTGCCAGTGCATTGTTCAGGGGTACATTGCCCACAATTGTGACGCCAAAGGTGCCCATCAGATAGAGCAGACTGCCCAAGAGCACATAGATCGCAGTGGGTTGCTGCCAGTTGAGCAGGGTTGCGATCGCAAGCAACAGACAAACCGCCGCTGTACCCATAAACACGGTCATAAACCAGGGGTTAATCACGGTGATATTGATTGCCTGCATAGCGGCAATACCTTGAGGTGGCTTCAGTTGCGCCAGCGCCTGCATCACAAAGGTGGAAAAGGCAAAAAAGACGCCTGCCATCAGCCCACAGCCCAGCAGCGAAAGCAGTTTGAGGATGAACGCTAAATCGTTAGTCATAGTTGATGGTGGTATATAAGTAATAATTTTGCGTTGCGTATGTGAAGCCCACACAGCACAAAATCATTACCAGTTGAAGACTATTGTCATGGTTTAACTGGCTCCCAGTTGCAGACTGTAAAGATTGGCGTAGATTCCCTGGTGATCCATTAGTTCGGCATGGGTGCCCTGCTCCACAATTTGTCCCTGTTGAATTACCAGCACTTGATCGGCTGCGGTGACGGTGCTGAGACGGTGGGCAATCACGAAGCTGGTACGACCCTTTAGAAGAGTTGCGATCGCATCCTGCACCAGCCCTTCAGTACGAGTGTCGATGCTGCTCGTTGCCTCGTCTAGTACTAAAATGCGGGGATTGACCAGCACGGCCCGTGCAATGCTCACCAACTGCCGCTGGCCTTGACTGAGGGGTGCGCCCCGTTCGCCCAAGCGGGTATTGTACCCCTGAGCCAGCGAGGTAATAAACTCATGCACATTGGCCGCCTGAGCCGCTGCTTCAATCTCGGTTTGACTGGCATGGGGAGCGCCAAAGGCAATATTTTCGGCCACGGTGCCCGTAAACAGCAGATTATCTTGCAGCACGATACCAATCTGGCGACGCAGGCTAGCCTGGGTGACGGTGCGAATGTCGATGCCATCAATCTTCACGGCTCCATCTGTCACATCGTAGAACCGCATAATCAAGTTAATGATGGTGCTTTTGCCCGCTCCGGTTGGCCCCACTAGCGCGATCATCTGTCCCGGCTGAGCGCAGAGATTGATCCCCTTCAGCACTCGCTGATTGGGCGTGTAGCCAAACTCCACCTGCTCAAACCGCACCTCGCCCCGAATTGACGGCATCTCATTGGCATTGGGGGCATCCTGTAACGTGACGGGTTCATCCAGCAGCATAAAAATCCGATCCAGTCCGGCCAGAGCCGATTGGGCTTGAGTATAAAACTGGCTGAGGATCTGAATCGGGCGGAAAAACTGCTGCACGTAGAGCAAAAACGCGGTCACGGTACCCACCGTCATCGCTCCTGTCACCGCTAGATAGCCACCGTAGGCCATCACGCCAGCCGTAGCCAGGGTGTTGAGAAAATCAATAGAAGGCAAAAACGCGGCTGTCACCGCCACGGCCTGCACATTTGCGCGCCGATTGGCAGCATTGAGGCTATCAAACTCCTCAATGTTGAGCTGAGTACGGTTAAATGCCTGAGCCTCGCGCACGCTACCAATATCTTCCTCCAGCTTGGCCGAGAGATCGCCAATTGTCTGACGAGTGACGCGAAATCGACTCCTAGCCCAGCGGGAGAAAAATCCCGTAGTAAAAATCATCAGCGGTACAACCAGATTACTCAGCAATCCTAGTTGCAAATTAATCGACAGCATGGCGATGATAATCCCCACCAGGCTGAAGGTTTGGCCCAGCACCTGGGGAATGGTCAGACCAAAGGCTTGATTCACCGTACTGACATCGTTGAGCAGACGGCTCATCAGATCGCCCGCCTCGCTGCGGTCAAAAAAGCTGACGGGCAAGCTTTGAACCTTGTCGAAAATATCCTGCCGCAACTGGCCCAGCAGCCGCTGCACAATGGCTCCCATGCGCAAGATTTGTCCCCGAATGGCCCAAACTCCCAAGAAATAAATGGCTGTCAGGATGACTAGCATCCACAACAGCCCTCTCAGATTCCCGGTCAGAATCAAATTGTCGATTGACCAGCCGATCAGCAGTGGCCCGATTGCCTGTGTCGTAGCTCCGATCGCAACTAGGAGAATCGCTAAAGGAAGTTCTTTCCGATAGGGCGCAAAGTAACGAAAGAAACGCCCAGTGGTTGAGGATTTAGGTTTTCGGGATTGCGTAGCGGCAACGGGAACAGAAGTCATAGCCGGAATCTTTGAATAATGCTGAAACTCAATTCTGGAGTGAGAATGAGTTAAGGCTAGCACTATCGTGCTGATTGGGTTGAGAACTTCGATTTCTGCGACTCTAAGTTCGATATTGGATAGGGGCGGGTTTAGTAGACCAATTTGCACCATGTCATAGATTTGGCGGCAAAACCCGCTCCCACAGTTTAAGGAAAAGGAGAACGTTATGGCCTCATCGTTTACGGGTCGCTGCCTCTGTGGCGCAGTTCAATTTGCGTCATCCAGTGCGCCTATTCGGCAGGCTAATTGCCATTGTGATGACTGTCGCCGTTCAAGTGGGAGTGTCTATGCCAGCTTTGTATTCATTCCGGCGGATGCGCTAACGATTCAAGGCGAAACCGCTAGTTATGAGCATTTGTGCGATCGCGGCACCATGATGACCAAGTTGTTCTGTCCCAACTGTGGTTCTCAGTTATTTTCAGCTAACAGCAGTCATCCGGAGCGCATGGGAATTCGAGTTGGCGTGATTGACGATGCGAGCTGGTTTCAGCCGATGGTGAATGTTTATACGTGCCGCAAGCTGCCTTCCACGCCGATGGATGACAATGTGCCTGCTTTTGAGAAAATGCCGGGGTGATGGTTGTTGGTTGATAGTAATTGGTTAACGGTTATTGGTTGATGGGTTGAGGGTTACTAATTGCTCAAATCTCAAGCGGCGTGGTGGCCGAACCAACCTGCGATTCCAGAATGGCACCGTAGAGCGGGCTGCTGGCCATTAGCTGTTCGTGGGTGCCCTGGGCGACTAGGTGGCCTTTGTCCATGAGCAGAATGCGGTCGGCGGTGCGGACGGTGCTAATCCGCTGGGCGATAACAAAGGAAGTGCAGGTGCGGCGGCGCATCAGGTCATCGAGGGCGGCTTGAATCTGAGCAGCCGTTTGAGCATCAACGGCGGAGGTGCTGTCGTCCAGGATCAGAATGTTGTAGTCGGTGAGTAGAGTACGCGCGATCGCAATTCGCTGTTTTTGACCACCAGAGAGACCAACGCCGCGTTCGCCCACAATCGTGTCATAGCCGTCGGGCAAACTGGCAATAAAGTCGTGAATCTGAGCAGCTTTAGCCACTTCAATCACTTCCGCCATTGTTGCGTCAGCTTTAGCGTAGGTGATGTTGGAGAAAATGGTGCCGGAGAACAGGGTGCTTTCTTGAAAGACAGTGCTAATCCGCGATCGCAAACTTTCTAGGGTAAAATCCCGCACGTCGCGTCCGTCGATCCGCACGGCTCCCGCCGTCACATCGTAAAAGCGGGGAATCAGGTTAATAATCGTGCTTTTGCCCGATCCGGTCATGCCCAAAATGGCGATTAGCTCATTGGGCTTGGTTTCAAACGAGATATGGGTCAGCGCTGGCACCGACGCACCGGGATAGCGGAAGGAGACGTTTTCAAACGTGATTCTGCCGCCGCAGGTGGTGAAGGGCACGGCCTGCGGTCGGTCTTTAATTTCAATTGCGGCATCAATTACCTCATACACCCGTTCGGCAGAAGCGGCGGCTTGGGCGATCGCTGGCGCGGCAAAGCCAATCAGCAGAATTGGCTGCAAAATCAGCAGCAGATAGGCATTAAACGCCACTAGCTCCCCCACCGACAGGCGATCGCCAATCACCGCCGCGCCGCCGTAGCCAATCACCGCCACAATCACCAGATTGCTAGCCAGGAAGATAAACGGAAACGTGTTGCGAATCGCCACAATCGTCTTCATGTTGGCGGCAACGAGGCTCTGATTTTGGTGGGTGTAGCGCTCCGTTTCCACCCGTTCCCGTACGAAAGCTTTGACCACCCGCACCCCCACCAGATTTTCTTGCAGCACGGCATTAAGGTCGCTGAGCTGCTCCTGCACCTGGTAGAAAAGCTGGCTGTTTTGACTAAAAAAGCGAGCCATCAGCCAACCCGCCAGGGGCACAACCAGCAGGCTAATCAGGGCCAGCCGCCAGTTCATCAGCAGCAAAATCACGGCAATCGTCACCAGCGTCACGACGCCGCTAATCACCTGGATCAGATTCGTACTCAGAAAGGTGCGAATTTGCTCAATGTCGCTGGTGACGCGGGTGAGGAGTTGGGAGGTCTGCGACTGATCGTGGTAGCTGAAGCTGAGGTTCTGGATTTTGCTGAAAATCCGATTGCGCAGGTCATACACCACGCCCTGAGACATGGCTTCGGCGCAAAAGCTCTGACCAAAGTTAAACAGTCCCCGTGCGATCGCAGCGATGACTAATCCCATCCCACTCTGGAGCACGATTGTCAGATTCCGCTCGGTAATACCCTGATCGATGGCCCAGCGATAGAGCTGCGGCGTCGCTGCATAGGCCGCCACCAGGAGCAAAGCGCTACCGATTGCGCCCACGGTCAACCAGGGATAAACGCGGAGGCTACCGAGTACCCGCTGCATGGGGCGTGCAGCGCTGGCTGGGGGCTGGGATGACTGAACCAATGGCCGACTCCTGTGAAAAGTGTGGTGCGGTTGTGCGATCGCATCTCTGCAAAAATTATGACAAATGCCTGATTATCTGAGCAGACATTTATGAGAGGACTTGCCTAGTGAATGTTTTAGGGTGTTCCAAAAACCAATTTTTTCTAAAAGTCATAAATAAAAGCGACTATAAAGTTGATGGGCTTGTTATTGTACTTGAAGTTAGCCAATCCATCTATATCTATCAGCCAACCAAGCCATATCTTCTTTTTTCAATCAAGCAATCATCAAAATTTCGATGGGCTGATGGCAGCAAATTCCATGCAATCTAGGCTCAGATTAAGAGCCAAATTCAAAGAAATAAAATGCTTCTCTATTTACTTTTCAATACAATTCAGGGAGGAATAATTGAATATAGAGAGCAAGTTCAGAAACTATAAACTTAATTTTTTGGTCAAAGTGAATTAGATAAATGGGAAAAAGATTAGTCGTACTTGATTGGATGAGAGCATTGGCAATCTTGGTGATATTGGTTCATCATCTACCAGGCTATACGTTTAACTATTACAATTTAAACAATTTCGGGATACCTCTTGATTTATCTCTTCTCAATGTATTCAACCGATATATTGGCCTAAGCCTTTTTGTGTTTACGTCAGGTTATTTGCTTAATTCAAGAAAAAGCCAATCTTTTGACTTAGACAAAACTAAAAAGTTTGTTCTTAAGCGCTGGATTCGAATTTTTCCCCTTTACTTGGTTGCCTTTGCGGCCTTCATTGTTCTGCATGAAATCACTAATCCAACTTCAATCTTTGTGCATTTATTTGGATTACAGCTACTAGTTGAGTCGCCAAGTCTGCAACCAATACAGACGCTTTGGTTTATCGGATTGATTATGGCTTACTACTCGATTTTCTTGGTTTGGAAGTCGAGGTTAAGCCAAGGTATCAAACTTTGCATCATTCTTGGTTTCCCCGTCCTGATTTTTGCTTTAAATGCGGTTTGGCAGGCAACTGATTTTCGTCTACTGCTCTACTATGGAGTTTTCTGGTATGGCATGTATTGTGGTGCCAGCAAAATCTTAGATAAATCACCTAAGTCATTCTCAATTATCTTTTTTCTGATTCTCTTGTTCATCACCTTATTAATGAATTTGACAGGATACGTATCCGTTCGCAATCCCGATGCTTCTTTACTCAACCTTTTAAGGGTAAATATCTGGATGATCTGTTTTGTAACTTTCTCTTATTATGCTCTACGTTACCTTCCTGAAAAGGGATTAAGCTTTTCCCTATTTGAAAAAATTGCTTACGCCTCTTATTGTATATATCTATTTCACCGACCTGTTTTATCTGTGGCAAGCAAAATTCTTGAGAAGATAATACCTGGTGACAACCTGTTTATATTTTCGAGCGTAATGATAGTTACTACTTTGCCAGTTATGTTTGTGATATGCCAAAAAATTCAGCAACTATATGATCGCCAAATTACACCTCGCTTAGAAAGTCGTTTATTACAACCTGCAATTTCTAATGATTCGAGAAAAACTTAGAGAATGGACATTGCAAATTGAAATCCAATTGAATTGAAGCTGGTTCCACCCAAGTTTGTGTTGAATTAAAATTGAGACAGAGAGTTCAGCAGGCCAAAGCCGATGGCTCAGCAACGACGCAAGCGTGGCACAGCAGGCGATAAAACGATTTGTCTGCCCATTGCAGACGACCTTGACTACGAGGTCTTAGTAGAAGACTGTGAGTCCTTTCGGCAGTATCTCAACGAGCAGATCGAGGCTCACCCAGAACTGTTTCCCGACGGGATTGAAGCGGGCTATCGCTTTCATGGATGGGTCGAGTCCTCTCGTCAACAGCTCAAGACCCGGCGGATTTTGCTGCCGAGTACCGGAGAGGCTTATCAACTGCGTCCCGATTTGGTGATGCCGTACATGAGCGAGACGGCGGAGATGGCCGACAAAGCGCTCTATTTAAGAAAGCATGGCCTGTCGTATGAGGGGATTGCCTATGTGCTGGGCCGTTCTGAGATGCACTGGTATCGGCTCTGTCAGTCGTTCGGTCGAGCCTCGATTGTGGGCAGTACCCTCAAAAGGGAAACGGCGCTCCCCCCATCTAGTTGCCGATGAGAAGCATTGTGATTGGCACGGGCAGCGAGTCTATCTGGCAGTGACAGCGGCGCAAGGGTGCGTCCTGGGAGCCAGTCTCAGTGCCAATGCGGGTCAGGATGGATTAACCGCAGCCTATGGGGTATTCCAGCAGGAAGCTGCCCATCATGTTCCCGACTATGCGCCCGAGACGGTGACGACTGATGGTTGGGAGGCCACCCGAGCCGCTTGGGAGGAGCTATTTCCTGGCCTGGTCTGGATTCTGTGCTTCCTGCATGAGGTGATTAAAATTCGCGATGGGTGCCGCTCTAAACCAGTCCTGGGTCAGCAACTAGCCGACAAGCTTTGGCATCTGTATCGGGGCCAGAGCAAACGTCACTTTGCTCAACGATTGCGTCGGTTGCTGGAGTGGGTGAACACCCACGCGTTGCCCCAGGCCATTGACGCTCGCTTGCGACGCCTCAACGACAAATCTCACGTCTTCCAACGCGCCTTTGACTTCCCTGACGCCTATCGCACCAGCAATCAGGTTGACCGTCCCATGAACTATCTTGACCGTACCCTGTATGCCATGCAAGATTTTCATGGATTCTGGGACTCGGCGGAACAGTCGGTGCGCTCGATGGCGCTACTCTGGAACTTCCATCCTTTTTGTCGCAAGACTCGCAAAGCGATGGGCGGGTGCTTATGCCCCTTTGAGCAACTCAACGGATTTCGTTATCACGACAACTGGGTTCGCAATTGGCTGATTGCCTCATCATTGAATGGCAGAAGACCGTTGCCAAGGAAATCTGACACAAAATAAGTTGGAACTAGAATTGAAGGTTTTGTCAACAGGGTAAACGCATCTAAAACGGGGCACGAAAAGGTGTAGGATGAGTGGTTATTCTCTGCTTGCCTATGCTTCCTATTGTTAATCGAGAAACGCTGCAATCGTGCCTGGAGCAGTACTTTGGGGAGATTCCCGACCCGCGAGTGGAGCGCACTCGTGCTCACCAACTGCTGGACATCATTGCCATCGCTTTGTTTGCCGTGTTGTCTGGAGCAGATAGTTGGGTTGCCATCGAGACCTACGGCAACGCCAAACGCCGTTGGCTCGAATCCTTCCTGTCGTTACCCAACGGCATTCCGTCCCACGATACCTTCGCCCGTGTGTTTGCTCGACTCGACCCGCAAGCCTTGGAGGCCAGTTTCCAGCAATGGGTCAAAGCATTGATCTCAACCTTAGATGCTCAACTGATTGCGATTGATGGCAAAACCGCTAAAGGATCCTATGACCGGGAGGGAGGAGGCAAAGCTCTGCAACTGGTGAGTGCTTGGGCCAGTGAGCATCGACTGGTGTTAGGTCAGTGCGCTGTAGCCTCGAAGTCCAATGAAATTACAGCGATTCCGGTGTTGCTCGACCAGTTAGTTCTGACCGGTTGCATTGTCAGTCTTGATGCGATGGGCACCCAAAGCGCGATTGCCCAGCAGATTACCCGTGAGCAGGCAGATTATATTTTGGCTCTCAAAGGCAATCATCCGACCCTGTTAAAGCAGGCACAAACTGGATTTGAAAGCGCTCAGGCGCGTCAGTGGGAGAACATAGAGCACACTCAGCATCAGACAATTGAGACGGGACATCATCGCATTGAGACGAGGACAATCTGGCAGATTCCGGCCCTGCAGGTGTTTACCCCACAACAGTTGGAGCAGTGGGCAGGCTTACAAAGTTTGGTTGTGGTACACTCCCATCGTCGCTTGTGGAACAAGGACACCACCGAAATCCGCTACTTCCTCAGTTCGCTGAGCACCGATGCCACAACCTTGGCTCGCTATGTTCGTGCCCATTGGGGCGTCGAAAATCAACTTCCTTGGTGCCTGGACGTGGTATTCAACGAAGATGCTTCTCGCATTCGCAAAGACCATGCTCCTCGCAACATGAGTGTGCTGCGCCGATTGGCACTCAACCTCCTGCGCCAGGAGTCCTCAAAAGGCAGTTTAGCCATGAAACGCTATCGCGCAGGCCTAGATGACCAGTTTATGCTGCACATTCTCAGCGCCAGTATGCCTCTCTCTGATGCACATTCTAAACCAGATTTTTGATGCGTTTACCCTGGTTTTGTCAAGATTGCATAAGTAGAAAAATAAGTAGAAATCAATATGCGATCGCACTTGTCAGATATTTTTTATTGACTCGTAAATTTCAGTTGGAAAAGGATGCCGCCATTTTTGAGCATATTCCTTATCAGTGTATTTTCTTCGGATATTATCTGCTGCTGCCAGATATTGAGACTTCAGCCTTTTGATAGATGTGGAGCATTCAAACTCAAGATTTCCTGAATCCCAGCTTACGTCCTCAAGAGTTTTTTCAAACCGATAGGCTGTGATTTTTACGTTATCAACGTGACGAATAAATCTGAGCTTTGTCCGTCCAGGTTCATGATCAAAGGTGCATTCTGCTGCTTTACAGCCACGTAACAAATCTAGAATTGCTCTAGACAAGCTATTAAACGCATCGGATAGATAAGAAATCGAGGCGATATTATAAATTTGTCCTTCAGATTGAAGAAGCGCACTTGCCCATCCGTAATTCTCTATGTTGAACTCTAATATGAATTTCATTCAAAGTGCGATTGAATTTTTACAAATTAGGCTTTGCATACATTATTTCATTTGTTAGAGCTTTAGACCTAGTAGTAGATTTCTGAATCTAGTAAAACTAAATGGAATTCATCTTTCCAATAGCCAGTCACAAAATCGCTACCCATAACTGGAGATTCATAATCGTAAGCCCACCCTACAACACGATCAATAAAATCAGCTAGCTTTGGTTCTGCCAATAATGACTTCCAGAAAATAGCTGAAATAATCGAGCATTCTTCTGGTGTAGTAACTTGATAGAATTCAAGTCCTGCTTTGAGTTCGTACTCAACACAGACAAACGGATGTAGAGCCGAAATGCTTGATGAATCATCAAGAAAAACCGCTACGAAAGGAATATTCAAAAGACTACGACGTTCGCTGTAGGCTTGCGGGGGATAAAAATTATATGCAGATGTAATCTTGGATCGAACCCAAATTGCATCCTGCCAATTCTCAGATTCAAATCTTAAGCTGGGCTGGATAAACTCATAAAATGCTGGGCAAAAATCCGCAAAGGATAAATGCTCTTGAAGCATGTAGTGCTCTAAAGAAAAATCCAAAATAGGCTGGTATTTTTCTGGGCAAGGAAATAACTCATAAAAGCATGGGACGATTACGATATTATCAATGCAAACTGAGGTTTCAACAACTTCATATATTGCTATTTCTTTCCAAGCAACACCATTCATAAGTTGCGATCGCAAATTTCACAGGCTAGACAAATAATAGCCTATTTTGTCTTGTCTCAAACTTTCTCGAAAAATGCGATTGCAAATCCTATAAGTTAGTTTGAGGAATGAAACTCAACAACTATGATTTCTCTAATGCAGGTGTTAAGCTATGTGGAAAACCATGTTTTCTTTGAATTTAGGAATTGCTTGATGTGAGTCTAGTGTATAGCCATATTGCCCTGGTCGGCTGCATTAAGTGAAATAGATTAAGACTCTGAAAAGGTGCATTACATACAACCCGCCATTCGGGGGTGTCAGTATAATTTGGATAAGATAGTTCTACCCCAACTAGACCATGAGTACCTTTTTTTAAGTTGATATTAAGATATTTTCTATCAAGCTTAGCTTGATGAACTGTAAGCTCAAGTACAGCAATCACAAATAGGTAATGAACGAGGGAGAATAGAATAAAGAGTTATCCTCACCGAAGTAAATCAGCCATGACCTCCCTGGAAGAATTTATCCAAAGTAATTCCTCTGCCCAAGAACTGAAACGCGCCTTGGCCGTGCAACTGCACCAGAGAGGTCAAAGCTATCGGGCGATCCGAGATATCCTACAGGTTTCTCTGGGATTTATTAGTGCGAGTCACCAGCGCTATGAAGAGCGAGGAGTCGAGGGACTGAAATCCCACTACTGGGGCACCCAAGGCTATTTAAGCGCCGAGCAGAAACAGGACATCTTTGAGTGGTTGCAGCAGAAAAACTGGTGGACACTAGAGGAGCTTGTTGAGCAGATTGAAGAGCGCTATGGAGTGCTCTATCGCTCAGCCCAAAGCTATACCCAACTGCTCAAAGACGCAGGGTTTAGCTGGAAGAAATCCCACTCGGTGCATCCGGGCCAAGAGGAGGCCAAAGTCGAGGCAAAAAAGCCGAGATTCAACAGTTGCTGGTCCAGTGGCGAGCCGAGATCGCCAGTGGGCAGGTGCGAGTGATGTTTCTCGATGAGTGCCATCTGCTCTGGGGAGACCTCCGTGGATATGGATGGAGTCGGCGCAATCAGCGAGTGGACATCCCCATTGCCTCCATTCGAGAGCGGCAGACCTACTATGGAGCCTTGGACTATTTGAGCAAGAGCTTTGTTATTCATGAGTATGAGGCAGGCAATCAGCACAATACCGTGGCCTTTCTGAAGTATCTTCAATCTCAGTATGATGAGTCCACTCGCTTTTTCATCATCTGGGATGGAGCCAGCTACCACCGTTCCAAGGTGGTTCGCAACTACCTGAGTCAACAGAATCATGGTACTCGAGAGCAGCACTGGAAACTCACTTGCATTCAGCTTGCGCCTAATGCACCCGAGCAAAATCCGGTCGAAGATGTTTGGTTACAGGCCAAGCGATTTAGTCGTAAATTTGCCCGCTTGTGCCACTCCTTTCGCTCGGTCAAACTCCTCTTTTATCTGGCGACTCATCTGCAAACCTTCATCTTTGAGAAAGCCTTCATGTATGGTTACTGTTCATGTCCTGTTTGAGATTGCTGTAATATATAGGCATGTTCTATTCTTAATAAGCCACAGTCTTCAGCTTTAACTTTAACTAGATCGTAAGTATTAGGATCTTCAATTTCTAAAAAAACATCCCTCAAATGAGGATTGAAAAGAAGTTTTTTGCGTTTACATAGATTATTCAAAAAGATGAGCTTGTCAAGATAGCCTGTGCAAGACAATATAACGCATCCCAAGATAGTTAAAGCAAGAGAACATAAGCTAACTAATATATTTGATGAGTAAATCGGATTATTCATGGATACAATTAAATATCCTGAAAATGCAAACATTAAAAAAGAAATAGAAAGTAAGATTAGGCTTGCATTTCCCACTTTGATAATGTCTCGTCTTGAAACTAGTTGAATAAAGCAATTTTCGCGCCAATTAAGTTCAACCTTTTCTGGAGGGTTAACTCCGACAAGCGTTCTCTTCATAGCTCTTTCATTGATTTCGACCTGGATTTTTGAAGACTTTTACAGAAAAGATGAATCTCTAAACCCTTTCACATTTGTTCTAACTAGACCTAAACCGTTCCAGAACGCTGGTGGATACTCAAGTTGAAGAGCGTCCTGATTATTTAAATTTAGCTCATAGCCATTTTTCAGCTTGGAGTAGGTAACTGCTGAGTAGATGAACTTGTCCCAATCACCCAGAAACTCCTGAAAGCGTGGGTCATTGAGACTTTCTGGATAGCTACCAAACCTCAGCTTGTGCAATTCAATCAGAGCAATTGCCTTCTTAAAATTCTGATCATCGAGATTATGATGAAAATTGCTCTTTAATTCCTTTCCAGCACCAGACATGTGATAAGCAATCTGAAAAGGTGCCATGATTAAAGCTAAGAGCAGCCCAAAAATCATCCAAGGTATAGTAAGAATCACTTTTAAGGCGAATGGAAGCCGATTGATAACCCTACTGAACAATCTCATATCCATACCCAGTAAATAGGTGTGAGTTTAGGATGCCCGGTTCAGCACAAAAAGAGTGACAATGCGATCGCAGCTTATGTGGTTCGAATTTCGTGAAATGATACGTTAGGCTTCGCCGTGACACACCCTACATGGACTGAAACCGATGAGATGTTTCAGAATGCGGGGGAAAAAAGGAAAGCCGCATCTGGAGCCGGATGACCCGCCAAGACGACGAGCCAACAAGCGTCGGGGGCACGGCACCTATGAGAATGACCGACCGTCGATTATCGGCACAGTGGGACGGATGTCGGGGCACGTCCGCTTACGAGTCATTGAGCGCACAGACAAGACGACCCTGAGTTCGTACATCCAGGCGATGACCCGAGCCGAGAGTTCGGTCTATACCGATGACTGGTGAGGCTACAACCAGGTTTCACATCCACGATACAGCGTATGCCAAGCTTCGAACGACTCTTTGGCGAACATGTTCCTCTGGAGTATCGTTCCTGAGCACATCAGGATGTACATAGCAGCGAATTTTGCCTGACGGTTCTACAGGATTGGTTCGTTGGTATCTGAAGGTACACTCCGTATCTGCTTCGCCGTCAAAATGCTATCCCTCAAGGATTGTGGTCTGCAATACCTGATTTTAGAGCAGGTTAGTGGTTTTTAGGACTTATTGCAGGCGCGAATTAAGCGACCAAACTCACAATCAAGGTCGGGTTTGAAGCTGGGCATAGACAAAGAGATGGAGTAATACTGGGACAAGTCCTTTGTACTAAACGGTTGCAAGAAGTCTAGTCATTTTGTTCGTGAGATAGTGTTGAGATCGCACTCATTATCCAATTAACTCAACCACAGCAGTCCGCCAATGGTGAGCGCAACGGCTATTAGCGCTACCCAAAGAAATTTATTGTCTTTTGTGTTGACCTGGCTCAGATCGATCGGTTCTGACTCCGGTTCCGGACGCTTGCGGCGTGGTTTCTTCGGTACATCAGCCGCAGCATAGCGCTGGCTAGAGAGCTGATCTTGGTTCTCTCCGTCTGAAATGGCCCCTAAATCGGGAATTTGCGTCAACCATTCCGGGCGCGATCGCAGTCGGGGCGCTTCTAGGATGTACAGCAACCGCTTACTCTGCTTGCGCGTATCGAGATGGGGGTGGCGCGTTAACTGGCGACACAGGCTGATGGCATCGCCAAATTGCTCCATTGCGGCATAGGCATTGACCAGCCAAATCTGGACTTCTCCCCCAAAGACAGAGTTACGATTGACTAAAGCGGCAGCTTTTTCAAACTGTTGAATGGCTTGGCGATAGTAACCCCGTTCAAAGGCTTCTCGGCCTCGGCCATATTCACGGCGGGCCAGATCTTTTTGGTCAGGTGTGCGGTTCGGCTCAGATGACGTTGTGCTCACGATTCGTCAACAATCAATCAAAATTCTGCTTTTTCTATTTTAAGGAATGAGGTGGAATTGGGTCGGGATTGGTGATGACTGGGGATGGGTCTCGAGCGTGATTTGGGGTTGATGGTTGGTGGTTGATTGTGAGGATAGCTATTAAGCACGGAACTTTATGGTTGAATCTGCGTCGCAGGAATCAGGGATGGCATGTTTGATTTTATACTTACACCAATCAAGCTAGAGCGTTGGAGGCAGGTATGGGGCGAGGTTTAGGGATTCCAAAATCGGCACGTGCGATCGCACTTTCGCTGTTGGCTGGAACGGCACTGATCAGCACTGCGCTACCCAGTCGGGCGGATTCCGTTTCAGTACGTGGCGGCAGCATTACGGTGCGGATTGGCTCAGATTACGACGACGATTATTACTACGACCGCGATGACCGCTACTACAGTCGCGATGGTTATTACTACCGTAATGGGCATTACTATGACCGCTACGGGCGGCGGGTCTACCGCGATCGCGATATCGAGGATTCGACGCTGGTGAATCCAGTGATTATTAACTCAGACATTGAAGATTCGACGATTGTGAATCCGGTGATTATCGATTCGCGCGATCGGTACGGCTCGAATGATGTAATTCTGATTCCCGGTAGCGGCTCCCGCACTATCTATCGCAATAATCGTTCTCGCAGTACCTCCCGATCGGGTTGCACACGCTTTGCTGATTTGCGGGCAGCCTGCCGGTAATAGTTGCGGAGCAGTCAGCCTTAATAGAGCTAAAGCGTTAGCATCAGACAACTCAATATCCACAAACTCACATCTTGCACCAAAACAACCTCTTCGGGTTCTCGAAGTGCAAGGTGCAAGATGTGAACAAACGAGAAGAGGACATTTTGCTGCATATAGCCAGATGTCCTCTTTGGTTTTTAGTGCCAGATTTGGATAGAAGCCAGTTTGTCAATTCAAGATAACCATGCCCAATCTATCTTCAATCATCGCGTCCGCCTATGAGGCGCTAGAAGCATCCATTGTGTATTACAAGGGGCAGCCCGTAGGGACAGTGGCCGCCTGCGATCGCACATCTCCCGACCTGAACTATGACCAGTGCTTTACCCGCGACTTTGCGGTTTCGGCCTGGGTGTTTTTGATGCAGGGGCGCACGGATATTGTGCGTAATTTTTTGAAGTTAACCCTGTCGTTACAGAACCATGAGCGGCAATTGGACTGTTACAAACCGGGTACGGGCCTGATGCCTGCCAGCTTCAAAGTTGAAGTCTGGGACGAGCGCGAGGTGATCGTCCCAGATTTTGGGGAACATGCGATCGCGCGGGTGACGCCCGTAGACTCCTGTTTCTGGTGGCTGCTGTTGCTGCGAGCCTATGTCAAGGTTTCTGGAGATATTGAGCTGGCCCACCGTCCCGACTTTCAGGCCGGAATTCATCAGATGTTGGATCTGTGCTTGCTGACGCGGTTTGACATGTTTCCCACTCTACTGGTGCCCGATGGCGCATTCATGATTGACCGCCGGATGGGGGTATATGGCTATCCGCTGGAGATTCAGGTGCTGTTTTATGCTGCTTTGCGCACGGTGCGAGAGCTGTTGCTGCCCGATGGTGACGGGCAGGGCTATATCGATGCCGCAACGGAGCGCTCTAGTCAACTGGCCTACCACATCCGGCAGTACTACTGGCTGGATATGGTGCGGCTGAATGAAATTTATCGCTATCGGGTAGAAGAATTTGGTCAGTCGGTAGCAAACTGGCTGAATATCTATCCAGATTCCATTCCCGACTGGTTGACCGAGTGGTTGCCGATGGATGGAGGGTATCTGGTGGGCAATTTAGGGCCAGCCCGGATGGATTTTCGCTTCTTTGCTCAGGGCAATCTGCTGGCAATTCTAACTTCGTTGGCGGACGAGCGGCAATGTCAAGGAATTATAACGTTGATTGAAGAATGCTGGTCTACCTTAGTAGCGCAAATGCCGATGAAGCTGTGCTATCCGGCGATGGAAGGGCGCGACTGGCAGACGGCAACGGGCTGGGATCGGAAAAATGCGCCCTGGTCTTACCACAATGGCGGCAGCTGGCCTGTGTTGCTGTGGAATTTGACGGCAGCAGCGCAAAAGATGGGCAAACCGGAACTAGCAGAAAAGGCACTCGCGATCGCACAGCAGCATCTCCTCAAAGACGAATGGCCGGAATATTACGACGGCAAGCAGGGACGACTGATTGGTCGGGAAGCCCGGAAGTTTCAGATGTGGACAATTGCAGGATTCTTGGCCGCTCACTCCCTGCTGGAAAATCCGCACTATTTGGAGCTGATTACCTTTGAGGATGAACCGATTGTGCTCAGTTGTGACCTGCGATCGCAAGCCCTCCCTTACACAGAAATTGACTTAACATAAATTGATAGTTCGAGTCCGACTGCCTGGTGCATAGAAAACGCTGAACCGCTGATTTGACAAGCAGTCTGGCTTACCAAACCGTCAGCGTTGCAGCAGGGGGGACGGCGAACAGGACATAACTCATCCTAATGATTCCGATCTACCACCTTTTGATGGATCTCAATCCCAAGGATCTCAAGATAGAAGTAAAGTAATGTAAACAAGGCTCATCTTTAGCGCTGCTCATCCCAATCCCTCCCCCAAAAGCTGCGGTAGTTCTCAAGCTTATAACCTGAAACCACTACCAAGCTGCGATCGCAGTTCAGCGCTAGATGGCAATGCCTTGGTCGCTATTCCTATTCTTCAGTTCTATGCCAAACGAGAATCCAGTGATGCTATCGCGTGGTTTGCTAACTGCGCTTGGTATCCGGACCTTTCACTATTATCAACACCGCATCCCTCCGTCTACGCCGCTCTTGCTAGTGAGCAATCACCGCAGCATCTTGGACGTGCCGCTGCTAATGGATATCACCAATCGGCCCATCCGATTCGCCTGCCACCACTACATGAGCCAGGTGCCCATTCTGCGCGACATCGTAGATCAGATGGGGGCACTGCCGCTAAATGAACCGGGACAAAACCAGCACGAATTCTTTCGGCAAGCGGTACAGCTCCTGAAGCAGCAGGAAGCCATTGGCATTTTTCCCGAAGGTGCAGAACCGATGGTGCAGCCCAATCCCGCCGATGAAGTCGGAGAATTCCATCGCGGCTTTGCCCATTTGGCGCTGAAAGCACCCGTCGATGAACTCGCTGTTTTGCCCATTGCGATCGCATCCAATAAGGAGCATATTCACTCCCTCATGCCGCTGCGGGTCTTCAGTTGGTTCGACCCCAGTGAACCCCTGTTCCGCCGCTCTGGCTGGCACCCAATGGTGAACTACAGACGGGTGAATATCCTGGTTGGCCGCCCGTTCTGGGTAACCGATAAGCACCGTGAACAGTACCAAGGTAAACAAGTCCGCTCAGCCGTGACAGATTTAACGGATTACTGCCACCAGGAAATTCAAGACCTGCTGAACTACGGTTGCGTGTAACTTCTCGCCAAATCGAAGCACTAATGCAGAACTCGGAGCAAGGGAGCAACGGAATTTCTGGCTCCCTTGCGTCTCAATCACAAATCTCTAACTCGTACCCCACTTCTTGCTTCCCCTGCTCCTTTGCTCCCTGCCCAATCCGCTCACTACAAAAACCCCCATCAGTTTGCGTTACAAGCTGGTGGGGGCATTTTGATGTCTAGAGGAATGAGATATCGCGAATGAAACGCCGTATCGATTATTCAGCTCCGAGTTCCGTATCGGGATACTTCTTGGCAAAGTAGTTGACCAAGAACGTGCTAACAAAAGACAGCACGATAGGGCCAAGAATAAATCCGAGTGGGCCACGGACAATAAATCCAGGCACCAAAACAGATGCTAACCAGAAGCATAGGCCGTTTACAACTAATGAGAAGAGGCCAAAGGTGACAAATGTGATCGGCATAGACAGAGTCGTGATCACGGGTTTGATGAAAGCGTTCACGACACCAACCGAAGCGGCTGCGAGGAGAGCAGCGGTGAAGGTGGCGATGTCAACGCCAGGGACAACAAGGTCAACCACTAACAAACTCAATGCAGTGGCTAGACCAGCAAGTAATATTCCAACCATATTTAATCCTTTATTTTTTGAAATAGCAACGAAACTGCACCGCAAGATATCTTGAGTTATGCAGCTCAGAGTTTTTGTATTCAATCTAATTTCAGTTGTAGATCTAATTCGCTGAATAAGTCTCCATCGCCAGAAGCAAGTGGGGCGACCATTAGATAGATTTTGACGTTGAGCCAAAGATTGTGGATTAACTAGCCTATAAACCGTTCCACTCGTAGGGATACGGCAATGCCGTGTCCCACCCCAAAGAGCTCACTTTATTAAATTCGCGTTCTTAAGTGCTGCACTGACCAACCACGCACCACAGTAATCCCATACTGGGCAAGAGAGCGATAAAGCCGAACAGATCTTGGCACCAACGCTGTGACGGTTTGGCTGGCGGCAGTACTCCCCGCGCCGACTGCTCAGCCGCTTGAGCTAAATTAGCCGCAACTTGAGCCGCGTAGGGCCGAATCAACGACCAGGCCAAGGGGGACAGCCAACCGCGCAACGCCACGGAATAGGAAATTCGGGTTCCGCAAACGGTTGACTCAATTCGATAGGTTACACGCTCCTCAATGCCCGGAAACGCAACTAAGCGGATACTCAACAGTTCATGAGGCGAAACGCGCTCAACAAACAGGCGAATCGGAATCGGGAAAATGCAGGTAACGGCTCGGAAAATTAGTCCAGGTTTGGCCGTCAATCCATTCGGGACATTGGTTTGGGTAATTAAGGGATGCCAGGACAAATCGGCTAGATTAATCACGGTTTGCCATAAATCATCTACTGATGCTGAACTGATGGCTTGGTATGTGCTGACCAGCCAATGCTTCAAGTCATCCGGGCGATGATAACGTTTGAAAAGTTTCCAGTTCGGCATGTGGCTAAACCTTCGATTTAAATACGGAAAGATGAGCTAACTCATCGCTAAAAGTGGATAAACTAGCAGCGCAAAATTATTACATCAATCCGTTTACTACTATTGATCCACTTCGTTTAGCATCATTCTTGAGTGTAGTATCCTACACATCCGATTGGGATTCCAATGTCATCGTTGTTATTGTCCGTAGTTTACATTTCTCAATGCGAGAAACACTTTGACTGCCGTTTTTTGGCTTGATTTCAGGCTAGGCTAGGTAAGCATCAAGCAATAAAGAATAACTTGAAATCCTTCTTTGGAGCCGTTTGTATAGGTTGTCTAACTATTGGTCTAGTGACTCGTAGTTTTTAATAATTCTGCCTTCTACAGCTTTTGGCTCCGCTGACGTTTAAAATGCCACAGTAAACGGTATGACCCAGACGACTCCTACTCCTTCCAAAGTTTCTGCTTCTGTTCCACCTGCCGATTCTCGCGATCGCGTTAAGCAATTCATGATGGATTTGCAGGATCAAATCTGTCAAAAGCTCTCTGAGCTAGATGGCAAAGCCTTCCAAGAAGATGCTTGGCAGCGGGAGGAAGGCGGCGGTGGTCGTTCCCGCGTGCTCAAGCAGGGCAATATTTTTGAGCAGGGCGGCGTAAATTTTTCCGAAGTGTGGGGCGACCAGCTCCCACCATCGATCTTAGCGCAGCGTCCGGAAGCGGCTGGACATGGCTTTTTCGCCACAGGCACTTCGATGGTGCTGCATCCCCGCAATCCCTATGTACCAACGGTTCACCTCAACTACCGCTACTTTGAGGCTGGCCCGGTCTGGTGGTTTGGCGGCGGCATTGACCTGACGCCCTACTACCCGTTTGCAGACGATGTGGTGCGGTTCCACCAAACGATTAAGGACGCTTGCGATCGCCACCATACCGACTACTATCCCGTGTTTAAGCTCTGGTGTGACGAGTATTTCTACCTGAAGCATCGCCAGGAAACGCGCGGTGTTGGCGGCATCTTCTTCGACTATCAAGACGGACGCGGCGAACTGTACCGGGGGCCGGATCAGAATGGGCCTGCTGCTCAGCTCAGCCGAGAAATTGGTGAGCTACCGCAGCGGAGTTGGGAAGATTTGTTCAGCTTTGCCCAAAGCTGCGGTCACGCCTTTTTGCCTGCCTATGTGCCCATCGTTGAGCAGCGGCACAATACTGAATATAGCGATCGCGAACGGCAGTTTCAGCTTTATCGCCGGGGACGCTATGTCGAATTCAACCTGGTGTATGACCGGGGCACCATCTTTGGGCTGCAAACCAATGGCCGCACGGAATCAATCCTGATGTCGCTGCCGCCGCTGGTGCGTTGGGAATATAGCTACGATCCGGAGCCAAATTCGCCCGAAGCTCAGCTATACGAGACGTTCCTCAAGCCGCAAGATTGGATTCACTGGCAAGCGTAGAGCGATTTAGGACACAAACGTTTAGTAGGGGGCGGGTTGTGTTGACCAATTTTGGCTAAAGGCCATCACTTGGATGACTAAACCCGCCCCCACAGTTCTCATGTCTAGGTAGTTTGAAGCGCAGTTTACTGATAAAAACTATGCTGTCGTTCCGATAGATTGAGTTTGAGACTGTTTGTTTGGGAGTTCCTTCGGTATCATACAGGGGCAGTTTGCGATCGCATTCAACCCAATCAGCGATTATGGACAGAGATCGACCTTTCATCCGTACTATGATGTCAATCCGGGAATCAATCCGGTTCATCATGATGGATTCGTAGTCAGTCTGGGCAGTATATAGGTACAGCTTGGTCACAGCCAAACCGCAAAGTTCCTCACATTGGTTGTTAGCATGGGAGAGGTCAACAGCGCAAATATGGAGCAACGTACTCATACAACGGAAGACGGCAAAACCGTCATCATCCTGACTCCCACTGGTCGTTTGGATATCACAACGGCATGGCAGTTTCGGCTAAAGCTACAGGAGTGCATTTCGCGAGTCAGTCCCCATGTCGTCGTTAATTTGGGGCAAGTGAATTTTATCGATAGCTCTGGCCTAACCTCCTTGGTTGCAGGCATGCGCGATGCCGACAAGGTCAAAGGTAGCTTCCGCATCTGTAACGTTCATCCAGAAGCCAAACTGGTGTTTGAAGTGACGATGATGGATTCGGTATTTGAAATTTTTGAAACCGAGGAAGAAGCTCTAGAAGGGGTGCCTCGCGATATCGCTGGCTGAGCCAGCGTCCTAAATTGGCATCGTCAAATGGAGGAATGCGGCACGGGCAGCGGCCTGCTCCGCTAGCTTAATGGATCGACCTTTACCGATACCCAAGCACTCATCCTTAAACCAAACCTCAGCTTCAAATCGCTCTGCGCTGCCGTGGCTAGCGCAGACTTCTTTGACGCGATATTCTGGTAGCTGCTTATGATGGGCCTGTGTCCATTCCTGTAAAGCAGCTTTGTAGTTTTGTAAGGCTGGATCGGCGCGAATTTCGGTGGCGCGCTGGGCAAAGTGAGCATCTAGCCAGGGCCGGATTAAGCTAGAGTCCATTGTACTGAGGTACAGCGCCCCCACAACCGCTTCAAAGGCTTCAGCTAGGCGCGATTGCCGCCCAGCTCGATCGCGGGCCGCACTGCCGGAAACGGCCAGATATCGATCGAGACCGTAGCTGGCGCTGATCTCGGATAAGGTGCGATCGCTAACCAGGGACGACCGAATCGCAGCGAGTTCCCCCACCGGACTGGCTGCATAGTGTTCCAGCAAAAACTCAGCCGCGACTAACCGCAAAACGGCATCGCCCAAGAATTCAAGCTGCTCATAGTTGACCGTTGAGACCGATGAGTGGGTCAGCGCTAGGTCAAGCTGCTGCCAATTGACCGCAGCTGTTTCGGGGAGTCCTAATTTGCGGATAAATTGCTGAAGTTGTTGCTGACGCTGAGGGTGCTTCACAATGCTACTCTGTTGAAAAATGAAGTCTAAATCTGCGGTTTGGCAACGCAGATTAATCGCCGATTAAGTGATAGCCATTGCACAGAGCCTGCGAGAATGGCAGGTCAGGTTGCCTGTAAATCAGCAGTTTAACGATACTTGGTATTACAAGCAATTCGACCAGTGCGATCGCTGTTGTGGCTCACTCACGGCATATAACTGAACTTAAGAACCGAAAAACGAAAGAGTAGCCCTCAGGACGCCCTCCCGTTTTTAAGTTGAGTTTGTTTTAAGTTGAGTTTATATATGCCAACCGACTTATAACCAATTCTAAATTTCCGAACGTGCCGCTGTGCTGTCTATTCAGAAATTTGTACTGGTTTATATGCAATGCGTTCCCTCGAGACCATCTTTTTGAGCTGTTCTGACCTACTCCATCACGAATTTGCAACATAATTCATCTTTAAAGATGAGGAAAAGCCAGACATAAGCCGGGTTCTGTTCTGCTGAATGGTTGCTCAGCAGGGCAGTTATCTATCTGGGACACCTGTTACCAGATGCCTCATGCGGTACCTCTAAAAGCGGAACTGGAAAAGAACCAACCATTGTTCCTCTGACCTTGCTCCCAACCGGGGTTTACCGAGCCAGCACCTCTCGATGCTGCTGGTGCGCTCTTACCGCACCCTTGCACCCTTACCTGTGCAGACAACCGGGAACGGTTGCCGCCATCGGCGGTATGTTTCTGTGGCACTCTCCTCACGGTCACCCGCACTGGGCGTTACCCAGCAAGTTTGGTTCTTTGGGAGCCCGGACTTTCCTCAAATCAAGACCTCGATCTTGATTCGCAACTGCCTCGCCGACTCTTCCTCATGTATTAGTCTACTCACACGAAATCCGGTTATCGAATCCTCAAATTAATTTTTTGCGAAATGCCTGCTTATAAATTCGCTGTAGGTTGGATAGTGCGATCTCACTATCCAATTATTTGGGCCATTCTCTGGGCCGTTCTCTGGGCCATTCTCTGGGCCAGTCATTCGCAACATTGGGCCGGATATATATGCTATTCAGCAACGTTGTCAAACAACATCAAACGTAAGTGACATTGCCGCTAACTGAGTCGTATCAATCGTTTGCGCATTAGTCTGCCGACTCACGCCGCCAAAGAGTTGAGCCACCTGATTCACATCGCTCAATAATCCTTCAATTACACCAACAGCATCAGCTTCTGTGCCTGCTCCCCGCGCGAGGGCAATCGGCCCACTCACCTGATTAAGCTGATTGGCTAAATTACGCAATGCCAGCAGTGTATTGGTCAGAGGGGTATTACTGGCCAGCACCAGCACTTCAGTCAAGCCAATTGGTGGCTGCGTCACAATCTGAAAGCGATCGCGAGTTAAATCGGGAATCCGGAGTGTCTGTCCGGCAGGCAAGAGCATGGCCGCATCGCCTGCCGTCCACTGCACTGGATAAATGACGGTTAGCTCACCTGCGGCATCAATGGTTAATACGCTGAGATATAGATCACGGGTTTCTCGATTTTGAACTTCAAACTGTAGCGATGTCCCTACTGGAATTTGCGTGATACCAGGGATGGCGGGTGGTGCGGTTTTGGAACTCCGCGTTGTAACCAGCGATGCCCAAAGTTGGCTACCGGACTCTGATTGCATGTCTACTGAGACATTTAGTCGGGATGAGTTGGTATTCAGCGTGAGTTTCACCAATCGCGCGGCTAATAGCGATCGCAGTTTTGCTTGCAGCCGCTGTACAGCTCCAGTGACGGATTCACCCGCCGCACCGAAGGAATCTGGCATGGGTTCCAGTCCCGCTGAAAAGAGGCCAAAGCTGTTCATTTCTGGACGATACGTTCCCGTAAAAGCGGCCAAATCAGCCGTCATCTTGCCGAAGATGTACTGTACCTCACCAGCCTGGAGTGCTTTAGGCTCAATTCGAGGCAGTGCTGCTAGTGCCTGCTGAGCCGTGCTGTAGTCGGCTCCGAGCGAGTCGTGCAGGCCAATCTGGAGCGAAATATCGGACGGAATCCCTCTAGCCCGTTCCTGCAACAGCGCTCCTGGCTGAACAGCATCCAGCAGTTGCCCCTGCCCCACGAGTCCGTTGCGTGACTCAAGCTGTAAGAGCCCCTGCTCATTACCAGATTGATCGACCGCAGATAGCAAGGCTCCCTGGCGAAATGCGACTAAACTATCTGGATTGAGTCCGCCGAACCAGACTTCTGCCTGATTACCGTTGACCTGAGTGATTACCGCTTCGGCTGGCGGAGCCTGCTTTTGCACGAAAAATACTGATTTTTGCGAGCCTTGGCTGTTGGGAGCCACCTCTAGCAGTGGTTCCTGGGCGGTAAACGAAATTGCGTGGGTGCTGCGAGCTACGTTAGGAATCGCTTGGCTAAACGGCTCGTTTCCAGGCTGCTGCCAGAGGTACTGAGTGAACGTGTAGGTAAATGCGCCCGCATAGAAATCATCGAAGGCCGCATCTGCGGCAAGCTGGTCACGCTTGGTAGATGCGATCGCAACTCCTTTGGCCACACCCGCCCGCCGCTTTTGAATAAACTCATTAGGCGTCATGTTCAGTCGCGCCAGCAATTGCTGCTGATAGTCCAGTTCTTCTTGACTGATTTGCAGGGCCGACCCGCCGGAGCGCGATCGCACTTTGAAGTTGCCCCGCGTGCCGCCACCGGAGTAGCAGCTATCCAGCACGACGGTTAAATTTTCCGTTTGGATGGCAGACATCAGCAAAAACAGCGTATGTCCCGTGATGTCTCGCACAGGGCCACCCTCGCGGGGATAACCGGACGGCAAGGGACTATCAATGGGCACCAGCGTACTGTTTAAGCCATCGGCATTGTCTTGATCCGGGTCGAGTACCTGGGAGCCGTGTCCAGAGAAGTGAAAGACGACGACATCGCCCGGTTGAGCTTGCTGAATCAAGTGGGAATCGAAAGTGCTTAAAATGCGATCGCGAGTTGCCTGTCCATCGGTTAGCTTGACAATATTGTTCGCATCAAAGCCAAACCGATGAACCAGCAGGTGATACTGCATTTCGACATCATTCACACAGCCATCGAGCGGTGCCATGCCGCTACTTTCGGGATAGTCGTTAATGCCAACCAGTAGAGCCAGTTTGCGCGGTGCAGTTTGGGCCAAAACTCGACGAGCGGCTTGCCCCTGCCGCCAAATATCGAGCTGATTCCAGCCTAATGCCGCTGCCGTTGCGCCTGCGGCCTGCAAAAATCGACGCCGATTCCAGTGTAGTAGTGATGTCATAAGCCCTCTCAACATCAAAGCTTTTGTGCAAACACAGGCGCTGTCTGTCGTTCAAAAAACTTCTGGGATTTTATAGCCGGATCGGGTAATAGACCGCATCCCGACAGGCTGTAAAATAGAATAAAGTTCTCAACTGCCTTGAATCTACTAACCCTATGGAATCAGCATTTGAGAGCAATTTAAGTCTTAAATCCAGTGTTTTAACTTATCCATATTAATTGTCTTATTTCCTTACAGTCAGTCTTGACAGTTCGTCTTGAAGAAAGCTCTTTTGGACAAGCCAATAACTTCTACCATCTTTGGCTGCTGCTCAAGCGATGCTGTCACACTGATCAGCCCAGTGGCAATGACGTCTAAACCACCTGGAAAGTGCCCGCATCCAACCATCTTGATGGTTGCTAGATTGGTTGAGGGAACACTTGGTATAGACCACCTCTATGCTGCCGATTTGCTTTTGGCTCAGCCTGTCCCGACTGGCTAGGTCTGCTGGCTTCGAATACCGATAACCGAAGGCCGATTAACAGACGTTGCGGTGACGTTGCTACTGATCCTAAAAACTCGAATCAGGACGGTTGCTAAGCGGTAAGATGCAAGATCCTTAATGGTTGCCTCACGACTTTGGCGATCGCGATTCGGATAGATACCTCCTTTTTCCAAAGGAGTCGCTAAGGTATCGGGATACTTTGGAATTACTTTGGAATTTTGAAACCTGACGAGTGTATGAACCTATGTGAACTAAAGTGATCTAACGACATCAGCAGATATAGCCATCCCTAATCCTGCACAGTTCTGGCTCAGTATTCACGACCTTTTGCCGGATTATTGACCATCAACTTGAATTTCGTTCCATCTATTTTGTGAAGAGTACAACAGATCTATGAAGTCTTATCTGGTTGCAGCGTTACAAATGAACAGTCGGCCAAATGTAGAGGCCAATTTGGCTCAGGCTGAAGATTTAATTGATTTGGCGATTCGGCAGGGTGCCGAACTCATTGCTCTACCAGAGAATTTTCCGTTTTTAGGCGATGAAGACCAAAAACTGGCTCAAGCGGCTCATATTGCCTCTGCCAGTGAAAAGTTCCTTAAGCAGATGGCACAGCGTTACCAGGTAACGATTTTGGGCGGTGGCTATCCGGTGCCAATTGAAACGGGTAAAGTCCACAATCGAGCGCTGCTGGTGGGGTCTGACGGGCAGGAACTGGCTCGCTATGATAAGGTGCATCTGTTTGATGTTAATCTGCCGGATGGCAACATGTACCAAGAGTCAAAGACGGTACTGGCTGGAGTGCAGCCGCCATCGATTTATCCCTCCAAAGAGCTTGGCAACTTAGGGCTATCGATTTGCTACGACGTACGCTTCCCTGAACTCTATCGCCATCTCTCCCAGATGGGGGCGGAAGTGATGTTCATTCCAGCCGCGTTTACGGCTTACACAGGTAAAGATCACTGGAAGGTGCTGCTCCAGGCACGCGCAATTGAAAACACCTGTTACGTCGTTGCTCCTGCTCAGGTGGGTCGCCACAACGCCCTGCGGCAGTCCCACGGTCACGCAATGGTGATTGACCCCTGGGGCATGGTGCTGGCCGATGCGGGCAATGAACCAGGAGTTGCGATCGCAGAAATCAACCCCAGCCGCATCGAACAAGTCCGCCAGCAAATGCCATCACTCAAGCATCGAGTGTTCTTATCGGCCTAGGGCGACGGATCTCGAAATAATTCAGAATATCCCCTCATCTTTGAAAATGCGGCAGTGCTGCTGCACTCCCAAAGATGAGGGGATTTTTTAAAAAACTGAACTATCGCCTGATACAACGCCTATCCAAGATTCAGGTAGAGTAGACAGGATGCGTTTTGCAGAATTGATGATTGACCCAATGCTGTTCGGGGCATTCCCCAATCCACTCGGTTACCTCCCTGCCCTGCTTGTTCCCTTTCCGGGGTTACTCGCTGAAGTGGCGGAGGCAGGAGAAGCCGTTAATGAAGCCGAGCTTGGCCCGATTATCCTAGCCGGGGTGTTGTTGAGCTTGGTGGCGATTTATATGGCCGCCAAGATTGGGGGAGAACTGTGTGCCCGCATAAATTTACCCCCCGTTCTGGGCGAACTGGTGGGTGGTGTTGTAGTTGGCGTTTCAGCGCTCAACCTGATTGTTTTTCCAGAAGGAGCCGCCGCTGCTGAACCATCAAGTTCACTCATTATGAACTTTTTGGAGCAAACGGCTGGCCTGCAACCTGCCGCACTCTCTGCTGTCTTCAGTGCTGATAGCGAGGTGATCTCGGTTTTAGCCGAGCTGGGCGTGATTATCCTGCTGTTTGAAATTGGCCTGGAATCTGACCTGAAGGAACTGCTGCGAGTGGGGCCACAGGCTGCGATTGTGGCCGTAGTTGGGGTGGCGCTGCCGTTCGCCGCAGGCACCGCTGGATTAATCGCCATTTTTGGCACACCCACGATTCCGGCCATCTTTGCGGGTGCAGCTCTCACAGCCACCAGCATCGGCATTACAGCCAAAGTCCTAGCCGAGATTCGCCAGTTGAGCACCAAAGAAGGACAAATCATCATCGGAGCGGCTGTCTTGGACGACGTGCTGGGGATTATCGTGCTGGCTGTCGTCGCCAGTCTGGCGAAAACAGGTGAGATTGAGATTGCCAATGTCATTTACTTAATCATTGGAGCAGCGGTTTTTCTGATTGGCTCGATTTTTCTGGGTCGATTGCTGAGCCCTTATTTCGTCGCTCTGGTGGAAAAGCTGCAAACGCGGGGACAGGTGATTATCTCGGCTTTGATTTTCGCCTTCATCTTGTCCTATGTGGCTGCGGCTATTCAGTTGGAAGCGATTCTAGGTGCATTTGCCGCTGGTCTGATTCTGGCCGAAACCAGCAAGCGCAAAGATATCGAAGAGCAGGTTGGCCCAATCGCCGATATGCTGGTGCCCGTTTTCTTCGTAACCGTCGGTGCTAAGACTGACCTCAGCGTTCTCAATCCTCTAGATCCGGCGAACCGCGAAGGCTTGATCATCGCTTCTTTCCTGATCATCGTGGCCATTATTGGTAAAGTCGCCACAGGCTTCACGGTGTTTGGTCAGCCTGATATCAATCGACTGGCGATCGGAGTTGGCATGGTGCCACGGGGTGAAGTGGGTCTGGTCTTTGCCGGTGTCGGCTCTGCCAGCGGCGTGTTGTCCGAGTCACTGGATGCCGCCATCATCGTCATGGTGATTCTGACAACATTTGTGGCTCCACCGCTGCTGCGCATCGTATTTAAGGAAACCGAAGCCGCCTCGCCTGTCTCTGACCCGGCCCTCGCTGCTGCCGATGGCGCAACCTTGGCAATGGAGTCATCTACCGAATCGTCTACAGTCGGTCAAGCCACTGCGTCTGTAGCGGGTGAGGAAAAAGAATCCGCCGACTCATAACGCTGATATCTAAATCATCTGAAAAACCCACACTGATTTCGTGACAGCATAAGCTGTTCACCAAAATCAGTGTGGGTTTCTACGCGTAAATTGGGCACCGTATTGGGTGGGGCGAGAGGAGTATGGAAACTCAGAATTACTTGCATTCGTCGCAAATAGCGTTATGATGTCTTGCTGATGCACGCAAAACTGCGATCGCACCCCTCCTAGTATTGTTGAAAGACGCAAATAAGCCTCAAGTCGGTTAACCGGGGCTTTTGTAGAATCTATGTTTTAGTTCAGTTTCGTCAGGTTGCTGTCTTCCACTCGAACGTCACCATCATTCACCATCAAGTCAATCACGGCAATTTGTCTATTGTGTTGAGGAGCATCAATCCTTGTGAAGTATCGCTGGTTATTTCGTAGCTTGTTACCCGGCTTAGTTGGGCTCATGCTGTCCGCAACCCCAGCAGAAGCGGGTCGCCTCCAGTTTTGGCGATTTGATCGGGATGCCAATCGTCTTACCTTCACCACAGACGATGGTGTGCAGCCAACCGCTCAACTGATTGCGAACCCCACGCGGCTCGTTATCGATTTGCCGCAAACATCGTTGGGCAGTAGCTCAACTGCGCGGCAGGCGGTTGGTGGGTTGATTCGTGAAGTGCGCGCGGGGCAGTTTGACAGCAGCACGGCTCGGATTGTGATCGAAATTGCGCCGGGCTATACGATTGACCCGAATCAAGTCCAAATTCGAGGACTGAGCCCATCGCAATGGACAGTTGAGCTACCCACGCCGCAGCGGGTTGATCCAGCCTCAACTGCCCAATCTCCACCCACCACTCCAGCAGCCCCGGCGTCTACTCCAAGCAGTGCGGCTGGCGAGACTGAAGTACCTGATCCGGTCAACGCACCAATTCAGGTGACAGACCTGCGCGTCACCGCCGATGGGCTATTTATCCAAACGCGAGGCGGAGAACCGGAAATCTTAGACATCGATCGCGATCGCGATCGCAGAGATCGAGAAATCCGAATTGACTTAGGCAACGCCAGCATTGCGCCTCGTTTAACGCTGAATCAGCGCGATCAAACGTTTGATCGACCCGATATTGATCGTCTCCAGATTGAGCAGCTTGACGACGATCCAGCCGTTGTCCGAGTCACGTTAACCCTGCCAGAACGCGCACCGGATTGGGACATCAATCCCAGCAATTTAGGCGGTTTGGTACTGATTCCCCGGCGCGGTACAACCTTTGTGGCCGGAGAGCGTCCGGTTGAGTTACCTCGAACAACCGATACGAATATTCGAGTCGCTACTCCTGATCAAATTGCGACGATTCGTAGCGTTCAGCTGGCTGAGAATGAGACTCAACTGCTGATTGAGTCCGATGGCGCGCTGACCTACACCAGCCAATACAACCAAAGCGAGAATGCCTACGAAATCCGCATTCCATCGGCTCAACTCGCTGAAGAAGTTGAAGGGCCTGAACTGACTGAGGATAGCCCATTAACACGATTGCGGCTGCGACAAGAGGAGGGCAATGTTGTCGTTGTCCTGGTGCAGCCTGCGGCAGGCATCCAGTTCGGCAATGTTACCCGTCCAGAAGACGATACGATTGCCATTCAGCTACAGCGCGGATCCACGACGGCCACTGCGCCACCACCATCCACCACCGGAACCCCCATTCCTGTGCCCCAGCCATCTGCTGTTCCGCCTGAAACGCGGCCTGCTCCTTCGCTGCCGTCTGTGCGAAATGAACGGATTGTCGTCGTCATTGATCCGGGTCATGGGGGGCGAGATCCAGGTGCAGTGGGCATTGGCGGTCTACAGGAAAAAGATGTAATCTTCCCCATCGCCCGCGAAGTCGCGGCTCTGCTCGAACAGCAGGGAGTGCAGGTGATTATGACTCGTACTGACGATCGGGAAATTGACCTAGAGCCACGGGTACAAATTGCTGAACGGGCAAACGCCAGCCTCTTTGTCAGTATCCACGCCAACGCGATTAGCCTCAGTCGGCCCGATGTCAACGGGCTAGAAACCTACTACTACTCGTCTGGCCAGCGCTTGGCCCAGGTGATTCACAACGCGATTTTGCAGAATGTTGCCATTCAGGATCGGGGGGTGCGCCAAGCCCGTTTTTACGTGCTGCGTAATACCTCAATGCCAGCAATTCTGATTGAAACCGGCTTCGTTACAGGTGCTGAAGACTCGCGCCGCTTAGCGGATCCTACCCAGCAACGAGTAATGGCAGCCGCTATTACTCAGGGAATTCTGCAGTACATTCAACAAAATTTTTAGCCGTTTAGGTATTCGATACCGCATAGTCCAGATAAGAATGTCAAAATGCTGCAATGCGATCGCATTTTGGCCGATTCCATTACCATTTGGGACAACGCCAGCGATTCACATCTATACTGCTCATCTTTGGCCAATTGGCACCTTAACCCGAGTCAGTTGCGATTTCATAGGGTAGGTGCATATACTCATTCAGATGGTTTCCAGCGACGGAGTACAACTATACATGACGAGTTCAATGTCTTCTCAAGCCCAGATTGGCGTCTTTGATAGCGGCGTCGGCGGACTAACCGTCCTGCGAGAAATATATCGCCTCCTGCCCAACGAATCTGTGCTGTACTTTGGAGATACGGCTCGGCTACCCTATGGAACTCGCTCAGCCACTGAAATTACCCAGTTTGTCCGCGAAATCATTACCTGGATGCTCAGTCAGGGCGTCAAGCTAGTGCTGATGGCCTGCAACACCAGTTCTGCTCTGGCGCTCGAAACCGTCCAAGCCGAATTCAATATTCCTATTCTGGGCATCATCCAGCCCGGAGCTGAAGCCGCCGTTCAGCAGGGGCAACGTGTGGGTGTCATCGCTACGCCTGCCACTGCCGCCAGCAATGCCTACCGTCGAGCGATTATGACAGTGGATGAAACGGTCAAGGTTTGGCAAATTGGCTGTCCTGAATTTGTGCCGCTGATTGAGCAAAATCGGATTGATCATCCTTTAACCCGCGAAATCGCCCAAGAATACCTCGCTCCGCTGCTGGCTCAGCAGATCGACACACTCGTCTATGGCTGTACCCACTACCCGCATCTTGAACCTGTTTTGCGATCGCTGGTTCCGGCCACCGTCAAATTTGTCGATCCAGCCCGATACGCCGTGCTGCGAACCGCTCAGGTTCTCGACGAGCAAAAATTACGCAGCCATTCCCTTCCTTCTCCCACCCGTTTTTGCGTCAGCGGCAATCCCTCGCAGTTTGCTCACCTCTCAAAGCAGTGGCTGGGCTGTACTCCAGTAGTTGAATCGGTCATGCTGCCACCAGTTCGTAGGCACTCACTTCATTCCTACTCCCGGTCTTTGGAAGCATCATAAACCTGTTATAAAACCCGTGGTTTATTTCGATGCAGTGTTTGTGTTGCAAACACTGCATCGAAATAAACCACGGGTTTCGACCAAATTTCCTATGAGCCCAGCTATTGGCGCGCCTTTGACTGCTGGACAAACGTCAACAGCAAGTAAATGCAAATTAGGTAACCGATCGCGAAAGCTGGAATGATAATAGGCATAGTATCAGGGGTCATAGTGCAACGAAGAAGACTTTAAGATGTTGGAGACTGAATCAAAAGGTGCTGTTGTAAGCGTATTCAGAAACAGCGGTTAGGTAGGAAGGACAAAGCGGTACGACCACGGCTAGCCCTGTAGCTAACTGGACTATGGCCAACACCTACCGCTACAGTTACTCTGCGCAACTACGTGCAGAACGAGCGTACAAAGCAATTACAAAACAATAAATACCGCAAAGCAACGGCCAGAGATTTGGCCATAACCTGCTCATAATCAGGTGAAATGAAGTCGGAAGAGTCTTACCACAACGCTGAAACAAATTCGCCTGTAAATGGTTCAACCTCAGTTAAACCTCAGGCCAGTCTGCTTCTGCTTGTTCACGTATGGCAGATGACTGTGTCGAGCAAATGCTGCACACTAACTCCGCAGCAATACTGAAGAGCCATGCTCGCGACTTCGCTCGATTTTGTCTTTAACTCAACCTGCGAAGAATATTTAGTTTTTCGGGAAAGCCTTATATCTAAGGTAACATAGCACCTTTAACTTTTAGACACTAATCCCCTGATCTTGTTAACAAAGTTAGAAAACCGTCTGCTAGACAGCTTGGCCACTCCAATGAAGAGGGTTCGGTTTTGTACACAGGGTTGCGGGAGCCACTACACAATCATTTTGATCATTTCTCCAGCAGATTTTGATCGGTTGCCTTAGAATGAGAACAGAAATTATGTAAAATTTCGTTAATAAACGCCTGAGTCGGCTGGTTCATGACTTCTGTTCTTTCCCTTTTTACGCCTGTTGAGGAAGACCTCCGCACCCTGACGGAGAATCTGAAAAATTTGGTCGGTGCCCGACATCCCATTCTGTATGCAGCGGCAGAGCATCTCTTCGGAGCGGGAGGTAAACGCATCAGGCCAGCGATTGTGCTATTGCTATCCCGCGCTACGATGCCGGAACAAGCGATTACAGCTAAGCATCGTCGGCTAGCTGAAATCACTGAAATGATCCATACGGCTAGTTTGGTGCATGACGATGTCGTTGATGAAGCGGCAACGCGGCGCGGTGTACCCACAGTCCACAGCAGTTTTGGTAATCGAGTGGCGGTGCTGGCCGGAGACTTCCTGTTTGCTCAGTCGTCCTGGTACCTGGCCAATTTGGACAATTTAATTGTAGTTAAACTGCTGTCTCAGGTGATTATGGATTTGGCCGAGGGCGAAATTCGCCAAGGACTGAATCGTTTTGATACCGATTTAACGATTGAAGCTTACTTGGATAAAAGCTATTACAAAACGGCTTCCTTGATTGCTAACAGTGCCAAAGCCGCTGGAATTCTAAGTGGAGTCAGTGATACAGTTGCTAATCACCTCTATCAATATGGACGACATATTGGCTTGGCCTTTCAGATTGTTGATGATGTGCTGGACTTTACGGGGTCGGCAGAAACGTTAGGTAAGCCAGCTTGTTCTGACTTATGTAGCGGCAATATTACGGCTCCTGCTCTTTACGCCATGACTGAGCAACCCTATCTGGCCACTTTAATTGAGCGCGAATTTGCCGAAGAGGGTGATTTCGAAAATGCGATCGCACTTGTGCAAGATAGTACTGGCATTCAGCAAGCTAGAGATTTAGCTGCACACCATGCTAAAACAGCAACGCAGCATCTTGTCGAGCTACCCGATTCGCCAGCCCGTCAAGCATTAATTGACCTCGCTGATTACGTCTTAAGTCGCCTGTATTAGAGACATTCTCAACAAGGGTAGGTATGTCGCTGCGATGCGGCAGTATACCTACCCTTGTTGATGTGAAATAGAAAATTGCAGCTACGCTGAAGCTGAGAATGAGATAAAACCAAGCTCAGAAGCTGAGAACCACTGGTTAGAATCTGCCTGGAACTGCTTCCAAGCCTCGTAGATTTTGCGATAGCTTTCATTTTCAGCAGCGAGTTCGTCATACAGCTCAAAAGCAGCGTCACGGGCGGTTACCATCACTTCATCTGGGAAACGTTTGAGTTCAACGCCTTCCGTTAAGAGCTTAGCTAGTGCTCCCGGATTGCGGGCATCATAGCGAGCCATGATGTTGGTATGCGTTTCTGCCGCTGCCGTTTTTAGGGCTTGCTGATAGTTGGTCGGCAGTTGATTCCAGGCATCGAGATTAAAGTAGAACGAATACTGAGAAGCGGGTTCCCACCAACCGGGATAGTAATAGATGCTAGCGGCCTTTTGTAACCCCAATTTTTCATCATCGTAAGGCCCAACCCATTCCGCTGCGTCAATGGTGCCAAGCTGAAGCGCCTGGAAAATTTCGCCTCCTGCTAAATTTTGCACATTCACACCGAGCCGTTCTAGCACCGAGCCGCCCAAGCCCGGAATTCGCATGTTAAGTCCTTCAAGATCGCTGGCCGTATTGATTTCTCGCTTCCACCAGCCCCCCATCTGCGTCCCCGTGTTGCCACCCGGAAAGCTGATGATATTGAAATCAGACAGCAGTTCATGAACGAGGTCTAATCCACCCCCTTCATACATCCAGGCCGTTTGCTGACGATAGTTCAAGCCAAAGGGAACGGCGGTGTCAAAGGCCAATGCCTCGTTCTTGCCGCGATAGTAGTAGGAGTTGGTATGTCCGGCCTGCACCGTACCCTGCTGGACTGCATCGAGCACTTCTAAACCGGGTACGATTTCGCCAGCTGCAGACAAAATCATTTCAAATCGACCGTTTGTGAGTTCTTTAACGCGCTCCACAAAGACTTCGCTGCCGCCATACACCGTATCCAAGCTAGGGGTGTAGCTAGATGCCATCCGCCACTGCACCGACTGGGTTTCATCGGTTTGGACGGTTGGGCCAGTGCTATTCGTTTGCTGCCCACATGCGGCTAGAGCAACGGTTGTCGTTGTGCCGATGGCCGCGCTGCTTATAAACTGTCTGCGTTTCATATCTGTTGCTGCTATTCCTCAATTTATACCTCTGGATAGTAGCTATGAATACTATCCGTAATTTGTTATGTTCTATACCTTATTACAGTGGTCTGACAGAAGGCCGCGTTACAGATAGATAAAAACGCATTAACTACAAAAAAGAAGGGAGACAATTTTGTCTCCCTTCTTGCTTTTCAGATTATGAGCTGAATCAAACGCTGCTTGGGCGCTTCAGCAATAATGCTAGAGCCTTGGCTTTAGCTGAAATTAGCTGCCGATTTCGCCCAAACCCTCTACAGCACCACCATCAGTGTTATCTGTAGTGCCATCATCGGTGTCAGTAGAGCTGTCATCGCTACTGTCGTCAGTATCATCATCTAAATCATCGTCAGAGTCATCCGTATCATCTAAGTCATCATCAGAATCGTCATCATCGGAATCGTCATCGGAATCATCCGTATCATCGGAGTCATCGGAATCGTCATCACCGGAATCGTCATCGGAATCATCCGTATCATCGAAGTCATCAGAATCGTCATCGGAATCATCCGTATCATCGGAATCGTCATCATCCAAATCATCGTCAGAGTCATCCGTATCATCTAAGTCATTGTCATCGTCATCGTCGTATTCAACATCGTCGTCAATCTCTTGGAGACCAACGAGAACAACGCCTTCTAATTCTTCTTCACTGACTTCCTCTAGACCAGCTAGACCAGGGAAGATACGAGAGGTTGGGCCGACCTGCTTGTAAGCAGTGATGAGCGTTGCAGTACCTGTACGTGGGAAGATGCAGTAGTAGGTCGTGCCGCTGATTCTGACCTGCTGTACTCGGATTGTGCGAACAGTACCAGAACCAAAGTCGTCATCATCGAAGTCATCGCCAAAATCGATATCATCAAACCGATAAACGGTCAGAAACTGATATTGATAAGAAGCGGTATTACTAACGTTAACGGTGTAAGGCGAAAACAAATTGACGGAGATAGGAGTCGTGGAGATGAATGCGACTCTAGAAGACCGTTCAACGGTTCTTGTGAACGAGGCAGGCACGAAAACAAATTCGTCATCATCGTCAATATCGCCATCATCGTCAACATCAAAATCGATGGAACTACCGCAGGCGTTACAGGTGGAACCAGAGCCTTCGCTCACATCAACATCATCAACATCAACGTTATCAAAATCAAAGCTGTCGTCTAAATCGGCAACTCCAGTCGCAGCAAAGAACTGAACAATACCCTCATCGCGATCGGTGCGGCCCCGCAGCTCATTGTCACCTTGTTCAAACTTAAAGCGAGTATTGTTTTCGCCGGTGCTGGCGAAGCCGTAAGTACTGGAGTTGTAGAAGGCAAAAATTCCTTCAGCGTCGCCATCAATCTCGTACTTGTCAATTGGTTGATCTGGATCAATACTGCCGCCATCGACGCGCAACTGATCGAATGGGCCACCAAGAGTGATGTCAATCGCGCCAACTTCAGCCCGAATGTCTAGCTTGAGATCTTGGCCACGAGTTTCACCCGCTGTGCGAATCCGAAACTCGTCATTGGCTTCGCCGACAAAACGGATTTCATCATCAGCGAAATCGAAATCAGTTCCTTCACCAGCGGTTACATTTTCACCTTTGAAGTCAAATTGGAACCGTCCAGTAATACCCGTGGTAGGAGCGGGTGTAGGAATCGGTGTTGAGCCGCTATCCATGAAGCTTAACGTATTAGGCAAGCCAATTTTGCCATCGTCTAAGCCTGCTTCGAACTCGCCAATATCTAAATCGCCATTAGAGCTGGAAAACCCTTCGGTGATCACGTTTACATCGCTAGCGCCTGGCAAGAAGATGAGAGGGGCATCACCCGGATCATCAGCGGCAATTAGAGAACCGCCAATGGTGCCGATGTTGGCGTCAAAGCTAGTCAGGGTAAAGTCTAAGGATGTGGGTGCGCCAGTGAACGGAATCGGTGTACCTGATTCGGTGAAGGCTACACCGGATAGGGTTCCTTGCAGTACGCCTGTGTCATTTGCATCGGGAACGCCGTTGGCGTTAGCGTCGGTGAAACTAGCTGCGGATGGCGTAAAGATGGAAGTTGAGGTTGTGCCGTTCTCGCTTTCGATGAGCAACTGCTGAACGTTGATGTCGAACAGGCGCAGGTTTTCTTCTGGATCGGTGTCTGGGGTAAAGAATGCAGCTTGGCCGCTGGCTTCACCACCTGTGACTGTGATTTGCGCTTTGGCCGCTGGTGCGATCGCAATCGTTCCAGCCAGCAAACCCAGAGCTGCAAAACGAAATGACGTGTGACGAGTCATAGTTTCTTTTCCTTAGTGAATGAACAGGCTAGCTATCAAAAGGGTGTTGTGCGAACCGCACCAGAGTAAGCCAAACAGTGGTCTAATTTGCTGTTAATACTTGCGCTTTCTGTTCTGATTCTTGTGACAGATCGTTTGGGTCAATTTATGTCCAAAGCAATCAGAGATAACCCTACAGACAAAATTTGCTAGTCGGCGAGTACTTGCTGCGCTAATCATTAGCATTGTCAAGTATTAAATATCACCCTTTCGACATCTGAGGTTCGCTCAATTGCGTCTTATTCAAGAGCAGTTAGGCGAACCTCAGGTCATTAGAAGCATTTCAGGTGAGAAAGTTCCCCGGTTCTCAGATTTTTTTTAGAAGGTGAACGTGGTACGAACTGCACCGATCACAACAGTGTCATTGTTGTTATTGTGATTGGGATTGAAAACCGTAATTACACCAGGGGTGACAACAATATTGTCGGAAACTCGGAATCGATAAAACGCTTCTAGGTGATAACTCGTATCCGGTTGTCCACCTGCGATCGCAGCTAAATTACCTTCGTTGAATAGAGAAGGAACGTTGCGGCCAGCAGGCAAATCGCTGTCGGTAATCCGTGGCGGTTGACCAAAGTAGAGACCACCCAAATTGCCCTCTGCAAACAGATCGGGGAAGTTTAGATAGGTCATCCAGTTGAAGGTTTCAACGGTTCCATCTAATCCCAGCAGATCCGAGGTCGTAAAGCCAGCCCAACCCCCAGCCGTCAAGCCTGGAGTAACGCGCCAGTCAATTGACGCACCGAAGGCATTGGTTTGAATCGGTGCCCGACCCGTGGCGAAGTTTTGAACCGCAACGAGATCATCACCAACCCCTGTAAACAGGCGGCCAAAGGGAGAGTAGGAGTTGACGTACTGTAGACCGATATCCAAATCATCAAACGGAGTGACAATCAGTTGTGCGCCTAAATTGGTCACACCATTCTCACCACCGAATAAGCCGTTTTCGTTACTGCTCGGATCGCTAGTGGAATAAACGCCCTGCAAACTGATGCCATTGCTAATTTGCCAGTCAAAACCAAGTCCGCCTTGGCCCGCTCCAATACCAATGATTGGATTACGCTGAGCAAAACGTGATAAGGGACCAAAGCCCGCGCTTTCAACTCGGTTTGCACCTCGGAAGACGTTAACTGCACTGACACCTCGGGGGCCAACAATGAAGGTAAAGTCATCGCCAACCAACTGACGGAAATTCAAGTCGCTGAGTTCAAAATCATTGTTGTTGTCGCCTTGATATCCCAGAGCAACAAAGTTAGCAATACCGGAACCTGTTTCAGGCGTATTGCCTGTAAAGCTACCGTCACCCGCTTGTAAACCTGTCAACAGTAAGCTACGAGGGCCAAACTGGGTGTATAAGCTCAATTGAGCATTACTGATGACGTTGATTTCCGTGCTGTCCGTGAAGCGATTGAGGAACACGTCGTAATCGTTTTCGGTACGGCCCTGGACACCGACAACGACTTGACCGAAGAGTTTCGTCGTGGTCGAAAACTGGTTGGCTTCCAGTTCAGCTGTGCGAGATTCGAGGGAATCAACCCGACCGCGAATCGTAGCGAGTTCTGCAGCAAATTGATCCTGTAGGGCACGGATAGTTTCGAGATCTTCTTCAGAAACGCCACCAAAACCAACAATTTCCAGAATCCGGTCTAGACAAGCATTAACGCCTGCTGCGAATTCATAGCGAGTGAGCGCGCGGTCGCCACGAAATGTACCGTCTGGATAACCCGCAATACAGCCGTAGCGCTCAACCAAGGATTGCAGAGCTTGAAAGGCCCAATCGGTAGGCTGCACGTCAGCCAACTGGGAAACAGACGTTACCTGAGCCATTGGTGAACTATCGTCTGCGATGGGCGTTGATAGTTCATCCAGACTAGGGACGACCGTCATTGGATCACTATCAGACGAGATTTGAGCAGCAGCGGGTTGTACAGCTAAACCACCACTCAAAATCCCCAGGGTTAGCAGGGCCACGAAAGAACCAGTCGAGCCAAATTGAAATTGCATATGGAAATTACTACTCCACGAAAACACCACAATCTCAGCATCACCTGAGAACCGACTTGAGAAATACACGAATATAAAAATTTACTCGTATCGGTGTGCCGAAACACACTAAACTCCTTCATAACTCCGGACTTGAATCCGGAATCTTGTAGGCGTGACTCCGAGATCTCAACTAGTGTTCCCCATCCTTTAGAACATCAACCAAATTCACATTCAATTCACATTTAAGGGCTGTAGTTTTGCTGTCAGTAAAACTACAGCCCTTCAAATGAGCCGTAGTGCTGAAAATATGATGCGTGAACTCAATATATGATCTGTCTTTAAAGAGCAGGTGAAGCCTACATGAGAAGATTCTCATCTACGGGTTCCCAGAGATCAGCTGATTTAAGTCAAATAATCCCTCTGGGTTTCGCTACAGGATGCGAGATTGAGTACAAAACAGAAAGCGGGATGAAGGTGTGATATGTGATATGTGAGGTGTGATTATGAAGTGCGATCGCACCCTGTTACACTCTTACCGCAGTGCTTTATCTCTGAAGAGAGATGCGGCTGAAACCGTTTGTTGGTAGGCAACACAGCTTGGCCGTTATAGAACAAGTCAAAGCTTGTATCCATCAACACAATCCAGATATGGTAGGGGAAAGAACGTAGGTTTACGTTTTACAAAACTATTGATCAATTTCCCATAACAATGAAATTTCTAGCTTCAATCTTGATTCTTCTGATTGGCACTGGCGCATTCTGCTGGCTGATGACGGCTGATTTGGGATTCGGCCCGTTTTGTCACCTAATTGGCTTTGTTGGCGGAATGGCATTTTTGGGCATTGCTGGAGTCGCTAGCCTCAAGGCGCTTTAGGCTTTCCTTCGTAGGCTTGTTCCTTTAAAAAGCAAAACCCCAGGTCAAAATCTGACCTGGGGAGGAAGTAAGCTTATTAATTGTTAATCAAATTGTAGCGTAAAACACTAGTCACGCCCATTGATCGCAATCAATAAACGAAGAATAAAGATAAACAGGTTGATGTAGGTGAGATACATCGAGAGTGCGGCGGGCAGGTACTGCTCGTCTTTATAGGTGCGCGGCAGGATGAAGAAATCAACCACCGCAACGCCCATAAACAAGATGGTGCCGAGGGCAGAGATGCTAATCTCCAGCCAAGATGGTGTAAAGACTCCAAAGACAGCGAAGAGGAGTTGCGCAATTAAGACGACGAATAGAGCAACGACGCCGATACCAATTGTCTTGGTCAGCGCAAATCCGTCTTCTTCAGACAGATTGGAACCGACTGATTGAGCGGCGATGAACGTTACGCCACAGCCTAAGGCCGCAAAGCCGATTCCCATTACGCCAACACCTGGAGTAGCCAACGCCAGATAGATGAGGCCGCTCAGGGTATAGCCCGATAGCAAACCATAGGTGGCGAGCAGGGGTAAAGCAGTAGAGTTCTCTCCTTTTTCGGCAATGCCACGGGCCACGAAAAAGAGAACGAGTTCCAGTACCATTGCGCCGATGAAGGTCGGCATGAAGTACTAAGGATAGTTTTCCATGACGCCGAGGCCACCGTAGACACCAGCGGCGGTCAGGACTAATCCGCCACCCACAAACGGCAGCGCTTTAGCAATCACGTTTGGCCCAATAATGGCCTGTCCTTAATTTTTGCGAATTGCTTCGCGGAAGTTACTGGTATTTGCCATATCAAAATCTCCTTTGAAGGAGGCTATTAAACCTTGTACGAAACCTTGTATGTTGTAACATTTCTATCTTCTCTGATCTAGCAAAAAATACCCAGGATTGCAGTTACAACAACCAAAAGTGCTGTGGGGCAGTGCAGGCTGAGCCTGCACTGCCCCACAGCACTTTTGGAAATTAGTCAGATTGAGTAAGCGCTATTGCTTAGACGCTTCCTTGGTCGCTTTTTTGTTTTCGGGGGCGCGGCGCGATCGCACCTCATCTTCTCCTTTTGGAGGCACAATCTCATCTGGATTAACGCCCAGATCAGCAGCCGTGTCTAAACTCTCTTCTGCATTCGTGTTGGGCTTTACAGAATTTCCGTCGCGGCTTGCATGTCCACCCATAGTTGTCGTACCTCTTGCGAATCTGCGTATGGAATTGGTATTCCATTACTTTTTCTATTGCAGGCAAGATCAGCGCAGATTCCCTCCATCCCAGGTCAGAAGCCAAGTGGAACAGCGGAAATACAGCACTTTTGAACTAGGCCGAAGCTACTAAGCTGATAGTTGAGCGAGATTGGCGTATTGCTGTAAACTTGCGATCGCATTTTCTGTCGTCGCTGTCCAGCCGACAATGCCGCCCTGTGCCCGCACCATTTCGAGGGTTGACTGCTTGAATTCGGGGAAGTAGCTGGCGGTGGCATCTTCGATTAGCAAACATTCGTAGCCGCGATCGTTAGCTTCGCGCATGGTGGTTTGGACGCAGACTTCGGTGGTGACGCCAGTAATCAATAGATGCGTAATGGCCTGCTGCTGGAGCAGTTCGGCCAAGTTGGTGTTGTAGAACGCGCCTTTTCCCGGTTTGGCAATTACGGCTTCGTCGGGTAAAGGAGCTAATTCAGGAATAATTGTGTTGCCCGGTTCACCCAAGACCAAAATGCGTCCCATCGGGCCAGGATCGCCAATCTTCAGCGCAGCCTGTCCCCGCAGCCGCTTAGAGGGTGGACAGTCCGACAGATCCGCTTGATGCCCTTCAACCGTTTGAAAAATGGGCCAGTTGCGATCGCGAAAAAACTGCTGGAGCTGCTTAATGTTGGGCACAATGCTTTGTAGTTGACTAACGTCGTTGCCCAAGGACTCACCAAATCCCCCTGGTTCGAGAAAATCACGCTGCATATCAATAATCAGCAGTGCAATACCGCCGTGAGGTGGCAGATCGTAATCGTAGGGTTGGGCAGGAATAACTGGCATGGTCGTTGATTGAGGCGATGGGGACAGGAGAATTTTGTATGGGCAGGATTCTAACCTGAATTGCTAGAAATTACAGTGCAGCACGTGAACCTTTTCAGTTTGATTCCGCACAAATTTGTGATTGGTGGAGTCGGCGTAACGTTTGCGTAACTAAGGTGGCGGAGCAGGAGTGTGAGGAACAAGGGGAAGATGGGTCATTATTGGGTGCGGCACATCAATGCCTCGGTTAAGCCGGACGTTGCGCTATAACGGCGTTAGGTTGTTAATTACTGAAATGATTGCCTAAGTATCCTGCCTTATCTTGCTCTACCGTTGTGTCTAATTCTCGCTGTACCGTTTGCTTTCCTAATACCGACTTTTCTGCGATCGCGCTCTCCGCACATCAGCCGTTGGCGGACGTGTTGACCGCACAGAACTCTCCGGTGCTCTTTGGCTGTCGGACGGGAATTTGCGGCACCTGCTTGGTGACTGTCGATGGCCAAATTCCACCACCGGATGCGGACGAGCAGGAAATGTTAGACGTACTCGCGCCGGATATTCCCAATGCCAGATTGGCCTGTCAAATTGATCTCATTGACCATCTCGAAATTGAGCGATTAGACGCATGACGCATCCATCCGTTGATTCGCCTGTGCTATCCTCCGAATCTGAGTCTGTTCGGATTGAACCCGCGCAGCTCGACGCATCGGATTCCGGGTCAGCCGATCAAACAGCTCCAGTAGCTCAAACAGATTCAGCCAACCAAACCAGCGAGCCGCCGTTTATCTCTGAAGAAGTTCCTCAACCAACTACGGTTGATTTTGCCGATTTTTGGTACGTTGTAGCTCAAACGGAACAGCTTAAGCCGAATCAGGTGTTGAGCCGCATGGTGCTGGGCGAGTGGTTGGCTATCTTTCGGGGAGCTGATGGTCTGCCGGTGGCACTGCGCGATCGCTGTATGCATCGCAATAGTCGGTTGTCGGGCGGCACCGTCAAACAGGGCCAGTTGCACTGTCCCTATCACGGCTGGATATACGACAAACGGGGCCGCGTCGTTGCGGTTCCGGCAGAAGGAGACCAGTTTAAGCCGCTGAAATCGCGCTGTGCGCAATGGTATTCTGTCCGCGAGCAGGACGGCTACATTTATGTGCGGTTGCAAACGCCGCTAGAAGAGTTTCAGCCGTTTCGGATGCCGCATTATCAAGATGCCCATCCTAAAAAAGGTTTGAAAGAGCGGGAACCGGGTTGGCAAACCGTACGGGTGATTAATCGGTTTGAGAATTCTGTCACCAACTGCGTCGAGAACTTTATTGATATTCCCCATACGGTGTCGGTGCATCCCGGCATTTTCCGCCAGCAGCGGCAGCAGAAATTGGATATGACCGTAACGCGCAGCAACGGTTGCGTTACAGCAGAATACCGTAATGAAACCACGAATTTGGGCTGGTTTAGCCGCTTTTTGAATACCAAGGCCCAGGAAATTCGCCATATCGACAGCTTTCACATGCCGAATGTGACCAGCGTGGAGTATGACTTTGGCCCCCATCGGCGGCTATTTATTACCAGTCAGTCAGTCCCCGAAACGGAAACAAGTACGCTGGTTTATACTGACGTGACGTTTAACTATGGCATCTGGAGCCGATGGGCAAAACCCTTTGTCCGCTGGACGGCTCAGCGCATTATTAAACAGGATATTAAAGCACTGAAAATCCAGCAGGAGACGATTGCCAAGTACGGTCAGCGCTTCTCAAACACCCCTGCCGATACGATTCATGTGTTTGTGGAATCAATTCGCACTGCGATCGCACAAGGTAAGGATCCGCGCCAGCTACCCGATCGCTCCGTTGATGTCACATTTTGGGTGTAATCACAGTCACAGCACCAAAATCGATGGGGACAGAGGAGGTTAGTGTATTGTTATTAATACAGAATTTCTCTTAAAACCTCAAAATGCTTTCTTATAAAGACATGCTGTGCAAACCTTTTAAGAAATCAAAATTGGTTTTTACTGGCAAATTCGGTGTAAGCAATCATTAAGCAATTTCAAGCGATTTCGACGATTTTGTCTCAACCTCATCCCGGTTTGTGTAAAAATTTCCTGATCTTCCAATGTCTGGCTAGAATTTCGGAGATGACGTTGATTCAATCACAGTCCAGCCCTCGGAGATTTGCATGAAAGCCATCATGGTAGTGGGAACGACCTCCCACGCAGGAAAATCACTGATTACTACTGCTCTTTGCCGTATTTTGCATCGCAAAGGGTGGCGTGTGGCTCCCTTCAAAGGGCAAAATATGGCGCTTAACGCCTACGTGACAACGACTGGAGCAGAAATTGGCTATGCACAGGCCGTACAAGCATGGGCAGCCGGGGTTTCACCGCAAGTGGAAATGAATCCCATTCTGCTGAAGCCCCAAGGCAATATGACCTCTCAAATTATCATGAAAGGTCGCCCGGTGGGAGTCGCCAATGCAATGGACTACTACGAGCAGTATTTTGATGCGGGCTGGCAAAGTATTCGAGAGAGCCTGCGGCGATTAGGCGATGATTTTGATCTGGTGGTCTGCGAAGGGGCAGGCAGTCCGGCTGAGGTAAATCTCAGGCATCGAGATTTGACCAACATGCGAGTGGCCAAGCATTTAGAAGCACCAACGGTGTTAGTGGCCGATATTGAACGGGGCGGTGTCTTTGCCCATATTGTTGGCACCTTGGAGCTGCTGGAACCCGATGAGCGGGAGTTGATCAAAGGCATTATTATCAACAAGTTTCGGGGGCATCAGTCTCTTTTGCAGCCGGGACTTGACTGGCTGGAGGAACGTACGGGTATTCCGGTTATTGGCGTCGTACCGTGGCTGGAGGAAGCGCTGCCCGCAGAAGATTCGCTTTCCTTGTTCAATAACCGTAGTGTGAAACAAGATAGTGAAATTACAGTTGCCGTAATTCGCTTTCCCCGAATTTCCAACTTCACCGATTTTGACCCACTGGAGGCTGAACCGTCTGTGACGGTGCGCTATGTGGGACTTCAGGAAAACTTGGGCTATCCGGATGCGGTGGTGCTGCCCGGTTCCAAAACTGCGATCGCAGATTTAATTGCCCTCCAGCGCAGCGGTATGGCCGAAGCGATTCAAAACTACGCAGCAGCAGGCGGTACCGTCATGGGTATCTGTGGTGGCTTTCAGATGCTGGGCAACATTCTGGCTGACCCCGAAGGTATTGAGGGCCATGAAGGACGGTTTAAGGCACTGTCTCTGTTGCCAATGCGGACGGTCATCACCCGTCATAAGATTGCCCGTCAGCGACAGGTCACCTCCAAATATCCCCAAGATGGTTTGCCGATTGCGGGTTATGAAATCCACCAGGGACGGACTCAGCTCACGCGTCCTGAACCAGATGACCCCCATGCCATCGCATTTGAAACTCTGTTTGATGACCCCAGCTTAGGCGTGGTGGATGACACGATGTCGATTTGGGGTACCTATCTGCACGGTATTTTCGATAACGGCCCTTGGCGACGCGCCTGGTTGAACCGATTGCGCCAGCAGCGCGGATTGCGATCGCTACCAACCGGAATTGCAAACTATCGAGAGCAGCGGGAAGCCATGCTCGATTCTTTGGCTGACTCAGTTGAGGCGCATCTCAATCTGGAAGCCCTGCTGCCCTATATGTAACTCAGGTCAAGTGCCGTGAAACTGGGAGATTGGCTTGGCTTTTTAGTGTTAGTTGTGGCGATTTTTGTGCTGTGGCAAATTCGTCAACTGCTGCTGCTGGTGTTTACAGCAGTCGTGATCGCGACGGCGCTCAACAGTCTGGTGCGTCAGGTGCGTCGTTTGGGGCTGCAGCGCAACCAGGCCATTCCGCTGACACTAGCTGGCGCGGCGCTGGTGATGATTCTCTTTTTCATCATTATTGTGCCGCCCTTCGTGAGCCAGTTTGAGCGCCTGATTGAACTGCTGCCTTCTGGCTTTGCCCAAATCCTCAGCTTTTTGAGTGGTTTTCGTAACCAGCTACCGGACTGGGCACCCAATCTGCCGGATTTGCCAAGCTTGTTTCCCCGGTTAGTGCCCTCTGTGCAGGGCGTCGTCCGCAACTTCTATTCATTTTTCTCTGATTCAGTCAGCGTCGTTCTCAGTTTGCTGCTGGTGCTGGTACTGTCGGTCATGCTGCTGATCAATCCAACCGCTTATCGTCATACCTTCCTGCTGCTCTTTCCGTCTTTCTATCGTCGCCGTGCCGATCAGATCTTGTCGATTTGTGAGGTGGATCTCGGCAACTGGCTCGCGGGCATCCTCACGAGCTCGGTGTTTATTTTTGCCCTCAGCGCTTTGGGGCTTTGGGCTCTAGGCATTCCCCTAGTCTTGGCTCACGCATTACTAGCGGGATTGCTGAACTTTATTCCCAATATTGGCCCGACGCTGAGCGTTGTTTTCCCGGTTACGATCGCACTTCTGGAAGAACCCTGGAAAGCGATCGCAGTTTTTATCTTTTACATCGTGATTCAGCAAATCGAGAGCTATTGGCTCACGCCAACTATCATGGCCAAGCAGGTTTCTCTACTGCCTGCATTAACCCTAGTTGCTCAAATTTTCTTTGCGACAGCGTTTGGCCTGTTTGGGCTGATTCTTGCCCTGCCGCTGGCGGTCGTCGCCAAGGTATGGCTACAAGAAGTAATTGTGCAAGACATTCTGGATCAGTGGAATCTGCCCCTGCTGGAGCAGTCTCACCGTAAGCCAACAGCCATTCAACAACCAGAGGTGATCGAGCCATCCGATTCTCCGGCTTAGAAAGGTTTGTTTTGTGGATGTTGGTGCAGGCGATGAGTCGTTCTACTGCAAGTGGCGTTTGGCCAACTTTGGCTGATCTTCAACGTCGGTAATCGCTTCCTTGAGCTGAACCGGGCTCAGTTGATCAACTAGCGCAATCGGGAGGGGGGCTTCGCTGATGCGGTTGACAAAGGCCGAATTGAGCAAGCTGAGAGCGGTTTCGTCTTGTTCCAGATAGCCTTGTAAAAACAGTAGCGCCAGGATGTTCGCATAGCGTTGGGCCAATTCTGGGGCTGGGCCAATCACGGTAGCTGGCAGCTGGAGTACTTCGCTATTTTCTTCGCTGACTCCCATCACTGAGAAATGAGTTGCCTGACGAATCATCAGCAGATAGCGGTCAGGATTATCAAGCCAAGTAAACGGACGAATTTGCTCGATCAGCGCAGGAGTAACCGTGTCAGCACTGCCGGAAATGACCATCAGCGGCACGTTGATATTGCGAAATCCATCCACGCCAAAAATTGCGCTGCTGGCTGGATTAATTGCGATCGCAGCATTAATGCGTGGATCTTCCAGAAAGAGATCGGTGGCAGGTAGCCGATTGGCTTGACACTGCAGCAGGAGTGAGAGATTGAGCGATTCATTGAGCGCTGCACACTCAACCGCCAAACTATTTCGATTAATCTGAGCCCCCGCCAACGCCAGCGCCGTATAGCCACCAAAGGACTGCCCAATCACGCCAACCCGCGACAAATCAACCTGCTCGTTTAGGGTCGGATCAATTTGAATCCGCCGCTCTAGATCATCAATCACGGCGCTAATATCCAAGGGCCGATCCACAAACTCTTGTGCCGTTGTCACCTCATTGACCTGCCCGCTAACGAGCGCTTGCAGCTGTTCTGCACTGCTGCCCGGATGCTCTGGAATCGCGACGACAAAGCCGTGAGATGCCAAATGCTTCGCTAAGTAGGCGTAGGTTGTCCGATCGTTGCCCAAACCGTGGGAGATGATCACAACAGGTGCGGGAAACGGCGTAGTTGCCGAATTTTGAGCGTTTTCTCCAACCGGGAAATAGTAATCAACTGGGATGAGACGATTGCGACTGGCATTTTTCAGCGGACGAGTATATCGCACCCAGTCATAGAGGCCTAATTCACCCGGATCAGGATAGTTGCGTGGAATTCTGAGCGGATGATTGGCGGCTGCGACTACAGCGCGCTGTTCGATTAACCCGACGGCAGCATTGGTCTGATTCACCAGTTGCCGCAGCGTATTCGCGATTTCTAGGGCCTGCGCAATGTTGACTTGAATGCCTTCGGTCGGAAAATAGCGCAGCACATTGAGCAGCGTTAAACCATCTTCAGAGCTAGCCGCCAGAATCAACGCTGCCCGCAGCGCATAAAATCCAGAATTTCCGGCCTCCGTTTGAATTAAGCCACCCAGCCGCCTCAGCAGAGCCTCGCCCTGCGGCGTATAGAAAAATTGCGCGATCGCAACTTCTGAAATCTCGGCTTCGGCTGTGAGTGCTAGCCGCAACTGCTCTAACTGCTCGTTAGATACATAGCGGGTAAAGTCATCAAGTTCCGTATCAATCGTGCCATCGGCGGCATATTGTTCAAGGGACTCAAGCGGCATGGATCGCCGAATGATCCCGTAGGTAACATAAATCCGTTCTGCGCTCTGTGCTGGTCGCGCCATCAGCACTGCACCCAGCGACAAGCCGCTCCAGAACAATCTAGATATCCATTTTGGACTGAGTCGCCAACTCATGTTGCTGAATTTAGTGCTGAAGAAGGATGGGAATGTTGCTCAACCAGATACCGTTGACCGCCATTGCACAATCGCCATTCGGAATCCTATTCACCTTGCGGGTGAATGATGTAGTGAAATCGTGTTGAATGTGCGATCGCAACTAGCGGGACTGCAAAGGTTCCTCAAAAAATCTAACAAAAATTAGAGATAACTGATGCACTTACCCCTGTATACAGCAGCAACATGAAAAATTCCTGAATTTCAGCAGCCCTAGCTTATATGTAGCCGTTGCCACTTTGGTCAAGACAGGTATGACATTCAACGTTTAAACACTTGAACGTTTGAACGTTTTCAGAGTTTCCCAATGTTCCAATCAATGTGACTAGCTGTAATATGCAGTTGGCTGAACACCCATAATTAGGTCAGACAGCCTGACTCTCGATCGTACTTAGAGAGCACCATCAGAATCGAAAACACCATTGTCATCTGTCGAGTCAAACGTGTCATCGTCGCCAACGGTATCTAGCGTATCGTCATTCAGCGTATCGTTGTCGTCTAAAATATCGGACGTATCACTGTCTCCCAGATCGTCGTCGCCAACGGAGTCAAACGGGTCGTTATCATCAATGGTGTCTAGTCCATCATCATTGTCCAGGCTATCTAGACCATCCGTTTCCAAATCGCCATTAAAGTCATCATCTAACCCATTATCCAGATCATTATTTAAGCCATCGTCATCTAGACCATCATCATCCTCACCAACTAGCGGAAAATCATCAAGCTCCTCCTCGCTGATTTCATCCTCACCAACGACTGGAGAATCACCGAGTTCATCACCAATAACTTCAATATCCTCAATCTCACCGCTCACAGTGTCATCATCCAGATCATCATCGAGTGCAACTGGAGAGACTGAATCAGGTGCGATCGCAAGTTCTAAATCAACATCGGCATATACGGCCAGCTGATCGCGATCTGCACTACTGAAATTAGCAATAAACTGAACTGGCTCATTCGGCAACAAAACATCAGTGGCGGGAGCTGCAGTGCCAGCCAATACAGCCTGACCGTCCGTTTGCAGCAGTTCGTAGCCCAAGCCACCAATTCGCACAGGCTGATCAGATTCGTTAACGATGACTCCCGTTAACCCCGCCCCTGTCACCTGCACATTGCGGATGCTAAGCGATCCAGCCGCTGTCTCATCTCCTTCGGTCTCATCATCACCGCAGATCGACGATAGATTTACCACTTCGCCACTTGGCTTGCGTAAATAGCAAACATAGTTTGGCGGCGTTTGCGCCATAACAGACTCTGCTACACCATTGAGAACCAGCATGAAGATAGCGGTTGGCAAAGCAGAACGCAGTAATCGGATTGGACGAAGCGACATTGTGTGAAGCATTGGTAATTTCCACGCTATTGGCACGGCTTCCTTATAAATGCCGCAATTGGCCATCAAGACTCGTCTACCTCAAGTCAAATCATTCACCTATCAGCGGATAGAAATTAACAGAAATGACCAAAACTAACAGAACAGCCTAGCTATGGTGATTAAACGATCACCATAGCTAGGCTGCTTTAGATACGTGATGCTTGATTCAGGAGCGAATTACAAGATGTCTATTGTTTCCACGTCGCATCGATTTGCAAAAGACACGAAATGATGATGCAGAAGAACCTGTTTGCTCCAACATGCAGAACTTAGAGCCATCTACCTTAGATAGATTCCCCACCAACCTGCACATGTTTCATCTGCTGATTCGTAGCCAGAGCGACTATGAATTGGCGGTCTGTGTTGCTAGCATCTGCTTGAGTTTTTCCAGTTCGCCTGCCCAACGTGGATCAGGCTGAGTGGATTGACTGGAAGAAGAAGAGTCAGAACGGCGAGACTTGTTATTATTGCCTCCCTTCCGACGGCCACCGCCACTAGCACTGGGCGAACCATTCGATTCCTTCCCTTTCGAGCGGGGCAGCGCCTTCTCAATCTTCAGAGTTGTATCCTTGAACTCCTGGCCGTTGAGCTTTTCAATAATGGCGTCGGCTTGCTCATCTGTCTTGACAGTGACAAAGCCAAATCCACGACATTTACCCGTTTTCTTATCTGTAATCACCTTGACCGATAGTAAGTCGTTAAAGTCAGAGAACACAGCCTCCAACTCTTCGCGCTCCACCTCTTTAGGCAGGTTTCCTACATAGAGACGAATAGACATCAGTGATACCTCCAAATCGTATGAAAACTAACGCTTATAAACCTAATGCGCTTGAATAAGCAGTTGGTGCAAACTCGTCATAAGTAATATTGACACTAAAAAGAACCAAGTTTGCCTCGAAGTTGGGGCATGCTTGGAAACTCTCTAATCAGCGTTAAGTTTGCTAAATCTATTCTTGATACTACCGGACTAATAAATTCCTTAACAAACTCCTTTGGGGAGAATGAGGAGATTAGCTGAGCCGATTTTGATCCACCAACTTGCATTAATGAGTTGTGTCTAGCGACTTAAATTAATGTGGGTAACTGAGATAAATGACCTCTAGCGAAGCAATCAGGTTGTCTGATACTGCCAACCCACTGCTACAGCATAGGTGTTAGATCGACCTTGTGGCCTAATGAAGTTGATGTTTCATTACTGTACACCGTATATTAGGCTATCACGGGCTTAGGTAAAGGCCAACTTAATCTCACCCCTAACAAGAGGCCATAAATAAAACCAGCCGACAAATCGACTGGTTCACCTTGCTGTGTTGGGAGGAGAAACGAACAACTCGGCCACGAGTCTTGCAACTGCTGAGTTGCCAACTATGGAGTTGCATACTAACGGTTAAGCCACGCTGAGTCTTCCGAATCTCTGTAAAGAAATATAACACGCACCTCGACCGAATCGCAATATTTCTTTACATAAGATGCGTTGATTTTTACGAGTGAACTTGACACAGCCGTCGTCAGATCAGTTTAAGACATTGGAAATAGGACATTGGAGAAACGTTTAGACGTTCAAACGTTAGATTTCGCAACTGTCTCGATCAAAGTGGCGACGGCTATAGTAGGTGGCTCGCTCGTGACATCTATCGGCCCGTTACGAGTAGGAAAAGTCCCCAGGCAATACAGATGCCGCCGAGTAGAGTGGCGCTTGTGGGTGAGTTGGCCCGAATTGTATACCCAGCTTGATTTTTAATATGGTCGAGGTCAATCCAACTAAGGACACTGCGCCGAAACCAGCCGACGATTTGAATTCGGCGACCTGTGAGTTCTTCTGGACGAATTTTGGCGGATTGCAGGAACAGATTGCCTAATACACCCAGAGCAGAGGCGTAGCGGAGTTTGATCAGTCCCTGCTGGGATTGCATCAGCAAATCTTGCCCCAACCAATTGTGCAAGCCTGATCGACCCAGTAGTTTGCCTTGGATTTTGACGGGTAGGGTATTGGTCGGTAGTGCCACGGGATCAGTCAGTAAGAGATGGGCGTTAGGCTGATTACGGATTGCGCCAGGAGTGAAGTCTGGAAAAAGACGGTTGACTCGTAGCCAAGTGCCAATGCCAAATCCGATTAAAATGCAGGCCCAGAGTAAGCTTTGGCTATCCCACATCCACTGCAACCGATAAATGTTGACGACGGGCGAAAACCAGCCAATAAATTTAAGCAGCCATGCGATCGCAAATCCGCATACTAACCCCACCCAAGGACTCGCTTGAAATAACAGCGGTTGCCAGTAGGCGATTTGCTGGATGATGTTCTGGGCTTTGGGGCGAGGTGGAGGGGATTCCAGATCGAGTTCGGGTGTCAAATGCCAGCGCTGGGCATAGCGAGTCAAAATGTACAGCCGTTCACCTAAAGCTGGATGGGCTTGGCTCGTCGCGAGCCAGTGACGGTAGGGGTTTTGATAGTCCCACTGCAAAATGGGTTCAATCGGCGTGTATGGATAGGTGCTGCCCACCGTCAGGCTGGCTGCATAGCCTGTGGGAGAGAGCAGATTTAGGCTTTCCAGTTCTGAGCTAGTACGTCCCTGCCGCTGAATATCTTCGGCGCTGCCGATAGCAACTTTCAGTAAGGCTCGAATTAAACCGTTGGGATTGCCTGTTAGGCTCACTGAAGTGCGATCGCTGTGATAAGTACGATTTCGATTGGCCCACAGCCCTAACCAGCGAAGCAGCCAGTACAGGCCATACCCCGCACTAGCCACGAATGCAAAACACCCGCGTAGAATCGGCTGGGAGAGTCGATTGCCGAACTTTGCGGCTTCATCATACAGCAAGTAGGGCAGCTGCATGATCAACGCTATCCACGACAGAGTGACAAAATCCCAGCGCTGAATCTGGCTTGCTTCCCGTGCATAGAGAGTGGCAATTTCATCATCGGCAAGTTGATTAAGCAGTCCTTGACTAACGGAAATGCGGGCAAATCGAGGGAGGTTGCCATAGGTTAGAATCAGTGGGGCTTGGCTGGGTAATACTCGCAACTCCGGCATTGTGCGCCCAGACTGACGAAAAAATCGCTTCAGAAAACGGACTGATTCAGGACTATGGGATTCCAGGATTTGGAGGCTGAACGGCTTTTGACCATAAAACCAACTGAGCAGAAAATCCCAAAGCCAGGGTGAAGCTGCGAATAGAACAGCCAGAAACAGGGCAATCATCCAGAACGGATCGCGGTAAAACGCTTGGATGGGCTGGACATGAATTGGCCAATCAAGCCAAGCCAGGAATTTATTGACCTGTCGCAGTAGAAACCACGTACCTGACCGAATTAACCAAATTGACCCAACCACCGTTACGGCTTGAATAATCCAAAATCGAGTTTGATTGACGGGGGGGAGGGATGACCAGCGCTCGGCTCGTTCTGCTTGTTGCCAAGTCGGTTGATAGCTGATAGGTGGAGCAGATTGTGCGAGTGCTACTGCTGGATCTGCTGCTGTTTGAGCAGCGGTTGGCGTATCGGCAGGCGGATTGGCAGTGACAGCCGTATTTGGATCTGGCTGATCTGGGTTAGGCGATTGATCTACCAATCGATTGACCAGATCGCTAGGTGGACTGGTTGGCTGCTCTAATTCCTGATTGGCTGATGGTTGAGTCGCAGGCGAAGCGGTGGCTACGTCGGCTGGAGTTGGGGAAGATGGCGGCGGAGCCATCCTAGGAGTGGCCAAGGGAGGACGAGAAGGCTGGACATCGTCATCGACGTCATCTAGAGCCACAAATCCCGTCTCATGGCCAGGTTTACGAGCGTCATCAAGGGAGGCATCAAGGGGAATGAATCCTGTACTAGAGAGGGGGGTGCCTTGGGGCTCTGAGCTGTTTGTCTCCGTCGTTTGAAGTTCTTGGCGACTCAACCGCTCGGGTGGGTGATCGGCGCGAGTTGAGCTGGATGGAGTCGGGGATGAAGCGATATTAGAGTGGGATTGATCGGGGTGCGCCACATTTCGCTGCTGTAGCTTTTCCAATGTTCGGGCTGCCCAAGCTTGCACTTTGGGACTGCTGTTGCGGGTGAGTTGAGTGCAAGTTGCGATCGCAGCCTCAGTTTGCCCCCTATATCCATAAGCTTTAACTAACCCCATTTGCGCCTGAGCGTATTCAGCCGCATCAGTGGAGAGCTGCACAACCTGATGAAAGGACTGGATCGCCTGATCGTACTGCTTTTGCTTGAGGGCAGACAGCCCTTGCTTCAGTACTGCGGCACTGGATGGTGGTTGATTGGAAGACTCCGGACGAGACGGAGAGGGCATCGCGATCCCTCCTGGATAGAACTACAACTGTAAACACAACATCAGCGTTGCTTAATCTAGGTATGAATTGTGATGTGGGAGCGCAGCCCCCACATCACAATTCATACTTAATATCAGCAATCACACAACATCAGCTTAGAGTACGCCAAAGATATGAAGAATCTATCAAGCACGACTTAAAAAGTTGAAGATATCTAGCGGCCAACCACATTTTCGGATGTGTGGACTTCACGCTGAAGCACCCCGGTTTTCAACACTGGGGAGTTTATGAGTTTCTCGACACAATGAATGATGTAAGCTCAATTCAAGGTAGTGGCATGGATAACACCAACATTGCGCAGTCTTTTTACAAGTGGTACAAGAACACGCTACGTCACACAAAATACCGCTGGCTGATTATCTTCGGCACGTTGATTTACCTATTTAGCCCGATTGATATCGCCCCTGATTTTATTCCAGTTATCGGCTGGATTGATGATGGTATCGTCGCAACACTGCTAGTGACTGAACTGTCTCAGGTTGTACTTGAGTTTCTGAATCGTCGGACACGCAATGTTGCAAACTCCAACACCAATGCGCCTACTCTGGATGATGATGTCATTGATGTTCAGCCTCAAGCGTAAGCCTGATATCAATCTGAGCCTATTTAGAATTTAGGTTTTTGATAGTCAAAGTCTAGAAAAAGCAGCGGAAATAGCTTCCAGGCTGCTGCTGTAAACCGCGTTCCTATAGCGGTGGCCTGGAGTTTCCTCTGATTGGATTTGGCCCGCGACTTGAATTGGGCTGAGTCTAACTGTGGATGATACAGACAAGAGCGATCGCAACTTTGGGTCAAGTGCGATCGCTTTTTCGTTGTTTAATGATTCCCTATTCAAAAAAAACAACGGGAAGCCCTCATCTCCGCCTGTAAAGGCTACCAAGACTACGTCTGGGGCCAAACCGACGAACAAGACTCCTAACTCAAAACCCGTTGTAGCGAAACGCATTGTCCCACACATAGTCCAGCACCACCCTGGCCTCATGCAGCGGCAACACACAACAGCGCCCCTGCTTGTCATAGGTCAATACCGACTGCTCCATCGCCGAATCGGCAGTACGTCCCCGAATTTTCGCTAGATTCCGCAACGGCCCCTGAATATCAAAATTAATCGCCGTGCCCGTTTTCTCCAGCATCCAGGCTTCAATTTGGGCATCTAGTGCCTTCGGCGTTAACGGCTCCGGACTGGTCAGCAAATGATAGTACACCAGGATAATTTCCTTGCATTCCTCCTCCTCCGCGATATCCGTCAGCATCTGAAACACGCTGGCATTATTAGCCAAATTCTTAAAAAACAGCGTCTCGGTCACGTCCTTTTGAAACTTGATTTTCTTACTCTTGTACTGGCTGTACTGCTTAAACGCAAAACCACCCAAGACAATCATCAAGGTCAAACTGGCCAGTAGGACGGGTGCCAGATTACGTGCCTGTTCCTCCTCCACATCAATCGTTTGGAGTGCCGATTGTGCATTCATGGCCAACAAAATTGCGGCAATCAGCAGCAAAATGTTAGGTAGGGCTTTGAGAATGACCGGGATTGCTGCCCCCAGAACAGTTCCGACCAGAAAAATGCGATCGCGCCAGGTCATGCTGGTTTGCACATTAGGAAACAGCAGGTCTAAATCCAGCTTGGGGATGTTCTTGTAGAAATAGACATACATCTTGCCGGGAATAAACTTGCGCTTAAATGGATTAAATCGCCGCTGCTTATCCTTAGCCCGAAAATAGCCGTCCCCCTTAAACTTCATCATCAACACCAAGCGTTCAATCACCTCAACGGTCTGCTCCTTTTTCCAGAAGTAGAACTTTTTGACCGTCGTGGTTTGCTCAGTATCGCCCCGGTAATAGCAGAGAAACTGATCAAAATCCTCAAAGTCTACTTTGGTTGTCAGCTTAATCAGCGAACAATCATCCAGTGACGTTTGAATAATGTCTTGGGGCAATGATCGATAATTGGCCCGTTCTAAAATGTATTGAAATGCTTTGACCACCTTGGTTTCCATGTGCTGATACTCGTTCAAATCCGGTTCCCAAAGCGGCTGCACATCGGTATTGGGATTGAACACCCGATAGTTCGTTTTAATTTCCTCCAACATTCGGTGGAAGCGGAAGTGATAAAACGCGATCAGCAAAGTGCAGAACGACCGAAACACTTCTGCATCGCTCTCATGGAGACGATTGTCAGCTAAGCAAAGTTTAATAATGTCTTGGCGAGGATACGGAATAAACGATTCGCGACGGCTATCGATATCCATACTGGGATTAACTGGGGACAATAGGCCAATGATATCGGCTTTACTGTCCAGGGCTAAAGCCGTCTTGTCGAGGTGGATAAGTCACGCTCGCAATCGACCTAAACCGGCAATCGCACCGAACCAAAGTTTGTGCTTAACGCCACATTGAGCGTTTCTAGCACGCGCACCAGCCATTCCACCGATTCTTGAGCAAACGTTTCGTAATGGCTAAATAGAATCGAGAAGCGCCGCTCTAGATAGGGCTTCACTTTTTGGCAGAGCAGCACGATCTTGAGCAGCAACCCAACCGTGCGGGCTGGCCCCAAATTACTAATTAGATCAATAAACAGGAAGTGCTGTGGGCTTTGGGGACTTTCAACAATCAGAAAGTTCAATAGTTGGCTGTAGGTACGCACTAGCAAGAAATCGCTCAGCGGTTTGCCGTCACTTTCGGGCATCGTGTGTTCGAGTTGATCCACCAGTAGCTGATTGAATTGCCGTTTGCCATAAGCCGGATCAACTGAGGAGGTGATGTAATCGTAGAGATCGCGCTTGAAGCTACCGTAGCTGCGGGTGTGTTGAGAATGAGTCAAAAAGCTCTGCGCCAAATCCCGATAGGTATGTTGACCATCGATCTTGCCGGAAAACTGTTTTAATGACGCAACGAGATCGCGATCGCACAATAGTGTGGGATTCTCGACCGGACGCAGGGTCTCAATGACCGCTGGCGATTGATGCTTCAGGCGCGAACGGCGAATCCGATAGGTGACGTAATGAGACAAATCAATCTCGTACTGCTTTTGAACGCGATGCTGAAGTTTCTGAACCGTGTGCTGCTGGGCTTGAGTGCTGTCTTCGCTGAGCAAACAGTGTTCATAAAGATATGGATACCGACGAATCAAAACGCCTAACGGACGCTTCGCTTCGAAATGCTCCTCCTGTATTTCTCCTTCAATGATGCGGGCAAGTCGCTTGAGCGTTAGGTACTGCTCCGTACGGGTGAAGTCATGCACCAGCGCTCGCACATTGCGTACGCCCTTGGAGCGCGAAAGTTCCGTAATTGGGCGGGTTGATTCTGCTTCAAATAGATCAATCAGTGCCGGAATAGCAACCTGTAGATGAGGTCTTGATTGCCAGCGGTTGATGAGGATGTGGCAGCAGCGGTTTAAAACGAAGCGGAACTCATTCTGGGACTGTTCAGATCTTGCAATCTCGTCCAGTGCCAGTACAACTTCGCGGTCAGGATAGCCGACTGCATCGACAAATAACGATCGAAATCGCTCAATCAGCTCACTAGGTTCCTCTGCATTAACGCGTTCCATTAAATGCAGATAAAGCTGATCTTCCCCTGGAATAGGCGATCGATTATGGCGATACGTAGTAGTGCTCACTTTCTACCCAACTCCATGCCCACTGATGTTGTAAATCCATCATGTTTCAAGCCTTCATGAGCATAACCAAAATCCAGCGCCTCACTCAAATTCAGGCTGAAAGCTAAAAACTCAAACAACTCACAACACCTATCACAGCATCGCGGCAATCTGTACAAATCGATCACCATTCCAGCTCAGGCGGAGTGAGTAAAAGGACGCTGAATCCTAGTCAAATAAACCCTAAAGCAAATATTGATTACGTCACAAAATATACAGTGTGCACCCTTCTCTGTACATTAATCATACAAAGCAGACGCAACAATATCATGTGACGCATGTCACCCACTTCGTGAACTTTCGATGAATTTTTTCAGTAGTAAGTGAGATTACTTACCACGCTTGATAGTCTACACTGCTTTGGTCTTTTGGGGAGGAGGGTCAGTCCCTTTTTTTGATCGTTTTCGGACAATTAATCGAAAAATTGAAATGATAATGGGCAAATTTACGGTTATTGAGCCGATCTCACGCTCATTCATCAATCGGAACTCGCTTTACGACTCTAAGTAAAGTTCACGAATCGAAAGCTGGTTTTCATCAGTTGGAGTATTTAACTCAAATAGCGGCGTCAACGAGCCACTTGAATTTCGGGTTTTCAACCCAGAATTCAAGTGAACACGGTATGCTCACTTTGGGGTTTTTGATGAGTTGCTATGGTTTGCTCAGCATCGCTGCTACAGGTGATCACTGTACTCAACGCCTGTTCAGTGCATATTCAGGACAAAGCCGTGTCGTTTCGCAACGTGACAACGGATACCCGCGAATTAAAGCCCGGTGATTTATTTGTGGCGCTGCGGGGCGAAAACTTTGATGGGCATCAGTTCGTCGATACTGCGATCGCAAACGGTGCGATCGCGGCTGTAGTTGAAGCCGATGGTGATTTTGGCGATCTGCCAGTTTTACAAGTTAGTAACACGCTTCAGGCATACCAAGCAATTGCCCACTGGTGGCGACAGCAGTTTTCGATTCCAGTGATCGCGATTACCGGGTCAGTCGGCAAAACCACAACCAAGGAGCTGATCGCGGCAGTTCTGGGCACCCACGGCACGGTATTGAAAAGTGCGGCCAATTTCAACAACGAAATTGGTGTCCCTAAAACGCTGCTTCAGCTTGGTGCAGAGCATGATTACGCTATCGTCGAAATGGGGATGCGCGGCAGGGGCGAGATTGCTCTACTGAGCCAGATTGCCGCTCCCGATATCGGCGTGATTACAAACGTAGGCACCGCGCATATCGGTCGGCTTGGCTCCGAACATGCGATCGCAGAAGCCAAATGTGAGCTACTGGCCGAAATGCCCAACAGCAGCCTTGCCATTTTGAACCATGACAATGACCGTCTCATCCGCACGTCTCAAACCGTTTGGTCAGGCAAGACCGTTACCTACGGTTTAACTGGGGGTGATCTTCAGGGACAGCTTAACGAGGCTGACCAAACGCTAACAGTCGAAGGTGTAACGCTGCCGCTGCCGCTACCGGGTGAACACAATGCTCTCAATTACTTAGCAGCTCTAGCTGTGGCTAAAGCTTTAAACCTCAGTTGGCAACCCCTCGCTCAAGGTGTTGACGTAGATTTACCGAGTGGGCGCGCCAAGCGGCATGTTTTATCGAACGATATTGTGCTGCTAGACGAAACCTACAATGCAGGCGTCGAATCAATGCAGGCTGCCCTAAAATTGTTGGCGTCTATCGACGGGACGCGTCGCATTGCGGTTCTCGGCACGATGAAGGAACTGGGGGAACATTCCGTCATGCTCCATCACCGAGTGGGGCAGTGGGTTAACGATCTAAAATTAGATGCGCTGATGACTTTGGCTGATGAAGCTGAAGCACAGGCAATGGCGGAAGGGGCTGCTCCTGTTTCGACTCAGCAGTTTACGAACCACCAAGATTTGATAAACGCGCTGAAGTCCGAGATGCGCCAGGGCGATCGCATTTTGTTCAAAGCATCACGGGCGGTGGCATTGGATCAAGTAGTGGAGGGAATTTTGGAGAGTGAAGAGTGAGGAGCAAAAGGGCTGTCAAGGTCTTAGAAAGCTATAAAGGTTTGTAAAGGACTCAGTCCTCAGCACTCAGCACTTAGTCCTCAGCACTTACCTGGCCAGGAACGACAATCAAGGATTGTAGAGGGTTTAGAGACATGTCACTTGGACGGATTTGGGTGATCGCCAGCAATGTGTTTCGCGAAACGATTCGCGATCGCATTTTGTATCTAGTGGGCTTATTTGCCATTGTTTTTCTATTAGCGTTGTTATTGCTGCCCAGCGTAGCCGCTTCGACGGAAGACAAAATTCTGTTGGATGTGGGATTGGCTGGAATTACGTTGATTGGTTTAGTCGTGTCGGTCTTTGTCGGGACGGGGCTAATTAACAAGGAAATTGAAAAGCGAACGGTTTTAGTGCTGCTGGCTAAGCCAGTGAGTCGCAGCGAGTTTATTCTAGGCAAGCATCTGGGCTTAACGGCTGTGATTGCGGTACTGCTGGCGTTGATGGCGGCGATTTACCTTGGCGGTCTGTACTGGCAAAACATCGCTTTTCCGCTGGAGAGTATTGCGATATCACTCTTATTTCTGCTGCTGGAATTGTCGCTAATTATTGCCGTGGCGCTGCTGTTTGGCTCTACGATGAGTTCGCTACTGGCTTCGCTGCTGACGTTTGCCATTTATTTAGTGGGCCATTTCAGCCAAGACTTAGTCCGGCTTGGTCAGCTCAGCGAGCAAGCGGACATTCAGCGCATCACCAACAGTATTTATCTGATACTGCCTGATTTATCGCGACTCGATTTAAAGAATTTGGCCGTTTACGGCATGGATGCGCTGCCTTCGACGGCTAATCTATTGCTCAATGTCGCCTACGGCTTTCTTTACATGATTGTGCTGTTGTGTCTATCGACGCTGATCTTTCTGCGCCGGCAGTTTTGATTGTATAGCGGTTCTAGATAAGAACGAGAGAGGAGAGTGCCTCAGGATGAGGCACTCTCCTCTCTCGCTTTCTCACTCTTAACTGGAATCGCCCTAGAAAGATGCAAAATCGAATATTTAATATCGCCCCAGGTTTTGCCTGGGGTGATTTGTTTTTGCATAAATTGGTCTGCCGCCGTGGCGCTGATGATGACCTGGGCGGGAGCAATCTGGCCCAGCAGTCGCGCCTGGTGATAGTGGGGAGATTGGCAAAGGGCGTGGTCGAGTGCAGTTGCGATCGCGGGTTCTGTATCCTCAGCCTGATCGACTAGTAACTGATAAAACGGGGTTGCCGCTTCTCCCTCAGATGCTGGAACAACAGGCGTTAAGGTCTTAAACGTTGCGGTTTGCATCGGCAGCGTCGCCAGCACTTCGCGCACAAAATCTTCCGTCAGCTTTTCGCCCACCAAGTCGCTAATTGCGCCGCTGCGTCCTAAAAATTCCAGGCAAGGCGTTTGGTGAAAGTGATGCGTGACTCGCACCCGATCGCCAATGCGGTAGCGGTACAGGCCGCCTTTCTGCGAAATGATGATGGTATACATTTGGCCAATTTCTAGCTCATGCAGTTGATAGATTGCGCCTGTCTCATGCTCAAATTCAAAAAAGATCTGGTCTAAAACTGGCACAAAGCCCCGCGCTTGAATCAACGGAATCGTCATCGGTGCTTCCGTCGCTAGCAACCCCTTACCCTGTACTAATACGCCCGGAAACTGCTGCCTCAGCCAGTTTGCCGAATCCGCAGAGCTGGCGCTGTCCCAGCAGGAAATCAGCTTCAGTTCCGGCCAAACTTTTGTCCAGGGAATGGGCGTTTGGTTGAGCAGTTCGAGTCGCTGGGGGGAAGTGCGATCGCGCAGTTCCTCTACCAGCACATGCCGATGTGCCTGCATCCAGTCCAGATGAACTTTCAGAAAGCTCGGACTCCAGATTGAAATAATCTCTAACCGCTCCTCGGCAAGTAACGTCCGGCAAAGCTGATGTTTAAACGTTTCCGCATCTTGAATCCGGTTGATTCCCGGCGGAGAAACGAGGAATGGCGACAGTATCCAGCGCAGCCAGCCGTCTAGATATTCAGAATCGTTAGAAAGGCCCATTGGGGGAGGCTGGCCCTCATCCCCCAGCCCCTTCTCCCGCCGGGAGACGGGGAGCCGAGCAATGGCTTCGGAACTTTTTCGCAAAAACTGGCTCAAAGTCCCTCGACTCGTAGACTGCTTGCACACAAATTTCTTAGACTTCGTTTCGACATTGTGATCCCCCCTAGCCCCCCTTAAAAAGGGGGGGACTGGCTCACAATTCCCCCTTTTTAAGGGGGATTTAGGGGGATCAGTTCGGGATTTAGAAGAATTATTCAAGATGTGTATAAGCGGCAGCTCTGGGGGAGAGGGATTTAGGGTGAGGGCCACCTCATCCGACTTACCCAACTGTGGCGATACGCAGAAGTAAATCTTCCCGGTGCGAAACCGAGGGCCATTGCAGATTAAATCCTGTGCCCAAACGCAGAACATGTGACTAAACGACTGTCGCAGTGCCTGCGTATAGGGAATGAACTTAGCTGCACCGCGACTGCCGGAGGTTTTCTCGTAGAACAAAATTGGCTCAGGTGTCAGCCCGTTGTGCCGTTGATGCAGCGTCGGCAGAATCCAATCTTGCAGATCGTCATAGTCCACAATGGGCAGCTTGTCCCAATCGTGAATGGATTGAATGCCCCAAGTTTGACCATAGGTGCTACGGGTAATGCGATCGCAGATCTCCTGCTGCACTCGTCGCTGTGCCTGTTGGGGATCATCCAGCGCTTGATAAAATGGCCGCGTCAGCCGTGAAAGTAACCATCCAAACAGTTGAATAATCAGTCGTTGCATAGCGTTAGGCAGGATCGATTGGAACCGTTCTGCTTCACAATGAAATTAACTTGTCGTTGATCGGCAGCAGATTGAGTTATCCCATCTACGCTAGCCTGGTTAACTCGGTCAAATAGAGGTAAGCAGCCAGATTGACCAACTGCACATGTTTGATAAGTACTTGGACATAATTAAAAAACAGATCTCAAATCCTGTGCCGTCCGCGCAGCAGGCGGCACAGGATTTGAGGTTTTATGTTTAACTATGCTCAGCTACTTAATTCTTAGGAACATGAATTTAATCAGGTGAAATCTTTGGGGTAGGAACACGGCATTGCCGTGTTCCTACGGATGGAATGATTGACAGGCTATTTAATTCACGATCCTTAGCGGTTTAATGATCTTTGTTGTGGGGCCAATTCATACAGCAAAAATCATGGCCTGAAACCATTACCTTGAGGCACGATTTAGGCATTTATGCAGCGCAAATTTCTAATTCCAGCAGTTGCGGTTAGCATTGTTGCCGCGCTCGGCTTTGCCGCTAAATTTGTGCATGATCAAAACCGCGTTTACGTGCTGGAAATTGCCACTGCTAGCCGCGATGGCGAATATTACGCCTTTAGTCAGGCACTGGCCGAAGTTGCCAATCTCTATCAGCCTCGACTGCGGATTAAAGTGATTGAAACCGCAGGCTCCGTCGAAAACATGGAGCTGCTGCGTCGCCACCAGGTTGATCTGGCCATTGTGCAGAGCGATACGTCTGTCGCCCCTCAGGTGCGGGGCGTCGCGGGCTTATTCCCGGAAGTGTTTCACCTGATTGCGGCCTCTGATGCTGGCATTGAGCGGGTTGTTGATCTACGCGGCAAACGAGTGGCACTGATGCCAGAAGGCAGCGGTTCCTATGCGCTGTTTTGGGAAATTGCTCATCACTATGGTCTAACCGAAGCCGATATTGACTACACGGCCATGTCGGCGGCAGAGGCCCAGGCCGCCTTTGAGCAAGGACAGGTGGATGCGATTTCCCGCATTATCGCTTTGGGAAATTCCTCAGTGCGATCGCTGTTGCAAACGACTGAGGCTCAGTTTGTGCCGCTCGATCAAGCCGAAGCTGTGCAAATCATGCTGCCCTATTTGGAACCGATGAGCATCCCGAAAGGTGCCTATGTTGGCGCACCTTCAATCCCAGCCCAAAATTTACCAACCGTTTCAGTGCGGGCCTTATTAGTCGCCCATGAAGACGTTGATCCGGTGCTGATTCGGCAGTTGACTAGCTTGCTGTATGACTATCGTAGTGAACTCATTGATCGAAATCCTCGCGCCGCATCCATTAGCGTTCCAGACTCGATGCTCAACTTGGGATTACCGCTACATGAGGGAGCTAGAGATTACTTTACACAGGATGAACCCAACTTTGTCGTGCGCTATGCGGAGGCATTGGGTTTTCTGCTGTCGGTTTCGGTACTGTTAGGGTCAGGACTCTGGCAGTTGCGCTTTAGCCTCACTCAGCGCCAGAAAAATCGAGCCGATATGTACAATTTGGAAATTTTGGCCTTGATTGAGCAAGTGTATGAAACCGATGATCCCGACAAGCTGGAAGTCATCCGCCGACAGCTGTTTGATATTCTCCAGAAAGTCGTGGACGATCTTGACCTTGATCGCATCACTCCTGAATCGTTCCAGTCGTTTACCTTTCCGTGGGATGTAGCGATTACGACCATCCGCCATCGAGAGACGCTACTCAATCAGAAGTCTTTAACCAGTTCAGAAGATGCACCTGCTAACCCCAAAGCTTGAGCTATATCTGAACTAAAAAAGAGACGCCACAGCTGCGTCTCTTTGGCAAGGTTATGATTACAGGACAGTAGTCAAGTTGTTCTAGCTTTAGTAAAACCCACACCGAATCTGGTACCACTGACCGTTGGCATCTCGACAGTAATAGCAGCCATCCCACCAAACACAGGCATCGTAGCCAGCGACAAAGTTTTCGGAATTCATCAAGTCGGCTACGTCATCACGACGATCTTCGGCGGAAGGTTTACGTAGCTCTTGCTCAAGACGGCTCTTTAGCTCATCTGAAACAGGTTGCAGCGCTGAAAACATTTGAAAATCTGAACTCATCAATTATGTTTAATTATGATTTGATTATTTCAGTTCAACGCCTCAATGTCGTTGTAAAGACTTTGTATCTGAAATAACTTTTAAAGAAAACCCCGATCCCATGAAAGTTTTGTGTAATTGCCGCCGCACAGTCGTCCTGCGCAACGATCGCCTCAAGCTCTAGTAATTGGTCAACTTGAATCTGATGGGTTTTGGGTTGATAGGTCGCGTGGAGTGCGGTATGTCAACTAGCAAAACTAGAGTTGACACAGCACTAGATTGATGGTGATTTGGGGCATGCTAAGAGCAGCCAGATCACGTTACTCGTAGGCGGGTCAAAATTTTTTATGAAATTGCCTCCGGCTTGGCAACTGCCTCCAGAAATCAAGAATCGTTTTGGGCAAAAAAGTTCCGGTAAACAGCGGGCGATGGTTGCTCAGGGGCACTTGCTGCTCGTGCTGCATAAGGTGCCGCAGCCAGGGGACCAGCAGCGAATTGGTACCTTTTTTTGGCGTAAACCCGACGGTAGTTGGGAACACAGCGGCGGCGGTATTGGTGTTCAAACCCTGGTGAAGCACCTACGCGAGTATGAGCAGGTTGAAAATCAGCTCAGTCGTCTATATGAAGAGGCTGACAGCGCAGACGACTACTTTGAGCTGTTGGAAGCCATGTCCCCAGTGCGGCGATCGGCGCGCAATCTGCATTCCACCCTGCAATCGGCCCGCGAAGGCATCCCCTGCGATCGCGACATCATCGATTTGCGCGACTGGGCCTATGAGCTAGAGCGCACCTTGGATTTGCTCTATGAGAATACAAAAAACGCGCTGGATTTCCGTATGGCTCAACGGGCGGAGGAACAAGCTTACCTGACGCTTCAGTCGGTTAATGCAAGTCATCGACTAAACGTTTTGGCCGCCATCTTTTTCCCCTTAACAGCAGTGTCCTGCGTGTTCGGTATGAATCTGACTAGTGGATTAGAAGACAACTCGATCCTGACATTTTGGATAACGTCGGCATTTGCTGTAGCGCTGGGTTTATGGGTTCGTCGCTGGGTTACAACAGGAAAATGGCTGTCATAATTATGCTGTAATGCTGATACAGTCTGCGATATGGAATCTCACTAGAAAGCTGCCGAATGATGTTTGGAATCTGATTGGTGGATTTGCATGAGACGTGATTTCTGTATCTATTAGACTTTATCGGAAATTGTTTTGTAGCGCGGCGAAGCCGCGCTACAAAACAATTTCCAACCCCAAAAACTTTATTTCCAATAAAGTCTATTACCTGTAGCTAGCTATTGAATCCATCACTCGGCAGCTCAAGAAACGTATTAGACGACCAAAACTCATTAGAATCGAGAGATCAACGTCATTTTTGCGGTGCATGGCTCAGATTTTAGTCATTGATGAAGATCCTGCGATTTTATTACTCGCTCAGCGATCGCTGTCGCATCAGGGATATGAGGTCGCATTGGCCAACAACGGGGAAGAGGGCGTACGTAAAGCGAAAAGCCTACGTCCGGCAGTGGTGCTGTGTGACCAGATTATGCAAGGACTTAGTGGGCTGGAGGTGTGTCAACAGATAAAGGCCGATCCGGCGCTTTCCACGACGTTCATTATTCTGCTGACGGCTCGTACGGATATTCAAGATCGAATTGAGGGGTTTGACAGCGGAGCGGATGATTTCCTGACCAAGCCCGTTGATGTGAATGAAATGAATGCCCGCATTCGAGCAGCCATGCGGCTTTATCGGCTGAATCAAGATTTAGTTGAGCAAAAGCGATTACTGGAAGCGGAGCTGCACGAAGCCTCTGACTATGTGCGATCGCTATTGCCCAAGCCAGCTAATCATCCTATTAAGGTAGAGTGTCACTTTTTACCGTCGCTCCAGTTGGGGGGCGACTGTTTTGATTATTACTGGCTCGATCCGGACTATCTGCTGATCTTCTTGCTAGATGTGTCCGGTCACGGTTTGGGAGCCGCGCTACCCTCAGTGACGATTCTGAATTTGTTGCGATCGCAGATGCTGCCGGATGTAAACTTCTACCGTCCTGAAACCGTGCTGGCCGCGCTAAACGAAAACTTTCAGATGACCGAACAGCATAATAAATATTTCACGATTTGGTATGGAGTGTATAACTGCCAAACTCGCCAGCTGCTCTATGCTAGTGCGGGGCATCCGCCGGCCATTTTGGTTTCGGATCAGGTACCAGTCCATGTTCAGCGGCTTGATACGCCTAATCCGCCGATAGGTTTTTTCTCGGATGTCATGTTCGTTAGCGATCGCTGTACGATTCCAGAACAGAGCTTACTCTATATTTTTAGCGATGGCATTTACGATGGCGTTAATCTCAGCAATGCGAAGGATTGGGGTTTAGATCGGTTTGTTGAACTCATTTCACAGCAGCCCTCTGAGTCTCTAGAAAGCTTGCTCGATCAGGTCAAAACGATTAATCAAACCCAAACCTTTCCAGATGATTTGTCGCTGCTTCGCTTCAGTTTGCCGTAGCGGGTCAGTTTCATAAGTCTTTAAGGCGACCGTCCCTTCTACAGCCATCTTAAATTGATTATGAACAGGTCGCCCCATCGGGGCGGCCTGTTCATAATCAATTTAGTTCATCAGCTATTTGAGAGCGCTGTAGATCTTTCGCCAGACCTGAATATGACACACTAGACTGAGTACGTGTGGTTAATTTGAATCTGACGGACTAAACCTGACAACGTTAACCAATTTCGACTAACTTCAATATTCTGGAAGCCTATCTCACCATTTATGTCCGTGGAACCGTTATTTACACCGCACCAAATCGTTCGATTACACTGCGATCGCGCCTATCTATATGCTGAAGTGATTCAGCTCATCGAAAGTAAAAACTTGTGTTGGGCACGACCGCTGCTGCTTTGGTGTTGCGATCGCGGCCATAGCGAATCACTCACTGCCTACTTTCAGCAGCCTGATACTTATCCAGGTTGTCGGCTGTATGATTTACGCCAGTTGGCTGATTTACTCTGGCCGACCCATTTATTTCAGCCTGTTCTCGATACTGAAGCGATTCCCTTACTGACCCATCTTTATCATCAAGATCATCAAGGTCAAGATCATCAAACGGCGAGTAGCTCTAATCCGATTCAGCTGGCCTCTGCAAAACAATTACGTCAATTCGTTGATCAAGTTTGGCAGTCTAATATGGAACAGTTCAAAAAAATGTAGCGATGCATAGGAGTCTTCGTAGACTCATCAAACCCCTGATTATGTCGGTTCTATTAAATTAGATTGAGAACTGCTTAAGCTGAGAACTGTACAAAGATTTGGAATTTATACCCTGGTAACTGAGACGTACTGAGGTGTATAAAGACGTTCGCATAGAGACGCTGCAATATAAAAGCGGAACTCACCCTGATTGCTTCCCAACCGCTTTTACTAAACCATCTGTGATGAATAAATAAATTGATCGCTCACTAGAAACTGGGCACTAACCGAATGCGGCCAGCATCCATCTCGGACATTAAAAGCTCCAGTGCTTCATAATCCACATCCGAAACGTACCCTAACCGAGTTAGCTCATAGTTGATCTCATTTTCAATGTCAGGCGTTAACTGGCGAATATAGAGGGCTTTTTCCACCAGGCGACGAATCACAAACTTAGGTTCCATGGGACTGAACTCTTTTTAAAATCTGTGTACCATAGCTCCAATTATTAACGACGCGCTTCTTTCCCTTTGTGATTTAACACGCTAGTCTTTAGTGACCTGTATCACAGCCTGTTGTTTCCCGGTTAGCCACGCTAAAAGAATGTTTGTCTAAACGGGTGCGATGCCAAAAATCTGATCAAGGTCTCTTCTACAGGAGATCTCATGATAGTGTTTGATTGGTCTGTGCAGCATTGGGACGACTTCGATCGCAATGTTTTGTATTCTGGCGCACTGTCTCAGTATAAACACTTACCCTAATCTTTAATGAACAAGCGCGCCTTGATAAAGATTCGGCAAAGCCGCCAGTAAAATCTGGCAAGTTCTAATCTAGTCCGATTAACGTCGAAACATTAATACCGAGGTCTCGGCTTCGGTGGATTTTTATTTTTGTGGTTTTAAGGGAAGTAAGCAATGCGGAACCTAACGATGAACTATTCAATGGCTGTTATTCAACCATCTGGCTCCCTTAGCTCAGCCAATGCTAGCCAGTTTAACCAGGAGCTATCGGCAGCTATCGCCTCAAAAAACTGCAAGTCACTCTTGGTTGACATGGCGCAGGTTGAATCGATCGACAGTGCAGGTTTGATGGCACTGGTGTCGGCTTGTCACCTAGCTCAAAAGCACGGAAAGCAAGTCAGCGTTTGTGCTGTTTCTCCTTCAGTGCGAATCATGATGGAGCTAACGAAGCTAGATCGAGTCCTAGACATCTTAGTGCATCCTCCTGTATTAGAGGTTGCTGCTTAAATAGTCGCAATATAATTTAGCCAATACTCCCATCTACTGTTGATTAATCTTCATATTGCTGTTCATAGTTATCCGATGTAGTTTTGGCTCTCCTAGCTCCCCCTTAGCTCTTGAAACGGCAAAATAGCCCCAGCCTGGAAAGGCTGGGGCTATTTTTTACCTTGCTGGTTGATGAAAGCCCTGCTTAACAAGCCATTCATAGCCTGACGTAATCAGGTTAAGGCAGATAGTTTTTGAGAAGCTGCGCTCAGCGCAGCTTCTCAAAAACTATCTGCCTGGTTCTAAGCGCATAGCGCTACATCACCATTACTTTGTCAGATTTAGCTAGATGCTGTCTCAGCCTTGAGCAGCAACCAGCAGGGTAGGAAATAGCGAGCTAGACTGTCATCTACATCCCAGAACTCGGTGTAGCAGTCGCTAGAGCAGTAACTGCTGATAAACACCGTGAGTAAATCTTGAAAAGGCAGGTCGGGATGTTGGGCTGAGGTGAAGTCTGTGTAGAGGGTGTTGACGGCATTTTGCAAATACAGCAAATTGCTGGCAATTTCAGCGAATACGCTGCCGCTGCCGGCCAGAGTTGGCAAATAGTCGGCGCTATACTCGCTGAGAAAAATGTGATAGAGCTGTGCGATCTCACATTTGAGGCTGGTGCGACAGGTCAGCGATTCGACATTGTGCCCCTGCGCATCCCAAGCGGTCAGCAGTTCGGCTTCGAGCGGCGAGGAATGTAGAGCGGACAGCTCCATTTCCAATAAGGGTTTGAGCACCCGCAAAAACAAAAAATCTAAATCGGCCAGGCTTAAATCCAGCTTCATCGGCAGGGTTTTGAACAGCGACGAGCTGAGTAACTGATCGGCAGCCTGGGGATAGTCCCAGACAAACTTAAACTCGGCGGCATCAGCTACCATTTCGCCCAGGAGATGAGTAAACAGTACGCCCAAGCGTTGACGCACTTCACCATGAAAGAATAGCCGTGCCCGCTGCACATCTAGCGTGACCGTCTGATCCGTCAGCTTAAACAACTCCTGGCAGGTGAGCGGCCCGTTCGGGGTATAGGCCGTTTCCCCAGCTCGTAGCGGTTCATCACAATCGGCCAGAATGGCATAGTCGCTTTCAAATTGGGTCAGCATGAGCTGCCAATGATGTCCCCAGATATCATGCAGCAGAAAGGCTTCTGCTTTATGTAAGGGGATTACACCCACTGCCCGCGACAGCGATTGTAACAGAGCGACCACCTCAATTCCCACTGTTGCTGCCACCTGCTCTACCCACTCCCGATCAATCTGCATCGGGTCGCAGGGGCCAAAGGTCGGAAACCGCTGAAACTGGCTATAGCTAAAGCTACCTGCCGCCATCAGCAATTGCTTCAGCTTTGCCAGCGCAATCGCATCTAAACCATCCGCCGTCTTACCTTCCCCTCCCTCAAGTTCCTCTACAGCCTTTCCATCCACACAAAAATAAACCTGCAGTGGCGTATAAACCAGATGAACGAGGCCAACTGGCACGTCGATTGTGAACAGATAGCGAAATAGTCGAGCGGCACTGCGCAGATGGGGCTGCTCGGTATCGGGTATGATCTCTACGCTGGCTAGCACCGCCTGCATGATGCGCCGCTGCTGCTCAATTTGGTGATCCACCTGAGCCAAGAGCGTCTTTAACCCGGCTTGATGATCAGCGGGCAGCTCATACTGCTGGCAGAGAGTTGCGATCGCAGTTTCTGTATCCCAGCTGGCTGGAATCGGATCGGGCTGATATTGGCTGAGCGTCGGCGATGGCATGGTGCCGCGCCACTGCATCCCGCCCACACGGTGGTAGCGCGTCACGAGTAAAACTGACTCGACAAACGCCTGCCGAACCTTGAGTGGAATTTGGCTGGGCAAAATGCGATCGCAACAGACTGGATGGGCATAGGTCTGCAACGTAGCCTGAATCTCCCGTAGCCGCTCCTGACGACGCTGTACCAGTGATTCTGGACTGTCGTTACCCACCAGGAAACGCGACAGTTGCAGGGCTTCTGCTAACAGTTGACGACGAGCCGAATCGGGAGCCGGAGCAGGCATGGCAATGGTGAGGGAAATCAATATCCCAAATTATGGCCAATTTAATGCGCTGGCGTCATCTCCGTGCGCGTTGTCGCCTGGGCCAAATGGTGCAGCATTTCGGCAGTGGTGTCAAAATCCACGCAGGCATCGGTGATGCTCTGACCATAGCGGAGCTGGCTTAAATCCTTGGGAATGGGCTGATTGCCTGCTACCAAATGACTTTCAATCATAACGCCCAGCACATGCTGAGAACCATTGGCCACCTGCTGAGCCACCTCGTCCAGCACGACGGTTTGGCGATTGTGATCTTTATTGGCGTTGGCATGGCTGCAATCGACCAGAACCCGCGCGTTAATGCCCTGCTTACTCAGTTCCTGAGCCGCTGCTTCCACATGTTCTACGTCAAAATTAGGGCCATGCTTGCCGCCCCGCAGCACCAGGTGGCAATCAGGGTTGCCCGTCGTGGCAACGATGCTGGCTAAACCATGACTGTTGATGCCCAAAAAGTGGTGGGGACGAATCGCGGCCAAAATTGCGTTGACGGCGGTTTGTACCGAGCCATCCGTGCTGTTTTTGAAGCCAATCGGCATAGACAGACCGGAGGCCATTTCGCGGTGAGTTTGGCTTTCGGTGGTGCGTGCCCCAATCGCCGACCAGGAAATCACATCAGCGATGTACTGCGGGGTAATCGGATCGAGCAGTTCAGTCGCGGCAGGCAGGCCAATTTCAGCGAGATCCAACAGCAGCTTACGGGCAATCCGCAGGCCGTTGTTAATGTCGTAGCTGCCGTCTAAATGGGGATCATTAATCAACCCTTTCCAGCCGATATTGGTGCGCGGCTTCTCAAAGTAAACCCGCATGACGATTTCGAGCTGATCCTGATACTTTTCGCGCAGTTTGACCAGTTTATGACCATATTCCATTGCCGCGTCCACATCGTGAACGGAGCAGGGGCCAACGATTACGAGCAGCCGCTGATCTTCATTGCGTAGGATATTACGAATGCGATCGCGGGTTTCAGCGACCAACTCGGAAGCTTGCTCGGTAATGGGCAGCTCGTGGTGGATCATCGCTGGACTGATGAGTGGCCGAGTATCAACAACGTGTAGATCGCTGGTCTTATGCATGGGAAGTTCTAGGAGCATCGGCAAGGATACGATTCTTCAAATTGTAGTCAGTTTTACTCTTTTCTATTGTGTGAGGTTTTGGGGCTTCATCCAACCCAGTTTTAAATTAAATCTTGACTTAAATCGTGAGACTTTGGCCCAAACGCCACGTTTGTCACTTTAACAAGTTACTTCAACTCCTGTGGTGGCATCTGCCAAAATGCTTATTGGTTCGCAACTTTAGCGGATTGCCGTTCGCTGAAGATTACGGTAGACACGTAGTCAGCCTAAATGCCTGCGTCATGGATACTTGACGCAGCAACCGCTCTATCTGAGTCTAAAGAATTGCAGAAAAAATTTATAGCATCTGGGCCACTTCTTGGGTGTAGGCGGCTAGCTTGACCTGAGATTCTTCATCGTATTGACTGCCGTCCTGACGATTGAGTACCATCAGCGCTCCCAGTACATGACCATCGCGGCTGATTGGAGCGGCCAGGGCCGTGTTGATTCTCAGCGCTTCGACTAAATCCTGGCGGACGCGCAAGTCTCCTTGGGTTTGGCAAACCAATTCCGCTTGCCCTGAATCCAAGGCAACCCCGCAGAGACCTGACGTTTCACGAGCGCCGCGCTTGCCTTGAATGGCCGCCGCATGTTTGCCGATAGCGGCGGCGTAGAAGATGGTTGCGCCATCTGTTTCGGACAAGGCCACAACCGCTGTTTCTGCTCCGACTAGGCGTTGCGTCTGCTGGGCGATGGTGGTTAAGGTTGCGGCAGATGGCGTTGATGGCGACATGGGCGGATTAGCGGCTTTGACTTCAGCTTTACTCTGATTTTTACTCTTTCTTACTCTAAGAGCGTACCGTCAGGCATGGTCGCTTCTGAGAAAATGGTATCGGATGAGAGGAGCGTATCCAATGCGGCACCGCGCAGGCTGGCTTTGCTAAAGTTGGCTCGCTGGAGATTGGTGCCAATTAGCTTTGCACCCCAGAGGTAGGCACCACGCAGGCTGGCATCTGATAGGTTGGCGGCTGTGAGGTCGGCTAAATTGAGCTTGGCTCCGGTTAAATCCGCGATCGCAAGATTGGCGTTGGTCAAATCAGCTTTATTCAGTGTTGCTTCGCTCAGATCGGCTCGGCGCAGATCCGCCTCGGTTAAATTGGCGGATTGAAGTTGCGATCGCATCAGATTGGCTACCCGCAGTTGCGTATGGCTCAGATTAGCCGCCGAGAGATTGGCATTGCTGAAGTTTGTCCCCGATAGCCGCGCCTCGCTCAGGTTAACGCCATCAAGGTCAAAGCCGCTGAAGTCAACCCCATTCAGCCAGGCTTCACTGAGACGAGTGCCGTTCAACACCGCATCTTCTAAGCAGGCTCCACTTAAGCGGGCTCCACTCAGATTTGTCCAGTTGAGGTTGGCGGATCGAAGATTGGCACCGCGCAGGTTAATGCCCTGTAGGTTTGCACCGCACAAGTTGACCCGTTCTAGGCTGGCTCCCCGCAGATTGACCGCTTTCAACACTGCACCACTCAGCTTGGCATCCGTAAGATTTGCGCGAATCAACGATGCTCCTTGGAGGTTGGCTTTCGTTAAATCTGCATTGGCCAAATTGCAGTAGTCAAGCTTGGCATAACTTAAGTCCGCACCGTAGAGGAATGCGTCCTTTAAGTTTGCGTCCCGTAGCGATACATGGCTGAGGTTGGCCGAGCCGAGATAGGTGCCAGTTAAGTCTGCCCCAGCTAACTTCACGCCATTGAAATTTGCACCCATAAAGTTGAGATCACGAAATGACCGTTCTCCCGCTTCGTAGCGCTTCACTAATTCCGACACATCCATAAGGTAATACCTCGCTAATCTGTCCCCAAATTCACTTTTTGCTGAATAGGAGCAACGCAAACCAAGATTTGAGGATACAGAACCCTGATCCTCGTGCCTTTAGCGTGCCCGTTTACACGCCCCACTAATGGAAATCTTGGTAAATGTGAGAATTAGCAACACAGCGATACGTTTGTTCACGCTGATCCCGAGTTCTCTTCGTAGGGATACCGCAATTGCCGTGTCCCTAATATCAAATCTGGTTGAAAACCCATCATTTATTTTTATGAAACATTTGCTCAGCAAACGTTTCATAAAAATAAATTGGGTTCTTATACACAGACTTGATATAACCCAGAGATTTCACCTGATTAAATTCGCGTTTCTAAGCTTGCCGACCGCTTTCGCCTGTGAGCACGGCGGCACCGATTAAATGGGCCAGTCGCAGCGCTTCCGGGACGTGACCGCGATCGCTAATTTGCTGAAGGACTTGAGCAATCACCACGGGATCGGCATCGCCACAGACTTGAAAATAAAACGGCGGAAACTCGTGTATGGTTCCCGCCTGCTGCATGATGGCGTATCGTTTTTCGAATTCGGGCAGTCGCTGCATGGCCTGCTGAATTCTGGCCAAGCGAGGCAAACGGCGCATGACGGCGACACAGGGCCGCTCTAGCCGCTGCGCCAGCCGGGGTAAGTTAATCACGTTAAATCCGCCCATACAGATGCCGTCCAGCAGGACAAGGTGAAGCTGGGGCAGAAACTTACCGTCGATCAGCAACTTGCAGACCGTATCCGTCGCGTCCCAGCCATCGGCCTCGATCTCGCCCCAGACCATGCCCTCGAACCGGGTGCCGCCACATACCACACCTGCGATCGCAACTGGCTCGCTCTGCCCACGTTGAAACGGCGCATCGTCAAATCCAATCACGCGAATGGTGCGATCGCGCCGCAGGAGTTCGCTCAGTTCCATACCACAACTAGTGGTAGCGTTACGGTCCCCCCTGCCCCCCTTGATAAGGGGGGTGGCGTTAGCCGGGGGGATCTTGTAACCTGTGGAACCTCATCAACTGTGGAAGTCCTGCATATCCTGGAATACTCAGTCATCTCGTAAGTAGCCTGCTGCAATGGAGTCCTCGATGATCGCTTCCACCAGTGGCCAGAGGGCAGGAGCACCCTGCTGGACGGGAGCCATCCGTTTGAGTACCTGACTGCGGCAAATATCATGAATCTTCCAAGTGCCGCCTTCGGTGTAGTAGTTGTGCAGAATCGGCTGGATACGGTCTAGAGAAGCGGCAAAGCGGGCATCGACGGTGGCTTGGGTTTCGAATTCATCCCACAGCGATCGCAACTCGGCCTGCTGGGCATCGGGTAAGAGACTAAATAACCGATCAGCGGCTTCCTGCTCCCGATCTGCCTTGTCTACGTGGCCTTGCGTGTCGTAGCAGAAGGTGTCGCCGGCATCGATTTCCACAATGTCGTGGATCAGCACCATTTGAATCACCCGCAGCACGTTAATCGGCTCTGGGGCATATTCCTCTAGCAAAACCGCCATCAGCGCCAGGTGCCAGGAATGCTCGGCGCTATTTTCTCGGCGCGAACTGTCGGTCAATAAGGTCTGACGCAGAACCCGCTTCAGCTTGTCGATTTCCATGACAAACTGCAACTGCTGGGCTAAACGGGCCGATTGATTTGCGATCGCTTGCATGATGTCTTACTCCGCAGCGTGCTGTTTTAGCTCGCTCATGGAGGCATATTCCAGGGTTGAGGCGTGGGTGGCCGACAGCACGACTTTGGGAGCCATGCCTGCATCTAGCGCCTCTTTCCAGCGGGAGGCACACAGGCACCAGCGATCGCCGGGTTTGAGTCCGGGAAAGTCGTACTCTGGGCGGGGCGTAACCAGGTCATTCCCTTGGGCTTTGGAGAAGGCCAGAAAGTCTTCAGTGACCTCAGCGCAAACCGTGTGGGCACCGATATCGCCTGCGCCTGTGTTGCAGCAGCCATCGCGATAGAATCCAGTCATGGGTGCAGTGCTACAGGTTGCTAGTTCGGTTCCAAGTACATTCGTCGCTTTAGACATCGTTTCTCCTAATCGTCACGTCTAGATGTCATTTTAAGTTCGAGTATAAGAACCCAATTAATCTTTTGTAAAAGCTTGGCCTAGCCAAGTATTCACACAAATTAAATTATTGGGTTTAACCGGACTTAACATCAGGCATTCAATGCTGAGTTTATTCTGACGCACATCTAGCTAGGTGTTTTGTTCCGTCATGTTTTTGTTAGCTACGGCTCAAGCCTCACACATCCTACGCAAGCTAGCGGGGTATCGGCAAGGGCGTTGTCAAACTGTCGCGCATAGTTCTGCGGGTAAGGGCTGAAAGTAGCCGTCTTGCTCCAGGGTGGCAATTAAACTGTGGGTTTGAGGAGCCTGCATCAGGTGGTGCAGCGTTTTGAGGCGGGTGCCGCTGTGGGTGAGGGTATCCAGCTCGGTGAGAATTTGAATTTTCTGGAGCTGAGACAAGTGACCTTTGACCTGCGCGATCGCATTTAGGACTTGCTGTGGCCCCACCTGAATCATCTGCAAAAACTGGCGCAGAATGTCTTGGATCAGGTTTTTTTGGGACGAGGACAGGTGCGATCGCAAAAATAAGGTCAAGCCTGCCCCATGATGGCGTGATTCGGCATCAATAAAGCCTTTTAAGCACTGCTGCAAGATGGGCTGCTGGCAGTCGCTAGCTAGGGAACGGTAGTGGCTCAGTCCCCAGCCTTCTAGGACGACCTGCAAGACAAACAGCATGACGGCGCGGTCTTCGCTTTCCACTAGTTCGACCAGCAGTTGCAAAAACGGGTCGCGGGTGGCCTGGGGTGCATCGGGTAAAAACTGGCGAATTTGGGCTAAATGCTGGGTTTCATCGGCTGCAAATAGTCCATACAGCATCCGCTCTTCCTGGGTTTCGGCCATCAGCACCATTTTGGCCATGTAGCCAACGCCTGCCTGCTCAATAAAGTAGGCTTCTTCGAGTAAGGCTCGATTTGCGATCGCAACGATCTGCTGCTGCTCCTCGTCAGTTGCCTTCTGGAAGATTTGCACCCGATCAAGGTTGAAATGCTGGGCGTTCCAAGCAGGAGCGGTAAGGTTGATAGTTACCTGCGATGAACTCGGCAAAGCGGCGCTGAGAATCCGGTGCAGCTTGTCATCGGCTGCAGCATGGGGAAGATGAAAACCAGCAGTGGGATGGGAATGCATGGATGATGAGGTTGCAGAGGCTGTAAGGGGTTGTAGAGAGCTGTAAAGGAAAAAAATGGATCATGGAGGGCTTTATGGTTTCAGCCTAGCTAAGTTCGAGTTTGGGTTTTGCTAATTGAGTCCAGTTATTGTTTTGGCGCAGTAAAGTAAAGTGCGATCGCACTCCTTTCTCCTCACGCCTTACTCATTTGACGCAAAACTGCGATTGCAACGATCGAAGGGAGCTATTCAGATTCGGGGCTGCCGGGTCTCTGTCGAGGCCTTACGCCTCGATGATGGTCAGTTGCTCATTGTGATTGCTCCTCCGAGTACAGTTGGACGGATTGTACTCGGAATGGCTTCCGGCACTCTCTCTATTTTTTGTCCTGTACTTAGACCTAGATGAAGCAAAACCTGTCATTGGGCTTGATTAGAAATCAAAATAGATGTAGGGAATGGCTTCGCTGGGAGACAGAATCCAGGCGATGAAGAAACAGAGCGGTACGAGTAGCAGCTTGACGGGCCAGTTGAGCTGTAGCTTGAGGGTGCGCTGGAAGCCGTAAAGCAGCGCCATCAAAGCCATGATTAAACTCAATAAAATCGCCAACTGGGGCCGACTAAAGCCGAGGGTTTCTACATAAACCTTTTGAGCAAACTGTATGTCTGCTTCATAACCCCAGAGCCGCTGCATCGCCAAACTGAAATCGCTCCAGGCGGGCAAGCGGAAAAACAGCCAGGTGCCAAAGACCATAAACTGGGTGGTCAGCCATGCGATCGCAACTCCCGGTACGCTGCTCCAAAATGCAGTCAAGGCAGGTCGCTGTTCAGATGCCTTTGCCACTAGGCGATGCACCGCCAGCGCCACCCCGTGCAGGCCACCCCAGATGATGAATCCCCAAGCGGCTCCGTGCCACAGGCCACCCAGCAGCATAACAATGATGAAGTTCAAGCAGGTGCGCTTCAGTCCTCGGCGGGAACCACCAAGAGGAAAGTAGAGATAGTTGCGCAGCCAGTCGCCCAGGGTAATATGCCAGCGTCGCCAAAAGTCGGCAATGCTGGTGGACATGTAGGGAAAGTTGAAGTTAATCGGCAGCTTCAGCCCCAGCAGCATGGCGCTACCGCGAGCGATGTCTACATAGCCGCTGAAGTCGAAATAGAGCTGTAGCCCATAGGCAAACGTGGTGAGCCAAATGTCGGCGCTGCCAGCTCTGGCCAGGTTATCAAAACTGAGATTGACGTAGAGCGCAATGCGATCGGCAATCAGCAGCTTTTTGACGGAACCCATTGCGATCAGCCAGAGTCCTTCGGTGGTGGACTCTAGATTGGGGAACTTGAGCGTTTCAAATTGAGCTGAAATGTCGTGGTAGCGGGTAATCGGGCCAGAGGTGATTTTGGGAAAGAACAGCTTATAGGCGGCAAACTCAATAAAGCTGTTGCTCGGTGGCGCACCGCGATACACGTCTACCAGATAGGCAATGCTTTCAAAGCAAAAGTAGCTGATGCCTAAAGGAATGAGTAGACTGTCGCTGACCCACTGCGCCTGAGTTTGCAGCAGCGAAATGCCCAGCAGTCCACCAATCGTATTCAGGAAGAACGGAATGTACTTGAAGCCAAACAGCAGCAGCAGATTGAGGCCAATTCCGAACCACAGCAGCGATAGCTGCTTGCGCGACCAGTCCTGCTGTGCCGATTCCCACTCCTCATTCGCAATCCGCCAGTCTAGCGGCACGGTGAGCGCATTTCCTAACCAGAAGTTGGCTAGCGTCAGCGCCACGATAAAGGGTAAATACAGAACTTGTAGCGAGGCAAAGAAAATAACGCTCGCTACCAGCAGAATCCACAGCCGCGCCTTCCGCTGCGGGAATGCCCAGTAGATGCCAATCAGGCTGAGCAGGAAGAGGCCGTAGATGAAGGAGGGGAAGTTCATGGGCGGCGGGATGGGTGGGAGGGTGAATGAGTGGATGGGTAGGCGGGTGGATGGGTGGGAGCGTAGGGGCGGGTTTAGGTGAGTGGTGAGTGGGTTAATAGACTAGATGAATGGCAAAACCCGCCCTTACAGGTACTGGGATAACCCGAATTAATTAGAAGCGTCTGGGTCGGATTGGGTGGCGGCGCTCCAGGGGATCATGGGGTCTTGGGCGATGCGTTGGGAGACTTGGTAGGCTCCGTAGCGGTTCAGGTGGCTGGGGTCGGAGAAGTAGGCGTATTGCTGAGGCCACATTTCGCTCAGGTCGCGGAAGATGAAGTCGTCGTGGGAGGCCGATTGTTGCAGCATCCAGCGGACGAATTCTTGCTCATGTTCAGACCGCGCGGCATCCATATATTCATCGGTGGTTGGCGTATTGATGAATACGACTGGAATGCCTTGAGCAGCGGTGAAGTCCAATAGGGCATTGAGGGCTTCAGCCTGCTTACCGTCTAGGCTGAAGTCTTTGTAGTCACCATCGTAGAGGCCGGAAACGCGCGCGTACTGCTGGTAGTAAGTGGCCGGATTGAACTGGGTGGAGATGGGCAAGAAGCCGTCCACGTCGATCATGGACTCTCCTTCATCAGCCAGCAGGACATCCGGGTCTTGCTCACCGACGGAAGCATTCACGGCCAGCGGTTCCGGTGTTGCAAAGGGTAGCCAAGCGGAGAAACGATCTTGCAGGAAGCCTTTAATGCGATCGCGTTCGGAATGCAGGGCCGACCAGTTTGAAACCGTCTCCTCCAACTTTTCATCCACGGTTTGATAGCTGCTGAACAGCGACGTATTGTTCGCTTCCGCCGCTAGTTCTGCCGCTGCCTGCTGAGCCGCTTCCGCCGCCTCGGCGTCTAGAGCTGCCGCTTCAGCAGCAAGCTGTTCGGCTCGTGCCGCCATCAGATCCTGATAGCCCTCGGAGGCGACAATGCCGTTGTAGGTGACATCAAGCCGTCCGCTGTTAAAGGCGCGGGCACCATCGGCCCAGATAATCAGCTTGGGGAGCTGATCTTGGCTGAGGAAGCGGCGCAGGATTAAATCGGCCACCTGAGCCGTTGCGCCGTTGATGCCAAAGTTGAAAATGCTGACATCCTCGTAGCCCTGAGCGGCTAAGTCCTCCTTCAGTTTGGCCGGATCAACGCCCCGCAGCGATCGCGAACTACCAAAGACCAGCACGTCCGGCACCCCAAACTGATCCACCTGTCGCTGGTAGAGCGCCATCTTGATATCCATTTGACGACTGTTAAACGTGCCGTAGGAGTAATCCAGGGTCGACAGACGATCTTGAAATGGTGACGCTTCGAGATCAACCTGTAGCGGATTCAGTTGCGGAGTTATCTCATCCTGATTGGGATCAATTACAGTCGGATCGCTGTCGTCGGTGAACCCTTCCTGCGCAAAACCGTCGTCACCTTCGTCTTCCTCACCGTCTTCACCGGGCAGGCTAAACGAAATATTGGCTTCTTCCCAAAACGGTGACTCCGTATCCAGCGGTGGGTCAGATGAGGCCAGCGCAGACTCATCGATTCGCATGGTGGATTCGTCAGCCACCTCCTGCTGGGCAGACTGCGCCGTCTTCAGAACTTGACCACCAATCCAATCGGCCTGAAACACGACGAGCATTCCTACCGCGCCCCATACAGCCGCGACGGGTAGCAGAGAGCGTCGCTGGTTAGAGGTTTCGGTTAGCGCGGACGGTGTATCCTGCGTCGTCTTCAAATCTTGAACAGACGATTGCGGGACGAAAAGTTGCGATCGCACCAGCAGTCCCTGCATCTGTTCACGGCTCTGCTGCCACAGTTCCGCTAGCCGATTCCGCACCGTTTCGGAGGTAATCTCTTCGCGGATCACCACGTCTTCTTCCGAGCGGAAAATCAGGTCGCCGACGTAGGCTTCCGATGCGGCAAATTCCGGCGTGGCTTCCGGCACAATCTGGCGCGGACGGGGCTGCAGGTCAATGCCAAAGCTCCACAGCGGGCGCTTTTGTCCAGCGCGCCGCCCGTAGACCCGCACGCCTTTGATACCTGGCACTTTCAGCCGCCGCATTTCCTTAGCCAGGATTTTGCCGACCTGACGACGGCTGGGGCACATCGGCGCATCGGCCATGATGTGCAGCACATCACCCCGCTGGGCAAGCTGGATGCGAATGCCACCCGTTGCCAGCTGATGCGGCAAGTCTGGATTCAGCGATCGCATCAGCCAGTAAGCCAACGCCGGACGATCCCCTTGGCTGGCTAATTCTTGCGTCCGAGTCGCCAGCGCCTCATGTTCAGTGGCAGGCAAATTCAGCCAGTGCATCCACACGGGAGAGGTCTGCGGGGCACCCTGACCGTATAGCACAGCCGCGTGAATACCCTGGGGCGCGAGAGATTGCAGCAGCGGTTCCAATACTGCCTGTACCGTCGCCTGATCCGGCAGTGAGGGCGAATTTGGGGTTGAGTCTGAATTAGAATCACTACTGGAACCGGAGTCTGGCGCATTACGCTTCTGGGAACGATGCCGACAGAAAAGATATAGCGTTGGCGATTTGAGTTCCGGCGTGACGTGGATGTCCTGCGGTAGGGCATCATTGGCTAAAGCTGCGATCGCATCTAGATCGCCCCAGCGCGCCCATTCTTTTAGCAGCTCGGTCTTGGGCGTCAGGTCAACCCGCAGGAACCATTCTGGCCTGGGTTCGCCCTGCACCTGAATCAGGATCACCGCGTCCCGAAAGCCCTCCAGTTCCAGATCGCGCAGCCGCTGAGCGGTCGGTTCCGCCACCACGCGCGGATTGGGACTGTAAGGAGCCTCGCAGAGAATCCACATCCGCTTGGTGGACAGCGCCACACCACCTTCTCGCAGCGGCAGCGTTTTGACTTTGACCTGAACGCTAATGCCCAGAATGTTCAAAATCTCGCTCAGATAGCAGGCAATGCCCGACGGAGTGCCCTGCTTGGCTAGGCTGCGGGTTGGCAGGACGAGAGCTGAGCTGGTTTGGGCAACTGAATGCGTGAACTGCGGCTGATCTGAGTTGGGTGGAGTCGTGACCGATGACTCTCCTGACTCTGAAGCGTTGAGCCGCCCATTGACCGATGCTGTAGCGGTTGCAGGTGCACCTAATTTAGAGGCTGAGTAGGATTCCGGCTGCTGCGTTTCGGGCTGAGCAATTTCCGTCAGATGAGGCGCATGTGCCGTCATCCCCTCCGCCATTTGCTGCACATCTGCCGCTTGTAGTTCGGCCAAATGCTGCGGCAACTGATTCAAGTAAATCGGCATTGTCCAGGCCGGACGGGTTTCATCCTGCTTGCGCCCGTAGAGCATGACCTGGTAGAGCGACGGCTGATTACCAGGGATGAGCGTATTGATATTGAGGATTTGGAGCGCCTTGACCAGCGCTTTTGCGATCGCAGACTGGCGCGGCACAGATGGGGCTTCGAGTAACACATGCAGCACATTGCCCCGCAAGCGCACACGGACGTGCAGATTGGGCTGATAACAAACCTGCCCGATCCACTGGCTCAGCGGAAATAGGGGATGGCGCTCATGAATCACGTTTGACATCATCTCAACTCAGTTTGCCAGAGGCGCTTTACAGAATACGTCACAAACACGTCACAAATTAAACGGTGGAAAAGGCAGTCAGCATCTCATCAACTAAGTCTGTATGAGAACCTGTTACTTCTAGTGTGAAAATCATGGTGAAAAGCTTGTGCTGCAAGCCTTTCGCAGGAATGATGGCGACAGGTTTTCAATCCGACTTGATATTAGCGAATAAACCGGAGAAAGTGCCTACAGACTAGCGCCAGATTGTTCAACGCTAGCGAATTTGCAAAAAACTTTACGCAGGGCAATAGACACGGGCCGAACAAGACGATTCATCGGTTTGGGCTACCAGTTTGTGATGATGGCGACCCAAAAGTTAGCTGATTATGGCAACCTAAAAGCAAATGCCTAGTTAATGCGCTAGTCAAAACAAGCCAACATCATGTTTAACTGTCTTATGCAATCCTCCTCTAGCCGCGATCGCACTCCTCAGTCCTTCAACTTACCGGGAAATCCAACCCTATGGCTGAGTCTAGCAACAATTCCTCTACTCCTGTTTTTGCTCAGCACCAAAGCGCTGTTCGACCTGATGCAGCAGTTCGGTTTAGCCAGTGAAGAGCTGTTCCGGGGCGACCGTCTGCCGGTGATCAACCTATTTGATCCCTTTGGCTCCGAAACCAACAATTCAGATCAGTAATAGTCTTCAACGGTCTTCAGCGATTGCGATCGCACATTGCGGCCTCTAATCGTGGCTAACTCAGACGGTATCGCTTTGGTTTACAGATGCGACAGATACGGCGGATAGAAGTGGGCACTGCTTACCGATCATTAGATGAAATAAATTGCGATCGCTGATGCCGTCACGAAACGCTGACAAATTAATCGTAAACTCTGAGGATAAGGCGAAGAACTATACCTTCTCTACCAAAACCTCCTAAAATTGCTGAGTATCCTAGCTAGGCTAGCGCAAGCTTTATGAGTTCAACCGTTCATTCCTCTGGTGATGCATTTAGCTCCAACGCAACAGGTGTCCAAGTGTTGACAGAACCCGTGTCTCCATCCAAAACATCCGAATCAGATCTTCTACTCCGCCGCCGTATCCGAATGATGGAGGGGATTTGGGAGTCTGTCCTACAGCAAGAATGCGGCCAGGAACTCCTCGATTTGCTGCGACAGCTTCGCTCCATGTCGTCCCCAGAAGGGCAGGCTCCGCTGACGCCAAACATTGAGCCGCTAGAGATCATTGAAGAGCTAGAGCTGGATGATGCCATCCGAGCAGCGCGTGCGTTTGCGCTCTACTTTCAGCTCATTAACATTGTGGAGCAACACTATGAGCAGCGAGGGCAGCAGGCTCAATATCGCGCTGGACAAGATGCCAATGTAACAGACGCCAATAATAGATCAACGTCTGCCCAGGTCGTTGCTGAGTCAGAATCCAGCAGTGTTGCAGCGCCAATGGAAACCGACGACAGCGCTCGGGGATTGCAAGCTGAGATTTTAGAGAAAAGCTGGCAAGATAGCGATCGCACATCGCAGCGTAAGATGGGCAACTTTCATTCCCTCTTTCCGCAGCTGCATCGACTCAACGTGCCACCGCAGCACATCCAAAGGCTGATTGATCAGCTTGATATTCGGCTAGTCTTCACCGCACACCCGACCGAAATTGTCCGGCACACCATTCGCGACAAACAGCGCCGCATTGCCGGGATTCTGCGTAAACTTGACCGGGTTGAAGACGGCAACACCATCTCGGCTTGGGAAGCGGATCGGCTGCGGCAGCAGCTCACGGAAGAAGTGCGGCTCTGGTGGCGCACTGATGAACTGCATCAGTTCAAGCCCTCTGTTTTGGATGAAGTAGACTTCACGCTGCACTACTTTGACGAGGTGCTGTTTGAGGCAATTCCGCTGCTGTACGAGCGGTTCGCCCACGCCCTGAAAAATGTTTATCCCCACATGCGTCCGCCCCAGCATGATTTCTGTAAATTTGGCTCTTGGGTGGGAGCTGACCGGGATGGCAACCCCTCGGTCACGCCTGCCATCACCTGGAAAACCGCCTGCTACCAGCGTAACTTGGTCCTCGTCAAGTACATTCACTCTGTGCGCAAGCTGACTCAACTGCTGAGTCTCTCGCTGCACTGGAGTGACGTGCTGCCCAATCTGCTGGAATCCCTAGAGCAGGATCAGATGCAGATGCCGGATGTCTACGATTCGCTGGCGATTCGCTATCGTCAAGAACCCTATCGGCTGAAGCTAGCCTACATTTGCCGACGCTTAGAAAATACCCGCAATCGCAGTCTCCAGCTGTACAATGGCGACCATCTCCAGACGGAACCAGAGGTCAATCCAGCCACGATGTATCGCTCAGGGGAAGAATTTCTGGCCGAACTGCGGCTGATTCAGCACAATCTTAAGGAGACAGGTTTGTCCTGTACCGAACTAGATACGCTGATTTGCCAGGTCGAAATCTATGGGTTTAGCTTGGCGCGACTCGATATTCGCCAGGAAAGCTCACGCCATTCCGACACGATCAACGAAATCACCGAATACCTCCAGCTTCTGGATAAGCCCTACAACGAACTGTCGGAGCCAGAGCGTACAGAGTGGTTGGTCAAAGAGCTTCAAACGCGCCGTCCGCTGATTCCCAATGAGCTGCCCTTCTCGGACAAGGCCAACGAAACGATTGAAACCCTGCGCATGGTGAGACGGCTGCACCAAGAGTTTGGTGAGAGCATCTGCCGCAGCTATGTGATCAGCATGAGCCACCACGTCAGCGACCTGCTGGAGGTGCTGCTGCTGGCCAAAGAAGCAGGGCTTTACGATCCGGCGTCGGGCATTAGCAGCCTGCGAGTCGTGCCGCTATTTGAGACGGTGGAAGACCTGAAGCGGGCACCAACCGTTATGTATGAGCTATTTGAGCTACCGCTGTATCGGAATATGCTCTACGGTGGTGATCCAGATGCAAAGCTGGCATCCAGCCAAAACCTGACACCGCCTGACTCAGTGCCGCTGCAAGAGGTAATGCTGGGCTATTCCGACAGCAATAAGGATTCTGGCTTTCTCAGCAGCAATTGGGAAATTCACAAGGCGCAGCAGGCTCTGCAAGCAACGGCGGAACCCTATGGGGTAGCGCTCCAGATCTTCCACGGTCGCGGCGGCTCAGTCGGTCGTGGTGGTGGCCCCGCTTATGAGGCAATCCTGGCTCAGCCCGGTAAGAGCATCAGCGGTCGGATTAAAATCACCGAACAGGGCGAGGTACTGGCCTCGAAGTACAATCTGCAAGAGCTGGCGCTATACAACTTGGAAACGGTGGCAACAGCCGTGATCGAGGCCAGTTTACTCAGTACCAGCTTTGATGAGATTACGCCCTGGAACGAAATCATGGAGGAGCTGGCCTCTAAATCGCGATCGCACTATCGCGCCCTGATTTATGAACAGCCGGATCTGGTTGAGTTCTTCCATCAGGTGACGCCGATTGAAGAAATCAGTCAGCTGCAAATTAGCTCCCGCCCAGCACGGCGGGGCGGCAAGAAGGATTTATCCAGCCTACGGGCCATTCCCTGGGTGTTTAGCTGGACGCAAACCCGCTTCCTGCTGCCTTCTTGGTACGGTGTGGGGACGGCTCTGCAAGATTTCCTAGAGAAAGAGCCGGAAGAGCATCTGAAGCTGCTGCGCTATTTCTACTACAAGTGGCCGTTCTTCCGGATGGCAGTTTCCAAGGTGGAAATGACGCTATCGAAGGTGGATCTGCAAATTGCTCGCTACTACGTGGATGAGCTGACGCAGCCGGAAAATAAAGAGCGGTTTGATGACATGTTTGAGCAGATTGCTCAAGAATACCGACTCACCTCTGACCTCGTCCTGAAAATTACGGGGCATGAGCGTTTACTGGATGGCGACCCGGAACTCCAGCGCTCGGTGCAGTTACGTAACGGCACCATTGTGCCCCTTGGCTTCCTGCAGGTGTCGCTGCTGAAGCGCCTGCGCCAGCACAAGTCCCAGGCCGGAGCGGGCATTATTCGCTCCCGCTACAGTCGCGGTGAACTGCTGCGCGGGGCACTGCTGACGATTAATGGCATTGCTGCCGGAATGCGAAATACGGGCTAATTGCTTCAACCTGCGATCGCACTTTCCCAGTGTCTGAAAGTGCGATCGCTCAGCTCATCACGGATCATTTTCTTTTCTTTGTTCTTCTAATTCTCGAATCGTCTGCACCAGTAGTAATTTTCAGATTTTCCTTTTGCACTTTGCAAACCAAAACCTAGAAGGGAATATTGTGCCGCCGCAGTGCGGCGGCACAATATTCCCTTCTAGGTTTTGATTACAGATATGAAATGACCTAAAAATGTTCTTCCGAGTAGGATGGGTCGCCGCTGGAACTCGATGAGCCATCTGGTGATTGACCATCAGCATTATCATATCCATTCCCAGATGGGCCATCATAAGCATAGTCAGAATGGTGTCCTCGGTGAGGACTGAGCCGATTTGTAATTTGCTTAATCACAATGTAGAGAATCGGCACCACAAACAAGCTCAAGAAGGTTGAAATAAACATGCCGCCAAACACTGCCGTTCCCAGAGACTGACGGCTTGCTGCTCCAGCACCCGTTGCAATGACCAAAGGGAAAATACCGCTCAGTGTCGAAATTGCCGTCATCAAAATTGGGCGAAGCCGTTGCTGAGCCGCTTCTAAAGCGGCTTTCGTAATAGACAAACCCTGCTCACGCAGTTGGTTGGCAAACTCCACAATCAGAATCGAGTTTTTGCTGGCCAGTCCAATCAGCATCACCAGACCAATCTGGCAATACACATCATTTGAGAACCCGCGTAGGCTTTGAGCGATCAGCGCTCCCAAAACCGCCAGCGGCACGGCAAACATAATGATTGTCGGGTCAACGTAGCTCTCATACTGCGCCGCTAGAACTAGAAATACCAGCACCAAGCCCAGACCGAAAATAATCGGTGCTTGACCGCCGGATTCAATTTCCTCTAGCGAAGTGCCCGACCATTCATAGCCTAAACTCGGTGGTAATACCTGCGCCGCCACCTGCTCCATTGCTTGAATTGCGGTTCCAGAACTGGCCCCCGGTGCAGCTTGGCCATTAATTTCAATTGAGCGGAAAAGATTGTAGTGGTTGATTGTCTGTGCGCCCGTGGTTGATGTCACCGTGACCAAGTTGGCCATCGGAATCATCTGTCCCTCGCTAGACCGCACATAGAGCTGATTGATGTCGTCAGGATTGGAGCGGAATGGCTCGTCAGCCTGCACGTAAACACGATAGGTGCGTCGGCCCAGGTTGAAGTTGTTGACAAACTGAGATCCCAAATAGATTTGCAGCGTTGAGAAAATGTCGTCTACATTTACGCCCAAGCTCTTGGCGCGATCGCGGTTTACCTCCACCAATAACTGAGGCGTATTGGCCGCGTAGGTACTAAACACGTTCTGCAAATTGGGGTTCTGATTGGCAGCCCCCAGCAGCGCACCCATGTTTTGCACGAGGGTTTGGATATCTACGCCGCGCCGATCCTGGAGCTGGAACTGGAAGCCACCAAAGCTGCCTAAACCCTGGATGGAGGGTGGATTGACGGGCAGCACCCTAGCATCCGTCAGTCCCATCAGCGGGCCACGAACGCGATTAATGATAGCCTGAGCTGATTGATCTGGATCTTTCCGTTCTGACCAGGGCGTCAGCGTGGTAAACACAATGCCACTGTTGGCCGTGCCGCCACCAAAGCTGAAACCACCCACCGCAAAGGTGGCTCGCACTTCATCCAGCGGCAGCAAAATTTGCTCAATCTGCTCCATCACGTCGCGGGTATAGTTGAGCGATACCCCCTCTGGCCCTTGCACAATCGTAATGAAATAGCCCTGGTCTTCATCCGGTAAAAAAGCCGACGGCACGCTGGTATATATCCAGAACGTACAGAGCAACAGCAGGGCAAAGACGCCTATCACCACCGATTTGATCCGCACCAGCAGTTCAAGTATCCGACCATAGCCGTTGCGAACGGCATCCAAAAAGCGGTTAAAGGCATCAAAAATCCGACCAACCCAACCGTGCCGGGGCGGATTGCGCCGCAGTAAGAGGCCGGATAGTGTCGGCGTTAGGGTAAGAGCGTTAAAGGTGGAAACTGCGATCGCAAATGCAATCGTCAGCGCAAACTGGCGATACAGCGCTCCCGTAGTGCCTGGGAAAAAGGCCACAGGAATAAACACCGCCATCAGGACGAGGGATGTAGCAATGACCGCTCCGGTTAGCTCCCGCATCGCCACAATTGCCGCCTTACGAGGGTGCATACCCTGCTCAATCTTGGCCGCCACGTTTTCCACGACAACAATGGCATCATCCACCACCATGCCGGTCGCCAACGTCAAGCCAAACAGAGTCAAGCTGTTAATCGAAAAACCAAAGATCCGCACAAAGAAGAACGTGCCGATTAGGGAAATCGGGATGGTGACTGCCGGAATGACGGTCGTGCGCCAGTCCTGCAAAAAGATGAAGATGACCGCAACAACCAAACCAACAGCTGCCAGCAGTGTCCAAACCACCTCAGACAGCGACTGCTCAACGTAGTCCGTGGTGTCAAAACCAATGTCATACTGCATGCCAGGCGGAAAGTCTGCCGCCAATTCTGCCATTCGCGCTCTAACGCCCCGCGCTACGTCGAGGGCATTACTGCCTGGAATCTGATTGATACCCAGTCCAACGGCCTCATTGCCGCGAAAGCGCAAAAAGCTGCTGTAATCTTCTGCCCCTAGCTCTACCCGGCCCACATCTTTTAGCTGAGTCAGCGCTCCACTCTCGCTGGTGGCAATAATGATATCTTCAAATTCCTCAACACTCTCTAGCCGACTTTCGGCCCGCACATCAATCTGAAACGGTTGATCAGACGGCTGTTGACCAATTCGGCCTGCACCAATTTGGATATTTTGTTCCCGCAGCGCATTGGTAACATCCTGCGCGGTTAAATTCCGAGCCGCGAGTCGATTCGGGTCAAGCCACAGCCGCATGGCGTATCGGCGTTCACCAAAAATCTGCACGTTACCGACGCCGTTCACCCGCTTTAGCTCATCAACGATATATAAATCGGCATAATTGCTCAAAAAGGTGCTGTCATACTCACCATCATCTGAAAACAGGCCAAAACCCATTAACAGGCTGCTGGACTGCTTACTGACGCTGATACCTGTCCGGGTAACCGCTTCAGGCAACTGGGCCTCGGCTACAGATACCCGATTCTGTACGTCAACCGCAGCAATATCCTGGTCACGAGTGGCATCGAAGGTGACGGTAATATTGCTGACGCCGCTGTTAGTACTGTTAGATGTGATGTAGCGCAGTCCCTCAACTCCGTTGATTTCCCGCTCCAGAATGTTGGTCACGGCTTCTTCAACCGTCTGGGCATCAGCACCAATATAGTTGGCCGTGACGGAAACCTGTTTGGGGCTGATATCGGGATACTGGGCAACTGGTAGCGTCGGAATGCTAACCACTCCAATCAGCAGCACAATCAAGGCGCAAACGGTGGTGAAAACTGGGCGTTTGATGAAGTAGTCAACAAACATAGAGCTTATGAATAAAACGTAGATACAGTGGAATCGAAACTATGAAATGCAGGGACTGCCCGATTCATTATTCCTGTATGGAAGTCCGGCACATCACGGCGAAAGCTTAGGGAGAGGGCGGTTGTCCCGGCGGTGGAGCTGCACCAGCGGGTTGAATGGGTGCGCCATCGGTCAGATTGAGAATACCAGACACCACAATGGTTTCACCGGGTTCTAAGCCGCTGATAATTTGATAGTTATCGCCTTGGATATCACCGAGTTCAACCGCTCGCTGCTGGGCCACAAGCTGAGGTGCTTCACCTGCCGGATTCGCTGCTGCACCACCACCTGTGCCTGCGCCGCCTAACTCAGCATTACTCTCAGCATTACTCTCTGGGCTACTTTCTGGGGACTGAGCCACAAAGACAAATGCCTGATTGCCCAGACGGGAAACTGCCGTCACCGGAACTAAAACTCCTGGTTGCTCACGCCAAATCACAGTTGCTTCTACCCGCTGATCGTCCTGGAGCAATCCTCCAGCGTTACTAAACTGGGCTTTTGCCAAGATCGACTGAGTGGTTGCATCAACCTGGGGTGATACAAACCGAATCTGACCAGTGGCCAGCGGTGTCGTTTCACCTGGTCGCCGAAGCTGCACTTCTAATCCAGGCCGTAATCGCTCCCGTTCCTCGACTGGAATCGACAGATTCAGTTCTAAAGTTTGGTTTTGGGTAATCGTCGTTAGCGGATCACCCGTTTGCACAAATTCCCCTAGCTTGATGGGAATGTCGCCAATCATGCCTTCAATGGGGGCTACGATGCGCGTATCTTGAAGATCTTCCTGGGCAGCACTCGCTTGCGCTTGGGCGCGACTGAAGGCAGCCTCGGCTTCAGCAACAGCGGACTGGGCGGCGGCAACCTGCCGTTCGGCAGCGGTATAAGTGGCTTGAGCCGTATCGCGATCGCGGCGGGCAATATCCAACTGCTGGGCTGACTGCGCACCTTCAGACGTGAGATAGGCCGTCCGCTGATAGTCCTGCTGCTGTAGCTCTAGATCCGCTAGAGCACGGGCCTGTTCAGCTTGAGCTGACTGAAGCTGTGCCTGCGCTGTATTGTATGCCGCACGAGCAGCGCTGACGCTTGCTTCGGCGGCACTGTATTCGGCCTGACTGCGATCAGGGCTCAGTTCCACAATCGGATCGCCAGCGGCAACCTCATCACCTGGGACAACAAAGATCTGAGTGACACGACCATCCACTTCAGGTCGCAGCACCACGCCCTGCTGGGCATCGAGAACACCCAAAAAGTCAGAGCTGTCCTCAATTGTGCCAGATTGGATCTCTTCTAACTCAACTGGAATGGCCTGTCCCTGCATCATTTGCTGCTGCGGTGGCCCACCCCGACGTAGAGCAAACAGAGCAATCCCACCGCCACCCAGCAGTAAGACCAGGGCACCTAGCAACCACGGCCATCCCTTTCGCCCAAGCGACTGGAGCGTGCGCTGGGAGGAATCGCTGGTGGTGGTGGGGTAGGATTGTGAAGACTTCATAGCGCAATTCCAATTGAGATAGCGGTTTGTAGATACAAAGTGAACCAACTAGCAGCAGAGAATATTAATTAACTAACTAGATAGTTATATTAGGTTACTAGCCAAATGTAGGAAAATACAGTCTGAAACAACCTATACCCTGGGACAACCCATGCCGCTGCCCTTTCGCGAAATAAACTTCTGAAGTCTTAGCCAGTCTTGTATGCTCTGTGCTTACAAGCGCTAGATCATCAACAAAACTAACGTTTGAAGATTCAGAACGAAAAATGACTTTGGCCGCAAAACGACTTTGGCCGCAACAGGATTTTAAGTATAAGAATGAGTGTATGGGTGTTTGCCTACTAATACAAACGAACTACAATGTAAAGCCTAACAATTACATAGCTGTTGAGAACGTTATCGAGACTCAAGATTGCCACAATGAAAAGGCTGGCTTGAATCGAAAACTTTTGTTAAGTATTGCCTGATTTTAACAGAATCCTCTAAGAGATCACGTATCGCTGATCTCTTCCTTTAGACAGACTTACGTCAACTCAGCGGCAAAATCTCAAAATTTTCATTTCGACTTACCGCGCAACAAGCGAGCTACTAGCCCCGGACTGAACCGATGCAGCCACTCCTGCATGTGCATCATACCGACAGGGATATGCTCATGATTGTGCTTCATAGCATGCAAAAGCGCCTCAGCCACCTCATCGGGATGGATTTTCCAGCCGCCCCGCCCTTGCGTCATCGCTGTGTCCACCAGCGGGGGAATCAATTCAAATACCTGAATGGGTGATCCTTCTAACTGGTAGCGAAGCGCCTGAGTAAAGTTCTTCAGCGCCGCTTTGGTGGCAGAGTAAACCGGGGCAGACTGCTTGGGACTTTGGGCGACAGCCGACGTGATATTAACTATAGCCGCCGCCGATTGCAGGCGTAACAGCGGAATGAACTGGTGGCAGAGCTGAAGCGGCGCAAGCAGGTTCACCAAAATTTCTTCCCGCATTCGGTTCATCGTCGTAGTTTCCGTGCCAAACTGGCACTGAAACTGAACGGCGGCGTTGTTCACCAGCACATTTAGATTGGGATAGGAATCCGCCATCGTTGCCACCATTTTCTGCACCGCATCTGCATGGCCCAAATCGCAACAAAAGGGAATCAACTCTGGATAGTCTTGGCTTGTAGCCTGCAACTGAGTTGGGTCTTTGTCAACAATGATCACCTTATTGTCGTGCTGCAAAAACGCAAGCGCGATCGCACGGCCAATGCCAGCCGCTCCTCCGGTAATTAGAACTGTGTTGCCTTTGATTTGCACAATAGTTGGTCACTCGCTTCAGAAAATGGGTCGATGGTGGGTTGAGTTATCTCGGTAGCAGGACGGGATTGGTAGAGTTGATGGTCGTATCGGACGAATAACCTCCCTTCAAGTCCGTCCCACGGCCTGGTTATAGATGCGCTCATTGGCTTTAACGGACTGCTGTAAGTTCACGACCGGATTGGGATAATCCACTCCCAACGTTACGCCATAGCGTTTTTGCTCTTCGCGGCTCAGCGTCCAGGGTTCATGCACCTTGTTGGCCGGAACCTCAGTCAACTCCGGTAGCCAATGTTTCACGTATATGCCCTTGGCATCGTACTTACTGGCCTGCACCGGAATGTTGAAATAGCGAAATCCCCGCGCATCGTTGCCGACTCCCGCAGTGTAGTTCCAGTTTCCATAGTTACTACAAACGTCGTAATCGATCAGTAATGATTCGAACCACTCGGCCCCCATGCGCCAGTCAATCCCCAGATTTTTGGTCAGGAAGCTGGCGACGTTTTGCCGTCCGCGATTCGACATAAAGCCCGAAACCTTCAGCTCTCGCATATTGGCATCCACCAGCGGAATACCCGTTGTGCCGTTCTGCCAGCGCTCGAATCGCTCCCAGTCCTGCTGCCAAGGAATTGAGATGCCTTGCAGCCCCGATGGATAAAAAATGCGATCGCGGTGTTTGGCGCAAATAAACCGAAAATAATCCCGCCATAACAATTCGAACACTAGCCAGTACGTAGATTGATTGCGGGTTCGTTGCTCCTCATACGCCTGCACCTGGTCGTGAACATAGCGGGGTGATAAGCAGCCCATCGCCAGCCAGGGCGAGAACTTTGACGAGTAGTCGGCTCCCAACATGCCGTTGCGGGTTTCCTTATACCGCTTCAGGTGATCGCCCTGCCAAAAGTAGTCGTGCAGACGCCGCATACCAGCGGTTTCACCACCCTCGAAGACCATCACCGATCGCGGATCGGGTTCGGCAGGTTCTAAACCCAAATCAGCGAGCGTCGGAATCTCACCGACAGTTAAATCTTCAGGTAACGGGGGCAACTGCTCAGGCGTCGGCAGCGCCACGTTAATCGCCGCATCCTTTTCCACTGCCTTGCGAAACTGAGTAAACACTTCCGGGATGCGAGGAATCGGAAACGGCAAATCATCTGGATGATAGAGCGTTGCGCCCCAGTAGCCGACCAGCTTAGTGCCCAGCGGCTCCAGCGCGTCTTTTAGCCCATGCTCAACTGCCAGTTCTTCCGCCGTTACCTCTCGGTGATAGTAAACGGCATCAACTTGATGAGCTTTAACCAGTTCGGGAATCACCGTTTCCGGCTGACCCTGCTGCACAATCAGGTTGCTACCCCGTGACTGGAGCGACTGCCTTAAATTCGTCAAGCTCTCGATTAAAAAACGCGCTCGGTGAGCACCCGTCTTGGGAAAGCCAAAGGAAGTCTGCTCAAAATGGCGGGGGTCAACGCAATATAGTGGCAGAACCTGCGCCCTTGCATCTACGGCATCATATAGCGGCTCGTGATCATGCAGTCTTAGATCATTACGAAACCAAATTAGAACTGTTTTCCCCACGGTCAATTTCTATTGCGACAACTCCATCCGCTAAGCACAAGCAATAGCTAATTATTAAGATATGATACGTTTCTTGATTTTTCATCACATCAGTCGCGAGGTGCATAATTAATCAGTTTGCTGTGACAGCCGCAAAATTGGAGCTTAAACGAGCGTATCCGCAGACTGATTAATTGGATGTGAATACCATCTACCAGGGAGTTCAGCACACAGACGCAGCGGTTTAGTTGTGTCGCTTTGGCTTCCTGTCTATAGCGCTGCTTTGGTTCCGGATGCCGTTGCTAGAGTCAGAGTAGATAATTATTGATTTCCCTTGGTCTCCCATGAAAGCTCAACCGATTTTGCTGGGTGTTGCGATCGCAGGTATAGCGGTCTCAGTTGGATATTTGTCTTTGAGCAAACAAGCTCCCTCTTCATTGGATAGTCCGGGGCCAACTGCGATCGCAACGGATGCTGCACCCGCATCAAGCTCAGCCGCTGATGTGGCGGTGGCTGACGAGGCCAGCGCATCGCCAGCATCTTCGCAACCGTCTAAGACACCATCTACTAACCAATCCGACAGCACGTCAGACAGTACGTCAGACAGCGCATCAGACAGTGCAAGCTCACAAGCTGGGACACAGGCTGGCGCAATCGAACCAAAATTCGATGCTTCTACGGGAGACAACGACGTTGCAGCTCTGCCATCTTGTAGTGACGCTGTCACGCAGACCGACATGAATATCTGTGCCCATCAATCCTATGAAGCGGTTGATGTTGAACTGAATCAGACTTATCAGGCACTCACACAAGAACTCAATGCTCCTGAACAGGAACTGCTGACGGATGCAGAACTGGCCTGGATTGAATATCGTGACAATACCTGTGAACTCGAAGCTGCACCCTATGAAGGTGGCACGATTCAGCCGCTGATTTACTCGCAGTGTCTGACCCGGATGACCGAAAACCGGACGGCGGAACTGCAGGCCCATCTAGATGAAATCAATTCCCGCTAAATTGTCAGCTCATTCGCTGATCAGTAAAGTCCCCATTACTCAACACCTAGTTCGTTTTCCTGGAGATTGATCAATTATGTCTCGCCATTCTGTGAAATTCATGAGTCTAATTGCGGCGGCGCTGATGACTGGGGTTGTGGGTTGCAATGCTCCGTCGTCGGATTCCGCGTCTACCGATACATCGAATACGACTGAAACCGAGCAGGTGGATGCGGTGAATGCCACAGATGAAACAGATGAGACGGATGAGACAGGTGCGATCGCATCTTCTGCTGAATCATCTCAATCAGGAACCGACGCAGCGTCCAGCCAAACCGCCAATGCGTCAAATCCACTCAAAGCTGGCCAATACTGCTACGAAGCTGAGACAGATGACGTATCCGGAGTTGTACGCTTGACGGTAAATTCGGATCGAACCGTAAGGGGTGATAGTCAGGCTAGCATCCACAATGAAGAAGCAGGCTATTACAGCTCCTATCGGCAAGACTTTGCGGGAACGCTAGACGGCAATCAGCTTGATTTGGATGTGACGACCTGGATTGAGTATGACGTGCAGAATGAACAGCAAACCTGGACAGCCTCGGCCCAGCAGCTCGACGATACCAGCAACGTTTATAGTCCGGTAGACTGTGAGCTGGTGCAAAATCTATTCGTCAATGCCGATGGTCTAGAGGCCGAAGACCTGACGGCTTATGCAACTGCAGTACATGAGCATCGAGTTCAGTTCCCGACTGGCAGTACGTCCACAACTGTGGAACGTGGCGTTGTTCGGGCTGAGCGGGATGTGCTACTGCTCGGTGCTCAGGGCGGTCAGGAGATGACGCTGGATATCTCGTCTCTAGAAGACAATGCCGCGTTTGATGTTGTTTCGCCCAGTGGCCAAATTATGGTGACAGAAAGCACTAGCGAGCAATTATTCCTACCGGAAACCGGTGATTACCAAGTCATCGTCGGTTCAACGCGCGGCAATACCAGCTATCAGCTCTACATCGAGATTGATTAGCAGAATTGTTTAGCAGTTCAACTGAGACGTAATTGAGGCGTGATTAAGGCGTGATTGAGATATCATCCACATTGCCTGATCAGCGCCACCTGCAAACTGTCTCCTGCGAATTCTATTGGCCAAGCGCTAGAGCTATAGTAATGGACGAGTGCTCTAGCCAGAACCATGAACTTCCAGATCCAGCCCGTCACCACCCCCGAAGACATTGAGCAATTTCTCGACGTGCCTGCTCGTGTCTATGCCAACGATCCCAACTGGGTCGCCCCCATCCGCAGCAGCGAGGCCAAAAAGCTGGCACCGGATAATCCGTTTCTGTCCTATGGCAAGCTACAAGCGTTTATTGCCCTAGCGGACGGGGAGCCAATTGGTCGAGTTGTAGCGGCTGTCAATCAGCGGCTAATTGAAGTGGAGAAAAAGCCATTGGGCTTGTTTGGCTTTTTCGAGTGCATCAATCAGTTCGAAGTGGCACAAGCCTTATTGAATGCCGCGACTGACTGGCTGCGAGAACAGGGTATGGCGGAAGTCCGTGGCCCGATTGATCTATCGACACACAACGACTGCTTATTTTTGGTAGACGGATTTGATACGCCGCCGCTGGTGATGATGCCCTATAATCCGCCCTATTATCCAGAATTTATGGAAAAAATGGGCTGGCACAAGGCAAAAGATGCCTATGCCTATGATTTCCCGCTGGATGAGGGCCTGCCGTCAAAATTTGAGAAAGCCTATCGTATTGCCAAACAGTCAGGTGTTACGTTCCGGCCACTCAATATCAAGGGCAAAGCCTTTGAGCAAGATGCGCGGTCGCTCTATCGGCTGTTTACGGAAGCCTTTGCCAACAACTGGAGTTCCACACCACGCACCGAAGAAGAGTTTTTAGAGGAAGCAAAAGACCTCCAGCAGCTTGTCGATCCCGATTTGTTCCCGATCGCAGAAGTGAATGGCAAAATGGTGGGCTTTTTTATGGGCTTGCCGGACTACAACATTGCCCTGAAGCGGCTCAACGGTAAGTTCAACTGGTGGGGTATTCTCAAGTTCCTCTGGTATCGTCGCCAAATTGATCAAGGACGCGTGATTGCGATTTGTTCACTGCCGGAATATCGGCGGAAAATGGTGCCGCTAGCGCTGATTTATTTGGGTATGCAGGGCGGCATCAAGAAAGGCAAACCTTATAAGCGGGCGGAACTCTCCTGGGTTTGGGAAGACAACATGCCCTCGCGCCGCTTAATCGAGGCATCCGGCGGAAAGTGGTACAAGACCTATCGAATCTACGAAAAATCGCTGTCAGAATAGAAGTTCTGTTTGTGAAAGCTTGGCTCAGCCAAGCTTTCACAAACAGAACTGGTTAGTTTTATGAACGGCAATAGGACGGTAGCAATGAAAGCATTAGTCACGGGTGCCAATGGATTCACCGGATCTCATCTGGTCGAAGCGCTGAATCAGCGGGGCGATCAGGTGGTGGGACTGGTGCGTCAAACCAGTGATCTATCGCGCTTGCAAGATGCCGAGATTGAACTAGTCTATGGCGATATCTGCGATCGCGATTCTCTCTTAAAAGCAATGACCGATGTGGACGTGGTGTTTCACATTGCCGCCTATGTGGAATTGGGACTGGTCAACGAAGCCTATATGGAGCGGGTCAACGTGGAGGGTACTCGTAATGTGCTGGAAGTGGCGCAGTCTCTGCAGATGGAACTGGGCAAACCGACGAAGCTGGTCTATTGCAGCACAATCGGCATCTATGGCGACACCCAGGGGCAAACGATTGACGAAACCTTTCAGCGCACCCAGACGACCTATTCCTCGGTCTACGATCGCACGAAGCTCCAGGCGCAGCAGTTGGTGGATCAGGCGGCACGCAATGGTTTGCCAATTGTCAGCCTGATGCCCGCTGGTATTCTCGGCTCGGATGATCCGCACTTTGGGCCAGCGGTACAGCTTTTCCTCAAGGGCTGGATGAAGTTCTGGCCCGGTGGCGACCGGGTGACGGGGGTGGTGCATGTGGACGATTTGGTCAGCGCCATGCTGCTGGCGGCGGATAAGGCACCAGCGGGTGAACACTACATCATCTCGGCAGGCGATTTGACGACGCGAGAAATGTTCCAGCTACTGAGCCGAGAAACGGGCATTCCCGCACCTAAAGATCCACCAGAAGCTGTCGTGCGCTTCGTGGGCAATGTGCTTGACCCAATTGGCCGCGCCTTTAAGTGGAATCCGCCCATCGGTCGCGAACGGGTTCACTATATTTATGACCGCTGCGTGCGGGTGGATGCGAGTAAGGCACGGCGGGAACTGGGCTGGCAACCGCGATCGGTGGAGGCGCTGCTAAAGCAAATTGTCAAAGAAATGCAGGCGGCTAAAAGGTAGTAGCGCGACACGCCTAAAATGCGGGGTTGTCCCATTCCTTAAAACAGCGATCTTGTAGAGTGGGCACTGCCCACCTTACCCAGCAAATTAAGCTGGCCGCGCTAGTAGGTTGGGTAGAGCAACGCGAAACCCAACAAAAACTCTGTCAACACCCAAAACTTGTAAATGTTGGGTTTCATTCTTCAACCCAACCTACAAGATTTGCGATCGCACTGAGACATAGCATCAAAAGCAGCTTCTTCGTCTGCCAGATGAGCATCACAAATCATTTACATCAACTACGCTGCCGTATTCTTCGGAATAAACAAACTGCCCCGACGCCAAGCCCTCGGCATATTGCTTCAGCCAATCCCGAAAGCTGGGCGCAATAAGCTTGCGCTCGTCGTCATCGTGCCACATTGTGATGATTTGTCCGACTTTTCCACCATCAGGCGGGTTCAAATCTAGACAGTCATGATTTCCTGCACCGTCATGGGTTAGCGGTATCCACTTGTCGCTCCACCAAACGTGGCGAATGCCAGGGTCGGGGTTACTTTCTTGAGTTGGATCATGAATTTGGAATTCACCGCTATCTAGCAATTCTTTCCAAACTTGCCATTCATCCCGAATCCGTTCCAGCGACAGAAATTCTCGCCCATTGATCAACCCATATCTATAGGTTGATTGGCCGTTATGAACGTGATAGGAAGCTTTAACATCTTCAGGAAATTGAATAGAGAGAAGATTTTCCAACTCAGCAATCTGAGCATCGGATGCTCCCGGTTGTAGCGTGTCTAATACCTGTGGCGCATTTGCCTGCATCCATTTTTTGATTTGGCTCCAAATGTCTTGCATCATTGTTTTATAGTCAGTGTGCAGCTCAGTTGACATCACTCTGCCTCCTGCGATCGCAGCTTCACGTTGCAGCTTTATTGCATTGTATGAATCTTGATCCGGCTCCGTATCAGCACAGCCAGTTCTCACTCAAACCTGTTAAGCGGGACTAAGGATCTATTGTTAATCCCTCATTTTTTGGCGACACTAATAGATCTAGGGGTGCGATCGCAGGTTGATGCCTTCGATTGCCGATCCTGTGCCGTCATTCAATAGAAGCTCTATGCCCCCAATCCCTACCTCTACTCAGTCAACCGTTGAACAACTGCTAGAACTGGCTCAGCCACGGGTTGATGCCGCCGAAGTGTATTACGTGGCCAGCCAGGACACGCCGATTAGCTTTGAGAACAATCGGCTGAAGTCGCTGGAAACGAAGGCGCTGCGGGGCGTAGCGCTGCGGGTGATTCACAATGGGCGCTTGGGCTTTGCCAGTTCGACGGATTTGACGCGGCTGGATGACTTGGTCGATGCGGCCATCGATACGGCTAAGATTGGCAGTCCGGCAGAGTTCGAGTTTGCCGCCAACTTCCACGATAACCAGCCCGCCAGCGACTACACGCCGCCCAGTTCCGAGGTGCTGGTGGAAACGGGACAGCGGCTGATTCAGCAGGTGCATGAGTATAACCCAGACATCCTGGTAGACGTGAGTTTTCACGTTCGTTCCGGTCAGGTGCAGATGGCGACCACGCAAGATGTTTATGCCGAGCGCTCCAGCCAGTCGATCAGCGGCGTGATTGGCGGCAACCTGGTGCGGGGCGAAGACTTTCTGCAAATTTACACCTATGGCGTAGAGTGCGATCGCACTCCGGATTTCGATCAACTGCTGAAAACCCTGCTGCAAAAGTACGAATGGGCCGACCGCGGCCAAGCCAAAATCACTAGCGGCAGCTTTCCAGTCATCTTCACACCTCGCGCAGCGGCTCAGGTTTTGGGCGGACTGTTTGACACGATTCTGTCCGGGCAAACGGTCATTCAAAACGCCTCGCCCCTGTCCGACAAAGTGGGCGAAAAAGTGTTTGATGAGCGCCTGACCCTATTTGAAGATCCCAGCATTGGCCCTTCGGCCTGCACGTTTGACGATGAGGGCACACCAACCAGCTACACCAAGTACATCGATCAGGGCACGGTGCAAGGGTTCTACTGGGATCGCCGCTGGGGCGCACGAGCCAATCGGGCATCTACCGGGAACGGTTTCCGGGGCGGGTTATCGCGTCCTAGTCCATCAATGGCGAATCTCTGCTTGGCACCGGGGCAAACCTCAATGGCTGACCTGATTGCGGGCATGAAAGAAGGGCTGATTGTCGATCAGGTTCTCGGCGCGGGACAGTCGAACCAGCTCGCGGGTGAATTCTCAGTCAACCTCGATTTGGGCTACAAGGTGGAAAACGGCGAAATCGTTGGTCGCGTCAAAGATACGATGGTGGCAGGCAGCATTTTCGAGGCGTTCCAGCAGCTTGAAGACATGGGCAGTGAATCCGAATGGGTCGGCGGCAGCATGTACCTACCCTGCGTCGCGTTCAAACAGCTCGGCGTATCGGCACGGCAGGCATAGCGACATCGTGTCGACTCTCACCATCCGAGATGCAGCGCCACCTGATGTGGCGCTGATTTTGAGTTTCATCCACAAAAAAGCCGATTTTGATCGAGCACTGGGTGGCTTTTCCGGTAAGCTACAGGCGACGGAAGAGAAGATGCAACGGGCGCTGTTTAGCGAAATTCCCTTTGCCTATGTGCTGCTGGCGGAGCTTGGCGCAGAACCCGTAGGCTTTGCTCTGTATGGCTTTCACTTTTCCTCGTTTGCCGGACAGCCCAACCTCTGGCTAGATGATTTGTACGTGGAGCCAGCGGCGCGGAATCAGGGAGTTGGCTCGGCGCTGATGGCGCGTTTGGCTGAAATTGCCCGCGCTAATGACTGCACACACCTGGGCTGGAATGCGGATGCACGAAATGCTGAAGGGTTGAGATTCTATCAGCAGTTGGGTGCAGAAATAATTACCTTGCCAGAAAATCGGCGGTTCCTACGTTGGCAAGGATAGGAAAAGCTGCGATCGCACCCATTCATCAACACAAAACCAACTACCTTCAACCCACCTTCGACGAGGTCCAGGACGGTCGTTCGTCCTAGTCGAGGGGGGCTGGGGGCAATCGAAATGCCCCCAGTAGCCAGGTTCTACAACCCCTCAACCCTTGTTAAGCAGTAATCCCCTACAGCATTGTCCGCTTACGACTCATCACGCTGATGTATTCCCCATTGCGACCCGTGGGCAGCGGTTTACTCCAGGCAATGCGATCGCAATAGCCCAGCGTATCCAAACGATGAATGGCATCGGCTAGGGCAGAATAGTCGCCCAGTAGAATGTGGCGAACGGTTTCTTGATTGAAGGTTGGCAAGCTGAAGGCGGGAGAGACAGTGGCCTCTCCGCTGGATGATTGAAACATACGGGTGTCTCCGTTTTCGACTAAAGGAAAACGGGGAACTATCCAGATCCCTTATTTGAAGCGGTAAAGGCAAGATAGCAGGACTAAAATGATCCCAGTCATCTCGACTTACCTAGGTTAAGTTGGGATGATCAGGAGATTTGGGAGGTGGCACCCTCTCAGATCTCCGCCTAGAATCATTCCCCGCAAGACTAAAAGTATCAAGAAGCAGCTAGGCAGTTCAACCGTATTTATCTGTTTGTAAGGATTAGATTTGGAACTGCTGACGTGAAGTGCGATCGCACGTTTCTCTGAACGCATAAACCCCAAAACTGCGATCGCACTTTCCCAACCAAAATCACACCTTGCCCATTTCACCGTAAATTGGTGTTGAGCAACACGAAACTCAATGTTAACGTGATGCGATCTCGCTTCTTTGCACAGATTATGGAACTTGAAACCGAGATTGCACCCTTTGTATAGAATGCGTTGAAAGCAGTGAAGCATGCTACATACATAGCCGATACAAACAGCTTATGCCTGAACTAGCCCTTCGGCTCCAACATGCTTCGAAGCCATAGTGCAATAGACAGCAAAGATTCACTGTAGAATATTTTTAAGGAATTTGAGATCATCCTAAGTTTTAATACTATTATTTAGTCGGAGGTGTCGGCAAAAGTTTAATTACTTCCATTTCAGTGCTTGTAAGCTGTACAAGCTTTTCTAAGTTTTCGTAACCTGAGATCTCTATTCGGATTTGACCAGTTTCTTTACCTGCCTTTATCGGAAAAGAGAAAATCCCATTAGCATCAGTGTAAGTAATCAAGGGTACTTGATTGCCTACAAACAAAAGAACTTTTGCATCTTGAATACCACTGCCAGTTTTTTCATCAGAAACTCGACCCACCAAGCTGTTCTCCTTAACAACTGGATTTTTGGCTTTTATATTTTTCCTAGCTTGGCGACCATTGGCAATAATTGGAGCGATTACTCCAATTATTGTAGCGACCGCTCCAATTATTGCAACAGCTATAGGAACCCACCAAGGATTGTTAGCTATAGAAACCCACCAAGGATTAGGTTGAGGTTGTGGCTCCGAAGTCTCTTGATATTTCTCAAGTTCCTTTCTTGCCGCAATCATCTTTGGACGCACCAGAGTTTTATTTATTAAAGCCAGAACTGCATTAGTACGATCATCACTGTCAAACTTTCTTACAGCTATTCCATACTCTTCAGGTTCTGTACGAGGTAGGTATTCAGATACAGGGAAAATTTTGTAACCAGTCAATGGATCTCTGCTTTTCCGATAAAGTCCATCGCCTGTGACGCCCTCTTTTATAAGAGATGACAGTATGATTGAGTCGCTAGCAAAAGCATCTATTCTATCAGATTCTAAATCATCAAGAGCCTTGTCTCTGACATCGTTTCTGGAATTTTCCTGTGGCTCGCTTAGATTAGGATAGGGAACTGTACTTACGTAGAAACCGCCTACCACAAGCTGCGCCCATGTAGTCGTAGTTCGCATTACTGCAATCCTCATTCTCTGAAGAAGTTCTTCACGTTCTTCAGGATTTAGCTTAATAAGCTCGTCAAACTTTTCTGCTTTGAGAAGAAGCTTTATGCCAGTTTCAAGAAATTCATTTGAGAAGGCAATGCTTGCGCCGTAAGGTTCTCTATTTTGAGGCGATTTCGCAGGGTCAGGGTATACCAAATCTAGTGCTGATCTTGAGTTTGCACCACATTCAATATCAAGCCTGAAATTCGAATTGTTTGTCACAAGACCGTTGAACCTTGGATAATCTCTGCCTTTGTAATCATTTTCTATGGGAGTTTGCTCAATTTTAATTCTTAAATCTTGGAGATTTATTTCATCTTTTAGCTCCTTAAGAAAAGTTCCACAAAACCCACCATAATTCCCAGAAGTAGAACTACTAGCATCCTCTGGGTCAGAGTAAGTACCTAGAGGAGGAGTGGTAATCTTGATTCCAACTTTTAAAGTATCAGGCAGATTGGTTTGTGAAAAGCCTGCTTGAATATCAAGAATTGCTAGAGCAAAAAAAACGGGAGCACGTCATCCGCTGAGGAGATGAAAATATAATGGAGTGAGTGCCCTTATCGGATCCTGACATGACTCCAGACCAGCGCGACCAAATGCAGCATCACGTCAACGCTTTAGCACAGATCCTCTATGACGACGCCAAGGAACAGGGGATGAGGATGACGAGCTTAGGCGAAATCGAGCAAACGGTCCGTGAGCAAGTGCACCGTCATGTGTCACCCAACTTAGGTCTTTTTTTATCGACACAAGCGTCGGCAAAGATGAAGGAGAAACCCGAAAGCTAACCAGCATCCTTGGCATATTGCAGGTTGGCCGACAGCAGGCCAAGCGGCTTGGAGTCAAGCCCAGAGTCCAGTTCAGCCCCCTGGTCGAGCTGTGTTGTCTGCAGATGGGAGCAACGGTGTCCTTCGTGCAGGCGAGTCGGGATGTTGAACTGCTCACCGGGGTCACCGTGAGCGCCAAGAGTGTCGAGCGCATCGTAGGGCGCAATCCGATTGAGTCATCGGCTCCAGAGGAGACAGTCAAGGAGATGGCTCTCGATGGCGGGATGGTTCGCCTAGTGACTCCGAGCGGAGAGCCCAGCGAGTGGAAGCAGTACAAGGCGGTGCGGCTGGACGGTGACGGTGTGGGTATGGCCTGGTTTGACGACAATGATGCGCTGTTGGCCTGGCTCAGGAGCCTTTGCTGGGCCAGTGTTGTGTTCTGCTTAGGAGACGGACACAGCGGCATTTGGTCGCTCTACCAACAGATGGAGAGGCTCACTCGCCAGGAGGTCTTGGACTGGTATCACCTGATGGAGAACCTGTATAAAGTGGGCGGTTCCCTTCAACGGCTCAACCAGGCCAGACACCTTCTGTGGCACGGTCAGGTCGATGAGGCCAGTGCCCTGTTTGCGGGGCTCAACTCTCAGCAGTCTCAACGATTTGGGAGGTATCTGGAGCGACATCGCGCTCGGATTGTCAACTACAGGTACTACCAGCAAGAGGGGATGCCGATTGGCTCAGGCCCGGTCGAATCACTCATCAAGCAGATTGATGCCAGAGTGCAGGTCGCAGGTGCGCAGTGGAACCCTCAGAATGTTCCTCAAATTCTGGCGCTCCGCTGCGCTTACCTGAACAACCAGCTCAACCTTTATTCTCTCGCCAGCGGATGACGTGCTCCCAAAAAAACACATACTAGAAGGACTAAATTTTTAGTATTCTTAATCCTGATATGTCTAATTTTAAAGGCAGAATGCTTCACTCCTAAATCCTCTGATTAGGAACAGATAGAATAAGATAAACTTGAGAAAAGTTGAACAGCTATGGAGCTCAATCTGAATTAGACTTTACTTCAAGTAATCCGGAAAATTGCCGGATTACTTAAAAAGCACAATAAGTTTGGGCTACTTCACTTTTTCGTTTAAGGGATATTAGCACATGAGCTTTTGATCTTTCTAGACCCTCTAAGGGTAAGTCGCCTGAATTCTTGAGGATCATAAGTATTATTTGATACATAAAATAGGAACTAATGGACTTTGATGTTAGATAGATGATGTGTGTCCAAAAAGATGTTTCCAATCCTCGCGAGTTTTCGTTGAAATCCTCAAAAGATAAAGGCTCAATGCTGGAAGGGTAGGGAAAAGTTATGAGAATGGCACAAGCCCAGCGAAACCGGGTACTTCACATGGCTATACGTTGCTACCAAGCAAACGCAATAAAAAGGAAGTTATAGTTTAACTTCATGTCATCAGATAACAGTCCGGACAATTTTCTGAGCAAGCTCTGAAGCTCCCTGATTTTCGTTCGTTGAATCACCACAAAATAGGGTTGAAACCCTCATTCTTTCGTTGAGTTCCAAAAACTGTCCGGAGTATTGCAGATCATGTATCTTGATTGAACCGACCCTGTTGCTGGAGCAATCGCATTTCATTTTGCACACTGACCGCCGCTTTCAGGGCTTCATTCAAAACCTTGCTTTAGGCATTCTTTTTTTCTGATACTTGCAGCACCGAGAGCTGATAATCATCGGATCTGAATCGCCTATTGCTAAGGCGGCGATCTCAGCTCAGCCTACCTACTGTTTGGGATATGTGATGTGGGTAAGTGCGATCTCATCCAAATATAATGGCAGCATCTGTCACCACCTATTATCTTGAAATGCTTTCACCCGAAGCGCTCCAGGCCAAACCAGCCGTGCCAGAGCTGAGCATTGTTGAATGTCAAATCAAGCAGTTTCAATTCAATCGGTTTCTCTATCAGTTCATTGGTGAAGCGTGGCAGTGGACAGATAAGCTGAGTTGGACAGATGAGCAGTGGCGGCAGCTCGTCGAAGCCGATGATCATCGGACGTGGGTGGCCTATTGCCAAGGCGCGATCGCAGGTTACTACGAACTTCATCGCCCCGATGGTCAGACTGTCGAAATCCTCTACTTTGGCCTCGCGCCGCAGTTTATCGGTCAAGGATTGGGCGGTTATCTGCTGACCCACGCGATTCGGTCGGCCTGGGACTGGGCAGGCACCACGCGGGTTTGGGTGCATACCTGTAGCAACGACCATCCCAGCGCCCTACGGAACTATCAGGCGCGCGGGATGCAAATTTATCGGGTCGAGAATTAGCTTTATTTCTGTTGTGTTGTTGGGAGAGATGCAACGCATCTCTCCCAACAACACCTTTAGAACAGTGTCCGAGAATTGAAACCAGTGACTATCATGGATCTACGGCAGCGGAGCAGTTCGTTAGGCAGCTTTAGAGTATCGCAGGACGTGTAGCCCTCATCCCCCAGCCCCTTCTCCCACAGGAGAAGAGGAGCTAGATATTCAAAGTCCCTCTCCTGCGGGAGAGGGATTTAGGGTGAGGGCCACACGGCAAGAGTACTCATATAGCGCTAACGGCTGCGATATTCGTGTTTGTAGACCCCTGCCGATTGGCGTTCGTAAGAGACCTGAACCAGCATGGCGATTTTACACGGTGGGTGGCTGCCTCAATCTCAACAGTTATTTATTTGGGGCGAAACCTGGCGATCCGCTGAACCCGCCCCCGTTGACGACATCAGCACCGTGCCCGATCACCTATTTGCCACGACGCCGGACGAGTTGATTGCCTTTCTTCAGTCCGAGCAGGAGCAAGCCAGTGATGATACGCCTGCTCCGTTTCGTCTGCCCCTCAACGACGTGCAGCTTGGCCTAGCGGCGTCCGGCAAAACGTCAGCCACCAAAACCAAAACCCGCAAATCTGCCGCCCTCAATACCGATGCCAAACAGACCCGCTGGCGATCGCAACTGCTGAGCTTACCGACTCAAATCTCAGACAGTACCCTGATGCCCTGCTTGTCAGGACAGGTGCAAAGCGGTGCCGAGGTGGATCAGAAAACTGCGATCGCACTGTATCCTTGGCGGGTACAGGGTCTCTGGCTGGCACCAACGGAAGCGGTGCAGTTTTTGAACAGTTTGCCCTTGGGGTTAATCACCGAAGAAGATTCGACGATTGGGGCAGATCTGCGCTTTTGGTCGCATCTGCTGCGCTGGGCACTGGATCTGATGGCCCGGTCGAAATATCTACCTGCGATCGCAGTTGAGGCCAAGCAGAAAGCCATACCGGAAGCCCACTGGCAGGTGTTGCTAGATAGTGCCCTGGATCAGGCGCGGCTGGAGCAATTTTCTCGCCAGATGCCGAGTGTCTGCCGCCTGTACGATGGGCAGCAGGAGTGGAACGGTAACAAGAAGAATGGCTCAAGTGCAGATGCGATCGCACAAACGCCAATGCCCGCTAATCCGCGCCAGTTGATTCTCAGTTTCCTCAGCGCCGTGGTGGACGTGCAGGTGCGAGCGATTGCCCAGTCGCAGACGGTTCCGGCCACGCAGCTCTCCCGTGAACTGCCCGTGCGGGAATGGATTCAGGCATTGGGCACATCACCTGTGGTGGAGGCTGATGTAGAGCAGGTAGAGCGCTTGCAGGGTGCGTTATCAACCTGGACAGCTCCCTTGCAAAACCGTTTACGGGATGGCATCGCCAATTTTCGCACCTGTTTCCGGCTGAAATCGCCGCCCCAGGGCAAGCTGGACTGGACGCTGGAGTACGGCCTACAAGCGGCAGACGACGAGTCAATTTTTGTCGATGCCGATACCATCTGGCAGAATCCTGTCGCCAATCTCAGCTACGAAAACCGCACCGTCTACAATCCCCAGGAAACGCTACTCGGTGGCTTAGGCCTTGCCGCTCGTCTCTATCCGGTTCTGGAGCCGACGCTGGAAGAACAGCAGCCCCAGTCCTGCACGCTCGATCCGGTGCAGGCGTACGACTTCCTCAAATCCCTTGCCTGGCGACTGCGGGACAGCGGGTTTGGGGTGTTGCTGCCGCCCAGTTTGCAGGAAAAAGGCGGCTGGGCCAGTCGCTTAGGCTTGAACATCACCGCTAAAGCCTCGCGATCGCGCAAGCAGCAGCGCATGGGTTTGCAGAGTCTGCTCAACTACGAGTGGCAGCTCTCGATCGGCGGCCAAACCATTTCCAAGGAAGAGTTTGATCGACTAGTGGCGCTGAATACGCCGCTGGTGGAAATCAATGGCGAGTGGGTTGAACTCAGACCTCAAGACATCAAAGCCGCCCAAAACTTTTTTGAAACCCGCAAAAACAAGCTGTCCCTCTCCGTCGAAGATGCCCTCCGCATCAGTACGGGCGACTCACCAATGCTAGAAAAGCTTCCTGTCGTCAACTTTGAGGCATCAGGCTCGCTGAACAAATTGATCACGACGCTGACTACGGGCAACCAAACGCTGGAAGAAATCAGCGAACCCGCCGGATTCCACGGTGAACTGCGACCGTATCAAGCCAAGGGTGTATCCTGGCTGGCCTTTCTAGAGCAGTGGGGACTCGGCGCTTGTCTGGCGGACGACATGGGCTTGGGCAAAACGATTCAGCTAATCGCCTTCCTGCTCCATCTACGCGAACAGGATGCGCTGGAAGCGCCAATTTTGCTAGTCTGCCCCACCTCTGTCCTGGGCAACTGGGAACGGGAAGTGAAGCGATTCGCGCCCGATCTGAAAACCCTGGTGCATCACGGTAGCGATCGCGCCAAGAGTCCCGGCTTCAAAAAAGCTGCCACGGACGTCAATTTGGTGATCACCAGCTATGCGCTTGTATTCCGCGATGCCAAAGTGCTGAAGTCCGTCTCCTGGCAGGGCATTGTCCTCGACGAAGCGCAGAACATCAAAAATCCCGATGCTAAACAGTCGCGGGCTGTGCGCGATCTGGAAGCCCAGTTCAAAATTGCCCTCACGGGTACACCTGTCGAGAACCGTCTGTCCGAACTCTGGTCAATCATGGACTTCCTCAATCCCGGCTACCTGGGGCCACGCAACTTTTTCCAGAAGCGGTTTGCCGTACCGATTGAGCGCTATGGCGATGGCGATTCGCTGCAAACATTGAGATCGCTCGTTCAACCTTTTATCCTACGCCGCCTCAAAACCGATAAGGATATCATTCAAGATCTGCCCGAAAAGCAGGAAATGACGGTGTTCTGCGGCTTATCGGCGGAACAAGCGACGCTCTATCAAAAGCTGGTGGATGAATCCCTAGCTCAAATCGATGATGCCGACGGTGTCCAGCGACGCGGCATGATTCTGGCGTTACTGACTAAGCTGAAGCAGGTCTGCAACCATCCGGCTCAGTTCTTGGATGAGAATAAGCTGGGTAACTCGCCCCAGCGCTCCGGTAAGCTGCTGCGCCTAGTGGAAATGCTGGAGGAAGTCGTCTCCGAAGGCGATCGCGCCCTGATCTTTACCCAATTTGCGGAGTGGGGCAAACTGCTGCAAGCTTATCTAGAGCAGCACATGGGCCAGGAAACCCTCTTCCTCTACGGCAGTACGACCAAGAATAAGCGGGAAGAAATGGTCAACCGCTTCCAGCACGACCCGCGTGCGCCCAAGGTGTTTATTCTGTCGCTGAAAGCGGGTGGTGTGGGATTAAACCTGACCCGTGCCAATCACGTTTTCCACTTTGATCGCTGGTGGAATCCGGCAGTCGAGAATCAGGCCACCGACCGCGTATTCCGCATCGGCCAAACTCGCAATGTCCAAGTTCATAAGTTTGTCTGCACAGGCACGCTGGAGGAGCGGATTCACGAGCTAATCGAAAGCAAGAAAGCGCTGTCTGAACAGGTCGTCGGCACAGGCGAGCAGTGGCTCACGGAACTGGATGCGAATCAGCTACGGGATCTGCTGTTACTAGATCGCGATGCAATTATTGACGAAGACAGCGATTAATCGTACAAACCGCCAAAATAAAAAGCACCGCACTGTGCGATGCGGCGCTTCAAATGCTGAGAGCATGATTAACGTTGTTGATTGGTATGCTCACATCATCACCGAGATCAACGGGCAGCACCACCGACGTTTACGGAGATAAGCAGAAGTTAAGAGTTTAGGAAGAGGTTTAATCAACATGAGCATTGAATCAGAAAATATGTCGTAGATGCTAACGGTGCTAAAGCGGCTGTAATTTTACCGATGGCTCAGAATGAGCAGCTTCTAGAGGATTGCATGATTTAGCTGTCGTGGCTGAGCGCCGCTCAGAACAGCCGATCGGTATGGCAGAAATGAGAAGCAGGCTAAAGCGTAATGGAACCGTATGGTCAGGAAGTATCTGTCAATCCAGCGAGAGTTTGACGAAGGTGTTACAACTTGGACAGTGCGATCGCAACTCCTATAACAATCGCAACTCTCGTAACAATTGCAAATCTTTACCAGCAATGTAATCTACGCGAGAAGTGCGATCGCGCTATTACTCAGTAAGAGCAAGTACGGAGAATATCTCTGATAATATGCATCGGCTTGGCCCATTCGTACATCGTAAAAGATGCACCGTACTGTTTAAGAAGTTCCCCGATCTCATCTTTGCGGAATTCAAAGAACCAAGAGAGACCAAAATTAGCATAATCTTCTGCATACAGCAATCACAAATAGGTAATGAACGAGGGAGAATAGAATAAAGAGTTATCCTCACCGAAGTAAATCAGCCATGACCTCCCTGGAAGAATTTATCCAAAGTAATCCCTCTGCCCAAGAACTGAAACGCGCCTTGGCCGTGCAACTGCACCAGAGAGGTCAAAGCTATCGGGCGATCCGAGATATCCTACAGGTTTCTCTGGGATTTATTAGTGCGAGTCACCAGCGCTATGAAGAGCGAGGAGTCGAGGGACTGAAATCCCACTACTGGGGCACCCAAGGCTATTTAAGCGCCGAGCAGAAACAGGACATCTTTGAGTGGTTGCAGCAGAAAAACTGGTGGACACTAGAGGAGCTTGTTGAGCAGATTGAAGAGCGCTATGGAGTGCTCTATCGCTCAGCCCAAAGCTATACCCAACTGCTCAAAGACGCAGGGTTTAGCTGGAAGAAATCCCACTCGGTGCATCCGGGCCAAGAGGAGGCCAAAGTCGAGGCAAAAAAGCCGAGATTCAACAGTTGCTGGTCCAGTGGCGAGCCGAGATTGCCAGTGGGCAGGTGCGAGTGATGTTTCTCGATGAGTGCCATCTGCTCTGGGGAGACCTCCGTGGATATGGATGGAGTCGGCGCAATCAGCGAGTGGACATCCCCATTGCCTCCATTCGAGAGCGGCAGACCTACTATGGAGCCTTGGACTATTTGAGCAAGAGCTTTGTTATTCATGAGTATGAGGCAGGCAATCAGCACAATACCGTGGCCTTTCTGAAGTATCTTCAATCTCAGTATGATGAGTCCACTCGCTTTTTCATCATCTGGGATGGAGCCAGCTACCACCGTTCCAAGGTGGTTCGCAACTACCTGAGTCAACAGAATCATGGTACTCGAGAGCAGCACTGGAAACTCACTTGCATTCAGCTTGCGCCTAATGCACCCGAGCAAAATCCGGTCGAAGATGTTTGGTTACAGGCCAAGCGATTTAGTCGTAAATTTGCCCGCTTGTGCCACTCCTTTCGCTCGGTCAAACTCCTCTTTTATCTGGCGACTCATCTGCAAACCTTCATCTTTGAGAAAGCCTTCATGTATGGTTACTGTTCATGTCCTGTTTGAGATTGCTGTAGTAAAGAGGAGTATAACCAAATAAACCTGATTTAGCATGGATATTAGCTCCACCAGACAGGAGGAGCTTCACCATTGTTATGCTTCTCTTTATATTTGTTTGTGACACAGCTATATGTAGCAGAGTATCGCTGGTATCAGAAGAACCCACTCTCACATTTACATCGGCACCTGCATCAATAAGAAATTTAGCAATATTTTCATAGCCTTCCCTAACTGCAACACCTAGAGGAGTCAGGTGCATGCAATTTTTTATTTCTAGATTAGCACCTTGCTCTATAAACACCTTTACCATCTTCTCTTGATTGCAAATTACTGCCTCATGCAGAGGAGAGTCACCTCGATTATTCTGCACATCAACATCAGCTCCCATATTAATCAACAACAGCGCTGCTTCTGTCTGAGAAGTGTGTATGGAGTAAAACAGTGGTGTCTTACCTAAACCATCTTTCTTGTTGACATCCTCATGCTGTTCAAGGACTTGTCTAATGGCTTGAAGATTTCCATGTCTAGCAGCCTGATAAATATTACTTTCTTGAAAGTCTTCTAGAAAGTTCATCTCTTTACAAATCTCATCTTCACAGACATTAATTCAGTGCGATCGCAACTTTTATGACAATCGCAAATTTTATAACAATCGCAACTCCCGTAACAATCGCAAATCTTTGCCAGCAATGCATCTTGTGTGAAAGGTACGACCTCATTGGTGATTTTAGAGAGGCGAATAATATCAGTATTTTTAACATCAATAATCGGGTTATGCCAAATTGCTTCCTTCCCAGGTTTTTTCTGCAACTTTTCTTAGTTCGATTGAAGTAAGTGGAGCTAGGTAGTTATAGATTGCTTTGTGACCAGCGTAAGCGGCTATGCTAAGCGCAAATTCTTCTTCTGGCTCAAAATTGCCTCTCAGATTCACATCAGCACCCGCTTCAACTAGCAGTTTCACAACTGAAGAATATCCGTAGAATACAGCCCACATCAGAAGTGTCCAGTCTCTGTCAGAGTCTCTAGAATTTATGTCTTTCTGAATATGTATTAAATCCTCTATGGCTTCCCAATCTTCAAACTCCATAGCAAGGAATAGAGCATCAGCTAGACGATCTTTATTAGCATCATATAAATTCATCCATTCTGAGCCGCGATTTTCGGTAGACACTAAACCTCATCCTATTTTCATCTCTGCGGATCTAATTTCTCGTGGCTGCTAGCAATAGCGCGATCGCAAATTTCGTAGTCTCTAATTCAACTTTCATTTTGCAGAGTACCGCGTGTAACACCTAACTGACTGGTCAGCCGCAAATCCCGCCAAAGCTGGCGACCGTCAATTTCTCCACATAAAAGCTGCTGATAGCGTTCAATCGTTTCCGCGACTTGATCGGGTGATTCGCGTAGGAATTCTAAGCGGAAGTGGCGACCACCGTGCTGGATTAAATGCTGCACATACTCCGCTGCGGTTTGAGCCGTGCCGTTGAACACCGTGTTGCGACAGCCCGCATCGGCTTGCAGAATGTGTTCCGTGCCAACGCGATCGCGCAATTTGACCTCCTGCGTCTCACAGGGACGACCGCAGTTGGTGTAGTCCGTTCCCTCCGACAGAAAAGCGCAGAAGACACAGTGCTCCATGTGGAACATCGGCATGTGCTGGTGGATGGTGATTTCCAGCCAGTCGGACGGCACAGTTGCCAGTAGGTCAGACAGTTGCGCCACGTTCAGGTCATAGGACGCCGTCAAGCGCTCCAGACCGTAGTGGGACTTGAAATAATCCGCTGTAATCGGGTTGGCAACATTCAGGGAAAAATCGCCAATCTTGCGCTCCTGTTGAAACCACTGGAGCTGATCGTAGTTCCGCACCAGATAGCCGTCAGCCTCCGAGCGCTGCACCTGCTGAAGAATATAGGTTTCCAGCGGTTTCGTGATCCGGGGTGGTGCGACCCAAATGGTTTGCTGGTCAGACTGCTGCTGCCGGAACCAGCGCACCGCCTCGCGATAGGCGGCAGGATTTTCGAATTCACAGTACAGGGTTTGAATATTGCGATCGCAAGCCGCTTCCAACTGCGCCCGATTCCTTACCAGCACGATCAGCTCTGGCGTTACTGATGAATCCGGTGAGGATACGACAGGTAATAAATCCCGATAGGAAACTTGAGCGTGTAGCGTCCAAGGTTTCGGCTGGCTGCGCTGTTCTTCAAGCTGGGTGACGAGCTCGCGCCGCATCCGGTTCAGCTCACTGACGGGCAGCATCACGTTATCGGTCAGGTGATTGTCCAAGCTGCCAAGCTTGAATGGGGTATTACCCAAACGACCAAATTGAGATGTCAGTTTGTCAGTAGTCAACGGTTTGCTATGCGCTTCCACCAGCGGCATGGCCGAGTCCACTTGGGCAATATGACCTTGAGCATCACGTGCGATCGCACTTAGGACTTTGCCAACTGCGCCATCAATTGCGATCGCAATTTCGCGCTGGAAAGGCGGCGCAGTTTCAGCGAACGTCTGCTGAAGCTCCCGATCCAGTTCTGGGTCGCTGGTTTTCCAGAGCTTGTTGCCAACCTGAATCCGCTTCAGGTTAATCGCGCCGTCGCCAAAGGTTAACGTGGCGGTTTCGGTTTTGCCCTGACGCTTGTGCTCAACGGTGTAAACCCGTCCCCCTTCTTCCCTCGCTTCGGGATGGCCGTTATCGAAAACGACGCCATCTCCCGGTTTAATCGGTGCTTGCAGATTGATTGTGACTGTTGGATAGCGCCCAGCGTGAATGCGCGTCACTTCGCCCAGATAAACGCCCCGTTTTTTGCCGAAGCGGGCATGAACGAGGGCTTGATTGTTTATTCCTTCAAACCAGCCCGTATGCAGTCCCCGCGAAAACGCCATCTCCAGGTTGTAGCGATCTTCGGGTTGACTTGGATCGGCAGCGGGATTAGTCGAGGTTTGGCCTTGCGCCATTAGCCGATCCAATGCTTGCCGATAGGTGCGGGTGACATTAGCGACATATTCCGGCGACTTGAGCCGACCTTCAATTTTGAGGCTAGTCACGCCCGATTTAACCAAATCCGCTAAGACAGGCAATCCGGATAGATCTTGAGGACTGAGCAGATAACTGCGATCGCGCAAGTCCACCTGTTCACCATCAGCAATTAGGTCATACTGCATCCGGCAGGCTTGGGCACATTCGCCCCGATTGGCTGACCGTCCGCCCAGCGCTTCACTGGTCAAACACTGGCCGGAGTAGGCAACGCAGAGCGCCCCATGCACAAAGACTTCCAGCGGTAGCGCAATGTGCTGCGACTCTAGCTGAGCCTGAATTTTGTTGATTTCCTTCAGCGAACATTCCCGCGCTAGGACGACAAGCTGACAGCCTAAAGACTTCGCAAATTCCACCCCTGCTGCACTGGTGATCGTCATCTGCGTTGAGGCGTGAATCGGAAAATCAGGTGACAGGTGGCGAATCAGCCGACAAATGCCCACGTCTTGCACAATCACAGCATCCACGCCAGCCGCGATCATCGTCCGCAGATACTGCTCAGCTTCCGCCAGCTCTTTGGGAAATACCAGCGTGTTCAGCGTCATGTAGCCCTTGACGCCGCGCCGATGCAGATAGGCCATCAGCTCTGGCAGATCGGCTTCAGTGAAATTTTCGGCTCGCATCCGGGCGTTGAACCGATCTAGGCCAAAGTAAATGGCATCGGCTCCGTTTTCCACGGCAGCTTTAGCGCAGTCCCATTGTCCAGCGGGCGCAAGCAGTTCAGGCCGCTGATAAACCAGGCGTTCAGGTGAATCACTAGCTTGAGAAAACGAGGCGATCGGGGATGAGGTCATGGGAGAGAAAGATGCGAAACCACCAAATTCCATACTAATTGGCTGGCTTGGAATTGGGAGACCGTATAAATCAGCGGCTTCTGGCTCGGTGCGATAAAATCGGGCCAAAGGCTCCTAAATCCGGAAATTCTATGCTGTTCAGGCTTGTGACTGCACGTTGGCGATTGAAATTAAGATTGCAGTACTCTACGAGACGGCAACGCCAAACGCTGTGTTTATCGTATCTTCTCAGTTTGTTCCTAGTTGGATTGCTGCTACTGCCAGCTCCTGCCTTTGCTCAGGCAATTGACTCTGCTTCGCCACCATCGGTCACACCTGAATCTGAACTGATCCAACCTAAACAGCGGCCTGATATTCAGCCTGAATCTAAAACATCTGATACTTTCCTGAAATCATCAGAGCCTGTTAAGACCTACTTTTTATCGGTGCCGCCAGGTGGTGTAAAACATCAAATCGCCATCAGTCCGGCAGCAACTCAGCTACAGGTCACGTCCGAATCTGGCAGCACGGCAACTCCTTGTGGTGATGCGGTGCAGATGTATAGCTGTACGGCGGGTAAACCTGTCAAGATTCAGCGGAGTGCGGAAGATGCGATCGCAACTTTCATGGCCCGCAATTCCAGCGAACAGCCCGTTCGTCTTCGTTTAGATGTGTATGAAACTGTTACAGACCAGCCATAGATAGTTCATAGATAATCGACAGACACCTCTAATTCTCAGTAGAATGGCACTAAATTCAGGCTAATGCGATCTTCTCTCGCTGTTAGATAGTAGGGTTTCTAGCCATTTGTAAATTCCAACTTTAGCGACATCTATTCTCAATAAACCTTTTTTATGTTTGCGGCAATTGTGATTTTGGCTATCGGGCTTATGCCTCCGCTTGTATCCCTGTGGATTCTGCGCCGTTCTGATGAGCGTAACCGACAGCATTTAGCATTAGCCCTCGAATCCTACGCGACTCGCGGCTTGCCTCTGATGCGCCGAGATTCAGACCACCACTACATTGACGGCTTGGGCTATATCGTGGGCGACATCACCTGCCAATTCAATGCCCGCTCACCCTACATCCGCTGCGCCATCAATCCCTCCGGCCCCTGCGAGCAGTGCCGCCACTACGATCCAAAGTTTTATGGCAGTACACTGCTGAGGACTGAGGACTGAGGACTGAGTGGCAGGAATACGCCTTACTCCTCACGCCTCTCGCCTCACTCATCTAATCCGTCAGCGGTAGCCAGATCTCAAATTCTGTACCGGGTAATTCGTCTTCTGTAACCCGAGAGCGAGGCGATCGCACATTCAGATTGCCGCCGTGTTTGGCCGTCACGATGTGGTAGCTCAAGCCTAAGCTGGTTTCTTTCGCCATTCGCTTCTTGGTCGAAAACGTTTCTAGCAGGGCTTGGTATTGAGTAGCCGACAGTCCAGGCCCATTATCCGCAATTTGAATAACGACCCAGCGAGGAGCTTGAGTCGCAGGAGCCAATCCATCAGTTGAGCAGGAAGATAGGGTTCGAATTTGGGTTGTAATCTCAATTTTGGGACGTGGATTCGTGGGTTCTAGGGTTTGGCAGCGCCTATTTTCACCAAATTCTTCGTCAAGGCAGCAAATCACAGCGGGTTCCAACAGCGCTTCTACGGCGTTCATCAGAATATTCATAAATACCTGGCTGAGTTGGCCAATGAAGCAGTTGACGGGCGGCAAGGCAGCGTAATTGCGCACTACCTGAATTTCGCCAGACAGCCGCTCTTTCAGCAGGATCAGAATGCTGTCAATGCAATCATGTAAATCGGCGGGCTTAGGATAGACTTCATCAATGTGGCAGAAGGTTTGTAGGCTGCTGGCCAAGGTTTTCAAGCGGGTCGCTCCGCCACGGATACTTGCGATCGCTTTTGGTAAATCCGCCTTCACATAGTCCAGTTCCATGTCCTCCTGTAGCTCCAGCACCTGATCGGAGGGATTGGGACAGCAGGCTTGATAGGCGTCCAGTAAGGTCAGTAACTGTTGGCTGTACGTCGAAACGTGGGCGAGGTTTCCCCAGATAAACCCGACCGGGTCTAAAATTTCGTGCGCCACTCCATCGACTAAGCGGCCCAGACTGGCCATTTTTTCGCTTTGGATCATTTGGGCTTGGGCGCGCTCATAGTGAACTTGCGTCTCCAGTCCTCGCACTTGCCAGTAGGCGGTATTTAGCTCATGACTGCTCAATAGGTAATACTGATTGCCTTCGGCTTGAACCACAATCGGTTCAGTCTGAAATTCCGGCGGGCGACGCAGCGCTCGCCGGGCAGCGCTGGTGATTTTGGTAGTCCCTGCCATCAGCAGTGGCGTCGTTCGGGCATAGCTGTGTAGAACTTGAATCGGCTGCTGAAGAAACAGCTCGATGCCCTGGGGCCGCAGCAGGTATTCCAACAACCGCTGCCGAGAAATCATACCCAGAAACTGGTCTTGTTCGGTAATGATGACTCCGGGTAGCAAGGGTTCCCGCTCAAACATTTGGGCAACAGCTAATCCGGAAACAGTTCCATCAACGTTAAATTGACACCAGGTTAGATCCTGAACGGTTGATTCAAACGTCAATCCTAAACCGCTGCCCTCTGTCCATGTCGGCAGGTTCATCCCACTCGGTGCCGCCGATGGTCGGCAGCGGGGATCAGAGCTGGAAGAGTGTGAACGCTTGCGTGATGACACCACAGTAGAAACGAGACAATAGGAACAAGAGTCGAGGTCTTGTTCTCAGAATGCCCGACTTCAGAGAAAATTAAGCATTGGCTCAAGCGGTTTCCGATTCTTCAGTTATCAGTCGTTCCATAAATGCTTTGATCCGCATCCGGTTAATGTAGGGCCAGCCGCCGCTCAGCTCAATGTCTTTGAGCAGTCCATAAAGCGCTTGGCGGTTGTCTGGTAGCGCATCTTGGAATAGCGTTTCGCGAATGTCGCGGTGGAGATCTTCAAGTACACGCAGCAGTTGCAGTAGCTCCAGCACATCTGCCTGACGGGCTTGAGCGGCTGCTTGGACTTGAGTTGCGATCGCGCTTAAATCTTCAGGTAAATCTTGAGACAGAGAATCGAGTTGAGACATGGCGGGTTGAGACATCGGTTTATAACAAAAGGCTGAATGAACTATACAATTCGCAACAATTAATTCATTAAAGTCGATCAGAAAAATAGAGGTCAAACTGGCAGTCTGACAACACCATTAATCTCCCGTCTGAGGCTGGCGATTTGCGCTAAACACACGTCATCTTCTATATCTGACTGATTTCGCTGCATATTACTCCACTCCACACTAATTTGCGATCGCGCATCCATTTTTGACGGCTGGTCGCCACTTAGACTGAATTCAGCGATACGGAACGTAATAAACGCCACATAGCCATGTAAAATGCTGTAGTGAAAGTTGTTCAACCGTTTCGGCAATTATAGAGTTTAAAATCGACGCCTCTTTTGAGTGTGTCGAACATCTTACGTGGCTAGTGCTAAAGCCCCTTAATATTCATCTGCAGGAAACATCGCTTTCATCCGAATTGATAAATCGAGGTTGACCATGAGGTACCGTACGTTAGTTGTTACGCTATTGGCTTTGTGCTTCGGTTTCATTACCGCTTGTAGCGAAGCCCCATCCGCTAAAGACTTAGGCTCGTTGTCTTACGATCAGATCGTCAATACGGGGTTAGCAAACTCCTGTTTGCAGCTTGACGAAACTGCTCGTGGTTCTATTCCAATCCAGTCTGGCCAATCCTACAAAATCACCGATCTCTGCTTAGAGCCGACCACTTTCTTCGTCAAGGAAGAACCGCTGAACCAGCGTCAAGCAGCAGAATTCGTTCCGGGTAAAAGCCTGACTCGTTACACATCCTCATTGGATCAGGTCAGTGGGAAGCTGTTACTACAAGGTGACGGTAGCCTGGTGTTTGAAGAGCAAGATGGTATGGATTTCCAAGCCATTACCGTACAGCTACCCGGTGGTGAACAGGTACCCTTCCTCTTTACCGTTAAAGGTCTCGTTGCTCAGTCTCAGGCTGGTTTGAACGCAATTACCACCTCCACTGACTTTGAAGGTGATGTGCGCGTTCCGTCTTACCGGACATCCAACTTCCTCGATCCCAAAGGTCGCGGTTTGACCAGTGGCTATGACAACGCTGTTGCACTACCTGCACGAGCTGATGCAGCAGAAATCCTAGAAGAGAACATCAAGCAGTTCAAGGTGGGCTACGGCCACATCTCACTGCAAATTTCTAAGGTTGACAGTGCGACTGGCGAAATTGCCGGTACGTTTGAGACGGTTCAGCCTTCTGACACCGACATGGGTGCTAAAGCGGCAGTAGACGTGAAGGTTCGCGGTCTATTCTATGGCCGAGTTGAAACCGCTTCTGCATAAGCTGCATTCATCGGTGGTTCCATCTAGAACCAACAGTTCAATTTCAATTCAGTATTGATAACGAGGAGGGGGCGTTTTAGGACGTTCCCTTTTTTTGTTGCGTGAGGATTGAGTGCTGAGTGATGGGGTGGATGGGTAGTTGGGTGGATGAGTAATGGGTTGGTTGAGACATTCACATGATTTGATGTTGGGACGTTGGAACGTCAGAAAGTTGGAATGTTTCAGAGTTACCGTGGGATATGAATCAATGGGCAGTTTAATACCGAGGGGCATCTCCAAAAGTGCAAAGATTTGTTACACAGTAGAGTAGGAGCGTAACTGCACAAGATTTAGGAGTGTGAGTTTTGAAGGTTTTAACGCAGCTTGAGCCGTCAACCCGTCGGAACCTGATTATTTTGTTCAGCACTGGTCTGATGTTTTGGTCAGGACTGGCACTACTCCTGCCAGCGCTGCCGCTCTACATTGAGCATCTGGGCGGTTCAGGCTGGCAGATTGGGGTGACGATGGGCTCTTTTGCGATCGGACTCTTGGTATCCAAGGCTTGGCTGTCAAAGCTGGCCGACGATCGGGGGCGCAAGCTGGTGTTGATTATTGGCGTGGTTGCGATCGCACTTGCTCCCATTGGTTACTTACTAGCAGGCTCTATCCCTGCTCTGATGGTGGTGCGGGCACTCCACGGTATCAGCATTTCAGCGTTTGCCACGGCCTATAGCGCTCTAGTTGTCGATGCCTCGCCTCCCGGTAATCGCGGTGAGTTGGTCGGCTACATGAGCTTAGTTAATCCGCTGGGTTTGGCATTGGGGCCAGCAATGGGCGGTTTTTTGTATGAGTGGTTTGGCTTTACGCCGTTTTTTCTGGCCTCGGCGCTGCTGGGATTTGGCGGTTTGTTCTGCTCCTTCAAAGTGCAGGAGTCTCAAAGCTTTCTGGCCGCAAAGCAGGCGGTGCAGTCGGTTTCGCCGCAGCAAAAAGCGGAGGACAGCCGATTTTGGAGTTTGCTACTGACCGATCGCGTTCGCATCCCAGCGACGATTTTAATGCTAGTCGGTTTAGCCTTTGGCACGATTACGACGTTTGTGCCGCTGCTGATTCAAGAAGCCAATTTAACGCTCAATTCGGGATTATTTTATACGACGGCTGCGATCGCAAGTTTCTCGGTTCGCTTAATCACGGGTCGCGCCTCGGATCGCTACGGGCGGGGGCGGTTTATCACGGTTAGTCTCGTGTTCTACAGCTTGGCCATGCTGGCGCTGTGGCGAGTACAGACCGACTTAGGATTGATTGCGGCTGGCCTCTTGCAGGGAGCAGGAGCTGGCACGCTGATTCCGATGATCGCCGTATTAATGGCTGATCGGTCGCGCCCCAACGAGCGGGGCCGCATGTTTGGTCTTTGCATGATTGGCTTTGACCTAGGCATAGCCCTGGCTGGCCCAGTCCTGGGACTCTTCGCCACCTGGATCGGCTATCGCACGGTCTTTGGCATCTCGTCGGGACTGCTCATGCTAGGTATTTTGATTTTCCTGTGCTTATCAAGTAAAGACTTGCCCCATTCACTCCGATTCGCACTCTCTGGCGGACGAGATGTTTATGCGATCAAAGCCTCAGACGATATGGCATAACTACAGCAATAGTTCAGAATTGCGATCGCACAATGGATAATCAAGATGACCCAAATTACCTTTTTCCTCCCCAAGCAATTCCATATGCTATTGCAATAATTATGTTGATCGTTTTAGCGGGGATTCTGCTATTCAAGACGGTATCAACGGAGGTCACCTGTACTCGTTTACTGGAAAATTCAGTTGAGTGCAGCTTAGTGCGAAACACTCCTCTACTCCACATGAGTCCTGTAGAGATTGTTGACCCGCTGGCAGTGGACGTAATCCAGTATGATGTCCGCGGTCGCGTACCAAGCTACAGAGCCGAAATCAGAGCTGCTGGTTTCTCATATCCAATATTTATTATGTCAAGTTATGACTTTGATGTTGTTTATGGTGTCGCAAACAAAATAAACGATTTTTTACTCAGATCTGATGATCCTGAATTCTATATGAGCTATCCAGATGACGCTAAGGATCGTGGATTAAATAAGATGTAATTTTACCGTCTGTATTTGTAAGCTAGAGCAGTAGAAGATGAAGCAGAACCTGAATGCAACCCTACCCTGCGCCAATTGAAGCTCAAATGCAACGCTATTATCAATCGTTGTCTGAGAAGGATCGTCGTCGCTATGCCGCCATTGAAGCGATCAAACTCGGATATGGTGGGCAAGCCTATATCCGAGAGTTGTTCGGATGCCATCATGCAACCCTAGCGTTGGGACTGGCAGAACTGGATGATGAACCTGCTCTCAAACGGGAACGGATTCGTCAAGTGGGAGGTGGACGGAAGTCAGCATTTGAGACCATTGAAGGGCTAGATGCGTCATTTCTGCAGGTGTTGGAGCAACACACGGCGGGTTCACCCATGGATGAGACGGTGAAGTGGACTAATCTCAAGCGCCATGAGATTGTGGCCTTGCTGAAAGAGGACGGAATTGACGTGAGTGTGACGGTGGTCGATCAGTTGTTGGAGCGGCACAACTTTCGTAAACGCAAAGCGGTGAAAAGACTGGCAACTGGGGAGAGTGAACATCGCAATGAACAATTTGAGCGGATTGAGCAGTTGAAAGGCACCTATCAAGCTGCTGGCAATCCCGTCATGAGTATGGACACAAAAAAAGAGAATTAATTGGCAAGTTGTATCGAGCGGGGCAACTGTACACTCAAGAGCAGGGAGTCGAAGTGTTTGACCATGATTGGGCAACGCTCGCAGAAGGCGTCGCTATTCCCCACGGACTGTACGACTTGAGCGATAATATTGGCTACATCCAGATCGGCACGAGTCATGATACCAGTGAGTTTGCCTGCGAATCGATTCGCTACTGGTGGAACACCTATGGCAAAGCACGCTATCCCCTAGCTGGCTCGATTTTGCTGCTTTGCGATGGTGGGGGCAGTAACAGTTCTCGCTACTACATCTTTAAGCAAGACTTGCAAGCATTGGTCAACGAGTTAGGGATTGAAATTCGCATTGCTCACTATCCCCCCTATACCTCCAAGTACAATCCAATTGAACACCGCTTGTTTCCTCACGTCTCAAGCAGGTGTCAAGGGGTAATTTTTGAGAGTGTCCAGATGGTAAAAGAGCTGATGGAAAAGGCAACCACTCGCACAGGTCTCAAGGTCTTTACGACGATTCTCGATAAAACGTATCACAAGGGTCGTAAAGTTGCTGAGGACTTCAAAGCCAACATGAAGATTGTCTTCGACGAGCTTCTGCCGCAATGGAATTACACAGCAAAACCAGAATTACAGGTTATTTAATTCACAATCCTAAGTAGACAGAATCCAATATTTCTTCTACAGGGCAAATATTGAATAGAGCAAAACGAAAACTAATATTGAATGAGTATTTTCGCCTGATTCAAATGCCGATCTGCTCTCAGATGCAATCAATCACTAGGAAGAAAACGATAGTACAGGTATCCTGTGATCAGAGTTAGGTAAACGGCATGGCTATTATTTCGTCACAGCAACCGTCGCCAGAGCCAAGAAAAACGCGATCTCAGGTGCGTTCGGCTTCGCCGTTGTGCGGAGAATCGCAGTCCGTTGCTCCTGCACCAGAGCCACTGTTCCAGCATCAGCCCGATCAGACTGGCGATCAGCGCCATTCGGCGCTGTTAGAAGCGGATTCCCAACCTGATGAGTTTGGCAAGTCGGAAGAGGGTATTCGCCCCACTCGGCTGTCAGAATACATTGGTCAAAAGGCGCTAAAAGAAGTGCTCGAAATTGCCATCAAAGCCGCTCAGTCTCGGGGTGAAACGCTGGATCACCTGTTGCTGTATGGCCCACCCGGACTGGGAAAAACTACCATGTCGCTTATCCTGGCCGAAGAAATGAAGGTGAGCTGTAAAATCACCACTGCGCCAGCGCTGGAGCGACCAAGAGATATTGTAGGTCTGCTAGTCAACTTGAATCCGGGCGACATCTTGTTTATTGACGAAATTCATCGGCTGCCGCGCATGACCGAGGAAATTCTGTATCCCGCGATGGAAGACCACCGGATCGACATCACCATCGGCAAAGGTCAAAGCGCCCGCACCCGTAGCTTACCGCTGCCGCCGTTTACCCTGGTTGGCGCAACGACGCGAGTGGGAGCTTTAACGTCTCCATTGCGCGATCGCTTTGGTTTAATCCAACGGCTGCGGTTCTATGAACTGGATGAACTGACCGAAATCGTGCTGCGGACGGCTCAGGTACTCAGTACCGCGATTGAGCGTGACGGTGCAACGGAAATTGCCCGCCGCGCCAGGGGTACACCGCGTATTGCCAATCGTCTGCTGAAGCGGGTACGAGATTTTGTCGAAGTGAAGGCCGCCGGTATGGCCATTAATTCTGCGATCGCAGCCGAAGCGTTGGAACTTTTTAACGTCGATCCCTGCGGTTTGGACTGGACAGATCGACGGCTGCTGACGGTAATGATCGAAAACTTCAACGGTGGCCCCGTCGGTCTCGACACAATGGCGGCGGCAACGGGCGAAGATGCCCAAACGATTGAAGAAGTGTACGAACCGTACCTCCTGCAAATTGGCTATTTGCAGCGCACTCCCCGTGGACGCATTGCCACAGCCGCCGCCTGGGAACACCTCGGCTACCGTCCCCCCGAAAGCCAACTGCGATTGCTAAGCTAGCCTACGCTGTTGATGCGTTACGGCTAGCGCCTAACACATCCTACGAAACTACAAAACTGATTTTTTAAGCTTCCGAAAGCTGCTGTATAAATTCGCTATGTTCGCTAGTTGCCAATCCAGCTTGTAAAATCGTCAATACCTGAGCCATATTGCCAGCTAGCAGCTCATTCACCGCAAGCCACAGTCCCGGAAACCTCGCGCTGCGAATCACACCGCTCTCATCGGTGGGTAGCTGTACGTATTCACCGTTCTGCAACGCAAACCAGTCGAGCCGTTGATCAAAAACTTGCCAGACGATGTATTCCTGCACGCCGTTGCGTCGATAGGCACGTTTTTTATCGCCCAAGTCAATCGTTGCGCTGCTGGCGGCAATTTCGACGACTAATTCTGGAGCGCCTTCAATGTAGTCGTCATCACTGAGCCGAGTTTGGCCACCGCACTGCGGTTCAATCAGCAAGACCGCATCGGGTTGGGGGGCATTGTCTAGGTCTAGGCGAACCGTAGGAGTATCTCCAAGTTCTACGCCAGGCGTTGCTACTTTGTATGTCCAGAGCCAGCCCATAATATTACCGTGGGGTTGACCATGACTCCGAAAGCGCAACGCCGCTGGCATATAGACCACTCCCTCAATTAGTTCTGCTTTCTTTAACTTTGGCATCGCCGCAGAGCGTCGCTCAAACTCATAGCGATTGAGCCGATCGCCATTTTCCAGCGGCGGAACTTTAAACGGCAAGGATGAAAGCTGGAATTGAGCCATGATTTTCTCTACCAGTTGCGTTCTAGCTACCTACAGTCTATCGATTGAGCCAACTTGTGCAGCTATTATTCTCCCCTGCTTTCCTGCCCCTTTGCCCTCCTATCCACTACCGCTAGCAGCCACTACCCTACAATAAACAGGTAAGTAATTATGCTGTCACTACGCGATCGCAACTCATGAAAATGCTGCGCTGTTTATTGGTTCTTTGCTTAATTGGATTGCTCAATCTGATTGCTGCTCCCATGCCCTCGGCTTGGGCTGACGATGCTCCGCAGTGGAGTGAAGCCGAAATTGAGCAGTTGGAAGCGCTGGATCAGCAGGCATTTGCCGCCGCTCGGCAGGGAGATTTTGCCCAGGCGGAGCAAGCTTGGACGGAAATGCTGGAAATCATGCCAGATAACGCCGCCATTTGGAGCAATCGCGGCAATGTGCGGGTGAGTCAAAACAAAATTGAGGATGCGATCGCAGATTACAACCAGGCCATTGAGCTAGCACCGGATGCCGCCGATCCCTACTTGAACCGAGGTACAGCCTGGGAAGCCCAGGAGAAATGGCAGGCTGCGATTGATGATTACAATCGCGTATTAGACATTAATCCTGAGGACGCGGCGGCCTACAACAATCGAGGCAATGCGGAAGCGGGATTAGGACAGTGGGAAAATGCGATCGCAGATTATCAGAAAGCGTTTGAACTGAATTCAAATTACGCCTTTGCCCGCGTCAACTATGCTCTCGCCCTCTATCAAGATCAGCAAACCAATTTGGCAATTAAAACGCTGCGAGATTTGACCCGGAAGTATCCGAATTTTGCCGATGCTAGAGCTGGACTGACGGCAGCGCTCTGGGCAGAGGGCAAACCGGGAGAAGCCGAAAGCAACTGGGTTGCCGTGACGGGTCTGGATTCTCGCTACAGAAATATTGACTGGGTGCGGAACGTGCGCCGCTGGCCGCCTGCAATGGTCGAAGCGCTGGCGACATTTTTGAGCCTCTAACCCTTAATCCACAAAGCAGATGGCCGCCGCTGATGCGGCGGCCATCTGCTCTTTTTTGTCTTATAGCCCAATCGATGCACAGGGGACTAAGCGAATATTCTGCCCAAATCCTCCTGGGCCTGTTTCTGAAATCCAGCCGCGAATGCCGAATCGCTCAATCGGTGTCCAAATTCGTCCCCGCTCAATGGGTGGCACTGTTTGGGTGACGCGCGTTCCGGTAATGCGGAAGCCCTGTCCAGGCGATACACCCCCAATCGTAAAGGCTTGCGTATTGGGCTGGGTGTTAATGGCTAGATTGGCTTGGGCAATGCCGCAGCCGATCACTGGCCCGGTTGGCGGAGAGGGGGGCGGTACAGGTGGAGGGGCCGGAGTGGAAAAGCAGGGCACCAAGAAGGCCGTCAAAATAAAGCCAGTGACAGGTTGGCTAATCCGAATCCAGCCAAAGTCGGGCTGATTGACTGGGCCAGCCAGCGTCAACCGAGTCCCCGTAGGCACATCTCGTAAGCGAGCAGCGGCCAAGTCCGCACTACTGTAGATCCGTTCGAGACGGCGAGTTTGACGGCACTGTCCTGCCAAATTTTGGGCCAGTAGCTCAGATTCTGCCGCGTCGAGAAGACTGGAATTTGGGTCGTCCGGCATTGGGGTTGAAATCAGCGGTTGAGGAACCTGTTGCGCCGATGATGCCGCTTCTGTCGTCGAGAAATTGGCTACTTGTGCGGCAACAGGGAAACTGGCTAACGCCAAGAATGAACTTGCGATCGCAATGCTAAAGCAACTGATGGGTAGTCGGTGGGTGAATGAGGGAATTGACACAGAACTTGCCTAAGAGAGTCGAAGGCCATTAACGGGCTAGGGCGAGATCAGGCCGGATGGTACCGAAATTTTCTGCACTAGCCACCAATGTCCCCCCAAAATCCCGAATATTATAGCGGCTACTACCAAATCTGACTCAATTAAGTCGGTTGACATCAATAAACTCAACTTACAGACAGAGGGATCGCCCTGGCGCTGGATGTTGCGCTTGTGTAAACCAACCGATTAAATTTATGGACTGTTTATAAGTGGCTGCATATAAATAAACACATCTAAAAACCGGGGGAGCGCCCCTGAGGGGCGCTCCCCCGGTTTTTAGATGTGTTTATTTATGCCAACCTACTTAGAACAGATGATGAGAAAGAGGACACGTTTTAGCTGTTGAATCTTTCAGGCCTTTTTTAGGTTTGCGGTAGGTAAAACAAATAAAACTTTGAAGTCCTGATGGAGTATAGATTTCAAACGAAAAACCAAAATGTATAGCTCTGCTGGTGATAATGAATCTAGCGACACGTTTCTGTTTTTAGAAATACTGTTGAATGTCTTGCCAGATCAGGGATTCTAGATACTCAAGCTGTTCTTGCTGCGATCTCAGTTATCTTCATTGTTTGGTAAATAGCTTGACTTAAATTCACTTCAGCGAAGTAGATGCTGTCGTTAGTACAACGGAATATAAACCTAAATCAAGCAATGCTGAGGCTTTGGCCAAATTGATCGGCGGCAGCAGCATATTCTGTTGCATCTTTTACGAAAACTCCGTGATTCTATCTACGAATGAAGCGTTTAGCGAAAAAAGGTTAAATAAACACAAATAATGACGCAAATAAAAAATATGTACTTAGGATATTAAAAGAAGCAATCTCTCTAATAAAGGGCGACAATCATTATGGATTCAGTCCAGAAGCAAATTCTTGCTCTAAATACCAAAGTCGATGCGCTACATCAGGTGATTGAACAAATCAACGTTCGGGTGTTAGACGCTATTTCAGCCCAAAGTATCAGAACCGGCAACAAAATTGGTTCTGAAGCCAAGGGCTCGGCTGATTTCAATTCCATGAGCTATCTAGATACTCATCCTCATTTTTCGGGTCGTGGCTTAGATGAAGCCTTTGGCCACAAGGATATTTTGTCAGATGGCGACTATTTCGAGGCGGATAGCCCAAGCCATGAACGCGATATTGATCCGGCGATTCAAATCCAGCGGCTCACGGCTCAACTCACAGCGGCCTACAATCGAATTGCGGCTTTGGAGGAACAGCTACTGGCTCGTCGTGTTCTGTAATAACCTGTTTGCTGTCCTCGCAGGTGGGTTTGCTCTCACCAGTTTTCGCATTCTCAAATTTGTTAATTAGGTTCTTTTGCGCTTCACTTCAATTGTTCGCTTTAGCGGCTGTTGTTAAATTGGTGCAAACTCAACGATACGGTTGACAAAACAGTCTCTTCGCTACGTTGTTGTCTGAGATCCGGTTAAAAACGTTTGAGTTCAGTCGCCAGATGCCGATCAGGCTCAAAGTTCTTCAGACTAGTTTTTGTTAAGCAACTTAGAATGCGGTGCTGGGCGTACACAATGCGTCCAGTACCGCATTTCTTGTAACTTCACATCCTGGGATTTCATAAATGCCTCGCTCAACGTGGTGACGGCTGTATGGAGTGCGATCGCAATTTTTCTGTTTTGCCTAAAATTTTTGAAACTTTCGTGTGCCGTTTTGGTGAGTGCTTGCTAACATCCTCTCTAATTGATTCGTGCTGGTGTGAGGAATGTCTACTTCAAATACGCTGTATCAGCCTTCTCTGCTGGATTTGGCAAGGCAAGGCAATTGTCAGGCACTCAATTATTGGCTCAGCAGTTTGCTGGAGCCGCAGGGCATGCACATTCGGGTGCAGCCATCGCGAGCCGGCATGCTGAATGTGATTGTGGATGTGCATCGTGAACCGATTCGTCGTCGTCTGATTCGGTTTATCTGCTATCACATTTGGTTGCTCAATTCGTCAGTTATCGAGCGGGTACGAATTGTGGTGCGCGATACTACCCAAGGAGAAATTCTCTGGCACCAGTCGGTGCGGATCAAAACACCAGCGAATAATACGACCTCAACCCGTAAGGCATCGGTTCGTCTTCTGCCCGGTAGCAGCACGGCCAAGAGTCGCTTCCAGGTTCTGCGATCGCTGTTTTTGAATCAGTTTTCGGCTTTGGCGCTGGTGATTGTTTACTGCTTCATGTTTGCCAATGCCATCAATCAAGAAGCCAGTGAAAATACGGCGACCTACTCTGGCGATGCGATCGCATTCGTCTCGGCAGCAGCATCTACGCTGGAACTGCCCCGCGCCACATCAGCGGCCATTGTTGAATTTAGAAACTATGCCGAAGCCCAAACCCGCCATCTGATCCCCGAGGAGTATAAAGGGCAAATTGTGCGCAGTGCTCCCGCTGCTAATGGTGAAAAAGTCGTGGCGCTCACGTTCGATGATGGACCGTGGGAAGGCACAACGGCTCAAGTGCTGGATATCCTGAATCAGCACGACATTAAAGCCACCTTCTTTTGGGTGGGACAGCATCTCCAGCGCCACCCCGAGTTGGCCAAACAGATTGCTGAGGATGGACACGCCTTTGGCAACCACTCCTGGAGCCACATTATGCACCCGTCCGATCCGCAGACCGTGGCCAACGAGATTGATCGCACCAGCGATTTAATTCATCAGCTAACTGGGGAAAGGCCGCTCCTATTCCGGCCCCCAGGCGGATATCTGGATACGGGATTATCGGAATATGCCCAGCAGCAAGATCATGCGATCGCAATGTGGTCAGCGGATTCTGAAGATTACTACGTGCCTGCACCTGTGCTAACAGACAACGTGCTGCGCCAGGTGACGCCGGGTGGCATTGTGCTGCTGCACGATGGCGGCGGCGATCGCTCGGCCACGGTGCAGTCGCTACCCCAAATCATTGCCACATTGAAACAGCAGGGCTACAAGTTTGTTACGGTGCCACAGCTCTTAAAGCAGGCCGTCAATCAGATGATGCCCGCTCCTTCGATTCCGGGGGCTAGCCCCAGTCCGCTGCATCAACCTGTTCCATCGAACTTGACGGATGATGCAACCCCACTGGCCATTCCGGATATCCCGCGATTCTAAAAGTCCAGGGAATGTTTGCTGCTTCTGCGATCGCATCTCATACAGTCGCTCTCAACCAGGAATGCCTTTCGGGGTATCAGAGTATAAATCGCTGCACGGCAAGTGTGCAGCGATTTATACTGCACGATGCTAGCGTCATTCAGGTCAGAATACGGGCGTTATTCGGTCTGAGAAGACGCAAAATGAACCTGTGTATTCCGGGAAAATACCCAAATTCCGCGTCATTCTGCAAAGCCTTCCGGATAGTCGGGCTTAACGTCCGAAAAGCTTGATAGTGCGTCGCCTTACGTCTACATCTGCTCGATACAGCGATGCAACTAGCGCGAAGGAGTATCCATAATGACCGATCTGATGACTGCGTCTCTATCTCAAGCCAGCATCTTAAATGCAATGACGACTGATCTGTGGCAGCAGGTTCAACCCCGCCTCCAGCAAAGCGGAATTTATCAGAAGATTGTGGCCTATTTTCAACAGTCTGATCCACACAGCGATCAGCAGAGCCATCAACGGTTTGATGGTAATCCAGTTGCGATTCAGTCGCTGTTGGATCAAATGGCCCAAACTGTGATCAATCTAGTGTCAGAAGTTACTCAACCGAGCGCTGACTTGACGACCCAGTTAAACTCCCAGTTAAATACCGATATTCCAATCCATACCGCACAGGATACGGAATCGGCTGCTGACGATATGGCGCTGTTGGCGGGCATGGCCGATGCTCAGGCTGAAACCACGGATCTTCATGCAGTGGAAACTGCGATCGCAGAATATCCGAAAGCGTCCCCCCTCACTAAACTAAAAAATCCGTTCCACTGGTCAGCCAAGCCATCACCTATGGAACTACGCACACAGAGGCAACAGGCCCGAGCGGCTCGTCTGCTCGAAATCGCTGATCTGCTCAAGCACACTCGTGAGCAAAAAGGCATCTCACTGGCTCAAATTCACCAATCAACTCATGTAACCATTCATCAGCTGCAACTGCTTGAAAACGGCAATCTGGAGCAGCTACCCGAGGATATTTACCTGCGGGGCTTCATTCGCCGCATTGGTAATGTCTTAGGGCTAGACGGTATGGCGCTGGCGAGTTCGATCCCGTCGCTCGATGATGTTGAAGCCCACACGGTCAAGCCATCCTGGCAAGTCGGGATGGAAACACCTCGCGGCATCCAGTTTCAGTCAGCCCACTTATACGTTGCCTATGCTGCTCTGATGGCTGGCTCCGCAGGTGGACTGAACCTGATTATCAATTCGTCTCAGCCGACAACGACGGAACTGCCGCCCCTTGAGCCATTGACGGAATCGAGCCAGTCCAACGATGACTTAAGCTACCTCAATCCAGACAGCCTCAAATCGTTACAAGAAGTTGCTCCACCAGAAGTTATGCCTTATTAATCCAACGTCACGTTTGTCCGCGCCAAGCTTGTTTTATCGCAGTAGTCATACGAAGTGTAGCCACATTAGACTGTAGCCACATTAGTTAGGACGTTGAAAATCTCTGAAAACGTGCAAACCTTTAAGGGATATGGTTCTGCTAGACCGTGTATGGTCGATTCTGACCGACTATTACCTCAAAATGTAGAGCTAACCAGCGGGAATAAGCCGTTTATTGCCCTAGAAAACCTGACAATTGCCTCTTAGGACAGATTAATGATCTATGTCTTATTGCCGAGGATGGCCAATTTGACGGTTTCTAGACTGAGTCAGGCTTTGGTTCATGCGCGAGTAAACCAAAGGATACTGATTTTAGCTTACAAAACGCTCATACTGGAGAACGACCATGACACGGCTATTTAACTTCGTTTCCCATTTGTCTCCTGCTAAGGGAATTGCTGCGCTCCTCTTGGTACTCACCGCAATTGTATTACCTGCCTGTGATGCTGGAGGAGACCTGGATGAAGGCGTGGGAGAAGAAGAACTAGGCGAAGAAGAAGGACTCGGTGAAGAAGAAGGGTTAGGCGAAGAAGAAGGACTCGGTGAAGAGGAGGGGCTCGGTGAAGAAGAAGGGCTAGGCGAGGAAGAATAATGAACCAACGAGTAGCACGTTACAAGACGTAAGCGTTCAATTACTAGAACAAGCGGATTGACCAGTGCATTGGTTGTCGAAGAAACGTAATGAACGTGTTCTATTAGCTGCAATTTTGAGTCAGTTCTCAGGGATTGGCTCAAAATAGGGTATGTCAAATAGATTGTGTCAAAGGTAAAAACTCAAGTTGGAAAGCGATCGCTGAATTCAATCGCGAAGCGGTTGAGAGCGGGTTTCCAGTCGCGAATGGGCATGGTCCACTTTTTGGCAATATTTTGAATTGCCAAGTAGATAACTTTTAGGGCAGATTCATCGGTTGGAAAAGCTCGGTGGTTTTTAATCACCTTTCTAAGAGTCATATTCATCGATTCAATCGCATTGGTCGTATAGATTGCTTTACGAATCTCCGGTGAAAAAGCAAAGAAGGGAATAATCCGCTGCCAATGATGAAGCCAAGACCTGCTAATGGTTGGATATTGCTGGTCCCACTGCTCGGCAAACTCAACTAAGCGCTGCTCTGCTTCAGTCTCAGTGCTGGCCGTGTAAATCAGCTTGAGGTCTGCTGCAACCGCCTTACGGTCTTTGTAGGACACATAGCGGAGTGAATTTCGTACCATGTGAACAATGCACAACTGCACCTGGGTTTGAGCAAAGACCGCTTCAATGGCATCGGGAAAGCCAGTGAGGCCATCACAGCAAGCGATGAAGATGTCTTTGAGACCCCTATTTTGCAGCTCTGTGAGCACTTGAAGCCAAAATTTGGCAGACTCGTTCTGGGTCATCCACATCCCCAAGAGTTCTTTGGTGCCAGACAAGTTAACCCCAAGCGCCAAGTGAATCGCTTTGTTGATCACCCGCCCGTCTTGTCTGACTTTGACCACGATGGCATCAAAATAGACGATGGGATAAACCGGGTCGAGCGCGCGATTTTGCCAAATTTTACGCTCCGTTTCAACCGCATCCGTGACGTTCGAGATCAGCCCGGCTGAGACCTCAACGCCATACAGGTCTTGCAGTTGAGCCTGAATGTCACGGGTACTCATGCCCCTGGCATAGAGGGACAAGATCTTGTCATCAAAGCCCTCGAAGCGGGTCTGCCCCTTCTTGACGATGATGGGTTCAAACTCACTGTTGCGGTCACGGGGAACATTGATTTGAGCTTCTCCAAACTCCCCTTTGATGGTCTTCTTGCTGTGGCCGTTGCGGCGGTTACGAGTTGGCTTGACGTCGCTTTCAGGCTCCGCCTGTTGCTCGTCCAGATGGGTTTTCATTTCCGCATTCAAGCAGCGTTCCACCAAAGCCGCCGTGAGCTGCTTAAGAATCCCTCCATCCCCCAGCAGGTCTTCGGGATTCTGATAGCCTTTAAGCAATTCATCCAGGAGTTCAGGTCGAAAAGTCATAGTACGAGTCTCTTAGGTTCAATAGTTCATTAGATCTCATCTCTGACCTTTGACACAATCTAATTTACAATCCCTCAAAATAAGCTTGGAAAAAATCGCTTCTTTCTCACCATTGCCCTATGAAATTACGTCTTGAAAATCTTTACTCAAGCTAAACGCTCAGATTGATATGATTTAGATGGAGAGAAGCTTGCGACTCGCTGCTATCGCGAAGCTTCACCATCCTCCAATTGCACCACATGCACAATTAGGAGGTCAAATCATGTCACATCATTCTGCTAAAGACACTCCAGAATTCACTTTAATACCAATACATCACGCATTGAATTATGTAGGTGATCAGCTAACAGAAACAACTCTGCCTGATCCGTGGGCTGCAAGCTCCTTAGAGGCAGCAGAGTCAACTTCTACCTTTTGGCAATTTCCGCTTGATCCAAAGCACGAGATTGAAGCAGCTCCAGCCCCGGATGGTATTTTGAGTGCGGCTGATCTGCCTACGCTACTACGAATTCCGGCACACACTACGGAGCTAAAAAGCGAGCCAGCGTTGACCTCTGTGGAAATTCTGTTGCAGGAGGAGCTCAAAATCAGTGCTACGCGGGATAAAACGCTTTGGGAGCATGTACGGGATGGATTAGCACTGTTGGGGTGGAGTGAATCGCGTCGTCAGTCCTCAATCTAGCGTTTTCCCCACAGCGTTCATGCAGGCGGTCTACGGAATTAGGTCTGAAAACCCTGAATTTATCTGTATCAGCGTCGGGTTGCCGGAGGAACGGATATGTCTGGCCGAGGGTATTGGATGGGTTTGACGGGTTGGGTTAGCGGGTCGTTGCTGTTGAGTATGGTGGCTCCATCGATTCTGCTGGCTCAAAATGCTCCTGCTCCGACTGAGTTTTCAACTTCTACACCATCACTGTCCCAACTGGCAGACGGAGCCTATCAGTTTTGCACCGAGCCCGATCCGCAGGATTGGCAAGACGGTGCGGGCGTTTGCCTCAACTTTGTTAAACAGGGCTCTGGCATTGATGGCTACTACGGCTATCCGCATAGCGATGTTTTTGTCTGTCTACAGGGCGAACTGGCTGAAGGATGGCTTGAGGGCCAAGGCTTGATGATTAACTGGAACAGCGATCTTGAAGATACAGGTGGCAACGCCCAGGTATCTGCAACCGAGCCAACGGCTGAGCAAGTCGAGGAAGCCTGGGATATAGAAGGGCGACTCTTTTTAAGTCAACCAGAAATGATCCAACCTCAAGAGACCGAGGATGATCAAATCGGCTGGATTCTGTATCAGCAGGCCAAGCTGAATGTAGAAGGGCTACACGCCTATCCCAGTCCGCGTATGACGCCGCCTAATCAGCTTTGTACTTGGCCACAACGATGATCCCAAAAACGGCGAGTGGGCTAGTCCTCGTCACAGGCAAGAACTAACCCGCTCGCAATATACCCACTCGCAATATTTGGAGACTAACTCATGACTTCAACCGTTTCGGTTTCCATCGCATGATGATTATCTTGAGACGCGGGTAGCAAGCGCTGCTGTTCTTCGAGCTCAACTCGATAGCGCTCGACATTTTCTTCCAGTTCTTGAATGCGGGTTTCTTGCTGTTTTGCCACGTTGTTCACGGTGATCATGCGCTGAACCCCGGCCCATACGCTGAAGATCCAGGCCAGGACAGCACCAATGCCCATCGCTGCCATGAGTTCAATACACAGCGGAGCCTGCAAGTCGATTCCTTTCACAACGTGGATGACGGCTGGTTCGGTATTCTCAATGCCGAACAATACCAGTGCCAGACAAATGACGAAAATTAAGACAAAGTTGATCTGACGCATCTTTAAGGTCCCCTAAATCTTGAGTTCAAAATAGCGCTAGAAACGCACGCTCCCCCTTTGCCTCTATGGTGTACCGCAAATTTTTAACAATGCGGGCAATCCCACAAAGTTCTTAAGAAAGTTCGTTGCAGATGGGTATGACCAACAAATTATGGTGAAGGGGGGAGCTGAGTTGCGATGGGGCGCACAAAGATCGGGCGTAGTAAATAACCGACTAGAACTAAAAGTGCGATCGCACATGCCCCAATGCCAATCGGGTTCGGTAACCAAAATACCACTTCGAGGTGATTTGGCTGTCCCGCTCTGGGCGACCATGACCAGCCTGTTTCACCGGGTTGCCGCTGGGGAATATCGCCCGTTACGTCGCCTGTGTCAACGACTTCCAGGGGCCAAGGACTGCTGAGGCGAATATCTAAATTGAGCAGTGAACCGGAGTTGAGTAGGAGTTCTCCTGTTGCGGTGCGTAAGCCCAGCGAAGATAAATCTAGGTCATAAATGAGCTGATTGCGAACCACGACCAGATAGTTGTGCTGTTGAAGACGGAGATTGGACTCAATCCCGCTGAGGGCAGGCATGAGCGTTCCGCTAGAGGAGGCCGGAGTGGCTAAATCCGCCGTCAGCAGCTCGGCCTGAAATAGCTGATTAAACTTTTTCTGGAGGTCAGCCCCGTTGTTGAAGGCCACTTGAATCTGCCAGTCCACTGGCGACACCTGCCGTACGCGGCCATCAAACTGGTGCGCTTGTTTCTTCAAGCTACTCACCCAATCCTGCACCGAGGGGCTATCGGCCACTTGTTCCGACAGGTGGATCTGCTGGGTGACGACGCCATGATTGGCATGGTCAAAGCGAATATCAATGTTGTAGTCGGCGCATCCGGTTAAGCAAAAAAGTGCGATCGCATATCCCAAAATTCGCCAATGAACCAGAAAACCCCTGTTGAGCCACTGTCTCATTACTGCTTCTCCCAAATCAATGCCAATCCTAATCTATAGCGGTTCTAGATAAGAACGAAAGAGCAGAGTGCCTCAGGATGAGGCACTCTGCTCTTTCGTTTTCTCACTCTTAACTGGAATCACTATATATTCCTATATCGGTCATGACAGCATCACCATTTAATCTGAGTGAAAGCGAGTTTATTCAGTTTGTTGAAATTCAGCAAGATAAGTACATGTAAATTCTGCGATCGCACCTTACCCTTACTTCTCAGGCTGCTCAAGTTCCTCTCGAACCGTCCGACGTAGCGTTTCCTCCAGCGGCTCACGTTTTTGCTGAATATGCTGTCGCAGCGCTTCATTGATCAGGGTTTGATAATTGCTTCCACTCGTCAAATTCAACGGCATCAGCAAAATCAATTCCGTGCTTGCAAAGATTTAGATGTGGCCTTATTTTTATCCCATTGATAAACCATTTAAGGCATGTGTGTACACATGTGCATACTAGACAATCGCTTCTAGGGATCGCAACAAAACTCCTCAATCCTCCACGGGTGACCCAAAGACGCGATATTCTAGCAACGTTGCATATTTCGCATAATCCAAACACATGACCGCCAAGCTTGAGCCAAATCTTCAATCGCAGTTTGATCAGTGGGTCAATTTAGCGTTATCGGGTGAGCTGTTACTGCGATCGCAAGCCCTATCCATCCTCGAAGATGATTCAATAGATCTTCTGCGGTTAGTGGCAGCAGCGGGCGATGTCCGCATGGCTCATTTCGGTCGCCAAGTCATGCTGCACCGGATTAATAACATCCAAAATGGCCTCTGTCCGGAAGACTGCGGCTACTGTGGCCAGTCCAAAATTTCGGATGCGCCCGTTAAAAAATATCCGCTCAAGACCGAAGATGAGATCGTTCAGGAAGCTCACGAAGCAAAGGCCCAGGGCGTTTATCGCTACTGCATGGTATCCAGCGGTCGGGGGCCAACGGCAGAGCGGACGCAGCAGCTTGCTCACACCATTCGGCGGATTCGCGACGAAGTTGGCATTCGCACCTGTCTTTCAGTCGGTTTGATTGACCCAGAGCAGGCCCAAATCCTCAAGGAAGCAGGATTAGATCGGCTCAATCACAACCTCAACACCAGCGAACGCTACACGCCGGATATTGTCACTACTCATACGTTTCAGGATCGCGTCAACACGCTGGAAGCGGCACGGCAGGCCGGACTCGATATTTGTAGCGGCATGATCGTCGGCATGGGCGAAACCAACAACGATATTTTAGACGTGGCCTATCGCCTACGCGAGCTAAAGGCTCCGTCGATTCCAATTAACTTCCTGGTGCCGATTCCCGGCAATCCTATTTACGACTTTAATCAGCTCACGCCGGAGCGCTGCCTCAGAATTATCTGCCTGTTCCGCTTTATCAACCCCACTGCCGAAATCCGCATCGGCGGCGGGCGCGAAGGCCATCTGCGCGGCTTACAGTCCCTCGCCCTCTATCCAGCCAATTCTCTTTTCGTAGAAGGCTACCTCGTCAGTCGCGGCGACTTGGTGAAGCAGGTGTATGAACTGGTGCGCGATGCTGGATTTGAGCTAGCCGAAGATGCGTTGCCCACTCCAGATGAGAGTTCCGCAACTCGCTATCGGCTCGACGACAACCCGAATATTTTGAATCCTAAAACTACACGGATTGCAAACCAGTAACTTATTTCACATAGATTCACTTGAGGAGGCAAAGACTGCATAAGCAGCCTCCTCTTACGCCGTCCGAACTTCTGGAGATGGAGCACCCCTCAACATTCCGGAAGTGCTTAGATCTTCGTCTAGTTGTTCCCAGTGAATGCCATAACCACCGCCGCAAACCTCCCATTCAGCACGTTGAGCAGGAGTCGCATTGAGCAATCGAGGATACCAAACTAGCGGTACCGTAATTGTGCGACCATCCATCAAATCGACGCTAATCGTGTCGTCTGTAAAGTAAATGTGTTTAACACGCGCATCTACTTGAATTGCCGAAATACCCATCCCATGCCTCCAGAAGCGTTTGTTGATGCTCTAGAACCAGTCCTTGCAGTTTTCGTAACTCTTTCGCACTAAAGCCAATATTGCTGGCCAACTCTGCGGATGCCAACCAAAACTTAGCCGATGCTCGATCTCGATCGATATGGATATGAGGCGGTTCGTTTGGTTCATGACTATAAAAATAGAACCGATACGGCCCGACTCTCAAAACTGTTGGCATATATGTTTACGCTACCGCACCCAATACGCTTAATTACAGTTAATATCCATCCCAGGGGCTAACTTGTAGAATGCCGTCTTCAGTGAAGACCACCATGAAGTCGGTGCGGGGAGATTGCGATCGCGGATTTAAATCGTCTTCTAACTGTGCCAATGGGCCATCATCAGCGCTTTCAGCGGCATCGTTCTCAGGTGCGATCGCTAATACTTGGCCATCCTGATCAAACGTTACCCGATACATCAGTTCGGATGGAAACTCCTGCCGCTCATAATCCTCACGAATCAGATCGTAGAGATCACCCGTCAGCGTTTCTAACGTCGCTGTATCCGTAATCTCGGCCCCTTCGGCAACAGGTTCAGTTGAAGTAGTATCCCCTGTCGTGTCCGTATCCGCCTCTGACGTTTCAGTTTCATCAACCTCATCAACGGCAGGAGACGGCGACGTTGCATACCAGGGGCTAACTTCAACCACACCTCTGGGAGTAATCACCACCCGATGCTGGCTGATCAGCTGATCGGGGTCAATCGGCTCAGACTGATCGCTTCGTCGCAAATCAGGTAGCGGAGTCTGATCAACCGCATTTAAAGCGGAATCACTGAGATAGCGATAACCCACAATGTTGCCATCTTCACTGAGGGCAACACGATACTCCAGATCCTCTTCGACATCCAGATTATCGGTATCCAATGCATCTACGATACGCGCCCGCAAATCTTGATTAAGCTGAGACACTTGCGCTTCATCCGTCAGCGGATTTGCTTGCTCCAGCACCGTCTCAAAATCACTGGCACTGGCTTCATCCAGACCAGCCGCATCAGCGGAGGCATCTGCATCAGTGGCTTCACCGTCCGTAACATCGTTATCAGGCGGGTTATCTGCCGCAGCATTATCAGTTTCACCTGGAATGGATTCAACATTCGATTGGGCCGCAGGTTCTTCTTCAACTCGTCGGACTTCTGGATTGGGAATAAAGAAGAAAGCAATCGCCGCAACCGCCAAACTCGATAAACCCAATGCTGCAGGCAAAGCCCGTTGCGTGATCGGTTCACCCGATTTAGCTCGTCGTCTCGAAACTGGCTGAAGCCGGAGGGAGAGATGCGGAAGAGTTTGGTTATCTGCCAAGGCTTGATCAATGGCTTCTACTAAATCAAACAGTTGAACCGATGACAGCCTCACTTCCGTCATACCGTCACTGTTGCCATTGCCGTTGGGACTATTTCCATTCCGCACAATCAGGCGATGATAGCGGTCGCCACCAGCCTGTAGCTCAACGAGAGACGATTCAGCATGGCGATGGGCAGGAGATGGAATACCGCTTAATACTTCTTGAGAATAGCGGCTAACCGCAGCGACTAGATTTTCGAAAAACTCACTGCCACCTGCCAGAGGCTGCTCCTGCCCAACAAATCGACATTCTGCATTGACCAGTACGCTGAGTAGGGGACGACTGTCTAGCGTAGCGGCCTCTTCACCGACACCCTCCAATACCAACGTACAGTTGGGCAAACTGTATTGCCGCTGAATCGTCATTACACTTCTCCATCAAATAGACTCGACCACAGCCGCTGTGGGCCATAGGTACCCGTGCAGAACAGCAGTTGCTCTAGCAAATCCAAGGCGAGTTGGTTGAGTTTTTCGTCGGTACTGTAAACCATCACTCCGGCACGACGAGGATTCATGCGAGAGCGGAAATGAGCTCGGAACCGCTCTAAATAGTCAGCCAGCCGAAAATGGTGTTCGAGCGAAAGCTGCTTATCGCTCAGTTGTTGATAACCCAACAGCAGTTGACGAATCAGAACCGTCAGCCGTCGTGCCAGGTTACAAATAATGACAACCAGGGCTTTGCCTTCAGTTTGAGTCAGCATTCTGCGCTGGCTGTAGCGGCGCAGAGGATTCGTACCGCGAATGCGCCAGAGGGCAACGCGATTTTTAATAATGCCTTGCAAACCAAGCTCTTTAGCCACAATTAAGATAGCTTCTGAACTGTCCAAATCTAGCGCCTCAATCGCGAGGAGCAAAAAATCAATTTGAATTTGAGCACGGCGAGGGCAGCTGCCATCGGACGTGGATTGGTCGGGCAGGCTCTCTAAAATTATGGGATTAGACCGCGCGGGTGGACTTTGTACTGGCATTGCCTTCAAAAGCGATATCAGCAGAATTTTAGCAAAATGCGACTCACATCTTTGACTTGTACCCTAAGTTCAGGGTTCCAATCCGATAATGAGCCACTGACATTTCCGAGCTTAGCGCAGGCGCTCTCCGGATTTCATCAATGATAAATATCGATAGAGACCTGGGTTGCGAAGCTCAGTATAGACGATTGTGACGAGACTGATAACTATCCTTTCACCTATTTCTTTGTTATCGCCTCTGTCCTGAACTGGGCTTAGCGTACCCGTAAACGGGTCTGCATTTATCCATTTAAGTTAAGAATGTCCTGGATGAGGTTAAGCAACATTTCATAATCAAAATTACGAATTTTTTGCTCTAGCGCCTGAGCCAGATCAGTTTGATTCGATGGCAGTGCTTCCACTAGCGCAAACATCTGCGTTCGATCGAGCTGGGTGATGGCGTTGTAGAGCTGGAGAAGCCAATCGTGCGGAAGCTTTTCTAGGGCGGCTTGCGTCAATTCGAACGTAGCGGGTTTCGCAGAGGGCTGTTCTGCATCCTGGGATTCGTACAGGTAGCGAACGCCTAGATGCTCAGCCAGTAGCTGAATGATTTCGGCTTCTCGGATAGGTTTGCGGAGAAAGGCGTCACAGCCAACGGTTTGAAATTCGGTTTGGTTATCTTCAAATGCTCCTGCTGTTAGGGCAATGATTTTCGTCGGTTTGTTCAGTCGTTGCGTGATGGATTGATCGAGTGGATACGTGGATGGAGTTGCATTTGCCTCTGGTTGCTTCCACTGCTGCTCTTGCTGTCGGATTTGCTGGGCAGCTTCGTAGCCGTTCAGATTGGGCATCCGAATATCCATGAAGATGAGATGGGGATGCCAGGTTCGCCAGCGCTCGATAGCTTCCTGACCGTTATTGGCAGTTTGGACTTTGAAGCCTAGATCCGTCAGCAAATCCTGGAGCAGAATGCGATTGCCCAAATTGTCCTCAGCGATGAGGATGCGATATTGGGGTTGGTCAGGTGCGATCGCAATTACGCGTCGTTGGGGTTCAAGTCGCTCATCGGCGTAGGTCTGCCCCACACGGACGGGCACTTCAAAGATGAAGGTGGAACCCACTCCCACCTGGCTTTCGACCCAAATTGAACCACCCATCAACCGCGCGAACTGCTGGCTAATTGATAATCCTAGCCCCGTGCCCTCTTGAGCCGAGTAGCGCTCATTCGAGGCTTGCACAAAGGGAGCAAAGAGGACATCGAGTTCTGCGGGTGCCATACCGCAACCCGTGTCTTCCACTTCGAAGCGGAGGGTAAGGGTTGAGGAAGAAGTTGAGAAAATTGTATTAGGTGTGATTGGGGCAGATGGGTTGAGGGGAGGGTGTTCATGGTTGTTTGGGCCATCGTTTAGTTGATTGTCAGGTTGATTGTCAGGTAGTTCATCGTTATCCGTTAATGGGTGTGTTGCTTGGGGCGTGTTTAGGCCATGACCCGATGTGTCGATGCTGAAGCCAACGCGTAGGGCCACGTATCCCGTTTGCGTAAACTTGATTGCGTTACCCAACAGGTTAATCAGCACCTGACGCAGTTTGCGGCTGTCGGCCTGGATGTAGGGCGGCAGATCCGATGGATAGGTCACGGTGAAAGTTAGGCCTTTGGATTCGGCTTTTAGCTTGAGCAGATCCGTCAGGCTGTCTAGCAGCAGGGGCAAGCTAAAATCCGTTGGGTTGAGCGTGACTCGGCCAGCCTCGATTTTGGACATTTCGAGAATGTCATTAATTAAGGCCAGCAGGTGTTCACCGCTGCGATTAATAATCTGGAGATTGTCTAAGTGTTTACTCGGCAACTGCACATCGCGAGCCATCAGTTGACTAAAGCCCAGAATGGCATTGAGCGGTGTCCGCAGCTCGTGGCTCATATTAGCCAGAAAAACGCTTTTGGCCCGATTCGCCGCTTCCGCCGCTTCTTTGGCTTCAACCAGTTCGATAGTGCGTTCAGCCACACGTTGCTCTAATTCCAGATTGATCTGGCGCAGATTTTCTTCGGCCTGCTTGAGAACTGTAATGTCCCGCATGATCGCCGAGAGGTACTGTAGCTGTCCGGTTGGAGACTTGTGAGCAATTAGAAGTAAAGAAACGGGAATTTCTTCACCCGTGATCCTCAGCAGGGCAGATTCTCCGACCCAAATGCCCGAACGGATGGCAGTCGGCACACCTTGGTTAATAATGATTTGCCAGGCCCATTCCGGATGGCAACTGGCGATGGGAATTTGGTCAAATGGCTGATCAGCGGGCAGATCGCGCAGTTGCTTGAGCTGTCGGTTCATCCAAATGATCTGGCCTTCGGGAGAGGCAATGCCGATGTAGTCGGACGAGGCTTCCAGAATCGCTAGTAAACGGGCCTGTTCTTCTTCGAGCCGTTTGCGATCGCTAATGTCTTCGGCAATACCCGCAATCCGATAGACCTGACCTGATTGATCGCGGATGGGAAAAGCGCGATCGCGAACCCAGCGGATCTCACCATCTGGCCGGATAATCCGATATTCCACTTCAGAGTAACCATTGGCGTCAGCATCTATAAACGGCAAACTGCGATCGCGATCGTCTGGATGGATCGATGCCTGCCAATTTCTCAGACTCAGATGTTGGGTCGATACCCCCCAAATGCGTTCATAGGTGGGGCTGACGTACAAAAACTCGTGCTGTAAGTCGGTCAGCCAGAAAACTTCATTGATGTTTTCGGCAATCTGACGGAAACGTTCTTCGCTAGCCCGCAGCGCTTCTTCTGCCTGCTTGCGCTCGTCCATATCGGTGTGGGTACCCAGCATGCGTAGCGGATTGCCCTGCGGATCCCAAGCCACAATTTTGCCGAGAGACAGAACCCATTTCCAGCGGCCATTTGCCATCCGCTGGCGAAACTCCACCTTATATTCGGGAATTTCGCCCGTTACATAGGATCGGTATACTTGGCCCACGCGCTCGTGATCATCTGGATGGAGACGCTGGAGCCATTTTGCATTCGTTTCCTGGAAGGTTGCCGGGTCATAGCCCAACATGGTGGCATAGGTGGGGCTAACGACGGCGTCCCCAGTCTGCAAATCCAGATCATAGAGTCCCTGATCAGCTGCGGCTAGGGCGAGACGGAGGCGTTCTTCACTGTCGCGCAGGGCCTCTTCCACCTGCTTGCGCTCGGTAATATCGACCACCACGCCTACGATGCGCCATCCGGTTCCATCTTCAGTAGCAACGACTTTACCATTAGCCGACACCCAGCGTAGCGCTCCATCCCGGCGATGAATCCGATACTCCTCGCTGTAGGGGGCTTGCGTCGCAAAACTGTGGTTTAAGGCGGCCAGTATCCGCTCCTGATCGGCCACATGCACCAACTGCAAAAATGAGTTCCCATCACCGGGGAATTCTCTGGGGCCATAGCCAAAGATCGCTTCCGTACGCTCTGACCATGTGCCAGATGCTGAGCTCATCGCTTCCCATGAGCCCATCTGAGCTGATTCTAAAGCCAGTTCCAGGCGCAATCGTTCCGACTGGAGCTGCTGCTCAGCCTGTTTGCGATCGCGAATATCTTGAATGATGCCAATAAAGTACTGCGGCTCACCGCACCAGTTGCGCACTAGGGAAACAGACAAGTTGGCCCAAACCGCTGTGCCGTCTTTGCAGATGTAGCGCTTCTCCATGACAAAGGTAGACGCTTCCCCGGCTAGTAAGCGCTGGATATGAGCTTGATCCTGAGCCAAATCATCTGGGTGGGTAACGTCGGCAAATGTTTGATCGAGCAGTTCTACTTCTGAATAGCCAAGGATATCGCAAAACTTTTGATTTACCTGCACCAAATGGCCAGTGACACTGGCCTGAACAATGCCCACAGCAGCCTGTTCGAACGTCGCTCGCAAACGCACTTCGCTTTCTCGCAGAGCAATTTCAGTCTGCTTCCGTGCAGAAATATCTTCAATCACCACGATGCCATAGGCGGGTGTACCGTCCGCCTGCCAAACCAGTGACACCGTTGTATTGGCCCAGAGGAGCGAACCATCTTTTTTGACGTAGCGCTTTTCTAGCGAAAAATCACTAATTTCTTGTTGATACAGCTGCTCCACAGCGGTCTGACTCCGTTCTAGATCCTCGGCATAGGTCAGATCCACAAACGTCAGCTGAGCCAGTTCGGTATGACTGTAGCCCAGCAAATCACAAAAGCGCTGATTGACTTTAATAAACTGATGGGTTTGACCTTCCACTTGGGCCATGCCAACCGCAGCTGAGCTAAACAGTGATTCTAGTTCTTGTTCCCGGATGCGCAGCGCCGCTGTCCGCTCGTCAATTAGAGCTTCTAAGTTGCGATTCAGCTGTTCGACAGCAGCTTGAGCCTGCTGCCGTTCAATTTCGGCCCGTTTGCGATCGCTAATGTCCCAGTTCACCCCGGTCATGCGCAGTGCTTTCCCGTCAGCATCGCGCAGGGTGATGGCATGGGCTTCGATGAACCGAATCTGACCGTCCGGCCACAGGATGCGAAATTCGATATGAAACTCTTGTGTTCCAGCAATGGTCGCTTGCAAACTGGCCTGTGCCGCTGCGGCATCGTGGGGATGCAGACGCTGCTCCCAAAACTGCGTGCTATGGATAGCCCGGCTCGGCTTCAATCCATAGATTTCGTACATCCGATCGTCCCAAAGCAGGTGATCTTGAGTCAAATCCAGATCCCAAATGCCAATTTCCGCCGCATTGGTGGCTAAAGTTAAGCGCTTTGTCACTTCTTGCAGCTGAGCTTCAGCAAATTTGCGATCGCTAATATCCTCAAGGGTGCCAACGATACGCGTGATGATACCCGTCTCATCGGTGAGAGGAAAGGCTTGCGATCTCAGCCAGCGCAGCTCTCCGTCTCCGCGCATGAAGCGATATTCCTCATCAAAGACCTCACCCTCTAGCTCACGCTGCACGGCAGCCGCTACCCGATCCCGATCCTCGGCATACACATTGTCTATCCATCCATTCCACGCATCCGCCGCATCAAATGTGCTGCCCGTGATCACCTCGCAGGCTGGATTGGTGTAGGAATATTGCCGCGTGGCGGTTTCAAACACAAAAAAGCCTTCTCGCACCGTTTCCGCCAGTTGCTGAAAGCGAGCTTCTTTCTCTTGCAGAGTCAGTTCTGCCTGTTTGCGATCGCTAATATCTGAAACTGTGCCAACATAACCGAGCAGCTTGCCATCATCATCAAACTCAGGCACCATTTGCACATCAAACCACAACACGGTGCCGTCCGGTCGGAGATGGCGACCCTCATTGCGGAAACTGGTCTGTTGAGCCATCGCCTCCGCCCAAGCCGTCAGTAACCGATCGCGATCCTCGGGATGCAAAATTTCGACCCAGGCATCCCCAGATACTTCTGCCAGCGCTCGACCCGTCAATTCGCACCAGCGCGAATTGACATACACACACTGCCCCGATGCATCAAATCGAAAAATGCCCACCGGAGAAATTTCCGTCAGAGTGGCATAGCGCCGCTCACTGTCTCGCAATGCCAATTCCGCTTGTTTGCGATCGGTAATGTCGATATAAACACCAAACATACCGACCGTCCCGTTTAGATCCGGGAAAGGGCCAACAATCCGGTGAAAGTATCGGTCTTGTCCCGCCACCGTTTCCCATTCTTCAAAATGAAGATATTCTCCGAGCTGACAGCGCCGCTTACTCTCAAAATAGACTGGAGCATAATTGGGTAAATTCGGTACATCGGCAGGAACCGCCCCCAGATGATTACCAAACCGCTCGATATTGACCGTATTTTGCAGTACCAGTCGATCTTGGGCATCGCGCATCCACACCCCAAACGGCAGTGCATCAATCAGCATTTGCAGCCGCTGCTCACTCATTTGCAAAGCCGCTTCCGCCTGTTTGCGCTCTGTAATATCTCGAACAATGACTAAAACTTCGTCTTGGCTAGTCGGTGAAATGCGAACTTCCTCCGTCGCATTGAATTCGCCGTTAAAAAACTCCTGTTCGTAAATCTGTAGTTCGCCTGTTGCTAATGCTTGCTGAATATGGTTCAGGCGCAGATCCGCTAGATGAGTCGGTAGTCCTTGATCATAGATGTTCAAGCCAATCAGCGCTGTCCCCCCCACAACGGTCATGTTGCTGGCCGTAAACAGATCAAGGTACATCCCCTCACGGTTCATGCAAATAATCAGATCGGGCAGAGCCCTGATTAAATCGCGATGCCTGCGCTCGCTGTCCTGTACCGCTGCTTCGCCGCGTTTTCGCTGATCCAGATCAAGCAGCACCCCAAGAACGTGCTCTAGCTCACCCATTGCGGAATATTGGCCTTGCCCTTTGAAATATCGCCAAACCCAGCGTTCATCCAAAAGCTGATATCGATATTCCGCTTCAAATGCGGTTCGCTGCGCTAATCCCTGTTCAATCGTTTGCAGCACGGCCTCCCGATCGGCGGGATGAATGCGATCGCACCATACTTCAAACATGTCATCTAGGCCAGATGGCAGCTCTAGCAGTGTTTCCATCCCCCCGTACCAAATATATTGACCTGTGTCAGGCCACCAGCACCAAGCCCCAATACCCGCAAATTCTAGGCTCAGCAGCAGTTGCGTTTCTGTCTGGTGTAAGGCTCGTTCTGCTTGACTCAGGGCAGCTTCTGTTTGCTTGCAATTGCACCGATCTTCGACCCGACTCGTTTCATCTGACCTATTCTCTACAGCCGTAAGCTGCTGTAACTGCCGCTGCTGCCAAAGGAGCTGTATCGTATGCCGTAGGCGCAGTGGATTGAGTTGAGACTTGACTAAGTAATCCTGCACGCCAGCCTGTAGAGCTATCGAGGCTAATTCCTCATCCTCATCATTGAGGAGCAATAGAAAACTGGGTGGCATATCTGGCCAGACGGCTTGCAGCTGTACCCAGTGGGTTTCATAAACAGGTTGAGCCAAGAACACAATCTGGGGCTGTGGAGGATCGGCGATTGACCTTGCCGTCTCGCCAAGAATCGCAGTCCAATCAAGGTCTAAAACGGTCGGCTGCCAAGTTGGGTCTACGGTCAATAACTGTCGGCAACGCGCTTGTTCTGCTGGTGAATCGAGCAACAACACAATGGTTGGATCAACATTCGTCATGACAGGATGACCCTTGGAGGGTGAGGGTGAACGTGGTCGGTCGTCTTTTAGGGATAATGCTATCGACGAATATAGTCTTTTTCCCTAGTAGTCTGTCAGCTTTGTTTTGATAGTTCCCAGGGTTGAGGAGTCGCGCAATACGCGATTCCTCAACCCTCAATCCAAACCTGACACAGCACCAGAAAACGCTTGACCAAGTTGGCCATCAGCTTTGCTCAGCACTTGAAAGTAAGGCGCGAGGCGTGAGGCGTGAGGCGTGAAGGCTGTAAAGACTCAGCACCCAGAACCTAACACCCAGTATCCAAAACCTAATACCCACCCAAATCAACCGCTCTACGAAGACGTAAACAACACCAGCCACAGCGGAATCACGCCAATAATGGCAATGCTACTCGACGCTACTCCACTGGCTACCAAGTCCCGATCTAAATCGTATTCTTCCGCCAAAATCAGACTGGCAAACGCACTCGGCATCCCCGACATCAGCACCAGTGCCAACCGGGCATCCCCGCTAATCCCAAGTGCTGTCACCATCAGGCCAATCAGCAGCGGTGTTAGCAGCACCCGCGTCAGCGTCGGAAAGATGGCTAATTTCACGCTTTTCCAGCCCTGAACCTGACTGAGTCGCATTCCCATCAGCACCAGAGCACAGGGAATAATGACCCAAATTGAGCGATGTAACCCCACTTCAAGCGGTTCTGGGAGAAAGAGCGATCGCGTTGCCAAGCCCAAGGCAAATCCCCATAGTGACGGCACTGTCAGCACATCTCGTAATGGCCGCCACCAGCCTGGTTGAGTATTCGCCCGACCATAACGGCTGGCACAAAACACACCCAATCCGTAAGTGCCAATGATGTTGTGAGCAATACTGTAAAACACAATCCAGCTCAGATACTGTTCGCCGACCAGGATAGGTGCGATCGCAAGTCCGACAAATCCGGTATTGCCCAGGATAGAACACAGCACTAAGCTACCCCGACTCGCTCGATCATCGGCTGTCAGCTTGCCCGACCAGCTCAAACCGCGCCAGTTGAGTTCTGCCAAAATTAGTCCAATAAACAGGGCCACCACCACAAAACCAGGAGTTAAACCCACACTGCCGCTGAAATCAGCCCGCCGCGCCAAGCTGAACAACTCTAGCGGCACACCGACCCAATACAGCGCCCGACCCAGCAAGCGGGGAAAGGTCTGAGGCAGCAGGCGAAACAGCAGTAGCCCTAATCCTGGCCACAGGAGCAGCGGCATATAGGCCCGAAAAAGGGTTTCAGTCATCAATGTCGCTATCTCAAGAACGGCAATGAACTCAATTGGCTGGCAATTCTGCCCACCAGTCACTCTGCTTTGTATTTTCTTAAGAATTATGGCCTGTCGCAAGTTATGTGGAGCACGTTTTCATGGAAATCTAACTCCTGCCTCCCAAAAGAATGGGCGAAAAGCGCTACACGCCCTTCGCCCATTCCTCTAGCAGTCTTTCGCTGACTTCAGCCTTAGTTAGCCACGTTCATCGCCTGCATTTTCCAAGCACCATCTTGACGCACAAGGTCATAGCGAACATCGAGCGTGCTGTCATAAGATTCATTGGGATCCATAGTGCCAGCCACGTAGAATTCGCCTTTCTCACGGACGCGAGCTCGAATTGAGATTTGCTCCACCTGGGCTAGATCTTCCACTTGCTCCGCCCCTTCTCCGACAAGCTCAGCCTCTAGCACCTCATGCTCATAGGTATAGTACAAATTTTGGGCAGCAAACTGATTGGCTTGTTCTTGCCGTCGAGATAGCTCAGGCTCGGTCAAGATAGTTGCAAGCTGATCAACTTCGTGATTAGGACCAAATGCTGCCTGTTTGGCGGTCAACCACTGTTGAACTAGCTCTTGAGCCGTAGGCTCCGCTGGAGTAGGTGTCGTTTCAGTTGTTTCTGCATCAGGACTGTCCGTGACGGGTTCGATTTCGGCAACCGGAGGTTGGTCTTCTACTAACTCAGGATTGCTGCCTCCCAAGAAGCTAAAGGCGCGGCTGATCAGAAAGCCGAGCGCAGTAATACTAACCAGCAGTACAAAGATCACCAAAAACAGTCGATCCAGCCGTAACGTTGCTGATGAGCTGCGGCTAGGTGCTGGACGAGTTGAGCGGTTGGCGCGATTTCCTGTCGGTTGACGATTAATCGGCTGATCTCGGCGGGCGGGTATGGGCGGAGGTGGCACAGACGAAGTGGCGGTATTGGTAGACGATTGTCCCAATCGACCTGGGCTCAGACTACCGTCAGGTGATAGTTTCGACACTGACTCTGCCATTGATGCGTTGCGGTTGCGCGATGCGCTGCCATTTTCAGCCAAGCCGTTACGACTGATGGGAGAAGAAGCTTGCGGCCAGGTGGAATCTAAATCCGCGCCGCCTTCATCTGCTGGATCGCGTGCCGGATCGCGATCCGGCGATAAGGGAGATCGGCTCGGCGTAGATGCTCCGTATCCTCGATTCGTCGGTGGATGCGCCGGATACGCTTCATGCTCAGATCGCAGATTGTGGCCTGCCGCTGAATAATCATCAGCCGGATAATCCGGAGGATAGTAGTCGTTCCCATTAGAGCCACTGTTGGGCAATGGCGAAGGGGTTGCCGGAGGTGCGATCGCAGTTCCAGTTCCAGGACTCGATACAATCGGTTGAGCCAAGCGATCGCGCGGACTTAGATTGCGGGTGCGCCAGTCGCGAATATCTTCTGAGAGAAACGAGGGCGAATCAGATGGGTAGCCTCCAGAACTGGGTGCGCCAGCTCGCATCGATACAGGATTCCCCATCGGTGCCGTTTCACGCGGCAGTTCCTCTAGATAAGCCTGCACCTGCTCATTGGCAAAATAATCTTTCAGCGACGCCGTTTGAGTTGCTAAATCCCGGAAGTGCGGAAAAACTTCCTGCTGGAGCCAGCGTTCGGCGTATAAGCACAATCCAGGCAGCAAATCCGGCGCGTCCTGAGAATGCTCCCGAATAAAGGCCAGCGGCTCGTACTCCTGACTCAGCTCCAGGGCGCGGCTGGCTTCTTCGGTTTGACCCAGCAGCAGCGCACAAACGGCCTGCTCTAGATGTACATCCTGCCGATCGCTCAGTTGGATCAGCATTTGCTTGGCCCGCCGCACCAAGTAGGGCTGCTGCTGCGCAAATCCCCGCGCCAAGAGAGCATAAACGGCCAGATAAATCGCCACAGCAGATGGCCGACGTGCCTCGGCCTCAAACAGCGTTTGCTGCTCGGTCACGGTCAAATAGCCCCGCAGCTGCTGAATAAACCGCAGAAAGTCGTCAATGCCAAGACCCGACTGGTCGTTGCCATTGCCATCAATCCCCTGCCGCTCCTGCAACATCTGCTGCAACAGCTTCAAGCCCCGCTGCCGCTCGTTGAGATAGGTTTCCGGCAGCGCCAGCAGTTCCAAAATCCGATAGGGACGCAGCTTATACAGATCAGCCACGATTTCCTGGCGCAAATTCTCGAACAGGCCCTCCCGCTGAAGCAAATCCTGGCCCGTATCAAGCGATTCTGCCGCGCCTTCATACAGCCCCTGCTGCCACTGTTCTCGACCGAGTTCCAAACAGGCCAACGCCACCGTCAGGACGATATCCGCTAAAGCGGTAGTCGGGTCGCCAAACTGCCCGGAGCGCAAATCAATGTTGCCGCTGCTTAGATAGGGCCGTCCCAGCTTGATCACCAACTCATATTCGCCCAGTTCCTGCAAAATCAGCAGGGCACCCACGAGCTGATTCTCGGCAATTTCAATCGAGGTGTAGGCATCTGTAGCCCCACCGTTGCTGTCTGCCGCACCCGTGATCACCTCTTCCGGTTCATCATCCGGTTCTTCTAAGGCAATGTCATAAGACTTGGCTAAAAATCGCGCATCGTACGCCTGCCGCTCCTCTGGATTCGACAAAACCTCATAGGCTTCGTCTACCAATGATTTGCGGGCTGCGATCGCAGCCTCGGAATACTCGCGCCGGGGCAATTGCAGCGTGCGATCGCGATACGCCTGCTGTAACTGTTCAGCAGCCGCCTGAATCGGCAAGCCCAGAATTCGATAATAGTCTAACGGAATTCGCACAGTCTACGTCCCCAGCGACACACAACGACGAGAATGCAGATAGAATACACTGCTAACCATAAAGTGCCATCATCATAGATCGCGAAGCCTAAAATAATCGCTCAGCTTGCAATATCCCGCAACGAAGACATACAAAGTCTGATGTTTAAGCACCCTTTTCACCTAACCCATCAACACTTCTAGCCCTGTCCAAACTGACGAACCAAATTGTTAAGAAACATACTCCAAGATTCACTCGGGCAATATGGGTTAAGTTGATCACGTCTGAATCACGACCAGTGAGAGGCTCAATACTAAACCTATCCGGTTGAGTCATTTAAGCAAGTATAAAACGAGAATTCAAATCGGCTCAGTATTGTATGCAATCTATGTGATTAGCAAGCGACCGATACATGACCTGCAATTTAGAGCTAGTCAGAACGAGTCAAAGCTCAACTCAATCCTCGATGTCATCCTGACTAAATTGATTAGCTTAATTAACATGAATCAGTACAAAAAAACTATTTTAGCTGTCAATTTGGGCTTTGAATTTACCTGTAGCACTTGTAGTCAACGCTCAGAATACGAGCGGCTCACCTTGATTTTCAAAAACTAATTTTCAGGATTTTTTGTAGGAGCATGTACTGCAGACCAACGGCTTACGAATGTGGCTCAGAAACGTAGATCAGAAATAACCAACGAAAATGACTAACGAACAAAACCAGCAGGCAGAAGCCGGAGCAATTTGGCTTCGTTTGCATCTTGTAGCAGGTTGTTGCCTATTTTGGGTCATATAATCAGAATTTCTGAAGATTTTGGTCTTTTGGCTTTCTTGGCAGATTGTAATGGTTATAGCGTCAGGATGCGATTGCACCCTGACATCTCTATCCAATTGCCATCTAAAAAATTATGATTTTCCCTTATGCATCAGCGCTGGGGGCTAGCTCAGGCGCAGCGTAGTAGCGTATGCTGGTTGACTGCGGAGTTAGAATTTGATGCGGGTGAGCCAGTTTAATGCTCATCTGCTTCATGCTGTCATGTACGCTTAGGGTTATATAGAAGACTTTTATCCCACGAAGTCTTCGATTTAATGTGAATAGCTCCAGGTAAATAGCTTTAGTTCAGGACGATTGCGAGGATACGGCGGATCAATGGTTCAAGAACGAACACTTCCTACCTTTCAGGCCACATCATCAGAGGTTAGTCGCGAAGAAGGGCTAGCCCTCTATGAAGACATGGTGCTCGGTCGCTTTTTCGAAGACAAGTGCGCCGAGATGTACTATCGCGGCAAGATGTTTGGCTTTGTCCACTTATACAACGGTCAAGAAGCCGTTTCCACTGGAGTCATCAAAGCCATGCGACCCGATGACTATGTCTGCAGCACCTATCGGGATCACGTTCATGCTCTCAGCGTTGGCGTACCCGCGCGCAACGTGATGGCCGAGCTATTTGGCAAAGAAACTGGCTGTAGCAAAGGTCGGGGTGGTTCGATGCACCTCTTCTCCTCCGAACACCACCTGCTGGGCGGTTTCGCCTTCATCGGTGAGGGCATTCCCGTCGCCCTCGGTGCCGCATTCCAAAGCCGATATCGCCGTGATGCCCTCGGTGAAGATGCGGATCAGGTAACGGCCTGCTTCTTCGGCGATGGCACGACCAACAACGGTCAGTTTTTTGAATGCCTCAACATGGCAGCACTTTGGAAGCTGCCCATTCTATTTGTTGTGGAAAATAACAAATGGGCAATCGGCATGGCCCATGAGCGCGCCACCTCTCAGCCTGAAATTTATAAAAAAGCCAGCGTCTTTGGTATGCCGGGGTACGAAGTAGACGGCATGGATTTGCTGGCCGTGCGCTCGATTGCCAAAGAAGCCGTGGCCCGCGCCCGTGCCGGCGAAGGCCCAACTCTAATTGAATGCCTCACCTATCGTTTCCGGGGACATTCTCTAGCCGATCCAGACGAGTTGCGATCGAAAGCTGAAAAAGAGTACTGGATGTCTCGCGATCCGCTGAAAAAGTTTGCTGCTTATCTAACCGAACACAATCTAGTGCAGCCTGAAGAACTGAAAGAAATTGAACGCAGGATTCAGGGTGTGGTTGAGGATGCGGTGCAGTTTGCGCAATCCAGTCCTGAACCCGATCCGAATGAACTCTACCGCTATGTTTTCGCAGAAAACTAGGTTTGGCCATAAAGCGCACTAACAAGTGCCTTTAATGTTTGCGTGATGTTTGCGTAACTGAATTAATCTAAGCCTGCTGGCTGACCACGGTTGACTAAAACACTGAACGATCTAGAGAAGCAAATTAGAGATGGCAGAAACTCTTTTATTTAACGCCCTTCGAGACGCAATCGATGAAGAGATGGAGCGCGATCGCACCGTTTTTGTCTTAGGCGAAGATGTCGGTCATTATGGTGGCTCCTACAAAGTAACGAAGGGTCTGTACGAAAAATACGGTGAACTGCGGGTACTTGATACCCCGATCGCCGAAAACAGCTTTACCGGGATGGCTGTTGGTGCCGCAATGACGGGCTTGCGCCCGATCATTGAAGGCATGAATATGGGATTTCTGCTGCTGGCCTTCAACCAAATCGCCAATAATGCGGGCATGCTGCGCTACACATCCGGCGGCAACTACAAAATCCCGATGGTAATTCGGGGGCCAGGTGGCGTGGGTCGCCAGCTCGGTGCTGAACACTCCCAACGCTTGGAATCTTATTTCCAGGCGGTTCCTGGCCTCAAGATCGTGGCTTGCTCGACGCCCTACAACGCCAAAGGGCTGATGAAGGCGGCGATCCGCGATGACAACCCCGTTCTGTTCTTTGAGCACGTCCTGCTCTACAACCTAAAAGAGAATCTGCCGGACGAAGACTATGTGCTACCGCTCGACAAGGCAGAAATGGTGCGTCGCGGCAAGGATGTGACGATCCTGACTTACTCTAGAATGCGTCACCACGTCATGCAGGCAGTCAAAACGCTGACCAAGGAAGGTTTTGATCCCGAAGTGATTGACTTGATTTCGCTCAAGCCGCTCGATTTTGACACGATTGGCGAATCGATTCGCAAAACCCACCGCGTCATCATCGTCGAAGAGGGCATGCGGACGGGCAGTATCGGGGCAGAACTGACGGCTTCGATTAACGATCGCTTCTTTGATGAGTTGGATGCGCCTGTTCTCCGATTGGCGTCCCAGGACATTCCCACGCCTTATAACGGCACGCTGGAGTCGCTCACCATTGTTCAGCCCGCCCAAATTGTCGAAGCAGTACAAAAAATGTTGGCGCTTCAGGTTTAGTGGGCGTCGTTTCTTTAACTCTGCCGCACTGGTTTATGAATTTGGAAAAGAGGCATTTTGTTGCCGCGATACGGCAACAAAATGCCTCTTTTTGTTCTTGTAGACGATATATAGCTGTAGTCAGCTGTGTTAGGACATGGGCGTTTTTGTGGTGCGGCTCCGCCGCACCACAAAAACGCCGGAACCGACATGGCTATTGCCATAAGTGTCTCGATAGTTTTCTTTGCAGATTCCGCCTCAGTTTTAAGGATTTCGGATAAAGTGGGATCTGCAAGGGATGGCTAAGAAGCATTGGGTGGGAATTGCCCTAGCGTCTGAAATACGCCACAACTGCCTGACAGAGAGGAATTCGATTCGTCATGGGAAAAAACCGTTCTATCCTATTTGCCATTCTGATTGTGACCATTGCGGCACTGTTCTTCATTTTGCGCCCAGTGGCACAGGGTAAATCGCCCGTGCGGCTGGGGCTGGACTTGCAGGGTGGCTCCCAGCTTACGCTCCAGGCTCAGACGACTGAGGCCGTTAGTGAAATTAGAGATCGCGATATGGAAGCGCTGCGCCGAGTTGTGGAAGAGCGGATTAACGGCCTTGGAGTTTCTGAATCCGTCGTGCAGATTGTGGGCGAAGATCAGCTCCTAGTTCAGCTTCCAGGCGTCAGCGATCCCCAGCAGGCTGAGCGGGTACTGGGTGGTACGGCCCAACTTGAATTTCGGCCTCAGCGTGCGGGTACCGAAGGTCAGCTTTTGGCTGAACGCCAGGCGCTACTCGAAAAAGAATTAGAGCGCGATCGCACCTTAGCCGCAGGTAATGAAGAAGAGGCTAACGAGCTTCAGGAGTCAATTGAAGCCAGTCGCCAAGCAATTTTGGATTTGTACGAACCCATTGGGCTGACAGGCGATACGCTCACCGATGCCCTAGCGCGTCCCTCTGGCAATGCTGGTGACAGCTGGGTGGTCGATATTGAATTCAATGACCGCGGAGCTGACTTATTTGCGGAAGCAACTAAGCAAGTGGCTGGAACGGGACGCGGCGTCGGCATCTTCCTCGATAATCAGCTGATTAGTTCTCCCACTGTTGATGTGCAGAATGCCGCTACGGGCATCACGGGTGGACGAGCCACCATTTTCGGCAATTTTGGTATTGAATCAGCTCGCGACTTAGAAGTGCAGTTGCGGGGTGGTGCGCTGCCGTTCCCGGTAGAGGTAGTAGAAAACCGAACGGTAGGTGCAACGCTAGGTCAGGATAGTGTTCGCCAGAGCCTTTATGCGGCTTTGGGCGGTCTAGTACTCGTACTGATCTTCATGGCCGTGTACTATCGCCTACCGGGCATCTTGGCCGATATTGCCCTGATTGTTTACTCAATTTTGACCTTCACGGCGTTCTCGCTGCTGGGTGTAACGTTAACTCTGCCGGGAATTGCCGGATTCATCCTCAGTATTGGTATGGCGGTGGATGCCAACGTGCTGATTTTTGAACGGACAAAAGAAGAACTGCGGGCTGGAAAATCCCTCTATCGCTCAGTAGAATCCGGCTTTTATCGGGCATTTTCTAGCATTCTAGACAGTAATGTCACTACGCTGATTGCCTGTGCAGCTCTATTTTGGCTGGGAACAGGACTGGTCAAAGGCTTTGCACTCACTCTCGCAGTTGGCGTGCTCATCAGCATGTTTACAGCGCTGACTTGTACCCGAACTTTGATGTTCTTCACAATTAGCTATCCTCAGTTTCGCAAACCAGAACTGTACTGCCCAAATTTGAATTTGTCTACTGACTCTCAGACGGTGTGATTGGTATGAAATTTAGCGTTACCCGACAGCGATCAAAATGGTGGGCTCTCTCAGCCGGAGTGATTTTGGCTGGCATCGTTGCCATGATCGTTTCGTTCCAACAGTTTGGCGCACCGCTGCGATTAGGCCTCGACTTTGTGGGTGGTACTCGACTACAGCTAGAGCGGGACTGCACGGTTGCGGCTAACTGTGCAGAACCATTAACCTCGTCAGCGGTACGGGATGTGCTGGAGGCGCAAGGGCTGGAAAATAGCAGCATTCAAATTATCGGTGACAACCAGCAGGGCGTTTCGATTCGGACAAATACGCTAGATGTCGATCAGCGATCGCAACTACAAGCTGCGCTCACGGAAGCATTTGGCGAATTTGATCCGGATACTATCCAGATTGACACCGTCGGCCCCATCATTGGCCAGCAAATTCTCTCGGCTGGCTTAATTGCCCTGCTGGTCTCCTTTGCAGGCATTACCGTTTATCTGAGTATTCGCTTTCAGCTTGATTACGCCATCTTGGCGCTGGTTGCCCTTGTGCATGACGTACTGGTGACGACGGGTGTCTTCGCACTGATGGGACTGGTGTTCGGCACGGAAGTAGACAGCCTGTTCCTGGTGGCCCTGCTCACCATCGTCGGCTTCTCAGTTAACGATACGGTTGTCATCTACGACCGTGTCCGCGAAGTGATTAAGCTCCGTCCTGGTGAACATATCCACTCGATTGTAGATGCATCGGTAAATCAAACTCTGACCCGCTCTATCAATACCACGCTCACCACTTTGTTGAGTCTGGTAGCCATCCTGTTGTTTGGTGGGAACACGCTGAAAGACTTCTCACTAGCGCTAATTATCGGCTTTATTTCGGGTGCCTATTCCAGTATTTTCGTTGCTAGCACGATGCTGGGCTGGTGGCGAGTCCGTACGGGACGAGGCATCGTTGAGGCTCCTGTTCCGACAGAACCCACTGCTGATGAGCGTGTCTAAGCGGGTTTAACGACCTATGGAACCCTCTGCTCCTAACTCAGATCAATCAGCTCAACCGTTTGTGCGCGATCGCAACTTCAATCAATCGGTAAAGCGCCTGCATCAACTCGTGGTCATTAGCCGCTGGGGCGTCGTCTTGTTGCTGTGGCTCCTAGTTGGCTTACCCAGCATTGCTCTGTTTTGGTCATCGGAAATTTCCCTCTGGGTGGAATACTTCACCTGGGCAGCGGTGCGCTATAGCCTGGCCTACAATACGCCATTTGCGATCGCGCTTGCTCTCTGCATTGGCTCAACCACCGCTGTCTTAATTTGGCAAAGCCGCAATATTCTCTTCGGCATTCCCGCTAAAGAGCAACAGCGCCTAGAAAATCAGGTCATGCACATCTATCGCCAAGGCCACAGCCATCCCCTCTGGAACTGGGTGATCAACGGCAAATCACCTTGGAAAGGTAGGCTAACTAAACCCTAGAAATTGTTTTAAGTCTGGAAGATATCGATCCATAACATCAACATTTTCAAGTAGAAGCTGTCTAAAGATAGCTGATGATAGATTTTCACCCGCCAAATTGATAGCTGTTCGATATCTTAAATCTCCATCTTCTAAATCTATCTCAAAATTGCCTATTGATAGGTCATAGTTGAATTGGGAGATAGATACAGCGCAGGCTTGTCTCCAAGCTTGTGGGATAGGCTCTGGAAATACTGAATATATAGCACACTCGCTTTTTGATTCATCTATTTTGATTAAACAAATCCAATTTCCATTTTTGCCTTGGTATTTCAATCGCAAGATTTCAGGGTTGACTTCCTCAAACTTACTGTTACTGCTTTGCAAATATCCTAAAATTTTCGTCTTAATTGAAGAAGGTTGACTCAACTCAAATAAAGAACTAAGTTGCTTGGGATTGGCCCAAAATGTCTGGTATCCAAACTTTAGTTCTCCCATTCCATCTAGCTCTGAAGGCAAATCTTCAAGCTGTTTAAATTCTGAGGCTAGCCAATTTTCAGTAAACAACCAAAAGTTATCTTCAGCATCCCAGCTGATTTGAATCAAATAATCAGCAATTAGTTCTGGTGCTGAACATTGCTGAAAGAGTGTATTCGTTAACGACGGCTTTAAGAGCAAATGAACCTCAACATCTTGTTGATCTAAATCTGCATTTGAATTCATCAATATCTGGTCAGCCAGTAGATTAAACAATGCTTCTTGTTTGATCGTTTGATAAGTTGCATAACTGACATTGACCACTATTTTACATGTGGCTGGATTCGCACTGTCCTCATCATGCTCAAGGCTAATATGAATCAGGCTTGTTTTAAGCCGTTGATTTCGACTAGTTCGAAAAATTAAATCAGCCTGCAAATTGTGCTTACTTTTCATTAGAGAACCTCACAAACGAACAGAGGGCAGTAATTTTATTTTCTAGATATATAGTGATTCTTGCGCTAATAAAGGAGGAGTTATTTTTTGGAAGCCGCGCTGAGCGCGGCTTCCAAAAAATAACTTGTACCCCAGTAGCTCAGGAAAGGCTATCTTAATTCCTATACAACTGAGGTACGTAGGAATATTTCTCTATTTGTGACCGAGCAACACCTCTGTGTTTCACCTCTACAGTTCACCCGTCCAAGAAACGCTGCCGAATTCCCATCTTAAGGAGTGCTCTGTTGGAATTTATGCTTATATCTCACGAGGCGGACTTTGCTTTCCATTTTTGCAGCAGCACCAAGCGGGCCAAAGTCGACCTCAAATCCAACTTCTTTTACTCTCTTAACCGCAACTTCAATGGCTCGTTCCCATGCGCCGCCAATATCTTCTCGCTCTTGGCTGTAAGCAACTGCTAATTCCAACGCTTGTTTAACTTCTAGAATGTCTTCTTCCCCACCCGTGAATCCATCCTCTCGTTTACCAACAGCGCTGACCAGTTTTCCACCAATTGACTCGCTAGCGTCCCCTGAAATTGACTGAAAATCATTCCCAATCAAAGCTAGATCGCTCATGGAACCTACAACTGCTCCTTCCTTTTGGCTCGCTGTGCCTTCAAGCTTTTGTGCTTTTATGGCAAGTGCACCACCCAGTGAAACGATGACTCGTTGCCACCATTCAGCATCTCCACCAAATTTTGTGGACATACTGCCAGAACCCTCTGCTTCAAATTCCATGATTCGTTGTGAGAAAGGTATGGATGGAGTAGGTGACTGACTTGGATCAGATTTGGGATTTGGCTTCCATGATAGAGACAGCTCAAACCCAACACCAAAAGTTTCATTCATCGCATCAATATCTAGACTCACAGATAAACTTGCAGACCGCGTTGGTTCTCCAGCGAGTATCTTTTTAATTATTTCTGGAGTTTTGTTGATTTTTCCAAGATTTTCTGCGCCAATGCTGTCAGCCGAGAATTCTGTACCGTGTTGATATTCAACCCCACCTTCTACTGTTCCTACAGTACCCGCCTTTACTTTGGCACCAGCTTTACCCAGTGCGCCAATAGTTACTGAATTATCCTTATTAAGCTTCGGTTTTTCCAATCCTGTTTGTGGATCTGTTTCATAAACAATTCGGCCAGAAGAATCACGCTCATAGAACAACCACTCTTCCATTGCCGCAGCCCAGTTTTCAGCTTTCTGCTCTCTGGCCTGCTGCTCAGTTAAGGTATTGCCTTCAATCTTGGTTAGTTTCTCTCCGCCTGAACCCCAGGCTTTGGCTGCGGCAGGTTTACTGATTCCTTGAACTTTGCGATAGAAGCCATATGAGATCAACCCCATCACTCGACTACTTGTGTCTGCACTGCTGTCAAAGAAGAAACCAGCTTGAGCGTTAACATCAATTCCTAATGCCGACCAACCAGCCCCCATCGAAACCGCCAATGCAGCATTGACTTCTTCTTTGGCAGTTGGATCATAATCAAATCCTGTACCATCTTGCTCTCTTTCTGCGCTACCCGTAATCTGAGTGACAAAATACGCACCACTCTGACCAATGGGAACTTGAATTGATATTTCAACTTCACAACTGTTGCCAATTTGAGGGACAGCAAAGTCAATTAATTTTGCAGCTCTATCAAAGCCTTTCGTTAGACTATCTTCAGTGATAACCTTGCGGATTGCCTTTCTGCCAATTTCCTTTTGAGTAACGCCTGTTGTGACTTGCTCAACTAGCTTTTGACGATCGGCAATGGCCTCGGCGGAGTTTCCTTTCGCCATTTCTCTGGCCAATGCGATCGCAGGGCTAGCCTTTTCACCTTTTGTAGTGCCAACGTTATCTTTAACTATCTTTTCTGCAGATTTTTTGACAATCTCCTTCTTCTTGTTGGCTAGTTTCGCTGGATCGCTGGCAGATAAATTGGCTGCTGTGAGGGCTGACTGGAACTCGTAGACAACTAATTGCTTCGGAACAAAGTGTCCAGTGATTTCATGTGCAACATCTTTAACAATTTCGTTGACAACTTCTGTTTTGACCGTATCGTATGCTTCTTCCTTAGCAGAACCACCATAAAACGCTGTAGTTGCTTCAGTTTTGTCTCGGTTAGCTTGATTTAGTTCTGATTCTAGATTGGTATCAATATCTGAATAGGCTTGACTGCGGCCTGCTTTTTTAAGTGCGTTTCTAAACTCATTTAGTTCTGCAGACCGTAACCATTCTCTACGCCCCAATCCCATCTTGTAGCAAACAGCAGTAAATATAGGATCATAGACCATTCGACTATAGGCGTACTCAAAGTAGCCATCCATTGAATCGGTCGCTAAATCGCTTGTCTCTTCTCCTTTTTGTTTGGCTTCAAGCCCGCGTAACTCACTAATTAAAGATGCTTCAAAATCAGTTAATGACGTGCGAACTTTGTCTTCACCTTCTTGAGTTTCCCCACGTGCTTTAACAGTTTGTCTCTGCAAGCTTTTAACACGAACAATACGCTCGCCAATATTAGTTGAATCTACTTTCTGTATTAAATCTCTTTCATACGCCTTCAGGTCAACAAGAAGAAGCTTACAAGTTGCTTCCGCTGGAGTTTTAGAAAATATATTTGTTTTCACTTGCCCAACGATTTCTTTATCAAACTGCTCGGATGGCCAAATAAACCGTTGAATGGTGTGATAAAGGCTACGGCTAATTTGATGCGTAGACTGCGGAGAAACTGCCGAGGTTTTCTCAGAGTTCTTGCGCTGCAAAGCTTTATTCTGCTGTATAACGTGAGTGAGTTCATGGGCAACCAGTTCTTGGCCTCTTTCAGAACTGGGCTCATATGCTCCCTGCCGGAAAAAAATGTCTTGACCAGTTGTAAACGCTCTTGCTTGGATGGAGTGATTTAGTTGATCTGCAGATGAGCCAGTATGAACTCTGACCCTGTCAAAATCTGCACTCATTGCCCCTTCCATTTTGTTCTGTAAGTCTGGGTTGAGTGGTTGCCCTCCACTTTTAGCCTGCCTTAGAATAGATTCAAATCCATTCGGCGTCACATTTTGAGCATTCTGTATATCCCGTTGTACAAATCCCTGCTGCACCTGCTCAGCAAGTTGCTCCGCTGTTGGTAAAACTAATGGTGAATCTTTTGCTTGTAGCCACGATTGCTCAGAAGAAGCTCCATGTTTTTGCTGAATCTCAGTCTGATCTTCTGCTACATTGTGCTTAACTACTGGATTGTGATTAACCGCCATTTGCAATGCTACTGGTTGATCAATTCGCTGCATTACATCATGGGCAACGTGATCAGCTTCTTGTTCATATTTATCGTTTGGATGACCAATTGTTAGCTTTGCCTGTAGCGGTTGACCTACAGCAGGCAACGCTGGCTGATCAACAGACAATTGAGTTTTGGTGAGGTCAAAACTACCTGTTGAGCAATTTAAGTCTTCTGGAATCTGTGATGTTTGCTGATTAGCTGTGGTATCAGGTTGAAAAGGACGCGTTTGCAGCAAATTATGAGCTGGCACCGCAGTCACATCTGAAGTAGGTTTGTGGGCATACTGACGCTTTCTCATGGTGAGCCTACTGAGTCGTACAAACGATACGACGTTAGTATTGGTTATTGATAGAAGAAAAGCTATTAGATATTGGTCTAGTTTTGTGATTGACTCGGTCAAAAGGTGCGATCGCACAATCTCTTGGCCTGATAAGAGCAACGAGCTTGAGATACGTGATCGCATCTTTTAAATCCATTATCTAAACCTGCGATCGCGCTTTGATACCATACTCAGCGCAACTGACAAAAGTTGAGATCGCTTTAACCACTATCCTAATGAGGGAGATACTGATCAAACTGCCTTAGGCCATTTGTATTTTGATACTCTTGTGGGCGCACTTGTCTTAATACAATTGCTGCTTGTAGGGGATCTCTTGTAATAAGTTGTAAAGCCTTGTTAGGCTCTGATAGAAATTCGAAACTGAGCGATGTAATCTCGGTTGCCCCTTCACCAGCTTGGCCATAATATCTGGATGTATATTGGCCCGTGGCGTCGTATTTACCTCTATATCGACTTTCCGTCGGTACGCCACCTTTCTTGCCTTTGAGGAGATTATGTCCTACCCGATTGCCACCACCACTTGCAGCGTGACGCGATCGCAACAATAACTGATTTTCATGCCACAAATCACTGGATATATTTTCCTCGACATAGTGGCCAACTTCATGTGCAATGAGATTCGGTTTCTCGTTATAGCCAATGGTGACAATGCCTGAACCCTGTTCAGGACGCTCATATCCCGCTAATAACTTGATTCCCATCCCAACCGTATTATCTGCTTTGATACTCTTACGAGTCGTGACTTGTATTTGAGGTGGATTGAGTTGCTCAAGAATTTGAGGTTCAATCAGTCGCTTGATAAACGTTTCGGCTGCCCGAAGTCGTCCCTCTAAAGCATTCCGCTTAACTCCATTGGCTTCAAGATCTTGTCGAGAAGCAGTACCAATTAAAAAGCGTGTCGTCTTAGTAAGAATTTGAATATTATCGAGAATTGAACCGCCATTCTTCCACTGAGATTCTCTTTGTTGTCCTTGCACTAAATCGTCATCTTCCACATCATGGGCAACAAACATATTCTGATTTTGATCAGGGTGAATTAGGTACTGTATAGTTGGCATTTGCTGCAACGCTGTAGCAAACTGCTGCTTTACATCATTTGTAAGATACGCTTGGGGTAAAGCAATGTTTTCTCGTTCTTTTAGATAATACTCGTGAACTCTATCGATATATCCAAGCCCCTTTGCTTGCTCAAAAGCGCTACGACGACCGGCATAGAAATTCGAAAATTTGACTTTGACGCCTTGATCACTTTGATTGAGTTCTGCTGATACTGTTTCAAGCAAACTATTAATGCTTGTTATGTCAATAGTGTTGCGATGTAGCAATTGGAAAAAACCTTGAGAGATATCTTGATCATTAGATTGTTGTGCCTGCGATTCAAGATAGTCATAGAATTCCTGTGCCAATCTTTGGGAAGCTTCTGCATAGCCAGGAGATTGACGAGTAGCCATTTCATTGAATCGGCTCCGGGTCAGTGATTGAAGATTATCCACTGGATCACCAACTTTGGCTTGGATCATCGCAGGTGTAGCAGCAGAACCGTTTTGTTGAATGACATGGGTAAGTTCATGTGCAATCAGTTCCTGTCCTCCTCGGCTGCCTGGTTGATAAGCTCCTTGCCGGAAAAACATATCCTGTCCGGTTGTAAACGCTTGTGCTTGAATAGAATGGTTGAGTTGATTGGCTCTACTATCGGTGTGGACTTTCACGCCACTAAAATCAGCTCCCATTGCCTGTCCCATTTGCCGTTGTAACTTAGTATCTAACGGCTGTCCTGAATTTCGTGCTTGATTAATACTTGCCTCTAAACTAGATGAAGCCTCATTGCCTTCTAATCCTTCCTGTTTTTGTAAGATGGGTTTCATCTGTAAAGATTCATCTTGTCGCTGCGCTAATGTTGGTGACGACTTCGCTGCGGCTTTTGAAGAATGGATATGCTGCACAACACTCTGGGCGACCCGATCGGCTTCTTGCTCATACTTATCGTTCGGTTGACCAATTGTCAGCTTGGCCTGTAAAGGTTGGCCTAAAGTTGGAATGGTTTGTGAATTTGGGAAAAGCTGCTTCTTTGTTAGATCAAAGCCACCTATTAGAGCGTTTGACTTATTCTGAACCTGTAGCGTTTGCTGGCTGTTGTTGATAATGGCTTGAAAGGGACGTGTTTGCAGCAAATTTTCGGCTGACCTCACAGACGTATCTGGAGCAGGTTTGCGGGCATACTGTCGCTTTTTCATAGCCAGCCTACTGAATTTGTATGAGCAGAGATACTTTTAGTATCTGCGATTGCACTTAGCCTTGAACAGTAGACCTATGTCTAGTTGTGGAAGACAAGAGAATCTGAATCAGGTATATCAACGATTGAACCTGAACTAAAGCCAGCCTTTGACTTCGGCATCGGTGATGGGGCGTTCCAGCTTCATGTATTCGCTTTTTGCGGCTTCGAGAATGTGCTTCATGCCGACTGCTTCATTGGTATCGGCGGCGAGGAATGCAGCGTTGAGGGCAATGTTGCGGATGTTGCCACCGGGGACGCTGAGGTTGGCCAGTTTGTCATACTTGAGTTTGCCCTTGGGCATTTGCGAGGGAAAGACGCGCTGCCAGATTTCTTCGCGCTGGCTGGCATCGGGGAAGGGGAACTGGACGACGAAACGAATGCGGCGGAGGAAGGCTTGGTCGATGGAGCGCTTCAGGTTTGTGGTCAGAATCGCCAGTCCTTGATACGACTCCATTCGCTGGAGCAGGTAGCTAACTTCCATGTTGGCGTAGCGGTCGTGGGAGTCTTTGACATCGCTGCGCTTGCCGAAGAGGGCATCAGCTTCATCAAATAGCAGAATAACTCCGCCACCTTCGGCGGCATCGAAGACACGGCGCAGGTTTTTCTCGGTTTCGCCGATGTATTTGCTGACGATGGAGCTGAGGTCGATGCGGTAGAGGTCGAGGTTCAGATCGTTGGCTAAGACTTCTGCTGAGAGGGTTTTACCTGTACCGCTGCCGCCTGCAAAGAGGGCGCTGATGCCAAGGCCGCGCGAACCCTGTTCGCCAAAGCCCCAGGTGTCGTAGACCCGCGATCGCTGTTTGACATGGGCAGATACTTCATGCAGCACGGCTTTTTCCTTATCTGGTAAAACCAGGGTTGCCCAAGTGGCGCGAGCATCGATACGCTGGGCCAGTTCGTCAAGGCGGGGACGGGCTTGGCTGCGGCAGTAGCGCCAGAGGGCATTTGGATAAGAAAAGGAAGTCGCGCGCGAATCGGGATCAGAATCGTCAACTGCTGCGCTTAGCTGGTGCTGCACTTTGGCGTGAAGACAGGCGGCGGAGATCACCGAGGCGTTGAGGTTGAAGTGGGAGGTGAGAGCGGCCACGTGACCGTTGAGATCTACATCTAGCTCGGCCAGAGAAGCTTGCCAGAGCTGCTGCTGTTCGACTTTTGTGGGAGCCTGAATGTCCAGATAAATCTGGGGGCGCTGCTGCTGGGGATAGCGATCGCAACTGCTGATCAAAATCGGCACTTCGATGGTTTCAATTAGCTGTGCGATCGCAGATTTTTGGGCCGCGTTGGCGCTGTCATAGTGAGCTAGATCGACGAGATAAACCGTTTTTTCTAGGTGATATTCTCGTTCGCAGAGCGTCCGCAGCAGGGCTACGGTATTCAAGTCGGTGGGCAGGGTGTGAGCGGCCAGGGTGTAGAGATTTAGGCCAAAGTGTTCACAAACGGCGGCGGCAATTTGACGGTGACTATCGCGATCGCTACCACCTAACTGGGCGATCGGTAAGCTTCGCATAGAGACAGATTGCTGAGACGCTTCCACCCAGGTTTGGATAATCTCCTGCACGGCAGCTTGATGGGAGGGAACTAGAGTCTCAGAAGAGGCAGGGGCAACGGCTTCAATTAAATGCTGTAAGCGAATATCAACCTGATCAACGCCCATCAGGTAGTGCAAAATACGCTCGTCTAGTCGCAATTGACTGGTCATCAACGCTGCTCCGCCATTGACTTCTATCAGCCGATAGCGCCGCAGCGGAGCCATTGGCGTCAGTCCCTGCCAGTTGGCTGACTCAAACAGGATGTGTGCCAAGCCAAACGTGGGATAGTTCCAGTTGGGATTGCCCTGAGCCGCAGCGCAAAGACTGCCCCACTCACCAACAAACTCCATACCCGCGCACAGCATCAGAATATTTCGCTCAAACGGCGATAGGCGAAACACCTGGCAGAGCTGCTGGAGGGCAGAAGAACTGGAGGCTTGAGAGGTTTGACTCGTGACGTTATCCGACTCAGGCGCGAGTTTGGAGAGCGGTTTAGTCGCCGTTGCTGGCTGATCTGGATCATTGGAATCAGTCTGTAACTGAATGTGAACATCCAACCGCGATCGCAGATCTGCGATCGCGGTCATCAGATCGTGACGACTCGCTTGCTGCCAGGTTTGCGACGAAACCACCACCACGCAGATCAGCCCTCCGTTTCTTCAATGAGCTGACTCAAATAAGTCGTTGCCTCTTGGGGCGACATCAGCACAATTTTGCCCTCGCGGATCAGTTCATACTGGCCTTTGTGATAGCCATGTCCAGCAATTAAGCCCAGCTCAATCGCGCGATTGCCCAGCTCAGTCAATTTATTAATACCGATCACGTCAATTTCTTGATTCAGTCGCTGTCGCATTTGTTCTTCTTCATCCATTGGTAAAGTACATTTGAAAAAACGCTTGGCCGATGCGAGAGGGGGAGAACGAAATAACCTAACGGTGCGCTCTTTGGGGCTGGAGAATCGGCACTAAGTCCCCGTCCTGCTCTTGCCAAATCTCCCAGCGAATTTGGCTGCGGGGAACCAGCCTTTGATTGGCAAACTTGAGCGTGCCCTCCAGAGTTGTCCAGCTTTTGGCTTTGGTGGGATCGGCACAAAAGCGCGGCTCGATATCTTTCCAGCGCGCGTGAATGAACCCTAAACCCGAAACTTGAATTCGATACATAATGCCGATTGTCCCTCGCTCCTACAGCACCAACACCTTTGGCCCGATATACCAATTAAACGTGGGACTATCCGGCTGTCGATCCACCTCCAGTAAACTCTCGGCTCCGTCCACCAGCACCCGCACCAGATACTCCCCCGCTTTCACGTCGCGAATCGCCACCGTCACCGTTTGCGTTTCCTCACTGCGCTCTTGGGCATCAAAGAGATACATAGCCGGATCATCGGTTGTCCATTCGTTCAGTCCCAGCACCACCCGCTGTGTCGGCGTGACGGCTAGATTCAAATCCGCCTGAATCACCGCGTCGCGCAGTTCCGTACCGCTGCCGTCTACCGCGTCAAGCCGCACAGCCGTGACGTTGGGCCGCAGGACAAAGGGGAAAACATTAGACTCAGTCGCCTGCTTTTGCACAGGTGCGATCGCAGTTGCGGTCATCGTTGCCGCCGTGCCACCTGATAGAGAAATTCGCTCAGGTGTAGCTCGATGCACCACTTGCAGACTCTGAACTCCGGCTCGCAGTGCCGACTGAGGCAGCATCGACAACGGCAGCACAATTTCGGTGTCGCTGACTTCGGGGGGAACTATCTCCACACCTCCGATTCGTACTTGGGTCACGGTGTGTTTGAGATGCCAACCTCGAATGACAATTTGGCTGGTCAAGATAATCGGGTCAAATTTGCTGCTTTGCGCGTAAACTTCTTGAATCACAGGCTGTCCAGCCAGAGCGGTCACTCCAGCCAAGTGGCGATCGCGCACGGGCAGAGCACGGGGCACCTGATCTTCGCCGTCGATCATCACCACCGTAATTTTGTAGGCCAGGGACAGCACGTAGGCGGTCTGGAAAAACACCGACCAGACTTTTGACATGTCTTCTAAACTCAAATCCAGCGGCAAAACAGAAATCTGCTGAATTTGATCAGCCAGGTCAGACGCAGCCAGAAAGCCAAAGGTGTTGTCCGAAATCGTATCGACAATCTGCCGCGACTCGATCACGGCTCGATCGCTCAGCGCTCGCACGATGCTGCCCATCAGTCGCTGCGGCTCTAACTCAATATTGTTGCCATAAAAGCTGATCATGTAGTGCAGTTCCAGCGCGGTCTGCCGCTTGGAACTGTTGCGATTACGCGATCGCAGAACGGTGGCATCAGGATTTTGCAGGGCAGCGTTGCGGTTGACCTGATACAGAAAAATATTGGCCCCGGTTTCGGGTGTGCCGCTGCCAATCTGGTTGGGCATAACGGTGGTGACGCGAGCACCCTCGACATCGCGCTGCACCGCAGCCTGAAGCATCCGCTGGAGAACAGCCGTCACGGTTGCGATCGCAAGATGGTTGCTCATGAACTCTCCTACCGCCTGATACGATTCCATTGTTCTCAGGTCGCTAGGGTTAAGCAATTCGACTAAAGGCGAATATGGCTGAGCAGTGGCTCCGTATCCTTTGAGTCTGCATAAAAAGCATGAGCAGTCATAATAAAATGACAGATGCTAAATGAGACACAATCCTGACCCAAAAGTGCATTGACGAAGTTTGAGTTCATCGTAGATGGCCCACCCGTATCGCAGCAGGCTCGTAGGAGTGAGAAGCTGAAAGCTTGGAAACGAACAGTACGTCAAGAAGCTGAAAAGTACTGGCCATCTGAGCAGAAGCCCGCAACTGGGTCAGTGATGCTTCAAATTACATATTTCTATGATGCTGTTGAATTGGATACCGACAATGTCATCAAGCCTATTCAGGATGCCCTCAAGGGCTTAGCCTATGTTGATGACGATCAAATCACCGACATCTTAGCCAGGAAAAGAGACTTGTCAGGTAACTTTAAAGTAGAAAACATGTCCTCGACCTTAGCAGAAGGCTTTGCTCGCGGAAATGAATTTCTGTACGTTGTCGTAGTTGATGCTCCTGACCAAGAGGTATTGGGCTAATGGCAATTCAAACTGCAAATGTAGAACGAGAGCGCCTTTTGCAACTAGCGGAAGAATATCGTGGACAGGGTTATGAGGTTTCGTTTCAGCCAAATCCTGAAGATTTACCCGATTTTCTCAAGACTTATCGCCCGGACTTGGTAGCACGACGAGGAGATGAAGCTGTGATCATTGAAGTAAAGTCGCGCTCATCACTGGATTCCTCTTCTACACAGTATTTACGTAACCTAGCTCAAGCGGTAGAGCAGCATCCAGGGTGGCGGTTTGAGTTGGTCATGGCGAACTCTGAGGAGGGCGTTTTTTTCCAAAAAGCTGAGCGTTCTCTTCAAGAGACTGAAATTGCATCAAGATTACAAGTCGCCAAAGAACTAGTACAACAACATCCTGAATCAGCTATTCTCTATGCTTGGTCGTTGGCTGAGGCGGCTTTGAGGCTGGTGGCAGAACATGAGGGGTTAAGCCTCAATCGATTTGAAGTGCTGTATTTGGTGAAGCAGTTAGTCACTGAAGGCATCATTTCGCGTGATGAGTATCAGTTGCTCATGAATACGCTTGCACTGCGTAATGCAGTTGCACATGGATTTACAACAACTCAACTCACACAAGAATCTGTAAACGAATTAATCGATATTACAGAGCAATTATTAGCAACTCTGCATTCTACTGAAGCGGTAGATTAGAAATTAGTAAATGTAGTAGGCTGACATAATGATAGCTCTCACTATCGCGCATTTATTCATTATTCTCAGATGAGCGGCAACCAACTATCTCAACTTTCATCAATCAGAGCAAAGTTTTCTGCAAGCTCTAACCTCTTTATTGTGACTTTAAACCCTGCTTCAGTATATCCAAACCTAGAAGAAAGCCTGTTAAGTATACCGATGATATCTTTGGCGTGATCAATCTCATCTGAAGATTTTGAAGATTTAGAAAGTTCCAAGTAATGATTTATAGAAGAGCAGCTCATCCCCAATTCTGATGCTCCTGCAAGAAGATGGGCTTCGAGCAGGTTTTTATCGATTTCTATGGAAACATCCTTATCTATTGATTCAAAATCTAGTAAGGAATTAACGGAAGTCCAAAAATCATCGAAATTCGTAGTGCCCTGTATAAAAGAAGTATAAGTATCATATTTGCATTCTCTAAGAAATAAAAGGATTCCAAGTGCTATTCCATACAAACGTTGTTTAGGTGATATTGTTCTTAAAATAATACTGAGTCTTGCAACTGTTTGTTCTTGTTCTCTCAGGCTTGCGCTCATTGACGACATAAGAGCACCTAAAAGGAAAGACATGTGATTTAATTCAATATCGTTGTTAGGCAAATTGTTATTCTTTACTATTTCCTTAACCTTGAATACGTTGAATAAGTAGTTACAATAGTCTCTTGGTTTTGGTTCTGGCATCTGGTAGTCCAAGTCAATAAACCGTCGTAAATATCCAAAGGCATTAAAATCTGAACCATAAAGTGCTCGTATGGAATGGTTAAGTTGAGAACGATCAATTCCAAGAACAAAAATAACACCAGGAACATCAAACAAATGTTTGATGCGTTCTAGCAGTTGGACTGCATAAGTTGGACGACAGCGGTCTAGTTCGTCTACTAGAATAATCACTTTAGCCAATTCATTTGAGCTTGATTCTGTTAATTCTGCTACAAGCCCTGTAAGAATTTTTCTAAACTCTTCTATATCAGACTTCCCATCTTCATACTCTTTAATTCTGTCTTCAGCAATATCTGAGGTAAATTGTGCAACGGCTCTTTCTATTGCTGGATCTTGAGGATCAATTAAACCGTATGTAGCAAGTTTAACGATCACAGGAATTGAACGTTTGGCAATTGAACCAGCTATCTTCTTGATTTTCTTTGTCTGATCTTCAAGAGTTTGTTCAAACTCGTTTGGCAGATCATTTCTGATAGCAGATAACAATTCTCCAACAACTGCTACCAGAGGATCTTGAGCAAAATCCGTCTTCCAAGCATTGAGATATAAACATTGATGACCAGCGTCTTGTAGCTTAACTTGCCACATTTTGAGGAATGTTGTTTTACCTGAACCCCAAGCACCATCTAAGGCCAAGACGAATGGCCCTTCCGTCTGAGTGACAAATTGAGTTAGTGGAGGTTCAAGCTCTTTTCGATTCAGAGCATCATGTCGAAATGGATCATCTTCAGGTATTTCTAGCTCAGACGGACGAATCAACATGGCTTTGATAAATTTTCAGAAGGCTCTTGTTGTCTCTAAGCATAACAATAGATCCGTACTACAGTAGATCTAAGCCTGAAATTCCTTATTTACACACTTACTGTATTTGCTTCTGATTGTTCAGAGTGGGTTTCGCGGCAATTTTGGCAAACTGGAATCTTGATGATGAATTCGGTGCCTCGACTGTAGGTGGAAATGCAGTCGATGGTGCCGCCGTGTTTTTCAGTGATGATGTTGTAGCTGATTGACATGCCCATGCCCGTGCCCTTGCCGATGGGCTTCGTCGTGAAAAACGGATCAAAAATGCGATGGCGTACCTCGTCAGGAATACCGGGGCCGTTATCTGCGATCGCAATTTCGACCTGTTGATCCCGCACAGCAGTACGGATCGTGATTTGGTTGGGATGAGCCTTAAGCTCCTCCAGCGTGCGGGTTCTGTTCATCTCCTCCAGCGCATCGATGGCATTGGCCAGAATATTCATAAACACCTGATTTAGCTGTCCGGCATAGCACTCGATCAGCGGTAGCTCGCCATATTGTCGAATGATCTGGATTTCAGGCCGTTTTGAATTGGCCTTGAGCTGGTTGTGCAAAATCGTCAGCGTGCTTTCGATGCCCTCATGGATATCGACCGCTTTCATCTCCGCCTCATCCATGCGTGAGAAGTTACGCAGCGACAGCACAATTTCACGAATTCGGTTCGTTCCCAACTTCATTGACGCCAGCATTTTGGGCAAATCATCCCGAATAAAATCGAGTTCAGCCTGTTCAATTTCATCTTGAATCTCGGCGGCGGGTTCGGGGTAATAGTCCTGAAAGAGCTCAATGATGTGCAGCAAATCTTGAGCGTAGGTTTCCACGTGAGTCAGATTGCCGTGGATGAAGTTGACTGGGTTGTTGATTTCGTGGGCTACACCTGCAACCAGTTGGCCCAAGCTAGACATCTTCTCGCTTTGAATCACCTGCATTTGCGTCCGACGCAGTTCACTCAGAGCCGTTTTCAGCTCACTGGTGCGCTCGTCTACTCGATCTTCTAGCTCCTCTTTGCTGGCTTCCAGCGCCCTGAAGGTTTCCTTTAACTGATGCGCCATGTGGTTGAACGAGTGTGCCAGCGTATCGAGTTCTTGAATTCCGCTGTCCTCAACGTTCTTTTCCAAATCACCCGCTGCGATACTTTTACTGGCCTGGTTCAGTCGCTGAATCGGCAGCGCAATCAGCCGTGCTGTAGCCATGCCGAATCCCGTCGCGCCAATCAAGGCTCCAATACACAGCAAAGCCGTTGTGCGATTGTTCGCGTGAATTTGAGCCATAAACTCACTTTCAGGCACTGCCACGACGGTGACCCAATCCAGGCCGAACTCATCCTGCCAGGGTCGAATGTCAATGAAATATTGCTCATCGTCGAGTCGCAGCTGGAGGTGTTTGACTACGTCAATCGTTTGAAACTTGTTGTCTGACTGTTGCAGCTGTTGGGCAATATTTTGAATCAGTGGATCAGGACTGTCGGTGGCGTCAATACGCTCAATTACCTGATTAACCAGCTTGAACGGCTCTTGCTCGCTGGAATTGGCAATCAGGGTGCCATCGCGCTCCACAACAAACACCTGTCCCGCTTGGCTAATCTCTAAGTTGCGTAGAAAGTCGCTGAGCTTCAGTAGGTGAATATCTGCCGCAACCATCCCCAGAAGCTGGTTATTTTCGTCGTAAATGGGCCGCCCGGCTGAGGCGGTGATGTAGGGATAGCCTCCGGGAAACATCCAGGTGTAGATTCTTGACCAAACCGGGCGTCCGGCTTCAATGGGTTCGGTATACCAAGCTTCGTTGAAGTTATTGAAGTCAAAGGGTTGATTAACTGTAGTGCGATTTCCTTGCTCATCGGTGAAGTAGTTCAAGCCGTTGTTGACTGGCTGCTCTGTCCAATCATCAATTGTGACCGTTTTGCCATCATAGCGAGCGGCACCAACGCCTTCCCCTGTGGTCAATCCATAGCCAATATAGGTTAAATCATATGCCTGCATCTGTTTCCAGAAGTATCGGCTGGTGGTTGTGCGATCGCGCACGTCTAACAGCCCCATTTGAATGGCATCGGCGTTAATTTGGTTAACGGTATGGGGAATAGATAGATAATAATCGAGGTGACCATCAACGGTTTTCGCAACCTCGTTGGTTAATTCTTCGGCCAAATCGCTGACGGCTTTCTGGCCATTGCGAAACGATAAGTATCCGACCAAGCCTACAGCCCCAAAAATCTGTAGGACGAACGGAATAACTAAGACAAGCTGTAACGACCGTCCTTTACTGGATCTGAACATGGGCGTGTACTGGTAAGACTGCAAATTGTGCTCTTTTTCAATATGCCCACGCCGTTCGAAAAATAACGTTACATTTGCGCTAGGAATGCCAACAAAAGGTTGAGCTGGTTAGTTGGTATCCTGATACACAACTTTATTTTTTAGTTTGCATTGAAGCATACAAATTCTGCATTTAAGATGACCGCTGATCAGACACTACGATGAAGTACTGCGATGAAGTGAAAGCCGTTGTATCACACATTAAATGCTGTATCTCTTAAAACCGTCTATTCCCCTCTACGTATATCCTTAGATAGATTTGATTCACTCAACAAAGGCTATAAAGTTCTCTCAAAAGCGACTCGGCTTCTTGTTTCCAACATGCCTGGTCTTGATACTGGCTAAACTGGTAGGCCGATATGGAATGTGTAGCAGCCTGTAAAAAATTGGACAAAATAAGGGCTACGATCGCAAGTTTGACGCTCCGGAATGCTGGGTGAACTGCTGTCTTGATAATATTTTTTGCGGATGGGTTTGTGACGACTGATTAAGAGGCCGACGTGCTGAACAAAATTCCACAGTTGCAGCGGTATGGAATCGCGATCGCATCAGTTGCGATCGCGCTTATCTTGATGCTGGCCCTTGATCCCTTTCTCTATTTGTACCAAGCTTCGTTTCTACTCTTCTTTGGGGCAATCACCATCACGGCTTTGTATGGTGGGCGCAGTGCCGGAATTGTGGCAACTCTGCTGGCAGCGCTCTTTGCTAATTATTTTTTTCTCGCTCCCCAGTACGCCTGGACTCTGGATTTAGCCAGTAGCCTCAGGATGGCCATCTTTATCGTGCAGGGCGTACTGATCAGTGTGTTGGTAGGGTCACTGCGCGCGGCTCAAATCCAAATCCGCAAAAACTTGACTCAGATCAAGGCATCAGAATCCGCCATTAAGGATTTGAACAAAACCCTACAGCGGCGGGTGGAGGAACTGCAAACCCTGTTTGATGTCATTCCGATCAATATTGTGGTGGCGGAAGATCCCGACTGTCGGGTGGTCAGAGCCAATCCAGCCTATTCCAAGCGGCTCCAAATCCCGCCGGATACCAATGTATCGGTCGCATTTCCAGACAACCAGGCTCAACTACCCTACAGGTTCTATCAAAACGGCCAGGAAGCGATTGGTGATGACCTCCCTGTGGAGCATGCGGCCAAGCATGGCGTTGAGGTGCGTGATATTGAAATTGACTTGGTTCAGCAGGACAACACCGTTATCAACCTATATGGTCATGCAGTCCCTCTGTTTGATGAAACGGGGCAACCCAGAGGCAGTATTGGCGTCTTTACCGATATCACTGAACTCAAACGAGTGGAAACAGCCCTGCGCGACAGCGAAGAACAGTTGAAAAGTGCCAATCAGCGCTTTCATCTGGCAGCTCAAGCCGTCAACTGCCTGATTTATGAATGGGATTTGACCTGCGATCGCGTTGAACGAACCGATGGATTGACGAGGATACTGGGATATTCTCTAGAAGAAGCTGAACCAACTGGGCAATGGTGGGCTGATCGCGTTCATCCTGATGATTTACCGATTGTACGAGAGTATGCCTGGTCGGTACTGGCCACAGGCGATCACTGCTCAACTGAATATCGGGTACTCAACAAGGCCAATCAGTACATTGACATGCTGGATCAGTGCCTGGTTGTGGCGCGAGATGCAGAGGGTAAGCCAACCCGCATTGTGGGCAGCACGACCGATATTAGCGATCGCAAACAAGCCGAAGCGGAACGCCAACAGCTCCTAGAACGGGAACGGACTGTACGGGAGGAAGCCGAACGGGCCAACCGCGTCAAAGATGAATTTCTCTCGATTTTGTCCCACGAATTGCGATCGCCCCTCAACCCCATTTTGGGCTGGGCCAGATTGCTGCAAGCTAAGCAATTCAACGAAGCCACCACCTCTCAGGCTCTTGCCACGATTGAGCGCAATGCCCGATTGCAAACGCAACTGATCGACGATCTGCTGGATGTGGCCAAGATATTACGCGGCAAGCTCAGCCTGAATGAGGCACCCGTTAATCTCGTTAGTGCCATTGAAGCCGCTCTAGAAGTGGTGCGAACTGCTGCTGAAGCCAAAGCGATCCAGCTAGTTCCAGACTTAACCGATATTGGCCTCGTATTGGGAGACAGTGCGCGGCTCCAACAGGTGGTCTGGAATTTGCTGTCCAATGCCGTGAAGTTCACGCCCAATGGCGGTCGAGTAGAAGTTCGGCTAGAGCGGGTCAGCGATCAGGCGCAAATTAGCGTCACCGACACGGGCAAAGGCATTAATCCCCAGTTTCTGCCGCACATCTTTGAATCGTTTCGCCAGGAAGATGTCTCCATCACGCGGCGGTACGGCGGGTTGGGGCTAGGGCTATCCATTGTGAAATATCTAATTGACGCCCACGGCGGCACAATCACTGCCGATAGCCCTGGGGAAAACCAAGGAGCGACATTTACGATCCAACTGCCGCTACTCCATGAGGACACGGCACCCTCGACAACCGCTCGTTTCTCACCAGCTCAAATCGACCTAACGGGCATCAACGTTTTGGCTGTGGATGACAGTGAAGATGCTCGTGATTTACTGGCGATGTTGCTCACTCAGTATGGAGCCGAAGCGAGGGTTGTGGCTACGGGAAAAGAGCTGCTGGCGCTGCTCAACCGGATTGAGCCGCATGTGCTGGTGTGCGACATTGGCATGCCCGAAATGGATGGATATCTACTTCTACAGCAGATTCGAGCTCTACCAGCCGACCAAGGCGGCAACATTCCCGCGATCGCACTGACAGCCTATGCCAAGGAAGAAGATTATCAGCGGGCGATAGATCACGGCTTTCAGCGACACATTGCTAAACCCGTTGACCCGGAATTGCTCGCAATTGCGATCGCAGAACTGGCTAAAAATAGATAGCAAAGTTCCATGAATCATCCAGGTTGTATGAAGTCTGCGTATAAAAACCAATTCATTTTTTGTGAAACGCTTGCCCCGCAAGCGTTTCACAAAAAATGAATTATGGGTTTTCAACTAGACTTCTTAAGCCGCCATTGGTACCGATACTTTTTCAGAGCTGAGCAGGTGGTTAATCGCCATGACGCCAATATGGTGATTGATAAAATAGCGCCCCATCATGCTGAGCGTCATATCCTTGGCCCCGGAAATAGTTCCCAAACAGCTGGCAGCACCGCAAAGACAGTTAAACGGTTGTGCCATTTCCCATTCCGTACTGGGATAAAAGAAAGTCAAATCTTCACCTGGACGAATAGGCCGCACAGCCCGTAGTTCTAGCCGTGCCGCATCGATAATGACATTGGGCTCACAGCTATGGTTGAGGTGCGCTAAAAAGAATTCTTCAATGCTCACATTGGTGGAGACTTGAACACTGGTATAAGTCCGCTTCAGTGCCGCTTGATAGTCTGTAATCCGATGAAAGACTTCACCCTCTTGAATCGCAACAGTCGTTGTCAATCGCTTCCCTTTCCCATCCGCAGCCGTTTGTACAACAAGCATTCTGATAACCTCCAAGTTGAAACGTAATGTTGAAAGAAGTAAGAAGTGATGCGTGAAGATTCAGGAGTGAGGCGTGAGGAGTAGGACTGTAAGGGGCTACAAGAGGCTGTAAAGAGCTGTAGAAACTGCAAAGACTCAGTAGCCAACCCCTAGCACCTAACACCTAGTATCTAGAAACCAACACCTAGAATCCAACACTCAGCACTCAATTCTCAGCACCCAGCGCCTACAAAAGCCCTCAGTACTCAAGAAAACCAGCCCTAAACCGCCATCGGCAGCGCCGCATACTCTTGCAGCTCTTGCTGAACTCGGCGGAAAAAGCGGGTTTGAATCTCAGCAAGTTGGCGTACACCTTCACCCGCCCATTCAATGATTTGCGCTTCGGAAACCGAGGAGTAGCGAGCCGCTAGATTTAACGCTTGAATTGCATCGTCGGCGTGACCCAGTTCAACACCTTCAGTTGCGTCTGTGCCGTGAATCACGATCCAGTACCAGGGACTGACAACGCCCTCTTCAAAATGTACTTTGTGCTGCTTGATGAATTGGCCAAAACTCCCTTGGCGTTGGTTGGAGAACAGCACAGCGTTAATGATGCTGAACTCGTTGCCGCCAATTGTTTCAGCCGCAGCATGAAACCCCATTGCCCGTACAACCTGCGCCAAATCCTTCGGATCGGCCTGGTAGCACTGTTCAACAAAATCGGTCATCTCCGCCAGCCAGTCTTCGACCTGCACAACTTGCTCAACCGCTGCTGCCGATAGTCCTGCATACTCAGCCAATCGATCCAGCAGCGCATAGGCTAATGTGCGATGGGAAACGCCGGTTCTCGGATCGCGAAACTCCTCAATCGAAGCCGAAAATACCTTACCCGCCACATCCATCGATCGATCGGCATGGCTGGGAAAGGCTGCATTGCGATCGCAAAAGAGCTGACTGCGACCGATAATGCCGCAGAGAGAGGGAACTGAATGACTGTAAGCGGCACTGTAGCGGGCAAAGCGCTGCATAAATAAATGCATAGCTGCCGGAGTTGCGATCGCATCCTGGCACGTCATTTTCATGACGTGATTGACGTGATCAGCATCAAGATAGGGCGAAAGATCGTCAAGCGTAATCATTATGAATACCCACCTAATTTTCAAAACGGAAAAGTTAGTAGATACAATGAGCTTTGGCAGACTGCGCGAAAAGCAGCTGTCACCCAATACGGTCTTTGAGCCAAACGAACTGGCGCTGTAAGTAGCTGAGCATAGTTGAATATAAAACCTCAAACCCTGCGCTGCCTACGCCGCCTGCGCAGGGTTTGAGATCTGTTTTTTTATGATGCCCAGGTACTTAATAGTGAATTTGGGGTACTAGAAAACGCATCAAGTGAACAGATAAGTTAGGGAAACGCCTGGATAAATCAGATAAAAAATCCCTGTCAATGCTCAAGCCTCTGGCTTAAACATTGCTGTTCAAATATGACTATTAATGCACAATTAAATTCCAGCAACGGCAGGCTTGAACACCCAATAAATCACGCGAGTTACCAGCAAATGTAGTAACCAAATAGGTTGCACGGCAATTCAATTGGGCAAGTCTATGCAGTTCTCTAAAAGGTTTGGGGCAGCATAAATATTCGACAATATGCAAATCATACGGGGCTACATCAAACAGCGTTGTTAGCAAAGCGTTGATGAAATCAACAAACTTAAGTAACCGAATATTTACTTACGTACGTATACTAATCTCACTAATTAGCGATCGTCAATACTCCGCCAATATTTCAGTAAATTTACGAGTAAGCAGGGCAAAAAAACCCAGAATTTAACGAATTCACAATTATTCTGAGCTTGAATTTCAGTAATTATACGAATGCAAATCAGCAAATGGCATTCAATACGTACGTGTTGAATGCACCAGCTTCACATGAACTCTAAAGAAATAAAAATCAAAACGTAAAGCTATCGTTATCTTGGTTGAGGTACTGACATAGTTCAACGTTTAAACGTTTTTGAATTCGCCAGTATCCGAACCGATATGACTACTGCTGTAGGTCGCAAAAAATGATTCTGCTTCGCACAAATTGCGAAGCTAGTTTGTATTCTAGATTGCAAACTGCTCTATCTAAGGTTGCCCAATCAGGAAAGTTAATCTGCGATCGCACTCTTTAACTTCTCTCTCCTCACGCCTTACCTAACTCATTTCAATAAAAACGCGATCGCACTGTAGGGAAGCTGCGATCGCAAAAGTTATCTAAGTATGACTACAAAGCATTTGCCGACGTGCGTCTGTGAGTCTACTATTGTCCGGCATTGAGAGCGGTATCAGACTCGGACTTGAGGTGAGCTTGGCCAACACCTTTCGCTGCAAAGTAGCGGTTCAGCAAGGTGCTCGCAAAGGACAGAACAACTGGGCCTAGAATAAGCGCTAGCAGACCGTGAACGGCAAAACCGGGCACAAACACGGACGCCAGCCAGAAACAAACGCCGTTGACAACGAGGGAGAATGCTCCCAGGGTCAAAAAGTTAATCGGCAGTGACAGAACGGACAAAACAGGCTTGATCGAGCCGTTGATGACGCCAATGGATACTGCTGCCAACAGTGCTGCTGGGAAGGTTGCGATCGCAACTCCGGGAACAGCCAAATCAACAACGAGCAAACTTAAGGCTGTGACCAGTGTGGTTAATAGGACTCCTAACATGGGGATACCTCCGGGGGGTAAATAATAGGTTCATTCAGGTTGAGTGATCAGATTGGTGGTGAAGTGCCAAGCAGTAGTCCTAGCCGTTACTTGGCTGCTGGTTGAGCTTTTCGTTGTGTTTTGCGATCGCCCAAACCGCATGAATACTACCGGGAAGCCAACCCAACAGAGTGAGCAGGATGTTAATTAGCAACGTGCTGCTTAAGCCATAGGTTAGGAAGATGCCGACGGGTGGTAGTACGAGTCCAAGGGCATAGCGGCTGAGTTTAGTCATGATGATCTCCATTCGTTAATTAATTAGGGTTCAAAGCTTGAATCGACAGGGTTCAAAACTTAGCAGTCAGAGTTTGTAACCGTTGCTTGATCTGCTGTTTGATCTGCTGCTCTTTTTGGGCGAATCGTGTACCAGACTCTCCCCATGTTTCGCCCATTTCGGCCTGCTTCCGCTCGAACGGGCTGGGTTTGATCGTCTGCGCTTGATTGGCTGTCTTGGTGTACCAAGCAGCGGCGTCTTTAGCTTGCTGCTTACGAGCGGTGTAGCGATCGCCGTATTGCTGCTCCAATTTTGCATCCCAATTGCTGGTCTGCTGCTTCAGCTCAACGGATTGACGCTGGGCAAAGGTCAAGAATTCTGACTTCAGTGCCTTAAAGACGGCTGCCAGAATCGACTTAAAGCTTGATGAAGACGATGGGGCCGAACTGGTTTGATCAGCACTGTTTTGAGTGGACTGATCCTCTGCTTGCATCGTTGCGGCAACTTCCGTTAGCGTCTCTTTCGTAATGGTGCGAAACTCGCCCGCACTTTGCTTCGCTTCAGCGAAGGCTTGAGTCAATGCTTTTTTGACAATTTCTTGGATGCGCTTCGTTTGCAGAGCTTCTTGGGAAGCTTCAAATTCATTACTCTCTAAGGCATCACCCTCTAAAGTGGGCGTTACTTCCAGTGTCGTAGGCTCCAAGTCTATCGTCGTTTCGTTCACCAGTTCCATTTCATTGTTTGGCTCAGTCATGGGGGTTCCTCTCTTCAGGTGTCTTCGTCTGACACATTCATCCTCACAAATTTCACCTAGAATCTCTGGTGAGGTTTACCCGCAGAACTACCGTAGAAACATCCCAACTAGTAGGGATTGCCTAACTAAACGGACGGTTACCTCTCTTCTGATGCCCATCAGTGCGATCGCAAGTCGTTGGTGTGCATCGACAAGTTCGACACGGTGATTGTTGGTTAAGTTTGAGCAATCACATGTCTCACTCATCGCACGATGCATTAAATCAAGCAGACCTAGTTGGCTTTTGAGCTTTCAAGTCTTGAACCTTCACGGAAAATGAGCCAACCCATTGCAGTTGTCCAGATCAGCAAAATTACTGCAACAAAGCGTTCATATAGTCCGTCCAAAGCGGTTGGAATTTGGAAAAATGGAGGTCCAAAGATGACCCAAAGGGCAACAATGATATAGCTGAAATACCACCATTTTCGGCTAATCTGACGCAGGCCGAATGAGAATGCTATGCAAGTAAGCGGAAATAATATGCCTAGCACATATACGGCATAGAGGTGGATGGATCTACCAGAAGAGCCAGCAAGATTAGCATATTGGTCGTGTTCCGAAATCACGATGATATCAATGCTCAATAGAAACAGAAGCACTGAACCGAGCCGCCAACGCCAGTCACCTAGGTTCCAACGCCACAGTGCGATCGCACAAATGAGTAGGCTAATGGCATAGAGGTTAAGCCCAATATCTTGAATCCATCCGTAGTCGCCAATCGCTAGGTCACTGATGGTTTGACGAATGGGATTATAACCATCTACAACAGCAGCGCCGATAAAGTCTGTAATAATAGCAATCGAACTGCCGGCAATTCCTACAATTCCGCAAATTTGGAAGCTTTTTTGCTTGGAAAGTAGGGAACTCAAGCGGGAGTCTTGTTTATCCATCTTCATTTACACGTATCATTCATCAGCTTAGGTCGAATATGGAATGATCGACTTGACCTCTGGGAAGATATCTAACTCATCAACGCTTTAATCGAACCAAATTACCCTAAGGAAAATACTAAGGAAAATAGATTTCCTAACACCAAAAGGAGCTGCGATCGCAGCTCCTTTTGGTGCATTTTTTGAATGATGAGATCGCACTATGCAAACAAGAACTGGGCTGTATTGCCAGGTGCCAGATTGACATTAATATTATTGGCCGTTAAACCCGTGACACCCCGTAATTCAGCCAATAATTCACCTGAACCAAAGCCTGTATTACCTGCCACACCGTCACCCAAATAGAAGTAGGTATGGTTCCTTTCAACAACCACATCAACCGCATCAATCCCTTCGAACTGCAACAAGTCACCTCCTGCACCTCGCTGGAACTGATGGATCACATCACTGCCATCACCATAGCGATAGATGACCGTATCGACATGGCGATCTCGTCCTAAATACACGGTATCGTCTTCCAATCCGCCCACGAGACTATCTGCACCTTTTCCACCATAAAGAATGTCATCACCCTCGCTACCCCGCAAAATATCATCACCACTCAAACCCCAAATCATGTCATTACCACCCTGACCATTAATGACATCATCAGAATGATTAAAACCGCGCACACGATTATCTAAATCATTCAAAAAGGTGACAGTATTACGGTTCCAAATTCTGTTTTGGGTAGAGTCAGCATTAAAAACATCAAAACTGTCTTGCAGAGTCTCATCACCGTCAAACAGAATGTTTTCAATCTGGCCATGTTGACCTCCGGGAATTGGCAAGTTGTCCAGGTTTTCTAACGCAAAGTCCTTAAGAACTACTTGGGTATCATCAACCCCTTCAAACCCGACCACTAAATCATCACCGATTTGGGTGAGGAGCAAGTTTTTGGCAACTAAACCCTCTCCTGTAAATATGAGTTCATCAAAGGTCTCCCGCACTTCCAGGGATGGATTGTTTCCCTGTCCTACTCCCTGAAAACCTTCTACCTCAATCGTGCCATCGCCACGATTAACTTTAACGGGATAGATGTTGCTATCAGGATTCGCCGTTGATGCAAAATTTTGGATGAAATTCACGCCACCCATATCTCGCAATCTACCCCCCGATTGCACAAAGATTGCTCCCCCTCGTCCTTGACCATTCTCAAAGCCACTACCACCAGTGGCAGAATTGAAGAGAAATGAACTGTTCCTGACGTTGAAGGTGGCGTTGTCAGAGACAAAGACAGCACCGCCTAAACCTGCGCCACCGCCGCCTTGTCCTCCCACACCGCCGTTACCTGGACTGTTACCAGTAAAGGTTGAGCGACCATTACCCCCATTCGCCCCAGCGCGTCCGTCCCCAGCAAATGCGCCACCTAAGCCCCCAGCACCGCCAGCACCACCTGGGCGAGCGCGTCCTCCCAGCACGTTAGCACCGCCGCCGCCGCCACCGCCACCACCGCCGCCGCCACCAGTCGCATCTCGGAAAGCACCAGCACCGCCCGTACCGCCACCACCGCCGCCGCCACTACCACCAGCGACCCCAAAGCCTCCTGAGCCACCACCGAAACCGCCACCAGCTCCCAAGCCTGTAGTTCCGACTATTCGTCCGCCTACACCACCGCTACCACCGCTAATTGGGACTATCCCACCAATAACAAAGAAACTGGGTAAGCCACCACTACCACCCGGAAAGCCATTGCTCCCAGCCGAGGAATCGTTTCCACCTCGGCCACCGTCGCCACGACCAGCAAAACTATTACCGCCGACTGCCCGGTTATCAAAAAACACGACATTATCTGCGGTGACATTCGCACCTGGATTCAGAAACAGGCCTCCTCCAGCTCCTAAACCGCCGCCGCCACCTCGACTGCCGTTGCCGCCTTGAGCAAGACCTCTGTTAATGTGCAAATCATTAAATGTAACGGTGCTGTTATTGATGAGAAATAGAGAAGTGCGCCCCTGTCCATTGAAACCACTCGTGCTAGTTCCGTTACCCTGAAAGTTGATGTTATTGCCTGGTCTGATGACAATTGGGCTATTGAGTAGAGCAATGCTATTGATGACGATGGTATCGGTTCCAGGTAGGGCTTCGGCGGCTGTGGTTGCTTCTCGCAGGCTCAATAGCCCATCTGTAGCGTTAACAACATCATTCAGTGTGGTGACAGTAAACGTTGCCATTGAATTCTCCTTATGGTGAGTCTGTTGGGTTGGCACAACTGGTGCCGATTTAGCCAAATGGCAACCTAAATGCTGACTGGATGACGATCTCTTAAGCCAGTGCTCATACCAGGTTGCAAAGGTGGCAATCCTGGCATAGTGGCTTGGTTAGGTCGGACTGAGATGGCAATTTTTGCAGCTCAGCTTAGGTTGCCAGTGCTTCTACCCTATTGAGGACGACTGAGAAATTGTTGAAAGCTATCTGAAAGCATCTATAGGCATTGCTTAGAAATTGCTGAAAAGGCGGCTCACAGGGAGATTTGCATGTGCGATCGCACTTCCCAACTCGCTCAACCTGCGATCGCACCTTTCAACACCCCCAATCTGCGATCGCACTTTCCAACACCCCCAATTTGCGATCGCACTTCCCAACTCGCTCAACCTGCGATCGCACTTCTCTCTATTTGGGTGAGAAGCTCTTATTGTTGATGTATTGCTAAAAAGCCTTCGTGAAAGAGAATGAGCACTTCCTACCGCATCTATCTAGATGTTTGTTGCTTGAATCGACCATTTGACGATTCGTCTCAAGATCTCATTCGGCTTGAAGCAGAAGCCGTGTTGTCGATTTATAGAAAATGCCGCATGGGTGACTGGGTGCTGCTCAATAGCGAGGTGATTGAATCTGAATTACGCCAAACCCCAGACCCGCAAAAGGGCGAGTTGATCATGGCTGCGTTGGCAGTTGCCTTGGATAAATCTAAGCTGGATAGCTCATTAAAACAACGTGCTGCTGAATTGACTAAACTGGGTCTAAAGCCATTTGATGCTGCCCATATTGCTAGTGCGGAGGCAATCGCAGCGGATGTATTTTTGACGACAGATGATCGCTTGATGCGTGCAGCAATGCGCCATCAGGCCAGTTTAAATGTTTCAGTTAGCAATCCAGTAACGTGGCTACTTAGTCTTGACCTATATTCAGAAGGCAGTACTGATGATGACACCCCTTGAAATAAAACGACTTGGCTATAAAGCTCTGATGGATGCACTTGGTTTTGATGGCATGGTTCGCTTTTTGCAACAGTTTGATTCTGGTCACGGAGACTATACAGCAGAGCGAGAAAAGCGTTTAAGTCAGATTTCCTTGAACGATATTTTTGACGATATCGAAAACCACAGTTAGTTCTAGCCACATTTTCTTTGATTTATTCACTTCCCAATCTGCGATCGCACTTTCCAGAATCCTCAACTTGCGATCGCACTCAAAAAAGTACTGACAAGATTTGAGATGGCGATGAAAACTTGTGTTGCATGGGCAATACTTGTCTCATAATGGACAGCATCCCTGGAGCTACTGCTTATACACATCCTGAATAGTCCTTCTAAATCCCGGCCTGATCCCCCTAAATCCCCCTTAAAAAGGGGGAACTTTGAGCCAATTCCCCTTTTTTAAGGGGGGCTAGGGGGGATCTCAACGTCGAAACGAAGTCTAGGAGACTTATGTATAAACAGTAGATCCCTAGAGAGTCTATGTGTCAGTCTCTGTCCCTCAATCAGTAGCTACAATCGCTAACTTGGCCTAATGAGTACTCAAGGTTCTATCCAAACTGAATATCCCCACATTGTCCTCAATCAAAATCAGGTTCCGGTCATTTCGGGTACGACGCTGAAGGTTGTTGAACTGGTGATGGCACAGCGGGCTTATGGATGGACGCCTGAAGAAATTCAAATTAACCATCGCTATTTGAATATGGGACAAATCTATGCGGCACTTGCATACTACTGGGATCATCGCGAAGCATTAGACCGAGACATTCAACAACGAGATTCGTATGTCGAAAGCTTAGAACAACAATCTCAAGACACTCCCTTTGTTGCGAGGCTAAAACAACAAGGGCTTATGCCATGAGCCTTGCGCTTTACATGGATGAAAATGTTCATGGAGCGATTACGAACGGTTTACGACAGCGCAATGTAGATGTCTTGACGGTTCAAGAGGATAACCGCAGCGGCATTTCCGACCCTGAAGTGTTGGATCGGGCTACTGAGCTACAGCGGATACTGTTTTCTCAAGATGACGATTTGCTGGTGGAAGCCAAAGCACGGCAGATTCAAGCGATTCCATTTCCGGGTGTTGTGTTTGCCCGTCAATCGCGGGTTTCTATTGGCCGATGCATTCAAGACCTTGAACTAATCGCTACATTAGGCGAGTTGAAAGAATTTGAAAGCCAGGTGCAGTTTTTGCCGTTGTAGTTCTCGCGTAGGGTGTGTAGAGCGAAGCGAAACGCACCGAAACGATTAAGAAATAAGATGGTGCGTTCCAAGAGTACAAATGCTATGACTGATGAAGGTTGTGTTGTGGAACGTCTCTATGAGATGTGAGATCTCTGATGAATGTTGTGTTGTGAAACGCACCCTAAGAAGCAAAAATTAAATAATCTGTAAAACTCGTAGGTCAGGCATCTTGCCTGACAAGGGACAGCCAAGATGGCTATCCTACGTTGTTTGATTCCTGCTCCTAAAGGATTTGCGATCGCACTAAATTAGTCAATTAGTGAGAGTGATGAATAAATGTCCAGAAGTGACAAAGTTTTAGAATTTGCTAATTTTATATGTACTTTTGGAGAAGAAAAAGTACTTCTTGATTTCGCTCGAGAAATAGTTATACCTGCTTTTACAGATTCAGATTTGATACGTTCATATGCTGAGGTTGAGTACTTTTTTCTGGATGTCAATATCTTTGAAACAGTTGAAGGTGATGGTTCTTCCTTGGCAATTTCCGGACGTTTTGTAAAAGATACAAATCTCCAGAGAGAACAAATTTATGATCGAGAATCGGGAGAAATAATAAGAGATACAAGAAGCCTAAGATCATCGCCAACAGCTATATTCGTTTTGATTCTGGAAAACCATAAGTTGCTCTATCTTCATGAAACTGCGTATGCTCCACCCATAACTTCATTTGCAGCTACAATCAAAGACTTTATCAAGCGTAAGCATGATGAGCTTCTTTCAAGACTTCATAATGAATCAGAAAATCCTAAGGTTACATATTCAGAGCTTTTAAGGGAGTTCCCAAAACCCCAAGTAGATATCATTCCGCTAGCAAGTCAGGGGAGTGCTACAGAATTCATAAATAGATTTTCTATAGTTCAGAGAATCGAAATCATCTTGGTTAAGACAAATAATGAGTTAGATTTTTCCGAATTCATACAGAAGACGAGAGAAAGCGGCGAAACCATTGAAGCCCAACAAACAAAGTTAGAATATAGAAATTCACAGTCGGGATTATCCAAAGAGGAAGTGATAAACAGGATTTCGAATTCTTCTAACAATCAAAAAGTTAAGGTGAGCGGGAAAGACAAATCTGGTGCGATCTTGGCTGGCAACCAAAACCAATTTAAGGCAAGAGTATATATCAAAGCTGAAGAACTCGCTTCTACTATAGTTGGCATTGCCAAACAAGCTCGTCAACGTTTTATAGGAGCTTTATCTGAGGGGTCTCTACAAATTGGAGAGACAGATGAAAGTTCAAGATCGAAAGTTCAAGAATTGACAAACGACTTATTAGCAGATAATGAACAAGATCAATCCTGATGATATAACGAGGGAAGTAGACCTTTGGGATATATATAAGAAAAGCAGAAACTTACCTGAGGGAAGACTTAGTAGGAGAGTCGCAAAACCAGCATCATGGTTCGTTTTTGCATTACTCTCTACATATGCCATTTTTTCAGATGAGGAGGTTCATAAGCTCGCAGATCGAGCGAGAGACTGGGCTGATTTAGGCTTTAGTTTCTCTATTAGTATATTGGGTTTTTTGATTGCAGGTTTTACGATTTTTGCGACTGTTACTAAACCATCGCTTTTTGTTGAGCTAGCAAAACATGAACATTCCAAATCAGGTTTGAGCTATTTAAAGTACACTTTCTTCACTTTTATGAATGTGTTTATCATTTACCTAATGTTTGCCGTGGTATGTATTTCTGTAACGCTTCTCGCTGGTACTAACGGCTTACTATCGATGATAATAGGCTACATGTTTGATTCCCCAAGCTTAGTTATTCTCTCCAAAAGAATTCTTTCAGGTGTTGGAATTGTAGTGATTGGGACTTGGGCTTTTCATTTGATAGTTCTTCTACAATCCTTTATTTTTAATATCTATAAAACTATTATGCTGTCAATTCAATGGGAAATTGAAAAGAATAAGTAAGGAGAAAAAACAATTTTCGCACAAGTACATGAGAGTAAGAATTGATGAACTTTAGCGCAGCACATCAAACCACGTCATTCTACTAGCCACATCCATTTCAATAATCCTGTATTGACTCCACAGGCCAGATCCCGTACTGTGAAACGTTAAGTTGTTGAAGCGAACTGTCTAACCGCTGTCGGCAACTGGATACCAAAAATCTAGTCGGCGCGACCCAGCATTGCTGCGAACAATCCTGAGTCGCTAACCTGCCACGTTGAGCGAGCAACGCAACAGGCTTGGGAGATTATAGCTCCTTAGCCCTTCTGCATTGCACTTCAAAGCAGGAGGGCTAGATTTTTGGCTTTCCTCAGAAAGTCAAAAACACAGGAGAAACCAATGTCATATCTCATTCTCGGTGCTGCGCCCAACGCAGCGCCACAGCCTGCTGCGACCAATCCCAGCCCAGTTCAACGCGACGGTCGCCATCCGCTGCGGATCATTCTGCTCGGCACCCGTCCCGACATCATTGTCACGATTAAAAACCTCCATCGACGCGGCTTTGCCCCCGCTGACGAGTGGAGCCAACCCATTCCCTGCCCCAGCGCTAGCGACGTGGCGCGAATTGTCGCCCAGCGCCAGCCCGACGACCAAATCAGCATCCTCACCCGCTATCTGCACTAAAGGATAGGTTACGTAGGGGCGAATGGCCATTCGCCCCTACCAGGTATGCAAAACCTTAGTTACTACTTTTAACAGGACGAAACGCATTTAAGAAATTGATAAACGGGTACAAATTGCGCGACTGTACCCATAGTTTCCCTTCACCCGAAAAGCGGCAAACCAAACCTTCTCCGCCTAACACTCCCGTGCGTAAACCCTTCCAGGAGAGGCCGCCCATCATTTCCACCGAATAATTCAGCGTATCCTCAAACGCCACAATATAGCCCGTATCCACAATGTAATCCCCCGTCACAGGCACTTCAATAATGCCGCCAAACGACGAAAACCACAGATCGCCTGTCCCCGTCATCCGCAGAAGAAACAGCGATTCTCCACTAAAGAACCCGCGAAACCCTTGAAACTGAGCATCCAGCTCCACCGTTGGATCAGAGGCCACAAACGCCGACGATTGCAGCATGATTGACCGACCACCATCCAGCCGATAGTGCCGAATATCCCCCGAAATACCAGGCGCAATCCACAGCTTTCCGGGTTTGCCTTTAGCCGTAAACTCGCTCAAAAACAGCGACTCACCGCCCAGCATCCGGCCCAAGCTGCGACCCAGCCCCCCCTTCACCTTCGATTTCATCTCAATCCAGGGATCCATCCCCGCCATCGCGCCCGACTCCACCACCAGAGTTTGATTCGCGCGTAACTGCACCATCAGCGATGCATAGGCAGGCGAATGTTCAATTTTGTAAGCCGTTTCAGTTGCCATAAGGGGTTCCTAATATCCTCAATTAACGTGGCGGCAATTTACTGCCAATTTGCTGACCAAAAGCTCCGGGATTGTGGGTTTGACAGTAGAGTTTGCCCCGGCCTCGGAAGCGGCAGACCAGTCCTTCGCCGCCCAGGATTGAGCCGACCCAGCCAGCGCCAGCTTTAGTAATAGAAAAGTCGAGGGTGCGCTCAAAGGCAACGATATGTCCGGTATCGACAACGTACTCGCCATCGACATCAACGGTGTAAATGCCGCCGAAGGCGCTGAGGAAAACGACACCTGTACCGCTAATTCGTAGCCAGAAGATCGCCTCGCCGGAAAAGAAGGACTTGAGCCCCTGAAAGCCCAGGTCAACATCGACGCCGCCGCTACTCGCCATGTAGCCCGTTGACTGGACGACCAGCTCTTGTGAGCCATCCAGGTGATAGGGAAGAATATCGCCCATCAAGCGCGGAGCCAGATAGATCTCACCGGGGCCAGCGCCAGAGCGAAACACGCTGAGAAAGAGAGATTCGCCAGCCATCATCCGTTTTAGCCCGCCCATCAGACCGCCGCTTTTGCCTTGGCGCAGGGTGGTGCTGGCCTGAATGAAGCCACTCATAGAAATCATCGATCCGGCCTCAGCCATGATTTCCTCTTGAGGCTCCATGTGAATATGTGCGATCGCACTATCCGGCTGGTGTAAAAGCTCGTATTTCATAATCGGTTGCCCAATAATGCCAGTGAATGAGTTGCAGCGGAATTAACGCAGTTTGGGGCGTAGGAATCTGACTAGACCGTCAACACTGCGGGATTGCAGGTAAACCGTACCTTGCCCCTTCAAGCGATTGACTAAACCCTCTCCAGAGGTCATGGAACCCACTAGCCCTCCGGCCAAGCCGATATTTAGTTTGATAGTGGGCGGATAGGCCACCAGATGACCGCTATCGACCACAAACTCACCGTTAACCTGATATTTCTGAATACCGCCATAGGCTCCGAACAGAAGCAAACCTGGGCCTTTAACGGTTAGTCGAAACAGTCCTTCGCCAGCAAACAAACTAGACAAGCCAGCCCATTGCACTCCAAGCTTGGTGCTGCTAGAGCTGGCGATATAGGCTCCCGGTTGCAGACAGAGCGTTTCACCCGATTTCAACTGCAGCACTTCCACATCGCCGATGGTGGGCTGAGTGAGTACCACTTCCAGCGGTTGGCCGGTCTGATTTTTGAAAACGTTAACGAACAGGGATTCTCCGCCAAAAAACTTCTTCAGGAGAGCCGGAATCAGTCCGCCCGAAAGTTGGGTGGTCATGGTCAATGCTCCATCCATGCTGGCCATCGCACCCGCTTCGGCAATCAGGGATTCTCCAGGCTGGAGGGTCATAAAGGCTGTAGCAAAAGCTGGCTTGTAGCGAATCTCGTACCTCATGATTTCTCTCTTTGGGCAGTTGCCCTACATGACGCGCAGCGATTCCAGTGTGGCAGCAAATTTTGCTTCTGTCAGACCTTCTTAATGAAAGTCCAAACCTTGTATGGCTGACGGACAAATTGCCCAAATTTGGGCCAGTTCAGTATTTGTGGCTCATCGATTCGCACCCATGCGCATCTAATCCTGGCATTGATCAAATGTCCACAACGTATCCAAGATCAGCATCCAAGATCAGTATTTCTCACATCTTGCACCAAAACCCCGAAGGGTTATTTTGCCGCCGCATCGCGGCGGCAAAATAACCCTTCGCGTTTTCAAAGTGCAAGGTGCAAGATGTGAGTATTCAAGATTAATCCACAACAATCGCTATAAACAAAACTGCCTATATAGTGGACGCAACACTGGACAGGCTTCTGCTTCCTGCAAATTATCTGGCTTATTCCAGGTAAAGGGAGCCTGCTTCGCTGCCGACATCCACAGCAGTCGCCGAGCGCGAGTCATCGCCACGTAGAGTAAGCGGAACTCCTCCGCCGTTTTCAGCTGTCCCGCCTGCTGCCACGCCGTTTGCAAATCCGGTAGCTGCTGCGCCTCATGTACATATGACCGCAACTGGGCGCGAGCGACTTCTGCCAGGGTGAAATCGCCCAGAAACTTCATCTGCGGCGGCACCCAGGCGCTACCGGGAATCTGCCGCGCATGGAGAAATGGCAAAAACACCACGTCCCAGTCCAGCCCCTTGGCCTTGTGCATGGTGATGATTGTTAGCTGGCCTTTGCGCGTGTAGCGGCTGTCTAGATCCTCCGTTTCTACGGGTTCGAATCGCTCGGACGTGACGATATCGGTCAATGCTTGCAGCATGGCGCTGAGCGAACTATCGCCTTGGGTTTGCTGGAAAATCCGCGCCGCCAGCTTATTCAGCGTCGCCAAATCGCTCTGCTCATAGCTCAGCGTCAAACCAATAAACGGAATCAGTTGGGAGGGCGGCAGTTCCAACCGCGATCGCAACAGTCCCCCACAGTAGCGTCGCGCTTGGGTAATCGCGTCTGTGGTTGGAATGGGGCTGAGCGGCGTGGGATAGAGAAACTGCTCCGGCTGACTAGCCGCCAGGTTCAAATCCTGGGTTGGAATCAGCCGCCGCTGCATTAGAACCGTAAGCGCTCCTTTCAGGTAAGTCGGAGAATGGGGCCGCTGCATAAACTGCAGCAGAGACAAGACTTCGGCGGGAATATTGGAAGTGCGATCGCGCTCACCCACGTCATAAATCTGCACGTCACATTGAGTTAAATCAAACTGAAGCTGGCGCTGATCGGGATGGCGCAGTAGGTCAGCCAGAAACGTACCCTGTTTATTTTCCCGCACCAGAATTGCAGCGCGAGTTTCAGGATTTTCATTGAACAGCTCAATGACCCGCTGTCCAATCATCTCCACCGTCTTGTAAATATCCTCTGGTTGATACAGCTCTAAGCCTTGACCAATTGGTGCTGGATTTGCATCCGGTTGCGGATCGCCCGTTTGCACAGGATGAATCGCCTGGGGCCGAAACGGGGTGCGGTTCTGGTAGCGATATTCTTGATTTACCCAGTCCAAGACAAAATTGGCCGCCTGCATGATGATTGGACTGCTGCGACCCGCTTGGTCAATTGTGGCCAGTCGCCCCAAATCGGCACACTGCTCACAGAAATTGTTGAAGTACACCGGATCGGCGGGCGTAAACGTGGAGTTAATTGCCTGATTCGGGTCGCCGACTCGTACCAGGTTCAACTGCTGGGTGAGCGGCTGAACGGCTAATCGCTCCAACAACCGCGTTTGCAGCGGCGAGGAATCCTGCGCTTCATCCTCGAAAATGGCAAACACTTGTTCTTGCCAAAGCTGCCGCGCACTGTCGTTATCTAACACTCGCAGCGCCGCCAGAATCATATCGTCGTAGTCAATCATGCCGCGACTGCTGAGCAAATCCTGATAGCGCTCATACAGACCCGCAGCGATTTCGAGCAGGCTGTAATCCTCGTAGTCCGGCTGATCGGTGTTGACCAAGTAGCTCATCTGGTCGCTGAGCGATCGCAGATCCGCTGGCGACAAACCGGAACTTTTGGCCTCATGAATCACCGTATTGGCTAAGTCCGGCAGCACCTCGGTTCGTAATACGGACTGTCGCCGCAGTCGCTCGGTTTCCTCTCCGTCAAACTGTCGCCCCTCCAGCAGCCGCTGGTAAAGATTGGGATTCAGCGCAATCCACTGCTCCACGCAGGTACGCACCAGCCGATGTCCCTGATTCAGCGTCACCAGCGTCATCGTATCCAGGTTTATTCCCGACAAATCCGCGTGGCGAGTGGCAATATGTAGCGCTAACCCGTGCAGCGTATGCACCGCAAATCCATTCTGCGGCACGCCCAATTCTTGGAGATGTTGCCGAATTTTGGCCTTCAAATTCGCTGCCGCCGATCGCGTAAACGTGACCAAAATTAGCTGATGCCGCGCATGAAGCTGATGGTTGGTAATTGCGATCGCAGCCGCAGCAGCCATCCCGGTAGACTTACCGGAACCGGGTACTGCTGAGACTGCCAGTGGCCCGTTTTGCCAGTCGGCCATGTCGCGCTGCCCTGGTCGCAGTCCATTGCGAATGGCGCGGAGTTTGTCTTCACGGGTGAGTGACGGAGCAGTAGTCATGGCGGCCTAGCAGTACGGCTGTTTTAATTTTATTGTAGTGATTGTAGAAACTGGTGAATCAATGGCACGCAAACGATTAGTGATCGAAATGGGTATGGGCGTGGATCAGCATGGTCAAGATCCAACCGTGGCAGCAAAGCGCGCAGTCCGAAATGCGATCGCACATAATGCTCTACCGGGAGTTTGGGAAGTAGCAGGTTTGGATCATCCCAATGAAATGATTGTGGAAGTGCAGGTGGCGGTGCCCTATCCCGATCAGGTACGTGAGGAAGAAGTGCTGTCTGTCCTCCCGTTTGGCCAAAAAACACTCAAGCTGGAAACGGGTGGCATGGTGGTTGAGGGCAAGGCAATCCCCGAACTAGACGATAAAAACGATGACATGATCATCGCTGTCGCTGCGGTAACAGTGCTGATTCCCTAAAGTGCGATCGCACTTCTCGTATACAGCAATCACAAATAGGTAATGAACGAGGGAGAATAGAATAAAGAGTTATCCTCACCGAAGTAAATCAGCCATGACCTCCCTGGAAGAATTTATCCAAAGTAATCCCTCTGCCCAAGAACTGAAACGCGCCTTGGCCGTGCAACTGCACCAGAGAGGTCAAAGCTATCGGGCGATCCGAGATATCCTACAGGTTTCTCTGGGATTTATTAGTGCGAGTCACCAGCGCTATGAAGAGCGAGGAGTCGAGGGACTGAAATCCCACTACTGGGGCACCCAAGGCTATTTAAGCGCCGAGCAGAAACAGGACATCTTTGAGTGGTTGCAGCAGAAAAACTGGTGGACACTAGAGGAGCTTGTTGAGCAGATTGAAGAGCGCTATGGAGTGCTCTATCGCTCAGCCCAAAGCTATACCCAACTGCTCAAAGACGCAGGGTTTAGCTGGAAGAAATCCCACTCGGTGCATCCGGGCCAAGAGGAGGCCAAAGTCGAGGCAAAAAAGCCGAGATTCAACAGTTGCTGGTCCAGTGGCGAGCCGAGATCGCCAGTGGGCAGGTGCGAGTGATGTTTCTCGATGAGTGCCATCTGCTCTGGGGAGACCTCCGTGGATATGGATGGAGTCGGCGCAATCAGCGAGTGGACATCCCCATTGCCTCCATTCGAGAGCGGCAGACCTACTATGGAGCCTTGGACTATTTGAGCAAGAGCTTTGTTATTCATGAGTATGAGGCAGGCAATCAGCACAATACCGTGGCCTTTCTGAAGTATCTTCAATCTCAGTATGATGAGTCCACTCGCTTTTTCATCATCTGGGATGGAGCCAGCTACCACCGTTCCAAGGTGGTTCGCAACTACCTGAGTCAACAGAATCATGGTACTCGAGAGCAGCACTGGAAACTCACTTGCATTCAGCTTGCGCCTAATGCACCCGAGCAAAATCCGGTCGAAGATGTTTGGTTACAGGCCAAGCGATTTAGTCGTAAATTTGCCCGCTTGTGCCACTCCTTTCGCTCGGTCAAACTCCTCTTTTATCTGGCGACTCATCTGCAAACCTTCATCTTTGAGAAAGCCTTCATGTATGGTTACTGTTCATGTCCTGTTTGAGATTGCTGTAGGGAATATTACAATGAAGCGCACTGCACAAGATTTGTGATCGCACTTGTAAGCTCAACAGATTAAAAGCATTGAAATAAATTGAGATGAAGGAAATAGTGGTTGAAAAAACAAAATATATTTATTTGAGCAAAGACGAACTAGTGCCTGAAAGATTTGAGAGTTTTATTGTAAAAAATAAAAGCGATTTTACGGATGAAATTCTCAAGTATAAGCAGGATATTAGACTTGTTTTAATTAAAAGTATTTTGTCTGATTCTTTTTCGGTTTATTATTTATTTTGGAATGATGGCACAAATCTAGATGGATTAGATGTCGCCGTAGAAAACGATACGTTTGAAGACTATCAGTTTGAAAATGCGGTAAAGACGAATCACCAAAAAACAACTTGTTTTGAATGTTTTAGTATATGGAACACTTTAGTTATTCCGCCGGGAGATCCTTATCTTGGTAATCCAGGATTGGATAGAAAGAAGTATTTGCTAAGTACTATACTTCCCTGTCCTAATTGTCGAGCCTCACTTAGGCAATCAGTTGTTAAAATATTTTATCCACAAGTTGAATTGAAAGAAGGAGATATTGATCCTGCTGAATTGTTTGGCAAGAAAGATATTGAGAATCAAATACCTTAATTTGGCGACAAAGCGATTGCACTTCCCACACACCCACACAAGATATCAAGCCGTTAGATTAACACCACGATAGAGATCTGCGATCACCTTTAAGTAATGTTTTGGGAGTTGCTTATGACTTCGCTAATTTATGGAACTAATACGGATAATTTAGAAAAAATACTTGAGGTTCATGGGCAAGGAGGTTCAATTCTTTGTCCAGTTTGCAGCTCAAAACTTCTTATTTTGAACACTTATGAATCTGCTGCTAAGTATTCAAAAAAATCCAGGCATATATTGTCTAGAAAATGAAAATCATGTTCAAACAATATTTAACTTAGCTAATATACGCAACGAATTCTGGCGAAGATTTGAGCAACGTATGAAGTTGAAAGAGGAAGGTTCAAATAATACATAACGAGATCGCATCTATTGAGTAGGGTGCTGTTAGGCAAAGCCATAGCGCACCATTGAACTGCGATCACTTCAACATCTTGGAGAGATTAATTATGAGAGTTTGCTTGACTGCAGAAGAAGCATATGCTGCTATGTATTCTTATTTAGAAACGTTTTACGAGAGAACAAAATCTGACGATGTAGGAGGTTTATTAGGTAGTATGAGCATTTTGGAAGATGGCTCGACGGCTGACCCTGCTGTCTGGAAAGAGTGGATTGAATGTATAAATCTTGCTAAGCAAAAAAATATCGATCTCACACTATAAGTGAGATCGCACTTTCAGCAAGATATCAAGCCGTTGGATCAACGCCGAGGATTCCGGCTCGAAGAAACCCATCTGCGCGATCCCAATCGCTTGAGTAAGCTGTTTGCTTTGCTGACCTTGGCTCTCGGTTGGGCACTCAACAGTGGTCTCTGGTTACACCAGGCGAACCCCATTGAACCCCATTCCCCTCAAATCTTATGGACGGCGAGCCAAGAGCTTATTTCGTTATGGTCTCGACTACCTTCGCTCGATTCTCTCAATCTAGATTGCAACACAGCTCGGTTTTCAGCGGCTCTTCAGCTTTTGTCCTGTACTTAGGAACTCTGCTTTTAATTGCTTCAGCTCGGCAATTTTCTGGTTGAGTTCTTCCAAGATGTCTGGCATGGGCTTGTGTTCAGTTCGTTCGTCTCAATCCAATTTGAGTGGTTTTATTTTGAGACTTGCGATATTGATTTACCCAGCGCTTTTGAAGGTTTTCTTTGATTAAGTACAGGCTTGAGAGCCGATACTGGTTCTCGACGATTGGTTGTTGAACGATTTATTCCAAAGGCTCTAGCGCACCACCTCTGGCGATTGCCCGTTGATAGGCTGGACGCTCTTGATAGCGCCGCATAAACGCCTGAATCTGTGGATAGACAGCTAAATCAATGCGATTACTCGCGGCTTCTAACGGAAAGCTCATCTGAATATCGGCAGCGGAAAAGTCCCCTACCAACCAGTCTTGGCCCTGTAAACTGGCTTCAACAAAGCCTAGATGAGTGCTCAGTTGAGGATCGAGAAACTGGGTTTGCACCTTAGCCATAATCTGCTTGGCCACCGGACGCAGGAAAAATGGCATATCTGGACTTTCGGGAATGCGACTAAACACCAGCTTCATCACCAGCCACGGCATGAGCGAGCCTTCGGCGTAGTGTAGCCAGTAGCGGTAGCGGCGTCGCTGCTCCGGCTCGGTGGGAAATAATCGGCCTTGACTGTAAGTCTCTATCAGATAGTCAATGATGGCACCGGACTCGGCCACAGTGATATCACCATCGGTTATCACGGGAGACTTGCCCAGCGGATGCACGGCCTTCAGTCGTTCAGGTGCGAGCAGGGTTTGTGGGTCGCGCTCATAGCATTTGAGGTCATAGTCGAGTTCAAGTTCTTCTAGTAACCAGAGAATGCGCTGGGAGCGAGAGTTTTCGAGATGGTGGACAGTAATCATAAGCCCTCGAATTGTAGAAATTAAGATGACAAACGAATTACGCTACTTTATTTTCTGAGGTCTAACAGTTGACGCTGACCGACGGATAGCGCCCCCGTATAGGTCGGGTCGATGGAAAGATATGGGCAGTCTTCCAGCGCTCCCTTAGAAGAGTCGCTGCACAGCACCAGTTTCATCTGAGCGATTTGATCTGCGATCGCACTTAGCTCATTTAGCGCAGACGACCCGATCGCAAAATACTGATGATCAACCACAAGCCAAGTAAGCTGGCAGCAGCAAACAGCAAATAGCTGAGCCAGAGGAACTGACTCGCTCCACCTGTTGAAATTGTCGCCGCGCCGATAATCAAAGCTCCGACGACGATGCTAAAGGAGAGGCGATTGGCGGAATCGTCTAAGCTGCGGCGGAGGGCATCTAAGTTCTTCACCTGCAAGTTCCAGGTCAGCGTTTCCGTGGATACCCGGTCGAGCAGCGCTTCAACCTGGCGCGGCGATTCCAGCGAGAGATTTTTGACATCAATGGCCGTGCGTAACAGCGTTTGCACTGGATTATCACCCAACAACTGCCGCCGGAACAGGTCGGTCATCAGCGGACGAATTTCATCCAGCAGATTGACTTCTGGATCAAAGGAGCGGGCTACGCCTTCCAGATTAGCTAGGGTTTTGGCGTAGAGGCCCATATTGCCGGGTAGGCGAATCTTGTTGTCGCGAGCCACCTGCAAAATTTCGTAGAATACTTCGCTGAAGTTAATCTCGGCCAGACTGCGATTGTAGTAGCGGCGCAGCAGGCGCGTATAGTCCGCTTCTAAGCGTGACAGATTGACGGGGCGACCGGAGGATTCGGCCAGCTTGAGCGTCAGTTGAGCACAGCGCTGGGCGTCTAAGTCGATAATTGACAGCAGCATTTCGACCAAAATTGACTGCGTACGCGGATCGAGGCGACCGACCATACCGCAGTCAATCAGCGCTACGCGACCATCGTTGAGGTAGAAAATGTTGCCAGGATGCGGATCGGCATGGAAAAAGCCGTCAAGATAGATCTGCTGGAAAAAGGCCCGAAAAATCAGCCGCGTAATTTCTCGCCGCGACAGGACAACAGTTTGACCATTCCGATTTTCTAATACTTCTGCCATCAGAATTGGCACACCGTCCAGCCATTCCATCACCATCAGCTTTTCGGTGGTTAATGCCCAATAAATTTTGGGGACAACAATATGCTTGGTGTCAAACCAGCGGCTATTGGATAAGTTGCGCCGGAGCTGATCGGCATAGCTAGCCTCTTGCGTGAAGTCCAGTTCTTTTAGTAACGCCGAGGTAAACTCTTCTGCCAGCGTAGACGCATCATAATCTTGGCCAAACTCAGTCAGTTCGACCAGTTCGGCTAGTCCTTTGATGATGGCGATGTCCTGAGCAATGATGCTGTCAATGCCCGGTCGCTGAATTTTGAGTGCCACTTCTTCGCCAGAGGCCAGGGTGGCGCGGTGCGTTTGGGCAATGGAGCCAGCGGCCACCGGATTCGTTTCGATTTTGCTGAAAATTTCGTCCAGCGGTCGGATATACTGCTGCCGCAGTATCGCTTCAACTTCTGGCCAAGCAACGGGCGGAACATCGGCCTGTAGAGTGCTGAGCGCGTCAATGTAGCTGCCGGGCAACAGGTCGGGGCGGGTGCTGAGCAACTGGCCGAGCTTGACGTAGACTGGCCCCAGGTCGATCAGAATATTGCGTAAGACAGCAGGAGTCGGCAACCGGGGTTCGTCTGCTTTGCCGCCTGTCAATAACCCCCGCATATAATCCCAGCCGTTGCGAAAGACAACTTCCGCAATTTCGCGTTGTCGTCCACTCGTGCGAGCGATGCTAGAAAACACGGGGCCTCCCTTTAGTACAGTATTAAGACGAGTCAACTTGCCGTCATATTTAGCTTAAACGGTGGTTTTGCTTTGCGGCAGAATTTCTACTTGGGGATAGATTTATTGGGATAGGTGATGGGGTGGATGAGTGAATGGGTGGATGGTTATATCAAGTCTGTGTGTAAGAATCCGATTTATTTTTTGTGAAACGTTTGCGGAGCAAACGTTTCACAAAAAATAAATTATGGGTTTTCAATCAGACTTGGATATTAGAGGCGGTAGAGGACGCGATCGCAAATAAACAGCGTTCCGGCAGCGACACAAATCGGAATGCCGATCAGGTTGACGAAAGGGATACTCACTAATCCTAGACAAACCAGGCCAAAGGTTGCACTGGCGGGTAGGTTGCCAAACACAATGCCGAGCTTGCGGCGAAACTGGAGCCGTCGTCGCTCTAGGGGCGCATCGAAAAAGTCCAGGCAAACAATTGTGGCACCGAGAGTAATGCCGCCGATAGCTGCGATCGCAGTGCCAGCGACGGGAACCAAGTTACACAGCAGCAGCACTAAACCAACCGTGATCGCTAACCCTAGCTTTTTGATCTCAAACATAATCGCTCGCCACAGATCGCGGACGATGGCGGTGGGGCTAAACGGTTCTGGGGTTGGTTCTTTGCCCGTGCGGATTTTCTCTAGTTCTTCCGAGAGCTTGCCGTACCAGGGTGAACCGAGAATCACGCCAAACTGGAGCAGCAAGATTCCGGTCAAAATCAACAGCGCAATGCCCAGTAGCACTTGCAGAATCACTTCTACGACTGGCAGCACAACGCTCAAAAAGGCCAGCCACTCTGGCAGACGAGTCGCCAGCAGATCGAGCTGATCGATAAACCGAAAGCCGGGTAAAACTAAGCTGACATAAATGATTGCGCCCAGGAAGATATTCAGCAGAATCGGGAAAATGACGTACTGCAACAAGCGGGCGTTTTCCCGTAGTATCTTGATCGCTCGTAGCGGATAGGTTGCACCACTGAAGAAGCCGCGAATGCCTTTGGAGGGTTTACGGGGAGTCGAACGGGTTGCAGGAGCAATGGAATCCTGTCCATCTGATTTAGAGGACTCAGATGGTTTGGATGTTGAAGGTGCTTTTGGCCGAGTTGGCTCATTGGGCGGTTGGATGTCAGCCATATGCGACGGACGTGTGATAGTAAACGGTTGACAAGACCAATCCTGTCACGTCTTTCGCATTTTGAGCAGATGGGATACCCGAATCTGGATCTTACGACTCTATAAAGCTTCTAGTGACATAATGGCTTCGGCGTTGATAATGCTACGTGACTGGCAAAGTTGATTGGCGAAGCGAAGAGGAAGAAGTCATGGATGTGAAAGCTGCCGTTGCCTTTGAAGCGGGCAAACCTTTAAGCATTGAAACGGTTCAGCTTGAAGGGCCGAAAGCAGGCGAAGTCTTAGTCGAAGTCAAGGCTACAGGGGTTTGCCACACCGATGCGTATACGCTTTCTGGTAGCGACCCGGAGGGTCTGTTCCCCTCGATTTTGGGCCACGAGGGCGCAGGTATCGTCGTTGAAGTTGGCGACGGTGTCACCAGCTTGAAACCCGGCGATCATGTGATTCCTCTCTATACACCGGAATGTCGCCAGTGTAAGTTTTGCCTCAGCCAGAAAACGAACCTTTGCCAAGCGATTCGGGGTACTCAAGGCAAAGGCTTGATGCCCGATGGCACCAGCCGTTTTTCCTTGGACGGCAAACCGCTCTATCACTACATGGGCACCTCGACGTTTGCCAACTATACGGTGCTGCCAGAGATTGCCCTGGCCAAAATCCGCGAAGACGCGCCCTTCGATAAAGTCTGCTATATCGGCTGTGGCGTCACGACGGGGATTGGTGCAGTCATTTTCACAGCCAAGGTTGAACCGGGTGCCAACGTGGTCGTGTTCGGTCTGGGCGGCATTGGTCTCAACGTCATCCAGGGTTGCCGCATGGTGGGAGCCGACCAGATTATTGGGGTTGATATTAATCCCGACAAACGTGCGATCGCAGAAAAATTTGGCATGACCCACTTTGTCAATCCTAAGGAAATTGAAGGAGATGTGGTGTCGCACCTGGTCGAACTCACCGATGGCGGCGCAGACTATTCGTTTGAGTGCATCGGCAACGTCAACGTCATGCGCCAAGCTCTCGAATGCTGTCATAAAGGCTGGGGCGTCTGCACCATCATCGGCGTCGCAGGCGCAGGCCAAGAAATCAGCACCCGTCCATTTCAACTGGTCACGGGTCGCGTTTGGAAAGGCTCCGCCTTTGGGGGTGCCAGAGGCCGTACCGACGTGCCCAAAATCGTCGATTGGTACATGGACAACAAGATCAACATCGACGACCTGATTACCCACACCATGCCCCTCTCTGAAATCAACCACGCCTTCGACCTCATGCACAACGGCGAATCGATTCGCAGCGTCATTCTGTACGACTAAGAACTTATGTCTACCCTCACTCTTCGCTCCAAAACCCACTGCTTCAACGGCAGCGTCGAATTCTATAGCCACGAATCCACTGCCTGTAACTGCACCATGAATTTCGCCGTTTTCGTGCCCCACCAGGCTCAAAACGGCCCCGTTCCCGTCCTCTATTACCTCTCTGGCCTCACCTGCACCGAAGAAAACTTCACCACCAAAGCGGGTGCCCAGCGCTACGCCGCCGAACATGGCATCATGCTGGTCGCACCTGATACCAGCCCCCGTGGTTCAGGTATTCCGGGTGAAGATGATGACTGGGACTTTGGCACCGGAGCCGGATTTTACGTTGATGCGACCCAAGCACCTTGGTCGTCCCACTACCGGATGTATAGCTACGTGGTAGACGAGTTGCCAGAGCTAATCGCGGCCAATTTTCCAGTCAAGCGCGATCGCACTGGTATCTTTGGTCATTCAATGGGTGGTCATGGTGCCTTGATCTGCGCGTTGAAGAATCCGGATAAGTACCAGTCTGTCTCGGCTTTTGCGCCGATTGCTGCGCCGATGCAGTGTCCCTGGGGACAGAAGGCGTTTTCCAACTATCTCGGTGCTGATCAAACGCAGTGGCGAGCGTACGACGCAACGGAACTGGTCAAGACTGCAGCTCAGCCGATTTCGCCGATTTTGATTGATCAGGGAGGAGCGGATTCCTTTCTAGAGCAGGGGCAGCTTTTGCCGGATGTGTTTGAACAGGCTTGTCAGAATGCCGGACAACCCCTAACGCTGCGAATGCAACCTGGCTATGACCACAGCTACTACTTCATCGCCACGTTTATGGCCGATCACCTGCGCCATCATGCGGCAATTTTGTGTCGTTAACCTGGGCTCACACTGACAAGAGAGATTGATTTTGGGTTTGGCCAATTGAGCAATGAATTGATCAATTCATTGCTCAATTTAGTTTACTAGCTTCCTACCCATGCTCTCCCTACTCCATGTGCGCCCCATACCGCTGCACAAATTTTGAGATTGATACTGCAAGCCTCTTGAAGATTATGTCCAGTACATGTATTTAATTCACTTGGGCCAAGACCGTAAATAACGGCGTTTAGCGATTCGTACATAGTTCGCCATTCGCTCGCTGTCAGAGTGATTGATGGTGAATCGGCTTCAGACTGCGATCGCACTTTTGGTGCTAAGAGGCGTGCAGCTTCAACATGGTCGCCCAGAATATTTTGGATGATGCGTGTTGATCCGCCACCAAAAACTTCCATCAAAACAAAGGCCAGAAAGTGCTGTTCCTGTTCGTTGAAAGCGATCTCAATACTCATTGGCACAGATATTTGTGTAAATGCAACAGGAGTTCTCCAGTCAAGGCTGTGGAGGTGAATTAAGTCACAGAGTTGTACTTTTTCAGTCTCTACAGCCCTCTACAGCCTCTACAGCCTTTACAAATACTTCTTCAGCAACAACTCCAACTTAGCCTTCGTTTCCTCTGGAAACGCCTGCTTCGGCGTAATAATGGCATACTTCAAAGCCGAGTGCGCTTCTGAGACAAAGGGATTGGTGTTGAGCTGACGCACGGTTTCTTGAATCACCTTTTGGGCATTGACAGCATTCTTTTGCAGATTGCCAATTACCATCTCCACCGTGACGCTGTCGTGGTCGGGATGCCAGCAGTCGTAATCGGTGACGAGCGCCAGCGTAGCGTAGGCAATTTCGGCTTCTCGTGCCAGTTTTGCCTCTGGCAGATTTGTCATGCCGATGATGGTGGCGTTCCAACTGCGGTAGAGATTTGATTCGGCTTTGGTGGAAAAGGCTGGCCCTTCCATACAGACGTAGGTGCCGCCTTGGTGAACCGTGCTATCAGTCAAGTTGAGGCCGCGAGCCGCATCCGCAACAACTTGCGCGAGCTGGTGACAAATTGGATCGGCAAAGCCAATGTGAGCCACAATGCCGTCGCCAAAGAAGGTTGAAATGCGGTTCTTGGTGCGGTCAATGAACTGGTCGGGAATGACCATATCCAGAGGCTTTGCGGCTTCCTGAAGTGAACCGACTGCCGATGCCGAGATCAAGTACTCCACACCCAGACTCTTCATGGCATAGACATTGGCCCGGAAGGGCAGTTCAGACGGCATCAGGTGGTGATTGCGACCATGACGAGCAAGAAACGCCACGGATACGCCATCCAGTTTGCCCACAATCAAGGCATCGGAGGGATCGCCAAAGGGGGTTTCGACTCTGACTTCTTCAACGTCTTTGAGCGCTTCCATTTTATAAAGACCGCTGCCGCCGATGATGCCGATTTTTGCCTGTGCTGCCATAGGGGTTAGAGGTTAAGTGCTAGGGGAAATTTGCTTTCGTCATCATACGGTATTGCTGCGGGGGTGGGGCAAGGGGGCTGGAGAGAGTGAGGAGCGGGGAAGAAAGGGAGCAGGAGTATAGAAGAGGGCTGTAGAGGCAGGATCGGTAATTGTAGGGGCGAAAGGCTTTTCGCCTTCTAGCGAGGATGTGGAGTCAAAGGCAATGGGCACTGATAGAGCAAAGACCTATCCGCAGGTTGGACAGGTCTCTGTGACGATATTGAAGTTAAGAGAATTTTGAGTGATTACAGATTGCGCTGGTAGTCTTCGAGTAGTCTGACTAGCTCTTGCTGATTTTGGGCAGGAATTAAATCAGAGAGGGGAAGCTCGCGTTTGCCGCCGACTTTAACGGTCATGGTCTGTAAGGCTTGCATGACTGCATCTTCGGTTAGATTGCCCTGTTCCATCATTGGATAGAAGCGTTCAGCTAAGGGCGTGTGCAGCTTGGCATCACCGAGATAGAGATGCCATTTGGCGATATCCATGTAAATGTTTTCACCAATTTCAGCGGCTAAGGATTCAACTGCTTCAGTAGCGTAAGCCATGCTGATTTTTCCTCCTTATTATTTTTCTTCAGGTTACGTAGAACCCGGCGATGTGTCGTCTGTCGAGGGGACTGTGTTTTTGTTTGAATAGTCTGCGATCGCAAAAATAAAGATCGCATGTCCCAATAGAACAATTGCCCAAACCCCTGTCACATTTGCGACCCAGCTGACCCAGTTGGGATTGAGGGTATGCAGGAACCAGAGGCCGGAATTCGTGGCCGCAAAGATCGCGACATGCAGCGCAAAGTTCATGCGGTCATCGAGTTTGCGAAAAGCGGGATCATTTTTGCGATCGGGTTTGCGAGGCCAACGTGGAGGCATAAGGGTTCAGTCCGATTCTGTCTCATGAAAGTGCCTTTTCATTGTACGGTGTCGATGCGGCTATCGTAGGAGTATGACGAGACGGAATTCGAAGCGAGACTTGAAGCGAAATATAGACAGAAGTAGGCCACGCCCCAAACGTCAATTTCAGTCACCGTGGCAAGCCTTTCAATACTCTCTTTCAATTTACAAATACTGTGGCCGAGCGATTCGTCTGGTGTGGGCGACGGATTGGCGGTTGACGCTGGCGCTGGCGCTGTTGACGCTGTTGGGGGGAGTGCTGCCAGCGGCGACGGCCTATGTGGGGAAGCTGATTGTTGATAGTGTGGTGGCGGCGGCGCAGTCCGATTTAATGCGCGATCGCAACTTAGCCCTACTTTATCTGGGAATAGAAGCAATCTTAGTTGTATTGCTGGCGGGTAGTCGTCAGGGACAAGGCTTGTGCCAGTCGCTGCTGCGGGTGCTGCTGGGCCAAAAAGTCAACGTGCTGATTCTGGAAAAGGCGCTGACGCTCAGTCTGGAGCACTTTGAGGATTCTGAGTTTTACGACAAGATGACCCAGGCGCGGCGGGAGGCATCGAATCGGCCTCTGAGCATGGTGACGCGCACGTTTGGCCTGGTGCAGGACGTGATTTCACTGGTGACGTTCAGCGGTCTGTTACTGCAATTTTCCGCTTGGGCGGTGCTGATTCTGATGCTGACGGCGATTCCGCCGTTTGTGGCCGAGACGAAATTTGCCGGGGAAGCCTTTCGGCTGTTCCGCTGGCGATCGCCGGAAACCCGCCAGCAGACCTACTTGGAAGTGCTAATGGCGCGGGAGGACTACGCCAAAGAGGTGAAGCTGTTTCAACTGGGGCCGATGCTGCTCCAGCGCTACAAGGACATTTTTCACCGTTTGTACGCGGAAGATCGCAGTCTTACTGTTCGCCGCAATTTCTGGAGCTATGGGCTGAGTCTGCTGAGTACGCTGGCTTTTTACGGCGCGTACGCCTGGATTATTTTGGAAACGATTGCGGGCGCGATTTCTCTGGGCGATCTGACTATGTATCTGACGGTCTTCCGACAGGGGCAGACGACGTTTGCTTCTGTCCTAACTCGCATCGGCGGCATCTACGAGGATGGCCTATATCTGGCCAATCTGTACGATTTTCTAGAAGAGAAGGTGCCAGAGGATTTAGGCTATGCCCGCTATGGGCCAGCACCGGGCGATGGACTGCGGTTTGAGCAGGTGTCGTTTACCTATCCCGGCAGCGCCAAACCTGCACTACAGGGTGTTTCGTTTCATCTGCAACCCGGCGAGAAGCTAGCGCTGGTGGGTGAAAACGGCTCCGGCAAAACGACGCTGATTAAGCTGCTGACTCGGCTGTATGTACCAACTGGGGGACGCATTCTGCTCGATGGTCGCAATCTGCAAGAGTGGGATCTGGAGACACTACAGCGGCGGATCGGCGTGATCTTTCAGAACTTTGTGCAGTACCAGTTCAAAGTGGGCGAGAACATTGGCGTCGGTGATGTGGACGAGTTCGAAAACTGCGATCGCTGGCAAACTGCGGCTCAAAAAGGCACCGCTACACCGTTTATTGAAGCGTTGCCGGAGGGCTTTCACACCCAGCTTGGCCGCTGGTTTAAGGGTGGCCAAGAGCTATCCGGCGGCCAGTGGCAAAAAATTGCTCTTTCCCGTGCGTTTATGCGAACCGGGGCAGACATTTTGGTGCTGGACGAGCCAACTTCGGCGATGGATGCTGAGGCGGAGGTGAAAATCTTTGAGCAGTTTCGCCAAGCCACCGAGAACCAAATGGCGATCTTAATTTCGCACCGCTTTTCAACCGTGCGAATGGCGGACAAAATCATCGTCCTGTCGCATGGTGAGCTAATTGAGCAGGGCACGCACGAGGAGTTACTTGCGGCTCAGGGACGCTATGCACGCTTATTCAATATGCAGGCGGCGGGTTATCAGTAAGTATTCAAGTTTGAGTATTCAAGTTTGAGTATTCAAGTTTGAGTATTCAAGTTTTGTACTTGTTCATCCGTATTCCCACGGCGATGTCGATTAATTGTCATCAAGATATAACCAAATCTCCTCATAATCTTGGAGGTTAGAACCCATCGAAGAGAGGTATAACTCAAAAGGATTCAATCCTTGGTGCGGGCAAATTCATACGGAGTCTAGATATCATTACAGCTTCGCTCAAATTTTCTATTGAGTTCTCTTCTGCAACAAGTTGTGAGTCGGGATGAAAAAACTCGATGAATGTTTGTGAAAAGCCTGCCATATTTGCTTTTTATAAACATTATGATGTTCCAAGTCAGACCTGATATACCCATCAAACTCAGAGTCTGAATTCCATGCTTCATGACCTTTTACGCTTATCTTACGCTACATGATCACCGCTTTAATCTGACAAGTTTTAACTCTCGCATCACTACAATCGCATCAGAACCATGCTCAGATTTGGCGGGATCAAAAACCAGCAAATTGAGAGATCTTCATGTCTATTTCTGTCGCTCATAAGGCAATTGCGCTGGGTCTGCTGATTGCCATTGGTTATGCTCTAAAACGTAAATTTCCCGATCCCAATTCAATCAAAACGCTGCGATCGCTAATTTTGAACGTCGCACTGCCCGCTACCATTTTTCTGTCTACGCTGTCGATTGACACCAATCTGAATCTGGCCCTGCTGCCCTCATTTGCGATCACAATTAATTTAACGCTGCTGATCGTGGGCTTTGGCCTGGTCTACGGGTTTATGGGCGAGAACAGTCGCCCCCAGGTGCGGACGCTGGCGCTGCTGTTTCCCTCCTTGGCTCCAGGATTGACGCTGTATCCCTTCATTGAACAGTTCCTTGGTCGCGATGGTCTAGCCTGGGCAGCGTTAGCAGATGTCGGCAATAAGCTGTTTGTCCTGGTGGGGCTATATATTTTGGCCTTGGTTTGGTATCAGCGATCTCAGATTGATCCCGATCAGGCTGGACAGCCGCATCAGTCCCAAAAAAAGTCGGCTCAATGCGTTGAAATTCTGCGCTTCCTGGTAACGGAACCCGTCAACGTAGCCATTGTGGCGGGGCTGGGGCTGGCCTATTTCCACGTCACGCCCGAATCGTTACCCCCCGCGATATTCTCGGCGATTGATCGACTGGCGGACTGCTCCACGCCGCTGATTCTGATTTACATTGGCCTGTCGCTAAAGCTGCGATCGCCCCAGTTGGGCAAAACGCTGATGATTTTGCTGGTGCGCTCCGGCGTCGGCTTTTTAATCAGTGCAACTGCGATCGCACTTTTGAAGCCGACGGAACCAGAAGCGCTAATGCTGTTTGTGGCACTGCCGCAAGCGTCGTTTAGTCTGCTGCCGCTGCTTCATGCCGCCACGATTAATCAGCAGGCGGCACAAGCGCATCCCGATCCCACCGATCCCTTTGATGATCAACCAGACTCTGCATCGACTCCCTTCTTCGACACCGACTTCGCAACGACTTTACTCGCCCGCTCCTTTCTGTTTTCCATCAGCATCTTTATGCTAGTCTTCTCCAGCGGCACCCACTTCGCGCAGCCATTTAGCTTGGGTTTAGCGGGTTTAGGAGCATTCGCAGCATGTGCGATTGGCCAAGGATGGCGCTATTTACCGCTGCATTGGTTTCGCTTCAAGCGACCTAAGCACTCCATCGGCATGTGGATACCTTAAAGGCTCCTAATCAATCCGCACTGATGCAGTTTAGGCATATCCCAAGCCAGCGGATAAACAGCCAACTTTGATCAACAAGCTGGCAATGTTACATCGAGTCTGAATAGAAAGAACCCGAATAGGCTATTGTTCCGCTACATTATGGTGGCAAATATAGCAGTAGCCGCATTGGTTAGGACATTGGGAAACTCTAAAAACGTTCAAACGTTTAAATGTTGGATTTCGTAACTGTCTCAATCAAAGTGGTAAAGGCTCTACCTCTTCGGGTTCTTGATTTACAAGGTATAAGTCTGAGCTTGCTATTTGTCTCTTGTCTATCTCTATAGAGATTTGAGAACGTGTTTGATTTGTTTTATAGACTTTTGGTTAAGAGTAATTAATAGTTTGGTGGGCAGCAAAAATAAATTCTTCTTCAAACTTTCTGTCATTGGTAAAATAATTTCAGAGTTCTCAGAAGGAATAGCAACTTCTTGTTTAAGGCAAGCCTCGCGGAATCTAGGATCTGTATAAATTGATAGCTTGTGATGCAAAGGAAACGGAAACGGTTTCGCAGGAATACCAGCAGACTGTAAGGCATTTATAGCATCTGCGGCTGAAGCTCCAGCCTGCGTTACGTGAATTGGATATCCTTCATAGAAGCTGCCTCGAACTGCTTGTGGGGAAAGTTTGGCGAACTCAAAACCGTCTAGCTCTGCCAGCTCTTGATCAAGCATTTCCGCATGTCTTAATTTGATTTTATTGATCTGGTTGATGTGATCTAGATCGGCATTTGCTAATAGAGCACCAAGTGGATGCATGCGTCTTTTAAAGCCAACTCCGGTAAAACGAAACTCCTCCGCATCAATCTTAGAAAATAGATCGGCATGTCGCGTAAAATGTCCCCACATTGACATGCGAATGTAGCCTAAAAGGTGATTCGTTACAACAATTCCACCTTCACCGCTTGCTACCGTTTTACTACCTTGTAAACTGAAGGCTCCGTAATCACCAATACTACCGCCTAGCTGATCGCCCCAACGAGCACCATGTGCGTGGGAAACATCTTCAATCAGAGTGATGTTCCGTTCTTTGGCGATCTTCACTAAAGCATCCATGTCAGCAGGAATGCCAAACAAATGAACGACGATAATGGCTTTTGTATAAGGGGTGATCTTTCTAGCAACATCCAGAGGACAGATTGTGAATGATTGATCGACATCGGCAAAAACTGGTACTGCTCCGGCATTCACAATAGGATCAATAGATGCATGAAATGTACAAGACGGAACAATAACTTCATCTCCTTGTTTGACATTAGCAGCAAACAAGGCAGCTTCTATAGCGGAAGTGCCATTGCAAAAGCTGAGGGCATATTGCTTGTTTGAATACTTTGCGAACCGTTGTTCAAAGTCCTCAAGAAACTTGGGATAAAAGCTAATTTGTTTCGTTAGGACAGCTTTGCCGACTGCCATTAGTTGTTTTACGCGAACCTGAGACTGAATAAGCGAATAAGTTAGTGTACTCATTAATTTAATCTCATGAATTTGATACGGTACTAATTCTGTACATCGCTACTTTGGTTGCGGTTTTGCTCTTGCGAGATTTTATTGTGCCTAAGTCAATAACAAGAATGATTTTGTGCTGAATTTATCAATTCTTCGATTTAGTCAAACGCTTTATGAAAAAATTAAGATGGGTGGCGATTTGGTTCATGCAGCGGCTGCGAGTATGCTTATCGTATTGGCGCAAGATGGGAGTTGATTAACTTTCGTTCCTTGTTGCTGACGAATTGCGATCGCATATCCGATCCGAAAGTCCTCAGCGTATTATCTGCGTACTTTTAGCCAGTATGCTGAGTAGATTTGAGCATGCTAACCGTAGCTTGCTTCATTTAAATTTTCTGTCTTTGGGGTGAACAGCAGGTAGAGACACGGCACAACAACCAAGGCGCTGATAGTGGCCGCAATTAGACCGAAGATGATGGCGCTACAGAGGGGCATCCAGGTGGGATCGCTCAGCGCCAGGGGAATTAGGCCAATGATCGTGGTAACACTGGTGGTCAGCACGGGCCGAAGGCGATTGGCTACACCTTGAGCGGCAGCCTGTCGCACCCTCATGCCTTCTTGCTGATAGCTGTTCATCGTATCGACCATGACGATCGCATCATTCACGACGACACCGACCAAGGCGATGATGCCGATGAAGGCCGAAAAGGAAAAGGGAATACCCGCTAGAAAAAAGCCACCGACGGTGCCAATTAGGGCAAAGGGAATAGCCAACAGGATAATAAACGGTTGCCGAAACGAACCAAGCTGGAGAACCAAGACGGCAAAGACCAGAAAGATCGCCAGTCCCAGCGCTTGGCCTGCCGAGCCAAACGTTTCCGCTTGGTCTTCCGTTTCGCCCCCAAAGCTGTAGCCGTAGCCCTGCGGCCAGTCCTGCTGCAGCATCTCTTGTAGCTGCGGCTCTAGATCGGCTAAGATTTCGCCCACCGTGCGGTTTTGGTTCTTGGCCAGTACTGTTACGGTGCGCTGCCCGTCTCGCCGCGTGACTGAGAGGGGCGCTTCGGCCTGGACGGCATTGACGACGGCTCCGGCAGAAACAACTTCCTCTTCGGGATTGTTGGTAAAGAAGCGAGCCGCCAGCAGCTCATCGCGCCGGGTGGGGCCGCCAACTCTGCCCTCGCGTGAGGGCCAAGCCGTACTCAGCCGAATTTCTAGGTCTTCCTGATCACCACCGATCGCGTAGTCGCCCACGTCGATTGCCCGCGTGTAGTACTGGGCCTGGGCAGCTAGCTCATCTTCACTGAGGTCATAAAACGACAGCTCTTCGCGTTTGGGAATCAGACGTAAATCTTCTTGCAGTGCGCCCAAGTTGTCCCGCACGTCAGTGGCACCGGGGACTTGGCGCAGCACCAGCTGGACTTGCTGCGAAATCTGCCGGAGCTGGCTGAGGTTGCTGCCCGTAATTTCCACCTGAATGGGATCACCGCTCTGGGCGGACTGCTGGGCGTTGAGTACCAGCGTTGCGCCCGGATACTGGCTGACGGCTGCCTCTAGCTCGTCTCGCAGGTCATCCAGATATTCAAACGACAGCTGATCGCGCTCATCTTCCGGCAGAAAAATGCCTGAAAAACCCGCTAGATAGCTGCCTTCACTGGGCTGTAGCTCACCGGAAGCGACTAGATTACTGCGCTGTCCCACGTATTTGACCACGCTGTCCAGATAGGGCTGCTCCCGCAGAATCGCGCCCAGGTCATCGGCTACAGTCTGGGTTACATCTAGCGTCGTGGTGGGCGGCAGTTCAACGTTGACGCTGAAGTTGCGCTGGTTGCCTTGGGGAAAGAACTCAACCGAGATCTGGCTGAATGAGGCCATTGCACAAACAAACAGCGCGATCGCACCTAGCACCCAAGCCCAGGCCGTTTTCTTATTCTTGACGGTGTGATTGAGACTCCAACGCGCCCAGCGACGAGAAGCGGCTTCACTCAGACGGTCAATCCGAGACGTTTGCTCTCCCCCTTTGACATGGGCCAGAAAATAACGAGACAGGGGAATATTGACCAAAATTGCGATCGCAAAACTGAGTACCAGGCAAATAATCGCCGTATAGGGCAAAAGCTGAATGAATTTGCCGAGGGTGCCGCTAATCGCCAACAGTGGAAACAGCGCCAGAATAGTAGTGAGCTGCCCCGCAAATGCAGGTGGAGCATAGGTTTTCACCGTTTTCAGGGCTGCTTGATCAAAGCTGAGTCCTTGCACAAAGATGAACTCGTGCATCCCCTCCATCATCAGAATAAACACATCCACCAAGATGCCGAGAGCCAGCACCATGCCAATCAGCACCATGTTATTCAGCGTTTGTCCGGTCAGCCAGAGCACCGCCATCGTGCCCAAAAACGTCAGGGGAATCGACAGGCCCGCAATCAGTGCTTCGCGCCAGGAAAGGGCAATGAACAGGACGACAAACACCGCCGCCATCGCCTGGAGCGCGTTGACAAACAGGCTGCTCAACTGCTCCCAAATAATGTCCGCCTCGTTGGCAATCACGCTGTATTCCATGCCATTGGGCCAGTCATTGGGACTTTGCTGAATCTGCTCCACCGTGGCCAAAATGCGATCAATCACTTCAATCGAATCCTGCCCTGGCACCTTTTTAATGCCAACGCTAACGACGGGCTGGTAGGATTCGCCTTGGGTGCTGATGAAGGCGCGCGTCTCCTCCTGCTCCAGCTCGCGCTGCACGGTCGCCAGTTCCTCTAGGCGGACGACCCGCCCTTCTAGCCGGGCGACGGGCAATTCACGCAGGTCTTCGAGACTGCGAAACCGACCGTAAAACCGGACTTGTGAGCCAATGACGTCGCTTTCAATTTCCGATAGGGGAACATCTTGATTGGCCGAGCGAATTTGGTTGGCCACCGTTGTTGGCGCAATGCCCAGTGCTGCTAAGCGAAACGGGTTCATCTGGACGCTGATCACCTCTTCGCGCGACCCGCCCAAATTGACTTCGCTGACCCCTGCCACCTGTTCCAGTCGGTCTTGAATATTTTCTGCGGCTTGCGAAATCACCGTAGGATCAATATCGCCAAACAGCGCCAGCGTCAGAATCGGCGCATCATTGACTGAAACCTGTTCCACTACGGGCTGATCGGCTTCTTGCGGTAATTCTGACTCGGTTTGGGAAACCGCCTGTCGCAGTTCCTGAATCGCCTGATCCGGATCGGCCTCCGACGTGAATTCAACATTAATCACCGAAAAGCCTGTGTAGGAGGCGCTCTGGATTTCGCTCACGTTTTCAACCGAAGTGATTTCGGTTTCGATTTCGCTGGTGACCTGCTGCTCAATTGTGGTCGGGTCGGCTCCGCCCCAGGTGGTGGTGACGGTTGCAACCGCAATGTCGATATCGGGATTGGACTGCTTCGTCATCGCGAAATAGCCCAGCAGTCCACCCACTACCATCAGCAGACTGAGCAGAATCGCGAAAATAGTGTTGAGAAAAAAGAAGCGCTCCAGCCGCGATGCTCGTTTGGCACGAGGCTGAGCCGGACGATCGCCATCTCGATTGCTATTCAAGTCGTGCCCGTTGCCGTGCCTATTATTGCTGTTATTTTCGGTGTAATCATCATCCGTGCGAGCATGATCGGCGCGTTTGAACTCGCTCATTGTTATCCTTCACTCCCCTGATTCACCACCTGCACTACAGCCCCGTCTACCAAACGGTTTTGTCCAGCCGTCACGACCTGTTCTCCAGCCGTCACTCCACTTGCGATCGCTTGTTGGGTGATACCCGTAACCCCTAGCTCTACCTGGCGCTGCTCCACCATGCCTTCGGAATTGACCACAAACACGTAGGGCACCTGATCGCGGCGCACGATGGCATTGAGCGGCACCACAACCGCATCGGGGTTCTCGGCCACCGCAATCCAGGTTAAGACTTGCTCTCCGTGCCGAATATCGCCAGTGGTGGCTGGATTGAGTCGCACTCTGGCTTCAATGGCGCGTCCGCCAGGGCTAATTGCAGGGTTGACGGCAAAGACTTCTCCTCGTGCTCGGGCACTAGCAATCAGCGTGTCTTGATACGTCTCACCTTGATTGGTCGGATTATTGACGTCGGTTTCTGCGGCAACAAAGGCCGTTTGCCCTGCCTGCACTTGCTCACCCGTTGGCCCTGCTAAATCAACCAGCACCTCGTACTGAGCTGGATCAATAATCACCATCGGAATTCGCTCTAAGATGCCCTGATAGTCGCCCCCAAGCTGTGAGGTGACGACCTGCGGCGTAAAGTATTCGCCTTCTGAAATATTGAGATAGGCAATGATGCCGTCAAACGGCGCGTAAATACTGGCTCCTTCCAGTGCTACCTCTGCTTGAGACAGCCGCGCTTGAGCCGTTGTAATGGCGGATTCCCGCGCCTCCACCTGCTGCTGAGCCGCGTCTACCTGCGCCTGGGCCGAGGCAACTTGCTGGCGGGCTGATTCAACTCTGGCTTGAGCGGTCTGCACCTGCGCCTGAGCGTCCTCTAATGCATTCTGGCGCTGGTCAAACTCCAAGTCAGATACAGCACCTTGATTGGATAAATACTGGTATCGCTCAACATTGGTGGCCGCTAGATTCCTTGCCGACTGCGCATTCTGGAGCTGCGCCTGAGCTTCCTGCACCTGGGTGCGAGCTTGAGCCACCTGAGTGCGAGCGCGAGCCACATCGGCGGCGGCGGCGGCCCGCTGCTGACGGGCTTCGGCCACAGATGCTTCGGCCTGTTGCACATCGGCGGTCAGTTGCCGATCATCTACCCGCGCCAGTAGCTCACCTGCCCTCACCCGATCGCCTTCCCGCAAGCGACGACCATCCCGATCGGCTAAATACGTCACGTCACCTTCAACTTCAAAGGTGAGATGCTGATACTCAACCGCTCGCACATTGCCCTCACTGGACACCCAGGCGCGAATCGGCTGTCGTTCTGCCGTCACGGCCTGTACGGATAGAGGGGCCCGTTCCGTTACCTCAACGGGAGCATTGTTTTCTTGTAATCGAATAAAGGTAACACCGCCCACGGCAACCACCAGCCCCAGCACTGGAATCAGCCACCAGTACTTTTTGATGCCTGAATTCTGCTCGCCATCTTGTTTCGTATCTGCTGAGACACTGGATAGCTCCGTCGCTGCGTCGTCTTCGGTGGGTGCGATCGCAGTTGATCGTTGCTCCGCCATTGTGTCTTCCAGCGCATTCATGGGATTGGCCGCATCAGACCGAGATGATTCTGGATTGGGTGGTACGTTTGCAGATGGATGCTGATGGGCTGGTCGGTCTTGCGTGGGTTGTTTTTGGGGGGACATAAGGCAGATACAGTCAATAAGCAGCAGTCGATCAGACAGATTGGAATTCAAATCAGTAAGGGTCGGGACAAATTAGTTTGAGCAGTTCAGAAAATACAGTTCAGAACAGCGTTTCAACGTAATAAATCAAAGCGATAAAAGGAAAACTTGCATCAGAGTGCATCAGAGCAATACAAGTCTTTAGCGAATCTCTGCTGATTTTCTCAGTGAACCCTAGAACGTTTTGTGGCGAAGATTTTAAGAGTGATACGACTAGTGATGAGCGATCGCAGAGTATGCAGAACGCTCTTTCAATTTTGATTTTTTGAGGGTGGTTCCAGCATCCCCTCAGCGAAAGAGGATTCGTAGCTTGAAGTTCTTCATCTGTGACTCTGTGGGATGAATTGGTGAGGGAAAAAGGCTGTAGAGGGCTGTAAAGATTTGCACACTCTATTTGGAAAGAGTGAGAAGTGAGGCGAATGCCACTTTCCCTAAAACCCAGTCCCTCAAACCTAGAACCCAGCACCCAGCACCCGCCCATCCGCTAACTGAAAGTTATTTACGGGAAGAGTAAAGAGAGCGGCAAACTCGTAATCCGTATTCATTTGTGGCCTACGTATTTTTACAGGCTTTGCTTAGTTGGATGAGTCAAGAAAGCGCGATTGCAGATCCGGATCAGCAGAGCAAAGATTATCAAAATCACTGAATTAGTGAATTTTTGATGTGGAGTCGCCTAAATCGACGTATGGCTTGATAAATCGGCGAAAAATTGGTGCTTTCTATAGATGGGAGCATTTTCCGAATCGTTGCGTGCAAACCATTTAGCGAGAGATATCCATGACCATTTCCGTGACGCAGAAGGCCATCGCACTTGGGCTACTGATTGCAATTGGTTATCTCCTGAAAGGCAAGTTTCCAGATCCGAGTTCCGTTAAAACACTGCGCACGCTGATTCTCAACGTTGCGCTGCCCGCCACTATTTTTCTGTCCACGCTGTCGATTAATACTGACCTCAATCTGGCGCTGCTGCCGTCATTTGCGATCGCAATCAATTTAGTTTTAATCATCGTTGGCTTTGGTCTCACCCGCTGGTTTATGCGCGATAATCGCCCGCCGCAGGTGAGAGCGCTGGCGCTGCTGTTTCCTTCTCTGGCACCGGGACTGACGGTTTATCCGTTTATTGAGCAGTTTTTGGGTCGGGACGGTTTGGCCTGGGCCGCACTGGCCGATGTCGGCAACAAGCTGTTTGTACTGGTGGGGCTGTATACGCTGGCCTTTATCTGGTATCAGAGATCGCAAACTGAGCAATCCAAAACAGCTCAACAATCAGCGCCCCAGTCATCTAAGTCATCCGCTCAGTGGCTGAACGTGGTTCGCTTTTTAGTCACGGAGCCTGTCAACATCGCCATTGTCGCTGGATTGGGACTAGCCTTTTTCCGGGTCACGCCGGAAGCGCTGCCACCGGCTGTCTTTAGCGCCATTAATAGCTTGGCGGCCTGCGCGACGCCGCTGATTTTGATTTATATCGGCCTGTCGCTGAATTTGAAATCACTCCAGCTCGGTAAGACGCTGGCGATTCTGCTAGCCCGATCCGGTGTGGGATTTTTGATTAGTGCCGCTGCGATCGCGCTTTTACAACCGACAGAACCAGAAGCGCTGATGCTGTTTGTGGCGCTGCCGCAAGCTTCTTGCAGCCTCTGGCCGCTGCTGCACGCGACAACGATTAATCAACAAGCTGCTCAACAGTCGTCTACTCAAATATCCGGTAATTCCAGCACCGTATCTGACTCATTTTTTGATGTTGAGTTTGCCACAGCTTTATTAGCCCTTTCCTTCCCCTTTTCGATCAGCGTATTGATGATTGTCTTCTCTAACGGGATGCGCTTTACCCAGCCGCTGAACTTGGGATTAGCGGGATTGGCAGGATTAGTGGGATGTGCGATCGCATGGGGCTATTGCTGTTTACCGATTCGGATTCGCCTCCCGCTCCAAATGCGCGTCAGTCGTCAGCATCGCTACGGATTCAAGCTGCAATGGTGCAGTCTCGTGGAATCCATCACGCCCCTGTCAGCATCCCAATCCCAATCCGGCCCAACTAAGTAGAGATGGAAAGGCAACTGTTTCAAAAAGAAACAGTTGCGCTTAACTCGTTAATTCATTTGAGAATCCATATAGTTTTGCAATTCCCTCAATCTTGCGTATAACCTCATCCTCTACTATTATCTCTTTCTCCTCATTCTCTCTACGCTTCTTCTGATCTAATAAATCCAAGTAAATATTTAGGATTCTTTTTTTGTACTGCTCAAGTAGGTCTTTGTTGCTCGTGCGTCGGCTCAGATTGAGAAATAAATCAAATCCATCAAGCCACAAATTGTTTATATCTATAATTCGATCTAATAGTTCATCAGAGATATTATTGCATTTGACTTTATCTTCTTTTTGGTTTATCTTCCGCAAAACAATAGACAAATGAATTTTTATGTTTTGAATATAGTCTATTGCTTTTGTTACGCAAACTGGCTCCGCATAAAAATTTGCTGAAGCCGAGATTATAGTTTTATATGATGAATCAATTTTATTTAAAGAGTCTTTATAGCAGTTATTTATTAAATCTAAATCCATTTGAGACAGTTGACATACGTTTAACCTATTTTTTGCTGGGTCTAATTGTATTTTGTCTCGTATAGATTTATAGCTTTGGTCAATCTCTAGTAGGGAAAGCATGCAATTAGAAATATTGGCAGATAAAAAAGATAGAGCCTTCTCTCTATCTTTTATTAAATCGAATTTCCTTAAAAATAGATTGCCTAGGATTATGCTAGTAGCAGTTGTCAATATGGTTATTGGAGTTGCTATAATGCTTGAAAGATCTGCAAACAACTGGTGATTTCTTTGATAAAGATATATCGAGTCTGCAACGGCTCTTGATATCAGAAAAGGAGCAAATAAAGTGGTGAAAACAGAAAATATTATCTTAAGTCTATCTTTTTCTAGCCCGCTAAAATCGTTTTTTATCCATCCTGAATTTGAAGCTAGAAACAGTAAACAAAGTAGAAATACTGTGGCAAAAGTAATGTCAACAATTATCTTATTCTCAAATATTACAAAATCCCTATCTGAAATCCAGTAACCGAGGACATTGCACCAGTACTTGTATGTTATCCGAACGTGGATTTGAGTAATATCAATAGTCATATTGGCTTCGCTTTTACTGTAATGTTTGGGATATCATGGAGCGCCATTGTTCAGTAATTTTACTGACTTTGATGGTTTTCTGGCAGAAAAAACATCTATCTGAACGAAAAATGGCAATATTCTTCGTAAGAACCAATAGCTGTCTGGAATGTAGAGCTGAAACATAGCTTTGCGCGTCGTTACACAACTTGTATGGTTGCCAAAAGTATTCACACTGAGACAGCCAAGCTCAAACCCGATTGGGCTGGCTAAGGTTTTCTCTCTCGCCTCGTTAATCTGCTGATTTAAACTAAGCCGCTCCATATCCTAATAAAGCGACAGGCGCGGCAGGTTTTGATGTCAGCATGTCGGACGGGACGAACCACGGATTGGCGAAACCTGCCCCTACAAAATGTTTGGTAAACCCGTTTGGAGCGAACCATCGTTACGTGAAATCTCGGTCAAACCTGGGCACTCTAAGGCTACTTCCCCTCCCCCACGGCATATGAAATATTCAACCGATCTGCGTCAACTGAGAAAAGAGTGGCAGCCCCGCAACAGAGTCGTGTCGCTGCTCTTGATTAGTGGCACCATCTTAGCCGTTGGCGCGACGGCATTCACCAGCTACTGGTTTGTCCGCAATCTGATTTTGGACACGCTGAAGAATCATGCCCTGTCCAAAGTGGAAAAAGCCGGAGATGAGGTGGACGTTTGGCTATCGGGACGGCTGGGGGAAGTGGCCGCGATGGCCGAAACCTATGAAATTCGCTCAATGAACTGGGATATCGCCGAACCCTATCTTCAGCTAGAACAGGATCGGCTGTCTGACTTCTGGATGTTCATTCTGGTCAATCCTGACGGCACTTACTACACCACCCGCACAGGGTTTGCTGAAGGTCAGAACCTGACTGACCGCCCCTATTTTCAGATGGCGATGCAGGGCAAGGCACAAGCGTCTGACATGATTATTTCGCGCACGACGGGCAAGCGGCAGATTAATATTTCGGTGCCCGTTTGGTCGTTTCCGCCCGCCAATTATGACCAACTGCCAGAGGATCGGGTTGATATTCGTAGGGAAAGCTTACAGCGCCTGGGCTTACCGGATGATCCGAATGCTGAACCGGAGGTGATTGGCAATTTTGCAGGCAATATACCTGTCACCCATGTTACGAATGTCGTCAATCGCACCCAATTAGGTGAAGGCAGCTACGCTTTTGCGCTCGATTCCAACGGCGTACCGATTGCCCACCCCAACGAAGAATTTCTCCAGGGACTGGACAGCTTTTTAGATTCCAATAATCCAGCTCTGGCTCGTACCGCAGCCTCAATGGTGGCGCAAAAGTCCGGTGTGGAGCTGATGGAGATAGACGGGCAGTGGGTCTATGTCGCCTACAGTCCCTCGCAGCAGTCCAACTGGTCGCTGGCGCTGGTGATTCCGCGTGAGAACTTGGAGCATGAGCTACACGCTTTGAACTTATTGGCGTTAGTCATCGGCTGTCTGCTGCTGATCGCTACGATTACGGCCCTGCGCCAGGTGCAGATGCTCGATCAAACCCGCGATCGCGCCAATGAAGAAGCCCTGCTCAACCGGATGACACGGCGGATTCGTAAGTCTTTGGATCTCGATACCATTCTGCAAACCACAGTGGAAGAAGTGGCCAATCTGCTTAAGCTGGATCGAGTGGCCTTTGCCTGGTTAGATTTGCACAGTAATCAGTTCGTTAAGGTTTGCGACTATGTTTCCACCAACCAGCCCCGATTAACCCGCGAGCAGGAAGCAGCCCTATTTGAGAGCTTGGCTCAGCATACAAAGCCGGGTGAATCTCTACGGTTTGCCAAGGTCACTAACCTGCAAGACTGGACGGCTGAGGCTCGACAGGCGGTTGAGCAGGCAGGCATTCAGAGCTGTTTTGCGCTGCCTGTTCGACTCGGCACGCCGAAACGGATTGGCTACCTGATCTGCACGCAAAGCAAGGCCCGCCGCTGGGATGAGCGGGAAGCCAAGTTGCTCACTGCCGTCACCGACCAAATGGCGATCGCAATTAATCAGGCCAGCTTGTATCTACGGACGCAAGAGCAGGTCGAAATTGTCAGCACCCAGGCTGAACAACTCAAGGAAGCCAGCGCTCAGATTCGCGACACGCTGGCCTACCTAACGACCATTATTAACAACCTGGTAGACGGTCTGCTCGTCACCGATGCAGCGGGCACGATTACCCAAGCCAATCCCGCCTTTGCCGAGATGTTTGGTTTGGATGCTCATCAGATCATCAATCAGCCTTGTCAGCAGGTGCTGGATAGCGATCTGGCAGATTTAATCTACAAAACCCAGCAGTTTCCAGACGAAGTGTTTACCGCCGAGCTGTCGCTGATTGGTGGGCGAACCGGACAAGCGATCGCAACTGCCATCCATAAACACGCCGACTCAGACGCTATCCTCGATAATCAGCCCATCCCTTCTGACTTCACGATTAACCATGAACGACTAGCATCTGATTCCACCATCAGCCCCGAACCCCGACTCGGCACCGTCATCCTAATCCGCGACATCACCGCCGAAAAAGAAGTCGATCAGATGAAGACGGACTTTATCTCGACGGTCTCTCACGAGTTACGGACGCCGCTGACCTCCGTCCTCGGTTTCGCCAAGATCATCAAGAAAAAGCTGGACGACGTGGTATTTCCCCTGGTTGAGTCAGACGACAAGCGGGTGAAGCGCACCGTGCGCCAGGTGAAGGACAATATCGACATTATCTTGACCGAAGGGACGCGGCTGACAACGCTGATCAACGACGTGCTCGATATCGCCAAGATGGAAGCGGGCAAAGTCGAGTGGAAAATGGAATCGCTCAGCATTGCCGAGGTGATCGAACGTGCGATCGCAGCAACTTCTGCTCTATTCGAAGCCAAGCAACTGCGCCTGGTGCGGGAGATTGAGCCGGATTTGCCGCCGATTATGGGCGATCGCGATCGCTTAATTCAGGTGGTGATTAATCTGCTCTCGAACGCCGTCAAGTTTACCGATGAGGGTGCTGTTACATGCCGTGCGGTCTGCATCGAGCAGGACATCGTGGTGAGCGTGATTGACACCGGATCGGGGATTGCGCCGGAAAACTGTGACAAGGTGTTTGAGAAGTTCAAACAGGTGGGCGACACCCTGACCGATAAACCGAAGGGCACGGGCCTGGGCCTGCCGATCTGCGCTCAGATTGTGGAGCATCATCAGGGGCGCATCTGGGTTGAGAGCGAACTGGGCAAGGGCAGCACGTTCCGGTTTACGCTGCCTGTTCAGTCGGGAACTCGCGATCAGGTGCAGCGGATTGACCTCAATTCGCTGCTGCAACAACTGGCCCCGTCTCAAAAGTTGGCTTCTATTCCGGTAATTGACTCGACCGCCAAAACGGTTCTGATTGTGGACGACGAAGCCCACATTCGCGAACTGCTGCGGCAGCATCTGGAAGCCGAGGGCTATCACATTGAAGAGGCTCAGGATGGGCGGGAAGCTATCGGTAGGGTCAAGCAGGTCGCGCCGGATCTAATTATTTTGGACGTGATGATGCCCGATGTGAACGGGTTTGACGTGGCAGCGGTGATTAAGAATGACCCGCTGACGATGGGCATCCCGATTATGATTCTGTCAATTTTGGAGCATCAGGAACGCGGGCAGCAGATTGGTGTCGATCGCTATTTAACGAAGCCGATCAATACCGAGGAACTGCTGCAAGCGGTGCGGGAACTGATTTCTCAGGGTGGATCAAAGCGTCGGGTCTTGGTTGTCGATGAAGATGCGCTGACGGTGCAAACGCTGGTGGACGTGCTTAAAACCAAAGGATTTACAGTTGCCGAAGCCAGCAACGAAACTGAACTGATGGAAAAAGTGCTGGCGGCTCAGCCGGAAATGGTGATTGCCAACGCCAACTTCTGGGAACGATCCGACGCGGTGAAAACGCTCAAGTTAAAGAAAGGGCTAGAACATATTTCATTTCTGCTGATCGCTGATCACGATACCCATGATGCAACTGAGCCTGAAACAACTACTCCGTAAAAAAGATATCCAGGCAGTCTTTCACCAGCTTGCCAGCGCGATCGCACATCCCTTCTGCATCCAGTCCAGTGAGGGCACGGTGCTGCTGGGCGAGTATCGGCTCGATTATGCGCTGAAAACGCCCATCACGCTTGAAGATCAGGTACTCGGCTACGTCATGGGCAAAGCAGATTCAGTTGCGATCGCAACTCTCCTTTCGTTTCTGGGACAGCGCGAACTGGAAAAGAAAGCCCTGGCGCGTGAAACGCTAGATCGGTATAAGGAAATCTCGCTGCTCTACAGCATTTCCGAGCAGATCACCGCGCAGCTCGACTTAAAATCCGTTGCTAGTTTGGTACTGGATGAAGCGAAAAAGCTGGTGCAGGGCGATTGTGGTGCAGTAGTGCTCTACGACAAAGCTCAAGGTAGTTTTGAGACTATTGCCGAATTCTGCGATCGCGCTTTTAATGCCAGTGACATTACGGTCGGTCAAGGCATTATCGGCAGCGTCTTTCAGAAGGGGATCGGCGAAATCGTCAACGATGTTAGTACCGACCCCCGCTGCCACACCTGCGATGCCCAGTATCACTCCCTGATCTGCACGCCGCTGAAGAATCAAGACCAGAGCATCGGTCTGCTAGTCGTAGGCAGTACAACGCCGATTAGCTATACCGCTGGTGACCTGAAACGCCTGAATGCCCTAGCCTCCCAAGCCTCGGCAGCGATTGAAAACGCTCTGCTGCATGAGCAGGAGTTACGAGAAGCCCGCATCAAAAGCAACCTGGAGCGCTACGTCCCTGCCCAGGTGGTGCAGGCGATTCTGGAATCGAAGGGCAATATTTCCCTCGCCCCCGTCCGCAAAAACATCACCATTCTGTTTTCCGATATTCGCAACTTCACCACCCAGTGCGAAGAGCTAGAGCCAGAGCGGATCGTCGGCTACCTAAACGAATACTTCAGCTACATGGTGGACATCATTTTCAGCCACCAGGGCACGGTAAATAAATTCGTCGGTGACATGATTGTCGCCCTGTTTGGCGCACCGTCACCCGTGCCCAATCATGAGAAGCAGGCCATTCAAACTGCGATCGCAATGCAGCAGTGCCTCCAATCGATCCCAATTGATTGGATTCGCGAGAACTTCCATACTGGAATTGGCCTCAGCTCTGGGCGCGTCATCGTCGGCAACATTGGCTCACCGCAGCATACGGACTACACCGCCATTGGCGACGAGGTCAACACCGCCTCCCGTCTCCAGGCAGGGCTGATTTATTGAAAAAAGGAAAATAGACGGGGGATATCGTGGGCTAAATGCCGCAGTCCCTTGGTGATGGAGGCAAATCCGGCTTGGCGAAACAGATTGACCGCAATCGTTCGCACAATCGCAAAATTGGTCGGTGCATGACCATCACACAAAGGGGCGTGATCTTCATGAAGCACGACATCCTTTGGCCAATGCAATCGATTCTCAATGTGCCAATGAGAGCGAATGTGCTGAGCAAAGCCTACGGCATCCAACGGGAGTGAACTGATGTAGAACATGGTCTGAGTGTAAGGCTGGTTGTCACGAGTTCCGACTCGTTCGACTCGAACCATGCGCTCGACTCCAACCCAACCGGGGTCTATCCCTGCGACTGATTCCAAAACACTGACGGTACGACTTGTTTGGCGCTCACGCGTTCGTTCAACTTGGCAATCTGAACTGGTGGGTAACGATTGCTCAAACTGGGTTCGCAGATGCTCAAACAGCTTAGGTTGGTTCGGCTTGACGGCCATCAGGTAGTCATTGCCACTGGCAATAATCTGCTCAACCGTTTTTTTGAGTGTGCAACGCATCAAAACTGAAGCAAACTCCTTTGAATTGCAAGACATCTAACAAGGTCTGCACGGTGACAATCTCACTTTGCTGTTGGTTTCGCATCGATTGGAGTCCAACCACGACCCCTTGTTGCACACTGAAGGCAGAGACGACACTGACGAAGTCTTGATAACTTTGGTCATAGTCTGTGACGGTTGCCTTGATACTCTTGCCATCGGTGGCCAGTTGTTCTCCGGTTTGGGGCGCAAATGCCGTTGTTGCCCAGTCATTGAAGGCTTGACTCAGGTGTTCAAAGTTGGTTCGCACGATCACCTTGCGGATCGTTGAGTAGGCGGGCAGTCGGGTGTGAGGCAGCTCTAAACAGTCCAGCAACACCGTTTGATGCCGTTCGACGAAATCTTCAATCGCTCGGTAACCCAAGCACCCACTCATCGTTGCCATGATGATCAAAAGCAGCACGACCCACAGGGGATATCGCGGTTGAGTTCGAAAGTCTGGAATTTGCTTGAGATGGCTGATGAGGCTCATGGTTTAGTTGTTGTGCAAAAATGGTTACCTATCTCATTATCTTTTTTCTCTCATCAATAAATCAGCCCTGCCGTCTCCAGGGCATTGCCAAAGGCGGCCAAATCCTGGTCAGCCGCAGTGTGTATGAGGCGACTCGTGCTGATTTTGACTTCAAGGAAATGGGCACGGTGCAGCTCAAGGGTAAACGCAACGGCATCGAAGTGTTTGAAGTGAGATATTAGTGCGATCGCACGGATCAGGACAGTACGTACAAAGACAGTATCAAGAATAGACTTTATTGGAAATTGTTTTGTAGCGCGGCTTCGCCGCGCTACAAAACAATTTCCAACCCCAAAAACTTTATTTCCAATAAAGTCTAATGTTTATGCTTCATATCTGACACAGGACTAGCATTAGAACTGGTACAAGATACCGAGGTATTCACGATAGCCACAAATGTGTTCGCCACGGATATCAAACGAAATCGCCGCCTGATTTTGATAGGGTTTGCCCATCACCTCACCTTCGGATTGCACCTCAAAGACGACAGTATAGTCATTCCAGGTAATCCGTTTGACGATTAGCTGGAGCCCTTGCGGAAAAAACTGAGACACGTAGGCGAAAAACTCAGCCGCTTTCTCCTTCCCACTGTGGGTTCCCTGGAATTTGCCAATCGGAAATTCAAAGGTAAAGTCGTCGGTAATCAACTTGAGAAATGACTGCCACTCTCCCGTAGCTAAGCCATGTTGAAATGCTTCAAAGCCAAGCTGAGCCGTAATTAACAGCAAAGGAGTGGGTTCATGACGAATGCGATCGCGACTATTCATTAGTAACTCTATCTCAATAGCTTCGTAACAAAAGGGCTTCAAAAATGGCTCAAGAATGCAAGCAGCGGGTTTGGCAATCTATGCCTACTATGCCCAAAGTTTGGTAGGGATACTCAGAAGTGATATTCAGATCATAATGTTGGGTTTACGTGAGGGATGCCCATACAGCCCCGCATCCTGTCTGTTTGGCGGCTACCTACAAGTTTAAGGTAGTGCGAAGATTGAATGATTACCCATGCGGGGACTATCCACCTAGGCAAATCCTGAATACAGTGAATATGATTTGAACAGAAATAAAAGATACCCCTTCGGAATGCGATGAAACGATTAATCGTCTGTTGTGATGGTACCTGGAATTCTCTACAGCGCCCCTCCCAGGTCTCCCATAGTAACGTTGCAGAAATTGCCAAAGCGATTTTGCCCTACGATCCGCCGGAAGAATGCGATCAAACCGATGCAACTGCCGCCGGGGTGCAAACCGGGGTGCCACAAATCGTGTTTTATGATGACGGTGTGGGCACGGGCTATCTAACCATTGATCGCTTTTTAGGTGGCACGATTGGCCTTGGCATTGATGCTAATATTCTGGAAGCCTATCGGTTTCTCTGCATGAACTACTGCCCTGGTGATGAAATCTATCTCTTCGGATTCAGCCGTGGCTCTTATACCATTCGCAGCTTGGGCGGACTGATTAGTCGAATTGGACTGATGCGTCAGGATAAGCTCAATCAGTTGTGGAAAGCCTACAAGCTCTATCGGCAGCCCAAGCCCAAGCCCAAGCAGCAACCCCAGGAACATCAGGCATTTGAAGACACAATCAAAGCGTTTCGGCAGGAGCACAGCATGCCCTATGAGGTGAAAATTAAGCTGTTGGCCTGTTGGGATACGGTTGGCTCGCTGGGAATTCCTAGAATTCCGCCACTGATGCCGCTGAAGTGGGTACTGGAAACTATATTTAATCTCAAGCACAGCTTCCACGATACAAATCTCAGTCCGATTATTGAAAATGCCATTCATGCGATCGCACTCAATGAAGATCGGCGCGTGTTTGATCTGACTCCGATGAATCTACCGTCCAATAGCCCTACCCAACTGGAGCAGTGCTGGTTCATCGGTAATCACGGCTGCTGCGGTGGCGGCACCCGCCAGCTATCTGCGATTAACTTTGTTTGGGTTACCGAAACAATAAAGGCGATGGGGCTCCCCCTCAAGCTGAATCCGGATGTGATTGAAGCGAATCGCCAGCAGCAGTATCCACTACACCCGTATCAAACCTCAACAACCAAATTGATCAATTTCCTATTCTGGATTTTCAATTGGCCGCCGTTTATGCCGCATCGCCGCAAAAATCCGCCCCAAGCTAAAATCCATCCCACTGTCATGGATCGACTCAGCAAAGATTCAACCTACAAAAATCCGCTGCTCGAACAGCTGCAAGCCTAAACTCCTAAGCAAAACAGAGGGATGCGGCTCTTGCTGCATCCCTCTGTCGTACTCTTTAGTTTCAGTAGACTTTATTGGAAATTGTTTTGTAGCGCGGCTTCGCCGCGCTACAAAACAATTTCCAACCCCAAAAACTTTATTGGAAATAAAGTCTAGTGAAGAAGACCCGTTAAGCTGCCAGCGGCTCCTTGAGATCCACCCAGTGCACCTGTACAAAGTGGGTAGGCCGACCCGTGGCATCATCCGGCACCTCAACAACCCGATCAACGGCTAGGTTAAATGGAATGGCCGTTGTGATGTACTGCTGTGCGATCGCACCCAATTCTGGAGCTAACTGGGCGGCGGCAGCAGTCGCGACTCCAAATCCCAGCAGTTGCTCAATAGGGCCTTTGGGCAAGAAAACATGCAGCCCTAACGCAAAGCCAGAGGCCAGCAGCATGCCTACTGACAGATTCGTGCCACAGCGCGGATGGATGGCAAGCTGCCAATCCCCCTGGGTGAGCCGATGCAGCGCAATCGTCACTGCTCGCCTGAGCATTGCCGTTGTCACAGAGCCGTACAGGTAAAACCCCTGCTCCGTTGAAAATCCACCAAAGCTTTCAGTTTCATGAGGCAACCCAGCCTGTCGCGATCGCATTTCGCCCAACACCCACACCGTGGCATGTTCAAGCGCGTGCACCTGCCGCACCATCAGCAACTCCCTTAGCCCAGGCAGGTAGTGCAGTTGAGCCAACAGATTGCTGTCCTGATATGGATAAGGATGATAAGCCGGGAATTGAAAATCTGAAGCTGCTACCATGAAACCTTACTTTCAGCCTCTTTTGAGGGGTGCGAGCTAAAACTAACTTTTCGGGGCTGCTTAATTTTTGGGGATGAATTGGGATGTAGAGGCAGCGCCTTGATATTCCAATTCATCCCCAAAATCAGCACTGCCGACTTTTCAGCTTATGGACGTAACTAAGCCGTTGCTTCTTCTGCAACTGCTCCTTCTCCGACGCGACGGGCCACCTCAACGCCATTTTGCTCTAGAATCACCCGAGGTTCGCCGCCTTCACGTACTTCAATGCGCTTGACCAAAACTTGACCATTGGCAATCCGCTGTCCTTCACGCACATAGCGGCTCGGCTCGTTGGGGACGTCAACAATGGCATAATCAACGCCACCGACTTCAACAACTCCCGTAACTACAACGGCGGTGGCTAATTCTACAGATGGAGTGGGTGCCACGGCGATATTACCGGGCGCTAGCGGACTAGACGGTTGCTGCCCACCCGGCTGCCCACCAGATGGCTGTCCTTGACCTGGGCCAGGTTGATTCGGTGTGCGTGGCTGAACATTGGGCGGATTAGCCGGGGTCGTTGGCGTTCTGCCTCCTGGCGTAGCACCTCCACCGGGAGCTGTGCGCCCTCCAGGTGTACCAGGCTGGATCTGCGAGACGGGAACGGGTGGCGGTGGAATTGGCAAATTAGCAAAGGGATCTTCACGAGCCCCTACCCCAGATGAGATCTGCTGAACACGAGCATCAGCATCGGTGGATTGAATGAGCTCAGCGCTGGTCAAATCGGACGCCTCTGGAGGAGTGGGCAGTGCTTCCTCAGCTTCTGCTTCAGCCTCTGCTTTAGCTGGCTCTTCCGGCACTGGAACTACTACCTCACTGGTGTCAGCCTGATCCTCTCCGCCGCCCCCAAAAAGCTGACAGCCGCTTATTGATAGGGCGAAGGCACCGGATAGGACTACAAGAAAAAGCTTACGCATCATCCGTCCCTCATGAACTCCATCACACTGGGCTTGAACATGGCGGCGATACCGAATCGGTGCGCCAATTAACAGACCCCTTAACCCCTCAACGATAGCGCACTTCTTAGCGTTGCGTCCGTTTCTACATCGGCGCACAGGCAAACTGTTACGTAACGATAAACGATACGATTGCGGACTTTCGGTTTGTGACTGTTTCGTGATTAATTCTTGACTGACTGGTCTAACTCGGACTTGTCATTTAAGAGTGAACTGGTACAAGAATATTGTTGTTGCTGATGTGTTTTACATGGACGAATCTATAGTTTTCCTGTAGATTTAGGCTGCGATGCTGATGTATCTAGCTGATTTGCAGATTTAGATCTATAAGCAGAATGTGGCGATTTGCGCTCAACCCTCTCTCAACATAAATCTTTACTTTTACGATCGTTGGTCAAATGTCCAACACTTAATCTCTTCTGCGATCGCAACCTCTTATCCCACTATCCAGATTTCATCCAGACTCGCCCTACTAGAGCATTCCATTTATGACTAGCGACTTAAGCAAGTTAATTCCACGGGCATCCCACTACTGGTTGACAAATACCCATATTCCTCTTTGTTTACTGGATCAGGCTGAGTACAAGTCACCCATTCCGGCCTATCAGCAGGAGCCCATCTCAGAAGATTTAGTGGGTGCTGATATTGAATTACGGGATGGCGTAATCGTGCGGATTGTCCCATCAGGAACGGCTATTTTCGGAGAAGTGCCGACGGTTAACTGCCGCAGCGGTTTGGTCTGGCCCTGCTTTGCGGATTTGCATACCCATTTGGACAAGGGGCACGTGTGGTATCGGATGCCTAATTCCAGCGGTACGTTTAGCGATGCACTGGAGGCTTGTCGGCGCGACCAGGATGAGTATTGGCAACCAGACGATTTGTATCGCCGGATGGAATTTGGCCTACGTTGTGCCTATGCGCACGGTACGAAGGCGATTCGAACCCATCTCGATTCCTTTGGTGAACAGGCTAAAAAGAGCTTGGAAGTGTTTAGCCAGCTACGGGAAGAGTGGCGCGATCGCATTTTGCTACAGGCCGTATCACTCGTCTCGTTAGATTATTTCTTCAAGCCAGAAGCTGAGCAGTTGGCCGACTGGTATGCCGAATACGGCGGCATTTTAGGCGGCGTCGCCTATATGAATCCGGAACTGGACATCCAGCTTGAACGAGTCTTTCAACTGGCGCAGTCGCGGGGGTTAGATTTAGATTTCCATGTGGACGAAAGCGTCAATCCCGAGGATGTGGCCCTGCGCCATATCGCTGAGATGGCGCTCAAGCAGGAATTCAGCGGCCATATTGTCTGTGGTCACTGCTGTAGCCTGTCGGTGCAGTCTGAGGACGTGGCCAACGTCACGATGGATGCCGTCCAGCGGGCAGGTATCGGTGTGGTCAGCTTGCCGATGTGCAATATGTATCTGCAAGACCGGATGATTGGCCGAATGCCTCGGTTACGTGGTGTGACATTGCTACCCGAACTCAAGCAGCGGGGTATTCCAGTTGCGATCGCAAGTGATAACTGCCGCGATCCGTTTTACGCCTATGGCGATCACGACGGTTGGGAAGTGTTTCAGCAGACGGTGCGGATTGGGCAACTTGATCGACCCTTTGGCGACTGGCCCCGTGCCAACACCTGGACGGCAGCGGATTTAATGCAGCTTGAAGATGTGGGGCGGATTAGTGAAGGCAACACGGCAGATTTAATTGTCTTTAAGGCCCGGAATTTGAATGAACTAGTGGCGCGATCGCAACATGATCGGCTCGTTCTGCGTAAAGGACAACCGATTGATACCACCCTGCCAGATTATGCTGAATTAGATGATTTGATGCCCTTGGAGTTAGGTTAAATGACGGTTAGCCCGGTTCACGGTATTGATTGGGACGCTTTTATTGCTGCCCTAGATGGCGTTGAGGTGATTCAAGATCCCCATCAGGTCGCGAAACTCTCGCAGGATTACTACACGTTTAGTCCTGTTTTACAGACTGTTTTGGCCGACAAAATAGGCGATATCGTGGTGCGGCCTGCGACCGAAGAACAGGTTATCCAAGTCGCAGCAGAATGCGCCAAGCGTCGCATCCCGGTGACGATTCGTGGTGCAGGCACGGGCAACTACGGTCAATGTGTCCCTCTCGCGGGTGGCGTCATTCTCGATATGTCCCACCTGACTCAAATCTGCTGGATTAAACCGGGACTGCTGCGGGTGCAAGCCGGGGCAAAGCTGGCCGCGATCGACAAAGCCACTCGTCCGGAAGGCTGGGAACTGCGGATGGTGCCGTCTACTTACCGCACGGCCACGATTGGCGGTTTTATTGCCGGGGGCAGCGGCGGCATTGGCTCAATTCTCTATGGTCAACTGCGCGATCGCGGCAGCCTAATCGCTGTCAAAGTGATCACTTTAGAAGAGCAACCACGGGTGCTGGAACTGCGCGGCGATGAGGTGCAGAAAGTGAACCACGCCTACGGCACCAATGGCATTATCACTGAATTAGAAGTACCGCTGGGCACTGCCTACAACTGGGTGGACTGCATTGTCACCTTCGACGAGTTTATGACGGCGGCTCGCTTTGGGCAGGCACTGGGTGATGCCGATCCGATTATTAAAAAGTTGGTCAGTGTTCACGCTTGGCCCATTCCCAGTTACTTTGCTGCCCTCCAGTCCTTTCTACCGGAGCAGCAGCACGCGGTTTTAGTCATGATCGCCGATACCAATTTGGAACCGTTTCGCGATCTGGTTCAAGCCTGGGGCGGTACGATTACCTACGAAAAAGCACCGGGTGATCCCAACCGCAAAGCGCCACTGCTGGAATTTACCTGGAACCACTCCACCCTCCACGCCCGCAGCGTTGATCCGACGCTGACCTACCTGCAAACCATGTTCCCCTACGATCCGGAACTCGAACTTTTACAGCACATGTACGAGCATTTCGGTGATGAGGTGATGATGCATATTGAATTTTTGCGATCGCAAGGCCGCGTTATCCCCGCTGCACTACAAATTGTGCGCTATTCCACAGAAGAACGGCTGAACGAGATCATCCGCTACCACGAAGCGCAGGGAGCGCTCATCGCCAATCCCCACACCTATATTCTGGAAGATGGTGGACGCAAGACCATCGACACCGTTCAGGTCAACTTTAAGCAAGAAGTTGATCCCTACGGTTTGCTCAATCCTGGCAAGATGCGGGGGTGGATGGAGAGAGGGGCAGGAGAGTAAGCTTTTGGCGTAAATTATTTCATTGTTTTTCAAATCGGATTTTGTAAACCCGCTGTTAACTGAGATACATCCCAGAGAATATCTGCCTTTCGCCTCTTGCCAAGTTGGCCTCTCAGTCGGACACTAGGGGGGAGACATGTCTGGCAAATGGAGGTTGCTGTGAAACGAGTGCTTGCAATTATTTTAGGGGGCGGTGCGGGAACGCGGCTTTATCCGCTAACCAAGCAGCGCGCCAAGCCAGCAGTATCGTTAGCAGGTAAATATCGTCTTATTGATATTCCAGTTAGTAACTGCATCAATTCAGGAATTCTTAAAATCTATGTTTTAACCCAGTTCAACTCAACATCGCTCAATCGGCATATTGCCCGAGCCTATAATTTCTCGGTCTTTAGCGATGGCTTTGTTGAAGTGCTGGCTGCACAGCAAACTCAAGAAAATCCAAGCTGGTTCCAGGGTACAGCGGATGCTGTACGCCAGTACCTCTGGCTACTGAAAGATTGGGATGTAGATGAGTATCTCATCCTTTCCGGTGATCATCTGTATCGGATGGATTACGGCAAGTTTGTTGAACACCATCGCGAAACAGGTGCAGATATTACCTTATCTGTACTGCCCATCGATGAAGAGCGGGCCAGCAGCTTTGGCCTGATGAAAATCGACGATAGCGGTCGGGTGATCAACTTTAGCGAGAAGCCCAAGGGCGACGCGCTGAAGCAAATGCAGGTAGACACAACCACTCTTGGTCTAGATGCAGAGGCGGCAAAGGTTAAACCTTACATCGCTTCAATGGGAATTTACATCTTTAAGAAGCAGGTTTTGATTGATCTGCTTCAGCAATCTAAAGATGAAACCGATTTCGGTAAAGAGGTTATTCCCAGCGCGATCGACACCCATAATCTGCAAGCTTACCTGTTTGATGATTACTGGGAAGACATCGGAACGATCAAGGCGTTTTATGAGTCCAATTTGGCTCTAACGAAACAGCCTCGGCCTAGCTTCAGCTTCTACGACGAGAAAGCACCGATTTACACTCGTCCTCGTTTTCTGCCACCGACCAAGATGCTGAACTGCGAAATCACGGAGTCGATTGTGGGTGATGGCTGCATTTTGAAAAACTGCCGCATTCATCACTCAGTGCTGGGAGTTCGTACCCGCATTGATGAAAACTGTGTAATTGAAGATTCCCTGTTAATGGGTTCTGATTTCTATCAGGCTTCTGAAATGCGTGTTCATGCTTTCAAAGAGGGACAAGTACCGATGGGCATCGGTGAGAATTCCGTCATTCGCGGTGCCATCATCGATAAAAATGCTCGTATCGGCAAAGATGTGAAGATCATCAACAAGGACAACGTTGAAGAAGCCGATCGGGAAGATCAAGGCTTCTTGATTCGCAACGGTATTGTCGTCGTGGTCAAAAATGCGGTGGTTCCGGATGGCACGGTGATTTAGGCTTGGGTTGCGTGGCTTGATCTTGTTATTTACACAAGGGCTAAGTCCATACATCCCTACAAAACTGATACGTTGCCAAACAGAAGGGGCTGACCCATTGAGTCAGCCCCTTCTGTCTGTCTTTTGCTTATCGTTCTGTTGATTGCGGTTCTGGTGCAGCTCTTAAAGCTCGTAGTTCTGCTTCTAGTCCTTCAATCCGCTGCTGGAGCTGACGGTTCGATTCCAATAGTTCTCGCGATTGGCCGCTGAGATAAGGATCGCTTTCCCACCAGTTGATACCGATCTCCTTGGCTTTATCCACTGAGGAAACGAGTAGACGAATGCGAATTGTCAGCAGTTCTGTAGAACCAACGGAGATCGCAATATCGCCAGCGATGACGATGCCTTTATCGAGTACCCGCTCCAGCACATCGGCTAGAGTTGAGGCTTGAGTCGATGTGGCGATTGGGCGTTGAGGGCTACTTTGGGGACGGTTATAAGTAGTGCCAGTCATGGATTACCTAGTTAGTCAATAGACTCAGGGTTGGGACGGCCAGTCTGCGATCGCAGTTCACTTCGCCAAATGGCTAAAGCTAGCGAATCTTAAACATGGATGGCTTGCCTTGTCCGCCCACCTGAGTGATTAAGCCGAGTTCAGCAAGGCGCTTGAGCGCATTTACAGTTTGGAAACGGTTCAATCCCAAGGCGGCCTCTAGCTGAGATAGCCGAGCTGGGCCATCCGTGTTGAGCTGCTTGTAAACTGCGATCGCATCGGGGTTTTGGATGCGGGCAGCAGGGTCTGCCGCCGGAGCTGCTTTGGTGGCCGTTGCTTTTGCAGGTGCAGCTGATTGAGCTACCGCTGATTGAGCCGTTGTCGGCTGATCAGCAACTGGTTTGGCAACGGATTGGGCGACAGGCTGTGGACGGTTCGGGCGCGGTTCTGCCTCTAGGGTAGCAGTTGTGGCTGGTGTTGGAGCTGATTCATCGGTTTGCGGTTGAGCAGGGGTAGATGGCGGGGAAACTGCGATCGCAGTTTCTTTCTCTACTGTTTCTATTAGCTCTACCGTTGCGGAATTAGCTGTATTCGCTGCTCCAGCACCGTTTTGCGTAGGATTCAGCTTACCGTTTCCATTAATGAACTCAGGATGCTTGGGCTGAGTCAGGGTAGCTTCCGGTTCGGTCAAATCCCGGATTTCGGTAGCTAAGTCAACACCTGGCACAATCAGGTCGCTGACGATGACGCTGTTGAACAGAGACCAGAGAATCTGACGGGCTTCGTCAACGGGGACAGCGGCGCGTGAGAGGAGAATGTCGCTACAGGTATCGCGAAAGTCTACATCCTCTGGAACAATCCGCACATCATGCTCCTGGCAAACCTTGGCAATCATCATGCTGGCTCGCAGGCTGGAGGCGCGTTCTTTGCTCGCTTTCCGCTGAAAGGCTTTTACCATACGTACGATCGCCAGTGCTGCCGAACGCTCAATATTGGTTTTCTGAACCAGGATTTCCTGCTGGGTCAGCTCGTCCGGCTCCGGCATATCGATGGTAATTAAGCGATCCATCAGCGCATCTTGCGTACCGTGAACGCCGCAGTATTCCTCAGGGTTCGAGGTGAAAATGCCGCGAAAATGAGGATTTACTCGGATATATTCGGGCCGATTACCGCTGGGTGGTAGAACAATCAGCTTTTCCTCTAACGCCGACAGCAGAACGTTGTTGACTTCAGGCCGAGAGCGGTTGAATTCGTCGTAAACCAGCGTAAATCCTTCCCGACAGGCCAGGGTCAAGCGGGAATCGACCCAGGTTTGCCGCATTTCGTCTTCGACTTTAATTACACTGTGGATAAAGTTATCCACCACTTTTTTGCGGGTATAGCCGGACTGGTTGCCGATTAGGTCAGAGGTTTTGTACTCATCATCGCCAAACAGCAGCATGATCGGACGACTGAGCAAATCGGCCAAGTGCATAGCCAATGTCGTTTTCCCCGTACCCGCAGGGCCGCGTAAATGAATGGAATAGCCCGACTGGAGGTAGCGGAGCGATCGGGCCGCGATGCGCTCAACGCTGGGGGTACTGACGAATTGCCGGGGGCGAGCTTGCAGAACCGTGGTCACGATGTTACCTCATTACCTTATGCACAACATAAACGCCGTCGCGTCGAACCACTTGGCCGTTACAAATTAGCGATCGCAACGCATCTACTGCTTGAATACGATTGAGATTAAGCTGACGTTCAATTTCATTCAGCCGCAGTCCACCCATTTGGTTCAGGCAGTCATAAACTGCTTGCTCCGTCACATTTAACGATGGCTGAGCTACTGCTACTGTGGGAACTGGAATAGGTGCGATCGCAGGTGCCACCTCTTCCAGGGTTAGCGCTGGCAAAGTTGCCACGGCTGTTGCTTGGGGTGCTGCGGCTACGGGAGCAGACTGAGCAACGGGCTGAGCGGCGACTCGGACAGGTGCAGACTGTGCGGTAGCAGCCGGAACCGAGCGGGGCATAGCCGATTTCACAGCGACTTTAGCGGTTGTGGGTGCAGACCGCTGGGCCACAGGTCGGCTAGGTGGGGGTGGGCTGGGTTGGCCCAACTTTTTGGCGGAGGTCGCAGGTGCTACAGGTTTAGGAGCAGGGTGGCGAGGTGGCATGGTTGAACGCACCGGGGTGCGCGCTATGATGCCGTCGGATCCCCAAACATAGGCTTGAATTTGATTGCGATAGTCTTGCAGTTCGGTTCGAAACTCAGCGAATTCAGCAAACAATGCGTCCACTGCTACGAGACGCTCTTGCTGGCTCTGATTCAACATCTGTCGCAGTTCAAAAATCCGCTCTTGGCGCAGCACGTCGAGTTCCAGTAAATAAGTTTCGACATCAGCTTGGAGCTGCTGCACAAACTGAGTCAGTTCCTGTTGCTGCTGGGCACTCATGGCAACGCGATCGTGACGGTGCTGGGCCAATTGAACCTGGGTAATCGTTTGCAGAGCTTGAACCCTAGCTTGGAGATCGCTGCGTAGCTCGGCTACAGCCTGCTGCATTTCAGCATGAAACTGGCTGAGCGTTTGCGAGACTTCCTGTGCCATCAGAACGCGATCTGCTGCCGTCAACGATAGGAAATCAGCCGTTTCGGCTCGTAGAGATTCAACAAACTGGTGGAGTCGCTCGGCAACTTCAACACGGCGCACCTGCCGATCTTGAGCGGTCTGATTCAAAAAGGCTTGCGTGTCTTGCTGAAGCGCAAACGTGAACTGGCTCAAGTCATCTCGCACCTGTGCGGCTTGAATCGTGCGATCAATAGAGAAGGCAGCCAGAATATCCTGCACCTGCTGCTGTCGATTGAGAATTTCAGCCTGGCGATGTTGCCGCTGCTCTTGCCACTGTGCCTGGAGTGAAGTCACGGGCGCGACCTCCTAAGTACGCTTCTTAAACGGGTAAATTGCAAATGAGCTAATCGTTGAAAATGTAGCTTTGAGAATTTAGCTGTTGAAAATTTTGGATGTTGAGAATTAGTTTTTGGCAACTAAATGAAAAACTTGAACTCAAAAAAAGGGGAAAGGATGGACACGCAATAGCATAGTTGCGATCGCATCTTTTCCCCTTGTGTGATTAAGCGTTAGGAACAGCAGCTTGTGCGGTCAAACCAACTGCTTCGGCGTATTTCAGATAGGTTTCAACAGAAGCGATAACGACGCGAGCTTCTACAGCGAGAAGTTCGATACCTACCAGAGATACACGAACCCATGCGTCAACTACGATGCCTTTGTCGAGAATGCGGTCAACAACTTCAGCTAGGCTAGAGGAGGAATTAACTTTTTCAACTGCCATGGTTTAGGTTCCCTAATTTAATGCGTCAAGTACGAGATAAAGGTGAAAAACTTCAAGTTGTGAGTGAAAGATTGACGGCTCAGCGAGTGCGGAGTTGACGGAAACTATCCCTGTCCATTGAATTGGTTTACAGGTTGTTTTCTTGCCAGGTGGTGCTGTGCAAGTTGGAGGCTGAGCAATCTACAGAGCGATGGTAACGACAATGAATAGTGATCATTGGTCAGCTATTAATCGCTTTCATTTCAATCACTTCAGTTGAAGCTATCGCTATCATTCCCAAGTCCGATTTGAAAATCGCTATACAGGGCGATTAAAGTTAATGAAACGCAATGATGTTGTTGCAACCGTTGATATAGCAGTGCGGTTGACCTGTTGCTGAGGGGTTCTGAGGGGTGCTGAAGGGTGCGATCGCGCTTATCCACTTGCCGGATTGTTTGGGTGGAGATGATAGGAATCGAAAAGATTTATGCCTCACGCTCTATCAAGTCTGGATGTGAGAGAAGAGTACGCGCCGCCGCACGCCCCTCCACCACACGCCCTAAAAACCACGGACCCAGCCACCACAGCGGGAGGTGGCCTTGGGGTGCCGAGGTGCTAAATATTACGTCAGAGTAGCAAGTATACTTGCTATTCACTCTCCATCCGGTGAGATCGCAGAATTCTCCCCAAATCTTATCACCTGGATATTTGCCGTCTAGCTTTGCCCCACACTGGACGTAAATTTCTTTTTGCACGCTGAAACCAAATCGACCATTGCTGTACTTCACCCACAGCCGATCAATCGTCTTCAGATCCGTACAAGGAAAGTTTAGAAGGTCGTCACTGGATACCTCCCACCATTCGTCCTTTGCCATTGCCTTAAGCATTTTGTCAGCGGTTTCTTGATCCGCCTCTTTCCATTCACCCGCCTTCAGCAAATCTCGCAGTCGCGTGTGGTCAATCCCTTTCTCCGAACTCAGGTCATCATCTTCGCTGGGTTTTGGTGCTGGTGGTTTGGGTAGCTTGATATTCCCAATTTCCGATTGATAAAATGTATAGGATTGAGTCTTCTGCTGACTCGCCCGTAACGCTTCTAGCTCGCGCCGCAAAGCTTCCAATTCTTCATGTACCGCTGACGGTGGCGGAGCAGGATTTGGCTCTTGAATCGAAATCACTTCAGCCGTTGCGGGTTCCACCTGCAGACTGTCGGGTCGTTTACCCGTAATCCCCCACACGAGCTGCACCAGTGGATCAGGCTCTTGCAGCCGAAAATCAACCCAGTGGCGATTTTTCAAGAAAATTGGCAAGCGTGGCTGTTGAGGCGCATCGTGCAGCATCACCGGAATCACCGGACATTTGCGCCGAATAAATTCTTGCAGAAACGCATAAATTTCCTCGCTCTGCCAAGGGCCAAGTCCCTGCTGCCCAACGAAGACAGCCGCAGCGTTTATGCTTTCAATCTGCTGCTCTAGCTCAAATTGCCAAATTCCACCCGGCTGAAGTTCCCATACATCGAGCCAAGGCTTTAGCCCATTCATCCGTAGCTGTTGCGCGATCTGAATAACGGCAGGTTTGTCTTCGCTGTTGTGACACAGAAATACATCAAACTGCTGCTCCGTCATTCGTCAAATCGTCCTACAAAACTTTGGCTTTGTTATTTCCCTAATGTACCCGCTTCTTCTTTCGCGGCTAGCCTTGTAACGGTGCGTTTCGCGTTGCTCAACAGCACCCTACTGTAATAGGCTTCAACTATTGTGAGAGCAATTCAGGAATCGGCAAACCCTTCAAGTCTAAATTTTTGAGATCAACTTTGGAAGAAGCCAAGTCAATTTCTAAACCGACAACTCCACCCGCTTCATCAAAATCAACCACCACATCCGGCGCAATCTCCTCGGATTCAATACAGGGATTACTATTCAGCCGAATCGATAGCGTATCCGTTTCTGGAAAATACTGAATTTTCACGGTTCTAGCTCCTAATCTAGCTGAAGCAATTATTCGTTATGGCTCACAAGCCTGGATGCGAGAAAAGGAATCTAGTCTCTACGCCCCCTTTCCAAACAAATCCCCAACCACCAAAATGTAAACGACAGAACAAAGCAGGAAGATGGCCTTGAGGTGCTGAGGCGACAAACATCACATCGGAGTAGTAAAGATACTTGCCGTTTACCCGCCAGCCAACGAGATCGCAGAATTCTTGCCAAATCTTATTACCTGGATATTTGCCCTCTAGTTTCGCACCACACTGAATGTAGATTTCTTTTTGCACACTAAACCCAAATCGATTATCGCTGTACTTTGCCCACAGATGATCAATCGTTTTCAGATCTGTATGAGGGAAATTCAGTAACTCCTTACTGTGAATCCACTGACCATCTTTTCGACCAACTGCCTCTAGTATTCGCAGATAAGTTTCATTATCAGCCTCTTTCCACTCACCCGCTTTGAGCAAATCTCGCAATCGTGCATAGTAAATTCTCTTTTCTGAACTCAGGTCATCCTCTGCAAGTTTTACAGACTGTGATGATTGGGGCTGTAGTAATGAGGATGAAAAAGAAATTAGTTCCTTATATTTAGTTGGAATTATCTGTGAAGTTGTTAGTGCTTTTGAAAAATGTTGGCGCACAGTATCAAAAAACTGACTGGGTGGCAGTCCGCCATTTGTGACATCCACCACTTGCAGCGCGGCAACTGACAACCAGCGCCGCCCTTCCAGCAACAACGGAAAAATAGGCTTACCCAAGCTCAGCGCATGGCTCAGCTCACACTGCACCCAATGCGAGTCGCGAGAACGGGGAGACATCACCAGCAGAACCACTTGGCAATTTTCCAGATGTTCTTCAATCACACGCGGCCAGGTTGAACCGTATCAATCCGGTCATCCAACCACACAGGCAACTCTTGCGCCTTCAGTACCTGCACAATCTGCCCCACATAATCCTGATCCTGGCGACTGTAACTGACAAAAATAAAGCTCATCTACTCAAAATCTGCCCTGCTGCCCATCCAATTCCTGGATTTCTTCACCACTTTGTCCTACAACCAGCAACATTGTGATAAGCTCTATGACTCACAAATCGGGATGCGAAAGAAGAGACCACACCCATAAATAAACCCCCAACAAACCCCACCACCAACTCCCAGGGAGGTGGCCGTGAGGTGCAAATGTGCTAAATGTTATATCAGAGTAGTAGACATATGAACCGTTCACTCTCCATCCAATGCGATCACAGAATTCTTGCCAAGTCCTATCACCTGGATATTCGCCGTCTAGCTTTGCACTACACTGGACGTAAATTTCTTTTTGTGTGCTGAAACTAAATTGACCGTTGCTGTACTTCATTCACAGTCGATCTATCGTTTTTAGATCCGTACAAGGAAAGTTCAGAAGTTCATCTGACGTAAACCACTCCCCTGTTCTTTTGCCAACTGCCCGGATCATCACTTCATAGGTCTCTTTATCTGCCTCTTTCCACTCACCTGTCTTCAGCAAATCACGCAATCGCGTATAGTCAATCCCTTTCTCCGAACTCAAGTCATCATCGTTACTAGGCTCTGGCTCTGGTGGTTTCGGCAGTTCAACATCATTCTGTGAATTTGTTTTTGTGCTTATAGTGGGTTTTCGACCTGTAATTCCCCACTCTAACTGAAACAGCGCACGCTCATCACTAATTCCATTATTGAACCAAACTGCATGAAATTCTCTCAGGAAGAGTAACTCCTCTGGAATTGTTGTGGTATTGGGCAACAAAACCGGAATTACTGGAATATCACGCTCAACACATCGACTAATAAACGCTTTCAGCTCCAAAGTCTGCCAGCGACCTAAGCCACTTTGTCCAATACAGATAGCCGCTGTTTTAATTTTGCCGATTGCCTGTTGAATCTCATCTTGAAACTTTGTTCCAGGGGCAATTTCTTCTTCATCAAGCCAAGGGTTAATCCCTCGTGCTTTTAATTGACGATAGATCTGACGAATCAGTGGTTTATCTTTGCTGCTATGAGCCAGAAAGACATCAAACTGCTGCTCCGTCATCTACCAGTTGCTCCTGCTAAACCAAGTAAAAAAATCGTCCTACTCCAATATGCTTCAACTATTGTGAAAGCAATTCAGGGATCAACAAACCTTTCAAGTCTAAATTTTTGAGATTAACCTTGGAAGAAGCCAAGTCAATCTCTAATCCCACGACTCCACCCGCTTCATCAAAATCAACTACCACATCCGGCGCAATTTCCTCCGATTCAATACAGGGATTACTATTTAACCGAATCGATAGCGTATCCGTTTCTGGAAAATACTGAATTTTCACGGTTCTAATCCTCTTTAGCTGAAGCCTCTATTTGCGATGGCTGACAAGCCTGAATACGAGAGAAGAGAGTCACCCCTAAACCTGTCCCACAGAACACTGCCGGAAGGTGGCCCCTGGGTGCTGATGTGCCAAATGTTATATCGGGGTAGTAGATATATAAGCTGTTCATTCTCCAGCCAATTGCATTGCAGAATATTCTCCAAATTTTAGTACCTGGATATTCGCCATTCAGCTTGGCTTCACACTGGACGTAAATTTCTTTCTGCACACTAAAACCAAATTGACCATTACTATACTTCACCCACAGCAGATCAATCGTTTTCAAATCCGCACAGGGAAAGTTCAGCAGGTCTTGACTACCTACATCCCCCCGATTTTCCTTTTCCATCGCCTTGAGCATTTGGTTAGCGGTTTCTTTGTCTGCCTCTTTCCACTTGCCCGCTCTCAGCAAATTGCGCAATCGTGTGTAATCAACTTCCTTCTCTGAGGCTAAGTCATCTTCTGATGATGCTGATGTGAGAGATCTTTCTTTAATTCTTTGGGATGATTCTATAGCCGCCTTTGCCCTTTGCCGTATGTCCTCTCTTCGCGAATTAGGTAACCTAAGCGAGTTGTTTAATTTAGATAATGCCAAAGCTGAATCTAGATCGATCAAAGTTACCTGAGCTGCTTCTAGCTTTACCTGCGAACTATCTGGCTTTTCTCCAGTAATACCCCAAACAAGCTGCGCTAACGGTTCAGGATCTTGCAATCGAAAATCAACCCAATGGCGATTTTTCAAGAAGATTGGTAATCGTGGTGTTTGCGGCGCATCATCCAGCATCACTGGAATTACTGGACGTTTTCGCTGAATAAATTCTTGTAGAAACGCATAAATTTCCTCACTCTGCCAAGGGCCAATCCCCTGTTGCCCAACAAATACAGCGGCAGCATTAATATTTTCAATCTGTTGCTCCAATTCGAACTGCCAAATTGCACCAGGTTGAATTTCCCATATGTCCAACCAAGGTTTTAGGCCAATCTTTTGAAGCTGTTGTGCAATCTGAATGACAGCAGTTTTATCTTCGCTGTTGTGGCACAGAAATACATCAAACTGCTGTTCTGACATTCATCTAATGACTCCATTGAACCTGATCTAACGGTGCGTTTCGCGTTGCTCAACGGCACCCTACTCGTTGACTCCGGCAATCTCCGCTAGCGCATTGGCATACTGCTCCAACTCCTGACGCAATTTCTCCAACGCTGCGCGTAACTCCGGTTCATGCTCCCAGGCTTTCTCATGGGCTGGGGCACTCACCCCGTCAGTCTTCTTCACTTCCCACTCCTGAAGCTGTGGGTGCCACTTCGACAAAAACGGACGTAGGCCATTATTGAGAACCGCTATGGCAATTCCCCCCACCGACTGCCGCGATGCGCCCACCTTTGGCCCCGCCTTGCGTAAAATCTCGCGCGTTGAACCAAACAAACTGTAGAGCGAGTTCAGCGCCTCCCGCATTAACCCCTCCTCCGTGCTCAGCGACTGCACCGCCACCCGTGTCACCAGTTCAATGTAGAGTTCCCAAGCCGCATGGCGTTCAGTGGGGTCAGCTTCCCAGGAGGCCGAGCCAATGCCAAACGGCAGACTCACAGTAACCGATTTCAGCACAGCCGGATCGTTCTTAGACATAGGGTTTCGGGAATAAAGGAGCAGATCAATTATCAGTCAAAACCAAGGTTTCAGTCAGAGGGCACCGTTGTTAGAAAATTCTGAAGTGCGATCGCAGATATTACTGCACTTACAGTCCCAACTCTGTCCGCAAAGATTTCAACGAAACCGTTGCTTTTTCCTGAGACAGTTCTTCCAAAAACGGGATTGTAAATTAGATTGTGTCAAAGGTCAGAGATGAGATCTAATGAACTATTGAACCTAAGAGACTCGTACTATGACTTTTCGACCTGAACTCCTGGATGAATTGCTTAAAGGCTATCAGAATCCCGAAGACCTGCTGGGGGATGGAGGGATTCTTAAGCAGCTCACGGCGGCTTTGGTGGAACGCTGCTTGAATGCGGAAATGAAAACCCATCTGGACGAGCAACAGGCGGAGCCTGAAAGCGACGTCAAGCCAACTCGTAACCGCCGCAACGGCCACAGCAAGAAGACCATCAAAGGGGAGTTTGGAGAAGCTCAAATCAATGTTCCCCGTGACCGCAACAGTGAGTTTGAACCCATCATCGTCAAGAAGGGGCAGACCCGCTTCGAGGGCTTTGATGACAAGATCTTGTCCCTCTATGCCAGGGGCATGAGTACCCGTGACATTCAGGCTCAACTGCAAGACCTGTATGGCGTTGAGGTCTCAGCCGGGCTGATCTCGAACGTCACGGATGCGGTTGAAACGGAGCGTAAAATTTGGCAAAATCGCGCGCTCGACCCGGTTTATCCCATCGTCTATTTTGATGCCATCGTGGTCAAAGTCAGACAAGACGGGCGGGTGATCAACAAAGCGATTCACTTGGCGCTTGGGGTTAACTTGTCTGGCACCAAAGAACTCTTGGGGATGTGGATGACCCAGAACGAGTCTGCCAAATTTTGGCTTCAAGTGCTCACAGAGCTGCAAAATAGGGGTCTCAAAGACATCTTCATCGCTTGCTGTGATGGCCTCACTGGCTTTCCCGATGCCATTGAAGCGGTCTTTGCTCAAACCCAGGTGCAGTTGTGCATTGTTCACATGGTACGAAATTCACTCCGCTATGTGTCCTACAAAGACCGTAAGGCGGTTGCAGCAGACCTCAAGCTGATTTACACGGCCAGCACTGAGACTGAAGCAGAGCAGCGCTTAGTTGAGTTTGCCGAGCAGTGGGACCAGCAATATCCAACCATTAGCAGGTCTTGGCTTCATCATTGGCAGCGGATTATTCCCTTCTTTGCTTTTTCACCGGAGATTCGTAAAGCAATCTATACGACCAATGCGATTGAATCGATGAATATGACTCTTAGAAAGGTGATTAAAAACCACCGAGCTTTTCCAACCGATGAATCTGCCCTAAAAGTTATCTACTTGGCAATTCAAAATATTGCCAAAAAGTGAACCATGCCCATTCGCGACTGGAAACCCGCTCTCAACCGCTTCGCGATTGAATTCAGCGATTGCTTTCCAACTTGAGTTTTTACCTTTGACACAATCTATTTGACATACCCCCAAAAACGCCATGAACTCAGGATTTTTCTTCAGCAGCTCCACCTCAACATCGAAATCATCAACAGGTGCCAGCGCAAACAGTTGACCATCTGGATTCCGAAGGACAATAGCCTCACTTTGGGCTAGAGACATAACCTCATCTAGCGTTAGTTGCCCATCTTTTAACTCAACAACTCTCATAGTTGAACCTCTTTATCACCGATGTATAGCGTGTTGTGTTCCTTGTGCCCAATCGCTTTGACCTGGACAACCCTTTCGCCACTCTCAATAGCCACATCGTAGAACACTCGATACTTGTCTACTCGTAGCTCCCAGTTGGATAACTCGTTTTCTCCCAAGCGCTTCCAATTTCGTGTTTCTGTGACTGGCTCGTAAGCCAACTGCTCCTCAATTGCATCGAGAATGATTTGTTGCTCAAATTTTCTGTAGCCACGAATATGATTAACTGCGGCTGGCGTAAAGTCGATTTCGAACATCTCTGCTACTGGTCTTGAAAGAGATGAAGAGGCACATCAATTATAAGCAATCAAGATTTAGTCAAATTAGGATCAAAATTTCTCGCCAGATCACCCTCATCCCTCGGTACAATAAGACGGTTGTATTCTGCGACACGGGCCTTGATAGAACGCTACACCCTGCCCGAGATGGGCGATCTCTGGACGGACGACTATAAACTGAAAACCTGGCTGCAAGTGGAAATTGCCGTTTGCGAAGCCCAGGCCGAATTGGGCTATATTCCTGCCGAAGCGGTTGAGGAAATTAAAGCCAAGGCCAACTTTGATCGCGATCGCGTTTTAGAAATTGAAAAAGAAGTCCGTCACGATGTGATTGCCTTCTTGACTAATGTGAACGAGTACGTCGGCGACGCTGGACGCTACATTCACTTGGGCATGACCAGTTCCGACATGTTGGATACGGCACTGGCGTTGCAACTAGTAGCCAGTATTGAGCTGATCATGCGGCGACTAGAAGACCTGATTCAGGCGATTCGCTATCAGGCGCAGCAGCACCGCAACACGGTGATGATCGGTCGCTCCCACGGCATTCACGCCGAGCCGATTACCTTTGGCTTCAAACTTGCAGGTTGGCTGGCTGAAGTGCTGCGCCACCGCGATCGGCTGGCCGCAGTCAGCAGCCAGATTGCCACGGGTAAAATTTCCGGTGCGGTTGGCACCTACGCCAATGTTGATCCGCGCATCGAGTCCTTGACCTGTCAAAAGCTGGGTCTACAGCCCGATGCCGCTTCCACTCAGGTGATCTCCCGCGATCGCCATGCGGAGTACATGCAGGCATTGGCGCTGCTGACCGCTTCGATTGAGCGGTTTGCGGTTGAGATTCGCAACCTGCAGCGTACCGACGTGCTGGAAGTGGAAGAGTATTTCTCCAAAGGACAAAAAGGCTCCTCCGCCATGCCCCACAAGCGCAACCCGATTAAGTCAGAGCGTTTGACGGGGATGGCCCGAATTGTGCGCGGACATGCGATCGCAGCTTTGGAAAACGTTGCCCTCTGGCACGAGCGCGATATTTCCCACAGTTCCGTTGAGCGGGTGATGTTCCCGGATGCCTGCATCCTTACCCACTTCATGCTGGTGGAATCGACCGACCTGATCAAGAATCTGCTGGTCTATCCCGAAAATATGCAGCGCAACATGAACGTCTACGGCGGCGTGGTGTTCAGTCAGCGAGTGCTGCTGGCGCTAGTTGACAAGGGCATGTCTCGCGAAGAGGCGTACAAGGTAGTGCAGTCCAACGCTCACGAAGTCTGGAACGTGGAAGGCGGCGATTTCCATCAGCGCATTTGCGATGACCCGCGCGTGAAAGAGCATCTTTCACCGGAGGAAATCGAAGCCTGCTTCGACCCGCAGCATCACCTGAAGAATCTGGATGCGATTTATCAGCGATTGGGAATTTAAGCCCAAAACACCTAGTCTGTAATTGATAAACATTCGGTAGGGGCAGGTTTAGCAGATCCGTAATTGCATTGTAATTAGGGTTTCGGCAAAACCTGCCCTTACAGGTTTCTAATAACAATCCAATCATTCACCTATCCCAAACAAGAACAATGGATAAAGCCGAACAGCTGATTATGATGGCCGAGGACGAGCTGACTCAGTACAGCACCGAGGCTCGCAAAATCGAAAAGCTGCGCCCGAAGTACGGTCTGGCTGTACCTTATCCGCAGCAAAAAGAGGTCAGAACTGCGATCGCAGATAGTATGCCGAAAAACTTCATTGCCAAGCTGGTAGAAAACAATCGCCAACTGGTGGCGCTGCCGTTTTGGGGCATCGGCGGTTTGGGCTTGCTAATAGGCATTTCCTGGCGGCAACCGCTCGATTTCACCGCTACAGCGATTGGGTTTTACGTCGCGTTTGCAATTCAAAAATGGGGCTGGAATTTGGAAGCCAAGCGACTGGCAATTAAAACGCTGAATGCAATTGAGTCGGATATGTTGAAAGAAAAAGCGGAGAGAGAGGAATAGGACGACTTGACCTCTACCCTTTTACCGACGCCTTAAGTATGAGTTCCTTTCAACAATAGGATTAGTGTTGCTAGAGCAGTCAGCAATTATCGTTTGAGATGACAGAGGTACAGCCTAATCGGGATCAGTCGGAAGCACTAGCGGGTACGACGAGTCGCTCGGATAGACAAAGCGCGATCGCACAGCATCAAGCAGAAGATCAAGCGATTGTCACGTTTACCGAGCGAGCAGAGAAGGATATTTACTTTATCAGTGGTCTTGGAGCGGATGAGCGCGTCTTTCGGGAGCTGAAGTTTGAGGGCTATCGTCCGGTACATATTCACTGGCTAGAGCCGGAACGGGGTGAATCCCTGAGTAGCTATGCCTGCCGTTTGTCTAAGCAGGTTCAGTCGGATCAACCGATTCTAGTTGGCCTATCCTTTGGTGGATTAGTCGCGGTGGAGATGGCCAAGCAGATTGATGTCGAGCAGGTAATTCTCCTGTCTAGCGCCAAGACCACTGCCGAAATTCCGTTTTACTACAAACTATTTCGCTGGTTTCCCCTGCATCGCGTCTTTCCCTTCAAGACGTTGCTGTGGGCAGTTTATTGGTTTGCCTATTGGGTATTTAGCGTGGAAACCGTGGAAGAACGGAAGTTGCTAAAAGTTATTTTGCTAGATACCGACCCGCATTTTCTCAAATGGGCACTGCATCGCGTGGTGGTGTGGAAAAATCACACCATCCCCGATTCTCTGCATCATATTCATGGATTGTGCGATCGCATTTTTCCCATGCGTTGGATTAAACCTGACGTGGCGATTGAGCAAGCCGGACACCTGATGGTGCTGAATCGAGCCAGCCAAGTCTCTGAGCTAATCACTCAAATTATTGAGACAAACTCAAACCAATAGCCCCTACCTTTGGCAGGCTGAGATCAGCCCTGTGATGGACGTTCTGACTGTAAGACTCACTACTATGAAACCTGTACACAGAACTCCTCATAAAACTAAAACATGAATTTCTTAAAACGAACCCTCGGAATCCTCTTTGCTGGAATGCTGTTGTTCATCACAACCGCTTGTAGCAATCCCTCAACCTCTGCTAGCACCAAGGCCGTGCCCCAGCGCAGTACATCCAACGTCGAGCGAACGATTACTGACCAAGTTAGTCGCCCTAGTCGACCAGCTGCGGAAGTTAAGAGAGATGCCGAAAGGATAACGAAGCAGGCTAGAGAACAGCAAGCCAAAAGAACGGGTGATGTTAGGGAAAACGCTCAACGCGTTCTGGACAGTACCTCTGAGAATGCAAAGCGAGTTGGTAATCAAATCGAAAACAAAGCCAGTGAAGCCAAAAATCGGTTAGAAGATCAAGCAAATGCATCACTCGATTCGGCTAAAACCAAAGCAGAACGAGCTTTGGATAAAGCAGAAAATACGGTTGATGACTTAAGCTAATTCGGCATGTAGAATTCGGCGAATTTAATCGGGACATGGCATTGCCGTGTCCCGATATTTGTAGCGGTTCGTGAGCTGTCAATTCCTTCCAGCTTGTTGTAGGCAAAAATTAGGCAAAAATGGAGGGGCAGACTTGGTCAAACACCGATGCCCCCGTATTCACCGAGCCAAACACTTCAATGCCTAGACTGAACTAGCCTTGATCCAAGGCAATTATCTCAGCAATTTCGACGCTATACCCCGTCTTGTTAGGCTGCTAAAGTGCATTACCAGAGGACGTTAGCGCGATCGCATATTCTGTTCCCTCTCTGGTTGCCGCATCGCAGCTCTTCATACTCGCTAATGCTTCCGACCGATCCTGCTGTAGCCGTACCTCGAAGAGAATTAGATGACTAACGTAAACCAGTTGGAGGCAGGAACGGGTCGGGTTGTCCGGTTTGGAACAGAATTCGGCCATCTTGTACGGCAGCCAAATCAACTAAAACCGGGCCAGAGGCATAAATGGGCTGAGTTGCGATCGCTTGTAGGCTGACGGGCTGCCCATAGCGCTGCACCTGTTCTAAAAAGCGAAAGATGGTTTCTGGACGCCCCGCCACATCAACGTCGTCCACGACTACGCCAGCCTGTCGAGAACGAAACTGCGAGGTTGCTAAGAGTAAATACAATCGCTCTCGCAGGCCCTGAGTCGTTAAATTCTCGCGCTCAATAGGCGTGGCCGCGACAACATCTCCTGTGTCGAAAATCAAGTCATTGGGAACGGCATCCCAAAATACTTGAATACAGGGATCGTTCTCCTCCAAAACGCAGGGTTCGCCAACTAAGTAGTTTGCCGCTGACAGAATTCGTACTACATAAGCTTGTCCGTCATCAACCTGTTCAACAAGCTGCTGGACTTCCGGGTTCGTAATAAAAATAATTTGCTGCTCTGGATCGTTGAAGTTTGGTAAAACGGCGCGAAGCGCGGTTCGATTGGCCTCCTGAAGAATTTGGCGAATCGCATCCACTGCTGCTTCGGGTTGCTCAACCCGAAATACACCCGAAGCCAAGACCTGATTGCGAGCCAGTGCCACATTGCCTTGACGCAGTCCTTGTGCTTCTTGCTCCAGCCGTCTAACCTCGGTCGATAGATAATCCTGCTGGGCTTCCAGTTCTTCCAGTAAGTTTTTCTGACGTGCGATCGCAGTATCTCGTTGGCCAATTTCGCGATCGCGCTCCTCAATCAGCGCCCGAATTTCCCGTTCCCGCTCAATCAATGCCTGTCGTTCCGTCTGAAGCTGCTGGACTTCCTGCTGTAGCTCCTGCTCCTGCTGAGAGAGCTGACGCAGTTGACGTTGGGCTTGACCATAGCTGCGCTCGCTCTGCTGTAGCTCTGTTTGAGTCTGACTAAGCTGTGCCTGTGTCTGTTGCTGACGCTCTACTGCCGCGTTGAGTGAACTATTAATTTCTTGCAGCCGCTGCTGCGCCTTCTTTTGACGACTCTGGGCTTCTTCTAGTTCATCTTCGATTCGCTCGCGATCGCGCTGCACCTGCTGGAGATCCGTCTGTGCCTCCCGCAGATCCGTCTGCACTTCTTCGAACTCAAAAACGCCTTTGCGAAGCTGGCTGCTGACGGCAAATAAAATTCCCAGAGTAGAGGCCGAAATCAAGCTGCCTGTTATGACGCTAACCAATGTCGCAGTCTGCCGTGGACGCAGATTGAACAGGGTAAGCCGAGCTTTTCCCACCTTCATGCCGATGCGATCGCCCAATGTTGCGATCACACCGCCAAGAATGAGAATAGCCACAATCAGGACGTACCCTATGGTCATGGAAGAGTTTAGTTAACCTACAGCAACAGCCTGTTCAATCGACGCAATGGACGTAGTGTCAGGATCTCGGCTTCAATCTATACGTGAGATATAGCCACGTTCCTCTACCAGCATAGGTTTAAATGCCAAGCTTCGGGGTCAATTGCGAACAAGCTCACTGTAGAACAAAAAGGCAACGACAAATCAGTGTTGCGCTGATCGATAAACAAATGACGCACAGGCTACGTAAACTGCCGACTCAAAATGACAGGATTGTGTACAGTAATCTTTTTCTTGTGAATCGAAATCATCTCATCTTGGCGCAAATCACCTAACAGGCGGGTCACCGTTACGCGAGTTGAACCGATCGCTTCTGCGATCGCTTGATGGGACAGCTTGAGATCGATCGTAATACCGTCTTTGCTGGGTACGCCAAAATCGCGACAGAGAATCAGCAGGAAACTGACTAGCCGTGATCCCATATCCCGATGGGCGAGGGTCTCAATCATCATCTCGGTTTGCAAAATTCGCGAGGATAGACCTTGCAGCATGAGCATGGCTAATTCCGGATGCTCACCCAGGGCCTTGGAAACCTGCTCAATCGGCACCGATAGCAGTTCCACTGGAGTAAAGGCGACAGCATGGTAGAACCGATCCGAACGATTGCCCGTAATCAGTGACAGAACACCAAACACGCTATTTTCTCGCAATAGCGCTACGGTAATTTCTTCTCCCGCTTCATAGACCCGCGAGAGCTTGACTGCGCCTTTTAATAAAAAGTAGACGCGCTCAGCCGGATCGCCTGGGAAAAAAATGGTTTTACCTCGTTCAAATGACTCAACTACCGGTGGAAAAATACCGCCGCTGAGCTGCTTAAATAAATCCGCGAGTGGTCGCTCTTGCGTCACTACCATACCTCTTTGCCCTACCACCTGTTTGTGCTGGTTTTACGTATTTACCCACACGTATGGGACGAAACAGACCGTCTGTATCAACGCCTATATATTAGACCCACTAAAACCTACTCTTGAAACACTTTTTTGTGATAAATGCTACATATTCTTAAGGATAGGGATTGATTTTCTAAGGTTTTCTCGGTTTACGCCAATAATTCACCTCAATCATAAGCGGAGAAACTGGATTATGTGTGGATATTGCCATCCCTTGTCACTCTGAGAGTGCGCAATGAGTTGCAAGTAGTTGGTGCGCATCGCCCGACTACTGAGCCACTCTTCTGACCAAATGATTTGCGATCGCGATCGCTCACGAATTGATGAGCTGGCATGAGAGGATTGGGAACAGACGTTGACTATTGAACTACAGACATAAACGGACGACCATGCTAAATCTCTCAGGGAAAAACGCGTTTGTTACGGGTATTGCCAATAATCGTTCCATTGCTTGGGGCATTGCCCAACAGCTCCATCAAGCCGGGGCCAATTTAGCCATTACCTACTTGCCGGACGAGCGGGGTCGTCATGAAAAGAAAGTGGCTGATCTGGTTGAATCGCTCAATCCTGACCTGTTTCTCCCCTTAAATGTGCAGAACGATGAGCAAGTAACTGCGGCATTTGATGCGGTAAAGGAAAAGTGGGGACGAGTTGATATTTTGGTTCATTGCCTTGCGTTTGCCAATCGGGATGACCTGACGGGCAACTTTGTGGATACCTCTCGCACCGGATTTCAAACCGCGCTAGATATTAGTGCTTATTCTCTGGTGCAGTTGGCTAATGCCGCTAAGCCGTTGATGACCGAGGGCGGCAGTATCGTTACTCTGACCTATCTAGGCGGCGTCAAAGTAGTTCCGAACTACAACGTGATGGGCATCGCTAAAGCTGCACTAGAGATGAATGTCCGCTATCTAGCCGCCGATCTAGGCCCAGCCAATATCCGCGTCAACGGCATTTCGGCTGGCCCGATTCGCACGCTGGCCTCTTCTGCCGTTGGTGGCATTCTGGACATGATTCACCATGTTGAAGCCACAGCGCCCCTGCGCCGCACTGTAACCCAAAAAGAAGTGGGCAATGCAGCCGCTTTTCTCTGCAGCGATTTGGCCAGTGGGATTACCGGACAAATTCTCTACGTGGATTCTGGCTACGAAATTATGGGCATGTAAGATCGTACGTTCACGGTTGCCGCGACTAAGTTGAATTGGCTACAACTGGAACGCATAAATCGTCAGCAGAGAAGGATTTGCGATCGCAGATCCTCCTCTGCTGATCCTCAATTCATCAACATTCATCAACTCATCAACCAACCTGACATGACGGATTTAAAGCGGGCTATTCCTCAAGTTATCGCCTTGGCGGCAGTTGCGATCGCGCCGATCGCTTGTGCCTTCACCAGCCCACCATCGCATCAATCCCTAGCGCAGTCTCCATCAGCGATTGCCCAAGCCAGCGAACAGGTCATTCTGGATGCCTACGCTCAGCATGCGTCCAACGTCATGGTAGAAGCCGCAGGTCAAGTTGATCGGTTGCTATCAGATGATTTAGAGGGTTCCCGTCATCAGCGCTTCATCGTTCGCCTCTCGTCTGGACATACGGTTCTCATCAGCCACAATATTGACCTTGCACCCCGGATTGATGCTCTGCGTCAAGGAGACACAGTGCGATTTCGGGGAGAATACGAGTGGAACAGTCAAGGCGGAGTGGTGCACTGGACACATCATGATCCCAATGGCTCTCATCCCGGAGGCTGGATCGAGCATCAAGGGCAACGCTACGAATAATGCCGACCAATGGTGCTACGGATAATACTCCACCACCGTTACGGATCAGCCCGCACGAATGGTGCAGCTAGCGCGATAGGATAGATCCTGAGAGCTATTTATTTGACCCATGCAGACCCGCGATCGCCAAATTTCCACCGTCAACAATCTAGATACTGCTGCCCGGATTGCCTCGGTCAGCCGTACCACCAAAGAAACCGACATCCACGTTACGGTCAATCTCGACGGTCAGGGAAAATGTATCGCTGAAACCGGAATTCCCTTTCTGGATCACATGCTGGATCAAATTTCATCTCATGGCTTGATTGACTTGGAAGTACGCGCCACGGGTGACTTGGAGATCGATGATCACCACACCAATGAGGATGTGGGCATCACACTTGGCCAAGCCATTCATCAAGCCCTGGGCGATCGCAAAGGTATCCACCGCTTTGGTCATTTTGTTGCGCCGCTGGATGAATCACTCGTTCAGGTCGCCCTTGACTTTTCAGGACGGCCTCACCTGTCCTATGGCTTAGACATTCCCACCCAGCGAGTTGGCACCTACGACACGCAACTGGTACGCGAATTCTTCGTTGCCATTGTCAATCACGCTCAGATGACTCTGCATATTCGGCAACTGGACGGGATCAACTCTCACCACATTATTGAAGCGACATTTAAAGCGTTTGCTCGCGCTATGCGGATGGCGATTGAAGCCGATCCACGCCGCATTAATACCATTCCTAGCTCAAAAGGAGTTTTGTAGTCACCTCGCGACGCACTGCTGATTTCGCTCAGTATTTCTCGCTCAGTATTTTTACTCAGTATTGACTGAGCAGTTGAGCAAGTCTGGGCCAAGAATTCAGTAACCAAATGCAAAGTTACTTGAGAGAATATAAATAAAATGTTAAGACATAAGAAGTCGCGGCGACTCTGTCGTGATGCCGAACGTTCCAGGAGTTAATTCCTCGAATTATGCAGCATCAGCCAGCTCTATCTACGTGCCACACGCTGCCATGTAAGAGGTGCCTGACTGCTTCAATCTACGATGCCTATTGGAGCGATTTACCTATGGCTTCTCAGCTGTCAAAGACTGTTGCTGCACCCTCTACTCATCCTGAAATTACTGATTCAATCTCATCGCGACTACCGTTGGTGCTAGCGGTCGATGATGATGAAGACAGCCTATTACTGCTGTGTAAGGTGCTGGATATGTTTCACATTCCTTACCTCAGTACGACTAATCCACTAAAGGCGCTAACGCTGATTCAAGAGCATTGTCCCTCTCTCATTTTGTTGGATGTGGTGATGCCGGAAGTGAGCGGGCTAGATATTATTTATGCTTTAAAGCGCTCTGCCAAAACCCAGTTGATACCCGTTGTAGCCATCACGGCGCTGGCCAAGATGGAAGATCGTCAGCTTCTGCTGCAATCTGGCTTTGCTGATTACCTCAACAAACCCTACAACATTGACGATCTACAGGCGTTGCTGATCCGGTATTTAACCGCAGCTCACGTTGTAGAGGCTGACTGAAAAACTGCCTGATCTACGGAAATAGCATCTTATTTCCTGTGACGGAACAAATTGCTGCCTATTCCAACTGCTATTGATGAACTGGACTGGGTATCATGAGTTTAGAGGCTTGGATGATTATGACATCGCATCCTCAAACCCAGTCATATTTAATCCTGTAGCCCAACTCAATATCAAGTGAAGACTAAGCAAATTCTTACAACTGCGAGGATGCCACATTGTTTCTAACCTTATTTCTGTAGAGCACTCTGATAGGTGACAACTCATGGCTCATACGGTTCAGTCCTCCTACACTCAAGAGCAAATTGCTACCTGGCTAAGAGGACTGTTGACGATTGCTTGGGCAGACGGACATTTTGATGAGGAGGAAAAAGACCTCATTCACACGATTCTAGATGATGAACTGGCCAAAGACATCAACTTTGAAACGTTTGAACCCGTTACGGCTACCAGCTTAGCGGAGCATATCGGTCAAGATAGCCACATGGCGGAAAATTTTCTCCGCACTGCTGTAATGGTCGCGCTAGCGGATGGCGTATATTCCGCATCGGAAGATGAAAAGCTCCAGAGCTTTTGTGAGGCACTCAGCCAAGAAATTGAAGTACTCAATTCGCTGCGGTCTACACTGTATGACCTCTCTGGTTCCGAGCCGACAGCGGCGGCACCTGCGATCGCACCTGGCAGTCACGATGGCAAAATTGATCCGCTCAAACCCGCCCGCGAGTGGCTAGACCAGCTTGATGTACAAGATCCGCGTTTGGCACGATTTATCTGCAAACTGGTGCCACCCCAGTGTCCCTTTGAGCGGGATGTCAAGCTGTTTGGCAAGAAGATTGTTCACATTCCACCCATGTGTAAGCTCAATCCGCTGTATGAACAGCTTGTCGGTTTACGCTTCCGAGCGCTCTCCTATTTAGCGGATGATTGCAACGAGGATGTAACACCTTACATTTAAGACTCAAGCTGTATCACTCAGGCTTAAACAAGGGAATTGCTGATTTTAAGTATGAATTGTGATGTGGGGGCGATGCCCCCACATCACAATTCATACCCAGATTAAGTAACGCCTTAAACAAGAGGCCGCACAATGTGCGGCCTCTTGTTTAAGCTCTAATTTTAAGATGCGCCAGATTGCGATCGCGACACCTGCCAACTGAGCAGCATAACGGGAATCAAACCAACCAGCACAATTGCTAGCGCCGGAGCCGCAGCCTCGGCTAGACGCTCATCCGACGCGAGGCGATACACCTGCACCGCCAGCGTATCAAAGTTAAACGGGCGCACGATCAGTGTGGCTGGTAGCTCTTTCATTACGTCAACAAACACCAGAATGGCGGCGGTAACTAGCCCCCCTCCCATCAGGGGCGCATGGATTTTGAGCAGCGTCGATATGGAACCGTAACCCAGCGAGTGGGACGCGTCGTCTAAGCTGGGTTTGATGCGGCTGAGGCTGGACTGCACGGTGTTGTAGGAAACCGCTAGAAAGCGGACAAGATAGGCAAAAACGAGGGCGATAATCGTGCCACTGAGTAACAATCCGGTTGAGATGCCCAATAGGCTCTGCATGGAGCGATCCAACCAGTTATCAAATCGGCCCAGCGGCATCAGAATTCCGACCGCGATGACAGCTCCGGGTACCGCATAGCCAATTGAGGCTACGCGTACAGCAACAGCCATACTCGGTTTGGGCCGCAGCCGTAAGCCGTAGGCCATGATCAAAGCCAGGACAACGGCTAGCCCAGCGGTTAGAAAGGCCAGAACTAAGCTATTGCTGGCGTACTGCCAAAATCCAGTACTAAAGTTATCAGTCATATTTGCGATCGCCATTTCGGCCAGCACCACCGCTGGAATCAAAAATCCCAGAATGATTGGCAGGGCGCACATGAAGCTCGCTCCGATTGCTCGCCAATGGTGTAACTGAAAGGCTGAAAACGGCTGCTGACTGTTGTGGCTTTGATAGTACTTGGTGCGGCGGCGTGACCATTGTTCCAACACCAGCAGCGCCAAGATGAAGGTGAGCAGCAGCGCCGATAGCTGAGAAGCCGCAATCCGTTCACCCAAACCAAACCAGGTGCGATAAATTCCGGTTGTAAATGTTTCAACGCCAAAAAATTGGACGGTGCCGAAATCATTTAACGTTTCCATCAGCGCCAGCGCTACGCCGCCCATAATTCCGGGACGCGCCAGCGGCAGCGCCACTCGAAAAAAGCCGTTCCATGGATTGCAGCCTAATGACCGACTGGCCTCTAGGGTACAAACCGACTGGTCGAGAAAGGCAACGCGGGTAATCAGGTACACGTAAGGATAGAGTACGAGCGTCAGCATTGCGATCGCACCACCAAGCGAGCGAATATCAGGAAACCAGTAATCATTGACACTGCTCCAGCCAAAGATTTGGCGCAGGCTCGACTGAACCGGCCCATAGAATTCCAGTAGATCCGTATACACATAGGCCAAGATATAGGCCGGAGCGGCAAGCGGCAGCAGCAGTGCCCATTCGAAGACACGACGGCCTGGAAATTGACAGGTTGTTACCAGCCATGCCGTGCTGACTCCGATGATCGTGACGCCCAAACTCACACCGACCATCAGCCAAAACGATTGCAGCATATAGGTCGGCAATACAGTTGAGGCCAAATGGCTCCAAATTTCTTGACTAGAGGGAGTAAAGACCGAGCCGATGACCACCAGGATGGGCGAAGCAATCAAAATTGCGATCGCACCCACAACCAGCATCCATCCATCTATTCGTAAGTGTGAAGATCGCAAGTGTGAAGATACCTGCTTAACCCGATCTATATATTTGGTTGCCATTCTTCCTCGGCTCACTCATCAACCCTAGTAGCCAATCCTAGCGTTTCAAATGCCCCATCTAAAGCATTCGCCTGTCGGAAGACACCTGACTGGAGGCGACAGAACTGCCTACCAGAACGTTGACTCCTGCCAAGTGACAACTGCAATAGACTTTATTGGAAATAAAGTTTTTGGGGTTGGAAATTGTTTTGTAGCGCGGCGAAGCCGCGCTACAAAACAATTTCCGATAAAGTCTAAGATATGGCCCAACAGAAATCTCTGCGCTGTCTTTGGCAAGAGATCGACAGTACAACCCTTTTGCCAAAAACGTTTGCTAAAAATGTAGGTTCTTATCTCAATGCTTCCCGGCTGTTGGAGCTGGTCAAACAAATTATGGATTCGTGATCTACGATGACAGTATTCACTCCGCCAAGTATAAACTCGTATGGAGAATGTAAATTAGTTCTTCCCTGTTTTTGGTTGGACAGAGCGAGTCATTAACATTAGGGGTGCTTCCACAGAATCTTGTCCTGACGTTGCAGATGTAGTTGTGAAAAAAAGCCTAGTGGTTTTACAGGAAAGCGACCTTGCGGCGTAATTTACCTTCATCAAAACTAGATGTTTCTGATCAGCTAGAGTCACCAAAATTTGTCAGCTTGCGCGTCAAATTACTGTTGGGCTTTAGCGTGATTTTTAGCATCGTTTTCGCGGGTGCTTTTTATTGGTTCTATACCTTTACAACTGAAAAAACAATTGACCGACTGCGGACAGAACTGCGATCAACTCTCAAAGGGGCAGCAGAAGGGGTCGATGTTGAAGAACTGTTGGAGCTGTATGAAACTGGGGAGCGAAACGCCGCTGGATTTTCAGACGATCCGCGCTATCAGCGGCAGCTAGAGTGGTTTGAAACGGTGCATCGATTGCGCCCTGATACCTGGCTTTATTCAATGGTGGTGGGCAAAGCGGCTGATAATCGACGGATCGGCCCTGCCGTCGTTGCTCCCAATGAACGGGAGATGATCTATCTGGTCGATTTGCGGGTGAACTATGTACCTGAAAAGGCGGTCAAGTTTTTAGAGCCCGATATTTTGAGTTTGCGGGCGCGCAAAGTGCTGGAAACGGGTGAATTAGCTGAGCATTCTCGACTATATACCGATAAGTGGGGCACCTGGCTATCGGCTTCTGCACCGTTGAAAAATGATGCTGGTGAAGTGGTCGCCATCCTGGGACTGGATATTGATGCGCGTCATGTGCGAGACATTCAGCAGACGATTCGACATCGGGTGATTATCGCCTTTGCGATCGCATACGGAGTACTGTTTGTTCTGATTTATGTCCTATCTGGTGTTTTAACCCGTAATTTAATTGTGCTGACTGAAGCAGCCGAGCGAGTCGCTGACGGCGAATATGTGCAAAAGATTGCGTTCCCGCGTCAGAGTCGCTTTCCAGATGAAATGGATCGGCTGGCTCAGGTGTTTGACGTGATGGTGGAGCGCATTCGGACGCGGGAACGGCTGATCCGACATGGTAAGAGGGTGGAAACGGAAATTCGCAATGCGCTAGAAGAAGAAAAAGAACTGAATGCGCTCAAGTCCCGCTTCATCTCGATGGTCTCCCACGAATTTCGTACGCCGCTGACGGTGATTCGCACCTCGGTTGAACTGCTGGAACAGTATGGCCACATTGCCTCTGCCGCGAAGCGCCAGGAGTATTTTCAGCGCATTCGCTCAGCCATTCGCAACATGTCCCACCTAATGGAAGATGTCCTCACCATCGGCAAAGCAGAGGCAGGCAAGCTAGAGCTAGAGCTGACTCCAGTTGATTTGCAAGCCTTTTGCCAGGATTTGATCGATGAGATTCAGCTCAGCATCGGCAAATCCCATACTATTTCGTTTACCTGCGATCGCAACTGTCCCACTTCGGCACTGATTGATCCCAAACTGCTGCGATCAATTTTGACCAATCTGTTATCCAATGCGGTCAAATATTCACCCAGCGGTAAGCCAATTGACTTTCACCTCACCTGCTCTGACACCACCGCGATGTTCCAGATTGAGGATCACGGCATCGGCATCCCGGATGAAGATCAGCCTAAGCTGTTTGAGACGTTCCATCGTGCCCAAAATGCCATCAACATTCGCGGCACCGGACTCGGACTCGCCATCGTCAAGCAGTGCATTGAACTGCACAACGGCCAGGTTTCGTTTTCCAGCCAGCAGGGAGTCGGCACTGTCTTTCGAGTCGAGCTACCGCTAAACCTAAGTCAAAGCCACCTAGAACAACACTAAAGCGCCTGACCGGAGGCAATACTTTGGGCACCGGGTTCATGAATGTAGAGAATGCAGTCCGTTTCGCTCTTGACCATAATCAGGTCATCGCCCCGCTGAGCAATTTTGGTGATCAGCTCTAGCGCTCGATCCATGTCAGGCTCCTGACGGAAAAAGCTGTAGTAGCCACCGTTAAACGCGATCGCAACTAGGGGTTTATCTAAATCCGGTGTGCGGATGTAGCACGGTTGATACTGGGCGCGGTCAATTAGAATCGTACAGGTGCCGGGTGCGATCGCATTTAAATTAGCCGCAGGCGTACGGGTTTTGCAGACGATAGGCGTTGCATTGGGCTCCAAACCCCAGAGACTATACCCTTTAGGAGTAGCCAGAATCGCAACTTCTTCGCCCCGATAGCTCAACTTGGTCAATAACCTCAGCGTTTTGGCCACGGTGTCAGTCGCTTTCAGGAAGCTGTAGAACCCTCGTCCCGTTTGAATCGATGGCAAGCTGTGGTCACAGTCGGGGATCTGAATGCGGCAGGTATGATACTGCTGTCGGGAGGCTAAAAAAACGGTGGCAGCGGGAACGTGATGTTTAAGCTGTTCAGATGATAGTGACACAGTTCGAGATTGCATGGAGACACACAAAAGTATGGATGAATATACCTCCAAGGATTCCCTACTTTACCAACAAAATCCCACGGAACGGTTCTCAAATCGAGCACAGGACTACGCTCAGCACCGACCCAGCTATCCTGTAACTGCGATCGCGCATCTGTTGGCTGGCTTAGGTGACCCATCAGGCCTATCTGCTGCTGATATTGGCGCAGGCACAGGCATTTCGGCGCGTCTGCTGGCTGATCAGGGGGTGACGGTGTGGGCGGTTGAGCCAAATGCCGCTATGCGCCAAGCGGGACAGGCTGAAACCACGGGTTTACCCGACGCTGCTGTTGATCTAGTTACCTGCTGCCAAGCCTTTCACTGGTTTCAGCCCGAACCGAGTCTGCAAGAATTCCACCGGATTTTGCGACCGGGCGGACGACTGGCGCTGATGTGGAATGACCGCGACGAGAGCGACGAATTTGTAGGGCAGTACACTCAACTTCTCTGCGACGCAGCAGGCGATCGCTACCTCAACCATGCCGATCATCGTGATCTAGAGGCCGTGCAGCACAGTCTGTTATTCAAGGATTATCAAGCGTTGACCTTTCCCTATCATCAGTTCCTCACGCTTGAGGGACTGATTGGTCGCGCCATGAGTTCGTCCTATGTGCCGCAGACCGGGACGGCTGCGGAGTAGTTAGTTACCAACCTCACGCAACTGCATCAGCGGTTCAGCGATGCCGATGGGCGAGTCCGCTTTGCTTACGTCACTCGGCTCTATCTAGCCACCTATCGAGAAGTGGTAAATCATGCCTGAAGGCCCTGAAATCAAGCGCTCAGCCGACAAAATTGCCGCTGCGATCGCACATCGTCCAATTAAAGAGATCTTCTTTGCCTTTGACCACCTCAAACCCTACGCTGAAAAGCTACAGGAGTGCCAAGTTATCGCCGTAGAGCCGCGAGGCAAAGCTCTGCTCACGCGGTTCGACAACGGGCTGAACATCTACAGCCACAATCAGCTCTACGGCAAATGGATCATTCGCAAAGCCTACTCTTATCCCGAAACCAATTGGCAGCTCCGGCTAGCCATTCACACGGAGCGCAAGTCAGCCCTACTCTACAGCGCCTCTGATATCGACGTACTGGCCGATGCCGATTTGGCGCATCATCCGTTCTTACAGCGCATTGGGCCAGATGTGCTAGATGAGCAGGTTACCGTTGAACAAGTGATGGAGCGATTGCGCGATCGCGAATTTCATCGCCGCAAGTTCACCACGCTGCTGCTGGATCAGCATTTCCTGGCTGGATTAGGCAACTATTTGCGTACCGAAATTTTGTTTGTGGCGCGGGTTCACCCCGAACGGCGTCCGGTCGATTGTACCGAGGCAGAATTGCACCAAGTCGCTGAAGCTGCGATCGCAGTTTCGCGCCAGTCCTACGTCACGGCGGGTATTACAAACGATATTGATCTTGCTAACCAGCTTAAAGCGCAGGGCTATAAACGCTCGGCCTATCGCCACTGGGCCTTTAACCGCCAATATCAACCCTGCTTGATCTGCGGCACGCCGATTGTGAAAGCCATGTCCGGTGGGCGTCGCTACTACTTCTGTCCAACCTGCCAAGGTACCGCTTAAATTCCTTCAGCTCAGCCAAATCTGCCAGCACCTGATAGGTCTGACAAATGTGCGGGAATAATGAGTGCTGTGCGACGTTGTAATGCTTAGACATTACCGTCTGTCAAGATGCTAACCTCTGAAGTAGCCGCAGACTCATACGCGATCGCAAATTTCACTGGCGTCATTAGCGTCAACATCAGAATCACCCTATTGTCCTCAATGGACGATAAACAATAAACCGAAAACATGACCATCGCATTATCCGAGGAGATGGAGGTAATGGACAATTTGACCATCGGCTTAGACCCAACAAGCCGCCCCCTAAGTAGCCGAGGCCGTCCCGCCAAGCCCAAAATGTTGGTTGTGGACGATGAGCCAGACAACCTTGATCTTCTGTATCGGACATTTCGGCGGGATTTCCAGGTTTTAAAGGCCGAAAGCGGCATCATGGCGCTCGAAGTACTGGAATCCGAGGGCGAAGTAGCGGTGATCATTTCTGACCAGCGGATGCCAGAGATGAAGGGAACGGAATTCTTGAGCAAAACCGTGCCCCAATTTCCCAACACCGTGCGGATTATTCTGACGGGCTTCACCGACGTGGAAGATTTGGTTGAAGCGATCAACTCTGGTCAGGTTTACAAGTACATCACCAAGCCCTGGGATCCGAACGAACTCAAAATCGTGGTGCAGCGGGCGGCTGAAACCTATGAGTTACTCAATCAGCGCACTGAAGAACTGGTGAGAGCACAGGCTCAAATGTCGCTATTGAAGACGATTGTATCGGTTGCTCGTGAGCAAGATACCGTCCAAACCAGCCTTGAACCGCTCGCTAAAGCCTTTAGCCAAAGTTTCTCAACCAACTGCTGCGTCATCTGTCCCTTAGCCGACGGCTCAACGGGCGATGAAATCGGCTGTTATCCGGCTGGCATCAGCACCGATTGGTTGGCGAACGATCCCCTGGTGCAAAAAGCGATCGCAGAAAAGTCGCTCCAAGTTGCCACCAATATTCCAGCCGATGCCGAGCTTTCTGCCGTGTCCCATTACACCGCAGGTGATATTCAAGCGCATCTCGTCGCCCCGATTATCTACCGCGACCAGGTGATTGCCCTGCTCTCCCTCCAGTGGAAGCAGCCCTGCCAACTGCGGGATGATGAGCTATGCCTGATTGAGCTATCGGCCCAGCAAGCCGCTCTCGCCTTGATTAGCACTCGCTACTATAATATGGCGCAGGTCTAATATCGGCTTCATCACAACTTGGCATGGCTAAAACTGTTCAAACCGATGAGCCGCTTTCTCTCAGTGCAGAAGCGGCTCATATTCGTTCGTTATTCAATCAAATTGCCCCTGTTTACGATCAGCTCAATGATTGGCTGAGCCTGGGCCTCCACCGAGTTTGGAAACAAATGGCGGTGCAGTGGGCTAACCCCCATGCGGGTGATACCTGTCTGGATTTATGCTGCGGCAGCGGCGATCTGGCTCGCCGCCTCGCCCGCGCCGTTGGCCCAGCAGGTCAGGTTTACGGGGCCGACTTTTCGCCCGCTCAACTTGCGATCGCACAGCAAATCGCTCAGGCCAATACCTTACCGCTACCGATCACCTGGGTGGAAGCCGATGCGCTGAATCTGCCATTCGACGATGATTTTTTCGACGCCGCCACGATGGGCTATGGCTTACGCAACGTCACCGACATTCCCCGCTGCTTACAAGAACTGCATCGGGTACTAAAACCGGGAGCTGCGATCGCAATTCTAGATTTCCACCGTCCCAGCACTGCACCGATGCAGCAGTTCCAGCAGTGGTACCTTGATCAGGTTGTCGTGCCGATCTCAGAGCAGTTTCAACTCAAAGAGGAATATGCCTACATTAGTCCCAGTTTGGAACGCTTTCCCATCGGCTCAGAACAGGTGCAGCTTGCTCAACAGGCGGGTTTTACCACAGCCACCCACTACCCCATCTTGGGTGGCATGATGGGTGTTTTAGTTGCCCAAAAGTAACTTTAAAGAGCGGTGTGGTCATACGGCTCAGCCGTATGACCACACCGCTAAATGACCTACTCATTCATCGTTCGATAGGTTGCCACTGCTGAGGGCGAGATGCGGTTCAGATATCGGAAAATCCAGTACTTAAACACCGTATCTAGAATCACCGGGAACGTGGCGATAAATAGAAAGATAAAGTCGCGGTTTGCAGGTAAACCAAAGTGTCGCGAAATTCCTTCCAGCAGCACTTCCCAGCCGTGGGGAGAGTGATATCCCACAAACGTATCGGTGAACAGAATGATGATGAACGCCTTAGCGCTATCGCTGAGGCCATAGACAATCTCATCGATAAACGACTTGAGAATGGCGATCTCACGCCGACTGTTTAGTAATACCGCCGCAAATGCCACTGACGCAAAAATATCGGCAAAGACATTTTTAATTGCGTTAGTACTCAGCGCTAGATACTCTGCTTCAAGTTCAATCGCCTTTTCACGGATGCGCTCCTCGATCTCCCCTTCCGACATTGGCTCTACTTTGCCGATAAACTCCTCGAATCGCAACCGCTCCGAATACCGCTGGAGTTCGTGCAGCGCTTCTTCCTCCATCTCCATATTGAGGAAGTTGTCAGCCTGATCGCGCTGAATGGCCGCTACGTAACCGCGATCAACAATTGGCCCAACTAAGATATTTTTGCTCACCTGCTGCACCAGCAGCGGCACAATGATCAGCAACAGGATAAACTTCAGCGCCGAGAGCGTTTTAGCCCGCGATACGCGAAAACTTTGGACGACTTCTTCTTCCGCATCTGGATCGAGCTCTTGTTTAATCCGATCAACAGTACGCAGAATCGAACGGGGTAAAAAGCTAGCTTGATCAGACAAAGCATCCACATTCGATGGCACCTCCTCCTCCCTCGGCTGAACCATCTCTGGTTTGGGCACGTAGGCTTTTGGTGAACCAACCGGAGTTTTAGAGCGAGCTTTCGTCGTTGTCTGAGTAGAGGCTGAACCTAGAAGTCCGTCGTTTGACGCTTTGCGGGACGCCGCTTTATTAGACGAAACGGATTGCTGAACGAGTGCTGAGTTGCGAGGCGTTCGGTAGCGACTGAGCGTCTCGTCAATGTACTGGAGCTTCTTCAGGACAGCAGCAGGCTGATCGACGACATCAACGGTATACCAGTCTGAGGGCTGTTCTGAAACTTGAACTTCAGCACGGCGATAGTCCGGATCCCGAACTGTACTGCCTCTCTTGTGAAACAAAGCAAGCTGCCATTTGATTTCACTGAGATACTCTTTGAGTTTACTGTCAAAGTAAGTCTGAGAACTTTGCCCATAGTCTGCGTTTTCAGCGGCGATCCGTTGACCATTGAAGTATCGATCTTCGATTGACCGAAGACGCTGAGCTGCGACATACGCTCGATCCAGTGCTTGTTCTGAGGATTGAGACAACCACTGTTTAGCTCTCCGAAAATACCCCTGGATGCTCATATAAGAATGTCGTTAATGGCTGGAAAAGATAGATTAATACCAAGTCCGCTTGATCTGCACCGTGTTTAGGTTAAAACGTTTGGGTCTAACGATGTCAAACGTCCATACCAGTTTAGATGGCATAAATAAATCCAAAATCAGGAAAATGCCTAGAGAGAGCCCCCTCCAGTTTGGTTGTTTAGTTTCCGGGCGTTTGGATTGCTGATATTCCATTGCCTGGGGGTGATGGCAGCGGTCAGACGGTGAGATGAAGCGTTAAAGTCAACTCATCCTATCAAATTCTGTTTGAGGATTGCGGTGTCACCATCTTCTTTTTGGATCACAGGATCAACCCGCAGCGGCAAAACCGCTCGCCTGATTGAGCTAGGACTACGCTGGCAGGCCGAACAGTCTTCGGTTGAACAATCGGTTGTGCTTCAGTCGGTTGGCCGTTCAAGCTATCAAATAAATGATCAACCCTCAACTTTGCAGAACCGTCTAGCTACGCCACCTGGTAGCGTTCTCCTCGTGATGGCTGCTACGGGCGAAACCCGCATTGATCTGATGGATCGGCTGCTGGCTCAAACTCACGGTCGGTTGCCCGTCGAATCCACAACGCCACTGGGCTTTATTCAATCGGAAGTACAGCTTTTTTGGCCGCTGCTACGGCAGCAACTCGACATCAGCACTCAGTTTCCGATTCGGCTCCGTCCCGAAAAGGAGCAGGAGTTGGCCACTCAGCTTTGGCAGTCTGATTTAGAGCAGGGACGGCTGCAAATGGATGGCGTCTCGGAGTTTTACCAGGTTCGGCGCATCCTTGATTTGGTTCAATTGGCGGCCTTCGCGATGGTGCCGCTAGAGGATATTCCCACCCTGATGACCGAGGGCTGGACGCAGACCAATCCTGCACAGCTATGGCAAACCGTGGGCGAGGCGATTCTACGCTGGCGCTCATGGTGTTTGGAACAGGGACTGCTGAGTTATGGCTTGATGACGGATTTGTATTGGCAATACTTGTTGCCCCATCCCCTCTATCAAGAGCGATTGCGATCTCGCTTTTGGGGTGTTCTAGCCGATGATGTGGATGAATATCCTGCGATCGCACATGCCTGGTTTGCTTGTCTCCTCGATCAGGGTGCGGTCGGCGCGTTTACGTTTAATCCCGATGGGCAAGTGCGGTTGGGTCAGGGGGCTGATCCGCCGTACATTGAGCAACTGGCCGGACGCTGTGAAATTATTGCCCTGGAGCATGCTTCTGTGGATTCTCTAGGTTTTACCTGGAGCGAATCGATCATTAACTGGGTGCAAAATCCGTTTACGATTGAGGAACTACCAGAACCGTTTACGGCGATTCAAGAAACCTCGCGGGCACAGCTTTTGCGCCGATTGGGAGAGGCGATTACTCATGCAGTTCAAACGGGGCAAGTGGAACCCAAAGATATTGCCATCATCGGTCCGGGTCTTGATCCAATCGCTCGCTATACGCTGACCGAAATCTTGTCTAAACAGGGGATTCCGATCACCATTCTGAACGATCAGCGACCGCTGATTAGCTCACCGATTGTGCGATCTCTGTTGACGCTGCTGTGTTTGATCTATCCCAACCTGGGCCGCTGGATCGATCGAGAAGCGATCGCAGAAATGTTAATTGTGTTTAGCCAAAACCCGGCTCAAACCGTAGGGCAATCCTGGATTGATCTAGCCCGCATTGATCCCGTGCGAGCTGAACTGCTGGCCGATCACTGCTTTGAACCCCATCCCAATCAGCCCAAGCTGTTGCCAATGACCGCATTTTCCCGCTGGGATCGGCTGGGCCACCAAGCGGCGGAGGCTTATGAGAGCCTGTTGAACTGGCTCAATGACCAAATTCAACAGCAGCAGCAGCGGCTGATCCCTAGCGTTGTGGCATTACTGGATCGGGCGATTCAACAGTTTCTCTGGCGGGGTAGCCACTTGCCCTATGATCAGCTGGCGGTGTTGCGGGAGCTAATCGAAACCGCTCAGCACTACTGGGATGTAGAGGGGCGACTCAGGCGAGAGGATGATTTAGGAGCTTCAGAAGCTTCAGGGGCTTCGGGAGAAATTGCAGATTTCATTCAGCTTTTACGCTCTGGTGCGGTTAGTGCTGATCCCTATCCGGCTAAGCCCGTTGAGCAAACCCCGCCGATCACCCTAGCCACGGTGTATCAGTATCGTGTGCGCCGCCTGTCTCACCGCTGGCAGTTCTGGCTGGATGCGAGTTCTCCCCGCTGGCTCACGGGGGATGACAGTCGCTATGGTGCGCCCGTTTTCTGGCGCGACAGACCGCTGCATCCTTGGACAGCGGAAGACACACTCAACTTTGGCGAAGCACGACTGCGACGGATTCTGCTGGACTTATTGGCGCGTACATCTGATCGAGTGATTCTTTGTCACAGCGATTTATCTACGAGTGGTCAGGATCAGACAGGGCCGTTGCAGACCTTGGTAAATGCGGCACAGGGGATTGAGAGTGAGGGAGTTAGGAGTTAGGAGTGAGAAGTAGCGATTTTCCTTCCAAATACTCCGGCTTTTCAGCTTCGATTAAATCTAAAATCGTCGGCGCTAAATCGATCACCTCGGCTGTCGGCAAGTCAGTTCCAGTCTCAACTTGAGGGCTTTTCAGCAGCACGAATCCATCCGGCATGTGTCCCCCAGTGCGGTAGTAGGTGATGGGGCCGATGCGTCCGAGCCTTGGATGATCCACAACATCCGTGACCTGATCGTGCCAGAGCACCACCAAATCGGCATCGGGTAACTGGGGATCGCAACTGATTGCTTGATTCTGCGATCGCACGTTTACCACCGACTTGACTAATGGCTGGCCTGTCCGGGCATCCGTTAGCTGATACAGCAGTTGAGTCAGCTCCTCACAGGTTTGCTCATAGTCAGCTACGTCAACCACACCCTGACCTTCTCGACCTGCTAGATTAATCCGAATATGCCCAGCCGCAAAGGCAGGCAGGGCAAAGGCTTTCATCTGCGGCCAGAGATTGGCGTACCACATGGCGGGCATCCAATTAAGGGGCTGATTGCGATCGCGCATTTCATAGGGCGAGGTTAAGCGGGGATTCGAGCCAGCGTTGAGCCAGGTATCGAACCGACTCGGCACCCAGGGCATCAGCAGTCGCTTGAGCGGATTGGGGTCGTAGCGGCGCTGCCACACTTCGCCTGCCCAGCTTTTGCGACGGGGATGCAGGTAAGGAGGACGCGGAGGACGGTTGGTTGTATTTGGTGCGATCGCAACTTGCCCCGGAAAGCTGTAGCGGTACATCAGCTCCGGCAGGATGGTCATGCTGTTCATGTCGGTGACGTTGTCGCCCATGCCGTGAACGGCGAAGATCACCACTTGAGCATTGTCAGGAGCAGCCGCCACAATCTCGCCAATGGCCTGATCAATGTGCTGGAAGGCGGTTAAGAGTGGATCGTTGATGGACTGGTGATCAGCGGTTTGCTTTGTCGTGTGGCTAATCTTGCCTGAACGTGGATGGAGAGGATGACTAACCTGGTGCAAGTGCCAGAGATCGTGACCAGCGGTATGAGATTCACCGAAAACGGTGAGCAGCAGATCCCACTGTTCTTGTTGCAGGAGTTCCTGACAGATCTGCGATCGCACGTTTGCGCTTTTGACAATTCCCGTTTGAATACGCTCCAGATAACTCGCATCCCACCAGTTGCCGTAGTCCTGATGCAGCAGCGGATTTTTGCCGTAGCGCTGCAGCAAATCGGGCAGGACGTGTTCCGGCGACGAGTGGCTGGGTGTATGAGGCGCATGGCCACCCCAGCCCAGAATTTGGATGCCGTTCACCTGATCGGCCAGCGCTGAAACAGGTACGTCAAATACTGCCAGCCGTCGCGACTCGTCTAGGCTCCAAAATGGTGGATACTGCTGATAATCATAGGCTCCATTGATCGTGTCGTGAGTGATCCGATAGTCCTCCGCATCGAACTGAACCGGACTCCAGTACCCCGTCGTGTCAGGCCGACAGCCGCTGCCAAACATCACCCACAGTCGTTCCGTCGATGAAGTTTCGGTGAGATGGCCGCCGTAGTTGACCTGCGATCGCAGCCGACCGTAAGCTCCCTGCTGCCGGATGCGCTGCAAATGGGGCAGATCGCCACGCTGCATCCAGGTTTCTAAGCGATTGGGATCAGCCGCATCTAGGCCAATGGCAATAACGGGAGCTGGCATAGAACTCATAAGCTTAGGAACGCGGATTTAACAACGTGAAATTCTGGGGGTAGGGACACGGCATTGCCGTGTTCCTACGGATGGAATGATTAATAGGCTACTTAATTCACAATCTTTAGGGCCACAGGGCAGGTTCTTCGGCTGCCGAATCGAGCGTGGAATCAAGCGGCGGTGGACTGGAAAGGCCCAGATCCGTAGCGCTGGATTCTAAAGAATTGCGATCGCACTTTAGCGATCGCAACTGAAATAAATTTATGAGAGTCGAGATCGCAGATCGTGCTGCTTGCACCGTTTTACTCGAAAAAAAATGACTGGAAAAAAAAGCCCGCCATAAGTGCGATCGCATGAGCCAAAAGAAGGGGCTGATCAGGCTACACCACAGCATTTCCAATTCACAAGCTGTCACCACATCGCGCTTAGACTGACGCACGCTCATCGCTAAACCTAATAGATAGCGCCGCAGATCATTGCCAAAATACAGCACGCTCATCGCTGGCTGCTGCCAATTTGACCAGCGCATCATCCGAATATGATGACGGCTCAAGCCAATACAGCGCACTAGACTCAGCAGATAATCCGGTTCTAATCGCCAAGCCGGAATGTGGTGCCAAATTTCCAGCGTTGGTGCATACCAAATTTGCCAGCCTGCTTTTTGAATGTGCAGCACCGCCTCTAAATCTTCACTGGCCAAAAAGGCCTCTTTACCGCGATGATTCAAAACGAGCTGATGCGGAACCGATGCCAACCAGGCCTGACGCTGCACCACCAGTCCCGCTCCGGGCGGCAGCATTTTCTGATCAAATTGATACTGATGAGCCTCTGCTCCCCGCTCCACAATGGCAAAGTAGGGCGCAATCTGCTCAAACCGCTCTGGCACCTGCGCATCTGGCTCAAACCGAGGCCGCACCCGTCCGCCATAGGCACCCGCCTGTGGATGCGCTCGACCAAAGGCATAAGCCATCGCCACCCAATCTGGAGCAGGCCAGTTGTCATCATCTAAAAAGCCAATCCACTCACCTTGCGCCATTTCCACCGCCCGCTGCCGCGCAAAGGCCGCACCTTGCTTAGACTCCGTGCAATATCGCAAGGGCCATGCCGCTGTCCACTGCTGCTGATAATGCCGCACAATCTGCGCAGTTTGATCGGTGCTATTGTTATCCACCACCACAATTTCCCACCTAAACTGTTCGGTACCCGTTTGACGGTGCAGCCGATTGAGCACAGCGGGTAAACGCTGTTCCCCATTGAAGGTTGGAATGGCAATGGTGAAATCGACCATGAAGATTCCAGCAGAGTCCTAAGCCTAAGCGAATTTCGAGAATCGTCCAGATACAAGTGTTACGAAACAGCGTTGCCAGCTTGAATATTTCGCTTTGGATGTTTCGCTTGTCTAGAGAATGCACCGTTCATTAAAAAGTGGCAGTCAAACGCAGTCGGCTCCATGCTACTCGGTTTCGAAAAACAGAAACCGATCTCAATCACAGCATGCCTTCGGGATTTAACCATCCCTCTTACCTTATAGAAACAGCAAATCTACAGCATGTTCCGGGCAAATGGTTCGTCTAACGACGTAGTCCATTGGGCTGAGGTTGCAGAATCTACGGGAACTCTACAGTAAGAAAATAAAGATCATGTAAAGGCATATAGAATTACGTACCGCTCCTTTATGAAGTTTGCTACTTTTACTCATAAGGGTATCTAGCTTTAATACCTTGGGTGCATTGTGTCGACTGGCTTTCGTACTTAAATTCCAGATGAGTACGAGCTTGATTATCGGCTTTGAACCGCTGTGCTAACGGAGCCAACATGTGTTCCATAGCAGCTCAAATGAGCGAGATCACAGCTCCTCGTAAACCTATGGCTTACGCTGGTCTACGAGATTCCACTGAGACAGCCAAACAATATGGCCAAACAATATGGATAGTGGTTCGAGAAGGACATCTATCGGATTCGCAAGTTTTATGAAAAGCAGTTTAATCCTATTTGCTAAGCCACTGATGCGATCGCAACCTGTCAAGGCCTGCGGCGTCGCCCTATTCTTTGCTGGACTTGCATTTGCCAGCCCAGCCAACGCCGCTAGCTATACCATTGACTTTGAAACCGATGCGGCTGGGAACCCGATTAAGGTTGGGAATGGCAAAAAATCAGACGGTAACGGCGATCTGATCAGTGACCAGTGGCTCGACTGGGGGGTCAACATCAGTGCAGAGCGCAACGGTAGCCCGGAGCCTTTGCTGCTGTTCAACAGCAACTGCTTTGGAGAAAGCTGCACTGGTGACCCAGACGATGACTTGGCGACTGGCGAACCATTTGGGACAGAACCGCAGGGTAATGTGCTGATTATTCAGCAAAAGAACGATAAGCTCTGGGATCCCAATGATGATTGGCGGGGCGGCACGATTAGCTTTGACTTTATGGATGGTGGTGTCAATCTGGACTCCATTACTCTGCTAGACGTGGACGATGACTTTGGCCGCAACGGTGTCGATAGCATCATGTTCACGGCTTATTTCACCGATGGTACGACTGAGGAAATTGATATTTTCTCGCTACCTAACGGGCCAGATGGCATTGTTAAACAACTATCCGATGTCACGGGTGACAACTCACTCTACGAGTTTTCACTTGGCCTATCTGACGTCATGAAGTTTGACGTGACCTATCCCGGTAGCGGTGCGATCGCATCTATTAAGTGGGACGATGAAGTCACACGAGATATCCCTGAACCTGTTTCTGCCGTTGGCTTACTCGCCGCTAGCGCTATTGGTGCAGGTGCTACCTTGCGGCAAAAGCGAACCCGCCAATCCTAATTCAAAATCAACTCCAAAACCCAAACTTCGAAGGCACAATCCGCCCAGTATCTCTTATCCTGAGGACTGGGCGTTTTTTGGCAGCTTAAACCGTGAAGATCGCGACTTGGAACGTTAACTCAATTCGAACCCGCTTAGCGCATGTCACCGAGTGGCTCGACACTAATCCGGTAGACGTACTCTGTCTCCAGGAAACCAAAGTGATCGACGATGATTTTCCGCGCGATCCCTTCGAAGAACGGGGCTATTCCCTCTACGTTTTCGGCCAAAAATCCTACAACGGTGTGGCAATGGTCAGCCGCGAACCGCTGAGTGATGTGCAGATGGGCTTTAGTGCGATCGCACCTTCGGAAACGGCCACTGAGTTTGATGCCCAAAAACGAGTCATCACCGGAGTCGCCAACGGCACACGCATCGTCAATCTCTATGTGCCCAACGGTTCCTCCATCGGCAGCGATAAGTATGACTACAAACTGCGCTGGCTGAAAACCCTGGAGCAGTATCTAGGCGTACTACTCGACCAGCCCGAACCGATCAACGTCTGCGGCGATTTCAATATTGCCCTGGAAGATAAAGACATTCACAATCCGGAAAAACGAGAGAAGCACATCATGGCCTCGGACGCTGAACGCGAGGCACTGCAAAACGTGCTGCAGCTCGGCTTTCAAGATGTCTTTCGCAAGTTCACCGAAGACGGCGGCCACTTTAGCTGGTGGGACTACCGCGCCGCTTCGTTCCGCCGCAACCTCGGCTGGCGCATTGACCATCACTATGCCTCAGCCCCACTCTATGAAAAAGCGCTAGCCTGCGCAATCGACGTTACCCCCCGCAAACTAGAGAAACCCAGCGATCACGCCCCCGTCATCGTCGAGTATTAAATGTGATGACTCTTAATATGATTAAGCATGGGTTAATGCGATCGCAGATTGATTTAGTGAAGAAACCAGAGCAGAGAAATCCATCGCACTACAATCAAAGTAAAGAGCATAGGTCGCTGATATGGTATCGATCCCAATCGCGTTAGAACAACTGATTACAGCCGTTCAGCAACTGCAACCCCATGAACGTGCACGGGTGGCCAAAGCTTTGGTTGAGATCGATTTACATTCGGATCTGGCAGCGTTGATTCAAGAACTGTATGCCGAACCTCCAGTAGACGACATCACGGACGATGATATTGCGGCGGAAATTCAGGTTGTACGCCAGCGATCCAAGTCGGTATGAGACTAAGGACAGTCATTGATACCAACATTTGGATTCGTATTTTGCTTAAAGGGCGAGTTACATTGCCTATCTTAGAAGCGTTTGACTAAGATAAATTTCAGTTGGTGATGAGCCAACCACTCATGGAGGAACTCCATCTTGTTTGGAATCGCCCTCGTCTGAGAGAACGAATTGATTCAAGTCAAGCCGTTCGCTTAGAACGACAGTTGAAGTATCGTGTCGTATGGGTAGAACTGTTAACAGTTCCGCCTAATTGCCGCGATCCTAAAGATCTACCTGTATTGGCTACAGCCATTGATGGTCAAGCCGAAATCATTGTATCTGGCGATAACGACTTGAGAGCAGATGACAGTTTGAGAACAGCAATGGAAATCTACAACATTGAGCTGTTGGGTGTTCAGTCTTTCTTAGAACGTTTATCTAAATGACACCAGCAACGCATCTACCGCTGAACATTACAGATTTGTTACCGATTTCTAAGCCGCTGATCGGTAGGGTATCCTCCCTACGGTAAGCTGGATATCTGTGAGTGAATTCAACAAGTTCATTCAGCGCCTTGATTGATCGATTTTTGTATCCTGTTTTAGTCAAATTGAGTCAAAGTCACTAATGGTTGCTAGTCCTCCCCGCACGATTCGCATTGGTTCTCGGAAAAGCCAGTTGGCTATGGTGCAAACCCATTGGGTGCGCGATCGCTTGCAGGAATGCTATCCCGATCGCAAATTCGAAATCGAAACCATGAGCACCCAAGGCGACAAAATCCTCGACGTTGCCTTGGCCAAAATTGGCGACAAAGGTTTATTTACTAAAGAGCTAGAGTTGGGCATGCTGGAGGGCAGCATCGACTTTGCCGTCCATTCCCTCAAAGATTTGCCGACCAACTTACCCGAAGGCTTGATGCTAGGCTGCGTCACCGAGCGCGAAAACCCGGCTGATGCCTTGGTGGTTCACAGCAAATTCGAAGACAAGCAGATCGATAAGCTGCCGGAAGGTGCCGTAATCGGGACATCGTCTCTGCGCCGTCTGGCTCAACTGCGCCACCACTATCCCCACTTCACCTTCAAAGACGTGCGCGGCAACCTCAATACTCGCCTCGCCAAGCTGGATGCAGGTGAATATGATGCGCTGATCCTAGCTTACGCAGGTTTAGAGCGGTTAGGAATGCGCGATCGCATTCATCAGGTTCTAGCACCGGAAGTGTCCCTACATGCTGTTGGCCAAGGCGCACTGGGCATCGAGTGCCGCTCCGATGATCCTGAAATTTTGGATCTCTTGAAAGCTATTCAGCATGAACCCACTGCTCAGCGCTGCGCTGCAGAGCGTTCCTTTCTGCGGGTGCTCGAAGGCGGTTGCCAAGTTCCCATCGGTGTGAATACCGCGATTGAAGGTGATACGCTGACTCTAACTGGCATTGTGGCTAGCTTAGACGGCAAGCAACTCGTCAAAGGTACTGTGTCTGGTACTCCAGCGGAAGCAGAATCCTTGGGGATTCAACTCGCTAATCAGCTCAAGGCTGAAGGGGCTCAAGAAATTCTAGACGCAATCCTGGCTGAGATTCAGCGCAGCTAGTTATTCAGTGCAGCTAATTGGCTAGTTTCTATAACCATAAAAGGCCGCGCAATGCGCGGCCTTTTATCATGTCAATATTTTGTATATACAGCGATAGCCATATTGGTTAGGACGTTGTTATGGCGCGGCATCGCCGCGCCATAACAACGTCCTAACCAATATGGCTACAGCTTCAATCGCTACAACGAGCCTGATCCCGTGTTGGTTGGGACAACGATATAACCAGATTCAAGGTTGCCGAGGACGAGATTACGCTCAAGGCCCCAAACCCACCAGTAGGCAGCGATGTAGGCGCAAATAATGCTGTCGAGGCGATCCTCTAGGTCTTTCAAGGCTTTGCCCGTTTTGGGAATTTTGGCCCAGTTGGTATGGGTGAGATTTAGTTTGGGAGTTTGGGTGGGTAAGTCGTTGAAAATGCGATCGCGCAATTGAGTTAACCCAATCTTCCGTTCGGCTAAACGCCCCTTCTTGTACTTTAGAATGCGCTCTAGCCCAAACAGGCCGATCATGGCGGCATGGGGAAAGACTTCGATTTGGTAGCGCCCAAGCTGCTGGGGGGTAATCCTTGGTGCATGCACAAAACCACGCTGCTCTAAACTGTGGCCTAATCCAGTGGTGCGCTCAGCAAAGGGACGCCCTAAATTGGCGGGATAGCAGCCAGCGTGATATTTGCCAAAATGCTGATGAGCTAGGCGATCTGGCAGTCTCATGCCTGTAGAGTTAGGAATAATCGTCGGTGCATCAACGGCAATTAGAGCGGGTTCACTGGCAGGTGCGATCGCATCTACCCAAGCCAAGATATCTGCCATATCGGTTAGGCACCGCAAGTCAACCAGATGCAAACCGTCTTCAACATAATTGGGCTGGAGTTCTAGGCAGCATAAACCGCTAGCCCCTGAAGTCCACCCCAAATCAATCCCGATAAATTTCAAAAAGCTCGCTCGACAATCGCACTACGTTCGCTGATTATATGTTTCCTCCTTGTATAGCGCTATGCGCTTAGAACCAGACAGATATAGCGGTTTTAGATAAGAACGAAAGAGGAGCGTGCCTCAGGATGAGGCACGCTCCTCTTTCGTTCTCTCACTCTTAACTGGAACCACTATAGTTTTTGAGAAGCCGCGCTTTGCGCGGCTTCTCAAAAACTATCTGTCCTAATTCCGTCAGGCTATAGGTGCCGTTTCACACAAAAGAGCAATGTTAGCTTGTCGCTAGATTACCCGAAGCAAGTTGGCTAGTTTTGAGAGGTTGCTCTACATGTTGAACACGCCTAAACGAGCCACAACTCAATCACTGTAGGACGTTTCATCACATGTGTTTTACATCACGAAAATTGCCTTCTACACCGCATGTCTGCGTGCAGAAGGCAATTATGTATGAGGCCGTGAGCGCGAAAATTACAGAATAAAAAGTTGCCAAACGCTAGCTTCTATCGCTCATCCTGCTTTGCTAGGCAACGTCACTCGATGAATATGGAGTTGAGAACCGCGATCGCGGTGAAACAGCATCCGTCATGGTGGCGCTGACCGGAACTGCCTCTTTCTCATGCGATCTCGACAGCGGCAATACCTTGACGTCCCAGCTATCGCAGTTTGCTATCAGAGCTTCCCAGGTGGGTGCAAACGGTGGGATCGCTAACGGACAGGACTTCCATTCTCCCTGAACGGGTACATCGAGCTGTTGGCAATACCCCCCTCTACGTCCTTCCGGGGTATAACAACCACAGTATCGACATACGGAAGAATTAGAATCGAAGTTCCTCATGGTTTTCGTGCGTAGCGCATAAATTTCAATTTTGATTGTCTGCGATTTCTAGTGATCCCCATTGCTTCATTCAGGCTTCAAAAATCAAATGGAGCAAGGATTTCAGGCGTTTTTCCTAAGAAAACTCTTTTATGATCTCTTTATTTTCATGTAAAGAACAATTGCATTCTCTAATTGGAGAAAACAGGTAGAGTTTGGGCAAAAATATATTGGGGATCAACAAAAATTGAGGCTAGCTCATTCCAGAATATTTTATTTGCTGTCGTCGAGCTTTGCTGCGAACTGATCCGTACTAACAACGTTGCTCTCTATAAAGAGTTCCCTTTTAAACCGTAGATTTCCCATGCCGCTAATCATAATTTCATCTGTCATTTGGCATAGATTGCATCCAAATAGCAGCCATTTTTTCTGTGATTTCTGTTGAAATGTAACGAGCTATTAGAGTGCTTACCATCGCTTTGTAATACAAAGTGAACACACTGACCAGCGTTCTAGCTCACCTTTGGGCGTTGGGCAGTTGCATTGAGGGCAAAGCGGCAGAGACTGAGATCGCAGCTGTACCTGTTTGGCCCATCGCTCAAATACCTCACGGGGATCGGTCACTGCGTTTGTTAGAACGTGGGCCTCAGACGGGTTGGACTGATCCGAAATGCGGCTGGGGTGCTGCTGCCATACTTTTAGTGATTCGTTCATCGGCGTGTTTGTTCCAGTGGATGAATTCCACTGTGCTGTCGAGAATCGAATATCACGCAGGCTCAAGCTCAGCTCTGTATTGATTTTTTGCATGAGCCGTCGTCGCTCAAACATGAGGTTCTGCGCCCAAGATGCATTGGCTACGGCTACCTGTAACACCTGATTCTGTAAGCTTGTGGGACGCGTTTGTAGAGCAACGGCATCGCCAACTAATTCGGCCCAGCGAGATGTGATCTGGCGAAACACCTGCTGCGATCGCCAAGCTTTTTGCTGTTCAATTTGCTTCATCAAACGCTGGAGCGATTGCAGCGCCATAGGACGAGATAAACCTGAAGGGTGTGACTAGTGACTTCGACCCAAAACTGTAACACAGTCTAAGCAAAGGCGACGTAAGTCAGAAGTCAGAGCCGACCTTCGTTTGCTGCTGATTAGCTTTATGAGAAATTCATACGATTTGCGATCGCAGATCCTCCAAATGGCAGAGAAGATTATGCTGAGCAGACGGTTATGCTTGATACATAAGAAATTACAATCAAAATATGATCGGCTACCTCAGGTCAAAAAAATTTGAGCTCAGGCTGAACAAAGATCCGTTAATAAACCAGGTTACATATCGGTTTCGTTGATGCAGGCTGTGTTAACGAAATATGTAAACCGACAATTAGTTGATTCAACCAGACCGAAGGGTTCGATTGTTAAATGACCATCCAGCCCTGCCCAAGTTAGTTCCCGCATAAGCCCAAGTTAAGTGTAATGTTGTCTTACAAATCAGTCTCGACCCGCCCGATCAGTGTGGTGATCGCAGATGATCACGACCTAACTCGTTTGAGCCTAAAGCTAGCAATTAAGCAGCGTGGGCCCACAAACTTGGTTGGAATGGCCAAAAATGGAAAAGAGGCCGTTGAACTGGTCCAGCAGTGTCGGCCAGATGTTGTTGTACTGGATATGCAGATGCCCGTCATGGATGGGCCAAGTGCATCCCATTTGATTCGGCAAATTCAGCCGAACGCGAAGATTATTGCTTACTCATCTTTAGCAGGTAAATCCCTGGAACAGATGTTGCAAGAGGCAGAGTACGATGCCTTCTGCGACAAAGAGACGGACACCCAAGAACTACTGGATTTGATCATTGAGCTTGGCAATACTCAAACAAATGCTTGGACCGGTTAAAAGGCCAGCTACTTAATCCAGCCAATATGTGTTGCATGAATCATCAGACGATAAACCAATCAACGCGCCGCTCATTATGAGCGGCGCATTAGTTTTATAGTGATTCCAGTTAAGAGTGAGATAACGAGAGAGGAGAGTGCCTCAGGATGAGGCACTCTCCTCTCTCGTTCTTAACTAGAACCGCTATATGTCTGGTTGGACTGGAGGCTGGAGGCCGAATCCGAGTTGAATCCAAGTCTAATTAGGCCCAATGGGTGAGGGTGGAACTGTCCCTGTACTTGTGTTAGCGCCTGCGTCTGTATCTGCTGTATCTGCGATCGCATCCGTCAGAAATGCCTCTAGGTTAAACCGAACCGCGATTTGATTCAGAATTGTTTGTTCTTCATGAGTGATCTCCCGCCCATGTGCCTTGGCCATGTTATAGCAGCGCGACAGAACTGGCAGGGCAAACTCAGGTTGTAGCTGATCGAGCAGTTGATTAAGTGGAACTTGTTGTTCCAAATGTTGAGCAATATCAGCCGACAAGTCTAAATTGTTGGATGATTGGTGCAAACCTGCGACGACCGCTGGCCAGCTTTTATCGGGTTGGCTGGCCAAATACATGTGAGTCAGAATTTGGTCGATAATGGCCTGCTGTTCCAGCGTCGTTGCCCAGTAGGCTGCACTGTCAGATTGAATTGTTTGTAAATCCGCAGGCGTGGGTGTAGAACCCAGCTTCTGCTTCATCTCATAGTATTGGCAGGCAGCGTAGCCCACCGTGTAAAGCACCGCAATATCTGTGCTGGCTCCAATCACGGGGCCTGCCAGTGGAATATTGCGGAAGATCCCTAAACCAGTTTTGACGATGTTGGTACTGCCCATCGCCAGCCCTATTACCAAAACTAACTCTCCCTTCCGCGCGGGTTCTTTGAGGTCGAACCCATAGGCGGCAGCAATTTGATAAACCATTTCCGCTTGAATGGCAGTGGTTGCGGCTAGATCAATTGCTAGCAAGGCAACTGCCACCCCTGGGATCAAGCTGCTGGTGAATCCGGTACCGCCTGCAACCACAGCTTTCTGATTCATGATGCGCTGGGCAATTTCCAAGGCCGATTCGTTGGGATACTGTTGCTGAAGATCCTCGACGGCCTGCTTAGCCTGACGCGCATTCACCTTTTCGCCACTGTCCACTAACCAGTCCAGCCGAAACAAGCCTGCGACTCGATCGGCGAAGGGTAACTGACCGACAGCGGTTACGGCTTGCCCTGTTCCTTCAGCAGCCCAGTCAATTAATTGATAAACCTGTTGGTTGGCCAATTCACCCCATTCCGTCAAAGTGCCTGAAACGGGTTGAGTGGCATCATAAACCGATTTGCCCACCACTTCACCAAGGGCTATTGTGGTTGCGATCGCAGTTTCGCCCATCTGTGCGAGTTGCTCAAACGGCGTCGTTGGTTTGCGATCGCGAGACTGGGCATGAGCTTGCGGCCCAGTTTTAGCATTCTCTTGGGCCTGGGCTTGGGATGCGGCGTCTGAATTGATATCAGAGTATTCGGAATAAACAGAGCTATCCATAGCGGTATAAAAACAGTAAAAAAGTGGAAGTTGTCAAAAAATGGTCAGTTTGGCTGTGCTAGAGCTGAATCAGACGCATCCTATTCCTCATCGTCATGACGAAGATCAGAACGAAGCGCACGCGAGTCGCTAAAGGTTTCAGGCACCACGCTGGGATTATGAACGGCTTCGCGCGGATTTTCTGGTATTCTCTGGTTGTAGATTAAATCCTGGGTATCGACCGTCTTCTCGTCTAGCTCTTTTTTGATCTGATCAACCTGTTGATCTTGAGCTTTGTTTACCGAGTTGGAGGTGGAGTTTGGCTTCGGATTGGGATTGTTGTGTGACATATTAAGCAGTAGCTCGCTGATCATAACTAGTCATTTTTGTTTACCGTGAACGATTAGCGCATCGTCTGACGCAATGCAGATACATAGCAGACACATCATGATGCAGACAAACACGATGAACAGTTTCACAATAAGAACTGCTGCTCTGCTTTTCACCTACCGTTTGACCCGTATTCCTTATCACAATCGATAGATTTGGGTAGATTGAGCAACTTTATGGCTGGCCTGACATTCAGAATCTGCATGGAGAATCTGTATGGAGTCATACACTGAATCTAATGCCTAACTTTTGCTCAGTTACGACAAGCGCCTGCTTACTTAGTCTGGGGTTGTGGTTGAACAGCCTATGGTTGAGCCGTTCAACCGCTGCGATCGCACAACCGATTGCCGCTGAATCAGTTTCTTCTCAAACCTACTCAATTTGGCAGCCACCGCTTCCGCTCGCCGAATTCATGGACAGTCAAGCCGCGAACCAACAAGAACCAGCCGATTCATCTAGTCCAGCCTCGACCTCACCCGCAGACGCGTTCGACCTTGATCCAGACATTTACGAGAACAGTCCGGTGCTGCAGGAATGGTTGGCTGATCCGCCGGATATTGCAGACGAGATTTGCCATGATCCCAGCTTTCGTACTCGGTTGAAATTCGGCTATGTGCAGTTTCCCTCGACCGACCAGGCCAGCGGCTTTAACCTAGGCGTTGAAGATGTGTTCATCGGTCGTACGGGACTCACCGTCAGTGCCGACTACCAAGCGGCCTTTGATCGCGATCGCACCTCCTATGGCGCAGATCTGCATTACTTTGTCCGACCGCTGGGCCGCTATATTAATGTGGCTCCTCTGGTCGGCTATCGATATTTGGAAACGGACGACTACACCGAAGAGGGACTCAATGTCGGTATCCGGCTGATGCTGGCTCTATCCCGTACCGGAGCTGCAGACATTTCGCTATCCCAAAGCTGGGTAGATGTGGGCACAAGTCAAGAAGTGGGACTGACCTCCATTTCGGTTGGATACGCTCTCACGCAGCACCTGCGGCTTTCTGCCGACATCCAGAAGCAAAATTCCACCCACGGACGAGACAGTATGGTCGGAATTGGGCTGGAGTGGCTGCTATAAAGTTCGCTGTAGGAATCTGCTGTAATGACGTTGGTGCAATGATTTTGGTGTAGTGTCGAGAACTGCGATTGCAGTTCTCAAGGTTGCCAGATGGTGTGTTAGGTTAGAAACAGAGTCTACCCGCAGGGTGGGCAATTTTAGAGCGAATGTTAACGCTGGTAAAAGCATTCGCAAATTCTGCTAAAGTAAGTAGGCTTTTCACAATTCGGTCAATGTCTGGGGGTGAGCGCAAAATCGTCAGTTCATGAATGAGGTCACTAAGCAGCGACAGTCAGCATCCAAGCGGAAGCTGATGGCCAAGATATGCGCGACTGCTTAGTTGGACAAGCCCTAGACAGCCACAATCTTTTACTTATCCACTGCTCCTAGAGAAGCGTTCTGCGTGTGTAGCGTTTACGCATGCTTGATGTATGCTCCGGGAGAACAAGTGGTCTAATATCGCATCGCTTAGGTGCGATCGCGGGGAGTGTCATCCCGAGTTTTTGATTTCAGTTACAAACTGTTGTTAACCGTAGACATAAGTTAATTAGGAGTGAATGCTTATGACTCAAGTTGTTGTTGGCGAAAACGAAGGAATTGAATCTGCACTGAGACGCTTTAAGCGTCAGGTCTCAAAGGCCGGCATCTTCGCAGAGGTGAAGCGTCGTCGTCATTACGAAACGCCCCAAGAAAAGCGTAAGCGTAAGGCCGTTGCTCGCCGCAAGAAGCGTTATCGCTAAACCACTTGCAGTTTAGCTAAGTTGAATCACCGAAAGAGCTTTTCCCAGTGGGTGAAGCTCTTTTGGCTGTTTGTGCTTGTGTTTAATGCTGGCGTCCCATCTAACAACATCACACTTCAGTAGTCACTTTTGGCAAAATAGATTAGGCTTTGAGGCGAGTGCGATCGCGCTTGCATTTTTTGTTTGTGGATCATGTTACCTGTGACTGAAAGGAGGCCACTGTGCTGGACTTGCTCGCCACCGCACTAGCAGTGCTGGGGTTAGGGATTGGAGACGTGCAGCGCCTCAATCCTGTTGACAAAACCGTCTGGACAGAAACCGTCGATAGTTTAGATGCCTGGTCAGATACAGCCTTTCAGGTCGCCGTACAGCGCCCCGATCCGCAAGCCAAGCAAATTGTGGCTCAGTATCTACAATCTCTTAATACCGCAGGTAATCCAGTCGGTAGTCAGAGCGTTTTAGTGCAAATCGGCTCGGCTCCAATTGCTGCGCATCAAGCCACTAGTCCCCTGCCAGCGGCCTCGTTGACTAAGGTTGCCACTACGCTGGCAGCACTGGCGACGTGGAATCCCAACCATCGTTTTGAAACCGTGATTGCCGCTACTGGCCCAGTGCAAGATGGTGTTCTACAGGGGGACTTAGTTGTTCTCAGCCAAGGCGATCCGCTGTTTGTATGGGAAGAAGGGATTGCCTTGGGCAATGCGCTCCAGGATGCTGGTATTCAGCAGGTCAACGGTAATTTACTGGTTACGCCCGCCTTCACGATGAACTTCAGCCCAGATCCGGCTCAATCCGGCCAGTGGCTCCAGCAGGCAATTAACGCTGATCAGTGGGAATGGGAAGCTGAGCAGCAGTTTGCAACGCTGCCGCCCAATACGCCCCGTCCTCGCATCGTCATTAACGGCGGCATTCAAGTCATTTCTCCTTCTGCGCCAATTTTGCAATCTGTCAAGCCGCTAGTCAGCCATAAATCGCTGTCGCTGTTTGCCATCCTCAAGTCGATGAACATCTACAGCAACAATGAGATGTCGGAACAGATTGCCCGTCTCATTGGTGGCCCGACTGCGGTATCCAGCAAAGCGGCTCAAGCCTCTGGCGTTTCAGTTGATCAAATTCGGCTGATCAATGGTTCCGGCTTGGGACAAGAAAATCAAATTTCTGCGATCGCAGTTGTGCAAATGTTCCGTGCCATCCAGCTCATTTTGGAAGACACTGAGTTCAACGTGGCCGATCTATTTCCAGTTTTTGGTCGCGATGGTGGCACGTTGGACTATCGCAGCATGCCGACTGCGACCACAGTTAAGACCGGTACTCTTAATGGAGTGTGTACTTTGGCGGGAGTGCTGCCCACCCGCGATCGCGGTTTGGTTTGGTTTGCCATTTTTAACCAGGGCCCCAACATAGAAGACCTGCGGGCACGTCAAGATCAGCTATTGCAAGCGCTCACCCAGCATTGGGGAGCCGCCCAACCTCTCCCCCAAGACATCACACCGTCAGCCCTACCAGAATCTGAGCAGCTCGGCGCTGCTAGCCGCAATCAGGTCATTTAAAACCACCATAGCTATGTTGGTTAGGACGTTTTTGTAGTACTCTCTGCCGCACCACAAAAACGTCCGTATCCTAACAGAGCTGACTACAGCTATAACTTCACCCCAAGAGCAACAAGCGGGCTTAGCCCGCTTGTTGCTCTTGGGATTTGACTGGTTACTGAGGAATAATCTCCGTTATCACTGGGCCACCGCGCACCACGACCGTTTGATTTTCTAGACGGCCCACGGCCTGATCGCCCCTTAGATTAAATGGCGGATCGGTTTGCCGATAGCGGACATTGCCTCTGGCGTTAACCTGCTGGGTCGGAATGATCCAGGTTAGCTCGTTGGCATTGAGCTGAGAGCCATCTCGTTGGCCCACAGCCTGCACATTTTGACTGAGATAGACAATTTCTTGCTCCAGATCCATGCGACCGGTGTCAGCCGTGAGCGTGACTCCTTCGGTTTGATGCACGATGCGGATTGGCTGATTGCTGACGATTGTATTTTTACCCAAATTCCAAAACATATTGTTGCTGGAAACCTGCACCGGCGGCTCCCTTAATGTCAGCAGCGCATCCTCCGTGATTCTGACCAAATTTTCTTGCAGCTTGACTTCGGCCTGTTTTCCCGTCACCGTATCAATAATTTGATTGCCTTCATAGCGTTCCACCTTGATTGGGACTGGACTCACAACCGTTTCAGCTTGCAAATTCCACAAAATCTTTTCGCTTTGTAGACGAACATTCGGATCTTTGGTTGTCGCAATTACTTTGCCAGTAATTTCCATCGTGCGATCGCGCGTCATCACCTTGGCTTCTTGAGCCGAAGCATTCATTTTGGGATGAGTGCCCTGGATTCCGCCCCGCACAAAGATGACATTCTCCTGTGGTCGCCACTCCAGTTCTTCTCCCTTGAGCACGGCTCCGTCGCGCGTATCCGTGGCCACTACGTCACCGCGCAGATAGATCACCTCTCCATCCTGGTGAACTTCGGCGGTTTTGGCCTCTACGTTGTAAATTTTCTCGCCATCCTGTAGCAGATCGCCGATGGGATTGGTTACCGTGGCAATCTTTTGGTCAGGGCTGTAATTGGCCTCTTCTGCTTTAATACTCCAAACCGGGTTGCCTGCTTCGTCGGACTGGCTTAAGGTGATGTTCTCAAAGGTCAGATTGCTGGTTTGTTCCTGCACTGCTGAGCTATCTTCCGCAATCTGATCGGCGGCCCGATTTCTGCGATCGCAACTTACCAAGCCACCCCCAATCAGAGTGATGGCGAGGCATACCCCGATAGGGCGCGTCCATTGGCCATTCTTCATTCGACGTTCGTCCTTATGTAGACCGTGTCATGACTATTCTGACACGGACGTTTCATGAACATCATTTTGCATTAAAGCCCAGTAGTGCTGTGTCAAATCAGTTTTGATGGTTGATACATCACGCTTTGCGCGGCATATCAATCATCAAAACCCATCAAAAACCACCAAAACAACGTTGACAAACCAATAGAGGGAATTGGCTACCAAGTCACGGCAACTCGTCACCTCTTCTAAGCTGGGAGATAAGTTATGAGACGAAACATCAGCAGTGTCTCATAGATTGTCGTCTAGGATGGGACAAGGCTTCCATCACAAAACCGATTTTCGATTCAGTATGGCTCGTTCTCAACTGCATAAACTAGGCACCTACCTGCGCCCCCACTGGAGACTAGAAACAATCGGAATCCTATGCCTGTTTGCCGTGAATGGACTTGGCACCTGGATTCCCTTGATCATTCGAGACAGCGTTGATGAACTCCAAGTGACGTTCGACTTCAACCAAGTTTTGCGCTATGTCGTGCAGATTTTGGTGATGGCAACCATCATGCTGGGTTTCCGAATGGTCTCGCGCATTGTGTTGTTTGGCGTGGGGCGACAGGTCGAGTTTGACCTCAAGCAAAAGATTTTTCGCCACTTGTTGACCCTTGAACCGGCCTATTTCGCTCGCAATACAGCCGGGGAGTTAATCAGTCGCGCCACCAGCGACGTGGATAATATTCGACGGCTGGTCGGCTTTGCCGTCTTAAGTTTGGCCAACACCATCTTTGCCTATGCGATTCGACTACCTGCCATGCTGTTTATCAACGTGCGCTTGACCCTGGCAGCGATTGTGATTTACCCCATCATGCTGATTCTGGTGCAAGCCTTTAGCCACAAACTGCGCTCAGAGCAGCTCAATGTGCAGGAACGTCTATCAGACTTGAGTGATTTGATCCAGGAAGATATGAGCGGTATGCCGCTGATCAAAATTTATGCTCAAGAAGAAAACGAACGCCGCGCCTTTCACCAGCGGAATCAGAAATTACTGGGGGCAAACCTAGCACTGGCCAAAACTCGCAATACGCTATTTCCCCTGCTGGGCGGACTAGCCAGCATCAGCTTATTGATTCTGCTGGCGTTAGGAGCTGGAGCCATCTCTACAGGGCAAATCTCTGTGGGTGACTTTGTTGCGCTGCTAATTTATGTCGAGCAGCTCGTCTTCCCCACTGCGCTGCTCGGCTTCACGATTACGGCTTATCAGCGTGGTGAGGTCAGTATTGATCGAGTAGAAGCTATTCTGACCGCTCAACCGCAAATTAAAAATGAACCAGATGCCATCGATTTACCGTTGGAAGATGTATCCGGACGACTAGAAGCACGACAGTTGACCTATACCTATCCCGATGCTGCCGAACCGGCTTTGCTCTCAGTCAATTTTTCACTCAATCCCGGTGAAACCATTGCTATTGTTGGCCCAATCGGTTCCGGTAAATCGACTCTAGCTAATGCTTTACCGCGTTTACTGGATATTGAACCAGGTCAACTCTTTCTGGACGGGATTGACGTGACCCGTATTCGGCTCCAGGATCTGCGACGTGCGATCGCATATGTTCCCCAAGACAGCTTTCTGTTCAGCACATTAATTAAAGACAATATCCGATACGGCGACCCCTTAGCCTTCCAAACAGACGTAGAACATGCCGCCAAAGAAGCGCAAATCCATGAAGAAGTTCTCAATTTTCCAAAGCAATACGAGACCATCGTTGGAGAACGCGGCATCACTCTATCGGGAGGTCAGCGTCAGCGCACTGCTTTGTCCCGTGCGTTACTTGTGGACTCATCCATCCTGATTTTGGATGATGCTTTATCCAGCGTCGACAACCAAACTGCCACCCGTATCCTCAATAACTTGTCCACAGGCACACAGCGCAAAACCGTACTGTTTATTACCCACCAAATGTCTGCCGCCGCCACCGCCGATCGCATTTTGGTCATGGAGGCTGGTCAAATTGTCCAATCAGGCTCTCATACTGAACTCGTTAGCCAACCGGGGCTATACCAATCCCTCTGGGAGCAGCACAAGCTCGAAGAAATTTTGCAGTAAACCCGCATCTTGCACTGAATCTCCAAAATTACACTTTAAAGCTCTTGTTGTTTGGTTCTTGCTCTGTAGAGCAAGTTCAACTATGTAGCAGCTCAATAATCTTTGGTGAAAGCTCCGCTTAGAATGGGTTTCACTGAAGATTATTGCTTATTTTGGTAGCAGATTTTGTATGACAATTTACGGTGAGTGCGGGTGCAGATGACTGGTTTCCATGAGCAAATTTGGTATACGACGGGCAAACTGATCTAGACCACTATCATTGGCGCAGTATGGTTTCGTTATTGCACAAATTAAATTACTATCGGCAAACCGTCCCACGAGAACTGCCGTATTGGATGCGAGATCAGATCCGGCTAACACTGCAAGCCCCTAGCCTTGAGCAGGTTGTCAATCAGCGAGAAATTCGAGTTTTAGGCCTGCGTCGCAGCGGAAATCATGCCATTATTAACTGGATACGCCATCAGCTGTCTGGTAACATCTGGCATTTGAACAACATTCGGCCCGATAAAAATCCCTATCGGGTTTTGTATCAGCACTACCCCAAAGATCATCTCAAGCCAGAGGCTTGGGGCAATTTCACGCCGAAAGATGCATTAATTTATTCCTATGAGGACTATCGCCTAAGCGATATTGTTACCTCTAAAACCACGGCTCATCATGACCTCTATCTAGGCCGCAGCGCCCAAACAACTACCGTTTTGATTCTGCGCGATCCGTTCAACCTATTTGCCAGCCGCCTCAAACAGGGATTTATTAAAGTCAAATCTCCTGCCCACAGCATGGTCGATTTGTGGTTGGAATATGCACAAGAATTTGTGAGGGAGAGCCAGTTTTTGGATGATTCCACCATCTTCGTAAACTACAATGAATGGTTTCGCAGCCCAGCCTACCGTCAAACCGTTGCGGCTCAACTAAACATCCCATTCTCCGACGCAGGACTGGAACAGGTTAAGTCCCAAGGCGGCGGCAGTTCGTTTGATGGGCAAGCTTTGCAGGGACGTGCCCAAGAAATGAGCGTGTGCGATCGTTGGCAGCACTTTGCCACCGATCCAACCTATCTCCAGCTCCTCTCAAATCCTGCCATCAGTCACTATTCAGAACATATTTTTGGCCACATCGCTGGCACAGAAGTTCTTTCGCAAATTTAGATGACAAAACCTAGCGGTGCCAAAAAAAGAAGATGACTGGGAAGAAGCTATACTGCGCGCTAGTAGCCTTTAGCCAAATTTGTTTGACTTCAGAATGATCCGAATCACCTTGTATCTTGGCCTATTTACTTAAATGCGCCTGATATATAAACTTTGATCATGGTTTTGCAGCAAGAAATACAATTATATTTTTTAATCAAACTTTATTCCTGGATGGGCTTACCCTCATGGAGATACAATCAAAATCTGAGGATCAGTCTGCAAGCTATATAGCTATAGGAGGTGCAGACGGGAATGTATCGACAACAACACATTTACTATAGATATATAGCTTAATCAATCAATGCAATTCGATCAGCCAAATACTGTGAATTATCTATATTCTTTGCTGCAAAAAAAAGCGAAAACTTTTGTAGTTTTTTGCTTACTTAGTTTGATTCCAACGCTATTTAATTTTTCAGTTTGGCTCAATATCTTTTCGGAAGAGGGATTATTATTCTCATCCACATTCCAACCATCTCGATTTTTAATTATTACTATAGCCGTTTTATTTGGTCTTCTAGAATGGCTAATTCTCAGCAGCCTTTTAATTAGTGCTTATTGTTTATGGGCATATAGGATTGACCATCATAAGCGTATATTGCTGGTTTATATCATTTCGCTAGCCATCAGCCTAAGTACATTTTGGGTTCTAGTATTCTATCCAGGTATTATGTCTTATGATGCGACCACAGCTTGGGAACAAGCACTAGAAAATCGTTACGATGTATGGCATCCCCCTGTTTTGGCGATGACTATGCATCTTACGCAGAAAATGGTCAAAAACCCAAGCTTATTTACTGGATTACAAGGTTTCGGCTTTTGGTCGTCAACGTTTTATTTACTCTGGCAAATTATACAAAACCAAAGATTATTTTTAGTTAGCACAGCGATTGTTTCTCTTATTCCCCAGCTTTGGCTATATTCGAACGCCGCAATCTCGAATACCTCAATGGCATCCTTTGTAATGTTAGCGGCAGCTTTTCTTATTCGAGCATCCCGCCTCAAAAGCCAGTCATCGGTTTTTCTATCTGTTATTTGTTTATCGATTGCAGTTGCATTTCGGCGTGAAGCGATTTTATTAGCTGTGATTCCGCTTGGATATGTTATTTGCCTGGCATGGCAACAGAAAAAAATTCGTGGAGTCATCAAGTCAATTCCGCTGATTATAACTTTGTTAATTATTCCAGCTAAGTTAATTGAGTTAAGTCCCAATGTTACTGGAACATCTCCAGCAAGCTATGTTTTCTTAAGCCAGTATATAGGCACTATTCATCGAGCAGGCTCTAAAATCAGTACAGCAGAAATGCAAATAGAAGAACAGTCTATTGATACGGCTTTCGGATCGGGAACATTTCAAATTTTGATGGGCGAAGGTTTTAACTGTCGATTTCCTCAGCTTTGGCTCCGTAACATCAGGCTAGCCGATAAGGAAGAGGTTATTTTGGCAAAACCTAAGTTTATTATGCGGAAGGCAGCTAATATGATGCTAAGGTATCCATCTGCTTATGCTAATCACAAATCTTGCAATTTCTCTTATGTTTTACAAATTCCCAAGGTCGTTTACCAGAATTGGGGCGGTATTGGAGGTCCAAGTTTAGCAATAGGACGAAGACAGCAACTTAACCTCGAGTTTAATAGTCAGTTGCCCTCATTCAAAAAAGCTTACGCTCATTTTATGCAATGGATGTTAGATCATCCAGTACTAAGCTGGACGTTTAAGCATTATATTTTCTATGGATTTTCGTTGCTAACGTTGCTGATTGGATTGTTTGCACGCCGTGTTGAGTGGATTATTCCTGCAGTTTTTAGTGGTGTGTATGCATTGGGTAATTTAATTCCAGATTCATTTCCCTTCTGGCGTTATCTATTTCCATGCTATGTATTAGCTTGGATTTGCATATTAGCTCTACTGAGTCATGTGGCTAAGAAAGTTTTCCCAACCACTTTTTATCATTAATACACGTAACCGAAAATAAATTGACTACGCTATTGCAAAAGCGAAAGCTGTCCAACTTGTGCCCAGGCTTTATTCACAGCGTATCCTTAGTTCTTTTTTATGCCGTTTGACAATAGACCTCTTGCATAAATCGAAAAACACAACGTAATCACAGGGGTTTTAGCCTTCAAATCCTGGTTCGTGCAAGAGGTCTAATACATCTCATACCAATTTAAATTGAGAATAACAAGAATGATCCCTCATAAGGTGAGGGACTTAAGCTCCTTGTTCAATGCAATTTTACAAAGAATGGGTATCAGGTCGAAGTGATAAGCAAATTGCTGAATTAGGATAGGCTCTACATCGGTGCGAGTAAGACCAGGAATAAACTGCGCTAGGCTACCGACGGGTTTATCGGCAATGCCGCAGGGTATGATGTGCTGAAACCCAGCCAAATCAGGGCAGATGTTGAGGGCAAAGCCGTGCATAGTAATCCATCGACTGGCCTTGATGCCGATTGCAGCTACTTTACAGTCTGCAATCCAAACTCCAGTTAAACCTGGAATTCGCTGTCCTGTTAAGCCCAGATGAGCCAAGGTTTGAATTAATATTTCTTCAAGTTGGCGTAAGTACCAATGTAAGTCTTTTTGATGTCGGACTAGGTTCAATATCGGATAGCCAACTAACTGTCCGGGCGTGTGATAGGTGATTTCGCCGCCCCGCTCAACTCGATACAATTCGACATCAAGACTAGCGGGATCACTCTTAAGAAATTCTAAACTTGCGCCTTGCCCAAGGGTGTAGACTGAGGGATGCTCTAGCAACAGCAAAACATCGGGTAAATCCGGCTGCTGACGGCGAGCTTCAACGAGTTGTTGCTGCCACTGCCAAGCGGTTGCATAAGGGATTTGTCCCATTTGATAAAGCTGGCAAATCGGCTGCGATCGCACATTAGGCATAGCGAAGAAAGACGAAAAAAACAAGCGGATTTTACCTGAAACTGGCTTGAAAATGTGACGAAACACGTCAAGAAACGTCAAGTCATGCAAAGGATCTTAAAGGAGTCTGTTGTCCAGAATACAAGGTGTTAGGGTGAAAGTATCCCACAGATCTACAGGGATGTAACACCCAATAAGTAAGGGGAGGAAGCTGTATGAAGCTTGTTATCCAGGGTAAAAACATAGACATCACAGACTCTATCTATGATTACGTCCATCAAAAAATTGAGAAGGCAGTGAGCCACTATGAAAATCTGACAACCGAAGTCGATGTGACATTGTCGGTGGCTCGTAATCCCCGGATAAATCCAAAGCAAACGGCTGAAGTTACGATCTACGCTAATGGAACGGTTGTTCGTGCAGAAGAAAGCAGCGAAAACCTTTATGCCAGTATCGATTTAGTCGCCAACAAGATTGCTCGCCAGTTGCGCAAGTATAAGGGTAAGCGAAATCGCAAATCGCACACAACTACCAAACCCAATGAAGTGTTCCGTGGTCAGCAGATCACGACGGATGTTTCACGTGTCCTACATGAGCGTCAGCCAGAGCTGCCGTCGGAAGTAGTGCGGGCAAAGTACTTTGCCATGCCGCCGATGACCGTTGCAGAGGCACTAGAGCAGCTAGAGCTTGTGGATCATGATTTTTACATGTTCCTCAATGCAGATACTGATGAGATCAACGTGATTTATGAACGGAATCACGGTGGGTATGGTCTCTTGCAACCCCGCAAAGCTAATCATCATGAGAATGGCAATGGCTTCCATGCTGAGATGGAAGAAGAAGCCCTCGAAGCGTTAAGCCAAAGCTAGACAACGCTAAATTCCCAATACTCTTATAAAGTCCCAAAGAGCCATGATGCCGTCGCAACGCGACGGCATCATGGCTCTTTGGGACTTTAGGATCTGGCAACAGGGCAATCTTTTTAGCGTAAAGGCCACCAAGAGACCTTATCGCGTGTAGCGCTGTAAGCTTCTTTGAGTCCTTCTGGATTCGTGACATGCACGATATCGTTGCTGCCGTCGGATGCTTTACCTGATTTCAAGAGCCCAACTTTAATCATTCCTTTTAGCACCTGCTCGACGGTGCGATGATTAAGCTGGCAGGCTTTAGCGATGATATCTACGGGGAGGTCGAAATCAAACGTGGCGGTGTCATCAGGCAGGTGCCGCAGCGTGCGCTCTTGATAAACTAATGCCCGTAACAACGAGGCAACAGCTTGAGGCGGATAGGCGCTACAGTTCAGCAGATGGTACTGAAACTTTTCCCGCAGTTCGAACAGCATGTTGTAGCGATCGCAAAATAGAGCATTGCTTTCGTAGAGCGCTTGAATCGCTGCCACAGGAATTTTGACGACATCCGTGGTTTTATAGGCCTCAACCAAACTAGGAAACGCACGGCAGACTTTACCGTAAGCAAAATCCAAATTACGCATCCCGAAGCAGCCGCCGGGATAAGTAACGGCAATAATCCGATCGAGCGGTGTACTGCGAATCACCACTGGCCCACCCGCCGTAACCACATAAAGGTGCTCAAGGGAATGATCAGGACGAAATGCCGTGTAGATCGGACGACTGGAGTACAGTTTTTCGACAATGAGCTGATTGGGATCGAGATAAGTTGCGACATCGGCAGCATTCATACCCTGGAACAAAAAATTGCCCTGAATCAACAGGTCGATGAGGTCAGATGGAGCTAAATGCTTTGCCTGCTTTGTCATGCCGATGCTCCCGACGAGTTAGCCAACCTATTGTGGCATATGGAATCAAGATTTTTGGGCCGTCTCAAGAATTGGGGCTGATGAGTTTCATGAAAGCTGTAGCGTGCTACCAGCATAATCTTTCAGGCTTTAGATTAACTCCGCGAGCGCGGTCTATTGGCAGATTTAGTGTGAGTTTTCGATAAAGCTAAATTAAATCGATTTGAATCTGAATACATTTAAGATACACTCAGGAATCAAATGCATTTGCATTCTTAGCCTTGTGAAAGGCTGCTCAAGTTGAAGGTGCTGTTTCAGTTGAAGCAGTTTTCTTATCTCAGCGTTGATTCCGTTCAACATTGATTGATGAATGTGGGCACACTATGACCGCTCCACTCCCTCGCTCTATTTCTCAAGGGATCTGATATGCAAATTACACGGTTCAGATTTTTACGTGGATCTTGGCGGCGCAGTCCGTGGCAAAGTCTTGGCTTACTGGTTTTGCTGGGTGCTGGGTTGAGTGTTGGTATAGCCTTAATCGGCGGGACAGAGCTTGCGCTACCGCTGGATTTGACTTGGCAGGGTTGGCTTGCGATCGCAGTTACTGTATTGGCGTTCTTGCTCAATGCACTGACCCAACTACCAGCCGATATCGTGTTTTTGGGCGGCTTAGCCGTCCTTTTTTTGACGGGAGTACTGGATGAGCAGGCAGCTCTGGCCGGATTCAGTAATTCCGGTTTACTGACTGTAGGTGTGCTCTACATTGTGGTGATGGGCCTGCAACAAACGGGGGGACTGGCCTGGATTTCCCAGCGCGTCTTGGGTTTACCAAAAGGATTATTTCGGGCGCTGTTACGTCTCATCTTGCCCGTCGTCGGCATGAGCGCCTTTTTGAACAACACGCCCGTTGTCGCCATGTTTGTGCCCGTGGTGAATGACTGGTCGCGTAAGTTACGCCTCAGCCCGTCGAAACTGATGATTCCACTCAGCTATGCTGCGATTTTTGGCGGTATTTGTACGCTAATTGGTACCAGTACGAATCTGGTGGTCAACGGTTTGCTGATTGCCAATACGGATTCTCCTGGTCTGAGAATGTTTGACATCACGCTGGTCAGCTTGCCCTGTGCGGCAGCGGGTTGTATTTACCTGCTGGCCGTCAATCGCTGGCTCCTGCCCGATCGCAAGCCCGCCCTGAGCAACTATGACGATCCCCGTGAGTACACCGTCGAAATGGTGGTTGAGCCTGGCAGTCCCCTGGCTGGTAAAAACATTGAACAAGCCGGATTGCGCCATTTACCCGGACTGTATTTGGGTGAGATCGTGCGCGATGGCCGCATGATTGGAGCAGTCAGTCCCCAAGAAGTCCTACAGGAAGACGATCAACTGGTATTTGTTGGCGTTATTGACTCAATTGTCGATCTGCAAAAGCTGCGCGGCCTCAAACCTGCCACCAATCAAGTCTTTAAGCTGGATGAGCCACGGACAGAACGCTGCCTGATTGAAGCCGTGGTATCCAATACCTGCCCGATTGTGGGCCAAACCATTCGCGAAGGTCAGTTTCGCACTCGCTACAATGCTGTCGTGATCGCCGCTGCCCGCAATGGTGAACGCTTGCAGGGCAAAATTGGCGATATCATTCTGCGTCCGGGTGATACGCTCCTGCTGGAGGCCAGCCCTTCCTTTCTAGAGCGGCAGCGCGGCTCCCGCGATTTCTATTTGTTCAGCGCCGTGCCCAATTCGGAACCGTTGAACCACGATAAAGCTCCTTTGGCGCTAGCAATTTTGGTTGGTATGGTGCTGCTAGCGGCGTTTGGCTGGATGAGTATGCTACAGGCGGCGGTATTGGCATCGGTTTTGATGATTGTGACCCGCTGCTGTGCGCCTGATAAAGCGTTGGGCAGCGTGGAATGGTCGGTGCTGCTCGTGATCGCGGCGGCATTAGGTATCGGTCAAGCCCTGGAAAGTACCGGAGCTGCAACCGCGATCGCAACTTCATTTGTGTCCCTGGCAGGCGATAATCCCTGGATTGCCTTAACCGTGGTTTACGGGATCACCACGATTCTGACGGAGGTAATCACCAATAACGCGGCGGCGGCGCTGGTCTTTCCAATTGCACTGGCGGTTTCTCAAAGTTTAGACGTGAACTTTATGCCATTTGCGATCGCAATTATGATTGGCGCATCGGCAAGTTTTGCCACCCCCATTGGCTATCAAACGAACCTGATGGTCTATGGCCCTGGTGGCTATAAGTTCACCGACTTCATGCGAATTGGCATCCCGCTCAATCTGCTGTTCTGGATTTTAACCGTTACCATTACCCCTCTGGTTTACCCGTTCTAACGAAACGCTTCAAAAACAGTAAGCCCTGCCGCAGTTGCGGCAGGGCTTACTGTTTTTAGGCTAATCAGAAATTCAGTCCCCGTCGGGACACGGCATGCCGTGTCTCTACAGCAGGCTCATCAACCCGCAATTCTAGAGTTGCTTCACTTCAGCCACTAGCTCAGACACCACGTCTTTCGCGCTGCCGAACATCATCATGGTTTTGTTCTTGTAGAACAGCTCATTATCGATGCCCGCAAAGCCAGTATTCAGGCTGCGCTTAATCACAATGGTGTTTTTGGCTTTATCAACTTCAAGAATCGGCATCCCGTAGATAGGGCTGCTCTGGCTGTCCCGTGCCGCAGGATTCACCACGTCATTGGCACCAATGACCAGAACCACATCTGTCCGATCGAACTCAGGATTAATGTCATCCATATCGGCAAGCTGCGTATACGGCACATTGGCCTCGGCTAGCAAGACGTTCATGTGACCTGGCATCCGGCCTGCAACGGGGTGAATCGCGTACTTCACACCCACGCCCAGCCGCTCTAGCTGATCAACAAGTTCCCGTACCGAATGCTGCGCTTGAGCAACGGCCATACCGTAACCGGGCACAATCACCACGCTGCGAGCATAGCCGAGCATCATTGCGCCTTCTTCTGCTTCGATGGAATGCACCACCTTATCAGTCACAGTGCCACCGCCACCTGTTGCACTGCCAGCCGCGCCATCTGTACCAAACGCACTAAACAAGACGTTGGTAATCGAGCGGTTCATCGCCTTACACATGATTTGGGTCAGGATAATCCCTGATGCACCAACCAATGCACCGGCAATGATCAGCATGTTGTTGCCCAAGATAAAGCCAGCGGCACTCGCAGCCAAACCCGAATAGGAGTTCAATAGCGAAATGACCACGGGCATGTCAGCCCCGCCAATCGGGATGACAAACAAAACTCCGAGTACTGCCGAAACAGCCACTAATCCCAGAAATAGAGCGGAATTAGCCGGATTCCACAGCAGATAGCCACTACCCGCAAGAAACAGACCCGCTAGTACAATGCTAACGACCCGCTGCCCAGGAAATAAAATGGGGCTACCGGACATGATGCCTTGTAATTTTGCAAAAGCGACTAAGCTACCCGTCAGCGTAACGCCACCAATAAATACGCCAAGCACAGCAATCAGCGTGGCATCCAACGGGACTCGGTTCGGTTCACCCAGCAGTCGGTAAAACTCACCCACAGCGACGAGGGCTGATGCCGCACCGCCTAAACCGTTGAGTAAACCTACCATCTGTGGCATATCGGTCATTTCGACTTTGCGAGCTGCGATCGCACCAATCAGCGAACCGATAATGATCCCCACCAGAATCATTTCGTAGTTGAGGACGTTCTGGTTTAAAAGCGTGGCGACTATTGCTGCCAACATGCCGACTGAAGCGAGAATATTACCTTGACGGGCTGTGGCAGGCGATCCCAGTCGTTTGAGACCGACAATAAACAAGGAGGCGGCCAGCAGATATGTGAGTTCGATTCCGGTATTTAACATTGAATTCATGCCTTCACCTCCCTATTTCTTGAACATTTGCAGCATACGGTCAGTCACCAGAAAACCACCGACTACATTCACCGTTGCCAAAACCACGGCAATCAAACCCAAAATGACAGTAATATTCCATTCCCGTGGCCCCGCAATCAGCAGAGCGCCGACGACGGCAATTCCTGAAATGGCGTTTGCACCCGACATCAGCGGCGTATGGAGGGTTGGCGGGACTTTATTAATCACCTCAAATCCCACAAACGATGCCAGCACAAATACAAATAAGCTAGCGATAAATAGTCCGGTCATAATTTTGCTATTGCGTCCTTCTTCTGTGCTTGACTACATCAGAGCTACTTCCAGCGCATCCTGTACCCGTTGATTCAAAATTTCACCATTGTGGGTAACACAGGCTCCGCTGATAATGTCGTCACCAAAATCGAGATTCAATTCGCCATCTTTGACGATCAGCTGCACCAGTGTTTGCAAATTCTTGGCATAGAGCTGGCTGGCATGCACGGGTACTGAAGACGGTAAATTCGTAGGGCCAATAATCGTGACTCCATGCCGCACCACATCGCGCCCGGATTCAGATCCAACCACGTTGCCGCCCTGATCGGCTGCTAAGTCCACAATGACGGAACCCGGAGCCATGCTGGCCACCATTTCGTCCGTAACTAGAATGGGGGCTTTCTTACCCGGCACCTGAGCGGTGGTGATCACAACATCGGCCTGACTCACATGTTCGGCGACCAACTCACGCGATCGCTGTTTTGCCTGCTCCGATAGCTCCTTGGCATAGCCACCTGCTGCCGCTGTTTCTTCATCCAGCGTCACTTCGACAAACCGTGCGCCCAAACTTTGCACTTCTTCTTTCACCGCTGGCCGAATATCAAAGGCTTCCACGACAGCACCTAATCGACGAGCAGTTGCGATCGCTTGTAATCCGGCAACACCCGCTCCCATGACAAATACCTTGGCCGGACGGATGGTTCCCGCTGCCGTCGTCAACATTGGGAAATATTTAGGCAGTGCAGTTGCTGCAATCAACGCTGCTTTGTAACCAGCAATACTAGCTTGGGATGACAGCGCATCCATGCTTTGCGCCCGCGTCGTGCGGGGGATCATTTCCATGCTGAATGCAGTGACGCGGCGGTTGGCTAGGCGACGGGCAATTTCTGGCTGACCCAGTGGATCCATAAAGCCCACGAGAACTGATCCATCTCGAAGCAAATCCACTTCCGATCGCCCATCTTGATCTTGAGGGGGCCGCACCTTGAGCAGGATATCGGCTTCCCGCCACAGCTTTTCTCGATCGGTAATAATCTGGGCACCCACAGCCTCATACTCTGCATCCGGAAAATAAGCACGATCCCCAGCGCCAGCCTCAACCCAAACGTCAAAGCCCTGCTTCACGAGTCGCGATACGACATCGGGGATCAAAGCAACTCGACGTTCACTAACTTCGATTTCTCTTGCTACTGCAATTTTCATAAATATTCCTCAATAAACAACGCTAAAGCCTGAAACACTCAGGCTCAAGCAGTGTATCGATAGCATGGAATCGTTGATTTAGACGTTAATGACAACCACACTGCTGCAACATTTGCGTCAAATTGCTTGCGTCTCAACTTTGACTCATTCCAATTCGTCTCAACAGCTTTGATAAATCGCCCAATCCAGCACTTCTCAAAACCATGTTTTTTTGCTGCCATCTCACAGCAGTGCTGATAAATTCAAATCGCACTCATTTCAAATTCTAAAGAGTTTTTTCGCTACAGCGTCCTGTTCTTTAGCTTGTTTTATAGATTGAATGACATTGACTCCGCGCTTATCCAAATTTTCTTGGATTTCAACCTGATTCTTTATATTTAGCTCAAAAAGCAGAGGTATATAGACCTACTCTTTGACAACGTCTAAATCTACAGCAGGAGTATTTAACTCATTCTTTTTGTTTTTAGCTATTCAGTTTTATCTGATACCTCTCATCGCCTCAATCTGTATCTTCAGATGCTTGCTCGGGCCAATTATATGTTCAGTCCCATAGGCATCGTTTAACTCGAACTCGTTTAAAGATCGAAGCCAATTATTCTATTCACAATGTCATGTTTTCCTGATGCTAATCTTGAATTTTGTAGTCGATAAGAATAAAAACTTTAAAGTGCAACTCTGATTCAGTTGAACGCGCGAAAATCATATATTTTTATAAAAACGAAATAAGCTTTGCTAAGCCAATTTGAAACTGAAAATAAAAATCTATTGCTTTACAATTTATTCAAACTAAATATCAATAATTCAATACATAAAACATTGAGAACACAATAAAGAGCAAGAAGAAAGCAAGACAGAACTAGTTAGAGGTGCAGGATATTTCAGACTTCATACCAATTGTGTTTGGCTTCAACACAGCGACAGAACGACTATAGCGATTTGAGCTATGGCCACTAACTCCCCAAATGACTTGAAACGAAGATCAGGTGGGCGATTACGTAAATAGCTGAGAATACTGAGATAAGCGTTTTGTGCTATTTTCCTTTGCTGCGGTTTAGCTTTAACAAAAGCTTGCTCATTATCAAGTACACAGCAAGCACCATCTTGTTTGGCGTGATCTTAGCCCAACCGAGGAACAAATCATCCCTGATTTAGGTCAATCTTCTTGATGTTGGTCAAAGTTTCCTGCCTGACATTACTTAATTGACGGTATGGGGCTGTCTGCGTAGTTCGATTCTGCCGACTCTATCGGCAATTCGACAACATAACTGCTACATTCATTAAGATTGAGCAACGTTCTGTAATAGTTGCCAAATAGTCGCCGCGCGATTGTAGAAACATCTAAGTCTCTGCATTCGTCTGATTCTAGGGTCAATCTGACCGTTGTTTGTGCTGCATCGGCAGTTTTGAGTTGTCCATCAGACAAAGTGTAGTTTGACACAAATTCATGCTTAGCTAGTTTGTGAGGAGCTGAATTCGCTTTATGAATATTCGTCATTTATCTAAAACCGGGCTTATTGCAGGACTTGCGATCGCAACCTGTTTAGCCAGCAGCCTTCCCCTTGTTGCCGTTGCCCAAAGCGGACTGCCTGGCCTCACCATCTTTGGAGGCCCGGAAGAGGAGCTAGGTTATCGCTTTGACTTTGGGGGCACAAGAGCGACGACCGATCGGCTCCGCTTGCGTTTTCCGGGAGATAAGCTGGAACTGGGTGTCAACGAAATTTTGATTACCTATCCAGAAACCTACAGAGGTGATTTCGAAACCGATGAAATTGATGTTCGGGTTGACGGCGATAACCAGCCAATTGATGAAGTGGTATGGGACGAAGATCGGCGCGAAATCCGAATCTATTTAGTAGAGCCAATTCCAGCCCAAACCAGTATTGAGGTCGTAATGTCTGATCTCTATCTGCCACGTCGCTCGGGAATGCACTTCTTTGAAGGATATATTTATGCGCCTGGCGATGTCAGCATCAGCCGCAAGATCGGAACATGGGTTGTCACTGTCAACTAGTCATTATCAACTAAATTGATTGTCGTGATGATCAATTCTTGGATTGATTCTTACAGAGATGGCAATTTTTAATGCTAACATAGTAGACTGCGTCTTCATGGTAGTCACAGAGCAAGCAGGAGGATAGAGATGACTAAGCGCACGCTAGGAGGTACCGTCCGCAAGCGGAAAAGAACCTCCGGATTTCGCGCACGGATGCGCACCAAGACCGGACAGCGTGTCATTAAGGCTCGTCGTCGTAAGGGGCGGCAGCGTCTTAGCGTCTAATCTGTCCACCAGATTGGGTTCGCTTTCTAAATTCAAAAAGAGCTTGATTAAGAGTTAGGTAGTTGGTTCTCGTTGCCTTCGCAATTTGTTGTTTGCGTTGATCAGAACCCAGTCTTAGTCGGTATGGTTTATTTCAAAAGATCGCAGAACTTTAGTAGATCTGCGATCTTTTGTTGCTTTGGTTAAACCAGCAAGCTGGATATGGCACTACGTCCGTAGGTTAGAGCATACATACATACTTTTTGCAAAGGTGACTTTTTGCAAAGGTGTTTTCTGGGAAGCCACGTGGAACGTGGCTTCCCAGAAGAATTAGTTTTAAGTTTTAATTGAGCGCGTAGCGCCATAAAGCAGTTTGGAGGAGAGACTTAGGTGGGACTGCCGAGAGCAAATCGGTTGACGCATCGGCGAGATTTTTCAGCAGTCTATCGCCACGGGACTCGCTTTAGTTCCCCACACCTCATGCTAAGAACCTTGCCGATCTCAGCCTCACCGCTGCAGGCCAAGCTTGATAATGTGCAGGATGTAAATTCTGGATCTCAACAACCTCATACTCGTATTGGCATTGTTGTCAGCCAAAAAGTCGATAAACGAGCTGTTGTGCGTAACCGAATTAAGCGTCGGCTCCAGGCCGCCTTCATGACATTGCGATCGCAGATTCAACCCGGTTGGTTACTCGTGGTTGGCGTCCGTCCTCAAGCAGTTCAATGCGAATACGAACAATTTCTGCAAGAATTAGAGCAGTTATTGGCCGATGCGGAGGTATTCAATGGCAATTAAAGAGGAAGTCTATTTCGAGGGAGGCCCGCACATTGGCGATCTGATCATTAACCTGCTTTTGGCCTTCACCGTCATTTGTATCCCCTTAACCATTGGGGCCATCGTACGTGCCCTGTGGCTACGCTATCGGATCACGAATCGACGGATTTCCATCAACGGAGGCTGGCTTGGTCGCGATCGCACCGATGTCATTTACAAAGAAATTTCCAAAGTTGTTACCGTCCCCCGTGGTTTAGGGCTTTGGGGCGATATGGTTCTAACTCTCAAAGATGGCAGCCGTCTAGAAATGAAAGCCGTCCCCAATTTCCGCGATGTTTATGATTACATCAACGAAAAGCTTTCGCCTGGTGCAAAAGCCGCCAGCGGCGCAATTGGCAGCTAGCATTAGTTGATGACAACGATAACAAGCACGGATAGCAAATAAGCAAATACTGATTTGAATTGTGTGGCCCCAAAGCCCGTGATGATTTGTGTAGAAGGTTTGCAGTGTCACCCCTCTACACAAAATGGTGGGAGTCTTACACATGAGCTTGATATCAGACGTAAGATATTGCTAGATATAGAGCTGATCAAGCTGCTCTCGAAGTACTCCAAAGAGACTAGAAGAGGAACAAGGGTGGTTTTCCGACCCTATTCACAATTCGCAATCTGATCCGGATTCGGATAGATTAGAGTTCAGGCGATTTAGCCGTCGATCAACACAGCAGATTAAACAACAAGACGCATGGATTTCGGTATCGGATTTCTTTCCAACAATGTCATGCTGCCAATCCTGGATTTCTTCTACGGGATTGTGCCCAGCTATGGCCTCGCAATTGTCGCATTGACGCTGGTGATCCGCTTCGCGCTGTATCCGCTTAGCGCTGGATCTATCCGAAATATGCGTCGGATGAAAGTGACGCAGCCTATGATGCAAAAGCGAGTGAAGGAAATCCAAGCTCGCTATAAGGATGATCCAACTAAGCAGCAAGAGGAAATGAGCAAAGTCTACAAGGAGTTTGGTAACCCCTTGGCAGGCTGTTTTCCAGTCTTACTGCAAATGCCCATCCTGTTTGCTCTGTTCGCAACGTTAAGAGGATCGCCGTTCTCGGATGTTGCCTATACCTTTAATCTGCAGGTCTTGCCCCAGACGCAAATCGAACAGATTCAGCCCCAAACATTCTCAACCAAGCCACAAAATATTTATGTAACAGACGGAATCCACGAGAAGGTAGCGGCGATTCTGCCAGGTGGCAACAAGCTGGCTGTTGGTGAGAAAACAAACCTAGAATTTCAAACGCCAGATGGGAAACCCCTAAGCACTCTTGTTAACGAGTATGGGCAAACGTCTGATTTAACTCCTCACCTTGAAGTAACCAAAGGACAGGAGCGGGTTCAAATTGATGAAAATGGCAACATTCAGGCGCTGCAGCCAGGTGATGTCACGATTCAAGCCAAGATTCCAGGTTTAGCATCGAATAAGGGTTTCTTGTTTATTGAAGCTCTAGGTCGGGTGGGTGCCGTTGGTGAAAACGGAGACATCCACTGGGATATTGCTGGCATGATTCTCTTTTTCGGCATTAGCCTGTACGTTAATCAGCTACTGTCCGGTCAGGGAGCCAGCGATAACCCCCAGCAGGCGACTGTCAATAAGCTGACCCCAGTGCTGTTTTCGGGTATGTTTTTCTTCTTCCCTTTGCCCGCTGGTGTGCTGATGTACATGGTGATTGCTAACATCTTCCAAACGGCTCAGACATTTATCCTGTCGAGGGAACCCCTGCCAGAAAATTTACAGAAGCTGGCGGAAGCTGGCGCTAGTGCATCGGGTGGTAGCGGAAACGCAGATAGCAATGGAGACTCAGGCCGAGAAGCACTGCCATTTGAACCCGGTCAAGGTAAAAGCCAAAGCAAGAAGAAAAAGAAGGAAAAAGCGTAGGATATTAAACCCATGAATGAGAGCCAACAGCGCGGCATTGAATGGATGGAATCATTCCTAAATCTTGCTAATTTGCCTGCTCAGGTTAAGGCGCATGAGGATGAGCATGTGGGCGAAGAAAACAGCTGTTGGCTCACTATTGATGAATCGCAAATGACCCCGGCGCAAATTGAAGGTTTGACTGGATCTGATGGTGCGGTACTGGATGCTATTCAGTATTTGGTAAACACGGTACTCAACATTGGTCGAGACAAGAATGAACAGCAGCCTTATACCGTTGAACTAGCTGGGTATCGTGTACGGCGGCAGGCTGAGCTGACCCAGATGGCTGAGCAAGCAGCGCAAGAGGTACGTGAAACTCATCGGGAAGTGGAGTTATCTTCTCTATCTGCTGCGGAACGCCGACAAATTCATACCCTATTCAAAGAGTATGAAGAACTAGAAACTTACAGCCGCGGCAAAGAGCCTAACCGTCTACTGGTTGTGCGTTTAGCCTCAAATGCTGATTCAGATGAGGAACAGTGATTAATTGTTCGATTGCCTAGTTTCTGTGTTTAGTTGCTGTAAGCCGATCGGGATGTTTGGATGGTAGGCAGAACAGTCTCGAATGTCGGCAAGCTTCAGCCTTAAGCTAGGAATCAGGATTGGTCTCAATACAAAATTTTAAGTCAGGTTAAAACCGGATGCTCCATTAGCAGGCAGCAGGAGGATGATTAAGATGATGCGTGCAATTTACATTCCCGAACTGCGTCAGGCACCGGATCAAACCCGCGTTTTAGACGTTAAAGAGTATTTGCCTGATCTTGAAAGCCTTACTCCTGTGCAGGGGACAATGAAAGTGAGTCACTGCGGTAACTACATAGAGGTGGAAGCACAGGTTGAAACGATTGTGACGCTGACCTGTAACCGCTGTTTACAGCAGTACAATCATCGGCTCAAGGCAGATACAAAGGAACTGATTTGGCTCCAGGATGAGCTGCCCGAAGCTGATCAGCCTGGCGTGGAGATTGAAGTTCCTCTAGAAGATCTGGTTGAAACGCTACCGCCAAAAGGATATTTTCAGCCGGCTGACTGGCTATATCAGCAGCTTTGTTTAGCTCTGCCAGCACGGCAGTTGTGCGATCGCAACTGTCCTGGCATTGACACATCGAACGCGGAAGCGCAATCCTTAGTGGATTCTCGCTGGTCAGCACTGGAAATCTTGAAACAGCAACTGTCCAATAACTAGTGGCTTCATATCTTAGCCTCAAGAATCATGAGCTTTAGCCAAGAGCTAGAACTGCTGCTGAGAGCGCGATACTCTGTGCTGTATCTGCCGACCCGCGAAGAAGAGCGGGTAGAAGGCGAGATCGCTGCTCTCGCTCAGCGTCAGGGCAATCGCGCCGTTTATACCTGGGACTTCGTTGACGGCTATCAGGGCAATCCCAACGATGCTGGATTTGGGCGGCGCAATCCTCTGCAAGCTCTAGAACTGGTTGAAAAATTACCGTCCTCAGCCGCCGCTATTTTTGTACTGCGCGATTTTCATCGGTTTTTAGACGATGTTGCGATCGCACGTAAGCTGCGCAACCTCGCCCGCATTCTCAAATCGCAGCCTAAAAATTTAATTATCATTGCGCCAACGGTCACCATTCCAGATGATCTGGGTGAAGTGATTACGGTTCTAGAGTTTCCGCTACCGACCCTGGACGAAATCAGTACTGAAGTGCGATCGCTGCTATCTGCTACCAATAGTCACTTGGATAGCCGCACAGAGGATGAGCTAATTCGTTCCTGCCAAGGACTTTCAATTGAGCGGATTCGTCGAGTCATTGCCCGTTCAGTTGCCACTCACGGTCAATTTCAAGCCGATGATATTGACCTGATTTTGCAGGAAAAGCGTCAGACAATCCGTCAGACTCAGATTCTAGACTTTTATCCGGCCAGCGAAAAAATTTCTGATATTGGCGGTTTAGAAAACCTCAAGGATTGGCTGCTGAAGCGCGGCGGTGCTTTTTCTGAACGGGCACGACAGTACGGATTGCCCCATCCTCGGGGATTGCTGCTGGTTGGTATTCAAGGTACAGGTAAGTCTCTCACAGCTAAAGCAATCGCTCATCACTGGCATTTGCCCCTGCTGCGGCTGGATGTCGGTCGGCTCTTTGCGGGGCTGGTGGGTGAGTCGGAGTCACGTACTCGGCAAATGATTCAAATTGCCGAAGCGCTGGCTCCCTGCGTCCTGTGGATTGATGAAATTGACAAAGCATTTGCTGGCTTTGATAGTCGAGGAGATTCCGGCACCACCAGCCGCGTGTTTGGCACCTTCATCACCTGGTTAGCCGAAAAAACATCGCCTGTCTTTGTGGTGGCGACTGCCAATAATATCCAAACTCTACCGCCAGAAATGCTGAGGCGCGGCAGATTTGACGAAATTTTCTTTGTTGGTTTGCCGAGTCAGGAAGAGCGTAAAGCCATCTTTGAGGTTCATCTTTCTCGTTTACGACCTCACAATGTCAGTCAGTATGACTGCGATCGCTTAGCCTACGAGACTCCCGATTTCTCTGGAGCAGAGATTGAACAGACGATCATTGAAGCCATGCACATTGGTTTTAGCCAGAATCGCGACTTCAATAACGATGACATTCTCGAAGCAGCTAGCCAAGTGATCCCGCTAGCCCGTACCGCCCGCGATCAAATCCAGCGGCTACAGGAATGGGCCAATTCTGGTCGAGCCAGACTGGCTTCTCGACACAGTAGCCTTAGCGATCGCATTCAGCGACAAATGGAATCTACTGATTGAATCGTTTAATTGGTTTTGCATAAGTATGGACACGGCATCTCGTGTCCATACTTTCAGTCCCAAATTATTAAAAATCATCCCGATCTAAGCGATGGGTATTACACTTGTGTTCTAGCAGAGCCTCAAGACTGCTCACACTAGAATTTTGGCGGTTAATTTTGCCCAAATCTGTCGTGGTAAGCAGGTTGGCTAAATCAACGCATCTAAAAACCGGGGGAGCGCCCCGGAGGGGCGCTCCCCCGGTTTTTAGATAATGCTTTTATTTATATACGGCTACTTACATGTTGCTACTCTTATCGGGAATCAAACGGTCATGAAACTACTGACTGGACTGGTCAAACTTACGTTAGGCATCTTTTTCGCACTCGTGCTGATGTCTCTAGTGGGCGTTGCGGCGACTCGATACTTTATTGCCCGCCTCACTGCGGTGCCGCCAAAACCGGCATTTGCGAATGATACCGAAGAGACCTATGGTGCTCCCATCAATCAACCTGAGGAGCAGGAGCAACCGGCTACGGAACTCAAACCGCTAGGTGAAGGTACTCCACCACCAGAGGCTCCCCAGCCAGAAGCAGCACCTGCTGAGCAGCAAACGGAGGCTACACCTGAAGCCCCAGCCGAAGAAGCAGAGGGTTATGCGGCTCGCGTAACTCAACCGATTGGCTTGATTTTGCGGCAAGACCCATCACAGGATGCTGAGCATATTGGTGGAGTGGAGTATGAATCTGAACTGGTTGTTTTGAGTGAAAGCGACAACGGCGAATGGCAAAAGGTCAAATTGAGCAATGATCAAGTTGGCTGGGTGAAGGGCGGTAATACGGAGCCTGTAGGCGAATAGTGATACCGTCGTTGCTATTGTGGTTGCGGCATTTGAAAAATTTAACGCTGGAACGTTCTAAAGTTAAAGCGTTTTAACGTCTCCAGAGTTCTTTAATCTTCTAGCTAATGCGTATTGCCATCAACTCTCAAAAGCGTTAGAGCCTTCAAGTATCTGTGTTAAGAAATATGTGTAAAAGTCAACCTTGATTGCGTAGACTGCGGTTTCGGTTTTCTTCCTCAAAAGCCGATGATACCTTGATCAACAGCTTGATAAGCATTATTCGATCTAGGGATTATTCGGCGTTCTGATGTATAAAAATTCAAAGAAAGATTGGGTTAGCTCTGTCGTAACGGCTGGTCTGGGTGCTGGAGTCGTTACATCCTTCGCAATCAGTCAGGGGCAGCATCCGCTCTTGGCGTTTGGAATTACCGTTTTTGCCATTCTGCTGGCGCTTTTGATTGATCATTACACCTAACTGATACGGTGCTGAGAACTGAGTGCAGTAGAGAATGCGGCAGAAGGCAACGTTGCTTGTCTTCTGCCGCATTTGCTATCAGCCATAACAGCCGTTAAACCTGTCGTTCGACGAAGATGACGTTTTCTGTCACCTTTTCAAAGGTGTCATCGTGACTGATGACAAAGATTTGACGGAAGGTTTTAATTCGAGCGATCGCTTCGGCGAGACTGTCGCGGCGGGGGCGATCCATGTTGGTAGTTGGTTCGTCGAAAAAGGCAATATCGAGATCAGCCAGTACTTTCAGCAGCGCCAGCCGAACAGCCAGAGCGGCACACATTTGTTCTCCACCTGAGAGGTTGGTAAAGCGACGGGTATTGGCACCCTCTTGCACTACAATCTCGTAATCCTGCGTCCAGTCCAGTGAAACATTGGGGCGATTGAGTAACTCTCGAAATAGGCGATCCGCCTCCCGGGAGATGGTATGGAGATAAAGCTGAGTAATTCTTGGCCCTGCTTCTTTGTAGGTTTTACGTGCAAAATTGATAAATCGCTTGGTGCGATCGCGTTTTTGGCGCTCCTGTTCAGCCTGATCCCGCTTAGCTGCAGTTTCTTTGAGAGCTGCGACTTGCTGATTAAGTTCGTGCAGTAGCTTTTGCTGTTGCGGCAGGCTACCTGTAATCTGGTCAGCCTGACTGCGAGTAGCGCTATAGGTTTGTTCGAGCTGAGCTAAGGTTTCGGCATCAAAGTCAGCCATCTGCTGATCGTATTGGGTATGAAGTTCAACCTGCTGTGCCTTCAATGCCGTGGTTCGCACGGTAATCTGCTCAATTTCCTGGATGACAGACGGTAGTGCTTGCGCCGCTTTTTCATGCTGTAAGTAGCATAGATAGCCGTCATGTTGCTGCTGCTGGCATTGCTTTTCGGCCTCGACTAGGGCATCAAGTTCTGCAAATTCAGCAATTTGCTGCTCAACCTGATTGAGCTGAGTTTGGATATCTTTGAGTGCCGTTTGCAGCGCGGCATATTGCTGCTGAATAGGCTTGAGCTGCTGAAGTTGCTGCTGGAGGAGCTGACTGCGGCCTTTGGGATTGCCTAACTGTTGGATCTGCTGAGTGTAAGCCTGCTGCTGAAGTTGCTGCTCTGCTTCGGTTTGTAGCTGCTGCTGGTGCTGGGCTAACTGCTGCTGTAAACGCAGACCTTCCTGCTGGAGTGCGGCCTGCTGCTCCAGTTTTTGGGGCAAGCCAGCAGCTTGAGCTTTGGACTGATAGGCAGTGGCTAAATTCGACTGGTGCGATCGCAACTGCTGCTGCAACTGAGGTACGGATACCTGAGCCGATAGATCAGTCAAAATGCCATAGAGCGATCGCAGCATCTCTTGAGTGACCTCCACGCCGGACTCAATGGCCGCTGCAATCGATTCGACAGGGCTGGCAGCCAACAGCGGCATACTGCTTTGCAGATCCTTTAGGGTTGCTAGTGCTGCTGCCGCTTCGGTTTGGTAGCGATCATGGCGTTCCTGTCCGCTGCTGACCAACTGGTGCAGTTCTGCCTCAAACTGTTTGGCGGCTTCGACGCGGCTCAACTGCTCTTGGATGCGATTGCGTTTTTTCTCCAGATCAGGAATCTGCTGAATCTGCGCATCGAGACGCTGAATCTGTTCGATTTCAGACTGCACAGACTGGAGCTGGCGGCTGACTTGCTGGATTTGCTGCTGTACAGCTTGAGCTTGCACAGCAATCGACTGAAGCTGTTGCAGGGCTTTGCTAATTTCAGCAAGCTGTTGTTCAAGCTGTTCTTGCTGCTCAATCAGCGGTTTCAACTGAGTCAGATCCTGCTCAGCCGTTGCTAGCTGCTCTAGCCGCAACTTCAGCCGAGTCAAATCCGTATCGCGATCGCGCATTTGCTGACGATACTGCTCTCGCTGATTCCAGAGTATTTGCCGCTGTCGGATCTGCTGCTCAAGCTGCTTCAGCTTATCGGTTGCTGCCTGATAGCTTTCGTAAGCAACTCGATTCACCTCGCAAATCTGCACCGCTTCTTTCGCCTGCTGCAGTGCCTGATCCAGCCGAATTGTCTGCTGTTCCTGCCCCTGAATCTGGGCGGTCAGAGTTGAAAGCTGAACCTTGAGGGTTTGGATTTGCTGCTGCTGGGCGAGTCGTTTTTGGCGTTCGGCTTCTATCTGCTCTAGTTGAGTTTTTAGAGTCTTCAACGTGGCCTCATTTTGCTCCAGCTCCTGCTGCGCCTGGGCTTGCCGCTGCTGAAGCTCATCCCACTGCTCTAAGGTTTCATTGTATTGAAGAATCCGATCTGCGATCGCAGCCGATTGCCCCTCGGCATACTTCCGCAGTCCGTTCAACTCCTTGAACACTTTTTCGTATTCTTCAACTTTGAGAATTGCATCAAATACCCTTTTCCGATCAGACACTGACTTGAGAAAATCGGCAGTGAAGGTTCCTTGCGGCACGCCAATCGTGTTGGCAAAGAGCTGGCCCAAATCCACGTTGGGAGCGACGCCCATATGTTCTCGCAGCCAAGGAAGAATTTCATCCTCAATCCGGCTGTAGGATAATCGCTGATCAAGCTGGGGATCATAAATGGTATAACCTTTGTTCGTGGAGCGGAGCACCTGATATGTCCGACCGTCGCGGCTAGACACAAATTCCACCATTACTTGAGCGCTACCTGTGCCATTTCGAATCAAATCTGCCGTGACGTAGTCACCCCTGTAATTAAACAGCACCCAGGCAATCGCTTCTAAAATACTGGTTTTGCCTGCTCCATTTTCACCACAAATCGCATTGGTGCCGGGCTGAAACTTAAAGTGGCGATCCTGATGGGTCTTGAAATTCGTTAGCGTTACGGACAGAATCTGCATGATTCTCGTTCGAATTCTCGTTCAAAAATGGTACAGAGGATCTGATTTTAGCTTGTCTCATCTTAGCGTTCTGTTGGCAAACGGGAGAACATCACGAATGTTTTAGCGATCGCACTCATTTACTGCTCTTGTAACTGATATGACTTGGGTAATTGCTCAACTCGGTTGACCCAAGCACGGCTTTGAGAGAAGATGATAAGCTTTTGCCATGACAGAACTGCCCCCACTCGATGGATTAAGCCCCGCCGAAAAAGATGCCCTGATTCAAGGGCTGTGGCAGGAGCTGCAACGGTTGCGAGCAGAAGTCGAACAACTGAAGCAAAAGCGGGTAAAGAAAACGTCGCGCAATTCGAGTTTGCCTCCCTCCAAGGGCTTCAAACCCAATCAGAGCCGCTGTGAACCCATGGCTAGTCCATCGGAAGAAACGGGAAGCCACCGTGACGGTGGGCGAGAATTAAGTCAACACCCCGATCAAGTTGTGGTCGCCCAAGCCAAGAGCTGTCCCCACTGTGGAGCTGAGGTTGACCGTTCAATGCAGCGCTTGAGCGGGATTTACGAGCGGATTGAATTGCCTCAGCTCACCCCTGACATCACCCGAGTTGAACGCTATGGCGGGGTATGTCCCTGTTGCCAGCAAACCTATGAGGCTCCCGTTCCAGTCGGGTTGGAACCCGGCTCTCCTTTTGGTAACAGTGTGGCAACTCTAGTCACCTATCTACGCTACCGCCATGCCATCAGCTATGAGCGGCTGAGCCAGTTGATGAGCGACCTTTGCGGTCTGAGCGTGTCGCAAGGAGCCATTGCCAATCTGCTGAAACGAGTGCAGGGGCAACTTGAATCCCCGGTAGCCCAAATTGTGGAGCGCTTGCGCAGTGCTCGTCTGGTCGGCAGTGATGAGACGGGGGCACGAGTCAATGGAGTCAACCAGTGGGAGTGGGTGTTTCAGAATGAGCAGGTCTGTTTGCATGTGATTCGCCCGAGCCGAGGAAAAGCTGTCATTGACGAGGTGATGGACGGCCATCGGCCTCAGGTGTGGGTCTCTGATTTGTTTAGTGCTCAGAAGGCTCATCCGGCCCACGAGTGGCAAGTGTGTTTGGCCCATCAACTGCGCGATTGTCAGTATGCCATTGATGCCGGTGATGACTTATTTGCTCCTCGGATGAAACAGCTGTTCCTCAAAGTCATTGCTCTGCAACGGCGACGACACACCCTGGCGGTTTCAACCGTCGAGCAGTATGGCGCTCGATTTCGCGGTTCACTGCGGGAGATTTTGAATCTGCAACCCCAATCGCTTGAGGGGCAGCGGTTGCTCAGACGCTATCAGAAAATTCGCGCTCATCTGTTGCTGTTTTTGACGGATGAAACCATCCCACCGACCAACAATGCCAGTGAGCAAGCGTTGCGCTGGAGCGTGGTCTTTCGCAAGGTGACTAACGGATTTCGATCCGACTGGGGAGCCGAGTTGTTCGCTCAGGTGCGCTCGCTCATCAATACCGCACAACGTCAGGGCATGTCTGCCTTTGATGTCATTTCTCGTGCCCTTACCTCTCAGCAGTCCGATTGGCTACTGGGTTGAGCAATTACTGACTTGGTATTCATAAGCTCGCATCTTGCCCAGAATACTTCTATTTTTTCCAATCTGAATAAAAGTTCGGCTTAGGTGAAAATCTCTCAGAATTGCTATTCCTAGTGTTTTAGACGGGGTCGAAGTGGGAATACTGGAACTGATTTATTTTTACAGCAAGAATATTTAGGGCAGCCCTATGCAACTTTCCCGATTCACAACCTGGCATAAGTTTTTGCATTGGCAGCACCACCAGCATTTCAAGGGACTGTCTTCTAACTTACTCACACGGTTGATTATTGGTGGTACCACCTTAGTTGTGAGTGCTTCTGCTTACTGGAGTTATCAAGTGGTCAGAAACTTGACGCTTGACAACCTCAAACAAAATGCTTTCTTAGAGGTTCAGCAAGGAGTCAATGAGATTGACAAATGGCTAGCCACTCACAAGGCAGAAGTGGTAACGCTAGCCAACACTGAGACAGCTTTGTCAATGGATTGGTCTGTTGCTCAATCCTATCTAGAGGCAGAAGCAAAACGCCTTGAAGGGTTCCATCATCTAATTTATGCCAATCCAGATGGTTCCTACTACGTTACAGGGCAAGGTTTAGCTCAAGGTAACAATATTAGCGATCGCTTATATTTCCAAGAAGCGATCGCAGGACGAGTTAATGTTTCTGATCCCTTCATCAGCCGCTCGTTGGGCATTCCTAAAATTGGGGTCAACGCCCCCATTGGGCCTGCTGAACGACCCGTTGGCGTATTGAGTGGTGGCATCCGCGTGGATCGCATTGTTCAAGTTACCCATCAGTTGCAGTATGGCTCCGGCAGCTATGCCTTCGCCCTAAATTCGCAAGGACAAGCCATCGTCCATCCTAATCCAGCATTGATGTCAACAATTGAAAGGCCAGCTCCTACTCTAACTGAAGCATCAGATCCAGGCTTAGCTGCGATCTCGCACAAAATGGTTAATCAGCAGCAAGGGATTGAGCTGGTTAACCTCGATAATGTGGGCCAATATATTGCCTACATTCCACTCGAAGAAGCCAATTGGTCAATTGCCTTAGTCATTCCACGAAAGAATATTGAAGCTCAGCTACTGCCTTTGGATGTCATTGCCGTCGTCGTCGTCGGACTAGCGGGCACGATGATTACAGTGCTATGGAAAGTGCAGTCGTTTGAGCAGGCACAACTCAAAAGATCTAAAGCGGCGGCGGAAGCGGCTAAACAAGCGGCTGACGCTGCCAACCAAGCCAAGAGCCAGTTTCTGGCCAATATGAGTCATGAACTGCGGACGCCCCTCAATGGAATTTTGGGTTATGCCCAAATTTTTCAACGTGACAAAACACTGACTTCCAAGCAGCGAGATGGACTCAATGTCATCTATCAGTGTGGCTCTCATCTGCTCAATCTAATTAATGATGTCTTAGATATTTCTAAGATCGAGGCTAAAAAGCTAGAGCTATATTCTACTGATTTTGCCTTGCCCCATTGCTTACATAACATCAAAGAAATTTGCCGCATTAGAGCTGAACAGAAAGAACTAGAATTTGACTATCAAGTTGTTAATTCTCTACCCCGTGCTGTTCATGCCGATGAAAAACGTCTCCGTCAAGTTTTAATTAATCTACTCGGTAATGCTATCAAGTTTACAGATCGAGGGAAAGTCACCTTCAAAGTTGAGGTTTTAGGAAGGAGCAGTAAACCTATTCATCAACAAAGCAATCGTAATACAGAGCTATCATCTGCTGCAGAATATACAATAATTCGCTTTCAAGTAGAAGATACTGGTGTGGGCATGAGTCCAGATCAAATGGCAAGAATATTTCTCCCCTTTGAGCAAGTAGGAGATGATTTGCGTAAGGTTGAAGGTACAGGATTGGGATTAGCAATTAGCCGCCAAATTGTTGAAATGATGGGGAGCGAAATCCAAGTTGAGAGTACTCTAGGCATTGGCAGCAGGTTTTGGTTTGATCTCGAATTTCCAGAAGCAGCCGAAGTAATTGAGCGAGAATGTGCTGCAGCACAAACTGCGATTACGGGATATCAAGGGGAACGACGTACTATTCTACTAGTGGATGATCGCTGGGAAAATCGTGCTGTCATTTCCCATTTGCTGCAACCGATTGGTCTCGAAGTGATTGAAGCAACGAATGGCCAAGAGGGAATAATTCAGGCTCAACGGCACCAACCCGACTTAATCATTACAGATTTAGCAATGCCTATAATGGATGGCTATCAAATGACCCAAGAATTACGGTCACGAACAGAATTTATCAACATCCCTATCATTGCATCTTCAGCATCTGTATTTAGTTTTAATCGCCAACAAAGCCAAGAAGCAGGCTGTAATGATTTTCTCGCTAAACCTGTGCAAGCAGAAGAACTCTTTGAACAACTTCAGCGCTATCTCAATCTAATTTGGGTTCAAGAAATCGCGGAGCTAAATCCTCGCTGTTCAATTGCTACAACACAAGACCAAGCAGATAGTAATGTGCAGGAAGGCTCAGCTCAAGACATGGTTGTGCCACCCGTAAAAGAATTGTTGACGCTTTATCAAGCTGCTCAAGCTGGCTATATTGCTGTGATTGAACAGGAAGCAAGACGAATCAAACAGCAAAACCGAGATTATCGAGCTTTTGCGGACAAAATCTTAGATTTAGTCGATACGTTTGATGATGAATTAATTGTTGATCTTATTCGTCCCTATCTCGCGTAATTCAAGATGCACAAGTTATCTGGTGACTCTATTCTTGTTGTTGATGATATTCCAACTAACATAAAAGTTTTATTCGATCTGCTGTATGACTCTGGTTTCAAAATTTATGTTGCGAAGAGTGGAGAAAGTGCATTAAGCAAATTGCAACAAGTGCGACCAGATTTGATTTTACTTGATGTAATGATGCCAGGAATCGATGGATTTGAAACCTGTCGTCGTTTAAAAGCTGAACCTACCACCAAAGAAATTCCGGTTATCTTTATGACTGCCCTATCTGATGTAGTAGATAAGGTTAAGGGGTTACAGCTAGGAGCAGTAGACTATATCACTAAACCGATTCAACACGAAGAAGTACTCGCTCGTATCAACGTTCACTTAGAACTTCGGCAAGCCCAACTTAAGCTTATTCAGGAAGAAAAAATGTCTTCTCTGGGTCAATTGGTGGCGGGCATCGCTCATGAAATTAACAATCCAGTTAATTTTATTTGTGGTAATCTAGCTCACGCTCATCAATATATTCAAGAATTATTTGGCCTATTTCAACTCTATGAAAGTCATTTAGCTGAGCCCAACATAGAAATTCAAGCTTATTCAGAAACGATTGATCTTGAATTCATTAAACAAGATCTACCCCAATTATTATCTTCGATGAAAGTAGGAACTACCCGCATTCAGGAAATTATACGAGCATTACATTCATTCTCTAGGCTAGATCAAGCTGAATATAAGTCGGTGAATTTGCACGACGGTATTGACAGTACGCTCATGCTCTTAAATAACCGCCTTAAAGTCAAACCGTCGCGTCCAGCAATTGAGATCGCAAAAGAGTATGGTGATTTACCAGAAGTGGAATGCTATCCTGGGCCACTCAATCAGGTTTTTATGCATCTTCTAATGAATGCGATTGATGCGATTGACGAAAAAATAGACCGTAAAGATATCTCTCAAGCAGACTTTGAGCCTCAGATTAGGATTCGTACGAACTGGGTAGATGAACATCAAGAAGTTGTTGTTCACATTGTGGATAACGGTGTGGGTATGTTCCCACAAGTACAGCAGCAGATATTCAATCAGTTTTTTACGACCAAGCCGATCGGTCAGGGAACCGGATTAGGGTTATCAATTAGCTATCAAATTGTCGTAGAGCGCCATCAGGGCCAGCTGTGGTGTAGCTCAGAATTTGGTCAGGGCACCGAATTTATGGTTAAGATTCCTTTAGGCAGTAAATATCAGACACATGAAAGCTGATTCGGAAACTAGAGATAGACCTACAGAGCATTAGCTATTTTCATAGCATTACGCACAAGAACGAAATTATGGCTAAATTTTTTCTTGCGATCGCACCCATCCTAGCTGGCATCGCTGTCGCTGCCGGAGCCTTTGCGGCTCATGCGCTCAAGTCTAAGCTATCGGAAAATGCGTTAGAAATTTTTGAAACGGGTGCTCGCTATCAGATGTATCATGCGCTGGGATTGCTCCTGATTGGCATTCTGCTGCTGCTGGCTCCATCTGGCCAAACCTGGATAACGGTGGCAGGATTTGCCTTTTTAGCCGGAATTGTCCTGTTCTCAGGTAGCCTGTATGGTCTGAGCCTGACGGGGATGAAGTGGCTGGGGCCAATCACTCCGCTCGGCGGCGTTGCTTTTATGGTGGGCTGGGGCTGTCTTGCGATCGCAGCACTTGGCTTCAAAGGATAAACTAAACTCATACTGAAAAGGGAGGCTAAACAGCCTCCCTTTTCGTGTTTTCACTTGTCTCTAGAAATTGGCTAATTGCCTAAATTTCTAGCGGTCTATAGTGGAGCTAACTGAAGCAGCACCAATGGCGCTCGACTCTTTCAGGAAACCACTGTAAGCTTCCATGCCGTGTTCGCTGATGTCTAGACCAACCAGCTCTTCCTCTTCGGTTACGCGGATACCCAACGTAGACTTGAGCGCTAACCAAAAGATTGAGCTTGCGATAACGGTAAACAAACCGATGGACAGAATACCAACGATTTGTGCAATGAGCTGCGTAATGCCGCCGCCATAGAACAGACCGACGATTGCATCTTCTGAGCCAGCCTGGTAGAAGTTGTTGGGATTCGCAAATAGACCGACCGCTAGCGTTCCCCACACACCGCAAACCAAGTGAACGGAGGTTGCACCTACTGGATCATCAATTTTGATGCTGTCAAAGAAGAGAACTGAGAAAACAACCAGTACACCCGCAATCAAACCGATGATGACTGCGCCAAGATAGCCAACAACAGCAGTTCCAGCGGTGATGCCAACTAAACCAGCCAAAATGCCGTTGATGATCATGGACAGGTCAGGCTTGCCAGAGGTGATCCAGGAGGTGATCGTTGCAGCTACACCACCTGCTGCTGCTGCCAAATTGGTTGTTACAGCAATAAAGGGAACATTTGCTGTTGCACCGAGCTCGGAACCTGGATTAAATCCAAACCAGCCAATCCATAGAATTAAACAGCCCAACATCGCCAAACTCATGTTGTGACCAGGGATCGCATTGGTTTGGCCACCGGAATATTTACCGATCCGGGGGCCAAGGAATGCTGCGCCCATCAGAGCTGCCCAACCACCAACAGAGTGAACTACGGTTGAGCCAGCAAAGTCATGGAAACCAAATTCAGCCAGCCAACCACCAGCCCATACCCAGTGACCTGTAATTGGATAAGAGATACCGGTTAGCAGGATGCTGAAGATGAGGAAGTCTACGAATTTAACCCGTTCAGCCACCGCACCAGAAACGATGGTTGCTGCCGTAGCGGCAAATGCGACTTGGAATAGGAAGGACACTGGAACGGTCAAACCTGCAGTTGGATCATTGCCATAGGTTTCAGGACCACCCGACAAGAACCAACCGCCACCTCCAATAAAACCATTGCCACCGGTTCCATACATTAAAGAGAAACCAATAGCCCAATAGGCAAGAGTGGCTAATGCAAAAACGATTAGGTTCTTAGACAGAATGTTGACTGCGTTCTTCTGACGGCAGAATCCGGTTTCTAACATACCGAATCCAGCGTTCATGAAGATAACCAGTACGGCTGCGATAGTAATCCAAATGTTGTCCAAAACGGACTGGATATCGGAATATGGTGCATCCTGAGCATGAGCTGCAGTTCCCCATACAACTGCGATCGCAATTGCCAGTGGGAGGCAAGCAACCCACGTCCAGGACTTCATGCTACGAGGCAGTGCAATCTGGTTAAAGATTGAAACTGGTGAATAAAAATTAATCCCAGAGGACGCCCGTTTTGCTCGCCCCCTAGATCTCTGTGTCATTTCTCTAGACATCATTACTGGAGATTCCTTCTCTTAGGGTCAACACATCTACTCTCCACTGGATAAGTTTGCCTCACCCAGGTTTGAACTAAAGGAGAATCGGTAGTACACGTCAGCGGGAGGCACCGCTCCCAACGGATTCCCGTTACGCTTTGGTTTGGAAAACTTGACCTCAACCAGATAAACCCAATGGATCTTTCACGATTCAGATCAAATCTGACAGTGTTAATGCACTCAAATGCAAAATTTGTGTAAAAAAAGAGTCAAGATGATTGCACCAATTCCACTGAGTTAATTCTGTATTTCCTGATACACTTTCGAGGCAGAGATCGCTGGAATACCGTACGGAGAAGGCTTTAGAGAAATCTGAATAATCCCAAAAATCAACATAGTCTACGTGTATTTTAAGTATCAAATAGCACGCCGTTTTTATTCTTGACTTTTACTGTAAGGTTTGCTGACTCGGTTCAAGCTGGTGACAAGCTGCCGGGCTTAATCGTCTACAAGCCTTGAGGAGTCAAAGCTTAGACTGATTAAGGGTATTAGGAATTTCAATACTGATTCTGGGTTGTTAAACCATAATGCGATCGCACTCCGGATTACACTGGAAATATCGTCGGCTACATTTGCTACATTTGCGCTAGGTAGGCTTGATACCCCAGCTTGTCTAAGTCTGTTTGTTTTTGCATCACCATTTCTAATAGCGATTGCCGATAGGCCAGAATTCGATTCAATAATTCAGGTTGCTGACTACCTAAAATTTGAACGGCCAACAGCCCAGCATTTTTTGCGTTCCCAATTGCTACCGTCGCCACTGGAATGCCTCCTGGCATTTGCACAATTGAGTACAGCGAGTCTACGCCGCTGAGGGTGCTCGTTTTGACGGGTACACCGATCACGGGCAACGGCGTCAAGGCCGCTACCATGCCCGGTAAATGAGCGGCACCACCAGCTCCGGCAATAATCACTTTTAGCCCCCGCTCATGCGCCGTTTTGGCGTATTCCACCATTCGCTCGGGGGTCCGATGCGCGGAGACAATCGCGACTTCGTGAGCAACGTCAAACTGCTCACAAATTTCAATAGCCGCTTGCATGGTTGGCAGATCCGAATCGCTGCCCATGATGATGCCAATTTGAGGTTGAGACATAGATTGTTATTCGTTTGAAAAGCACTCAATTCAAGTATTCTAGTGGCTGGTTGTTCTGTAAATCGCCATGCTGGATCAACAGACTACTCGCGTCACTGATTTGATTAATGCTCGGGTTGTAGGCTACGACGGCCTACAGCGTGTCCAAATTTGCGATCGCATCATCCAGTCCATTCAGCCGATGCAGCCATCTTTAGCGGCTGCATCAAGCCCATCGGTGATAGACATGGCTGGAGATTGGCTCTCCTTGGGCGGCATTGACCTGCAAATTAATGGCGCGTTGGGCTTGGCATTTCCTGATCTAAATGCACAGAATGCAACGAAACTGGTTGAAATTGGCCAGTTTTTGTGGAATCAGGGCGTAGACGGCTATCTGCCGACTCTAGTTACAACCTCTATTGACAAGATTCAGACCGCTCTCGCTGCGATCGCACCTTCTGTCCGCCAGCCCCAACCCGATGCAACGACCGCTCAGATCCTCGGTGTTCACCTGGAAGGCCCCTGTTTGAACGCTGAAAAACGCGGTGCTCATCCGGCAGAACACCTACAGCCGCTGTCTCTGGACAGTCTGCGGCAGATTCTGGGTGAGTATACCGACGTGGTCAAGGTGATTACCCTCGCACCCGAACTCGACCCGACTGGAGAAGTGATTCCCTATCTGCGATCGCACGGAATCACCGTTAGCCTTGGCCACTCCCAAGCCACAGCCGCTCAAGCTCAAGCAGCCTTTGATCAGGGTGCAACAATGGTGACGCACGCCTTTAATGCCATGCCGGGGCTGCATCACCGCGAGCCGGGATTACTAGGAGCGGCGATTGTCGATCCGCGTGTTCAGTGTGGCCTAATTGCTGATGGTCAGCATGTGTGTTCCACAATGATGGACATTCTGTTGCGCGCCTCACGTTACGAACAGGGCCTTTTCCTGGTCAGTGATGCCCTGGCTCCGTTGGGACTGTCTGATGGTCGCTATCCCTGGGATGAGCGCGAAATCGAAGTGGTTCAGGGGACGGCACGACTGCTGAATGGGACTCTTTCTGGCACGACGCGCCCACTGCTGGATGGAGTGAAAAACCTGGTGGATTGGGGCTTATGTGATTTGAAAACTGCGATCGCACTCGCTACCCTCGCTCCTCGTCGCGCAATTGGTTTGGTGGATAGTTACATCGGCCAAGCTGCTCATTTGCTGCGCTGGCAGGGTACGACTTGGTCACGGCTGTTTGAGCCGAACACCCATTAACAAAACGTAATCAACAAACACCCCCGCATCTTGGCATGCTTGTAAACGCATGCTAATTTCGGTAACGCTTTAATACACGTTTTCATTCCGTACTCAACTCATCCCGCACTTTATTAAGACTATGCCGACCACCACTACTGACGATAAAACTGTTGTTCGCGAATATTTCAACTCTACAGGCTTCGACCGTTGGCGGCGCATCTACGGCGAGGGCGAAGTAAATAAAGTGCAGTTGGATATTCGCAAAGGTCATCAGCAAACCATTGACACCGTTTTGGCTTGGCTGCGCGACGATGGCGATACCGCAGGTCGCAGTATTTGTGACGCTGGCTGTGGCACCGGTAGCCTCAGCATTCCGCTGGCCGAAATGGGTGCAAACGTTTATGCGACCGATATTTCAGAAAAGATGGTCGGAGAGGCGAAAGAGCGGGCCACCGAACTGAATGGTCAAGCACCAACGTTCGAAGTGAAAGACTTAGAAAGCCTGTCCGGCAGCTATCACACTGTCATTTGCCTGGACGTGCTGATCCACTATCCTCAGGACAAGGCAGCCGACATGATTCAGCACCTCAGCTCATTGGCTGAATCGCGCCTAATCCTCAGCTTTGCGCCTAAAACCTTTGCCTACAGCCTGCTGAAGAAAATTGGTGAGTTTTTTCCTGGCCCCAGCAAAACCACGCGAGCTTACTTACACAAAGAGTCTGATGTGGTTACCATCCTGGAGCGCAATGGCTGGCAAATTAAGCGCAACGGCATGACCAAGACCCAGTTTTATTTCTCCCGAATCCTGGAAGCAACCAAATAAGTTCTGTCTGGATTTTAAGTATGAGTATAGTGGTTCCGTCGCCATGCTCATGCTCATGTCTAGATATAGCAATGGCTAGGTGTGTCAGGTAGGGACATTTTATGGAGCAGTTCAACCGCCCCACAAAATGTCCCTGTCCTAACTTAGCTGGCTACAGCGATATTTCTAGATTTTGAGTTTATGGCGGTCAATTGATTTGGGCAGGCTAAGATTGCGGATATTTGAGATCCGGACTTGGATCTTGACTTAAACTTTGCGATCGCAGTTGAACAACGGCTATGAAATTACTGAAGTGGATATTTGGAGGATGCTTTGCCACCGCTGGTCTACTTTGGTTGCTGCTGTGTATTGCGATCGCAGCGGTTGAAAAGTTCGAAGATCCTTCTGAGCGAGTTAACATCTTGGCCGCAGGCTTTGTAATGGGTTTGCCGCCCAGCCTGCTCGGCGGCGTGTTGCTATGGAGCGCTTACCAGCAAGGGCAACGCGAGTATCACAATCGGCTGTGGAACGCCTTTTACGAGTTAATTCAAACTGACGGTGGTCATATTTCAGCCCTGAGCTACGCAATGAAAGCGAAGGTAACTGGGGAAGTTGCGCGGCAGTTTTTAGATGCGCGATCGAGAGAATTCAATGGTCATTTTCGCGTCAGCGCTGAAGGCGATATTTCCTACTGGTTCAGTCCTCAGCTTGGGCAAGGTAAACCGTCATATCAGCTCGACCAGGTCTTAGATCCGTTACCTCTGGATACTTTGCCGCTAGAATCTTCACCGGAATCGACTTATCCGGAGCAAGAACTATGAAACTGGTTAAGCGAATTGCGGCTGGAGTACTTCTAGCATGGGGCTTTATCTGTGCAGTCCGAGTCGTTGATGTATCGCTGGCGCGACAAATTGATCCACTTGATCGACGCAATATTATTGTGGCCTGTTTAATGCTTGGCACTCCGGCTTTGGCAGGTGGTGGCTGGCTCGTATGGCAAGAACAGCAGCGACGAGAGCAACAGATTGACAAGCGACTGCAAGCCGTCTTCTTTCAACTGCTGCGTCAAGGGGAAGGTTATATCTCGGTCTTACCCTTCGCTATGCAAACCGAGCTGAATGCCGCCGAGGCTAAAGCTTATCTCGATCAGCGAGCTAGAGACTTCCAAGCTGATTTTCAGGTCAGCGAGACGGGGCAAGTCTTCTACTATTTCGATATCAATGGCATAAGCTCCAAGCAACTCGGTGGTGCGGTCGCGTTAGAGCGGTTTGACGTCGTCTTAGAGTCGTTCCCGTCCCATGAGCGACGATTGGTCATTCGAGCCATCAAGCAAATCCGCGATTGCTCTTGGAAGGAGGCGAAAGCACTCGTAGACTATGTTCCTTTCCCAGTGCAGCAAAACATTGACCGCCCATTAGCAGAAGCAGCTCAACGCAAACTCGCTGCAACGGGTGCAAGCGTGGTTTTGATTCTAAAGAATGCGTAGCAACCAGATGGATACCAATATGAAATCCGCTTGAAAACCAAAGCGGATTTCAAGCGGATTGATGGGGTATATGTTTTGTTGTCTATGTTTTTATCGAAAAAGCCTTTGTCAGAAAGCTCTGTGCAGACAAGTTACTCTACATGAGTCGAGGTCATTGACTGCTGCAATGATTTCAGTCCTTTCTTAATCCGGCGCGAAACCGTAACGGCACTGATGCCTAAGCGCTCTGCGGTTTCTTTTTGCGTCAAGTCCTGCAAGAAAACGAACTCTAGAACTTCTCGGGTGCGATTTTCGAGTTGGGACAGACACTGCTGAAGTCGAATTTGGTCTTCCTGAGCCAGTTGGAAACTCCGATAACGAGCATCGGGAATTAAATCTCCCAAAGATGCAGTATTTTCGTCGTCTTCCCGCATGGGAGCATCTAAACTGAGCGGCTCTTTGTTGCGACCTGCTAGCTTAATCTCCTGCCATTCGCTGACCTCAACTTCCAAGTAGGTAGCCACTTCTAGGTCTGAGGGATAGCGACCCGTTTCAGATTGGAACTGTCGAGTAAACCGAATGGCTTGTCGCTGCAAACGCTGCCAGCGTCTGGGAATGCGTAGCGAACTAGCTTTATCTCTCAAATAGTGCTGAATTTCACCACGAATATAGGGAATTGCAAACGAACTAAACGCATGCCCTTTGGATAGGTCAAATCGTTCAATTGCACGGATTAGACCGAGACTGCCGATCTGAACGAGATCATCATAGAGTTCAGTACACTGATTCACCCAATGGTGAGCCTCTTTGCGTGCTAGCCCGATATTGAGCTGCACCAGCCGATTTCGGAGTTCGGGAGAGGGCGATTGCTGATATTGACGCAACAGCTCAAGGGTTTCGCTTTTCAGTTCGTGGTGACAAGTGGTAGGCATGACGACATCAGGAGGTAGATTGCAGGACTGGTATCAGAGGAAGAACAACTGTCATTCATTTGGTGCTTCCTAGGATGGCGATGTGCCAAACAGTGCGCAAAGACAATTCAAACTTAGTACCAACATTATTCAGTTAGGGACAGGTTTATCAACCTCATTTCTACTGAATCCTGCATAAACAAGTAAGTTCCGGTAGTTTATAAAAAGCTGTCTCTTATGGTCGAAAAACTATGCAATCTGGTCAGGATCGATAGTTGAGATAGATGCAACAAAATGTAACTCTTATGCATAATTCGTAATTGCTCAACCCAGTAGCCAATCGGACTGCTGAGAGGTAAGGGCACGAGAAATGGCATCAAAGGCAGACATGCCCTGACGTTGTGCAGTATTGATCAGAGATCGCACCTGAGCGAACAACTCGGCTCCCCAGTCGGATCGAAATCCGTTAGTCACCTTGCGAAAGACCACACTCCAGCGCAACGCTTGCTCACTCGCATTATTGGTCGGCGGGATGGTCTCATCGGTCAAAAACAGCAACAGATGAGAACGAATCTTTCGATAACGTTTGAGCAACCGCTGCCCCTCAAGCGATTGAGGGTTGAGATTCAAAATCTCCCGCAGTGAACCGCGAAATCGAGCGCCATACTGCTCGACGGTCGAGGCCGCCAGAGTGTGTCGTCGTCGTTGCAGAGCAATGGCTTTGAGCAACAGCCGTTTCATCCGAGGAGCAAATAGGTCATCGCCAGCATCGATGGCATACTGACAATCACGCAGTTGATGGGCCAAACACACTTGCCACTCGTTTGCCGGATGGGCTGTCTGAGCACTGAACAAATCCGAGACCCACACCTGAGGCCGATGACCGTCCATCACCTCGTCAATGACAGCTTTTCCTCGGCTCGGACGAATCACATGCAAACAGACCTGCTCGTTTTGAAACACCCACTCCCACTGGTTGACTCCATTTACCCGTGCCCCCGTCTCATCACTGCCGACTAGACGAGCACTGCGTAAGCGCTCCACAATCTGGGCCACCGGGGATTGAAGTTGAGCCTGCACTCGTTTCAGTAGATTGGCAATGGCTCCTTCCGACAAGCTCAGACCCCAGAGGTCGCTCATCAACTGGCTCAGCCGCTGATAGCTGATGGCATGACGGTAGCGCAGATAGGTGACTAGACTTGCCACACTCGTGCCAAAGGGAGAACCGGGTTCCAACCCAACTGGAACGGGAGCCTCATACGTCTTTTGACAACACGGACACACCCCGCCATAGCGTTCCACCCGCGTGATGTCAGGGGTGAGCTGAGGCAATTCAATCCGCTCGTAAATCCCGCTCAAGCGCTGCGCCGAACGGTCAACCTCAGCTCCACAGTGGGGACAGCTCTTGGCTTGTGCCACCACCACTTGATTGGGCTGTTGACTTAATTCTCGCCCACCGTCACGGTGGCTTCCCGTTTCTTCCGATGGACTAGCCATGGGTTCACAGCGGCTCTGATTGGGTTTGAAGCCCTTGGAGGGAGGCAAACTCGAATTGCGCGACGTTTTCTTTACCCGCTTTTGCTTCAGTTGTTCGACTTCTGCTCGCAACCGTTGCAGCTCCTGCCACAGCCCTTGAATCAGGGCATCTTTTTCGGCGGGGCTTAATCCATCGAGTGGGGGCAGTTCTGTCATGGCAAAAGCTTATCATCTTCTCTCAAAGCCGTGCTTGGGTCAACCGAGTTGAGCAATTACCATAATTCTACGGAGTAGATGCGTAAACCTTATTTAAGGAATACTACATCACAGGCCAAAAATATCAATTACTGCTGTGTGTTCAAGCAAGATTTACATACTATGCATCCCAGACTTGATACTGAGCAATTTTGCTGAAATTCCCAGTGGCGTAGCACAACATTCTCAGCTTGTTAAGCGCCTGCTGTTCTAAACGAGAATCTTTCATTTGCTGTACGATGGTTAATCGCTGTTCGCAACAGTCGAGCGCCTTGTTTTGTTGTCCTAATGCACTGTAGGCGGTACTAAGGCTTTCTAACGTTTGTTCTTCACTCCGGTAGTCTCCGTGCTGCTGAGCCAGTTCTAGCCGCTGTTGTAGGTAATGAATCGCTTTTTGGTAGTCGCCGATGGTACTGCAAGCATTGGCTAAGTTGCGCAGAATTTGATTAATACTACGCGGATCTTGCTGCTGTTGTGCGATGCTCAAAACTCGCTCATAGTAGTTAACGGTATCGGCATAGTTCCCCATCGCGTGGGCTGCGTTGCCGAGGTTCCGTAGGATTTGTTTTTCAATGGCATGTTCTTGTAGATTTTGTGCGATCGCAAGACTTGCTTTGTAATAGCTGATGGCCGAATCGTAGTCGCCGCGCGCCCGGTAAACCATGCCTAAGTTGTTCAGCGCAGCCATTTCTTTCATTGGATCATTTAAACGTTGAGCCAGTTCCAAAGCCTGCTGTTTATATTGAATGGCCTTGCCATAGTCTTGCAAATGTCGATACGCATTCCCTAAATTAGCCAATGCCTGATGCTCAAGTTCAATATCTCCAAGATTTTGAGCAACCATTAAGCTTTGGCGTCCACACGTAATAGACGCCCCGTACTCAGCTAGCGAATAGTAGGTCAGCGCTAACCAGCTTAAAATTTTTCCTTCTAATGGCAGTCCATCCTCATTGAGCTGGCGACACTGTTCTAAAGCTTCTTCTAACAATGCACAAGCCGACTGAAAATGGCCCGTACGATATTGCTGGATACCCCTTTGGCATCGAGCTTCTGCGGGACTGCCAGATTCCCTCGCTTCAGCAATCAGCGAAGCATCGTTTGCTGAAGCACTCGTTGAATCTACTTTAATCAGCGAAGCATCGTTTGCTGAAGCACTCGTTGAATCTACTTTGCTTCGAGATAAAGCTGGAATTGTGCCACGAGACAGTCGGGTGATGCGGTTTTGGGCATCACTAGAGTAATCATCAACTGGAAATGGTTTTGCATTCATCGCAAGCAAAGCATCCTTCACAAGTCAGTGCAATTAAAGCATCATGCGAAGAGGCACTGAGGCAAGAAAATAGGAGTGTGCAATAGTCTTCCAGTTGGAATACGCTTGCGAACCACTCCTCCACTTCACATTCTTCGATTTGTTCTTTAACTTTAGATAAATCAATGGCTAGCCCCCACCGTGATATTCCGCATTTCTGAAAATGCCTACTGAGTAAAGACGTCCTAGAAAATACGGTACTTTGCGGACATCAACCGTTAGATGCCGTCATATTTAACCTATCCCTCAAATGGTCACTCAGTACTGTGACGGAGATCACGTCGTAAGTTGATTGAGATCGTATTTCTCTAATGGTGAATCGCGCATACTCTATATAGACTCAACTCTAGCCGAGTCATCAACAGGGAACACACAACTGCCGACAGCTTTCTTCGTGAGAGATGTCGGTTTTTTATTGGATAGTTTTTGATTGATTTTTCTTGGACAAAAAAGAGGAGTGATGGTTGTCCTCGAAACAAACATCACTCCTCTTTTCGGGATGGCTAGGCGAAACTTACACAATTTCGACTAGCTCAATATCAAATATGAGCTTTTCGCCTGCTAGCGGATGATTTGCATCCAGCGTTACCTTACTCTCGGATACATCAGTGACAAGCACTGGAATTGCTTGGCCATTGGGTTGGCCGATCTGGAGTTGCTGACCAACTGCCAGTGGGATATCCGCTGGAATTTGCTGGCGCTCAACCACAACCACCCGTTCCGGATTGTGGGAACCATAGGCTTGATCAGGAGGAATACTAGCCGTTTTGGATTCGCCCGGACTCATTCCCATCACAGCAGACTCAAATCCAGGGATGATGCCGCCTGATCCAACGGAAAATTCTAGCGGTTCACGGTTTGCAGAGGAATCAAAGACCGTTCCGTCTTCGAGCTTCCCGGTGTAGTGTACTTTGACTGTATCGCCGGTTTTGACTTGTGACATAAGAAGTTGCCTCGTTATCTAGTGCCACCTTAACAACTACTTGGCAATTACCCCTCAGGCCTTAGGCATTTCTAGAGATTTCCAATTAATCAAAAATATTAAAAATGCCAAAGACGGTAGATAGAATGCGGCCAATGGGACTTGTAATCTGACCAGCTGAGTCAGAAAAACGGGTTAACCCAGAGCGTCCGACAACGATGACATCATTTTCGAGCAGTGCAGGATTATTCTCTTCACTCAACTCATTCCCTAAGTCAATTTCAATCTCTCGTTCGACGACAGTGCCATCTGGATTGAGCCGCACTAGATTGACTTCATCCTTTTCAGCTCGCACCGGATCAAATCCACCGGCTGAGAGGAGGGCCTGATTGAGCGGCGTATTGGGGGCAACTTGAATGGGGCCAGGGGATTCAACTTCGCCAATCACAAATACCGTAATCGTTTCGGGTGAGATGCTGGTCGAACCGATTTGAATCGCTTCCGCTGCCGTGAGCGCTTCTGCTGTGGGAATAAAAATAGAATCACCACTTTGCAGCGTAATGTCTTTACTCAGATTTGCATTGGTGACGAGCTCCCACAGGTTAACCGTCATCGACTGATCAGGACTACCAGAAGAGGCTCGCTGGACTTCTACTTCTCGAAGATTGGCACGTGGTGTAATACCGCCAGCAAGCTGAATCGCTTCGGTCAGCGTGGGAAATCCGCCTTCTTGTCGCTGCTCTAGTGAAATCGTGTAGGAACCTGGACGTTTGACGGCACCTGCGATCGCAACTCGTACCGGACGCAGAGCTAGGGGAGAAACCGTCACAACGGCTCGCCGTAAATAGGGACGATAGGCCACTGCGATCGCATCTGCCGCTTCTGTAAAGGTCAAACCTTGAACCGCAACACTGCCAGCAGTTGGTAAGTTCACCGTGCCATCGGTTAGAATCAGCGCTTCACCACTGTATTGCTCTGCCCCAAAAATGCTGATAGCAACGCGATCTCCAGGTCCTAAGGTATAGCGATCGCTAATCGTGGGTGTAGTGGGTGCAGCCTGTGGTGGCACATGAGAATCTTGATTATTTTCGTTGAAAATGTCGTAGCGAGTAGATGGACTAGCGGAATTGCCTCCAGGCGAGAGTTCCGGTAGGGGAGTGGTCTGTACCGGATAGTCGGCAATATAGTGTTGGGACTCCAGATTATCTAAACTATCTGCTTGAGGGCTAGAATGCTGGTGCTGATTGGGCTGAACGGTCAGAGCAAGATTGCTATTGCTGATTGCAAGAGGTTCATAAACTGGCTGAAGCGATTGTGCGATCTCACAATCTGACAACATCCAGAGCGAGACCAAAGCCGCGCTACCGCATAAAAATCGTGGAGATTTAGGAAACCAAGCCATAATCAACTCGCTTGTTTTTGCTTCAAGACGGGCAAAGATGATGCTTGTTTCCTTTTTCTCAAACTCGATGGCTGATCCGGATGGTGATCGTGGTGTTGTGGTAAAGACGCCGACCTACTGATGGGTCTAGTGCTGAGCTACAATTTGCTTCACTCCCCACGTCTCTCGCCTCACGTCGCCGAGAACCGGAAATACCCGAAACGTATTAAACGCAGTTGGGACAGGCGCGATCGGCTTCGAAATCCGCCAGATTAGAAAGCGTTGTATGTGCGATCGCATCCAATGCATTTTGCGTAAAAAAGGCTTGGTGAGCTGTGATCACCACATTGGTGAATGATTGCAGAAGTTGAAATGTCTCGTCCTGAATCACAACGTCAGACAAATCCTCAAAAAACAAATCGGCTTCTTCTTCATAGACATCAATGCCCAGATAGCCGATTGTGCCGTCTTTGATGGCATCGATGGCAGCACGGGTATCAATCAGTCCACCCCGACTGGTATTAATTAGCATTGCGCCTCGCTTCAAGTGCTGAAGAGAATCCCCATTGATCAAATGATAGGTATCTGGCAGCAGCGGACAGTGGAGTGACACAATATCGGAGCGCGATAGTAGCTCAGGCATATCGACATATTGTACCCCCAGTTCTAAACAGGCTGAATTTTGCTGTACATCATGAGCTAGCAGCTTACAGCCAAAGCCATGCATAATCCGGGTAAAGCATTCGCCGATTTTACCTGTGCCGACAACGCCTACTGTAGAGCCGTGCAGGTCAAACCCCAATAGGCCACTGAGGGCAAAGTTGTCCTCACGGGTGCGGTTATAAGCCCGATGCAGTTTGCGATTGAGAGTGAGAATGAGGCCCACCGCATGTTCTGCCACCGCATAAGGTGAGTAAGCAGGCACCCGCGCCACTGTAATACCGTGTTGCTTGGCGGCATCTAAATCTACGTTGTTGTAGCCAGCTGATCGCAAAACTACAAAGTGCGTCCCCTGATCCGCTAAGGTCTTCAACGTCTCATGGTCAAGCTGGTCGTTGATGAAGACACAAACCGCTGGAAATCCCTCTGCTAGTTTGACTGTACTTGGAGTAAGCCGGGGCTCAAAAAAAGTGAGGTCATGCCCATAGGACTCATTGGTTGAGCGAAGCGAAGAGCGATCGTAGGGTTTTGTACTAAAAACAGCAACTTTCATAAATCTTGCAGCACCACGGGCGGATTAGGTCTTCGCCAGTGATGGTATCGTCAACAGCGCTTCAAATGTATCAAACGATAGTCAGAAATCGCTGTTGCGATCGCAACCAGCAGCCCTAAACAATGGTTCCAGATCTACAATTGCTCGATTAAATTGCACTATGACTGGGTTAATTCATGGAAGTGGCATCACGGGTTGCGCTGTCGCTGGATTGCGATCGCGTTGCGAGGACTTCTACCGTTTCGCCAACTTGTACGGTACCTAGCTCGTTTTGGATCAGGTTCTGACCAAACCAGATTTGGCCATCCCACAGCCGATATTTGGCCAATGTCCGTAGCGGTTCACTGCTCCGTACGGCAGTCGATTGCTCCACCGTGGTCATAATACAGCGCGAACAGGGCTTTACCACCTGAAACGACACAAGGCCAATCTGAATTTGGCTCCAGGTATCTTCCTCGTGAGCCTGCACGCCATCTACAACAAAATTAGGCCGAAATCGATCCATCGGCACAGGATGAGCTAACTGCTGATTGAGGTTATCCAGCGATGCCTGAGAAATCAGCAAAAACGGATAGCCATCGGCAAAACTCACGAGCTGATTCGACAGGAGCGGATGATTTACCAGCCGACGCGATGAGTCTGGCATGTAGACCAACTGGCAGCGCACGTTGAGAAATCGACTAAACCACTCATTAATTTCATCATTTAGTGGAATCGCGCCACAGATATCCCGCCAAACCTGAACCGAAAGCTGGCCTTTGCGGTTTGGTTGTAAGGGAACCGAGAGCGGCGGCATTTGGGGGGCTGCGATCGCCAATCGTCCCTCCTCGGCTGCGATCGCAACTTGAATCAAAGCCATGCGCGGATGCTGACGCTGAGTCATAAACTGACCCGCTTGATCCACCAACATCCAACGCCGATCGTACTGTAGCCCCCGTGTTTCAACCTGCCCCGTTGACAGGGAAATACCAGCGGCAGATTTAATCGGATAAATATACAGACCGCTTAGGGTGATGGGGGGCATGCATCCAACTCCAGCAATCATAAATGGACTGATTGAACGCCCGAATTCAAAATAGAATTCAGACTAAAGAGTCCATTATCACCCTTCACTGTCATTCATGGTGGACTGAGCCCTTAATGACAATAGCAGTCTGTTGTTGCCAATTGTTTTTGACAGTTATGTAACATATGCGGATGGCGAGACTCGAACTCGCAAGGCTTGCGCCACACGCCCCTCAAGCGTGCGTGTCTACCAATTCCACCACATCCGCGTGGGATATACGCTTTCTAGAATCTGAGCTGATCGGTAACCTGAACAGTTACTTTTATCCTGTTGACAGATCAATAAACAGAACCAACTGCGATTTATCAGCATAGACCATTATGCTACCTTTGCAACCCTCTGACAAGTAAAATCATTGCTAATCCTCAAAAGAGACTGATTGTGCGTGTTGTGTGTGACGTGGGCTCTGTTTACCCGCCCGAAATCATCATCAACCGCCGCTACTCAATCATCAATTGATTGACGAGCAAGGCTCAACCACATGGTAGGATTAACTACCGTCAAGATACAGTCAGATAATCGTTTCTAAAAGACAGCATCGGCTACCAGATGAGCTTTTCCAAGATTTTAATTGCGAACCGAGGGGAAATTGCGCTACGCATCATTCGAACATGCGAGGAACTTGGGATTGCCACGGTTGCCGTCCATTCGACAGTGGACAAGCATGCGCTCCATGTTCAGCTCGCGGATGAAGCCGTTTGCATTGGCGAAGCTCCCAGCAGCAAAAGCTACCTGAATATCCCTAACATTATCGCTGCGGCTTTGACGCGCAACGCCTCTGCGATTCATCCCGGCTACGGTTTCTTGGCCGAAAACGCCAAATTTGCTGAAATCTGTGCTGATCACCAAATTACTTTCATTGGCCCTACTCCAGAAGCCATGCTGTCGATGGGCGATAAGTCCACGGCCAAGGCAACCATGCAGCGGGTGGGTGTACCCACTGTACCGGGCAGTGATGGTTTAGTACTGGAAGACCAGGATGCACTTGCGATCGCAGATCGGATCGGCTACCCAGTCATGATCAAAGCCACGGCTGGCGGCGGTGGCCGTGGTATGCGCCTAGTACGCGATCCAGGCGATTTATTGAAGCTATTTTCGGCAGCACAAGGTGAAGCCGAAGCAGCCTTTGGCAATCCTGGGCTTTATCTGGAAAAATTTATCGAACGTCCTCGCCACATTGAGTTTCAAATTTTAGCCGACAGCTATGGTAACGTTGTTCACCTGGGTGAACGAGACTGTTCAATTCAGCGTCGCCACCAGAAATTACTGGAAGAAGCTCCCAGTCCGGCTCTTGATCCAGTTCTGCGCGAAAAAATGGGTCAGGCTGCAGTACGAGCCGCTCAGTCCATTAACTACGTTGGAGCCGGAACGGTAGAATTTTTGCTCGATGCCCACGGCAACTTCTACTTCATGGAGATGAATACCCGCATCCAGGTTGAGCATCCCGTCACTGAAGTTGTCACGGGGTTAGACCTGATTGCAGAGCAAATCCGAGTGGCTCAAGGCGAACGGCTCTCGTTTACCCAAGATGAGATCTGTTTACGAGGTCACGCCATCGAATGCCGCATTAATGCTGAAGATCCAGCACATAATTTCCGGCCTCATCCGGGGCGAATCAACGGTTACTTACCTCCCGGCGGCAATGGTGTACGCATGGATTCCCATGTCTATACAGACTATGAAATTCCGCCTTACTACGATTCACTAATTGGCAAACTCATTGTCTGGGGGCCAGATCGACCTACAGCAATTCGCCGTATGCGGCGGGCACTGCGTGAGTGCGCCATCACCGGACTGCCCACTACCATCAGTTTTCATCAGAAGGTGCTAGAAACGCCCCAGTTTTTGGCTGGCGATGTCTTTACTGACTTTGTAGACAAGGTTATGATGCCGTCTACACAAACCTGATTACTAGGTAGGCACCAAAAAAGACGGCAGCGCCGTCTTTTTTGGTCGTGGAAAACAATCAAAGTGCCTACCAGCTAGTTACATCATGTGAACTAAACCTTGCTGGCCGAGTAGGATTTCGCGTACCAGGCTCAAAATCCCGACCCAGATGATGGGGGAGATGTCAACACCACCCAACGGTGGGATCAGCTTCCGGACGGGAATGAGAAATGGTTCTGTTGGCCAAGCGACTAAATTAAAGGGCAGACGGTTCAGGTCAGCTTGAGGATACCAGGTCAGCACGATCCGGAAAATAAACAGCAGGATCATGAGTCCGAGTAGAGGCCCAAGAACCCAAGTTGCAGCAGTTTCAAGCGTCATGTCGTTCAACCCATCCAGTTGCATCATCTTGTTGTCGTTATCATCGACCAAAGCGGCTACCCGTGGCGCATCTTTAGCGATATCTGTTGATTTTGTTTGTGTTGTGGAGAGATCTAAGCAAATTATAACCTTTTGTAAAGGCAAGCGGTCTAGCGGTAACTTGCTGTTTTAGGTACGGTTCAGCAAATTTAGTTACAATCAAGCTTCTCAAGACTGTAACAGCCCTATAAAATTAAGTTAATAAAGTCAACGTTTCAACCTTTCGGAAAGGTAAGCCATTATGACTCCATCTTTGATGAATTTCATTTTAAGCCTGGTAGCGGGTGCAGCAATCGTTGTTATTCCTGCCACTGTTGCCTTGATCTTTATTAGCCAACGCGACAAAATTCAGCGTAGCTAGAACCTTTTAGGGTTAGTAAGCTGCATCTGACTTCCAAGGGACGTACGAATGTACGTCCCTATTGTTTAGGTTTAACGGAGAATGTGAGCGGTTTACAGTCTGTAGCGATTTGCCCAGTCGGTTTACTACTGACGGTATGCATACAGTATTCGTTAGGAGTTTAGCTTCCATAAACGAACTTGATACTATATAAGCTATGTGAAGCTGCTTGAGGCTCGCTAGAATGGGCATGATGATTTAATCATCAGTGTTGCAAAAAACAACTGATTTTGCGTTTAAGTGCTTGGCTAATACTTAAACCTGTAGTGGCCGAACAAGACTGCACGTTTGGTGTATGTCGATGTTGATATAGGCTGTCTGCGGCTTTGGTGCTGAGTTGTCACCTTGAGAGGAATTTACTGTGGGTTTTGGTACTCCCGTTCCCCTGCTGTTGGGAATCATCATGATTGTTGGCGCTGTGGCGCTGTTTTTTCTGAATCGGCTAAAGCCTGGTTATGAGCGCGATATCGATAAGATCTATGCGTTCGCATTCTTGATAGCAGGGATCATCCTGTTGACGGAATGGGATATGTCGTTTCCGGCAGCAATGCAGCAACTCATCGTGGTGCTATCGCTGATCAGTCTCACGATCCAAAATATCTACTCCCGTACACCGCTGGATCCCCGCGTGGCTCCACCTGTGGGAGGATACGATGGCGGACGCGATGACTATCGACCTCCCAGCCGTCCGGACTATCGGCCTGGCCCTCGAACCAATGTGCGAGCAGAGTTGGATCGCAGAGACTACATGCCTGACGACCGCTATTATGCGAATCGGCCCATGATCGGGGGACGGGAAGAGCCTTACTACGATGATTATCGGGGTGCTCCTCCCGATGCTTACAGCAGCTATCGGCCAGGAACCCCACCGAATAATGGCGTCATCGGTCGTTTACCAGGTAATATGCCAGACCGCTCTGAGCGGGGAATGCGCCCATCTTGCTCGGATAGTCGCGATCGCACTCCTGATCGTCCCTACAATCAGCCACCCAGTTCATACACTCAGCAGCCACCTGCCGATCCGTACAGTAGCCGTCCACCTGCTAATAACGAACGTTGGAATGATTGGAACGATCGGCCAGCGCGTCCGTCTTCCCGTCCACTCGGCAACCGTCCCTCTTCGCTAGATGATGCGCGACGCTCTCCAGCTCCAACCCGGACAGCAGCTCGGTTTGATGCTCATAATCCGGCGGCAACCAACCAGGATGAGCCGATGGCTCCCAGTAATTATGTCGATTACAGTGCCGTTAACCCAGATGATCGTCCCGATCAGCCACTGAACTTGAGTTAACGCAGTTTGGATTTAATGCAAGAGAGGGCTGGTAGCGTGCTGCGCTGCCAGCCCTCTTTTTTGATTCGATTAGATAGCAGCTTCCTGTTTTGCGGCTGCTTTTTGGCGCGATCTCAGTTCCAGGTACACAATCAGAGCGTTCACATCGGCGGGATTGACTCCACCAATGCGAGAGGCTTGACCGATCGTGAGCGGCTGCACCTGAGCCAGCTTTTCCCGTGCTTCTTTCGATAACGTTTCGATTTGGTGATAATCCAAATCGGACGGCAGCTTGCGATTGGCCTGTTTGAGCACTTGGTCAATCTGATTTTGCTGGCGCTGAATGTAGCCAGAGTACTTGATGTCAATTTCTGCGCCTTCTTTCTCAGTGCGCTCTAGCGCGGGTTGCCCCAAGCCGTAGTGCTCCAAATTGGCGTAGTGAAATCCGGGCCGCCGCAGCAAATCTGCCAGTGTAATCGAGCCTTTGATCCGCTGCTGCGTATCCTGCATGATCGCCTGACCAATCTCGTCATGCTCTTTAACCCGCGTTTCGTAGAGGCGCTCTTTCTCTGCCGCAATGTTTTCCTGCTTGTGCTGAAACAACTGCCAGCGGCGGTCATCAATCAAACCAATCTCGCGCCCCAGCGGCGTCAACCGCTGATCGGCATTATCCGATCGCAGCAGCAGCCGATACTCAGAGCGCGAGGTCAACATGCGATACGGTTCCCGCAGATCTTTGGTGCAGAGATCGTCAATCAGCGTCCCGATATAGCTGCCTTCGCGGGGCAGAATTACCTCATTTTGACCGCGTACAAACCGCGCGGCATTAATGCCTGCGACAATGCCTTGGGCCGCTGCTTCTTCATAACCCGTAGTGCCGTTGATTTGACCTGCGCAGTACAGACCTTCGATCTTTTTCGTCATCAGGGTCGGGAAACACTGCGTAGCAGGCAGGTAGTCATACTCCACCGCATAGGCAGGCCGCAGCATGGCGCAATGTTCCAATCCAGGTAGCGATCGCAGCATGGCGAGCTGAAGCATTTCCGGCAGTCCAGTGGAAAATCCTTGGATATACAGCTCTGGACTGTCGCGGCCTTCTGGCTCTATAAAGATTTGATGGCTATCTTTATCGGCAAATCGAACAATTTTATCCTCAATGCTCGGACAGTAGCGTGGCCCTTTAGCATCGACCCAGCCGCCATAGACGGGTGAAAGGTGCAGATTATCCCGAATAATTTGATGCGTTTCTGCCGTCGTCCGCGTCAAGTAACAGGGCATTTGCTCCTGCTCAATCCAGACCTCGGGATCGAAGCTGAACCAGCGGACATCCTCGTCACCGGGCTGTGCTTCCATTTTGGAGTAGTCTACGGAGCGCCGATCTACACGGGCAGGGGTACCCGTCTTTAGTCGTCCTGTTTCAAAACCGAGCTGGTTCAAGGTCTCCGTTAAGCCAATTGCCGCAAACTCCCCGGCTCGTCCCGCCGGCATTGACTTGTTGCCAATCCAGATACATCCCCCCAGAAACGTTCCGGTCGTCAAAATGACGGCTTTGCACTTGAACGCCACACCAAAATAGGTCTGCACGCCAACAACTTCATCGTTGTGGCCCATAACCAAATCCGTCGCCATGCCCTCGCGGATCACCAGATTGTCCTGGTTCTCCACGATGGTTTTCATAATGGCGGCATATTCGCGCTTATCGGTTTGCGCCCGCAGTGCCCAGACCGCTGGCCCACGCGAGCTGTTAAGAATTCGCTTTTGCAGATAGGCTCGATCGGCCATTTTGCCAATTTCGCCACCCAAGGCATCGACTTCGTGGGTCAGTTGTGATTTGGCAGGCCCGCCGACAGCAGGATTGCAGGGCTGCCAGGCAATCTTGTCGAGGTTGAGCGTCAGCAGCAGCGTCCGACAGCCCAATCGCGCTGTGGCTAAAGCCGCTTCACAACCCGAATGTCCGGCTCCGACGACGACGACATCAAATTCATCTAAAAACTCTACATTTGCGAGCCTGACCATACCTCAACCCGTTGAAGGACACAGTCTCAATTTTAGCGGTTGCGATCGAGGCTTGGAGTTGCAGATCGATTCTGATCGGCTATGAGGAACCTGAATTAGGGAGCTTAGTACTGCTGTTGAGAATAGGCTGGTGGATAGGCATAACTAGACGTGTTAGGGACAAAGGGTGGTACGCCGGATGACGTGGGTCTAGGCTGCTGTACAGGTTGGTTATGTGCTGCCGGTGCCGAATGGGATGCCGTATCTGCGCTGCCTGCACGATTAATGTGGACAAAGCTGGGTGTGAAGAGAAAGATGGTTTCACCGAGACGTTCTTGGTCACCATCAATGGCAAACGTGCCGCCAGCGACATAGTCAACGGCGCGCTGAGCCTGATCCGGATCCATCCGATCGAGGTTGAGGATAACGGCCTTACGTTCGCGTAGAGCTGCGATCGCACGTGGCATATCTTCAAATGAATCGGGTTCCAGTACCATAAACTCAACATGCTTTAGCCCCAAACCCGGCATCGCCACAATATTGTTATTGGCGGGATTACCAGCGGGCATTGGATTTACAGTGGGCGGCAGGGAAGCACCTGGAACCGCCTGTGGCGATGGAGGAGTCGGATAGGCGGATGCGGTTGGCGCATCATAGCCGTTGTCATAATCGGCATCCTGGTTGGCATCGTAGACATAGTCGTATTGACTCGCCTCGCTCCAGCCCAAAGAATCTTGTATGCGCTGAAATAAACCCATAGCCATGCCACCTTTAGTTCGCATGTTCTGTTTTTTTATATCATTTTTAGATTGTTATTGCCAGAGTAAAGATGCGGATTCTTGAGCATCAAGCTGAGTTTTATTCAGTGATTTAGATCGCTTAAATTCAGATCTTTGATCACTTTTTAGCTGATAAACCAGTGCATCACCTGTTAAATCCAGATGCTTTTGGGCATTCTGAGGCAAAATGCCATATTTCTCTTGCCAAAGGATGGAGTCATGCTGTATTTAGCATCTCGTTTAATCCGTCGAAGTTCTTTTCTGAGTGGCTTATTTGCGATCGCGCTCAGTCTAACGGTGCTGACCGGGATTTCTGCACGGGCACATCTGAACTAAACGTGAAGCCGTTGCGGGTGGGTCTGAATAGCTGGCCGGGATTTGATGTGGCGCTGTATGGCTCCGACGCAGGCATTTTTGAGCAACGGGGACTAGAGGTCGAATTTGTGCGATTCGATGTTGCTCAAGATACGGTACGAGCGCTGCTGCGCGGGTCGTTAGATGCGGCGTTTGTCTCGCTGTGGGATATTGCAGGCCGATCCGGGAGAGCATAATCCGGCTTTCATTATGGCAACCAACGTATCGCATGGTTCCGATGGCATTGTGGCCCAAGCCGGCATTACTTCGGTGGCTGAGCTGAAAGGAAAAGTTGTCGGCTTGTGCAGAATTACGCGACTCTACCAGGTGTGGTCGAAATCGCGATTTTATCACCCAATCGGGAAACATTGGCGCGCAGTCCATCTGCGGTCGGGGATGAGTCGTTTGTGCGAGATTATCCCAATTTGATTCCTGTTTTAGAAACAGCCGCTCGTACCGGAGTAGCCACCAATCTTCAGACAACTGTCGGTGGTACTCCCGTGCTGGTGGATATTTTGCCGTTTAGCAGCACCCTATTCGGTGCGGGTCAACGCGGACTTGCGATCGCAATTGTCGATCTGCATCAAATGCAGCAAGAGGCACAATCAACCTTTCTCGCCTTTACCATTACCATGTTTGGGGGGGGCAGCCGTCATTTTGGGGCTCATGGCGCTGTTGGTGCAGCACAACGTTTTGGAACCCATGCGCCAGCTCACCCAAACCGTGAAGCAGAGCCAGAAAACCGGCAGTTTTCAGCCGCCGTCTCATCTGCCTAATAACGAAATTCAATTCTTGGCCGAGACCTTTAGCACTGTCTTCAAGGAGCTGGAATCCTATCTCCAACTTTAGCTTGAAATTCGCGTCGGAAAGAAATTGAGGCCGAACTGCGGGACAGCGAAGCCAATGAGCGGCGTAAGTCAGAACAGCTTGAAAAAACGCTGGCCGAATTGCGGCAGGCGCAAGCTCAACTGGTGCAAAGTGAAAAGATGTTCAGTCTGGGTCAACTGGTCGCCGGGGTAGCCCATGAAATTAATAATCCCGTGAGCTTTATTTACGGCAATCTTGTGCATGCGGAAACGAGCATTGACGATTTGTTGGGGCTGATTGCCCTTTACCAGCAGCACTATCCTGATCCAAATGCTGAGATTCAAGATGAGATTGAAGCGATTGATCTAGAGTTCTTGATGACTGATCTGCCCAAAATGCTGCACTCAATGAGATCAGGGGCTGATCGGATTAGAGATATTGTGATGTCCCTGCGCGTGTTTTCGCGTATAGATGAGGCTGAGGTTAAATCGGTAGATTTGCACGAGGGACTGGATAGTACCCTAATGATTTTGCAGAGTCGGCTGAGGGAGAAACCTGAGCATCCTGCAATTCAGGTGATTAGCAATATGGAGATTTGCCTCGGGTTGAATGCTATGCCGGACAGGTCAATCAGGTGTTTATGAACATCTTGGTCAATGCTATTGATGTGCTGGAAGAGTGCGATCGCAACCGGACTTGGCCAGAAATTCAGGCTAACCCCAGCACCATCACAATTTAAACAGAAGCCGTCATCAATCCAACCGATCCCACCGCTGAACCCGAGCGAGTTCGCATCCGCATTCGTGACAACGGCTCTGGAATTCCGACAGAAATTCAGGAACGGCTGTTTGACCCCTTTTTCACCACTAAATCCGTTGGCAAAGGTATGGGTTTAGGTCTATCGATTAGCCACCAAATTATTATGGGGAAACACAATGGCCAGCTGACATGCTACTCCACCATAGGCGAAGGCGCTGAGTTTGTGATTGAACTGCCGTGCTACATGCCAATCACAGAACGCCTATCCTTTTGCCAGAAACAAGGTCTGAAACCGACAGTGACGAAGAACTAGACCCCACCATCATGCTGGTGCCACCGGATACTCAGTGATTAATGGTTATTGCTTGTGACCTAATGTCAATCCAAACGCCAATCTAATGGTGTGAAATGCCTGCACAGCCAAAGTTTCACACCATCAGGCACGGGTTTTCTAACCAGGCTTCAAATCAACCCTATGGGTAGAAGCTCATTTGGGGTAGTCCTAACGTTTCCTCCCAGCCCATCATGATATTCAGACACTGTACGGCTTGACCCGCCTGCCCCTTCATCAAATTGTCGATCGCCGACATGACGATAACTCGATCGGTGCGGGGATCAACCTCAATGCCGATGTAGCAATTGTTGGTGCCGTAGGCCCATTTGGTTTGAGGATAGACGCCGTTGGGCAGCATCTTTACCCAGGGACAGTTGCGATAGAAGGCACTGTAGATCGTTAATAAATCATCACGTACCAGTCCTGGATCGCGCAGCGTGGCATAAACCGTTGCCAAAATTCCCCGCACCATCGGGATCAGGTGAGGCGTAAACTGCACGAGCACTTCATGTCCGGCTAGGCGGCTGCAGATTTGCTCAATTTCTGGTGTGTGGCGATGACGGGCCACGCCGTAGGCCGCTAAGGAATTATCAGCTTCAGCCAGCAACAAGTGCGTTTTAGCCTGCCGTCCGCCGCCGGATGTGCCGGATTTGGCATCGACAATGGCAGTTTCGGTCAAAATCAAGCCTTGCTTCATCAACGGCGACAGAGCCAGCAAGCTCGCGGTGGGATAGCAGCCCGGACAGCCAATCAGTTGCGCCTCGGCAATGCGATCGCGATATAGCTCCGGCAGACCATACACTGCTGTTTCCGCGACGGCTTTGTCCTGCCGTTCTTTGCCATACCACATTTCATAGGTGCCCAAATCAGAGAAGCGGTAGTCGGCTGACAGATCCAGCACCTTGCAGCCCTTCTCTAGTAGGGGCGGAGCCATCTCACAGGCTAAGCCATTCGGCAGGGATAGAAACACAACATCACAGCGGCGGGCGATTTCGTCTAAGTCAATTGCTTCTACTTTCAAGTCAAACTGGCGCGTCAGATGAGGATAAATATCGGAAAAAGCTTGCCCGGCGCTGCTATCACCACCGAGATACACAATCTCTGTTTTGGGGTGTTCGCTGAGGAGCCTAACCAGTTGAATGCCGCCGTAACCCGATGCACCAATAATTCCGATGGATAGCTCAGAATCGCCCATAATCGATCGCCTACACAAACGTAATGTCAACAGTAGTATTGGTTATCTCGGTCTGTCAAAAAACTGTCAACGTCTTGCCAAAACCAGTTGACGCTGCCGCATCAACTTTGCAGAGTCATGATATGTGGAGCAGGGAAATGGTGTCTCCCTCCGCAGTTGGGCGTTGAGTTTTAGCTGTGAGCAAATCTTGACAGTTGAATTTGACAGCTTTCCCTAACAGTCGTGATTGGATTGTAGTACCAAATATTCAGATTGATCCGCTGATCCCCAGAGATGTTGTTGGCGATACATGACGCAGGCAGCATCCGGGCTTTGGCGTTACAGATCAAAATACAACCAGCGGTGTATTTGTATTTTTTGTTAAGTTAAGTTACAGTGGGTCTAATAAGAAATGTATTGAGGATTTCACATGCCATATACGAGTGAAGAGGGTGGTCGCTTAAACAACTTTGCAGTTGAACCAAAGATGTATGAAGCAGAACCCCCTTCTAAAGGGCAAATGATTAACTACGTCATTTTAGGCGCTGGTGCGATCGCACTTATTGGTGGTCTATTTTTCGTAGCTGCTTCTGTTTCATAAGATATTAATTCTTAAATAAAACGATTTTGATCCAAATCAGAATTTAACGCACCTGCTGTTTCTAGACGAAGCGGCGGGTGTTTTGGCTTTAAGCACTCAAAGCACTCTGAGTGCTCACGTTTTTGCGATCTCACGATCGCCACGTCGCCTCTCCTTCCGTCATTCACTGTCGCCGTTGAGTCGTTGATTGATCACTGACAGATGCCTATACTTACCTCCACCAACTTTGAGGGACTTGTCAATCGCCGATTTCTGAAAAACTTGTTGCCTCAGCCCGCTCGCCCTGTTTTGTCGCTGGGCAATTCAACACCTGATTTTGAACTCTTTTGCATTCAGCAGCCGCAGATCATTCGGCTGTCCCAACTGATTCAGGCAAAACGACCAATTCTCCTGGCTTTTACGCGCATTTTTACTGAAAATCAGTACTGTCCGCTCTGCTTTCCCCATATTCAAGCACTGAATCGTCAGTATCAGCAATTTCAGCAACTTGGCGTAGACGTATTCATGATTACGAGTACGGACTATGACCAAAGCACAATCGTCGTACGCGATCTGGGGCTAAAAATTCCGTTACTCAGCGATCCGACCTGTGAGGTCTTTCGCCGCTATGGGCTGGGGCAAGCGCTGGGTGCGCCACTGCCGGCGCAGTTTTTGCTCGATCAAACGGGACGCTTGCAGTATGCCCATCTCTTTTCGTTTTTATCTCACAATGCGGATGTAGACGGGTTGCTGTCCGTCGCACAGGCTTGTTGTGTATGAGTTGCAAAACCAAAAGAGAACGGTCAGCTTAGCTGATCGCCCTCTTCTGGTTATTGGTTTTTATCAACGGAGAGAGAGGGATTCGAACCCTCGATGGAGTTTAACCCCCATAACTCCTTAGCAGGGAGCCGCTTTCAACCACTCAGCCATCTCTCCAAGCGGAACTGGATAATTATCATAACAGATGAGGCTGCCAAAGTTGAGTGCGATCGCACAGATTTTCGACAAAAATTAGTGCCTTAAGTTGCTGAACAATAGACCAGTCAAGGATTACAGATGATTTATTGACGAATCATCAACACAGCAGTTTGCTCTTTCTGAAGAAAACGCTTTCTATATTGATGCGCTTCCGTCTACGGCCAAATGTCTTTTCTAGGTTTGATGAAGAGATTAATCGTCAAATGTGATCGATAAAGCACACTTTTTTATGGATTTGCAATCAAAATTAACGTATGCCCATAGAGTAGCTTCATACAATATGAATGCACTTTTAGACTGATGAAGTTCCCTGACGCTACGTTTTAGAACAAAAACAGGCAATACGGTTAGTTTTAGCAGTATTGCTACCAATCGGTCATTAGTTTTTGGCTATCCAATCACCTGTGCAGACTGACAGCGTTTAGATACAACACTTACAACTAATCCAGCTTTCATTCGCAGATACAGGTGCGGCACTCGAATTCTCGTGATTTTTAGTTTTTAGTTTTTTTGTGCTCGTAGTTTTTTGAGTTTACCGTTACGTGGCTGCTCCTGACTTGATTCAGTGAGTTGGAGTACCAGAAAGAGCTGTGAATTCAATTCTTTGAAGAATTTTTAGAAACATTATGTTATCCCAAAATTTAAACCACATTGCCTTGATCTCTGTTCATGGCGATCCTGCCGTTGAAATTGGTAAAGAAGAAGCGGGTGGCCAAAATGTCTATGTCCGCTGTGTCGGGGAAGCACTGGCTCGTCAAGGCTGGCAGGTGGACTTATTCACTCGCCGTACCAGCCCTGAGCAAGAGCCGATTGTTCAGCATGCCGATAACTGCCGCACCATTCGCTTAACGGCTGGCGAGGCAGACTTTATTCCCCGCGATGAAATTTTTAATAGCTTGCCGATTTTTGTCGAGCAATTCCTAGACACCCAGCGAGAACTGGGAATTCGTTATCCCCTCATCCACACAAATTATTGGCTGTCGGGCTGGGTTGGACTAGAGCTGAAAACGCGGCAAAACATTCAGCTGGTGCATACCTATCATTCGCTGGGGGCTGTGAAATATCAAAACACGTCGATGGTGCCGCTGATTGCTAAAACTCGGCTGGCTGTCGAAAAAGCCTGTTTAGAGCAGGCTAATCGGGTAGTGGCGACGAGTCCACAAGAAGAACAACATCTGCGATCGCTGGTTTCTCGCCAAGGGTACACCGAGGTGATTCCCTGCGCGACGGATGTTGAGCGCTTCGGATCAATCAGCCGCATTCAGGCGCGGCAGCATTTAGGGATCGATTTGGACACCCAAATGATTTTCTATGTGGGTCGTTTCGATCCCCGAAAGGGCATTGAAACTCTGGTGCGAGCCGTCAATCAGATTCAGTCAGCGAATTGCGATCGCAACTTGCGTCTTGTAATTGGAGGCGGCAGTCGTCCCGGTCGCAGCGATGGTCAAGAACGCGATCGCATCGAAGGCATTGTGAACAGTTTAGGTATGGAATCATTCACCGAGTTCCCAGGCCGGATCAGTGATGACAACTTGCCGATTTACTATGCTGCCGCTGATGTGGTGGTGGTGCCCAGTCACTATGAACCCTTTGGATTGGTTGCAATTGAAGCAATGGCCAGCGGTACACCTGTGGTTGCCAGCGATGTCGGTGGACTGCAATTTACCGTGATTCCAGAACAAACGGGGTTGCGAGTGCCACCGAAAGATGTGGCTGGGTTTGCTCAAGCGATTCAGCGAATTCTGGATAATCCTGATTGGCAGCACCAACTCGGCCAAAATGCCCGTCAGCGAGTTGAACAGCAATTTAGCTGGGACGGCATTGCCGCAGAATTGAGCCATCTTTATTGCAAACTGTTGGCAGAGAGCGATCAGAATTTGACGCTAACCTCTGCAACCGCATAAAGAACAGCAGGAATCTCTTATGTTTGCGAAATTAATCTGAATCTGTGGAGGGGAAAAGCATCAGCCTATGCTGAATCCGTCCGCCGCAACTCATGCAGGAACCGCAGACTGTTAAATCTATTTATTTCCGAGAGAGTAAGGCTCTACTTCGCTCTGCTGTGGATCAAGGTGCATTGAGCTCAGCTGAACAGGCAGTAAAACGGCTCAATGCACCAGCAAATAAGGCTTGATGAATGTTAATCTGTGTTGCTTTATCAGCAAATCCTGACAGGATTGTGTATTTTTTGATACGAAATGACGCGGATTGAAACAGATCAGGGAATATTGGATTATAAGGCCAGCAAAGGAAAACAACTCTACCCGATAAGCTTTTCCTTCTGACCCCGCAGCGCTACAAGCGGAGATAGAGTCCTATGTTTAATCCTTTAGATGCTCTGGGAGCTCTCGGTTTAAAAAACGTTGGTCAGGTTTACTACAACCTCTCGGTGCCACAACTGGTGGAACATGCGATCGCACATAAAGAAGCCAAACTGGCTGCCAATGGTGCCTTGTGTGTCAAAACCGGACATTACACCGGGCGATCACCCCGCGATCGCTTTATTGTGGATGAACCCAGCATTCACGACCAAGTTGATTGGAATGCGGTAAACGTGCCCATTTCCAAAGCAGCTTTTAATCAGCTCTATCAGCAGATTCGCGCCTATGTTCAAGGGCGCGATTTGTATATGTTTGATGGTTTTGCCGGAGCTGATCCAGAATATCGGGTGGGAGTGCGGGTGATCAATGAGCTGGCGAGCCAAAATCTGTTTGTACATCAGATGTTCCTGCGCCCGACGCCCGAAGAGCTGAAGCTGCACCAGCCCGAAATTACCGTGATTGCGATGCCTGGATTGCATGGTGATCCAGAGCTGACACCGGGAATCCGCAGCGAAGCGTTCATTGTGATGGACATCGAGCAGCGACTGGTGATTATCGGTGGCTCCAAATACGCGGGAGAAATCAAGAAGTCCGTCTTTTCAATGATGAACTTCTTCTTGACCGAGCGGGGCGTCTTGCCGATGCACAGTTCCGCCAATGTGGATGACGAGGGCCATACGGCGCTATTTTTTGGTCTGTCGGGTACTGGGAAAACTACGCTTTCGGCTGACCCCAATCGGCGGCTGATTGGCGATGACGAACATGGTTGGTCGCCCAACGGCATTTTCAACTTTGAAGGGGGCTGCTACGCCAAAACGATTCGGCTCTCACCGGAAACCGAGCCGCAAATTTGGGATGCGATTCGGTTTGGGGCACTGATGGAAAATGTGGTGCTTGACCCACACACGCGCCAGCCGGATTACAACGACGGCAGCCTGACGGAAAATACCCGCGCAGCCTATCCGCTACACTACATTCCCAATGCGGTGATTCCCAGCGTCGGTCGCCATCCGAAGGTGATTATTTTCCTGACCGCAGATGCCTTTGGCGTGTTGCCACCGATTGCCAAACTGACCAAGCGGCAAGCTATGTATCACTTCATTTCCGGCTACACCAGCAAGCTGGCCGGAACGGAGCGGGGCATCACCGAGCCGCAAGCGGTCTTTTCGGCCTGCTTCGGCAAGCCGTTCATGCCGAGATCCCCGGCTGTCTATGCGCGGATGCTGGGCGATCGCATTTCAGAGCATAATGCCACGGTGTATTTAATTAATACGGGCTGGTCAGGTGGCGCTTACGGTGTGGGTCATCGGATTCCCCTGGCCTATACGCGGGCAATGGTGACAGCGGCGCTGACGGGCGCACTGGATCACGTTCCCTGCCATCCTCATCCGATCTTTAAGGTACTGATTCCAGAGCAGGTGCCGGGAGTGCCGACGCGACTGCTGAATCCGCATCAAACTTGGGTAAGCGCCACCGCCTATGAGCAGCAAGCCCATGCGCTAGCGGAACAGTTTATCGACAACTTCAAGCAGTTTGAGGCAGACGCACTGGAGCTGATCGCCGCCCAGCCCGATCCAACGGGTCTATCGATGCTGGAACCTGCGATCGCAGTTCCCTTAACGTAAGCACAATTGCTTATCGTTTTATTGCGATCGCGAACCTTATAGTCTAGTGGAGGTTCTAGCATAAAGATAGAAAGACTTAGCTCTACTCTCTACAAAGGAGGGCTGCATCATGTCGATCAAGTTTTTCCAAGTTGCGTTTGTGGCTTTGGCTGGTGCAAGTCTCGCTACACTTGCGTTTGCCATGACACCGCTGCGGGCCGAACCGCAGTGGGGCGGGATGCCAATGGGCAGACCGATGCACTCAGCCCAATCGCAAGGACATCACCGTGGCGGTGGCCCCGGATGGGGTGGTGGGCCTTGCTGTGATGACGCGGTGTTTGACTCAGCCGAACTGGAAACCTTGGAGGGCACAGCCCTTGAGGTTAACCAGTACAACGGTCATCAAGGCGTTTTTGTGCGGATGCAAACGGGACAAGGCCCGGTTGAGGTTCACTTGGGGCCAGCCTGGTATCTGGAGGATCAGGGGATTGAAGTCACGCCTGGCAGGGCGCTAACAGTAACGGGTTTCCGCAACCAGTTCAATAATCAGCCGATGGTGATGGCTACCGAACTCCAATCCGGCGATCAGGTTGTACAACTGCGCGATGCCGATGGCTTCCCGGTCTGGATGGGACGGGGCTTTCGGCATCACCCAAGGAGTTGGTAATCCTAACCCTGTAAACCGAGCTTCTGTGATGGGCGCGAATACCCGAAACCAGAAACCCAGTTGCTGGCTCAGACGATCGCACTAGAATAGGGTCAGATTCGCTCAAGACTTCATGCTTCAGGTTCGGTTTCGCTTTTATGGCAGCCTCAATGACTTTCTCACGCCAGAGCGGCGGCAAGTGGAATTTGCCCACAGTCTGAACGAGCCGGGAGCCGTCAAAGACACCATTGAAGCGTTGGGCGTACCTCATCCGGAAGTGAACCTGATTTTAGTCAATCAGGTATCGGTTGGCTTTGGCTATAGTTTGCAGAACTGCGATCGCATTAGTGTTTATCCAGCGTTTCGGTCGTTAAACGTATTGGAACTATCCCAGGTACAGCCACCGCCACTGCATCCGCTGCGGTTTGTGCTGGATGTGCATTTGGGCAAACTGGCGACTTATTTGCGACTGCTGGGGTTTGATACGCTCTATTGGAACGATATAGATGATAGCGAACTGGCGCAGATTTCTCACCAGCACTTGCGCCTGTTACTCACGCAAGATCGCGGTTTACTGAAGCGCAGCATCGTTACCTATGGCTATGCCGTGCGAGCCGAGCAGCCGGAGGCTCAGCTGATCGAAGTAATTGAGCGGTTTCAACTACAGTCTGCGGTGGCTCCCCTACAGCGGTGTCCGCGCTGCAACGGCGAGTTGAAGCCCGTCCCCAAAGCGGAGATTTACGACCAGTTGCCTGAGCGGACGCGGCAGCACTACGATGAGTTTGCCCAATGCCAGAACTGCCAGCAGGTGTACTGGAAAGGAAGTCACTATGCGCGCATTCAAGCGCTGATTGAGCAGGTGATAGGTAACAACGTCTGGTAGGGATTAGTCATGTAGGTTGGGTTGAGCTTGCGAAACCCAACAATTGCAGTGAACAGACACGAAGGATAGTTGGGTTTCGTTCCTCAACCTAACCTACGAACTACAGCCCTTTACTGGTAAGGGCGAATGGCCATTCGCCCTTACGTAATCTCATCTAATCTGGAGGCTGGGTTCTGCTGCATGAGACGGATCGCGCTTCATTAGCAACAGGTAAGTGGTCATTTCTCCTTTTCCCTTCACCGCGATCGCACCTCGTTTTTCAAGAAAATACTTGTCTTTCAAACATTCATAGGTCGCTTCGGTGACTTGAATGCGGTTGGCGATGCCGTGGGATTCCATGCGGCTGGCCAGATTGACCGTATCGCCCCACAGGTCGTAAATGAATTTTTTGATGCCGATCACGCCAGCCACGACTGGCCCGGTGGCGATGCCGATGCGGATGTGGAAATCCTGCCCGGTGCGCTGGTTGAACTCGTGCAGGGTGCGCTGCATGTCGAGTGCCATATCTGCGATCGCATCAGCATAATCGTCGCGGGGAATGGGCAGGCCCGCCACCACCATGTAGGAGTCGCCAATGGTTTTAATTTTCTCCAGTCCGTGCAGGTCGGCTAGGCGGTCGAATTCCGAAAAGATTTGGTTGAGTAACTCCACCAGCTCAGGCGGCTCGATCCGCGAAGAGAGTTCGGTGAAGCCGACGATGTCGCCAAACAAAACGGCCACGTCGCTAAAGCTGTCGGCGATGGTGCTGTTTTGTTGCTTCAGTCGCTTGGCAATCGGTTCCGGCAAAATGTTGAGCAGCAGGCGTTCGGAGCGTTCCTGCTCGACAGATAGCTGCTCGTAGGCGCTTTCGAGGGCGCGGCGCGAGTTAAAGTCTGAGCGCTGCAAGCGATCGTAGAGATATACCGATAAGTCGCAGGTGCCGCACAGCCAGAAGAAATAGAGAAACGTGACGGGTGCAGTCATCCATTCGGTCGGCATGATGACATCGAGCTTAAAAACAACGGTCAATACTGCACACAGCCCAAACAGTCCCAGTTGCGATGCCATGTGTAGTCGCCAGCGGACGGGGATGAGCGTGGCCTGACCGAGAAACATCAGCGGCCAAATCAGCAGAGACGGTTCCATGTTGCCTTCGACGATGCCAGCGGCTTGGGCATTGAGGTTAATCGACCAGGAGGTCAGCAGGAAAATCACTTCTGGATAGCGATAGCCAAATGGCGATCGCAGTAAGACATACCAGATGAGCAGGCACAATTCGCCGACGAGTTGGGTAATAAACCAACTGCCTAGAAATTCCTCGGGTTGAAACAGCCACTCGTAGAGTTCCAGCCCCATGAACGTGAGGAAGGAAAGAAAGGCGAGGACAAGTCCCAGGCGCAATCGCTTGTGCATGAAGTGCTGCCGCCACTCGTTGTAGTTGGCTGCTCGACCAGCGGGGAGACTACCAAACAGGAGATACTGCACCCGAGCGAAGAGTCTGGCGATTGGCGATCGCTGGGCTGGGTGAGGCTGGGTTGAGGGTTGTTGGCGCACGGCGTTAAATCGTCTGGGAACTTTTAACTTAGTTGTACCCTTTCGGGATTGAGTTGTACCCCGAATTCGGTCGAAAAGATAGTTCGATGGCCTGTAGTCATACCATACGCACTTCGAGATCTGAGATCAGTTTGCGATCGCTGTTTGATAGCTACACCCAAACAGGTGATCGACCCTGATCAATCAACACTCGATCCAACGTGCATTACCCAAACTGTTCTTACGCAACACCTTTGCAACCCGTTACTGCAACACATTACTATGGCTAGCATTAGACGCTTCATCCAAGCCGTTCATCGCTATTACACAATTGGCGAGGTCGGCGATGTGGCTTTTCTCAAAATCAATCTGTTCAAAGCGGGAGTGAATCCGGCGATCCAAGACCAGCTTCAGGAGTTGGCCGGATACTACCCCAAAATCGACCTCGATCAGCTCAGCCAGCTACCGCCGGGAACGCTTGGCTACGAATACGCTCAGCATATGCGGAAAAATGGCATTCAGCCGTTGAACATTAGCCCAGATCTGCATGAAGCGGCCAACCGCAACCCGTTTGCGCTGCGCTATGTGGTGACGCACGATATGTTTCACGTCCTGCTGGGATTTGACACGAGCTATGCCGGAGAAATTGGGGTCTATTCGTTTGTGGTGGCGCAGAACTACAGCAAATTGTTGAACCTGTTTCATCCCATCGCTCAGGTGCTCTATCCAGTGATTGAACCCCGGCGCATCCAGGAAACGCGCTCGTTTTTCCGACTGGGAAAGGCGTTGGGTGAGCAGGCGCAGTGTCTACTCACCTATCGGTTTGAAGATAACTGGGAACGGCCTATTGCGGATGTGCGATCGCAACTGGGTTTGGTCTTGACGACTCAACAGCCACCATCTGATGACGCTTATCCAGCAACCCCAGCCGTCATTCACTGATGATCGTCGGTTTTGGCCCTCATCCCCCAGCCCCTTCTCCCGCAGGAGAAGGGGAGCCGGAAAGTTAATTTTTCAAAGTCCCTCTCCTGTGGGAGAGGGATTTAGGGTGAGGGCAATTAGCCCAAGTACCGGGTCAGAATGCTCATTTGATCAGCGGGTTGCCTGGGTAACAGCCGCGCTACATCGACCGCATTGGGACAGGGAATTGGCTGGCTCCAATCGTTGGCTTCGGCAAAGCCGCGCCGATGCAGGTTTTTGATGGTGATGATGATGTCGGGACGGGTGCCGAGCAGAATAATCCGCAGGGGATGGCGACCGTCACGCTGAAAGCTTCTGGGATTGGGCGCACTGGGCTGTGGCGCTGCATCGGAGGCAGCACCGAGAATGAAATATGTCATTGTGGTTCTCCTGTTTTTGACTTTTTGAAAGCCAAAAATCTAGCCACCCCGCAAACGTGCAGCGCAATGCAGGGTGGCTTTGGAGAAGGTTATAATCCTCCACAGCCGCCGCGTTGCCTAGTACAACCGGGGGTTAGCTATCCAGGGTTGGTCGCAACAACTCTGGGTAGCGTGACTAGATTTTTGGTATCAGTCGCCGCACGTGTTTAGGGCTACGACAACTTAACGTTTCACAGTACGGTATCTGGCCTGTGGAGTCAATACAGGTTCACTGACAGAAAATAGAATGACTGGAATTGTTGGGTTTCATCCTTCACCCGACCTACAGGATTTTTTTAGATAAAATTATAGACCGTAGATACTCTTCAAAATCAGTTTGGTTTTGATGCATTTTTTCTAATCGTAAACTCACAATGATTCCTGATACTTTAATTATTCCAACAGAAGTCTCACCTTGCTTGAGAGATATTAAGCGAGCTCTCCTATCTTACGAAAAAGTATATTTGATTTCACCAGATGATAGAGATTCTGATTCCTCCAAGAGCATTTATGCATGCAGCTTTTGGAATTCCACCATTCTTTGCTTGTGAGATGAATGCGGTAAGACCGTTAGGTAAAGCCGCAACATATGATAATGACTTTGATAAACTTATTCACGAATGTCAATTAGCTATTCAACAAGATGCTTTGGAAGTTATTTCTACCTATGAAGAGTCAGTGGCACCAGGTAGCCTTACTCTTGGTGGGCTTGGAATTAAAAACTACCCATTAAATCCAAGTTCTATATTTTGGATATATCGACATATGGCATCTGATCAAGCCTTCTTAAATCTAGCTCTAGAAGATCCATATTTAAGTTCTATAACTTCGAGAGATGAAATTTTAGCGTTAGCACTTGACGGAATAGGTGATGGAAAAATCAACGATATCCCATCTTTACCCTTAATTGATGAATACGAGCATGATACTGAACTCAAACAGGCAATATCACAAATAAGTCATGCACGAATTGGAGCAATAATAAAATATATAGGATTCTGCCACGAAAAGGAAATCATCCCATTTTTTTCCAATAAGGGATATCAGAAAATAGTTAATCTATTACTACAGAATAGTGCTTCTATAATTAAAGTAAATTCTCCTGATAGCGAAGATTGTTTTTGGACTAAGCTGAATAGACTTCAGAATATCGTCTATCAAGATTTCGTCGATCCTAAAGCTTTGGATGAGCTAAGCCTTAGAGAAATATTAGAGCTACGAAGTAGAACTTGGGGAAAGGTCTTTAATGCAAAAGAAGAGTTATTTGAATCACTTAGGCAAATAGCTTTAGAAGTCAAAGGAGATGAGAAGTTTGAAGAAAAAGCTAAAGAATTGGTTCAGGATTATAGATCCCAGGCTGAAGAGCTGGAACAAGAAAGGAAATCCCTAAGACTCGGGAGCACGTCATCCGCTGAGGAGATAAAAATATAATGGAGTGAGTGCCCTTATCGGATCCTGACATGACTCCAGACCAGCGCGACCAAATGCAGCATCACGTCAACGCTTTAGCACAGATCCTCTATGACGACGCCAAGGAACAGGGGATGAGGATGACGAGCTTAGGCGAAATCGAGCAAACGGTCCGTGAGCAAGTGCACCGTCATGTGTCACCCAACTTAGGTCTTTTTTTATCGACACAAGCGTCGGCAAAGATGAAGGAGAAACCCGAAAGCTAACCAGCATCCTTGGCATATTGCAGGTTGGCCGACAGCAGGCCAAGCGGCTTGGAGTCAAGCCCAGAGTCCAGTTCAGCCCCCTGGTCGAGCTGTGTTGTCTGCAGATGGGAGCAACGGTGTCCTTCGTGCAGGCGAGTCGGGATGTTGAACTGCTCACCGGGGTCACCGTGAGCGCCAAGAGTGTCGAGCGCATCGTAGGGCGCAATCCGATTGAGTCATCGGCTCCAGAGGAGACAGTCAAGGAGATGGCTCTCGATGGCGGGATGGTTCGCCTAGTGACTCCGAGCGGAGAGCCCAGCGAGTGGAAGCAGTACAAGGCGGTGCGGCTGGACGGTGACGGTGTGGGTATGGCCTGGTTTGACGACAATGATGCGCTGTTGGCCTGGCTCAGGAGCCTTTGCTGGGCCAGTGTTGTGTTCTGCTTAGGAGACGGACACAGCGGCATTTGGTCGCTCTACCAACAGATGGAGAGGCTCACTCGCCAGGAGGTCTTGGACTGGTATCACCTGATGGAGAACCTGTATAAAGTGGGCGGTTCCCTTCAACGGCTCAACCAGGCCAGACACCTTCTGTGGCACGGTCAGGTCGATGAGGCCAGTGCCCTGTTTGCGGGGCTCAACTCTCAGCAGTCTCAACGATTTGGGAGGTATCTGGAGCGACATCGCGCTCGGATTGTCAACTACAGGTACTACCAGCAAGAGGGGATGCCGATTGGCTCAGGCCCGGTCGAATCACTCATCAAGCAGATTGATGCCAGAGTGCAGGTCGCAGGTGCGCAGTGGAACCCTCAGAATGTTCCTCAAATTCTGGCGCTCCGCTGCGCTTACCTGAACAACCAGCTCAACCTTTATTCTCTCGCCAGCGGATGACGTGCTCCCCTAAGACTCAAACTCTTATGCGAGGTTGGGACAGTTTCAATAAATGCAACTCACAAAGTAGTTGGCGATATTACCCAAGTTAACAACGGGATTGGTAGCGCAGAGTTAATTCTTATTGCAGGTAGTATTTGGTTTTTAAATCAAGTGAAAGACATTGGCAACGAACTTCTCCAACTCCAAGCCAAAGAGGCAAAATTTCGAAAGAGTGCTGGTTTTGGCCTTGCAAATTCTTATTCTAGACTTATGAAGAAGTAATGAATTCAAAATCTCGCAGAGCGCGTCCTCGTAATTTAAACTCGATTGCCTCTAGTTCCAACTTATTTTGTGTCAGCGTTCCTGAGCAATGGTCTTCTGCCATTCAACGATGAGGCAATCAGCCAATTGCGAACCCAGTTGTCGTGATAGCGGAAGCCGTTGAGTTGCTCAAAGGGGCATAAGCACCCGCCCATTGCTTTGCGAGTCTTGCGACAAAAGGGATGGAAGTTCCAGAGTAAGGCCATCGAGCGCACCGACTGTTCCGCCGAGTCCCAGAATCCATGAAAATCTTGCATGGCATACAAGATGCGGTCAAGATAGTTCATCGGACGGTCAACCTGATTGCTGGTGCGATAGGCGTCAGGGAAGTCAAAGGCGCGTTGGAAGACGTGAGATTTGTCGTTGAGGCGTCGCAAGCGAGCGTCAATGGCCTGGGGCAACGCGTGGGTGTTCACCCACTCCAGCAACCGACGCAACCGTTGAGCAAAGTGACGTTTGCTCTGGCCCCGATACAGATGCCAAAGCTTGTCGGCTAGTTGCTGACCCAGGACTGGTTTAGAGCGGCACCCATCGCGAATTTTAATCACCTCATGCAGGAAGCACAGAATCCAGACCAGGCCAGGGAATAGCTCCTCCCAAGCGGCTCGGGTGGCCTCCCAACCATCAGTCGTCACCGTCTCGGGCGCATAGTCGGGAACATGATGGGCAGCTTCCTGCTGGAATACCCCATAGGCTGCGGTTAATCCATCCTGACCCGCATTGGCACTGAGACTGGCTCCCAGGACGCACCCTTGCGCCGCTGTCACTGCCAGATAGACTCGCTGCCCGTGCCAATCACAATGCTTCTCATCGGCAACTAGATGGGGGGGAGCGCCGTTTCCCTTTTGAGGGTACTGCCCACAATCGAGGCTCGACCGAACGACTGACAGAGCCGATACCAGTGCATCTCAGAACGGCCCAGCACATAGGCAATCCCCTCATACGACAGGCCATGCTTTCTTAAATAGAGCGCTTTGTCGGCCATCTCCGCCGTCTCGCTCATGTACGGCATCACCAAATCGGGACGCAGTTGATAAGCCTCTCCGGTACTCGGCAGCAAAATCCGCCGGGTCTTGAGCTGTTGACGAGAGGACTCGACCCATCCGTGAAAGCGATAGCCTGCCTCAATCCCGTCGGGAAACAGTTCCGGGTGGGATGCGATCTGCTCGTTGAGATACTGGCGAAAGGCTTCCCGGTCTTCTACTAAGACCTCGTAGTCAAGGTCGTCTGCAATGGGCAGACAAATCGTTTTATCGCCTGCTGTGCCACGCTTGCGTCGTTGCTGAGCCATCGGCTTTGGCCTGCTGAACTCTCTGCCTCAATTCTACTCAACACAAACTTGGGTGGAACTAGGATTGCCTATGGCGCGACTCACATCTTGTAGGGTGCATCTCCTAACAAAAACTCTGTCGGTTGTAGCACTGATACTCCTGAAGCGCATCGTATTGATTAGACAAAGTGATAAACCGCACGATGCCCAATCCGAATTACCCAAGGTTGAGCATCAGGATACTGTTCAAACAAACAATTCGTCGCAAGCAACACCTGATCCGCAACCTCAAACGCACCCGTCTCAATATCAATCGCAACAATTCTGCCCTCATTGCCAGCCTTAACCTGCTGCCGAATACCCGATTCGTACAGCTCTTGCCCTCGCCGAGCCAATTCCTCTTTGCTATATCGCCGCTGTCGAACTGCCATATTTCGCCCTAGCTCAACGCCCAACACAATTATATCTTGAGCAAAAATTTAGCTTTTGCAGCGCAATTCACACAACTTTTGTCGGTTATAGCACTGGTATTCCTAGAGCGCACCATCGCATCCCATCACCTGTTATCACGGCATTTTGCTTCTAAACTGCGCCTGGTTGAGCAGTGTGCGTAATTGTTTCCAGGTATAGGCCATTTCCGCTCCTAATACCCCGATGTAAAAAACCGCCAAGCCATAGATAAACTCAGGGGGATAATCACGGGGATACTGTGTCCGATCCATCAGCAGCTCAACAGCAATGCCGCCTAAAAGCAGAAGCACCATGAAAATCGCAATGGGATCAGGTTGAACCGAATAGCGAACCTTTCCTTCCACACGATCCGTCACAACCACACGAGCACGCGGTATCAAGAGACGAAAAACACCGCGTTTGGGTAAAAACGTGCGGCGACGCGTCGCAATCAAACGTTGGTCAGCAACTTTGATATCAAATATAGGGTTTGAGGTAAGCAGCCGTTTGACGGCTTCAAATTCATTCAAAGAATCCATTACCCGACCTCTTGCAAAAATAGTTATTCACTGCCCAACATTTAACCGTGCCTTGAATCGTAGCACTGGTTTTTGGGAACACACTATCTCTGCAATCACTTGTTATAGGCGCGTTTCGCTTCACTCCGCACATCCTATAACGCAATTGCTCAATTGCGTCAGTCAGCGATCGCAACTCCCGTATCGCAACTACACCAAAAGACTCAACCAGCGATCCGTTTCCGCAGGCGATCGCAACCGCAAAACAGTCAGATGAGCATACTCCGGCTGCTGTAGCAGAATCGGGTATTCCCGCCGTCGCCGATGATAGGTTTGCAGCGCCCAGAGCAGAATCGACTCGCGACTGAAAAACGACAATCGCCAATTCTCTCGATTGCCATTGCACACTAGCTCCTGCGTCATCGCCCGCCGCACCGTACGACGCAGTAAACGGCTCATAATCACAGGCAGCGAATAGTCCAACCAAATTAGCGTATCGGCCTGCTGCCAAATGTGCGATCGCACCGGACTGTAATTGCCATCCACCACCCAGCGATCGCCCGACAGCGCCACCTCCACCCGCGCCTGAAACACCTCATTCGGCACTTCGATCCAGCCTGGCTCCCAATGCAGCGCGTCGAGTTCAACATGAGGAATTGCCAAACGCTGAGCCAACTGCCGCGCCAGCGTTGTCTTTCCGGCCCCGCTGGTGCCAATCACAACAATTCTCTGAGCGCTACTCATCCAACGCCAACCTGCCATCTACTCAACATTCGGCAAGTTAACTACAACGCTCTCCCAGCCAATTCCGTAGGAATCAAGGGTAAATACTCAGCTACAAAGAAGTATCTAGATTTTCTAAATCTGCCAAATCTTGTAATCGGCCTGAGGCACGTTTATTCACCCGTAAGTTCTCTAAATCAATGAAGTTAACCAGCACGCCTGCCATCTCAATTTTAAGTCGTGCTGCATAACAGGTTGCAAAATCCACTCCATCCGGTGTTGTTAGCAAATCAATTCGATTGGGTGGATATCCCAATTGAATAACCTGATTTGGCACTATAAAATCTTGAGCCTGCAAATCAAGTGCAGCAAAGCCAAATTGCTGTAAGGCCTGAATCATGCGGCTTGCATTATCAAGGGACATCTCAATCCAAATATCAATGTCTTTGGTGTAACGAGGATATGCAGTGCAACTGCATATCCTCTAATAACCAAATAACGAACCTGATTATCGTTTAGTGACTGTATAAACTCTTTGAAATCCTGGTTGAGCACCGTATTTCCAACTTATAAATTCCTGACGAATGGATTCTAATGCCGCAAGTCGCGTTGCGTAAGGTTGAGTTTGCCAGTAGGATACATCAACCTTAGGCGACCGCATGTCAACTTTAACAACCTTGATTTGACGCTGCTTTGGTACTGATGCCATTGAGGAGTTCCAATCAGTAGAATCTAGTCCATTATGGCATGATCGATATATCTAGATATCCAGCTAATCACCTCTTCATGCCTACGCCGACTCTTTCACCCGAACTCCAACAGCGACTCGCGACTCCGCTCCAGATTGGTCACGTTACTCTGCACAGTCGGGTGCTGCAATCGCCGCTGTCGGGCGTGACAGATTTGGTATTTCGCCGCTTGGTGCGCCGCTATGCGCCGACTTCGATGATGTATACCGAAATGGTGCATGCGTCGGGGATTTGCCATGCCAAAGAGCTGCCCTGCATCATGGATGTCGATCCCAATGAGCGACCCATTAGCATTCAACTCTTTGACTGTCGGCCTGACTTCATGGCCGAAGCAGCGCAGATGGCGGTGGCCGAAGGGGCTGAAACCATCGATATTAATATGGGTTGCCCGGTGAACAAAATCACCAAAAAGGGCGGCGGTTCTTCTCTGCTGCGGCAGCCAGAACTAGCGGCGGAGTTGGTGCAAACCGTGGTGAATGCGGTGGATGTGCCCGTTTCCGTCAAAACCCGCATTGGCTGGGACGATAACGACATCAATGCCGTCGAGTTTGGCCTACGCATGCAGGAGGCCGGAGCGCAGATGCTTACCCTGCACGGTCGCACTCGCGCTCAGGGCTACAATGGCACCGCTCGCTGGGAGTGGATCGCCAAGGTAAAAGCTGCACTGGATATTCCCGTAATCGCTAATGGTGACATTAACTCGGTGGAATCCGCCATTCGCTGCCTGGAACTGACCAGAGCCGATGGCGTTATGTGCTCGCGCGGGACGCTGGGCTATCCGTTTTTAGTAGGCGAGATCGATTATTTCCTCAAGACGGGCCAGGAAAAAGCGCCACCGACCGTAATCGAACGCTTACGCTGTGCCCAAGAGCATCTGCAAATGCTGTGGGAGTACAAGGGAATGCGGGGTCTGCACCAGGCTCGCAAGCACATGACCTGGTATGTCAAAGGATTTGCCGGAGCGGCAGAACTGCGCGATCGCATGTGCCAAATGCAGTCGGTTGAAGAAGGAACGCAATTGCTCGAAGCTGCGATCGCAACTTTAACAACTTTAAATCCAACAAATTTAAATCATTCAGCCGAGCCAACCGTGGGCTTGGTAGGGGTTTAACGCCAACTGGGTTCGGATTCACTCCCTTCGCCCCTGTCCTAATCGCGCTAGGATGGAAAACAAAGTCTTATCAAAGTGTGTCCTAAAGATTGACAACGTGCGATCCATTTGCCGTTAAGTTTGTTACATCAGCCCTGTGAGCTTCACCGTAAGATTCATAGGCTTGTAAGATACAACGATAAGATTGAATTAACCATAGCTGCTTCCATAGGCTGTACAGATGACATCATACGCAACCTCATCGACTCGGGCAGATGTGAGTGAATTGCGCCGTTTGAAGACCTTGCTGCCGCCAGAGCTGAAAAGCTGGGTCACGGTGGAATCCTCCACGGTCGTCAATCCGCCGCTGATTACTTGCGAAGAAATTGGCAAAGATCAGGTCGAAATTCAGATTGACCTAGTGCGCTGGGATCAACTGGCAATTGATCAGCGCAACCTCATGTTCTGGCACGAAGTTGCCAAAATTCAGAACGACACGATTCCCCGCGATGGTTGGGAGATGGCGGCGTTAGCGATTGGTCTCGGTGGCGCAGTCGGTGAACTTTGGGTACAGGATGGCCTGTTGCTGATCCTTGCCCTTGCCCTCTGTGGTGTCTCTGGCTTCCGCCTCTACAAGCGCAACAATGGGGAGCGCAAACTGCAAGAATCGATCTCAGCCGACGAAAAAGCGATCGCACTTGCCACTCGTTTTGGCTACACGCTGCCCAATGCTTATAAGAGCCTCGGTAGTGCGCTGAAAACGCTGATTGAACAATCACCGAAGAAGCGCCAGCGACAAAAATACGAAAAGCGCCTAGATGCTCTGAAGCGCAGCGCCGCCCGCGCTAAGGATCGCGCTCGCGGTTCGCGAATGCCGTCCTAATTCGTCTGAGTACGTCTCAGTACAATCGAACATATGTATAAAAGCGCCAGGTCAATGCTGACCTGGCGCTTTAGTTTTTACAGCTTGGATATGATGTGAAGTAGTTGGCAAGACATTTACGATTCAGATTGTGCGATCGGCAGCAGATCAGCATCAAATTTCAAGCTGTCCAGAATAGTCTGAGCTGCAGGCCAGTAAGCATCAGCCATTTCCGACGGATAAAGCAGCGTCACCTGTACGGCTTGCCCGTTAGTTTGACCAATCAGAATATGTCCCGACTGTTCCATATCGGTGCTGAAATCAAACACCATCTCAAACCAGGAGTAGGGAAACTCACTCGCCGTATCGGCGCGGCTACCGTCCAGCATCCAGCCATTGCTTTCAATTAAACCATTCGGGCCAGTGATAAATGGCATTAGTTCAGTTGTTGAGGGAGTACCCGCTGGCAGAAAGACATGCACATAAGCATCATCGAGGGCGTTCCCTTGCGGCTTGAAGGTAAAGAAAACGCCAACTCCCTCTCCGCTACCTGCACTCATGACCTCAACCTGATCGGCAGGATACTGAGCCATCACAGGAATGCCAGCGGCTGTTTCGTCAAAGGTTTGTAGATCAGACTGCTGTAAATTCGACGGCTCAGTGGGAGCGAATTCTGTGTCCTCAGACGTTGTCTCTTCTTCTACGTTACTGTACGTGTCAGCCGGCAGTTGAGGCACTAAAACGGGCTGCTCGCCTGCCATCTCGACTTCGTAGAACAAACGGCTTTGCCCCGAGGCGCAGCAGAGCGCGTCTTCAGGTGTGTAGCGATTGAATGATGCGTCTAAATAACCTTCACGATAGAGATCAAAATCGGCCAAACTGCCATCGGTACGGGAATCCATTGGCATGGGTGACAGCGTGCCTGCAAATTCTCCATCGGAAAAGACAAACACTTGGTACTGCAACGGGCGACACATGCCATCGGCATCGGCCATGCCCATGATCACCGTTGTGTCATTGAAGATTTCCGCCGATCCGGTGAGCGTCCAGCCTGCGGCCTCAACTAGAGCATCTTCCGGCAGCGTGGCTTGACGCACACCGATATCGCAGTTGGGTAGATTATTACCACCTTCATACATCGGGGCCTGGGGAATTTCGGCTCCGGCTGTATTCCAATTTGTTTCCTGATCCAGCCAAGTTCCTGAGGGGTCAGACGGTGCAGATTGTGAGATCGCACTTTGGGTCAACAGCAGCGAAGTTATTAATACTAGAGAGTTCGACAGCCCCAAAATAATCTGTTTCACGGCTATATTATCCTTGCAAAAGAAATTTAAGGAACACCATACCAATAACTGAGTATCCCAAGATTAGTTCTTTCGCTTCACTTCAGCTAAAGTCCGGATACATCGGTAGTGTTTCCGGGCGTAGACGGTTGGGCCTGGAGTTGATCGAGTTTGTTCTGTGCCTGCAACAGCAGCACTTGTGCATCTCGATAAGCAGTTGTCCCGTTTTCAATTTGCTTGAGCTGATTGATAATGCCTTGAATTTGGCTAATCAGCCTATTCCGGTCGTAGCGAGCGGAATTTGCCTGGAGTGTTTGAATATTACGCTGCGCTTGCTGAAGAGTCTCCACGGCCTTCGCTTCTTGTTGGCGACGAACCTGAATTTGGGCCAAGTTATCTCGATATTCAGCTCGTAGGTTCTGGGCGGCTTCATAGCCGACTGAATCTTCAGGAGAAACCTGATCGAGGTGTTGGATCGCGTCCTGCCACATGTTTTCAACTCTCTGCCATTCCTCAACTGAATGGGGCGGATTTTGTCCTGCTTGAGCCGCCCTGATACCGTAATCCCGCGCAATCTGGATTTGAGTCGCTGCTTGTTGATTGCTCGCGGCCAGTCCGACGGTATCCTGCCACTCCCGTTGTGCTGCCGTTAATTGTTGCTGAGCTATCCGACCCGCTAAGGTTTGCGATGGCACCTGCGCCAGTTGAGCCAGTGCTGATTGCCAAGCTTGGCTAGCCGTGAGCTGAGCGGCAGCCGTATTTGCTTGCTGATATTGCTGTTTAGCCAGATCGATGGCTTGCTCTGCATCTGTTAATGCGGCCTGAGCGTTACGCTCCTGGATCGCTTTGGCATCAAGCCGACCAATCTCACGGCGAGCTGAATCAAATCCGGCATGGTTCATCCGGCTATACCACCACCAGGAGCGGTAGCCCGGTAGTTCATCCCATAGCCAAAGCGGCAGTTTATCCAGATGTTCTTTTGCTTCTGCGACTTTCTGAGCGCCTAAATCAATGTCAGCTGGAGTCGTTGCATTGTCCACAAGCTGCTTGGCCTGTTCAACGGCGTCAATGGCGGCCCGATAGCTGTGATCCATTCTGGTATAGCTGGGCAGTAGGAGAATCGGAGCATTCTCAGCAATGGGGCGACGAATTGGCGGATAAGGCAGATTGATCGCCCATAGTGTACCGACGGGTACACCCACGAGTAGAGTCATGCCAATCAGTTTGCCAGTCCATCGGTTTTTGTGCTGGGGGGATGCGGATTTTAGGGAATGTGGTTTGTACTGCGCTAGGACTTCTTGCTCTAGCTGTTGCAGAGTTTTTTGCGATGATGTCGTTGGCAGCGGCGCACTGGGCAGAGACGCAGGTGCTTGAGCGGAGGGCGGCGCACTAGGCTGGCTCACCTGATTGGCCCGAAACCAAGAATGAAACTTCGAAAACAGCCCCATGATGTTCTATGGCTACTTTAGCGTTTGAGATCCAGTCTCCAGTATGCCCATTTATATGGGGCCAAGTCACGAGTATTTATGACTCACAACAAAGTCTGAGACAATGACAATCTTGGGATGAAGATAGAAATAATTTTTTGTTGTGTGAGCGTTGCCCACACAACAAAGTCATCTTCCAATATCAAGCCTAGTTGAAAACCCATAATTTATTGTTTGTGAAACGTATGCGGAGCATACGTTTCACAAACAATAAATCGGGTTCTTATACACAGACTTGATCTAACCAATAAGATAAGGCGATTTCGAGGATAGGTGAGTGCCGCAAGTTGTTTTAGTTGAACCCCAAATTCCACCCAATACAGGCAATATCGCCCGCACCTGTGCGGCTACGAATACCGAACTGCATTTAGTGGGGCCATTGGGGTTTGAAATTAGCGATCGCTATTTGAAGCGAGCTGGATTGGATTATTGGCCGCATGTCAAACTGCATGTGCATGAGTCAATGGCCGAGTTTGAGCAGCACGCCCGCAGTCGGGGCGGACGCTGGATTGGATTTACCAAATTGGGCAGCCGCAACTACACTAAGCTGAGCTATCAGCCGGATGACTGGCTGCTGTTTGGTCGTGAAACAACGGGACTGTCTAAAGAAATCTTGGCGGCCTGTCACGAAACGGCGCGGATTCCGATGGCCAATTGTGGTGTGAGAAGTTTGAATCTGTCGGTCAGCGTGGCAATTGGTTTGTTTGAGGCGCGGCGGCAGTTGGGGTATTTGGAGGAGTAGCTGGGGGTGAGGCGAGAGGAGTGATAGGTTAGGAGATTAGAGGGGCAGGGGAGATGGGGAGTGGGGGAGCTAAGGGTGAAGTAGGAATGAGGTGAATGAGTAGTGTTGGGTGTAGCGGGGGTGACACTACTTTTACTTTGACGGCTTTTTAATTGGCAGATCAAGCTGATATACCATCGTGGAGGATTGCGATCGCATATCAAACTTTATCTCTTAAGCCCTGACTCTCAAGTCGCTCTAGGGAACTTCGTCCTGCTCTTCAACTAGCCCTAAACTGCCGAGGGGACGGTAGGTATAGGGATGACGGGGTGTTTTTTGGATGTCTTCTTTGATGCCATCGAGATCGATGTATCGATCCGACACATTGATCAGACTATCGCTGGTCATGGAGCGGAGGCTGACGACCTCGACGCGGACGCCTCGGTAGCTGACGGCATCGACGGCATAGGCCAAATCGCCATCGCCGCTGACGAGAACTGCGGTGTCGTAGGAACCGACCAGCGCCATCATATCGACCGCGATTTCAACGTCTAAATTAGCTTTCTTGGAACCGTCTGGTAGTTGAACAAGATCCTTCGCGATGACGCGGTAGCCGTTGCGGCGCATCCAGAGCAAAAAACCCTGCTGCTTTTCATTGGTGCGATCCACACCCGTGTAGAAAAAGGAACGGAGCAGCCGAGAACCTGCGGTCAGACGACACAGAAGTTTGGTGTAGTCAATTTCAATACCGAGCTGTAGAGCGGCATAAAACAGATTAGAGCCATCAATAAAGATGGCTACGCGCCCTCGATTTTCTAAAACCTGTTCGGGTGTTGAAAATACAGAATCGCCCTCTATATCGGGACTATGAAACATGTGAAAACCTCTATATTATGTGATCCAATGTTAGGCAAGAGGCATAGATAAATCTGCATACCTCTCAATTTCGTCTAAGTTTGTAATGAATGTTAGTTTTATGACTCGATCCGTTGGAATACGGGCTTGGCTTCACCCAAGGCTTGTCCAGCGGGCAAAAAGCCCCACTGCGCGTGATCCCGATGATGTGCGATCGCGCCAATTTCGCGATTATTAAAATCAGTTCCGTGAAAACCGAGTTGCGAATATACCTCGGTACTGATATCTGGGATCAGCGGTGAAAGTAAATATGCGGCGAGACGAACACTTTCTAAAACGGCATAGAGAATTTCCTCGACAGCAGCTTGTTCACCCTGTTTGAACTTTGTCCAGGGTGCTTCTTCGTCTAGGTACTTATTGCTGGCACGGACGACGCCAAGTACCGCTTGAGCAGCGGTGCTAAACGAGAGACTGTCGTAGGCAGCAAAGACTTCTTCGGCTAAGGTTTGGCTCTTGGACTTGAGCATGTTGTCAACCGAAATCTGGTTAGCGGTAACGTTGGGGACGTTGCGATCGCAGTACTTATACGCCATCCGCAGCGTCCGATTGAGCAAATTGCCCAAGTCGTTGGCGAGATCGGCATTGAGCACGTTGATAAAGCGCTGCTCATTGAAGTCGCCATCGCGACCGAACTCGATTTCCTTCATGAAGTAGTAGCGCACGGCGTCGGCCCCGTACTGATCCACCAGATCAAACGGATTCAGCGTGTTGCCCAAGCTCTTACCCATCTTTTGACCGTCTTTAGTCAAAAAGCCGTGTCCAAATACGCGCGGCGGCAGCGGCAAGTCCGCTGACATCAACATGGCGGGCCAGTAAACCGCATGGAAGCGCAGAATGTCCTTACCAATCAGGTGAATATTAATCGGCCACCAGCGCTTGAGCGCATTCTCTAGCGTTGGCTCATCTTCGGGTTCAAGTAATGCCGTGATGTAGCCCAACAGCGCATCAAACCAAACGTACAGTGTATGCTTCTCGTCGGTTGGTACAGGAAAGCCCCAGTCCAGATTGACCCGTGAAATGGAAAAGTCCTGTAAACCACCAGAAACGAAGCTCAGCACCTCATTGCGACGGCTGACAGGCTGAATAAAATCAGGATTTGCTTGGTAATAGTCTTCAAGCTGCTGCTGATATTGAGAAAGCCGGAAGAAATAGTTTTCTTCATCGCGCCATTCGGCGGACTGATTGGTGTGAATAGCGCAGCGATGATCGTCTAGTAGCTCACGCTCTTCTTTAAACTCCTCACAGGAGACACAGTACCAACCCTGCTGGCGGTCTAGATAGATATCCCCTTTCTGCCAGACGCGATCAAAAAATTCATTCACAATCGCGAGATGGCGCTCTGCCGTCGTGCGGCTGAAGCGGTCATATTGAATATTTAGCCGCTGCCATAGGTCTTTGAAGCCCTCGGCAATTTGGTCACAGTGCTCTTGGGGAGAGCGATTCAGGCTTTGGGCCTTGCGCTCAATTTTTTGCCCATGTTCATCTGTGCCTGTAATCATCAGTGTGGGACGATGGCGCAGCCGCTGCGATCGCGAAATTACGTCTGCGGCAATGGTGGTGTAGGCACTCCCAATATGCGGCAGATCGTTAACGTAATAGAGCGGTGTTGTAATAGAAAACGGAGATTCAGGCGCAGAACTCATGAAGGCTTATTAAAGACAAAACAATTTAAACTATCGGCATCTCAATCCCAGGTCGAACCAAACGTCAGAGCGAAGGTCGGATTTTAAGGGATTGATTCTTTATTATTCTTATATAAGGATACAAAACTAAAGGATACAAAATAAATATCACTCTGTTGCCTGCCGTGCTGATGCCAGCAAAAATGGTTGAAAAGCAGCTAATCCATAGTTGTCTCACAGCAAGATTGACCAGTTTACGTGGTTAGAACCTATTTGTCAGCCATAATCTTTAACGAAGTATTCAGAATTTATGCCAAGTGTGATGGGTCGCTGGCCGATAATCTTAATGATTACTTCGGGATTGGAGGGGCGACACGCAGAGCGTACTGGCGGTATACAATCGAAAACACTGACTGAGTTAAACCAACTCGTTAAACAAAGCCGTTAAGCGAACTGAGTCAGTTGCTGATTGATATGAAGGATGTCGCTGTACCCATGACCACTCATTTCATTACCGCCGAAATTGACTTACAAGCTTCACCTGCCGAAACGCAGAAAGCCATTGAAGCCGAACTCAGCAAGCGAGGAGAACCCTTGCGCTGGGCCGTTGCCAAAGTAGACGACGAGCAGAACAAAGTTCAGGTTGAAGCAGTTGTCACAACAGATGCTGCTCAGTAAGTTTCTAATCCTTCTGTAGGTTGGGTTGACGAAGGAAACCTAACATTACACGCAACCTCAGTTCTCCAGACTACTGCTTGTACACATCTGAATAGTCCTTCTAAATCCCGGACTGATCCCCCTAAATCCCCCTCAAAAAGGGGAACTTTGAGCAGGTCCCTTTTTAAGGGGGGCTAGGGGGGATCTCAACGTCGAAACGAAGTCTAGGAGATTTATGTATAAACAGTAGGTTCTCCAGAAGAGATGTTGGGTTTCGCCAGCTCAACCCAACCTACAAAATGTATTAAACCCTATGCGGCAACTGCTTTGTGAATTCTAATTCTCTGACCAGACCCTATACCGCACTGCTCGTGATTCCGACCGGGATCGGAGCAGCAATTGGTGGCTATGCAGGCGATGCGCTGCCCGTGGTGCGGGCCATGTCCCAAGTGTGCGATCGCATTATTACCCATCCTAATGTGCTCAATGGGGCGCAGCTCTACTGGCCACTGCCCCAAGCTTGGTACGTCGAGGGTTACGGATTAGACCAGTTTGCAGCAGGTCACTGGGGATTGCAGCCCGTTCACCGTAACCGGATTGGGTTACTGCTGGATCAGGGCATTGAGCCGGATCTACGGCTACGACATTTGCAAGCGGCTGATGCGGCGCGGGCGACACTGGGACTGGATTTAACCGATTATGTCGTCACCGATGCGCCACTGGGCGTTGAGTTGCGCACATCCGAATCCGGCGCAACCTGGGGCACGATTCAGCGACCCGATAGTCTACTACGAGCCGCAGAGAAGTTAATTCAAGAGGCTGGGGCAACTGCGATCGCAATTGTGGCTCGTTTCCCAGATGACGAAGGCAGTCCTGCGTTGCAAGCCTACCGCATGGGCCAAGGCGTTGATCCCCTGGCTGGAGCGGAAGCGGTAATCAGCCATCTAGTCGTGCGTCAGTTCCAAATCCCTTGCGCCCACGCTCCTGCGCTCCGTCCCCTAGACCTCGATCCCGACCTTTCTCCTCGTTCCGCTGCCGAAGAGTTGGGGTACACGTTTCTGCCCTGTGTCTTAGCTGGACTCAGCCGCGCGCCCCAGTTTGTCACGTCTCAGTCAACCTCGACTCCAGCCACTTGGGCAGATGAAATTGATGTTGCGGTTGTGCCCACAACGGCCTGTGGTGGCAGCGCCATCTTAAGCCTGACCCGTAGGCCGATCCCAATTTTGGCAATTGATGAGAATGTGACTAAACTTGCGATCGCACCGGAACGCTTAGGACTATCGGTGCAGCGAGTAAACTCGTATCTAGAGGCGATTGGCGTGATGGCAGCCCACAAAGCCGGAGTTCGACCGGAGGCGCTGCACCATGATATTCGCCAGATTCAGCCTTTATCCTGCCGTAACGCAACAAGCCTGTGAGTGATCCCCAGTCCAACCCTAATTCGTTTGAACCATTGAGCCGCTTCCAAGTGCTAGTCATGATTGGCGTAACGGCAGTTGCACTGCTCGTCGTCGCCCGACTGTGGCTGCTGTTCGATCCGGCGGCATTTCTGCCCGTCACGTGGTCAGTGCAGGGGGTGCTGCTGGGTGCCGGACTCGCGATTGGCATCACGCTAGCAAGCAGCGTCGTTTATCGCCTGTGGGATGATTATCGAGAAAGCGCCGATTTCTATTTGGATTTTGTGCTGAAGCCGCTAGCGCTACCGGATTTAATCTGGCTGGGCTTACTGCCAGGACTGAGTGAAGAATACCTGTTTCGAGGCGTGCTGCTACCTGCGATCGGGTTTAATGCTATCGGTGTGATTCTGTCGGGTCTGTGCTTTGGGCTGCTCCATTTAGCCGGACGGCAACATTGGCCCTATGCGGTTTGGGCAACGGCGGTCGGCCTCATTTTAGGCTTTAGCGCTTTGTTCACGGGCAATTTACTAGTACCGATCACGGCGCATATTTTGACCAATTTCGTATCGGGCTTGATTTGGAAAGTGAGTCAGGATGACAGTGCTAGTTAAAGTTATTAAGGCCAAAAGGGAAGAAATTGCGCTGCAATTTCTTCCCTTTCAATCCTTATTAAAACTAGTTTTTAATGAGGAAATCAAAATAAGCTTGGTCGGGATTTAATCTAAAGCCGTGCTTAGCAAACCTGCACACAGCCCGATGCGATCGCATCATCCAGAATTTCTAAACATCGATTCTCTTCAGCACTGAGGTATTCCGCTTCGGCATAGTCCTGGAGGTGGGTTTGAGCCTCAGGAGATAGCATTCCAAGCATCAGGGCTTCGCGAACGATGGTTTCGATGCTGGACTGAGTGAGGGGATTCAGTGTTTTCATAGGAACTTCAGAACAGGTGATTGACAGAGCAGTTGTTGAACGATGTTGTAAAAAACTTCAATGCATTTATCCCCGATTTCGGATATGTTAGCCTGATTCCCGGACAAAATTCTGTTCATCCTTATCTAGATCATTAAAATTCACGTCGGCAATGATGCCGATTAATACTAATTAAAAGTATTGGTCTGTGCTTTGAACGTAAATCTATTTCGTTCTAGAGTTGGAAACTCACATTAATGTGATCGATAACCTGAACTGAATCATTTACCCTGGGTTCTGTTCGCCGCCGCTGATGGATGCAACGGTAAACTCCTCATGCCAAGCTGACACAGGCGGACGTTTTCATCATTGCATTTTGCACCTGGCAAGATCGATACCCCCGGGGGGTAATTTGGCTACCTGATTGAAGCCTGTCTAATGTTTAACCCAAAAAATTGGAGTCTCTACAGGATTTGTTGATTACGTTTGGCTGGCGGCAAGCGCGATCGCAATTGGATAAATATGATGTTCCTGCACCTGAATCCGAGCTTGCAGCGTTTCTACCGTGTCAGTGGGCAGGACTGGCACAGCAGCTTGGGCGATAATTGGGCCGCTATCGACTGCTAATTCTACATAGTGAACCGTACAGCCCGTGATTTTGACATTAGCTTTCAGTGCCTGTTCCGGGGCGCGAATGCCTGGAAAACTGGGTAGCAAACTGGGGTGAATATTCAAAATTCGGCGGGGAAAGGCATCAATCAAAACCTGCGTCACTTTACGCATCCAGCCCGCCATAATCACCCAGTCCACATCGGCTTCTTCAAATAGCGTAATGATGGACTGATCGAGCGCCTCGCGAGAGTCAAACTTGCGGTGATTGAGTAAAGCCGTTGGCACCTGCCAGCGGCCAGCCCGTTCTGCCACTTTTGCCCCAGGATTGTTGTAGATCAGGAGTTGCACCTGGGCATTGAGCTGCTGATTGACGATGGCTTGTGCGATCGCTTCAAAATTGCTGCCGTTACCGGAGGCCAGTATGCCTAATTTCAGCGGTTTTTCAAAACTGGGAATCGCGTCTGGCAAGTAAGGCGAAATGATGGCCTGATTGGCATCGGTCAAAATGGGCTGAACAGTCATAATGATGGATTCGATTCTATATCAGTGATCAATGGTCTCAAGAAAATAGCATCGAATATGATCAACATACATATTTGGCCCTAACTCAGTTGTGAATCATGTTGCGGGAAACGCTCCAGCTAGAAATCGATCAGCTAAACGATAGCCAACTAAGGCGTATTGCGCATAGGTAGTGCCATGAAAGAGTCTTCTCCAAGCGCTCCACCCAAATCTGCACCAACCTTTGCTCAGCGGTTGGCACGGCTGATGGATCAAGATGCGATCGCAGCTTTGATTATGCTGGCTCCGGCACTGATTTTGCTGGGCGTATTTGTATTCTGGCCGATCATTGATGTCGTTCTGCTGAGCTTCACGACGGGCAGCTTTACCCGCGCAGGCATTCAGTGGAACGGATTGCGGAACTATCTGCGCTTGCTGATTGACCCTGATTTTTGGAACATCATGGGCAATACAGTGTACTTTACTGTGGCGACCGTGATTCCGAGTTTAGTCATACCGCTAGTGTTAGCCGTGCTGCTCAATCAGTCTCTTGCGCTGCGTGGGCTATTTCGTACCGCCTACTTTATTCCGTCGATTACGTCCCTGGTTGCGGTTGGCTTGGGTTTCCGCTGGCTGTTCCAGACTAATGGCCCCGTTAATGCGCTGCTGATGAATGTGGGGCTAGAGCCGATTTCCTGGCTGAGCAGTCCGATTTGGGCCATGCCCGTGCTGATTATCCTCAGCACCTGGAAGCAAATTGGCTTTAATCTGGTTGTCTTTCTGGCAGGCTTACAGACCATCCCCCTGAATCGTTACGAAGCAGCGGAACTCGATGGAGCCAATGCTTGGCAAAAATTTTGGCATATCACACTACCAGGACTGCGACCGACTCTGGTGTTTGCCACGATTACCACTGCCATCTTTACGCTGCGTAGCTTCGAGCAGGTGTACGTGGTGACGGGTGGTGGCCCGCTCAATTCCACCAATATTTTGGTCTACTACATTTATGAGCAGGCATTTTCGCTGTTTGACTTTGGCTATGCCTCGGCTGCGGCGACGGTGCTACTTGCGATCGCACTTGTCCTGGTGTACTTTCAACTCCGGATTTGGAGTGAAGATTAGGTGAAACTTATTTGGTAATGATCATCGGTAAAGATCAATAGACATACACGAATCCATTGGGTTCAATCGATAAGGTAATCGCGCCTGGAATCATGCTGGTCTGCTCACTAACGACGACTTCAACAACATTGTTGGCTGTTGAAACAACGTACAGGTTAATGCCAACATCGTTGAGGGATGGATCGATAGCTAAGTAAACGGGTGGTGGTAGAAAGCTAGTGCGAGTGGAACCGAACGAAATTTCACCATTGGGCGGCAGTGTCCGTCGGATAGTGCCGGGCTGAGTGAGTTCAAACAGCACCTCTAAATCCCCGCCGTTGACGATATCAATCCGAATGGGCTGATCTGGATCAATGCGACCCACTGGCTCTCGGACGGATTGGGCCATGTGTGCTGCATCTGCTTGTGACGTATGTGGTTGTGACGTATGTGGTTGTGACGTATCTGTCGCAACGGCTGCGATCGCAATTTGATAGCTGTCAGACAGATGCGGATCATCCGCCGGTTCCAGTGCAACCCCAGAAGTAGGTCGTGTAGTGGTTATGCCGACACAAACCAGCACCGCCCCCAGCAGCATCGCTTGATTCAGGACTTTATGCTGAACGCTGCGGCTTCCCGTTGGATGCAACTTGCCCATCATGCTGGCTCCTTTGGATGACTCTAAACAACACAGCAGCAAAATCCCAGTTGGGCTGTGTTCTTACTGTGTCCCAAATAAGGGCTGATGATCCAAAACTTCGCACAATTCTTTTCAGAACGGTTAATAGTGTTACACGCTTTAAGTAAAACCAATATTTGGGGGAAAGCTGCGCGGCGCACAGCTTTCCCCCAAATATGTTCTAACCCACTTTCTAACCCACTGATGTCGGGTCATATTCGTCAATCAGGATGATGTGATGAGTCGTACCAGTTCTACAAACCAGTGTTGTGGATGAGGTCAGTGCTGAGTGCTACAAATCCTCAAACACGTTGCTGATGACTGTTTTCGCTTTATGATCCAGCGCCACCCAATCGACATCACCAATTTCCGTATCGATCAGCGATTCATCAATGACAACGGTTTGCTCTGCATTTGGATCATCGATCTGCTCTGGATCGTACTCTGCAAAGCAAACCCGATAACACAACTGCCACAGGTCAATCCGCTGTTCCTGATCGCCATGCTTGAGACAGAGCGCGTATTGCGGAAATGGTTCCGGTAAATCAGCTAGCTGTTGTTCAACGGCTGCGATCGCATCTGGACTACTAGCCTGCTTAAGCTGCTCCTGCAGTTGCAAAACATGGGCTTTGGTTTCATCTGAGGTGTCTTCTGGCCAGAGCAGTTGATTATCGTAGGAACCATGCCAGTCGGATGTTTCTAACTGCTTGCGGATATTGTCAATCACGCGAATAAAGGCAGGCTGCATCAGCAAATTGGCCTGCTGCCAGTCTTGAGAATTGGCAAACTTGGGTGTCATAACGTTTAGGGGCGACTCTACAGAGGATTTTATTCGATTCCGGACGGCAAAAACTGGGTCGGCGGTTCCGGTTCCGGCTGGGGTCTCACTTCCTGATATTGGCTGATCTAGAAGATCAGGCTGAAGGGTTGTCCCATTGCTTCCGTAGCGACGCAATCAGCATCGCGCCAATAATTACCGCAGTGCTATTGGATAACAGGCCAAAGGTTGCGATCGCGCAGGAGCCCACATATCAGTACCAAGTAGTCTCGATTCAGCGCGGAATCATCCAGCAGGCTATCTTCGATGTAGCGAATGCCTTGTGGAGATATGCCACGATACTTTTTGCCAAATTTTTTGCCGATGGTCTTGCAAGGGTCTCATCCTCAAAGCCTCCTCCCTTTTATAACCTGCATTGGAAAATCTACTGATATTCAGCCAACGGGGTAAACTAGGGAAACAGTTCATTAGGTATTTCTTAAGATTCACTAGCATCTGCTATCTGAACCGACAGTAGCGCTGTCTAATCTGTTGTTAGCTATGCCTGATTGAGATTGGTGTTCACCTGTTCATCTGCTCCTTCCAGCTTGGGAACTTTAGTTTGACTCTAGCTGCAAACTTCGCTTTGTTGTTCCAATGTGAGAGACCGCATGGAGGCATTATCGAGCAAGGCAACTCAGCCTGATGTATCGCTACAGCTTCTGCTATTTATTGACCGACGACCAGGTTCAACGGAACAGGTGCGACAAATCCGTGATCATTTGAACACGCTCAAATTAAACTACCCCTCAGACTACCCTGTTGTCCTGGATATCGTAGATGTTGGAGAGCAGCCTTACCTAGCTGAGCACTTTAAACTGATTGCCACTCCCGCTTTAGTCAAGCTGTCACCCGAGCCGCGTCAAACTCTGGCTGGCAGTAACATTCAAGATCTGCTCAATCAGTGGTGGCCCCGCTGGCTCAAAGCGCTGGACGAGAATCAAACTCAACGGCAGCGAGAACAAGCCAATAGTGTTCGCTCTCAAATCAATGGGGTCGCCGAATCCGCCGAAATTATTAAGCTGTCTGACCAAATTTTTCAGCTCAAGCGAGAGCAAGAAGAACTAAAAGCCCAGCTGCAGTTCAAAGATCGGATCTTGGCCATGCTGGCCCATGATTTGCGCAATCCCCTGACGGCGGCATCGCTGGCTGTGGAAACACTGGATATGGGCTACGGCATCGAAACGGGCTGGAACAGTCGGCTAACGCCGAAACTGATCGCTCAGTTGCTTAAACATGCCCGCACCCAAACCCGCACCATCGATCGCATGATCACCGATATTCTGCAAATTGCGCGGGGCACCGCTGCAGAAATTCATATCAAGCCACAGGAACTCAATCTTCAACAGCTCTGTTTATCGGTGATTCAAGACTTTGAAAATAAACTCAAGGACAAAAATTTAAGGGTTGATACCGACCTGCCCGAAGATTTACCTCCCGTTCATGCGGATTCTGAGCGGGTGCGGCAGGTGATTACCAACCTGATTGACAACGCCATTAAATATACTCCGGCTGGCGGCCAGATTCATCTCTCAACCCTGCACCGCACCACGCAAAAAGTGCAGGTGTCGATCTGCGATACGGGACCTGGTATTCCGGAAGAGAATAAAGAGCGCATTTTTGAAGACAGTTTTCGCTTGGAGCGAGATGTCAGCAAAGACGGCTATGGCATTGGGTTATCGCTTTGCAAACGTATTGTCTGTGCCCATTACGGCCAAATTTGGGTTGATTCTGTTCCTGGACAAGGAAGCTGCTTTCACTTTACGTTGCCCGTTTACCGTCAATAATTACTCTTTTATCTGCGATCGCAACTGTTCCAGTTCTTCATCAACAGAGGCATTGGGATCGGCAGCGGGCAGCGTTCCGGCTGCGCTAGAGCCAGAGAGCATTTCGGTTTTCATCGCTGCAAGCTGGGCATCAATGTTATCGCCGCCCTCTAATTCGGCAAATCGCTTTTCTAGGCTGTCTGAACCCAGTTCAGCCGAAACTTCTGCTTGGGCTTCCAGCTGATGCACCCGTTCTTCCATGCGCTCAAAGGCGGCCATCGCGTTATTGGTGCCGACCTGATTCAGCATGTCGTTGATTTGCTGCGACGCCTGAGCTGAACGGGCACGGGCGATGTACAAGTCTTTCTTACTGCGAGCATCCGCTAATTTACGCTCTAGTTGGCCCATATTTTGCTTCAGCTTGGCGACGACATCGCGCTGTTGAACAATCTGTGTTTCTAGGCTAGATGCGGTTTCAGCATAGGATTGGCGGCGGGTAAGGGCTTCACGGGCGAGTTGCTCATCGCCTTTTTGGAGGGCAAGCTGGGCGCGGCGATACCATTCATCTGCCGTGGATTGCGCTTGCGAGCATTGGCGTTCGGTGCGCTTTTGAGTTGCGATCGCTTGTGCAACGGCCTGTCGGATTCGAATCAGGTCTTCCTGCATGTCCGCGACAGCCTGCTCCAGAATTTTCTCTGGATCTTCAGCATTGCCAACCATGCTTGAAATATTGGCTCGAATTACCCGGCTCAACCGATCCAAAAGTCCCATACCTCTGCCTCAAGCGGTTTCAAAACGTTTCGAAAAATGATGAATTGCTTTTATGCTACCGCACAGCTTCAAATGGGCGTTGCTTGCTCTAGGTATAAATTGGGATAAGGCAATGCTCCATATCCCAATGCCATAACTTGAGATCAGTCATTTTGCTCGGATTAACTATTCTTCGATATCAGCCTCTATGCCTTGTTCTTGCAGATTTTGCACCATTTCTTGAGCGCTCGACTGATCCGCAAATGCGCCTAGACGAATGGTGGCTCCCGCTGACGAGTTGTGAATGTAGGCATCGCCTGCAACCTGTCTTGCCTCGTTCAGGCTTTGGTCGCCTGTGTAGGGGACGACGACATGGTAGTAATCGCTGGAACTGGCCGAACCCGTGGAACGGGAAGCGGTTTCTGACCGATCTGAACTGCCAGAATTCTCTGAGCTGCTAGAAGCGGGACTGTTCGAACCTGCACCGGAACCTGATGAGCCGCTGGGAGCTGCGGCCTGTTCTGTTGCAGGCGATGCCGCAGGTCTAGGGGAAGGGGAAGCCGCAGGAGCCGGAGCCGCTGGCCGACTTGCCGCAGATGAACTAGAAGCTGTTGCTGGCTGAGATGACCGCGATCCGCTAGCACTCGATGATGCTGGGGCAGATGAACGGGATGAGCTAGAGCTGGATGGGGCAGCACTGGATGAGGCTGAGGGTGTTGTAGGAGTTGGACTGGCACTAGACGATGGTGTTCCAGTCGTCCCGGTTGCGGCGGCTGAATTAGATGGTGTGACAGGTGATGCCAGTGGTGTCGGTGTCGTGGAACCATTGGCGGCTAAGCCTGGAGCTGGACTGGGCAGATTGGGCGCAGATCCGTTGCTAGGTAATGTGCTAAGCGTGCCTAAGTCCAGTTCGACGAATTCTTCGGAGGACAAATTGGGCTGACCGGATGGGTCAAATTCTGATGCACTCGGCGTAATCGGCGCGTCTAAATCGGTGCTGGAAGTCTCGTCATCCGCCTGCCATCTGGTGGTGATGCTGCTGATTGCATCTGGATTGGCAATGACGTAGCCCAAGCCGACGCTGGACACCAACAGCAGCAGCATTGACCCGATTCCCAGCGGCGTAAATAGCTGGTTTGTCCAGCCGCTTTTCTTGGGATTTTCTGCCGTTTGGGCTTCTTCGACCAGGCTCTGCAGCAGATGTTCTGACGATTTTAGGTAGTCCTGTGGCTCAGCGGCATCGTGGGTAGCGCCAAGATGATTCGATTCAGAATGGGGAACAGGGACGATATTGCCGTGGGCCTGGGCTGTATGCGGAGCGGTTGCGATCTCATCACGACTCTCCTGAGATTGAGGCACATTCAAAGTTGCGATCGCACCACCTGCACCTGCAATGGCCTGTATTCCATTGCCATTACCGTTATCAGAATGGCCGTGATGCGCGCCGTTCGCTGAGCCGTTGGTATAGGACGATCCGGTTGGGTAAGGGGCTGCGGCTGCTTGAGTAGGGGGATGAGTGGCTGCTGGATTGGGTGATGAAGGTTTGACGGAAATTAGGTCTAAACCGTGCTTTTTCTTGGTGCGAATATTGCCTTTGAAGGGGCGGTTGGGCGTGGGTTGAGCGGAGCGCTGCCGCCGATAGCGGGTTAATTCATCGTCAAGCTGTACTTCTAAACAGCCCAAAGCCGATTGCAGCAACGGGTGCAATCGGCTTTGAGGTACGTTCGAGTTGGATGCGTTTGGCTGTCCCATCGTCTATCTTCCCTTCTCAGCAAGCGAAATCACGGTTCCAACAGGTTAGCGTTATTTCGAAATCTCGATAGTTGAGTTTCGGTAATAACTATCAAGTCCGTAGACGGGAATCCAGTTCATCTTCTGTACAAGGCTGGCAAAGTCAGCATTTCACAGAAAATCACACTATTGGGTTTTCCACCGGACTTCACATACGGTTGGATGAGTACTACTACTAGCTCTAAGAGCTTAGCTAAAAGTTTCAATTCGTCAAGCAAATATCACAAATGTGTCATCTGAAGTGGTGGCTGGGCAGAGTTGCGCCGGATTGGATGTGCGATCGCACTCCACATCTAGCGGTTAAGTTTCCAATCTGCGCTTTTAGCCTCAAGATACAGTAATCTAAATTATTTTGACTATATTTTCTGATGGCTATTGTGTGAATTTGTTCTGCGAATCCGAGGTTGTCTTTGGCGTCCCTGCATTGATACCCTGGAAAGTCGGTTCAATGTTTAATCACTCAACTTTTAGAGACAAAACGCGATCGCATCATGGCAGAAACTTATACCGTCGAAATTCATCATCAAGGGCAAACCCATACGATTCAGGTGGCTGATAATCAAAAGATTTTAGATGCGGCTCAGGACGCAGGTTTGGATCTACCGTTTTCCTGTAGTGCTGGGGTCTGTACGACCTGTTCAGCTCTGGTGCTGGAGGGCGAAGTGGAACAGCCGGATGCGATGGGCGTGGGGCCGGAGTTACAGGCGAAGGGATATACGCTGCTATGTGTGGCGTATCCACGATCGGATATTAAGCTGGAGACGGAGAAGGAAGAAGAAGTTTATCAGCAGCAGTTTGGTACGTCGCAATAGTTGATTGCTGCTTGGAGTTTGATCGGCGCCCTTCTCCCAAATGTGGGAGAAGGGCTGGGGATGAGGGCAATGCAGAGTTGGGCAGCTTTTTGAGAAGTCGCTGCTCATCATGTGACGTTGGTTCTGAGGGGACTAGTCCCCTCAGGCTCCCCAACTGGTGCGTTCCGCCGCCCCAGGCCCCCACGGACGAGGTGATCGGTGGGGGGTGTTACGTCGCTTCGCATCGGTGGAGTGGCAAGGCAGTTATCTGTTGAGGACACAGTTGGCGTGGAACGCCAATCGATTGCAGGACTCACACTTTCTCTCTCGCTTCCCTTCCGATTCCCTTGACTTCCTTTACAGTTTCCTTGACTTCCCTTTGCAGCTTCTCCTCCTTACACTCTGACCATTGCTCCCATCACGCTTTCAAACAGCGCTAAGCCATCTGTGCTACCGAGGACGGCATCGACGGCTCGTTCGGGGTGGGGCATCATGCCGAGGACGTTGCCGCGTTGGTTGCAGATGCCAGCGATGTTGGCGAGAGAGCCGTTGGGGTTGGCTGCGTCGGTGATGTCGCCAGCTGGGGTACAGTAGCGGAAGATGATTTGGTGGTTGTCTTCTAATTGCTTGAGGGTGTCGGCGTCGGCGTAGTAGCAGCCTTCACCGTGGGCAATGGGCACGGTGATGACTTGATTGGCTTGGTATTTATTTGTCCAAGGTAGGTCGGTGCGTTCAACGCGCAGGGAAATGCGATCGCAGATAAAGTGCAAGTCGCGATTTCGCACCAGCGCGCCGGGTAGTAAGCCTGCTTCGGTTAAGACTTGAAAGCCGTTGCAGATGCCGAGAACCAGCTTGCCTGCTTCGGCATGTTTGATGGTGGATTGCATGGCGGGCGAAAACCGCGCGATCGCACCACAGCGCAAGTAGTCCCCATAGCTAAAGCCACCGGGAACGACCACTACATCTAAATCCGACAGATCGCTTTCTTCGTGCCAAACCATTCGCGTCGGCTGCTTCAGCACGTCACGCACGGCATAGGCCATATCGCGATCGCAATTCGAACCCGGAAATACAATAATTCCAAATTTCATATCTACGCCTGCACCGTCTCTTTCAAATCAAACCGATAGTTCTCAATCACCGGATTGGCCAAAAGCTGATCGCATATCCGATCGAGCTGCTGTCGAGCATGATCTTCATCTTCAGCCGCGAGAGACAGCTCAATGTATTTGCCGATGCGAACGTTGTGAACCTGGTCGTAGCCCATGTGCTCTAGGCTAGACTGAACGGCTGTTCCCGCCGGATCGAGTACCGAAGGCCGCAGCGTAACATAAATTTTTGCGTGAAACAGTCCCATAGTCTTTATCTTTCCGGAGATAGTTGCTGAGTATTAACGGCAATAGACCCATTGCTCCCTTATTCTAAAGTCTTCTGCTAATCTGCGATCGCGCATCCAGCATGAGGTCAGCAAACATCGGTTCAGATAGCGTCTAAGCTAGAGATAAAGCAAGTACAGCGCTTGCTTATTTATTGGGATTCCCACACATACCATGAAGACCCGTCGAACCCGCAGTCAAAGCCAGATATTAAATTTGCTGAAAGACTTGAATAAAGAGATTTCTGCCCAAGATTTGTATATGGAACTGCGTGGACAAGGGCACAGCATGGGGTTAGCCACGGTGTATCGCTCCCTGGATGCGCTGAAGTTAGACGGCTCGGTGCAGGTACGAACGTTGGCCAATGGCGAATCACTCTACAGCCTGATTCAGCAAGATCGGCATCATCTCACCTGCCTACAGTGTGGCCAATCTATTCCAATCGATCGCTGCCCCGTTCATGCGCTTGAAGAACAACTTCACGAGGAGCATCAGTTCAAAATCTACTACCACACACTAGAGTTTTTTGGCTTGTGTACGGGGTGTCAAGAGAAGGGCTAGAGTTTGGAGGCTGTATCGTCTTACATCACCAAGTTGGTACGCAGCGCTATCAAGGCGGTAACGGATCGAGATTTTTAGCACAAGCGCAGCGCGCCGAACGGATTAGAACGACGCATTGCACGTTGGTTTAGTCGTGATTTCGTTAGAACAACTGGCTCAGAATAGCTGGTGCTAGAACAGATCCAAATCGGTGACTGCTCCTTTGCTGCTCGACGACACCAGTTTGGCATACTTGGCCAGAACGCCTTTGGTATAGCGGGGTGCAGGCGGCTGCCAGTTGGCGCGACGCTGGGCTAACTCTTCATCTGAAACATGCAGATGTAGGCTGCGCTCATCGGCATCAATGGTGACAGTGTCGTCTTCTTGAACCAGTGCGATCGCACCTCCAACTGCGGCTTCCGGTGCAACGTGACCAACGACCATGCCGTAGGTGCCACCAGAGAAGCGACCATCGGTGATTAGACCCACGGAATCACCCAAGCCTGCGCCAATGATGGCTGAGGTGGGAGCTAGCATTTCCCGCATACCGGGGCCGCCTTTTGGCCCTTCGTAGCGAACGATAATCACGTCGCCTGCTTTAATTTTGCCGGCCAGGATGGCATCAAGACATTCTTCTTCCGATTCAAAGACTCGCGCAGGGCCAGTAATCTTACGGTTCTTTACCCCAGTGAGCTTGGCAACGGCACCTTCGGTCGCCAAATTACCTTTCAAAATCCCTAAGTGGCCTTGAGGATACATCGGGTTATCCCACTGGCGAATCACATCTTGATCGGTGGCGGGATTGTCCGGTACGTCGGCTAGCAGTTCTGCGATCGTTTGTCCGGTAATCGTCAGCGCGTCACCGTGCAGCAACCCATGATTGAGCAGCATCTTCATGACTTGCGGAATGCCACCGACGCGATGGAGATCGGTTGCGACATAGCGGCCAGAAGGCTTCAGGTCGCAGATAACGGGCACTTTTGCACGGATGGTTTCAAAGTCGTCCAGCGTCAGGGGCACTTCTGCCGCATGGGCAATGGCCAATAAGTGCAGTACTGAGTTGGTTGAACCACCGACGGCCATAATCACCGCCATCGCGTTCTCAAATGCCTTGCGGGTGAGGATTTGGCGGGGCGTGATCTGCTTCTGAATTGCTTCTCGCAGAACGAAAGCAGACTTCTCAGCGCTATCCGCTTTTTCGGCATCCTCAGCCGCCATTGTGGAGGAGTACATCAAGCTTAAACCCATTGCTTCAATGGCTGATGACATGGTGTTTGCTGTGTACATGCCGCCACAGGAACCCGCACCGGGGCAGGCGCGGCGCTCGACTTCAATCAGTTCATGCTCGTCAATTTTGCCTGCGCTGTATTCACCAACAGCCTCAAAGGCGCTGACAACCGTTAGGTCTTTACCGTTGTAGTGACCGGGCTTGATCGTGCCGCCATAGACAAAGATGGCCGGAATATTCATGCGTGCGATCGCAAGCATGGCTCCCGGCATATTCTTGTCGCAGCCACCGATAGCTAAGACCCCATCCATGCTCTGACCGCTACAGGCGGTTTCAATAGAATCGGCAATCACTTCCCGCGACACCAGGGAATATTTCATCCCTTCCGTACCCATTGAAATACCGTCGCTAATCGTAATCGTGCCGAACATCTGGGGCATTGCGCCTGCGGATTTCAGCCCGGCTTCGGCCCGTAGCGCCAGGTCGTTGAGACCCATGTTGCAGGGTGTAATGGTGCTGTAACCGTTGGCCAGGCCCACAATGGGCTTATTGAAATCCTCATCTCCAAAGCCGACAGCCCGCAGCATGGCGCGGTTGGGTGTGCGCTGCACGCCTTGAGTAACAACTTGGCTCTTGCGATTGTCCGACATGGCGACAATTCCCCTCTTAAGACTGATGATCGTAGCGACAAATCTTACAGTAGCAAGGATAACGACTTCAGCCGTGAAACTGTGCGGATTCTTTGCTGACTGTACTGTTCATCATGGCAGTCCCCTCGTCCGGCTACAAATCACAGCGTTAATCGGGTTTCATTATTGATTTCAATATTGATTTCAACATTGATGCAATCTGTGTCGTCGATTCGCATACAAAAAAGGGGGTCGTCGCATCGCGGCGACACCCCTTTTTAAATAAACTTTATTGGAAATAAAGTTTTTGGGGTTGGAAATTGTTTTGTAGCGCGGCTCCGCCGCGCTACAAAACAATTTCCGATAAGGTCTAATAATTAGAACCAGTCCGGCAGCGAGGAGGGGAGGCGATTCAAAATGCCCTCTAGTCGTCCCTGAAGTCCTGCCAGCGTTTGATAGGCATCTGCTAATTCATCGCCATCAACGTGAACTTCCGGCGTGGGATAGTTTTGCAGAATTTCCAGTAACGTGACGTTGTTGTCATCGGCAGCAGACAAGATAATTGCCGCCCGCATCGCCTGCCGATCTGCTTGTTGCGAAGGCGGATAGATCGCTTTACCAACCTGATCCAGCGCATAGTTGCCGACAAAGCTGTTCAGAATCTGGTCGAGCAGCACAACGTCCATTTCTACTTCGCGGTTGAGCAGTTCCTGCATTTCTTCGGCGTCGTAACCTGCGATACGTAAGTAGAGATCCAGTTGACGGGTTGTCTCACCCGTTTCAGCCAAACGGTTTAAATCTTCCACCGGAACAGACCGCTCATGTGCTCGGTACTTCAGCACTACCTGTTCTGATGCGATCGCAGATGTGCTTGGTAGTAAAAGAGTAAGAGTTGAGATCGCAGCACCTAATCGAGTTGCCAATTTCTGATTCATCGTGATTTATCTCGTAAGTCTAATTACAAGCCGTCCAATATCAGTTCAATATCAATGCGTAGGCATCTGCCAATAAATTCTTGCTCAAGCGAGTGAAATATCGGGAAAGTAATCTCCAACATGCTCGTGGATTCTTCCAGATTCAAAATCTAGCTCCGTCTTGTCGCGGCAACTACCAAAACCTGAAGCGACAATTGCGCAGTTTCACAGCCGTTTGAGCAACCGAATTTGAGATGTAAAGATTTTCTAGATCTCAGTTTCCGATTTGCCAAAGCCGATTACCGTTTTCAGCACCGGATGCTGATGCCATTGGCTATTCCCACCGAAGTTCTATAATCAAAACCGAATTTTTCACCTTCACTCAAATTCTAAAACTCGTCTAAATTCAGAACGTATTTTCCAGGGTAGAGATTTCCACCTGACTGTTTATCTACTCACCCACCCATCTACTCACCCACCCATCTACCCATTCATTCACGTCGAACTCTCATCTTGTCACTATGAAACCGTTAACAGCTTATTTGTTCCGTGCTTCCCTATCCCGACGATTACTGCCCCTTGCTAGTCTGGTACTGATTTGGGGCGGGACAGTGCTTCCTGCGACGGCACAAACTCCGTCCCGCGCCTCTACCACCACCGCGCAGCAGTTACCGATTAACGCTCGCATTATTCATGTCAACCCCACGTTGGGCAGCGATGTTCCCTCCGCTGGCGCGACAGAAGCAACGCCCTACAAAACGATTGCCTACGCCTTGCAACAAACTGAAAACGTGCCGCAGGTCGTGATTCAACTGGCACGGGGTGTGTATGCTGCCGATACGGGCGAGGTTTTCCCGCTCCAGCTACGTCCAGGGGTGATTTTGCGGGGAGATGAACCGAATAAAGGCTCAACCACTCGGATTATTGGTGGAGGACAATTCATCAGCCCCAACTTTGCCCGACAGAACGTAACTGTCTTAGCTGCTCAAGACAGCCAAATTCGCGGCTTGACGGTTACTAACCCGAATACTCGCGGTACGGCAGTGTGGGTCGAATCCGCCAATCCAACAATTCGCAACAATACCTTCAGCGAAAGCAATCGAGAGGGTGTCTTTATCAGCGGTACGGGCAATCCTCTGATTGAAGACAATATCTTTACTGCCAATACAGGCAACGGTGTTTCGGTAGCCGTCTCGTCCCAGGGCACGATTCGCAATAACGTTTTTCGTGACACCGGATTTGGTATTGCCATCAGCCAAACCGCAACGCCTCTGATTGAAGGCAATCAAATTGTTCAGAATCAAGACGGTATCGTTGTGTCTGACTCGGCAACACCCGTGCTGCGTAGCAACATCATTGAAAGCAACGCCCGCGACGGTGTGGTGGCTATCACCAATGCTCAACCAGATTTAGGTACCGCTAGCAATCCAGGCGGCAACTTAATCCAAAACAACGGTCGCTACGACATTCACAATGCCACCCGCACCAACACGCTGCTAGCAGCGGGTAACCAAAGCCAAACCAAGCAAATTGAGGGAGCCGTTGATTTTGTGGCGGCCAATGTGAATCTGGGCACAGGCAACTTCTCGGATGTCACAGGGCACTGGGCCACCGACTTTATTACCGCATTGGCCGAGCGAGGCATAATTAGTGGGTTCCCAGACGGCACATTTCGTCCCGAAGAACCCGTGACCCGCGCTCAATTTGCGGCCATTGTCGCTAATGCCTTTAATCCTTCTGCTAAACGGGAAGGCACTCAGTTTGTGGATGTTGGCAGCAATTTCTGGGGCTACAGTGCCATTCAAAAGTCCTATCAAGGCGGCTTTATGGCCGGTTATCCAGGCGGTAAGTTTGAGCCGCTGCTGGAGATTCCACGGGTGCAGGTACTCGTCGCACTTGCGAATGGGTTGGGTTACACCACCAGTAATTCGAATGTGCTATCGGTTTATCAAGACAGCACAGCGATTCCTGACTATGCGGTAGACAGCGTTGCCGCTGCCACCGAGAAGCGAATGGTGGTCAACTACTCCAATCCGGCCCAGCTACAGCCCAACCGCAATGCTACCCGCGCCGAAGTCGCCGCGTTTGTGTATCAGGCGCTAGTCAATGCTGGTCAAGCCGAACCAATCTCGTCTCCTTACATCGTGCAGCCGCAGTAGAGCGGGATTCGACGAGCCGCAAATTTAGTGTAAATCGTGACGTGCGATCGCAGTTTCAATTGCAGTTTGCAATGTGCGATCGCACGTTTGTTGCAACCTGTAACAGGGTTTTGCGCAGGTTTCCGTATCTACCCTTAGAAAAGTCTCCGATAAAGCTGGGCATCTTTAAATTGAAGGACACAGCGGCAGCACGTATCGCACCCAACGTCCTACGTTCTGTTATCGATCATCGAAGACACACTAGCTATGAACTCTAAGCAAAATTCCGTTCGCTTTCCCCTCGGGCAGTATCTCAACCAGCCACTCTTCAACAAATACTACAGAGCCGTCTTAAATCCGATGAGCTACTGGTATCTCTATCGGATCCAGCATTTGGAACGTTGCTTAGTGAAACAGCATCGCCCCGAAGAGAATTTTCATTAGACTTTATTGGAAATAAAGTTTTTGGGGTTGGAAATTGTTTTGTAGCGCGGCGGCGTCGCGCTACAAAACAATTTCCGATAAAGTCTATTGATTGTGACTGAGCTTGTGACGGAAGGATTTTGACTAAAGCGAATCGTGCAAACCAGTCTGCCAAGCCGCTTGAAAGAAATCGCGTTCGCACAGCATGGCATAGTGATAGGCTGACCGCACAGCATCGCTATCCTCGCCATATTCCTCCAGTAAGTGATCAAGCTGTTGAGCCAAAGCTGCAAATTCAGCACTGCTATAGGTTTGAATCCAGTCACTATAGGCATGTTGAGAACTGCCAGCTTGGGCCAGTTGCTGCCCCAGGAATGCATACAGACTCATGCAGGGAGACATGGCTGCCGCTGTAACACCAACGGGTTGGCTCCATGCCGTAGCTAGAAGAAAATCGGTATAGCGTCGCGTCGCGGCACCGGGCTCAACTGCTTGTAAATCAACCTGCCACTGCTGAGCGTACTGATGATGCAGCTTGAGTTCTGCCAGTACCCCATTCGCTAGTTCGTGAAAGACTGCAAAGCCCTGCCAAGTCGGGGCTTTTGCTGCAGCAATGCTATAGGCACGGGCAAACGCTTCGAGAAAGAAGGCGTCTTGACCGACGTAATAGGCAAACGTGGTTTGGGGTAGTGAACCGTCTTTGATTCCCTGGACAAACGGATGTTCGAGTGACGCTTGAATCAAGCTCTGATTTTGCTGCCAAAGCTGTTGGGCAAGGGACATGGGCACGTTGAACTCGATGCTAACTGCTATATTCTCGGCAACTGATTATAGGCCACTCCAGGGTAGGGTTGTTTCACGTTTATCGGAGAATGGTCGCAACCGTTGACGTTACTTAAGAGTCATGATTGGGTTGCTAAACCCCTCCCTACCCAGGGTTTCAGAATAGATCATTCGTGCGTAATTAATAGAGGCATGTTTTTTGTAGAGGGTTGTGATGCAGCATGGATGGGGAGTTCAACATAAAACGTGGTGCCGTTGCCGGGGGGAGACTGGCAGGTTAAGTGGCCCTGATGATGATCGACAACAATTTGCCGACTGATTGAAAGGCCGAGGCCAGTGCCCTTGCCCGTGGGTTTGGTGGTGAAAAAGGAATCAAAAAGCTTTTTCTGGATGTCGAGTGGAATGCCGGGGCCATTATCTGCGATCGCAATTCGCACCCAGTCATTGGTCATCACCTCAGTTTGAATCTGGATGTGAGGATGCGTCACTGATCCTTGCTCCACGGATTCCTCCAGCGCATCGATAGCATTGCTCAGAATATTCATAAACACCTGGTTGATTTGACTGGCAAAGCATTCCACCAGCGGCAAGTTACCGTAGGTTTTGATCACTTCAATTTCTGGACTCTCCGCAGTTGCTTTCAGCCGATTTTGCAGAATCAATAGCGTGCTTTCGAGGCCATCGTGCAGATCCACTGGCTTGACCTCAGCTTCGTCTAGGCGAGAAAAGTTACGCAGCGACAGGACAATTTGCCGAATTCGATCGGCTCCCATCTTCATGGATGCCAGCAGTTTGGGCAGATCGTCTTGTAAGAACTCCAAGTCGATTTCTTCAATTCGCGCTTGGAGGGCTGGCGTGAGCTGGGGATATTCCTGACAAAATAGATTCACCAAATCCATCAAGTCCTGCACATAGTCGCAAGCAGGGGCGAGGTTGCCGTAAATGAAATTGACCGGATTGTTGATCTCATGAGCAACACCCGCGACTAGTTGGCCCAGTGACGACAACTTTTCGCTTTGCACAAGCTGGAGCTGAGTTTGCTGGAGCTGATTCAGAGCTTCCGTCAGGTGGGCAGTGCGTTGGGCAACCTGGGCTTCTAGCGTTTGATTTAAATGGCGCAGCTGCAGATGGACACGAATTCGAGCCAGCACTTCTTCTTGCTGGATTGGCTTGGTGATGTAGTCCACTGCACCGAGGTTCAGCCCTTTGACCTTATCGACTGGATCGGCCAGTGCAGTCATAAAGATCACCGGAATGTCTTTGGTCACTTGGTTTTCCTTCAGGCGGCGGCAAGTTTCAAATCCGTCGATTCCCGGCATCATCACGTCGAGCAGAATCAAATCCGGCAGTGAGTCTTGGAGACGTTTAAGGGCGCTTTCACCGCTTTTGGCAACGGCAATTCGATAGCCCGACGCTTTGAGGACATCAAATAAAACTTGGATGTTAGTTGGTGTGTCATCGACAACCAATATGGTGGCTTGATCTGGAGGAAACGCAAGAGACATGAGACTAATCCTGACTAATTTGATAGATGTTGCTCGATCAACTGAATAATGGCTTCATCCTCAAACTGTTGAGCGAGATCAATTAGCTGATCCGCAAACAGGGCGTAGTTGGGATTGAGCTGTTTCAAGGCTTCTGCTTCTTGCTGGATTTCATCAATAAAACCGCCCCGAGCTGCACGGTAGATCGCTTCTAATTCGGTCGGCATTGGAATAATCAGAGTTTCATTCAGAGTTTGATGATGTTGTGCAGACGGCTCTCTGGCCTCATACGCTATCTGTTCGCCGTAGAGCCAGGTGATGTCCAGTAACTGCTCTAGCTCTTGGAGCAGAAGTTCGAGGTCAACGGGCTTAGGCAAAAAGGCATTGCAGCCAGCATCCAAACTTTCTTGCTTTTCAACATGGGAGAGGCTGGCGGGCGAGGCAATAATCGGCAAGTCTTGAAAATCCGGTAGTTGGCGCAGGCGGCGGGTCATGTCCAACCCCGTCAAATTTGGCATCACGACGTCAGTGATGATCAGGTCAGGCCGAAGTGCGATCGCAGTTTCCAGTCCCACCTGACCATCGGAAGCGGTAGTAACTTTAAAGCCCAATGGCTCTAGCATGTTGAGTACCACAGAGCAGTTCTCAGCGTGATCATCAATCACCAAAATGTGGCGTCGTTGACCCTGATAGCCGCTGATCTGGATAGTGGGATGCGATTCGGCTGCGATCCAGTTTTCTTCAACTACGGGTAAGTCCAGGTTAAACGAGAAGCGGCTCCCCTCGCCGGGTTCGCTATCAACCTGAATCTGGCTGCCCATCATTTCGATAATCTGCTGACTGATGGCCAGCCCCAAACCCGTACCTTCAGAATTGCGATCGCGACTGCTCGCCTGTTCAAACGGCAAAAAGATCCGCTCTAGCCGCTCCGGGGTCATGCCAATGCAGTGTCGGTAATGGTGAAATGAATCTGCTTTAGATCGGCAATATTAGACGGAGACGACAATTCAGCCAGTTCGACCCGGAAGGTGACTGAGCCGATATCGGTAAACTTGACTGCATTACTGAGCAAGTTCAGCAAAACCTGCCGCAGTCGTTTTTCATCGGCCTGAACGACAAGAGGTAAATCTGCTGCTTTCTCAAACTTAAACGCAATTCCTTTTTGCTCGGCTTTAATCCGGCACATGTCAGCCGTCGTTTCTAAGAAGAGCGGCAAGTTAAACGCTTCGGGATACAGATCCATTTTCTGGGCTTCGATTTTGGCCAGATCCAGAATGTCGTTAATCAGCGTCAGCAAATGGTCGCCGCACTGCCGAATGATGTGAATGCCTTTTAGCTGTTTTTCGGTAATATGCGAATCGCGCTGCAAAATTTGGGCATAGCCCAAGATGCCGTTGAGCGGCGTTCTCAGCTCGTGATTCATATTGGCCAAAAATTCGCTCTTGGCATGGTTAGCTACTTCAGCCGCTTCTTTGGCGCGCTCCAGTTCAATTGCCCGCTCCGCCTTTTCTTGCAGGAGTTGATCCACTTTGCCAATGAGCTGATTGAGCGATACGGTCAGGGTGCCAACCTCATCCGTTCCCGTAACCGGGGCTTGCAGGGCAAAATTTGAGTCTCGCGTTACCTGTTTGGCCACTTGGGTGACGACTTGCAGCGGACGAGCAATCGTGCGGCTGGTGATCAGCGTCAGCAGCGTTGCCACTAGTGGTCAGTCAATAAAAGGATGACGGGTAAAAGAGTAAGATGAAGTCAGTGCAATCAAGGTGCTGACATGGTCAAAAAGTACATCGTAAGCTTAAGCGAAGCAGAACGACAAGAACTCGAACAAATGGTTAAAACGGGCAAACGAGCGGCTTATACGATCAATCATGCCCGGATTCTCCTGAAAGCAGATTGCAATCAACCAAGTGGGAGTTGGCGTGACCAGGAGATTAAAGATGCCTTTGGCATGAGTATCAGAACGATTGAGCGGGTGCGTCAGCAATTTGTCGAGGAAGGACTGGAAGCGGCGCTGAAGTGCCGTCCCGGTGGCGGTCGAAAACGGAAATTAAATGGCGAGGTTGAGGCGCATTTGATTGCATTGCGCTGTAGCGAGGTTCCGAAGGGAAAGGGGCGATGGACATTGCGGTTGCTAGCAGATCAGATGGTCGAGTTGAACTATGTTGAGCAACTGAGCCATGAGAGTGTGCGACAAGTGCTGAAAAAAACGAACTGCAACCCTGGCGACAAGAGTGCTGGGTAATTCCGCCTGAACAATCAGCCGAGTTTGTCTGGCGCATGGAATGCGTGTTGGAGGTGTATCAAACAGCTTACAATCCCAAGATTCCTGTGATTTGCATTGATGAGGCAACCAAACAATTAGTCAAAGAAACCCTGGTTCCCATTCCTGCTGAACGGGGACACCCCAAACGCTTCAATTATGAATATGAACGCAATGGTACAGCGAATCTGTTTATGATTTGTGAGCCAATGGTGGGATGGCGGCGGGTGGAAGTGACGCAGCACCGCACGGCACTCGATTATGCTCACTTGCTCAAAACGTTGGTTGATTCAGATTATGTTCAGGCAGAGAAACTGATTGTGATTCAAGATAATCTCAATACCCATTCGCCCGCATCGCTCTACAAAGCGTTTGAGCCACAAGAAGCACAGCGAATCTTGAGTCGGTTGGACTTTTGTCATACGCCCAAGCATGGAAGTTGGTTGAATATGGCAGAAATCGAATTGAGTATTCTCAGTCGTCAATGTTTAGATCGTCGTATTCCTGATTTGGAGACGCTCAAATCCGAGGTTGATGCCTGGCAGGACAATCGTAATCACGAAGAAACCTGGATTGATTGGCGGTTTACAACAGCCGATGCCAGGGTTAAATTACATAGACTTTACCCGTCAATTATTAATTGACTGAACACTAGGACAGACAGCAAAATACCCAGGACAATAATTTGCGATCGCAGTTTTTCGGCCTGTTCAAACGAGATTTCGGCTTGAGCATATTCTTGCTCTGCCACTTTAATACTTTGATTGAGACGTTCTGACAGCCGTTCAAATTCAGTACCCAGCCGGACAATGTCGCCACTATTGGTAATTTCTAAGAGATCTTCCCGGACGGCTTGGATATTGGCCTGAGGCACGTTAGCGGGATCGAGCGTTTGCCATAGTGAGGTGATGAGTTCGTTATAGTCGCGGGTTGCTGTTTCATAGCGATTAGCTAAATCCGTCACTGCCGCTTTTTCATGCTGGTGAATAATTGCTGAGGTTGTGAGTTCCTCCGTTAAACTCAGCACCCGCTGCACGTCATTCTTAAATTTGGCTGTTTCGTACTGGAACCAAACCGAATCGCCGATCACCGTGGTCAATCGCTGGGGATGCGATCGCACTTCCAAAATGCCATTTTCCAGCTCGTTGAGTAAGCGTCGTTCCTCATTCGCATGCATGAGCTGATCGAGCGCCCGCCGCTGGTGAACTTCACCAATCACGAGTCCAGCAACCACACCACAAACTGAAATTCCCATGCTGAGCGTGAAGCTGTAGCTGATTTTTTGAGCAATGCCGAGATTGCCTATTGCACCTTGCAGTCTTTGAAACAGCGAGGATGAGAATAGTTGGTTTGACGTGTGAGGACCGGACTCTTGATTGTTTAAGCTAACTGCCAAATGAGCCTCCTGGTTTGCTCTTTTCGTATGACCTTACTGCACAAACTCGCCTTGACCAATCGCTTGGTAGACCGCTCGAATCGAGTCATAGTCTTCATCTGCTGCTGGTTTTAGCGTGGAACCAATGTATTTGGTTTCATGAGTTGCGATCGCAGTTGTAATTTCGTCCTCATGAGCCAATAAGCGCTCTTTGATCAGCTCCACTGCGACCGGATCAAGACTACTGCTCGCAATTAGCACATCACTGGGCAGCAATTCGCCTTCCACCAGCACCTTAAACCCACCTGATCCATCGTCAATTAGATCAGCATAGTCTGTAGCTGAACCGCCCCAAGCCTCAACCTCTCCAGCTTTCATGGCAGCAGCGCTTCCGTCATCTCCCAACATCTGCGCGGTCACATCGGTTTTCGGATCAAGACCCGCTTCAATCAAAATATAGGTTGGCCCCAGATGCCCGCTGGTGGAACCAATATCTGACATTGCGATCGCAGTTCCTTTTAGATCAGCCACACTGGCAATATCACTATTGGTTGGAACCGCAATTACCGACCGATAGTTTGGACGGGTAACCGCAACGACAGGCACTGCATTGGTTTGCGAATTAATCACTATATATTCTGAAGGTCCCGCTAGCGCTAAATCAATATTGCCCTGCTTGAGCCCTACAGTTGCCGCTGCTGAGTTCTCAACTGGATAAAATTCGACTTCCGTTTCCAATGCATCCGCCAACGCTAGTCGAAACTCTTCATACTCTGTTTCTAAACCTTCTAAACCACTAACATCAGTAATGGCCAATTGAATAGTCGGCAATTCGGCTACAGGCGGTTCCGCCGAACGGCTACAGGCAATCCCAAAACTGGCCATCAGCAGAATTGAACACCCAAGCATCTTTCGTCGTTTCATAGGGCAGCATCTCTCAAGAACATTCGAATTAGTTGAAGTTGAATATCAAAGTTGAACATCAAAGCTGAACTTAAATCTTCGGTTTATTTCTCAATAAAAAACCGTTACAGAAAGCAGTGTCAAAATTTGTTTCTCAGCTTATTCACGAAATTTTGAGTCTTTCAAAAAGCAGAAACACTGCCTAATCTATATAAGATTCAATAAATCTGTTCCCCATGAACACTTTAAGAATACCCAATCCCTCCTAAGATCTAACAGTTCCGTATCTAAGCCGTTAGTGCTCCAGCACGCAGTCATGCCGGAGATCTCAGCTCAAAATGTAGCAGGTAAGTGCTAAATAGAAAGACTAAAGATTTTATCTTTAGAGGCAGCTCATACGTTGAAAGTTACCTCACTGCCAATGGGGTTATAGCCTACTTTAATTGATGAGCAATTGGTTAAGTAAAGGTTAATTAAAAGCCCAGTTTTGATTAAAAACTTTGTCATCTTCGATTTCTACAACAAGAGCAATAAGGCATGAGCTTCATTCAGCAATCAGTCCATCCCATCTATTACCGCTAACCGTGGCTGAAGATTGCGGCCATGCCCACTTGGAGCCTGTAGGATCACAGTAGGTGCTTTGGCAATTCGTTGATCTATGCAAACTCAATCTCCTGCTTCAATTTCGTCCTTATCTGATACGCTGCGACAGCGTCGAGTCCAACTGGCGCAGCAGTTTGATCAGCCTGTTCTGCTTTGGTCAGGCCGAGCCAGTTCGCGTAACTTTCCGGCTAACACCTATCCGTTTCGGGCCAGCAGTCATTTTCTTTACTTTGCTGGTTTGCCGCTAGAACATGCCGCGATTCATCTTGACCAGGGGCGACTGACGCTGTTTATGGACGATCCGACGCCGGATGATGTGCTCTGGCATGGATCAACCGCGAGTCGTGCCGAAATTGCCGAGCAAATTGGGGCTGAGGCCGACTATCCCTATGCAGAATTAGCCAAGTGGACAGAGAACGTGGCGACGCTACCGCTGCAGCATCCACTCGCAATCGAGCAGCAAACACAGATGCTAAATCGGGCAGTTGGTGTTGCGGCTCATCCCCCAGATCAACAACTGGCAAACGCGATTGTGCAACTGCGGCTGGTTCAGGATGAAGGTGCGATCGCAGAAATCCGGCGAGCGGCATCTGTGACGGTGAAAGCTCATCGGGCTGGCATGGCCGCAACCCAAACTGCCACAACCGAAGCCGATATTCGGGCGGCAATGGAGCAGGTGATTCAAGCGCATAACATGTCCTGCGCCTACACCAGCATCGTCACAGTTCACGGCGAGGTGCTGCACAATAACCACTACCATCACCCGGTTCAGGCTGGAGATCTTTTACTAGCCGACGTTGGAGCCGAAACAGAAAACGGCTGGGCCTCTGATGTAACCCGGACATGGCCCGTCTCCGGCCAGTTTTCTGCCACCCAACGCGATCTTTATCAGGTCGTGCTTGCGGCCCACGATGCCTGTATTGCCGCTGCGAAACCGGGTGTAGAGTACCAGGATTTACATCTCCTCGCCGGTCGTGTGATCGCTGAAGGTTTAGTCAGCCTTGGTATCCTCAACGGCCAGCCCGATTCGCTGGTTGAACAAGATGCCCATGCTCTCTTTTTCCCGCACGGTGTTGGACATTTACTGGGTTTAGATGTTCATGATATGGAAGATTTGGGCGATCTGGCGGGTTACGCCGCAGGACGGCAGCGCAGTCAACGGTTCGGTCTCGGTTTTTTACGATTGAATCGTCCGCTGCAAACGAGCATGATTGTGACGATTGAACCTGGTTTTTATCAAGTGCCCGCGATTTTGCAAGACCCAGAAAAGTGCGATCGCTATCGAGACAGGATCAACTGGGATCGGCTAGCCGAGTTTGCAGACGTGCGCGGTATCCGTATCGAAGACGATGTTCTCATTACAGATCTTGGCTGCGAGGTGATTACGGCTGCGTTGCCCACCTCGATCAACGACATTGAAGCATTGGTTAATTTGAAGCAGACGGGGCGCTGAACACCACGTAGAGCATTTCTTGCAGCGGCCTCAGGACGATGCTCGATGCCGCCGATACCAAGTGGCACCACCAACCAAAAGCCCAATCAGCCCCAGTGCCAGCATGAGCGGTAGCACGTTGCCCGTTTGCAACGCGGTCAAGCCTGAACTGCCCAGTAGCACAAACGGCAAGATGCCCGGCACCGTCCCCAACGCCGTCCCAATGAGGTAGTCACGAAACCGAATGGATGTCAGTCCGGCAGCAAAGTTTACCAGCCCGTAGGGAATCAGCGGCAGCAGCCGAATCGCAAACATATAAAACAAGCCGCCATCATGCAGCTCGGCATCCAGCGTTTGCCAGCGTCCTTCCAGCCGCTGCGCCATCCAGGTGCGGCCAATTGTGCGGGCAAAGGCAAAGGCCACAATTGCAGCTGCGATCGCAGCCACACTGGTCCAAAGAGTACCCATCCATACGCCGAAAATGGCTCCTCCAGTCAAATTCAGCGCCGTCGAAGGCATGATCAGCAGCGTTGCCACCACATATACCACCACGTAGACCACGGGTGCCCAAAATCCGGCCTCAGCTAGCCATTGCTGTATCTGCGCCGGATCAATCCCGCCCAAGCCGTGCGCTACTGCCACTGTCGCCGCCGCGCAAAACAGTAGCAGTAGCACTAAGCCTCGTTTGCCGTTTTTCTGCATACCTACACGCTAGTTTGCGATCGCTAGTAGACTTTATTGGAAATAAAGTTTTTGGGGTTGGAAATTGTTTTGTAGCGCGGCTCCGCCGCGCTACAAAACAATTTCCGATAAGGTCTAGTGTAAGAAATGACGCACACCCGTCAGCGCCATCATTAAGCCCAGTTCATTTGCCGCCTTGATCGAATCCTCGTCGCGAATACTGCCGCCGGGTTGCACTACCGCAATCACGCCCGCATCTGCTGCCGTCCGCACCGAGTCATCAAACGGGAAGAAACCATCGCTCGCCAGAATCGCCCCCTGGCTCTTGTTACCTGCCTGTTCTAGCGCAATCTTGACCGAGCCGACTCGGTTCATTTGGCCGGCACCGATACCCACCGTCGTGCGATCACGGGTTACCACAATCGCATTGGATTTGACATGCTTCGTTACATGCCAAGCAAACAGCATTTCCTCAAGCTGCTCCGCCGAGGGCTTCTTATCGGTAACAATTTGCCAATCGGCGGGATTATCGCCAATATCGTCAGAATCCTGCACCAGGAATCCCCCAGCAATCGAGCGCACCGTCTGATCCGGCCCCTGCTTCAGATCCGGCAGCACCAAAATTCGTAGCTTCGATTTCTTGCTGAGAATCTCCTGCGCCTCCGCATCGCAGCCGGGAGCCACCACGCATTCCAAGAACGTTTTGGTTAACGCCGTCGCCGTTTCCGCATCAATTGGCCGATTCAGCGCCACAATGCCGCCGAAGGCCGAAACCGAATCGGCATCAAACGCCCGCTGATAGGCATCAGCCATATTGTCACCAAAGGCCACGCCGCAGGGATTCGTATGCTTCAGCACTGCTGCCGCTGCCCGTGGAGAATCGGCAAACTCGGCAATAATCCGTCGCGCCGCTTCCAAATCCACCAAATTGTTGTAGCTCAGTTCCTTACCCTGGAGCTGCTGTGCCGCTGCCCAACCCGTCGCCTGATTGCCGCTGCGATACCAAGCCGCTGGCTGATGCGGATTTTCGCCATAGCGGAGGGTTTGCTGCTGCTGGCCTGTCAGCGTAAACCGTTCCGGTAACGCGGGAGCAGTTTCTTGATCCAACTGCTGGTCGCTCAGGTAAGTTGCGATCGCATGATCATAGGTAGCCGTATGCCAGAACGCCTGCTGGGCACAGTTGCGCCGGAAGCTGGGCGACGCCAAGCCATCGTTAGCTTTCAGCTCGTCTAGATAGGTGTTGTATTGATTGGGATTACACAACACTGTCAGATAGGCGTGATTCTTCGCCGCCGCTCGCAGCAGCGTCGGGCCACCGATATCAATTTGCTCAATTGCTTCTGGCAGCGTCACGTTTGGATTGGCGATTGTCGCTTCAAACGGGTAGAGGTTAACCACGACCAGATCGATTGGCCGAATATCGTTATTGGCTAAATCCGCCTGATCCTCTTCCAGAGAACGACGCGCTAAAATACCGCCGTGAATCCGGGGATGCAGCGTTTTCACCCGGCCACCCAAAATTTCGGGCGACCCCGTGTAGTCGGATACTTTCGTCACGGATAGCCCTGCCGCCTGCAGCGCTTTAGCTGTGCCGCCGCTGCTGATCAGCTCAAAGTCAAAATCTGCCACTAGCCGCTGGGCCAGCTCGACGATACCCGTTTTGTCCGATACGCTCAGCAGTGCAAGACGCGCCATATTCATTGCTCCCCAAGATGCTCTTCAACTAAATTCTGAGATAGACCCAAGTTTGTGCATTACTCAGAATAGTAGAAGTTCTGCCGCTTTGGCTGAGCGAACCGAAGACGAATTTAAGGTCTATCAATATGCTGCACGAAAATCTCTGCTGTGGGTTCTAGATTTGCAATGTGCAAAAATATGAGGATATAGGCATTTTGACCGAAATATTGATAGTTACGGCCAGTTAAAAGGGAATTCTTTCCTCGGATAAAATTTTAGCCGGTTGGACTGCCAATGAAATCGTTTCCCCTATTTTCCTGGAAGAGAGGCTCACCGCTTGGCAAACGCTTATCAATTGCCAAGTGGCAGTATGTCTACTATGTGCTGGCTGCGTTTAATTTATTGACTGTCACAACCAGTCTATACCTCAACTATAAAATCATGAGTATCTATGCTCAATCAATTGAGGTCAATCGCGAGTGGGTCACCCGGTTAGAAACCTACTCTAAACTTGGTGAACTGCTGGCCAATCTGAATGTTCCTGGCAATGATGTTTTCAATTCTCAAGATGTTAAGTTGGAGTCTCGTCGATTAGAAGCGGCTCAGGAGATTTATCAGGAGAACCTAGAACGCATTCGATCTGAGCTGCAAACTGAGGTCAATCCTGACCAAGCCCAGGTGCTGCTCAAGGATTTAGACGCGATCGAAACCGCAAAAGCAGACATGCTGAATGAAACTCAACTCATTTTTGCTGATTTTCGCCTTAATCAAGCTGAAATGGCTGCTAAACGGATGGCATTAATGGATCACAAATACCATTATGTCAACGAAACCTTTGCCACCTTTCAGCATGACATCAGCACCGTCCAGCAAAATCTGCTTGATCAGCAAAAGATTGTAGCCGACTCGTTTCGACGCTATGAATCTGCGATCGCAGGGGCCATGCTGCTGATGGTGGGCGGGATTACCGTATATGGGCACCAGCTTGCCCAAAAGATGAAATCGGAAGCCCAGGAAAAAGAACAGTCGATTGCAGAGCTTCAAAGAACAGAAATCCTCTTGAAGGAGCAAACTCAACAGTTGCAACTCACGCTCGATCATCTTCAGAACACTCAGTTGCAGCTGATTCAAAGCGAAAAAATGTCATCGTTGGGACAGTTAGTTGCCGGTGTTGCCCATGAAATCAACAATCCAGTGAACTTTATCCACGGGAACTTAGCGCATGTCCAAGACTATACCCAGGATTTATTAAACTTCGTACACCTGTACCAAAAGCACTATCCCCATCCTGTGCCTGAAATTGAGTCTAAAGCCGAAGTCATTGATCTGCCGTTTTTACAGGACGATCTAGCCAAGACGATTGCTTCCATGAAAATTGGCACGGAGCGGATTCGCCAAATTGTGCTGTCGCTGCGCAATTTTTCCCGCATGGATGAAGCAGAATTTAAGCCCGTCGATATCCATGAGGGCATCGAAAGTACCTTAGTCATTCTGCAACATAGCCTCAAGGCTCGCTCTGAACGACCAGCAATTGAAGTGATTCGAGATTATAGCCAGTTGCCACTCGTGGAATGCTACCCTGGCCAACTTAACCAGGTGTTGATGAATATTCTGACGAACGCAATTGATGCCCTAGATGATGCTCATGCCAAACAAACAGCACCTGCGATCGCAGCTCGTCCCAGCCAAATTACCATTCGCACATCTCTGTTTAATCGCCAAATGCCCGACAGCCAGTGGATCGAAATTGCGATCGCAGATAATGGCCCAGGTATTCCTGAAGCAGTAAAGCAACGGATTTTTGATCCCTTTTTCACAACTAAACGAATTGGCAAAGGCACCGGGATGGGCTTATCTATCAGCTATCAAATTATTGTTGAAAAACATGACGGTCAGCTAGAGTGCAGTTCTAATTTCACACAAGGCACCGAATTCCTGATCAAAATTCCTGTTCGGCAACAGATTTGCCAACCTAAGCCCTCAAGTAAAACGAACAACAGTAGTGCAAGCTCGCATGACAGGCGCTCAAGCCATGACAACGGTTTTAAGTCAACACCATCCAAATCAATCTCTTAACAAATGTGCCGCGTAAAACAGCGGCACACTTTGGTTTAAGGAAGCTTCATCAGGAATTAAATTGCTTTTCAAAAAATAAAACGGTAAATGCAAACATTCATCGATATTTGCGGCAAAATACGGCAAAATCATTCCGGCTCAACTTCCGATCATCGCTCAATTTCGGCAAACGGTTACAAATCTGTCACGCCGTTTTCACACAATTGTCATGTGTTGCATTTAGATTAAGTACAGGTGAATGAACAACCCGGAGCAGTGCGTCGCCATCGGTATTCCCCGGTTCTCACTAGGAACTTAGGCTAGGAGTTTAATCATCGGCGATCGCACGCTCCTTTTTTGTCTTTAAAAGTGCTGAGCGTACCGTGACGTTGGCAGGTACGCCGCTGATTGTGGAGAATTTTGTGCAGGATGCGATCGCATAAGTTCGCCAGCACGACCATCTCAATGACGTGGTGATGTCGCACATAACGGTTTAGTGTCCCAATAGAAAAAGGACTGGCAGCGCCAGTCCTTTTTCTATTGGATTAGGAATAATAGAGAAATTATCGCCAAGTCCGATTTCCTTCATCATCGGTGCGAGCCTGACGAATCACGTCTGAGATTTCTTCAGCGTCTTTCACGTGGTGGAGCGCTTCTTGGCTACCGTCTGGTTCGTTGACAACAAAGTAAGTGGGCACAACAATGTGATCGCCAGTGATGTCTGGAGCGTTAACTGCAACTTGGCGTGCCTTCTCTTCTAAAGACATCGGCCCTTTAACGCGATCACCTGGATTGAGCGTATTGTCTTCTTCCTCTAGCGCTCTCTGCCGTTCTAGCTCTTGTTCAGGGGTGATTTCTTCAGGAGTGAGCGGCTGATGAATCTCTTTAGGTGAGGAAGATTTAGATTCATGCAAGTCATGTAAATTGTGTTCGTGAGTTGCCATATTTGCCTCTAATCTAAAACGAATTTTTTGTAATCACTGCGCTTATTCGTATTAGACCGCAAAGCAAAAGTCGCTGAATCGCCCCAACGTTTGAGACCGGAGCCTTCAGCGACTAGTCGCGAGTTAGATATTTAGAGAACCAAAGAGCGCACCTAAACGGCCAAGAACTCTTGAATCACCTGATTGCTCAGCTCACTGGTTGCCCCCGATGCTACGATGCCGCCCTTCTGCATAGCGTAGTAGTAATCCGCCTGCCGTACAAAGTGCAGATGCTGTTCAACCAGTAGGACAGAAATGCCCGTTGCTTCAATAATTCGGCGCACCGCTCGCTCAATGTCGAGAATAATCGACGGCTGAATCCCTTCCGTCGGTTCATCCAATAACAGAAGCTTGGGCCGACCCATTAGTGCACGTGCGATCGCAAGCTGCTGCTGTTGACCACCGCTGAGATCGCCGCCCATGCGGGGCAGAAACTCATGCAGAATCGGAAATAGCTCAAAAATTTCCGCTGGAATCTGATCTTTACCCCGCCGTCCTTTCGCTTGCGCTTCTAGACCCAGCAGTAGATTTTCTTCTACGGTGATGCGGGGAATAATTTCGCGGCCTTGGGGCACATAGGCGATTCCCTTCCGGGCGCGCTGGTTGGGGCTGAGCCGATTAATTTCCTTGCCCTGATAGCGAATCGTGCCCTGCCGCGACTGTAGTAGACCAATAACGTTTTTCAGCAGCGTCGTCTTGCCCACACCGTTGCGGCCAATCAGGCAGACCATCTGTCCCGCTGGCACAGTTAAATCAACGCCGCGCAGAATGTGGCTTTCCCCGTAGTAAAAGTGCAGATCCGAAATTTGCAGTGTCGGTGCAGTGGTTGTTAAATCTGAGATCGGGTTGGGAATCGTTTGGGTCATGGCTATACACTCGCGTAAACGTCGGCTTCAATCCGCTGCACGGTTTCCAGAGGCAAACCGAGCAGGCTGAGTAATTCCTGGTAGGCTGCAGCTTCGTGGGGATTGATTTGGTTGACCAGAATCACCTGATAGGCCAGGCGCAAAGCGGTTTCGCGGTCTTGATCACTGGTCAAATTCGGCACCAGCTCATCCAAGGGAATGTCGCTGGCCAGATAGTCTCGCAGTTCCGATCTCAGTTGTTCCTGATGCTCGGCATCGTGGGCAAACTCCTGACTCAGCCGATTCAGAATTAGATTCATCTGCTCAGGCGCAAAGTTCCCATCTGACCAAGCCATCGTGGCCGCAATCCGCAAAATTGTCATTTGCTGTTGCGTGATCGAAGGCGCGCTGCCCAGATAAACCTCAATCACGCGCGGGTCGTTCTGCACTTGATTCATCGTGCCTTCGCACAGCACCGAACCCTGATGCAGCACCGTCACCTGCCGCGCAATCTGCCGCACAAACTCCATATCGTGCTCAATCACAATCACCGAATGGCTCTCGGCCAGCGCAATCAGCAAATCTCCCGTCTGTTCTGTTTCTTCATCGGTCAAACCCGCCACAGGCTCGTCTACGAGCAGTAAATCCGGATTCTGCGCCACCAACATACCGATTTCCAGCCACTGCTTTTCACCGTGGGAGAGCAGCCCCGCAGGCATATCTGCTTTGGCCGTCAAGCCAATCGTTTCCAGCAGACCACCAATATTGCGCCGTTCTGCCGTTGAGGTTTTACCAAACAGGGTCGAAAACACGCCCTTGTTGGTATTACTGGTCAGCTCTAGATTTTCGCGCGGCGTTAGGTTCAAGAACACGCGCGGCGTTTGGAACTTGCGCCCAATCCCCATCCGTGCGATCGCATGTTCCGACCGAGCACTCAAATTCTGTCCTTTAAAGTGAACCGTGCCCTCTGTCGGCTGAACTTTGCCCGTGATTACGTCTAAAAACGTTGTCTTGCCCGCTCCGTTGGGGCCAATAATCACCCGCAGTTCCCCTTCTTCCATATGAAAGTTGAGGTCGTTGAGCGCCTTGAAACCGTCAAAGCTAACGGTCAAATGATCAATATCGAGAACGGTGGCTGCCATTTTTCCTCATGCGTCCTGTGATACTTGTCTGAATTAATTCTTGTAGAGCGGACATCGCCCACCCTACTTGGCGTGACTACTTTGGCGTGGCTACTTATGTTCAACCTGTTCAAAGCTTTCGCGTTCCTCTTCCACAGTCGGATCAAGTTCCAAACTGGGATAGGTCATCAGCGGTTCGGGCCGGAAGCGGGCCTTCAAGTCCTTAATGAGCCCAACCAAACCATCTGGCAAGAACAGCACCACAATTAAGAACAGAGCCCCCTGTAAAAAGAGCCAAAACGTGGGAAATCGCTCACTGAAATAAACCCGTGCATACTGGACAATCAACGTTCCCAGCACTGCGCCCATCAGCGTACCGCGTCCACCAACGGCGACCCAGATCACCATCTCAATCGAGAAGGCTACCAGCATCACGTCAGGCGTAATAATCCCCGTCTGGGCGGTATAGAGCGCCCCAGAAATACCCGCCAGTGCCCCCGAAATTGCAAACACCAGTACCTTAAAGCCCGTTGGGTCATAGCCCGAAAACCGCACCCGGTTTTCATCATCGCGGATTGAAATCAACAAGCGACCAAACCGACCGCTAGTAAACCAGCGACACAGTGCATAGGCCAGGATCAAACAAATAATGGTGGTGAAGTAGAACCAAGCTTGCGCCGTTTGAGAACTGGCCAAGACACCAAAGAAGTTAGCGGTATCGGTTTTGAGACCGTTGGTGCCGTTGATGAGTTTTTGCTGACCGTTGAAAAAGTTGTAGAACACGACCAGCGCGGCCTGGGTCAGAATCGAGAAATAAACGCCCCGAATCCGGTTGCGAAAGACCAGGTAGCCCAGCAGTCCCGCCACAATCGCCGGAATTGTAAATAGACCAATGACAGTGACTGGGAAGGAGTAAAACGGATACCAAAAGGCTGGCAGTTCACTCACACCGTAATTGGAGAAGAAGTCAGGAATCTGACCTTCTGGCAGCTGTAAGTTCAGGTGCATGGCAAAGATATAGCCACCTAGAGCAAAAAAGATGCCGTGTCCTAAGCTCAATAGCCCCGTATAGCCCCAGATCAGGTCAATGCCCAGCGCCACAATGCCGAGAGCCAAAATTCGACCCAGTAGCTCTAGGCGAAAGTTTGACAGCACCAGCGGCATGATCACGGCTAGGATAAGTGCGATCGCAATAACGGCTCCCACTTCAATCTTCAATGCCCGCTTTTGCTTCTTCTGCCGCAACTTTCGAGGCTCAATCGTTGGTTCAACTGCAGTTTTAACAGTCATGGTTCTTGTCTCAATGTGTCGTCGTTCAGTTGCCGTAACCCGATCTGCAATGCGTTTACGCCTCGACCATCCGTCCTTTCTGTGGGAACAGTCCTCGCGGCTTGAACTGGAGGAAGATAATAATCAGTGCAAACACCATCACCTTGGCCATGCTGGTGTCGGCAAAGAAGGTAAAGAAATCGTAGAGCGGCTTGGTGGCTCCTTCCGGCGGCAAAATCAGCAGCATCGTCCCGGAGCCAATCAGATATTGGACAATGCCGATACTGAGGGCGGCCACAATCGTACCGACCAAGTTGCCGACGCCGCCCACAACCACAACCATGAAGGCGTCCACAATGTAGTTTGCGCCCAGGTTTGGCCCCACTGCGCCCAGTAGCGTAATGGCACAGCCCGCTAGCCCAGCTAAACCTGAACCAAGGGCAAAGGTAATCGCATCTACCCGCTCAGTTGGAACGCCTAAACAAGCGCTCATGCTGCGGTTTTGGGTAACAGACCGAATTCGTAACCCCCAATTTGTGCCGCGCAGGAACCAGTACACGCCTGCAACGCATACAATCGTCAGCACAATAATAAAAATCCGGTTAGCCGGAAACTGCATAGCGTTCCCGAGAGAGAAGCCGCCCTGTAGCCAACTGGGGGCTTCAACAGACTTGTTCTGCTTACCAAACCAGGCGACGGTGAGCCAGTTGATGGTGGCCCGTTGCCCAGTGGTATAGATGATTGTGCCAATAACGGTGGCAATCACGGCAGATGCGATCGCAAAAATAGCGGTGAGCCGATTCTGTTGCGTCATCCATTCCGGTCGCTGGCTACCAATCTTCAAGGCAATAAAGAACAAAATGCCAAAGACGAGAAGTGCGATCGCCATTGATGTGTTTATGCTGCGCACCAGCTCAATCAGGATCAAGCTCACGCCCCAAGTTGCCAACAGCGTTTCCAGTGCCCGACCGTAGAGAAAGCGAATCACCCAGCGCTCTAACAGCACACCCATTAAGGCCGCCACAATAAACGCCGCAATCAGCGCCGGAAAGATGTAGGTTTTCTGCCAAAACTGTTCAAAGCCCTCACTTATCGGTAGGGAAATTCCCAAATTAGCTGGAATTGTCGGCAAAATTTGCACCACGTAAGTGGTGTAAGCCCCTAACATCATCAGTTCACCGTGGGCCAGGTTAATTACTCCCATCAGGCCAAATACGATGGCCAAACCCAGCGCCACAATCAGGAGCACTGCCCCAATTCCCAAACCATTAAAAATTCCGCTAATCAGTTGCTCAATCACACTCATCCCTCAGCCAACGACAGCTCAGTCCATGCCTTGTTCCAAATCCAACTAGGAAAAACTCAAATCATTTTTTGTGAAAGTTAGGCACAGCCCAACTTTCACAAAAAATAAAACTGGTTTTCATGAGCGGACTTCATATCACAATCAGACTTATGTTTTGGTGAACAGTTGGGATTCTACGCCCTGCCAACCGTTTACCAAAAAATAATCTGCGGTTTTCAAACCAAATTCTGTATCGTTTGTATCGCCCATCTTTTGACCGGAGAAAGCTTGTAGATAACGTTAGGGGATTGACAAAGAGGGAGAGCCGTCAGCTTGATCCCTCTTTCGTCATCTCCTAATGGCGATGTCGGCGTCGCAGCTAATTACAAGCTGCGATCTCAAAACAGCGATATTGAAAACGGCGATTTCAGTATGCAATTGTTCGCACACTGAAATCACCTGTTGAAGACTACCCGCTACGCTTCCGCCTGATACTTACCGCCCTTCGCCGGATCAGACCAGTCACAGGCAAATCCCTTCGTGTCAGGAACATACTGGTTCCAAGGCAGCGGATCAACTGGGCCATCGGTGGATGACACGATCTCGAACATACCGTCATCGCGGATCTCACCGATTCTCACCGTCTTAGAAATGTGGTGATTCGGGTTCATCGTGACTAAGCCTTCGGGGGCGTTAAACGTTTGACCATAGGCTGCTGTCCGCACAGCATTGAGATCGTCAGCTGTTCCAGCTTGCTCAACCGCCTGCTTCCAGAGGTAAACCATGATGTAAGCGGCTTCCATCGGGTCGTTTGTTACCCGATCATCACCATACTTCGCCTTGAAATCTGCCACCCACTTCTCGTTTTCAGGTGTTTCAACGGTTTGGAAGTAGTTCCAAGCCGCATAATGGCCGGTTAAGAAGTCTGTACCGATCTGGCGAACTTCCTCTTCTGCAATGCTCACCGACATAACAGGATACTTGTCTGGAGTCAGACCCGCTGACTTCAACTGCTTGAAGAATGCAACGTTGCTGTCTCCGTTCAGGCTATTGAAGATCACGCCGCCATCGGGTAAAGCCGCCCGAATTTTGGCGATGATTGGAGTAACCTCAGTATTACCCAGAGGCAGATAGTCTTCTCCAACCGTCTCACCACCTTTGGCCGTGAGCTGCTCTTTGATAATTGTGTTAGCTGTACGCGGGAACACATAGTCGGAACCCACTAGGAAGAACTGATTGCCTTTGTTTTCTAGCAGCCAATCCACCGCAGGCTCGATCTGCTGGTTTGGCGCAGCACCCGTGTAGAAAATGTTTTTCGAGCACTCTTGGCCCTCGTACTGAACGGGATACCAGAGCATGTGATCCTTGGATTCAAACACGGGCAGAACAGCCTTACGGCTAGCCGATGTCCAGCAGCCAAAGATCGTTACCACTTGATCCTGGTCAATTAGCTTCTCAGCTTTTTCCGCAAAGGTTGGCCAGTCGGATGCACCGTCTTCCATGACGAACTCGATCTGCTTGCCGAGTACACCGCCGTTGGCGTTAATTTCGTCGATTGCCATCTTCTCAGCATCCACGACGGTCGTTTCGCTAATCGCCATCGTGCCGCTCAGGGAGTGCAGAATTCCTACCTTGATCGTGTCACCACTGCTCGGCGCAGCCCCTGTCGTTTCCCCAGTTGTCTCTTCAGTTGTGGACTCAGCTTCTGTCGTTGCATCGGGACTCGCCCCACATGCCTTCAACAAAATGCTGGTTCCTAATGCAGCAGACCCGTACAGTAAAAATTTCCGTCTACCAAATTGACTTGACATGCAGCGTCTCTCCTGACTCAATCAGCCATTCACCACTACGCGATTGACCTAAATCTCTAAATTCTCAGCAACGAAGCTATCGTTAGGTCAAATACACGTAAGTACACCGAGTGCGATATTAGGCCGATGGTCTAGCAAGAATTGTATTTAACGATACAAATATTCTCTTTCGCGGGATAGATGCCAACTTACAAAATTAACTATCTAAGTTGGATTCAGCTATTTTGAATGAGTCTCTGCACAGGTATGGTTCAGTAATCAGAATCAATAAAAATTCTCAGCAATGCCAAATTTGGGCTCCAAACCTTTAAATTACTTAACAATTGAGGCATTTTTAGCGCTTGGCGTGAGGCTGGAGACGCGCCATTGAGGGCAATGCTATAGCGAGCTGGAATTGAGGCTATCGGCTTCGCCAGGAGTCTGTGGTAGATGCAGTCCACATTCCTGCTTTAAACCTCGGAAGCGAGTATCTCGTTCATCTTCATCGCTGGCGGTGAGAGGACGACTCGAATGCCAATCGCCAACCGTGACGTAGCCTTGATCGAACATGGGGTGATAGGGCAGATCGTGCGTGGTTAAGTATTGATAAATGTCGCGTGAATTCCAGGTGAGAATGGGATGCACTTTATAGATATCGCCTTGCCGAGCTACCCAGCCCAAGGATTGCCGATGACTGGTTTGCTCACTGCGTAATCCAGCCAGCCAAGCTGTCGCGCCCAGTTCCTTCAGGGCGCGCTGCATCGGTTCAACCTTGCGCATGTAGTCGTAGCGGTTGAGATCGTCTAAATCATCTTCTGCCCAAAGCCTGCCGTAGAGGGCTTCCATGCGAGCTGGACTAATAGGAGATTGATAAACCTTGAGATTGAGGTGCAGTCGTTCGGATAGTTCTTCGGCAAATTGATATGTCTCTTTGGGTAAATAGCCTGTATCAACCCAAATCACTGGAATATCTGGCACAACGGATGTGACCAAGTGCAGCATGACGGCGGATTGGATACCAAAGCTAGTACTCAGCACTAACCCCTCGCCAAAGGTATCAGCAGCCCACTGCACTAGCTGAGTTGATGAAAATCCATCTACGTCCTGGTTGACGGCATTTAGATCCAAATCGGGAGGCTGAACCGCATCGCTCAGAATGTGGAGGTCTGAAGATTGCCGATGACGATTATGCTTGATTTGCTGGATAGCAAGTGAATCCATTTTCTCAGCTGTGATCACTCGTCCATTGTGGTCAGAGGTAGTTGGATTCAGATGCGGCATAGGTCTATCTGCGAATAAACGTTGATGGTGTTCAATAATAACCATCTGACTAGTTTATCGCGATGTCTGTTGCTTCAACGTGCCCCGGTATCAGTATTGTGAAATTTCAGTATTGTGAAATGAATGATGGGATTTGGGGCGCTGGGCTAAACGGTTGAGCAGGGGTGAGTGAGGCGAAATTAAATTAAAGATTAAGTCTGGACTGGCTAACGCAATCTGTCGTGTCGGCGCTTCAGGCTGTTCTTGTGGAAGGTTTCGCTTCCCTTGGGCAACCGTAAAGCAGGGGAAACGGTAAAAACCCTGCACCACACGTTAACCAGTCCAGATGAGGCCGCCACTCTGAATAGGTAGTTATCAGAGCGATCACGATCAGCCTCTTTTAATCATTGGCCAAATCATCACCATTTTGATCCCTGACACCGTTCTCCTTCGGGATCAAATGAGCAGAGTAAACAGCAAAATCCCTGCGATGGCCTCTGCAAAAGCCTTTCCAAACTGGAAATGGCTTTGCCTTGCAGTACCTTCATTGTGGCTATTAGTTCCGAAAATGTAATGCAGTTTACAAAAAATCTTAAATATTCTTAGAGTAGTAACGCTGAGAAGAGGTTTAGGGAAGGGGGTGGGATCAGGTACTAGGTGTTGGGTACTAGGTGTTGAATATGTAGGTATAAGAGGGTAGGGATGCAGCTATTCCTGATTTTCCAGTACCTAAAACCTAAAACCCAATATCCAATACCTAGCGCTCTCGATTCTTCATCGTCAACATCAGCTTGACGGCGACTAGCAAAGGCTGGGCTTACGTTGTCCCTGTTGTCGCTGTTGATATTGTTGGCGATTAAAGGTTTTTTGCTCCTCCGTCAGAATGTCGGGTTCAGCAGGTGGTCGCATATCCCACTGCACTTCGGCTAAAAGGAGTAGACAGCCTGATAAAACCGAGCCACTGGCCAGGAACTGCCAGGTCGGGACAAATTGCAGCAGCGGAATTGCCACACAGTGCAATAGTCCAGCAATAAGGAAGGTGCGCGATCGCAACCCGATGCCGGTACAAAAATAGCCGAGTGCGCTCAAGCCCAACCAGAGAGGACAGAGGTGAATCAAAATCCAGACGTTGCTTTGGAAAATGCCGTAGTCGGTTAGGCTGATCCCCAGCAGCATTAGGCCGCTCCAGCAGTAGATCACCCAGCGCAGACGTTCGACTCTGACCCAGAACCAGGCCAAGTTAGTCATGGTTGCGATCGCAACTGCGACCAAAACGGAGCCACCAATGGCCTGAATCCGCCAGTCAATCGGAGCAAACTGGGCAATGCCAAAAATGAGAGCCGTCAGCCAGCCCCAAATGACAAAAATCTGATCGATGCGGGTATACATCAGGGACAGGAGCGTGTACCCCCGGAAACCCCACTGAATTTTGAGTAAGCCTTGCTGATCTTGAATGTCGAGTGCTTCTTGCTTGCAGCGCAGGAGCGGTTCAGTCGGATTGAAAAACGTCATCGGCTAGAGCAAAGATTTAATCTTTAATTTTTGTAAATCACTAGCAAAATTGTAACAAAAAGATACAAGCGCAGGATCAAAAAGTCCTGGATACCCTTTTAAGGGTTTGACTAACCCACCCGTTTCTGTAGGGGCAGGTTTAGCCGTGAGCTGATGATCAACAGCACTCAAGCGATTAACAAAACCTGCCCCTACGGGATGTTGAAACGCGATTAGATTAGCCATTGGCAGAGCAAGAAAGCTGCGATCGCACTGCCGACAGGAACGGTCAAATTATCAATTCCCCAGCGAGAGAAGGCTTCGAGCGTGGTTGCAATCAGGGCGGTGCCGATGGCGACTGAAACTGCGATCTCAAATGGATTGCCTGCCACGAGCAAAATAAGGCTAGTCACAAGGCCACTCATGACAGCCATTGTCAGAGAGCCTTCCCAGCTTTTTTTGATGCCCCACAGTTCGTAGGGGTGAGCGCCGAAGCGTTGCCCAATGAGCGCCGCAAAGCCGTCGCCCCAGGTCATGACCAGAATGCCAATGACCGCAAATTCGGGTCGAGGCATCGGCCAGAAAATGCTGACCAATACGCCAATGCTGACGGCGTAAAAGAAGGTGCCGAGACTGTTACGACCGACGCCGTTAATGCTGGGCAAAATCGGCAAGCGATAGGAAATCAGCGCCACGATGCTAAAAATCACCGATGCGCCGATGCTGACCCAGGCCGGAATTTGCAGCCACCAGGCCAGCAAAATCACGTTACCAGTCCCGATATGCACGATTTTGCGCGTTACCTCTGAATCGAATTTGGTGTAGCGGTTCAGTCCCTCTGCCAGTCCGCCGACAACGCCTAGCCACCCCAAAACGGCAGCGAGTTGAACGCTTAACGGCAGGACGGAGTTAGATTCATTCAATACGGTTAACAGCAAGGGAATCGACTCTCCAAAAACTCATTTTTTACCGTACTACGTTTCTGAATGCTGCTTCTGAACTCCTCTTGCCTCACCTTCTTTGCATCTTATAAATTGTAAAAGTTTGAGATTGATATAAACGCTCGTAACTATTGAGATCCGGTAGATTGTCGAACGGTGATTGTTCTGAGGTTGCGGAACTCAATGTCGAAAGTTGATCCGATAGAACACTGTTGCGTACGACTAATAAGACAGGGTGATTGGCATGAGTTTGAAGCTGATCGGCCAGATCTTCCAGCGTCTGGGGGCGCTTGATTTCGCTGAGACGGCTGTAAACATTGAGGCTTGGTTCGTTGATGCCAAAAGCGATTACCGTTTCGCCACAGGTATCGCAGGTTTCCTGGCGCAAACTTTGGGCCACCGGGCGCAACTGTCCGTCGAGGACTACCGGATCAAGATTCGGCAAGACAGATTGAGTTGCGGTCAGGGCCACGCCACAAAAGACCAGAATACTAATTTGCCAAATCCAGAGCAGACGCGGTTTGACCGTGCAAACTGCGATCGCAACGACTCCGCTGCCATAAATTCCGGCCAAAATCCAGTGCCAGCCCTGGGTTTGAACCAGTTCCTGAATCGCGGGTTCTGGGATAAAGCGAGGGGACAGGAAAACTGCGATCGCAAGTAGTCCATACAGTCCGGCAATGAACCCCAAGCCCCAGCGTAGGCCGCGCGTAGGCCGCTGAATTTGGCGATCCCAGGCTAGGGCACAGAGGTAGGCTAAAGCAGGAAAACCGGGATAGGTGTACCAGGGCAGTTTCGTAGCGGCAATGGTCATGAATAAGGTAATGGCCACAAACCAGAGGCCCATGAAGAGCGTTAACTGTTGGTCGGGTGGTTGATTGCGCCAATAGGTAGGCCGCCACCAGGAAACGGTTGAGGTGATTGCTGTGGGTGGTTGAGCTGAGGATTTAGAGTTGTGGACAGATGCCTGATTGGAGTGCCGAGGCGATCTGTGGGTTGATGGTTGATGGAATACTTGACTGAGTATCTGGCTAAGTGCTGGATCAAGTAATTGAATCAACAGCAGCATGATCCAAGGAAAGAAGCCGATCAGCGTGACTGGAATGTAGTACCACCAGGCTCCGGCTTGATTTTGATTGGGTTCTAGAAACCGATCCAGATTGTTGTAGAGAAACGCCTGCTGCAAAAATTCTTGGCCGTTAACGGCAATGATGGCGATATACCACGGCAGTGCGATCGCACAAAATATTGCGAGTCCCATTAGCCAGGGCGTAGATTGAGACTGCGAAAAACTGCGATCGCGCCCGCTCCGCATCCAAATTCCAAACGGGATCAGCACCAATGCCGCCAGGGCCAGCGCCAGCGGCCCTTTTGACATTACGGCCAAGCCTAGCAGCGCAGAAAACGTCAGGTAGCCCCAGCGTTGCCCCGTGCTGTAGCCCCAAAACCAGGCATAGAGTGCTGCCGTCAAGAAGAAAGTCATCAGTATGTCGTGCTGTCCCACCCGCGCCAGCGCAAACGTGAGCGGATTCGCGGCCAGAAACGTGGCACTGATCAGCGCCACCCGCTCCGAGGCAAATCGCCGCACAAACAGCCAGGTGAGCACAACCAACCCCGTACCCGATAGGGCAGACGGCAGCCGCACGGCCCATTCATTGACCCCAATCAGCCGATAGCCAATCGCCATCAGCCAGTGCAGCAAAATCGGCTTATCGAAATAAATGCCTTCGTTGTTATAGATCGGCGTAATCCAGTCCTGCCGTACCAGGATCTGCCGCGCGATCTCGGCCTGTTTGGACTCCGTAATGCTAAATAGGCTGTAACCACCAAGCTGCCAGCCGAACAGCAGCAGGCAGAGTAAAAGCAGGATGAGAAGTGGTAGTGGAAAAAGTGCGATCGCATTCCGTTGAGTGAGGCGTTTCCAGGCACTGGTGAAACGCGGGTTCCATCGTTGCGTAAGTTGACTAACAGGTCGCGGCATCCGTCGGTATTAGGGCATCCAAGCCAATCAAATACCCCCATTCTACGGACTTGAATGAGAATCAATTGATCCGTTCGGATGTTTATCCTGGCGGGGCTCATTGTGCCCAGTGACAAGCAGTTTGGCCCTGCGAAACAACATGAGGCTGTTTATAGAAGCGTAAGCCACCTTTGCTATTTACTCGTTTTTACAAGGCGTCTTCAAATAGTTAATCCATTCAATTGTGCAAAGTTGGGTAGGCTAGCTGCAGCCGCCTCTTATAAATCTTTTATGTTTGCTAGGCGTCAATGAAACCTGGGGAATTTGCATTACGAATTTGCACATTTTTATAATCTTTTCTTTATTTTCTGATCTAATTGTGTAGGCTGAGTTTTAATTTTTGCGGGCTTAAAATAAACTCCAGCGAAATATTGCAGTCAAGAATAATTACTGCGTTAGGCTACAGGAGATAGTTAAGTATACCCGTTCTACCTCTCAGAACTGATTAAAACTGCGGTGTGTAGCGAATTAATTAAACTTGTAAAAGGTATTAGATAATACTTTTGATTGACGAAATATTTGTTTTTTAGCTCTACCTTCCTTCCACTGATAGAGACGGCCTTCCCCCTCTTCATGAGAAACTGAATCAAGGATTAAACACATAATCCTGTGCCAAAACTTCTGCTAAAAGATCGCAACTGAATGTGTTGACCATGTTTATTCCTATGCAACTAACAGAGCTGATGTCCATCTTCATGACATTAAATTCAGATTGCAAGATTAATTAAAGTCAATCACATCAATAGATAAAACTGCGATTTTTTTATCGCTAAGAATTTTCCTACATCCATAAGAAGATTCTTAGACGAATCACACCCTTGACTGAAGTCTTCCATCTGTTGTCTACATCATTCAACAATGCATTATCAAGATTTCCATCAAAATGTAAGCAGATGTTTCTCTAGCCAGAGTAATAATCGAGCACACTTTATTCGACATATATGTTCACCAGCCTGGTATAAAGTGCAACAAGATCAGTAGCATTTTTAGCGCGTTTATGTAACTATTGCAACCTCATTGTAAAGATAGTTTAATTAGACTTGCCAAAAGCATGAGTTAGCTGCTAACTCAGTACTGACGTTGAAATTGACTTTGCTCAGCAACTGCATCAAATCTAATTTTTATGTTCTTGATTTTAGGCAAAGTCTAGTTTAGTCTCTATCCACGGTGCTTCACCCAACCAGGGTAAAGCTTTCGTTAACTAGGCACCCAGATGGATGGGATTGTAGTTCAGGGAACAGATCGAGTCGTTGGTTCAAGTATTGTTAGCTCAGAGTTCGAGCACGGTGTTCATGTTGATAGCCATTCGTACCGCCTAGAGGGAAATCTCAGGCACGCGGTTAGATGACACGTTAGATAGAGTCTCGTTCAAAGCGAAGCAATACACTACTTGCTCAGATGTCTTGATAATTAGCGCTTGAGTTTTGGGGACGTCTGGGCCGTCATATAGGTCTTGCATGGATCTGCATAGATCTATATCGATGCTTTGTATATCTTGATGAACTAATCCTTAAGATTTCCCAAAATATTTGTCAGGCTTCAGATCCATTTTGGGACTGCCTAGATGGGTATTTCAACTGTCAAGCTCTACCCCAATTTATTTCTGAAAAATACTCCTAATGTTGTATTGACGTTTGATTCATAATGTCTTAGTTTTTCGATACTTTCTGGTTCGCACAATTTGTAAACGTAAGGTAAGGCGCGGCATTCGATATGACAGCCCTCTATAAATTTCAAGCCGATTTTGAAACGAGTTTAGCTGAACTCGATTCTGAAACTGATCACCAAAATGAATTAGAAGAGAATGGGTTGGAAGATACGACAGATACGACTCCAACCGATACTCTAAATGGCTCTTTAGATAACGAAAAAGAAGATACAAACTGGTCAGAAGATGACAGCATCTTGGTTGAATTTTCCGAAGATGGCAATGTTAGTACTTCTGGATATAGCAAAACCATTTCCGATGATGCTGTTGGAGCATTTTTTAAGGAAATGGCCCGCTATCCGTTGCTAAAAGCTGGAGAAGAAATTGAGCTTGCTCGTCAGGTGAAATTTCTGGTTCAGGTGGAAGAAATTCGAGGGGCTTTCAAAGAGAAGTATGAGCGTTTTCCCACGAAGTCGGAAATTGCGGCTCAGCTTGAGTTGACGGAGCGCCAGCTTGATCGCCACCTGCATCAAAGCCGGGGCGCAAAGCGGAAAATGATTCGCTCCAATTTACGCCTCGTCGTGTCAATCGCTAAACGCTATCTTAATCGTGGTGTGCCATTCCTGGATCTTATTCAAGAGGGTGCTCTGGGTTTAAATCGAGCCACCGAAAAGTTTGATCCAGACAAGGGCTATAAGTTTTCCACCTATGCCTATTGGTGGATTCGTCAGGGCATTACCCGCACGATTGCTAACGATGCTCGTACCATTCGACTGCCGATTCATATTGTTGAGAAGCTGAATAAGCTGAAGAAGGCACAGCGCGATCTGCGGCGTGAACTGAACCGCAATCCTAATGAAGACGAGCTAGCGGAAGCGCTGGATATCACGACCGATCAACTGCGCAACTTACAGCAGGTGCGGCGGCGTTCCCTGTCGCTCAACCATCGTGTGGGTAAAGGTGAAGACACAGAGCTAATGGAGTTACTGGAAGACGGCACGTCTCGCTCGCCAGAAACCCAGATGAGTGAAGCGATGATGCGCCAGGAAATCTGTGATGTGCTGGCTGAGGTGCTGACCCAGCGGGAGAAAGACATTATCTCTCTGCGCTATGGTCTAACTACGGGTGAACCCCATACGCTTGAGGAAGTTGGTGGTTTATTTAACTTATCCCGTGAACGAGTTCGGCAGATCCAAACCAAGGCTATGCGTAAACTCCGTCGGCCCCAAGTGGCGTCTCGTCTAAAGGGCTGGCTGCGGTAAGTCCATAAAGAGAATCTGTCTGTCATTTGTCTGCTAGAAGTATCTATCTGCGTATCAGCAAACGAAAAAGCACCCCGTAGAGGAACTGCGATCGCAGTTCCTCTACGGGGTTTCAGTATTTTTGGCTAAACTGCTATCATTTGCTGTCCAACGTTAGTCACCTTCTAGTTTTCTCTGTCGTACCTAGACCTATGTCATCCACCGAAATCACCATTCGCGCTGTCACTCCTACGGATGTAGCCACTGTTTTCCAACTGATTATGGCGCTGGCCGAGTATGAAAAACTGGCCCATGAGGTCACGGGTAGCTCGAAAGAACTGGAGCAAGCGCTATTTGGCGATCGCACCTATGCCGAAGCGATTTTGGCGGAATATGAAGGACAAGCCGTCGGATTTGCCTTATTTTTCTATAACTTCTCGACGTTTCTCACCAAGCCGGGACTGTATCTCGAAGATCTATTCGTTTTGCCGGAGTTTCGGCGGCGCGGCATTGGGCAAGCACTGCTTCGCTACCTGGCACAGCTAGCCCTCGACAATGGTTGTGGGCGCTTTGAATGGTCAGTGCTCGACTGGAATGAACCTGCGATCGCGTTTTATCAACGGATGGGAGCGGATGTTCTGCCAGATTGGCGTACTTGCCGGGTTACGGGGCATTCTCTGATCAAGCTGGCGCAGGTGTAGACGCATTAGAACCGCAGGTAGTGCATCAAATCTGCAGTTAGGGATGGCGGCAACGACAACTGCTGTTGCAGGTCAGCAATATTCTGGAAGCGGCCCTGCCGCTGGCGGCGCTGCACAATCAGACGCGCCAGGTAGAGATCAATGGCAGGAACTTGAGTAAGCTGTTCGACAGATGCCTGATTGACGTTGAGCAAGCAGGGAGACATGACGCTGGCGGTATCGTAGTAACAGAAGCGCAGCAGCGGCTGCAGCGGCTGCAGTTGCTGCAGAGAAACGCCCAGGGCTGCTGCTAGATCCTCTAAACAGTGGAACTGTACGCCGCTTTGACTAAGCTGTACCAGCGATCTCGCTTGCCGGATGGAAATTCCCGGTAGCCGCAGCCAGTCGTCTACGCTGGCCTGATTCACATCAATGCAAACGCCCATCTGCACCGCCTGCTGAATATCAGCCACGGTCTGTAGCCGATGGTAGGGATTCTGTTGGAGGGGATGGGGCTGCGATCGCAACTGCTGGCGCAATCGATTTTTCCAAGCGGCAAACATAGGATCAAGTGGAATACTCTGTAGTGATCTGGCAATGGCTGACGCGATCAGTGATTGCCTAACCAGCTACGGTGACTACTACTCAATTTTATCCAGCAGACAGCGCCGCTTTTGTTCAAATTCGTACTCTGAGATCAAACCGTCCTGCCGCAGTTGATCAAGCTGACGCAGCGCATCTGCGATCGCGCTAATTTGTTCAGGATTGACCGTTGGCTGCGACACAGTTTGAGATTGGTTTGAACCCGCAAAGTTGAATTTGTTAGAAAACGTTTGGCTATCTTGTGTGAGATACCATACTCCTTCTACAGCACTTGCAAAGCGAGGAATTGGCATGAGTGGAGTAAACCCAAGCAGCAGGTAGACAATTCCCCATCCCGGTTGACCAAGATAAAATTTATGTAAGCCTGGAAAAAAAACTCCAGCCAGCGCCAGCGCTACGGCTACCGAGCGATTTTTAGGCTTGCTTAGGGTGTGACTACTATTCACGACAGCGTTACTCGTTTTGACTGACTTACTTATGGTTGTAGCTCATATTTGCATAAGTCAGCTAAACCATTAATTTGATAAACCGCTAGAATTGGCAAAATTTCCTTAAAGGAAAAACCAGATCGCGCCCTAGCACTCAACCTGTTAAGTAATGTAAATATTGGTGGAGCCTACCAGACTATGTTGAACGATGCGAACGGTTCCTGAATCCGTTGCAAACAACCGAGTGGTTGAGGTGATAGCAGTGACCGCAATACCGCTCACATCTTGCCAAAACCTCAGAAGATTAGTTTGCTGTCGGATTTAGCGGCGAAATGACCCTTTCGAGGTCTTGATTTGCGAGATGCAAAATGTGATGTTACAAGGGATTCTCTAAATCTTTTGATAGAGATTTTTGAATTTGAACCCAAGTCATCCGGGTAACGGTCAATGGTGAGTGAAATTTTTAACGGATAGCTCTGTGCCCGTATTTCCACATATGACTGGAACATCCTTGATACAGAGTTACAGACCCCACAAGCCAACAGCCTTTACTCAATCCCAGACCTAAAAGAACCTTTTGCCGAAGTTCTTACAAAAAACGCTCGAATTGGAAGAAGTAGACTGGAGTTAACCATTCCGTCAGTTACACATCAGTGAAAACTGGATACAACTTCTTCATCCCTATTGGTTTAAGTTTAGTAGCTAAATTGGGTAGCAATATTGCGTTCTCTTATGAAACAGGTGTCCTTCTCAACAGATTGGCTGAGCAAGTTTTCAGACCCTTATGCCGTATTGGGTGTCTCAGTGTCTGCTGATGAAAGACGAATTGCGAAACGCTATCGGGCCGTTGCTAAACAGCTCCATCCTGACCGCTATCTCAATCAAGATCCAGACATTCGCGAGTTTGCGATTCAGCTATTAACGAAACTGATCAATCCGACCTACCAAAAGGTCAAGCAGGACAAAGGGCGGGCAGAGCACTTGGCCATGCTGCGATTTCAGGTGCGACGGTCGGTGCGTCAACAGTCACTTCAGCCTAAGACTAAGCTCGCAATCAAGCTGCTTAACGTACCGCAAACGGAAGCGGATGTGTTCTATGAGCAGGCCGTCACTCAGCTCGCTAGTCAGCAATATGAGGACTTCGACCAGTTTGAAGTCGTTACTCACGCTTTGGCCGAACTGAATCTGGTCTATCTCAAGGTCAAAATGGGCGATCCGATTATTCGCCCCAAGCGCTCTGGCCTGATAGCGAGTCCACAAACTACCCTGTCAGGTATTCAAGCTGAGGATAAGCCCACTGACGAAAAGCCGCTTGAAGATTACGCTAAACGCCACTATGAACGCGCTGTTGTCTATGCTAAAGGCCAAAACTGGTCAATGGTGGTGCAAGAGTTACGAGATGCGATTCGACTTGAACCGAAGCGCAGTTCCTATCACGCGCTGCTAGGAGTCGCTTATCTTAAACAGCGGTTAGATGGTATGGCCAAGGTTCATCTGCGGCAAGCCCTCAAGCTTGATCCATCGGATCGGCTGGCCCGTAAATATGCACCGATGGTGGATTTAAAGCCGGAGGCAATCGTAAACAATCAAACTAATCCAGCCTCAAATGGTTCAGCCAAGTCATCATCCACAACGCAATCTAGCCAGGTTCAGCCTCAGGAGAAGAAGTCTAAAGGTGGATTTTTCAGCAATCTGTTTGCCCGATTATCGAAGTAGGTTTCCCCTTGTTTCCTTACCCTTACCCGATTAGGTAGGGATATCTCGCCTTGGTGAATGGGCCGGAAATTCGTACATTATTAGAAAGACAGAAGCTGCGATCGCACTATTTTAAGAAACACACGAGATAGCAATGGGATTCTTCGACTCTGAAATTGTCCAACAGGAAGCCAAACAGCTTTTTGAAGATTATCAATCCCTTGTGACCCTAGGGGAAGACTACGGTAAGTTTGACCGTGAGGGCAAAATACTCTTCATCGAGCGCATGGAAGACGTGATGGAACGCTATCGCGTTTTTATGAAGCGGTTTGAACTGTCAGAAGACTTTACGGCAAAGATGACCGTGGAGCAGCTCAAAACTCAGCTCGGACAGTTTGGCATGACACCACAGCAAATGTTTGACCAAATGAACCTCACGCTTGAACGCATGAAAGCTGAAATTGAATAGTAATCTGTCAAATTTGTGTATAACGCCTAGGAAAAGCGCTTTTTTCCTGATAAACGACCCCGTCTGCTTGCAGCGGGGTCGTTTATTGAAAGAGCACCGCATCGGATGTTCTTTGGGATGGTTCTGTTGGTGATTCGAGTGGCGTAGATGGATGAGAAACTGCGGATTGAGAGGATTCTACGGTTGAGACAGTTCGATCCGAAGTTGAAGCGGTAGGAACTTTAAGACCCAGCAGCACTAGGTCTCGCTGCACCCCATCCAGTTCGGCCACTTGCGGTAGATTGCCCCACTGTTCAAAACCAAGCCGCTGGAATAGCTTGAGGCTGGGCTGATTATGACCAAAGATAAAGCTGAGCAGCGTCGTAATCCCCAGCTTGGGACACTGTGCGATCGCATATTCAGCTAGTTTGCGACCGATTCCCTGGCCCTGATGATCCGGTGAGACATATAGGCTAATTTCCGTTGTCGCTCGATACGCGGGGCGACCGTAGAACATCTGCAAGCTCAACCAGCCGACTACCTGATCCTGATATTCCATCACCCAAATCGGGTACTCATGAGGCTGATGAGCGTGGAACCACTGCTGGCGGCTGGCAACCGAAATTGGCTCCAAGTCTGCGGTGGCTAGGCGGCTGGGAATGGCGGCATTGTAAATTGCGACAATCTGGGGCAGATCGGCTTCAACGGCATAGCGGATCTTCATAGACGACCACACTGGTTTTAGTTTGACGTTTCTACTCTAGTGTTACGAGTTTGGGACCAGTTTGATGTTGCCAATGTTGCCAATCGATCGGCTGTACATCAAATCTATCGATAAGCATTGAGAGCAATAGCGTGAAAAGCTTGCACTGCAAGCCTTTCACGCTAGTAAACTATTCCATCCGTAGGGACACGGCATTGCCGTGTCCTACCGCAAAGATTTCACCTGATTCGATCCGCGTTCCTTAGCCAAGATTAGCCAAAGGTTGAGCCATTCCAACCCCACATAGCACCGTCCGCATCGGCAAACTCAATGTAAATGCGGTTGGTTGGAACGCCCAATTTCTGGCCAATGAGATCGCAAAAATCTTGGCTCATCGCCTTCGTTTTGGCCGAACCCATCGTGCCAACGCTTTTAATTTCCACGTAGCAAACGGGATCGGTTGTGCCTGCAAACGTCATGGCAACATCGGGTTCAAACGCCGTCATAATATAAGATTCCGGCTTACCCAAGTGCTTTGACAAACTAGCTGACAGCTCTTTCAGCATGGCTTCAACGTCTGCTTTGGCTGGCGAAGAAGCTGAAGTTTGAACTTTAATCAGTGGCATAGTCCTGCAATCCTCTTAATATCAAGTCTGCGGATAAGACCTCAGTTTACTTTTTGGAGAAACGCTTGCTTAGCAAGCGTTTCTCCAAAAAGTAAATCATGGGTTTTCAGCCGGACTTCATATAGCCTACCCACCATATTGCCAGCCCGTGCTTTCTAAGAGAAGGGGATCGCCCTCACGATGCACGCCTGCTGCAATTACTTCACCGACAAAGACGGTGTGATCGCCGTGTTCAACCGAACCGACAACGCGGCATTCCACATAGCCGAGCGAGTCTTTAATGATGGGGCACCCTGTCTCGTTGGTATAAAACTCGATGTCCTCAAACTTGTTGCCCACGCGGCGTAATGGCTTGAAGAAGTTCTGTGCGACTTCTTTTTGGCCTTCTTCCAAAACACTGAGCGCAAATACACCACTGGCCTTGACCATCTCGTGCGATCGCGAATCGTTCTTGATGCAGTTCACAACCAGCGGCGGCTGAAAGGATGCCTGCATCACCCAACTAGCGGTAAACCCGTTTACCTCATCGCCATCTTTCACGCCGCAGATATAAAGGCCGTGGGGAATTTTGCGTAATATTGTTTTCTTTGCCTGTTCGTCTAGCACGGTTTTCTCTCGTTATTGTCTCTACAGGGATAGTTTATTACAGCTTTTAAGTTCGATTTATCTGTCCTAAAGCGGGGAAGCTCGGAAATCCCGTATTTAAACCGAAAAGCCGCACGTTTACGCGCGGCTTTTGGTTCAGTGGTAAAACGCTACTCTATTGGACTGAACTAAGCACCTTTTCTTCAGAAGCCTCTGGATTAGTCAATGCCGAATCCGCTTCGGATGGTGGGACGACTTGCCAGAACTTGGTCTTGTAGTCTGACCAGTTGGCCAGAATCCGCTTCGCTTTTTCGCTGCCCGTGCGCTCGGCGTGAGCTTCAATCAGCGACTTGAGCTGCTGTTCACCTGCGTCAGTGATCACCCGCTGCACATTGACGATTTCGGGGTTGACGTGAGTTGGGAATGAGCCATCTTCGTCGAGGAAGTAGGCTAGTCCGCCCGTCATACCTGCGCCGACGTTGCGGCCCACTCGACCGAGCACGACGACAACGCCGCCAGTCATATATTCACAACAGTGGTCGCCTGCACCTTCAATTACGGCCTGCGCCTTAGAATTGCGGACAGCAAAGCGTTCGCCAGCCTGTCCTAAAGCAAACAGTGTGCCGCCCGTCGCGCCATAGAGACAGGTATTGCCAATAATTACGTTTTGGGACGGATCAAAGGTGGCAGAAGCGAGGGGTTTGACGATGATCTCGCCACCGTGCATACCCTTACCAACATAGTCATTGGCGTCGCCTTCTAGACGCAGAATCACATTGGGCAAGTTGAAGGCCCCAAAACTCTGACCAATACTGCCCGTGAAGTTGAGGTTGATTTGGCCCTCAAAGCCCGTGTTGCCATACTGCTTCGCAATGACGCCAGCTAGCCGTGCGCCAACCGTCCGATCGGTATTGACGACAGCATAGGATTTCGTCACCGTACCGTGATTCTGAATCGCGGCTTGAATATCGGCATCAGCCAAAATTTCGTCATCGAGAACGGGGCCGTTGCTGTGAACATCGCCGTGATTCAACCAGTTGCGGTCTGTGCGAGTATCCGGTAGCTGGGTCAGGCAGTCGAGATTGAGACCAACAGTCTTAGTGAGCTGAGCGCCTGCCCGATGGGTCAGCAAATCAGCCCGACCGATTACCTCATTCAGCGACCGATAGCCCAGGTGAGCCAACAGCGATCGCACTTCTTCAGCAATGAAGTAGAAGAAGTTGACCACGTTGTCAGGAATGCCGGAGAACCGCTTACGCAGCTCTTCGCGCTGGGTGGCAACGCCCACGGGACAGTTGTTGGTGTGGCAAATGCGGGCCATGATGCAGCCCTCGGCAATCATGGCGATGGAGCCAAAGCCAAATTCCTCAGCCCCCATCAGTGCCCCCATCAGCACATCCCAGCCAGACTTGAGGCCACCATCGACCCGCAGAATCACGCGATCGCGCAGTTCGTTTACCAGCAGCGCCCGATGAACTTCAGTTAGACCGAGTTCCCAAGGACTGCCCGCGTGCTTAATGGAGCTGAGCGGCGATGCACCCGTACCGCCATCGTGACCGGAGATTTGGATGATATCGGCGTTGGCCTTGGCCACACCCGCCGCAATCGTGCCGATGCCAATTTCGGCAACCAGCTTGACGGAAACGGCGGCTTGAGGATTGATCTGGTGCAGGTCAAAAATCAGCTGTGACAGATCCTCAATCGAGTAAATGTCGTGGTGCGGCGGCGGCGAAATCAGGGTTACACCGGGCTTCGAGCGACGCAGCATAGCAATGTACGGACTGACTTTCTTGCCGGGAAGCTGACCGCCCTCACCGGGCTTTGCGCCTTGAGCCATCTTGATCTCAAGCTGTTTGCCACTCATCAGGTACTCAGGCGTTACGCCAAAGCGCCCGGATGCGACCTGCTTAATGGCTGAGTTGGCAGTGTCGCCGTTCTTCAAACCGTGCAGGTGTGGCAGCGTGGGTGAGTTACCGTTCTCGTCCACATCATTCAACACCTCAAAGCGGACGGGATCTTCGCCGCCTTCACCGGAGTTGGACTTGCCGCCGATCCGGTTCATTGCGATCGCAAGTGTCTCATGTGCCTCACGGGACAGTGCGCCTAACGACATACCGCCCGTGCAGAACCGCTTCATGATCGACTCAACGGGTTCAACTTCGTCCAGAGAAATCGAGTTGCGATCGCTCTTGAAGTCGAGTAAATCCCGCAGTGCCGTAATTGGCCGCTCAGCCAAATGGCGCTTGTAGACCTCGTAGTGGTCATATTGACGATTATCGACCGCTTTATGTAGCGCTTTCGCCATCTCAGGGCTGTTCATGTGGTACTCGCCACCGGGACGGTACTGCACGAAGCCCATGTTTTCTAGCTTCTTGCCCGACAGTTCCGGAAACGCTTTGCGAATAAACGAGACGGTTTCCTGCGCCAAATCTGTCAGCGTCAGACCGCCTAAGCGAGAGGTGGTGCCTCGGAAGCCCGTTTCAAGCAGATCGACACCGATACCAATCGCTTCAAAGATCTGCGCGCCCTGATAGCTAGATAGGAGTGAAATGCCCATCTTGGACAGGATCTTTAGCAGACCCGCCTCAATCGCCTTGCGATAGTTTTCCTGCGCTCCATTCAGCGTAGACAGCGGAATGCGGCCCCGCTCCATCAGCTTCTGAGTCTTGGAATCGTTCCACCAGTGACGTACCGTTTCCAGCGTCAGATAGGGACAAACGGCACTGGCACCGTAGCCCAGTAGGCAGGCAAAGTGATGCGTACTCCAGCACTGGGCGGTGTCTACGACCAGTGACGCCTTCATGCGGATTTGCTCGCGGATCAGGTGATGGTGAACTGCACCCACGGCTAGCATCGGCGGAATGTAGGTTTGTCCTGCCTTCAGCGTGGTGGTGTTGCCGTTAGCATCGACGCGATCGCTCAGTACCAAAATCTTGGCACCGGATTTCACCGCAGCCGTGGCCTGCTCACAGAGAGTTGCGATCGCAGTCTTCAATCCTTCTGGGCCTGCTTCGAGGTCAAACAGCGTAGACAGCTTCGTTGCTTTGAGAGAAGACTGGCAGATCAGATCCAGTTCCGGTTCATTCAGCACCGGGGACTTCAGCTTGATCAGATGAGCATACTCCGGATGCGCTTCGAGCAGATTGCCCCGCTCACCCAACTGCATACTGAGAGACATGACCAGCCGCTCCCGCAGCGGGTCGATGGGGGGATTCGTGACCTGAGCAAACCGCTGCTTGAAGTAGTTGTAGAGTAGGTGTGACTTCTCGGATAGAACCGCCAGCGGAATGTCGTCGCCCATGCAGAAGGTCGGCTCTTTCCCCTGCATCGCCATTTCCTGGATGATCATCTCCACATCTTCGGCGGTATAGCCAAACGCCGTTTGATGCACCAGCAAATCCTGCGATTCTAGAACAGTGGCCTCACTGAAAAGCTGAGGTTCTAGATCGTGGCGGTACTCCTTCAGCCAGTCGCCGTAGGGCTGAGCTTGAGCCACCTTTTGCTTGATATCCCAGTTTTTCAGGACTTCTAGGGTTTCGAGATTGAAGGCAATGGTTTGACCGGGGCCAAGCCGACCTTTTTCGATAATCTCAGCTTCGGGCAAATCAACTACGCCTGCCTCAGAGGAGACAACGAAGTAACCGTCACGGGTAACGCTGTAGCGAGCCGGACGCAAGCCATTCCGATCTAGCGCGGCACCGACGATCTTGCCGTCGCTGAAGGAGATCAATGCGGGGCCATCCCAAGGCTCCTGCAAACCGCTGTAGTACTCGTAGAAGTCAACGATTTCAGGATGATCGGCCAAATCGGGCTGGTTGCCGTAGGCTTCAGGTACCAGAATCATCAGCGCCGACAGCGGACTGCGCCCAGAGCGAGTCAGCAGCTCCATCACGTTGTCTAGGTTGGCCGAATCGCTGTTTTCCGGATTGACGACGGGCTTGATGTCCTCTAAGCGATCGCCCCATAGCGGATGCGCTAAATCAGCTTCCCGCGCCACCATCCAGTTGATGTTGCCGAGCAGGGTGTTGATTTCACCGTTGTGGCCCAGTAGTCGCATTGGTTGAGCCAGCGGCCACTTGGGCATGGTGTTGGTGCTAAAGCGGCGGTGATAGATGGCAAAAACGCTAGTGTAGTCAGGATTTTGGAAATCCAAGTAAAACGTGCCCAGAACCGCTGAGCGAACCATGCCTTTATAGATGATGGTGCGGCAAGAGAGGGAACAAATGTAGGTATCTTCCCGTAATCGACCTGAGCCATCCGCAGACTGCACAACTGCTTTCTCGATTTGCTTGCGGACGAGGAAAAGCTGCCGCTCCAGTTCATCTTTGTCAGTCGTTGTGCTGCGGACGAAAATTTGTTCAACTAGCGGCTGGTACTGCTTGGCCTGTACGCCCAATACATCCGGTGCAACGGGCACCGAGCGCCAGCCTAAAAAGTCCAAACCTGCATCGCTGATTTTTTGCTCAATGATGCTGCGAGCCTGCGCTGCGATCGCATCATCCATCGGCAAAAACACCATGCCCACAGCCAGCGTTTGAGTCTCGTCAGTCAGACTCACATTGCGTTCAGCTAACCATGACTGAAACAGCGACCACGGAATTGCCGTCATTACGCCTGCGCCATCTCCAGAATCGCGATCGGCGCTACAGGCTCCACGATGCTCCAAACAGGTCAACGCTGACAGCGCCTTCTGCACCAAATCATGACTGGCTCGGCCCTGCTGATCGGCAATAAACCCCACTCCACAGGCATCTCGCTCTTCCACCAACCATTTCTGGCCGGAGTAGCCTGCCTCCACCGACTGGGATATTACTGAATTGTGGTTTACGCTCGTGTTGTTCATGGAGTAGCTCATTTTATTTATCACGCTCTGCAATTATCTAGAGCCGTCTGATGGTTACAGAACAGCTCAATTGCTGTGTCCAGCTTGGGTATGGGTCATGTTCAGCATTGTTTTGCTCAACCTACACGTTCTGACAACCGCACCAGCAGGTGCTCGTCATGCTTAAGAAAGCAGTATGAAAGCAGTGTTTTAGCCTTGATGTCACTTATCCTGTTGATCAACAGCTCACTATGGATCTTTTCCTTGGAGGTTTAACAGTGAGAACCTCGCTGAGAAGAGACAAGCTTAGACCTGCACAGATGAACTCCGCAGGTTTTTCGGCTTTTTGCAGTTGGCTGTAATGTCGGTTTCTAAGGCTTGTACTGGCTAGCTCTACGATCAGTAGCTTAGAGATCTTATATAAATTGCACAGTGCTGGCAATCTATGGCTCAGTCCTCTAGCACTATGAGGACGAAACCATATTTCTATCTGTCTTGGTGTAGCTATTCAGACAGGCAGACTCACGTACAGCATTGAAACAAATGGAACTTGATTGTTGAGACTGCTGCGGATCGAGAAACCTATGGCCAGATTACTCAGATAAAAATTGTCTGGAGGAGCCACCAAGAATTGATCGAGTAGACCTCTTAATACTCTTTTTACATTATGCAACGTTTCGTTTAATTAGAAGTCATTATTTCTTGATGGGTGTTACGGTCGCTACCAATTTTCCATGTTCTGAATCACGATTTGAATAACTGCCACATAGCGGCACATTTTGCGATCGCGCACGTCTGAATTCATTAAATCCTGAGAACCATTTTCCGTGTGTTAGGAGCAAGTTTGTGGACTGGAATTTTCGTTTTGGACGCTCAAATCGTCTCACCTCATCCAAGAGTTATCGCTGGCTGGCCAATCTGTTAATCCGATTACTGTCGTTTAAGCTCACTCGGCAGCGCCAGCTTGGCTTGTTTAGCCTAGCGTTGCTCCTAACCGTACTGAGTGCAGCCGGACGTCCGGCATCCATCAACGGTGACGGGCTTAGCCGCTTACTGCCGGGACAGATTTCGCCGGGAGTTGCCCAATTGTCACTAACATCAGCCGATCCAGTCGATTCATCGCAAATCAGCCAAGTTCCGCCCGCTTCAAACCAAGGGAACCGAATTGTACTGAATGGGCAGACTTTGATCGGTAACTGGATACAGCGGGATCAGCAGTTAGGCATCTCAGATGCGGCCCTCATGCAGGTGATGGGCGTGGAACTGCTGAATAGCCAGCGTTACGACCAGCAGCCGCTACAGTGGTATTCGGATTTTGCCGATACGTCTTTATCAGCCACGACCTGGTTTGGCTCCGGCTTGCGCTACGTTGATGTTGCTTCTCTTGTGCAGCGATATGGCTGGCAAGTGCAGTCCCAGGGCAATCTATTGGCGATTCAAACGGCACCCGCCCAAATTTCAGCCGTTCGTCAAGGCCGACAAGATTGGGGCGATCGCATTGTGATCGATTTGAGCCAACCCGCCCCCTGGCAAATCGACGAGCTGCGCGGTGAAGCGACGATTACGCTAGATGCGATCGCAAATCCTCAGGTACTCAGCACCTTTGAAACCCGGCCCGGTAATTTACTCTCTAGCCTGCGCCTCTCTAGTCAGTCAGGCCGTACTCAAATTTCGCTACAGTTCCCAGCTACCGTCCGGCCCCGCCTCTGGACATTGCCCAATCCCAACCGACTGGTGATTGATGTGCGATCGGACGCCATGATTGAGCGCGATTTAGCTTGGGCACCCGGCATCCGCTGGCAGCAGAAATGGATAGCGGTTGGTTCGGCTCAGTTTCCAGTGACAATGCTGACGCTTGATCCCCAAGATCCCCATATTGAGATTCGTCCCATCCGCAGTAATCCCACTGCGGCTGAAGGGATTAGTCCACTGGTGACAATGGCCCAATCCTCTGGAGCCGTGGCTGCGATTAATGGAGGATTTTTTAATCGCAATAACCAGCTACCCTTGGGAGTTGTTCGAGACAATAATCGCTGGCTGTCTGGCCCGATTTTGAATCGCGGTGCGATCGCATGGAACGAACAGCATCAGGCGGTGGTTGATCGCTTGTCACTGTTAGAGGAAATCGCCACCTCAACTGGACAGCGCTTTCCGATTAGTCATTTGAACAGTGGCTATGTCGAAGCTGGCATTGCTCGCTATACGCCGGAATGGGGCAGTTCCTATAAAACGATGACTGATAGCGAAGTGGTTGTCACCGTGCAGCAAGGGCAGGTCACCAACAATCAATCCGCAACCGCTGCCGGGCAGGCCGTTCCGATTCCGCAGGATGGTTATTTGTTAGTCGTGCGTTCTAACGCTGCCGCTGCCCAAGCGCTGCCGATTGGCGCAACTGTGACCCCGACAACCCGCACGTATCCCGATGCGCTCGTGCAGTCACCGAATTTGATGGGAGGTGGCCCCCTGCTGGTCAAAAATGGCCGGATTGTTTTGGACGCCCCGGCTGAACAGTTCAGCACGGCCTTTATTCAACAAGCGGCTCCTCGCAGTGCAATCGGCGTTGTCAACAATCAACTGATCCTGGTTGCCGTTCACAATCGAGTCGGTGGCGCAGGCCCGACCTTAAGTGAAATGGCGCGACTGATGCAGCAGCTTGGCGCGACGGAGGCACTTAATTTAGATGGCGGCAGTTCCACATCGCTTTACTTGGGCGGCAGATTGATCGATCGATCAGCCCGAACCGCAGCCAGAGTGAATAACGGTATCGGCGTTTTTCTCCGTGATCTGCCATAGAAATAGGCGTACAAACATTACAGCCATACTGAAATCTAATGAAGCAACTGTTAAAACAGCCGCCAACCTGTGAAAACTTATTGTAGATGTGCGTTCATGTAGGAACTTAACCCCCTAGAACCTGTTCGGTGTTGCTATATTGCACTTGTCATATTAATCAGCCAATCAAATAAAAAACGATCGTGGCGCACTACCCAAAAACTGTACGTACACAACTGCCCATATACAGTTAATGTTCTAAGGAGAAATCTGTGGCTAAACCTCAAACTGTTGCTCAAAACCAGATGCCTTTGCCCGATTCTGCGATCGCAAGAAGTGTTGCAGCAACTGAACTCCGTCCTTGGGGATCTTTCACTGTCCTTGAAGAAGGCCGCGGCTATAAAATTAAGCGAATTGAGGTCAAGCCCAATCATCGGCTCAGCCTCCAGATGCATCACCATCGGAGTGAACACTGGATCGTTGTATCCGGAACGGCCAAGGTAACCTGCGCTGAAAAAGAAACTCTGTTATCTACTAATCAATCGACCTACGTGCCGCCCTGCACCGCCCACCGTCTTGAAAACCCCGGTGTAATTCCTTTAGTTTTGATCGAAGTGCAAAACGGGGAATATCTGGGCGAGGACGATATCGTTCGCTTCCAAGATGACTACGCTCGTACTAACTCTTAGATTATTTTTAGGCTCTTAAGCGGTTTGGAAGACGAGTTCGGCGCTATCACAGTACCGGACTCGTCTTTTTGGTATGAACCTGTGCCAGACAACCGCTACTTTGCTTTAAGATGGAAAAACAGTGACTTCAAAGCTGACACAAAATGTTGAAATGATCGAAATTAGCCAAACTGCCATCCAAGAGATTAATCGTTTACGCCAAAAACAAGCCCCCAACTCGGTTGTTCACATCGGTTTGTGCTCCGGTGGATGCCTGGAATGGCTGTATACGCTTGAATTTACTGAGCATGTCTCTTCAGAGGATAACAACGTTGTCGAATGCGCTAATGGCATTCGTGTTCAAATTGCCAAACAAGCCCAACCATATCTGGAGGGGCTCAAACTCGACTATTCTGAAGATCTGATGGGGGGTAGCTTTCGCTTCCACAACCCCAATGCGACTCAGCATTGCGGATGCGGTAACTCCTTTGCGATTGCACCTGTCGCTTCGAATACAGGTACCATAGACATCGATTACTCAATCTGAGCGTTACCGTCGCTACCATCGCTAGAATTGCTCTGGCTTGCTCTTTCAAAACTCCAAGCTAAGGAACAAGATTGACTTATGTTCGGTATGCTTGACAGTTTTTTTAATAAATCGCTAGAATCAACATTTGTGTATACATCTAAGCTAATTCACTTGAGGTAAACCGCACCACACTCATGCCTACTATTCAACAGCTCATTCGTGACGAGCGTCGCAAAGCGAAAAAGAAAACAAAATCCCCAGCCCTAAAAAGCTGCCCTCAGCGCCGTGGAGTATGTACCAGGGTTTATACCACTACTCCGAAAAAGCCCAACTCTGCGTTGAGAAAGGTCGCTAGGGTTCGTCTAACATCTGGATTCGAAGTGACTGCTTACATTCCGGGAATTGGTCATAACTTGCAAGAGCACTCTGTTGTGATGATTCGGGGTGGTCGTGTTAAAGATTTACCTGGTGTCCGCTATCACATCATTCGCGGCACGCTTGATACAGCCGGAGTCAAAGATCGGCGTCAAGGCCGCTCTAAATATGGTGCAAAGCGTCCTGGCTAACTTGAAGTGCAGAGGCTAACGTTACATCTGTCTTGAGCTTTATTGAACGGGACGACCCTTGAGTAAAAATCTTGAGCAAGAACTAAGTCAGGTTTTATTGATGCCTTGATAATAATTTGTTTTGCGCTATTTACTTGAGACGATGTCCTAAGGGGGTAAGCAAATTCGGTAAAGCTCAAAACAGCGCTTTCTGAGCCCAAAAACGAGTTGTTTAGCCCGACAGAATAGGAAGCTTAGCCGAAGCACTCAGTTGCATTGTTGGTTTCCCAAAAGTTTTGTTGTTAATTTTCTGACGAGTTAGTTTTAAGGTACGCCTATGTCCCGCCGTATTACCGTTCAAAAAAGAGAAGTTCCGCCCGATTCTGTTTACAACAGTCGCCTTGTTAGCATGATGGTGCGGCGGATCATGAGAGATGGCAAGAAGTCACTGGCTTCTCGTCTTATCTATGATGCTTTCAAAATCATTGAGGAACGGACTAATTCTGATCCGTTAGAGGTTTTTGAGCAAGCTGTCCGCAACGCTACTCCGCTAGTTGAGGTGAAGGCCCGCCGCGTAGGTGGTGCAACTTACCAAGTCCCGATGGAAGTTCGTTCCGATCGGGGTACTGCGTTGGCGCTACGTTGGCTAACACAGTTTTCTCGTCAGCGTCCAGGCCGAACGATGGCTAGTAAATTAGCGAATGAGCTGATGGATGCAGCCAACGAAACTGGCAACACCATCAGAAAGCGCGAAGAAACTCACCGCATGGCTGAAGCCAACAAAGCCTTTGCTCATTATCGTTACTAAACGTCGTCATCTAAATCTAGAGACTGCTTGCTCACATTGACTGAAAATTGATCATTGAGATCGATGGCTGATTGGGAAATCGTTCATTTGAACATGCCCTCAGATGTATATCTGCATGCAGCCTCAAGTAGTTAGATTGAGGACTTAAGCGTTAGGATCCTGTTGCGGCGTAGGCAAAGGAGGTAGTGTGGTGCAAAACGTCCCACTTTCACAGACTAGAAATATTGGCATCGCGGCCCATATTGATGCAGGTAAAACGACCACTACGGAACGGATTTTGTTCTATTCCGGCATCGTGCACAAAATGGGTGAGGTTCATGAGGGTACGGCTGTAACCGACTGGATGGCTCAGGAACGAGAACGAGGCATCACCATTACGGCTGCGGCGATTAGTACCCAGTGGCGCGATCACAAGATCAATATCATTGATACCCCTGGACACGTTGATTTCACCATTGAAGTCGAACGGTCGATGCGCGTATTGGATGGCGTGATTACTGTTCTTTGCTCTGTTGGTGGGGTTCAACCTCAGACGGAAACGGTTTGGCGTCAAGCTGACCGCTACAATGTGCCGCGCATCATCTTTGTTAATAAGATGGATCGCACAGGAGCAAACTTCTACAAAGTCTATGAGCAGGTTTGCGATCGCTTACGGGCTAATGCCATTCCAATTCAGCTACCAATTGGTAGTGAAGATCAGTTTGACGGAGTTGTAGACTTAGTCAGCATGACGGCTCGGATTTACAATGATGATCTGGGCCAAGATATGGTGGACACTGATATTCCTGATGAGATGCAGGATTTGGTCAAGCAGTATCGTGGCAAGCTGATTGAAGCTGTTGCGGAAACGGATGATGCTTTGACTGAAAAGTACTTGGAAGGAGAAACGTTTACCGAGGACGAAATTCGAACCGCAATTCGTAAAAGTACAATTGCTGGCAAGATGGTTCCAATGTTGTGTGGCTCCGCTTTCAAGAATAAGGGCGTCCAGCTCTTGCTAGATGCCGTTGTTGACTACTTACCTGCTCCAATTGATGTTCCACCCATTCAAGGTCTTTTGCCGAGTGGTGAAACAGCTTCGCGTCCGGCAGATGTCAATGCGCCTTTAGCCGCATTGGCCTTTAAGGTCATGTCTGACCCATATGGACGGTTGACATTTTTGCGGGTTTACTCCGGTTCTCTGAACAAAGGTAGCTACGTTTATAACGCGACCAAGCAAAAGAAGGAGCGTATCTCTCGTCTGATTGTCCTCAAAGCGGATGATCGGATTGAAGTTGATGAGCTGCGGGCGGGAGATCTAGGCGCGGCTTTAGGATTAAAGGATACGACTACCGGGGATACAATCTGTGACGATCAAGATCCGATTGTTTTAGAGTCCCTGTATATTCCGGAGCCAGTTATTTCGGTTGCGATTGAACCGAAAACCAAGCAGGATATGGAGAAGCTGTCAAAAGCACTTCAGTCTCTCTCTGATGAAGATCCAACCTTTCGAGTGTCAACAAACCCAGAAACGAACCAAACTGTGATCGCAGGTATGGGAGAGTTGCACTTGGAAATTCTCGTGGATCGAATGCTGCGAGAATTTAAAGTCGAAGCGAATGTTGGTGCTCCCCAAGTCGCTTATCGAGAAACAATTCGCAAATCTGTTCAAGTTGAAAGCCGATTTATTCGGCAAAGCGGTGGTAAAGGTCAGTATGGTCACGTCGTCATTGAGCTTGAACCCGGCGAAGCTGGCAGCGGATTTGAGTTTGTTTCTAAAATTGTTGGAGGTGTAATTCCAAAAGAGTATATTCCTTCTGCAGAACAAGGCATGAAGGAGGCTTGCGAATCTGGTATCCTAGCAGGGTACCCTGTGATTGATGTTAAAGCCACTCTAATTGACGGTTCATACCATGAGGTTGATTCCTCGGAAATGGCCTTCAAAATTGCCGGCTCAATCGCCATGAAAGATGGGGTTATGAAGGCAGCTCCTGTGCTGCTTGAGCCTGTAATGAAGGTTGAAGTTGAGGTTCCCGAAGACTTCTTGGGAGATGTTATGGGAGACCTCAATTCACGCCGAGGTCATATTGAAGGTATGAACACGGAAGAAGGTCTTGCCAAGGTTATCTCTAAGGTGCCTTTGGCAGAGATGTTTGGGTATGCTACCGACATTCGGTCTAAGACCCAGGGTCGGGGCATTTTCTCAATGGAGTTTAGCGACTACGAAGAGGTGCCTCGCAATGTGGCTGAGGCAATCATCGCTAAGAGTAAAGGGAACGCATAAGAAGAAAGGAAGGCACAATTCATGGCACGCGAAAAGTTTGAGCGGAAAAAACCCCACGTTAACATTGGCACCATTGGTCACGTTGACCACGGTAAAACAACTCTGACTGCAGCAATTACCACTGCTTTGTCAGTTGGTGGCTTTGCAAAAGCTCGTAAGTATGACGAGATTGATGCTGCGCCTGAAGAGAAGGCACGTGGTATTACGATCAACACAGCTCACGTTGAGTATGAGACTGATAATCGTCACTATGCTCACGTTGACTGCCCTGGGCACGCAGACTATGTGAAGAACATGATCACGGGTGCTGCCCAGATGGACGGTGCAATCCTGGTGGTTTCTGCAGCAGACGGTCCTATGCCTCAAACCCGTGAGCACATTCTGCTAGCAAAGCAGGTTGGTGTACCAAATATCGTTGTTTTCTTGAATAAGCAAGATCAAGTTGATGACGAAGAACTGCTAGAGCTGGTTGAGCTGGAAGTCCGCGAACTGCTGAGTTCTTACGATTTTCCTGGTGATGATATTCCCATCACTGCTGGTTCTGCGCTATTGGCTCTAGAAAAGCTGGCTGAGAATCCTAACACTGCCCGTGGTGAAAATGAGTGGGTTGACAAGATCTATGCTCTGATGGATTCCGTTGATGACTACATCCCAACTCCTGAGCGTGACGTGGATAAGCCTTTCTTGATGGCGGTTGAAGACGTTTTCTCGATTACTGGTCGGGGTACCGTTGCAACTGGCCGGATTGAGCGGGGTAAAGTCAAGGTTGGTGAGGAAGTTGAGTTAGTTGGTATCCGCGATACCCGCAAGACTACCGTAACCGGTGTTGAAATGTTCCAGAAGATTCTTGAAGAAGGAATGGCTGGAGATAACGTTGGCGTTCTGCTGCGTGGTATCCAGAAGGCTGACATTGAGCGCGGTATGGTGCTTGCTAAGCCTGGTTCCATTACGCCTCACACCAAATTTGAGTCTGAGGTTTACGTTCTGAAGAAGGAAGAGGGTGGTCGTCACACTCCTTTCTTCCCAGGTTATCGTCCTCAGTTCTACGTTCGGACAACCGACGTAACTGGCACGATCGAAACTTTTACCGCAGACGACGGCAGCGCAGCTGAAATGGTTATGCCTGGTGATCGCATCAAGATGACCGTTGAGTTGATTAACCCGATCGCAATTGAGCAGGGAATGCGTTTCGCAATCCGTGAAGGTGGCCGTACGGTTGGTGCTGGAGTCGTTTCTAAGATTCTAAAGTAACGCTTTAGTTTCCCAGATTGACTCAAAGCTAACATTTGTATGCGTATGAGGGGCACAGTCCAGTCTGTAGCCCCTCTTCGCTCCTCAATTGGGTCGGCTATTAATCAGCGGAATTGGCAAAAATAATCTCTGTACCTGGACAATTTAAGGTTTAACGTCATGGCTACTGTACAACAGCAAAAGATCAGGATTCGTCTGAAGGCATTTGATCGCCGTTTGTTAGATACCTCTTGCGACAAAATTGTTGATACGGCAAATCGCACCAACGCTACTGCAATTGGTCCTATTCCTTTACCTACAAAGCGCCGGATTTACTGCTTGCTTCGTTCTCCTCACGTAGATAAGGATTCTCGGGAGCACTTTGAAACCAGAACTCATCGCCGCATTATTGATATCTACCAGCCATCCTCTAAGACGATTGATGCACTAATGAAGCTTGACTTGCCCGCTGGGGTCGACATTGAAGTTAAGCTCTAAGTCAATTTAAGGATTAGTTACTTTGGTATTTGAGAGCCGCTACACTAGTGCGGCTCTTATTGTTTATAAGGATTATTGGTGAAGACTTCATATGGCTCTTCGTGAGATTATTTGTGCTGTTGATCAGCATCTGAGCAATGTAAAGCGCGATCGCACTTTCTATCATCAGGTCATGTAGCGGAATGTAGCCCTAGATAAGCCTTATAAGCTAAGCTATATAACAAGTAACATTTCATAACAACGTATTAATCTAATTGGGGTCTGAATTGCAACAACTGTTGTTGACCCAGCACGCATTGGCAGATTTTTAACTCAGCAATTAGGAGAATGATGGCTTTTTCATCGTCTATTGCAGTGCGAGAGCTACCAATCTTTCCTCTGCCTGAATTAGTTCTTTTTCCAGGACGGCGACTCCCACTTCATATTTTCGAGTTTCGTTATCGAATCATGATGAATACGATTCTCCAGGGAGACTGTCGGTTTGGGGTTGTCATGCTCGATCCGCAGACAGGACAGCCAGTTTCCGTGGGATGTTGTGCGGAGGTGATTCATTGCCATCGTTTACCCGACGACCGGATGAAAATCTCAACGATTGGGCAACAGCGATTTCGCATTCTGAACTATGTCAGAGAAAAGCCCTATCGAGTTGGCCTAGTTGAGTGGATTGAAGACCATCCAAGCTCTCAGAATTTACAGCCGCTTGCTGACGAAGTAGATCAGTTGCTGAGAGATGTAGTTCATCTCTCGGCCAAATTGACGGGTCAGGATATTGAACTACCCGACAATATTCCTGATTTACCGACTGAATTGTCCTATTGGGTAGCTGGTAATCTACATGGTGTTGCGAGTGAGCAACAATCACTGCTAGAGATGCAGGATACATCCGCTCGTCTGGAGCGCGAGGCAGAAATTCTAAGTTCTACTCGTAATCATTTGGCGGCTCGAACTGCACTCAAGGATGCCTTTGATTAATATGGCTACTTTGTAAGCTAATCTGTTTGGGTAGCCGGAGTTCTTGCTAGGGAAAATTAGCTGTCAAACGAGTTAGATTATGTTGGGATAACGCTGTAGCTGCCGAAAATCTTAAGGGTTTCCGTATATTGCTCCAGAATATCAAGCGTTTCTTTTACTCTCGGTTCCGTCATGTCAGCTTCGAAGTCAATAAAGAATAGATACTCACCAAGCGAGCGCTTAGTTGGGCGGGACTCGATTCGACTAAGATTGATGTGATGCTGAGCAAACATCTGTAGAACGGTAACCAATGCACCGGGTTTGTTTGCAGGTAGCGTAAACGCAATAGACGTATAGCTACCGTGATGAAAATGGTCGCGACCAATAATCCAAAAACGGGTGCAGTTATCAACGCGATCGTTGATTGGATGTGCCAAGATGGGTAGCTGATACAGCTCAGCAGCTCGTTGAGAGGAAATGGCTGCGGTTGTTGGTGCTCCAGCCAAGCGGCTCAATACTTCAGTCGTGGAATTGGCAGGGATTAATTTAGCCGATGGTAAATGCTGTTCCAGCCACTTTTGGCATTGCGCGAGCGCTTGGGGATGAGAATAGACGGTTTGGATAGCTTCAATCTGCTGAGCTTCAGAAACGAGCGCATGGGAAATGGGCAAAACCAAGGCGTGCTGAATTTTGAGATCGTCGAGTTCCCACAGTGTATCTAGCGTAAAGCTGACGCTGCCTTCAATGGAGTTTTCCACGGGGACGACCGCTAATTGAGTATCGTGTTTTGCGATCGCAGAAATAGATTGCGGAATACTAGGATACGCCTTAAGAACAAACTCTGTTTCCTCGCTAGATTGCTGTTTTAGCCAGTTAACGTACGTGATAGCTGCTGTTTCGGCATAGGTACCAGCAGGTCCCAAATGGGCAATCATAATGTGTTGATGCGAAGATGACATAGTTAGTTGGTGGTGGATTAATATTTTGTTTCAAATAATTGCCAATCTGGGTATTTCATTACGGCTTCTCATCATATTGGTTTAACGAATTGCCAGCTAATCCATGTCAAAAACCAGCTGTAGTTCAATTGCATGAGCTGCTCAAATTTTAATCAGTGGAATATGAATGATGCTTTGCACAATGCCATGCCTTTTCGTTAACAGCCTCTAGTAACGAAATCAGCTGGCTAAGCTCTATAAAGACAATAAAATGTTTGAATGCTTCACTGTGCTTCACCGTATTAATGCGGAATAGCCATTCATGCATAAATTTGGATCTTTGGTTGGAAAACAAATCAAAGCACAAAAAAGTTTTCAATCCCAAGAGCGTGCCTGTTTTCTGAGATAATTGTTAAATTTAGTTTAGCTGTCTGCGGTATTTTCACCTAATTTTCTATGTCAATTCAATTTTTTGCCTCACAATCTGTGGAGATGGGTGTTGCCCAAGAGACTATCCCTATCCAGCATTATTTGCGTCAGCCCCAACGCCTGGTTAATGCGCTCGTTGACCCATCACGGACTGAAGTACTTGGTGCCAATCAGTTTCGGCTGAAGATGCGCCCCATTCAGTTCATGATGCTCAAAATTCAGCCTACGGTCGATATGGAAGTGCAGGTGGATGCCAATGGGGTTGTACACCTGCGCTCCATCGACTGTGAAATCAGAGGGGTTGAATATATCAACCAACGCTTTAGATTGAATTTAGCAGGTCGATTGGTGCCCCATGTTCGTTCCGATCAGCATGTGGCGTTAATTGGCAAAGCAGATTTACAAGTATCCGTGGACTTGCCTCCTGCTTTTCAGTTTACGCCGCGCCCAATTTTAGAAACTACAGGAAACGGATTGCTGCGCGGCGTTTTGATGACGATTAAGCAGCGCCTGATGAATAATTTAGTGAGTGATTATCGTCGCTGGGTGCGGGTTCAGCATGAAAATTCTGGCCAAGCGGTTGCCGCTGCTGCACTGCCATCTCGTGAAGCTGGCTAAAGGCTGCTTAGCGAGGTTTCTGGATGCTGATCTTCAATCAATAAATTGAATTCACTAAATAATTAAATTATTGACAAGGCTTGAAAGAGTGGCGATGTTGCTTTGATGCGCCATAGGCTAGTAGAGCCTGACGGTGAGCTGCACTGCCATATCCCTTGTTCTGGGCAAGATGGTAGTGAGGATATCGAGTTGAAAGCCTGACAATTAAGCGATCGCGCCATACTTTAGCCAGGATGCTGGCAGATGCGATCGCAATTGAGCGTTGATCACCTTTTATCCAAGCTTCCTGAGGAATCGCCAAATTTGGTACGAGCTGGTTACCATCAATTAGGCAAACATCAGGCGCTGGCTGTAATCGCGAAATTGCCCGCTTCATTGCTAATAAGGATGCCTGCAGGATATTTATGCGATCGATTTCCCAGACGGACGCCAGCCCGATCTGGCAATCAATGGCAGCCTGCTTAATTTCCTCCACTAATGCTTCTCGCTTAGCAGGAGTAAGTTTTTTGCTATCCGTTACGCCCAAATCCATCAAACGCTGAGAATGGCAGGGCTGAAGAATAACAGCCGCTGCCACTACAGGCCCAAATAGTGCACCACGGCCAACCTCATCAACGCCTGCGAGTAGGCTATTATCTCGCAGGCGATTTGTCTCATTCATCTGTTCCCGTTGCATCAGCCCTAGTAGTTCCAGTTGCTCTGGCATTGGCTACATTTCTGCATAGTGCTCTGCAAGTTCAACCTATCCTTCTCGGCTAGCTGCCGTTTCAGTCGCCGACGAACGCCGCCGCCGCCGCCGTGTTGTTCTAGACGACGAACTGCTGCTTTCAGCTGCTTCCGGTGGCTCATCTTCACTACTGTCTAAACCGAATTCGTTTATCTCAGACGAATCTACTGTCATGTCTGAGTCGGTTAGGTTTGGCAAATCCGGTTCTGGATTTGAGGCGGATGTTTCCTCCTCTCCGTCTGCTAGTCTCGATGACGTAACATCTTCTTTAGTTTCAGCAGCGTTTATAGCAGGGGTGTTTTGTCCATTTGCCGCTGCCGGCCCATCGGTGGTGGGTGTTGCTTCACCGGGGAGTACGACGGAGACAATGGCTGACTTAGTATCAGTTGGTGTGCGCTCGCTCAAGACTAGGGGTGAAATGCCGAGCATTGCATAGACTTCCTGTTCCTCAGGCGTCATTTCAACCACAATGACTTCTGGCTCAACTCCAGCATTGCGATCGCGGCGACCGTTGCGGGAGCGACCGTTGCGTTCCGAACGGGATCTGGAACTTTGAGAAGTCTCTCGTGGTTCACGTTCTTCAACCGATTCTCTATCCCGGTCTTTTTCACGATTGGCAAACGATGGTGTAGCGCTGCTATCCTTTCCACCTCGTCCTGGTGGACTGGTCTCGCGACGGCGGCGGCGGCGGCTACTCCGATGTCCGCTGGTACTACGCTCTTGATAGCTAGGATGGTGTATCAGCTCCAATGCTTGTGGATCTTGCGTTGGATCCAATTCTAAATCATCATTCGGCTGAGTAATGGTTTCACGCATTGATACCGGGCGAGGCTCTGCTGATGGTAGCTCACGCGGCACAGCTAGTGGATCGACCACCTGAGGTTCTTCGCCGGGTAAATGAGCGATATGGCCAAGCCCACCGCAGCTCGGACAGGTTTGACCAAACAATTCGTAAATATTTTGCCCTTGGCGCTTACGGGTGAGTTCAACTAAGCCCAATTCAGACAGCTGCGCAATTTGCGGTCTAGCTTTGTCAGCGCGCAGTGCTTTGTTGAAGTGTTCGAGCACCTGGAGCTGATCGCGGCGGGAATCCATGTCGATGAAATCGACGATAATCACACCCGCGACGTTGCGTAAACGAAGCTGACGGGCAATTTCTGTGGCCGCTTCACAGTTTGTCCACAACACGGTTTCACGGGCCGTAGCGGAGCGGGTAAACGAACCGGAGTTGACGTCAATTACCGTTAATGCTTCAGTTGGCTCAATAATGATGTAACCGCCGGAGGGCAGGTCAACCCGCGGCTTGAGTGCTTCTCGAATGGCCGCATTGACCCGGAAGTATTCGAGGATAGGAACCCGTTCGCGGTGCTGATCAATCAAAACACCTTGAGGAGGGCGACCACCGTTCCAGTTGGCCAGATGCTGCTTAATTCGCTTAACGCCAGTGTGGGAATCAACCACAATACGATTTACGCCAGCGCTGTAGACATCTCGTAACACTCGCTGAACAAAATCATCATCCCGGTTTAGCAGACTGGGTGGGCGGGTAGACAAGGCTTCTTGCTGAATGCTTTCCCACTGGCGCTGTAGAAATTCCAAATCTTCAATGATGGCTTCTTCGGCTACCCCTTCGGCTTCAGTGCGCACCAGCAGCCCCATGCCAGCAGGCTTAACCAAAACGGCCAACGCACGTAGGCGACTACGTTCTGCTTCATTCCGAATCCGGCGGGACAGATTAACGCCTCGGCCAAACGGCATGAGTACCAGATAGCGTCCGGGCAAGGTAATGTTGCCAGTAAGCCGAGGGCCTTTGTTGCCCGTTGGCTCCTTCATGATCTGCACCAAAACTTTTTGTTGAGGTGCGAGCAATTCTGTGATGGATGCGGCTGAACGCTTGAGTCGTAATGGCCCTAAGTCGGTAACGTGGATAAAGCCATTGCGTTCACTATCGCCGATATTCACAAAAGCGGCATCAATGCCAGGAAGAACATTTTCTACGACACCGAGATAAATATCGCTGACTTGATGGCTTCCTTTGGCAACAATGAGTTCTTGTATTTGGTCTTCGGAGAATACAGCCGCGATTCGATGCTGCTCCGCAATAATAATTTGCTTAGGCATTCAATTTCCTCGAAATCTGATGATGAGCATCTGAACCGTGCTGCTCATGACTGCGTGTTAAGGGGGACATAATTCTTTGGCAGATAGGGGTTCAATCTAGGGGTTAAATCAATAGTGGTAAACACGCCCGATACGAACCGGAATGCACCAGTTGTGCATAGAATTTAAGTTTTCCAGCGATTCGCTATCGAGGCATTAACCCGATACTGTAACAACCTCAATCACCCCTAGAGTTTGACAACTCAGCATTGTTTCAACGTTGTTTTAAAGCTGGCGATGCATATAACCTTTTTGCCGCGAGTCAATATACGGCAAAACCAGCCTGCACGATTACCGACTTGGCAATGCCAGACACTCGTGAATCAGTGCTGAAAGCAGAAAATGTTTGCGGTTGACAGCTTTTCGTCTACAAGCGTTGCCTTATAAATCCTTTGCATACCTCAAAGGATTAAAGGTATCTAAAATAACTGGAAAGTCTGACAGAAGCTAATTTGATCCAGCACTCGCTGCGAACTGAATGTCTGACAACCTTATGACAGTTTTCGGCCTATTAGCAGCTTCTGTTTAGAGCATTATAGCGCTTGTTGTGCAACAAACAACCCTATTAATGGAATTTTCTATATTTGTTAAGCCCAGTTAGAGCGTGAGCATGAGGAGAGAGGAAGCTGGATTGAAATGTGTGCCTAAATTATTGCGTACAGCACTGTACGCAATAATTTAGGCACACATTTAAGCTCTTGAACAATTTGCGAAAGCTGCGCCAACTTGTACCGCAATGTGAGGAAATGCTCACATTGCGGAATCAATAAAATTTTGGTGTCTATTCGAGAATTAAGCGATTGCGATGGATATGCAGAAGCTGTAGCTCAATGCTAGCGGCATTTTGCAGCATATTAACCAGGGTTTCTGGTCGCAGCATCGTGCCGTCATTGCGGCAGCTACCGATGTAGCGAATCTTGACCGCATTGCGCTGAGATGCATCGCTAGCAGATTCCGAACTGGGAGACTCTAGCTGCAGATCAAATAACAGTTCCCGCAGGTTGAGAATTTTGGTTTTACCGGACTTAGTCTTCTTCTCATGTGGGATGTCCTCTGCCGCCAGAATCGATGTGATCCAGTCTGGCCAGGGTAGCGTTTCAGCGGACACAGGTTCAGCATCTTCGGTCAGCACTGGCGCAACGGTCAGCACATACTCAGCGCGGTGGAGCTGTTTGGTGGCAGAGGGTTCGCTCAAGTCAATTGACTCGACTCGATAGATGGGGATTTCATGTGGTAGTTGAGCGGCTAACTGCGATCGCACTTCTTCTGGATCACGGCATTCTGTCAGTTCGAAATCAGCGATTTCGCCCGTACTGGTTGCGCCAAGCGGTAACGCATTCGCAGGTGAAATACGGGGGCCAGGATGGAATCCGCCAGTAAACGTGATTGGAATCCCGGCTCGGCGGACGGCGCGGTCGAAGAGGCGCATCAGGTCTAAGTGCCCAATGTAGGTCATGTCCCCATGCTTGCCAAAGTAGACCCGTAGGCGTTGCGATCGCGTCTGGTTGGGGACAAAATGACCCTCAAATTTAGGAATCGGTAACGGTGGCACGACAATGTTGTGCCCAAAATCCGGGCCACAGATACCGCAGTGGGAGCAGCCTTCAAAGGAGCAGTCGGGGACAGTTGCCGCTTCTAGTGCCCGTAGCAGATCATCTTTGAGCCATTGTTTGCTAATGCCCGTATCCAGGTGATCCCAAGGCAGAGGTGCATCAATCTGGGCAAGTTGGTTAGAACTTTCTGACACTGGATCAGCAGATGCCGATTCAGGGTTGAACTCGGTATTGGACTTGGTACCGATGGGCATCAAGTTCCATTCACCCGCTTCGACTTGGCGATATTTCCAGGTTAGCCCCGCCGCATCGATAGCCTGAGCCCAAGCATCAAAGGCGCGATCGAGGCTTTCCCACCAGGAATCCATGCCTGCACCGAGTTCCCAAGCGTGGCGAACAACGGCAGACAATCTGCGATCGCCCCGTCCGACAAAATCTTCCATTGCAGAAATGCGGACATCGGTGAAATTGGCCTTGACGCCCCGCAGTTGGCGAAATTCTTCACGCAGTAGCGCTTGTTTCCGCAAAAACTCACTGGTGGAAACCGTATGCCACTGAAACGGCGTGTGGGGTTTCGGTGTGAAGTTGGAAATTGTGATGTTGAAGTCTAAGCGGCGGCGCTTGGGTAGCTGACACTCCTGCCGCAGCCAGCGCACGGTTTCAGCAATGCCAATCACATCGACATCCGTTTCACCGGGCAGGCCAATCATGAAGTAGAGTTTAACTTTGCTCCAGCCCTGCTCGTAAGCCGTTTTTACGCCGCGTAGCAGTTCTTCGTTGGTCAGACCTTTATTAATGATGTCGCGCATCCGCTGGGTGCCCGCTTCTGGCGCGAAAGTCAGCCCCGTTTGCCGTGTACCGCCGACGACATTAGCGATATCTTCATCGAAGCGATCCACCCGCTGGCTAGGTAGGGAAACCGAAATATTTTGGTGCTTCAGACGGTTTTTGATTTCCATGCCGACAGCAGGCAGTGCGAGATAGTCCGAGCAACTGAGGGAGAGCAGCGAAAACTCGTTATATCCGGTTGCCCGCATACCCTGCTCAATGGTGTCCACAACCTGATCCGGATCAACATCACGGGCGGGTCGCGTCAGCATTCCCGGCTGGCAGAACCGACAGCCACGGGTGCAGCCCCGGCGAATTTCTACCGTCAACCGATCGTGTACGGTTTGCACATAGGGCACTAATCCAATCGAGTAGGCAGGCATTGGATCGGAGACCCGCCGCAGAACACGCGCAGGCACGTCGGGCCGATTGGGATGAACCGAGCCATCTTCGGCCATGTCGTAGAACTGAGGAACGTAAACGCCGGGGACTTGCGCTAAATCGAGTAACAGTTCCTCACGACTGAGACCTGCCGCTTTACCCTGTTCTAGAACGAGACCAATTTCCGGCAGCAGTTCTTCGCCGTCACCTAACGCAATGAAGTCAAAAAAGTCGGCGTAAGGTTCTGGATTTGACGTTGCGGTCTGCCCCCCCGCAAAAATCAGCGGATAGCTGCCCGATTCCACATGCCAGCGATCGCAACTTTGTCGCTCTTTCCATGTCAGTGGAATACCAGCCAAATCCAGCATTTCTAAAATATTGGTCGCCCCTAGCTCATAGCTGAGACTAAAGCCCAGAATGTCAAACTCTTTGAGATCGCGGCGCGATTCAACGGCGAACAGCGGCGTGTTGGTTTGCCGCAGTTTGGTAGCTAGATCCGGCGCGGGCAGATAAGCGCGATCGCACAATTGGCGCGGCTGAGCATTGAGGATGCTGTAGAGAATGATGTGACCGAGGTTGGATGCACCAACTTCATAAATTTCGGGATAGGTCAGCACCCAACGCACGGCGGCACTATCCCACGGACGATGCACGGCTCCCAACTCGTTACCCAAGTAACGAGCGGGCTGCATAATCTCAGATGTCAACAGGTTCTCAACAGCAACTGTCACCAAATACTCTCCTTCACTTAACGCTCAATCAACAGACCAATCCCTATCTTAACGATTGGTTGCAGGTCTAGAAATGAGCGGTCTGGGTTTCCCGAATCGAATGATTGGCTTGGATTTGCTGGATAGAGTGATACGGAACAGAGAACGATGGCTGTCGTTAAGTTTACAGGTTCTACGTAAAAACTCGGATGGAGTCCGATGTCGTTATTACTGCCTGAATTCACCTATGAATCAGGAATTTGAATTCCGGATGCTGTGTAGGCATTGGGGCAAATCCTTAATAAAGAGCGGTAATATATGTAACTTGTCTAAAGCCAAGGCACTTTGTCGGGACATTCACGGTTTCGTTAGCCAGATTAGAAAGGTATATGATGCCAACTGGAGGTTAACTGTGGCTGTTTCAAAAGGTTTAGCAGTTGGATTGGTGGCCTTGGCCACCGTGCTATCCGCACCCTCTGCCCTTGCCGCTGGATTTTCACCAATTGAACAAGAAGGTGAAATTGATGTCGGTTTGGGGTGTATAGATAGCCAGCAATGCTTTTCGTCCAGTTCGCTCCCATTCATCGAAAGCATTATTTCGCTGACGGATGCTTCTACCGGATCTCGGAGTCGCCTGTTTATTGATACGTTATCGACAAAGAATCAGTATGGATCGTCTGTGAAGCTACAAAAGAAGGATGCTGGCACCAATCATCAGGGTTTTTGGTTCCGACCCTCTGAATACAACGAGGCAACGGGTCAGTCTGAAGAGAAAGGTCAGTTGGAAGTGGGTACGTTCACCTTCCTGTTTGAGGATCTGTTGTCAAACTTGACCATTGACTTTTTTGATACCGAATTCCTGAATTCGACAGGTGTTCTGGCGATTAACGGAGTCAACCTATCCACTCCCGATTGGATTGCGAAAGGGCCGAATGGCAACATTGGAAGTCTGACTTACCAAAACGTTCAGTCAATTACCCTGAAATTGGGTAATGATACCGTCAAAGGGACAGGCGATGGAGTCAACTTCCGGTTTTCAAATATTGAAGTGGCGGATGTTCCAGAACCCGCTACGCTGATTGGTTTGATGGGAGTTGGTGCATTGGGAACTTTGGTGACCAAGCGCCGTACCAATGCGGCTTAAATTGCGATAAGGCAGTACAGCCCCAATTAAAGCCAACGCAAAACGAAAAAATCGGTGGACTTAACCCACCGATTTTTTCGTTTTCTTAACAATTCAGCGATTTAATCGGGATGGACAATCAACGTTAGTGTAATTGACAGGTGTAATTGGTTGCGATCGCAGTTAGTCGGAACACGGATGCCGTTTTCTGCGTCGCTTGCCAAGATGTGCGGTAAAGATTTGTGAAGATAGATCTAGACCCCATCGCCTGCTGACTCAGCAAATAAGGAGGCTTATGCACGTTGTTCAACTTCTCCAACGCGCCATCTGGCCTTTCATTCAGCTATTAATGCCGTTTGGCTGTCCTGGCCAACTTAGCCAACTCAGTGGTGGACTATTCAAATGGTGGAAACGCCGACTTGCGATCGCAAGTGGATTTCTACTGGGCGTTTATCTAATTTTGGGAGCCGTTTTTCCGGCACAAAGTCAAGCTTTCATCCATTATGGGCCGTCTCAACCCGTTATCGTCGCTCAAGCTGAGGGTATGCTTCCCGTTCCCAATGCGGATGAGTCGGACGATGAGGCTGATGCAACCTCAGCAGAATCGGCTGATGCGGAGGAAGTACCGGATACAATCAACAGCCCAATCGCAGATATCAGAGAAGAAATTGGCAACTTTTTGCCGCCGACGCCTCAGGTTAGTCAGGGTGTCATTCGCTTTGATGGTCATACAGACATTATTGTGGGCGTTTCCGCTGCCTCTGAAGGGCAAAACAGACTGGCGCTTCAGCAGCGAATTCGGGAAATTCGGCAGCGTCTGTATCAAATTGCCCGCACGAATTTTGATCCAGATCAGCTAGACGTTATCGTGGCAGGCGACTCGCAAACAGGCCGGAATCCAATTGTTTATGTGAACAGCCCGGTCTTTGACGGGCCACAGTATCTAATGACGGTGACCAGTGCCGATGCCAAAGTGCTGGGTGTGGATGATCCTTGGCAGCGGGCTGATGATATTCGAGCTGAAGTTGAGCGAGGGCTGATTCGCTTCAAACAAGAGCGGCAACCGGACATGGTGCTGCGCCAAAGTGCAATGGCCGGTGGATTGCTGTTGCTGCTGGCTTTTGGGAGTTGGGGCATTGTCCGGCTGCAGCGTCGAGTGATGCGAGAACGAGCGCGGCTGAAATCGGAGAGTAAGACCCAGTCATCTCCGACTGGCCCACCCGATGTTGAAGTCGATGGCAATGGTGATGTTGCGATCGCAACTCCGAACCCATCAATAACTGGCAGCAGTAGCACCACAACTCCAGGTGAACCCCATCGGCTTACCACGGCCCTGCGGCAGCAGATGGCAACTCAGCAGCGGCGCACCGTGTTGGATATTCTGCGCCCCATTCTGCAGGTGATTCAGGTTGTACTTTGGGGGGCTGGACTCTATTTCGTTTTGGGCTTAATTCCCTATACGCGCTGGATTCAGCCGATTTTGGTTACGATTATGCCACTGCCGCTCCAGTTGCTGGCGCTGTTTTGGGGAACCAATGTGCTGATTCGTCTGAGTGCGGCCTTAGTGGATCGGTCACTTTTGGCGCTGCAAGACCGGATGGTGCTGTCCCCTGAAGCGAGTCAGCGGATGGCGCTGCGGTTTTCGACCTTTTCCCAGGTAATGCGCAGCGTAATTGCATTTTTCCTATGGGCGATCGCAACATTGATTGGCTTGTCGATTGTCGGCATCCAGGTTGCGCCCCTGATTGCGGGTGCTGGACTTTTAGGTTTGGGAATTTCCTTTGCCTCTCAGAACTTAATTAAAGATGTGATCAACGGCTTCTTTATTCTGGTGGAAGACCAGTATGGGGTTGGCGATGTCGTGGTGATTGGCGATGTGGCTGGATTTGTCGAAAATATGAATCTGCGGATTACACAGCTACGGAATGAAGAGGGACGGCTGATTACCATTCCTAACAATACGATCACGGTGGTGCAAAACCTGTCGAAGGAATGGTCGCGAGTTGACTTGATGATTGACGTGGCCCATTCTGCTGACATCGACCAAGCACTGCTGCTGATTAAAGAAACGGCTTATGAGATGACTGAAGATCGGCAGTGGCGATCGCTGATTCTCGAACCACCATCATTACTTGGCGTTGATCGGTTGGACTATCGCGGTGCAACGGTGCGGATTTGGATTAAAACCCAACCGCTGAAGCAGTGGGAAGTCGCCCGTGAATATCGCCGCCGCTTGAAAATTGCCTTTGACCAAGCCGGAATTGAAATCGCTGCACCACAGCAGTGGATTACATTCCAAAATATGCTGAATACTCACTCGCCTCGCTCAGATGATCAATCCCACACCAACGGCCATCATCAGTTGCCATCTGATGCCCAATCCGGTAGTCAAGTTCCAGACTAGTGTTCAGTCAATTAATAATTGACGGGTAAAGTCTATGTAATTTAACCCTGGCATCGGCTGTTGTAAACCGCCAATCAATCCAGGTTTCTTCGTGATTACGATTGTCCTGCCAGGCATCAACCTCGGATTTGAGCGTCTCCAAATCAGGAATACGACGATCTAAACATTGACGACTGAGAATACTCAATTCGATTTCTGCCATATTCAACCAACTTCCATGCTTGGGCGTATGACAAAAGTCCAACCGACTCAAGATTCGCTGTGCTTCTTGTGGCTCAAACGCTTTGTAGAGCGATGCGGGCGAATGGGTATTGAGATTATCTTGAATCACAATCAGTTTCTCTGCCTGAACATAATCTGAATCAACCAACGTTTTGAGCAAGTGAGCATAATCGAGTGCCGTGCGGTGCTGCGTCACTTCCACCCGCCGCCATCCCACCATTGGCTCACAAATCATAAACAGATTCGCTGTACCATTGCGTTCATATTCATAATTGAAGCGTTTGGGGTGTCCCCGTTCAGCAGGAATGGGAACCAGGGTTTCTTTGACTAATTGTTTGGTTGCCTCATCAATGCAAATCACAGGAATCTTGGGATTGTAAGCTGTTTGATACACCTCCAACACGCATTCCATGCGCCAGACAAACTCGGCTGATTGTTCAGGCGGAATTACCCAGCACTCTTGTCGCCAGGGTTGCAGTTCGTTTTTTTCAGCACTTGTCGCACACTCTCATGGCTCAGTTGCTCAACATAGTTCAACTCGACCATCTGATCTGCTAGCAACCGCAATGTCCATCGCCCCTTTCCCTTCGGAACCTCGCTACAGCGCAATGCAATCAAATGCGCCTCAACCTCGCCATTTAATTTCCGTTTTCGACCGCCACCGGGACGGCACTTCAGCGCCGCTTCCAGTCCTTCCTCGACAAATTGCTGACGCACCCGCTCAATCGTTCTGATACTCATGCCAAAGGCATCTTTAATCTCCTGGTCACGCCAACTCCCACTTGGTTGATTGCAATCTGCTTTCAGGAGAATCCGGGCATGATTGATCGTATAAGCCGCTCGTTTGCCCGTTTTAACCATTTGTTCGAGTTCTTGTCGTTCTGCTTCGCTTAAGCTTACGATGTACTTTTTGACCATGTCAGCACCTTGATTGCACTGACTTCATCTTACTCTTTTACCCGTCATCCTTTTATTGACTGACCACTAGTCGTCTGTCAAAGTAGAGATGAGGGTTGAATAACGCTAAATCGCTAAATACTGATGCCGAGGATGCTTGAATTTGCCCGATCCGTCAATCAATGCGCTCAATCATTCCGGTAGACGTTAGAGTAGACAGTAGAGAAATACGCAAATCCTCAAAAAGTGGAACCGTGGAACAAGAAGTTATCACCCTGCTATCCAGTCGTGAAATTGAAAAGATGCGGCAGGCCGGACGCTTGGCGGCTGAATTGCTCGATTATCTGGAACCTATGGTTAAACCTGGGGTCAGCACTCTTGAGCTAAATGATGCGGCTGAAGCCTGGACACATGAACATGGTGCGATTAGCGCTCCGCTTGGCTACCACGGTTTCCCGAAGTCAATTTGCACTAGCATTAACGAAGTGGTCTGCCACGGTATTCCCAGCGCCAAGGAAATCCTGCAAGATGGCGACATCATTAATATTGACGTGACGCCGATTGTCGATGGCTACCACGGGGATACGTCAAAGACCTTTTTCGTGGGCGAGCCGTCACCCGTGGCGAAAAAGCTAGTGCAGGTAACAGAGGAATGTTTGCGACGTGCAATTTCGGTGGTCAAACCGGGCGCTCGCGTCGGTGACATTGGTGCTGCCATTCAGCAGTATGCCGAAGCACAGGGATTTTCGGTCGTGCGTGATTTTGTCGGTCATGGGGTGAATCGCACGTTCCACACTGCACCACAGATTCCCCACTATGGTAAGAAAGGCACGGGGCGTAAGCTTCGCAAGGGCATGGTATTTACCATTGAGCCGATGATTAACGAAGGCACCTACGAAGTTGAAGTCTTAGATGATGGCTGGACGGCTAAGACAAAAGACCGTAAGCTGTCGGCTCAGTTTGAACATACGATCGCAGTGACGAATGATGGGGTTGAAATCTTGACTTTGGCACCTGCAAGCGTTGCCGCCTAATTCAGCACCAATCGTTGCGCGCTAGTACTTACAAGTACTCAATAAGACTTGAGTAGAGGGATTTACACCTGCGATGCGGGCTTAAATCCCTCTTTTGGATTTGTATTCAATCCTAATTAGCCCACACTGGGCACTACTTCTGGGCTGACCAGGGGAAGTTGCAATCCCTGGACTTCGGCAGCATCGCAAACGGCGGCATCGCGAATTTGTTCGCGCAGATCGGGCATGACAGCTAACGCTCTTGTCCAGTCGGGAATCTGAGCACCGTAGGGATTGGAGAAATAGCGTTCTCCGGCGTCAACAATCACCTTTTCAAACAGTTCAATCGTCACCTCTTCTTGGTGACGGTCGTAGCGCAGGTGGTTGAAGGATGCGTCTACAAAGTATTGCCGGGTAAAGTCTTGCGCCTCGCGGCGATACTTGACCCGCAGGGTATGAATGTGATCCATTGACACCACCACCTGCTCGGTTTCCGTCAGGGTGCGTAGAATTGACTGGAAAATGTCGCGGCACATTTTCTGCAAGCCATCATCGGTGCTCTGGCCGAGGGACTGGTGCTTATGCTCAAAGAAGCCTAAATCGACTTGAGCAATCCGCTTCTGCGCCACGCCGCGATAGACTTCCGCCAAGAGGCCAATTTCGAGGCCCCAGTTGCCGGGAATACGGATATTCAGCGCCAAATCGCTGGTCATGGCAAACTCGCCCGACAGCGGATAGCGGAACGCGCTCAGATAGCGTAGGTAGTTCCGATAGCCAAAGCTATCAATTAGAGCATCGAGGAGCGGAATCACAAACAGCCGCACCACCCGACCATGCATACTGCGGGGTTGATCGTCACTAATGCGGGCGTAGTATGCCTTGTTGAAGGCAATACCAAATTCCTGCTCCAGCAGCGGAAACAGCAATTTTAAGGGATAAGAACGGTCATAGGTGACGATGTCCGCATCATGAAGTGCGATCGCATCGGCCTGCAACGACGCTACGCCTAAACCCAGCCAAACGGCGCGACCTTTGCCTTTAAATTTGAGCAGATCCAAACCGCGATCGCGCAGATTTTCCAAAATGTGAGTGATACGCGGCCCATTTTCCCAAATAACTACTACGGTCTGCGGCATCGAGTCGAAGAACTGAACCGCATGGGTATACTGCTCAACCGTTTCGGCATAGAGACAAATAACGACCGTATGCACAAACTGACACTGGCTTAGCTGATCCCGGATTTTTTGCAGAGCTGGACGCTCTAATTCCTCATATAGAGCCGGAATCAGTACAGCCGTTGGTGATCGCTCACTCAGCTTGGTGACTTGAGCCTCAAGCAAGTCCAAATCACAACCTAAATCATGAATCGTTGTAATTAATTCCTGTTTATAATCCATCCACTCGCTCCGGTGCAGAACTGATAATGAATCCGCGTGTGAGAACGTGATTTTCGGCAAACTGCGATCGCTAGCCTTGCGTCAAAAGCCATATTGGGATTTTATTGCTCGATCTCGCATGTCGTTGCCGAAAATCAACCATAAACCTACTTTTTAAGAAAATATAAAACCTTTGAAATTGAAAGCTCAAATGATACAGAAGCATAAAACTGCATCAGATTTAGCGCCATCCTCTTAGAAAAACTGATAGAACAGCCAACAATAAGGGGTTGCTAGGATCGAGTAAATGGCTACAAGCCTTATGCTGCAAACTGAGCAGCTTATTTTCTGCATTTGCTCACCCTGTATTCACCATTTGTTTACCACTAGGACTTACGCACTTCAATCTACTAAAGATGCTGGTTCTAGACGATTTTTGGAGCGCGAAGCGCTCCAAAAATCGTCCAACTGCGTAAGCTCTAACCACACTGTTTAACGCTCCCAATTTGAGGTCTTATGACAAAGTCTATCCAGCCACAAACTGAAACCGTCGAACGCTATAACGCTTTTGCAATGAAGGTTCGCCCCTTTCTTGAACGGCTTTATGATGCCGCGATTGTCGATGATGTCACCCATCGCCTGTATGTCCTATTTCAAGAACATGTTTCTGTTGCTGTTGAAGAAGACTTAAATAAATGGAGCAACAACAACATTTTGCTGATTACTTACGGTGACAGCATTATCCACCCTGGTGAACAACCGCTAAAGACACTGGGTACCTTTCTCAAGGAACATCTAGATGATGTTATTACAGGCGTTCATATCCTGCCGTTCTTCCCGTACAGTTCGGACGATGGATTTGCGGTGATTGACTATCTTCAGGTCAACCCAGAATTAGGCGATTGGTCAGACATCAAACAGATTTCGGAAGATTTCAACCTGATGTTTGATCTGGTCATTAACCATGTTTCGAGTCAACACGCCTGGTTTCAGCAGTTTAAACGGGGTGAAAAACCAGGCTGTGATTATTTCATCACCATTGATCCAACTGATCCAACGATTGATGTGTCGCAGGTGGTTCGCCCCCGCAGTTCACAACTGTTGGCTAAAGTCGATACGGTTAACGGTGAGAGGCATGTCTGGGCGACATTTAGCCCCGATCAGGTTGATGTCAATTTTGCTAATCCTGATGTCTTGGTTGAATTTTTCAAAATCATCCTGTTCTACGTCCAGGCGGGCGCACGCTACATTCGCCTGGACGCAGTGGGCTTTTTGTGGAAAAAACTGGGCACGCCCTGCATTCATCTAGTGGAAACCCACATGGCCATTCGGCTGATGCGGGAGCTGCTGCAAATGATCGATCCGGGCATCGCCATCATTACCGAAACCAACGTGCCGAATCGGGAAAATCTCAGCTACTTCGGCAACCGCAACGAAGCCCACATGATCTACAACTTCAGCCTGCCGCCGCTGGTGCTGAATGCGCTGATGCAGGGGCGCTCTGACCACCTGAAAACCTGGATGATGAGTATGCCGCCTGCTCCAGTAGGCTGTGCCTATTTCAACTTCACGGCTTCTCATGATGGCATTGGGCTACGACCGACGGAAGGACTGCTGGATGAGAAGGAATATGTTGAACTGCTAGCCACGATGAGAAAATTTGGTGGTCGGATCAGCATGCGGAGCAAACCGGACGGCAGCGAAAGCCCTTATGAAATCAATATTTCACTGTTCGATGCCATGAAGGGCACAGTGAAGGGAGAAGACGAATGGCAAATTCAGCGCTTCCTCTGCTCTCAAACCATCATGATGTCGGTCGAGGGCATTCCGGCATTTTACATTCATAGTTTGCTGGCGACGCCAAATTTCACAGAGGGCATTGAACAAACGGGAATTAACCGCACAATTAACCGCTACAAATGGAACTACGAAAACCTAGAGCAAAAGCTGAGTGACCCAACCACACCACAGGCGATCGTGCTGAAGGAACTGAGCCGATTAATCAAAATTCGGCGTCAGCAAGGAGCCTTCCATCCCAATGCGACGCAGTATACGCTGCATCCGGGTAATCCAGCGCTTTTTGCCTTTTGGCGGCAGAGCATGTCTCGCGATCAGAGCATTTTCTCGGTGCATAACCTGTCGGATCAGGTGCAAGAACTGCGGCTGTCTGACCTGAATTTGGTTTGTATTGACCCCTGGTGCGATTTGATTAGCGGCGAGTGTTTTGATGATATTTATGCTGTGATTCACCTACAGCCCTATCAGTCGATGTGGATTACCAACAAGTTTGAACTATCCAGTGATTTGACCTAATTCAGAACTTGGACTGGTGGGCGATGCCCCATTCTACAGATGACTACCAGTAAAAAGAGGAGGATTTGTCGCTGTCATGCAGCGACAAATCCTCCTCTTTTTGATTTATCAGTCAAAAAATCTGATTCTGCTAATTGGACTTCGTAGACAGTATCAATAGTTGACATATATCCCACGACCGGATGATCGTTTGGGGGACAGGTTATACTACGTCACAGCATGATCACTTAGCAGGAGAGTGTATGCGAGCACTGCTAGTTTATCCACAGTTTCCAAAGACCTTCTGGTCTTATGAGAAGATTCTCGAATTGGTAAATCGTAAGGTGCTTCTACCTCCCCTGGGTTTGATTACGGTGGCAGCTATTCTGCCCCAAACCTGGGAGTTCAACCTAGTTGACCGCAATATTCGCGCCGTTACAGAGGACGAATGGCAGTGGGCCGATATTGTGATTATGTCCGGCATGATTGTCCAGAAAGCGGACATGATCGACCAAATTGCGATCGCAAAACGCTACGGTAAGCGCGTGGCAGTCGGTGGTCCTTACCCCACGTCAATGCCGCAGGACATGGAAGCGGCTGGGGTTGATTATCTAATTTTGGACGAGGGTGAGATTACCCTGCCCATGTTCGTAGATGCGATCGCGCGGGGCGAAACTAGCGGACGCTTCACCTCTGGCGGTGAAAAGCCAGATGTCACTAGCACCCCCATTCCCCGCTATGACCTGCTGGAGATGAGCGCGTATGATTCGATGTCCGTCCAGTTTTCGCGCGGCTGTCCCTTCCAGTGCGAATTCTGCGACATTATTGTCCTCTATGGACGCAAGCCGCGCACCAAAACTCCCGAACAGCTTCTGGCTGAACTGAACTATCTCTATGAACTCGGCTGGCGCGGCGGCGTGTTCATGGTAGATGACAACTTTATTGGCAACAAGCGCAACGTCAAGCAGCTTCTCGTTCAATTAAAAGACTGGCAAGCTGAGCGTCAGTATCCTTTCCGGTTTGATACCGAAGCCTCGCTGGATCTGGCCGAAGATGACGAGATGATTGATCTGATGCTGGAGTGTAACTTTGCTGCCGTGTTTATGGGCATTGAAACGCCTGACACCGACAGCCTCCAGTTGACCAAGAAATTTCAAAATATGCGATCGCCCCTGCTGGAGTCCATCGACAAGGTGACACATGCCGGTTTACGAGTGATTGCCGGATTCATTATCGGCTTTGATGGCGAAAAGCCTGGTGCCGGACAGCGGATTGTCGAATTTGCCGAGATTACGGGCATTCCCACGACTACCTTTGCCATGCTGCAAGCCCTGCCCAATACAGCGCTGTGGTATCGGCTGGAGCGGGAAGGTCGGCTGCGCGCTCAAGATGGCAACATCAATCAGACTACGCTGATGAACTTTGTGCCGACTCGCCCGGTCGAAGACATCGCTCGTGAGTACGTCAGCGCCTTCCGCCAGCTTTATGAACCAACTCAGTATCTCAACCGGGTCTATCGCTATTTCCTGAAGCTGGGTGCGCCTAGAGTTCGTCCCGCGTTTAGCTGGCCCGAATGGGTTGTTGTGCGAGCATTAACTCTCGTTTGCTGGCGACAGGGCGTTGTCCGCTCTACCCGCTGGTTGTTCTGGCATCACCTCTTCCACATTTTGATTAAGAACCCCGGTGTAGCTGAGCAGTACATCACCGTCTGCGCTCACAACGAGCATTTCCTGGAATACCGCGACATTGTGCAGCAGCAAATTGAAAGCCAACTGGCTGAGTTTGCGGCCCAAGGCGGCGATCAGCAGCCAGCGGAGCGGGATGAGTTGGTATCTGCTTAGAGGTTTGGCTGTTCGTAGTTTGGGGTCTATTGCGAAAACCCCGTTTGTGGGGGCGGCTTGCCCCCCGCCCCCGCTGGGAGACGGTTGCGTCCCCCAGACCCCCTCCAAAAAAGCTAACGTGTTGAGTGCCAACAGATGCCTGTTGGGGGTAATAGGTTTGGCGGAACGCCAAACCAAAGATAGTCTTCACAAGTAACGCCCGATCCACCCCGGCAAAGCGAAGCGATTTAGTCTCACTCACCGATCACTTCGTCCGGGGGGGCCTGGGGCGTCGGAACGCACCAGTGGGGGAGCCTGAGGGGGCTAGTCCCCTCAGAACCACCCTTTCCAACCAACAACCCCAAAACCACCTCACCGCTCACCCTTCAAAACCATCTAACAATCCATCAAAACCATTCAGAAAATAATCCAAAACCATTACTCTGGTTACAGAGTACACAACCGCCCATGCCATCTAAACCATGACCCAAACCACCACAAAATCCATCATTACCGTCGAACTTCCCCAAAACCCCTACGACGTAGTGATTGCCAATGACAGCGTTCAACAGCTGGGTCACTGGTTATCCCAACCCCAACTGCGCCTGGGCAAAAAGATCCTGCTTGTCTCCAACCCCATGATCTTTAAGCACTATGGAGAAACTGCGATCGCATCTCTCAAACAAGCTGGCTTTGACGTCATTCACCACCTCATTCCCCCTGGCGAGCGCTACAAAACCGTCAGCTCCATCCAAAAAATTTACGATATTGCGCTGGAACATCGGCTGGAGCGCTCCTCAGCAATGGTTGCTCTTGGTGGTGGTGTCGTTGGTGATATGACCGGATTCGCTGCCGCCACCTGGATGCGGGGCCTCGCCGTCGTCCAAGTTCCCACCTCCCTGCTGGCAATGGTTGATGCCTCCATTGGCGGCAAAACGGGTGTTAACCACCCTCGTGGTAAGAACCTGATCGGAGCCTTCCACCAGCCGCGACTGGTGCTGATTGACCCGCACGTTCTCACCACACTCCCTGCACGAGAATTTCGGGCTGGCATGGCCGAGGTGATTAAGTATGGCATTATCTGGGATGCTGACCTGTTTGAGCAAATGGAGCAGACGAAGCGATTAGATCAGCGACGCTATGTTCCCGATAGCCTGATTCAGGAAATCCTCACTCGCTCCTGCCAAGCTAAGGCTGATGTGGTGGCTCAGGATGAAAAAGAAGGCGGTCTGCGCGCCATTTTGAACTACGGTCACACCATCGGTCACGCCGTTGAAAGTTTGACGGGCTACCGCGTGGTGAATCACGGTGAAGCCGTCGCCATAGGGATGGTTGCGGCGGGTCAAATTGCTGTCGAACTCAATATGTGGCAGCAGGCCGACGCTGATCGCCAGTATGAGCTGATTAAAAAAACGGGCTTACCGACCGAAGTGCCCGCCATGCTCGATATTGACGACATTCTAGACAGCCTCAAATCCGACAAAAAAGTCAAAGATGGCCGCGTTCGCTTTGTCCTACCCACCCAGATTGGCGCAGTTACCATTACCGATGAAGTCCCGGAGACGGTGATTCGGGACGTTTTGAAAGTGATCCAAACCCAGTAATATTTCGTCAGCGTCCAGAAGCGTCAGCGTCCAAGAAATGGATTTTTATTTGTGAAAGTCTTGCTATGGGGGCTTTTACAAAAACTGATGGATTTTTAATTTAACGTGATAGAACTCCACTCATTTTTAGACAGGAGCAAGCGCCATGAGTGAGCGCGTCATTATTACCAACGATGAACTGTTGAAGTTTCAGGCTCAGGTCGCGGAGCTGCCAGGTGCGATCGCAGTTTTTGAAACTCTCGCCGATTGCGAAGGCGACCTGGAAGATGCTGCCATTTCCGTGGCGCTCCAGGTTGGCCAAGAACCCGATCATTCCGATGGCTGGCTGAACGATACCGCCAAGAGTTGGCGACATGTTCTGTGTCAGCCTGATGTGCGATCGCACTTGGCTCAAAACGAAATTAAGCTGCCCGTGGAGACTCTGATTGAACAGTCTACGCTGCCTGCTCGTTTGGCGATGCTGGTGGCCGTCCATGCGGTCAAGCTGGACTTACCTGACTTTTGCCAAGCCTTTGAGCAAGCGGAGTGATAGAGACGGGGTGGGGCGATGGCCGCATGTATCAGGAGCGTGGGAGAACGGGAGCGGAGGAGCAGGATAACGGCGAAGTAGTGTGAATTTATGTAAACTATAGGCGGAAACGGCTCCATCGCCTGTTTTCTCAGTTGCTATTACATTGATTCATTAATCTATGGTTTCTCGTCGCCGTTTGCTTCAGGCTGTTTTAGCCCTTTGCTTCAGTGTTTTCAGTTTTGGGATGGCATCACCCGCCTATGCGCTGGGTGGTGAGCAGCTTCCCCTCGGTTCTCCTGCACCAGATTTTACGCTGCCGACCAGTACCGGAGATGGCACGGAGAGCCTGTCTGACTATCGGGGACAGTGGGTGGTGCTGTACTTCTACCCCAAGGATTTTACGTCCGGCTGCACCCTAGAAGCCCAGCGCTTCCAGCGAGATTTGCCGAAGTATATGGAGCGAAATGCTCAAATTCTGGGCGTCAGCGCTGACGATGTGGATTCCCATAAAGAGTTTTGCGATGCCGAGGGCCTACGATTCCCGCTGCTGGCCGACACCGATGGAGCCGTCAGCAAAGCCTATCGCTCCTGGATGGGCTATGTGTCGCTGCGTCATACCTATATCATTGACCCTGAGGGCAATCTGCAAGCCCGCTTTTTGGGTGTACGGCCTGCCATTCATAGCACTGAAGTTCTGGCCAAGCTAGACGAATTGCAGTCTGCTTAACGGAAACAGCGCCAAAGTAACACGAATAAAAAGAGAACGTCCCGCTCACCGATTGAGCGGGACGTTCTCTTTCTAAGGATTAACAACGGTTTTTACTGAAAACCTGCCAGCACCAAAAATCCACCACAAACCAGCGCCAGGATGGAGAGTACTAAACCTGCATTCCAGCTTCCTTTCCAAGAATAATTTTTCTCTGGCATACGTATCACCTGGTTACATCTATGTGACGCATTGTTACATATGGCATTAGTTTGTGCATTATCCGTAAGTCAGAGGTCAAAGATGCTAGGTCTTCGTGCTCATGGAAAAGTTTTCCACAGGCTGATTGGGGAAACGATACTCGAACCTGCATAAAAAGGTGCATACAAAGTTTTCCACAGGCTGGCTGTATTTTTCCGTGCTGAATTGAGCGCGACATGGAACAGCGCTCAATGTCGCGTTTTGATGTTTTCTACTCCAAACGACCAGCAACCAGCACCAGAAAAGTGACCCCTACTCAAGCAGTTTGCTTGGGGACAAAGTAGGGAAAATGCATGGCAGGCAGGCGATTGACTCTGCTCAACCTAAAAATTAGCAGATGCAAATACACACAAGATTTAACAAAACCCATAGGTTTTCGCAAAATTTGCAATTCTTATCTTTTGCCAGGTTTTTCCCCACGAATTCCACATCTTTTCCACAGTACTCCCCAAAGTTTTCCACAGTTTTCCACAGGTTTTCCACAGGCGAGAACGGAGTGATGCCTACTTGCTCAATTCCTGGGGATTACTAGATTACATTCCAAGTCATCTGAAAAAACGCTGATTTTGTTAAGTAGTGTAACAAAATAAAGGCTGAAACCCTTGATTTCTCGTTGGGGTCTTTTCGAATAGAACAGCTTCTTAAAATTTTGCAATATTGACATTTGCCTGAGAGATTCCGAGAATGATGCGACCTGCTTTGTTAGGCAGGCATCCAAATTGGCAACTCAACCTGTGCATTTTGTCTCGGGGTCACGTTGGATTTTCTGGTCAATTGAGCACCTTGTGTGTGAATGGGGCCGGTTGAATGCAACGCAATGGCCTGCGACGGCAGACAAACCGTACTGGGTCGAGTCAGTTTGGTGTGTATTGGGCTGCAAATTTGCAGATTGAGGCAAATCGAAATTGCTCGAAAACTGCTGAAAATCATGTGATCATTTGCGCCCAGATGGTCTAACCTGTGTCCATCATCTTGTCAATCGAGGCGTTTCTTCCTACAAACCTATGAAATTTCTGCATTATCCAAACTTAGGTAGGCCCATCAAACGCACTTGGCGCATCTGACGCGTTTGGCACTGGGCCACAATCCGTAAAGTCTTGTAAATTCCACGTTCAACTCAGCAATTGATTTAAGCAAGAGGTGTCCTAATGAACGCAACCGTGAGCATTTTGGCTGAAATTCCTGAAGAACTACATGATTCCCTGCGCAGCTTTTTGGAGAGCCATCCCACTTGGGATCAAGACCGCGTTTTCTCGGCTGCTCTGTCTCTGTTCCTGCTGCAAAATGGCGAATGCGATCGCAGGGCGTCGCGCGTCTACCTAGACAGCTTGTTTAAGCATGCGGTTTAACGGGTAAGCCCGTAAATCCAGGTTTTGGTACGGTAAGTGGAACATTACTGCTTCCGGCCAGAATCTGGGTTCTGTGAAGGATGTAGAGGGCTGTGAGGGTTATAAGGGCTGTAAAGGGCTATAGAGGATTTTGAAGGGGACTGATTTTGCGATTGCGCTTGTCTGTCATCAGCATGATCAACTTATACAGGCGTACACATTCCCTCAGCCTTATTTTGAGCAATATGCGGATTGCGCTGATATTGTGCGATCGCAACAAGCGTAAACAACAAAAAAAGGGACAATCATCGATTGCCCCTAGAGAACCAGTTTTACCCGGACGGAAAAGTTACTTATGCGGCTTGCTTCGCCGCTTCGAGCTGTTCAGATACAAATGACCAGTTGACGAGATTATTCAAAAACGTGTCAGCATAATTGGCCCGACCGTTTTGGTAATCAAGATAATAAGCGTGCTCCCAGACATCCATTGTTAGTAACGGCGTTTGACCGTCCACGATGGGGTTCACGGCGTTGGGCGTGTTGACCACCTTCAGCTTGCCGCCGTCTAGCACCAGCCAGGCGTAACCGCTGCCGAATTGGCCCGTGCCAGCAGATTTGAACGCTTCTTTGAACTGATCAAAGCTGCCAAAGTCGGACTTGATTTTATCGGCTAGTTCACCTGAAGGCGTGCCGCCGCCGTTGGGACTCATGCAGTTCCAGTAAAACGTGTGGTTCCAGGCTTGCGCGGCGTTATTGTGCAGCCCCGTCATTTTGGGATTGTTGTAAGCGGCTTTGATCACCTCTTCTATGGATCTATCCGCCATGCCTGCGTCCTGAACCATGCTGTTGTAGTTGTTGACATACTTGGCATGGTGCTTATCGTGGTGAAATTCCAGCGTTCGGGATGAAATATGCGGCTCTAGCGCATCGTAGCTGTAGGGCAGATCGGGAAGTTGGTAAGCCATAATTGCTGTCCTCTCTTGATCTAATGTCTCTTGCACATATGCCTTTTGCAGGCGTGAATTGTTATGCGGCTAGGTTGCACAGTAATTCACACAAGAGTTCTTACTCATAGGGTGAGAGATTTGGGCTATTCATCCCCCCTTCAGAAGAAAGAGATTGGCAGTTCTTTGTTCAAGTCTATTGATGGATGGAAGAACCGCGATTGGCTATCAAGCGCATTTAGCGTGGCTTGATGAAATGTGCCAGGCGCTGAATTCGGCAACTAATATTTCAACTTAATCCGCCTAAATCTGTAGCTTTTACTACAACGGACAGCAAAACCGGAGCAGTATACCAGAACGAAACAGAGTAGTGGTATGTAGGCCATGTTCTGGTAAATCCACGCTTTGCGTGTCATCTACCAAAGGTCAGAATTGGTCTTCATGAACCGATTCTGGAGCGATACGCACCAGATCGGTTGTGTTGAGTTATATCGAGTCCGTGTATAGGAACCCTGTTTATTTTTTTGGAAATGCTTGCTCACCAATCATTTCTCAAAGAATAAACAATGGGTTTTTAACCGGATTTCTATATTGGACGCCATTGAGCAAGGTTGAACGAAGTATGTCTACGCCAGATCCGGTTATGTCTGCGGTTGAGCCAGAAATATCTGAAAACGCTGAAGGTTGGCACGTGAAGCCGAGTGCCGTGTTTTCCGTTGAAGAATTGGCCGAGCTGAATGCGAAGTGCGATCGCAAAGGCTGGCAGCAGTTGATCACTCATCTCAGCGTGATGGCGATTAGCGGTGTCGCCTGGAGCTGGAGTTTGAGCCAGGGGTTCTGGTGGCTGTCGGTTCCGGCGGTAGTGGTTTACGGCTTTAGCTTGGCTTCCATGTTTGCCCCAGTGCATGAGTGCGTACATCGGACGGCATTCGCCAATCAGCGGGTGAACGATGTCGTGGCCTGGTTGGCGGGCATTCTGTCGTTATACAACAGCACGTTTTATCGCCGCTATCACAAGTGGCATCACCGCTACACCCGCGTGTTGGGTAAAGATCCTGAATACGAAGATCTGCCGCCGACCAATTGGGTGTCTTACCTCTGGATTCTGAGCGGCATTCCCTGGTGGATGGGCAAGGTGCAGGGACACTGGCGGATGGCAACGGGCAACTTTGAGGGCTGTCCCTATATCTCCGAGGCGGCAAAAGGGGAAGTGATCCGCTCGACTCGCTGGCAATTGGCTTTGTATGGAGTTGCGATCGCACTTTCTCTAGTTTTCCAACAGCCTTGGTTTCTGCTCTACTGGCTGCTGCCGCTGGCGGTGGGTCAACCGATTCTGCGGTTTATTCTGCTGGCCGAGCATACAGGCTGCACCCAGGACAATAATCCCTTGACCAATACCCGCACAACGCTGACGCTGTGGCCGTTACGGCTGCTGATGTGGAACATGCCCTTTCACGCCGAGCATCATCTCTATGCGTCGATTCCGTTTCACGCATTGCCCCAGGCACATACGAAGCTGGCTGGAAAGCTGACCCATGTGGCACCGGGCTACGTGGCCGTGAATCGTCAGATCGCCAGTCAGTTCGGCAACTCGCTGGGTACGGCGGCATGAGCAGTTCCGCAGGCGTTTGGATCGCGCCAGACTTCCCGCTCCAGTGCGGCGTGACACTGCCGCAGGTGCGCGTGGTGTATCAAACCTACGGCGAATTAAACTGCGATCGCACCAATGTCATCCTCTACCCTACTTCCTACGGGGCACAACACACTGACATTGACTGGCTGATTCAACCGGACGGCATTCTCGACCCAACTCAGTGGTTTATCATCATCCCCAATATGTTCGGCAATGGCCTCTCCAGTTCGCCCAGTAACGGTGATGTGGACGGTGTCGCCGAGCAGGGCATTTACTTTATGCACTGGGATAACGTCACGGCCCAAGAGCGACTGCTGCGGGAGGTGTTTGGCATTGAGCAACTGGCGCTGGTCTACGGCTGGTCAATGGGAGCGCAGCAAGCCTATCACTGGGGCGCGCTCTACCCGGAGCGCGTGCAGCGAATCGCGGCTTTGTGTGGCACGGCGCGAACCACGGATCATAATCGGATTTTCCTCGACAGTTTGCGATCGGCGTTGACTGCTGATCCAGCTTGGAATGGTCAGAGCTTTGACGGTGTACCGGAAAAGGGATTTCGCACCTTTGCCCGCATTTATGCCAGTTGGGCAGCATCACAAGCCTACTACCGGGAGGGCATCTACTACCAACTGGGCTACGAGTCGCTGGACGACTACCTCTGGCAAGCCTGGGAAATGAACTACCGCAAACGCGATCCGCGCAACCTAATCGCCATGCTCGATACCTGGCTGCGCTGCGATGTCGGCAACAATCCGGTTTATCAGGGGGATTATGAACGAGCGATGCAATCCATTCAGGCCAAAACGCTGGTCATGCCCGCCACCACCGATCTGTATTTCACACCGGAAGACTGTGCAGCCGAGGCCAAACTAATTCCCAATGCCACCTATCGACCAATTCCCTCGATCTGGGGACATCGCGCAGGCAACCCCTACCAAAATCCCGAAGATGCCGCTTTTATTCGACAGGCTGTGCAGGAATTACTAAGAGATTAACTACTTCTTTACGCTTCGTGATTTGGTGTGTTGTCTTAACAGCAATATGTCTTACAAGAACCACGATTCAAGTTATAAGTTATTATGTACCACTCAAGTCGAGATGAGCGCGCCAGAATAAATTATGGGAGTTCGATATCACAACATTGTGCTTCAAGGTGTTACCCAGCAGGAACTAGCCGATTATTTAGCTCAATTCTCCTTTGATTGCTACATCTCACCACCATTTAACGGGTATACGGCTTTATATGAGATGGCAATGTATGAGAATTACTCATTTGGCCTTTCCCACATATTTGCTACTTCTCGACAGTTACCAAAGCTGATTAAAAAAGCAGGTCAGCTAGATCGCTTGATACATCAGTATAATGAGCCGCATCTTGCTACATTGGCTTGCTTAACATCTCATCTTTCTGCTCGATTTTCATGCTCTGCACTTGCTGTTCTAGCAGATGGAGATTGGGCATTTTTTTGGTATCACTTGTCCAGAAACGGAATAATGCTAGATGAATATACAACTCGTTCTGGTTCAGATTGGCGACCTGGTCGAGGAATCAAAGATTTTTCAAAGGATCTTTCAGTTGATACACCTAAAGGTGGAGATGCCCACAAGCTATGCAGCGCCTTTGGTCGAGAACATTGTGTGCAAGATGTACATACTATTTTGCAAAAGCCTCCAGATTATGAAAGTTTTTGGCGAGAAGAGGAAAGAGAAGATCGATATTTAGCTTTGTTAAAAATGGATCGCTATGACTGTTCATTACGTCATGAAGCACTTGCGAGAGCGTTAGGAATGCGACCTTGTTGGGTGGTTGGTATGGACTATTTATGTTGTGAAGGTGGCGGTGACTTTTGGGCTGTCTATACAGATGTAGCAGAAGACATCGATCCATCCGAAGAAGATGCACTTGATATGGTTAAGCACTTGCCATAATTTTTAGATAGAAGAGATAGCCTCTACAGCCCTCTATTCTGCCTTCTCGGTGCGTTTTGCTTCATTCAACACACTCTACTGATTGCTAAAATGTTCTTCTACTTCTTGTCTTAAAATATCATCTGTTCGACTTGCAAGATAGTTATAGATATTGGGTTTACCCTGATCAGCAGCCCAAAATAGCGCCGTTTCTCCTTGAGTAGTCTGTGCATTAATATCAGCTCCAGCATCAATAAGAAGCTTAACAATATCAAGTTGATCAGTACAGGCTGCGTACATCAAAGGCGTCCAATCGTCTTCATCTTTTTCATTGACATCTATTCCAGCATTAATCAGTAATTGGACAATCTGGACATCTTCAGTATCGATAGCATCTGCTAAGTATCCACGTCCTAATAGTGCCTCATGAGCATTACCTTTGTGAGATAGATACTCTAGAAGCTCAGCAATTTTTTCTAAATCTCTTGACTCAATTGCATTTTCTATGTCTCTATGAAAAGACATTTTCTTCTCCTTTTATTAAAGAGGTTGATTTTAAGTGCGATCGCAGTTTTGTAGTATACGCTTCTATCAGAAAAACCACCGTTAAATATTCTGATTAATATCACCAGTAAATATTGGGAGCAGACGAATGCAAAATTGATTTCTCGATTCCCTCTATAGCCCTTTACAGCCTTACCTATCCACCCATCCAACCCATCCACTCATCCACCCCAAACCCATGACCCAACCCCTCTCCCACCTCGCCCGCGAAAAAAATATCCGCTACTTCCTGATCTCCTTCACCGATCTGTTTGGTACCCAACGCGCCAAGCTTGTCCCTGCTGCCGCAATTGACGAGATGGCCGCTAGCGGAGCAGGATTTGCCGGATTTGCCACCTGGCTAGACATGACGCCTGCCGATGCCGATATGTTTGCGGTGCCCGACACCACCAGCCTGTTTCAACTGCCCTGGAAACCCGATGTCGCCTGGATGCCAGCGGATTTGTTTACACCGAGGATGGATGCGATCGCACAAACGCCGCGCATGGTGCTTCAGCGAGTCCTCCAGCAGGCGCGAGACATGGGCTACAGCGTCAAAACGGGAGTGGAATGCGAGTATTTTCTGCTGTCACCGGATGGCGAAGCGCTATCTGATCCCCACGATCGTCAAGTGAAACCCTGCTATGACCAGCAGGCGCTGATGCGGCGGTTTGATGTGATTGCGGAAATCTGTGATGCCATGTTGGCGCTGGGTTGGGGAGCCTACCAGAACGATCACGAAGACGCCAACGGTCAGTTTGAGATGAACTGGATGTATGCCGATGCGCTGGTCACGGCGGATCGGCATGCGTTCTTTAAGTACATGGTCAAGTCCATTGCCGAAAAGCATGGTCTGCGAGCCACGTTCATGCCCAAGCCGTTCGCGCACCTGACCGGGAATGGCTGCCACACTCACCTCTCAGTGTGGGACACCAGCGGCACAACGAATCTATTTCACGATCCAGAAGGCGAACTAGGTCTGTCGTCACTGGCCTACAACTTCATTGGCGGCGTACTGCATTCAGCATCAGCGCTTTGCGCCTTTACCAATCCAACCATTAACTCCTACAAGCGGATTAATGCGCCCACCACCCTGTCCGGGGCAACCTGGTCGCCCAATACCGCCAGCTACAGCGGCAACAATCGCACCCATGCGATTCGGATTCCTGATGCGGGACGGTTTGAGCTGCGGCTGGCTGATGGTGCGGCTAATCCCTATTTACTCGCAGCGGCGCTGATTGCGGCAGGACTGGACGGCATCGCCCAGAAGCGCGACCCTGGCCCCCGCTGTGACAACAACAACTACACCGAGCCGCTACCACAAGGTTCAGCTCAACCTCTGCCTGCCAATCTATTAGATGCCTTGCGGCAGTTGGAGCAAAATACCATCTTCCAGGATGCGATGGGAGCAGAGTTTGTACAGTCTTATCTCAAGCTCAAGCATCAGGAATGGAACAGCTACCACGCTCAAATTACGCCTTGGGAACGGGAAACGACGCTGGATTGTTAGAGAGGTTAGGTATAGCTCTACGGGCATGGCTCGCTAAGGCGCTAGGGTAACCCAACAAAACTGTTGCTGGTGTTGGGTTTCACGTTGTTTGACCCAACCTGCCGAGGAACTGAAGATTCAGCGTTTTACGCTGTAATAAAGCAGCAGTACACCGTTGGGATAAATTTTGCTGTCGGTCAGATCTAACGCCGTTTGCGGAATCACGTCAGCGAATAGCGGGATGCCTGCACCCATCAGAAAGGGATTCAGTTTGAGAATGAGCTGATCAATGAGATGGTTAGCAAACAAGGTGCTGGCCAGATTTGCGCCACCGCAGAGCCAAATGTCCTTGCCATCTTCCGCTTTTAGCTGTCGCACCACCTCAATGGCCTGATCTGAAACCAGTTCAACGTTGGCGTCTGGACTTTCCGGCACGCTGCGAGAAAAGAGGTACTGCCGCAGATGCGCATAGGGACTGGTGACGCCTTCCTTGAGACCAACTTCATAGGTTTTGCGCCCCATCAGCACCGTATCAAACCGCTGATTGTCGCCGTCAACGCCCATCACCTCACGCAGATGGGAGGGAACCGTTTCAGGAAAAGTGGCAAATAAATCAGCAAAATAGTCCTGATCCTGCGAAAATCCATCATGGGAGCCATCGGTATGCGCAATGAAGCCATCTACGCTGCAAGCGACGTAATAAATCAGGTTTCGCATTTGGCCCTCCCTCACTACACAAGCTTGAGCAGCCACTTGATATTACTGCTTGTCGTGGTGTTGAATATCAAATCTGTGTATAGGAACCCAATTTATTTTTTGTGAAACGTTTGCGGAGCAAATGTTTCACAAAAAATAAATCATGGGTTTTCAACCCGACTTGGATATAAGCCATGATTTTGGATGGACTACCGACTATTTTTGAACGGCTGTGAAACCACCATCTACGACTAAATTGTGGCCCGTCACGAAGGCTGCGCCATCGGAGCAGAGCCAAACGACGGCCTCGGCGATGTCTTCGGGTGCGCCAATTCGCTGGAGCGGGATGCCAGCAGCCACCTGATCCAGCATTTCAGGCGGTGCGCCTGCCCACAAGTCTGTTTTCACTGCGCCAGGGCTGACCGTGTTAATCCGAATTCGATCAGCCGAGTACTCAGCGGCGGCGGCACGGGAAAGGGCAATCACGCCAGCTTTGGCGGCTCCGTAGGCTCCGTATCCGGCAACTCCCAACAGTGCGCCTTGCGAAGACGTGTTGACGATCGCACCTGCGCCTGACTGCTGCATGACCGGAATCTCGTACTTCATGGACAGCCAAACCGACTTGAGATTCACGTTCATCTCAAAATCCCAGTCGGCTTCCGATAGCTCTGTGATGTTGCCAGAGGTGCCAGAACCCGCATTATTAAAGGCATAGTCCAGCCGACCATAGGCGGCAACGGTCTGCTGAATCATCTTCTCCACATCCGCTGCTTGGGTAACATCGGCTGGCACAAATATGGCATTGCCACCCGCTGCCTGCACCAGTTGAACCGTTTCTTCTCCCTGGTTCACGCGGCGGGCGACGACGACAACGCTTGCGCCTGCTTGGCCAAATGCGATTGCAGTTGCCCGACCAATTCCCGAACTTGCCCCAGTTACAATTGCAACTTTGCCAGCCATTGAAGTCATACTGTTTGTCCTTAACCCACAGATGATTGCAGAGATAATTCGGTAAGAGTATTACTAAAAGCTGAATAGTGATTGTTGTATTTCATACGAAATAAGTATGAATAAAATTAGAGTATGAATAAAATCAAAGCCCAATAAAATTGGGAAGAACTACAATTTTTAGATTTAGTTCATTTGATTAATATTCGTACACCCACCTATAGCAGCATGCGATCGCAGAAAGGACTCTGTCTTATGCAGGTGTAAATACGAAAATATTCTTCATAGCCTTAGTAAAGCATCTATCAATATGAGCGTCGAATTACTAAGGATCAGATATGAATGACATTCACCCAATAAAACTCAAACAAGCTGGGCTTCTAGGTATTATGGGCGGCAGCTTATTAGCTGGATTTTCTGTTTTTGCTCCTCAAGCCTCGGCTCAAATTAACCCCTGTCCGGGCATCTATTACGAAGAGCCTTACAGCTTATATGTAGCTAGCCCAGAAGGATGTCCACCCAATGCGCGGGCCGAAATGCTTCAGGCTCAACCAGGTCAAGGCGGTACCTATCCGTCTCAGGACGATACGATGTTGGGAACCGGCTCTAATCCGATGATTCGCCAGCCCAACATGCAGAACTATCCTTATGAGCAGGACTGGACCACTACTGCATCTCCAATTGCTCGCGTAGAGCCAACGAACGGTACGGTTAATATTCAGTTGATGAATTCAACTAATATTCCCATTTATTACGAGGTGACTGGAGAAACTGGGCGTCGCATCATTGCCGCTCAAGATGAAGTCTATCTGCAAAATATTTCTTTGCCAGCAACTATCACGGCTGTCCGAACTGATGATGGTCTATTACAAGTCATTCCAGAACGGAATGATGAGGGTATCTTAGAGCTTTCACTAGAGGAAGATCCCACGTTTGATGACACCCAAGGCGTGATTCGCATCCAATCGGATGGACAAGTATTTGTGAACTAAGCCGTTTTTTCGTTTGAAGCTTAGGACGATCTGAAGCCTACAGCCATCTTAAATTGATGATGAACAGGCCGCCCCAACGGGGTGGCCTGTTCATCATCAATTTAGTTCATCAGCTATTTAACTTGATATCACCTAGAAGATAGATTTAATTTATATTCTGTCTGACTACAATCCCTTCGGTCATCGCAGTTGAGTTATGACGTGTGATTGTGACTTGAGAATTGCGATCGCATCATGCCATTCGATGTCACTTAATGAGGTGAAATAGGCTTTATGCGGGATATGCCAAGCGATCGAAGCATAGACAGCACGTTAGCATTAGCATCGGAGGGATACTGTTTCATCTCTAATCGCTGCGATCGCTATCAGTCTGAGATTTTTCAAACGCGGCTGCTGTTGCAAAAAGCGATTTGCTTCCGAGGAGAAGAAGCGGCCAAAGTTTTTTACGATACCAGTAAATTTTCACGCCAGAATGCCGCGCCAAAGCGAATTCAGAAAACGCTGCTGGGTAAGGGTGGTGTTCAGGGTTTAGACGGTGAAACCCATCGACAGCGCAAGCAGATCTTCATGTCGCTGATGACGCCGGAGCACATGGCTGAACTGACGGAACTGACGCAGCAACAGTGGCAGGCTGCGGCTCAAGCCTGGGAAACGTGCGATCGCATTGTGCTGTTTTATGAGGCCCATAAAGTTCTCTGCCGTGCGATTTGTGCTTGGTCAGGTGTGCCGCTGCCTGAAGCAGACGTTGAGCAACGATCAGCCGATGTGGCGGCCATGATCGACGGATCGGCTGGTTTTGGGCTGCGCCACTGGCGAGCTAGGCAGGGGCGTGAAAAGTCCGAACAGTGGATTAAAAAGCTGCTGGAGCAGATCCGCGCCCGTGAACTAGACGTGCCGGAAAACAGCGCCGCCTACGCGTTTGCTTGGCATCGTGACACCAACGGCAATTTGCTCGATAAACATGCGGCAGCCGTTGATTTATTAAATGTTTTGCGCCCCGTTGTTGCGATTTCGCGCTACGTTGTCTTCGCGGCTCTGGCACTCCATCAACATCCAGAATGCAACACTAAACTGCAAACTGAGGACGATTACATAGAGCTATTTACGCAAGAAGTTCGCCGCTATTATCCATTTTTTCCATTCGCCAGGGCTTACACTCGCCACGCTTTTGACTGGCATGATTATCATTTCCCCGCAGGAACACAGGTTTTACTGGATTTATACGGCACCAATCATGACCCCACTATATGGGAAGATCCAGAAAAATTTCAGCCAGAACGCTTTCGACACTGGAATGGCAGCGCCTTTAATTTCATCCCGCAAGGTGGTGGTGATCACTACGTCAATCATCGCTGTGCTGGCGAGTGGATCACGATTCAAATTATGAAAATGACCCTAGATTTTCTGGTTAATTCCATCACTTACGACGTACCCGAACAAAACTTAGATATTTCTTTATCACGGCTACCTGCTCTACCGAAAAGCCGATTTGTCATGACGAATGTGAAACGAAAACTTGCAACTTGATTGATCTGCCCACAAATTCCTAAGTTTTCAGTAAAACACGTAAGCCCCCCTGGGAGAAACCAGAGAGGCTTAGTCGGTGCATTCGAAGTTGTTTTGAAATGCGTGGGTGAAAGGTTGTAAACGAGAGAGTTAAGCGCCTGCGGGAGCAGTAGGAGCGTCGAGTTGGGCCAGAGCATAACGTGCGATCGCAAGACTGAGTTGGGCCTTTTCCACGCCAGAGAGTTCTGTCCAAGCCGCGAACCGAACGGAGCGCAGCGCCACTTCCATTTTGGCTTCAGACTCTTGACTCCGCATGGCAAATGCCATCGGACGAGCCATAATCTGTAGGTCATCCAGATCCCACTGAGGCAGAATTGACTGTACGCAATGCGCCAGTTGTTCTTCCAGTGGACGAGCCGATTCAACCAGATCGTGAACCCGCTGGGCAATAGTTTGCAGAAGCGTCTGCGGCATCCGCTCAGCAAATTGTTTTTGGAGCGCTTCTTCCAGCCATGATGCCTCAATTTTGGCTGAGAGAGCATGCCACTGCTGAGACAATTCTGTTGCAGATAATTCTTCGCAGAGATAATCTAACTCTGCATCCAAATCTGCAAAATAATTATCAGCTTCTGGTGCATTCGGCAACCAAGGATAAGAGCGATCGGCTGTAAATAGACGTTCAATTAGCGCCTTTTCAGCTTCAGTTTGGACGTTGTTGGAATCAGAGGTGTAGTTGTAAGTCATGTTGCTTCTCCTGAATGCACCGACTAGATCTAACTGTTAATTAATGACCAAGTGACAAAAATAAAAAGAGCGAGATCTGATCAGAAACCCAATACGTATTTGTTAGTGGAAGGTTCCGGTTGGAACTTAACCGTGTGTTGTATGTCTGTAACTACATCTAGGTTAAGCAGCGTTCCGTAAATAATCAGCTAAGAAACTCCGATTTTTGTTTATGGCCTAATTTGAGCCATAGCATAGCGTGTCCGAGCCAGTTGGTAAATCGTCTACTCAGACGAGTCTATGTTGATCCTGAAGAGGATATTGTTCCCAACCTTACTCTTCCTCAACGACGAATTCCCAGACTTTGCCTTGGGAACTGCCGAATTTGAGCTGAGAGCCAGAGGGCAACATCACTTCCTGCCGATGGATACGCTGCCATCCTTTGGCGCTACGGATATAGGTACCGTAGTTGGAAAAGTCGCGGATGAAGTAGGTGGCCTGACCCTGCGCATTGGTGTTGTTATGGCGGTAAAAGATTTCAGCATGCTGGCGTGACACCCACTGCTCATCGTCAATCACCAGATCGTTTTCCGGACGCCGCCCAATTTGCATTTGGCCACCGTAAACCGTCCAGACTTTATTGCGATTACCCACCAAGCGCACCCAGGCGCGGCTTGGGCGATGGTTGATCGAGGTCGGCGAATCGATCGGAATACGGGTAGGCTCGTCCGCTCGTGTAGCTGGCACAACGAGCTGCCCATCAAATTCTGGATGCATGTAAAGAACGGGCAGCGTCCAAGCAGGGTGATTAAAGCGGTATAAGGTCAACAAATGCTGACGGGCAATCGCCATTGCCTGATCGACGGTGTGTCGTTTGGCCAGCGATTGGGCAAACACCTGAATAAAGCTGAGTGCTTCTTGATCTGCGATCGCATCTCGCATGCCAACAACCGCTGGCACGCCCTGATGGATTAGCACCTCGGCCAAGCTACTGCGCGGAATAGCCTGCTGATTCTCATGACTGCGATCGGGAATCGCTCCCCAGCAGGCGTTAAACACTGCCAGCTTTACCTGACAGCGGGTGAGTACCTGCGCCAGTTCTGTGCCGTTCAGCGTGGAATTAGCCTGGAGAAACAGCAAGCCGCCATCCGCAGCGGGCATGCCATGTCCAGCGTAGAAAAAGATGTTGTATCGGCCCCGCTCCAGGTATTCCGTTAGCTTAGCCGCTGAGGGTTCAACCAGCGTATCGACCTGGCAGGGCACGGCATTGGTGAAGAACGACTCGCCGGGAATTTGGGTGTGATGTTCCAGCAGTTGCTTCAGCATGGAAGCCTCTTGATCCAGGCTGAGCACTGCCGACTGCTGCGCCGTTACGTCTTGATCATGCCCTAGCACGAGCAGAATCCGCAGTTCTCGGTCAAGCGGACGCGTTTGCAGCGGATCAACGGCACTGGTCAAGCGGCTAAACAGGGTGTTCTGGCTGAGAGAAACGGCTTGCACACCCGCTTGCGCCTGCATAATCTCCCAGGGCAGAGCGGTCAAATGCGGATCGCGAATATCCAGCCGCAGCCGCATGGGCATTGACTGGCCAAAAGCAATACCCTGGCTCTTGGCTAAACTATTTTGAATTTCGCCGCTGAAAATCCACTTCCACAGATGAATGCCCAGATTTTGCATCAGCCGCCCTGTGTAGTTGAGCTGCGGCCCTTCTGCGGCCTCGCTATTGGGCGTTGTTGCCATCACCACCTGCGGCACAAAGGAGGATGGAATGTGAGGCACCTTGGGCAACTCACGGGTCGTGAAGATTTCTTGCCATGCCTGCACGGCCTGCATGAGTTCATCGGTCAAGGTGCAGTCGCGCAGCGCATAGCAGTCGCTAAAAGGTGCTTGAGTGACCCAAATGGCGTAGCGATTTGGCTCACCATCGGTTTGGTGGGAGAGGCAGTCAATGGCTAATTCCAACGTAGGAAAGTCAGTTGGAGACATTTGGGCGAATAGCTAATATGAGAATACTGGGCTGATGAGATGGTAGATGACAGTGCTCTATGACAATGCTCTATCAGTGTATCGGGTTCAGTTGTGGGTTGAACGCGCGATCGCAGAATTACACTGCTCAGATTGCCCAAATTCCCAAATTTATCTACATCTATGCTGTGTGTCAAACAGGAGTTGAATCACGCTTCAGACACAGTCGCAACTTGGCCAATATCCTCCGGATGTAAATCTGCATGAACCACTTGCCCGTCGCGGAACCAGACAATGCGCTGGGTAAGCCGTGCCACTTCTGGTTCGTGGGTCACCATCACCACCGTCATGCCGCTGTGGTTGAGTTCGGCAAAGATATCCATCACTTCCTGGGTGGTCTGGGTATCCAGCGCACCCGTTGGTTCATCGGCCAATAAGAGAACGGGGCGGTTGACAATGGCACGCGCGATCGCAACTCGCTGCTGCTGTCCACCGGAAAGCTGGCTCGGTTTGTTATCGAGGCGATTGCCGAGGCCAACTCGGGTGAGGGCTTCAGCAGCGCGTTCTTGCCGTTCGGAGCGAGGCACCCCGGCATAAACCATTGGCAGCATCACGTTTTCGATGGCTGTGAGCTGGGGCAGCAAGTGAAACTGCTGGAAGACGAAGCCAATTTTTTGATTGCGAATATGCGCCAGTTCCTGGTCGTCCAACTGCGCCACGTCAACGCCGTCCAGGAAGTAGCGTCCCGCACTGGGTCGATCCAGGCAACCGATTACGTTCATGGCCGTGGACTTACCGGAACCGGACGGCCCCATGATTGAGCAGTATTCGCCCGCCGAAACCACTAAGTTGACGTGGAAGAGGGCGCGCACTTCGGTGTTGCCAGAGCCGTAGATCTTTGAGATATCTTCGAGGGAGATGATGGTTTGAGGCATGGGAACGTGAAACGCTATATTTTGCAGGTGGTGTTGCTGTTGGCAACGGTTGTGCCAGGCACGGTCGGCATGGTTATCTTTGGCTACTATGCCCTGGTGGATTGGGATGCGTTGCAGGCGGCTTATGTCAACTTCAGCGATGCGGTGCAGAGTTCCTCAACGTTTGAGACGATTTTTGCAGCAGAGGCTCAGCAAAATATTCATCGCGTTAATCTATTTGCCGATGGCGTATGGACGCTGCTGAGTGCCATTCTAGCCGCCATTGGCTGGCTGGGACTTTACCTAGGTGCTGTGGGTTTGCCTCGAAAGCGCGATCGCAGATCAATCCATTAATCGATGGGTTCGAGATCTGTAAGGGCGGGTTTAGCCGTCAAGTGATGGGTCTCAATCGAAATGGATCAACAAAACCCGCCCTTACGGGGTGTGAATCACAGAATCGGGATGTGAATCACGGGATATCGACCACCAATTATGCACTTCTCAGCGCCACAATCGGGTCGAGTTTAGCGGCCTGCTGTGCTGGGACAACACCAAAGAAGAGGCCGATGCCGCCAGAGACAACAACCGCAACCGCGATCGCATTGGTGGAAACTCCGGGATTGAACGGTGTCGCCACGCCAATGGCCAAACTGCCGCCCACGCCGATGAAGGTACCCATCAGGCCACCCACGGCAGAGAGAATCACTGCCTCGATCAGAAACTGCACCAAAATATCCTGGCTGGATGCCCCAATCGCTTTGCGGAGGCCAATTTCCTGAGTCCGTTCCCGCACGGAAACTAGCATAATGTTCATGATGCCGATGCCGCCGACCAGCAGCGAGATACCTGCGATCGCAGCTAGCATAGCGGTCAATGCACCCGTAATCGTCCCCGTAAACTCCAGGAGGTCTTTCTGGCTGCGGACGGAAAAATCATCTTCATCGGTGATGTTGTGGCGCAGGCGCAGCAGGTTCGTAATCTGGAATTCAGCAGCGCCCATCTTGCTTTCTTCGGCGACGGAAACGGCCAGATAGGTCAGCTCAACACCATAGGGTGACGTGCGGCCCACAATCCGCTCCGAGAGCGTGGTCAGCGGCACCAACACGGTATCGTCATAGTTGACGCCGCCCAGAGATGAGCCTTTTTCTTCTAGAACGCCGATTACTTCAAAGCTGACGTTTTTCACGCGAATTCGCTGACCGACGGCTTCCTGTTCCTGGAATAGGCGTTCTGCGAGGGAGGAACCCAGAACGGCAACGGGCGCACTGCGGCGCATATCGTCTTCGGTGATGAACTGGCCTCGCTCAACGACAGTGTTGCGGACGACCGGAAAGCCAGGGGTGGTGCCGACAATGGTTTCAGTGGCGCTGCGGTTACGGTAGGTGATTAGCCCCCGGTCGTTATACTCGGGCGCAACGCCGCGTATGGAAGCGACCTGGTCTTCAATTGCGATCGCATCTGCTAGCACCAGGGTTTTCGGCACGTTGAACGTGGCTCGCTGGGTTTCCTGATTACCGGGCACGACAAACAGCACATTGGGGCCGAGGCTTTCAATTTCCTGTGCCACAAAGTCCTGCGCCCCTTTCCCAATGCCGACCATCGCAATCACGGATGCGTTGCCGATGATGATGCCCAGCATGGTCAGGGTGCTGCGGAGCTTATTGGCGGTGAGGGTCTTGACCGCCATGTTGAGACTTTCGCGGAGATCCATAGTTGGGGGAGAGTGAGTGACTTGAACAGTTGGTGAGAGATATAGGTAGAGTACTGTAGCGTCAGCGTCATGCACCGTCGCCCAGCTTATTCCTCTGCTGCATCGTCAGCCGGACGGGTACCAAATTTAAGGTTTTCCAAATCCTGGCCGGGGGGCAAATCGATTAAAACGCGATCGCCCGCTGCCACACCTTCAAGAATCTGAGTTTGACCATCTACCGTTTGTCCGGTCACAATCGGCTGAAAGCGAATATCTGTCTCATCTTCATTCGGCACCAGTACGCCTTTCTCGCCGTCAATCGTGACGATGGCAACCGACGGCACCAGCAGCGCCTCGTCTACCGGATCGCCTAAGAACGTCACGTCCACGTTCATGCCGGAGCGGAGCTGATCTTGGCCTGTCAGTAAGTCCACCCGCACCTGAAACAGCGTCACGGTTTGCCGCACAATCGCTTCCGGAGCCACTAGGTGAACTTCACCCGTGAACACTGCATCAGGAAAGGCATCGGCAATAATTTCTACTTTCTGCCCTGGCTGAATCTGGCCAATATCTTCTTCGGGCACTTCGGCAATAATTTCCAGTCCCTGCGCGATCGCAACCACTGCCGTAGAGGTAGCCGAACTTGCCTCTGATGCAGAGGTGGTGGGCGTTACAAATGCCCCTTCAGTGGCGTATTTCTGAGTGATAATGCCGTCAAAGGGAGCGCGAATGTAGGAATCTTCAAGTTGTACTTCTACGGCCTGCTGGCGGGCTTGGGCTTCAGCCAGTTGGGCTTCATTACGGCGAATAGTTTCTTCCCGGCTGCCGCTCTGGACTAAATCCAGCCGCTCTTGGGCATCTCGCAGCGTCGCTTGGGCCTGAGCGAGACTGGCGCGGGCGCTGTCCGCTTCGTTACGAGCCGCGTCCAGATCATCCTGTGCGATCGCACCTTCGTTCACCAGATACTGACTGCGATTCAGCCGCGATTCAGCTAATTGCACACGGGATTGGGCAGATTCTACCTGCCCTTGCGCCTGACGCACCCCTGCTTCGGCCTGCGCTACTTCTTGAGGACGGCTACCGGATCGGGCTTCGTCTAACTGGGCCTGGGCTTGGGCCACAGATGCTTCCGCTTGTCGCAACTGGGCTTGAATATCCTCGCTTTCCATGCGGGCAACCACTTGGCCTTGGCTGACGCGATCGCCCTGTTCAACGTAGAGTTCAGCCACTCGACCAGCGGTTTTGGGGCTAATGTTGACACTCTGCACGGGCTGCACTGTGCCGCTGGCGGTAATGCGCAGCGTAATCGATTCCGCTTCAACGGGCACCGTGAGTTCAGTCACATCTAGCGGCTGAGCCTGATTGCGCATGATGGCAATGGTGCCAGCAGTCGTCCCAATTAGGCCAACGGCGACGAGGCCGATTATCCAGGGAAGCGGGCGTTTAACTTTGCCAATAAGGGGGAGCTGCATAGTGGAGGACATAAATTGCAATGGGAAAGATGCACGATCTCGATACGTTTATACGGTAACGAGATTTCGCGGTGAAATGGAGCTGAGCAGTACAAATTCCAAACTGACTGGTATGTTAATTATAAAATTTGCGCCCGCTGAAAATCCTGAATTGCAGGTAGGGGTTTCATCCCACTGCTAGAAAATTTGAGAGGTTAGGAGTGATGAGGAATGATGGCGCTTTGAGACTTAGAAATCTAAGCCGGAGCGCACCTGTTTAACTCGCAACCAGAGGCCAATGGTAATCTGCTTAGCAATCCAGTAGGCCACCGTGATGATCACAAACGTGATAAAGATGACCAGAATGGGTCGTTTGCTGGTCAGAGTATCCAGTGTGCCCAGTAGGACAGTATCGGGACTGGTCACTAAATCCCAGCTATTGAACCGCAGGAAGCGACCCAGATAAATCCCCACAGCGACCAGCGCATGAATCAACAGTTCTGAAACGGTGACGTACTGCTTGGCTCCTTCCTTCACTAAGTAGTGGCTTTGATTCATCACCGATACGACATAGGCCTCAAAGCCCGCCAGCATGGCAAAGGCATGTAGCGGCACAAAGATAATTGTCAGCACCCACACCGAATAGCCATCGCGGATCGCGTCCATCAGGTGAATAATGTCCGTCAGCATGTAGGGCGCGTTGGGCAGAAAGGCGACAAATACGACGTAAGCAATCCACCATAACAGCGATCGCACAATTCGCTTGCGGCGAAACAGCCAAAAACTGAGCACAAAGGGAATGTAGGCCAAGAACAGATTCCAAAGAATCCAGCCGCTGTGACGATCAAAAATTTCGAGTGAATCCTTCAGAATATAATCCATACTGTCCTAACCTTTTGTTAAAGTCCTCCTGATCTGTTATGGCACATGGATCTTGTTGACTGCGAGATTTAGTGATTGAAGAATTCAATAATTTTTAGAGTCAGGACTGGTAGTGCGGTGGCGTCGCACCATCAGTCCTGACTCCACCTGACTCTAAAAATTGTTCCCGTTTGAGAACTACACAACCTGTTTTGGGCATTTTGAAGATAGTTCAGCGATAATTCAGCGGAAGGAAAAGTACCATGCTTGTGATTAGCTGTGGAATGATGCGGTCGGGATCGACGCTGCAATATCAGCTGGCGGTGGAGCTGTTGCAGCGGGCCGGACGAGGCGAAGGAATTGGTGAGGTACGCAACACGACCTGCCAGGATCTAGAGGCGCAAACCCACGGTCATGTGCATGTGGTCAAGGTTCACAAGCGACAGTTGCTGGCTGGGGTGTCGGATGCGATCGCAGATGGCTATGCCACGGGTCTTTACATTTCGCGGGATATTCGCGATGTGGCGGTGTCGCTGATGAATATGCGCCAGATTAGCTTTGAGCGGTTAATGTTTCGCAGTGGTGAAGTGGAGCAGGCTCTGCGGGACTATGAGGCATGGACAGCACTACCTGGAATTTTGATTTCCCAGTACGAGGTGATGATGGCCGATCTCGATCAGGAAGTGCAGCGGATTGCGCGTCATCTCAATATCGACATTTCACCGGAAACGGCGGCGGAAATTGCTGACAAGTACGACCTGAAGCGGCAGCAAAAGCGGATTCAAGCCTGGAAAGCTGACCCCAACTACGACGCCAGTCAGCACGACCCCAATACGCTGCTGCATCACAATCACATTCGCTCTGGTGAAACCCAGCAGTGGCGGACGGTGCTGACGCCGATCCAGATTGCCTATTTGGAATACATGGCCGGAGACTGGTTGCGATCGCAAGGCTATGAACTCAGCCAACCCCAGTGGCGTCAACAGCTCAGCCGCGCTGTCTTCCTAAAAGAAAAGGTGCGGCGCAAGTGGAATGCTCTATCCCGTCGCTGGTCTGCTCGAACAGCTTGAGGTGGCGATGGCTGCTATAAAATCTGAGACAGGAATTTTTGCGATCGCTCTTCTTTGGGATTGTTGAAAAACTCTTCTGGCGTGGCTTCTTCAACCAGAACGCCGCTATCCATCAGCACCACCCGGTCGGCCACTTCTCGGGCAAAGCCGACTTCGTGGGTGACGCACACCATTGTCATGCCGGAGGAGGCTAGTGTCCGCATTACGTCTAATACTTCTCGCACCATCTCGGGGTCAAGCGCCGAGGTCGGTTCGTCGAACAGCATGATTTTCGGTTCCATCGCTAGAGCCCGTGCGATCGCAACCCGCTGCTGCTGACCACCGGATAGCTGGCCCGGATATTTCTGCGCCTGTTCCAGGATGCCAACCCTTTCCAGGAGCTGCATGGCTTTTTCTTCGGCCCGCTTTTTCGGCCAGCGGCGCACCCAAATGGGTGCCAGAGTGACATTTTTCAGCACGGTCAGGTGGGGAAACAGATTAAATTGCTGAAACACCATGCCCACTTCGCGCCTTACCGTGTCGATGTTCTTCAAATCACGGGATAGATGAATTCCATCAATCACAATGCTGCCTTTCTGGTAGGTTTCCAGGGCGTTAAATGTGCGAATGAAGGTGGATTTTCCAGAACCAGATGGCCCCATAACGACGACGACTTCGCCTTTGGTGACGGTTAGGCTAACTCCGCGCAGCACGTGAAAATTATTGTCGTACCACTTCTCCACGTCCGTCGCAACGATGATTGGTTCGCCCATACCTCCAGTCGTTTCAGATTGAGCTTGAACTTGTGTCATGGTGTTTTTCCTACCCGTATGAATACGTTGAATCAAAATGATGCAGTTTTAAATAGCTGCGAGATCGCTGGATTGGTTATATCAACTCATGTTGACCGCATTTTAGCCTGATGACTGTCGGCCAAAGCGCAAGTGTGAAGTTATATGCAGTCCGGTTACGCGGACTTGATATTACGTTTGCCTCCAGTTCTGCTGACACCTTAGAGCAGGTTAGCCGAGGCCATTGTTATATAGATGACAAACCCTTGGCCGAACAAGGTCTCAGCTAACTTCAGCCGCTCTAGTTGAGTTGCAGCTTATAGCCATTAGGTCGAGTGCTAACTTTTTTGATTTGCCGCCTATTTCCCTAGCGCTGTCCGGTATTCAACTGTTTTTCGATTTGACGACTGCCGAGTGCCATTGCATAGCAGCAGACCCAGTAAATCAGCGCCACGAAGGTATACACCTCGGCGTAGCGACCCAAAAATTGCGGGTTAGCCAGGATCGACTGCGAGATGCCTAAGAGTTCGACTAGACCGACAATCGCTAGCAGCGACGTGTCTTTGAACAAGCTGATAAACTGGCCCACAATTGTGGGAATTACGGCTTTCAGTGCCTGCGGCAGGACGATCAGCAGCGTGACCAGTGCGCCATTGAGACCCAAGGCACGAGCCGCTTCTGACTGTCCGCGTGGAATGGCCTGTAAACCACCGCGCACGTTTTCCGCCAGATAAACTGCCGCAAAGATGGTCAAACCTGCGATCGCACGTAGCACCCGATCCGGTGGTTGCGATCCGGGAGCCAGTACCAGCGGTAGCATCACCTGAGCCATAAACAGAATCGTGATCAGCGGCAGGCCCCGAATCACCTCAATAAACGCAATACAGACCCAGCGCACGATCACGAGATCACTTTGTCGCCCCAGCGCCAGTAAGACCCCGAACGGAAAGCACAGCACGATACTGGTGACGGCGGTCAGCATGGTTAGCACAAAGCCGCTTAGATCCTGCAATCGTACTGTCCTCATACCGGGCAGCAGACCCTGGAGCAGAACCAAGCCAAGGATATACGCCACCAGCCACACCAGCGTCAGCCAGCCGCCAATCCCTTCAACTCGCTGTGCGATCTCATATCCGCCATAGGCCGTTGCGGCTAGCAGGACTACCATGCCCAGCAGGATCAGGCCACCGGGTACGCTGAAGCCTAGAATTACGCCAATGCTAAGGGCGGCCAAGACGACCAGCACGGCTAAGCTGGTGGTGTTAAACAAGCGAATATTGCGGCTCAGTACGCCCCAGGTCAGCCCACCCGCTACGGTAAATGCGCCGACGGTAGCCCACAGCCGCCAGGTCAAATCGGCAGGATAGCGTCCGGCCAGCATCAGTCGAATATTGCGCTGAATCACTTCCCACTGCGCCACGCCAAACACCCACTGCACAATGCCGATGGCTAGCCAAGCCAGCACCACCACCGAAACGATGGTTAGTACAGTGTTGAATGGCGAGTTAAATAGGTTGCGTCGCGCCCACTTCACCGGAGCAACCTGACTTTTGGGTGGCGCGGCGACTGTTCCCGGTTCTGGCTGAGAAAAGGTCATGATCTATAACGAGTTCAAAATCAATCAATTTATCGGAGCGGATTGTAGGGGCGGGTTTAGCCATCAAATTGTGGCTTTGAACCAAAACTGGATCGCAAAACTCGCCCCTACACAATGTTGGTTTGAATTTAGAGACCTGTATTCAGCTAGCGCTCCTTGAGCTGTACTGACTGATTAAATACATTCATCAGTAGCGCAATGATCAGGTTGATGATCAGATAGGTGGACATCACAATCAGGATCATTTCTACCGAGCGCCCGGTTTGGTTGGCTGTGGTATTGGATACCGAAAAGATGTCGTTGTAGCCAATTGCGATCGCAAGACTGGAGTTCTTAGCCAGGTTTAAATACTCACTGGTCAGCGGTGGGATCATCACCCGCAGCGCCTGAGGGAAAATCACCAGCTGCATGACTCGATTGGACTGTAAGCCCAGTGCCCGTGCGGCTTCCCACTGTCCTTTTGAAACCGACTGAATGCCAGCTCGCACCACCTCTGCGATAAAGGCAGCGGTGTAGAGTACCAGTCCAGTCAGCAAAGCCGCAAATTCTGGTGATAGATTGAGTCCTCCGGTCAGGGATGTTCCTTCCAGCACCGGAACTTCCCACTGTAGGCCAAAGATCAGGCAGATCACTAAAACCGCCAGCGCAATATACTGGGCGATGTTCAACGACTGCGGCGACGTGCCCGTTTGCTCCATCAGCTTCATCCGTCGTCGCCAAATGACGACCAGTGCGATCGCACTAGCAACCAGCAGCAGTAGCGCTAAGCCTGTTCGCAGCGTATAGAGCGGCCACAGTAGATCGACCCCACGCTGGGTCAGGTAGAAACCTGGCACGCTGATGGGGGCTTCAATCGCTGGCAGATTCAGAAAAACGGCAAAGTACCAAAAGAAAAGCTGAAGCAGCAGCGGCGTATTGCGAAAAATCTGCACGTAGATGCTCGAAATTTGCTGCACAAGCCAGTTATCGGACAGTCGCGCAATCCCGGAAATAACGCCAACCACGGTGGCTAAGATGATGCCCAAAATCATCACGCGCAGTGAGTTGAGCAAACCCACCAGCAGCGCTCTGCGATAAGGATCGGTGGGCGAATAGGGGATGGCCGTATCGCCAATGCCAAAGGATGCGGCTCGGTCTAGAAACTCGAAGCCAAAGGGAATATTGAGCCGCTGATAGTTAATGGCGAAATTGGTCGCCAAAATCGCAAAAATGACGGCAATGATGGCCAAGATAATCACTTGAATGGCAATCTTGACGATCCGCTCGTCTCGCCAAAGGGGAATTTTTTCCTCGGTCGTTATCGGATCATGTGTCATGGGTCATCGTTGGTGCACAAAAGCAAACAGGGCAGACCGAGTGGTCTACCCTGTTAGAAGTTTTAGCGGAACGGTGGAGAATACATCAGTCCTCCCTCGGTCCATAGCTCATTGGGGCCACGCTCTAAATCGAACGGTTCACCAATGTTGCGCTCGTAAATTTCGCCATAGTTGCCTACGGCCCGAATTGCCCGCGCCGCAAAGTCGTTGGGCAGACCCATGTCTTCACCCAAGTTCCCTTCCAGACCCAGGAAGCGCTGAATATTGGGATCTTCGGTGTTCTGGAACGTATCAATATTTTCTGAGGTAATGCCAAATTCTTCAGCCTGAATCAAAGAATAGACAACCCACTTGACGGCGTCAGACCAGTTGGTATCACCGTTGACCACCGCCGGGGCCAGCGGTTCCTTAGACAGGACGACATCCATCACCACATGGTCATCAGGATTGGGCAGCGTGGTGCGGCGAGCCGTAAGTTGGGAACGGTCAGAGGTGGCTCCCTGGCAGCGACCGCTGGCATAGGCCGCATAGAGGGCATCCTCATCGTCAAAGACAACGGGCGTATATTCAACGCCGCGCTTGCGCATTTGGTCGGCCAAGTTCAGCTCGGTGGTAGTGCCAGCCTGCACGCAGATCGAAGCGCCTTCTAAATCTTCTAAAGTCGTGAAGCCAGAGGCTCTGGATACCAACATGCCCTGACCGTCATAGAAGACTGTGGGCGCAAACTCTAAACCAACGGACGTATCGCGGCTAATGGTGTCGGTGGTGTTGCGGCTCAGGATATCGACTTCACCCGTTTGCACCGCTGTGAAACGTTCTTGAGCACTCAGGTTGCGATATTCAACCGCATTGGGATCGTCAAACAGGGCTGCCGCGATCGCACGGCAAACGTCAACATCTAGACCCGAATATTCACCGCTTTCGTTCACGAAGCTAAATCCGGGTAGCTGTCCATTAACGCCGCAGACGAGAGTGCCACGAGATTGAACCGAGTTGAGGAGGCTGCTACCACTACCTCCTTCTTCACCTTCGGTTGAGGTTGTACCACCACCGCCACAAGCGGTCAGGGCAGCCATCAAGCCAAAGGTGAATAAAAAACGTAAGCTCCGGTTTTGCATAGGTATTTAGTAAGCTTTTAAGACAAGAACAAATGTAGTACAGCTAGTGTAGTACACCTGAGTTAGTGCTATTCACAATACGAAACACTATAAGGCTGCGATCGCACGGCCACAGCACAACTTATAGAAAATTCGCTCTTATCTTAGTCGCAACACGTGGTTTGAAGTGTAGTCTCACGAGCAGACAAAACCGATGTGAATCGAGTAGACAGTTCGAGTAAACAGTGCCAGTGAGGGCTAAGCCGCCAGCCGCTGGTCGGCGATGTCCCGAATCAGTGAGAGCTTGGAGTAGAGATAAGCTGCTAAAGTCCCTTTTTCGTCTGCACTTAGGGGATAGCTGACTTGGGTCTCTTGGATAAGCCACTGTACTAAGCCTGTGTCATCCAAATTCAACAGTGTATGAGTATGAGCTGATTCAATCTGCATCCACAGCTTTCTCAAGATTAAAGGATCCATTGTTTTACCTCTTCTGCGTTCTTCTACGTATTGAGCAAGCAGGTCAGTAGTATTGAGCGAGCAGTTCCTATTTCTCACCATACACACTGAAGAAGAGAATGGTCTGAAATGTCAAATAGTATGAAACAAGAGTTACTAAAACCTCAAATTATTGACGTACAACTTGATTAAGAATTGCTCTACTTTTCTGAAACTTCAAATGTCAGTGTTATTGAGATATCTTCAAGAAATATTAAAGCTGCTAGGCAGCAGCAGTTTATAACAAGTAGCAGCCTTATCCTGTTGATACTGTATCGATGCTCCCATGACAGGAGGTACTGAAATCTCCTGTTCGCGATGGTTTCGGCGCTTTCTTGATCTCAGTGACACTATGAAAGCCGTCAATGTAAAGAACGAGTTTGGAAGATAGCGAGACGAAAGAAATTAGCGTTGCAACGTTTTATTGATCAGACTATTTACAAAGGCCTCTGCTGAAAGATAGATTTATGGCAATTACTTGCTGCCAGGTAAATTAATTCCTGTTGAAGAGTATCTGATCAAGCGCGGAAAACTGTATCTATTGCTACAAATAGTTTTCTATAGTTCTATATAGATTCCTGATCGGTTTTGAAGCTGATTTCTGCATTAATGTGTGAAGTCATTGGATTGCTGCTAAATGCGCGATCGCACGTTATCTGCTCCAGTTTTCTTGTCGCAAAATAAACTTTTTGATCATTGGTTTACAATCCGTTTTGATTAGTTATGCCGATTATGATTTCAGGTCAAGTTGCGATCGCAGCCACCAATCCATCCATCAGCTCCCTTGCTCTCCTCCCACTCTCCTCCCGCTCCCCTACTCAACACCTCACAGCTTTAAAAGAGAACAAGCACGGCTCAGCCGTGCCTGTTCTCTTTTAGCTATGTGTAACCGGGCGATCTACTCCACGTTATCCTTCACACCTTTGACAATCCGGGACAACTCTGACTTCTCATCAACGCTGACCCGACTCGGAGAACCGCTGATAATCCGCTCAAAGTTGCGGAACGAGTCTTTGATCTCTGGCCCCTGTTCGGTAATCGTATACTCGCGAATGCCCTTGTCGTGCCACGATCCCCGCATCTTGAACACATTGATCGCCCGCGACATCTCACCCCGGATCTCAACGTACTGCAACATCAAAATCGTGTCGGTAATCGTTGAGATATGGGAATCTGTGATTGAGTGGGCACCCATGAACTGGTCAGTGGTATTGGTGAAGAAGCCCGTAATCTCCTCCTGCTTCGCAAAGCCCGTCACGCCGATGATGAACTGCCGAAAGGCGTTGTTGCTGACCCCTCGTGCCAGCGCTGATAAGGAATCAATGGCAATGCAGTTAGGCTTAAAGTGATCAATCTCTGACTTGATCATCTGTAAGTGATCTTCTAGTCCTGCCGACTCTGGATAGGCGCAGAGAATTTTCAGCAAGCCCTTGCGCTCCAGCTCCTCAAATTCGATCCCCCAGGAATAGGCGTTGCGAGAAAGCTGTGCCCGCGACTCTTCGTAGGCGAACAGAATGGCCCGCTCACCTCGATTGCAAGCATCTTGAATGAACTTACTAACCAGCAGGGTTTTGCCCGTACCCGTTGCGCCCGTGGCCAGAATGATGGAGTCCTTGAAGAAGCCACCGCCACACATTTGATCCAGCGTTTTGACGCCAGAAGAGACGCGCACATTGGACGATCGCTGCGTAAGCCGCATGGCACCCAATGGAAAAATACTGATCCCTTGATTCGTAATCGTGAACGGGTATTCCCCTTTCATGTGGGTTGTGCCCCGCAGCTTGAGAATCTCAGCCGTCCGTCGCCGCCGCTCTCCTTCAAGGACGTTGCGCAAGATCACGACGTTGTCGGAGACAAATTCTTCAACCCCAAAGCGGGCAATTGGGCCGTATTCCTCGACCCGCTCTGTGGTCATGATTGTGGTGGCACCCACCTGCTTCATGCGGGCAACTAGGCGAAAAATCTCGCGCCGAACGACGGATGCCGCATCGTACTGCTGAAAGACTGCTGTGACTGAATCGATAGACACTCGCCGCGCCTTGTACTTCCGAATGGCGTAGTGAATCCGCTCAATCAGCGCCGACAGGTCAAAACTGCCGACCACATCCTGTCCTTCTGGATCGGGTGATGCATCCAGAATAAACAGCTTGCCGTCATCGATCAGTTTTTGCAGATCCCAGCCAAAACTGTAGGCGTTCTTGATAATATCGGCTGGAGACTCCTCAAAAGTGACAAATATGCCGGGTTCATCGAATTGGGAAATGCCATTGTAGAGAAACTGAACGGCAATCAGTGTTTTGCCCGTGCCCGAGGTGCCGCTAACTAGGGTTGTACGACCCGTTGGGAGTCCACCATGACTAATGTCATCGAACCCCTCGATCATCGTGCGGATCTTCTGCACTCCTTTTGCTTCTAGCTGGCTACCATTCGAATTAGGCTGACTCATGGCTGGATGGACTCAATACAATCAATCAAATCTAGAGCGAACGAGCAATCAGAGGCTCTAATGATCCTGTTTATGGACATGCTTGTGGACATCGACCAACCATTTGAAAACCTTTTGTACAAGTAATCAAGGCAAATCATGCCCATGTTTTGGATGTCTCGTCAACAAATGTTAAGTGAGCGCAAACACTGGTGCAACAATCTATTGATCTAGCAAATAGTTAAGCAGATTGGCAGAATTCATCTTGGCCGAATCTCATGATAGGTCAAAGGCCATGCCAATACCCATTGGAACACGATTTGGTGCGAATCTGGATCGATAACCGAGTTTTTAGCAACTGAATAATTTTCATCTAGACTGCTATAGCTCGTTTGCTTCATCGTCACGCAGTTCTTCATAGAGCAGGTCGAGGCCGATGAGGACTCGTTCGCGGTCAGATAGGTCGCCAATAATTTTGCGGACGGGTGGCGGCAGAATTTTGGATAGGGTCGGTGTCGCGAGGATTTTGTCTTCTTCTGCAAGCTGGGGATTTTTCAACACATCAATTACTTTCAACGCATAGACACCCTGAAACTCCTGTTCCAGAATGTTGTTGAGTGTTTTGAGTGCCCGAATCGAGTTGGGCGTATTGCCTGCCACATAAAGCTTCAGCACGTAGGTTTTTTTCAGAGTATTCATAGTTTGGCAGCACGGATAATCGATGTGACTAGTTAGAAATCGTGACAGAATATCATTCACTCAATTTATTCACTCAATGTAGACGCTTTCCACGAGTAATCTCGCGAAGCGTTAGGGTCTTTTACGGATTGCTCTAAAAACTTGATTGATGAGCTTGACTTCCGATGATGATGAGTGATGACGAAAGGTTGCGATCGCAGATTATCCTAATCCGCAGATCATCCTAATTCATCAGGCTTGCATGCGGGTTCATTGTTACCGCCGTTATCGCCAGGTTATCACCAGCTCGTGATTAGGACTCGCGCGGAATTGACCGTCGGTACATCTCACAGAGGTGGGCAATCACATCAATCAGCGTTAGCCGATAATCCATCAAAATTTCCTCGCTGCGGCCCTCTAGCTGGAGCTGTTTCGAGAATTCGTCCATCAGCTCCATATGAATTTCGACGATCTGAGAAACTGACACATCTGCAAAGAAGGCCGTGTTGATATACTCATCGATATGCTGATTCGTCTTTTCGCTGTCAGAAAAATAGGTCAATACGATCTCACGATAACGCCGACTGAGATCTGACAAGAACTCTTGGCGTTCATCGGGACTCATATGTCGCAGGAAATACTGGGGATTTCGTTTGTAGTACACACCAAGATAACCAAGCCGCTCCTTCAATTTAGAAGCTAGACGTCGTTGTTGTAGAACCAGGGACGTTTGCTGTGTTGCGCCTAAGCTAGCGCTGAGATGAGGCAACAGTTGGCTAGAGGGCAAATCTAGAAACTGGTCGATTGCCCGATGGATGCCCGCCTCCAGTGATTGCGGTTCTAATTGCTGAATCAGCAGCAAACCATCGTGATAGTGGGTGCGTAATGTCTCAACGGTCGGATTTGTGGTCTGCGAACTGGGGCGAGCGTGGGTACTGACATCGGTGCTGGAGCTTTGATTGGATCGGGCATTTTCATAGTCGGATGTTTGAGCTATTCGGGCATCTGCTTGAACGTTCAACACCACGATCGGCAAGAGTACGTGACGTGCCTTGAGGTCGCTCAACAACGCCAACAAATCAGGAGAGTTTTCTAGTACTAAGCAGTCAATATGATGTAAGTTGTCCTCCGTTAGACCCATCAGTTCCGACTGAGACCCTATGAAGTCCAACGTATGTCGCTGATGGTCAAGATGCTCAATTAACAACTGAGAGAGCGCATCAGAGTAAATAAAAATGCATAGTGAGAGCTTAGATGACAAAATCTTACAAAACCTAACGTAGACAGATTCCGCGATCGCGGCACATCTAGTCTAGATGAAACGATCTTGGAGTAAATACAGAATTATTTAATATTCATTGTAGTCGGAAAACTCTGCCAATCTGGAGCGCGAGTCAGATTGAATCCTGATTTAAAGGTGGAGAGGTGCCCACATGCTACGCTGCACCCGAGATGCGCCGTTGTGTCTGCTGCGGCAACGGCAAAATCGATGGGAGTCCTCACGGGAGGCTGGATTCTTAAATGTTCTACTGTTTCTGGGCGATTTAGTTATCTAGGTGTTTCCATAGGGTAGGTAGCAAAGCTCAAGCCAGTTTTCTAACGCTCCGCTGGGAATACGTTATCTACGGATGCTTAAACAACCTATCGGGATTTGAATAAGGTTTAAGTCTATCTGGCAAATATCTGACAAGGATGGCAAGCAGGATTAGGATAAACGGGTAGTAATAGTTTTCATGGGCTTGTCTGTGAGCAGCGGAAGTATATATCGGCTAGAGCTAGGCTAGATCTGCTTAATCTAACTTAATCTGCTTAATCTGATCGATATTTAACTGCGCTTAATCAGATGAATCGATAGTGTTAGATGGCGAGTGTTAGATGACGAGTCTTAGATAACAAGTCGGGTCTAGATCGCGCTGCTCGAAGTGGTTCTCTAGGTCGTGAAATCTCTAGGTGGTGAGCTGAAGTAAACTGACAAGTCGCAGTGAGGGGATCCTGCGATCTCAACTCTATCTGGTGCGCTGCCTAATGCACGTCAATGATTCGCCTAATCTAAGCTGCTTATCTAAATCTAATTTCTAATTCACTGGCGGAATTAATAACCGTCTGGATGTTCTGGGGCTAGATTGACAACTGCTATGACATTGCCCAACCTACGGCAATTTATTGAACCCGTTCCAAGCTGCTATCGGCATGACTGTTTGGAGCAGGTTTTTCAATGGCTGCAATCCGACGGAGTGCAAAACTCCGCCTTTAATACGGTTGTCATTCTAGATGCTGATCATTACCCGATTGGCACCATCCGCCCCCTGTCCTTGGTCACATGGCTGATCAATCACCTGCCGTCGTTCAGCGATTGGCATATTACTCTTGAGCAGTTTATCGCCACTCAGGCTCAACCAAACTTGATTCAGCCAGTTACGGTGGTTTCGGTGGCCTTACCGATTAGCCAACTGCCGATTCACGACCTGCCGCCTGATACGGCCCATTTGGCCGTGGTGGATCAGAATGATCACTATTTGGGGCTGGTAAATCTCACGCGGTTGATCCAATCAACCCGCGCTGAACTCAATCAGCCGTCCTGGTTGCCGCCCAAGCGTTCGTCTGGACAAGTCAAAGCACGGCAGGCTTCGCAGCCGCTACCGATTGGCTATGAGTCAATCTCGTTACAAACTGAGGCGCTCGAAGCCCTCAGCGACCACGAGCCGTGGGTACAGATCTTTGACCGTGTCCCCATTCCGCTCATGCTGCAAACTGAGCATGGGCAGGTACTCAAGCGGAACCGAATTTGGCGATCGCAAGTTGGCGATGTCACCTATGCGGCAGCAATTCATCCAGAGGCCATTCCGTCGCCCCAGTTTTCTAACTCACCCGAGCATCGTCCCTCAACGCGATCTGATCAGCGAGCGGACGATTCATCCGGCATCCACTTATCCCAACCTGTCCAGCCGTCATCGACCGCTAAACCAACTCGTTCTACATCGATGCCGGAGCCGGAGCGGACATTTCTGACCACTAGCAGTACCACTAGCAGCACGACTAGCATGACCGCAGGGTCTGCTACTGCCCGCCAGATCCCTGACGGCTTGCCCGTGGGCTATTGCCAATTGGAAGCCGAAACTAATACTCACCTGTGCGCCTGCCTTAATCAAGATGGCGAGGTGCATGTTTGGCGATTCGTGCGGATCGATTTGGGCTTTTCGGCGCAGCAGCTCCTGACAGTAGCGGATCAGATGCCGCTGATATCAGCTGCTTTGGCGTCCTCTACTGTGTTGCCTCCCCCCTTAGCTACTCAAATCGGCGATTCCCAGGTGCAACAGCACCATCAGATCGTAAATGAGACAGAATTGCTGCCGCTTTCGAACGCACTTCTATCGGAGCGGGTCTGGCTCGTGGTGGCGCAGGATACGACGACTCAGCGGCAGTTGAGCCAAGAACTTGCGGCCAAGAATGCTGATTTGGTACAGCTCAATCGGTTTAAGGACGAGTTTTTGGCCTGCATTAGCCATGAGCTGAAAACGCCGTTGACGGCTGTGCTGGGTCTGTCGCATCTGTTGAAGAATCAGGCTTTGGGGCAGTTGAACCAGCGACAGGCTCGCTATACCCATTTGATTCATGAAAGCAGTCGTCATCTGATGGCGATTGTGAATGACATTCTCGATTTGACGCGGATTGAGACAGGACAGCTTGACTTAAATTTTGTGCCGATTACGCTGCGAACGGTTTGTGACAAGGCAATTCGGCAAGCTTACAGTATGGTGCAGCTTGTCGCTCCACAAAGTTCAACATCGGCATCCTCCGCGCCTCCTGTGGGCCAGTCTGATCCAGCGGCTGCTACGTCCTTAGAGGCAGAAACCGGCAGTGCGCGATCGCAACAGATCATCCTCGACATTGATCCCAAAATTCACACCATGTATGCCGATGAGCTGCGGCTCCAGCAGATGTTGACTCACCTATTGAGCAACGCGCTGAAGTTTACGGAACTTGGCGATCAGACTGGGCTGAGAGTTCGGCTATGGGACGGCTGGATTGCTTTTACGGTTTGGGATACGGGAATTGGCATTCCTCAGAAAAAGCAGCATCTGATTTTTCAGAAGTTTCAGCAGCTTGAGAATCCTCTGACTCGTCAGGTCGGTGGCACCGGATTGGGATTGGTTTTAACCCAGCGGCTGGCGCGGCTGCATGGGGGAGATGTGACGTTTACGTCTACCGAGGGCGAGGGCAGCGAGTTTACGCTGCTGCTGCCGCCTGCACCACCTCAGGAGCAGCTCAATCTCAACCTGGACTTGGCGATGGCGATTCATCAACCGTCGCCTAATCGGCTAGTGCTGATTGTGGAAGCCGTGCCGCGATTTTTAGAAGACCTGCATGAGAAAGTGGCCCAGTTGGGCTATCGAGTTGCGATCGCACGATCTGGCCCAGAAGCTCTGGAAAAAATTCGTCGCTTACAGCCGTGCGCCATTTTTGTGAATCCACTGTTGCCGATGCTGTCCGGTTGGGATCTGCTGACGCTGCTTAAGACAGATGAAGATACCTGTCGGCTACCCGTAATCATGACCGGGACACCTGTGGAAGAGGAACAGGCGATCGCTTGCGGAGCGGATAGCTTCCTCACGCTGCCTGTGCAAACGACTCTGTTGCAAACTGTGCTCGATCGGCTGGAGGAACCGGAGGAGCCGAACGAGAGCCTGAACAATCTACAGGGAATTACCGCGCTGTATCTGGGGGCAGACTTGACGCTGACCAATCCGGCGGCCTATCCAACGTCGCTCAGCGGTCAGCTCAATCAGTTGCTTCATACCCACCACTGCCACGTGCTGGAGGCGGATGATCTAGATCAAGCTGAAATGCTAGCGCGGGTCTGGAAACCCAATGTGCTGCTGATTGGTACGCTGTCGGTTGATCCGCTGGTCTACCTACAGCAGCTCAGCGACCACGAATTTCTGTCTACGCTGCCAATTGTGCCGCTGACGCCAGAGTTTGCCACGGTAATCGATCAGGTGCCCCAACTGCGGCTGTTCCCCTATCAGCCCAATGCGATCGCAACTTCCATTTCGGTTCATTTGGACGGCAAAGCCCTATTGCGAACGATTCAAACCGCTGTCGGACTGACCCATCAGCCCCATATTTCTCTGCTTGATCCCGCAATGCTCAGCGCTAGCCAACCAGATTCTGTTAAGGATGTGACTGAACATTCAGGTCGCGATCGCACCGTTCATCCCAATACCGCTAGCCCAACTCATGCGGCAAAAATCGATGCGGCTAAAGGTTTGGTCACCCTGGCCCATTATTTGCAAGCCTCAGGCATTCAGGCTCAAATTGGTCAAACTTGGCAGTCCGTGGAGCAGCAGGTTTATCATCACACTACCGATCTGCTGCTAATTTCACTTCAGCCCAACTGGAGCCAATCCAATCTGCTGCATAAACTGAGCCAATTCCGACAGAGCAAAAACTGTCCGCTGATTTTGGCCATCATGAGTTCTGCGATCGCATCTGACCAAGAAGGACAGGAAAGCTTGACCGAGCTGCGTCGTCTTTGTCAGATGATCGTACCGGCTTCCATCCCGGTGCGAGAGTTGCTCAATCAAATTCATCAGCTCTTGAGTCACGGTTACGGAACTCAATCAGTTCCAAATGATGCCGAAACAATTCATAATAAAACCCCAGAATAGGATTAGCCGATACGCATTGCGTACCGGCTAATCCTATTCTGGGGTTTAGAATGCTGCTACTATTCTGCTTTGGCATCAAAGTCGAGGGATGCCGAGTTGATGCAGTAGCGTAAGCCCGTTGGCTGAGGGCCATCCGGGAAAACGTGCCCTAAATGCGCATCACATTTGGCACATAGCACCTCGGTGCGGCGCATGAAAAAGCTGTTGTCAGTCTCTTCCGCCACGTTTTCGCCTTCAACCGGAGCCCAGAAGCTCGGCCAGCCCGTGCCAGAATCAAACTTTGTCTCTGAGCTAAACAAAGGAGTACCGCAGCAGACGCACTTATAAGTACCCGATTCCTTATTATCGTGATACTTGCCGGTGAAAGCCCGCTCGGTTCCTTTTTTGCGTGTTACCTTGTACTGCTCAGGCGTGAGCTGCTCTTTCCATTCAGAGTCTGATTTTTGAAGCTTGGTTTCCATAATGTTTGGTTAGTATCTCCGTCTGTAATGTTTATCGTAACGAAATGTTATGGCGAAATCAGGTGCGGGTTTCCACCAGCAATCTACCGAATGCTCTACATGTTGCCGCTGATAGCTTAAAATTCCGTCGCTGATAGCTTAGATTTTTATGAGTCCTTTGCCCACGTTCCGCTTCTCAACCGATTTGCTTGGTCATTACCGCTGGCTGAGTCAGCAGGACTTAACCGTTATCGATGTCGAAACTACGGGTTCGCGTCCGCCCCACCACCGCGTGATTGAGATCTCAGTTCTGCGCACCAATTTGCGAGACGGCATTCTGGATCAGCAAACCCACCTGCTTCAACCCGGTGTAACCATCCCAGAACGAATTGTCCAGTTTACGGGCATTACCCCTGCTATGTTGACCAATGCCGCTACGCCGGAGCAGATTTGGCCTAGCTTATTGCCCTTGCTCTCCAATGGCATTCTTACGGCTCACAATATTCAGTTTGACTACAGCTTTTTGCAGGCCGAATATAGTCGGCTTCAACTGGCTTATCACCGTGATGACGCTGATCTTTTTTGTACTGTACGCCTTGCTCGGCTGATGTTGGCTGATTTGCCTTCCCGCAGCTTGCCCGATCTCGTTCAACATTTCCAGTTCCCAATTGCCAAATCCCATCGCGCTGCTGCTGACACGCTAGCCTGCTGGTACCTTGCACAGCACCTGCTCACCCGTATTCAGAACGACAATGAGCAGACCCTCTTGGACTGTATTGGGCAAGAATGGCTGCCGATTCAAATGGTTACGCCTCTGTTTGGCTGCTCTCGCCGTAGGGCAAAGGCCATGCTTGAAGCGGCTGGTGTGCCGACTCGATCTTCTCGTCGCCGCAAAGCGCCGATGTATCGGCGGCAGGATATTGAGCAGTTTTATTGGCAGCGGCAGGAGGGGCTGGCTGCGTCTGGGGAGGAGCAGTTGGTGGGAGGGTAGGTTGGGAATGGGGTTGGAGGTGGATTAGGACGTTAAACGTTCACTTTTTATTTCTTGATTGTCTAAAAATATTTAAAGAGGCGCTATAAGGTGGATGGGACTTAGGTTGTAAGTCCTTGTATGTGGTGCTTAATGTTTATAGGTTTTGTCTGTTCTCATCTGAGGTTCGGTTAAAACCCGATGGTTTCTTTTCTGTGAAAGCTGGGCTGAACCAAGCTTTCACAGAAAAGAAATTGGGTTCTTATACACGGACTTGGATATTTGCAGCAATGTTGAGGACGTTCTTGACATTGTGTATATTCAACACTTACACTTGGTGTATATTGAACACGAAGGCTATGGATAACCAGTTTGAAATTATTGGCGGTTCTGTTCTCGGATGGGAGCATCGGCGGATAGGCCGCAATAATCAAGATGCCTATCACTGGCTGGTGGCTAAAGAGGTAATCGTGGCGCTGGTTTGTGATGGTTGCGGCAGTGGTGCCCATAGCGAAGTGGGAGCGAAGGTTGGGGCTCAGCTGGTAGCCCAGGCTTTCCTCTCGGTGTTGAAGCGGCTGAATCCTGCTACCGAGGCGGAGTTTTGGATGCAGGTGCGGCAGATGGTGCTACTGCAGATTCATGATTGGATTTCGGCAATGGGCAGTGAATATCTGCATACGTTGCGAGATTACTTTCTGTTCACGACTGTTGGGGCACTGATCACACCCGCGCAAACCTGGATCTTTTCCATTGGTGATGGTGCGATCGCACTGAATGGTGAACTCACTCCGCTTGGCCCTTTCCCGGACAATGCTCCGCCCTATTTGGCCTATGGTCTGATTCAAGACTATGTTGAAGGACTGACGCCGGAGGATTTGCGGTTTCAGGTGCATCATCAGGTTGCAACTGCCGAGGTGCAGTCAATTTTGCTCGGTACGGATGGCGTTTTGGACTTGGCGGCCCTGGGAGATTCACTGCTGCCGGGGAAGGAGGAGCGAGTTGGCCCGATTGCTCAGTTTTGGCAAGAAGACCGCTATTTCAAGAATCCACTCCGGGTCAATCGTCAGCTAGCCATGATGAATTATGAAGCAGTGCAGGTGGACTGGGAGTCGCTTACGCTCAATCGGCGCGGCGGTTTGCTCCCGGATGATACGACGCTGATTGTGATTCGGCGTAAAGCTTAGAGACTATCCACCTCTCACCCATCCACCCCAAAAGGAGGTACCTATGCTTGGTGCGATCTCAGGTGACCTAATTGGTTCTGTTTATGAATTCAGTCCGATTAAAACGAAGGATTTTAAACTGTTTTCTCCTGGCTGTGGCATTACTGATGATTCGATTTTGACAATTGCGATCGCAGATGCCATTCTGCACGATGGCGATTATCAGGACAAGATTCAGTCTTATGCTCGCCGCTATCCGAATCCGACGGGTAGTTATGGTGCTCGGTTTTCGAAATGGATTTGGTCGGATGATCCGCAGCCCTACAACAGTTGGGGCAATGGTTCGGCGATGCGGGTGAGCGCGGTTGGCTATGCGTTTGATGATTTGGATACGGTGCTGCATGAGGCAAAGCAAACGGCTGTTGTGACGCACGATCATCCAGAGGGTATCAAGGGGGCGCAAGCGACGGCGGCGGCGGTGTTTCTGAGTCGTACAGGTCAATCTAAATCTGAGATTAAAGCCTATATCGAACAGACGTTTGGCTATGATTTGAGCCGATCGCTGGATGAGATTCGCCCGACTTATGAGTTTAATGAATCCTGTCAAGGGACGGTGCCGGAGGCGATGACGGCGTTTTTGGCATCAATGGATTTTGAGGATGCGATTCGGAATGCGGTGTCGCTGGGCGGTGATTGCGATACGTTGACCTGTATTACGGGCGGCGTGGCGCAGGCGTTTTATGGCGGTGTGCCGGATGCGATCGCAACTCAGGTTTTGGGTCATCTGGATGATGATTTGAAGGAAATTACCGTTAGGTTTATGGGGCGATTTTGCGCATAGATGCGACCTCCCGTAGGGGCAGGTTTTGCACTTAACTGATGGGTTTATCGCTAACGTTTTGCTTAAACCTGCCCTTACCCTCGTCAGAATAATTCTGATGGTTATGAACGTTGCTTCTGAGGGGACTAGCCCCCTCAGGCTCCCCCACTGGGGCATTCCGCCGCCCCAGACCCCTACGGACGAGGTGATCGGTGGGTGGTGTTACAGCGCTTCGCATCGGTGAGGTCGCAGGGGCGTTATCTGTTGTGTCCCAGCTTGGCGTTCCACGCCAAGCAACTGCAACACCTATAAACTTGTCCCCCATTCTTCTTTTCCACTTCTACTATCTTTCTACTGCTTTACGCCTCACTCCTCGCTCCTCTCGCCTCACTTCATTCCCTCTACAGCCCCCTTTCTCCCCCACTTCCCCACTTCCCCACTTCCCCACTCCCCCACTTCCCCTTTCCTACCTATCCACCCCTTCACTCCCATGCTCTTCCTCAATCACAAAAAACTCACTCTCAAACCTCAGCAGCTTCTCGGCAAGGGTGGCGAGGCAGAGGTGTATCGGCTGGGTCGTCAGCAGGCGGTAAAGCTGTTTAAGTCTCCGGATCATGCGGATTTTCGGGGGCAGGTGCAGGAGCAGCAGGCGGCGCGGAATCGAATTGCGGTGCATCAGCAGAAGTTGCCGCTGTTTCCGGGGAATTTGCCGGAGCGGGTGGTGGTGCCGATGGATTGGGTGCGGGATGATCGGCAGCAGATTGTGGGCTATACGATGCGGTTGCTGACGGGGATGGAGCCGCTGCTGCGGTTTTGCGATCGCAATTTCCGGCAAGCGATTCCCCATCAACGGGTGGTGCAGATTTTTCAGGATTTGCACGATACGGTGTCGAAGCTGCATTTTGCGGGTGTGGTGATTGGCGATTTTAATGACCTGAATGTGCTGGTGCGGGGGACGGAGGCGTTTCTGATTGATGCGGATTCGTTTCAGTTTGAGCCGTTTACCTGCGGTATGTTTACGGCTCGGTTTGTCGATCCGCTGCTTTGTGACCCGCAGGCGAATCAGCCGCTGTTGCAGCGCCCCCATACGGAGCAGTCGGACTGGTATGCGTTTACGGTGATGCTGATGCAGTCGCTGCTGTTTGTTGATCCGTTTGGTGGGATTTACAAGCCCCAGGATGCTAGTCGGCGGGTGCCGCAGGCGGCGCGATCGCTGCATCGAATTACGGTGTTTCACCCGGAGGTGAAGTATCCCAAGCCTGCGCTGCCCTATGACCGTTTGTCGGATGAGCTGCTGCACTATTTTCAGTCGGTGTTTGAACGCGATCAGCGGGGCGAGTTTCCTCGACAGTTGCTTGATAACTTGTGCTGGACAACCTGTTCAATTTGCAATACGGAACATGCGCGATCGCACTGTCCGGTCTGCGCCCAGTCCCAACCGGGAGCGGTGGTTTCGGTCACTGTCGTGCGTGGTCAGGTAACGGCGACGCGCCTGCTACAAACCGAGGGATTGATTCAGTTTGCGACTGTAGCCGCAGGCCAGTTGCAGTGGGTGCTGTGGCGACAGGGGCAGTTTCAACGGGAGGACGGTTCTGTCATAACCACGGGTAATTTGCAGCCCAATCTGCGCTGGCGCATCCAGGGTGATAAAACCCTGGTCAGTCAAGCGGGACAGGTGATGGTGTTGCAGGCCGGCCAAGTCGTACAGCGGCTAGCGGTGGATAGTTTTGGTGCGATCGCACAATTTGAAACCTTACCTACGCATACCCGCAACACTCAGCCTTTATCCAGCGGTACATCCGAAGTCGCTGTCGTCTGGCTCCAGCAGGGGCAAATGTTACGCACTGACCGCTTAGGCGCAACCGTCATGGGAACCGTCTTGCCCGAACGAACTCAAATCTGGTGCGGCTCCACCTTTGGCTTCGGCTTCTACCAGGCAGGCGATTTAACTGTCGCATTCGTCTTTGATCTTGACCGTTCCGGCCTCAACGATCGCGTTCAACTGCCCACCTGGCGCGGTCAGCTCATCGCCGCCAACTGTGCCTTCAGTTCTGACTACGGCTGGCTGTTTCTGATCACACAGACACAAGGCCAACTCCAGCGCCACTGTATGGTTATCCGCCGCGATGGTCAGGTTATAGGAAGTGCGATCGCAGTTGATTCCACCCAACCGGATCACTGGTTAATGCTGGTCGGGCAATCTGCCATTGCCCAAGCCCCCTGCCCCTTCTGCCCCGTCGCCCACTTCCTCCTACTCGCCACTGACGACGGCATCATCCGCATTGAAGTCTATAACGGTCAACTGATCCAAACCCGCACCTTTCCCGACACCGAACCCTTCGTCGATACCAGTACCCAACTCCTCCCCGCCCCCGATGGACTTTACGCGGTTCGTGCCCATGATATTCAGCATTTGAAGATGAGCTGATAAGAAAGTGAGGCGAGAGCGATTATCTTAAAAGTCAAGTCGAAAGGAGGTCAATTACGTCATAGCAGCCTCCGGTGGTTGCCAGTGCGTGCCGTGCTTGAGCATGGCATTGAGGATCGTCAGCAGCTTGTGCATAGCGGCAATGCGGGCGACTTTGGCTAACTTGCCACGCTGTTGCAGCCGCTCATAAAAGGCTTTGATGACAGGGTTGTAACGAACTGCAACTAGAGTGGCCATGTAGAGCATCTGCCGAACGGGTTTGCGGCCACCAAAGATCGAGCGCTGCCCTCGCTTTTGCCCACTATCGCGATTGAGCGGAGCCACCCCAACGAGAGCGGCAATTTGACGGTGTGAGAGCGTTCCTAGCTCCGGCAGCAGAGCCAACAGGGTGTTGGCAACCACCTGACCGACACCTGGAACAGAGGTCAGTTGAGCCTGGTGCTGCTGCCACTGTTGGTTGTGTTCCACTTGCTCATCAATCGCTTGGTCAAGGTCGCTGATGCGGTCTTTGAGCCAGTCGATATGGGCTTGAACGTCTTCCTGAGCGGGACCTCGCAGTCCAGCTAAACGGTTGCGCTCCATGGTGAGCATCTCCACTAATTGGCGGCGACGGGTCACCGCATCCTGTAACTGTTGGTGAGCCTCACTGGCCAACGGTCGTAGCGGAGGCTGCATCGCTTCGCCAAACCAGGCGAGGATCGCCGCATCGATTCGGTCGGTCTTAGCCAGTTGATTGGCAGCTCTGGCAAAGTTGCGAGCTTGCTTGGCGTTGATCACCGCTAGTGCATAGCCCTGCTGCTGTGCTGCAAGCGCGATGTGTCGCTCATAGCCACCTGTGGCTTCAACGATGATGCGACCCACCTGCGACGGCTTGGCCAACCGACGGGTTAAATCCTCAATTCCCTCACTGCTGTTGCTCACTCGGAAGTTCTCTCCAGACGGTCTAACATAAACATCCAGCCACCGTTTACACACATCAATGCCGACCCACTGCTTGACGGCTGATGACCTTGAGTCGGTTGATTGCGCGCACATAGTACTCTCCTTGTAGCGAATTCTAGATGGACGATACACACAACTCAGCCTTGCGTCATTCGGGATCTCTTTGTCCCTGCCGATGATCCGAGTTTGGGGTATCAAGTTGAGAGGCGACCCTGGCTCTCGCACGATGTCTCGCATCTCAGGAGGGTCGGTCTACCTCTCTTCTCTCAACATACAAGGAGTGAGGAGTGAGGCGCAAAACTTCTTTACCCTCCTTGGCTTGTACCAATTTCTAGAAAGCCAGAGATATTTAATTCCTGACCCAGTTCCTTCAACTTTGTTGTAACCCCAAACTTCTTATCCTTTTACTTCTTACTCCTCTCGCCTCACTTTTCCCTTTTACCTTTCATAACCCTTAATTCACCGACACGGAGAACCAACCATGACCACCCTCACCCAACTCCCCATTCCCACTTTCTTTGACCCTCAAACCGTTGGCGAAGTCTGGCGTGTGCCTTACCAAGAGCGTGCCGCTCAGGCTAAAGACTGGAGTAAAAAACATGGCCTAACCCCTGCCGCCAAGGATAAGACGCGCATCTGCTTGATGGCGATCGATGTGCAAAATACGTTCTGCATTCCTGATTTTGAACTGTTTGTTGGTGGCCGTTCCGGTATGGGCGCTGTCGAAGACAATATTCGCCTCTGCCAGTTCATCTACCGCAACCTGGGCCTCCTGACCGAAATCGCCCCGACGATGGACACCCACACGGCCATGCAGATTTTCCACGCTGAATTCTGGGTGAATGACGCAGGCGAAAATCCTGCCCCGATGATGATGATTCATGCCGATGATGTTAAGCAAGGCAAATGGAAAGTTAATCCTGCGATCGCACATAGTCTCGCCCAGGGTAACTATATGGCGCTGCAAAATTATGCCCTGCACTACGTTGAACAGCTAGACACTGACGGCAAATATCCGCTGACGATTTGGCCCTATCACTCGATGCTGGGCGGCATTGGCCACGCTCTGGTTTCCGCTGTGGAAGAAGCCTGCTTTTTCCACAACATCGCTCGCAACAGCCAAACCAATTTTGAAATCAAAGGCGGCAATCCCCTGACTGAAAACTACTCGGTACTGCGTCCTGAAGTGCTTGAAGACGCCAGCGGTCGCCCCATTGCCCAGAAAAACTCTCGCTTTATCCAAAAGCTGCTCGACTTTGATGCAGTTGCGATCGCAGGACAAGCCAAAAGCCACTGTGTCGCCTGGACGATTCAAGATTTACTGGACGAAATCAATGCCAAAGATCCCACTCTTGCCAAAAAGGTTTACCTCCTGGAAGACTGCTCATCCCCGGTCGTTGTCCCCGGCATCGTAGACTTCACCGACCAAGCCGAACAAGCATTCCAACGCTTTGCCAACGCCGGAATGCACCTCGTCAAATCCACCGACGACATCACCTCCTGGCCCAACCTCGATTTGTAGGGTGGACACCGCCCACCATGCCAAAATATCAGTGGTTCCGGAGGTTGTCCCATGACGCAAGCCCAGCCTCAACTTGATTAGTACTATGTCTACTCAGAAAATAACAATTGAGCTACCAGATTTATTGCTACAGCAGTTAAGGCGAGTAGCTGAAGTCACTCATCAATCTTTAGATGTTGTAATTACTCAAAGTCTATCGGGTAATCTTCCACCTTCTGTTGACCATGTTGAAGTTGAGCAACAGGCTGAATTGTTGACTATGCAAACATTTACGGTTGATCAACTACAAGCAATAGCTCATGCCACTATTCCAATTGATCAACAGCATCGCCATGAGTTTTTGCTCGAAAAGAATCAGCAATCAGCTCTTGCTGAAGATGAACGCCAAGAATTAACACAGCTGAGGGCAAAAGTTGATCAGCTAATGCTCAAAAAAGCTTATGCTTGGGCAGTTTTAAAATGGCGCGGAGAACGTATTTTGTCTTCAGGACTTATCAACTCAAAGAGCTGAGAGTTCTAAAACTCTCAGCTCTTTGAGCTTTGCCCAATTCTGACACTACTTCATCGGTCATATTTGAAAGCTACCAAAGTGAAGGTTATAGCACCTCCTGCTGTAAGCGCGAGTGTACAGAATGACACCTCAGTAGGTAAGCCCATTGGAACAAATGCAATCAAGATTTGGGATAGCCCAAAGCCACTTACTCCTCCTAAACCCCCAAAACCTGTTTTTGCCAACAATCCTTTCATACTTTTTGTGTTTATGGATGATCTTCCTTTTCATAGTGCCCATTCTGCGTTAGAAATCCACATTAGCTCAGTTGGTTAAGTTTGATTTTTAGAGCTTGTACATCGTGGACGGTATCAAAATGTAGATTTAAATCTAATCATTGGAACCAAGTGTTATTACGTAGATGAATTCAGCATGCTTTTATGACAACTTTGGTTTGAACGTCTGATTTGAGCTAACGCTAATAATCAAATCTACTCTTATAGCTGCATTCACTGAGGTTAGGACGCTGTGTGCTTGAGAACAGACTCCATAGCGTCCCGTAAACTGGAACATTGGGCTAGGTGTTTGCGAATGCGGCTCTTTAACCAGGCCCAACATTTCTCAATGCGATTAAGGTCAGGCGAATAGGGAGGCAGATAAACCAGATGACACCCTGCGGCTTCAATCAGCTGAGCAATGCGCCCCCCGTGATGAAACGTCGCATTATCGAGAATGACCCACTGGTGAGGAGACAACGTGGGAATTAAGCAGGTCTCTAGCCACAGTTCAAACACCGTTCGGTTGCAGCTTCCTTCAACCGTGAACGGAGCGATGAGGTCTTGGCCACAATATCCGGCAATCATATTGATGCGTCCAGAGCGGTGCCCCGACTTGAGGGCATAGCAGCGTTCCCCGACCGGAGCATAGCCATAGCCATAGTTATCCCGCTCGTCCATGCCAGATTCATCGACATACACCAGATGGCTGGCTTTGGGATCGCCCAGTTCAGCTATGAAGGCAGCTCGTTTGGCTTCATCTCGTTGGACGTAGCCATATGTTTTTTTTTACGAGAATGTCGGATGGTTTGCAGGGCCCTGGAAATCGTGGGTTGGCTGATGTCCCCCTCCCAAAGCTCGGCTAGTTCGCTCTGGGTTTTATCACGATGGGCTTTGACAAACTCTTGAAACCTCGACCAGTCTCCGATTTTTGCGGTGTTAGCTGAGACGACTCTCGCTTTCGGACTCACATCTCCGGTTTCAGCTTTGCGCTTCAACCACAAGTTAATCGTATTGCGGCTGATGTGAAACAGTTGGCTGGCCTCACTTTTCTTGAGACCGTCTAATTCAATGGCTTCAATCACTTTGCGCCGAAAATCATCACTATAGGGTTTGGCCATCACCACACCATACGCGAGAAGGGTACCTCTAGTTTATGTCCTAACATCAGTGAATACAGCTATAGAAGCTTATATTCAACGAGTTAAGCTTTCTAACCACAACACTTCAATTCATACACAGCTTGTCGAGGCGATCGCACTTTTTCTTGAAACGCGATCGCACTCACAGAATCCGTGTGTCTACTTTCACCATCAACCATCAACGTAACCATCAACTATTAACCCTATTCCCAAAAGGTAACTACTATGTCCCAATCCGCTAATCTCAATCAACTCTTCCAATCCGCCCACCAAGAAGGCTTACTCTCACCCGCCTCCATGCAGGCGCTCAACGTATTTGATATTGGTGCTCAGATTCAAGCTGGGCTGGGTGTTCACGTGGACGATGTAATGTCTAGCGAAGTTGTCCTTGTCACCATCATGCCGGATGACTCTGGTTCAATTCGCTTTGGGGGCAATGCGGCCACGGTGCGAGCGGGACACAATACGGTTTTGGATGCGCTGCAAAGTTCGCCTCAGAAAGACAGCATTCTAATTCACAATCGCTACTTAAACGGGACAGTACTCTATCCGTACTGTGCGGTTGACCAAGCGGTGCGAATGGATACTCAAAATTACGATCCGAATCAGGGAACTCCCTTATACGAACAAACCGTCGTATTGCTGGGTACGGTGATTGCGAAAGTGCAGGAATTTGCGGACAATGGTGTGCCAGTCCGCACAGTAACGCTGATTATTACTGATGGGGCAGACGAGCATTCCGGTCGCACCACGGCAAAGCAGGTCAAAGCTATTGTGCAAGATATGCTGCGTGCTGAAAATCACATCATTGCGGCGATGGGCATTGACGATGGCTACACGGACTTTCGGCAGGTGTTTCAGTCGATGGGGCTGCGGGACGAGTGGATTCTGACACCAGGGAATAGTCAGAAAGACATTCGGCAGGCGTTCCAGATTTTTTCGCAATCGGCAGTGCGCGCCAGCCAAAGTGCGGGCAGCTTCAGCCAAACTTCACTGGGTGGATTCGGTAATCCGTAACAACCATTCTCGAAACTGGCACAGGGCGAGATTACCCGTAGGGGGTAGTTCTGTGGAACCGTAATTTTGCCGTAGGATCGACACTGTTTCCAGGATATACATGAAGTTTCGGCATTTTGTAGTCCGTAATCCAGCGTGACCACCTCAAAAATTGCCACAATATTACCGAGATGCTGAGTTCAGACTGCGTAGTTTTATCTATGACATTCACTCGAACTCATTTAGCATCTACCTGAAATCGGAGTTCCCTCATGCTGCCCCCCGTTCCTGTGCAATCACCGTCATCATCCTCGTTATCTGTTTCCACTTGTATCAAAGCTAAGCCATATCCCAAAACCATCCAACCGACCTCCCAGCCTGTTCCGGCAGTGGAGTTTGTTCAAATTAGTTTTGAGGCACTATCGGCATTTGATCGAGTAACCACTCAGTTTGAGTCTTTAGGTGTGCGGTTTCACAATGCGATCGCACTTAAACCCTCTAATCCCGTTTTTCCTCAAGATGAGGAAGCGTGTGTGTTGCTGCCAACGGGCAATAACACCTCGCTCACGCTGGAATTTCTTCAGCCGATGGAGTGGGTAGAGGTTCACGTATCCAGCGTTCAGTCTGTGCGAATGCGCGGCATGGATGCCTCTGATACCTCCATTTCTGAGGCTGGTGATGCCTATGACTACTGCAATCTAGGTGCCCATCCTTGCCATGAGCTGCCACACCAGTGCCTGCGAGTTGCAGCTGCCGGATTATCGAAAGTGGTGATTGAATCGAATACGCCACTGACGCTTAACAATATTGCCTTTGGCCGCTAAATATTAAAGCTTTAATGTTGCCCAACCTCATATCTTTATACGAAGTTCGGTGAAAATCCGGTGATTCATTTGTTATGGAAGGCTGGCTTGACTATCCTTTCATAACAAATGAATTGAATTCTTATATAGCCTTTCCTAGGCTACTGAGGTACAAGTTATTGTTTGAAAGCCACGCGAAGCGTGGCTTTCAAACAATAACCTCCCTTTACTAGCGCAAGAAGCGCTATATGCAGACTTGGATATTCGGTCTAAGTGCAAGATGTGAGCAACTCTACATCGGGTGAGTGTCTGACATATCGGTGGTGTCTGACCTCATAAATGTCGTGGCGATCATTTCTTCCTTACGCTGTGATTGATAGACCCGATAAACAACCACTGCGACTCCTGCTATGATGCTGGTTGCCAAGGGTGCAGCGAGCGGTATCCAGCCGTTTTGGGTAAACAGAATGGCGCTCGTGCCCACGATGACGATCAGTAAGCTAGTGCCACCCAGGGCTAAAACGATCGGTCGGCGTAAACTCCACGCTAAGCTGCCACCTGCGATCGCACATAGAGCCATCCAGCCAATTTCAGCCCAATCCGGCCAGAACCAATACAATGCTGCTTGTTCAGACTCCAGGGCGGCGGACAGGATTTGGCTCACCATTTGGGCATGAACCGTCACGCCGGGCATTTGCAACTCGGTGTCGCGGCGTCCGGCAGTATAGGGCGTATAGAACACATCTTTACTGCTAGGAGCGGTGGTACCAATCAGCACCGCTTTACCTCGCACCCAGTCAGGCGGCACATTGCCAGCTAGGACTTCGCTGAGGGAAATGATGCGGGTCGCCTGATTGGCAGAGCGGTAGTGCAGCAAGAGCTGATAGCCCATAGAGTCTACGTGCTGATAGCCGCCGGAGGAGGAACGGAGCTGATCAAAAACGGTTTCTTGGAGCTGAAGCAAATCGGGATTCTCAGCGTGGTTTTGCGGCAGGATATTGTCGGCTTCTAGATACTCCAGCGCCACCCGCAGCGAAAAGGAAAAAAGAACCTGATTCTGATGGGTGGCAAACATCAGGTTGCGCCGCACCACGTTGTCGGTGTCGATAGGAATATCGTTAAAGCCGACTCGTGAAGGAGGAACGACCTCGGGCGGTGGAATTTCGAGCTGATCGCCCTGATTGCCAATGTTCGCGATCGCAATTACATTATCATCGGCAAACTGCTCCATCAGGGCTTCGTGACCGGGTTCCTGGGGCAGTTCCCGATACAGATCCACGCCAATCACGCGCGGATCGTACTGCTGTAGGGTTGCGATCGCATCGGCAATGCTCTGGTCAGACGGCGTGGCTCGCTGGAGTTCCCGCAAGTCGGCTTCGGTAATCTCGACTACCAGCAGCCGATCATCAATGCCCAGATCCGGCTGTAGTCGCACCATCTGGTCATAGGCCCGCAGTTCCAGCGGCTCAAACCAGCCGAGCTGTCGCGCTCCGGCACAGAGTCCCAGTGCTGCCGCACTTGCGATCGCAACGACGCGTACACCTTTTACCAAGCGCTGACGCGGTGTTTCGAATGCGGAGATCTGGGTCCAGTCCAGTTCCACTGGCTCTCGAAATGACGGGTCGTCCGGCAATTCATCCAAACGCTTCAGATCGTTCAGCACCTCTTTGGCAGACTGATAGCGTCGCGAGATCTGCGATCGCGTCATCTTTTTCAGCAGCAGCTTCAATCCTTCGCTGATTGGAGCATGCTGTTCCCACAGAAGTTCGGAGGTGCGTGGATCTTCCGATAGCTCTTGCGGCTGATAGCCGGTCAAGGCTTGAATCACCGTGATGCCCAGCGCATAAATGTCGCTACAGTAGCGCGGGCGACCTGCCAGCTGCTCGTGGGGCGTGTAGCCTTGGGTGCCAATGCCGACAGTGTAATCGGTTTGGCTATCGGTGCGGGTCGTTAGCTGGGTTTGAATTTCCTTGACTGCCCCAAAGTCAATCAAAACCAGCTTGCCGTCGCGCCGCCGAATGATGTTGCCGGGCTTGATGTCGCGGTGAATCACATGATTGTCATGCACAAAGCTCAAAACAGGCAGTACGTTTTCCAGCAGCCGGATGGCCTGTTCCTCACCTAGTTGAAATCCGCCTGCCAGTTCTTCGCTGAAGGGATAGCCGTCAATAAATTCCTGAACGAAATAAAATTCGCCATCTTCTTCGAAAGAATCGACTAACGCCGGAATCTGGTCATGCTGTCCCAGCTTGCGGAGTGCTTCCACTTCCGCATCAAACAATCGGCGGGCAACCTGCAAGAATTCTGGATCTTGGCTGCTGGGGCGCAGATGCTTGACGACGCAAATCGATCGCTCAGGGTGCTGTGTGTCTTCGGCCACATAGGTTTGACCAAATCCACCAGTCCCTAGTATTCGCAGTATTTTATAGCGTCCGGAGAGCAAGGCTTCCAGCATAAGCAACGGGCACTTAACGTTCTTAGATCTTGGCACGACTCGCCCATTGGCTGGGAGAGTTTTGTCATTTTGATGAAAATTAAAGCTCCGCTTAAGAGAATCAATGATTTGCAGGCAAAAATTGAGCCGATTGACCTGAACCATGATGGAGCCTCACCAAGAACTTTAACCAGGAACTTCATGGCGAGAATATGTCTGAGCGAGCGGAGTTATGCAGTGGGAAGGGAATAGATATACACTAAAGCGCTGATAGCTTGGCAAAGTTGAGAAGGTGAAACAACCGTTGATTTCCGGAAAAACAAAGCTCCTTGGCATTATTGGCAGTCCCGTTACCCATTCGATGTCGCCAGCGATGCAAAATGCCGCGATCGCACATTTAGGGCTTGACTATATTTACGTGCCGTTTCCAGTTTTACCGGATCAGCTTGAGGATGCGATCGCAGGTTTCACGGCAATTGGTGTTCAAGGCTTTAATATTACAATTCCCCACAAGCAGGCGATTATCCCTTATCTCACTGAGATCTCAGATGAGGCGAAAGCGGTCGGCGCTGTCAATACCGCTTGGCAGACGGAACAGGGCTGGAGCGGCACCAACACTGACGTAATTGGCTTTTTGGCTCCACTGCGATCGCTGGATTGGGATTGGCGCACCGTCACTCCCATTGTCCTGGGTAATGGGGGGGCGGCTAGAGCAGTCGTTGCCGGATTTGCGAAGCTGGGCTGTTCGAAATTACACCTGGTGGGTCGCAGTGCGGAAAAACTCGATCAGTTTGTAGCAAGCTGGCAATCCTCACCGCTACAAATTGAGTTGGTGGCCCATACCTGGGATGCGCTGGACGAACTTGTTGCGATCGCATCTCTGATTGTTAATACCACGCCCATTGGCATGCATCCCAACACTCAAGCCTCGCCGCTATCTGATGAGCAAATGCAGCGTGTGCCTAGCAGCGCCATTGCCTACGATTTAATTTATACCCCTAGCCCGACCCAGTTTTTGCGACAGGCTGCAGCTCAGGGTTCACAGGTGATCGATGGGACGGAGATGCTAATTCATCAAGGTGCAGCGGCGCTTGAGCAGTGGGTCGGCCAGCCCGCACCGATTGATGTGATGCGGCAAGCTCTCCATCAGCAACTGCACGCCCATTAAGGAAACCTTAAACAAGACCTGCAATATGCTCTGAGAAAACTTAAATGGCGGTTGCATCTCTTAATATTTTGCAACTTTTAATTTTACTTTTACGTAAAAGTACAAGATACTCAGTGATTAAGTTCCTGATTGATCACAAGCCTTCCATGAATATACGCAGGCAGTAGTATTAATCATTACTGCTGGTTTCGTGGTTTAGGCGATAGGTTGATGTCGCCCTGCAAAGCTGCGTTCTGACTGTTCAGTTCTAGCTTTGAAATTAAGGGAATCAGCTCAATCTTGTGATTCAGTCTCGCTATTTAAGAACACCATGTAGTTTTTTGCTATACAGTCCGACAATCAATTTGGTCGCTCACGCGCTCAATTGGTTATCAGATGTGGCGATACCGATCTGCTGATACAGATCCACGTTATATAAACCCCACCCTTTCAAAATTCGCGCCGTTAAAATTCGCGATTGTGTTGCGGTTAGTTCACCCCGCTGGCCGCAGTGAGTGATTCCAACGAGTGATTGAGCAACAAGGTGCTGCTCTGACTTGCGAGTCCTTTGATTGGCCCTCTTAATCGGCTCTCAGCAACTGCATCCGTTGCAACTGAGGCTAGAGATGTATCGTCTCTACCTCGTGCTTTGCGTGTTTACGTTTAGCTAGTTTGGCTTGGCTAGTTTTGGTTAGCTGTTGTTCCTGCCAATTCGTCCCTGTTTTTCTGTTTGGATGAGGATTTTAATGTTATGACCCCAGCGATCGCATCTACGGTATTTCGCAAGTCTGCCGTAACGAAACAACGCTCCTTTGCCCGACTCTGGGCCCGCAAATACGTCATTGCCGTGTCGAAGGGTGACAATGCTGCTAACATCGCTTCAACTAAAACCTTGGCCGAGGCGACGTCGCGCCTTGGTCGGGCTGAAACAGCAGCACACTTGAAAAAGCATTTGCGGTTAGCTAGCGCTCAAGCCTGGACGGCAACGGAAAATCTGCTGTCTCACGAAGTTTTGCGCCATCGGATTAATCCGGATCTGATTAATCCCGTAGAAATTGCGGCAGATTCACGGGAGCTGTTTGAGCAAGCGCTGGACGCCTACGAAAATCGGATTACGCCTCATCGGATGTCTGTGGGCATGAGCAACGCCTGCGGCAAGATGCGCGCCAAGTATACGGCTGATGATCCACGGGCCATTGGTTTTGTCAGTATGCAGTTTCACTACACGGGCATGAAGCTGCTGGAATATCTCACCCCAGTGGAGAAGTCGCTGTTTGAGCCTTATCTCAAGGTGATGGACGATCATATGTATATGCCGCTGCGGGCGGCCTACGAAGCCGCTGCCGATTATGAGATGGATGCGCCAGAACTAAAAGCGGTGCAAAATCTGCTGCCCTTGATTACGCCAGTCGCCAAGACGATCTGCGATCGCGTTCGTCGCCTCTATCCAGGTTATGAAACCTACAGCGGCGCATTGGATTCCCGCGTCGTTAATATTTCCAGCATTCGCGATGCTGAGATGTTCCAGGTATACCTCTGCCTTTGTGTCTTGCAAAACAGCTTTGTCTCGGTTCAGCAAGAGCTGTTCCCCCTCTGCGTCATGCTCTATCCGTCGCTGAAGGTGAAGTGGTCGCTGGTGCAGGAAATGCTGCGTCTACTGGGTCAAGAAATGCTGGTGCAACTCGATCCAGAGGACATGGCGGTCTTTTTGCCTCACCTGCGGACGCTGACGGAAATGTTTGCCGATGACGTGTTTGATATTGCCTAAGCCCTGATTTTCCTTGTCCAGATGCGTTCAAGTACAGTCTCCAAGCACGGCCATGCCGTGCTTTTTTGTTTTAGGCTAAGGAATGAGATGATTTATCCCTAATTCATGGAAATTACTACCGACACCACCAACACCCTTGACCTGATTACGGTCGGCCTTGCGATCGCAATCATCATCGGCGGTTTTCTGATGATGTTTACCAACATTTGGACAACCAAGCGCAACACATCCAATAAAAATCGATAATTTCTGAATTTGATATGGCACACCTCCTGGCATTCGCTTTGGCACGCGGATTAGCAATTGCAGTCGGCTTGGGCAGCTTTGCCCTCTACATGACCGCTTTCTTCTTCCCAGAAGTGCATCGTAAGCCTGACCTGGTTTGGAGCGGTGTTGGCTTGCTGTATGCCGTGGTGCTGTGGTTTTGTGCGGGGCAAATTGAAGGCGCGCTACTGCTGGGCCAAATCGCTGGTGTGGCGCTGCTGGTCTGGCTCGGTTGGCAGGTGCTAACGCTGCGCCGGATTAAAACGCCCATTCAGCAGCAAACGTTGCCAGGAGCCTCTTCTCAAGATTTGACGCAGGTGGCACTCGGTCAAGCCAAAGCCGCCGCTGATAACTTTTCGATTGCTGAAACAGCAACTGCGATCGCAGGTATCACCTCTAGCGCCATTGCCGCTGCCAGAGGCAAATCCCAGCCCTCTCAATCTACGCCTCAAGCCTGCCCGATCAATACCTCGGCGACCCAAGCGCGATCGCAATCTTCCCCACGTCCCGCCAGCGCTCAGCCTGCTCAGCCTATCAAGCAGCCTGAGCCTGAGCCGCAGTCACCAATTGCGCCGCCGAGTGTTTCTGTACAGTCTAAAGTGCGATCGCAACCGTCTGAGCGCCAAGCTACTCCGGTTGAAACGACGGGTAAATCTGAACAACCTGAGCAGGTCACATCTGGACAAGCCGCTCAAACCGCTCAAACTGTGCCGCCTGCAGTGACAGATGTGACAGGCAAAAACATTACGAATAAAGACGCTATAGACGAAGAGATTCTCCAGCCAATTGTCTCGCCGCCTGTCGAGTCCACGACTGCCGCTACACCAGCAGCAGCTTCCACCACAGCCGCCGCCGCCGCAGATGAAGAGTGGGGCAACTGGATGGAAGACGAGGATTTCGGCGAGTCAACCGCCGAAACCGTCACGGTTGCGTCAGTTCAAGCTGATACTGTCACCCAGTCGTCCCCGACCGTGGATCGTTCAGCATTTGATCCCGCTCCAGCATCCACACCCGTAAACCAACCTGCTGCTCCGTCCCAAAACCAGAGCAAGAGCAAGTTAGGACTATTAACCGACTGGGTTGGCGGACTGCTGCCCTTTGGCAAAAAGAAAAAATCGCAGCCGATGGTGACGCTGCCGCCCCGCGAGTCATCTTTACCTCGTTCTCCAAATGCGGCTCAACCGAAGTCATCCCAGCCGATGCTGACCATTCCACGCCGCGAGTCATCGCTCCGCCGACCTAGCCCACCTACACCGGATGCCGCTACAGCAGCACCATCGACTGCCGGAGAGACTCAGGAATCTGCGATCGCACCTGCTTTGTCCCAAACTCCACCTCTCAGCGATGACGCAAATGGCGTAACAGTCAATCCTGAAGCAGTAACAGATACCAGCGCAACTCAAACGCCTCCTCAGCCTAGCCCAGAGGAAATCTTGATTCCCGAAACCCTGCCGTCCGATGAGGAAGCCTGGGGCCGATTGTCTGCGATCGCAAATCAAGAGGACGATGCCCTAGCAGAAGCCGTCTTAATTGAAGATGCGACTTCGACCGAGGCACCAGTATCCGAAATCTTAGAAGTAGCTGAAGACATAGCTGAAGAAATAAAGGAATCTGCGGAATCGAGTACGGATGCGAATCTTAAGACCGATATCGATGAAGCGATAGATGCGGCAGATACGGTAGATACGACAGATACGACAGATGCGACAGATGCGACAGATGCGACAGATGCGACAGATGCGATCGCAGATTCCCCTCCTGACTCAGTATCCTTGGCAGACACAAATTTGACCGTTACGCCCGAATCGACTGACGATGAAGCGCCAGAAGCATTAGACGCTGATGACTCTGAGCTAACGGATAGCCATGCTATCGATCACCTGGAGGTGGATCAGGCTGATGAGTCTAACGACGAGCAGACTGCTGAGGTTGACTTATCTGAGGCTGCTCCCGATTTACAAAACGAGCAGCCCGACCAGTCACTAGCTACAGATGAACTGCAATCATCGCCAGCCGAGCCAGGAACATCAGGAGCAACAGTTGATGTCGAGGCCGACGCAGGCGATCCGGAAAATGAGGCTCACTCAGACGAGCTAGTGACCGAGTCTGTTGAGGTCGTCGCTGCAGCCGATGGTGATCGCGGCGATGAGACTGATGATCAACCTGACAATCAGTCTGACGATTCTGCTGATGAGGATGACGCAGGTGATCAGGCAGCGGCGGCTGAAACTGACGCTACAGAGGCGCAATCTACAGAGGATCACGATTCTAATACCGATCCCCCAGCCTTGAAGCGACCGAATCCACCGTCCCAAGACCTACTGGACGATCTTCAGCGCCAGCACTATACCGACTACGGACGCGAGTAGTTCAGTAGACTTTATCGGAAATTGTTGTGTAGCGCGGCTAAGCCGCCCTACACAACAATTTCCAACCCCAAAAACTTTATTTCCAATAAAGTCTAGTATCTAGTACCTAACCTAGTACCCAGCACTTGAAAGGGAGAAGTGAAGCGAGCGGAGTGAAAGGACTGTAAAAGGTTGTAGCGCTTAGAAAAGCAGGAGGGTCGCTGTCGTGTGCCCTGTGGCTATGTGGCTATTAAACTGATTTTGTGGCTACTGATTGGGACTGTAAAGCGGCTAACCACTGGGGATAGCTTAAGGAATGGGCTGGTTCTAGGACTAGCTTTGTATCGATTCCTTCGAGTTTGTTATCAGCAAAAATTGAGGGACAGACCTGGTCAAAGACCGACGCCACGGTATCTACAGTGCCAAACGCTTCTATCCCTAAGCTAAACCAGCGTTGATCGAACGCAATGACCTCTGCAATTTCGACACTACAGCCCGCACGATGTTGCTGATCAAAGCTATCGCCAGATGTGGAAAATGCGATCGCAGTTTCCATCCCGTTTTCAGTCGCCCCGTTATCAGCTAAATAATAGGTTTTCGACTGCCGCGTTTTCGCAACCGCAATCCACTGCTCTTTTTGGTCGAAGCGTTTTTGGATGGTCGTTGCCGCTTCTGCTAACGGAAAGCTCCACTTTATCCACTGCCCAACGTGGCCGTGAATCGATGGGGAAAGTAATTGGATACCGCGATCGCAAATTCGCTGCTTCACTTCAATTTGGCCTTCGCGCAGTTTGATGCTCAAGTCAATGTGCTGTGGTAAACGAAGGTACCAATCGGTGCGAGATTCAACGGTTGGCTGGAAATCACGGGTTGGATAGTGATGATTCCGCTCCACCCACCAATCTCTGACGGGGGCTGGAATCTGATGCGGCCAAAACCACCGCGCTTCCATACTGGGCTGCATACACTTTGAGGGGAAATCTGATTTTTCAATTTGTAATCAGTATAAAAATCCCTCACTCAAACCTCATGGCTCATGAGGATGAGACTTAATCAGGATTAATAGCGCGGAATCGACGCATCGACCTTAATGGCATAGGCATCAATTCCTCCCGTTAAATTGCGCACATTAGTGAATCCTTGATTGATTAACCAGTACGTCATCTGAGCCGACCGTATGCCGTGATGGCACATGACAATGGTTTCCTGCTCCGCATCCAGTAGGGAATGAATATGTTCTGACCAGTTTCCATATTCACTCAGCGGCAAATTGATAAACCCATCAATCGCGGCTAATTCAAGCTCCATCGGTTCTCGGACATCCACCAGTTGGGGCGGAGCTTGGGGTGGTTCAATAGCAGCCAGTCGCTGGGCGAAGTCTTCAACGCTGATTTGAGGGAGATCTTCGGCGTACATAGTTGGACGAGTTGAACGAGTTGAACGAATAGTTGCGCAGGTGTGAAATAACCAGTTATTACCGAATGGTAGCTAAATTTTGCAGATGTTCCAGGATACTTCTCGATCTGGTAGTCCGCAAAACGGTTTTTGAGTGTGTGGACACCGCCCACACACTCAAAAATTATTACTTGAATGGCAATAAAGTTTTTGGGGTTGGAAATTGTTTGGTAGCGCGGCTTCGCCGCGCTACCAAACAATTTCCGATCAAGTCTATTATCCAAATGTAGTGACTTATCAACGGATTGATGAGACCGTCACCGCAGAGTATTACAGTATTCACTGGGCATACCGTTGCGTCATTTCCGATCGTTAACGACTCGCTATCGACTCGTTAACGGCTGGCTGGCCGCATAACTGGCTAATGGCTGGGCGGTGTTGCTCCAACTGCCGCTCATGGTTCGACTTATCCCGATGAAGGTTCGCTCATTTTTCTCCATCCTAATCGCGTTCGTCCTGATTCTGTTGCTCTCCGGTATTGGCGGAGCCATTTGGATTACCACACAGAGCCCACTGTCCCTGTTGAAAGGCGGTGGCGTCAGCACTACGCCCGCTGCAACAATGTTTGTCTCTCAGCAAGCGCCGCTGATGGTGTCGCTGTTGGTCAATCCTGAACGGCTGATTACCGCGCGCCAGGTGTTTACTCGCCCCGGCCAGCGACGACGCGCTGCTAAAGAAATTGAGCGCTTGCGTCAAGGTGTCTTATCTGGGTTTGACCTCAACTATCGCACCGATGTGCAGCCTTGGCTTGGCGACGAGCTAACTTTAGCTGTGACGACACCGGATTTGGATCGAGATCGCGCCAATGGTACACAGCCGGGTTATCTACTGGCACTTTCAACCATTGATCCGGTGCGATCTCAAGAATTTTTGCGCCTCTTTTGGCAGCAGCAGGCCGAAGTGGGAACGGATCTGGTATTTGAACAATATGCGGGTGTGAAACTGATCTATCGGCAGGAAGCTGTAACCAATCCCAATCGGTCTCGTTCCGTTGCGGTTGAGGGGACAACGGAGGGCGCACCAGAGACGCAGCCGGGCCTTGCAAGTGCGGCGATTGGCGATCAGTTTGTCTTGTTTGCCAACCATCCCAAGATTTTGCGGGCTGCGATCGCAAATGTGCAGGCTCCCGATTTGAGCTTGGAGAAAAGTGAGGTTTACCAAGCGCAGCTTCAGGATTTACCGGAGCAGCGAGTCGGGCTGCTCTACGGTAACTTGCCGGAACTAGCTGACTGGTTGGGCAAGTCGATTTTTCCGACTGATGTAGCCACTGTGAGCACTGCAACCGAGCCGAAATCGACTCAATTTGACCGATTGATCGCCTCGATCGGTCTCAGTTCCAGCGGTTTACAGCTGAACAATGCACTACTCACAGCACCCGGAGAGGAGCTTGAACGCGAGCGTCCGGCCCTGGCACAGCCCTCGGAGTTGCTGCGCTATATGCCGGCTGATAGTCTTTTGCTGACCAGTGGCCGCAATCTAGGCGAAGACTGGCACAAGGTCTCAGATAGCTTGCAGGGCTATACCCGAACGAAAGCGCTGTTGGAACAAGTCATTACGACTCTCAAAACCCGCTGGAATTTAGATGCGGAAACTGAGCTATTCAACTGGACACAAGGCGAATTTGCCTTTGGTCTTCGTCCCCGGACTGACTCAGCCCAGTCGTTTGACTGGATACTCGTCACTGAACGCCAGTCTGATGCAGTCATTGAAGGCATTCAGCATTTGGACGAACTGGCGACTCAACAGGGCTACAGCGTTGGTCAGGTTGATCTCGCTGATCGCGCTGTCACTGCTTGGACACAGCTTTCCACCGTACCCTCCAGCCGCCGCCAGACCAGCTCACAGGTGCTGCAAGCATCGGTCGCAGGGGCTCATGTCCAGGTGGGCAACTACGAGATTCTGGCCAGTTCTCTTGCGGCACTGGAAGCGGCACTACAGGCGAATGACCAATCCGTGCTGACCCAGGCCGATTTTGGCCGTGCGATCGCAAATCTAGACACTCCTAATGATGGCTATGTCTATCTCAATTGGCCCAGTCTCAAGCAGCGGTTAGCGAAACGTTCACCACTGTTCCAAGTCCTGGATTCTCTCGCACAGCCGCTGACTAATCATTTAGAATCGGTCACGCTGAGTACCTACGGTCGCGATCGCAACCGACAGCCCAGCGGCATCTTCCTTCATCTCACCGACGAATAACGCGCAGGTTGGGCATCGTTCACCTTACTTGATTAAATCTGCGTTATTTCACTGCGATATGAAGCCAGTTAACAACAACGGCAACAGCAACAGGACAGCGATAATGGCGACTAACGTCCCTGGCTCAATCTTCACGAGATTGGGATCGGGTTTATTGGGATTTTGATTAGGATCAGACATATTAAAGAACGGCTTCATTCGCCGTTAGCGTCCTACAGTTTGATCCCAGCATAGTGCAAGCGTCGAAACATTCGCGATTAACGATTTTCCGTCTGAGCTTTACCATAGAACGTATATGTATCACCTAGCACAGGCGTTACTGACCGACCCAAAGCTTTAAACGTATATTTTTTATTCCGCTATGCCTATCGATATTCAGCTTATTCGCACGGGTGAGCTACGACAGTTACCCGGTGCCAAATTAGACGACGAGGATTTATCTGGCCTTGATTTATCAGATATTCATCTAGCGGGTGCCAGTCTAGTTGGTGTGAACTTTGACCGATCCGTTTTGCTGCGGGCTCATTTAGAAGGTGCCAATTTAGTCGGCTCGTCGTTTGTTGATGCCGACCTGCGTGCCAACCTCTGGGGGGCCAATCTCATGCAAAGTGATCTCAGTGGAGCCGATTTGCGGGGAGCCAACCTGCGGGGGGCCAATCTCATGGGCACTAACCTGACGCGCAGCACATTTTCCGGTGCGTTTCTCAGCGGCGTTAATCTGATGGGGGTTAGCCTCATCGGGGTTGATTTTCGGGGTGGTGATCTGCGGGGCGCTAACTTGAGTGGTGCCAATCTGCGGGGAGCCGATTTGAGTCGGGCCGATTTACAGGGCGCTTTGCTGAGTGAGGCCAACTTGGAAGAGGCCGATCTACGCGGTGCGAATCTAGCGGGTGCTTCGTTTGTCAATGCCAATCTGCTTTGTGCAGCGCTGGACGGAGCCAAGGTTAATGGTGTGGACTGGTCAGGTGCTTGTTTGACCGGAACAAACGTGTTGGTGGCTGACTAATGATCGGGGGATCGGGGCGACTGGCTGTTGACGGGCGGTGATTCCACTGGCCGTCATATTGATATCTGCCGCAGGCAAGGCGGATGAAGCGCGATCGCACATGTCATATTGCTATTGCAGGGAATTCGCGAAATCGGCAATGGCTTTTAAGTAGGATTCTTGTCCAGGCTGATAAATTCTGACGTGGTCAGCTCCAGAAATCAGAAACAGATGCTTCGGTTTTGGGGCAGCCGCATATAGAGCTTGACTCATCTCAAACGGCACAACCGAATCCTGTTCACCATGTAAAAACAGAACGGGAACTTGCAGTGAGCCAATTTTAGAGCGTGAATCGAATTGCTCTGTCAAAATCAGATTGACTGGAATCATGGATGAAAAAGGCTTTTGTCGAACGGCTTCAGCCATTGAAGTGAATGAGCTTTGCATAATTAGGCCGCTGGCTTCGGGGTGCCGAATGGCTAAGTCAAGTGCGATCGCACCTCCCAACGACTCACCGTAGATCAGGATTTGCTCAACGTGCTGATCATGCGGGTCTTTCTATTGATTTCTATAAGTCATTCGGCGTTGACCCGATCAACAGGCTCAGCTCACAGGATTACGCAAATACCACCGTGCGATTGCCGTAGACCAATACTCGATGCTGAAGATGAAGCCGCACAGCACGCGATAGCACCAGTCGCTCTAGGTCTTTACCTTTGCGAATGAGTTCCGCTACATCATCGCGGTGACTGATGCGGGTGACATCCTGCTCAATGATGGGGCCAGCATCTAGATCTGAGGTGACATAGTGCGCTGTTGCGCCGATGATCTTGACGCCACGCTGATGCGCTTGGTGATAGGGCTTAGCACCCACAAAGGCAGGCAGAAACGAATGGTGAATGTTGATGACCGAGGGAAACTGCTCAACAAAGTCAGCGCTCAAAACCTGCATGTACTTAGCCAGTACGACTAAATCAATCTGATACTGGCGCAGCAGATCGAGCTGTTTTGATTCTTGTTCGGCTTTGTTGTCAGCCGTGATGGGTAAACAGTGATAATCAATGCCAAACTGATCGGCAATTGGCTTGAGATGGGGATGATTGCTGATAATTAATGGAATTTCGGCATTGAGTTCGCCTGATTTGTAACGCCAGAGCAGGTCATACAGGCAGTGATCTTGACGACTGACCCAAATCGATAGCCGCGGTTTAGTATCAGAAAAGTGCAGGTGCCAATCTGCTTGCAGTGGTTTTGCGATCGCATTAAACGCAGGCCCAACTAGCTCTCGGTCGAGATGGAAATCATCCAACTGCCATTCAATTCGGGTCAAGAACAAATCGGCGGCCAAATCGGTATGGTGATCGGCATGAATAATGTTGCCGCCGTTAGAGTAAATAAAGCTGGAGATTTTAGCGACTAATCCTTGCTGGTCGGGGCAAGACACCAGGAGCGTGGCAGTTGCAGTCATCGGATAAACCTTGGTTTGAGTGCGGATCTCCTACGGTACGCTGTCCCAAGCTTGGGCCATAATCTCGCTGAGGACTTGGCGAACCGACGGCTCAAGCAAACTGTCATCAGCCAGCACCTGCGCGGTGACATCCGCTAATGACTGACCTTGCGATCGCGCAATGGAAATCACACCTGCGATCGCAGTGGCGACAACATCATCATTAACGGGCTTACTTCTGAGTGCTTCTATTCCGTCGAGGCTATCTGGGATGGGATAATTCATGGCTGTTGGTCAAATCGGACACTTGCCGTTACAAAATATGAGAGAGCTGTAATCTTTTGTAAAACATGCTTGGTGATTAGCAAGAATACCGTACTTTTTACCGTTGTCAACTCCACTTAGCTCATTTCTTGAAGTTAATTTAATATCTTCCGCATGAAAGAAATTTTGTATTTAGAGGTGCCGACTCCCGACACTGACATCGTCAAGGATTGGCTCTGGCATCAGTTCACCCCCAGCGTCGGAACAACCGTTGCTCGACCAGACGGCATCCGCTGGAGATTGGTTGCAACAGCGGAAGAGGCCAATAGCCAAGACTCACGGGAATCTACAGCAAACCCTCAAGCACTACCGCCAGAACTCTCGATTTTCGTCTGGACCGTGCAGCGGACGACCTACCTTAAAGTATTTCGCTGGGCGAATCAACCATTGCCGCAGGAATCTGTCGTAATCCAGCAGTTGACTACACAAATTCGGCAGGCATTTCCTCATCAATATCCCGAACCACCAGCGGTTGACCTATCGCAGCAATCTATTTTTGAAGCCTTAGCGGAGCGCTACCCCAAAACGGTTCGTTACTTTCAGCGCATGCCGAATGGAGAAGCTGACTTGACGCGGGTTTACTGGTGGGAACAGCGCTGGCGCAAATCGGTGCGCCAACCCCAGCAGCCAACTCCAGTCGTTTTTGCTCAGTCGGAGCCAAATCCCAAGACCCCGGACTATGACCTAATTTATGTCGGTGGAGCACTGGGCGTCATTCATGCAGCAGTGATGGCACAGCTTGGGTATCGCGTGCTGCTGATTGAGCGATTGCCCTTTGGCCGAATGAACCGCGAGTGGAATATTTCCCGCAACGAGTTTCAAAGCCTGATTGACCTCGGCTTATTTACGGCAGCCGAATTTGAAACGCTAATTGCCGCCGAATATGTCGATGGCTTCCACAAGTTTTTTGATGCCAACAATCCGCCCCAGTGTAAAGCGCCTGTTTTACATACGCCAACGGTGCTCAACGTGGCGCTGGATGCGGAGAAGCTGCTGCGGCTCTGCGGTGACAAGCTGTTGGCTGCGGGCGGCACAATCTGGGATGAAACCGATTTTAATCGAGCCGATATCCATCCCAACTTGGTGCAGGTCGAGACGGAACATGGCCCCACCGGGGAGGTTCGCACCGCTTACGGTCGGTTACTGGTAGACGCAATGGGAACGGCCTCACCAATTGCGTGGCAACTGAGCGGCAAGCGCACGTTCGATAGCGTATGTCCCACAGTGGGAGCCTGCATTTCCGGCGGTTTTGAGCCTGGGGTTTGGGATACGCAGTATGGAGATGTGCTCAACAGTCACGGTGACATCTCGAAGGGACGGCAGTTAATTTGGGAACTCTTCCCGGCCAAGGGGGATGAGCTGACGATTTACCTGTTCCACTACCACCAGGTGCATCCCGACAATCCCGGTTCGCTGCTGGAAATGTACGAGGATTTTTTCACCATCCTGCCGGAGTATCGCCGCTGTGATATGGAAAAGCTGACTTGGCGGAAAGCAACATTTGGCTATATTCCCGGTCACTTTAGCTTGAGCGATCGCGATCGCAAAATTGCCTTTGATCGTCTGATTGCAATTGGCGATGCTGCTTCCTTGCAGTCTCCACTAGTCTTCACAGGTTTTGGCTCACTGGTGCGCAACCTGTCTCGTTTAACGAATTTACTGGACACAGCCCTGCGACACGATTTAACTCAAGCGAAATATCTCAATAAAATTCGCGCCTACCAGAGCAACATTGCCGTCACCTGGCTGTTCTCTAAAGGCATGATGGTGCCAACGCACCAGTTTCTGCCGCCTGAGCGGATCAACTCCATGTTGAATACGTTCTTTGGCATCTTGGGTTCAGAGCCGTGTAACGTCGCCGAAAGCTTTATTAAAGACCGAGCTGGCTGGATCGACTTTAACCGGATGGCGCTGAAAGCGGCTTGGCAAAATCCGGCTCTCCTGCAGTGGATTTGGGAACTGGCTGGCCCTTGGGTTATGCTGCGCTGGGTGTTTAGCTACATTGACTACACTCGCAATGCCCTCGTTAGTCGGCTGTTGCAGTGGTTGCCGATCTTTCTACACATCAATCAGCCCTGGCTTGAAAAAGTCTTTCCAGCCCTCTGGTTTAGCTGGCTCGCCCGCAGCTATGCCATTACTTACGGCATCGGTCGCCCACCCGTTGCTCCAGTCAGCGCGATCGCACAATCCACCACTGCCCAATCACCACCCAAAGAAAAAGATCAAGATACGGCTAGGCCAAGCGAACCGTCGCCAAAAGTGCGATCGCAAACGATGAAGCCATCGTCTATGGCGAAATCAGCGCCTCAGGACAGCAGTCAGTAACTTGAGACTAAATGAGATTCTTAAGAAAATTGAGCAGTGTTCTCTGTAAATTTCCGGAATTGATAGGCTGAAAGCCTGGATCTCTGATTAGAGCAACATGCATTACCGAAAACTGCCAACACTTGCCAAAACTGTTGTTCTAAATGGTTGAGGAGAGTAGCTGCCCTCGCCTCTCAACAACCATCTGCACACAGCGGGGTTTATGTCTCAATCATGCAACGCTTCTACAACTGCGTCTCACTGCCCATTATTACTGGACTGCTTATTGCAGCATCTTTGACCTCTGCACAAGCCAAGCCAGCTTCCGACCAGTATTTAGCCAGCATCCCGGAAGGAGCTTCACCTTCAACTACCACTCTCCCTGGTGCAACTCGTGCAACTCATGAAGAAGACTTGAATCCATCAACTGATTTACGGAGCCTGCCGACGGGCAGCGGTTCTCCTAGCTCTAGGCGTCATCCAGGAGCGACTCGTGGTGGTCACGCTACAACCACAGCGTCTCAACTTTGTGTGAATGATTTAGCAGAAGGCGCAATCGCACCAGAGTTTACGTCTCTTGACATGATGTCGAGCGCAAGTGCCGGGCCTAGTTTGTCCACACTACCGACTGTGGCGACTCCTAGCGTTTTGAATAGCTTATCTGCGATCGCAGCATCAACGTGGCAACTCCACCCGACTTACCAACTGAGTCAGAGTCTGGCTCCATGTGAGTGATGCCAGTTCTGGTATTTGGCACTCCAGAAGGTTCAGTGCTGGGGTTGGGGACTGGGTGTTAGGGGTTGGGTATCAGGTACTAGGTGCTGAGAAACCTAAACACTCGCTTCACTCCTGACTCCTCTCGCCTCGCGTCGTTAAAACCCGATCTGTAGCCAGAGTTCATAAAACGAGAGTGGGGATTTGCCACGTGCAGCAGATCCCCACTCTCGTTTTTGTGATCAGAGCTGACAGTCAGTGATTATAAAGCGCTGTAAACATTATTTATTTCCTGGGGGTTCTGTGTTACTAAGTTTAGGTACAATGATGCACCGATGCAGCGATAATCTTAAGTCAATCGGGCATCGTATCATCTGCAACACTTTTTAGACTAACGTTTTCTAGTCTTAAGGTTGTTCAATCTCACTACTGATGGCTCTCGTCTTTTAAGTACAAATATACCATATTCCGGTAGGAAATTGGTTCGTCCTATTTGTCTTATTTGGCTTAGATAGATGGGCGCTTCGGGATGTCGTACCGTTCAGGTTATTCACAATGAGTGACGCCCCTTTTTCTCCGAATCATGCTGATCCTTCCCGCGATCCTCACACCGAGCAAGATGGCCTAGACCCAACATTGGGTTCTGCTGCTCCGGCGGATGATGCACAGGAGCAAGGATGGGCAGATTGGCAAACTGTTCAGTTTCCGGATGCTCTTAACGTTGAGGCGCTGGAGCAGGAGGAGGAAGTGGCGAAACCGACTGCACGGGCCAATCCCAAATCCGCCAAAGCCAAATCGGCTAAAAATCCGCCAACAGATCAACCCCAGGTAAAAGCAGAGCCACCTGCGATCGCACCTGAAGATGACGATACAGAGGCTGATGTCATCGAACCGGATTGGCGACCTCACGTGAAATCTCGGCAAACTATCGAGGTCTCAGCCCAAGCCATTGACGAGCAGGCGATTGAAGCGCCAGCGCCAGAGTCGGTTGTCGATGATCAAATTGAAGAATTATTAACGCTGATTCGTGAACTGAATGAATGTAACGATGCGCTGTTGAGTCGGGTGCGGCATTTGGAAGATGCGCTGACTCAGTGCCAGTCGGAACTGGATCGGGAAGTCATGCGATCGCAACACTCAATTCAGCAGCAGCAGGAGCAAGAGCTTGCCCTAGTTGCCGCCCAGCAAAGAGCCGCTCAAAGTGCAGATGAACTAGAGTTTGTCCAGCAAACGGTGCAGCGTCAGCAGATTCAAATTGAAACGCTGGAAGCGCAGCTTGAAACCAGCCAGCAGCGGGTGGCGGAGCTAGAGCGGGAATGTGCCCTAGTCCAGCAAAAGCAGCAGGAGCAGTACCACCAGCTCCAGGAATCCAAACAAGCCTGCCAAGATCTGCGATCGCGGCTGCAGCGGCAGCAGCGTTATACCTTGCAGTACAAAGTGGCGCTGAAAAAGTGTCTCGACGTACCGCCGCCACGCTATCAAAGTGCTGGAGAAACCTTTACTACGGCTGATGCTCCCACAGGCTTTATGCCCAAGGTGTCTGAAATTCAGCCTTGGTCATCCACACAGCCATCTGACACGCAGCCATCGGATGCCGACTATGCTCAGCAACCTCCAGCAGAGAACACCTCTGACTTGTTGGCCTGGATGCAGTCCAATCCTGCCTTAACTCATCTGTTTAGGGATGAAGACGAAACGCTAAACTCCCCTGCGAATTGGGAAAATGATCTGATCGCTCAAACCATCGATCTAACGGCTATTCAGGCCGACGACCTGTTTGACCAACCCATTACACCCGATCCGGTCGTTGAAGCAGACATGACCAATACTGCGGAGACTGACGCTATCCATTCTGAAGCGGAATCGGTTGCGGATATGTTCAGACCTCAGCCAACTTCCATTAGCTATGACGTAAAGCATTTGACCCGCAGACAAAGCAGCTCAAGCTCTGCCGATGAGGACAGACCTGCGGCGACTCAGGCTCCAGAATCGCCATCTGATGGTGTTGCCGCCGATGCCCAGCTAAACAATGTACAGCCAAACAATGTACAGCCAAACGCGGTACCGCGTCCTCCCGTGGAAGCCGAAGATGCGCTATGGGAAGATCTAGCGCGCTTAATCGATGCCTCAACTGAAGAAGAAATTGCGATCGCAGATGAAATTGTCTTTGAAGATGGCGAGTTTACCGACGCATCGCTGAACAGTGATGAGGAATCAGCACTCTTTGAGCCAAATGTAGAGCTGAGTTCTTCACCACCGACTCAGGCTGAAGCCGTAGCCCAGTACCTCGACAGTCAAGCACCTCAGGATTTTCATACTGCTCCATCTGCCGACCATGAGCAACCAGACCTGAGTGAATCAGCCCCAGCAGCTAGCCAGGAACAGGAGCCAACCAATTTCTTAGAAGAGCAGCATCACAACCCATCTCAAATGGCTGACTCAACTTGGACAAAATCTTTTGCACCCCAAGCTAATTGGCCGTCTCCAGTGGTTTATCCGCTACGGGCTCAAAAGCCGCGCCGCAAATCCCTAGCCTCGGTTGAGCTACCTTCTTTTCCTAAAGCCGCTCATTAACCGTAAATCAACCTAGATCCAAAAAAAGGATGTTGGTCACTGCGAGACGACGACCAACATCCTTTTTCGGGTTTTTCTATAGCGCTTCTTGCGCTAATCAAAGGGGGAGTTATAGCGGTTCTAGATAAGAACGAGAGAGGAGAGTGCCTCAGAATGAGGCACTCTCCTCTCTCGCTTTCTCACTCTTAACTGAAATCGCTATATTTTTTGGAAGCCGCGCGGAGCGCGGCTTCCAAAAAATAACTTGTACCTCAGTAGCCCAGGAAAGGCGATATAGAAATCCGAACACAAGTCCAATTGATAGCCAGAATCATGTTGGTTGGGGCGTTGTTATGGCGCGGTGAAACTACGTCACAACAACGTCTGTCCTAACAGGGCTGACTACAGCGATACGGGCCAAAACCTTAGGGTTTGCATAGGTGGCTGCTCGTTAGAGATAAGTTCTAAGATGCATCTTGTTGAAAATTAGTAAAACCATTGCTAAATAATGATTTCAGCTCTCTGGAATCAGATTTAGGAACCGTGAAGATGGAGATATGCTAGTGATGGTAAATTAGGATTTCCGCATCAATTCTCATCAAATTTCCTATGATGCTAATGATGCTATCAATCACTGGTATGTACCCTGTTGGTTGGTTGGCATAGCCAGATTATGAATACTCGGGAACAGAACGTAACGTTGCTGACATCCGGTACCCTATTGTGCGATCGCTATCGAGTCCTGCGTCCGTTGGGGCAGGGTGGATTTAGCCAAACCTATGAAGTTGAAGATTGTGCAACTTGCGATCGCGGCAGCATCAAAGTCCTGAAAGTGCTGCTGGAAAGCTATCCCAAGGCGGTTGACCTGTTTCAGCGGGAAGCCAAAGTTTTGAGTCAGCTTTCCCATCCTGGTATTCCGAACGTTGAACCCGATGCCTATTTCACATTTGAGGCTACCCATGCGGCGGATTTGATGAATATCCCGCAGCTCTTGCATGGCCTGGTGATGGAAAAAATTCCCGGCCTGGATTTGCAGCAGTGGATGATGAGTCGCAACATGTCGCCCATTTCGCAGTCTCAGGCGATTAACTGGCTGCGGCAACTGGCGGAAATTCTGGGTTTGATTCACAACCAGCAGTATTTTCACCGCGACATCAAGCCCTCCAATATCATGCTGAAGCCCGACGGGCAACTGGTGCTGATTGACTTTGGCGGAGTGCGGGAAATCACCGAAACGTTTCTCCGCCAGCAGGAAGACGACTTTACGGGTACCCGATTGGCCTCACGCGGCTATGCGCCACTGGAACAGATTGATGGTCGCGCTGTTCCCCAGTCCGACTTTTTTGCCCTCGGTCGCACCTTTGTCTATTTGCTCACGGGAAAATCGCCCACGGCCATGCCGTCTAATCCAGCTACGGGCCAACTGGTTTGGCAGGAGAATGCGCCGCTACTGTCGCGATCGCTAATTGATCTGATCGACTGGCTGATGGCTCCCTTCCCAGGCCAGCGTCCCCAAAGCGCCGACGAAATACTGGATGCGCTAGATACCATTGCCCAGCTAGATGCCACCAGCGAACTACCTCAGCGTCCTAAAGCACCCCCATATGAGTCAGTTGATGCCACACAGCCACCTTGGTCAGAGGTTGATGAGTTTGACGCGGCACCCGATACGCGTTTTCCGGTGCCGCCTCTACCGCTTTGGCTGAAACTGTTGATGATGGCAGGCTGGAGCAGTGCCGCGGCAGGCCTGCTGATTGTGGCGCGACTGATGGGGCTGCTTCAACCACTGGAGTTTGCGGCCTTTGACCAGTTTTTGCGCTGGCGTCCGACTGAATCTAATGCTGAACAAACCGTTGTGGTGGAAGTGACCCAAGCTGATATTCGTCAGTTGGGTGGCGAGTATCCTCTGCATGACGACACTATGCTGGAAACCTTACAGACACTAGAGCGCTACGCCCCCAGCATGATCGGCATTGATATCTATCGCGATCGCCCAGAAGGAGAGGGGCAGGCTGAGCTAATTCAATACATTCAGCAGCACGATCAGGTTGTACCAATTTGTGCCCATCCAACGGGTGAAGATGATGCAGGCACAGCTTTTTTAGAGGGAATTTTGCCGGAGCAAGTTGGATTTGCGGATATTGCCCTCGACTCTGATGAAAGAGTGCGTCGGCATTTGCTGGCAATGCCGCCCCAGGCGGATTTTCTCTGTCAGGCATCCTACGCAATCAGCACACTCTTGGCATTCACCCACCTGGAACAGCAGGGCTATGAGCTGTTTCCAGGGCTGAATACCTGGCAGGTGGAGCGCCCCGCTGATCAGACTCAAACAAGCGAGGCGATGACAATTCACCTGTTGCGATCGCGACCTGGTTTCTATGCCAATCGGCAATCCGTGGAAGGACATCAAATTCTGCTGAACTATCGGGCCGTCGAGAATCTCAGTGCTGCAATTCCCCGCGTGCCGCTGACCGATTTGCTAGCTGGCACAGTTGCACCCGATTTAATTCGTGACAAAGTCGTGATCATTGGCGTCACGGATCCGACGGTTAATGATGACTTTCGCACCCCTTATGGAGAGAATCTGCGCGGCGTTTTGCTCCAGGCCGAACTGACCAACCAGCTCATTGCAGCCGTAGAGGATGGCCGTTCACTCCTGCAGTTTTGGCCGCGCTGGGCCGATTGGCTGTGGATCTTGGCTTGGGCGGGTGTTGGTGGCGGACTTTGGCTGTGCAAAACGCGATCGCAGTTGGCCCTTTCTGCAAGTGGCACAGTGGTTCTTTTATCCGGATTAAGCTGGTTTAGCTTGATAAGTATAGGGGTGGTTGTGCCAGTTGTCCCCGCAACTTTGGCTCTCGGCTTGGCCCTCAGCGGCAAGTTCTTATTAAAGGCCATACACTCCTATCGTTAATTTTTTGAGCATTTCAGTTTGTTTAACGTTTAAAGCCCCCGGAGATTACCATGTCTTTTTGCACCCAATTAACTCGTGTATTTGCCAAATTTTTCTCTTCATCTAAAAATGGTGCCGCTTATCCTCAAAACTCAAACGGTAATGCAGATTCTGAGCAGCCAAACTCTCATGTAGACGATGAGTCGGCTCCTGAAATTATGACGATGGGATTGCGCCCTATCCCACGGAATTCTCGACGCCCACAGGGCAGACGCGGACGGGCTGGTTCTTGGTAACTTGATTTATAGCGGTTTTAGATAAGAACGAGAGAGGAGAGTGCCTCAGGATGAGGCACTCTCCTCTCTCGTTTTCTCACTCTTAACTGGAATCACTATACAAATAAAAATATATAGGTCAATAACTTTGATTCAACACTTTTATCTAAAACGGGGAGATGTTCACAAGACATCTCCCCGTTTTAGATAAAAGTATATTCAGATTCCCTAACTTAAACAGACTTAATCACCTATTGCTGCACCGAATGTGAGTGGGCCTACTACACCTTCTGTATTAGTGCTTGGAGTTCCATAACGTTGAAGTTTGACGACTGCTTCATGAGTCAAGGGGCCAAAGATACCGTCAACTGCGCCACGGTAAAATCCCTTGGATTTTAATCCTGATTGAAGCTCTTCTGCTCCAGTATCGCTTTTACGTAAAAACCTGCCGGTAAAATGTGTTGGCCATTCCCGCGCATCAGCTAAGGCGCTCCATGTCATCTCTCCTACAACTCCGTCTTGTTCTAGCCTTTTGTTTTTTTGAAATTGTTGAACAGCGGCCTGGGTTTTCGGCCCAAAAACACCATCTACTGCACCCAAGCTACTGGAGGTTGCACCTCCTCGAAAAAGGAGCAAATATTGTAAATCAACAACTTCAGCTCCACGAGAACCTGTTCTTAATACAGTGGTTGTGGCTGTCATGTTTCCTGTTCCTTGTATAGGGGGCATATATACTAGGACTTACGTAATTGAATGATTTTTGGGGCGCTTATCGCCCCAAAAATCATTCAAGATCCAAGCTTTTCGTTCGCTGTACGTAAGTCCTATATACGTTTGTGGTCTGCTCTTGACGTTCGCCAAGATGACCGACCTACTAGTAGTAAACAGGCTGATCTGTAATGAAGCAATAGAGGTTTAGGAACTTAAGATCAGGAGTTTAAGGAGGACTGAAATTGACCTATGCTTGTGGCGCTAACTACTATGCGTAACTAAGACTCTAGCCACAATTTCTACTCTAAAAAATAAGAATCGCCAAAATCCTAAACTTCCTTATCTTTGTATACTTACCTATGCTGATTTTGGATTAATTTTGGACAAGACCGAATATTTTAATGTTGTTGATGCTGGCACTGTGCGATCGCACATTATCTATACGCCGCTACGATTTTTGTTTCATCGCTAGATACAGAAAGAAAATTAATCCGTTGGCGGCGGCAGTTCGTCCAGAATGGTGAAGCGGACGTGATTGATTGCTAGCTCACCGATTTTGATGCCCAGATCCTCAATTCCGGGCACTCGGATTTTCTCAAAGGGCACGTCCCGACTCATTTCGATGTGGTACCAAGGCAGCGCCATGAAGAATCGCGTCGGGTAGGGGCCGCCCTCCTGAATATCATCGACGTTTGATTCCATTGGCACCCAACCATAGCCAGGGATAAAAAACTCAATCCACACGTGGTTGAAGTCCGGCTGGAGCGGTACCCCACGTCGATCGGGAGGTGGAGGGCACTTATAGCGGCCAACGGTGCGGCAGGCAATGCCGTTCAGCCGCATCAGCGCTAGTAAAAGACCGACGTACTCGCCACAGGAACCTGTGCCTCGGCGCAGCACCACGTCAGGCGTGTCAATATGGGGCTTGATACCGTAGGAAAGCTTGTCGTAGACATAGTCCCGAATGCTGAGCACCTGGCGCAGCAGGTTGGTTTCCGAGCCAATTGCATCACGGGCGGCATCGCGAATAATTGCCTCATCCATCGACAGCTCGTCGTCATCGACCAAGTAATTGGCCTGATACTCACTGGATAGCGGGGGATGCCGCTCGACATCGCTGGGCACTAGCTGGTAGCGAATGCCGCGCACTTCCAGCAGTGCCCGCCAGCCAAATAGTCCGGCCCGAGGCGTGTGAAGCTGGTCGAATTTGAATAGGGCAACGCGCTGTCCATCCACCGTTTCTTCGGTGTAGGGCATCCCCACAGGTTCAACCCACCGCACCCGCTGCCGATCGGAGTTCATCGGCATGGCGATTCGCCATTCTAAGTTGTCTAGTCTCACCTCATCCAGGGCGGACAGTTCCTCCACATAGGTCATCTCAATCAGATAGCCGTTGGAGAGGGTGTGCTTTTTTGCAGGATCGTACTTGAAATGCAGCGGATAGATGAAAGTGCGATCGCGGAATGCCAGTTCCAATGTTTGTCCTCGCAGATTGGGATTGTCGCGAATATAGGGTTCTTCTCCGGCATGGGCAATGTAGAACGTACCCTGATTGCCCGTAAATCCGGCTGGAATGGCGATACCCGTGGGATTGTCGTAGGGCGTCATGATCGTGAAGCGAATATCTCCGGTTGCCCGATCCAAACAGTAAACCGTTTGCTCGGTGCGATCGCAGACCCAGAGATCTTCGTTGGAGATCGCCAGATTTTCTTCACCGATGCCGGGAGCGGGAATTTGGGTGATCCGCTGACCATTCTCGCGGTTGAAAATAATGATGTAGCCGATGCGCTGACAGGCGACGTATACCGTTGCATCCCAGACTGCCACGCCTTCGAGGGGATAGGGCATGGTGACAAAGGGTTCCGGCTTTAGATCGGGAAAGGTGCAGCGATAAATAGTGCGATCGCTGGTAAACCAAACTTCGTTTTCCCAGACCGATAACCCAGTCGCGCCAACCCATTCATGGGCCGTATGTTCGTTGAGAATTTTTGTATTGTCCGTTGCGCGATCAATTTCAAACAAATAACCGTGAACCGAATCAACGGCGATCAGCTTGTCCCCGACCCAGGCAATACCGTGCAGTGCATAAGCACCAATCGGTCGAATGGTGCGACAGGTAATATCATCCTCAACAGTTGACTGGGGGGACGATGTCAAAGATGGATCGGAATTGGTCAACATAAAGCCAGCAGCGCGTCAAAAGCATCATCTCATCATAATCAAAAGTGCTTTCTTGCCAATGTGCAAGAGCAACATTCTCTGAGCATGACACGCTTGGGCTGAATTACGCATCTCTACGGAATTGGAGTTGTCTCTAGCAAGCGGCTGACAATTGCCGACGATCGCTGCCCTCCTGTAGGTATCATGCGGTGACTGAGTACCGGATGAGCCAATCGTTTGACATCATCGGGCAGGGCGTAGTCTCGATTTTCCAGAAAAGCCAATGCTTGAGCGGTTCGGTAGAGGGCAACGCTACCGCGTGGACTGACACCTAGCGTCACCGCTTCATCGACGCGGCTGGCGCGAATCAGATCCAAAATGTACTGCTGAAGCGATGTTTCGACTTTGACCTGAGCGCACTGCTGCCGTAGTGCCGTAATTTCTTCTAGTGAAATACAGGGCTTTAGTTCCATCGGCGTAATATTGCCCTGAAGCTGCTGAAGCATCTGCAATTCTTCCGCTTCACTGGGATAGCCCAGGGAGAGCGAGAGGGCAAAGCGATCCATCTGCGCTTCGGGTAATGGGAAGGTGCCCTGATATTCCACGGGATTTTGCGTGGCAATCACGAAAAAGGGAGCGGGTACACGGCGGGATTGACCGTCTGTTGTCACCTGCTGCTCTTCCATCACTTCGAGCAGGGCTGACTGAGTACGAGGCGTGGCCCGGTTAATTTCATCCGCCAGCAGCACATTGGCAAACACTGGCCCTGGCATAAACTGAAATTCACCTGATTGGGGATTCCAGATGTTAGTCCCTGTAATATCGCTGGGTAGCAGGTCAGGCGTACACTGCACCCGCTGAAACTTACCGTCAATAGAGCGCGCTAGAGATTTAGCCAGTAGCGTTTTGCCAACGCCAGGGACATCTTCTAGCAGCACATGGCCGCCCGCTAAAATCGCCACGAGGACGAGCCGAATCGCTTCCTCTTTTCCCACAACGGTTTGGTGCAAGTTCGCGATTAGCTGCTCAACTCGATCTCTCATGACGCACGTTCCAATCAGTTTCAAAGGGGCTTTGCAAATGGGACTGCCTTAGTCTACCCATCTAATTTGCGATCGCGCACAGACAGCCCATCTCTGGCCCGCTGGCAATCCTGCTGAATTTGCTGCTTGAGAGCATCCAGAGAAGCAAATTTCTGCTCAGGCCGTAGGAACTGCTCTAGGCTCACCGTCAGTGTCTGATTGTACAAATTGCCTGACCAGTCCAGCAGGTGCACCTCAATCGTGCGCTGAATGCCCTGGACAGTTGGCCGATGGCCGATATTCATCACCCCTGGAATGGGACTAATTTGGTGGTGATCGAGTTCCAGATACACTTGAGTGCTGTAAACCCCATCGCGGGGCAGGAATTTCTCGGATGGTAATTTTAAATTAGCGGTCGGAAAACCAATCGTACGACCAAGCTGCTGGCCTTTGACGACGCGACCTGTCAGGGTATAAGGACGGCCCAGTAAGCGGTTGGCTCGCTCAAGCTGTCCCGCCTGTAAAGCCTGGCGGATGGCAGAACTGCTAATCCGCTCATGCTCTTCTAATTGCAGCGGCACGGTATGAACGTCCACGCCCAGCGCAGTAGCAAACTCAACCAAATCAGCCACTTGTCCAGCACGGCGATGACCAAACCGAAAATCCATGCCCACGCTAATTCGCTGCGCCCGTAACCGCCGCACTAGAATCTCTTCCACAAACGCACGCGGGCTGAGATTAGCCAGTTCCTGATTAAACGGCAGCAGCACAAGCTGCTCTATTCCCATTGACTGGAGCTGAAGTGCTTTCTCCCGCAGGGGCGTCAGTAACGCACGGGATTTACCCGTAAAAAATTCTTGCGGATGGGGAAAAAACGTCACTACCGTTGAGATCGCATTTCCCGGATTTACCGCATTCGCCACCTCAGAGTGAGTCGGAGAGTGAACCGGATTTTGATCAAGCGTTGAGGCGCAAGTCTGCGTTGACGAAGGCTGATCGGTGCCATTTGCCACCCACTCTAATTCTTCACTCCATTCCATACCGTCCGAAAAGCTGTAGCGTGGTCGTTCCCAGCTCGACAGGCACTGGAGCGGCTGCCGATGGGAGTCAGGCACGACAATGGGTGGTTTTGCTGGGACTAGCAAAACCGGCTCGATCACTCGTCGATGACCGCAGTGAACGCCGTCAAAGTTGCCGAGTGCGATCGCAGTTGGAGTTTTAACCGTTTGGAGAGAAGATGTTACCCACACGCTTTACATTTTGACACAATCCGCCGCGATCGCGTCTTTCGCTTTCGCATCAACTCGACCTGGCTAGTTCTTGTAGGTGGCCTCATCGGCCCCGCTTTACCGTTTCTGCGACCGTGAGGTATGCGTGTGAACTCATACCAGTTTTGGCAAGTAGCGCTCTGGATGAGGCCAGTGCTGAGTGCTGAGTGCTGAGGATCAATTTGTAGCCATAACGGAGAGCAGCGATATTAACCCGTAAGGACGGGTTGTGTTGATCAGTTTCGGGTCAAACCAATTACATTTCGGCTAAACCCGCCCCTACAGTTCAACGTAACCCGCCTCTACCGTGCAGGCAATATAAACCTATGCTGAAACCGTCTTGGTCGAAACTGATACAGCCGGATCGGTTTCGGGGCTAATATCAAGTACCATGCCTTCCTTGGCGACAACGCTGTTAGGGAAATGAGCTTGGGTGAGCCGCTCAATTTCATCCATAAACTCATCGCCATGAGCCGGATCGTGATGGAAAATCACCAGTTTTTTTACATTAGCGGCTTTAGCAACTTTGACGGCTTCTTGCCAGGTTGAGTGTCCCCAACCGACTTTGCTAGTTCGTTCGTCGTAATACTCAGCGTCCGTATAGGTGGCATCGTAGACCATCACATCGGCGTTGCGGCAGAGCCAGAGCACGTTTTCGTCCAGCCGATCATGAAAATGCTCGGTGTCCGTGATGTAGGCCGCCGACTGGCCGCGCCAGCTCACGCGATAGCCAACGGCTTCACCGGGATGGTTGAGCAACGCATTGTCTACCACTACATCGTCGATTTGAACTGACTCACCCACTTCGATATCGCAAAACTTGAGGTCGGCCCCCATGATTTGGAGCGGCACCGGAAAGTTGGGATGGAGCATTTGGTCGTTCAGCCGCTGCTCAATTGTGGAACCGTTCGGTGCGATCGCACCGTAGATCTTAAAGCGGTTGCCTTTGATGAAGGCGGGGGTAAAGAACGGAAAGCCTTGAATATGATCCCAGTGTGAGTGGGTGAAAAACATATTGGCATCGACGGGCATGCGAGAGAGCATCTGCTGCCCCAGAACTCGCAGTCCCGTCCCACCGTCAAAGATTAAATCATGATCGCCTACCCGCATTTCAATGCAGGAGGTGTTGCCGCCGTAGCGAACGGTATTTTCGCCCGGACAGGCAATGCTGCCCCGGACTCCCCAAAAGTGGATTGTGAACCGATTTTGTGTATCAGCCATGAGATCGTTTTACCAGGCTTCACCAAGGTTTTTCCGTTACACCATCTTTCAGCGGTCTAGCGCGTATTCAGCATCAGTTGGTGTGATTGTAAAGTTGGAGAGGCACCACAAGTCGAGAACTGCTAGCGATGATCGAATCGAGGGTAATGATTCGTAATCGTAGATAAAAATATTTCTCTATTTTAGTACCTCAAGAAAGCGATCGCTGAATGCGAATCCAGGTAGCCAAATCTTGCAACAAGTTTGGCTGATTTACAACAGGTTGACAACTAGAGTTTTAGAGTTGCTTGCTGTAGGGAACGAGGCTGGGATAGACGTATGTCTAATGCTCATGGTGCCCGCATTTGCAGCTTCTGCGACAGATTTGGCTGGTTGGCCAGAGTAGATGCGATGCGGTGATGCCGCCCCGTTAACGCATCCGTTGATTAAGAATCTGCTGTAGAACGTAATGTTGCTCCATCAAAAGCAACAAAATGTCTTGTTCCCAATTCGGCAACTCCTCTTAGACAGGTCAAATTATATTGAAGTGGCGTAATTGTGATGTAATTCTCGCGAATTGCATGTACATCTGCCGCTACCGTATTTTTCTTTATTGAAGCGGCTGACGGCGAATTCGGCTGTGATCTCAGTTCTGCAGGGCTGGAATTTAGATCATCTTCTGTTTCTTCCAGCAGTTCGCCAGCCAGCCAATAGTAGGTTTTGCCCCGTGGGTCAGTACGCTTCTCGAATAGATCAAAGTAGCGACGCACGCCCTGCTGTGTGACTTTGACGCCCTGAATGTCTGACGCTTCGATGGGAGGAATATTGACGTTCAGCAGCATGGGCTGCTCGAGCGGCTGCTGTTCCAGTTGAGCCAGCAGCTTGACTGCAAAATCGGCTGCGGGCTGAAAGTTTTGGTAGGCAAAGCTGGCTAGGCTAAATGCGATCGCAGGTATGCCTTCAATCAGTCCTTCCATTGCGGCGGAGACGGTACCGGAGTAAAGCACATCGGTGCCTAAGTTACTGCCGTGGTTAATGCCCGAAAGCACATAGTCAGGTGGCTCCGGCAAAAGAGCGCCCAGCGCGAGTTTGACACAGTCTGACGGTGTTCCAGAACAGGCCCAGGCTTTGACATCTGGATGAAATACATGATCCACCTGCTCAGCCCGAATTGGGTCATGCAGCGTCAAACCATGTCCCGTTGCTGAGCGTTCTCGGTCTGGACAAACTACGGTTACCCGATGCCCGGCTTGGGCTACGGTGTTGGCTAGAGTGCGAATGCCAAGGGCAAAAACACCGTCGTCGTTACTTACGAGAATATTCATCAAACTGAACTCAAAAGGGAATTGGCTAGTCTGACTGTAACAAGTTTGGGGGGCAGTTCTCAGATCGCGACGTTTTGCGATCGCAGGTTGTGAGGCTGGCGACGCTGCGATCGCAAAACGTCGCAGAATATCACAAACATCGCAGAATGGCGAATGTTCATCAACCTAGCCTACGTTCACGCAAAAAGCGTCTGTCCGAGATAGGCAGACGCTTTTTACTGAGACTTACTCACTTGCTGCAACGAGCTGCTTTTTTTGCTTTTCAGGCAGTTCCCTGTATTTTTCCACTAGAGTCCGGAATTCTTCACCTTCTAGGATTTCACGCTCCAGTAGAGCATCGACAATGGCATCGAGAACCTGGCGATTCTCACGCATGACTTGACGCGCTCGTTGGTAGCAGTGATTTGCGATCGCACGCACTTGATTATCGATCTTGGTGGCCATCTCTTCCGAATATTCAGAGCGAGGCATCAAATCGCGACCTAAAAAGACGGAATCATTACCGCTTTCTAGAGCAAAAGGCCCCAGCTCTGACATACCGTAGCGGGTTACCATCTCCCGCGCCAGATTTGCCACAACTTGAATGTCGTTACTCGCACCGATGGTTACTTCATCTTCGCCAAAAACTTCATGCTCTGAGGCTCGACCACCCAGAGCAATAGTGATGCGATCCAAGAGCCAACTGCGGGTATATAAACCGCTATCAACCATGTCCTCATCAAAACTCTGCTGAGCGAAACCACCAACGCCACCGGAACGAGGAATAATCGAGACCTTATTGAGTGGGTCAGAATTATCCAGCAGCGTCATCAAAATGGCGTGGCCAGCTTCGTGATAGGCAATAATGCGCTTTTTCTTGCTGTCGAGTAGGGGCGTTAAGGCCATCCCGGCGGTGATGCGATCGATAGCATCCTCAATTTCCCCCATGCCAATGGCATCTTTCCGCCGCCGAGCAGTCAGAATCGCGGCCTCATTAAGCAAGTTCGCCAAGTCTGCGCCCGAGAAGCCAGGGGTGCGACGAGCCACTGCCGCCAGCGAAATTCCCTCTTCTAGACGCTTATCACGGGCATGAACTTCCAGAATTCCCAACCGTCCGCTGTAGCCGGGTAGGTCAACCGTGACCTGACGGTCAAACCGGCCTGGGCGGAGGAGCGCCTGATCCAGGACATCAGGACGGTTAGTGGCGGCGATGATGATCACCCCTGCATTGCCCTCAAAGCCGTCCATTTCGGTGAGGAGCTGGTTCAGAGTTTGCTCCCGTTCGTCATTGCCGCCGCCGATGCCAGCTCCCCGCTGACGGCCAACCGCGTCAATTTCGTCGATAAATACGAGACAGGGAGCGCTCTCCTTGGCTTTGCGGAACAGATCTCGCACCCGCGATGCGCCGACGCCGACAAACATTTCAACGAATTCTGAACCGGAAATGCTGAAGAACGGAACGCCTGCTTCACCGGCGATCGCTTTAGCTAAGAGCGTTTTACCTGTTCCCGGCGGGCCAATTAGCAGCACACCTCGGGGAATTTTGGCTCCTACGGCAGTAAAGCGCTCCGGCTGCTTCAAAAAGGTGACAACCTCTTGCAGTTCTTCCTTGGCTTCCTCAATCCCTGCCACATCATCAAACAGAATGCCAGTCTTGGCTTCCATTTGGAAGCGGGCTTTGGATTTGCCAAAGTTGAACGCTTGCCCTGACGCATTGGCCGAACGCCGGAAGATGAGCACCAAGCCCAAAATGAGCACCAGCGCTAGCAAGGCATTAGTCGCCAGCCAGGTCAATGCACCGTTATCGGCTGAGGGCGTGACCTGAAACTCGATATTGTTTGCTCTGAGGACATCAGACAGCTCACTGTTGTCCGTATCAAAAAGCTGAACTTCTTCGGGCGGTTCCCCTTCTTCTTGAGTCGTCAAGGTTACCCGCGCTAGATCGCGGTTGGGATCTAGCTCAACCTTTTCGACTTCTCCCGCCTCTACTTTTTCGATGAGTTCACCATAGCTCAATGGTTCTTCTGTTTCTTGGGTCTGCGCGATCGCAGGTGTGACAGGCAAAAGGCTCTGCAACAAAAACCATCCAATCGTCAGCATACCGGCAGATGCCGCACCTTTAGCTGCGGAGCGAGAAGTCGCTGATGACTGAGCGTGATTGGTTTGAGAAGAAGGCTGAATCATCGATAAATGTCTTTCCTCTGATGCCGTGCGGATGAACTCGGTTGGAACTATCAGGTCAATACACAGTGAGTTGTGTGACTGAGTTGGACTAAACCTGTATTCTCAGAACGCACTTGGTTGAGCCTGAATACCGAGTCAAGTTCAATACAGTTTACTTCGATCTATTGTCTAGTGTAGCTTCATGGCTCAATCACTGCCTGAGGTGATCGGAAGGGTTTTTTAAGATACAGCAGCAAGATGCAGTAGCGGTCATAGCAGCATTACGCCTTGGGGCCGTAGCATATCGTGCAAATCCGCAATGGGTTCGAGTGCAACGGAAAAATTTTTCGGCCCGGCGATTTTTGACATACGTCTACACAATACGTCTACATTAATCTGCACATCATCAACGGTTTCACCAACTGCGATCGCAGTTGTCCCCCATAAATTCACACCATCATGGTTTTGAGCAATGTGGTACATCTTTTCGCCACATCCCTGCGGCGCACGCATGGTCAGTTGACGTATGAACTTGGAGCAGTATGGATGGTTAAACCGCTTGACCGTTTAACTGTGACAAAGTCTCTTCCTGCTGTCGGACAGCGGCTAGTAGTTCGGCATTTTGAATAATCACGCCGACTTGGTTATTGAAAATTTGCAGACATTTGCGATCGCTATCGTCAAAACTGGTTCGCAGGACGTCGGGCACTTGTCCCTGCTGCATGAGAGCGTAATCCGGTATGACATTGGCCAGCTTTTTATTAACCAGTTGCGTCACGCCGATTAGCTCACCATCCGAGTCCAAAATCGGCATACAGAGCAGGCTACAGGTGCGATAGCCGGACTTCTGATCGGTTCGCTTCGCCGTGGCCGCGTCGGGATGATCGTACAGGTCAAAGGGAATATTCAGCACCTCACCTGTAGCGGCGACCTGTCCGGCAAAGCCTTGGCCAACATTGACGCGGATCTCCTGATAATCCTCTGCACCTGTTCCGGTGGGAATTTGCGTCCAAAGCTGCTGCCGTGCTTCATCCAGCAGCCAGAGCGTCCCCCGATCGGCATTCATCAAGTCTTTGGCTGCATCGATTACTCGATCCAGCAGTTCAGCTGGATTCACTCCATTACCAGACAGGGAACGAGTCGCCGCCATCAGGGCCGCCGCTACCCGCTGACCCCGTGTCGTCTTGTGATAGGAGCAAAAACTTTCCAGGATAAGCTGAATGGCGGCAGCATCGTGGGTGATTTTCTCCACATCGGCTTCATCGAATCCATTCGGATCAATCCGTTCGGCTAATGGTGCCCAGTGATGCGAGTGGGGCTTGAGCTTGTTGAGCAGTTGCACCACCGCCACCAGCTTGCGCTTGGGATTGATCATCGGCAGCGCCAGCATGGTGTAGGTGCGGTAGTTGTGTTCCTGATCTAACCGTCGGGCCACCGTCGAACGCGGATCGTCATAAAAATCGTAAGGGATGTTAATTTGCGATCGCGTTGCCGCTACTTCTCCGACAATGCCCTGATCGGCAGGAACGCGAATTTCGAGATGATTGTGGTCGGCATCGGACTCGGCAATAATGGTCCAAAACTCGTTCTGTTCCTCATCGAGCAGGAAAATCGACGTGCGATCGGCTCCCACGGCTCGGCCCAGCTTGTTGGTAATTGAACGCAAGGTGGTGTCTAAAATCTCGTCGAATCCCTGAGCATCCATCACCTGATTCAGTAGCGCTAGGGTACGACTAACCACGCTTTGGGGATGATTGGCAGCCTGCTCCTTGAGGGCCGCAAACCGCTTGGCATTTTGAATGGCAACGCCAACTTGAGTGTTGAATACTTCTAGGTGCTTCTGGCTATTGCTGTCAAAGCTAGCTTTGGAACAGTCCGGCGCTTCCGGCCACTGAGCGGGGTCATAGTCAGGGAAATCACCCAAGCGCCGCTTATTCACCAACTGCGTCACGCCCAGCAGTTCACCATTGGGACTAAAAATCGGCATACAAAGCAGGCTACAGGTACGATACCCAGTTTGCTCATCGGTTTGACGGGCCGTGGCGGAGTCGGGATGATCGTACAAATCAAAGGGAATATTCAGCGTTTTGCCCGTGGCGGCGGTTTGGCCCACGTAGCCCTTGCCGACCGGAATGCGAATTTCCTGCATCACGCCATTGCTGGTGGGGATTTTTGTCCAGAGGTCGTTTTGCTCACTATCCAGTAGCCAGAGCGTACTGCGATCGGCATTCATCAGCTTTTTGGCTGCATCCATCACCCGCTTGATAATTTCGTCAGAGTCCAGGCTGCTCTGGGAAATCGAGTTGGCCGCTTCATTCAGCGCTTCGGATGCCTGTAACCGCTGGGTGAGGCGATAGCAGTACTGACAGCGCTCCAGCACCCGTTGAATCGGCGAGGCATATTCCTCCAGCAGTCGCTGATCGCTGGCGGTAAAGCCCTGGGGATTGAGCTTATCGATCAGCGGCACCTCGGCACTGCGACCGGGCTGAATTTTGTTGACCAGCTTTACAAAAGCCACAGGCATATTGTTCTGGTCGTACAGCGGCAAAAACAGCTCGTGATAAATACGGTAGCTGCCTTCCTGGTGCGGTTGAGCTGTAACCTGCTGTTCTTGCCACTCTTTAAACTCGGTAATGCGGCCCTGGGCCTGCTCATTGCTGAGAATCCGGATTTCAGGCCGTTGGCTGTTGCTTTTGGAGACAATCGACCACAGATCATTCTTTTCCGGATCGACAAACACAATGCTGACCCGATCGACGCTGAGCATTTCCCGCAGCTTGGCGACAATCGAGCTCAAAATTTCATCCAGAATGTAGTCAAACCCCTGCCCCTCCATCAAACTGAGCATGGACAGCAGCTTTTGCTCCTGCCGCGCCACGGTTTGCATAAAGTCAGCCCGGATGCTCGACAGCGCCTGCTGAATCCACACCGAGTTAAACACCACGGCATAAATCCGGTTATAGACCTGGAGCTGACCACCTCGCTTCACCACCAGTCCCGCCATCTGTAGCTCAAGCTGCTCACTGCGGTTGCTAGCTGGAACCGCACCCTGCTCCAAAATCTGCTGATAGAACCGCAGAACTGGCCCCGTCCGATGAGCCACCCGCAAAACGCGATCGCGGATTGTCTTTAAATGCGGCGGTTCATCTTGAGCTTCCCAGTTGTCGATAATCTTGTCGTAAACTAGCTGATCAACCCACTCAGTCGTGCTCAGGTTGGGAGAAATGCGCGGCTGACTGACCACAAATTGACAGAGCTTTTGGGTCAAAAATGGCTGTCCTCCCGTCCAGTCCAGGATCGTCTTGAGCACCTGAAGCGGATTTTCAACCCGTTCGGCCAGTCCGTCCGCTAAGGGCAGGGCTTCTTCTAACTGAAATCCATGTAGATCAATTGGGCGACCCACATTAAACGGCGTGCAGCGGCTGTCCTGAATCAGCTCAGACGGAGTGGTGACACCGAGCAGCGCAAACGTTAGCCGATCATAGTCATCGCAGGCTCGGATAAACACAAAGAAATCATCCAGGTTGAACGGTAAGCTGCGGACGCTGTCGATTTCGTCAATAAACACCACAATGGGCGACTGCACCTCAACCAACAGCACCTGCTCAATCAGTTCACTCAGCCGCTCAATCGGCGACAGGTAATCTCGCTCACTCAGCCAGGTGCGTAGTTGGATCGACAGGTGAAAACTGCTAACTAGTCGTCGCATCACGCCCGCATACCACTGATCGCGGGTGATGTCCTGACTGCCAATTTTGGTCAAATCAATCGCGGCACAGGCAACTCCCTCCTGCTTCAGCCGATGCATGGTGCGCACGCGCAAACTGGTTTTGCCCATCTGCCGCGAGTTGAGGACATAGCAGAATTCTCCGGCCTTGAGCGCGGTGTATAGCTCTTCGTCAGCTTGGCGGACAACATAGCTAGGCGCATCAAGGGAGAGATGGCCGCCGACTTTGTAGTGATAGTAGAGGGAGGGGGGCATGGGAAAGGAGTGAGGAGTGAGGAGTGAGGGTGAGAAGCAAGGCGTGAGGGATGAGGAGCAAGGCGTGGAAGTCCGGCTCCCCTCTCCCATAGGAGAGGGGTTGGGGGTGAGGGCTATTCAGAGGTGGAAGATGGGAGTTGGATGCGATCGCAGAAATAGCGGCGGTAGAGTTCAAAGCTGGGGACGGCACCGTTGCCTTGCAGGTGGACGAGGCCCATGCTGTGCAGTTTGAAAATTTGCTCGGAGTCAAGCGGGACGGGGGCAGAGGCGTGCAGGATGGTGCTGTAGGCGCGGGCTAGGTTAGGATACTGCTCGAACTGCCAGAGGTGACGGCGCAAGTGGTCGCTGTAGATGCCCGCTTCGGTGGGGGCGGTGTCGTGTAGCTCGGCCAGGGTGAGCTGATTTTGGGCGATGTAGTACATGGCCAGCCGCACGAGATAGGGATGGCCACCCACCAGGGTCATCAAACTGTGTACGTTCTGGTCTGTCCAGTTGAGCTGATGGCGATGAGCCAGGTCAGCCACCTGTTCAGCCGTGAACTCGGACAGCTCAATCGGCAAACCCACGTTAAACGGCGACTGATTCACGTCCAGCGGAATGTAGACTTCGGTGGAATGCACAACGACCAGCCGCAGTTTTTCCCAGAGCTGGCTGTCGTCACTGCCGTAGCTGGCTTCTTCATACCAAGCGCGCAGCAGACCGAAAAAATCGTCGGCAATTTGCGGATACTGGAAGACGGCATCCACTTCATCCAGACCGAGAACGAGGGGGCTGGCGATCTCGGGCAGCAGATACTCCTCAAAGTAGGTCGTGCAGTTGTCCTTACTGCCGTAGGTGTCGTCCCAGTAGGTTTCTAATCGGGGCGGCAGGTGCAGCTTGCGAGCAATCTTGGCGCAGAACCAGCGCAGCAGGCTACCCAGATCCTGAAAAATCTCCCGATCGGCATGTTGAAAACTGAGTGGAATCGCCTGATAGCCTTTCTGAGTTTGAGCATGGTGGATAATCCGCGCCATCAGCGAGGTTTTGCCCATCTGCCGGGGCGCTTTGATGCGAATCAGCATCCCTGGTCGGCCAATTTCGTCATAGCAAGCTGGTTCATAGGGCGCACGTTCGACGTAGAAGGCCGAAGCCAAACGCACTTGCCCCCTAGGAATTTCCGGTTCCGCCGTCGGCAGCGGATAGGACGATAGCGGTGCCACCTGAGCAGATAAAGCGTTTGAGTGATCCAGATCTGAATTTTGCTCAATCCCGTACAGGTTCAGGTTTAGAAGAGATTGATCCGCATCGAAGGGTAGGTTAACTACGTTCAAGCTGAACTGGGTAGGATGCTGCGTTCGGCTTTGCCGTCTCGAAGAGAATCGCGATTCAGTATCCACCGTTGGCGCATCTAGCAGAGCATCGGTTAAGCTCACTAAATCGGACAGTTCCCCTTGTTCCAGAAACTGCTGAATGGCTTGGGCAATCGATTGGGTATCCACAACAGATCGGCACTGCCACTGCACTGCGCCTTGCAGATAATTCCGCAAGTCATGATGTAAAGCAACGTCAGCCTCCGGATCGGTACGCACTACGACTAGAAGCGGACGATTGCCGTCCTGATCGCGCCACTGACGCAGCCGCCGTAGTTCTTCCATCACCATTTCACTCACGGCAGATTGTTGCGATAGCAGCAGAATGAAGCAATTGCAGCGCTTGAGTTCCAGGTCAATTTGCGCCAGGTTAGCCGTATCGGAAAAGGGTAGCGGTGCGATCGCATCTAAATCACTGGCAAATGGTAAGTAACCAGCGGCCTCAAACGACTGGTAAAGTGCCTCGGCCACTACTCGATCCAACTCACAGTTGCGATAGCTAATAAACACTCGCTTCTGCCGCAGATATAGACGCTCCAGCGCCCCTCGAATACGCTTTTTGGAAATTTTTTCCCCAAGGGCTTCTGACAGCTTTTGCCACAGCCGATAGCCCACGGTTTTCTCAATATATTCGGGATTGCGTGGGTAAATCTTTTCATAGGTTTGTCCTTGCCAAGAACCAATGAAAACCCGTCGCTCTAAATCATTAAGGTGCTTGTTGGTTTTGGCATAGAGTAGTCGATCGACTAGAGAGAGCGCATCTTGAACGTCCATTGCAATTGTTCAACATCCTGATAACCCAATTTGGAGTAATGCACCTGATTAAACTATTTGCAAACAGAGCTGGGATACATGGCTATAACTGAATTCAATAAACTAAAGTAAACCATCATCTATTAATTGATTTTGATTTATACTCGCTTTTTTGCAAAATAAAACTGTCACTAAAACTTTTGCGATCGCAGTATCAAATTCAATTTGATCTATGCACTATTACATCTGAAAACCGCTATGAAACCTGTTTGTTGAATTCTAATAGTTAATGCCAATCAATCCTTGAAGACATATTGATTAATATAATTGAAGACCAAATAAAGCATTGAATAGTTGATGGGTAAATCATGAAAACAGTTTTTGGTAGAGAAGCAATAAACTGCTGAAATAGCTCTTTACTAGCTTGATGATAAGCCTATATGCTTAAACTAATTGCGATTTAGATCACAAATGATAACAGGAATGTGTCACAACATTGTCAACTGTAAATCACAAGTAGAGATCTGGCGAAAAACTCAACCTAAAAACACATCAGAAAATTGAAGAAGTCTGATTAATTAGGGCTAAAGAGAGGTTTTATGAGGTTTTATGAGTTATGAGATTAAGTCCTGATCTACAGTGGTAGAGGTCTGTATCCGATAGTTAATTGACTGAAATGGGATCAGTTAATATCTTCTAAATTCATTTTTTATTTTGATGAGGTTTTCTGGTTGTAGTTTCCCAAGGCGCATCACACACTAAAAGCATAGGTAGTGAGAAGCTATCGATCTGGCTAACAGAACAGATTAGATATTTGCCTCGCCGCATCAGGAGAACACAGTCATGTTTACAGTTCTAGAGATTACGACAATCGACCTATTGGAAAAAATTAAAGCAACCTATTATCAGCTTTATGGCAACCAATCGACTCAATCAATTGTCTTTTTGATTGAAGCTGCAGAGCGAATTTTAGCTACTTTGGTTCAGGGCAATGCCCCCTATCACAATGTCGAGCATACGATTTTAGTGACAGCTGTTGGGCAAGAAATTTTACTCGGTAAGCAGCGACTGGACGGACAGGTCACACCCCATAACTGGCTACATTACACCTTGGCACTGCTATGTCACGATATTGGATACATCCAGGGCGCTTGTCTGCAAGACGTACCTTGGGAAAGTCAGTATTGGGTCAGTTGCGATTCTCTTCGAGACGGCAAAGCTGATCACACCATCATGCTCAACTCTGGCGCAACCGATGCTAGCTTAGCGCCCTATCACATTGAGCGCAGCAAGCATTATGTACACGAACAGTTCAGCACGTACTCTTTCATCAATGTGGAGCTGATTCAGCGCTACATTGAGCACACTCGCTTTCCCGTCCCGACCCACTGCGGCCATCAATCCACGTCAGATTACGCAGGGCTGACGCGGGCAGCAGATTTGATTGGTCAGCTCAGCGATCCCCGCTATTTGCAAAAAACGGTGGCGCTATTTGCTGAGTTTGAAGAAACGGGCGCAAATCGGCGTTTGGGCTATAACAATGCCGATGATTTGTGGCTTGGCTATCCCACGTTTTTCCGCAAGTTGGTTTATCCCTATTTAGGTGATGCTATTCGCTATCTACATGCAACGTTTGCAGGTAAACAAGTTGTCGCCAGCCTTTACAGCAACGTGGCAACTGCGGAAAAGTGGTCACGGCTCAATTAGGTTGTCTTGTTGACTCAAGAGGTACTTGCAATTTGGGTCACCTCCATGAATTGGACTCACTCTCTGTGAAGACAGAGACATGCCCTTTGCACAACGACAGCATCCTCAGTTTTCCTACTTTCGTTAAACGAACTCATTACGACTTTATGTTAGCATAAGCTTAACACATGTTCATAAAGGAATCGTTCAATTATGGTCAAGATTGTTGGTCTAGCCGGAAGCTTACGCCCTGAATCCTATAGCTACAGGGCGCTGCAAGTCGCCGCAGAACGAGCTAAGCACTATGGCGCAAACGTCGAAATTTTGGACTTGCGCGAAATGAACTTGCCGTTTTGTGACGGGACGGGAGACTATCTCGATTATCCCGATGTGGAGCGGCTCCGTGAGGCAGTTAAGCAGGCTGATGGTTTAATCTTAGCTACACCGGAATATCACGGTAGCGTCAGTGGAGTGCTGAAAAATGCGCTGGATTTGATGAGCTTTGAGCATCTGTCCGGCAAAGTGACGGGCGTAATTAGCGTTTTGGGTGGCCAGTCCAACAGCAATGCGTTGAATGATTTGCGGGTCATTATGCGCTGGGTTCACGCTTGGGTGATTCCAGAACAGGTTGCGATCGGACAAGCGTGGCAAGCGTTTAACGAGCAGGGTCAACTTAAGGATGAAAAGCTGGCAGAGCGGATGGATGGCTTTGCGAAGAGCTTGGTGGAAAATACTCAGCGGCTGACAACTCATTCTGTGGCACTCGCTAGCAGCAGCAGCAAAAATTGAGGCAATATGATGAGGATATTCGTTAAACTTGAGCGATTGTCCACATCAGGTTATGGCAGTATCCGTGGGAACAACCCTCCAGGGCGGCAAGTACACCCTTGACCAAGAACTGGGTCTGGGTGGATTTGGTGTGACCTATAAGGCGACACACCACTTTTTGAACCAAACCGTCGTAGTTAAAACGCTGAATGAGGCTGGCAGACGCGATCGCAACTTTGAAGATCTGCGGGACAAGTTCCAGGCCGAGGCGCGTCGTCTTGCGATGTGCGTCCATCCCAATATTGTGCGGGTCAGCGACTTCTTCACCGAAGACGAGATGCCCTACATGGTGATGGACTACATTCCAGGCCAAACCTTGGGGGAGATTGTATTCCCTGATCATCCTATGCCGGAGGCGACAGCGGTTCATTACATCCAGCAGATCGGCTCTGCTCTGGAGGCCGTTCACCAGAACGGGATGCTGCATCGAGATATCAAACCGCAGAACATCATCTTGCGCCAAGGAACCGATGAAGTCATTCTGATTGACTTTGGTATTTCTCGCGAGTTCACCCTAGGCCAAACCCAAACTCATACCAGCTTGATTTCGGTAGGCTACGCGCCCATTGAGCAGTATATGACCCAGGCGCAGCGGACGCCCGCCAGTGATGTCTATGGCTTGGCAGCGACGCTGTATGCGCTGGTAACGGCTCAGGTGCCGGTTGCCTCGATCCTGCGCGATCGCCAACCACTGGTGCCGCCCAATGAAATTCGCCCAGATCTCAGTCCTGAAATTAGTCGCGCTATTATGCGCGGTATGGCGATGGAAATTGAGCATCGGCCTCAAAGCGTGACGGAGTGGCTCTCGCTGCTGTCCGCTGTCTATCCCAATGCATCCGCACAGGCCACAAATAATTCCGCTGCTGGCATTCCCCAATTTCCCAGACCTGCATCAACAACGACTGTGCCGACGATGGCTGTGTCTCCTAAGGCCCGTCCGCCCCGTCGTTCTGCACCCTCGGCCGCGTCTGGTGCAGCGATGCCACCTCAATCTCGCAGTGCCGCTCCGGTTGGACAACGCGTTTCGCCCCGCCCCGTTCGACGGCAACAAACCCAGCAGCAAATGCCTTGGCGATTGTGGTTAGGTTTAATTGCAACAGCGTTAATTGTGGGCAGCTTGGCCGCACTCCTCTTCCGGCCTCAGCCGGAATCGACCACACCGGATGAAACTCAACCATCGCCTACACCAACAGAGCCGGAGTCTCGCCCTTCTGCGCCTGTGGATGAACAGGAGGTAGAACCCGTCCCTGAGACTGAAGAAGAGTCTGAAGCCGAGCCGACTCCGGAAGAAACTGCCCCAGTCGATGAAACCGATACTGAATCGGTTGAAGAACCATTTGAGCCGCCGCCGCCTGAGGACACAGTTCCTCCCGGATCGGGATCGGATAATAATACTGCTCCTGAGTCAGATACTAACGGCAATACCGATAGCAGTGATACTGACGCTGTCCCTGGATTTCCGCCCGGTACTTCGGAGGAGAAAATCAAAGATGAATTGGGGGAGCCCCAGGCCAGTAGCCCATCGGGATACTGGCCCAATACACGCTCAGTTCGCTACGAAGTCGTACCGGACGAAATTACGCTCGGCTATATTTACGATCGCGATACCGCAAAACTGCGTCAAACAGAGGTTTCTTTTGCCCAGTCCGTTGCGACATCGACGATGCTCTCAACGTTAGACGGAATGATGGCTGGACAAACGCCGCGAAATGTACAAACCGCGCTCGCACAAATTAAAGACCGCCAGCGGCAAGAATACCCCTTTGATGCCGGAGGCCTAAAGGGCGTGATTCAGCGCAATGCTCAAGACCGGATTTACATTGGCGTTTGGGATCGAGATTTGCATTAAAAACCGGAGAAGGGGACTTTGTCGCCGGTTTGGATCTTGAAGATGGCGATAGGATAGAAACCCATACTATTGCTGACTGTTGTCATGACGGCTGATTTGTCTGCGGATACACCGAATACGCCTGAGTTTAAGCACGTTCCCGTTTTGAGCCGTGAGGTGCTGGTTGGGTTGGCACCGCAGGCAGGCGGTGTATATTTGGATGCCACGGTGGGTGGCGGCGGTCACAGTCGATTACTCCTAGAAGCTCATTCCGATCTCCGTATCGTCGCTATCGATCAGGACGATCAGGCGATTGCCGCTGCGCAGGCGAATTTGGCTGAATTCTGCGATCGCATTCAGTTTTTCCACAGCAATTTTGCGCAGTATCAACCAGGAGAGCAAAAGTTCAACGGAATTCTCGCAGATTTAGGTGTTAGCTCAGCTCAGTTCGATATTCCTGAACGTGGCTTCAGCTTTCGCCATGAAGCAGAGTTGGACATGCGGATGAACCGCAGCCAAACTACCACCGCCGCCGAGATCGTGAATCACTGGGATGAAAAAGAACTGGCGGACTTGATCTACACCTACGGCGAAGAACGACTATCGCGCCGTATCGCCCGCCGCATTGTTGAGAAGCGCCCGTTTACCACCACGACAGAACTGGCTGACGCCATTTTTTATTCCGTGCCGCCCAAGTATCGGCATGGTCGCATTCATCCGGCGACGCGCACGTTTCAAGCGCTCCGTATTGCCGTGAATCAAGAACTAGAGGTCTTGGAAACGCTGCTGAAGCGGGCACCCGACTGGCTCAATCTTGGCGGACGACTGGCGATTATTAGCTTTCATAGTTTGGAAGACCGCATCGTCAAATATGCCTTTCGGGAAGACGAGCGGCTCAAGATTATTACCAAAAAACCGATTACCGCTGAGGCAGATGAGGTGGCGGAAAATGTGCGATCGCGTTCGGCCAAATTGCGAATCGCCGAACGAATTGAAACCGAGTAATTCCATCTTGCGGTAGACGAATCGCACGTTCGGATGATAGACGCGCATCTGTTTATTCTTCAATAAGCTAGAGCCGATGCAGCAGACGAGGTATTGGCGCATGAGCTTTGAAACTAGCCCAAAGGATCGCAAGCGGTATTGGCTGCGGGGCTTATTAGCCATTGTGATGCTAACGGGCATGGCGGCCTGTAATACGCCTGAGACTGAGGTTGAGGTTGAGCAATCAGAATTTGATGTTGAAACTCAAACTGAAGACCTGGGTGCAGCGGCACGGGACGATGCTCCAGGCGGTTTTGATGACGATCAGGTAGAAGAGTTTATCCAAACCCAGATGTCAACCGTGCCAGAGGTTGATCTGAGTGAAGTGACTGTTGAAGTGACAAACGGCAGCGCGATTCTGTCAGGTAGCGTCAATTCCCTAGCTGGCCGGATCGAAGCAGAAGAGATCGCCCAGCAGACGGAAGGAATTACGGCAGTCACCAACAACGTTGAGGTCGTGGCGGCGAATTTAGCTGATGGAGAAGTAACGGCATCCGTCTTAGAAGCGCTGGAAACGGAACCGCTGCTGGAACGCTACGAGATTTCGGCTGAAACCACCAACGGCAACGTTGAACTGATTGGTCTGGTGGATAACTATCTTGAGAAACAGCAGGCAACCAAAATTGCTAGCCGCGTTACTGGCGTGAGAAATATTGAAAACGAGATTTTGATTGACAGCGACAACAGTCAGTCTGATGCCGAAATCGAAGAGCAGATTGATGCGCTACTACAAGAGGTTGAGGACGTTGACCTGAGCCAAATCGATGTTGCGGTAGACAATGGCGTCGTTACGCTAGCGGGTAGCGTACCCACCCTCTACGCTCAAAATACGGCAATTGGATCAGCCCTGGTTGAAGGAGTAGAAGCGGTTGATGCTGAGAATCTCACGGTTGAACCCAGTGGATCGGTTGAATAAAGTTGAACAGGTTGAGTGAGTTCAGTTGTCAAATCTGCTTTAAACACTCAATAGACTTTATTGGAAATAAAGTTTTTGGGGTTGGAAATTGTTTTGTAGCGCGGCTTAGCCGCGCTACAAAACAATTTCCGATAAAGTCTAATAGTCACTTGATCTCAACGGCCACTCGATATTAACCGCCGCCTGATATCATCAGGCCGCCTGTAACCGCCAGCGGTAGTCGAACTGAGAAGCAAGTGCCTTGACCTACTGCGCTGGTGACTGAAATTCTGCCATTGTGGCGTTGAGTAATGGCTTTCACAATGGCAAGTCCTAATCCTGTACCGCCTTCTTGGCGCGATCGCGCTTTGTCAGCTCGCCAAAAGCGATCAAAAATGTGGGGTAGCTGGTCTTCTGCAATGCCGATACCCGTATCTTGCACTTGCATTAGGGCAATGCGTCCTTGCCGCGTGGCCTTGACATGAACGGTACCGCCATCCGGCGTGTATTGAATGGCGTTGTGCACCAAATTGGAAAACAAGCGGCTCAACTGCATCCGGTCGCCAATCACGGGCAGAGTGGTGTTGCAGCTAAACTTGAGGCCAATATCCTTCATTTCCGCTGAAGGGCCTAGCAGCTCAATCACCTCTTGCAGCAAATGCTCTAGATTGACCATTGCCTGCTCATGCGGAGAGCTTTCTAACGGTGCATCCATGCGAGCTAGCAACAGCAAATCCTGCGCTAGACGGCTCATCTGCGTTGTGGCACTGGAAATCGCAGCTAGCTTTTTGGCATCCTTGGGATGAATCCGTTCTGGATGGTTTAGGATTACGTCAATTGAGGTTTGAATTGCCGTCAGCGGACTACGCAGTTCATGCGAAGCATCGGCAGTGAACTGCCGCAGTTGGCGGAAGCTCTGCTCGATGGGCTGAACGGATTTGCGCGTCAGCCAGAGACCACCGAGTCCGACAAAGCCAAGTGCGATCGCACCTCCTGCCCCCAGCCCCAACAGCATTTGGCTCTGAGCTGTCGCAATATCTTCAGTGGACTGGCTAGCCCGAATGTAGCCCACCAAATTAGGTTCTTCGTTGTCAGATTGGTCTTTAAATACCGAAATTGTGACGCTGCGAATCGACTCAAAATCATTGCTGCTCGACGAGTCCGCTTCATCTGGCGACTGGGCCGTTACATCCGATGCGCCTTCGTTCGGGGGCTCGTTGACCACATCAAGATTGGCACCGTCTACATCCTCATCTACGGCGACTAATATGGGCTGCCGGATTGTCGCTGGGCCTAAGCTGGGCCGTGAGTGGATTTCTAGCGTTCCACGTCGCGCAAGCTGATTGCCTTCAGCGTCAAACCACTCTAAGCTTTGCCGATCGCGGTTGAAAATATCGCGCCAGGGCACTTCATCAACCTGCTCCAAGTAAGCATCACCATCGGACTTCACAGCCGAAAACGATGGTGTCGCCGACTGGGCCAGTGTCAGCAGTTTTTTATCAAGCTGTTGATAAAGATTACGGCTGACAAACATGTAGACACCGACCCCAAACACACCCAAAATTGAGGCCATGACTAGCAGTTGGTAAACCAGCAGCCGCCATCGCAGGTTTCGAAACATTGCACTTTGTCTCGGTGATGGATTGGACTTGGGGGAAAAATTCAGCAATTTTAGCGATCACCTAATGATTAACGTCAGCTGTTTCTTCAGCAGCAACATCCTGCTTGAGACGATACCCCAACCCGTAGACTGTTTCAATTAAGTCGGCGGGGGCACCTGCTGATTTTAGCTTTTGGCGCAACCCACGAATATGGGCTTTGACCGTTGCCTCGCCTGGTGTGCTTTCGAATGACCACAGCTGGTCAATAATCTGGGATCGGCTAAAGACACGCCGTTCATTCCGCAAAAATAGCTCTAAGAGGCTGTACTCTTTAGGGCTGAGGGGCAGCAGTTCCCCGTTGTAGGTGACTTCACACAAATTGGGATCGAGCTTGATTCCTTGCCACTCTAGGACAGGTGGCAGCATAGAATCGCCCCGTCGCAGTAGCGCTCGAAGTCGGGCTGACAGTTCCTGCAGATGAAAGGGCTTAACTAAGTAATCATCGGCTCCAGCATCTAAACCTAAAACGCGATCGCTAATCGTATCGCGAGCCGTCAACATCAGAACGGGAATGGTATAGCCTGCCGAGCGCAACTTGCGGCACAGGGTAATCCCATCCATCTTCGGCAACATAACATCGAGCAGGATCAGATCATAGGTAAAGCTTTCAATGCATTCCCATGCCATTTCGCCATCGCCGATAATTTCAACCACATGGTGCTGGTCTGTTAAGTCTTCGGCCAGGGCATCTGCAATTCGTTCGTCATCTTCAACCAACAAAATTCTCATACTCAAACTCAGCAGCGCTACGCACGAACACGGATAACCACGATTCTAGAAATGCGATGGCTATCACCTGCTCTGTTATGTATCTCAAAGCGGGATACTTGACATCCGCATGAGGTTAGAGGTTGGGCTAATCCGGTTGAGCTTTGGGCAATACACAAACTCTAGCTACCTAAATACTAGATATACCAATGCAATATCCAAATTAGCCAAATCTAAATTAGCCGACTCTAGCAACTATAGCTATTCTGACATCTGGTTTCAAAACCTAGAAGGGCCATTCTGCCACCGCAGGGCAGCGGCAAAATGGCCGTTTCGAATTCTAGATTGACCAAATTAAATGCAAGCTGTCAGGTTGTTACCTAGAGAGCAAACGCTAAGAACGAGCAGAGAGCAGAATTAGTTGGCAGGAACGCCAGTGCTGTCTTCGGGAACAGCCGTTGGGTCAGTCGCACTGTCATCCATTGGCTCTTCCATCGATTCGCTAGTCGGGTCAGCTGGATCAACTGGATCAGTGACGCTGGAATCTGGAGCGGTGCCAGGAGCTTCCTCGTAGGATTTGGTCGGATCCTCAGCAGCGGGATCGGTATTTTCGATAGCCGGATCAGTGCCTTGAGCCGGATCGGTGGGTTCGTTCTCTGCACTACATGCACCAATTACGGCAGTAGTTCCTAAAACAAGAGCGAGAGTGGCCAATTTGCGGTTAAACATGAGCGTCCTCCTAACGGATTGATGTTGATAGTTGATTTATCGTTTTTTTCGTTATCGCAGCTGATTGCAATGTGCGATCGCAGATTGAACCAACTGGGACGTAAACTCTTAACGATGTATATAACTTGAGAATAGAAGTAAAAAGTAAAGAAATCGATTATTTTTGAGTAAATCTAATTCTAATCAGCGACTTTCAGCAGTTAGAGATATATCCAACGGGATAATCGCGAAATATGCTTGAATTGGCTTCAATATAGCCAAAAAAAGGGTGCTGATATTCAGCACCCTTGATGTGTCATCCTTGAGAGCGTCGGGTATAGTGTAATACCGTCTTAAAACTAAGGAGTTCCCGTTGGAGCTTCTGCTTCCTCAGCCGATTCAGCAGCCGGATCAACGGCTTCCATTTCTTCGGTTGCCTCAGGTGCTTCTACCTCTTCAACAGATTCAGTTGCGTCTGTCTCAGTTTCAACTTCGGCAGCATCCTTGGTGGCATCGGTTGGATCGGTTTCGGCGGGTGCCGCTTCTGGCTCGGTGCCGGGTTCAACTTCAGTCGCAGGTTCAACATCCTCTACGGGCTGTTCTCCCTGAGTTGCATCGGTTGGGTCTGCACTGCAAGCACCAACCAGAGTCGTCATTCCAAACACGAGCAGTAGTGCAATAAATTTCGTTGACATGGCTGTATTTCCTCCTCACAAATTGAGATTTGACATCACACTTGGCATCACCATTCTTGACCTGGACTACTGATCCAGAGGTCGGGTTGATGTGATGATTAAAACCCCGATTGAATTCGAGAATACAGACAAAAAGTAAAAAATCCGGTAAAAGCAAACTAGTAGAATTTAGTCTGGAACAACTGGCTAATCTTCAAACCAGCTAGAGCGCCAAGCTGATTCTGCTTCTGCGATCGCAAGCTGCTGCTGCTTCCGTTTATACTTACGCGATAGTCCCTCAAGCTGCTTCACGCTGCCGCGAATTTTGGTGCGCCAAACCGATAGCGTCGCGGTGGTAAATTCGATTTCAGATAGCCGCAGATGAATTGCCACGAGTGGAGTAACAGGCAGGCGGAGCGGCTCATCCTCATCCTCGTCCTCATCCTCATTTTCATCATCGGCTTCATCCAGATCGCTAGTTGGGCTAGCGGTTTCCGCAACCTCGACTAAAAGACGCAGCAGGTTCGGTGGCCCGGAAGACGGCCCTTCCGCCGCTTCCCCAGCTTTGGCCGCTGCCGCAAAGACGGGTTCCGGAAGCTGCCTTGGCAAAATATCCGCCTTTTGCAACAACCGATTAGCCGCTTGAGACGCCCCCTGCAAAATCTCAGCAATAAAATACTCTAGCTTCTCTAAAATATCCACCAACTGCATTGGACTCAGTGGCTCACCAGGCTTAACAGCAGATGAGAACGGAGAATCCTGGCGACCTGCGATCGCAAAATCTAAGCTCAACGCACTCGACAGCGGCAAAATTCGCGCACTCAATCCCGCATCCGTTGCCAAAGCCGGATTTTTCTCGATCTCCTGTACAATCCGAGCCAACGCCTCCGGTGTAATCGTCTCTAGCAGCTCAGAATCTGGAGAATTTTCCTCCTCATCCTTCCCATCACCCTCGACACCCTCAGCTTCTGCCCCCTCGCTCCCCTGTTCCCCTACTCCCTGACTCCCCTGTTCCCCTGCTCCCAACTCCCGATCACCTAAAGCCTCGGCCTCAAGCTCCTCTAACTCCTCACTCCTCTCGCCTAACTCTTCACTCTCCCCCAAATCCGCATCCATTTCTTCTTCCACAGGTTCATCGGCTAACCCCAACACCTGCTGAAGCACATCAGTTTGCTCAATCAACTGCTGTTCAGCCTGCTTGCCCAAGCCCTTGATTGCCTGCTGCAGTTTCTGTCGCTGGCTAAAGGAGAGGCGCAAAAATCGCTCTGGATAATTCTGAGTGCAGAGATGATAGCAAGCCAGAATTAACTGCTGCCGCACACTCTGACCTAACGTCGTCAAATAGCGAGCATACAGTTCTGAAACCTCATCCGCGATCGCAGATGTTGTGTTTTCTAATGCTTTGATTTCTCGTTTGATTTGCTCCGTGGATGCAACCATCGGCAGATCGGTTGGGAATGGGTGGACAGGTTAATTATGCGTTGCGCTGTAGCAGTTTTAATAGACTTTATCGGAAATTGTTTTGTAGCGCGGCTTCGCCGCGCTACAAAACAATTTCCAACCCCAAAAACTTTATTTCCAATAAAGTCTAATAAATAGTGCTGAGTAAAGGGGGAAATGGGTGAAAGGGTGGATGGGTGAAAGGGTGGATGGGTAGATCAGTGATGATATGACAAAGCTATCTAACCCTGTCACTCTATTACCCTATTGCTCTGTTACCCATCTACCCATCCACCCATCCACTCCCTTTACAGCCCTTACTCCTCTCGCCTCACTTTTTCACACCTCAGCACTCAGCACTCCACACTGCTACTGAGGCGTGCGCTGTAGGTTGGGCTGTTCCTCTGGCAAAATCGCACCCTCGACGGGGCAGACTTGCAGACAGATGCCGCAGTCAATGCAGGTGGCAAAATCAATCCAGTACCAGTCCGTTCCTTTTTGATTTTTGCCAGGGCCTTCATGAATGCACGCCACTGGACAAGCATCTACGCAATCTGCAACCCCTTCACAGGTGTCGGTCACAATCGTATGCGGCACAGTATTTTTCCTCTCTCAATCGGTATTGAATCACGCTTTTCTAAGCTAACTCAATTCCTATGCAGTTTGAAGCGTCGATCACGCCATCAATCCAGCTTCTGTCGATTTCTACCCGTTTTATACGGTCAGGCTTTCGACCTCTGGAGGAGTTTCGGCTGAGATCCAAGCAATTTGGCCAATATTGCGATCGCGGGCATACTGCCGCACGTCGTCCATCTCTATTGATTCATCTAAGAACAGTTCGACGCGCGCCTCTACCGCTGACCGACGCAGTTTCTGGGCATAGGTAAACGCCTTTGCCTGGGCTTGAGGCTCTTGAGCGACAACTAACCACTCGCTGCGCGGCGTTTGGCTCGGTAACAGGCCCATCGGCAGCAGGGTCTGATGAATATCTTCGATGTTGAGACAGAAGCCGATCCCTGGAATCTCAGTCTCTTCATCGGGATGATACAGTCCCAGCAGTTTGTCATAGCGTCCACCCTGGCCCAGCACCCGCTGACCGCTCAGCGTGGGGCTAACCACTTCAAAGGTGAGGCCCGTATAGTAGCTGAAGTTGCGAATCAGGCTCAAATCCAAGACAAACTTGGGAATGGTGGGTGACTCACTGCTGGCGAGGTTCTCATGCAGCAAATCCACTAGCGACTTGAGCTGGTTGACGGCTGTTCGCTGCGGCTCGTTCAGGTCAAGCGCCGACACCTGTTGCAGGACATCGGCAGGCTGTCCCCGCAGATCCATTAAGAACAGCGCTCGTTCTTGGAGTTCAGGCGATAAGGGCAACTGCTCTAGTCGCAGCCGATCGAGATTTGCGATCGCAGCCTGCACCCGATCTCGAATCTCTTCCGGAAAAGGCGACAGCAACGACTGGGTCAGGCTGGCTTCACCCAAAATCAGCGACCAGTGCTGCAAACCAACCCGGTTTAGGCTATCGGTTAATAGCAGCAGGATCTCCGCGTCAGCCAAGACGCCACCGCTACCCAGCAGCTCAACCCCTGTCTGGTAAAACTCATACTGACTGCTGTGACTGCCTTTAGCCGCTTGGCGAAAGATATTTGCGCTGTAGTAGAGCCGTTGAGGAAACGGTGATCCGGCCATGCGGGTGACTGCCGCACGGGCAATTGACGCCGTCAGCTCTGGCCGCAGCCCCAGCCGATCGTCATCCAGGCTTTGCAGTTGGATGACGGTGGCGCTGTCGATTGCTCCACCCGCCATCAACGTACTCAGCCGCTCTACGGTTGAGGTAATAATCCGGTGATAGCCCCAACTGTGAAACCCTTCTTGCAGGCGCTTCTCAATCCAGCGTTTCTGGGCAACGTCGATAGGAAGCAGATCGCGTGCTCCCGTTGGAGGCTGATAAACCATTATTTCTTCTTACCGCCAAACAATCCGAATAAACCACCTTTGGATTTTTCTTGAGCGCTAGATTTTTGAGCCGTAGCCTGGCTCTGCTTCTTACTAGCCTGCTCAAGCAATTTCTTCCCTTCCAAGGCTAGCTGATTTTGGGGGTCATACTCTAGTGCTTTGCCGAAATGAATTTTAGCCATTGTGCCCTGCTTGGATTTTAGATAGACCTGGCCCAGGCGAGCATGACAATCGGCGCTGCGAGGATTTGTTTGTAAGGCTTCACGCAGTTCTCGAACGGCGCTTGTGTAGTCTTTACGCAGCTCAAAGTCTTCAGCTCGCCGAACATATTGCTCCAGCAGCGTCACAGAGCGAATCGGCTCCGATGGTTGACCCGCTTGAGGTTTATACGCTTTGGCTTTTTCACCTTTGGTCGCCTTGGCACTAGCAGCAGGTTTGGCAGACGGAGCGCTTTCAGGCTGATTTGCCTTAGCCTCCATCTTGCCGCCTGCAGTCCGCATTAGGTAGACCAGATTTAATTCGCTAATTTGGCCTGTGATTTCGAGGACGCGGTCTAATGACTCGTACTGAGCGGCGGATAGAGCCTTCAGCTCAGTTTGGTAAATGTGATCAACATTGGCAGCGGAGGCTAACTTGCGTGCGGCATCGGTAGCAAGCTGAACGGTTTCCCCCTGACGCTGAAGCTGTTGGCCTTTGAGCTTCAGCAATACCGAGTATTCTGCGACTTCTTTCTCGTTGGACAACATTTCGTAGGCGGGATTGACCAACTTAGAAAGCAGTTCACTGGCCTTTTGTTTGGCCTCGTCCCCTTCTGAGGCATAGCTATCGGGGTGTAACCGACGCACAATTTTGAGATAGGGTTTGCGCACCTGCTTGGCATCGCTATTTAAGGGAATGCCCAAAATAGCATGGTGGTCAATCATATCGAGCCTGAACAGTCCTTGATCGATCTGTAGAGTCATGCTGTGCCATCACCTCCGAGCCGTTTACGTTTTAGAGCCTTGGTCGGGCCTGCCGGGAATACTCAAACAGTATGCCGTGAGCGTGAGCTTTTCTCTACTATCCAAAGCAACCAAGGGCTGGCTATCAGTCTTCGCTGTTGAAGATGAACGCTGTAAATTGTGCCTCATGTAACATTCAGCCGGAAGTTCAGCGGCTTTGATAACTGGCGCTGCCGAGCCGAATATTCCCTAATTGATTTGAGATTTTGGATTTTAGCTGAACGGCTTGCTGGATTTGAGAGGTATAAAAGCTTCATTGGCAACCACTGGTTCGGACTCATGCACCAGCACTAGCATGGTGTGACGGTATGAATCTGAAAGACCCAACAGCTGTGCTGAATGGGTTTCCCTGGGGTGACAAGGCTTCTCCTACTCTAATTTGCCCGAACCGATTTGCGGATTAACAGAGTTTGTTCGCGATATTTCAGTAACAAATCGCAACTGAAGCTGTCGATGAACTGCGATCTCAACACTGTTCAGATTCTACTGCACAGTTTTCGAGAATGCTCAGAAGTGATATTAAACGCGTGCTACATGATTTCTACGCTGATTGTCAGGCAGTTTAACAAGCGAATTACGATAAATTCGGTAGGAGCCGCAGAGCGTTTGTTGCTAAACTCTGATCGATTTGATTGATTGCTGTATCGTTCGCCGTTTAGGGTCAAGACCCTCTAGAATCACATACAGTGCAGCTTTCTGACTGCACTGGCAAGGTGACTAGATGGCGCTGTAATCATTGCCTTAATCATTGCCCTATGGTCGGAAAACAGATGGATACGTCCGAACCCTCCAACTCGTCAAATAACCCTTTAGACGACGAATTAGCACCGCCTGCCGATCCGTCAACACCATCGGTCGATGATGATATCCCGACGGCTAAGCGCGAGAGCGCCAGTCCGACAGCGAAGCGTTCAATCGGCTGGCCGTTAATGATCGGGGGGCTAGGTGCGATCGCAATCGGCGGTTTGGCTATTTTTGGCTTCCAGTCTATCACCGCCTCCAACGGCACTCCCGATCCCGACATGGCCACGAGTGGAGACAGATCAGACGATACAACCGATACAACGGCCTCAGGGACATCTTCAGATCCCGCGCAGGAAAATAATGTAGATTCCGGTTCCGGCAGCACAACTGAAACCCCCAATCCATCGGCTACGGAAGACACAATTCTGGGCCACAAAGCCTATGATGAAGCGTCTCAAGCCGACTTGGTGCCGCTGCGATCCAATGGCGGGGTGCTGGTGCATCAGGCGGCGGCTGAGAAATTAGATCAAATGATTGCAGCGGCCAATGTAGACGGCGTGAATCTGATGGTCATTTCAGGATTTCGCACCTTTGAAGATCAGCGCTATCTGTTTTTTGATGTTAAGGCGGAACGCGGCCAAACTTCCCAAGATCGGGCCGAGGTCAGCGCTCCACCGGGCTATAGTGAACATCACACAGGCTATGCGGTTGACTTCGCAGATGGCTATTATCCTGACACCGATTTACAAATCGATTTTGAAGATACGCCCGCTTTCCGCTGGTTAGAAGATAATGCTGCCTATTATGGGTTTGAATTATCGTTTCCCCGCGACAATGAGCAAGGAATTAGTTACGAACCTTGGCACTGGCGCTTTGTGGGTGATCCAGACAGTCTAGAAACCTTCTATAAAGAAACGGTACCTGCGGAGTCCTCTGGTAATCCGCCCGGCAGCACTGCACCCGAACGTCAGTCTGCACCCTCCGAAGATAGCGAGGCAGATCAGGCAAATGACGACGATCGGGCAGACAGAGGAACCAACCAGGCTCTGATCCATTTTGGCGATCGCAACTCCCAATCCAACTGATATAGCGGTTCTAGATAAGAATGAGAGAGGAGAGTGCCTCATTCTGAGGCACTCTCCTCTCTCGTTTTCTGGAATCACTAGACTTTATCGGAAATTGTTTTGTAGCGCGGCTCCGCCGCGCTACAAAACAATTTCCGACCCCAAAAACTTTATTGGAAATAAAGTCCACTATAAAACTTATGTTTACCTATCATCGTGCAAGGGCGTTTAACCAGGACGTTTAAAACTGCTGGGCAATTTGCACAAATCGCTGCACGACGGGAGACGGATCGTGGTGTCGCCAAACCAGTAGAATAGAAGCCTGGGGCGTCTGGGTGTTAATGGAGCGATACTCAACGCCTGTCCGCTGCAAATTTTGAATCGATGCAGGGACAATCGCGATGCCCATTTCGGCTGCAACTAGGCTGATAATGGTCTGCATCTGGACGGCTTCTTGGGCAACGACGGGACTAAAGTTGGCCGTCTGGCACAGGCTAATAATTTGGTCATATAACCCCGGAGCTAGCGGGCGAGGAAAGAGAATGAACGGCTCGGTAGCTAGCGCATTGAGAGACACCGTGGTTTGTTTGACAAGCGGATGAGCGGCTGGTAAAGCAACAACGAGGGATTCTTGCAGCAGCAGTAGAGTTTCAAACTGGGCGTTATCTACAGGGGGACGCATGAGGCCAACGTCGATTTCACCGTCGCTGAGCTGCTGGATCTGCTGGTCGGTGGTTAATTCCGCCAGGGTCAGCGTGACGCCTGGGACTTGATTGCGAAAGGTTTGCAAAATCCGGGGCAGTACGTTGTACATGGATGAACTAACGAATCCAATCACTAGCTGCCCAACTTCTCCCCGACTAGCCAACTGGCCTCGCTGAATGGCCCGATCCAACTGCCGGAAAAGGGGGCGAATTTCATCTAGAAAAATCTGTCCCGCCTCGGTCAGTTGTACAACCCGCTTTGTGCGATAAAACAGAGCAAATCCTAATTCATCCTCAAGTTGCCGGATTTGCTGACTCAGGGGTGGCTGCGCCATGTGGAGACGTTCGGCAGCCCGACCAAAGTGCAGTTCTTCCGCAACGGCAATAAAGTAGCGCAAATGTCGCAGCTCAATCAAAGTTAGTGGTTTAAACCTCCTTCATTTCTCTAATTTCTATCTTTTGTTAGTGGCGTTAATTGTACGTTTTGAGGTTAGATGCGATCGCACTTGCTCGCTCTCAATGCAGCTTACAAATTAAACCTTCATTCCACAACGATCTATGAAACCCTTGGATGGACAAATTGCCCTCGTTACAGGCGCTAGCTCTGGTATTGGTATGGCGGTGGCCGTAGCACTAGCGGAAGCAGGTGCCAAAGTTGGCGTCAACTATTACAAAGGTGAGGAGAGCGCCAATCAGGTCGTACAGCAAATTCAAAACCAGGCCGGTGATGCGATCGCGATTCAAGGAGATGTCAGCCAGGAAGAAGACGTCCTACGCATCTTTCAAACTATGAAAGATCAGTATGGCACAATTGACATCTTGGTCAACAATGCTGGCATCCAAAAAGATAAACCATTCATCGAGATGACCATTGATGATTGGAACAAGGTAATTGGCATTAATTTGACGGGGCAATTTTTGTGCGCTCGCGAGGCGATCAAAGAGTTTCTACAGCGGGGCGTTGTGCCCGAACGTTCCTGTGCGGCGGGCAAAATTATTTGCATGAGTTCGGTGCATGAAGAAATCCCTTGGGCGGGACACGTTAACTATGCTGCATCCAAGGGCGGCATCAAAATGATGATGGAAAGTATTGCGCAGGAGTACGCGGCTCAGAAAATTCGCGTTAATAGCATTGCGCCAGGTGCCATTAAAACTCCAATTAATCAGGATGCTTGGGATACACCGGAAGCGAAAGAGAAACTACTACAGGTGATTCCCTATCAGCGGATCGGGGCTCCAGAAGATATTGGCCAAGCAACCGTTTGGCTGGCATCCGATGCATCAGACTACGTCACTGGCACAACGCTTTATGTTGACGGTGGTATGACGCTTTATCCCGGTTTCACTACGAACGGTTAATCGGACATACGGTTTTGATCTGTACCGATTTGATCAATACCGAAAAAGCGCCGTGTCCCCACGAAAACCGTTCCTTACATGTGCAATGCCCAATCCTCAGCACTGCCTCATCTGTAGCGCTCAATCTGTAGCGCTAACTTTGAGAACTGGTATTTTGCTACCACTCCCGAAGTGCGATCGCAACTCCCTGACCCAGCGTGCTGTTCTCATCCAACTGCTGCTGAAGTTCCTGCAATCGTGTAAAAGCGGCATTGGGATTGAGCTGCTTTAAAGCTGCGATCGCATGGAAGCGCACCGCTGAATTGGTGTCGGCTAGAAGCTGAATCAACGGTTCCAGGGCCGTATCTTGGTCAAGCTGTCCTAAACCCAGAGCTGCCGCCTGCCGCACCGTATCGGAAAAAGACGGGTGAGTCATGGCGTGAGCCAATAAGGGAGCGGCCTGCGATCTCAGGTCAGTATCCTGAATTTGACTCAGTCCCCGCACGATTTCGACCTGTACGTCGTCCTGCTCTAGCTTCAAGCCCTCAGCTAGCCCGTCTAGTGCCGTTTGCGATTCAATCCAGCTCAGGGTACGAGCCGCATCAACCCGTAGCGGCATCGGCGTATTGGGTGACAGCAGCACCTGCTGGAGAGCTTCTGCTGCCGCATCTGTGCCTAAGCGTCCCAGCGCAATCATCGCCTGACCGCACACGTCCAGATTCAGATCCAGCAAGCAGGGCTGAATGTGAGCCACTAAGTCAATCTCGTTCAGCAAATCGCGTCGCCGACTCAGTCCAACCAGCGCTTCTCGCCGCACGGTGGATGCCGTATCCGCCAGCCTCTTCAGCAACACGGGTGTCACCGCCGGATGGTGGAAACTGCCCAGTGCTTCAACTGCGATCGCACGAATTTGGGGCTGAGGTGAGTCCACAACCCGCAGCAGCGGCTCAATTGTTTCCACGGTGCGGATTTGTGACAGTGCCTGTACGGCTGACAACTGCACGTCAGGATGATCCAGTAGATCCGCTAACGACTGAATGGCCGTGGAGCCGAGATTCGCTAAAGCCGAAGCAGCGATGGTCTGAAGTTCGTCATCCTCCGCTGTTTGTAGCAGTTCCGCCAGCACAAGAACGACTTCTGGCGCGTTGAAGTCACCCAGCAATCGCGCGGCAAACCAGCGCACTTCATCATCACAGTCTTCGTCCTGCACCAGGTCAATTAAAGGTGCGATCGCAGCGTTACCAAACTTCGGCACTAGTTTGGCGGCATCCCATCGGGACTGAAAATCCCCATCCACTAAGCTCTGGATAGCCAAATCTAACGCGGTTTGGGTGTCGGCATCTTCGGCAGTCTCGCTATCGGGATTAGTGGGTTCAGGGGATGCAGACTCTCGCCCCGACCGCTCGGGAGCGATGAAGCGTTCTAAATACTGATTGACCAACGACCAGTCCTGCTGCTGAGCCGCGGCTTGAGCCTGCTGCAATCCATCAACCATGCAAGATTCACCTAAACCAAGAGCGCTCTTTATTTAATCCTATGACATTTGACTGGTGCTTGATGTAAAAACTGCATAAAAGTAATGTTTTTAGTGCAACTAAATTGACCAGATTGCGAAATTTAATCGAAATCATATTTCAGTTTTTTGTGCAGTTGAAATTTTGATTCCATAACAACGAATTTCAGGATAATCACTAACTCAGCGAGGGTGAATACTATTTACTAGAAGGAAATCTTGGTGGAGATACTTCTCATTTAGGATTTAGGTTTCGCAGTAGCTTGTTTGCAATGATTAGTCCAATCATTGCTTTTATTTTCCCCGAAATCGGTTGTTTGTAAAACGAATTATTTTGTATATAGAGCTACAAAATAATTTGCGATTGCGAATTTTATGCGATACCTGCATGAAGAATGTGCATTTTTTGCAAAACCCTATTTTTTTTGTACTTAACTATACGAAAGGTACTGAATTACTTTTATAACCTTATTGGTGTAATAACTCCCAAGAGCTACTAAACAGATAGTGTGAGCAGTTGGCGTATTCGCCAGTTGTAGCTACTTTCAGTTGGCGGCGCAATTTGACGTGGGAATTTTACTTGAAAATCAAGAGGTAGTATGAGTGCCTTCCTGTGTTCTTAGTGTCAGCTAACACTGTATCTATTCAAGACAAAATCAGAACTGCGAAATAGAAATAATTGCTTTTTGCAGATTTCCGTTGTTAATGATTAAGGGGAGCGGTCTCACTGATGACTACAAAAACGGGGTTACAGATAGAGCTGCTAGAGCAGAGTTTCGAAAAAATTAAGCCTCAAGCAAACGATTTTGTTACTAGTTTCTACGATAATCTCTTCACGGATTATCCAGCCGCAAAGCCGCTGTTTGCTCATACAAATATGTCTGAGCAAGGTAATAAATTGCTGATGTCTTTGGTGCTAGTCGTTGAGAATTTGCGTAAGCCAGAAGTACTGAGCAATACCCTAAAAGGTTTGGGCGCACGCCATGTTAAATATGGTGCGCTGCCAGAACATTATCCGTTAGTTGGCAACACATTGCTAAAAACGTTCGAACAGTATCTGAGTGAGGATTGGACACCTGAAACCAAGCAGGCTTGGGTGGATGCCTACGGTGCCATCACCGAAATCATGCTGGATGGAGCTGATTATTCCCAAGTTGAGGTGGATTTGGCCTCTGCGCCTGCACCTGCTGTGCCCGCAACGGATACTGAAACGGGACTGAAGGTGGAACTGCTAGAACAGAGCTTTGAGAAAGTGAAGCCGCAAGCTAATGCGTTTATTACTAGCTTCTACGACAATCTGTTCATCGACTATCCAGCCGCGAAGCCGTTGTTCGCCCATACCAACATGGCGGAGCAGGGCAATAAGCTCTTGGCCTCTTTAGTTCTAGTTGTAGAAAACTTGCGCAAGCCGGACGTACTGAGTGGCAGCCTGAGAGGTTTGGGTGCTCGTCATGTCAAATATGGCGCACTGCCAGAGCATTATCCTCTCGTCGGCAATACGCTGCTGAAAACTTTTGAGCAGTATCTGGGTGAAGACTGGACGCCCGCCACCAAGCAGGCATGGGCAGATGCCTACGGAGCGATTACCGAAATTATGCTTGATGGTGCCGATTACTCTCAGGCGGATGTCCAGCTTGATTCGGTTGATCCTGCTTCTGTTGCAGCGGCAATGCCGACTGTTCCAGACGCATCACCAGCCGAACCAGCCAGCGAAGCTGCACCGATGAGTAGCAAAAAACTGGCTGCCTTTGGTGCCGGAGCACTGGGCATTATCGTTCTACTCATTCTCTTTTTGTAGACATCTTGGGGAGCTGTCATGGCTGACCAGCGCCGCCGAAGATCCAGTTTGCGATCGCTATTTACCGTCAAGACCGCCATTATTTTCATCTGCATCGTGCTGATTGGCTGGGTTGGCACTGCCTTTGCGCTAGATAAAAAGACCATTTTTTTGCCAGGCGAAACGTCCGAAGGTCATTTTTTATTTGAAGCCTCCTGTTCCTCTTGCCACGAGGGATTTAAGCCCGTCAGTAACGACACCTGTATGCGCTGTCATGAAGCTGAAATGGCGGAGGATGCCCACGGCCCCAAGAAGTTTCGCGATCCGCGCTGGGCGGCTGAACTTGAAAAGTTGGAGGTACTAACTTGTACGACCTGCCACAACGAGCATGTTCACATGTTTGGTCGGGGGGTACATCTGCAGCCCGATCTCTGTATGACCTGCCACGAGGGCATTATCAGCGGCGATCTAAAAAGTCACGACGGCTTTACCGCCGATGGCTGCTGGACAGCCGGTTGTCACAACTATCACGATCACCGCTCGATTTCCACCGGATTCATCCGCCAGAATCTCGATCAGCCGATGATGTTGCCAACTCCGACTATGCCGGAACGCTTAGTAGAAGCTGAGTTAAAGACTGCACCAAGCCCGGATCTGAGTCGTGAGTTCTTGGCGGGAGGTGCACCATGATGCACTCTCCAAGAAGCTTAATATCCCGTCTGATTGCAACCCTGGCAGCGGCTCCCACCCGCCTACTCGCCTACCCTTCCACGTTCACTACCTTAGCGAGAAACAGTCTAATCCTCTCCTTCGCAGTCTTAACTCTCGTCTTCAGCCCTGCCGTCCCAGCTGCTGCCGATATTACCGATGCTGAATTGGAGGAGATTACTCAGCTTTGGCAAGATAGTGCCCACGCTTTAGCCGATGTCAACTGTTCGAGCTGTCACTTGGCCGAAGAAACGAACGCGCTGATTGCTCAGCCGACTCACGAGAGCTGCCAGTCGTGTCACGAGCAAGCGGTGGAAACCTTTCTGCTCGGCAAACACGGTATTCGGCTGCTGGAAGGACAGTCGCCGCTGACTCCGGCAATGGCTCGTATTCCGATGCAGCCAGCCGCGCACGGCAAGCCGATGAACTGCAACGCCTGCCACAACGTGCATTCAGTTGATACCTACCAGGCGTCGGTTGATTCCTGTCTCACCTGCCACAACGACACCCACTCGTTGAACTACAAAAATTCTAAGCACGCCCAGCTCTTTCTGGCTGAAGGCGAGCTTCCCCGCCCGTCATCTGCATCTGTTACCTGTGCCACCTGTCACCTCCCTCGCCATGAATCGGCATCGGGCACGGTGCTCGTGAACCACAACAACACCTTCACGCTGCTACCCCGCGATCGCATGGTGAAAGAGGTCTGTCTGAACTGTCACGGCATGGAATATGGCTACAACAGCATCTTTGATGACGAACTGGTGGAATCCAATTTTGCCCGTCCCCCTGATCAAACCCTCCAGACTCTGGAGATGGTGCGCGCACTGGAGGAAACCCGGTCGGGTAGCGCATCAGCCTCGGATTCTCAATCAGAATCTACTCCAGAATCAGGCTCATGAGGTGCCAAACCTCATGACCTAACTAGCGGATGCTCGCTCCCACACTCAAACACCACATTCAAACCGATTTTAGTCCTGAGGCTAAAAACATTAGGAAGGAGAACGACATGATTGCAAATCACTATTTAAGCGGCTGGACGAGATGGCTACGCACCAAGACCGTTGCGTTTATTGCCATTATCCTCAGCGTTTGCGTTATTGCTGTGGGCTGTAGCAACAGCACCGCACAGCAGGATTCAGCGGATGGAGTTGCCCCAGAGTTGGTGGCGGATTATATTCACACCGCACTGGCGGCAGACCGCACGGCCTACACCAAGCACGTCGTCAACCGGGCTAAAACCCTAGAGGGCAAAGTCAAAGATGATGGTGTCCTCGCAGTTGAAGCGACTGAAGGCTGGCAGCAAACCAATGGTATTCCCCTGCCTGCTCAGATGTTCCGTCTGGGTTCTGAGATCGCCTCAGAGGATGGCACCTTTACCTATAACCTGATTTCGCCTTGGAATATTAATGACAGCCAAGCTCCTAAAAATGAGTTTGAGCAAACAGCGATGCAGCAGGTTTTGGACACCGGAGAACCGTATAAGGACTATCAGGAAGTAGGTGGAATGCGCTATTTCTCGGCGCTGTATCCCGACATCGCGGTCGCGGAAGCCTGCGTCACTTGCCACAATACTCACCCGGTTCACCTCGAACGCTATCCCGATAAAGTGTTCGAGATGGGCGACGTGATGGGCGGCGTCATGATTAATATTCCTCTAGAAGGGGCTTAAAGTTTTCCACAGAGGAGAAGGCTAGCCTTCTCCTCTGTGGAATCACAGCAAAATTATTGCGATCGCACCTTTTTAATCTTTCAACTTTCTAACTTTCCAAATTTCGGATTGCCTTTCTCAACGGTGCTTCAATAGGCTTGACCCACGCCATGAAACCCAGATTTTCTACGCTGATCATTTTGACGCTGGTGACGGCGGCCCTACTCCTGCCGTTTGCCTTTAGTGCAGGCTATTTAGATGCACTGAGAAATCGCTCGGTCGATCTGCATCACTTGTTGAGAGGCGAACTCTACAAGCAGGCTACGGGTTACTTATCGTTGGCCTTTGTTGGGCTAGAAATGGCGTTAACGGTACGCAAACGCAGCCTCGGCTGGAAATTCAAAATTCGAATCCCTGGCTCAATACAGTTTTGGCGCAGCTTGCACATCTTCGCCGGAGTGGGTCTGGTTGCCTTGACGCTGGTGCACACGATTGGCTCGACGGGCGCTAATTTTAACTCTGTTTTTCTCTGGGTCTTTTGGGGCGTAACGCTATCTGCCCTAATCGGTGCAGTGGCCGAAACGGGCATCTTGGAATCTCCCCGCAAATACTTTGGCCTGGCCTCACCCAAAGTCGGAAGCTTGACGCTCGGTACCACCAAAGGCCCTCTCATCCGAGGTTTACGCGCTTTCTGGTTATCGACGCACATCATCCTCGTCACCGTCTTCTGCCTCATGCTCGGCGTTCATATTTTTCTGGCCTACTACTACCAGTGAACAGCAGTAACGTTATGCTAAATCGACTCAACACTCGCCTAACCTGGGCCGTCGGCTTAGTGGTTATGTTCATTGTGGGTACTCTATTCCTGACGCGCCCTTCCGTGTCAACCAGCAGTCTGTCGCCGGTTTCGGGGCTGATGTCGTTGCGGCAGATGGCACAGAGTTCGATGTTGTATGAAACTGCGATCGCAAATCAGAAACCGACGCTCGTCGAGTTTTATGCCAACTGGTGTACCACCTGCCAGGGACTGGCACCGACGCTACATGAGCTACAGCAGGATTACGCTAACCAAGTCAATTTTGTCATGCTCGATATCGACGATCCGCGCTGGGCAGCACAGGTCGATCAGTATGGGGTTACTGGAGTGCCGAAAATTGTCCTGCTCAAGACCGATCAGCAAGTTTCAGATACCTTTATTGGCAGACTGCCCCGCTCTGTTCTTGCTGAAGCCATTGGTCAACTGCTGCGGTAGTAAGGATTGTGGATTAAATAGCCTGTAAACCTTTCGATCTGTAGGGACACGGCATTGCCGTGTCCCTACCCCAAAGATTTCCACCTTATTAAATTCACACTCCTCAGTACCTAAATTCCCAACGCACCATTCTCCTGTAGCCAGCCAATTTGAGCCAGCGTCAGTCCCGTTACACCCCCAAACACCGCACCATTCACCTGGGCATCTGACAAATCGACGCCTTCCAGGACGGCATTTTCTAAATTGGCATGTTGCAAATTCGCGCCCGTTAAATTTGCATAGGACAAATTGGCATCTTCCAAACAGGTGCCAAACAGGCTGGCGTTGGTCAAATCGGTATAGCTTAGATTGGCATCGGTCAAGTTCGCCCAGTCGAACTGAGTTTCCGTCAAAATTGCGTGAGTCAAATCGGCATCTGAGAGGTTTGCACCCAGCAGATCCGCATCGGTCAGATTGGCGCTGATCAGACAGGCTGCCACTAAATTTGCGTGCTCTAAATCAGCTCCATAGAAAGATGCTCCGGCCAAGTTGGCGTTGCACCACTGGCTGCGGCGCAGTATGGCTCCGCCAAAACTAGCCTGACTAAAATCGCTGCCGCATAGATTGGCTTCAATCAAGCTGGCATTTTTAAAGATGGCATTGCGTCCTATCGCCTGACTCAAATCGGCTCGATCTAAGTCAGCAAATAGGGCGTGGACACCATTCAAAACCGCACCGTGCAAATTTGCTTGTGCGGCTGTGATACCTTCCAGATTGCTTTGCTCTAGGCGAGCCCGCGTCAAATTGGCTTTCTTGAAAATGGCGTGTTTGGCATCTACCCGGCTCAGATTCGCCAGGATGAGCGTGGCGCGGCTGAAGTCGGCCTTCTGGCAAGACGCGTAGGACAAGTTGGCAAATCGCAGATATGCCTTTGTAAACTGGCCGCGATCCAACTGCTTCCCGCATAAATCAATACGACTCAGTTCAGCCCGACGCAGCGATTTGCCATCGTGAACGCGAGTTAAGACTTCATCTAGGGTGAGTTGAGCCATAGCCAGTTCCAATTCAGTGTTCTAATTAACAGTTTAAGAAAATAATTTGTGTAATCCATTACAGAATATCGGCTCTTGCCGGTTTGAGCTGTCTTCTGTCAAGAAATCGCCACATAAGATGAGATTTGCTTAACAAAACGAAAAGTAATTCATATGGCTGTAGTCAGCTCTGTTAGGACACGGACATTTTTGTGGCGCGGCTTAGCCGCGCCACAAAAATGTCCTAAACCATGTGCAATATCTATGGAATTTAAAGGCCATGAAGGGCGGTCAAATTCGCATCGCGAATTTGACCGCCCTTCATGGCCTTTAATGAGCTGTTCTATGCGTCTTCTAAATCGGAGTCGAATAGCGAATCTGCGTCAGTTGTAGAAACATCGCCAGCAGCGACGAGTGCTTGCTCGAACTGCAGCCGCTGTTCTGCGCCACGGAGGAAGTAGCCGCTCATCATGGCGGAGGCGAGTAGACGACCGAGTTGCTCGCGGTTAGTGGTAATGGTTACATCAAAATGCTCTGGAGGCAGTCCTCCCAATAGGCCAATAATGTTGCGCTCCATCATTTGGAACGTTTCGGAGGATGCAGGTTTGGACAACTTGGCAATCGTTTCGGGTGCCATTGACTGCACGTATTGCATCAGTGAGCTATCGGAGGCTGCATCACCATTGAAAAAATTAGAAGTTTGCTTGGATGCGTCTTTCACGGGATACCTCGTTGCGAACCGTTGAGTTAATCACTTGCTTATTCACTTATTTAGAGTGTAACGAGAGAAAAGCCGTCTGACAGTCGGTAGAACCGAACTCTTAATAGACGGCACTCCGGATAGAGTCATGGCTGAGTTGAAGATTGGGCGCAATCGGTAGGGTGACGGTAAAGGTGGTTTTGCAATCGCAACTTTCCACCTGAATCTCACCGCCCAGATGATGCACCAGTTCTCGCACCAGGGCTAAGCCTAAGCCTGTGCCGCCCTGCTGCCATCGGTCTGTGCTGGGCACCCGATAAAACTTTTCAAAAATATGGGGCAGTTCTTGGGTTGGAATGCTGGCTCCCGTGTTGCAGACGGTGATCTGGAGCTGATCGAGCTGATTGCTGTGCTGCGGCAGGATAGCTACTAGTTGAATCTGTTCATGGGGCGGCGTGTACTTACAGGCATTGTGCAGCAGTTCACCAACAATGCGGCTGATGCCATCCTGATTCGATTCAATCATGGGCAGCGGTTGCGGAATTGCGACCTCAAGCCGAAGCTGACGGGCATTGACACGGCCCTGGAAGGAATCGGCCAGCGTGGGCAAGAGCAGATTCAGATCAACCTCTGCTAGTTCTAGCGGTTGGCGATTGGCTTCCAAGCGCTGCAAGTCCAGCAGGTCGTTCACCAAGTTAATTTCTTGCTGACATTCTGCATTAAGGATTGTGAATTAAATAACCTGTAATTCTGGTTTTGCTGTGTAATTCCATTGCGGCAGAAGCTCGTCGAAGACAATCTTCATGTTGGCTTTGAAGTCCTCAGCAACTTTACGACCCTTGTGATACGTTTTATCGAGAATCGTCGTAAAGACCTTGAGACCTGTGCGAGTGGTTGCCTTTTCCATCAGCTCTTTTACCATCTGGACACTCTCAAAAATTACCCCTTGACACCTGCTTGAGACGTGAGGAAACAAGCGGTGTTCAATTGGATTGTACTTGGAGGTATAGGGGGGATAGTGAGCAATGCGAATTTCAATCCCTAACTCGTTGACCAATGCTTGCAAGTCTTGCTTAAAGATGTAGTAGCGAGAACTGTTACTGCCCCCACCATCGCAAAGCAGCAAAATCGAGCCAGCTAGGGGATAGCGTGCTTTGCCATAGGTGTTCCACCAGTAGCGAATCGATTCGCAGGCAAACTCACTGGTATCATGACTCGTGCCGATCTGGATGTAGCCAATATTATCGCTCAAGTCGTACAGTCCGTGGGGAATAGCGACGCCTTCTGCGAGCGTTGCCCAATCATGGTCAAACACTTCGACTCCCTGCTCTTGAGTGTACAGTTGCCCCGCTCGATACAACTTGCCAATTAATTCTCTTTTTTTGTGTCCATACTCATGACGGGATTGCCAGCAGCTTGATAGGTGCCTTTCAACTGCTCAATCCGCTCAAATTGTTCATTGCGATGTTCACTCTCCCCAGTTGCCAGTCTTTTCACCGCTTTGCGTTTACGAAAGTTGTGCCGCTCCAACAACTGATCGACCACCGTCACACTCACGTCAATTCCGTCCTCTTTCAGCAAGGCCACAATCTCATGGCGCTTGAGATTAGTCCACTTCACCGTCTCATCCATGGGTGAACCCGCCGTGTGTTGCTCCAACACCTGCAGAAATGACGCATCTAGCCCTTCAATGGTCTCAAATGCTGACTTCCGTCCACCTCCCACTTGACGAATCCGTTCCCGTTTGAGAGCAGGTTCATCATCCAGTTCTGCCAGTCCCAACGCTAGGGTTGCATGATGGCATCCGAACAACTCTCGGATATAGGCTTGCCCACCATATCCGAGTTTGATCGCTTCAATGGCGGCATAGCGACGACGATCCTTCTCAGACAACGATTGATAATAGCGTTGCATTTGAGCTTCAATTGGCGCAGGGTAGGGTTGCATTCAGGTTCTGCTTCATCTTCTATTGCTCTAGCTTACAAATACAGACGGTAAAATTACATCTTATTTAATCCACGATCCTAAGGATTTTGAGATACTGAGCAATGCGCCGCACCAGCGATTCTGGATGAGCCGATAAATCTAGGTCGAGGGCTGACTCTGCGCGAGAATTAGCTGGTGTCGCTGTGTGGGATTTGCCATTAGAGCCTATCCGAAAACCTCAGATGAGCGAAATGTGATGACCGCACTGGCAAGTTGTAAGAACGCCAGATAGTTTTCGGGCTTCTTCTCCCAGCGGATCAACAGACGGCGAAACCGATTCATCCACGAATGAGTCCGTTCGACCACCCACCGTCTGGCCCGATAGTTGGGAATGTCGTGAATCACTAGGTCACCCTCGTTTTGAGGCGGAATATGCCCTTGATAGCCCCACTGCTTGAGAATCTGGCGCACCGGGTGATAGTCGTAGCCGCGATCCAGACAGAGATGTCTTGATTCCTCGTCCTCCACATCCGGTGGCACCAGCGGTTGAGCCTCTAAAGTTACCTCAACAAGTTTCATGTCATGCCGATTAGCGGGTGCGAGCACAAAGGCCAGTGGGATGCCGTTGCCATCGGTTAAAACCGAGCGCTTGGTGCCCAACTTGCCACGGTCAGTCGGGTTGGGGCCTGTCTTTTTTTCCCCCCAGTGGTGCTTTGACCATCGCACCATCCATCGATTGCCAATGCCAGTCCACTCCTTGAGTGCGGGCATACTCCATCAATCCCGCCTGCCAAAAGCGAGCAAACGTGCCGTTGGTTTGCCACTCTTGAAAGCGGTCATGCACCGTACTGGAGGCCCCTAAACACCGAGGCAACGCATTCCACTGACAGCCGGTGCAAAGGATGTAAAAGATCGCATCTAAGGCTTGGCGATCATCCATGCGAGGGCGGCCTCCCTTAGGCTTGGGTGGCTCCTCTGGAATCAGAGGATGCAGGCGCTCCCACAGCTCATCGGGCACCCGATAACGAGGGTCAATTTCGACGGTTGAACGAGGAGGCGTCACGGTAGACATCTGGGACTGCTCCTATGGCGACACCTTCACCTTAAGCACTCATCTCTCGAACAACATCGGTTTTCGGATAGGTTCTTAGTAGGATTCGGGGCATCGACTCGCGTGGAATCGATTTCGTCTTGCGGCGACAGATGGGTCATGACCAGTTGGCGGAGCGTCAAGTTGAGCATTTGCAGCGCCATTTTCATATTAGTAATCGGCGATCGCAACTCGTGGGACACCGTACTGAGGAAGTCATCTTTGAGCTGATTAAGTTGCTCAAGCGCTTCCACCTGCATTTGGGCAGCGGCAAACAGACGGGCCTGCCGAATTGCGATCGCACATTGATTGGCCACCTGCTGCGCGAGCTGAATCTCGGGCTGGGTGAAAATTTGGTTTTTGGGGCGAGTCAACCACAAATCGCCGAGGATGCCCTGATCGTCAAAAATCGGACAGGCCAGGAACGTAATTTCTCCCCGCACGGGATGAAAGTCCACAAACTGCACCCATTGCCGCTGCAGCAGTTGAGCATAGACGTCTTTGCGGCCCGACATCGGCCAAATCTGGTTGACTCCAGTGGGCACTTCAACCGTCGCGTATTCGTAGCGCACCCGTGACTCTTGGCGCTCCAGGTCGTAAAATGCCGTATCGCAGGTTTGAGCGTCTAAGCCAATCGCTAGATCTTTAACGACGGCCTGCATAATCTGCTGCTCATCCAGGCTGTCTCGCACGTTGTCGGTAATCCGCTTGAGCAGCGCGTCAAACTGGCGAGCCTGCTGCAGTTGAGCCGTTCGCTCCTGTACCTGCTGCTCTAGCTTTTGATTAAATGCCTGCACGTGACCATAAAGTTGGGACTGCTGAATTGCGATCGCAACTTGGCTGGCTAGCTGTTTCAACAATTCGATTTCCATCTCCGGCCAGGGACGCGGCTCAGAACACTGATTGGCCAAGAGTAGCCCCCACAGTTGCTGATCAAACACAATCGGCACCACTAAATTGGCCCGCACCCCGAACGATTCCAGCAGTTCGACATGGCAGGGGGTGAGATTCGCTTGATAAACATCCTGAATCGACTGAATTCGCCCCTGCTGATACTGCTCGACATACCGCTGGGCAAAACAGTGGTCGGTAATCGTGCGGCCCAAAGCGCTGAATTGCGACTGCATCACCGATTCCACAATTACCGTACCGCTCCAGTCAGCATGAAAGCGGTAGATCAGCACCCGCTCAATCTGCAAAAACTGACGAATTTCCGTGACCGTGGTCTGCAAAATGGTCTCGAGATCCAGCGATTGACGGATGCGCTGACCAATATCAGCCACGAGTTTCGTCTGTTTGGCCTGCTGCCGCAGCAGTTGTTCCGCCTGGATATGGACGGTGATGTCCTGCACCACACCATCCCGCCGGAGCGGATTGCCGTCTACATCGCAAATGAGATAACCGCGATCGCGCAGCCAGCGAATGGTGCCATCCGGACGAATGATCCGATAAATGGCTTCGCCACAGGGATTCTCGACCCCGATTTGGGCAAAGATCTGCTTTGTGCGAACCTGATCGTCGGGATGAATCACCTCAAACCAAAGATTAGGATTGTCAAAAAATGCCTCAACTGGATAGCCATATACGGCTTCAGCGACCGGATTCAGATAAATCATGTACGATTTATCGACGGCAGTTGACCAGACCACTTCTTCCAGCGAGTTTAAGATACTGCTCAGGCGAGCTTCACTATCCTGTAGCGTTTGCTCAACCGCTTGGCGAACCCGGATCTCATGCAATAGCGCCTGATTCGCAGCCGTGAGGGCGGCTGTGCGTTCCTCCACCCGCTGTTCAAGGGTTTGATTGAGCTGTTCAATTTCGGCTTTAGCGGCCTGTAGCGCCAGTTGATTTTGAACGCGGAGGACGACCTCTTGCGGGTCAAAGGGCTTGGTGATGTAGTCAACTCCGCCCACCTCGAAGGCCTTAGCCTTGTCGCCAATGCTATCTAAGGCGCTGAGGAAAATAATGGGAATATGGCAGGTTTCGGGTGCAGCTTTGAGCTGTTGACAGAAACTGTAGCCGCTAATGTCGGGTAATCGAATATCGAGCAGGATTAAATCGGGCGGAGCGGCTTGAATTCCCATCAGCGCCATTGAGCCACTGATGGCCTTGCGGATGTCATAGCCTTGGTCGCTGAGGGTTTTCGCGAGGAGCGACAGGTTCTCCAGCGAATCATCCACAATTAAAATATGCGGTTGGGATTGGCAATCGGACGAATATCCAGTCTGCCCTGTCATGTCAAATCTCCCTGCTCGCTCAAGTTCGTTCCTGAGTCAGTTCCACAATTCGATCAAATCGCACCTGTAACACCAAGTCTGTGAGTGCGATCGCAAGTTCTACCTGCTCTGTTGGCATGGCGTTAATCAGCGCAAAGACGCGATTCTCGTCAAGTTGAGTGGCAGCCTCATATAATTGGTGCACCCAAGCAGATGGCATAGTGGCAAGCTGACTGGTAACTTCTTCGAATTGCTCAGGCGAACGGAGGCTATTGCATGAGCTTGGATTAAGAGAAGACGGTAAGCTTAGCGAATGAGCTGGGGGTGACGCTAAGTTGCCATTGGTGCCCGTACTTGTAACATCAAGATTTTTGATATCAAGATTATAGACGTGTTGATCATAGACGTATTGAACATCTAAATGTTTGGCTAATATGTTGAAGATTGCATGAGCTAAAACAGGCTTTCGTAAAAAGTCATCACAACCCGCTGCTAGCACCACGGCTCGCTCTTCTTCAAACGCGCTAGCGGTCACTGCAATGATAACGGGTGGTGTCAGATTCATCTGCTTTGCCCGAGCTTTAATCTGACGAGTGGCCTCATAGCCATCCAGCTCCGGCATATGCATATCCATCCAGATCAGGTGTGGTTGCCAATCCTGCCACTGTGCGATCGCATCATTGCCATTGCTAGCCTCGCGCACCTCAAACCCCACAGGCTCAAGATATCGTCGCAGAACGAGGCGGTTGGTTGACCGATCATCCACTACCAACAATCGGTAGATGGGCTGTTCCGCCGCTAAGCCAATCACGTTGCGCTGCGCTTTGGGGGAGTCCTGAGGGCTGCAAAGATCTGGCACCACTGCAATTGTGAACGTTACAATCGTGCCTTCTCCCAGCGTACTGTGAATTGCAATGTCTCCCTGCAGCAGCTGCACAAACTTTTTACTGATAGCCAGCCCCAACCCAGTACCCTGCTGAGACCGCCGACCGGCTTCCGTTTGCATAAACGGCTCAAATAAACTACCAATGTCGGTGGCTGCAATCCCAATTCCTGTATCAATTACCTGGAAGCGAAGCATGATGGGCTCGTCTGTAGGGATGTCTGGTGGGATCGGTACAGCAGCGATTATCGTTGGCTCGGATATAGCAGACGGTTTCACATCAACCCGCAGCGTTACACTACCCTTCTGAGTAAACTTAACAGCGTTGCTGATCAAATTCAGCAGGATTTGGCGTAGTTTACGTTCATCGGTATAGATAAACTGTGGTACATCTGGCGCATACTGAACGACGAATTGTAGCTCTTTGGATGCAGCCCGGAGCTCCATCATGTCTTCGATGGTGCCGAGCAAGCTATACAAGTTAAAGCTTGATGCTTCAACGTCAATGCGACCGGCTTCAATCTTCGACATCTCCAGCACATCATTAATTAGCTCTAGCAGATGTTCGCCGCTGCGGCTAATCACATCCAGGTCTGACTTGTGGGGGGCTAACGCTGGCTCATGGCTGAGCAGTTGTGAAAATCCCAAAATGGCGTTCAGCGGCGTCCGGAGTTCATGGCTCATACTCGCCAAAAACGCGCTCTTGGCCTGGTTGGCGGCATCGGCTGATTCTTTGGCCTGCTGTAGGGCTTGAAACTGCTGAACCAGGCTAGCTGCCATCAGCTTCACGTTATTGATTAAAGAGGTAATTTCTGTGATGTGGCTAGCTGGCCACTGCACAGGGCGCTGATCCGATAGATGTTTGGGCAGATTGGTGGTGACATGAGCCAGCTGAGCGACCGGACGAACCAGTTGGCGGCTGAGCAGAAACGCTAGACCTAGTGCGCCAGTGGTGAACAGTAAGAGAATGGCCAGATTTTTGATGTTGATTTCTTGAATCGCAGTGACGTAGGGGGCGGCTGGTAGTTCGATAATCAGCGTCCAGGGGATGCCTTCAGCCAGCGGCGTTTCTTGGACAAACATGGATTGGGCCCAACGCTGCATAAACAGTCCTGCTGGTGGCAACCACTGATAGGCGATCGCTGAATCTGCAATGGGAATAACTGTTCCCGTTTGCTTTAAATCAAAGGGGTATCCTAAGTTGCGATCGCGATGGCTACTGGTCACAATCTGCTGATTCGCATCAACCAGCGTGGCAAAACTATCAATCCCTTGATTTTCGTTCTCAATCAGACTCTGTAACTGCTGTAAGCCAACGATACCTATGGCAAATCCTTGTAGCTGATTGGTTTGAATCGGCGCAGCAAAGACAAGCTCGGTTGGTTCTGCCAGTGTCAGTAACGCCGCGTGAGGTGCATCCGAGCGTAACTGAGAACGAATCTGATCGAGGTCACTGGTCGCTAATGGGGAGAAGGTGGCTGATCTGGCTACTTGGGAGCCAGATGCTGCTGAATTCGGTTGCGGGTCAAGCTGTGAACGAGCCAATACGCTGGCTGATGCAATGGGGGCATCAGCCACGATCTCTCCGTTATCGGTCAAAATCAACAGCCGATGAAAGCTGGGAAATAACCGCTGCACAGCTCCCAATTCGATCTGAAGCAGATTCTCTTCTGTTATCAAACTGGTTGAGGACGGCTTGTTCTCGGCGATCCGAACCAGTTCAGTAATGGCCACTTGATGCTGCTGTTGCCATGCTTCTAGCTCGTGCTGGAGATGATTCGAGATATTTTGCAATTCAACTTGCTTATCGGCCACAATATCGCTGACAACCTGGCGACTATCAATTGCAACGAGGAGCAGCGTTGGAAAAAAAACAAAGGCAACGAGTAGGTTGAACAACGTTTGCTGAAGCGAAAGCGCCTCAATGGCTTTGGGCCGCTGCACCCAGCGGTGGATGGGAGAATAGATTAACAGTAGGCTGGCAATCAGGGCATTAAAAATGCCGTTGGCTGATTGCTTCAGCATGATGATTTGGGTTTGTACCAGGTCTACCCCCATCGCCCCCCGATAAAACAGCCAAATCAACGGCATGCCGATACACAGCCAATACACCATATCGAGCAGGACTAGATTTTGCCGATAGTGCCAGTAAAACCAGCCGACGAAGATGGCCTCAGCCGCAAAGATCAGAATTGAGTAAGGGTGTCCCCACAGAAAAAACGTGCAGCTAGCGGCAAAAATGGCTGCCGTAATTCCCCAGCGGTAGCCATAGAGACACAGCACTAGCCAAACTGCGATCGCACCGAACAAAAAGTCAATGTGAAAGAACAGCGACCAGCGGAAATAGTTACCGAGGAAGCCAGCCGCCACCAGGAACGCTAATCCGACAGTCGACTGATGATGTCGTGTCACTAATAAGACCTTGCTCCATCAATACGGGGAAACTCAGCCACACGCCTTGATCTTAGTGTTTAACGTCTTCTACCTTTGGGTAGAACTGTCATTCCTGGTACAAATCTAAATACTTTTTAACCGGCTTAAGCAAACTGCAACTGGCTTAGGATGATAATCACGCTCAAGAGGTCGGTCTGGTAGGAATGAAATGCCCACGGCATGGGCTTTTGAGCTTATAGTTGTTTTGGGATGTTAGGATGCTTTCTGTATAATTAGTAACATTTGCGGTGCTAGTCATAGAGGTTGTCGCCAGCGTGATGAGTTGAGTGAACCGCTAGTCGCGTGCGATCGCAAGAATCACCTGACTCAAGATCCGACCATCTTCAAGCTGATAGAGATTAAATTCACCGCCAATTTCCTGCGTCAGCCTTTGGCAGATCGCGAGGTGCAGGCCGGGTGGCTCATTCAACGGTGATGGTGCCAGCAAATCATGGGGCTTGCCCTGCTGAAGCTCAGCCAGCAGTGTGTCATCAACAGAGCCGTTATCGGTAATAGACAACTCTAGCCAGCGCTGATCAACCAAACGACACCAGATATCAATCCGGCCACCGGAGAGCGATCGCAAACAGGCCGATTCCATCATTTCATGCAGAATAAACTCAATTTTGGCCACATCGCCCGCCACATCTAAATTGAGTTCATTATGCACCTGCGTCCAAAGCTGGCGCTGATGCACCAACGTTTCAACCCGCTCCATCATCCGCTTCAGCAAACTAGCAATCGGCACCGTCTCATCCTGGGGCTGGAGCTGCCATTCTTCCGTTTCAATCGGACGTGCGATCGCATCCAGTGTCCCCTCAGCCTGGCGCAAAATTTGCTGCAGCCGCATCACATTCATCGTGGCGCTTTGGGGTTTCGTAATCTGCTGGCTAACCTCGGTCAGTCGTCGGACAACTCCACTCAAATTCCGCTGCAACTCCTCTAAGAAATGCTGCTTATACCAGTTCAACTGCTGGAGATGCTGCCGCTGTCCCGACAGCTGATTGACCAACATGATGTAGCGGCGGCACCAAGCATACTGTCCAGCCAGCGTACTGATCAGATCCAGGTGGCGCTCTGACCAAACCCGATCCGCTCGATCTGCCACTAGCAGAATTCCCGCCGGATGATGCATCGGTGCAGTGCGTAGCGCTGTCAAGATAACGGTGCCAATGCCTGCACCAATCAGCCACTGACGAGAAGCGGATGGTAAATCGGTGGCCATCAGCGGCAAGATTCCCTCTGCCTGGATCGCCCATTGAATCACGGCTTCCTGCCCGACAAACAGCGTTGCCTCAGCATCAATCTGGTAAGCTTTTTCCTTCAACACAACCGCTTCAATCTGAGCCGTTTCCGATCCCTTCGCCCAGGTAATCAAAGCCGCTAACGGCGCTTGAACGGCTTGTAGAATCTGCTCTAGGGCCTGTTGATCGAGCTGATCTAAATGGTGAATCCGCTGTAGAGTTTTGGTGCCCCACTGAAGATTTTGCTGGAGGGCTTGCTGTTGAGCAATATCCCGCTGAAGCTGCCACTGGTGTAAGATCACCCCAATTTGCTGAGCTACCGTTTTCACCAGATCGCGCTCAACTCGAATCCAACTGCGCGTGGCGTCATGAGCGACGATAATCATGCCCTCTAGCGGTTTGCCAATGGCAGTGTTGCAGGTCAGCAAAGACTTGACGCCAATATCCAGCAGCGGCTGCCGCCAAGCCATTAACTTGAGATCATCGTCTAGATTCTCGATGCCAATCGGTTCCGCCGACTTCTCTAGCATCTTCCGATCAACGTCATTCAGTACGCTAAATGGTTGGCGAATATGCTGGCGATGGTTGGGATGATACTGATAGCTCACCTCATAGCAGTGCTGATCCGGATCGTAAATCAACACAAAGACATGAGTAATCTTGAGTCGGCGACACAGTTGCTCAGCACAGGTATTCAGCGCTACTTGCCAATCGTTATCACTACAAATGGCCCGCGAAATTTCCGCCGTTAACCCCTGATCTAGCTTAATTTGATCAATGGTTTCTTCCATTTCCGAGAGGGGAGCTGCTAGAGCGACGAGCTGAGCAACTCCTTGGACATATTGTTTTTCTTCCTCTGTCCAAATCCGTGCTTCTTTGCCCTCGACAGCCAGAAAACCCAGCAGCTCATCTTGAAATAAGATCGGAGCCGCAATTCAGCGATCGCGCATTGATCTGCTGCATTAAGCGAGTGGTGGTGTCGGCTTTGAGGGAGCTTTGGGCTTCACCAATCGCCACCAACTGATCTGCCGCCAGGGCTTTATAGAACGTACTCACTTCCTGGACTGGAATATGCAATTCGGGCAGGGGGTCTCGTGGTGTGGTGAGTGATTTATTGGGATTACGCGAACCAACGCGCCGCCAGAAATAGCGTTGCTCACGGGCAAACCAGTAGATGTTGGTGCGATCGGGCTGCACAAAACAGTGGGTTTCCGCCACAATCGCTTCCAACCGCTCATCCAAGTGATTGAGATTCCGCAACTTACCCAGGAGCTTAAACAGCGGCTGTTCCGGGCGCTTGGTTTGCCGGCGCTGCTGCTCAATTTCAGACTGATAAAGCGCTTCTGCTAGCGAACCGAGTAAAACGGACAGGCGAGCCTTTTCGCCAGAATGCGGTGAAACCCCCCAAAAGCGTGACCCCAGCAGTGCTAAACCAAAACAGCGATCGCGATGCCGAATTGGAAAGATCATCGTGCCCTGAATTTGGTAGGTCTGAGCCGCTTTCCGCCATTCTCCTGTCCGTGATTCTTCTCGCAAATCCGGAATGCCAAGCGGTCGCTGCTGAATTACCACCTGTTCTAAAATATCGCCAGGATTGAGCGAGAAGCGCTGTCGTAAAAAATTCGATTCCCCATTGGGTGTAAATCCCCCTTGCCCGATAATCCGATGGGACATCCGGTCGTACAGCCCAATCCAAACCAAGGCATAATCAAACCCTTCCTGCATGTAGCGGATCGCTGTCTCAACAAGCACAGCAACGTCCTCCTCCTCACGCAGGGTTTGGAGGACGCGCCCTAATGCTACAAGCTGCTGCTCGTAAGCCGTTGAATCATTCGGCAGGGACATGCGATTGTAAAATCAGTAAATTCAGACTAGATGGAACTTAACCGTAAATCAAGTTGCGACCTGTAGATGCAAATCCCCAACAATTCAGTCAAAAAATTAAACTAACCTCATATAGCGCGAGCTTGTTGGAGATAGGGCAAGATGAAACCCTGCTAAAATCTAGATTTTTGGTTGGATTGCTGGTGAAATATGTGCACGATGTACAGTCTGGTTAATTAACTTGCCAATTAAAAAATGGAATGACATAACAGATTCAAAGAGCTCCTGTACGTTATATTTCACAGGAGCAGCATGAAATGCGCATATTAGGGGCAATTCTGCTCTGTGCCTTATTGTATCGGTGGCAAGTTAGGTTGTGTGGAGATAGTAAAGATTTGCGCTGCTGGCCTTTTGCGGATTCAATATTTTAGATGTTCAATCCAATGTTCATCAATGTAGAACGCAGTGGAACGTATCTTGGTAAACGCTGACCTTTATCGGCTATTGGTTCCTTCCATCTTATTCGCCTGGCTCAAGGCCGATCCAGAGTGGTTACACCAGAAAACGATGCAAAGTTTGCACTGGTTAGCCCAGGCGAGCGTGGCTGATAACCAGACTCAGGCCGCGATCGCAACCGGAATTCTGACTAGATTACAGCAGTCTTTGGTTTGCCAAGACGATCGGCTTCAGCAAAATCACTGGGGATTGACGTTTCCCAATCCAGTTGGTTTGGCAGCAGGATTTGACAAAGATGGTGTAGCGGCTCCTCTATGGGCTAATTTCGGCTTTGGCTTTGCGGAACTAGGCACTGTCACCTATCACGCTCAGCCTGGCAATCCCCAACCGCGCCTGTTTCGCCTCTTAGCCGATTACGCAGCTTTGAACCGTATGGGGTTCAACAATCGGGGAGCAGCCGATTTGGCGGAACGGCTCACGCAGCAGTGGCAGCAGCATCAGCGGCAGATTCCCATTGGCATTAACTTAGGCAAGTCCAAAGTGACACCGCTAGAATCCGCTGTGGATGACTATGTCGGTAGCTTTCGGCTGCTGGAAGAACTGGGGGATTACTTTGTGGTCAATGTTTCTTCACCTAACACACCCGGTTTGCGATCGCTCCAGGCCATCGAGCAGCTTAAACCCATTCTGACGACGCTCCAGCAGGAAAACACAGCGCAGAAACCATTGTTTGTCAAAATTGCACCCGATTTAGCTTGGGATGATATTGCCGCTGTCGTAGATTTAGCGCGAGATTGTGATCTAACGGGCGTAATTGCCACCAACACCACGATTCAAAAAGAGGGACTGAAGACCCAAATTCTACGAGAAACGGGCAATCCCATTACTGCAGAAGCAGGGGGGATCAGCGGTGCGCCACTGCGCGATCGCGCAACGGACGTGATTCGCTTTATCTGGCAGCACACTCAAGGGCAATTTCCCATCATTGGCGTGGGCGGCATTTTTACGGCTGATGATGCTTGGGACAAAATCACGGCAGGGGCGACTCTCGTGCAACTCTATACGGGCTGGATTTACGAAGGGCCAGGCGCATTGCGCCGCATCAACCAAGGATTACTGGCCCATTTACAAGCCAATGGCTTTTCTAATATTTCTGAAGCCGTTGGCTCCGCACATTCTTGATTCGACCCTTAATTCTTATTCTCAACCCTGGTTCTCAAGCTCGGATCGGATTTCCTGATCGGATGCTTGGTTCTACTTGAGCGGACTGATACCGATTCAACTTATAGCGATAGAGCGATAGCCATATTGGCTAGGACATTTACGAAATTCAACGTTTAAGCGTTTGGATGGTTTCAGAATTTTCTAACGTCTTAACCAATGTGACTACTGCTATATATATTCAGTGTATATCAGTATTTATTTTTGTGAAAATCTACGAGATATAAGTGAAATCACGCAGAATTATTTTTGCTGTCATCCTGATTGACAAGATTGATTTAAGCTCGCCAGCCAAAGATTTAAGATTGCTCTTATAAGTATAAAAAACCGCAATATCACTGAAAGCCGCTGCTCTCAAAGGAGTTACTTTTAATACATATGACTCCTAGAGGCTAACATGATTTTCCAACGATCTATTCGCAAAACTCCCTGGGTGGCTCTACCGCTGGCCATTGCGATCGCAGCTGGTGTTTCAGGCCGTGCAGATGCGGCATCTTTTGGGGTTGCCGATGACTACAATGTGTTTGTCTTTGGCGACATGAATCAAAGCTCTGATGCCGAAGGACGCGTCGCAGTTGGCGGCAATGCTACGTTTTCCAATTTTGGCATCGGTGACCGCTTAAGCAACTCCAATGGAGCAGATACGCGTTTAGTTGTCGGCGGTGATTTGACGTATAACGGGGGCCAAATCTTCGGTGGTGGCGCTGTTGTCGGTGGTCAGGTTAAAACCAACATCAACTTCAACTGCACCCCTAACTGTGGCGTTACAAGCGGTAAACCAATTGATTTTGATGCCGCCAAAACTTATTTCACAGGTTTTTCTGATCAGCTGAGCGACTTAGGCGCAACGGGCAATACCGAATACAAATGGGGTGGTATCTGGCTCCAGGGCAACAGCTCCGCCGACTTGAATGTATTCACCATTGACGGCTCTAAATTTAATGGTTCCAGCTACCTTAACCTAAATGGCATTGGCAGCAGTTCTACCGTTGTATTTAACATCCTGGGGAATGCGGTTAGCATTGCCAACTTTGGGATGAATTTGGGTGGGCTTGATCCGTCGAAGGTATTGTTCAACTTTGTGGACGCTACTCAGGTTCAAACCACGGGCTTTTCATTTGCGGGTAGCGTACTGGCACCGAACGCCAACTTTACGTTCAACAACGGTAATGTTGAAGGTCAGTTCGTTGCAAACTCTGTATCCGGTAGTGGTGAGTTCCACAACATCAGCTTTGAGGGACAAGTGCCAGACTATATCCCCCCCGATCTACCTCCGGAGCCTGAAGAGCCCGGTAATGGTGGCCCAACCGAAATTCCTGAACCATCAGCGATGGTGGGGCTAGCGCTAGTGGGCGCTGCGTTGAGCCTGCGTCGTCGCGCACAGAATCTTCCAAACTAGTGGTGCGTCAACAAATAGATGACGGCCAGCTAAAGTAAGAAAAACACCTCTTACTTTCGGTCATGGTCAAGAAATACATCGTGGATTTGAGTGCTGAAGAACGGACTTACTTAGAACAGTTCGCGACAACGGGCCGTCGCGCGGCGGATCACATTACCCGTGCGCGCATTCTGCTCAAAGCCGACTGCAATCAACCCAACGGCAGTTGGTCAGATCAGGCGATTGCGACGGCCCTCGACGTCGGGGTTCGCACGGTCGAACGCGTCCGCCGTCGCTTTGTGGAGTTCGGGCTGGAGGCATCATTAGTGCGACGCACCGGGGGTGGACGCAAACCAAGCTGCTTGAATGGCGAACAAGAAGCCCATTTGATTGCCTTGGTCTGTAGTGAGGCTCCGGCGGGTCAGGCACGGTGGACATTGCGCTTGCTGGCAAGTCACATGGTGCAACTCGGCCATGTTGAGAGCGTGAGTCATGAAACCATTCGGCAAACGCTGAAAAAAACGAATTACAGCCTTGGAAACAAGACTGCTGGGTAATTCCGCCAGAACAGAATGCCGAATTTGTCTGCCAAATGGAATCCGTGCTGGAAGTTTACCAGCGCCGCTATCACCCTGACTTCCCCATCATCTGCCTTGACGAAGCGATGAAACAGCTCGTCAAAGAAACCGTCGCACCAGTGCCGGCACAACCGGGACAGCCACAGCGACAGGATTTTCAATATGAGCGCAACGGCACCGCCAATCTATTCATGTTATGTGAACCGATAGCGGGGTGGCGACACGTTGAGGTGACGCGACAGCGCACCGCTGTTGATTATGCTCATTTGCTCAAAGATGTTGTCGATCTGCATTATCCCGATGCCCTGCTCATCACGGTGGTGCAAGACAATCTCAACACCCATACACCCGCCTCTCTCTACAAAGCCTTTGAACCGGCCGAGGCGCGTCGCATTCTCAATCGCCTGGAATTTTGCTATACCCCTAAGCACGGCAGTTGGTTGAATATGGCCGAGATTGAGTTGAGCATTCTGGCTCGTCAATGTTTAGACCGACGCATCGCTGAATTTGAACCCCTGCAACGTGAAGTTTCAGCCTGGGTAGAGACCCGCAATCAGCAGCAAACGTGGATTGATTGGCGCTTCACCACCGAGGACGCACGCATTAAGTTGAAACGACTTTACCCGTCAATTAATTCTTGACTAACCACTAGGCTGCTAGCGTTCAATTCACTGTAGAGCCTCAGCGCTCACATGAGTCTCGAATATCAGAAATTGAACTTAAAAGGGAGCTGCGGCATGCCGCAGCTCCCTTTTAACGCTGAAGTTTAACGCTGAACTAGCTGATCCGCTTTAGAGATCGCCGCCTCGTGCAGCCAACAAGAAAATGACTACTGGGCCAGCAACCACAACCAGCGCCAACATTGTCAGCTGGGCGATCAGCTCAAAATTGATACTCGACAGAGCTCCAGTGATACCTGATAGAAATTCCATTAATCCTCCCAAGCAAAGCAGGCAAAACAGTCAGAAAACACTTGTATAGTCGGTTAGTATTTTATCCGGTATCTGGCCTGAAATTTTAAGTAAGTTTACAAAAATCCAATTAACTATATCAGCTTGGCTGTCTTTCTCATATTCCGGATATGCAGGCCCGTATTGAGCAAGCTGCTTAACAGGTGAAGGCTACGTTGGGCAACATGCATTAGCCAACAAAACTCGGCTTGGTACAGCATTTCATTAGACCTGATGCACTGACACGACCCGTTTGACTAGTGTGCTTAGGCTAATGGTGGGCGAATGACAACGGCTCAAACTATTAATGCTTGTTGAATAGAAGTCAAAGCTTGCCCACCATCTCAAAATCCTGCTATTCCCAAAAAGCAGATCAACAAGGGATCTGCACCCGGTCGTCCTTGATAGCCTATAGCCTCTGACAGCCTTTTCCTACCACCAGCGCAGTTCCAAATATCCTCGCTCCGGCTGATTCTGCTCTTCCTCCGTCAGCCAATCCACGGCCTTGTAGGTACCAAATATATGATCCCACCAATCTACGCCGAGGCCAAAGTTATGATGCCACATGCCGTACTTGTGGTGAACATAGTGGACAGGCATCTTCATCCAAAAGCACTTCTTGGGGTTTTCGTGCTGGAGCTGATGAGCATAGGCGGAAAACGCTGCGTAGATGATTGCGCCAATGGCCCAACCAATACCAGCCTCAAGCGAAACGAAAAATGGGATCACCATCAGGACTAAACTACCAACGATGTAGTCTCGGAATTCCCAAATCACACCTTGGCCTTCATTTCGGCGATGGTGATCGCGGTGTCGCTGCCCCACCCGCTCGGAGGCATGCATGAGACGGTGTATCCAATATTCGACTAAACTTGCGAGCACAAATGCGATCGCACAACAAATCACTGCAACCATATGGCTCTCCTCACAGAAGACGAAACGGGACGCATCCCAATTCTGTACCCTATTACAAATCGTAAAGTACTAATGCTCCCATTGTGCCACTGACTCCAACTGGATGCAGTCGAACAATAGCCAGATCTTTGAGTGAACACTAATCTCCCGCTAAACCATCAGCCCGCGCCGCATGTTGAACCGCAGCCGATACCGTTGCCGCCACTCGATCATCAAATACCGATGGAATAATATGCTCCGGCGTTAAGTCCGAGGGTTTAACTAGAGATGCGATCGCTTCTGCGGCATCTAGATACATGGTGGTAGTCATGGCTTTGGCGCGACAGTCAATCGCACCGCGCAGAATGCCGGGGAAGGCCAGCACGTTATTGATTTGGTTGGGATAGTCGCTGCGTCCGGTGGCCATCACGGCCACGTCCCCAACGACGAGTTCCGGCTGAATTTCGGGAATTGGGTTGGCCATCGCAAAGACAATTGGATCGCGCGCCATTGACCGCACCATTTCTGGGGTCACAACACCGGGAACGCTAACGCCCATGAACACATCGGCTCCCTTCATCGCGTCCGCCAGCGAACCGGACTCTTCCACGGCAAACTCTTTTTTCTGGTTATTCAAATCGGTGCGGCTGTGGCAAATCACGCCTTTGGAGTCGCACATCAGAATAGTTTGAGTCCCGGCCTTGCATAATAGACGTGCGATCGCAACTCCGGCAGCGCCCGCACCGTTAATCACGACCCGAATTGAGCCGATCGGCTTGTCCACCAGCTTGAGCGCGTTCATCAGCGCCGCCAGGGACACAATTGCGGTACCGTGCTGGTCATCATGGAACACGGGAATATCCAGTTCGCGCTGCAGCCGCTCCTCAATCTCGAAGCAGCGGGGGGCGCTGATATCTTCCAAATTCACGCCGCCAAAGACGGGAGCGATATACTTCACGGCCTTAACGATTTCGTCCACGTCTTGCGTGTCCAGACAGATCGGGAAGGCATCCAGTCCAGCAAATTCTTTGAACAGCATCGCTTTGCCTTCCATCACGGGCAGCGCTCCGGCTGGGCCTAGATTCCCTAGTCCTAAAACCGCACTGCCGTCGGTGACAATGGCCACTGTGTTGCTCTTGATTGTCAAGCTATAAACCTGATCGGGATCTTCTGCGATCGCAGTGCAAATTCGGCCCACACCGGGCGTATAGGCCATCGCCAGATCAGACTGGCTCTGCAGCGGAATTTTGGACTCAATGCTGATCTTGCCACCCCGGTGCAGGTTAAACGTGCGGTCGTAAACGCTGAGCAGCTTTACATCCGGCAGCGCTTTGACCTGGGTGACAATTTGCTCGGCATGTTCGGCGCTGAACGCATCCACCGTCAGGTCGCGCACCACCAGCTTGAGATTGCGCTCGACAAGACTAATCTGCCCCAGGTTGCCACCCGCTTCTGCGATCGCAGTTGTAATGGTGGCCAACATGCCGGTGCGATTGGGAATTTGCAGCCGCAGGGTGAGGCTAAAACTAGAGTTGGGAGTCAGATTCGTCATTGTTAATTTTGTGTAAATGATAAGTAGGATACATGGACAGCCCACACCAGCAATCCGAGAATCCTGTGAAATTGCTTAACAGCATAGGGGAATCCTAAGTAGAAAAGTGTACTGAGTCACACCGACAATCACCAAGCCCATGCCCAGCTTTTACACTGAAATCGAAATCAACGCTCCTATCGACCGCGTCTGGGATGCCCTTGTGCACAAAGAAGACTGGCGGTGGTGGAACACCTTTCTGTTTGACTGCAATGCCAAGCTGCCCTTTGAGCCGCAGCAGGAAGTTTGGCTGGCCATTTGCCGATTGCCAGGGGATGAGGAAATCGAGTTTTGGCCGACGGTAACGGTGGTGGAACCCGGCATCTGTCTCCAATGGCGCTCTCAAATCCCTGGACTGCACAACGAACACAGCTTTGAGCTACTCAGCAGTAGTCGCGATCGCACGAAATACGTCCACCGCGAAACCTTCTCCGGCTGGCTCACCAAGCTCTTTCTGCCCCTCATCCGCCAAGACGAACAAGTCGGCATGCGCCGCATGGCCACCGAACTCAAACAATACCTAGAACAACTTCCCCCTTCTCCCCTCCTAATGCCCTAGAGTTTCCGGTAAAGTGGAGGGAGAAAAGACACGCTAATCAGCATAAGCTGTAGGTTTCCACATTCGTAGACGGCCACACGGTTCAGTATGACTAGTTCCACCACCGATCCCGCTTCCGCAACTGATGCGATCGCAGAATTGAAGACACAGTTCCAGTCTGCTACACCCAAAGTGCAGTTGGAGCTTGTAGAGACTTTGTTCGAACAGGGCGATCAGGGGCTGCAAGCGCTGATGGATCTGTTGCTGGATCGAGCCAGCGATGACGCTGATCCAGTGGACGGCAAAATATACCAAATTCTCTGGAGTACAGAGCAGTCCTCCTTTCAGTCCCTGTTAGAAGCCAATTGGCCCTCTGGCCTGATCTCGCTTGATTCAGAACAGGGCGTAGACTATCAGCCACTGCATGATCAGCTCGTTGAGCAGGACTATGAACTGGCCGATCGCACCACCCTCCAGCTTATGTGTGAACTGGCAGGTGCGGCTGCCGCTCGGCGCAAGTGGCTCTATTTTTCCGAAGTCAATAATTTTCCGCCTACTGACCTGCAAACGATCGATCGACTCTGGCGAGTTTTCTCCGTTGGCAAGTTTGGCTTTTCGGTGCAGCGAGAGCTGTGGCTCGGCGTGGGCAAAGATTGGGACAAGCTCTGGCCCAAAATTAATTGGAAAACCGGCAATCGCTGGACGCGCTATCCCAATGAATTCACCTGGGATCTTTCGGCACCACGGGGACACCTGCCGCTATCGAATCAGCTACGCGGTGTGCGAGTTATGGAATCCTTGCTAACCCATCCAGCTTGGACTGAGTGACATCACGTTCGCGTATCAGAAACCCAATTTAACTTTTTGAGCGGCTGGCTGAGCCAGCCGCTCAAAAAGTTAAATTGGGTTTTAAACAGACTTCGTATGAGAGCGCGATTAGCAGTTTTCAATGAAGCGCAGAATTTCGTTCAGATTGGGTGGCTTGGTGGCCGTGTCAGCCGAGGGAGCTGAGCTGGTAGAAGATTTGCGATCGCTGACTGCGGAGCGACGCGAGCGGCGGCCAAATTCAGGATGTTGATACAGCTCAATGGCTTGATTGCTGGAATTGGTGACTCGCACATGAGTGGGAGCCTGAAACAGCGGCGACTTTTGGACAAATTTCGTCACCATCTGAGAAAACTCAACTGCCTGAGCCGCTTCCAAGCCCTGTCGCGCAATCAGTGCCACATGATGAGCACGAATGGACTCCACTTCAGATAAGTCCACATTGCTCTTGGCGTGGCTTTCGAGCTGTTCTACGATACTTTGAATGATACTCAAGACAACATCGCGAGATTGAAACGGCAGCGTCACGATGGCAGCAATGGGGAGTAATTGCTGATCGTCCTTGACGCGGAAAATCAGCCGCGTGCGCCGATTATCAAACTGAATTTCGGGCGCACGATTCAAAATATCGCTTTTTTGGGCAATTTGCTGGTAAGTGGCTGCCAACGCAAGATGAGACTCTGGATCAAGCTCAAAATCAATATCTAGGCACATGGTCGGCGGTGTTTCGTTGAAAAAGCGCTGTACCTCTTCCTCGGTAAACCGGACAATTTTGGAATGATCGCCACCTGGACTTAAATCCAACCAGCCACACACTAAACCCTCTGTCTCTAAATCAAACCGGGAAACGCCATAGAGTTTGGCTCCAGTTAGCTTGGCCCCAGTCAGATCAGCGCCGCGCCATTCCGCTTCGATTAAATTGGCGCGAGATAAATCGGCATGAACTAGTGTGGCTCCGCTCAAATCGGCTTGGCTCAAATCAACACCGCTTAGGGTCGCGCCACTCAGCTTAGCCCCGCGCAAATTGGCTCCACAAAGTTTGGCCCCGCTGAAATCGGCCCAGCGCAGATTGGCTCCGCTCAAATTCGCATCTGTGAAATTACCGCCCCGAAAATCTGCGTGGCGCAGCTCTGCTCCCCGCAGATCGGCCCCCTGCATATTCGTCCGCACCAAACTGGCTCGGGACAGATTGGCATCAGTTAGATTGGCATCAACCAAGTTGGCTTCCGTTAAATCAGCCCGACTCAGATTCGCCCCACTGAGATTGGTCTGCCGCAGTTTGGCTTCACGTAGAGTCGCCTCACTCAGGTTGGCCTCAATCAGTTCGGCCTCACTCAGATCGGCCCGCATCAGTTCGCCCCGAATCAGCGATGCGCGATTCAAGATGGCGTGATTTAAATCGGCCAAACTGAGATTGGCCACGTTTAGATCGGCTCCTGACAGATTGACGTGGCTGAGGTTGGCGCTACCGAGACGAGCTACATTGAGCTTTGCACCTTGAAGATTCGCATGGCTCAGATTCGCCCCACTAAAATTGACCAGACTCAGGCTGGACTGACTGAGATCGATTTCACTCAGATTTGCGCCGCTCAGATTCGCTTCAGTGAGACGGATAGCGGTAAACCCTTTTTCCCCTGAAGCGCGGCGCTGGATAAGTTCCTTGGCGGTGATTGAGGCAATCTGCGGCATAAATTTCAGCGATAACGGCAAGATGCAACAACCCAAACATCCCCAGGTTAGAAATCTGCAGTGATCCAGAGATCTGAGGATTTCTAACGTGACCGGGGCTGAGGTACAGGATGTGATTTACTCTTTTGCTTTAGTAGTTTTCCCGAATTGACCCAACTGCGATCGCAATTTGTCATTCTGGCTAACTCAGCATTCGAGCGAATCGGCTAGCAGAGTTAGGACTTACAGGATTGTTCTGATTATGTCAGCAAGCTTCACCAACCAAACTCAGTAAGATGACCCAATTCATCTATCTTCTAGGCAGAATTCCCAGAAGAAGATTGAAAGAGCGGCAGTGAGGTAATCCTCCATATCTCATAGGATGCCCCAGTTCGGATAAAAATCAGCGTTACTTCATGCAAAGCGATACAATCCTGACGGCTTAAACAAATTTTTGCAGCATCAATGTTGACCATTACAAAGCCTGTATGAAGAAGCACTGCGGAGCTTTACGAAGCATAAACGCAGGTTTGGAGGTCGTTTGAAGGGGAGATTGAATCATGAAGATTGGGATTGTTGGGCTGGGATTGATTGGGGGGTCGCTGGGGCTCGACTGGTCGGCCTATGGTTATACGGTGCTAGGCGTCAGCCGGAAACAATCAACCTGCGAAACTGCGATCGCACGTCGGGCTGTCGCCGATGCCAGTCCCAATTTCGCCATTTTGGCTGAAGTCGATGTGGTGTTTATCTGCACGCCGATTGGGTCAATTTTACCGATGATCAAGGCCATCGCACCTCATCTCAAGTCAACGGCGATTGTGACCGATGTCGGATCGGTCAAAGGGGCAATTGTGCAACCTGCGACGGAACTGTGGCCCAACTTCTTGGGTGGACACCCAATGGCGGGCACGGCAGAAGTGGGTATTGATGCTGCACTGTCCAACCTCTTCGTCGATCGGCCCTATGTGCTGACGCCCACGCCCCAGACTCCCAGCGATACCGTAGAGCAGGTTAGCCAGCTGGTGAAAGCGCTGAACGCTTGCTTAATCCATTGCGATCCGGCGGAGCATGATCAAGCGGTGGCCTGGATTTCTCACTTACCTGTCATGATCAGTTCAAGCCTGATTCAGTCCTGCTTGAACGAGACGGATAAGAATGTGTTGAAACTAGCCCAACAGCTAGCCAGCTCTGGCTTTCGCGATACCAGTCGGGTCGGTGGCGGCAACCCAGAATTGGGTCTAATGATGGCGCAGTATAACCAGGAGGCACTGTTGCGATCGCTGTTTGCTTATCGCGATCAACTCGAACAGGTGATTCAGCAGATTGAAGCTCAAGACTGGTCGGCGCTCCAGCAACAGCTGATTCAAACGCAGCAGGAACGACCATTTTTTGTAGAGTAATGCGCAATCCGATTAAAACCCAGTAATTTATTGGGTTCTGATACACGGACTTGATATCAGCAACTGGCAGAAACCTAAAGAGGACGGCTCAGCCGTCCTCTTTAGGTTGAACTGAATTCGACTTAATTTATATAGTGATTCCAGTTAAGAGTGAGAAAGCGAGAGGGGAGAGTGCCTAATCCTGAGGCACTCTCCTCTCTCGCTCTTATGTAGAACCGCTATAGCAACAATTTACAGCAACGGATGGGCTGAACCCGCCAACCAAGCAATAACGCCGCCCAAGAGTGCGCCAGCAATCACCTGCACGGGCGTGTGTCCCAGTAGTTCCTTCAGGCGATCTTCGTTGAAATCTTTATGCTCGTAGAACAGCTCATCAATGATTTGATTCAGAATGCGAGCCTGTTTACCCGCCGCTTGGCGCACACCAGCCGCGTCATACATTACAATCCCTGCGAAGATAGCCGCCAAGGCGAAGTCAGCCGTTTCCCAGCCTTGAGTTTGGCCCACTCCCACGGCTAATGATGTCACCAGTGCAGAGTGAGAACTGGGCATACCTCCCGTTTCGACTAAAACCCGGACATTGAATTTGCCGTCTTTAGCTAGCTCAAAAATGAGCTTGAGCGCTTGGGCAATCAAGCAAGACAAGAGCGCTACAAGCAAGACATAGTTATTGATCACTTCGCTGAAGTCGTGCATGGATTTGGATACAGAAAAACGAAAGCTTTGAGCAGATGTCAACCACAATGCTTAGAGTTAGGGCTAGGGGAGCAGTCGTCAAGCAACCTGAAGATAAACTTGGCGCATTCCAGCTTAGCGCAACGATCTAATGCTTTCGGGCTGTAATGTAATCTGCGATCGCAATCAGCGGTTGAGCCGCTTCTCCATAAGGAGCCAACTCTGCCTTGGCGGATTGGATTAGTTCTTGGGCACGACGCTGAGATTCTTCGATACCCAAAAAGCTGGGATAGGTCGCTTTTTGAGCCTCTACATCTTTACCAGCGGTTTTGCCCAACTCTTCTGCCGTAGCCGTGATATCGAGCACATCATCAATAATTTGAAACGCTAGACCAATGTTTTGGGCATAGCGAGTTAAGCGCTCCACATCAGTTTGGTTCGCACCTGCTAGCACGGCCCCGGATACAACCGAAACTTCTAGTAGCGCTGCCGTTTTATGCTGATGGATGAAATTTAGGGTTTCTATGGTGACATCGGGATTGCCTTCTGACTCCAGATCTACCACTTGGCCACCTACTAATCCGGCTGCACCGACAGCCCGACCTAACCGCGCAATCACGTCCAGCACTCGGTCGGCAGCAACCCCTTTCGTTTGGGTGGCAATCCATTCAAAGGCCAGAGTTAATAAGCCATCACCTGCCAGAATCGCGATGTCTTCACCGTAAACTTTGTGATTGGTTAACTTGCCCCGCCGATAATCATCGTTATCCATTGCGGGCAAATCATCGTGGATCAGTGACATGGTATGCACCATTTCCATCGCACAGGCTGTTGGCATCGCCGCCTCAATTGATCCTTCCATCAGCTCGCAAGCGGCTAGACAGAGAATGGGGCGCAGTCGCTTTCCTCCCGCCATCAGGGAGTAGCGCATTGAGTTGTAAATGGTTTCGGGATAGACAACGGCAATCGACTGATCCAGAGCAGTTTCAACTTGGATACGCCGTTCTTCTAAGTAAGCTGCCAGGTCAAAAGACGCTTGCGGGGCAGAACTACGATTATCTGTGGATACCATGATTGATCTCTATGAGCGCTGTTTAACTGGAACTGAGTGGGGAAAGCAATTGGCTAATCTGGCCTGTGTTTGTGCTTGTGTTTTGTGCCTATGATTTATGTCTGTGATTTGTACTGCAAAAAACACTGGGTAACGCCCAACGTCATGATGATAAACGTTGACGGTAACTCCATACCGTATTGTGCAACAGCATGGTTACGGTCATGGGGCCAACTCCACCCGGAACGGGAGTTATCGAGCCTGCTACCGGTTCAACGGAGTCAAAATCAACGTCGCCGACCAGCCTCGATTTACCGTTAGTGTTGGTCACCCGGTTGATCCCCACATCGATCACGACAGCGCCTGGTTTAACCATCTCCGCTGTGATCATCTGGGGGCGTCCCACTGCCGCTACTAAAATATCAGCGCTGCGGGCAATCTCCGCTAAATTTTGCGATCGCGAATGGGCGATCGTCACCGTCGCATTTTGCTCCAGCAGCATCATCGCCAGCGGTTTGCCTACTAAAATACTGCGGCCTATTACCACGGCCTGCTTGCCCTGGCAGTCGATATCGTAAGCCTTGAGCATTTCCATCACGCCTGCTGGAGTGCAGCTCCGCAGACCCGGTTCACCGCGCAGCAGCCGACCCAAATTCATTGGGTGTAGGCCGTCTGCGTCTTTATCAGGCGCAATTTGGTTGAGCAATGCCACGGAATCCAAATGAGCGGGCAGCGGCAACTGGATCAAAATGCCATCGACTTGATCATCCTGATTCAGGTCGTCAATCAAACGGCTGAGGGCTGCCTGATCGGTATCTCCAGGCAAGTGTTTACCAAATGAGGCAATGCCGACGCGATCGCAAGCTCGCTCTTTATTGCGCACATAGGCAGCGCTGGCCGGATTATCTCCCACCATCACTACGGCCAAACCGGGTGGACGCCCACCTTGTTGAGTTAGACTTGTGACTTGCTGAGTTAGATCAGTTTGGATTTGCTGAGCTAGAGTTTTGCCATCGAGAATCTGAGCCATAATGACAGAAAAAATTGATTGATCAGATGGGCGTCGTAGTTGAACATGTCAGTCAGAATTGGCATGATTCGGATCTCAATCTGCGATCGCAGCTGAGTCACCAATATGCTCTAACCAGTGTCTCAGAAAATTTGTCCCCTACCGACAGTCGTGTTGCATTCCGATATGGAATCGGCTATGAAATCTCAGCCCAATCCCGACTTGATTGTGAACGAGAGGCTGATACCATTGGCATTCCATTCAGCAAAGTTGATTTGCCAAATTGATTTTTAATGGATTTTCACTGACGGCTTCGATACAACATTCACTTGTGACTAGGATCTTGATCATGCTTCAGCCCCTTATCCGATCCCTACGATCCCGCCCTTCTGTCGCTGCCCCAAACCGATTAACTCTACCTGCGGATCCGGATCAGTCTTGCTTTCGGTTCATGAAACATTCAACTCCTGGTGGGTTAATAAGAAGTGGATTGATCAGCCTGTTCACCGGCCTGCTGGTCACAGCAAATCTCAGCTGCAGTTCATCACCAACCCTAAGCACTGAGCAGACCGATGCAGACAACACCATCACTGCCAGTTCATCCGAAGTCGCAGTGGCTCGGCCTCACCGCAGCAATATCCAGCCCATTGCCCAACTCCTCGCCGCCGATCCCACTACTATAGTGGATACAACGGTTCATCTCAGCGGCAAGATTGTGCAGCAGATCCCCTTAGTCGATGGACGGATCTACGAGCTACAGGACGAAACGGGCAGCATTTGGGTCATGGCTGCATCCGAATCTGAAGCGCTCATTACGGGCAACAACATCCAAATTCAAGGCATCGTTGCTTATGAAAATATTGCGATCGCAGGTCAAGAACAGGGTGAGTTATATATCCAAGAGCAACAAATCTTTGACTGATTTCGGCCAGAACATGATTTGATAAGAATACAGAGTTAACAACCAGCCAGTCCCTACGTTTACTCAATTGATTCACCAGTTTTTTGCATCGTTACAGCCACGAAACTTCAATGACATCGACTCCAGTAGAAGTCGCCATTGCCATCCTTTATCGAGCTGATCAGTTCTTGATGCAGTTGCGAGATGATATTCCGGGCATCGCGTATCCCGGCCACTGGGGTCTATTTGGTGGACATTTAGAGCCAGGAGAAACACCGGAAGTTAGCATGAAGCGAGAGTTAATTGAAGAAATCGGTCATACTCCTAACCATCTATCTCTTTTTTCTAGCTACCCAACTCCCACTGTGATTCGACATGTATTTTGTAGCCCATTAACGGTTGATCCAGCAGATCTAACTTTAAATGAGGGGTGGGACTTGGGTTTACTATCATGTAGTGATATTCATCAAGGATATGCTTATTCTCAGCAGGCCGGAAAGATCTGCCCCATCGGTCAGCCCCATCAGCAGATTTTGATTGATTTTATGACCCAACAATATTCACTGTCTTAGTTCGTAAATTTGGTCATCAATTTGACAATCTGATGGTAAGTCAACCCAACGTTCTGAACTATCGAGTCCGCGAAAGCCGCCGGGCCAAGCATGTCAGCATCCGCATTTCGCTGCTGGGCGAAGTAGAGGTTGTTGTGCCCAAAGGGTTTGATCAAAGCTGCATCCCCGACTTGGTACAAGAGCGGCGCACCTGGATCACCCGCACCGTCCAGCAGCTCAGAACCGAGCGACAGTCCGTCACCCCGGAAGCCGATGCTCCACTGCCGGATGAAATTATTTTGCGATCGCCACCTGAACGGTGGCAAGTGGTTTATCAACCGACTGGTCAATCAACTGGCTCTCAACCGACAAATACGCAAAAGATTAAGGTGTCGATCCTCCCTTCTCATTATGTTTTAGTGACTGGGGACTTAAGCGACCAGCGAGCTTGTCGGCAAGCGCTTCAGCATTGGCTACGGCAATATGCCAAAGCCAAACTAGTTCCCTGGCTAGAACAGGTGAGCCAAGAGGTACAGCTTCCATTTCAGCGCGCCTCCGTTCGAGGACAGCGCACTCGTTGGGCTAGCTGTTCTAACCAGCAAACCATTAGCCTCAACTACAAGCTGCTGTTTCTGCCACCAGATCTAGTGCGCTACGTTTTTATTCACGAACTTTGCCACACACAGCAGATGAATCATTCATCTGCCTTCTGGTCGTTAGTTGAAGCTAAAGAAGCAAACTATCGAGACTTGGATGCAAATTTGCGCAAAGCATGGCGTTATGTACCTGCTTGGGCTGAGCGCAAACCCTAGCTTGAATAGCTGCTGCACATATTGTTACCTATGGCAGATGATTAGCTCTGTCGAATTCCTTATAATTTGAAATCGCATCTTGTCATCAGGAGCTAGCTACCGTTGCCTGCACAGTTTATTGATCTCAGTATTTACCTCAATATAGATAATCAATCGTGACCTGGTTGGCTTCTTTGAGGTAACCATTCGAGATATCAAGCTGCTCTTCTCAAAGAGGACTTTAAATTTAGGCAGTAGATATCAAAGCATTATAAATTTTGCTAATAGCTAGATGAATTTGATTGTTGATGTGTTAGTTGTTGTACAGAATATGCCAGTTCAAAATAAACAATTTCCAGTTTTTGTAGATTCGATTTAGTCGTTATTAACTCATATAAGTATTTTTAGCTAGGAAATAGGAGCCAATTTCAGATTATTCACTGAACGTTCAGTTGCACAGGGTTTTACCCATACGAAGTTTCATTTGCTTTTAAGTGGTTACACGTAATTGAAATGTAATTAAAATTTAAGAAGGCAAGCAAATTACTAATGGTTATTCGATAGGTATTTTGCTTTTCCAGCGTTTTTACTTAATCAAGTCAGGTGACTTGAAAATAATAAAAAACCTCCTTGTATTTAAAAAATACTTTTTATTCTAATAGCTTTAATTTTTACCTAACATTAACTTGACAAAGTAAGCTTAAATTTCGTTTAGACTATTAAGACAAGCCTGGCAGTTTGACACCAGTAGTAACTTACACTTCTAAATTCTTTATTCATTTTAGTTTAATTAAATGAATCGCAATCCGTTAGTCAGTCAATGATATTAAGTCATCAATGCTGAGAGCGATTTGTTTATAACTCATTGTTTTTTCTGTTAGCACTTCGTTTGATGAAGGTATATGTTGTTGTTAGCACCAACTGATCGGGATGTCCTAGGCTCTATGACTCTTGACTGTAGTCCCAGCACAAAACCAGCCAAAATTTTGGTGGTTGATGACACCCCGGCTAATGTGCGGTTATTGGCTGAGATTCTGTTGAGTGAGGGCTACCAGGTTCTGGAAGCCTACAATGGTGAAACTGTACTTGTGATGCTAGAGGAGTATCAGCCTGATCTGATTTTGCTAGACATTATGATGCCGGGGCTAAGCGGCTTTGATGTCTGTGAGCGACTAAAGCAAAATCCTCAGAGCGCCCAGATCCCGATTATTTTTATCAGTGCGCTGCATGAAGTTTTCGATAAAGTAAAAGCATTTAATGCGGGTGGTGCAGATTACATCACGAAGCCCTTCGAAATTCCAGAGGTACTGACTCGAATTGAGCATCAGCTGGCGCTGTATGAGGCACGGCAGCAGATTCAACAGCTCAATGCTGAGTTAGAAAGTCGAGTTGAAGAGCGTACTCAGCAGCTTCAGCAGGCTGTCGTGCGCTTGGAGACGGAAATTGAAGAGCGCCAGCGCATTCAAGACCAGCTGAAAGCGATGACGCTGCAAGATGCTCTAACGGGTCTGCCCAACCGCAATCAGCTGATGCAGCGATTGCAGGAAGTACTGAATCAGCGAAAACCACGGGTCGATGCGGAATTAGAAACATTTGCAGTTTTATTCTTGGATTGCGATCGCTTTAAAGTGGTCAATGATTCACTGGGGCATTTGGTGGGAGATGAACTGCTCGTCCATCTCTCCCGTCGTTTGACTCAAACCGTGCCTGTGCCTAATTTGGTTGCTAGATTGGGCGGTGATGAATTTGCGGTTTTATTGACTGATTTGTCAATGCCTGAGTTAGCTGACCCATCAATCAAAAAGCTAGTTGAGTCGCAGCCCAACAGTGAAGATTATGGTGAGGCTATTTCACCAGATTGCGTGGGTAGGGTAACTCAAATTGCGGATGCCATCATTCAGCAGTTTGCCCAACCGTTCCACATTCAAGGGCATGAAATTTTCATCAATGCCAGCATTGGCATTACGTTTAGCCATCCGCACTACCATAAGCCAGAGCAGTTGCTGCGGGATGCCGATATGGCCATGTATCGGGCGAAAGCTAGGGGGCGTGCCCGATACCACGTTTTCGATGCGGCCATGTATGACGAGGCAATGGAGCGGCTGCTGCTTGAAACGGATTTGCGAAAAGCTATCGAACAGGATGAGCTATTTCTATGCTATCAGCCAATTTTGTCGCTTGAAACACAGAAGGTTATTGGTTTTGAGGCTTTACTCCGCTGGCGGCATCCGAGCCGAGGACTGATTTCACCCGCAACGTTTATTCCTCTGGCAGAAGAAACGGGCCTGATTGCTCCCATTGGATACTGGGTTTTGCGAACGGCTTGTATGCAAATGCGGCAGTGGCAAGCACAACATATTATTGATGACTCTGTTTCGATTAGCGTCAATCTGTCGATTCGCCAGTTGGCCGATCCAGCCTTTTTGCGTCAGTTGGATGGCGTTCTGGCCGATACTGATTTCTCTCCCAATTTGCTAAAGCTAGAAGTCACAGAAAGCATTCTTGCCAATCAGCACCAAGTAATTCAGCTACTGCAACAACTGCATGAACGCCAGATTCAGCTCAGCTTAGATGACTTTGGCACGGGGTTTTCGTCTCTGAGCTATCTCAATACACTGCCGTTTGATATTTTGAAAATTGATAAATCCTTTGTGCAACCAGTTTCATCGGACTCACAAAGCTTAGGACTCATTCCAGCCATTTTAGCGATCGCACAAACGTTTAATATGCAGGTGATTGCGGAAGGAGTTGAAACGCTAGAACAAGCGGAACACCTCAAGCAGCTCAACTGTCCGTTGGGCCAAGGCTATTTCTTTGCGAAACCATTGCCGGCTGAAGAGATTGAGACGTATCTACAGCAACAAGGTGGATAACGCAGAGTTCATTAATTACATGACAATTACAGCAATCGTCAAACTAAAAGCCGTTTCGCTGCACTGCAGCGAAACGGCTTTTAGTTTTCGGTACACTTCTTCGTATACTTTTACTTCTGTCCAGAGAAAGTTGCGATCGCACCTCTCTTTTATGATTCTTCTTCGCTTTCCTCGGCTACTTCGTCGTCGCCTGTAGCCATTGCATCTAGCGCAGCAGCAACAGATGGATCAGCGGGCTCTTCGGTCTCTTCTCCAGTCGCCTGCAGTCTCGGTGCCAGTACCGTAGCGACAACCCGTTGGGGTTCATCGGCAGCTTCTACGCCCTTAGGCAGAATCAGTTCATGCACATGAATGGCATCACCAATATTGAGGTGAGACACGCCAATTTCAATGGCTTCGGGGATGGATTCTGGTGCGCAATTGACCTGTAGTTCCGTCATGATCGTATCCAACGAACCCTGCTCATCGGTGACACCAACCGGCTCGCCCGTAAAGTGCAGCGGTACAGTCACTTGTACGCTATCTTGAGCCGCAATCGAGAAAAAGCTGATGTGATACAGCTCATTTTTCCACGGGTGAGTTTGAACTTCCCGTAGCAGAGCCTTACCACTCCACGACAGTTCAGGCACCTTCACCATGATCAGTGAGTTATTGATAGAAGCCTTACGCAGTAGCGTATCTGCGGTTTTGGCATCCATCGTCAACGAAAGCGAGTTTGTGCCATCATGGCCGTACAAAACAGCCGGAATATGACCTTCTCGCCGCAGTGCGTTCGCTTTCTTGCCGTCTGGGCGTTTTTGACATTCAACCGTAAGTTCCATAATCGTTCCCTCGTCGTTCCCTAATTGGACATGATTGTTGGCTGAAAAGCACAACTGCCAGATAAAACTGTTAGATAAAGCAGCTTATGCTCTCCTATGCTCCTAATACCTGAGCGGAGTTGTTGGTGTCGAGCAGCGCTCGTTTTGGCCCATGAATGGGATCTTCCACAATGATGGTTTGATCGCGGCTCGCGCCTAGCGACACAATGGCGATCGGTACATCCATCAGTTCTGCCAAAAACTTGAGATAGTTCAGCGCTTCTTTAGGCAGGTCTTCTAGTGTACGACAATCCTTCGTAGACTGCTTCCAACCCGGCAGGGACTTGTAGATAGGCTGACAGCGAGCAAACCGCTTAGCATTACCTGGCAATTCTAAGCACTTTTGCCCATCTAGATCATAGGCTACGCAGACTCTGATCTCTTCTACCTCATCAAGGACATCAAGCTTGGTAATGGCTAAGCAGTCCAAACCGTTGATTCGTACCGCATAGCGACCAATGACGGCGTCAAACCAGCCGCAGCGGCGTTGCCGCCCTGTTGTGGTACCAAACTCCGCACCGCGATCGCACAATAGCTGACCAATGCCATCCTTCAATTCTGTGGGAAATGGTCACTTCACCAACGCGAGTTGTATAGGCTTTCGCTACTCCAATGACTCGATCAATCACCGTCGGCCCCACACCAGAACCCACACAGGCTCCCCCTGCAACCGGATTCGATGAGGTGACAAATGGATAGGTGCCATGATCTAAATCGAGCAGCGTTCCCTGTGCCCCTTCAAACAGGACATTTCGCCGCTGTTGAATGGCCTGATAAATCTTGACTGAGCTATCAACCACATGGGGCCGCAACCGCTCAGCATAGCCCTGATATTCCGCAATCACCTCTTCTGGATCGAGCGGTTCTAGACCATGCAGCCGCTCTAAAATGGTGTTTTTGTACTGAATTGTCCATTCGATTTGGCTCCGCAGCGCATCCGTATCCATCAAATCAACAATACGAATGCCAGTACGCTCCGACTTATCAGCGTAGGTCGGGCCGATGCCACGGCCCGTAGTGCCAATCTTGTTACTACCACGCCGCTCTTCCGATGCCTTATCGATCAAGCGGTGATAGGGCATCGTCACATGGGCTGTCTCAGAGATGTATAGCTTATCGGCTGAGATGCCAAGTTCAGCCAGCTGATCCAACTCCTCAATTAAAACTTTTGGATCGATAACCGTGCCGTTCCCGATAATACATTCGGTATCGGGATAGAGAATACCAGATGGAATCAGATGCAGCTTAAACGTCTGGTCTTTGACGACAACCGTATGGCCGGCATTTACCCCTCCCTGGTAGCGAACGACAACATCTGCTGAGCGGCTCAGCAGATCAGTGATTTTTCCTTTTCCTTCGTCGCCCCACTGGGCACCGATGACAACAACGTTAGCCAAGGGTTACAAGCCATAAAGTTCACACAAACTACAATTATCAGCAGGCTGTGTCACGAGTGTCAACTCTAAAGGCAAGTTATAAAGACAATTATTTCAGGATTCTTTGATATCATGCTGCCTCACACAGCATCAAAACACCAAAATCCAGTGCCAACGGTTGGCTTTCTTTGAATAACCCCGTCAGCAGCAATGACTAAACCTTGTTCAGTCATCATCCAGCAATAATCTTTATCAATCAGCAAATCCTGAATATGGTAAAACAGATGAAAATAGTATAAGCAGGTATTAATACTCATCAAGCTGATTAACTTCTTATTACGTTTCGGCATCCAAAGTGAGTTCAATGTATGAGTTCTATGACGCTGACCCAAACTCCGCGTGTTTTGCTCGTTGAAGCCAACGAGCTATTAGCCCAGCACATTGGGAATGACTTGAAGGAGTCGGGTTATGAGATTTGTATTGCTCAGGATGCTGAAACAGGCTTAGCTCAGGCTCAGGCGTTCCAGCCCTCGCTGATTGTGATTGATCGGCTGTTAGCAGGTGAGTCTGGCGCATGGTTGTGCAGCCATCTTCGTAGTCAAGGTAACCGTACGCCAGTGCTATTGATGATGGCGCGGGATGCGCTGGAAGATCGGATTGCCTGTCTGGAAGCGGGTGCGGATGATTATTTTCTCAAGCCCTACCAAACTGAGAAATTTTTGAAGCTGGTTCATCTTTATCTTCAGCCGGTTGAGACGGAGGTGGAGCAGCTTCAGTTTGGCGATATGATGCTGAATTTAGCCAATCGAACGGTGTATCGTAATGGCCGCACGATTGATCTAACCGTTAAGGAATTTGAGCTGCTGCGCTATTTGATGGAGCATCCCCGTGAGGTCATGACGCGAGAGCAGATCTTGGAAAACGTTTGGGGATATGACTTCATGGGTGAGTCAAACGTAATTGAAGTCTATATTCGCTATTTGCGGCTTAAGATCGAAGATGAAGGGGATAAGCGGCTGATTCAAACGGTACGCGGTGTTGGCTATGTTTTGCGGGAATCGTAAGTAAAGTTTAGACCTCGAATCCGTTTTCTGGAATTTCATTCCGGGTTTCGCTTCATGACTGAATCTTTTTGGCAGCCATTTCGTCAACGAATTGGTTCGTCAAACTAGCTTCCGTCGAATAGCTCAATGTAGGTTGAGCTACGCTTAGCTTGTCGGATTTGAGTTTGGACATAACCTTTATGAATGTGCTCAATTCTATTCAGGATAAGTTGTTAGGTTTCGCGTGGCTCAACCCACCTACAAAATGACAGAAGTTGGGTCTTACAGTTTGAAGAATGGTGGGCAGTGCCCACCCTAGGACGTGCACTGGTTTTGAATTACTATGCTGAAATTTTCTCGCTTCAAGTTTGTAAATGAATCGCGTGTGGTTAGCCTTGTTCCAGTTTTTCTGAGTATGGGACTGAGCGTTTTGCTACTGGGTTGTGCTGAGCAACCGTCGTCAACGAGCGCGGCTGATTTATCGGCAGAAGAACCCAACGGTCCGTCTGAAACCGTTACTTCATCCAGTGAAGGCGGACAAATGCTACCGATTACAGCTGAAGCAGATATGAATGGAAAAATCATTCAGCTTGAGGTGGCTGAAACGCAGCAGCAGCAGGCTATGGGCTTTATGTTTCGCTCCGAGATCCCCGATAATCGCGGCATGTTGTTTCCCTTTGATCCACCGCGTCGGGTGTCGTTTTGGATGAAAAATGTCCGTGTTCCTCTGGATATGGTGTTTCTGCGGGATGGTGAAGTCGTTGAGATCGCATCTAATGTTTCCCCCTGTACATCTGATCCCTGCCCCACCTATGGTTCACCAGAGGTCATTGATTCAGTGATTGAGCTGCGGGGCGGTCGTGCAGCGGAGTTGGGCTTACAGGCTGGCGATGCGATCGCAGTTGAGTTTTTAGAGTAAAAACTCTGAAAACTCAACTGTGAAATTCAATTTTCCATTGTCCAGGAAAAATATTTGGTAAAGTGGCGTGTTTGCGGCGAAGAAAGCATATGCTTGGATTTACCTAAGTTTCCCTCTTATGGCGCTGAGAGTTTAGCCGCCTTCGGGGAATACTGTTAGCAGGATTCAGATATTGCTTGCTAAGGCGACTGTGCCATCCATGTGGAAGAAACTGAAACATATTGTCCATGATATTCAGGCGTACAGCGACCTTAGTCCTGATTGGGCCCTGCGTCATCGAGTCAATCAGTCGCTGCAAGATCGTTCGGCTTTAACCCTGCCTGCTTGGGCTAAGACTTTCATGGACATCTACCAGGTATCGTATGAGACAACTTCGTTTGTCTATCGACGGTTTCCCGATTACTCCGGTATAGACTTCAGCCGAGTCCGACCAGGAGATCGAATGACTGAGGATCTGCAATTTCCGCTCGTATGTTGGTTTGATTGGGAACAACAGCTATGTGAAGATTTTGAAGCAGAATTTGGGGCTGATTTACTGGATCAACTCGATGAAATTTCCCTTGCTTTGACCATTGATGATTTGATTGTGATGTTGAATCAGAACTATTCTTGGGTGCCGTAGTGTAGCGCTAAGGATTGTGGATTAAATAGCCTACAAACCGTTCCATCCTTAGTGAAACGGCATTGCCATGTCATTACCCCAAAGATTTTACCCTATTAAATCTGCGTTCCTAAGGATTGTGAATTAAATAACCTGTAATTCTGGTTTTGCTGTGTAATTCCATTGCGGCAGAAGCTCGTCGAAGACAATCTTCATGTTGGCTTTGAAGTCCTCAGCAACTTTACGACCCTTGTGATACGTTTTATCGAGAATCGTCGTAAAGACCTTGAGACCTGTGCGAGTGGTTGCCTTTTCCATCAGCTCTTTTACCATCTGGACACTCTCAAAAATTACCCCTTGACACCTGCTTGAGACGTGAGGAAACAAGCGGTGTTCAATTGGATTGTACTTGGAGGTATAGGGGGGATAGTGAGCAATGCGAATTTCAATCCCTAACTCGTTGACCAATGCTTGCAAGTCTTGCTTAAAGATGTAGTAGCGAGAACTGTTACTGCCCCCACCATCGCAAAGCAGCAAAATCGAGCCAGCTAGGGGATAGCGTGCTTTGCCATAGGTGTTCCACCAGTAGCGAATCGATTCGCAGGCAAACTCACTGGTATCATGACTCGTGCCGATCTGGATGTAGCCAATATTATCGCTCAAGTCGTACAGTCCGTGGGGAATAGCGACGCCTTCTGCGAGCGTTGCCCAATCATGGTCAAACACTTCGACTCCCTGCTCTTGAGTGTACAGTTGCCCCGCTCGATACAACTTGCCAATTAATTCTCTTTTTTTGTGTCCATACTCATGACGGGATTGCCAGCAGCTTGATAGGTGCCTTTCAACTGCTCAATCCGCTCAAATTGTTCATTGCGATGTTCACTCTCCCCAGTTGCCAGTCTTTTCACCGCTTTGCGTTTACGAAAGTTGTGCCGCTCCAACAACTGATCGACCACCGTCACACTCACGTCAATTCCGTCCTCTTTCAGCAAGGCCACAATCTCATGGCGCTTGAGATTAGTCCACTTCACCGTCTCATCCATGGGTGAACCCGCCGTGTGTTGCTCCAACACCTGCAGAAATGACGCATCTAGCCCTTCAATGGTCTCAAATGCTGACTTCCGTCCACCTCCCACTTGACGAATCCGTTCCCGTTTGAGAGCAGGTTCATCATCCAGTTCTGCCAGTCCCAACGCTAGGGTTGCATGATGGCATCCGAACAACTCTCGGATATAGGCTTGCCCACCATATCCGAGTTTGATCGCTTCAATGGCGGCATAGCGACGACGATCCTTCTCAGACAACGATTGATAATAGCGTTGCATTTGAGCTTCAATTGGCGCAGGGTAGGGTTGCATTCAGGTTCTGCTTCATCTTCTACTGCTCTAGCTTACAAATACAGACGGTAAAATTACATCTTATTTAATCCACGATCCTAAGTCAGTTCTGACAGGTGTTACTGGGCTACTTCGTAGTTAAACGTGAAGCGAATTGCCAGTGTTTCAGCTTCGTATAGCTCAGGTAGAGGATTAAATGGGGTTGCAGCACGGACAGCTGCGATCGCAGCCTCATCTGCTGCCGCTAATCCAGAGGACTCAGTCAGTTCGACATGAATCACATTACCCGCCCGATCGACTACAAACCGTACTTTTGCCTGACGTGAAACCGTTACCGGCACTTCTTGCCAATATTGCTCAATGCGCTGATTAATTGCTTGCTGATAAGCTCCCATGACCTGATCTTGGGCTGCCGCAATGCTGGTCGTATCGGGGCTAGATTGACTGGCACGGGGAGTGCCGCTGAGTCCTGCTCCATCAAAACCGGACTCGGCAGCTGGGGCTGGTGAGGGTGTCGCTTCAGGCAATTCGCTCGGGCTTAGTGAAGGACTGGGTGAAGGACTCGGTGAGGTCTCAGGTTTAGGCAGCGGAGCCATTTGAGGGGTAGACAGTGCTGTTGATTCGTCAGGCGGTTTCGGCAATGTGTTGGGTGCCGCAGGTGGAGGAGAGGCTGGAAGAGTAGGGGTTTGAGGATTGTTGGCAGGTGGGACAGCAGACGGTGCTTTGTCCGGATCAGGTTCTGATGAGGCTTTGGGCGCAGCAGAGGGCAATGGAGTGACAGACGGAACAGTTTGCTGAACAGGTTTTCGATTGGGCTGGGTGGCACTGATTGGCCGTGTTCCAGACGATATTGGTTTAGGTGTCGGATCAGTCGTGGCTTTCGGGGCCAAAGGAGAGGGTTTACCCGCATCTGGCTTTTGCGCGGTGACCTCTGGGGCGGTATCCAGCGTTGTATTGATGACCGAGCGCCGCTGAGTAGGGGGAGGAGACGATTGAGGATCAGGTGCATCAATGTAAACAAACTCAATCGGTACGACATCCTCTTCAGCCTTTGGCTCTGGTAATAATGCTTGTAAAAGGTTCACACCAACTGCGATCGCACCAAGATGCAGAACGACAGCCGTAGCTAAAAACAGTACAAAGCGATCGGCCTGTCGGGTCGTGAACTGAGTTCGATACTTTTGAGCCAGAGTCATAGAGCAGAAACTGCTGCAAGTCGCCAATTCGTATCAACCTGGAAGGAAACCTCTCAGTTCCAACGAAACAGGGTTTAGAGGAAATTCCCAACTTGGCTATCTAATCACACTTTGTATAATTTGGCGACCGATATTCTAGTACCGGACTGAATCAACTACATCAAGTACAAGATAAAACTCAACATGTCGCAGGAGTAGACTGCCAATTATATTTGGCTCGGTTCTAAGGGTTGATGTACGGCTCTATGCGGTGCTCACATTACCACTTCGATCTCCTAAGCTGCAAGGTGCAAAATATATAGTGATTCCAGTTAAGAGTGAGAGAACGAGAGAGAAGAGTGCCTCAGGATGAGGCACTCTTCTCTCTCGTTCTTATCTAGAACCGCTATAAATACGAATCGATTGCTACGATAAGCCTCAAACAGTAAATACCAACCTATGAGCGCAAAAATTTTACTTGGATTTGATCCCGGACGTGATAAATGCGGGATCGCCGTTATGGACACCGATCAAAAACTGTATGATCACCAAGTTGTGCTATCTGCGGCTGTAATTAAGGCGATTCAAGACTATCAGCGCCATTATGCTATTGGTCAACTCATCATGGGCAATCAAACCTCCGCTAATCAGTGGCAGCAGCGATTGCAAACTGAATTACCCAATCCACCTGAGATCGCACTAGTAGACGAACGCTACAGTAGCTTAGAAGCCCGCGATCGCTATTGGCAAATGTACCCAGCCCAGGGCCTGGCGCGCCTGATTCCCCAGGGAATGAGAACCATTTCGCGCCCTATTGATGACATTGTGGCCATTTTGCTGATTGAACGATATTTGGCGGCTCAATCGATCAAAGCTGGGCCCGAATCGTAAACCAGTAGTCTCCACCAGGTTCTAGCTGATAGTCACAGCGCTCTAAAAAACGCCCTAACGGTTCCTGGATCAGTGCCCGCCCGAGCGAGGGTTGAATCAACAGCTTACCCTGCCGAAATCGCCACTGAAACTGCCATTCATATTCGCTTGCCCGCACCTCTCCTTCAATACGGCCCTGGGGCCAAGACTGATGCGTGATACGAACATGGGCGGTTGTTTCGGGTAGATACTTTGCACTCACAGACAATTTACTCGTCGCTTCAAGAACCACTCAGGCTGCATAGTTGATCTGATTTCCATTTCACTGAGCGAACTCAGCGCTTAATGGCATGAGGTACAGGCATGAGGCATGAGGAGTAAGAGCCGTAAAGGGCTGCAAAGGCTACAAGGGGCTGTAAAAACTCAGAACCCAAAACCTAGAACCTAGAACCCAATACCCAGTAACCAGTACCCAAAACCTAACACTCAGTCCTCAGCACTTTACTTTTTAGTAACCGTAGCCATTTGTGTGTCTATTTTCATGTATCTATGCGATCTTAAGACACGCTACACAGAACTCGCCACGCCTTCAGTAGCCTGTGAGTCATCCATACTGATTGTGAGTCATCTACACCGTTTTTGTACAGATTGAATGCAAAACCAAGAGCGACATCGCTAGCGATGTCGCTCTTGAGCATGCTTTGCAAAGTACTACTGTGAAGTACTACCGCGAAAAATATTATCGTGAATTATTATCATCCCCTAGTGCTGGAACTGTTCTTTCCGCAACATCGGGATAAAGCTCAGCCCAGTCCTTCACAGCTTCTCCTGCTTCTTTCGTAATTCTTTTGGCTCTTTCAACAGGCTGACCTTCCGTTTCACGAGCTTCAGCATTCCATTCACCCGTTGTTTTCGGGCGATCAGAATCATCATCCCGCAGAGCCTGCTTAACATTACTAGGCAGTGTTTCACGATTCTGACCAGCTAAAGCGGCTGCAGGTGCCACCGTTAGCAGTGTCATCATACCAATGAGTAAAAAAGTAAACAGATTTTTGAACTTGATTCTCTGAAGGAATGTTCCCAAACAGTTGGTAAGAGTCGTTAAATTAATCATCATCACAAAAATTAGGTTGATTTGCACAGAATTATGCTAGCTATGGAAAGCTACAGGCTAATCCTTCGAGAGTCATAATCTGTAGCTGCAAAAGAGTGAAAAGTTCTATGATTTGCCCACTGAAAGTTGCAGAAGTTGGGTATTCCGCCATCGAAAGGTTGGCTGAAATCGTTAAACTGATAAGGAGCAAAGCTTACAGCAAAACGTTGAAAACAGAAGGTTTAGGTGTCACTGCATGGTTCTTTTTGGATTTAACAAAAAAACGTCAATGCCATCCTCCGATCAAGCATTGCCGGGACGGAGCGAAACAATGCCCGTACCCGATAAGCACTATGTCAACGGCAATTCGCTCACGCCTCCTTTTCCCGAAGGCATGAAGATGGCGCTGTTTGGCTTGGGCTGCTTCTGGGGCGCTGAGCGCAAGTTTTGGCAGCAGGACGGTGTTTACTCTACCTCCGTTGGCTATGCGGCTGGCTACACGCCTAATCCCACTTATCAAGAAGTTTGCTCTGGTCGCACAGGTCACAACGAAGTCGTGCGCGTTGTGTACGACCCTAATGTGATTAGCTACGAGCAACTGCTCAAGGTCTTCTGGGAAAGCCACAACCCAACTCAAGGGATGCGCCAAGGTAATGACGTGGGCACACAGTATCGCTCCGGCATTTATGTCTACTCCGACGAACAGCGTAAGCTGGCTGAAGCGTCGAAGCAGATGTATCAGGACGCACTGAAAAAAGCTGGCTATGGCGAAATCACCACCGAAATCCTAGATGCACCTGAGTTCTACTACGCGGAAGAGTATCACCAGCAATACCTGGCCAAGAACCCCAACGGCTACTGCGGCTTAGGCGGTACATCGGTAAGCTGTCCGGTTGGAGTTCAGACCGCTTAAGGTTGATCCGACCACATCGGATGCCAGTAGGTCTTGAATAGTTGAGAAAGGGAGATTACGTTGCTGTCATCTCCCTTTCTCGGTTCTGGAGTAAAAATGGGAACCTTTAGCACAGGCAGTGCGTCACGACGATTACGGTTACGACTATTTGTTCATCTTTGTTCATTCACACACCAAACGTTAAGGGGGAAACATGGCACAAATGCCACAATCTAACGGGGTGCGATCGCACATTCGCTGGATCGCCTTGGGCACCAGCAGCGCTTTAATCCTGGGCAGTACAGCGTTAATGGCCGGCTCGGTTGCTGCCCAGTCATCACAAACTGAAGCGGAAGACGACGTTGCAGCGGCTGAAACCACCACGGACAGCGAAGACAGCCCGCGTTTTGCCTGCCAAATGGTTAACGGGCAACATACCGTCATGTATATGCCAGAAAGCCAGCCCGGTGAAGCCTATGCCTGGGCTACGCCGACTGAGTTGGGTGGCGGTTGGACGGAAGAGCGGCGCTGCGGCGAAATTGCCCGTCGTTTGGAAGAGTATCGCCCCGATGGTCTAGTTGAGCTGCAAAACTCGGTTGAAAACGGCTATGACATTGTCTGCGTAACATCTGAAGATAATCCGGCTTGTCGCATTGTCTTTACCGTTCCCCCCGGTCAAGACCCTGTGCAAACCCGCGATCGCGTTTTTGATAACATTGCTTCGGCTAACAGCGGTGAAGTAACCCAGAGCGTTTATACCTTCCAAGATGCTAATCAGGGCGGCGATATCCTTAACCAAATTGGTGAAGCACTAGATATCAATCTGCCGGGTATGGGTAGCCTCGGTAATACCTCTGGTTGTTCCGGGGATGGTATTTATCTGAAGCCATTCCTTGATGCGTCTGATCGCGGTACGGGTGAGTTCTTGCAAGAAGGCCGTTCATCCGGTGGTCGTCAACTGAACCCCGATAGCTTCCGCTAAATTTTGCTTGAGTTTCGCTGGTGCAAAGCGCCATACGAACTGTTCTCCTGATCTGAAAAACGAGTTGGCATACTATCAGCTAGCTCGTTTTTTTACGTTTTTTAGATTGAGTCTATACCGAAGAACCCATTTAGGCTTTGTGTAAGGCCAGCCAGCCTTGCACAAAGCCTAAATGGGTTCTTCGGGTTTTAATTTGTATTATGCGTCTCTGATCCGTCAACGTTTACGCTTCAGCACTCGTACTAGAACTGCTAGAACTAGAAGCCTGAGATCGGCTACTACTGCGGGTTTGACGACTGCGTGTGGTGCTGCGAGTCCGGGATGCTGTGGTCTTACGCTGTGATTTTTGCAAAGCTTTTTGAGCGAGGGTGGCCACTTCAGAGGGAGTAGATGCGATCGCAACTTTAGCGGCTTTCATGGCTGCAACTTTACCATCTGCACTACCCAAGGACGATTCGATTAGCTCCACGGGCACAGAGCTAGCCATAGCCTGGGAGGCAATAATCGCGCCCAAGTGACCGATATAGGTTCCACCCGGCACATAGCGACCTGAGATATAAGCCACTACGGGCTTGTCAATTGCTTCTTTAATGTAGGCCGCCGCCTGTTCCTCGCTTTCGCCACCCGTTTCCCCGATTAGGACAATCAGTTCCGTCTTGTCATCTTCTTCTAAAATCTGTAACCACTGGGGAAAGGTCGAACCAATCACCGCATCGCTACCAAGTCCCACACAAATCGACTGGCCTAATCCCGCTTGGCTCAACTCAGATGCTACTTCAAAGGTTAGAGTGCTGCTGCGGCTAATAATGCCGACAGAACCCGGTTGAAAACAGAAGCGGGGATAAGTGCCCAGTAGAAGCTGATCCGGCACAATTAGCCCCGGTGAGTTAGGGCCAAGAATCAACGTATCTGTTTCCTCAGCCCGACGAATCAACTGCACCATGTCGAGGGGCGGAATTCCCTTGCTAATTAAGACAATTTGTCGAATTCCAGCTGCGATCGCTTCCAGTGCTGCATCCAACGCTAAATGCGGATCGGTGCAGATCACGGTTGTATCAATCGGGCCAAACTCGTCCACCGCCTGCCTGACTAAGTCAAAGACAGGAATCTCTGCCAAGCTCTCACCGCCATGCCCCGGACTAATGCCCGCCACAATCGGCGATCCATAGGCTTTCATCACAGGCGTATAGGCCAAGCTAATCGGCTCCATGATGCCTTGAATGAGTATTTTGCTGTCCGTGGTAAAGTTCATAGCGATAAATCCTCAGAAACACCCAACAGGTTGGTGGTGGTACAACAATCGACGGGATAGGTTGAACAGGTCATCAATACAAACACAATACAAACGCCAGTCGGGCACAGTCAGTCAGTTGATGAAGCTGGAATCAGTGGGACAAAAGTCAACCTAATTTGCTTTGTCGCCAAGCTTGACGGCTTGCTGGATGGCTTTTTCGAAGCTAAAGACAACGTCAATTCCCGCCGTTGCTAGTTGCTCTGCGGCCTCAGCTTGTTGACTGCCCGTAAGCCGCAAAATGAAGTGAGGCGATGAGGTAGATTGCTGCTTCATGTAGTCCAAAATGATGTCGGCTACGGTCGTGCAGTCCGGGATGTAGCACAGAAGGTTAATCAGAACGACTTCGGGAGAGCCCGTTTTGATCACCTGTTCCAAACCTTCGCGAACGCGATCGCAAAATCCCTCCGCATTCCAATCGTGGCTAAACTCATGGCCCAAATTCAGGCAGTTGGCGGGTTGGCCGCCTGCTTGATAGATGCCGTCTAGTGTCGCCATTGCCACTCCCGCACCATTACAGAGCACGCCGATCGTACCCTGTTCAAACGAGACGAGATGAACAGCACGCAGTTGATCTTCTACGGGTTTGCTGCCTGTTTGATGCACAATCTGGCTAGTCAGCTCAATGAGATCGGGATGACGGCGGAGAGCATAATCATTAACGCTGATTTTGCCGTCTAGCGCCATAATCTCCCCAGTGGCACTGACCGCTAGCGGGTTGATTTCAATTGCGTCTAAATCCTTGTCTAGGAATAAGCCATACATTTTTTCCAGAATGGCGCTGATTGACAGAATCAGTTCGCCCTTGAGTCCCATCTTGACAGCCAATCGGCGAGCATAAAAGGGTGAAAATTCTTGATTCACCACGACTCGCTGCATCGTATCGATGGCTTTATCCACGCCGATGCCGCCCTGCTGGGTGCCGAGCAGGACTGGACGACGCAGTGACCGATCCAGAAATACGGCCAAGTAAAACTCCTGCTCAGCATCGTACTTCGCCTCTGCCAGCAAAATTTCGGGATATTCGCCCAGAATGGGCAGGTTGAAAATGGCCTGAGCGGCTGCGATCGCATCAATTGTATTTTCAACAAAGCGAATTCCGCCGGCCCGACCCCGACCACCGCGCCGCACCTGAGACTTCAGTACTACTGGATATGGAATACGCAACCCCTTAATCTCCGCCGGCTGGCGAATCCGCTGTGCAGGCAACACCGGGATGCCCTGCTCTGCAAATAAATTTTTGGCTTGATATTCCAGTAAATCCATGTTTCAACAATTAAATGGCGTTGGTTCGGCTCTCGTAGTTCTCGTAATCTTGGCTTTGCTGGACTTGTACCGAATCCGCTCCTAAACACTAATCTTAAGGTTTCACAAAAGGCTGGTGCCGCAACCTGTTTGCAAAAACTAATCTTCGGGTTCTATCACCAGGTTCTATTTGATCCCGACTGATACTGAATCCGACTCAAAAGAACCCAAATTGCTTTTATCTTTGTGAACGTTAGAGATAGCCTAACGTTCACAAAGATAAAAACTGGTTTCTTGAGTGGATTCGTATGATTTGCATCGGCAAGATTTCTCAGTCTTGCAGTTCTGGGTTAAGTTTGCACTAAGACGACAATGTGCGCAGTGATCCCAATCTTAAAAGACAGGTGCCCCCCAACTTAGCATTCGCTGATACAACAACCTGCGTTATTCTGAAGCTTAATTCTCCTGCTGTCACCGTTCTGCTGGGATATTTATCGCGGCATGGATATCTATTTTTATCTCCACGGCTTTGCATCCAGCCCTCAATCTCAGAAGGCACAGTTTCTCAAGGCTTGCTTTCAGCAGCATCAAATTGAGCTGCAGATTCCCGACTTGAATCAGCCGAGCTTTCTTGACCTGACGCTAACGCGGCAAATTGAACAGGCTAAACAGATACTTGCTCCGCTAGCAGACCAAGCTGTAACGCTAATTGGCTCAAGCTTTGGTGGTTTGACGGCGGCTTGGGTGGCGGAACAGTGCCCCCAAGTGCAGCGACTCATTTTGTTAGCTCCAGCATTCGATTTTTTATCTCATTGGACACCCAAATTGGGGTCGCAACAAATGCGGCAGTGGCGTCAAGCTGGGCAGATAGAGGTTTATCATCACGGTTTTCAAACGACTCAGCCATTGCGCTACGATTTCATCAAAGACGCTATGCAGTACGACGAGGAGGATTTACAGCGATCGCTACCGACGCTGCTCCTGCATGGTCGTCAAGATGACGTAATTCCTATCCGATCCAGTCGCGATCATGCAGCGGCGCGATCTTGGATCCAACTGATTGAACTGGAGGGCGATCACGGTCTGGTTTGCGATCGCACTGCCATTTGGGATGCCATACAAGCCTTCTGCCAATTATGCTAAGCGGGTCGCGCTACAGCACCACACTACACCTTGGCCTTTAGATTCAGCTTATTCGGCGGACGACGCGCCATGCGGATTGTGCGGGGCAATACACCAACCAATAGAGCAAAGGCATCGTCTGTAACCTGCTCAATGGTCGAGTAGCCAAAGTAATTTTCGAACTGAATGAGCAACATTTGCGCTCGTTTCAAAGCCGTTGACTCATCGGTAAACTGCTGCGTCAGCTTAATCCACTGGCGGCGAATTAAAAATGCTTCTTGCCGCTCCTGGTGGGACTGGGGCTTCAACATCGAAATATCACCTACGGGTACAACCTGCTGGCAGTCTTGGTCAAAGGGCCCACCAACCGCTGCGCCTGGGCCAGCAAATTCAGCATAAAACGGCTTAATGATAATTAGACCATTTCGCCGCCGCCGATCGACCATCAGCAGTTCTCCCTGCTTCAGTTGCTGAAGAATTTCGGTTGGAGTGTCAATAGGCATGGGATTCAATGCAACTAATGGATGATCACTCTAGCGCTAAGACAACAGTTTTTTCTGTAGCAACAGCCGCTCTGGCTGACCCAATAACCAGGAACCCAATCCAGAATCGACTGCGTGATGCCGATAGTCTAGCTTGCGATATAGACTTCTGGCTTTCACATTGGTTTCTAATACATGCAGATAAATAAACCGAAAGCGCCAGGTACGAGCCATCTGCTCACACTGCTGCAACAGAGCCTGGGCAACACCCTGACGTCGATATCCCGCCCGCACCGCCAGGTTTGAAATGTAGAGACTATCAGATGGTTGGATCTGCCAAGGATAGGTTTGCTTCAAAGCGATTTCAACGGTGCCTAAAATTAGGCCCGAGGAGGAGGAGGGGGCAACAGCGGTATTGCTCACAGGCGTATCATTCAAAGCATGAGCAGCATGAGTGGCGACTAAACAGGCATAGTACGGCTTCTGCGATCGCAGTCGTCCCCGCAAATCTTCACGAATGCCAAAATACAGTAGCGGATATAGCCACCGAGTCATGCCATCAAATGGGGTATAGAAGCTAGAAATGAGCAAATCGGTGAGTGCATCAACATCCTGCCGTCGAGCCTGCTGGATGTGATACGGCATTTCATTAGGAGGCAAATTAGGATGCGAAATTTCTGAAGTAGACTCTGCCAAATTAATCGCTAGCTCACGAAACATTCGTTGATTACGCTAATTACTCTTACTGAAAGTAAAACGTTTTGTAACAATCGAGCTGAATAAGGACTGAATCAAGCTCAACTAACGGGAACCCAGTCAACAAATCTCAACAATCCTACTATAGCGTCATGACTCAGTCATGCTGTTAGCGGTTCGTCATCAGATAAATCAATCTTGTCGCGAGCAATTTGTCAGATGATCGCTCAATCGTCGCTAAATCTGTTCCTGGAATACAATCTAGAGCTTTGGCTTTTTTAACATACCGAGTATTTTGTATTTGTAATACTTATATTTTTAGCCAGTCGATGTAATTTGCTAAACGCTGAAAAGTCTTCTGTTGCAAGGCTCACAGGATTTCTTTGTAAAATCAAAGCGTGAATTCACTTAAATTAACATCCGAAATTTAGGATGGGAAATTTTGAATTGCGTATATGTGTGGACGCCGAAATGGATGAGATAAGCGATTATAGTAATACATCTGGAGAACGCACTCAGAGGCGCACAGCATTAAGGGGGCAATTTAATCGCTGTTGTGCTTCTGGCTAGGAAAGCGTCCTTACAGTGAGACTGCCTGATCCTGGGGGCTTTTAGGGATCAGGCTATTTTCTTTTTAAACCTATCTCTACGGCTTCCCCGATGATGCAGTGGGTGGCGAGGATGAGCTATAGCGCTGTCACATTGGTTTGAACATTGGGAAGTTCTGAAAACGCTCAAGCGCTCGAACGTTCAAACGGTTGAGTGCTTAAATGTCGATCACTGATGTGTCTCAACTAAAATAGGCGATCGCTATAGCTGTAACTGAACTATCTTCGCTTAAGCGCTAAAACCCTAAGGCTCAGTGGGCAGGGGCGAATGGGTGAGGCGACTTTTCGCTTCGTCAACGGCAAACACTTTAACCTGCATGTCTTCCACACCAGGTAACTGCTTGAGACTCGTAAAGATTGGGCCATCCAAATAGGCTTGGGCACTAGTAGCATCTTCGAAAATGTAGATACCGCCTAGCTCCGATGTTTCAGCGTTATAAATCCAGGTTTTCCAGCATAGACCCGCCACATGTGCGATCGCATGTGCCCGCTCCATTGCCGCCTGCTGATCCGCTGGGTTAGACGCAGTGGGATGGCGAAAGTTGACTTGTAGCAACGTGAATTTAGTGGAGTGGGTCATGATGAGTGATAACGATGGACGGTGGGATTAAGGTTGAATCTCGAACTCTAGGTGATGTGTCGTCACCAAATTGCAAGTTTGATGATCCACGATGTTTGTGTCGCTAAGTTCTAGGTTGTAAAAATCAACCGTATCGGCCTCAAAATAAGGGCCAGCGTGCCAGGTGCCAACTTCCAGCTTGATGAAGCAGTTCCCAGGTATCCGGAATGCCCGAAGTTGCTCTAGATCCGGCTGGGCCATTTCTCCCGATGGTGGGGCGACCGCAATATACCAGGTTTGTCCAGCTAGCGATCCAAGACACTGGGTACAGCGCTGATGGCGGGTAATCGTATGGAATCTCAGTCCCCGCTGATGCAGCCGCATGATGTAAAAGCGGGGTATACCCTGACTCAGTTCAAGCTGGGCATCTTCCTCCCCATAAGTTGTGCCGTCTTCAGAAGGGAAAATGACCTGACCAAACGGTTGGAAATTGCTGGCTGTAATTTCTTGGGCTGCAAGCTGACGGGTGACGTGCGATCGCGAAGCAGAATCAACCATGATTATGCAAAGCCTTGGTTCAAAACAAGCTGAGTATTGTCTGCACGGCACTGTGCAGCACTAATTGGCTAACGTTCAGCGACGATCCCTACATCGGCATCGTCGGATAAGCAAATGAACTACGGGAACGGCGCTTTTCTCGTTCTTGTAACCGCGATCGCCAACTGCGGATCTGAGCTGCTGCCCGTTGGGTCGGGGTATGATAACCATTCGCGACACCGCGTCCTCCACCTCCCATTGACGGAACCTCGTCAGCATAGATTTGGCTAGCAGCCACACGATTAGCTAGTGTCGGATGGGGTAGCGTATGCATACACTGAGAAAGCTGATCTAGATGAGATTCTAAATCTAGGGCACGCAGAATTTCATCGACTCGCTGATAGCGCTCAGATAGAGATACCTTCATCATCTTGTCGAGAATAGCCGCAAAGTGAGGCGTCACGCTAGCGAGTGAATGCCAGTCGATTTCGCCAGTTTCTGCGTCGTATTCAAACTCTAGCGGCGTTTTGCCCGTAAGCAGATAGAGACAGGTAACACCCAACGCGTAAATGTCACTGGCAAATGTTGGTCGCAGTGCCACCTGCTCTGGGGGCGCAAAGCCAACCGTGCCGATGAATTGAGTCGAAGCTGCTTTAGACAGTTCCATTTCAGCCGTATTTAGCTGATCTTTCACAGCCCCAAAATCGATCAGCACCAGCCGCCCATCATCCCGACAGCGAATGATATTGGGTGGCTTAATATCGCGATGAATCACGCCTCGGTTGTGGATGTATTGCAAAACGGGTAGAAGTTCACGCAGAAACTGCTTGACGGCTGTTTCTGAAAACAGGCCAGAGCGACGAACTTCACGAGTGAGAGTTGTGCCGCGAACGTAGTCTTGAACTAGGTAGAACTCATCGTCAATGGTGAAATAATCGAGCAGCAGCGGAATTTGAGAATGATTTCCCACCTGACTGAGGGTCTTCGCTTCCTGCCAAAATCGCCGTTTGGCTCGCTCAAGTGCGATCGGAGTACTGACTTTTGGACAAAGCTGCTTAACAACGCAAAGGGGTGCAGAGGGGAGCGTTGCATCTCGAGCTAAAAACGTGACGCCAAATCCACCGCGACCTAATATTCGTAAAATTTGATAACGATTATGAAGCAGAGTTTCAGAACCACACAAATGCGCTAGCTTGGAGTCTTTCAAAGCCTGGTGCATATTTGGCAGAGATGGGGTGGAGCTATCCATAGGGGTGGAAGGGCGACAAGTTAGTCTTTGCTTTATACAAACTTTACTACATCCTTATATGAAACTGGCTGCGTGAAACCGCCGGATCATCCAGACTTCAGGCAGTAGCTTCACATTTTGTGAACCTATTCCCAACTTAGACGAAGTGCTGCATTCAATCTGTTGCATGCTTGGCTTAAGGATTACAGTCATTATGCATAGTGACTCGAATCGCTGTACTGATACGGATCACAAGTACGGACACAGGGACTATCACAAAACCTGTCATGACCGTCATTCATACTGAACAGATATTGAATCGACCAGTGAATCAGCCAGCGGTAAAGTGGCAATTGGCGAGGTTGAATGGCTTATTCTGCCCGCTTTTCACGAGTTTCTCCTCACTAAATCGGGAGGCATATTAGAGTCCTGCTTCTTCCCCTACCTCTCGTTACCCTACTTATTGATTGTAGAAAACATCGTCATAATTATCATCATCCTGAAAGTCAGGCATAACAGTTGTGGCCGATGGATCGGTGATTCTGCGATCGCGATTAATGCCAATGCGAACACATCCTGGCCCATAGCGTTGCCGAATAACAGCTTCGATCCGCTCTGCAATGTTACGGACAACTGACATAAAGTCAGGATGAACATCAACATGCAGCTCTACGTAGATGTGTCGACCGACCACCCCCTGCGATTTTAAACAGCGGCAGCGGGTAATGCCTTCATACTGGCTGACTAACTGATTAATCACATCGGGTGCGATCGCAGTTTGCTGAACAAACAGCGGTATCTGCTGGCTCAAAACCTGCCAGAAGCTCTGTATTGCCGCAAGTAGCAAAATAATCGTTAGCGGTGGGTCAATCCAGTTCCATCCAGCGGCGACAGCGGCCAAACCTGCCACGCTGGCAAACATCAACCAGGCATCGGATAGAACATGATTGGCATTCAGCCGCAGCGCTTCACTGTGCAAAACTCTAGCCTCATGGCGCTCAAATAGCGCGAGGCAGATAGTCACAACCGCAACAACTAGAACTAGCTGAACCAGCGGCCAAGACGCATCCACTGACCATAACTGTTGGGACGCTTGAGCAGAGTTTAGCAGAACCAAGATTCGCTGGATTGCCCCAATCAGCAAGCTAATGCCGACATAGCCAAGAATCGCGACCAATAGCAGCGTACCGAAGACCTCAGCACGACTGTAGCCCAGTACAACCCGCCCTGATGTGCGTTGAGGAAACGCAACAGCAATCAGGCTGAGAATGATGCTAAATATATCAATAGTTGTATGCAGCGCATCTGCGAGCAGCACAAACGAGCGAGCCGACCAGCCTGCCCAGAGCTTGATCATGACCATTAAGATGGTGATCCAGAGAGCAGCCAGTAAGACAAAATAGCTGGCTCGATATTGACCCTGTACCTCATTCATAGCCCAAAGGCTACCATGTGAGGAGTATCTGACCTGAGGGGATTGACCCCTCTTTTGGGTTCTATTGCTGATTTTTCTTTGAGAAAACTAAATTTATTGAATTGATGATTGCTAATCACTGGAGTGTCGGCCAGGTGGTCGCTCAATCTTTAGACCGTTCCGGCAACGTGCAGGTATTACAGCGACTAAGAAGATGTAGCTGACTGATTGCGTTAGCCGTATGAACGCTATCTGGGCTGTTTGCTTAAGGTTTCAATAGAGTTGCAAGAAATTTAAATGCAGAAAGGGCACCGACGACTGGCCGTGTTTCGTCTCGGTGCCCTCACTGGTTCGCTCCTCACACACAACAATAATATATGCCATCTTTTTGCGTTTGTCACCCCCTATTACAAAAAATGTTGGTTGGCGTGTGTCAGGGAATCGGCTGATCGAATGATTTGCTGGGTGGATAAAGTTCTTAGCATTTGTTCATAGAGAGAAATATGCAGAACGCACAGAGATAATCATTCATGATCCGACCCGATCGCAAGCAGCAAATCCAGAATCATATTAATTTGACGGCCAATATCAAGATGGGGTACGAGAATGATACTAAGTTCGTGACGCCTAGCTCATCGAGCTGGCAGTCTTTGGCGTCGTCTTCAGCGTCATCTCCACCGACAAAGCAGCGGGTAATGGAGCATGTTAAACGCACGATGGGTTAAGTTGCTCTATCGTTTTTCAGTCTGCGCGATCGCATCCAGTACAATCGGGTGCGATCGCGCTCATAGGTTTATGTGATGAAATGGCTTTTTGCCTTAACAATTTCCGGTTTGATGGCTGGTGGGCTAGCTACAGCGGTGCAGGCCGCTAATCCTGACCACGTCCGCCAGTTTTTACGCACCAATGCCTGTGAAGGCTGTGATTTAAGCGGTGTTGATTTTTCGGGATTCGATTTCACGGGGGCTAATTTGAGTGAGGCGAATCTCAGTGGTGCCCGCTTTGTCCGGACTGATTTAACGCGTGCCAATTTTAGCGGGGCTGACTTGAGTCAGGTGGTCTTGACGGGAGCCAATTTGCGGGGGGCGATTTTAGCCGGAGCCGATTTAACCGATGCATACAGTTTAGATATCTGCTCAACGCCGGGATTTGCTCAGGTCAATTCCAGTGATCCAACCAGTTGCCTAACGTTTACACTGCTGTCCGTTTTAGGCACTGATTTATGCGATCCGTCCTACGAGTTAGAGGATTTGCTAGGGGAAGATCAGTTCGCTGCTTTTTGCGAGTCAGAAACAGAGCAGTATGAGTTTCAGCGAGCGCTGATTGATCAATTTGCTTTTTTCGAGCCGCTTAATCTGCAGGCCGCAGATTTGACGAATGCCAATTTAACCAATGCGTCTTTGCCAGGGGCTGATCTGCGATATGCCACATTCATGGGAACGCAAATGACGGGGGTGGATTTAACCAATGCGTTTCTGATCGATGCTGAACTGGAAGACTCGGCGGTAGACTCGCTGCAGACCGCACTTGTAACGAAGGCTGATGTGCGATCGCGCATGCAGGGAATTCTGCAACAGCAGCAGGAAGCTGCTCGCCAAGCTGAAGGGAGACAGTATCTGGGTACAGTGAATCGGGCGCAGCAGGCATACTATCTGGAAAATAACGAATTTGCTGATAGCCTAGAGGCGCTGATGGTTAGCATTCCGGGTGAAACTGAAAATTACCGATTTTCAGTCGTACCGCAATCGGATGCAGCCAGAAGTGTAGTTGCGATCGCGCAGGCCAAAATCGAAGGACTGAACAGCTATTCAGGAGCCGTCTTTTTAGTTGATTTACCTAGCTCTACTGGTTCAGGTGGGCCGGAACAAACTACCGTCGCGGTTTTATGTGAGACAGAAGAACCGTCTATGACTCCACCTGGCCCGCCGGAGCTTGATGCCGCTGGTGACAATTTTGCAACTGCAATTGCCTGTCCCGCTGGTTCTCGTCAAGTTCAATAAAGGGCGGGGCTTAATCTGAAGCCGGAATGATGTGGAGCAGCGCTCCACATCATTCCGGCTAAAAATCCAGCACTATCCAATTAACGCTTGATTATGCAAAGCCCCACGCCACTCTGGCGCGGGGCTTTACTATCGATCTTTCTCGTTTAGCAATGAGTTCACTATTGTAGCCATAGTCATATTGGTTAGAACCTTTTGTGGCGCGGCTTTGCCGCACTACAAAAACGTCCGTGTCCTAACAGAGCTGACTCCAGCATGTGATCGGAATTATGTGATCGGAAATCCGCTGATCGACCCCAATTTCTTTTCTGTGCGAGTCAAGACATCGCCTGACTTTCACAGAAGACAGTGCGGGTTCTTTCTTGGCGGATCGGGTGTGAACTATTACTTGTTAGGTTGAGGTGTCATCCGCAGGTAGGGCTTCACTTCAGTTACCCCTTTCGGGAACTTCTGCTTGGCTTCGTCGGTTGGAATAGTGGGGACAACAACGCAGTCGTCTCCATCTTTCCAGTTAGCGGGAGTAGCAACACTATAGTTATCAGTCAGTTGCAGCGCATCAATCACCCGCAGAATTTCATCAAAGTTCCGTCCAGTTGCAGGTGGATAGGTCAGAGAAAGACGCAGTTTCTTCTGAGGATCAACGATGAAGACCGACCGCACCGTCACTTTCGCGTTGGCGTTAGGGTGAATCATCTCATACAGGTCAGACACCTTCTTGTCAGCGTCAGCCAAGATGGGATAGTTGATTGGGGTGCCTTGAGTTTCCTCAATATCCTTAATCCAGCCCATGTGAGAGTCAACATCGTCAACGCTGAGTGCAATGACCTTAACGTTGCGCTTATCAAATTCTGGCTTCAGCTTGGCAACCATACCGAGTTCGGTGGTGCAAACTGGCGTATAGTCTGCGGGGTGGGAGAATAGCACAACCCAGCTATCTCCAATCCACTCATGGAAGGAAATTTTACCTTCACTTGACTCTTGTTCAAAATCTGGGACGACATCCCCTAGTAACAGCGACATAACACAATTCCCCGTTTAAACATCACAACAAAATTCAGTTGTCTTTCAATCCTGCCATAAAACCCCGGTTTTCCGGTCGGAGTTTAGATCTTTTTACGGTTGTTCTTCAGCAACTGTGCGATCGCACCTCAGCCGCAACCCGATCAATGCCCTGTCAGAAAAGGGTTCTCAGCATCTTCGCTTGGTCAGAAGGCACTGAGTAGCAGGATGAATTAATCTCCATCTTGAAACCGGGGATTTAATCTAACCTGAGAAGCGGATTAGTTTTATGAGAAACGGATTAATTTCACCGTTGTCTGTATCCTGCTCTTGTACCCCTCTCTGAGAGCTGCTGGAAAACAAACCCAAAGTGAACGTTATTGTATGAGATCGCAATTGTATGAGATTGCATCTAACGATAAGACAAACCCTGAGATTTCCTTAAGCTCTTAGGAGGAATTGCCCAAGCTGAGTTTGGATTAACATGATTAGTTGACTGTACTAGATTACTTGGTTTATGCTGCCGCTTATTCATCAGGTTGCGAATGGCTTATTTGACGGCTTACGCGCCATTTTGGGGCCGATGGGATTTGTTGTTGGGACTGGACTGATTGGCCTGATGGCGTGGAATTTGCTTTCCGTGACTCGCGATACGGTTGCGATCGCAAAGCAAATGCACGAAATCCCTTGCCCAAACTGCCAGTATTATACGGGGGATCATCGCCTCAAGTGCCCCGTCCATCCCACCAAGGCCGCCTCTGAACAAGCGATTCACTGTCAGGATTATCAACCACTGCCGAGGATTTAGGCGTGCTGTCCACCAAGCTCCATCGCTGGGCAATTCCGTGGTTCGGGGTGGCATTACTCGGTATATGGCTGATGGCGCTGATGCTGCGCTTTTGGGGATTGGGTCGCTTCAACGACCTGGTGTTTGACGAAATTTATTTTGCCAAATTTGCTCATCATTATCTGACACAAACGCCCTTTTTTGATGCCCATCCGCCGCTGGGCAAATATCTAATTGCGATCGCAATTTGGTTAGGCCAGTATTTTCCCGGTATTGAGCAGGCTCCGTCCCATGATTTAGCTGGATTCACGCTCACGCCGATCAGCTATCGCTGGCTGAATGCCCTGAGCGGCTCGTTCATTCCGCTAATCGTGGCTGGTATCGCCTATCAGTTAAATGCTCACGCGCCCAATCGTCAGCTCTACAGCGTTGTCGCAGGTGGGCTAGCCACTCTAGATGGCCTACTGCTGGTGGAGTCGCGCTATGCCTTGTTAAATGTCTATCTCCTTTTATTTGGCCTGTTCAGCCACTGGTGCATGTTGCGATCGCTAACGGTTCAGCAATCCAACCGATGGCTTTGGCAAGTGGCGACTGGAGTTAGCCTGGGATGTGCGATCGCAGTCAAGTGGAACGGCTTAGGATTTTGGCTTGGTCTAGTCGTGCTGTGGTCATTTGCCAAACTCAGCCACTGGTTGCGCTCAGAAGATTCTCCCGTCCAGCGCTCTATCTTGCCTCGATTAGGGGACTATTCGGCTCACGCCGTCGCTGTGTACTGGATTGCGCTGCCAATTATCATGTACAGCTTGCTCTGGATTCCCCACTTGCAGTTCAACCCACGTAGCTTTTGGCTGCTGCATCAGGAAATGCTGGGCTACCACCAGCGAGTCGGCGGCGGCAGCGAAACTCATCCGTACTGCTCGACCTGGTTTACTTGGCCGCTGATGCTGCGTCCCGTCGCCTATTTCTACCAGTCGTTTACCGCTGGCGAATCAGTGCCAACTTGGGCAGAGGGGCTTGACTTAAACTCAGCCATCCTGCAGTCCCCGAATATCGTCCGTACGATTGCCTTTGATGTCCATGCGATAGGCAACCCGCTGCTGTGGTGGTTTTCAACCGTGGCGATGCTGCTGATTAGTCTCCAACTGGTGCTTCGACTGGGCCAAATTTTTGGTCGCTGGCTGATGATGATGCCACGGGTAAACTATCCGATTGGCTTTTTCGGTACCGGCATTAACAGCATCACCACGTGAACCAGTGGATATTTATTGGTTAACTACATGGCCAACTGGCTACCTTGGGCTTTGGTTAGCCGCTGTCTCTTTCTCTACCACTATATGGCGGCTGCCATTTTCGCGCTGTTGGCCATTTCAGAGGTGATCACGCGCTGGCTATTGAGCCGCTATCAGGCTCGCCGGCTGGCTGGCCTAGTGTTAATCGTGGGAGTTGCGATCGCATTTTTATTCTGGCTTCCCCTCTATCTCGGCTTACCCCTATCACCAGACGCCCTCCAACAGCGCTGGTGGCTCAAATCCTGGATCTAGTACGGCAAACTTTAAGTTGATTATGAACAGGCCACCCCAGCGGGGTGGCCTGTTCATAATCAACCCTGTTCATGATCAACTTAGTTTACTAGCTATTCAATAGAGCTATAGAGCTATAGATTTACAAAATACACTGATGCTGCTGCAGATTGAAAAGAGTTCGATATACTGGCAAGCACAAATTTCTAGCACGATCTCAAACTCCGCTTGCAGATCGTCGCCTCTTCCAGCCAACCCACATTCAGTCGAAACTTACGATACGGCCAAAGGCCAGCGCTTACTATGAGAATCAATTCAGCCGTTGTTTTTACTTTCATTTTGCTCTCTCTCATGATTGGAGCCGGAGTTGTTAGTTCAGCATGGGGCTATCGGCTTGGTCGCGAAGCGCTAAAAGGCATTACCCAACCGGATACACGCCCGACCAACAACATGGCGCGACGGAACAGTAACGGTGAAGGAACCCTCGTTTTCTTAAAAGAAAGTGACATTTTGGCCGAAGTTCAAGCCCGCATGGAAGGCAGGACTGGCCCAATTACGGCTCAGCGCCAGCAGCAGGCTCAACAGCAGCAGCAAGCCGCAGCTCCAGTCGCAGCAGATGAGAGCGCTCCGGCTAATTCCGATCAGTTCCCTATCAAAGCGGAAGACCGAGGCGTTACCTTTGAGGTTCAGGATGTGCGGCGGCAGGGAGCCACGCTCATTCTCGATGTCAAAATGCAGAATACAGGCGTGGAACCCTTTGAATTCCTGTATAGCTTCATGAACGTCACCGACGAAAACGGCCAGTCTCTCAGCGTCAGTACTGAAGGGTTGCCGACTGAAATTGAACCTGAAAGCCCTGTCTTTGCTGGTGAGGTGCGCGTTCCTGCCGACCTCTTGCAAACGTCCAAGTCTTTATCACTCACGCTGACCGACTATCCCGATCAACGACTACGCCTACAGCTCGACAACATTCCAGTTGCGCAATAGCCATTCACCCTGTTAGCCCAACCTACGATAATTTTTTGCCCTGTGGACGTTCGTCGTTTTATTCCCTTTCTCGATCCTGCCGTCAAAACCTGGTCATTTGAAGCGAGGCTCTTGCAGTGGCTGACCTTTCTCTGGCTTTCGGTGGGACTGATCGTTCTCTTTTCTGCCTCATATCCGATCGCAGATGCCGACTTTGGCGATGGCCTGTACTACGTCAAACGCCAGCTGGTCTGGGTCGCCATTGGCATGGTTGGTTTTGGCTTAATTGTGCGCACGTCTGTGCGATACCTAATGGGCATTGCGGGCATTGGCCTGATTATTTGCCTGTGCATGATTGTTGCCACTTTGCTACCGGGTTCTGGTACGACAGTGAATGGAGCCACGCGCTGGTTATCTCTCGGTAAGTTCCTGGTTCAGCCATCCGAGCTGATTAAACCCTTCTTGATTTTGCAGGGAGCCTACGTATTCGGGAAATGGCATCGTCTCACGCCGCTGGTGCGGGGTTTTTGGCTCAGCCTATTTGCACTGACCCTCGGCTGCATTTTGCTACAGCCCAATCTCAGTACCGCAGCCCTTTGCGGTATGCTGCTCTGGCTGATTGCTCTAGCAGCTGATATTCCCTACTTTTACCTAGCCGGAACTGCGATCGCAGGTTTAATGCTAGCAATAATCAGCATTGGCAGTAATGAATATCAGCGGAAACGGGTCACATCGTTCCTCAATCCCTGGGCCGATCCGCGACAAGACGGCTATCAGCTTGTGCAAAGTTTGCTTGCTGTCGGCTCTGGCCGCATTTGGGGCACTGGCTTTGGCCTGTCGCAGCAGAAGCTGTTTTATCTGCCGATTCAATACACAGACTTCATCTTTGCTGTATTTGCGGAAGAATTTGGTCTAGTGGGCTGTGCGCTACTGCTCCTCATGCTGGTGGCTTACGCCACTGTCGCCTTAAGAGTTGCGCTCAAATCCCAGCAGCAGGTCTACCGCTTGATTGCAATGGGCTGCACGGTTCTACTCGTAGGACAAGCGTTCCTAAACATCGGTGTCGCGACTGGCGCATTGCCCACAACGGGCTTACCCTTTCCCCTGTTTAGCTACGGCGGCAACTCAGTTCTGGCGAGTCTGATTACAGCGGCTCTGCTCGTGCGAGTGGCACGTGAAAGTAACGAAGCTGATGTTGTTTCAATTACTACTCGCCGCCCTCGCCGTAGCCGAGAAGAACGCCGCTCAGCCGTCAAGGATGCCCTAAATGAACCTTCACCCTGGGCTCGCTAATCGTCGTTATTCCTAGTTTTCGCTTAAATCACAGCATCCCAACCTGCACCAGCCGAAGCCACAATAGAATTATCCGTCTTGACTCCATTGTCGATAAACCAGCTCACGGCATTGTAGTTTGACTCATTGAACCACAGCAGGTCATCAACCACTCCATCTCCATCTAGATCACTCACACCTTCGACTTCCCAACTCGTCGGAGCTGTATCAGTAAAAGTGAAGTTGCCAGTCCTCTGGGTGCCATCGGTCGTCCAAACCAGAGTCTGTCCCGTTTGATAGTTGCGCCAGACGATGTCGTCAATGTTGCCATCGGCTTCAAAATCACCCACACCCTGAGCTTTCCAAGCGGTGCTGACTGAGCCAAAGTCAATGTTGCCGACCCTTGTGGTGCCATTCATGGTCCAGACAATCGTTTTGCCAGTGGTCTGATTGCGCCAGAGGATGTCATCAGCAAAGCCGGAGTGGTCAAAGTCACCGACGCCTTGAATTTGCCAATCTGTATTTGTGACGGCATCGAGTGGAGTACTCCCAACTTTGTTGACACCATCCATGAACCAGACGACATTGCGACCATCTGCCGTGTTGCGCCAGAGGATATCGTTGCGCTGGCCATCGTTATCAAAATCACCGACTCCGACAGTTGTCCAATCTGGGCTGGAGACCGTATCACCGGCGGGGCCACCTCCTAGTTTTTCGGAGCCATCGGTAAACCAGATGTTGGTCAATCCTCGGCTAGCGTTGCGCCAGACAATGTCAGGCTGATTATCACCGTCGAAATCTGTGATGTTTGTCGCTGTTGATGTTGACTGAATCTCAAAAGCACCAATATCGATACCGGTACCTTGCGATCGCAAAAATCCATTACCGCGTTGATCTGTTGTCAAACTATTTGGGTTACTGCCCGCATCAATCGCGGGACTACTTGTGAGGAGCGCATGAGTCTGAGTTAAACCACCGTTATCCGCTAATGCACCTAAAACCGGATCGATAGGATTTGCCCCCGTACCGACCAAATCGCCGTTAGTTCCATCGGTAAAGCCGCTAGCCCCAGCTCCATTCCCGATTAAGTTGTTGCCATTACTTGTAAAACTTGCGCCGCCAATGTCGCTGCCATTCACATTGCCCGCAATGATCGTACTGGTGACCGTTGATGTGGTGGTAACCGTTTGATCGGCGTTATAAACTCCACCCCCTCCGGCAAACGCTGAATTGTTGGTAATCGTGCTATTGCTAATTGTGGCGTTACCCACAGTGTTAGCAATGCCCCCACCAACTCCAAGATTCGCGGTATTTCCGCTAATGGTACTGTTGGCAATAACAAGAATACCGTCGTTGCGGATAGCTCCCCCGTTACGAGCTGCATTACCGCTGAGAGTACTGTTCTCAATGGTTGTACTGGCCCCAACTGTGTTGATGATGGCACCACCACCACTGGTAACAGTCGTGCCTACGGAGCTGTTACCCGCTAGCGTGCTGTTACTGATGAAGAGGGTGCCGTCATTGCGGATGGCTCCGCCATCATCAGCGGACGTATTACCGCTCAGAATACTGTTATTGAGGATTAAATTTTCACGGTTCCAGATGCCCGCACCATCATTACTACCAGTTGTTACTCCACCCGTAATCGTTAGACCACTAAGCGTGATATTTAGCTGAGTATTCGTCCCGTCATTAATATTAAACACACGGGCAGCGTTGTTTCCGCTGACGGTCAGTTGATCAGCCCCTAAACCACTGATCATGATTGCATCACTGATCGTCAGCTCTCCACCAGTCAGTAAAATAGTTTGACCGCTGAGGCTAGCATCAAACGTGATTGTATCGGTTCCAGGATTGGTATTAGCATCTAAAATTGCCTGCCGTAAAGAGCCGATACCACTGTCATTTGTGTTGATAACGGAATAGATAGTCGCAGCCATGTGTGTAGGGAATTAAATGACGTAATCCTGCTTATAATTCCCTTCAAAATGAGAAACTGGCTGCTATCAAGGCTAATACTTCACAGTCTGCTCATATTTTTCGACAAATCTAGAGTTCCCCATCGACACGATCTAGGGTGGAAGAAGGCCAACTAGGTTAGAGTGATGGCATCGTGACCTGATTGAAGTTTTGAAGCTGCGTAAAGTTGCGTCGTTTTTATCATGCTGGAACTGCACTGCCACACAACCTGCTCCGACGGTACTCTGACTCCGACTGAACTGGTGCAAGCTGCGATCGCAGCCGGAGTTAGAGCGCTTGCCATTACTGATCACGACTCCATTGCTGGCTGGGAAGAGGCGAATCAGGCTGCGGGATCACAGCTCGAAATCGTACCAGGACTAGAGCTAAGCACGGTGTGGCAAGAGCGATCCTTGCATATTCTCGGCTTTTATCCCAATCCGGCTAAACTTCAGTCCCCCCTGCAGGAGCGTGTTGCAGGCCGAATTCGGCGGGCTTATCAAATGGCTGAGAAACTGGCGGCTTTGGGCTATCCCATTGAGGTTCCTCAACCCAAAGGGAACCTAGCTCCCGGACGTCCCCACGTCGCCGCCGCACTCGTCAAGGCAGGTTATGTCAAGACCAGTCAAGAAGCCTTTGAACGCTGGCTGCGAGACGACGGGCCAGCTTATGTCCCCTATGAAAAGTTTTCGGCTACTGAGGGAATTCAGCTCCTGCGCCAATGTGGAGCTGTTTCGGTATGGGCGCACCCTTTTCTATTTCGTGGTGGAACGGTTAAACAGGTCTTACCCGAGTTAGTTAAGGCTGGCCTAATGGGAGTGGAAGTGTATCATCCCAGCCACTCTGTCTCAGACGTCAGACAGCTAGAAGAACTTTGTCATGAGTATGATTTGCTGATGACAGGCGGCAGCGACTATCACGGGCCAAATCCCGATTCTCTTGGTGCTCAGACTCAACTAAACCAGATGCAGCTACCGCTTGACTTACTAGAGCCTCTAAAACAAGCAGCGGCTTCACTGGATAGGTGATACGAAAACCAGAGTAGGGTAGGTGAGGAGTGAGGAGCAAGGCGTGAGGTGTCAGGCTAATTCAATTGCACTCAGTCCCACTACTCAGCGCTAATCTCATCTGTAGCGCTCATTCCTAGCTCTCGGTTGGGGACACCCAACAAAAAAGAGCCCCTTATCGAGGGGCTCTTTTCGCTATTCAAGCACTAACACATTGGGCAATTAGCCGTTGATGGCAGGTGCTTGTAGAGCCACAGGCTCAGCCTCAACAGAGGCCAGGTCAAGCGGGAAGTTGTGAGCATTGCGCTCGTGCATCACTTCCATACCCAGGTTCGCCCGGTTGATCACATCCGCCCAGGTGCCAATCACACGACCCTGTGAGTCGATGATCGACTGGTTGAAGTTGAAGCCGTTCAGGTTGAACGCCATCGTGCTGATGCCCAACGCGGTGAACCAGATGCCCACTACAGGCCATGCCGCTAGGAAGAAGTGCAAGGAACGGCTGTTGTTGAAGCTGGCATATTGGAAGATGAGACGACCGAAGTAGCCGTGCGCTGCCACGATGTTGTAGGTCTCTTCTTCTTGACCAAACTTATAGCCGTAGTTCTGAGACTCGGTCTCAGTGGTCTCACGCACCAGAGAGCTGGTTACCAAAGAACCGTGCATGGCGGAGAACAAGCTGCCGCCGAAGACGCCTGCCACACCCAGCATGTGGAAGGGGTGCATCAAGATGTTGTGCTCTGCTTGGAACACGAACATGAAGTTGAAGGTACCCGAGATTCCCAGAGGCATACCATCAGAGAAGGAGCCTTGGCCCAAGGGATAGATCAAGAAGACCGCAGATGCGGCTGCAACGGGTGCAGAGTAGGCTACTGCAATCCAAGGACGCATACCCAGACGGTAAGAGAGTTCCCACTCACGACCCATGTAGCAGAAGACGCCAATGAGGAAGTGGAAGATAACCAACTGGTAGGGGCCACCGTTGTACAACCACTCATCGAGGGAAGCGGCTTCCCAGATGGGGTAGAAGTGCAGACCGATAGCATTAGAGGAAGGAACAACAGCACCGGAGATGATGTTGTTGCCGTACATCAGAGAGCCAGCTACGGGCTCACGGATACCGTCGATGTCGACGGGGGGTGCTGCAATAAATGCAATCACGAAGCAGGTGGTCGCGGTTAAGAGGGTGGGGATCATCAACACGCCGAACCAGCCTACATAGAGGCGGTTGTCGGTGCTCGTTACCCACTGACAGAACCGCTCCCACAGGTTGGCGCTACTGCGCTGCTGTAAGGTAGTCGTCATAGTTTATGAGTGCTATATATTTCTAAGTACAAGCGGAACGTTGCGCTCCGTATCCTTATATTAACAGATAGTGAAGTTTTGTAAAGGAAAATGAGATTAGGCCTGCTAATCTGTGTGATTAAGTCAGCTTAATAGTGTTCCTCAGTAGCAGGCAGATACCGAATCGATTCTTCTGCGTTATCGGGATTCTGCGTTATCGGGAATTGGTAGTGCCGAATTCTACATCAGGTGGGATTGGCGAACCTGCTTCATCAAGTGGATCAAGCTCGACTGGAGCCAATTGCGATTCTAAGCTTTGAATGAGCTGTTGGGCCGATTCGTAGCCAGATGTGTCGGACGGAATCCGTTTGGCAATTGCGATCGCATCTTCTGGATCTGATATAGCTTCTGCATTGGCCTGTCGTAACAATTCCTGGCTCCATACATTCCGCATTTGGTTAGCTTCACTGCGGCTACTGCTACTAGCAGGCACCTGATCAGCCAGCTGAATGGCATCGGCTAGACCGTTGATGGTACCGATACTGGCCGAGCGATAGGCATCCTGGAGCACCTGCTGCCCTCGGACTTGATTCCGCCAGCGGCGAATTTCACCTTGTGCCTCATCATATAGCGTTCGCCCCGAGGTAATTCGCTCTGCTGTGGCAATGGCGGCATCAATATTGCCGGAGCGAGCCAACATCTTAGCTTCCTCCAGAATGGGTTGATCTTCAGCCGTTTCGACTCGCTGACGCCAAGCCCGAATCTTCGTTTGCGCATCGTCATAGAGCGCACGTCCTGAGCGAATATTGCTGGCCTCTGCGATCGCATTTTTTAATGAATTTGTATCGCCATTGGTCGCAATCTGCTCGGCTCGGTCGAGATAAGGCCGATCTTCAATAATTTCGACTTGGCGTGTCCATTGAGCAATTTCATCCTGTGCTTCTTCCCAGCGGGGATTTGTACGCGGAATCAGTTGCGCTTCTGCGATCGCAGCCGTCAGATCCCCTAGCGTACCGGGAGCCGCTAATTGACGCGCCCAGTTCAGCCGCGCCAAATCCTGAATTTCCAGTTCCCAACGGCTGATCAACTGCTGAGCCTTGCTATATAAGGCACTGTTGGCAGCCAGCTGCTGAGCTTCCAAGATAGCGCGCTGAAGATCGCCCTGCTGTCCTTCCCCGGCTTGACGAACGGCTCTGGCTAAGATCAGGAAATCCCGCACCTTGGTTTTCATGTCGCCTTCCGCCGGAATCTTATTGGCAATGGAGATGGCATCGTTGGAGTAGCCCTGGTCAAGCGTATCAATTGCCAGAACGTACATCCGTTCGATGAACTCACCAATTGCTTTTTGAGCTTCCTCGTAGACATAGCTCTCGGGCTTAATAGCTTTGGCCATTTCAATCGCTTTGAGGATCGCATCGGCTGTATTTCGACGAGCCATGCTGCGGGCTTCGACCAGTTTTGCACCGTCGCGCCGCGCGGAGGTGATGTTGTTCGTCAGCTCCTGATAGCGGGTTGTGGCCCAGTAGTCGTTGCCCACTTCTAGGAGGTCAACGGAACGGGCAAAGGCTTCTCGGAAGTTGCCATCCCGTAGAGCGTCCTCTGCCTGTTTATAAATTGATTCGGCCTCCGACCAGATGGTTTTCCAGCGCTGAATCCGCTCATCTACGAGTTTTGCAGACGAAGTCTGGGCCGGGATGCGTTTGGCAGTTGCGATCGCAGTTTCTAGATCGCCTTTGTGGAAGCTTTCTTCGGCAAGCTCCAAAATATCAACTGACCACAGCTCTAGTTGATGATCAATTTCTTGCCGCATCGGATGGTCGTCTGGCAGATCTTCAATAAGTGCGATCGCGGCCAGTAAATCCTCAATCGTACGCTTGTCAGCGGCAACCTGGGCGCAGTAGAGCCGCAGCGAGGCCGAAGCCGTCGGTAAGAAAATCGCGGGACAATTGGGCAATCCCGGCAATCGCAGCAGATAGGCCGCCGCAACACCTGCCACGCCCGTGGTGGAGATCAAAGCCACGATGCCCCAAAACTGCCAGCGCTTGAATACGCCTAATGAGGGTAAGAATGCGCGGAAGAAGGTTCTAGAGCTCGATTCATTCACTGGCGGCTGTACCCGATAATCTGGCTGAGCATTGAGTGATGGATCAGCCTCATCTGGATCAGAATCTTCGTATTCGTCGTAATCAGCCTCATCCGACCAGTCCGCTTGCTCATGGTTGCCGTAACTGCCGTACTGGTTACCAGAGCTAGAATAATGGGCCGCGACTGGCTGAGGGGGGACACCATAATTGCCAGTCCCATTGCCAGCCACATAATCACTCGCACCGTAGCTCCCTGCTGTCTGTCCTCGCGTTGGATAGCCGATGGCTTGGGGATTAACGGGCTGGCGGTGAACCGGATTGACGTTCATGTTGTGACCATTTGGCCCATAACCGTTGACTGGCTGACCGTGAGGATAAGCTTGACTGGTGCTCTGTCGGTTTACGGTATGGCCTGCCCCGTAATTACCTGGCTGTTGTTGACCTGACTGTTGTTGCCCTAACTGTTGTTGAAGAGACGGAGCGCTATCGGCGTGATATCGATTCGTTTCGTAATTGCTCGTTGCATCATTCGTCTCGTAGCCATTCGATTCATACCCATTGAGATGAGGTAACTGCGGCAGACGTGGAGAACTGTAGTGTTGAGCTTGATAAGGTTGAGCTTGATGATGCTTAACTGGATGGCTGCGACGAGTCGCGGATTCATCTGCAGAACCTGAAGCCGTCGTATTCCACGGATCATCAACGGGTAATGGAGGCTGAGTCGCATTGCTCTTCTGACCGTTTTGAGCTCTGGACTGACCGTATCCATGACCATTGGCACGGTTTGAAGACGGCGATGGGGACGGTTGCCCTTGACGAGGGTCAAACTCTGGGTTTGATTGTCTACCACGTTGAGTCATAGAGTTGTCGTCCACCAAATTTTAGATAGGTAGAGGCTAATTAGAGGTTAATTGAATACAGACGGGATAGTGCATCCGGCCTAGGAACCATTGTGGCTAGTATAACGGTCGGTATCCGAGAATCGATTGGGGATAGTTGGGCTAGATGGATCCGGTCGCAATGAGTAACGGCCATTAAAGATACCAGGCTGAGGCAGATTTGAATGTATATGTTCGAAATTATTAAGCGTCCTGATTGCGTCTTAGGATTGCTCTCGCCAGCGCTGAATTTCTTGCTGAGCCTGATCATAGGCAACCGTATTGGCTGGAACCAGTTGAGCGGCCTGAATGGCAGAGGCAAACTGACCCTGAGCGGCTCTGGCCCGTGCGATCGCAAGCATATCGCGGCTCCACTGGCTGATCAGCGGTTGAGCTTGGGAATATTCCGGCTGTTCTGGTCGAATTGGCTGGAGCCAACGAATGGCTTTTTGATAGGTATTCGCCTGTCCGGGCTGAATCAACGCTTTGGCCTCAGCAATACGCGCCTGAGCATCCTTCTGAATTTGCCACTGAGAGATGCGGGCTTGGGCTTGCCGATAGATTTCAGCTTGATCCGGCGGCACAAGTTCAGCGGCTGCGATCGCAGCATTTAAATTGCCCTGCGCCGCCCGTCCCTCAGCCAAGTCAAGAATGACTTGACTCCAGCGCTGAATACTTTGCTGTGCTTCGTCATAGAGCGGTTGATTGGGGGGAATCCGCCGAGCAGCTTCAATGGCTTGATTAAAAGTAGACGCTTGATTTAAGCGAATGGGAGCTTTCGCCGCATTGAGCAGTGCTTGGTTGGCACGCGTCGCGCTTTCCAATTGCGCTGCAACCGATTGCCGCAGCACAGTGTAGGCTTCATCTCGCCGTGATTCTGGCACCTGATCTAACCAGTTGAGCGCGTCTTGATAGCGTCCCTCCCCAGCCGCAGCTTGAGCATTTTCAATCGCCTGATTGGGGCGGACGTTGTCATTCTCACCCCGGTTGAACAAATTAGTTAGCGATCGCAATCCACCTGTCTCGGATTCACCTGCTTCTGTTTCACCCGTTTCAGCGTCAGGATTGGACTGATCTGTTTCAGCCGTATCTTCAGCCGTATTCCCAGCCGCATCGCCATTGGTCGCCGAGGGATCAGAGGGGGGGATAGCCGTTGTGTCTTCAGTTGGAGCCGGACTTTGATCAGTGCCCTCACCCGTCGCTTCACTAGGTTCGCCGTCCCCAACTGGGGTGATGGGTTCAACGATATCGGCATCAGGTTCAGATTCAGGATCGGAAAAAATTGGGAAATTGCGGGCAATCATCAGGACTGCGATGATGAGCGCTACCCCACCCCACAGTAAAAGCTGCTTCCAGAGTCCGTCTGAAAGGCTAGTACTAGTGGGTTCAGCCGTAGATTCAATCGTTACTAATGCTGAACTTTGCTGGGGGGGCGAGTTGGGCGCAATCGGATTAGGTGGCACCGTTGGTATGCCGCCGTTAGCGCCATTGGGGAACGCTGGCCTAGAGGTAGACCCTCCAGCGGTCGCTCCTGCCCCAACCATGATTGGCACAGCACTTGGCAAGAGCGCCATCTTCTGAGTGTGAGTCGGAATCACTGTCACAGGCTCCTGGACAGGTCGCCAGTGATGCTGACTCAGCTCAGGCAAGCGAGCGCTTAAGTAATTGGTCACATTATCTAAAGTGGGTGGCTGAGATTGGCGCAGACTTTCCAGCAGCGCATGGGTGAATAATCCCGCCCGCAGCATGATGGTTTCATGGGAAAACTGACCAGGCTGGCAGGACAGGATAGTTGCAACCTGCTGCTGGTCGGCTAACTCTAGCGTTTGCTGACCGACCGGAATTTCATCAAGCTGGCCCTGGCTGCGATTGATATCCAGCACCAGCAGCCGATGAGCGGTTGGTAACTGCTGCAGCTGGTCGATCACGTCAGAAAGCGCGATCGCAGATTGAGGCAGGCGGTTGGGATCACCATCGATCGGCATGAAATAATCCTGTCCCTGCGATCGCACCCCATAGCCACAGAGATAGAGCCACACCACATCATCGGCTTGAACGGCACCAAGAACACGACCGATCCAATCCCGGATTGTCGTTTGCGATGGATAGGTCGAAATGTCGTTAATAGCTGGCGAAAAATCACTGAGGAGGATACAGCGATCGGCTGCAATCTCTCCCGCTTCTATCAAGAAGCGGTGCAGCGTCTGAGCATCTCGCTGTGCATAGAGCAACGGTTGTAGATGCTGATAATTATTGATTCCAACAAGAAGCGCCCAATGCTGAGTCATGGCCAACTCACTAGCAGTCTAATTTTCGAATAATGTGCCCAGACAATAACACAGACTGACAAACTCGGCAGGACTTCATGACGAAAAGCTAAAGATCGATATGTTGAAGTTCATCACAATCACTAGAAGGAGCAGTTGGCGATGCTGTCCGCCCGTAACTAGCCGAGCATTTTTAGCGCCGATAGGCCAGGGCAAACCGATCGAGTCCTGCATAGTCTGGGTGAATCTGAACCGTGGTGAACCCCTCACTTTGCTGCAAAATCTGGGCCACATCCTCACCTTGTCCCGCCATAATTTCGAACAGCAAGAGCCCTCCAGGTTTCAAGTAAAGCGCTGCCGTTTTCACAATATGGCGAATACAGTCCAACCCGTCTTGGCCCCCGTCTAGTGCCAAATGTGGCTCATGCTCAACTACCTCAGCCTGTAGCGTCAGCACCGTCTGACTCGGAATATACGGCGGATTCGACAGAATAGCCGTGAACTGTCCTTGCAAATGCACCAGCGGTTCGAACCAACTTCCCTGATAAAACTGAATCCGCGATCGCAACTTATACCGCTCAGCATTCAACTGTGCGATCGCAAGGGCTTCGCGGCTGTAATCCACGGCATGAATGTGAGCGTCGGGCATTGCTTCGGCTAGACCTAGTGCGATCGCACCGCTGCCCGTACCCAAATCGGCCCAGTGGCCTTGTTCGGGATTGGCTAATTCCGTTTGCTGAATGGCAGAGATCGCCAAATCGATGATCGATTCCGTTTCCGGTCGCGGAATTAAGACCGCAGGTGAGACCACTAGCTCAAAATTGCGCCAAGGAGCTGAACCGATCAAATACTGGAGCGGCATACGCTGCTCAACCCGCTGCTGCCAAATTTGGTCTAATTCGGCCAGTGAAACTTTTGCTTTAACTTCCGACTGCTGAACATCGGAGCCGAGCCGCAGGGCTAAGCGATCCAGGGCCGTGACTGACGTGAGTAACCAATCGAGTTCGGTGGGAGGGATGTCAAATGCGATCGCAGATTGACGGGCCTGCCGTCGCCACTGAAAAAGTGCTGGTCCTTCAATAGAATGCACCCATCCCTGATCCAACAGAGATGGGTGCTGAAACTCAGAATCTGAGTTGCTCATGACAATAGGATTACTGTCCAGATGGCCCTGACTGCAGCGAGCGAATATACTCGACTGAGTCAGCCGGTGGAATCAGCATAATCTGTTCCAAATCAGGATTATCGCTGCTTTCCATGGTTGCAATTACACCCTGTAGGCTCACAACCTGAATTTCAACATTACCTGCTAGATCACTTTGCTGCTGTTCAACTCGATCCAGTAGACGCTGGAGTCCTTCCCGCTCAAAGTAAACCGGGATCACCTGCTGATTTTCGCTGGTTACGGTCAAATATCCGCCATCAGCCGTAGAGCGAGCCAAAAATAGCGGCACGCCATTGAACTGTTCAACGCTAATCTCTTGGCCGCTGCTTTGTAAAAGCTCAACCGCCGATTGAATTTGCGAATCATCTGCAAAATAAGCAAATTGCAGACCTGCATTTTCTTGGCTGCTGCGCTGTGCAAGCTGATAAACTTGACCGAGTGAAACGGGCGTCACCTGAACGTTACCGGCCACTTCGGGATCTTGCTGGGTTACACGATTGAGAAAGCTTTGAGCATCCTCTTGGCTAAGAAATACACCAGCCACGGCACCCTGCCCTTCTCCATCTTGGGGCGATGCAACTAAAGGCGAACCTTGTGCATCCGTAATTGTGAATACAGGGACAGCGGCCAGCTTCTCAATAATCTGCTCTTGGGTTAGCGCCAACGCTTCCAAACCACTTGCGAGAAGAGAACAGGCCACAGCACCACCGATTAAACCTGCTGTTTTTCCCCACCGGATCAATGCTTTCATAAGTTCTCCTGATAACGATATTGGAAAAATCGTCTCAATGGTCTCAATGTACGATCGACAAACTCGATTCCTTGCATGTTAACTGTAACCAAAGTTTGCTTTGGCTAAAGTCGATTCATTTAAAATCCATCTTCTGGATGATAATGCAAGAAAACTGAGACTGACTGAGCAAGTCCTGCAATCTGAGGACTCAGATTAACACAATTTAATTGTGTTATACACCGAAGACTATGAATCGGCTGCCTGAGTTCCAGTGAAACAAATAATGGATTTGATTAATAAATCGGGATGACAGGATTTGAACCTGCGACATCCTGCTCCCAAAGCAGGCGCGCTACCAAGCTGCGCTACATCCCGTAACACGTCCACCAGTATATCACAGGTTTCCCTAGAACGTGCTTAGGGCTTTCTGGACTAGATTTGGCCTGATCTGAATAGCCTAGTGTCCCCACTAGGAACGATGGCAATCAACAAGGAAACAACCGTAAGAGTTGAGGTTAGCCTCTCCCATGAGGCCAAGGAAGCGCTAGCCGCGATCGCAGCTAAGCAGGGCATACGCTAAGTCTGCTGATAGCAGAAGCAGCCCTAGAACGGCATCTATTGAACTGTAAGTGGGGTAGATAACCCTATAAGGATGCTGAGTCAGCAGATAGCAGCATTAGAGGATCGACTTAAGGAGATACAGCCAGCACAGCCAGTACCAGAGAAGCCACCAAAGGCCGTTAGGAAGCGTTCTAGGGCTGATTATAAGCTAGGCTTCCTAGGAGCGATTGAGGCCGATCCGGTAGTGGCTATAGATGATCCGGTAGCAGCTAGCAACATCAGGAAGCCCTAGCAGAGGGTAAGCCGCTCCATATCGATAACCTAGTGATCCGGTTCGGTGGCGATCGCAGCCTTAAGGCTAGACTCTGCCAGCTAGGGGAGAGATGGGAAACTGTTTGAGGGCGATCTAGGGAAAGCCCAGAAGGTAGAGGCTGTAACCTCTGGGCTAGATCCGGATCGGCTTCCTTGGATGCCTACGGCTGCTGATAGGGGTTGGTGGGTGCAAAGGGATGCCCCAGGGTTTGTGAGGGAGATCCTAGACAACTAGGAAGGATGTACGATAGTACGGTTATAGTACGGCTTTCTCTACTAGGCAAAATAAAAGTCTTAGCAATAACCTAGCGGCTATATGCACATAACAGTGCTTTATGCAAACAGAATCGGATGAGGGCTAAATATGTATACAAATGATATTCCGAATAGCGATCCGCTTAAAGAACTGATAGAGAAAATCCAGGGTAAGGGCTGGGAACTTCCTAAACTGCCTCCAGATGAGCTGCTGCTATTCCGAAACGAGGCCAAGAAATGTATGGAGGAGGGCAGCGATCCTAAATGGGCTTATTGGCGGCTATTTGTAGCAGCATTTGATGGAGCTGAGGCTAGGCCAAGTAATGAACCTATACTTCTATCCAAACCAAAAGGTGGTAAAGATGTGACTGCTGAGGAACTATTACATCTTTTTTCCTATTACATCATCATGCCGCCATTAGCAGAAGGGTTTACAGAGGGCTTTTTTATTGCGATGTTCAAAGGATGGGTACACCATCTACAGAGAGTAAATAAAGTGTCACAGAAAGCCTTTAAAAGCGGGATAGCCATCTATTGATGCTTTCTGTGTTGTAAGCACTTCCAAGTCAACATCTATGTTTTGTAACCCTATTCAGTCTCTTGGATGGGGTTTCTTTTATGCTGCCAACGGTACACCTTTAGCGGTTCACGGTTCATAGATGGGTGTACTAAGGGTGAACTGCCTTAAACCCCTGCTGTGCGTATGTTTCACCCCTGGCGATTCACGGTTCACCCTATAAATGCAAAGACTTTCATTGTTGAACAACGGCTGAGAATCCGAGATCTGCTTGCTGATAGTCCAAGCCTTCGTTCCTGTTTAGCCGCTGAAGTCGATCACTGCTACGGCAACGCCTGTCAACTTGCTGCTGCTGAAACGGGTTTGACGTTAGAGACATTTGCCTCAAACATTCCCTTTTCGAGATCGGGCATTCTGGTCGATGAGTTTTTCCCAGATGTAAGCTAACCATCAATTTCGTAAAGGTACTTTACGAAAACCCTAAGATAACTGGGTTTCTTACCGATGGAGTTGCCTCGCGATAGACTGAAACATATGAGTCCATCTTCTAGAGCAAAACCACAGCCATCGGATGCGTTTCCCTGTCGGTATTGGCGCATTCAGAACTTGCCAGGTTTATCGACTGAATATCAGCAGCGGTTAATTGATATTGGCATTGAGAACACGCTTCAGCTGTTGCAGCGGGGTAAAACGCAGGCGTTGCGGCAGCAGTTGGCCAACCAGCTTAATCTGCATGTGCAACATGTCAATCGCTGGGTGGCACTGGCAGATTTAGCGCAGGTGCCTGACGTTGGCTGTCAGCACTGCGGGGTGTTGCTGCATTCCGGCATTGCGTCAGTACAGGTTTTAGCCCATACGTCTCCACAGCAGCTATTTCGGCAAACCCGCAAGTTCTACGTTGCCAATTTGCAGCGGACGGATTTGTGTCCCAAAGTTGAAGACATCAGCCACTGGATCGCTCAAGCGCGATCGCTCTGTCAATCCGCCTATTAATCCTTAAACCTTAAGACTAAACCTGAAGAAGGGGAAATGCATCGCACTTCCCCTTGTATTTGAATCAAGGTATTTGAATACAATCGGCGTCCCAGCTTAGTCAGGATACCAAAACATTCCTTTGATGCCTTCAGGGTCGGGCATAAAGCCAAGCTGCTTATAAAATTCCACAACGTGAGGATCGGCAAACAACGTAACATTGCTAATGTCTTCGCTGCGGAGCTTCTTAATCAGTTGTTTCATGAGCGCTTTGCCTAAACCACGTCCTTGAAAATCGGGATGAACAACAACATCCCAAATTGTGGCATTGAAGGCATGATCCGATGTCGCCCGCGAGAATCCAATCAGGCGGCGACGATTGCCCCGTACCTCCCACATCGATACGACCAAAAAGCTGTATTGAATCGCTTTTTTGACCTTACGCAGCGGGCGGCGAGACCAGCCAACTGCGTCACAAAGCTCTTCTAGGTCATACAGGTCGATGTCTCGTTCAGTGCTGAACACGATCCGAGCCTCATCGTTGTTGTCCTCAGCAAGCACTTCGTCGGTCAATGTTGGTATGGACGTAGGGGACGAGTCTGGGGTGGTGAATAAGCTTTTCCAAAAACCCATGCAGACGTACGTGATGATTAGGCGTTAGAAACACAGTACTAGCTAGTATATCCTCGAACGCTTCTATCACGCCGCTAGACTTGCGATTTTCGACCTATCCTGGAATCAATTGAGATACTGGATGTTTTCCCGGTTTGCCCGCTGCTTTGAGATTTAGGATAGATAAGAGTTATAGTGTTGCGATCGCAGATCCAGATCGGTTTCGGATGGGTGTTCTACTATATGGATCGCTATATTAGGTCTATCTACATTAGATATATACTACATTAAAAATCTGCATCCATCAGTGCTTGAGTTTGGGTTTGTAATTCGGTAGTGATATTCACCTTTTATGTAGTATGGGCAGAAGCCCATACTACACGACAGCATTCAGACTACCTGTGATATTTCGGTCGGTTTATTTGGCAAGGAAGGCAAGATCCCCATCATGGCTGCGGGTTTAAAACCAGTAACGCTAGATCTGCTAAAGCGCTTCAATCGGGCTTTTCCTCAGTTCTATGAGCAATTTGTCAGCAGCGAAATTCAGCTGCAAAATCTTCGTTTGGCCTATCAGCTCTACAAGCGAAAGCAAGCCGTCATTGAACTGAAGCCAGAAGGAAACAAAAGCGCGCTCCATTTTGCCTATCGCAATCAGTCCTTCCTGCTCAGTGACATCTTTGGGGTGCTGGCAGCCTATGGTTTAACCATTCACAGCCTCAGCCTCTATGGGCAAATTTATCCTCCGATGCTGGTGTTTATCAAGCTGGTGGTTTCCCGCAGTGGCAAAGCGCTGACGGACAAGACGGCTGACAATGTCTGCCGCGCCATCCGGGAGGCGCTGGCGGGACGGTTTGAAGTGGAAGAAATGCTAGCCGTCGAATTTAACCTGGATGCAGGTCTAGAACAGGTTGAGACAGAATTTTACGTTGATCCGGTATTTCACCTGCCGGCGCTATTGATCGAAGCAGACAACCAGCCAGGGCTGTTTTACAAGGTTATGTACGCCGTTTGGCAGGAAGATTTACTGGTTGTAAACGCTAACTTACTGGTTTGGCGGGGACGTACCCGCCTAATTTTGTATCTGCTGGGGCCAAACGAAAACTTGATCCCAGAGTATATCGGCCACAAAATTGCCGAATGCATGAAACAGCGGCTGCTGGCCCAGGATTATTAGTCAGTATTCAAGACGTGAGGAGGTGCTGAGTGCAGTGTGAGGCGTATTTTGTTCACTCAGCACTCAGCACTGGATCCCTCTGTAGCGCCCAATTGCAGAACTGGTACTCGTAGCTTTTTCAGCTACAAACGCCCGCCCAGCTTGGTATCAATGATCACATTCGCTTGGTCAGGACATCAATTCATGCAATGATCGGTACAATTGCTTATTTATTGTGATTGCATCGGAATCAATGCCAGTCATTACGGTCAATCAGGTTTCTCATACCTATGAGCGCTTCGGCGATCAGGCTGCTCCGGCGCTGATATTTGTGCATGGCTGGTTGCTCAGCCGTCACTACTGGCAGCCAGTTGTGCAGCAACTCGTGGATCAGTTTCAGTGCATCACCTATGACCTGCGCGGATTTGGCGAGTCTTTGGAAACGGCGACGAATGAATCTGGTGCCGAGGATTGCGATCGCAACTACACCCTGCAAGCCTATGCTAAGGATTTGAGCGGCCTGTTGGATCAGCTTAATATTACGAATGCCTGGATCATTGGACATTCCCTGGGCGGCAGCGTCGCCATTTGGGCCGCCCATCTTGATCCGGAGCGAATTCAGGGCGTGATTTGCATCAATGCTGGCGGTGGGATTTACCTGAAGAACGAATTTGAGAAGTTTCGGGCCGTTGGTCAACAACTGGTGAAATTTCGGCCCCGCTGGCTCAGCCAGATGCCGCTCATCGACTGGGTGTTTGCCCGCGATAGCGTCGCTCGCCCCGTGGCCCGTCGCTGGGGACGGCAGCGTTTGATTGATTTTGTCAAGGCCGATGCCGCAGCGGCACGGGGAGCACTGCTCACGTCTACAACTGAGGAAGAAGTGCATCGACTGCCGCAAATCGTGGCGGGTTTAGAACAGCCGCTCCACTTTATCGCTGGAGCACAAGATACGGTGATGGAACCGCAGTACGTACGGCATTTAGCTAGCTTTCACCCATCATTTCAGCAACAGGCTGCGAATGTGACGGAACTGGACAACTGCGGCCATCTCTCGATGATTGAACAGCCGCTTCAGGTGGCGCAAACCATTCGCTCAGTTGTGCAGCAGCACCAGCAATCTGAGCAGCAGTCTAATACGCTGTCGGCTTGAGGGGAGATTGTGAAGGTTGTAAAGGGCTGTAGAGGCTGTAAAGGGCTGTAAAGACTTAGCACTTGGAATGGTGAGGAGAGAGGAGTAAGGCGTATTCTGTCACTCAACACTCAGGAGCTTGGATTTAATGAAGCCGTAACCTGTAGGGGCGGGTTTTGCCGTCAACTCTATGACAAGGTGCAGATGTATCTGCTAAACCCGCCCCTACCAGATATCGAACTGATTTAATTCATAATCTTCAGCACTCAGTCCTCAACACTCGGCACTGTACCTCATCTTCAGCAGTTCTGAGTTCTTCACAAAACGGATGAGCCATATAGCTCCATCACGCGGGTGATATCCAGGCGGGACTGCACCGACAGGCTCAGCGGCGATCGATGGCCCTGATTGAAGTGATCGGCAGCGGCGCAGCCAATCATGGCGGCATTGTCCGTACAGAACTTGAGCGGTGGAAATAGAACCTTAAGCTGGTGTTCGGCGGCGGCCTGCTGGAGATGATGGCGCAGGCGACTGTTCGCGGCCACTCCGCCACCCACGGCAATTGTTTCTAGACCGTAATCCAGCGCACAGCGAATGGCCCGCTTCGTAAGCGATTTAGCAACGGTTTCTTGAAAACTAGCGGCAATGTCGGCCACAGGTAATGGTTCCACAGCCTCTCGCTCCAGCTTTTCCGTTAGCCGCAGCACGGCTGTTTTTAAGCCGCTAAAGCTGGAATCGTAAGGATGAAAGCCACCTTTGGGTAACGAAATGTTACCTTCGGGCAGGGGAAATGCGATCGCATTTCCTTCTTTCGACAGCTTGTCGATCACTGGCCCACCGGGATAGCCCAGTTTTAGTAACCGCGCCACCTTATCGAACGCCTCACCTGCTGCATCATCACGGGTTTGACCAATGGTTTCGTACTCACCACAGGCTTTGACATGAATCAAGCTGGTATGGCCACCCGATACCAGTAGGCACAAAAACGGCGGTGCTAACTCCGGCTCACTCAGATAGGAGGCGTAGATATGCCCTTCCAGATGGTGAACACCCAAAAACGGCTTTTCATGCACCATCGCCAGCGTTTTAGCCGCCGTGACGCCAACGAGCAGTGCTCCGATTAACCCTGGAGCACAGGTGGCTGCGATGCCGTCAATATCGGCCCAAGTGGCATCTGCATCGGCTAGAGCCTGTGCGATCGCATCATTAATTGTCTCCAAATGATGACGCGAGGCGACTTCCGGTACAACACCACCGTAGCGACGGTGAATTTCAATCTGTGACGCAACAACATTACTCAGCACTCGACGATCATCAACCAGCGCCACCGCCGTTTCGTCACAACTCGTTTCAAGTGCCAAAATTTTTGCCATTAACTGGTACGTTTTTTAATACGTGTTCTAATGCGTAAACTCTTCTTACAAGCTCATCTTTACGCAGATGGCTTAGAAGAGTATGATTACGGCGAAGTTCGCCTCTAATTGCGTACAAATAACTTAACGTTTTGTACACCAAACTTTGTCCTTTGTAATAAAAGGAAATATTTCTATGCGACGACTGTTTGCTGTATTACTCATTGTCTGTTTGTGGTTTGGATTTGCTCCATCCGCATCTGCTGATGTTGCAGGATTAACTCCTTGCAACGAATCTCCAGCCTTCCAACAGCGTGCTGCTAATGCGCGCAATGAAGCTGCTGCAAAGCGGTTCGAATTCTATGGTCAATCTAATCTCCTCTGTGGCGAAGATGGGCTACCTCATCTCGTTGTTGATGGACGGTTAAGCCATGCTGGAGAATTCATCATTCCCAGCCTCATATTCCTGATCATTGCAGGTTGGATTGGTTGGGCAGGTCGCTCTTATCTTCAAGCAATTCGCAATGAAAAGAGCCCTGAGGATAAGGAAATCATTATTGATGTTCCGCTGGCAATTAAGTGTTCATTAGCTGGAGCAACCTGGCCGTTAGCTGCCATTAAAGAGCTAACGACGGGCGAACTCCTCGCTAAGGACAACGAGATTCCAGTATCCCCTCGCTAGTGTTTAACTAGTCCACCTCTATTGTAGGAGAATGCTTCATGGATAATTTCCTCAAATATCTGTCTACGGCTCCTGTCCTGGCAACTATTTGGATGTTCATTACGGCTGGAATTCTAATTGAATTCAATCGTTTCTTCCCTGATCTCTTGTTCCATCCTTTGCATTAGTGCAAATTGATGCGATCTAACGATCTAAATCGAAGTGGATGAAACGGTATTTTGTGCCGGATTAACGATCGTAATTCAGGTTAACTGTAGTAATTAACTTGTATATGGTTCTGGAAATAAAACGCGCCGATCTAGCCCTGGACTTTTTAGATCTAGCGTTTTAACGTCAGTTTAAATTGCAGGTTGTGAGTGCAACTTTCTATCGTTTTCCTGGTGCGATCGCATTCTTTGTGAATGGGTTGATGATGATCAACACATTTATTCCATTGAATTGAGAGTTTTAGAACAGGAGACAACACGCTATGACGTTTCCCCAAGTGGTTGGCCCCGCTGATGATCCTCAGATTGGCAACCTTGCAACCCCTGTTAATTCATCTGGGTTCACACAAGCACTGATTAATAATCTGCCTGCCTACCGCCCCAACTTATCACCGCTCCGCCGCGGTCTTGAGATTGGAATGGCTCACGGCTATTTGCTGTTTGGGCCATTTGCGCTGCTTGGCCCGCTGCGGGACTCCGACGTTCCCTATCTAGCAGGTTTATTAAGCGCTGCTGGTCTTGTGGTTATTTTAACGGTTTGCCTATCTATTTATGGCAGCACTGGAGTAAACCCACCCGTTGCAACCATCACCAATCCCAATCCTCCCGATTCCTTGAGCACCGATGAGGGCTGGAGTGAATTTGCCGGTGGTTTCCTGGTTGGTGGTATCGGTGGTGCAACATTTGCTTACCTGCTGATGTCGAATTTAACCGTTCTCCAGAGCATTGCAAATAACATTGCATAAGGCACGGTAGCAGATAAATCTGCTGAAGCCAAATTTGAGGTTTACATCATTCAGCAGGAGATCCACATTGGATCTCCTGCTTTGCTTTAAAGCGAGAGCTTGAGTGCGAAAATACAAACAGAGAATTTTGCCCACGCTGTCGAAAAACGCCCCGTTTTATAGCTGTAGTCAGCTTTGTTAGAACACAAGTATGTTTGAGGCGCGGCGAAGCCGCGCCTCAAACATACCCTGACCAATATATGACTATGATAGGTAAAGCTATGAAGCCGCAGCGTTTTCGAATGGCACAACGCCTAGTTTCTGGCGCACCTCATCTAGAGGTGTTGCCCAATCAGACTCAATGTCCCATTCAATTAAGCGATCGGCTAATCGACCATAGCGAATAGCATCGGCAACTTCCCTCAGCGTAAACCGCCGCCGAAATAAACCGACCAGCACAATGATGGCGCTTGATGGACGAAAGACTTGAGCACGAGTAAAGGCTTGCAGAACAAACTCGTCATGTTCAGACGGAGAAAGCCCAGTTAAGACATGCCACACATCATGGGTGCGCTGAATCCAATCACCTGATTCAAACGGCGTGAAACCATTGTCATCATAAAACCGAGCAAGTTCGCGACCAAGCGTACCTTCTGGCAACTGACGTAGTGTCGCCAAATCAATTTCGATTTCACGATGGGGGGCAACTTGAGGATTGATGGTTTGAGCGAGCTTGAGGACAGCATTTGTACGATCGTCTTGCATGGTAGATACTCCGGGGGCAGAGTTAAAACATCAACTACGATCTTCAACAAAGAGGCTGTTGTTTATTTCGGAGATAAACTATTCAATTAACCCGTTAGGGATAGTTTTTAAAGAGATTGATTGACAGATAGAGTCTTAGGTGCTGAATGCGATCGCACCTGTACCTGCACCACAATGAAATTCAGTTTCCAACTCGCATGAGCTATCTTTCATTGTCTACAATTCCACATCAAGCGACTCGTATCGTTACTTACAGTCCGGCATACACACTAGTGCCAACTTACGAGTGCTTTAATCGCTGCCAATACTGCAATTTTCGGGCTGATCCCGGTCAAGATGCGTGGATAACGATTGCGGAAGCACAGCGTCAACTCGAATGGGCGCGATCGCAGGGTGTGATTGAAGTGCTCTTTCTCAGTGGTGAGGTGCATCCCAATAGTCCACGCCGCAGCGCCTGGTTTCAGCGAATTTATGATCTATGTGCTCTGGCGCTGTTGTTGGGCCTCTTGCCTCATACGAACGTGGGGCCAGTCAGTCGAACAGAAATGGAGCAGCTTAAATCCGTCAACGTTTCGATGGGTTTAATGCTGGAACAGCTGACGCCCAAACTATTAGAAACAGTTCATCGCCACGCACCCAGCAAACAGCCCGATCTGCGTCTTCAACAACTAGAGCAGGCTGGCGAACTTCAGATTCCATTTACCACGGGTTTACTGTTAGGAATTGGAGAATCGCAAGCAGACTGGATAGAAACGCTAACTGCGATCGCACAGTGTCATCAAACGTGGGGCCATATTCAAGAAGTAATTTTGCAGCCCCATCGCCCTGGACAGACCCAGAATTGGCCGGGTGAATCGTTTACAACTGAACAATTACTAGATGCGATCGCACTGGCCAAACAACATCTACCTGCCGAAATCACGATTCAGATTCCGCCAAACCTGATTACCGATCCCGAGCGGCTAGGCGACTGTATTGCGGCAGGTGCCCGCGATCTGGGTGGAATTGGTCCCAAGGATGAAGTGAATCCAGACTACCCTCACCCCCACGATCAGCAGTTAACGGCACGGCTGAATGACTTAGGCTGGCACTTAAAGCCGCGATTGCCTATCTATCCCGCCTATGATCGACTGCTGCCGGATCATCTCCAGGCTCACATTCAGTCTTGGCGCAACCGTTTATCCCCGTCACAGCCATAGCAGTCGTTATCACCTGACGTGATCAAACTAGGACAGGTAGTTTTTGAAAAGCCGCGCTGAGCGCGACTTCTCAAAAACTACCTGTCCTGTTTCTACGCGCGTAGTGCTATGCACTATAGCTCTTCCTTGCTCTCTTGCTCCCCCCTACAGATTCTCTGCAGTTCAATCTATCGGTTGTGAGCGATGGCTAGAAACTTGAACGTCTGACTTACACAGTTGCTCAAGTACCTGCTCTGCGGTTATCAGGCGCTTTAGCACAACCTGTCCAATCGTACGCCCTGCTGCATTCCGCACTGCTGTCGTGGGTTTCACTTCCAGCATGAGTACTGCATCTTCAACCTGATACAGCCAGAGCGTTTCGCCCTGTTCCTGAATACAGAGATTGAGTCGCTGTAAATGGGGTTCTCGTCGCCAGCCCAGCTCTTCCCATAGGCCACCAAATCCCCAAATGCGACCGACCGTCCATCCGTCAGTTAAAAAGAAATACTTCATTCGCTCTCACACCATATTTGGCTCATCTAGAAACTATGGGATTTCGTAGCCAGATTTCGTACTCATCATACGGTTCCTGCACTTTTGTTAGCCAAACATTCAGAGAACATTCAGCTTTCAATCGCTCCAGAATTAATTAGATAGATCTCTCGATATGGTGTTGTAATCCTTAAATTTCCGTAATAATACGCAGTCAATATTTCCTGATGTGGTCTCGCACCCCTCGTAACAAGGGGTAGTAGACAACCAATAGGGAACAGCAATCTATGCGTACTCTGCCACTAATCGGCATCTTAATGATGTTGACGGGGATGACACTCATTTCAGAATCGCAGTCCATCTCATCTGCGATCGCACATCGATTTTCTATTCAAAAAAATGCAAATGCTCCAGCTATCGCTGATCGTGGCAGTGGACGGCGGGAATCTCAGTCCTTTTTCTATCTAAAAGATCAGTCAGTGATGTTTGCCCAACGTGGTAGTGGCCGATGCAACGTCTAAGCCATGCTCTCGCTAACGGTATGACCAAGCCAAACAGGTTGATTTAATCTCTGTGGGTCTAATTCCCCGTGGCTTGCCACGTTAGTGGTAGCGCGGGAGTGCGTCCCGAAGGGCAAATTCCGTAATGCCCCGTCCGCTTGCGGCGGGGATAGGAATTTGAGCGCCCCGCGAGATTTACTCTGCGGCTGATCCAAATCATTTATTTCTGTGTCTAAGATCATTACATTCATGTGTCATAGATATGGCATGAAATGAGTAGTTGGTGTATCGTAGACAGCACTTTCAACACGATCACGGCTGAGTAAGTTCAGTGTAAATCATGATGATCTAGCAAAAGACCTCTTTCGATTTACAGTCATTAGAAAATTGGTCTATTTATGCTAGATTCGAACCACAAACCTTGTGATAAGTCGTAAGAAATGGTTTAAGCTGATTATGCTCAGCTAGACGGTGGCTTTTGGGGTTGGAAAACCCTGATAAAGGACAATTTCGCCCACTAAGGCTGTTTATCTAAGGAGTACCCCCTCAAGTGCGATCGCACATCGATATGAGTCAAGATACTAATCTGATTATCCAAAGATTACATCCCAGTTCGATTGATCAGATTTTGCTATACCTTGCCTTCGTGGCAATGCGTACCAGCGGTCATCGACACGGTGCTTTCCTAGATGCAGCGGCTACAGCGGCTAAATGCGCAATCTATACCACTTATATTGAGCAGGGCGAAAACCTGCGCATGACGGGCCATCTGCATCACATTGAACCCAAACGGGTCAAAGTGATTGTCGAGGAAGTGCGGGAAGCCCTAACCGAGGGCAAACTGCTGAAGATGCTGGGATCGCAAGAGCCCCGCTACCTGATTCAGCTTCCTTACTTATGGATGGAAAAATATTCGTGGCAGCCGGGACGCTCTCGCATCTCTAGCACCAGCCTGACGCTAGACGAAAAGCGGCAGATTGAAGAGAAACTGCCGGATGATGTGCCCGATGCTGAGATCATCAATTCGTTTCAGTTTATTGAGCTAATCGAGTTTCTACATGCGCGATCGCAGGAGGAGTTGCCGCCTGAGCGCCGCATGAACCTGAGTGAAGCGCTGGCTGAGCATATTCGCCGCCGCTTGCTGTATTCTGGCACTGTCACGCGCATCGATTCTCCCTGGAGCATGCCATTCTATGCGCTGACGCGAGCATCCTATTCTCCTAGCAGTGACGAAGAGCGATCCTACGTGATGATGGAGGATACGGCCCGCTTCTTCCGCCTGATGCAGGATTGGGCTGATCGCCGTGTCCATACAATGCGAGTATTAGAAGAACTAGAAATTCCATCTGACCAAATTGGCACAGCACTAGATGAGCTAGACGAAATTATTCGTGGCTGGGCCGATAAGTATCACGACAAAAATGGTGAACCGATTGTTCTGCAAATGGCAATTGGTAACCGCGAAAACGAAGTTTAGACGCCCCCTTTTTGTAAAAGCTTCGCGCGGCGGGGCTTCTACAAAAAGGGCTTTGGCTTTCGGTAGCAGATTGTGTATGACTATATGTTGACTGCTTGCAGGCAAGCTTTCACTTGGTCGCGATCGCAGTCTTGCACATTTTTGAATACAACCATTGCTCCGGCTGCTTTGAGCTGTTGCGTATAGCGTTCAGCATAATCAGCTTCCGTTTGAGCATGAGGCGGCAAAATACCAATTCCAATCCAGGTACGGTCTGAATAAGCTTGCTGAGCATTTTTGACGGTTTGCATATCCGCCACGGTATCACCCAAGTACAGCACAGGTAGGTTATTGGGCTGTGGTTCTGGCTGTGCTGTGGAATCGGTCAATGAAGAATTTTGCCAGGATGCCTGAATTTGCTGCACGGTATCCATCAGTCCATTCGGGTCAGGCTTACCAGGAGCATCATCCATTGCAACCAGAATTGGTGATTGTAAACCAAGGCGTTTTTCCAGAATATAGCTAGCTGATCCACGGGTAGCGCCACTGAAAAAGCCCCAGCCAATGCCAGCTTGAGTCAGATGCTGAAAATACTGTGGCTCTGTCAGCAACGGTTCACTGCAAATGTACCCGTTCCACTGATCGGGATTATTTGGGTCTTGACCACGATAGCGGCTCTGGAAAAAGTCCACCATTGCGGCATAGTCGAGATCGAGTTGCGATCGCGCTTTGCCCTGCGCCTCAAAATAGCGGTAGACCATCTCTTGAGACGCTTCCCAATCGTTATTCCAAATGCCCTCAGACTTGAGCTGATCGATATCTGCTGTCGTTGGCCGATAGGCCCCTTGGGTATAGGCTTCAACCGTATCTGCCAGTGCTCGACGATAGGAACCGCTGACATCCCGGATCACCCCATCAATGTCAAAAACGACTAAACTCCACAATTCAGTTTCAGCTTGCATAATTCTCATTCACTTGCGCGATTATCCGGTATGATAAAGGTTTGTAGTCTAACAGTCCAAAATGGCTCTGGAGGTATTCTTGTCAAGGTTCGTACTCAAAGTGCTTTGGCTCGAAGAAAACGTTGCGTTAGCAGTGGATCAGGTTGTGGGAAAGGGCACTAGCCCCCTCACGTCCTATTTCTTTTGGCCGCGAAATGATGCATGGGAACAGCTCAAAGCTGAATTAGAAGGCAAGTCTTGGATTAACGAGACTGAAAAAATTGAAGTCCTCAACAAGGCAACTGAGGTGATTAACTACTGGCAGGAAGAAGGTCGGAAGCGCCCGATGAACGATGCCCAGCAGAAGTTTCCCGAAGTGATCTTCACGGGTAGTTCGTAACCCGTAATACACCTATTTTAGAGCAACGGTATACCAACAGGGAGCGGCATCAAAACCGCTCCCTGTTGCGTTTTGAGCGCTTAAAGTACAAATAAACTAGCACTAATCGGCACTAATCAAACATAATTAATCACTGTTTTTTAGGCCAAAATTTAGTCCAATGCTTGAGGGAAAGATTTCACAGGCAAACGGTAGGCTCAAATCAGCCAAGGTTGGAGTACGGATTGAGCAACGCGGATCGATGCTGGTTTTGCGGGCAACTCTGCCGCCAAAACCAACCAGCAACAAATCCAAGCCCTATCAGCAGAGGTTAGCGATAGGCATCCATGCAAATCCGGCAGGACTCCGGCAGGCAGAGAAGGAAGCGAGAAAAGTAGGAGCGCTGCTGGACTGTGGCGAATTTGATTGGAACGAGTATTTCTCTCCGGCCTCACCAGTGGCACCGATGATCGGTGATGAGATACGGAAGCTTGAGAGACAGTACTTTAAGGACGGTGGAACAATCACCACATGGAACGCAAACTACCAGAGAGCATTTAGAAAACTGGACATAGAACAGCCGCTAGATGTGGCGTATCTAGCGGCTGTGGTGGAGAAGTTGGAATCAGACTCAAAGACCCGTAAGCGTTGCGTGATGGCGTTCAACCGATTATTGAGAAACGCTGGGATAGAGTCTAGCATCTCACATTTAGCGGGAAAGTATTCCCCAAAGCGAGTTAGCCCCCGTGACCTACCCAGCGATGAACTGATTTCGATATATCGCTCAAAGATAGCAAATCCTGGTTGGCGATGGATCTACGGCATGATGGCGACCTATGGCTTGAGAAATCATGAGGTCTTTCATCTGGACTTGAGCGAATTTCCGATCGTGCATGTCATGGATGGGACAAAGACCGGATCGAGAGCGGTTTGGCCGTGCTATCCCGAATGGGCTGAGGATTGGAAGCTAGGCGATCGCATTTTCCCCAATGTCAATTTAAATCGTTTAAATGAGCAGCTTGGACGTGCAGTATCGGCGTATCTATCGCCCAAGCTGCCTTTCAAGCCGTATGACTTGCGACATGCTTGGGCTATCCGAACGGCGATCTTTTCATGGCCTAGTGAGATGGCAGCTCACCAGATGGGGCACAGTCTGAAGGTTCACACCCAAACCTATCAGCGGTGGATTACTGCGAACCATCATCAACAGGTTTATGAGCTACTGGTTGCCAGAGCCGACCGACCGCGCCCCCCAGAACTCCCATCGCTGAATCCATGACGGCTGCCGGACGGCAAAACCAGCTTGCCAGTGCTGGAGCAGTTCGAGGATTCTGGCATCTCGTGTCTCTGAAAGGGTTTCACCGTCTTCAAGAATGAACTCTATGCCAGCAGTTAAACCGCTGTGGGGGCTGGTGTATTCGCGTTTGTAGGCTGCGTTCATAGTGGCGTTACTCCTTGGCTTTGTGAACCCCAAGAAAACTCCCAATCTTCAACCCATTCGGGTTTTGGAATACGTTGGTTAGGGCAATACTGCTCTAAAACATCAGAAAGCTTAAATAAATGTTCATCGCCCGCCTTGGTGAGAGGTTTTAAAACGACTTTTACCTCAAAACCATCGGAAAGAAAGGAATGCAATCTCAAATGAATTCGATGCGGGTCTTTAGCAGGATCCAGGTAAACCACAGACAAATTAACCTGACCAAAATCTAAAGGGAGAGTAGTAGCCTGACCTGTAGAGAACAGAGTAAGTTCATTGAATAAATTGGCTGCATCAGCAGGCTTACGCTCTCTCTGTTCGGCTAGCACTCCAAAAGCCTGCACAATTCGCAGTGGATTTCGCTCTACAAATCGAAGATGAAAATCTTTCAGCATTGTTTAAAAGTCCTCAGTAGATAGCAGTTTCTCGATGTTTTTGACGTGCCATTGGTAGGTAGGCCGGTAGGCTTTGGGGTTTTTGTTGCGGTAGTGCGTGCCAGCTCGAAACAGTTTGGAGCTGTTTCTCAGCAGGAACTGGGGAGAAACACCCACAGCAGCGGCTGCGGCTGATGTGCTGACCCACTGCGATCGCTTAGTCATCGGTTACACCCTCTACCGTCACAGGTGAACCGAAACGAACGTGATTCATCGGGATTTCGTATTTTTTGCCCTGTATCTCTACTCGTGCCCAGACACCCAACTTGCCGCTGTCGGGCAAGATCTTCATGTTTTGGCGTTCGCCTAAAAATTTGGCTCGGTACCAACTGCCGTTTATTTTCGCTTCACAGTTGTGATCGCGATCACTGGAGAGATGATCGGGGTGATCTGGATGATCTGATCGGGTTGGAGGGTGATCATGAGGGTGATCACCTGTAGAACCCTGATTATTAGGTGAGTTTGGGGGTAAGTGATCAGTGATCAGTAGATCTCTAGGATTTTCTTTTGTATTTTCAGGAGATCCGCTGATCAAGCGATCACTTCTATCTGTAATCCTTCCTGTGTCTTTATTACAGAGAGTGATCGGGGTGTCACTGTGACAGTGATCACCTGCGATCACATTTAACGTTTCTTTACAAGCCAAGTAGTAAGCATATCCATTTTGGGTCTTGACACGCTCTACTAACTGCTTCGCATAAAGTTCATAAACTCGTCTACGAACCGTGTTGGAGTTTATCCCGGTCAACTCCGCCAGCTCCCTCGCTGTGAATCGACGGTTTTTATTTTGGTCTTCTCCTAGCCAGAGCAGTAAGCGATCGCTTCCCGCGCTGTCCTCATCTCCCTCTAATCCGAGGTAGTCAAAAGTCAGGGTGTCTTCGTCGAACTCTAGGGAATAATTCCCCGGCAACATTCCCGTTCTCGTTTTGTCCACAACCAGCTTGCGCCTATTGAGTACGTCTCCCTCCCTGAGATTCCAGACTGCATTGGCACTGTTTCTGATTGCGGTTGTGCCCCTCGCTCTCCCCAGTGCGCTGCTGTGATGGATGAGCAGGCAGGTACACGCGAGACGATCTAGTACGTCCGCCAGGTGAAGGAGAGGCCGAGCATATTCTGTGTCATTCTCTGAAAATAGGCAGTTGCGGTTAATGCCAGTTAGGGAGTCAATGAGTAAGAACTCGATCTGCTCTCTTTCTAGGAATCTTGCCAGTAGGGGTAGTTGCTCGATTTGCCACTCGTCCAGTACATCCAGTTCGCCAGACATATCCCTGAGATCTAATCTCTCTTGATACGTCCGCTCTGGCTCGTCTAGCTGTACTAATGCGCATTTGTGGGGGGCCAGGGGAAAGCCCCACAGGTCTCCCCCCTTCATGACTTTCTCTAAAATCTGATAGCCCAGTAGAGTTTTGCCGCTGCCGCCGTCGCCATGTAGAAGGATGAGTTCTCCTTTCACCATCCAACCTGGTACCAACCAGTTAGTTGTGATGTTCTTTTTTCGGATATCCTTCAGCTTTTTAACCTTCAGCTCTCCTTGGGCCAGTAGCGATTTGTTGAACGCTTCCAGCAACTGAGCAGGCGATCGCCTAACCTCTCTGGCCATCTGCTGAATCTTCCACGCCTGGAGGCCCGGATCTTCGATGTTTTCGTAGATGGACTTGATTCGCTCGACTGTTTTGCGGTACTTCACCGCGTCGGCATCAACGCCCAGTCGCTGACCAACGAGCCGTTTGGCGATGCCCTCCACCACTGACGTGCTAACGCCGAATGATTTTGCGATCGCACCTAATGACAGCTCAGGATTTCTGGAGGAGATGGCGGCCTCGAAGATCTCCTTCTCCATCGAATCTTCAATGTGCGATCGCACTGGGTTCGGTTCAAACGCTTGGGCTATCTCCTGAGTTTTGCGGTTGTGTTCGTCCAACCATTGCTTAGCCTCTGCAATTTCTTTATCTTGTCTAGACATAGTTCCTGCTCGAAGTTCACAAAAAAAGCCCCTGGTGGGGCTGCTGTAGGTAGAATTGAGTCCTCATTGAGGATTAGCTCTCAGTGGGTGGTTTGATTGACTTGAGAGAGGTTGCAATGTGTTCAAGGCGTCCTTTATCGGCCTCTGGAAATTTGTAGACCTCTCTCATCACCAGAATTAAAGAATTCTTGAGTGCTATGACTTGCCTCTCCAGTCGCTGAATACGTTGCTCAGGTGTCATCGTTTAGCCCACTAGCTCCATCGGTTTGAGTGCTGCATTCAGAGAAATGCAAGGGGTGACAATAAACGCTTCGTGGCGACAGTGGCCAGGGTATTCGTGCCAATCTGGATCGATGCTGATCGCATAGGTTTCGTTGATGTTGGGAATCAGAATCGCCTGAGTGGGAATGCGCGGCAATGTCGCCACGATGCAGTTGGCGAGCCGGTTCATTTCTCGCTCGATTAGCTGCAAGTCCTTTGGGTCTAAGTCGGGGTGACAGCTCTGGAAATAGAGACGGGAGAACCCCGTTAACCAGGATTTGAGATCTGCTGAATCATGGTTGGTCATTTCTAAAATTGCAAGATCGTGAAACAACTCAATCATGCTACATGAGATTGCATTAACTTGCAATCTCCCTTTTTTCTTCGGCTACATATTCCGAAAAACAGCGTACTTGGCTCCATGTCTAGCTTTTGAGCTAGCTTGTTTAATGTTGGCTCAGAGATGGGGTTGCCATTAAAGTATTTACTCCAGCGTGTTTTATCCATGCCTGAAGCCTCTGATAGCTGGTCTAAAGAGGCTGTTAGGAATTCTGCTAAGTTCATTTCAAGATACTGCAACAACTTGTTAATTTTAGTGCAAGCTTGCAATATGTGTAAGTTGCAAGTTAGTGCAACCCGCTCCATCATTGATCTACTAGATGGAGCGGTAAAAATGGATCAACGTGCTGCTTTGAATCAAACGATAAAACTCTTTGATATAAAGGCTTCTCAGCTCTCTACCCTCTCTGGAGTGGGGGAGAATCAGATCAGCCGTTTTCGTCAAGGAAAAGCCAGCTTGTATGCTGAGACGTTGCAGGCTATTGTCAACGCTCTCCCCGACCAGGCTAGAGCGTACTATTACATGCTTCTGCTATCCAACGGCTCGAACCATCATAAGGATGTTGCGTCCTGATGCAACTAGGGCACTTTAAATCAGATGTTTCTGATTTCGAGTAGACATGGAATTTCACCCGTTAAAACCTGATGTGGTTGTGTCTTATAAAGGCAGTGCCCGACTGGTTTCTGCTCAAACTTTTACTATTGAGGAGTTAAACAAGGTTGTCAGAAGCAATAGAGGGGTTCAGTATGATCAGTGGTTCGACGGCGGAATGCCCTGCACAGTGCTCCGGCCTGGTCAGGGTTGGCAAAAAGGACGATTGAGAATCACTGTTGAGTTTTGCCCAGATGAGTCGGTTACCATTGACGAGTAGCGTTTGACGACATCGTATAGAGAACAGAGCGATCGCACGGGGAAAACTGCGATCGCTCTTTTTCAGTTTTGGTCTTCAAAAATAAAACTTAAGGTTTTGTTCGGAACGCGGCATTGTACTTGGTAATCTGTCGATAATTTGCAGTTTGGATCGTCCAAGATCGATGAAAATTGATTTGATTCTCTTAGGGATACGTTTTGGGCACATCTCCACTTATCCGCATCCCAAACATAAAGCCCTAAAAAAGCGACACCCAGACACTGAATATCTGCCGTTTGTTTATCAATTGGCTGGAGTGTCCACATGTAAGGATGTAACCCCTTTTGCCACTCCCACGCCACCACCCCTAGCACCGCTAATCCGGCAGCAGCAAGTAATCCAAAGCTAAGTAGTTTAACTGTTCTAGTCATCAGTTCTATAATTAGATACTCATTACGGGTTTTCTAATTATGTCAGAACCAACGCTTAATGATGTCTTCGGTACTGGAGCCCAAAGGTTAGCCAGTGGAGCAACAACAACAGAAGCCGGGTTGTTCATACCTGCTTCCTTTTTTATATCTGCGCCCTCTCCTGTGTCTGACTTCTCCACCGCAAATGCAGAGGCTCTTTTTGTTAGCTTACTTACACATCAAACTAATAATTTAAATGAATCTCAGCGCGGTTTAGATACTGTCAATCGCCAAGTTGCAATTGAATATACGGGATATGACATTATTGAAGATGACTTAATTCAAAGCACATATGGCCGCTATTCTTTTGCTGTTTTGTTGTATGAATCGGTAACAATTCCTTCAATTAATGCTGATAATTATTAATTGATATGCAGTCTTGCCCATGTGGTTCTGAGCCTAAATCAAACGCGCCTAGCTCTGTAACTATTTATCTCTCTGAGATGCTGGTTCCGCCATTTATTCAAAGAGTAACGGGTTTTGGCCCTCGCCAAAATGCTCGGCTAGGTGGCAGTTTTCCAACACGAACCTATCAAAATACATTAGCTCTTCAGGGAGCATGGGATATTCTCACTTTTTGTGGGAGTCCAGCGGAATCACATCATAGAGTTACAGGATCTAATCCTGTCTACAGGACTTTAGACCAAATGTTTAACTCTTGGGTTGATTCAAAGTGGAGGCGATTTTGTCAGTGTAAGAAATGCCCACCCAAAGAAGGCGCTTGTATTATTCCGTATGATGTGACAATTTTCTTTCAAGCTTCACGTAGCTTCTCTTGCGCGACTCAAATTAGATCCCTGACTAGGACTGTTTGGGGGCCGGTCACAGATATTCGTTGGGCATGGACAGAACCCCCTCAAACTAATAGAAGATTTGCCATCTATTTCACTCACGGGGGGACAGGTTCTACTCCTATTGCTCCCGCTGAATATGTTTTTAATAACGCTACTAATACTGGGAATAATTGTCCCGATCCTGTAATTGTTGATGTCAATATACAGAGAAACGATGGTTTACCCAGTGATACCCCCTGCCCTGGTCAACCACCACCACCACCACCGCCGCCGCCAATGCCGAGATATCCAAATCCATGCACGTTTTGCGAGTGTAAACCAGAAGTGAAGTATGTTCGAGGGCCAAGAGGCCCGAAAGGAGAAAAAGGTGATCAGGGTGAGCCAGGCCGCAGAGGGCGGAGAGGATTGCCAGGCCCAAGGGGAGAGAAGGGGCTGCCAGGGGAAAAGGGAGAACAAGGGGAGAAAGGAGAAAAGGGTGATGGAATCAAATCCATTAAAACTAGCTTGTCTGTTAACCGTGGCTCTGGCCCAACGTTCCGAGCTGTAAAAGAGGGGCCAGGAAAATTCAGATTAGATCTCAAGTTGCGGATACCAGAGGTGAAAACCTCTCTCTCGATTGCTCCAGCCGGTAGCGATGGAGCCCCAAGCTTTACGGCATCGCCAGAGGGCTTTAACACTCGTCTAAATTTGACCTTGCAGGCAATCGACCTGATCACATCCCTGTCAATTTTGCCGTCTGACTCTGAAGAGAGACCAAAATTTGAAACCTTTAACCAAGGTCAAGGTATCTGGCTCTTAGCGTTGACTCTAAAGGATTTCGACATGAAGCTGATGCGCCGCATTTACGAGATATTAGGTGGCGATGCTTGGTTTGACGAGTCAGAATCTCCCTCGCTGGAATTCAACCCTGAGAGCAGAATCAGGGAATCACGGTTAGCTCACTATGATGACGATGACCAACTCGTCAGCGACACTCGCATTGTCACCAGCTTGTTAGGGCTGCTTAGCTCTCTTTCTGCCGTCGATTACCATCGGCTAGGACATCACCGACTACCGGCGCAAGTGCCAGAAGACATTGCAGATCCAAACACCAATAACATTCGGATCTATGACCATCTGAGCTGGCAAGAGTGGCTATTCAAACAGCTAGACCAAACCATCGGAGCATGGCCGCTAGAGATTGACTATAAAGACCTCTCAGGAGAAAAGCAGACGCTGAAATTTGGCAACTCATCAGAGGCCCTAGCCGAAATATTGGGGCTATTGCTGGCTAATTCATCAGAGGCCGATATCCAGACCGAGCTGGCATTCAAAACCATCACGGAAGTGATCGCTACTCGCAACGTGGCAACTCAAGCCTTTGACTATGCCAAAGGAAATGCCGAGTATCTTGGCTACAAGGGCAATGAGCGGAATAAGCCGGTGAAATACACCATTAACCCTGGTGCAAGGTCTCTCAGCGAGGCTATGAAGGAGTCTACAAAGCGGATGCCCAGATGGGAGAACCAGGACAAAGCCACCATTGCAGATCTGTTAGCCCGAACGCTGATCGCCGCCGAGATCATTAAGTCCGCATTCATGCGTAATCTCAATCCAGGAGACCTGGTTTATGGAGAGGGAATAATAGACCAGGTTAAAGCCGATAGAGCTGCTAGTGAGGAAGGCTGGAGAGAGTTCCTTGACGAGATAAATAACCCGACTGGCGCACGGGTTAACCAGCGCTACCCACGGCCAGAGGTGGACAACCTCGCACAAGAGGAGAATGACCAAAGCTAATGTCTGTTATAAGCATCGCTCGATCGGCTCTCAAATCGCAGGTAGTTCGTCGCGCCATTGGTGAACGGCTGATCGACGTGTTTGCTTCACTGACGGATGTAGAGCAAACCAACGAAGACGGCATCGTTAGCCGAATTTTGGGCATCGGTCGCCGTCTAATTGGTTTCGCCCTTGGCGTGATTAAGAATGTAGTCCGCTGGTTGCTCCGGAATCTGTGGGACATCATTCTTACCTTGAGCTTTGAGATTGCCTATTTCGACTGGAACCAGACAGACGCGCAAATTCAATCTCAGATCAGAGCTAACAATCTGCAGATTGTGGGGCAACTGGGGGAACTTCTCGGAGTGGGGACGGTCTGGTTCGCTTCAATTGCGATCGCCGGTCTGGCCACTCTTAAATGGCCGGTCTTAGCCGGTAAGGTCTTTCTAGACCTGCTAGAGGAGGGAACCGACGAAACTAGAGCCGAATTGAGGGCATTCCTTAGTCAGACCCGAAACAGTCTTGTCCGTAATTTTGTTCTCAGTACGCTCCTATTCGCTCGCAGGCGGGAATTATTCGGGCTGAAGCCGATCACCCAGCAGCGGGAACCGTGGACAATTGCGGGCGCAATTGAGGAGAAGATCGAAGAAATCGAGAATGATTATGTCCGAACCTTCGTAGAGAACTTTGTAGAGGGAGCCGTAGACTCCCTGATTGAGATAGGCTATGTCGTCACCTATTCAATTGAAGACTTCTACCGCTCACAGAAGCTCGCTCAAGAGCAATATCTTGGCCCCCAACGAGGCGTTAAGCTTACTCCCGACAATAGAGCCCCAAATGCCAATATCGTGCTGACAGGGACACAGGAACTCGCAAAACAGAACATTGAAACGACACTTGCTCTCTCCCGTGCTGTCTACGATCGCGATATTGGGCAAGTAGTTGGTATGCCGCTGCCGGATTTTCTGCGCGGAGGAGTCCAGCGCCGGAAGCTAACCATCGTGTGGAAGTCCGTCGAGCGTCCACCGTGGACACCTGCGCCAGGCGCTGAAGGGGTTAAGGAAGTGAGCTACACCATTCCAGAAGTCGAGGTGGGACTAACCTGGAATGAGATTAAAACCGCTGCTAAGTCGTGGACTTGGGGCCGCTGCCGCTGTACTGCCAATCTGGAAGGCGGCCGGCAGATGAGCGTCTATGGTGCAACCGAAACAGAAGCAGAAGACAAACTGAGGGAACTCCACCAGCTCTGCACCAAAGAAATCCTCACCATCTCGGTTTCTAGAGAAGGCGATCGCCATCCCAACTTGAGGAAGGAAGCGGTACGAATGTATCCGGCCTATGCAACGTTGGTAGTGAGGCGACCGACCAGCGACACAGGGGGAATCAAAGACTTATCAGGGCAACCTTATAGTACAGAAACGGTCAGGATTGAACTCTGGCCGAGTCAAGAGCCGTTCGACTTCACACCTATCCCATGAACTTAATTCTTTATCCAAAACTTTCTACATGCAGCCGTCGCGCAATCCGGAAAACTAAAACCAGTTTTGGTAGGACATATTTTTATAAACCTAGAGGCCCGTTGCTAGAGCGGCTTTCCAGAGAGACTGGTTTAGATATTGAGGCGGTTTATAACCAGCTCATGAAAGAAAGGGCCTACTTGGTAACAAACGTGTAAAGAATTGTTAACGGTAAATGCCATGTCTTATTGCCGCGCCCTTAGGGTCGTCTCTTAAGACATACGTATTTATACGTGATTGACGCAGGCTGAAACCCTTGCCTAGAGTTAATTTGCACACCCAAGCAACCCAATCAGGGGGCATCTACTCATGGCAGCAATTATTCCTACTCAACTGTTTCCCGGTTATGAAGAGGTAGCCGCAGGCGGCACCGTAACGGCTGAGTCTATCGTTATTCCCCTATCGGCACTTGGCGGACTAACTTCGGCTGAAGCAAACGCCACTACGGGCGACGGTCGCAAAGTTGCCTTTGAGCTAGCAAAGGCGATGCACACCAATATTCAAGCATTAGCCGAGAATGCTCGTCCTGCTCAAATGCTGACTTCTGAAAGTACCCCGACTGGACAAGGGCCAAACGAAGTTCGCAAGAGCTACACCATGACCTTTGATGTCAACATCGCATCTGTTGATGTAGCAGACGAACCGGCTTAATTACCCCCTAATTTGGCGTTTTAGTTAATAGTTTCTAACACCAATTAGGAGGGTGATTTCTAATGCCAAGTACAAACCAATATGATCCAACACGGGCTGTGTATGTCCAGCCCTACAACGGTTCTCCAATTCTTTATGGATGGAAAACTAATTGTAAAGCAGCTACATCTACAGCTTGCGGACATACTGACGTTAACTTTGCTGCATTGCCTCAAAATTTGATTTTTGGCGCACGCGCTCCTAAACCCGGACGAGCTAGCAGGTTAAACGCAGACGAATACGAATCTAGTTTTTACTTTCACGCGAACTATGCCGCGTTAAAAGCTGATGGTTGGGCAACAACTAGACCGTTTGTTCGTCGGCCTTCAACCTCTAGCCGATCTATCACGGTTTCGGTTTCTACTAACGCAGATGGGAACGCAACTGGGCCAATTAAATATGCCTGGAACATGCCAATTGCCCTCTACAACAAAATTGAGGCTGATTTGGCTGGACTGGGAATTGAGATTCCGTCAGCGGGAGCAACAGATCTAGTGTTTGGGGCTAATTCCCCACGGCCTCCACGGGCAAGCCGGACTTATGCTGGCGCGGGTGGAAATGACATCGTTACCACGTTTGTGGCTCCAGCTCGGTTTGATTCACTCCCCGAAGGTTGGGGCCCGGCTGGCGGTTCTCGTCAATATATCGCGGTAGGTTAATGAGCCAGCTTTTGCTACCAGGTGATCCACTATTCGATGTGGTGTTGTCTACGCCGCTGGATTGGATGCAACAGCATTACTCCAATGGCATAGGGCAACAGTGCGCGATGGTAGCTGATGCAGAGTCAGGCGTTTTGCGTCCTGCCTCTGCATCGGAGCTGGAAGATTACCTCTACGGTGGAGAGTATGACGAGCGCATGGCTGACATTGAGGAGGCACATTAATGCCGTCCTACGTGCCTATGGGCAGTCTCACCCCTTCTCTTGAATGGCAGTTGTGGGATTTGACAACTGACTTAGAAGTATTTCGCATCGCTCAAATTTGGGATGTAAATCCGCAATGGAGGCCGAGAGGAATTATCACTCAGGTCTTTGACGATGATTTTGTATCCCCTGGAATCAAAATCTATGCAAAAGAGGTCACTGAAGATTTAGTAGAGCTGCCGATTCCAAACGCTTACAAAATCTCTGGAGTGACGCTTAGAAAAATTGGTTTTTTGATGTTGCCACCGTACCGACGCTGGATAGTCTCTACTGGTAACTGGCAACTTTACTTAGAAGCTTATGATCCAGCCTGAGAGCTGAGAGGACTTGAGCCAATGGACAACGCAGCAACTGCGATCGCACTCGTCATTTCAATCGCATCGTTTTTGGGCGGGTTAATCATGTGGTATCGCGGATCTGTTGAGAAGCGATATGCAGCCGAGCGTGATTTCAATCACCTAAAACGGAATTATGAGCAACTGGCGGCCAGTCTAGCGGCATTGATGCAAGCTGAAGATGAGCGCTTTGATGAGATCCGGCTCAGGCTCAACAACATAGAGCAGGACATTGAGCGCTACGCTCCCCCAAAATCACACCCCTAACAGCAGAATATCCGGCTTGCTCGTTAGGGTTTCAGCAGTGGGCACAATCAGCAATAGGTGGTCTTTATCAGAGGCTTCATTATTTAGAAGAGCGGATATTTAAGGGGCAAAATCAGCCCTCTCATGAATGGGAATGATCAGCCCTATTTAGGCTAAAATTTAGGCCATTAGTTTAGGCCAAACCTCAAAACGCTTACAGCAAACAGGTTACAAGGTACTATAAGTGGGTAGTTCGTAACCCTTTGGTTTGTAATCCTGGGTGACTATGAACACCGTTGACAGTTAAGCATTTGCAAGATGGGTTAGCGATCGCATAACCCATCATTTGTTAAATAGAGCGACTCAACAAAGCAGAAGCGGGCAGATATCTGCCCGCTTCTTGCCTTTAAACCCATAGGTTTATGAGCCGTAGACTAGACTCTAACCATGCCGCCAGCAGCCTGAAGCCGAGCTCTGGCCCGCTTCATGGCCTGAGTGGCTTGAATCTTAGCCTGACGATCATCGTCGCTGACGCTGTTTAACTTGTCCGTTGCAGACTCAAAGTTTGAGCGAGCTTCCTCAACGTTAATGTTGCTGCCGCGTTCAGCGCTGTTAACCAAGATGGTGACTTCGTCATTTTCAACTTCAGCAAAGCCACCCATGAGCGCGATCGCAACCCATTCTTTATTCTCACGCACCCGCATAACGCCAATATCCAGCGCGGTTAACAGCGGAGCGTGACCTCCCAAAATACCAAGCTGCCCCGTTGTGCTGGGCAAAATCACCTCTTCAGCGGGTGAATCCCAGATCGTTTTATCGGGTGCAATGACACGAACTGTTAATGCCATGATGAATTTGCTTCCAATGTTTGCCAGTGTTTGACGGATGAGTGCTGTGTCGTCGGTTGCAGGAAGTGTGACGCTATTTCGCGATCACACTCCCTACAGCTAACTTGAAGGGTTCATTATCTAGCTTTTAGATATGCCCTTAGCTCTCTTTCATCTTCTCAGCAGCTTCTTTCACCATGTCGATGTTGCCCTTGAGGTAGAAGGCTTGCTCAGGAATATCATCCAGTTCACCATTAAGGATCATCTGGAAGCCCTTAATGCTTTCCTCTAGAGAAACATACTGACCCTGCATACCTGTGAAGACTTCAGCCACGAAGAACGGCTGGGACAAGAAACGCTCAATCTTACGAGCGCGTGAAACGGTCAGGCGGTCGTCTTCAGACAGTTCATCTAGACCCAGAATTGCAATGATGTCCTGCAGTTCTTTGTAACGCTGTAGAGTTGCCTGTACTGCACGAGCGGTGTCATAGTGCTCTTCACCCACAATATCCGGCTGGAGCATGGTGGAGCTAGAATCGAGTGGGTCAACCGCCGGATAGATACCTTTGGACGCCAAACCACGGGATAGTACCGTTGTTGCGTCGAGGTGAGCAAAAGTGGTGGCCGGAGCAGGGTCGGTCAAGTCGTCCGCCGGAACGTATACCGCCTGAATCGAGGTAATGGAACCTTCAGTGGTAGACGTAATCCGCTCTTGCAGGTCACCCATCTCAGTTGCCAGAGTGGGCTGATAACCTACCGCAGATGGCATCCGGCCCAGTAGCGCCGATACCTCAGAACCCGCCTGTACAAAGCGGAAAATGTTGTCGATGAACAGCAGAACGTCCTGCTTGTTGACATCGCGGAAGTACTCAGCCATTGTCAGCGCAGACAGGCCAACTCGCATCCGCGCACCGGGTGGCTCGTTCATCTGACCATAGACGAGCGCTACTTTGGACTTGCTGAGGTCGTCAGCATTGATTACGCCAGATTCGATGAATTCGTTGTAGAGGTCATTTCCCTCACGAGTCCGCTCACCCACACCGCCGAACACGGATACACCACCGTGCTCCTTCGCAATGTTGTTGATCAGTTCCTGAATCAGAACTGTTTTACCGACACCCGCACCACCGAACAAGCCGACTTTACCACCTTGACGATAGGGTGCCAGCAGGTCAATAACTTTGATGCCAGTTTCAAACACCCGAGGCTTAGTTTCTAGCTCAGTCAGCTTAGGAGCACTGCGGTGAATCGGAGAAGTTTTTTCCGTGCTGACAGGCCCTTTCTCGTCTACGGGTTCACCCAGCACGTTAAAAATGCGGCCTAGGGTCGTTTCACCAACCGGAACGCTAATTGCGGAGCCGGTATCAGTCACTTCCATGCCACGGATTAATCCGTCCGTAGAACTCATCGCAACTGCACGGACTTGACCGTCGCCGAGGAGTTGCTGCACTTCGCAAGTCACAGCAACGTCTTGTCCAATCTCATTCTTTCCTTCGACCTTCAGAGCGTTGTAGATTTCGGGCAGCTTGCCGCTGGGAAACTCAACGTCAATGACAGGACCGATGATCTGTGTGATATAGCCAACGTTTGTTTTCTCTGCAGTGGTGACCATGCTCGCGCCTATCTCGTGATTAGCTTATCTATGATTTCTTCTCAGACAAATACTGCTATACGGAATCCGATTTGAAAAGCCCCAAGTGATTTCCGAGCGAAATTCTCGCAGTGCAAGACTTCCACACCAGGAAAGCAGATTTAGCTTTTATCGGCGGATTCGGTAGTAGACCTTCTCAAAGCAACTTCGCGCGGGAATTCTGCGTTTTCGACGCTTTGGCTGCATCAGTTCATCAGTAAATGAATGATAATGATGTCCTTTGCCAAACACGCGGAGCCATATATTCATGGCCGAACGCCACTTTAAGAATCATTTCGATTTTGATTTGCCATTTTATAGAGTATCACTGAACGAATCCCTATTTGAAACGATTCTGCTCTCATTCCGCTCTTTTTAGATCTAGCAAAACACTTCAGTTCGGGAACCCGTACATCGGACTGAGTTGCGATCGCAACTGGGACTTCGCTAAATTAGCACTCAGAAAGCAAGAGTGCTAAATTCTACGCTTCGATATATGATTCGTTCGAACTTAGCACTGACGAAACCCTCTGTACGCGGTTGTTCTTAACGGTTAAGTTACGTTTTGAGTTGCTGGTTCAGTGGGTTTTAGTTTGCGAACAGGCAGCTTTGGTCTGCAACCAGAATTTTGTTCAGTTACTGCAAGTTAAAGAGTTTGGAGAGTTTTTATGGCAGCTGTATCTCTAAGCGTGTCTACCGTGAAGCCCTTGGGCGATCGCGTTTTCGTCAAGGTTAGCGCATCCGAAGAAAAGACCGCTGGTGGCATTCTTCTTCCAGATTCTGCAAAGGAAAAGCCCCAAGTTGGTGAAGTCGTTCAGGTTGGCCCTGGTCGTCGCAATGATGACGGTTCTCGTCAAGAGCTAGAAGTCAAAGTTGGCGACAAGGTTCTCTACTCCAAGTACGCTGGCACCGACATTAAACTAGGCAACGATGAGTACGTTCTGCTTATGGAAAAGGACATCCTGGCTGTTGTCAACTAAGACATTAGGACTTGTAATTGTCCCTCTGATTTTATGTTCATGTTGAGCTGACTTGCACTAATTAGCTCGTATAGGGTCTGCTGACTGATCCAGTAAGAGCGATTTGTACTAGTTGATCTCAATTTTTTGCTTCATCCAATCCAATCTGGTTATTTGTCCACCTATTTGTCTACTTGTACAAAAGGAACGCTGAAAATCTATGGCTAAGCGCATCATTTACAACGAAAATGCTCGTCGTGCTCTCGAAAAGGGTATGGATATCCTGGCTGAGTCCGTAGCCGTTACCCTTGGACCTAAGGGCCGCAACGTTGTTCTCGAAAAGAAATTCGGTGCACCTCAAATCGTTAACGACGGTGTCACCATTGCTAAAGAAATCGAACTGGAAGACCACGTTGAGAACACGGGCGTTTCTCTGATTCGCCAAGCTGCTTCCAAAACCAATGATGCTGCTGGAGACGGTACTACCACTGCAACCGTTTTGGCACACGCAATGGTCAAAGAGGGTCTGCGGAATGTTGCCGCTGGTGCAAACTCCATCTCCCTTAAGCGCGGTATCGACAAAGCAACCGGCTTTTTAGTTGAGAAAATTGCTGATCACGCTCGTCCCATCGAAGATTCCACCAGCATTGCTCAAGTTGGTACGATCTCAGCTGGTAACGACGAAGAAGTGGGCCGCATGATTGCCGAGGCCATGGACAAAGTCGGTCGGGAAGGCGTCATCTCTCTAGAAGAAGGCAAGTCTATGACGACTGAGCTGGAAGTGACTGAGGGGATGCGCTTTGAAAAAGGCTATATTTCTCCCTACTTCGCAACTGACACCGAGCGGATGGAAGCGGTTCTTGAGGAGCCTTTCATCCTGATCACCGACAAGAAGATCACCCTGGTACAGGATCTCGTTCCTGTGCTGGAGCAGGTTGCTCGCGCTGGCAAGCCCCTCCTGATCTTGGCTGAAGATATCGAAAAGGAAGCCCTGGCCACCCTGGTTGTTAACCGTCTGCGCGGTGTACTGAACGTTGCGGCTGTTAAGTCTCCTGGCTTTGGCGATCGTCGTAAGGCCATGCTGGAAGACATCGCCGTTCTGACTGGCGGTCAGGTGATCTCCGAAGATGTGGGTCTGAAGCTCGACAGCGCTAAGCTCGACATGCTGGGCCAAGCTCGTCGCATCACCATCACCAAGGACACCACCACCCTGGTTGCTGAAGGTAACGAGGCTGAAGTGAAGGCTCGCTGCGAGCAAATCCGTCGTCAGATTGAAGAAACCGAGTCTTCTTACGACAAAGAGAAGCTGCAAGAGCGCTTGGCTAAGCTCTCTGGTGGTGTTGCGGTCATCAAAGTAGGTGCAGCAACCGAAACCGAAATGAAGGATCGTAAGCTGCGTCTAGAAGACGCGATCAACGCAACCAAGGCTGCGGTTGAAGAAGGGATTGTTCCTGGCGGCGGCACCACGCTGGCACACTTGGCTCCTTCTCTGGAAGAGTGGGCAACCAACAACCTGTCTAGCGAAGAGTTGACGGGGGCAATGATCGTTGCTCGGGCACTGACTTCTCCTCTGAAGCGGATCGCTGAGAACGCAGGTCAAAACGGTGCAGTCATCGTTGAGCGCGTAAAAGAAAAAGACTTCAACGTTGGCTACGATGCGGCTGACAACCAGTATGTAGACATGTTCGAAGCGGGTATTGTTGACCCTGCCAAAGTAACTCGTTCCGCAGTTCAAAACGCAGCTTCTATCGCAGGCATGGTTCTAACTACGGAGTGTATCGTGGTAGACAAGCCTGAGCCGAAGGAGAATGCTGGCGCTGGCGCTGGTATGGGCGGTGACTTTGACTACTAAGACGACTACTAAGACTGAGGATGTCAGTTAGTTAGTTGAGTCTAGGCTTGAATAGGTAAATTAAAAGGGGCTGTCAAAAGTTGGCAGTCCCTTTTTGGTTGATAGTTGGTGGTTGATGAGGGTGCGATTGCACCCCCATCAACCACCAACTCTTAACTAAACTCCCTATATCGGCGACTTGTTGAGGCTGAGCCAGGCTTTGTAGTCCAGTAAAATTTGAGCGATTTCCTGGGTCGGGATGTCGTAGCGATCTCGGATTTCGTAAATTGTGCGGGTAAAGTTGGAATCTCCTTGGAAGCCGCTGTGTTCTTGGAGATAGTCGTACAGCACGTTTTCAATAGCGGCTCGATCTAGATCATATTTAAGGGCCAGCAGAACGATTCGTTCTCGGACGGGTGCTGGATTAGCTCGTCTAGACAGATAGGCGATATCGGCAATTTTGGCTTGCTCTTCGCTTGATATTTCTAGATCAACTGGTTTTTCTGCATCTCTTGCAGTAGAGTCGGGCTGAGCGTCAGTAACCTCCGCTGTTTCGGTCGATCCCGTGGCATCCGAGTCGGCTGAGCGAGGCCCCAAGCAAGCTGAAAGCGCGATCGCACAGATGCAGATCAGTACAATCAAAACGCGGTGGATTCGTCGCATCTTCAACACCGTAGTGCTAGCTATGCTTCTATGCTAGCGATGCAGTACGCTCGGGACATCACCAGTTCGTTAGAACTTACGGAACTTTATTCCTTATACCGAATCCAAATAGAAAGAACCCAAGTTATTTTTTGTGAACGTCAGGCTCTGCCTGACGTTCACAAAAAATAAAAACCAGTTTTTATGAGAGAGAGCCTAATCGGCTATCGAATCTGTTCAATCAGCGCCAGCGTTTGCTGGTGGCCTGCACGATTGCCTTGGGATTGGAATAAATCTGCGGCGAAGCGTAAGTCGGAGATGGCGCGACGACGGTTGCCCATTGCGTAGTGAGAGAGTCCACGCTGCCCATAGATCTCGGCGGCATTGGGCTGAATTTCTAGCGCATTGGTGAAATCTGCGATCGCAGCCGGATAGTTTTCCAGGTTGTAATAAGCCATGCCCCGGTTGTAGAGTGCTTCACTATAGTTGGGTTTCAGCGAAAGCGCCTGTGTAAAGTCAGTTACTGCGGCTTGTAATTCACCCTGCTGCGCACGAATAATGCCGCGATGGTTCATTGCTTCATAATTACTGGGATCAAGCTGGAGTACCTGTTCCACATCAGCTAAGGCCGCTGCGTAGTTTTCAACCTGTACGTAGGCTAATGCCCGATTGCTATAGGCTTCCAGTGCATCAGGTCGCCGCTGAATAACAGTTGTAAAATCTGCGATCGCGCCAGCAAAGTCGCCCTGGCTGACTCGCTGCAGACCCCGATTAAAATGCTCATCCACCGTCATCCGACCGTTAGATGCGGTGTATATCATAGGATTCCGACGATCCGCTGGTGTGGCAGCCTGCACTGCTAAGGGCAACCCCCACAGTGAAGCAATCACGGTTGCTGTCAGCAAAATTCGATAAAAATGGCGGGATTTCGCTATCGGTTTGGCAACCGGAAGGCGGGGTGAAGGATACACAAAAACAGATGGATGCGTCAGCAATTTCATAAGGCAAGATGAGAAAACCAATCGGCACCGAGGGTACTCGCTAATCATGGTACAAAGTTTGACCTGAGAATCGCCACACTTGTTCCAGATACCGAAACGTCATAGCAAGTAAACTGCCAATTCTCCGTAAAATTTGGGAATTTTTTAGACAATTCGCAATCAGACTCATTGGGACGGGAACGATGAATATAGCAAACTTGAGCTACTGATTCATCCTAGTCCATCAAGTCGATATCGGTTTACTCACGGCTTGCACCTTGCCCATCCAGATCCCAAGCAACGGATACTCGTGCAAGCTGTGAGCCTAGGTATTTCTTCACAGACACTTCATGGTCTAAGGGTGTTCAATTGGGAGCTGATCCTTCATAACAGAGTTAGAGCAAGCTGATGCAATCGCTCTACTCGCTCTATCCCCTTCGTGCTTGAACTATGAGTTATCCCGCGACGAATAACCCGATGAGCCAACCTGCGACTGCACCTATTCCGTTTGTTGATTTGTCCTGTATGCATCAGCCCATTGCTGATCAGATTCAGCAGTCCATCCAGACCGTGATTGAACAAGGCGATTTTGTCCTGGGCAAGGCTCTAGCCAAGCTGGAAACGGACTTTGCCAGCCTCAGTGATACCCAATATGGAGTCGGTGTCGCATCCGGTACAGATGCGATCGCACTTGGGCTATCGGCCTGCGGGATTGGGCCAGGCGACGAGGTAATCTTGCCTGCCAATACGTTTATTGCCACGCTAATCGGCATTCTCCGCACTGGGGCAACGCCCGTGATGGTGGATTGCGATCCGGCAACTGCGCTGATTGATCTAGCCGCTGCCGAAAAAGCAATTACTAGCCGGACGCGAGCCATCATTCCGGTGCATCTCTATGGCCAAATGGTGTCGCCCCGCCACTTATTGGATTTAGCCAGCACCTATGACCTAATTGTGTTTGAAGATGCCGCCCAGGCTCATCTGGCCGAGCGGGAAGGCTATCGAGCGGGTTCGGTCGGTGTTGCTGCTGCATTTAGTTTTTATCCCAGCAAAAACCTGGGTGCATTCGGTGATGGCGGCATGATGCTGACCCGTGATGCGGATGTGGCTCGCCTGGTGCGATCGCTACGGAACTATGGAGCTACTCGCAAATACGTCCACACCGAAGGCAACGGTACGAATAGTCGCTTGGATTCGATTCAGGCCGCAGTTCTCAACGTTAAGCTGCCTCATCTAGCCACCTGGAATGCTGATCGCAACCGGATTGCCCGTCGCTACGACGAACAGCTCGCGCCCTTGCGATCTCAGGGTTTGCTCCCGATTGAAAATCACAGTGAGGCGGGGCATGTCTATCATTTATATGTGGTGCGCGTAACGGCGGACTGCCCCATCGATCGTAACCAGCTCCAGGCTCAACTGGCCGAACAGCAAATCAGCGCAGGCATTCATTATCCAATTCCCTGCCATCTGCAACCAGGTTTTCAAGAGTTAGGCTATGAAGCTGGGCAGTTTCCCCAGGCGGAAGCGCTCAGTCGAGAAATTTTATCATTGCCAATGTATCCAGGATTGAAGGATGCTCAGGTCGATCGGGTTGTGGATACGATTAAGACAATTGTCGCGACTGCCGCAGAAACTCAAACACCTTGGTCATCAATGGCCGGATAAAAACAATGATGCATCTGAAACGGAAAGTCCCCATCGCCATCGAGCGCTACGCCTTGGATATTGCGATCGCAGCTTTGCTGGTGATCCTCTATGCACCGCTATTGGTTCACTGGGTACATGGCTGGCTGGTTAAAAACTCGATCAGCATCCAGCATGAGTACTTCAGTCATGGGTTAATTGGCCTGCCCTTTGCCGCCTATATTGCCTGGAATTTGCGATCGCGCTGGCGCAAGCTGTCGGATGCCACCCATCCTCTGGGCATTGCCTGCCTCGTTTTAGGTGGCATCTTTTACCTCAGCCGCCTGCCGGATTTGATTAACTTTTCGTTTCCGCTCGTGCTGGCGGGACTGTGCCTGTCACTGAAGGGCTGGGCCGGATTTCGCTTACAAGGTTTTCCGCTCTTACTGGTTTTCCTAGCGACGCCTAACCAGTTGCCTTATTTAATTGAGCCGTACATCTTACCGCTGCAGCGCTTCATTGCCGGAACTGCTGGATTTATTCTGCAGCAGGCGGGCATTCAAGTTCATATTGAGCAGATTTATTTATACGTCAATAACAACTTCAACAGTCCTGTCGAAGTAGCTCCCCACTGTGCTGGGCTAAAGATGCTGTTTACCAGCCTGTACGTGGGCTTAATGCTGCTGTATTGGACGGGTACGCTATCCTCGCGGCTCAAGAGCGGGCTATTTCTGGGCGGAGTTGTCGTCGTCAGTGTATCGGCCAATATTGTGCGAAATGCGGCGCTGACCTATTTTCACGGTACGGGACGTGAAGGTGCGTTTCACTGGCTGCACGAAAGCTGGGGCGGCGATGTCTATTCGGCTCTATCCCTCCTTCTCCTAATCGTGCTGTTGCAGTGGATTGATCGACTGATTCCAGACAACACACCTACCGAATCGACTCAAACGTCTCTGTAAGGGGGAAGGGCCATATAGCCCTTCGGGAATGGCTACGCTACTGCCCTTACAGCACTTCGATAGATATCACGATGAATATCACGATTTCTGCACAATCACTCTGAACAGTAACATAACCCTTTAATCGGGCCATAAGAACAGGCAATGACTCAACTTCCGGCCAAGCCCCAGCGCGCCATTCAACAGTTTCCCATCCGCCGCCTTGCCATCGTGGTGGCGTTTATCCTAATTGCGTTAGTTAGTGCCATTCCGCACTATTTCAACGGTCAGTGGGCCTGGTCCGAAGATCCGAAGGTGCCTCAAATTGAACAGTTGCGATCGCTGCGGGACAACGGCCTAGATCTGCCCAATTGGAATGAGGTTGAGCAAGCTGTGCTGCCTGTGGGCAATCACAAATGGTCATTTCAAAATATGGAGGCCGATTCACCAACGGCCACCCCATCTCAATTTTTGCTGTTTATTCTGCCGCAAGACTGGCACGATAAGCAGCCGCAGGTGGAATGGATTGACCTGAACGGATTTTTGGGGCGAGCCTTAAATCGACAAACACAAGCGCCAGATTGGAAAACCGATTCGGTGCGGCGACTCCAGTTTTCGGTCGATGATCCCACCCGCGATCGCACTGTCACCGTTAATGCACGTTACCTGCGAGGTTGGAACCAACAGGCCACTTACGCGCTTTTGCAGTGGTACGCTTGGCCGGATGGCGGCAGTGCTTCAGCCAAGCCCTGGTTCTGGGCCGATCAGCGCAGCCAACTTCGTCAGGGGGAGCGTACACCTTGGGTGGCTGTAAGCATAATCCTGCCAATTAAGCCATTTGGTAATTTGGACGACTACCGCACCCAGATGAGTGAGCTGGGTCAAGCTATTCAGGCTCAATTATTGGAACAATCCTTGAATCCATCCGCGTCTTGATAGACAATACAGCGAATCACTGCCGCCTCTTTGCCCCATATGAGAAGACATACGTGCTGGCTGAAATGTGCAACTTCAGTTTTAATCAACGCAACGCTGATTTGGCTGGGGTTTGCGCCAATTGTTCTGGCTGCCGGATTGCAGAACTCACAGACTGAAGCTGCGATCGCACCTAACAACATTTTTCCCTCATCACCTTCATCAGATGGATTAGACGAGAGGTTAGACGAAAATTTAAACCAGATTGCAGACGAAAGTTCATCAGACGATAGCGGGGTGGACGAAAATTCGGGCGAGGATTCTAATGAGAATTCCAATCAGATTTCTGATGAGATTTCTGACGACAGTTCGCCAGAAGAACTATTTACAGAACCCTCGCTGCGTCCGGCTGATAGCATTCTGCCGGCTGCGCCCAACATTAACTACTCTGATGATCCGATCAATCTGCCACCCGATCCTCGCTATCAAATTTTTCCGGTGCCAGTCCCAGCAGCTCCTGCTCTCAATCCTTATGAGTATCAACAACCGGGACAAAATGCTTTTGATGTGTATCGGCTTGGTCCTGGTGACGGCATTTTTGTCAGCGTTCAACGCTTCCCTGAACTCAGCGGTCAAGTCACTCTCGACTTAGAAGGCCGCGTGATTCTGCCCATTCTCGGTGCAGTTTCGTTGGAAGGACTGACACTGCGAGAAGCCCAGGAGCGTATTCGCTTGGCCTATAACCGCTATGTGGTCAATCCAGACGTAACGCTGACGTTAGTGGCTCAGCGCCCCGTACAGGTGACAATCGTAGGAGAAGTGGTGCGCCCAGGCTTTTATCCGCTACAGGTGCCCCAAATTTCCACAGCATTGCTCTCAGCAGGGGGCACAACAGGTACAGCCGATCTGCGCCAAATTGAAGTCCAGCGCCGCTTACCCGATGGCTCTCTTCTAGAAGAAACCGTTGATTTGTTTACGCCGCTTCAAGAGGCAGAAGCGCTGCCAGAAGTACGGCTGCAAAATAATGATGTCATCATTGTCAATCGGCTCAATCCATCCGAGGTGCCGCTCTACGATCGCGCGTTGGTCGCTCGCTCTACGATTGCTCAGCCGCAAATCAACGTGCGGATTTTAAGCTATGCCAATCGACGCATTGGCAATTTACCGCTGCCGAACGGAAGCCGCTTTGTCGATGCACTGGCGGCAATTGGTCCTGATCCGGATGTCGCCGACCTAGGAGACGTCAGCCTGATTCGATTTGACCCAGAACTGGGACGAGCCGTCACGATAGAACTCGACGGTAAGGATGCGCTGCGGGGCGATTTATCTCAAAATCCTCCTCTGGAAAATAACGACGTAATCGTTGTTGGCCGCAACTTTATTAATCGCATCACCTATGCGCTCAATACCGTCACACAGCCATTCCGCGATATTTTAGGATTCCTGTTGTTCTTTGAATCTTTACAAGAGGGAGCATCCGATCTCTTTGGGCCATAACAGCGTAAGTCGGCTCGCATGGCCGCCAAGCATTTCCTTAGACTTCTGACGTGAATGGTTGTGTAGCACCGCTGCACAACCATTCACGCTCTCAAGCAAACATGCAGGAGCGTCGTAACGTCACCTAAAAATGCGGTATCACAAGCCTTTCCTTTTCTAAAGGAAGGCTTCAGATTTGGATTTCCAGATTCCGTTATTATGAATTGCGCCACGAGGTGCAACTTTGACGACATGACAAAATTGATTTTAAACAATCCGGATAGAATGAATTTCACCTTATTGACAGTCTTAGCATTACAGCCAACATTGCCAATTACAGATCGAAAACACAGTTTGTTTGCTAGCTCAAGCGGCTCTCCCTCATGATTAGGGATTGAGTAAATAGCTGATGATTCCGATAGAAACCATCAGCCGAAACTGCCTGTTAAAATGTCAACAAATTTCCAATAATTTTGCTTGCACCGAAAGCGCTATTCATTCAGCCGCAGCTGCAGCAACTTTAGTCATGCAATTTCCTTTTACTACAGTTAAAGACTTTAACAAGTTACTATGCTGTCGTGCTTGATTCACGCCAATAACCGTATATGTCTGAGATTCTTCAGTTTGGAAAACATCTCCCAATGTCATTTTTTTCTCGGACTTGAGCGTACCCAAAAAGCGCTGATGAGAATCGACAAGTAAGTATTGCATAATGGCCTCAATGTTTACACTGCAAGGAATAGAGCGAACAGAGCGCAGGCGCAACAAACTAACACAAGCCATTGCAACTATGTGCGATCGCAGGCTGGCGCTCCAAGAAACAACACGGTGATGTTGAGTTAAGCCTCAACAGCCGTCATCAATTTCAGAGATTTTTTGTGATGCCAGTTATTCAGGTAAGCAACGATAACTATCCAACAATTTTCTACCTTTTACTGAATAACTGACTGCAACATTCTTAGACAACCATATTGATTAGTACGCGTGAATTAATCACGGCTTATGGTTTTGATGTTGACACCCTTGTTATATCACCATGTTTTTCAAAAGCAACGATTTTAACAATCCTTAAAAGAGGACTGCATAACTTCAAGCGAACGTATCTTATTGTTCCAAGAAATTGCCGTTGTGCCGAGCGTAGAGAAGATTGTGAATGGAGGTGATTGTTTGGTAATACTGTACCTGCATTCGATATCTGCATCCGACATGTTGGCATTGCGTAGATTAACATCGGTGAGTTGGTATCGGCGAAGCATTAGCATGAACCGTAGGCAAGGATTAATCTCAATGCTCAATCGGCTTACGGGCTCCTCGCATTAATGAGTGAGCTTACATCTTGCACAAAAATCCAAAGCGGCAAGATAGTCGTTCGGTTTCTGATCCGCAAAGCGAAAATCAATGAAGCGGTGGGCCAGCACAGCCTGTTTCATCGCTGATAACTTCCGTTCGGGATTGCAGTAGCTAAAGAAAACTAGCCAAAATGCTTGTGTCGTTCAGTTAGACAGGTTAAGCTTCTACTGCTTTAGGATGCTGGATAGGATCGGCAACTCTCGTTAGCATCATCGGCTACGGTTGTTCCAGCGTTTGACAAGGCTTTGTCAAGCCAATCGGTCAACCGGTATTCTACGGATGGATTTGCGATAGTGTCAGCAACAGTACTTGATTTCTAGATTGTTATTGCACGGATCAGCTGCACCGATATGTTTTATCGTCTTCACTGGATTGCTCTGAGCTTAGGAGCCGCGATCGCACTTGATGGTTCCACTGCGATCGCACTACCTTCATCATCGTTGTCTAAGCAGCTAGAGTCCTCCACTCAGGAATCACAGAGTGAGCCACTTCCAGCACCGGATGCTACACTCTTTGCTAAAAAAGGAGCTTTACTTGATTCACAGCGCGAATCACAACGCTCAGATGCGGCATCTGAGGCCAGTAATGCAGATGATTCAGATGAACAGGCAATTGCTCAAGCGGATTCAGATACAGACTTAGATTCAACCGAGTCAACCGAGTCAACCGAAGAATCAACTACGGATGAATCGATTGCCGAGGACTCTGCTGAAGTAGACGAATCGCCCAACGCGTCTACTGATGTTGATACTGAAGGGGCCAACGCAGCAGCGGACGAGTCAATCGACATAGAGGACGCGATTGCTGAAGGTTCCACTGAAGCGGAAGAATCGACCGAAGTCGATGTCGAGACCACAGATGACGACGATGAGCTACTGATTCCGGAGGTGGATGTCGAAGCAGAAGACGATATCGACGTTGAGGACTTGGTGCCCACGGTGGATGAAGATATCGATGATGACTTTGAGCTAGAGCCATTAGTAGATGAAATCAATCCGCCCGATTACTTGAACGCCGATCCGAATCCGCTCCTTTATCCAACTCAGCCCGAAGAAGTTGAGATTATTGGAAATCAGCCAATTACCCTCGAAGAAGCCTATGCGATCGCACTTGGTAACAATCGCGATTTGCAAAGAGTCCAGCTAGAGCTGGAGCAGGCTGAAGCAGCACTGCGAGAGGCAAAAGCGGATACTCTACCCACGGTGCAAGCAGAAAGCAGCTTCTCAGCCTCAGAAAATACGCAGGAAAGCAACCCGCTTTTTAATACCAGCTCGGACGATATCAATTTGGACTTGTCTGGTACGGTTGGCTTAAGCTACGACCTCTTTACCTCTGGGAGGCGCTCATCCCAAATTGAAGCCGTAGAAACTCAAGTTCGCATCAGCAAACTCGAAGTTGAACGAATTGCTGAGGATACGCGCTTCGATGTCGCGGATCGATACTATGACTTGCAGCTAGCCGATGAACAAGTTGGAATCGCGGCGGCGTTTTTAGATGAAGCCCTGCAAAGTTTGCGAGATGCTCAGATCCGAGAACGGGCTGGTGTCGGCACTCGATTTGACGTGTTGCAGGCAGAAGTACAGGTCGCGAATGCGCGGCAAGAACTGACTCAGGCCCGCAGCAGTCAAATTATTTCCCGACGTGCATTAGCGGAAATTCTCAGCATTCCTTCTAATCTCTCTCCCCAATCGGTTGCGGTTGAAGTCGTTGAGGATTGGCCGCTATCGCTCGAAGAAAGTATTGTTTTGGCATTTCAAAATCGAGCTGAACTGCAACAGTTTTTGCTCCAGCGCGAAATCGCGCAAGAGCAGCGAGATATCGCGCTTTCAGCGTTAGGCCCTCAGGTTAGTCTCTTCGCTAACTACAACATCAACAATCGACTGAATGACGAAAGTAGTGGATTTCGGGATCAGTACACATTTGGGGCACAGCTGAACTGGCTGCTGTTTGATGGTGGTGCAGCACGGGCGCGGGCCTCACAGGAGGACAGTAACATTGAAATTGCTGAAACTCAGTTTGCCGATACGTTAGAGCTCATCCGACTACAGGTTGAGCAGTCTTTTTACGATCAGCAGGCGAATCAAGCCAATATTGAAACTGCTGAGATTGCCGTGAATCAAGCTCGTGAAGCATTGCGGCTAGCTCGATTGCGTTTTCAGGCAGGTGTGGGTACGCAGTTAGAGGTAATTAATGCCCAGGCGGATCTGACCCAAGCAGAGGGTAATTTAGTGCAGGCGGTAATTGGCTACAATCGTGCGATCGCAGCTCTGCGCCGTTCAATTAGTAACCTACCTGAAACCCGCCTAGTTGACTCGCTGGAAATTCCGCCAGCGTCTGAGTTTGTTTTCCCGCTTGAACTGGGCGAATAGGGCAGTATTTTTACTTAAATCTTTGGTGGGATTTTGTTCGAATCTCACTGTGTTGAGATGCTTTTTTAACTCTCATTGGTATACCTTGTGTCTCTGACTGGAATTTGTCACCTTAAAATAAAGGCATGTCACATTCAGAACACTCTTACCGTTTATTCGCCCAAAAACCGTGAGTACTCCCAAGCGTCCGACTGATGAGCAGATGAAAGCCGACCGTAAGCAAGATGTCCTGTTGTTGTTGGAGCACCTTGCTTATAACGAACAAACGACTATTCGCTTAATTCTGGACTGTCTGTACGACATTGGGGCGACCAATCTGATTAACGAAAATATTCGAGTTCGTCCGCTGAATCGAGCGACGAGGGGAGTAGCACGAATTTCAAAACCCGTTTTTCGAGCCTATGCGCTGCGCTGGTTTCAGAAAAACTGCCCTGAGCTCATTGCCAATTGGCTGTTCAAGAAGGTGGAATTCACCCAAAAGGTCAAAAAGAAGGCCAAGCCTAAGGTTCAGCACTTGGAAGTGATTAATCCAGATAACTATGAATCAAGCTCCCCGCCGCCGTCGGCTCAAGTCCCTGCCCCAACGACCGCAGCCACTCCAGTCGCCGCAACCGTCGTGTCTCCAGAAGCGAAACTGCTCGATCAAGAAGTTCGCCAATTGCGAACTCAGGTGAAGCTGTTAACGGGAACGCTGGTATTTGCGATCGCAGCTTTGGGAGCCACCGTAGTCATCATGGGCGGCAATGCCCGCTTTAGCGGCTATCCCTTCGTGGAAGATCCCCATACGGCTCAGCTAAAAACCGTGGGCAGTCATACATCAGCAGCTTGTCCGACTTCTGGTGAGGATTCGAAGTTGACGAGTGTGAAATAGGGAAGGTAAAGAGTGAGGCGAGAGGCGAGAGGCGTAAGAAGCAAGGCAAGTTTTACGGCATTTTGAGTACCCGATCCTCAGTTCTCAAAATCCAAAATCCAAAGTCCACAGCACTTTTCACTAATTACCACAATCCCAAACAGCAACAGGTTGCCCGCCTTGGTTGAGTGAGGTGGTCAGCGCATTGAGGATACGAACCAGATCGGCACCGATTTCTCCGGGGGAGATTTGAGAAGGTTGCGATCGCAGTATGCAGTCTACAAAATGGTCGCAGACTGACCGCAGGGGTTCGGCGGCTGGAATGGGAAGTACTTCCCGGTTTTGATTGATTGGATGATATAAGCCATCTTTAGCTTGGAAGCTACCGTGCTGGAGCGTCAGCATATCGCTGGCGAGTTCGTCGAAGATCAGTGTTCCTTCGCTGCCGACGACGCAGAGGCGGCGCTGCTTATCGGGATTACACCAGCAGAGATGAATTTTGGCCTGGAAGCCACTGGCATAGGTTAATGTCACCCAAACCAAATCGGATAGCCCGTTGGGGAAAAAGGTGGCATCGCCAGCATCGGGCTGGAGCCAAACCTGCCCTTCAGCCTGTACCTGAATGGGAGAATCGCCTAGCCAAGCATTGAAAATTGCAATATCGTGAATCGCCAAATCCCACAGTGCATCGACATCCCAGCGGACGGGACTCAAGTGCGATCGCGTTGCATAGCCATAGCGGGGCTGGCCTAACGTGCCGTTTTGCAGAACGGACTGGCCAGTACGGACTGCTGGATGAAATAAATAGGTGTGGTCAATTACCAAAAGTCGCTGCTGCTGTTTCGCTAAGGCACAGAGCGCCTGGGATTCCTCTGCTTTTAGAGTTAAGGGTTTTTCAGCCAGCACGTGCTTGTTTTGCTTCAGCGCTGTTTCTATCAACCAGTAGTGCGTAGTGGCAGGCGTGGCGATGACGACGGCATCAATTGTCGCCAATGACAGCACTGTGTCTGGATCAGTGGTCAGTACAACTTGGGAGTTGAGCTGAAATTGATCTGCGATCGCACTTAGCCGCTCGGCTGACGGATCGACAACGGCAGTAATGTTAACCTGGGGATGAGCCAGAAAATTGCGCAGCAGATGGGTGCCCCATCGACCCACTCCGAAGATGGCAATAGCAAGTTGGGCAGTCATTTGGGCTGTAAAGGCTGTAAAGGGCTGTAATACGAAGTTCGGCTAAAACCCGATAATTTATTTTGTTGGGACACGGCATGCCGTGTCCCAACAAAATAAATTGGTTCTTACAGGCAGACTTGATACAAGGGCTGTAAAGGATGGTTGAGCTCATAGTAGGTGCCAAGGCACCTAAGTGGGTACGGGCTGAAACCTGCATCTGTGTAACTAAATGTAAACAAGAGGTAAACCAATTGATGGCTATAGCCTTCGAGTTATTTACAAATCTCAATATGGCGTAGTTTTTCTACCCCAACCTACTTACTACGCACCTACTACAGTGAAAATCACCTAGCGTTAGTCTGCCCAGTTTTTGGCTCGCTGAACGGCTTTGAGCCAATATTGGAAATTAGCCTGTACTTGTTCGCTGTGTTCGCTGGGTTCAAAGACCCGATCCACTTTGCGATCGCGCACCAGATCGTCGTAGCTTGACCAGAAATCAGAGGCTAAACCTGCGGCAAAAGCGGCACCTTGAGCGGTGGCGTCAAGGACGGCGGGACGCTCGACCGGGATACCGAGCGCATCGGCCTGAAACTGCATCAGAAAATTATTCTGGCTGGCACCACCATCGACCTTGAGCCGTTTAATCGGCGTACTGCCGTCTTCATTCATTGCCTGCACCACTTCGGCCACTTCATAGGCAATCGCTTCCAGGACAGAGCGCACCATGTGCTCTCGCTGGACACCGCCTGTGATGCCGATAAATGTCGCGCGGGCGTTCATATCCCAGTGGGGTGCGCCCAAACCGCTGAGGGCAGGCACAAAGTAGACGCCGCCGTTATCTTCTACCTTTTTCGCCATATCTTCCGTATCGGCAGCGCTAGTAATCAGTTGAATGCCATCTCGCAGCCATTGGATACAGGCTCCAGCGGTAAACATGCTGCCTTCGAGGGCATAGCCTACTTTAGTATCACCACCAGTATCACCACCGTTGCGTCCTGCTTCTGTCCAGGCGACAGTGGTGAGCAGGTTATTGTGCGATCGCACAATTTCTGAGCCGGTATGGGACACCAGAAAGGCTCCCGTCCCGTAGGTACACTTGAGCAAGCCAGGCCGATTACAGCCATGAGCAAACAGAGCGGCCTGCTGGTCACCCAAGATCGCCATAATCGGAATTTCGGCCCCCATGACCTCCGGATCGGTAAAGCCAAACTTGCCCAAACTGGGACGAATTTCTGGCATGATATGGGCTGGAATGCCAAAGATCTCCAGCAGTTTCGGATCCCACTGCCGCGACTCAATATTGAGCAGCATGGTGCGGCTGGCGTTGCTGTCATCCGTCGCGTGAACTTTGCGCCCGGTCAAATTCCACAGCACCCAGGTATCGATGGTGCCCGCTAGAACATTCTCAATTTCAAAGGGCGGATCAAGCTGCTCATTTTGCACCCGATCGAGCAGCCAAGCGAGCTTGCTAGCCGAGAAGTAAGCATCCAGCACCAGTCCAGTACGCTGTGCAATTTCGTCGGCCAGCCCTTTTTGCCGCAGTTCGTTGCACAAGGGAGCCGTCCGCCGATCCTGCCAGACGATTGCATTATGCAGGGGTCGCCCACTGCTTTTATCCCACAGCAAGCAGGTTTCCCGCTGTACCGTCAGCCCAATGGCGGCAATTTCATCGGGTTGAATCCCGGCTCTTTGAATGGCGGTTTGAATAGCCCACTGGGTATCCTGCCAGATTTCGCGCGGATCATGATCCAGCCAGCCCGGTTGGGGATAATACTGGGTTAGTTCCTTATAGGCTTGTCCGGCGATTTCTCCTTCACGATTAAATAGAATGGCTCGATTCCCCGTAGTGCCTAGGTCTAGAGCCATGATGTAATCTTTATTTGCCATCTCAATATCAATAAAACTTCCAAATCAACATGTCCCACATGGGTTGCTTGAAACCACAATGTCTGGGATCAAGGGCTGATATCTATCCCAGGTGTCATTTGCACCCTAACACTTCAAATGTCTGTCCCAAAAACTCCAAAAGTTGGATTCACTACTAATTGAGACCAGATCGCTCGGCGGGACAAGGTCGGATTCTTTTTCGGTTGTAAATACAATCTGTAATATTTCAGCAACAGGTGACGACTGCTGAGCTTCTAAAATCGGCTATTTTTTGAGGGGTCGTCCGAAAATAGACAAAAAAAAGCCGGCAGAGGAAGTCCACCAAGGTACATCTGCCAGCACAGTCTCACCATGTAATGTTAGATATGTCAGATAACTCGTTCGAGTTATTTGGCATATCTCTCAATATTATCAACAACAACCTGATTTGATCAGCTCTATCTAAAGATAGATCTTAAAAAAGATGAATTTTGTTTTCCAGGATATTATTCCGAGCCAGTAACCATCGGCTAAAACAGCTCTGTTTTTTTCTACAGAGAAAGCCAATATTGTCAGGAAAATCAGGAAAAGTTGATATCGCTGTAGCTCTATTAGATAGCTGGTGAACTACGTTGATTATGAACAGGCCGCCCCAGCGGGGCGGCCTGTTCATAATCAACGTTGCTATAGTCATTAGCTGTTACAGACTGTAACAGGACGATAACAGGACAGTAGCTTGTTGTTGAAAGACACCTCATTCACTGCCATAAGCTGATTGGGCAAACGGTAGCTCATTAATCCGGTTCCAGCGATAAATGCGATCGCGGAACGCCTTCCACTCTATATAAATCTCTTGGAACGTCCCGTCCTCCTGCGCCATTTGGTCGTAAAGCGCCAACGAAGCCTCTTCTGCTGCCGCTAAAATCTCAGGGCTATAGGCAACCAGTTCCACCCCATCAGCCTGCAATCGCTCCAAAGCTTCTCCATTGAGCGCATTGTACTGGGCCAGCGTAGTCAAGTTTGTCTCATAAGCGGCTGTGGCGAAGGCGGTTTGATAACTGGTGGGTAGTTCATCCCAAGCCGATTGGTTGACCAATGCTTCTAGCGTAGCGCTAGGTTCCCACCAGCCCGGATAGTAATAGTATTGAGCCGCTTTTTGCAGTCCCAGCTTTTCGTCATCATGGGGGCCGACCCATTCGGCAGCATCGATTGCGCCCCGCTCCAGTGCCAAAAAGATTTCGCCACCGGGTAGCACCTGCACACTAACACCTAGCTCCTGCATGATTTTGCCGCCCATGCCTGGAATGCGCATTTTTAATCCACCCAAATCAGAAATTGTTTGGACGGGTCGCTTAAACCAGCCACCCATTTGTGCCCCAGTGTTTCCTGCCGGAAAATTGATGATGCCAAAGTCAGCATAAATTTGGCGCAGCGCCTCTAGTCCGCCGCCGTAGTAGAGCCAGGCATTTTGCTGATCGGCCATCAAGCCAAAAGGCAATGCTGTGCCAAAGGCCAGCGCCGGATTTTTGCCCGTGTAGTAGTAACTGGCGGTATGGCCGCATTGAACAGCTCCGTTCTGCACAGCGTCTAAGACTTCCAGCCCTCCGACCAGCTCACCCGCAGAATAGGGTGTAATGACAAACTGACCATTGGTCATTTCAGAAACCCGTTGACAGAGCTGTTGGGCAGAACCGTATAACACGTCCAGCGCTTCTGGCCAGCTTGTCGCCATCCGCCACTCAACCGACGGTTGGCTGTTAGTCGTATTGGAACCCGATTCGGGTGCAGATGCAGTACAGCCATAGAGCAATGTCGTAGCTGCGGCACTTGTGGTAGCCGTACTGAGAAAGGATCGGCGTTTCATTGTGATGTCGAGAAATGGTGATATTGAGAAGTGATAAACGTAGCTTCGCTGTGAATGATTGAGCGATGAACGATTGATCGAATAGTAGAAGAGGATGGTAAGCCTTCCAGCGTATAGTTCGAAAGCTTTACATTCGCAGCATTTTGCCGATCGCATTTTAGGAAAACTGGATTGCTGCTCACAGGTGGCGGGTTTGCTGCAGCGAATGCTAGTTTTTTGTGGAACTACCTCAACATAAAAATCCCAATCCAAGTCACTCAAGGATTGGGAAATTTGGTGTCAAACCAAGCAACATTAGAGAGTTGACCTTATGATGCCCGCTTAATTTGGATGCCGCACAAAAACGCGCGGTTTTTCATCTTTTTGTAATTAAACGATACATACAGCGCCATGTTATCGTCATCTATCGTTTTTATCGTAATAAAACTCCTACATAGGGACTAGCCAGATTGGAAAATGATCGCTAGCCTGACGGTGAAGTCTGAGGTCATTCCCCTATGCAGATACACACTCCAGATTGGGTCAAACACGCCGTTTTTTATCAAATTTTTCCCGATCGCTTTGCCCGTAGTAGTCGCTCCCATCCAGATTCGATTCGTGAGATCACATTTGAAGACTGGGATGTTGACCCTACGCTCCAGGGCTACAAGGGTGGCGATCTGTGGGGTGTTGTGGACAAGCTTGACTATCTGCAAGACTTAGGGATCAACGCCATTTATTTCACGCCAATTTTCCAATCCACCGCCAACCATCGCTATCACACCCACGACTACTATCAGGTTGATCCAATTCTGGGTGGTGACCCAGCCTTTTTTGAACTGCTCGAAGCGGCCCATCAGCGCGATATTAAAGTTGTGCTAGACGGTGTGTTTAACCACACGGGGCGAGGGTTTTACTTTTTCAATGACATTCTCGAAAATGGCCCCTATTCTCCCTGGCTGCACTGGTTCAAGATTGAGGGTTGGCCCCTATCTGCTTATGACGGCAATTTCCCGGCTAACTACGTCGGCTGGGTCGGCAATCGGGCACTGCCAGAGTTTAATCACGACAATCCAGCGGTGCGCGAGTACATTATGCGGGTGGGAGAATACTGGGTTAAGGCTGGCATAGACGGCTGGCGATTAGATGTGGCGTTCGAAATTGAAACGCCTGGATTTTGGCAAGAATTTCGCGATCGCATTAAAGCCATCAATCCCGAAGCCTATATCGTGGGCGAAGTCTGGACCGATTCGCGCCAGTGGCTGGACGGCACCCAGTTTGACGGCGTGATGAACTATCTCTTCACAGGCCCAACAATGGCCTTCACTGCTGGTGATCGAGTCCAGCGAGAATACGTTGAAATTCCCGATTATTATCCTTATCCAGCTTTGGATGCGGCTGGCTATGCCGATAAGATTAAATCGCTCCTCCAGCTTTATCCGTGGGAAATCCAGCTCACTCAGCTCAATCTACTCTCTAGCCACGATACGGCTCGCATCCTGACGATTGTGGATCACGATCATGCCAGTGTAGAGCTGTCCACGCTATTGACGCTGACATTTCCCGGTGCGCCCAGCATTTACTACGGCGATGAAGTTGGCCTGCCCGGTGGTCTTGACCCCGATTCACGTCGAGTCTTCCCGAAACTGGAGAAATGGAACCACGATTTATACAGCTGTCATAAGCAGCTTATTGCGCTGCGTCATGCCCATCCGGCCCTTCGGACAGGCGATTATCATGTCCTGATAGCAGACGGACTGCTGTATGTCTTTTTGCGATCGCTACCTGACGAAGAAATCATCGTCGCCGTTAATGCTGGCACTGAAACCGCAACGGCATCGGTTGCAATCAAGAATTTGCCGCTCAAAACCCAGCCCAGCCAAACCCTGTACGGAAAAGGGCAGTTAACCTACACAGACGACAGCGGGGAAACGCATTTGAGTGTGGAGGTTGCACCAAGAGCCGGGCTGATTGTTGGGTAGGAGTAAGAACTGTAGAAGCAGTCTGTACGGGTTGTAGAGGGTGCCATGCTAAAGGGTGTCAAGGAAAAGGGAAGTAAGGATTCAAATGTCCGAATCCCGTTTACCCATCTACTCTCCCACCCATCTACTCTTTCACCCATCCACCCATCCACTCATCCACCCTCCCACTCACACAATCCACAAATAAACAACCGATTCCTCTTCCGTCTGAGTCATGTAAATTACCTGATCGGGTGTCCAACCTTCGATGTCGAAGTGATGGGAAACGATGCGGGTGCCGGGACGGAGCTGTTTTAGCTTGGGTTGCAACCGCAGATTTAAATGCGGCAGCAAGTACAGGGTGATAACCGTGGCATCCTGAAAATCTGCTTCGAATAAATTCTCTTGGCGGAACTGGATGCGATCGCACATGCCTGCCTGTTGCGCTGCCCTTTGGCACTGCTGAATGCGCTCTGGGTCAATGTCGATGCCGACACCCCGTGCGCCGAATCGCTGTGCGGCTGTAATGAGGACGCGTCCGTCCCCACAACCCAGGTCATAGATCAGATCATTAGATTCAACCCCTGCAACGCTCAGCATCATATCAACGGCAAGCTGTGGTGTCGGAATATAGCCGATATCAGGGCGCATAGACATAGTCAAATCTTTTAGCAAAATACACTAGGATAATTACGCAACAAATTGCAAAAAAAGAAAACATATGCCCTAAGTAAATTTGCTGGTCAAAAATGATTTCAGTATATATACTGAAATCATTTTTTAGTACCTTGAGAGTTTATTTGTCTTTCTCAAGGCACTTGTTTAAAGTATTCAGCACAAACCCTCGTTGGCTTGAAAACCTTTCTGCAAAAAGATTCCGCTCTTTCGTTTGGCATACTCTTTCCTTGTGAGACCATGCGTTACAAAATGTGTTGAGACCTATCATGAAGTGATTTCTCGGTTGTTGAACCGATTTGTCAAGAGGGTTTGAAGACTGCGAGTAATAGTAGCTATTTTTACCAAAGGTGAGATTTGATGGAGTTAATGATAGCTGAGCAATCAGCGATCGCACTTTACGCATGTCGAATGATTTGCGTCTGTCCGATGTCTTCTATAGCTGTAGCCACTTAGGTTAGGACATAAGCTAGGGTTAAGAGGTAGTATTTTGCGCTTGGAATTGGATGGCTCAACCCTACAGCGAAGATTTTCGGCAAAAAGTGATCGACGCGATTGAGTTAAACGGCCTCAAGAAAAGTGAGGTGAGTGAAGGATTTGGCATCAGCCGCAATACAATAAACCGCTGGTATCGGCAAAAGGCTGAACTAGGGCATCTCAAAGCCAACGTCAGGACAACTGCCAATCCAAGAGCCAAAATCAAAGACTGGGATGCCTTTCGCAGCTTTGTCAAGCAGCATCAAGACAAAACGCAAGCGGAGATGGCCGCCTTGTGGCCCGACCCCATCAGCCAACGAACGATGTCTCGGGCATTGCAAAAGATTGGCTTTACGCGAAAAAAAAGACCTATGGCTACGGCCAACGAGACGAGGGGAAACGGGCTGAGTTTCAAGCTCAACTCGGCGATCCAAAGGCGACTCATTTAGTCTATGTCGATGAATCGGGCATGGATGAGCGCGACGACTACGGCTATGGATATGCCCCTATCGGTGAACGAGTTTACGACCTCAAATCTGGCCAACGCCACGGGCGAGTCAATATGATCGCGGGCTATCGAGGCTCTGAGCTGATTGCTCCGTTTACCATTGAAGGAACTTGTAATCGAGTGGTCTTTGAGACCTGGCTTGAAACTTGCTTAATTCCGACCTTGCAGCCAGGGGACTGGGTGATTGTGGATAATGCCACCTTTCACAAAGGCGGACGGATCGCCGAACTGATTGAGGCCGCCAACTCTCACCTGGTTTATCTTCCCCCTTATTCTCCTGACCTCAATCGCATTGAGAAGTGTTGGGCTTGGTTAAAAAGCCGCATTCGAAAGCGTCTCCCCTCCTCAACCAGTTTACGCCAGGCAATGGAAGCGGTTCTCAAGCAAGCGGCGTCCTAATGAGAATGGCTACGGCTATACCATTTTCCCCTTGAAATTCGGTACGAACGGTCACGGATAGCACTTGAATTTCAATGGAGGTCTCACACAATGCAAAAAATTACGTCTAAGTTGATTGGTGCATCTATCGCTGTCGCAGCAGCTGCCGCTTTGGCTCCTGGTGCCAATGCTTTGACCCTTAATGGTCATAGCTGCACAAAAGGCACGGTTACAGGAACAGTTTCCTGCGAAGGTGCTTTTAATGGCAACAACAGTAATCAGGATCTTGATGGTCTGTTTGGCTTTGATTGGGGCGATGAGGTTCTTAAAGCTGAAGAAGACAACGGCTTTATGGATGGCGATTTGGATATCGATTTCGCAGGTGGTGAAACGGTTGGAACATGGGATCTGAGCGGTTTTGACTTTGGTCTCTACGATCAGCTGATGTTTGTCGTTAAGGGTGGTACTACCTTTAGTGCTTATCTATGGGATGGAATGGCAACCTCCGGCACTTGGAATACTTCGGGTATTGTCAATGGTGGTGGTAGGACGCCAGGTTTATCCCACTTCTCCGTTTACGGTATTAAGGGAGATGGGGACACAGCAGATGTGCCTGAACCTTTGGCTACTGTTGGTTTGCTAGCCATCGTGGGTGGTGCAGCAGCATTGCGTCGCCGCACCAACTAGCTTGAACAGGCGCTGCTAGCCTTCTAGAGGAAATTTGAGTCGTATAGCCCTATTGTTGCCTGAATGTTCTCTATTGAACATTCAGGCTTTTTCAGTTCAACATCCTTCAAGATTAACTAACGGCATCTGTTTTTACCGTTCAATACGGCCTTGCCACTCCAGTTTTTTCTCGGCTGAGTTGTTGCCTAGTGATCGTCTCGCCACCACTTCAATCTCAACATACGTACCAGGCGTTAGATACTCTGCATCAATCGGCAAGCGACCAATGTCAATCACAAAGCGGTTGTGGTTGCGCTGCACCAAATCGGCGGGAACGGTTCCCTCATACCGCGTACGATAGCGGGACGGGCGACGACGGCCACCTTCTCCAACCCGGTAGCTGACGGTGAAGTCCGTTGCCACGATATTGGATTTGCTAGCTAAATCCACTACTGCAAACGAAAGATCTTGGCTCCAGCCGCTGACCTCGGCAATATCGAGATCCGTTGCTTCCTCAGCCCGAATCAGATTTGCGATCGCAACCGTGGTCAAATTACCGTCGCTCTCCGTCTGCGCATCAACCCACAAATCATCGGTAAAGTCTACAAAAATCTGCTGGTTTTCCGTCAGCTCTACCGTCGCATTCTGGTTAAGGTAAGGAGTGATGGACTGATCCGTATCCCAAACCACCTGCACCTGCTTTTCCACCCGTCCAGCAAACTCGCGATATTCGTCATTCACCACTGAACCAGAAGCCAGCAGTGCCGCTGCGCCTCGCTGCGTTCGCCAGAGATTCCGGGACAGATTCAAAGTGCGATCGCTTAGGTCACTCAGCCGAATTGTTTGAGTCGGGGCATCAGCCGCCAGCGGCTCAAGCTGATTGATCACCGTCAGCATTCCCGCTCGTCCCCGTGCCCCGTCGCTCCCCATCCGACCATCGCGCCCATCCTGACCATCCGTACAGGTGTAGCGTTCTGTCCGACAGTTGCCGTTATTACAGGTTTCCACTTCCCAACTGCGGTCATAGCAGTTACAGCCATCGGTGCCGCGTCCACCGCGCCCACCGCGTCCGCTCACGCCGCCTTCGGCCTGAACATAGACCCGTCGTAGCGCACTGGGGTCGTTGTAGTAAACGGTAACGTTGCCGCCGCTGCCGCCATTGCCGCCACGACCACCATCGCCGCCATTACCACCATCGGCTGCCCGCAGGTTGTAGCGCACCCCGCTAGCTTGCCGCTGACAGTTGGGATAGCCTGCATCTTGACCATCACTGCCATCGCTGCCTGCTTCTCCCATCGTTTCCACACGAATATCGCTGCCATTAGCCGTCACGTTGCGTTCCGAACCAGATCGTCCATCACGACCTTCCCGACCATGATTTCCATCCCAGGCATCTCGCCCAAATTCACGGGTTTCCTGCGCCCAAGCAATACCAAAGCAACGTAAGGTCGGCGATGCGATCGCAATCGAACTTGCAACAGCCAACAGACCAGCCGATGCAGCCAGCGATTTTGTCCAGCGGTTCATACAGTCTTTCTCCTCTTCTATGGCACAGCCGTCTAGGCTGTCCTCCTTTGGTGAGTAAGGTCATCCTCTTAGGTTCAGAGCACGCTCTAAACCCAATTGATCATTCCCAAATTGTCTAAGTAGGTTGGCATAAATAAACGCATCTAGAAAACCGGGGGAGCACCCCTCCGGGGTGCTCCCCCGGTTTTCTAGATATGCATTTATTTATATGCGGCTACTTAATCAATACCAAATCCGACTAGAAAGAACCCGAATTACTTTTTGTAAAAGCTGGTTTCTCCGAGTGGATTTCTTTCATGTAATGACGCAGTCTCTATTTCAAAAGATCCATCGCAGCGGCAGCCTTACCGGAAAATTTGCTTTCAGGCTTTATGATTTTTCCACTGAAAAACGCCGTGACTGTAAAAGACGGCAACAAAATGGCACAATGCGATTTTATTGGGTAGGTTGAAACGCTCATGGATTACGCCACTGCTCACGATTTCATCCTGACTCAGGGTGCTGACTTCGAGAAATCGACTGAAACCTTTCTGCAACGGCTGCGACAGGGCCAGCCACCGATTCCGGGGCAGGTCACCTCACTGCTGCTAGCGCTTAAGGTCATGTTTGAAGGATTGCAGCAGGCTGAGCAGCTGGATCGCAGGTTGGTGTATGGCCTCTATATGCTGGCCAATGAAAGCCGCTATTTGTATGAACAGGGCAAGCGTCAGGGGGTAATTTGGCCTCCGCTGCTGGACGAAGATCTGGGCCGAATTGCGAAGGCGGTTCGGAGCATCTTCTCTGGAACGTGGGAAAGCTAGCAATAGGTGCTTATGTAATAGGTACTTACTACTTACATAGATGGCCCGTCCGTGTAATGGTGATTGATGTAGCGGTTCGAGTACATTGCAATTGTTACAGTAGGTTGGAATAGATTGGCGACCAGTCGTTGACCCACTGGATTGACTCGGTTTCCATCGCTGATTTCGATTAATCGATTTCGTAGATGTCACTCAACTAAACGCTCAAGATTTGTGAACAAGATTTTAACGATTGTCCATCAAGAAACATCAAAACCTGGATTAGTCGGTGAGGTTCTGATCCAGCGCGGATATGAGTTGGAGTCGCGCTGTATTGCAATCGGAGACTCGCTACCGCAGACCGTCGATGAGTACGCGGCGGTAATCGTCTTCGGTGGGCCGATGAGCGCTAATGATGACCATGAACCCTATATCCGCGCTGAACTGGACTGGATTCCGACCGTTTTGGCAGCGGATAAGCCCTATTTGGGCATTTGCTTAGGAGCGCAGTTGCTTGCACGGGTACTCGGAGCCAACGTGCGGCCTCATCCCCACGATCAGCGAGAGATTGGCTATTATCCGATTTCGCCTGCCGCCAAGGTGCCTGAGTTTCGGCAATCGATGCACGTCTATCACTGGCATGGCGAAGGGTTTGAGCTGCCTAAGGATGCGGTGCTACTCGCTCAAGGCGGCGAGGCGTTTCCTAATCAAGCATTTCGCTATGGTCGACGGGCTTACGGCTTCCAGTTTCATCCCGAAATTACAGCCGACATGATTGACTTCTGGACAACCAATGGAGCCGATCAGCTCGATTTACCCGGTGCGCAGCCGCGCGATTTGCATTTCGCCAACCATCAGCAGTATGGTCATACGGTTGAACGCTGGCTCCATGCGTTTTTAGATCGCTGGTTAGGAATTGCCACCGATACGTCGGCTCATTCTCCCGTTACGATGCGATCGCTGCGTCAATCTGCTTAAGCAAGTCGTCAACATTAGTGCGATTGTCCAACACCACATCGGCCTGAGCCATTTTCTGCTCAATTGGCATTTGGCTCTGAATCCGCGATATGGCCTGCTCCTGAGAAAGTTGATCTCGCTCCATTAACCGCTGGATCTGCTGGCTGCGATCGCACATTACCACCCAAATTTCCGTTACCAAATGGGTCAAGTTGGCTTCAAATAGCAGCGGAATCGACATGACGATGGCGGGTTGATCGGTCAGATCCTGGGCATCCTGCAACATGCGATCGCGCACGTAGGGATGAATCTGCTGCTCCAGCCAGCGGCGCTCGTCCGGCTGCTGAAATACGATATCCCCCAATTGCCGCCGATCTAAACTGCCGTCTGGCTGAAGGATGTTTACACCATAGTGCTGGGCAATCTGCTGCAAAATGGGTGATCCAACTTCAACCGCTTGCCGCGCGTAGAGATCGGCATCCAGCACGGGTAGATGATACTGGCCGGCCAAATAGTTGGAGACGGTACTTTTGCCCATCCCCACGCCCCCCGTCAATCCAATGATCCGCTGACTTGTCATTTCAACTACTAGTCTGCCAACTGTATTTTGATGGGTTGTGATGGTTGATGGGCCGCGCTTCGCGCGGCCCATCAACCATCACAACTTATTGGGCATAGTACTACTTCTGGTGAAACCGTCGATACAGCATGGCCTGAATGGGTTGACCATCCCGCAAATGACGTTGAACAATGGCAGGCACTTCTGCGACCTGCACCCGTTCGTACCAAATTTGATCCGGCAGCACCAGTACCATTGGCCCGCTGCCGCACTGTCCCAAACAGCGGCGACCTTCGAGTTCAACATCAACGTCGGCATCTGCGATCGCAGTTTCAAATGCCTTGAGAACATTGGCTGACCCAGCCTTGCGGCAGGCGGTATTTTGACAGACGATTACTAGTTGCTTGTTGAGATCGCAGTTGGGATTGGAATTAGAGTTGCAGGTGGAACTGCGATCGCGGTCTGTCTCGCGTTGGCTGAATGGCTCAGCAGCAGCCATAGTTGTACGCCTCAAAATCCAGCATCATTGGTCAGCGCCAATCATCAGCGCGATTAAATACGCGCATGGAAAACGCTATTTGATATACGCTCGACCAATTTCGGGCACTTCTAAATTGCGGGATGCCAGCCACTCGGCGCTGTATAAGCGGGACTGATAGCGACCGCCCCCGTCACACAGCACGGTCACAATCGTATGTCCCGGCCCCATTTGCTTGGCGAGTTCAACCGCTGCGCCAACGTTAATCCCGACCGAACCGCCCATGAACAAGCCCTCTTCATACAGCAGCCGATAGATCACCTCTAAGGCCATTGGGTCATCAACTTGAATGGCATCGTCGATCGGAACGCCTTCCATGTTGGCCGTAATCCGGCTGTTGCCAATTCCTTCCGTGACGGAGCTGCCTTCGGTGGAAATTTCCCCGGTTTTGACGTAGCTGTAGAGACCGCTGCCCATCGGGTCGGCCACCACGCAGCAAATATTGGGGTTCTTCTCTTTCAGAAACAGGGACACTCCGGCATAGGTGCCACCCGTTCCTGTTGCAGCAACCCAGCCGTCAACTTTTCCGTCGGTTTGCTGCCAAATTTCCGGCCCAGTAGTGGCGTAATGAGCTTGGCGATTGGCCAGATTATCGAACTGGTTGGCCCAAATGGCGTTTTCCATTTCCTCGGCCAGGCGACCGGACACCTTCACATAGTTATTCGGGTCGCGATAGGGCACGGCAGGCACGGTTTTTACTTCTGCCCCCAGGGTTCGCAGCATGTCAATTTTTTCCTGAGACTGGGTTTCAGGAATCACGATCATGCAACGATAGCCTTTGGCATTGCAGATATGGGCAAGACCAATTCCGGTGTTCCCTGCCGTGCCTTCCACCACCGTGCCACCGGGCTTGAGCAATCCCTTTTCTTCGGCATCTTGAATGATAAACAGCGCGGCCCGATCCTTGACTGAGCCGCCAGGATTAAGAAACTCGGCCTTCCCTAAAATTTCGCACCCCGTTTCCTCGCTATACCGATTGAGGCGAATGAGCGGGGTGTTGCCGACTGTGCCAACGAAACCGTCCGTGATCTGCATTACTCAAGCACTATTGATGGACTACGACGTTAAGTGTTCTCACATCTTGCATCAAAAACCCAGGAGGATTATTTTGCCGCCGCATCGCGGCGGCAAAATAATCGTTTTGGGTTCTCGATTAGCAAGGTGCAAGATATGAGTATTCGAGCGATCGCACCTAACTATAAGTTTGCGACCTGCTCAGCGTTCCCTTCCTATCCTAAAGGCAAATTGAGCAAGGGATAACGCCATCCGGTTTTGATTGTACTGATATCTGGCATTGAGCAAAACCAAAACCCGGAGAGACGCCTGCCTCTCCGGGTTTTGCCAAGTGTTGTTGTAATTGATTGGGGTACAGTTAGCAGTTATGCAATGGAACTTGCTTGGGGTTGATGAATTAACGGAATATTCAGCTTAAAGGTGGTTTCCCACAGATCATCTGCGATAACGGTACTCTCGACGGTAATTTTGCCGTTTAGCTGCTGAACCAAACACTGTACTAGTGCTAATCCTAATCCCGTACCCTGAATCGCCTGCTTCAGCGCCGCCTGTCCCCGTCGAAATTTTTCAAATACGTAGGGCAATTCTTCGGCTGGGATCCCCGTGCCTCGATTGGTCAGCGTCAAATTCATCACGGCTACATCATCAATTGAGATGGGCTGGATTTGCAAATAAATGGCTTGTCCCCGCTGGGAATACTTGCTGGCGTTGGTCAGTAGCTCCCGCAGGACGCGGTGCAGGCTGGTGACATCGGTTCTCATCATCAGCGGCTGCTCCGGCAAATCGACCTGTAGCTCAACGTTTTTGGTATCCCATAGAGGACGATTAGCCCGGATAATGTCCTGAACGTAGGCATTCAAATTAATTTCTTGCAGTTCAGCCTGGAGCGGCTGCGATTCGATACTCTGAAGCGCCAACAGGTCATTGATCAGGTCAGTTTCCTGGGAACACTGCTGCTCCAAGATATCCAAATACGCCTGTCGGCGTTCCGGCGGCAGGTCAGTTTGGCGCAGCATCCGAGCAGCCAGACGCATACTGGTCAGCGGTGTCAGCAACTCATGACTAATCGTACTGAGAAAGTCGTCTTTCAAATGGTTTAGACGGCGCAGTTGATCAATTTGGCGGCGGGTTTGCTCATAAAGCTTACCCTGCACTTCGATGCTCCGTTCCAGTTGGGCCGTGCGCTTTTCGACCATTGACTGAACTTGGCGCAGGGTTTGCACCTGCAAAATGGCTCCACTGAGTTGAGTGGCAACCGTTTCAACCAGCGCACATTCGTCATCGTGCCAAGACCGCGCTCCTAAATCGTGTAGGACAATAAAGCCCAGGATCTTGCCCCGATTCTCAATCGGCGTGATCAGTAAGGCACTGTCCACTTGGTCTTGATACCAGTGCTGAAAATATAAATCCTCGACTGGATTGAGCTGAACCGTTTGGTCAGCAGGCTGAGCCTGAAGTTCGGTAGCAGAATGACTGGCTAGATGAGCAGACTGGATGGGGGTGGCCTGTCGCGACTGCACAGCTAACGACCGAGGCGCAACTTGAATCGCTTGCTGAATAATGTTGCACTTCGACACCGGAAACATTTGCGAGTTGTAGCCACTTGCGGTTCGGGCAGCGTTGGGGGGAGTCGGGTTTGATGAAGATGAATAAGTAGCCTCAGCCGACCAGGTATGAGCCAGCCGAAACCGAATATTCGTGAAATCAGAGAGGGACTGCTGGAGCACGGGCTGAGAGTATTTCAACAGCAAAATTGAAGCGTGCTGAAGCGCAAGACTCTGTCCCAAGCCATCCAGCGCGATCGCAAAAATATGATCAATTTCAGTGGTATTACTGATACTCTGCGCCAATTGATAAACCAGTTGCTGCTGGTGGATTCGCTGTTCGCAGGTTCTCTGGTTGAGCAACTGAGTCAGAGTGGCTACCGTGGGCACTAGCAATTCCTGGGCCTGCTTTAGCTCAGCTTGGCTCCAATTGCTCGGAGTAGAGCGAACCAGGATAAACTGCGCCTGCCGAGTGGGTGTAATCTGAACTGGAGCTGAAAGCGCGATCGCAGTTGAGGCCGATGTATTCATGAAAACATCAGCATCGAGTTGACAACTGCTTAACGTGATCTCAAAGTTTGCTACGTCTGAATATGAAATATTGGGTGAAGCGGCTTGTCCCCGCGCAATTTCAGGATTTGAGGCGCTGCCTGATGCGTTATTTGATCTGCCGATCTGACCGATCATTTGCCGTACCATTGCCAAGCCTGCAACAATAGATGCGTCAGATGCGTCAGGTATGTCATCCACCTTCCTATCGGTAGTTGAATGCCATTGAACACAGCGTTGAGATGGCGGTGAAGTTGTCAGATGCTGGGAGTCTTCTAAAACCACATAGACAGATTGTACCCGCAGTGCTTGGCCGAGTAGCGCAACAGCGGGTTGAATGGATTGCAAATTTTGACCCGCTGCAACAGTCTTCATTGGCCAAGATAAAGGGGATGGGATGAACATGGGGCACCGATACGCTTGAATTCAGATGCCTAGCTGTGGCTAGAAACGCCACAGGCCACATACTGTCTACAGACTACTATTCCCAAGTTGGCTTCGATATCCGTGTTTTCCCTAGATATCAGTACTCCTATCAACAAACTCTTGCTAAAGATAGAGTCTCATTTATGAGACGACTAACAAAAATCATTTTTTACGACGAAGTAATGAAGAATGTACTGATTCAGCTAGATGCTGCTGTCGAGTAACCGTCGCTAATGCCGCTTTCTAGCTTTCCAGGTGCCGCCATAGGTGTAATGCGGGTTGTGATGACGGACATCGGGCCAACAGCGATCGCAGATGAATTTCCATTCGCCTGTCTCGTCGATTTGCACTCGATACAGAATCAACCCTGGCTGATAACAGCGATCGCACATTTTTTCTCGAATTCGTCCCATGTCTATCACCTCTCAGGCACCTCTCAGGGCATTCCAGTTAGTCTCAGTTAAGCGCGGATGTCATCTCAATCACAGTCTGTGTATTCTAGAAGACTAAGATGAGCATTAGACTTTATTGGAAATAAAGTTTTTGGGGTTGGAAATTGTTTTGTAGCGCGGCTTCGCAGCGCTACAAAACAATTTCCGATAAAGTCTATTGATTTGCATTGGCTAAAGATTTGCATTGGGTAAAGATGTGAGGCGACATAGCAAGCAGAGACTGGAGCAAACTGTACTGCCACCGTTGGAATCAGCAACGGAACCATCATCAACTTCTTTGATGAAGTCGTTTTGGCTGATGGTAGGAGCATTCCTATTGAGCTTCGAGATTGCTCGTCTGCTGATGCCCAACCTGCGCGAGACGTTTTGGCTGTCACCAGCAGAGGGACAACTGATTGAAGTGCTGGCGATGGTGCTCTATGCCGTTGGCTTTGGTTGGGGGGTGCGATCGCTGTTGCGTTTGCCCAAAGCAGCCCGCTGGCGCTATTTGCCTATTCCTATTCTAAGTTTTTTGGGCTTTTGGGATGAGCTGAGCTTTACTGAAAGCGTATTACGGATTCCGGCAATGGACATTTACGGCGTTCGCTTCGATGCCCTGCACGATGTGCTTGAAATTGCCTATGTCGCGAGCCAGGAACATCGTTGGATTGCCCATAGTGCAGTGGGTCTAGCCCTAGCAGGCTTAGCCTTAATTGCGCTCAGGCATCGGCAGATCTGGCGCTTTTTAGTTCGCTATCCGGCCTATCGGTTTGTTGCGATCGCGGCTGTGCTGTTAATTATCCCTATGATTATTGACGTGATGTTTCCGCTCAATGCCGCTGTCAATCATTTTGAGGAACTACTGGAAACGAGCGCAGCACTGGCGTTTGTGTTTGCGGCTGCGAGTTACGGCGTTCACCGCTAATGTTGCTACCAAGGGCTACCCACCAAGGTAAAGGCTGACCAGTAAAACGGATGCGATAAATCGGAATTACCGACACTCTCTTGACCCTCCTGCCTATCGAGCGGTGGCGAAAAGCCGAATTCCTGGGCTTCCTCAATTGTCCTCTCGTCTATCTGCACTTGGCCTTGCAGCATCGCGATCTGGGTTTGGCGGAGCGCTTCTGCTTTGATGGGTGAGGTTTGCAGCTGATTGTAAAACTCTGTCATTAAAGCCAGTGTTCCCTCGTCGCTGACGTACCAAAGGCTAGCAAGGGCCGATTTGACTCCCGCCTGGAGCGCTAGCCCTGCAAAACCCAGTTCAGCATCTTCATTGCCAATAGCCGTGCGACAAGCGCTGAGCACCAAGAGTTCAACGGGTGGCTCATTTAAGCCCAGTTCTCGGAGTTCACTGAGTTTGAGCCGCTGGTCATTAAACTGAATAAACGAATTGCTGGGATCACCAGGCAGAAATTCGGCGTGACTGGCAATGTGAATAATGCCAAATGGCGTTATTTGCCGTTCCTTTTTCAAGTTATCGATGGTGAACGCCTCGTCTACTAGCGTTTCACCTGTCCACGTGTCGCCGATGGCCGCGAGTTCAACGGGGACAGCAGGCAAAGCCGGTAAATCCTTGAATTTATCAGTGCCCATTGCCAATACTTGACTGTTACGCACATCTTCATAGCGTGTGTCGATGAGATTCAGGCTCGGCATTAGCCCTAAACTGTACTGCTCAATCAAAAATTGCTGACCATCATATAGGGCTGCGACGGGTAGCGATCGCAACTTGGAGGGCATGATGAAGGCAATATTTTCAACTTCCTGAGCGACCAAATCAGCTTGCAGTGTGCCGATGATCCACTGATAAAGCTGCTGAGCAGACTGACGATAAGCCGTGGATTGAATGAGGCGTGGATCGGTCAGTTGAGTTTGTAAATCAACGGCTGCGGCTTCTACCTGTTGACGCGTGATGCCTGGAACCCGACGGCGCACGGGAGGCTGATTGGCAGTCACCAACAGCAGTTCGAGTTCATCGGTAGGCTGAGGTGCCAGATCGAATGCAATGCCGCGAGACTGGTCTGAACGATTCAAATAGTTGGCAATTTCCTGAGAAGCGGTTGCTTCCAACTCCGAAAATCCTGGATTGACTGCTAAGGTTGCGGGCAAATAGTTGACATAGATCAGCGCGGGCTCGATGCCCGTTTTGTCGGCGATATCCTGTAAGACTGCTTGAGCTTCATCAATGGTAATCGGCGGTAGTACCTCGCCTCCCGAAGGATTTTCATCGACATCTAAGGGCGGTTCCCCTCCGCAGAATGGTGGACACACCGGATCTTGAAACGTGATGTCTTCGGGTTCGGGTTTCGGTTCAGGGTTCGGGTTTGGGTTTGGGGTCGGGTTTGGTTCGGGTATTTCTCCAGTTTGGAAGGTGATGTTAACAGCTGCCGAATCTGCTAAACCATCATTCACAACCAGCGTGAATGCATCAATCGCCGTTGTGGCTGTCCCAGCAGGCACATAGATTAGCGTTTCGCTCTCGGTGACTGTATCACCTGCTAGCACGGGCGTAACACCATCCGCTCGGAAGAGTTCACCGTCCAAAATGCTGTCAATCTGATATGTCAAGTTGTCGGCGTTGCTGTCGCCAGTAGCGGGAGTAAAACTCGCAATCGTGAACAAGATAGGGGCATTGGTTGGCGAGGACAGACTATTTGTTGTTGTACTGAGATTGGGAGCAATGTTATTAAATGTGATGCTGATGGTGCCATTGGTAGCCGTTTCTGTTCCCGCATTTGGGAATGTGGCTAGAGGTGCGATCGCATCTGCATTGGTGACGATATCACCTGCGGTTCCATTGGTTGACGCATCACCGACTGTAAACGGCACGTTATCCGGGCCACCGTCATGGGTAATGGTAACAGTGCCGCCTGCTGTTGAACCTTCAGCATTAATCGTTCTGCCTAGCAGATCTTGCCCTGTCCCTTGTACCGTGCCGTCACTTGCGGTAACGGTAACGTTATTGGCGATGCCAGGGCCAGCAAGAGAGGTTGCGCTGGTATCAATCCGAGTAAATTGAATGTTGCTTTGCCCCGGCGTTGCGCCAGCAATGAGTTGAACGGCTCCGGCTTCTGCCGTTGACGCTGGAGTGAGAGCGGTTGCGACAATGTTGGCTGCTGTAATACTTTGTCCGGCTTGGACAGTTATGTCACCTGCGATCGCATTCAAAGTAGACTCAACACCTGGTACAAAACCAGGATTCATTTCAGCGGATGTATCCAAGTCACCAACCGTAACCGAACCCGCCGATGAAATAATTTGAATCTCTCCACCCTGGGAAAAAATGCCAAAGTCGATTTGAGGATCTGAGACCACCAGTGTTGTGATTGCTCCATTCGCCGTGATGTCACCACTGGCCTGTAGGGTTACGTCTCCACCTTCGCCGCCATAGGCATTTAAGGAAGAAGTATCAATGGCAGCCACTTCGATTGCGCCGCTTGGGGCCAGAATCGTAACATCACCGCTGGTATCTGGCCCAAACTCCGAATCGGTACCAGTGAGAATGGTGCCGCCGATGTCTACATTTCCGCGCGCATCGACCACCACATCACCACCATATCCACCAAACGGCGATGATGTATCGATGGTGCCGCCAATGGTGATATTACCGCCAGCGACGGCATTGGGGGCATATTGAGTCGTTAAGAAAACCTCAGTGAGATTATTGGGGCTAAACGGAGCAACCTGAATATTGCCGCCAATCGTGATGTTGGCTGCTGTTGGTGCAGCGGTTAGGACAGGATTCCCAGGCGTAAAGCCGGAACCGGGTGGTGGAATAAGGGGCGCACCTCCTATTGCTGTTGTACCAGCCCGAATATCCAGCGTTGGCACACTGGCACCATCAATGTTAATTGCCGTGCCGTTGGACAAGCCAATATTGTTTTCAGTAATTGAATCGACTGCATCCGGTGCATTAATGGTGATGTTGCCTGTAACTGTGACGCTTCCACCCGCAAAGATATGCAGGGAAGCTCCAGTGTAGCTATCAAACGAGACGTTACCTGCCGAGCGAACAACCGGATCATAGGGGCTGAACCAACTGCCCTCGCTGCCATCTAGCGTTTCAATTTGGAAGTTGCCGCCTGACCAGTAATGAGCGTCGCCACCAACGGTATTGGCCGATCGCAAAGTTAAATCATTACCTGCAACGAGGCCACTTTGGTCATGATTAAGGGCAAAAATATCGATTTGCTGATTGCCCTGAACGGTTAAGTCATTGCCTGCCGAGAGTAAAACCGGATTGTCTACCGTATCGCGAATCTGTACCGTATCGCCAGCTTGCAGCGTCAGATCGCCTGTCGTAACAACGGTACTTTCCGGCAAAAATAGGCTTTGTTGGGCAGAGAACAAGGCGCGATCGCTGTTGGCCGATTGCACCATCACATCACCTGCATTAACTGAGGAGCCACTAGCGGCCAGGACAACTTGACCCTCGCTGGTGATTTGAATCTGATCGGCATCCGCAAACTGTCCAGTTAGCAACTCTGGCAGGGAGAGAACGGGTAACGTCCAGGTATTATCTGCGCTGGGAGAACTGGTGAGAGGCTGAACTTCTAAACTGAGTAAGTTTCCGGGCTGGCTAATTTGGACTAGGCTTTCACCCGGTACGGCGGCAACGGTTAGCGCTCCATTGGGGGCTGATAGCTTTCCGGTGCTGACGACAGAACCACCGAGAAGCGTTAGTGAGCCATTCGTTACCGTTAAATTGCCGAGATTTGCGATCGCACCTGGTTCTGCCACTGTAAAACGATAGCCATTCGGTTCACCCACCAAGCTGCTGTAGTCATTGGTGCCAATCGCATTCCACCAGCCGTTGCCAAACCGTAGGCCATCTGCGGTGGAGACAGTTAGCGAACTAGGCAAATCGAGCCTTGCATTGGCTCCAAATAAAATGCCGCTGGGATTAATCAAATACAAATTGGCGTTGCTACCCGTAAGCTGAAGCAAACCATTGATCACCGACGCATCGCCGCCCATAATTCGGCCCAAAACGTTCATCGTTTCGGGTGGAGCAATGAAGTTCGCGCTTTCGTTGGACTCTAGGCCAAACCGATCAAAGCTGTGGAACAGGTTAGCGCCATCGCTGGAAGATGAGCCGCCCGTAATTTGATACTGACTGCCACTGGGCGAAACGATCGTGCCCGTACCATCAGCAGCGGGCGTGATGGACTGTGCGATGAGGTCGGTGTCAGAAGTTAGTTCCACTGGATTGAGCGTATTGCCCCAGGTTGGGGTTGCCCAGCCGAGCCAAGGAAGTGCGATCGCAGCTACAGCCGAAGCCGCAACGGGTAATGCACGGCGGCGTACTCTAGCAGGTTGATTAACCCGATCAACGATGAGCCGCTGTCGTCGATTCAGCGCTTGTTCCACCGCACAAAAGGCCCAGTGGGTTTGCTCTGCGGCTTTGCGGTGAGAATTATTGGCCACGTAATACCGATAGAAATAGAGCGGCTTTTTCAGCGGATAAACATCCGTCACTTCCGACAGCCTTAAGCAAAGATCGTAGTCATAGGCGTAGGGAAAGGCGAGATTAATGCCGCCAATTTGGTCATACACCGAGCGGCGCAGCAGCCGGAAGTGGAAGGTGATGAACTTGTGCAGCAGGGCTTCTCGCGAATAGGGAATCTGGCAGCGAGAGCCGAGCCCGGTCACTTGACTCTCGGCGTCCATCACTAAATGGTCGGTGTAGACCATGCCGACGCGGGGATGGGATTCTAGGACGGCTACCGTTTCGGCCAATGCGGTCGGTGCCAGGATGTCGTCGCTGTCTACCCAGCCGAGGTAGCGTCCAGTTAACTGTGCGATCGCAGCCGTGCGGGAGCGAGGAATACCCTGGTGTGGTGCGGCGATTACCCGAATTCGCTGATCCTGTGCTGCAAACTGCTGGGCAATCTCGACGGAGCGATCGGTTGAGCCATCGTCCCAAATAATCAGCTCAAAATCCGTAAACGTCTGAGCTAACACACTTTTAATTGCCGTTGCCAAGTAGCGATCGCGGTTGCGATTCGTAATCAGCAGCGAAACAAGTGGTGAGACAGGAGCAGTCGTCATAACCAGGAAACCACGAAAGATCAGCTGAGTATTCTAACGCTACGCGATTCGACTCTTCGCATCAGGAAATTGCAAGAAAATTTAGGGGATAGGCAGCCACCTAGGCGCGCCACCAGTGGCACAATTGCCAAATCATCCTACGCACGGCTACGACACTCGATTCAATCCTGATACGCTAAACTCAGGCTTTAATGCATTTTCGTTATCAGCCTAAATACATCGGTCATTAGCAACCATCTCAGAGTGTTTCGATTTGCCCATGAAGTCCTTATTTTTCAGCGTTGTCATTCCCACCTATAACCGCAAGCCAATTCTGGAAAAGTGCTTAAGGGCGATGGAGCAGCAGGAGATCCCCGCCAATAGCGCGATCGCAGAGTACGAAATTATCGTGGTCGATGATGGGTCAACGGACGGAACGGTGGCGTGGCTGACGGAATCCGCATCGGAGTTTCCCCATGTGCGCCTGTTTCAGCAGGAACACCTTGGCCCGTCTGCGGCTCGCAATTTAGGGGTTGAAGCGGCTCAGGGTGACACGATTATCTTTATCGACAGTGATTTAGTTGTAACCGAATGCTTTTTGCAGTCCCATGCCGATGCACTCCAGCAGGGGTACGCTCAACTCGGTTGCGATCGCTGTTTCACCTATGGCGCAGTGATCAATACCTGCAATTTTGACAGTCCGACCGCTGAACCCTACAAGGTGACTGACTTTTCAGCCGCCTACTTTGCGACGGGTAATGTTGCGATCGCAAAACACTGGCTAGAGGAAGCGGGACTGTTTGATACCGGATTTCAGCTCTATGGCTGGGAAGATCTGGAGCTGGGCGTGCGGCTGAAAAAGCTGGGGCTAAAGCTGATCAAGTGCCCTGCCGCTGTTGGCTATCACTGGCATTCCCCGTTTAAGCTAGCGGATATTCCTAATTTGATTGATAAGGAAATTCAGCGCGGTCGGATGGGCGTTTTGTTCTATCAAAAGCACCCCACCTGGAACGTCCGCATGATGATTCAAATGACTTGGCTGCATCGAGTGCTGTGGGGGTTGCTCTCGCTCGGTGGACGGCTAAATGAACGGACAATGGCCCCACTTTTGCAATGGCTGATTAATAGTGGTCGGCCTCAGCTTGCCCTAGAACTAGCACGGGTATTTCTCAACTGGTACAACGTTCGGGGTGTCTATGCTGCCTATGCAGAAATGCAGCAGAGTCCAGTAAATAAATAACAACAAGCCGTCGCCTGGCTACCAGGCGACGGCTTGTTGTTATTACTCAGCGATTAAGCGCTAATCGTAGACTTGTACATTGCTTCGCGGGTGGCGACCATACCCTGGACGAGGCGATCCATTTCCTCGCGGGTGTGGAGCGCATTCGCAGTCACGCGGATGCGGGGCTTGGCAATGAACCAGATGGGAGAAACCCAGATGCCGTGCGTGTCCATTAGCTGGCGAGCAAAAACCTTGGGATTAATATCCACAGGTAGCAGAATGGGTAACACATTGGTTTCACCAATGACTTCGAAATCATTGGCCGCAAGCTGCGATCGCAGATAGCGAGTATTTTCCTGCAGGCGCTGCACCAGTTCCGGGGACTGACGCACGCGGCGAATGCTCTGGAGGGCGGCTGCCGTTAGCGGTGGCGCGAGAGAAATCGTGCCAATCGACGTAGGCGATACGTTCAATAGCGGCTTTAGCTCAGCGGTAGCGGAACTAATCGCAGCCCCAGCAGACGCGGCAAACTTCGAGAATGTGGTCATGATGATTGGCTCAACGCCGCGATCTAGCGCATATTGAGGCGTGATGCCAAAGTGCTCATAAACACCGCGTCCAGTTGCACCAATGGCTCCACTAGCATGGGCTTCATCCATCACTAAAGTTGTATCCTCATAGGCCGAGAGGATATCAATCATCTCCGGCAGGGGCACAACGTCCCCATCCATTGAGAACACAGCGTCAGAAATCACCAAAATGCGATCGCCTGGTCGAGCATAACGCTTCAGCTTGCGGGCCAAATCTTCCATATCGCAGTGGCGGTAGGCCCGCACCCGTACCCGTGGGCTATGGCCAAATAGCTTGCCAGAGCGTGTACCTGCGTTTGTAACAGCGGAAATAATGCAACCGTGGTTGAGCACATCCGTCAAAATCAGCGTTTCGCGGGTGTGCTGAAATCCCGGCACGGGAATGGCTAAATGACAATAGGCATCCATCAGCGCCTGTAGCGCCATCCACGCATTCAAAAATAGCTGCGTGTGCGGTAAATGCTTAAAGTCCGAAATTTCATCTTCGAGTTGGCGATGGAGATCGATGCGACCGCTCAAGACAGAGCAAGAGCTATTGGATGTCCCGTAGTGCTGAATCGAATCAATTGCAGCTTGCTGAACGGATTTGTCTTGAACTAACCCGAGGACATCGTTGGTGCAGAAGGTCAGCACGCGACGCCGGATGCCAGTGGCAGATTCCTCAATATCGACGATGTTGCCATGTTTGGCATGACAAATGTATTCGTCCGGATCAAGGCCACTTTGATACCACTTTTGGACGTATTCTTTAACAACTTGCACAGCTCACTCCTCTCACCTAGTTCCTCAATCGCCAAGCTCTGTGTTTCATGAAATCCAAATCGTTTCAATGTAATGAGATCGCTCGGTATTCTGCTCTAACGTATCGGATGATATCCCGCTTGGATCAGGGTGATCCTACAGATTTTTAACTGGCACACCACTTATCCAAAGGCACATGCTACAAAGCAGCTTGCTATAGAATGCCCCTTATTTCCCAGAGGGGTAGAACCCTGTCAGAGTAAGCACCAATTATAGAACCGGACGATTGTATCAATCCTTTCTGGCTTCTTTACAAATGTCAACTATTGCTAAGCATACGCTGATTTCGACCGATAGGCTATAAAAGGCCCGAATTCGGCGGGATTACGGTACTTATCAGTGTTCGATCCAGCATGACCATCTTCCACGGTTGTCTTTTATTTATTTCTTAAGGTGTAGCTATTGCTTAGCCGCAGCGTGGGTCATAAACCGTATGACTAAACCCTAATCAGCGGATCAAGTAGGAGATAAAGCGGCTTTTGCCAGCAGAACTTCTATCGCCACAAGAGGCATAGCCAGGGATTGTAAATTGTAATCACACCTGCACCACCCAGATCAAAATGTTTAATATTGATCGAAACGGCGCAATTTGAGGGAGATATCATGTCGTCTGATCCGACTACGCCTACGCCATCTGCTGCTACAGGTGTAAACAACCCAGCGCAGGCTGCGACGCAATATTACGACTGGCGCGGATATCGTTGTGCCTACAGTGTTCTGACCTGCGATCGCACTTCAAATTTAAATAGCCTCAGTACTCCCGAGGCGTCGGAGTCCCATCAGCCCGCTATTTTACTACTTCACCCTATCGGCGTTGGTTTGTCGCGCCAATTTTGGCATCGGTTTGCCGAGGCTTGGTTTGACGCCGGAGAAACGATCCCTCTCTACAATCTTGATCTATTGGGCAATGGTGAGAGTGACATGCCCCATGTGGCTTACTCTCCAGCCGATTGGGCCGAACAGCTAGAGTACTTTATTCAAACGGTGATTCGCCGCCCCGTTATTTTGATTTCCCAAGGGGCGCTGTTTCCAGTTGCGATCGCGCTGACTCAGCGATCCAACAGCCTAGAACTTATCCAAGGCTTAATTCTGGCTGGCCCTCCGGCCTGGTCAATCATGACTACTCCCTCACCCACATGGCAAAATCGCCTGCTGTGGAGTCTATTCGATTCTCCCCTGGGTCAGGCGTTCTATCGCTATGCCCGCCGCGAAGAGTTTTTGCGCTCCTTTTCAATTAAGCAGCTTTTTGATGATGCCGCCGATGTCGATGCTGAGTGGCTCAACATGCTGCAAGCGGGTGCTACCGACCCAGCCAGCCGTCATGCTGTCTTTTCCTTCCTAGCAGGCTTTTGGCGGCGAGACTACACGGAAGCGATGCAGCGGATTCCGCAGCCAACGCTAGTTGTCTTTGGTGAAACAGCCTCTAGTATTAGTCGCTCGGGTAAAAACGAATCGCCGCAAGATCGAATGACGGATTATCTCAAGCATTTACCCCATGTAGAAGGACGATTTATGTCAGGGCGCAATGTGCTGCCTTATGAGCGGCCAGTTGAATTTGTGCAAACGATATCATCCTTCGTTCACCAGCTTGCTCAAGCCTAGATTGTCTATTCTTTCTCGATGCTGACGCGATCAGTTTCGATATGTTTTGTCCCATCGACCTGGCGAACAACATCTATAACGTGATCCAGTTCGATTCTGCTGGGAACCTGTCCTTCAAAAATGACGGAATCGCCGAATTGAATTAGCCGCAGTTGCTCTAGGTCAGACGCAACTGGATCATCTTCAAGTGCGATCGCGGCTCGCTTGGCCAATCCACTAGGATCATATTCCCCATTCAGGCCCATGAACTCCGGCGGTGGTGGTGGCATGTGAGTCCCCGCATCTTCCCGGAGCTGAGCATTGTAGTCCTGCCCAAAGCCCGGCTGCATGCGTGATTCCGCATCGAAATCGTGGGTCGGCTGCGTCAATTCCCCAACTTGTTGCACATAGGCGCGCTGTAACCAGGTCATAACTTTGTCTTAAATAAGATACTGCTTCTCTATTACAGCGTGGATACATTGCCCCTACATCATCCCAGTGTGATAGGTCAAGTCAACTTGATGGCTTCAAAAGGGAGAAATATAGCGCCGCCATTTTGATTGCAGTATTTAAACCAAATCCAGGTTGAAAAGTAGAGCTTTCCCTAAGGGAAAGCTCTACTTTTCAACCCTGTTGGGGTTTATACAATCTGATGTTTCAACATTTGAAATTCAACAGTTGAAAATTTTCTATTGGTTTTCTGTTGGTTTGATTTTGGAGCGCTGCTTATCTGTCACTTTACAAACAGTTTCGCAGTATGAATTTTGAGTATTACCTTTTTGTCAATGTAGCGGATTATACGAAGCGGGATCAATGATAGTAATTATTGCCCTTGGGAATAATAATTGAGAACGCTAGTTTTACCGAATTAAATCGCCTGCATCTGCTCATTTCAACTGACTATCAGCCGACTGTCAGTGATTCGGTATACGAGATTAAAGTCGTTTGCATAAGAGTAATTACGTAGAATGATGTTAGGCCACTCTTTCAGTCACACCACTATTCATGAAGCGATTGAACACCAAGCGCGCCAAACACCGCAGGCTAAAGCAATCATTTGGCAACAAACGAGCTTAACCTATGCAGAACTTAATCAGCGGGCCAATCAGTTAGCCCACTATTTAATTCATTCAGGTGTTCAACCAGAATGTTTTGTAGGAGTTTGTTTAGAGCGATCGCTTGATATGGTGGTGGCGCTGTTGGCGATTCTTAAGGCTGGAGGGGCTTATGTACCTTTGGATCCCACCTATCCTTCCGATCGCCTCGCTTTCATTATTGAAGATACTCAGCTTCCTTTGGTCATTACTCAAGTGAGCCTGCAACCGTGTCTACCGGAGTATCAGGCCAAAGCTATCTATCTAGATACCGAGCAGTCAACGCTGGAGCAGTTTTCGATCCAAAATCCAGACACTTGGCAAAATCCGGCTCAGGGCGTGAACCCTCACAACCTGGCTTACGTGATTTACACCTCTGGGTCAACTGGCCGACCCAAAGGTGTCGCGATTGAACACCGCAATGCGATCGCACTGATTGACTGGGCACGAGAACTCTATACTTCTGAACAGTTGGCTGGCGTACTGGCCGCAACGTCACTCTGCTTTGATTTGTCGATTTTTGAACTGTTCGTTACGTTGAGCTGTGGCGGCACGGTGATTTTAGCCAAGGATGCTCTCCAGTTGCCCCGTCTACCGGCTGCGAATCAGGTGACGTTAATTAATACAGTGCCATCTGCGATCGCAGAACTGTTGAGGATTGACGGTATTCCAACTTCTGTTAAAACCATTAATCTTGCGGGCGAACCACTACAAAATACGCTAGCCCAGCAGCTTTATCAGCTTGACCACGTTCAGCAAGTTTATAACCTATATGGGCCGTCCGAAGATACCACCTACTCTACTGTCGCCCTAGTCCAAAAAGGCGCAACAACTTCGCCCTCAATTGGCCGTCCGATCAGCAATACCCAAATTTATCTGTTAGACAGCCGCCTCAACCTGGTGCAGGAAGGAGCGGAAGGCGAAATCTATATCAGTGGAGCAGGCATTGCCCGGGAATATCTCAACCGACCGGATTTAACCGCTGAACGATTTTTGCCCAATCCCTACAATAAGCAAGCACCCCATGATCGACTCTACAAAACCGGGGATTTAGCGACTTACTCTGCCGACGGCACACTCAACTACTTAGGGCGAATTGATCATCAAGTCAAAGTGCGCGGTTTTCGGATCGAACTGGGTGAAATTGAGTTTGCGCTGAGCGAGTATCCCGACATTCGTCAGGTTGTCGTCGTGGCCCGAGGTGATGTACCAGACCGCACGAATAAGCGATTGGTTGCCTATGTTGTACCAGATATTGTACCAGAGACAAATGAGCATCTAACAAGCATCACACCTCGAAGCTTACGAGACTATCTTCAGCAGAAACTCCCAAACTACATGATCCCGTCAGCGTTCATGCTGCTGGATGAGATGCCTTTGACCTTAAATGGCAAGGTCGATCGACGGGCTCTCCCTGTTCCAAAATGGTCGCGTATGGAAGAAGGCACCTATGTTCCTCCCAGTCGTCCACTAGAGATTCAACTGGCGTACATTTGGTCTCAGCTACTGGGTGTGGAGCACATTGGCATCCATGACGGATTCTGTGAGTTAGGTGGGCATTCACTCCTCTCGGTTCAGCTCATGGCGCAACTCCAGCAAACTTTAAATGTTGAAGTTCCGTTGGAAGTCTTTTTAGAAACTCCAACCATTGCAGGACTAGCCCAAGCGATTGAATATCTTCAGCAAGGCCAGCAATTATTCACTTCGATTGATAGCATCGAAGCCAGTATTCAGCTTGATGCAAGGGTTCAACCTCAGCATCAGTTAACTGCACCCGTTATGAACTTCTTTTTAACAGGTGCAACTGGTTTCCTAGGTGGTTTTATTCTGCATGAGCTGCTTGAACAGACCCATGCCGATGTTTATTGTTTGGTGCGAGCCGATAGTTTGGAAGAGGGCCGAGCCCGATTGCAACAGGTGCTTCAGCGTTATTACCTGTGGGAAGAAGCCTTTGACTATCGCATTATTCCGGTACTGGGAGACTTGAGTAAGCCAGAACTCGGAATTGAGCCTGCTCTGTTTCAGCGGCTGAGCGAAAAAATTGATGCCATTTATCACTGCGGTGCTTGGGTCAACATGGTTTATCCCTACGCCACTCTGGAGCCTACCAATGTTAAAGGAACGCAGGAAGTTTTGAGACTAGCCAGTCAAAGCCATCCTAAGCCCGTTCACTATGTCTCTACGACCGATGTGTTTTCTACTGCTGCCCGAGTAGGTCTGCATCCAGTTTGTGAACTTACCCCCATTGGGCCAGCTAAGGCTCTGTATAGCGGCTATGCTCAAACGAAGTATGCGGCAGAACGTCTCGTCATGGCAGCGCGCGATCGCGGTTTACCGGTTGCGATTTATCGACCTGGAAATATCATTGGTTCTCAACAAACGGGGATCTGTCAGACCAGTGACTTCGTCGCAAAGCTACTCAAGGGCTGCCTGCAAGCCGGAGCTGCTCCCCAGATTGAAGCAAGTTTAAACCTGTCGCCGGTTGATTTCGTCAGTCGCACCATCGTGCGGCTATCTTGCCACACCCTCCCGCAGGGACAAGCATTTCTGGTCGTTAATCCTGATTCGTTGTCCTGGAGCCAATCTATAAACCGGTTGAGACAAGCTGGATATTCTTTGCAAACCCTACCCTATGAGGCTTGGTACAGCCTCCTTCTGAAGCAGATTGCTCAAACCACTTCTATAAAAGACCCCGATAGTAACGTATTGGCTCCTTTGGTTTCACTTCTCACTTACCAAGGCTTTGTACAAAAGCTGTTAGGAGCCCTTGAGTTTGATCAATTGAGGCAGCTTAGTCAATTAACTCGCTATGCGATTGAGTATCCTCCATCAGCCATAGATTCACTCGATTTATATATTTCTTACTTGAGTCAGTGTCGTTTCCTCCCCAAGCCAGTGCTTTCTAGCCAACTCATGGCTTGAGCTTTCTTCAATGCAACAAGCTAAAGCTTTACTTACTGAGACATCACAGCAGTCAGTAAACCTTTTTCCAAACACTTTTGAATCTCTTGGGGTCCATTCCCCGCCGCTCTGCGGCGTAAGATCTAAGAATGAGTGAGTACATCCACAAGAGTCATAACGTAACAGTTTTGCTATACCACTTAGTGTTTCCAGCAAAGTATCGACGGGTTGTGTTTGATGAGCAAGTAGATGCGGTTCTGCGAGAGGTCTGCCTCGAAATCGAGAAACGCTACGAGGTGAAGTTTGTCGAAATTGGAGTGGACAAAGACCATGTCCATTTTCTAGTGCAGTCCGTGCCGACCTATAGTGTGACCAAACTGGTAACGATGCTGAAAAGTTTAACTGCACGAGAAGTCTTCAAACGATGCCCTCAAGTGAAGCAGAAACTTTGGGGAGGCGAGTTTTGGAGTGATGGATATTTTGCGAGTACAGTAGGCCGCCACGGGGATGAAGGAATGATCGCCAAATATGTTCAAGCCCAAGGCAAAGATTACCTCAAATTGCATCGGGATAATCAACTTGCTCTTTTTTGATTCTGATACCCCGTCCGCTTGCGGCGGGGTATTTCATTCCAATATTTACCGATATTTATATGCGGCCAAATAATTTTCTCTGCGCAATGTTATTTCAAAAGTCAACTTGGGTACTTTGAAGGTGAGCAAGAGAGCCAGTTGATGCAGTGGCTCAAGCCCATGCAAGGTATCAACTGAAGCTTCATACGAATAAAAGTTGAAAATAACTTACCGAGTTTGTGGCGTAACCATGAAAAAAATCGGCTTTTCAAAAGAGAATTGGGACGGAATCCATAATGCCCAGCAATATAAAGGATCCATCACTCGAAAGACTCTGGTTACGACCGCTATCAGTATCAGTGTTGTGATCGTTGCTTCTACGGGCATCGCCTATCGGCAACTTGTTTCAAGGATCACAGATGAAACCTTAGCTCAAGTTGAAAAGTATGCTCAGCTCCGAGCAGAACGGGAACGAGCCGTTTTTCAACTAGCAGAAGATAACCATATTTTGCTCAAAGAGGCTTTACTCACCGAGCTTGAACAAAATCGCGATCGCGCCAGTAGCATATCTGCATTTAACCAGCTTTTTGAAAGACAGGCAGACGGTACATTTCGCAATCGAGAAGAATTCTTTAACGTCGAAGAAACCCCTGGTATTTTCTTAGGTGCCAACGTTAACGTTGACCAAAATATGCAGCACCGAGTTATCTCATACTTCAATGTTCTAGAAGCCTATGGGCCAGCTTGGCGAAACCGGTTTGTCAATACCTATATGCAGATTCCAGAGAATGGAATTGCAATCTACATGCCAACCTATCCCTGGGTTCAAAATGCGCCATCTGATCCTGCATTTAGAGTTACGGATGATGAGTCATTCTATATCACGGACAAGGAACATAACCCAACTCGCGAGACAGTATGGACAGGTATTTACTATGACCAAGTTGCACGTGCTTGGATGGCATCCTGTGTAACTCCAGTTGATGTGAATAGTCAGCATATCGCCACGATTGGGCACGATATTCTAATCACTGAACTGCAAGATCGAACGATTAATGAAACCCTAGAGGGAACTTACAACATGATCTTTCGGGCAGATGGTCGTTTGGTGGCCCACCCCGAATTAATGGATGAAATTCAACAGAGCCGAGGTAAATTTAATATCTCTCAGTCTGACGATCCTCGGCTTCGCCAAATCTTTGAACTTGTAACTCAAAAGTCAGATGGTCAAATCATCTTAGATCACGTTGAACATGATGAATACTTAGCTGTTACTTCAATTGAAGGCCCCGATTGGTATCTCGTGACGGTTTTTCCAAAGGCTTTAGTTCAGCAACAGGCATTCATAACAGCACGCCTAGTTTTACTCCTCGGTTTCTTTTCGTTATTGATTGAAGTCATAGTTATTTTCTTCATTCTGCGACGCCAAATTTCCACACCGCTTGCTAGTCTAATGGCAGCAACTGAAAGTGTTGCTAGTGGAAATTTGGACATCGATCTCAATACAGATCGTCAAGATGAGCTTGGTCGTTTGGCTTTTCTCTTCAACAAAATGGCCCAGCAGTTAAAGGCATCATTTGAAAAGCTAGCCAAATCAAATGAAATACTTGAAGCTCGTGTTGAAGAACGTACGGCTGAATTAAAGCAGGCTAAGGAAGTGGCTGATGCTGCTAATCAAGCCAAGAGCGAGTTCTTAGCAAATATGAGTCATGAATTAAGAACACCGCTAAATGGAATTTTGGGCTATGCTCAAATTTTAAGACGTTCTGATACATTTACGGCTGATGAAAAACAAGGATTGCTAGTTCCACCCAAGTTTGTGTTGAGTAGAATTGAGGCAGAGAGTTCAGCAGGCCAAAGCCGATGGCTCAGCAACGACGCAAGCGTGGCACAGCAGGCGATAAAACGATTTGTCTGCCCATTGCAGACGACCTTGACTACGAGGTCTTAGTAGAAGACCGGGAAGCCTTTCGCCAGTATCTCAACGAGCAGATCGCATCCCACCCGGAACTGTTTCCCGACGGGATTGAGGCAGGCTATCGCTTTCACGGATGGGTCGAGTCCTCTCGTCAACAGCTCAAGACCCGGCGGATTTTGCTGCCGAGTACCGGAGAGGCTTATCAACTGCGTCCCGATTTGGTGATGCCGTACATGAGCGAGACGGCGGAGATGGCCGACAAAGCGCTCTATTTAAGAAAGCATGGCCTGTCGTATGAGGGGATTGCCTATGTGCTGGGCCGTTCTGAGATGCACTGGTATCGGCTCTGTCAGTCGTTCGGTCGAGCCTCGATTGTGGGCAGTACCCTCAAAAGGGAAACGGCGCTCCCCCCATCTAGTTGCCGATGAGAAGCATTGTGATTGGCACGGGCAGCGAGTCTATCTGGCAGTGACAGCGGCGCAAGGGTGCGTCCTGGGAGCCAGTCTCAGTGCCAATGCGGGTCAGGATGGATTAACCGCAGCCTATGGGGTATTCCAGCAGGAAGCTGCCCATCATGTTCCCGACTATGCGCCCGAGACGGTGACGACTGATGGTTGGGAGGCCACCCGAGCCGCTTGGGAGGAGCTATTCCCTGGCCTGGTCTGGATTCTGTGCTTCCTGCATGAGGTGATTAAAATTCGCGATGGGTGCCGCTCTAAACCAGTCCTGGGTCAGCAACTAGCCGACAAGCTTTGGCATCTGTATCGGGGCCAGAGCAAACGTCACTTTGCTCAACGGTTGCGTCGGTTGCTGGAGTGGGTGAACACCCACGCGTTGCCCCAGGCCATTGACGCTCGCTTGCGACGCCTCAACGACAAATCTCACGTCTTCCAACGCGCCTTTGACTTCCCTGACGCCTATCGCACCAGCAATCAGGTTGACCGTCCGATGAACTATCTTGACCGCATCTTGTATGCCATGCAAGATTTTCATGGATTCTGGGACTCGGCGGAACAGTCGGTGCGCTCGATGGCCTTACTCTGGAACTTCCATCCCTTTTGTCGCAAGACTCGCAAAGCAATGGGCGGGTGCTTATGCCCCTTTGAGCAACTCAACGGCTTCCGCTATCACGACAACTGGGTTCGCAATTGGCTGATTGCCTCATCGTTGAATGGCAGAAGACCATTGCTCAGGAACGCTGACACAAAATAAGTTGGAACTAGGATTGAATATTATCTATCAGTGTGGATCGCATCTGTTAACGTTGATTAACGATATTTTAGATCTTGCAAAAATTGAAGCTCGAAAGATGGAGCTACATCCAACTCATATTCATTTTCCATCTTTTCTTCAGGGTGTATACGAAGTTTGTCAGATCAGAGCTCAGCAGAAACAGATCGATTTCACTTATCGGTCTGATCCAAATCTGCCAACTGGTATTTTATCCGACGAAAAACGACTCAGGCAGATCCTGATTAATCTCATCAGTAATGCAATTAAGTTTACAGAGTATGGCTCTGTCGTATTTAGCGTACAAGTTATCGATTCCGTTGCTCAATGTGCCAATAGTCCATCTCAATTGAATCCAGAAATAGCGGCTGTAAATAAATCTACAGATCAAAGCGATATATTGAAAGACTCAAATACGTTAAGAATTCGCTTTGAGGTGCAGGATACTGGCGTCGGTATGACCGATGAACAAGTGCAAAAAATCTTCTTGCCATTTGAGCAGGTTGGCAACGTTAAGAAGCAATCTGAGGGGACTGGTCTAGGGCTTTCTATTAGTCAAACGTTTGTTCAAATGATGGGTGGTTCATTGAATGTTAGGAGTCAGCTAGGGCAAGGTAGTACGTTTTGGTTTGACGTTGACTTTTATGAAGTTGAGGCATGGGATGAACAGTCAAAAATCACATCGAAGTTAGGCAGGGTTACTGGCTTTGAAGGATCTGAGATACCTATCTTGCTCGTTGATGATCGGTGGGAAAACCGAGTTGTCATTCGAAAACTCCTGGAACCACTCGGATTCAAGATTACAGAGGCTGAAGATGGTCAAGAGGCTTTAGAAAAAGCAGAGCATTTTCTTCCTCATTTAATTATTACTGATTTAGCTATGCCAGTTATGGGTGGATATGAGTTGTTAAAAGCACTTCAACAAACTGATGTATTAAAAGATATACCTGTCATTATTTCTTCTGCAAGCGTTTTTAATTCAGAACAATATAAAAGTATGAAAGCAGGTGCAAAAGCCTTCTTGGCTAAGCCTATTCAGGCGGAAGAACTATTTGATACGCTAGAAAAATATCTAAACATTAAATGGATCTATGAAACCGAAAATCCAGCACTAATAGGTCAAGCAGATCATCCTTGTTCTGATGTTTTTAGTATTGGAGAGGATGTTTTAATTCCATCTCATGAAGAACTTATTCAGCTTTATGAATATGCTCAAAAAGGTCGCATACTGAATTTAGAGCAGAGAGTTGAAGAGCTAAGATTGGAAAATCAAGAACTGGCCGCATTTGCCAGTCAAATTCGTATGTTAACTCGGAACTTTAAACTAGAAAGGATTCAAGATTTGTTGAGGGATTATCTCAATGTTGATCCGAAATAGTGCCGTGAAGCAATTTTTAAGTGTATCCCTGCTGAAAGATATTCTGATGAATGAAAATAAACATAAAGTTTGGTGGATAGCATGGTTGATACCGTATGTGATCTTATTCTAATCGTGGATGATAATCCTACTAATCTTGAGGTTCTCTCTAAGTCAATTAGTAGCACAGGTTATTCTATTGCCGTTGCTACGAGTGGTGAGAATGCTCTTAAGCAGATAGGTTACGAACGACCGTCTCTCATTCTGCTAGATGTCATGATGCCTGGTATCGATGGCTTTGAAACTTGTCGTCGCCTTAAAGCCGATCCAACAACCAGTGCTATTCCAGTTATTTTTATGACGGCTTTATCAGATATTGAAAACAAAATTAAAGGTTTATCTTTAGGCGCAGTTGATTATATTACCAAACCTTTCCAGCAAGAAGAGGTCATTGCTCGGATTAAAATTCATTTAAAGATTCAAACGTTAACTCAAACCCTTGCCTGTCAAAATGAACTGTTGCGACAAGAAATTCAGCATCGAGAGCAGGCTGAGGCACAGCTGCAATTACTTAATCATGAATTAGAAGTACGAGTTGCAAATAGAACAGCAGAATTATCTACTGCGCTTCATCAGCTACAGCAAACGCAGGTACAGCTTGTCCAAAAAGAAAAGCTATCAACACTGGGTGAACTGGTTGCAGGAGTCGCCCATGAAATTAACAATCCAATTGGTTTTATTGCCAATAATTTAGAACCGGCCATGGAATATGTGGCGGATATCGCGCAGGTTATTCGCCTTTATCAACAAAATTATCCGAATCCAAGTATTGAAATCTCCCGATTTGCAGAAGATATTGATCTTGATTTTGCTTTGGATGATTTAGCAAAGCTTTTAGCTTCTATGCAACTTGGGACAGAGCGCATTCGGGAAATATCGATGTCCCTGCGCAATTTTTCTCGCTCGGATACAAAGTGTTTGATGCCTGTTAATATTCATCAGGGATTGGATAGTACACTGCTGATTTTGAAACATCGATTAAAAGAAAATGAGTATCGGCAGGCTATTAGCGTCGTTCGGAATTACGGAAATCTGCCCGAAATAACGTGTTATCCGGGGCAGATTAATCAGGTTTTTATGAATCTTTTATCTAATGCAATTGATGCATTAGATGAAGGTAGTCAATCTAATCAAGTTGTCACCAATACCAATTCAACTCATATCTTACCGATTAGTTCTAAGTCTTTAGAGCCCACTATTTGCATTAGCACAGAGTATGCTGGCGGTAATTGCGCCACAATTCGCATTATCGATAACGGCCCTGGGATGGCAGATACCATTCGCGATCGCTTATTTGAGCCTCTATTTACTACTAAAAAAGTAAATCAGGGTACTGGTTTAGGACTGTCGATTAGCCGTCAAATTGTGGTTGAGCGACATGGGGGGCAGTTGACGTGCCAGTCTCACCCTGGCAAAGGCGCTGAGTTTGTGATTGATTTACCAATCAATGCTGAGGTTGCAGCCAGTCAAGCACTACTTGTTTCTTAGGCACCGAGAATTTGTTCGTCTAGGGAGAAGTCAACCTCAGCTTGATCTCGGCCAGATGAAAGATAGTCGTTCTGGAAAGAATCCTTTAAGCCTGAAACGAGATCAAACTGGGGTTGCCAATTGAGTTCGGTTTGAGCTTTGTAAATATCGGCAAAAAAGTGTTGTACTCGCATTGGAAATGCTTTGCGCTTGCCAAAATCAAACTGCTTCGGATCGTAGTGAACCAGTTTCAGCGCAGCGGGATCTTTTCCGGCTGCGATCGCACATGCCTTTGCTAAACCATCAAAGGTCACGTAGCGATCGCCAGAGATATTGTAAATCTGTCCAATAGCTTGAGAATTACCGAGTACAGCTGCCATTGCTTGGGCTAAATCCTGCACATGGCCGAGCTGAGTGATGTGCATACCGTTGCCGGGAATGGGCACAGTGCGATCTCGGACAACCCGGTCAAAGAACCAGGCTTCGACATCGTTGTAATTCTGTGGGCCGTAGATGTAAACCGGACGAACAGAGGTGAAGGGGATCTTCTGTTCCGCTAAGTATGTTTCAGTCTCGAATTTTCCTTTGTGGCGACTGTTCGGATCGACGGCATCGGCTTCCCGATGGGGTAACTGGTCGGTCTTGAGATACACACCCGCAGAACTAACATAGACAAAATGCTGTACCCGATCGCCGAACAGTTCAACCAAAGGCTTTGTGTCGCTCAGTTCTCGCCCGTTGTTGTCAAAAATGGCATCAAATGATTGGCCGGATAGATTATCTTTAAGCTGTGCTGCATCTTGGCGATCGCAATGAATTTGCTGGATGCCCTCGACTGGAGCAGGCTTGTTGCCACGATTGAGTAAAACAACCTCATGGCCTTGCTCAACCAAGATCCGAGTGAGGTACACACCAATAAAGCGAGTACCACCCATAACTAAAACTCTCATCCGGCTATCCTCCCAGCGATCACTGCTTTTCATCTTATACCGTTGCGTGATCCGGCCAAATGTCTACTATATTGGGAATCCTAATACCAGCCCTATAGAAAACGAGCGCTATGGACGAATTCAGTGCTGAGTGCTGAAGACTGAGGGGCAGAAATACGCTTACGCCTCTCGCCTCACGTTATCGTGAGACAGCGTGACGCCTAATTTCTGAGACAGCCACACCTCAGTATTACGAATCAGGTACTTGCGGGGCATTTGGGTTGGGTCAACCATTGGCTCGACCAAAATGGTATACATGCCTAACCGATTGCCAACTAGCACGTCCGTAAACAAGCGATCGCCCACCATGCCAACCTGCTCAACCGGCAAACCTAACTCCTGTAGAGCCAAGCGCACCTTGCGCCGCGATGGCTTGCGGGCACCAAGAATATAGGGCAGATCTAATGCTTGAGCAATCCGACCAATCCGAACCTGACTCAAATTGTTGCTAACAAGCCAAATACCCTTGAGATGAGGGCGCAGATCGGCTAACCAATCTTTCAATTCAGCCGTAATCTGGGATGAATTAAATGGCACCAGAGTTTCATCCACATCAAGCACCAGGCCATTTAAACCGCTACGCTGAATGGTTTCCGCCGTTAGGCTGAGAATACTGTCTCCCAGAACGAGATCAGGCTGTAATAACTTCCCCCAGGTCATGCCAGTGCGCGCATTTCACAATTTATCGAGTTGAACTATCAGCTTACACCGAGCCTACAACTTTACTCGCGATTTGTCGAAAACCGACATGTCCTGTTACCGACCTACGAATTATCCGCACTGTCACCCGATTGACTACGAGCCTCTACCGCGTCGCGAATGGCATTTTGAGCGGCTTGATGTGCCTCTAGCGTTTCGCTAAATACATGCGTGCCGTCGTAGCGAGCCACGAAGAAGAGATAGTTTGTATCGGCGGGATAGAGTGTGGCTTCTAAACTGGCTAAACCGGGACTTGCGATCGCAGTTGGCGGTAAACCCGCATTCATGTATGTGTTATAGGGTGAAGGCGTTTCCACTTGGGCAAAGGTCAGCGGCTGCTCAACGGTTTGGCGAATGCCTAGAGCATATTCAACGGTCGGATCGGCTTCTAAGCGCATTCCTTCGCGCAAGCGATTGGTAAACACACCAGCAATAACGGATCGCTCATCGGCAACGACCGATTCTTTCTCAACAATACTGGCTAGTGTGACCCATTCCAGCAGACTCAAACTAGTTTGATCTTGGCCCTCTTGATACAGCGGTAAGGCGACTTGCTCAAACCGGCTGAGCATTTGATTAATAAAGGAGGTCGGTGAGACCACGTCACTGGCCAACTGGTAGGTGTCGGGATATAAAAAGCCCTCTAAATGGGGCAAATCGGCAGGCAGCCAAGGATACTGATCGTAAGGAATTTGACGAGTGGCTGCCTTAAACTCCTCCGCTGAGAAAAAGCCCTGCTCCTCAAAGGACTCAGCCATCTGATCGATCGACCAGCCTTCTGGTACCGTAAAGCTAGTTTGCAGTACATCGCCTTGCCAGATCTGATTGGCAATTTCTTCCATTGACTGATTGGGAGACAGCTCATAAACCCCAGCCTGAAAATCCCCTGTCCGATTTGAAAGATGTTGCCAGCGTGTCCACAAATCCCAGGCTGTTGCGGAACGGATTAGACCAGTCGTTTCCAAATTCTTTCCAATTTGCTGACCCGGTGTACCGGGCGGAATTTCAATCTGAATTTCCGCCTCAGTGCCATCTGCCGGGCTTTCCGCTGTACTGTTTGACTCCGATTCGGCAGCCGTGACTGGGGCACTGGCCCAACTCCACCACGCCCAACCTTGCCAGGCACAAACGCCTAGCACAGCCGCTCCGAAGAGAAGAAATAACAGTCCTTTAAAACGCGATTTCATAATGCTAGCCGTGAGTAGGGGACTATTAGCACAACCCAAAGTTAGCCTGTCGGATTGATGCCAACCGCAATAGTATCAATCCAACCTCAATTAATCATCTAGTACATCAAATAGCTGATCTTCGAGTTGTGGTCGCATCTGCTGAAACTCAGTTGGTGATAATAACCTTGGCTTTCCAGTTTCATCTAGCCGGGCAAAGAATAGCAGCGGATCAAGCGGCGTGCACGCGATATACTCTTGGTCCTGATAGTAAAACGTGGTCAGCTGTTGAAACTGCTCTAAGTCAGCCTCACCTTTACCTTCGTCTTCTTCTTCAACATCAAGCGAAATCACCTCGTCTTCGTCAACCTCTGGTAAATCACCCGCTGCAGTTAGTGTCAATGCTGTCCGATATAGCCGTAAATCCTGTTCGGCCAGCACAGCTTTCGCGGTTTCGAACACGCTGTCGATTTCTTCCTCTTCGACATCAACCAGGAATTCTTCTTCGCCCGTTTCATCGTCTTGCCAAGCAAATATCTCGATGGGGGCATGAACTGGCATGAGCAGCAGATAAGTTTCACCGTCGATCTCGAAACTGCGCTCAACATAGCACGGCAAATCTCGACCGGCTTCATCCGTTAACGCCACCGTCGGCATATCTAAATCTGTATCGTCGTCGTGCATGCTTGCTAAACCTTTGTTTGATCAACCTTACTCATCAATCCTTATAGCAGTTTATGAGCAGGTTCGGGTAAAGCATACCTTTAAACCCTAACTGCTACATGGAGTTTAAATGCTGGGCACTACCGTTGGTCAAGCCACTGCTGCAAAATGATGGCGGCAGCTTTGCGGTCAATTAAAGCTTTATGGTGAGCAGGAGATCTCCGTTCCGCCTGCAACAGTTGCTCCGCTTCATAGGAGGTCAATCGCTCATCAACATACTCAATTGGCAAATTGAGCGCCTGGGATAATCGTTCCGCGACTTTCTGGATCTGTCGTGCCTGATGCCCGATCGTGCCATCCATTGAGTAAGGCATACCGATCACAAGCAATTGAACCTGGCGCTCATTGACCAGTTCTTGGAGTGCTTCAACTAAATGATCAAACGATCGGCGCTGAATCGTCGTCAACCCTGTCGCGATCAGTCCCATGCCATCGCAGCCCGCGACACCGACCCGCTTGCGGCCAATATCTAATCCCAATGCTGAAACACGCGACGCTGCCATATTTTTGTTTAACCAGACGACCCATCCTGAGATAGATCAGGGAAATTTCGCCCCGGTTTGGGTCGATTGGGTTCAGAGGCCGAATCGCGATCGCGATTTTGCCCTCCGCTACCATTACCGTTGCCGTTGCCACCTACTTCAGTATCCGGCAGAGCGGTTGACTCGTGATACGGAAGCAAGGGTTCGGACGACGGCGACATCCGCCAAGACATCCGACCGGGTACAGGCTTGCGTGAAGGCTGTAATCCTTGCAGCATATCCGATAGCTGAAGCGCATCCAACGAAACAGGCTTCGATTCCCGCAGCTTGTGCCACACCGAACGAGACATCATTAGCGTTTGCTCAATCGGGCTAGCCTCAATCCGCGTTAGGTACTCTTCTCGCTCTGGCTGATAATCCGAAGACGACAAATGCAGGGTCTGCTCAGGAAAGGTTTGGACAATCCGCGCCATTTGAGAAACCAGTTCTGGATACAGCCAGGTATAAGCCGGATGTACCGTTAGTTTGGCTCGATGGGCGCGACTGCCATCGCGACAGCATTCCACTCGGAAATAGCCGATAGCAGCCTTGCGCTGTGACTCAAACACATAACCGCTGACTACTTCAGTGCGATTGAGCCAGTGGCGCATCGTGTCGATGCAGGAACTGAGCAATCCCGTCTTAAAATCTTGGATTTGATGGTCAAAAACCTGCCGTACCAGTGGCGGCATGGAAGCGGTGTCGAGTTGATATAGCAATTGAGCATCGGCGTTACTCACTGGCAGCAGATTAGGTAGAGTCGGTTCCTGCTCAGCGAGAGTCTTGAGCTGCTCGGGTTTGAGCGCCCAATAGGTCAGATGGGCTAGGGGTTGGAATCCGTTTTGCCGATAGAGAGCCAGCGAATCTTTGTCGTTGACGCTAACTTCTAGCAGCCAAGTCCGAGCTTCCCAAAAGGACTCAAAGCAGTGCCGCAGCAGCAATGAGCCAGCATCCGATGCCAATTTGAGCTGTTCATCACCCGACCCGTTTAACTTGGTGGAATCAACTGCCACTTGATCTACTCGCCACGTGCTGCGGGTGCGGTTGAAGGGAGAAACCTGGATTAACCCGCAGAGCTGGTTGCTCTGAACCACCACATATGTATAGAACAATTGCTTGATCGGGCGCGGCATCAGGCTGAGGAACTTCAGCGGTACATACCACCGCCGCATTTGCTCAAATCGCTGGTGGGTCGGCATATCCGGATAGAGCTGGTTGGCAACGCTACCGTCCTCTTCTTTCTCAAAGAACGACTCAAGTTCGTCCAGATCTTTGTACTGAACTGGACGAATAACAAAGGAAGTGTTTTGGGAGGTTGCTAAGGCCATTGGAGTCCAACCTAAATACAACGGACGAGCCAGACACCCAAAGTACCCTTCTATGAAAGACCCTTGCTACTTGGTCAGAGTTGGCGCAACAGCGGGGCGAATTAAAACGAGTGGCGTTTGCTCATCTGCATTACCCGCTGGATTGTCAATCAAAGCCCGTTCCAGTAAGGGAAGGGATACGTCAGACGTTGCTGCCAATATCTTAACCGCTTTTAAGTCGTTCACGTCTACGATCGCAGCCGCGAGACCTGTTTCGGCTCGGATTTGGTCAACAACCTGCTGTGGATTATCTGGACCCAGTACGATGAATTGATCATAGGGGGAAGAGTTCCCGTGACATCATCAATTAGGCGGGCTTGTTCCCCTGCTAGCTGATAGAAACCGCCTCTATATCTAAAGAATAGGCGCATTAAGCTGCCGCCGATAAATGCAAAGGCCACCCGCCACGCACCGACTTGATCCACCAGCGTTTGCATCCCACAGGCGGTTGCCAAACTGGACGTAGGTAAAAAGTAATAGCAAATGTGTCGCGCCAGCCAACCCGGTTTAACGTCTGTCGGATGCCGCCAGCGCCCCTGCATGATAGCAACTGGAGTTTCTCCCAGCGTGACGATATCGCCCGGTTGAGCATAGGGTGCGACGTAGCGCTTTACAATTTCAACTGGAGTGTCGAGGTGCGTCAATAAATGGGTGGGAATGGGCAAGATATCTGCATCAGCCGTGGGACGCCAAGCAGCCTGATTGGGATCAACGGTGGGAAATTTCAGCGGCACCACCACGTGTTTGCGTTTGGGAATTCGTCCTTGCGGACCGTAAGTGACGTATTCAATTCTCACCCAGAGGGCTTTGAGGTTCCGCAGCTCTGGGCCACTGATCTCGATTTCGATTTCAAGATGGGTCGTTTTTGCGCCTTTGACAATGTATGCAAACCAGTAGTCATCGGGCCGAGACGACATATCGGGATGATTGGGACGGAGGCGCGCGGTATGCGTCGTCTGAGTTAAAGAACTGCCGGATAGCAGAGTTGCTTCGGCATGTACCTCGGGTACCATAATCTCTAACTTACGGGTCAGGTTTTGAAACTCTAAATCCCCCAATATGCGGTAGTAATCTGGCTCGTAAGCCTCAATGTTCCAGTCGCCAGAGGTCAGCGCCAAGGCATTTCCCTGACGTCGGCGATACTGAAGCTCAAACAGCACTAGCCCTAGAATCACCAGGAGCACTAGAATGCCAATGCCAATGCCGATTAATGCCATAGTCTTATATCCTCAAGTTGCCTCATTCGAGAACTACCATGCACGATTCCTTTAAGAGACTATCGAAAAATGGCTCGGTCGGAATGATTTTTTGCCCGGATTTTGCGAGGGTATGTAGTTCGGAGGTGCGATCGCACTTCAAATCCAAACAAGCTCAAAGTTTACAAAACTTATAAGTTGCGGCACGATGTAGAGAAATCTGAGTAGCAAAAGAAATCTAAGCGATATTGCTGCGAGTGGCAGTTGGGGAGAATTCAGTCATGAATCGGTTGATAGTTGCAGAACGGTATTGTCTAATTGGGCATATTGTGTCGATGGCATTTGGCCTCGCAGGTCTGCTGTTGGTGGTGCCCCATCCAGAGTTTTTAGATCACGTCCCAGCCGGACATACGATGTTTAGCTGGAGTATGGCGGGTGGTGGCGTGTCCTACATTCTGCTGGGTGCGATCGCAGTTGCCATCTATGCCTATCGCAATTTGGGCACGAAAATCTGGCTGGCGTTCATGATTCCAGCGATTTTGATTTCACTGGGTAGTGAACTATTGGGAACCAGCACGGGCTTCCCCTTTGGCGACTACAGCTATCTGAGCGGATTAGGCTACAAGATTGCTGGACTTGTCCCCTTCACCATTCCCCTCTCCTGGTTTTACTTGGGCCTTTCCGCTTACCTGCTGGCACGGGGCGGTCTCGCGCGCGTGAGCAACGGTGTCACCATTCCAATGGGCGTTGGTCGTCAGTTGATCTGTATTGGGTTGGGTGCCCTGCTGCTCACCTCTTGGGACTTTGTGCTGGATCCAGCCATGAGCCAAACAGGGATGCCGTTCTGGTACTGGCATCAGGAAGGGGCATTTTTTGGTATGCCCTATCAGAACTTTGCCGGCTGGCTCGGCACAGGTGCAACCTTTATGACCATTGCCGCACTGTTGTGGCGCAAGCGGGTCTTTGCCTTTACTCAAACGCAATTAACGCTGCCCTTGGTGATTTATCTGAGCAACTTTGCCTTCGCCATGATCATGAGTTTGGCGGGTGGCATCATTACTCCGGTACTTTTGGGACTGGTATTGGGTGCGGTTCCTGCCGTTGTTTGCTGGTATTTGACACCTAAAGTTGCCGTTGCGCCATCACTGGCTGAGGCACCTGTGATGGGTACGGCTCCGCAAGAACTAGGTTCTGAAGTAACCACAACAACAGTCGGTGTTTTGAAATAAATGGCATCGGTTAGACATCATTGGTTGGATGGGGTGGCACTGCCCACCCTACAGAGGCACGGTTAATCTGAAGAATTTGGGTAGGCGCAGGTTTGGCAGGATTTGAATTCGGGATTAATGCGATCGCACTTGTGATTCTGGTGCTGCAAGTACCTGCGATCGCAGTTTTACTGTCGCGTTTATTACAAGGGCCAAAGCGCAAAGCGCCGATATCTCCCCAACCTCCTCATCCAGGTTTACTCGGTCAGGTCAGCGTCGTAGTGCCAACGCTGAATGAAGTGGAGCGGATTCAGCCTTGTCTAGACGGCCTCAGCCAGCAGAGCTATGAACTGCGAGAGGTGATCGTCGTAGACAGCCGCTCTCAGGATGGTACGCAAGATTTAGTCAAGCAGCAGCAGCGACGCGATCCCCGATTTCGGCTGATTGAGGATGATCCCCTGCCTGCCAATTGGGTGGGTCGTCCCTGGGCGCTGCATACGGGCTTTTTGCACGGCAGTGAGCAGAGTCAATGGGTGCTGGGGATTGATGCCGATACGAAACCCAAGCCAGGCTTAATCGCAGGTCTAATCACTGCTGCCGAGTCCGCTGGTTACGATTTAGTCTCACTTTCTCCCCAATTCATTTTGAAAACCGCCGGAGAATGCTGGCTTCAGCCCGCGCTATTGATGACGCTGGTCTATCGCTTTGGGCCGTCTGGGGCAGGTGAGGGTACGGCTGAGCGAGTGATGGCCAATGGCCAGTGTTTCCTCTGTCGGCGCTCTGTATTGGCAAGTCTGGGAGGCTACAGCAGCGCTCGCCAGTCCTTCTGTGATGACGTGACGCTGGCTCGCTATGCGGCGGCCAATGGTGCCAAGGTCGGGTTCTGGGATGGAGCCAAGCTGATTCAGGTGCGGATGTATGAAGGGATGGCGGAAACCTGGCGCGAATGGGGCCGCTCGCTAGATTTGAAAGATGCCTGTTCCGTCGGTCAAAAGTGGGGCGATTTGGGTTTTCTCACAGCGGTTCAGGGATTACCGTGGATTCTCACGCCTATATTTACTGGCCTCTATGCGTCGGGCTATGAGAGCTTACCTGTGCTGGCCGTTGGTCTGAGTAACGGGATTTTGTGCCTGATTCGATTTGCGCTACTAGCTGCGATCGCACCTTCCTATGATTTCACTGAAGCAAAAGGTGCATGGGCATTCTGGCTCTCACCTTTGGCTGATCCGCTAGCGGTAATTCGGATCTATCTTTCATCCCTACAGACGCCGAAAAACTGGCGAGGCCGCATTTACAATTGGTCTAGCGAATGGTCTCACTAAATTTGGAATCAATCATCGAAATCAATTGTGAACTTAACTTGAGATTTAAATCGTGGAATCAAATTCCATCATCTGGCTGGGACTACTCGCTAGTTTCGTCGCAGGTCTAGGAACTGGCGTTGGCTCACTGCCTATCTTATTTCTGCGGCAAATTTCTAAGAATGTACAGGGCATCATGCTCGGCTTTGGTGCGGGCGTCATGCTGGCGGCATCGGCCTTTTCGCTAATCGTTCCCGGTGTGGAAGCCGCAGTTGAAGGCACGGGCAACGAGCTACTATCCGCCCTAATTGTGGCAGCAGGCGTGATCCTAGGTGGCGTTTTTCTCTGGCTGAGCAATCGCTACTTTCCCCACGAACACTTTATTAAGGGGCCGGAAGGTTCCAACATTCAAAACCTACGGCGCGTCTGGCTGTTTATCATCGCGATTACCATTCACAACTTTCCGGAAGGCTTAGCGGTCGGAGTCGGTTTCGGTGGGGGGGATGTGTCCAACGGCATCGCGTTGGCAACGGGCATCGGTCTGCAAAACATACCAGAGGGGCTGGTCGTTGCCCTATCTCTCATTACGGAACGCTATTCTCGCTTGAGCGCTCTGGGCATTAGCCTCGCGACTGGGCTCGTGGAACCTATAGGCGGACTGATCGGGGCCGCAGCGGTTTCCGTGGCGCAGCCGATTCTTCCTTGGGCAATGGGCTTCGCCGCTGGCGCAATGCTGTTTGTGATCAGTGACGAGATTATTCCAGAATCAAACCGCTTGGGCTATGAACAGGCAGCTACGGCAGGTCTGATGACGGGCTTTGTAGTGATGATGGTGCTGGATGTTTCGCTGGGTTAGGTGTGTTTGGGTTATCTCACATCTTGCACCTTGCAAACCAAAGACCCAGAAGGGTGATTTTGCCGCCGCGACGCGGCGGCAAAATCACCTCTTCGGGTTTGAGTGCAAGATGTGAGGTTATGGGATCACTGAGAAGTATCACTGTATAAACTGGCTAGCTCATCTAAACCAATTGTTGACAACGTGCTGAGCCAGAGCGCATCGGCTTCTTCCTGTTCACTGGGCGGTAGAGCTGCGATCGCATCTAGATAGTCAAACCAAAGGCCGTTGGTGCCGTAGATTTCGATTCGTTCTTCTAGATCCGCATCGGCCAGTTCAGCGGCAACTTCAGAATCCAGCATCATCCGCTGCACCCAGCCCATGATGTTCAGGTTGCCCGCCGGATTTTCGACATTACAGATCAGATCGACTGACCAGCGATAGGTGCGTCCCATGATCAGCGGTTGTGCTTCCCCGGTTTGCGGCAGCGTTAGGCTGACCATACCGCCTTCAGTCGGTGCAGGCTGTACGGTTTCGTAGATCAGCATGCCCTCGGAATCCGTTCGATTGGGATCAGCCGCGTAAAGTTGAAAACGCATGGCCTCAGCGTTGGACTGGGGTACATACCAGCGAAAGGTCGGAAATGCCTGGGTGGTTTGTCCCACGTTGCTATCGGGCAGTAAGGCAATTAGGTTTGATGGGCGACCTACGGCACAGCCGCCACGGGTGCCGCCGCTGGCTCGTCGTCCCGGTAAACCCGCATCAGGCGGTACAAACTGCGCTGCTGCTGGCACTGTCCAGAGCGGTAAAGTTAAGCACAGGCCACCAACTAACAATCTAAATTGTCGGCGTAGCCATGCTTGAGGTGACTTGACGGTCGCAGCGAGGGGAGTGCGATCGCAAAACGGGCGAAACCAAAACGAACGAATCATAACAAGATAAGGGGGATATAGCGAATACAGGTGGGCAAAACTGCATCCAGCCTACTTTGTTTTTTCAGCAAATCGCTATGGCTATCCGGAACAAATGCGATTTTGCGATCGCAACTTCAACTCTTGACAGTAAGGCTTAGCTGTATGGCTAGCTGTGCCGTGCCCAACTTGAGCAAATTCACCATAACCAGGTTGATCAATCGGCAGTTTCGCTTTAGAACGTAGAGGGATCTCCATGAACCTGACTACAGGTGAGGGCCCACCGCACAAATGTAGCCTTCGTCTTTTAGTGAAGAAATCACCCGTAACGACCGTCACGCTTTGTTCGTCTTGATCTAAGTAAGGCACCTACTCATGGATTTTTTGTCAGATAGCATTGTGCTGTCGCGGATGCAGTTTGCGATGACAGCCATTTTCCACATGCTCTGGCCTGTGTTGACCACTGGTTTAGGCATTTATCTAGTTGTCATTGAGGCTATATGGCTGAAAACGCGCAATCCTGATTATTACTATCACGCCCGCTTTTGGTCAAAGCTCTATATTTTGAATTTTGGCATCGGCGTGGCCACAGGCATTCCGATGGAGTTTCAGTTCGGCACCAACTGGGCCCCCTTTTCAGAAGCCGTGGGCAACTTCTTTGGTAGCATCATCGGCTTTGAGGCGTCCTTTGCCTTCATGCTGGAGGCCGCGTTCCTGGGCATCATGGTGTTTGGCTGGGAGCGCGTCAATCCCGTTATTCACTTCTTGGCGACGATTCTGGTGGCCTTTGGTGCCAATCTGTCTACGTTCTGGATTTTGACTGCCAACTCTTGGATGCAGACACCAGCCGGAGGCGAATTTGTTGACGGCAAATTCATCGTTAGCGATTATTTTCAGGCAATTTTGAATCCGTTCATGGCCGTGAGCATTTCCCACATGTTCCTGGCCACGCTGGAAACCTCGCTGTTTGTGATTGGCGGCATCAGCGCCTGGTACATCATCAATCGGCGCAATCCAGCGTTCTTCCAGAAAGCCTTCAAGATTGTGCTGGTGGTTGCGATTGTTGTGGCTCCTTTGCAGATATACGTGGGACACCTGAGTGGCGAGCAGGTCTATCGCGAGCAGCCGACCAAGATGGCCGCTATGGAAGCGCTCTGGGAAACTGTGCCTGCCGGAGGCCCTGCCGACTGGAGTTTGGTTGCATTACCGAATACCCAAACCGAGCGCAACGACTGGGAAATCAAAATTCCCAATGCTCTGGGCTATATCCTGGAACTGAAATCCGATTTGTCAGAACCCGTGCAGGGGTTGAAAGAGTATCCACCCGAAGATCGACCCAGCATGGTGGGACTGGTCTACTACTCGTTTCGGATCATGATTGCCATTGGCTTCTTCTTGGCCGGACTGATGGGATTAACCTTACTTCAGTGGCTGCGAGGCAAATTATCAGCAGATGCGATCGCAGATCAGCGCTGGCTGATGCGAGCTTGGATTTTCTCAGCACCGCTGGGATATATCGCCGTGGAATCTGGCTGGATCGTTCGCTGTGTGGGACGGCAACCCTGGGTTGTTTACGGTGAAATTCGCACCGTAGACGCGGTCTCAAACTTACCACCTGCTGATATCTTGGGTTCGCTGACGGGCTTCGCTGCCGCCTACACTATTTTGTTTATTGCCGCCCTCTACTTCGGTAGCCGCATTATCCGCCGAGGGCCAAGGCTCGATCTACCCATTCCCGGTATCGAAACTAAACCCGCCGTCAATACCGAACCCGCCGAATTTGTTCCCGATGAACGCCCCGTCGAAGCCAAGCAATAGCAATTATCTATTCCTATCCATGAACACATTGACCTACTTCCTGCCCCAGGTTTGGTTTGGCATTCTGGCGTTATTCCTCTTCCTCTATGTCATGCTGGATGGCTTTGATCTGGGTGTAGGTATCCTCTCACTCACGTCATCCTCCGAAGAACGCCGGGGCTTGCTCATGACCAGCCTCAGCAACATTTGGGACGCAAACGAAACTTGGCTAGTCTTGATGGGAGGTGCTCTGTTTGGCGCGTTTCCCTTGGCGTATGGCACCATTCTCAACGCGCTATATATCCCCGTTTTGCTGATGATCTTTGGATTTATCTTTCGGGGAGTCGCCTTTGAGTTTCGAGAACAGTCAAACCGTAAGCTGTTTTGGAACTATTCATTTGGGATTGGCAGCTTGCTGGCCGCGACTGGACAAGGTTTTGCGCTAGGGGGAGTATTAGCGGGGATTCCGGTTGATGAAAGCGGCCATTTTATCGGCAACACACTGGAGTGTTTCAACCTGCCGTCTGTGCTGGTGACGCTGACGCTGATTCAAGGCTATGTGCTGATTGGTTCCACCTACCTCGTGTGGAAAACGGAAGGCGAACTGCAAGAGACCCACTACAAAACGGCTCGCATTGCAGCAATCACGACCTTAGCAGGCGCGATTCTAATTACGATCGCAACTCCAATTTTTTATGAATATGCCCGCACTCGCCTGTTCCAAGCGCCGCAGGTTTATATCTTTGCAGCCATTCCTATCTTGGGCGTATTGCTGATCACGCTGCTGCTCAGAAGTCTGAACAAAAAGCAGGAACGCTGGCCATTTGTCTGGACGATCTTGCTGTTTGTGCTGACGTTTCTGGGCCTGGCACTGGTAGTGTTTCCCTATATCATTCCGACGCAAATCACCATTTACGAAGCCGCTGCCGATCCCAGTGCGCTGGTGTTTATGCTGATTTTTATTGGTGGTCTGATTCCGATCATGCTGTTCTACAACGTTTATCAATACATCGTCTTTCGCGGCAAAGTCACCACGGATGTCTATGGTGGCGAATAAGCGAATAGGCCAATAAAGGTCAGCTTGTGCCGCTGCATCGCAGCGGCACAAGCTGAATCCAAGTTTTTAGGTGAGCTGCAACTATAGGAAAATGTAGGGAGCAAAACTAAAATCGTCGCGTCTGTGAACCTATTGCGTCAAAGATAAAGACCATGAAACAGCAGTGGACACCAAACTGGATGAAGCGGTATTCAAAGCCTCTTTCCCTAGTGCTTTTAGCGCTAGCAGGAACAGCAGCACAATCATTTACTAACTTGCCCCAATCGTCCTACTCTCAATCGCGATCGCACCTTCCCATCGCTACAGATCAAATCCTAGTCAGCCAGGTGCCAGCCGGAGGGCGCACGGGCCTCATTCAAGCAACAACGGGCAGCAGCTTTATTGCCGATGCCGTCGAACAAGTTGGCCCCGCCGTTGTCCGGATCAACGCCTCGCGCACCGTTGAAACGCAGGTGCCCTCTGTCTTTCGCGATCCCTTTTTCCGCCGCTTCTTTGGCGAGATTCCCGACATTCCCTCAACGCGGGTCGAACGGGGTACAGGCTCAGGTTTCATCATTGATCGTGATGGCTTAATTCTGACCAATGCTCACGTGGTTGAAGGTGCAACCGATGTGACCGTGACGTTGAAAGATGGGCGCGAGCTACAGGGACGTGTGTTAGGCCGCGATCCGCTCACCGATGTGGCTGTGGTTCGGGTGGAAGAAGGCAATCTGCCCGTTGTTAACCTGGGCGATTCGAATCAGCTTCGGCCTGGAGAATGGGCGATCGCAATTGGCAATCCACTGGGATTGGACAACACCGTAACCGCAGGCATCATCAGCGCCACGGGTCGCAGCAGTTCCCAAGTGCGCATTCCCGACAAGCGAATTGACTTTATCCAAACCGATGCGGCAATCAATCCGGGAAATTCCGGTGGCCCGTTGCTGAATGAGCGGGGCGAAGTAATCGGCATGAACACCGCAATTATTGGTGGTGCCCAGGGCCTCGGTTTTGCCATCCCAATTAACGAAGCGCGTGAGATTGCTGATCAGCTCATCGCCACGGGTTCAGTCCAGCACCCTTATATCGGCATCCGGATGCAGACGCTAACGCCGGAACTGCGCGACGCCATCAACCGTGATCCTCGCTTTAACCTCCGAGTGCAAGATGATGCGGGCGTAATTGTGATTGCTATCGTTGAAGGCTCTCCCGCTGCCAAAGCAGGACTGCGCCCCGGTGACGTAATTCGACAAATTAACGAGCGTGACATTGCTCGCGCTGAAGACGTACAGTCACTGGTGGAACAGTCTTCCATTGGCGACACGCTCCAGCTTGAACTGCGACGCAATGGTCAAAATGTGACGGCATCGATCCGCCCAGAGGCGCTGCCGGAGCAGTTGCTGAACTAGCGCTCCTTCAGGATTATTTCTCTTCTCCTCTGGATAGACCGAGTAGGGGAGCGAGGGGACAAGGGAGAGCGCGCGGGTGTCATTAGTGGCTGAATTTGAAAACGTTTGAACGTTGAAACGTTTTGAACGTTCAAACGTTTTCAAATTCCCTAATGTCTTAACCAATGTGGTTGCTATATCGTGGTGTTGGTCTGTTTATGTGAACTGCGATCGCACCTGATCCGCCGCCAGCCCCATAATCCTGCCAGTGAGATCGCGCTGTAGGCTAGCTCAACTCGAATAAATTCTAGATGTCCCCAGTAGAGCAGTCCTTCTGAATGATGCACGGATGGAAAAAGGGGTTGAGCGGCTTGAAAATATTGATCTGAAAACGGCTGCAAGAGCTGCATACCGGGGCCACCTGCCGTGAAATAGTCCAGCAGCAAATGGCTACCATATACAACTAGCGTCAGGCCACAGCTCATCATCGCAATTCTCATCAAACGATGACGATTGAGCCGATAACCTATCTGGAAACCAACAAAAAACAGTAAACCTGCGATTGCACTGACGACCAGCATCGCCATCAAACTATGGCTAATGCCGCGATGCTTCCCCAGGCCAATCATCTGCCCTAGGAAATCTAGATCTGGTAAATTGCCGACCAACACACCGTACAGTCCTAGCAATCGGGCCGAAGCTGAGCGAGTGAAGGGCGATACTGCTTGAACGATACGCGGCGGCAGTAAACTTGCGCAAATATAACCTGCAACAGAATGTGCGATCGGAGAGGGCATAGTGGCTCAAAATCTAAACAAGTTAATCGTGTTTAAACCAAATCCAGGTTGAAAAGTAGAGTTTTCCCTCAGGGAAAACTCTACTTTTCAACCCTGTTGGGGTTTAGAGTCCTGTTTTTGTAATAACTGAATAATGTTGATACTGCTACTCTTCTGTTGCTCCACTCCAGATACAGGGGAACACTGAAACCATCTTATTTGGAGCAAATTCTTGCGTCCAAAATGCCTGTTTTGGGGTTTAATTGCAACCTTGCAAAATTAAGTCTTCATATTTATCTGTGCATTGCTGCTAAAGCATAAACTTTGGGACAAGAAGCCGGAACGCTGTGCAGATAGCTGTATTACTGCACAGTGCCAGGGAAGTCTAGTAATTAGGATAACCAATCAGGTTAGTGTCTACGTCACGTTAAACCACCGCACTCCGCTCACTCTCACCATGTCACCTTCGGCTCATGAATCTTTTAGACGATACAGCGGTTCGACAAGTTGCCATTCCAGGAATTTTGGGTGGGCTTGGCCCCCTTGCCCATATTGAATTTGAGCGACGTCTGCTGTCGGAAAGCACCAGACGAGGGGCGCGCTGCGATCAAGACCATCCCACTTGGCTACTCGTTAATGCCACGGCTATCCCCGATCGCAGTCGCAGCATCGCCGGAGAAGTTGAAGATTGTACGCCTTGGCTTGTGAGATATGGCCAGCTGCTGGAATCAGCGGGTGTGAGTTTTCTAATTGTGCCCTGTAATACGGCCCACGCCTTCTACGACCGAGTCCAGCCGCAGCTCAACATTCCCTGGATTCACCTCATGACCTGTACCTCGAAACACATTGTGGAGACTTATCCGACTGCGCAGCGGATTGGTGTCCTGGCTACCGACGGCACCTTGAAAACAGGCTTATACAGCAGAAGTTTAGCCCGTGCAGGTCTAATTCCCATCATGCCTGCACTCGATTCGGACATTCAGCAGAAAATCATGCAGGTTATTTATGACCCAAATTGGGGAATTAAAGCATCAGGAACTTGGATTTCTGATCAAGTCCTAACTCTTCTGGAGGACATCTCAGGCTGGTATGCCAGGCAAGGAGCCGATTTGCTGATTGCTGGCTGCACTGAGCTATCCGTTGGTTTCGCTCGTGCTCAAAACTTGGCCGTACCGTGGGTTGATCCACTGGATGCGGCTTCCAAAATCACGCTGGATTTGGCATTTGGTCTGCGTCACATCCATTCGTTTGCCGCTTAGGAGAAACTCAATGTTCAAAAAGACAAGGCAATCCGCCCACAAAACCTTGCTGAGGTTAGGACTACTGACGGTGGTTGGGCTATTCATCGTTGGGTTCTCCCAACTGATCCCGCTGAAGGCTGTGGCGACGACCAGCCCATCTGCGCCAGCGGTGGAAATGACAGTGGCGCAAGCTCCAACTAATAACGTGACCGATAGCGTGACCGATAGCGCGATGGGCAGCACGGATGATACCAATGCGCCTCAACAAACGCTACGGGTCGGCAGCCGGGGTGAAGCGGTTAAACAACTGCAAACTAAGCTCCAGCAGCTAGGCTATTTTGCTGGCACTGTTGATGGTGTCTACGGCAACGCAACTCGTCAGGCTGTTCTAGAATTTCAGACGGCAACTGGTCTGTCAGGTGACGGCATAGCTGGAGCTGAAACTGTTGCTCAGTTACAGACGGCCTCTCCTAAACCAACCCGTGAGCCGGAGGCAAGCGATACGGAAGTTGAAATTGCGATCGCAACCTCAACAAACTCAACTTCAAACCCAGCACCTGCCGCAGTTCCAACTCGTGCAGAAGATACAGCCTTGATGCCACCGGATCTCCAGCGGATTCTCGACCGGGGCAAACTAATTGTGGCGGTTTTAAATGAAGACAATCCACCCTTCTTCATGGCTGGCGAGAGCGACGCACTGGATGGTTCTGATATTCAACTGGCCCGCGATATCGCTCAACAGCTTGGCGTAGACGTGGAATTTCAGCGCGGCGCACAAACCTTCAATGAAGTCGCCGATACGGTTTATCAACGCGACGCCGACATGGCAATCTCGAAACTCAGTCGCACCATGCAGCGGGCGCAGCGAGTTCGATTTTCACGCCCCTATCTCAACATGCGCCACGGTCTGCTGGTCAATCGGCTGCAAATGGCTCAGCAAGCGAAAGGCCGCAGCATGACCGAGGTGATTCGCAATTTGGAAGGTCGTGTCGGCGTGATTGAAGGCTCGTCCTATGTTGGCTTTACCAAACAGAAGTTCCCCAAAGCCGAAGTCGTCGAATACCCATCCTGGCCCGCTGTCGTAGAAGCCGTGACCCAAGGTGATATTTTGCTGGCCTACCGCGATGAGCTAGAGGTGAAGAAAATCGTTCGCAGTCAGCCCGACGCCGCCCTGAACTTTCAAACTGTGGCTTTAACTGACACCAACGATTTTATTGCGATCGCAGTTCCTTGGGAAAGTACTCACCTTCTTGCCTTTGTTGATCAGTACCTCGAAACCTCTAGCACCACCTATACCGCAGATTCCCTGCTAGAGCAGTATTCAGTCTATTTTCAACCCAAGCCCGCTGAAGAATCGTGAGACGGAGTGCAAGTGAGTGCTCAGTAAATTGCTGAATGCTGAGGTCTGAGTTAAAGAGAATTTCGCCTCACGCCTCACTTTCTTTATAACCCGCTACAGCCCTCCTACCCATCCACCCATCTACCCATTCACCCTCCTACTCTCCCACCCTTTCACCCCAAAACATCATGACTATCGCTAGCCGCTTTAAGCGTCCGCCCAGCTTCTCGATTCACTGGCTCCGCAGCCCTTGGGCTATTCTCATCAGCGTCATTTTGGGAGTCTACATTGGCACATCCCATCACGGCATCGCTGATCTGATTACACCGATTGGGGAACTGTATCTTGGCATATTGAAAATGTGCGTCATGCCCATCCTGCTGGCCGCTATCACCACCAGTATTGGGCGGCTCATGGGCACCAGCAATGCCGGACAGTACATCCGCCGCATTTTGATTGTGTTTCCGGTTAGCCTGCTGCTGATCAGTACCTTGTCCCTGGTAATTGCCATGATTACTGGGCCGGGTCGCAACTTGTCCGTCTCCACGCTGGAAACGCTGGGAGTGCTGGTCAATAACTCCGGCATCGATATGGAGATCTCCCTGACTGGCCCGATTCAAGAGGCAGAAGAAACCTTGGGGCTGACTACCTTCTTTTTGAATATGGTGCCAGAGAATATCTTTACCGCTTTGAGTGAGGGCCAAACGCTAAAGGTACTGGTTTTCTCAATTGTTTTTGGCGTTACGCTGGGCTTGATTCAGGAGCCGATTACGCAATCCGTTTTTGACGCCTTGGAAAGCATTTATAAAGCGTTCAACCGAATCATTCACTGGATGACCTATCTGCTGCCCTTTGGTTTGTGTAGCTTGCTGGCGCATCAGCTCTCTCAACTAGGCTTGGATGTGATGTTCTCCATGTTGAACTTTATCCTAGTTGCGATCGCAACCTTTGTCGCCATCTATATCCTCTGCACACTTATCATCTGGTACCGCGCCAAGGTTTCTCTACTCAAGGTGCTATCAGTGGTGAAAGAACCGACAATTCTAGCTTTAGCCACCTCCAGCAGCTTGGCCTGCTTGCCCTCCGCCATTTCAACGCTGCATGAAGAACTGAAATTCGAGGCGCAGGCCACCAGTTTAGTTACCCCGCTATCGATTACGATTGGTCGCTTTGGTTCAGTGATTTACTTTGTGCTGGCTTCCGTCTTCGTTGCTCAACTTTATGATGCAGAACTCGGTTTACCAGGATTATTTGTGATTATCATTGGTTCTATCTTCGCAGGAATGGCCACCTCCGGTGTGACTGGCATTCTCACCCTCACCATGATGGGACTGGTGCTCGAACCGCTGAAGCTGCCGCTCGAAGCGGTACTCGTTCTATTTATTGCGGTTGACCCCATCATGGATCCCTTCCGCACATTGGGTATCGTGCATACTGGCATGGCTACAACTGCAATGGTTGCCGATTTAGAACCTTAACTACCTAGATTATCCCCTTAGATTAATTCCCCCTATCCTCTTTCTCACCGTTTTCCTATGCCACGTTCTTCTTCTCGCCAGCGTTCAAATACGCGATCTCGCTTTGGCCTCAAAACCACCCTTGTGGGCGCTATCTTGCTCATCGTCAGCGCCACGGCCACGGTCGTTTATATTCCTTGGTGGTTGATGTCCCAAAGAAATATCAAAACTATCGTCAACCAGGTCAACAAAGAAATCATTCAGGGTACCTCCCAAGAAGTGGAGCGTCTATTTGCTTCCAACGAATCTGCCCATCAGCTTATTCTCAGCAGCATCAACCGCAACTTGCTGACGCTAGATCGGGCTGAAGAGCGAGAAAACTATTTAATTAGCGTCCTAGAGGCCAATCCAAACTTTACTTGGGTGCAGTTTGGCTATAGCAATGGCGATTTTATTGGGGCCCAGCGTACGACGGATGGACTAATCAAGTATCACAATCGAGACTGGAATCCAGAAACTCAAAAAACGGTTGCTACAATCCGCACGTACCAGAATGATGAAGGCAACCTGGAACTGCTGGATCAGGAAATCGCCGAAAGGAATCCGCCCTACTATGCACCGGATCGTCCTTGGTATCAGAATGCCGTCGAGAAACAGGGTGAAACAGCCTGGACTATCTACATCTACAGTTCGAGTAGCACTCCGGGCATGGATTCGAGTGTCGTGCTTGAACGAGATGGTGAGGTACTTGGCGTCATTGGTGTTGGGATGGAACTGACCCAGCTATCTGAGTATTTATCGCGACTCCAAGGCGATCGAGCGGGTGAAATTTTCATCATCAATGCCCAGGAAGAGCTGATTGCAGCAAGTAACCCAGCTGCTGTTTTGCCCGAAGCTGGGATGGAAACCAATATGCAGCAATTCAACAATACTGATGATTTAATGCTGCAGTTGGCTTACCAGGGGTTTCAGACCGAGAATATTACAAACCAGCTGGTTAATGAGCTAGAGAAAGGTGAGTCACAGAAATTTGTCTACGCTGACCCCGACTCCGGTGAAAAGTATTTAATTTCATTTGCTCCCATTGGGCGAAACAACTGGGTTTTGGGGACTATTATTCCTTCTGATAGCTACTTGGCCACTATTCGTCGCAATCAGCAGATTCTACTGGTAGCGATTCTCATTTTTATTGTTGGTGCGGCTGGCGTTGCCATTTTGATCTCCGATCGCTTGATTGCTCGCCCGATTCTCAAAATTGCTAATATGGCCGCAGATATTGAAAACAGCCAGTTTGAAGTCAGCCAGCTTTCAGAAGTCGCCGAACGTGGAGATGAACTTGGCCAACTTGCGCGTGTTTTCCAATCAATGGCCCAGCAAATTTACGATCGGGAATATAAACTACGGCAGCAAATTGAGGAATTGGGCTTAAAAGCCGATCAAGCCGAATTTCAACAGCTGAACTTAGATCAAGTCGATAATTACCAGCAGCTTTTGCTCAAATCGCGCCGCCTGCGCGGCAGCCTTCATCAAAAGCGCTAAGGATGATGACTTAATTAGCCTACCAATCATTCCATCCGTAGGGCACGACATTGCCGTGTCCCTACCCCAAATGTTTCACGTTACCAAATCCGCTTTCCTAAGCTGACGACGCCTGCTCGATCGATTCGGTCGATTCTGCTTCAGCATGGGGCTGATAACCATCGGGAAAGATTGCGCCTTCGAGTTGAGCATCGGCAAAGTCTACTCCGCTGAGGCTAGAGTTACTGAAATCAGCTCCATGCAGCGTCGCGTGACTAAACTTGGCTCCATCTAAGTTCGCGCCGTTGAAGTTAGCCTGAATCAAATCTGCCCCGCTAAAGTCTGCGCCACTCAAATCGGCGCTACTAAAATCAGCCCGGATCAAACTACTGCCCGTAAAAATCGTGCCGATCAAATCCGCACCCGTAAAGTCAGTTTCAATCAGGCTGGCATGGCTCAAGTCTGCCCGAATCAGTGCCGCGTAGCTGAGATTGGCATGGCTAAAGTCAGCTCGACGTGAATCCGTTTCAATTAAATTGGCGTGGGGCAGCTCGGCTTCGCTGAGATCTGTCTTCCTCAGTTCTGCACCGCTCATGTCAGCTTCTGACAAATCTGCTTGACTCAAATCAGCCGCAATCAAGTCATTGCGGTGCAGGTTCGCATCTGACAAATCGGCACCGCTGTAGTGCCCTCCCCGCAAGAGACTCGCACCACTCAAATCGGGCCGAATATCTTGGTGCTCTGCTCGCCACTGATTCCACTCTTCAACGTCCTGCTGGATCAAAGCAAGATGATCTGGATTTGCCAAAATGCCTCCTTCGGCAATAGCCTACGCCATTCATACTCAATGACTAAACGTCAGCATATCTGGCCTAAAGTGCGATCGCATCCATCCCAATCTAGATTCTCATCACTTTTTCAATCCCCAAACAGTCTCCCTCTGCCGCTCGGACAGTGTCACCTGCAAATACGGCAGTCCCTGGTGAAACGATGTGGCACTGCACAGCTCCGGCCAGCGCGGTTGGTGAGAGGTATAAGCGAAAAAGACGGCAACGCGCTCCGTTTGCGGCACTCGTCCGTGGTGAAACACTTTAGCGGTGTCAGTGAAAATAACGGTTCCGGCTTTGCCCGTGCAGGCTTGCCACAGCTCCGGCGGCACTACCTGGGCCATGTCATGATTAGAGATTTGGTAGTTCACGGCCTTGAACTGCCTGTAGGAGAGCGATTGCGGCTTGGGGATGTACTCGAAGGGGCCATCATTCTCGCCTACATCTGTTAGATAAATAATGATTTTGATCACGTGGCGATCTTCGCCATCGCGGTGCCAGAAACGAGTGCCAATCTGCTGCCCATCCACCACGTCCCGCCGCAGATTCACACCCTGGCAAGCAACCGGAGCCTGCATGTAGACTTCCAAAATATTCAAAATGCGATCGCACAATCCCCAGGTAAATAGGGCTGGATAATCCCGAGCAATCTGAACTGGGCTAGCGGGGACGGCATGGCTGAAGGCGTTCTGTCGATCATGGGGTCGAGGTGCGATCGCAGGTTGCGTTTGTAGCTCGGCCATCAGCGCTTGAGCGGCTTGCATAAACTGTTCGGTATCTGGGATTGCCAGTTCAGCTAGCGAGGAAACCGCTACACCGTCTTGTTTGATAGCTGACACAATTCGCTGATCAACCGGATGGAGTAGCGCCCGCTGTGTCTCAATCTGAGGTGCATAGCGCTGCTGTTCCAGCCAAAACTTGACCTCCGACTGAGCCACCTGCCACTTGCGCCGAATCTTTTGCGGGAGCGTCTGAAGCATTTGCGAAATTCCTCAGCGTTGACTGAACTAATCTATAGATAGCGCACTCAAGATAGCGCACTCAAAGCTTAAGAATCGGCTGGATTGCGCGATAAGGTTGCGCCGATGGCGGCTAGGGTGACCAATGCGATCGCAACTACGGATCTCATGGTCAAGACCTCGTGTAGGAATAGAAGACCGACTAAAGCTGCGATCGCAGGTTCGATACTCATCAAGACACCGAATACGCGGGGCGGCATCCGCTTGAGGGCGTTGAACTCCAGCGAGTAGGGGATGACAGTGCCCAAGACGGCCACGCCTAGCCCAATCAGCAAGGCTGGGGGACTGAGCAAGGCGGTACCCGCTTGCCCAATGCCAAACGGCATCAGCAGCAAGGCGGCAATCGTCATCGCTAGCGTTAGGCCGACTTTGCCAGAAAAGGCTTGTCCCACGGCTCGCGACAGCAGGATATAGCCCGCCCAGCAGGCTCCCGCGATCAGCGCTAGGGCAACCCCAACTGGATCAAGCGTCATGGAGTGTAGGGGATTGAACAGCAGTACCCCGGTAGTGGCTAAGCCAGCCCAGAGGAAATCGAGCCGCTGCCGTGAACCGAGAATTGCCACGCTCAATGGCCCCAGGAATTCCAGCGTGGAGGCGACACCCAGGGGAATCCGGTCAATGGCGCTGTAGATGGCCAGGGACATGCTCGCCATTGTCAGTCCCATGAGGCCAACCAGTAAATAGCTGCGGCGCGAGTAGTCCCAGCGATAGAACCGACAGGTGGCCAGCAGAAATAAAGCTGCGATCGCTTTATATAAAAATGAGGCTCCCACCACGCCCAGCGTCTCGAACATGGACTTGGCAAAGACGGACGCGAGCTGAATGGCAAAGCTGGACAGCAGCACCAAACCGCTGGGCGGCATGGCTCCCGCTAGGCGCTGAAGAGTTTGAGCCGGACGGGTAACGGCGACCGACCAATCGGAACGAATGGGGTAAATCACGATAGATGTGCGGATAGGTTATTGCTTGGATTGATCATCATAGGATGTGGGGGGTGTTGGGAGATAGTGTTTAGGCAAGGGGTTTGAGGCTGTAGAGGGGAGTGGGGGAGTGGGGAGTAGGGGAGTAGGGAGTAGGGGAGTGGGAGAGGGAAAGAATGTGGGGAGTCGAGGGGGTAGGTGTGAGGGAGCGGCTTGGATGGGTGAACGTTAGAATAATTTGGGTAGATTTACTGCTTTGTTTTCGACTCCTATGACGCAAACTGCCGCGATCGCAGATTCTAATCCTAGTCCAAACTCTAATTCAGAAACCTATTGGACGTGGCGTGACCAGCCGATTCACTACGTTAAAGCGGGTTCGCGTGCTGACCGTCCGCCGCTGCTGCTGATTCATGGCTTTGGCGCTTCGACCGACCACTGGCGCAAGAATATCGCTCAGCTCCAGCATGAGTTTGAGGTGTGGGCGGTTGACCTGCTGGGCTTTGGACGTTCGGCTAAGCCGGACTGGCAATATAGCGGTGATGTCTGGCGCGATCAGCTCCATGATTTTGTGCAGCATAAAATTGGTCGCCCGGCAGTGCTGGCGGGCAATTCGCTGGGCGGTTATGCCTCGCTTTGTGTGGCGGCACAGCGACCGGAATCGGCGGCGGGTGTGGTGCTGCTGAATAGTGCTGGCCCGTTTTCGGAACCCGTCCCGGCTGGGGCCGAGTCGGAGCAGGTAGCGAAGTCGAATCCGCTCCAGCAGGCGGTTCGCATGTTTATGCTACAGCCGTTGCCGAGCTGGGTGCTGTTCCAGTACACGCGGCGGCGCTCGACGATTCGGCGGGTGCTGAAGCAGGTGTATCTGGACGAATCGGCGGTGACGGATCAACTGGTGGAAGATATCTATCGGCCTTCCTGCGATCCGGGGGCGGCGCGGGTGTTTGCGTCGGTGTTTAAGTCGCCACGGGGCGAAACGGTGGACAAGCTGCTGGAGCAGTTGGAACAGCCGCTGCTGCTGCTCTGGGGCGAGGGCGACCCCTGGATGAATGCCCGCGATCGCGGTGCCAAGTTTCGCCAATATTATCCTGACCTGACGGAGCATTATCTCCAGGCAGGGCACTGTCCCCACGATGAGGTGCCGCATCAGGTGAATGAGCTAATCACCAATTGGGTGTTGCAACACTATAGGGGATGAGGTCGATCATGGGTATGCCATGTGTTGTGAACAGCATTCTGAAGCTCAATCCCGTTCAGGGTTATCCAGAAAAACTGGAACAGGGCAAACGACATCAGGCGCAAAAGGAGGGCTACCGAATTATGCCGATGGATGTGCCGATTCAGTTGGTAGATGGGGACTGGATAGCCCATGCAGATGTCAGAATTTGCAGACTGATTTGGGAAAATGGGGTAACCAATATTGAGTTTGAGATCGACCGCATCTACTCTACTCCTTTTTCAGCGAAGGATAGGGTGGTGTGAAAGATGCGATCGCAAGTCAGTAGCCCGATGAGTTTTGAGGCATTCCTGGAGTGGTATCCAGAGAATGGTCGTTGCTATGAATTAATCGAGGGGGTTGTGGTTGAAGTGTTACCAACAGGCCCCCATGAAGATGTCGCTGGCTTTTTGGCGGCGGAGCTGAACTTCGAGATCCGGCGCAGTCAGTCGCCCTACTCGATTCCGCGCACCTGCCTGATTAAGCCGCAAGCCGAAGGTTCGGGGTATGTGCCGGATGTGGTTGTTCTGAACCGTGAGATGTTACTGCAAGAGTCGCTGTGGCCAACGGCTTCGGTGATTCAGTCAGGTGCAACGGTGCCGCTGGTGATTGAGGTGGTGAGCACAAACTGGCGCGATGATTATGGTCACAAGCTGGTTGAGTATGAAGCAATGGGCATTGCTGAGTATTGGCTGGTTGATTTTCGCGCTCTGGGTGCGGTGCGGCATATTGGTAAACCGAAACAGCCCACGATTACCATTTGTCAGCTTGAAGACAATGAGTACCAAATGCGGCGATTTGTGGCTGGGGATAAGCTCGTTTCAGGTGTGTTTCCTCAGCTTGATCTGAGCGTTGATGCAGTGTTTGCAGCAGCAGGTTGAGTTGGAGTTGCGATTGCACGTTGCCCTCTAAATCTGGCATTGCCACCCTACCATCTTGAGGTTTTGAATAGATATTGTGGTTGTCGTCTTACTCTAAAGATTAGTTGAAGCCAGCATTTGGGGTTGTCCTGTGACTAAATGGGGAAAACTATACTCAGGATAAAGAAATGCCCAAATTGAATGATTCACTATGGCTATGCGTAGAGGCGACCGACACGACGATTCCTACGATAATTCACTCAATCATCCAAAATCGCACCAGCAAGAACCACTCTCGTCTCATGAATCAAAGCAGCTGATTCTAGGTTTGCGTGCAGATAAGCACGAGCTACAGGAGAAAGTTCAAACGATTCAAGTACAGTATGAAACGGTGCTAGTTGAGCGCGATCGATACATCACGCTCTATAACGAGGCTCAAGATCAGCTTAAGTTTGAACGGCGTTCCAAGGCAGGTATTAAAGGTTGGGAGACTCGCCGCAAGCGAGAAAATGAAAAGTTAAAGCAAGAAATTGCCGAGATGATGGTTTTAATGCGCGATTCTCTAGCAAGAGAAGAAACTGCGATTGGCAACCTTGAAGAAATGGCAACTCGGATGGATCGAATTCAGCATTTAGTTGATTCAGTAGAAGACGATACAACTGACGGTAATCCAATTGGTTTGCTGCAAAAGTTTCGGCGCATCTGGCAAGCCATTCAAGACATTCTTGCAGAGTAGAGCGATCGCACTATGAGTGACAATTCAGCTCCCCTAACTCCTTCGAAGCGATCATCTAAACTTGGCGATCGCATCCGTGATATTGCGAGTCAACTTCGGCAGGAAAAAGAAATTCAGATTCAAGGCACTGCACGTATTTTAGGCGCAGCGGCGAAGCTAGCAGCGAACCAAGATCAATTAATTGATGAAGTGGTAGAGATGGTTGAGGAGGATTTAGATCGTCAGGATCAATTACCTAGACCATCTCAGGCAATTGGCTACACGGTTAATCAGCTAAAGAAGCAATTTAGTTCCTTAAAGGCAGCCAAGGTGCATTTTGGTCTTAAGGCAAATAGCTGGCAAGCATTGGCCGACAAACTCAATGGCTCCGCGACAACTTCAACAAAGGCTTCATCTAAACCTTCAAATTCTGTTGAGCAACGTTTAATCGCCATTGAACAAGAACTTCAGCTAATGAGAACCGATATGCGCCAAATGGTCGAGCTACTAGAGGTTCTGGTGATACAGTTGCAAGCTGATTAAATATTTTTTGCAGGTTGGATTAAGCAACGAAATCTAACCTAAAAGATGTGCGATTACAGGACATGAAATTATAATGGCTTTACATTGGTCATCAACAAAGCAAAAACATAAAGTTTATGTCAAAGTTAGTTGCTAGAAATGTTTTCATTGATGCATCTATATTTCGTCGAGAGGGCTTTAATTGGAATAACCATAAACTTAGGACAATATATGAAATTGGAAATCTTGGACAGATCACTATTTGTTTCACTGATATCACCTTAAGAGAAACTCAAAATTTGTTAGATGAAGCCATTGAAGAGATTAGATCGCTTCATTCAAAGCTGGCAAAAAAGATGGATCCTTTTCAAGACAGCAAAAAGAAATTGCTTGATGTCAGCAGTGATGAAGAGATGGAATCAATCTTTTGCGAAATGAAGAGATCCTTGCAAAGATTTGTAGAAGGAACCGATCCAATTATATTGGACGTAGGCAAGGTTGACATTGTCAAAATATTTGATTCATATTTTTCACAAGATCCCCCTTTTAATAAGGGCAGAAAGAAATCTGAATTTCCTGATGCCTTTTCTCTTTTTGCTCTTGAAGATTGGTGTAGAGCCGAAAATCAAAAAATATATGTAGTAAGTGCCGACATTGATATGCAATCATACTGTGGCAAATCAGAAAGATTATTCTACCTTCCTGATCTGTCACACTTTTTAGATCTTATAAACTCAGAAGATAATACGGTTTCTGATGGATTGAAGTTATGGTATCAGGATCATAAACATGCTGTGCTCGAAAGAATATCTTTTATCTTAAAAGATAGGATCGAAAGTGGTCAGATTTCTGTGGCTAATACATCTGAAGCGGTGATTGAATTTCATGATATTGAATTAAAACGAGATATTTATTCAGTATTGATTGATCAGTGGTACGTCTATGGTTCTACCGAAGTGGAAATAAACTTCACTGCGCATGGTTTATGCCCGTATCTACAGATTCAAAATGTTGAAATAAATTTTGATAGAACAATAGCTAATAAAATTGTTCAGTTTGAAGCCCACTGGTCAGTATTGTGTGAGATCGAAGTTGAACTGGAAAGAGGGTCAAAAACTCATGATTTGAGTTTATTGAATGCATATCTACTTCAACAGTCCGGACAGTTTTTGGGAGAGTGCGAAGAAAGCTATCCACCGTGTAGAGTGCGAATGTACCTAACATGTCGCACCAATGGATAGCCTCAATCGGATTCTAACCGGTTTGCTGGAGACAGCAGGCCATTTGGTAAACCCCAACAACAGTTTTTGTTGACCTTGATGACCACAATTTTCGTGGTCTGTGGCAAGGTGAACTACGCCAACCTCAGTCGTTACAGTGACTTAAGCGAGCGAAGTTACCGTCGACACTTCGAACGGGGCATTGGCTTCGAAGGACTCAATCAAGCACTGATAGAACCATTAAGACGAGACGAGGCGGTTCAGGTCGCAGTGGTCGATTGCACCTTTATGGAAAAAAGTGGACGGCACACCTACGGTCTAGACCAGTTCTACAACGGTAAAACCCAGCGTCCAGAACGGGGCTTAGAACTGTCAGTGGTGGCGATTGTCGATCTGGAGCAGAATACAGGGTACACGCTGTCTGCCCAGCAAACCGAGGCAGACTTACCTCATTTGAGAGCGTCTTCGAAACAGGGAAAGGGCGCGAAGGGCAACCGGATTGACTTCTATCTGGGGCATCTGGCCTACTGCCTGACGTTCTTCCCCACTTGGATTCGCTACATTGTCGCCGACGGGTTTTACAGCAAGTACAAGTGGGTCACTGGCGTGGTGCAACTCGGGTTTCATGCGATTGGCAAACTGCGCTGTGATGCCAACCTCAAGTTCCTCTATGAGGGGCCATACCAAGGGCGAGGTGCTCCTCGACGCTTTGACGGCAAGGTCAACCTGCAAGACCACCGACGATTTCAGTTGGTCAAACGCTTGGACGATGGAGTTTATCTTTATAGAGCTGATTTGACATCTTTATAATTAGACTTGAAGAAGCTAAACCTCTTAAACCGAACAACGATGAGCTATTCGAGCAGCCTGAGTGATACAGAATGGGAGATTTTTGAACCGCTGTTGCTCCAGATGTTACCCCAGAAAAAGCGAACCCGACCGTGCAATTGGAGCAAACGGGCAATCGTCGATGGCATTCTGTACCAACTCAAAAATGGCTGTAATTGGGAAGACTTGCCCAACGACCTTCCCCCCTCCTCGACGGTCTATTGGCACTACAAACAGTGGCGCAATGCTGGAGTGTTTGAGGAGTTGATGCGAGTGCTCCATGAACAGATCCGTGAACAAGTTAAAAAAAATCGAAGTGGACGACTCTGATCATCATTGATTCACAAGCGGTCAAGAACACCTGCACCGCTAGTGTGGACTCCAAAGGGTTCTGTTTCTACAAAGCCACCAATGGGATTAAACGGCACCTGGCGGTCGATACGCTGGGGTTCCCCTTCTTTACCCACTGCACCAAAGCCAATGTTTCCGATGATGTCGGATTGATTGAGATGCTGACCTTGAACATTGACTATTTCAAGTCAAAACCGGTCAATATTCCCAAGATCACCATCCTGCTTGACCACGGCTATCATATCGATTTTCTCATTACAGAACTGGAGAAAATTTATCCCCAGATCATGACGAAAATCCGGTTTCAGTTGTCAACTAAGCCCTCCAAGCAAGAAAAGGCCGCACAAGGGAAATCTGGTTTTGTTCCGGCGGTTGCTCGTTGGGTGATTGAACGCTCCAATGCCTGGATGGAGCGCTGTAAAATCCTGGTTAAGAACTTTGAGAGAACCTTGGACAACGCCACGACCAAAATTAACCTCTGCTTTGTCAGGCTAATGCTTAAGCGCCTTGCTGCCTCTCCTTGAGATCTCAAATGGGTTCTATACCGCCATCGTTTGGTCGGTCAGCCTCAAGCGCAACATCCGGTTGGCCTATCTGCTCAAAGAGCATCGGGGTCGCCGCAGTTATGTCGTGCTGTTTTCTACCGACCTCAACATTGACCCGTTCCTCCTTTACCGGTGCTACACGGCCCGATTTCAGATTGAATTTATTTTCCGTGATGCTCGTCAGTTTACCGGGTTAGTGGACTGTCAAGCTCGCTCTGCCGAAGCGATAGACACCCATGTCAATGCCAGTTTGATGGCACTGAACCTGGCTAAAGTCGCGTTGCAAAACAACCAGAAAGACGATGATTCGCTGAGCTTCTCGCTCGCCTCTTTCAAACGACTGGCCCTCAACCAACATCTTTTAGACCGATTTATTGACCAGTTTGACTTGGAGCCGACTTTAATTAAATCCCATCCTAATTACCAAAAGCTGCTTGATTACGGGGCGATAGTCTCCTAAATCTGTCCGGAGTGTTGCTACTTGGAAATATTGAACTAAATCTGAAAAATGCTAATAAACTTATAATTATTAATTAGGTTGCCAAAATTTGAGTCTTCGAATTGGATATTTGATGAGAGAAGCATCGCATGGCTTTTGCCGGCGAGTTTAGATTAGATCTATTAGAATATATCCAGTACTACGAGACGTAAGTTGTTTGGCAACTATTGTTCGTATTAAGTTACCGGGATTTAGAGTTGCCTCGACCAATTCTAAGCCACTGCCTCTGACCTTGCTGAGAATTTGGAAGTGAGGAATAAAGCTTTGCTAAATAAATCAGGTTGGAGCGCATCTATTTTCCTATTTGTAAGTGAGATCGCACCCAAACCTCTGTAATCATATTTGGCGTTTCTGCGATCGCAGTTTTCCGGTTTCTGCAATGGAGAAGCGCGATCGCACCTTAACCATCTGTAATCGCATCCGATACATCTGCGATCGCAGTTTTCCGGTTTCTGGAGTGGAGAGGTGCGATCGCATTCACGACCTCTGCAATCACATCCGACCTCTCTGTTGCCGCTACAGACTTCTCTGTTGTTGTTCCAGACTTCCCTGTTGTTATTGCAGACCTCTCTGTTGTTGTTGCAGAGGAGTCTGATCTGGCAACAGAGATCCCTGCAACGCTTCCCGACAAGTCTGTAGCCATTTCTCAAGCTTGCATTGCGAAAAGTGCAATTCGCAAAGGCGCGATCGCACCTCACCGCGTTTCTGTCAGTGAATTTAGATTGACTCCACAGGCCAGATCCCGTACTGTGAAACGTTAAGTTGCCGTGCAACTATCACCTGCACTCGGCAACTGGATACCAAAAATCTAGTCAGCGCGACCCAGAATTGATTGCAGCAACTCTGAGCCGCTAACCGCTACGTTGAGCCAGCAACGCAGGGCTCAGGAGATTATAACGCTCCTGTAGCCCCCCTGCTTTGCGCTTCAAATCGCGGGGGGGCTAGATTTTTGGCTTTCCTCTCGAAAGTCAAAAACAGGAGAAAACAATGACATACTTAATCTCTGGTGCTGCCTCCGATGCAGCGCCACAGTCCGGTGCGCCTAATCCCAACAGCTCACAGCGCGACAGTCGCCATCCCCTGCGGATTATCCTGCTCGGCACCCGCCCCGACATCATCATCACCGTCAAAAACCTGCATCGACGCGGCTTTGCCGAAGCCAACGAATGGAGCCAGCCCATTCCCTGTCCCAGTGCAGGCGACGTGGCTCGGCTCCTGCCTCGTCACCCCGATGATCAACTGAGTATTCTGACTCGCTATCTGAGCTGATTGCCCTCACCCTAAATCCCTCTCCCACAGGAAAGGAACTTCCGATCCGGCTCCTCTTCTCCTGCGGGAGAAGGGGCTGGGGGATGAGGGCCAACGATTTGTCGGTGCAACAAGTGCGATCGCACTATAATTCTCAATCAGAAAGCTGTTCAAGGGAAAACTCTACGGCATTTCAACTCGGACAAATAAGGAATACCAACGAAATCCCCCATGTGCATCAACGAAATCCCCCATATGCGTAGGGAGATTTAGCTCTATAGGACTGGATATTGTAAAAACAGCTAATATCCACACTTTGAGAGGATTCACAATGCTGAACGTATTCAATCCTAAGTCCAAATCTGCTCAGGTCAAGCCTTCGCTTGAGCAGAATAGCTGTTTAGTTGAAGAGATTTCTGAAACTGAGCAAAGCGTAGTCTCAGGTGGTCACCACCTCAAGTTCTTAGGAGAGTGGATTTACAAAAACGGTTAATTGCAGCACCGCGATTTAATGATTTTTCGTTGCCCCTAGTAATGTATTGATTGCTGGGGGCAGCGCCGATCTTGAGTATGTGCGATCGCATTAAGAAGCGTCAATTTCGTACGGTGAAGTTCTTGGCGTAGGGACACGGTACGCTGTGTTCCTACAGGTGGGATGATTCACAGGTTATTTAATTCACTATTTTAAACAGAACTCCGTTTCCAGTGGGGAGCCGTTTCTAACCTGCGGAAGTCGTTCTAGATAACGCCCCTACATAAGATCGGGGCAATAGATTGAAACAGTGAATTTCCTCAACGTCATGACCGATTGGATCAAGTGCATATCTGACCTGATGGACGAGATCAACGCCCAGTGGGACGCCGCCAAAAGCTCTATCAACCAGCAACTGGGTATCCAAGATCCAATCCACATCATGCCCTACTGTGGCTATGGCACCCCCCAGAAAATTTATCTGAAAGGGCGAGTTCTGCAAGACGAAGGCATTGCCCTACGGGAAGAAGACGCGCCAATCTGGAAAAATCTGCTAAACATGTATCGTCGGTTCGAGACCGATGAAGTGCCCGGTGTCCCGGTGCGAATTCACGTTGGCGAACAGCAGCAGGACGTGACGACCAATGACGAAGGCTTTTTCAATATTGAAATTGAGCTAGAGCCAAACTGGACGAATTGCGATCGCATCTTGCAGCCCGTCCAGATGGAGCTACTCACGGATGAGTATCCCACCGCATCCGACTCAACTGAAGGGAATGTACTGGTCGTGTCCGATCAGGCCGAATTCGGCGTGATCAGCGACATTGACGACACGATCATGCACACAGCCGCAACGGACGTGCTGAAGATGATCCAGATTGCATACCTGGGTAATGCCCAAACCCGTCGTCCTTTTAATGGCGTGCCGGAGTTTTACCAAATGCTCCAGCAGGGTCGAACCGGAAAGGCGGGCAATCCCATCTTTTACGTCTCCAGCAGTGCCTGGAACATGTATGACGTGTTTGCCAAATTCATGGAGCTGAACGACGTTCCCAAAGGCCCGATTTTGCTGCGGGACATTGAACTCTCGCCCGCCAATTTGCTGAACTTTGACCACGAATCCCATAAGCGGGAGCTGATTCGCCCCATTCTGGAGCAGTTCTCTGAATTACGCTTCATTCTGATTGGTGACACTGGCCAAAAGGATGCCGAGATCTATCATCAGCTTGCCCAGGATTATCCAGGCCGGATTATGGCCATCTATCTGCGCAACGTCACGCCCGATAACAAAGAGCGTTTGCAGCGATGGGAAGCTCTCGGCGAATCGCTGAAGGCACAAGGAATTGAGTACCTGATTTTTTCTGACACCTTAACCCTCGTCAACCACGCCACCAATCAAGGTTGGATCGCGTAGGGGTAATGTTTTGACTAATTACAACGAAGCGTCAAGAAGTATTTCAATTATTTGAGCAGAAAGTGCGATCGCAGTCTGCCAAAATCGCTACGCATCAATCACTTCAGCGATCTTTACTCTATTTATCGCGCTTCATTTCGCTTAACAGTAATAACTCATATCGTCAGCCTGTTTGAGACAATCAAATTCAACCTCAACAACATGCCTCAACAACATGACTGATCTCTGATTTAGGCTTTTTTACCTACTTTAAAACAGGGCAGAAAACCTATTCAGCGTGGCCTATTAACCAAGCGATATTTAGAGAACACTAGGGAGAATTGTGTATGAAACTGGCTTATTGGATGTATGCAGGCCCCGCCCACATTGGCACCCTCCGCATTGCCAGTTCCTTCAAGAACGTCCACGCAATTATGCACGCCCCAATTGGTGATGACTACTTCAACGTCATGCGCTCCATGCTGTCGCGGGAGCGCAACTATACTCCTGTAACCACCAGCGTCGTCGATCGCAACGTGTTGGCGCGGGGTTCGCAAGAGAAAGTGGTGGACAACATCACCCGTAAGGATCAAGAAGAAAATCCTGATTTGATTGTGCTGACGCCGACCTGCACCTCCAGCATTTTGCAGGAAGACTTGCAGAACTTTGTTGAGCGGGCCCAAATCGAGTCCAAAGGCGACGTGATGCTGGCCGATGTCAATCACTATCGCGTCAACGAGATTCAGGCAGCAGATCGCACTCTGCAGCAAATCGTCCAGTACTACACAGAGAAAGCTCGCAAGAAAGGCGAATTGCCTGAAGGCAAGACCGAAAAGCCGTCGGTGAATATTCTCGGCATGACCACGCTGGGCTTCCACAACAACCACGACACCACTGAGCTGAAGCGGTTGATGGCTGACTTGGGGATTGAAATTAACGAAATCATCCCGGAAGGTGCGTCGGTACATAACCTGAAAAATCTATCTCGTGCCTGGTTTAACCTGGTGCCCTATCGCGAAATTGGCCCGATGACGGCTAGCTATCTGCAAGAGCAGTTCGGTATGCCCCATGTGGATATCACGCCGATGGGGATCGTGGAAACGGCCCGTTTTATCCGCACCATTCAAAAGCTGCTGAACGAGCAGGGCGTTGATGCCAACTACGAGGAGTACATCGACAATCAAACCCGGTTTGTCTCCCAAGCGGCTTGGTTCTCGCGTTCGATTGACTGTCAGAACCTGACGGGCAAGAAAGCCGTGGTGTTTGGTGACAATACTCACGCTGCTGCCATGACCAAGATTCTGGCGCGGGAGATGGGCATTCACGTGGTGCTGGCTGGCACCTACTGCAAGTACGATGCCGACTGGTTCCGCGAGCAGGTGGGTGAATACTGCGACGAGATTCTGATCAGCGATGACAACGGTGCGATCGCAGATAAGATTGCCAAGGCTGAGCCGTCTGCTATCTTTGGCACCCAAATGGAGCGCCACGTCGGCAAGCGGTTGAACATCCCCTGCGGCGTAATTGCGGCTCCGATTCACATTCAGAACTTCCCGGTGGGCTACAAGCCGTTTGTGGGTTACGAGGGTGCAAATCAGATTGTCGATCTGGTCTACAACTCGTTCACCCTGGGCATGGAAGATCACCTGCTGGAAATCTTCGGTGGTCACGACACCAAAGAGGCGATCACTAAAACCATGTCCGCTGACTCTGACCTGATGTGGACAAAGGATGGTCTGACTGAGCTGAACCGGATTCCCGGTTTCGTGCGCGGCAAAGTGAAGCGCAATACCGAGAAATTTGCCCGCGATCGCGGCATCTCGGAAATCAGCGCTGAGGTTCTATACGCCGCCAAGGAAGCTGTCGGAGCTTAGCTTATCGTCAAGTTCCCTGATAGATAAGTTCGATATGCTGGGGATATTCCAACGGGATATCCCCATTTTTCGAGTCTGCTAATTATGACGCTGCTGACGTTGGACTTGCGCCCCATATTGCACCTCACGCATGAGCAATTTGAACAGATTGCCCTTGCCAATCCTGATGTGCGTATTGAATTAACGGCTGATGGAGAACTTGAGCTGATGCCACCAACAGGGGGCAATACTGGACGACGCAACTCTGACTTGACCTATCAAGTCACGGCTTGGAATCGTCAAACCCAACTCGGGGAAGTCTTTGATTCATCGACGACATTTCGGCTGCCCGATGGCGCGGAACGCTCACCGGATGTTGCCTGGGTCAGTTGCGATCGCTGGTCTACATTATCAGCAGAAGAACAAGATGCGTTTCCGCCACTGTGCCCTGATTTTGTGATTGAACTGCGTTCCAAAACCGATTCACTCAAAAAGCTACAGGCCAAGATGCAGGAGTATATGGAAAATGGTTGTCAGCTTGGCTGGCTGATTGATCCAACAAGTCGCACAGTCAGGATTTACCAATCCAATCAAGCACCAAAAGTTCTGGCCTCACCTCTAACGGTTTCGGGTGAATCGATTTTACTGGGCTTCGAGCTAGATACTCAACGAATCTGGACGTAAGTATTGCAGTAGTGCTTTGTGCTCAGCAGACTATCACTAACATGGCATAACCATCTTTAGCAGCATCAATCGTTACTTGATTTGTCGCCGAAACGGCTTAGTCATAAGCGAGCTATGCAGATGTTTCTACATAATCAGCGAAAAAATCGGTGAACTCAATCCTTTAAAATACTAGGGCGCTCCAATGATTCACCGGATGTCCTTATGCAATCGTTTCGTCTTGATCCCTATTTATGGATTCACCTGGCCGGATTGGCCGCATTGCCCATTCTGCTGGAGGTTTGCCTACTGGGTTTAGCGGTTGGTTATCCTCTGCTGCCGCCCGTCCTAGAAGTGGCCATTCTAGCTGCGATTGGGATTGCGCCGATTCTGTGGATGCAGTGGACGCGTCCGTTTTACATCTTTAGCTTAATGGCCGTGGCGCTCCAGCCGGAAAAGCTGAGCGACCAGCAGCGGCAAATGCTGCGCTTTTTCAAAACGCCAGTGGCCAAGGCTTTTACCCTGATTGCACCCGTAATCTTGATTTGGGTGCTCTGGCAGCTCTACAAGCTAGCTCCTATTGCCGCTGACTTTACGCCGATTTCGTCTCAGTTACGGATTGTGGGATTGCTGGTAGCCGCGATCGCATTTTTGGCTTGCAACTTGTTCCTGCAAGTCCCCCTCAGCGTGCTGCATGTGCTGCTGGTTTCACCCCAGTCAGTCGAAAACGCAGAAGCCTACTCAATCGCCGAGATTCCGCAGAACTTTACGCTGATCGGTCTGCGAATTCCCAAAATTTTGCCAACACTGAAAGCTGAGCCGAAGACTGCGCCAGTTGATTTGCCGAGACGGGATGAGGAGCAGGAGGAGCAGGAGGAAGGACTGGTTGAGCCAGAGTCTGCTGATGTTTGGGAAGAAGATACGATTGTTGAGGACGAGGGAGAAGGTGCGATCGCAGATTTATCAGACTCACAACTGACGGAACCCGAGCGAACGGCATCTGAATCTGTAGATAGAGAAGAGGTGTCGTCTGCATCCGATGCATCAGATGAACTAGACGAAACCGCTGGTGAAACGGATGAAGTGTATACAGCCGTCGATGAATCGATTCAAGTGACGGATCAGGCGGTTGAAGAGACGGTTACAGAAGTGGAATCGGACGCAACGGATGAATTAGAAGATGAAGCATCGGATGCGGAGGCTGCATCGGAGCGAGAGCAGGCACCAGAACTATCTGTTAGTGAGGCTGACATAGCTGAAGCTGCGGAGGCTGCCGATGCTGAGTCAGAATCTTCTACTCCCGCAATGGCAGTGAGCGAAGACGAGGCCACTGAGGATAAAATCGCTGAAGATGATGATACGAATACAGCGGAACCAGAAACCGCGACAGACATTAATGAGGACGATAAAGACTGAGTAGGGTCAAATCTGCACTGAATAAGCTAGCTTAGATAACTGATGAGCGCGTGAGCCTCCCAAATCTTCCTAGCTCCTTCGCTTTCTTGTACAGACCTTTACAGCTCTCCCTTTCCTTATCTGCTGATTCACCCAACCGACACCCGTGACTCAACCTGAAGTTATCAAACAGTTACTCGAAGCCGTTGCTCAAGGAGCCGTTGATCCTGATGTGGCACTGGAAAAGCTGAAGCATTTTGACTTTGAACAGATCGAGGAATACGCTCGAATCGACCATCACCGATCGCTGCGGACGGGCTTCCCGGAGGTGATTTGGGGGCCAGGTAAAACGCCAGAGCAAATTGTCGGCATCATCAACGCCATGCGCGATCGCAACCCAATCGTAATGGCCACGCGGATTGAGCCGGAGGTCTACGCCAAGCTGCAGGCGGAGATTCCAGAGCTGCACTACTATGCTCAGTCGCGCATTTGTGCCTTGATTGAAACGGAAATTGAGCCACGCTATCCGGGTGTGATTAGCATTTTGTCGGCGGGAACCGCAGATTTAGCGGTGGCAGAAGAAGCGGCGATTACTGCAGAGTTGTCGGGATTTGAGGTGAAGCGGCTCTGGGACGTGGGCGTGGCTGGAATTCATCGCTTGCTGAGCAATCGCCATGTGGTGCAGTCAGCGGACGTGCTGATTGTGGTGGCAGGCATGGAAGGTGCACTGCCCAGCGTGGTGGCGGGCATGGCTGACTGTCCGGTGATTGCAGTGCCGACGAGTATTGGCTACGGTGCGAGTTTTAATGGTCTTGCGCCCCTGCTGACGATGCTGAACTCCTGCGCGGCAGGTATCGGCGTGGTGAATATTGACAACGGCTTTGGCGCTGCGGTGCTAGCTGGACAAATTTTGCGGACAGCAGCAAGAGTTGCAGTGAAGGCACAGGCAAAAGGATAGAGTGGTTAGCTTTCTGGCTCACGTGGTTCTAGAAGAAGATTTAGACCGTTCAGACTGGATCGCCTAAATCAACCCAATACACATCACCTTAATTGATCACCACTCGCCCTCAACTAGCTTGCGATGGCTCGACCTCATTTCCCGTTGAACTGCTTTTTCTTCGTCGTCCGGGCTGTCGGCATAGGCTGAGTTGATAGCTTCTAGCAGTTTTATTGGGATCGTCATACTGATCGATTTCAGCGTAACGCTCCAGCGCCTTTAAGACAGCTTCTTGAGCAGTTTGGCCTGTTTGCTCCAGCTTGACCAAGAGAAAATGGGGATTTCTATAGTTGGTGTTTCCATTGTTATTCCAAACGTGTGAGGCGATTTTAAAACTAAAATAACACTTCGAAGATGAGAAAACTGAACTGGTGCCACAACCCTTGTGCTAAAACTGAGTAAGATCAATATCCTTAGCCAATTCTATAGAACAATGATTCTAGAAGCTTTAGCCGCCAAAGCAGTTGAGTATATCCTGTTACAAATTTCTAATGGTGCCCTAGAAAAGTTAGGTGCTGATGCTAAGGATTACTTACAAAGAATGATAGGTCTAGTAACAACTCAGTTTTTTGGAAGATCTGAAGTTCAACAAGTACAAACAGATCCAAAATCGCTAGAGATACTCCTTATAGAGGAATGCAAGAAGGATAACGAATTTAGATCAGAGTTAAATTTATTGGTTTCTAAATTAATGGAACTTGAGAAGAAAAACTCTGGGCATATTTCACAAACCTCATTTGGGGCTGGAGCAGTAAATGTAGCTGGCTCTATCGGAGGCGATGTTGTAATGCGGGATCAGTACAAATTTCGTAACAGTTAAAGTTTGCCAAGGGATAGAAGATCCAGAAGCAAATATCCCTGAAGACCTCAATTTTAAGTCCGTTAGACAGAAGATTTGTAACTACATCAAAACATTTCTTATTCTGCTTAAATCCACAGTTGCTTGGAGTATTCTTGGGCTAGGTGCTAAACATGCCTTTCCTAAAGACCTGTCTGAATCATTACTTCAATATTCGTTAAGAGGTTTTACTAAAAGCTTCAAGAAATCAGAGGGTGGATTTGACCAATCCTTCTTCGACTTGTGGTGTCAAGCGATCAGCTTTTTAGAAGAGCTGTATTTGCCTGAGACTATACCTATAACAGGTGATAGGGTAGAAGCAAGAAGATTAAATGAATTAGATTCAAAATATTGGATTTTATTACAAACTTTAGGCACGCTTCAGACTAATAGCTTTGAATCTGACAGTATTTTATGGACTCTGAGAGAGATAGACGAAGTCAGAGAAGCTATTTCTGAAAGATTAAAACCTCTTAAAAGAAAATATTATCCTTTCATGCTTGGCACCCAGATCTTTTATGAAAAGATTCGGGATTTTCTACTATTAATACCTAAGATTAGAAAGGAGATTCAACTATATAGAAACATGAAATCACTTTTGATCAAGCTGGACAAACATTATGTTTCCTCCGATAAGCCTTCTGCATTCAAAGTCAAAAAAATGCTTGAAGACTTAGAGCTACAGATGACTCAGCAATCTAATTCAAAAGTTTTATATAAAACATGGAAATTACTAAATTGGGTATTTACGGTTCAGGATCGTGTATCTGAGCAGTCTGACGCTGAATACCCACCAATTAGAGCGTATCACGGTAGACAAAAGTATCATATTCGAGATGGTTGCCCTTCCTATCCTCGGATAGAAAAACCTGGTGATGATGCGAAATATCGTTTTTTTGAGACCGAGGAAGAAGCGAGTAAAGCTAATCTAACGATGTGTGGTAAATGCGAAGCTAAAAGTGGAAGGAATAGCAGAAACAGTGAAGTAGATGAACAAAATTCTTTATTTTAAGTGAGCTATTACCAAGCTTTTAGAATAGAACGAGTGTTCATCACAAATCCAGGCAGCACGTCTTCACCTGACGACATCCCAGGTTTTTCCAACACCTCAACCGATTGTTCCTGTCGATAAACCGCAACTTGTTGAGTCAGTGGATCAATTAGCCAGCCTAAGCGACAGCCATTCTCTTGATACTCCTGCATCTTGGTCAAACCCGTTTGCCAATCATCCGTAGGCGACAGTAGCTCGATTACAAAATCAGGACAGAGCGGTAAAAAACGGCGACGTTCTTCCTGTGATAGAGCATCCCATCGCGATTGCGGAATCCAGGCTGCATCCGGCGAACGGATTGCCCCATTCGGCAACCGAAATCCCGTCGAAGAATCAAACACAACTCCTAGTTGAGACTGACGATTCCACAGCCCCAACTCCAAATTGATATCAGAATTGCGCTTGCCCGTTTCTCCGCCCGTGGGTGGCATGATCACCAGTTCTCCCGTTGCTGTGCGCTCCAATCGTACGTCAGGATTTTGGGCACACAGTTGATAAAACTGCTCATCCGTCAGCGCAACGATTGAATTGAGGTCTAACGTTAGCCCGCTCATATCTCACCATCCCATTCTCAGCTCTTGCCGCTCTCGTCTCCCCAAGTCTTCTAGCTCCTCAATCAAATTGGGCAGATCCAGCTTTTCCCATGCCTGGTGTTTTAGCAGGTCAGCCTGCTTCTGCGTCCAAGCATAGAAATCCGTGTCGTACAGACTGGCCATCATCGTTCACCGTTGAGGAATGAAGAGAACTGCGATCTCACCCAATGAAACTGTTTACCTGCAATTTCCCGAATCAAAGCTGATTTCGTTCATCATAATCTACCCACTCAAACTCAGAGATTCGTTCACTAACACGCCATATATTTCTGCTGTAATGAAGGTTCCGTTGTTCGATCCGGCGAATTTTTGTCAAGATGAAGCCAGTACCCTGTATATAAACGTATGCCAGTTTCCCAATTTCCCGTGATCAACCCCAGCACAGGAAACGCGATCGACTATTTACGCATTAGCCTGATTGATCGCTGCAACTTCCGCTGCCAGTACTGTATGCCAGAGGGAATGGACTTGCAGTACGTCATGCAGCAGGATTGGCTGACGCGGGAAGAACTGCTGCTCCTACTGAGCGAAATCTTCGTACCACTAGGGTTTACCTGCTTTCGGTTGACGGGTGGAGAACCGCTGCTGCGACCTGACATTGTCCAAATTGTGCAAGATATTGCCGCCATGCCCGAAACGCAGGACTTGGCCATGACGACCAACGCGTTTTTGCTGGCTGACAAAGCACAATCGCTCTATGATGCTGGACTGCGACGCATCAACATCAGCTTGGATTCGCTTGACCCCGATACGTTTCAGCAAATTATCGGCGGCAAAGGTCAGTCGCGCTGGCAGCAGGTATGGCAGGGAATCCAAGCGGCGCATCAGGTAGGATTTTCGCCGCTGAAGTTAAATGTAGTTGTCATCCCAGGCATCAATGATCACGAAGTGTTAGACCTGGCCGCACTCTCGATTGACCGCGAGTGGCACGTGCGCTTTATTGAATTTATGCCCATTGGCAACCAGTCGCTGTTTGAGCATAAAGGCTGGATTGATTCAGAAACGCTGCGGCAAAAAATCTGCGATCGCAATGGCTTAGAACCCGCCTACGTCACAGGCAATGGCCCTGCTGATGTCTTCCGCATTCCCGGAGCCAAGGGCACCCTAGGGTTTATCAGTCAAATGTCTGAATGTTTTTGCGATCGCTGTAATCGAATGCGCCTCTCTGCCGATGGATGGCTGCGTCCTTGCTTGCTGAATGAAACGGGACAGATTGATCTACGCACAGCATTACGGCGTGGTCAACCGATTGCCGAAATTCGGGAGCAAGTTGGAGCGTTATTGCTAAGTAAACCCGAAATCAACTACAAGCAACGGGATTCGGGCACAACCGGAGCCTATAGCCGCACCATGTCGCAAATTGGCGGTTAACCCAGTTTCTTTAAAGTTTTGATGTGGGACTAGGATATTGACTAAACTTCCCAAGTTCTGCATCAGTCTTTGGTCGTAAAAATTATATTTTGGGCAATCTAACCATACAAGAAAAGATCTTCCAAGAGGAAAATTTTTTCTCTTGTCGTTTTGAGATGAATGTCATGGTTAGTCAGACGATTGCTCTCGGTCAATCTTCACTGATTGAAGCTTCTACCTCATTGAGTTCTTCAAAAGTCAAGACTCTAGTCTTTATTGATCCCGGAGTAAAAAACCATCAAGTAATTGTTGATGACATCCTGAACCATCAGAACGCTGAAGTCTATATTCTTGACCCACAACGGGACGGAATTGAACAGATTACTGCTCTGATTCATTCTTTCCCAACTTGCCAAACCTTGCACCTCATTACTCATGGTGCACCTGGAACACTGCAAATATGCGATCGCACATTTGATTTGCAAAGTCTAAATGCATACTCGTCGCTTTTACAATCCTGGCGCAAGTTCTCGTTAGAGCTACTCATTTACAGTTGTCAAGTTGCTGACGGTCAGGTTGGTGAAACGTTTATCCAAAAGCTGCATGAACTCACAGGTGCGCATATTGCCGCGACCAAGACCCTAACGGGCAATCCCCAATTGGGCGGTGATTGGAATTTAGAAGTCCAACAAGGCACAATTCGCTCCACAGCAATCGTCTCTAATTCATTTGCCGGAGTCTTAGCTCTCGATTTCACAGCCTCAACTATTTTTGAGACCACAACAGGCACCAATAGTTATGGTGTTTCACATACGCAAGCTGCGTTTGCTGATCTTAATAATGACGGCAAGCTTGACGTTATCCTAGCTCGCGATTTGCTGACTGATTTAGTCTTTCTGGGTAATGGGAACGGCACTTTCAATCAAGGTGTAACAATTAATTTTAGTAGCGTTCAGCCAGATTCTACTCCTGGTAATCGTTCAGTTGATTATTTCTTAAGTGATCTAAATGCTGATGGCAATATTGATGCCATCGTTACTTTTTTGGATGAAGAGACTCGTGTGCTACTTGGTAATGGCAACGGGACTTTCACAGACACGAATCAAAATATAGGTTCTGCAACTACATATAAAAATGACGGTACTGCCATTGGTGATATCAATAATGATGGCAATATTGATATTTTTCAGATTATAGAAGGTGGTAGCAAGGTCTATTTAGGTAATGGTGATGGAACTTTTACTGCGACAGGTTCAACTATCTCTGCTCCCTCTGATTTGAGATCAACGAGCAACAATATTGACACATTTTTAGATGCCGGATTAGTTGATCTAAATCGTGATGGCAATCTAGATCTAGTTTTGGTTGGTGAAGAAAAGACCGCCATTTTTAGTGGTAATGGTACTGGAGGATTTACTGATACGGGTAATCGGATAGCAACTGTCTACTCTGGGATAGTTAGCGTTGCAGACTTCAATAATGATGGATTTGACGATTTTTTCGTCAATGCAGCAACAGGAGACAGCACCAACGGCCCAACAAATAACGGATTTTATTTCAATAACGGCACGCTCAATCCTCCCGTAACTTTGGTTTCAACAAGTATTTCTCCCTATGACGTTATAGCCAATATTGACAATACGAATGGATTAGATTTCTTTGACGGTAGCTACTTTGGAGATGCTTCCTTTTTCCTGAACAATGGTAGTGTTCATTTACACAAGATAGTTATATATTTGATGTCCCGGTACCAAATGGTGAAGGATATCCCTACACATATGTTATCGGTGCAGGAGATGTAGATGGCGATGGCGATCTGGATGTGATTGCCTCTGGCTCTGACTTCACAAATGATGGAAATTTTAACACTATCATTCGAGCCCAACTGTTTATTAATAATCTAGCTAGCGCCAACAGTCCACCCAGTTTTAATGATGGAACTAGTACTACTCTCACTTTGAATGAAGACAGTCTAGCTGCTAGTATTAATAGCCTGCTCGATATTACCGACACCGACACCGGCAACTCGCTGACTTGGTCAATATTAAGTGGGCCTAGCAATGGTTCACTGGGCGGATTTAATGCGGCTGGCACCAGCAATGGTGGCATTGTGACGCCGACAGGTCTTACTTACACACCGACAGCAAACTACAGCGGCTCCGATAGCTTTGTTATCCGAGTCTCCGACGGAGCCGCGACGGACACGATTACGGTCAACGTTACAGTTAACAATGCTCCTGAAGTGAGCAGTATTAACCGGAGCGGCTCTAACCCAACCAGTGCCGATAGCGTTACGTTCACTGTCAACTTTTCTGAAAGTGTGACGGGAGTGAATGCTGGAGACTTCAGCCTTGCCACAACTGGCACAGCATCCGGCAGTATTGCGAGCGTTTCGGGTAGTGGCAGCAGCTATACCGTAACAGTCAACGGTGTTTCCGGTGACGGTACCCTGGGGCTGAATCTGGTGGATAACGACAGCATTGTCAACGGCAACAGCGTTGCTTTAGGTGGTGTCGGTACATCAGGGAGTGGCAGCGGCAGCTTCACGGGCCAAACCTATACGATTGACAACACTGCACCAAGCTTTACCAGCATTACCCGACAAACCCCAGCCACAGGCTTCACAAATGCTGACACGTTGGTATTTCTAGCAACGTTCAATGAAGCGGTGCAGAACGTTGATGCCACAGACTTCACGGTAACAGGAACGACGGCTGGAATTACCAATGTCAATCCGGTCAGCGCTTCAACCTATGCAGTCACAGTTTCTGGAGGAGACTTAGCCAACCTGAACGGTACAGTTGGCTTAAATTTGGCTTCAGGACAAAACATTCAAGATCTAGTCGGTCAAGCTCTGCCCAGTGGTGAGCCAACAACAGACGAAACCTATGGTCTAGAGAACACGCAACTGGGCGACATCGTGATCACTGAGATCATGCAGAACCCAGGGCTTGTATCTGATGCCAACGGTGAATGGTTTGAGCTGTACAACGCTACAGGCAGCGATATCGACATTAACGGCTGGACGATTTTTGACAATGGTGCTGATAGCCACGTTATCAACAATGGTGGATCGCTGATTATCGCGGCAGGTGGCTACCTTGTTCTGGGTCGTAACGCTTCAACTGCTAGCAATGGTGGTGTGGCAGTCGATTATGCCTACGGTTCAGCCATTACGCTGGCCAATGCTGACGATGAGATTGTGCTGACGAACCGTGCTGGCGTTGAAATTGACCGTGTCGAATACGATGGTGGCCCCAATTTCCCAGATCCTACTGGGGCATCAATGGCCCTGCTCGATCCAGCGTTGAATAACAATGTCGGCAGTAACTGGGCCACATCGAACACACCGTTTGGCAATGGCGACCTGGGAACTCCGGGTGCGGCAAACGCCTTTCTGCCGACGATCAGCCTTACCACGAGTGATGCATCGGCTACGGAAGGCGCAGACACGGCTGTCTTTACTGTTTCACGCGGTACGGATACGGTGGGTGACCTGACGGTACTCATTGATCTGAGCGGCGATGCAGCAGCGATCGACTACAGCTTTAGCACGGGCACTGTTAGTAACGGTCAGTTGAGCGTTGTGATTCCGGCTGGTCAATCGAGTCTAGCCGTGACAGTTACTGCGGCTGATGACGGCTTAGTCGAAGCGAATGAAACCTTAACGCTCGATCTTGCTAGTGATGCTGCCTATGTCATTAACGGCACCAACAACAGCAGCAGCATTACGCTAGTTAGCGATGATACTTCTCCGGTGGTCACAAGCATTACCCGTGTCGGTACGGAACTAACCAATGCGAGCAGTGTTGATTACACTGTTACATTTAACCGGGCGGTTGTGGGTGTAGACGCCACCGACTTTACGCTAACCACGACAGGCATCACAGGGGCTAGCGTTACCAACGTTACTACCAGCGACAACATCACCTACACCGTTACAGTCAATACAGGCACAGGTGACGGCACCCTACGTTTAGATCTCAGTGACGATAATTCGATCACTGACAGCAGTACCAATCCGCTGGGTGGAGCTTTAACAGGTGACGGGGACTTCACCATAGGCGACAGCTACACGATTGACAAAACGGTTCCAGCATCGCCAGTAATCGTCGGCATTACAGATGATACAGGATCATCTAGCACCGATGGTGTGACGAGCGATCTAACACTCATTTTTAACGGTACGGCAGAAGCCAATAGCACCGTTGAAGTTGTACTGGATGGGAATTCGCTGGGCACAACGACGGCTAATGGCAGCGGCGACTGGAGTTTTGACTATACGGGGACAACGCTGGGCGAAGGAACATATGGATTAGTTGCGATCGCAACTGATGCAGCGGGTAATGAATCCGATCCGACCACAACCTTCAATTTCACAATCGATACTACGGAACCCGGCACTCCGACAATTACCAGCATCACCACGGACACAGGCACCTCCAGCAGTGATGGTATTACTAGCGACACTACCTTAGTCTTTACAGGCACAGCCGAAGCAGGCAGCAGCGTTGAAGTCTTTATTGATGGTGGTTCCATCGGGACGACGATGGCAGATGGCTCGGGCAACTGGAGCTTTGACTATACGGCAACAACTCTCAACAACGGCACCTATATTCTGACCTCTGAAGCGACCGATGCGGCTGGCAACCTCTCTGCAACATCGACGGGCTTTGAATTCACAGTAGACACCACTGATCCATCGGCTCCCGTTACGGTTAGCATCACCACTGATACGGGGCTGTCCAGCACCGATGGCATCACCAGTGACACCACGCTGATCTTTGTGGGAACGGCAGAAGCTGATAGTACCGTTGAAGTGTTGATTGATGGCAGTTCCATTGGCACGACGACCGCAGATGGATCGGGCGATTGGAGCTTTGACTATCAGGGCACACCTCTCGCTGAGGGCACCTATACCGTTACGGCGACAGCCACCGATGCGGCTGGTAACGTTTCGACGGCATCCACAGCCTTCGATGTGACTGTAGATACTACTGCGCCCACGGTCACAGCCATAACGTCCAATCTGGCGACGATTCAAGATAGCAGCGTTGGCACTGGCACCTTCACCCTCACCGTAGATTTCAGTGAAGAGATGGATACCTCGGTCAATCCGACGCTGTCTTTCCCGACAGCTGGTGAAGATCCGACGAACACAATTACGTTTGACTCCGGCAGTTGGCTCGACAGCGATACCTATGTGGCCACGTACAGCGTTGCCGATGTTAACGAAGTCATTAGCAATATCGATGTGCGGGTAGCGGGCGCGCAGGATATGGCTGGCAATACGCAAACCGCTTCAACGCAAGCCGATGAGTTTAGCATCTTAACTGCATCAATAGTTGAGTTTTCTGCCGTTAACTTTGTTAGTGACGAAACGGGCGGTACCAGCAATGCCGTGACGCTCACTCGAACCGGAGATACGAGCAGCACATCAACCGTTCAAGTCAGTATCACCGGAGGCTCGGCGACTGGAAACGATACCGACTACACCAGCAGCAGTTTTCCGCTGACCGTCACGTTTAATCCCGGTGCAACCAGCCAAACCATTGCCATCCCCGTCATAGATGACAACCTGGTTGAGGGCGACGAAACCATCACGCTGAATGTGGCCAGCAGCAGTAATGCCACAATCGGCACGCAATCTGCAACAACACTCACCTTGCAAGACAACGATACGGCGACCGTCAGCATTACAAGTACAACTAATGCGGCGGAACCTGATACCGATTGTCAATTCGTCCTCTCACTGACTAACCCCAGCAGCGTCGATACCATCATTAACTACACAGTGACGGGTAGTGCTACGAACGGGAGTGACTACAGTCAGCTCACGGGGACGGCTACAATTTTGGCCAATCAAACCAGCACGACAATTGATATCGCGATGCTGGATGACAATCTGGTGGAAGGGAATGAAACGATTGTTCTTTCATTACAGAGTGTTTCCAGCAGCAATTCTGCCAGTATTCTGGTTGACTCGACGCCTGCAACCGTCACGATTACTGACGATGCACGCCTGTTCCAAACGACCGACGTAAATGGTGATAATCGCACGGATATCATCTGGCGAAATACGGCAACCGGCAGTAATTCGCTCTGGACGATGGAGGGAGCGGTGCGAAAAAGCGCTACGTCCGTCTTAGCGGTACAGGATACGCGCTGGGAAATTGGTGCGATCGCAGATTTTGATAAAGATGGTCGCAATGACGATATCCTTTGGCGGCAGCGGGGCGAAGGCAAGCAAGTAATCTGGTTTATGCAGGGGGGCACCCGGGTCGGTACGGCTCCGATTACCACCTCAACCGGAGGAGCATCGAATGCGCCCAATTGGCAGGTGCCCGACAATTGGGAAATTGTTGGTGTGGGTAATTATGACGGTCAAGAGTTCAGCGATGATTTAGTTTGGCAAGATCGCCATACGGGTGAGGTCGGTATTTGGCTGATGACAGGAACGCTGCGGACATCCATCACGCGGCTCGATTCGAATCCTTCATCAGCTTGGACACTGGCTGCTGTGGGCGATTTTGAGAACACCGGCATCTCCGATGATTTTATCTGGCGCAATCATCAAACCGGACAAACTAGCATCTGGATCATGGATGGGACAACGAAGAAGCGGGTTCAGTCGCTCGATACGCAAAATCTGTCAACGGCCTGGGAAATTCAAGGTGTTGGTGATTTTGACGGGCCTTTTCAATCCTATGCGGACGATATTTTCTGGCGGAATACGCAAACCGGACAGTCATCAATTTGGTTTATGCAAGGAACAGGCCGGGCGGGGACAGCCGCTCTTGATCCACAGGTGCCAGACACCAATTGGGTTCCGACTATGTAGTAAACCAGTTGAGGTGTGTAAGAACCTAACTTATTTTTTGTGAAATGCTTGTTCAGCAAGCATTTCACAAAAAATAAATCATGGGTTTTCAACCAGACTTGATATATAGCGGTAGACATGTCCGTGTCCTAACCTAGCTGACTACCGCTATAGCGCTCTTCAATGACTCTAGGTAGAGGAAATATTTTGTAGGATTGTAGTTGGAACTCCCCGAAATTGATTCATGAGCCGGATGAGCATCTGAAAACCTCGCGCCAGTTCGGGAATCGGAAACACGTCCAGCCAAGGTTGTAAACGATTTGAACTCACCCAAGGCAAGAGAATTAACCGTAGGTTATTGAGCCAGTTCTTCCATCCGTTGCCCATATTCCAATCTGAATGCTGCGTGAACGAAGACACCACAATCGAGTCATCCTGTTCCGGTGGAATCGCCCCCTGAGGACGCATCGGGGGGGTGTTTAAGGTGACCATCAAATAGGCACTCATCACGACTTCCCACCACTTTTCAATTACAGCATAGTCGGTGACGCGAAAGTCCGCCCAGCCCAGTTCATTTTTGCTTTGCTTGAGACCATATTCCACCCAATTTCTTAGACCATAGAGGTCTCCAACCTGGTGGTAAGAAATGTCCTTAACCCACGTCATCACCATCCAGGTTGACGCGCTAGGTAACGTTTGTGGATCCGTTGTCAATTCCCAGTAGCGCTGGGAACGACGTTGGCCATAAATAATCTCTCGAATGAAGCGAGTTTCACAACGACCATCACTCAATGTTCGCTGATACTGACGCCAGCGATTGCTTCTGACCCGTTGCTCTTTGGGCAAGAGCACCGCATGGTTTGAGCGAATAGCCAACACATACGGGAGCTCTAATTGATGTAATGTCCGCACAAAGCTGCTGCCGCTTTCTCCATAGGCACTATCGGCCAAAACAAGTTCAAACTGAAATCCCAATTCACAGAGTTCTTGAACCATTGCTGCCGCAATTTCGGGTTTGGTGTGATGAGAGTCTCCTGCTTTTAATCGCTCTTTCGGCTTGTAAATTCTAAAACTTAACGGGAAGGTCAAATTGTCAATTACCCCATAAGCATCCACCGAAACAATGCCGTTTTCGATCTTACCTAAGTTGCCGATGTACTGTCGTTTCACATAGTCGGTGGTCTGTCCCTTTTTGCGGTCGCCCGTTTCATCAATGACTAGGATCAATTTTTGTCCCCCTAAGAGACCTAAAATCAGCTCAATGCGTCGTTGCCTGAGGTCTTTAGCCTGCCAAGGTGAGCTGACTAAAAACTGTTGTAATGACTGAGCATTGGGTAGTCCTGTAACCTTAGCAATGGTTGGTAGCGACTTACGCTTGACTTCCGATATCATCCCGACATGCAGATGCTTAAAGGCTTCAAAGCTTCTGACTTCTGCAAACAAGTCTTGGTAATAGTCACAATATTCATCAATGAACCGGACGGTTGGCTTGGCTTGTCGGGGAGCTACCATTGATTCTCTCTACCATTCAGCCCTTTTACTCTAATTTATCTCTGCCTAGAGTCATTGAAGAGCGATAACTTACGGGTTGTGGCTATATTAATACCGCTCTAGCAGCAGCTTCACTTCGGCTTCTAGGTCGTAGTCTTTCATGCCTTGCCACTCGGCTTGGCGGACGGCGAGGATGGCTTTGGTGAGTGGTTCGCCCAGAGCCGTTTGTAAAACGGAATCGGTGGCAAAGGCATCAATGGCCTGCTTGAGCGATCGCGGTAGGGGAGAAATAGAATGCGATCGCAGTTCATAATCAGGTAGCGTACCGGGATCAATCGCGGCTGGATCGGGTAGGTGCAAATCCTGTCGAATGCCCTCCAGGCCAGCGGCAATAATTCCGCCCAAAGCGAGATAGGGATTAGCGGAGCCGTCTACGGTTTTGACTTCGATGTGAGTAGGACTGGGCGGAGCGGGATTGCTGGGGACGCGAATGGCGGCTTCGCGATTGTCGAATCCCCAGGCTTGAAATGCGCCGCTCCAGAGGTGGGGCTGTAGGCGGCGGTAGGAGTTGGTGCTGGGTGTGGTTAGTGCCATCAGGGCAGGCAAGTGGGCTAGGATGCCAGCGGCGAAGGATGCTGGGATGGGTGGAAGAGTGGGAGAGTGGGAGGATTGATTGGTGTTGGTTAATAGATTCGTGTCGTTGCGCCAGAGGCTGAAGTGGAGGTGGCAGCCGCTGCCTGCGCTGTCGGCAAAGATTTTGGGGACGAAGGTCGCGGTTAGACCATGCTGAGCGGCGACAGCACGCACCGTTTCGCGAAAGACAATGTGCTGATCCGCCGCAGTCAGGGCATCGGTGTAGCGCACTGAGATTTCCTGCTGACCTGGCCCCGATTCGGGATAGTACTGCTCAATCTCAATATCTTGCGCGACTAACGCATCTGCGATCGCATCAATCACGGGCTGCTGCATATCCATTGCCGCAGTGGCCGCAAACACGGTTGGATCGGCGGGCGTAATTGTCACAGCATCAGGATCGGACTGAGTTTTTAGCAGGTAGAACTCTGGCTCAAATGCAGCTTTAATTTGCAAATCCATTTCCGCCGCTTGGGCAATCATGCGCTTGAGAAACTGGCGAGAGCAAATCGACCAGGGCTGCTGCTCCCGCACCATCTGCCCTATGACGCGGGCATGGCTGGGACAGTAGGGCAAAATTTGCAGCGTTGACCAATCGGGCTGGAGCCATACTTCCCCCACGGGGCCAAGTCCACTATCGAGCGCCGGAGCGTCGTACATGACCGGGATGGCCTGCTGCGCCACCGATAGCCCCACGCCATGCTCACCATAGCGAGGCAGCGCCCCAATATGAATCGCCTTGCCTCGAATGATGTTGGCGTTATCGCACCAAATCACCCGCACGAAGCGAACGTTCTGCTCTTCCAGCGTTTCAATCACAGACGGCCATGTGTGGGACATCCTGCTTACTCCTCACTCCTCACTCCTCACGCTTTAGCCCGATACCAGTGGCTCATCTCTCGTTTAGCATATCCATGTAGTCTAGAGTTATTCAGACGACTCAAAATTTACGATGGATATTACCGCAGCTCTGCCGACGTTTGTGATTACTCTGCGCGAGGGGGTTGAAGCCGCCCTCGTCGTCGGTATTGTGATGGCCTATCTGAAGCAGGCTGACCGCACGTCGCTCAATCGCTGGGTGTTTGGCGGCATTGGCGTTGGTCTACTCGTCAGCGTTTTAGTTGGCGTTGGCTTTAATCGGCTGATGGCGTGGCTCCAGGCGTCGGATCAGCCCTATGCAACGGTGGTGGAACCGCTGCTAGAGACGACGTTTGGCATGGTTGCGATCGCACTGTTGAGCTGGATGCTGGTGTGGATGACGCAGCAGGCCAAAGGGCTAAAAGCAGAGGTGCAGGGCGCAGTGGATGACGCGCTGGAGCAGTCCGGCGGTGCAGGCTGGGCAATTTTTACGCTGATCCTAATTGCCGTGCTGCGGGAAGGCTTTGAAACGGTGGTGTTTATCTCGGCTCAATTTCAGGATGGCTGGACGCCTGTAATGGGTGCGATCGCAGGTTTGCTGGGTGCAGTTCTGATCGGCATTTTGCTGTTCCGGCTCGGCGTGCGAATCAACCTGAAGCAGTTCTTTCAGGGCATGGGCGTATTGCTGCTGCTGATCGTGGCGGGTTTAGTGATTGGGTCGCTGCACCATCTGGATGAAACCGTCTTGGCGCTGGCGCAAGTGGCACCGGAACGTGTCCCATTTTGCAGCCCAGGTCAGGAATCCTGTCTGCTGGGCATTCAGCTTTGGGATTTGTCGGGCATCTTGCCGGATCGAACCTTTCCGGGTGTCTTACTGAAGGCACTCTTGGGCTATCGCGATCACCTGTATGCCGTGCAGGCGGTTGCCTATCTCGTCTTCCTAACCAGCGTTGGCGGCATGTATCTGCGCAGCCTCTCCGATAACCTGCCGTCTGAAGCGTCAACAGCGGGATAAGATCGTTGCTGAAAAGCGTGAGAAGTGAGGCGAGAGGAGTGATATGTCAGACGAATCCAATCCAAAACAGTTTTCAGTTGGCGATCGCGTGCGGCTTGCGGTGCGTCCACCCTATATCAAAACGGCGGATACGATGCCAATGCTGCGCCCGCCGGATGTGCTACCTGTTGGCGAAACCGGGATCATTACCGAAGCGCGGCTGGCGGATACCTGGAAGGTGAAGTTTAACCGGGGATCGTTTTTGCTGGATGCCAAATATATTGAACTGGCTGATCAATCGACGTAGACGTCAGCCAGTTCGATGAACGAGGAAGAGTAAACACTAGTTCTGAAAACTATTGAGGACGGCTTCTGGCCCCAGTAGGGAGATATAGGGCTGCTGGAAATAGCGACAGGCAACCTGCTGGGCGTCTTCGATACTGATATCTGCGATCGCAGTTTGAAAGGTCTGGTCAAATTCCAGTCCTAAGCCCAGGGTTTCATACCAGCCGTAAACTTGGGCAATTTGAGAATTGGTTTGCTTACCCAACGCATACTGACCCAGCAGCTTGTTCTTAGCCGCCTGTAGCGCCTCGGCTTCCAGCGGAGTCGTGCACAATTGCTCTAGCTCTGATCGCAAACCCGCTAAGGCAACCGCTGTATTTTGTGGAGCTGTACCCATGTAGGCCACAAAATGGGACGTATCGAGCCGCGTAGGATAGAAGGCCGACACTTCGTAGGCTAAACCCTGCTTTTCCCGCAGTTCTGTGAATAGCCGACTCGATAGGCCGTTGCCCAAATAGGTATTGAGCAGCTTCAATACAACGTAGTCTTCGTTATGTACCGATGTCGCTGGATATCCCACCATAATGATTGACTGCTGGGTTTCCTGAGCCTGCAAAATTAGGGTCGGCTCATCTGGCACATTCGGTAGTGCAGGCAGAACTGGACGGTCAGGGCATGGGGTGGTGGGTTGCCAATCGCCAAACGCCTGTTCAATCGATGCGATCGCATCTTCAATCCCAATTCGACCCACCAGGCTGAAGATCATGTTGTCGGGGCGGAAATAGGTTTGATGGTAGTGCTGGAGCAGATCCCGGTCGAACTGCGTGATCGTTTCCTCCGTGCCTAATCCCGACAAGGCATAGGGGTGATCCCCATAGAGCGCCTGCCGCAGGTTTTGGTAGGCCATCGCAAACGGCTGCTCGTGCATTGAACGCAAACTTTGTAGCGTTAGCCGCTTTTCTAGCTCCACCTCGTGCTCTGGAAACGTGGGAGTTCGCAGCAACTGCGCCACTAAATCCAAAATATCGGGATAGTCGGCAGAAACAGTCTTAAAGCTGATCAAGCTATAGTCGGAAGCCGTATCGGCTCCTAAACTGGCTCCAATGGACTCAACCCGCTCAGCAATGTCCATTGACGAAAGCTGTTCGGTGCCCTTGGTCAAAACTGAGGCGATTAGATTAAACACGCCAGCATGGTGGCGAGGTTCATAGCTGCTGCCTACCCGTAGAAACAGGCGTCCAGCAATGATATCGGCGGTTGGATTCTCAAAGACAATCACAACCATGCCGTTTTTTAGAACCGTTCGATGGATTGTTTGCTCTTGAAAAGTTAGTGTCACCAATGAATTCTCAAAAATTTTAATTAACAGTACAAAAAGGTGTCCCTCAGCGGTATCCCGTTCGACGTTAGCATTTCTGGGACATTTTCATCATCTCAAAATCTTGTTGCTGGTGAGGTTGCTAATGCGATCTCGATTTGCAGTGGAGACTTTAAACAGTGTTCCCAATAGATTCTGTTCGATGATCTGGGGGATCGAATGCTGGAGATTGCGATCGCAGATTACTAGATGGTGCAATATGCAATCGGACTCGTTAGTTTACATTAGCTTCACATAATCAGGCGCATGGCCTCGCAATCGCTGAATGGACTTGGTCAACTCAGACTGGAAATATATTGCCTACATAAAACTTTACGGGTATTTACGGGTATCTTTGTGAGATTTATGTAAATTCACAGAGATGCTAAAAGCTGAAATTACTAAATCCGGATAAATTTACCGTAAAGCTACAGAATTTTGCATTGCTGCCACAATTGTTCGATGTAAACATTGTGACGGAATAATAAAGAACACAGATCTTCAACACGCCTCTGTTGACTATCGGCAGAAGAGTAGTTTCTCGTCAGTTTTTGCACAGTCACATTAAACTACCTAAAAAATATGACTTCTCTATTTAGTTCCCCTCGCATCAAAGCAGCCGCCGCTGGAGCATTAGCACTAACGATGCTCGGTGCCCTCATTCCCGAAGATGCTGAAGCAAGACGAGTTCGTGGATTTCGGCGTTCAAATAATGACGGTACATTTACGATATTTGAAGCCGATGATGCCTTGGGTGAGGAAGGAATCGATGCTTTAGTCATCTTTGAGGGAGATCAAATTAGCGGATCTGATGAAGCTTTATTCACCAATGGGAATTTGTCGCTCAGCGAAATTCTTGCCAGCTTAAGCGAATCTCCACGTGAATCCTTCTTAGGTCTAGCCAGTGATAGTTCCTCTGATGGTGACGTAAGCATTGGTTCGAGCCCAGTTTCTGCTGACTCAGTTGTAGATACGCCATTGGTCATTGACGGAGAAACAATCAACCAGTTTTTTGTATATGAATCCAACTTCTCAGGTGGTGATTCTAGTGGTGGCTTCACTCTGAGGCTGTTTGCTCCTGACTTTTCTGGAGATGGTATTGGTCTCGGCGATGTGACAGATGCGCCAATTTCCTATTTAGCGTCCTTACCTAGCGGAGATGAAATCATTCCAGGTGAACTGAAGGGCATGTCGTCCTTTTTTGACTTTGATCTCTTGGATGACGGCAACGGCACAAAGTTTGGTGTAGATGGACAAAGTGCTCCATTCACAATAGTTGATGTGAATGAAGTCCCCGAACCTGTCTCAGTGGCAGGGTTGCTGGTGCTAGGAGCTTTAGGAGCTAGTTCTATTGCTCGTCGCAAAGCCCAAATCAACTAAATCAAGCCCACCATCGCATGTGAAATCTGAATTAGTTTTGTTTGAGCCAGCTAGAGGTTTATCTAGCTGGTTATTTTATTTCTGTAAATAAAGCGGTGTAGTAATAGTGGCAACTCGGTAGCATGAAAAGACCGTAGTGGCTCAACTATGTTGGTAGATTCAAAAATATGTGTTTTCCATCTGTCCAATGTACGTTCCTGTGTTTGAGCAGTTTAATTGTGCTGGCGCTACCCAAAGCGACATCTGCTCAAATTATTCCAGATACAACACTACCAACGGATTCTGCTGTTGCTCCCGGCTGTACGATTTGTGAAATCACCGCAGGCACAGAACAAGGTGGCAACTTGTTTCACAGCTTTAGTGAATTTTCAATCCCAACGGGTGGAGAAGCCTACTTTAATAATTCTGCAACTGTTGAAAATATCATTACGCGAGTTACGGGAAATAGCATTTCCGATATTAATGGACTGATTGCCGCTAATGACGCCAACGTATTTTTGATCAATCCCAATGGCGTATTCTTTGGGCCAGATGCATTTCTTGATGTTGGTGGCTCTTTTCTGGCCACAACGGCAGAGCGAATGACGTTTGCCGACGGGACAGAATTTATTGCTAGCAGTACGCAAACAAATCCATTGCTAACCGTCACGGCTCCAGTTGGTTTGGGATTTGGTAAGAATCCTGGCAGCATTAGCGGCGATTTTGCTGCTTTATTTGTTGATCCAGGTGAAACTTTGGCATTGATTGGTGGTGAAGTATCTCTAGCTGAGGTATTTATTGCCACCGAATCGGGCCGAGTAGAGTTGGGTGGAGTTGGTAGTAATAGTACAGTCAGCTTGAATCTAAGCAATCCGGGAATTGTACTAGACTACACGGATGTTGAAACGTTTCAAGATGTGACGCTCTCAGTTGCCACATTCATTGATGTCAGTGGCGAAGGTGGTGGAGATGTTCAGATTCAAGGACAAGCAATCAGCTTAATTGAAGACTCGTTTATTTCCTTTGTTTCCCCACAGACGTTCGGGAATGAATCAGGTGGAACTATAAATATTGCGGCAACAGAAGTTTTTGCAATGAGTGGAGACATTACAGGTATTAGTTCAGGCACAGAAGTAGATAGCGCTACAGGAAACGTTAGTTTAGCTGCTCCTAGAGTGCGCCTGGAAAATGGTGCATTCATCTCGGCAGGCAATATTACTGTGATAGCTCCACAAAATTTTGAGTTAATTGGTACAACATCAGATGGCTTTTTCCCTACTGCACTCGGAGCTGAGTCTCAAGATGCCATGAATCAAAGTGGCTCTGTTTTTATTCAAACAGGGCAATTAGTTCTTCGAGATGGTGCACAGATCTCAACCACGACATTTGGTTCTAGTCAGGCAGGAAACTTAACGGTTATTGCAAATTCAGTAGAATTAATTGGAGAGTCAGATTACTTTCCGAGTGGTTTAGGTGCAACTGTTGATTTCGGAGCTACTGGCGACGGTGGAAATATAGGTATTCAAACTAGTCGCCTAGTTGTGCGAGATGGTGCTCAAATTGCAGTGAGTACATTTGGGGATGGGAAGGCCGGAAACCTAGATGTCACAGCAACGGAATTTATTGACCTATCTGGTGCATCTCAGTTTGCCACGTTGGATCTGGGCAGTGGTGGTTTATTTGTCTCAGCAGAAGATGGTTCTACTGGTGACGGTGGTGATTTATTTGTGACGACACCTCAACTGACGGTGCGGAACGGGGCGAAGATCTCTGCTGACACGTTTGGATCGGGGCAAGCTGGTTCAGCACGGCTAGAGATAGGACAGCTTTCGGTTGAGTCTGGAGGGCTAGTTCGAGCTGGGTCGTTTAGCACAGGCGATGGGGGCACGCTGACGATTGAGGCATCAGAACTTGTGCAGGTGACAGGTAGCGGCTTTATTGGTCCTGATTTTGTCCCCAGTTCGATTTTTACTGCCGCAGAAAGCTCTGGCAATGCAGGTAACTTATTTTTGACGACACCACAGCTTTTAGTGACAGATGGCGGACGAATTACCGTCAGTGCGCCAAATAGCGTTGCGGGAAACTTGACCGTAAATGCTGAAGATATCCGCCTCAATCAAGGGACGCTATCGGCTGTAACTGGGCTAAGCGCTGATGCCGCAGGCGGTGCAAACATCTTCCTGCGTGACACACAGCTACTTCTGTTGGAAAACGAAAGCCTGATATCAGCCAGTGCATTCGAAGACGCTAATGGCGGCAACATTAATATTGAGGCGGAGTTTGTAATCGGTTTGGCTCCTACAGGTGAAGATGGCAGTGACATCACGGCAAATGCCGTGCGCGGTAATGGTGGTGCAGTCACCATCACGACAACGTTGCTAAGCGGTCTTGCGTTTCGCCCAGCACTAACCCCTGAAAATGACATTACGGTTTCTTCGCAGTTTGGTCTAGCCGGGACGTTTGTGCAGAATGATTTAGACGTTGATCCAACTCAAGGGCTGGCTGAATTGCCTGCTAACGTCGTCGATCCGACTGGATTAATTGATCGTTCCTGTGATTTAGCGGCTCAAGACCGACCGAGTGAGTTCATCGTCACAGGCCGCGGCGGCTTACCGCCAACGCCCAGCGATCGCAGTTTTACCAATCCGCTTCTAGACGATCTCGGCGAATGGAGCCAAACTGAATCAGTACCGTCAGACTCGTCAGCTTTACCTGATTCAGCCAACCCGACCTCAACATCGGAGGCTCCTCATTTACAGGAAGCTCAAGGCTGGATGCGCGATCGCAACGGCAGATTGCATCTAATCGCTTCGATCCCAACCGATACAAGAGTTGAACAATCTGTAGCGACTTGTACTGTGGCAAACTAACTCAAGCCGCAGGCCGCATCGCCACCGCTGCATAGCGCAGAGGCGATAGGTATCGCTGAGCTAGTTTTTGAAGATCATCGGCCTGGCAGGCGCGAATGTTTTCGGGATAGGCAACGGATAGTTCGGGGCGAGCAACCGTGCCGTAGTAGCCGTAGAGGCCAGCCAGTTGGCCTGCTGTTTCGGTGGAAAAGGCATAGTCATTGCACAGCAACCGATGTCCCCGTTTCAATTCGGCTTCGGACACGGGGGCATTGGCAAACTCATCAATGCGATCGCAGATGATGGCTTCAACGATGTCTAGATCGGTGGCATCCAACCAGGCGCTGAGGGTGAATAAGCTGGAATCCCGCTGGAGGGAAAAGCTGGTGTTGATATCTAATACTAACTGCCGTTCTTCTCGCAGTTCCTTGACCAAACGTGAGGTGCGACCATCGGCCAGTAAAACAGAGATTAAATCTAAACCGCAGGCTTGATCCAGTTGCTCCACTCCTGGCCCCTGCCATGCCATCAGCAGCCGCGCATGCTCCAAGCGGGGCACCTCTAGCACCTGGCGACGAATACCCGTCATTGGCGGTTCGGCATCGGCCTGACCGCGTGGACAAACGGCGGGTTCTACAAACGGATCAAAGGCTTGCTGTACCAAATCCAGCGCCTGATTGCGCTCAATGCCGCCCACGACGACGACCGTCATGTGTTCGGGCTGATAGTGACACTGGTGAAAGCAGCGCATTTCCTCTGGAGATCGCTGCTGGAGAATATCTTCGGTACCTAAAACAGAGCGGCGATAGGGATGCTGCTGATACACCGTTTCGCTTAGGGTTTGAAATCCCACCCAGTCCGGATCGTCATAAGCTTGGCGAATCTCCTCCAGCACCACATTGCGTTCACGATCAAACTCATCGTCGGGAATCGCTGCATTCAGGAGCAGTTCCGCTAGGTACGGCAGCACCTCCGGCAGATGCTCACTGTACGAGACGACAAAGTAGTGAGCGTAGTCGTGGCTGGTAGCCGCGTTGGTAATGCCGCCCCGCGTTTCAATTACATAGTCAAACAGTCCGGGCGGGATGTGTGGCGTTCCCTTGAAAATCATGTGCTCTAGAAAATGAGCCATGCCTGCCCATTCATCCGGTTCTGCGATCGCACCTGCTTTCACCCAAACATCCGTCACCACTACTGAGGTGGTCGGCACGTACTGGTGAATCACCGTCAGGCCATTGCTGAGTTTAGAAATACTGGCAGGAAAAGTGGAAACAATCAAAGCAGTTGTTCAGATCCAACGTAATCGTTTCGGTAGATAGATCCTATCGCTACTCGTCAATTTCGTATAGCAAAGTTTAGAGATGCTTTGGAACGTTGAAACGTTGAAACGTGCACGTATTTAGCGTGGCACTCCGCTAGATCCCCCTAAATCCCCCTTAAAAAGGGGGACTTGGAGCTAGTGTTGGCATAGCCCCTTTTTTAAGGGGGCGGCGACAGCGGGGGATCAGATAACTGCGCTAAACACATACTGAAACGTTTCAACGTTAGCTTGGTAACTGTTTCAACCCCAACGGTGAACGGCCATACTAATTCGCCTCACTCCTTACTCCTCACGCCTCATCTTAAAAACAAAGCTCCCCTGCCCAAAGGACAAAGGAGCCTTATGCTTGTGTTCCCCGCAACGCCGTCTTACCTCAGCTTTCGACCTGGAAAAACCAGGTGGGTACCTTTTCCTCAATTTTAAGTTTCCGAGTGACAGGGTAAAGCACGAAGCCCTACGCAAGCTCGGTATACTGCCATCGAGACTTTTGGTTCCCTTTCACATAAAGCATAGATCGTAAAACATTGTTGGTAGTCACCAACGCCGCAGTGGAACTGTTCGACATCATAGCGAATTTCAGGGGGGCAGTGACAAGGGGTAAACCGAATTTTTTTGGGTTCAACCGGACGGTTCTTCCCACTGGTCTACCCCATAAAGACTAAATTTTCAAGTACAGCCTGTGAGTTCTCCGAAAAAGAGGGAACTTTGTCTGTAGAGCATTCGTATAGGGAAATACGAAGTTGGTTTTACGGTTTCCCCTGTTCCACGCATCGCTGGAACTGAGTCACACTAGAGCCAATTCCCAAGTATCACGTTAGTTGAAACATTCAGGATTAGGGTAAGGCGGCAAAGCCGTCTTGCTCCACTGTTTGGCGTTCAATTGAACGGGATTCACCCAGTTAAAACGAAGAACACATTGATTGTGATGATTTTGAAAATTTGAGGTTTAGCAATGTTTAATCCCACACATGTTTTAGTTTCCCGCGCTCGCAAAACCCCAGTACAGCTTGTGCCCAAGGCAAACGGCTTCGACATTCTGACCGAGATGGAGTGGCAGAAAAAGCGCAAACCTGCCTTTGAAGTGCGACCCAAGCAGGGCATTTTTTGTCAGGGCATGTCGGTTGTGGGCTATCATCTTGAACCGATAGCCGCGAATGTAGAACCTAAATCTGAAGCAAAAAATTCAGAATCATTTGCAGCATCTGCATCTGCGATCGCACACGCATCAGCATAGCTCCATCCCCTATGCAGAGGCACAATAATCTGGGCAGGGGCTTACGCGCCTCATGAATTCCCTGCGTAAGCCTTAACTGCTTTATACTGAAAAGCCGTGTCGATTATGACCTGCTTTCTAATCAGTGCCAACGCGTGCCCAATATGACTCAAGCGTCCTCTCTTCAACCAGCCGTATATATTGTTGGAGCGGGGCCAGGCGACCCAGAACTGCTGACGGTTAAGGGACAGCGGATTCTGGCTCAGGCTGAGGTTGTGCTTTACGCCAATTCTCTCGTGCCGCCGCAAATGCTGGACTGGGTTAGTCCAGAGGCCGAGGTGATTGGGACAGCCAACAAGACATTAGAAGACATTTTGCCCTTGATGATCGCACGGGTACGAGCCGGAAAATCGGTTGTGCGATTGCATTCGGGCGATCCAAGTTTATACAGCGCCATTCACGAGCAAATGGAAGCACTGACGGAAGCAGATGTTCCGTTTGAAGTCATTCCCGGTATCAGTACATTTCAGGCGGCAGCAGCGACCCTACAGGTTGAGTTGACCATTCCCAACCTTGTGCAGTCGATTATCCTGACTCGCATTAGTGGTCGCACTCAGGTTCCACCGACTGAAGAGCTGTCCAGCTTGGCTGCCCATCAAGCCAGTTTGTGTTTATATCTCAGTGCCCGCCACGTCGAAGCCGCGCAAGCGAAGCTACTAGAACACTATGCGTCGGATACCCCTGTGGCAATTTGTTACCGTTTAGGCTGGCCAGATGAGCGGATTGTGATGGTGCCGCTGGCGCAAATGGCAGAAACGACTCAGCAAGAAGATCTAATCCGCACGACGCTCTATGTCATCAGTCCTGCACTGCGGCAAAATCGCGGACTGCGATCGCGCCTCTACAATCCAGAACATCAGCATTTATTTCGACCAAAAGCCAAATAGGTGGTGGAGGCGACGATGGCATGTTGTATAGCTCAGGTTGCCCCATTGCGGCGGCAGCCTCCCTCTGCTGGGATTTAGTCTATTGAATGCCAGATGAAATGAAAGTCATCCGAAATGGTTCAATAGAAATATTGCAATTTTAGATTTTGGTATCAACGAGGACTCGATTCATGGCTGTTGTTGTTTATTTTGTTTATCTTGCGATCGCATTTGCGGCGGCAATGGGTCTTTACTTTGGCCTAAAGGCTGTCAAACTCATCTAAGATGGACTTCGAAAATCCAGCAAAACAGAGAACGGGAGAGAAATTGCTAGCAATTTCTCTCCCGTTCTCTGTTTTGAACTTATCCAAACTTAAAATGCTCATTAACAACTCGAAACAGATATTTATCTCTGCGATTCAACTGCTCCGCTATATCTTAATTTTTCTTTGTGTCCAAACCGGATAGCTCTGTTAGTATGTGGAAGAGATTGTGGCACTCTACCTCATCTGTAGGTGGAGTGGCGGCACTCCTTCGGGAGCTATGTCAATCCATGCATCGTCAGATGCACTGCGGAGAGGTAGGTTCAAGTCCTGCAATCTCAATAACTTCACTCGAAGTTAGCTATAGGACAAACCTTGGACCTTACAACTGAATAAGTTAGCTCAGCGGGTCAGCCATTACTGCAATGTGCTGGCCCGCTAAAACGTTTGGGACTTTCTCTTTGGCACCTCTTTGGCACACCTGTACAACGCCATCGAACGCTGTCGCAGGCGCGTAGCCGTTAAACTGTGGGTCTAAGTTCAGAATCGGTCAACAAAATCCGCTTCTCGATATGACCTATTTCCCCTGTGGATCGCTCAGAATAAGCTCAAAATAAAAGGACGGCAGTGCCGCCCTTTTCCGTGGGGTTTTCGGGATAAAGCTTAACGATACGCCTGATCTAGCTTCATCAGTGTATAAAGCAATACATTTGCGCCCTGCGTACACTGTTCAGGTGACGTATATTCGGCTTCCGAGTGGCTAATCCCCTGGTGACTGGGTACAAAAATCATGCCCATGTCGGTAATGCGGCCCATTTCCATCGCGTCATGTCCGGCGCGGCTGGGTAAGTGACAGTAGCTGAGGTTCAGTTCCTGACAGGTTTGCTCAATCACGTTCTGCACATGCTGCGCGGCTGGTGAGGGTTCGACAACCAAGATTGGCTCAATTTCGATTTCTGTATTGGTCTGCCGCGCAATTTCGTTCAGCGCCCGATGCAGCCGCTTCGTCATCAATGCCAAACAGTCCGGCGACAAATCACGCATATCCACCGTCAGCTGTACCTGCCCCGGTACGATATTGGCAGCGTTAGGAAAGACTTCTAGCGACCCGACGGTTGCTACTGGAGCACCTGGCGCATCCAGCGCCAGCTTCTGCACCGCGAGGACAATCTGCGACGCTGCAACCAGGGCATCCTGCCGCTGATCCATCGGCGTTGTGCCAGCGTGATTCGGCGTGCCTGTGACCCGAATCGCATAGCGATGCATCCCGACGACACCCAGAACAACACCAATCGCCTTATCTTGACTATCGAGAACGCCGCCCTGCTCCACGTGCAGCTCGACAAACGCCGCCATGTTATCCCGCGATCGCACAGCGGTATGAATCTGGTTCCAGTCACCACCAATGTTCTCTAAGCAAGACTCAATCGAGCCTTCATCATTGGGCGGATGGATATACTCAGCCGCTTTGACCGTGCCAGCCATGCCCTGTGCGCCGATCATGCTGCTTTCTTCATCGGCAAACACAATCACTTCCACCGGATGATTGAGCCGAATTCGGTTTTCATTCAGCGTCCGCACCACTTCAATCCCGGCCAGAACGCCTAAAACACCATCGTACTTGCCGCCGAGCGGTACGGTGTCGATGTGGGAACCCGTTGCCAGGGCAGGTGCGTGGGGAATTTTGCCTTCGTAGCGCCCGATCAAATTACCCGCCGTATCGATGCGAACAATCATGCCCGCTTCCTGCATCCAGCGCTGCACCAGAGCGCGCGCCTTTTGGTCTTCTAGCGTAAAAGCCAACCGCCGAATACCGCCCTGAGAGAGCTTTCCAATTTCAGCCAGTCGCTCAATACTGGCATTGAGGCGATCGCCATTGACGTCTAACGTTAACTGTCGGGTAATTGCGACCATGATTTGTGTGTTCCCTCCCCTAGTTTGCTAATGGTGTGTTGAAACGTGATTTGAATAATCTCGATTGAGACAATCAATTGGTAATTAAGTGAGAAGTTGACCTAACGGTGAGTCAGTTGACCTGTTTTAGTAAACCTGCCGTTCATTCTGAAGCCTGATGGGAACTAGTCGATCGTCCTGCCGTAGTGATTTGAAATCATCAACCTCTGCATAGATTTCGCTCAGACAAATCCGTTCAATCCGATTCGAGCAGGTTTGACCATTCTAATCCGCCTTTTGTATACAGTATTCAGTTAATCTGCGGATAAAGTGTGTACGCCTACACATTTAGCGGGTGATTCCTCCTTAACAATGCTTGAGAAATAAAGCAGGTTGTAAGGTGTATTCCTATAGCTGCTAGAATTCCCGGTTGAAGGCGAATCCATGCAGATGGCTTCAGGCGAGACGGCTGAGCGTTCGGACGGATCACGGTGCCGTTGATCACAGTATCCATGAAGAAATGTAAACCTGCGCCATTTATATCAAGGATTCAAAACATTTGAAAGGAGTACCTATGTCTGAACCAACGGCAGCAACGAAGCGGATTTTTATTTGTGGTTCTGCCCTGCGGGGACAGCCCGATCACGAAAATCTGGGGAACGCCACGTTCATTAAAGAAGCCAAAACGAAGCCCCTCTACCGCCTCCACGCCGCAGGTGACGGTTGGCACCCCGCCATTTATCAAGTCGAAACCAACGGCATCAGCATTCCCGGCGAAGTCTACGAGCTGACCCTGGCCGAATTTGAGTATCTGCTGGCCAACGAACCACCCAACATGTACCCCGCTGACGTAATTCTCGAAGACGGCGAAGTCCTCACCGCCATGCTCTACCCCCAAGAACTGGTCGAACAGCACAACTGGCCCGATATCTCCAACCTCGGCGGCTGGGCCGCTTATAAAGCCGCTAGTGTAAGCAAATAAACTTTGTAGGGGCGAATGGCCATTCGCCCCTACACCCGTGTCAACATTACATCGATCGCTTTGGCATCTGTTCCACAATTCGCTGCGACACAAACGGCAGCAGCTCCTCCGACTCACTCTGGGCTTCCCCTTCCGTAAACACCACTAGCAAATACGGCAACTGTTCCGGCAGTTCAACGTAAATGGCATCATGCCGCACCTGACTTGTATGCCCCGCCTTTGACCAGAGCCGCGCTACGGGCGGGAGTCCGGCTCCCAAAAAGCCCTTGACCTGATTGAGCGGATTCGCCGCCAAGTCTGCCGGATGCAGACTGCGATACATCAACTGCATTATCAGTTGCGATCGCACTGACGAAACCGCCACGCCACCGACGATGCTGTGCAGCAATCGGGCTGTGGCGTTAGTTGTCAGCATATTGCGCTGCTGCATCAGTTCGCCCAGAAAAATGCGCTCCCGCCCGTAGGCTCCATCACACCAGGTTTTCTGATTGACATTAATCGTTGCCAACTCCGGCCACTGTAGCGATTCGTAATAGCGATTGACAATATTGCGCTGATATTGCCAGGTTTCAAAGGGGCCAGGCGGTAGCTCCGGGCCGCTGGTGGTGCCCGATAGAACATCGACGACTAGACTCGTTGCATCGTTACTGGAGTCTACGATCATGTCCGTCACCGCCCGATCCAGTTCCGCAGACGACTGAATCATATTGGTTTCCAGCCATTCCTGCACCGCCACCAAATAAAACAGCTTGACGATACTGGCCGGATAAATGCGCTCAACCCCGCGATAAACGGCTCCTCTGGGCTTATGCTGCCAAAATTCATTAGCGCTAAGGGCACCGCCCGTATTTACAATCACAGGTTCGTCATACACAATCCAGGTAGCTGCAATCTGGTTTTCGGCCAAGGTTGAAAACTCAGCCCAGGTTTCATTTAGGATAGTTTCTAATGACTGCTGAAGATCTGGGTCGCGCTGAAAAAAGGTCATGGTGTCACAAAACGGGCTTATCTGACGGTTATTTTATGGTTACACTCTCTGAACTTCAGCTTAATCAGTCCTATCGGTGTTTGGCCAATCTGAATCTCTACAAAACTCCAGATTTGCCGACTGAAGCAAACAGCCTCGTCACCCAAGCCGCCCAAAATCGCCAATTCCGCGTTGAAAAAATGCCCGCTGAATCTCCTGGCAGTTCCACCAACCATCAACCCTATCTCTACGTCCGCTTCGAAGAAGATGGCTATCCCGGCTGGTTATTAGTTGAGGATCTAGAGAAAGTTGCGATCGCACCTGCTCCGTATCAACCCGCTGTCTACGACCGAGAGGATATCGCCGCCCGTCTACCTGAGGTAATTGCGTTCACTCAAGCGGCCATGAACCAACCCAATGAATATCTCTGGGGCGGCACGGTTGCGCCCAATTATGACTGCTCCGGTCTGATGCAGGCCGCTTTTCAGTCCGTGGACATTTGGATTCCCCGCGATGCCTATCAGCAGGAGGGATTTGCCGATCCAATTGAACAAGCGGAGGTGCAAGCAGGCGATCTGGTCTTTTTTGGCCCCCCGGAAAAGGCCACCCATGTCGGGTTATGCCTGGGTAACAATGAATATATCCACAGTTCAGGCCGCGACCAGGGCCGCAACGGCATCGGCATTGATCAGCTCTCAATGGAGGGAGATGCCGTGAGCCGCACCTATTTTGAACAACTGCGCGGCTTTGGCCGCGTTATTCACAATTATTGTTCGATGTAGCGGTTGATTTTGCGTACCTAGTAATATCGAGTCTGTGTATAAGAACCCAATCTATGTTTTGTGAACCGTTTGTGGAGCAAACGGTTCACAAAACATAAATCATGGGTTTTCAACCAGGCTTGATATATAGCGGTTTGCAAAATTATGCAGTACGCTCGTTTGTACTGCTTTGGTCATGCCTATGCGTCCCCACTCCGCTGATTTACGTCACCGTATCGTCACCCTTTACGAGCAAGGTGAAGGATCCATTCGACAATTAGCCAAGCGCTTTCAAGTGAGTCAAGATAGCGTCCGTCTGCTTGTGAAACAGTATCGAGCTACCGGAAGCATCGCCCCCAAACCCTATGTCGGCGGTCCTCAACCCACGCTTCAAGCCAGTCACCATGAGGTGTTACGGGAGCTAGTAGAAGCGGATAATGATGCCACGTTGGCCCAACTGGCTGAGCGCTTAGCCGCCCGAACCGGCATCCAGGTGAGCGGTAGCACCATCAGTCGCACCCTCAGCAAACTGGGCATCACGCGAAAAAAAAAGTCTCAAGGCCAGTGAGGTCTATAGCGAAGCAAAACAGCAGCAACGCTATGACTACTGGCAAAGCATTCGGAATGTAGCCGTCGAAGATTTGGTGTTTCTTGACGAAACGGGAGTTAACTTGGCCATGGTGTTGCTGTATGCGCGCGCTCAACGAGGTCAACGGGCCTATGCCCAGCAACCGAAAGGCCGTGGCAAAAACCTCACGATCCTCGGTGCCATGAGCCTCAAGGCTGGGTTCCTTGAGGGCCTCAGCTTTACGGGTGGCACGACAGGCGATGTGTTTTTGTGGTTCATCGAAACGCTTCTCTGTCCACTCCTATGGCCGGGAGCGGTCGTGGTGATGGATAATTTGCCTGCCCATAAAGTGGACGGCGTCAGGCAAGCCATTGAGGCCGTGGGGGCACGAGTGATTTATCTGGCTCCTTATTCCCCAGATTTCAATCCGATTGAAAACCTGTGGTCAAAGTTGAAAGGGTATTTGAGAGCCGTTGAGGCACGAACTCCGCAAGCCTTGCATGAGGCGATCGCTCAGGGGCTTTCTCTGATCACCTTAGAAGATGTGCGTCACTGGTTCACCTACGGGTGCTACTGTGCTTAATCAATCTGCACACCGCTATAAGAGCGGATGGCCATTCGCCCGTACCGAGATTGAACAGAACTCAATTATTCCACGCGACAACCTGCTGATAGGCGGGTGGGACAACCTCTGGCGTTGCTACTGCGCGAGCCGCGAGGGTGGGATTGGTCTGGACTGACGAGGTGCGAATCATGATCCGACCGTTATTGGGGGAAACAGTGCGAACCTGACCCGTAGGCGCGATCGCAACGGGCATGCCAATTCGATGGCAGCCGGGTGTCATAATCACCACTGGCCCTTTTTGTGACAGTCGGCTGTAGGCTCGCACAGTTGAAGGAGCCACCATATTTTGAAAGTGATAGCGGGCGGCGTTTTGGTCAACGGTGCAGGTCGAAACTCGCAGGGCATCGTATTCGGCAAAGAACCCATCTAGATCTTCAGCCGCTGCTGGATTTTGAGCAATTAGGCCCCCCAGGACGGATAAGCCAAGCAGTACAGATGGTGATTTGTAAGAAATTCCCATATTGAAAAGAGTCGGTGAATTTGGATATTACCCACTCTTTACGGTGAACGTCGCGTTAATCCTGATGGTTTTAGATTTTGCGCTGCTGAATTCTGTACTCCAACCAAGAGTCAAGGTGTCCAGATGCGTTGGACTTGGCCCTGAACCGTTTGGTTGAGCCAGGAGGTATTGGAAGATTGCGATCGCAAGCTTCCCTCATTGACGACCCAGGATTTAGCCGGATCAAATAGCACCAGTTCGGCTGAGGCGTTAACCTGTGCGCGAGCGGGTAACTGGTGTAAACAGTTGGCCGGATTAGCGCTCAAGGCTCGCCAGAGTTCTAGTGCCGATAGAGTTTGGGATTCCACCAACTGCTGCCAGAGTAAGGGTAATGCCAACTCTAAGCCAATGGCTCCTGGTGGCGCTTCGTTGAAGGCGACCGTTTTTTCTTCGTAGGTGTAGGGGCTGTGGTCAACTGCGATCGCATCGATCACTCCAGCTTTAACGCCCTCAATTAGCGATTGCTGATCGGCGGGTGTGCCCAAGGGCGGCTCAAGCCGCAGATTGGGGTCATAGGTCGCTAAATCCCCGGTATTGCACAACAAATGCAGCCAGGTTGTGCTGGCAGTAATCGGCAATCCCCGCTCTTTAGCGGCATGGATTAGCTCCACACTGCGAGCGGTGGAAACACGCATGATGTGAACCGGGGTGCCAATGGCCGCAACGCATTCCAAAATGGAGGTCAGGGCCACGGTTTCCGATAGCACCGGATTGCCAGGCAGACCAAATCGAATCGAATCCAACCCTTCCCGAGCCGTACCATCGCCGGACAAAGTGCGATCGCAACTCCACAGCGCAATCGATTGCTCAAGTGGCTGCAAAAACTCAAGTAATCGTCGCAGCAGCACCGGATTCTGAATCGGATAGCCATCGGCAAAGCCAACCGCACCCGCATCAGCTAGTTCTGCAAACTCAACTAGTTGCTCTCCGTTGACACCGAGCGTCAATGCGCCCCAGGGATACAGCCGGGGCTGATTGGCAGTAGCTGATCGTGACCACTGGGCTTGCAGGGCCGCTACTTGGCTCGGCTGATCGATGGGCGGATCGGTATCTGGCAAAACCGCAATCCGGGTAAAGCCACCAGCAGCGGCAGCGGCTTTGAGCGAAGCTAAGGTTTCTCGACTTTCAAAACCGGGTTCTCCACTGTGGCTATAGAGGTCAACCAAACCGGGGGCAAGAATGCATCCTTGGGCTGTGATAATCTGTGTCGAATCGGCTGCATCAGGAAGCAGTGAAGGTGCGATCGCAGTTATAACGCCATCTTCAATCAGCACGTCTGTCACCTGATCCGTATCCGTTAACGGATCAAGCAGTCGCACCTGTTGTAACAGTTCACGAGTCATGCACAGTTCCTTACACGTTATCCGCGAAAAATACGCCCTGCCGTAGGGGCGGGTTTCGTTGTCCCGGTTTGACTCAGCAGCAGCATGACTGGGCTAAACCCGCCCCTACAATTAAATTCACCTGGCATCCTAAAGTGCTCCGGCTGCGGTGGTATCCAACACGCTGCCGAAGTGAGTCGTAATGTTCGATGCCCGCAGGATGGGGTGACCGTTCAGACCTTGGGGATAGTCAATCACGCTGACGGCACCGTTGCCCTGTTTGAAGACCCAGAACGCTTCTGGCCCTAACCCCACAACATCACACAGGATGGCCTTATTCACCGCATCGTGAGCAACGACCAGTAGGGTCAGCAACTCCTCTGGATCGCCGCAGTCTTTAATGTGGTTCTGCCAAGAAATCATCACTCGTTCCCAGACCTGCTGCAGGTTTTCACCTTCCGGCATTTGCACCACTTCGGGCGTACTCTGCCAGCGCTCGAGTTCGCCAGGAAACTCGGCTTCAATTTCCGATTCCAGCTTGCCTTCCCACAAACCGTGGCTGATTTCCCGTAGCCCGTCATCTAGCGCCAGCTCCACATCGGCATGATGCTGCAAAATCGCTTCCGCCGTTTCCTTGGGCCGCAGCATCGGACTGCTGACGGCTCGATCAATCCGAATCGTCTTCAGGAAGTCGGCCACTAGCTGTCCCTGCTTGCGACCGTTATCGTTCAGCGGCACGTCGATCTGACCCTGGAACCGCTTCTGGCGATTCCAGTCCGTTTCGCCGTGGCGCACGAGTAAGACACGAATGCCAGAGTGTGATCGCCGAGGCCGAGGCACAGGCTGCCCCAAGTGTCCCGTCAAGTTCATCGACTCGATCTGGACATTGCCACTAGCCGAGTCGTAATTCAAAATGCTGATGCCGCAGTTGGACTTGTAGAGCGAGGAGAACCGCTCAATGCCAAGGCCAATTAACGTGCTAATCAAGGCCCGATTAATGGCGCTGTGGCCGACAAGCAGAATGGTTTGGCCTTCGTGCTGGGACAGGGTGGCATCCCAAAAGCGCTGGGCTTGCACATACAGCTCTGGTAGTGGCCGAAATTCGACAATGCCATCTGGCTGCTCAACCTGTAGCACCAGCTTGTGGGTTTCCTGCCGCCAAATTTTGTACTCAGCGGGATACTGGGCCTTCACCTGATCAAAGGTCATCCCCTCCCACGGCGGCAGGTTCACCTCTTTCAGGTCATCTGAGAACGTGGGCGCAGGCGCATTGGTGTGAGCCACAATCAGCTCAGCCGTCTCTTTTGCCCGTTTGAAGGGACTGGCATATACGGCATCAATTTGAATGCCTTGCAGTGCCTGAGCCGCTTGAATTGCTCCCTGTCGCCCTGTTTCAGTCAGCGTGGATTCGTCGCAATGTCCCTGGATACGGGACTCAATATTGTAGGTACTTTCGCCATGCCGGACGATGATAATACGAGTCTTCAGCGGTCTGCCCTCCTGTTAAGCCAGAAGAATTCTACCGTGTCTTGCGGGTGGCGTTTTGCTTAATTTGGCGATGTCGCTGAGCAGCCGACAAAATGTAGAGTTTCACTTCATAATGTTCCAAGGGCAACCCTGCCTGATGTCAAATCTGGTTAAAAAACCACAATTATTTTTGTGAACAGTTTACGATGTCAGCCGTTCACGAAAATAATCGGTTTCTAGCCCACGACTTGATAGACAAGAGAACGTGTGGAGAGCGGTATGGCCGATTACGATAGAGGATCTGGTTTCAGAGCAATTAAACTTCTTATCCTAGCTGCACTAACGATCCTGATAGCGATTCCCATTGTCAGTACGTTAGTCGGTAGCCTCAACGAACCACAGGTCACGAGCCGTCTACAGCTCTACCAAACTGACTTGCTGCTGCAGACCACTGAGTGGCAAGGCGGCGATCTGGTTGAACCCGAAGAAGCCGCATCCTTTCGGCAGGCTTTGGTCGGTCAAAAGCCGCTGGAAACGGCAATTGAGCAATATGAATCGGTGCGCGAGGAAGCTGAGAAGAACCTAGTGCGATCGCAAACTCAGCTTGAGGAATTGGCTCCCGTTGCCCCTGCCGAAAGTGGGCTGGAACCTACCACCTCTAGTCCACGCCAAATTCTGCGCTCGATTCAGCAATTGCAGCCATTAATTAGTCAGCTTGATCTGCGCTTGGGGATTCTCAAAACCGAAACCGAGCAGCGACAAGAGGCACTCAAGATCTGGTCACAGATCGAACCCGGCGATGCCAATGATGCGTCAGGTTCTGCGGCAAATTCCGTTGAAACAGCTCAGGTTCTAATCGGGCTATGGAGCGACCCCGCCCAGATTGCACCGGACGCCGAAGCCGTTATTCAGCAGAATTTAGACGGTTGGTTTCGCTACCGCGCTCTCGAGCAGCTTTATGAACTCCAGCAGCGACAGGATGCGATTGCCGAACTGGCCACCGTTGAGCAAACCGTCGCCCAGCAAACCTTCATTAAACTGCTCTTGATCGGTGCCTTACCTGTGCTGGGCAGCATGGCTGGCGTGGGTCTGATTATTGGCTTAGCGGTTCAGTGGCTGATTAAGCGGAAGCAGTCCATCCTGGCCTACCGCAGCAACGAGCAGTGGCAAGTTCCGTGGAACTGGGAGACGATCTGGCAAGTTTTCGTGGTCGGATTCTTTTTTGTTGGACAGTTCCTGCTGCCGATTCTGCTGGGGATTGTGGGCGTTAACGGTAGTCAGTTTTCCGGTCGGGAACGCGCGATCTACTCTTTGGCCTATTACTTGCTGATGTCGGCAGGCGGTATTTTCGTCCTCTACTGGTCAATTCGCACCTATGTGCCACTACCCGCTGATTGGTTCAAATTCAAGCTATTTAACCGCTGGCCGCTGTGGGGCGTTGGGGGTTACTTAGTCGCGCTACCGCTGATGATTGGGGTGTCGCTGGTTAACCAGCAGATCTGGAACGGTCAAGGCGGCAGCAATCCTCTGCTGCAAACGGTGCTGGAAGAAGGCGATTCAGTGGCGCTGATTGTGTTCTTCCTGACGGCTGCGATCGCAGCTCCGCTGTTCGAAGAAACGCTATTTCGCGGCTTTCTGCTGCCTTCTCTCACCCGTTATATGCCCGTCAGCGGTGCGATTCTGGCCAGCAGTCTCCTATTTGCCATTGCCCACCTCAGCTTCTCGGAAGTTCTGCCGCTGACGACACTCGGCATGGTGCTGGGATTTATCTATTCGCGATCGCGGAATTTGCTGGCTCCCATGTTGCTCCATAGCCTCTGGAACAGTGCCACCATGATTAGTCTCTTTATTCTGGGCAGTAGTGCTCGTTAGGACGAAGTGCTGAGTGGCTGAATGCTGAGCGCTGAGGGTCGAAAACTCGTTGTCTTCGGATTGACAGAGATTGTCGATAAAAATGGCAAACCGCTCGCAGTGCGAGCGGTTTATTTGTTTAGGGGCTGAATTGTTTAGTTCCAAGACATGCGATCGCGCGATACCGTCTTTTTCAAAACGATGGTGATAACTCAATTCTCAGCACTGACCTCTATTAGACTTTATTGGAAATAAAGTTTTTGGGGTTGGAAATTGTTTTGTAGCGCGGCGAAGCCGCGCTACAAAACAATTTCCGATAAAGTCTATTATTAAGTGCTAGGACTCAGGACTTGCGACTGATTGGTGTTGGTCTCGCTCTTTTCAGCCATCTGCTTCAGTCGCTGAATCCGATCGGCTGTTGCGGGATGGGTCATGAATAGTGTCATCAGTCCTTCTTTGGAAAGGGGATTGACGATAAACAGGGGGGCAAAGGCGGGATTGCCGTGGATGGGATTTTTCTGTCCCATAGCTTCTAGCTTTTCTAGCGCCCGCACCAGCGCGAGGGGATTGCCCGTAATTTCAGCCGAGCCTGCATCAGCGGCATATTCTCGCGTTCTCGAAATGGCCATGCGGATCAGACCCGCTGTCAGTGGTGCGACGACCAGCAGAAACAAAAGGGCAATAGGGTTATTGCCGCGCCGTCCTCCGCGCGTAACGGGAAAATACAGCGCTCCCAATGTGAGAATGCGGCCCAGATAAGTCAGCGATCCGGCTAAAGTACCCGCTACGGCCTGGGTGAGGGTGTCACGATTGCGCACATGGGTTAGCTCGTGGGCAATTACGCTATCCAATTCATCAGCAGGCAGTAGATCAATAATTCCTTTGGTCAGTGCGATCGCAGCATGGTTTGGATCACGCCCAGTCGCAAAGGCATTCGGGGTGTCCGACGGTACGACGTAGAGAGCCGGTGTGGGAATATCAGCGCGATCGCACAATTTTTCTAGCCGATCATACAGCTCAGGAGCCTCTTCACGAGGAGTAGGCTTAGCCTGAAATGCTGCCAGTGCTGCCCGATCAGAGTAGTACCACGATCCAAAGCTGCTCAATGCCGCAAAACCCAGTCCGTAATACAGCCCTTGCTCATTACCCACTAATAAATAGCCTGCCAGCACAATTAACCCACTGAGAAATGCCAGCAGCGCAAACGTCTTGAACAGATTCATCCCAGCCATAAAAGATCCCGAAAATTGTAATATCACTGCTATTTTTTATTTCACCAGCTTCGCAGAGGCAGCCCCGGCGGAGATCTATCTGGGGAAAGAAAAGTCGGATGCACGGCGGCTGCCGCTTGGTAGAAATGAGATATTAGGTGCTGAGTTATTGGGTATTAGGTGCTCTGTAGGGTGGCACTGCCCACCATTAGCTTACTGTCCTGGATTTAAGGTTCTGGTGGGGCACTGCCCATCCTGCGCTGTGAATAATTCAGGCTAAGTTTTTGTAGGATGGGTGAGCGACGTGCAACTCATGGGGATGTGGGTTGCTTTTATCAACCTAACCGATAAACTTCATGTCTCTGCGAATTTATGGCAACCGTACGTTGAAAACCCTGCCGGGACAGGTCACTCGTCCGACTCCGGCACGGGTACGTGAGGCGCTGTTTAATATTTGGCAGGGGCAGATTAGCGGCTGTCGCTGGCTGGATCTCTGTGCGGGCAGTGGAGCGATGGGAGCCGAAGCCCTGTGTCGTGGAGCAACTGAGGTGATTGGCATTGAGCAGTCTAGTAAAGCCTGTGGTGTGATTCGGCAGAACTGGCAGCAGGTGGCAAAGCCAGAACAATCGGTTCAGATCCTGCGGGGCAATGTGGTGGCGAAGCTCAAGGATCTGGCAAGCCAATCGTTTGACCGCATTTATTTTGATCCGCCCTATGCTGGGGGACTGTATGAACCCGTTTTGACTGCGATCGCACAACTGCAACTTTTGGCACCGGATGGCGAACTGGCGGTTGAACATCAGCCCGATCTGTGGCAACCCCAAAGCTTTTCAGGGTTAGAGTGCTATCGACAAAAAGTCTACGGCAATACTGCGATCGCATTCTATCAGCGCAGTGCGCAGGACTGAACCTTAACCAGAAAGGGGGCCGCTCAGCGGCCCCCTTCTGATTGTTAGAGATATAGAAATGCCTATTCGATGTCGAGCTGATTGCCCCGACGGTACTGCAAGTAAGCAGCGACGAACAATCCAGCCAGCGTAACCGGAATCAAACCTAAGACAATGCCAGATAGTAAAGGCTCAACCACGTCGTTTCTCCTAAATCGTGAACACAGCGGCGGCAAAATGTAAAAAGAGTTTAAGAATTTTGCCCAATATCTAATATTACTAGGTATCTTAGCCCACACAAGGCTCTAAATGTTGAGCAATTTTACAAACAGAACACCAGCTTTTTGCTGAAAAATAGGGGGTTCTCCCCTGTTTTGGGGATTCGCTGCCCTAAGCTCTAAACTTTAAGCTATGTTGTTGTTGTGTGAATAAATATTGTTTACCGCATTAATTTGGTTACAAACTTGATTGAGAAACCCTTGGATAATCAGTCGCTCACCATAGAAAATATCATCCAGCGGGTTGCGATCGCATTTGTGGTTATTTCGATGGCAATTTTGGCGGTGATGTGGGGAATTGGGCAGGCGCAGACTGCCGATCCCTATATCAAAGCTGTGATGAACCAACCTGGCGACGCTGATCGCGGTTATGCAATTTTTCAGATGAACTGCGCGAGCTGTCACGGTGTCACCGCCGATGGTCGTGTTGGCCCCAGTTTGCACCACATTTCTGAGCGCAAATCAAACGTCGGTCTAATTCATCAGGTTACCAGCGGCGAAACGCCACCTATGCCGCAGTTTCAGCCCAGTCCTGAAGATATGGCAGATTTGCTGCGCTACCTTGAGACGCTCTAGCTTCGGCAAATTAGTGCTGCGTGAGGGGGTAGATGGGTGATCGCGTAACTGCTTGGCAAAGCTAATCTAATCCATTACTTTGTCCCCCTTATTACCTATCCACTTCATCAAGTTCTTCAATTCCCCTTACAGCCCTTTACAGCCTCTACAGCCCTAGAAACGGTGCGTTTCGCTTCACTCAACATATCCTACTGACTCCTCACTCTTCTCGCCTTACTCCTCACCTCTGCCAAACTGCTGAGCATAGAACTGGGCATAGCGATCGCCCTTGGCCAAAAGTTCGGTATGGGTGCCTGACTCCACAATGCGGCCCTGCTCTAGTACCAGAATGCGATCGGCGCGGCGCACGGTGGCTAGACGATGGGCAATGATGAACACGGTTTTGCCGACCATGAGTCGCTCTAGGGCTTCCTGCACTAAGGTTTCAGACTCCGAATCAAGTGCTGAAGTCGCCTCATCCAGGATCAAAATGCGGGGATTGAGCAGGACGGCACGTGCGATCGCAATTCGCTGTTTTTGACCACCGGATAGGTTGACGCCGCGCTCGCCCACCCAGGTTTGATAGCCGTCAGCAAATTCGCTGATGAACTGATGCGCGTTGGCGATTCTCGCTGCTTCTTTGACCGCTTCTAAATCAAATTGCGCCTGTCCAAAGGCGATGTTTTGGGCAATCGTACCGGAGAACAGCACCGTTTCCTGGGGCACAATGCCGATTTGGCGACGCAAGCTTTGAATGGTGACCGTGCTGATATCCTGACCGTCGATCAGAATTTGGCCGCCTTGGGGGTCATAAAACCGGGGCAGCAGATTGACCAGCGTGGTTTTTCCGGCACCGGATGGGCCAACCAGCGCAATCGCCTCTCCGGGAAAGGCCAGCAGATTTAGCTCTTGTAGCACGGGTTGATCAGCCTGATAGCTAAAGGTGACGTTGCAGTATTCAACTTTGCCCGTCACGGGTGGAAGTGCGATCGCATCGGGCGCTTCCACAACAGCAGGCCGAATCGCCGTTAGCTCAAACACGCGATCAACTGAGGCTTCTCCCTGCTTGAATTCGTTGTAGTTTTCGGTCAGGTGGGCAATCGGGTCAATCAGCAGTCCCACGGCAGCGACGAAGCTGCCGAACTCTGGCCCGGTCAGGTTGCCCTGGGAGATCTGCCAACTGCCGAGCAGGAGCAAGAGTAAAACGCTAATCGCCTGTAGAAAGCCGACAACCGGAAACTGCACGGCTCGTAGCCATGCGGCTGAATATTTGGCCTGTCGATTGCGCTCAGCTTCGTAACTAAAGCGCTCAATCTCATAATCTTCAGCAGCAAAAGCCCGAACCAGCCGAATACCGCTAAACACCTCTGTCAGCAGCGATGATAAATCAGAAATGCGGCTTTGACTGCGGCGAGAAAACTCCAGCAGCTTTTGACCGAACCAGCCAATCAGCACCCCCATCAGTGGCGCAACAATGAACGTCGCTAGCGTCAGTTGCCAGTTGAGATAAATCATGTAGCCCAGCACGACGATGAGCTGCAACACGCAGGGCGTAAAGTCGTGAAAAACTTTGTTGATCACTTCGCCAATCCGGTCAATATCCTCGGTCATCCGATAGGACAGGTCGCCTGTCTTGGCGGTTTCGAAGTAGCTGAGGCTGAGCCGCTGGAGATGGGTATACACTTTTTTCCGCAGGTCAAGCGCGATCGCAAGTGCCGCTTTCGCCATCAGTGCATCTTGACCGTACTGAGCAATTTTTTGAATCAAAAAGCCTGCTGCGGTGATTGCCGCTAGCCGAGCTAGCGCAGCCACTTGCCCCTGCACCAATACACCCAGCATTTCGCCTGCTAGCCAAGCCAGAATTGGCCAAAATGCGGTGAAGAAGACCGTGCAAACAAGAGCCTGGGCAATGGTGGGCCACTGCGGATGCAGATACGGTATGAGCTGCCAGTAGCTAGAGCGGTTTTTCAAGCGAGAATCCTATGCCATCTTGTCATTACATTGACTTAGGCTATCAGCTTTCCGTTCCGAGGCTAAGTGCGATCGCATATCCATGAGATCTCTACAACAGGAGTTCTCGTCATTAAGTGAATATGCATATCGCGCCGCGATCGCTTCCATCACAATTGGGGGCAGTGTGAACTGGTCGCCTTGCTTTTGGATGTGCGATCGCACTTGTAGTGAAGCAATTGCTTGCAACAAATCCCGCATCAGGGGTGGCTCAATAAATTCCTGTTGTAAATCCGTCAGGGAAACCGGGACGCGGTTAATGGCTAACCAGGTCAGGATCGACTGTTCCAGTTTCGGCAGTCGCTGCACCTGATCGTCGATCAACTGGCGAATATCGTCCAGGATAAACGGTTCTTGCTGTACGCACTGGAGGAATTTAGCCAGATTGCTGTCGAAGCAATCACGAATCATCGAGGCAACCATAGTCAGCATCAACGGATTACCTGCGTAGCGCTCAGTCAGTGCCTGCCAGTCTGAAGTTGATCCGACAAAATCACCTTTGGCCTGTAGAAGGAGCTGAATATCTGTTGCTGGCAGTCCCGCCAGATTCAAGCTTCGTACAGATGACTCCCGTCCAATGCGAAACCCAATTCCCTTGGGTAACTCCCGCGATGTCACCAGAATCTGGCTTTGATGCGGTGCGTCACTTAGCGATCGCAACAGTTGACCGTAGCCTTCAAAGCCTGGACGATAGGCTCCTGTGCGGCTACCAGGCTGGAGTACAGATTCCAGATTGTCAAGAATCCACAGGCAGCGGTGCTGCCGCAGCGTTTTGAGCAGCCAGTTTATCAAGCTGTCTAAATGCGGCGGCAGTTGGGATACCGACTGAGGCGCAAGCGTGGCAATGCAGGTGTGAATCACGGATTCAACCGTTGGCGCATTGCGGAGCGACTGCCAGATAATCCCACCAAATGCGGGTTGGGACAGGCGCGCATTGTGAACGGCCAGAGCCGTTTTGCCCACGCCGCCCGTACCCAACAGCAAAATTAGACAACAGGTCTCATCCTCTAGCCACTGACTCAGCGTTTGCAGTTCCTCCGCGCGACCAACAAAGTTGAGAATTTCGGGGGCATCGGCCCAGTCGGTCTGGAAGCCAGTAGTCCCAATTGGAACGGGGGCAACCGATACGGTGTTCAGTGGGATTGGACTGACGGGATCAGAGGTGACGTTTAGTTCGGCAACTGTCTGCCAGTCCACAGATACAGCTTTGCAGATGGAGATAAAGGTTTCGCTGCGAATCGGCTGCTGCCGCCAAAAGCGGTTCAGCGTGGCGCGAGAGGTAAAGGCCGCCATGCACCAGGCTTCTGAGGTTTTGTGCCAGTGCTTGAGGCGGCGGGCTCGCTCCATAATCTGTAGTCCGCTATCAGACATCCTGAGTGAGTCTGCCATGATCCACTCCGTGCGCTCACTTTGCCTGTTATAGGGCCTGAAGCTGAGAACTAACTGAGAATCGCAAAATAACTGAAACAACTGAAACGCAAAAGTGCGATCGCAGTTTTTCAGAAGTATGCTAATTGTTCCCAAATCACGCCTTACACGATTGGACAAAATCTGTATCTGAATGGTGAATAAATGCAGTCTGAGAATTTGCTGAAGCAGTCTTGAAATTGTCTTCAGATAAGGTTTTCGAGAGGTTGATTGATATCACAACTCGCTGGAAATCGGCTCAAAACTGAGTAATTCATAGGGGCAATATCCGGCATGCTAAACACAAGCGCACAGAGAACAAGTTGAACTGAATCAGCTCAATTCACTGCTCTCAAGATCTTCAAAATCCGGATTTTGGCATCTTCGCGTTTTCGACACCCCCATCGATAACGAGGCGATTTCCAATGGCAAACCAAACTATTCCCAACGGCCAAACTCAGCAAACTGGCGTTGTCCTCTCAGAATTTGAGGAGCGTCTGCGAGTCAATGGCACCTTACAAACTATTGGCGACGAAATTGGCGTTCTCACCCAAGGGTTTAACAATGACGTTCGCGTGAATCAGTCAGGCGAAATCTTATCCGAAAGTACGGCAATTCGAGTTGAGGGCTTGAATACTGAAATTGATAATCGTGGCCTAATTAGCGGTGACTTCAACGGCATTGATGTCGCCAATGGGGACGCCGCATTTGCCCAAATTTTTAATCGGCCCCAAGGCATCATCACCAGTGAAAGCCGAGCAGTCAATATTGGCGGCATTGGTGCGCTGTTGGACAATCGCGGTTTGATTACCACCTCAGCCGATCCGCGCAACGGTACGGTATACGGCGATGTTACGGCGCAGAACATCTTTATCGTGAATCGCAATAGCGGCGTAATCGACGTTGGCCACGGCAACAACGGCGACGCTATTTCGCTGGAGCTAGGCTCAACGGTCAACGGTCTGATCCGCAACTCTGGTGTCCTTCAGGGTCGGGGCGTCGCGCTCGGTAACAACCAAGCGGCAGCGGTGCGCCTCTACTGGGTGCCTGACGCTGGCCCCACCTCAACCTTCAACGGCGATATTGAAAATCTCCGGCGTGGTTTACTCGCCGCCGAAACTGGCCCAGCAGTTGTCGTCGAAGAATATGTGATTCTAAATGGCGATATTCGCAATGATGGACGGATTGAAAGCCTCGATCCCGATAACGGTGTTGGCATTCGGATTGAAGATGGCGCAACGATAAACGGCACCATTTTTAACGGTCGGCGGGGCGAGATTAGCGGCGGACGCACGGGCATCGATGTTGGCAACGGTGGAACTGCGATCGCAACTATCGTCAATGAAGGACTGATCGAAAGCACCAGTCGAGCAGTGAATTTGGGCGGCAATTTCAATACTCTGATCAACTCCGGCACAATTCTCACCACTGATGATCCGCGCAATGGCACCGTCTACGGCGACGTTACAGCGCTCAATATTGAGATTGAAAACAGCGGCCTGATCGATGTTGGCCACGGCAATAACGGTGATGCCATTGCTCTAGAATTGGGCGCAGTCGTCAACGGCAGCATTCTCAATACGGGTTTAGTGCAGGGGCGCGGCACGCCCGTTCCCGACACCAACACGGCATCGTCAGCAATTCGGCTCTACTGGGTGGAAAGCGCAGGCGCACCCGTCTCCCAGTTCAACGGTGACATCATCAACCACGGTGAACTCGCAGCGGAGCAAGGCGCAACGCTACTGATTGACGACCGGGTGGCGCTGAATGGCGTGATCACCAATAGCGGCTTAATCACGGGCGGACTCTCTGATTCCTTCAGTGGACAGTTGGCAGTGGATACCAGCGGTGCCGTTAGCCCAATTACGCTAATCAACACGGGCGAGATCGTTGGCGATGTGCGGCTAAGCCAGAACAATGATGTATATGTCGGGACTGATGGCACAGCTAATGGTTCTGTTGACGGCGTCGTGTTTGGCAACGGCGGCAACGATCAGCTAATTGGCAGCGACGCTGATGATATCTTCGCAGGCGGCACAGGCGATGATTTTATCCTCAGTAACGACGGTGATGACTTAATTTCCGGTGGCTCTGGCAATGATTTCATTGATGCGGGCGCGGGTAATGACACCATCAATGCTGGATCAGGCGTGAATTTTGTCCTCACAGGCGCGGGACATGACACCGTCGTTCTTTCCGACCAGGGCTTTACGGTTGTGGCGGATTTCACCGTTGGCCAAGATTCCCTTTCCCTCAGTGGCCTAGATGTTGATGACCTGGAAATCAACAGCCTGTTTAACAGCACGGTGATTATCTCGAAGACGACGGGAGATGCGATCGCATTTCTTCCCTTCGTCGATGCCGCTTCTCTGGACACAAGCAGCTTTACCCATCTGCCGGACAATCCCCTGTTAGGCGGTACGGTTAATGGTCTGCCGACGGTGAGTGTCTACCCAGATACCGATGCGTTCCTTTCTGAAGCGGATCAAAACAGCGGCAGTTTCGTTTTCCAGTTGTCGGAACCCGCACCTGCTGGGGGATTAACCATTAATTTCCAAGCAGGCGACACTGATCCTGTGGCAGGAGATGTGGATGTGGAGATCAGCGGCGAAAATATTAGCGATTTCACCGTGCGTCCCATTCCCGGCTTCGTCTCATCAGTCACGATTGAAGAAGGCGCAACCGAGGCCCGGCTAACGGTCACGCCCTTCCCTGGCGATACCGAGCTGGAAGCCGATGAGGTGATTTCCTTGGATCTGCTGCCGGGTGATGGCTATACGGTTGATCCGGGGAATATCCAAGCTGGTTTTACGCTGCTCGACGAATTGACCGCTGCCAATCCTCCCTCTTTTGGCCCCGTCATTTCTGGAACACCTGACAATGACGTTCTCAATGGTACCGATGGACGCGATCAGATTTTGGGTGGCGATGGCAATGATGTCATCAGTGGCCTGGGCCGTCGGGATCTACTCAACGGTGAAGATGGCGACGATATTTTGCACGGTGGCGCTGGTGCTGACGAGCTGAGCGGCGGGAACGGCACGGATTTACTCAACGGTGGCGCTGGTGACGACTTGATCGACGGTGGTTCCGACAGCGATGCGCTGTTTGGTGGCGCTGGTGCTGACCAATTCGTAATCAGCCCCACCTCCGGTGTCGATATTGTCTTCGACTACGAGGCTGGCATCGATCAGGTGGTCTTAACCGATGGCCTAACGCTGGGACAGGTTAGCGTCGTGCAGTCGGGCAGCGATGCGCTGCTGCTAACCACTACAGGAGCGCCATTAGCTGGCTTTGTCAATGTGCAGGCGAGCGATTTGTTCGCAGATTTGACCGTGAGCTAGAAGTTAGCTTGACGGTTCTGGCTTAAAGGTCTTCTTGACCACAACTAATCACAATTCATGATGTGTAGAGTGCATGATCCAGGGGCAGTGATGATGCACTCTTTTTCTTCTATAAAACTTACCAATCTTCTTCTTCTACGCCTTCAAAAGACAGCATTCCTATAGTGATTCCAATTAAGGGTGAGAAAGCGAGAGAGGAGAGTGCCTCATCCTGAGGCACTCTCCTCTCTCGCTTTTATCTAGAACCGCTATATATGTGGATGGCTCAGAGTAAGCAAACCATCTCTCTAGTTGAAGATATGTCTGAGCGCCGGGATACGGCGCAACAAGAAGTAGTCCAGCAGCAGCACGATCACGAGCGACAGGCCGACTAAGGGAAACGCTAATCCTAAAACCGCAACAATTGCTAAGGGAACCCGCCAACTTTGCACATGAGCAGGCATCGCTGGCGCACCGATGAGGCCGCTTTCGCGGGGACGGTGCTGCCACCACATAATGGCTCCGGTAATCGACAGCAGCACAACAATCAATGCTGTCACCGCATCAGCAGTTGGTTAGCTAGGCCAAAGTATTTGCCCATGTGAATCGCAGTCCCCATTTCGACCGCTTTAGGAACCAGGCCATAATCCTGCCAGCGCACATCTGCCAGCACTGCACCGCTGTACTGATCAATGTGCATCGTTACTTCCTGAGTCGGATCAGCCGGAAAGGCGGAAACAGTATAGACGCCTGTTTCATCCTGGGGCAGAGAAACGCTATAACCCGGAGGCGCACCGTTAGCCTGAGCCAGTTGAACTACAGAGTCGAGGCTAATGCGATCGCGATCGCTAGTTGTCAAGCCTGCATCGCCATGACCAGAGTGATTGCTGCTGACCAATACAGCCGATTGGGGTATAGACTGGGGCATGGGTAGCTGCTCAACCGCCCAAGGTACAACCTGTCCACGCTGATTGGGGGAACCCGTCAGCACAGTTGATTGAGGCACGTTGTCCCACATCTGGTCAGGAAATCTGCCCCAGACTTGGGCGAAGGTGTCTCCCCAGAAGCCTGTCCAGGGTAGACCTGTGAGAATCAGAAAACCAATCAGCAGAATGCCATAGAAGCCGGGAACGGCGTGCAAGTCGCGCCAGAATATGCGTTTGTTTTGACTCCATAGACGAGGAACCAGAGTGCCCAAGACCGCAAACCGACGGCGCGGCCACCACAAGTACAGCCCTGAAATCAGCAAAACCAGTCCCCAGCAGGCCGCTAGTTCAACTAAATAGTCGCCCAGCTTGCCAATCAGCAACTCGCCGTGAATCTGGCGCGCCATCGCCTGTAGGTTGTTATCTTCATTGCGATCGCCCAGCACTTGAGCTGTGTGCGGATCAACAAACACCATCAGGTTTCGTTGATCCGCCGTTGTAATCAGCACTTCCGTACTGCGGTTGTTGGCAATGCTCGGCGTGATTTGAGTCACCGCTGCGTCAGGATAGGCGCTTTCAACGGCCTGCACCTGCTCGGTATAGGGCAGGGTGGACGCTGTCGGAGTCACAAACATCAGATTGGGATACATGGCCGCATCCAACTGCGGTTTAAACAGATAGATGATGCCTGTGATCGCCAAGATCAGCATGAAGGGAATGACAAACAAGCCAGCATAGAAATGCCAGCGCCAGACAGTGCGGTAGAACCGATTGCCTGGAGGCTCTGTGGTGGGTGTCGGGTTAGATGCGATCGCAGCGTTTTTCATATCAGCGCCTTTTGCTAAAAACAAAGAGCCTGATTAATATGTCGCACCAGACAAAATCTCGTCAAAAGACAGGCTGTCAAACTTTGAGAAATGAAACACTGGCGTAGGGGCATACCCTTACGTCGGGTGACACATGCCGTGCCCCTACAGGTATGACACTACAAAGGTTATTTAAGCTCCGCTCCTAAGCCTTCAACTGTGAGCCTCCTAGCCCGATTTAATCCAGGCATAACAGACTCTTTAAAGTCTCCCTGTTGCATTTCGCAAAATATAAGATATCTTCAGATTGGCCTCTAACCAAGAGCCAATCAGGGTTCAGTACAGTTAAGTTATCGATTTAACTCTTGCGTTTACGCATATTTCCCCACCCAGTAGAACCGTTCGCTCCGCGAGCGGTTCTGATGTGATTAGCCTCTTACTCAGTACGGTATTCAACGGTTTTGACGCGGATATGTCAGATTTACGCAGAATGTTCCAGCCAGCTCGTCGCGGTTTTGTCATGCTCATGGGCATTGGGCTACTCAGCACCAGCCTCACGAGCAGTACTGAGTCCCTAGCACAGACACAAGAGACTGAACAACAGCCTTCCATTTTGGAGTGTTCAGCCACTCGCCAACCTTCAGTTGCCGCCTCTGCGCCTTTGCAACTGGTGAGCCAGCTCGTTACCCCGCAAACCCAGATTGAGCGGGTTTTGAATCAGATTGGGCCAGTGGTGATGGCCTATGCCAAGCCGCAGCCGTGGCCGCAACTGCATCCTCGCTCGGAAATGGCGCGAGTACCCGTGATTATGTATCACGATATTCTGCCAGAAAAGGAAGTCTTCTTTGACGTTACTCCCGAAGAACTGCGGGAAGACTTTGAGCTAATTCGCGATCGCGGTTTGACTCCGATTAGTCTCGACCAGTTGGTGGCACATCTGCGGACTGGAATGCCGCTGCCCGAAAGGCCCGTTCTGCTGACGTTTGATGATGGTTACGTGGGCCACTATGAGCACGTCTTGCCGATGATGGAAGAATTTGGCTATCCTGCCGTCTTTTCTATTTTTCCGGCCAAGCCCAATGGCGATATCGCGGGACGCTCCACGCTCACCTGGGAGCAACTGCAAGAAATGGCTCAGAACCCGCTGGTGACGATTGCTTCCCACAGCGTCACTCATCCCCGTGACCTACGAGAGGTTGAGGGAGATGATTTGGTGCAAGAAGTGGTGGACTCCAAGCAAGAGCTAGAGACTAAGCTGGGCATTCCGATTCGCTACTTTACCTATCCAGAAGGCAAGTACGACAAGCGAGTGCTCAAGGTCGTGAAAGAGGCAGGCTATACCGCTGCACTGACGATGGATGACATCGACGAGCGGTTTGCCGGAGAATCAGAAAACCTGCTAGCGATCTCACGCTTTGGTCAGTCTCAGCTTGAAGAGGTCGTCGAAGAAGCCTGGGGTGGGCCACCCGCTCCCACCTGGGGCCAGAACTTTGACTTTGATGCAGATGTGCAGATGGAGCAGACGGAAATCGAAGAGATTCCGCTGGTTCTTGTCTCTGGCGGCAAACCCGTCACCATTCATGCCGATAGTCGCTATCAGGTGCCGGAAATCATTGCCGGAACCGATGCGATCGCAGCCGTTGATGGTGGCTTCTTCTCGCTCAAGTACCTCGATTCCAACGTGATGATTGGCCCCGTGCTCAGTCAGTACACGGGCGAGTTTGTACCGGGCTATGAGGGCGAAATTGGTAAGTTAACGGGTCGGCCCCTGGTGATGATTAGTGACAACACCGTCAAGTTCATTGAGTTTGATCCGCAAAAGCACAATACCCTCGATGGTGTCCAGGCAGAACTACCGGATGTGACCGATACCTTTGTGGCGGCGGCCTGGCTGGTTAAAGATGGTCAACCGCGATCGCCGGAAACCTTCAATGGTCTGTTTGATTTCGATGCCTATCGCCACCGGGCATTCTGGGGCATCAATCAGGCCGGACAGCCCGTCATTGGTGTGACCGCTGATCGAGCCGATTCCGTTTCGCTGGGTCAAGCTCTCGTGAAAGCCGGACTGCGCGATGCCGTCATGCTGGATTCGGGAGCCAGTACGTCGCTGGCCTATGCCGGACAATCAATGGTGGCCTACGAGCCGCGCCCTGTGCCCCATGTAGTTGCACTAATTCCGCCAGCGTCCAGCCGCAATTGCCCCCAAATTACTGCTCAACAACCCTCTATCTATTCCCAAAATTGACATATAGCTGTAGTCAGCTCTGTTGGGACACAGACAATTTTATGACTATGGCTATAAACAACTATTGAAAACCCAAAGAGGCGATTTTGCCGCCGCATCGCGGCGGCAAAATCGCCTCTTTGGGTTTTCAGTGTGGAAAAGTACGGCGAACTGGGTTCGGTTAGTTCGGTGTAAAACTACTCCATTCTTATCGGTTCCCTCCACTAGGAGCAGGCTGAAAATTGGCGCATTATAGGAAATGTAAAGAGATTGCACTGACAAAACACATCGCACTTCTCCTTTTCAGAACGAGAGAAACAGCGATTTTCTAGGAGGTTTAAGAGCATGATTGTTCGCCGTCGTTACTTAGATCCATTCACTGAATTCAACGCACTTCGTAGTCAGATTAATGAAGTATTTGGTGAGCTAACCGAGAACGCCACCAAAGCAACTTGGACACCTGCCATTCGCTTAGTTGATCAGGGAAATGAGTTCGTTCTCACAGCGCAACTAGCTGGCGTCAAAGCGGAAAATTTAGATATTCAAGTCAGCAAAGACGCCATCTCTCTCTCCGGTGAGCGTCGCGCTGCTGAAGCTGGCGAGGGAGTTGAATTGCTCTATGACGATACTCGCTACGGCAGCTTCTACCGCGTGATCAATCTGCCCGAAATGGTTCAGAACAACAGCGTTCAGGCTGACTTTAACCACGGCGTGCTGACACTAACGCTGCCCAAAGTGATTGAGGCCCGCAACAAAGTTGTGAAAATCAATCTTGGTCAAATGAATGGAGCAGAAACGCCTCAAATTGATACAGCAACTGATGCAAATGCATAAGCGTTCTGTGAATTTCTGGGAGAGCTAACGTTAGCTGATTTTGATTCATTAGCTCATTGCTAGAGACGGCTTAGTTGCCATTGGTTAATCAAATCCTACGTTTCAAAGAGCCGCGTATGCGGCTCTTTTTATTGCAACATTAAGGCTTGTTGGAAATGCGATCGCACCTCAAATTACCACTTTCTATTCTTAATTTGAAGATTGTGATCAATCAATCGCATTGGCAAAGATAAAAAGCCGAATTGGAAGTTTAACACTGCCCATTTCCCGTCCCTCTCAGATTCGACCAATAACCTATAAACAGTTGGGTTCATGGATAGCGTTAGCTGATGTTTCTACAGTTGGTCAAGCAGCAGATCGTATTCTGCATGGGAACCAACCCAGAACCAAATGACGGTATCACCCTCTAATTGACCGACAGCACGATAATCTTTGTTGATGCGTGCAGAATAGATTGGCAATTTTGGATGAACCTTCTTAAATCGCAGGCTTGGATAGTTTGGATCTTCTTTGAATTGTCGATAGGCTTTGCGAGTCTGCTCTTGAATAGGCTCTGGGAGGTTAGCAAACATCTCCCGGAAACGAACAGTGGTACGAGACTTCACAACGTTTCCGGATCTAATTCTTGAGTTTTATCGGCTCGATGTTCTGCCATTGCTTCAGTTGCCAGTTTAGCCAACAAGTCCGGTGAGCGGGCAAAGGAGTTATCCCATCGCTGTTCTTCTTCGAGTTCTTCCAGAATTAAGGTTGCGATCGCATCTTGCTTGTCGGTCGGCAAAGTTTTTAGCCGGGCAATCACTGATTCGAGTAATTCAGTCACAGCTTATGAACTCCCAAGAGCGCAGCATTACTCCATTATTACTTAGCGTAGCAAGAGGCCGTTAAAGTTGTAGAACCCATTACTTAACAAACTCGAACTAAAAGACGGTAACTTGTGTTGCGGTGGTTATTATCGGTTCACAGCATAATGAGCTAGCTTAAAATTTACCGTTTCAGCGCTCCGTCTATGTCTCAGCCGCTTCAGTTTTCTTTTAATGGTCAACCCTGCACCACTACCTGTGCCCCTGGTACTAGCTTGTTGACTGTACTGCGCGATCGCAACTTCACCAGTGTCCCTTGCACCAGCGTCCATCGAGTTTGCGAAACCGGAGACTGCGGTAGCTGCACCGTCTGGGTGAATGACCAAGCCGTGCATAGCTGTATCTATCCAGCTCAACGGATTGAGGGCACAGAGATAACGACCGTTGAGGGGCTGGCCGAGGCTGAAATGCTAGCACCGATGCAGCAGGCGTTTCTGGATAAGCAGGGATTTCAGTGTGGCTACTGCACTCCCGGCATGATTCTGTCGGCTGAAAAGATGGCGGAGCGGCTACAGGCGGAGTTGGAGCCTTTGGCCGAGGAAGGTACTATTAGCAAAACTCAAATTGAAGCCAAAATTCGGCAACTGATGGACGGCAATATCTGTCGCTGCACGGGTTACGAGGCGATTGTGGAGAGCATTGCCCAGGGAATTCAGTATCGCCATCGCCAGCAGCCGGAGCGGGATCATGCCGTTGGGATTGAGGCGGAGGAGAACGTGCGATCGCAGGTTAGTCAAATTGGCCAGAGCGTTCCCAAACAAGATGGGCCAGCTATCGTCACGGGTCAGCCCATTTATACTGCCGATTGGCAGCCAGCGGAACTGCTGCACCTAAAGGTGTTGCGATCGCCCCATGCCCACGCGCGGATTCGCGATATTGATACGAGTCAAGCCGAAGATCTATCTGGAGTTCATGCGGTGTTGACCTACAAAGTTGTGGAGCGCCAGCCCTACTCTACGGCGGGACATGGCGAACCTGTGCCCGATCCGCATGACCATTACTTGCTGGATAACAAAGTGCGATTTGTCGGCGATCGGGTGGCGGCAGTGGTGGCGGATTCGATTGCGATCGCAACTCAAGCTTGCCAGTTAATTCAAGTCGATTACGAGATCTTGCCGCATGTGGTTGATTCGATAGTGGCAATGGGCGAACGAGCGGCGGAAATTAGCGCCTGGTCAGCTTCTGAGCTGCCGAGCAGCACCGCACCTGTGGCTCAGATTCACGATGAGCCAGAGTCGTTTCAGATTAAAGACGCGGCGCACAACATTGCGGGCGAGGTGCAGATTGACAAGGGCGATATTGAGGCGGGTTTGGCCGAGGCTGACCATATTTTTGAGCGCACCTATCACCTGCCTGCGGTGCAGCACTGCCACCTAGAACCCCATGTTTCAATCAGTTGGCTGGAGGAGGACGGTACGCTGGTGTTGCGTTCCAGTACGCAGGTGCCGTTTCATGCGCAGCGGGTGATTGCTGATTTGCTCAACCTGCCGCGAGAGCAGGTGCGGGTGTTCAAGCCAAATATGGGCGGTGGCTTTGGCAACAAGCAGGAGATTTTGACGGAAGACCTCTGTGCGCTAGCGACGCTGAAAACGGGGCGTCCCGTCCAGTGGGAATTCAACCGCCAAGAAGAGTTCAGCGCCACTACCAGCCGCCACGCCATGACGATTCACCTGCGTTTCGGTGTGAAGCAGGACGGCACCCTAACTGCAATGGAAATGCGTGCGATCGCAAATACGGGAGCCTATGGCAATCACGGTGAACAGGTGGTATTTCTGACAGGCACGATGCCGCTGGGCCTATATCGCTGCGACAATCAGCGGTTTCTGGGCCGATCGGTCTACACGAACGTCATGCCAGCGGGGGCGTTTCGCGGGTATGGCGCGACGCAAGGAGTGTTTGCCGTGGAGTGCCTGATGGATGAAATTGCGGCGCATCTGGGCTTGGATTCTCTCGCAATGCGGCAGCGGCAGTTAGTTACGCCTGCGGATCACCTGCTGATTGGGCGTGACCATCATTTTCACTTGATGAGCAGCGACGGGCTGGATAAGGCGGTGCAGCGGTTGCGGCAACAGTTTGGCAGCACTCCAAATCCAGTAACAGCAGACGATACCGCGAAAACTCGGCGCGGGGTGGGATTTGCGATCGCAATGCAGGGCAGCGGTCTAGCTAAAATCCATTTGGCTAAAGCCAAGCTTTGTCTGAAGCCCGGCGGTCGCTACGAACTCCGCACAGGTGCAGTGGACGTGGGTACGGGTTCGGATACGACCCTGCGCCAAGTGGCGGCTGAGGTGCTGAATACAACGGTGGCTCAAATTGATTTGATTGCCTCGGATACGCACCGCACTCCATTTGATGCGGGGTCGTACGCCTCAGCGACGCTCTATATTTCCGGGCAGGCGGTGAAAAAAGCAGCGGAAAAGTTGCGATCGCACCTCCTCCAATCCGCATCGGCACAGCTACAAATCTCGGTTCCAGAATTAGAGCTAACAACCCAATCTGTACAATCCCATCAAGCCAAGTTAGATTTGGCGACGCTAGGACAACTAACCGCGATCCGCGACGTCTGGGCCGAAGCCGAATATGCAGCGAATGAATCGACGCTGACGTTTGCCGCTCAGGGTGCAGAAGTGGAAGTGGACATGGAAACGGGGCGGGTTAAGGTTTTGCGATGCTTACAGGTGTTGGACATTGGCAAAGCCGTCAATCCCCGCATTTGCCGAGGGCAAGCCGTGGGCGGCATGGCGATGGGGTTGGGCTATGCGCTTCAAGAGGAGCTGCTGCGAGACGAGATGGGGCAGACGCTCAACCCGCTGGTACGAACCTATCGCCTGCCACTGGCCAAAGAAATGCCGCTGATTGAGGTGGAGTTTTTGGAAGATCCCGATCCCTATGGGCCGTTTGGAGCCAAGGGGATTGGCGAGATTGGCACTAACTGTACGGCACCTGCGATCGCAAATGCCGTAGCTCAGGCAACCGGACATCGGTTTTATCAGCTACCGCTGACCCCGGAGCGGGTCTGGCAAACTTTAACGGCCACTTGATGCAACGACCTGGATTAAAAATTCGGTGGTCATCAAAATTATTACCTGAATACCACTACCCAAAATTCAAAGGGGGAGTATTTGCCGTCGCCGTGTGACAGTAAATAGTCCCCCTAAATTTACGTTAGCTCAGCACTCAAAACAGCGAGAAATGAGGAGAGAGGAATGAGAGCGGGGAAGGGCTTAGAGGCTGAAAAGGGCGGCAAAGACCAGTACCTAGTACCTAATCCCAATACCTAACTCAATACCCAAAATCCAGCCCTCAGCACCGTCTAACAAAACCTCTACTCGCGAATATCACCGTTGTAATCCACAGTGATATCTCCTGATTCGCTGACTGTAATCACGCTTTCAACCGTGTAGGTTGATGATCCCGGTGGGCCACCTTGGAACGTAAACGTCCAAGTGCCATTCTCGTTGTCAACATACGGCGCATTCGTCACTGGCCCGTGCATCGCTGGTTCGGCTCGATAAGCGCCGAGTCCACCATTGATGCGTTCTGCTGTTTGGCGAGCCAGGTTTTTAGCGCGACTGGTGCTAACCCGGTTTAATGCTGAAGAAACGTCATCATCAATCGGGGCTGGCTCCGGAAATACCGTCGTTGCCCGGATGGGGCCGTTATATTCGACTGCGATGTCTCCACTGGGGGAGACATTGACGACGCTCTCAATCGTATATTCTGATGCTCCGGGTTCGCGTCCCCGGAACGTAAATGTCCAGGAACCATCGCTGTTCTCCACATACGGAGACTGACGAGCGGGGCCATGCATCGACGGCTCGGCTCGATATTGGCCCAGACCACCATTCAGTTCTTCCGCCGCTTGCCGCGCTAAATTTTTGGCTCGGCTGAGATCAATGCCTTCGACCACTTGAGCCAATAAATCAGGAGTCGCCAACGCTGGCAGGAAACCAGCTCCCAACCAGCCTAAAGTCGCTAGGCTTAAGGTTGCGGAAACAAAAACTCGCTTCATAAAAAATCCCAAAAAGACTTTACTTGCAAGACATATCGCTATGACCTATCCCAGTGTGATCAGACGTGAAAATCGCTGATCAGTTCCCTAATTAGCGTTATTTTCCGTCTCACCCAGGGCGTTTCGCTGAGCTGTCATTAATTCTGTGATCCCTTTTTCAGCTAGGTCAAGCATTTGGTTGAGCTGATGACGGCTAAAGCTTTGTTCTTCGGCAGTCCCCTGAATTTCAATCACACTAAGATCGCCGTCTAGCACAATATTGCAATCCACTTCCGCCTTGAGATCTTCAGGATAGTTTAAGTCCAGATAGGCTGCTCCCTCGATGATGCCAACGGAAACGGCTGCCACCTGCTGTTTAATGGGAGATTGCTCTAGGTCACCCTGCTGGATCAAATGTGCGATCGCATCTTGCATCGCCACATAGGAACCCGTGATCGCTGCCGTGCGCGTGCCAGCATCAGCCTGAAGAACATCGGCATCGATCCAGAGTGTCCGTTCACCCAACAGTTTCATATCAAGGGCTGCCCGTAGGCTGCGTCCAATCAGCCGCTGAATTTCCTGCGTGCGACCGGAAAGCTTCATCCACTCGCGGGACTGTCGCTGGGGCGTTGCGCTAGGTAGCATGCGATATTCTGCCGTCAGCCATCCCTGCCCCGTATCTGCCAAAAATCGTGGTACCCCAGGCTGAATCGACACTGTACAGAGCACCTGCGTGTTGCCACAGTGAATCAGAACAGAACCGGGAGCAAATTGGGTGAAGTGGCGATCGAATTTGACCGGACGGAGTTCATCAGGTTTGCGATCGTCTGGTCGTTGCCAAGCCATATAAGTCTTCCTAGTGCAATGCCTCACTCAGGATACAGCAGACTAGAGAATCCATTGCAGGCTTCTGCCCACTCATAGCAAACCTAAATGAGTGGTGCAAAGTGTGAGTGAACGGACTTCAGTCGGCGAGAATACCGTACATTTTTGTAAATGCGTTTCTTTCTGAAGTTCTATTGACGTTCTGTATATCTAGTGTTTTGATAAGGAGGAAACAGAGCATTTACGCTATATATCAAACTCTGCTTAGAGCATTTCGCTTCTTGGCTTCGGTATTTAAAGTCGCTTAGTTTTTATATCCTCTTTTAGATTTTGTTTCAGTGCGTCATGCGTCAGAACAGTGGCAAAGATGATGATACGCTTGTATCAAGCTGAGTGCTGTTCCGGCTCGTCCGTTTTCGTTCAATCCCTTATCGCTTGCCTCTATGGTTTCTCAGCTCGGAGCCCCATCAACCGCCGCCAAGCCTCAGGTTTCCTCAAACCGCCGCTACCTACATGTGATTAAAGGCAGTATCCAAGTCTTCACCAGTCCTCACCGCAGTTTTTTTACCAGCGTGATGTCGCAAGCGCTGCGGGCTGCGGGGCAGGGGATGCCTGTCTTGATCGTTCAGTTTCTTAAAGGCGGGATGAATCAAGGCGTTGATCATCCCACTCAACTCAGCCAGCACCTTGACTGGTATCGTTGCGATCTCCCCCGCTGTATCGATACACCACAGGTAGAGCCGCAAGAGCAATCAGCTCTGCAAGAGCTGTGGCAGCATACTCAAGATATGGTGATGCAGGGGCGGTATGGATTCGTCGTCCTGGATGAACTCAGCCTAGCGGTGCATTTTGGCTTGATTTCCGAAGCCGAAGTGGTGGCTCTGCTCAAAAAGCGTCCGCCTCATATTGATGTGGTGCTAACGGGGCCAGAGGTTCCGGCTGCAATTCTGGACTTGGCCGACCAAATTACCGAACTGCGTCGCCATCCATTTATCTAATAGGAGTGATGGAGGTGGGATGCGATCTCACTTTCCATTGCACCTTCTCCATCACATAAAAAGCCACCACAGCATTCAGAATTGGACACTATCTGTAGCGGCATTCCACGGATACAGTTTTTGTACCTAACTCGGAATTGTTTCTGTAACAATTTCCCAGAAATCAGCGTAATATTGCCAAGTCAATCCATAAGTTGCGCTATAAGGTTCACTCACTCAGCGCCCTAGTTTTAAGTTAAGCCGATGATTAAAAACGACACCTGGATTCATCAAATGTCCACACGGGGCATGATTTCGCCCTTTGAACCGTCTCTCGTGCGCCGCATTTCAACCAATGGCTCGGCCAATTCTGGACAGCCCGTAATTAGCTACGGCTTGTCCTCCTATGGCTACGACATCCGCCTCTCGCCATCGGAATTCCGCATTTTCCGCCATATTCCCGGTCGGGTTGTTGATCCGAAAAACTTTAATCCTGAGAACTTAGAACCGACTTCGCTACACGAAGATGCAAGCGGCCAGTTCTTTATTTTGCCCGCGCACTCCTACGGTCTGGGCGTTGCCCTAGAGCGGATCGAGGTGCCCGACAATATCACTATCATCTGCATCGGCAAGAGCACCTACGCCCGCTGCGGCATCATTGCCAATCTCACTCCGGCTGAAGCCGCTTGGCGTGGTCATTTGACGCTTGAATTTTCTAACTCATCCAGTGCCGACTGCCGCATCTACGCCAACGAAGGAGTCGTGCAGTTGCTGTTCTTGGAAGGCGAACCCTGCGCCGTCAGCTACGACGCTCGCCGAGGCAAGTATCAAGATCAGCCGGAGCAAGTCACGCTAGCGCGAGTATAAGTACTCTGTAAATTAAGTTTTAATGGGTTTTGATGGTTGATGTGCTGCGCGGAGCGCAGCACATCAACCATCAAAACTTAATTTACAGAGTAATAAGTCTAGCCCTGTGGGTTTGGTGCTGAGTGTTCAGCCTTTACCACCTTTACAGTCTTTACAGCCTTTTCTTCCTCACGAGAATTGCGCTTTTTCTCGACTTGCACTAGTTTTTGTGTTGAGAGGTGACTCAGCAAGAGCAGAGCAACCAGTATTGAACAGAGGTCAAGTGGCGTTATGGCAAAAGCAGCAAAATCAGAAACAGTGCCCAAGGCGATGCAGGAAAAATTTGACAGCATCACGGCCATTACTGATGAGTTTGCCAAGCAGCATCTGAACGATGAATATGCGCTGCTCATTCGTCAGGCCACTGCTGCGCTGTGTCGTAAACGGCCTTCTCCGCTTATGAGTGGTCGAGAGAAGACCTGGGCTTGTGGGATTACGCATGCGATCGGGATGGTGAATTTTCTGTTTGACTCCTCCCAAGAGCCGCACGTGAGCGCCAGAGATTTGTATGCACTGTTTGGTGTCGGTGCCAGTACGGGGCAGGGTAAATCGAAACAGGTGCGGGACATGTTGGATATGCACCAGATGGATCCCAACTGGAGTTTGCCGAGCATGATCGACCAAAATCCGCTGGCTTGGATGATTTCAGTGGATGGCCTGATCTTGGATGCGCGCTCGGCTCCTCGTGCGGTGCAAGAACAGTTGGCTGCGGCTGGAATGATTCCCTATGTACCGAACGTTGAGGGTGGCGATTCGACCGCTCAGGGGTTAGGGCATCAGCTGCAAAAAGTAGAGCGACCAACGATTGAACGTGAGCCAGATACGCTCTACGTTTTAGACGTGAGTGTGATTGATGGGCCAGTCACAGAAGAGTTTATGCAACGTAATCCAGAAGTGACGCGCACGATTGAAATTAAAGGCAGTCAGACGCTAGCAACCTTACATCAGATTTTATTCAAGGCATTTGATCGAGAAGACGAGCATATGTATGAGTTTCAGGTTGGTGGCAAAGGGCCGCAAGATCCGGCTGCGCTGCGCTACGGTCTCACGTCACCATTTAAGAATATGGATGACGACATAGATGGTGCGGTTGAGCAGACGACGATCAACGATTTGAACCTGACAGAGGGCGAATTCTTCGGCTACTGGTTCGATTTTGGTGACGACTGGTGGCATGTGGTTGAGGTGAAAGAAATCGGCAAGAAGAAGGCAGGAAAAGGTAAATTTCCTAAGATTACCAACCGAATTGGTGCGAGTCCGCCGCAGTACGCTGACTTTGAAGAGGTTTGAATAGGGTCGATAGGTTGAGATTCAGAGCTATACTGCTGTTGGGCTTTGCGTTGCTCAACCCAACCTACTGAACTATTGGATTCACACCCCGATAACCATGACTGCGTCTCAAACTACTCCTATTCCCTCCCTGGTTGAAATTGCTCAGCAGACTCGGCAGGCCGCTCAGCAATTGGCCGTCATGTCTACTGAAGCCAAAAAACAGGCGATTTTAGCGATCGCAACTGCTCTGCAATCCCACACGCCAGAAATTCTGGCCGCCAATCAGGAAGATTGCGAAGTAGCTGAGCGGGAAGGACTAGCCAAGCCGCTCTACGGTCGCCTAAAGCTGGATGAGGTGAAGCTGCAAGGTGCGATCGCAGGCGTGCAGGACGTGGCGCGACTGCCCGATCCAGTCGGTACGGTGCAGATTCATCGGCAGTTGGACGATGGCTTGGAGCTGAAGCGCGTCGCCTGTCCGCTGGGGGTACTGGGTGTAATTTTTGAATCTCGTCCCGATGCCGTGATGCAGATTTCGTCGCTGGCCATCAAGTCCGGCAACGGCGTTATTCTCAAGGGCGGCAAAGAAGCCGTGCGTTCCTGTCAGGCATTGGTCAAAGCGATTCGTGACGGATTGGAGCAAGCTGGAGTCAATCCTGCTGCGGTGCAGTTGCTGACGACGCGTGAGGAAACGGCGGCGCTGCTGGAACTGGATGAGTATGTGGATTTAATCATTCCCCGTGGCTCTAACTCCTTTGTTCGGTTTGTGCAGGAGAATACCCGCATTCCGGTCTTGGGTCACGCAGACGGTATTTGTCACCTCTACGTCGATCAGGCCGCAGATATCGATCAGGCGGTCGAGATTGCCGTCGATGCCAAGACGGGCTATCCCTCAGCCTGCAACGCGATTGAAACACTGCTGGTGCATCGTGCGATCGCAGATCGGTTTTTACCCGCTGTAGCAAAAGCTCTGGAAGCCAAAGGCGTTGAACTGCGTGGTGATGCTCAGACGGCGCAAGTTTTGCCCAGCGTAGTGCCAGCGACTGAAGCGGACTGGCAAACGGAATACAGCGATTTGATTCTATCGATTCGTGTGGTTGAGAGCGTGGATCAGGCGATTGAGCACATCAACACCTACGGTTCTCGCCATACCGATGCCATTGTCACGACTGACGATGCGGCGGCAGCTCAGTTTATGAATCAGGTGAATGCCGCTGGGGTCTATCGCAATTGTTCCACCCGCTTTGCTGATGGCTTCCGCTACGGTTTTGGTGCAGAGGTGGGCATCAGCACTCAAAGCCTGCCGCCGCGTGGCCCGGTGGGACTAGAAGGTCTGGTGACGTATAAGTATCAGGTGGAGGGGCATGGCCACATTGTTGCCACCTATTCCGGCGCTGATGCTAAGCCCTTTAAGCATCAAGATTTGCTGTAAGTCGAGGTTTCTAGTTCCTGAATAAGAATGCCCTCAACGCTGAACGTCGGGGCCTTCTCATCCAAAATCCGCTCACAAGAACCAGTTCTTATTGTTTGTGAAAGCTAGGTTGTGTCTGACTTTTGCAAATAACAATTCGGACTTTTTCCTAGTCGGATTCGTATCATCTGTAGCTAAATTACAGCCATCTTAAATTGATTATGAACAGGCCGCCCCAGTGGGGCGGCCTGTTCATAATCAATTTAGTTCATCAGCTATTTGAGAGCGCTGTGCTAGCTGTCTAGATTTTCGTTGCGGGCATCCTTAAAAGTGTCGTTTAACTGATTTAAGGTTTCGAGCCGTTCCTGTTCAAAGCGATCTGACAGGCTGTTGAGCGTTTCGATTCGCTCTTGCTTGAAGCGCTCCGATAAACCTTTATTTAGGACATCCTCACGGGATTCCTCAAACCGATCGGTGAGCCGATTGAGCGTTTCAATGCGTTCAGTTTCAAAGCGGTCGCTAAGTTTGGATTGAGGATTGATTTCAGATGCATTCGCAGCAGGGACAAAAACGTTGGCAGCGATAGCGAGTACGGAAAGGTTGGCAAGTACGAAACGTTGCATGGTGGGGGCTCCTTGAAAGAATCAAATGGTTTGCTTTCATTGATTCCTATGGTGCAAGGTCAGCCTGAATCTGCTCTGAATCGAGTCTGAAGTTCGCTTAAGGCTTAGATGAGAAATCTGAGCCAGTCTCTCAGACTAATTTCAGGATAGTGGTGATATGGCAATCAGCTTGTAGATGAGGATATTCATTTCTGGGAAAATCGCGCGGAATGTGTGATTTTTCCAAAAATATTGGTTTGACTTAAGCACGTAGCGCTGTGTCAGCTTTGTTTTGATAGTTCCCAGGGTTGAGGAGTCGCGCCTTGCGCGACTCCTCAACCCTGGGAACTATCAAAACAAAGCTGACAGACTAGTAGCGCTATCTCAGCAAATTCTAGGGACATGCAAAAAGGGGCAAATCTCTATTGGATCTGCCCCTCAGCCTAAAGGATGTGAGATGAGAATGGCGTGGCTCTAGACGGCCAGCGCTAACACAACGAGAAATGCGCTGAACACATAAAATGCAGCGACAACCTGAAGTTCAGACCAGCCTGTTAACTCTAAATGGTGATGGAAGGGAGCCATCTTGAATAGGCGTTTGCCAACACCGTTGCCATCTTTTGTGGCTTTGTAGTAAGCCACTTGAGCAATTACAGATAAGCTTTCGCCGAAGAAGATGAGGCTGAGAATAAACAGGCCGAATAAGTTACCGCTGAGGATGCCAATTCCTGCCAGTGCGGCACCCAGGCTCAATGAGCCTGTATCTCCCATGAAGACTTGGGCTGGATTGCGGTTGTGGATCAGAAAACCTAAGCAGCCACCGCTCAAGCAGGCGGCAAACGTCATTAAGTCGGGATGAGTTGGTGCAACCAGCGCACCTAAACCAAGCAGTGAAATGGCTACGGAGCCTGCGGCTAAACCATCTAAGCCATCGGTCAAATTGGTAGCGTTGCTCTCAGCAACAATCACAAATCCAGCGAGCGGCCAGAAGAGAAGACCCAGTGGCAGAACAAGCCCAAGCGGTAAGGCCACTGTTGTTAAATCGCCGCCGAGCTGACCCGCAAGCCACATGCAAAATGCGATCGCAGTTCCAACCTGAAGAGCCAACTTCATGCGGGGAGAAATCCCTTTATTAGAGCGGCGCTGGAGTACCTGCCAGTCATCGATCCAGCCAATAGCACCATAGGCTAAGGTCAACGCCGAAACAACCAATGCGTTGGTTGAGAAGCCAGTGACTAAAAGCGCGATCGCAACGGCTGCGGGCACAAAGAAAATACCACCCATCGTCGGGGTACCGGCCTTCTTCTGGTGGGCTTTCGGCCCCTCTTCACGGATAAACTGTCCAGTTTTCCAAGCCTTGAGCAGAGGTACCACACCAAATCCCAGAGCACCGCTGACCAGCGCTGCCAACCAAAACGGTAAGGTCAGCGATTCGCTTAAGGTCAGATTGTGGCCTAGAACCCAGTCCAAACCTAGAGCAGCCGCACTGAGACTCAGTCCTAATAGCCAAAGGAGACGAACCCCGGATAGCGCTAGTGATTTATCAGAAAAAAACTTCGCGTCCACAAAGAAACCACACTACTCACACCACAGACTTCACAGATTTCAGCCGGAATTCCAGCCAATCTGGATATTTATACTCAATCGAAACAATAAAGCAATTTTCTGCTCTAGTCCAAACTGATAGCCAAAACTAATCGTTTACCTTACACCGATCCGGATTTAAGTTATAAACCGTAACGATTCTCTGAAAACGCTGATCTATCTGGTTTCGATTGCTTGGAATGATAACGGAAATGATGCAAGCTGAATAAATGATCAAAATTCTTCATATATCTAGTATCTAGCATCTACGGAGTCAGAACTAAACCTAGTAAAGGTTGCCATTCTGCGGCGACACAATACTAGGTTTAGGGACTAGGTTTAGGGCGCTAGGTATAGGACTCGGTCTAGACCGTAACGCTAGATGTGAGACTAATCCTCAGAGACTAGTCTTCATCATCGACATCATCGAGATCATCATCTTCGTCATCGTAGTTCTCGCTACCCATGAGTGCCGTGATTTCTTCTTCATCTTCTTCCTTGGTTTCGGTTTCTTTGGTATCCCGTTCAATGAGGCGACCGCTGCTTTCGAGCCACTCCAAGACAGATGGACTAGTTGACGGTGGAAGAACAGGCGCAACTTGGTTGCGTCGATATTCATGTAGAGAAGGGTTATACATAGATCTGGCACCTAGCAGAGGAGTGTTGTTGATTTAAGTTATGGAACAGTCATCGCTTTGAACTGATGAAGCTGTGGAAATAAACGCTAGACGTTTTACAGCGCGTCCTAAAACGATCCTGATCAAGTTTACATCGCCAACAGTTAGCTTATGTCTATCACTCTGTCAATAAATAAGGGTTAAGAAATCCCCCAAAAGGTTACAGCTTCGACACTAACACCAGCGAATGCCCAATAACCTGCCGGATTCTAGAGTTTCACAGGGTACCAGACGCGGTATGACTAAGGTGCAAGATATCGACAAGATGTCTATGAGGATGCTAACTGAGGACTCACTATGTTAGGAAAGGCTGAACTGCTCGAAACCATTGCAGGCAAGAATCGGGGTTTACTCGCATCAGAATCGCAAAAGCAAGCCATTCTATCTGCGATCGCACAATTAGAAGATCGCAACCCCACGGCCCGCCCCCTAGAGGCCACGGAACTACTCGATGGCAATTGGCGACTGCTCTACACCACTAGTCAAGAACTGCTGCGCCTCGATCTGATTCCCTTTAGTCGATTAGGCCAAATCTATCAGTGTGTGCAAACGGCTACTGCTCGGATTTACAACATCGCAGAAGTCGCTGGCGTTCCCTACCTAGAAGGTTTAATCAGCGTCGCAGCCCGATTTGAACCGTCCTCTGAGCGGCGAGTGCAGGTCAAGTTTGAACGGGCCGTGCTCGGCTTACAGCGGTTGTTGAACTACACACAGCCGGATGATCTGATTCAGCAGATCGAACAGCAAAAATCGTTAAAAGCTATTGATTTCAAAATCGATAGTGAGAATCAGCAGGGCTGGCTAGATATTACATATCTGGATGCTGACTTACGAATTGGACGTGGTAATGAAGGTAGCGTTTTTGTTCTGACTAAAGCTTGATCGGCTTAAATTTGCGTGATCCGAGTGATCGTAAATCTCTATTTTTGTTTCTTTACAAAATTTAGTTTAAAAATCTCAGGATAGCTTTTGTAAAGGTTGGTGCTCTGCCCTTTCGCGCAGAACTAAGATTGATCTCATCTAGCGTTGATCAACATCGATTTTATCAACGTGCAAGATTGAGTTTGCCAAACTGTCCGCTCCAACTTGGCTAGCGTACCGAAATTCCAACAGGATTTTGGGCAGATGGACGCTGCATCTTCATTTCGCCCAAAATCGCATTTCAGATTCATGGCAAATTCTGCCTCGTATTACTGTCACGATTTTATGTGACCAAAAGCACCCCGACAGGTGCCGTCAGCTCAGGGATTGCGCTGCCAGGATAGAACCGAACCTGACCAACGGTTCCTATTCAAAAGCAGTGCTTTAATTAGCCTCATAAGGAGTTTGTTATGCGCGATCGCAGACTTGCAGCCCTCGAAGTCCGTCGTCAAGCCGCCGAACTCGCCAGCAATCGGCCTCACCCCAAACAGGTCGGCAATGGTGATGAACTGCGCTACCGGGACGAAAAGAATAAACCTACTCATATTGCCAACTATACAAAAGGTTTACCCCATGACGATAAAGGGCTGTTGGCGAATGCCGATGACTATCAGCAGTTTATTCGCGGCATTGACTCAGGTGATGTGCGTGACTTTAAAGATACGCCCCTTGGCCCTCCAGGACAGAATGGAAACGCCAATCCGACTTGGAAATCGCAAATGGCGCAAGCCGTTGATGCCGATAAGCGGGCGATGAAAATGGCGTCCGTCCGAGCCTGGGAAAGTGCTGGAGCAGGCAACACTTTTGACTTAGAAGGCCCGGATGCGCAAGCGGTCACAATGCCACCCGCACCGAATCTGGACAGCGACGAACTTATTGCAGAGATGGCTGAACTTTACTCAATGGCGCTGCTGCGAGATCTGCCCTTTGCCAAATTTGATAGTGATCCGGAACTCCAGGTTGCAATCGAGCGCTTGAACCGAACCAAGTGGATTAACAATCCTGGCGATGACCTGACGGCTGCTGAGCAGTCTCGTCTGCGTGGCCCCTTCACGCGGCAAAATGTTTTCCGGGGTATAACCAAAGGGGATAATGTCGGCCCTTATCTCTCCCAATTCTTGCTGGTCGGCAACAAGGGTCTGGGTAAAAAACACGAATTGTCCGATGGTTTTGTTCAATACGGTTCGATTCGCATCGATCAGCGTGTGCGCCTGGCTGAACCCTGCAAGGACTATATGACCACCTGGGAAAGCTGGCTTGATGTGCAGAACGGAGCTGACCTGCGCGGCACTGAGCTGTATGTCGATGATCCCAAGACCAATGAGCCGATTTATCGGTTTATGACCACACCGCGCGACTTGGCTACGTATGTTCACTATGATGCGCTGTATGAAGCCTATCTCAATGCCTGTTTAATTTTGCTCAGCATGGGTGTGCCATTCGATCCGGGCATTCCGTTCCAGCGGGGTGATCATCTCGATAAGCAGCAGGGCTTCGCTCAGTTTGGGGGACCCCACATTTTGTCCCTCGTCACTGAAGTGGCTACTCGGGCACTCAAAGCCGTGCGCTATCAAAAGTTCAACCTGCATCGTCGGGCTCGTCCGGAAGCGCTAAGTGGATTAATTAACCGCTACTGCAATAACGATAAGGAAAACATCGCGGGCATCATGGCCTTGACAGAAGGCATTGATGATGACTTGCTGCATGATGTCGCCACTCACAATGCACTGCAAAACCAAAGTAGCGATCGCATGAATGATGCTAACGGTGGCTACAGTAATTCCTTCCTGCTGCCAATGGCGTTCCCCGAAGGTTCGCCTATGCATCCTGCCTATGGTGCAGGTCATGCTACAGTTGCTGGCGCTTGCGTCACTATCCTGAAGGCGTTCTTTGACCACGGCTATGAGCTGCCGTTCTGCTATGAACCCTCAGTGGATGGCTCTCGTTTAGAGACTGTCAAACTGGATCGGCCACTCACCGTCGAAGGTGAACTAAACAAGCTTGCGTCCAATATCTCCATTGGTCGCAACTGGGCGGGTGTTCACTACTTTACCGACTACATTGAGTCGATTCGGCTCGGCGAAACAGTCGCTCTCGGCATTCTGGAAGAGCAAAAGCTAACCTACGGCGAAAACTTCTCAATGACGATACCGTTGTTCGACGGTGGCACCCGACGCATTTAGACGCATTTAACGGTTAGCCGCCGTAATTAAAAGTCAGCTGTCGCCGTATCGCGGCGACGGCGACTTTTGATGTTCGGTATTGCCAGACCTTTGTTGCTGGTAAGCATCAAGCACACACGAACTCTATAAAGCTCACCCAACCATCTTTGCTGAAACTTTACGGGAGCTTTGCGGATAAGTCTCTGGAATGTTCGCATTAGGGAATGTAGTTCTTCTTACTTCATGTCTTCAAGCACTTAACTATTTCTGTTCATATCCGTTAGCTGACATTGTTTTCTAACGATGCTTTCTAACGATAGGACAGTCGGATCAGCCGACAAGACATAGAACTCCATTCACCTCTCAGCTTATGCGCGTTTATAACCGAACTGTTAAGGAACTCAAGCCCCTGTTTCGTAGTCAATAAATTTGGGCATACTACCGTCAGATAGCATTCCCGAAGTTCGCGCGCTCTGTACCCAGACATAGTTGATCGTCATGCCAGTACAACCTTTTCAACCTGATACCGCTGAACTGAATTCTTATTCATCGCCTGATGAATCTGCTGATGATTTGAATTTGGACAGCGAAGAACCAGATATCTCCTCAGACGATTTGGTTCGCCTCGAAATTGATTTTGATGATGACAGCTCTCAGGCTGCTAAGTTATCAAAGGCTGGACGTCGCACGACCGACCTTGTGCGTTTATATCTTCAGGAAATCGGTCGAGTCCGTCTACTCGGTCGTGATGAGGAGGTTTCTGAAGCACAGCGGGTTCAGCGATATGTGCAACTGCTCGAACTGCGGGAAGAAGCCGCTGAAACAGCCGGTGAGGCTTTGCAAAAATACGTCAAGTTAGTGGACGCTCGCAATCGCTTAACGGCGCAACTTGGACATCGTCCTTCTCTAGAGCGTTGGGCCAGAGAAGCCGGAATTGAGGTGTCAGAGCTGAAGCCGACTGTGGCAGAAGGTAAGCGTCAGTGGGCCGAACTGGCGGGACTCAGCCTAGAAGAGTTGGAGCATATCCAGAAAGAGGGTATTCGCGCTAAAGAGCACATGATCAAGGCCAATCTGCGGTTGGTTGTGTCGGTAGCGAAGAAGTACCAAAATCGCGGATTAGAACTGCTGGATCTAATTCAAGAAGGAACCCTCGGTCTAGAGCGGGCGGTCGAAAAGTTTGATCCCACCAAAGGCTATCGGTTTAGTACCTACGCGTACTGGTGGATTCGGCAAGGAATCACACGTGCGATCGCAACTCAAAGCCGCACGATCCGCCTACCGGTTCACATCACCGAAAAGCTGAACAAAATTAAGAAAGCCCAACGGAAAATCTCCCAAGAGAAGGGCAGCACTGCCACAGTAGAAGATGTGGCACGCGAGTTGGATATGACTGCACCCCAAGTGCGGGAAGTCCTGATGCGCGTCCCTCGTTCCGTTTCTTTGGAAACCAAGGTTGGGAAAGAGCGCGATACTGAACTCGGTGATCTGCTGGAAACCGATGATGCATCGCCCGAAGAAACTCTGATGCGGGAATCTCTGCGGCGCGACCTGCAACAGCTGTTAGCTGACCTAACCAGTCGTGAGCGCGACGTGATCCGCATGCGTTTTGGGTTAGGAGATGGCACTCCCTACTCCTTGGCGGATATTGGTCGTGCTCTGGATCTGTCCCGTGAGCGGGTGCGCCAGATTGAGGCCAAAGCGCTGCAAAAGCTGCGCCAGCCCAAGCGCCGCAATCGTGTGCGCGACTATTTGGAAGCGCTCGGCTAAAACTTATTTGCCATTAAATCGGCTGATACCGGATTCAGTATCGATCCCCCCAGCCAGTGATCAAGTACCAACCTGTTAATGGGTGAAACTCCACGATATGCGAAAGGGCATGCGAGAGTTTCACCCATTGGTCATTGAGAGCGAATTTAGTGTGACAAACCGAGAGCTGATCTTCATAAAAGTTTGCAAACCTAGCTTTTATGAAGATCGGCTCTCGGCCTTCTTTTCATGCTGTTTTATCTATGATGGCAATGCCAATTATTCTCAATAGTGATATCTTCTTGCACATTAGCTCAGGATTCGTTATCATTCTCATTAAGAAATGATTCTTGAGAATTAGAGCCATGCCGATTTACAGTGCTGCTTCGCTGAAATCTGAATTGAATGAGAGAGGCTGGCGTTTAACTCCTCAGCGTGAAACCATTCTGCAAGTTTTTCAAAACCTGCCGAAAGGTAATCATTTAAGCGCAGAGGACTTGTACAATCTGCTGCAAGAGCAAGATGAACCCATCAGCCTGTCAACGATTTATCGCACGTTGAAGCTGATGGCACGCATGGGGATCCTGCGGGAACTTGAGCTTGCAGAAGGTCACAAGCACTACGAAATAAATCAGCCTTATCCCCACCACCACCATCATTTAATCTGCGTCCGGTGTAGTAAAACGATTGAGTTTAAGAATGACTCGATCTTGAAAATTGGCACCAAGACATCGCAGAAGGAAGGATATCATCTGCTGGATTGCCAAATGACAATTCATGCGGTATGCCCGACTTGTCAGCGAGCCCTGTTGCCTAACTAGGTTGCACCAGTTCTGAAAGGGTAATGATACTCGTAACCAAGTTTGGTTAGAAAGGAGCCAGTTTTTAGTTTTTGCAAAGGTCTACAGCCTGACCTTCGCAAAAACTAACCTGGCTTTATCAGGTACTGTTTTGGGATTGTATGGCAATGCTCATCCAGCTCCAAAATGCACTGTCTGAGAATTACCTTGCAAAGTGAGGATTACAGGTTACAGATTGTAAGCGCTAAGTGCTCTAGCTTGCTGTCGCATGGCGATGGGCTGAGTGCCGAGAATTGGTGTGTAGCCCTAGTTTTGGGAAATAATGTCTAGCTATAGCCATATTGGTGAGGACGTTGAGAGGCAGGCAACGCCTACTTCTCAACGTTCATAACGATACGAATAGCAATCCGTTTGAGTGATGTTCAGGTTATGCCATGAGACGGTACAGCGCAATGGCTTGCTTCTGGAGATTGTGCATGTGGTGAAATAGCTGCCAGCGATACTCTTCAGGTAGACCACAAGTCAATGCTCCTCGCATGACAACATCAAAGTACCAGTCGTTGGGTGCAATTTCAGTGGTTGGCTTTTGGCTGACGGTATAGGTACGGATTTTGGTGTATCGGCGATCATTACACTCAACCGAAATAGCATGGCGACGATAGCCCTCTTCTCGGGCATCGAGTAGAGGACTTAGGCGCAGAGGCAACTGATATAGAACGCCATACACCGTTGAGGTTTCGTCCGGCATGATATCTAGTACGCCACACTGGCGCAGCCGTGATCGCCGATAGAACCCCAAGCGATAACCGGACAACTTGGCAGCCCCAACCACGTAAGGATGGGTGGCTTCACCCAGAGAACGCTTGAGATCCACTGGGCACATACATGAACCGTAGGCAAAGTAGTAAAACGCTGATTCTACGGCAGGGACAGAAACGGATGAGTTGATTGTCAATGCGTGGTTTGGGTCAGAGTGATCTGAATGAGGCATGTAGCTAAGTCTGGTCGAAAATGCGATCGCAAAATCTATGCAACTCACAACTCAAAAATTACAAACTACGACCTAAATGGCCTGGCTTTGCTCTGTGACCGGGGGATCAGCATTCGGATCCCAACCTTGGTTGACCGCTTTAATGAGCTGCCATGCGACTATACCAACAATAATTAATGCGACTAGAGCTGCTAGCAGGGAGAAGAGTTGAGCGACTGCACTTGGATCGTTAGAAACGGGTTGACTTTTTTGCAAACGAGAACGGGAAGGCCGACGTGATTTGTTTGCCATAGTGCCAGAGCGATTACTACTCGTACGTGGAATTGTTGTAGATTGTCCGGATCGAGCCGTACTTAATCCAGAATATAGGTCTGATGCAGGATACGGGTTGATATCAGACCGAATACCGGAAATAGGGCCGCTGCCTACCTCCATTGGCTGCAAGCCACCCGCTTTCATCTGCTGCCAGTGCTGCATGACTGAAACAGGGCGTCGTCCATACTGTGACCACTGTTGTAATGCCGTCCCCGTAATGCAGCAGAGGTTGGGAACTTGTAGCGCTTGAATTCGCTGAATTTGCGGCTGGTCATTTGTGGCCAAGACAACCATACGGGCTGGATACCGTTTGGCCACACCATAGGCACAGCGGGCAACCGCTAGCGACAGGCGTGCTTTTTTGCTGATGGCTCGGCCCTCCGGTCCCTTCAAGAGTGGATGGCTAGCTATAATTTCCGTCGATTGCCATTGATGAGTGGCTTGAAACCGATGAAATTCTTTCGCTACACGCTCCAAATCCGGATCGACCGCATCTTTGAAGAGCAGATGCATTTCGTCGGCCACAGACTGAGGCAGAATGCAGGAGCCAACAGAGGAGTATTGATGCCAATCACGCAGATTGCTCGTTACTAAGACATTGATGTCAAGTAGCAGCAAAACAGGGGGCAGGGGTTTAGCTACAGTCACCATAGTGGATGGACTAAACGTAGTTAATCTATGTGGAAATCAAATTGGAAATCAAAGTCGCGATCACTCGTAACAAATCAAAAATTTAGCAGGACACCCTTCACGTTTTAAGACTCTATCTTTAAAGAAAGAATTTTATTGATTTAAGTATATAACTCCGTTAGGGAGCGATACCCTTTCAGACTACAGCGTCATTGTCTCAATCCTACGGGCTGCTAGAAAAAGCCATCTTGAGTTTTTTGTGAAAGACATACGCCGCATCCCTTTCACAAATCACAGTTCTGAGGCTTGATTGTGGGATTCGGATTGAAACAGTCACTTGAAACAGTCACATAAATACGAGCCTAGTACTAACGATACTGTTTGACTATCTTTTTTACCTATCTTAAGTCGTCATTTCGATCATGATCACAGATCTTACATTTGCTCCCAAAACCCAAAGGAGGGATTTTGCCGATGCATGATGGCCGCAAAATCCCTCCTTCGGGTCTAAGTTGTCATCCGATTGGGATTTTCGGGAGGATTCCCTAGGACATGGAGTGGACGGTATCGGCAAATCTGCGATCGCACCTCCACATCTATTTGTTCATAAAACTCTACAATTTACGGATTAGCTAACAAGATTAGCCAATGCCAAGCCGTCCGGCCAAGCTGGGCGTTAGCGGTAGCAGCGTCGCAATCATCAGAAATAGGGCTAGTAAACCAATGGCTGCGCGGGCATCATCCGGTTCCGTCAGCTCTTCTAAACTGGGCCGTTCTAGGTCGCGCTGGAGGAAGAGGATGAGGATAGCCCAGTAGAGGGCCAGTGGATTCACTAGAGAGGCCAAACCGAGAATAATCAGGGTGGCAAAGGTGGTGCGGCGGGCAGTGGTGCGGCCATAGATAGCCTGGACAATGCGGCCCCCGTCTAGTTGTCCGGCGGGCATCAGATTAATGGCAGTAATCACCAGACCCAGCCAGCCAATAATCATCAGCGGATGAACATCAACAATTGGTGTGGTGAGAGCATCGCCCAGAATCACTTTAGCCAGGGTACCCACCAGGATGGAACCCTGGAAAAACTCCACCGGAATCTGAAATAGGCTGCCGGGATGAGACAGCACCAGTCCAGCGATCAGCATGACCAGTGAGATCAAACCGCCTGCGGCAGGGCCTGCGATCGCAATATCAAATAAAACGGTGCGGTTCGGCAAAAGCGACGTAAAGCGGGTGATTGCCCCAAAGGAGCCGATCTGAATCGCGGGAATAAAAAACGGCCAGGCTAGCTTGACCTGATTGCGCTTCGCCAGTACCCAGTGGCCGATTTCATGGGCAACTAGGATGAGCAAGACGCTAATGCCGATGGGAGCTACTTCTGGCCAGCGATTGGGCGTTTCAAATAAATCAAAGCCCAGCAGAAACGCACAGGTTTCAAACACAGTGACCAGTGTTGCGATCGCAAGGCCAACTGCGATGCCCTTTTGCAGAGGAGAGAGGGGTTTGGGGTCGTTGCTGCTGGGTAAAACGATTACGACTGGGCGCTTTTCAACCCCTTCCACTAGAAACAGCCGATAGCGATCGCTGAGCCGTTCTGCCAGAGCGTTGGTCAGTTCGTGATGTACCTCCGCTGGCTCGCCGCGCAGATTGCCCTTAAAAATTGCTCCGTCCTGATAGGGAATGGTTTCCGTGCTGAAGAACGTATCGACGCCGAAAATGCCCTGAATTGCAGTTAAATCTTCGGCTGGAATGGGATGAATTTCCGGCAGTTCCAGCTTCGGCTCTGCTTTATCCTTAGGCGGCTCAGTTGCACCACCCTCGCTTGGAGTGGATCGGGTCTCTGATTCAGATGGCTGAGTTGATTCTGTACCTGCATCCGTCTCTGCTTTAACGGATTGAGCCTCGGCATCATAGGTGGCTGGACGGCTCGTTGCCCCTTTGACCGCTGAGTGACTGGGGGATGCGGTGTCAGATGATGTCGCGCTGCCAGTCTCGGTCAGGGAAACGGGCTGATTGGTTTTCGGTAAGTTGGCCCCTGCTTTGCGGAGCTGCCGTCCGATGAAGATATAGATCCCGGTGGAGATCAGCAGCATAAATAGCACGGTGGCCAGGTTGAGGAACAGCCCGAAAGCGGTTAAACCAAAAAACAAGAGCCAGGGCAGCATCAGCACCACAGACTGGAGCCAAGCCAAAATACCCAGCTTGCCATAGGGCAACGCCCGATAGAGTCCCCAGCCCAGAATAGCTAGAGCCGCCAGCAAGATCAGAACAGTAATCATAGGTGTATGAACTCAAAGAAGGGGGCTTGATTAGCGAGGTGTACAACTCCGGTCGATTCAGGCACTCGACTAATCTGATGATGCGGCAACTGAGCCGGATTCTAACGCTTGACGCAGATTGCCTTGGTGGTCGTCTAGCAGCCGTTCGGCTTCAGCGACGGGGACGCCTGACCAGTGCATCAGCAGAGCCAATTTGACCCGATTGCCGCTCTGATCCAGCAGCGTTTGGGCCGCCGTACGGTCGAGATCAGTTAAATCTTGGATCATGCGCAGGGCGCGATCGCACAATTTGCTGTTCGTCACTGCCACATCGATCATGCGATTGCCGTAAACCTTGCCTAATCGCACCATCACGCCTGTAGATAAGATATTCAGTGCCATTTTGGTGACGGTGCCCGCCTTGAGCCGCGTGGAACCCGCCAAAATCTCTGGCCCAACCAGCAGCCGAATGTCAATATCGGCGATCGACGACACCTGCTCAGATGGGACGCAGGCGATAAACACCGTCGTTGCGCCGCGTTCCTGGGCAGCATGGAGCGCTCCGTGGACGTAGGGAGTCGTCCCTCCCGCCGTGATGCCCACCACCACGTCCCGGTTGGTAATGTGATGATGCGTGATCGCACTGGCTCCGTCCTCGGCCCGATCTTCTAAACTTTCGGAACTGCGCACCAGGGCAGCGGCTCCGCCAGCAATAATCCCCTGTACCTGTTCCGGGTCGGTGCAGAAGGTGGGTGGACATTCGGCAGCGTCCAGCACGCCCAAGCGGCCACTGGTGCCTGCGCCGATGTAGAACAAGCGTCCGCCCTGTCGCAGGGCTTCAGCGGTTTGGTCAATTGCGATCGCAAGTGGAATGCGCGCCTGGGCAATGGCCCGCAGCGTTTGGGCATCTTCCTGATTAAACAAATCCACCAGTTCCAGGCTTGAGAGCTGATCGAGATTGTGGCTGTTGGGATTATTCTGTTCGGTCAGCAAATGACCCCGCTCTGGAGCAACTGGATTGCGCGATTGAGCGGATAAATCCTGCTGGATCGGGACATTTTGGTTCACAGTAGCCCCTCCAACTGACGCCGAATCCGGTCGAGTTCTGATTCGGGCATAGTCTCAGCGCTGTCTGCTGCGTCCGCCGCTTCGACGGGCCGACCAGATTCAGAGGTCGCTGACCGCTGATCGGGATTCCAGTCCGTTTGCTCCACATTCTCCTCTGGCGGCACGGCCAGCATCCCTTCAGGAATGAGCTTCGCCTCGTAGCCCGCTCCCTGGCAAAACTCTTCAATCTCTTCTGTAAAGAAGGCTTCAACTGAGCAGGACGGAAAATCCTGCGCTTCCAGCATGAGGCCAAAGCGGGTGGCATCATCCTCGCTCTCAAACATCAGAATGGTGTTGCGACCGTTGACCTGGAGGCTGTGAATGCCCTCATTTTCTGTACGGGCGTTAAATAAAATGACAAAAACCTGCTGCTGCATCGGATGTCACAAGACGACTTCACGTTTTCTTCATCCTACCTGTTCACGCTGTGAAATTGGTCAGGACAACTGGGATGAGTAGGAGCGCAGAAATTGACGATGGTGCGGTTAACTTCCTCTGGGCAGTCGGAACTCGTGTCATGACCGCAATGTGCGATCGCACAAAAATGAGAATTTGGTAGCTGATCGGCCAACCGTTTCCCTTTGTCAAGGGAAAACTACTGATCCTGTTCTTCCCACATGACTAACGTTGAATAGGTAATTTGAGGCAATCTCTGCTCAAGCCGATAGAGCGGCCCGGTCTGGCGATGACGAGCCCGGATTTTTGCATGGGAATACCATTACTCTACTGCTGAGATAGAAGGTGAGTGACATCCGCTGGGGGAGGAGCATCTACTGTTATAAAACTTACGTATGAAAGAGATAGAGAATGAGGTGCTAGCCTAATCAGAGATCAATTTCTGCCAGCCCTGTCCAAGTGAAATTGGTGTTGTATGGATGAGTTCTAAATGTGGCACATTTGGCCCCTGATCTGCGTCCTAAATGTGCGTCCTGTGCCTCTGAATGCGTTCCTGCCTGTGATCCCTGAGTTTTCGTCAGTCTAAATGCTGGTCTCACCGCGCTTGCCTAATTGCGTCACACAATACTGGCTTATTTGCGATCGCGCCATCGGTCATCTTCTCGCTACGGCTGTAACGACTCTTAATGTCTCATTCTGCTAATTCCGAAAATTCTGAACTCAGACCACAGCCACCGAGAACGCCTCGTTCTCGGTGGCTCATCAAAGTATTCTTAGGTACCAGTGCGATCGCGGGTTTGGGGGCACTGGCTGGCGGTTGGTGGGTTTCCAACTATGTCAACGAACGCCTCACGCCCCAGGTTGAGCAATCCCTCGAACGGTTGATTAACCGTGAGGTCGAAATTGGCGACGTTCAGTCTTGGTCGTTCAGCCACATTACCTTTGGCGAATCCACTCTACCCGCCACGACGACCGATCCAGATACGCTGACGATTGAATCGCTGCGCGTTCGGTTTAATTTGCTACAAGTTGTGTTCGAGCGCAAGTTGTCGATGAACCTGCATTTGCAGGGAGCACAGGGCTATTTTGAGCAGAATGCGGATTTAGACTGGCTTGATCTGGAACTGACGCCGCAACCAGCGGGAACGATCGAGTTTGAAGTGGCTGCGGTTACTGTTCAAGATAGTGCGCTGACGCTAGAACCGTTTACGCCGCCGGAGGCCAATCCTTACGAAGCGATTCAACTGACGGACATTGTCGGACGGGTGCGGCTACGGGATACCAGCGAACAGATTACCTTCAGCTTGGCCGGACAGGTGCGGGAAGAAGGCGACCTCAAGATTCTCGGTTCCTTTCGTCGCGAACCGCAGGTGCTACGTGTATCCATTCAAGCCAATGATTTACGCACGAAAGATATCAGCCATTTAGCCCAACTACCGCCCACGCTGGATTTTCAAAGCGGCCAAATTGGTGGCAACGTGATCATTTTGAACCGCGAGGCTCACCCGCTGTTGCTACAGGGGGTGGCGCGGATTGAGGATGCTGACTTTGCCATTCAAAATGTGCCCCAGTCCTTCAGCGATGCGACGGGGCTGATGCGGTTTCAGGGACAAGAAATCCAGTTCGACCAGGTGGCGCTGACCTATGGTGAGCTGCCGGGCATTGTGAATGGTGCCATTCATCTGAAAAATGGCTACGACCTGCAGGCGAGGCTGGAGGATGTGCCCATTGCGTTGCTGTGGGATACCTTTGGCTTTGAACCGCCCGTTGCGACCGAAGGAAATCTGCAGGCCGACTTGAGCTTAGAAGGCGCATTAAATCTTCCGCTTCTTTCCGGTGCCGTTCGCAGTCAGGGTCTTGCTCAGGTTGATCGCGTTCCCTTTCAGCAAGTTGCAACCGAGTTTGCCCTGCGCGGGCCAGAGTTGACGTTTACCAATATTCAAGCCCGTCCTCAAGCGGGTGGACTGATTACGGGCGATGGCCAGATTCTGCTGGGTGAATCTAGGGGATTGGTCTTTGACTTAGCCGGACAGGATTTACCCGGTGATCCCCTGGCCCGCACCTATGGATTTAACAGTTCTGCGATCGCACTTGGCGCAGTTGACGCAGATGTTCAAGTTTTCGGGCCGTTGGGCAATCTGGAAACCATAATCGACTGGCAGGCTCCTACTGCTACCTATCCGGGCCAGGGTGAAATTGCGATCGCAAACGGCGTTGTGCAGTTGCGGAATACGGTGCTGCAAGTTGCAGACGGGACTATCCGAGGTGGAGGACGATTAGCTGAGGGACTGTGGGAAGCGGATGTGCAGGCGGAAGGGGTGCAGCTACGCCGCTTTTCACCGATGCTACAGGGCAGCTTGGGCGGCGATTTGCGGCTGACGGGTTCGCTGGATCAGGCAAGTGTCGCCAACACGCGAGCCGAGGGCACAGTGAATTTTTCCGATGGCCTGCTCAGCTTTTCAGAACTGCTGGCCGATTTCAACCAGCCGCTGACGGCAGAGGTGGTCTGGGATGGCGAAAAGATTCAGGTTCTGGAAGCCAATGCCGATCGCGTCACGGCAGATGGGGCGGTCTACGTGCAGCTTCAGGGTGAGGGTGCGCCAGCGATTGAACGCTTGGATCTCAACGTCGATGCTCAGGGCTATGCGCTGACATCGCTACCCGTGTCGCTGCCCTACGCCAATCTGACGGGTACGGCAGACTTTGAGGGACAGGTGACTGGGCCGCTGTCTGCCATCAATTTGGTCGGTGATGTGCAGCTCAATCAGGCCCAGGTCAATAATCTAGCCTTTGATCCGACACTGGTGGGCACGATTCGCTATGGCCTAGGTAGCGGTCTGGATCTGGATCTGCAAGGGCCAGCCGATAGCGTTCTGCTCCGGTTAGCCGCTGATAATCGGCCCCAGGAGTTTCGCGTGGTGCTAGATGATGCGATCGCAACAGGCCGATCCAGTGGCGACGATTTGATGATTGGGCTTGAGAATCTGCGCTTGGATCAGCTGGCGCTGCCTCCGGCTGGTTACTTGGGCAGTTTGGGCGGAGAGGTCGATGCACAACTAACCTTCAACTGGCTGGATCGAAGCCTAGCTGGTTCGTATCAAGTTGTCGCTCCCCGCATTGGCTACATCGAACTTGACGACTTGCAGGGCGGTTTTCGCTACGCCGATGGCTCGCTGTTTATTCCCACGACCACTCTGAGCCAGGGTGAAAGCGTCTACCAGCTCCAGGGCCGCGTCACTCCCGGTGCGGAACCGCTGGTGCAGGGCAGTATCCAAATCGAGGAAGGCCGCTTACAAGATGTCCTCGCGGCGCTGAGAATCTTTGAGCTAGAAGATCTCCAGCGGGGGCTGCGTCCTCCTATCTATGACGGTGCAGCCAGTTTGGATTTAATTGGTGTTGGCTTCCCTGGCGACGTGCCCATCTTGCGCCAGTTGCGCCGACTGGCGGAAATTGATGCGCTCCTGGCGCAGCAGCGTCTAGAAGAGGCTAATGCCTCTCGCTTGCCGCCCCTGTCGGAACTGACTGGCGAATTCTCTGGCACGATTGAAAACATTGCCTGGTCGCCGCGTCAGGGCTTACAGATGGAGTTTGACCTTGATGGCGAGAACTGGGTTTGGGATCGCTATCAGATTAACGATGTGGTGGCGCAGGGCAATCTGGAGCAAGACGTGTTGACTCTGCAACCGCTGCGGCTTGTCGGTGAAGATGACTTGCTGCTGTCGTTCCGGGGACGCATTGGTGGGGAGGATCAGACGGGGCAGCTAGAGGCGCAAAACCTACCCGTTGCTCTGGTGCGAGATTTTGTCGATCTGCCCGTTGATTTAGAAGGCGATTTTGGCGTTCTGGCCAACTTGAGCGGCAGCTTTGACAATCCCAACGTGGTGGGCAGTGCTAACCTGAGCGATGCCTCGATCAACGACACTGAGATTCGTATGGGAGAGGTGTCCTTCCGCTATGCCGATGCGGTGATTGGAGCCAACGGCAACGTCGTGGTCGGCAAGTCTAAGGAACCCTTGACCCTGCAAGCTCGCATTCCCTATCAGTTTCCCTTTGTCAGCGTTGCACCCGCTACCGATGAGGTGTTTGTCCAGGTTGACGTACGTAACGAAGGCTTGGCCTTCCTGAATGCCTTTACCGATCAGGTGGAGTGGATTGAGGGACAAGGGCTGGCCCAGTTGCAGATTACGGGTGCGTCAACCGATCTCTCGGTTCTGGGCGATATTGAAGTGCAAGATGCGGTGTTGGCCTCGCAAACCTTTCCCGCTGAACCGTTTACCAATGTCGATGGTCAAATTCAGTTCAGCCGCGATCGCATTATGGTCGAACAGCTGCGGGGCGACTTCAGCCAGGGCGAAATTTACGCGGCTGGGGTGATCCCGCTTTTCAGATCTCTACCCGAAGGCGATCCGGATCTGGCCGATCCGCTCACCCTTGCCATGCGGGACATCGATATCAACTTTAAGGGACTCTATAACGGTGGCGTAGGTGGTCAGGTCTTTCTGCTAGGAACCGCGCTGGCTCCCCAACTGCAGGGAGATGTTATCTTGTCGAATGGTCAATTTTTCTTACCCGATCAGGCGGCAAATGGAGCTGCGACTGAAACGGCTGCCAATGGCTCAACGCCGGACGGTACAGATGGTACAGATGCCAATGCCAATGCTGCCGATGCTGGATTGACCGATCCAAATGCGACTGCGTCGCTGCGGTTCCGCGATCTCAACCTGCAGCTTGGCGACAATGTGGAAATTCGCAAAGAGCCAATTCTGGCGTTTATCGCCACTGGCAATATTCTGCTCAATGGCAGTCTGAATAATCTGCAAAGCCTCCGCCCAGAAGGCACGATTGAGCTGCAGCGGGGGCAGGTTAATCTGTTTACCAGCCGTTTTCGCCTGACTAACGACTATCCTCAAACGGCCACGTTTCGACCGAACTTGGGTCTTAATCCCCTGCTGGACATTCAGCTGATTACCTCAGCTACAGAGGTGACTCGCGCGCCGATTCAGGACACCACCTCACCAACCTGGCAGGGCGCAATTCCCTTTGCCTCAACCGAAGTGCAGGATGTTTCCCGCAATAACGTGGGTGAACTGCAAACGGTGCGGATTTACGCCACGGTGACGGGGTTGGCCAGTGAACTGTTTGAAAATATTGAACTCACGAGCAGTCCCTCTCGGAGCGAGGCTGAAATTGTCTCACTAATCGGCGGTGGCTTTGTCGATACCCTGGGCCGCAGCGACAGTACACTTGCGATCGCAAATCTAGCGGGTTCGACTCTATTTGGCGGCATCCAAGATGCGATCGGTACAGCCATTGGCCTCAGCGAATTTCGCCTATTTCCCACCTACGTCACGTCAGATGACTCACAGACTTCGGCGCTAGCGCTGGGGGCTGAACTCGGTATCGACATTACCGATGATTTATCCGCGTCCGTAGTGCAAATTCTTACGGGCAGCGAAGACGCCACCCGCTTTGGCCTGCGCTACCGGATCAACGACGAGTTTCTCCTGCGCGGCTCAACCAACCTGGACAACGACAGCCGCCTCATCCTGGAATACGAAACTCGCTTTTAGAGAATTCGTCATTCCCGGACACATGCGCTACACTGAGTTGCTAGGCACCACGTTGAGCAAGCTGACTCAGCATTAGGTCGCCAGAGGAAGTGGGGATTCGCCCACTTTTTTTGTTGTTTAGGGATGTTTAGTCCCAGCGCACCTGCAAATAGTGCATATAGTCGTATGGTTCATCCACTCGTTCCCAAAGTCATCGATATTGCTGACCCCATCGCCCAAGAGTTGGGCTTAGAGGTGGTTGGTGCCACGTTCTACACCAACCAAAAGCCGCCCGTATTGCGGATTGACGTTCGCAACCAGGCCCAGGATACGGGGTTGGATGACTGTGAGCGCATGAGCCGTGCCTTAGAAGCTACCCTGGACGAGGCTGATATCATTCCGGGAGCTTACGTACTGGAGGTTTCCAGTCCAGGCACGACTCGCACCTTAGAGAGCGATCGCGAATTTGTCGCCTTTCGCGGCTTCCCGGTTGTGCTAATGCTGAGTGAACCCCACGACGGCCAGGATCAATGGACAGGCCAACTGGTCAAGCGAGACGAGGATGCCATTCATCTATCGCTCAAAGGGCGAACCATCGCCATTCCGCGTCAGCTCGTTTACCGAGTTCAGCTTGAGGACTAGCCACCAGAATATGGATGCTATTTAATTCTCGTTCCTAAAAATTAATCGTTAAGTCTAGGTCGTTTAGGGCTGATTGCCCGCCATACCGTTACAAGTAAACGAATTCACGCTCGCAACTCACACCTAACTGGAGGTTTTCTATGTCAATGGTTCCGCTGCCGGGATTACAAGACATGATCGACAACATTAGTCGAGAACGCACGTTGCCCAAACATGCCGTGCAGGCGGCCCTACGTGAGGCGCTGATGAAAGGCTATGAACGCTACCGTCGCGCTCAGCACCTCGACAGTTTTGAAGAAGAGTATTTCGAGAATTTTGAAGTTGAGCTAGATGCAGAGGAAGAAGGGTTTCGCATCCTAGCTAATAAAACCATTGTGGAATCCGTCTCTGATCATGACCATCAAATTGCCTTAACGGACGTGCAGGAAGTGGCACCCGAAGCGCAGCTTGGCGATACGGTGGTGTTAGATGTGACGCCGGATCGGGGCGAATTTGGCCGGATGGCTGCGATTCAAACCAAGCAGGTTCTGGCCCAGAAGCTGCGCGATCAGCAGCGCAAACTGATTCAAGAAGAATTTAAAGACCTAGAAGGTGAAATCCTCCAGGCCACCGTGCGTCGCTTTGAGCGGCAGTCGGTGATTATGACCGTCACCAGCGGTTACAACCAACCGGAACAGGAAGCGGAACTGCTCAAGCGCGACCAGTTACCCAACGACAACTACCGCGCCAACGCTACGTTTAAGGTCGTTCTGAAGAAGGTTTCAGAAGGTTCCCATCGCGGCCCACAGCTGCTGGTTTCCCGCACGGATGCCGCCCTCGTGGTTGATCTGTTTGCCACAGAAGTACCTGAGATTGAAGATGAAGTGGTGCGGATTGTCGCTGTGGCGCGGGAAGCAAACCCGCCGTCGCGCTCTGTTGGCCCCCGCACCAAAATTGCCGTAGACACAGCAGAGCGGGATGTTGATCCAGTCGGTGCCTGTATTGGCGCACGCGGATCGCGGATTCAAGCCGTTGTGAATGAACTGCGGGGCGAAAAGATTGACGTAATTCGCTGGTCGCCCGACCCCTCCACGTATATCGCCAATGCCCTCAGTCCGGCACGGGTGACAGAGGTGCGGCTGATGAATCCCGAAGAGCGACAGGCCCACGTCTTGGTACCAGAGGATCAGCTCAGTTTAGCGATTGGTAAAGAAGGCCAGAATGTGCGCCTAGCGGCTCGGCTGACGGGCTGGAAAATTGATATTAAAGATGCCGCCAAATACGACTATGCTGCCGAAGATCAAAAAGTGGCTGAGCTGCAGGAAGCTCGTCGCCAAGCTGAACTAGCTGAGGCAGAAGCAGCGGCGGCCCTAGAAGCAGAAGAGGCGGCAGCAGCAGCCTTAGAAGCGGAGGAAGCAGAGGCAGCGGCTTTAGCGGAAGCCGAGGCTGAGGCAGAAGCGGCTTTAGCAACTGAAACGGCGGATGAGATTGATGAGACGGATGAGATTGATGAGGTAGATGAGGTGGAAGAAATGGATGAAGAAGATGCGATCGCATCTACATCTGACAGCACCGAAGCCGATGCAGCCGACAATGAAGCAGATTTAGAAGTAGAAGCGGAAGCCGAAACCGATACTGACTACGAAACCGACGATGAGACTGATCTAAGCGAAGAAGAATAGTCGTTTTGAACTTAAAGCGGCAAGAGGTTGGCACATTGTGCCAACCTCTTGCCGCTTTTTCGTTAGATTGAACAGAATTCTCTTAATCAATCAGATCAAGGATGGCTTCTGTTCGTTCAATTCCAGCTTCGTTATTGGCAGCTTCGTACAGCGATAAAGCGGTTTCAAACTCTTCGATCGCTTCTGCGGTGCGGCCATGACCCCGTAGCGCCAACCCATAGTTATAGTGCGCTCCTGGATCATTGGGCAGCATTGCAATGAGCCGCTCATAGACGATGACAGCCCGGAGAAACTCCTCATTTTGCAGCAGTAAACTGCCGTAAGCGGCTTGCGCTTCGGGTAATTCGGGAGAAAACCGAGTGGCCTGTCGGTAGTGTTCCAGCGCTTTCTCCAAATCGCCCTGGGCTTGATAGATCTGGCCAACGCTGAGGTGAACCGCTCCATCCCAAGGTTCTAGCTCAATGGCTTTTTCCACCAGCGGCCAGCCCTGATCGGGCCGATCGAGATTAATCAGGGCAATTCCTAGATTGAGGTTAATACTGCCGTTATAGGAGGCTAGGCTCTGGGCCTGCTGCAGAAACTGCAATGCACTAGCGTAGTCGCCCTGCTGCATGTAAACCGTGCCGATGGCCTCTTGAATTTGGGCGTTGTTGGGCTGTTGACGAGCGACAGCTTGATAAGCCTGAACGGCTTCATCATATCGGCCCAAACGCGCTAGGACGATACCGAGTCCCAACTGCGTTTCGACATCAGCGGGATCGAGATTGGCCGCTTGCCGATAGGCATCTGCTGCCGCTTCATAAGCTTGTGTATTCGCGAGACTGTAGCCCAAGGCGTAGTAAAAGGCAGCATTGTCATTGTCAAGTTGAATAGCCGTTTCGTAGGCATCAACGGCTGCGGCATAGTTGCCCTGCTTTGTTTGCAAATAGCCAATGCCAGAGTAAATACGGGCATTTTCGTTATCCAACTGGGCCGCTCGTTCATAGACCGTCAGCGCTTCGCCATAGTTGCCTTCAATGACGAGTTCCTGCCCACGAGCCAGCAAATCCTCTAGTTCTTCTTCACTAGCAGTGGGGTTAGATTGGCTTACCGTTTGTGCGATCGCAGATGGAGCGATGACGGTGGACACGATGCCACCTGTTAAACCACCTAGGAGCGCCATTACCAGCAAAGTTTGCTTATACACGACCAAATTGTCCTACCTGCGTTAACGTCAACAGAAAAATCACAGTAAAGTTGGAGTGTGTGAACATTTATTGAGTGGAACAATCCATGATTGTATCAACAACTGATGTGCTTCAGGGAGTCACCATCGATCGATACCTGGGTGTGGTGACCGCTGAAGTGGTTTACGGTAGTAATGCTTTACGGGATTGGTTTGCCGGAATCCGGGATATTATCGGCGGTCGGACGGGCAGCTATGAGCGGGTTTTTCAGCAGGGACAGCAGGCCGCGATTGATGAGCTGAAGGAACGGGCAGCGCAAATGGGCGCAGATGGTGTAATCGGCATTTCGGTTGACACGGGCACGATTAATATTGACCAAAAAGGCGCTCTACTACTGATTACGGCAACGGGTACAGCGGTGAAAATTGCCTAAACATGAGCCACCGTAGAACCGGTAGGGGCGAGTTTTGGTGTTAGGAAATCGGTTGAAGCCGACAACGTATCGGCTAAATCTGCCCCTACACAGCGTTTAGACCAGTTCGGGGAGTTTGAGCCAGTGATGTAGATGCTGTTTGACCTGCTGGGTAAAGTGCGATCGCAACTCATATTTATCCGTTCGCACGGGTTTGCGCTCCTCGTTTAGCACCCAGCCGTAGTCGCTGCTGAGGCGCAACTGATCTTGCCAATCGGCAATCGACAGAATGAGCTGCGGAGACGGTGAATTATCGTAATCTTTGACGCGAAAGACGTAGTTGAAGGTATTCTGGCTGGCGGCGGCCACGGTGGACGATTGACCAAACTCTTCGACTAGCTGTGCTTTTACTCTGCGCGTCAACTCCGGCTGATTGATATCTTCCAGTTTTCGCACCGATAGTGTAATCGCGAAGTAAAACTCTTCAACTGGAATAAACTCAAGCTGCATTGCGTTCCGTTCACCCACTCGACATCGCTTAATTTGGTTATCATGCCATGTCAATGCACTTGTAGCTAGAGCGTTAAGGAGTAAACCCCATTTCCAGTAGCCCCTGGCGAAGGCGCTGCGCTTCGGCGGGGTTGTGCTGATCGTGAAGGGTGATGGCTTGACGGAAGGCGTCTAGGCTTTCGGGGACTCGACCTAGCTTGAGGTAGACGACCCCTAGATTCTGATAAGCATCGGCATAGCTAGGATTGAGTTCTAGCGCTCGTTCGTAGGCTGCGATCGCACCTGCCAAATCGCCCAACCCTTTACGCACCATGCCTAAGTTGTAGTGCCCAGGCGCAAACGTCGGGTCAACCTGAATCACCTGCTCATAAAGCTGTCGGGCTGGCGTGAGCTGACCTGCGGCTTGCAGAATCGCGCCTAGATTATTCAACGCGCCCAGCTTGAGTGACGGCAAGATCCGCTGCTGAATCGCGGTCTGATAGTGCTGCACCGCTCGATTTGGATCGCCCTGCTGACGGTAGGCAATGCCCAGATGATAGTGCAGCTCGTAGGCAACGCCCGGATCAAGCGTGACGGTATCCTGCAAGCCCCGTTGCAGTAGCTCCACGCCGTCTTTAACCTGTCCCTGCTGGACATAGAGTGCGCCTAACTTGCTGCACACGTAGGCATCGTTGGGATGGTCAGCCAGATAAGAACTCATGGCAGCTTCGGCGCGGGCGAGCTTGTCGCGACTTGCGATCGCACCAGGCTGATACCCTTTATGCAAAATGGCAATCTGCGGCAGGGACTGGATTTGCCACTGGGGTTCCCGCTGCAAAATCTGGGCCACGCTGTCGTCAATCATGGCGTGGTAGGGGCGAGTGAAGTGAATCTTGGGATGGTTGCGAAACAGGCGGGAAACCAGAGAGTAGGGCGATTGGGTTGCGCCGATTTCTTGGCGGATTAAGTTGACGACGAGGGTACTTTCGGACTGAATGGCGTTTTTAATGGCGGGAATCGCCTCAGGGGCAAGCTGTTCGTCGGCATCAAGAACTAACACCCAGTCGCCCGTGACGTGCTGCAGGGCGGCATTGCGGGCAGCGGCGAAGTCGTTCACCCAGGTAAATGAAGGTGCGATCGCACCCCATTCTTCAGCAATTTTGACCGTCTCGTCAGTAGAACCTGTATCTAGCACAATCATCTCGTCCACTAGGTTTTGCACGCTGGCCAAACACTTGGGCAGCGCCTCGGCTTCGTTTTTGACAATCATGCACAGGCTAAGTTTCACTGCTATGTAGCAATAAGAGTTAACTAATTTGTCAAACAAAATTCGACTGCAAACGAGGTTTATATTGCAGGGGCACCAATCTGTAATCATGAATCTGTGTCATGAAACCTTGGTTGAAGTTTGTCAGCACATTACTAAAGGCTTATTTAATTAGACAATAGCGCCCTTAGGTTTCTGTATTTATTCAATATTTTCAATCTAATATCTCTCCTGCGTTTTTTCCCAAAAGGCGAGTTGTAAATGTAGCTTTTGATTTGACCATCTTCGATAACTTTTAATAGCTCAAGCTCCCTAGCGTTCTCTGCATATCTTGAATAATTATCAGGAATATGTTTAGGCATTATTTCTCATTCTCCACAATAAATCACAAGTTTTACTTTGATTGAATAACCAATCGGGAGCACGTCATCCGCTGGCGAGAGAATAAAGGTTGAGCTGGTTGTTCAGGTAAGCGCAGCGGAGCGCCAGAATTTGAGGAACATTCTGAGGGTTCCACTGCGCACCTGCGACCTGCACTCTGGCATCAATCTGCTTGATGAGTGATTCGACCGGGCCTGAGCCAATCGGCATCCCCTCTTGCTGGTAGTACCTGTAGTTGACAATCCGAGCGCGATGTCGCTCCAGATACCTCCCAAATCGTTGAGACTGCTGAGAGTTGAGCCCCGCAAACAGGGCACTGGCCTCATCGACCTGACCGTGCCACAGAAGGTGTCTGGCCTGGTTGAGCCGTTGAAGGGAACCGCCCACTTTATACAGGTTCTCCATCAGGTGATACCAGTCCAAGACCTCCTGGCGAGTGAGCCTCTCCATCTGTTGGTAGAGCGACCAAATGCCGCTGTGTCCGTCTCCTAAGCAGAACACAACACTGGCCCAGCAAAGGCTCCTGAGCCAGGCCAACAGCGCATCATTGTCGTCAAACCAGGCCATACCCACACCGTCACCGTCCAGCCGCACCGCCTTGTACTGCTTCCACTCGCTGGGCTCTCCGCTCGGAGTCACTAGGCGAACCATCCCGCCATCGAGAGCCATCTCCTTGACTGTCTCCTCTGGAGCCGATGACTCAATCGGATTGCGCCCTACGATGCGCTCGACACTCTTGGCGCTCACGGTGACCCCGGTGAGCAGTTCAACATCCCGACTCGCCTGCACGAAGGACACCGTTGCTCCCATCTGCAGACAACACAGCTCGACCAGGGGGCTGAACTGGACTCTGGGCTTGACTCCAAGCCGCTTGGCCTGCTGTCGGCCAACCTGCAATATGCCAAGGATGCTGGTTAGCTTTCGGGTTTCTCCTTCATCTTTGCCGACGCTTGTGTCGATAAAAAAAGACCTAAGTTGGGTGACACATGACGGTGCACTTGCTCACGGACCGTTTGCTCGATTTCGCCTAAGCTCGTCATCCTCATCCCCTGTTCCTTGGCGTCGTCATAGAGGATCTGTGCTAAAGCGTTGACGTGATGCTGCATTTGGTCGCGCTGGTCTGGAGTCATGTCAGGATCCGATAAGGGCACTCACTCCATTATATTTTTATCTCCTCAGCGGATGACGTGCTCCCTAACCAATCTTCAATATCAGCATGCAATTTCTGGTCTGTCAAAACAGCGAGATCCCTGGCTTCAGTTGTATCAACTGCAATCAAACCAATAGTTGTATTTTTACTGTAAGAAACTGCAACAGTTACCAGTTTTATATCAGGTTCAATTAAATTTCGGTTACGCCCCTGCAAGTCAACATATTCGCTCGGCAATGTATGAGGATCTGATACATTCAGAACACTTACATTGTGTTGGTTTAAGCCTAAGATTATTGAATTTGTAAATGCTCGGCCTATAACTCCTTCATCAAATCTAAATTCAGCTCTTAACTCTCGATCATCAATATTTTTTGTTTTGCCTACCATACATAACCGCCACTGTAACATGCTTCTTCTAACAGGTATCCATATTGAAGCCCTAACATTTTCAGAGAATTGATATCTTTGCTTTAGAGAGCGATTAATAAAGTTGCTTAAATCAGTCTCTATCCTAGGTACGACAAACTCTCGAGATATTTCGGCAATTTCATTTGCTTCTCGACTTTTTCGACAATTATCTATCACTAAAATTGCTAAGTAAGTTAAGGCGATAAAGGCTATTGATAAAATTTTGATATTCCTAGGGTTCTCTAAGAAAATAATATTTTGAGGAACAATACTTGCTTCGCCAATGAAGAAAGCTTGAGTGTCAGCCAAACTTAGAACTAATATTTGGAGTATTGAAATTGTGTGGATTAGTACCTGGTACAAGTAAAGCTTTTTGCACCAATATTTAATTTCAAAATAGCAATTAGTTCTAAACCATATCCAAACTCGAATTATTTGGACGAAAAGCAAGTTTACTGTTTTCTGCCACATGAAACCTCTTGATTTAGCCATGTCTTACTTTAAGGGAAGAGGATTTTCAAGAACTCTAGTAATCCGAAAGCAGACTTCTGTAACTTGGTTTTCCCATGTTAACTTCTCAACTACAACGTCAGCTGTAAAAAGCCATGAATCATTTACAAGAGGAATTGGAACATCACTAGTTCCACCCAAGTTTGTGTTGAGTAGAATTGAGGCAGAGAGTTCAGCAGGCCAAAGCCGATGGCTCAGCAACGACGCAAGCGTGGCACAGCAGGCGATAAAACGATTTGTCTGCCCATTGCAGACGACCTTGACTACGAGGTCTTAGTAGAAGACCGGGAAGCCTTTCGCCAGTATCTCAACGAGCAGATCGCATCCCACCCGGAACTGTTTCCCGACGGGATTGAGGCAGGCTATCGCTTTCACGGATGGGTCGAGTCCTCTCGTCAACAGCTCAAGACCCGGCGGATTTTGCTGCCGAGTACCGGAGAGGCTTATCAACTGCGTCCCGATTTGGTGATGCCGTACATGAGCGAGACGGCGGAGATGGCCGACAAAGCGCTCTATTTAAGAAAGCATGGCCTGTCGTATGAGGGGATTGCCTATGTGCTGGGCCGTTCTGAGATGCACTGGTATCGGCTCTGTCAGTCGTTCGGTCGAGCCTCGATTGTGGGCAGTACCCTCAAAAGGGAAACGGCGCTCCCCCCATCTAGTTGCCGATGAGAAGCATTGTGATTGGCACGGGCAGCGAGTCTATCTGGCAGTGACAGCGGCGCAAGGGTGCGTCCTGGGAGCCAGTCTCAGTGCCAATGCGGGTCAGGATGGATTAACCGCAGCCTATGGGGTATTCCAGCAGGAAGCTGCCCATCATGTTCCCGACTATGCGCCCGAGACGGTGACGACTGATGGTTGGGAGGCCACCCGAGCCGCTTGGGAGGAGCTATTCCCTGGCCTGGTCTGGATTCTGTGCTTCCTGCATGAGGTGATTAAAATTCGCGATGGGTGCCGCTCTAAACCAGTCCTGGGTCAGCAACTAGCCGACAAGCTTTGGCATCTGTATCGGGGCCAGAGCAAACGTCACTTTGCTCAACGGTTGCGTCGGTTGCTGGAGTGGGTGAACACCCACGCGTTGCCCCAGGCCATTGACGCTCGCTTGCGACGCCTCAACGACAAATCTCACGTCTTCCAACGCGCCTTTGACTTCCCTGACGCCTATCGCACCAGCAATCAGGTTGACCGTCCGATGAACTATCTTGACCGCATCTTGTATGCCATGCAAGATTTTCATGGATTCTGGGACTCGGCGGAACAGTCGGTGCGCTCGATGGCCTTACTCTGGAACTTCCATCCCTTTTGTCGCAAGACTCGCAAAGCAATGGGCGGGTGCTTATGCCCCTTTGAGCAACTCAACGGCTTCCGCTATCACGACAACTGGGTTCGCAATTGGCTGATTGCCTCATCGTTGAATGGCAGAAGACCATTGCTCAGGAACGCTGACACAAAATAAGTTGGAACTAGGAACATCAATCGGCAAAATTCGATATCCAGACTTTGTAGCTTGAAACTTTTGATCTAGCCTAAGTTCGGCAGGATAACCCTGTTTACTGCTAAGTTTCAGAATGCTATTTACTTCGCAAGGCATGCCCATTGTTGATATTCTCCTTATGTCAATGAATTCAACTAATTACGATAGTTGCAATAATTTGATCTGGTTAAGGTTAATTCAAAAATTTTGAGTAGTATTCATACATACATGATAGCGAAATGGCGTTAGTTGACTTTTCATCTATACCTATACTTCCCCTAGCAATAATCCAAGGATCTTCCCTGTGAGTTAAGGATTCGAGATGTCTTGCACTGAGATCCCCATACACCCTCCACACCTCTTCCATGACTTCTATTTCATCTACACTGAAAGAATCCATACTTTCACTAGGTTCTGGAATCGAATTATATTTATACTCGCGGAACTTTTGCCATACGACTTTAATGACTGGACCATGCTTCCATGCTTCGATCTCTTCACTGAAAAGAGGCTGATTTCGAAGAACTAGGCTCCATGCCTGAGAATAATAAAGCAATTTTTGGAGTTTCAGAGGAGAAATGGATTCTCCTTGCAGCCTATCTACTTTCTTTAGGAAAAAAGTGGCACAATCAAGAGCGCTTTGCATAGTTATTTAACCGCTTCTTTTTTACCCTAATATGTTTTTTAACACAGCCTAGCTTCACTATATTCTAATATTAATCTGTGTAAATCTCGACCGCAAATATAGCAAGTTAGAATCAGATTGAGTCTCGCGTGTATCAAATTAAATATACGGTTTGCGTGGATAATTAGCTTCTAAGGCTATGCTGCTTTGTGTTGTAGTTCGATCTAGTACTATTCGATGTATAAATTGAACGTTTGAACGTTTAAGTTAACTGAAGTTAAACATCTCATTGTTGGTTTAACTCAATAAAGCTAAACGGTACTATTTTGGAAGGCGAATTCTTATAAAAAGTACTTGCTCATCACACATCTAACCAAAGCAGGACAACATGGGATATACGCTCATTACTGGCGCATCATCTGGCATCGGGGCAGCCTTTGCTCGTAAGTTGGCGGCGCGGCAAGCTAACTTGATTTTGACCGCTCGCTCAGAAGAGAAGCTGATGGCGCTGGCGCAGGAACTGCGCGATCGGTTTCAGGTTGAAGCCCAGGTGATTGTCAAAGATTTGACGGCTCCAGGTGCGATCGCAGAGTTGTGGCAGCAGATTGAAACCCAGGGTTGGGAGATTGATCAACTGATTAATAACGCAGGCTTTGGGGACGTGGGCGAGTTTGCCAGTTCCGATCTACAGCGGCAGTTGACGATGGTTCAGCTCAACATTGCTGCGGTAGTCGAGCTTACCCACCGCTGTTTGCCCGCTATGCAGCGGCGCAGATCCGGCAGCATCATTAACCTCTCGTCTATTGCTGCTTTTCAGCCGATGGCCTACTGGTCGGTCTATGCGGCATCAAAAGCTTTTGTGCTGAACTTCAGCGAAGCACTGTGGGCTGAGAACCAAGACACCGGGGTTAAAATTCTTGCCCTCTGTCCTGGGCCAACCGAAACGCAGTTTTTCAAGGAAGCCGGACTGAACGAATCCGGTACGCCAAGTTCCGGCCTGCAAATGACGCCGCCCGAAGAAGTGGTGGAAGAGGCGTTGAACGCCCTGGCTCAAGGCCAATCATCCGTCGTCACGGGTGGCTTACCGAATCAGCTGATTGCCAATGTGCCCCGCTTTTTGCCGAGAGATGCGATCGCAAAGCTGGTTGAAAAGCAGTTCAGGTCAACGAAATAAATCCACAAAATCAATCCGCAAACTGAGAGGGAGCATTGTGTCATAATGCTCCCTCTTTTTAGTGCAAACCTAAAGCGATCTAACTTGCTTTAACGACTGTCGGGAATCGGTTAGTCGTCATCGTCATCATCATCGTCGTCGTCATCATCGTCATCGTCATCGTCATCATCATCGTCGTCGTCATCATCATCATCGTCGTCGTCATCATCGTCATCGTCATCATCGTCGTCGTCACCATCAATATCCACATCCACATCAGTGGTGATGGTCTGTTCTTGCTCGATTTCGATGGTTTCCAGGCCAACAAAGTTGATGCTGTTCACGATATAGGCAGACTGAATGCGTTCAACCCGACCCAGATAGGCCAGCGTCTGATACATAAACGCACAAGCTTCGGAACGAGAGACAACTTGGGTCAGATTTAGCGATCGCACCTGGGGATAGTTCACCAAAATGCCGCGCTCAACCAAAGCCGCGATGATCACTCGATACTGACTGGGAATTTCGTCAGCGTCATCAAAAATGCTCAGCAGTTGGTCAACGGACTGCCCAGAGGAAACCTGCGTAATCCCCAGTCCTCTGGCGAGCATCACCAGCATGTCTAAGCGAGTCATGCCGCTGTCAACGTCAATGCTGCCGTTATCTAAATCCAGAAAGCCCATTGAGTAAGCAGTTTGAATCGCCTCATACGCCCAGTAGCTGCGGGATAGATTACGAATCGACACAAGCTGCCGCGTCGCTGGCATATCAAACGCTTGGGCAATCATCGCCGCATATTGCGCTTTCGTAAGTACTGCGGATGGGCGGAATTCATCATCGGGAAAACCGCTGACCACCTGAATTGCCGACAAGCGGTAGATGAAGTCACTTGCCCAGTAGTTAGAACTCAAGTCGGTGTAGCGCACCTGAGTCACACTGGTTTGGCCAACGGTCGTCTGGCCCAGGATAATCTCGCCGCCTTCTGCCTGATCGGCGGTGTCAACCGCGATCTCATCCAGCAGTGAGTCATCCAGCAGCCAGTTTAAGTCCTCAATCGGGCCATTGACGGTTCCGCCTGCATTTTCGCCTGTGGCCAAGGAAGCGGGTGCAAAGCTGCCGCCGATTAGTGCCGCGATCGCAACAGCAGACAAGGGTAATGTACGTCGTAATGGAGTCCAGCGAATATGTTTCATCAGTTTGCTCTCTATTTTCTCTACAGAATCAGAATCATCCAGATCAAATGGCGACGCACCCGATGAAGTACCAAATTGGCGTAAAGCGGCTTTTAGCCGTTTCAGTTCAACAAAAGCAGCAAAATTGAGCCGATTAGCGGCTTTTTCAACTGTTTACAGACTCGCATGACTATTTAAGTCTCGTTTAGGTGGCACAACCTTGGTAACCTCACGAGAACTTTGTCAACTGGCTCTGAATGTGTAGATTGAATGAAATAGGGGAACTGCGTTCTGTTGCGCAATTGCAGATTTAAATGCTGCGGGTAAGAGCGATTATCTTAAAAGTCAAGTCGAAAGGAGGTCAATTACGTCATAGCAGCCTCCGGTGGTTGCCAGTGCGTGCCGTGCTTGAGCATGGCATTGAGGATCGTCAGCAGCTTGTGCATAGCGGCAATGCGGGCGACTTTGGCTAACTTGCCACGCTGTTGCAGCCGCTCATAAAAGGCTTTGATGACAGGGTTGTAACGAACTGCAACTAGAGTGGCCATGTAGAGCATCTGCCGAACGGGTTTGCGGCCACCAAAGATCGAGCGCTGCCCTCGCTTTTGCCCACTATCGCGATTGAGCGGAGCCACCCCAACGAGAGCGGCAATTTGACGGTGTGAGAGCGTTCCTAGCTCCGGCAGCAGAGCCAACAGGGTGTTGGCAACCACCTGACCGACACCTGGAACAGAGGTCAGTTGAGCCTGGTGCTGCTGCCACTGTTGGTTGTGTTCCACTTGCTCATCAATCGCTTGGTCAAGGTCGCTGATGCGGTCTTTGAGCCAGTCGATATGGGCTTGAACGTCTTCCTGAGCGGGACCTCGCAGTCCAGCTAAACGGTTGCGCTCCATGGTGAGCATCTCCACTAATTGGCGGCGACGGGTCACCGCATCCTGTAACTGTTGGTGAGCCTCACTGGCCAACGGTCGTAGCGGAGGCTGCATCGCTTCGCCAAACCAGGCGAGGATCGCCGCATCGATTCGGTCGGTCTTAGCCAGTTGATTGGCAGCTCTGGCAAAGTTGCGAGCTTGCTTGGCGTTGATCACCGCTAGTGCATAGCCCTGCTGCTGTGCTGCAAGCGCGATGTGTCGCTCATAGCCACCTGTGGCTTCAACGATGATGCGACCCACCTGCGACGGCTTGGCCAACCGACGGGTTAAATCCTCAATTCCCTCACTGCTGTTGCTCACTCGGAAGTTCTCTCCAGACGGTCTAACATAAACATCCAGCCACCGTTTACACACATCAATGCCGACCCACTGCTTGACGGCTGATGACCTTGAGTCGGTTGATTGCGCGCACATAGTACTCTCCTTGTAGCGAATTCTAGATGGACGATACACACAACTCAGCCTTGCGTCATTCGGGATCTCTTTGTCCCTGCCGATGATCCGAGTTTGGGGTATCAAGTTGAGAGGCGACCCTGGCTCTCGCACGATGTCTCGCATCTCAGGAGGGTCGGTCTACCTCTCTTCTCTCAACATACAAGGAGGCAGAGTGTCATCTTTACTCAAGATAGCGATCGCAAAACTGCCGAAGCTGAAGTTTGCACTGTTGTGTCCAATCAGATCCGGCTCCAACCGCATGAGCGCAGCGCGTGCCATAGGCCAGGGTGTAGACCATTGCGGCACCGATGGCGATCTGCTCCTCTGCGGTAAACTGCCAACCTCTAGCGGTTTCGTACTCGCGAATAAACGCCTCGGCATCAGCAACGGTAATCGTTCGAGCAGGTGGGCCAATGCGCCAATCGTGAGCATAGCAACGAGCCGCACCACCGACGAAAAACGCTTCTGGCCCTACGCGCAGGCTGTCCCAGTCAAAAACGCTCGTAATTTGCCCTCGCTGAAAGGCCATATTTTGCAGGCTCCAGTCGGCATGACCGATTATCCAGGGCAGTTTAATATCCAGTAGCAACCGTTGAGCGCGAGTTGCGATCGCATCAATCCATTCCGCTCCAGCGGCTGTTTTCTCGAAATCAAACAGAGTATTGTGCGGCGTCGGCCAAAGCGGTTTCACCGTCTCCCCATCTAGCCACGGCATCCAAGGTGCTAAATCGAGCGGTGCGTCCCATGAACGGGTGTGGTGAATCAGTTCCGCTAGCTTAACGGCCATGCGTTGCCGTACCTGTGAATCAAACGGTGCAGCGGTTTCACCTGGATCGCAGTAGCTTTGGGCGACAAACAGGGTGCCGTCCTGGATCTGCGATGCAGCGAGAATGGCGGGACAGGAAAATCCGGCTTGTGCTAGTTTGGCCTGAACTTGAAAGCTGCTGCACAGGGCAGGCGGTCGCAGAGCGGGTAGACCATGCTCAGTCCCGTAGGCTTTGAACACAACGACCTGCGCGTTTCTGAGCCGAACGACGACCGTTGCCCCCACTGAAACATAAGCAAAGCTGCAGCTCTCGATATCAGACTGAAGGGATGTGCGAGCAAATTGAGCAAAAGCGGCACTGATGCGCCCTGGATCAGCTGTGCCAAAGATGCTGTGGGTGATGGGGCAATCGTCCAGCTCAAGCTGCTGAATGTGATCGGTGAGAGACTGCCAGTTCATTGGCCGAGCGCTGCACTGGAATTTGAATGATAAATTCTGCTCCGTGACCGGGTGAGGAGGCAACCTCTAATTTGCCGCCGTGCTTCTCGGTGATGATTTGATAGCTGATCGACATGCCCATGCCCGTGCCTTTGCCGATTGCTTTGGTCGTGAAGAACGGGTCGAAAATGCGGCTTTGTACTGCTGGCGGAATGCCTGGGCCATTATCTGCGATCGCAATTTCCACCCACGTATTCTCGATCAGGCTGGTACGGATGGTGATTCGGTAAGGCGGCTTGCCCTTTTCCTCCAGCGCATCCATGGCATTGGACAAAATGTTCATCACCACCTGATTGAGCTGACCGGGATAGCACTCAATGGGTGGTAATGTATCGTACTGGCGAACAACCTCAATCGCGGGCCGATCGCTCTTGGCTTTCAGGCGATGCTGCAAAATCAGCAGCGTGCTTTCAATCCCTTCATGAATATCAACGGCTTTGAATTCAGCCTCATCCATGCGGGAAAAATTGCGCAGGGACAGCACAATTTGCCGAATGCGATCGCTACCAATCTGCATCGAATGCAGAATTTTGCCCAAGTCCTCCTGCAAAAATTCCAGATCCATCTCATCGGTCGCGTCCAGAATCTGATCCGGTGGCTCTGGATACGCCTGCTGGTACAGCTCCACTAAGCGCAGCAAGTCCCGAGAATAGGTTTCAATATGCGTCAAATTACCGTAGATAAAGTTGACCGGGTTGTTAATCTCATGCGCCACACCTGCTACGAGTTGACCAAGGCTGGACATTTTCTCGGCCTGCACCAGTTGAGTTTGAGTACGCTGCAAATCGGTTAGCGTCTGCTCAACCTGCTCTCGCGCTTCGGTGATGGCGGCAATTTGGGGCAAACTCGTCCAACATGCGATCTCAACCCCAATAAACGCTACCGTCACCAGCAAAATGCTAAACAGCGCCGCGTGAGTGGTGAGATCTGTGCGCTCCAGCCTGGCTCGCGCTAGCCAGCCAATGCTGACGGCTGCACAAATTAAGGCAATCAAAATCGTCACCTGTAGCGCCACCCAGTCGGCTTTGGCATTAATCGAACGCGGCATCTGATCGCGCTGCCACCACCAGCTTGGTTGCAGCACCCGCAGCCGCAAGCGAGGCAACTGAGTCGCGACAGTACCCACGATTAAAGGCATCGCCAGCCCCATCATCCAGTCCTGCCAGCCCCAGGCAATGCCGCCCCCAATCAGCACAATGCTCTCCAAAATGAAGAAGCCCAACGAGAGCGTTTGCCAACGGGTTTCGATGCGATCGCGACTCACCCATTCGCCCAAATGAATCGCCATCATTGAGGTCAAGTAGCCCGTCCCCGTCACCATCACCACCCGCGCCACATCCCCCCAAATCAGCGACAGCAAGCTCAGCGCAAAGGTAAATAACAGACCCGGTGCCAGTACGGATCGGCGAGAAATCACGCCGAACACGGGCGGAATGTATTTATCCTGAGCTAACTGATAGAGCAAACGCGGACAGTTAGCGACTGCCGTTGCTGAACTGAGCAAGCAGCCAGAAGTAATTAAAAACGTGACGAGCGCTGGCCCCATGCTGCCCCAAAAGGGCTGACTAGCAGCAACCAGGTTTAAGTATGTGCTATCTGCTGCTGCCGCATCGGCAGCCAGACGCATGACGACCCAAGAGCCACCGATATAAACAATGGGAATCAGGCTGGCCGTCACTGCCAGACAGCGCAGCGTTACCTGTGGTCGCCGACTATCGGCCACAAACGAAGACGCGGTTTCACAGCCATACACGGCGTAGACGGCAATATAAAACCATTTCAGCCAATCAACTACATTAGGCGTCGGCCAAACATCTGGCAGTAAACCGGGACTGGCAGGCGACGTGCCCAGCCAGGACATCCCCTGTAGACAAAAGGTCATCAAGAAGCCGATGGCCGGAAACACGAAAAAGGTGTGGAGAATGCCAATCGTGCGAGTGCCGCTAAAGGCAACGACAAACGGCAGCGCCAAAAAGCAAATTCTCAGCAGGGTGACGGGCACATGAAATCCCAGTGGCACCAGATTAGATTCAATCAAATCCGCCAGAATGATGGCATTCATGGCCGGAACGGAAATCCAGCCCAAAAAGTAGCCCATCGCGGCGTATTGGGCCAAAACTGGAAACCGTCGCAGCAGGTGAGTGGTGTAGTTGGGTGTACCACCGGAAACGTCTGGAAAGTAGGTGCCGAGGCGTTTGACCTGGAGGTTCAGCAGGATACCAATCACGGCACCGGGAATCCAAACGAGCAGCGCATTTGGCCCCAGCGCGGTATGCATGGCAGGTGCAGTTCCTAGCCACAGCAACAGTCCGCTAAAGCCAAACCCCCAGGTTTCTAGCGACGATAAGCTGCGAGGCAAATGGAACTTTAAATTGGTGGGTGGATTCATGACTTGGGATGGCTCTAGCAGGAAACACTCCGCTAGTTTGCCCAGCGGGGCGAAATTCTATCAGTGACTAATATACAGAGCGCTATTTGTCACTAGTCCACTAGGGGAATATTTACGATAACTCCAGCATGAAATTGGGTGAAATAGGCTCGCACTTCGGAATATTAGTGCCGAATCCTTTGGTAAGAATCCGTTTACGTTTATCGCATATCTATAGAGATCTCTAAAACCAAGAGTTTTCGTTCTTAAGTGAACATCCATTTCAAATAAGAAATCTTATTTAATACAGCCATGATTCCAAATCGCAGGTTGTTTATACTGAACGCTTTCACCTAATCACCCCTATAGGGGGATTAGGCAGAAAATTTCCCTCTAAATAATAGTTATACGGCTTCGATTTATCGGTGGGGACGTTACCTAGAAGTTGTCTATCAGTAACCAGCGTTAAGTGAGCTATCAATGTCAGAATCCTCACAAGAAACTCTGAATCTCTTTTTTCCACAATGGCAGGGTTCAGCAAGATTTGAACTTTATGAAGGTGCTAAGCTTCTTTGTGAATCTCTGTGCAATAAAATTTCTTTTACGCAGATTCCGACCTCTCTAACTTACTCACTAGTTGCCGATAAAAATATTATTGGATATAGCCAAGTTTTTTCTCAACTCGTAGATGCTTGTAGAGTGATCCAAGATCACAACCCATAACGTATTTTGACCATTGGAGGAGATTGTGGTGTTGAACTTGCTCCGGTTTCATTTCTCAACAAAATATACGCCCAAGCTTTAACTGTTGTCTGGTTAGATGCTCATGGAGATTTAAATACACCTAGTTCATCTCCTAGTGCTCATTTCCACGGAATGCCGTTACGTGCCCTACTTGGTGAAGGCGACGCAGACATTGTAAACTGTACCTTCTCAACATTACGTCCAGAGCAAGTGTTTCTTATTGGAGCAAGGGAATTTGACTTACCAGAAAGAAGGTTTATTCAGCAAAAAGAATTATCCATCTTCTCTGCTAAAGCAATAAACGATGGAGATTTTGATCGGTTATTTGCAATGCTAAGTAAAGCTGGTTCTAATAAGCTTTACATCCATCTTGATTTGGACGTAATCGAGCCTGAAGAATTTCCTCATGTTGCTTGCCCAACATCAGGTGGAATACATATAAACAGACTCAGTGACTTATTAGCTAGCTTAGGAAGTAATTTTGATGTAGTTGGCTGTAGCGTGCTGGAGTTTTTACCTTCTGGATCTAAAAGCTCAGCAGCCCTAGAAGTTGTCAGATTACTTAAAAGTGCTAATCTGCCGCTTCTTGCATCCGTATAACCATTGCAATGTAGCAGACGGAAGAACACCGCTACGACTCAATTTCGGGTTCTTTGCCGCCGCTGCACTTCACCGTTAGCGAAATCATTGAGAGGGATCGCCTTTCACAGGATATCGGATCTGATGTTTGATCTACTCGCATTAATCGATACGGAAAAATGGGCGAGATCGCACTCAATAAACTACCCTTGCAAAATATGAGGAAGCAAACTTAACCAACTGCATGAGGGTGTAAACTGTCGCTTAAATTTCGAATGCAGCCCCAGTACAATATCAAAAGCTGAAACCCATCTCCATCAATCTCTCAACCACAGACTTCTCCATTCCGTTGTTAAGGCACCCAAAACCAGTTCTACTAGGATCAATTGGTTGGGTAGTGCGATCTCAGCGCATAATAATCCCATCATCCAACTGCTTCCCCTCATGGGCATCATCAATCCTCATGGCATCTGGCCTGCGCTACTGTTTCTGCTCTTGCTCACTGCCTGCAACGACGTAGCCGAACTCCTCCCCCATCCCGAAGACACTACAGCCGTCACTGAAACGGCACTCAACCTCCCTAACACCGCTCAACTTGCCACCGAGATTGAAGATCTAATCGAACCAACCCTGGTTGAAAACGGGCCAGGAGTCGCTATCTTAGTCCTGTCCGAAGGGGAAACGATCTATGCCCAAGGCTATGGTCTCAGCGACATCGCCAGCCAAACCCCCATCACTCCAAATACCGTATTTGACCTGGCCTCCGTATCCAAACACATGACCGCGATCGCCGTCCTCAAGCTCATGGAGCAAGGGGCGCTGAATCTAGACGATCCTGTTTCTCAGCACCTCCCCGACTTTCAAGATGCCTATCCCAACTATCCCGTTACCCTGCGCCATCTGCTGTATCACACCTCAGGCTTAGCCGACTACACCAGCGACGCTTGGGACGGCAGCGATCGCGAATTTGCCAACCTGGACTTAGAAGCCCATCTCGTTTGGCTGAACGATCAAGCCGCGATTGCTGAGCCCGGCACCACCTTTGAATACAACAACAGTGGCTATGCCCTGCTAGCACTCGTCGTTCAGCGGGTGTCAGGACAACCCTTTGCCGACTTCATGGCAACGGAAATCTTTGTCCCAACAGGCATGAACAACACGCTGGTGTACCGAGAGTTGGGCCAGTCCATCCCCAATCAAGCCACCGGATACGCAGTGACGGATGACGGCGAGATTGAACCTGCCTCATTTCCCTCAGTCATTGCAGGCGACGGCAACGTGTTTAGCACCCTCAACGATCTGGCCCGCTACGATAACGCACTGCGTCGGAATACCCTCGTCTCCGCCGAAACCCTCAACACCGCCTTTAGCCCTGGCTACTATGACGACGGTAGCCTGATTGACGACGACGGAGAAGGCTACGGCATGGTCTGGCAAATTGCAGACACCTATATTCACCACAGTGGCAGCTGGCTGGGCACCAGCACCTATTACCGCCACTACAAAACGCCTGGCCTGTCGATTGTGGTGCTCTCCAACGATGAGGCTTATGATGTGGAGGCGATCGCAGATGAGATTGCTTCAAGACTAGTGAGATCGCTGTCGCCGTAGGTCAGGCTGAGGTACGAAACCCAACATCCACAGGTTCTGCCAGTCGTCAGATCGCACTGTCCAGCTTGTGCATCACAACATCGGTTGAAAGTGCCGCTTTGATTAATTCAGGATTGCCATTTGCGATCGCATTTTCTGCTGTCACCGCTTTCACATCAAACTAGACAAAACACTAAAATCCTCGCTTTATCTGATTAATCACAAACAGCACGAAAGCCCCATTCTTGGTGGGCTGGCATCTTGCGCCAAAATCGTGAGAGGTCTAGAGTTGCAGAATGCAAAATGTCAATCGTTTAGCTCTTCAGTGCCAAAAAGCGAGCATTCTAGCCAACGCTGTACTGGCCTTAAAATATACTGCAAGAGGGGAAAATTGGCTTTTGACTAGAATTATTTCCGAATGGAAAATTCAAGACGAGCAAGTTGAATGGAGTGATATGGCTGAACCGAATCCTGAATTTATGCAAGCTGCGATCGCACTTTCGCTGAAAAGTGTTCGAAATCAAAATGGTGGCCCTTATGGTGCGGTGGTCGTCAAGGATGGCAAAATCATTGGTCAAGGCAGCAATCAAGTTGCGCCTTCCAACGACCCAACAGCTCACGCAGAAATGATGGCGATTCGAGAAGCCTGTGCCCATTTAGGCAACTTTCAACTTCAGGGCTGCGAACTCTACACCAGTTGCGAACCCTGTCCTATGTGTTTAGGGGCCATCTACTGGTCACGCTTGGATCGCATCTACTATGCCAACACCAAAGAAGATGCGGCCAAAATCGGTGGCGATAGTCAGATAATTTATGACGAAATGTCTGTACCGCTTGACCAGCGCAAAATTCCGATGATTCCCCTCATGCGCGAAGAAGCTACGATCGCATTTGAAGAGTGGAATGCCAATCCCGATAAGGTAAGGTACTAGCTCAATTTGGATATCAACTCTTGACGCGGTTCATTTGCAACAAAAAGAGAGGCCAACAGCCTCTCTTTTTAACATCATTTGAAGGTATCAAACGTAGCCCACATTTCGCATCGTTATCGATGCACCAATCAAAATACAGACCTGATAGCGTGAGCATTTCTCATTATGTTGAATGAGAAAATGCTGCGTCTAGATTTTTACCAGTCTTGGTCTTGTCTATTAATGAGCGAACTTGCGCTTTAGGAAAGCTGCACCACCCACCAAGCCCAAACCAAGTAGCATGGTAGGCTCAGGTACGTCAGACGGTTCTTCGAAGCGCTCAACACTGGTACCAACGAACTTCCAGTCAGGACCGTTGTAACCGCTCTGGCTGAAGAAGCGAACGCTGGAAACCGGACCGCTAACGCCTAGATCAGCCATGAAGTTGACACCGAAAGAACCGACTTTCTGAGCGCCACCAATTTCGAGCGTATCGATGCTGTAGCCAGCGGAAACCCAGTCGGATCGGCTAATCTTCAGGTAGTTACCAATCAGATTGCCATCAGCATCCAGCGCTTGAATTCCCAAGTCGCTGTTCATGCCGCGCTCCCAAACCAGCAGATTGTCCATTGCTTTGTCAAAATGCAGGTCAATCTGGAATGAACCGCTATCTTCCGTATCAATGATGTTATTGAGGTTGTTGGTACCTAAGTTGAAAGCAATGTCCTCAGCGGAAGCATCTTCTACTTTGATACCAGTCGTCGCATTGTCGCCTTTGTCTGCACTTGCAGCACCTGTGTTGCCACCAGTGTACTGATCGTTGCTGACGATGTTAGCGCCTTTAATAAAGGAGAAGTCGCTAACGATTTCACCGTCTTCCAACGTAACAGACTTGAGGAAGACATCGTTCTTACCTGCAGTGCCCTCGTACTGGGTGGTGAAGGTAAACGCACTGGCGCTGCCAGCGAAGGAGAGTAGTGCTGCCGAAGCCGTACCGGCTGCGATCGCATATTTCAAAAATTGAGGTTTCATAGGTGTGATAGCCCCGTAACGACATGTCGAACTATATGCAGGCTAACTGCCTCCTCATTGCAGCAACGACGGGAAAGACACGGAATGTTTTTAGCGCCAAAGGAGAGGAATTTGATGTTGCGTTTAAAGAAGCGAAAGCAATATAAATACAACCCAATTCGCAACCGTAAATTTACGATAGAGGTATTTTTTCTTGGATGAGATTGAGGTAAATACGGCTATTCCGTAGCAATCATTTACTGGTTTTCACTGTGCTAGCTTATACGTATATCTCTCGGCAGAACTCTGATATCTAATGCTTATATCGGCCTGTGCGATTCTTGAAATCCTACCAGGCGTTAGCTCTCAAAACGGATGGTTTTGGGCTTTTAAGCTTGTCCAGACCTAAAATTATGAGACGCTTTCCCATTCCCCCGATACAGGTGAGATCAGTTTGGGCATTCTAGGGTGACATTCGTCGTTCATAATCTGTCTTGTCCGCTGGCTAAAGGAAATTTGCTGATGAGTTCAACCTCCTTACCCAATTTCATCGTTTTTGGGGTGCAAAAGGCTGGAACAACATCCATTTATAACTATCTCAAACAGCATCCCGAAATTTATATGAGCCCAGTCAAAGAAACCAATTTCTTTGAACGAGATTGGGCGACGGCACCACCGGAAACATTGGCCAAGAAGCGCAACGGCATTTATACCCTTGAGCAGTACCAGCAGCTTTTTGCAGGAGTGACAGATGAACTCGCCATTGGTGAGGTGTCTCCCAACTACTTATTTCACCATGATGTAGCGGTGCCGCTGATTCAGCAGTATGTCCCCCAGGCCAAGCTAATTACCGTTTTACGGAATCCAGTTGACCGGGCTTATTCCGACTATTTAATGCACATTCGTGACGCCATTGATAGTGATGCCGAAATGAGCCTAGCGGAACAGGTGCGACAGCGCCCCGATTCATCATTCACCCTACTAAAAGGTCGTTATTACCAGCCGCTCAAGCAGTTTGTAGAAGCTTTTGGAGCGAATCAGATTCAAATTTGTCTGTACGATGATCTGAGCCGTAACGCTGTGCAGACCATGCAGACGATGTATCGATTTCTAGGCGTGAACGACCAGTTTGAACCGGACACGCAGCAGCGATCGCAAGTTGCTAAAGTTCCCAAAAATAAAACTGTTAATTCCCTGATGCGAACGCAGAATCCCATTCGCTCCACTGCCGCTACCGCGCTAAAGCTGATGATGCCAGAAGCTGCCCGCAAACAACTGCGCGATCTCATTTTGGCCTTGAACTCGACCGACAAGAGCAAAATGCCGCTGAAAGCGGCAGATCGAGCGCTCTTGCAGGACTATTATCGCGACGATATCCTCCAGCTCCAGGATTTAATTAACCGCGATTTGTCTGCTTGGTTGGCCTGATACTCTATTCCCCATCTTCACCAACACCAATTCACCATCATCTAAGCCCATCACCCTGGGTAGCCGCTTGCCGCCAATATCCGCTATCGTGGTTAGTTGTCCGGTACGTTAACGGAGGATGCCATGACGGTTATTGCAGTCATCGACTACGACATGGGAAACCTGCACTCAGCCTGTAAAGGGCTAGAGAATGCAGGGGCCACCACCAAAATTACTGACTCCGTTGACGATTTGCACCAGGCGGATGCTGTAGTACTGCCGGGAGTTGGCGCATTTGATCCAGCGGTGCAGCATTTGCGATCGCGGGATTTAATCAGCCCAATTCGCGACATCATTGCCAGCGGCAAGCCGTTTCTGGGCATATGTCTTGGTCTCCAAGTTTTGTTCGAAGGTAGTGAAGAGGGCAAAGAGGCAGGCTTGGGGGTGGTGCCAGGATACGTGCGCCGCTTCCGTTCCGAACCCGGAATTACCATTCCTCACATGGGCTGGAATCAACTCAATCTAACGCAGCCTGATTTACCGATTTGGCAAGGCTTGCCAGCTAATCCGTGGGTGTATTTTGTCCATTCGTTTTATGCTGAACCCACTCATGCGGCAGTCAATGCGGCAGTGATCACACATGGCAGTCAAACCGTAACAGCTGCGATCGCGCAGAATAATGTCACAGCGGTTCAATTTCACCCCGAAAAATCTTCTACGGCTGGCCTGAAGATTTTGGCTAACTTTGTCCAGCAGGTTAAAACCCCAGAATTGCAAATGCAAGCTTAGTTTCTGTGTATTAGCTCTAGGTTGCAGCTATATGCATGTTGGTTAGGACGTTTTTGTGGCGCGGCTCAGCCGCGCCACAAAAACGTCCGTGTTCCAATAGAGCTGACTACAGCTACAGCTCCATTAAATAGCTGGTGAACTAAATTGATTATGAACAGGCCGATCCGCCGGATCGGCCTGTTCATAATCAATTTAAGATTGCTGTATAGCTGTAGGGTTAGGTGCCACTTGCTAACGTCAATGTGAAATATAGCCGTAGCCATTCTCATTAGGACGCCGCTTGCTTGAGAACCGCTTCCATTGCCTGGCGTAAACTGGTTGAGGAGGGGAGACGCTTTCGAATGCGGCTTTTTAACCAAGCCCAACACTTCTCAATGCGATTGAGGTCAGGAGAATAAGGGGGAAGATAAACCAGGTGAGAGTTGGCGGCCTCAATCAGTTCGGCGATCCGTCCGCCTTTGTGAAAGGTGGCATTATCCACAATCACCCAGTCCCCTGGCTGCAAGGTCGGAATTAAGCAAGTTTCAAGCCAGGTCTCAAAGACCACTCGATTACAAGTTCCTTCAATGGTAAACGGAGCAATCAGCTCAGAGCCTCGATAGCCCGCGATCATATTGACTCGCCCGTGGCGTTGGCCAGATTTGAGGTCGTAAACTCGTTCACCGATAGGGGCATATCCATAGCCGTAGTCGTCGCGCTCATCCATGCCCGATTCATCGACATAGACTAAATGAGTCGCCTTTGGATCGCCGAGTTGAGCTTGAAACTCAGCCCGTTTCCCCTCGTCTCGTTGGCCGTAGCCATAGGTCTTTTTTTTCGCGTAAAGCCAATCTTTTGCAATGCCCGAGACATCGTTCGTTGGCTGATGGGGTCGGGCCACAAGGCGGCCATCTCCGCTTGCGTTTTGTCTTGATGCTGCTTGACAAAGCTGCGAAAGGCATCCCAGTCTTTGATTTTGGCTCTTGGATTGGCAGTTGTCCTGACGTTGGCTTTGAGATGCCCTAGTTCAGCCTTTTGCCGATACCAGCGGTTTATTGTATTGCGGCTGATGCCAAATCCTTCACTCACCTCACTTTTCTTGAGGCCGTTTAACTCAATCGCGTCGATCACTTTTTGCCGAAAATCTTCGCTGTAGGGTTGAGCCATCCAATTCCAAGCGCAAAATACTACCTCTTAACCCTAGCTTATGTCCTAACCTAAGTGGCTACAGCTATACTTACCAGGCCAGGGCTATTGCATTCTAAATAGAGACTTGAGAGTGCTAAGTCCAAATCCAGCCCGGCGTTGAGCTTGAGCCATATTCTCAAAGCCATGATTGCGATATAAGTTCAGCGCAAAATTACGGGCCAGTGCCCAATTTTGCACCAGAGGAGGGGTTCGAATGCGGGAGGCATCTTCCCCTTGAGTCACATCTCGGACATAATGCACCTTGTTTTCTACGCCCCAATAGCCTCGGATGCGTTGAGCAAAGGCTTGGACACTCTCACAAAAGGAAGCCACGTAGTAACGGGTGTCGTGAGACACCTCAACGATGTCGGCTCGATGCACCTGGCGCTCGGATTGAACTCGAATCAGCGTCTGCAATCCCGGAAACTCGGGCATGTTATCCAGGATGTGACTCATGCTGATCGTTCGTTTTTCAATGCGACCATGCCCTTTGTTGAGCTGTTGGACGGTTTGCTGCGCCTGAAAATGAGTCGTTACGGCCTGGAGCAGCCCAGATTGGTTGCCTTTGAGTGCCCCCAGATAATGGTTGCCACTGCTGAGAATCACCTCAGCCGTTTTTTTTGAGTACTGATCGCATCAAAGGCAAACACCACTCCATTGAGCGCCAATTGTTCAATGAAGATGGGCAAGGCTGTGATTTCATTGGTTTTGGACTCCACCTCATAGGGCTCCAGGATGAGTCCTCGTTCCACAATGTAAGCGCTGACCAGCAGAATTGCTGGATGCGACTCGACCTGTGGGTCATCGCTGAGCGCTTCATAAGACCCCCGCACAACTTTGCCATCAGTCGCAATCGTTTCTCCAGGCTGAGGATGAACGCCGAAAAACCGAGATAAACAGGCGGCATACTCGTGATAATCCACCCGCAAGAGCGTTCGTCGAATGGTGCTGTAGGAGGGTAAACGGTCTTGAGGAGGCGAAAACAACGCCACTAATTCATCGTGATACGCCTTGAGCCAATCCCCGATCGCCAGAAATCCCCGATTCCCTGCCGCAACGGCCAAGGTGAATAGGGCTAAACATAAGGCTTGGCTATGTCGTTGTCCGGCTCGACGGCGGGTATCGGGTAAGTCGACAAAGGCTTCTACAATCGCAAGTTGAGTCATCTGAACCTGTAGATGAGCGTCAGCTTCGATCCCATATTAGGCTACTTGTTTAGAATGAAATAGCCCTGCTTACCAGGCAAGCATTTCACATTGATAAGTTATAGATTTTTAGCCGGATTTCATATTAATATGGGTACTGATTTTTTCAGTGCTGATCTTTATTGAAAAGTCAGAAGATATTGATATTTCAGACATTTCTACAATTAATACGTAGCAAGAGATACTTATTCATCCATTGCCTGCTGATAGAAATGTATGGGAAGTAATTAAAGAAAAACAGCGATTTTTCTACAGCTTTCGCCAGTTCTATTTAGTTACTTCAAAACAACCAGTCTAAGATTTTGCATCTAGGGTTCCAGCCTAAAAGCTAATTAGGTGTTTGGTCCAAGAGATGCAGCCAGCCTAGGTATATCAGTGCCAAGCTGGTTCACGGAGGGATAAAAGCCCGGGAGAAGCATGCTGGCCTTTGTTAGGTCATCAGCTTTTCCCTGGGCTTTTGTTGTAAGTAAATTGGCATAAATAAACTCAAACTAAAAACCGAGAAATAGCCCTGGTAGGAACTTTTCGTTTTTTGGATTTTGGCCCTATTGCTTGCCGACACTTCACGACTGGTGCGAAATTGCAATGTTGAATTTGGAAATTGACCAATGGAACATTCAGCTTTTTCCTATGGAATTATTACTTTTCTGTTGGGAACGTTAGGTATCGGTGTCTGGGCTTCTAAACAAATAAAAGGAGATAGCGTCAATTTTTTAGTCGCTGGACGAGGGCTCGCATTGCCATTAGCTGCGGCTACTTTAATGGCGCAATCGGTAGACTCTAATGCTACCTTGGGAAATACCGATTTGTCTTCAGAATTTGGCTTTTGGGCTGGAGCTGCTCTACCAATTGGTTTATCGCTCTGTTTGTTTTTGACTGGCACATTCTTAGCTAAACCCATGAATCGCATGGGGCTGATTACAATTCCTGATTTTTATCGAGTCAAATACGGTCGCAGAGTCGAGTTGATTGCTGCTTGCATTATGTCGGTCAGCTTTTCATTTTTACTGGCAGGCAACCTGGTTGCCGGGGGCTATATGTTCCAAACCTTTTTGGGCACTAGCTACGTTGGTGGCATTCTCTTACTGGCAACTCTTGTTTTTGCTTATACTGTGTCTGGTGGTCTGTTTGCTGTGGCATACACTGACGCAATTCAAATCTTGATTGCTTTAGTTGGTGCGTTAGGACTGCTGACTTATGTTCTAGTTAACTTTGGGCTCAACATTGCTCCTGGCACTGGTCACTTTCGCCCTAGAGCAGTTGACATCCGTCAGTTCAGGAGCGGCAATTAACTGGGCCAGCATCTTAGCACTAGGATTAGGCAACATGGTGGCAATTGATTTCATGGCTCGTATTTTTGCGGCCGATAGCCCAGAAACAGCTCAGAAAGCCTGCTATGTCGCTTCTGCTGGCACGTTGATTGTGGGGCTACCGTTTTCCGTCATTGCGCTGTCAGCCAACAGTATTTTTGAACAAGTTGGGGTGGTGGGTGATGGCCCAGTGCTATTTACACTGCTGCTGAATGTCGTTCCGCCCGTACTAGGTTTGCTAGTGCTGGCCGCAATTTTGTCGGCTTCGCTTTCTACGGCAGATGGAGCCATTTTAGGTACATCTTCAGTTTTGGCCCACAATGTTTTGGGGATTCGACATGGAGTAGGCGTGGGCCACGCTAACGGTGGTGATCGCTTACTGCTAATCACTCGACTCATGGCGATTGTGATCACTGTACTGGGTGTGTTTCTGGGGCTGCGGGTACCTCAAACGGGCGTGCTGCTGCTGCTGGGATTTGATCTAGGATTTGCTGGACTGGTGGTGCCACTGCTGGGCGGTTTATTCTGGACGAAATCGACTCGACAGGGCGCATTGGCTTGTATCATTGCGGGTTCTATCACCCGGCTGATTTTCTTTGCTCTAATGCCAACCATGTTTGGCATTGAGAACACGCTGTTCTATCTCCCAAATGGGTTCTTGACCGCCGACTTTGATGGATTTCCCACGTTAATTAGCCCTTTGGTCGGGTTAATTGCGTTTGTAGTCGTGTCCAGACTGACTTATAAGCCGCTGGAAGCAGAAGCACAACTTCTCAAGCTCCAGGAAGAAGTTCGTACCCTGTAAAGTCCAGCGATTCAAGATCAAGGTTTAGGGATGCCTTAAACCGCTCAACAATTGCTATTGAGAGAGAGCTTTATGGTAGCCATCGGGGATAGACGCCAGTCAGTGATAGCGCTTCAGGATCGGCGTTAATCAATTGACCATTTTCGTCTTGCAGCAGAGGGAGAAACCAAAGCTGACTGGCCGTGATTACGCGGCCATCTTCCGTTTGCGGTAAAGCCTCATTGGTTGCATTATTAGAAGCGACCGACTGATCAAATAAAAGTCCTAAGCCATCGGGGGCCACGCTCATTTGCACCGACTGCTGTTTTGGCAGCAATACTAAATCTGTTCGTTCTGTTGATTCCATATCAATTGCAGTTAAAAATGGCTGCTCCACATACTCGTCTCCCGGCAGCAGCGTGGTAAGAACACAGTAAAGGGTCTGATTATCTGGCGAAAACTGAGCATCGAGAACAGAGCCTTCTGTACGCAACAGCTCGATTTCTTCGCCTTGGTTGGTCACGACAAACAGCGATCGCGTATAGTCGGTGTTGAATTTCACCATTGCTGCTGCCGAACCGTCGCGGGCAAAGTTGAGCACCATCCCGAACTGAGGCAAGAAATCTAGCGGTTCGGTTTCCGGCTGGAGGGGCAGGATAGCCAGCCCTTCTCCCTGGGCTAACACTAGTGCGGTGCTATCCGGCGTAATCAGGAAATCGCCACCGGGATCGGTTTCAATAGGCTGAGGCTGCTCACCCTGACGAATGATCCAGGGGCCAAAATCGGCTGGGTCATTCTGATTGACCCGCTGCACCACAATGGTTTCACCATTCGGGGACAGGTCAAACTTTAAGTTTTGATACTGCTGGTTGTCGAGGATTTTTTCAATGCTGCCCGATTTGAGCTGTGTCGCTGTGTTGGACTTGCGCCAGGGCAGCCACTGCCAACCAGATTGTGAGGATTCAGCATTTAGGCCAGTGGTGACGGTATAGAGTTCCTGGCTGAGAATGCTGTTATCACCAGTGGATTTATCCACAGCGGAGAATAAAATGCGATCGCCTGCCGGATAGGCTTCAAAATCTAAAACCGACAGGTTTTCCGGTGTCAAAAGCTGGCTGCTCTTTTGGGTCAGGTTGTACAGTACCAGTCGTCCAGCTTCGCTGCCTTCGGTGCCGATAAATGCAAATGCGCGATCGCGACTTTGAAATGTGGTTTGAAACGGTTCAATTTCCGGTCGATCGGCTTGGGTCTCACTGTAGCGATCGGTGGCGTTGGTGAGAGTAAGCTGAAAAGTTTCACCGTAGGGAGCAGGATTTTCCAGCGTATAGGCCATGCGGCGACCTGCCCAGCTAAATTTACCCGGCAGTTCCGGCTCAATTTGGAGGTTAGACTCGACGCTTTGCCGATCCATGGGGCGGTTGAACGTCAGGATAAAGGCCGTATCCTCCGCGCCGATGCGCTGGCCGTCCCAGCTAAACTGCCGGATGCGGGGGGTGGAATGCTCACCACTGATTAGCACAATCCCGATTACGACGATGAGGACAGCCATAATTGCGATCGCAATTCGATCCAGCGGTTGCACCCATGATTGTTTGAGGCGATTAGTAGTCATAGGGATTCTCCGGCTCCGGAATTTCCGTTAGGGATTCAGCCTGAACGACTAGTGTGCGCTCGCCGTTCAAGGTTTCTGAGATCATCTGGCCTTTCACCTGGAACCACTGATCGGGTGGATAGGCGGAGCGATTGTCCGGCAGCTTGATCGGCAAGCCAACCGGGTAAACATCGGCAGCGCAGCAGGTGATGATAAAGCGAGCCAGGGTAAGGTAGTTGTCCGGTAAATCGGGATTGTGAATCACAAAACCGTCAATATTCACGGGCTGTCCGGCATACTCATCCGGCTCTGGATACACTGTCAGCGTCCGAATCCAGCCCACTAGAGACCGCTCTTCGGGTTTGGTGAAATTGCCAAACTGCTGCGGCTGGGCGCGGGTGGCTGGAATGCCTTCGGAAATACCCCGTGCCATCGCCGTTTCGCTAGCAAAGGGCCGAGGCGTAAACAGCAAACCGAATACGGCGATGCCTAAGAGAATAGCGCTACTGATTCCGGGTGGAAACAGACTGAGGTGGGGCAGGGAGGGCGGTTGTGACTTGCTGCGGAGGAGCTGCACCAGCTTGAGCAACCCCATTGCAATCAGCACCACGCCCGCACTATTCGACAGCCACATGTAGTCGGGATGCAGCAAAATGTTGATCTTGCCCGTCCACCAAAAGCGCAGCAGCATGATGCCCCAGGTCAGCAAGACCAAAATATCGACGATTGATCGCCAATGGAGCCGCCTTGGACCAACGGGCCGTTTCCGTTTGATAGAGCGCTGTTCAGCAGCCGTTTGATTGGGTTCAGTCTTCATAGGTGTGTAGGAGCCAAAACGGATTAGGCGTTAAAAAGTCAGAGTGAGCCGATCTGGGCAAGTTCGGAGTTGAACACTATTAACCATGAACGATGAACAGGAAGTAAATGGTTGATGGGTTAGGAGCGGAATGGTTCGCAGTGATTGGTATAGAAGGCGAGTTGTGAACCTGCCGATATCCATCACACAACCCTAGCTAATGTAGGAACTGAGCAAGAGGGTAAATAGGAAGGTGAGTAAGCCGGCCAGGGCAAATAGATAGAAAATGGCGCGCCATCGGAATACCGTCAGCAACAGACCAATATTTTTGACATCCACCATTGGCCCAAAGACTAAAAATGCCAGTAGTGAGGCGCTGGTAAAGGTTGAAGCGAAGGATAGAGCAAAGAAGGAGTCTACCGTCGAGCAAATCGAAACGACCCAGGCCAGAATCATCATGGCCAGGATAGACAGCACCGTACTTTGCCCCAAGCCCAAAATAATCTCGCGGGGCATGGCAACTTGGACAACAGATGCGATCGCAGCTCCAATTACCAATGCCCCACCCAGTTCTCGCAGCTCCTGCACCATGTTGTCTACCAGGAGTGACAGCCGTTGGAACATCGGCAAGCTGAGGGCGGGATTGGCGGCGAGGGTTTCGGCAGTTGCAGGATTGAAAGGAATGGGTTCTCCGGGTTGACCAATGAGAAACGTGCCGGATTGCAATAAAGGAGAAGTGGATTGTCCTGCGCTGGAACGTGGCTTTGCCGTCGCTCGCTCACGCTCCGGCATCATTTTGGCCACATTTGGCTGCATGAATGGACGCAGATCGTCTTGAAAGCTGAAGATCCAGGCGACTAAAACCGCAATCAGCAGCGACAGCCCGATGCGGAGAAAGACCATTTCCGGCTGATCGCGAAAGGCAATCCAGGTGGCCCAGAAGACGATGGGATTTACCGTTGGTGCGGCGAGTAAAAAGCCAATGGCGACGGAAGACGGTGCGCCCTGCACTAGGAGTCGTCGCGCAACCGGAACGTTTCCGCATTCGCAAACGGGGAAGAGAAAGCCCACTAGACTTCCGGCTAGTGCCCCCATCAAGGGGTTTTTGGGCATGGCTTCCACCAATCGACGCTCGTTGATGAACAGCTTCAGAATGCTAGAGAAAGCAACCCCCAATAACAAGAAGGGCATGGCTTCCACCAGTAGGCTCATGAACAGCGTCAATGCGCTATTGAGTTGATTCATGCAGACACAGCGCCTTCGCTGGGAACACGACAGTATAAAAGGTATCCAGTCGAAGTCTTGGTGGCAGAGGGTTACGGCTTGGCCGAACCCCTCTGACGGTGACTATTGCTGGGTCAGAATGTGCTTTTTGTACTCAAAGGTTTTATTTTAGCCGAGTAACAAAAGGTTGCGTCAAGCGTGGGGATCAAGCTGGGATCATGCGATCGCAGATGTAAAAAGCCCAGAAGATGTCTGCTAAATACCGTCTTGGATGGCTTTTGGGGTTTGCTTAAACGCTCAATCTTATTCATCCAGCAAGACCTGAACCCACTGTGGCGGAGCAGGCATTGAAATTTTTAATCGCTCCAATAATAGCCACGCCGCTAGGTGAACCGTAAAGACATACACAATATTGCTGATGAGAACCAGAATGAGCATGACGATTTGGATCAGCATCAGACTTGGTTCGCCCAGGGCACCCACGCCGAGTAGACCAAAATTGACCAAATGTGTCGAAACCCATTCAATCAGCTGTGTGACCTGGGTAGTAATGTAAACCCACAGATCCTCTCCCAGCAAAACCGAGAGTAGCCACAGCCGGAAAAAGAAGCCAAAGCTGCCGATGATTGAGCCGATAGCAATGGAAATTGGCCAACCTGACCGTCGTCGCCACATGCCGCCGAGCTGGACGCCCAGTAACCCATAGGGAATAAAAAATAATAAGCTGCGCGGTGGCCCCATCAGCACAGAGAGGAGCAGCCCAGATACGAGGGCTGACATCCAGGCCGAGCGTCCGCCCCAGCGCAGATAGACCATCGAGATCGGGAGGGGAAAGAAAATACGGAGCAGTGGGCCAGCGGGAAAGTAATAGTTAACGAGCCAAATCAGGCTGGCTGTACTGGCTAAAAAAGCAGTTTCCACCATTGCCAGCGGGCCAATGGGCGAAACCGAACGACTACTGGGCGGTTGACTTGCCGAACTAGAGGGTTGATTCGAATTGCGATCGCGGGCGTTGGGCAAAGCTGCCTCATCACCTAAGTAGTCATCATTGGTTGGATAAGTCATTACTGCATCATCGGCAATCGCGTTCCTTAGACATCTTAGGCTACCAAATTGGGTTTGTAGTGGTTATTGAGCCTCACCTTATTAAATCCGCGCTTCTTAGCCGGATGACTGAATTGAATCGATTACGGTCGAGGTAAGCAGCATTCCAGCCGAGTCAGATTCGGCCATTCATCGCCAGCCAACGGATCTGGAGCAGACAGAACCGCGAGATTGTCCTTTACATGTGTGATCGGTGTTTGCAGAACAGCCAGTTTGCCGCCCATACAGTGCAACGAGATGTAGTTCATCAGCAACCCCAGACCCATTGAAGGATGCAGGCTATCGCCAGTTTCAGCCAGGATTTGTTCAATCACGGCCGGAACAACTTTTTGATTCGCTTGAATGGACTGGATCGATTGGTCGCTGGCATTTAATAAATCAAACGCTTCATGCCAAGCGGATACGGGTCTTTGATCTTCCAACCAAATGCGCACGGGTTCAGTGGGTGCTGACGGGTGAACACGCAGGCAAATTTGCCCACTGTCCATGTGGGAGATCGCCGTATCCAGCAGGCTAACCAGAACTTGTCTCAGTTGTTTCCAGTCAGCTAGAACTTCAACATTGACTTCTGGTACGACGACCTGCAGCCGCAGATTGCGATTTTCGGCCTGTAAATGAACAGAGGCTTGCACTTCCTTGAACAGTTCTGCGAGCTGGACTGGCTCTAGACACAAGCTGCCCGTTCCGTATTCGATCTTGGAAATGGCAATCAGCTCATCTAGTAGCCCTAGCGTCTTGAGCACTGAGGTATGGGCTTGCTGCAGAAAGTCGCGCTCTTCCTCTGGACTATCGCATAGATCGGCCAGAATGAGCTGATGCATGCCAATTACGCCATTGAGGGGCGATCTCAGTTCGTGAGAGGTGCGGGCCAGAAATCCAGCCTTAAACTGACTCAGTTCGAGGGTTCGAAAGTAGGTCTGCTGTAGCTCAACCAGTTGGCGCTCCAGTTGTTCAGCCTGCTTGATTTGCTCGGTGCAGTGGGTTAATGCTGAGTCCTTGGAGGTTTCCTTGGGGGTTCCCTTGGCTAATTTAGGCTGAATTGAGCCAGAGCGAGAGGGGACGAGGGGAATCACCGGCGACGTGAGGCGCGATCGCAACAGGAGAGCAGTACTGACTGCTCCACATCCAAGCCCAAGCACCAGGCTTATTAGATGACTCCAATCCATGCCAACCCCTTTTTCTAAATCACACGCTATGAATTTTGCGTTAAACACACCATACCCAAATCATCCACGGTTCAATCGCTTGGCGGGCAATTGCCGCTAAGTTCTTTAAATTTTGTTTAATCAGGCTTTATTTATCAGAACTATCAGAACTTATTTGGCACACCCGGTTGGGCACAACAGTAGTGGTATTCAGGTAGTGATTGTTTGAGGACTGCTAACGAGTCCTATTTATTAAAGTCGTATGACAAGAGATTTTGTTTCAGAGTTAGGACAAAATTATGTTCTCTGAGCCAGCTAGCAAAATCATCCAATAAATTAAATTCTTCTTGACCGAAATTAGAGACTTGATACATTCCTTAACGCTAAACCTTAAAGAATAAAAACAATCTATACGTTTACCGTGAATTCCACTGGCCATATTGGAACATAGAAGTTAGGCAGCATCCAGCTTTCGCACTCGTTGAGCGTCTCAGCCACAGTTGGTAAATGTCTGCCAGCATCTAGAAAGAGACGAACAATTAAGTAATTAAGTCGCGGATCTTTATCAACAGTTTTTAGATTATTCAACTGATTAAAGTGCGGAACAAACGATTCGTTGTCTGACAGCATGAACTCTGTAATTTAGCCAATATGGCTAGGTTCAAATGTTGACTCAGATCGTTGCGCGATACTAGGAGATCAGGTCATGGCAATTGCAAGCATTAATCCGGCCACGGGAGAAACGATTAAAACCTTCGAACCACTGCCAGCTCAGGAGGTTGAACAGCGAATCGCTAAGGCGCACGCTGCATTTGAAGCCTATCGGCTGATTGATTTCAAAACGCGATCGCAATGGCTGCAAAAGGCGGCGCAAATTCTGGAAGATGAGCAGCAGCGCTTTGGCGAAATCATGACCCTGGAAATGGGTAAGCCAATTAAATCTGCGATCGCAGAAGTGAAGAAGTCGGCCTGGGTCTGTCGGTTCTACGCCGAACATGCCGAAGAATTTCTCAGCGATAAGGTCGTGGAAACCGACGCTAGCCGCAGCTATGTGTCCTATCAGCCGCTCGGTGTTGTACTAGCGGTAATGCCCTGGAACTTCCCGTTTTGGCAGGTGTTCCGGTTTGCCGCTCCGGCTCTGATGGCGGGTAACGTGGGGCTACTAAAACATGCGTCGAACGTGCCGCAGTGTGCGCTGGCAATTGAGGAAATCTTCAGCCGGGCGGGCTTCCCAGAGGGCGTTTTCCAAACACTGCTGGTTGGTGCGAGTCAAGTTAGCTCCATTGTGGAAGATGACCGAGTGAAAGCCGCTACGCTGACAGGCAGTGAAGCTGCTGGTGCGAGTCTGGCCGCTACTGCGGGACAGCAGATTAAAAAAACGGTGCTGGAACTGGGCGGCAGCGATCCGTTTATCGTGCTAGAAAGCGCGGATTTGGATACAGCTGTGGATACAGCGGTCACGGCTCGGATGTTAAATAACGGCCAGTCCTGCATTGCCGCCAAGCGGTTTATCCTAGCAGAGGGCATCGCCGAAGCCTTTGAAAAGCGTATGTTTGAGAAATTCAGCGCGCTAAAAATGGGTGACCCGATGCTGGAAGACACGGATCTAGGGCCACTAGCGACTCCTGGCATTCGGGACGATTTGGATCAACAAGTACGGGCTAGCGTTGATCTGGGCGCACGGGTGCTGATTGGCGGCCAGCCGCTAGATCGGACCAGGTAACTACTATCCGGCCACGATGCTGACCGATATTCCCGTCGGCAGTCCGGCAGACATCGAGGAGTTCTTTGGCCCGGTGGCGCTGCTGTTCACCGTTAAATCCATTGACGAGGCCATTGCGATCGCAAATAAGACCTGCTTTGGTCTAGGAGCCAGCGCCTGGACAACTAACGAGGACGAGCAAATGCGGCTGATTCGCGATCTGGAGGCCGGAGCGGTGTTTATCAACGGTTTGGTTAAATCTGATCCGCGCATGCCCTTTGGCGGCATCAAGCGGTCAGGCTATGGCCGCGAACTGGGCAGCGAAGGGATTCACGAGTTCGTCAATATCAAGACGGTTTGGGTGAAGTGAGGCGAGGGCTAGTTTTGTAATCCTCGTTACAGTCTATTGAGATAACGGTGCTAGTTCGCTCCAGATGGGCAATCTAGTAGCACAAGCCACAGGGTCGGAAACCTGGCAATCGTATATTCACTGCATCCGCCACGATTGATCGCAAATTAAGCCTCATCTATTGCGATCGCACACGCTACACAATTGGCTACTACCCACTGCCGATACCTAACTGTGAGGACATACCTAGAGAGGGAATCTAATGAATACGGCTGAATTGCTAATTCAATGTTTGGAAAATGAAGGTGTTGAGTATATTTTTGGGCTACCGGGTGAGGAGAATTTAGCGATTCTCGCCGCATTAAAAAAATCATCGATTCAGTTCATCACGACGCGCCATGAGCAGGGGGCGGCGTTTATGGCTGACGTATATGGTCGGCTGACGGGTAAGGCCGGGGTTTGTTTGTCCACGCTTGGCCCTGGGGCCACGAACTTGATGACGGGTGTGGCCGATGCAAACCTTGATCGCGCTCCCCTCGTCGCGATTACCGGACAAGTTGGGACGGATCGGATGCATATTGAGTCGCACCAGTATCTGGATTTGGTGTCGATGTTTGCGCCTGTGACCAAGTGGAACGCGCAGATTGTCCGACCGAGCAATACGCCGGAAATTGTCCGCAAGGCCTTCAAACTGGCTCAAACCGAGAAGCCGGGAGCCGTTCATATTGACCTGCCGGAAAATATTGCCGCTATGCCTGCCGAAGGGCATCCCCTGAAGCGGGACAGTCGCGAAAAAACCTATGCCTCGCTGCAAAGCGTCCAGCAGGCAGCCGTTGCCATTTCTCAAGCGACAAATCCGCTGATTCTGGTTGGCAATGGGGCAATTCGAGACAATGCCAGCCACGCTCTGACGGAATTTGCTACCCAGCTCAATATTCCTGTCACTAACACGTTTATGGGCAAGGGTCTCATTCCCTATACCCATCCGCTCGCTCTGTGGACAATGGGCTTGCAGCAGCGCGACTACATTAGCTGTGGCTTTGATAGTGCCGATTTGGTGATTGCGGTGGGGTATGACCTGGTGGAATATTCGCCCAAACGCTGGAATCCAGATGGCCAGATTCCCATCATTCACATCGGACTGACGCCTGCCGAAATTGACAGCAGCTATATTCCTCGTGTTGAAGTTGTCGGCGATATTGCGGATTCACTGACGGAAATTCTGAAGCGGGCTAATCGACAAGGACGGCCTGCTCCCCGCTCCCTTGAACTGCGAGAAGATATCCGCTCGGACTACGAGCAGTATGCCAACGACAATGGTTTTCCAGTGAAGCCGCAGAAGCTGATCTACGATCTGCGGCAGGTGATGGGCGCAGAAGATATCGTGATTTCCGACGTGGGCGCTCACAAGATGTGGATGGCCCGCAATTATCACGGCGCATCGCCCAATACCTGCATTATTTCCAACGGATTTGCGGCAATGGGTATTGCCATTCCAGGTGCGATCGCAGCTAAACTGGTTCACCCTAGCCGCAATGTCGTCGCGGTGACCGGCGATGGCGGTTTTATGATGAACTGTCAGGAGTTGGAAACGGCGCTGCGAGTGGGGACAGCCTTTGTTACCATCATCTTCAATGACGGTGGCTACGGTCTGATTGAATGGAAGCAGCTTAACCAGTATGGCGAGTCTGCGTTTATTCACTTCACCAATCCAGACTTTGTGCGCTTCGCGGAAAGCATGGGACTGAAGGGCTACCGGATTGAGAAGACGGAGGACTTTATCCCGACGCTGCAAGAAGCACTTCAGCAGGATGTGCCAGTGGTGATCGATTGTCCGGTAGATTATCGCGAAAATCTGCTGTTTACCCAGAAGTCAGGCGATTTGAGCTGCACAATTTAAGTCGTTGATGCACGTTTACCGTAGGGGCGGGTTTAGCCGATCAATTGTGGGTTCTAATCAAATTAGTCAACGAAACCCGCCCCTTGTATATGAGGGAAGATAAAAGACAAGGAAACCCCAGACGAAGTAGTGACTCTGGACCCGCCCCTGAGCGAATAGCTCGCGAGGTAGATTATAGTAGCCTGCGATGGAGTTTTCCTTGTCTCTTCCCTGCTTATCGACGAATCTGAACCCAGTATCAAGGGGACTGTCAGTAGAACAGCCACCCCGCATTGAACAAGGACAGTATCGTTGGATGGAGGGTTAACGGTTGAGGAACGAGTGATGAATCAGACTGGCTTGCCGATTCTCGGCATTGACGTGAGCAAAGCGAAATTGCATGTGGCCCTGCAAGTGGATGGTCAGCATCGGCCTAAACGCAAAGTGGTGACCAACAATCTAGCGGGCTACCAGCAGTTGAGTGAGTGGTTGGAGCGACAAGGAATTGAGCGGGTGCATGGTTGCCTGGAAGCGACCAACACCTATGGACAGGGAGTGGCGACCTACCTGTATGAGCAAGGCCATCAAGTGAGCATCATCAACCCCCTGTGCGTCAGTGGGTTTGCCCAGAGTGAATTGCAACGCAGCAAAACCGATGGAGCTGATGCCGCTCTGATTGCTCAGTTTGGCTGGCAAAAGCGTCCGGCCCCGTGGACACCACCGCCCGCTGAACTGGAGCAGTTGCAAGCGCTGAGTCGTCGCTTAGAAGACCTGCAGCAGATGATCACTCAGGAACGCAATCGGCTCGATACGGTGCATGAGGCGCTGCGCGAGGAGATTAAGTCTCATCTGCGCTTTCTCCATCAACAGGTCGATGCCCTAAAAAAGTCTATCCAGGAGCATCTTCAGCGCCACCCAGCGCTGGCCGCTGAGGTGAAACGCTTAGAGACCATTGTAGGCATTGGGGCTCTCTCTGCAGCCTGTATTCGAGCTGAAATTGGTTCGCTTGAGCGCTTTCGTTCTGCTCGGCAACTCGCTGCTTTCAGTGGCCTTACTCCTCAAGAGCATCAGTCTGGCACCTCCGTGTGTGGCAAGGTGCGCCTCTCTAAACTGGGCAATGCTCACTTGCGCCATCACCTCTATTTCCCCGCTTTAGTTGCGATTCGTCGCTCCACAGCGATCGCACACTGGCGCTCTGAGCTTCTCGCTCGCGGTAAAACCAAGATGCAAGTCGTCGGCGCGGTGATGCACAAACTGCTTCGCATCTGTTTTGCTGTTCTCAAGTCGGGCCAATCCTTTGACCCAGCTTTGCTGGGCCAACGTTCTTGACTTCAGCTAGACAAAACAGTATCTACAAAAATGTAAAACGTGGTTGGCAACTGGATTTTGAACCGTATGATGTAAATCGGTAACAGCGGACTGCTAGATGCGGTTCGCTGTTTTTGTTTAGGATTTACACGGGACGTAGAAGCCTACGTCCGTAATTGCTCAACTCGGTTGACCCAAGCACGGCTTTGAGAGAAGATGATAAGCTTTTGCCATGACAGAACTGCCCCCACTCGATGGATTAAGCCCCGCCGAAAAAGATGCCCTGATTCAAGGGCTGTGGCAGGAGCTGCAACGGTTGCGAGCAGAAGTCGAACAACTGAAGCAAAAGCGGGTAAAGAAAACGTCGCGCAATTCGAGTTTGCCTCCCTCCAAGGGCTTCAAACCCAATCAGAGCCGCTGTGAACCCATGGCTAGTCCATCGGAAGAAACGGGAAGCCACCGTGACGGTGGGCGAGAATTAAGTCAACAGCCCAATCAAGTGGTGGTGGCACAAGCCAAGAGCTGTCCCCACTGTGGAGCTGAGGTTGACCGTTCGGCGCAGCGCTTGAGCGGGATTTACGAGCGGATTGAATTGCCTCAGCTCACCCCTGACATCACGCGGGTGGAACGCTATGGCGGGGTGTGTCCGTGTTGTCAAAAGACGTATGAGGCTCCCGTTCCAGTTGGGTTGGAACCCGGTTCTCCCTTTGGCACGAGTGTGGCAAGTCTAGTCACCTATCTGCGCTACCGTCATGCCATCAGCTATCAGCGGCTGAGCCAGTTGATGAGCGACCTCTGGGGTCTGAGCTTGTCGGAAGGAGCCATTGCCAATCTACTGAAACGAGTGCAGGCTCAACTTCAATCCCCGGTGGCCCAGATTGTGGAGCGCTTACGCAGTGCTCGTCTAGTCGGCAGTGATGAGACGGGGGCACGGGTAAATGGAGTCAACCAGTGGGAGTGGGTGTTTCAAAACGAGCAGGTCTGTTTGCATGTGATTCGTCCGAGCCGAGGAAAAGCTGTCATTGACGAGGTGATGGACGGTCATCGGCCTCAGGTGTGGGTCTCGGATTTGTTCAGTGCTCAGACAGCCCATCCGGCAAACGAGTGGCAAGTGTGTTTGGCCCATCAACTGCGTGATTGTCAGTATGCCATCGATGCTGGCGATGACCTATTTGCTCCTCGGATGAAACGGCTGTTGCTCAAAGCCATTGCTCTGCAACGACGACGACACACTCTGGCGGCCTCGACCGTCGAGCAGTATGGCGCTCGATTTCGCGGTTCACTGCGGGAGATTTTGAATCTCAACCCTCAATCGCTTGAGGGGCAGCGGTTGCTCAAACGTTATCGAAAGATTCGTTCTCATCTGTTGCTGTTTTTGACCGATGAGACCATCCCGCCGACCAATAATGCGAGTGAGCAAGCGTTGCGCTGGAGTGTGGTCTTTCGCAAGGTGACTAACGGATTTCGATCCGACTGGGGAGCCGAGTTGTTCGCTCAGGTGCGATCTCTGATCAATACTGCACAACGTCAGGGCATGTCTGCCTTTGATGCCATTTCTCGTGCCCTTACCTCTCAGCAGTCCGATTGGCTACTGGGTTGAGCAATTACCTACGTCCTTCTTAAGATGGTGGATTCAACAATCTGTAGATTATCCAACTCGTAGGGGCACGGCATTGCCGTGCCCCTACCCCAGGAATTTCAGCTTATTCAATCTGCCTTCCTCAGTTGGATTGGTATTGCGATCGCACTTCTCACAATCTTGTATGACACACTATTTTGCTACGGTAGCGCGGGGACTGGAAGAGTTAGCGGCTGAGGAACTGCGGCAGTTGGGCGCAGATGCCGTAGAACTGGGCTTTTGCGGCGTATCGTTCACAGGCGATCGCACCTTGCTGTATCGGGTTAATCTCTGGGCGCGGCTGCCGTTTCGGATTCTGCTGCAAATCGCGGAATTTTCCTGTCGCGATGCTGACGAGCTTTACAGCGGCATTCAGCAAATCGACTGGGCACTCTATCTCACCCCAGCCCAAACCTTGTCAGTACGAGCCACAGGCAAAACCCAGCAGTTGAACCATACCCACTTCACCGCGCTTCAAGCGAAGAATGCGATTGTGGATCAGCAGCAGCGGCAGTTTGGCGAGCGCTCCAATGTCGATACCGAAGCTGCCGATGTGCAGATTAACCTGCATCTGCATCGCGATCGCGCAACGGTCAGCCTCGACAGCTCCGGCAGCAGTCTGCATCGGCGCGGCTATCGGCCAGCCGTCGGCGCAGCACCGCTCAAGGAATCCCTGGCTACAGCGTTGATTCAACTCTCCAAGTGGCAAGTGGATCAGCCTTTTTTCGATCCGCTCTGTGGTTCAGGAACACTGCCGCTAGAAGCCAGTCTAAAATCCCTGAATATTGCGCCCGGTCTATTTCGCGATCGCTTTGGCTTTCAAACCTGGCCTGATTACGACGCTGAGCTGTTTGACCAGTTGGTGGCCTCTGCTCAGGTTGCTCGCTCTGAGCAACTGGCAAGCTGGATTGGTGGCTGCGATCGCAACTCCGATGTCATCCAGCAGGCTCGCACCAATGCCAAAAACTGCGGCGTTTCCGACCGGGTGCAGTTCAGCATTGCTGAACTGGCCGACGTGGAAGCACCTGCCGATAGTGGCATCCTGATGTGCAATCCGCCCTACGGTGAGCGACTCGGATCGGCCAAGGAACTGGGCGCATTCTATAAGCTTCTGGGAGACGTACTCAAACAGCAATTCAAAGGCTGGACAGCCTTCGTCCTCAGCGGCAACAAAGAGCTGTCGAAAACGATTGGCCTCAAATCCGCCCAGCGCTTTCCGGTCTACAACGGCTCACTTCCCTGCCAACTTATGAAGTATGAGTTGTATTAATCTGATTGGTCAGAAATTTAAACCACCGTGTACCGTATCCGTCCCTATGCAACAACGGCAGATCAAGCACAAACAGCGCAGAACATGGAGCAGAAGAGTTGCGATCGCAGCTCTGAGCACTATCCTATCCACCAGCTTCACATCCCTTGGTCGCTGTCTCCCTCCACCCGAAGATACCCCCGAAGAAATTCTCCGCACCGAAATCATCACCGAAGCGCGATCGCCCATTGACGGCGAACTGCTCACCGCTGCCGAATACGCCGAACTCCAAGCCCTCTTACAAGAAGACCCCACCGATCCTGTCGTCGCCGCCCAAATTCAAGAAATCATTGTCCTCCTCCGCCTCCGCCGCGCCATCCGCACCTTCTTTCCGTTTCTGCTGAAATAAAGCGCAAAGCGCTGGGGATTTTGGATTTTAGATTTTGGATTTTGGATTTAGAGAACTAAGGCTTGAGTGCTAAGTACTGGGGATTTTGGATTTTGGATTTAGAGTGCTGAATGCTGAGTGTTAAGGACAAGTAGGTCTGAGCCTTACAGCCCTTTTTACGCCTCACTCCTCTCGCCTCACTTTCTTTACAGCCCTCCCACTCCCCCACTCCCCCACGCTCTCCCACCCTCTACAAATCCACCCTCCGATTCTTCCTCTCCGACTCCCAACGCAATAGATTATTTGAGTGTTCCCCGTGAATTTGATACGGTTTATTGCAGTTCTTTTAACAAATGTTGCCAGCGACGCTGTATTTTTAAGCCAGCAACCATTTTCTCAAATCAGCTTAATCAGGCTAGGAAGGTAGATTCTATGGTGATGTCCGTTGCTCCAGACCAAATCGATCGCATTGTTTGGAACCATCATCATGATCCGTTTGAGGTACTGGGTCCGCATCGTATTCAGGAAAATGGCCATTCGGTTTGGGTTGTGCGAGCCTATCAGCCCGAAGCCAGCGCCGTAACGGTTGTTTGCCCAGAAGAGCGGCAAGAATTCCCGATGCAGTCTGTTCATCATCCCCACTTCTTTGAGTGTGTTATCGAAGACTTCGATCTGAAAAACTATCAGCTTCGCGTCAAAGAGGGAGAACACGAACGCACCATTCACGACCCCTATGCATTCCGGGACTGCCAGTTCCAGGAAATGGATTTCCATTTATTTGCAGAAGGCAATCACCATCGGATCTACGAGAAGCTCGGTGCTCACGTTCTAACCATTGATGATGTCAAAGGTGTTTACTTTGCGGTTTGGGCACCCAATGCTCGCAATGTATCGGTTTTGGGTGACTTCAATTACTGGGATGGTCGTAAACATCAGATGCGCAAGCTCGGCAACGGCGTGTGGGAACTCTTCATTCCTGACCTGGATTACGGCACTCACTACAAGTACGAAATCAAAAACTACGCCGGACACATCTACGAAAAATCCGATCCCTATGGCTTCCAGCAGGAGGTTCGGCCCAAGACGGCTTCCATTGTGGCGGACTTAGATTCCTTTGAATGGCATGACCAAGAGTGGCTAGAGCAACGGCGCGATCGCGATGCGCTCAAGCAGCCCATTTCAGTTTATGAAGTTCACCTTGGCTCCTGGATGCACGGTGATTGGGACAATCCCGGTCGTGATGCCCACGGCAACATTATTCCGCCTGTTGCAGCGGCAGATTTGAAGCCGGGTGCGCGATTCTTAACTTATCGGGAACTCGCCGATCGGTTAATTCCTTATGTGAAAGAACTGGGCTTCACTCATATTGAAGTCTTGCCCATTGCCGAACACCCGTTTGATGGCTCCTGGGGCTATCAAGTGACAGGCTACTACGCCGCCACCTCCCGCTATGGTTCGCCGGAAGACCTGATGTACTTCATTGATCAGTGTCACCTAAACGGTATTGGTGTGCTGGTGGACTGGGTACCGGGTCACTTCCCGAAAGATGGGCATGGTCTAGCGCTATTTGATGGAACGCACCTTTATGAACACGGCGATCCGCGCAAAGGTGAGCATAAAGAATGGGGTACGCTGGTCTTTAACTACGCCCGCAATGAAGTGCGTAACTTTTTAGTTGCTAACGCTCTGTTCTGGTTCGACAAGTATCACATCGACGGTATTCGAGTCGACGCAGTGGCATCCATGCTCTATCTTGACTACCTGCGGGACGAGTGGCTTCCCAATGAGTATGGCGGTCGCGAGAATATTGAAGCGGCAGATTTCCTCCGACAGGTCAACCACGTTATTTTCAGCTACTATCCTGGCTCGTTGTCAATCGCAGAGGAATCAACATCCTGGCCGATGGTGTCCTGGCCAACCTATGTGGGTGGTCTTGGCTTCAACCTGAAGTGGAACATGGGCTGGATGCACGACATGCTGGACTACTTCGCGATGGATCCTTGGTTCCGCCAGTTCCATCAGAACAATCTGACCTTCAGCATCATGTACGCCTTCAGCGAAAACTTTATGCTGGCGCTCTCCCATGATGAGGTGGTACACGGCAAGAGCAACATGCTGGGCAAGATGCCGGGCGATCGCTGGCAGAAGTTTGCCAATATGCGAGCGCTCTACACTTTTATGTTTACCCACCCTGGCAAGAAAACGCTGTTCATGAGCATGGAGTATGGCCAGTGGAGCGAGTGGAATGTGTGGGGTGATTTGGAGTGGGATATGCTCCAGTATGAGCCGCACCGAAAGCTCAAGAAGTTCATGACCGACCTCAACCACTTCTATCGCAGTGAGCCATCCCTCTACATGGATGACTTCTCCTACGATGGTTTTGAGTGGGTTGATTGTAATGACAACAGCCACAGCGTGATTTCCTTCATGCGCAAGGTCAACGGCTACGAAGAAGACTTCACGGTCACAGTCTGCAATTTTACGCCGCAGCCCCACAGCCATTACAAAGTGGGCGTACCGCTACCGGGCTATTACAAAGAGCTGTTTAACAGCGATGCCAAAGAGTACGGCGGCAGCGGTATGGGCAACTACGGCGGCAAGTGGGCTGATGATTGGAGCGCACACGGACACTATCACTCGTTAGATGTTTGTCTACCTCCGCTGGGTGTGGTGGTCTTCAAGCTCGATCGAGAGAAAACACAAGCGGCGTTAGCAGCAGCGGAAGACTCCGAATAATATCCAAGCCTAGTTGAAAACCCAATTTATTGTTTGTGAACCGTTTGCGAAGCAAACGGTTCACAAACAATAAATTGGGCTCTTATGTAAAGACTTGATACAACCGATCAAAAAGGGGCGCATCGCGCCCCTTTTTAGTTGGAGATCACCTAGGACTGAAGGATCAGCCAAACTGCTTGAAATCCACCGATGATAAAACCGAGTACACCCCCCAGGTTCACAATGGCCTGTAGTTCGTTTTTCACGATTGTCTGAACAGCCACTTCTAAATCTTTAGGTGAGGTTGATTTCACCCGGTCAATGATCACCTGGTCGATATTCAAAATGGGAATGGCTTTGGCGACGATATTTTCCAGATCTCGTTCTAGATATCGCTCTAGTACCAGCGCTAGTTCTTGACTAACCGGATCGAGGGAGCTGTTCACCACTTCAGACTGCTGGAGACTGTTGACCACTAGGGCAGCCATATTTTCCCAATCAATTGATTCACCAAGGCTTTGCAGCACATCCGATCCGCGATCGCGGATATAGGCCCTGACCGTTTCTCTCACCGTTTTCCGGAGCTGGCGCACGGTAGAAACCGGCAGGGATTGCAGGGTGAAGTTTTGCAGCCATTCCTTCAGCCGATCTTTGACGCCCAGGGATTGAATTAATTCAGCAATCCGGGCGTTGCTCTCTTCCCGGTCGTCTAAACAGAACGTGCGTAGACGGGTCAGGGCATTTCGCAGGCCGAATAGATTGGCAACAACCCAGTAGGTGCCGCTGGTGCGTTCACGGAACCCTTCGTCAATGGTTTGAATATTGCGATCGGTCAGGAAATCAACAATAGCCTGCCGAATCGTGTCCGGTGGCAGCACCACCTGCAAAATCCAGATGGAGAGCTGATCGGCTTGACGATCGCTGAGCTGAAATTCCAGCAAAACCTGATCGAACAGCTGATTGAGCTGATCTTCAAGAAAATCGCTGCGACGGGCCAGCACCTTCAGCAGACGCGGCAGAGATTCGCCAAAGAAATCGCGCAGAATATTGGCAATCACCTGCACCGTGCGATCTTTGGAACTGGTTTGGATCTGCTCGCGCACCAGTTGCAGCAGCCAGTAAATGGCGGCCTGCATCCGCTCGGTTTGCAGCAGCCGCCGCGCCAGTCGCTGTAGCTCCTCTGGCGTGAGCAGCGAACCCATAATCGTGTCGGCAACCCGCTGCGCTAAGCGTTCTTGGTTGCTGGGAATTAAGCCAGGGGTGAAGGGTAATCGTCTACCCGCAATGTAAATCGGGCGATAGGGTCGAAACAGCATCTTGAGGGCGATGTCATTGGTGAAATAGCCAATTACACCACCAATCACAGGGGGACCTACCAATAACCAAAGGTTCGGAACAGCCAACGTTGAATACCTACATGCGGCACAGTGGAGCGGTTTAGATCCTAGCGAAAAACTCCCGCTATCAGGGCAGAAACTTTACAGCTATTTTTGAGTCCACCGTTTGTTGGCACAATTGTGCCGAGATTTTGGATTTGGAGATACCGATTTTGGATTTTGGGTTTTGGATTTTAGATTTTGAGCGGCAATGCGTAAGTTTATGCGGCTCGGTAAGTGCGATCGCACTGATGAAAATAAACGTGATTCCAGGGCTGATAAGCGTTTAACACGTCTTGCAGGCGGGGGATGTCGCCGCTGTTGTAGACGCGGAATTCGCTGGCGACGGTGGCGCGTTGGGTGCGGACGGCCTGATTCAGCACCAGGGAGCCATTGGGATCAGACACGGAGCGATGGAACGTTCCTGGTGGAATTCTTAAAATATCCTGATTGGCATCCAGTCGCACAATATGCACGGGCTGCTCCCAGGCCAAATTGACTAGGCAGAAGGTGCGACCACCGCTGAGGGCAAGCAGATTGTCTTCCTGATTGGGATGCAGGTAAAACTGCCAATGGCCTATTTCTGAGTTGTTGGGGCTGGTGGCTGGGCCGTCGTGAAAAACTAGATCGCGGGCGTTGGAGCTGGAAATCGTGATATCAAAAAAGCGAACGTTGGGCGTATCGCGGAATTTTTCAAAGGGTATTAACTCGTACATGATTGGATTGGCCGCCTTGTTAAATGTAAATAAAAGTCAAGAATTTCACGGGTAGCTACACGCTAACCTGGCGGTTTCTCGAAGATCAAAACTCTTGGCGGTTCACATCTATGCAGAAAGCGAATAGATAGCCTAGATGAACATTTTTCACCTGCGGATTCTTTTGGCGGTTGTCAATTGCGGCAGCTTTTCCCTGGCGGCTCAGACGCTGGATCTGTCCCAGTCAGCCGTCAGTCGTGCGATCGCAGCTTTGGAAGACGAGTTAGGTGTGGCGCTGCTGTCACGGGGCCGATTTGGCGCACGTCCTACACCGATTGGTGAGCGGGTGATTGCCCATGCGGAGCAGATTGTGCAACTGCGGGACAGCATGGAGCATGAGGTGAATCGTGAGAAGGGTCTGCACGGTGGGCGGGTGCGGATTGCCTCGATTCGCAGCGTTGCCACCCATATCCTGCCGCAGAAAATTGCTCAGTTTTGTCATCGGTTTCCCACCGTAGAAGTGGAAATCGTGGAAAACGATCCGGCAGGGATTGAGCAAGCGCTGCGGGAAGGCCAGGTCGATATTGGCCTCGTGCCCCTGCCGCGATCGGACGAGTTTGATAGCTGGGAAATTGTACGCGATGAATATGTGGCGCTACTGTCAGAAGCCGCTGGTCCCGTCCCCGACCTGCTGACCTGGCAGGCTTTGGCGATGCACTCGTTTATCTTGCTCAACTATGCCGAATGCACCTCTGCCGTGCGCGAACACTGGGCTAGGTGGAATCAACCGCTGACCGTGGCCTACACGATTAAGGAAGATTCCACCATTGTCAGCATGGTCGCTCAGGGACTGGGAGCTGCCATCTTGCCTCGTTTGGCTGCATTACCGATTCCCGACGGGGTGCAAGTGCGATCGCTACCTGTACCACTCGAACGCGTCATCGGTGCTGTCACACTGTCTGATACACTGCTCTCGCCCGCTGTCTTCATGTTCCTGGACTTGCTGCGCGGACATGGGATGTTTCGGCAAGCATCATGAGAAGAGGTGAGGGCAATCAGCTCAGATAGCGAGTCAGGATGCTGAGCTGATCCTCGGGGTGACGGGGCAGGAGCCGCACCACGTCGCCTGCACTGGGGCAGGGAATCGGCTGGCTCCATTCGTTGGCTTCGGCAAAGCCGCGTCGATGCAGGTTTTTGACGGTGATGATGATGTCGGGGCGGGTGCCGAGCAGGATAACCCGCAGGGGATGGCGACTGTCGCGCGGTGAAACGCTGGGATGGGTCGCAGCAGGCTGTGGCGCTGCATGGGGTGCAGCACCGAGGATGAAATATGTCATTGTTTTCTCCTGTTTTTGACTTTCGAGAGGAAAGCCAAAAATCTAGCCCCCCCGCGATTTGAAGCGCAAAGCAGGGGGGCTACAGGAGGGTTATAATCTCCTGAGCCCTGCGTTGCCTATGCCAACGTTGGGGTTAGCGGCTCAGAGTTGGCGCAAACAATTCTGGGTCGCGTTGACTAGATTTTTGGTATCCGGTTGCCGAGTGCAGGTGATGTTTGCATGGCAACTTAACGTTTCACAGTACGAGATTTGGCCTGCGGAGTCAATCTAGGTTCACTGACAGAAATACTAGGTCAGTGCAATCGCACTTTTTCCAAATATCAGCCTCACCTCAGATTTAAACAGAAAAGGCGTTACATTCCATCAATGCACTCTGCAAAATTTGCAATCGCGCTGAGACGGCTGCATGGAGTGAATACATATTGAGAGATACTAAATAAGCTCTAAACAGCATGAGTTTGGAATTGTGGGGTGGTTATACTGAATTTTTCAGCTTAATCGCCCAATGAGGAATCTTATACAGAAAGATTCAGTCTAATAATTGTTAGACCGATATTTATGTGTAGGAGTTAGAGCAAAGTAAAATCCCTTTATTGTATTTTGCCGACGTAGGTGGGAAATATATGACTATCTACTGAATCTTTAAGTCTATGTCTCCTCTTTACCTAAAAATAATGGTTGGTGTGGCTAGATATCTTACTTACCCACAACGTGTTTACCATGCAGTGAGAAGTTCCCAAAATCCTAAAATTAGGATGCTTTCTCCTTTGGTAATTCCTATAGTCCTGTTAGTCTCTTTGCCAGCGTTTGTGGTTATGACTATCACGATGTTTTGGGAACAAAGCGGATCACTGCGACAGCAAGCATCTGATTCAAGCCGAACTTCAACTGATATTGACGAGGATGCTCAAAGTTCAGATTCTCATAACGATAAAGAGTCAGAGTAATTTTACTTACTAGAGATTCATGACAAATATTGAAGATACTCAAGTCCTAGACTGTCCCCGAACTTGAGAGAACATATTGATCATAAGCGATTGGAGAGAACGTTCTAACAATCTCGTTGCACGCCAACCGTACCAAGGAACGTGGTTGAGAACGAAAGGCTACTAGCGGCGGGTGAACGGGGGCGTTATGTGTAATTTGCCCACAGGCTGTAGAAGGGGTTTTGATGACTGATTATTTCGGTTCTTGCCTGTGTGGCACTGTGAGGTTTGAGGTACAAGGCGACTTCGATAGCTTTTACCTGTGTCATTGCCAGCATTGCCAAAAGGACACAGGTTCTGCTCATGCGGCAAATCTATTTTCACAGTCAGCTAAATTGATCTGGCAGTCGGGTCCCGATGCTGTGACTTCCTTTACGCTTCCGGGCACTCGTCACAATAAAAGTTTTTGTAAGTTGTGTGGTTCAGCATTGCCAAGCACTCAGATCGCAGGTTTGCTCGTCGTTCCCGCAGGGTGTTTGGACACTAAGATCTCTATGTTACCAACAGCGCACATTTTCACATCTAGCAAAGCTGCCTGGGATGGAGAGTTAGGGGAAGTGCCAAAGTTCGAGGGTCTGCCAGAGTGAGCTACCATCACAGAACCAGTGGCTGTTGGCGGACGCACCTACGCTGCGCTCCGGTACGCCGCAAAGCCAAGCGTTCTGCGGTGCAGCCGCGCGATCGCAATTCAATGCACAGATACATTCCCATTGCGAACCATGCCAGTTATAGCACCGCAAGTGAGATCGCAGTCTCATGAGCAAGTGCGATCTCACTTGCATCCGCAGGGCTCTATAACTTTGACGAGAGCAAAGAGACGGATTGAGACATAATAAGTGATGCAGTAATCATCTGTGGCTGGCTGTGAGAACCCGTGCCCAAGCCTTACTCCACTTATTCCAAGCGCGTCTATCGCGGCGGATTGTGCTGTGGGTATTTGCCAGCATTGTCGTGATTGAAGCCATCATTCTCATTCCCTCCGTTTATCGGAGAGAGCGAGAGTTACTGGACTATCTAGAAGAACTCTCAACCGCCGAAGCCTCTGGGATTCTCAGCCAAAGTGAACCCGCGCTATCCGGGGTCGAACTGCTAGAACGACTCCAGCAACTTGAGCAGATGCCCAACGTCAAAGGGGGCGCACTGTATGAAGCCGATGGCGATTTAGTCGGCACCTTTCTCGAACCGCCCCAGCTATCCATTCAGGATATTGTGCAGAATGGCCGCACGAATTATCTGAATCGGGCCGATCGCCGTTACGATTCTGTGTGGGAAATGTCGCCGCTGGACGGACGATACATTCTGGTCGTTCGCCACGATGCCTCCGGCGTGCGGCGGGAAGTCTATCTGTTTATTGCCCGGATTGCGGGACTGGTGCTGATCATCTCGCTGTTTGTGACGATGGCGACGCTGATTGTGCTAGAGCCGATGCTGATTACGCCGATTCTGCTGCTGCGCCAGGATTTGCTGCGGGCAGGGCAGGCGGCACGACAGAATCACCCTACGCCGGAGTTCAACTCACTGCGGTTTCGGCGTCAGGATGAGCTGGGCGACATGATTGCCGCCTTTGAGCAGATGTATCAGCAGGTGACAGATGCGATCGCAGAACGGGATCGGGCTGAAGCCAGCCTGCGGGCATCGGAAGAGAAGTTTTCTAAAGCCTTTCGCTCCAGTCCCAACCCGATCATCATCAGCACCTTAGAAGCCGGGAAAATCATCGAAGTGAATCAGAGTTTTCTGGCCCTGTACGGGGCAGAACGCGAAGACGTGATTGGTCAAATGTCCTGGGCGCTTAATTTGTGGGTGAATCATCAAGATCGAATTGAGATGGTGCGGCAGGTTCAGGCCGAGGGCATGGTGTTTAATCAGGAATATCAGTTTTGCGATCGCAACCATCAGCTCCACACTGTTTTATTTTCGGCAGAGCGGATCACAATTAATCAGCAGGACTGTATTCTCTCGGTCGTGAATGACATCACCGAGCGCAAGCAAATGGAGGAAGCGCTGCGCGGTAGCGAAATGCGGTTCCGTGCCCTGGTTGAACAGGCTGCCGATGCCTTTTTTGTGGTGACGCAGGCGGGAAAAATTGCCGACGTGAATCAGCAAGCCTGCCAAAATCTGGGGTACTCCCGCGAGGAACTGCTGCACATGTTCGTTACCGACGTGCAGCAGGAAATTACGCTGGCGGAATTTGGGCAGCTTTGGCAGCGACTTCAACCGGGAGTGCCAATTACACTAACGGGCACCCATCGGCGTCGGGACGGTTCCGTTTTTCCGGTGGAAGTGCGGGCAGGTCGATTTGCCGCCTGTGGCGAGTCGTTTATCTTAGCGCTGGCCAGGGACATCACCGAGCGCAAGCAGACCGAGCAGGCACTGGAGCGACTGGCCGAAATTGGCGAACTGGCGGCCATGATCGTGCATGAAGTCCGCAATCCGCTGACCACCGTGTGGATGGGGCTGAACTCGTTTAAGTCGTTGGACTTGTCGCCGCGATTTCAAGCGCGTCTGGAACTGGCGCTAGAGGAATCAGAACGGCTCCAGCGGTTGCTGAATGAAATTTTGCTCTATGCCAAACAGCAGCAGTTGGAGTATCAGCGACTGGAACTGAATCAGTTTTTGGAAGAAATTCTCATGCCGCTGCGGGAAATGCCTGCTGCGGTTGAACGACTCATTCAGCTCATTCCGTCTGATCAGCCCGCCTGGGTAGAGTGCGATCGCGATAAGCTGCATCAGGTGTTTATTAACATTATTAGCAACGCCTGCGAAGCCGTTGCGCCTCAAACTTGCGTCACTTGTACCGTCAGCCTTAACACCGCTAAGCAGCAGATTTATGTCGATGTGTTCAACGCGGGTCAACCGATTCCAGCCGAGACGCTGGCCCAGTTGACCAAACCATTTTTCACCACCAAATCCTCCGGCAACGGTTTGGGCTTGGCCATTACTAAACGAATCATTGAGGCTCACAACGGCATGCTGACGATTCAGTCATCAGATGCGCTTGGCGGGACGCAGGTAACGGTAAGATTGCCGCTGAAGCCCAATTTTTAGCGATAAATTCGGTACGTCTATGTCATTTCGCCAGCCCCTTTCCGATGACGAATTGTATCAGTACTTTTTGGCCCAGGAAGCGGAATTTAATGCTGCAAAGCTGGCCTTTTTGGATCGAGGCATTGAACAATCACCCTACCGCACTGCCGTTGATGCTTACAGCAATCGGCTTCGGTCGCGATCTCAGATTCCGACTCGTCAAGATGTGCGATCGCAACCCTATCCGCAGATCAATGTGCGGCCTGTGATTGAGCCGGAGGGCTTAGATTTCCTCCATCCCGATGTCAAACAGGCTTGTTTATGCCTGGGGATGGCGGTATCAGAAGCGGAACCCATCCGCACCCAGTGGTTTGGGCGGCAAGCGCTGAGCAACGTGGAGTTTTGGAGTACGACCAAAATTGTGCCGCTGCTGAATCTGATTATGCGCGCCAATCGCCTGTTGCCGACTACGCCGATTGATCAGCTCCAAATTCGCGATCGCGGCAGCGCGAGCAGCTATCAGTTTTCTCAACTGGCCGATGACGTTGTCACCTATGCCGCCACTATCGGCAGTTCCAACGCCATCTCTGCGGGCCTGAAGCGCTTCAACACGCCGCTGAGTCTCCAGCAGTGGCTGCGGGAGCTGACGGGTAATCACCAGCTCATGTTTCAGGGCCGCTATGGGGAACCGCCGTTTTTTCAGCAGCCGGAACTGGTCAATCCCGTGACCAATCGAGTTGTGTTGACAACACCGAATGTGGAGCATCGCGGCAACAACGCAATTTCTGCCTACGACCTGACGCGGCTAATGACGATGCTGGGCTGGCACTGGCATCTGGCCGCCACCAGTCGCCTACCGGGAGCGCAGTGGCATAGTCTCTCCAGCCTAGTCACGCCGCTGGGTCGAGATCCGGCTCGCTATGTAGATCTGGCCTTCAAACAATTGGGCGTTGAACCTGTCCGTCCAGTTATCCTGTCCAAGCTGGGCTTTGGCCGTAGCCAAATCCGCGATCGCACTGAACTCAGCTACACGGCCTTTGTTCAATTTGGCTTGCCCGTCTCCGGTACGGCGCACAGCTTCAGCTTCACGCTGCTGGTGGCCCAAGCCCTTAGCGATCCCGATGAAGAAGCCCGCCGTGCCGATGCCCGCATGGCAACGGAGGTCACGCGCCTGATTGATAGAGTGCTGGATCAGCGAATTTAATGCTGGGTTAGGGGCAAATGGCCATTTGCCCCTACATAACGTTTATCCTGGCCCAATTAAAACGAAAGCGGACAGCAGTGCTGTCCGCTTTCGTTTTGTAAAATTGAGTGCTGCTAGCGTTTCTTAGCTGACTTCGGTAGAGGAAGACCCCGAGTGGAGTGAAAATCTTCCTGGACTTTGTAGGTCAGACGGCGGGAAACCTGACGGACAACCTGATTCAGCAGCTTGTCGCCCGTCGACTGAATCAGCGACATCGGCAGTGCCCGGATAAAGCGGGGGAATTTGATGTAGACCTTGAGATCTAAATCCCACTCGACATGGGTGGTAATCTCAATGCCCGTACTGGGTTCTGGTGTGCCCTCCTTGAGCTGTAGCGCAGCCTGGAAGTCAACGTCGTATCCAGGTGGTTCATAACCGGGAACGGGAATAGTTTGAATCCGATACACTCCTTCGTCTTGAGGGAGTAAGTGTAGACCAACTTTGGGTTCGACCTCGTAGCCAAATGAGCCGTAGCGACCAATGGTGATTGCATAGCCATTAGTTGCGATCGCATCTACGGTCATCGGATGAGCGCAGCGGTGGAACCATTCCTGATGAACGTCGAGATATTTGGCGACGGTGTCAGGATCGGCGTTCATTTCCATGCTGCCAATGTAGCTGCCGTGGAACTGAATCGGATCGGATGCAACCTGAGTCGAGACCTCTTGCTGATTGACCTGACCTGCATCGATAACACCTGCATCGGGAAAAAATACAGCGTCGGCAGTATTTACTGAGCGGGGATTGAAGGACGATTGCATAGAACTTTTGATAACGGGAGTTCTGATTGTGGTCTGATTGGTGGAAAACGATAGCGTACAGAGAACAGGAAAATCAGAGTGAGATAAAAATCGACGAGCAGCTAAGCTGTTGAAGTCGAAGTTACTAGGTTAGCAGGAACGGCTGTGTAGCTGCACAGCTAGAGTGTCACTCTGATAATCAGCATATCCTGAGTCTATAGAAGGCATCTACAGCTAATTCACGGAAAGACCACCTCAAATCTAATTGCGTGACTGCTAATTCATTCAGTTTCATCCCGTATATTCCAGGATTCTTGTAGATTTGTAACATTATGCTGAAGACTGGGGCAAATCGTTTCTTCTTGATAACAAACCATGTCTACAGCAGGTGCATCACTGGCTACAGTTCGCTATCTTGCACCTCAGCTTATATAACGTGCGAATAAGACTCAGTACTCTGTAAATTAAGTTTTGATGGTTGATGTGCTGCGCTCCGCGCAGCACATCAACCATCAAAACCCATTAAAAACAAGTTGACAGACTACTCAAAAGGGTGACTTGGCCGCTGCATTGCAGTGGCCAAGTCACCCCTTTGGGTTTTGGTGCAAGATGTGAGTAGAAAAAGTTGTGGGAGTAATCGAGATGAAAGTACTAGTCGCAGGGGCAACAGGTCAAACAGGCCAACGTGTTGTAGAACTGCTGGTCGAGCACAATATCCCCGTGCGGGCACTGGTTCGTAATTTAGAAAAAGGTCAGCGGCTCTTACCAGCGGCGGCGGAACTGGTCGTCGGTGATGTTCTAAAACCGGAAACATTAGAGGCTGCGATCGCAGATTGCACGGCCATCATCTGTGCGACGGGTGCAGCGCCTAGTTTTGATCTCACTGGCCCCTACAAAGTCGATTTTGTTGGCACTAAGCATTTAGTTGATGCGGCAAAAGCGAAAAATATCCAGCCGTTTATCCTTGTGTCGTCGCTGTGCGTCTCCAAGTTCTTCCATCCGCTGAATCTGTTTGGTCTGATTTTGGTTTGGAAAAAGCAGGCCGAAGAATATTTGGGGCGGAGTGGTTTAACCTACACGATTGTGCGTCCCGGTGGATTGAAAGAGGAAGATAACGCCGATCCGATTCTGATGTCTTCGGCAGACACGCTGTTTGAGGGCAGTATTCCCCGTGCCAAAGTGGCTCAAGTTGCCGTTCAGGCGTTGCTCCATGAAACCGCTAACAACAAAATTGTCGAGATCGTCGCCAGCCCCACCGCACCCCAGCACGACATTCCAGAACTCTTTGCCAGCGTCTGATAGGAAATCCGCTTGAGAACCCACTGGTTATTTTTCGTGAAATGTTTGCTTGGCAGACATTTCACGAAAAATAAACTCGAAAAGCTAATATTGCCGTCGCATCGCGGCGGCAATATTAGCTTTTTTAAGCAGGATGTGAACATACATACAAGTTAGGAATGCCGTACCTTTCAATTCAGCACGCGTCTCCTATGCTAAGAAAAGGAGTATGGCATCCGGCATCCGGATTCCGTACGCAATGCGCGATCGCATCTTTCAACTTCAAATCGCGTACTCGATTGGATCGTAAGGAGTCTGCCCCACCGTGAACCCCAATAACTTTCGCAATGTGCAGTTCAATTTTTCTGGCCTTGGCTGTTGGATCGCTCTGTTTGCGATCATCTGGCTGCTGGGTTCCGTGGGGCTAGGTTGGCTGGTCAAGTCGTTTTTTGTGCTACTGGCCTTCATTATTCTGGCTCCTGTTTTCGCGTTCCTGGGCTTGCAGTGGTGGCTGCGCCGCAATTTAGTGGAAGACAACTGCCCCGTTTGCGACTATAGCCTCACAACGATTAATAATGCTCAGTTTCGCTGCCCAAGCTGCGGCGAACCCCTCAAAGCCGAATCGGGCGAAGTTCACCGCCTCACGCCACCGGGCACAATTGACGTAGAGGTTGAAACGGTAGATGTCCAAACCATTGATGTCGAACCACCTCAGATCGAAGAAGGCAAGTAACAACTTTCTTTAAGAGGGATAGGTTGCTGCCGCATCGCGGCAGCAACCTATCCCTTTTGGGTTTCAAAGTGAGATCGCAGATTGGTAGATTGAGTGATGAGCAGCCTGATCGAATTCGAGACCGTCCCAGAGACATACATTAATATAGTGATTGCACCAATAACGGTTGGAGAGTGACGATGAGCATTCTTTTGGGTAGTGCGATCGCGACTTTTTCTCTAAATTTGCTCCACAGTGCGCCTTGTGAGAACTAGATGGCGGAAGAAAAGCCTATACGGACTCGATTCTTAAGCACACTTCTTAAGCGGGTTCCGTCTGCTCATCAGTATCCCTATCCCACACTGTTGGGTGGGCGAATGTTTTCGCTCAGGTGGTATCTTATTCTGCTGGTGGCAGGAACATTGCTACCCATCGTATTGTTTGCCGTTATTGTCGTCTATCAACTAGCCAATCAGGAACAGGACGCCTCAGAACGACGAATGCTGCAAGCTGCTCGCACCCTGTCTTCGACGGTTGAGCGCGAACTTTCAAGCACCACTCATACCCTTCAGGCACTCGCAGCCTCTGAACAGCTTTACCAAGGCAATCTAAAAGGATTCTATGACGAGGTGAGGCGAGTCACCCAGACAGAACCAACTTGGTTGACTGTGATTCTGCTATCACCCGATGGGCAACAGCTCATGAACAGCAGACAACCTCTGGGTAAGCCTTTACCTTCCGTGAATGAGCCAGCCAGCCTGCAGCGACTGATTGAGACGAGACAACCCACAGTCGGCGATCTGGCCCGTGGGCAAATTGGACAAAATCTGGCTTTTCCGGTGCGGGTGCCCGTGGTACATGAAGGCGAGTTGCAGTATGTTCTGACAGCTGCGATCGCACCTCAAGCTCTCGCTGATGTCGTGGATGAGCAGAACCCAGTCGATGGCGAATGGACGCGCACAATTGTCGATGGTCAAGGCATCGTTGTTGCTCGCACTCGCGATCCGGAACGCTTTGTCGGTCAGCGTGGCACACCATCGTTTCTGGAAAATATTGGCAAAACAACCGAGGGAATCTTTCGAAATAAGACACTAGATGGGGTAAAAGTGTATGTCGCCTTCTGCCGAGTGCGCGATCTACCTTGGACAGTTGCCGTCACCGTACCCGTTGATGTGATTCAGCAACCCACTCAAAAGGCAATGGGCCTAGTGATTGGGTCTGGTTTGGCCCTCCTTCTGGTCAGCGGCATTGGAGCTTTGATTCTCTCCCGCCAGATTTCTCGCAGCATCACCTCAGCAGCTCTAGCGGCGGAAGCATTGGCTAGAGGTGAACATCCGCAGGTCAGTAACTCCTCGATTCGAGAAATCGTTGTATTAGGACAGTCGCTGGAATTTGCCGCTAATTTGCTATCACAGCGAGAACAAGAACGAACTGAAAACTTAATGCAGGCGGAAGCGGCCAGAGAGGAAGCTGAATCGGCTAATCGCGTAAAAGATGAATTGTAATTGCTCAACCCAGTAGCCAATCGGACTGCTGAGAGGTAAGGGCACGAGAAATGGCATCAAAGGCAGACATGCCCTGACGTTGTGCAGTATTGATCAGAGATCGCACCTGAGCGAACAACTCGGCTCCCCAGTCGGATCGAAATCCGTTAGTCACCTTGCGAAAGACCACACTCCAGCGCAACGCTTGCTCACTCGCATTATTGGTCGGCGGGATGGTCTCATCGGTCAAAAACAGCAACAGATGAGAACGAATCTTTCGATAACGTTTGAGCAACCGCTGCCCCTCAAGCGATTGAGGGTTGAGATTCAAAATCTCCCGCAGTGAACCGCGAAATCGAGCGCCATACTGCTCGACGGTCGAGGCCGCCAGAGTGTGTCGTCGTCGTTGCAGAGCAATGGCTTTGAGCAACAGCCGTTTCATCCGAGGAGCAAATAGGTCATCGCCAGCATCGATGGCATACTGACAATCACGCAGTTGATGGGCCAAACACACTTGCCACTCGTTTGCCGGATGGGCTGTCTGAGCACTGAACAAATCCGAGACCCACACCTGAGGCCGATGACCGTCCATCACCTCGTCAATGACAGCTTTTCCTCGGCTCGGACGAATCACATGCAAACAGACCTGCTCGTTTTGAAACACCCACTCCCACTGGTTGACTCCATTTACCCGTGCCCCCGTCTCATCACTGCCGACTAGACGAGCACTGCGTAAGCGCTCCACAATCTGGGCCACCGGGGATTGAAGTTGAGCCTGCACTCGTTTCAGTAGATTGGCAATGGCTCCTTCCGACAAGCTCAGACCCCAGAGGTCGCTCATCAACTGGCTCAGCCGCTGATAGCTGATGGCATGACGGTAGCGCAGATAGGTGACTAGACTTGCCACACTCGTGCCAAAGGGAGAACCGGGTTCCAACCCAACTGGAACGGGAGCCTCATACGTCTTTTGACAACACGGACACACCCCGCCATAGCGTTCCACCCGCGTGATGTCAGGGGTGAGCTGAGGCAATTCAATCCGCTCGTAAATCCCGCTCAAGCGCTGCGCCGAACGGTCAACCTCAGCTCCACAGTGGGGACAGCTCTTGGCTTGTGCCACCACCACTTGATTGGGCTGTTGACTTAATTCTCGCCCACCGTCACGGTGGCTTCCCGTTTCTTCCGATGGACTAGCCATGGGTTCACAGCGGCTCTGATTGGGTTTGAAGCCCTTGGAGGGAGGCAAACTCGAATTGCGCGACGTTTTCTTTACCCGCTTTTGCTTCAGTTGTTCGACTTCTGCTCGCAACCGTTGCAGCTCCTGCCACAGCCCTTGAATCAGGGCATCTTTTTCGGCGGGGCTTAATCCATCGAGTGGGGGCAGTTCTGTCATGGCAAAAGCTTATCATCTTCTCTCAAAGCCGTGCTTGGGTCAACCGAGTTGAGCAATTACGATGAATTTTTAGCGGTGCTCTCGCATGAGTTGCGGACGCCACTTAATCCCATCCTCGGCTGGTCTAGATTGCTTCAGGGTGGAAAATTAGATGCGGCCAGAACAACGTTTGCCTTAGAAGCAATTGAGCGAAATGCCAAGCTGCAAACTCAGCTGATCGAGGATCTCTTAGATATTACTCGCATCATGCGAGGCAAACTGAGCCTCAATATGGCTCCGGTTAACTTGGTGCCGATCATTGAATCTCTTGGGGTCCATTCCCCGCCGCTCTGCGGCGTAAGATCTAAGAATGAGTGAGTACATCCACAAGAGTCATAACGTAACAGTTTTGCTATACCACTTAGTGTTTCCAGCAAAGTATCGACGGGTTGTGTTTGATGAGCAAGTAGATGCGGTTCTGCGAGAGGTCTGCCTCGAAATCGAGAAACGCTACGAGGTGAAGTTTGTCGAAATTGGAGTGGACAAAGACCATGTCCATTTTCTAGTGCAGTCCGTGCCGACCTATAGTGTGACCAAACTGGTAACGATGCTGAAAAGTTTAACTGCACGAGAAGTCTTCAAACGATGCCCTCAAGTGAAGCAGAAACTTTGGGGAGGCGAGTTTTGGAGTGATGGATATTTTGCGAGTACAGTAGGCCGCCACGGGGATGAAGGAATGATCGCCAAATATGTTCAAGCCCAAGGCAAAGATTACCTCAAATTGCATCGGGATAATCAACTTGCTCTTTTTTGATTCTGATACCCCGTCCGCTTGCGGCGGGGTATTTCATTCCGCGATTGAAACAGTGCAATTAGCGGCAGAAGCGAAGTCCCTCGAAATTGAAACTATCTTTGATCAAGCGGTGGGGCCAGTTTTGGGAGACACGATTCGCCTACAGCAAGTAGTCTGGAATTTGCTCAGCAATGCCGTGAAGTTCACGGATGAGGGTGGACGAGTTGAGGTGAAGTTAGGGCAGATTGAGGGAAAGAGTAGGAGCGTGGGAGCATGGGAGCGCGAGGGAGTAGGAGAGTGGGAGAGTGGGAGAGTGGGAGAGTGGGAGATACCCCATCTACTCGCCAACTCACCTTCCCACCTACCTCTCCACCCGCTTATGCTCAAATTATCGTCACAGACACTGGCAAAGGTATTCACCCTGATTTTCTGCCCTATGTGTTTGAATATTTCCGACAAGAAGACGGGACAACAACGCGCAAGTTTGGCGGCCTGGGGTTGGGGTTGGCGATTGTGCGCCATTTAGTGGAGCTGCATGGTGGCACCGTTCAGGTGGACAGCCCAGGCGAGAACCAAGGCGCAACGTTTACGGTTCGCTTGCCGCTGTTCAGGAAAGAGATCCAAAAATTTTAGAAGTCTATCAAATGTCAAGCTTTTGGCGTGACGCGACAGCTAGATAGGCGAATCCGTCAGTTGAACCGTTGCCGATGAATAACGGAATGAATAATCGATCATAGCTGTCACGACAGCTATGATCGCTGACCAAATGAGGATTAAGCCTGAGATGAAGCGTGAGCGGAGCGCGTCGCGGCCGACCGTTTGCGATAGCTATCGGCCTGCATTTCAACAATCAGAGCATGATGAACCAGCCGGTCGACAGCGGCAACGGTCATCATGGTGTCGGCAAAGACAGCGTCCCACTGACTGAAGGGCTGGTTCGCGGTAATGAGCAGACTACGCCGCTCATAGCGATGAGCAATCAACTCAAAGAGGACAGAAGTTTCGGCTTCTGACTTTTTGACATAGCCGAGATCATCAATCACCAGCAAGTCAAAGCGGTCGAGTTTCTTGAGCAAAGCGGGCAGTTGCAGTTGTAATTTAGCCTGCTGCAACTGCTGAACCAAGGTGGTTGCGGCAAAGAACTTAGCCCGCTTGCCCAGTTCCACAATGGCGCGAGCGATCGCAGTTGCTAGATGGGTTTTACCCACGCCAGAGGGGCCAAAGATCAAACAGTTTTCGGCTCGCTCCAACCAGCGGGTGTCGGTGGTCAGTTGCATCAAAGGAGCCGGATTGAGCTGGGGAAGATGGTCCCACTCAAAGTTGGAAACCGTTTTGGCCGGGGGCAGTTGGGCCTCTTGTAGGGCGCGTTGGAGGCGCAGGCTCCAGCGCCGCTCCACCTCCAATTCGCACAGTGCCAGCAAGAATTGAGCGTAAGACCACTGGTCTTGCATGGCTTGATGTTCGAGGCTTTCCCAATGCTGGAGCATGTGAGAAAGCCGCAGTTGTTTGAGGTGCAGACTCAGGCTCTGGTAAGGACTGATCGGTGGCGTCGGCTCGGAGGAGTTGGTCATAGTCTTGGAGGTTATGTTGTTGCACCTGGATGTTCGGCAGGACGGACTCGCTCAGGAGTTGAAAGTGTTGACGCAGCGCGCTCAGCGTTACTGTGCCAGCGGCTAATTGCGCGTCTAGATACTGAGCCACTGCCGCTTCTCGGTTTTGCGTGGCCGCAATGTAGAGTGCTTCAACCATTAACCGAGCGGCAGAATCGCGGTCAAAAGACGTCTCCAGTTGGTGCCATAGAGAGCGATAGTGGTCATTGGGCAATAAGTCGTGCTGCCATGTGCAGTAGAGGAAGGCGCGGGGTTTGCGCCTGAGACCTTCGATAACATGGCGATAGTTGACGCACCGGGCGCGCCGTTTATCGTTGGCCGTCACGCGCACCCGTGGCAGTTCCACCACCAACTGGCGCTCCAGGTAGCCACAGATGCGGTCATGATACAGATGCAGTTCGAGCTGACGACCAATTAACCGGGAGGGCACCGTGTAGAGGATGCAGCGCACGTCAATGGTGCTGCGCGTGCTCACGCGGGCGGTGAGGACTTCATAATCAGCCACCCGATGATTGGGCAGGGGCTGTAAATGCTTCTGCTCTTCGGTAAACTTGGCTTGGTGCTGCTGATTGAGCTTATCAACCGAAGCCGCAATGAACGCTTGATAGGCGGCCACATTCTCAAAGTCATGGCTGCCCCGCAGATACAACGCTTGGGTGATGCGGTTTTTCAGATGGCCATGCGGAGACTCAATCGCGCCATTCTCGTGAGCAATCCCTTTGTTATTGCGCGTCGGTTCTAGACGGTAGTGGTGGCACAGGTCATCATACAGGCGAGTCAACGGTTTGCGACCTGTGCCACCGGTATTGCGATAGGCGGCGCTCAGGCTATCGGTGCGATGCTCCTTGGGGGCTCCACCACTGGCAAACAGCGCATTCTGCAACCCTTCCGATAAAGCGATAAAGCTCTCGCCCCCTTGAATCACTTGGGCATAGCGCCAACCGCTATAGGCCAAGCGGTAGTGGTAGAGCAGATGCTCAAACGGTTGACCGTTAATCGTAATCTCAACGCCTTTGAGTTCCGTGAAGTCGGAGATGCCCATCACCCCAGGCTCGTGGCGTAGTTCAAACATCACTTCCGGTGCTTCACCATACAATGCTTTCCACGTTTTCACTCGCCGTTGCAGGGTGCGCAGCACTTGCGGATATTGACCGGGATAGCGCTCTTGTAAGTACTCGAACAACGTCATTGGCTTCAGTCTTGGCTCACGCCGCAACATCGGTTCCAACTCGTCTTCCCATACCCCAGCTAACGGGTCGGCGCTCGTGCGCCAATCCCGCAAGCGACCTCGATTGGGTTGATGCGTCCCTGCTTCAATTCGTTGACCGGTTCGGTCTGAAAAGTCGGCAATCGCAGCTGCATCACTCTGCGTTAGGCCGAGGTCTCGCGCTTTCTTATACACTTTGATTTGATAACTTTGAATAGTTTGTTTGGGCACTGGTGGCTTCCCCACATTCTTGGGAGATGCCTCTAGTGTCTTTTTCTATGACGACAACTGGAACAGGTGATAAAAAATGGTGCTCTCTACCCGGCTGTGTAACTGTCGTCGGCAGGTCTCACCCGCCTATGTCATTGTCGTCTAATAGAAGTCATCAGTTTTTAGTGGCAGGGATGTCAATTCAATGAAACTTGATGGTAAGTCTCTCGTCGATACATCAAGTTTCGTTGAATAGCGGCTTGAACGTTGTTCGATTTTCTCCGGCTTCAGATCGTTGGACTGTCAAGAAAGCAGGAGCTGTGTGCCTCTGACCTGTGCGATCGCTATAGTCGTCGCTACTTGCTTGAGACAATGACGCAATCTAACGTTCAGACGTTAAAACGCTAGAACGTTTTTATTGTCTCCCAACGTCCTGGCCAATATGACTACTGCCATCAAGATTTAGCAGTTAAACCCTTCATTTTATCTCAAGACGATGAATTCAACGGTTAAGTTTAATGAAGCAGTTTGACAACGTATTCTGCATTGCTTGATCAAATCAAAAACATTTGATTTGATGGTAGGCGTGGCTCACACCTGCCCTATGCCGACCCGTAGGGGCGAAGCATTCTGGCAATACGTCTGTAATGAATGCAAAAGATTGTGGCAGAATGCTTCGCTCCTACAACCGTTGATGGCGTTTATGGCAGCGATTTCCGTATTCACCTGGGATTAGAGGTTGTATGACACAAGTTGCGATTAACGGATTTGGTAGAATTGGTCGCTTGCTGATGCGGGCGGTCTGGGAGTGGCCGGAACTAGATTTTGTTCACATCAACGAGGTCAAAGGAGGAACCGCTGCTGCGGCTCACCTGCTCAAGTTTGATTCTGTACATGGCCGCTGGGCACCGGACGTCGAAGCGGCGGGCGAAGACCGCATTCTCATCAACGGGCAACCGATCAGCTTTAGTGAATACTCAGCTCCCGGTGATGTGCCCTGGGATGAGCTAGGGGTCGATATTGTATTGGAATCTTCCGGCAAGTTCCGCACGACTGAGCTACTTGATCCCTACTTCAAACGCGGCGTTAAAAAGGTGATTGTGGCCGCTCCCGTGAAGCAAGGGGCGCTCAACATCGTCTACGGCATTAATGATCACCTCTACAATCCTTCAGAACATCACCTGTTAACCGCTGCATCCTGCACCACGAACTGTCTCGCTCCAGTCGTGAAGGTAATCCATGAAGGACTGGGGATTAAGCATGGCGTGATTACAACCATTCACGACAACACCAACACTCAAACAATTGTGGATGCGCCACATAAGGATCTGCGGCGGGCACGAGCAACCAGTTTGTCCTTAATTCCGACAACGACCGGATCGGCAACCGCGATTGGCCTGATTTATCCAGAGTTGAACGGCAAGCTGAATGGGTTGGCGGTGCGGGTGCCGTTGCTGAATGCCTCACTGACGGACTGCGTATTTGAAGTTGAGAGTCCCACCACTGTTGAAGAGGTGAATCAGCTCCTGCGAACCGCTTCTGAGGGAGAGCTGAAGGGCATTCTCGGCTATGAAGAGCGTCCCCTCGTCTCGATTGATTATAAAGATGATCCTCGTTCGTCCATTATTGATGCCCTTTCCACGATGGTGGTGGACGGCACTCAGGTGAAAATTCTGGCCTGGTATGACAACGAGTGGGGCTATGCCAATCGGATGGCGGAATTGGTGCGCAAGGTCGCGGTTTCGTTGGCGTAATCATTGATCCGGCGTGTAATTGTTCACATCATCCGATCAACCTATGGAATCCTCTACCACATTTGATAAAGCTGGGGTTCGCAACTACGCTCTTGTGACAGCCGCTTACTGGGGCTTCACCCTCACTGATGGGGCGCTGCGGATGCTGGTGCTGCTCTACTTCTATACGATTGGCTACTCGCCCTTTGAAGTGGCGATGCTGTTTCTGTTTTACGAGATCTTTGGCATTGTTACGAACCTGTTCGGCGGCTGGATTGGGTCACAGTTTGGTGTAAAACTCACCCTGTACGGCGGCATTGCACTGCAAATTGGCGCATTGCTGCTCATGACACCCGTGAATGAATCCTGGGCGCTGGCGTTGGCAATTCCCTATGTGATGGCAGCGCAGGCGCTATCGGGGATTGCTAAAGACCTGACCAAGATGAGTTCTAAAAGTGCCATCCGCCTGGTGATTCCGCAGGATGCTCAGTCATCGCTGTTTAAGAGCCTATCCGAAAACCTCAGATGAGCGAAATGTGATGACCGCACTGGCAAGTTGTAAGAACGCCAGATAGTTTTCGGGCTTCTTCTCCCAGCGGATCAACAGACGGCGAAACCGATTCATCCACGAATGAGTCCGTTCGACCACCCACCGTCTGGCCCGATAGTTGGGAATGTCGTGAATCACTAGGTCACCCTCGTTTTGAGGCGGAATATGCCCTTGATAGCCCCACTGCTTGAGAATCTGGCGCACCGGGTGATAGTCGTAGCCGCGATCCAGACAGAGATGTCTTGATTCCTCGTCCTCCACATCCGGTGGCACCAGCGGTTGAGCCTCTAAAGTTACCTCAACAAGTTTCATGTCATGCCGATTAGCGGGTGCGAGCACAAAGGCCAGTGGGATGCCGTTGCCATCGGTTAAAACCGAGCGCTTGGTGCCCAACTTGCCACGGTCAGTCGGGTTGGGGCCTGTCTTTTTTTCCCCCCAGTGGTGCTTTGACCATCGCACCATCCATCGATTGCCAATGCCAGTCCACTCCTTGAGTGCGGGCATACTCCATCAATCCCGCCTGCCAAAAGCGAGCAAACGTGCCGTTGGTTTGCCACTCTTGAAAGCGGTCATGCACCGTACTGGAGGCCCCTAAACACCGAGGCAACGCATTCCACTGACAGCCGGTGCAAAGGATGTAAAAGATCGCATCTAAGGCTTGGCGATCATCCATGCGAGGGCGGCCTCCCTTAGGCTTGGGTGGCTCCTCTGGAATCAGAGGATGCAGGCGCTCCCACAGCTCATCGGGCACCCGATAACGAGGGTCAATTTCGACGGTTGAACGAGGAGGCGTCACGGTAGACATCTGGGACTGCTCCTATGGCGACACCTTCACCTTAAGCACTCATCTCTCGAACAACATCGGTTTTCGGATAGGTTCTAAGTGGGTGGCTATCCTGACTGGATCAAAGAATGCCCTGAAGGGGGTTGGCTTTTTTATTGGCAGCGTTTTGCTAGCGGCATTCGGCTACGTGAATGCGCTGCTGATCATGGCCGGGGGGCTTTTTCTGGTGCTGCTGTCGAGTCGATGGCTGCCGTCCGGCATGGGCAAAATTAAGGCCAAGGTGAAGTTTCGCCAGCTTTTTTCTAAAAGTCGAGAGATCAACATTCTCTCTGCCGCTCGATTCTTCCTATTTGGAGCCAGAGATGTTTGGTTTGTCGTCGGTCTGCCCGTCTTTCTCTACAGCGAGCTGAACTGGACGTTTGAACAGGTGGGCGGCTTTCTGGCCATCTGGGTGATTGGCTACGGTATCGTACAGTCCCTAGCCCCGACAATTCTCAAACGCTGGGGATCTGGCCAACCACCAACCGCTAAGACCATTCGCTTCTGGACTGGATTTTTAACGGCGATGCCTGTTGCGATCGCACTTGCCTTGCAAACGGGTCGTCCGCCTGGACAAACCATTGTGATTGGCCTGATGGCGTTTGGCATTGTGTTTGCGTTTAACTCAGCGGTGCATTCTTATCTGGTGTTGGCCTTCACGGAAGACGATAAGGTAGCGCTGAATGTGGGCTTTTACTACATGGCAAATTCGGGCGGACGATTAGCCGGAACGGTGTTGTCGGGTCTGATCTTCCAATTCTTTGGCCTAGTGGGCTGTCTGTGGACATCAGCACTGTTTGTGCTGCTGGCGGAACTAATTACGTTGAAGCTACCCAACCCCAGAGCCGGACGAGACATTGCCTGGAAATCGGGTGGTGGTGACTGATCCCGTCGTGAACATCGGTGCAGGGGAGCAAGGGAGCTAATTTGTTGTCGCAGTTTAGAGAATCGGTGGACGTATGACAAAAGAGTATCGGAATGTGCAATCCAAAGCCGTGCAGGCTGGCGGACAACTGAGCGTCTTTGAACGATATCTAACTGTTTGGGTCATCCTGTGCATTCTGATTGGGATTGCGCTGGGGCGCGCGTTTCCTAATCTCGCCGAGGCTCTGGATTCCATGAGCATCTATCAGGTGTCTGTGCCGATTGCCGTCTGCCTCTTTTTCATGATGTATCCCATCATGGTCAAGATTGATTTTTCTCAGGCCAAGCAAGCGGCCCAAACGCCCAGACCCGTGATGTTGACGCTGGTGGTGAATTGGCTGATCAAGCCGTTTACGATGGTGGCCTTTGCCCAGTTCTTTCTGGGTTGGCTGTTTCGTCCACTCTTGGAGAGTACCGAAATCATTCGCGGCGTTGAAGTCTCGTTAGCCAATTCCTACATTGCTGGCGCGATTCTGCTCGGCATCGCCCCCTGTACGGCAATGGTGCTGATGTGGGGCTATCTGTCCTACAGCAACCAGGGGCACACGCTGGTGATGGTGGCGATTAACTCGCTGGCGATGCTGTTTCTCTATGCGCCGCTGGGCGGCTGGTTGCTCTCGGCTAACGATCTAACGGTGCCGTGGGAAACGATTGTGCTGTCGGTGCTGGTTTATGTGGGGCTACCGCTACTCGCAGGAGCGATCTCGCGCACCTGGATTCTGCGCCATAAGGGGAAAGCCTGGTTCGATCAGGTCTTTCTCAAGTACCTGAGTCCAGTTGCGATCGCAGCTCTCCTGATCACCCTCATCTTGCTCTTTGCCTTTAAAGGCGAACTGATCGTCAACAATCCGCTGCACATTCTGCTGATTGCCGTTCCCCTGTTTATCCAGACCAACTTTATTTTCCTGATCACCTATGTCGCCGCCCAGAAGCTGAAGCTGGTCTACGAAGATGCTGCCCCCGCTGCGCTGATCGGAGCCAGTAACCACTTTGAAGTTGCGATCGCAACGGCAGTGACGCTCTTTGGCCTCAACTCCGGTGCAGCACTCGCAACCGTAGTTGGTGTGCTGATCGAAGTCCCCGTCATGCTGATGCTGGTCGAAGTTTGCAAACGAACCGCCTTCTGGTTTCCCCGTGAACCAGAAAAAGCTACGTTGCCTGATCCTCGATGTATTAAGCGGTTTGGGGAAGCGGGGTTTTAGGTTTTGGGTGTTGGGCACTCGTCTACCTATCGACTCGTAACAAGTTATTGCCATGAAACACATTATGTTTATCTGAGATCGCAACCTTCGCTGCTCGCAGATGCAGATAGATTTACCCGCTATTTCAGGAATAAGTTCGTTAGTGATGGAATCGCGAGGTTACTATGTCCCATATTTTAATAATCGGTGGTAGTGATGCGGGTATTAGTGCTGGCCTGCGGATCCGGGAACTTTCCCCAACCACCAATGTCACAGTCATGCTGGCTGACAACTATCCTAACTTCAGTATTTGTGGGTTGCCTTTCTACCTTAGTGGCGAAGTACCTAACTGGCGCAACCTGGCCCACCGTACCCAAGACGATCTTCAGCGAGAAGGTATTCATCTATTGGTGAATCATCGGGCAACCCACATTGACCCAATAGAGCAAGTTGTGACCGCAATTAAATCCAGTGGCTCTGAAGTCAGAGTCTCCTACGACAAGTTAATTTTAGGAACTGGAGCGCTCTCTCGGTATCCCCAAATCGATGGGCTGGAATTACCCGGCGTGTATTTTCTCCGTTGGATGGGTGACAGTTTCCATGTTCATCAACACCTGACAGAGCATAGTCCGAAATCAGCCATTATTGTCGGTGGTGGCTATATTGGGTTAGAAATGGCCGATGCTCTCACTCTGCGTGGGCTTCAGGTAACGCTGGTGGAGCATTCTCCAACCGTTCTTAAAACAGTTCATGCCAACTTTGGTGAACGGGTCGCGGACGAGTTACAGCGGCATGGCGTAACCGTTGTAACCGGAGTTGCAGTTGAGCGCATCAAATCCGTAGGAGACCAGCTCCAAGTCACTGGGACTCCAAGTTTCTCAGCGACAGGAGACTTGGTCTTGGTGGCTGTTGGTGCCGTACCCTCGACGGAGTTAGCGCAAACAGCAGGAGTTGCCCTGGGGTCACACAATGCAATTCAGGTCAACCAGCACATGGAAACCAATGTCTCGAATATTTACGCCGCTGGAGACTGTGTTGAAACGTGGCACCGTCTACTGCAAAAGGATGTCTATATTCCATTGGGGACAACTGCTCACAAGCAGGGGCGAGTCGCTGGGGAGAATGCCATTGGCGGCAATCGAGAATTTCAAGGGACGTTGGGCACTCAGGTCGTGAAAGTATTTGATCTGGCGATCGCCCGTACGGGTTTACGAGAAGCTGAGGCAATAGAAGCTGGCTTCGAGCCAGTTACCGTTGAGTTTGAAACTTGGGATCACAAAATCTACTATCCCGATGCTCATCCCATCCGTATTCGTGTGACGGGAGATACCAAAACTCGACAACTCTTGGGGGCACAAATCATTGGTCACTATCAGGGAGAAGTGGCTAAGCGAATTGATGTTTTTGCCACAGCCCTCTTTCATCGAATGACGGTTGACCAGATCAGTGACTTAGACCTGAGCTATACCCCGCCGCTGAGTAGTCCCTGGGATCCAGTTCAAATGGCCGCTCAGGCTTGGTCAAAGCAGGTTACTCAGCCATCCTTAGCTTCGGTTTGAGTTTTTAGTCGATTACCACTGAATGGATTGTAAATCTCTGAGCCAAACTCTGGCTCAGTTAGATGTCTTCCACTTGACGATTCAGCTTATTCAGGAATTCATCCATGACTACTAATGTACTGACACGCTTCCACCGCAGCGTACGGCACTTCGATAAAGTGGCGCTTGCGATCGCCCTCATTCTCTTAGCCTTGGCGATCCTTGTACCGTCTCAAGTGTCTGCCACGCTTACGTTTACGCTCAAAAGTTTATGGAAAGTTGCTCCATTTCTGCTGCTGTCGATTGGGATTGCGGCCTATGCTTCAGCCAGTGGTGCCGACAACCTAATTTCTAAAGCATTCCAAGGGCGCGTCGCCGTCATGATTCCTGTGGCAGCGATATTTGGTGCGTTCTCCCCCTTCTGCTCCTGTGGTGTGATTCCCTTAATCGCAGCGCTGCTCTCGATGGGAGTACCCGTGGCCGCCGTGATGGCCTTTTGGCTCTCATCGCCATTGATGGATCCGTCTATGTTTGTATTGACGGTTGGGACATTAGGGCTTCAATTTGCGATCGCAAAAACGATCGCGACTGTTGGCATTGGTTTACTCGGTGGCTTTGGCACATTGGCCTTGATGACATCAGGTTGGTCATCCACCGCATTTACCGATCCGTTACGTGAAGGTGTTGGCAACGGCGGTTGCGGCGGTAGCCGAGTGCGTAATCCGAAACCTGTTGTGTGGCAATTTTGGACACAGCCGGAGCGACGACAAAAGTTTTGGGCAGGAGCGGGTAAAAATGCTTGGTTTCTTGGTAAATGGTTAGCGCTGGCGTTCGTGCTGGAAAGCCTGATGTTAGTCTACGTGCCGGACGGATGGATTCAAGCGATCGCAGGTGATGGCGGTCTAGTCTCGGTTTTTGGTGCGGCACTGGTTGGCATTCCTGCTTATCTCAATGGCTACGCTGCCTTACCTCTGGTGAACGGGCTCATTCAGCAAGGCATGTCACCGGGTGCAGGTATGGCGTTTCTCCTAGCTGGTGGAGCGACCAGCATTCCCGCCATGATTGCAGTCTTTGCTTTAGCCCGCCGTCCCGTGTTTCTGGCCTACCTCGGTTTTGCCTTTCTTGGCTCCGTGATGGCTGGATTGCTCTACACGATCTGGTTGTGAGGTTAACCATGCATCCCATCGCATCTCTACCCAACGTCGCACTTCAACCCCTTGGCATCATATCCAAACAGTTTCTTCAGCGGGGACTGCAAACGTTCCATGAAGCCTGTCAGTGGACAAAGGATTTGTCCTATGGGCCTAACTCCAACACCAACGATTCTTTAATCCTATTTGAGGAAGGCCACGGTACCTGTACCACTAAGCATGGTGCGATCGCACGCCTTGCCCAAGAACATCATCTACCAATAGACCTCTTGCACGAATAACTTGACTGGTTGAGAGCACCTGACAGAGACTCATAAAAGCCCTTAGTTCCAACCGCAATGACGTACGAACGGATCAGCCAACTCAAGCCGAATGACTTTCGCCGCTACTGCGGGGTCAGCCCCGAGTCCTTTGCCACAATGGCCAAAACCATTGCCCCTGGACTTCCTCAAGCCGGTCAGCGTGGAGGACAGCCCGGTTTCAGCGTGGAAGACCAACTGCTGATGACCCTGGAATACTGGCGAGAATATCGCACCTTCTTTCATCTGGCCGTGAGTTGGCAGACCTCTGAAGCAACGGTCTGCCGCACCATCACTCGAGTGGAAAATGAGCTGGCTGCCTGCGGTTACAGCAAGTTGCCGGGGCATAAGAGTCTCACAGAGGAGACAGACGCCACCTCAGAGGTGATTGTCGTGGATGTGAGCGAGTCACCGATTGAACGTCCGAAAAAAAACAGAAGCACTACTTCAGTGGCAAGAAACGCAAGCATACCTTAATGGTGCAGTTAGTCATCGACTTGGCCACATTGCAGGTGCTGCACACGGTCTATGGCAAGGGGCATGAAAACGACTTTGGTCTGTACAAACGCTCGAAATTACAACTCAATGAGAAGTTGGAGTTGCTGGCTGATAAGGGATACCAGGGAATTGCAAAGCTTCATAGCAAGAGTTTCATCCCCTGCAAAAAGCCACCCGGTGGGAAGCTGACTCCGACGCAGCGGGCTTACAATCGGGAGCTGGCCAAACTGCGTATCAAGGTCGAGCATGTTATCCGTCGGTTGAAAATATTTCGCATCTTGGCAGAACGCTATCGCAATCGTAGGAGACGCTTTGGGTTGAGGTTCAATCTGATTGCTTCGATTTACAACTGCCAGCTTGCTCAAACCACCGCTTAGATTCGTGCAAGAGGTCTAATCCACAAACATCTGGGATTTTATCGATTGAATGATGAAATTGTCACCGGAGTCAATGCGTTGCTAGAACCCTACGGTCTAGATTTCATTCCTCAGATTCACTGCTTCTTAGTCTATGAAAACTGCCGAGTCGATCTGACGGAAGGTAACTGCAATGGCAAGAACAAAACGATTGAAGACTATGATTTCGTCGTAAAGGTTACGCCAGATCTATCCCATGAAGAACATCAAGCCTACTATCGGGAGTACCTGCAACGGTACGCTGGCTTGTCAGCACAGCTAGCAACTTTAAGCGAAGCTAGCATCATGGACATCCTCGCCAAGTGCGATCGCCAACTCAAATATCAGTGTTCCATTATGACCAATACGTTATTAGAGACTAACGGCTAAAGCTAAGTTTCAGGGACATGCACGCAGTCCCTTTTTCTAAGTTTGCACAGAAATACTGTGTGGCTCCGCTATTCAGCCGAGCCACGTTTACACAGCGCCCTGCTCCACTTCGTTACGCACCGCGCATCCTAAAAAATTCGCAAGCAGGGGTGTTATGGGTGCTTGCGAAAAGTGCGATCGCACTTTTACACCGCAAAAGCTTATTGTGCTCGGAGTAACAGGGAAGATAGGTGAACGCGAAGACTCACTGCTTTGATTTCGTCTGAATCGAGCAAGTTGAGATCGTCTGTATCTGTGACCAACTGTGTTACAAAATCACTATCTCCTAGTTCAGCTTTTTTGCCGTCGGTGTACTCTCTCAAAAGCTTAGTTACGACTTTCATTCCCTTTCCGGCATTGAGTTTTTTCAATATACTCAGCACTTGCTTGCGCTCAATCCCGTCGGGAAGAGCGCTTAAACCTTTGATACGTTGCTGAATACGATTGAGGCGAGCTGATGTGATGCTGATGTTTTCAATGGTTTCCTCACTAGTCAACTGCTGGGAGCGCTGTTGTTTCAGCTCAACAAGCTGCTGATATAGGATATCGGCCTGAGTGAGTAGCTGCTGAGTTGATAAAACGGATGAAAACTGAGGCGTTTTGACCGCAGTTGCGATCGCAGTTCCGTAACCATCCCGTTCTTCAGTTTGATCATTCCAAAAGACCTGTTCCTGTTTATCGGGAATGAATTCTCCATTAGGTCCAAAATATTGAATTGTGAGAGCGACCAGACTGCTCGGATCTTGATCTGCTTCTGCACGGAGTCCCAAGGCAATGGGATTCGGTAGATAGTCATCACCTAATTCTTTAAGGCGTTGACTAATCTCTTCTGTAAACAACAGTTCTTGCTGTGAGTAGAGATCTTGACGCGCTTCTTGCTGCTGATAGACCCGCTCCTGGAAGCTCTCCTGTTCCATCTGTCGGGCTTTGGTCAGTTTTTCGAGAAACTCAACATATCCGGGCAGGATTGTGTCATCAAACAGCGTATCACCATAGATCGAAGCACCCAGGCTATCCAAGCTGCTGAGTTCACCAATGCCCTGATCGTCCTTTACCAGGTCACTGCCCACCAGCTTCTTGTTCAGATTAGAGAGGCGACTGGCTTGACGGAGCAGTTGACTTTCGCTATTAGCATAGTAGATGTGGATATATTCCACTGGACGCTGTTTGGGTCGGTCAATCCGACCGATCCGCTGCTCTAGCGTCATAGGATTCCAAGGCAGATCAATATTGATTAGATAATCGGCATCTTGCAGATTTTGACCGACCGATAGCGTTTCTGACCCAATCAGGACATTGATTTCTTCATCCGGTTGAGGACGATCCTCCGGTTTACGACAGGTGGCATTGGGCGCAAAAAGACGAAACAATTCTTGCCGTTTTAGCCCCGTTTGTTCCTGTTGCCCTTTCAGCCGGTTATGGGGTGAAACGCGAATCGTGCGATCGCTATTTGCTGGGTAGTAGGTTTTGGTGGAGCCAATGGCGATACCAATTCCCTGCTGACGAATCGCATCATCTTGCCCCATATAACGGTAGTAGTCGATGACGGTATCCGAGAATGTAGAGATTAACAGTACCTTGTGCCCCTGGCTAACCAGCGATCTCACTTGGCTGGTGACTTTTTCGCGCTTATGGTCTTTGACAAATTCTTCCGCTAATAGCTCTTGAATTTCGTCTAGTTGCATAAGATCGCCTTCACAGGCTAACCACATGTGGTCATACACCCGCCGCGCCTCAACTGGATCAGCCTGTAAGCGTTCAATAGATAGCTCAATCGTGCGACGGAGCTGCTGCCGCTTTTCGGCTTGATCGGTATCTGGTTCTTCGTCTTCTTCCTCTTCGCTTTCCAACCAATCGTCATCCCACGCTTCCCGGTCGTTTGGGTCAAACAGAGAGCCCTGCTCGTCTCCTTCTGTTTCAAAGTCATAGTGAATCAGGAGGAACTCATATAGACCGTTTGCCGTTGGTTCAACGTTCTTCAGTCGTTCTTGCATGAGCAGAATCCGGCCTCGGAAGTTTTCGATGGTGCGCTTCAGGGCATACATGCTGGATTCAGCCCGCTGGAGGAAGAACCGGCGCTGGTTTTTGAGCAGCGATCGCTGTTCTGCGTCTCCGCTGAGATAGCGGACTGGATCAGCGAAGGGAATATAGAGTTCCGTTTCAAACTGCGTGAAGATCTGCTCTAGCGCTCGCTCAGTCCTATCTTCAAATTCAACCGGCAACCACTCCGCTTTTCGTTTGGCATAGACGGTCAGATCGGGCATTGCCTCGCGTAACATCTGACGAGTACGTTGCAAGAACAGCTCACGATAGGTGCGACGGAACCATTTGTCATCATCGGTGAAGCTCTCAACTCCGCCTTCGCGAGTCTCAAACCAGCGAGCAACTTGAGGTGGAAACTTGAGCTCTGTAAAACCGTCAGGACGAGTGATAAACGGAGAAAGCAGATTATAGATGTCTTCGCGTCGGTTGTTCCAGGGGGTAGCGGTGAGCAAGAGGAAATGGCGCTGTCGATTGTTGTGTTGATCCTGGGTGCGGATTTGTAAACACAGCTTATGGATGCGGTTTTTGTAGTTGCGGATGCCTTCGTGGGCCTCATCAATGATCACTAAATCGGGGCCGCCGTAACGGTTGAAGTCGTCTAGGAAACCGCTGCCTTTGCGACTCATTAAGTTTTTGTTGTACAGTTCGTATTCATTCCCTCTAAAGCCAACTTCAGCCATTTCTCGCTCCCAGTTGGTGTGGAGCTTTCGAGCGGCAATGATGGCAATTTTGGCTTGGCCTTCGTCTTGGCGATAGAGCCGTGCAACGGCGGCTGCCAATCGCGTTTTACCGAGACCAACGGCATCGGCACAGACGGCAACGCCGAAATCCTGCATGACGCGCAGACAGTGTTGTGCACCGGACTTTTGATGCTCAAACAGGATGTCCGCATCCACGAGTTCATCCAGCAGATCGCTTTGCTCAATCCGAAACTGACGCGGTCGCTGCTGGGCACACCAGTAGAGAAAATCATCGGGTGTACCATATCCACCGGCTTGGATGAGTTCAATCGCCTCTCGGAAGCCCTCAATCTCGGCATAGTCTGGAATGACTTGAGTAGGTGCGACGCGGAGCGCCGTGTTGGGTGACACGATGTAGGGAGTCCCTTTGGGATCTTTCAAACTGAAATCGCCAATCGGTTGCGGTGGATGGTAGGGCGAGACGGTTACATCGGCTGTGAGTTGATTGGGCTGTTTGTCGGTGATGTTGACATCGATGAGTTCGTTATCTGCGATCGCAATTTGATCAACCTGATCCAGGTGTTCACCAGTAACGGTGACTTCGGTTGTTTCACCGGGGGGTAGCTCATCTGGTGTGATCGTTTCAATCTGGGGCTGGTTGAGTTTGGCGCGGCGATCGCGTTCTTCGAGTACCTGGTGCAGGAATTCTTGACTCAGATCAAACGTCAAGTCATCTCGCTGCCATTCCTGATCAAACTCTTGGATGCTCTGCATCACGGCTTCGTTATCGAGCTGTTGCCAGGAGAAAAGGAAGGTGACGCTTTCGGCATTGCGCGAGTGGGCTGCACGGGTAAAGTTATCCGATCCTTCGTGCTGCACATGGTTATCCATTGCATCGCTGAAGATGCCGGTTTTTTTGTGGTAGATGGCGCGATTTTGTCGCATTTTGACCAGACGAATCTGGAGAAAATCAAGCCGTACTAGCTCAGCCAGGATTTCAGTACTGTTAAAAGCACCATCATCTAGTCCTTTGAGGAATTCAGCCAGGGTACGTTTGGCATATTCAGCCCGATAGTCTGGATCATGCAGCCGTTCCAGTTCGGCAATATCGGCTCGTTTGGTGAACCCCTGCCAGTCCATGAGCAGGCGGATTTTGCCATCAGTCTGAATAATCTGCTGGAGAGGTTCTTCGTAGAACTTGAGCACTCCGCTATTAAAATAAGCGGTGGAACGACGATAGATGCTGCTGCGCTCCAGCAGTTGGCTGATCACCTTATCGTAGGGAGCCAGCTGATCCGGCAGGTTATAGCGGCGTTTGATACCCCGAACTTCCCGCAGGCTACCTTCTAGGAGGGCTGATTCTTTGCGGCTGTTTTCAAGGAAGAGGAAACGTTCAACAACTTTTGGAGTAGCTGTCCGCAGGAGGGTGGTGCTGGGGATATCGCCATCCTGCCGGGGGCTGTAGATGTAAACCTTGGCAGTATCGAGATCGATGCGGATGATCCGATGGCTGGGTGGTTTATGTTTATCTTTGAAGCCGAGTAGGGAGGCAATGCCGGTGAGGAGGTTGCCTGATTTTTTGTAGTCCCGATGCTGGAAGATCAACCAGTATTGTCGATCGATCCCTTTGATTAGCTTTCCTTGGGGCAGATAGTAGGGACGCTGTTGACGCTGTAGGTCTTGGATGACGGCTTCTAGCATAGTGGCATGGGAGAGGAGGTGGATATTGCTGTTGGCTATTCAATGATTTCTTCAAACTTGTTGCCATTATCCGCTTGTTTATGTTTTCGCATCTCAGCGAGAAAGTCATCACTGGATAGTTGATCTAACCATTCATGGCGTTCTTTTGTGTAGTCACCAAAACCGGGGCTGAAATGCCGAATAAACCGAATTGCATCGACAACTCCTAGCGCATCAACTAGGGCTTTATATCCTTGATCGATTAATTCATTTTGGGTTTTCATCGGTTGTTTCCTCTTGTTGCATGATCTGGGAAAGCCATTGTGCTGGGTTATCAATTTTGACCTTAATTTGATCTTGAAATCGTTTTGCTCGGCGCAGTAAGCGATCGTCTGTGGTTAGGAAGGCATCAGCTTGGCTGCGTTCAGCACTGGCAAGGTGAGCAGCATCATAGAAGGTAAAGCCGAATTGAGTGAGGTCTGTGATTCGTTGCTCTAAGGCATCACTGGTTTGAACCTTAATGGTGGCGATCGCCAGCAGGTCTTGCACTTGTATCAAGCGAGTTGGGTTTGGGGTTAGCCCAATTTCCGCCTCAAGCGCATTGCTGGTCACCAGTTTCCAGTCTCCAGTTTGGCATTTATTCAATAGCAATAAGACCGCTTCGGCTTCTAAGCGAATGCGTGGCTGTGCCCAATCGTCGAAGGGACGGTTGAGGCAACAGACATCAAGGTAAATCCTGTAGGGCTGAGTCATGGTGCCATGCCTCACTCAATCGGCCAGGAGGGAATGGCTTCGTCAATCTTTTGCATCAGGGTGATGGTTTCTTTGAGTGCCACGACGATGCGTTGGTAGTGCAGGATGTCGTCATCGCTGAGGGTGCGACCTTTGCGGTCTTTGAGCCACTTGTGACAGACCTGATAGCCACCAACGTAGAAGTTCCAGACTTCTTCAGGAACTCCAGTAAAGCCGTCGCCTTGTTTGTTAATGATGACCTTGCCGTTTTTGTATTTGGGGTGACCAGGGGCAACGGTGCGGCTATTTTCTTCTTGGAATTGAGTTATTAAATTGCCAAGAGCTTCTGATCGCATGAGATGCAGCTGAACAAGTTCTTGCCCAAAATTAACTAGACTTTGAAAAAGCCTTTTATTACTCGTAATAGGTATTCGAGGATAGTCAATTTTTAGGAATTCGGCATAGCGCTCCCGATAAGTTGGAGAGTGTAACAGTGCGTATATGTAAAACAAGATACTCTCGTCAGAAATTTTATGGCCTAACAATTTGGAGAAATCTAAAATGAATGCTTGATCAAAGTTGGTGATTCTATCAACTAAAAGTGATTTTTGTTCTGAGGACTCATTAGGGTACTGATAAAGTGGAAAATAATAGTTAAATTCTCTAGACTTTATGGAAATAGCATTGCAATCTCCCAGAGAATCTGTGATAAAAGCATGACTGAAGCCTACCTCTGCTTGTTGACGACATAAAATCAGAGCTAAATTCTCTTTGGTCATGTGATGCATGACTTCTACGACTGGTCGTTTCAAAACTCGTTTGCTAAAGTAAATATTGCGAACATCGAAAGGACGATAAAAGTAAGGTTTTAAGAGAGAGTTGTCCAGTTTTTCCTGAATGGCTAGCTTTCGCTCAGCTTCAAATCTCCATCCTGCTTTATCCTTTAGACTAAACCGCTGTTGTACTTCTGAGTCGCTCAGCTCGTTTGAAAAGAAAACTCGCATCCTAGCTTTTAATTCTTTATCAGACTCAGCAACTGCGAAATCATCATGACCTGACTGAATACCATTCTTTGACACAAGGAATATATCTGAAACGGAAATATACTCTTCATATTCGGATTGACGTTTCAGATTTTGAAGTGTGAAAAAATAATTTGGGCTAGAGACATCTATTTTGGTCCAATCTGTATTTTTTAGGTTTTGAATTCTTAAAAACTCATACTTTGATTCTCTATCTCCCCATAAATCTGATCTAAAAACCTTATGCTCTCTTGTATTAGAACATTGCCCTCTCTTAATATTTATAGATATCCCAACTCCCTGCCTAATGTCGAAGACATTTTGATCCACACTTACTTCTTTCGGGCGGCTTTCTGCAAGAAGTGAATTTCCATGAAGATCTAAAATTCTGATTTCGTCAAAGGTTTCAGCTAAGCTAGACCTTACTCCTCGATGAATGAGACCCTGAAAATAAGAGCTATTAGTTATGAATGCTAAAATTCCATATCCGGTCTTCTCAATTTGATGATGTGCAAAGCAAATAAATTTGAGATAGTCATCGCTTAATGGCTGAATGTTTCTCTCACTCCTAACGCTTGCCTTGTATCGCTCCATTAAATCTTCAATATATTTGCTTTTGTTGGACGAACTAATAGAGTATGGAGGATTACCCACTACAATCATGATGGGCTTTTCTCTCTTGATAGAAGCTGCTTGATCAGCCTCTAAAGCGATAAATTCTTCAAGCAAGGTTTCTGACTTTTTGGCGACATCTTCTAAGGTGTTTGTCAGATATATACCTAAGCGTTTGCCACCATCAAAGCGATATCCTGTCTCTTCCAAAAACAGCCCTAACTTCAAGTGAGCAATGGCATAAGGAGCCATCAACAACTCAAACCCAAAAATACGCGGCAACAACCGCTCCTTCACATAGCCCGACCACGACTTATCCGCCAACTCCGCCGTCAACGCCTCCGGGTTCTCCTCAAACCGCTGATGAATCAGTTGAAAAATCCACAGCAAAAACGTCCCCGTCCCGCAGGCCGGGTCCAAAATCATCACCTCCGGATCAGCCAACCCCAACGGCTTGTCAAACTTCTCCTTCAGCAAAATGTCCACCGATCGCACCATGTACGACACCACCGGCTCCGGCGTGTAGTAGACCCCCCGCCGCTCCCGCATCTCTGGCCTATATGCCGCCAAAAAGTCCTCATAGAACCGGATCACAATGTCCTCCCGGTTCATCTTCGAGCGGAAGTCCTCTAAGATGGCCTCCATCTTTGCCGCCCGCAAAATGCTGAACACCTCCGAGATGGCATCCCCCAGCTCATCCCCCAGCACCTCAATCGGCTGCTGCGACACATCCCGAAACAGCCGTCGCAAAAACGGGTTCGTCTCCGGCAGCAGCTCCCACGCATTCTGCCGATTAAAGTCGCGTTCTCTTCTTCTTCTCCCCTCTCCTGTGGGAGAGGGGCCGGGGGTGAGGGCCTCCCGCTCATCTACCGTGTAGCTAAACACCCGCGCCGTAAACAGCCCATAGGCAATCGTCTGGGCATAAATATCCGCAAAGCTGTAATCCTTCGATGTTTCCGCCTGGAGCTTCAGCGTTGGCAGCAACTCCCGCTGAAAACTCCGCAGCAGATTATGGAGATAGCCGTCAGTCCCCTCCGCATCATAGACCGTCGGAATCGCCGCCTCAATCTTCCGCGACACCTCTGCTAGCTTCGTCGCCAACTCCTTGGCCGTTTCAATCGGCTTGTAGAACGCCCACTCAACTAAAGGCACAACCGATAAAGCCGTTTCCTTAATTCGGTTAGTGCGCCGCAGAGTTCCCTGTTTCAGCTTGTTCAACGGGTTCTCAAGCTTTTCCGAGTCCCAAGCAAACGTCTGAATCTGACGCTGCCGCAGCTTTGTCTCCGTCGGCAAAATCATCGCCACCGTGCCGCAGCGTTCCCCCTCCGGCAACAGCAAATACATCACTGGCTGATCCGGAATCGTTCGGTTGGTGTAGTGACCATAGATCTGCTGCTGTTGCTCAGTATCTGTTAAGAAGCGAGGCACCTCCCGCCGCTCCATATCATCCAGCTCAGCATAAAAGCCCACCGCGATTGGGCAAGTAAACTCCGCTTCCTCATCATCATCCCCAGGCCGCAAATACCAAAACCGAGAGCCACTTGGGTCACGCTGCTGAACGGGATAGCCCAAATATGACTTCAGTGCCTCCACTCGCTGCTCAGGAGCACCCGTCATCACCGCCTGAAACTTACCCGTCATGGTCGTACCTGCTCAACTGCTCGCGTTCTATCGTCTTAACTCATAGGGAGATGTCCGCGCAATGACCTTCAAATTTGGTTAACGCGATTCAAACTTTTGTGCTCATCAATGAAGCTATGTTGTTTCATGTTGCCCCAATTGCTTCAACAAATGCACGTCAGTTCCTGAAGTACACACTGCGATTCTCTTCGAGACGGCGGAGCCGAACGCAGTTTCACCCACCACTTAAACATCTGCGATCGCACTTCCAATCCGCGATCGCACGTTAACATCCGTATGTCCTCACTAGCTTAAGAGTGCGATCGCAGTTTTGATTTGTGGGTTAGGAAGTGCGATCTCAGATAGATAGGCCAGGTGACTAGCTGCGGACTCCCGCAATTAGTCAACGCGAGAGTAGGAGTTACAGCCGATAAAAACGCTTCAGATCGGCTCTGTACTACTGGATTTGTGATCGATCTAGTCCAGAGTTAGGCCAGTGGGTGTACTAAGTGCGATCGCACTTCCAAGCACCTAAACATCTGCGATCGCACCTTTCACCAATCTCTCCTATGTATCGCGATCGCACTTCTCACGTTAAGTACTCACAAACCTGCTTATTCGATGTTCTAAACGTGCAACCAAATCCAAAATCACCATCAGTCCCATTGCTTGTTGCTGCCTTCTTCGATGATGTGTTGGGCTTCTTCAACAAGATAGCCGTATCTATCGGTAAGGATTTGAAGCAATTTAGGGTTGTCGCAGTCACGATATGGATCAATGCCTGTCATCTGAGCTGGTAAGGCTATGCCGCAAAGATAAGGCTGCTCCTCTCCAACTAATTGCTCATTTAGATCTTGCACATTATGCAAATTAGTCGCGATTAGCAATGCTTCGCTGAAGTTGGCAGAGCTGAGATCTGCAAAGCGAAGGTTGGCAGAGAGGAGGAAAGCTTCGCTGAGATCGGTACTGTCGAGGAAGGCAGAGCGGAGGTTGGCATGGTAAAGATCAGCACCGGAGAGAACAGCGTTATCGAGGACGGTAGAGCGGAGGTCGGCATGATAAAGATCAGCACCGGAGAGAACGGCAGAGCGGAGGTCAGCATGGGAGAGATCAGCATCGGGGAGGTTGGCAGAGCGGAGGTTGGCAGAGCGGAGGTTAGCATAGCGAAGATTGGCTTCGCTGAGGTTGACTCCCAGAGAAAATTCAACCTTCTCCAAGGAACGGGTATGTCAAATAGATTGTGTCAAAGGTAAAAACTCAAGTTGGAAAGCGATCGCTGAATTCAATCGCGAAGCGGTTGAGAGCGGGTTTCCAGTCGCGAATGGGCATGGTCCACTTTTTGGCAATATTTTGAATTGCCAAGTAGATAACTTTTAGGGCAGATTCATCGGTTGGAAAAGCTCGGTGGTTTTTAATCACCTTTCTAAGAGTCATATTCATCGATTCAATCGCATTGGTCGTATAGATTGCTTTACGAATCTCCGGTGAAAAAGCAAAGAAGGGAATAATCCGCTGCCAATGATGAAGCCAAGACCTGCTAATGGTTGGATATTGCTGGTCCCACTGCTCGGCAAACTCAACTAAGCGCTGCTCTGCTTCAGTCTCAGTGCTGGCCGTGTAAATCAGCTTGAGGTCTGCTGCAACCGCCTTACGGTCTTTGTAGGACACATAGCGGAGTGAATTTCGTACCATGTGAACAATGCACAACTGCACCTGGGTTTGAGCAAAGACCGCTTCAATGGCATCGGGAAAGCCAGTGAGGCCATCACAGCAAGCGATGAAGATGTCTTTGAGACCCCTATTTTGCAGCTCTGTGAGCACTTGAAGCCAAAATTTGGCAGACTCGTTCTGGGTCATCCACATCCCCAAGAGTTCTTTGGTGCCAGACAAGTTAACCCCAAGCGCCAAGTGAATCGCTTTGTTGATCACCCGCCCGTCTTGTCTGACTTTGACCACGATGGCATCAAAATAGACGATGGGATAAACCGGGTCGAGCGCGCGATTTTGCCAAATTTTACGCTCCGTTTCAACCGCATCCGTGACGTTCGAGATCAGCCCGGCTGAGACCTCAACGCCATACAGGTCTTGCAGTTGAGCCTGAATGTCACGGGTACTCATGCCCCTGGCATAGAGGGACAAGATCTTGTCATCAAAGCCCTCGAAGCGGGTCTGCCCCTTCTTGACGATGATGGGTTCAAACTCACTGTTGCGGTCACGGGGAACATTGATTTGAGCTTCTCCAAACTCCCCTTTGATGGTCTTCTTGCTGTGGCCGTTGCGGCGGTTACGAGTTGGCTTGACGTCGCTTTCAGGCTCCGCCTGTTGCTCGTCCAGATGGGTTTTCATTTCCGCATTCAAGCAGCGTTCCACCAAAGCCGCCGTGAGCTGCTTAAGAATCCCTCCATCCCCCAGCAGGTCTTCGGGATTCTGATAGCCTTTAAGCAATTCATCCAGGAGTTCAGGTCGAAAAGTCATAGTACGAGTCTCTTAGGTTCAATAGTTCATTAGATCTCATCTCTGACCTTTGACACAATCTAATTTACAATCCCCAAGGAACGACAATACTGTCGAAGCAACCGTTCACTGAGATATCCAGTTTTACGACCAAATCGCTGTCCACAATGCCGAGTTAGAAACAGCGCGCTTTCCCGCTCGGCGATCTGACCTCCTCCATTGAACTTGTTGTAGTATTGCTCAATCTTTTGAATGTGTAACGAGTAGTCCACAACTGGCAGCAGCAAAATCAATCCACTGGCGATCTTCGCTCGATTCCACCGCCGTTGCCACACACTCTTTTGAATAAAAAACTTCGCCGGCTCAGACAGCGAAAACTGCTCTGCTTGCTTCTCCTGAAACTGCTTCGCTTCAATCAGCGGCAATCCCTGTAGCAAATAGCCCTTCGACCTTCCGTTTTCCTGCCACATGACTGCACTCGCTTCAATCCGTCGCTGTTGCCGCAGTAAATCTCGGTTTTGTTCAATCCACTGCCGCAATAGCTGCCAATGGCGAATCAATGCTTCATGGGCTACATCTACAATTGCCAATCGTTCGGCATCGTTGCCTTTACTGACTACCTCACTCGTCACCAATAGCCGATTCTCTGGCGCTGCCAATGTGGCAATTACCTGATTCACCTGTGCCGCTGGATGCTGAGGTTCAGCAATCAGGTTGTTGAGAAACACCCGTCGCCGTGTGTCTTCTGTTCCCTCGCCCAACTGGGTCAACTGCTGAAAAATGTGTTGCACTGTGCGCTGTTCAGAGGGAGAAAAGCCGTCGTAGAGATCGGTTGCTCGTTTATCCAACGTGCCATCAATGCCGCCCAGCTTTTGATAAGCCGAGAACACCAGTTGATTATCTTGTCGCTGCTGCCAGAGTTCCTTCAGCGTGTACTGCAACAGCGGCAGATAACCCGGAGAACCTTTGATATCGTTGAGTATCTCGGTCACGAGAGCACTTTCCACCTGAAGGCCAACCTGTTCGGCTGGTTTACAGATAGCGGCTTTAAGTTCATCTGGATTCATCGGCAACACGCTGATCATGTGCTGCTGCACCTGCTGTGCTAGTCCGCTGTAGTCCCGTTCCAGACACTTGCCGACAAAATCAGCCCGCATAGCGATAATCAGGCAGAGCTTGTTTCCAGTTTCTGCTAGTGCTCCCATCAGGCAGGCAAAGAACTGCTCTCTCTCCTCAATTTCTTCACAGCGAGTAAACACCTCCTCAAACTGATCGATGACTAGTACCACACGGGGAGTCATGGCAGCTTCTACTAAGCGGGCTAGTCCTAGTGCACCATCGCTGAGATGTTTCAATACATCAGCTCGCTCTAATTGGGAGCCATCTTCGGGCAAGAAAGCATTGGCCAAACTTTTCATAGGTTGCGCATCGGGCCGCGCAATCAAAATTTGCCACTGGTCACTCTCTGGGAGTCGTCCTTCTTGAAGCTGATGTAACAGTCCTGCCCGCAAAACAGAAGATTTTCCATTCCCTGAGGCTCCCACTAGCGCCATAAAATTTTCTGTCCGCACATGATCTAGCAGTTGATCCGTCAACTTTTCCCGACCAAAAAAGTATTTCGGATCTTCGGCATTTAGGTCAAAAAATTCCAAACCTTTGTAAGGACAAATCCCCGCATCAATAGTTATTTTCGCCTCTGCCAGCTTGACTTGCTCAGAGCAAGTTAGATTAATAGCATTACCAAAGTAGTAGCAAACTGGTGATTGCGGTTTTTCCCTCATTGTTTCTTTGATGTGATTGACCAACGTTTGGGTATTTATCCAGCTTTCTGGTGATCTCGTAGGATCTAGACCATCCAATAAAGCTTTGGTCAGCACACTATAGGAACTATTCAAATCCTGCCAAGATGTTTCGTAGTCAAGAGACGAGGCGATAAAACAACGGTTTCTACAAGAATTTTGTCCAGGATTAGCGGCATCAATATCGATTAAGAGGCCACCACTATGGCAGCAGTCCAGCCAAATAATTTGATTCTCGATTGGGCTTCGAGACACCAAATTCCGTAACCAAGCAAGAGATATTCCAGACCTTGGCTGATTTGGATTAGTATCGCTGGTTGCTAGATAGCCTTTATCCAGTCCATAGCCTCCGTCAGGATCACGTAAACCATGTCCAGAGAAATAAAACAATGCTGTATCTGGGCATTGAGGACTATCTGGATCAAAAAATAGCCGTAGTTGCTTCTCCAGATCTACTTGAGTGACAGACAGGGTTTTGCCAACGGTCGGTATCCGTTGATCGTCCTGCTGAACAATTGCTTCCGGTACGCGAATCACGCGAAACTCGCCATCTTGCTCTAATCGATCTGCGATCGCATTTGCATCGGCTGCGGGTGCATTCAAACTCCGTAGCTGTAGATGAGTATAAGTGTTGATGCCAACGACAAGCGCCTTTCGATTCATATTAATACCTGAAACGGTGAGGTTTAAGCCTGACTATCACCAGAGCTGAGACTGGACTACTTAATGAATCTATGCCAATTTCAACTAAATATATGATCAGAGAATAACAATGAAACAGTTGATTCCGATCCAGCTCGATGCTGACACAACCATCTATGTGGAATCAGAAGATGCGATCGCAATTCCGCAACCGCCAGTCACACCAACATCGGGAGAAGCAACCCGTGGCAGTCTGGGCCTTGATGAGAAAGGTATAGCAGAGGTCACGGCTCAACAGGCAATGCAGCGATTCTTAGCGCTAGAGAATACGTTGAAGACCTATACCAAACGCACCCTGAAAGCGTTCAAAGAACTGGGTGATGCCAACGTGGATAAAGTGACGCTGGAGTTCGGCATCAACATGGGCGGCGAAGCTGGCGTTCCCTACGTCACCAAAGGCACCGCTGAATGTAGCCTCAAAGTCACCGTTGAGAGTTCATTCCCAAAGCAATCTGCTGAGTCTAAAGGTGAGACTAAAGCTGGTGATCAAAGCTAGGAAATCTTAAACCTGCGATCGCAGATTTGAACTTTGCGATCGCAACTTCCCAAACCGAAACATTTTGCACTTAAACTGTGTGGCTCCGCTTTCAGCCGAGCCATGTTTACACAGCGCCGTGCTCCGCTTCGCTCCACACCGCGCATCCGAGCCAATTTCGCAAGCAGGGTTGTAGCGGCTGCTTGCGAAAACAGTCTAATACCAGATAGCCACGACACATTAAATAGATGTCCGATCAGCGTATGGGCGGCTGGGAGTCTGCTATCTCAAATGCTGTCATCTCCCAGTAACACCCGGCCAGGGCTTGAGCTAGTTTGTGAAGCGCTACCAGTTCCTGCTGAAATCCGCCCCGGCCACCCAGCCGCCGAGGTTTTTAAAATTCCAGTTTTCCACCATCCCACCCCGCACCCCCACCCACCGCCCATCGAAGAGAAGAACCGGGAGGTTGCCGCTGCCGCCGCAGGCGGCTAGCGGCTCAGCCGCTACCAGGGCAAAAATTCGCCTGGGGTTTGGCTGCCGTGTTTTGGAGGTGGCGGAAGCCAGGCCAGCAGATCCGCCGAATTGCCGCCAACGAGTAAAACAGCGGCTTGGCCTCGGTCTTTGGCGTAGCCTGCGAGACGCCAGCCGCGAGAGAGCAGCCAAGGAGCCAGCCCAAATGGTAGAGGCTCCGGTATAGCAAGAACGACCCCTATTCTTTGATAAGCAGGGCGTGCCCAAAAACAGCCTTTGAGTTCAGGTGGTCTGATTTTAAGTTGCTTCATAGTTCTATCTGAGTAGGATGGGCAGAGTGTCTTAGAAACTCCGTTGCTCTGCCCGAAAACGCTTCCCTGGCCTTGGGTTGCGGTGGGTTAATGCGGCTAGGCTCAACATCTCGACTTACCCGACTAACGGTTCAAAAACCTGCGGCGCGATCAAAGGCTTTACCCCGCCCCGATACATAAATTATAGCAAAAAATATAACTAAACATAGCAAGAACTTGCTACAATAAAGGAGTAGGTGAAACCTACACAAATAGCCCCCCCTGGTGGTGCAGGGAGGGCTTGTACACCCAAAAAAGGATGTAACTCACATGGATAATGTAGCGCATACTGGCTTGATTGAAGCCGAGGCCCGTTCAGTTGGGGATTGGCTCGATAGCTTAGATGACATTGCTGATGAGCATATTGAATCAGATCTCTCTGATCTCAAGGATGCGATTGATCAGTATCTCCGCTGTTTGGATCGTGATGATCCAGAGCTGGATGAGAAGCGGCTAGAGATGGAGAAGCTTTTGGCCTCTGTTGTCTGCGATATGGGGATGTTTCAGTACACAACCGAGCTGTACGAACGCCACTATCCAGAAGCAGCAGCGGCAGCAGCTAAGACTAAACAACTCTTTTAATTACCGCTAACTCACTGGGGGCACCTTGCCCCCTTCCTTACTCATTCACTACGGAGACACGATTAATGACAGCACCCCATACACCTCAAAAGCCTAGTCTTTCACTTGAAGACTATCCACATGCGATCGCAAAAGTTCGGGCGACCATTGCCCGCTGCGATCAGAAGATTACCGAGCTAGAGGCCAACATCGAACGGCGCAAGGCCCGCTTTGATCTGGCTGTTGCCGAGGATGCCAATCTGCGAAACGACACTCAACGCCGCGCAGCGTGGAAAGAGTACGCCTTCGCCGATGATGAGTATCAGGGCTGGCTCGACCTCGTGCAGAACCAGCAGCAGATCCGCACTCAAAATGAAATCAAGCTGGAGCTGTTGCGTAGTTCCTTTTCAGTGGCAAAACTGCAAGTCCGTAAAGCAATCGCCGATGCGATCGCAGGTGGTGATGGGTTGGCTCTAGTAGCCTAACTTTATTCGGGCAACCGTTCGGCTCAGCGGTTGCCCATCCTAAACCCCAGAGGGAACCGGAGCCGCCGCGCAGCGGCCACGTTGCGGGTTAAAGCTCCATCTGTACGAGAAAACTTCCATCCAAAAATATCCGGCAGTCGGGAAGGTGGGAGTGAAAAGCTTGCCTTTTCATCTCCCGCCAGGGTGGTACTCGGAGATGATAACGGTTGAGTCTCCTGCAGTCCCCGGCTGCCCATACGCTGTGAATTGAGAAAACCGATCTCACCGATCGTTTCATCTGAGCTTGTTTTAATCAGCTATAGTTTATAGCAAGTATGAGCTTTACCTATGGCTATGGATTTAAAAAAAATTCTCAATGAGCGGCTGACAGAGTTGGGCATCACCAAATATGAGCTGAGTAAACGGGTTGCCGAAAGAAGAGGAGCCGAAAAAGTTACGGATGTGTCTTCGATGGTATCTAACACCTTGGATACTCCAGAGAATCGCCGCTTCTCTAATGTGTTTGAAATCATCGAAGCATTAGATGGTGACTTCGTGATCCGCTGGCATGATATCAAAGAAAAAAAGCTTGATCGGACTAACTAAGCATCGTTGCATGTGATTTAACTGAACATCTACATAAAAAGTGCGATCGCAGATTGAAGGTGCGATCGCACTTTTTTAGTGTCTGTGTTTGCCCCAGGACTCAATGAGTCTTAGGAGCTGATCGAGTGAAGCACCCTGTCGGAGATGGCGACAAACTTCAGTTGCTCTAGCCTGTACCGTTGGCCTGTCAGAGTTACCTCCTGGGATGTGCTTATATCCATCAACCACATGACCGTTACCCCATTGGAGCCGGAAGTATCGCTTTCCTGCTGATGGATATTCGTAGACCTCAATCCAAAACTGTGACTGCAACTCGGAGTTGAGATCACAGCTCATCATTCATGTTCGGCATCTACTTCTTCAAAAGCCAACTGCTGAAGTTGCTTTAGTTCAGTAATTCGTTGCTCAACTTTGCCTTTTTCTCGTTGATACCATTCGATGCACTCCTCGACTTCTCCCAGCCGATCCTCAGCATCAGTGATCAACTGGGTAATAATTCCCCCAAGGAGGAACTTGCAGGTGGATTCAGCTCGCCGCGCCCCAGCTGTTCCAGATACTCGTTGAGTGAAATTTCCAGTTTTTCGGCTTGCTTTTTTAGCCCCTCCTTCGCTGTTTTGGATAATCGTGCTGCCAGAGGCTGATCCTTCGGTTCGTCCCGGTGCCGTGCCTTCCTTGCTTTTGTCATGTTTTTCATCATTCATGGTGTATCACCTAAATTGTATAGAAGTTTCACTAGGAAAGAAGCTTTAACTATAGAAGATCTTAACGAAATCCTCTATACAAACTCAAAAATCTTCAATACAATTTGAGTATCGGTAGCGCGATCGCAGTTCTGTCGTCTGCTCGCCAGGTCACTGCGATCGCATTTTTTGGAGCATGAACCTCCCAAGCCTTACCCAGGGCATTCACGATCATCCTGAGTCGTCTACATAAATTGATCAGACGTTTGGAGGCCAATCGATCCCGCTATGGCATTACAGCAACAGGACTGGGAGCGGCATTGTCTAGTTGAGTTAACTGACTTGGCACATGCGATCGCAAACCAGCATTTAACGCTCAATGAGGTGATGTATCGGCTCAACACGCTCGGCAAAGACCTAACCGTTTACTTTGCGGAGGAGCCACATGTTAAACCTTGAACTCGATCCAGTAGTCACAATGGCTGTTGCTCATCACGTCCTGGCCCTCGATAAGGCTGTGGAGATGGTTGTGACTCGCTGTAACAGTGACATCGACCAGGACACGCTCACAAAACAACTGCTCCAGCACGGTATCCAGCGCTATGAGCAGATGAGTAATGAGGATGTACACGCTCTGCTCAATCGATTCGGTGTGTACCTATCTCAAATCATGCCGCCCCGGTTGGTTTACTGGCAGGACGAAACCAGTGGTCAAGTCGCTGCAGCAGTACAGGACTACCTGACAGGCACAGAACCAATGCGGCCTGAGAGCATCAGCGCTTTGGCTCACTATCTGAAAATTTGGATTGATTACCCGTGGCCGACTCCGCCACCGGACGAGGATCACGCTGGAATGCGATCTCAGTTAGAAACATTGCGCCAGTCCTTTGATGCGATGGTGCGCGATGGCAGCCGGGAAACGATTGGTCAGTGGTTAGAGCAAGCGTTAGTGATTGGAATCGATCCGCTATGAGAGCAGTAAAACGATACAGTATCGCAAGACTATGGCTCAGGTACGGAGCAAGCCTAAATAAGCAAGGCATTTTGATAGGTAGCCAGCCGTGGAACGAGATGCAGAAATCGTTCTATATCGGAGTGCTTGAAGTGTTGATCCTGCTTCGAGATGAACTGAGCGAGTTACCAGAAGAGACAGCCTCTGCACACCTGCAAGGAATGGTAGACGAAGGAGTAGAAGTACTAGAGCGAGGTTTCAACATCAAGGCTCAGCTCAATCGATTCCCACCTGAAGAGAACTAGTTGGCGACTAGTCGAAACTGCCTCCGGGCAGTCGTGGGAAGCTTCCAAACCTTCTCACCTGAGAGAGGAACCTTACTCAGCTAGTGGGGACATCAATATGCCCCTCAGACACTAGTAGGAACCACATAGAGAGAACCCTCGACGGCTAAAGGGCTCCCTCTCAGTACCAACATAAGACACCTTGAGATACAAGTGGGCACCCAAAGGGAAGCCCTTAGACACTAGTGTTCAGTCAATTAATAATTGACGGGTAAAGTCTATGTAATTTAACCCTGGCATCGGCTGTTGTAAACCGCCAATCAATCCAGGTTTCTTCGTGATTACGATTGTCCTGCCAGGCATCAACCTCGGATTTGAGCGTCTCCAAATCAGGAATACGACGATCTAAACATTGACGACTGAGAATACTCAATTCGATTTCTGCCATATTCAACCAACTTCCATGCTTGGGCGTATGACAAAAGTCCAACCGACTCAAGATTCGCTGTGCTTCTTGTGGCTCAAACGCTTTGTAGAGCGATGCGGGCGAATGGGTATTGAGATTATCTTGAATCACAATCAGTTTCTCTGCCTGAACATAATCTGAATCAACCAACGTTTTGAGCAAGTGAGCATAATCGAGTGCCGTGCGGTGCTGCGTCACTTCCACCCGCCGCCATCCCACCATTGGCTCACAAATCATAAACAGATTCGCTGTACCATTGCGTTCATATTCATAATTGAAGCGTTTGGGGTGTCCCCGTTCAGCAGGAATGGGAACCAGGGTTTCTTTGACTAATTGTTTGGTTGCCTCATCAATGCAAATCACAGGAATCTTGGGATTGTAAGCTGTTTGATACACCTCCAACACGCATTCCATGCGCCAGACAAACTCGGCTGATTGTTCAGGCGGAATTACCCAGCACTCTTGTCGCCAGGGTTGCAGTTCGTTTTTTTCAGCACTTGTCGCACACTCTCATGGCTCAGTTGCTCAACATAGTTCAACTCGACCATCTGATCTGCTAGCAACCGCAATGTCCATCGCCCCTTTCCCTTCGGAACCTCGCTACAGCGCAATGCAATCAAATGCGCCTCAACCTCGCCATTTAATTTCCGTTTTCGACCGCCACCGGGACGGCACTTCAGCGCCGCTTCCAGTCCTTCCTCGACAAATCGCTGACGCACCCGCTCAATCGTTCTGATACTCATGCCAAAGGCATCTTTAATCTCCTGGTCACGCCAACTCCCACTTGGTTGATTGCAATCTGCTTTCAGGAGAATCCGGGCATGATTGATCGTATAAGCCGCTCGTTTGCCCGTTTTAACCATTTGTTCGAGTTCTTGTCGTTCTGCTTCGCTTAAGCTTACGATGTACTTTTTGACCATGTCAGCACCTTGATTGCACTGACTTCATCTTACTCTTTTACCCGTCATCCTTTTATTGACTGACCACTAGTAGGAAAGATTCTTATGCAGAAACAAAATATTACCGTACTTGGCCTAGATATTTCTAAGCTGAGTGCTTCAGCATGGTTGCTTTCAGAGATTCCCGAAAATCCCAAACGATTTGCGCGGCAGCATAAGCAGACTTCACTGAGGGTTTCGAGTGAGGGTAGAGACGCACTCTTATCGCTCGATTTCGATTTTGTAGTGCTCGAACCCACCGGAGTTTATAGCCGGATATGGCGACACTGGTTGAGACAAGCTGGCCGGGCCTATCGTCTGGTGGGTCACAAGGAGTTAGCCAATTACAGAAACAGTTGGCAACTCCAAAAAACTGACAAGCTCGATGGGTTGGCGATGGCGATGTATGGATTGGAGAGGTGCGATCGCAAATCTTTCTGGTTAGTAGAGAAAGACTACCAGCTTTCAGATTTGACGCATTATCACTGGCATCTCAACCGTCAGAAGAACGGATTTATCAACAATCTCCGCAGTAAGCTAAGCTGGCAAATTCCCGAATGGTACAAAAAAGCCATCCAGCGCCCCTATGGATCGGATCGGCTTCCGGGCATCCTCAGCTACATTGCAGGTGAATCCGAAAAGGCCAAGTGGGAAACAGAAGCAGCTCAATCAATTGGATTAGGTCTGAGCTTTGAGAGCAGCAGTTTAGCCCGCATCCTGATCCAGATTGAACAAGAGGAAATCCTCACCGAGCAGTGCATCCTTGAGGAGTTAAGTAAGCCGCAGTATGCATCGTATGTAGAAGCTGCTCAGCAGTGTGGATTCAGTACTAGGCTCACAGCTCTACTGATTAGCTGCATTTACCCGCTGGAGCAGTATCTTGACGACGGACGGCAGCGCATTATCCATCATCCAACCAAGGAAAAGGGTAAGCGAGTCCGCAAGAATGAATCGCTCAGAGCTTTTAAACTCGCTTGCGGTGTGGGCCTCATCTGGCATCAGTCTGGAGATTTTCAAGGCTGGGTCGCTGGTGGAAGTGGAATGACTCGTGAAGCGCTCTACACATTTGCGATCTCAACCTACCGATGCAGCAAAAAACACGGCCTCAATGATCCTCACCTCAAATTCATCAAGCATGGATTTGACAAGCAAGGCATCATGAAGTACGCACGGAAGAAGGTAGAGGATTACTATTACGCTCTATATCGAGCGGTAGCGACCTAAGCGTTTTTTAGAGACACTAGAAACAGGATAAATCCCTGTTAGTTAAAGCATCGAATAGCCATCAGCATGCATCGTTGCCTTGATCTAATCAGTGCAATGTTCTGAGTGTCATGCCACCCATCACGGATCGTTCGCCAATCCTATGTCTCTGCATAAGTTTCCTCTGACTGCTATTCAGAAAATCCAGCAGCATATTCGTCAGTCTCTAACTTTGCCTGATTCAGAACGACGTTTAGAAGCCTGGACTTTTCCAGACGACATGGATGAGTTGCCCATTCCTGAATCACTGGATGATTTAGGCGATTTATTCAAATTTGGTAGTCCACTCTCAACCGAATCGGCTGGATTTGATGAAGAGGGCCGCTGGCTGATCAGCACCGTGAATCCAGCCGCAGTACTGCTACAAATTCCGAGTTTGCAACTGCGCGAGGGGTGGCGCTGGGTGACGTTTTTGCATCGGCGTAAAACGGGTGGCATTAATACAGTTTGGGCTGTACCCGAAGAGATGGCAACGGTGACCCAACTGGAATTGGCTATGGAAAATGCCAGCGATCGCGGACATCCGCCTCAGCCGGAACAGGGTTTAGATGATCCAATGACAGCTTTAAGAGGTGATCGATCGCCGATGTCTTTTGTGGTGGCCTCCATTCTGCGGCGGGAACTGAAAGAGTTTGGTGCGCTAGGTGCAGACTGCAAATGGCAAAACCACCGACCGATTGAGACAATTCCTAACCAGATGAAGTGGCAGTGGAAAGGCGATCCACCTAAGGATTTGGTGCCTAAAGTCAAGGTTTTTCCAGACGGTCGAGTTGCGGTTGAATTCTTCACCTGTCGTGTGAAGCCACCGATTGTGATTTGCCGTCACATTGACCAGTACGACAAACGAGATGACTATGTGGCTGCTAGTTCTGATCGTGCGATCGCACTAATGGCCACCAAAGTTCAACAAGCCTCGAAGTAAAAATCCCAATTCTATAGGGGTTCTAGATAAGAACGAGAGAGGAGAGTGCCTCAGGATGAGGCACTCTCCTCTCTCGTTTTCTCACTCTTAACTGGAATCACTATAAATTGCGGCCAAAGCTTGCAGCGCGAGCTTTGGCCGCAATTTGAATAAACAGTCAGACTACACAATTGGCTGCTTGCCGCTCACGGCTAACCGAATAAACGACAGCAGCAAAATCACCAAGAACAGCACCAGACCAATCGTACAGCCGTAGCTAATGTCAAAATTTTGGGGATCGAATGCCTGCTCGTAGACATAATACACAATCGTCTTTGAGCTGTTTAGCGGCCCACCCCGCGTCATCACGTAGACTTCTTCAAAGACCTTGGTAGCTGAGATGGCCGAAATGACCGCTACGAGAAACAGATAGGGGCGCATCAGCGGCAGTGTAATATCCCAATGGCGTCGCCAACCGTCGGAGCCATCGATAGATGCGGCTTCATAGAGATCATCGGGAATAGACTGTAGCCCAGCTAGATAGATCACCATGTAGTAGCCCAAGCCTTTCCAGATAGTGACGGCGATGACGCTGAATAGAGCCAGATTGGGACTGGTTAACCAGGGGACACCCGCTTCTGAGAGGCCCAGCCAACGCAAGATTTGATTCAGCAGTCCCGTTTCGGCATAGAGCCAGCGCCACGCGATCCCGGCCACTACCATCGAAATCACCACGGGCACGTAGTAGGCCACCCGGAACCAGCGAATGCCGCGCAGTTTTTGGTTGACGAGAATCGCTAAGCCCAAGGGGGCAATCACCAGTACTGGGACGGCGCAAATCAGGTAAATCAGCGTATTCTTCAGCGTTTGCCAAAAGACGGCATCTGTTAATAAACGCTGAAAGTTATCGAGCCCAACCCAGGTCGGTGCAGCCGTTAGATCATAGCCGTAGGTCGTAAAGCTGAGGTAGAACGCTCGTAGGGCGGGCCAGAAAACGCTGATGCCCAGAACAAAAAGAGCGGGTAGCAAAAAGCCGTAGGGAACAAGCGTCCGCTGGAGTTTAGACCAGTCTTTAACCGCTCGTGGAGAAAGGTTGATTTGCATAGCGTAAGTGACCGGAGGAACACAAGCAACAAGCCGACACGTAAAATTGTCACCCCAAATTGTTACCTGTCAACCATAAAAACAATCCTGCTGAGCGATAAGGCCTCTCACCCAGGGCAGACGAATGCTGTTTCAGCAGCTTCTAATGTGGGCAGTGTAATCATCCACTGTGCTTTAGGTTCATGCGTCAACTGACTATTCGCGCACCGCAAGGATATGGCGAAAAGATTTATCACATCGCTCACGATCAGGGTGGCGTAAACTTGTCATGGTCATCTGCGATCGCAGATGATCAGCCTGTTGATCATGTAGAAGCCTATATTGAAAATCGTCGAGTTGAAAACTTTCTCTCCGAACTCGAATCGATTCCGGAGCTGCATGTTACGCTCCATCCACGGGGCGTCATGCCGCTGCGACCACCACCGTCGGAAGCGCCCCAAAAGCTGACTGATGTGACTGCCCGCAGTCCGCTGGAAATTTTTCTAGCGGGTTTGCAGAGTGTCGGCTCGTGGAAAGGCTTTTTAAGTTATTCCGTTGTGGCTGGCGTCGTTGTCTGGATTGGATTGTACACCAATACCAACTATCTGCTGGTGGCGGCGATGCTGATTGCGCCGTTTGCTGGTCCCGCCATGAATGTTGCGATCGCAAGTGCTAGAGGTGACCGCGATTTACTCACTCATGGTCTGCTGCGCTACTTCAGCGCGATTTTAGTTACAGTCGTGACCTGTTTTCTGCTGAGCATTGCATTTCAGCAAGAGATTGCTACTGCCTTGATGGTCAGTAGCAGTCAGATTTCGACTGTATCGGTTTTACTGCCCCTTGCCGCTGGAGCCGCAGGCTCACTGAACCTCGTGCAGTCTGAGCGCAGCAGTTTGGTTTCAGGGGCCGCAGTCGGTATTTTGGTAGCTGCGTCTCTAGCTCCTCCGGCAGGACTCGTTGGCATGTCCGCTGCCATCGGTCGCTGGGCAATGGTGCAAAGCGGCCTCTTTCTACTATTACTCCAGCTTGTCGGCATTAATTTATCCGCTACCCTGATCTTTCGTTTCTATGGTGGGTTATCACCCCAAGGCGCTCGCTATGACCGGGGAAAACGCTGGGTATTTCCGGCTAGTTTGGTGACGACAATAGGTGCGATCGCGGTTTTGCTCCTGTGGCAATTTGGCGGTTCGCCCAATCTCCAGCGATCCAGTAAGGCTCAACGGGCCACGGCTGAAATTCATCGAATTGTTGACCAAAGTTCAGTGGTTAGCTTAGTCAAAGCAGATGTAGAGTTTACCCGAGCGAATATTTCCGATCAAAATTCGTTGCTATGTAACTTATATGTGCAGCGCCATGCTGATGTGAATTTGTCAGATGAAGCGATTCGCCAACAGCTTAGCCAAACTATTCAAACCGAATTAAACGCCAGAGGATTTAATGTAACTCCACTTGTTTCAGTCACCGTTTTTGATACTCCGGATCAGTAGTCAATAAACTGAAATTTGACAGATGCTTCCTTTCTATAGAGCGCTGTTGAATGCTTATGTCTCCTTTGATTGATTTGAATCTCTTGGGGTCCATTCCCCGCCGCTCTGCGGCGTAAGATCTAAGAATGAGTGAGTACATCCACAAGAGTCATAACGTAACAGTTTTGCTATACCACTTAGTGTTTCCAGCAAAGTATCGACGGGTTGTGTTTGATGAGCAAGTAGATGCGGTTCTGCGAGAGGTCTGCCTCGAAATCGAGAAACGCTACGAGGTGAAGTTTGTCGAAATTGGAGTGGACAAAGACCATGTCCATTTTCTAGTGCAGTCCGTGCCGACCTATAGTGTGACCAAACTGGTAACGATGCTGAAAAGTTTAACTGCACGAGAAGTCTTCAAACGATGCCCTCAAGTGAAGCAGAAACTTTGGGGAGGCGAGTTTTGGAGTGATGGATATTTTGCGAGTACAGTAGGCCGCCACGGGGATGAAGGAATGATCGCCAAATATGTTCAAGCCCAAGGCAAAGATTACCTCAAATTGCATCGGGATAATCAACTTGCTCTTTTTTGATTCTGATACCCCGTCCGCTTGCGGCGGGGTATTTCATTACAAATTAAAAATTGTTAGCTTCAGATCTAGTTTGCATACACTATAACTCAGCAGATTAACTCATAATGACTATTACTCCAAATAAAATTCCACCCCAGAGCCAATCTCGTCAACCAGCTTTAGAATCGGAAATGAACCCCAAACCAGAGGTCATTTCGGATAGCTATAAAGGTAGCGACAAACTGAAAGGAAAAGTTGCTCTAATTACGGGCGGCGACAGTGGTATTGGCCGTTCAGTTGCTGTACATTACGCCCGTGAAGGTGCAGATGTTGCGATTGTCTACCTAGACGAGCATGAAGATGCTAAAGCAACCAAACAAATGGTTGAACAAGAAGGGCAGAAGTGTTTAATTATCGCTGGCGATATTAGCGGTGAAGAATTTTGCCAGCAGGCCGTACAACAAACAGTTGACCAACTTGGGCAACTTGATGTCTTGGTTAATAACGCAGCTGAACAGTATTTAGAAGAAGATATTAATGTGATTGATTCAGCTCGCCTGGGTTCAATCTTTAGTACTAACATCTTCTCAATGTTCTACTTTGTCAAAGCGGCGTTAAAGCACTTGAAGAAGGGAGCATCAATCATTAACACAACATCAATTAATGCCTATAAGGGTAACGGTAGTTTATTAAGCTACTCCACAACTAAAGGCGCAATTCTCGCGTTTACCCGTTCGCTGGCTCAGCCCATGCTTGAAAAGGGAATTCGCGTGAACGGTGTTGCTCCTGGCCCTATTTGGACACCCTTTATTCCTGACGCATTTCCCGCTGAAGGTGTAGAGGGATTTGGCAAGCAGGTGCCCATGCAGCGTCCGGGGCAGCCCTGCGAAGTCGCACCCAGCTTTGTTTTCTTGGCGTCTAATGATGATTCGTCCTACATCACAGGACAAGTGCTTCATCCCAATGGTGGCGTCGTGGTTGGCGCTTAATTTATAACCAGTTGACCAGCTTTTTAAGCCTGAAGACGGATTCATGATGCATGAGTCCGTCTTACTGTTTGGTAGCCATAACTTGTATCTAGCTATACCTTGCCCATAACAATCTAATAGTTTTCGAAAGCACCTAAATAGCTCAAGCTAATGCAATTACCTGAAAAAGCAACGCCAGTTTTTCTTGCCATTATCACCACAATTTTGGTTATTGCTGCACTGAAATATACTCGTCCGATTACGATGCCTCTGGCGTTTGCGTTCTTCATTACCGTTTTAGTTCATCCGTTGCAGCGCTGGTTAAATCGTTATGTGCCGCGTTGGTTAAGCCTGATCATCGTATTGGCTGTGTTAGCAGGCATATTAGGATTGGCGGTTGGGGCTCTGTCGTTAAGTGCTGAAATCATTGAGCCTAAACTACCTGGATATTTGGATCAAATTCAGCAAATGGCTAATACGGCTAGAACATGGGCTAGCAACTTTGGTCTTCCAACAGAGCAGCTTTTTTCATCATCTCAAGGTTCATCAAATCAGGTTGTCCAACAAGCCATCGGCGGTTTAAGATCCCTGCTCTCAGCGCTTAGCTTGTTTGTTTTAGTTGTGTCACTATTAGTACTGGAGTTTAGACTAAAGAGCGAAAGAAAATCGCGGTCGTGCTAGGCACGAACCGCGTTATAGCAGAAGCTGAGACAATACCACTCACCTCAGCAACTGCTATGCCCTACGATAGCCTGTACGGATTCCGCCAGCGCGCCCATCAATATTTGGGACGAGCGCATGATGCGACCTTTGAACTCATTGACGCGGTGTTGACGACACGGCAAGCGCCCAGCTTTGTCGAGCTCTCGCGCTCCCCATTCTTTCGTCGCCAATGGCCGAGTATCTATAGCGCTGTACATGACAGCCGACCGCAGCGCCGCCGACTGATGCAGCTGTACCTGGAGCAACTGCCCCAGGAGGAGCCAGTGGTGTTGGCTGGCGACCATACGGCATGGCCCCGTCCAGACGCGAAGTGCTTACCCGAACGGACGTATGAACATCAGGCTCAGGGTGTGGGAGGAGGGGGGCCGATTACCGTCGGTCAAGGCTACAGTACGTTGGCCTGGATTCCACCCGAGTCAGGCAGTTGGGCCTTGCCTTTGCGGCATGAGCGAATTACCAGTTGGGAGAGCCCATTAAGCAAAGCTGCATTTCAACTGCGGCAAGTGTGTAAAGAGTTATCCTGTCGTCCCTTGACGCTCTGGGACAGTGAGTATGGCTGTGCTCGCTTCGTGCTGGAAACCGCTGATATTGCCGCCGATAAACTCATGCGTCTGCGCTCTAACTTGAACCTCTGGGGAGCACCGCCGCCCTACAGTGGACGAGGACGTCCCAAAGTCCACGGCGACAAATTCAAACTCAATGACCCCGACACCTGGTGGTCAGCCGATGAGACAGCAATTCTCGAGCATCCCAAGTTGGGGACAGTGCGGGTGCGCTGTTGGCACCAGTTGCATTTTCGGCAAGCCGCTGCTCATCCCATGCGGCTGATTCAGGTGCAACGCCTTGATGCCACCGGACACCCTCGCCCCGCTCGCCCCCTCTGGTTGGTGTGGGTTGGCGAGAGTCCACCGCCCTTAGACACCCTCTGGCAACGCTATCTGCAACGCTTTGCTATCGACCACTGGTACCGCTTCATCAAGCAGCGACTGCATTGGCTCTTGCCGAAACTGGCAGACCCCAAAGCGGCGGAACGCTGGAGTGACTTGATGCCCTTAGCCACCTGGCAGTTATGGTTAGCGCGTGATCTCGTCCAAGACCAACCCTTGCCCTGGCAAAAACCTCAAGCCGCTCTGACTCCTGGACGAGTGGCTGATTCCATCGCTCCACTTTTCGCTCAGTTGGGCACACCGACTGCACTTCCCAAACCCCGAGGAAAATCACCGGGCTGGCCGACTGGCACCCCTCGACCCCCCAAACCCTACTGCCCCACCATCCGAAAACGAGGAAAACGCTCTAAAAAACAAGCCACATCTGTCCCTTAACCCCGCCATTCGGCTCCTGTTACTCCAAACATGCGCCACTGTCACAGGTGGTGCAATTTGGCCTTAGTCTAAACTCCAGTTAGTACTTTTGCTACTAGAAGTAAGTCAGTATCATCACAAAGTTGAACAGGCATTTCCATCAACAGCGAGTCGTCGTTTAGTTCATGCCGTTTCTAACACAAGCGACAAACTGCGTCGCTACTTAGGTGTGATGGCGCTTACGAGTTTAATAACTGGATTATTAACTATTGCTTGGTGCTTTGTACTCAGGGCTATTGCATTCTAAATAGAGACTTGAGAGTGCTAAGTCCAAATCCAGCCCGGCGTTGAGCTTGAGCCATATTCTCAAAGCCATGATTGCGATATAAGTTCAGCGCAAAATTACGGGCCAGTGCCCAATTTTGCACCAGAGGAGGGGTTCGAATGCGGGAGGCATCTTCCCCTTGAGTCACATCTCGGACATAATGCACCTTGTTTTCTACGCCCCAATAGCCTCGGATGCGTTGAGCAAAGGCTTGGACACTCTCACAAAAGGAAGCCACGTAGTAACGGGTGTCGTGAGACACCTCAACGATGTCGGCTCGATGCACCTGGCGCTCGGATTGAACTCGAATCAGCGTCTGCAATCCCGGAAACTCGGGCATGTTATCCAGGATGTGACTCATGCTGATCGTTCGTTTTTCAATGCGACCATGCCCTTTGTTGAGCTGTTGGACGGTTTGCTGCGCCTGAAAATGAGTCGTTACGGCCTGGAGCAGCCCAGATTGGTTGCCTTTGAGTGCCCCCAGATAATGGTTGCCACTGCTGAGAATCACCTCAGCCGTTTTTTTTGAGTACTGATCGCATCAAAGGCAAACACCACTCCATTGAGCGCCAATTGTTCAATGAAGATGGGCAAGGCTGTGATTTCATTGGTTTTGGACTCCACCTCATAGGGCTCCAGGATGAGTCCTCGTTCCACAATGTAAGCGCTGACCAGCAGAATTGCTGGATGCGACTCGACCTGTGGGTCATCGCTGAGCGCTTCATAAGACCCCCGCACAACTTTGCCATCAGTCGCAATCGTTTCTCCAGGCTGAGGATGAACGCCGAAAAACCGAGATAAACAGGCGGCATACTCGTGATAATCCACCCGCAAGAGCGTTCGTCGAATGGTGCTGTAGGAGGGTAAACGGTCTTGAGGAGGCGAAAACAACGCCACTAATTCATCGTGATACGCCTTGAGCCAATCCCCGATCGCCAGAAATCCCCGATTCCCTGCCGCAACGGCCAAGGTGAATAGGGCTAAACATAAGGCTTGGCTATGTCGTTGTCCGGCTCGACGGCGGGTATCGGGTAAGTCGGCAAAGGCTTCTACAATCGCAAGTTGAGTCATCTGAATCTGTAGATGAGCGTCAGCTTCGATCCCATATTAGGCTACTTGTTTAGAATGAAATAGCCCTGGCTTTGTACTAGGTGTTGACCTTGCATTTGTGTGGGGATTAATCGCGTTCGTTTTGAACTTTGTCCCAACCCTCGGTTCGATCATTGCCGTCATCCCACCAACGCTTGTGGCCTTAGTCTTTCAGGGTGTTGGTAAGGGGATTGCAACACTAGTTGGATTGGCGGTTATCCAAGTTATTATGGGAAATTTCGTAGATCCCCGCTTACAGGGCAAATCTTTAGAGCTATCCCCATTTGTAGCACTGGTTTCAATTGTATTTTGGGGATGGGTGTGGGGCATTCCTGGTGCAATATTAGGAGTGCCAATGACAATCGCAATCGTACTAGTTTGCCAGGAGTTTAAATCAACACAGGGGATTTCGATTTTACTGAGCGAGTACAAGAGCTGATGTTTCGTTAAATAACTTGTATCTCAGTAGCCCAGGAAAGGCTATATTACTTCATCAGTTGAAGCCAATAAAGCAAAGCACTGGCTGCAGCCAGTGCTTTTTAAGAACTGTTTTGAAATTAATTATCGGGAGTCGGTGCCTTGGTTGGGGCTACCAGGAACCTTCTCGTTCTTATTGCTAGGTGCTTCAGTTTTAGCGCCTTCACGCTCGTCTCCCTTGGAGTCTCGGGGCTGTTGACCCGTCCGGCGAGATATTCCTTCAAGAGGAGTCTGCTTATCTGTTGGGTTTTTATCGGTAGTCATACTATTTTAAGATTGAGTTCAACAAAAGAGGCTTTAGTGATGTAGTTGAACATGAATTTGCCCTTCAGCAATTTTTCAAGATAGAAAATGCTGTCAAAGCAAACAACTGTTCAGTCACACCATTTGCCTGTACTACTGCTGTAAACTTCAAGCGCTTTTGAAAATGATCAACGCTGTTGTCAGTCAAGCCTTGATCGACTTCTAATCGTTGAAAACTTTTGCAGTAGCGAGTAGCAGAAAGTTTAACTTTCTTACTTTAGAAATCGTATCGGTTGAATCTAGTTAATCACTCCATCAAGAGACGTAAACGCTCTAGCCATTAGAGTTAATTGGGGCGGAGAGAAAACGGTTGAGTCGGCAAGTTAAGCACCCATTGACTGGCAATTGGCATCCGCCAGCCTGTGCCAAAGGCGCGATCGGTGATTTTTAGGCCAGGAGGAGCCTGTCGCCGCTTAAACTCAGCCCGACGTACGAGATTAAATACCCGCTGTACAGTGGCTGCATCATGACCGGATTCAACAATTTCGCGAGGCGATTGATGTTTGTGAATTAAGCGATCCAAAATGTCGTCCAAGATGTCGTAGCTCGGCAGCGAGTCTGCATCCTTCTGATCAGGCTTCAATTCGGCGCTGGGCGGTTTCTCCAGGATGTTGAGCGGGATGATCGGTCGGTTGAGATCTAAGTCCTGATTTGATTGGGGTGATGTAATAGGATAGGGAGTCAAGTGAGTTTGAACCTGCCGAATCTGAGCTGCGTTCTGATTTAGCCACTGACAGAGACGATAGACTTTTGTTTTTGGCACATCTGCGATCGCAGCTAATCCACCATTCATATCGCCGTAAAGGGTGCAGTAGCCCACGGCCATTTCAGACTTGTTACCCGTCGAAACCAGCAAATAGCCAAACTTATTGGCGATCGCCATCAGCAGATTGCCGCGAATGCGAGACTGAATATTTTCCTCCGCTACGCCAAACTCGGTGCCAGCAAACAGATCGAGAAAGGTTTTGTCGTACTGCTTCATCAGGGAACCGATAGGCAGCGTCTCCGTCCGAATGCCAATATTGCTGGCTAAATCCAGCGCATCGGTAATTGAGTGCTCCGAGCTGTAGGGCGACGGCATGAGGACACCCAGTACTTGGTCGGTGCCGACGGCTGCGGCTGCGATCGCAGCGACTAACGCTGAGTCAATGCCGCCACTCAGCCCCAGGACAATTTTGCTGAAGCCACACTTGCGGGTATAGTCGCGCACGCCCATCACTAAGGCCGACCAGATGGCGGCTGATTCACTATCCAGTACGGGAGTGATATCTGCGATCGCTAAATCCTGCTTATCCGGATCAAACGTAAGCGGTATCAAATCCGGCTCAAATGACCGTCCTCGACTGACCATCTCGCCTTGCCGATTAAAGGCGACACTGCTGCCGTCGAATAGTAAATCATCGTTGCCGCCCACCTGATTGGCATAAATGACTGGACAGTGATAGCGGCTGGCCGCATGGCTCAGCATGGCTTCCCGCAGTCCCTGTTTGCCAACGGTATAGGGCGACGCCGAGAGATTGACGACTAGATCCACATTTTGCTGGGCTAGCGACTCGAAGGGATTAATTTCGTAGTTACGCTGCCCCCAAAACTCCTCATCGTTCCACAGATCTTCACAAACGGTGACGCCGATGCGCAGTCCAGCTAGCTCAAAGCAGTTAGCCAGATGGCCCGGCTCAAAATAGCGGTCTTCGTCAAACACGTCGTAGGTGGGCAGCAAACGCTTATGAAAAATCTGCTGAATTTTCCCCTGATGCAGCAGCGCCACGCTGTTGTGCAGTGGCTTTTCACCCTTCTCAGCGGCGGCTGGATTGCGCATTGGCAACCCCACCAACACGCTCATCTGAGACGGTAAGGCTTGAGCGAGTTCCTGAAGCGTCTGTGCGATCGCATCTAAAAAGCTGGGCTGCATCAGCAGATCGCGCGGCGGATAGCCACACAGCGACAGCTCCGTTGTAATCAGCAATTCCGCACCCTGTTCAGCGGACTGTTGCGCTGCCGCCAAAATCTGCTGAGCGTTGTGCTGTAAGTCGCCAATCGTCGGATTGAGCTGTGCGATCGCAATTTTCATATTTTTTAGACTCCAACAGCAGGTCTTTTCTAGCGTGTCAAACTGGCAACGTCATTAGTCTGATGCATCTGTCGCGCTGCTCACTATACTGGTTGGTTGACGGGGTGCTCAATTCACAGCCTTGTCGCTTCTTCAAAAGGTCATTGCTCTTTATTCTACGCTCACCAGTTTGATGGTAGGTGCTCTGAGCACCTCACGCCTCACCTTCTACCACGACCTCCACCCGTTTCTCGTGCATCTGTGCAACCATAGCAAGTATGGCGATCATCTCAGTTCAACAGCTTAGTAAGGTCTATCCTGTCGCAGTTAAGCAGCCAGGATTTAAAGGAACACTGGCTCATTTCTTCCAGCGTAAGTATCGGTCAGTGAATGCAGTACAGGATGTTTCCTTTGAAATTCAGCCCGGTGAGGTGGTTGGATTTCTAGGCCCCAACGGAGCAGGCAAAACGACGACGCTGAAGATGCTGACGGGTTTGATTCATCCATCGGCGGGACGGGTGGAGGTAACCGGACATGTGCCCTTCAACCGCGATCGCACTTTTCTGCAAAACATTACCCTGGTCATGGGCCAAAAGCAGCAGTTGATCTGGGATTTGCCGACGCTGGATTCGCTGCGGATTAATGCGGCGGTGTATGGCATCGAAGACCGTGAGTTTCGCTACCGATTGGCGGAACTGACGGAAATGCTGGACTTGTCGGAGCAGTTGACCCAACCTGTACGCAAGCTTTCCCTGGGTCAGCGGATGAAGGCGGAACTGTTGGCAGCACTGCTGCACCGTCCGAAAGTACTGTTTCTGGATGAGCCGACGCTGGGTTTAGATGTTAACGCCCAGGTGGCGGTGCGGGATTTTCTACGGGAATACAACGAGCGCTATCAGGCGACGATTCTACTCACCAGTCACTACATGGCCGACATTACGGCGCTGTGTGAGCGGGTGCTGCTGATTTACGATGGCCAGTTGATTTATGACGGTCAGCTAGAGGCACTGCTGGAGCGGTTTGTGCCCTATCGGGAAGTGACGGTGGAGCTAGAAGAGTCTTGCGAACCGCTGGATTTGGCTCGCTATGGCGAAGTTGAACATCAGGAGGGCTGTACGGTGCGCTTTATTGTACGGCGAGAAAAGCTGACGGAAACGGTTTCTCGTGTGTTGGCTGACCTACCCGTGCGGGATTTAACTGTGGCCGATCCGCCGATTGAAGAAGTGATTGGACGGGTATTTCAAACAGGTTCAGTAGAGTAGTTAAATATGCGCGATCGCACTTCTAACCGCTTACCCCTTAACTTATCCAATGGCTTCGGCGGATTTCGACGTTTAGTCCAGGCGCTGATGACGGTTTACTATGCCTATATGACCGAGTATCGGGCGGAACTCGTGTTCTGGATGCTGTCGGGTACGTTGCCCTTAATCCTGATGGGAGTTTGGGTACAAGCTTCAGCGAGTGGCGATTTTGGCCTTTCTGCCTTGGATTTTGTTCGCTACTTCATTGCCGTTTTTGTAGCGCGCCAGTTCACGGTTGTCTGGGTAATCTGGGATTTTGAAAAAGAGGTGGTGGAAGGTACGCTGTCGCCGCAACTGCTTCAGCCGCTCGATCCGGGCTGGCACCATTTCTTTGGTCACTTGGCTGAGCGCGTTGTGCGAATGCCGCTGGTGATAGTTATTGTGGGCCTATTCTTTCTGCTCTATCGGGAAGCGGCTTGGTGGCCGACCTGGCCGCGTTTACTGCTGGCGTTAGGCGTCATTCTCTTGGCCTTTGTCCTGCGATTTTTGATGCAGTATACGTTTGCCATGTTTGCCTTTTGGGTGGAACGGGCAACTGCGATCGAACAAGTCTGGTATTTGTTCTATCTGTTCCTATCGGGCATGATTGCGCCGCTGGAGCTGTTTCCGCCTACGGTACGCGCTGTCGTGGAGTGGACACCGTTTCCCTATTTGATCAATTTTCCGGCCAGTATTCTAGTTGGATTTGAGGTGGATATCGTGAAGGGGTTGCTGGTCATGCTGGGTTGGATCGCGATTTTCTTCGGCTTAAACCGTCTGCTCTGGCATCTGGGGCTGAGGCAGTATTCGGGAATGGGAGCTTAGATACGGGCTTTGCAATTAATGGTAATCCTCTGTCTGAAACAGAGCTATTACCTGTGCATCTGAAAGTTCATCGCCCTCCCAAACTCGAACGGCACGGGCGTTAGCAAATTCATTAACCCTCAAAAACAAATCTTGCAGAATGGCAAAGTCGTACCCCCAACTCTGAATATCAAAGGTGTTAGCACTATTAACAAGTTCCAAAAACAGCGTTTTTTCGAACGGGCTTAATCCTCCTTCGGTATAAGCCAGCGGATGAACAACAACCTTAGGACTAACCCATCTGTGCTTGTCTAAATTAACCTGCTTGATCGCTGCCCTAGCCAAAGACAAGGCAGGCTCGAAATTGCCGATCAGCAATCTTTCGGTAGTGAACGGCTCATCGGCAATCAATTCCACTACTGTTTGCCCCTCCAGTTGTTTAGCCCATATCTTGTTGATGTCAATCTTGAGATAAACATGGGCGCGTTTGAAGATCATACTTAAAGTCCTTAACCTGCACTACTCTCTTAACGGTGCGATCGCAGTCAATGAGAATCCTTTTTCTGAAACAGGGCTATCACCTGTGCATCTGAAAGTTCATTTCCCTCCCAAACCACTGCAGAGGCGTTTGCCAACGCAATCAGGTCATGAAACATCCTTTTTTCGACTGGACTTAATCCTCCTTCGGTATAAGCCAGTGGATGAACAACAACGTTAGGAGTCACCAGTCTTTGCTTGCCTAAATTAACCTGTTTGATTGCCTTCTTAGCTACAGATAAAGCCGAATCAAAATTGCCGATCAGCAGCCTTTCTGTAGTAAACGGCTCATCAGCAATTAATTCCACTACTGTTTGCCCCTCTAGTTGTTTAGCCCATATCTTGTTGACATCAATTTTGAGATAAACATGAGTCTTGATGTACATACTTAAGTTTTAACGTGCTTGATTTCCTCAATAGGTTTCCCTGAGAACCTAGCAACTCAACAGGATATGGGTTAAATTAACTGGCTTCTACGGGCATCCTAAGCACATAGATAGGTGGTGAGCGGGATTTCTAACTATGTCAGTCTTTTTTACAATTCTTCTGGAAAGCGAAACCTGGATGCAGTCTCTACCAGAAGCTTCAAGTGAAAATCTACCGCTAGTTTGGAACACATTAGATCAAATCGCAGAAGAAAAAGGATTAACTCTGCTGAGTCGATTTATTACTACTGATAAGGAGTACTACCAAGAAGAATTAGAGGCTGAACTAGCAGATCCAAATCCTGATGAAGTTGTTTCTGCTGAACCTGTGCAACAGTTGCGGGAGAGAATCGCAGAATTTTCAGATCAACCTGAGTGGTTTAGTGCCGAAGATGCTGGTCAAGCAGCGCAAATCATGCAGAGTCTTGTTGAGCACCTACGCGATAATCCGAATCTATTTAGTGAATATGGTGATGATGCCCATGAAGTATTTGTAGATGAGCTTGAGGGCACCGCACGATTCCTTAATAAAGTTCAGTCAAGAAATATTCGGTTCAAGTTTTACATGGAGTAGGTAAAGCTAAACACTAGCGGTAGCTAAAAAACTGAGGGCGGCTGAATCCTAGCCTTCGTATTCCGTATCAATCTCAATATCTAAGGTATCTTCGTCAATCCGAATGTAGAGAATGTTGGGCCGACAGCACACCTGGCAGTCTTCCACGTAGGACTGCTGAGTGCCTGCGCTGGGGTCAACAAAGGTTGAATTGGGTTCGCCACAGTAGGCGCAATAGTATTCGGCATTATGCATTGAGAAAGCCTCTGGGGTTTATGCAGATGGGGTGTCAGCCAGTTTTTTGTATAGTAACCATGATCGCACCTCTCGCGTAGGGCACATTAAGCATTGCTGTAACGCACTACAAGATCTGCGATCGCACTTACAGTTATATAAACCAAGGTGATTATCTATGTCTATCTTGACAACACTCCGGACAGATTTAGGAGACTATCGCCCCGTAATCAAGCAGCTTTTGGTAATTAGGATGGGATTTAATTAAAGTCGGCTCCAAGTCAAACTGGTCAATAAATCGGTCTAAAAGATGTTGGTTGAGGGCCAGTCGTTTGAAAGAGGCGAGCGAGAAGCTCAGCGAATCATCGTCTTTCTGGTTGTTTTGCAACGCGACTTTAGCCAGGTTCAGTGCCATCAAACTGGCATTGACATGGGTGTCTATCGCTTCGGCAGAGCGAGCTTGACAGTCCACTAACCCGGTAAACTGACGAGCATCACGGAAAATAAATTCAATCTGAAATCGGGCCGTGTAGCACCGGTAAAGGAGGAACGGGTCAATGTTGAGGTCGGTAGAAAACAGCACGACATAACTGCGGCGACCCCGATGCTCTTTGAGCAGATAGGCCAACCGGATGTTGCGCTTGAGGCTGACCGACCAAACGATGGCGGTATAAAGATAAACTCCATCGTCCAAGCGTTTGACCAACTGAAATCGTCGGTGGTCTTGCAGGTTGACCTTGCCGTCAAAGCGTCGAGGAGCACCTCGCCCTTGGTATGGCCCCTCATAGAGGAACTTGAGGTTGGCATCACAGCGCAGTTTGCCAATCGCATGAAACCCGAGTTGCACCACGCCAGTGACCCACTTGTACTTGCTGTAAAACCCGTCGGCGACAATGTAGCGAATCCAAGTGGGGAAGAACGTCAGGCAGTAGGCCAGATGCCCCAGATAGAAGTCAATCCGGTTGCCCTTCGCGCCCTTTCCCTGTTTCGAAGACGCTCTCAAATGAGGTAAGTCTGCCTCGGTTTGCTGGGCAGACAGCGTGTACCCTGTATTCTGCTCCAGATCGACAATCGCCACCACTGACAGTTCTAAGCCCCGTTCTGGACGCTGGGTTTTACCGTTGTAGAACTGGTCTAGACCGTAGGTGTGCCGTCCACTTTTTTCCATAAAGGTGCAATCGACCACTGCGACCTGAACCGCCTCGTCTCGTCTTAATGGTTCTATCAGTGCTTGATTGAGTCCTTCGAAGCCAATGCCCCGTTCGAAGTGTCGACGGTAACTTCGCTCGCTTAAGTCACTGTAACGACTGAGGTTGGCGTAGTTCACCTTGCCACAGACCACGAAAATTGTGGTCATCAAGGTCAACAAAAACTGTTGTTGGGGTTTACCAAATGGCCTGCTGTCTCCAGCAAACCGGTTAGAATCCGATTGAGGCTATCCATTGGTGCGACATGTTAGGTACATTCGCACTCTACACGGTGGATAGCTTTCTTCGCACTCTCCCAAAAACTGTCCGGACTGTTGCTCAGTACTCTGTAAATTTAAGTTTTGATGATTGATGTGCCGCGCTCCGCGCGGCACATCAATCATCAAAACCCATAAAACTTAGTTGACAGACTACTCAGTTGGGATTGAATAATTTAGCGGTTCAGCTATGGCTGTTTTTACGGTAGACCAAGTTTTAGACCAAATCCAGCAGGGGCTATCTCTGCAAAGAGCCGAGCTGAGCCATATCGACCTACGGGGCCAAACGCTCGACAATGCCCAGTTTCAGCGGGCTTACATGCGGGCAGCCAATTTGTCCTACGCATCCTGTCGGCAGACCAATTTTCAAGCTGCCATTCTGAATCGAGCGCAATTTACGAAAGCGATTTTAGACGGAGCGCAGTTTGACCAAGCCCAGCTCACTGCCGCGCAGCTCGATCAGACGATGCTGCGCTACATCAAAGCCACAGGAGCCAAATTCCACAGTGCCATTCTGACCGGAGCCGATGCCACTGCGGCGCTGTTGAGCGAAGCCGATCTGGCTGAGATTGATGCGGTAGGACTCAATTTACAGGAAGCCATTTTATTTAAAGCCAATCTCAGTGCGGCCAACCTGCAAGAGGCTAACTTCGCTAAAGCTAAGGCCAGCGACGCGGTTTGGATTGATGCCGACCTGACCAAAGCCCAGTTTCCAGCGGCGATGCTGCAGCGATCGCGGTTTACCTATGCGTGCTTATACAAAGCCAACTTAGCGGAAGCCGATTTAGTTGGAGCTGATTTGTGTCAGGCCAACCTGCGCCAGGGACTGCTCTGTGCAGCTATGTTTGACCATGCCAATCTGAGTCAAGCTACGCTGGCCGAGGCTAATCTGAGCCATGCCTCGCTGTTTAGTGCTGATTTGGAAGGCGCTGACCTATCGGATGCCGATCTTTCTGAAGTGAATCTACGCGATGCCAATCTAGAGGGTGCAATTCTCAAAAACGTCGATTTTTCGCGTAGCACAGTTCATGGAGCTATCTTTACTGAAGCTCAGGGCATTGCCGACGAACAGCGCGCGTTTCTGCGCCGCAATGGCGCGCTGAATGTACCTAAATAGCTTTTCCAATCGGCTAAAAGCTACTGTTTATACATAAGTCTCCTAGACTTCGTTTCAACGTTGAGATCCCCCCTTGCCCCCTAGGGCTGATTCTCTAGCAGAATAATAATTCTGTAACTCCCAATTTATGGTTCTTTGCCAAAACGGGTTGAACGAGGAAATAGGACTTACGAGCATTTTCTTTTTTTAGAGAATCAGCCCTACCCTTGCCCCCTTAAAAAAGGGGGAATTGGCTCAAAGTTCTCCTTTTTAAGAGGGATTTAGGGGAATCAGTCCGGGATTTAGAAGGACTATTCAGGCTGTGTATAAGCAGTAGGGCCAAAAGAGAGGCGGCTATTCTGACCAAGCCAGGATAGCCGCCTCTCTTTTTAGCGAAAACGGGACTAATCCAAGTCGCCCAGTTTGCGACGAAACTTGAGCTGGCTGCGGTGGTTGGCCACCGATTCCACCAGCCCTAAGGCAATAAAGTTCGTCAGCAGCGCCGATCGTCCGTAGCTCATCCAGGGCAGCGGAATTCCAGTTACAGGAGCCAAACCAATCGTCATGCTGATGTTGACGATCACCTGAAACATCAGCATCGATAAGACGCCGATTGCTAGTAGTGAACCGAAATTATCCTTAGCGTTCTGAGCAATAATCACCAATCGGAGACAAATTAGCCAGAATATACAGATCAGTGCGATCGCACCTATAAAACCCAGCTCTTCGCCCACTGCCGAGAAGATAAAGTCCGTATGCTGCTCTGGGATGAAGTTGAGCTGCGTTTGCGTTCCGTGATTGAGGCCTCGGCCCCAAAGCTGCCCTGCCCCAATGGCAATACGAGACTGAATCAGGTGATAGCCCCCACCGAGGGGATCTTTAGCGGGATCAAGGAACAAAATCAGGCGGTCTTTCTGGTAGTCATGCAAAATGCCCCAGAATACCTTACCCAAGCCACCGGACACCAGATTTAAAACCGCCGCGCCGAGTGCGCCCAATAGGGGCCAGGGCAGGGTGCGCCAGCCAATCAGCATCATCAACGCTGTCCAGATAAACCAACCGGGCAGCAAGAGGCTAAATAAGAGGGCTGCGACAACGGGTGAAACCATCAGCACAATCCAGCCCAGTTTAGCGTTGGCCCAGTAGAGCATCCCTAGCGTAATTGCCCCGTACACCAGCGATGTCCCCAAATCGGGCTGCAAAAAAATTAAAACCCAAGGTACTGCGGTAACCAGCAGCGCATTGACAACTGCCGGAATGGTCGAAGCGGTACGCCGATGCAGCAGTGCGGCCAGCGTAATGATCAAGCCTAATTTGGCAAACTCTGACGGCTGGATTGTTAACCCACCAATCGAAATCCAGCGCTGTGCCCCTAAACCTACCGTTCCGATAATCATGACGGCGACCAGAGAGGCATTCACCGCGCCGTAGATTATCCAATACCACTGCAGTAAACCTTCGTAGCGACTGCGGGCGATCCACATCGCCAGAGCAAAGCCGATACCTCCTATAAACCAGTGGCTATACCAATCCACCAGCCCATCTTGGAGTTCCGTACTGCGGATCATCAAGCCGCCGCCAACCGTTAGAACAATTGTCAACAGCATGAGCAGCCAGTCCATCTGTCGCCACGGACGGATGATGGCACGCCAGCTAAATCGCCGAATGGAATTTTGCAGCATATACGTTCTTGGATGTGTTTCTAGAAGGTTTCCAGTGGGTGCGATCGCAACTATTCAATAAACGTTTGATTCATGATTAACGTTCCGTAGGGGCGGTTTTGGCCGTCCAGTTATGGGATTCCATCAAACTTGGTCTACTAAACCCGCCCCTATACACAATACCTATTGTGTAGATCCCGCTTAAGTCAAGGCAGCCACAGATACCCGTGCCGCAATCTGCTGGGCAATGCTCATCAGCGCTTTGGCCGAAGCTGAATCAGGGCTGTGCACCACAATGGGAATACCGCGATCGCCGCCTTCGCGCAGCGGCAGTTCTAGCGGCACACAGCCGAGCAGAGGAATGCCCAGTTCTTGGGACGTTTTTTCGCCGCCGCCGGAACCAAAGATGTCGTATTGCTTATCCGGCATGTCGGGCGGAATAAAGTAGCTCATATTTTCCACAATGCCCAAAACTGGCACCTGCATCTGCTGGAACATCCGCAGTCCACGCCGCGCATCGGACAGAGCCACGTTTTGCGGCGTAGTCACAATCACCGCTCCGGCCATGGGTACGGCCTGAGCCAGCGTCAACTGGGCATCTCCGGTGCCTGGTGGCATGTCCACAATCAGATAGTCTAAATCGCCCCACTCAGCTTGATAGAGAAACTGGCGGATCACGCCATTCAGCATCGGGCCACGCCAGATCACGGGCTGATCCGGGTCAATCAAAAAGCCCATTGAAACTAATTTGACGCCGTGATTGAACGCGGGTTCCAGAATTTCTTTGCCGTCTACCTGGCGCACCATCACTTGGGCATCTGCGAGACCCAGCATGGTTGGCGTATTTGGCCCATAGATATCCGCGTCAATCATGCCGACTTTGGCTCCGGTTTTGGCCAACGCCACGGCCACGTTCACGGCCACGGTGCTTTTGCCGACACCACCTTTGCCGCTCGAAATGGCGAGAATATTTTTAACACCGTCGATTCCCTGCCGATCCGGCAGCGATGCCTTTTGCTGGGGCGTTTCTGCTGTGACTTCGACATCGATCTGTTCCACTCCCGGTAGCGATCGCACCGCTCGCTTGCAGTCATCGACAATGAATTCCCGCAGCGGACAGGCTGGAGTCGTCAACACCACGGTGAAGCGCACTTGCCCATCCTCAACCTGGACATTACGAATCATGTTGAGTTCGACCAGGCTTTTTTGCAGTTCTGGATCTTGGACAGGACGTAGAACTTCTAAAACGGAATTAGCATCAAGCGTTGTTGACATTCTTTTCTCCCCCCACCTTTGATGCTGGGGCTCGCAACAGGGTTTATCTGGATCGGTTAGTTTGTGAGTTGCGATCGCACTGCGATTCCAGTTGCGATCGCTCTCTAGAAATCTTACAAAACTTTTCGTAACGAAACGGAAATAAAGCGCAGGAAAGTTTTGTAAGCACACCAAAACATCCCTTTACCTCATATCTTGCACCTTGCACTTTGAGAACCCGAAGAGGTTGTTTTGCCGCCGCGATGCGGCGGCAAAACAACCCTTCTGGGTTTTGGTGCAAGATGTGAGTTTACGAAAACTTACAATGTTAGGCTGACCCAGTCTGATGGCAGCTCTCAAATCACGGTTCAACTTTCAAGGAAAATCTGTCTTGTGCTCAAACGAAATGTTCTGATTGCCCTATGCTGTCTTTTGTCCAGCGTGTCTGCCGCTTGTGCTGTCTCATCGACTAAATCGACGGAGAGATCAGCCCCGACTGATCCAGTTAATCAGTCACTGGCAGAACGACCGGGTGTCACTCCCATTGCAGTGGAACAGCTACCGGATTTAGTGATGGGACAGGTGGTTTATGTTCCGATCTACTCAGAGATTTACGATTCTGACCCCAATCAGACATTTCAACTTACTGCAACTCTTAGCCTGCGTAATACCGATTTGGACAGCCCAATCATAATTGAGACTCTAGACTACTACGACTCTGGAGGAGCAAAGATCAGCACGTATCTAAGAACTCCCATTCAGCTAGCGCCCTTAGCCTCTTTGGAAATTGTGGTTGCGAGAGAAGACAGCTCTGGCGGATCTGGGGCGAACTTTATTGTGGAATGGCGAGCAAATGAAACCGTTAGTGAGCCGATAGTTGAAGCGATCATGATTAGCAGTGCGTCTCAGCAAGGCATGTCGTTTGTGAGTCCAGGGCGAATTATTCAGGAACGACAGCCAGACGATTCACTCTAAAAGATTCACTCTAGAAGATTCGCTCTAAATGTAAGCCTGAAAACTATTTGGGATCAAAACTCGTCTCAATGTCATTGAATTTAGCGTCCTGTTGTCAACTGTCTAGAGCACATAATTGGTTGGCCAATACACCGAGCGCCTCTCCCCTAGAGCCGTCCCTGCCGCTGCCAACAGAAGGGTTCACTGGGCTGGTGAGTGCCCTGATTGTGCTGCTGCTGGTTGCGACGGCTGTTGCGCTTGTGACGCGGCGGCTGCGCATTCCCTACGTTGTCGGCTTAGTCCTGGCCGGATTAGCCATCACCAAACAGGCTCTGCCCGAATCTGTCGGTCTGAATCCCGATGTGATTCTGAATTTATTTCTACCGATTTTGATCTTTGAAGCGGCGATTAATACTGATATCAGCCGTCTGCGGAGCACGATTAAACCGATTGCACTCTTGGCTGGGCCAGGGGTGATGCTTTCAGCCGTGATTACGGCGGTACTCCTTCAAACTTGGCTGGCTCTCGCCTGGATCACGGCAGCAGCAGTGGGCGTCATTCTCACGATTACAGATACCGTTTCGGTGATTGTGGCTTTTAGAAGCGTTCCAGTTCCGGCGCGACTCACGACGATTGTGGAGGGCGAGAGCTTATTTAATGACGGTATTGCGCTGGTGCTGCTCAGTCTGATTACGACCATTCATCTGCAAGGCTCGTTCAGCTTGAGTGATGGGATTCAGCAGATGGTGATTGCCTTTGTTGGCGGTGGGGCCTTGGGGGTTGGGTTAGGGTATCTCTGTGTCGGGCTATTTCGTCAATTGGACGATGCTTTGAGTAACATCCTGCTGACTGTTGCGGTGTCGTTGGGCACGTTTCAAATCGGGCAGGCGTTGGGCGTATCCAGTGCGATCGCAGTTGTGGTGGCAGGGTTAGTGATTGGTAATTTAGGCTTTCGCAGCACTTCGGCTTCAACTCGTGTAACCCTGTTGAACTTCTGGGAGTATGCCGGATTTGGCGTTAATACCTTTATCTTCTTGCTGGTTGGGATTGAGGTGGAACCCCAAATTCTGCTGCAAACGGTTCCGGCAGCTCTGTTAGCCATCCTGGCCTATCAGATCGGTCGCATTTGCTCGATTTATCCGCTGCTCTTTCTACTGCGTTCCGTTGATCGGCCACTGCCCTTACGGTGGCAGCATGTGTTGATTGCCGGAAACGTCAAAGGCTCGTTATCAATGGCGCTGGCGCTCAGCTTGCCGTTTACGCTGCCGGGTCGCTCCGATGTGATCACGCTCGTGTTTAGCACCGTCTTAGTGTCGCTCGTTGGTCAGGGGTTGAGTCTACCCTGGCTGGTCAAACGTCTACGTCTGTCTACTCCCTCCGAGATCCGGCAGCGGATGGAAATGCTACAGCTCAATATGATTACGGCCAAAGCGGCTCAAGCGGAACTGCACCATCTCCTCAAGTTTGGCAGCTTGCCTAAGCCTCTCTATGAAGAACTGTTTGCCACCTATCAGGCTCGCATTGCGTCCTCCGAACGAGAGCTGCGTGATCTCTATAACCAACGCATCGCCGATGGCATGAATACACTAGAAAATCAAGGCTATCTGGACGGCACCCTGCGCCGTCTCTATCTGGCCGAAAAAGGAGCGATCAATGATGCGGTTCGTCAAGGCTTATTGTCCGATGAAACCTCGCAGTCATATCTGCGATCGCTGGATGAAAAGCTGCTATCGCTGAAGGATGATTAAAAGGAGAATTAGGGCGAGCACAGTCCCATAAAGTCCAGCATTTTTCGAACGAGTTCCGGTTTTGTGACGGCCAGAATCGTGGAACCACTTTCCAATAAGGTGCGGCCATTGGGGATGACGAGATCTTCGTGGGGATGGGCCTGATAACCAATGATCAGCGTGCCAGCAGGGAACCGAGGATCTTGGGCAATTTCGGCCAGGCTGCGGCCCACGATGTAGCACTCTTGCGGGATAGTCAGCTTCAAGACTTCGATTTGTCCCTGTTCAAAGTGCATCATGGCATCGACTTGGGGATATTCAATCGCATTGACAACGCGGTTAATCGCCAGTTCTGTCGTGCTGATGATGTGGGTGGCTCCGGCCAGCAGATAGGGTTCAGCAAAATCGCGATCGCGCATTCGCACTACAATCTGTGGCACTTGATAGTGCTTTGAGAGCGTCACCAACGCCAAATTGAGCGCATCTTCCCGCAAGGCGGCAATCACCGCTCCAGCTTTACGAATTCCCGCTTCCAACAGCGTTGTTGTGTTGACAGCACTGCCCTCAAACGCCATCACGCCAATTTTTTCACGGGCATACTGACAGGCCAAGATGTCTGTATCCACCACTGCAACGGTGTGTCCCATGTGCAGCAGCGTCTTCGCTAGCTCTAAACCCATCATGCCAGCCCCACCAATCACAACGTACAAGTTTCTGCCTCGTTAACTGCGTTGTACCCTTACATCTCGCACCTTGCACTTTGAGAACCCTTCTGGGTTTTGGTGCAAGATGTGAGCTTCCGAACTAATATAAAGCACCCTGAAACTGCGATCGCAGGTTTCACAGCAGTTCCGACAGGAATAGCCAGATTGGTTAAGCACAGCAGCCTTGCTTCTGCGCTGGAGGATTGTCCAGAGAAAAATTAACGTCAGGACTGGTATCAGCAACTTTGAGCACAAAAATTTCCCAGCGATTTTGATCCGGATCAGTGACCCAAACTTTGTCCTGGAGGGCATAGCAACATTCGGTATCTTTCTCTTCAAATGTCGCTAGTCCGGCAGCTTGGAAACGTGCGATCGCAGTTTGCACAGCCTCTACACTATCCACCTGAATGCCCAAGTGAGAGAGCGATCCGGGACTGGTGTTGTCATTGCTGACATTGAGCGTCAGGTTTAATCCTGGATTATCCAGATCAAACTTGGCGTAGTCAGCCTTGTGCTTGACTGGCTTGGTATTGAATAGAGTTTGATAAAACGCGATCGAACGGTTCAGATCGGCAACCTTTAAGGCGATGTGGGTTTTGAAGGGGGACATGATTTTCTCCTTTGGTATTTAGAAAAATATCGAAATAAAGACGAAATTTTTTTGTTTAGTCTCATTTATGTCTCGTCACAGCAGCCCGTTGATGAGCTGTCTACCGCACTGTCAGTAACCTCTAGCTCTCCAACTTCAATCACCTGATTGCGGGTGCAGCACTCTTCAAATAGAAAATCAATGAGGGATTTGAGGGCTTCTGACCGCACGCTGTACCAAATCCACTGCCGATCTTTTTCAGCGGAGACGATGCCTACTTGGCGCAGTTTGTCGAGGTGGTGCGAAAGAGTTGGGGCAGAGATATCCAGTTCTTTCTGAATTTCTCCGGCAGGCAACCCTTTGGGGTAAGCCGATAGCAGCAGCCGCACAACCCGCAATCGGGACGGTTGACCCAACGCAGCAAACGCGGCGGCGATGTCATCAATGGCAGACTGGGAGGAGTTTCTTATTTCCATATTTCGACAATATTCAAAATAAGTTTATCCGTCAAGTGCAAAGCAAGTACAAAGTTAATAGCGCTAAATCGGTTGCACTCCGGAGGGCAGCGTTCTCCTATATATAATCCAGAGGAGATACCTGCTTGTGCAACTGTTTAAATTCAATGGCTGACCGTGATTTGTACTCCGGGCTGATTCGTCTTCATATTCTTCACCATGCTGTTCACGAGCCAATTTTTGGCCTGGGCATCATTGAAGAATTAGAGCGTCACGGCTATAAGCTGAGTCCGGGTACTCTATATCCCATCCTGCATGGGTTAGAGCGTAAAGGTTATTTAACTTCCTACAACGAACGGTCGGGGCGACAGTCCCGAAAATTCTATCAGGCGACGGCTGAAGGTAAGGCCGCGCTGGACGAAGCGAAGGAGAAGGTTCGCGAACTATTTGGTGAGCTGTTTGAGGATGAAGCTTGACGCGTGCGCTTTTTGGAAAGCGGTACCTTACAGCATTATCTGTGGTGTATTCTGCACTATAGTTCTTCGTTATCGAGATGCGATATTGTGTTTCTAATCAATTCTGTTCTATATCGCTATTACTCGGTTAAGCTATGGCTGCTCCAGAATCTCAGGAATCGAGAAGTCAACCCGACGACAAGAATTCTGCACCTTTTTTAGCGCTGAGTCCGACACAGCAGCAGCAACGATTGAAGGAACTAGCGGCAGTATTCTTTCGACTGGGTTGCATCGCTTTTGGTGGCCCAGCCGCCCATATCGCCATGATGGATGATGAGGTGGTCAAGCAGCGACAGTGGATGAGCCGTGAGCAACTGTTGGATTTAATTGGTGTCACCAATCTGCTGCCAGGGCCAAACTCTACTGAGCTAGCCATTCATATTGGCTACGAACGAGCGGGCTGGAAAGGGTTGTTTGTGGCGGGGAGCTGTTTCATTCTGCCCGCTATGACGATTGTCTGGATTCTCGCGGCACTTTATGCCCGCTATCAAACTGTTCCCCAGGTGGAGTGGCTGCTGTATGGGATCAAACCTGTCATTATTGCGATCATCTTGCAGGCTCTCTTTAAGTTGGGCAAAAAAGCAATTAAGGATAGACCCACAACCATCGCGGCGGTCGGCGTGATCGTGGCGTACTTTCTGAACGTGAACGAGATTCTGCTGCTGCTACTGGCAGGGCTGGCGGTAATGTTGATCAAGAACGTGCGACAGGGAGGTATTACAGCCTTGTTGCTGCCGCTTTCGGGAACGCTGGCGCAAACGGGTACCCCGACAGCAGCCACAGCAATTGCCGCACCAAGTTGGATTCAAGTGTTTCTCTTCTTTCTCAAAATCGGGTCAGTACTCTACGGGAGTGGCTACGTGCTGCTGGCCTTTCTACAGCGGGATCTGGTGGAGCGTTTGGGCTGGCTGACCTCTCAGGAATTGCTGGATGCGATCGCAATTGGCCAGTTCACTCCTGGGCCTGTGTTTACCACGGCAACCTTCGTGGGATATTTATTAGCTGGTAATGCGGGCGCGATTGCGGGCACTGTCGGTATCTTTCTGCCGGCGTTTTTACTCGTGGGAATTGTCAATCCCTGGGTGCCTGCGTTGCGCCGCTCTCGCTGGTTTGGCGCTTTTCTGGATGGAGTCAATGCGGCCTCACTAGGCTTGATGGCAGGTGTCGTGTTTACCTTGGGACGCACCGCTTTGGTGGACTGGGTGACAATTGTGTTAGCGATTTTAGCTGCGATCGCGGTTTTTCGCTTTAAGGTCAACTCCGCCTGGATTGTATTAGCTGGCGGCATTGTAGGGTTCGTTGCACAGCAACTGATAGGTTAAACGAAGTTTTAATGACGCGACAAACTCTAGAGCAATACCAGATTTGGTTGTACCTAGTAGCGTTGTCACTTGGCAGTGCACTCGGTTGGCGATCTGCTGCTTTCTCAGAGGGTTTAGAGTATGGCATCTGGCTTACACTTGGCATTTTGTTATATGCCACCTTTTGCCAGGTACCACTCATGCATCTAGGGCAGTGCTTTCGCCATCGTCGCTTTATGGCAGCATTGCTAACGGGCAATTTTATCCTCGTACCCTGTGTGGTATGGGCGTTAGTCAATTTGTGTCTCAGCGATCCAAAGCTCCAGTTTGGAGTTTTTTTGGTGTTGCTGGTGCCCTGTACCGACTGGTTTTTGACCTTTACCTATTTGGGACGGGGCAATTTGCCGTTAGCCATTGCTTCTACTCCTGTATTGCTCTTAGCACAAAGCCTCTTACTGCCCTTGTATCTATGGTTGTTTACAGATAGTCAACTGAGGGAGCAGATTGACCCAACTGTGTTTGTGGGTGCTTTAGTGAGTTTAATTTTGCTACCCCTGGGTTTGGCATTGCTGACCGAGCAATGGGGTAAGATTCATGTCCTAGGCCAACGCTGGTTAACAGTCACCAGTTGGTTACCGATTCCGCTACTCGCATTAACATTGCTGTTAATTTCTGCCTCCCAAATACAGGCGATAGTGATGGAATCACTCTATGGGATGGGACGCGTGGTACTCATTTTTGTGGCCTTTTTGCTAATCAACGGTTACTTATCATGCTGGATAGGACGGCTATTTCAGCTAGAAACAGTGGTGAATCGCACGTTAACCTTCAGTTTGGGCACCCGAAATTCATTTGTGGTGCTGCCTTTTGCCCTAGCGCTACCTGATACTTGGTCGGTAGTGGTAACGGTAGTAGTGCTACAACCCTTGGTAGAACTAACAGGCATGATTGGCTATCTATGGTGGGTGCCCCAGAAATTGCTAAAAGATACCCGTTCTTGACAAGAGCTTCACCAGGATTTGAGTCGTATATTTTGAGATACAAAACGCCCTTCAACTGACACAACTCAATCGCTCGTCAAGCTGGTCAGCGCTACTGTACCCCAGGATGGATTCAAGTGAAATCTTTGGGGTAGGGACACGGCATTGCCGTGTCCCTACGGCTGGAATGATTGACAGGCTATTTAATTCACGCTCCTAAGCAAGCATTTCATAAAAAGTAAATGATGGGGTTTCAACCGAATCTCATATAACTCGTTTCATGATTCTCTCCCGGTTAGGTGTCGTATTTTAGGCAACGAGGATCGGGCAACGTTGCCTTCTCTGGCTGACGGGGAAACCAAAAGGCGGTTCGTTTGCAGACTTCGACCAGCATCAGCATGACGGGGACTTCAATCAGCACTCCGACCACGGTTGCAAGTGCAGCACCGGAGTTGAGGCCAAACAGTGTGACCGCCGTTGCGATCGCAACTTCAAAGTGATTACTCGCGCCAATCAGCGCAGCAGGTGCAGCATCTTCATAGACCAGCTTCAGCTTCTGGGCGGCGACATAGGTGATCAGGAAAATAAAGTTGGTCTGGATAAACAGGGGAACGGCAATCAGCAGGATGTGCAGCGGATTACTGACGATCAGTTCGCCTTTGAAGGCAAAGAGCAAGACTAAGGTGATTAGGAGAGCTGCGATCGCAACTGGACTCAGGTACTTGAGAAAGACCTGATCGAACCAGGCTTTCCCCTTATGGCGCAGAATCCAGGTGCGCGAGATCGCTCCTGCGAGTAGCGGTAGCCCCACATAAACCAGCACCGACAGCACAATCGTTTCCCACGGCACCGTTAGATCGTTAGCCGAGAGCAACCAGCCGCCCAGCGGCGCATAGAGAAACAGCATCGCCAGCGAGTTAATCGCCACCATCACCAGCGTGTGCCCCTGGTTGCTGTAGGACAGATAGCCCCACATCAGCACCATTGCCGTACAGGGGGCGATGCCGAGCAGAATCGCGCCAGCAATGTAGGAATTGGCTAACGAGACTTCAACGCCGCGAATGATTTCGGTACTCTCCAAGAGTGGACGAAACAGCCAACCCAGAAAGAACTGGGCAAAGGCCACCATCGTAAACGGCTTGATCAGCCAATTCACCACCAGCGTCAACATCACGGGTCTGGGCGTTTGGGCCGCTTGCTTGGCCTGAGAAAAATCAATCTTGACCATGATGGGATACATCATGAAAAAGAGGCAGACGGCAATCGGCACAGACACCTGATAGATGCTCATGGAATCCAGAGCCTCGGCGAGATTAGGAAACGCGCGCCCCAGCGCAATCCCAATCAGAATGCACAGGATGACCCAAACAGTTAGATATCGTTCAAAGACGCTCAGTTGTCCGCCAGCCTGCACGGCTTTGGATTGCACATTCCGATACTCTTTTGTCATACGTCCACCGATTCTCTAAACTGCGACAACAAATTAGCTCCCTTGCTCCCCTGCACCGATGTTCACGACGGGATCAGTCACCACCACCCGATTTCCAGGCAATGTCTCGTCCGGCTCTGGGGTTGGGTAGCTTCAACGTAATTAGTTCCGCCAGCAGCACAAACAGTGCTGATGTCCACAGACAGCCCACTAGGCCAAAGAATTGGAAGATCAGACCCGACAACACCGTTCCGGCTAATCGTCCGCCCGAATTTGCCATGTAGTAAAAGCCCACATTCAGCGCTACCTTATCGTCTTCCGTGAAGGCCAACACCAGATAAGAATGCACCGCTGAGTTAAACGCAAACACAATGCCAAACGCCATCAGGCCAATCACAATGGTTTGTCCAGGCGGACGACCCGTTTGCAAGGCAAGTGCGATCGCAACAGGCATCGCCGTTAAAAATCCAGTCCAGAAGCGAATGGTCTTAGCGGTTGGTGGTTGGCCAGATCCCCAGCGTTTGAGAATTGTCGGGGCTAGGGACTGTACGATACCGTAGCCAATCACCCAGATGGCCAGAAAGCCGCCCACCTGTTCAAACGTCCAGTTCAGCTCGCTGTAGAGAAAGACGGGCAGACCGACGACAAACCAAACATCTCTGGCTCCAAATAGGAAGAATCGAGCGGCAGAGAGAATGTTGATCTCTCGACTTTTGGAAAAAAGCTGGCGAAACTTCACCTTGGCCTTAATCTTGCCCATGCCGGACGGCAGCCATCGACTCGACAGCAGCACCAGAAAAAGCCCCCCGGCCATGATCAGCAGCGCATTCACATAGCCAAATGCCGCCAGCAAAACGCTGCCAATAAAAAAGCCGACCCCCTTCAGGGCATTCTTTGATCCAGTCAGGATAGCGACCCACTTAAACAGCGATGACTGAGCATCTTGCGGAATCACTAGGCGGATGGCACTTTTAGAACTCATCTTAGTTAAGTCTTTGGCAATACCTGATAGCGCCTGCGCTGCCATCACATAGGGAATTGCCAGCGTCAGCGCCCAAGTTTCATTCACAGGAGTCATCAGCAGCAATGCGCCAATTTGCAGCGCAATGCCGCCGTACAGGGTGAGTTTTACACCAAACTGCGAGCCAATCCAGCCGCCGAACAGGTTCGTGACAATGCCAAAAATCTCGTAAAACAGAAACAGCATCGCCACTTCAAAGGGCGAGTAGCCAATCGTATAGAAGTAGAGCAGCACCAGCATCCGCAGCGCCCCGTCAGTGAGGGTAAACCCCCAGTAAGCGGCTGTCACAAGAGCGTAGTTGCGAACCCCAGCTTTATCAAATGTGGTAGAGGATTCCATAGGTTGATCGGATGATGTGAACAATTGCACGCCGGATCAATGATTACGCCAACGAAACCGCGACCTTACGCGCCAATTCCGCCATCCGATTGGCATAGCCCCACTCGTTGTCATACCAGGCCAGAATTTTCACCTGAGTGCCGTCCACCACCATCGTGGAAAGGGCGTCAATAATGGACGAACGAGGATCATCTTTGTAGTCAATCGAGACGAGGGGACGCTCTTCATAGCCGAGAATGCCCTTCAGCTCTCCCTCAGAAGCGGTTCGCAGGAGCTGATTCACCTCTTCAACAGTGGTAGAGCGCTCAACTTCAAACACACAGTCGGTCAGTGAGGCATTGAGTAGCGGCACCCGCACCGCCAACCCGTTCAGCTTGCCGTTCAACTCTGGATAAATCAGGCCAATCGCGGTTGCCGATCCGGTTGTCGTCGGAATCAAGGACAAACTGGTTGCTCGTGCCCGCCGTAAATCCTTGTGCGGCGTATCCACAATCGTTTGAGTATTGGTGTTGTCGTGGATGGTTGTAATCACGCCATGCTTAGAGCCTATCCGAAAACCTCAGATGAGCGAAATGTGATGACCGCACTGGCAAGTTGTAAGAACGCCAGATAGTTTTCGGGCTTCTTCTCCCAGCGGATCAACAGACGGCGAAACCGATTCATCCACGAATGAGTCCGTTCGACCACCCACCGTCTGGCCCGATAGTTGGGAATGTCGTGAATCACTAGGTCACCCTCGTTTTGAGGCGGAATATGCCCTTGATAGCCCCACTGCTTGAGAATCTGGCGCACCGGGTGATAGTCGTAGCCGCGATCCAGACAGAGATGTCTTGATTCCTCGTCCTCCACATCCGGTGGCACCAGCGGTTGAGCCTCTAAAGTTACCTCAACAAGTTTCATGTCATGCCGATTAGCGGGTGCGAGCACAAAGGCCAGTGGGATGCCGTTGCCATCGGTTAAAACCGAGCGCTTGGTGCCCAACTTGCCACGGTCAGTCGGGTTGGGGCCTGTCTTTTTTTCCCCCCAGTGGTGCTTTGACCATCGCACCATCCATCGATTGCCAATGCCAGTCCACTCCTTGAGTGCGGGCATACTCCATCAATCCCGCCTGCCAAAAGCGAGCAAACGTGCCGTTGGTTTGCCACTCTTGAAAGCGGTCATGCACCGTACTGGAGGCCCCTAAACACCGAGGCAACGCATTCCACTGACAGCCGGTGCAAAGGATGTAAAAGATCGCATCTAAGGCTTGGCGATCATCCATGCGAGGGCGGCCTCCCTTAGGCTTGGGTGGCTCCTCTGGAATCAGAGGATGCAGGCGCTCCCACAGCTCATCGGGCACCCGATAACGAGGGTCAATTTCGACGGTTGAACGAGGAGGCGTCACGGTAGACATCTGGGACTGCTCCTATGGCGACACCTTCACCTTAAGCACTCATCTCTCGAACAACATCGGTTTTCGGATAGGTTCTTAATCCCCAGTCCTTCATGAATTACCTTCACGACTGGAGCGAGACAGTTCGTGGTGCAGGATGCAGCGGTTAACAGGTGATGTTCTGAAGGATTGTAGAGGTGATCATTAATGCCGTAGACAATGTTGAGTGCCCCTTGCTTCACCGGAGCGGCCACAATTACCTTTTTAACGCCGCGTTTGAAGTAGGGATCGAGTAGCTCAGTCGTGCGGAACTTGCCGGAAGATTCCAATACAATATCGACTCCTAGCTCATCCCAAGGTACATCACCAGGAACTGAGTACTCACTAAAGCTGATCGGTTGACCATTGATGAGAATCCGGTCTTCGCCCGCTGCTTCGACGTCCGGTGCCCAGCGGCCATGCACAGAATCAAACTTGAGCAGGTGAGCGGCGGCAGCAGTTCCTCCTTTGACCTCGTTGATGTGGACAAAATCCAGTTCGGGCCAGTCCCAGGCCGCCCGCATCAGCAAGCGACCAATCCGGCCAAATCCGTTAATCGCAACTCGTGTCATACAACCTCTTAATTTTGAATGGGCGATTGACCTGTATTGCCGTGTCTTAAAATTCGGCTTCTCGCTTGAGCAGTTCTTCAATCGTTAGATCGAAGCGAGCCTCACCCTCAAATACAGTGCCGACCTTGCGATTCTTGAGGTGATCATGTGCGATCGCATGGGCTTCTTCTGGCAGCGCGGTATACCCCACAATTGGCACCAAATAGCGAGCATTGGTGAGGTAATAGTCAACAAATGCCTCTAGTTCAGGCTTTTGCTCTAATGCATCAACACTGACGTAGATAAACAGCGGACGGGTCAACGGCTGATAGTCACCACTGCTTACCGTTTCATCTGACGGCAACACTGGCCCATTCCCACTATCAATACTCAGTGCCTTCAAAGCCGTTTGGCTCTCTTCGTAATAGGCATAGCCAAAATAGCCCAGACTGTTTGGATCGGTGCGAACGCCCCTAACCAACTCGGTATCGTCTTCGCTGGCAGTATAGTCCATGCGACTCGCACCGGACTCTCCCATAATTGCTTCAGTGAAGTAGTCAAACGTCCCTGAATCTTGTCCTGCACCATATAAATTAATTGGCTCATCCGGCCAGTCTGAGCGAATTTGATTCCAGCGGGTAATCTGCCCTTCTGCCGCTGGCTCCCACAGCATTTTCAACTCATCAACGGTGATGTCCTCAGCCCAATCGTTATCTTGATGAACGACGACCGTTAATGCATCAAAGGCAACAGGCAACTCGATATATTCCACGCCCGCGTCCTTGCACGTAGTCATCTCATCTTGGGTAATTGGCCGAGACGCACCAGTGATATCAATTTCTCCCGCACAAAACTTTCTGAATCCACCCGTTGTACCGGAAAAAGCCACGCTGATTGGGGGTGCAGCCTCCGCTTTTTCAAATTGATATTCCTGCGCCACTTCATCTGAAATGGGATAGACCGTACTGGATCCGTCAATCATAATCGTGGTCAATGAAGATGACGGATCGATCAGCTCAGACTGCGGGGATTCAACTGAAGCAGAACAGCCAACGGTTGCGAGCAACAGACCAAAGGTAACTACGCAACGGCTTTTGTGGAATATTTTCCCTTGTGCAACGGGTCGATGTGGAGCAGGTGTAAACATAGCTACAATGTCTCCTGTGAAGACGCTATGCTTACATCAAATCAAATATTTTTGATTTAATCAAGTAATGTAGAATACGTTGTCTAACGGTTTCATCAAACTTAATTGCTAGATTCAGCATCGGAACAGACCCTTGATGGTAGCATCGGACTGAAGCGCCGGAAGTCCGAAAGGTACTGTTCTAGTACAGCAAACTGCGGCAGATTCAAGCTGTAGTAAACCCACTTTCCCTGTTGCCGTGACCTCAGCAATTCAGCATCTTTCAGCGCCCTGAGATGAAACGAAAGTTTTGACTGCTGAACATTTAAGCGATCGCACAGATCACAGACACACAGTTCCTGCTCTCTCAACAGTTCAATGATCTGGAGCCGGAGCGGATCAGATAGTGCTTTAAATCCTGATTCAACTAAAGTTGATTTGTTGGTCGGAGACTTAACCATCAAGTTTGCTTAGAGTAATACCCCTATCATATCGATAAAAAGGATATGGCTGTTGTTGACCAAATTCGATTTGCTCCTGAAGAGGCTTTGAAATTTCTCGATCGTTTGCCTAGATAGTTAGGTGAGTTGTGTCGAGCTGCAGCTAATCATCTGGCTTACTAACTTGCGATCGCACTTCCTAACCCACAAATCAGAACTGCGATCCTCTTCAAGACGGCGAGCCGATTGCACTTTCAAACTTCCCAATCTTCAATCGCCAGTCCATCTATTCGGTCGGCTGCGGCTGCGGTTCTCTCACCAAAGGTTCTCCCTGCCATGCGCCAGCCGCATCTAGAAAGGCTGGTGACCATTGCCGCTTAGCCTGTAGCTGAATCGGCTGATACACCACCAACACTTCAACCTCTTCATCCTGGCAATCCGGTAGCTGAACCTGAAGCAGTCCATCCGGCCCAATGTGCGTTCGGCTTTGCCGTCTCGCAGAGAATCGCAACTGAATACTTTTCATCTTGAGTGCCTCTTCTGCTCTCTCAATTATGATTCACCTTACTATCCCTATGCTCTCTTGATTGATGTGCGATCGCGGGTGTTTATGTGGTGGGTGGAAGTGCGATCGCAGTTTGGAGATGCGATCGCATCTGTAAACCAAAGTTTTTCTAATACAACGCTCAAGTAGGTTAAACGAGTTGGCAGCATGACAGAAAGCCGATCGCACTTTTCCCCTCTTAGTCATCATCCTCTCGCCGCTTGAAGCCGTGTTTCTCTAGATAGCCTTTGAGCTGATCGACCTGGGCTGTCAGTCGCCTAACCTCTTCACTCATCCGGGCGTGAACTTCCGTATTCATCTGCTGAAACCGCTGTGTCCGATGGTCAATCAGTTGCGTGTTGGCATTGGTGCGATATTCCAGCAGCTCAATCTTGCCGCTCAGCTCCGTGCTAATCCGATCGACCTTACCCATCGTCTCGGCATCGACTCGACTCTGGTTGTGCTGCACCGACTCAATCCGATGGCTGAGCTGCTCAAATTTGCTATTGACCCAGTTTGCGATCGCAAATATCCCGCCGATGAACGGCAATAGTCCGGCTATCAGTGCGAATAATGTTTCATAGTTCATAGTAAGCGGGTACTATTTGATTGGTATCAACATGATACTTCTCAATCTCGTATGGAGACTTACTTGCTCATGAACATTACCCAATGGATCGCCACCCCTGGCGCACCGGATATCACCGCTCTACTCGCTGACCAGGGCATCACCGGATCTGATCCAAAGGCAGTCGATCAGCTGCTGCTGAATTTGATCCGCCATGCCTCCAATGTGGAAACAGCAGTCAACGCGGGTTTAGACGCTGCATCTCGAACCAACTTCTACGGCAACTCCATTAGTGAGTCCGGCGAGTTTCGCGGTTCGGTTCGTCTACCTGTGGCGGTGTCTAACATCACCGTCGCTCCGTAGGTTTAGAACCTGCTGTTGTCGTTCTAGGGTTGCATCGCAATGGTTACAGTTTCTCAATTCAACGCTCTACCCGATGCCCCACCTCTTCCGGCGGGGTGGACGGGCACTGTGGATGAGTACATGATGGAACTCTTCAATCATTGCGATGCGCTCATGCAGCAAAAGGTAAATGGGCAATATACGTATGGCGACCAGGAGCGGGCGGCCTATCGGTTTAAATTGGTTTGGCCCTATCTCAATTTGATCCTCTACTGCGACCTGCGGCGAAAATATCGCGTTAAGTTTGCGATCTCAGGTTCCATCACAAATGAGTACAAATACATTGCTCAGCCTGTTGCCGTCGATAACACCTATACCGGAGGCATCTCAACGCCTCGCACCTCCACTGTTATCCCGATTGGTCAGTTCAACTTCGGCGAGCGGATCAACGTAGAGTACATCAGCAGTACGCATCCCCTGCAACTGGTAATTCAATCTTCTGATGGCGAAGCCTACAACGAAGGCTACTATCCCGACGATGCGCCAAAAATCGTACATGAGTACTGCTACAACTCGGAAGCTCAATACACCATCACAATCAAGCCCTATCCCTATGGCAGCACCAATATTATCAGTGCCTACAGCAATCACAAATAGGTAATGAACGAGGGAGAATAGAATAAAGAGTTATCCTCACCGAAGTAAATCAGCCATGACCTCCCTGGAAGAATTTATCCAAAGTAATCCCTCTGCCCAAGAACTGAAACGCGCCTTGGCCGTGCAACTGCACCAGAGAGGTCAAAGCTATCGGGCGATCCGAGATATCCTACAGGTTTCTCTGGGATTTATTAGTGCGAGTCACCAGCGCTATGAAGAGCGAGGAGTCGAGGGACTGAAATCCCACTACTGGGGCACCCAAGGCTATTTAAGCGCCGAGCAGAAACAGGACATCTTTGAGTGGTTGCAGCAGAAAAACTGGTGGACACTAGAGGAGCTTGTTGAGCAGATTGAAGAGCGCTATGGAGTGCTCTATCGCTCAGCCCAAAGCTATACCCAACTGCTCAAAGACGCAGGGTTTAGCTGGAAGAAATCCCACTCGGTGCATCCGGGCCAAGAGGAGGCCAAAGTCGAGGCAAAAAAGCCGAGATTCAACAGTTGCTGGTCCAGTGGCGAGCCGAGATCGCCAGTGGGCAGGTGCGAGTGATGTTTCTCGATGAGTGCCATCTGCTCTGGGGAGACCTCCGTGGATATGGATGGAGTCGGCGCAATCAGCGAGTGGACATCCCCATTGCCTCCATTCGAGAGCGGCAGACCTACTATGGAGCCTTGGACTATTTGAGCAAGAGCTTTGTTATTCATGAGTATGAGGCAGGCAATCAGCACAATACCGTGGCCTTTCTGAAGTATCTTCAATCTCAGTATGATGAGTCCACTCGCTTTTTCATCATCTGGGATGGAGCCAGCTACCACCGTTCCAAGGTGGTTCGCAACTACCTGAGTCAACAGAATCATGGTACTCGAGAGCAGCACTGGAAACTCACTTGCATTCAGCTTGCGCCTAATGCACCCGAGCAAAATCCGGTCGAAGATGTTTGGTTACAGGCCAAGCGATTTAGTCGTAAATTTGCCCGCTTGTGCCACTCCTTTCGCTCGGTCAAACTCCTCTTTTATCTGGCGACTCATCTGCAAACCTTCATCTTTGAGAAAGCCTTCATGTATGGTTACTGTTCATGTCCTGTTTGAGATTGCTGTATGAGCTGCGGGTTTCCTCAGAAGTGGTTGAATTAAGTGCGATCGCAACTCGCGTTGAGACACATTCCAACGTCTATCGCCACATCTACAAAATTCCGGCTGGAGCCAGCTTGATTTCAATTACCGCTGGTGAGACTCCCCGTTCTAGCCTCTATGATGCCGACGGCAACGAACTCCGCTCGATCAACAGTCGTTCATTTGCCATCAATCCCGGTGAGGAGTGGATCGCGTTCGAGTTCAGCCAGTACACCGTTTACTACTTTGAAGTGAGGGCGATTTAATGCAGGTATCCGAGTTCAAATCATTAGCGGGCGCTCCCGACCTGCCGCCAGAGCTAGCCGACACCGACCTGATTGAAGACTACTTAATTCGGCTTTTCCTACATGGCTCCCGTGCAGAATCCGCTTACCTGGGCGAAGATTCTCCCAATCGCCGCTGGAAGTTCTACATCGATCAGTCTGGTGTCGTCAGAGGCGAAGTCAAGCTTCCGGTTTCTGTTGATGTTCAGGTGCAGTAAATGAATCGCAATCACTGGTTTATTCAAGGCGGCGCACCCGATGAAAATATTCCCCAGATTCCGGCATCCGTCAGCACAACCGATCCCTATGGCGTTGAGAAATGGCTGATTTCAGTGTTACGTCATGCCGCTGCAGTCGAAACTGCGATCGCACCTGGGCAACAGGGCCAATGGGGAGAAATCAACCGAGTTAAATGGACACTATCTGGTAACGAACTTTTGCTACAGTTCAGAATGCCAATCGAAGTTAGAGAAGTGATCTTCGATCCGGCTGTATCGCTAGCGAGTTTATAAAAGTTTGGTGCATCTACTAAAAACCATCCCCAGTCAGCGAACCAGGGAGGATTTTTGTTGAGATTTTAGCGTACCCATCTAGAACCGCAAGAGATGATGACTTCTAGCAGAACTTAATTAGTTTGTAAATTCACATTTTGCACAAAACCAGAGAGGCCAGTGTTTCGCCGCTGGCGTAGAACACTGGCCTCTCTATGCTTATGACCGTCACCATCTCGTGGCGCGCTGTTTACGCAAGCTGATGCTCTTCGGCTTCGAGCTGACGCAATAGTGCCTCATTGCCCTCTGCCTTTGCCACTGCAATCCGGTGGCGGAGCTTGCGATAGATAGACTCTTGGTGAGCTTGGTAGGTCTCAAACAAGAGATTGCGACGCACAGCCTCAACCGACCGAGTTTTGATAACCTGATCGACAGTGGTTGCCTGGACGGGTTGGGTAGGTGCGATCGCAGGCTTTGCGACCTGAGTTGGAGTGGAGCCGTCATTCCGATAGGCTACTCCTCGATACTTCGAGTCATGTACCATCGTTGGTGCAGGTACGTGACGGGGATATTTGAATTGAACCGTTTGTCCCCGATAGCGGCCATAGAGATTGCTATCTGTGGTTTCGAGTACAGTCGGTTCGTAATCGTATTGGATACCGCGATAAGTCAGCTTCATATTTCGCCTCCTGAAAATGCATGAGAAGTGAGGCGCGTTCCTTCGGACATTGGTTAAGCCCTACTTCCGTCTGTTCGCTTCGCTCTGGTATGGAGTAGTAATTTAGACAGCAATGTCTACTGTGCGGGCAACGTCCGGACAACAAAAATACTATCTTTAGAAAACTACCCTGTACCGAACTAATCTTGGTCAGCTAATCGGGATCAAATCAAGATTGGATGATCAGGACTAGTTGAAGCGAAAAGATGAACGATATCGTAAAACTTCTGTATACAATTTTACTTTTTATAGCTAGTGTCGTCAATCTGTGACATGCATCACTTAATTCTTGTAACCCTTTACCAGCAAGGAATTCAAGCCCTGTACCTTTTGCGCGAAGATCTCTCTTCAGAAAGATTTAAGCTTTAGGCGTCTATTCCCAAAGATATTTCTATTTGCTTTATGCTGAAGGGAGTTCCAGTTCACACAAGTTAACAGTTGCAGGACTTATGAAATGTATTATCAATCGGCGGGCGCAGTTTTCGGCCAGCCATCGCTACTGGCTGCCAGAACTTAGCTCTGAGGACAATCAGCAGCGATTTGGCCGATGTGCGATCGCGCCAGGGCATGGTCATAACTACGTCCTGTACGTCTCGATGCTGGGCGATCTGGATGAGTACGGCATGGTGCTAAATCTAGGCGATGTCAAGCAGGTGATCAAGCGGGAAATCACCAGCCAGCTTGATTTCTCCTACCTGAATGACGCTTGGCCAGAGTTTCAGGCTACTTTGCCGACCACCGAAAATATTGCACGAGTCATCTGGCAGCGGCTGGCTCCCCATTTGCCAATTAATAATATTCAACTGTTTGAACATCCTGAACTGTGGGCAGATTACCGAGGAAATGACATGGAAGCCTATTTGACAATTAGCACTCACTTCAGCGCCGCGCACCGACTCGCTCATCCCAAGCTGAGCTATGAAGAAAACTGTGAGATCTATGGCAAGTGCGCCCGCCCCAATGGTCACGGTCACAACTATCATCTCGAAGTGACGATTAAGGGCGAAATGGATGAGCGCACGGGCATGATTGCTGACCTAGTGGCGTTTCAGGAAGCGGTAGACAAGCACGTGGTGGAGCCGTTTGATCATACGTTCCTCAATAAAGACATCCCCTACTTTGCCGAGGTGGTGCCGACGGCTGAAAATATTGCTGTTCACATTCGCGAACTGCTGCGGCAGCCGATTCAGGAGATCGGGGCGACCTTGCACAAGGTCAAGCTGATTGAAAGCCCCAATAATTCGGCTGAGGTTTACTGCACTGATGCTGAGACGATGCAGCAGGGTGAGCAAAGTGCTGCTGAGCGGGAACTGGCTCAAGTGTAGACTTTATATCGCTTCTTCAAAATCGGACTACAGAACAAGGGGCTTAAGCCGCCTTGTCTACCGAGATTATGTGTAGTTGCAATTTGGCAAATCAGTATTAGGAGCCGAAAAGCCTCTTGCCTGTAGGTTCTATAGTGCTTTGTGCTTCAGCAAAAACAATATTTTGGGAAAGTCACGCGGAGCGCGGCTTTCCCAAAATATGTGCTATCGGATGGGGTTAACTGCGACCCAACCGCGATCGGTGAGCTGACGCACTTCAAAATGGAGGTGGGGACCGGTGGAATTGCCCGTGCTGCCGACTAAACCAATCACCGTTCCGGCTTCCACCCACATACCGGGCGGAACCAGAATTTGAGACAGGTGGGCATAGAGAGTTTGCTGATTGTAATCGGCATGATCCAGCACCACCGTTGCGCCGTAGCCGCCAACGTAATCCGCGATCGCAACTTGTCCTGAGCGAGCGGCGACTACAGGTGTACCCGTTGGTGCGCCAAAGTCGGTGCCCGCATGGAAACGATGCTGTCCTGAAATTGGGTGAATTCGCCAGCCGACAGGCGAGGTAATCGGCGCAGGAATGCTGAGCGGAAACTGGAAGCCGGATACGCCAAAGGCCGGAGTGGCCAGAACTTGTCCGCCGATCGCGCTGGTGACGATGGGATAGCAGTCGGTTGTCTTGGGCGATAGGTTATTGGGATCAAATGTTTCAAAGGCTGAGCTGCGATCGCTAACCAGTTGGCCCTGACCGCCAAGACTGCCGCTGGGTGGAGCCGGAAGCGCTTTGGCTGCTGCCGCTGCGGGTGAGATTTCACCCTTGGCGTTGCCTGTTTTCTCACCGTCGGGTTGGGTGATGGCGACGATTTTGTCGAAGATGTTGAGTTTTGCGATCGCGGTTTTGCCCAGGTCGGACGCCACATAGCGCAGACTACCGGACGGATTCGCCAACCCAATCGTCGAAACGCCCAACTGCTTGAGGTTCAGAATCGGATCAATAGTGGCATTTCCCGCAACGTAGTACTGGAAGGGTTGCTGATCGGCCTCCAGCAACGTTGCCGGAGCCGTGTAGGTAACCTGCGGCACCGAAAAGCGGGAATCAGTGGCCCAGCTATAGTTGGAATTGCCCAAGCCGTTGCGGTTCAAGAACGAGAGGTCAAGCGGTGCCGACACATCGCGGTTGGCGATTGATTTGGCGGCATCGCGGTCGGGCTGACTTGCGACAGCCTGAGTGTCATCAGTATTGGGTGCCGAGGCCGAATTCGCGGTTGGTTGAGCGCAGGAAAAAGCGGCGCTGTAGGTGGAATTCAGATAGGCGATGCGCGGCAGGGGCGACAGTGAGCCGTTTATGCTGCGACCGTGGCCCACATTTAGCTGATTCAGGCCAAAGGTTTCAAACGAGCCTTGCGGAACCAGAGCGGTTTGGCTTTCAGTCGTTTCCGTTTCCGTCTCTGCGGTTTCGTCTGTTGCTGCCTCACTCGCGTCAGCTAGCGCAACTTTGTTGGGTTTAGTTTGCTCTGCGGCAAGCTCAGGATTCGCAGCATCCTCTGAAATCTCTGAGTTGGCTGAACTGACAACCAGCTCGGTCAACTGGCGCTGGAGTTCCTGCTGCTGCTCAACGGACAGCGACGGATCTTGAGCAATCAAGTTTGCAGCGTCAACATCACCAGCGGCGGCATAATCCAGCGCAATTCGCATCAAGTTCTGAGCGATTTCCTGCTGTTTCAGAGCGCGCTTATCGTCTTGTAGGGCAGGGGTAGACGGAGTTGTCTCTGAGGCATCTGAGATCGCAGCCGTTTCCGTCGCAGCCGTCTCATCTTCAGGTCTGCCAGCCGACGCTCCTAGCGTACCCGCAGACGAAGCAGTAGCAGTCTGCGCCTCTGCTTCGAGTTGCTGAATGTCGGCTTGCAGCGCTGCTTGCAGCTCAACGGGTAGAAACGGGTCTTGAGCAATCAAATACGCTTGGGCAAAATTGCCGTTTTGCGCCTGCTGCTGAGCCGAGACGATTAGCGTTTCTGCGATCGCAGTTTCTCTATCCTCCAAGTCGTCCAGTTCGGCTATATCAGCATCAGTTGAATTGGTTGATGGCGCTGCGGCATTGAGTTCATTCGCTGCTGGGTTGGGCTGCTGCGCAATTTCCAACTGCTGAATTTCAGCCTGGAGCCGCTGCTGGATATCGAACGACAGCAGTGGATCTTGAGCGACTAGATACGCCTGCTGGAACTCTCCCGCCTGCGCTTGCCGACGAGCAGAGGCAATCATCGTTTCTGCGATCGCATCAACCGTCTCGGCTGGCTGGCTGACCTGATTGTTAGCGACAGCGCGATTGCCTGGAGCCGGATTGGTGGCGTTAGCACGAGCATTGGCGGCATTGGTTTGAGGGGTCGAGCCTGCCGACGCGACATTGGACTGCGCCGCTGCTTCAAGCTGACGGATTTCGGCTTGCAGCGCGGCTTGGACATCTCCGGGCAGCAGTGGGTCTTGAGCAATCAAATACGCCTGCTGGAAATTGCCCTGCTGAGCCTGCCGCCGTGCCGCCGCTGCTAGGCTCTCGATTACGAATGATTGCTTGGCTACCTTGGCCGGATTATTGCTGGTGGCTGAGGCTGTGACACCGTTTGTACTCGCCTCTGCTGCGGTTGAAGCTGAGGCTTCCGATGGTGCTGTGACCGTCCTCGTAGCGGTTGCTGTTGATCGAGTAGCTGGATTCGTGGTCGTAGCGGCTGGTTGAGCATCCGCAGAATTTTCATTTTGGGCTGTTGCCGTAGGCGCACCTGCTGTTGCGTCACTGGCTTGGGTGTCAGCTACCGCTTCAGATGCCGAAGGCGCTGGTGTTGCGTTAGCTGACGCAGGAGATGGTGAAGCGACAGGTTCAGTTGGCACGACATAGTTGGCGACTGGAGCGTCCTTTGTGGGTTTAGAAGCTTCAGTTTGGACAACAACAGAAGTTGAGGGAGCCGGACTGGACTGAACGGGCAACGATTCGGGTGGAGCGACGGCGGGATCCGCAGGGGAAGCCGCTGTTGATGCCTCAGATGCTGACGGGGTTGTCTCCACAACTGAAGCGGTTGCCTCTGGTTGCGATCGCGTTTCGTCTGCTCTAGCGGTTAAGTAACCTAAATTTAGAGAGGCGGATGTGAAAACAGCGGTCGTTAGGATTTGTCCAGTGGGTCGAAGAAAACGCTTCATGCGGAATACAGAAACTCTCGTCTACACCTAGAAGGAAATTACGGAATTCTCTTTTGCAGCATACGGTGGAATCACGTATCTGTCAGGACTAAACCTGAAGAAATTCATTAGAACTACATCGGATAAATCATAAACTTAAACCTGATCCTCTGCCCAAATCCATATTTTTTGTACAGCGCTCCGCGCTTAGGAGCATGAATTTCACAAATCTGCTGTAGGGGCGGGTTTAGCAGACCAATTTGCATCGTGTCATAGAGTTGACGGCGAAACCCGCCCCTACCCAATATGAAATTTAATTCACAATCCTTAGAACCAGGCAGATAGGCCATACAGCGTTTTGTACAACATTTGCGACCAAAACCAGATAATAATTTTTGTACTGTCATAACCCATCAAATATCGCCTTCTCCCTCATACAGGGTATCCAGCGACATTGCGTTCAGGTGATAGGTTTCCTGAAGATAGCGGGACAGGACATCGTTTTGGCCGTGGGTCACATAGACGGTCTGCGCTCCGGTTTGTTGCACCGTATTGATTAAACTGGGCCAATCGGCATGGTCTGACAGCACAAAGCCCCGCTCGTAGCCGCGCCGCCTGCGGGCACCCCGCACGGCCATCCAGCCAGAGGCAAAGGCCGTCTGAGGATGCTTGAACCGCTTCATCCAGCTCGAACGATGGCCCGACGGCGGCGACAGCACTAGTTCGCCCTCATAGCGGTGGTTGCGCGGCATATCGGACGTTGGAATCGTCTCCAGCATGGGAATCCCCTGCTCCCGGTAAATCTCCGTCAGCGCCTGAATCGCACCGTGCACATAGACGGGTCGATCCGTAAATCGAGTTAGCTCACTCAAAATCCGCTGCGCTTTACCAAAGGCATAGCAAAACAGGATGGAAGCGCGATCGCAATCTTGCTGCCACCAGTCGTAGATTTGTTGAGCAAGCTGTTCGCCCGTTTCCCATTTGTAGATCGGCAAGCCAAACGTAGCTTCAGTAATGAAGGTATTGCAGGGAACGACCTCAAACGGGGCGCAGGTCGGATCGGCATCGCGCTTGTAATCGCCAGACACGACCCAGACATCGTCACCCTGTTCCACCCGAACTTGGGCCGAACCGAGGACATGCCCTGCCGGATGAAAGGATACCCAAGTATCACCTAGCTTGAGCCGCTCACCATACTGCACGCCCTGTAAATTAATCTCTTCTCCCAGTCGCCTTTGCAAAACTCCAGCCGAGATCTGGGTGGCGATATACTGCTGCGAACCGGCCCGAGCATGATCGGAATGAGCATGGGTAATCAGCGCCAGATCCACCGGACGCCACGGATCAATATAAAATCCACCCGCTTCGCAATAAAGTCCTTCGGGGCGCAGGGTAATTAGTGACATAGAGAATAAGTGCTGGACTGGTATTCATAGGTTGGATTGAGCAACGCGAAACCCAACGCAGCTAACAAGAATTGATGGAAGAAGCTCAACGCATTCAGGATCGTCGGGTTTCGTTATCACTCAACCCAACCTACACAGTTAAGCTGCTTGGCCAGAATACGCCTCACTCCTCACTCCTCACTTTAAAGGATCAGATTTCGCCTCAAAATTAGGATAGACAAATTTTTCGAACAACTGCTGCACGTCGGCAACGGCTGTGGGATGAATATCCTGCATCAGGTTGTGCTGGAGACGGTTTTGGTAGTCGGCGCGTACGGGTACATTGTAGGTGGCGGAACGGGGCTTGATTTCGGGCAGCCAGGTGGAATGAATCGTCAGTCCTAGTTTGACCTCTGGGTGAACCAGTTTGCAGACGGGGCCTTGCTGCAAATTGGCGGCGTCAAAAATCCAAAAGTCAGTCTGCGTCGGGCGATCGCTGGTGTTCACGACGCAAACGATATAGCCGTCCATTGATGGGTCAATCGCGTTATTTACCGACCCTTCAGCCTCGCTACCAGAATGCTTCCTAGGTATAAACTGAGCCGAATAGCCAAAGCAGCCGGGTGGAAACTGATAGCTGTCGGCTACCTGCATTTTTTCGGTATCGACGCGACAGAGGTTAACCGGAATGCCGCGCTTGGTGATGTCTTGCACCTGCTCGACGGGCACTTCCCGATAGCGGTAGTCGGTGTAGGACTCTTGGATATACTTTGTCAGCAGATCCTGCCAGCAGCCCCAGGAATTCCAGTAGATGTTCTTGAACTGGCGCGGAGGCTGCAAACCGTCAAAGGCGTAGATGGCGGTCATCCAGGTATGCTCAAAATCCGTCAGCAGCACTGATTCACAGAGTTCTCCCGTTTCGCCATCCACCACGTAGCGGCCAATGTGGTTTACGTCCATGCCCGCCACCGACATGCCGTAGAGCGGCGGATCTTGCCCCAGAAAGTCATCGTAGGGCCGCGTCCATTCCGAGGGATCCCAAGCGGTGTTGTGGGCTAGATGCAGCGTGATTTTGTGATTCGGATTGTCATAATCTGCCAGAAAGTGAGCAGCACCACGGGGAATCGTCGCTTGCTTGGCCGTTACCTGCGAATTAGCCGCAGTTAAATCGGCGCGGCGCACAATGTAAATAATAGTGTCAGTAGATTCCCGAAAGTCCAGCACATCGCGCAGCAACTGCTCGATTTTGGGATGCTGCGGCAGTGGGCTAGTGAGCAACTGCTCGGCTCCCAGCTTAAAGACCGTGTCCATCAGCACCACGTAGTCCTGAGTGACGGCGATTTGGTGCATACTTTGACGGATGGAAATTGGCTGCGGCCCCTTTGCTGTTTCCACCAGCACGCGCCACTTTTGCAGATTGCCTTGGCCATCCCACTGAATCAGATCGACAAAATCGGTCATCTCTTCAGCCGCATCGATCAGCCTTTTCAAAATCGGGATCAGATCGAGGATATCTTTCACCAGCGTCAGCAAATCTTCGGCACCGGCGTCAAACTCTTCCTCCAGCAGACTGGCAAAATCGCGCACAAAGTCGTGATAGGGCAGCGGCACGTTTGACCAGGGCAAATAGGGATCGATTTCAGCGGCTAGATGATGAAGGATTTGCAATACCTGTTTAACAATTGGTTTTGCGATCGCATCCCAGGCATCCTGAAACGGCTGGATCAGCGGCCACTCGTTGAGCAATGCTTTATCCAGTCGAATCAGCGTCTCCAGCGGCACTTTAATTAGCGTCAACCGCTGCTCGATTGCTTCAATCAGCGTTTTCAGATCTGACCATGAGAGCCCTAAATCCTGATTGAGAAAGGGTTCAACCGCTGTGGGAATGGATTTGCCGTAGTTGAGCGTAAACAGCGTTGCCCCATCCGGAGCATATGGGTCAAAAAAGGCATGGGCGGTAGTGGTGACAATGCCGAAGGGTAAATCGATGTTGATCTGCTCTTGCCACTCATCGTTGCGACCAACAGGCGTGGCGATTTGCAGTGTATAGGGGTCGATCTCGTAGGGCCGTCCGGCATCCCAGGTGATGATTAACCGCGTTCCATCGTCCTCGGAAAACTGCATGGGAATCAGAGCCGTGTTCACCTCGTTGCGAAAGCCGCAGAAAACCGACAGGCGAGCCAAACCGTGATTGTTGTAGCCCAAGTGCTGCTGCGGCTGTCCAGCCAAAGTGGCCTGATCGGTGTAGTAGCAAGGCGTTTTGGCCAGATGATTGGTGAGGTAGACGCGGCTTTCGGTGGCTACGGCATCAAAATCTAGCCGATAAATCATGGCATCACCATTGAAAATCGGCGTTCCGTCCTCAGTGGGGCGCAAAAGCGGAGTGCCAGGTATCGGAGCGTTACTCAGTGAACCCGCAGGGCCAATCACGAACGCATGTCCCTGCAAATCCGATGGCAGCGTGCCTTCAACCGCCAGCGGCAGCCGATCGTGTTCTGTACGGCTCAAAATCAGCATCGACTGAGGAAAGGGCACAGCAAAGGGATTACCAATCGGCTCGCTCATCTTGTTTTACCGTCTCATTACAGGGTGAATGTTGCTGAACTGACCGCTTACACGAAACCCAAAAGTAGTGGGTAGTGGTATTCAGGAATGATTTTTGGATGTGTGGGCTCCGCCCACACATCCAAAAATCATTACCTTTTGAGAACTACCAAGTAGTGATTGCGCCGCATCGCGGCGATATAGTCACTCCTTCAGATTCTGAGTGCGCCAGTTGCAAGACATGAATCAACATATCGTGCTTATCTGGGTGGAGACTGAGGGCTGTAATACTTTGCAGAAGAAAATCATGAGCAAGCAGCCACAAATCTTTGCAAATCTTAAGGTGCCGATTTGCCCGACACAGTCTGTGCTTTTGGACACAACTTATAAAGGCTAAATAATTTTGTAGAAAGAAAGTTGGGCCTGCTGAGTAGATGGGCACAATCACAGTAGTCGAGGCGATTTAGATCTTATTCAATCCGGGAGTGTAAGGTGCGATCGCACCTTATACTCCCGGATTAGGAATTGCATACAGTGCTAAATCTGTCCTAAAAATAATCAAGAGAATAACGGTTGCAAATTGTTCTCGGTACGGTCTCGCTCATACAATCTCGCTCATACAATCTCGCTAACCCAGTTTCGCTAATTTCGTTAATACGGTTTCGTTAATCCAGTCTCGCTCCAGAATATATTTATCATCGGCCTGTTTTGCAGAGTGCATCTCGGTCGTTTTAACCATAAAACCTTTTCATACTACTGCTTTAAGAAAAGCTGATGAACCAAACCGCTGACCATCAGTTTGACGAATTTCCTTTCGTTCCTCAGCCCAATGAACTAGCCACTGCGATCGCTTGTCGAATTCAGGCCGATGGCACCACGCTGGCCGTGAATGCTGCGATTGAGCCACTGGCTGGATACCAGCCAGATGAGCTAATCCATCGTCACTGGTGGCAAATCCTCCATCCGGGGGAAGAGGCGCAGCATGAGCGACTACTGAACGCATTGAGCCAAGCTGGGTCTGTAACGGACTACGAATTAACTCTGGTTACGAAGAATGGACAAGCTTACACAACCTGCTGGAACTTCATGGCTGTTCCCGATGCGCAGGGACAGATCGCAGAAATTGTTGGGTTTGGTTATCTCCAGAGTTGTTCCCAATGTCAGCTACAGGCACGTCCCCAGCACATGGAGACGAACCGCGAACGACTGATTCACCACATTAATCAGCAAATCCATCAATCCCTTGATCTGAGCGAGATTCTGCAAACGACCGTTAGAGAAGCGCGGCAGTACCTGGAGTGCGATCGCGTTATTGTCTATCAGCTTCAGCAGGGCAAGGCCGGAGTTGTCCTAGCCGAATCGGCTGACCCGCACTGGCCTTCGATCCAGTCCCAAACGATTGAAGACTGTGACTTTACTAATCAGTATGCTGAGCAGTATGCCCAAGGCCGCGTCCAGGCCATCACCGATGTTCAAACAGCGGGCTTAACGCCCTGTCATCGCGACATGCTGCTGGGCTTGCAGATCCGGGCCAATTTGGTCGTATCAATTGTGCAAAATCAGCGGCTGTGGGGACTGCTGATTGCCCATCAGTGCAGCAATCCGCGTCAGTGGCAGCCTTCTGAAATTGAGTTTCTCACCCACATCGCCACCCAGGCTGCGATCGCAATTCAAAAATCCCAGCTTTATCAACAGGCTCAATCTGAACTCCAGCATCGGCAACAGACTCAAACCACCCTCAGTCTGCGGCTGCGTCAGGAACGACTGCTGGCTATCATCACCCAGCGGATTCGCCAGTCGCTTGATCTGGATGTGGTTTTACAAACCACCGTGGCTGAGGTGCGGGAGTTCATTCAGACCGATCGAGTCATTCTGTATCAGTTCAATCCTGATTGGAGTGGCGTCGTGGCCGTGGAGTCGGTCTTGTCGCCCTGGATGTCGCTGTTGAATATGACCATTCACGACCCCTGCTTTGAGAAAAAAGAGCATACCGCTCGCTACCAGCGGGGAGAAGCCTACACAATTAGCGATATTTATGCAGAGGGATTAAATCGTTGCTACCTGAACATGCTGGAGAGTTTTCAGGTGCGCTCCAAATCTTGTCGTGCCCATCTTGCAGGATCGAAATTTGTGGGGACTGCTGATCGCGCATCACTGTCGTGCGCCGCGCCAGTGGCAGTCTTGGGAAGTTGATCTGCTGCGGCAATTGGCCGATCAGGTTGCGATCGCACTACAGCAGGCTGAACTCTATCAGCAGGTACAGATGCTGAACAGCAATCTTGAGCAAACCGTCATGCGCCGCACACGGCAGCTTCAGCAGGCGCTCAAGTTTGAAGCTCTGATTCGCCGCATCACCGATATCGTCCGCAGCAGTTTGGACGAAGACCAGATTCTCGCAAACGCCGTGCAAGAATTGGGTACGGCCCTGGATGTGATTGCCTGTAATACCGGCATCTATGACAGTACGCAGCAGTCGATTTTCATTAGCCATGAATATACGAATGTTCTGCCCCCCATTCAGGGCACGGTACATCCGGTCAGCGAGGCGAACTATTTGGACTATCAGATGCTGAAGGGGGTAGCAATCCAAGCCTGCGATTTGGGCTCCGATACCATCCGTCATCTGCAGCGCCAGTATACGATTTTGGCTTGTCCTATGGCCGATGACCAGGGTATCTTGGGTAGTCTGTGGCTGTTGCGATCAGCCAATGAGGTGTTTGAACCTGAGGAGCAGCGACTGGTACAGCAAATTGCTAACCACTGTGCGATCGCACTGCGGCAGGCTCGGTTGTACAAAGCGGCCCAAACGCAGGTCGAAGAACTCGAAATGCTCAATCAGTTGAAGGACGATTTTCTCAGCACAGTGTCCCATGAGCTGCGGACGCCCATGTCCAGTATTCAAATGGCGACTGAGATGATTAATGTCTATCTGAGACAGCAGGGTTTACTCAACGACGAAATCACCAAACAGCCCACCACGCAGCTGGATCGCTATTTGGCCATTTTGTATCAAGAATGTCAGCGGGAAATTAGCCTGATCAACGACTTACTAGACCTTTCTCGCCTTGATGCCCAGACCGAACCGCTGGCGCTGATGACGATTCAGCCGCAGTTTTGGCTAGCGCACATCGCCGAACCGTTTATTGAGCGCACTCGCCAAAATGGACAACAGCTGCGGTTTATGCTTCCCGACCATCTACCCGGTTTGGAAACCGATGTGTCTTACTTTGAACGGATCTTTTCAGAACTGCTGACCAATGCCTGCAAGTACACACCACGGCAAGATACGATTTTGCTGGCGGCCCACGCCACCGACAACGACTTGGTTGTGCACGTCGAAAATTCAGGCATCGAAATTGCAGAAGCCGAACGCGATCGCATTTTTGATCGGTTTTATCGCATTCCCAGCAGCGACCCGTGGCGACATGAAGGAACAGGGTTGGGATTAGCCCTAGTGAAAAAGCTGGTGGAATATTTGGGCGGCTCAATCCGCGTCGAGAGCGGCAACCAGCGCACTTGCTTCATTGTCGAGCTACCGCTAACGACCCCTCACACAATTGCCCTGCAGTCTACAACACCTCAAATGCCGTAAGGTCGAGCCGAATCTCCCCATAGTCAGGGATCCAGGCCAGCCACTGATTCGCATCGCGGCACAGGAGTAAGGCGTCCTGACTTGCGATCGCATCTAAGTCATGCTGAATCTGTACCCACATATTGGGTTGCGGCGTTACGCCTTCCGGGATATAAGGTTTAATCTGCCAGCAGTTCTGGGGTAAAACCGCAGCAGACTGGGAGATCTGACCATAGCAGATCCCAGCATCACTGCGATCGCATCGTATATCCGCCATTGCAATCCCTCAATTTCGAATCCAAACATCACGCACCATCAAGCCGCAACTGTTTAGCCTGCTTGATTAACGTGATAAATAAATTCTGTATCAGAAAATACCGTTTGGACAAGGATTCAGTGGCGAATGATACAATTTTCAACCATTAGGAGTAGTTATGGTCTAAACCGTGCCTCCCTTCAGCATGATCGCAAGTTCATTCGGACGCGGCGACGCTTCTAATGCCGTTTCTTCCGTAATTCGGCCTGATTCAAACAGCTGATAAATTGACTGGTTCATTGAACACATGCCGTAGAACGACGAATCCGGAATAATCTCTTCAACCGCCTCAATATTGCCGCGCATGATGTAGTCGCGTACCGTATCGGTATTGATCATGATTTCGTGAATGGGGGCGCGACGGCCATCGGTTGTCCGCACCAGCGATTGCGCAGTTACAGCCACCAGCGCTTCAGCCACCTGTACCCGCATGACATCCTGCTCTTCCGGGTTATACATGTTGAGAATCCGCTCAATCGTCTTGACGGCGCTGTTGGTGTGCAGCGTACTCAGAACGAGGTGACCCGTCTGGGATGCCTTGAGCGCAATATCCAGTGTTTCGCGATCGCGCATTTCCCCGATTAGAATCACATCTGGATCTTCCCGCAGCGCAGCCCGTAGAGCTTTTTCAAACTGTAGGGTGTGGGTACCCACTTCCCGCTGACTGATCACCGATTTCACATCCTGATGCACAAATTCAATCGGGTCTTCAATCGTAATAATATGCTTAGGCATTTCGTGATTGATGTAGTCCATCATGGCCGCAAGGGTCGTGGACTTACCAGAACCCGTCGGACCAGTGACCAGCACCAAACCCCGCTGCTGATGGCAAATATCTCTAAAAACCGGCGGTAGCTCTAGTTCCTCAATCGTCAGAATCTTCAGCGGAATTAGACGCAACACCATCGCCGATCCCTGAATCGTGTCAAAGATATTGATCCGGACGCGGGCGAAGGGCAATTGTGCGCCACCGTCGAAGTCTAAGGTTTCCTGAAACGAGCGAATGTCGTCTTCCTTCAGCAGTTCCCGCAACCAGCGAAAGAACGTCGATTGGTCTACGGGCGGATAGGGAGTATGTTCCATCAAGCCACGATTGCGGAAATGGGGCGATTTGCCAATCGCAATGTGAACATCGGAAAAGTTTTTTTCGTGGGCTTCTTCAATCAGTTGCGTGAGCGTGAGTTCACCTGTGGCCGTGGCTGGAGCTGAAGCGACGGGAGGTGGGGCGCTAGGTCGATAGCTGGCTGGAGGCGGAGCAGCAGCAGCATGCCCATTGCTGTCAAGAACCTGAACGCCGAGTTCAACTCGCTCTGCACCCAGTGCGATCGCAAGATGATGTTCACCAGGCTCTTGAAACGACAGTCCAACTTGCCACAATCCATCTGGAGACACAGGCGGCCCTGTAATTTTGAGCTGATTATCGATATCGAGAATTAAATGCTTGCCCGCGAAGGTCGGATCGGCACTACCTGCCACCGAAAATTTCTGAAGACCTTTGATGGGTTCCTTCGGAGCATGGGAAATTTTCAGCATAGTCATTAACCAGTTAAGGATTGAATCGTCACAGGGCAAGTCGCTACATGAAATTAAGGATATCGAAAACCAAATCAATCGGGGAGACCTACTCGATATCCTCTAGTTCAGCCTGATTCTACGCTAGCTTTTGGCTAACTGTCTGCTTATTTTGATGAAAGTAACGCTTTAGTTTAATAAAGCGACAGGATTAGGCCTGCCGCACCACAATTAAAGATTGATAAACCGTAGGTTGCCATAAAAGCTGAAAAGAACAGGTGAAGCAAAACGCTTTGACCAACCGCGATGCTAACACCGCTTACTCAAGCAACTCCTATTTTCATAAGCTGTTTATGGATCTTTTTCTGTCATAAGCAATTTCTGCTGGCTACGTCAAGAAACGTGAATAGGATAAGTTTTGGAACAGGATAAATTGTGGGTTGCGATCGCAGCTCTTAAATAAATGGCCTGTAGGAATGCGATGCATCCTTACAGGCCTAAATCAGCACTGATTGCTCAGCAGCGCTCGTTCTTATCCCGCATCTAAATAGCCAGAACCTAGCCTATTTTTCATGAAAGTTAAGCTGTGCCTGACTTTCATGAAAAATAAAAACTGGTTTTTATGAGCAGATTTTGGATTAGCTCATCGCCGTTTCATAGGATGCCGCTGGCTGGGCAGATGCTTCCGCCTGAGAGTGAATCTGCACCGTTTCCGGCTGCGCCCATAACACCAGCCTCAGATCATAGGGGCTGCTCAAATAAGGATGGTTCGGCATCACCCGTAACGATAAGCCCTGCAACCCGCTGCTGTTGTAGGCAATTTCCGTTTCATACAGGCAGTATGCACCTTTACCATTGCCATCAAACTGGCCAACATAGGTCATCGGCGCAGCCTCTCCATCGTGAATCTCACCATCAACGCCCACCATCCCCTGATAGAGTTCGACCTGTACATCTGACGGACTCATATAATCCAGCGTGATGTGTGCTTGCACCTTCATCGACTGATAGACCTGAATCTGAGACGGCTCAAAGATATGAACCTCTTGAATCTTAATTTCATACCAGTGCTGGAATAGGCGGGACTGCCAATGCGCCAGTTCCTTGGCCGGAGTATAGTTCTCCTCCGACAGTTTCAAACAGCGATCGCTAATCGGGAAGTAGGCGCGAGTGGCATAGTCAGCCAGCATACGCGACGTGTTGAATCGCGGACAGTTGAGCCGAACCGCATTCTTCATCTTCTCGACCCAGCCACGCGGCACACCCTCCGCATCGCGATCGTAGAACAGCGGCACCACTTCTTTCTCTAGCAGGTCGTAGAGGGCATTGGCTTCCACATCATCCTGATAGTCCGGATCGTCATAGTCTTCACCGTAGCCAATCGGCCAGCCCGTTTTGACATAATCCGCCTCATCCCACCAGCCGTCTAATACGCTGAGATTAGGTAAGCCATTCATAGCCGCCTTCATACCGCTGGTGCCGGAAGCCTCACGGGGACGACGGGGCGTATTCAGCCACACATCACAACCCGCTACCATCTTACGCGCCACATTCAGGTCATAGTTTGGCACGAAGACAATTGAACGGGTCAAGCCTTCTTCACGCGCAAAGTGAATAATCTGTCGAATCAGCTCTTTGCCTGGAATATCCTTGGGATGGGCTTTTCCGGCAATCACCAACTGCACTCGCTTACCGTCCACGCCGCCCTTAATCAATGCTTTAATCCGCTCTGTATCCCGCAGGAACAGAGTCGCGCGCTTATAGGTAGCAAATCGACGAGCAAAGCCAATTGTAAAGACTGATGGATCAAGAACATCTTGCGCTTGATCTAATTCCAGCGGTGACGCGCCCCGATCCAGCAGGCTCTTGTGCAGCCATTCCCGCACCGACACAACCAAGTCAGCCCGGCAGCGCTCGTGCGTCCGCCACATCTCTTCATCAGGAATAGAATCAATGCGCGACCAGAGCGCCTGATCGGCTGGAGCTTGCGACCAGTTAGGGCCTAAATAACGCTCATAGAGTTCCTGATTGACTTTGTGAACACAGCTATGGGCATGTACCCCATTCGTAATTGAGGTAATAGGCACCTCCGACAGCGGAATATCTTCCCAGAGATTACCAAACATCTGCCGCGAAACGGCGCCGTGTAGCTTGCTCACACCGTTGACGAACGAAGCCAGCTTGATTGCCAAAATCGCCATACTAAACGGTGCCGCGAAATCGCCCGTATCTTTGCGACCTAGGGATAAAAGCTCTTCTTCCGAGATGCCGAAATGATGGGCATACTGCCCCAAATAGTGCAGTATTTTATCGGGCGGGAACAGGTCAATGCCCGCCGGAACAGGGGTATGGGTCGTAAACAACTGGCTGTTATGGGCCACCTGCAGAGCTTCTTCAAAACTTAAGCCCTGCTCCTGCATCAAGATGCGGATGCGTTCTAAGGCAAGAAAGGCCGAATGCCCCTCGTTCATGTGGTAGACAGTGGGTTTGAGGCCCAGAGCTTCCAACATGCGAACACCACCAACGCCCAGCATGATTTCTTGGTGAATGCGCAGATCAATATCACCACCGTAAAGCTGGTCAGTAATATCTTGGTCGTACTGGTTGTTCGGCTCAATATTGGTATCCAGCAGATAAAGAGGAACGGTACCCACCTGCACTCGCCAAATGCGGGCGTATACAGTACGTCCTGGGTAATCGACTGCAATTCGGATTTCAGACCCGTCAGGATGGCACTCCAGATGCAGCGGCATGTTGTAGAAGTCATTAATCGGATAGCGCTCCTGCTGCCAGCCATCCGCGTTTAAGTACTGGGCAAAGTAACCTTCCTGGTAGAGCAAGCCCACGCCCACCAGCGGCAAACCTAAGTCACTCGCTGATTTTAGGTGATCACCTGCCAAAACACCCAAACCACCGGAGTAAATCGGCAAGCAAGAGGTCAGGCCGAACTCGGCTGAAAAGTAAGCATAACATTCGGTCGGTGTATCCTTACCCCGATGCCGACGATACCAGGCCCGGTTATTGAGATAGTTATCGAGCTGCTCTGCCGCTCGCTCCATGTGGGCGATGAAGCCTTCATCTTCGGCAACTTCCTGTAGGCGAGTTTGACTAATCGTCCCGAGCATCAGGACGGGGTTGTGTCGGCTTGACTCCCACAGATCCTGATCGAGGCGGCGGAATAGATCGGTCGTAGTGCTATTCCAGTCCCAATGAAGATTGTAGGCAAGAGTTCGCAATGGCTCTAACCGAGAGGGTAGAGCGGGCGTAATGTTAAACGTGCGAATAGGGCGCATGATAATTTCAACCCGTAATTCCAGCTATAGCATTACAGCTATTGTGTATGCTGTGGGTTAAAGAAGGGTTGGTCTTAAGACTGTCTTTGGGCTAGAGAACGAAAATTAATGATGCTACCAGTACCAAACTAGCTAGACCGCAGCGCAGGGCGGAGCTTGTGCGATCGCATCTCGTACGGCTTCAAACACCCGTTGACAGTGGTTGTTGCGCTTGAGCGGCAGTTCTTCGTTTTTGACGACTAAGTCCACGTCAATCTCACTGCCTGTGCGGCTGCGCTGGGTCGAATTGATCAGGACTTCGATGGTCGCCAGCTGCCAATAGGAAACCTGGCCTGGTTTTTCTTTGGCTACCAGGTAGTCGTTCGTTTCGTAAATCAAGTTCAGATTGCAAGATCTGAGGGTATTTGCAATCGCCGCCTGCAAATCCCGTTCGGCGGTCGATACCGTAAATTGATTCGTGTATCGTGCCATAAAACCCTCAAACAAAACTTCATTAAACGATGTCTCTATGACTATCACATCTTTTTCAGGATGGAAAGTCAGCGATGAACAGAATAGGTATAAACCGTAGCCAACGCAGCAACCGATTATCCTTACTAAACTGATATCAAATCGATATCAAGCTGTTCATGAACGTTAATGATAGTGATTAAAAGTGAAATTCTGGTAAACACGCACTTCCATGAAAAGAGATCTGGAGAGATCTGGAAAGGGACTCGATAAATGAAGTTCGATGTTTTGGTAGATTTTGATAGTTGATATGCCGTGCAAAGCGCGGCATATCAACTATCAACACTTACTTGACACCGCACTAGGTTGATGTCTGAAGCTGATCCTGCAGTTGCTGTTGCAAGTACCGTTTACCTTGGAGCTGTTCCTTGACGGCAGGATCAACACTGGTGCAAAGGTCAGCTAGCTCACAGCGATCGCACATGGGTTTACGCGCATCACAAACTGCTCGACCGTGATAAATCAACCGAATTGACCAGTTTTCCCAGTCTTCTTGAGGCAAGAGCTTCATCAGATCCCGCTCAATTTTCTTGGGATCAGTATTCTTCGTTAATCCCAGACGGCCACTCAGCCGCTTAACGTGGGTGTCTACTGTAACACCTGCATTAATGCCAAAGGCATGAGCTAGCACCACATTCGCCGTTTTGCGAGCCACACCAGGCAGTGTGAGCAATTCTTCCATTGTCTTGGGAAGCTGACCACCAAAGTCTGACACAATCTTTTGGCAGGCTCCCTGAATATTTTTCGCCTTGTTGCGGTAGAAGCCTGTGGAACGCACCAATGTTTCGAGTTCTTCCCGGTCTGCTGCCGCTAGTGCCTCGGCTGTGGGAAATCGGGCAAATAGCGCTGGTGTGACCATATTGACCCGTTCATCGGTACATTGAGCCGAGAGGATTGTTGCCACTAGCAACTGGACTGGCGTTTCGTAATCTAGCGAACAGGTTGCATCTGGATAGAGCCGCTTCAGGCGCACTAAAATTTCGAGCGCTTTTTGCTTCTTGGAAACGCGACGGGTTTTAGTCATTGTGTTTTAGTCATTGATAGATCTTCTAAAAAACAAGCTCTCTATAGGAACGGGTTTATTGGATATTTTCTGCCATTTCACAAGTGTAGGGGCAGGTTCTGTTCGCCAATCTGGGTGGAACCCAAGATTTAACAACAAAACCCGCCCCTACTACTGAATGACGTGTGGGTAGACAGTTACTGCAAAACAGTTATTGCAAGAATTGCTGGAATACTTCCAGTTGCGTTGTATCTCGCACAATCAGGAAGACACCTAACCCCAGGAGTAACACCAATCCAGTTTGCATAACGTTTTCCTGAATACGCTGGGGTAGGGGCTTACCGCGCAGTCCTTCAATCAACAAAAAGGCCAGTTGACCGCCATCCAGTGCAGGTAGCGGCAGGATGTTAATAATGGCGAGGTTGATACTGATAATTGCGGCAAAGGGAAACAGGCTGGCTGCATTGTTTTCGGCGAGGCCAGCACCCTGCTCAACAATTTTCACAGGACCACCAACTTGGCTAGCCACCTGGGAGAAATTCGTGGCTAGCGAAACAAAGCCTTGAACCACATCAATCAGCCGCGCCTGAAACTCAGCCGCTGCCATCGTAAAGATCTCAAATATGTTGTCTGCTTTGCGATACTGAACGGAACCATTCGGAATCAGTTGCACACCAATGCGCGATACGCCATCGTCTTCTACAGTCGGAGTGACCGTTACTGGCAACAGGCGGCTGCCTCGCTGCACCACCATTTTGATGGGTGCACCAGGGTTATCCTGAATCTCCTGCATAAAGGTCTTAATTGCCTGTTGGGAGGCATCGAGTTCTTGACCATCAATTTCCAGGATGACATCGCCAGCTCGGATACCTGCTTCAGCCGCAGGGGAGGATTCAGAAACTAACTGCGGCACCATGACGCCGGGTTCGTAGTTGAAAGATTCCGGCACGCCCACGCCTGCAAACTGGACGACGAAGACAAGGTAAGCAAAGACTAGATTGGCAACGACTCCGGCACTGATCACAATGGCGCGATCCAAAATGGGGCGATTTCGCAGCAAGTTAGGATCATTGGGTGGAATGTCGCTGTCGGGATCATCATCCGGGAAGCCGACAAACCCGCCCAGGGGAAACGCTCGCAAGGAATATTCGGTTTCAGCGCCCTGATACTTCCACAGAATGGGGCCAAACCCAATGGCAAAACGATTGGCGTGAATTCCCTGTAGCCGAGCGGCCATGAAGTGGCCTAGCTCATGGACAAAAATCAGAAGTGCAACAACTGCGATCGCGGCCAGTACGGACATAGTCTTTCTTTAAAGTTGCTATACGGTGCTGATAATCTTATCCATTCTACCGTTCGGAGATTATAGGTGTAGGAATCTGGGTGGGGTTGTGTCTTTGGGCAGAGATTATTTTGGATTTTGGATTGCTGATTTTGGATTGACGATTGGTGATTTTAGATTGAACCGAATTCTGTGTCTTAGCGTTTCAAAATCTAAAATCCAAACTCTAAAATCACTCACAAAGATCGATAAAAATCCAAAAGCTGCTTCGCCAAGGCTCGGTTAGTGTAGTGAACCATAGCTCGCTGATAGCCACGCTGACCGATTTGGTTGGCAAATTCGGTATCGTTCATCAGTTGCAGCAGGCGATCGCGCAGTTCTCCAGCATTTTGTTCAGGAAAGACGAGTCCTGCGTCTTGAATCACATGGGGAATTTCGCCGGAATCTGAACCAATGACAGGGACGGCGCAGGCCATCGCCTCAATCAGGACGTGACCAAACTGCTCTTTCCAGCCTACTGATGTCAGCGTTTTAAATTCCGTCAAGTCCGTCTCAGACGGCAGCACCAGCGTGTCCATTGCGTTGATGTAATCGGGCACCTGATCGTGAGCAACGCTCTCGACCCAAATAATGCGATCGCAGATTCCGGCTTTAGTCGCTGCTGCTGTTAACTTCTCTTTCAGCGGCCCTCGACCCAGCATCAGCCATTTCCAGGGCCGATCGGTCAGTCCTGCTAGCGCTTGGCACAGCGTCATCAATCCTTTTTCGGGGACAAAGCGCCCGACAAAGCCAACGACAAATTCGTGATCTTGAATGCCTAGACTAGCGCGGAGTTCGGGCTGTGGCGCTGGTCGAAACAGTACTTCGTCAACTCCCAACTGGGGCATAACGGCAACCGGGCCAGTGTAACCGCGATCGCGCAGAATATCAGCACCATCCTGATTGCCAACAACCAGACCATCAGTATGCTTCAGGTTATAGGCTTCTAGCAGCGACACGGGAAACTTGAGGTCGTAGGGCAAGTTCCACCAGGTGAAAAAGACGTTCTTTGCACCCAAGCCCAAAATGCGATTGAGCGTGATGGTTTCAATATACGCTAGCGATTTGGAGCCCTGCTCCACCTGAATAATATCGGGCCGAAACTCTCGCAAAAGCGTCATTAAATCGGCACCAAAGCAGAGCATCCCCTGATTGTTTTGGCTGAAGTTGGAGACAGGCACAATCCGAAACGCGCCTTCATTGCGTGGCTCAGGTTCAACGATATCTTTTTGGACGCCGCCCGGTCGCCAGCGTTTGGGAACAACGACTGTGACTTCAATATCGGGTTCAAGCTGCGCCAGCGATCGCAGTTTTTCGCAGTTCAAATCAACGATATAGGTATGGCTAGCAACGAGAATTTTCATGTCACTTTGGCTCGTTTTCGCGATTGACGTTTTTTCTTTTTACGCTTTTTAGCCGCTTTGGGATCTTCGACCGGACGGGGATTTAACCGCTCCTGCTCCTCCAGCTTGGGCAAGCTGAGAATAATGCCAACGGCAAACCAGAAATACACTGCCACCGGATCGACATCGAGCGGATAGTAGTAAGGGAAATAGCTGATAAACAGCACAAACACCCACAAACAGGCCCCGTAATTCCGCAGCTCATGCTGCTTCACTGATCGATAGACCTTGAACGTTGAAACCACCAGCGTAGTAAACAGTCCCAGCAATGCAAACAGACCCAGCGGGCCAATTTCGTACAGGACTTTGGGATGATAGGTCTCTACTAATGCAGTCTTCCCAAACGTCCGGGCAGAATTGGTAGCCCGACCCAATCCTCGTCCAAAAATTCCTTCTTGCTGCGAAACGGCCCACTCAATTTGCTCTTCAATAAAAGCCGTTGGTGGCGAGGCTTGCCAGCGAGATTGAAAACTCTCAACCCGTTCTTGGACAACGGCAGGATTATTGGCCATCGCAATTCCCAAGATCAGCGCCAAACCTACCCCCACGGGGATGAAGCGTTTCAAGTTAGCGATTTGACCAGACAAAATGAGCTGAATCACAATGGCCACGGGCACCAGCGCCAGCGCAATTCGCTGCCCAGACAAAACTGCCATCATGAACGTTACAGCGAGGGACACCAAACCTGCAATCCGCCAGTACCATTTCGGATCGCTAAAAGCGACGGTAAAGCCAAAAAACGCACTGGAAATGAGAAACCAGCCCCACTGCCACGGGGCCACAAACGTTCCCGGCAAGCGAATTTGGCCCTGTTCGGGCGTATAAAGCAGCGCCCCACCCACAAAACAGCGGGCCTCAATTGAGGCTTGGAACAGATCTGCACCCGTTCCTGTTGTGCCTTGGCAACGCCCAGTTTTGAGGAACATGTACTGCACGAAGGCCAACGCACAGCAGGTAATGATCAGCCCGACCTGCATCCGCAAGAGGAGTTCTAGATCTTTGCGATCGCGAATCAGATAAAACGTACAGGTAATCAGCGGTAGATAGCCAATCAGCACTTTCAGACCCAAAATGCCCATCAGAATAGGCTGTTCGCCTTTGCTGGTCAGTTGCTGTAGGCCATTCACAAACAGCAGCGTCGCAAAGCAAAACGTCAGCAAAATGCCCAGCGGCACCTGAATGGATTTGGGGATCACAAACGGCTGCTTTTGCTTAACACACAGCATAAATACGGCAATGCAGGCCGGGATGTAGAACGCATCCTTAGCCAACTGCAGCACCGGACTACCGGATGACGAGAGGGTGTAGGTGACTGTGCCCGAAAACGGCATGTAGAGAATAAAGCCATACAGCGCCGCCCGAGGAAACTTATAGGACAGCACTAAACAGATGATGCCCGCAGCCAGTCCGGCCCCGATAAATGCGCCGCCAATCAGGCCGACAATAATGCCCAGCAGTACCGACCCAAATACAACAGACAGGATAAACTGAGTATTCTTTTTACGAATCCGTTTGGCTTTGCGCTCTAGCGCCAGCCGTTCTTTCAAACTCAGTTCAGACGGCGGCACCGCTGCTGCAGCGGTCTGTTTAGATTTCGTTTTGGGCATGGTTCATGATGGGCATGGTGGGCATGGATCGATATGTGCTTGATAATTCCGAAAACTGAAGATGGATGCCCCTTCTGTTCGCCCTCTATTTTAAGCAATAGACCTTGAGCACAATCGGCTCACTTGGTTCCACAATGCCCACTCTCGGCACAAAAACGAACAGCACAGTCTGAAATAATCAATCTGAAATAATCAGACTGTGCGATTAGGAGTTCCAGGGATCAAGCATCATGTCAATACTAGCCAACCGCTTTGCGGCCATTCGCTCAGTCGCTCGATCTCAATCGGCTCCACGCAGCTTGACGGTTGATTTATTAAGGGCTGGGGCATTACTCTACGTCGTTGGCTTTTGGCACTTGTTTGAATATGCCGATGCACTCAATTTCCATAAAAACTCTGTCACCAGCTTAGAGCCTATCCGAAAACCTCAGATGAGCGAAATGTGATGACCGCACTGGCAAGTTGTAAGAACGCCAGATAGTTTTCGGGCTTCTTCTCCCAGCGGATCAACAGACGGCGAAACCGATTCATCCACGAATGAGTCCGTTCGACCACCCACCGTCTGGCCCGATAGTTGGGAATGTCGTGAATCACTAGGTCACCCTCGTTTTGAGGCGGAATATGCCCTTGATAGCCCCACTGCTTGAGAATCTGGCGCACCGGGTGATAGTCGTAGCCGCGATCCAGACAGAGATGTCTTGATTCCTCGTCCTCCACATCCGGTGGCACCAGCGGTTGAGCCTCTAAAGTTACCTCAACAAGTTTCATGTCATGCCGATTAGCGGGTGCGAGCACAAAGGCCAGTGGGATGCCGTTGCCATCGGTTAAAACCGAGCGCTTGGTGCCCAACTTGCCACGGTCAGTCGGGTTGGGGCCTGTCTTTTTTTCCCCCCAGTGGTGCTTTGACCATCGCACCATCCATCGATTGCCAATGCCAGTCCACTCCTTGAGTGCGGGCATACTCCATCAATCCCGCCTGCCAAAAGCGAGCAAACGTGCCGTTGGTTTGCCACTCTTGAAAGCGGTCATGCACCGTACTGGAGGCCCCTAAACACCGAGGCAACGCATTCCACTGACAGCCGGTGCAAAGGATGTAAAAGATCGCATCTAAGGCTTGGCGATCATCCATGCGAGGGCGGCCTCCCTTAGGCTTGGGTGGCTCCTCTGGAATCAGAGGATGCAGGCGCTCCCACAGCTCATCGGGCACCCGATAACGAGGGTCAATTTCGACGGTTGAACGAGGAGGCGTCACGGTAGACATCTGGGACTGCTCCTATGGCGACACCTTCACCTTAAGCACTCATCTCTCGAACAACATCGGTTTTCGGATAGGTTCTTATTCACCCACGTCTGTTTAGGGCTGTTCGTGTTTATATCAGGATTTGTTTTGGCGCAGCGCTACTCATTTACTAATTGCGATCGCATCTGGACATTCTATTGGCGGCGCTGGCGGCGAATTTACCCTATGTATTGGATAGCGCTAACTGGATTCTGGCTCTTGCAGCAAATTGATGGGCTGACCTATCTGCGGGCCACGTTTTTGACCACAGCTCTTCCCTTTCTGCCGCTGACAACACTGTGGTTCATTCCCGTGATCATGATTTACTATGCGCTGACGCCGATTTACTTATATAGATATCAAAATCAAAATCAAACTAAATTTGCGATCGCGCTGACGCTCATTCTCTATATCGTGCTCCTGCTAGTCTTTTTCGTAACCAATGCCGTTGATCTGCGTTTAATTCTCTACTTACCAGCCTTTGCCTCTGGCATCACACTGGGACAGCAGGCCAAGCTGCAGCAACTGCTCCATCACAACTGGATCATTGGGATCTGCCTAGCCGGGTTTGGGGGACGGCGCTTCTATACTCCAAGCTTGAATTTGGCTTAGCGCACATTTTAGTGACAGATGTTGCTATTGGCTTGGCCCTTCCAGTCTTGTGGTATGTGGCCGATGCGATCGCATCTCGGCTTCAACATCCTCAATTGCTGCATTGGGTTCACGTCATTAGCTACGCCAGCTTTGCCGCTTACTTAATCCATCGTTTAACGTTCCATCTCGGCCAAGTCCTCTATAACCCGACAACAGTGTGGGGCTCCCTGCTCTACTGGATGGGCATCATGCTCCCCCTAACGTTTATCATCGCCTATGGATTTCAGCGACTCTACGACCGTGTCATGTTGTGATGAACGAAGTTTCGATGATCGAAGTGCGTTCCATACGGCACTTCAATCATCAAAACTCAGCAAAATGCACCGACTCGTAGTTATAAACCCCAACAGGGTTGAAAAGTAGAGTTTTCCCTGAGGGAAAACTCTACTTTTCAACCTGGATTTGGTTTAACTATCTCATTTTTGACTTAGGTCAAGGCATCTTCCGCTCGATTTTCTTAGTCTGTAAACATGCACTGGATCGTTTTCAAGCGAGATCACAATGACAACTACAGTTTTGGCCATGCAACCCGCTGCCCTCCAGATTCATGATCTGCTGGAATATCCGCAGACAGGCATTTTGAGCAAGGTGCTGCTACAAGATAGCCATTGTCAGTACACCCTATTTTGTCTAGCCACAGGCACAGATATATCGGAACATACTGCTAGCCGCAATGCCACGGTTCATGTTTTAGCTGGGCAGGGCACACTGACACTGAACGGTCAGGATATTCACCTGGAACCGGGCACATTTGTTGTTATGCCAGCCCATGCGCCCCACGCCCTCTCTGCTACCGATAACCTAGCTTTTCTGCTCACTTTTTCCGAGTCTGCTTCTGAATCTGCCTCGGCCTTGCGATCGCAGGAGCAGGCCGCGCAGTGACCACTTCAAAATCCCACCCGGATCAAGCCACCCCATCAACACCAACGCCAACTCAACCACCAATTCAATCCACCTCGCGGACTTCCGCCTGGTATCGTCCCACTGTCTCTCCTGAACATGGCGTTTACGTGGTGCTACTTGGCTCATTTATAACGGGTGCTGCCGCTGCTCAACACTGGACATCCGCCACGACACTGGCTCTAATTTGCGCGATCGCCGGATTTCAGGCTGAGCATCCGTGGGTACTGCAAATCAAGCAGCGCAGCAGTTGGAAACCCCGTTTCCTGGTGTGGAGCAGTCTCTACACCAGCATTGCTCTTGGCATTGCGATAGAGCTCTATCTGCAAACTTCACTGCTGTTGTGGCTTTATCTAGGGGCGATCGCAGCGTTTGGGATTGATGCGATCGCAGTTTTTCACCATAAACAAAGGGCGATACCCAATGAGCTAATTACGTTTGCAGCAGTTTGCTTAGCAACCCCCTTCGCCTACGCAGCGACAATGGGCACAATCACAACATCAGTAATGGGACTGTGGCTATTGAACACGCTCGTTTTCAGTAGCGCCATTTTTACGGTCAAACTCCGTAAGCCCAAAACGCAGTCGGTGCTGCCAGGATTGATCTACCACAGCATTGCAAGCCTACTTGTGGCAGGCCTTTGGTACAGTGGCGGGCTCGCCGCTATCCCTGCCTTGGCATTTGGCGTAGTGCTGTGCAAATTCGGCGTAATTCTTGGACGGCGCACCTGGTATCAGACAACTCGCATCCAGCATGTGGCTCTCCTCGAAACCGCTTCCGCCCTAATCTATCTGACAATTGCTGCGAGTTCTCTGATCGGCTTTATTCACTAAACTGTTTTGCTAAACTGCTTTGCGTTTTCCCTCGTCAAACCGCTGCCGCATCGGCACATCACATCCGCACGTCAGGGCTAATTCCCCAAATTGGTACTACTTACATCTTGCACCTTGCACTTTGAGAACCCGAAGAGGTTACTTTATCGCCGCATCGCGGCAACCAAATAACCCTTCTGGGTTTTGGTGCAAGATGCGAGTATTACAGGTCGCAGTAAGATGAACCGCGAAACTGGCTGAACGCGATATGATGTCTGCAATTTGGGACAAACACCCAAACTGCGGGATACGTCACCAGTTTTGGGTGTTTGACTGCTGATCAATTTTGTTGTGTCATTTCTAAACCGTTTATAACTGTTGCTGCTATGCCAGAAATTTTTGTAACCTGGCCAGATTACCACCAGAAAATTGAGCATCTGGCAAAACAGATTTATGACTCCAGGTGGGAATTTAATCAGGTGATCTGCCTTGCCAAAGGTGGTTTGCGAGTTGGCGATATCATTGCTCGGATTTACGATGTGCCCCTAGCTATCTTGGCCACGTCATCCTACGGCGGCACAAAGGGGCAAACTCGTGGTGCTATTACCTTTGCCAATGATTTAACTAAAACGACCGCAAATCTAGGCAGCCATGTTCTGCTGGTGGACGATTTAGTCGATTCCGGAATCACGCTGCAAAAGTCGCTGGTTTGGCTGGATCGTCGCTATGGCTTTTATGTGGAAGAAGTCCGCACCGCCGTACTTTGGTATAAAGACTGTTCGGTGATTGAGCCGGATTATTATGTCGATTTTCTACCGAACAATCCCTGGATTCATCAACCTTTTGAGCCGTATGAGCACATGCAACCTGCCGATTTACAGACAGCTCCCGTGCAGGCCACCGAATAGCACTCACTTAGCTTGCTTCAGAATTGCCATTCAGTCAGTCCTATCGTAGGGTAGACAATGCCTGCCACTCTTCAAGCAAGTCCTATTGTGAGGGTGGGGCAATGCCCAGTATGCTTTTCCCTTGCTTCCTCATAATTCCCAGTCTGATCCAGACCTACAGGACAGATTAAACGGGATACAATTTGTATTAACTATGATGAACACTGACTCTGGGTTTCAATTTGATTCGATTGACGCCGCGATCGCAGATTTAAAGGCGGGGCGTTCTATCGTGGTCGTAGACGACGAGAATCGCGAAAATGAGGGCGATGTCGTCTGCGCCGCACAGTTTGCCACACCCGACATGATTAACTTCATGGCGGTCGAGGCGCGGGGATTAATTTGTCTAGCCATGACGGGCGAGCGGTTGGACGAACTGGATTTGCCGCTGATGGTTACGGCTTCGTCGTTTGAAGACCAAAACGAGCAAACGGCGTTCACCGTCAGTATTGATGCCGCCCTCCATTTAGGCGTCACGACGGGAATTTCTGCCGACGACCGGGCGAAAACCATTCAGGTTGCGATTAACCCCAGCGCTAAGCCGATGGACTTGCGCCGTCCCGGCCACATTTTTCCGCTGCGGGCGCGGGACGGCGGCGTGCTGAAGCGGGCTGGCCATACGGAAGCAGCGGTTGATTTGTCACAGCTAGCGGGTTTATATCCCGCAGGCGTAATTTGCGAAATTCAAAATCCCGATGGCTCGATGGCTCGACTGCCAGAGCTGATCGAGTACGCCAGAACCCACAATCTGAAGCTGATCAGCATTGCCGATCTGATTTCCTATCGGCTCCAGCGGGAGCGGTTCATCAAGCGGGAAACCGTAGCGGATTTGCCCACCCAGTTTGGCCATTTCCACATTTACGCCTACCGCAACTATCTGGATAATACGGAACACGTTGCTATTGTCAAAGGCGATCCCGCCACGTTCCAAGATGAACCTGTGATGGTGCGGGTACACTCCGAATGTCTGACGGGCGATGCCTTGGGATCGCTGCGCTGCGACTGCCGGATGCAGCTCCAGGCTGCACTGAAGATGATTGAGAATGCTGGCAAAGGCGTTGTCGTGTACCTGAAGCAGGAAGGTCGCGGCATCGGCTTGGTGAATAAGCTGAAAGCTTACTCGTTGCAGGATATGGGACTCGATACGGTTGAAGCCAACGAAAAGCTAGGCTTACCTGTGGATCAGCGCAACTACGGTATGGGCGCGCAAATCCTCAACGACATCGGCGTCAAGCAGTTTCGCCTGATCACCAACAACCCTCGTAAAATTGCTGGACTTAAGGGCTACGGCCTGGAAATGGTGGATCGGGTGCCGCTGCTGATTGAAGCGACGGTGCATAATGCCGCTTACCTGACCACCAAAGCCGAAAAGCTAGGCCACTTGATGATTCAGACTTATCTGGCGACGGTGGCCATTCAGTGGCAGGATGATCCCCAGTCTGTGACCGAGCGCTATGACCGCCTGGAAAAACTGCGCTATCTGGTGCGGGAGCATGATTTGCTGATTCAAGAAGAAGCGAGATCGCTAGCGGTTGCCCTCTTCGGTCGCTCCTCTTTGACGGTACATTTGGGGCTCGATCAGCCCTTCTTAGCCTCTGCAGACTGGTATAAGGATGCTCATCATCCCTATGTGGAAGCGATTGTGAAAATTCTGGATGAGCTGGCTCAGTGGCCGTTTGTGCAGCAAATTGAGTTTCTGATTTCCAGCGGCGCTGATCCTCTGACTAATCTACAGGTGCAGCTTAATCGGCAAATTTTCCGATTGGATGCCGCATCCGATAGCGATGCACTGATGCCCTCTGACCTGCGGAACCAGTTAGAAATGCAGCGCATCTACGTATTTTCACGTCATACACCAACGGATTAGCGTCCACTTCACACAGAATGTAGGCGGACTGTTAACAATTCGATTTAGGGCTGAGAGTCCTGCTGTAGAAGTGATCTCAACCATAAGAAACGTTCATAACGTGCCATTTATCCGCACTTTGTAACGCAATATGTTGACCCTAGAATGATTGCGTTAGGATGTTGCGGGCAAAGCGCGATCGCAACTGTGAATTACTATCCGACTGCAATGCGTAAAACCCTGATGAAATCTAGCCGATCGCTATGTTTTGTTAATTTCAAAATCAGTTGATTTATCCCATTTAGCGTTTCGACCTCTGTTGTGGACTTCTGACAGATGGTTGGGCAAACTTCCGCAATCCTACGCTGGATGATTGAATCCATGCTTTGGCACAGTCGTCTACAGTGACAACTACCGCAACTGTCATGAATCATCGTATGAAATTGCTCCTCAACACTGTTGCATCCGGGCACGGCAAATTAGGAGAGATAGATGTGAAACAACAGTTTCAATGGTGGACAATCGCCATTCTACAAGTCGCGCTGCTGGCTTCAGCGCCCTTAATGATCAAGCTGCTCTCGCAGCTTCCGTAGCTAGCTATTCATCAAAACTGAATCGATACGTTTGCGACCTACAGTTCTACATGCCTAATATTAAGTCCGTGTCTAGGAAACCTGTTTATTTGTTGTGAAATGCTTGCTAAGCAAGCATTTCACAACAAATAAACAATGGGTTTTCAACCGGATTTCATCTAAGTTATGCGCTTAAGTAAAGTCAATATTTTCAGGAAAGCTACGCGCAGCTTTCCCGAAAATACACGTCCTAACCTACGGGCGTAGTGTCATTATCAATCATTGTTCTAGAGCAGATGGTTCTAGAACAGATGCTCGTTCTAGTTGTGCTTCAGGGTTAATTGGCGTCTGGTCAACCGATGGCATCGTCTTTACAGCACGCGCATCTAGCGGTGACAGATTCACCGGACGACCGGGTTGAAGACCAAGCAGGAGCTTCATCACTCGCCAGACGATAAACGGCTGAAACAGGGCTGTTGGCGGTTTAACCATGTGAAACACCTCCAACAGTATGCGCTGAATGCGGGGACTGTCGGTAACCGCAATAAACAGCAGATCCAAGTAGCGATGCATCATTCGTACTAGGCCACTGGGCTGTGCGCCTACGGTGGTCGGCCAGCGAAAATCTTCGCTGGTGGCCATCATCCACGGCTCCTTGAGTAAACGACCCAATTTGCGGCGGAACTGGCGATCCAGTGTTGTCAGCGATCGCAGTTTTGTGTCCTGGTTTCCATTCAACGGATGCTGCTGCAGACAATCTCCCAGTAGCCTGGCACTGAGGGCGGCCACAGTCATGCCCTGACCGTAAACGGGATTAAATGCACAGACCGAGTCACCCAGCGCCACCAGTCCTGCTGGAAAACGCGACAGCGCTTCATAATGACACCAGCGATTTTCGGTGCGGCGATAGGCATAGATGGGGCTAATCGGGTCAGCCGTTTCTATCATGTCTGCGATCGCAGAATGGCGTAGACTCTGGGCAAATTCCATAAATCCAGCCTCATCAGTAGGCGGATAATCCCCACCCATACCCGCCAGCAGCAGCGCCCACTGATCCCGTTCCACAGGGTAAAGAATGGCCGCACGAGAATGATGAGGTGGTTTGGCCGAGATCATGGCCACTTTCCAGTCTTGAGTCTGAGCCGCTGGAATCCTATACCAGCGTGTGCTGTAGCCCAGGAAGGAGTTAATTTTGGTTTCCTCCGGTGGCGTATAGCCCAACTCAGTCAACCACTGCGGCAGTTGTGAATTGCGCCCGCTGGCGTCAATCACCAAATCCGTTGCCAGGGCTGAATCCTGATCGCTGTCGAGATGATGAAGCTGCACGCCAACGATCTGCGATCGCATTGTATCCGTCAGCAAGGTTTTAACTGTGGTGCGCTCCTGCCAGTCAATGCGAGGATTCTGGTGCAATCGCTGGCGCAGGTGCCACTCTAGGCAAATGCGGCTACAGGTGCGGGTCGTCAGCCCAGAATCGCTGCGTGGCATCCAGCCCTCTGGTCCCAACCAAAGGATATCCGCTGTCCAGTCCACAGCGGGCGCACCGACATCAGCCAGCTCTTGCATCAGTCCAGGAAATAAATCTTCCAGCAGGCGCGATCCCTGAGTCAGCAGGACGTGAATCTGGCGACTTTGAGGCGTACCGGGCCGAGCCTGAGGAGCGCTAGAAATGCGATCGCGCTCCACAATCGTCACTCGATCAACGTGATCGATCAGAACGCGAGCCGCCAGTAGACCGGCAATACCGCTACCAATAACGACAGCGTGAGAGGATTGGGGGAAATCAATTGATGGGGGCATAGAATACAGTCCAGATGAGTTCGGTGAGAATCTGATGACCTGATGGCTGAGTATGCCTCCAGTTTATGCGCTAGCTTGAGCGCCTGATCTACCCCCCACGCGCCATTCTGTTGCATCTAGTTCAAGTAATTCTGCCGGAAAAGCTGGTAAATACATGTTAGAAAGTGTGCTTTGGATTTTGTTGATGGGCTTCTTTGGCGGTCAAATTGCCCATCGTTTAAAAGCTCCGGCACTGGTTGGCATGGTGCTTGTCGGAATTTTGCTGGGGCCACAGGTCGGCAACGTCCTCAGCGCAGGCGTTCTCAATGCCGCTGACGATCTGCGCACGATTGCCGTCATGGTGATCCTGATGAAAGCAGGTCTCGGTCTGGATCGCGAGAAGCTAGTTCAGCAAGGTTCGGTGGCGCTGCGGCTGGGCTTTTTACCCGCTGCTTGTGAAGCGGTTGCGGTTGCGATCGCAGCCGTTATGCTCCTCAATTTCAACTGGCCCACAGGTTTACTCCTGGGCTGCATCATCGGCGCAGAGTCGCCAGCGGTGATCGTTCCCGGTATGCTGCGACTGAAGAGTTTGGGCTGGGGCGTGACCAAGGGCATTCCCGACGCGATTTTGACCGGGAGCGCCCTGTCAGATGTGCTGATGCTGCTGGTATTCAGTTTACTGTTATCGTTTTTGTCCCAAGGTGCGATCTCAGGTATCACGCTACCCGGTGGCGTTACGCTCAGCAGCGTACAGTTGCTACCAGTTCAGGTCATTGTCCAAATCGCTTTGGGCTTAGTCCTAGGCTGGCTGCTGGCACGATTGCTCGTGTCCCTACTGGCCAAGCAGAACTGGACGCAAAATGCGGTACAAGATGCGATTGTGGCGGCGAGTTTGGCACTCCTGCTAGTTGTCTTTGCGGAACAGTTTCCCTGGTATTCCGGCTACTTGGCAGTGATGGCCGCCGGATTTTTCCTGATTGAACTGGATGCTCCCCTGGCGCGACGACTGCGGGGTGGCTTCGACAGCTTGTAGATAGTGGCACAAATCATTCTCTTCGTTCTGCTGGGCGCAAGCATCCAAATTCAAGCGCTGGAAGAAACATTTCGGGTGGGACTGCTGATTCTGGCGATTGGGACGCTGATTGGTCGGACGCTCGGCTGGTACCTGTCCACGCTGGGCAGTAACTGGAACTGGCAAGAACGCTTGTTTCTGCTACCCGGCAATTCCGCTAAAGCAACGGTGCAGGCCGCAATCGGTGCGATTCCCCTAGCCGCTGGTGTGGATGGAGGAGAAGAAATACTTGCGATCGCAGCCCTTTCTATCCTGATAACTGCTCCGCTAGGCGCGTGGGCCATTCCCACGTTTGCACCCAGGTTACTGGAACGCGGCGATGTTGACCCTACAAAAGTGACAGTTACATGCCAAGTAACGCTGCTGGCCGCCGTCGATACCTCACCACTTGCGCCAACAGTTCTCAAACAAGCAGCAGATTTGGCCCGCCGCAGCGATGCTCAGGTGGTGGTGCTGCACGTTCAGCAGGTTGACGATCCCGAAGGACTGGAACAATTACGAAACCACACCCAACGACTCTTAGGCGATATCCGCTATCAGTTTGTCACAATTACGGGATCAATTCCGGAAGCGATTAATCAAACCGCTCAAGACTGGAACGCCACCGAAATCATCATCGGCAAACGTGGGCATCGTCCGCTAGATGAGCTATTTGTCGGATCGGTGTCGCAATCGGTTTTAGAAACGAGTCCGATTCCGGTGATGATTGTTGACGATATTACTGTCTGATAACGTCAGCAATTTTCAAATTTAGTTTGCTCTAATCCTTTCTCTAGCAAACGGCCTGCTTCACAACTATTTACAGGTTTTGAGAACAAGAAACCTTGCCCATAATCACATTTTCGCTCTTTAAGCCAGGTCAAATGACGGATTTTTTCTATACCTTCTGCGACCACTTTCACCTTAAGGCTATGTGCTAATCCAATGATCGATTGGGTGACATTGAAGCTAGTATTTGGATTATTATCATCAATCTCAGAAATAAATGATTTATCGATTTTAAGAGTGTCGATTGGAAGCTTATTGAGATAGGTCAAAGATGAATAACCAGTGCCAAAATCATCAATAGCTAGCTGTATCCCTAAATCTTTCAGTTGATGAAATATTTTGATAGAGTGCGATACACTTTCCATGATTGTACTTTCTGTAATCTCAAGCTTGAGCTTGTAAGGATTAATATCATATTTTTGAATAACTTCTTTCACCTGCTCGACTAGCTCAGCACCTACTAGCTGTTTAGTAGAAACATTGACATGGATTGAACAGGCAGTTGAAACATTGAGATTTTGTTGCCAATAGTTTAGTTGTTTACAGGCTTGATTAAGCACCCAACCACCAATATCGCAAATTAAATTTGTCTCTTCAGCAATGGGAATAAAAACTTCAGGGCTAATGAAGCCAAGCTCTGGATGATTCCATCTAATTAGTGCTTCAAATCCAACAATCTTATAATCATAAAGGGATACAATTGGCTGATAGTAAAGCTGTAGATCCTGATTCTTTGCAGCTTTTCTTAAGTCGTTATCCAACTGGAGGCTTTTGATAGCCTGTTGATGCATCTCTTGATCGAAAACAACAAATTTTGATCTGCCCGTGGTTTTGGCACGATACATTGCTATGTCTGCATCTCTCATGAGTTCTTCTACAGATTGATAGTTAAGGGAACTCATGGCTAAACCAATACTAATACTGCAGTAAAGCTCATGCGAATCGATTTTTAATGGCCTTGTTAAATAGTCCTGCAGTCTCTCTACAATAGTGATAGCTTGATCCAGCGTTTCTAGCTTGTCGAGTAATATTGCGAACTCATCGCCTCCTAAACGCGCAACCATATCAGCATTACGTACAAACTTACCCAGCGCTTGGGCAATCTGAATTAAGAACTTGTCCCCTATCAAATGTCCCAAGCTATCATTGATCATCTTAAATCGATCGACATCAATGAAGAGAACGGCGAAATTATGATTTTCTTCTATATTTTTTCTAAACTCTAATGTTCTTTTAACTCTAATGAAATACCCCGCCGCAAGCGGACGGGGTATCAGAATCAAAAAAGAGCAAGTTGATTATCCCGATGCAATTTGAGGTAATCTTTGCCTTGGGCTTGAACATATTTGGCGATCATTCCTTCATCCCCGTGGCGGCCTACTGTACTCGCAAAATATCCATCACTCCAAAACTCGCCTCCCCAAAGTTTCTGCTTCACTTGAGGGCATCGTTTGAAGACTTCTCGTGCAGTTAAACTTTTCAGCATCGTTACCAGTTTGGTCACACTATAGGTCGGCACGGACTGCACTAGAAAATGGACATGGTCTTTGTCCACTCCAATTTCGACAAACTTCACCTCGTAGCGTTTCTCGATTTCGAGGCAGACCTCTCGCAGAACCGCATCTACTTGCTCATCAAACACAACCCGTCGATACTTTGCTGGAAACACTAAGTGGTATAGCAAAACTGTTACGTTATGACTCTTGTGGATGTACTCACTCATTCTTAGATCTTACGCCGCAGAGCGGCGGGGAATGGACCCAAGAGATTCAAAAAAGATTCTCTACTGGCAAGACCAGTTAGTTCATCGATAAACGGATTTTTTTGTGTATGAGTAGAAGTTGTTTCTATAGGCTCTTTTAGGTTAACATTTTCGCTTTTCAAGTTATGAATAGACGCACCTGACACAAAAGAAACTAGATTAGAAACGAAGTTTTCAAATAGCTGATTTTGTTCTAGGATCAACTTTTGATCAAAAAATATTGCATGAACTCCTTTTTGAAAAGTGACTATATCGAGCTGGTTTAATTTATGAACTAAAACCCTCTGACCGTTCACAAGCAAACCATTTGTACTCGTGCGACCTTCTAAATCACCGTCGATTATCCACAGGTAGCCATCGGAAAAGTAAACAGTTGCATGACATCTTGATACACCTTTGGATGTGAGAGTTATATTATCTTTTATACTGCGGCCAATAGTGAAGGGAGTATTTTTTATTTTTTCAATATAATTCTTTTTGCTTTCTTTTACGACAAAAAAATAGTTATAGTCATTCATGGCGCAGATCAAATAGGTTCAGATCAGTAAAGCTCTGAGCTAATGCAATGTTGAAATCGATGCACTTACGTTTTGATTTTTGATTAGGTCAAGAACTGAAGATCATTAGTTCTGTTTATAGCTCATAGCTTAGTATTCCCATAATGCTGTAACTGATATCACGAGCGATACAAGCTAAAGCTAGAAACCAATAAATTTTACTGTTGTTGATTCAGCGCATCCTGCCGCACTTTATCTAGCACCTTGATTTGTGGTTTTGATAGACCCGCTTTGATTAAATGACTGAGGTAAGACTTATCGCGATATCGGTTATCACGAAACATCGCCCGATCATAGGCTGCCTGAGCCGCTGCCATGTCGCCGCCGCCAGCTTCGGCCAAAGCCAGCGCTACCCAGGTATGGGGATTGTAGGCTTCTAGCTCGGTAGCACGCTGAGCATGTTGAATTGCCGCATCGTAATCCTTTAGCCGCTCATAGGCCAAGCTGAGATTGTAGTGAGCAATTTCGTTGTATTCATTGAATTTAAGCGCCTGGGTATGAGTTGCCACCGCATCGTTGAGCGCACCCTGCACCAGGTAAACAATCCCGAGCGCATTCAGAGCCTCAACATTCGTCTCATCGTACTGAAGGGCTGTCTTCAGAGTGTTGGTCGCCTGCTCACCCTGCCCCGCCAAATGCTGCGTCCAGCCCAGCACTACATAACCGTAGGAGTTAAACGGATCAATTGCCACAGCCTGCTTCAGAGTTGCGATCGCATCCTCGAAATTTCCCTGCTCCCGATAATCTAGCCCCCGCTGCCGATAAATGCTGGCAGTGGTTTCATCAATCAAAAAATCGGGATACCGCAAAACCGTGACGCTCTCAGTAGAAATTTCATGGGTTTGGAACGCCAATGGAGTCTCTTGACCACAACCCACTACGAGCAAGCATCCACTCAAAATCGCCCGAAATCCCCACCGTGCCTGATGTGTCAGCACCATCTCAACTGCCTACTGCATTCTATGAACTCCATTCCCAATTTTTGCAGTAATCAGCCGCCCCTCGTCTACTCCTCTACGTCAAATTTTTGAAACTCTCACAGCACTCTTTGCGCCAGCGACTTTTGCAAAAACCACAGGCCAATCGTTCCAGACGATGCAATCCAGAGATTGACGCCTAACTGCGATCGCCCGCTGATCATGCACAGACTGCCAGTGACGACCAGAAACGCCGACATCGTGCCCGCAATTCCCACCATCAGCCGCATCATTGACTGCGCCTGCATCACCCACTCCAGCAGCTCCTCCGGCTGATCCAACGGTACATCGGCCCGTTGAGCCAGTTGAAAGGATTGATACTTCGTTGCCTCAATGTGGTAGTACGTACCCAATTCCGGATCGCGCAGGCTGGCATCCGACTCCAGACCAAACTGCTTGGCCTGTGCGATCGCAGCCCGGATTTGCTTTTTAGTGGCCAGCGGCTGTAGCGCTTCAAACACGGATTCACGGTAAACCCCCGTCTTCGCCATTGCCAGCACCCGTTCAGTCAGTTCCATCTCTGATAGCTCTGCTCCTGCCGCCGTCCCAGATTGCGATCGCGTCGTTGTGCTCATAGTAGTACTGATGCCAATGCTGCGATAATAATTCTGTACTAATTTGCTTATTGTAAAGCGTTTTGTCCCAAGTGGAGCACTTTAGTTTTCTGCCACAGGTTTACCCTCACGCTTCACTCCTCACACCTCACGCCTCACCTCCTCCCCCGCTTGTAATCCCCTCCCCCAAACCGCTACGCTAAATGCGTGAGTCTTGGATGTTTGAGGATTGATATGGCTGGGTCAACGATTCGTGTCGCGGTAGTTGGAACTGGATTTGGACAAAAAATTCACTTGCCGGGGTTCCAAGCTCATCATCGGACTCAGGTGGTCGCGATTTGCAATCACGACTTAGCGAAGGCCAAAGACATTGCCCAGGCGCATGATATTCCCCATGCCTGTCAAACCGTTGAAGAAGTCGTAGCGCTGCCAGATGTCGATGCGGTGAGCATCACCACGCCGCCCTTTTTGCACTATCCGCAGGCGAAAACCGTTCTGGAAGCGGGCAAGCATGTGTTGCTAGAGAAACCAACCACGCTAAATGTGACTGAGGCGCTGGAGCTGTATTGGTTGGCTCAGCATAAAAATGCGATCGCAGGTTTAGATTTTGAATTTCGATTCGCTCCCTCCTGGCAGCGGCTACATGAACTGCTGCGAGAGAACTACGTCGGTACGAAGCGGTTTATCAGTATTGATTGGCTGGTGCCCGGTCGGGCCGATCCGAACCGCAGTTGGAACTGGTACGCCCAAAAGGAGAAAGGCGGTGGCGCACTAGGCGCGGTCGGGTCGCACATTTTTGATTATGTAGACTGGCTGTTTGGCAGAGTTGATCGGCTGTCGGCGCGCCTGAAAACAACCATTACGCAGCGTCCCGATCCGGAGACAGGCGAGTGGAAAGCGGCGGATTCGGATGATGTCTGCTCGATTCAAATGGATTTAGCAGATGGAACGCTCTGCCAGGTCAATCTCAGCTCTGCCACCTATGCAGCACGAGGACACTGGGTAGAAGTCTATGGCGATCGCGGCACCTTGGTTCTCGGCAGCGATAACCTCAGCGACTACGTCCACGGCTTCAAGCTCTATGGCGCACCAGTCGGTGAGGAACTGAAGGAACTCGAAATTCCGGAGCGGCTGCACTTCCCAAAAACCTACAGCGATGGTCGGCTTGCACCGTTTATTCGCGTCGTGAATCACTGGGTTGAGTGTATCGACGCAGGCCAAATGACCGCCCCATCGCTGCGGGAAGGCGTTTACTCGCAATTACTGATGGATTTAACTCACCGCTCAAATGAAACAAATGCCTGGATCGAGGTGCCGTCCTTTGAGCAATTTATTGGCAGTTAAGTAAAGCTTCATGAAGTACGACTTTTGGCATGACTTCATCATCGAAGGACAGAAGATTACGTTGGGCTATGGCAAATTATTGGTGGACTGAAAGAAAAGTTTCCGCAAGCAAATTCTGCAGAAATTCGCTCAATGACTGTTGAAGCCATTCGAGAGGTTCTTGAGACGGGCTTCATGCATCTTGGCATGTTTGAATCCAAGGCAGAAAAGATCCCGGAAGCGAAATCTCGCACCTACTCAAGCAGCGACGGTAATCCTCGTGAGGCTCTTCAGCAACTTTGGGAACTGCACAGCGGCAAGAACTTAGAATACAAAGTTTGGGATCTCGATATCGATAGCAACATTCAACGAATTGAAACAGAATGGGATGAACTTGGCAGAGAGCCAAATATTGGCGAAATTGCTTGGTTGGAAACCTCAGAAAAAGGTGAGAAAGAGGCGGAACGTATCCTGGAAGCGAGAAAAGCTAGCACGGATTAACCTAACGCGCTCAACTATTCAAGCTGCCTTCTGCATCAATTCCTCTAGTTGGAAGACGCTAGCCAGTGATATTGATGGGCTAAACAGTCGGCCACTTCTTGAGGGGTCGTTTGTGGGAAGTCTTGATAAAAGCGGCTGACGCTGAAAAATGGGTCGGGCGTGGCCAGAATGATACTGCGATCGCACCATTCGTCTAGCGTGGGCAAAATCTGCGGCGGAGCGACGGGTGCGCCCACCCAAACCTGGGCTGGATGCTGGGCACGGATTGCTTTAATCGCAGCGGCAATCGTCATGCCTGTGGCGATGCCATCGTCAATGATGATGGCGATTTTGCCCATTGGGCTGACCTGGGGCCGCAGGTTCATGAACTTATCCTCTTGTGCTTGAGCCGTTGCCTGAGCTGCCGACAGCGCAGTTTGCCAAGCGCTCGATTCCGTATTTAGGCCAATTCGTCGCGACGGATAGACGACTTGGCCGCTGGTGGTGACGGCTCCAATCGCTAACTCTGGCGCGCTAGGTTCGGTGATTTTCTTGGCGACCACAATATCGAGCGGACAGGCTAAACGCTGTGCTACCTGTTCCGCAATGGGGACGCCACCTTTGGGCAATCCATAGACAATGGGATCAGTCCAAGCTGCCCGCGCGATCGCAGCTTCTCGTTCAGCCCAAATCGCTGCTGCCAAGCGCAGTCCGGCATCGACGCGATCTTTAAATAATGGTTGGGACATCAGGTTCCCCCTCGCTTATCGCCTTGGGATTACCTTCATCATGCCAAGTTTTTGCCCCATTTTCCTCTCGCAGGAGGTGGAAGCAAACTAAACTAAAGGTTTTACAATAATGGCGACTTGTTTGCGAAATTGCGATCGCAGCATCTATCCCTGTCCGTACTGACCGTCACATCATCAGACTCATGGCTGACGAACAAATTAATCTATTTGGCGCTTCAGAAACCGCCGTATCCCCCACCGACATCGACCTGGATCAAATTCCCACTAGCGCCAGCGTCCCCATCCCAGCGGGTACCTACGATGACCTAGAGCAGATTGTCGTTCACTGCAATATGTGCCATCGCTGCGATTTGGGCGCAACCCGCACCTATGCCGTTGTCGGTCGCGGTAGCCCCAGTGCGCCGATCATGATCGTCGGCGAAGGCCCAGGCCAAAACGAGGACGAAACCGGACAGCCCTTTGTCGGACGGGCGGGACAACTGCTGGAAAAAATTCTGGCAGCGGTGCAGTTGGATAGCTCAAAAGACGTATACATCTGCAACATCGTTAAGTGCCGTCCCCCCGGCAACCGCACTCCCACAGCTGATGAATCTGCGGCCTGTCTGCCCTATCTGATGGAGCAAATTCGCATGGTTGATCCCAAAATTATTCTGCTGACGGGCGCAACCGCCGCCAAAGGCTTAATCGGCGAGAAGCGCGGCATTACCAAAATTCGCGGTCAGTGGCTTGAATGGGAGGGACGGCTCTGCATGCCGATTTTTCACCCCGCTTACCTACTGCGGAACCCATCTCGTGAGAAGGGCAAGCCCAAATGGCTGATGTGGCAAGATATTCAGGCCGTTCGCGCCAAGCTGGATGAGATTCGCGGCACCTCATTGACGTAGCTCTGGGAGACAAATCCAGAGACTAATGATAATCTCTGAGGGAAAACGTAATCGTTGCAACAAAATGCTCCTAGCCGACAGTGCTAGAAACGGTTGTGCTAGTGAGCATGGAAAAATACGATAATTCAGGAGCTTCAAGGGCCATATGAAAAAAATCGAAGCTATTATTCGTCCTTTTAAGCTAGACGAGGTCAAAATCGCCCTCGTTAATGCTGGCATTGTGGGTATGACAGTGTCTGAGGTGCGTGGTTTTGGTCGTCAGAAAGGTCAAACCGAACGGTATCGCGGTTCTGAATATACCGTTGAGTTTTTGCAGAAACTCAAAGTCGAGATTGTCGTGGAAGAAGACCAAGTCGATATGGTGGTCGATAAGGTAATCGCCGCCGCTCGTACAGGCGAAATCGGAGACGGCAAAATCTTCATCAGCCCTGTAGATGAGATTGTGCGGATTCGGACAGGTGAAAAGAACTTGGAAGCGATCTAATCCGCTGATATAAACCTGAGCCTAATTTTTACGAAAGTTCAGCGACACTGGTCTTTCGCAAAAGATTAAAGCTTTTCTAAGCAAATTCGCTTTCGGCACCAACTGTAAGATTTGAGTATAAAAAGAGTTTGAAAAAGGCTGAACAAGAGTGTTCAGTCTTTTTTGTTGTCGCACACCACCCTCTACAGTCAGGCTGGATATTACCCTATGGGCATGACTAAACCAAAGCGCTAGCGTAACCCAGCAAACCATCGATGGTGTCGGTTTTTGCGGTGCTCAACCCAACCTACTGAGAAACCACCCTCGACTCCCTTGACCTCCCCTTACAGCCTCAAACCCCTTTACAGCCCACCTACCCATCCACCCATCTACCCTCCCACTCATCCACTCCTCACTCAAAATTCTGGGATAAGCTCTAATTAGACTAACTAGATCGATCGTCCGAGTGAGTTACGAGACCAACATGAGTTCTTTTTGGCAGCGCGCCTTTCGCTTACCCCAAACCTACTTGCTCCTCGTTGGAGCGGGTTTAGGCTATTTAGCTTTGCTGGTGTGGGTTGGCACTAGACCATTAGTCATTTTGATCGGAGGCGCGATCTCACTTGCTATGATCGGCCTCTGGTTTCGGCGACTGCGGCCTCAGAACTTCTCCAACGAAGTAAACGTGCTGGATGCCGATGTCTTCTTTGCCCGACTCAAAGCACTCGAAACCAAAACCTCTCCCAGCCAAACCAAACGCCGCGAATGGCTCGACTCCTACCGCTGGACGCAAGCCTGCCACCAATATGCTACAGGTATCGCTCAGCGCAGCCCTACCTTGTCATCTGATTTAGTCGAAACCCTGTATACCGTCTTGGGACTCTTCGACCAAGTCGTAGAATCACTTAACGCCCTCGAACAGGTCAAAACCGACGAGTACCGCCAGATCACCACGCAGCATCTACATGCCAGTTGCGATCGCTTACACGAAACCCACAATCAGCTCCAGCAACTGCAAGACCAAATCCTCATCTCCGGCCTCTCCCGCGAAGCCCTCGGCCAAGATTCCAACCTGCCGATGCGCCTGCGAGTGGTGATTGACGCTAACAAGACTGCGTTGCAGCCACCGCCGTCTAGAGAGTGAGGAGTGATGGGGTGGATGAGTAGGAGGGTAGATGGGTAGGTGAGTAGATGGGCCGTAAAGGCCATAGATGACTGATGCAGTTCGGCTCCATTTCGCTCTGCCTAACAGCGCCCCTACCTCTCCCGCTCATCCACTCATCCACCCTCCTACCCTCCCACTCCCCCTTCATAGTTCCCTCAACTCCTCTACAGCGCTTTACGCCTCACCCCTACTGCATCTTCCTCGCCTCAAAGAAATCCTCAAAGAACCCGCCGTACGCCTCCATGCCGTGCTCACTGATGTCTAAACCGCGTACTTCCTCAATTGTGGACAGCCGGATGCCGATGGTGACTTTTAGGGCTAACCAAACAATCAGACTCGTGACGGCAGTAAAGCCAAAAACCGCGATCGCACCCACCAACTGAGCGAACAACTGCTGTAGTCCACCGCCGAACAATAGACCTGCGAGCGGGCCATCGCTATACCAGGAGTAGATGCCGGGGCCAACGCTGAACAGACCAACGGCCAGGGTGCCCCAAATGCCGCAGATTAGGTGGACGGAGATGGCTCCCACCGGATCGTCCACTTTCAATTGATCGACGGTTGTCACGGAAAAAACGACGATGATGCCTGCGATTAAGCCAATCACGGCTGCACTACCGATGGCGACAAAAGCGCAGGAAGCGGTAATGCCAACCAGACCAGCCAGAACGCCGTTAATAATCATGGTTAGGTCAGGCTTGCCGAGATAAATCCACGAGGTGATGGCGGCACTCAGTCCACCTGTAGCAGCAGCCATATTGGTGGTCAAAATAATGTGGCTAATGGCTTCGGGGTCAGCGGACATGGTGGAACCGGGGTTAAAGCCAAACCAGCCCAGCCAGAGGATGAGACAGCCCAGAGTCGAAATCGCCAAGTTATGCCCCGGCATGGCAATGCTGTTTTGGCCCTGATAGCGACCGTAGCGGGCACCCAGCAAGATCGCACCGACCAGTCCGGCACAGCCACCGACGGAATGGACGACCGTTGAACCCGCAAAATCTGAAAAGCCCAGTTCCGACAGCCAGCCGCCGCCCCAAACCCAGTGTCCGGTGATCGGGTACGAGATACCCACCAGAATTAAGCTGAAGATGACAAAGCTGATGAATTTTACCCGCTCGGCCACGGCTCCAGAAACGATGGTGGCGGCTGTTCCCGCAAAGGCGAGCTGAAAGAAAAACTTGGCATTGAGCGGAATACTGACCCAGTCTAATGCGGCAAATACGCCTTCGTAGTCAGCTCCTGTAGCGGGGCTGTTGTCGAGTCCACCGAGGAAAAAGCCATTGGCTCCGAAGAAGGGCGTGCCGTTGCCAAACATAATGGCGAAACCAATTGACCAGTAGGCAATAGTGGACAGGGCGAATACAATCAGGTTTTTGGCCAGCAGATTAACAGCGTTTTTACTGCGACAGAATCCCGTCTCCAACATGCAGAATCCCGCATTCATAAAGAAGACCAAAATACCCGCGAACAAGACCCACAGAGTATCAACGACAACGCGCCAGCTTTCCACACCTTCAGCGACTTCGGGTTCCAAGATATCTGCGGTTTGAGCCACAACGCTGGAGCCGCAAGCCAGCAGGATGCCAATCGTAAATAGCAACAGCAAGACTGATGTAGAGGATAAGCGGCTGAATTGCCCGATAGACCCCATAGATTGAGTAGATTGGGGTTTAGGTTCGGGATGAACAGGATAGTTGGGATTCGGGTAGATACGATGAGAACAAGAATTGCGATCGCAAGTTGTCATATGAAGTAGATGAACATTCCAAAACAGCATCATGCACGCTGACTAGCGGTAACACTAGCGCCACTAGCACAGTATTATTCATCACCTCATACACTGAAACTGCACTGCATGCGACTGATCGGCACCCAACTTGTTAAAGTTTTTGAGAACTGCCCAACTAAGCGACTGGGCGATATGAAACATTACTTATATAATGTGAACCCAAAGCAACAATTTACATAAATTAATGTCAAATTTCACCCCAGGCAAGCTAAGGAATGCTGCTGATTATGTCCAACAGGGGATTTGAATGTCCAGGCTGATCCCCGAGAATATGAACAGAAACACAGGTAAGCGTGTTATCGGAACTGTCATCTGCGACGGAAACTGTCTGTAATAGGCCATAACCTGAATTAAATCTGGGTTATATCCAAATTAATATCCACTTAAATCACCTATCCAAGACCCATCTAAGACCCAGTGGCTGGCGAATACGGTTCTCCCTACTGCCAGTTCCAGAGAAATCTTAGTAGATTAGTTTTAGACAGTTACAAATAGTTACAAGCGCTTAAGAACATATAAAGGCGTGCTTGGCCTCTCGCCAACAGCCTGTAGCAACATCGGCTGAGGATATCTAACGAATGTTTGAATACTTCACAGACAAAGCAATAGCAGTCGTCATGAAGGCACAGGAGGAGGCTCGGCGACTTGGTCACAATTTTGTGGGAACAGAGCAAGTTTTACTTGGTTTAATCAGCGTCTCAAATGGGATTGCGTCTCAAGTGCTCGACCGACTGGGGGTACGCTTAGAAGCTGCCAGGGTCGAAGTTGAGAGCATCATTGGTCGCGGCGCGGGACGCGTCCCCTCCGAAATTCCCTTCACTCCCAAAGCTAAGCGAATTTTTGAGCAGGCTGTTGAGGAATCGCGTCGGCTGGATCATCGCTACATTGGGCCTGAGCATTTGCTGCTAGGACTAACTCGCGATCCAGAAACGGTAGCCGCTCGGGTGATGCAGAATCTGGGCGTAGAACTAGCAGAAGTGCGACGCCAGGTGATTCAAGCTATTGGCGAAGAACCGGCAACGGCTGCTGTCGGTAGTCGCGCAGAACAACGCAACCCATTTGGGCGTAGTCAGCGCTCCAACAAAGTTTTGGCGGAGTTCGGAGTCGATCTCACTGAAAAAGCCGCTCAAGGCAAATTAGATCCCGTTGTGGGTCGTCAAAAAGAAATTGAGCGCGTCATCCAGATTCTAGGCCGACGCACCAAGAATAATCCCATCTTGATTGGTGAACCTGGCGTCGGTAAAACTGCGATCGCAGAAGGACTAGCCCAGCGGATTATCAATCAAGATGTCCCCGAAACCATGCAGGATAAGCAGGTAATCCAGCTTGATATGGGTCTGCTGGTTTCTGGTACCCGCTTCCGGGGCGATTTTGAAGAGCGTCTGACCAAAGTTCTGAGTGAGGTACGCGAATCTGGCAACATCATTTTGGTGATTGACGAGATTCATACCTTGGTTGGAGCAGGTTCGCTAGACGGTGGTTTAGACGCATCAAACATGCTGAAGCCCGCTTTAGCACGAGGTGAACTCCAGTGCATTGGTGCCACGACGCTAGATGAGTACCGCCAGCACTTTGAGCGTGACGCAGCCCTAGAGCGCCGCTTCCAGCCTGTAAAAGTGGGTGAGCCGACGGCCCAGGAAACCCTGGAGATTCTCTACGGTCTCAGAGGTCGCTACGAACAGCATCACCGCTTAACCATCTCCAATGAAGCCTTAGACGCCGCCGTCAAGCTGGCTGACCGCTACATCACCGATCGCTTTCTGCCCGATAAGGCAATTGACCTGATTGATGAAGCGGGTTCGCGCGTCCGCTTACGCCACGCGAAGAAGTCCGCTAAAGGCGAACTGCGGCGCGATCTGCGTAAAGTCGCTAAGGAACTGAACACAGCCGTGCAGGTGCAAGACTTTGAGAAAGCCAGCGAACTGCGCGATCGCGAAATTGAACTGCAAGGCCAGATCCAGGCTGAGACTCAAGCCTCAGAAGCTCCACCTCAAGTCATGCCCGTAGTGGACGAAGAGGACATCGCTCACATCGTCGCTTCTTGGACAGGCGTTCCCGTTACGCGGTTGACAGAATCTGAATCAGCCATGCTGCTGCATTTGGAAGATACGCTGCATGAGCGCCTAATCGGACAGAATGAGGCTGTCTCTGCGGTAGCTCGCTCCATCCGCCGGGCTCGCACAGGCTTGGGCAATCCAGAGCGGCCAATCGCCAGCTTTATCTTCTCTGGCCCTACAGGTGTGGGCAAAACCGAGCTAACCAAAGCCGTAGCCGCTGCTGTCTTCGGCTCAGAGGACGCGATGATTCGCCTCGACATGTCCGAATTCATGGAGCGCCATACGGTATCCAAGCTGATTGGTTCGCCGCCGGGATTTGTCGGCTATGACGAAGGTGGTCAGCTCACAGAAGCCGTCCGTCGTCGGCCTTACACAGTGCTGCTGCTCGACGAAATCGAGAAAGCGCATCCAGACGTGTTCAACACGCTGCTGCAACTGCTCGATGATGGCCGCCTGACAGACGCTAAGGGGCGCGTGGTCAGCTTTAAGAACACGATTGTAATCATGACCTCCAACATCGGTTCCCGCGTCATCGAGAAGGGTGGCGGTGGTATTGGCTTTGACTTCACCGATTTGGATGCCTCTGAAACTCAGTATCGCCGTATCCAAGAAAAAGTGAATGAGGAGCTAAAGCAGTACTTCCGACCTGAGTTCCTCAATCGACTGGATGAGATCATTGTCTTCCGTCAGTTGACCAAGCCAGAGGTGACTCAAATTGCCGATCTGCTGCTGGATCAGGTGATGAACAATATCACCGATCGCAATATCACGCTGGAAGTCAGCGATGCTATGAAAGAGCGGATTATTGCTGAAGGGTATGATCCGAGTTATGGCGCTCGTCCGCTCCGCCGTGCGATCGCACGTCTCATCGAAGACAATCTAGCAGAAGCCCTGCTAGAAGGTCGCGTCAACGACGGTGATACAGCCGTTGCAGATCTCGATGATGATGGCAACGTGTTGATTCGGTCCGCCAAAGAACCCGCCTTGATTGGCGCACGTCAGCACTAATGCCCTAGAAACTTACGGTAACGAAAAGGGACGCGGTATCCGCGTCCCTTTTGCTTTAGTTTTTCTCAACGGTTTCAAAGGGTTCGGAACCGAGAGGACTAGGCACCCAGCCTTCTATGGTTGAACGTTGAGCCAGCAGCGGCTGTGAGTGAACGATGGGAATTCGCACCGCTTCTTCAAATAAGATTTCGTCTACTTCGGCGTAATACTCTTGTCGAGCTGCTTCATCGCTTTCAGCCCGTGCCTGATTGAGGAGTTCCACCACGCGGGGATTGCTCCAGTTGCTCAAGTCAGCCGTCGCTCCCGGCCCAAAGTGAGCATAGTAGAAGTTGTCCGGGTCGCCATAGTCACCAGTCCAGCCCAGCATAAACGACTGGAAACCGGGTGGCGTATTGCGGTCTTCTAGGTACGCGCCCCAGTCTTTGGTTTGCAGATTAACGTTGATGCCAATGGCGCTTAGTTCAGCCGCAAAGGCTTCAGCAATCGGCTTGGGATTTGGGAAATAGGGGCGACTGACGGGCATGTACCACAGGTCTAAATCAAAACCGTTCGCATAACCCGCATCTGCCAATGCCTGTTGCGCCGCTTCGGGATTATACTCATAATCCGTTACGCTATCGGACTGATAATCAGTCATTGAGGGCGGCGTGAAATGGCCGTCAGTTTGACCAAGTCCCTGCCAGAACGCTTCAACAATTTCGGTTTTATTAATGGCTTGAGCAATTGCCTGCCGCACGGCTGGTATCGCCAGCGGTTCATAACCGGGATTAAGCGATAAATACCCGACGTTGAACGAAGGTCGTAAAACCGCTTCCAGATTGCTATCGGTATTGATTTCAGCTTGCTGATCGGGCGTCAGCTCAACTGTAAAGTCAATCGTGCCCGCCCGCAGCTGGGCTAGACGTGCCGCCGGATCTTCGACAAACGTGATCACCAGCTGTTCCACTTTGGGCAAATCGGCTTTCCAATAGTCGGGATTCGCGCTGAGGGTAATCCGGTCGCCTGATCGCCAGTCTTCAAAGACAAATGGGCCAGTACCCACTGCCACGGATGACGGTGTGCCATAGTCAGCTCCAGCAGATTGAATCGCGGTGGGGCTAGCGATACCGAAATAGCCAGATGCGATCGCAGCCGGAAACGCCGCAAACGGCTGCACTAAGACAAACTCAATCGTATCTGGATCAACGACCCGCAGCTCTTGCAAAATCGACTCTGCCGTTCCTTTAAACCCACCGAAGAGATACGCCCAAATTTCGTAGGTCTTACCGCTGTCTCGATAGCCATACTCAAACCCTGGATCCCACCAGCGATTGATGTTAAAGGCTACGGCATCGGCATTAAACTCCGTGCCATCGTGAAACTGTACGTCCGATTGTAGATTCAGCGTCCAGGTCAGGCCATCATCCGACACTGACCAGTCGGTGGCCAAATTCGGCTCTAGCTCAGCCGTACCCGGTGCAAAGTCAATCAGCCGATTGTAAATTTGCTCCTGGACAATGATCGAGTTGCCGTCGGTAATGTTGCCCGGTTCTAAATTCACGGGCTGACCAGCAGAGCCAAAGACCAAGGTACTTGTCGCCGCAGTTGAGCCTGCACGGCCAGAGCTGTCGCTCGTCGGGGGTGTGCCATCACAATTGGTGAGTGCGATCGCAACTGCGAGAGTCATTACTGCGATCGCAACGAATCGAAATCGTTTGAATAAAGCCATAGCGTTGAGGTCGAGTCCGGTAATAGTCTTCCTTCGTGAATGCTGTACGGCGGTACTGCCAACCCTTCACCCCCTCATACCGCAGCCATGCAGGAAGCCTAATGAAAACTAATTTTATTTTTGTAAAAGACAGACGTTGCACGCGTTTCACAAAAATTGGCTTTTAGTGGCTGTTAGATCGAGTGCTGCTGACGCAGTGATAGTGCTCGTCGCCCCAGTGACCCAATCGTTTTTACCCACTGCTTGGGTGGACAGTAGCGCACAAAGGTATACAGCAACGGTGGCAAGAATAAATGAGATTTCTTGTGCAACAGTGCATAACTTAGACCGCGCAGGCTCTTCAAGTCGAGTCGTTTTTGCTCAACTGAAAAGTCGTTATACAGCACCACATGGGGAGCCACGTAGGACTGAATGCCAACCCGATTCGCTCGCATCATCAGCTCAGAGTCGGCATGATAGTGGGGCAGCAGCCAATCATTATATAAGCCAATGCGGGTAAACACGCTGCGATGAATCAGGACGCCATTGCCGGGCAGCGCCTCAACTTCCCGCACAGGCTGCGCCCAAATTTCAGCCGGAACATCCGCTTCTCGCACATCACAATAGGCCAGCGTCAAAAAGGCGGCACTGCCCCAGTTGGAATAAGTACCCAGTGACCAAATGCGATCGCGTTCAGCCAGGTAGTTAATCCGGTTGCCCAAAATTAGGCAGTGATGGGTCTGCGCCAGTCTGACCAGCTGTTCGAGGTGATCGGTCGCGAAAACGGCATCGTCATTAACCGTGAAAACATAGTCACAGTTGGTCTCTAGAGCATGGCGCGCGCCGGCATTGGTCGAGCCTGCCCAGTAGCACTGATCGCTCACTTCAATCACAGTGACATGGGGAAAATGCTGACACACTCGTTCCGGCGTCCCGTCCGATGAGTGGGCATCTACAATAATCACCTGCAAGTGGGGATAGGTCTGATCTGCGATCGCACTCAAAAACCGCTGTGTTTTCAGCCAGCGGTTGCGCGTCGGCACCACAACCCCGACTTTGGGCATTACCAACTCTGAATCAGACGGAGCAGCCGCAAATGAGTTCATCCTCTTATTTCTCCAGCGTTATTTCTCCAGCGTTGCCACAATCGTCTGAATCTGTTCAACTAGCTGGTCAAGTTCAGATTCCAGCGTGAAGTAGTGCACACAGGCTCGTACACAGTTTGGATCCAGAATGGTTCGCAGCATAAAGCCATTTTGTTCCAGCTGGCTGACCAGTTGCGTATGTAAACCAGGCGCACGTTCGGGTGTAGTTTGAACTTGGAACGACACAATCCCGGCTGCCGGTGCGGCCTCCCGCAGACAGTGAATCGCCGGAATCTGCTGCAATTTTTGCCAAAGATAGCGGCTCAAGTCGCACATCCGCTGATAGCGTTCTGTGGCGGTCCCCATTGATCGTGAGTTGCGATCGCACTCACCAATGCCGGATAAAGCGCATAGTCAGAAGTTGCCACTTCATACTTCTCACCCGAATCCTTCCAGCCCGTGGGATGACCTGCCGAATTCTTGATCAGGCCACGCCAGCCAATATAGGTTGGATGCAAATGCGATCGCGCTTCGGCGCTGACATACAGACCACCCAGCCCCGCAGCACTGCACAGCCACTTGTGGCCCGTAAACGCATAAAAATCAACTCCCGTCGCATCTAAATCAAGCGGCAAGGAGCCGACGGACTGGGCCGCATCTGCAAGAACTCGCACTGGCTGACCGAGATAATTTTGATGCTGGTGGCAGACTCGCACAATTTCCGTCAGCGGCAGCACCTGTCCGGTATTCCACAGCAGATGGCTAAGCGCGACGAGGCGAGTTTTAGGCTGTAGATGGTCTGCAATCACCGTCGCCGGATCACCTTGATTGAGCGTATCCATAATTGGGCAGGTGGTTACCTCAAGGTCAAAACGCCGCTGGAGTTCTTGAATCGTGCCCAAGACACTGGGATGTTCGCAGTCAGTGATCAAAATATGGTCGCCTGCCTGCCAGTCAAACCCCCAAAGCGCAATATTGCAACCGACGGATACATTTTCGGTTAGCGTCATTGTCTCTGGAGAAACGCCCAATAAATCGGCTAACGCCTGCCGCAAGGTTTGAGTTTGCTGACTAATCCATTGGAACACTTCAGCGTTAAAGGGGCCAGATCGCTGAATCTCTAGATGCCCAGCCTGAATCGCATCAAGGGCTAACTGAGGCATCGGGCCTTGGCCACCGTAGTTAAAGTAGGCTTTATTGGCAAGAGCCGGAAACTGCTGACGATGAGAGGTCAAATTAGAAATAGCAGTCGGTGAAGTTGGCATATTGGCTGGCATATGTATTACAAATTGTGAAAGTTTAAGACTTGCTTAGTTACGCTACCGTAGTTTTCTGCTGCTTGTGATGCCCCTTTCGATCTAGGATATTGGTTACTGAATCAGCCAAATAAGAGGCTGAGATTTGATGTTCCCAAATGGCTGGATACCTTGATTTAACGGCACTATCGCCGCCCAAGGTCAGCAGCGAAACTTGTTTCAAGGGAGCTAGAGCTACAGGGTTTTCGCCGTTACTAAATCGACAGCATGGTCATCAGTCGGCATCACGACGTGTAGAGGATAACAGGCAAAAATTGTAGAAGTACGCTATCTTCTGAGATAAGTGGAATAAATTGGCAATTTTGTCAATTCTAGAAAAGTCGATTCCTAACGAAACCGCTAGGTTTTGATATAAAAGCTCTGAACTATACGCTGAAGTACAAGACTTTTGTGATGCAGGTTGGCTGTCTACACTGCAATTTAAATATGGTACGGAGGTTGAAACGGTCGCGATTATGGCAACCGCCGTTTCCCTTCTTTGGGGCTGTCCATCGGACTGCGACGATCAGTCCTCAGCATCTTGTCTGTTAGTCCCCAGCCGTTTAAAGACCGAGAAGCTGAGTCCCGCATCTCGGCTTCATACTTTCCCCTGCGATCGCTACAGGCTTGTCCCTCTTCTCCCCCTTCAATTGCTGATCTGTTCGACCTGCCGACCACAGCAAAGCGCTGGATCACGCACCACCTTCTCTTTCATTTTCAACGCTGCGATCGCAGAGCGTTTCTTGACCTTTACGGCGACCCACAGCAGCAAGATCCACCCAGCGATTATCTCGCCAAAATCAAACAGGACAGCATAGCCCATCGGCAAGCCGTTTTTGAGCAGGCTCCCATCCAGCGACCGCAATATCAGCAGGGTGACTGGCTCACCGGCGCAGAAGCCACGTTTGGCCTGATGCAGCAGGGTGCCGAACGCATCGCTCAAGCCGTCCTGATCAGTCCCGGTTTTGACAACAATTTACCTCTAGTCAGCGTGCCAGATTTGCTTATCAAGCAACCTGGCACGTCGATTTTTGGTGACTGGTACTACGTTCCGGCTGATATTCGCTATGGTAAACGTCCCAAGCGGGACTACCAAATCACGGCTGCCTTTCATGCTCATTTGCTGGCAGCGATTCAGCGTCGCTGGCCCGAGCAAAGCTGGCTAATTTTGCGGGAACAGCGCTGGTATGCGGTAAATCTAGAAGATGTTTTACCGCGGCTGTACGAGGTGCTAGAAAGCTGCATCGAAACAATTCAGACACCACACACCGCGCCAGAAGTCTTCATTGCTCATAATCGCTGCGACCTCTGCCGCTGGTATAGCCACTGCTACGAAACTGCGATCGCAGATCGCCATCTCTCCCTTGTTCCCGGCGTAACGCCCAGCCGCTATACCCAGTTGCAAAAGCTGGGCATCGCAACCCTGGCTGACTTAGCCGCTACGTCACCGGCACTGCTCACCCCAATGCCGGGATTTGGCGCACCTGTGGCGCATAAAATGGTCGATCAGGCCCGTGCCAGCTTGGAGAACCGAGCCATTGCCCATACGATGACATCCGAGCAGCCCCATTTTCCGTTGGCCCCCAAAGATCTTCCCACGGCAGATGTGGAGCTATATTTTGATATTGAGTCTGCACCAGAGCACGATCTGGTCTACCTACACGGTGTTTTAGAAGTCAACCGGGCCGAAAATCGCCAAATCTTCCACGCGCTGCTGGCAGAAACAGCTGCAGAAGAAGAACAGGTGTGGCAGGATCTGCTTGACCTGTTTGATCGGCATCCCTACGCACCGATCTATCACTTCTGCCCCTACGAAGCCCAAACGATGCGGCGATTAGCGGAAAAGTACGATGCCTCACCCGCTCACATTGACTGGATTGTCGATCGCTTTGTTGATTTGCACCAGCTTGTCACGACAACGGTGACGCTTCCTGTCGAAAGCTACGCGCTGAAACACATTGCTCGCTGGATCGGCTTTGACTGGCGCGATGCCGATGCCAATGGGGCTCAGTCCATCTGCTGGTACGCCAACTGGCTAGAGACTTGCGATCGCACTTACCTCGAAGCCATCCTCCGCTACAACGAAGACGACTGCCGCGCTACGTATCATCTCAAGGATTGGTTGGTCGGTTTTGCCCAGCAATTTTGGCCAACAGAACATGAAAGAGCAGCCATTCAATCCATCAAAATATCGTAGCCATCTCCATACGGCAGAATCCAAACCAGTTGAGCCCGTCTTCCATAGGGGCTTGAAATATCTGAATAGCTATGGATCCAAATCCGCTTGATTCTTTGGATGAAGCAAACGGCTAATTGCCCCTACCGAAATTTTTCGGTTCATTCGGCAAATTGGGATAGATGATGTAATACATGTTGCGGCGTGACGCCTCATCGATAAAAATTTGAACTAATTTCTATCCATCGGCATACGTATTTTATTGAATTCAACCAAAACTCGCATGTAGCCAATCTGCTCGTGAACCGGACTGTTTACGACGCTGCTTTGTACCAATCCAAGCATTATCTATTCAAAAAGCTGACAGAGAAGCATTTTAATTTCTAGCCTTGAACGTTTAATGGCTTGGCCAAATGAAACTAGGAGCTTAAGGACTTCGGGCATTTTTATTCTTGATGGAGGTAGACAGGATTAATTTTGGTTGTTATAACTATAAATAAGATCAGCATTTTTATCTGAATCTAAACAGCATCTTTGGGCAGCGTGTTTCTCAACCGCACGCCTTCTCAACCGCACGCCCAATTTGCCATCACTTGCTACACGCCGAGGACATCCATTATGACTCCTTCCCTCGTTGTTACCCCACAGGATTACAGCCTGCTCACCGACCTGTATCAGCTAACAATGGCTGCTTGCTACGTTGGCGAAGGGTTAGATCAGCGCCGTGCTAGCTTCGAACTCTTCACGCGTAAGTTACCCAATGGGTTTGGCTACCTGATTGCAATGGGTCTAGCCCAAGTGATGGACTACATCGACCATCTTCATTTTGACGCCCAGCAAATCCAGGCACTACAGGAAACGGGCCTCTTCGATCAAGCTCCTGATGATTTTTGGGCAAAGCTAGCCGATTTTCAGTTCGGCGGCGATGTTTGGGCCATGCCGGAAGGAACGGCAGTTTTTCCCAATGAACCCTTGTTACGGGTTGAAGCTCCGCTTTGGCAGGCGCAGCTTTTGGAAACCTACGTGCTAAACACGATTAATTACCAAACACTAGTTGGGACACGGGCCGCCCGGATGCGCCACGTCGCAGGTAATGATGCCAAAATCCTCGAATTTGGGACGCGACGAGCCTTTAGTCCCCAAGCCTCCGTGTGGGCAGCCCGAGCTGCGATCGCAGGTGGCTTAGATTCCACATCCAATGTTCTGGCAGCCATTCAACTGGGTCGTAAACCCAGCGGCACAATGGCCCATTCCCTCGTCATGTCTCTCTCTGCTTTGGCAGGCACAGAATCCGATGCCTTTGACGCCTTTCAGCGCTATTTTCCCACCGCTCCGCTGCTGATTGATACCTACGACACGATAAATGCTGCCACAGAACTAGCGCGACGGGTGCGAGAAGAAGGACTGCAGGTAACAGGTGTACGGCTCGATTCTGGTGATTTAGTTGAACTCTCCCAAAAAGTGCGATCGCTGTTGCCCGATATCACCATCTTTGCCAGCGGCGACCTCGACGAATGGGAAATTGCCCGCCTCAAAGCGGCCGAAGCCTCGATCGATGGCTACGGTATCGGCACCAAACTGGTCACAGGCGACCCCGTCAACGGTGTTTATAAAATCGTCGAAATTGACGGCATCCCGGTCATGAAGCGCTCCACCGACAAAGTCACCTATCCCAGCCGTAAGCAGGTTTTCCGCCAACTGCAAAACGGTAAGGCCATCGGCGATCGCTTAGCCCTGATCGACGAAAGTCCCAATGCTAACGAAATCCCCCTGCTGCAACTGGTGTACCAAAACGGTCAGCGAATTCAAGCACCTGACCCACTAGATGCGATCGCACAGCGCACCGCCGCCACTGTCGCCAGCCTCCCCGAAGCCATTCACCGCCTAGATAATCCCGACCCATACCCCCTCCAAATTTCTGATGCTCTAGAAACCTGCACTACCCAAACCCGCCAGCACACCGAAAAACTAATGAGCTAATCAAACAGGTTACGTAAGGGCGAATAGCCATTCGCCCCTACTCCCCCCATCTCCCCTGCTCCCTTCACAGCCCTTCCACTCTCCTACCCTCCCTCTAACCTCCGACTCCCATGCTCCACATCGCCCTCTTCGGAACCAGCGCCGACCCCCCGCATCGCGGCCATCAGATGGTCTTGCGGTGGCTCGCCAATCGATTCGATCTTGTGGCCGTTTGGGCATCCGATAATCCCTTCAAAACTCACCAAACACCGCTGGCCGATCGCAAAACTATGCTGCGGCTGCTGATTGCCGAGCTAAACGAGCAAACCTCTGGCAAGATCGGTCTGTATCCAGAACTGAGCCATCCTCGTGCGATCGCAACTGTGGAGCAAGCAAAAGCACATTGGCCGGAGGCTGAATTTAGTTTTGTAATTGGGTCAGACCTGCTGCCACAGTTACCGCGCTGGCATCGGATCGAAGATCTCGTCCATCAGGTTAAGTTCTTAATCATTCCTCGTTCTGGTTATCCCATTCACGACCATGATCGGAACAGGCTAGAACAAATGGGCGCTCAACTCCAGATTGAAGATATCGTTGGCCCCGATATCTCCTCTACCCGCTATCGAGAAGCCGGAACCGAGGAGAGCGTCACAGCCCCCATCCAGGATTACATTCAACAAAATCAGTTATACGCATGCCAGGATACCTCGAACAAAAGAACATCAGTGCGGTAACGAAACCGCCGCTTGCCGATTTCAAGGTAGGTGTGGATAATGTCATCTTTTCAGTAGATACCAGTCAGAATCGGCTGATGGTGCTGCTGGTCATGCGGCATGATGATCCATTTTTTGGCCAATGGAGCTGTCCCGGCACTCTAGTCCGTCAAGGAGAATCGCTGGAGGATGCCGCCTATCGGGTGCTATCCGAAAAAATCCGCGTTCACAATCTCTACCTGGAACAGCTTTATACCTTTGGCGGTCCCGATCGGGATCCCCGCGAAGAAATCTATGGAGTGCGTTATCTATCAGTCAGTTACTTTGCCTTGGTGCGGTTTGAAGATGCTGAGCTAATCGCTGATGGCGTGGGCGGTATCGCCTGGTATCCGCTAGAGCAAATTCCTCAGCTCGCATTCGACCATAACGAAGTGGTGGCCTACGGCTATCGTCGCCTACGCAACAAATTGGAATATAGTCCCATTGCCTTTGATGTACTACCGGAACGGTTTACGCTGGGGGATCTCTATCAGCTTTACACCACAGTTCTAGGCGAAGGATTTTCTGACTATTCCAACTTCCGTACCCGGCTCCTGAAGCTGGGTTTTTTAACCGATACGGGTGAGAAGACGTCCCGAGGGGCTGGGCGACCAGCAAGCCTCTATCAGTTTGAGGCAGAAGCGTTTGCAAAAGTGAAGGATAGGCCGATGGTGTTTATTTAAAGAGAAAACGGGCAAGGTGTTGTGGTAGGCATGTCTACCACAACACCTTGCTACTAACGAAGGGGGATCGGACAGGGTCAATAGTGCTCACCTATGGGGTTTCCAAGGCTGTTGTTGCTTGAGGTTCAGTGGTTGAAATAGTCAACACCTGTGGTGGGGTTGAATCGGGAGGATATAAGAACTGTACCTTGACTAACCGAGTTTCATCGGGTTCCAAATTGAGCTGAATTAGGGGATCGCCCTGCTGCCCCTGACGCTGCGTCAAATGGATGTACTTAACCTGCGATCGCCCGTCATCATCCTCATAGAGAAACATGACGGTGCCCCGGAAAAAGACATTGGGATTGGGCGGCTCCAAAAATGCCAAACCATCTTCTAGCTCTTCATTTTGCAGCGGCGTTTCCACCGATAACATCACGGTTTGGGACTGATCGGTATCGTTGTGCAGCGGCAAGTCCAAATCATATTCAATACCGTAGTTTCCGTGGGCTCGATGAGCTGTATCGGGATAGCGCACCAGCATGGGCGCACTTTGCACCTGCCCTGTGCCAAACGTATTGCGATCAACGGTGCTCAGGACATAGGAAACATGATCGCCTGCATCCGGAATCGCCAGCCGATCATCCTCGGTCGTCAGTGTTCCCTGCCAGTGCGAGCCTTCAGCGACTCCAGCCACACGACCATATAAAAATGGATCTGCATCTTCATCGTCCGGATCAGTGGGTGCCCGATCGCGAGGGCCAGCTAGATCTCCCTCTTTGAGGAGGGTCAGCCACTCGCTGAGACTCGGTACTCGTTCAATCCCATCTTCGTCGAGGGGCGCAAACATCGCCAGGCTAGCGATATGCAGCGGCCCATCACTACGCAGTCGCAGTAGCGTCGAACGAGCATTAATGCGCGTCACATTGGGGTTGGCTTTGGTTAAGTCTGCTGGCGGTAAAAGCGCACTGCCTTCGGCTAAGGAACCATTGACGGCCACATCAAGCTGCCGCAGCGGAATCGGCACATTCATCAGCAGATGATTCTCACCCGGCGGAATTTCGATTGTTTGGAGCCAGTACCGCTGACTGCGATCGCGCAGCATGTCATTCATTAAACGGCTACCGGGGCCAGAAAACTGCGTTCCCAATAAATTGGGTTCCGTATCATCCAGCTCATGCCAAGGAGACTCTTGACTCAGATAGCTGGCCCCCTCCGTGATCACTAGTGTGACGGGTTCATCGCTGGGATTGTAAATTACGACCCCTTGGTAGAGGGTACGCATGTCACCTGGACTGGCATTGCGCACAACGTGGTGAGCAAACAGATCAAATCGCCCTTCAAACACGTAGTCCAAATGCGCTTCAGGAGCGTCCATGTCGTCACCTGGAAAGGTAGACAACAAAATTCCTTCCTGCTGAACCAGCTCTGGACTATTACTGTTAAACACGGGAACATCATCCAGTTCTCCTGGCAAGGCATATACCTCTTGTTCCCGAACAACAGTCTGAGCCTGGGCTACGAGCTGCATCTCAAGATCAATCAGAGCCGGTGTACTCGCTACCAAACCCAACAGCGGTAAAAACGAAAGCATAACCTCAACACCACACCACGTTAAGCAAAAATGCTGCTGTCTACCATACCATCCCTTTTGCCTTCTTATAGAATGATTAAGCAGAACGGCAATTCATTCTTCGGGATCAGGAATTAGACACACGCGAATTCGCTACGATAAAGGCGAAAAGACACCATACTGCTCTCACTCATGCCAAATCAACTTCCGGATGAATCGCCCTACACATCGAATGGTCAGCCAACTCAAACTGATCAGTATCAGCTCAACGGTAAAGGTTTAAATCGGAATTCCACAGAACAAGAGGATAAAAAACTCCAGGGCTTTCAGCAGCAAACGAAGCGAGTTCTCTTAACGCTGCTGGCTGCTGGACTAATCGTTGGCGCACTGCTTTCAGTGCTGATTATTGGGGCAATGCAGCGTTTTGACTTATTGGACAATCAACCGCAGATTGAGCAGGGGGAGTGAGCAAGTGTCAGGCTGCAAAGGGCTGTAAACGGCTGTAGAGGCTGTAAAAGAAAGTACAAGATAGAAGAAAAAGGAAAAAACGGGGCGAGGGGACTTTAAGAGGGCTACAGTATTGTGGTGCGGCATACATAAGATTGGCAGATAAGAAACCAGATAAGCCACTATCAATTGCGATCGCACAAGCTGGTAACTCGTTACAATCCCGGTCTACACATTTATTGATCCGAATATGGTGCAGGAAAAGTCAATCAACGCTCAAGACCCTTCAACGACTGATCCGTTGGAGGGATTGTAAATTAGATTGTGTCAAAGGTCAGAGATGAGATCTAATGAACTATTGAACCTAAGAGACTCGTACTATGACTTTTCGACCTGAACTCCTGGATGAATTGCTTAAAGGCTATCAGAATCCCGAAGACCTGCTGGGGGATGGAGGGATTCTTAAGCAGCTCACGGCGGCTTTGGTGGAACGCTGCTTGAATGCGGAAATGAAAACCCATCTGGACGAGCAACAGGCGGAGCCTGAAAGCGACGTCAAGCCAACTCGTAACCGCCGCAACGGCCACAGCAAGAAGACCATCAAAGGGGAGTTTGGAGAAGCTCAAATCAATGTTCCCCGTGACCGCAACAGTGAGTTTGAACCCATCATCGTCAAGAAGGGGCAGACCCGCTTCGAGGGCTTTGATGACAAGATCTTGTCCCTCTATGCCAGGGGCATGAGTACCCGTGACATTCAGGCTCAACTGCAAGACCTGTATGGCGTTGAGGTCTCAGCCGGGCTGATCTCGAACGTCACGGATGCGGTTGAAACGGAGCGTAAAATTTGGCAAAATCGCGCGCTCGACCCGGTTTATCCCATCGTCTATTTTGATGCCATCGTGGTCAAAGTCAGACAAGACGGGCGGGTGATCAACAAAGCGATTCACTTGGCGCTTGGGGTTAACTTGTCTGGCACCAAAGAACTCTTGGGGATGTGGATGACCCAGAACGAGTCTGCCAAATTTTGGCTTCAAGTGCTCACAGAGCTGCAAAATAGGGGTCTCAAAGACATCTTCATCGCTTGCTGTGATGGCCTCACTGGCTTTCCCGATGCCATTGAAGCGGTCTTTGCTCAAACCCAGGTGCAGTTGTGCATTGTTCACATGGTACGAAATTCACTCCGCTATGTGTCCTACAAAGACCGTAAGGCGGTTGCAGCAGACCTCAAGCTGATTTACACGGCCAGCACTGAGACTGAAGCAGAGCAGCGCTTAGTTGAGTTTGCCGAGCAGTGGGACCAGCAATATCCAACCATTAGCAGGTCTTGGCTTCATCATTGGCAGCGGATTATTCCCTTCTTTGCTTTTTCACCGGAGATTCGTAAAGCAATCTATACGACCAATGCGATTGAATCGATGAATATGACTCTTAGAAAGGTGATTAAAAACCACCGAGCTTTTCCAACCGATGAATCTGCCCTAAAAGTTATCTACTTGGCAATTCAAAATATTGCCAAAAAGTGGACCATGCCCATTCGCGACTGGAAACCCGCTCTCAACCGCTTCGCGATTGAATTCAGCGATCGCTTTCCAACTTGAGTTTTTACCTTTGACACAATCTATTTGACATACCCCCGTTGGAACGAAATTCAGAATTAGACAACGAACTAGATAGCCCAGCATTGAACGCGATCGCACCTCCAGCCTCTTCATCTCTCCCGCCCCCCAACCGCATTCGCCAACTCGGCATTAACCTCAACCACTGGTACGTTGTCGCCCAACGGAAGGAGCTTCAGCAGCAGCCCATTGGCATTACGCTTTGGTCTCAGGAAATCGTCCTCTATCGCGATCGCAGCGGGCAAGTTCATGCGCTCGAAAACCGCTGTCCCCATCGCCACGTCAAGCTTAGCCACGGTCAGGTTGTTACTGACCACCTAGAATGTGCTTACCACGGCTGGCAGATTGATGCAGATGGTCACTGTGCCCATGTGCCCTATCTGGCCGACAATCAAAAGCTGCCTACCTGCCAGCTCCGCCGCTATCCGGTGCGGGAGCAAGATGGTTTTATTTGGCTCTTTCCAGGTGAGGTTGACTTGGCCGATCAGGTTAAACCGATGGGCCTGCCCGAGTGGGATGAATTGAATTACATTGCCTCGTTTGCCGTGATCGACACGCAGGCGCACTATTCATTCCTGATTGAAAACCTGATGGATATGTATCACGGCCATCTGCACCAGGACTATCAAGCCTGGGCTGATCCAGTATTACAGGACATTGACGTAAGTTGCGATCGCGTTGATGCCCATTACCAAGCGCAGAGCTATTACAAAATCGACAAAATCTGGTCAATTTCCCAGCTCTTTTTCCCCAGCCTGCGTCGTTTGCATCCCGAACCGCTAGATGTCAGCTACGTTTATCCTCACTGGGCATCGCGTTTGGGCGACGATTTCAAGATTTACTGTTTGCTGTGTCCAATCAGTGAAACTCACACTAAGGCTTATCTGGTTCACTTCACGTCGCTGAACGCTTTTCACCGACTGCACAAGTTACCGATTCCGTTTCGTCGATTTGTGCGTGACAGTTTGTTCGGCTCAGCACGTAAGCTGCTTGAAGGACTCATTGAGCAGGACATTTTGATGATTGAGGAGGAGCAGCAGTTTTTTGCAAAGCACCCCGAGCAATGCGGCTATGAGCTGAATCGAGCGTTAATTCAAGTGCAAAAACTGATGCAGCAGCAAGCTTTAGCGACAAAATAGAGGCATCGAAAACGGCTGCTTTAAAGTGCGATCGCACCTACTCACCCTAAATCACAAAGATTTTAATCTTGAGTGCGATTGCACTTGCGAAACCAAAACATCGCAATGGACGCACGTTTGAATCGCTAGGGTTACGTCCAGAGCAATTGATGATTCTACACTTTAAACTAATATCACCCGATGCAAAAACTGAAGTGGTTACGGTTTAGGTAAGAGTCATGTATATAGAGATGAATGGTTAACATGTACTTATTACATACAACCTCTTGCGCATAAGATGAACCGTATCGAACTATTAGAACTCATAAGAAAAGCACTCGATCTTGCTCTGACTTCAGATGTTACGCTTCAACATCTGATTGAAGTTGCAGCCAGAGTAGCCGAGCATCTTGATGATCTAGAAGCCAAAATTTGGCTTATCACAGAAAGAGATACATTAACTGAAGAGGAACGCAAAAGATTTAGGATGCTACTTGCTCAGAGATTGGGCGAGCAGGAAGCTAGCATTCGGTGGGAGCAATGCATAGAAAAATACATTTCATCACGTAAGATTGAGGATTCTGAGGCTGAACTTATGAAAGTTCAAAAGGGAATGTCTTTAGGAATGAACGTTGTAGAAATTGAAAACTCAATTCAGTTTCTTGAAGCAAAAGTGAGCACAATCAACAGATATTCTCCAGCAAATATCTCTCCCGAAATGGCTCAGAAATGGTTTATGTCGAACTTAGAAAGTTTTGACACATGTAACCTTTCGATTCTTTTTCGTAGAAAGGTTCTCGGACGTATCAGGAGAAAAGTGATTGATTACCTCACTGTAAGCGAGGCTAAGCTTTGGTTTGCTGCCGAAGCGGAAAGTATTTTTGTTGAGCCAAGTAAGACAATGGAAAATTGGCTTGAATCAAATGCCCCGCAGGGGCTAGAACAACTCAAAACTTCGCATCGGCGATTAGAAGAAGGAACTTCAGAAGCACGATCACATGCTCTTACTTCTTTGCGTCGCCTGATCAAAACCGTTGCAGACTTTCTCTATCCACCTAAGGAAGAACCTGTACAATGCGCCGATGGTAAGATTCGAGAGTTGAGTGATGATAAATATCTCAACAGGCTACGTGAGTTTGCTGCTGTACGCATAAACTCCAAAACTTCTAAAGAGCTGATATTTAGTGCTTTTGACGATCTAGATCGCCGATTAAACCTTGCGTATGATCTAGCTTGCAAGGGTGTTCATGCTGATGTAACAGAGTTTGAGGTCAGGCTATGTTTTATGCAGACTTACTTTTTACTTGGAGAAATGCTTGCATTGCAAGAAAGTGAAGCAATAAATGCATAGCTCTAAATATCATGCAATCTTCCGAAACGATATTAACCAATAATCAAAACCCCCTCCGGCGAACCGGAAGGGGTTTTTAGTTATCTAACTAAGATTAGTTAGGCTAACCGAATCGAGCAGTGGTCGAAGCGATTAGGAAGGCAGCGTAGGTCAAGACATATCCCACCGTAAAGTGAGCTAGACCAACTAAGCGGCCTTGAACGATGGACATAGCAACTGGCTTGTCCTTCCAGCGAACCAAGTTCGCCAGAGGAGTGCGCTCATGAGCCCAAACCAGGGTCTCGATGAGTTCTTGCCAGTAACCCCGCCAGGAGATCAGGAACATAAATCCAGTTGCCCAAACCAGGTGTCCGAAGAGGAACATCCAAGCCCAGACCGACAGATTGTTCATGCCGTAGGGGTTGTAGCCATTGATTAGCTGAGAAGAATTCAACCAGAGGTAGTCACGCAGCCAGCCCATGATCGTCACAGAGGACTCATTGAACTGAGCGACGTTGCCCGACCAAACGGACAGGTGCTTCCAGTGCCAGTAGAACGTAACCCAACCAACCGTGTTCAGTGCCCAGAACAGCGCTAGGTAGAAAGCGTCCCATGCGGAGATATCGCAGGTACCGCCCCGACCAGGGCCATCACAAGGGAAGCTATAGCCGAAGTCCTTCTTGTCCGGCATCAGCTTGGAGCCGCGAGCATCCAACGCACCCTTCACAAGGATCAGAGTGGTGGTGTGCAGACCCAGTGCGATCGCATGGTGAACCAAGAAGTCACCAGGGCCAATCGTTAAGAACAGCGAGTTTGCACCGCTATTGATGGCTTCCAGCCATCCATCCAGCCAAACATTGGCATAGTTTGGATACGCTGTGTATGCCACACTGTCAGGATTCGACAGCAGCGTATCAAAGCCATACAGCACCTTACCGTGAGCACCCTGAATCCATTGTGCGAACACAGGTTCGATCAGGATTTGCTTTTCGGGAGTACCGAAGGCTTGCATTACGTCATTGTGGACGTACAGACCAAGGGTGTGGAAACCCAAGAAGAGAGAAACCCAGCTCAGGTGAGAAATGATGGCTTCCTTATGCTGGAGAACCCGATCCAAAACGTTGTTCTTATTTTGCTCTGGATCGTAGTCCCGGACAAGGAAGATCGCACCGTGAGCGAATGCGCCAACCATGATGAAGGTGGCAATGTACTGGTGATGGGTGTACAGCGCAGCCTGAGTCGTAAAGCTCTTCGACATGAAGGCATACGGCGGCATCGAGTACATGTGCTGAGCAACCAGCGAGGTAACAACTCCTAGAGAAGCCAGTGCCAAAGCGAGCTGGAAGTGTAGAGAGTTGTTTAGGGTGTCATAGAGACCCTTGTGGCCTTCACCAAGCTTGCCACTAGGTGGCTTGTGGGCACTCAGGATTTCCTTAATGCTGTGGCCAATCCCGAAGTTGGTGCGGTACATGTGACCGGCAATGATGAAGATCACTGCGATCGCAAGGTGGTGGTGAGCCATATCCGTGAGCCACAGGGACTCAGTTTGAGGATGGAAGCCACCCAAGAACGTCAAGATAGCCGTTCCCGCACCTTGAGACGTACCAAACACATGGCCAGCCGTATCAGGATTTTGTGCATACACGCCCCAGTTCAAGGAAAAGAAGGGGCCTAAGCCAGCGGGATGAGGCAATGTAGACAGGAAGTTATCCCAACCCACATGCTGACCGCGAGACTCAGGAATCGCAACGTGTACCAGGTGTCCCGTCCAAGCCAAAGAGCTGACGCCGAACAGACCAGCCAAGTGGTGGTTCAAGCGAGATTCAGCGTTCTTAAACCAGCTCAAGCTGGGGCGGAACTTAGGCTGTAGGTGCAACCAGCCAGCGAACAGGAAGATGGCCGACAGAATCAGGAGGAAAATAGACCCCATGTAAAGGTCGCCATTGGTTCGCATACCGATGGTGTACCACCAGTGGTAAACCCCAGAGAACGCGATATTCACGGGGCCAGAAGCGCCAGCTCGGGTAAAGGCATCTACCGCAGGCTGACCGAAGTGAGGATCCCAAATCGCATGGGCGATGGGACTAACATTTAGCGGATCAGTGACCCACTGTTCGAAGTTTCCTTGCCAGGCGACGTGGAACAGGTTGCCAGAAGTCCACAAGAAAATGATGGCCAGATGACCGAAGTGAGAAGCGAAAATCTTTTGATAAAGATTCTCCTCCGTCATGCCATCGTGGGTCTCAAAGTCATGAGCAGTGGCAATCCCGTACCAAATCCGACGAGTAGTCGGATCCTGAGCGAGGTCCTGGCTAAATTTGGGAAATTTAGTTGCCATAAGTCGTTATCAATCCTCCTCGCCCTTATCCTACTGCAATTATCCGAGCCAGGAAGAACGCCCATGTAGTGACGATTCCTCCTAGGAGGTAATGTGCAACTCCAACTGCCCGACCCTGAATGATGCTCAGAGCACGAGGTTGAATAGCAGGAGCTACTTTGAGCTTGTTGTGAGCCCAAACGATGGACTCGATTAGCTCTTGCCAATAGCCGCGACCACTAAACAAGAACATCAAGCTGAATGCCCAAACGAAGTGTGCGCCTAAGAACAGCAGACCGTAAGCAGACAGAGCGGAACCGTAGGATCCAATCACCTGCGTTGCCTGTGCCCACAGGAAGTCACGCAACCAACCGTTAATGGTGATAGCACTTTGAGCAAAGTTACCACCCGTGATATGTGAAACCGTACCGTCGGGTGAAACCGTTCCCCATACGTCAGACTGCATCTTCCAACTGAAGTGGAAAATTACGATAGACAAGGAGTTGTACATCCAGAACAGACCGAGGAATACGTGGTCCCAACCAGAAACCTGGCAGGTGCCGCCCCGACCAGGGCCATCGCAAGGGAAGCGGAAGCCCAAGTTTGCCTTATCTGGGATCAGGCGAGAGCTGCGAGCGAACAGAACGCCCTTCAGCAGAATCAGAACAGTAACGTGAATGGTAAACGCATGGATGTGGTGCACCAAGAAGTCTGCCGTGCCTAAGGCAATCGGCATCATGGCAACCTTGCCACCCACAGCAACCACATCACCACCAAATGCAAAGCTCGCCGGGGAGATCGCATTGGGAGCTGTGTTACCGGGTGCTAGGGTGTGCAGATTCTGCACCCACTGAGCAAAAACAGGCTGAAGCTGAATCGCCGTATCCGAGAACATGTCCTGGGGACGACCCAAAGCCCGCATGGTGTCATTGTGAACGTATAGACCAAAGCTATGGAAGCCGAGGAAGATACAAACCCAATTCAGGTGGGAAATAATGGCATCCCGATGACGGATCATCCGATCCAGCAGGTTGTTGACATTATTGGCTGGATCATAATCCCGCACCATGAAGATGGCTCCGTGAGCGCCAGCGCCCACAATCAAGAAACCACCGATCCACATGTGGTGGGTAAACAGCGAAAGTTGTGTTGGATAATCAGTCGCCAAATAGGGATAAGGCGGCATGGCATACATATGCTGAGCAACAATGATGCTCAGAGAACCTAGCATCGCCAAGTTAATAGCGAGTTGAGCATGCCAAGAGGTGGTCAGAATTTCATACAGACCTTTATGACCTTCACCTGTGAAGGGACCTCGGTGATTTTCCAGGATCGTCTTCATGCTGTGACCGATGCCCCAGTTGGTGCGATACATGTGGCCTGCCACGATAAACAGAACCGCGATCGCAAGGTGATGGTGCGCCGTGTCAGACAGCCAGAGACCGCCCGTAACCGGATTGAGTCCACCCTTAAAGGTGAGGAAATCTGCATATTCAGCCCAGTTCAGCGTGAAGAAGGGAGTCAGGCCCTTCGCGAAGCTGGGATAGAGCTCTACCATTAAGCTCTTATCCAAGATGAATTCGTGTGGCAGCGGAATGTCTTTAGGTGCAACCCCAGAATCCAAGAGCTTATTAATTGGCAGAGAAACGTGAATCTGGTGACCTGCCCAGCCTAAGGAGCCTAGACCCAACAAGCCAGCCAAGTGGTGGTTCATCATGGACTCAACATTCTGGAACCATTCCAGTTTGGGAGCCCGTTTGTGATAGTGGAACCAACCGGCAAACAGCATCAAGCCAGCCATTACTAGACCGCCTATTGCGGTGCAGTACAACTGGAACTCGTTGGTGATACCAGAAGCACGCCAGAGCTGGAAGAAACCAGAGGTAATTTGAATACCCTGGAATCCACCGCCGACATCAGCATTCAAAATATCTTGACCGACGATGTCCCAAACAACCTGAGCACTGGGCTTGATGTTGATGGGGTCGCTGAGCCAAGCTTCATAGTTTGAAAACTTAGCGCCGTGGAAATACATGCCACTCAGCCAAATAAAGATAATGGCGAGATGACCAAAGTGAGCGCTAAAAATCTTACGAGAGATATCTTCTAAGTCGCTGGTATGACTATCGAAATCATGCGCGAGAGCGTGAAGGTTCCAAATCCAAGTTGTGGTTTTTGGACCTCGCGATAAGGTGCGGTCGAAGTGGCCGGGTTTTGCCCACTTCTCAAAGGAAGTAGGAACCGGGTCGTTGTCGACCACTACCCTTACCTTCTCCCGCTCCTGTGGAGTAGTTGTCATGGAGACTCTCCTCTCTAGACAAGGAACGAGACGACGTCTCACCCCAAGAGCATTTGACCTGATCAATGCGTGGAGAGCTTAGCAGTGTTTCCACCCCTCTCTCCAGCGCAAAAGCTGAGTACATCCTTACGAAAACCTTATAGATAAGTTTTGTAAGTCGTTTGTAAGACAAAGTTATGTCATTTAGTTATTCCAACCGTTCGAGTAGTCCAAGAAGTTGAACTCTACAAACAGAAGTCGCTTGGGGTGTTCTCTCGAGCATTATAGACTTGCGTTTGAAACCGCTTTGATGCGCGTTAACAATAATTCAAGTTGGGAAAGGCTTGATCTGACTGGGATTGGCTTATTGGGTCTGTGCAAAAGTCAAGTTTTTTACCGCATTTTTTACAAAACGAAATGACTTTTAGGTGAGATAGCTATTTGGCTCAACTCCAGATCAGCCCTAGGCGAGATCCCCTATCTGTAGCTGCTTTGGGCGATCACGCAGCTCGATAATTGCGATCGCAACTTTCCCTGACAAACTGCAACAAGCTGTCATTGAGTCTCACATTTCGGGTATCGGCTTATTAAATCTGACGCTTCGCATAGAGAAATATAGAGAACAAATTGGGATCACTATTCCAAACGCTTATAGACGGATTCACAGATAGAAATCAAAAGCAAGCTGCTTACCTTAAACGAGCAATCTGTCAATTAAATTGCAATTTATTGAAATCTATTGAAACAATTGATCACGATTTTGCACTGTAGTTCCAGTTGCAGCCAATTGTTGTAAACCTGACATAGATTCTGCCTTTGCCGCATGTCGATCTGAAATCCAGCAGCGTGGGCAGGCTTTCCGCTATAGTCCGAATGGAGCGTTTTAGGACGAATATGACTGGGTTTCGAGCAGGGTTTAAGTGGATCAAGTCGATGGCTGCCGTTAGCCTCAGTATCATCCTGTGTGTAGTGGGGATTGGCCTAACAGGATGTGGCAACCGCGATCGCACTGTGGATGTCAGCCAGGTCGCGCAGGGCAAACAAGCTCAAGCCACCATCACCAAGCGGCTTTACGAGGTTGCTCCGCCCCAAGCCATCCAAGATTTGGGCCAGCTACTCACCGCTTATCAGCCGCAGGTAAAAATCCTCAGTCCCCAGCCCAATCAGGTTTTGCAGTCTACCGAAGTGTCCGTCAGGCTCCAGGTGCGCGATTTACCCCTATTCAAAAACGAAACTTTTGAAATGGGGCCACACCTGCACGTCATTCTGGATAACCAGCCCTATCAAGCGGTTTACGACACAAGCAAACCGCTGGTCTTTTCTGACCTAGAACCCGGTACCCATACCCTGCGCGTCTTTGCCTCCCGTCCCTGGCACGAAAGCTTCAAAAATGACGGAGCCTACGACCAGGTTACGTTCCATCTCTTTAGTCCCACGCTGGACAACTCACCCACAGTCGGCATGCCTCAGCTCACCTATAGCCGCCCCAAGGGCAGCTACGGCGCGGAGCCAATCATGCTGGACTTTTATCTAAAAGACGCACCGCTGCACTTTGTGGCACGGCAAGATAGCGAAGATGACATCAAAGATTGGCGCATCCGCTGCACGATTAATGGTGAAAGCTTTTTGTTTGATCAGTGGCAGCCCGTTTACTTGAAAGGCTTCAAAACAGGCCAAAACTGGCTGAAGCTGGAGCTGCTGGATGAGGATGGCAACTTAATCAGCAACGCCTTTAACTCGACGATTCGATTAATCGACTATCAGCCTGGCGGTGAAGACACGCTCTCCAAGCTAGTGCGGGACGAACTGACTGCGGCTGATGTACAGGGTATTGTTGACCCCAATTACCTGCCGCCTGAACCCGAATCTGAAATCGAACCCGAAGTTGAGCCAGAAGTTGAGCCGATAACGCCTGTACCAACCGAGCCGCCTGTAGAATCCCCTGTTTTGGAAGAACAGCCTACAGTCAACGAATTCGACGACTTTGCCGAACCCACCGAAGATGAAGAAATCCCTGATGAGGAAGAGCCTGAATTGGCGATTCCAGAAACTCTCCCTGCCAGCCCAGAAGAGTCCAGCGACGAATTGAACATCAAGCTACCTACGGTAGACGAGCGTCAGACAGAACCATCCGAAGCTCCATTCAAGGCAGTTGAACCGGAATCTGCACCCGTTCTAGAAACCGATCAAGACACTGATCAGGTTGATAAACAGCCCGAAATCTTGGAGCCAGAGCTGATTCCCCAGCCAAGTGAAACGACACTGGATCAGCTCAAAGGAACGTCTACCGATTCAGCAGGTGTTACCAAAGATGAACCAGAACCAGAACCGATTGAAATCACTAAACCCACTCCCAAAGCCGTGATCAACGACGTTCCAGGGCTCATCGATGAAATTGATGCGGTAGATGAAGACGATGCAGGAGAAGCGGAGGATGCGATCGCACCTCCTCCCTCCTCAACAGAACAACCGACTGAACCCGAGCCATCTGAAACCGTTGAAGAAATCATGTCTCCCACGATTGAGGAACCGGATGGGACTATCCCAACCGTTCAGCCCTCGAGAACACCGGGGTCGCCCATGCCTCAAGCGGCGAAAGACGACATTTTCAACCAATCTCGTCAGCGTTTGGGTCGATTCTTTGAGCGGTTCCGTCAGCCAGATGCGGAGGACAAGAACGTGCCGCCCACGCTGCCGGAAATTATCGACGAACCCAGTCTCAAATCTTTGGAGCGCGATTTGAAGCTGGATAACGAGCCGCAGTTCAATCCCCTGCCAATTGAACCCGACCAGCCGTTTTCACCGTCCACTCCAGCCTCGCCCGATCAATCGACGCTGACCGAGTAGGACGACTGAACAACCATGCCGCCTCGCGTCCGAGCACCCCAGTTTCCCCGCGATCTCACCTGGCTGAATACGCCCAATTCCCTATCGCTGCGAGATCTGCGGGGAACAATCGTGCTGCTCGATTTTTGGACGTACGGCTGCATCAACTGTTTGCACGTTTTGCCGGATTTGGCGTGGCTAGAGCAAAAATACGCCGATCAACTGGTGGTGATTGGCGTTCATACGCCCAAGTTTGCCCATGAGCAATCTGAAGCCGCCGTTCAGCAGGCTATCCAGCGCTACGACATCCAGCATCCCGTGATCAACGACTGCGATTGCACTCTGTGGAATCAATACGCGGTCAGGGCGTGGCCAACGCTGGTAGTGATTGATCCAAATGGCTACATTGCGCTTCAGGTTTCGGGTGAGGGCCATCTTGACTGGAGTTTAGACTAAGGCCAAATTGCACCACCTGTGACAGTGGCGCATGTTTGGAGTAACAGGAGCCGAATGGCGGGGTTAAGGGACAGATGTGGCTTGTTTTTTAGAGCGTTTTCCTCGTTTTCGGATGGTGGGGCAGTAGGGTTTGGGGGGTCGAGGGGTGCCAGTCGGCCAGCCCGGTGATTTTCCTCGGGGTTTGGGAAGTGCAGTCGGTGTGCCCAACTGAGCGAAAAGTGGAGCGATGGAATCAGCCACTCGTCCAGGAGTCAGAGCGGCTTGAGGTTTTTGCCAGGGCAAGGGTTGGTCTTGGACGAGATCACGCGCTAACCATAACTGCCAGGTGGCTAAGGGCATCAAGTCACTCCAGCGTTCCGCCGCTTTGGGGTCTGCCAGTTTCGGCAAGAGCCAATGCAGTCGCTGCTTGATGAAGCGGTACCAGTGGTCGATAGCAAAGCGTTGCAGATAGCGTTGCCAGAGGGTGTCTAAGGGCGGTGGACTCTCGCCAACCCACACCAACCAGAGGGGGCGAGCGGGGCGAGGGTGTCCGGTGGCATCAAGGCGTTGCACCTGAATCAGCCGCATGGGATGAGCAGCGGCTTGCCGAAAATGCAACTGGTGCCAACAGCGCACCCGCACTGTCCCCAACTTGGGATGCTCGAGAATTGCTGTCTCATCGGCTGACCACCAGGTGTCGGGGTCATTGAGTTTGAATTTGTCGCCGTGGACTTTGGGACGTCCTCGTCCACTGTAGGGCGGCGGTGCTCCCCAGAGGTTCAAGTTAGAGCGCAGACGCATGAGTTTATCGGCGGCAATATCAGCGGTTTCCAGCACGAAGCGAGCACAGCCATACTCACTGTCCCAGAGCGTCAAGGGACGACAGGATAACTCTTTACACACTTGCCGCAGTTGAAATGCAGCTTTGCTTAATGGGCTCTCCCAACTGGTAATTCGCTCATGCCGCAAAGGCAAGGCCCAACTGCCTGACTCGGGTGGAATCCAGGCCAACGTACTGTAGCCTTGACCGACGGTAATCGGCCCCCCTCCTCCCACACCCTGAGCCTGATGTTCATACGTCCGTTCGGGTAAGCACTTCGCGTCTGGACGGGGCCATGCCGTATGGTCGCCAGCCAACACCACTGGCTCCTCCTGGGGCAGTTGCTCCAGGTACAGCTGCATCAGTCGGCGGCGCTGCGGTCGGCTGTCATGTACAGCGCTATAGATACTCGGCCATTGGCGACGAAAGAATGGGGAGCGCGAGAGCTCGACAAAGCTGGGCGCTTGCCGTGTCGTCAACACCGCGTCAATGAGTTCAAAGGTCGCATCATGCGCTCGTCCCAAATACTGATGGGCGCGCTGGCGGAATCCGTACAGGCTATCGTAGGGCATAGTAGTCGCTGAGGTGAGTGGTATTGTCTCAGCTTCTGCTATAACGCGGTTCGTGCCTAGCACGACCGCGATTTTCTTTCGCTCTTTAGTCTAAACTCCAGTCTTGAGCAAATCAATACTGTGATTGCCGCACTGCTAGGGCAGGAGCCTGAGTCTATGCCAGTACTGGCAGCAGCGCTGCCTCAGAAAACTCCGCCCAGTCATTTACCTACAAAGGGGCAGAACCTGGAGTTATCCTTTCCCGGAGGGATTCGGGTAGATGAGCTGTGCGATCGCATGTTCATCGCCGACACGGGTCATCATCAAGTTGCGATCGCAACCCTGGACGGCAACCTGCAAGCAGTTGTTGGAACAGGTCAATCCGGCTGGCAAGATGGCGATTTTGCAACGGCTCAGTTCAACATGCCGCAAGGATTAACGTTCGATGCCGTCCAGCAGCGGTTGTACGTGGCCGATACGGGCAATCATCTGATTCGCTGCATTGATCTAGAGCAGGAGCAGGTTCATACCCTGGCGGGCACAGGTCGCCAAAGCCGCGTGATTTACCCTCATGGCGGTCGAGCGACCGAAGTTGATCTCAATTCGCCTTGGGGATTGGCGCTGGTTTATCCCCATCTCTACATGGCGATGGCCGGATCGCACCAAATTTGGGTCTTGAATCTTGAGACAAGCCAGGTTAGTACTCTAATCGGTACAGGAGCCGAAGCCTGCGTGGATGGTTCACCTGCGATCGCAGCTTTTGCTCAGCCCAGTGGGTTATGCATCGATCAATGTACCGATGTCTGCACCGATCGCCCTAATCTTTACGTCGCTGACTGCGAATCCAGTTCGATCCGGCAAGTTGATTTAGCAACAACCAGCGTTCAAACCCTCTGTGGCTCCGGCGGACTCTTCGACTTTGGTGATCGGGACGGTGTTGGTGATCAGGCGCGGCTCCAGCACTGCTTAGGCGTCTGCGCGATTGACAATACGCTGTGGATTGCAGACACCTACAACCATGTCATCAAGCAGTTGAACCTCAATACGCGGAAATGTGTCACCCGCTGGGGAACGGGACAGCCAGGGTATCGAGATGGGAATGGGATGTGCGATCGCAACTCTCCACAAAACTCCCCACAAAACTGCTCACAGCCAGCCCTATTCAACGAGCCCACCGTCCTCAGCGCCACGTCAACTCACCTGTACGTTGCCGACACCAACAATCACGCCATCCGCCGCATCAATTTGTCAAACAATCACGTTTCGACTCTGATTTTGTAGATTAGGTTGAGCTTAGCAACGCGAAACCCAGCAACTGTAGAGGCTGTTGAATCTCATAGGTTTAACGCCAACTTACAAGGAAGACGAATTCTCAGACGACGACAAAATTTGCAAGATTTTCTGCATGTCGTCCAAATCCCCAACAATGCGTCTAGCGGGTGGCGGCCATACCTTCAACAGCGTTGGAGTCGCCGCAATATGGTCTGCTTCCACCTGTTCGGGATGCTGATGCACGTCAATTACTTTGAGCGTGTAGGGCTGATTTAGGAACTGCTCCAGTGACTGATGTAAATTTTTCAGAATGCGTTCGGTTGCGCCGCTGCGTCCAGAAACAAACAGGCGTAGCACATATCCAGGACGAGCATTTGGTAAAGGATTGGCCGGAGACCAAGCCAAAGACGGAGTAGGTTGATCGGTTGCCGATATGGCAAAGGATAGGTCACAGCGCAAAATTAGCTCATGATTTTCCCAGAGCTGGGGAAACTGCTGCTGATAGGTTTGAATGACAACCGGATTGCAGGTTTCAGGCAGATCATGAATCACCTGCCACGGCAAATCGTCGTCTCCAAAGATGACATTGAGCAGCGCTCGATGACGCGCCACCAGCGGATACAGCTCAGCGTAGGTTTGCACCGCTTGAGTCTTGCTGTCAAACCATCGATCCACCGTGGCTGTATAGCCAGGTACCAGAAAATGAGGTGGCTCTGGCAGATTCAACACATCCTGCAACACGGCGCAAAGCTGCATATGCCAGCGTTTTTGCTTGTCAGGATCGACACAATAAACTAAATCTCCCCCAGGCGTAAATAGGGCAATGCCCTTAAAAAGCTGGGGGAGAGGAGTGACAGAATGATTCACAGCAAGAAAAGGTTTCTAGACGCGACCTCGTAGCATCTGAGCCATCTCGTTTTGTTTGGGAGCCATCTCCAAAGCTGTTTCTTCAGTGATGCGACCCGCTTCATACAAGGCGTAGAGAGATTGATTCATAGAGCACATGCCGTCAAACGTACACTTCGGAATGATGGCTTCTACTTCGTCAATCTGACCTCGCAGAATGTAATCCTTAATGGCGTCAGTATTAATTAGGATGTCATGGAATGCCGCTCGCTTGCCATCCGTAGTCCGACACAAACCTTGAGCAATGACAGCAACTAACGATTCTGCGATCGCAACTCGAATGGGAGCCTGCTGCTCCGGCTCATACAGGTTTAGGATACGCTCAATCGTCTTAACCGCGCTGTTGGTGTGTAGCGTTCCCATGACCATGTGGCCGGTCTGGGCTGCCTTCAAAGCGGTATTTACCGTTTCCTTATCCCGCATTTCACCCACTAGGATGATATCGGGATCTTCCCGCAGCGATGCCTTCAGCGCATTGTCAAACTTGAGCGTGTGCATACCGACTTCCCGCTGTTTGATCAGAGATTTGCGGCTGGTATGCACAAATTCCACCGGGTCTTCAATCGTCACAATATGCTTTGGCATATTGGTGTTGATGTAGTCGATCATCGCCGCCATCGTAGTAGACTTACCAGAACCCGTTGGCCCGGTTACGAGTACTAAGCCCTTGTGATAGTGGCAAATATCGCGAAAGACACTCGGCAAATTCAACTCTTCCATCGTCATGATTTTGACGGGAATCAGTCGCAGAACCATCGCTGGCCCCCGCAGGGTATCGAATACGTTAATCCGGATCCGGGTGAAGTCAAACTGAGCGGCCCCGTCAAAGTCCAGCGTTTTTTCAAACTGCTGAATATCTTCTGGCTTCATGATTTCGTTCAGCCAGCTCATGAAGGTTTTGCGATCGGTAACGGGCCATTCGGTCGGATCGATTTCGCCTCGATTTCGGAAACGCGGCACTTCATTCACGCCCAGGTGAACGTCAGAATAGCCTTCATCAAACGCTTTTTTAACAATTTGCTCTAGCGTCGGTTGGCCATTGGAGCGCACAGACATGGTCGGCGGTGCAGGGGCGCGATTTGGAACAGCCGGAGCCGCAGCCGGACGGGCTGACTGCGCTGGCGCTGTTTGAGCTGCAGGTGCGGGCTGTGGCGGAGGAGGTGCAGCGGGTGCAGCGGTTTTGACTTGAGTTTGCTCGGGCTGGGCAGCTCGGGCCTGTGTCGCTTGAGCGGCTGCTCGCGTTTGGGCTTGTTGAGCTTGAGCCGCTCGCATTTGGGCTGCTCTCGCAGCCTGCACAGCTTGAGCAGAAGGTTGAGGTGCTTGTCCACTGGGGCGAGCTTGAGTTGGTTGTCCGCTAGGCGGTGGCGTGGCCGGACGAACTCGATTCATAGGCGGTTGTCCACTACCTGCCCCCATTGGCATAGCAGCGGTTTCATCTTCACCCGGAGGGCTAAACGGATTAGGAATGGCAGGACGAGATTCTGTCATAGCTTTTGAACCGAATTTCTTGCGTAGGACGTTGCATTAGGAGAAATCATGAAGGGGATACTGTTGCTGAGCTAGCGTCCGTTGCACCCGTTATCAGGCAGCAAGGAGTTAATCCCCTACTCTACTGGCTAGTCTGCCCAAGTTGCGATCGCGACTAACGGAAATCAGACAAAATCGCCCCAAACACCGGCTTTATGTCCATTTGGGATAGCTCATTTAAGGTCAACTAATGTATGAGGCTTGGCTATCTTCATCACTCTTGTTTGAAATGGTTTCTTTCAACAAAGATAATTGGTAGTGGTATTCAGGTAATGATTTTTGGGTGTTTGGGCGGTGCCCACGCATCCAAAAATCATTGACTTTTGAGGACTACCAGATAATTTAGTTGAAAATTCGAAACAAACCGTAAAGAGTTTCGTAGAGATAAATAACGACCTATTTGAAATTCGATCTTCAACTCGTAAGATAAAGGTAAGGCAGTATAGATGGAGTTTGAGGCTGATCCAAAGCCCACCAGAAGGGTTTACATCAGAGCATCTTGCTCTACACAAATGGAGCTCAAAATTCACAACATCGCTTCATTTGTGCAAGCTCACAAACTGAGCAAAATAGTCGTAAGCTTTGCCATTTATAAATACTGACGCATCTGTATATATTTGGCACTGTTCTGGTCTATTTTCTTCAGCCTCCAATTGTCTTGCTACTGTCGGTACAAGTTAAAAACAAATTGCCTTCATCAAATCACTGGATTTACCACCAAGCTCTATCGCATTGATCCGACTTTTCTAGATATCTGCATTAGTAGATCCGTTGTTTGATTCTGAGGCTACAACGTCATACTTAAAGCGAGGGAAATCATGAAAGTTTTAGGCATGGTTAACGACGTTATTCAGTATTTGTCCGAAGCAATTGCTCGCATCTTTGGCCCACGCGATGATGCTTATCCTGAAACGGGCGTACAGCCGTTCAGCGGCGATATCCCTCTAGCCAATAATGAAGAAGCTGAACAGTATTAGATTCTGAATTTTATTCATTGGAGGGGTGGGTTTGACTCATGAATCCAAACTTATTGCCCGAAGCCAATGATTAAATTCAGTAGTCAAGCTTGGGAACGTGGATTGAATCAGGTGAAATCTTTGGGATAAAAACGCGGCAATGCCGTGTCCCTACGGATGAAACAATTTACAGGCTATTTGATCCACAATCCTTGGAAATTAGCTTGGCAGCAAAACACGCTTAAACATCCATTAAATGACTTAGACTCAATGACTCAAAAGGCTAGGAAATAGCATTTCCTAGCCTTTTGTAAATTATTTCTGAAATTGCTCTGAAATTGCCGATTCGTGAGCAGCATTAAATCGTATTAATTTCAGCCCTATTTGAACCGCATAAAACGACAAAACCATTCGAACAAATTGAGTTCACTACGCATTTGGACTAATTCGAGCTGATGTTGTTGGGCGGTTGTGTGATACCAGTGGCAGTGTTGCCGAAAAGCGTCTCGATACTCAACTTCTTGACGAAACTCGTGGGCAATCTGATTCAGTTCTAAAACGGATTCAACTTCAGAGGTGGTGGGATTGAGCTGATTCAATTCGTCATTAAACATACTGACGCGCTCTGAGAATATCGCTGTTCTTTAGATTGTACCGACTCGATTGTACTGACTGCCGAGAAGCGGAAGAGTGACGATTCTGACATCTTTGGGGCATAACACGGCTTTCAGCGTCGCAGGACAACTTTGTAAACCGTTCTGTAAACCGTTCATTGAGTTTGTTTAGAGTTTGTGCGATCGCAGATTTAGATCAGCGCTATCCTTATGTGAAATATTTGTGGGGAGTGTGACCATGATGAACTGTTTGATCAAGCTCAAGCCTAGAACCATTGGGCATTTGACTGTCGTTCTCACGTTTTTGATCATTGCAGGCTGCGGATCATCATCCAACCCAACCGACGATTCGGCCAGCGAAGTCAAAACCGATACCGAAACGGTGGCTGAAAGCAGTTCTGACTCGGATATGATTAGCGATTCAGGTTCACTTGAGGATAAAGCCGTAGCCGAATCACCCAGCCCGAAGGCGACGACTCCATCCTCACCCGCCAGTGCAGAACTCGTCAAAAACACCCAGGCAGAAGCCCGTCTCGCCCAGCTTGAAACGGGTCGCTATGATCCGTTTTCGGGAGTTGTTGCTCGCCGTCAGCCTGCCCCTGCCGCCCCACAGCCTGCTCCTGCAGCTCCGAGCGCGTTACCCACTGCACCCACCGGGCAGCCTTCGGCTCTCCCTCAACCAGCGGCTACACAGCCATCACCAATTCCCGTTGTCGCAACTAGTCCCATTAATCCGGCTCAAGCGGCATCTGGTACGCTGCCCAGCGTACTCATCCCATCTCAGCCAACTCCAGTTGAGGCGACACCCATTGCCAGCCGGATTGAAATCAGCGGCGTCGTTCAGGTCGATAATCGAACAGTTGTGATCGTGTCCGTTCCCAATGAAGCAACCAGCCGCTATGTCGGCGAAGGCGAAATGCTGGCCAATGGTCAAGTCAGAGTGAAACGAATTGAAGCTGCTCCAAATCAAGAACCACTCGTTATCTTGGAACAAGATGGGCAAGAGTTTTCGCGCACCGTCGGCAGTTCGTCCAATAACCTTTCCTAGCGATAGACCAATCTAGTCTCGGCTACGACTTGGCTACTGATTACCGACTGACTATCGACCTCGTTAGAAACCTCATCTACCCATCTACTCGTCCACCCAGCCACCCATCTACGATTCTCACCTTCAGCCTGGCCAGTATTAGCGCTTCCAATGCCAATCATGCGCCTGATGATCTCTTTAAGTTCGTATGACCTACCATTCTCCATCACCGGATTCCAATCCATTGCCGTCCGCTAAAGGTGAGCGGTTAGCGGTTCCCGCTGGCTCGTTTACATTGGCGGGTACCTATCCCTGCCCTGTGTGCCGACATGGTCAAATTCAAACGCTGACTCTCATGGATGCGTTTGCCTGCGACTTTTGCCGACATATTTTTACGCCCAACCTAGCGGAGCAGACGATTCAAGTAGTCGATAGCTCTCAGCCCATGAGCTGGCGCTGGATGGGAAGGCGCTGGCGACCCGTTTATCAGGATGACTTCAATCTCACGTTTGTGATCTGGAGTATTGGCATTGCTCTGGTGGTGCTGCCACCTGGATTGGTTTGGATGTCGTCCCATACTTTTCCACCGCTGGAGGGCAGTCGATGGAGCTGGTTCCCGTCGGTGTGGGTTGGGGTTACGTTGATTACCCATCTCCTGCTAGTAGGTTGGTTGCTGGTGGAACACTATCAGTTTCCGTTTTATGTGGCGACGAAGGTGCGGCTGCGGCAGTGGTTGGGAGCGCGTTGAGGGGGGATAGGTGTTGGGTTTTAGGTTTTAGGTGTTGGGTTTTAGGTTTTAGGTGTTGGGTTTTAGGTGAATAGGTGACAGGTGGGTGGTTGATGGGTGACGGTTGGTTAGGAGGTGGGTGATGGTGGATAGTGGGATAGTGGGTTAGTGATTGTTACGTTGCGAGAAGTTGTGGGAGAGAAGTTAGAGTGACGAGGACACGGCAGGCGGGCAATCGGGTTATTATGCGTTCTGCCAAGATTGAACTGCGACGCAAGTTGTTAAAGGCAAGACAGTCGATTCCGGATGATGTTTGGCGGCAAAAGAGCGATCGCATTTGTGATCACCTGCTCAACTGGTCGGTTTTTCGAGAGGCGCGAGTGGTGCTGGCCTATTCCAGCTTTCGCCATGAACCGGATCTGAGTCCGCTGTTTCCGTTGAAACCGGCTTGGGGTCTGCCCCGATGTGAAGGAAAATCGCTCAACTGGCACCATTGGCATTCTCGGGGTATGCCGCTGCAAGCGGGCAGTTACGGTATTCTTGAACCGCATCCTGAGACGCCGCTGATTCAGGCTAGCGATGTGGATTTAATTTTGGTGCCTGCCGTAGCTTGTGATGTGCAGGGCTATCGTCTGGGCTATGGTGGCGGTTTTTATGATCGGTTTTTGAGTTCGCCCAGTTGGGCCAAGGTGCTGACTATCGGTATTGTGTTTGAGTTTGCTCGGTTGCCGCAGGTGCCGCGTGAAGCGTGGGATAAGCCGCTACAGGGAATCTGTACAGAAAGCGGATTGTTTCTTAAATAGTTTAAATAGTTGGTCGTCTTCAAAAGGTCATGATTTCGGGGTGTGGGCGGTGGATGCCGCGCCACAATAACGTCCTAACCGATATGGCTATCGCTACAAGTAAATGGATCGCATTTTGATATACGGAAAAATATCAATGGTGCTGTCGGAAAAGGAATCTGTCTCCTAGAATGATCAATGATTAAGAAAACATGTTTAGTTCCCTGAGAGCATACTGATCTCAACGCATCATGAACGATTTTTGGCAAAACGTATCCCGCTATCCCCGCTTTCTCGTCACCATTATCTTGGGGATCTTCTTTGCTTTGGCACAGCCGATCATGCCGTTGCTGGAAAAACCAACAACGGCTATTCCCTTGATTGGTCTTCTCGTTGCAGGTTTTGTCTGCTTGTATTTCACGCTGCGGGCAATGTTGGGCTTAGCCTGAAAATAGGCTGGCGATCGCAGATACCAACATTTCAATATCGAATGGTTTAGCAATATGGCGCTGAAATCCGGCTTCTATGAAGCGTTTGGTGTCGCTGGTGGCTGCGTAGCCAGTGAGCGCGATCGCAGGTACATTTCCTCCCTGCTCCGGCGGTAAATCGCGGATCCAGCGAATCAAGGCAAATCCATCTTGATCCGGCAAGCTAATGTCGCTGATCAGCAGGTCGGGCACCTCTTCTGTGAACTTATTCATCGCGTGTCGCACTGAGGTCGCGGTAAAAACCGTCGCATCCTGCATTTGCAGCGTTAGTTGCAGAATCTGTAGGCTGTCCTCATCATCTTCCACGATGAGGATGCGGAGGTCAGAGAAGTCAGGATCAGTCGTGTCGCTGACTGGCAATACGTCAGTTGATTCAACGGATGGAGCTTGAGTCATCGTTAGGGGCAATGTAATCATCAACGTGCTGCCCTGGTCGATTCCAGGGCTGGTAATGGCAACCGTGCCGTGGTGGGCTTCGGTGAAGTATTTTACGATCGCAAGTCCCAGGCCAAGTCCTCCATATCGACGGATATTGGAGCTGTCGGCTTGACGAAAGCGATCGAAAACATAGGGTAAAAATTCCGGATCGATGCCGTCTCCGGTGTCTGTTATGTCAATCTGAGCCTGATTGTTGGTGTAGGTCAGATCGACGCTGATTTGTCCACCGGGAGGCGTAAACTTAATGGCATTAGATAAGCCATTCAAGAACACTTGTTGCATCCGGTCGGGATCGACATTCAGCCGCTGAGGCGAGTCAAACAGCGTTCGATTGATCTGGATATTTTTGGCTTCAGCCATTGGCTGTATGGTATCAATAACCAGATTCAGCAAGTCAGTCAGGTTAACGGCCTGTCGCTGCAGCGAGAGCTTGCCTTGAATAATCGACGAAACCTCCAGCAGATCGCTGATGATCCGGGTTTGGGAGTGGGTACCGCGCTCAATGCTGTTTAGCGCTTGGGTCAGCAGTTCGGGCGTGATCCCCGAGAATGGCTTGCGTTGCAGAATGGTTGTCCAGCCCAAAATGGAATTGAGTGGCGTCCGCAATTCGTGAGATAGCACTGACAAAAACTCATCTTTACTCGCATTCGCCGCTTCGGCTTCGGCCCGAGCAATCTGTTCTTGAACAAGCTGAATACGCTCAGTCTCAGCCTGTTTGCGCTCGGTGATATCTTCAATCGCGAGCAAAATTAGTTGCTCCCCAAAGGGCTGCTCAATTTCGCGGGCGTTGATCAGAATGTATCGAGTACCCAAGCGAACAAAGTCGTGGCTGAACTCAAAATCTTGCAGCAGTTCTGGATAAGCCAGGCAATTCTCTAAGCGCGATCGCAGATCTGTAATATCCCACTGACCACTATCGATATCAAAAAACAGCCGCTCTTCAACTTCAGGTTCTGTTAATTGAAACAGCTCGTAAAAGGCTCGATTGGCCGTTTTGATCCGCAGCTCGCGGGAAAGCACCACCAGCGGCTCCCGCACGGTTTGCACAATACTCTCGGCATACAGACGCGATAGCTCAAGCTGGCGCATGGTGCGCTTAATGTCGTCAATATCGACCAGGGTAATCACCGCCCCGTCGATTTGGTTCTCAGTAGTGCGATAGGGCCGAATCCGCAGCCGATACCAGTGGCCCGCCTGATCCTGCACCTCATGCTCTTGAGTATCCAGCATTTCGATCACTCTGGTAATGCGCGCTTCCAAATCAGGCACATCGACATTCAAGCGAATGTTGTTAATCGGACGGCCAACGTCACTAGGAATCAGATTAAACAAGCTCTCAGCCGCAGGCGTAAAGCGACGAATCCGTAGCTCATTCGACAGCATCACAATTGGAATATTGACATTGATCAGCAAATTTAAGAGATCGTCATTGATCGATCGCGCTTCGACATTGCGGCTCTCTAGCTCTTCATTGGTGGTTTTTAGCTCTTCATTAGCCGCCTGGATTTCTTCTTTGGCCGTTTGCAGCTCTTCGTTCGTGCTCTGGAGTTCTTCGTTACTGGATAAAATCTCTTCATTGGCTGTCGTCAAGCGCTGATTAATCGAGTCCTGCTCCTCAACCGTCGCTTGCAAATAGGCTTGTGTATCCAGCAGCTCCTGTCGAGTTGCCGCCAGTTCCTGCTTCAAGCGCTCAACTTCCGGCCCATTTGCTGGCTGCCCATCCGGCTCAGTCGCGTCACGGTTCTCAGCCGATTGGGGCTGAATCAGAGAACCATTTTCAAAGAGCAGCAAATAGCTAAATTCCTGCGACAGCGGATTGCGAATCGGCGTCACTTCAATGTTGATATAGCGCGGATTGCCTTCAACCTGTAGCCCTTCCCGTCGGGTAATGGTCTTTTGCGTCTTGGTCTGTTCCAGCACAGAGCGCACTTCAACCAGCAGGCTTGGCCTAATCATTTTGAGCAGATTGAAGCTAGGTTCACCGGGCGCAGGCCGAACGTAGAGGCTGGTGTCACCACGAAAATGAATGATCTCTAGCTGCTCATTCACGATCACACAGACGGGTGCATATCGATTCAGCACAATCTGATCCGCTTGACGTTGCACATTCGTGTAGCTGGATGTTTCTTCTACAAAATTCTGGCGCTCAGGCATTCGATTTGGATTCAGAGCCAAATAGTCGCTGGTGACAAAGTCGAAACTCAAGTGGCTGGCAACCGGATTGCGGCTATAGACCCGATGTTTTTTATCCACCACTGAAAATAGCTCGGAGGTTTCGCCTACGCTTTCGGAACTGCCGAGCCAGAGAAAGCCATTGGCGTACAGCGCATAGTGAAAAATCGCCATCACCCGCTTTTGCAGGGCGGGCGTAAAGTAAATCAGTACGTTGCGACAACTGACGAGATCGATATTGGAAAACGGCGGATCGCTGCCCAAGTTTTGGCGGGCAAATACGCACATCTCACGCACGGCTTTGCTGATTTGATATCGGCCTTCGTTGCGGGTGAAAAAGCGGCTGCGGCGTTCGGATGAAACTCCTGCCATCTGATTTTCGGAGTAGATGCCTTGGCGAGCAATATTAATTGCCTCTTCACTGACATCCGTACCGAAAACTTGAATTGAAAGGTTGGCATCCTGAGCAGACAAGCACTCTAGCAGACAAATCAGTAGCGAATAGCATTCTTCGCCCGTGGTGCAACCCGTTACCCAGATGCGAATTGACGCATTTGGCGCTTTTTGCTCAATTAATGTTGGGAAGACGGATTCCTTTAAGAAGGCGAATGAGTCGGGATCGCGAAAAAAGCTGGTCACAGTGATGAGTACGTCATGATAAAGGGCTTTGACTTCTGATAAATCATTCCGCAGATAATCAACGTACTCTTCAACAGAATTGAGCTGATGGAGCACCATGCGTCGGCGCAGTCGCCGCTCGAAGGTGGTGCGTTTGTACTGCGTGAAGTCTACCCCAGTGGTGGCTCGCAGCAAATTATAGATGACGGACAGTGAATTTTGTTGCAGAGGTCGGTTTTCTGGCTCTTGTTGAGGCAAATTTTGATCCGGTTCAGTATCAGATGGGTTCGTTTGCGATCGCAACGGATGATTCAGGTAGGGATGCTGGGCAATATCGGCCAGCGTTTGAGCAATTTCAGCGGGTGCCAAGATGAAATCAACAAAGCCCGTTGCCACCGCACTATTCGGCATACCACTGTGTTGAGCCGTACGCCGGGTTTGAGCAAAGGTAATGCCGCCCACCGTCTTAATACATTTCAGTCCTTCGGCTCCATCGGAATCTAGCCCGGAGAGTACAACCCCGATTGCTCGATGACCATACTCATCCGCTAGGCACTGAAAGAACAGGTTAATCGGCATAAACGGTCGTTGTGCCGAATCTCTCGGAGCTAGCTTGAGTTGATCATTTGAAATAGTCATCCGCTTGTCTGGCGGAATCACATAAACATGATTCGGCTGCACCGTCAAGTTATCAGTAACTTGCTCGACTGGCATCTCCGTTACCCGTGCCAGAATTTCGCTCAGCATACTGGGAGTATCTGGTTTAAGATGCTGAATCAGCACGAACACCATGCCGGAGTCGGTCGGCAATTCCCGAAGCAAGTCGGTATACGCTTCTAAGCCACCCGCAGAGGCTCCAATTCCGACGATTGGGAAGGTGCTGCTGGGGCTTGGTTGGGTAGTGGTTGGAGATTGTTCAGACATGATTGTCAGTCCGGGCGTGGGCTAAATCGGGGGATTAGAGCAGAGACTCCGTTGATGGGCGATAGGTGAGATAAATCAGTAAGTGCAACTGGGTGCAAGAGGTGCGATCTCGCATTCACTCGCGAAAAAGAGGTTAGGGGAGGGCGGGCTCTTGCCCGCCCTCCCCTAACCTCTTTTCGGATTGCTATCAAAATAATGGCTTGACAACGATTTGAGAGAATTTTATGTCAGCAATCCAATTGCCGTAACTAACTTAAGTAAGGTTGATATCCGCTCATAAATCTCACTTCAGCCTCAAACTAGCGGTAAACCCTAAAATCCAAAGGATTCCACTGCGATCGCAATTTATTCGCTAGCCCATCTCAAGTGTTGCGTAATGTTGCGCTACCCCTGTCATATTCGCCAGAACCTTTAATCTATCGGAGCGATTTAGAATAGTCTGGGAGAACGCTAACGATTGTTTTGAGGAAAGAAGTATGGCGACTAATCGTCGAGTCGCTCGTGTAGCCGAACAGGTCAAACGAGAAGTGAGCCAAATGTTGATCTCTGGCATCAAAGATGACCGAGTCGGTTCTGGCATGGTCAGCGTTACACGGGTTGATATGTCGGGCGATTTGCAACATGCCAAGATTTTTGTCAGCATCTACGGAACCGCTGAGGCCAAGTCGGAAACAATGGCCGGACTAGAGGCCGCCACCGGGCATGTGCGCCATGAACTCGGCCAGCGGATGCGCCTGCGCCGCACTCCGGAAGTCCGCTTCGTGGAAGATCGGGCCTTGGAAGAAGGCACCCAGGTAATTGACCTGCTGAATCAAATCAGCCGCCAACGGGAAGCCAGCGCATCCAATGACGAGGATTTCGAAGATGATTTTGCCACTGACGATTCTGAAGAGTAATTACAGATAGCTTGGGTTGAGCAGCGCGAAACTCAGCGTTTTCAGGTCTTGTAAAATTCACTCACCTGAATCCAATTTACAAATTGCACGATCCCCCTAAATCCCCCTTAAAAAGGGGGAACTTTGAGCAGGTTCCCCCCTTAAAAAGGGGGGCTAGGGGGGATCTTACAGAGCATAGAACCCAGTAAGTACGTGGGCATTGCCGCCCAATGCAAGACTTAAAAATACAGCAACCAAGGGAGCAAGCAGCCATTGATCGCGAGTAGTACCGTTAACCCATCGCTCCCCGAAGTGGAGTCCTTGTCATTAGCTGAACAAGTGGCTCAAATGGTCGTCGTGCGTACCACAGGCCATTTATTCGACCATCAGCGGCAATATCCCCACATTGAAGCCAATGCCGCTCAGCTCAGCAAATGGCTAGGAGATCTCGGCGTAGGCGGCGTCATTCTACTCGGCGGCAGTGCAGGCGAAGTGGGTCTACGCACCCAGCTGCTCCAGTCACAGGCATCGATCCCCTTACTAATCGCTGCCGATATCGAAGAAGGCGTGGGGCAACGCTTTGCTGGGGCAACTTGGTTTCCACCACCGATGGCGCTCAGTACGATCGCAGATCAAAACTTGCCCCAAGCCCTCCAGCTTGCCGAGCAAATGGGCAGCATCATCGCCCGTGAAGCTCTGGCCATTGGCCTCAACTGGATTCTGGCTCCGGTCGTGGACGTAAACAATAATCCGGCTAATCCGGTGATCAACGTGCGCTCCTTTGCCGCTGATCCCGAAATCGTCAGCCAGCTTGCCACGGCCTTTATTCGCGGTGCCCAGCAGCAGCCCGTGCTGACCACGGCCAAGCACTTTCCGGGACATGGCGACACCGCCACGGATTCGCACCTAGAGCTACCCGTTATTCCCCACGATCTTCAGCGGCTCGATCAGATTGAACTGCCGCCGTTCCGATCTGCGATCGCAGCCGGAGTCGATGCAGTGATGACCGCACATTTGAACTTACCGCAGCTCGATCCCACCTATCCCGCCACACTCTCACCTGCCATCCTGACCGGAATGCTGCGACAGGAGATGGGCTTCAACGGCCTGATTGTCACCGATGCTCTGATGATGGGTGCGATCGCAAATCGCTATGGCGATGGCGAGGCCGCTGTTCTCGCAGTCGAGGCGGGCACCGATATCCTCTTGATGCCCACTGACCCAGAAGCGGCTATTCATGCCGTCTGTGATGCCGTAGCAGACGGTCGCCTGACACGGGAGCGGATTCGCTATTCCGTGGAACGGATATGGCGAGCCAAGCATAAGGTGGGATCAGCCCTCACAACTGATGCCCCCTCACGCCACGCCTGGGAGCATTTGCCACCACCACCGATCCGGCTGGATCAAGTCGCTCAACCCGATGCGCTGGCCTGTGCGACTGCAATTTCGCAGCAGTCAATGCAATATTCACAGCGAGATCAGGCGTTACCAATTACCATCGATCCCAACGTCACGAATCGCCGGAATGTGATCTTGGTTGATCAGGTGCTGGACTGTCCGTTTTTGAGTCGTACCGCACCTGCGATCGCATATCCCCGCAGCTTAGGCTATGCAACTAAGCTGATCAGCACTCAGGATGCTGACAGCGCCGCCCTTCCAGCAACGCAGGTGCAAAACAGCTATGCTGAGCCGACACTATTGCAAATCTTTATTCGCGGCAATCCGTTTCGCGGCAGTGCAGCGCCCACACAGATCGCCCAAGACTGGCTGCAAGCGCTGGTACAGGCCGAAAACCTACAGGCGCTCTTGATCTACGGCAGTCCCTACGCAATGGATTCCTTGCTCCCGCAGCTACCAGACGAGATCCCCTACGTCTTTTGCTATGGGCAAATGCCCAGCGCTCAGCGGGTTGCGTTGACCCAGCTATTCGGCCAGGTCGCAATCGATCGGTTGGAAAACTGCGATCGCACCTTCACCACCTGATACTGCTCATCCAGTAACAACCGTAGGAACGAATGGCCATCAACAACAAACGGTAGGGGCGAATGGCCATTCGCCCCCACGTAAGCGGATACATCCTGACAGACCCGACCAGCTCTTCAGCAGCTTAGTTTTGGTCTGACAGCAATTGAATCCTACGACTGCCCGCTGAACACAGGTCGAGGATTAATCCCTAAAAAATCCGTACGCTCATCGTAAATGGTGTATTCCGTTGGCTTAGCGCGCATGACCTCTTGGCTGACAATAATCGCATTCTCACCCTTCAGGTCTTCGATGAAGCCAAACTGCTCAGCTTCTGCCTCAGATTTGCTGTCGTAAGGCCCAAAGTAGTAGGTGCATTCGGGATCATCCGTCACTACCTTGATCCACCAATCCAAGCCAATGCCAAGCGACTCTAATACGTTTGTCAATAAATTCTTCATAACTATTTGCCAGCTACGTCCTTGTGATTACTCCAGCGTATGAACGAGAACGAACACAGGTCTTTAGTGCAGCTCTCACGATTCAGGTTCAAATTTCGTTATACTCTGTTGCATTTTTTTTTGCAAAGACTTTAGGTCGAGTGTTTTTATCCATCTTTGGCGATAAATCTCGTACAGTGCCATGCCTGCCGCAACGGAAGCGTTCAAACTGGGAGTGTGCCCCTGGAGGGGAACAGAAACCAAAACGTCACAGCGCTTCTGAATCGACAGTCCTAAACCCTCTCCTTCAGAACCAATAACTAATACAGTCGGTTGAGAAAATTCTGCTTCGTATACGGGCTGACTACCAGTTGATTCAGCTCCGTAAATCCAAAATCCACTTTCCTTTAAATTCTCTAAGGCTCGCCCCAGATTGACAACCCTTGCGACCGGAAAATTTTCTAAAGCACCCGCCGCAACTTTGACCACTGTAGACGTGATCCCCACGGCTCGGCGCTGCGGGATCACGATCCCATTTGCTCCCAGCGCTTCAGCCGTTCGAATAATTGCACCTAAGTTATGCGGATCTGTAATACCGTCAGCGGCCACAATGACAGGACGTTCTGACTTATTGAACGCCTGCTGAATCAAATCATCCAGTTCTGTATAGTGATGCGGCGAAATTTGAGCCACGATCCCCTGATGATTTGCCCCTTGAGTCATCTGACCCAGCCGCTGATGATCAACTTCATCAACAACCGTGCCGCTGGCCTTGGCCTCATTCAGCAAACTGTGAAACTGAGGATCGTAGCGCAGTTTGGTCTGCACCCAGATTCGGTTGATGTTGCGATCGCTCTCCAGAGCCGCTAAGACGGGATGACGACCATAGATCAAATCATAATTTTCATCCTGCCTTGAGTCATCGAATGACCGCTCAGAGCGAAATCGCTGAGGTTGATAATCCCGGTTTCGATCGCCTTGATCACGGGATCGAGAGGGCTGAGCACGGTACTTGTCCCCCCGATTATCACGATTCTCTGACCTACGCGGTTCGGATCGGCGGGTATCAGACTTGCGCGGCGATTCGCTCCGAGATGATGAGCTGCGTGATGATGAGCTGCGTGATGACGATGAATTCCGCTTCGGCTTCGGCGTATTTTTCCGGGGATAGCGGGAGCCGTTTCCTGATTTCTGATCTGCCATGTCAAACCCTGCCTCTCGGCCCATAATTGGCCAATAATCGAACTGAAGATTTTAAAGAGAAATGAACTTGAACTAAACCTGAGCTTATTTCTACTTATATATCTACTTTTTATATGTCTACTTGTTATACGTCTACTTACTTAATCTCTGCTTATTGATCTAAATGCTCTAAATGCAAGAACCTGCACACACATCACAATCTTATTAACAACCTATTAATGATTGGCCTAATCAACCTATAACTTCTGACCCAATTGGCCTCTGACTGACGAACCATTAATCCTGGTATCCGTTACCGATTCGCACACCCATTCAGCCAACCATCAACAATGAATCTCCCTCAATGCTCACTGCGAACTTAGATAACAGAATGATCCTAGCGATCTCCTTCTGTCCTATCCAATTCCCGCAAATACGCAAAGATCAGATTCATGAGTTGTTCCAGACGATCTAAATCTGTGAGATATAAATATCCAATCAGTGTTTCGAGCGCAGTAGCCTGCTGATAAGCCTCTGGATTAGTGCGGTTAGGCCGTTTAGGAGCGGCATTACGTCCTCGCCGGACAATGTCCAATTCGCGATCGCACAAATGGGGTAAAAGCTGCTGCAAATATTCGGCTTGGCGGTCGGCGTTGACCTGTTCAACTACCTGCTGATGATAGGCACGGATGCGGCGACGAGGAAACAGATGATGAGTCCGCATATAAAGCTCGTACACGGCATCACCCACATAGGCTAACGCAACGGGTGAAAGCTGCCGGATCTCACCTGCCGACAAACTCAGGGGGGGGAAGCGCGAGGGCAACATGGCATCAGCCACTACCTGGGAAGTGTTTGACACAGAGGGCTGATTCGTAGTGGTTTCGTTCGCAGGGGGTTGATTGCGATCGCACGTGGCCAAATTCACCTCCTTGCGAAGTTCAGCTCAATTGACCAAATAAAAAAGAGCGTAGCTACAGGAAAGATTCCCTAAACGCCCTTTCATATCTTGACTATAAATCGACTGTAAATTGACTGATAGGCCGTCTAAACGGATGGGTTTAGCCCATTCTTGGCCCATTGAAGTATCAGAAACTACAACCTATCGCCTGAGGCTCGTCGCCTGAGACTATAGGCATTCTAGGTATCTTTCAGATTTTCAAGCGCTTGGTCAACGGAAGGCTGTAGGGACAAGAACTTTTCAAGCCGAACCAGCTTGACGGTCTGCGTCACCCTTGGATTGGTGACTAGCTGCACACTGCCTTCTTTCGTTTGGGCTTTCTTAACCAGCTGAACCAGTGCTCCCAACCCAGAACTATCCACAAAGTCAATTTGAGACAAGTCTAAGATGATGTTGCTTGGCCCTTCATCTACGTACTTGCCGAGAGCTTTGCGGAAATTGGGCTCCGAGAATGCATCCAGCAACCCTGTGAGGCGAAAAATTTGGCAATTATCCCTAACATCGCGTGTGCCTCTCAAACTAACAGTTAGGGTTAACGTTTCAGGAATAGTTGCCTCCTCGTCCTTCGTCCAAGATCTTCAACGTTCGGGGAATAAGTATAGGTCAGGTTAAGACTAAATCGCAAGTCAATTGTGGAATAACCTGCTGCGGGATGAAAGATGCCCTTATATTCGGCTACGGATCTCACTGGGGTTGACTCACCCATCTGGTATCAAATCCAACCATTATTCTATCCTCGAATCATTTTGCCTGACTTTGCTCCCCTACAACCATACACTGCCCGGATTGACGTAATCTTTAACAATCGCTGTTCTGCCCTGATTATCCGCTCTTAACGTCCGTTTCCTATGATGAGCGAATAAAAAATACGTCGATGGGGATAGGGCAACAAAAAATCATGGCGGATTGGGGAATTTATACACTGGCAAATGATCTGGTGTACGACCAGTTAGTGGCGCTGCTGAACAGTATTGAGATTCATATAGGGAATTCGATCCCGGTCTACATTATTCCGTTTGACTCGCAAATAGAGCGGGTGCAGCAGGAGGTGAAAGTGCGATCGCAGGTCTCCTTGTTTGACAACTGGGATGCGATCGGGCGCTGGCAGCAGTTTGCCACTCAGGTTTGGTCGGCCTATCCCAAGGCGCAGCGCAAGAAGCTGGCTCCTCCTGGCTGGTATCGCTGTCACCTAGAACGTAAGTTTGCCGCGTTTGATGGGCCGTTTGAGCGATTTATTTTCATCGATGCTGACAGCTTGGTGATGAAACCGCTGGATGGCGTGATTCAAAAGCTGGATCAGTATGATTTTGTGTTTGACGATTGGGAACACCAGAAAACGGGTGATCAAACGGCGCTGGATCTAGACAAAATTGAGCAGGCCGGAGCCTATCGAGCCGCTGATGTGCAGCCCAAGCTGCACTGTTCCAGCTTCTTCGCCGCTAAGCGCCGGACGTTTACGGCGCAGGATCTCGCCGATTGGCAGGATCGGCTGGTTATCGATCAGGAAGTGAGCTGGATTCGAGAGTGGTGGGATGATGCCCAGTTATTTAACTATTTAACGCTGCGCTCTGAGCGCCCCATGTTTAACTACACCCAAAGTCTCGATCCCGCCGAGCGGACGGGCAACTGCGCGGGGGTCGATCCGTTTGTGGTTCAGGATCACGTCCTTTACAACCAGGATGGCCTGAAACCGATCCATCGGCTGCACTACATGAGCTACAGCTCGCGGTTGTTTACCCGCCTCTGCCAGGGTGAGGCAGTGAATCTTCCCCATCGCGACCTGTTTTTGCACTACCGCTACTGGCATCAGCCGGAACAGTATCCGCTCAGTCTCCGATACCCCAGTTGGTTGGAACGGGCAAACCGCCGGATCAGTCACGGTCTGCACCGCATCAGTTGCCGGACGCGCTATATGTGGGAGCAGCAGGTTGCTTCTTGGTTCTTGCCGATGGGGCTAATTGAGGAGCAAGGGCGAGGAGGCAAGAGAGCAGAGGGAGCAAGTGTTTCCTAGTTAGGGAAAGATAGAATAGCCTAGGATGAGGCGAATCATGGATTTCCATCGGCTTGATTGGCGAAGGGCGAAGCAATTGCTATGAAGCTGTTCTACTACCAATTTCCAGCGCAGCGCTATCCCAAAGGATTGAGCAACTTTGGCGATGATCTTAATCCCTGGCTCTGGCAGCGGCTCATTCCGGAGTATTTGAATGACGACCCCCGCCAAGTGTTTGTCGGTATTGGTACGTTACTGAATCGGGGACTCTCCAAACGCTTTGCTAGCACTCCGCATCTGATCGTGTTTAGCTCTGGCCTGGGTTATGGCGGCGGTTTGCCAACGGTGACACCTGCTTGGCGAGTCTACTGCGTACGCGGCCCGCTCACAGCGCAGGCATTGGGCTTACCCGATCGCAAAATTGCTACAGACGGTGGAGTGCTGGTGCGACAGGTGTTTCAACCCGCCCGACGGAAGCGGTTTCGCTACAGCTTTATGCCCCATGTGGAACATGCCGATCTGGGCGGACGGGTTTGGAATAAAATTTGCGATCGCATTGGCTTTCACTACATTGACCCCCGCTGGCCCGTAGAAACGGTATTAACCGCAATTGGCGAAACCGAGGTTTTACTCACCGAAGCGATGCACGGTGCGATCGCAGCTGATGCCTTTGGGATTCCCTGGATTCCCATTCGCACCAGCAGCCGAGTTTTAACCTTCAAGTGGGAAGACTGGTGCGGTTCGCTGGGCCTGACCTATGAGCCGCAGACGATTCTGCCGCTGTGGGATCTGTACCGCTTTGCGCCAGGAGTGCGCTCGTCGTTGCGCTACTGCACCGATTGGTTCAAACAAGATCGACTCCGATCTGCGCGATCGCTACTAGCCGATCCGGCTAAATCTGTGTCTACCCAACTGGTGAGAATTGCCAAATCAGTACGACCGACATTAAGCGATCGCAAACAGCTTAACTACAGAATTGAACAGCTTGAGGAACACCTACATCAGTTCCGCACCGATGTCCAAGTTGGCCGCTTTGATTGAATAGACTCCCTTTTGCAATTTATTTGGCAGGGGCGGGGCTAGTCCTAAATTAGGGTTACTCAATCCATCCTGATCCGCGAAACCTGCCCCTACAGCAGCGCTGCATTCTGGCGCGCGTGTTTCAAACTGCCAAATCACCCAATTTTTTTATCGAAATGTCCTGATGGAATGACCATAACTGAGTAAACGGTAGTGGTAGATGCACCCTGATTAATCCCTGGCCTTCGGGTCGGGGATTTTTTTTTGGAAGAGGTGAGGAGTAATCAGTCCTCAGCATTTTACTTTCCTTGCCCAACCGATCCAAGCTCCTGCCAGCAGCAGAAATGAGATCGCACTGGACTCTGGCACGGCTACAGGAGACGCAAAGGTGGCGCTGAATTCGGTGTAGTACAGGGCAGTTGTGCCTTCAAAGCCGGAGTCGGTGCCAAAGTATAACCAAGCGCTGCCGCTGTCATCGGTTTTGAATCGAAACGGATTGGCTTGATTATCACGGCGAATCAGTGAGTAGTCCCAGCTATCATCCCCAATGGGTTTCGCCAAGTCACCCAGCAGCACGGCATCGCGGCCAACCTGACTCTGATTGCCCTTGTCGATATTGAGCCGCAGAAAGTCTTCGTCTGGATCAACCAAATTCGGCAGCGGTTCAATTTGAGTCGCCCCGGCTTTGAGATAGACGCTGGTGGCGGGACTGCCGCCAATGCCGAAGCTGTCGGCTGGTGCATTACTGGCCAGTTCCAGATCAAACGTAACGTGGTAGCGCGTGTTGGGTGCTAACCCCGTCACGAACTGGCGAAAGTACATAAACAGGTCATCGCTGCGGTTGTCGCCCGTGATGAATAGAGCTTGATCGCCGCCCAGGTTGAACGGTCGCGATCGCACATCGGCACCTAACCGATAAAACGCTTCTTGACCGGGAGGATAGTCAGCAAAATCGGCTTGCCAACTGAAAGCATCAGCGGTCGAAAAATCCCAGCTAAACGTTTGAAACGCTTGATTGTTCATATTCTTCCATTATTTTTCCGTTGCGAAAACGTGGATTCTCACCCTAGATGGTTGGTTCAGACGTTTTTGTGGCGCGGCTTCGCCGCGCCGCGAAAACGTCTGTGTCCTAACCGAGTCCTAACAGAGCTGATATATGTAACACTTTGCGAGGGCAGACTGGCAGTTCTGAGCAGGGTGCGATACGCTTTCGCCATTGTCTGGTTCCGGGTGATGTTTTACCCGGTTTTTACCGAAAAATTCTATAAACTAACGCGACAAAATAGTACGACGAGTTTGACCAAACGAATTGCGATCGCAACGTCAAGCTTTTACGCTACAATCGCTGCCCAAGACGACGCTAAATTGTCTCGTTCGCCTTCATGCTACTGGATAGTTTGGAATCCATGAACACATCAGTTTGTCAACGTCCCTTCGCCCAACTTGAAACTAGCCTGCGGCAGGTTTTACAGGCACAAGCCGTTGACTTTGAAGATCTCGAACTGCGCTGTGCAGTCCGTCGCCAAGTGCTGATGATTTTGGCTCAGCATCCAGCTTATGCCGTGGCCGATCCGGAGCAACTGCTGGATGACCTGGCAGCAGCGGCGACCCATTTGCCGCTCAGCCTGATTCATACCTGCATCACAGCGACAGGTGCCCTGGATGACGCGGAGGAATCTAATCAGGCTGCGTCATCGTCGCCAAGATCGCCCTTCATGGATGGTGTGCCAACGCTGAGTGGCGAAATCGAGGACTTTTACCCACCTTACGCACCGTCCGCATCGCAATCTGACTCCCAATCCAATGCGCCAACCCAGTCATCTCAGTCCTCAGAACCGGAATCGGGTGCGATTCCGCTCCAGTTTTTTCTCCGAACAACAGATCAAGCGCGGCCCTATCAAACCCGGCGCTACTGGCTGATTCCATCTACCGAATCAACATCTGATCCTCAATCAGAAGAACCGGATCTGGAGCGCATTTTTGAGGAAGCCGAGTTTCGCCTCGAACGGGTCGATCCTGTAACGGCTAACTCCGCCACGCCCGACCAGACAGCAGGTCATACCGATGACGCTAATCAGGCTGATAATGCTGGCGATCCTGAATCAGCCAATCAGAGTTTTGCGATCGCACCATATGCCAATCCTCAGCAAAACGGACTCGCAGAGGCATCCTCAGATGCTCTCAGCCCGGAGATGGCGGCGTCAGAGTCAGCGACCGATGCCAGTCCCCCAACTGCCAGTCAGCCAGCCTGGTTGGCAAAGCTTGAAAGCTGGCCGATTGGCATTCTAGCGAGCGGCGTTGTGGGCGTACTGGCCTTTACAGGCGCGTTCTATGCCCTGACTCGACCCTGCGTGATTGGCGGCTGTTCAACACTGACGGATGCGGAAGCGTTGAGCCAAGCGGCTCTGGGTGAGCTGACCGAAGATCCAACGGCGCAAACAGTGCAGCTCGTGCATTCCGATATTCAAAAGGCGGATCGGCTGCTGGAGTCGATTCCCTTCTGGTCACGCTATCACAGCCAAGCCGAGGATTTGCGGGCTTCGTATCAAACTCAAGCTCAAGAACTTGACCAAATCATGTCGGCCCAGCGGTTTGCCACGTTAGCGGCGGAGCAAAGCCAAAATCCGCCCCATCCCGTTAGCCAGTGGCAGGATATTCGCAATCTGTGGAGTCGTGCGATCGCAGAATTGGATGCCATTCCGGCCAATAGCGACCTCAGTGTATTCATTGCTCGCAAGCGAGGTGAATATCAAACGAACCTCAGCGCCATCGATCAGCGCATTGCCGCCGATCAGCAGGCCGAAAATCACTTCAACCTAGCCGTTTCTGCTGCCGAAGCAGCTCAACTGAGCGAAAGCACTGCCGATTCACTCTCCGATCGCAAAGCCCTTGTGAACAGTTGGCAGCAGGTAATCAATCACCTCAACCGGATTCCTCAAGGCACCCTCGTTCACAGCGAAGCCCAGCAGCTTCTGCAAACCTACGAGCAAAAGCTGGCTGATGCTAAAGTTCGCTACACCCAGGAACAACTGAGTGTTGATGCCTATGAACGAGCCAATCGCTATGCTGACTCGGCTCGCAGCTATGAGCAGCAGAATCAATGGACAATGGCGGTTACAACCTGGCGACAGGCGCTCAGCAACATTCGCCAAGTGCCGGAGTCTACTGCCAACTATGAAGCAGCGCAGCCTCTGATCGGCAGCTATCGCACAGCACTAGAAAAGGCTGAAGGACAACTGCGCTCAGCCGTCTCTCGCCAAAAAGTCGCTCAAGATTTACAGAAAGCCTGCGCTGGATCGCCGACCATCTGCACCTACACGATTTCGCCCGATTTGATTGAGGTTCGCCTGACTGCCGCATACGATCGCACCATTCAAGACAGCATGGTCAACGCTGCTCTAAAAGGGGACGCCGCGAAGCAGGCTCAAATTCGGCAGCACGTGGACAGCCTGTTACGAACGTTGACCGTCATTGGGCAGAATGCAGGCATGTCTCTCCAGCTCTACGATGCACGGGGCGCGTCTTTGGGGCGCTATACGCCCGGTCTGTAGTAGACAGTCCAAGTGATTTTCTTTGTTCCTGAAAGTGCGTGCTTATGGATCGGTTGGGTTTTCAGCAATATTTGGGGCTAACGCTTGGTCTGGCTAATTTCCGTGCAAAGTGGCGACGTTGGCTACAGGCGATTCTGCTAGGTGGGTTGACCTTTGGGCTAATTATGAGTGGGATGGGTAATGGATCGGTGGTGCGATCGCAACCTGCTTCTACCATTGCTCTAACAACCTCTCACTTGATTGCCACCTCTGTTGACGACCTGCGCCAGAAACAGCAGCAAATTGACAATGAACACCAGCGAGTCCAGTCTGAGCGGGAACGGCTGAAAAACCTGGAAGAATCCGCAGAAGATCGGCTCGAAGGGCTTCAGCAAACGATTCAGAGCACGACGGTTCAAATTAAAGACAATGAGTATCGGCTAGAACTGGCTACCCAGCGACTGAAGCATTTGCAGGCTGATTTGTTGGTAGCCGAGGAAACCTACGATCAAATGCAGCGATCGACCGTGGCGCGGCTGCAGTTTCTCCAGCGTCAGCAAGGAGTCAAAGGTTGGGCCGTTTTGCTGCAAAGTCAAAATCTGAATGAGTTTTTAGATAAGCGCCGCCAGTTGAAGCTGGTCTACGAAGCCGATCAGCACATGCTGGGCAAGCTGGATGAAACCGCCAAGCAGTTGGAGCAGCAGCGGCTTGAGGTAGAAGTTCAAAAAAATGAAATCGCTCTCATTGTGCAGCAGCTTGAGCTGGAAAAGCAGCAGTACGAAGCCCAAGCTCAAACCCAAACGACGCTCGTCGATCGCCTCAGAGTGGATCGACAAGCGCTAGAAGCAGCAGAAGCCAAACTTGCCAAAGACTCGGAGGGGGTTGCTGACCTGATTCGTCAGAAACTTGCCGAACAAGAAGCGGCCCGTCTCGCTGCCGATCGCAACCGCATTATCACCAGCGGCTCAGGACAATTCAGCTACCCCGTCAGCGCCAGCATCACCAGCAGCTTTGGCACCCGTATACATCCTATTTTGGGCTATCGTCGATTCCACGCAGGCGTTGATTTTGGCGCATCCCACGGCAGCACGATTCGCGCCGCTGACTCAGGTACGGTCATCTTCTCTGGCTGGTACGGAGGCTATGGCCGTTCAGTGATTATCAGCCACGGTGGCGGACTGACCACACTCTATGCTCACGCTAGTGCAACCTACGTAAAAGAAGGTGCTAGCGTCCAAAAGGGAGAACCGATCGCCGCCGTTGGCTCTACTGGGCTTTCCACTGGGCCTCATTTGCACTTTGAAGTTCGTAAAAATGGCGAACCAGTCAATCCAATGAGCTATTTGTAATCTTTGATTTTGATGCAATCTATGAGGAAGTGCTACAATCAAATGGCCGCATAAGGGCGCGTGGCTCAGTGGATAGAGCATCAGATTCCGGTTCTGAGGGTCGCAGGTTCGAATCCTGCCGCGCTCGTTGAGCAAGATCCTAATTGATTAAGGCAAAAGCTGCGCTGAGCGCAGCTTTTGCCTTAATCAATTAGACTAATGATTGAATTTTTCAGACAAACGACCAACCCACTCCCGTCTGTCTTATCATGACAGTATGAAGATTACATTTTGTAAAGTATTTTGACCTCGGCATTTCAATCCACTCATGATGCCATGCTGCCAACGGCATGGCATGCACTAGAGCCAATTTGGGAAGGCGGTGAAACAGTCGTTCGGCGAGGACTGCCTCACGATCAGCTAGCTCCAGCTTGGCAAATCCTGCTGCTGGGCGATGGTTCACCCACGCGACATCTACAGCTTTTGACGAGTGAACGCACTGAAGTTGATGTAATTGACATGTCTTTAATTGGCATGTCGCCGGATGGTGCGCCTGATTTGATTGCGCGAGTTCCTGGCCCTCGACTGCGCCGCCAAGTCTGGTTGCGTACGGCATCCGGTCAGCGGCTCGCATATGCAACCTCTTGGTGGGAAGCTAGCCATGTGGATGAATACTTACAAAATCGGTCACTACCGATTTGGGCCAGCCTATCCCGGTTGCGAACTGAACTCTATCGGGATATTCAAGGCATTCACTACGGGCACTCAGCGGCGTTGACAGAAGCTTTTCAGGAAGATGGCCCATTCTGGGGGCGACACTACCTGTTTTGGCATAATGGCCAGCCACTGACTTTGATTTATGAGGTTTTCTCTCCTTATTTATCCAAATATCTCGGGCCAATGGGTGCGACCTCTTGAGGAACGGTAGTGTTGTGCTTGCCAATGTCTTGAAATAAAGGGCATTTGGGGGCATATTAAGCATAATTGCCTGTTCGAACACTCTGCTTTTGATCATCTTCAAGGGTAGTGAATTGGAGTTGTGTGAGTAATGCTTAGATAACTCAGAATTGCTACTTCAAAAAATTCATCTATCGCAGTAGCCGCATTTATTAGAACGTTGGGAAACTCTGGAAACGTTCAAGCGTTTCAACGTTGGATTCTGTAACTGTCTCGACCGAAATGGCGACGGCTACGAATCTTGCATCGATCTCTAGGAGGGTTACTTTGTCACAATGTGGCGGCAAAGTAATCCTTAGGGATGCCAATTTTATAAGGCGCAAGAGATACGAACCTGCTCTTTCATTCGACTTAACCTCGTTTTGTCCAAACCGAATCGCGAACATTATTACGCCAACTTCTACTGAAATAGATGGTCGCTTTACTGCAAATTTGGGTTGCAATTGAGCCTAGTTGTGATGAGCGATGGACGTTACCAGTTATCCATAAATCACTGGTGCATCTGTAGCTTTGATACCAGAACTTTTGCACAAAAGCTCTGATACAAGAGTTTCTTGGCCTGACTATCGTACTTGTGCAAACATTTGTGATCCTTGTGACCCTGTAAGGGTACATTCAGTCGAGGCATTTTGGCGCAGACATAAGATTTAAGTGGTCAATCCATTTCACTCAACGGCAGGTCGAACAACAGCAACGAGTAAGTAGGCTTATGACAAGAAAGAGTTTAAATATTTCTCTCTCGGCGCGAATTTCTTGTCTTGGAAAGCCATTGCCGTCAATCGGCTCGCTCGCAATCGGATGTCGTTCGTGACTGCATTCTGCATTATTTGGGCGAACAGGGGAGTAGTTCAAAATCGCCTTCTAGAGATGAATTGCTGCGGCAGGTTTGCCAATTGCAGCATCAGCTGCAAACTCTCCAGCAAGAGCGCGATCAGCTGCTGCAACAGCTAAATCTTGAGCCAAAATCGTCATCGGTTGCAACCGATGATCAGAATGCTCAACCCGTGGAGATGCGATCGCACTCCTCGCAACTCCAACCCCGTACACCACAAACTAACGCACAGCAGCAGGATCGCCTCCTGGATGCCTTACCCACTCCCGTTTTAATCTCGCGCATTGAAACGGGAGATATCCTCTATGCCAATTCTGCCTTGGGGAAAACCATTGGGCTGACCTGTGCCGACTTACTCAACCGCAAGTCACTGGATTTTTACAGTAATCCTGCCGATCGAATGCAAATTTTGGAACTGCTGAGTCAGCAAGGCTATGTTCAGGGTTATGAGCTACAGGTGCAAAAAGCCAATGATGAACTGGCCTGGCTGGACTTATACATTCAGCCACTGGAGCTCAATGGTGAACCAGTTTTGCTAAGTGTGGTTTTGGATATCACTGAAAAAAAGCAGGTAGAGCAATCGCTTTATCAGCAAGAGGAGCATAACCGAGCGGTGCTAGAGGCTATTCCTGACCTGCTGGTTCGAGTGCGGCGGGATGGCACTTGTCTGAATGTTATTCATCCCCAGTCCAATCAAGCGGGTCGTTTCCTACCGCTAGAGTCTTATTTAAGTGAAGTCCTGCCGCCCAGTTTGCTCCAGCAGCAGATGAACTACATTCACTATGCGTTGACGAGTCGTCAAATGCAGATCTATGAGCATCAGCTAGACAAGTATGGCCAGCGGGTGTTTGAGGAGGTGCGCGTTGTCCCAGTCACCGAAGACGAAGCGCTGCTGATGGTGCGGGACATCACTGAGCAAAAACAGGCCGAAGAAGAACGCGATCGCTTTTTTGATCTGTCAATCGATATGTTTTGTATCGCGGGTTTTGATGGCTATTTTCAGCGGCTGAATCCAGCCTGGGAAAAAACGTTGGGCTACCCTCGCGCGGAGCTCTTGGCGAATCCCTATCTCTCGTTTGTGCATCCAGACGACATTGCTAAAACCATCGGAGAAGCCCAGCGGATCGCAGAGGGAGCCAACACGCTTGAGTTTGAAAACCGCTATCGCTGCAAGGACGGCAGCTACCGCTGGCTGCTCTGGAACTCAATTCCGCTCATCGATCAGGGAGTTATCTACTGCGTGGTGCATGACATTACAGAGCGTAAGTTAGTTGAAGAAAATCTGCGCCATAGTGAAGCCACCAAGCAAGCCATGATTGCCGCCGTGCCGGATCTGATGATGCGGGTGCATCAAGACGGTACGTATCTAGATATTTATGGCCAACGTAATTTTCCCATTCATGCCCCTGAGAACCTACAGGTTGGTGGACACATCTACGACGCATTACCGCTAGATCTGGCCCAGCGCTGTCTAAAACTCATCCAAAGAGCTATTCAAACCCAAGTCATCCAGCAGTACGATCAAACTATCGCGGTGAATGGTGAACTGCGCTATGAAGAAGTGCGGATCGTAGCGCTAAATGAAGATGAAGCTCTGGTAACCGTGCGAGATATGACCTCGCGTCGTCAGGCAGAAATTGCCCTCAAGCAGGCCGAGCGCAGCTATCGCAGCATTTTCGAAAACGCATTTAGCGGTATTTTTCAATCGACTGCTGATGGCCGCTACCTACGAGTCAACCGGGCAATGGCGAGTTTGCATGGCTATGAATCGCCCCAGCAAATGCTGGCGGAGGTTCAATCCATTGCCCAGCAAATCTACGTCGATCCAGCCATTCGGCAGCAGTTCACCCAGCAACTTGAAGCACAAGGTGAAGTTTTGGGGTTTCAGTACCAAGCCTATCGACGGGATGGTATTAAGATTTGGTTGGAAGAAAACGCCAGAGCTGTGTGCGATATCAACGGGAATTTACTGTATTACGAAGGTAGTGTGGTCGATATTACCCAGCGGAAGCAAGACGAGGAAGCCTTAAAACAACAATTGCAGAAGTTGCAGGTTGAGGTGGATTTGCAAAAGCGCGATCGCGATGTGGCCGATATCGTCAACACTGACTTTTTTCAAGCCCTACAGTCTGAAATTGAAGAGCTGCGCAGAGACGACGCCCCTTAGTTTGACCGTATGCGATGTTGAGTTCGAGTAAGTAATGCCGAAGATTATTGCTGTCCACTCTTATCGAGGAGGAACTGGAAAATCCAATCTCGTTGCTAATTTAGCAACACTTCTAGCTGCCCAACGATTTCGAGTCGCGGTGATTGATACCGATTTACAGTCACCGGGTGTGCATAACATTTTTGACCTAGATGAAGATCGGGTTCAGCAAACGCTGAATGACTACTTGTGGCAGCGATGTGAGATTGAAGCCACCGCTTATGATGTGAGCCATACTGCAGGAGTGGAAAATCGAGGTCAAATTTGGTTAGTTCCAGCCAGTATCAATCCCAATGAAATTGCCCGGATTTTGAGTGAAGGCTACAGGGCCAGCCACCTCAACAGCGGGATGAATCGGCTGATTCGCCAGTTTGATTTGGACTATTTACTGATTGATACCCATCCCGGTTTGAGTAAGGAAACGTTTTTGTCGATTGCCGTGTCACATTTACTGCTGCTGCTGCTGCGTCCGGATCGGCAAGATTTTCAAGGTACGGCGGTGACGGTCAATGTGGCGCGTCAACTACAGGTACCCAAGATGCAGCTGGTGGTAAATAAAGTGCTGCCTAATATCGATCGCGATGATCTGGTCACTCAGCTTGAGCAAACCTACGATACGCCTGTGGCGGGCATTCTGCCTGCAGCTCAGGAAATGATGCAGCTTGGCAGCGAGGGCGTTTTTTGTCAGCACTATCCGGCTCACCCGTGGACAGAAGCGATGAGCGCCTTGGTCAGGGGAATTACTTAAGTGATGACAGTGATGACAGTGATGACGCGAAATGGACTGGCCAGCCAGTCCATTTCGCGTCATCACCTCAAATATTTATTAAAGGCCAGCCTTAACCATAGCGCCTTGGCTATCGAGTTGAAGTACTTTCACTTGTGGCTGCACATCTGCTTTTTGCCACGCTTGCGTCATGGCTGCCGCGACATCGGGGGCGGTTGCAGGAGATGAGATCGCAAGTAGGGTTGGCCCAGCACCGCTGATCACAAGACCATAAGCACCCGCTGCTAGAGCTGCTTTCCGCACAGGCTTGTAACCATGAATCAGCGTTTCCCGATAGGGCTGATGAATGCGGTCGTGCAGCGCGGCTTGCAGCCAATCGCCGTTGCCGCTGGCTAAAGCTCGAATCAGCAAGCCCAAGTGGGCGGCGTTAAAAATGGCGTCGACGCGAGCATATTCAGTGGGTAGTACCAAGCGCGCTTCGGCAGTAGACAGCTCAAAGTTGGGAATGCCTAAAACGGGCACAAAGTCCGCGTGCCAGGGAATATCGCATGTTACCGAAGCATCTTCCTCGGCATTGGTGGCGGTTAATCGACAGCCGCCGAGCAGAGCCGGAACCACATTGTCGGGATGGCCTTCAATTGCGATCGCAAGTTCAGCGACCTCTACTTGGCTCAGGGGCGATCCGGCCATTTGATTGGCACCGAGCAGCCCACCAACGATGGCGGTGGCGGAACTGCCCAAGCCCCGCGCCAGGGGCACGTCCATTTCAATGTGCAGCGAGATGGGCGGCGGTGGCTGATTAATGTGGTGATAGAGCTTCAGAAACGCCTGATACACCAAGTTGCTCTCATCTGTCGTTACCCGCTCGGCATCGGCCCCCGCGACGTGAATCGACAGGAAGCTGCCGCGCCCAGGGGAAAAGCGAAACCGATTATAGAGCGTTAATGCTGCACCAATGCAGTCAAACCCTGCGCCTAAGTTTGCGGTGGTGGCGGGGACAGTTACCGTAATGCTAGAAATGGTCGTTCTCCTTCATCAAAACCGAATTTTTTCTGATAGGGCGGTAAAGCCGCCTATCAGAAAGACTGTTCTAGAAATCGCGGCGATCTGCGATCGCAGTTGCCAGTTGATCAATCGCTTCATCAACGGGCATCGCACCCAGTTCACCGGATGCCCGTGTCCGCATACTGAGGGTTTGAGCTTCCAGTTCCTTATCGCCGACGATGGCCATCACCGGAATCTTGCCCTTTTCGGCGTTGCGGATCATCTTACCTAAGCGATCGCTGCTCAGGTCGGCTTCAGCCCGGACGCCTTTCGCCAGCAACTTTTGCACCACTTCCTTGGCATAGGGGACATGATCTTCAGTCACCGGCAGAATCCGGAACTGGGTGGGAGCCAGCCACAGCGGAAAGTCACCCGCATACTCTTCAATTAGGATGCCGACCAATCGCTCCAGTGAGCCAAAGGGCGCACGGTGGATCATGACGGGTCGCTGACGGGAACCGTCTTCAGCCACGTATTCCAGGTCAAACCGCTCCGGCAGGTTGTAGTCCACCTGCACCGTCCCCAACTGCCACTCCCGATCCAGGGCATCGCGGAAGATGAAGTCCAGCTTCGGCCCATAGAATGCGGCTTCACCCACAGCTTCAAAATGATCCATGCCCAGAGTTTGCACCGCGCGGCGGATCGCATTTTGGGAAGTTTCCCAAACTTTGTCAGAGCCGATGTACTTGTCCGAATCCGGATCGCGAAAGCTGAGCCGCGCCTGGAAGTTCTCCAATCGCAAATCGCGGAAGACCGACAGAATCAGGTCAACCACTTTGATGAACTCATCATCCAGCTGTTCCGGCGTGACAAACAGGTGCGAGTCATCCACGGTAAAGCCGCGCACCCGCGTCAGACCGCCCAGTTCACCCGACTGCTCGTAGCGATAAACCGTACCGAACTCAGCCAGTCGCATGGGCAATTCCCGATAGGAACGCAACTCACTCTTATAGATTTGAATATGGAACGGACAGTTCATGGGCTTCATGACAAAGCCATGCTCTGCCGCCCGCTCTGCATCATCCTCAGCCATCAGCGGAAACATATCTTCCCGATAGTTCTGCCAATGTCCGGAAATCTTGAACAAATCGACGCGGGCAATGTGGGGCGTGACCACAGGCAAATAGCCCCGCTTGGTCTGCTCCTCGCGCAGGAAATTCTCTAGGGTTGAACGCAGAATGGTACCTTTAGGCGTCCAGAGCGGTAAACCTGGCCCCACATCATCGGAAAAGATAAACAGACCCAACTCGCGGCCTAGCCGACGGTGATCCCGCTTCTTCGCTTCTTCCCGTCGCCGCTTGTACTCTGCCAGTTGCTCTGGGGTTTCCCAAGCCGTACCGTAGATCCGCTGGAGCTGCGCCTTGGTTTCATCACCGCGCCAGTAGGCACCCGCTACGCTTTCCAGATCAAAGGCTTTGGGATGCAGGTCGCCAGTCGTCGCTACGTGTGGCCCCGCACAGAGATCCCACCAGTCTTCGCCCAAGTGATAGAGGGTGATCGGCTCCTTTAAATCTTCCAGAATTTCAAGCTTGTAGGGTTCGCCGAGCGCTTCAATCCGCTGCTTGGCCTCTGCACGACTGACCTCTTCTCGCACAACGGGCAGATTCTTGTTGATGATCTTGATCATCTCTTTCTTGATCGCCTTCAGATCCTTTTCGGTAAAGGGTTCTGGGCTATCGAAATCATAATAAAAGCCGTATTCGATCCAAGGGCCAATCGTTACCTGAGCCTTGGGGAATAGCTTTTGCACCGCCATCGCCATCACGTGCGACATCGTATGGCGGATGCGCTTCAGATCTTCAGACTCACTAGTACGAGGAAGATGAATCTTTTCGGGCTGTTCAACCACGGCAGAGGAACCAGACATTGTTCAAAACACTAAATGAGCAATCTATCTATCTTATCGACTGGTGGCGAAAGACGACTAGCCTTAGCCCGATAACACCTGTTCGGATTCAACTAATTTTGCACAAAGATTACCGTATCTCTATCTATAGTCAAAAGTTTTGTAACGATTCGGCCTGCTCCATACCGACTGAACCAAGAAGCCGATAGGATGCTGGGTGGAGAAATTGGCTAGTGTAGTGGCATGAACAGGATTGCGATACCTAAGATGTAGTCGTAATGCAATGCATGTGCTACATTAGTCAAGGATATATACTCTCTGGTGCCAACCAAGCTTCGTATGCGGGCGCTAGATTCCATTCCTTAAAAGAGTTGACAGAGTATAAAAAGTATTTCAAAAGCGAATAGAGGTTTTATGAGCCAACAGGTTATGCACCCGATGGTGAAATTTCAGCGACAAGTGCGATCGCTTGTCCGTTCCGGAGCAGTGAAATCAGAGGATCGTCTCTGGAAAATCGCGCTGCTGTTCGGTGACGAATGGGCCCATTGGAAGGCTGAGCTAGAAGAGTTTGACTTTACTATGCAGGATACGATTGGCGATTTGCTAGCCGTTGAAAGCTGGGAAGAAGACGAAGAGCTGGTTAGCTAAGTTAAATCAAAAACTCAAAATTGCCGCTGGGCTGTCGCATCGCGGCAGCCCAGCGGCAATTTTAATGATCAGCATTGTGCGATCGCACCGCCGCGTCGTTCATCACCAATGCCGTGAAATGCGCCATCGGTTGTACGGGTAACCGCATGGACGCCGCCAAAAAACATGCTGCGCTGGCTCCAGTGAATGATTTCTTGGTTGGCAAACTGGGTTCGCTCTAAGCTCGGCTCAACCTGGAGCGGCGGTTCGAGATGAAACTTACCCCTTTCCCAATGTACGCGGGGAGCATAGACGGATTCTTCAATCGGCAGTTGGAAATCGACCAGATTAGAAATTACCTGCAAAATCGCGGTTCGAATTCGATTGGAGCCGCCAGAACCTAGAACCGCTTCTGGACGACCGTTCTTCAGCAGGATGGACGGAGCCATCATCGACGAGATCCGCTGATTCGGTTGCCACTGATGAAAGCCGTTGGGATTGAGGTCTTCTTCGCCCAGCATGTTGTTCATCATGATCCCCGTACCGGGGATGACATAGGACGAGCCTTCGCCATTGGAAGTCGTGATACTGGCTGCATTGCCCGCCTCATCCATGACGCTGATGTGGGTGGTGCTGCCCCACTTGTTGCAGGCTGTTTCCATTTGGGGTAGGTATTCTGCTAGGTGAGCATCCGCCAAAAATCGCTGAGCAACATCCGGTTCATACAAGCGGGCATCGTAGCCATCGCGTCGCGCCAAGTTCGTCAACCGCATCACCTGGGCCAGTTTGACGAGGTGATCCGGACTGCCAAATTGGTCGGGCGAAAGATCCGTGTGTCCTAACAGCTTCAGTGCAAAAGCGATCAGCGCACCGCCAGAACTGGGAGGTGGATTGGTCAGTAAAGTGCGATCGCGATAGGCAACCTGCAAAACTGGACGCTCAATCACCCGATACTGGCTCAGGTCATCACGGGTTAGATATCCACCCTGTTCGTGGCAATCGCGGGCAATCTGCTTGGCAATATCACCGTGATAAAACGCCTCAAAGCCTTCTTCGACAAGAAATTCCAGCGTATTAGCAAAATCAGGCAGCCGCAGCGTATCTCCGGTAGCTAGTAGGTTACCGTTGGGCGCGTAAATTGCGCGCGCATGAGGAGTAGCTTGCAGGATGGGGTGCAAAATTTGAATGCAAAAGGCGCAAAACTTGTCAACCAGAATGCCGTGTTTAGCATAGCGAATGGCAGGCTCAGCAATCACGGCCAGCGGTAGCGTTCCCAGTTGGCGATGAACCTCCCCGAGTCCGGCCAACACTCCCGGCACAGCCATTGATCCCAGGCCGATGTGAAACTCTTGGGTCGTATCGCCAAAGTCAGCCTCAATGGGATAGAAATCAATTTCTGAAGCCGATCGTTTATGGCGCGGTGTTTGGCTGAAAAAGTCAAAGAGCTTACTGTCTCCACTGGCCGTATGCGCCAGCAGAAAACCGCCACCCGCGACGGATGTCAGGGTTGATTCCGTGACGCAAGCCGCTAACGCCGCTGCGATCGCAGCATCAAAGGCGTTGCCACCCTGTTGCAGCATTTCAATGCCAGCTTCGGCAGTTAGCGGATGTCCCGCTGCGATCGCACCACGAGTCACACGAGTCATCAACCTAAATCTTGCTCCAAAATTTTTGTATTGTATAGCACTCTGTGCAGGTAAGAACCATCAGCAAGCGTTGTCCCATGCTGGTTTCACTCAGTGTTCTTGATTTTGGATATTACTTTAGGCTGATTTTTTATATTCACAATTATCGTAGCAAATTGACATCTAAAAATTGAGATGAATGGATTGGCTACTTGCTTGGCCATAAAATTGAAACGGGTTCAATAAATAATTGGCTTTATTTAATTAAGTTCACGCTATGTCGTTTAGTTAGTTAAACATTAAGAGAATCACAAGAAGCTGCAACATAATGATTGCAATGATTAATTTTTGAAGCTTTGGGTATCCCCTCCCCCCGCATTTACCAGCCTAAAATCTAGTGATAGCGTTATCAAGATAGTGATGGAATTCCCGCAAGATTGGGAAGCACTGATAGTTTCTTGTCTGCTTTTTACTTGGGTTTTCACCGCAGCCATCTCAAAAAGCAGTTACGTTGTCTTTAATATTTAGGATGAATTATGACTAGACTAAATGCTTTAGTGCTAGTAGGAGTAGTTAGCCTAGCGCCGGGTCTCTTGCTGGGTTGTGCAAGCCAAACATCAGAAGGAGACGGTGCAGAAGACACCACAGCTGCCGATGTGTCTAGTGCAGCAGATCCGTCAGAGAGTGCGACAGAGGCTGGCGAAACGAGCGGCACGGGTACACTACTGGTGCGGGCTAATGGCGAAGACTTTGTGCGCCAGGGATTCACGACCAAGGACGGATGGGAAATTAGCTTTGATAATGTCTACGTCAATTTGGCTGATGTGAAAGCGTATCAAACCGATCCCCCCTACGATCCGAGTATGGGAGCAGAATTGAAGGCACAAGAAACAGTGGATGTGGCTGCTGCGCAAACTGTTGATTTGGCCGCAGGTGATGAGAACGCCGATCCAATCTTAGTGGCTGAACTGCCCAATGTACCTACAGGTCGCTACAACGCCATTTCTTGGCAAATGAGTCCGGCAACCGACGGGCCAGCCGCAGGTTATACGTTGGTAATGGACGGGACAGCTCAAAAAGATGGGCAAACCGTTGACTTCGTCATTAACTCGGCACAGACGATGGCCTATACCTGCGGGGAATATGTCGGCGACCAGCGCAAGGGCATTCTGTCGGATGGGGAACAAGCTGATTTGGAGGCAACGTTCCACTTCGACCATATTTTCGGTGATGGTGAGGCACCCAGCGATGATCCGATTAATACCGGAGCATTGGGATTTGAGCCATTGGCAGCACTGGCCGAGAATGGGCAGCTAGAAACTGATTTGGAGCAACTTCAGTCTTCCCTCTCTGCCGAAGAGTACGCAACGCTGGAAGAAGCGATGCAGGGCTTGGCTCACGTGGGTGAAGGGCACTGTGAGCAAACGTCAGCTCCAACGACTTAAACGCTATAGTTAGACGCCACAGGAGGAAACACGAACTGAAGCCTGAATTAAAGGCGCTGGATTAGGTGCACTGGATAAGGTGCGATCGCACCTTGTCACAGCCCTATTAGCTCTACCTGATAAGTCTCTATGCCTATTATTGAGATCTAAGATTAATCAGACTCTAATTCTACTGATTTAATTTATGCCTCTAAAGCAATCTCAAAGGATAGAGAAGATCACGCCCAAAAGCATTTAATCTAGATGTTCAGTTCGTGTTCATCAATCTCTCGCAGATTGCACATAAACGGTCTACTTCTTTTCACCTATTTTATCTAGATAGATGGCTGCAAGTATTCAGTCTATGTGCTCAATCTAAACCTCTAACTCACCTCTTTGTCACACTTAAAATTACAGCCTAGAACTATTTAGACCTGTAATTTGCTTCTTAATTCACCCATCCAACGTTCACGTGTTACAGAACATCAGACCATCAAAATACATGGCTTCAGCATTTTGGTCATCCGGATTGCCAACTGCATTACTGCTAACATTTGGCTGGCAGGCCGCTAGTCAAGCCCACGGTGTCGTCATCGATTACACTCCCGTTTCGGCAGTTCAGCTCACTGCCACCTATGACAACGGTGACCCGATGGCAGAAGCGCAGGTCAATGTCTATGCACCTGAGAATCCCGCTGAAGCGTGGTTGACGGGACAAACCGACGAGCGAGGCCAGTTCATCTTCACGCCCGACGCAGCCCAAGCTGGTAACTGGGAAGTACAGGTGCGTCAGGCGGGACATGGTGATATTGTCAATATTCCGGTCAACACAGAAGCCGATGGCTCTGTTCAGGTTACCGATGCGATCGCAAAACGCACCAGCAATGGCTACAGCACTCCGCAGATTGTGCTGATGGGAGCTGCTGGTATTTGGGGATTTGTGGGTACGGCACTGTTCTTTTCGCGAGAGAAATAAATGCATTTGCCTGATGGATTTTTGCCTGCGCCAGTTGCGATCGCAGGTTATGCAGCAACCGGGTTCGTCACCTGGTATTCGCTGCGTAAAATCAAACAGTCCCCCAATCCCCAAGCCCAAGTGCCCAAGGCATCGCTCCTCACAGCCGCATTTTTCGTAGCCTCTTGGATTCATGTCCCCGTCCCCCCCACCAGCGTTCACCTAATTTTGAACGGTCTATTGGGTACGCTACTGGGCTATTTTGCCTTTCCAGCCATCCTGATTGGACTGTTCTTTCAGGCCATTATGTTTCAGCACGGCGGCCTCTCCACACTGGGCGTCAACGCGATCATGATGGGCGTACCAGCCCTTGTCGCCTACCACGTTTTTCAACTGCGCCACCTGTTCAAGCGCAGCAATCGCGTCTTATTAGCCACATTTGGCTTTTTGGCGGGAGCAATTGGGCTAGGTTTAGCCGCTCTTATCTTCTTTGCGCTACTCATGACAAACTTGCCCGCCGATCTCGATAGAGTAACGGAAGGCCAAGCTGTTTACGCTCTGACGCTGGCTCACATTCCGCTGATGGTCGTTGAAGGATTTTTTACCGCTTTACTCGTGCTGTTCTTTCATCAGGTGAAGCCCGAGTTACTGGAGGTCAAATAGAACCAATGAGACTGCGTTTAGACGACTATGCCCACCTCGATTCGCCGCTGCACCGTTGGGAACCGCGATATAAGCTAATTGGCTTAGCGGCTCTGATTATCGCTTTTTCGAGTGTCCAGAATCTGTGGCTATTGCCAGCCATGCTGATTGTGACGGGGTTTCTATATTGGCTGTCGCGTTTGCCGGGATCGTTTTTGATTGAGCGGCTGAAGCTACCGGGCTTTTTTCTGTTGGGCATCGCCATCATGCTGCCGTTCTTCGCAGGGGATACCGTCTTAGTTCAGCTTGGCCCGCTAGCTATTCGCGAAGAGGGGGTTCTGTCGCTGATTCTGATTGCCACGCGGTTTCTGTGCATTTTGACCATCGGTATTATTCTGTTTGGCACCGTGCCCTTTATCCGCAACATTCGCGCAATGCGATCGCTCGGTCTTCCCTCTCTTCTCGCCGATATGGTGCTGCTGTCCTACCGCTATATTTACGAAATTGGCGACTATCTTGGCACGATGCGGACAGCGATGAGATTACGGGGATTTCAGGCCCATCGCTTTAGTTTCCGCAATCTAAAAATGCTGGCTTCTCTAATCGGCAGCTTACTGATTCGCAGCTATGAACAGTCCGAACAAGTCTATAAAGCGATGACGCTGCGGGGCTACGGGCAACCGCAGATGGCGCGGGTTGAGCAGTCGGCCCAAACCCAGGATTGGATGGCGCTGGTGGGAATTTGTGCGATCGCAGTTGGCTTTATTAGTGCAGAGCTATTTCTTTAAGTAATTTTGGATTTTGGATTTTGGATTTAATACTTTAGATTTACGCTTTTATAACGAAATAACCCTGAATACTCTCTTAAGGTAGGCATTAAGCACTCAAATTTTCGCTACTACTAATTATTACGTCCTCTTGGATCTCCCTGCTATGCAATTTCAGGTTCAAACTTCGCCTCAGACCACGACACAAAGCGTGATGCAAATCAGCGGCTTGTGCTATTCCTATCCCGATTGTCCCAACGTTTTGCAGAACGTTAGTCTCTACATAAAAGCAGGCGAACGTGTGGGCATTGTCGGGCCAAATGGTGCGGGCAAAACAACGCTGTTTTTGTCCATGTGCGGCGTATTGGAACCGAGTAGCGGTGAGATTATGCTGTTTGATCGACCCGTGCGCCCCAACGAATTTCGGCCTGAACTGGGATTGGTGTTTCAAAATCCTGCCGATCAGCTTTTTTCGCTGTCGGTACGAGACGATATTGCCTTTGGCCCGATGAATATGGGACTGTCAGAACCGGACATTGAAGCGAGAGTTCATCGCGCTCTGACGCTAACGGGACTGCTTGAACTTGCGGATCGTCCACCGCATCACCTATCTGGTGGACAGCGCCGCATGGTGGCCATTGCCAGTGTCCTGGCCATGCAGCCGCAACTGGTAATCTACGACGAACCCAGCGCCAATCTGGATATTCGCGCCCGCCGCCGCCTGATTCAGTTTTTGCAAAATTCCGAAGAAACGCTGCTGGTTTCCTCTCACGATCTCGAACTGGTACGCGAGGTTTGCGATCGCATTATCGTCCTCGACGAAGGCCGCATCATCACCGAAGGCGAAACTGACGAGATTATGAGTAACGAAGAATTAATGGAAACTCACGGACTGGAAGTCCCCCACTCTCTCCGCTTCCACCGCGATCAGCATCATTAAATGGCGACTTCTCACACTGATCTCACACTGATCGGTTGCGGCTACATCCCCAAATGCAAACGGATGTGACAATGTTCGCAGCGATCAATACCGTTGTACTGTTGTCTGAAATAATGGATTAAATAGCGCGATCGCACCCTAAATCTCCACTATTTTGGCTCTCTCTACCTCTCCCACCCCAACGGTTTCTACAATTCCGCCCCAGCCCTTTCTGAAGTGGGCTGGCGGCAAAGGTCGCCTACTGCCGCAGTACGAAGCGTTTTTCCCGACGGACTACACCACATATCACGAGCCATTCTTGGGTGGGGGAGCCGTATTTTTTCATCTCCATCCACCCCAGGCCATTCTCAGCGACGTTAATCCCGCCTTGGTCAACGTCTACCGCTGCATCCGCGATCAGGTAGAGGCTGTGATTGAACGCCTCGCCGAGCATCAACAGCAGCATAGTAAAGAACACTATTATCAAGTGCGATCGCAACACAGCGGCTCCGATATCGACCAAGCCGCTCGTCTGCTTTACCTCAACAAAACCTGCTTCAACGGTTTGTATCGGGAAAATTCCAGAGGCGAATTTAACGTCCCTATCGGTCGCTACAAAAATCCCACCATCTGCAATCCGACCTTACTCCGTGCAGCTTCTCAGGCCCTGCAGCGAACTGAGATTCAGGAACAGTCATTTGAAGCAGTTTGCGATCGCGCCCAGTCCGCCACCGATTTTGTCTATTTTGATCCGCCTTATCACCCCATCAGCACCACCAGCCGCTTCACCTCCTACAGTCGCTACTCATTCCACGTTGAAGAACAAATTCGCCTGCGCGATGTCTTCGCCGAACTCGCCCAGCGCGGCGTCCAGGTCATGCTCTCCAACTCTGACTGCGACTTTATTCGCGATTTATATCAGGGCTTCGAAATCCACACCATCTGGGCCGCCCGCATGATCAACTCCAACGCCCGCCGCCGCGGCAAAATCCGCGAAGTCCTCGTCACCTCATACCCAATTGCCCCACCCTAATCGGTTACACATGCAGCACCCAAAAGTGAGACGAAGCGTGAGGCGTGCAGCGTGAGACGTAAGACCAATTCCATTTCCATCAGCCCCAGCACCCAGTACCTCGTATCCAGCACCCAGTACTTAGGAGTGTGAATTTAATAAGGTGGAAATCTTTGGGGTAGGGACACGGCAATGCCGTGTCCCTACAGATCGAAAGGTTTACAGGCTATTTAATCCACAATCCTTAGCACCTTGCATCCCGCCCTACAAGATCGCAAATTTCTTCGGAATTAATCAAGAGACTAGATCCAGAATCGCTAGAATAGAAATCACTAGTCCGCTCTGCTAGCGGCTCAATTGCAGACGTTTTTGACCATTGCCCTATGACATCAGCCGTTACTTCTCAGTCCACGCCTAACATGGATGAATCTAAGCGGGGTTTACCCGTTACTATCATCACTGGATTTCTCGGCAGCGGCAAAACAACCCTGCTGAATCATATTCTGACCAATCAAGAAGGCTTGAAAACCGCCGTTCTGGTCAACGAGTTTGGTGAAATCGGCATTGATAATGACCTGCTCATTAAAACCAACGATGACATGGTGGAACTGAGCAACGGCTGCATTTGCTGCACCATCAATAACGACCTGATGGAAGCGGTATACAAAATCTTAGAGCGGCAAGATCAAATTGATTATCTAGTAGTTGAAACGACGGGGATTGCCGATCCGCTGCCGATTGCGCTCACATTCTTAGGTACAGAGCTGCGCGATCTGACTCGACTCGATTCCATCGTCACTGTCGTTGATGCCGAAAACTTCAGCATTGACTTATTCAATAGTCAGGCCGCCCAAAACCAAATCGCTTACGGCGATATCCTGCTGCTGAATAAAGTTGATCTGGTAGACGAAGCCGATGCCGATCTGCTGGAAACTCGACTCCGCGACATGAAGCCCGATGCCCGGATCATTCGCACCTCTCAGTCACAAGTGCCCCTACCGCTGATTCTCAGCGTTGGCCTGTTCGAGTCAGACAAATACTTCGGCGCGGACTCAGCCGACGCGCATGATCACGAGCATCATGATCACGAGCACGGCCACGATCACGATCATTCAGCTCATGCTGACGATGCCCACGCGCATGATCATCACGACCATGATCACCATGATTGCGGCCACGATCATGATCACGAACATCACCATCACCACTCGAATCACCTAGAGCAGGACGGATTCACATCGGTGTCTTTCCAGACCGATAAGCCGCTAGCGATTCGGAAGTTCCAGCATTTTCTGGATAACCAGTTGCCGTCCACGGTATTCCGGGCCAAGGGGATTCTCTGGTTTGATGAAAGTCCTAAGCGTCATATCTTCCACCTCAGCGGCAAGCGCTTCTCCTTGGATGATGATGAATGGGGCGATCGCACTCCTAGCAATCAACTTGTCCTCATCGGTCAAAACCTCGATCATGACCAGCTAAAGCGGCAGTTAGAGGACTGTGTCTGCAAAGTATCCAGCGCTAATCGCGGTAAGGGATTTGTGCGCGCGTAAGTAGGTATAGGGTCAACGTAAACAGCAAGCTCAGGTTGAATGGCGATTCAAGTTCATTTTTTACCGGATGATGTCACTGTTGAAGCGGAGGCAGGTGAACCCCTGCTCCAGGTTGCAGAACGGGCTGGCATCTCAATCCCGACTGGCTGCTTGATGGGTTCCTGTCACGCTTGCGAAGTTGAGATGAATGGCGAAGATGTTTGCTCCTGCATTACAGCAGTGCCAGAGGGTCGATCGCGAATTACGATCGACCTATTTGTTGATCCAACCTGGTAAATCCAACTTGGTAGACCAAACGCAGAGTTTGTCAACATCATCTAACAAAATCATCCCGCCAAGCAAAAAAGAATAGAGAGTATATATCTCAAGAGGCATATCGTAGGAACTATATCTTCCTACGATTAAGTCATTATGATTGAAAACGTCGAGTTCCTTATTTGGGGCTTTATTCTCACAACGGACTCCCAATAAGCTCAACAAACCTGTTTTCCGTTTGTTTAAGAGTATCCGCAGGTGCATCGATCGCAGATAGTCAGTTCAAGCCAATTGCTGCAATAGCGGGCCAAAGAGGCAAACAGCAGAGTTGTGCGTTTACCTAAAGTCTTGAACTGGACTGGATTTCAGATCTCAGTAACAGGACGGACACTAAACATGTATTACCTAAAGTGGCTGCTTGCTTTGACTGTTGTAGGAACTGTCAGCACGGCTCTATCAGGTTGTCAGGACATCTCGGGAAATGAGCTGGTTACGTCAATTGCTGAGTTGACGTTTGCCAACAATGAAAAGCCAGAAGAGGAAGAATCAGCCGATTCGTCTTTTCCAGAAGTTTCAGCCCAAGTATTCGATAACACGCCGAACGGGGTGGTAAATGTGGTGATGGATGCCATCAACCACGGCGATGCAGCTACTTTGGCTAAATATATGGCAAAAAGTAGCGATGATCCGATTCAAGCAGCGGAAGCTGCGATCGCAGATTACCAAACCTACTTTCTCAACAGTCGCCTAGTTGGGTTTCAACCCATTGATGCCGCTGATGCCGCTGCCGCAACTGGAGCGGATAGCACATCGCGTTATGAACTAATCAGTGAAGCTGGCCTGACCAAAGAGATTACCGTTATTCAGCAAGCCGATCAGATTCAGGTATCGGATGAGTTTCTGGATTATTCAGGGATGGCAAAAGCGCGGATGTCCAGCTTTGTCGGAGCGCTCCAGAACCAGAATGCGGAACAACTTGCAGCCGCCTTGTCTACGCCTCAAGCGACCTATTCAACGGCCTGGGCTGAACGTGCGATCGCGCTGTACCAAGACCGGATGAATTTGGATACGTTGGCGTTTAAGTTTGTTGATCTCGAGCCCTTTACCCAGCAGTTTACCTATAGCGTTGTGTCTAAAACGCCTGAAGGCTATGAGCTTACTCATGATGTCACCGTCACCTTTGGTGATGAACAAGTTGAGATCCAAGACTCGTGGATTCCCTGACGGGAGAAGGTTACACCACTACATACCTCGTTCGAGTTTTACACCAACTGATGTTTTACACCAACTGATATAGCGCCTGAATCATCTCCGAGGACACCGACTGAGATGGCGCATCAAAGACAATTTCGCCTTGCCGAAGACCAACCATCCGCTGGCAGTGGCTAAAGGCAAATTCAATGTCGTGCAGGCTGATAACCAGCGTTTTATTTGTGGTTTCGCACAGATGACGCAGCAAATCCATCAGATCCCGCGATCGCTCTGGGTCAAGACTGGCGATCGGCTCATCGGCCAAAATAATTGCCGGATCTTGGACGAGTACTCGCGCCAGCGCCACCCGCTGCTGCTGACCACCGGAAAGCTGATCCGTACGAGCATAGAGCTTTTCCGGAATGCCCACCTGGGCCAGTGCGTGACTGGCAGTTTTCACATTTAACGGTCGAATCAGCGACCAGGCCGCCTGCCCAATCGACCAGCGGCCCAAATTTCCAGCGTTGACGTTGTGGATCACCCGCAGATTCGGCACCAGATGATGCTGTTGATAAATCGTGCCAATCTGCCGCTGCAGCCGTCGCCGCTGCTGTCCAGTCGCCACCGAAAACGCCTGACCAAACGCCCACACTTCGCCCGCAGTAGGATACAGCGAACCGTTCATCAAGCTCAGCAACGTACTTTTTCCCGCCCCACTAGAACCAACCAACGCAACTCGCTCTCCCGGCTGGATCGTTAAATTAATATCCGATAGCGCTTGAAAATCACCAAACCGCTGCTGAATATTCTGGAGCTGCAAAATTGGCATTCTAACTCACCTTCGATAACTGCCGCTGCGGCACCGCATGAATCGGCACCCGTCGTCCCACTGCCTGAGCCACGGGGACCAAACTCTGCACCAACTCCACCATCTCGTCTAGCGATAGCGCCTGCCGCGCATCGGAAACGGACTTCTCGGGTTCCGGATGACATTCAATTAGTAAACCATCTGCTCCAGCTGCGATCGCAGCTCGTGACAAACCCGCTACTAACTCCCGCTTGCCTGCCGCATGGCTGGGATCAACCAGTACGGGCAAGTGTGTTAACTGCTTCAGCGCCACCACTGCGCCTAAATCCAGCACGTTACGAGTGAATGAGTCGAAGCTGCGAATGCCCCGCTCACACAGCACAACCTGGCTGTTGCCGTGGCTGAGGATATATTCTGCCGCCATCACGAATTCTTCAATCGTGGCAGCCAGTCCCCGCTTCAGCAAAACGGGCTTGTTTGCTTGACCGACCGCTTTTAGCAAATCGAAATTCTGCATATTGCGGCTACCGATTTGCAGCATGTCCGCCCTATCTGCGATCGCATCAATTTGAGAAATCGCCATTACTTCTGTGATCACGGGTAGACTGTAGGTTTGGCTGACCTGAGCCAAAATGTCGAGTCCCGTTTGCCCCAGTCCCTGGAAAGCGTAGGGCGACGTGCGCGGTTTGAACGCACCACCCCGCAGTGCCTGCACCGATCCGGTTAGATGATGGGCGACCGCTTCCATTTGCTCCAGATTTTCAACGGTACAGGGGCCACCGACAATGAACAAATCCTGACCGCCAATCGTGGCACCGGGCAGCGTGACGACTGTTTCGTGATCGGCGTGGGCTTTAGAGGCGAGTTCGGCGTGAACCATGATGTTTCTCCTAGTTTCCTGATACTTGGGTGATTTTTGAGCAGTACTTGAACGCTTAAGCAATTAAAAAGCCCGCTACCTTGGGGGGCACCGGGCAGAGGTCGAGAATTGTCGCACCATCAACTTACCCGGAGGATTGGCCGGTAAAAAAGTAAAAGCTATAAAACCATCGAGCGCTGGCAATCATAACGGGTAGGTTGAGGGTGAGGATTGACAATGGAATGACGATTAAATAACGAGTGAAATGGACAATAAAAAAACCGCAGAGCCTTGTCTGCGGTTCACTGAAAGTTTCCATCACAACGTGGATTCACTTCCAGTGAACCTTGATAAACCAAAAATAAAAGCTAGAGCTGTATAGCATGGCTTGAAGCTGCCGGGAGTTCCGGTCGCGTGTTGTGAATGGATTTCTATTTGTCAACGCTAACAGGGGAAAATCCTGCCGTCAAGTACCTATTCGGGTGATGGGGCCAAAATCACGCCCAAATGTCACCAAATCTAGGGTTTTGTACACACCACTGTAGGGACGAATGGCTATTCGCCCCTACGGAATCTGGATTGGCAACAGAAATGTTAATTAGAAATTACGGCAATGCATTCAATTTCGACCAGAACATCTTTGGGCAAACGCGCCACCTCAACACAAGCGCGGGCGGGAGCTTGCTCATCACCAAAATGCTCGGCATAGACGGCATTCATCGCCGCAAAATCGTTCATGTCCTTCAAGAACACGCTGGTTTTCACCACGTCGTTTAGACTCGCTCCGGCTGCTTTTAGGATGGCAGTCAAATTTGCGATCGCTTGTTGCGTTTGCTGCTGAATATCCCCTTCGCCCACAATTGTGTTCGTCACTGGATCTAAGGGAATCTGCCCTGCCACAAACAGCATCTGACCGGAAGCTGCGATCGCTTGATTGTATGGTCCCACCGGAACCGGAGCCTGATCGGTTCGAATGACATGACGTGACATTAATCTAGTCCTCACCCAAATTACTCGTGCATCGCTAAATCACGTAACCAGTAGACTTTATTGAAAATTGTTTTGTAGCGCGGCGGAGCCGCGCTACAAAACAATTTTCAACCCCAAAAACTTTATTTCCAATAAAGTCTAGTGTAAATCTTACGTTGACAAGAGCCGAGCGTCTAGAACCGCTCAGTTTACAGGCGCGGACGCAACCCATAACTCCGATAGGTCAAATAATCCCGCAACACTTGGTCGTGATCAAAACAAAGATTCTGAGGAATTTGCCACATATCAAATACCTCCAGGTGCTTAGCGTCATCTGCGGCTTGAGGAGTACCCGTGGCCGTGGCGATGAAGACTAGACTGATCGTGTGCTGACGCGGATCACGGTCGGGATCAGAATAAACGTGAAACTGCTCAACCAAGTTGACATCTAGTCCTGTCTCTTCTTGAGCTTCGCGGCTCGCTGCGGTTTCCATCGATTCCCCATAGTCTACAAAACCACCCGGAATTGCCCATCCATAGGGTGGATTTTTGCGCTCAATTAAGACAATCGGACGATGAGGCCGATCCACAAGTTCGATGATGATATCAACGGTTGGACTGGGATTTCGATGAGTCATAAACGCGATGAATTTGGAAAAAACACTAAAGTTGGCGTCTCATTAAGCTTATCGAACAAGTTGTTGAGAACCTTCTGCCAAAGATGATCCCATCGCAACTTTACTTCTAGACTGATCGTGATAGAGTCTAGGCAACTTAAGGCTTTACCCAACTGATTGCTGTTCACTAGTTTGTCTTTTTATGGATCTTTCTCGTTCTTGCGGAGTTCTACTACACCCCACCTCCTTTCCCAGCCGATTTGGCATTGGTGACCTAGGGGAAGCCGCCTATCGCTTCGTTGATTTCTTAGCGGAAACTGGACAGCAGCTTTGGCAAGTTCTGCCACTGGGTCCGACCGGATACGGGAACTCGCCTTATTTGTCATACTCCTCAATGGCGGGAAATCCAGTCTTGATTAGCCCAGATGTGCTGATTGGACATGGCTTGTTAAATCATGATGATTTGACCGATGTGCCAGGGTTTCCGACTGACCATGTAGATTACGATAAAGCGATTCGCTACAAAATGACTCTGCTTGAGAAAGCGGCTGAGCGATTCAAGCATCAACCCAATCCAGAAGCGCACCAAGCCTTCGCCAAATTTTGTGAAGACCACGACTTCTGGCTGAATGAATATGCGTTTTACATGGCGCTCAAGCAAGCGCACAATGGCAGCAGTTGGTATGAATGGGGAGAGGGTTTAGCCCGCCGCGATCCGGAGGTCATGCAGCAATGGCAGAAAAAGCTATCCGGTGAAATCCTGTACCATAAGTTTCTCCAGTTTGAATTCTTCCGCCAATGGGTTAACCTCAAAACCTATGCTAATGAGCGTGGTATTGCCATCATTGGCGATATGCCGTTCTATGTGGCTCATGACAGCGTTGATGTTTGGGCATTTCCGCACAACTTCTTGCTTGACCCAGAAACGCTACAGCCGTCCAAGATTGCCGGTGTTCCACCCGATTACTTCAGTGAAACGGGCCAACTGTGGGGTAATCCGGTCTACGACTGGGATGCATTACGAGAGCGAGATTTTCGCTGGTGGCTCCAGCGGCTCCATGCGATGCTCGACTATGTTGACCTAATTCGGATTGATCATTTCCGAGGCTTTGAAGCCTATTGGGCTGTTCCGGGCGGTGAAGACACGGCTATCAACGGTGAATGGGTCAAATCCCCTGGAAAAGAGTTCTTCAAGGCGGTGCGAGCCGAGTTGCACAGCCTACCCATTCTGGCAGAGGATTTGGGATTGATTACGCCAGAGGTAGAAGAACTGCGGGATATGTTTGACTTCCCAGGCATGAAAATTCTCCATTTTGCCTTTGGCTCTGGCCCAGGAAATCCATACCTCCCGTTCAACTACGTCCGCAACTGTATGGTCTACACCGGCACCCACGATAACGACACAACTGTAGGTTGGTGGGAAAAACTGTCTGAGCATGAAAAAGGCGGTGCTCTGGCCTATTTGGGCGCAATCAGTCCAGAAGGAATTCAATGGGATTTGATTCGACTGGCTTTTAGTTCAATTGCCGATTATGCCATTGTGCCGCTCCAGGATTTACTGGGATTGGGTTCAGAAGCCCGCATGAATACCCCTGGCCGCGCAGAAGGCAACTGGTCTTGGCGCTATCGAGCTGAAGATTTGACTGAAGAACTGCGCGATCGCATGCGTAACCTGACCGTTACCTATGGTCGGGCACCGTCTCACTGGTATTAATGGCAGGATTCGCCGCATTTGGCGTTATATGAGCGTGGGATCAGTTTTTTCGGGTGCAGGGATTGGGCTTGGAAGATACACTTGAAATTACCCAAACTGTCCATCTTATTGACTGCTCTGTCCTCATCTATACATGCCAGCTAGCGCCAATTTTGTTGCCTTATGCCAAGCTCAGTTGAATCTCCTAGTCGATGGCCTGGGAGCGGCGGCTAGCGCTGTTTATTTGGCAGAAGAAACCGCCACGGGTCAGGACATGGAACTGACGCCCGTGGCTAGCTATCCAGCGGACGCACTGCAAACATTGCGATCGCACAATGAATCGTTATTTACTCCCCAGCTACCGGATGCGGCGAATCAGCCACTACCCAGCTATGGCTATCTAGCAGAATCGGCAACAGCAAAGCAGGTAGAGGAGTTTCCCAGACGCGATCGCACGACAGAGCGCATCACAGAACTTGCGCCTGAGGCGGAAACTCGCGATCAGCGCCGGTCATCCTACTCAGCTCAGTCTGAAACTGCTGAGGGGCCAAGAACGGTTAATCCATTTGCCGACTCATTTGCGACCTCAGATGCTGACTTTGAATCCACCGTTGAAGCTAGGGTCGAAGCCGATAGCTGTCCGCTGCCGCTGATTAATCAGGTGGTCATTCCGCTGATTCATGATGAGTTAGTGATGGGTATTTTGGTCGCTGCTCGCCCGGAGCAAACCTGGAGCGCATCCGAAAAGAAACAGCTCAATCACATTGCCGATACGCTGGCTATTGCCTGCATTATGGATCGGCAGGAACACTGGATGCAGGACTACAGCCAGGTTCAATACCAGCGCGAGGTGCAACAACATGAAGTTGCCCACGATTTTCTACATCAGTTCCGCAATCCGCTGACAGCTATTCGGACGTTTGGCAAGCTCTTGCTCAGGCGGATGCAAGCGGATGATGCCAATCATTCCGTCGCTGAAGGGATCGTGCGGGAAAGCGATCACCTCAGGGATTTGTTTGAAGAATTTCGCCAGGTCGTCGATCAAGAGCATGAAGACTGGCTGAAACAAAATCTACCTCGGCGGAACCAAACCTCTGCCCTGCCCGCTGCGGACTCAGCGGCATGGGTCTCGGCGGCATCCAACACTGCTTCTCCAGAGCGAGCCGCTGCACCAGATCAGCCACCATTGGCTTCGCTTCATTTATTGCCGCCCAGTCCCTCTCGCCTACATCCCAGCCTGTGCTCGTTGATGGATGTCATCGATCCGCTGCTGGTGACTGGATCTGCGATCGCACAAGAACGCAATCTAGACTTCTGGACAGAATTGCCCAATACCGATCCCGTTGTCTGGGCGGATGCCAAAGCACTGCGGGAAATTCTAGGCAACATTCTCGACAATGCACTGAAGTATGCGACACCAGATGCGGCCATCTTGATCCAAATTCCGCCGCTGTCAGCCATTTCATCCATGACAAAGCCAGCTGATGACGACGCAACGCACATTGCCGATCAGCTCCAGCAACAGCAGCAGGCCATCCTCATTGCCGATACGGGGCCAGGAATTCCCGTTTCGGATCTAGAGCATGTGTTTGAACGGCATTATCGAGGGGTTCAAACCCAAACGGATATCCCCGGCACAGGGTTAGGACTTGCGATCGCGCATGAGCTGATTGAGCAAATGCAGGGCGTGATCCAGGTTTATAGTCCCTTATCGGCTTGCCCAATTCAATCCCAGCGCTTCCGTCAACTTGCAGCCTCGACAACACCAGAGTATCCCGGTACGGCCTTTGTCGTTTGGCTTTCAACAATGGCACCCCAACCTGCGGTTTACGGTGTATAGCCCGCTAGCGCGAGTTCTTCTTGCAAAACATCCCAATAAATATCCGGCAGCGCACTCGTCATCGAATTGCTTTCGATGCCATAGCCCAAGCTCGTCCAAGTGCCGGAGAGCAGTTCCAGCACCTGATAAATCTCTCCCTGTTGCAGCAGGGCCGAAATGTCATAGCCGCCCCAGGCGTAGGGGTCGCTGAGCCACGCATAGACGACCTGGTCTTGGTATTCCGGTTCGAAACTGTAGGTGCTCCAAGGGGTATACCAGGCGGGGGGTTGGGGATGATACAGCTCAGCCTTTTCTTTCCAAGTGGTGGTTAAAAACTGATAGCGTCCTGCCGCTGTGGTGCAGTTGCCGATGTTTGGCCCCACTGCAATCGTTAAGCAGCGATCGGGATGGTGATTAAAGTTTTGAATCAGATCGCCCCCGTACAGCATGGCATAGGGCTGATCGCTGTTCGATTCGCTGGCCGAAATCGTCCGCATCAACGCCCGGATGTAAGGATCTCCCCCCTGCATGGCGAGCGGTAAAGGACGCGAAACCGGATTAGCTGTAAAGAAGCGCTGGACGGCTTTGGATTTGAGAGCTTCGGGTGAAGGAGGGGATGTGTAGAGAAATGCCAACAGACCACCTACCACCAAAATGAGACTGCCCGTCAAAAACCGACGACGCTCTAGCTGGCGCTGCTGGCGGCGACGAACTCGGCGTCGAGATGGATAGGAAGACGGATTGACGGAGTGCGGGGATGTCACAGAGGCTGAATGGTTAAGGGGCTAAACCGTGTATTCTAAAGCATTGCAGTTATGCCAATGGTTGATTTAAGCGATGCGATCGCACCTGAGCACCATGACATAACTTAAAACTCAACGTTCATCTTTATACCCATATTGCACCACTGCGCTCCTAGAATAGCAGACGATCCCCATTTCGCACTTGCCATTCATTGGGCTTTGGACTAATGCTTTGTCAAATGTATTTTGAGAGGTCGAAGCATTTTGAAAAAGATGACTCGGGTTCTTCTAGTCGGATTTGGGATGAGATTACTGGGATATAAACGGCGTGAAATCGATTTTGGCGACTTGATTTTCAATGTAAGCTCGCTGATCGGCGTTAAATAGCTGGGTAAACTTGGTGGAATTCTGGTTTTGAATCGGCTGATGTACACTAGTTTTCCAACGTTCAGAGCTAAGCCTAACCTGCTGAGCCGTTTCACGATAACCATCTAGCATGGTCGATTCATAGACTATACCGATACGCTGACAGAGGGTTTCTAGAGCTTGGGCGGGGTTCGCAACTAAGTCTTCATAGCGAACAAAGTGGTGATTAGGTCGCCCCTGATACCGCAGACTAATGCGGAGATCGCGTAGCCAGCGAGCCGTACAGAGCTTAACATCGGCAGGTTCGTCCGGCCACTGATCAGGATAGCGCTGGCGCACGTCATACAGCGATGCCACTACATCGGTACCGTTGCGCACAAGGTGAATAAACTGTGCATCCGGCACCTGCTGCACGATGTAGTCAAGATAGTACAAATGCTGAGGTGTTTTCTCTAGCCAAATTGGCTGCTGCTGCCGCTGGGCAACTTGATCGAGGACATGAAAAAAGGCCTGCGTATACTGCCGTTTAGTTGCGATCGCAGCTTTGGGCAACTCCTGCTCTAGATCAGGCTGGTTGATGTCCTGGAGAAACTGGCGCAGGTGCGATCTCAATCGGGCTAACGCCATGCCAAAGATTAACTTTCGTGCTGCCAGCTTAAACAGGGGACGAGTCAACGCTGTTTCAAACGGCCAATCAGTAAACTGCTGCGCCTTGTCGGCACTGAACAAATAGAGAAAAAATTGCGATTCTGGAAACGACTGCACTTGAGAATGGCTGGCCAGCAGGCTCTGGAGCAGTGTCGTACCCGAGCGGGGACAGCCGACAAGAAACAGCCGTTTTTGAATTGATGACTCAGATCCGTTTGCCATAAGTGCCTTTCGTGGGTGAGCATGGCCCACCTTCTAGTATCGATATGAATCTATGTGAGAGCCAACACGAGCGCTAACTCTCATACGTTACAGTCGCCGTCGAACTGCTTTCCACACTAACGCTGGGGAAAAGAAGAATGCCTGCACCAGTAAATAATAAGCAAACAGCGGCTGGCAATTTGCTTCCCGTAGTTTACGGGCAATATTCATTGACCAGCGGCTTTTGGCGGTGTGGCGCAGATGCCGATAGGGTTTTCCTTCTGGCGTGTCGAGAAAACTGTCAACCGATTGAATAACTTCTTTGGCATAGAGCCGAATGTTTTGGGTCAGCCCATCCGCTTCTTGGACTCGGATCACGAGCGCTTCTGGGACATGCACGTAGTCGCCATAGGCCAGCAGGCGCAAATACAGCTCGCGATCGTGGCAAATTTTGAGCGCTTCGTTCAACAGCCCGGTTTGGAGCAGACAGCGACGCCGTGCGACAACCAACGACATTGTCCAAATCAGCGGACTCATCAGCATATGCTGCGTCGCATCGGTATACATCGGCCACACTTTTGACGATACGACCACCTGTTCCACTCCAGCTTCACCACTTTGATTTGCACCAATTTGATTCATAACATCACAGGCACTCAGCGCGGCATCGGGATGAGCAGCCAGTGCGTTTGCATGGGCTTCCAGAAAACCGGGCAACCACTGATCGTCAGAATCCAAAAACGCAACCCAGTCTCCTTGCGCCTGCGCGATCGCAACATTACGCGCCCCAGCAGCCCCCCGATTGTGCGATAAGGCAATCACCTGAAGTTGGGGATATTGCGCGGCAGGATAGGTGTCATGTAGCCATTCCACCGTGCCATCGGTTGAGCAATCATCGGCAATCAGCAGCTCGTAGTCCTGCACGGTTTGCTTAAGGACACTTGCGATCGCAGTCGGCAAGCAGCGTCGCCGATTGTAGGTGGGCATGATGATTGAGAACTTAGGAGCCGCCATGGTGGGTTTCTGGGTTAATTCGATGGGTGGGGTGTTGGGTGTTGGGTGCTAGGTATTGGATGCTGGGTGCTGAGAATTAAGAATGGAAAATTAAGAATGGAGGATTAGGGACTGGGATTAATCTTCAGGCAGTGAGAGGCTCTAACAGGACGATAGTACTCCTATCAGGGCAATATTATTTCTCTGCGATAAAGTTGCTTAAGGAGGAGTGCTTCGATTTGACTGACTGTTTGATTGAGGCTGAAGTGGTGGGCAACGTGTTGACGAGTGCGATCGCACAGGGTTGGGTCGTGATCTCGCCAGTCCAGCCAGTTGATGATTCGCTGTGCTAGTGCTGCCGCATCGCCGGGAGGAAACAGTCCGGCTGCAAATTCGCCAGTCAGAATTTCAGGAATGCCGCCGACATGGCTACCTAGGGCTGGGGTGCCGCAGGCCATTGACTCGATTAATGTCCGACCAAAGGGTTCGGCGTAGGTGCTAGGTAAAACCGTTAGGTCGCTCTGCTGATAAATCGTCAATGGCTGAGACTCAAACGGACGAAATTTTACAACTGACGCGAGTCCTAAACGATCGGCTAGTACTTGCAGCGATTCAACATATGCGGCTGCGGCTGCGGGCGAGGGGTGCAGAACGGGCCGACCAATAATCCAAAGCTTGAGAACGCGATCCGGTTGCGCTTGAACGACTTTGGCCACAGCTTCGATGAGCGTCTCCAGCCCTTTGCCCGGATCGAGGCGACCCAGGTAGGTAATGATGCGCGTCTGGGGAGATAGCTCAGCTTGCTGTTGGATTTGAGCCGGATCACCAGGAGTAAACCGCTTCACATCAATGCCATTGTGGATGACTTGGATGCGATCGCAGTCTAAACCAGCCTGGCTCCAGTCCTGCTTCATCTGCTGGGATACGGTGATGTATTGCTGGAAGCGGCGCATCGGCCAGCCATACTGGTAGGGCATTGGCTGTACGACGGGCTGCCGAATGTGAAATACCACGGGCCAGTTTCCCCATCGCCCCAGACCATACGCAAACAGACTGAGCATGTGATCGTCGATATACAGCACAGTAGGGTCTGCATCTGTTCTGCCCTGCTGGAGAGCTTTCATCGTCTGGCGCAGGCTCTGGCCAAACTGTAGAACCGACTGCCAGCCCTTGCCCTTGTTAATATCATGAGCCTGCACCTGAATCAGCCGACGACAAAATGCAGCGTAGGACTGGCGCAGATCGCCATCTTTCAAGAACAGCAGGTCAATGGTGTGGTTGCGATCGCACAGGCTGCGACAGACATCGAGCATCGACCGCTGCTTGCCACCGCGTGAGACATCTAATTCCGTCGTAAAGGCAACAATCCGCATGGCATCAGGGCTTCCGCAACCGCCAGCAAATCCACGGGCTGATCACGCTTCCCCAGTGAAACGCCAGTTCTGTGCGCAGAGCAATATCTTGATAGGTCTGGTAGCGATGAGTCAGCAGCAGCAGCAGCGATCGCTTCAAACCACCCAGCACGGTTCGCAGCATGATTTTGGGTGCTTGAGCCGCAGTGGCAGTGACCAGTCGCAGTTGGCAGGTCGCTAAGCCGCAGGCATAGGCTAGACGAATCAAGTAATCGCGCTCAAATCGCTGGGCCGATAGCTGGTGATGAGTTTGTAAATCGGGCGTGTACCAAATTTCCCAGCCGGCTTTGTGCAAATAGAGCAGCGGCTCATAGTCATCCCCTTGAACAAAGAAACCAGGCCGCTTGCCGCTCAGCGTCGGCAGTTTAGGAACGCTCTCAATCCAGGCTTGTTTACGAATTACTAGCGAGGCCGCTGGCGGCAGCAGCAGGTTATCTGGATCAAAGGCACAAGGCTGATGACCGTGATCACGAATCGCTAGGTAAATGGCAATCCGATTAAAGTCAGACGGCACTGAGGCATCCGTCGCGAGACGAATCCGACCACTAAATGCGCCGAGCCGAGGACGATGATGGCGAAACTGAGCAGCAACGCTCAGCCAATTTGGTTCCGGCCAGTTATCGTCGTCCAGAAAGCCAATCCACTCGCCATTCGCCGCACCAATTGCCGTAAGGCGCGCATAGGCGGCTCCCTGTTGCGGTTCAAAAGCATAGCGAATCGGCACTGGAAACGTTGCGTCTGCCTGGTACTGCTCGACAATCTGGCGCGTGTTATCCGAACTATTGTTATCGACGATCAAAATTTCCCAGGCAAGCTGATCCACCTGGGTTTGCGATCGCAATTTTTCTAACAGGGCCGGAATGCGATCGCCACCGTTATAGGTCGGAATGGCGATCGTGAAATCTAGGGTCATTCACTTAGGTTGGGTACTGAGCTAGCACTTAATTCTGTCGTCTTAGCACCAGTTTGCCCCAAATGTACCAGGGACTCATCAAGCAGGCGATTAAGAATTGAGTCTCACAAGCAGCCACAAGGTCAGTGAATGAACGTCGCCGATAGCACAGCAGATGCCAAATTAATTTTTGTAAATCGCTCAGCCAAAACAGTAGGACAAATACGGGCCGCTGCCATACGGGAATGCTGAGCATGCGCGTTACATGTCGGCTCAGTCCCGTGCCGCGCATAAAGGGGATCAAATACTGCCGATTCAGTCGCCAGCGGGGAATCTGATGCACAATTTTCATCGCTGGATTGTGCCAAACTTCCCAGTTGTGGCACTGGAAATGGGCCAAAACCTCCAGGTCTTCGCCTGTTAACATGCTGGTTTTGGTGCGCCCAGTCAAAACGGCTCGCTTGGGAGTCGATTCCAGCCAAGCCTGTTTCCGCACCACGAGTCCTGCCGACGGCGGCAGCAATCGCTGATGCCGCCAATAGGGACGGGGTTCGGTGCCTAAGTTGGTAATCGCCAGAAACGGCTGAATCCGACCAAATTCTGGTGGCGGAGGAATTTCGTAATTACCGTCGATGTGGCTACCATAGGCTCCCACCTGGGGATGCTGCTGAGCAAAGGTGTAGGCAGCGGCAATCCAATGCGGGTCGGGATGATTGTCGTCGTCCAAAAAGCCGATCAGTTCGCTGTGGGCGTTTTGGACGGCGGTTTTACGGGCGTAGGCCGCGCCCTGACAGGTTTCACAGATGTAGCGAACGGTGCAGTTGGGCGTGAGCTGAGGCTGGTACTTCTGAACAACGGCGGCAGTATCGTCAGTGCTGTTGTTGTCAACGACCAACAGTTCCCAATGCAGATGTTCGATGCCCTGCTGCGATCGCAGTTTTTCCAACACGGCGGGTAGGCGCTGTGCGCCGTTATAGGTTGGAATCGCAACTGTAAAATCAACCTCGTGATGCTGTTCATGAGGGGTAGACATGGGAATGGGGTCGGCCTGGATTAAGGTCATCTCAGCTTTAAGACCACAGCAGCAAATGGCACCTGCCAGAGTTGTAATTGCAAGAAATGTCGGCAACCTCAACTAGAGGAATCCGCTACTTGGCGGTTGCAAACTCGCTTAAAGCAAGCTTAGGTTACCCAATATTAGGTGCTAATTCCCGTAGGCGGATTTGGAGTTGTCAGAAATTCACAGGCAAGCGAATGCTTCTTAAACGATTCTTGAAGAAACCATGATGCGACTTGACAGGAACAATTTAAGTCTGGCATCAATCCGCCGCCGACTGCAACTCTGCAACAAGCTGAATCTCTTCTAGGAACTGGAGTCGTCCATCTTCCAAGTCAACTGTAATTGTGCTGCCTTCGGTAAATGAGCCTTCCAAAATCTTGGTGGCAATTGGATTCTCTAACTCCCGCTGTAAGACTCGCTTGAGCGGACGGGCACCGTATACCGGATCATAGCCAGCATCGGCCAGATGATTCTGTGCCGCAATCGACAATTCCAGTGTGATTTTCTGGTCGGCCAGCAGATTGTGGATGCGCTGGAGCTGAATTTTGACGATTTGGCGCAGTTCGCCCCGGTTGAGCGGGTGGAACAGAATCACATCGTCAATCCGGTTGAGGAATTCGGGCCGGAAGTGCGATCGCAAAGCATCCATCACCTGAGCGCGAATCGCCTCAAACCGATCCTGATCGGCTTTTTGCTCCGCCTGAGCCTGCATGGCTTCATGAGCAGCGGCTTTGCCGTTAGCTGCATCCGGTTCATCCGGGCCTTCATCCTGGTTATTGATCGCCGCATCGATCACGTCAAGGGCTGCTTGAATGGTGGGGTCAAGCTCCTCGCGATCCAGATATCCGCGACAGTTGGTTTTGAGCAGCTCTTGCAGCTTCTTGCGGGTTTCGCTGTAGGGCTGAGCAGCGGTGGCGGCAGGTAAGTTCAAAATGCGATCGCTACCGATGTTGCTGGTCATGACGATTACCGTGTTGCGGAAATCCACCGTCCGTCCCTGGGAATCGGTGATCCGCCCGTCATCTAGCACCTGGAGCAAAATATTGAACACATCGGGGTGCGCTTTTTCGACCTCGTCGAACAGGACGACGGAGTAGGCATGTCGCCGTACTGCTTCCGAGAGTTGCCCACCTTCCTCATAGCCGACATAGCCGGGAGGCGCACCAATCAGCCGCGAAACGGAATGCTTTTCCATGTACTCGGACATATCCAACCGAATCAGCGCTTCGTCGGTGTCAAATAGCGCTTCAGCCAAAGCTCTGGCCAGCTCCGTTTTACCGACCCCAGTTGGCCCCATGAACAGGAACGAGCCGATTGGACGACCGAGATCTTTCATCCCAGCCCGTGCGCGGCGAATGGCGGCGGATACTGCCTCGACGGCATCTTCTTGACCAATTACCCGCTGGTGCAGATAGTCTTCCAAGTGCAGCAGCTTCTGCCGCTCGGACTCCATCAGGCGGTTGACCGGAATGCCTGTCCATTTAGCAACAATTTCGGCAATGTCGGCCTCCGTCACCTGCTCCCGCAGCAGCGCTAGCCCGTGGGACTGAATCTCCAGCAGACTTGCTTCTTTCTCTTCCCGCTCCCGCTGCACCGTTTCCAATCGACCATACTTGAGCTGCGCGGCGGTGTTGAGGTCATACTTGCGCTCAGCCTGCTCAATTTGCAACCGGAGCTGATCTTCTTCTTCCTTAAGGGTGTTAATTGCGCCGAGGATTTCCTTTTCGTTCTGCCAGCGGGAGTTGAGTTTTTCCTGCTTTTTGCGCAGCGCGGCAATCTCAGACGTAATCCGCACCAAGCGCTCTTGGGAATCGCGATACAGCCCACCTGCGGCAGGAGATGAACCTTCGGCCTCAATCGACAGCTTTTCCATCTCAAGCTGCATCACCCGCCGATCGATATCCTCTAGCTCAACGGGCTTGGAGGTAATCTCCATCTTCAGCTTGGCAGCAGCTTCGTCTACCAGGTCAATCGCTTTGTCCGGCAAAAAGCGATCGCTAATATATCGATCCGACAGTGTAGCCGCTGCAACCAGCGCAGAATCGGCAATCTGCACGCCATGATGCACCTCGTAGCGCTCTTTCAGACCCCGCAGAATCGAAATTGCGTCTTCCACCGAGGGCTGACCAACCAGCACCTGCTGGAACCGTCGCTCCAGTGCGGCATCTTTCTCGATATGCTTGCGGTACTCATCTAGCGTCGTTGCACCGATACAGCGCAGTTCACCCCGCGCCAGCATCGGCTTCAGCAAATTCCCGGCATCCATCGTGCCTTGGCCTGCGCCGGAACCAACGACGGTGTGCAGTTCGTCGATAAACAGGACAATTTGGCCGCCGGAACTGGTCACTTCTCGCAGTACCGAGCGCAGACGGTCTTCAAACTCACCGCGATACTTAGCGCCCGCAATCAGCGCTCCCATATCTAAGGAGATCAACTGCCGATTTTTCAGCGAGTCCGGCACATCGCCATTTACAATTCGCTGGGCTAGCGCTTCTGCGATCGCAGTTTTACCCACCCCTGGCTCTCCAATCAGCACCGGATTATTCTTGGTGCGGCGGGACAGCACTTGAATCACGCGGCGAATCTCTTCATCCCGTCCGATTACGGGGTCGATCTTGCCGGAACGAGCCGCTTCTGTCAGATCGCGACCGTACTTATCCAGCGCTTCGTACTGTGCTTCTGGATTCTGATCGACAACTTTTTGATTGCCGCGTACCGATTTAATCGCAGCCTGAATTTTGGATACATCCGTGTTGAGCGATCGCATTATTCGTCGGCCAACGCGATCGTCTTCGGCAAATGCAATCAGCAAATGCTCAACCGAAATAAACTTGTCTTCCAGGTTTTGCCGCGCTGCTTCAGCTTTATCAAGCAGCAGATCTAGACCGCGCCCTAGATACAACTGGTCACTGTCGCGCACCTTGGGCTGACGACTGGTAAACAGTTCTAGCTGCTGCACCACTTTTTCGGGATCAACTGCCGCTTTTTCCAGCACCGAAACGGCTAACTCACCCTGCTCTAGCAGCGAAATCATGACGTGTTCGACTTCGAGCTGCTGCTGGTTGAAACGTCGGGCGACATCTTGTGCTTTGACAATCGCGTCCCAGGCTTTCTCCGTAAACTTGCTGGAATCGGTGGGCTGCATGTTTTGAGGTTACTTCTACAAACTAAATAACGTGGACTGAAAATTGGGCTACGCCAGCAAGATAAACGTCTATTGCGCCGTTGAACGTTGGTGGCTCTGCCAACTTACAATTAAAGCCTAGCCAAACGGTCTATTAAACTGAAGATCCGGAAACCGAACAAGCGTTTCTTTAGTTTAAGGCTGAGTTGATGGATGTCAGCTAGCTTACTTACCTTTGACTGTATCTTTAAATCCTATGACACCCCAAGAGTCTAAATCGTCTTCTGTTGAGCCGAAAGATACCGCAAATCCTAAGCCCAAAGATGGAGATAAAACCGAAGATAATATCTCACCGCTACGCTGCTTCTCTGGGGCGCTGATGTCGGGTACATTAGCCATGTTGATGTATCGCATGATGAGTGCGATCGCAGAAACCTATGCTAACAAACCCATTCACTCGACTAACGTCACCGCCATTAATATTGCAGCAGCAGTGCGGACACTAGTGGTAGGCATCGTAGCCCTAGGCGCAGGCATCTTCGGCATTGCGGCGCTAGGACTGACGCTGCTGGGGATTCAGGTTTTGGTTCAGAAGCTGTTTGCGGAAGGGAAAGCCGAGGGGTAAGGGTTGTAGAGCACGTTGTCACTAGCCCAGATTCGTAGCACTAGAAACTTTTCTCCTCATGACACCCACTCCCCCCTGGATTTATTTGGCTGGCCCGCTGTTTACGCAGGCGGAAATGGCGTTTAACCAGTCGCTGGCTGATGAGTTGCGATCGCACGGCTACCGCATTTATCTCCCGCAGCAGGAATGTATGGGCACAACTGACCCCAAGGAGCTGTACCGCCGCTGTATGGTGGGGTTAGAGCAAGCTTGCCTGGTGCTGGTGATACTGGATGGTACTGATGCGGATTCGGGGAGCTGTTTTGAGATGGGCTATGCCTATGCAAAAGGGCTGCCGATTGTTGGCCTGCGGACGGACTTTCGCGGCAGCGGCGAGCATCTGGGCCTAAACCTAATGCTGACCAATAGCTGCACGCACCTGATTTTGAGAACGACGGATACGGATCGGGCCGAGCTAGATACGGTGACGTATATCGGCATGGACGCTGAGATTGCGGCTGAGGTGCTGCTGCGACTGTCCTATATTCCGGGGGCGGAACAGGCCAAAGGTTAAAACCATACACCACCTGTAGGGGCAGGTTTTAATAATCACGTGGATTTTCAGTCTCATAGGTTGATCGCTAAACCTACCCCTACGATGCCTAGCCGCCTCGACATTAACCGTGTCAATTCATTACCGCTTTCGGGCTAGCGTCACGCCGTCGCCAATGGGAACTAAACTGAGCGATACCCGCTGATCCTGATGCAGCTTGGCGTTGAATGCCTGAATCGTGCGGGTGCTGGGTGCGTCCGTCTGCGGATCGGCTACTCGGCCTGACCACAGTACGTTATCCACCGCGATCAGTCCACCGGGTCGAACTAACTCTAGTGCCCGCTCGTAATAGGCTTCATAGTTAATTTTGTCAGCATCGATAAAGGCAAAATCGAAGGTGTTGGCCTTGCCCGCCGCCAGCAAATCCGCCAGCGTATCTAGGGCGGGCGCAATTCGCAGATCAATTTTGTCTGCCACACCTGCCTGCTGCCAGTAGCGCTGTGCGATCGCAGTATATTCCTCGCTCACGTCACAGGCGACCAGTTTGCCATCCGGCGGCAACGCCAAGGCCACACTCAAGGCGCTGTAGCCCGTGAATACGCCAATTTCTAACGCCTGTTTGACACCCAGTAGCTCCACCAGCAATCGCATAAACTGCCCCTGCTCCGGCGCAATTTGCATCTGCGATCGCGGATGCTGGGCGGTTTCTTCGCGCAGTTGGCGCAGGAGTTCTGGTTCCCGCAGCGAAATCGAGAGGAGATATTCGTAGAGTTCGGGGGTAAGATTGAGGGTTTGGTTGGTCATGAGAACAGCATACAGAAATAGTGAATCCTACTTATTCTTGACAATTATTGATGATAGATAGTCCGAAACCTCCTTTTGCTCTGCTTCTAGAGCATGTTCCAGCGCCGTTTTACCATCCCAATCCTCAGCATGTAAGCTTGCACCTGCTTCAACTAACACCTTTACTATTGCTAAATCCCCATTCGCTGAAGCAACCATTAAAGGTGTGCTGTCGTCCTCAGTACTACTAATACTTGGATTTGCACCATGAGCAAGGAAAAGATTGACTAAATCAATTCTCCTACTGGATGCAGCTAGCCATAGGGGTGGATATTCACCACAACTATTTGGATCTGCACCTTGCTCTAACAGAAAACTGATGATTTCTAATTTTCCTTTACCTATACCTCCAGAATCGATAGCCCATTCTAATGGCCAGCTCGCATATTCTTCATTGAAGGCATTAACATCAAAGTCGAGATTTTCTTGAAAAAACTCTTGAACTTTTTTCAGGTTTCCGTCCTCAAGATATTGAAAAAGCATAGTTTTTAGAGAGAAATATTCAAGGAGTTGAGAATTGAGGGATGGACTGGTTGTTTACCTGGAGTTCAGGAAGGACATCTAACAAATCTGGGGAAACTCGATCAGCGAGATTGAGGAATTCGATAATTTCTGAGATTTCGTCGTTTAGGTTTTGAGGAATAGCCTCCAGTGAACTATCCTCTTCGCTGATTCCGGATTCTGGGTGAGATTGGAGATTGCGATCGCGGATCTGCTCCTGAATCGCTTCAATCTCGGCCCAAGTTAAATCACTTTCCACAAATGCCCGCACCAGTTGAATCAGCTGAATTATGTCGTCTGGGGCAAGGCCACCGATCATCAATTGGCGTGGCAGATCGAGCATTGTCGCAACACGGTGATACCAAGTTTTGGGCTGGCGCTTCACGACCTGTTGAAAGAGATCGGTCGTATCGGTCAGGTCTAAAGCCCGCTCGCTTTCGCTAGCCAGAATCAGCATCGGGGCAGCGGCCTGCTGCTGACTGCGCTCTAGCACCCGCTGCCCCAGTTCTTGAATCACCTGAAGCGTAGGCAGCGGAAATCCGGGATAGAACGGCGTTTCAGCTTGTATCTTGTCGGACATGACTGAGGACATAGAGGCATCAATCCATGTGCAATAGTCGTCCTGCTGCTGCACAAAGAGATTAAGTACAGCCTGACTATTCGCCAAATAGGGCGCGAATAAAATTGTGCGGTGAATCGCCTTCGGCTGGTGCGTCGCCAGCCATGCCGCCAAGGTGCCGCCGCTGCCTACTCCGCCCACAATCACCTGCTGGCCCATTATTTGCGCTTGTCGCAGCCATGCGATCGCAAATCGCTGATAGGTTTCGGACTTGAGCGTGAGCGGTGGGGGTTGGTCTGCATACCAGCTCCCGGCGCGTCCATGTCCCGGCATCAGCGGCACCAGCACGTTATAGCCTGCCTGATACAGCGCTTGGCCGATGGTTTTGAACTCGTAGGGAGCCGCTGTCCAGCCGTGAAACAGCAGGCAAACTTTCGCAGTGGGACGGCTATGGAGAAAGAATCGCGAACGACTGTGCTCACTGCTAACGGGTAGCGCATCTTCGCGCGCCTTAATATTGCGTTTAAGAGCGGCTACAGTGGCGGCATAACTTGCCATAGGACGGTTCTCCTGACCCGGATCTCCCATGTTATAGCGCCAGCCATCAGGATGGCCGCGTATTAACACTCCTTCAGGGAATCTCCCCGTCTGTCCCCCCATCTCACTACAATTAAAACGAAAACTAAAATTTTGAATTTTAAAGGCTCCTCCGGAGGAACTCAGTTTGACTTTTTCAGCAGAAGATTTTGCCAAAGCGCTCGAAGAACAGAGCTTTGATTTTCAGAAGGGAAGCACCGTGCGTGGTGTAGTCTATAGCCACGAATCAGAAGGCGCGTACGTTGACATCGGGGGCAAATCCGCTGCGTTTTTGCCCTTGCGAGAAGCGGCTGTCGAACAAATTACCGCTGCCGAAATGAAAGAGCGGCTTCCCCTGGGCGAGAAGCAGGAATTTATGGTGATTCGCGACCAAAACGATGAGGGTCAGGTGGTCGTCTCCATTCGGCGCATGGAAATCGAGCGCGTTTGGAAAACCCTCAAGGACATGGCCGACAACGACGAGTCGATCACCGTCAAAGTCACGGGTACGAACAAAGGTGGCGTCACCGTAGATGTGAAAGGACTGCGGGGCTTCATTCCGCGATCGCACTTGGTGGATTCGTCCGACATGGAATCGCTGATCAAGGCAAAAATTACCGCCAGCTTTTTGGAAGTCGATCGCGATCGCAACCGGGTTGTGTTGTCTCAACGAGAAGCCGCCAAGACGGAAACGATGCGAGCCTTGGAAATTGGTCAGCTCGTCGAAGGCACGGTGGTCAACATCAAGCCCTACGGCGCATTTGTGGAATTTGGCGGTACGACGGGTTTGCTGCACGTCAACCAAATCAGCCGCAAGCGCGTCGAATCTGTCGCCAATCTGCTCACGATCGGGCAGGAAATCAGCGTTGTTGTGGTCGATGTGGATGAGCTAAAGGGCCGCATTTCCCTCTCCACGCGAGTCCTGGAAAAACATCCCGGCGAAATCCTGGAAAATATGCAAACTGTGATGGACGAAGCCCCAGAGCGCGTCAAACAAATGGACAGCGTTTTGGCCGATCGCGACTAACAGTACAAGACCCAAAGAGCGGTTGAGCCAAACGTGCGCTGCGTGCCTGGCTCAACCGCTCTTTGGACTAAGCCCCAGCAATTTCTTATTCTTGCTGTTTGACTAAACTCGCCACTGCCTCAACTAATGTGTTGGGGTCTACGGGCTTTGGCACATGCTTCTGGAAACCGGCTGCAACCACCCGCTCATAGTCTATTTCTGAGGCATAGGCGGTGAGGGCAATAGCCGGAATCTGGCCACCCTGCTCAGGCGCTAAGGTGCGGATCTGCCGCATCAGCATGTAGCCATCAATATCGGGCATACCAATATCGCTGACCAATACTTGGGGTTGGGTCTGTTGTAAAACCGTCAGTGCCTCGTTGGCAGACGAAACGGAGACAACACGGGCTCCAGCTTGTCTGAGGATAAACCTGGTAATATCGCGGGTGTCCGGCTCATCATCCACGACCAGAATGCGGACATCCTGTAAATCCAGCAATGGCTTCTGCGAGCGACTTGCATGTCTAGCTGTTTGTTGCGCCGTCAGGGTCGGCAGGGTGACGACAAAGGTTGCGCCCATGTCCTTGCCAAGACTACTCGCCTGGATCGTCCCACCATGCAGTTCCACCAAATGGCGCACAATCGCCAATCCTAAACCAAGGCCGCCGAACTGACGCGTCGTGGCGCTATCAGCCTGACGAAAGTAATCAAAAATATAGGGCAGGAAGTCGGGTGTAATGCCTGTGCCCGTATCGCTGACGGTAAGTTGAGCGTAGGCGGGCGGATGAGTCGGTGGGTTCTCTGCCACTCTGCCACTCTGCCACTCTCCGACATTCCCACGCTCTTCTCGACTAACCTGTTCCAACTTCACATCTACCTGACCACCATTCGGCGTGAACTTGACGGCATTAGAAAGGAGATTCCAAACAATTTGCTGTAGGCGCGTCGCATCACCCGACACCGCCCCCACATCCCGATTGAGATTCAGGTTAATTTGAATCGATTTGGCTTCTGCCGCCAGGCGGACAGTTTCAGTGGCGGCTTGAATGGTGGCGGCTAGGTTAACTGGGCGGACGGTAATATCCAGCTTGCCCCGCAGCATGCGGGAAATGTCGAGCAGATCGTCGATTAGCTCGGTTTGCAGTTTGGCGTTGCGCTCAATTACGGCCAGCGCCTTTTGAGTCTTGGCCTCATCCAAAACGCCGTTTTTGAGTAAGGTTGACCAGCCCAGAATCGGGTTCAAGGGCGATCGCAACTCGTGGGAAACCACGGCCAAAAATTCATCTTTGGTGCGATTGGCCGCTTCAGCCGCTTCTCGTGCCGCTTGTTCTCGCTCTAACAGTTGGCTGCGCTGCTGTTCCAGTTGCTTTTGCTCTTCGATGTCAGTGGCCGTACCAAACCATTTGATGACTCGGCCCTGTTTATTCTTGAGCGGAACGGCCTGATGGAGGTGCCAGCGATAGCCACCACCCATCTGGCGCATGCGGCCCTCAGCTTGATAATCGGTGCCCGCTTGCTGCGCCATTGTCCATTTCTGGTTGAGATTCGGAATATCCTCCGGATGCACCACGGCTTGCCAGCCGCCAATTTGGGCTTGTTCAAGCGACAGGCCCGTGAACTCCGTCCAGCGCTGGTTGACATCCAAGAGCCTGCCGCCTGCGTCAGCTGTCCACACCAGTTGCGGAATCGATTCAGCCAGATAGCGATAGCGTTCTTCGCTTTGGCGCAGAGCGGCTTCCGCTTGCTTGATCGCGCTAATGTCATTGACCAGGGCAACAAATCCCTCAACCATGCCCTGTTTATCAACGCGCGGCACGTAGGTGGCGCTGACGTGGCGAACGACACCGTCCTTGTACAGAACCTGTCGTTCAAACGTCACTTGCTCTCCGGCCAAAACCTGTTCCACATAGGGCCGAATTTCAGCATAGGTCGCTTCACCTACCACGTCCCGAATATGCTTTCCGTAGATGTCCCCTACTGTTGGCTGAGCAAACCATTCTTCGTATCCCTGGTTGGTGAAACGGTAGCGCTGGTCGGCATCAATAAATGAGATTAGAGCGGGCACCGAGTTGGTCACTAGGCGCAGTTCAGTTTCGCGCTGCCGCAGGGTTTCTTCGGCCCGTTTGCGATCGCTAATATCCATCACCGAGCCAATGTAGCCCCTAAATTGGCCATCCACACCAAACCAGGGGCTAGCGGCATCAATCGCCCAGCGATATTCTCCATCCTTGCGCCGCAGCCGATACTCAAACTGGAAGGCTTCCTGCCGCTGATTGGCCGCCATAAAGATGGTGCGAGTGATGTCTTGATCCTCTGGATGAACCGCATCTACCCAGCCGAATCCCAGCCCGGTTTCCTCGGTTTGACCAGAAAAGTCATACCAGGTTTGGCTGAGGTAGGTGCAATAGCCAGTCGGGTCAGACACCCAGACCATAACGGGGGCATTGTCAGCCATACAGCGGAACCGCTCCTCGCTCTCCCGGAGAGCTGCGTTTGCTTGCTTCTGCTCGGTCATATCGCGGGAAACCACAACCAGTTTGACCACCTGCTCGGTAGCATCGCGCAGGGGCGTAACGACCACATCCCACCATTTCGGTTCGCCGTTCAGCGTGGGGCAGTAGCCCTGCATCCGACCAACGTTACCCGCTTTGGCATCTGCGATCGCAACAATCGCCTGCTCTCGTTCATCGTCCTGCCAAAAATCAATCCAGTTACGGTCGAGAACTGCAGCGAGATCATTCGCTTTAATCGTCAGCAGCCCACCCCGGTTCATGTAGAGAATTTGGCCCTCCAGCGTCAGCACTTTGATGCAGTCGTTACTACTGTCGAGAATCCGCTGCGTCAATTCTTCGCTCTCTCTTAAGGCCGCCTCTGTGGATCGACGATCGGTGATATCCAGCGCGGTACCCCAAAGCTCGACCGCTTGCCGCTGGTTGCCCCCTCCCGTAAAGATAGTCTGTCCGTTAGCGGCGATCCAGCGCTCAGTACCGTCATCCCAGATAATCCGGTAGTCAATTTCATAGGTGCCGGATGAGGTTGGATCAAGAGCAGCGCTGATCCTACTCGCCACCCAGTCCCGATCCGCTGGGTGAATCCGCTCGATGGCCTGAGTAAGCGGCAACTGTACTGCATCCGCTGGCTCACCCCAAATACCACGCATGCGCACATCGAACTCCACTAGAGCCGTTGCAGGGTCATAGCGCCAGGTTCCCAACTGGGCAATTTGCAAAGCCAGTTGCGATCGCTCTTCGCTGCGGTGCAGAGTAGCGTCAGCCTCTTGCCGCAACTGCACTAGCTTCAGTACCGCCTCAACCCGAGCCAGCAGCTCACGGGCAGAGAAAGGCTTCACAAGATAATCATCGGCTCCTGCTGCCAAGCCTTCAATTCGAGACTCTTCACCAGCCCGTGCCGACAGCAGGATCACAGGTAAGCCTTGGGTCTGCGGATCGGTACGCAACTGCCGCAGCAACTCAAAACCATCCAGTTCCGGCATCATGACGTCACTCAGCACCAGATCGGGCCGTTCTTGACGAATTGCCGCTACTGCTGCTCCACCATCCCTGACCGCCTCTACGTCATACTGGGGGCTCAACAACCGCTTTACGTAGTCAAGCATATCGGTATTGTCGTCAGCCAGCAGGATTTTAGGTCGATGGGTGGATGGGTCGGTGGGTGAATGGGTGGATGGGTCGATGGGTGAATGGATAGATGGATGGGTGGGTTGGTGAGTCGGTGAGTTCTCTGCCACTCTGCCACTCTGCCGCTCTCCTACCCCCTTACCCGCTCCTGGTAACCAGCGCAAGGCTTCTTCCACATAGGGCGTAGCCCCTGTCGCGGTTGAGGTCAGCGTCCGATCGGCATTAATGCGATCGCAGGGTAAATGAGCCGATCCGGTCGGAATCGCAGCGGTGAACCTCGTTCCCTGGTCGATGACACTACTCACCTCAATCGTGCCACCATGCAGACGAACCAGCTCCTGCACCAAAGCCAGACCAATCCCCGATCCCTCATAACTGCGGCCTCTGGCTCCCTTCACCCGATGAAATCGCTCAAAAATATGCGGCAGTTCTTCAACGGGAATTCCGGTGCCAGTGTCTTGGACGGTGAGGATGAAACGGGAATGGGGAGAGGGAGAGAGGGGGGGATGGGGAGATGAGTGATCGGACACGCCCCCTGGCTCCCTGACTCCCTGACTCCCCTGCTCCCACTCTCCCACGCGCAAGCTCACCCGAATCTCTCCCTCAAACGTGAACTTAAACGCATTCGAGAGCAGATTGAGGACAATCTTTTCCCACATTTCCCGGTCTACGTAGGCGGGTTCGGCTGAAGGTTGGCAATCAACCTGCAGGTTTAGGCCTGCCCGTTCAACTGCTGAGCGAAATACACCAGCCAAATCGGTCGTCAGGGCGGCCAGATTAGTCGGCTGATAGACAGCTTCGATCCGTCCAGCTTCAATCCGCGAGAAATCCAGCAGTGTGTTAACTAGCTTCAACAGGCGCAGGGCGTTGCGGTGGGCGAGGTGGAGTTGGTGTTGCAGGGCCGGCGGGTAGTTGAGTAGATGAGTGGACGGGTTCTCTCCCACTCCGTCACTCTCCAACACTCCTAAATCCGCGATCGCATCTTCCAACGGCCCCAACAACAGCGTCAGAGGCGTACGGAACTCATGGCTGACATTGCTGAAAAAGGTGGTCTTAGCTCGGTCAAGTTCAGCGAGGGCTTCGGCCCGCTGCCGTTCTTCTTCATAGGCTTGCGCATTGGCAATACTGGCGGCAATCTGGTTGGTCGTCAGTTCAATAAAGCCGCGATAGTTGTCGTCAAACAGTCGGAACGGGTTTAAACCGGCCACCAAGATGCCTGCTTTACCAGTGGGACCAGCCGGGGCAATGGGTACCGCTACGGCTTGATGGGGCGATCGCGGCCAAGCTCCCAGTGGCAGTTGCTGAAGCTGCGATTCCAAGTTAGGGATGATCCGAATTTGCTGGAATTGAAAGACTGTAGCAATAGGCCACACCGATTCGTCATCAAACGAAATGGTCGCGGGAGCTAGAGCATGGCCTCGCTCAAGACCACTAATTCCGGCTAAAACAGCGCGCTGCTGGTCAGGATCGACCAGGTAAATCATCGCAAACGGGAAATCGTAGGGGTTAGTGCCCAGACAGGTGGCGCTGAGAGTACAGGCATCGTCAAACGTACGAGCATCTGCGGTTTTGGCCGCCAGAACTCGCAGCAGCGTCAACTGGCGCTCATCAATAATGTACTGAGTATCGTCTGTGTTAGCGCAGAGAATACCGCTTGTCTGTCCCTGATCGTCAGGGACTGGGCTGTAGGAGAAAGTGTAGTAGGTCTCTTCCGGGTAGCCGTTGCGCTCCATCACGAGCAGCAGCGCTTCGTCGTAGGTGCCTTCATTTTTGAGCAGGGCTGATTCGGCACGGGGGCCAATTTGATCCCAAATTTCATGCCATACAACGGCAGCAGGTTGTCCAAGAGCCTGCGGGTGTTTACCGCCCAGAATGTCACGATAGGCGTCGTTGTAGAGATTGATCAGTTCTGGCCCCCACCAAACAAACATGGGCTGGCGGGAGGTCAGCATAATTCGAACAGCAGTTTTGAGGCTTTGAGACCACTGCTCAACCTTCCCTAAGGACGTTTGCGACCAGTCCTGCGATCGCATTAATTCTCCCATCTTGCCGCCGCCAACAAAGATGTCTCGGGCATCTGTTGCCTTCATGTCCTAAATTACGGTCTCCATCTTGCAATCTGCGGGTAATACATTGTGGTTGTCTGGACAAACGCCCACACAACCACAACGGATCGTCTTAAATACCGCCAAGACCCGGCCTTGAGACTACTTTTGAAAGTATTGAGCAAGCAGAGCTTGACCTTGTTGGCGTACGGTCGCTTTCGATGAGTGGCTCATCTGATGCAGCAATGTTTCAATCTGCTTTAATGCCAAAGCGGATGGTACGGTGTGACCGTTTTCCCAGCGGTTGACAGTACGGAATGAAACGCCCAGTTTAGCAGCGAACTTTTCCTGGGATAAACCAAGTTGTTGCCGAAGTTGGCGGATTGAATGAGCAATTTCCAACGGCATAATCGATGACCCTGCTAAAAACTTTTTTTAATCCTTTTCTTTGTAAGTTGATGACGACTAAATCCACTCGTAAAGATCAACTTCAGTCTTAGGTCAGAAGTACGCACAGCGAACTTTCCACCCAGATCATGTTGATACTTGACAGCCAGATTCAGTATGGGGCTGCATGGTTGTAGCGATAACTCAACACGGCATTAAGTCCGATTAGAATAAGACAGGTGCCCTATGGTTCGTCTCCATCTTGAGAGCGAAATTTGTTGAAATTCACTATCTTTAAAACTTGGCATGAAGGGGCTGCGAGTTAGTTCTGAAACCAACTTCTTTGGAACGAGCAGCGACAGGAAAACAAGCTCAATCTGTTGATTTTTTTGATGCTTCGGCGTTATGGGCAGGTGTGGCCCCTGTACTGCGTACCCGCACGGCTTTACTGAGCAAATCGAACCAGAAAGACGACCCCATCGACAGAGCAATGCCCGTCACTAACCAGCCCAGAAACCGACGCGGCAACCAGAAGGGCCATAGTGCCTCATCCTGACGCTGCTGATCTAAAACAACGGGGCTACGCCCCAGCGGAATCGGTAGATCACTGGTCAATTCGTTCACTCGCTGGCGAATCGTGGCTGGATCAGGTTCCGCTTCTGGATTGGCCTGCTGCACCAGTTCAAGGCTGGCTTCTGAAATCAGCGATCGCACTGCCGGATCGCGAGCCAGCCGACTGGCCATATAGAACGTATCGGCATTGACGGTAACTGCGATCGCCAGGCCCAGCAAAAAAGCCACACCCCGCGCATTGCGGCGATAAACACCGCTGGCTCTGGTCATTGAGCGATCAAACCAAGTAGCCACTTCTGCCTGAAACTGTTCTAAGCGATTTTCCAAATCATCTGCCTTGATCTCGGCCCGTTCCGCCAGTCGCAGCAGGCTGTCCCGCAAGCGCACGGGGAGCTGATTCGGATCAAGCTGTTCCAGCGCCGCCTGCAAATCCCGCAGTGTTTCTGGCGCACCTTGCCCCTGGCGCAAAATCTGCACGCATTCCCGATAAAAGCTGCTCTTGCGGTCGAGCACGGTGATCAGCTCCGTCAAGCTTGGCTCAAGCTGCTTGATCAACGCGATGCGATCGCTGTCTGTTCCATCCAGCACCCGCTTCAGTCGCTGGAGCCGATTGATCACGGTTTCCGTTAAGTATTCCTGTCCCGGCAGTTGCTGACCAGCATCGGCAATAAACAGCTCGATTTGCCGCAGCAGTCGCTCCAGCGTAGCGCTGAGATTAACCCGACCTTTTTCCAAATCGGCAATAATCTGGTCGAAATTCTCTTCTAGCGATCGCAGTTCGTCCTCCAGCAAAAACTCGTCTGCCAAACTCGCTCGCAAATCGGCCACGATGTGCCGAATCGGATCGCGCAGATGGGCATTCACAAACTGCTGAAATCGCGCATTGGCCACCAGTCGCCCCAGATGATTAAACCCCAGCGTTCCGAGCAGCGTACTGGCAAAGGTTTCAGACGGAATGTAGGACGGGCCGCTTTTCTGATCGCCAAACGTATTCCGCACGCGAAAAATCCCGCGATAAATGGCCCCAATTACCTGCGTAATCTGGCGAAAGAGATGGGCAATCGGGCCACGTCCTTCTTGATTCAGTCCTCGAATCAGCGGATTGCTGTAAAGCTGATTAGCTAATGCTTCCGCCTGTTGAAGTTGACTGTCGTTTTGGCCCGCCAGCAATAGCTCCACCGACCGCTTGAGATGCTCAGCCCGCCACTGGAGCAAGGTGCCAATGATTTCTTGAATCTCGGAGGCTAATAAACTCAAGATCAAGTAAATAAAAATTAAGCCAACAGCAACTTCTAAAACGACAGGAATACTCATATTCAGTTTCAATCGCAGTGGTGAAGCACCGAAAGTATAGCGTTACCCGCTCAAATTGCAGCAACATCCGTAAAAGTCCCAGGGCATTACTGTAGGGTGCATTCGCGTAGCAATGCACCACATTCAAAAAGTGGTAGCAATGCACCACAACCAAAGAGTTACTACAGCATCTTAGTTTTCGGAAAGTTCATTGAATCAGCGATTTGAATTCGGGGTGCTGCTGGAGATTGTTGAAGCTGGCATCCGTGCGAGCCATCATGCGATAGAGGCCAGGGCTGAGGTCGATGGCTCGTCGGAGGTTGCAGATGGCCAGGTTAACTTGATTGCAGAGTGCGTAGGTGCTGGCCTTGCCGTACCAGGCATTGGGATTGTGGTGCTTGTATTTGAGGGAACAGTCGAAGCTTTTCAGCGCTTCTTCATAAGAACCAAGGCGATTCAAGACGACGCCGCGATAGTTCCAGGCGTAGTAGCAGTCCTGCTTGATCATCACTGCTGTGTCGAGACTGTGCAGCGCTTCCCGATAGCGGCGCAGGGCTGCCAGGGCGATGCCTCGGTTATACCAGGCCCGGTAATTTTGGGGCTTGAGCGCCACTGTTTTGTCAAAACTTTCCGCTGCTTCCCGATACTGATAAATCCGAATCAGCGCGTTGCCCCGGTTGTACCAAGCCTTTGGGTCATCCGGACGATATTTGAGCGCCTGATCAAAGCATTCAATGGCAATTTTGTACTGACCCAACTTGGCCAGGGAAATTCCTTTACCGTGCCAGGCCAGAGCATAGGTGGGCGAAATTTCTAGGCAGCGATCAAAACTTGCGATCGCAGCGTCGTAGGATTCCATCTCGTAGAGGGCATATCCTCGATTGTTCCAAACCTCGTAGTTAGCGGGTTCAACCTCTAAAACCTTGTCAAAGCGGGAGATCGCTCCTTCGTAGCGTCCCAGTTCGTACAGCGCATTACCATGACTGCACCAGGCTTGAGAGTCTGTGGCCGTTTGGTCTGATTGGGTTGAGGTCGAAGAATCAAACACAGGAGATCCCAAATAGTAATGTAACGCCCTTTCTGAGTCCAGTGTTCCCAGTTTTTATCAATGCTTATAAAGTATCGCTGTAGAAAAAGATAAGCAAGGGTAAAGCTCAATACATGGACTAAATTTTATCCAGTTGAACCCAAATCGAGCTGGAAATGCGGTTAAATACACGACTCAAAGCCCATTTACCAACTGGATTCTGCTGCCATACACTGTCTCAATTAGCCCCAACGACGCTATTTAAATCTAATTAACAAAGAACGTTGACTTACTAACGAAAAAATACGCTGTAAATCTAGCAAAGTTACGGATTTTTCCTCCCTAGAAGAGGATGCTTTAGGTATTTCTGCTATTTGATATCAGTACTTTTAGCTAAAGCTTTAACCCGAAAGCTTTTATTTATTTATTATTTAAGTGTCCCACACCGTATATCTTTCAGGCAATAGCTCGTTTGCTACTCAAGCAAACATTCAATCTGCTTAATTTTACGTAGAGACCTCACGTTAATTGCTGTAACTGTGGCTACAAATCAAGGTGTTGCTGAATCTACGAATTGATCACTCTTGACCGTGATTTGATGTGAGGTTTAGCGTGTGACATCACCGATGATAGCGGGCGCAGTGAACGACTCTGTTTCAGGTGATTCAGGGTGCGCTGGATGCGGGCGGCATTAACTTCATCCTGCTGGGCTACTAGGCATGCAACGGCCTGTTCCAAATCCGCGATCGCATCCCCAAGCCGCTCCAGCTGGTGATAAATGGCGCTGCGGTAGCAATATAAAAAAGCCTTGTCGGGAGCCTGCTCAATGGCGTGGCTAATATCTGCGATCGCGGCTGAGAAATGGCCCTGCTGCTGATAAATTCGGCCCCGGTAGAACCACGCGATCGGCGAATTGGGATTGATTTCGATGGCGGCCTCAAAGCTCGTCAATGCGGCAGCCCAGTTGCCCTGCTCCATTTGGATCTTGCCTTGGTTACAGTAGGGCACGATTTGATAAGGCTGACACTGAATGGCTTGGCTGAGGTCGGCTAAGGCTGCAGCGAGATGGCCCGAGTCGTAATAGGCTAGTCCTCGATTGTTGTAGGCCACGGCATCCCGTGGATAAAGGTGGATTACCTGAGTGAAATCGGCAATGGCTCGGGACTGATCGCCTAAGTCGTAGTGGGTAACGCCGCGATTAAAAAAAGCGGCAGCATCCTGATCATCAATTCGAGAATGATGGAATCGCTGGATAAGCCGTCGCACAACGGTTGGATCGGTGGTTTGCAGCTTCAAGCCGACATTGGGAATGACGGCAGATTGGGTCAAAATGCTGTGCAAACCGAGGACTGCAAAAGTGCGATCGCAGACCAAAAAATTCTCATCAGTGCCCAACACTTTGAAACGGAATCGATCGGCATAGCGCTGCTTCAAGGGCAGGAGCTGATTGAGCATCGATTGGAGATGCTGACGATGGCGCGGATAAGTATGCCACTGCTGCTGGATGGGAGCTAGCCAGCGGCCCTCTCTGCGATCGCCACGATGGCACCAGCCAATTTCAACCCGCACCCGTCGTTCGAGCAGCTGCTCTAGTTGGTGAATCACCCCAGCATCCAGTCCGTCTTGGTCTGACCACGGCCAAACCAGCAAAACCTGATTCTGAGCCTGGGCCAAAATCGATTGCAGCATCTCATGGCTTGCATCGCTAGACGACTGCGCTGACTGATCCGCTTTCCCCCGGTTGATCACGCTGGCAAAATCAAACAGTAGTTGATGACGGTGGGTCTGCGCGAATTGCTGTTTCGTATTGAGCAATTCTGTTTCCGTATCGTCTACCCGTGACGAGAGAACCTGCACCTGCTGCTGAAGAGCAGCCATATCGAGTGCCGTCGGCAAATGATGAGCGATTTGCTGCATGATCGTCTGGACAATGGCTTGCTCTGTCCCCAACTGCGCTTGCTGCATCAGCCCATCTAGTTGGGTTTGGAACTGCACAATTTCGGCCTGTAGACGATCAAACTGGATGGATGGAGCCCCCACCACATCAACCATACGCAGCTTTTCATTTAGCATGACCATTGCCTGCTGCAAATCATGCTGTTGCAGTTGTAGATTTTCGAGCTGATGGTTAAGGGTCATGAAGTCTCGCTTTGGCACCAGCTCGGTCAGAGACTTGATAATTTCAGTCACTTCCTGCTGCACCATGGTTAAGTCATTGGTGCGAATGAGCCGCTGAAGTTTCAGCCCCAGATCATCAATTTGATCTTGGAGGGGATGAATTGTGTTGCGAGCTTCGTGACTGACGCTTTCTAGCCCAACCCGGATTTGCACCGCTTCCATTTGCAGCTGGGTCAGAACCGCTTCTAAATGCTCTAGCCGTGACGGGGCTGGAATTTGGTGCAGTCGTGAGTGAACTTGTTTAATGCTCCATTCCAGCTGGCTGTAGCGGTCTTGCAGATGCTCGGTTTCTTTGTGAATATGGCTGAGGTCAAAATGCTCCAGTTCCCATAAACAGCGATTCACCTGCTGCTGCAAATCGTCAACCCGATGCATGGCATCCTCCAGGATATGCTGATTGCGGTGGATGATGGCCTGCTGAAACTGATGAAAGGCTTCTGAAGAGGGCGAATCTTCCACCTGAGTTTCAACTTGTATCAGTCGCTGGAGCAGGTTAGCTTCGGTGTTGGCCAAACGGCCTCTGGTCTGAAATAGTGCCTGCTGCTGAAAGCGCTGGCGATTGGCGATGTTGCACCCAGCCAGCAGCGCTAGGGGTGCGATCGCAAACACCACGTTATGCAACACAACGGCAAGGGTGGTTCCTATTCCTGTCAGCAGGAGCAAGATGTATTCAGTCCAGTCTAGCCAGTGGCGCTTGCGGAGGATCAGCATGGGAGTGGGTGAGGGGTAGATATGATGGCTCTTTTCCCTCTTTCCATCCCGCCACCGCACATCAGGATAAGCGACTTAATTTACCGAAAAACACGGAGAAAACTCAGCAACAAAGCGCAATAAAACTTGCTAAGCATCTCAAGTCTGCGTATGAGAATCCAGGAAATAGTCCCACCTTTATTAGCGCAAAACGCAGGGTGGTTTCGTTTAGACAGAGAATAATTTAGAACGATAAACGTTGCGTAGGGGCGAATGGCCATTCGCCCCTACCAGATCCGTGAAATGGCGACTTTAGAATTTATTTTGCAAAATGAAACCACCCTGCTTATTAGCGCAAGAAGCGCTATGGGATCAGATCAGCAAATTGAACTCTTTGAGCGCGGGTAGAAAGTTTTTGTTTTCGTGGCTAGGGCGACTGAGTTTAATCAGCGCAAATCGCTGCAGCGGTGTGAGCGACTGCCACTGTGATAGGTCAATCTGGGCATCAAACTCTTCAGCTTTCGCCTGAGTTTGCGGGGGAACGGTGGTGGCATCTAGCCAGTCTGGATTCGGATCAATATCCAGTGTTTTGGCCGGACTGCCGTTGTACTGTTCCACTAACGATTGGGTGCGATCGCAATAATCCTTCACTTCCCCCGGTGTTTCACAGGGCAAATTCACCAGCATTTCTCGTTCAGCCTGACTGAACTGGTGCCAGTGTTCCAGCTTCAGCTTCACACCACAGGTATCGAGCTTGTAGCGCACCTGCATCGGAATGCAGCGGAGAGATTCAACAAAATCAGATTCAAACTTAAAAAATTCAGCCATCGGTTTCAGTCTTACTTCATCGAACGTCGCGGACTTGTGGCTCGAATGATCCAGTAGCTGATTGATAGAGCAAAAATCGCGACCGCAAGGCCAATGATTTTGGTTCCAGGCGTATTGTCAAAGTCCAGCACAATAATTTTTCGCGCCACGGCAATCAGTGAAGTTGCCACTACTAACTCCACATGAATGGAATGATCACGCAGATAGGCCGTGACATTTTCGAGAATTTCCAGCGCAATCAGGATATTGAGAAACAGCCCAAAAATAGTGATCAGATCAACCGAAAATTGTCCATAGGGTACAACTAACAGCTCTTTCCCCAGAAAAACTATTAAGTTGATTACCGCCCCGATCAACACCAATACCATCGCAATCGAGAGGATCTTGGAGACAATTACCTCTACAGTTTGCACCAGGCTTAAAAACGTCTGATTGCGGGTTGCTCGACGGAAATATCGATAGGGAAGTCGCCATTTCATGGTGGATTCAAAGCGGAATAGTACGGCAAAGGCTGCAACTATCCAACTTTACATGGAATTTGCCGACTCTTAATATACGAAACGATTAACCTAATCATTAGCCACAGCATCAATGGAAGTCTCTGGCTATTGAGACCTCCACTCCATCAGTCACCTGAGCGGGGTCACCAGATTGGAACGCGAAATTGCCGCTTCCTCCTCTTTCTCTTGGTAATCGTCTCGATGGGTACTTAGCGGCACAAGCTGCACCGCGCAAGCTTTCAGCTCTGGCTGCAGGGAATCGGGACAGGCAGCAGAATGGGTCATGGCATTCGCTTCGGCATAATCGGCCCACAGTGCGCCCCAGTGCATCGGCACAAATACCGTTCCAGGCGTAATCGCTTTGGTAACTTTCACCTCAAAGCGGCCAAATCCGCGCCGCGATCGCACTTCGACCCAATCCTGATCGTCTACATGAAGCCTATCGGCATCCTTGGGATGAATCTCAATAAACGGCTTCGGGTGCATTTTGGTGATCTTCTCGATCCGTCCGGTGCGGCTCTGGGTGTGCCAGTGGCCGTAGAGCCGTCCCACGGTGAGCACAAAGGGATAATCCGGATCGGGCGGTTCCGCTAAACCTTTGGCGTGATAGGCACCAAATTTAGCTCGACCATCGGGCGTCAGAAACTGTAAGTTCGTGTAGAGCCGCTTCGCACCTCGCGCTGCTGGCGTTTCGTCTTGGGTTGAACTATCGGGACAGGGCCACTGAATCGGGCCTTCGCGCCGTAGTCGTTCGTGGCTGAGTCCGGTCATATCACAAATGCGATCGCGGGTTAGTTGCACAAACTCAGCATAGACTTCGGCACTGGAGGTGAACCAAAACTCTTTTTCGAAGCCAAGACGCCGACCGATTTCAGCAAAAATTTCCCAATCTGCCTTGGCATCACCAACCGGATCGCGAAACGCCGGACAGAGCGTCACCATTCGTTCTGAATTGGTCATCACGCCCGTTTTCTCGCCCCACTGCGCCGCTGGTAAGAGCACATGGGCATAGTCAGCGGTTTCGGTGGGATAGTAGGCATCCTGATAGATCGTGAACGGCGACTGGCGCAGGGCAGCCTGTGTCCGCTTGATGTCGGGCATACTGACGGCGGGATTGGTGGCCGCAATCCAAAGTGCGCCAACGGTGCCGTCCTCCAGCCCCGTAATCATGTCCCAGGCAGTGAGACCAGGAGTGGCCGGAATGCGGCCTTCCGGTAAACCCCAAAGCTGCTCCACCTGGCGGCGATGTTCCGGATTTTTTACCACCCGGTACCCCGGCAGAATGTGCGACAATCCGCCCGCTTCCCGTCCGCCCATTGCGTTCGGTTGCCCCGTCAGCGAGAATGGCCCCGCCCCTGGCTTGCCAATATTGGAGGTCATCAGGTGCAGATTAATCAGCGTCCGAACCTTGGCAGTACCCTCGCTCGATTGGTTAATGCCCATTGACCAGAGCGACAGCACCCGCTCCGACTCAGCCCAGTAGCGAGCCGCTTTTTCTAAATCACTCATGGAAATGCCGCACTGTTGCACCACCAGTTCCGGCGGATAATGACGGATAATCTCAGCGTAGTCTGAGAAACCCTTCGTACATTCATCAATAAAGATTGTATCCAGCGTTCCCCATCGCATCAGCAGGTGGGCGATACCGTTAAGTAATTGAATATCCGTACCGGGTTTAATCGCCAGATGTAGGTCGGCGGCCTCGGCGGTTTCGGTACGGCGCGGATCAACCACAATCATTTTGACGCTGCGGTTTTTCTTGTGGTGCCGCCGCAGCCGATTAAACACAATTGGGTGGCACTCAGCCGTATTGGTGCCAATCAGAAAGGCACAGTCCGTCTCTTCCAAATCGTCATAGGTACAGGGCGGGCCATCGGTACCGAAGCTCTGGATATATCCAGCCACAGCAGATGACATGCAGAGTCGCGAATTGGCGTCAAAATTATTGGTACCGAGACAGCCTTTCAGTAGCTTCTGTGCGGTGTAATAGTCCTCGGTTTGAAACTGGCCAGAACCATACATACAGATGGCATCTGCACCCTGAGTATCGAGCACCTGACGCAGCCGAGTGGCGATGTGATCATAGGCTTCTGCCCAGGACACGCGCTGAAATGGCTCATCCAGCGAATAGCGCAGCATTGGGTACTTGAGCCGATCTTTATCGATAGATTCGGCAATGGTGGCACCCTTGACGCAAACGAGTCCCTTGCTCGATGGATGGTTGCGATCGCCCCGCACCTGCCAGGTTGGATTACCTTGTTTATCGCGATTGACGGCTTTCCCCGGTAGTGCTGGGGGCAAAACTTCCAAACCACAACCAACGCCACAGTATGGACAGAGAGTTTTGGTCGGGGTGGGTGCTGTCATAGTTCCTCCGCAATAACCGATGCAGCTTTCTGATATCTAATATCTGATATAAGTAAGTTGGCTAACTAAATGCAGCTACTTATGAGACTAAGAGACTGGAGCCTAGACTATGCCAAGCCCCAGTCCGATGGAGTTCAACGCGAACGAATTGCACGAGGCATCAAGTAAAACGTTGATAGAACGGTTCGTAAACGCTCACTAAATGACGCGAGACTCGCCATCTGCAAAGGCAGGTACGCTCTCAGGATGATACTCTTCCTCGCCCTCGTGGAATTCTGCGAAGGAACCTTTCGGCTCGTTCAGGACGAATGCACAGAGGAAACCAACGATCAGCGAGGCAATCCCTAGTGTCTGGAAGAAGATAGCGTTACCAACCGCACCTTCAGGCAGGAAGCTGTAGAGCGTCAGGTAGCAAACCGCGCCCACGTTACCGTATGCACCGACGTTACCCGCAATCTGGCCCGTGACGCGGCGCTTAATCAGCGGCACGATGGCAAAGGTGGAGCCTTCACCCGCCTGGACGAAGAAGGAGCAGGCCATCGTCAGCAGTACCGCAGCGGGCAGCCACCAGCCGGAACCCACGCTACCCATCATCAGGTAGCCGATACCCATACCTAGAGTGAGAACCGCCATTGTCCATTTGCGGCTACCTAGCTTATCAGAGATTAAGCCACCACCCGGACGAGACATCAGGTTCATGAACGCGTAGCTAGCCGCAATCATCCCGGCAGCCGCTTTGCTCAAGCCAAAGGTCAACTCAAAGAAAGCGGGCAGCATCGAAACAACGGCTAGCTCAGAACCAAAGTTGACGACGTAGGTGAGTTCGAGAATAGCAACCTGCTTGAACTGATAGCGATCTTCTGCTGGATAAACTTTGCGACCCGTCATCAGGTCACTGTTTACGCTCCATGCCTTGTATGCCTGGAATGCGTAAAGAGCCGCTAAACCAGCCCAGATGACGTACAGCGTTCCTTGACCATAGAGTCCAACTTTGGTTAAGCGCCAAGCCAGGAGAGCCAACACGCCGATTAAAGGTACATTCATGGCTAACAGGAACCAGAAGTCGCGCTTGGAGGTGACTTCCATGCCGCCGTGACGACTGGGGCGCTGATAGGTGCGGCCTTCGGGGGTGTCACTAACGCTGAAGAAGTAGAATACACCGTAGAGAGCAGCGATGATACCTGTACCTGCGATCGCAGCTCGCCAGTTGAGCAGAGCTTCACCACCAGCCGCCGGAGCGCCGAACGCCAGCCAAGCCGCAATGGTCGGGAGGGTGAATGCCGCAGCCGCTGAACCGAAGTTACCCCAGCCGCCATAGATGCCTTCCGCAGTTCCAATTTCCTTGGGTGGGAACCACTCTGCAACCATACGGATGCCGATTACAAAGCCTGCGCCGACGATACCCAACAGCAGACGGCCAATCACCAAGCCTGTGAAGTCCTGAGCCGCTGCGAAGATGAAACAGGGAATCGCCGCATAAACCAGCAGGACTGAATAAGTAATTCGAGGGCCAAACTTGTCCAGCAGCATCCCAATGATGATCCGGGCTGGGACTGTCAAAGCTACGTTACAGATAGCTAGAGTCCGAATTTGGGTAACTTCGAGGCCCATATCTTCAGCAACCGCAGTTGCCAATGGCGCAAAGTTAAACCAAACAACGAACGATAAGAAAAAAGCAAACCAAGTTAAATGTAAGACGCGGTAGCGACCGTGCGTCGCTCTCGTTACTAGCTCCGTGAGCATGTCACACCTTCCTAAATCATCAGCGAGCAAAACAGTGAGTACTAGGGGCAAATCCTGCTCGAAAACTTACCCCGTGCGATTGTGCTGTCCTATTGGAGAAGTTAGGCTTCCACCATTTCCTGCTTAGGATGAGCATCAAACTTTTCGATCAGTAAATCTCGGAGCAGAGGCTTCAAGTCCTCGCAGGGAATCCCTTTCATCACACAGGAACCAAGTTGAGCATCCTTGCCCACTTTGCCGCCCATGTAAATATCCACTGCTTCCACGGTCTTGCCGTCCTTACGAGTCTTGGTTCCCATGAGGCCAATGTCAGCAACTTGAGGCTGACCGCAAGAGTTAGGGCAACCTGTCCAGTGAATGCGGACAGACTTGGGTACATCTAGCTCCAGATCCAGCTCATGCACCAGCGCCAGCGCCCGATTCTTGGTTTCAATCAGGGCAAAGTTGCAGAACTGATTCCCTGTACAGGACACCAAAGCCCGCTCCAGTGCAGGTGGATCGATGGTGAAAACCTTGAGCAGTGGCTCTTTGAGCAAGTCCTCTAGTCGAGAATCTGGCACGTTGGGAATAATCAGATTTTGCTCAACCGTGAGCCGAATCTCGCCATCGCCATAGACTTCTGCAATCCGCGCCAGCTCGAACATGTCCTTGGCATAGAGCCGACCGATGGGGACATGCAGCCCCACGTAGTTCAAGCCATCCTGCTTTTGCGGATAAACGCCGACGTGATCTCGCTTTTCCCAAGCGATTTCGTCTTTTTCAGCTTCCGGCTGGAGGGGTTGACCTAACTGCTGCTCAACCTCGGCCCGGAATTTATCCATGCCCCATTCGTCAATCAGCCACATCAGCCGCGCTTTTTGCCGATTCGAGCGCAAACCGTTGTCGCGGTAAACTTCCAGAATGGCGCGGCTGAGGTCAACCACCTGATCCGGTGTTACCCAGGCATTGAGTGGCACCGCCGCTTCACACCGCTTAGCGGAGAAGAAGCCCCCCACTAAAACGTTGAAGCCAAAGGTGCCATCCTTGAAGGCCGGAACATAGGCGATGTCGTTGATTTCAGCGTGAACCGAATTATCCCGACAACCTGCGATCGCAATATTGAACTTACGCGGCAGATTGGTAAACGCTGGGTTGCCTTCACCGCCGTTGGTGATCATGTCCTGCACTTGCTTGACCAGATCACGGGTATCCATCAGCTCATCAGCATCAATGCCCGCCACAGGCGAACCTGTGATGTTGCGAACATTGTCCATGCCAGACTGAATGCTCGTCAGGCCAACCTGCTCAAAGCGGCGGAAAATATCCGGCACATCCTCAATCCGAATGCCGCGCAGTTGGAGATTCTGCCGCGTGGTGATATCGGCATTACCGTCATCACCGTAGCGCTGAACAATTTCCGCCAGCACCCGCATTTGAGCGCTGTTGATGATGCCACTGGGCATCCGCAGACGCAGCATGAATTTGCCAGGAGTCACCGGACGGAAGAAAACGCCCAGCCATTTCAGCCGATGATCGCGATCGTCGGTATCAATCGCTTCCCAGCCAATCTGAGCGAAATGGTCAAGCTCTTGCTTAACAGCCAGTCCATCCTTCTCAGCCTTAAACTTCTCGAATTTATTAAGCCCGGTTGTCGGTTTTGTGCCTACGTTGGTCACGATACTAACCTCTATCCCTACTGTTGGGCTTTGCTTCAAATACAAAACCTAGATTTCAAAAACCTAGTACGGTTAATTTTGGAGCTATTTTAAGCAATCAATTTTCTCATCAATGTTCAATTTGAACGTCTAAATTCCACATTGCAACTGCCCCAGCACTTTGATTGAGAAATTCAAGAACTCAAGCCATTGCAACGTCAAACGATTACTCAAATGCTGCTCAACAAGCTTCCACATCTCAAAAAACAACTACGCAAAAAGTTGGGCTGGCTTTATTTAAATTCTTCCAAAGGAATGATTCTATTTTTAGTCACCAGCCTCAACACTTAGCTGTTGAAATCTACAAACGCAGGATAAAAATTTGAATAAATTGATCTCCTGAAGTTCTGTAGTAATGATGTCTGGAATCAAGTTATTCAAAAAGAAAGTTGCTTTTTGTAACTTCCACTACCGTTTTCGTTTTCTGTCGCTTTTTCCGCATAGGGCTTATGCACAAACCGCATTATGCGAGCAAATTTGGCGATACAAAGCAGGCTCAAATAGCCTGATTGTGGGCTTTTTAGCGATTTCCGATGCTGCTTAGGCAGCAGATGCGATCGCAAACTTATCGCTTCATCTAGCGTTCTGAGACAGTTTGAACCACATCAAGGGCAAATTCAGCACTTTTGTCCAATAAACAGCAATAATCCACTAAAACAACAAATTATGGACTTTTGAGGTTGACGTTTGAGATTCAGCTGAAATATACCTAGAGATCTGGAGAGCAACAGTTGATTGATTTAGGCTCAGCCCAACATCTGAAATCATGACATCGGATTAGTTTTCTTAATTCAACTGTTCAAGCTGACTTAATTCAAAGAAGCAGAAGATTTTAAAGTCGATGGCAAATTTTGTAACTCCACAAAATAATTAAATTAGCCCAAATGTATAGACAAGATGCAAAAGCTGAATGACTAGCATTCTCTTTTTGCATTTCAGCCCGCAATTTTGCAACTTTAGTCACAGAAGAAAACAGAAACCGTATTCAACCTAAAGAAGAGAGTTTTATTTGCACCACGCGATTTTTGCTTATGGTTGCCTCGCTTCTTCGTTTCATGGGTTCAATCCGATTAGCCGTGCCGCTGCTAGTTGCGATCGCAAGTATCCTAGTTTGGGCGACATTTTATGAAACCCAAGTCGGCTCAGCCACGGTGCAGCAGCAGATCTACAAAAGCCCGTGGTTTGGCGGACTGATGTTTCTGCTGGCCGTGAACCTAGGTATTTCGGCGCTGAGCCGCTATCCCTGGCGCGGTGCCCGCAAGGTCGGCTTTGCCCTGACCCACATGGGATTGATTGTGCTGATTGCGGGATCGGCAGCGGTGATTCACCTGAGCGTAGAAGGGATGCTGCTGGTGCGCACCGACAGCCTAGCGAACAATCGAGTGCGGGTGGAAGGTGAACTGCTGGAAGTCGCATCACCAGGGCAACCGACCCAGCAAGCAACCATTTACATCAAGCCGGACAATTCGGTGTCACCCGATCAGTTTGCGGGCTTCAAGCTGCTGAACTATCAGGAAAACACAATCAAATCGGTCAGCTTTACCAATGATGGCGAGGTGGAAAATCCAGCAGTGCGGTTGAGGTTGAACAGCGATCGCATGGGCCAAACCCTAGAGCGTTGGCTGGCCTTAGCGCCCAGTGGCTATCGACAAATGGAGATTGGCCCAGCCCAGTTGGAGATGGTGCGAGCTGAGGATGAGGTGGCACTTCAGCAGTTACTCACGGCTCCCCAGGAATCGGCCACGGGGCAGTTTGGCGTTTTGAGCGTGAACAGTCCAACTACGGCTCAAACGACGCAAACAATTGACGTACAGCAAGCGCTACAGAAATCCCTTAGCATCGGCAATTTGCAGATTAAGCTATTGGGTTTCTGGCCCGATTTCCGCCTCAATGGTCAGAACCAGCCTGCAACCGCATCTCAACAGTTGCAGAATCCGGCAGTTCAGCTTGAGATCAGCCAGGGTGAGACTCTAGAGCACTGGTATGTGTTTGCCAAACCTGATTTCGAGCCAATTCGGACGCTGGTTTCCGGCGAATCCCTCGACGTGCAGATTGATTACACCGTTGAACCGCAAGATCCAGCCGATTACTTCCGGGTGATTGTCGCACCGGATGACACGCTGTACTATGCCGCGCGTTCCTCCAAAGGCTTCCAATCCGGTCAGCTCACGGTCGGCCAATCCGTCACACCGGGCTGGGCCGATTTTCAGATTTCGCTAGCGGACTATTTAGACCACGCGCAGGTCAATCGCCAAATTGTGCCCGTTCCGCCTGAATTTGCGGCAGGCAGTCCGGCGCTGCTGGTCGAAGCACCCAACGGCCAACAGCAGTGGCTACCCTGGGGCGAACCCACTGCGATCGCAACTCCTGATCAGGCTCAAGACTATTATGCGGCCTTCAGTCCCCGCATGTTGGAACTGCCGTTTGCGGTCAAGCTGAAAGATTTCATTGTTGAACGCAACGAGGGCAGCGAATCCGTCGCCATGTGGACGAGCCAAATTCGCATCGATGATCCGCACAACGGTCGCGTTGAGCACCGCAATGTCTGGATGAATCATCCCACGTGGTATCAGGGCTGGAAGATTGCTCAAGCGTCTTGGAATCCCGGTGACTTAGAACAATCCACCCTCCAGGTGAAGCGGGAACCGCTTTGGGTGACGGTGCTGACCTGGAGCGGTTCGGCCTTGGTGATTGGCGGGATTGCGGTGATGTTCTATGGGCCAGGGCTGATGAAGTCGCGTAAATCTCGTAAGGAAGCGGTTAAAGGTGAGGGTGTTGAGGGTGCGATCGCAACTTCTAAACCTTCCGCCAAACAGATTCCGCATGAAACACCAGACATTACACAACCGGACGAATCCCCCGTATTAGCGGGTCGCAATTAACCGATACGTAGGGACGAATGGCCATTCGTACTTGTTTAGCGTAGCCATACGATCCCCCGCTATCGCCGCCCCCTTAAAAAAGGAGCTATTCCAACTCTGACTCAAAGTTCCCCCTTTTTAAGGGGGATTTAGGGGGATCTATGCAGAGTGTCACGCTAAACAAATACGGCCATTCGCCCCTACAAGAGTGTCGATTTGTGTGCACATCGCGTGACAAATACATCCGATACGTTGGGTCAGGGCAAATGGCCATTTGCCCCTACAGACGCAAATTCCACACCATACACGCCATCAAGACGGAACGCCATAAATCATGATGAAAGCGCTGAAATACTTCATTGGTCTTTGCCTGGGCATTTTGCTGATTGTGCTGCCGCTCAGCCAGTTTCAGCCCTCGCAGACAGAATCACTGCAAACGCTAGCCGTTCAGCTCGATGGCCGCAAAAAGCCGCTGGATACCGTCGCTCGTGAAACCGTCGCCAAGATTCACGGTTCCACCCACTACACCTTGAGTAGTGGGGAAAAGCTGGACTATCAGCAAGCGTACCTTTCCATGTGGTTCAACAACCGCGATTGGAACGATGAACCGTTTGTGCTGTTCAGCTACCGCCCGTTAAAGGAATCGCTAGGCTTAGACGTAGAGCGCAAGTATTTCAGCTTTAAGGAACTGGCCTATTCGGGACTGGGTGAGGTCATCTTAACCGCCCGTCGCAAGCAGCTTGAGGACGAAGACCCAACCCGCGATGAGCGCGAGGCGCAAACGATTGAAGAGCGTTTAGATTTGATGCTGCGGACAGTCGGCACAGGGAACTTGCCGCTGGTGCCCCATCCCAGTGACATCAAGGGCAAATGGGTCAGCTTGGCCGAGGCCACCGAGTACTACTCACCAGAGCAAACGGCGGCACTGCAAGCCCAGTTTGATCAGCTCAAGCAAGTTTATAACCTGAGCGATCGCAACACAGAAACCATCAACGCGATCGCATCAGAACTGCACCAAAATCTGGTAAATCTCAGTCCCGATGTTTATCCTGCGCCAAGTATTCTCTTGACAGATTCGTTGGAACGAATTTTAAACTGGTTGCACCAAAATAAGCCATCATTTGCTTCATCTTTACAACCCGGCTTAAGCGAAATTGAAATTCGAGAGATGTTAGAAGAATATGAATTTCCTCTACTTTTATCTCGTGAATTTTATGAACTATATCAGTGGCGAAATGGTGTGCCCTATGGAGATGAAGAAGTCATAAGTTTTTTGCCTGGTTATGCCTTCAATTCTTTGGAATATGCTTTGGATCAATACGCAGATTTAAAGGAGTCTTCTGATTTTTGGAAAGCTGAATTACTTGACTCGTTGCCTATCTTTACACGAGATAGCGAAGAGCATCTCTATATTAGAGGAAGTGAAGAGCGGTTAGATTGTGCTCCTGTTTTACATCACTATGCGGAATTTGGAGAGCCTACAATTTCATATCATAACCTTACAAGAATGATGCAAGTAACTGCAGAATGCTATGAGACAGGAATATATTATATTAGTGAATACGGAGACTTTGAAATAGATGAATTTAGAGCACGGGAAGTTTATCAACATTATACAACACTCCGGACAGATTTAGGAGACTATCGCCCCGTAATCAAGCAGCTTTTGGTAATTAGGATGGGATTTAATTAAAGTCGGCTCCAAGTCAAACTGGTCAATAAATCGGTCTAAAAGATGTTGGTTGAGGGCCAGTCGTTTGAAAGAGGCGAGCGAGAAGCTCAGCGAATCATCGTCTTTCTGGTTGTTTTGCAACGCGACTTTAGCCAGGTTCAGTGCCATCAAACTGGCATTGACATGGGTGTCTATCGCTTCGGCAGAGCGAGCTTGACAGTCCACTAACCCGGTAAACTGACGAGCATCACGGAAAATAAATTCAATCTGAAATCGGGCCGTGTAGCACCGGTAAAGGAGGAACGGGTCAATGTTGAGGTCGGTAGAAAACAGCACGACATAACTGCGGCGACCCCGATGCTCTTTGAGCAGATAGGCCAACCGGATGTTGCGCTTGAGGCTGACCGACCAAACGATGGCGGTATAAAGATAAACTCCATCGTCCAAGCGTTTGACCAACTGAAATCGTCGGTGGTCTTGCAGGTTGACCTTGCCGTCAAAGCGTCGAGGAGCACCTCGCCCTTGGTATGGCCCCTCATAGAGGAACTTGAGGTTGGCATCACAGCGCAGTTTGCCAATCGCATGAAACCCGAGTTGCACCACGCCAGTGACCCACTTGTACTTGCTGTAAAACCCGTCGGCGACAATGTAGCGAATCCAAGTGGGGAAGAACGTCAGGCAGTAGGCCAGATGCCCCAGATAGAAGTCAATCCGGTTGCCCTTCGCGCCCTTTCCCTGTTTCGAAGACGCTCTCAAATGAGGTAAGTCTGCCTCGGTTTGCTGGGCAGACAGCGTGTACCCTGTATTCTGCTCCAGATCGACAATCGCCACCACTGACAGTTCTAAGCCCCGTTCTGGACGCTGGGTTTTACCGTTGTAGAACTGGTCTAGACCGTAGGTGTGCCGTCCACTTTTTTCCATAAAGGTGCAATCGACCACTGCGACCTGAACCGCCTCGTCTCGTCTTAATGGTTCTATCAGTGCTTGATTGAGTCCTTCGAAGCCAATGCCCCGTTCGAAGTGTCGACGGTAACTTCGCTCGCTTAAGTCACTGTAACGACTGAGGTTGGCGTAGTTCACCTTGCCACAGACCACGAAAATTGTGGTCATCAAGGTCAACAAAAACTGTTGTTGGGGTTTACCAAATGGCCTGCTGTCTCCAGCAAACCGGTTAGAATCCGATTGAGGCTATCCATTGGTGCGACATGTTAGGTACATTCGCACTCTACACGGTGGATAGCTTTCTTCGCACTCTCCCAAAAACTGTCCGGACTGTTGATTATAATGAAGCATAAGATAACTACATTTATTTCAGCCCAACCATCTACAGCGATCTCACCTTTCGCGTAGGGGCGTTAAACATTGCTGTAACGCACTACAAGATCTGCGATCGCACTTCAAGTAATTAGGAGTAATTAAGGTGGTAAATCCGTATAACCCTTCTGAACCCTCTCTAGCAGAAAAGATAGACGCTTTACGAGAATCTGGAGACAGAGACTTGCTAATCATGGCTATGGCCGACGTCATAAGGGAGGCTAGAGCCAAAGGAAAAGCTTTCGATGCAGATCCCATAGCAGTGCTCGAAAAGCTACTAGAGAAATACATCAACGCGAAATACTTTGAAATCAATAACAAATAGCCTTAGCAGTTGCACATCTCGCATAGAGTGCGTTAAACATTGCTGTAACGCACTACAAGATCTGCGATCGCACTGATGCGATAAGATGGCAAACGCCCTGCCCTTAGCGCCAGTCGATGAAAACCGACACCCTGTTTTATGCTCTCTTTCAATCCATGCCCAGTCTCTTGTTTGAGCTGATGGGTCAGAGCACAGCCGAGGCCGTCGGATACCAATTTGCCTCCATCGAACTCAAACAAAGCGCCTTTCGAGTCGATGGCGTCTTCCTGCCGCCTGAGTCCACCCCAGATGCACCCGTCTATTTTCTAGAAGCTCAGTTTCAGCGAGATGCACTTCTGTACCGCCGACTGTTTGCTGAAGTCTTTCTATACCTAAAACAGAATCCCAACGTACGTCAGTGGCAAGCCGTCGTGCTGTATCCCAATTCCACTATCGAAGTGAATGAGTCAGACACCTTTGGCGCATTGCTGAACTCGTCCCATGTGCAAGTCATTTACCTAGATCAACTGGGTGCGATTTCAGATCTAACACCCGGTTTAGGCATTCTCCGACTATTGGTCGAACCTGAGACAACGGTACCTGAAGCCGCGCGAGGACTCATTGAGCGAGTGCAACAGTCTCCTCTGGCGACTGCGGATCAAGGAAAGCTCGTAGAATTGATAGAGACGATTGTTGTCTATACGTTTCCCCGGCGAACGCGAGAGGAGATAGCTGCTATGTTAGGCATCACCGATTTGAAAGAGACCCGTGTGTATCAGGAGGCTCGCGAGGAAGGTCGCGAAGAAGGTCGCCAAGCAGAAGCCAGAACACTGATTCTCCGACAGCTCACGCGCAAGCTCGGTGACCTGCCGGAGGCACTGCAAAACCAAGTGAATCAACTCTCGCTAGAGTCCCTAGAGGTGCTGGGAGAAGACCTGTTTGATTTTGCTGATGTTTCGGAGTTAGAGGCTTGGTTCGTTCAGCGGGATGACCCAAGTCAACCCAACTCTGATTAGCTCAGCAAGCTGGCTAAGGTGCGATCGCATTAGTCACATTTCATGACGGTTATTGAGTCCAGGTCATAAAGTGCGATCGCACTTCTCTAGCCACTGACCCATTGCCGCAGGGCTAAGCAATCCTCGATATTATGAAGGAAGTTTAAGAAAATCCAGCTTACGTTTTTATATATGACTTCTCACGCGATCGTAGTGAACCCGCTCGAAAAGCTGTCCTGGACATGGCGCGGGCATCAGATTTGCTACACCGTCCAGGGCACTGGCGAACCACTGGTTTTAATTCACGGCTTTGGCGCATCCATCGGCCACTGGCGCAAAAATATTCCCGTTCTGGCTGAAGCTGGCTATCGAGTTTTTGCCGTTGACCTGCTCGGCTTTGGCGCATCAGACAAGCCCAATTTGGACTACTGCATCGAACTGTGGCAGGACTTGCTGCATGACTTTTGGCACGCGCATATCCAGCAGCCAGCCGTCATGATCGGCAACTCCGTTGGCGGGCTGCTCAGCCTGATGATGCTGGCCGATTATCCTCACATTGCATCGGGCGGTGTGTTGCTCAACTCCGCTGGCGGTTTGAATCATCGTCCCGAAGAGCTGAACCCCATCCTCGGCTTGATCATGGGCACCTTCGCTAAAGTGGTCAACTCCGACTTAATTGGCCCCTTTATGTTTGATCAAGTCCGTAAACCCCGCCGCATTCGCAACACCCTCAAGCAGGTTTACTACGATCAATCTGCTATCACTGACGAACTCGTTGATATTCTCTATCAGCCTTCCTGCGATCCGGGTGCCCAAAAAGTATTTGCCTCCGTCTTAGCCGCTCCGCCGGGGCCGAAGCCAGCCGAGCTGCTGCCCAAGATCGAACAGCCGCTACTCGTCCTCTGGGGCGACAAAGATCCCTGGACACCGATTAAAGGAGCCGGGATTTATCAAGACCTCAGTGAAAAGTGCGATCACATTCAGTTCCACCCCATCCCCAACGCCGGACATTGTCCCCACGACGAGAATCCAGAGACGGTGAATGCCTATATTTTGGAGTGGTTGGCGCAGCGTTGAAGAGGTGAGAAGTGAGGAGTGAGGCGAGAGGAGTGAGGCGAATTGCCAAGCTACTCAGTCCTCAAAATCCAAAATCCAAAATCCAAAATTCACAACACTTGGCACGCTTAAAACTGCGATCTCAGCCACATTCCCAGCAGTCACATTCCAAAATGATTGGGTACAATGCCGGAATAGCATCTGTCTATGTTGATTATTCTGTCAGCCTATATCAAGTCTGTGTGTAAGAACCCGATTTATTTATTGTGAAACGTTTGCTCCGCAAACGTTTCACAATAAATAAAATAATGAGTTTTCAACCAAAATGGGTTTTCAACCAAACTTGATATTGATCGTTACTGCCCACCGTTTGTCGGTTTGAAGGCTCGTTGTATGTCCTCTCCCCAACCTCCCCAACCCCCCAAGCAGACACCGCCCAAATCAACGGTCTTGGGTGCGCTCACTCAGGCATTTCAGACGGTTCAGGCCAAGGTTGATTTCTCCAAGCTGGCGCTGAGACCGGATTCTCAGGTGGCTAAGCTGCTGATTCAGGATGACCGCAACCAGAAAAGCGAAGAATATCCGCTCCTGGGAGATTACTACGTTCTCGGTCGCAGTTCGCGCTCCTGTGACATTGTGGTGCGTAACCCGATTGTCAGCCAGGTTCATCTCTCGGTAAGACGCGAGGGACAGGGGCGGCATCGCTATGTGCTGCATGATGAAAACTCGACCAACGGCATTTATCGCGGCAAACAGCGCGTGGCCGAGGTGCCGCTGCGTCATCAAACTAGCTTTACCCTTGGCCCACCGGAACTGGCCGAATCGGTGCGGGTTCAGTACCTCGACCCGCCGCCGTGGTACCTCAAAACTCTGCGCTATGGTTTATACGGAATTTCAGGTCTGACCGGACTAGCCGTGCTGCTGATCGGCGTGGAATGGACGAAATTTTCCACTCGCCCCATTCCCAACTCGGTGCAAGGCCCAGTAATTGTCTACGCGCGGGATGGTGAAACGCCGCTGCGGGAACCCAACACCCAAGTTCACGTTGAATTTCCCCGACTGTCAGACTATTCTCCCTATTTGCCCCAAGCCGTGATTGCGTCGGAAGATGCACGTTTCTACTGGCATCAGGGCGTTGATCCGATCGGTATCGTCCGCGCGTTGGTCACCAATATTCGGGATGGTGAGATTCGCGAGGGGGGGAGTACTGTCACCCAGCAGCTAGCCCGCAATATTTTCCGGGATTACGTTGGCACCCAGGATACGGCGGGGCGTAAACTGCGGGAGGCGATCGTGGCGCTGAAAATGGAAACGTTTTACAGCAAAGACTCGCTGATGCTGACCTACCTCAATAGGGTCTACCTGGGCAGCGGCAACTACGGGTTTGAGGATGCTGCCCAGTTTTACTTTGGTAAGTCCGCCAGAGACTTAACGATTTCAGAGGCGGCGACGCTGGCAGGAATTTTGCCTGCGCCGAATGCGTTTAATCCGGTGCGTGACTATCAGACCGCGATTGATCTACGCAATCGGGTGATCAATAACATGTTGAAACTCGGCATGATCAGCCAAGAAGAGGCACAGCGGGCACGGCGATCGCGGATTGAGATTTCGCCCAGGGCACGGGAAGACTTGGAAAGTACGATCGCACCCTATTTCTATGATCAAGTCTTCGCTGAAATCGAAGATTTGCTGGGGACGCAAGTAGCCCAGGAAGGCAATTTCATTGTCGAAACCGAACTAGACCTTAACATGCAGGCCCAGGCCGAAGCAGCACTGGAAGAAGCCGTGCAAACCGATGGTCGCAGCTACGGGTTTAGCGAAGGAGCCGTGGTGACGCTGGATTTCACGGATGGCAGCGTCCTAGCCATGACGGGCGGCACAGACTATAACCAGAGCCAGTTTAATCGCGCGACTCAAGCGCTGCGACAGCCTGGATCAACTTTCAAGATTTTTGCCTATGGAGCAGCCCTAGAGCAGGGCATTTCGCCGGGAGCAATGTTTTCCTGTTCACCTCTGGTGTGGCAAGGGCAGCAGTTTGAGGGCTGTCGGACGGGCGGCGGCAGCATTGATATGTATGCTGGGTTAGCTCAGTCTGAAAACGTTGTCGCTCTCCGCATTGCTCAGGAGACTGGCCTGAACAGCGTGATTCAAACAGCGCGGCGACTGGGCATTGAGTCGGATTTGCAGGCGGTTCCAGGGCTGATTTTGGGTCAGAGCGAGGTGACGTTACTGGAATTGACGGGTGCGTTTGGTGCGATCGCAAATGAAGGTCTGCGCAATCGTCCCCACACGATCAGCCGCATTCTCGACGGTTCCGACTGTGAAAATGCGGAAGATTACACCACCTGCCGCGTTATTTATGACCAGGAGCTAGACAGTGAGGCCGATGTACCCGTGCTGTCAGCAGAAGTGGCCGATACGCTGATCGGTCTGATGCAGGGCGTTGTGCAGTATGGCACCGGACGCAGTGCCGCTTTGGGATTAGGTGAAGGCGGCAAAACCGGAACCACCAACGACAACCGCGATCTCTGGTTTGTTGGCTTTGTGCCCGGTCGTGATCTGGTGACGGGCGTGTGGCTGGGCAATGATGACAATGCGCCGACAGATGGCAGTAGCGCCCAGGCCGCAACCGTTTGGGGCGATTACATGAATCGTGTGGTTCAGTAGACTGAAGATAATGATACTAGAGGATCTTGCCGGATTTTCTCGGTTGTTTACTTCCACTACCTCAGCCGAATTCTGAAAGACCTGCAAAGAAATCCAGGGATCAGCTGCGTTATTCTGTAACGTAGGGTTGCATTTAATGTGCTGTAACTCCTGGGCAATTAATGTCAAGTCTGTGTATGAGAACCCAATTTATTTTTTGTGAAAGCTTGGCCTGGCCAAGCTTTCACAAAAAATAAATTATCGGGTTTTAACCGGATTTCGCATTTAGAGAACCGATTTAGAACCGATTTAGAACCGATTTAAGGAGCCTCCCTGATGTCTTGGAATGAGTCTACGCCAGTTCCCGATCGCATTTTTAGCTGCATGGCTTACCTGCTGCCGCTAGCCGACGGCATTGTGTTTGGTATTCCCCTGTTTAAGCAGTTTCCGATTTTGGCAAACCTGCTGATTCCCGTTTCTCCTGTCCTAGTGCTTTACAACACCATTCCATTTGCGGGCATTGCCATTTTCTTTGCTCTATTCTTGCTGGTTGTCCGCAATGACAGCGTCAGCCACTTCATTCGCTTCAATGTGCTACAGGCGATTCTGCTGGACATTATCCTGATTGTTTGCCGCCTGATTCTAGGCATTTTGATTCCGGCGGTTGGTCAAGGTTTGTTGATGGAAACCTTATTCAACACCGTCTTCTTGGGACTAACGGCCTGTATCATTGCATCGGTTGTCCAGGCTATTCGGGGCCAGTATGCTGAAATTCCAGCGATTTCAGATGCTGTCAATGCCCAACTCCCTCGATAACTGCGATCGCAGGTTTTGCTTGCGTTGATTCAGGAATAGTTCATTTAGGCATACGTAGTTTAGAGACACGTAGAGGAACTCATTACTTATGGTTTGGCGTGGGCGTAATAATGCACTCGATCGGTTTTGGTCTTGTCTCGTATATCTACTGCCGCTAATGGAGGCACTTGCATACAGCGACCCTTTCTTTAATATGTTTCCAGCCGCTCGATTTATTTTGCTTCCTCTGCTGCCATTTTTCAGCATTTATGGGGCGATTAGCCAAGCAATTCCGTTTGGCGGATTAGTCATTTTCTTTGCGCTTTTTTTACTCGTGGTGCGAAACAATCGCATTCTTCACTTTATCCGTTTCAACACGATGCAGGCCCTCCTAATCGGTATTGCTCTCTCGATCGTCGGTTTACTGTGGTCGCTGTTGCCAGCTAGAGCTATCCCTGCCCTGATTACGGAAGTCGTGTTCAATACCCTTTTCCTGGGAGCTGCGATCGCAGTTATTTATTCGATCGTGCAAACCATTCGGGGCTTATACGCCGAAATTCCTGTTGTTTCGGAAGCAGCCTATGTGCAGACGCGCCATTGACGCATTGTCGTATCGTCACATTCCCAATTAGCAGCTAAATCCCCCAAAGTGTATGATCCATGCACTTTTGGGGGGGGTATTACAAACTACGGAGCATCTGGAGCTGTCTCCGTATCTGCCAAATCGACTGAATTTGTTACGGGCTTGCGCGTTTGCACCGGATTTTCTAAGCGACCGATGCCTTCAATCTCAATGCTGACATAATCGCCATCTTCAATCGATCCAACACCTTCAGGTGTACCCGTTAGGATGACATCACCGGGAAACAGCGTCATGATTTGGCTAATGTATGAAACCAAAAACGCTGGCGAGAACACCATCTCGTCTATCCCAACTGATTGCACGGGTTCTTCTTGGTCATTCAAAAACGTTTGTAGTCGCGCCCCAGGGCTGACTTCCCGCACAATCCAAGGGCCTAGCGGACAAAACGTATCGAAGCCCTTTGCCCTCGTCCATTGATTATCCCGCCGCTGAAAGTCGCGAGCCGTCACGTCATTGGCAATGGTATAACCCCAAATGTAGGAATAGGCTTCTTCAATTGAGCAATCAACGCAGCGCTCACCAATGACTAAGGCCAATTCACCCTCGTAATCCACCCGCTGCGACTGGGGAGGGCGCAAAATCGGGCTGCCGGACGCGATTACGGTAGTAGAGGGCTTTAAGAATAAGAGTGGCTCTTGGGGCACTTCCCCGCCCATTTCGGCGGCATGCTTCACGTAGTTTTTGCCGACCGCGACAATTTTAGACGGAGCGCAGGGAGCCAGCATAATGTAGGTGTCTGGTTCTAAGACCAAGCTGGTTGGTTGACCACCAAGCCAGGGGGGAGCGTCCAGCGTTTTAACCTGTCGATCAGGCTGGAGCAATCCGTAATGCAGTTTTTCCTGCTCCTTGGTTTGTACCCGGACATAACGTTGAGCCATAACACCTGCCAATTTATTGTTATGATTGTAAGTCCTTGCCTCTTTTTTAGAAGCGGCTCACAAAATTTTTAGGTTTGCTGATTACCCTCAAAAAATCCTAGATTTTAAAGCTAGCACTGGAAGAGGCCACATTCGTGTCCATAAGGAGAGTTTGTTTTCCATGAACCAGTACGAAACAATGTATATCCTCCGATCTGATCTCGGAGAAGAGCAAGTTGATCAGGCAATTGTTAAGTTTCAGGATATCTTGAAAGAGCAAGGTGCCAATATTCTTGATACTCAGCACCGCGGTAAGCGCCGCTTGGCCTACGAAATTGATCGCCAGCGGGAAGGTATCTATATTCAAATGAATTATGAAGCTCCCGGAGATGCGATCGCAGTTATGCAAAAGGCAATGCGCTACAGCGGCGACGTACTGCGCTATTTAACTCTCCAGCAAGAACTACCCAAGGAAGAAGCAGAAGCGGTTTAAGCTCCAGTTTCAATCTAAAACCCAAAAAGAGAGGTTCTGAACCAGAACCTCTCTTTTTGTTGTTTCACGGTGCAGATATACAGACCAATTGTAGGGGCGGGTTTAGCCGACAAGTTGTCGGTTCTCAACCAAACTGATCAACAAAACCCGCCCTTACAGGTAGAGCTAAAACCGATGACGTTTCGTAGGGGAGAATGGCCATATAGCCCTTTGGGCATGGCTACGCTAACGCCCCTACAAGATGGTTTTCAGATCTTCATCAAACTGATCTTACGCTTCGTCTAATGCTGCGATACCCGGCAGTTCCTTGCCTTCAAGCAGTTCGAGGCTAGCACCGCCACCCGTGGAAATGTGGCTCATTTGGTCAGCAACGCCGACTTTCTCGACTGCCGCAACTGAGTCGCCACCGCCGATGATGGTGATGGCATCTTTCTTGGTTAGGTCAGCTAGCGTATATGCGATCGCTTCTGTGCCCTTGGCAAACTTGTCGAACTCGAACACACCCATTGGGCCGTTCCAGATCACGGTCTTGCAGTCAGCCAGCGCATCTTGGAACACTTTGATCGAGTCGGGGCCGATATCCAGACCCATCCAGCCATCGGGAATGGCTTCAACGCTGACCGTTTGAGCATTGGCATCAGCGGCGAAGTTGTCAGCAACCACAACGTCGGTGGGCAGCAGCAGCTCGACGCCTTTCTCTTTTGCCTTGGCTTCCAGAGACTTGGCCAGTTCCAGCTTGTCTTCTTCAACCAGAGACTTACCGACGCTCAGGCCACGCGCCTTGTAGAAAGTGAAGATCATGCCGCCGCCGATCAGCAGCTTGTCTACCTTGTCGAGCAGCGTCTCGATTACGCCAATTTTGCTAGAAACTTTGGAACCACCGATGATGGCAGCTAGCGGCTGCTTAGGAGATTCGATCGCGCCCTTGAGGAACTTCAGCTCCTTCTCGATCAGGTAGCCAGCAACAGAGGGGCTGAGGTAGTGGGTCACACCCTCGGTGGACGCGTGAGCCCGGTGAGCGGTACCGAATGCGTCGTTGACGTACAGGTCAGCATTGGCGGCAAGCTGCTTAGCAAATTCGGGATCGTTCTTTTCTTCACCCGCGTAGAAGCGCACGTTTTCCAGCAGGGCCACTTGGCCGTTAGACATGCCGTTGATGGTGGACGATACTTCATCACCGATGCAGTCGTCGCACTTGATCACGTCCTGACCAAGCAGTTCAGACAGACGCTTCGCAACCGGGGTCAACCGCATGCTGTCCTTGACTTCACCCTTGGGACGACCCATGTGGCTAGACAGGATCACCTTTGCCCCTTTGGATGTTAGATCCTGAATCGTCGGCAGTGCAGCCCGGATGCGAGTATCGTCGGTGATTTCGCCTTGGTCATTTAAAGGAACATTGAAATCAGCACGAATAAACACTCGCTTACCGGATACATCGGCTGCCGACAGGTTTGCCACGGTTTTCTTAGCCACGAATAAATCCTCCTGGTTGCGTCTAAGCAAAAATACCTATTAAATATCCCAATCATCTCATAATGCGATCGCAGATGCACGACTAACCCCCAAAACATCAGCGAGTCAGCTGCTTCAGCACAAACGGCATCACAAGCAGCCGCAGAACAGTCATGGGCCTGAATTTGCCATTTCAACACATTCAAGCAACGTGACTGCGGCCACTATTGGGCATATCCATAATCATCTTTGTGTAAGGCTATGATTGAAACACTCATGCCTTGCCAAGCCACTCGCATTCTACCGGAAATGGGGATCGCCTCAGTTCACGGGCGATGAATTGCTTGAAATTCTGGAGAATGCCAGACAACCTGTGAAAAGATTGATTGATAACTGTGTCCTAGTGGCCGTCAGGCATGGTACTCCATAGTTATCTGCTCTAGAAATCAGCAGGTTTAGGACGGGGGAATACACAATGTTTGACAAGATCTTGTTCCCAGTTAATGCAACTCGTGAGTCACGGGAGGCCGCTGAGCTTGTCGCTGAGATGGCCAAGATCCATAATAGTCAGCTGCACGTGCTGACCGTAGTCGAAGAAAACGCTGCTGAGCGTGATCCAGCCCATTCACCAGAAGTAATGGCGCGTTTACTCGAAGAGGTTAAAGCCTTCTTTACCAAAGCTGGTTTGTCGGCTGAAGGTCAAGAGCGCCAAGGGCTACCGGCCTTTGTGATCTGTGATGTAGCGGATGAATTAAATGCAGATCTCATCATCATGGGATCGCGCGGCATGGGACTGATTGAAGATGGCGCTTCGGAAAGCGTTAGCAATCGAGTGATTAACCTATCGCCTTGTCCTGTTTTGATTGTTCCCTAGTATTTAGAATCCATGATGCAAACTCCTCCAATTCAGTGGTATCCAGGCCACATTGCCAAGGCCGAGAAAGCACTAATGGATCAGCTGAAGCGGGTGGACGTTGTACTTGAAGTTCGTGATGCCCGCATTCCCCTAGCGACTCATCACCCAGATGTGGTGCGATGGACTGAGGGAAAAGAACGAGTCCTGGTACTCAACCGCGTCGATATGATTCCCGGTGACGTGCGCGACGCTTGGACAACCTGGTTTCGCGAGCAGGGAGAAGTGCCATACTTCGCCAATGCCAAACAGGGTAAGGGCACAAGATCTGTGGCGAAAGCGGCCCAAACCGCAGGGGAATCGATGAACCAGCGCCGCCTCGATCGCGGTATGCGTCCCCGTGCGGTTCGAGCCGTGGTCATCGGCTTTCCCAACGTTGGCAAATCAGCTTTGATTAATCGACTCGTCGGGAAGCGTGTCGCCGATAGCGCCCGTCGAGCAGGCGTCACACGACAACTCCGCTGGATTCGCATTTCTGATGAGCTGGAATTACTGGACGCGCCGGGAGTACTACCGTCTCAGTTGGAAGATCAGGAAGCCGCCGTCAAACTAGCGCTCTGTGATGACATCGGTGAAGCCGCTTACGATAACCAACGAGTTGCCGCAGCGCTGATTGAACAAATTAAAGCGTTACAGGCAAGAGCCGAATGGATGCCGCCCGATGTGTTGCGATCGCGCTATGAACTCGACTCAACTGATCTCACCGGGGAGTCCTATTTAGCGGAATTAGCAGAACAGAAGTATCAAGGCGATGTGGAGCGAGTCGCTCGCCAACTGCTGAATGATTTTCGGAAAGGCACTTTAGGTGCGATCGCGCTTGAACTTCCACCGAATTAAAATCTTCACAATCGTTAATACTGTGTAGCAACTCTTAAGGTCTAGAGCTTCATTCCACTCCAAGAGCTTGATAGACTGAGGTTCATGGCAATAAATGCCAATTCGTCTATTTATCCATCGGCACAGATTAAAAGCGCGTAAAACGACTCATGGTAGATTCCCTCAAGAAACCTGAATTTAATGAGATCCGGCCTGGTGTTAAAGCTCCGGCTCAGGACACCATTCTGACGCCTCGTTTCTACACCACTGACTTTGAAGAAATGGCTCAGATGGATCTTTCCGTCAATGAAGACGAACTGCAAGCCATTCTGGAGGAGTTTCGGGCTGACTACAATCGCCATCACTTCGTACGCAATGACGAGTTTGCTCAATCTTGGGATCACATCGATGGAGAAACCCGTCGTCTGTTCGTTGAATTTCTAGAGCGTTCTTGCACAGCAGAATTTTCTGGTTTCTTGCTCTACAAGGAACTGGGCCGTCGCCTTAAGGATAAGAATCCTACCCTGGCAGAGTGCTTTTTGCTGATGTCGCGAGACGAAGCGCGTCACGCTGGCTTCCTCAACAAGGCGATGTCCGACTTTAACCTACAGCTTGATTTGGGCTTCTTGACTAAGAGCAAGAAGTACACCTTCTTCAAGCCCAAATTCATTTTTTACGCGACCTATCTATCTGAAAAGATTGGTTACTGGCGCTACATCACCATTTATCGCCATCTGGAGTCCCATCCAGAAAACCGGATTTATCCTATCTTCCGCTTTTTCGAGAACTGGTGCCAGGATGAAAACCGCCACGGTGACTTCTTCTCAGCTCTGATGAAGTCTCAGCCCAGCATCCTCAACGACTGGAAAGCAAAGCTGTGGTGCCGCTTCTTCCTGCTGTCGGTCTTTGCCACGATGTACCTGAACGACATTCAGCGCAAAGATTTCTATGCTTCTATCGGTTTGGACGCACGGGACTACGATATTCTCGTCATTCAGAAGACCAATGAGACGTCTGCTCGCGTCTTCCCTGTCATCCTCAATGTGGATCATCCCGACTTCTTCAAGCGGCTCGACAAGTCCACCGAGCACAACGCAGCCTTAAGCGAGATCGGCAAGTCGAATCAGCCTGCACCGATCAAGCTCCTGCGTAAGCTGCCTCACATCCTGGCCATCGGTGGTCACATGCTGAGCCTCTATCTGATGAAGCCCATTGATGTCACCCAAACTCGCAACACTGTTCTCTAAGACTGCTATCTAAAAGACATCCTCCGTAGGAGCGGATTTCGTTGACCAGTTTTGATTTAAGGCAAAAATGGGTCGGCTAAATCCGCCTCTACAGCTGGTCTATTTTCGCGGTTTCTCAAAAACGATCTGCCATAGCTATAACGGTTCTAGATAAGAACGAGAGAGGAGAGTGCCTCAGGATGAGGTATTCTCCTCTCTCGTTCTTATCAGTCTTAACTACTAAAATCACTATAATTACTAAAGGTCATGACGTTCCGGGTCGTATCATGTACTGCTTTTTAAGCCTGCTTTACTGAAGCGAATCATCTTCCAACGACCAGACAATGGCATAACCTGGTCTCACACTGATACGATTTTGGCTTTGCTGCAGCGAATCACCAGGTCGTATACCCAGTTCTTGTTGGTCTCGCGGCCTCCTGCGAAAGATCGCTTCTCCACCCGAGACGCGAGTTTCTGAACTAAGCCCAACAGCCAAGCTACTTCCCATCGGATCAAACCGAATTTGGTTGGGTTGGCGATTATGATCAAAGCGCTGTAGCACCTCATTTGTATTGACATCAAAGACTGCAACGTTGCCATTGTCGAAGCCAACAGCCAGTCGATCACCAGTTGCGCTGAGAGCTGTTGCAGTTACTTGAATATCTTCTGGAGCCACAGATGCGACCAGTGATCCATCGGTTGTGTTCCACACATAAGCTCCGCCTGCTCCGCCCGCCGCTAGCAACGAGCCATCGGCGCTCAGATGAATCGACGTTGCATCGACATCATTAATCGTGATGCCATTGCTGATCTGCTGTAACGGCCAAACCATGAGTTGGTTATTGACAAAGTTATAGGCGGCAACATAGTCTCCTGTGTTAGAAGCCGCAACGTGGTTGATGCCTTCCCCTTCAATGATGCGAGCGATTAGCGAACCATCTGCATGACGAATTGAAACACCAGCTTTTTCAGCGATTAGAAATCCCTTCACTAGGGGCACTGTTGCCACATCACGTACAGATGTCTCTAAATCAGGAAGCCAGCTTCGCACCAGTTTTCCGTTCCAGTCGAAAAATTTGACGTGATCCTGACGATACGCCACAATTTCACTGCGATCGCCAGAGACTCTATAGCGGTGGTTCTCGCGGCTATTATCTAAGCGCGTTATTGTGCGGCCATTGGTTGCATCATGAATCATGGCACTGCTAGTACCGTTGGTGAGTAGCTGGCTTCCATCACTAGAGAACCCAATAATTGCTACTTGTCGCCGACCGTTGACAGCAGTGTATAAGCAACCTGCGGATCGATTGCAGCCTCCCAAAGAGGCCATCCGAGGTGATATCACTTGTTCAAACAAAATATAGATCGAAAATCCGGCCAGAACAAAAGCTGCAGGCAAAAGACAACCCGATTTCAGAATTGTCTTCATGTTGCTCATAGCTCACCTTTGATTAATTGCGTTGGATTTGGAGTGCTGTCGCAAGTGAATAGGTGTCTGTACTTTCTGCCCCGCTGCGTGTAAAAGGATACCAGTCAAACTTGCCTCTACATCGTATCTACGGACTATCTGCAAATCAAGGCTATTTAGTGAAAGTTGTGCGATCGCACTCAAAGCTTAATCTGTGCGTAAGATTTTGCGTTGAAGTGGCATGATTCAACCTTTGAGACCACTACCCGATTCAGTCGGCACAATAAACTGCTGAAGCGCTACAAAAAACAGAATCACAGGCGCAATCGAAATCACTGAACCCGCTGCAATTAAGCGCCAGTCCAACGAAAAGCTGCTGCCCGAAAGCTGAGCAATCCCTAGCGGCAACGTATAGTAATCCACATCATCCAGCACAATTAGCGGCCAGAGAAAATCGCTCCACGAGCCGATAAAGACAAAAATTGCCAGTGTCACCAACGCCGGACGTACCGCTGGCAGCATTACATGCCACCAAATCCCTAATTCTGAACAGCCATCAATCCGAGCTGCCTCTTCCAGTTCCTTCGGCACACCTAGGAACGCCTGCCGTAGCAAAAAGATGCCAAAAGCCGATGCGATTGCAGGGAAAATAACGCCGATGTAGGTATTTTTCAGCCCCAAATTCACCGTCAGCACATACAGCGGAATCATCACAATCTGAAACGGAATCAAAATCGTTGAAACAATCAGGCTAAACAGAAACTCTCGCCCCTTAAACGTTAACCTTGCTAAGGGATACGCAGCTAGGGAACAGAAGAGTAAATTTAGCCCTACGGTCAAAACTGCAATAATCGTGCTGTTCCAGAAATAGCGACCAAAAGGATTACTGCGCCACACCTCAACATAGTTTCTAAACGTTGGCGCTGCTGGTATCAACTGCGGCGGCACCTGAAAAATATTTTCGCTGGGTGACTTAAATGAGGTGCTGACCAGCCACAGCAACGGTAGCAGCATGACAAGTGCGATCGCACCTAACAGCAAATAAGTAACCAAAACTTGGGTGCGTGACTTGTGCGATCGCAAATTTTGACGCTGTAGATCTGACATCAATAACTGATCCTAGACAACGCAAAATCGTGCATGATTTCTCAGTACTTTGGCCTCAAACTTCTCCAGCCAAGCTGAAAACTGACGATTCTGAATCAACTTTAAACTCGTATCATTATGCGGCATTAACAGCGCAATATAATGATCACGCTGCTTGACGACCACCGCGCAGTGTTGCGTCGTACGAATTGCCGCCTGGCGAAAACCATCTACCCGCAAGGACGACATCAACAACGACTTCAATCCCAGAGACTGAAAAACGGTTTGAACCCAGTTCATGCTGTTACTTTCAGGGGTTGTGAAATACTCCCTCGGTAAGCCATTCACATCAAAAATGGCAACGCCTAGAATATCGTCGATATAGGAGTGTTCCGAACCTTGAGATGACACTGTAGCAGGAGCTCCAGATTGAACAGCTAAAGTCATTACAACATAAAGGTAAAGATACGTTGGTGCCAAGACCTTCTATCTATCCTAGCGAGAGGAGTTTCCCCTCATAAACCGAGAAAATGCTCGAAGTTAGACAAATCTCATATGAAGGCACAGCTGTACAGACCTTCCAAGCAACTATAGCTGGTTTTCCTAAACAGATAACAAACTTGAAAGGTTAATCGACAGAACCTGGCGGTCAGCCAGCAAAAGAGGCCAAAACTAAGTTAGCTTTGGCCTCTTTGTTAATTAGCAAGTGGGGAATCTATCGTCGATTAGTCAACCGATCCAGTAAAACGACCCGTAATATAGGACGGTGACAAGTCAGACCAGGACTGTTTAACCAAATCTGCATCTGCCTTTACGCTGCCCAAATAGTTACCTGCTGGCAAAGACGGGAAGCGCTTATACGGTACGACATCTTCACCAAAGAAGCGTGCGTATTCAGCTCCATTTACCATCGTCTCAACTGCAGCTCGCAATCCTTCATCTGCCAAAAGCTTGTTGTACTGGCGGATTTCGCCTTGCGTGGCTGGAGCCCGACCCAGCAAGTGACGGAACAAGAATTCAATCACTTTAGTATTGGGGTAGGGAGTATAAAAGCGACGGCAGTAAATGTCAGAACTTGCGAGTTCGCGAACGAATTCACGTACTGAAATTTCGCCATTTCGCAAGCGGCTATCCAGAGCCGATACACGTAGGTCTTCTGGAACTTGTCCACTGAAGATGTCCATCACCTGGCAGTAAGCTGCATTAATAACCACCTCGGTTTCGGTCCGGTTTGCATGTTGGGTTAGGCGATAAATACGCGCTGGCTTGCGGCGTGTTGTACCTACACCAACCTCAACGGACTGGCCTTCGCCTTCAGGCAGGAATGAGCGGCCTAGTTCTACGAACAGAGGCTTACTCTTATCCATTTGGCGAGCCTGGGATTGCACATCAGCCATTGACTTGGACATCAGTGGCATCTTGGTATTATCCATTCGAGCTTTAACTGGCTCAAAGCTGGGAACAACCAGATCCTTATTTTGCTTGGTCAGCTGGTTATACAGACGCTCAGTATTCGGGAAGTTAGCGGCTGGTAGGGTCGGGAAGCGACGGTATGGAACAACGTCCTCACCGAATACCTCAGCATATTCAGCGCTACCAACCATCGCGTTGATAAAGCTGCGAATACCCTCAGACGCCAAAATCTGATTGTACTTCCGAATTTCAGCCTGATCGCGGGGTGCCCGTCCCAAGAAGTGCTTGGTACCCAATTCGATTACTTTCGTGTTTGGATACGGCGTGTAGAACTCCCGAACGTAGAGTTCAGAATTACCTAATCCTTCAATGAACTCTTTAACTGTGATTTCGCCGTTGCCTAGTTTACTTTCTAGTTTTGAGAACTCATTCTGAACAATGTACGGAGCAATATCCCGCTCAAAGACTTGACGGTAAGCTGCACCAACCACAGCTTGCAGTTCAACCTTGCTGGTTGTATTTGTCAGCTTGAAAACTTTCGTCTGTTGACGCTGCTGGCTTACACCTTGGGCAATGCGGAACTGAACATCCGGTGCTGTCCGATTATTCGATTCGGGTGTACCAAGTTGAACAAACCGTGGCGCAACGTTTTTCTCAACCCGAGCACCCTTATCTTGAATGGAGCCAACCCGAACGGTGCGGAGGGAAACGCCAGCTGGGGTTAAATAGCGCTCGTAAGGAACGGTATCTTCACCAAAGGACTGGTTGTATTCATCGCTGTCGATGATGGCATCAATCAGCGCATAAAAGCCCTGCTTCGCACAGAGATCAAAATAACTGTTGATTTCCTTACGTCCATAGGTGGGACGACCTAGCAGTCGGCGATGAATGTACTCAACGGCCTTCGTTACATACAACGATGTCCAGTACATCTTGCGGAACAGATTTGATTTGGCTAGTCGGCGAATAAACTCGCGTACTGTGATTTCACCGTTCTCTAGCTTGATTTCATCAACCTTCAGGCGCTGACCGTCGTAAACGTCACGGCCAAACACCTGTAGGTAGGCAGCACGAATAACTGCTTGGGTAGAGCTTTCAGCAAACTTGACGTTTGCGCCACTGCCACCGCCTCCGGGTAGCTGATCTAGCTTAAAGACTTTGGGGCCTAGTGAACCCGGAGCAACAGGTCGCGCAGCAGGATTGCTGAGCTGATTGTAGATACCAGGGCCACGGCGAATCAAAATCCGGCGGGTGTCTTTACCAAATGGAGCAGGGCTGGCACTCGGATTCTTGGTTTCTTTCGGGAAGATTGCACCGAACTGAATTTCTAACGGGTCGTTACCAGAACCATAGACATGCTGATCGGGTAAAGGCTGTCCGTAAGCCGCAAAGGTAGTGATGAACTGGGGAATTTTGCGGAATGGAGCACTGTAGTTAAATAGCTCCTGCTGTGGCCCCCAGTTGCGGCACTCTTGAGCTTCCTGGCCGAGTCCGCGCAGGTAAGGAACGGTTTCTTCCCCGAAGTAGTCGGAATATTCCTGCGAATCTACTAGGGCGTCAACTAATGCAGGTAGTCCACCTTCAGATACGATCGCAAAATACTTTTGCACCTCTTCCCGTGAACTTGGGCCACGACCGAGGAAATGACGGAAAGCCAACTCTAGGGCGCGGCTGTTGATATAAGGCTCATAGAAGTTCTTACGGTAGAGCGGTGACTTCCCGAGGCGGCGAACAAACTCCTTCATGGAGATTTCGTTGTTCTTGACCTTCGATTCGAGATCAGAGATACCGAGAGAATACGCTCTGATAATGTCGCGCTCAAAAACCTGGCGATAGGCAGCCTTGACAATTTCGGTTTTCTCAGTCGAGGACAGACCCGGCTTCATTGCATACTTCGGACGACGCTCTGCCGCATTGAAGTAAATCTGAGGAAGCTGAAGTCCTTGAAGATCGGCTGAAGGACGCTGCCGCAGTTTGTCTGAAGGAGCTGGAGCCTTAAACTCGTTAATCAGAACTTCAAAGTATTGAGCAACCGTTGCGCTGGCATCTGCATCCTGACGGAAGAGTCTCAACGCACCCTGCCGCATTTCCTGTAGTGCAACAATAGTTGCTTCGCCAGAACAAGCGTTCTCAATAATTTCTCTGAGTCCTCGAACGTTGACGGAGATGATATTGGGGTCGCCAGCCACGATCGCATAGGTAACGTAGCGCAAGAACCAGCTCAGGTCGCGCAGCGACTTCTGCATGTTGCTGGGGCCGTAACGAGACACATTGATGGGACGGAAACCAGCCGGAACAGGCCCAGCCGATCCAGCACTGAAGAGAGAACGAATTCCCTCTAAGAAGCCGCCACCGCTCTCAATATAGGTCGCGGTTCCTAGCTTCATCGCTTCCTGTGTGTTCAACTCCGTTCCACCGACAGTCATCATTGGAACGGCCTCTTCCTCTTCCGGCTTTTCGAGGAAGGACATGGGCGAACCACCCGTAAAAATACGGTTGGCGGCCTGGGATACAATCAGCTCTGAATTGCTGGTGATTGCCTGCGCAATCTCTAGGCGTCTAAAACCCGAGCTGAAATAATTCGATAGTTCTGCAAGTTCTCCACGCTCTAAATAACGATCTTGCTGTTCCGCTTGTGAAATCGTTGACGTCGCGAGAGTTTGATAGAGTTGCGGACGTGCAACAGAGCTTCCACCACTTGCTTTAACACTCATTGGATCTCAAAAGCTCCCTTCAGAAGTTTCAGTAACTGCATTAGACCTGGAACGCTCCAGCCCACCGCTGTTTTCTCATATATCAAGGCTTGTAGATACAGAGCACGTAGATATAGAGCAAACAGTAAGCAGGGATAAATAACAGTCCAGAGGTCGCTAGCTTTAGTGTTTTTAGATTAAAACGTTTCAGGGTCGTAACACTGATTTATTAAAAACTGTGTAGTTCCCTATTTCTTAATTCCTCTAGGTCATCATAGGGGATGAAAGTAGATTTCCTGAGAGAAGTGATAAGTTTTGTTACCTTGATCGTCGTCGTTCAGGACTGACATGGCGATATAGACATTGATTAAGCATTGATTAAGGGCAACCTGGAGCGATCCGGCGTTGGCTCAGAATTTATGAACTTCCGCGCCAGTGCTTCTCCAATCATGACCAATGCTCAAGGCAGCGCTTAACTTTTGTTGTAAATATTAGAATCGAATGCATTTTGTGAACGGCATGCGTGAAATCCATAGTCAAATTAGTGATGCGGTTGCCAAACTTTACGATACCTATCCGTTTCCGCCTGAACCCTTATTAGACGAACCGCCTCCGGGGTACAACTGGCGGTGGAACTGGACTGCAGCCTACAGCTTTTGCACAGGACGGACGCCTGAAACTGAGGATGTGCGAATTTTGGATGCGGGCTGTGGCACGGGTGTTAGTACTGAATACTTAGTACATCTCAATTCCAACGCACAGGTAGTGGGTATTGATTTGAGCGCAGGCGCGATCGCAGTTGCTCAAGAACGATGCCAGCGTTCCAAAGCCGAGCGCGTCGAGTTTCATCAACTCAGCCTGTATGACATTGACCAAATTCCGGGCGAGTTTGATTTGATTAACTGCGTTGGTGTGCTGCACCATTTGCCGGATCCGATTAAAGGCATTCAGTCCCTGGCACTGAAACTGGCTCCCGGCGGCATCATGCATATTTTTGTCTACGCCGAACTGGGGCGTTGGGAAATTACCCTCATGCAACGTGCGATCGCACTTCTCCAAGGTGATCGTCAAGGAGATTATCGCGATGGTGTTCAGCTAGGTAGACAGTTGTTTAGCAGCCTGCCGGAAAACAATCGTCTCGTGCGGCGGGAAAAAGAGCGCTGGTCAATGGAAAACCAGCGGGACGAATGTTTCGCTGACATGTATGTCCATCCCCAGGAAATCGTTTACAACGTAGACACCCTGTTTGAGCTGATTGATGCATCTGGACTGGAATTTGTCGGGTTCTCAAATCCCAACTATTGGAGCCTGGAACGGCTGGTCGGCAATAACCCAGAGCTGATGCAGCGGGCTCAACAGCTCAGTGGACGGGAACGGTATCGGCTAATTGAACTGCTCGATCCGGAAGTCACCCACTACGAGTTTTTCTTAGCGTGCCCACCGTTTTCTCGTCAGGATTGGTCATCGGACGAAGTCCTGCGACAGACAGTCCCCCAACTCCATCCCTGTATCGACGGCTGGCCGAGTCAGTGTCTCTTCAATGCGGATTATGAGATTATTCGGCTCAGCGATCGCGAATTTGATTTCTTGAAGCAGTGTGAGGCCAATCAAACCAAAACACAGAAACTCATCGATATTTTGACGCAGATCCCCATCAGTTTGGATGATGTTCGTTCTTTACATGATCGCCGCTTAATCACGTTGACCCAGCCTTCGAGCTAGTCTTTGGCTGAAACTGCAGCCCTCTATTCAGTTTTATTTCATTTAACGAATAAAACATAGAAATCATGAATCCCAATATCTTGGCAACCCGTTAAGTATTGTTACCCGCTGCGTGATATGATCTCTCCTGGTCTGTCAAATATGGGACTCAGCCATTTGTTTAACTGGTGCTCAGCCTTGTGAACTCAAATAACGAATTGCCCATTGCAGAATCTGATGAATTGCAGGAACAGGAAACTCCAGGCTTGTTGCCTGAAGAGCCTGATCCGTCAATGTCTGAGTATTACGAATTGCAGCAGCTTTTACTTCGGTTTACTGTTGCGATCGCAGTGATTGTTTTTCCATTCATTTGGATTGCCTATTCGCTGGACACATCACTCAGTTATGTCATCGGGGCGTGCGCTGGTGTGATTTACTTAAAGATGTTGTCAAGGAATGTAGCTCAGCTTGGCAGACAGCGAAAGAATTTAGGAAGCGGAAGACTAGCCGTATTTATCGGCTTAATCTTGATTGCTACCCAATGGCAGCAATTAGAGGTTATTCCTGTCTTTTTAGGATTTCTCACCTACAAGGCAGCTCTAATTGTCTATACCCTTCGGGTCGTTTTCTTGCCTAATTCAACTCAATCCTAGATTGCTTTCGACAAAATTTGTTTGCATCTGTTGATCCCTGGGGATTGTTTAGATGGCGATACTAAGCGGACTAAGCGAAGCCTTGGGTTCATTTCCCTTGGCGGAGTTAGAAGTAGGCCAACATTATTATTGGCACATTGGGAATTTAAAGGTTCACGGCCAAGTGTTTTTAACATCTTGGTTCGTTATCGCGATTTTAGTGATAGCCACGGTTTTAGCAACCCGTAATATTCAGCGCATTCCATCTGGTCTACAGAACTTTATGGAATACGGCCTGGAATTCATTCGTGATCTTGCGAAAAACCAGATTGGCGAGAAAGAGTATCGACCTTGGGTTCCCTTTGTTGGTACGCTCTTTCTGTTTATTTTTGTCTCGAATTGGTCTGGAGCTTTAGTACCCTGGAAGCTATTTTCACTACCAGCGGGAGAATTGGCTGCACCAACGAACGACATTAATACAACCGTAGCCTTGGCTCTATTAACGTCATTGGCTTATTTTTACGCTGGATTTAGCAAGCGTGGCTTGAAATACTTTGCTAAATACATCGAGCCTACTCCAATTTTGCTTCCTATCAATATTTTGGAAGACTTTACTAAGCCCCTCTCCCTGAGTTTCCGTTTATTTGGAAATATCTTGGCAGACGAACTCGTCGTTGCTGTATTGGTGCTGTTGGTACCTCTGTTTGTACCTTTACCCGTAATGATCCTAGGGTTATTTACGAGTGCGATTCAGGCATTGATTTTTGCAACACTCGCTGCTGCCTACATCGGTGAGGCAATCGAGGGGCATGGTGGAGAGCATGAGGAACATGCATAACTCCCTCATGAATCCAGCTTGAACGAGTGCGATCGATCATTAAGATGTCGTGCGTTCAGGCTTGAGGGTCGGATTTGACCTGCCAACTTAAGTGTGCATACGTGTACATAGTTTGTTCTGTAAGTACCAGTAAGGAATATCAATCATGGACTCATTAACTTCTGCTGCTTCTGTCTTGGCTGCTGCTTTGGCCGTCGGTTTAGCTGCTATTGGCCCTGGTATTGGTCAGGGTTCTGCATCAGGTCGCGCTGTAGAAGGTATTGCGCGGCAGCCTGAAGCTGAAGGAAAGATTCGCGGCACCTTGCTACTTAGCTTGGCATTCATGGAAGCGCTAACAATTTATGGATTGGTTGTTGCGCTCGTTCTGCTGTTCGCCAATCCCTTTGCATAAGGGTTAGAGAGATGGATTTTCGTAGAGATGAATTTAGTTTTTGGCTATCATCTCTACGGCCATCTCAAATGTAGTCCTAGATCAATAGGCCAGTGGCAAGATTAGGCTCATTTTTGACCATCTAAATGTATAGGTTGTGGAAAGCCTTTAGACATGATGTTTCATTGGACAGCACTGTTTGTAGCGGAAGCGGCTCAAGAGGGCGGCCTCTTTGATTTTGATGCCACACTTCCGTTAATGGCAGTTCAATTTTTAGTGTTAGCGGCTATTCTTAATGCAACTTTCTACAAACCTCTAGGCAAGGCGATTGACGAGCGTGACGGTTATATTCGCAGTAATCAAACCGAAGCTCGTGAACGTCTGGCGAAAGCTAAGCAGCTTGAACAGCAGTATCGACAAGAACTAGCAGATACCCGCAGAAAAGCTCAAGAAGTTGTCGCTACCGCACGAACAGAGGCTCAGAAAATTGCATCTCAGAAGATGGCCGAAGCCCAGCAAGAATCACAGGCTCAACGGGAGCAAGTGCAAGCTGAGCTTGACCAGCAAAAACAGCAGGCTTTTTCTTCTCTTGAGCAGCAAGTAGATGATTTAAGCCGTCAGATATTAGACAAGTTGCTAAATGTATCTGCATAGATAACGCCTTGGCCGGATTGGTGACGTTTTTATGCTGCTGATTTAGAGTTAAGCGCTTGATTTTGATGCAGATTGACTGGAGGCAAATTGCACAACGCTTAGTAAGCGGATTGTCAGTTAACGCAAGTTAGGCAAATTAGCGCTGAGTGAATGTGCCGTAAGGCAACGCAACAATGGACGAGAATCATGGGAATCTGTTTACAGACAGCTTTACTCATTAATAGCTTTTTGGCTGAGGCTGGTGAGGAAAGCGGTTTTGGATTGAATTTCGATATTTTAGAAACTAACCTAATCAATCTTGCGATTGTTATCGGTGTTCTGTTTTACTTTGGACGCAAACTACTGGGTAACATCCTGGGAGAGCGCCGATCTCGTTTAGAAACAGCCATCCGGGAGGCAGAACAACGCAAGCAAGAGGCAATGTCTGCTTTGGCTGAGCAGCAGCAAAAGCTGGCACAAGCGCAAGCTGAGGCAAAGCGTATCTTGGAAACCGCTCAAAAGAATGCGGAAAGCGCAAAGGCAGAGGTTCTAGCTCAATCCGAAAAAGATTTAGAGCGTTTAAAGGCTTCTGCAGCGCAGGATTTGAGTTCTCAGCAAGAGCGTATCGTGACTGAATTACGGCGGCGGATTGCAACTTTGGCACTTGAGAAAGCAGAGTCCCAGTTGTCTGATCATTTGAATGATAATGTGCAGCAGCAACTCATCAGCCATAGTATTGATCGACTGGGAGGAATGTAGATGCAGGATAGCATTATTACGTCTGAAGTCATTGAGCCTTATGCACAGGCTTATATGTCGTTGGCCAAAGAACATGATCTTGTTGATCGATTCAACGACGATATGAGTGCAATTCTACAGTTGCTCAGCGAATCTGAGGATCTACGCGGATTCGTCGAGAGTCCTATGATCAAACCGGATGTCAAGAAATCTGTGATTAGGCAGGTATTCGGTGAGCAGCTTCATTCCTACACGCTGAATTTCTTGCTGCTTCTAGTTGATCGGGGTCGTTTGCTGTTCTTGAGCGGAATTTGTCGCCAGTATCAGGCTCTTGTACGTAAGCTGAAGGGAATTGCTTTAGCTGAAGTAAAGGCGGCTGTGCAACTGACTGCGGATCAAGAGGAGCAAATTCGGCAGAAGGTTCAATCATTTACGGGTGCTCAGTCAGTTGATCTGGAAGTAGAGGTTGATCCTAACTTGCTGGGAGGAGTCATCATCAAAGTTGGCTCTCGGGTGATTGATGCAAGTTTGAGGGGACAACTGCGCAAAATTAGCAATCAGCTGATGAAGTCTTCTGCCTAGTCTAGGCGTTCTTACGTTTACCCAGTTTCCATTTCCATCGTTGTTCATTAGTTATTTGAGACAGCAATTCCCATGGTAAGCATCAGACCTGACGAAATTAGCAATATTATTCGCCAGCAGATCGAGCAATACGATCAGGATGTCCAGGTTTCCAATGTTGGAACTGTACTTCAGGTTGGTGACGGCATCGCTCGGATTTATGGCCTTGACCAGGTTATGGCCAGTGAGCTGCTTGAGTTCGAAGATGGCACAGTTGGTATCGCGCTTAACCTGGAAGAGGATAATGTTGGCGCGGTTCTAATGGGCAGTGGACAAGAAATTCAAGAAGGTAGTTCTGTTAAGTCGACGGGACAGATCGCGGCAATTCCTGTTGGGGATGCCTTGGTTGGTCGGGTTGTCGATCCTCTGGCTCGTCCGATTGATGGTAAGGGCGATATTCAAACTAGCGAAACCCGCTTGATTGAATCACCTGCTCCTGGCATTATTGCCCGTCGTTCTGTGCATGAACCGCTGCAAACGGGTATTACCGCAATCGACGCGATGATCCCCATTGGACGGGGCCAGCGTGAGCTGATTATTGGTGACCGCCAAACGGGTAAGACTGCGATCGCAATTGATACCATCCTGAACCAGAAAGAAGAGGATGTGATCTGCGTTTACGTTGCGATCGGACAGAAGGCGTCTACCGTTGCGCAAATCGTCAGCGCATTGGAAGAGCGCGGCGCACTTGACTACACCATCGTTGTAGCTGCCAATGCGAGTGATCCGGCTACTCTACAGTGGCTTGCTCCTTATGCGGGTGCAACGATCGCTGAGTACTTCATGTACAAGGGCCGTCATACCCTCGTGGTTTATGATGACTTGTCCAAGCAGGCTCAGGCTTATCGTCAGATGTCCCTCTTGCTGCGTCGTCCACCCGGACGTGAGGCGTATCCTGGTGATGTATTCTTCTTGCACTCCCGTCTGCTAGAGCGTGCCGCTAAGCTGAATGACGAACTCGGTAGCGGTAGCATGACAGCACTGCCCATCATTGAAACCCAGGCTGGTGACGTTTCGGCTTACATCCCAACCAACGTTATTTCCATCACAGACGGTCAGATTTTCTTGTCGTCTGACCTGTTCAATGCGGGTCTGCGTCCTGCTATTAACGCGGGTATTTCGGTATCTCGTGTGGGATCTGCGGCTCAAATCAAGGCGATGAAGCAGGTTGCGGGTAAGGTCAAGCTGGAACTAGCTCAGTATGCAGAGCTGGAAGCATTCTCTCAGTTTGCGTCTGACTTAGATAAGGCCACTCAGCAGCAGCTAGCTCGCGGTGAGCGTCTGCGTGAGCTGTTGAAGCAGCCTCAGTACTCTCCGCTGTCAGTCGCTGAGCAGGTTGCCATCATCTACGCGGGTATCAACGGTCATTTGGATGATGTTCCGGTTAATAAGGTGACAACCTTTACGAAGGGTATCCGCGAGTACTTGAAGACCAGCAAGCCCAAGTTTGCTGAACTCATCAAGTCTGAGAAGAAGCTGACCGACGAGGCAGAAACGATTCTCAAAGAGGCGATCACTGAATTTAAGCAGACCATGATGGCCTCTGCGTAAGAAAGCAGGTTGAGATGCCACCGAGCAGTCTGTTCCCATACAGTTCTCGGTGGCTCGATGTTGTGGACGTACAGAATTATGGCAAATCTTAAATCAATTCGCGATCGCATCCAATCCGTTAAAAATACCCGCAAGATTACCGAAGCCATGCGCCTTGTGGCCGCAGCCCGAGTTCGCCGTGCCCAAGAGCAGGTTACAGCTACTCGTCCCTTTGCTGATCGTCTAGCCCAAGTTCTCTTTGGATTGCAGGCGCGTCTCCGGTTCGAGGATGCAGATTTGCCTCTGCTCAAAAAGCGGGACGTTCAGACGGTTGGGTTAGTCGTTGTTGCTGGCGATAGAGGTCTTTGTGGAGCCTACAACAGCAACATCATCAAGCGAGCAGAAAATCGGATCAAAGAAGTTCAGGCGGAAGGGCTGGACTATCGTTTAATCATTATTGGTCGTAAGGCGAATCAGTATTTCCAGCGGCGTGAGCATCCCATTGATGCTGTGTTCACTGAGCTTGAGCAAATTCCGACCGCTGATGAAGCGTCTAAGATTGCAGATGAGCTGCTATCGCTGTTTCTCTCTGAGAAAATCGATCGCGCAGAGCTGATTTACACTCGCTTTGTTTCTCTGGTTAGCTCTCGTCCTGTAGTACAGACTCTGCTGCCTTTAGATCCTCAAGGATTAGAAGCTCACGATGACGAAATTTTCCGTTTGACCACTCGGGGTGGGCAGTTCGACGTAGAGCGGGAAACCGTTCAGAACACGGCGCAAAGCTTGCCGAAGGATATGATTTTTGAACAAGATCCGGTTCAAATTCTAGATGCTTTGCTGCCGCTTTACTTGAATAACCAGCTTTTACGGGCATTACAGGAAGCAGCCGCGAGCGAACTGGCTGCACGGATGACCGCAATGAATAATGCCAGCGACAACGCAACTGAACTGATTCAGAATCTCTCGGTTGTTTACAACAAGGCACGTCAGGCTAGCATCACGCAGGAGATCCTCGAAATCGTTGCAGGAGCTGAAGCGCTAAGCGGTTAAGCCAAGAAACACATTCGTGTCTTGCTCAGTAGTCAGATTACGAGCAATAAGCAAGAACCAAAAAGAGTCGTAAGCTAGCTTACGACTCTTTTTGGTTTTGTTTTGACTCCGTTAACTGTTATCAGCGTCCTGTGGTGGGGCAGAATCATCAAGCAAATTTTTCTTCGAGCGCTTTAATGATTTCCACATGCCTTTAATTTCATCATAAGCAACGTTTGGATCGAGCTTTCCAGCATTTTCGAGCGCACAAATGAATTCAACGCGCTGAGCAAATTCTTGCAAGTTAGCGTCAAACGCAATGTTTTGGGGAGTAAACTCCCCTCGATAGCGTCGAATTGGATACAGAAAGTTTTGCTTTGGATCGTCTGATTCTGACATGGAGTATGTCCTCACAGAACTAGTCGGTCTTTGAGCCGCTAGTACGTCTTTAGGCCATTATGCTAAATATCGACTAGAGATCCAAGCTAACTGGATCACATGCATCAAATTGTCAGAGCCATTACATCTTGCACCGAAACCGAGGAAAGTGATTCTACTGCCGCATTGTAGCGATAGAATCACCTTCCTAGGTTTTAATTAGTCAGACACCAGGTATAAGCTTTTAACATTTGGTTGTTTTAGTGCGATCGCACATCACACGAATTAGAACGAACTAGCCGCTTTACCCTTTAAATCTCGAAGAACTCTCCGTTCGCACTAAAAATAATTTCGTTGATTTGATAATCTGGATTGGTCAATAGTGTCTCGCGGATAGACTCAAAGAGTGCCACTTGGTTAGCGCTGCTAAGGCTGTAGAACACTCTACCGTTCCGTTCGCTACTCACATTAAAGTTGACGCGGGCGATCTGATTTGGCTGATCAACTGCAACGTCATACCCTTCAATGCCAACGTCTTGACCGCTATAAGAACTAATGATCTGGCCCACAATGCCAGCAACAGGTGCATCGCCGTCTATCGGAACAGTCTGAGGTACAAGCCGATACGTTTCTGGGTCGGGCAAGTAAATCGTGGTGGGAATGTAAGTTCTGGTTAAAGAACTGTCAATTTCGTCAGGAGCGACGGCAACCACTTCTAAACTGTTATCTTTCTCTGAATTCTTAACTGAATCAGCGAAAGATGGATAGGCTGCGGTTAACGTCACTAAACTGACACCTAAGCAAATACCGAACCGGAGGAGCCTGTTATATACGCCATTTGTTGCGGTATTTCTGTCACTATGGTGATCTGGTTGATAGAAGCATTGTTGATCAAAACTCGATCTCATCATTTGCCTCCTCCTACGTTCACGAAAAATAATTTAATTAAGGTTTAACCTTTTATCTCAACACTATTTTTAATGCTTTATATCTCTATGCTACTCAAGTTCAGGGGATGAGAACGCTATCAGAAGGGAGAAAATCCAAATATCTTATGACATAGAAACCTGAATTAATAATCTTAATTTGAGCCAGTTTATTAACCCTAGTTCCACCCTCTGTTACTTTTTTTACTCCTGATTAAACTGGATACCAGGGTCGGCTGATTTGAGGTGTTGCGATTATTAAGTTAGGTGCTGGATTGTCCATATATGGTGCCATTAATGGAGTAGCAAGTTTAAATACAGCACCAACTGATCAGTTTACGGATGGCTGAAGCTGATATTTTCCACTTAAAACCCATCGAGCCATCTAATTACCCGATTACAGTGACAAGATGACCAGAAAACTTTCTAATTGGATGCTTGATTAAGAGCTTGAATTATCGTGCAGCACTGACACGTGACAATTTACGCAAAAAATCTGAACTTCGGATTTTCAGCTTTGCAGCGGGGGCGAAAGGATATGGTGGATGAGCCTGATGGCTTGGGAACAATCGGCTGCGATATGAATTTGTGACCCATTCAGAGTTTGAAAAAAGGAACAGGCATCGGGAGGAACCTGCAATAGAATGACTGGCCGATGGACTTTTAGTGCGATCGCAATTTCTGAAGTGGTGCCTGCACCTAATCCACAGGCTACAATCACTTGACTGGAGAGAACATTGACAACATTTCGGGCATGTCCTAATCCTGTCAGAATGGGGATGTCCACTGCGGCGGACATGGCAGCAGTCGAGTCTGCTGGCAAAATCCCGATAGTTAACCCACTGGCTGATTTGGCTCCCCGACAGGCAGCATCCATTACGCCCGCATTGCGACCACCGGTCAACAATACCCATCCTCGTTGAGCAATTTGTTGACCCAACTCATAGGCCATTGCCTGTAAGGTGGGTGAGGCGCTTTCACCGGGCCCCATCACGCCGATAATAGTGTTGGGCATCTTGGCAGGTTAACTGTAGAACGATGGGATGGATAGAGATAGTATTACTGAACAAAAGTCTATATCACACGGCTGCTTGAGGCTTGCCAAGGATACTTCAGGCGTGCCTAAGACTCTAAAACGACATAGCGCAGCCAAACCTTGGGGCCAAACACAACAGTGTCGCCATTTTCTAAAATGCGATCGCGACATTCTTGACCGTTAACAATCAAGCCGTTCGTGCTCTGTTTCCCTTTCCCATCTCCGTCCTGGATTGTGTAACCGTGGGGCTGAGAAGCATTCAACACAAGTACCGCATGCTGACGAGAGGCATATTTTGAATAGAGGCGAATATCGCAACTAGCGTCTCGACCGATTGAGTAAAACGGTTCATCTAGAACAATCCGGCGTAAGCCCTCGCTATCTTGAACCAAGATCATAAACTGGGTCTTGGTTCGAGTAGAAATCGCAGATCGCTGCTCGTCTGGATGAGTTTGATTTGAGAGCGCCTCTTTTTGGATCAGCGTGTCGTATTGAATCAGCGTCGCCACAAAATTGGCCGGATCGTCAAGGCTTTCTTGAGGAGCGGTCGGCACAGCCGAAAGCTTTTCCCAGTCGAGTTTTTCATAGACGTCCTGATTGATGCTGGGATCATCGCTAAGCTGGCTAATGATCTGCATGCGAGCCTGCTGGATCACAGCATTATCTGGAGTTAGAGCAAGGGCGCGGTCGTAGTTGGTCAGGGCGGCGTGATAGAAGCCGAGTTCTGCCAGCGCATTACCCCGGTTATACCAGAGCAAGTCGTAGCTGGGATCGATACTCAGCACCTGGTTATAACTTGCGATCGCAGCATAAGCCTGCCTCAACCCATACAGTTGAGCACTGCCGCGATGGAACCAGGCATCTGCACAGGAGCGATCGATTTGAATGACCTGATCGTAGGCTGCGATCGCTGTGTCGTATTCTCCTAGGCCGTAATGTAGCGCGTCGGCTCGGTCGTACCAAATACTAGCGGCATCATCAGTCGGCGGGGCAAGCTGTAAGGCTGCCTGATAATTTGCGATCGCATCTTGATACCGTCCCAATGCTTGTAGAGTCAGGCCACGCTGATACCAAATCTGCCAAAAGTCGAAGTCAGACTGCATGACTCGTTCTAAGTAGGCAAGTGACTCTGCAAAATCTTGCTGCTCAAACGCCTGAAGGCTAGCCTGAAAGTAAAGGTCAGCCTCCTCTGAAGACAGCTTGATGATTGACAGATCTGGCTTCATTGATTTAGCAAAGGCAATAGCAGTGAATAAAGCGACGAAGCAAATTGCTGCTGAAATCTACTGAAATCTATGTTGTACCCGCTTATGGTCATATCCGCTTATGCTAGAGTTGGCATGCCTTCAAGTTGAATTGACTTCGACCCAAACGCTAGATCTAGTGAAATACTAGCTAGATTGTTTGAGATTTCTTGATTGACTACCAACAATCCTATAAAAGCACTAATAGACTAACATCAATGGTGCTTAGGCGTAGTGCGTAAAACGACATAGGTAGAAAGACATAAATCATGGGTCTAAGCAAACGATCTGCAAAGCCAGCATTTAACTTAGCCTAGCCCTACATCTGTCTTCTATCTACATCCTAAAGAGTTATCCTGAAGTCGCAAAATGTTGGTATCAAATCTTGAACTATAGTTGGTGCAAGTTTGTGCGACCTAGGCGACTCGGATAGACCAGGCGACTCGCATAGACTATCTACCACCATATTCTAGGAACCAGCGTATTTCTACACTACGGTTTGCTATAGGATCAGAGATAGCTCAAGTATTCCGGTTTTGTTATTGACCTACTACTGAGTTGATGTGTATCAGCTAGTTTCCTCATGACTCTCGGCAACCTACGCGATCTTTATCAACAGGTTATTCTGGAACGCTATAAAAAGCCTCGCAATCGGGGCAAGGCCGATCCAGTACACCGCTACCAAAAAGGCCATAATCCCTCCTGTGGCGACACGATCGAGTTGACGCTGACTTTAGATGAAGCCAATGAACACATAGAATCGGTCAAGTTTGAGGGTGAGGGCTGCGCGATTTCAATGGCTTCCGTGGATTTGATGGCCGAAGCATTACAGGGTAAATCCGTGGAAGAAGCCCTGGCAATGGTCGAGCGGTTCCAAAAAATGATGCGGGGTGAGGCTGAATTTCCGAAAGAGCAGCGCAAACTGAACGTAATGCAGGGCGTGGCGCAGTTTCCTGTGCGGATCAAGTGTGCCAATCTGGGCTGGCATACCTTAAAAGCCGCCTTGGAAGCTGCTGAAGTCTCTGAACCGTCTGAGTTTGTCAGCAACGAGAACGACTAGTGGTTAGTTGATCACTGGGGAAGAAAGGGAGAAAGAAGGATTTATTATGCCAACGCCGGCTGAGTTTTTAGATTTTACAAAGTGGTCTGCCATTATTACCCTGGCATTTGCGGCGCTAACTGCGATCTCATTTTTCCTGCAGTGGGGGCTGCGGTTTCGGTTAGTGGGCGCGACTGGCTTTATGGGCGTGTTAACCGCAGGATTGTTTGCGCTCAGTGTTGTGCCGATCATGCGTACAGTGATTCCCGGTGCGGTTCAATACACCACGGTTTATGATTCGGGCGCAACTCAGGTTGTAATTAAGGTCAATCCGGAGATCAGCCAATCTGAACTAGAGGCGACTCTTGCCCAGGCAGCATCAAACTTGTTTGGGCCAGGACGCTTAGGATTACCAGGAGAATCGCCCACGATTCGGGCTCGCACCATTTTGCATCCTGAAGATAACGTTTCAAAACTGGTCTACCTGGGAGAAGTGCAGCGATCTCGATCGGCTCAAGCTGATCAGAAATATGAGGTCACGCTTTATCCAGATGGCTTAGCAACTTTGGCCAAAGCTCAATCTGCGACATCAACCTCGTAGCCCTTTCTTGTAGTCCTTTGCAAAACCGATGGCAGAAACGGGTCGCTTCGCGCTGTTGTGAGGCGACCCGCTTCTTTTGGGTTTTGTAATTGCAAGATGCGAATATAAGCATTGTTAGGCATTAATTTTGTGGAAATCGCGATATGAAGGCTCAGGTTTTTCGAGGAGTGAATCAACTCAACTTTGAGGATGTGCCCGTGCCCAGCTTGGCAGATGATGAGGTGTTGGTGCAGGTGCGCGTGGTTGGGTTGTGTCAATCGGATATCAAAAAAATCCGCTATCCGCTCTATGAACCGCCACGCATTTTCGGTCACGAAACGGCGGGTGTGATTAGCGCAGTTGGCTCCGCAGTCAAGGATTATCAAGTCGGTCAGCGCGTTGTCGTGATGCATCACATTCCCTGCATGCACTGCGACTACTGCATGAACGACAATTTTTCCATGTGTAATGTCTATAAGCAGGTGACCACAACGGCAGGCTTTGCACCCAGCGGCGGTGGCTTTGCCGAATACGTCAAGGTGCCCGGACATATCGTGCAGCATGGTGGCCTGATTCCCATTCCCGATACCATTACCTTTGAGCAGGCTAGCTTTGTCGAGCCGACAAACTGCTGCCTGAAAGCAGTGAAGAAGGCCAATATTCAGCCGGGACAAACCGTATTGGTAACTGGCGCTGGTCCCATTGGTCTGATGTTTGTCATGCTTGTGAACTATTTTGGCGCAACTGCGATCGCAACTGATCTGCTCCCGACGCGGATTGAAAAAGCCAAACAGCTTGGAGCCAAGGCGGCATTTGATGCCCGCGATCCCGACTTAGTCAGCAAGATTCACGACTGTACGAGAGGGTTAGGGGTTGATACTACTCTGCTAGCCGTACCCAGTGATAAAGCCTTCTTCCAAGCGCTCGACTGCACCCGTAAAGGTGGCAGAATTCTGTTCTTTGCGGAATTCCCAGATGAGATTGAAATTCCTATCAACCCCAATGTGCTCTATCGGCGCGAGATTGATCTTATGGGCAGCTACAGCTCGTCCTATCGACTACAGAACCTCGCTGCCGACATCGTGTTTAATCAGCGGATTGACGTTGATGCTCTAGTTAGCGATCGTTATCCCCTAGCCGATCTGATGAAAGCAGTAGATCAGGCTGTTGCTCCAACTCCAGAAACCTGCAAAATCTTGATCTATCCCTAAATACGAAGTCTGCTGATAAACCCAGTTCTATGCTGTGAGAGTTAGGAAAACCTAACTCTCACAGCATAGTTTGGACATGACCGAGTCGAATTTGGCATAGGCATCAGGGACAGTCTGAACACTGGTACGATGTAAGGTTTTCGAATGAGAAGGCGATCGGTAGGATGAAGGGGAAGCTTTTTCTGCTGAGGGTGCCCCAATAATTCATGGCTTCGATCGCGCGTAAAAACCTGTTTGAGGACATTCCCCGCCTGTTGGTGGCTCAGGCTGGCATCATGTTTGCTGTCAGTTTGGTCACGATTCAGACGGGTATCCTAAGAGGCTTTGCCCATTCAACTACCCTGCTGCTGGAACAGTCGCAGGCAGATGTGTGGGTCGGTTCTGAAGAAATGGTCAATTTCGAGCTGACTGAGCCGATTCCCTATGCCTACTACAACCAGTCCATCGGTCTAGAAGGGATTCAGCGAGTTGAACCGCTGATTATTGGCTCAGGGCGTTGGCAAGCTGATGATAGTAAGCCAACGCCCTTGCGTATTTTTGGCTTTGATCCGCAGGGGAGCTTATTCACGCCTGGTGAACTGCTACAGGGCCAAGTTACAGATTTAGCTCGTCCCTATACGGTTATTGTGGATGAGACGAATCTCAAATCGTTTGGCGTTGACCAAGTTGGGGACACGGGAGAAAATCGTGCCCTGCCAGCAGAAGTCGTTGGCATTACTGAAGACACGCAGTCTATCGTTTCCAGCAAATTCCTATTTACGTCACTGGAAACTGCCAATGTTTATGTCACGGCGGGTTTTACAACTCAGCTAGATTGCCGACTTCAGCCCAATGGTGGATTGCGGTGTATTAATGCCTATGAGCGTAATAATCCAGCCGATCAAACCATTCCAGAGGTCGAGCCGCTTCACGCGACTGATCCCATAACCTATCTAATGGTGAAGGCTACGCCTGGTACCGATCCCAAAGCGGTTATTAAGCGGATTGAGGCAGAACTGCCAGGTACTCGCGGCTATACAACGGTTGAGATGATTGAAAAAACTCAATCCTACTGGCAAACCCAAACGGGAATTGGTTTCATCCTTGGTTTAGGGGCAACCGTAGGGGTTGTGGTTGGTATGGTGATTGTCGGCCAAATTCTGTATTCCTCGGTCTCTGACCATATCAAAGAGTTTGGAACCCTAAAAGCGATGGGCGCGTCAAATTGGACTATCTACAGCGTGATTTTGGAGCAAGCGCTGTGGATGGCGGTATTAGGCTATTTGCCGGGCATGGCTTTATGCCTGGGATTGGGAACCTGGACGGCTGCAACTCAAGGAATTGTCATTTTAATCACACCGCTGACGGGATTTGGGGTTTTCGGCGTCACGATTGGGATGTGTACAATGTCGGCTGTGTTTGCCATTCAAAAAGTGACGCGTGTTGATCCAGGCATTGTGTTCAAAGCATGAATTGCGCGGTTGAAGATAGGGCTGAAATATAAAGACTCCTTAAAGGTCTTTGACTGTTGTCCGCCTTGGGTATCCTAACCACAGAGAGGAGTGTAAATGAAGTTGGTGATGACGTTTACATTTTGCAATGTTGGCATACTAGAAGATGTAAGGGGCAAACTGGCTCGGTTTGGCTTGCTTCGTTGGCCAGATAATCACTCAGCAAGTTCTTATCTGGAATCTAGTTAATGTTTATTTGGCCGTTTTAGTATCTGGAGTAAACCCGAGCTAGGCTGAAGTTAGAAGCAGAATACTGAACGCAAAGCCGTAACTCGTTTGATTAGCCTATTTTGTTGGATTGTCTCAGAGGCGAAACTACGTGACTGTTTCTCGATTAAACTTTACGAATACTCCGACCTATCAACCATCAGTTGATCACAGTGCCAGCTACGTGCAAAATGCACGAGTTGCGATCGCAGCTCGTGAAATTGAAATGGTGTTTCAAAACGGAGCGCAGCTCTTCAAAGCGCTCAAAGGCATTGACCTTGATATTCCGGCTGGCCAGGTGCAGTTGCTGATGGGGCCTTCTGGCTCTGGAAAAACAACGCTACTGTCGATTTTGGCCGGAATCTTAACGCCCACTAGCGGCCAAGTCCGCCTGTTGGGACAGGATATTACAGCGATGTCTCGCGCTGAGTTAGCTAAATTTCGCCTTGATTACATTGGCTTTATTTTCCAAGGGTTCAACCTGTTTCCGGCTCTGACGGCGGTTGAAAATGTTGAACTGGCTTACAACATCAAGGGCATTCGGGGCAAACGGGCCAAGCAAGAATCTCTCGAACTGCTGGATCAGGTTGGCCTGGCCGATAAAGCAAAAAATAAACCCCGCGATTTGTCCGGTGGTCAAAAACAGCGAGTTGCGATCGCACGTGCCCTAGCCGATCATCCCAAGCTGATCATGGCCGATGAGCCAACGGCGGCTCTGGACTCCCATAGCGGTCATCGGGTGACTGAAATCCTGCACGACCTAGCCAAAAAAATGGACTGCACGGTTCTGATTGTCACCCATGATCCCCGCATTATGGACATGGCCGATAACATTGTTTACCTGGAGGACGGGATTATTCAAAAGCCCCGTTTGCCCCAATATGATGGGCTAGCTCATCGATCAGCCTAGTTACGACATCTGTAGGTAGGGGCGATGCATTTGGTCGATACGTCTCGGTTTTGACGATAACGTTCTAACCAAATGCATTGCCCCTACAGGGTGTTGTTCTCGATAACCAAATTCTGGCCAAATGCATCGCCTCTATGGGTTGTTTTTCTGGGACAACTATGTCCGAGCCAGATGCATTGCCATTACGTTAATCCCAAATCGACGGCGATCCGGTGGGCGCAGGCGAATCCGGAAAACGCTACAGCGTTCAGTCCTTGCCCAGGGAACGTACTGTCGCCCACACAATACAAACCGGGAACCGACGTGCGGTTAAACGGCATTCCCAACAGACCCATCAGCTTGCGGCTGGGAATGGGGCCATAGGTGCCGCTATCGCGACCTAAAAAGCGGCGATGGGTGCGTGGCGTGCCGACTTCTTGATAATCCAGCGCATCGGCTAATCCCGGAAAGATCGCTTCTAACCGATGGATGAGGCATGTCGCTGCCGCCTCTTTTTTAGCTGCATACTCACTGGGAGATAAATTCTGCCAGTCTTCCATCCAGCTGGGCGTAAACGTATGCAGAATGTGATGATCCGGTGGCGCGAGGCTTGAATCAAGCAGCGTCGGGATTGACAGAAAGATCGTCCCTTCTGGATCTTCCATGTGCTGCCAGTCTTCTAGTAGAATGTGGTGGCACTCCGTCCCTTTCGGTAACGCGTCCGCCCGAACGCCCAGGTGCAGACTGAGGAAGCTGGGCGATTTTTGATAGCGCTTCTGCCAGCGCTGTTCGGCAGGTGGAATTTGCTCTGTTGGCATCAACTGCTCAAACGTATCCCAGCGAGTGGCATTAGAGACAACGCGCTTAGCCCGATAGGTTTCACCCGACGCCAGCTTGACGCCAACCGCTCTGTTGCCCTCCATTAGAATTTCGGTGACGCGGGCGCGGTATTGAATTTGGCTGCCTGCTTTTTCCAGTCCCTCCACCAGTTTCTGCGCAATTTGACCGACGCCGCCCTTCGGATAGTTGATGCCGCCATAGTGACGATCGGAGAACACCATACCCGCATTGATCATTGGCGTCAGATCTGCCGGGACAACTGACCAGCAGTAGCATTCCATATCAATGAACTTGAGCAGATCAGGATCGCTGATGTAGCGACGGGCGATGTCACCGACATTTTGCGGCAGATATTTCACCAATCCTAAACAGGCCATCGGATGCTGAAAGAAGACGCGGGTCAAGTAGCGTGGTTCTTCCAGAGACAGCAGTTCCATTGCGTTCAGGCAGTTGAACACTTTCCAGCATTCGTCATAAAACTGATGAATACCCTTCGCCTCGTGGGGAAAGCGATCGCACAATTCTTTCAAAAACGCGCTGTAGTCACGATGGACTTTCAAGTCTAAATTATTCGGCAGATGATAGTGAATCTGCACCGGGTCAGGAATCGTCTCAATGCTGACATTCACCGCTTCTAGAGCACGGGTGAGCAGATTCGTCGTGCCCCGTTTGCCAAAGCCGAAAATCATGGAAGCGCCCACATCGAAGCGATAGCCGTTGCGCTCAAAGTAGCCTGCGCTGCCGCCTGGAATTAGGTAGCGTTCCAAAACCAGCACCTTGGCACCTTTGGCCGCAAGCTGGGTAGCGGTGACTAAGCCGCCAATGCCTGAACCAATCACAATTACATCAAAGGTTTGCGCCGAGGAATTTGCGGTTGATTGAGACTGCTGAGATGCAACTGCCATGAACGCTCCAAATCAGAATGTAAATGAATCCTGACTTCTAGTGTCTATCAAAAAATGAGTTGCTGTAAACTTTCTCAGAATTTTATAGCGTCAGTCATTGAGTAGTTCTACCAGTTCAGCAAGGTTTAGGCTACCAGTACTGCTCAAGAACTGAGATTGCACTCGCACTGATTAGCTTTGATAAGTTCAAGTTCGGGCTTTGATTGATGGCTCAAATCAATCAGTCTTGCAACTTCAGTTAACAAAGTGTTACATTATTGTTACACAAGTTAATAAACGAGGTTTTTATGACTTACGCATCCGACACCACCGTTAATACCGCTGTTGATTTTGCATCGATCGCTCGTGAACTGAATGCTAATCGCGGTCAGAACCTGAACATTCGTCGCGAGTTGGTTCCGGCTGAAGCTCAGTCCCGGATGCAGCGAGAAGGTATCAACTTCCGTCGCCCCACTTCAAATGGCGTAACGGTTGACCAAGAAGGTTTGACCAACAACTATGCGGTGGAGCCAGAGATGTACGCTGCGGTCTTCCCTTCGCCTGAGCAAGCACGTCAATACGCGCTGCAAGCTGCCGCTGCTGCTCTGTTGGTTGTGGGTCTAATTGCAACCTCTGCGGCTATCAGCTAGTGGCGTGGCTGGCTCGCTCCGCGTGGGAACTTGAGAGTGCTTTGTAATATCAAGTCCGTGTATCTTACATCTTGCACCAAAACCCAGAAGGGTTGTTTTGCCGCCGCATCGCGGCGGCAAAACAACCTCTTCGGGTTCTCAAAGTGCAAAGTGGAAGATATGAGTGTATCAGAACCCAATTTGTTTTTGTGAAAGGCTTGCTTAGCCAGCTTTTCACAAAAAATAAATCATCAGGTTTTAACCGGATTGCGTATAAGAGTACCGATTGAGACGATCTAGAGAACATCTAAGTATTGGGCATTCTGCGGGGGCGGGATGCCTTTTTTATTTGAGCGGGTTTGAAGCCTGTAATCTCTTGCAATGCACGACTTGGAGGGCTAATCATCAGCCAAATAAAGTGGCCAAACTAAATTAGCAAACTAGTAGTCGTTGATAGAGCGGAGGGGAAGTCAGTACACTAAAGTAATATGGTTTAGATTTTTTTAATGTAGTTTTGTTGATTTTGACGTGGCTTTCATGATGACGATAGAAACTGCGATCGCACCTCATGCGGCGTCGGGTGCGCCAGTGGTGACTCCTGAAAAGACAAGTCAAACTGTCAAGAAGCCCTATCCAAACTACAAGGTGATCGTGCTGAATGATGACTTCAACACGTTTCAGCATGTGGCGGAATGCCTGGTGAAATATATCCCCAATATGACCAGCGACCGAGCTTGGGATTTGACGCATCAAGTCCACAATGAAGGACAGGCAACGGTTTGGGTGGGGCCACTGGAGCAGGCTGAGCTGTATCATCAGCAGCTTAGTCGGGCGGGTTTGACGATGGCTCCACTCGAAAAGGCGTAGGGGGGATTTATGACAGGACGGCTCGTTTGGAATCATTCAACTCATCTGCCTGGACTGATTCCCGTTTTGGAGCGACTGGTCGATGAAGATGGGATTCGGACAATCACGCCTGCGGTGCTGAGTCGGACGCGATCGAATGCGCCTCAGTTACGCATTCGGGTGTCGGTGCCGATTCCGGGTGGATTTAAGCTGATTGCTCGCAAGGGTAAAACGACGCAGGAAGTATTTGTAATTACTGAACTGGATAAGGCGGCTTTGGAAGAGGCCATTGTGCGATCGCAACGTTAATCCGCTTCACTAGCTCCTCATCCCCTAGCCCCTTCTCCCAGAGCGGGCTACTGTGTACACACAAGTCTCTAGACTCCGTTTCAACGTTGAGATCCCCCTAAATCCCCCTTAAAAAGGCAGGGCTGATTTATTGATGAGAGAAAAAAGATAATGAGATAGGTAACCATTTTTGCACAACAACTAAACCATGAGCCTCATCAGCCATCTCAAGCAAATTCCAGACTTTCGAACTCAACCGCGATATCCCCTGTGGGTCGTGCTGCTTTTGATCATCATGGCAACGATGAGTGGGTGCTTGGGTTACCGAGCGATTGAAGATTTCGTCGAACGGCATCAAACGGTGTTGCTGGACTGTTTAGAGCTGCCTCACACCCGACTGCCCGCCTACTCAACGATCCGCAAGGTGATCGTGCGAACCAACTTTGAACACCTGAGTCAAGCCTTCAATGACTGGGCAACAACGGCATTTGCGCCCCAAACCGGAGAACAACTGGCCACCGATGGCAAGAGTATCAAGGCAACCGTCACAGACTATGACCAAAGTTATCAAGACTTCGTCAGTGTCGTCTCTGCCTTCAGTGTGCAACAAGGGGTCGTGGTTGGACTCCAATCGATGCGAAACCAACAGCAAAGTGAGATTGTCACCGTGCAGACCTTGTTAGATGTCTTGCAATTCAAAGGAGTTTGCTTCAGTTTTGATGCGTTGCACACTCAAAAAAACGGTTGAGCAGATTATTGCCAGTGGCAATGACTACCTGATGGCCGTCAAGCCGAACCAACCTAAGCTGTTTGAGCATCTGCGAACCCAGTTTGAGCAATCGTTACCCACCAGTTCAGATTGCCAAGTTGAACGAACGCGTGAGCGCCAAACAAGTCGTACCGTCAGTGTTTTGGAATCAGTCGCAGGGATAGACCCCGGTTGGGTTGGAGTCGAGCGCATGGTTCGAGTCGAACGAGTCGGAACTCGTGACAACCAGCCTTACACTCAGACCATGTTCTACATCAGTTCACTCCCGTTGGATGCCGTAGGCTTTGCTCAGCACATTCGCTCTCATTGGCACATTGAGAATCGATTGCATTGGCCAAAGGATGTCGTGCTTCATGAAGATCACGCCCCTTTGTGTGATGGTCATGCACCGACCAATTTTGCGATTGTGCGAACGATTGCGGTCAATCTGTTTCGCCAAGCCGGATTTGCCTCCATCACCAAGGGACTGCGGCATTTAGCCCACGATATCCCCCGTCTATTTTCCTTTTTTCAATAAATCAGCCCTGCCTTAAAAAGGGGGAACTTTGAGTCGAATGGCACTGACATAAGAGAGCAAAAAAGGCTTCAAGCGCCTGATTTGTCAGAATCAAACCGTTGAAGCCCATAACCTTGCCTCTATGATGCCGAATCGTGCGGACGTTCTCAAGGCCAACTATCAGAGCAGCATCGGTCTACCCTTTGCTGAGATGCTGCCGGAAGCAGAGATTGAAACTGTGCTGAGCGAGCAGGGAATCCGATATCGACAAGTCCTCTACACTCCCATGGTCGTCCTGTGGAGTTGGCTCTCCCAAGTGCTGGATGCCGACAGCAGTCTCAGCCATGCAGTCAAGCGAGTGGTGACCTGGATGAGCGTGTCGGGATTGGAGGTGCCCTCAGCCGATACCGGGGGCTATAGTAAAGCACGAAAACGCCTTCCCGAGTCGATATTTCCGCCCCTGTTCGAGCGGGTGGTGAGGGCGTTGCAGCGCCAAGTCTCCCCAGAGCAACGCTGGTGTGGCCGTCCGGTTAAAGCCTTTGATGCGACGACGGTCTTGATGAGTGACACGCAGGCCAACCAAGCCGAGTATCCTCAACACAGCAATCAGAAAGAGGGCTGCGGCTTTCCGATTCTCAAACTCCAAGTGTGGTTTTGTGTCACCACGGGAGCGGTTATGGCCGTGGCGATGGCTCCGTTGCGGGTGAGTGAATGGCGTCTAGCCCGCCAACTCTATCAGAAACTGCGCCCCGAGGATGTGGTGGTGGCCGATTCAGCCTATGGCACCTATGTAGATTTGGCCTGGGTCGCCCGGATGGGAGCCGATGCTGTCTTTCGCAAGCATCATCAGCGCCGCTGCGATTTCAGACGGGGCAAAAAACTGGGCATTGGCGATCACATCGTCCGCTGGCAGCGCCCGAAGCAATGCCCTCAAGCCCTCAAGCCGCAGGAGTTCGAGGCTCTGGCGGCATCCATTGAGGTGCGGGAAGTGTATCTCTTCATTCAGGTTCCTGGGTTTCGCCCGACCAACTTTGTGGTGGTAACGACGCTACTCGATCCCAACCGCTATCCCAAAGCTAAACTTGCCGAACTCTATCAGCTCCGCTGGCAGGCCGCCGAAGTTAATCTCCGGCATCTCAAAACCACCTTAGCCATGGAGATGATTGCTGCCAAAACACCCACCATGGTGAGCAAAAGTATTTGGGTGCATCTGTTGGCCTACAATCTGCTTCGCACCCTGATGTGGGAGGCGACAGCCGACGGCGAGGTCGGGGTGTTGCGAGTCTCTCTACAAGGTGCTCGGCAACAGTTCAATCACTTCCGGCCTGAGTTGCTGCATCTAGCTCCATCCGAACGACGGCGAGGCTACCAGGCCTTGTTAAACGTGGTGCGAGAGTTGGTGATTCCGTTTCGACCCAACCGTTCAGAACCCCGAGTTGTAAAGCGCCGTCCCAAACCGTTCCCAAGAATGCAGGAACCTCGCTCCGTCTTGAAAGCCAGGTTGCTAGCTTGATACAGCTTATGTCAGTGCCATTCAACTTTGAGTCAATTCCCCCCTTTTTAAGGGAGGCAAGGGGGCTCATTACGGGGTTGAAAGACAGTGATCAAGATGTGTGTACACGGTAGCCCAGAGCGGGAGAGGGAGTGGTGGGCAATCAGTTCAAGTATCGAGTCAGAATGCTGATGTGATCATCGGGATGGCGCTGGGCGAGGATGCGGGCGACATCTCCGGCACTGGGGCAGGGGATGGGCTGACTCCATTCGTTGGCTTCGGCAAAGCCGCGTCGATGCAGGTTTTTGATGGTGATGATGATGTCGGGGCGGGAGCCGAGCAGGATCAGCCGCAGGGGATGGCGATTGTCGCGCAGGTTTTGGCCGAAAGTGGGCGCACCGGACTGTGGTGCTGCATCGGAGGCAGCACCTTGAATCTCTTCGGGTCCATTCCCCGCCGCTCTGCGGCGTAAGATCTAAGAATGAGTGAGTACATCCACAAGAGTCATAACGTAACAGTTTTGCTATACCACTTAGTGTTTCCAGCAAAGTATCGACGGGTTGTGTTTGATGAGCAAGTAGATGCGGTTCTGCGAGAGGTCTGCCTCGAAATCGAGAAACGCTACGAGGTGAAGTTTGTCGAAATTGGAGTGGACAAAGACCATGTCCATTTTCTAGTGCAGTCCGTGCCGACCTATAGTGTGACCAAACTGGTGACGATGCTGAAAAGTTTAACTGCACGAGAAGTCTTCAAACGATGCCCTCAAGTGAAGCAGAAACTTTGGGGAGGCGAGTTTTGGAGTGATGGATATTTTGCGAGTACAGTAGGCCGCCACGGGGATGAAGGAATGATCGCCAAATATGTTCAAGCCCAAGGCAAAGATTACCTCAAATTGCATCGGGATAATCAACTTGCTCTTTTTTGATTCTGATACCCCGTCCGCTTGCGGCGGGGTATTTCATTGAGATATGACATTATGTTCTCCTGTGGGTTTGACTTTCTGAGGAAAGCCAAAAATCCAGCCACCCCGCATTCGTGCAGCGCAATGCAAGGTGGCTTTAGAGAAGGTTATAATCCCTCAAGCCTCCGCGTTGCCGTTAACAACGTAGGGGGTTAGCGGCTCAGATGTTGTTGCAGCAACTCTGGGTCGCGTTTGGCTAGATTTTTGGTGGCTGCTGCACGAGTTGTGCTCAACTACAGCAACTTAACGTTTCACAGTACGGTATCTGGCCTGTGGAGTCAATAAGCGTTCGTTGACAGAAATAAAGTGAAGGGGATTATTGGGTTTCATTCTTCAACCCAACCTACAAGATTTGCGATCACGCTAAAAGTTTGCAGCATGTCCTACGGCAGGATAGGCACACTCCACTCGTTCCAAGAATCACCATTGGAGACTATACTTCTCTCAAGACCCGAAAGATTTCGCTCTATTTTCTCCTTGAGTTCATGAGAATAAACACTGCTGTCCCATGATCTCTGAAGCCCGCTTCCCGAGCCGCCAAGTTTAACCTGCTGATAGTAAGTAGCAAGGCTACGACAATTTTCATTTTCCCATGCTAGTTTTTCAAATAGGGAGAAAATCAATGCACCTAATGGCCTAAAGTGAGATAACTGGTTTCCGACCTTATTTGTGTGGCCCATATATGAAGTAGTAGCCATTAGTACTCGACCAGATTGATTGTTTTGGGATTCTAAGAATACACGTATACCTTCAACAGTACGTTGATTTGGCACTAAGAGAGGTTGCTTGTCGGCATTCCAAGTCCCAAGATCTGCTATACAAACTAAGTCGATCATTTTTCTTGGGTGATTGACCAACCTATAATCTTCTTCTATCAGTTTATTTTCAATATTTTCAATAGGCTTAGACTGTTCACTCTTCCAGGAGTGAGAGTGGGCTAACAGCCCGTATATTATTGGAGCGTTTATTTCTCGGTAGGGGGAACCTTTCCGTGGTGAAAATAGTGATTTTATTGCAACACAATTTTCTAAGGCTTCAGTGATATGAGCTGCTTTTAGAGTGACTTTGCACTCAAAAGCAGCAGCCACGCCTGCTGCAAGATAAACTTTCTTATTAAGTAGCTTTTTAGGATAAGAAGAATTTATTACAAGTACATCAACTTGAGGACTGGTTTCACCAGATTGGTTGATGATTCTACCTTTTGTTACGACTTGATAAGTAGATGGTAGCCAATCTCTCAGCAATTCCGCCCAGTTTTCTTCTCCTTGATCTCCAGCAGTTCCCGGATCTTCTGTAGCTCTTTTTTGAATACGTTCGTATTCTGAAGACATTTCTTGGCTGATCTGTGACATGAAGTCAAAAAGATCGTGCTTCTTGTCATTTTTATTACTACACAAGCTTTTTGCCTCCTTAAACTACGTATGGTTGGATTTCTTAATAATGCGATCGCAACTTAATGCAGAATACGTTCCTTGTTGCAAACTCCGATATCGCTTAGCCCCAACGGTCACTCCATTTTACTCACCCCAAACAAAATGCGATCGCACTTCCGGCATCGAGTAAGACAGTCAAGATAGCCATCCTACAGCGTTAGCAAAGTGCGATCGCATGAGTATAGAAACCAAGTTTCTGGGTTAGATAAAACCTTGAACGTTGAACTAGGCAGGCACGGCAACTTGTTCGCGCAGTTGCTGAATGATGTCGCTCAGGTCATCTTCGTCCAAGCGATAGCTGAGCGGATGAGCAATTAAGCGAGCCGTACTTTGATAAAGCACCTCTAGCTCCAGCAGATTATTTTCGCGCAGAGTGCGCCCGCTGGAAACGAGGTCAACAATGGCCTCCGACATGCCCGTAATTGGCCCAAGCTCCACCGAACCTGACAGCGGCACAATTTCCACAGGCAGATCAATACTTTCAAAATACTCACGGGCGCAATTGACAAACTTGGACGCCACCCGACAGTGCATCGGCAGCTCCAGCGCCGAGCGATAGGGACTTGTTGCCTTCACCGCCACCGATAGGCGACAGTGGCCAAACCCCAAATCGACGAGATGCGCCACAGCGGGCTGCTTTTCCCGCAGGACATCATAACCCGCAATACCAAGCTGAGCCTGACCATATTCCACATAGACAGGCACATCGTGAGTTCGCACTAACAAGCCTTTTGCCCGTCCGCTGGTGTCAGTAATTTGCAGTTGGCGATTTGACGAATCCAGAAAACCGCTAAAATCCAGACCAACGGACTTCAGCAGATTAATACTGTCTTTGAGTAAAGCACCTTTCGGCAGGGCAACGGTCAACATAGATTAGCTGGATAGACTCCTAGTTAAAGATAAACCGTCTCTGACATTCATGGATCAGTTTCTCAATGGGACGGCAAAAATGAGCTAGCCGAGCCACTAAGGGTGAGGTGGGGCAGCAGCACCACAAACGACACCTCGTTTTCACCACTTTCGACAAAGATCTTGCCCTGTAGCCGATCCACCAACCGCTGCACCAGCGCTAATCCCAGGCCCGTCCCCCCTGATGCCACTGGTCGAGAAAAGGCAGCCGATAGAACTTTTTGAAAACATTACCCAGTTCTGCTTCTGGAATTTCGGTGCCTGAGTTGGTAATCCGCAGTTCAAACAAATTGGCTTGATAGAATGCAACGACTTTAATCTGCTCGTGGGGTGGCGTATATTTACAAGCGTTATTCAGCAGTTCACTCAGAATCCGCGTCAGGCTTTTGGCCTCCGTGATCAGCGGCGGCATCGCTGGAGCACAATCCAACGTTAGCTGCTGCTGGCGCTGATGGGCGCGAATTTGAAAGGGTTCAACCACCTGTCGCAGCGTCGCTTCAAACGACACTGCTTCTAGTTTGAGCTGCACCACTTCCGTTTCCAACCGCTGCAAGTCCAGCAGATCGTTGATTAGGTTAATCTCCCGCTGGCATTCGGTCTGCAAGATGTTGAAGTAGTGCTCCAGTTTAGAGCTTTTGTCGCTGGGCAGTGCCGAATTCGCGGCGAGTTCCGGGGCCAGAATGTGCTTGAGGCTCAGTCCCAGCATTTCAATAGCAACTTTGATGTTGGCTAGCGGACTGCGGAGTTCGTGAGAAACCGTATTTAAAAAGTCATCTTTGAGCTGGCTAATGCGCTCCATCTCTGCCATTTGCTGCTCTAGCTGTTGTGCTCGCTCTAGCGCGATCTGAGTAGCCTGGGCTTCTCGTTGCGATCGCAGATCGCGGCAGGTGATCACCACCCCCACGGTATCCCCCTGATTGTTGCGTACGGGGGAGGCATGAAGATCGATGGGGATTTCGGACGGAAACTGTGCCGGATGAGCTAGCACCAATAGAACTTGATCCGTGAGGTGCAGGCTAGTTTGAGTTTGGAAGAGTTGTAGAATTTGCGGCCACAGCGAAGTGCGATCGCGCTCATGCAGCAAATCAAAAATCTGCTGACAGGGCTGGCCAACAGCCGCCATTGTGGTTGTGGTGAGGGTTTGGGCCGCCGGATTGAGCAGGGTAATGATTCCGGCCTGGTCAACGGCGATGATCGCATCGCCCACGCTGTCGAGCAGCGTTTTGAGCCACTGTTCGCGTTCGACCAGTTGATTCTCAATTCGACTGCGGTAGAGCGCAACTTCAATACTGGTGTGCAGTTCTTTTTCCCGAAAGGGTTTTGTGAGATAGCCAAAGGCCGAAGTCGCCTTAACCCGCTTCAGGGTTTTGTTGTCGGTGTGGGCCGTGAGATAGACGATGGGAACGTTGTAATGCTGGCGGATCTGCTGAGCGACCTGGGTGCCATCTAGCTCACCCTGTAGACGAATATCCATCAAAATCAGGTCAGGTCGCTGCTCCAGAGCAATTGCGATCGCATCTTCTCCACAATCTGCGATCGCAACGACTTGATAGCCAAAATCTTCAAGTACATCTTGTAAGTCATACGCGACAACGCTTTCGTCTTCGACAACTAAAATACGCATGTCGCTAGATGTAAGAGATAAATCGAGATCCATACAGTCAACAGGGTTGAGTGGCGCAATGACACATCAGTCACGCCTCAGCACTAACAAATTCGAACACTAAGCAGCATTTTCCTCCTTGCATCTCATGCGAGAAAGAAATGAAATAGTAGGAGAAATGGCTGTTCCCCTTAGAGAAGATCAATAAAATATCAATGAGCTCAGATATCTTTTGCAGTCAGAAAGCTGCCTGATTTTTCTGCAGTAAAGGAAATAAAGGCGAAATAAGCTAGCGCAAAGCTGTGAATTATAAGACGGTTTTTTGATCACTAAAATCCATCTTATTGGTTCAAACAAGATATTTGCAAGCCATATCAATTTTACAAAACAGCACTATCGATGAGCTGAGTGCTGTAGTTTGCTCTATGTATAGCCGTTGCCGTTTTGGTTAAGATACTTGAAATTCAACCTTTTAACCAAACGTTCTAACGTTAAAACGTTCTAACGTTAAAACGTCTTTAGACTTTTCCAGCCTCTTAATCCATCTGGTTACTACTATCAAATCGTTTCAGATAGTACTCATATTTTTTCTACAGATACTTGTAAACCCTTTAGGTGTCGAATTTTAGCTTGCTGAGGTTTATTGAATCGATAAAATACTTTACACATCATCTGTAAATTGAACGATATAGGTTGTGCCAAGCGCTCGATCAATCTTGATTTCGCCGCGTAGCTGACGAACTAGTCCTCTAACCAGTTTTAGCCCTAGCGAATGAGTTGTCTCAAAATCAACGTTTTCTGGTAGACCAATGCCATTATCTGAAATGATCAGCCAATACTGATCGCTTATATCTTTATCACAATGAAACTGGATTGAAACCACAGATGTCGATGATGCTTCATGTGGTGGAAAGGCATACTTCATTGCATTAGAAACGAGTTCACTAATAATTAAACCGCAAGGTATGGCTGAATTGATTTTTAATAAGGAATGATCAATTTGTAGTTCAACTTTTTGCTGGCCAGAACGAGAGTCGGTGCCAAATCCGTACGAATCCTGTAAGTTGCTGACTAAACGACGGATATAGCTAGATATTGAAATTCGAGATAAATCACTTGATTCATATAGGTGCTCATGCACAAGCGCCATTGAGAGTACTCGATTATGACAATCGTTGAGCGCTTCTGCAATGTGGACATCGGTTGCCCGTCGAGCCTGTTGCCGCAACAGACTGTCAACGACCTGTAAGTTGTTCTTGACGCGATGATGTACTTCCTTAATCAGCACTTCGGTTTCGGCCTGGCTATGTTTAAGCTGCTGATGCAAGATAGTATTTTTTAAGTCTATGGCGGCTTCAATCTCATAGGATTTCCAATGAGCAGATTGCCCTTTTACAGATTCTTGCCAGAGCTGAAATGAAAAGTTGGGATGCAGAGTATAGCCGATTGCCGCTTCGACTAATGGACAATTTGGATCGCCGCCCCAGTGAACTTGAGCTGTAATTTCAGGCCGAAACCAAATTAAGAAATCAGCCCGAAATCGGGAGAGCGATATGACAAAAATGCCGCTAGCTAATGCCCGCTCTTTTTCCATATCAGGGCGGCAGCTTGCGAGATGATGCGTGTAAAAAATGCCGTTTTCAATTTGAGGATCAAGCCATTTAATTAAGCGTTGAACGGTTGTGGCGGAAGGTGTTGAACCAAAGTAATGCTGCTTGCCGTTAATCTGCAGGTAGGCTCCATAAGCGCCCATCAGTTCAAGTAGATCAGTTTCCTGCTGTTTTAAGCTGTCGAGCAGCACCTCGGCTCGCGTGACGGTGTCAACCAACCGCGATCGCAACTGGTTAACCTGTTGGTGATGCACCTCATCTTCTGCCTCTGCTTTAATCGATAGTTCGAGTGCAATCACCTGGCTGAGCAGATCACAGGCGGCTTGCACATCGTGAGGAATTTGCTTTGGTCTGCGGTGGTGACAGGCAATCAGCCCCCAAAGCTGGTCTTCTTTGACCAAAGCCAGGGTGAAAGAGCTTTCTACGCTCATATTGCGCAAATACTGTAGGTGACAATCGGCTACCGAACGCAACCGCGACTGGCTTAAATCAATAGATTGAGGCGAATCGCTGTCAGGTTCTAGCGCAGGGACTAGCGGAAAAGGTACATCATTAATATCGATGATCATGCGCAGAGAAATGAGCGAAAACATCCGTCGCGCCATCGGTGGAACATCGATAGCAGGAAACCGCATTCCTTTGTACGAACTGCTCCAGTCAGCGGCCCTAGCTTCTCCGACGACGATGCCGCTCCAATCGTCATCGAACCGATAAATCTTGACGCGATCGCAACCCGTCAACGCTCGAATTTCTTGGGCCGCTAGTTGATAGAGCACATCGAGATTATGAGCGCTCCGCAAACGTGCGATCGCAAACTGCACGAGCCGATATAGCTCCATTGAATCCGTTATCGTGCTGATCTGTATGGGTTCTAACTCCAGCACCAGATGTGACGCATCAGCCGCATGCAAATAGCCATAAACGGCAATTGGTTCATCGGCTGATTGCAGCGTGAGTGACACAGGCGAAGGCGATGCCGTCAACGGAAAGCGAGATAATGCCTTAATCAATTCGCTTTGGCTATGGGCATCAAAGAGCTTGGACACAGGCTGATCAATCAATTCATCTAGAGGCCGATGGATGACATCCGGTAAATTGGCGCTGACCTGAAGGATGACCAGGGTTTCGATATTCAGGACAACTAGATAGCCGTAGGACTGAATTGAATTGATGAACTGAATTGGTTCTGTGCAACACTCGGGCGTAGCCAATCCCGAGTCATTGGCCTCAAATGCAGAATTAGATGCAGAATTGGACATGATGTCAGGCATGGCAAGTTGTTGAGGTGGGTGTGCCAACGACTCCAGGGAGAACGCAGGTAAATTGAGTTCTGATATGAAATTCGCCTAAAAAACGGTTTTATTTTTTGTAAAAGTGAGGCTACGTCTAGCTTTCATGAAAAATAGTTCGGGTTCTTTCTCGTCAGATTCAGTATGATACACGGACTTGATATGATAACCATTTTTGGGTTTGGCCAAATGATGCTGCACGTTTAGAACCTGAAGTATTGCAGTCGTCACATTGGTTAAGACAGTGGGAAACTCTGAAAACGGGCAAAGGTTTAAACATTGGATTTCGTAAATGTCTCAACTCAAATGGCAACGGTGATCACGATTCACTTACCGCAACAAATCATGACTGATAAGTAGCTGAGCATCGTTAACTATAAAATTTCAGACCCTGCGCCGCCCGCTGCACGGGCGGCGCAGGGTCTGAAATCTGGTTTTTAGTTATGCCCAGGTACTTAACCAAATACAGCGCTAGATTGAAGGGATAAACAAGAGGATCGAACCATGACACTGACCCAGGTTTGGGGTGCATTCATTGTCATATTGATTTGCCCGCTTGTGGGTAGTATGCCCATCACCTATGGGCTAATCCGTGTTCTGGCTAAGAAGAATCTCGCCCAAGTTGGTACCGGTAACATCGGTGTCTCAGCAGCGTTTTACCACGGGGGGCGCTGGGTTGGACTACTGGCTGTCATCGTCGAGGCATTAAAGGGTATTGGTGTAGTGCTAGTCGCCCGCTACTTTTTTGCTGACGATCCAACTTGGGAGCTAATCGCTATGATGGCGCTGGTGATTGGCCGTTACTGGTCGGGGCAAGGAGCAGGCACAACTAACGTCACCTGGGGCTATGTGGTACATGATTGGCGCATTTCGGGTATGACGCTGTTTCTCAGCGGTATCAGCTTTACCCTGCTGCGTCAGCGTAAGTTAGGCAAATACATTGTGCTGATTCTGTTGCCGCTGTTAACGCTGTTGCTATATCCCAATAATGAAGAACGCATTATAGCCGCAGCGGCATTAAGTCTGTTGATGGCTTGGATTTATCAGCGCATTCCAGATGATTTAGATTTATCTGAGCAAGAAGCTTCAACCCATTCAAAAGGTATGTTTCAGTTTTTACGTGGCGATCGCTCGGCTCGATCGCTCCAGCAATCCCTCCAAGCGGACAAAGTGGGCAGCAAAGCGGCAACATTGGCGCAGCTTTATCAGTGGGGCTATCCGGTGCCGATGGGCTGGGTGCTCCAGGCGGGAGACGACCCAGCCGCTGTGGCCGAAGCGGCTCAGCCATCGGGCAGTCAGCCTGTTGTTGTTCGCTCGTCCGCTGTTGGTGAGGACAGTGAAACGGCATCGGCGGCGGGGCAGTATCAGTCGATGCTGAATATTGCCAGCCCAGAAGCGCTGCAAGATGCGATCGCACGCTGCCTGAATTCCTACAATGCACCATCGGCAATTGCCTATCGGCAGGAACACGATATTCCCGACGCGCAAATGGCGGTGCTGGTGCAGCGGCAGATTGATGGAGCATTTTCCGGTGTAGCCTTTAGCCGCGATCCGATTACCTGTCAGGGCGATGCGGTGGTGATTGAAGCGCTGCCAGGGGGAGCGTCACGCGTCGTTTCGGGTCGGGAAACCCCAGAGCTATATCGGGTGTGGATCACTCAGGATGACTTTGATCAGGCTAGTGCGATCTCAGCGGCTGCTGACTCGCCCGACTGGTTTCTGCCAGAAGAGAGCCGCTTTGACCTGGAGGGCGAAGGAGACGTACCGCCGCGCCTGATTCAGCAAGTCGCTTTTCTGGTGCGCCATCTGGAAGCCTGCTATCACGGGGTTCCCCAGGATCTGGAGTGGACGTTTGATGGGCAGAAACTGTGGGTGCTGCAAAGTCGCCCGGTGACAACGCTGCTGCCGATCTGGACGCGCAAAATTGCCGCCGAGGTGATTCCCGGTACGATTCATCCGCTCACCTGGTCCATTAATCGTCCACTCACCTGCGGTGTTTGGGGCGATTTGTTTACCCTGGTTTTGGCAGATCGGGTACAGGATCTCGATTTTGAGCAAACGGCCACGTTGCACCACAGCTACGCTTATTTCAATGCGTCGCTGCTGGGCCAAATTTTTCGCCGCATGGGACTACCTGCCGAAAGTTTAGAGTTCCTCACCCGAGGCGCTAAATTTAGCCGTCCACCACTGCTTTCGACGCTGAAGAATTCAGCCGGACTGTGGCGACTGCTGCGCCGGGAAATGCGGTTGCCCGAAGATTTTGAGCGGGACAATCAGCAGCAATTTCAGCCGAAACTGGCAAAACTCAGCCAGGATGAGTTAGACACCTTATCGCCAGTTGAACTTTTGACCCGGATGGAAACGCTGCTGGATTTGCTGCGCAGCTCAACCTACTACAGCATTCTGGCTCCCCTCAGCCTAGCGGTGCGGCAAGGTGTTTTCAACGTGCCCGATGCGGTACTCAATCGCCAGCAGTCGCCAGAGGTGGAGTCAATTCGAGCCTTACGTGCGATCGCAGATGAAAACCGTTCGTTAGTCTTGCGGATTGCGCCGGACTGCGAGCATAGCTCCTCGGTGTTTGCGGCTCTGGCGGAGTCTCCTGACGGTCAGGCGGTGCTGAATCAGATCGATCGCTTTCTGGCTGACTACGGCTACCTCAGCGAAGTGGCTACCGATATTGCCGTGCCCCGCTGGCAGGAAAATCAGCATGCCGTGCGCGAGATGTTCACTCAGTTCGTTCTCGATCCGCAAGATGAGGTGACTCACGTACAGCCAGAAAAAACGACCCGGCAAATACGCAATGTACAGCAGCGACTGGATCTAAAGGGGCAGGTAACGCAAACATATAGCCGCATCCTGGCTGCGCTGCGCTATACCCTGGTGGCACTGGGCCGTCATTGGCGCGAGATTAAAACGCTGGATCAAACCCGCGACATTTTCTTTTTAGAACTCGATGAGGTGCGCCAGCTAGTTGCGGATCCTTCTGAAGCATTGGTGCAACAAATTCAGCAGCGGATTGCCGTGCGGAAAACTCACTTTGCCGCCGATCAAGAAATGACCACTGTTCCCAATCTGGTCTACGGCAATGAGCCGCCCCTGTTTGTGGCTTCCCGTCCGGTCACGGGCAATACCCTGCGCGGGATTGGAGCTAGTCCCGGTCAAGTGGAAGGGCAAGTGCTGGTGCTGAAGTCGTTTCAGGCGATGCCAACGATGAATCCGGAAACGATTTTGGTGGTGCCCCATACGGATGCGGGCTGGGCACCGCTGCTCGCGCGGGCGGCTGGATTTATTGCTGAGGTGGGCGGACGCCTATCGCACGGCGCAATTGTGGCCCGTGAATATCGCATTCCAGCGGTAATGAATGTGCAGGATGCAATGAATCACCTCAAGTCTGGACAGTGGGTACGGTTAGACGGCTCACAAGGCACGGTGGAGATTTTGGATAACCCGTCCGCGGGCAAAGAGTAGTCGTATTTCCCTATGTTCACGTACAGATTGAGATCCTAGGAGCGTCGGAACAAGGGAGCTTTGTTTGTATCCGTAGTCAGATTGATTAGGCCGTTGGAAAATCCTGAAAACGCTCAAACGTTCAGACGTTCAAACATTAGATTTCGTAAATGTCTCGCCCAAAGTGGCGACGGTCATACAAAATTGCGTAGGTTAGATCGTCGTGGAAAATGTAAATAAGAAAAAGGTGCTAAGCAAGCTGCAGCACCGATAATCGGGTGCGATCGCAAACTTGGTTAACACCTTCTTTCCCTAGTGATAACGCTTTATTGACAAGTCACTTACCAAGCCTGACGAGAGGCCAGCTTTTCTACATCAGCTTGCGCTTGGTGTAGAAGAGCTTGACGGCTATCGGCAGAATGGTGGAGTCCTGGAACTAGATTGCGTGCTTGTAGCGCCATATGAAGTTGAAGATGGGCAACATAGTCACGAAAATCTTCACGAGATGCAGTTGATAGATCAGCGATCGGATCGGTAATGGAATGGTTAGAAGACAAAGGCATAACAGAACTCTAGTCTCTATCGAATGACGTTTGAACTGTTTGGCAACGATACTGAACTTAACATGCTTAATGGGTTCTGGCAGATAGAACTTTAAAAGTTGAAATGAAGTTTAATCGTTTTTGCAACCTAAGCGGGATGGATTTTTAGAATTGCGATCGCAATTTTCCAAACTTACCCATAGATAAAATTGCTTAAAAGACCTATCAGGTTGGCATCCGAGGCAATTGGGCATCAGCTCAAGTTGACCAAGTGCGATCGCGCCTGTCGCAGCTTGATTCCTCATTCAGTTCATTCATCGTTACAAAATCGCCAGGTCACGCTTAACACGGTTTGCCCATGGGTTTGCCCATGACGACCAGCTTGGCAGATGCAGATGGCTACAGCAGCTTGAGAATGCGCTTGGCCACCTCTGGTTCGATGGGCATGACCGAAAGCCGATTACCGCGTTTCACCACCTGGAGTTCCTCGGGATCAAACTTTTCTTTCAATTGGTCAAGCGTAATCGCATTGGCAAAACGTTCGACAAATTCCATCCGTACGGTTTGCCAGCGCGGGTTGTCAGGTGTGGACTTGGGGTCGTAGTACTTACTGCTAGCGTCGAACTGAGTTGGATCGTCGATATTGGCTTCAACAACCTGCATCAGGCCAACGATGCCGGGTGGTTTGGTATTGGAATGGTAGAAAAAGGCCTGATCACCAACTGTCGCTGTCCGGAGAAAATTACGGGCCTGATAGTTGCGCACACCGTCCCAGAGGGTCGTGCGATCGCGTTCTAGGTCGTCAATGCTGTAGGCATCGGGTTCCGATTTCATTAACCAGTACTGCATAGCGCGTCGCTCCTTTCGCTGTCGAGTGATGACTAGCCTCGCATCATACCAGCAGAGATTCGAGTTTGTTGATTGTCTACACGACGGGCCGAGTTCATAAGACATCGCTAAAGCCGATGTCTGCTGCAATATAGCGGACATCGGCTTGGTTCATTCCGAGCAAGAAGTGCTTGGACTGTAGCCTTTCCTAGGCTACTGAGGTACAAGTTATTTTTTGAAAGCCACGCTTCGCACGGCTTTCAAAAATTCATCTCCCTTTACTAGCGCAAGAAGCGCTACATTCTGACTTAGTAAAACTCTTGACTGTGCGAGGCGGAATGGGCGCGACGCCGGGTTAGCAGACGGATGCCGCGCGTAACGGCGTACCAGATGACGAAGACGACCAAGCCTAACGCCAAAATGGGAGCTGCGATCGCAAGCCAGGTCATGATCATGGCGCTCAGATTTTCCGCCGTGGATAGAGCGGGATTGGCGAGGCCTCCCGTCGTTGCAGTTGAAGCGAGACGCGTGACGACCGTTGCCCCTTCCGTTGCGGCTGCGGTGCCACCCCCGACGATCGCTGCGGCTGTCCACAGAATCAGCGGACTGAGTTCGGGAAAGCTGTCTGTCACGGCACCGGACAGCATGCCTGCCGTTAGAACTGTACCTGCGATCGCGGCTAAAGGCACTTCTACCATATCGAGCAGATTGTCGATCCAGGGGATGTAGTAGGCGATGACTTCAACTGCAGTGGCTCCGGCAAAGGCCATCAAGGCGGTTTGAGTCGCCATCCAGGCTAGTTCGTTCGGTGGCGTATAGTGCCCCGTAACGGCAGCCGCGCTCATTAGCAGCGGTGGAATAAAAATGCGAAACCCAGTCGCTGCACTAAGGCCAATCCCAATACACAGCGCGATTAAAATATCCATTTTGGTCAAGGTTGAGTGTGGGATGAGGGCAACGACCCGTTGGGTGACAACAGCAGAATCGTGCTCTAATCGTGCTTAAGTTCCAGTGTAGCAATCCTTAAAATCCGATACCTTGGTTGAGATGTAGCTAAAGATTTGACACAGCAAATTTACCAGTGAATTTGCACTGTAAATTTGGGGTTTAATCAAGTCTAAATTCAGGCTTAAAGTTCGCGATTCCAGACATTGCTCTGGACTATGATCAATTTCTACCGACGGCGTTTGAGTTCGGGTTCAGAACGGTTTTGGAAATGGATGCTGAGATTCGCACTTGTATTAAACAGACACCCAAGGGCTGGATATTGACTGTGATTGAGTCTGCACCGGCTTACACAGATCGGGTTTCGCCCTATCGCTATCGCATCGATCACTTTTTGACCTCCTATCAAGATGCGATCGCACTGCAAAGTTCTTATACGGCGAATCAGGCTGGCGCAGCTGTTTAGATGATGCAGGTTAAAACTAAATTAGATAGATCAAACGGGTTCGGTCAAAACCTGCTCAAATGCCTGATCGATCACCTGGCGCTGTTCAGCATCGTATCCCCAGCGATCCAGAAATTGAGCATAGTCGCCCTGTCCGCCTTGGGCGCTAGTCTGTAAGGCTCGGGCTCGCGCTGCAAGGTCGGCGATGTCCAACTGCTGCATTAGATGTTGAGTACGTCGCTTCACTCGTTCAGAACCTGCTGCCAGTTCCTGCTTCTCGTTTCGTCGATGGGCGACTGCCATAGCCGAGGACATCGCTAAATTTTTTACCAACAGTTCGGCCACAATCTGTGGTGACTGTTCTAGTGCGGTCAGAATGGCCGGAGTGGGCTGATCGGCCAGCGGGCTGTCTCCAGTGAGATAGGTAACGAAAAAGCCTCGTGCGCCGTTTTCGCTAGCCACTAAAGTTGCGATCGCGGTTTGCAGTTCGGCTTCTGAATAAGCATGTTGATCGGCTTGGTCTAACAGCTCCTGGCTGATACTAATCGCCTGTTGAAACGTCATTTCTTCAGGCACAATGGGCGGGGATTGAGCCATAACTGTCTTCCAACCTGTGCTCAGAACGAGGGCTGATTGCGTCACTATCGGTTAGTGTAACAAAGCCACCCGGATCCAACGTGTCTTGCGACGGCAATTTCGGTCTTCTCTGCCGAATTCTGCTCTATATCTGGCTTCTGGCAGATGATTTAAGACAGATGCTAGTGCTAATTCTAGAAATATCTCTGGTGTGATGGTGCTAGAGCCTCGGTCAAAAATAAACAATTTGACGCAGTTCTAGACGGAAGGTTGGCGCGTCGATTATCGTCTAATACGGTAATACGGATATCTAGTCGGTTCCAAAAAGGTGATGGTTGGCTGTATGGGCAGAGCCCACACCATTGGCAATCAGTTGGCAGTTAGTTGGCAGTCACAACTGGCTGTCTAACTAGCTATTTAACTGGCCATCATTATTTAAAAACACGACTAGATTCTGACAATATCCTTTAAGGAGATTCTATGACCCGCGCCATTATGGAAACGGAAAAGGGCACCATCAATCTGGAACTGTTTGACCAGGACGCGCCAAATACCGTTCAAAATTTTGTCAAGCTCTCTGAATCGGGATTTTATGATGGCTTAAATTTCCATCGTGTTATCCCAAATTTTATGATTCAGGGCGGCTGTCCCCAAGGTTCGGGCAGAGGTGGTCCTGGCTACACCATTAAGTGCGAAATCAATCAAAACAAGCACTTGGCCGGAACGCTATCGATGGCCCATGCCGGTCGGGATACAGGTGGCAGTCAGTTTTTCATTTGCCATAGTCCTCAGCCGCACTTAGACGGTGTGCACACCGTGTTTGGTCAAACCGAGGATATGGATGTCGTGAATGCCATTCGTCAGGGTGACAAGATCCTATCGGTTAAAATCGAGCCGTAAATCAACCATCAATTGAGCCATTAGTTGAGCCAAAACGTTAACTCATGCTGCTTTTCATCATTGCTGCAATTGCGATCGCGCTTGGGGCCATCATCTTTGCCCTGCAAAATCCCGATCCGGTCATCGTGAATTTCCTAGCCCTCCAGTTTGAGAATTCTCTCGCCCTGGTGCTGCTGGTCACGCTGGCGATTGGAGTATTAGTCGGTTTGCTAGTTTGCATCCCCGCCATTATCCGGCGCAATTTGCAGGTATCCCATCAGAAGCGACACCTGGAGCAGGCCAAGGAAGAAGTCCGCAATCGAGAGCGAGATTTATCCAAGCAGGGACAGATGGTGGATGAGCTACAGCAGCAGGTCAAAACTCGGCTGGATGTCTTTGGTTTGATTGAGCCCGTCACAGGCTTGATGAGTCAAAGTACAGTACCGCAAGTGACGCAGTATTTGCTGCAGCGGATGAGGCAAGAACCGGACAATTCTCGCTACCAGTCACTCAGTATTCTGGTCATTCGCGTTAACCAAGTGCAGGCAGAAGATGGCCATAGCACATTGCCTGTTACTGATCCGGTGCTACATGCGATCGCACAGGCCATCGAGTCCAAGTCCTACCCTGAAAGCTGGCTGCACTGCGATGGTCGGCAGCAATTCACCTGCATTACACCCGGATTAGAGGCTGAGGTGGCCGCTGACTATGGGGAAATGCTGCGGGCAACCTTGAATGAGTTATCGATCACGCTCAACAATGGTGCTAGGGTTCAAGTCAATGCCAGTGTAGGCGGTTCCTTGGCCGATACCACGCATCCGGTTGAAAGTTCGGCTCAACTGCTAGATTCGGCGAGAGAAGCCTTAGACAAAGCGGGTGAGCGCGGCAAGGATCGATTTGCCTGGTTCCGACCAGGGCTGGATCGGCTGATGTGGAACTGATTGGGACAAGACCTAATTTTTCATAACTTTTTCTCACAGCCATTTCAGATAACTGTTTTTATCGTGATGATTGATGGCTTAGCCGGATTTTAGGCGTGTTTAGTCATTCTAAAGTTTGGCAACTCCACAACAAGTGCTGAGTTACCTGAAGGAACGATGGATCAGCAGCCTAGCCCCCTTGGCTGATTTGAATCATTCGTTCTAGGAAACAGCCGCTCAGCCCGTTTTAGCTAATCGCTACTCGGTTTAAGGGGCGGCTTTGCCGCCCTATCGGCGTGTCCTGCCGAGTGGCGACGCTTGATGTGAATGTAGCCAGTGCAGTCTCACTAACCCTATTGAACTCGCAGAAAGAGCGAAGGCATCCGCATTGCGGATGCCTTCGCTCTTTCTGCGAAATGTCTTTGAAATGAAACTTGATGACTAGCGTTTGTGCTCACGCATGGTTTGAACAAACTTCTCAAACAGATAGTCTGCATCATGCGGGCCAGGGCTAGCTTCTGGGTGATACTGGACTGAGAAAATCGGCAGGGTTTTATGCTGAATGCCTGCAACCGTGCGATCGTTCAAGTTTAAGTGGGTCACTTCTACCTCGGCATCAGCAATCGAATCTGCGTCAATGGCAAAGCCGTGGTTTTGGCTAGTAATTTCGACCCTCTGAGAAAGTCCGCAGGGCTGATTGAGGCCGCGATGGCCAAACTTTAGCTTGAACGTCTTGGCACCCAGCGATAGCCCTAGAATTTGGTGCCCCATACAGATGCCGAACATGGGTTTCTGACTTTCCAGCAGCGCTTTCACCGTCTCCACCCCTTCTGTTACTGCTGCCGGATCGCCAGGGCCATTCGAGAGAAAAATGCCGTCGGGCTGGTAGCTGAGAATTTTTTTGGGTGGCGTATTCACGGGTACCACGATGACGCGGCAACCATAGCTGGCAAGGCGACGGAGAATATTGCGCTTTACGCCGAAGTCAATGGCGACGACGGTTAGTGGTTTAGCGTCTGGACTGGAGGGGACAGGGCCAAATTCCCAGATTGTATCCGTCGGATCAGACCACTCGTAAACGTTCGTTGTCGTCACGTCGTTGACCAGATTCAACCCTTCCATGTTGGGTGTATCTTGCAACTGGCGCAGCAACTCATCTGGATCAAGAATCTGGGTGGAAACGGCACCATTCATCGAGCCAGATGAACGCAGCTTGCGCGTTAGGGCACGGGTATCGATGCCGTAGATGCCGGGAATATTGTGCGTTTTCAAATAATCTGGCAAGGACTGGGTGGATCGCCAGTTGCTAGGCCGATGGCAGACATTACGTGCGATCGCAGCTACAGCTTGGGGAGCCTGAGACTCTTCATCTTCGGGATTAACGCCTGTATTACCGAGTTCTGGATAGGTAAATGTCAGCAGTTGTCCTCGATAGCTTGGATCGGTGAGTACTTCCTGATAGCCAGTCATGCCGGTGTTGAAGACCACCTCGCCCATAACGGTGCCCGATGCACCAAACGACCAGCCTCGATAAACGCTACCATCACTTAAGACCAACAACGCCGGGTCAGCATTATGAAGGGGCATAGACAAATGACCTCAGGGAATTTTTAGATACGCTTAATTACGCTCGATTAGCGGTACTATCCTACGACTTGTGGGCAGGATATGGGTAGGATTTTTGCTCAACAATTTCATCAGCTTGTGACAAAAGTTTGTGAGTCAGCCGTTTCTCCGAAAAGAGGCAAATCAACGTTGTGGCTATAGTTTGTATCCAGAATGTATGGCCATAGCTTAGCCAGCTTAGCATTCCGTTCAGCACCTTTGTACTCCACCACGCACCGACTCCTAATAATCCCATGTTCTATCGATTCTCTCGTTCTGCCCTGTCGTTTATCCTGTTTGCTGGATTTGCGATCGCGACTTCAGGCTGTAGTCTGACTAGTGATTCTACAACTGAAATTGAAGCTTCTGCGAATATCACAGCTTCCTCTGAGGCAGAAGCGGCAGCGGAGCCAGCGGAATCATCCACCACATCGACAGAATCAGAGACTGCGACGGAGGTGCCAGCAGCAGATCCGGGAGCCGTCGCTTACTACCAAGGAGTCAATCGGGCGTCGAGTGCATTTAGTATTTCCCAAACGGCCCGCACACCGGATGATTGGAAACTCGTTGCCAGTCGCTGGCAGCAAGCGATCAATCTTTTGACAAAAGTTCCCTCTAGTAGTGAATCCTACGGTGCGGCCCAAAGCAAAATTGCCGAGTACAACCGTAATTTGCAAGTCGCACAGGCCAAGGCCAATGATTCACAGGTCTCATCGGTGACCAGCCAGGGCGAAAAACGAACGTTTCGGGCTCGCGTTATTGGTCGAGCTGGTGGAACACCTGTTATTTTGGTGAATTTCAACGGCGGCAAGCTCTATCCGATGATTGTGGATACGGGAGCCAGCGGCACGGTGATTACCACCCAAATGGCCAATGAATTGGGTGTAGTGCCTGCTGGAGTCGTTCGGGCGCAGGTGGCTGATGGTCGGATTGTCGAAACGTACGCGGGTTATGTGCAGTCGGTAGATGTAGCGGGAGCAAAAGCGGATAATTTACAGATCAGCGTTGCCCCACCCGCAATGGATATTGGTCTGCTCGGGAATAACTTTTTTGCTCAATACAATGTCACGTTTGAACAAGATTGGGTAGTTTTCCGTGAACGCTAATACAGTAAAAGCTGAAAGGCGGCCTGCGCTTAGCGCAGGCCGCCTTTCAGCTTCTTGACTTGACATCGATTCATAGACTTGAGATAAATTGCTGCGCGGTATTGCCGCGCAGCAATTTATCTCAAAATCCAGCCATTGGGAAGCCTAGTGATGATGGTGGTGGTGATCACCGTGGTGATGGTGGCCGTGATCATGCACGTGGTGATCATGAGCGTGGGTGTGACGCTCAAAGGTTTTCGATTGAGTAGCCGCCAAACTGGGTGTAACCGCTAGTGCCTGCTCAGAGAGCAGCGCTTCGATCTGGGGATGTGCCCAGTTTGCCGCCATTTTCAAAAACTCTGGGTCATCGTTGACGCAGGGCATTTGCACGTAGGTGACATCCGGTCGCTTGCGGCGCAGGGCCTGGATGATGTGATCCACATCCAGCAGCGTTTCATGGTTTTCGGTGGCGAAACCAATTGGCATGAAGACCAGCGATGTTGCGCCCAGATCCATCAGGTTTTTAGCCGCTTGGGTGACATCCGGCTGTGTCCACTCAATCAGCGGCGTATCGTGATTCAACCAGCCCACCGAAATCAGCGGATAGCGGTGAATCAGCCTTGCTCGAACCAGTTCATAAAGTGCTTCGCTTTCGGCAATGCCAGAGGTAAAGCCTTTGGCCTTGTGCGGACAGCCGTGATTCATCAGGATAATCCCAGTTTGGGACGGTAGATGAGCCACCGCTAAGTAATCGTCGATCTTGTCTTCGACCATCTTGGCTAAGCGGTCGATATAGGCAGGTTCGTTGTAGAACGACGGGATGTAGCGCATGCCTTTGACCCAGTGTTCGCTGCCCGGATCAGCTAGCTTGGCTAGAGCATTATTGACCTGCTCTACGGCGATGCCGCTGGTAAAGATGGAGTCTACCACCAGTAGCGGATAGATCAGAATTTTGTCAAAGCCCTGAGCCTTGATTGCCGCCAACACCTGCTCCGGCAGATGGGGGGCACAGAAGTTAAATGCTTTGAAAACTTTGACCTGCTCACCCCAGCGATCCTGGAGAGACTTTTCGATACCGGCGCGCTGGTTCTCGAAAATGGCGTTGTGGGGAGAAATAAAGTTGCCGTGCTGGTGATTCCATTCATGCAGATCAAACACAGCCAGCAAACGTGCGATCGCAGGATAAATCCAGGTCGGTACTGGGGCAAATTTGGCAGTTAGCAGATTGAGTGCTTGTTCGTTGTAATTGGCAAAATCGTCATAGCTTTCTACTTCGCCATAGCCCATTAGCAAGACCGCAACGCGATCGCGACTAGTTTGAGCGGGAGATGTAGATGCTTGTACGGTTTCGGGGGTAGTGACCACGTTGAACTCCTCTAGCAGTGTGTCAGTTAGTTCAGTGTTGATAACGGGTTGGTCAACTGGTGAATTAACAATTAGCTTGTGATGTTTAGCGTTGAATACCGAATTTGTAGAAACCTAGCTCATGTTTAGCAAACAGCCTGCGCCGCAGGCTGTTTGCTAAACACCACGATGGTTCTTTAATTCAGACGAGATATGAAAGATAAGGATCAATCAGGTTTAAACGCAAAGTCACAATCGATTATTCATTGCGACCTTGCAACCGTTAGTTAAGTGCACATTTCTCCGGTTCAACCCATGAGTTGAAGCGATGAAATGGGCAGTCAACGCCTCCCTATCTTGGCAAAACAACCCGGCTAGGCAATCTGCGCTAGGTCAGATTTTGGACATACGCCTATTGGTTAGCAGAGTCATTAAAGAATCTAGCTGAAAGACTATGAGCAAATCTCTGAAAAGTATGTGATGCATAGCTTTCAGAAAATGAGCTTGATCTTAACCAGCGGATTTTTTTAGTGCCATATTGGTTTCGTAGTATAACGTATATCCCCTGGAGGGGGATTGACTGAAGCTATCTCTCTAGTTTGTCTTAAGCATTGGGAAATAAGGCGAGAGGCGTAAGGTGTGAGTGCAATTCAGAGGTAAAGTGCTAGCCCCACAGCCGACGACGGGCTAGTCACTTGGAGACGGTCGTGGGTATCAAATAGCAATCTGGGAATCTCAAGCTGTTCGGGACAGCGGGGCAGGCAGTCACCGCATTCGGTGCAGCGGCTGGCCTGTTTGCCGGGGAACCAGTGCCCGGCATTTTCAAACATGCGGTAGCGGTACTGACCAAAGGTGGTCATATCGTAGGCTACGGCAAGATTCCGCAGTCGTAGCACTTCGGGGATGTTGATCTCCTCCGGGCAGGGTAAGCAGGCGTGACATTGCTGGCAGAGATCGCAACCTAGAGCGTCAGTTTGGGCTTGATCTAGCTGTTGGAGCGTTTGTTGTTCGAGTGGCGTTAAGGGGGCGAGGGTGTCCGTGCGATCGCAAATAGCCAATGGTTCATAGAGTTCGTCTGGAGTGGCGGCTCCGACGCTGAGGGTGGTAATGCGAGGATCGCTGAGCAGAAAGCGGTAATTGAGTTCTAAGGGCGAATAGGGCTGACAAAGCTGACGGAGCTTGTCGGGAGGCGTATAGAGCTGTCCGCCTTTGTCGGTTGGGGAAATAATAAAGATACCCATATCCCGCTGGTGCGCCAGTTCTATGGCCGCTGCGTGGCGCTGAAAGAAGAGGTAATAGTGCAGGTTGACGAAGGCAAACAGGCCCGTTGCGATCGCATCTAGAATCAGCTCCAGCGAGCCATGAGTCGAAAAGCCCACATGGTGAATCTGACCTGCCTGTACTGCTTCCCGTACTGCACTCATGCAGCCCTGTTCTGCTGTGACCCACTGGAGATGCTCTGGGGTGTTGATACCGTGGATTGCCAGATTGTCGATATACCCCATGTCCAGCCGAGCCAGCGACTGTTCAATCTGCTGCGCCATTGTCGCGGCATCGGGCGTGGGGGGGATTTTGGTCGTGATATAAAGTTGCGATCGCGGAATATCTAACTCACGTAACGCTTGTCCCAAATAAACTTCGCTCTGTCCATAGCCAATGGCCGTCTCGATATGATTGATGCCAGAGTTCAGCGCCTGCCGAACCGTTTGCGTGAAGATATCCGCTGAGGCTAAACAGCGCATTGTGCCGAGCGAGAAGACTGATAGCTGCTGCTCGGTTTGACCAAATCGTCGATAGTGCATGGGTTAGGAGCAAAACCAAATTTAGCTTTTCGCCAACCCCTCGCACCGCGAGGGGTTGGCGAAAAGCTAAATTAGTCTTTTTACAGTAAAACGTTGGACAAGTACAGTTTAGAGACAACGATCTAGAGACAAAAATAGCCATCGGCAGAGCTGATGGCTATTTTCTCGATTTAACGTTCCATTACGAGGTTTCACTACCGCCCGTAAATCGGTGCCGCTGTTGGGCAAAATCTTCGGGACGGATGTCAGAGACGAAGTCCTTAAATGCTTTCCGCTCAGCTTCGTCCGCTTCACGATCCACTGGGATCGCCGCTTCTAAGACCACTTCTTCCATTACCCAGATTGGGCTATCTAACCGGATGGCAATTGCGATCGCATCACTGGGGCGAGCGTCAATTTCCTTCTTGACTTCACCTTGCTTAAGGGTCAAAACAGCATAAAACGTGTTGTCTCGCAGCGAGTGAATCACAATCCGCTCCAGCGTCATGTCCCACTCTTCAATTAGATTGACGATCAAGTCGTGGGTGAGTGGACGAACAGGAGTCTGGTCTTCAAGCGCATTGATGATCGACTTTGCCTGCTCTTGCGCGATGAAGATAGGGAGTTGGCGACGGTCAGCAGCATCCCGGAGCAGCACAATCGGACTGCGAGAGAGCGCATCCAGTGCAATTCCAGCGACCTTCATTTCAATCATGGATTTGGCCTCTAGATTCCATTGGGCAGAGGTGGACGATAAGCCTTTGGGAGTCCAAATGCTGAAGGTAGGAGCAATCTGCGCCTGCGGTTCAATCTAGACCCTAGAAGACCTATCGCAAGGGATCGGTATCTATCAATCCGAGCTCTTATCCGACTAGCCTGTGAATGCCTAATGCAAATGTCTAATCAGATAGTCTTACTCTAGTCCAATCGTATCCAAAATGGGGGAACCATTTCGCGATGCCTAGAGCGGACTTTGCCGATCCTAGCCTGCACTTAAGTATGCCCTGACATGGACGGTAGATCTTACGCTCTTTCCTAAGAATTTAAAGAAACGATAGCGTAGGCCAAATTTGTAACACTGTTCAACAGTATGTATGGGTTCTTGTCGGTTTTTTAAGGATCGTGGATGGGGGAAGGCTGTAGATACCCAATCCTTAGGGGCGATGCAATGAAATATCGGTGTTTTTACGGAATGTGGTGAAATTCCATATCGTAGCGGTAGAGGGCGACTGGATGGTTCAGGGCCTTGAAATAATCAGCATCTTGGGACGACAGATAAATCGCGGTGATTTGGTCAGCGGTGATGGGGATATCGGCTTGGGGATGATAGGTATAAGCCGTCGTCGTTTCGACCTGATTGAAATAAAGCTGGGGCGCACCGCGAAAAACTTGCTGAAACACTTCAGTTGTCAAAAAATGCTGATCATCAGGCGTTTCAATGGCCCGACCCGTCACTGTGGAGGTGATCTGCCGATTGCCGCGCAGCAGCGTAATTTGGCGATTGGGTGAGTCTGGATCGACCTTGACATCAACCACAGCCTCCTTGCCCAGATAAGCTGTCGCGAGATTCAAACCGTTAAATGCTCGATCGGCCACAATCTCATGCTGTGTGTCGGCTGAGAATGCGGCAGGAGCAAGCTGAGGCAGCGGCAAAAAGCGGGAAGCAGGCTGGGCTACATCATTCGGTTTGAACCGGACGTGAAAAGCGACAGGCTGGTTCAGGTACTGCCGATTGCCTTCAAATCCTGGGGTTGTCACCTCTGGAGCGAGGGGAGCAGTCAAATCTACCAGTGTGGTAGTGACGATCCACTCTCCCTCGATCCAGTTGGGATAGGCTAAATCTCCCTCAGCCGATTCCACAGGCGGTTTGCCTTGCCAGTTGGGATAGTTGGAAATGCGATCGCAAATCTCTCCCGCCTGAGCCGCACCCGTACAGAAGATCCACACCAGCCCCAGAAAGATCAGAAAGACCCAAACCCGTCGTGGATTGTAAGGTTTACGCTTTTTTGACCGATAGTTACCCATAGCTCACAATGCTTCAACTGGGGCTGGCTGCCACACCTCGCCGTACTCGTCTCGTAGCTTTTGCCACGCTTCTACCTGACCGGGAGCATATTCACCGGGTTTGCCCCACTGCAAAAACAGGCTGAGGGCGTTGTTGCCGTCGCCATCTACGAAGCGAATGGCATAGGTGGTAAAGTTGCCCCGCTTGGCCTCGCCTTCTTCAAATTTCACTTGCTGAATCGCGTCCATGTTCAGGTGGAACTCGAAGCCCTCTTGGTGCATGTTGGCATACTTGCCTTTGGGTAATTCGGCGTAGAACAGCTTTTCGATGTTGCCTCGCGCCTCCAACACCGCTGCGCTACTGGTGACAATCAGGCGCAAGAGTCCCAGTGATTCACAGGCTTCTAGAAATTCTTTTAGAGTTGCAGCCATCAATTTATGTAATTTATGTCAAAACTACAGGTACTCCGAGATCTTACCTGACGACTCTCACAGGATCATGGATAAATTGAACAGCGCCGTCTAGAGATTACGTCCGATCGAGCCAAATCGCCTGTAGGCCAGCCGCACAGGCTCCTTCATAGTCCATTGAATGACTGTCGCCAATGTGCAGGGCGGCGGCTGGGGGACAGTTATGCTTTGCGATCGCAGTTTCAAAAACTTTGGCATCGGGTTTGGCGGCTCCGACTTCTGTGGAGATGGTCACAGAGTCAAACCAGGGTGCTAGCTCTAGCGCTTCTAGGACGGGATACAAGCGGGAGTCAAAGTTGGACAGAACACCGAGGGGAATACCCTGTTGCTGCCAATGCTTCAGCGCCTCCCAGACATCAGGATAGACGAACCAGGGTTTCGCTGTTTTGAAATGCTCGTATAAATCCGAGAAAAAGGCATCAAAATCAGCAAACTGATCCAACAGGCCCACTTGTTCAAAGGTTTGAACTGCGATCGCAGCCCACCAGTCGTACTCTTGCTGCGGAATCTCATCGGCATGGGCATCTGGAAAGGCCATTGAGGGAGCTGCCCGAAAGCTAGTGATAAAGGCCGTATTCACCTGTTCAGCATCCGCTTGGACGCCAAACCGCTCAGCAATTTGACAGTAGGCAATGCCCACACTATCGCGCACACCAAACAGTGTCCCGACCGCATCTAGAAAAATGACTTGCGGACGGTTATTCGTGGCAAAGTCGATGGCTTTTAGGGACGAAACAGATTGGGTCGAGAGATTGGATGGCATAGCAGCTGAAGTCAAATTGATGTAAACGCCAGGGTTACGCAGAGCAGGGGCGAATAGCCATTCGTCCCTACGTAATATCTCATTTTTGCCGATAATGTGACCTAGCAAAAACTAAATCACCGTTGCAAAAAGAGCCGCGTTGCGACTTTTCCCAACGGTGATTTGTTTTTGATTGAGTGTTTTGAACCTGCTATTTGTTTATTCGTTGTTGGTGCTATTGCCAATCATTTGTGGACAAGCGGCAGCGCGGACAGCTTGGAGATACTGGGCGCTACGAGATGATTCATCAGTCACTTGAGCGGCTTCACGTAGAGCGTCGGCCCAGAGTTCTTGTTCGGCGAAGAAACTGGTGCGAGCCAGTGCGATCTCATCTTCAGACGCATTTTCAGAGACAAGCTCAGTTTCCAGTTCTGTGAGTGCAGCTGCAATTTGGTCATGTTCTGCGGTTTCAATCAGCTGGAACGGAGCAGTAAATATCAAAGTGCCACGCTGGTTATACAGCGCCCACTGATAAACCGTATTGGGGGTAAGGGGTTCACCGCTGTACGTAACCTGCAGCTCACCTGCCGTGGGTTCGTAGCTCCACAGGACAGTGTCGCGATCATCATTGGGGGTGACTTCAATCCGGCTGATATTGCCTGCCCAGAAGAAAACAGGATTTGCGCTCCAGATGGTGGAAACCTGGCGCTGAGGCAACACTGGAGCAACGATGCAAAATAATGGATCGCGCGAACCGCCAGCACTGGGGGGCAGATTAGGTTCATCCCCTCTGGCAACCATTGGTGCGCCAATCACTAAACCCAGCGTTAAGGCGGCAACTCCACGAACAACTGATGTCAAAACAGTGCGATTAACCATAAGTCTTCCGTTGAAAAGGGGGCAGAGGAAACACATAGAGCCCCATCGCCAAACTGGGCAGCAGCCACGGTAGTAAGATGCCAGCGCTCACAAATAGCTGAAGGCTGAACAATCCGTAAGTGCCTAAACCCGCTACAGTTATCATCCGCCAGCGGTGGCGATGGGTTGGATCACGTTCGATGTAAACTGCGATCGCTTTTCCTAATACGAGAAACAGCCCCACCAGCCACAAATCCGGAAGCGGCACGATTAACTTATGATTCAGTAACCCAGACATGATGTAGGCATGGACTTCTCCCCCTGGCATCAACCAGCGTGGATCGGGTGGATTTTGTGCTTGCCGCCAGTAGCGGGTGGCGGGTGGCAGCGACAGATTATCTGCGCCCATTGCGTCTACTCCCGCTTCTTCATAGCCACCGGGCATAATCAAAATTGTTCGCTGTCCATACTGCTGCTCAAAATCTGCAGGGGACAGCCGCAAAAACTGGGCCGAGGGAATCCGCTGATATACCTGCTGGGGCGGAATCGAAAAATCAGTGATCGGCTGGAGCCAAAACTGCTTCCAGGCATACGACCATAGGGTAATGTCCGACAGAACAGCGCGAGATGATAGGGTTTGAGCAATCTGAATGTTCTGATCGGTCTGCGTCATCTGTGCAAACGCGCTGGGAGACAAATCGGGCTGCTCACCGCGCAACTGGTGCGCTAAGGCCATTAGATGCCCCAACGGCAGGGGTTTGGGACTGCGTGGCAGAATCGGCACATACAGCCCTTCCCCCCACATGCGAATATCGCCGAACCATTTTTCGTCCTGCTGGGTCGCTTCTGACCCAATCGGTAGCCAGGTGCCAGTATCGTCTTTGACGGCAGCTTGGATGAGCCATGCTCCATGTTCTTTGGTTGCCATCTTGACGGACTGATCCAAGATAGGATCGGCTTCTGCTTGGGGGCGATCCAGAACATAGTCCAAGCCGATGACGTTTATCTCCAGCTGGGCGGCTTGGTCGATGAGACGGGCCAGATAGGTGCGGTCAATCGGACGCGGATTGCTGATACCGTCTGCAATTAGGGATGGATTGTCAATTTGAACCAGCAGAATGGGTGGAGCGGTCTGAGGAATTTGCTGAGTGACGTGACGGTAGACGGATTGGGTGAGTAACCGCTGATGGGTGAGCCAGGACTGGACAGGCAGCGGCCAACTGATGCCAAGCAGCAGTGCGATCGCAACGGCTTCCCACGGTTTAGGCGCAAAATTAACCAGTCGCTTCTTCCAGCCAATAGGCTGGAGCTGAAACAGGGTGGAACCCGGATGGCGGAACAGCGAAGGCACTAGAGAGGCTGACGGATACGCTAAATTTTGCTGGTGTCGCAGATGGGTACAGGCGGCCAGTAGCGCATCATGGACGTCGTTATGGCTAGCCAAAGCCGCCAAAAACTGCGCCAAAAAGACCTGTGCCACCTGGTTGTGGATCGGTTCCCGCATCACCGCTACTTGGCTTAATCCCAAATCGATCAGCGATTCGGCCAGGTGCAAGCCGCTACAGGAGTTGAACAGGGCAAATCGTAAACCGTTGACCTTGGCCGTTTGCAGATGAGGCGCAAGTTCGCGAATTGCGATCGCAACTCCGGGTGCAATGCTGATTTCTCCTCCGGTACTCGCAGACTCGTTGCTGTGTCCGGCAAAAAACAGGATATCCCAACCTTTCGGATCGGCAATCGTGTGGCAAATTTTAGCTTTCCAATCCGTGGCAGACTGCCCAACTTGCCAATGGATGAAGTGAACATTGGCCAGCCGATTTAGCGATCGCACGGCTGTCTGCTCAACCTGAAAATCTAGCCCGGTGTTGTCGCCCAAGATGACTAGAATGCGAGGCTTCATGCGGCGAACGTGCGTGACGGCGGCATCCGCATGAATATTTGCAGGAGCCCGCACAATTCGAATCGAGTCGGACAGACCAAACTCCTGCCCCAAATCCCAGGTTTCCCAAGGGAAACGTGCCATTTCCAGTGGCGTACAGGTTAAAAACAAGTCCAGATGCGGCTCAGTTAACTGGCGGCGCTGCTGAGCAATCGTGGAGCGAATGTCAAACAGTTCTGCACTACGTAGCCAATGGTGAAACGCATCGAGCAGTTTCGCTTCCGCCTGTACCAGTTGACGATGCCAATCGACCATCGGTGCAGCGAAATTTCCGGTACTGACAGCGCGTCCCCGCAAACTGGAATCGTTATCTGCTTCTGGGGACGGCTGAATCGCTCGATTCAGAGATTTATAAAAATTAAGATAGCTACGGTGCCATTCTTGATAGAGCGACGTGAGCTGTGCCGGATAGGGCAGTGTAGCCGATATATGCTGTCCGTATCCCCAGGCCAGTTCGAAGGTGCATACGGTTTCGATCTGCTGAATTCGAAGACGCAGTGGGAAGCGCGAAGTCATAGGATAGCTTAGGTCGCCAAGACGAGTGACGAGCGGATTGGCTGAAATCTAGACAATATTACCGTGACCGTATTGTATCGCTCTGCTTTGGAATCCCACAGTGCTGATGGCAACTGGCTTAACAGATCGAAACAGCCCCCGATCCACACAGGATCGGGGGCTGTTTCTTTATAGGAGGTTCACTATAGAGAGTACGTATATCATCGGACAACTCAATACTGACTTAACCGCAAAAAGAATGAACGAACTGGCTGATATGTTCACTAGAAGTTCGATAAACTTCAGCTAACGTAAACTCTTAATTAACTGTGACGGTTAATCGTGACGGTTAATCAAGATTACAGTTAATCAAAATTGCGACAATTGCTTAGGAAGGCGGATTTAATAAGGTGAAATCTTTGAGGTAGGGACACGGCAATGCCGTGTCCCTACAGATGAAACGGTTTATAGGTTATTTAATCCACAATCCTTAACCCAAAAAGAGCCGCAGCACATCCGGTACACGACGATGCCAGGACACTTCTGAATGCTCACCCTGTGCGTCTTCCACGACAAACAGATCCTGGTTGAGCGTATAGCCATATCGGCTAGTTAATAAATCGCGCAGTTGCCGCCCCCGTGTGGTGGTGCGGGCTTCGATGAAATTGTTGTGGAATTGACCATCGCGAATTAACCCCCAATCCATATAGATTTTGGGATGGAGATTTGGTTGGCTCAGCGTCGGTTCTGATAAGCGGATCAATTTAGACGAGCTGATTGGGCGCAAAAATGGTAGTGCCAAGGGATTGGAATCTAATCCAACCCACAAGGACGGTGAAAATGCGGCAACATTACCAACGACTTTGGGGTTGAGCATGCCCATTAGATAAGCGGCCAAACCTCCGTGGGATGCGCCGATGATCAGCGTTTGGCTCGCATCAGGCTGAGTCCGATAGTTGCCGTCGATAAACGCTTTCACGTGATTCGTCACGTAGTCTGTGTACTCTTCGATGCCGCCGCCGCGACTGGTGCCGATATTAGTGTGGGTATATTCATATTCGCGATCGCGGGGATGGATTGCCACGACGATCACGGGCTGAATTTGGTTGGCCTGGTACAAATCACTCAGCACAGAGCCAAGATACCAGGATTCATTAATCGCACCGCCGCGAAAAAACGCCGTATCGCCATCATTCATATAAATGACTGGATAATGCGCTTGGCTGGCTTCATAATCTCGCGGGATGAACACATGAACCTTATGGGGGGCATCCCTAACGGTGAGAGGGTCGTAGGTATGGAAAACGCCAGCCGGATCGCCCTCGTCATGGAACCAAGCGGTCTGCCCACCTTTTGTAAACGAATTACCCATAATGCGTTCTGGATAGGAAGAATGTAGTAATTGATTTCTTGACAAAATATTTGCGTGGCTTCAGCTTAACTCAAACCCCACAGCGGTTTCATGGCCCAGCAAGGTCATTATTTTAAATCTATAAAATTTTCGGTGAGCGAGCATCAATACTCAATTCCGGCCTGAGCTTTCACGTTTTGTTCCCGGAACGGATGCTTTACCAGCTTCATTTCCGTGACTAAATCGGCTCGTTCAATGAGGGGAGCAGGAGCACCACGTCCAGTCAGAATGATATGGCTATTCGTTGGTTTATCTTCTAAGCCAGCTAGCACCTGCTCCATAGTGAGATAACCCAGCTTCAGAGCCACATTAACTTCGTCGAGCAGAACTGTGCGGAAATCTGGATTGCGGATGCACTTGGCTGCCTGTTGCCAAGCCACCTGCGCCATATCTGTATCTCGCTGCCGATCCTGAGTTTCCCAAGTGAATCCCTCACCCATCGCATAGAACTCAATTTGATCGCTCCAGTGTTCCAATACCCGCTTTTCGGCAGGTTCCCAGGCTCCTTTAATGAACTGAACGATGGCAACATTGTAGCCATGACCCAGCGATCGCAACACCATGCCCAGAGCAGCGGTTGTCTTTCCCTTACCGTTGCCCGTGTGGACAATCACCAAGCCTTTCTCGATCTTGTCGGCTAGCCGCTGATCCTGTACTTCTTTGCGACGCTGCATCTTGCGTTTGTACTGTTCCTCATCTAGCCCAGACAAGGCTTCCGTATTTTCGGTCACGGTAAATGACTCGTCGTGAAGAGTGGAATCAGCGGTCATGTTGCACCTCGTTTGAACCTGTTCGGGCGGCTGCCTCTGTCATGGTATAGCAGTTGTCGTGCGAATCAACTTTAAGCTTTACGATTCAAGCTTTACGATTCAATCCGGCAGCGTCCGGCGGCATCGCAATCTGCCGACTGCTGCTGACGATTGGCCATGATAGTCGCCAAGTCAGGTCGTCCAGTGAGCTTTAACCGCCAGTCGGCCCAGATACCGTAAAGAAAATCTGCGATCGCACCTAGAACGGGCACTTTCGTAATTGCATACACCCAGCCCATGCCGAGAATTTCATACACTCGGCGAAAGACTTCTACGTTTTTAATCACTGTGCCATCGGGCAACACCGCATGAATCCGACCCATCGCCGCTTCAAAATCAACGCCGCCATTCTCAGCCGCACTGTAGTCATCGGCAGCAATATCGACAAACTTGACTAACCCGCGTCCGGCATCCCGCTTTTGCAGAAAATTGACCTCCCGCATACACAGCGGACATTCACTGTCGTAGAGCAGCTTGATTTGCCAGGTTGGGGAGTGAGGTTGAGTGGAGGTTGTTGGGGTGGGGGTGGGAGTTGTGGTCATGGGGGATGGTTGATAGTTGATGGTTGATAGTTAATGGTGAATTGGTTTGGTTAGGTAGAACGTGATTTGTCTTGCTTCTATTTTAGAAAACTTAACAAATCCTGCATCTAATCTCACCCTCGACTCCCTCGACAGTCTCCACAACCGTCTTACAACCCTCAACAAATCTCTTAGCTCCCTCGACTCCCTCGACTTTCTTTACAGCCCTCTACAGCCTCAAATCCCTTTACAGCCCTTCCCCCTTCTCCCTCACCCTCCGAACCGCCTCAATCAATTCCGCCTGACCAAACGGCTTAGACAAATACTCTGCAAATCCAGTGGCGAGGGCTTGTTGTTGTTCGTCCGTGCTGTCGGATGCGGTCATTGCGATCGCAACAATGGCTCGTCCTGCTTTTTGAGTCTGAGCGGCTTGAGCTTGGATGGCGCGAATGAGCGTGAATCCATCAGCACCGGGCATTTTGAGATCACTGATCACCACATTTGGTCGAAAGGAGTCCATATAAGCCAGAGCTTCCGGCACAGAGGCTGCGATCGCAGTGGTGGCTCCAACATCTTCTAACGTGAGGGCAACGAATTCTCGAATGACGGGTTCATCATCGACGACGAGAATTCTCAGACCAGAGAGTAGATTGGGATCAGCTTCATTCATTCAAATACGAGCAAATACAAGATGCGATCGCGGATTGACAGCTAGACCGATCAGGCGTTGCTGTCAGAGGCTCAGGATTTACCGTGAACCAATCAGCATTAGGCCGATGGCGCTCAGCTAACTACTTGATTAACTGAAAATTAAGAAAACGCTAAGAATTAATATTCTACTGAGACAAGTTGATGAATTATCAATTGATTTCAACAGTCCGGACAGTTTTTGGGAGAGTGCGAAGAAAGCTATCCACCGTGTAGAGTGCGAATGTACCTAACATGTCGCACCAATGGATAGCCTCAATCGGATTCTAACCGGTTTGCTGGAGACAGCAGGCCATTTGGTAAACCCCAACAACAGTTTTTGTTGACCTTGATGACCACAATTTTCGTGGTCTGTGGCAAGGTGAACTACGCCAACCTCAGTCGTTACAGTGACTTAAGCGAGCGAAGTTACCGTCGACACTTCGAACGGGGCATTGGCTTCGAAGGACTCAATCAAGCACTGATAGAACCATTAAGACGAGACGAGGCGGTTCAGGTCGCAGTGGTCGATTGCACCTTTATGGAAAAAAGTGGACGGCACACCTACGGTCTAGACCAGTTCTACAACGGTAAAACCCAGCGTCCAGAACGGGGCTTAGAACTGTCAGTGGTGGCGATTGTCGATCTGGAGCAGAATACAGGGTACACGCTGTCTGCCCAGCAAACCGAGGCAGACTTACCTCATTTGAGAGCGTCTTCGAAACAGGGAAAGGGCGCGAAGGGCAACCGGATTGACTTCTATCTGGGGCATCTGGCCTACTGCCTGACGTTCTTCCCCACTTGGATTCGCTACATTGTCGCCGACGGGTTTTACAGCAAGTACAAGTGGGTCACTGGCGTGGTGCAACTCGGGTTTCATGCGATTGGCAAACTGCGCTGTGATGCCAACCTCAAGTTCCTCTATGAGGGGCCATACCAAGGGCGAGGTGCTCCTCGACGCTTTGACGGCAAGGTCAACCTGCAAGACCACCGACGATTTCAGTTGGTCAAACGCTTGGACGATGGAGTTTATCTTTATACCGCCATCGTTTGGTCGGTCAGCCTCAAGCGCAACATCCGGTTGGCCTATCTGCTCAAAGAGCATCGGGGTCGCCGCAGTTATGTCGTGCTGTTTTCTACCGACCTCAACATTGACCCGTTCCTCCTTTACCGGTGCTACACGGCCCGATTTCAGATTGAATTTATTTTCCGTGATGCTCGTCAGTTTACCGGGTTAGTGGACTGTCAAGCTCGCTCTGCCGAAGCGATAGACACCCATGTCAATGCCAGTTTGATGGCACTGAACCTGGCTAAAGTCGCGTTGCAAAACAACCAGAAAGACGATGATTCGCTGAGCTTCTCGCTCGCCTCTTTCAAACGACTGGCCCTCAACCAACATCTTTTAGACCGATTTATTGACCAGTTTGACTTGGAGCCGACTTTAATTAAATCCCATCCTAATTACCAAAAGCTGCTTGATTACGGGGCGATAGTCTCCTAAATCTGTCCGGAGTGTTGTGATTTGCAAATGATTTTTAGAATTAAATCCGTTGCCGTCCGGAATGGGAATTAACCATCTTGTAGTTGACGAAGTCTATTGCGATGACCATTTGTTTAGTCAGCAAACTGATTAATAAGCAGGAAAAAAGATAGACAATTTTGTATCACTTGTGTATTATTTGTAGTATCACCATCCAATTTGAATCACTCTGCGTTGATTCACTTGGATTCAAGCCTTTGATTAATCACTGAATCATTATTTAGATTCGTCTTTTCATTCATTACGCTATCAGCCCACCTAAGGTTTACGGTTTCAAGATTTAAGTTCAAATCAAGTAAACGTTCACATTATTCTGAAGTACTAACCTTTTCCCATGAAACGTTTTCAGCCCTTATTCCATCTCCTCAATCTGCTCGTTCTCCAGCGAACGGGCACGGTTGGCGGCATGGAATTGGGCTGTTTTGGTGTGAGCGATCGCAACGGCCAACAGCGCATTCAGGAAGGTTATTTAACCAGTCGTGTCATGAGCGGCACGCATCGAGATTGGATGCGATCCATAGGCGGATTTTTGGGCAATGGCTCGATGCAGCTCAGCCTCAGGACTGCAGCAAGACGGCTCGAACTGCTGGCTCAAGCGGCAGGTGCAGCCACTATTGCAGGCGTGATCGATGCAGCCAATGCAGCCAATGCAGCCAATTTGCGCGATCGCCTAGAAGCTGGCTTATCGAGCATCGCGCTCCAGTTTAGCGATTGCCCGAGCATCAAAACATCAGAACCCCGATTGAAAGGCGGAGGGAGTAGGCGTTTATACGTCGCCTCTACATAGAACTCTCGTTCAGTTCTACTTTCCCCCGCATCTCAGTTGGCAGAGCGGGGGCTTTTTATTGGCTTTCGTTCCCAACACAGCAAATCTTCGTCTTGGTAAGGGATGGACAAGCCATGTTGAAGTTGACCTATGTTGAAGCGGATTTATTTTTAGAACGGTTAGACTACACGCTCGAAACCTTTGTGGCGGAGCGGGTTGTGCTGGCGGTGCGGTTAGGACAAGAGCTACAGGTGCAGCCTAGTGGCGCGTCCTTCTTGCTACCGACTGATTTGCCGAAGCTGTCGATGCTCGAAGCCACCATTCGGCTAGAGCAAACCCAGGCGTTGTCTATCACTCCAGTGGATGAAGACTACGCCGAGGTCAGCCTGCGGGGTACCTGGGTTGCTACCGATACCGAGGCGCATTCTGGCGTATTCGTTTGTGCGATCGCACCTGCAATCGAGGGACTGATCACCGAACTCTGGGAACTGGCCCACCGCCATGTCTCCTACTTGCGGTGATGATCCGTTTTGCACTGTGGGCGCAGGTTTCGTTATCATCTGGTTTGCACTGTAGGGGCAGGTTTAGCCGATCAATCATGAGTTCTAACCATAAATTGATCAGCAAAACCTGCCCCCACCGCTGTGTTTAACGAGATTAGATAGGTGACATCATCGTGAAGGTTGCATTTATTGGCATGGGGACAATGGGCGCACCGATGGCGCTGAATCTCCTCAAAGCGGGGCACGACGTGACCGTGCATAACCGCACCCGCGATCGCGAATTGCCCGTTGCCGAAGCGGGAGCCAGCCGCGCCGAAACGTCCCAAGCGGCATCAGTTGGTGCGGAAATCATCATCACCTGTGTCAGCGACAGCGCCGATGTGGCAGCCGTCATCCTGGGTGAGCAAGGCGTGATTCACGGTGCCGAAGCTGGGGCGCTAGTAATTGACATGTCCACGATCAGCCCGATTACCACTCGGCAAATCGCCGCAGAGTTGGCCACTCGCCAGATCAAAATGCTGGATGCGCCCGTGTCCGGTGGTTCTGAAGGGGCGAAAAACGGCACGCTGTCGATCATGATCGGTGGCGATGCGGCAGACGTGGAGCGGGCTAGACCTGTCCTCTCTGCAATGGGTCAAACAATCACCCACGTTGGCGGCACCGGGGCCGGACAGATTACCAAAGCAATTAACCAAATTATCGTCGCGGGCACCTACTGGTCAATTGCCGAAGGCATGGCGCTGGGCCTGAAAGCCGGACTAGATATGGATAAGGTTGTGCAGGCGGTCGGTGGTGGTGCGGCAGGTTCCTGGGGTTTAACCAATCGCTCTGGCAACATGATCAACAACACCTATCCCTTGGGTTTTCGGGTACGGCTCCACCAAAAAGATCTCAAAATTGCTCTGGAAGCGGCACGCGAATTTGGCGTTACTCTACCTGTGGCAGCCTATGTTGATCAAGTTGAAGTTGGCTTGATGGCACAGGGTTATGGTGATGAGGACATATCTGCGATCGCACGTGCCATTCGTCAGCAGTCCGGTATTGATTCGCAAGATTAGTCTCTTTACGAAGAAATACTATAAATCTTTGATGAAATTCCTGCCCTTTGTTCAGCAGTAAACAGCCAGTGTTACCACGCTTCAGTATCGTTACGGAGTCCTTCTACTTCATCACCGTCATCTTGATGAACATCACCTCTTTCATTCGACGCAGTACCCCAGCTCTCTGTTTGGGCTGCGTAGTGGGGCTCACTGCTGGGCAATTAGATGCCAATGCAGCTTTGCTGGTAGGCAACACCGAAACCAGCAATATCGTTTTGTTCAGTGAAACAACCGGCAGCTTTTTGGGAGAATTTATTTCAGCTAGCGTTGGGTTAGATCGGCCAGATGCAATAATTTACGGGCCAGACGGCAATCTATACATCAGCAGCGGCACTACACCTGAAAATTCCGCGATTTTTCGCTTTGACGGCAAAACAGGTGAATTTATTGACAAATTTGCCACTGGTGGAGGACTGTATCGTCCCTATGGCATTGCATTTGGCCCCGATGGTTATCTCTACGTCAGCAGTTTTCTGAGCGATGAGATTCTGCGTTATGACGCGGTCACAGGCAAATTTGTCGATGTCTTTGCAGCAGGTGACGGTACTGCGAGCGGCTTAAATGGCCCCAACGGTTTACTGTTTGGCCCTGATGGATATCTGTATGTCACCACGCAAGGCAGTGTTGCAACAGATGGTGAACCTGTTTATCTGTTTCCCAGTGAAGTCCTGCGCTATGACATTACGACTGGTGACGGCGAGGTATTTGCCGAACAGCCACCGCTGCCAGATGTTAACTTTGGCTTCTCTAGCCTACTGGGCTTAGCGACGGGGCCAGATGACAACCTCTATGTGAGTGACTATGCCACAGGTATTCGCAGTTACGATTTCATGACTGGCGAAATCCTAGAGTACTTTGACACGAACTACACTGATCCACCAAGCAACTTCATCGGTAGCCTAGTTTTTGATCCAGACGGCAACCTCTACACGGTTGGATTTGACTTTTCGAACAATAACATCGGCTCAATTTTGCGCTACGACCCTGGCAGTGGCATTGATTTTGCCATATTGGCCGATGCTAATCCGCAGCTCCAGCGCTCCATTGGCATCACCTATTATCCTTACGCTGTGCCCGAACCTGGGGCAGCCGCTGCTCTAGGCGTATTGGGAGCCGGATTTGCGATCGCACGCCAACGCAAATCATCAACCTAAATTTTCAACCTAAACAAACGAAGGCAGGACCGCCTGCCTCACCTTTCTTACGCTTCGCGCCTTACGCTCCACCATCTGCGATCGCACAACAATTTTTTATCCGGCACAACCTGTCACTTTTCGCTAAAGATATGGGTTTAATAAAAGATAGAGATGTCAAACGAAATCTTACCCAGGGTGGAGTGAAATTTAACCAAAGTTGTGCGGTTTCCCCACCTGATTAATGGATGAGTTGCGATTAACATCGGTATATCGACTTCTAAAAGCAATGTTTCAAGCAGACTAAATTCCATAACTCATGAGACTAGGTTATGGAATTCGGCTAAATCGCCAGAAAGTTTAATAAAAAACTAGCAGGGTAACGTCTGTGTCTCTTGATACAATGCTGTAGAAGTCAGTTAACAATTCTAAACATTGACCAGACAACTGGTGTTTAGGAGTACAGTTTGGATTTCTTCCAAGCTTCAAGAAACAACGGAACTCAAGTAATTTGAGTGCAAGCCGACCTGTGGGAGGGTCGGCTTTTTATTTGGCGATAGTTATCAATAAATTTATGATTGTGTGCTGTGTGGGCTGCGGTGGCAGATTCCCTCTTTAGGGGTTTGACGCAAGGCGTGAGTTATTCGCCGTTTCAGGCGTAAGTATTTTACGATACTGAATAGAGGCCAATCTGCTTCTTAATGAGTCCAGTAGCCTTTTTCCCACCCTATTTCTAATCTCACAGCAACTAAACTCTATGCCACGATCGTCTCATTCTGCGTCTCACAACGCATCAGATTCAATGCAGACTTCTGCCAGTGCCGGATGTGCAACTGCCAATTTACCGCCGCTTGCGATCGCACCCGGACAAGTACATCGCGGTTCAGGCATTTTGGCGGCAGCGGGAGATGCGATCGCACAGCTGGGAGCAAGGCCTCTGGTAATTGGGGGAGAGCATTCGCTGCCGCTGGTTGAGGAGACATTAAGTGCGATCGCAAAAGAGCATGGTTTGACGTTAGTTCAGGCGACCTATCAGCCGGACTGTAGCGAATCATCCCTTGCGACGCTGCGGCAAGCTGCCGAGCAGCATCAGGCAGATGTGGTGATTGGTGTCGGTGGTGGTAAAGCGCTGGATACAGCGAAACTGCTGGCCTATCAGTGCAAGGTGCCTGTCGTGACCGTACCCACTTCCGGCGCAACCTGTGCGGCTTGGACGGCGTTGTCGAATATCTACTCGAACGAAGGCGCATTTCAGTACGATGTGGCGCTGGCTCGCTGCCCAGACTTGCTGATTTTGGATTATGACCTGGTGGCTACGGCATCGCGGCGGACGCTGGTGGCTGGTATTGGTGATGCCCTGGCGAAGTGGTACGAGGCTTCCGTGAGCAGCGGCCATTCGGCGCAAACCTTGCTGATTGCCGCCGTTCAGCAGGCGCGCGTCCTGCGAGATATCTTATTTCAAAAATCAGCAGCGGCATTAGCGGAACCTGGTGGCGCAGAATGGCGCGAAGTTGTGGACGCAACGGTGCTTTTAGCTGGCGTAATCGGTGGCGTCGGTGGCGCACAGTGCCGTACGGTTGCGGCTCATGCCGTGCATAATGGCTTAACCCATGTCAAAACGACCCAGAAAACGCTGCATGGCGAAAAAGTGGCCTATGGCATTTTGGTACAGTTGCGGCTAGAGGAACTGGTGCAGGGCAATCAGCTTGCAAGTTCGTCGCGACAGCAGTTGATTCGGTTCTACCGAGAGATTGGGTTACCCTGTACGCTTTCGGATTTGGGTCTTCATCAGGTAACATTGGCAGATCTGCAACATGCTGCCGAGCTGGCCTGTGATCAGCAGTCTGATATTCACCGTCTGCCGTTTACAGTCACACCGGAACAGCTTCTGGCAGCTATGGTATCGACCACCGTAAGCGAAACGGCTTCTCGCACCTCTGAGGTATCGGCATGACATTAGATTGGATTCAACCGGCAGATCGGCTTAAAACGCTACCACCCTACGTATTTGCGCGTTTAGATGAGCTGAAAGCAAATGCCAGGGCACAAGGACTCGATCTGATTGATTTAGGCATGGGCAATCCCGATGGCCCAACGCCTCAGCCTGTGGTTGAAGCTGCGATCGCAGCGATTCAAAACGTGGCAAATCATGGTTATCCGCCGTTTGAAGGCACGGCCAGCTTTCGGCGTACCATCACCGATTGGTATCGTCGCCGCTACGATGTCAACCTCGACCCAGATGGGGAAGCTCTGCCGCTCCTGGGTTCCAAGGAAGGTATTGGCCATCTCTCAATGGCTTACATCAATCCGGGCGACACGGTTTTAGTGCCCAGTCCAGCTTATCCGGCCCATTTTCGCGGGCCACTAATTGCCGGGGCAGACATTTACGATGTGGTGTTGACGGCTGAGAATAACTGGCTGATTGACTTTGGCTCAATTCCCGATGCGGTGGCGGAACGGGCTAAAGTTCTTTACTTCAACTATCCCAATAACCCGACGGCAGCGACGGCTCCCCGCGAGTTTTTTGAAGAAGCAGTAGCCTTTGCCCAGCGCTACGAAATCATGCTGGTGCATGATCTCTGCTATGCGGAGCTGGCGTTTGACGGCTATCATCCCACCAGTTTGTTGGAAATCCCTGGCGCGAAGGATATTGGCGTTGAGTTTCACACTCTGTCGAAGACTTACAACATGGCGGGCTGGCGGGTCGGCTTCGTCGTCGGCAATCGCCACATCATTCAGGGCTTGCGGACGCTGAAAACCAATCTGGACTATGGTATTTTCTCTGCGCTGCAGCAGGCAGCCGAAACGGCACTGAATTTGCCGGATTCTCACTTGGAAGAAGTGCAAAACCGCTATACCACTCGTCGCGATTTCCTGATCAAAGGCTTAAGCGAACTGGGTTGGGATGTACCCAAGACCGAAGCGACAATGTATCTCTGGGTACCCTGCCCTCCAGGTGTCACGTCCACGGATTTTGCTCTGTCGGTGCTGCAGCAAACGGGCGTTGTGGTTACACCCGGTAATGCCTTTGGTGAAGGCGGTGAAGGTTACGTCCGCGTTAGTCTGATTGCCGATTGCGATCGCTTAGGTGAGGTGCTGGATCGGTTCCGGCAGGCGAATATCCGCTTTCGGTCGGAACCTGTGCCATCGGCTCATTAACGGTTGCTGGCACTATCAAACTTGTGAGCGTTGGGTTACGCTAACTCAACCTACGGCTACGGCTCATTAACGGTTGCTGTTGATTTGTTGGAGTAAATTAGCCTGTGACTTTGCGTGCGATCGCAATTCCGCCCATTCATTCTGCCGAAACTGAAACCCCGTCTCATCTGTTTGTTGGACTGCATGGTTGGGGAGCTAATGCCCAAGATTTAGCGGGTTTGGCTCCTTACATGAATTTGCCGGACTGCCAGATGATTTTTCCTGATGCGCCGTTTCCCCATCCCCAGGCACCGGGAGGCAAGATGTGGTACGGCTTTCCGGCTGGCTATGATTTCAGCGATGTGCATAACCTAGAGCAGCAGGCCGATTTGCAGAGCAGTCGGGAGCAGTTACGCAATTGGTTGCGATTGCTGGTTGATCAGACGGGAATTCCTCTATCGCGCACGATTTTGGCGGGATTTTCTCAGGGTGGCGCGATGACACTGGATGTGGGGCTGTCGTTACCGTTGGCGGCGCTAATTGTGATGAGTGGTTATCTGCATGGATCACTCCGAATCGAAGATAGTGCAGAAACTCCGCCTGTGTTTGTCGTACATGGACGCTTTGATCCGGTTGTTCCTCTATCCGCTGCCCACCAGACCCGCGATCAGCTCCAAAAAGTAGGGGTGGCGGTTCAGTATCACGAATTCGATATGGGTCACGAAATTCAACTGTCCGCACTTGCACAAATAAGAAGTTTTGTACAGGATATTGGGCCAAAGGCTGGTGAAACAGCTTAGTATGAAAGGTAGAGCATACGGTAATTTGTCTCGGCTAGTTTTATACTCAGTCTGATCGGGGAATTACCGTTGCTTCCTAGCGGAATAAGGGGTAAGGAGGCGTGAACATGGTTACGATGCACATCTCGCAGAAAGATGTTTCGAGCATGACACCAGAAGCGGTCGCGCAGCTTGCGAATCGGCTGGAACAGGATGACTACGACAGCGTGTTCGATGGCCTCAACGATTGGCATTTGCTGCGGGCAATTGCATTCCAGCGGCCAGAATTGGCAGAACCCTATACCTATCTACTCGATTTTGAACCGTTTGACGAAGAGTGAGTCAGATTCTGATCGGCGTTGGCGGCGGCATCGCGGCTTATAAAGTCTGCGAAGTGGTTTCGAGTTTAGCGAAAGCTGGGCACCAGGTACGGGTTGTAATGACCGATGCGGCTCAGCAGTTTGTTTCGCCGCTGACGTTTGCAACCCTAGCTCGTCATCCAGCCTGCTGCGATCGCGATTTTTGGCAACCTACTCATTCTCGCCCACTCCACATTGAACTGGCGGAGTGGGCAGATTTGTGTGTCTTGGCTCCCCTGACGGCTAATACATTAGGCAAACTGGCGCACGGGTTAGCAGACAATCTGCTGACCAATATGGTGCTGGCTTCGACCTGTCCCATTCTGCTAGTGCCCGCCATGAATACCGACATGTGGCAGCAGCACTCGGTTCAGCGCAATTGGCAACTGGTGCAGCAGGATTCTCGCTACCACTCAATGGAACCGGGAGCGGGTATTTTAGCCTGCGATCGCATCGGCAAAGGTCGCATGGCTGAACCACCTGAAATCCTGGCGCATATTGAATCGCTGCTGCACACCCAAGGCCAGCGGGATTTTGGTGGCAAGCATGTTCTCATCAGCACCGCCAGTACCCGTGAGTATTTAGATCCGGTACGCTTCATCGGCAATCCCTCAACCGGAAAGATGGGCATTGCGCTGGCACAAGCGGCGCAGCATCGCGGGGCAGCGGTCACGCTGGTGCATGGGCCAATGGAATCTCATTTGCTAGCTCTAGTGCCAAATGCGCAGAAGATTGCTGTCACCAGCGCTCACGAAATGCACCAAGCTATGCGCTCAGCCCTACCCCAAGCCGATTGGATCATCATGGCCGCCGCAGTCGCTGATGTCCGTCCCGCTCAAACCGCTGCGGCAAAATTACCCAAGTCCGAGCTGCCGACCGCTTTACCACTGGAATTTGTGCCCGATATTGCCGCCGATTTAGGCAAGCAAAAGAAGTCGCACCAAGTTCTGATTGGCTTTGCGGCGCAGACAGGCGATATTGTCACCCCTGCCTTGCGGAAATTGAAGGAAAAAGGATTAGATGCGATCGCAGCCAACCCCATTGACCAGCCTAACAGTGGCTTCGGCACGGATTCTAATCAAGCCATCTTCATCAGCGCCATAGGCAACCAACACCAAATCGCCCCCTGCAGCAAACTCAAAATGGCCCACCAGCTCTACGATTTTGTCCAGCAAATAGCAAAATCTCAGAGCTGATTTATAGCTATTAAAAATGGCCCTTTTGGTTTTCGTAAAAGCTTCAGGATGTAAGTTTATGAGAACATGTTAGGATACTTAGCAATTCTTGAAGTCTGTGTTGGAGAGGTAGATCAATTCATGGAAGCAGCGCTGCTATTGGCGAAATTGCCAGAAGCCTATCAAATCTTCGATCCACTGGTTGACGTTCTGCCAGTTATCCCTGTCTTCTTCCTGCTGCTAGCATTCGTCTGGCAAGCCGCCGTTGGCTTTAAGTAAGTCCAACTCTCTGCGCTTCAGGCCATTTCCGGTTGAAGCCTAGGCAACAGTGACAGACAGAAATCGTTTTAACAAAAAAGCGAAAAATAATGAAAGGGGAAGCATGCAACGCACACTTCCCCTTTTTTTAGTAACACCCGATCATCCCCAGCAAAGCGAAGCGACTCAACACCACCCACCGATCACATCATCCGTGGGGGCCTGGGGCGACGGCACGCACCAGTGGGGGAGTCTGAGGGGGTAGTCCCCTCAGAAGCAACCCTCCATCACAAAACAGACTCCGCCAACCAACCCAAAAACTGGCAAACACTACTCACCTTGCAACATCGTCTTCGACACAATTCGCGTCTGCTTGCGATCGCTCTCCGACAACTCCCCACCCGACTGTAACCGCGTCGCATTCTCTTGCAGCACCGTCGCCGCACTCTGATCACCCATTTGAATCGCCGTTTTCGCCGCCGACTGCAACATCGTCGCCGCTCCCGCCCGATCACCATCCTTCAACTTCTGCTCCGCAATCTGCGTTTGACGATACTTGGCCAGCGCCAGCACATGCGTCTGCACCTCCGGCTCTGGTGCAGGTTGAAACACCGTCATCGCCTGAATCATCACAGGCAGCGTATCTGTCGTTTGCTCCTGCTGCCCCAAGACCGGATCATCGTAGCGAATTTGCACCTGAGCAATTTCATGAGTTCCAGCCGCCAACTGACCAATGTAGAGATTCACCAGCACCACGCGCGGCACGTCAACCATCAGGTCACCAATCCGCACCATGCACTGATCGCCATCTTGAATCAGCGGCAACTCAACCGTATCCGGAGCTACCTGAGCCACAGGCTTCAGCTCCGCCAATCGCACATCCGGACTGAGCCGGAGATATAAATGCGCATTCGTCAGCACCACAGACTGCACCCGAGTCAGTAACTTATTGAATTCATCAACCGCAGCTTCCGGTTTTTGAATATACGTCAATGCCCCACCCGCGGCATCGGCGATTTGCTCCAGCACATCCTGATTCCAGTGGTCGCCAAAGCCCAGCGTATTCAGCGTAATGTTGTAGCTGGCAGACAGATGCGCCAGTTTCAAGCAGCGCTCATTATCACCATGCTCATTCTCGCCATCGGTGAGCAAAAAGACCTGAGACACCCGATCATCCTTGCCCTTAATTAACTCCTCAATGCCCAGCTTCATCCCTTCATCGATGCAGGTGCCACCCGTTGCCTTAAGCTGACTAATCGCAGATTTAATGGCAGCAGGGCTGTCTACCGCCTGATTCTCAACAATCACCTTGGCTCGGTGGTCAAAACCAATGATGGAAATCCGATCGTGAGGCGACAAATTTTCCACCAGTTTGATCGCCGCTTGCTTCACCGTATCCAGAGGTCGCCCGTGCATTGAGCCGCTGTGGTCGAGTACTAGGCAGAGATTGAGCGGAGCGTGCTGTTGTGAATGTGCGATCGCAGTCATCGACACTGCCAGCTGCCGCTGACTATTGGCTTGAGCAGCATCCAAATTGGCATCACTTAAAACCGCCCGTAGCGCCACTCGCATGGTGAAACTCCTTAAATCTTGCAAAACTATTTCCAACGTAAGTAGCGGTATATCTAAAAAACCGGGGGGAGCGCCCCGGAGGGGCGCTCCCCCCGGTTTTTTAGATGCGTTTATTTATATCAACCTATTTATTTCGGGATACTTGGCAGGATGACTGGTCAGATTGAACCCAATCCCGAACGAGGTGCGGAGATCACTGCCTTCAATCCGCGTGAGAGACTCAGGCTCGCGTTACTATGTTAGAACTTACATCTTTACACCTAAACCTAAATGGTCTATTTTGCCGCCGCCTTGCAGCAGCGAAATAAACTCTCCGGGTTTCAGGTTGGTAAGGTGCAAAATGTGAGTGCACACAATGCCACGGTTAGAGGCAATCCCAGAGCATATGACTTCACAGATTAAAGCAGTTCAGACCCAAGCATACGGAGACGCATACTACCGCACGCCGCCTCCTGACTTGCCGTCGCTTCTCTTAAAAGAGCGGATCATTTACCTGGGGCTTCCACTGTATTCCTCAGACGATATCAAACGCCAAGTCGGTATTGATGTAACTGAGTTAATCATTGCCCAACTGCTCTACTTGCAGTTTGATGATCCCGACAAGCCTATTTACTTCTACATCAATTCCACCGGAACTTCCTGGTACGATGGCGACGCAATTGGCTTTGAAACCGAAGCGTTTGCCATTTGCGACACCATTTCTTACGTCAAAGCCCCTGTTCACACTATTTGTATTGGTCAAGCGATGGGGACAGCGGCCATGATCCTGTCGGCAGGTACCAAAGGCTATCGAGCTAGCTTACCGCACGCCACCATCGTGTTGAATCAATCCCGCAGCGGCGCACGGGGTCAAGCCACCGATATTCAAATCCGGGCTAAGGAAGTTTTACTTAATAAGCAAACCACCATCGATATTCTGGCAAAAAATACTGGGCAAGACGCCAAGAAAATTGAAAAGGATACCGATCGGACGTTCTATCTGACACCACAAGAGGCCAAAGAGTACGGTTTAATTGACCGTGTACTAGAAAGCACTAAGGAACTGCCTACACCCGTGCCAGCGCTTTAATTGCTGGGGTTGAACCTATCTAAATCAATTCTTGAATTAATATTCGTCTGCGCACACTTAAGGGTAAGCCCCGTTTTGTCAATTAGCTAAATTCATCTAGAGAGCAAGTCAGAATTATGCCTATTGGTATTCCAAAAGTTCCATATCGCCTGCCGGGTAGCCAGTTCAGCCAGTGGATTGACATCTATACTCGGCTGAACCAAGAGCGCATTATTTTCTTGGGTCAAGAGGTCACCGATGCGCTGGCTAATTCAATCGTGGCGTCGATGCTGTATCTCGACTCTGAAGATCCCAGCAAGCCGATTTATCTGTACATCAATTCGCCTGGTGGTTCCGTCACGGCGGGGATGGCCATTTACGACACGATGCAGTACATCAAGTCCGACATCATCACCATTTGCGTTGGCTTGGCGGCCTCAATGGGTTCATTCCTGCTCGCAGCTGGCACCAAAGGTAAGCGGCTGGCGCTGCCCCACGCTCGGATCATGATTCACCAACCTCTCGGTGGCACAGGTCGGCGTCAGGCAACAGATATCGAAATTGAAGCGCGCGAGATCCTGCGCGTGAAACAGCAGCTCAATCAAATGCTAGCCGAGCGCACGGGCAAAACCCTAGAGCAGATCGAGAAAGATACCGATCGCGACTACTTCATGTCTGCTCAAGAAGCGGTTGAGTATGGCCTGATTGATCGGGTCATTGAAGAAACTCCGACATCTACTTAAGAATCTGCATCTGTCACAATTTCTAGACGGAATGATTCAATTATGTAAATCAATGGCAGAATCTGATTGATTCTGCCGTTTTTATTTGGGATGAACCTGATCGATTGTTACCGAGCGTTAGGACTCCGAACCGGAGCACCATTTGCCGATGTGAAAGCGGCCTATCGTCGGCTGGCTCGACGATATCACCCAGACGTGAATCCGGGCGATCAGCAGGCCAAGGATAAATTTATTGAGTTAACGGAAGCGTATCGCACGTTAAGTCAGGCGTTGCCTCATGACGGTCTAGATTCTGCTGAAACTTCAACAGAGTCGGTTGCCAACTCGACGGCAGTACAGACTCAGCGGAAAAGCTCAGCTAGCAAGCGTCAAAATCAGACCAAGCCAGCGCCACCGAAACCTGAGTATCCAGAAGTTCAGAAAAATCCCGATTTGTCTCAGCTCGAACAAAAGCTGAAGCAAGAATCTTATAACCAGTTGCAGACACTGCTGCAACGCCGAAAATTTCCACGTGCGATCGCACTTGTGGAAGGATTAGCTCAGCGGATTCCTAATGATGATGAAGTGCGTCAGTGGCAAGCCATCACCTATCAGCGCTGGGGCCGCCAGTTGATCAATGATGGCCAATTTGCCAAAGCCCAGATTTACCTGAAAAAAGCATTGCAGACTGATCCCTACAACAAATCCCTCCATCAGGAAGTTAACCAAGATTTTCAACGGCTAAAGCAGGTTTTTTAAGGCATGGCGTCAGCGCTATACTTTCCAATGTGCCAGACTAGAAGTTCACGCTTACGTCGCTTTGCATCATGACCAAACAACGGATTCGAGACATCGTTCGCCAAGGACAGCCCGATCAAATCGTGACCATTCAGGGCTGGGTTCACACTAAGCGAGAATCCAAGGGATTTGCCTTCGTCAACGTTAATGATGGGTCATCAATGGATGGTCTCCAGGTGGTGGTTGATAGCAATCTGACCGATTATGAGGCCACAATGGCGCGGATTAGCACGGGCGCTTCCGTTGAGGTGACGGGCAAGCTGGTGCAGTCTCCTGGCAAAGGGCAAAATCTGGAAATTCAAGCGCAATCCATCACGGTTTACGGTGAGGCCGATGCCGAAACCTATCCACTTCAGAAAAAGCGCCATTCATTTGAGTTTCTGCGCACGATTGGTCATCTGCGATCGCGCACCAATACTCTCGGAGCTGTGTTCCGCGTCCGCAACGCCTGCTCCAATGCGATTCACCAGTTTTTCCAGGAGCGCGGGTTCATGTGGGTGCATACGCCCATTTTGACCGCCAGTGACTGTGAAGGCGCAGGCGAAATGTTTGCGGTCACTAGCCTGGATATGGGCAACGTGCCCAAGACCAAAGAACAGGCGGTGGACTATGTGCAGGACTTCTTTGGTAAGCCTGCCTTTTTGACCGTCAGCGGTCAGCTCGAAGCCGAAATTATGGCGATGGCGTTTTCGGACGTTTATACCTTTGGGCCAACCTTCCGGGCAGAAAACTCCAACACCTCACGCCACCTAGCCGAATTCTGGATGGTGGAGCCGGAAATGGCTTTCTGCGATTTAGATGGCAACATGGATTTGGCCGAAGCGTTTCTCAAATACGTGTTCAAGTCCGTGTTTGAAACCTGCGCTGAGGACATGGAGTTTTTCAACCAGCGGATTGACGAAAACGTACTGGCGACGGCGGAGAATATTATCAATAACGAGTTTGAGCGGATTACGTATACCGAAGCGATTCGTCTGCTCGAAAAAAGCGATCGCACATTTGAGTTCCCAGTTTCCTGGGGACTGGATATGCAGTCGGAGCACGAGCGCTATCTGGCCGAGGAACTGTTTAAGAAGCCTGTGATCGTCACAGACTACCCCACTGAAATCAAAGCCTTCTACATGCGGCTAGGCGACGATGGCAAGACCGTACGAGCGATGGATGTGCTGGCCCCCCGGATTGGTGAAATCATTGGCGGCTCTCAGCGGGAAGAGCGGCTAGACGTACTGGAACGGCGGATTCAAGGGGCTGGCCTGGATCTGGAAAACTACTGGTGGTATCTCGATCTGCGTCGCTATGGTACCGTGCCCCACTCGGGTTTTGGCCTTGGCTTCGAGCGTCTAGTGCAGTTTATGACCGGAATGACTAATATCCGCGATGTGATCCCCTTCCCCCGCGCTCCCCAAAGCGTTGAGTTTTAGGATAAAAACCTTGAGCGGCTGCACTGCAGCCGCTCAAGGTTTTTGTCGGTTTAATTCAAGTTTTCAAGTTATGGAGTTGTACTGAATCCTCTCTAATCGAGTAGCTTACAGATCAAAACGCCTGCGCCCTGTGCTTCAAAGGGGACGACCGTTCCATCTTCGCGGATGCGGATTCGTTGACGACAGTTATAGATTTCCAGTGGGCGCTGCTTGCCATCAACACTGACGACAGCTCGATATTCCCAATAGTTTTTGGCGCTGCGTTTCACATCAAGCAGGCAAACCTCATGTTCACCAACCGTGCGACAGTAGTTGAGCGCTTGGGCAGCAGGTGCGATCGCAGTTACACCCAGCGTCAATGTCCCGATCATAACGACCCATCCAACTGCTAGCCGAACCAGCAATCGACGCCACTCTCTCCCTCGATCATGCAACACCACTAGCGGACTGACTTGAGGCTATCGACTTTTTCGACAAATAGGTCTGTAAAGATAGAAATTACTCGCCGCTGTCGAACGCGAATATTAGTGTTAACTGACATACCAGATTGGAGTACAACTTCTGCTCCATTGGCATTGATCACCTGCCGATCCATGCTGATTTCCACTGGAAAGCGATAGAACGGATAGATTTCATCCGGCGGCAGCGCATCCGAGCCAATCCGCAGCACTTCGCCTTTGATATCGCCAAATTCGCTATAGGGGAATGAGTCAATTCGCACATCAACCGGCATACCAACTTTGATGAAACCAATATCTTGGTTGGTGACAAAGACACGAGCCACCAAGCTATCTTCCGGCACAATTTTCATGATTGGTTCGCTGGTATTTGCTACATAACCTGGAGCACTGGACTGTAAGTCAAATACCGTACCGTTGACGGGCGATTCCAAAACCTGATACCGCAGCGTTAGTTCCGTTTGCTCAAGCTGACTGCCGATTTCTTCAATTTGCTTTTCATTTTCGACGATTACCTTTGCCAGTTGGCTATCAATCTGGGCAATCTGCTGTTCGTTGGCTTCAATTCGAGCATACAGATCCGAATCGGTTGCTGAAATCGCATTTTGCTTTTCTTGACGAGCTTGGTCAATATCTTGCAGAACTCGCGCCCGTTCCTCCGTGAAGCGCTGCACATCAGAACGACTCGTAGAAGTCTCCTGCTCTTGCTGTACGTATTGCAGTTCAGCTACGCCCCCTTCTTCGTAAAGCGTTTCCAGCCGAGCCAGGATCGTTTCGTTGGTACCCAAAACTTCCCGTGCATTGCTCAACTGAATGTCAACTTGATTCAGCTGTCGCTCAAGCTGTTCAATTTCTAGTTGGGCAGCCTGCACTCGGCTCGAAACCTCCGACCGACTGGCCGCTAGTCGATCCAACTGCCCTGCCGTTAAACCTTCCGTTGAACCGCCCAAAAGTGACCGATACAGCTCGATCTCAGATGCTAGAGCCGCTCGATTGCTTGTGAGAGAGATAAGACCGGGTGGCAGGTCGGTTAGCGTAAAATCAGCAGGAGTATTATCCCCTCCCATTTGAGAGCGGTAGTACTGATTTTCAGCCATCAAAGCCGCCCGTACTTCCCTCAAAGAGCGGGCTTGAGCCGTGGCAGCAGTTTGGTCAAGGCTCGCCAGATCTTCCCCAGCTTCAACCCGCTGCCCTTCTTCGACATATACTTCCTGGACAACGCCGCCCAGTGGCACCTGGACTTCTTTCACGGATTCTTGGGGTTCCAGCTTACCTTGGGCTTGAACAGCCTGTTCGATTTTGGCAAAGGATGCCCAGAGGACGCCGAATGTGGTCACACCCGCAATCGTCCAGACAATCGCCTGCGTCCAAACTGGCGTCTGTCGGAGAATGACCGGACTGTCAAATTGGGGCTCTGGCGGAGTTTTACCATTGCCGTTGCCATTGCCGTTCAGAGAGGAGGCTCCATTGGATGAGAGCGTAATTTGGCGGGGCTGAGAGTTACCGCTGTTAGCAGGATTCATAGGTCAAGATCTCAAGCAATTTTGCAACGAGGAATTCAGTAACTAAGGATTAATGTCTTGTTGGACAGTCGGTCGGCAGTCGGTCGGTGGTTGCTGGGCAGTTCTACGGCTGCTAGACGGAGTCATGCTGGACTGCCGTTTATTGAGTTCATGAGTGCTGTCAACAGGCCACCCAAACGCAGATTAGAGCTGGGCGTCTTGCTGTTGATAGAGACAGTAGTAGCGACCCTGGAGTGCCATTAGTTCCTCATGGGTGCCTTGCTCCACGACAGCTCCCTTATCCATCATCAAAATCAGGTCAGAGCTGCGAATGGTGCTGAGTCGGTGGGTAATGAAGAAAACAGTGCGGCCTCGGAATGCTTCGGCTAGATTTTGGCAAACCTGTCGTTCGGTGTCATAGTCCAAAGCGCTAGTAGCTTCGTCCATGATCAGCAGGCGGGGATTTTGCAGAATGGTGCGTGCGATCGCAATTCGCTGTCGCTGACCACCGGAGAGATTTGATCCCCGTTCTCCTACTTGACTATTGTAGCCACTGGGCAAATCCATGATGAAATCGTGGGCACAGGCGATTTTAGCCGCTTCGATAATCTCATCGGTGCTGGCATCGGGGTTTGTGAGGGAAATATTTTCCTGTACCGTCCCTTCAAACAGCAAGCTGTCCTGGGGGACAATGCCGATTTGCCGCCGCAGGGAATACAGCTCCACCTTGGCAATGTCGTACTGGTCAATCAGAATTCGTCCCGCCTGTGGCTCATAGAGCCGGGGCAGTAGCTTCATTAACGTACTCTTACCGGAACCGCTCTGGCCGACAATGCCGATAAACTGGCCGGGCGGGAATTCCAGATTGATATTGAGCAACTGCATCGGCCCGGTCGTGCCGAACCGGAACGACAGATTTTCGTAGGTGACAGCGCCCTGCATAATCGGCATCGGAATCTTGTTTCGATCGTCTTCATCCGATTCCTGTGGTGTATCGATAATGTCGCTCAAACGCTCCAGCGACAGAGCCGTTTCCTGGAAGTTCTGCCAAATTCCGGCCAGCCGCAGCAGAGGCCCTGTCACGTAGCCGGAAATGATTCGGAACGCGATTAGCTGACCGAGGGTCAGTTCCCCTTCCAAAACTAGGTAAGCACCGGCCCACAGCACCAGTAGGGCGGAAAGTTTGTTCAGGAAATTATTCGCCGATCCGGCTGTGGTCGAGGTGAGCACCGTCTTGAAACCAGCGGACACGTAGCTGGAATAGAGTTCCTGCCACTTCCAGCGCGATTTCAGCTCAATGCTCTGCGCTTTGACGGTTTGAATACCGGAGAGTACTTCTACCAAGTGAGACTGAGTGCGGGCATTGCGTTCGGCCTTCACCCGCAGCTGTCGCCGCACGATGGGCGCAACAATCAGCGTCAGTCCCACAAACAGCGGAATCGTCAGCAGCGCCACAATGGTCAACTGCCAGCTATAAAACAGCATGACCACGATGTAGATCACCGAGAACACGGCGTCAAGAACCACCGTTAGGGCAGTACCCGTCAAGAATTGACGAATGTTTTCCAGCTCGTTAACGCGGCTGGACAGTTCACCCACAGGTCGCCGCTCAAAGTAGCGCAGGGGCAGTCGCACCAGGTGATCGATGATTTCTGACCCCAGGGCCATATCGATCCGGTTGGTGGTATCGACAAATAGGTAACTTCGTAAGCTATACAGAATGGCTTCAAAGATGGCAACAATCACCAGGAAGAAGCCCAGCACGTGCAGCGTGTCCGGGCTATTTTGCACAATCACCTTGTCAATGATTACCTGAATCATCAGGGGATTGGCTAGGCCAAAGAGCTGCACGAAGAAGGATGCAATGAAGACCGCGACCAGCACCTTGCGGTAGCGCATCAGTGATGGCCAAAACCAGGACAGGCCAAACTTCTGCTGCTGGGTGCGACTGGTGCGCTGGAGCAGCAAAACTTCGCCTTCTTGACCCCAAACAGAGGCAAATTCAGCCGGGGTGCGTCGAATCACGCCGGATTCTGGAACGCCTAGCACCACTTCCTTTTGGCTAGTTTCGTAGACGACGGCAAACGTGTCGTTCCATTGAACTAAGGCAGGTGGTTCAATCCGGTTAATGGCATTGGCGGGCATTTTCACCAACTGGGCCCGCAGCCCCATCATTTCCGCGACTGCGCCGCAAAGCTGAAGCGAGAGTCCACCTGTCCGATTCTGCTGTTCCACTAGAACGCGACGTAGAATATCCCGCCGAAACGGCATTTCCAGATGCTGGGCCAGCATTTGGAAACAGGCCAGCGTTGCGTTGAGAATGCCGCGTCCCCGCACGTGGGGATAGTTGATGCGGCCTGGAGTTCGAATCGGAGCCGTGATCTGATCACGAATCAAATCTTCGTCATCCGGTTCGGGTGGTCGTTCCGGTGCGTAGGGAATATCGATGGGCACCTGGTTCGTACCGTCTTCCGCCAATTCTGCGATCGCAGAATTTTGAGCTGGCGGCGCTTCGAGTAATACCTGTGGGAAACCGACTAATCGAGTTGGTACCTTGCTCTGGACATCCACCACCCGCTGTTCCAACTGAAGCTGGGATTTAACCGCATGCTTGGCGACGACCCCGCCACCACTGATAAACCAGGCATATTTTGGATCGAGCGCATCCAAATTGGCGGTTCCCGGCTGGAGATACTGAACCTTGGCCTGGTTGTAGCAGTCCGCCACAATCTGCTTCAGGTCGTAGCCCGTCTCAGCCCGTGATTGGTACAGGTCATTGAGAATATCGCTGACTTCTGCGATCGCAGGCTGCTGCCGAAAGATATCCGCCATCTGCGGATAGTTTTTCAGCAGTTCTAGAAAATCATGGGCAGGGAGAGTGGCACAGACTACCTCGCTAGATGCGATCGCGGTTTCACAGGGAATCCCCCGCATTAACCCAATCCAGCCCAGTACATCACCAGGCTGCAAAATCTTCAGCGTGAAGGGAAACTGGTTGCTGCCGGGACGATAGCCCAAGAGGCGCGCCTGCCCCTCCATCAAAATTGCAATCTGGTATGGCAGCGTTTCATGCCGCAAAATCGACTGCCCCATGCGATAGCGCAAAAGCTGAAACCGATTAGCCACGTCATTTAAGACAGAGGCAGGCAATTGCTGAAAAGGGGATAAATCAGCTAGAAATTCGCGAATAGAGGGTTTTACGTAGGTCATAGCGTACTATTCTTCCTCCTGGGCTGAGGAGGTCAATGTGGGTTCAGGGGGTAAGGGGTGGATGGGTGGATGGGTAAGGGAGAGGAGAGGGTAGATGGGTAATGGTTAGAGGGTTGAGGGTTCGGATTGTTTGGTGGGTTGGTCGGCCCAGGGATCGGTGGGGTCGGTATTTGGAGTTGCAGATTGGGATGGAGCTGTTTGGGATGAATTGGATGAATTGCCGTTGCTGTCGGCGGGAGGACTTGGATTCAGCGGTTGGGCAGATAGCTCGGTGGGGGATGATGTTGAATCGGGAGATGCGATCGCATCCGTAGTCTCATCCGCCGTCTTATCAGCGGCATCAGCCGTAGTGATCGACACCTGCTGGAGCTGCTCTTGCAGCCAAGCAGTGAATAGCTCATCTAGAAGCTGCTTGCGCATTGCATCATCGAGTTGTGCAGGTAAAAACTTTTCCAGCCGCACGATGATAAACCATTCGCCCAAGGGGGTCGGTGGCCAAAGCTGGCCGGGTTGGCTAACGCTCAACATGCGAGCCAGGGCCGGATGTGGCGTACCCAGCGGTACGGGACCAAGCAGTCCGCCTGTTTCGGCTTCTGGGCCTTGAGAATAGGCGCGGGCCAGCTCATCAAATGCCTGCTGATCGTCCACCAATCGAAAATACAGTTCTTGTGCGGTGCCTGCATCTTTCACTCGCAGCAATGAATAAATGACGCGATCGAGCCGCCCTTTGCGCTTAAGAAAATAGGATTGTAGCCTGTTGTCCCAGGTGACTTGCTTGTATTTCTCGGTCTTGAGCTGGCGCAGAACCGTTTGCTGCACTTGCTCCATCGTCATGCCCTGAGATCTTAGCCAGTTCTGGCGATCGGCTTCAGAAATCGCCTGCTGCTGCTGAAAAAATTGCTCGGTCGCCTGCTCCAGCTCTTTCTCGCTATAGGCAATCGTTGCGATCGCACGATCAATGATCACCTCTCGTGCCAGTTGGGGGATCAGGCGATAGCGCGCCATCAGCGACACAGCCTCTGCGGCTGTAATCGTTTGGTCGCCAATTTTGATCATCGGATCGGCTCTTAAATCTTGCATCTCAAACTTTTTTATGAATCAACATTGCATGGCAGGAAACACGCTTCATCTTGGCTTTTATGCTCAACTTTTATGAGTTATGTCTAAACCACCGCAAATGATGCAGCTTTAATATCTAAGACTAACGGTAGATATCCCTAAAATCAGCGAAAACTCGCAAATGCAAAGAGGTTTTTACATTTTGCCTGGGAGTAGTACTAGGTGAACCAGCACATTAATCCACGAACAGCCTATCGTGGGACGAGCTAAGCCGTAGGAGATAGAAGATTTATCTTAATCCTTGGCTTAACAATTCCCGATGAGTAGCTGACTGCGGAAATTGCTGACTGAAAGACGGCGAATTTTGAAGACTTTGCACTCACGTTGTCTATAGTGCCCATCCTAAGCAAATTGTTTCAGCCTAATGTTTTATCTCAAGTTGTCGTGTTGGTGCTGAACAAGAACCCATACCAACGAACTGCGCGTTTGAAGGCTGAGCCAACCACACAGCAAAAAAGGAGAGCGCAATCGCTCTCCCTCCCTAAATTTGTAGATTCAGCTATTAGCCTGAGCCCGCATAGCCAAAATAGTCATCCTCGATTAATTCTATGACTAACGGCTAACCACCAATTTGTGGTGCTTGCAGCGGTTCAGCTACTGCCACAGGTTCGGTCGCTTTTCGCTCGGCCACTGTTTCAACTGCCGATCGCAACCGCGCCGTTAGCTGATTCGTGGTTGCGTCATAAATCTGGGTCAGCAGTTTTGGATAGAAGCCGATGCCAATGATTGGGATCAGCAGACAGGTGATGATAAACACCTCACGCGGCTCCGCATCAATTAGCACCTCATGCTCAACTAGTTCTTTGTTCTCTGGCCCATAGAAGATTTCCCGCAGCATCGACAGCAGGTAGATCGGCGTCAGAATCACACCAACCGCCATCAGCAACACGGTAATTAGCTTGAAGGTGAAGCTGTAGGCATCGCTGTTAGAGAAGCCAACGAATACCATCAGTTCCGCCACGAAGCCGCTCATCCCCGGTAACGCTAACGATGCTAGAGAGCAGGCGGTAAACATAGCGAAGATCTTGGGCATCTTCTGACCGACGCCACCCATTTCTTCCAGAATCAGCGTATGGGTGCGATCGTAGGTTGCGCCTACCAGGAAGAAGAGGCTGGCCCCAATCAAACCGTGAGAGACCATTTGCAGCACCGCACCGCTTAGTCCCAAGTCGGTAAACGACGCTACACCGATCAGCACAAAGCCCATGTGCGAGATTGACGAGTAGGCGATCTTCCGCTTTAAATTGCGCTGGGCAAACGAGGTCAGTGCCGCATAAATAATATTGACGACGCCGAGAATCACAAGCACGGGCGCAAAGCTGACGTGGGCATCCGGCAGCATCCCGGCATTCATTCGTATCAAGGCATAGCCACCCATTTTCAGCAGAATGCCCGCCAGCAGCATGTGAACTGGAGCCGTTGCCTCACCATGTGCATCCGGTAGCCAAGTGTGCAGCGGAAAGATCGGTAGCTTTACGGCATAGGCAATCAAAAATGCCGCATAGATCAGCAGTTGAAAGTTCTGGGCGTATTCTTTTGTCGCCAGCAGCCGCATGTCGAAGGTGATGGTGTCACCATAGAAGGCCATTGCCAGAGCCGCCACCAGGATAAATAGCGAACCGCCAGCGGTATACAGAATAAACTTGGTCGCTGCATACAGCCGTCGTTTTCCGCCCCAAATCGAGAGCAGCAGGTAGACCGGGATCAGCTCCAGCTCCCACATAAAGAAGAAGAGCAGCATATCCTGGACGGCAAATACCCCAATCTGACCGCTGTACATGGCCAGCATCAGGAAGTAAAACAGCCGAGGTTTAAGTGTTACGGGCCACGAGGCCAAGATGGCCAGGGTGGTAATAAATCCGGTCAGAATGATCAGCGGCATTGATAAACCGTCTGCGCCAACTGACCAATTTAAGTCCAACTGGGGCACCCAGCTATAGCTTTCGACCAGTTGAAGCGACGGATTCGAGAAGTCGTAGTTTTGGTAAAAGGCAAAGACAATCAGAACAAAGTCGATCAGGCCGATCACCAGCGCATACCACCGCACTTTTTTGGCGGTTTCCACTTCTTTGCCCTCTTCGTAGGGAAAGAGTGGAATAAACAGGGCGGCCACGATCGGAAACAGAGTGATTGTCGTCAGCCAAGGAAAGTCAGTCATATAACGTTTGGTTTAAATGCTTTCAAGAGGCTTTCTAAACTGGATGTCATACAAGCGAGAAGTACGACGGCTGATGGTTGCAAAATAATGCCTGCTCAAAATTTGAATTGAAATTCAAGTAGGCGTTGTCTGCTTTTATACGTTTTACGCGATCGCAAAACCTTAGTTAAGAGCCTAACGATAGAGGTGACAGAATTGACTGGATTTTCAACTTTTTACAAGTTTTGCCGCCAATCTGCTGGGGTCGCTGGCTGATAGTAAACTTATAGCGAGAAATTTTAGGTCAGCCATAAGTTAACCTCAATAGGCAAAGCGCGATCGCACATTCATCAGCATTACGTCATCAAATCGTTCGTATGAAAAAACATCCCGCGATTGTCGGTTAAGCACAATACACGAGATGTTCTCCAACGTAATCAGGCTTAACCTGTAATGCCCGATAGTAAGACGAGTCCCAACACCGCACCGAATACAATCAGCGCATAGAACTGTGCCCGCCCGTTTTCTAGATATTTTAAGCCTTCGCCCGTTACCAGTGTCACCAGTCCGGTCAAGTTGACCAAACCATCCACGATGCGGATATCCACTTCTAGCACTTGACGTGCTAGGCGGCGGCTACCCTTGACAAAGACGCGATCGTAAATGTCGTCGATGTACCACTTATTCTTCGAGAGTAGATACAGCGGTTGGAACCGATTTGCGATCGCGGCTGGATCAATTTTGTGGGTGCGATACATCAGTGACGCGATTGTGATCCCGATGAGGGCAATGCCGACGGAATTACCGCCCATAATCAGAAATTCAGTCAGATCAAATGCTTCTGCTGCCTCGGCAACTTCTGCGATCGCCTCAGTTGGTGGATGGATAAATTCCTCGAAATAATTGGCAAACGGCGTCCCGACTAAACCAATCAGCATCGACGGAATTGCCAGCACCGCTAGCGGCAAGGCCATTGAAATCGGCGACTCGTGTGGCTCATGGGCGTGATGATGGTCATGACCATGCTGATCGTGATCCCCAGCTTCGTCTTCCGCTTCAGCCGTCAACTCCTGTGGATTCATCGCACCAGGGCCAAAGGCTAGACCCATATTCTGTAACTTTTCCAGCTTCAGCTTTTCTTTGATGGAGGCGTCGTTGCCCCGGAATGGGCCTTCGAAGGTCATGAAGTACATGCGGAACATGTAGAAAGCCGTCATGCCAGCTGTCAGCCAGCCAATCATCCACAGCAGAGGACTCACTTCAAAGGTCGATCCCAAGATTTCATCTTTTGACCAGAAGCCCGCAAACGGCGGAATACCACAGATAGCCAGCGTACCGATTAAGAACGTAATCGCCGTGACGGGCATGTACTTACGCAAACCACCCATCAGCCGCATGTCCTGAGCGTAGGCCGGATCATGTCCAACGACAGCTTCCATACCGTGAATCACAGAACCCGATCCCAAGAACAGCATCGCTTTGAAATATGCGTGAGTCATTAGGTGGAACAAGCCTGCACCGTAGGCTCCGACACCCATCGCCATAATCATGTAGCCCAACTGGGACATGGTGGAATAGGCGAGACCTTTCTTGATGTCGTTCTGAGTTAAGGCAATGGTCGCTCCCAAAAAGGCCGTTACCGCACCCGTCCAAGCCACTGTGCTCATCGTAGTTGGCAGTCCCTCAAATACAGGGAACATACGCGCCACTAAGAAGACGCCTGCCGCCACCATCGTTGCCGCGTGAATCAGGGCCGAAATGGGGGTCGGGCCTTCCATTGCGTCGGGTAGCCAAACGTGCAGCGGAAACTGAGCCGACTTTGCCACTGGTCCTAGAAAGACCAAAATAGCAAAGAATGAAGCCAAGCCAGCACTCAAAGCACCACTTTGCACCAAGTCCTGCAGCCGTTCGCCAATTACATCAAATTCAAAGCTGCCTGTTGCCCAGTACAAGGCTAGGATGCCAAGCAGCAAGCCAAAGTCCCCGACCCGGTTAGTAACGAATGCTTTTTGGCACGCATCGGCAGCAGCCTTACGGTCAAACCAGAAGCCGATGAGCAGGTAAGAACACATGCCGACCAGTTCCCAAAAAATGTAAATTTGAACCAAGTTAGGACTAATCACCAGCCCCAGCATTGAGGAGCTAAACAGGCTCAAATATGCATAAAAGCGAACATAACCGGGATCATGCGCCATGTAGCCATCGGTGTAGATCATCACCAAAAAGGCTACCGTTGTGACAATGACCAGCATTAGGGCTGTCAGATGATCAATGGTATATCCCATTGATAAATGAAAATCCCCGGCTGAAGCCCATTCAATCATGCGGAGATAAGGCTCATGACCTTGGAACTGATCCCAAAACAAGGCAAAGGACAGCACCATTGCCATGCCAGTTAGGGAAACAATAAAAATGGCGCTCGGCTTGCGCAGCCGATTAGTCACGTCATTGTAGGAAATAAGGCCAATGCCAACGACTGTTGCTCCCAGTAACGGAAGGACAGGAATCAGCCAGGCATATTGGTATATCGATTCCATTGCTTATGCCTACATCAAGATTTCTTCATAAAATTTGGCAAAACCGCCTACATTGTGACACAGACATTGCATTCGGCTCATTATTTTTAGTCGGGATTTAACCTGCGTTCAAGTTGCTCTACTGATGGTGCAATGCCCGTAATTGCCGCTGAGCAGGGATATAGCGCATGCTCCCAAACAGGCTTACTACGTCAGAAAAAGCTCAAAAATCTGCCATTCTGATTAGAACGTATTGCCGCAATATTCACGGCACACAAGCATTCCCTTCTAACTCAGGAAATCCACCATTCACAGCGAAGTTTGCTTTCGCTGCACCTTATATCGTTCATCTCAGTCATTCAGCCTTTAGTCATTCAACCTAAGCTTATGCCACCAAAATTGGCATCGCCGCTTAATGACCATTATCTATGAACAGCTTGAACGCAATGCCATATAGGCATACTGAGCTCATGCTCAAACGGGTTGTGTATCTTGCTAAGCTCAATTATCTAGGACTAGAAGGCCCGTTGTCCTCCTCAAAGGGTTATACCTTATACAAAAACTTATGTAAAAGAAATCGCCATTCCAGGAGGGGATCTGGAGCGAACTTTCAGGCTGTATAAGTTGCGATCGCATCAACTAAAATCCAAGTTTGCCGTTTAGGTCAAATCTCAGCAAGATTAGCCTAAATAGCAAACTTGGTTCTATACACTTGATACTGTAAGAGCCTAATAAATTACTCGTTGAGTTTATGCTATGGGTTGTCGGGCTTTATTATGACGAAGATGTAGTCGCTTGAGGTCGAACGGATGAGCTTTGTAACACGCTGTCCAGAGCCATACGTAGATCGTCGCGGCCCCGGAAGCTGTCAAAGCGGTGAATGACCTGGCCGTCTTTGAATAAAATTAATGTCGGTAACGTGGTTAGTCGGTAGTTATTGGCTAATTTGAGGTTTTCATCGGCATTGATCCCAATCACTCGAATTTGTCCTGGATGTTCAGTTTGGAATTGAGTGAGCAAGGGCTGAATCATTCGACACAAACCGCACCAAGGTGCCCAAAAGTGAACAAGGACGGGGATCGAGGAGTTTAAAACTTCTTTTGTAAATTTTTGCTGGTTAAACAACGACACCGCTATACCCCTAAATAATTTTTTCTTTAAATCCTATTTGGGATCATTTTAGGGGACTGGGGGATGTCGTAAAAGACTTATTCGATAGATTTTTGCAAGATTTTTCACTCTTTTTTCAGCCTGTTATCAGCCTACCAACGGATTTGGCTAGTCGATTGGATGAGTAATGGATGCGCCCACCAAAATAGCAGTACAAAAAGTGTGACTCCAGCATAAGCCGGACGAATGAATTCTTGGAGTTTCAGAGTTTGTCGTCCTCTGACGATGGCTGAAAAAGGCACAATAGAAGTGCGTGATTTTACGGTTTCAAATGCTTCTCCATACCGATTTTGTAATCGGCGATCACCATGCCAAACAGCAAAGAGATGGTGCAGGATCAATCCGGCTGATGTGACCAAAGTAAATGTTGTGCCCAACCAAAGGGTATGGGCAACACACCAAATCACCTGTCCCACCATTTGGGGATGGCGGGTAATGCGAATGATCCCCGTTTCATAGAGATGAACCTGAGGCTTTTCGATGGCCGCGATTTCCAGCAGATTGAAGGTAGCGGGATAGAGAAACAGAAATGAGATTGCTGACAGTATCCAAACGGTAGTCTCAATGCCTGGTACACCCTGAACATTCCACAGACGAACCCCGTCGTAGCGGTGGTTGATGAAATAAGCAATTAACGTGACGGCGAGGGGCAAACTGACCAGAGCAAACAGGATACGATAGGCACGAGGCCCAATATACTGCTCGCCGCGAGGACGTAGTGCAGCAAGACCGCTATGCGCGATCGCAAATGTCAACAGCAGCCCCAGCATGATCCAGTGGCTCGACGTTAATCCTTCCATTTAGCTTTTGTCGGTTGTATAGGTGGAGTAGTTCAATCTTTGTGGAGTAGTTCAATCTTTGTGAGGGGCGGGTTTAGTAGACCAATCTGCACCTTGTCACAGATTTGACGGCAAAACCCGCCCCTATAGTTTGCGGATCTATTAAATCCACGGTACTTAGAGCCTATCCGGAAACCCTCTCAAACCCCCAATGTGGCGTGGCCAAATCGAGGTATTCGGATAGGTTCTTAGGCTAGAGACGGAGCTGAACGGGGATAACGCTGCATCAATTCGCGCACCTGCTCCGCATGATAGGAACTGCGGGTCAGGGGAGAAGACACGACCTGTAGGAAGCCCATCGACTCACCCATTTGTCGCCAAGCGTCGAACTGTTTTGGTGTGATGAACTCTTTCAGCGCTAAATGCTTTGGTGTTGGCTGAAGATACTGCCCAATCGTCAAAATGTCGCAGTGAACCGCGCGGAGGTCTTTCATCACCTGCTGCACTTCAGCATCGGTTTCGCCCAGTCCTACCATGATTCCCGATTTGCTGTAGATCCAGGGTGCTTGATGATGGATACGCTGGAGTAGTTCCAATGTGCGATCGTAGTCACCTTGAGGGCGAACTCGACGATAGAGGCTAGGAACCGTTTCGGTGTTGTGATTCAGAACTTCGGGCTGAGCCGCCAAAATGATGTCGAGGGCTGCCCAATTGCCGCACAAATCCGGGATCAGCACTTCCACAGTCGTTTGAGGCGATGCGGCTCGGACGGCCTGAATACATTTGGCAAACTGTTCCGCTCCACCATCCGGTAAATCATCTCGGTTAACGGAGGTGATCACGACGTGGTTCAGCCCCATGCGACGTACGGCTTCAGCTAACCGATCGGGCTCTGTGGGATCAAGCGCTTTAGGCTTTTTCTCAAAATCGATATCGCAATAGGGACAAGCCCGCGTACAGGCTGGCCCCATGATCAAAAACGTTGCCGTACCGTGGCTGAAGCATTCTCCAATATTGGGACAGGACGCTTCTTCACAGACGGTATTCAGTTCTAAGTCCCGTAGAAGAGACTTTACATTTCCCACCCGTTCCCACTGCGGTGCTTTGACCCGCAGCCAATCTGGCTTTAATGTCACGATTGATGCCAATTTCCGAAACGCTAATTACTCTTGCTTGTTTTTACGTGGACAAGAGATCTACTACAACACCTTAGCAAAAAGAAGCTGCGATTCCTTCGACACGACTAAGCCAAACGAACTTTTATTCTGATGATTTAGCGGCTGCAGATTCAGTGATCAAGCAGATTACTAAGCTACATGATTAAGCTGCTGGAATCGGAGTGTTGTCTAAGTCTCAATCAACCTTTAACTTTTATATGATAGGGCTATTGATCCCAGCAAACTTGATGGTTAAGTCTCTCACTAATAAATCAACTTTAGTTGAATCAGGATTTAAAGCACTATCTGATTCTCTCCGGCTCCAGATCATTGAACTGTTGAGGGAGCAGGAACTGTGTGTTTGCGACCTATGCGATCGCTTAAATGTCCAGCAGTCAAAACTCTCGTTTCACCTCAAGACCCTTAAAGAGGCAGAGTTGCTGAGGTCACGACAGCAAGGTAAGTGGGTGTATTACAGCTTGAATCTGCCGCAGTTTGCTGTACTAGAGCAGTACCTTTCGGACTTTCGACGCTTCAGTCCGATGCTGCCATCACGGATCTGTGCGGATGATGGATCCAGCAATTAAGTTCAGTGGGACAGTTTAACAGCGCATTCTGTCTAACTTGACGAATCAAAAATATTTGAACTGGCTGTGAAATATAGCGATAGTCGTATTGGTTAAGACGGTGTTGTGGCGCGGCGATATCGCGCCACAACACCGTCCGTGTCCTAACTTAGCTGGCTACAGCTATAGTGATTTCAGTTAAGAGTGAGAAAACGAGAGAGGAGAGTGCCTCATCATGAGGCACTCTCCTCTCTCGTTCTTATCTGGAACCCCTATATATACTGGAGTTTAGACTAAAGAGCGAAAGAAAATCGCGGTCGTGCTAGGCACGAACCGCGTTATAGCAGAAGCTGAGACAATACCACTCACCTCAGCGACTACTATGCCCTACGATAGCCTGTACGGATTTCGCCAGCGCGCCCATCAGTATTTGGGACGAGCGCATGATGCGACCTTTGAACTCATTGACGCGGTGTTGACGACACGGCAAGCGCCCAGCTTTGTCGAGCTCTCGCGCTCCCCATTCTTTCGTCGCCAATGGCCGAGTATCTATAGCGCTGTACATGACAGCCGACCGCAGCGCCGCCGACTGATGCAGCTGTACCTGGAGCAACTGCCCCAGGAGGAGCCAGTGGTGTTGGCTGGCGACCATACGGCATGGCCCCGTCCAGACGCGAAGTGCTTACCCGAACGGACGTATGAACATCAGGCTCAGGGTGTGGGAGGAGGGGGGCCGATTACCGTCGGTCAAGGCTACAGTACGTTGGCCTGGATTCCACCCGAGTCAGGCAGTTGGGCCTTGCCTTTGCGGCATGAGCGAATTACCAGTTGGGAGAGCCCATTAAGCAAAGCTGCATTTCAACTGCGGCAAGTGTGTAAAGAGTTATCCTGTCGTCCCTTGACGCTCTGGGACAGTGAGTATGGCTGTGCTCGCTTCGTGCTGGAAACCGCTGATATTGCCGCCGATAAACTCATGCGTCTGCGCTCTAACTTGAACCTCTGGGGAGCACCGCCGCCCTACAGTGGACGAGGACGTCCCAAAGTCCACGGCGACAAATTCAAACTCAATGACCCCGACACCTGGTGGTCAGCCGATGAGACAGCAATTCTCGAGCATCCCAAGTTGGGGACAGTGCGGGTGCGCTGTTGGCACCAGTTGCATTTTCGGCAAGCCGCTGCTCATCCCATGCGGCTGATTCAGGTGCAACGCCTTGATGCCACCGGACACCCTCGCCCCGCTCGCCCCCTCTGGTTGGTGTGGGTTGGCGAGAGTCCACCGCCCTTAGACACCCTCTGGCAACGCTATCTGCAACGCTTTGCTATCGACCACTGGTACCGCTTCATCAAGCAGCGACTGCATTGGCTCTTGCCGAAACTGGCAGACCCCAAAGCGGCGGAACGCTGGAGTGACTTGATGCCCTTAGCCACCTGGCAGTTATGGTTAGCGCGTGATCTCGTCCAAGACCAACCCTTGCCCTGGCAAAAACCTCAAGCCGCTCTGACTCCTGGACGAGTGGCTGATTCCATCGCTCCACTTTTCGCTCAGTTGGGCACACCGACTGCACTTCCCAAACCCCGAGGAAAATCACCGGGCTGGCCGACTGGCACCCCTCGACCCCCCAAACCCTACTGCCCCACCATCCGAAAACGAGGAAAACGCTCTAAAAAACAAGCCACATCTGTCCCTTAACCCCGCCATTCGGCTCCTGTTACTCCAAAGTTGCGCCACTGTCACAGGTGGTGCAATTTGGCCTTAGTCTAAACTCCAGTATATACCGCCTTGCTGGAAGAAGCCTATACGAGGAATAGCGGTTGGGGTGTGTTGTATCTAGGAATATGCTGCTTAAATCCTTGATGTATTTTGTTTTAGCTGAGTTGTTCGAGATTGGCGGTAGTTATTTAGTGTGGGTATGATTACGCAAGGGGAAGGGTTTTCCGGTTGCGATCGCAGGTTGGCCGCTCCTTATCCTGTACGACATCGTTCCTACGCTATAACCCGCTGATTTTGGCGAGTTTATGCCGCCTATGATGGTGTTTTTGTTGTGCTGTCGCTGCTGTGGGGATGGCAAATTGATGGTGTTCGTCCAGATCGTTTCGATTGGTTGAGTTGCCTGTTCGTTGCAGCGGGTGTGCCGATCATGATGTATGCTCCGCGCCCATAGCCGTCACTGAAGCAGCACTAAACAGATCCCTAGCTGGCAAACTCTGCCAAATGAATCTGATGATAAATATTGTCGATGCTTTCAAGAGCCGCCGCTTCTCCGCTGTAGTCTCCGACCGCACGTAGCACAGAGAGAGATTGCTGATAAAAATCGAGGGCTTTGGCTGCTTGACCCATTGCTTCATAGATTTTGCCCAGGTTACACAACACTCTGCCAGTGCCTTTTTGGTTGCCGAGCAGTTGAAAGATGGCTAAAGCCTGCTTGTCACAATGAATAGCCCAATGGAATTGGCCCATTTGGCGATAGATGCCTGCGATATGTCCCAACGTTGTTGCTTCGCCAGCGCTATCGGTATTGGCTTGCCGTATCCATAAGGCGCTGTAGTAATAGTGCAGCGATGCTAGCGGATAGTTGAGATAGCGGTAGGTGAGTCCTAGATAACTCAGAGACATGGCGATGCCAACAGCATCGTTGATCTGCTGACGCAGAGTAAGTGAAGCATGGAACGAAGCAATGGCCTGGTTGTAGCGGCTGAGTTTGAGACAGGCAACGCCTAAATTGTGGCGGGCAGCGGCTTCTCCGGCATTGTCATTGGCATCTTGTAGAATGCTGATGGCGGACTGAGCCAGAGCTTGGGCACGGCTGTATTGTCCGATTGCACTGTAGACGAGCCCTAAGTTGTTCAACGTGCGACCCATACCGCGCAGATCATCTGCCTGCTTAAAAAACTGAAGCGCTTGCTGATAAAGCTGGAGAGCGTCATTGAATTGACCAAGACGGCGATACATTTCGGCAAAGTTGCTCAACTGATGGGCCATTTCAGTGGCGTTGCCTTCTAGGTTTGGGTCCATGCATAGTACGGTCTGGCCTGTAGAGAATTCAAAGCTTGGGCTAGAGGGCGTGGTTGCTTGGGCACGAGTTTGTATCAAGCGAATGCAGTTGAGCAAATCGCTCGCGTTAGCGTGTCGTCCCGATTGCCGATAGATACGCAGGACAGCTTGGAAGGTTGCGATCGCAGCCGCATACTGGTGACGACTATATTGCTGCCAGCCTAATTCAGTCAATACTTCAACGTCTGCATGACGCTGATCTTGAACCCGATGCGTTGAGGACGGATGAACGTTTTCTGTACAAAGCGCGAGTACGAACGGAGAGAGAGTGGAGAGCAGCAAGAGGTAGAAGTGACACATAACTTTGAATCTTCCTTGAAGGCAACAGGGGCACCAAGTATTTACCGTAGTTGCACGGATATATGTCCCAGTCGAACAAGGTTATGCAGAAGCTTGTTACATTACTTAATGAAATGTTCACATCATGCTTTTCTTGTACTCAAACAATGAATACCGACCTGATTTGCTTGCTAATTTTGGCACTCTGGACTGTTCCCCTGAATCATGTTCCAGCGCTGGCGCGTTTGGCAGAAGCTGGGGTTGGATGGGGACTGAGTAACCGCGAAAAAATGCCCGACGTGCCGCCTTGGGTTGGGCGAGCCGATCGGGCGCAGCGTAATCATCATGACAATTTGGCGCTGACTGCTACGGTGATTTTCATGGCTCAGATAACAGGTAACGCGGATGGCATCACTGCGATCGCATCCATTGTGGTCGTCACGATGCGCGCTCTCCACGGCATTTTCTACATGATTGGTATTCCGGTCTTGCGATTGCTGGCTTACTTTATCTATATCTTGGCGCTACTGACCATTGTATGGCGCTTATTTGCCTAAGGAATCGCAAACCGTTTACCAGGGCGGGTTCTACATCAAGTTATTGCCATTTATTGCTTTACTAAATAGCTAGTGAACTGAGTTGATTATGAACAGGCGGCCCCAGCAGGGCCGCCTGTTCATAATCAACTTAAAATTGCTGTATCACAAATTGATTCGCGAAACTCGCCCTTACGAAGGGCTAATTTACAATTCATCAAGTGCGATCGCACCTGTGAACACCATTTGAGCTGGCCCCGTCATATACACATGCTGATTAGCTTCTGACCATTCAATCAGCAGAGGGCCACCGGGAAGCTCCACCGTCGCCTGCCGCTGGCAGTTGCCCGTCAGGACTCCAGCAACGAGTGAGGCACAGGCACCTGTGCCACAGGCCAGCGTTGCGCCTGCGCCTCGTTCCCAGACGCGCATCTTTAAATAGTCAGGCCGCATAACCTGGATAAATTCAGTGTTGATCCGCTGCGGAAAGGCTTCATGATGCTCAAACTGAGGGCCAATGGTGGCAAGCGAAATCGTATCCACATCTTCGGCAAAGGTAATGCAGTGTGGATTGCCCATGCTGACGCAGGTGACTTCCCAGATCTGCCCAGATACATTCAGCATTCGATTGATCACCTTGTCGTCCAGTCCGGCCAAGGTGGTTGGAATTTCTTTTGCTAGCAGACGCGGTGGCCCCATATCAACTTTGACCTGCCCGTCAGCTTGAATTTCTGGGGTGATCAGACCACCAAGGGTGTGAATTTGATAGGCGAGGGGATGAGATATGGTGCGACCATCCAGGACTTCTAATTCTTCTAAGAATCGTGCCAGGCAGCGAATGCCGTTGCCGCACATTTCTGGCTCAGAGCCATCGGAATTGAAAATCCGCATAGTGTAATCAGTGCCATCCTGTCCCGGCAGCGCAAAAATCACGCCGTCTGCGCCAATGCCAAAGTTGCGATCGCACATGTGAATCGCCTGTTCCGGCGTCAGCATTGGCTCAGTCTGGTGCCGATTGTCGATCAGCAGAAAGTCGTTTCCCAGCCCTTGATATTTCGTAAAAGCAACTGTCATGGCGGTCTGTCATGATTAATTTGAGAATTTCATTTTACTGCGAGTGGGTTGAACCATTCACCCGTCTGTAGTCGATATATTCCTGAATGTTCCTGAACGTTATGGCACTACGCCCGCAGGGTAGGACATGTATTTTTGAGAAAGCCACGCTGAAGCGTGGCTTTCTCAAAAATACTGACTTTACTTAAGCGTGTAACGCTATCTTCACTGAACGTTCGTAAACCATTTCACAGACCAAATCAGACTGCTATATCCTTAAACAGTATTGACGCGGAGTTGAGGAAATTTCATGGCGCTCGAACTGGATACCTCTCTGCCTAGTGTGCGACAGATGCAAACGCTGATTCGCGAAGGCCAGGAAGTCGAAGCAAAGCTGGTCACCGATGATTTGCTGGTGGGAAAAATTCGCTGGCAAGATACGGATTGTCTTTGTCTGGTCGATCAGTATGATCAGCCGACGATTATTTGGCGACAGGCTCTGGTCTATATCAAGCCCAAGCGGTAAGTCTCTGGTCGTCTAAACTCCAACGGTTCATTGCTATTTCTTCGTTACTGTTTCTCTATAATCTTTACTCATTCTCACGATTGCCTATGATTTGGCCTCAACTGCGATCGCGATTTTCTGCAATGCGTCGTTGGTCCTGGCTGGGAACTGCGATCGCAATTAGCATCGGTATTATTCTACTGGCGACGCCTAGCTCAGCCTACGAAGTCCAGATCAATCCGCCCAATCCCCACTTGGGCGACACGATCTCAGTCATCGTCCAGGCGGAAAATCCCCAGTCCACGACTCCACCGACTGTCACGCTGGGAGAAACGGAGTATCCCTCCTATCCGATTGGTGGCAACCGCTACCAGGCGTTGCTGCCCACGAGTCCGCTCGATCCGCCAGGGGAAAAGCTGGTGCGAATTTTCGGTCAGGAAGACACCCGCAACTTCACGGTATGGCTGCGGAATCGCGATTTTCCCACTCAACACATTAATTTTTCACCTGGTGTAGCTGGGATTGAAGGGACAGACTATGAGTTCGATCGCGTCGATGCCTTTAAGCAGCTCGATACCCCCGAGCGCTACTGGAATGGCCCCCTGCTGCGGCCCAGCAATGGCTCGGTTAGCTCCGTCTACGGCGTGCGGCGCTATTACAATGGCGAGTTTGCTGAAGACTACTACCACCGTGGCGTGGACTACGCAGCGGGTACGGGTAGCCCCATCTCTGCCCCAGCGGCAGGACGAGTCGCCCTAGTGGGACGGGTTGAAGATGGCTTTGAGCTACATGGCAACACGGTCGGGATCGATCACGGTCAAGGCGTACTCAGCATCTTTATACACATGAGCCGGATTGATGTGCAGGAAGGCCAAATGGTGAATTCCGGACAGGTTATCGGGGCCGTTGGCTCGACTGGTTCATCAACGGGGCCACATTTGCACTGGGGTTTATATGTGCATGGCGTTGCGGTTGATCCCGTTCCCTGGCGGGAAACGGGCTTTTAGCGGCTGATGCCGGCCTATAACCATGATCTAAACTAGAGGTTTATTCGATCAAAATTTCTCTGTAACCCTTCGGGTATACCTTTCTAAAAAAGGCCGACTTCAAGCTAGCGTTGGAATAGCCCCTTTAATAAGGAGTGGCGACAACGGGAGATCGAAATAACTACGCTAAACACATGCGTGATGGGCATTCATCAAACTGATTAATCTAGCCAGCATATTAAAATATAAAAAAGGGATTTTCTTCTACCCGTTGCAATGACTTTACTGGCCTAACCCCATTTCCTATGAATCGAACTACTCAAGCTGACTCTAAAATCTGGATCTACGACACCACACTCCGCGATGGCTCTCAGCGCGAAGGGCTGTCCCTGTCGATTGAGGATAAACTACGGATTGCACACCAGCTTGATGAAATAGGTATTCCGTTTATTGAGGGTGGCTGGCCGGGAGCCAATCCTAAGGATGTCCAGTTTTTCTGGCAAATTAAGGAAGAACCGCTCAAGCAGGCTGAAATCGTCGCCTTTTGCTCAACTCGTCGCCCCGGCACAACGGCGGCAGACGATCCGCTCTTGCAGCCAATTTTGGCCGCAGGCACCCATTGGGTCACCCTTTTTGGCAAGTCCTGGGATTTACACGTCACGGAAGGCTTACAAACGACTCTGGACGAAAACTTAGCGATGATTCGTGATACCATCTCCTACCTGCGCAGTCAGGATCGGCGGGTGATCTACGATGCCGAGCACTGGTTTGACGGCTACAAAAATAATCCTGAGTATGCACTGAAGACACTCCAAGCGGCCTATGAAGCGGGGGCCGAGTGGCTCGTTTTTTGCGACACCAACGGCGGCACGCTGCCCCATAAAATCAGCGAAATTGTCAAATCCGTCGATGCTTGGTTAGAGGAACAACCTGGTACAGTTAAGCCGCAGTTGGGTATTCACACCCACAATGACTCCGGTACGGCAGTGGCCAATGCGCTCTATGCCGTTATGGGAGGGGCACGGATGGTGCAGGGTACAATCAACGGCTATGGCGAACGCTGCGGCAACGCCAATCTCTGTACGCTGCTGCCCAATCTGCAAATCAAGCTAGGCTACGACTGCTTGGCTGACGAGCAGCTACAGCGGCTGACGGAATCGAGTCGTCTAATTAGCGAAGTTGTCAATCTTGCTCCAGACGATCACGCGCCGTTCGTGGGCCTGTCGGCCTTTGCCCATAAGGGCGGCATCCACGTCAGCGCTGTTGAGCGTAATCCGCTCACATATGAGCATATTCGCCCTGAACAGGTGGGTAATCGTCGCCGCATCGTCATTTCCGACCAGTCTGGTCTGAGTAACGTGCTGGCAAAAGCTCGCAGCTTTGGTATTGAGCTGAATAAGAATGACCCCAGCTGTCGGCAAATTTTACAGCGGCTCAAATCTCTGGAGCATGAAGGCTATCAGTTTGAAGCGGCAGAGGCCAGTTTTGAGTTGCTGATGCGTGAGGCTATGAATCAGCGACAGCAGTTCTTTGATCTCAAAGGATTTAAGGTCAACTGCGATACGGTGCCCGGTTCTGATTTGAGTCAAACCTATTCGCTGGCGACCATTAAAGTGGCTGTCAATGGTCAAGATATTCTAGAAGCGGCGGAAGGAAACGGGCCCGTCTCTGCACTCGATGCTGCGCTACGCAAAGCGTTGCTCAACTTCTATCCGGAAATCGCCCAGTTTCACTTGGCTGATTACAAAGTGCGTATTTTGGACGGTAAAGAAGGTACATCGGCTAAGACACGGGTACTCGTCGAATCCTCAGACGGACATCGACGCTGGACAACAGTTGGCGTTTCGACCAATATTATCGAAGCGTCCTACCACGCCATAGTCGAAGGGATCGAGTACGGCTTGAGGCTGGCCCGACAGCCTCAAGCCGCTGCCCTGACGCACTCATAACTTGTGCAACCTCAAGATTGAAAATCAAAGTTGGTGGCTTTATTGCCTATGGGCACCTTGATCAGTTACATTGCGCAAATTGACTGCGGATACCGGGCCATTCTCAACAAGTATCCCTATTCTTAGAGGTGCCTATATGTATTTCACGGTTATTTCAAAACTCATTCAAAAAGATCTGGATGAATTTTGAGTGTTTCGAAGGAAAAGATGCCTTCCCCTAAATTATTGAAAGCTTTGCTCCGTCTTGCTTTTAACTAAGTAGAGCGGGGTTGAAAAAAGAAGGTATGTGAAGTTGAATAAAGGGACTCACTGCCAGTAGGAGATCAGGAGCAATGGGAGCGCGCTTACGAGTCTTTTTGACAGGGGCAGAAGACCGTACCCTCTTTGAGTTACGCACCGCCACAACCGTGCCGCAACGAGTGAAAGACCGAGCAGAAGTGATTCGGATGAGTCACCAAGGGCTGTATGTTGAGCAGATTGCCCGGTTCTTCGGGTGGAGAGAGCGAACGGTCAGAGAAACGCTGCATCGCTGGCAAGAGGGTGGATTAGGAGGACTCTGGGATGCACCGCGACCGGGAGCGCAACCACGTTGGCAACCGGAAGATATGGAGTATCTGGAAACATGTCTACGCCAGGAGCAACGAACTTATAACAGCCGTCAGTTAGCGCGAAAGCTGGAAGAGGAGAGACATATCAAGTTAAGTGCGGCCCATCTGCGGGACGTACTCAAAAAAAGGGAATCATTTGGAAGCGCACTCGACACAGCCACCGAGGGAAACAAGACCCAGTTGAGAAAGCCCAGAAGGTAGCGGATTTGGAGATGTTGCAATGGGCGGCCGCCAGTGGAGAGATTGACCTCTCCTATCTTGACGAGGCAGGCTTTTGTCTCTGGATGCCCGTCAGCTACAGCTACTTTTTCGAAGGCGAGCAAAAGCGACTGGAGCAGACTCACCGCAAGGGCAGGCGACTGAGCATCCTCGGTCTGCTCCAACCGTTCGTGAGTTTCGCGTATGGATTGGTGATTGGCAGCTTCAACGCCGAGCGCTACATCCGGCTAATGGATGAGCAAGCCCGTCAGGCCAAGCCCCGGTTTAAGGCCAATGGATGCATTCGAGTCATTGTTCAAGATAACAGCCCCATTCATACCAGTCGAGCTGTGCAAGACAAATGGGCAGACTGGCAAGCTCAGGGACTTTACCTGTTCTTCTTACCCAAATATTGCTCGGAGCTCAATCCGATTGAACCCGAGTGGCATCAGGTGAAAACCCATGAGTTAAATGGGCAGATGTTTGAAGATGAATTGGATTTAGCCTATGCCGTTATCGACGGCTTTGAGGCGAGAGCTGAAAAAGCGGGATACTCCGTCGAGCGATTTCGATTTCCGTCTCAACTCGCTTCTTCATCATCTGTTATATAGATGCGCGTTTTTACCTTTACCTACTTACCTTGAAAGAATCCCAAAGAAAGATGTTGACAAATCTGTTTCCGGGTCGTTATATTGATAAAGCGCTGGAGGAGAGAGCGTTTGTGCTGAGCTCCTTGAGCGAGAAACGGAACCTCGACATAAGAATAGTTCAGAAGCCAAGAACATCACATCTCGTCAAGGAAAAGACAGATGGTGGGCTAGTTTAGCAAAGCTTACCAAATTTTAATATATTCCGGATACGAGTCGATACGTTTCTTAACGTAAGAGAATCGTATTTGGAGCCAAAAAACTTTCTAAGTTTTTAACACGGAGAGTTTGATCCTGGCTCAGGATGAACGCTGGCGGCGTGCTTAACACATGCAAGTCGAACGCAGAACGCCCTTCGGGGTAAGTATGAGTGGCGGACGGGTGAGTAACGCGTGAGAATCTGCCTTCAGGAGGGGGACAACCACTGGAAACGGTGGCTAATACCCCATATGTCTACGGATGAAACAGTTTTCTGCCTGAAGATGAGCTCGCGTCTGATTAGCTAGTTGGTGAGGTAAGAGCTCACCAAGGCGACGATCAGTAGCTGGTCTGAGAGGATGATCAGCCACACTGGGACTGAGACACGGCCCAGACTCCTACGGGAGGCAGCAGTGGGGAATTTTCCGCAATGGGCGAAAGCCTGACGGAGCAACGCCGCGTGAGGGAGGACGGCCTGTGGGTTGTAAACCTCTTTTCTCAGGGAAGAAGATCTGACGGTACCTGAGGAATAAGCATCGGCTAACTCCGTGCCAGCAGCCGCGGTAAGACGGAGGATGCAAGCGTTATCCGGAATTATTGGGCGTAAAGCGTCCGCAGGTGGCTATTCAAGTCTGCTGTCAAATTCCAGGGCTCAACCCTGGTTCGGCAGTGGAAACTGGATAGCTAGAGTACGGTAGGGGCAGAGGGAATTCCTGGTGTAGCGGTGAAATGCGTAGATATCAGGAAGAACACCGGTGGCGAAAGCGCTCTGCTGGGCCGTAACTGACACTCATGGACGAAAGCTAGGGGAGCGAAAGGGATTAGATACCCCTGTAGTCCTAGCTGTAAACGATGGATACTAGGTGTTGGACGTATCGACCCGTTCAGTACCGTAGCTAACGCGTTAAGTATCCCGCCTGGGGAGTACGCACGCAAGTGTGAAACTCAAAGGAATTGACGGGGGCCCGCACAAGCGGTGGAGTATGTGGTTTAATTCGATGCAACGCGAAGAACCTTACCAGGGCTTGACATGTCCAGAATCCTCGGGAAACCGAGGAGTGCCTTCGGGAGCTGGAACACAGGTGGTGCATGGCTGTCGTCAGCTCGTGTCGTGAGATGTTGGGTTAAGTCCCGCAACGAGCGCAACCCTCGTTTTTAGTTGCCATCATTCAGTTGGGCACTCTAGAGAGACTGCCGGTGACAAACCGGAGGAAGGTGGGGATGACGTCAAGTCAGCATGCCCCTTACGTCCTGGGCTACACACGTACTACAATGCTTCGGACAAAGGGCAGCCAGACCGCGAGGTTGAGCTAATCCCATAAACCGAGGCTCAGTTCAGATTGCAGGCTGCAACTCGCCTGCATGAAGGAGGAATCGCTAGTAATCGCAGGTCAGCATACTGCGGTGAATACGTTCCCGGGCCTTGTACACACCGCCCGTCACACCATGGAAGCTGGCCACGCCCGAAGTCGTTACCCCAACCGTTCGCGGAGGGGGACGCCGAAGGCAGGGCTGGTGACTGGGGTGAAGTCGTAACAAGGTAGCCGTACCGGAAGGTGTGGCTGGATCACCTCCTTTCAAGGAGACCTACCCTACTTAGACGTGCGAAAACTGATAGAGCACCTAAGTAAGGTCATCCTAGGTCGGTCGAGATGATTATTATTGGTTTCTGAACTATCGAGGGGCCGGATATGGGCTATTAGCTCAGGTGGTTAGAGCGCACCCCTGATAAGGGTGAGGTCCCTGGTTCGAGTCCAGGATGGCCCACTCGTGGGGGTATAGCTCAGCTGGTAGAGCGCCTGCTTTGCAAGCAGGATGTCAGCGGTTCGAGTCCGCTTACCTCCACCAGATTTAATAATTCAGCACTATTTCTAAACTACTGAGCAGACAAGCTATCAGTAGCTAGAAAGGCTGCTGGATTAGACCAGCAAAGAACCTTGAAAACTGCATAGAGAAAAGAGATGTCAGGTAGATGTTGACGAAGCTATGAATCAGCAATGATTGATGGTTCAGTCACGAACAGACACCAATGTAAGTAAATGGTCAAGCTATCAAGGGCTTACGGCGGATACCTAGGCACACAGAGGCGATGAAGGACGCGGTTACCGGCGATATGCCACGGGGAGTTGGAAGCAAGCAGTGATCCGTGGGTTTCCGAATGGGGCAACCCTAAGTACGGCCAGTTGAATCCATAGACTGGCACGAGCCAACCCAGCGAATTGAAACATCTTAGTAGCTGGAGGAAGAGAAAGAAAACTCGATTCCCTGAGTAGCGGCGAGCGAAACGGGAAGAGCCTAAACCAGTGGTTTTTACTGCTGGGGTTGTGGGACGGCAATGTGGACTAGAAAGGTTAGACGAAGCAGCTGAATACTGCACCAGAGGGGGTGAAAGTCCCGTAGTCGAAAACTGAACTAGCCTAGCCGGATCCCGAGTAGCACGGGGCACGTGAAATCCCGTGTGAATCCGCGACTAACCACCTCGTAAGGCTAAATACTCCTGTGTGACCGATAGTGAAACAGTACCGCGAGGGAAAGGTGAAAAGAACCCCGGGAGGGGAGTGAAATAGAACATGAAACCGTAAGCCTACAAGCAGTCGGAGTCCGATTTAACGGATGACGGCGTGCCTGTTGAAGAATGAGCCGGCGACTTATAGGCACTGGCGGGTTAAGGCGGAAATGCCGGAGCCAGAGGGAAACCGAGTCTGATAAGGGCGACTATGTCAGTGTTTATAGACCCGAACCCGGGTGATCTAACCATGTCCAGGATGAAGCTTGGGTAACACCAAGTGGAGGTCCGCACCGACCAATGTTGAAAAATTGGCGGATGAGGTGTGGTTAGGGGTGAAATGCCAATCGAACCCGGAGCTAGCTGGTTCTCCCCGAAATGTGTTTAGGCGCAGCGGTAACGATTATAACTGGGGGGTAAAGCACTGATTCGGTGCGGGCTGCGAGAGCGGTACCAAATCGAGTCAAACTCTGAATACCCAGTGCACACGTTGCCAGTGAGACGGTGGGGGATAAGCTTCATCGTCGAGAGGGAAACAGCCCAGACCACCAGCTAAGGTCCCCAAATTAACACTAAGTGGGAAAGGAGGTGGGAGTGCAGAGACAACCAGGAGGTTTGCCTAGAAGCAGCCATCCTTGAAAGAGTGCGTAATAGCTCACTGGTCAAGCGCTCCTGCGCCGAAAATGAATGGGACTAAGTGTTATACCGAAGCTGTGGACTTACTACGTAAGTGGTAGGGGAGCGTTCTGTAGTAGTTAGAAGCATTAGCGAAAGCAGGTGTGGACGAATCAGAAGTGAGAATGTCGGCTTGAGTAGCGAAAACATTGGTGAGAATCCAATGCCCCGAAACCCTAAGGGTTCCTCCGGAAGGCTCGTCCGCGGAGGGTTAGTCGGGACCTAAGGCGAGGCCGAAAGGCGTAGTCGATGGCCAACGGGTTAACATTCCCGTACCGACGTTAGATTGTGAAGAGGGACGGAGAAGGCTAAGCCAGCCGGATGTTGGTTACCGGCGTAAGTGTTCAAGGTGATGAGGGTCGGCGAAAACGACCTGAGCTGAGGCACGAGTCCGACCCGCTACGGCGGGGAAGTGGTGTATGTCAGGCTTCCAAGAAAAGCTCTATCCACGTTAATCTAACGTTGCCCGTACCCGAAACCGACACAGGTAGGGAGGTTGAGAATACCAAGGGGCGCGAGATAACTCTCTCTAAGGAACTCGGCAAAATGGCCCCGTAACTTCGGGAGAAGGGGTGCCACCGAGAGGTGGTCGCAGTGAAGAGTCCCAGGCGACTGTTTACCAAAAACACAGGTCTCCGCTAAGTCGCAAGACGATGTATGGGGGCTGACGCCTGCCCAGTGCCGGAAGGTTAAGGAAGTGGGTTAGCTTCGGCGAAGCTCGCGACTGAAGCCCCGGTGAACGGCGGCCGTAACTATAACGGTCCTAAGGTAGCGAAATTCCTTGTCGGGTAAGTTCCGACCCGCACGAAAGGCGTAACGATCTGGGAGCTGTCTCGGAGAGAGGCTCGGCGAAATAGGATTGTCTGTGAAGATACGGACTACCTGCACCCGGACAGAAAGACCCTATGAAGCTTTACTGTAGCCTGGAATTGGGTTCGGGCTTTGTTTGCGCAGGATAGGTGGGAGACTATGAAGCAGTCCTTGTGGGGACTGTGGAGTCACTGGTGAGATACCACTCTAACAAGGCTAGAATTCTAACCCTTACCCGTTATCCGGGAAGGGAACAGTTTCAGGTGGGCAGTTTGACTGGGGCGGTCGCCTCCTAAAAGGTAACGGAGGCGCGCAAAGGTTCCCTCAGGCTGGTTGGAAATCAGCCGCAGAGTGTAAAGGCAGAAGGGAGCTTGACTGCAAGAGCTACAACTCGAGCAGGTACGAAAGTAGGCCTTAGTGATCCGACGGTTCCGCGTGGAAGGGCCGTCGCTCAACGGATAAAAGTTACTCTAGGGATAACAGGCTTATCTCCCCCAAGAGTTCACATCGACGGGGAGGTTTGGCACCTCGATGTCGGCTCATCGCAACCTGGGGCTGTAGTAGGTCCCAAGGGTTGGGCTGTTCGCCCATTAAAGCGGTACGTGAGCTGGGTTCAGAACGTCGTGAGACAGTTCGGTCCATATCCGGTGCAGGCGTAAGAGTATTGAGAGGATTCCTCCTTAGTACGAGACGAACCGGGAGGAACGCACCGCTGGTGTACCTGTTATCGTGCCAACGGTAGACGCAGGGTAGCCATGTGCGGAGAGGATAACCGCTGAAAGCATCTAAGTGGGAAGCCCACCTCAAGATGAGTACTCTCACTGGGTTAGCCAGGTAAGGTCACGGGAAGAACACCCGTTGATAGGTTCTAAGTGGAAGTTCAGTAATGGATGAAGCTGAGGAATACTAACAGACCGAGGGCTTGACCATATCTACATTTGGGTCTGAACTTGACATCTTTCTATGCAGTCTTCAGGGTTCTTCCTTCTCTACAGGAAGCTCAACCCAATCAGTTTCCTGGTGCCAATGGCGCACTGGCCCCACTCCAACTCCATCCCGAACTTGGTTGTGAAACGGTGCAGCGGCGAAGATACTTTGGGGGTTGCCCCACGGGAAAATAGCTCGGTGCCAGGTCAATCATTCAAGCAGAAAGGAGCTCATCAGCTGATGAGCTCCTTTCTTGTTGTTGGTAAGTTGTTAATGGATAGTCGCAACAGACACAAAAAATAAAGCCCGCCCATAGGCGGGAGGGCTCGGAGTTCCTGAAAATCGTCATCTCTAGAATGATGGCAGGTTTACCAGATATGACGCAAGGGGGAATCACCCCTCATGAGTGATTGTATTGGTTAGTCTGCCAGCATGTCTGCCAGCAGTGATTGATCTTGGATGGTTTGCCGTTCTTCTACGGGGGTGTAGGGACGGTTACGAGCACCAGTGTAGATTTGAGTGGGGCGGAAAATGCGGTTTTCGCCAAGCTGTTCTTTCCAGTGGGCTAGCCAGCCAGCAACTCGCGCGATCGCAAATACGGGTGTAAATAAGTCAGTCGGAATGCCTAACTTCCTGTAAACCAGGCCAGAATAAAAGTCAACGTTAGGATAAATTCCTTTGTGACCAAGCCTATTCCCAACTACACGTTCGAGCTCAACTGCAATATCGTAGTATTCGTCTCTGCCGACTTTTTCAAACAGCTTTTCGGCTAAGCTTTGCAGAATGTTGGCTCGTGGGTCTTTGACTTTGTAGACACGATGGCCGAAGCCCATGATCCGCGATCGCGTTTCCATGCATTTATCAACATAGGCTTCTACATTTTCGACCGAGCCAATTTCTTCGAGCATAGCGATTACTTCTTCGTTGGCACCACCGTGGAGTGGGCCTGCGAGGGTTCCAACTGCTGAGGCTATTACGGCATATGGATCTGTGAGAGTTGATGCCGTAACCATTGCAGAGAATGTTGATGCATTGATTGTATGTTCGGCATGAAGCGTGAGACAAACGTCGAAAATGTGAGCTGCTAGCGGATCAGGTTCCCGCTCGTTCAGCATGTATAGAAAATTGGCAGAATAGTCCAAATCATCGCGGGGCTGAATGGGGTCATTCCCCTTTCGCATCATTTGGAATGCTGCCACCATTGTGGGAATTTTAGCCAGTAGACGTACGACAGCAGCACGGATGTAGGCTGGATCATCTAATGCCCGCTTCGAGTAGAACAACCCTAATGCAGCAGCACAGGCTTGTAGCGAGTCCATTGGATGTCCACTTTCAGGGAAACACTTCATCATGTCCCGAATGCGATACTTGAGTCGCCGATGGTAGCGAATTTCATGCTCAAAATCAGCTAAGTCCGTTTTGGTTGGCAAATGCCCCCAAATCAGAAGATAGGATGTTTCTAAAAACGTGCTGTATTCTGCAAGTTCTTCGATTCGAATGCCGCGATACTCAAGAACTCCTTGCTGTCCATCAACAAAGCTAATGCTTGATTGGGTTGCAGGAATGCCCTCTAGACCAGGTTTATATTCACAAAAAGTCATAGATTCTAACGCTCGCTCACTCTAAAACCCGTTTGGGGTTTACCAGCCTTTCAGATTCATTCAATAAACGATCCGACAGGAATTTAAATTATGAACCAACCTATGCCCCAAGCGGAGAAATCATATTGAACATTCAAGATTCCATCCAGCATTTTAAGCTAGAGAGTCTCGAAGAAGAGTGTTGAGCGTGAACTTCTCATCTTAAATCGAACTTAAATCTAATGGAATCGCAACTTTAAAGTCAGTCCACTCGTCATTTTGCCCCAAAACCTAGGCAAGTAATGATGAACTGTTAAGTTTGGGCCTGAATTAAAGATTTAGCAGCGTCTAGAGTATCGGCTTCTGCTACGGGTTTATCGTGTCGCCAGCGCAGAATACGAGGGAAGCGGACAGCGATGCCAGATTTATGCCGCTTGGATTCAGTAATACCTTCAAAGCCAATTTCAAATACATGAGTTGCTTTGACCGATTGGACAGGGCCGAATCGCTCGATTGTGTGGCGACGAATCCATTTATCGAGCTGGTTGATTTCGTCATTATCGAGTCCAGAATAAGCTTTGGCGAACGGAACAAGTTCTCCGTCATGCCAAAGGGCAAATGTGTAGTCTGTAAACAGATTAGCGCGCTTGCCTGTGCCCGCTTGGGCATAAATCAATACGGCATCAAGGGTCATGGGGTCAACTTTGTATTTCCACCAATAGCCGCGCTTACGACCGACTAGATAGGGGCTGTCTTGGGCTTTGAGCATCAGTCCTTCGGCTTGTTCATTGCGCGATCGCAATCTCAAATCTTCCAAATCAGCAAATGACTGGAATTTGAGTGGTAAAGATTGAGTCAATAGATTAGAGTCAGCTTCTTGTAAAAGATTGGCGAGATGGGATTTGCGATCGCGCAGTGATAGTTCCCGAATATCTTGTCCTTTATGCTCCAGCAAATCGTAAGCAATGAAGTGCGCTGGGTATTCCGCCATTAGCTTTTTGGATACCCGTTTGCGGCCCAAGCGCTTTTGTAGGGCGTTGAAGTTCATGGGCTGACCATCTTGCCAGCACAGAATTTCGCCATCGAGGACGTAACCGTTAGGAATGGCCGATAGTGCGTAATCGGCTAGTTCCGGAAACTGATGGGTAATTAAATCTTCTCCCCGTGACCAGATGAAGACCTGATCGTTGCGCCGAATAATTTGGGCGCGGATGCCGTCCCATTTCCATTCTGCTAACCAGTTGGAGAAATGTTCCTCTGCTTGGAATTGTTCTGGTTCAATCTGAGATGCTAGAAAGAACGGGTAGGGTTGGCTCGGAGCCGTTTCAATCTTATCGGGACTGATGAGTTGCTCAAAAAACTCAACGGTTGGCTCAAAGTTGCCCATCAGGCGGTGGGTGAGGACGGCAGATGGCAGATCGTATTCAGCTGCTAGTGCTCGGATTAGTAGCTTGCTGGATACTCCCACTCGAAAGGCTCCCGTCAGCAGTTTGTTGAGAACAAAGACTTCAAACGGTTCTAGTGCGGCCCACCAGGACAGGACGAGTGCGCGGATTTCTTCGTCTGTCTCCATCTGTTTGACTTGAGGAATTATCGATTCCATCCATTCATGCAGCGGCAGATCAAGCGCGTCTTGTTTCTCCAGTGGCGTATCTTGTAGGAGCAGCGCAATGGTTTCGGCAGTGTCACCTACGTGGCGATAGCAGTCGTCAAACAGCCAATCGGGAATTTGGGCGACCGATAAGTAAATATCTTGCAGCACACGAGAGGTAATCAGCCGTCGTCGGGTTTTGCCCAGAAATAAATAGATTGCCCAAACCGCGTTTGCTGGGGATTCATCGCGAAAATAGGCTTGCAGGGCGGCAATTTTGGCATTGGTGGATGTCGTCGCGTCGATTTGCTGGAATAGTTGAGCGAATCGTTTCATGTTGAATTAGTCAGTGGGAGGGAGTAGGGGGAGAAAGGGAGTAGGGGAGAAAGGGAGCAGGGAAGAGAGGGTTGGATTGTTTCTTTTACTGTAGACAATGATTTGGGGAGGTGTCGGGATTGGTGTTTCGTCGTCTCAACAGCATCAAATCAGTACTCTAAATCGCAGAGCGCCTGCAACAATGGGAAGGTCGCCAAGGATTCTGAGAATTTTGCTGAATACGTTTGGGTTACTGCCACTTGAACTGAAACAGTGGCTAGAGCAAATTGAAATTGTCTCCAGCTCTATTGCTGAACGGCTTGACCAGGTTTTATTTTTCAGTGTCGGTGGCATGCCGCTGATTATTCTATGGATTGTTGGGGCGGCTGTCTTCTTTACGCTGAGACTCGGATTTATCAATTTGCGAGCGTTTGGTCATGCGATCGCAGTTTTACGGGGACAGTATGACGATCCGGACGATGAAGGTGAGGTTTCGCACTTTCAGGCGTTAGCTACGGCATTATCCGCGACTGTTGGATTGGGCAATATTGCCGGAGTTGCGATCGCGATTTCTCTAGGTGGGCCGGGTGCTGTGGTGTGGATGACGCTGGGCGGGTTCCTGGGCATGAGCAGCAAGTTTGTTGAATGCACGCTGGCTCAGCAGTATCGCCAGGTGCGGCCTGATGGCACCGTAGCTGGTGGCCCGATGTATTACCTGTCTGAAGGATTAGCAAAGCAAGGGTTTCCGCGCGTCGGTAAAGTGTTAGCCGGAATCTTTGCGCTGCTAGCTGTGGGCGGTGGTTTTGGCGGTGGAAATTTATTTCAAGCGAATCAGTCCTACAGCGTGATTGCTCGTGTCATGCCTACTCTGCCGGATTGGGGCTACGGTTTAGGGTTAACGCTGCTTACTGCACTGGTGATCTTGGGCGGGATTACCCGCATTGGTCGAGTGGCGGCAGCACTAATTCCGGCTCTGTGCGCGGTATATGCGATCGCAGCTCTATGGGTACTGATCGTCAACGTCACAGCAATTCCGGCTGCTGTGGCTACGATTATTCACGGCGCATTTTCACCAACAGCGGTCGAGGGGGGAGCCATTGGCGTGATGGTGCAAGGATTACGTTGGTCAGTATTTTCCAACGGGGCGGGTACAGGATCGGCTGCGATCGCGCATGCGGCAGCTCGGACGAAAGAGCCTGTACGAGAAGGCATTGTTGCCATGCTAGAGCCGTTTATCGATACCGTTGTGATCTGCAACATGACGGCACTGGTGATTATTACGACGGGTGCCTATGCTTCACCAGCAGCGGCTAATTTAGAAGGTGCAGAACTGACGGCGGCAGCATTTGGCAGTGTGATTAGCTGGTTTCCCAGCGTACTTGCGATCGCGGTTTTCTTTTTCGCTTTCTCCACCATTATGTCCTGGGGCTACTACGGCGAACAGGCGTGGGTCTATCTATTTTGCGATCGCGGCATTCCGATTTACAAAATGCTCTTTCTAATCACAGTTTTTCTCGGAGCTACCAGTACGGCTGGTGCCGCCATCATGATTGGCAATAGTCTAACGTTGGCTATGGCTGTGCCCAACTTATTGGGTGGCTATTGGTTGCTGAGTCAAATTATGGTCAGCCTAAATGACTATACGAGTCGTCATCACAAAGGAGCAACACAAGCTATTCGACCTTTAGCTCAACCTAAACATGACGCAAAATAGTTCAACGTGATGAGCTGAAATAGCCTATTTGTTCTATGAATTTTCTTTGTGCTGTTTCATGATCCGTGCAGCCTGTCTTGTCCAAGCCAGAGTATAGCTATTGTTAAATCGTTCATGTAGAAGCTTGATCTGAAACCAGTACTTTCTGGCTAAAAGATACTGAATTTCTGACGGGATTTCTTGCTCGTTTTTGTGAGATGCATTAACCTTTGCCTTTAAATCATCATAATGCTGATATTTTTCGAAGTTGACACCAAGAAAACGAAAAATATCAACAATAAAATTTCCAGGCCGATAGATGACATCTTCATAAAATCCAATAAAAATTTGCTCTTTTGGAAAAAGCTGTTCCCACTTTTCCAAAATCTGTAAATAGTTACCTCGCATGGATTGGGTTGGGCCGTTAATTAATCCTTTGACCTTTTCTAAATCATTAATGCCCTGAAAGCGTTTTTGTAGAGCCTCGTAGCAGATATAAGACCAGGCCCGATCCATCGGATTGCGCAGAATCAGAATGATTTTGATATTTGGGAAAAGTTCCTTGATGTGGACAATATCATCATTGTCTAGTATTGAATATGCAGGTGTGATATCTCCTTTGATTTTGTCTTTTCCGGGCTTGAAGAGAGATTGATACCAGTTATCATCAACTTGCCCAAATAAATATTTGGAAAACCATTTGATTGTACCCCAATCCTTATTAGATAGAGCTTCAGGCATGGTTTCAGTTAAATGCCTTTGCAGAATCCGCCGAAATTTTATGTTGTGATGATCTTTGTTGAACGCCCGGCTGAAAAAGTATTTTTCTGACAAATAGCTGGGTGAGTGGTATTTGGGAGAACGGTCAAAATAGTGGAGTTCTTTAACAGGAGGAAGCCAGATGTCAGGATGTTTGCGTAAGTTTGACCATAACCAAGTTGATGCACCTCGCTGGACACCAATTCCTAAGAAATCTACTGTGATTTGAGCCATCGTAAGCTAGATTCTGACCGTTATTTACTCATTATTTCAACCTGTATTATACGGACTTCTGTCCCCCTACTCACAATCTTCGCGTCGGGCCTCAATTCTTGCCCTTAATTCCTCTGTGATTCCCAACTTTGCGGTTCGATACAACCGCTCAAACTCTCGCTCATAATGTGCTGCTACGGTGGGGCTGCCAATGACGATCAAGTTTTCATCGTTACTTTGATTGGCCGCATCGCTAAAATTTTGGGAACCAATGACTACCGTTTTCCCATCTACTATGCCAAATTTGTGGTGCAGCACATCCCCCGGTGCTAGTGTTGGCACTCCCACTGTTGAAATCGGGGTAATCCAAGGCCGATTGTCCTCCTCATACTTACAGCGATTATTTGGCATCGCTGTTCCCAGCATGTCCAGCGCTTCGCTATAGTCTCGATAAGCAAATCCGGGTTCAATCAGCGCTCGTACTTCAACCCCCTGCCGCGATCGCATTTCCAATTCATCAGCAATGGCCTGATCTGAAAACACAAACAGCGCCAAATCAATCTGATCTTGTCCTGACCGGAACGATCGCGCGATTAAACCATTCACGCTTTCTTGCCAGTCGCGGCTTGATGATGTGGGCGAAAACTGCACATCCACCGTTGTTCCGTTAGGCAAAGTCACCCGCCGTGCTGGTCGAAATGGCTTTTGTAAACCAAAAAGACTGTCCGCCTCTCCGCCTGGGCCATCACCCCAGAGATAGGCAAACTCCTGTGTAAAGATCTGCGCCACTTCTGTGCTGTTAATGACTACAATACTATTGGCGTTGCCCAAGCTAGCGGCGGAGTCAGGGTCGCCGTGCGTGCCGCTAGTTGTAAAATTCGTCGATCCCGTCAGCACTGTTTTACCATCCACAATGATAATTTTGTGGTGCATTAGGTCGCTGCCCTTAGAGCCGTCTGCCGTGTCATCAATTAGCGGCACATTGGCATCTCGCAGAATGCGCAGGGCATCGAATTCACTGCTTTCCTGCTCGCTCACCTGGCCGTCCTGATTTTGATCTGCCAGTAGAACAAATTCTTCATACTTGTTGCGATCGCGATCGGTCAAATCAGCCAAATCCGCCTCGGTGACATCACTCCAGGCGCGACTGTAGTCATGCTCAATCACGACTCGTACCCGCACACCAGCTCGATGCTTATCCCGCAGCGCCTGTGCCACGCGAGGAAGCCTTATTTCCTGAATGGCGATATCGACAGACGTTTCCGCCTGATTGATCGTGTCAACAATTACCTGTTCCAGGTCGTCGCCAAAGCGCGTCTTGCCGCGATAGGGTTCTGTGTAGACATTGGCCTCGGACTGGTTGAAATACACCTGCACATAGGGATCTTGCGGCAGCGGTTCCACCAGAGGGGCCAGTGTCGCCGCCTCTGGAGCCTGTCGCCAGAGCATTGCTCCCCCAATTAGCGCTGCTACTGCAACCGCTGGTACTCCTGCCCGCACCGCATACTGACGAACCTGATTCATAGCTAGACCCTGATGTGTAAAGGCTTTAGGTTAAACGTCTCGCTATATGTCAAGTTGCGATCGCAGTTTTAACCTGATGCTTGTATACCCAATTTCCTCTACAGAATCTCTAACGGTTTCGCCTCGCCGTAAACCTGCTGATAGTAATCCTGATACTTCGCTGATAGCAGCGGCTGCCACCAGTCTGGATGATCCAAATACCACTGGATTGTGCGACTGATCCCCTCCGCCAGCGTTACCGTCGGCTGCCAGCCCAATTCTGTCTGAATCTTGCGGCTGTCGATGGCATAGCGGCGATCATGCCCAGGACGATCCTTAACGAACGTGATTAGCGATCGCACGGGTTGCACGGGTAGCTCATCAGCCAATTCCGTCATGCGATCGCACAGTAGTTCCACCAAATCGATATTCTTCACCTCACTATTGCCGCCCACCGCATAGGTTTCGCCGATGCGACCCTGATGAATCACCCGATCAATGGCGCGGCAGTGGTCTTCCACATAGAGCCAGTCGCGCACGTTCTGTCCATCCCCATACACGGGCAGCGGCTTGCCCAGCAGCATATTGATGCACATCAGCGGAATCAGCTTTTCTGGAAAGTGGTACGGCCCATAGTTATTGGAGCAGTTAGTCATCAGCGTCGGCAGGCCGTAGGTGTGATGATAGGCCCGTACCAGATGATCGCTGCCCGCTTTCGAGGCCGAGTAGGGACTGTTGGGTGCGTAGGGCGTCGTTTCGGAAAAGGGTGGATCGGTGGGACTCAAACTGCCGTAGACTTCGTCTGTGGAAACGTGATGAAAGCGATAGCGATCCGGCTGGTTCGCGTTCAACCAGTGCTGGCGAAACGCCTCCAGCAGCGTAAACGTGCCGACTACGTTAGTTTGAATAAACGCGCTTGGCCCCAAAATGGAGCGATCGACATGGGATTCGGCAGCAAAATGAACCAGGGTATCGATTTGTTCGGTTTCTAGGAGGGAATTGAGGAGAGTGCGATCGCAGATATCTCCCTGCACGAAACGAAACTGCGGCAGGGTTTCCAATTCGGCTAAGTTAGCGCGATTGCCTGCATAGGTCAGCGCATCCAACACCACCAGTTGATCCGTGGGATACTGTTGCTGCCAATAATGCACAAAGTTGGAGCCAATAAACCCGGCTCCCCCCGTAACCAAAACCCGTCGCTGTTGCCTACTCATGCTGTTGCTCATGCTCTTCTACGATTTCAGTTGAGATGTTGTGTTGGGGGTTTCACACCCAACACAACATCTCAATCTTTAAGGACTAACCCATGATCTACTTTGTCACGGTTAATTACTACTCCACCGAACTGATTAAACAACTGCTGGCGTCGCTGCGGGTGACAGCGGATGATCGGTGCCAAGTGGTGATTGTCAATAACTCACCGGATGATCGCTCGGTGGATGGCTTGGCGGAACCGGGTTGGGTGACGGTGCTAACGGCAGAGCGGAATCTGGGGTTTGGCGGTGGCTGCAATCTGGGTATGCAGTATGTGTACGAACAAGATCCGCAGGCCGTGATCTGGCTGATTAACCCCGATGCGGAACTGGTGTCGGATGCGGTGGCCTATGTGCGGCAGTGCTTGGCGGCGGAACCGGACATCGCCATTTTGGGCACGCGCATTCAGGATCTCAACGGTCGCCTCTGGTTTAGTCGCGGCACATTTAATCCCTGGCTCGGCACGCTGAAGCATCGATTTGAAGATGTAGACACGGCAGCGCAACCCCCGGTAACGGAGGAGACGGAATGGGTATCGGGCTGCAGCATGATTTTCAATTTGGCGGCGTTTGAAGACTGTCCGCTGTTTGATCGGCAATATTTTCTGGACTACGAAGACGCGGAAATCAGCTACCGCTATCTGCGACAAGGCAAACGGGTGCGGTTAACGCGAGCGGTGCTGGTGCATCATCAGGTGTCAGCAATCACAGGCCGCAATATTAGCTTCAAGTTTCGCCACGCTACGTTTAGCAAGCTCTATTTTCTGCACCAGCATGGAACACCGCTAGCGCTGGGCTTGAATTTGGTCTACACGCTGGGGAAGGTATTGTTACGCTTACCAAGTCAACCGCAGATTGCGCAGGGACGCTGGCAGGGTCTACTGGAGTTTTTGAACCGTTGGCGACAAGGATTTCCATAGAGATCTCGTTATAATTCCTCTATACTCCTCACTCTCAACAGATTTGTATGACTCCTCGACAGATTGAAGAACGCTCTGAACAGCTTGAAGCACGAGTTGCGACTTTGGAGGCAGAGTTAGCGCAACTTAAGCACATGCTGTCTGGGGTGTTGCAAAAACAAGTTCCTTGGTGGCTAAAGGTTGCAGGTAGTTTTGAGGATGATCCAACCTTTGATGAGGCGGTTCGGCTTGGTCAAGAGTGGCGTCAGTCGGCTGAGTGAGTGACCAGATCACGTAATGTATATCCTTGATACCGACCATCTCAGCCTGATTCAGCGCAATGGACGAGATGGAAAGCAAATCTTGGCAAGGCTCGCAGCGATTGAAAATCCTGAAGTTGCTGTCACAATCATTACCTACGAAGAGCAAATCAGGGGTCGGCTTAACTTTTTATCTAGGGCGAAAACGCTGGATGAGCAAGTCTTGGGTTATCGAGGATTACAGCAACTTGCAATAGACTATCAATCGGTTGTAATTATCCCTTTTGATCGTGCAGCCGTTTTGGAACATCAACGCTTACGAAAAGCCTATCCTCGGCTTGGAAATATGGATTTAAAAATTGCGGCGATCGCATTAATCAATAACGCAACTTTACTTACTCGTAACGCATCAGATTTTGGGCAAATCGAAGGCTTGCAAGTAGAAGATTGGACGAAAGCAAATCCCCTAACCTCGAAAGCAAATCCCCTAACCTAAAGAACTGGCCAACGTTTCGGCGTACCTACTAAGCTGATCAGTCCGGTTTTATTTTTGGAAGCCGTCGCCGACCTCTTTGAAACAGGTCTGGACTCCCCCAGTACACGCCCAATGAAATCCCTTCCATCAGTTCTGGCAGATTGGAGAGTGCTCACGCGGGAACCCAAACCACGCGAAAACCAACATTGTTGTTGATGTTGTCGCGCGAATTATGATTCCGATTCGCCGAACGGCAGTTATCAGGATTGTTGATCCACGAACCGCCGCGCAGTTTAGCTGCCTGCCTCAACATCAGGTCTCAACGGGTGAGAATTCTGACGCATCGCTACTTTAGCGCCGTTTGGGCTAAATGCATAAAATCGCCAAAAAATTTTACGCGCTTCGCGCAGTAGAGGAAAAAAGGGAAAAGATTAAGAAGTGTAAAGGGTAAAAGGGCAAGAGGGAAAAGGGGAATCCTCACGCGGGAACCCAAACCACGCGAAAACCAACATTGAAGTCGATGACGTCGCGCGAAAAACGATACCGACTCGCCGAACGGGTATGTCAAATAGATTGTGTCAAAGGTAAAAACTCAAGTTGGAAAGCGATCGCTGAATTCAATCGCGAAGCGGTTGAGAGCGGGTTTCCAGTCGCGAATGGGCATGGTCCACTTTTTGGCAATATTTTGAATTGCCAAGTAGATAACTTTTAGGGCAGATTCATCGGTTGGAAAAGCTCGGTGGTTTTTAATCACCTTTCTAAGAGTCATATTCATCGATTCAATCGCATTGGTCGTATAGATTGCTTTACGAATCTCCGGTGAAAAAGCAAAGAAGGGAATAATCCGCTGCCAATGATGAAGCCAAGACCTGCTAATGGTTGGATATTGCTGGTCCCACTGCTCGGCAAACTCAACTAAGCGCTGCTCTGCTTCAGTCTCAGTGCTGGCCGTGTAAATCAGCTTGAGGTCTGCTGCAACCGCCTTACGGTCTTTGTAGGACACATAGCGGAGTGAATTTCGTACCATGTGAACAATGCACAACTGCACCTGGGTTTGAGCAAAGACCGCTTCAATGGCATCGGGAAAGCCAGTGAGGCCATCACAGCAAGCGATGAAGATGTCTTTGAGACCCCTATTTTGCAGCTCTGTGAGCACTTGAAGCCAAAATTTGGCAGACTCGTTCTGGGTCATCCACATCCCCAAGAGTTCTTTGGTGCCAGACAAGTTAACCCCAAGCGCCAAGTGAATCGCTTTGTTGATCACCCGCCCGTCTTGTCTGACTTTGACCACGATGGCATCAAAATAGACGATGGGATAAACCGGGTCGAGCGCGCGATTTTGCCAAATTTTACGCTCCGTTTCAACCGCATCCGTGACGTTCGAGATCAGCCCGGCTGAGACCTCAACGCCATACAGGTCTTGCAGTTGAGCCTGAATGTCACGGGTACTCATGCCCCTGGCATAGAGGGACAAGATCTTGTCATCAAAGCCCTCGAAGCGGGTCTGCCCCTTCTTGACGATGATGGGTTCAAACTCACTGTTGCGGTCACGGGGAACATTGATTTGAGCTTCTCCAAACTCCCCTTTGATGGTCTTCTTGCTGTGGCCGTTGCGGCGGTTACGAGTTGGCTTGACGTCGCTTTCAGGCTCCGCCTGTTGCTCGTCCAGATGGGTTTTCATTTCCGCATTCAAGCAGCGTTCCACCAAAGCCGCCGTGAGCTGCTTAAGAATCCCTCCATCCCCCAGCAGGTCTTCGGGATTCTGATAGCCTTTAAGCAATTCATCCAGGAGTTCAGGTCGAAAAGTCATAGTACGAGTCTCTTAGGTTCAATAGTTCATTAGATCTCATCTCTGACCTTTGACACAATCTAATTTACAATCCCCGCCGAACGGCAGAAATCAGGATAGCTGATCCACGAACCGCCGCGCAGTACCCGGCTATCCTGCTCTCCGCCTGCCATCCATGCCGATCCATCGGTTGGAGCACCTTCGTAATTACTATGCCAAACGTCTTGGCACCACTCATAAACGTTCCCGTGCATGTCGTATAGACCAAAGACATTAGCCGGAAAACTACCAACATCTGTTGTTTGCGCTCGGCTGGTTCCTTTTGGGCCAGAACCATAGGTATAGTTGCCGTTGTAATTGGCTAAATCCGTTGTAATTGTTGCACCAAAGTGAAAGGGAGTAGTCGTGCCAGCCCGACAGGCATATTCCCACTCTGCTTCGCTGGGTAAGCGATACGTACGACCCGTATGCTTAGACAACACTTCACAAAACTTTGTCGCATCATCCCAAGAAACTATCTCGACTGGTCGATTCGCTCCATTCTCAGAAAAACTACTGGGATTCTCGCCCATCACAGCCCGATACTGGGCTTGAGTAACTTGAAACTGCCCCATAAAAAACGTTGGCACCGTTACTTCATGCTGTGGCCCTTCAGCATCACTACGACCTGCTTCAGAATCTGGCGAACCCATCAAAAATGACCCACCTGGAATTTGCATCATCACCAGTTCAATTTCGTTGCCTAAACTTTCAACAAAATAGCTAGCTGATTTCGTTTGGCGATCATTAATTTCTCCTGCGTCGTTGACTGTCACCACCTCAAAGTCTTTGGTTGGCAAATTCTCCAAATCAACTGCCACAGGTTCAAGTGGTTCAGATAAGTATATCCATGATGTAAGTGTTTGAAATACTGGTCGTACTGAAGCAAATACAACCAAACCTCCTCCACCCCATCCCGCCCAAGTCAACAGCTTGCGACGGTTAATCTGATTTTCGGTCTGAGATACAGACTTTGGTTTAAGTGGCTGAGCTTGAGAAGGTTTTGGTATTGATTTCGGCTGTGTCAGCGTCGGCTGTGGCTCTGTTCTTAATGCAGATATCAGTTCTGGACTAAGGGTTGGTGCTGGCTCTGACGATGCTGCTGCTGTTCGATTTGATGGCGAAGATGGCGCTGGCTTCGGTGCCGAAATTGGAATCCGGGCATGAATCCGGTCTACATCCTCATCCCGTAAGTTCAATAACCGCTGCAAGTCCCGCAACTCCTGTCGAGTTCGTTCTGGTAAACCAGAGTAATATTCAACTGCCTCTCGATAGGCTGCTTCATACTCTCGCAAATGATTACGCCGTGTCCGCAGCGGTCGCAATTCTGCATTAAGAATCTCCTCTGCTCGCTTTAAATCAATGCTGTAACTCAATGCGAGATTTTTTAGATATCGCTTGCCTACTGGCGTAATTTCTGCGGCTTCAGCATCAATGTAGCGTGCAATTGCTTTACGAAGTTTTAGCTCTGGATTGCCAATCACCACCTTCGCCAGCGTAATCCTTTCACCCTGCCGAGCGTTAAAGATGGTCGGACTCATGGTAGGTGCTGCTGTCTGCACCTTTGCCTGCACATAGTTGTGCAAATCTCTCACATAAACGTAGTCTTTACCCTCCTGCGCCGCTGCTCCCGTCTTCAACCCTTCCACCAAATAGCGGGTATACACCGACAGCGGTTCTCCCTCCTGCTCCAGCGCATAATTCCGTGCCGTCGCTGCCGTCAGCACCACCCAACCTTCACCCCCCAGATCCGCCTCCACATCCACACTGCCATCGTCCATCGTCAGAAAACCCTCCGCAAACGCCGCCCCAAAGCAGCAGTCCAGGATAATTACCTTGCGCTGGGCATAGCAATTGCGAAAAATACCTTGTACAAACGATCCAGGAACAGCAGTGCCCGCATTTACTCGATTGCCAATAAACGTCGTATCCGCCGTCGTCAGGTAAAAATCCCCGCCCATATCCTTGATGCCGTGCCCCGTGAAATAGAGCAACACCAAATCATCCTTGCTCACACTGGGATACGTAAAAAACTCACCCATGCGTCGCTGGAATGTGCCCAAGTCTGGATTAATCAGCGACTCCACTTGATCAAATCCACCAATTTTGGGATTCCGCAGAATTGCCTCTAGCTCTGCTACTCCGTTTTCCGGGCACTGCAACGCTGGAAACTTTTCATTATTGCCCTGACAACGACCCACCCCTACTAGCAACGCAACCTTCTTGCCCATGCTTCCCCGCTAGTCCTCCGCCAGTTCCTTTGCAGCAGCCACTAGCTTATCCAGCGTCGCCTCCAAATCATCCGGGCGCAGATTCTTCACCGTCACTTCTTTCTCGCCCGACTTAATCGTGAACTCAATCGGCTTTCCCGGTAAACGCTCCTGCACTTCCTTGCCAATCTGCTTCAGGCCATCAACCGTTATTTGTGCCGTCAAAATACTCCACAACCAAGCCGCCCCCATGCCACCATCCGGCACATCCGGATCAGCCACTCGATCCACCTGTTCCACGCCATCTAACACTGAAAGATCTTGAAGCAACGCTTCCGTTTGTCGCTCTTGCAGATTCTCCGGCATATCTAATTCTGCTTGCCGCCAATCAATGGTGAGAGTAACCGTTTTTGCCATTTCTATTGATTTTGCTCTTAATGTGGCTTATTCCCATATTTTGGCGACACAGTCCAGTTTCCGCCACTCATAGCCACTAAATTTCAAGGTAGGCATAGAGCAAAATGTGATGGGTTGATCTGGCTTTATCACTTTTGGTGTGAAAGGCGATCTACTGACTCACCTTTTACTATACAAATATTCCCTACAGTGGATTACCGTCACGGTACTGACCGCGCAACAAGTGGCAAAACCTCATGCCCAAGAACTCAGCTTAGGACTGCGAATTAAATAGCCTGTAAATCGTTCCGTCCGTAGGGACACGGCATTGCCGTGTCCCTACCCCAAAGATTGCACCTTATTGAATCCACGCTCCTTAAGAGCAACGAATCGGCAATGGAAAGCTCACTTCGGTACTTTACAGGAGCCAGAGCTTTGGTTCCTACACCAGAAGAAACTGCCCAACAGACGCAAGCCCAAGCCCAGCAAGCTGAAGCTTGAGCAGTCCGTTTAGTGGAACAACAAGGAGAACTGGGTGTCAAACCAAATGACATCTAAAGGTTCGCGAAGGTTGCAACTAATGGTGTAGTTCTCCGAAATGCTGCGACTGTCCTTAGGCTCAGCTACAGCGGACGGTAGACCCTGTAGTTAATATTGGGAAAGATATTGTCGATGGCTTCCACTTTTTGTAGCCAGCCTGAGTCAATTTTGCCTGCCAGAATCTCATCGCGCAGCTTGTTAAACCGCATCAGGTGAGAGCGGGTGCGGCGCACCGCGTAGGGCACCATCGTGCCCGTTCGCATAATAAATGCCCAGTCCGAGGATTGCGCTAGCAGCAGTTCTCGTGCCGCTTGATTCAGCGCTCGCTTCTCTAGCTCATCGGCGGCTTCTCGTTCGGATAGTTCAATCATCCGCTCTGCCGCTTTGTGCAGGTGGGGATAAATCCAGGAATTGGTTTGGTTGAGCCAGTATTCATGAAAGCCTTTGTAGCCCCAGCTTGACTGTGACGGACGACAGACCTGCTGGGTGGGATGGTGCTGTAGGTACTCGGCCAGATGAGTCATGGTGTAGGTGCCTTGGTCGTACCACGACTTGCGGAACAGATAGTCAAGGAACCAGGGGCCTTCATACCACCAGTGACCGAACAGCTCCGCGTCATAGGGCGACACGATGATTGGGGGACGCTGCATCATGCTGTGCAGGTGTTCAACCTGACGCTCGCGGTTGAACATAAAGTTGCCCGCATGCTCTGCCGCTTTCTCCCGTGCCCAGTAGGGATCATAGAGATCCTTATCGGAGAGTCCCAAGCCTTTGCCCGTGATCTTGTGATACTTAATGCCCACATTTTTGCGCTGACCGTTGGGCATGACGTAGGGCTTGATGTATTCGTATTCGGCATCCCAGCCCAGATCACGATAAAACTCACGATATTCTGCTGCGCCAGGATAGCCGACCTGGGACGACCAGACCTGCTGGGATGATTCATTGTCGCGACCAAAAGCTGCTACACCTGCTTCTGTGAAGATGGGGGCATAGCTACCGAAGCGGGGCCGCGGACGGGCATAAAGTAAACCGTGTCCATCAGTGAGGAAGTAGCGCAGTCCAGCATCGGCGACCATGCGCTCTAGCCCTTCGTAGTAAGCACATTCAGGTAGCCATATACCTTTAGGAGGCCGACCGAAGCTTTCTTCGTAATGTTCACAGGCCACCTGGAGCTGTGCCCAGACGGCTTGTGGATACATTTTCATCAGCGGCAGATAGCCGTGGGTGGCACCGCAGGTAATAATTTCTAGGTTGCCGCTGTCGAGGAACTGTTTGAATCCTGCAACCAAGTTACCGTCGTAGCGCTCCCACACTTCTCGTACCTGGCCAAATTCCTCGGCGTAGAATTCAGCCAGGTACTTCATGTGGCCGTGGTGCAGGTTGCGCTCAATTTCCATCTCGGTCAGTTCTTCGAGCTGAGCCAAGTGGACATCGTAGCGCTCTTGCAAGAGGGGATCTTGGAGCATCGACACCAGCGGCGGCGTCATGCTCATGGTCATCTTGAAGTTAACCCCGTCGCGCTTTAGTCCCTCAAACATGAGCAGCAGCGGCACGTAAGTTTCTGTAATTGCCTCGTAGAGCCACTCTTCTTCTAGGACATAATCACTCTCTGGATGACGCACAAAGGGCAGATGGGCGTGTAAAACCAGGGCTAGATATCCGATACTCATAGAAAAATCCTGGGCTAGACAATTACAGATACAGACGGGTCAAACAATTTCGTCTGACCTTTGCCACAAATTGTAAAGCAAAAATAAAACAAATCCGATTCCATCTTGGGCGGTCAGTAGGATGGGTTAGTGGGTGAGGGAGTGAGAGGGTGGGAGAGTAAGAGGGTAAGGAGTTGGGGAGCAGGGGGACGAGGGAACAGAAGAAACTTGTTTTTTATAGATTTGTAGATGCCATTGAGCAAATTGGGCTTAATGAGTTGGGCGGTTAAGAACGATATTTTGATTTGAACAGTCTGCGGGGCAGTGCATGAGTAATTGGCAGTAATTGGCAACTAATCATAGTGAGACATGGGTTGAATAATCGGTCACGGCAGTCACATCATCCAAATTGGCGATCGCACTTTTTCTCTCCACAAGATAGGCCATCTGCTCGATATCGCCACCAGTCTACAATTCGTCGCTGGTTGGGGCTGATTGCGATCGCACTTTCAGTCCTGTCGCTGCTATTGTATGGAACTCATGACAAATGGATTGGAGGAAGGTTTCAAGCCGTTCAATCCTCTGAGCCAGCGGTGCTGCATGTGGTGGAGGCCAAGTCAGCCAATCGCGATCGCACGGATACGAAAACTAACGACAGCATTGGCCTATCGTTTGAGCTACCAGCGGCAGAGAAACCCTATTTAGGAGCTTCTACACCGACCGTACAGACGGCTGATCCGATGCAGCAGGCGTATGATTACGCAGCCGATGCGGTGAGTCTCAACCGCTCGGCCCATGCGCTGAACGATTGGCAGCTGGTGGCAGAACGGTGGCAATCTGCGATCGCGCAATTGCAAACCGTGGCGACGGCTGACCCGAACTACGACAAAGCTCAGGCTAAAGTCTCCGAATATCAAAGCAACTTGGCTTACGCTCAGCAGCGAGCCAGCCGATTTTCCGGTGATTACTTTCTTTATCCGGTGGAACTACCAGCGATTCAGCCTGCGGCCTCGGCAGACCTAGCCTGCACACCCATAGGTGCTGTAAATGAAGCCCCCTTGAGCTTTACTCAACTTGGCTTTCGCGCGATGGATAGTGGGCGGCAACTGATTGGCTGCCTGACCAATCACGCTGATCAACCTTTAACCCATATTGCGCTAACCTATCAAGCCTCTTCGGATCGAGACCAAGCATTTTTGCAGGCCGGGTTCGACTATCTGCAAGTTGGCGTCCTGCAACCCGGTCAAACGGCTCCGTTCCAAAGCCAGTTTGCCCTACCCAGCCACGTCACCCAGCTTCACCTCAGCCGCGTCGCTTGGCGATTAGCCAATCAGGGCAACGAGCCAATGCCTGAAGTTGCGATCGCAAAAGATCTGGCGCTTTAGAGCGTGCGGAGGAATGAGTGCTGAGGACTGAGCCTAAACAGAAGCTGATGCCATCGGCTGCAAGAACTTTCGGTCAAACGGATGGAGTACCTGATCGAACCAGTCGCGCTGAGCCTCGCTCAAGTAGTCAGATGCCATTAACTCGGTCATCTTTTCACGGAACTGGCGGTACTTGTCGGCACAGTTATCGCTTTCGAGCGAAACAAGCGAGCTGTCACCGCTTAAGCTTTGTCGGAAGTCTTCGAGCGTCGGTAGATTGTAGCGATCCTGATCGGCGGCATCAAATGCATCGACCAGTAAGCGAATCAACAGCAGGCGAAAATGCTCATCGATAAACGTTTGGCTTTGCTGCTGTGCCTGGATGAACAGCCGATAGGTGCGAATCACGTGATTGAAATGGACGAAGCCTGCTCGACCTTCAAATAGACCAATCTCATCAGGTTGAGAAAGACACTGGGTATAGCAGGTAATGTCGAAGCTGTGCTCACCAGGCGGCAGCGTTGCCACTTGGCCGCGATGCATAAACGGTGCAAACCGACGCATCCAGGTTTGGCTGCACATCATCTCCCAGGTAGCGACGAGATGACCGTAATTGCTTTGGCGATACCACTCATCCCAAACCGGATTGACGCCAATGACCGAGAGATCGCGGCTGGTACACTGCTGATAGTGGCGATCGAAAAAGTCATCAGAGGTAGCAAAGGCATCGGCGTCGTGGATTAAGAAGTGGGTACTTTTGGCCTGTGCCGCCCCATTAATCATTTGCAGGAACAGCTCTTTGCGATCGCCAATTCGACGGAAGAACTGATCCTTCTTGCTCATTTCCACCAGCCGGATCTGCTTTTGCATGGTGGGATTGAGGGAGGCTACCACCTGCTGATAAACCTCGCGAAAGGCAGCGGTTGGCGCATCGGGAATCACCAAAATTTCGCGACGATGCTCGGCCTGCTGGCGCTTAACGGTTTGAATGCCGAGTTTGAAGAAAACGGGTAAATCACTGGGGACAGGTAGTAGAACGCTGTAACCGGGCTGCCATGCGGATGAACCCGACCAATGAGCAAAGCCCCATTCCCAAATTTTGTCCTTGATGTTACCCATCCCACTCCTCTGTTGTAATTTCAAGATTTTCCTGAAGATTTCAGTGTTTTGCTACATAGGGTGGGCATCGCCCACCAATCCGGATTGGGACATCCAATCGTCCTTGCAATCCTTTAAAGTTGGGTTTCGCGCTTCCCTACCCAACCGACACAACTACGATTTTGTATTGTTCAACAGTAAAAATACGGTGAGCCACACTTCAGTGTATGACAACGTTCTGAGAAGCATAGCGGTGGCACGTTTGATCTTTATCGCTTCTTCAAACCGCCATTTCTCGATTAAAGTTTCTAAACTCACATCTTGCACCTTGCACGTTGAGAGCCCGAAGAAGTTATTTTGCCGCCGCATCGCGGCGGCAAAATAACCCTTCTGGGTTTTGTTCAAGATGTGAGTCAAGCAGTGCTGTACTTTGATGCCTATAGAACCCATTTGAGATCTCAAGGAGAGGCAGCAAGGCGCTTAAGCATTAGCCTGACAAAGCAGAGGTTAATTTTGGTCGTGGCGTTGTCCAAGGTTCTCTCAAAGTTCTTAACCAGGATTTTACAGCGCTCCATCCAGGCATTGGAGCGTTCAATCACCCAACGAGCAACCGCCGGAACAAAACCAGATTTCCCTTGTGCGGCCTTTTCTTGCTTGGAGGGCTTAGTTGACAACTGAAACCGGATTTTCGTCATGATCTGGGGATAAATTTTCTCCAGTTCTGTAATGAGAAAATCGATATGATAGCCGTGGTCAAGCAGGATGGTGATCTTGGGAATATTGACCGGTTTTGACTTGAAATAGTCAATGTTCAAGGTCAGCATCTCAATCAATCCGACATCATCGGAAACATTGGCTTTGGTGCAGTGGGTAAAGAAGGGGAACCCCAGCGTATCGACCGCCAGGTGCCGTTTAATCCCATTGGTGGCTTTGTAGAAACAGAACCCTTTGGAGTCCACACTAGCGGTGCAGGTGTTCTTGACCGCTTGTGAATCAATGATGATCAGAGTCGTCCACTTCGATTTTTTTTAACTTGTTCACGGATCTGTTCATGGAGCACTCGCATCAACTCCTCAAACACTCCAGCATTGCGCCACTGTTTGTAGTGCCAATAGACCGTCGAGGAGGGGGGAAGGTCGTTGGGCAAGTCTTCCCAATTACAGCCATTTTTGAGTTGGTACAGAATGCCATCGACGATTGCCCGTTTGCTCCAATTGCACGGTCGGGTTCGCTTTTTCTGGGGTAACATCTGGAGCAACAGCGGTTCAAAAATCTCCCATTCTGTATCACTCAGGCTGCTCGAATAGCTCATCGTTGTTCGGTTTAAGAGGTTTAGCTTCTTCAAGTCTAATTATAAAGATGTCAAATCAGCTCTATAGATCGATGTCGGTTTGATCGATCTGGGTTGCGATCGCGGCATTATAACTCAAGCAACCAGAAGTGATTCCCCATGCTAAAACCTTTACTCGCATCTCTCACCCTGACAACGGCTATCGTCACCGGATTGGCGCTGTCCACTGAAGCTCCCTCGGCCCTAGCCGGAACCTGCGCCTCAAACTGCGGCAGCAACGCCATTCAGTTCACGCCGGGACAGCGCATTCGCGTCCAGGTGCAGAATCGCACTAATGTGCGGCTGCGGGTTGAGCAAGTTGTGCCAACGGAACCCATTTCCCTCGCGCCCGGACAGGAAGTGGAATTGAACTTTTGGGAAGGGACTCTGTCTAACGTGTCGCTCCTGTTTTGGGGGGAAGAGGGAGAACTGCCGTTACGAGCTATTACCTCTAGACCAAATGCAGAAACCCTGCGGGTTGAGCTGATTGGCGGATCACAGCCACCAGGAGATCGCTCGGTTTATGTCCTAAATGACGGGCGCGTACTGGTTGAGTAAAAACATCCCAAAGTCTGTCAACTTTGTTTTAATAGGTTTTGGTGGTTGATGTGCCGCGCGGAGCGCGGCACATCAACCACCAAAACTTAATTTACAAGTATTCAGTAGCTCGTAGCCAAAATAACTGAGTAGCTCTTCATGTTGACCGAGTACTTGGTTAATTTCTGCAATTTGAGACTCTGACAGGTTTTGGATTTTGAGCGCATTCAGATTTTGCAGATGAGTAACGGGGCGTCCTGTCACGTTATGGGATGATACCTTGGCATCTGGCTGAAGACTTTCTAGCTCTGGCAAAAAGGCAACAATTTTCTGGGTGACAAACTCAGGCTGATCCATAATTTCCTCATACGTAAAAAGCAGGGTATGCTCCAAGGTCTGTAGGTTACGGCGTTGGGCATTTGCAACATGCACCCAAAATTTAGCCGCCTGACTGGCCGTTGCGGGTGGGGCTTCACTGGACTGAGGTCCAAACTGACCAAACGGCCATTTTCGCCGTAGCAGTCCTTCTACCAGTGCATAGGGATTACGGATGGTGATCAAAAAGTAGCTGGGCTGAAACGTTTGCTCAAGCTGGACTGCACGAATGATATTGGGCGGAGACTTTTCAAACCGAATTCGCCTAGATGGCCACCAGTAGGAATAGAAGATTGCTTTGAGTTTTTGCCAATTAGGTGTGTAATCAGGATTCCAACGTTGATCGACCAGCAGTAAAGGTTGGGCTGCTGGTAGAAACTGACCTTCTCCTTTGTTCGGGAAGACAGTGACGTGAGGCGAGGTGGCCATCAGTTGTCCAATCACGGTTGAACCCGACAGTGGTGGAGACAGTAGGAAGAGATGAATGGCATCTCTGCGCAACTGATTTCCAAGCGAAAAGGCACGGCGCTGCAGTGGTTTCGGCAGTTTGCGCGCCACTTTTGTCCATAGGTTCAACATAGATGCAGAGTGAATCAGAATGGTGGTTAGCTAGAAAAACCGCTCAACACACCATAAATACCCCAAATCGCCATTGGCCTTAGGTAGTGGCAGGCACGAAATGTCCCGTTAGCCGTAATTGCCTCCGGCGTGCGGAACTGCAGGCCATTATCATAGATTTGATGCACAACCGCTTCAGTCAACTGCATAGCTTCCTCGGTCATACCCATCTGTACCAAGAAGGCCGCGAGGCCAAAGTTAATTCCTGTCCATACTTCCAGCGGGTGGGTGTCGTTAGGATTTTGCGGTGAACCATCGGGCATTAAGCCATTGGCAGCGCCAAGTTTACCGTCATGGAAGTTCAAAAAGCACGATTGATAAACCGTTTGCAGCGCCGAACGAGCAGACTCCTCGGCAACGACATCCGGTAGACCCAGCAGCCGCGCATAGAACTGCCCACAGAGCTGATCGGCCATCACCACGTCCGAACCACTGCCTGTATCCAGTCGATAATACTGCCCATTCCACAGGCTGTCGTGATAGCGCGATCGCGATTGAGCTAGCCAATCTTGATAGGTGGCAATCGAGGTTTCAATCGGTTCACTGAGCAGCGCATTTTTATCAATCATGCTCAGCGGATGAGTCGCAGGATAGCTGAGCAGTTGCTGGCCAAGTGCGATCGCAGCTTCGAGGGCAGCAATCCACAGGCCGCCACAGTAGGCGCTGATGCCCTTGAGCTTCCAGTCATCAAAGGTTTGATCCGGTGCTCCAGCGTTTTCGGGAATGCCGTCATTGTCTAGATCAAACGTCTTCAAATAGCCCAGTGCTGCCGTCACCGCAGGCCAGCAGTCCCAAATAAACTCCCAGTCTTCTTTGCCTGTCAGGACAAAATCGCGATAGACCTGCAAGACAAAATCGCTGCCTAAATCTTTCCACTGGTTGCAGTCCTGGTAGGCCGTGTAGTTGGTCAACTCCCAAGGATGTTCGTTGGGCGCACCTAGATCGTGGGGCGTGGCGTTTTGCACTTTGCGCAGCGCTAGGGGACTTTCTTCGCCAATCGTGTAGTAGTAGCCAATTACCCGTTCGCGGTTGTCGGCAGCGGGGATGGCGCGGGCAAAGGCTTTCAGCACCGCCTTATCTAGCTCTGGCCACAGCATCAGCAGCGCAAAGGAGCCGTAGAGCCGCACGTCTAGGCTCTCGTACCACTGATAATCAAAGCATTCCAGCACCGCAAACTGGCCCAGCGGATCGCGGTCATCCCCAGCGCTCCACAGCGTACCACCGCTAGCGAGGTCATACAGCTCATTGAACAGCGCCATCTTGAACCAGTCGGGCAGGTCTTGCTCCAGCACCGACTGCTGCCAGTCGATCACAGATTGCTGCCACTCGGCATGGTGCTTCAGTCCCTGGCTGGCAATCGTCCAGGCAATCCGACCGCTCCAGCCGAAAAAGTCCGTATAGCGACGGTAAGATTGCATGCCCGCTGCAAACTCCGTCACCGGAAAATCCCAGGTCAGAATGAACGGAATCTGGCAGGTTTCGCCCGGTTGCAGCGTGAAGCGAAGTGCGATCGCACCTCCCACCTGTTCATCCATCCGGGCTGGCGTTTGATCGTGAATATCCGGCAGTGTGCCGTCCTGGGCAAAACTGTTCCACAGATCCGAGCCATCGCCCGCCGGATTCCAGCGGGTATGATAGGTCGTCTTCACACCCAGCATCTTGGGAACTGCGATCGCCCACTGCCCATCGCCCTCAATCGGCTGATCGAGGCGATTCATCCGATCCATCAGCAGCCCCAGCCCGCTTTTGCTCTGAATCCACTGGGTAAAGTTGCCCGTGCTGTCTCCGATGCGCGGCACGTAGTCATACACGGGACTACCATCATCGCGCAGCGTCACGTCCGGTGACTTATTGGTATTGGTAAACCAGCCCGTGATGTTCTGCCAGCTCAGCATAATACTGAGCGTCAGCGGCTTATCTCCTGGATTGTGCGCCGTCCATTCAAACACGGCAGCGGGATAGCTGGCTTCCACATAGTTCTGTGGCCAGATGGGGGAAAACTGCTCACAGGTGAGCTGCGATCGCAAGACGTTTTCATAGACAAACCAACTGCGCGGATAGAGCGCGTGATAGCAGCCCGTCTGCGATGCTTCCGTTGAAGCCGGATACCACTGCCATGCACCTAACGTTTCCTCTGGTGCTTCCGTACAGAGTGCGTAGGCTTGGCTCGCTTCTCCCTCAACCTGCTCAAATACGCTGAACTGGCAGCCCGGAATCGACTGAAAAACATGCTCTCCGCCATCCACATGCCACAGATTGAAATCCCCCCGTGGCGAACGGCCAACACAGCCTGCGCCAAAGCCACCCAATGGCATCCCGTGCCACGGCCCATCGTCTAAGTTACTGGCATATCGAACGGTGTAAGGTTTTTCCCACCCCAAACCTAACGGACGGCTCCACGCGCAGGAGGGAATCGTAGACATACGCTCTCGGTACCTTCAAACATCTCACTCAAACGATTGTAGGGGGATATGAGACGGAATATTTGACTGATAAGCGGGGCGTATCGGTACGCCCCCTTGGCAAAAATCATTCCGTTATACCGTGCAATCAGGAGAAGGCTGTTATAGTTATGCTCGTAATTGTCTAGATCCGTTTTGCGATCGCATTCGTTACGACTTTGTTGCTATGCAGTTGTCCCCTCAAGAAAAAGACAAACTCCTGATTTTCACAGCGGCGTTGGTGGCAGAGCGCCGTAAAGAGCGAGGCTTGAAGTTAAACCATCCCGAAGCAGTTGCCTATATTTCTGCCGCGATTTTAGAAGGGGCGCGCGATGGGCGTTCGGTGGCAGAATTAATGACCTACGGGACAACCTTACTCAGCCAGGATGACGTAATGGACGGGGTCGCGGCCATGATCGATGAAGTGCAGGTCGAAGCCACATTTCCCGACGGCACGAAGCTCGTCACCGTGCATCACCCCATTCGCTAAACGTAATCTAATCCAGTCAAACGTTTGGTAGGGGCGGGTTTAGCCAACCAATCGTAACGTTGACCTCAAACTGGTCAACAAAACCCGCCCTTACAGCAGGACATAATACAGGAGCATGTCGATGATTCCCGGAGAACTGTTGCCCGCTGAGGGTGAGATTGAACTCAACGCCGATCGCGAAACCGTGACGCTGACGGTAGCCAACACAGGCGATCGCCCGATTCAGGTCGGTTCTCACTTTCACTTTTTTGAGACGAATGAAGCCCTCCAGTTTGACCGCGATCGCACTCGCGGTATGCGTCTCGATATCCCAGCCGGAACAGCCGTCCGGTTTGAGCCAGGCGATGAAAAAGAAGTCACGCTGGTACCCTTCGTCGGTAGCCGTCAGGTGTATGGCTTTAATGCCCTCATCAACGGTGCTCTTGATTCATAACCTATGCCCCAACGAGCTACTCGCCGTCACCACTGGTTTCGGGATGCCTTTCAACTGCACGGTTCCGTTGTTTTGGCGACGCTGCCTCGCGTTGCGCTGTGTGGTGGGTTTGGCGTTTTAGTCTCTGTTTTGTATCAGCTTGGTTGGCCGTTATCCTGGCCAATTGAAAGCGGCATTGTGCCGAGTATTGTGCTGGGTTTACTGCTGGTATTCCGCACCAATACCGCCTACGAACGCTTCTGGGAAGGTCGTAAGCTGTGGGGTGCTTTGGTCAATACGGTGCGTAACCTGGCTCGTCAAATCTGGGTCGCGGTTGACGAACAGCAGCCATCAGATCGGCGCGATAAAGAAGAGACATTATTATTGCTGCCCGCATTTGCGATCGCAACTAAACTCCACCTGCGCCAAACTCCGCTCAACCACGAACTCAAGCAGGTGTTATCTCCTGACCGCTTCGACCATTTGCAGCACATGAACAATCCACCGCTGGAAATTGCCTTTTGGATTGCGGATTACTTGCAGCACCAGCGCGATCGCAACTGTCTCAACACCTATCAGCTTACGGCCATGCTGCACCTGCTTGATTTGATGGTTGACGTGCTGGGCGGCTGCGAACGCATTCTCAAAACGCCCATTCCCTTTGCCTACACGATTCACCTCAAGCAGCTCTTGCTGATTTACTGCCTATCGTTACCGTTTCCAATGGTGGGAGATTTGCAGGCGTGGACAGGCGTTGTGGTGGCGCTGATCAGCTTTACCGTGTTTGGCATTGAAGAAATCGGCATCGAAATCGAAAATCCCTTTGGTCTTGACCCCAACGATTTGCCGCTGGATGACATCTGCAACACGATGCAGCGCAATATCCACGATTTGATTACGCTCGCTCCCAGCGTGCGACGCCTCGATTCCCAATCTGATGACTGGACGCCCCTGCCACCACTGATTGCCGACGATTAGCTCATATCTTCCAAAACGATCGATAAGGCATTAGTTGAAATCGATACCTCATACAGCGAATAAATTAACGATGTAGCTAGGGACAACACGCTCAGTCCGAAGAAGATTTCCCCTAATTGCTCCAACTGCAGAAACAGCGAAAACATGGATGCCGTACAGAGCAAAAAGCTGACGACGCCAAAGACCTGCATTTGCTGAATTAAACTCACTCGTTGTCGCAGTCCGGCAATTTGGCGCGAGATTAAGTGACGATTGTCTTCTTCGCGGCGAAAGCTGTGCAGTTGCCGAATCAATTGCGCCAAGACAAGAAAGCGATTTGTGTAGGCCAACAGCAGCAGTGAGATTGCCGGAAAGAGCAAGGCTGGAGTCGTGATCTGCATTCACTTAAGCCGGAACGGTAAGGGGTTGACCATTATCGGACGGTTGGATGTTCAGCAAAAAATCAACGGCCTGCTGTTGCCAGCGCTTTAACGGTGTGTAACTAGCAGCCGCATCGCCATAGCACTGCTCTAGCATTTGGGTGTGAATGATGCCTGGATTGAGGGGAATGGCGGCCATGCCGGGCGGCAACTCCTGGGCCAGCGAACGGGTTAAACCTTCAATCGCCCATTTGGTAGCGCAGTAGGGTGCAACTTCAGGTGACGCAGAACGGCCCCAGCCGGAGCTGAAATTGACGATGATGCCCTTTTGCCGCTCTACCATGTCGGGCACAAAGTGGCGAATGGTATTGGCGACGCCTTTGATATTGACATCAATGACGGCATCAAAATCTTCTGCCGGAATCTCCCAAAGGGGGCCAAGTGGATTAATAAGTCCAGCGTTGTTGATCAGCATATCTGGGGGGCCGCCGTTAGAGATGAGGCGATAGCTCCAGGCTTTCACTTGGCCCTCATCGGCAATATCAACCACTGAAAAGCTATGAGGTTCGTCGTAAAGCTGCTGGAGTTCTCGAATCACTTCGGTGCTGCGAGCACAGCCTAAAACTTGATGGCCCTGTTCGACAAAACCTTCGACCATTGCCCGACCAAGGCCACGGCTTACACCAGTAATGACAATTCGCATCGATATGTTGGATAGAATTTGTTCGACTGTTGTTTAGTAGACTTTATTGGAAATAAAGTTTTTGGGGTTGGAAATTGTTTTGTAGCGCGGCTCCGCCGCGCTACAAAACAATTTCCGATAAAGTCTAGTGTATGGTAATCCTTGGTGGGACGACAGATTGGATTGGGGGGATGTGCCGATTGGATGACACGGACTGGGAGTTGGGTTGATCGGGGGTTAGTCTAAGCGGTGGCCTGTTAGTTCCACGAAAATGTCTTCTAAATTTGACGGACGAATCATCATGCCCGTGCGATCCGGTTGACGGTCAAGATACTGACTGGCTTCTTCCATTGTCGGGAAAAACTTGTAGTCCCAGCGATCGCCATCTTGAATCATCACTAAGCCCTGACCGTGCTTCTGGCGCAGTTCGTCAAGCGTACCCATTTCAATCAGCTTGCCGTTGTCCATAATGCCGATGCGATCGCACAAATATTCCACTTCTTCCATATAGTGCGTGGTTAGCAGCATCGTCATGCCGAGCTGCTGGTTGAGTCCCTGAATGATTTCCCAGAGGCGGCGACGAGTTTGTGGATCGAGTCCCACAGTCGGTTCGTCGAGGAAGAGAATCTTGGGCTGGTGCAGCAGGGCGCGAGCAATTTGCAGACGCCGCTTCATACCGCCAGAGAGGGTTTTGACCAGATCCTCTTTGCGATCAACCAGTTCGACGTATTCCAGCCAGCGCTGAATTTCGTGCTGACGCTGCGGGTTAGGCATGTGGTGCATCCGCCCGTGCAGCTCCATGTTTTCCCAGACGGTGAGGTCGCCATCGACGCTGGTTTGCTGGAGGACGACGCCAATTTGTTCGCGCACTTGGAGCCGCTGCTGGTTAACATCAAACCCAGCGACGACAATATTGCCCTGAGTAGCCTGCGTTAGGGTGGTTAACATACGAATAGTGGTGGATTTGCCTGCGCCATTGGGGCCAAGCAAACCGAAAATTTCGCCGGGTTGAATGGTCAGCGATAAATCGTTAACAACGCAGACGTTGTTGTAAACCTTGTGGACATCCTGCAAACAAACGGCAGCAACCATAGCGTGAATGAAACCTGTAGTGAATCTAGGTTTAAATTCTAAACCCGAATTTTAAAGAAATTCTAAGCTTAAGGTGGCATTTGAGTTCGGTTTGGCGACAGGGTATGGGGTTATGAGTGTGCAAACGACGATTGTGATTCTCATGGGGGTGTCTGGCTCAGGTAAAACCGTAGTCGGTAAAGTATTGGCTCAGCAGCTAGGCTGGATCTTTTACGATGCAGATGACTGCCATACTCAGAGCGCAAAGCACAAGATGGCGCAAGCGGAACCCCTCACCGATGCAGATCGCGAACCGTGGCTAGAACGATTGCGCCAGCAGATTGAGCAGTGGTTAGCTAGTGGCACATCAGTTGTCCTGGCTTGCTCAGCGCTCAAGTCCGCTTATCGGCATCAGCTCAAGCAGGATAACCCACAGGTGCAGTTTGTTTATCTGCACGGTAGCTGGGAGATATTGTGCGATCGCATTTCGCAGCGCGACGACCATTTTATGCCCAGCGACTTACTCAACAATCAGCTTGATACGCTAGAAGAACCTGAACCCAATGAGGCGTTCTGGGTGGATATTAAGCCCTCCCCATCTGCGATCGCAGCCACTATTGCCAACTGGATTGACCAAACCCAACGCCTATGCACCTGATTCTTTGCCACATCACAGCCGATTTTGACACCGTGGGCGCAGCGGTGGGTCTGACGCGACTGCTGCCGGGGGCCAAGATTGTGCTGACGGGGGGCGCTCATCCAGCCGTACAGGATTTTCTGGCGCTGCACCGCGATGAGTATGCGCTGATTGAGCGGCGGTCGGTCAATCCGGAGCAAATCCGCACGCTTACCCTGGTGGATGCCCAAACCCGCGATCGCATTGGCAAAGCAGCGGAATGGCTGGATTTACCCAATATCACGGTTAATTTATATGACCATCATCTTGGTGCAGCCTGCGATATTCCCGTCACCCAGGCTTACGTTGATGATGTTGGCTCCACCAGTACGCTGATCGCCGAAAAGCTCCAGGCGGAAGGCATTGAACTGACCAAGGCCGAAGCGACGGTGATGGCACTGGGCGTTCATGTAGACACCGGATCGCTCACCTACAGTCAGGCTACTCCCAGAGATGCGATCGCACTGGCCTGGTTAATGCAGCAGGGGGCCAGTCTGCGAGCGATTGCCGATTACGTCGAGCCAGGGTTATCGAGTTCACTGCAAGATATCCTGTCGGATGCGCTGGAGGAGCTACACACCGAGCTGCACCACGGCTATCGGCTGTCCTGGGTAATGGTGACGACCGAGAGCTACACGCCCGGCATGTCCAGCGTCGCCTCGCGACTGATGGATTTGACCGACAGCGATACGCTGCTGCTGTGTAATCGATTCAAAACGAAGGAAGCAGGCGATCAGCGGCTGACGGTAATTGGTCGCTCTCGCACGCAGTCTGGCAGTACCTCTGAAGGAGTTAATTTAGCCCAGCTTTTTCACCCCTTGGGCGGCGGCGGACATCCGACAGCGGCGGCGGTGACGCTGCACGTCGAGGATCAAGACGAAGCGGAGCAGGTTGTTTCTCGGCTAATAGACGAAGTGCGATCGCAGATTCCCCTGCCCTTAACCGCCCGTGAATTGATGTCGTCTCCCGTTCGCACGATTCGCCCCGGTACAACGATTCAAGAAGCTCAGCGGATTTTGCTGCGCTACGGTCACTCTGGCCTGTCTGTGGTGGATCGACAGGATGATCTAGTGGGCGTGATCTCTCGCCGTGACTTGGATATTGCGCTGCATCACGGATTCAGCCATGCGCCTGTAAAGGGCTACATGACGACGAATCTGAAGACGATTACGCCAAATACGCTGCTGCCGGAAATTGAGTCGCTGATGGTGACCTACGACATTGGGAGGCTACCTGTATTAGATAACGGTGATCTGGTGGGAATTGTCACCCGCACCGACGTACTGCGCCAGATTCATCAAGAGCAATCAGCGGAGCAAACGCCCACGACTGAGACATCAAATCAATGTCCCCTGCCCAATGTCCTGCGCGATCGCTTACGCAATTGCCTGCTGCCGGAACTCTGGGAAGTTTTGATGACCGCTGCCGACGCGGCGGAACAGCGTGGCTGGCACTTGTATATCGTTGGTGGTGCGGTGCGGGATTTGCTGCTAACCCGCGCTGACGATCCGCCGCTGCTGGCCGATATTGATCTAGTCGTCGATGGCTTCCATCGGGCGGCCCAGGCTGGGGCAGGTGTAGAACTGGCGCAGGTGTTGACGGAGCAATATGCCGCGTCACGACTCCAGGTTCACGGTCGCTTCCAAACCGCCGCGCTGATCTGGCACAAAGATCCGGTGCTGGATTCCTTGATGATTGATATCGCCACGGCCCGTACCGAGTTTTATCCCTACCCTGCCGCCAATCCCGAAGTGGAAGCCAGTTCGATTCGGCAGGATCTCTATCGGCGCGATTTTACGATTAATGCGCTGGCGATTCGGCTCACTCATCCCCGGCAGGGCGAAATGCTGGACTATTTCGGTGGCCTGATTGACCTGAAGCAGCACCAAATTCGCGTTCTGCACGCCAACAGCTTTATCGAAGACCCAACCCGCATTTTTCGAGCGGTGCGGTTTGCGGTGCGGCTCGGCTTTGAAATCGATGCCCAAACCGAGCGCTACATTCGTCACGCTATCGACAGTGGCATCTATCGCCAAATTCAAACGCAGCTAGAGAAAGCTCCGGCACTGCAAACTCGGCTAAAAAATGAGCTGAAGTATATTTTGCAGGCTCCCTATTGGAAAGATGCCATTCGCCTACTGGCCGATTTGGGTGCCTTGCAGTGCATTCATCAAAGCCTGGAATTCAGCCCAGAACTGTGGTGGCATATGCGACTGGTGGATCGCTGGCTGCGGCGGTTCGATGCCCAGCAGCAGATTCCCCACTGGGAGATACTGTTGGAGGTGCTGCTGGCTCACGTTGAACCCTCAGAACGGGGCACGGTTGCCCAAAATTTCCAGCTCACCCAGGACAGCATTGATCGCCTGAGCCAGTTGAAAGATCTGCGATCGCACTTCACCACCTTCTTATCCAGCACCGATACCTGGCAACCCAGCGACTGGGCTAAACAGTTCCGCGCCTACGCTCCTCAATCTCTGATCCTGGTCGGCATTTTTAGCGATCGCACATTACGCCGCCTGATCTGGCGCTATTTAACGGAATGGATCAATGTCAAGCCTGCCCTGGATGGTTCCGATCTAAAGCGCATGGGCTACAAACCCGGCCCCCAATTTAAGGAAATGCTGGAAGATTTGTGGGCAGCCACACTGGACGGCAAAATCTGCGATCGCGCTCAAGCTGAGCAGTATATCTGCGATCGCTATCCAGTTCATTGAGGCATATTGCCCTACTCTACGAGTTTGCAATAATAAAAGCATTGTTCCTTTGAGAGTGGCTGCAATGTCTCATTTGAGTGAGCAAATTTTGCAAACTGTTGAAGCGTTATCAGCGGAAGATCAGCAGCAAGTTTTGGATTTTGTCGAGTTTCTGAAAGCCAAACGGCAAAAGCTTAGGGCTACCCCATCTGAAAATGCCCCCAAATCCTTTTTTGAGGTTGCCCAATCTGCAATCGGCGCTGGAGAAGGCCCAGGTGATCTTTCAACTTTGCAGGCTATGAGTACTCAGTTTGGGCAAGGGAACACACTTGAGCAATTGATCAGCACTCAATCTCCTACAACGGTTCATAACATTGATGATCTTGTGGCTGACTTTTGGCCTGAGGAAGACTCAGTTGATGATTTTTTGAACTTTCTAAAACAACAACGTCAAGAAATCGTTTGATGAACATCCATGAGTCTTTTACTAATTGATACGGACATTGCTTCTTTTATCTTCAAAGGGAGCGCGTATCTTGACCCTTATCGCTCTATTTTGAATGGACAGGAGTTAGCACTTTCCTTTATGTCTGTTGCTGAATTGTTTCAGTGGGCAATTCTCCGTAATTGGGGAGAGCGCCGTATTATGCAGTTAGAGCGGTATTTGGCGAATTGTGTTGTTATTCCAGTTGATCAAGCTCTCTGTCGTCAATGGGCACAAGTTCGCGCTGATCGTCAACGCATAGGACGAGCAATTGCACCGCAAGATGCTTGGATTGCAGCAACGGCTCTACGCTACGATCTGCCACTCGTGACCCATAATATTAAAGATTTTCAAGAAATTCCCAATCTGCGTTTGATGGCTACATCGCCTTAGTATCACTTGCGGATTTCCGCATCTGCTGACAAACCGAAAAATAACTAGCATCTCCCAAAAGAAACTGGTATAACTCTCCTCAGATTTGTGTCTGTTGATCGCTATCATGCGATATGACGCATAAATACCTATCGTGAGTGAACTACCAGTAAGTCACATGCTAGAGGTCGGGACTACTCTCCAGGGCAAATATCAGATCCAATCACCGCCCATCATCAGCGGCTTCACGATTGGTTATCGCGCCATTCACACTGCCACCCAGCAGAACGTGATGGTCAAAATGCTGCATCCAGAACTGCGCGATCGCAATGACTTCATGACGCTCCAGCACCAAAGCATGGAGCAGATTCGTCGCCTGGCTCAGTGCAATCATTCCCACCTGGTACGGGTGCTGGACACATTTACCTTAGACCATCCTCAGATGCCGATTGCGGCCTGGGTAATGGATGACAGTCCGGGGTTGACTTTGACCGACTTGGTGCAGACCACTGGCCCTCTGCATGAAGGCGTGGCCATTCGCTACATTACGCAAATTGGTAAGGCGCTGGCGGAACTGCATCGCTGCGGCATTGTGCATGGCAGCGTTCAGCCACAGAATATTCGGCGGCTGGCGAGTACGGAAGCCGTGGTGCTCACCGATATTGGCTTATTGGGAGATACATTTGCCAATTTGGGGGCCACGCATCCTGAGCGGTTGGCCTCTGGCTATGCTGCCGTTGAGCAGTATCATGCGCCCGTTACCTGCACTCCCGCTACCGATCTTTATGGTCTAGCCGCAACGCTCTACTACACGATTAGTGGTCACGTGCCTACGCCCGCTTCTTTACGAGAGCAGATCGAACTGCCGCCGCTGCGCAAGTTTCGACCGGAGCTAACGCTGCAAACTGAGCAGGCTGTTTTCTCCGGTATGGGGCTGATGGCGACTCAGCGTCCGGTTGCGATCGCAGAATGGCTCCAGCTTTTACCCCACGGTAAACCCGCCAAGAAACCTGTCAGCTTACCGCATACAGCGACTCAGAACACCACTGCCGCCACGGTGGCGGTTGCGCCTGCTGCCCAACATAGTCAAAACGGGTATCAAAATGGTCACAGTGGCCGAGTCGCAATGGCAGAACCGACGGTGATGCCGCCAACCAGGGCGAATTCTGCCGATGCTTATCGCGTTGATCCTCAGCAAGAGCAGGGAACATCGAAACCGAAGCGCTCCAAGGCTAAGCGTTGGCCAGTGGCGCTGGGCTTAACCGCGATCGCGGCTTTGGTTTCCGGCAGCGGTGTGGGCTTAGCGCTGCGGTTTCAGGCACCTGAGTCAGGCCAAAATAGTCAGTTGGGCTTGGGCAGTGAGCAGTCTTTTCCGGAATCTGAGAATTGGCCGGGGTCGGATAATCCCGACGAAGTTTTCTTTGAGGATGCCGATCGCGCTCGACAGCGAAACCGCGATCGCAACCAGCCCAGTGAGTGGGTTGATCAACCCGCCGAAGGACGGGCCGATCCGCCGCCGATTATTGAGGATGCACCCGCAGCGGAACCCGTTAAAGCGGCTCCTCCGTCTGATTCCAACTTTGGAGGCAGTGAACCCTTCATTGATTCAGACTCAGACGATTTCGATTCGAGTAAGCCGAGCCGAATCGAACCGAGCCGCCCAGAACCGGAAGCGGCGAACCCACTGGATGATTTGGCCCCCGTCGATGATTTAGTACCCGCTCCTGCTGCCCCCGTTGCCCCTCCGGCAGAGTCATTTCCTAGTGAAACCGCTAAGCCTGTCGATAAACCCGATGATGGCAAAGTTGTGGTGCCGACTATTCCAGCCCCCCAGGCCGCACCGCAATCAGTCGATCCGAGCCCTGGCTCATCGGACGGCAACACCTCTGAAAATCCAACGGGTGCGCCCCGCAAGTCGCCGGTTTTATAAAAGTCAGCACGTTGCATCGTCGAGTCTCTCATTTTGGGAGGTTGCGGGACTCCACCTAAATGAGAGGCTTGATTTGCTCATATCTTGATTGTCTGGGCAAATCTAGAACCCAAAGAGGGCGTTTTGCAGAGATCATCACGCTATAATTTGGGCTGAGACGTAAGTTAACGAATATTTACAACCCTCATGAGCAATCCTCTAGTCCATGCCTTTTTCCTCGGTCGCGCCTTTGCGGAAGCGGTTAGCGAAGAGGTGGAAGTTGCTGTTACGCACTCTCTGAGCGACTTAGGCCGATTTGATGCTGAACAACGAGAGCGACTTCGCCAGTTCGTTGAGCGCGTTCAGAACAAGGCTAATGCAGCAGAAGCGGAAGCCACGACGGGTGATTACGCCCCTAGCGGTAACTCAGTCGGGATGCCGAACGTCGGCTCAACTGACCTACAAGCTACTATTGATGAACTGCGGGCTGAAATTGCACAGTTGCGATCTGCACTGCAACAGTATCGCAGCCAATCTAGCTAGCGGATTGGGCTAGCGGATCTGGATGAGTCAACCGGATCAACCAGACTCGCTCCAGATCAACTGAGATAAATTGTTGATGCCGCTGTTGTCATTAAGCTGTAATTAAGCCCGGAGTACGAGTGTCTGCTGTCCCCGATAATCGGATTCCCAACTCCCTAAAAGAATCAGAGGTGATGCCAGAGCATTACCCTGATGCTCATGCTGCGATCGCACCTCAGGATCCAACCGTAGACTTTGGGCCGAAGTCGTCTCAAATCCAACAGGGATTTGAGCAGGCTGCCCATTCAGGTTTGAATTTAACGGTCGATGCTGCAAACGATTCGTTCGATTCATCAACATTACCTGCCAAGACCTATACTGCCAACGACTACCGCTGGAGCCGAGGACGTTACTCTCGCCGCCGCCGCTTTATCGAAATTTGGTCGTTTGTGCTGCGGTTTCTCTCGTCTCAATGGCTCTATGGCAAGGACTGGAGCTATCGGGGTGGCGTTACAGACGAGAAAAAGGCGCTCAGACGCCGCAAGCAGGCGATTTGGATTCGGGAAGAGTTCCTAGATCTGGGGCCGACGTTTATAAAGTTAGGCCAGCTTTTCTCAACTCGGGCTGATTTGTTCCCGATTGAGTACGTTGAAGAGCTGTCTAAGCTGCAAGATCGGGTACCTGCCTTCAGCTACGAGCAGGTCGAGCAGATTATTCGCGAAGATTTCGGCAAGACCATTCCGGAGCTATACAGCAGCTTTGACCCGATTCCAATGGCCGCCGCCAGCTTAGGACAGGTGCACCGCGCTCAGTTGCGATCGGGCGAAGAGGTGGTGGTCAAAGTTCAGCGTTTGGGCCTGAAGAACCTGTTTGAAATTGACCTGTCGATTCTCAAGGGAATTGCTCACTACTTCCAGCGCCATCCCAAGTGGGGGCCAGGGCGAGACTGGATTGGGATTTATGGGGAGTGTTGTAAAATTCTCTGGCAGGAGATAGATTATCTCAACGAAGGCCGCAATGCCGACACCTTTCGGCGCAACTTTCGGCAAGAAGACTGGGTGAAAGTGCCCAGAGTCTACTGGCGCTATGCGTCGCCGCGAGTTTTGACGCTGGAGTACATGCCTGGTATTAAAATCAGCCACTATGAAGCGCTGGAGGCCGCTGGACTAGATCGGAAGCGACTAGCCAATTTGGGCGCAAAAGCCTATCTGCACCAGTTGCTCAACGATGGCTTTTTTCACGCTGACCCGCATCCCGGTAATATTGCCGTGAGTATAGACGGCTCTCTGATCTTCTATGACTTCGGCATGATGGGTCAGGTGCAGCCTGTCACGCGTGAGAAGCTGATGCGCACCTTTTTCGGCATCGCCCAGCGCGATGGCGAGCAGGTGATGAACTCGCTGATTGAGCTAGGGGCTTTGACTCCGGTGGGCGATATGGGGCCGGTGCGGCGTTCCATCCAGTACATGCTCGACAACTTTATGGACAAGCCATTTGAAGAGCAGTCGGTGATGGCCATTAGCGATGACTTATATGAAGTCGCCTACGGACAACCGTTCCGCTTTCCGGCTACTTTTACCTTCGTTATGCGGGCCTTTTCGACGCTAGAGGGGGTTGGTAAAGGTCTAGATCCAGATTTTAACTTTATGGAGGCGGCCAAGCCGTTTGCAATGAAGCTTATGAACAACGGCACACCATCCGATACGAGAGGGCTATTTGATGAGTTAGGGCGGCAGGCGGCTCAAGTTAGTTCGACGGCATTGGGATTACCGCGCCGAATTGAGGATACGATTGAGAAATTAGAACGAGGCGATATTCGCGTCCGAACTCGCTCAATTGAGTCCGATCGCATTCTGCGGCGGGTGGCCAATATTAATCTGGCAACCAACTACAGTATTGTTTTAGGCAGCTTTACGCTAACGGCGGCACTGCTGTTGATTAACGAGTTCATCTGGTTGGCCATTGCCTCAGCTGCGATCGCAGCGTTTATGGCCATCTCACTGATTCGCCTCTTACTCAAAATCGACCGTGATGAGAAAATGTTTTGATGCCCCTGCCTTAAACCTGTTTTAAAGTATTGGTTATTCGTATTGCCCTGTGGTTAGCCCGCATCATGGAATGAAGCCGTTATTTGCCGGTTCAAGCGATCCCGGTCTACTGCGACCAACAAATCAGGATGACTACTATGTCGATCCGGATGGTCGTCTATTTATTGTGGCTGACGGCATGGGCGGTCATGCAGGCGGACAAGAAGCCAGCCGGATTGCCACAGAAACAATTCGAGATTACGTATTAGCCAACTGGGCAAGCGACAAACCGTCTGCGCAGCTGCTTGAAGAAGCAATTTCCAAGGCTAATCAAGCCATTATTCAAGACCAACGCACCCATCCAGAACGCTCAGACATGGGCACAACGGTTGTTGTTATCCTGCTCCGCGATCAGGATGAACAGCCGTGGTGCGCTCACGTTGGGGACTCCCGTCTTTATCGTTTACGGGGGGCCAAACTCGATCAGATTACAGAAGACCATACGTGGGTTGCCCGTGCCCTGCGGGAGGGAGAACTCAGTGCCGATCAGGTGCGCTATCACCCCTGGCGTCACGTGCTGTCTAAATGCTTGGGACGAGAAGATTTATACCGCAACCAGATCGCGATTCAGCCGATAGAGGTGCAATCAGGCGATCGCTTGTTGCTGTGCAGCGACGGGCTGACGGAAGAACTGCCGGATTCCCTGATTGCCTATCAATTAAAGTCTATCCGCTCCTGCAATAAGGCTGTGCAGTCTCTCATTGATCTGGCCAAGGAGAAGGGTGGCCGAGACAACATTACAGTCGTTGTGCTCAATTTTCAGGCTTAGTCAAAAGCATTTGTGGGAGATCTCCAATCAGCATGTCTGGAGGAGCTGGAAGTGCGATCGCACTTTCTAAAGTTGTGATTCAATCTAGCTTATGTAGCTGTGAGAATTAGAGTCCTTAATTATCCCAGAGTCTCAGATTGAAGTTTCATGCAAAAGCGTTGAATTTCGTATCAATCTCTGACGTTGGAGGACAAATTGAGCAATTTGATTTTGCAACTTTAACAACCAGTAATATCCTATAGAAGAGGGTTAAACCTCGAATAAATCTCAATCTATATACGTAAATCATTCTACGGCCTGTGTTTCTAATAAATAAAAACCGGATTGGCTCTCTCTCCAGCAAGAATTAACGCCTGAGCAGGATTTAATTCAACCCGCTTGGAGTTTAGTTTAATTACAGCTTGAGAACGTGAAGTCTTAAATTTTGAGACAGGAACTCTGCAGGCATCGCAGTTTGAAACCTGCCACACAATCTTAGCCTTCGTCAGCAAGCTATCTTTACTCAATATTCGCCAAATTTAATCCAGTTATTTGCAGTGTTATTAGACAGCTTAAAGGGTCGGGTGAGGTAGTTACTATGAAAATGTCATCAGTTGTTCGAACGAGTGCAGCGAAGCTAGCTGCAGTTGCAGCCAGCTTAATGATTCTGGGCGTTGCGCCAGAAGCCTCTGCGCAAAGTGTTTGTTCTCGTTACGTCTGCTATCGATTTGGTGATGTCGGCGCAGTGGTTTCCCAAATTCAGGTGGCCTTGGGCTTACGACCGACTGGATTCTATGATGCATTTACCGAACAGGCGGTTTATAACTATCAGTCGCGCAACAATTTAGTGTTTGTTGATGGTATTGCTGGCCCTGAGACACTGTTGAATTTAGGGATTGCAACGGCTGGTGGCGGTGGCGGTGGCATCCCAGTTGACCCGTTTGATCCTTTTCCGACGGTTCCAACGATTCCACCAATTGATGTTGCCACACTGCCCTATGCAGTCGTGGTTCCAGGTGGAGAACTGAGACTCCTGCGCGAAGTTCAAACCTTCGCTCCCAGCGCCTTTATTCGGACAGACTCCTCGCGGGGAGCATTTATTCAGGCTAATTCTTACCGTGAGCGCTCTTTTGCAGAAGGGTTTGCCAACTACCTACGTGGGCAGGGACTGGATGCGCGCGTCGCATATTATCCATAGTATTTGGAGCCATAGATATTGTTTTAGACGTTTCTGTGGCGCGCCACAGAAAAATCTGTGTCTTAACAGAGTTGACTACAGCTATAAATTCCAAATTGCTCAAAAGGCCATCTTGCCACATCGATGCGGTAAAGATGGCCTTTTGAGCTTTAAGTACGAGTAAACCTATTCTGACCTATTCTGTAACGGTGTCTGTAATGGTGCCGGTTAAGGGTGAGCTGGCGCTTGCGTAGCCTTTAACCGGAATCCGGCCTGCTAAATAAGCGAGCCGTCCAGCTTCGGTTGCCATGCCCATTGCCCGTGCCATCGCTGGCGGATTTTTAGCTTGTGCGATCGCAGTATTAATCAGTAGTGCATCGGCTCCCAGTTCCATCGCTTGGGCAGCTTCGCTCGGAGTTCCAATTCCGGCATCAACGACGATGGGAATTTGCGCGTTCTCGATGATGATTTGGATATTGGCGGCGTTGCGAATTCCCTGGCCGGAACCAATGGGCGAACCCAGCGGCATCACCGTTGCACAGCCCGCTTCCTCTAAGCGCTTAGCGAGTAAGGGATCGGCGTTGACATAGGGCAGTACCGCAAAACCTTCTTTCACCAACTGTTCCGCCGCCTGTAGCGTCCCGATGGGATCTGGCAACAGGTATTTAGCATCGGGAATGACTTCTAGCTTAATAAAGTTGTTGTCCTCTTGGCCCAGCAGTTTGGCCATTTCTCGACCCAAACGCGCGACGCGAATCGCTTCTTCAGCGGTTTTACACCCTGCCGTATTGGGCAGCATCCAGATTTTACTCCAGTCGATCGCTTCGGCTAAACCTTCATGACCGGGCGCGTTAGTCTGTACCCGCCGTACAGCTACGGTGACAATTTCACAACCGCTGGCCGCAATACTCTGCTGCATTTCGGCCAGTGAACGGTATTTACCCGTACCCGTCATCAATCGCGATCGGAATGTGCGATTGGCGATCACTAACGGCTGATCGAGGGCGTTTAATGTCGAAGCATTGGTTAGCTCTGTAGCTTGAGTCGTAGCAGGATGAAGCGTTTGCATAGCAGTATAAGTTTGAGCGTCAGTAGAAGAATTCGTCTGTTGAGGCGTCTCCGGGTTCAATGGTGGAGCCACAGCCAACTGTTGCCGATTCGATGGCGATACTAATTGAGATCGAGATTGCGAGGTCGCTAGAGTGGAATAGAAACGCTGCCAGCTAAATGCGTTCAGCAGCGTTTGCGCCGCATTGTCCAGCGTTCCCAAAATGTGATTGGTCAAGAGAGCTGCCGTGATGGGAGCCAGCAAAATGCCATTACGATGATGGCCCACAGCCACGCTGAGATTGTCACAGCGGCTAGAGCCAAGAATAGGCAACTCATCCGGTGTAGATGGACGGAAGCCCCACCACATGTCTTGAATGGGTTGATGGCTCAGATGCGGATAGAGACGCATGGCTGCTGCCAGCAACTGGTTGACGCCTTCGGGTGTGTTGCCGGGAGTAAACCCTGCTAATTCTACCGTTGCACCGAGGACAATGCGGCCATCTTGACGCGGCACAATGTAAATCTCTTGGCCAAACAGAATCTGTCGCAGTTGGGGAAGAGTATGAGCGTAGTTGGGCTGCCGCAGCAGCAGCATTTGGCCCTTCACGGGGGTTACAGGGACCGGCAACAGTGACGATGACCATGCGCCCGTTGCCAGAATATAGTGATCGGCCTGAAATTCGCCCACTGAGGTGCGAACGCCGACGACATGCCCCTGTCGCTGCTGGATCGCGTCTACCTGAATGCCTTCTCGGAAATCAACGCCTGCTTCTTGTACGGCAGTTCTCAGGGCCTGCATCAGCGCTCGATTATCCACTTGGGCATCGTCTGGGAACCACCAAGCTCCTGTCACCTCTGGACTCAATCCGGGCTGATGATGCTGTAGTGCGATCGCATCTAGCCAGTGGGCCATAGGTTCAGCCTGCTGCCGTTGAGCAATCTGCGCGGCAGAAACGTCATCATAGTGAGGAGCTAGTATCCCACAAGGCCAATAGCCAGTATCTACCCCCGTCAGCGTCTCCAGCTTTTGAATCCATTCCCCATAGCGATCGCGACTTTGCAGACACAATTGCTGCATGGCCGGATAGGTGAGCTGCTCGGCCTGAGGGGCTAACATACCGGCGGCGGCGTGCCCCGCTGCCTGTTGCCAATCGCGGTTCAGAACGGTCACGTCAGCGCCCCGCTGCCGTAGTTCCAGCGCGATCGCCAGTCCGATGATGCCACCGCCAATGACTAAGATGTCGGGATGATTATTCGAGTGATTAATGTTGCTGTGATCGCTCATGCCCTCATTCACTTTTCCACTATATGAGCCGTACCATTTGGCAGTGCCCCATTTAAATCAATTAAATCAATCAGCCAAACCATCAGCATTAACCAGCCCTACCAACCTGCTGGAATGGGAGGTGGTTCCGGCGTAAATGTTGGTGTGGGCCGAGGTGGCTGGCTCGGTGCAAGCCGCTCCAAGCCTCGCCCAGCATCCCGCAACACCGTTTCGACAGAATCCCCGCTTGCCTCGCTATTCCAAAATGGCAAGCCAAAGGACAAATTTTCGCCATTCACCGCGCGCCAAGCTAGTGCGATCGCAACGATCAGCAAAATCAGAGCGATAACCCGATTAAAAACGTCACTGGACATAGTTGCTAGGATTGCTAGGACTCAACAGGGCAGCAGGATGATGGAGATTGTATTGTACGGATATTGCCGGACAGATTTTCAATCATTCAATTCAATCATTCAATTCAAGATGCCAACCATATTGAATCGGCTCATTGCATCGTCTCGTTTATCCTAGCGGAATCAAGCGGCTACCAAACTGAGTTGTTACCTTGTCCCCAAAATCCGTCGTACTTCTTGACGGTGATATCGCCTAAGACTTGGGTTTGGCAGGCAAGACGTAAGTTGCGCTCTGAGGTGTGGGGCGGCAATGAGCGACGAGTGAGATCGCGCCAGTTGGGTTCCGACACCTCGCCCTCAATCTCGACGGCACAGGTACCACAGCTACCGATGCCGTGGCAGTTAATCAGCTTCGCCTGACCGTTGTACAGGTCAATCCCTGCTTTAAGTAGTTCCTGTCGCAGATTGGCATTGCGATCGCAGGTGATGGTTTTGCCTTGGGCGGTAATGGTGGGCATGGTTGTTTATCCTCTGCACAGACCTGATCGAGTCAATTCGAGCTGTTAGCTGCGAGTTCAGCTGAATGATTAGTAATTATCTCGTAAAAATTATATTTTTTCCCTAGTACAGCCGAACCTTCACTTGATAAGTGCCCGTCATCTCTGTACAACCCAATCGAGCCAATATGCGTTTTACAAGTAGCTCCATCGCACATTAACTGATCAAGACGGACGACCCGATAGTTTTTATGACTAATATTGTCGAGAAACTGATAGACCATGCTCCGGATCTGAGACATCTCATCTTGTTTAAAGTCGCATTTGGCTAACTCTATACCTTGCCAATCCGCACTAGCTAAGCATCGGCCTAAGTCAATACCGTTAGCAGGGGGTGGTGAAAAAATAACGGGTATAATGCCCATTGACTTTAACTCAGTGAGCGTCTTTTCGAATTCCTCTAATACGAAATCTGCATTGACTGTCACATGTACACCATTATGTAGGACTAGAATTTTGTCTTCCTTCAAATATTGGAAAAAGGGCGACGAAAGTACAGCATATTTAACTGTCTGATTGTTCTTCAGCCACTGCCTAACTTCTTCTGTAAAGACTAAGCATTCCTTTGACCAACGAGGTGGATAATCTGGTTCAGAAACAGGAGCAATATCAAAAAAGGGGCCACAAACGCTCATTGTCATCTGAATAATCTGGGCGTTTGGATTTGATGCCATAATCCCTGGCACTAAGTGCATTGCAAAGGAATCGCCCCAGATTAGTATTTCTGGCTCGTCACTGGTTCTACAATCGGCAGACCAGGTAAGAGGGCCATCACACTTCATACTGAAGTCATAGTTATAACTTTCTGAAGGATCTTGATTTGGTTCTGGAACAGTATTGAGTTGTGAATAATGATTTGGGTTTGGACGATCGGCAGTTTGACCCAAATAAGCCAGTTTTGTCTGTTCGATAGCGTCCAATGCTACCAACTGCGCGAGCGAATTTAGCTGTTGAGTTGGATTTAGATTTATCTGTCCTATTAAGCGTTCTATGGGCTGTGCTTCTTCTGGAACCCGGCTAACAAAACCATCCGTTATATAGCCAGCTATTCCTACTTCTACAAAGATTACTGAACCAACTAGCCAAAATAGAAATATGGCTTTCTTACTGATTCGACTGGTTGATCTAAAGGGTTTCTCAATATACTTCCAACTCAGATAAGCCAACGGAAACACCAGGATGATCAGCATGATGATGAGGAACTGGCTCGGTTCAGTGAGGCTTCTGTGGCGAGCAAACACAAAAAGCGGCTGGTGCCAGAGGTATGCACTATAGCTAATTAGGCCAATCCCAACTAGATACTTTGTGCTTAGTAACTGACCTACCTGAGTTTGAGATGTTGTAAAAAGGATGATTAAACCTGTACCAACTGTCGGAATTAAAGCGAAAAAGCTGGGAAAAGGGACAGTTTCATCAAAAACAATAACTGAATAGATAATGGCTGTTAGACCAATCCAACCGAGCGCTTCATTGACAATGTTCTTCTTACATAAGTGTGAGTAAACAGCCTGTTTCTGTAATACAAATAAGGCAAGACTGGCTCCCAGAGCTAATTCCCACCATCGAGTAGGAAGCAAGAAAAAGTTGGCTGAAGGTAGATTGTAGGCTCCCCATTGCGAAAGGACAAAACTAATTGCGGTAATGAACAATAGGGAATTAAACAACTGGCGCTTATGAAAACGCCAAATTAACATCAAATATAAAGGAAAGATAAGATAGTATTGTGCTTCAATTGCTAAGGTCCAAGTGTGCAGCAAGGGCTTCAGTTCGTTGGCCGTGCCCCAGTATCCTGATTCAAGCCAAAAAAGAATGTTGGACAAAAAGTAGGGAATGGCTATCAAGCTTTGGGAAAAATCCTTCATATCTGGAGGACGTAGCCAAAACCAAGAAAATATTAAGGAAACAAAGACAACTAGAAACAGTGCAGGCAGAATACGTCTAGCTCGCCGCTCGTAAAAATTGATTAACGAAAAAGTATCCTGCTCAATCTCAGACACCACAATAGTTGTGATCAGGTAACCGCTGATGACAAAGAAAACGTCAACACCAACAAACCCACCGCTGAAATATTTATAACCCGCATGAAACAGAATGACGGAAATTACGGCTAGCGCTCTTAGACCATCAATTTCAGCACGATACTTCATGATTATCAGTTAGCCCTAGTGTTCAGTCAATTAATAATTGACGGGTAAAGTCTATGTAATTTAACCCTGGCATCGGCTGTTGTAAACCGCCAATCAATCCAGGTTTCTTCGTGATTACGATTGTCCTGCCAGGCATCAACCTCGGATTTGAGCGTCTCCAAATCAGGAATACGACGATCTAAACATTGACGACTGAGAATACTCAATTCGATTTCTGCCATATTCAACCAACTTCCATGCTTGGGCGTATGACAAAAGTCCAACCGACTCAAGATTCGCTGTGCTTCTTGTGGCTCAAACGCTTTGTAGAGCGATGCGGGCGAATGGGTATTGAGATTATCTTGAATCACAATCAGTTTCTCTGCCTGAACATAATCTGAATCAACCAACGTTTTGAGCAAGTGAGCATAATCGAGTGCCGTGCGGTGCTGCGTCACTTCCACCCGCCGCCATCCCACCATTGGCTCACAAATCATAAACAGATTCGCTGTACCATTGCGTTCATATTCATAATTGAAGCGTTTGGGGTGTCCCCGTTCAGCAGGAATGGGAACCAGGGTTTCTTTGACTAATTGTTTGGTTGCCTCATCAATGCAAATCACAGGAATCTTGGGATTGTAAGCTGTTTGATACACCTCCAACACGCATTCCATGCGCCAGACAAACTCGGCTGATTGTTCAGGCGGAATTACCCAGCACTCTTGTCGCCAGGGTTGCAGTTCGTTTTTTTCAGCACTTGTCGCACACTCTCATGGCTCAGTTGCTCAACATAGTTCAACTCGACCATCTGATCTGCTAGCAACCGCAATGTCCATCGCCCCTTTCCCTTCGGAACCTCGCTACAGCGCAATGCAATCAAATGCGCCTCAACCTCGCCATTTAATTTCCGTTTTCGACCGCCACCGGGACGGCACTTCAGCGCCGCTTCCAGTCCTTCCTCGACAAATTGCTGACGCACCCGCTCAATCGTTCTGATACTCATGCCAAAGGCATCTTTAATCTCCTGGTCACGCCAACTCCCACTTGGTTGATTGCAATCTGCTTTCAGGAGAATCCGGGCATGATTGATCGTATAAGCCGCTCGTTTGCCCGTTTTAACCATTTGTTCGAGTTCTTGTCGTTCTGCTTCGCTTAAGCTTACGATGTACTTTTTGACCATGTCAGCACCTTGATTGCACTGACTTCATCTTACTCTTTTACCCGTCATCCTTTTATTGACTGACCACTAGTTGAAATAGATTGACTGCGTCATTGCGAGAGCAATAATAGACAGAATATAAATGATTACATAAGTTTTAACTTGATAAATATTAATATAGCTGTCATCTTAGCCAAGATTCCTGCTGATAAATTTTATTATTTTCTTTAGCCTGTTTCACACCTTGATTGAGTAATAGATAGGAAATATGCGATCGCACCTGTAATAGCTCTCTAAAGACGCATTACTCTATGGAATCTATAGATCCACAAATTCAACAAATCCAAGACCAAATTGAGGCCTACCAAAATATGGCTCGGCAGGAGTACAACGTGCCGACGGAGCAATCGCTACCCATTGCCTCTCGTCCTGATATCGCCTTTCGGCCTAACTGTGCTCAACTGGAGGCAGTATGGGAAGCCGAACAAACGGCCTGGGTATGGGAAGGGGAAACTCTCTACAAAACAACGGGTGCAGTCACAGCGACCAATGAGATGCTGTTGAATTTGCAGTCTGCCGGAATATGCTCGGCTAGTCCCCACGCTCAAAACGTGTCGTTGGTGATGACTGATGAAGTATTGATCAAATTACAACTGTTAAAGTCAGAAGCTGACGTAACCTATCCCCAGGGGGTACAGCCGGTCGTCAGTCAGCTTATTTCAAAGACAGCCGTAATCTTCCCATTGAACAATAGCTGGCTATTGTTTGTGTTGGCACCTATTCCTATGATTGGTATAGCTATTGGCCTGATTGTTTTAGGTCGATTTGAAAAGAGAAAGAACTCGAAATGAGGTATTTAAACTTATGCGCTGACTCGGTATTAAACTACTGTTGTTCAAATGGTTGGCACCGTTGCTCAATCAGTTCTGAAATAGCTGCGTACCAGGTATTAGCAATTTTGTCATAACCTGTTGCATTAGGATGAACACCATCGGCTAAATCGAGTGGAGTTAATGCACTGTAGATATCTACGTAGTGGACTCGTCTTCCCGCACGTGTGTAAGCGTCAACAATATCGGGGATTTGTGAATTAAACAACCTAGCGCGATCGTTAGCAATTGGATCGCTCAGTCTAGGGACGGATGCTACTAATAATTCTGTTTCTGGCAAGTTTAAGGTGATACTTTGAATTAGTTCGCTTAACTGTTGAGATGCCCCTGGAAAATCATGGGCATTGGGATAAAGGATATTATTAGTGCCAATCATTAACAAAATAACTTGGGGCTGATTAACGTTTAACCAACCCGTGATTTCTTCCTGAAGGTATTGAATAGCTTTACCCGGATGCCCCTCATGATCACGATCAATGGTTAAGGGGCCATTAGCTTCAGAACCTACAAAATTGATTTGTCGATTGGTCTCTAAAAATCGGTTCCAAAGACCAATCCGATATCCTCCTTCAATGGCCGATCCGTGCGTGATGGAGTCACCAAGGGGCATGATGCTTAACGTCGGGGAATAGCAATAGGATTCGTTTCTGGGGGGATTAGGAATTGAAGGGGCTTGAGGTTGCTCCACCGTTACTGTCCAATCAGTGGTGCTGGGTTGCTCGCCTAGAGGCGTGCGATCGCGAATCTCAACGGGTGCTTCCTGCGCTTGAACTTGAGGTTCCAAACGAATTTCGGTTGCATCCGCATTGGTGCGAACAATCCAATCTCTTTGCCCGCTGGTGACTGTGACTCGCCAACCATCCGTTTGAGCTGAAGCACAGCTTTCAACGGGTTCAGGAAGCCCCATACAGGTATCTGGCCATTGTTCAGGGCTAAAGTCTGTAATGCGTAAACGGGACGTACCAGCTTCACGAAACACAGATCGATAGACCTCCCACTTAACTTGATTGGGCAGACGGATCATATGCGGACGAGTGTGCCGCGATCTGGAAAACTCGCGCCCCTGAGCGATAGATTGGCCTTGCACGGTTGCGTGATCCGTTGCTGCGGGAGCGAAGTGCGATCGCACGTCTGCCATTCCTGGCCTTTGGCTGATGCCCAACCCCAAAAAGCTGCTGAGCAGCAACGTTGAAACCAGCCGTCTGGATAACCGAGAAGAACTCAAAATTAATTGTAGAGAAATACGAAGAGCCATAGAGAACGACTATTTGGGTAGGAGTTTAATAGGTATACAACAAACTCCAGCGTTTAAAAATCAGTCCTAATCTAATCGACTCGTTTTACACATTCGAGTTCCGTTGTTGCTAATTGTATAGCTGTAATCAGTTCGGTTGGGATACGAACATTTTTGTAGTGTGACTCCGTATCTGTTTAGCGTAGCTGTGCGATCCCCCGCTGTCGCCGCCCCCTTAAAAAGGGGGCTATTCACAGATTGATTCAAAGTTCCCCCTTTTTAAGGGGGATTTAGGGGGATCTATGCCCAGTGTGGCGCTAAACAAGGACGCGGCTCCGCCGTGCTACAAAAATGTTCTGCTCAACAAGGCTACCGCTATCTTGATTGCTGGATCACGATTGATGGGCAATCGCTCAAAAATGACAAGAGTCACGCTGAGCGCAACTCTTGTCATGATGAATACCCGTTTCACCGTTGCAGCCTTATTCGGCTGTCGCGTAATTGGCTAGAATACGTTCTTGAATCTTGTCGGGAACCTCTTGCAGATGGTCGAACTGCCAGCGATAGGTGCCAATGCCCATCGTTAGCGATCGCAGTTCCACAATCAGATCCTGCATTTCCACCTGCGGCAGGTAGGCCGTGACATCATCCCAGTTTTGCCAGCCTGGTTTGGCGGTGTAGCCAAGGATTTGGCCGCGACGACCGCTGATCAACTGCAGCACGTTGGATGTGTAGTCAGTTGGCACAGAAATTGTTACCAATGCAATCGGTTCAAGTAAGGCTGGTTCGCAGGCTGCCATTCCTTCTTGCATGGCCAGTCGAGCCGCCTGCTTGAAGGCTTGCTCAGAACTGTCCACCGAGTGGTAGGAACCATCCGTCAGCGTCACAGATACATCCACAACTGGGAAGCCCAGTGGCCCGTGTACGAGATACTCCCGCACACCCGTTTCAACGCCAGGAATGTACTGCTTGGGCACTACGCCACCCACAATCTTTTCCGAAAAGCTGAAACCGCTGCCCCGTGGCTGAGGTGCAATATCCAGATACACATCGCCAAACTGGCCGTGACCGCCCGTTTGATGCTTATAGCGACCGTGAATGTGCTCCCGCGCTTTGCGGATTGTTTCCTTGAACGGCACCTGGGGAATGTGGGTAGACATCGGCAGATTGTACTTGCGCCGCAGCCGATCCATCGCGATCTTGAGGTGAATTTCGCCCTGGCCCCAGAGAATCACTTCGTGGGTGTCACCGTGCTGCTCCCACATCAGGGAGGGATCTTCCTCAACCATTTTGGTCAGAGCTGCACTGAGTTTAACTTCATCACTGCGTTTCTCAGGTGCGATCGCAAGTGCATAAACCGGATCGAGCGATTCAGCCTTCGCCAATAGTTTGGTGGGGGCATCGCCTTCAGTTGTGAGCGTATCACCCGTCTTGATCGTATCCAGCCGTGCGATCGCAACAATGTCACCCGCTTCGGCAGATTGAATACTTTCTAGCTGCTGACCCATCAGCCGATAGAGTCCGCCAGGGCGCTCACCATTGACGGCACCATTTTCAGTCAGGGTGCCCTGCCAAACCCGCACTAGCGACAGCTTGCCACCTTGGGGCGTGTAGTAGGTTTTAAGCACTTGAGCTAAACCCGCTTCAGCAGATTTCAAGCCGCGATGCTCAGCCGTTTCAATGTCATCGGGGGCTTCTTTGAGCAGAGCATCCAGCAGTGGACGCGTACCGTAGTCCTGCTCGGCAATGCCAATAAACACGGGCACAATCAGGTCTGCGCCTAAATCTTTCTTCAAATCCTGCAAAATCTCATCTTGAGGCGGATCGATTTCTTCCAGGAGTTCTTCCAGCAGATGATCGTCAAAGTCGGCCAGAGTTTCCAGCATTTCCTCGCGCGCCTGATGCTCTTCATCTTTGAGCGAATCCGGCATTGGTACTGGATCGGCAGCGGCACCGGGGTGATAGTGATAGGCTTGCTCAGAAATCAGGTCAATGTAGCCAATCAGGTCTTGTCCCTGGCGAATTGGGTACTGTTGCGGCACCAGAGGACGACTCGATACGGTCTTCAAGGCTTCTAACACTTCGCGGAAGGGAGCCTTGGCCCGATCCATCTTATTAATCATTACCACGTGGGGAATTTCCCAGGTGTCTAAAAACTGGAACAGAGGCGATAGAGATAAAACTCGATCAGCCGCTGCTTCACACACCACGATGGCGGCATCAACCCCAATCAAGGCATTGTAGGTTTCCTGCACCAGTTCAACCGAACCGGGGCAGTCTAAAAATGTAAAACGAATGCCGCCATACTCAGTATAGGCGGCATTAATTTCGACAGTCATTTGGCGATCGCGGGCTTCCGGCGTACCATCCCCAACCGTGTTGCAGTCTGCAATCCGGCCTTTCCGAGAAATAGCCCCAGTGACAGATAAAAGGCTTTCTAGAAGGGTGGTTTTACCACTGGAATACGGACCCACAATCGCCACATTTCGTGAGCCCGACAACGCTTTACCACTCATAATCCGTTCTCCAAATACGTAACGGCAAGGATGAACTTTGCATCATCCTTTTGTTGGTTCAAGCAGCTTTTTTAGTGCGTCAAAAATATCGATTTTCACCGACCAACTAATATCAATTCGGTGTTTGAAGCGCAAAGAAACAGAGACAATCTTGAATACTAATCGTATCGATGCTGTATCGGAACGTACTATTTGCTGCTCTTGCTATTAGATTAACCTGACAATAACCTGCTTTTATCAACGGATTTGGAAAAGTTCACGTAAACAAACGTGACCGAATTTCTTAAGGCTAATTTAATTTTTTGCGATTGTTTTATGTTGTAGCGATAGTGCGATCGCAAATCTTGCAGATGGCGCGTTTGCTTGTTAGCAACACAATCTACGCAAAAGGTGCGATCGCGCTTGCAGAACAATTGCAGTGACTGAGCGAAGCTAACTAACGGCACCCATCACCCGCCACAGACAACCTTGAACACTCAATAGATCACTTCTCGGCGGTCGGTGTGCATTAGGGTTGTTAGGCCGTGGCAACTACATATTAGCTGAAGAACTATTCATCTCTGGTAAAGAATCAGGAAGGCTATTCCTAGTTCCACCCAAGTTTGTGTTGAGTAGAATTGAGGCAGAGAGTTCAGCAGGCCAAAGCCGATGGCTCAGCAACGACGCAAGCGTGGCACAGCAGGCGATAAAACGATTTGTCTGCCCATTGCAGACGACCTTGACTACGAGGTCTTAGTAGAAGACCGGGAAGCCTTTCGCCAGTATCTCAACGAGCAGATCGCATCCCACCCGGAACTGTTTCCCGACGGGATTGAGGCAGGCTATCGCTTTCACGGATGGGTCGAGTCCTCTCGTCAACAGCTCAAGACCCGGCGGATTTTGCTGCCGAGTACCGGAGAGGCTTATCAACTGCGTCCCGATTTGGTGATGCCGTACATGAGCGAGACGGCGGAGATGGCCGACAAAGCGCTCTATTTAAGAAAGCATGGCCTGTCGTATGAGGGGATTGCCTATGTGCTGGGCCGTTCTGAGATGCACTGGTATCGGCTCTGTCAGTCGTTCGGTCGAGCCTCGATTGTGGGCAGTACCCTCAAAAGGGAAACGGCGCTCCCCCCCATCTAGTTGCCGATGAGAAGCATTGTGATTGGCACGGGCAGCGAGTCTATCTGGCAGTGACAGCGGCGCAAGGGTGCGTCCTGGGAGCCAGTCTCAGTGCCAATGCGGGTCAGGATGGATTAACCGCAGCCTATGGGGTATTCCAGCAGGAAGCTGCCCATCATGTTCCCGACTATGCGCCCGAGACGGTGACGACTGATGGTTGGGAGGCCACCCGAGCCGCTTGGGAGGAGCTATTCCCTGGCCTGGTCTGGATTCTGTGCTTCCTGCATGAGGTGATTAAAATTCGCGATGGGTGCCGCTCTAAACCAGTCCTGGGTCAGCAACTAGCCGACAAGCTTTGGCATCTGTATCGGGGCCAGAGCAAACGTCACTTTGCTCAACGGTTGCGTCGGTTGCTGGAGTGGGTGAACACCCACGCGTTGCCCCAGGCCATTGACGCTCGCTTGCGACGCCTCAACGACAAATCTCACGTCTTCCAACGCGCCTTTGACTTCCCTGACGCCTATCGCACCAGCAATCAGGTTGACCGTCCGATGAACTATCTTGACCGCATCTTGTATGCCATGCAAGATTTTCATGGATTCTGGGACTCGGCGGAACAGTCGGTGCGCTCGATGGCCTTACTCTGGAACTTCCATCCCTTTTGTCGCAAGACTCGCAAAGCAATGGGCGGGTGCTTATGCCCCTTTGAGCAACTCAACGGCTTCCGCTATCACGACAACTGGGTTCGCAATTGGCTGATTGCCTCATCGTTGAATGGCAGAAGACCATTGCTCAGGAACGCTGACACAAAATAAGTTGGAACTAGGGCTATTCTTTTCATCTTGGGTATATTCTGGCAACAGATACTGGTGAGAAAGCCCCATATCTCCTGACCAAGGATATGTTGCAACAAATTTCCCATCAGCAGCAAAAAACATCGGATCAATATCCCTTCGAACAACTTCTCTAAACCAATTTGCCGCCTTTGTTGCATCGATGACAAGCTGATGGCACTCTTCAACCCACATATCAAATTCTTCGCTCAATTCCGTATTCCACTCTAGAATCTCATGAAACTGAACGCCATCGTAATATAGATTGCCATTACCATCCTCCTTAATTTGGCAATGTTTCTGAAAAACTCTGGCAGCTTTGTGAAGTAGAATGCTTAGGGTTTTCACTGCTCTCTCTAATTCTGTTAGCGTACCAGGGAAATCAGTACTAAACACCTTTTGACGAAATGAGAGAAAGTCTTGAGGTAAGTTATAGGGCCACCTTGGAATAGGCTCTAGAGGTCCAAACGTCCATTGCTTCCATTCAGATAGGTGGCAGTATTCTACTGCTGAGCCAATTAGACTTGTGTAAATAGGATCTCTCATTAAGTTCAAGAATCTTATCAAATTCTAGAGAGTCAGACTCTTCTTCAGTGAATTCTTCAGCAAATTCTTTAATGAATTGAACTAGTAGTCGATGTTGCACTCCGTCTCTATCAGCGGGTGCTGCGATTGTGCAATGGTCTGAACCAGGAACCTTAAATGATTTTTCAAAATACTTTGCACCAGAGAAAGGTTCAACAACCTGCCTCTTTATCAATCCTTTTACATATAGTGGCAAATCTTCAATTAGTTCTTTTCCTTTAATTCGCAAACTATTATTTTCTTTGAGATTGATAAAATCTTTGTCTAAATCATTTAGCCATACATTGTCCTGAGAAAATCTCAATGTGCTAGCTTGAGTATGTCCCATCGCACGTGCTACAAGACCTAACATATTTGCATATTCTGACCCCAAAGAAGGTGATGCCACTAAAAACAACCCAATCTTATTAAGTCCTCTTTCTAATAACATTGAATGTTGGTTTACGAGAAAGCGCCTTGCTACGATTCCTCCCATACTATGACAGACAAATATAACTCCTGTGCTACTAATCAAATCATCCAAGACGAAGTATTCTCTAAGAGAATCAACGCTAGTTCCAACTTATTTTGTGTCAGCGTTCCTGAGCAATGGTCTTCTGCCATTCAACGATGAGGCAATCAGCCAATTGCGAACCCAGTTGTCGTGATAGCGGAAGCCGTTGAGTTGCTCAAAGGGGCATAAGCACCCGCCCATTGCTTTGCGAGTCTTGCGACAAAAGGGATGGAAGTTCCAGAGTAAGGCCATCGAGCGCACCGACTGTTCCGCCGAGTCCCAGAATCCATGAAAATCTTGCATGGCATACAAGATGCGGTCAAGATAGTTCATCGGACGGTCAACCTGATTGCTGGTGCGATAGGCGTCAGGGAAGTCAAAGGCGCGTTGGAAGACGTGAGATTTGTCGTTGAGGCGTCGCAAGCGAGCGTCAATGGCCTGGGGCAACGCGTGGGTGTTCACCCACTCCAGCAACCGACGCAACCGTTGAGCAAAGTGACGTTTGCTCTGGCCCCGATACAGATGCCAAAGCTTGTCGGCTAGTTGCTGACCCAGGACTGGTTTAGAGCGGCACCCATCGCGAATTTTAATCACCTCATGCAGGAAGCACAGAATCCAGACCAGGCCAGGGAATAGCTCCTCCCAAGCGGCTCGGGTGGCCTCCCAACCATCAGTCGTCACCGTCTCGGGCGCATAGTCGGGAACATGATGGGCAGCTTCCTGCTGGAATACCCCATAGGCTGCGGTTAATCCATCCTGACCCGCATTGGCACTGAGACTGGCTCCCAGGACGCACCCTTGCGCCGCTGTCACTGCCAGATAGACTCGCTGCCCGTGCCAATCACAATGCTTCTCATCGGCAACTAGATGGGGGGAGCGCCGTTTCCCTTTTGAGGGTACTGCCCACAATCGAGGCTCGACCGAACGACTGACAGAGCCGATACCAGTGCATCTCAGAACGGCCCAGCACATAGGCAATCCCCTCATACGACAGGCCATGCTTTCTTAAATAGAGCGCTTTGTCGGCCATCTCCGCCGTCTCGCTCATGTACGGCATCACCAAATCGGGACGCAGTTGATAAGCCTCTCCGGTACTCGGCAGCAAAATCCGCCGGGTCTTGAGCTGTTGACGAGAGGACTCGACCCATCCGTGAAAGCGATAGCCTGCCTCAATCCCGTCGGGAAACAGTTCCGGGTGGGATGCGATCTGCTCATTGAGATACTGGCGAAAGGCTTCCCGGTCTTCTACTAAGACCTCGTAGTCAAGGTCGTCTGCAATGGGCAGACAAATCGTTTTATCGCCTGCTGTGCCACGCTTGCGTCGTTGCTGAGCCATCGGCTTTGGCCTGCTGAACTCTCTGCCTCAATTCTACTCAACACAAACTTGGGTGGAACTAGAATCAACGATATCACTTAAGCTATAAAAACCTGTATTGATTCCAGTGCGATATGAGAATACATAAATCCCAATGTCAACCAATTCGCTTTCATCCTCAAGTAATGTGGGCCAGAAAGACCCATTCTTATTCCTCCAGCAATCCTCGCCAGAATTTATGCCATGAATAAATATAATGTTCAACCTGTTTTTGGCCTTTCTTACCCATCTACCTTGATTCATAGTGTTCCATTCTTATATGGTTTTGAACAATATCAAACGGTAAAAAACAAGGATTGTCTGCCTAACAGTTCGGGTCAGCGGTTGCCAAAGGCTTTGCATCAACACAGGTGGCTTCGGTCAATCCGCTACACCCAAATTGTTAGGCTACGATTTTGACTGCAAAAAAGTAAGTATTTACCAGGTTAAACAGAGCTTTGCCTAACCTGCTTATGCTTAGGTTGCAAATAAATTAAGTAAACAGTTGAAAAAACAAGTGCGAACACTGCGAAACTCTTTAGGACTAAACCTAAGCCCCCTTTGAAGGGAATGACAGCACTTACTCCAGCTAGTGAAGTCCAAAAATCAACAATTGCGAATGTTGTACCAATCAGGATTATAGTAACAGGCGCAATAGAATTCGCAATGATTTCCACCCACTTTCCTTGCTCAACTTTTGATGAAAACCCTCTAAATGGAGATGCAATTTTCTCCTCAATTGCTGGTGCAAGCTGATCTCTAGATATGAGTACAACCCATAAGAAAATTCCGGCCAAGACTAAGCTCATTGCAATAGCTGGAAATCCTGTTAGATCAAGGGCATACGAAGCAATGCCGTAGGTAGTAGTCATAAAATCTAACAGAGCTAAGGGGTAAGCAAGACTATTCACGAGATTAAACTGCCTTAAAGCGCTTAGATCAATCTTGCTAGATGCATCTTGGTCTTGGTTCGTCATAAATCATCCTTCCGGTTGGTACGCATTCCTCTATGTCCAGTATTCCCATAGCAGCCTTAAGCTCAACTCTTGCAGGCGAGATGAATATGCTTCGCTACTACTCAATTCACGTATTTTGAAACAGGGGCTTCATAGGGATAAAAGCCGCATAACTATTGTTTAGACGGAAACAGTCTACCTAAACACCCCATCTAGCGATTTAGATAGCAACATTCAGTATAGCCACCCCCCAATTTGAGATGACGACGGTTTAGTGCGATCTCACTGCAAATAAGTTACATGGTGCAGGCTGCGACCGCGTTAACAATTAGACGGAGTGATGAATCATGGGTTAGCCTAATGGTTAAAAAAATGTGATAAATACATGGTTCGGAATTTCAAATTTGCAGTGATTAGCGATCCGCATATCGCTCTGCCGCATACCATTTGGGATCATCCCAGCCGATTTCATTTAGTTGAAGTGAGCATTCCCGCGCTGGAGCAGATTTTGGCGCATCTCAGTGCGTTGGATTTAGACTTTCTGCTGATGCCAGGAGACTTGACCCAGCATGGCGAACCAGAAAATCATGCTTGGCTGGTGCAGCGCCTCAAACAGCTTCCGTTCCCCGTCTATGTCGTTCCCGGTAATCATGATATTCCCCAGCGAGAAAAGTGCGATCGCAGTATTGGCTTAGCCGAGTTCCCCCAGTACTACACCGATTTCGGCTACAGCGATCCGAATCAACCCTATTACATTCAGTCTCCATTACCGGGACTACAGATCATTGGGCTGAATTCCAACTTTTACGAAGCCGACGGTCAGCAACTCGATATGGGACGGCTAGATGAGATCCAGTTCAACTGGTTAAAAGACATTCTGCCGACGGTTCAGGATGACTTAGTGCTCGTAATGGTGCATCACAACGTGGTGGAGCACCTGCCGAATCAGCTCCAGCATCCCCTGGGACGACGCTACATGCTGCAAAATCAGGCGGAACTGCTGGCGCTACTAGAAGAGTTTGCGGTACCGCTGATTTTCACGGGGCATCTGCACGTACAGGACATCGCGCCGCATCGCCATCTGTACGAAATCACCACTGGTTCCCTGGTCAGCTACCCGCACCCCTACCGCATTTTGAACTACCGCACGTTAGCAGACGGTCGGGGCATGCTGACGGTTGAGACTCAGCATGTGCAGTCGGTTCCCGGCTGGCCCCAGTTGCCAGAAGCCTCTCGTGAGTGGATGGGCGATCGCTCGTTACCGTTTATGCTGCGACTGCTGACCCATCCGCCGCTGTGTTTACCGGAACCCGAAGCGAAGTCTTTGGCCGATGATTTGCGCTATTTTTGGGCCGATGTGGCCGAAGGAGATGCGACGTTCGATTTCTCGCATTTTCCAATCGCAGCACAGCGTTATTTTGAGGCTTTTAGCGCCACGACTGCGACTGGAGAACTCTGCCTGATTGACAATGCCGTAACGCTAAAGCTGTAGGCTTATATCAAACCTGTGTATAAGAACCCAATTTATTTTTTGTGAAATGCTTGCTCCGCAAACGTTTCACAAAAAATAAATTATGGGTTTTCAACCCGACTTGAATCTCTTGGGGTCCATTCCCCGCCGCTCTGCGGCGTAAGATCTAAGAATGAGTGAGTACATCCACAAGAGTCATAACGTAACAGTTTTGCTATACCACTTAGTGTTTCCAGCAAAGTATCGACGGGTTGTGTTTGATGAGCAAGTAGATGCGGTTCTGCGAGAGGTCTGCCTCGAAATCGAGAAACGCTACGAGGTGAAGTTTGTCGAAATTGGAGTGGACAAAGACCATGTCCATTTTCTAGTGCAGTCCGTGCCGACCTATAGTGTGACCAAACTGGTAACGATGCTGAAAAGTTTAACTGCACGAGAAGTCTTCAAACGATGCCCTCAAGTGAAGCAGAAACTTTGGGGAGGCGAGTTTTGGAGTGATGGATATTTTGCGAGTACAGTAGGCCGCCACGGGGATGAAGGAATGATCGCCAAATATGTTCAAGCCCAAGGCAAAGATTACCTCAAATTGCATCGGGATAATCAACTTGCTCTTTTTTGATTCTGATACCCCGTCCGCTTGCGGCGGGGTATTTCATTATTAGAGGCTCGATGCAATCGGCCAAGTGGTTAGCACGAACACGACGACAGCTAGGATCGCCAGTAGCCCATCGATGAGATTGCCGATGACGGAGCCGATTACTGTACCAATACTGGCTTTGAATGCCGTTTTTACTCTCGACTCTCCCTCTAACTGCCGACGCGATAGATACTCTCCAATGAATGCACCAATGAACGGCCCAACTAAAACACCCAGGATCGGCCCACCGATTGGTAGGGCTGGCATCAGTCCGAGAAAACCAATTACTAAACCTGCGATCGCACCAAATTGACCCCATTTACTGGCACCAAATTGCTTAGCTCCCCAGTATGCTCCTAAAAACTCAATGGCGGCACTGAGAATGAGGATGGCAAACACAACCACAATCGGCCAGCCAATCCCGGCAAACTGAGTCACAACTGACCAGACCAGGATTGCGGCCAAGATAACGCTTGCACCGGGCATCCCTGGAATGAGTTCTCCAATTGCGCCAAGCAGCATGATGGCAACGAGTATCCAGTAGAGGGTTATAAGATCCATAAAGTTAGTCACTTGGAATGTCAGAGTTTGGCTCTTGAATCGAGACGCTACGTAAGGCTCGCGCTATGACTTGATTGCCTCTTAGTTGGTATTGAAACGGATCTGAAAGAGATCAAGGCAGCCTGGGAGTAACTGTTTCGCTAAATTCCTGTTCTCCTTCAACCAGAGGTTCTGGAACACCGCTGGGATAAGCTGCTTGAATCAGTTCCTGGAGACGAGCCACGCGGTTACCGGGATTGGGATGAGTACTGAGAAATTCTGGTGGTTGGCCACGGGATTCAGACGATTCGAAGATTTGCATCAGCTCAACCAAGCCTTCGGGGTTGTAGTTTGCATCCGTCATGAACTGAAATCCCAGCCGATCGCTTTCTAGCTCATCTTCACGGCTGTAGTTTAAACTGACCAGCTGATTAACGGCTTGGGCAATAACGGCGGCTTGTCGCCCGCTGTCGTAATTCTCGCTGGCGGCAATCCCAATTGCATTGACCAAGATGGCACCTAGCTGCTGCCGAGCCAAATGTTCCGCACCGTGGCGAGCAACGACATGGCCAATTTCATGACCCAGAACCCCGGCAAGCTGTGACTCGGCATCCAATGTCTCTAGTAACCCGGTCGTGATGAAAACCTGTCCACCCGGTAAGGCAAACGCATTGACGGTATTTGGATCATCAATTAAATGAAATTCAAACGGATAGGGAGATTGCGATGCTTGGGATGCTTGCAAAACCTGCTGCCCAACCTCGTCAATGTAAGCTTGCAGCGTTGGATCAGGATAAAGCCCGCCCATTTCGGCCAGCACTTCTTGCTGTCCTTGCTGGCCGAGAACAATCTCTTGCTCTGGCGATAGGGCAACCCGCTGCTTTTCGCCTGTAATCGGATTTTCTGAAACGTTGCCCCAATAGTTGAAGAGCCCAAAGATCACAAATAGGAGTCCTAAACCAAGACGTACAAGTAGGCTGCCCACTCCTGAATACCCATAAACAGTTAGAGCAGACGATACGGTGTTTCATCTATATCTGACACCTAGCTCAGGGATGAAATTGACAAGCCGATGAAAAGTGGGATGGAAAGTGCGATCGCATATTCGTATTACTTTCTGTGGGGGTTGTGAAATTCTTAATAGAAGCAGGTGCAGATCCCGATATAAAGGTTGATACCGATGGCTTTACTCGTCCGCTTGAGGCTGCGGCTTATGAAGGGTGTGAGGAAGTTTACGAGTATCTGTTACCCTTAACAGCGGATGAGGAGGTGATCGAGTTCGCACAAAAAGAGCTAACCGAGGAAAGCTACAGGCAGAAAGCAGCGAGAACATCTGGGATAGCAGCGCAAGCTATCCCATTATTAGTACAGTGGGCTGTGATTTGATCATGGTAAGGTTTTGTAATGTCAACACTTGCAGAGGCGTTGCAACGCATTGAGGCTCATTCTGAATGTTGCTTATCGTATTGGCGACCTCAACTGACATATGAAGAGATCAACGCAATCCTCCACGATTATCCTTTCAATTTGTCCAAAGAAGTTTACGAACTTTATCTTTGGCGCAACGGAACGCTACCCATACCTACAACAGAGGAAGATGAGCCAGTTCTAGAATGCTTCAATTTTGGGTATCACTTAGCTGGCATGGCTTACGACATCGTTCTTCTGCCCTTAGAGGAGGCAATGTTTTGGTGGCAGGCTAGGGATGAGTGGCATCGAGGATCTCTAAGCTATGAACCATCTAATGTATTTCCCCTTTTCTGTGCTGAGAAAGGCGAAATTGTGGTGTTAGGCAGTGATGTTCAGCAGAACTTCTCTCCAATCTATTGGACTGATGATCTTACAATTTATCCAGATCAAGCCCCCCTTTATCCCAGTCTCACTCACATGATGTTGGCAATTGCCGAAGTAATTGAATCAGGTGCAAAAGTTTGGAAGTTTGGTGGGATTTGCGATCGCTTCGTCTATGAAGAGAGTTGTAGAGCAATAGATAAGAAGTATGGACGTAGCAAAAGGTGGTAGTAGAAGTCATCCCGTGCTGGTTGTGACGGCATAGCTAAGTAAATGCAGCATCATTTAGCAGGCGAAACCAAATAGTATGAGGAGCGAGCCAGTGGTAGCCAGTGACGACCCCAATTCGCAGCGTTTCTATCACGGTACGAAGGCCGACCTGAAGCCGGGAGACCTGATCATACCTGGCTATAACTCCAACTACGGTAGAAGGAAAAAAGCGGCCTACGTTTATCTGACCGCCACCTTAGATGCGGCTATCTGGGGAGCTGAACTGGCTCTCGGCGAAGGAACTGGCAGAATCTACATCGTGGAACCGACTGGTCCGATTGAAGATGACCCGAATCTGACCGATAAGAAGTATCCCGGCAATCCAACGAAGTCATACCGCTCTCGCGATCCGCTGCGGGTCACGGGCGAAGTCACGGATTGGCAGGGGCACTCCCCCGAACAGCTCAAAGCCATGCAGGACAACCTTGAGCGACTGAAGCAACTTGGCATTGAGGCAATTGAGGACTAAGTTTGGCTCGTCTGTCCAATATAATGCCTCCAGCCCACCCAAAAACTGCTTTGCGATCGCAGTCGGCTGAGTTTCCGTCGTTAGTCACTAAAGACAGCCCATTATGAAATTCCAGGTGCGTGAGGCACGCCAATCAGATCAGCAAGCTATCTTGCAGGTTGTCATTGCGGCATTTGGAGATGGGCAAGGGCCAGAAATTGCGAATTTAATCACTGATTTATTGGGCGATCCCAGTGCCTATCCTTTGTTGTCGCTAGTCGCGACGATTGATGATCGCGTTGTCGGGCATATTCTATTCACCAACACAACCATCAAACAGGCTCAGCGGGCAGTCTCTTCAGCCATCCTGGCACCGTTAGCAGTACACCCAGATCATCAAAATCAGGGGATTGGCGGTCAGCTAATTCAAGCCGGACTCAAGCAGTTGCAATCAGCGGGCACAGAATTGGTATTCGTCTTGGGCTATCCGGACTATTATCCGAAGTATGGCTTTTCCCCTGCTGGCGTAAAGGGATTCGACGCACCACATCCTATCCCACCTGAACATGCTGATGCCTGGATGGTGCAGGAACTCCGTCCAGGCATCCTGGGACAGGTAAGTGGACAAGTAACGTGCGCTAACGTACTCAATGATCCCAAACATTGGCATGATTAGAGATTGAATCTCTTTAAAATGGTGTCAAGGTGTCGCAAGAGGGCAACTGTATGCAAATCACCCTGAACTTACCAGATAGCCTTAGCCAAACCGAGACTTTTAACCAGAGCGATTGGCTCCGAGAGATTGCCATTGCCCTGTTTCAGCAAGAGCGGATTTCTCTGAGTCGTGCCAGCAAAATTGCCGGAATGGAAGTCATGGATTTTCAAAAACTGCTGGCCGATCGGGGCATTTGTGTCCACTACGATGTGGAAGACCTTGAGCAGGATGTTCAGCACCTGCACGATCGGGGCTGGCTATGATCGTCGTTAGCGACACCTCTGCGCTCTCTAATCTTGCTATTGTCGATCATCTTTGGTTGTTAAAAGCCATTTATCAAACTGTAGTTATTCCTGATGTTGTTGCCAGCGAATTAGCCGCCGCCAGCAATCCCACCATTTCAGCCATTCTGCAGCTAGGCTGGATTCAACCCCAAATCCTCGCCAACTCTCAACTTGCTGATCAACTGCAACAAAAGCGGGGACTTGATGCCGGGGAAGCACATGCTATAGCCTTGGCGCTTGAACTACAAGCCGATGATCTGCTTATTGATGAACGCTTGGGACGACAAGAAGCTGCTCAGCTTGGACTGCCCATCATTGGCATTCTGGGGGTGCTGCTTATTGCTAAGAAAAGAAGTCTTATTCCTCAAGTTCAACCTGTTATAGATGCTTTGATCAACCGGGCTGGTTTTCGCGTCAGTGCCCAGCTATATCAGCGTGTCTTAGCTCTTGCTCAAGAACCTTCAAATTAGGCCAATCTATATCTTGCGCCTTGATCAACATAAGGAACAGATTTTGATGTCCCAATCAGTCAATTTAGGCTTACAGCAAAAAGCGATCGCAGTTCACAATTTACTCTGCACTGAATATGGATGCCCCATTCCCTACTTTCATACACTCGATCCGCTGAGTGAGTTGGTTTCATCGCTGCTGTCTCACCGCACCAAAAATCGCGATTCAGGTCAAGCATTTAAGCAGTTAACTGAGCAGTTTCCAACTTGGGCAGCGGTACGGGATGCACCCACAGCAGATATTGAACATGCGATCGCACCCTGCACCTGGCCAGAGCAAAAAGCTCCGCGTCTTCAGCAAGTGCTGCGGTTAGTCAGTGAATTGACCAATGGTGAATGGTCGCTCGATTTTCTCAAGGATATGTCGGTTCCCGAAGCCCGCGCTTGGCTGGAAAAACTGCCGGGAGTGGGGCCAAAGACCAGCGCAGCGGTGCTGTGTTTTAGTCGGCTGCGGCGTCGGGCACTACCAGTCGATAGCCACCATCATCGGGTCGCTCAACGATTGGGGCTGATTCCTCAAACCCTATCGGTTGGGCCATCCCACGCTCGACTCGAAGCGCTCTTGCCCGATGAGTGGGACGCCCAACAGGTCTACGACCACCATGAAGTGATGATGCTGCACGGTCAGCAATGCTGCTACTACAAAAATCCCAACTGCGATCGCTGTGTAGTTTTGGATTTGTGTCCCTATGGACAAGCTAGAACGAGCAGTGAAAACTGAATCGCTAATCCGATTGGCCGAGTGCCCCTGGCGCACCGACCAGGGTTCGCTTGGGCGAGCAGGTGATGATCATAATGATCAGCGTCAGTACATAGGGAGCGGCGTTAAACAGGTAGTAAAACGCGTCGATACCAACGGACTGAAACGCTGGCCCAATCGACTGTGCGCCGCCAAACAGCAGCGAGGCCCAGAGGCACTGAATCGGGTTCCACTTGGCGAAGATCACCAGCGCTACCGCCATTAAGCCTTGACCGCTGGAAATCCGCTCTGTCCAAACGCCAGGATAGTAAAGCGAGAGGCAGGCTCCACCCATTGCCGCTAGGAAGCTGCCAGCCACGATGCTGAGCATTCTCACCTTGAAAATCGAAATACCCATTGCCCGCGCGGCTTCCGGGCTGTCGCCGACGGCACGAACGTACAAGCCCCAGCGGGTTGACCGAAAGAACCACTGCATAATTGGCGCTACGGCCACGCCAATCAAAAACAAGGGACTGAGCTGGAGGGCTGACTGCACTTGGGGAATGCTGATCCAGCCGCCGATATCAATCGTCTGTAACTGAGGCGCTTGGGGTTGAATGAACGGCTTGCCTAAGAAGAACGCCACGCCACTGCCGAAGATGATCATGGCGATGCCTACGGCGACATCATTTACCCGTGGCTGCTGTGACAGCCAACCATGAATGCAGCCCAGCAGCATACCGGAGATGCCTGCCACGAGCACGCCTAGCCAGGGTGCTAGCTCTGCGCCTACGATGCCCTGCGTCAAGTAGGAGATGCCGTAGGCGCTCATGGCTCCCGTGAGCAACACGCCTTCTAGGCCCAGGTTAATCTTGCCGCTTTTCTCGGTAAGGCATTCTCCCAAGCTGACGAATAAAAACGGCGCACTGCCGCGCAGTGTTCCGGCCAAAATGCCCAGGGGGACGCCCCACCAACCCAATGCTTCTGCTGCCATAGTGTTTTACTCAAAAATTGCGGTGTTACACGAGTGTTGTGGAGAGGGAAAAGGTTAGCTGCTAACGGCTGTTGTCGGCGGCACGCTGGTTGTAGGAACGGGGCGCTCTTGAAAGAACGCGAAGCGTCCGTATAGGGAATCGCTGTACAGCACGCAGAGAAAGACAATTCCCTGGAATAGGAGTACGGTTGCATCGGGTAAATTGTGCGATCGCTGTAGGATGCCGCCACTGGCTAGAATGCCACCCAGTAAAACCGCTACCAGCACCGCAGCAAGGGGATTATGTTTTGCCACAAATGCCACCAGAACCCCGCCATAGCCATAGTTGGCATTGAGTGACTCATTCGCTCGCTTCTGCACAGCGGCGACTTCCACCATGCCTGCTAGACCTGCCGCTGCACCACCGAGGAAGCAAATGGCCAGCGTCAGCTTACCAACGGGTAATCCGGCAATTTTGGCGGCTCGAACATTGCCACCAGCGGTTCGGGCCGCAAAGCCAAAGGTGGTGCGCTGAATCAAAATGTAGGCCAGGATACAGGCGACGATGCCAAAGAACAGACCGTAATGAATCCGGCTACCGGGCAGATTGCCGAGCCAGTACGCTTCTGGAATCTGAAAGCTAGAAGGCTTGGTAACAAAATCCGGATCGCGCATCGGGCCTTCAACCAAGTGGTTCATGAATGCGATCGCAACATAGTTCAGCAGCAAACTGCTAATCGTTTCGTTTACACCTCGGTAATAGCGCAGCGCCCCCACAGCGGCGATCCAAATTCCGCCTGCGATGATGCTGGCAACTGCCATCAGTCCCAACACGATCAGCGGAGACAGTCCCAGCGGCATGGCAAGGCCAACAATCACGGCAGCTAGACCACCAATGATCAAAGCCCCCTCGTTACCAATAATCACCAAGCCCAACCGAGCGGGTAATGCCGTACACAGCGCCGTCAGCATCAGGGGAGAAGCCCGAATCAACGTATTCTGCCAAGCGCTCCAGCTGCCAAAGGCGGCCTTGTAGACCGAGGCATAGACGCCAAACGGATTCGCACCCGCAAAGGCACAAAATATGCCGAACACAATTAGCGCAAATAGGATTGCGCCAACAGGCAGCATAAACGATTCCAAAGACCGTCGCCAGTTATGACCAATCAACATAAAAATCAGCTTGTACTACGAAGAGTAGGAATGAAGACGAGGAGAGAGGTAAGGTTGAGGTGCGACTCAACTTGCATCTCTTCACCAAAGACAAGTTCAAACCAGTCCAGCATCCCGTAGGGGCAGGTTTAGCAACAAATGTATCGATCGAGATCTCAACTGATCGCAAAACCTGCCCCTACAAGGGCATTCGTGATGAAAGGCTCTAGGAGGAAACCGATCCATCAACTCCCTCAATTAGGTAGTCCATCTTCTCCAGTTCAACGTCTTGCTGCTTGTATTCCTGGCCTTCCGGCAGCACATCTTGTCCTGCGTTCGACTTTAACGGCCCTTTGTAAATTACAAGCTGCTCACTCATAATCGCCTCTTTAGCCGCATCAGCCGCCGTTTTGGCCTCTTCACTCACTGCTGGCCCATAGGGCGACATTTTACAGAACTTGGCTGACAGTCCGCCTCGCATAATATGAGGGATGTCACCATTCATCAGGGTTTTACCCGCCAAGAGATCATTGGCAAACTGTGTATAAATGCTGCTCCAGTCCCACTCAGCCCCCGTCAAATAGCCCTGGGGCGCGAGATCAGCTTGATTGGCGTGATAGCCAGAGCTATAAATACCCCGCTTTTCCGCCGTTTCGATTACGACCTTGGGGCTGTCTACATGGCAGGTGACAACATCAACGCCTTGATCCGCCATACTATTTGTCGCTTCGGCTTCCTTAACTGGAAGTGCCCAATCGCCCGTGAAGATGACCTGGGTGGTAATTTCGGGTTTTACCGACTTGGCTCCCAGCGTAAAACTGTTGATGTTGCGCAACACCTGGGGAATCGGTTTGGCCGCCACGAAGCCTAGCTTGCCAGACTGCGTCGCATGACCCGCCACAACGCCAGCTACATATTGCGCTTCATCGATGTAGCCAAAGTAGCTACCGACATTGTCAGGATGGGTGCCTTCCTGGTAGAGTCCACCCGCATGGAAGAACTGCACGTCTGGGAACTCGGCGGCTAACTCAAGAATGTACGGATCGAAATAGCCAAATGAGGTGGGAAATAGAGCTTTTGCGCCGTCAATTTCGATCATGCTGCGCATGGTTTCCAGCACGGCGGTGGTTTCCGGTACGCTGGCTTCTTCAATCAGCTTGATGCCTGCGACCTGAGCCATTGCCGCTGCGCCTTCAGCATGGGCTTGGTTGTAACCGTAGTCATCTTTGGGGCCAACGTAAATAAAGCCGACGACTAACGGCTCTCCACCACCTTCCCCACTGCTAGCGGTACCGTTACCAGTAGGGCTACAGCCTGTACCGAACTTTGCGACTCCAAATGCTGTGGCAGCGAGCATTCCTCGCATGACTTGGCGTCGAGATAAGAGAAAGGAACGCCTGTGATTCACGTCAACTACCCTCCGCAGGAAAATCGGGAACGTTTTAAATTACTGCTGAGCGTAGCAAGGACAGAGAACTTTAAAAGATAAAAATGTTACTTAATTAACATAATTTGTCTATTTGTTTCCTTCAAACAGTTTTCAGATTAAACAGTTGTTGAATTCGTTTACGGGCCCAATCAACTGGATTACGCTCATCTTCTTGCTGATCCAGCAGTCCCCGCCGACGTAGTTCTTGCTGACGCTGATGCAGTTCGTCGCGGTGCTGACCAAATTCCTGAATAATGGATTCAGCCAAATTAGGATAATCCTGCAGTAGTTTCGAAAAACTGCGGCTATTGATCACAAACAGTAGAGTATGGGCCGTTGTTCGCACAGTGGCTGTGCGGGGAATGCCCAGCAGTAACGAGACTTCTCCAAAAAACTGACCCGCTTCCAGAATCGTGAGCCGCTTTTGGAGGCGTTCCGCTAGCACTTCGACCTGTCCCGAGAGGATGACATAAAAAGCATCACCAGGATCGCCTTCGCGAAAGATCAGTTCACTGGGGGCAAATTGGGTACGATAGCCAATCTCAATCAGTTGCCGAATGTCTATTTCAGATAGGTTTTCAAAGTAGCGCACCTGTCGCAGCAATACGCTCAGAGTGTTAGCCCGATCCGTTGATTGCGAGAAGATGCGTTCGGCTTTGCCGTCTCGTAGAAAATTGCGGTTCTGTGTGACGCCTAACTCATTAATCTGACGGTTTGGATCCTGATTAAGTTGATGATCGGTGTTGGTTTGATCGGTGTTGGTTTGATCGGTGCTATCGAAACGGCTGCCGTTTGGTGCAGCTTGACCGTTATTCAAACGAACTGTATGGAGACGATCCGAATCAACGTTGATCGGTTCAGTTATCGGTGGTGTCCAAGCTGGCCCGTAACGAGTTGAGCCATTGGGAACGTAGGGGAAACTGCTTGTGTCTCGCAGCCACACATCACGCTGGGGAAATGGGATTCGAATGCCCTGCTGGCGCAGATTGTACTCAATCACGAAGTTTAGTGAGCTGATAATGTCATCTCGGCGGTCGATTTGGCTGACCCAGACTCGAACTTCAAATCTGAGAGCGCTGTCGCCGAAACCAATGAAGTTGATGCGCGGCAGCGGTTCCCGCAGCACGTTTGGTTCCATATAGGCTGATTTGAGAAGTGTTTCGGTTACCAGTACCGGATCGCTGCCGTAGGCGACGGCGACTGGAATCCGCAGTCGCGCTGTAAAGTTGTCGTAGCTCCAGTTGAGAATGCGATTTTCGATTAAATGACTGTTCGGCACCACTACATCGCCGTCATCTAGCGTCCGAATGATGGTGGAGCGCAGCTTGACCTCTTTGATATAGCCCGCTAGTCCATCAAACTCGATGAAGTCACCGACTTTAAGCGTGCGCTCAAAGAGCAGCGTCAGCCCGCTGATGAAGTCATTGGTTGTATTTTGCAGCCCGAAGCCGATGCCAACGCCTAGACCGCCCAGAATCAAACCAACAGAGGCGAGGTTGAACCCAGTGCTTTGGATGATCACCAAAAAGCTAATTGCGCCCAAAAAGTAGCTGATCATGGTTGCGATCGCTTCTTGATTGCTGGCATCGATCTTGAAGCGGCTGAGCAGATGGGTTTTGAGAAAACTCTTGAGCAGCCGGATGACCAGCAGCACGATCAGCAAAGCGGCCCCCAGTTTCAAGAGCAGCAGGACCGACACAGCGGTGCCGCCCAGGTAAAACATGGGAGCCGTAAAGAGCTGAATCAAATTGGAGAGTAAGGTCTGAATGACCAGGATCATAACTCCGGTGGGACAACAGCGAACGGAACTCCTGCAATGGATTCTAGCCCGACTGAGGTCAAAAGCTGTTGCCAAATTTCCGGCTGTGTTTCTCGCAGGGCTGCTGCGATCGCAACTGTTTCGGGCCACAGTTCAGCATTGGCGTAAAGTTGCGCCTGTGCGATTGGATCATCGGCTTCAGCGAGTGCCACCGCTAACTCTGCGTCGGCCTCAACTCGACTGATCCAGCCCTCTACAAATGGATTCAAGTTTAAGCGTTCGCGATCGCAGATAGGGCTCAGCTTCCAGCTGTAGACCTGATCGGACTGCAGTTCTAGATCTGACGGCAACTGAAGACTCACAATACTGGCTTCGCCAGATAGCTCGATGGTTGTGCTGTAAATCAGTTCACCCGCTGACTCACGCAGTTCAAATAGCGCTTCTGCTGCTACGGTTGGCGGAACATACCAAAACAAGTTTGATTCCTCGCCGACAGTCTTGATCCAGTTGTTGGTCGGTGCGATCGCGGTGAGTGGTTCAGGCACTCTGGCAATACAGTTTGGCCCGCTGCGTGTACCGCCCCCTGCCGTCCGAATTGGCCCCCTGCGATCGCCTGTCGGCGGAAATTCGATAATTTGGGCCATCGCCGATGGGCTTGATAACAATAAACTGGCCACAATCAGTCCCACCTTGACCCAGCAAACCCCTTTCTTAAAGCTAATGTTGACCACGATTTTCAGCTCCTTGAGTGCAGTTAAACCCAATGCAGTCAGATTGGTTGTGACGAACCATGAATTGAGTGCCCGCCGTTTTGGGAACGCTCATCCTAAAATTTGCACCTAACCGTTTATGGCTTGACCAAAGCGACAATGGCTACACATGCTTAACACGACTTAACTCTTGATAGCTAAGAGTTATGCATTAACCAAGGGGGCAAAGTTCTATCGGTTTTATCTAACGAATGCTGGTGAAGAGCTGGGGACTGGGTGATGGATATTGGTTGCTATAGCGGTTTGCAACCGCATTAAGTACAAAAACGGTGATGTGGGGCATACACGCCCCACATCACCGTACTGAACCAATGTGCATAGCGCTGTAGGTACTGGGTACTGGGCTGCTCGCTGAGTGCTGAGGATTGAGTACTGGGGGGATGGTATGACGCAGAAACGCTACTCCATCACTCTCTTACTCTCCTACCCTTCCATCCTCTTCATTGAAAAAGCATGTGGGGCAGTTGCGCTAAACGCAACTGCCCCACATGCTTTTGTTCAAATGCAATACTGTCAATTCAATTGTCGGACAGAATTGTGTTTTAAGCTTAGTAGTCTGTCAGAGTAGAGATGAGGGGTAGAAAGATTTTGAAAATTCTTCTACCCCTCAAAACACACTTGACAAAGCATTAGGTTTCAGATTCGGACGTAGAAGAGGCTGAGAAGTACGGTGATAGGTAAGCCACTAAAGCTCCAATCGCAAATCCGGCAATGTTACGAATTAGCGGCAACAAATCGCTGGTGCGAGTTACAACCGGGCCAATGCCGAATGCGATAAACAAAATGCCCCACAGGGGAGAGAAGATTAACGCCCACTGCCAAGCAAAGACCTTGCCGTTACGAGGCTGAGCCGCGAAGCCGAAAATCGCACCACCCAAGATTGATGTCACCAGTGTCAGAACCCACTGTTCCTGTGGCAGACCCGGCACAACATTGCAACCACCCTGCTGGAGGCATCCTTCAATGGAGTGGAGGGCTGACAAAATTGAGAGGTCTTCGCCATTGTCTCGAACAAAAAACTGATTACCGTAGCGAGTTTGCAGCTCAATCCAGAAGGTGCGCGGCAGTAACTCATAGGCTGCATCACCCACGCTAAAGTTGAGCAGATTACCGCCACGCGGATCAGCAATCAGCAAAATACTTTTGTCATCGAGTCCCCAGAATTCCTTCACCGCTCGTCCTGGAGTTTGATCAAACTGGGTCAGGACTCTCAGTTTCCAGCCTGTTGCAGTTTCAAACTGTTCCAGTTCAGCATTGAGGTCGGATTCCTGCTGGTTGCTGAGGGATTTAGCTAAGTCAATTACCGATGTGGCTTCTTCGGGTAGAAGCTCAGGATTGTCATATGCCTGAGCAGCTGGAGCGATGGCCCAGACCGTCACTGCGAAAATAATCGCAACCAAAGCTTGCAGGACATTATGAGCAGGAAGAATACGACGCATCGGCAACCTCACCAAAAACTTTTAATAAAGATATAGAAACGCTATCGGAGCAGCTCACTAGCGTCACTGCCTAGCGATTATGAGAAGATCGTAAACGTTTCTTTACAGTTCTTATGTTAAGTCTAATAATATTGATTTTTTGCGCAAACCGTCAATCTTTGGTTACATAACCTGTGAATGCAGGTTTTGAACTATACGGCTTGGCTATGTGGCTGAGACCTATAGCTACATGGGGCTTGTGATCAGACTTTTAGTATGGATTTTGTGCGGGTGGCTGCTCGTGAATTCCATTTGGACTGCCATCTGGCGCAGAAAACTGTCGCAGAAAACTGTCGCAGAAAACTATTACCGGAAACTATTCAGGGAAATCTTGTCTTGGGTCAGAGCGAGATGGATCAGGATGAGCAGCGTGAAACATTGACTGGTCGGGTTGTGGCTGTTCGTACTGTGACTGTCTGGGGAGGCTCATGGGTTGAGAGCCTGCGGGTAAATTTCGTGGCGTGCGATAGCTTGAACCGGTAAATGTTCGCCAAGCAGTTCGTGCCCCTACCCAAACGCTGCGGGTTGTAATGCGAGCTTGGCGCGTTTGATGTCTAAGTGTTTTCATGCTTTCATCAACCTGCTGAACAACTCGTCCGGCGCTTTGCACTCCTTCGTTCATATCGTCGGTCAAGTCGCTGATCTCCATGCTGGTTAAGCGAATTGATTCGAGGGTGGGCGGTAGTTCTCGGCTCAGCGTGTCGCAGAGTTTTTCTACACTGCGAGCGGCACGGGCTAGCTCATGCAGCGTCGGCAATGCCACCACAAAGACGGCAACCAAACTGACTGCCAGTAACAGAACGGAAATAATCAGCCAGAGAAGCGGTTCAAACACAGGCAGTGGGAGGTTGAAACGAGGATGAGGGCAAATAAGCGCAGGTAATCTTTAGGCAGAATTAGAGGTTTCAATGTCGCGGCTGTCATCGCGATCGCGCATTTCACTCCCGGAGCGGCGATTTACCTGATCATATTGATCGTATTGTTGCAAAAACTGGGCTTCTTCTTGCTGCGCCATCTGTCCAGCTGCGATCGCATCTCGTAAGCGGATCAACGTCTCATCCCAGCGGCGCAGTGCTGAATCCGAGAGCCGTCCAGTCTGCAATTGAATGCTGGTTGAGAGATCTTCTGCCAGTTCAGGTAAAGCATCGGCTGACTTTTTCAGAATTCGCCGGGTTTCCCGACCGGTTTTCGGCGCAGTCAGCAAGCCGGTAATCGCTCCAACTGCAGCTCCTAGCACCATACCGGTTATAAAAGCGCCTGTACGTTTTTCTGACATAGTGATTTAACGTAAAAATTCGATGCCTTCGTCTGGATTGTAGTTTAATTGTGCCTACTCTTGCATCTGGCCAAACTGGAATTCACAACCATTGTGATGAAGCTAACTGGGTGCGGCGAGATGCGGCAAGTTTATGTTCGGTTGGAAACTACAGCTTAAGCGTTTGGGGCAAGTCGCAGGCGTCTTCCTCCTGCTATTAGTAGGGGGGTATAGCATTTTACTGATTCGGCGTCCGCCCCGTACAGATACGGGACGCCCGCTATTTCAGGGCGTTCACTATCGGCGGCAAGTGCTTTCACAGCCTCGCCCACTCATGGTGCATGTGGTTTCGTTAGACTTGACGGCACCCGGCTTGCAGCTCGTCGTCACTCCATCTGAACTGTCTGGTGTTGCTGATCATCAAGCCCTTCAGGATCAATACGACACGGTCGCTCAAACTACGTCGGATGCCCTGCAGCGCTACCAGTTCCAGTTGGTCATTAACGGTAGCTTCTTTTACCCCTTCCATGAACACCATCCACTAGATTTTTATCCCCGTTCTGGTGATCCGGTTAACGTGGTTGGAGTTGCGATCGCAGATGGCCAAATCTATTCAGATCCCCAACCTGACTGGGCTGCACTCTGCATCCAGGGGCAGCAAGTTTCAATCACTCAGCAAATTGATTGCCCAGCAGGGACAGACTATGCGTTGACTGGTCGAGAAATCGTAATCGAAACGGGCCAACCCGTTGATTTGAATCCCGATAGCGACCAGGATCGCCTGTTTCCGCGCACGGTAGTTGCCATCGATCAATCACAGCAAAAGCTATGGTTTGTCATCGTGGATGGTCGCCAACCCAGATACAGCGAGGGGATAACGCTGGCTGAACTGACGCCTTTTTTAATTGAACTTGGAGCCGACACGGCACTGAATTTAGACGGTGGAGGTTCCACCACACTCGTGATTGAGCGGTCTCATGCCAATCGATTGTTTGCAAACGAATACATGCTGCTGAATTCGCCAATTCATACCCGTATCCCAATGCGTCAGCGACCAATTGCCAATCATATTGGTGTCTATGCGCAACCGCTTCCAGCCGAGCCTTAATTTCTGCATCTCTGCTCTGTATTTATATCCCATCCTTGTGTCCTTACTAAAACCCCAAGAGAAGGTTTGGCCGCCGCAACGCGGCGGCCAAACCTTCTCTTGGGGTTTTGATCTGAGATGTAAGCTGCTCGCATTTGCTCTTAATATTGATGAGATTAAAACTCTCTCAACTTTCCGCACGGCAGGGCGAAAATTCGCTAATGTTAAGACACTCAAACGTTGTCACTTAACACCCAAATCAAAATCATACGTTTAGTTACATTATGAATAGCTGCATCTTAGCCGTTGAGATTATTCAAGACCCGCAACTGCGCTACACCTCCGACACTCAAACTCCCATTGCCGAAATGATGGTTCAGTTTCCGGGGCTGCGTTCTGATGATCCGCCATCTGCAATTAAGGTAATTGGCTGGGGAAACCTCGCTCAGGAAATTCAAGAGAAATATCACAGTGGCGATCGCATTTTGATTGAAGGTCGCCTCAATATGAATACCGTTGAGCGACCAGAAGGCTTTAAGGAAAAATTGGCTGAATTAACGGCTCAGCGAATTCATGCTTGGGGCGGCACGTTTGAGATGGATAGTTCTGCTGCTCCGTCTATGTCGGAATCCGCTAGAACGTATGCTGCACCGACCAGCTCACCGAGTCCAGTCGCTTCGGCCAGCGATGAACAACCAGATTATGACGATATTCCGTTTTAATCTCTAGCGGGTCAAATTCCTCACGACTTGCCGCGTTCCTTAGTCGTTTTAGTCGTTGTGGGAGGTATGCACCGCATACCTCCCACAACGACTGTTAGTAGGCTCCGGTGCGATTTAGCAGAATGCTCAGCGTTTTAGCAATAATTTGTAGGTCATACAGCCATGTCCAGCGTTCCTGATAGCGGATATCAAGCTGCACAATTTCTTCAAAATCGCTGATTGAGGAGCGTCCATTGACCTGCCATTCACCCGTCAGTCCAGGCTTAACGGCTAGTCGCCGCCAGTGATGCGGTTCGTATTTTGCCACCTCATCCCCTGTGGGTGGGCGCGTGCCCACTAAACTCATATCGCCGATCAGCACGTTCCAAAACTGAGGAAACTCATCTAAGCTGGTGCGACGTAGAAATTGACCGACACGGGTAACGCGTGGATCATTTTGATTTTTGAAGATGAGGCCCTTGGCTTCGTTCGTCACCTGGTGCTTGAGTAAGTCCGCATCTGGTACCATTGAGCGAAACTTACGCAGAGTAAAGGTGCGTCCACCCAATCCATATCGCTCTTGGGCATATAAGATGGGGCCGGGACTATCAAGCTTGATTGCGATCGCAATTGGCAGAAAGATGCAGGCCAGCAAAAACAGCCCGATCAATGCTCCACAGACATCAACAGCACGTTTTATGAAAGATGATGCTGACGGATGAGGAGCGGAGAAGCCAGTGGTTTCTAATGGTAGAGTGGAATTCGTCATAGTGCACTATCATCCGGTTGCAGCCCTGTTTCAACTAGCTTCAGTGCGCAATTTCAACCAAGTGAATAATGTAGCCTTGGCTACGTAAAAACACTTGTACCTATCTGTTAAATCGCTACCTTGGTTTATGCGTGAAATCACCAAAAAGCTCTGATCAACGATAAAGGTCTCCTGATATATACGGACTCATCTCACGCAGGAGCTTCGCAAAATCTTTTTAATTATCGGGGTGTTACCGCTGTTTAATAAAGTTTTGATGAAGTGAGGGGAAATGGTGGAAAAACAGACGCCAGATCTAGTCAGTGTCGTAGAAAAAATTGGAGAAGCCGTTCTGGCAACGACAGATACAGTGGAGCAACTAGCCAATCGAGTTGATAACGTTGTCCATCAGGTACAGCAACAGGGCTATCAAATTTTTGCCCTCAGTGATGCAATTCAAACCCTGGCTGAGAATCACGATGCCACGTTATCGCAATTGTCACAATTGACAGAATCACTGCGTCATTTAGTTGCAGCTATCGAAGAAACCGATAACATCGAATCATGATGATTCCCCAACCTGGGTGACGCATTCTGCATCCCTTTGCTTCATACTAAATTAAAAATCTAGCTGTACGATTTCCTGCAATTGATGGTTTCAGCTGAAGACATCGAAAAAGATTGGCACTCCCGCATCCAGGATGACTATCCAGCCCTAGACGATGCGACTCGAACCAGCATTGTCAAATGGCTGCTGGGTGATGATCCAGATCGCTTTAATGCCTTTGAAGAGCATGAACTGGATATTGCCAATCGTGCAATGGATTATCGCTATCGGATTTTGCAGCAGCGTTACTTAGGCGTGAGTGCGGATCAGGCTTACTGTCATTTGATTCAACGCTTAAGCAGCCTGTTTTTAATTCGCAACAAAATTCGCACCTGGATCGCGCTTAGTCGCGATCGCCAACGGACGGTGCGCGATGTCCTGCAAGAAGTGATCCAGGAGATGCTGCTGCGGGACAAGAATTTGCGGGAGCAGGTAGCCTGGATTCGGCAGTGTACTCCTTCTAGCCAACTTCGTAACGTCCTGATGTTGGCAAGTACAGAAGAGTATTGTCTGCGTCCCATTCGCAATCAGCCACTGTTGGTTTATCGCTTTGTCAATTATTTGCGCCGTTCTCAGCAGGGGGGCATGACTCAGGTGCCCAGCGAGGAGCTGATTCGTCTGGTTTCCGATGAAATTGGCACCGATGAGTCCGATAGCACGATTAGCCTGATCGATAATCAAGCGATCTCAGGTTACCAGGAGCAAGAGTTTCTGGAGGAGCAGCAGGTTGTTCGGGCTGAGGTGAAGCAGTCGTTTGCGGATTATCTGCGCGACAAGCTGGATGAAACCGCCGTGCAGTGGCTGGAGCTACATCTACAGGGCTATAGCCAGGACGTGATTGCTCAGCGGATGAATTTGCCGGTCAACGATGTCTATCGGCTGCGGGAAAAGATTAGCTATCATGCCGTCCGGGTGTTCAGCCTCAAGCATCGGCCTGAATTAGTCATGGGCTGGTTGGGGACAGCGCTGAAGGAAAATAATTTGGGTTTAACGCCCGATCAGTGGGAAAAGTTTCAGGCTGATCTCACGCCAGAGCAGGCATTTATTTTGGATAAGCTGCGGGCTGGCCAGGACTTTGATGCGATCGCAAAAGCTCTCAACAAACGCGTCAATCAAATTACCAGCGAATGGAGTAAGCTTTATCTCGCTGCCCAAACGCTGCGCAATGCAGGTGCATAAGAATGGGTCTAAAAAAGCATGATGGTCATTGCGCCTCGCGCAATGACCATCATGCTTTTGGGGTAGATTTCGTCAGATAGCTTAGGCTAATCCGACCAGCTTTTCGCTCAGTACCCAGAGACGTTCAGCCTTGTCATCGTCCAATGCCTCGTTTGACATTTCCTGAATGAAAGACTTGCGGCCTTCTTTCTGGCGGTTACCCCAGCTCCAGTAGGCTCCAGACGGCTTATACTCTGGATCAGCCGTGACAGCCGCAACGCGCTCACCTGCTACTTCCTGCGACACATAACCGCCAGTAATATTCTTTTGGAACCACGGGAAAATGGTGCGGAACAGCGAATAATGGTTGCGGAATAGCGGCGTATCTGCGACACAACCTGGATAGAGAGAGCTAAAGGTGATGCCGGTTGAGTCATGATAGCGGCGGTGCAGTTCGCGCATCGTTAGGACATTGCACAGCTTGCTATCTTTATAGGCCTTACCAGACTTAAATTTCTTACCGTTAATCATTGAGATTGGCGCTTTGAAGCCTGCCTCCAATCCGCTCATGTCACCCAAATCCGGTGGGGCTGGGATGGGGATCTTACCGCCAAGTTCCTTGGGATTCGCCGTAACGGTGCCCAAAATCACCAACCGCTTGTCCTCTGCTGGCGAATGTTTCAAGTCATCCAGCATCAGGTTGCACAGCAAAAAATGGCCTAAGTGATTCGTTGCAACGCTCAGTTCATATCCATCAGCGCTACGCAGCGGCTCTTTCTCCAGCGGCAGATACACAGCAGCATTGCAAACTAAAGCATCCAGTGATTTACCGCTTTCCCGAAACGTGTTCACAAAGTTGCGAACGCTGTCTAACGACGCTAAATCTAACGGCATAACGGTATAGCTGCCAGGTGCCATACCAACAGACTGAGCCGCTTTCTCGGCTTTTTCAAGATTGCGGCAAGCCATTACCACATGCCAGCCTCGTTTAGCTAACGCTTTGGCCGCATATAGGCCGACGCCGGACGAGGCTCCTGTAACTACAACTGTTGACTTTTGTTCTACCATGCTACTTTCGCTCAACCCATCGCTAACTGGTAAAGATGGCTAACATGTTGCCCGAACGGTTAGCCCTTTAGGGTTATCAGTATATTTGGAAAGGTTTTCGCTTTGAGATGAATTGTTATATTGAGCAATATTTTGATTGCATCCGTAATATTTCTGCATGGAATTAGAATCAGCTACTGTCGCTGGCGTTTTGGCCGCTGACGTTTTGGCAGAGAAAAAGCCTACGCGATTGTCGATGAGCCAAAATCGGGCGGTACATCCTGTAGCCGCCCCTGTCCCACTGCCTGCACGGCTTCTTTCAGCGACACCGCATTGGTGTACAGCGCTCGGCCAATAATCATGCCCGAAACGCCAACGGGCACCAGCGAAAACAAGCTCAGCACATCCGTTAGTGAACTGACACCGCCCGACGCAATCACGGGAATCGAAATTGCGCTTGCCAGTTCCCGCAGCGCTTCTTTATTGGGGCCTTGCAGCGTGCCATCCCGGTGAATGTCGGTGTAGATAATTGCGGCTGCACCTAACTGGGCCATCCGCTGCGCCAGCTCTGCTGCTAGCACTTCTGAGGTTTCCAGCCAGCCGCGCGTTGCCACCTTGCCGTTACGCGCATCAATCCCCACCACAATCTGGCCCGGAAACTCCTGGCAGAGTTGCGCTACCAAATCCGGTGATTCAACCGCCACTGTGCCTAAAATCGTTTGCTGCACACCCAGGTCTAGGAGCGTTTTGACACTGTTGCGATCGCGCAATCCGCCGCCGACCTGCACGGGCACCGCCACCGCCTGTACGATCGCTTCAATGGCCGCCTGATTGACTGGATGACCAGCCTTAGCTCCGTCTAGGTCAACTAAATGAATTCGAGGTGCGCCCTGATCGACCCACTGCTGGGCCACTTCAACTGGATCATCGTTGAAGACTTCCGACTGGTTGTAATCGCCCTGATAGAGTCGGACACACTTGCCGTCTAGTAGATCAATAGCGGGAATTACATCCATGTGAGTTGAGCCTCCAAGCACAGTAATCGATTGTATGGATAGGAATGGTTATGATACCGAATCCGTGGGGCGTAAGGATAGTGTGTACCGTCTTCTCAAAACACCTTCAACCGCTGCAGGGCCTGCTGCACGGCTGGTACCACTGCGGCGGGCCAAGTGGCTTCTGCGCCGCGTTCCTGGAGCAAGATGAACCGCAGATCGTAGTTATCTGGAAATCCTTCAACCTCGACCCAAATTCGCTCTGTCTCTGCTTCGCAGGCAATCCGTTCCTCGTCCATTAGCTCAGCGGCCATTTGCGCGATCGCAGTTGCGAGTTGGGTTGATAAGCGACAGAGATCGTCGATTTCTGGCTCAGTCAGTTCCAGGGACCAATCCTGCCCAGCGACTAATCCTCGATAAGTTGCCGCTTCTGGATTCCAGCCAATTCGCCAACCGTCTCCTGCTTGAATTTGACGCGTCATGTTTGCCCAATCCTAATTTTCTAGGGCTTGATGCACCATTTTGACCGCTTCGGCGCGGGTGACGTTGCGGAACGGTTCAAAGTCATTCCCGTTGGTCGGTGGCGCGATGATGCTGGCCTGAATTGCACTTGCGATCGCACTTTTCGCCACTGCCGGAATCTCGCCCTGATCCGCAAAATCATTCACAACTGACGGATCAGCAGCAGGCAAGTCGAGTCCGGTCACTAGAGACGTAACCACATCTAGCCGTGTCGTATAGGCATTGGGTTTGAATGTGCCGTCTGGATAACCAGAGAGATAGCCACCCGCATAGGCTTGTGCGATCTCGGATTTAGCCCAATAACGGTCAGACACGTCGCTAAAGTCAATCGGTGGCCGTTCTGCGGCGGGATCAAACACATTGGCAACTAGCGTGGCATATTGAGCACGAGTCAACGGTGCATTGGGGCGAAATGCACCGTCGCTATAGCCAGAAATCCAGCCTCGCGCCGCCAGTGCCTGAATCGCGTCTGCGGCCCAGTGGCCTTGGATATCGGTAAAGATCAGCCCCACTTGTTCCGGCTGCACAATGTAAGCGGATGCGATCGCAGGTAGTCTATCCTGATGCACTAAGGCTTGATGCACCAGCGCCGCGACTTCCGCGCGGGTGACGGCCTCAGTTGGCCGCAGCGCATTCACCTCCGGATGATTGACCACCATTTGCCGCTGGGTGGCCGCCGCAACTTTCGCCGTCGCGTAACCCGGAATCCGCAGCCGATCCCGGTAAATCCGCAGTAAATTTCGGCTACCGTCCACCAGTCCTAAACCGCTCGCCAGCGCAACAATTGCCTGCACCCGGCTCAGTTCCTGATTTGGTTGAAAACGCCCACCGGGATATCCGGTTAGAAATCCCATGCGAGTCGATTCTGCGATCGCACCTGCGGCCCAGAAGTTGGGCGGCAAATCACGAAACTCAATTGCCTCATGGGTTAGCGGTTGATCAAAGGCTTGGGAAATCAACGCCGCAAACTGCGATCGCGTCATTTTGGTGTCGGGCTTAAACGTGCCGTCTGGGAAACCTGTGATGATCTCACGTGCGACGAGAGCTTGAATAAAGGGTGCAGCCCAGTGACCCTGAATATCGGGCAGATTCACCGTCAGCGTGTCGGATTGGGACGGGGGATCTACTTCGTCGCTGCCAGTTTCGTCACTATCTATTTCATTACTATCTATTTCATTACTATCTATTGCGCCGCTGTCGGTATCGCTGTCGGTATCGCTGTCGGTATTAGTGGCCTCATCATCGGTAGCGTTATCAACGTCGGTACTGGTATCGGTTTCGGTATCAGTGCCCGTGTCGTCAGTGTCCGTATCAGCATCCGCATCGGTTGTCGTGTCAGCATCGTCTGGACTCGTATCGGTCGTATCGTCGGCATCTGGGCTGGATTCGGTATCAGTGCCAGCGTCAGTCTCTGTGTCTGTCCCTGCATCGGCATCAGTTTCAGCCCAGGGATCGGCGCTGTCCGTATCGGTTCCTGTATCGATATCCGTCTCGGACTCGGTGATGGGTTCGGGCTGCTGATTGTGCATCAGCTCAACTAAGCCCTTAATTTTCGACAGTAAGACCTGATTACCAATCGATACGAGTCGATGCGAGGTGGCGTTTTGCAAGTCGTAGCCACCGTTTTCCCGCAGAATGTTTTGGCCAAAATCAGCAGCCGTGCCCAAGTTCGGTAGCGCTTCACCGATCACGACTAAGCCGTCATCCGTATTGCGCTCAATTCGGTTCTGACGCAGCACTGGGCGGGCATCATTGCTGAGAATAATGCCTGTGCGATTTTGGCTAACAACGTTATCGACCAGTTTCGGAGCCGCATCGCCCCCGACAGCCAAACCCGTTCCCGTATCGCGACAGATATTTTGGCGAATTTCGCCCCCCGCTTGGCCCAGCACCCAAATCCCGTAGGAATCGTTGCCGACACAGAGATTGTTGATCAGCTTGGGTCGTGCTTGCCCCGTCACGCGAATGCCCTCGCGCTTGCAGTCTTTCAGCGTGCAGTTGGCAACAATGGCAACGGCAGTTTGCAGCCAAACCCCAGTGCCGCGAGTGGCCGGATTCGTGACGGTAACGCCCCGCAGTTCCGCATTCTTATTCAGCCAAACGGACACTTGCTGCGTACCATCCAGCGTTAGCTTTTCGCCACTGCCGCGAATCATGTAATCCTTGCCGCGACTGGTTTCATTGCCCATCAGCACCACGCTGGCCGGGATCTTGAGGGGAAACTGCTCACCACTGTCTGCTGAGTAGGTGCCCGGTGCAAGCTGGATTTTGCTGCCAACAGCGGCCTGACTGAGGGCATGGCTAATCGTGCGGAATGGAGCCGACTGACTCCCGTTTGCAGCGTCGTCACCGACCGATGGATTGACGTACAGCATGAACGCACTCCTGGAGATTCACGTTGGGCAAATAATGTTCTCCATTGTTTCGCAAATTCGCGCCGAATCACGGTGATTTACACAAAGCGCAATTTGAGCGCAATTTGAACGTTAACGAGTGGTGATACAGTCCTCAGCGCTGTAGTCAACGTGTATATCAATGGCGTATAGCCTGGGCGTTTCAGTCAGTGGCGACTTGAATGGGAACTCCATCTGCTCCACCAGCTCAAGAGCACGCTGATTCAGCCCGAGATAGCCCGTACTCTGGAGTAGCTTCGGCTCCGTTTGGATTGTTCCCGCAGAATCAAGCGCCAGCCCTACGGTTGCCGTATTCGGTTCGTGAGACAAACAGGCCACCAGCGGATAGGACATGGTGATGGACTCCTGCACCAGTTCTAGCGATGAACTGGGATCAGAAAGTGCGATCGCACTTTCTGCCTCTAGTTCCCGCTGCCAAGTTGCGATCGCTTTTAATCGCAGTTTGTCAGAAATCGTATTGGGTTTGTAGCTATAGCGTTCCTGGAGAGAGCGGACGTAGTCGATCAGGGCTTGGGGAGCATCGGCAGGGAGGGCGCTGATTTGGCTGGGAGGAGTAGGAGAGTGGGAGGGTAAGTTAGAGGATTGGTTGGTGGTTGATGGCGTGACTTGGGGGAGAGGAGAGTGGGAGGGTGAGGGGGGAGGAGGATTAGAGGATGGGGAGATGGTTGATGGGGTGATGGGATTGGTGGGTGCGATCGCAGTTTTGGGATTCGTTTGTTGAGAGGTCGTTGAGGGTGTGAATGTTGGTGTGCTCTGGTTATTGGTCTGGTTGGCAGTAGATGCCAGGTAGGTTCCGGTTTGGGGTTGGGCAGAGGTAGTATCGGTCGCTGGTAAGAGTGCGGATGCTGTATCGGCTGGAGGGGATGAGCTAGGATTCGTGTCAAATTGCGATCGCGCTGTGGTGTCATCTGCAATGTCGGATGATCCCGAAGAACTAGTGGACGATTCCGATGAGGAGGAGAGCGGCACAAGCAGGAAAACTCCATGTGCGACCAGAGAAATCAGCACAACGGGATGAAAGAGCCAAATGAGCGGTCGAAAAGGCTGTTTCTTTCGTCCTTTTACGGGATCTACAGACGTATTCATAACTTTTACCGTTTCTCTGTGTGGCTACAAAGCAATTTTCAACACTCGAATAATCAGCCCTCAACTCTCACCCTACCCTCCCGTTCTCGGATCAACATTCCACAGCACCAGAACCGTGGAACCTTCTAGCGGCACTAGGCTGAGGTGAAAAACAAGTTGTCCGTCGCTGTTGCTCATTTCATAGAGTGGCTGATTTGCGTAGTTCGGTGTCGCTTCTGTAAACGTGTTGCCTTGGGAACCGTAGGCGGACTGAAGCTGTTCTAGGGTTTCCGATACGCCCTTGTCATAGAGCCGATATTGCACAATCCCCGGCAGAGTCTGAATGCCACCCTGAGCGATGCCATCTGCGGTAAAAAACGTGCCGACTAAGCCCTGATACTTTGGCCCATCGCCACCCGTCAGATAGTTGTAGATGACGTTGGCACTGAGCTGCTCCGGATAGGATTGCTGGCTGAGATTGTCTAAACCAGAAATTGCCGCTTGCCGATCCGCTTGTGGATCGTATGTGGGCGTGGGTTGCGGTGCAGGAGTCGGCGGGGTGGTTGGAGCTGGTTCAGTGGGTGATGCTTGGGGAGTCGGTTCTGCTGGAGCAGGTGCGGGGGGCGTGACGGTGGGGGGTGGAGCAGGTGCGGGAGCAACAGCTTGAGGCTGGGGGGACGGTGCGACAGGTGGCGGTGCAACCTGCGGTGTTGGCTGTGGAGAGGATGGAGGTGGCTCAGGCGGAGTCAGTTCAGCCAGTCCCAGTAAATCAACCGGAGCCTCCTCTTCAGTTTCGGCATCTTCTTCGACTGAGGACTCAGGCGTTGAAGGAACGGGAGCCAGCAGAAACAGGCCATGTAGCACAACCGAAATGAGTACGAGCGGATGATACAGCACCCGCAAAATCCGCTGTGGCCACGTCAACTGTGTCTGTGAATCATCTACGGTCTGCTGATTAAACGGAACCAATCTTCAAAATCTCCCAATTCCAACCTTTAACCAGAACGGCATTTCGCCCTCAAATCTCACAAAACGAATCAGTGAAGGAAAGCCTTGGAGCGGTCGATCCATCTCCAAGGCTTGTTGTCCCATAAATTTGATGAATTGTGATCAATCAAATCTATTCCTATGCAGCAGGTGATGGAGCTATCGACGGCTCTTACAGACCAGCCATTGCCTCGGCATAACGCTCAGCCGATAGCGGTATGTAGCCAACTTCAGCCACCAAGTCCGGTGCAGTTTCTAGGTAGAACTCAACGAACTCACGCACTTCAGGCCGAGACTCTAATGCATTCTTGCTGACATAGATAAACAATGGGCGAGATAGCGGGGTGTATGCGCCACTCTCAACAGTTTCGGGGGAGGGTGCAACGGGGCCATTACCGCTGTCAACTGCAACCGCTTGAAGCTGGTCGGCATTCTCGATGTAGTAGGCATAGCCGAAGTAGCCCAAAGAATATTCATCGCCTTCCACACCCAACACCAAAACGTTGTCGTCTTCACTGGCGATGTAGTCTGTCCGGCTTGCACCTTCTTCCCCGACAACTTCATCGGTGAAATAGTCAAACGTACCGGAATCGGGGCCAGGGCCATAGAGCGAAATTTCTTCATTGGGCCAGGACGGATCAACGTCGCTCCAGGTGGAAATTGTTGAATCCGGTTGCCAAATCATCTGGAGCTGCTCCATAGTCATCTCGGTGGCCCAGGTGTTGGCTGGGTTCACCACAACCGTCAGCGCATCGGTCGCAACTGGGATTTCGAGATATTCAATTCCTGCTGCCGAGCAAGCTTCCATCTCTTCTGGCTTGATGGGTCGGGAAGCATTGGAGATCACTGTTTCACCTGCACAGAAGCGGCTGAAACCGCCACCCGTACCGGATACGCCAACGGTAACGTTAACTTGTCCCGACTTGTCCTGCATGAATTCTTCCGCTACAGCTTCGGTCACTGGAAAGACTGTGCTGGAACCATCAATATCAATACTGGGCGTTTGTGCGATCGCAACTGTAGAAATTCCTACAGCCGCAGATAATCCTGCGATCGCACCTGCCAAAAACTGCTTTGTATTCACCACCATGATACGCTCCCTAGCGTTCTATGTTTGCCACAATTTAATTAATGTCAATTGATGCAAACCTAATCCAAAAATACACTAGGAGAAAATAGTTAAGAACAGTTAAATGATAGGTTTTAGAATTACTTATGGTTGGGTTATTTGCAGGTTAAACTTTAGTGGATTTACGGATAAATATTTATGCAAAATTTGATTGAGATTCGATGATCTATTTTTAGGTGAAAAGCTGTTCGATTCAGCTTTTCACCTAAAATAAATTGGGTTTTTATATATAGCACTCTTAAATTGATTGCTATGTTACTGAGGTGAATCTACTGCTAGCAGCACTTTGGCACCACCAACTTCCTGTAACCGATTGAGCAAATTCACCACTTCTTTATACGGAAGCTGTCGATCTGCTTTTAATACGACATAACCATCTGGATTTTCATTCAGATAAGTTTGAGCCGCTTTCAGAGCTTCTTCTTGACTGATTGGCGCTTGCTCTAGAATTAGCTGTCCAGAGGCATCAACGCCAATGATGAGCGAGTTTTCAATTACCTCATCTCCATCGCGGCTTTGTGCCCCTTCCTCCACTTGCGGCAAGCTGACACCTGCAATTCGCTGGCCCGTCAGCGTCATTGAAATGATGATAAAAAAGGTCAACACGGTCATCAAAACGTCCATCATGGGGACAAGATTGACCGTTAGCGATCGCGACTGCTGACGCTGGCTTTTGAACTGCATAATTTATTCAGTAAATAAATTACTCTTCACTCCTCACTTCTCGCGCCTCACCAAATTGCTAAATGTAAAAACTAGTTGGCATCTTCAGCTTGAGTAATAGCAAGTGAAACGCGATCGCCGCCGATTTCTCGCATTGTGCCTAATAGCTGAATGACGGGTTCATACATTAAATCTAAATCGGCTTTTAGTGCTACAACACCTTCGGAATTATTAGCTAAATAAGCCTGCATTTGCTCAATCAAAATTTCTTCAGTGACAGGCTGATCGTTGACTAGGATTTGCTGCTGCGGATCGAGCTGCACAATCATCGGTTCGGGCGTATCGGTCTGTGCCGGATCGGCATTTTTATCTGGTAATTGAACATCAACGCTTTGCTCAATGGTTAGCATCATGGTGATCATGACGAAAAAGGCCAAAATCCCCATCATCACGTTCAGCATTGGGATCAGGTCAACTTCCGGCAGTTGTGAGTCAGAGGTTTGTTTAAACCGCATGGCTACTCCCGCATTTGGATTCGCAGTACGCCTTCCACCGGGACGGTTCCCGATGCTGAGACTTCGACCTGAGGCGGATGGCTGCCGTTGTGCAACTGGGGTTCGTACCAAAGCTGTCGATAAATTAGCTCCAGCTCGCTGCCCACATCGGCAAAATAGTCCACCTGGCGAGCTTGCAGCGTCACAAAAACGCGAAAAACCGCCAGCGCTAGAATCGCCACAATCATCCCCGCAGCGGTGGTAATCAGCGCTTCACCGATTCCAGCGGCTGCCTTGGACGCTTCGGCAGTTGTGCCACCTTCGCCAATGTTCAGATTATTAAATGTGCCAATCAGTCCCGTTACCGTTCCCAACAGTCCCAGCAGCGGCGCGATCGCAACTACTGTTTCGAGTAATTTGTCGCCTTTACGCATTTGGGCAAACTCACGATCGCCCTGGGATTCCATCGCTAACCGAAAAGTTTCCGGTGACGGACGGTTCAGCTTCAGCGGCGATAGGAGAAATCGACCAATCGGCAAGTGAATGGCTTGATGTGCGATCGCAGCTGCTTCTTTTAAATCATGGCGAGCTGCCGCCAGCACATCATGAACAATGCGGTCTTCCTGCTGCAAAAGCCGAAACCAAAACCAGGCTCGGTCTAAGGCACAGGCAAACGTCATGATAGACAGCGCCAGGATGGGCCACATCACTGGCCCGCCTTGCAGAAACAGGTCGTACAGTCGCGTCATATCTGGCTGAAGGGGCTGAATAAAGTAAGCTCAGTCGCATCGTACCGAAGCCGTTAGCAAAAGCTATGTTGTCTGCACGACATTGTCTTAAGGGTAGGACTCGAAAAACGATTTGCAGACAAAGGCGGAACAAATTCGCTAATCTAAACAACGGTAAGGTTTAGTGCTGCGCGTAGATAAGGACATTACGGTGTTGAGTGAACAAACGAGCGATCAAACCAGTGATCAAACTGCTCAAACCGCTATCCAGCGTTTGAACCAGCGTTTAAGACAAGTTCCCCGCAAGTATTCTTGGGCCATTGCCTCTAGTCTGAGCCTGGTGCTGGTTGGCACTGGATTTGCGTTTCGTAACTTAGACAGTCCCGATCTCTCAGCTAGCTCCTCGGCGGCCTCCACGACTGCACCGCTGACCGCCCAATTTTCCAAGCGAACGCTGAAGCGAATTGCAGCCGTCCCCCATCAATTTGAAACTGCGATCGCAACTCGTCCAGCCCAGGCGGAAACCGAAAAAACAGCTCAAGATTCAGCTAAAGGTTCCAGTAACAAAGCTTCAACTACGCAAGCTCCAGCCGAAAGCAGCGACGCTGGCAGCAAAGCCGCATCGGCTCCCATCCCGGCACCTGTCCAGCTAGCGGGGATGACCATTGATGACGTATTAGAAATGCGCATCGCCTTGGCCAAAGAAGTTGGCAGCCTCAACACAGGAACGTCAACCGCAGGTGCAGTCGTCGATATGAATGGCCAAGTTTTGGCTGAGCTATCACCGGAAACGGGTTACGGCATCCAGGCGACCAACTCTGGCATGAGCCTCGATGGCATGGCGTTACCCACCGCAGTTTGGATCGAACCAACTGAAGCCTCAGGGTTTGTGGCCGTTGGCGATCGGTGGTATCGCGGTCGGCTGCTGCTGGTGCGGCAGGGAACAGGTGTCTACGCGATCAACTACGTGCTGCTGCGAGAGTATCTTTACGGTGTTGTTGGTAAAGAAGTGTCCCCCAGTTGGCCAATGGCCGCGCTTAAAGCCCAAGCGGTAGCCGCTCGCTCCTATGCGCTCACCCACAATATTCGTCCCGCTAGTGACCTGTACGACATGGACGATACGCAGCGTTTCCAAGCCTACGGCGGCCTCTCCGCCGAGTACAACACCACTCAGGATGCCGTAGATGCGACATCCGGCGAGTTTATTAGCTACCAAGGCGGCATCGTAGAATCGCTCTATGCCGCCTCGGATCAAATTGTCCAGTCGGTGCACGGTGGGTTGGGCATGAGCCAGCTGGGCGCGCTCGATTTTGCCCGCCAAGGATATGGCTACGGACAAATTTTGGCCTATTACTACCCCGATACAGCCATATCCCGTTTAGACATTGGCCCTGGCGGCGAGTAATATCAAGTTCAGTTGAAACCGAGAAGGGCAATTCTTCCCGCATTGCGGGAAGAATTGCCCTTCTCGGTTTATAGAAACTATAGAAAAAAGCACCCCTTGCGGAGTGCTTGACTATCCAGCATTAGACCTATCGCGAAATCAAGACGCAAAGTCTAATTGTGATGGAATATCTGTGATGGTTGAGTTTGAGCAAATTATCCTCACTTGGTAGAAGTGGGTTAATTGATCCTCAGCCTACCCATTAGCTAAGAGTTGCATGGCTGCGATCGTACGTTGCCCAAAAAGACGGATGAACCTTGCCTTGAATGTGATTCCAGTACTTGGTTACATCAGCGGTTAAACCAACTTCATTGGCTAAACGAGCCAACATGACCTGCTGACGACGCTTAACATTGCGATGATGGCTCATCATTAATGTGCGTGCCCGGTCTTCAGATTGAGAAGCTTGTGCTGCAACAGGAGCCGGAGCAGTTTCGCCACCGACTTGATAAGCTGCGCCCCGATACTTGAGATTTAGTGTTTGGGGAATAACAGCAGGCTTAACCGGATTCCGGAACCGAACGTCGAGTCCGCGATACTTGCCCACACTGGGAGCATCACTGGTTTCAACAGCGGGAGGATTGTAGTCGTAGCTTTGTCCGCGATATGTCAATTTCATGAGGATTCGCCTCCTAACGTCATTTACGTTTCAGGTTTACAGAGGCGCGTTCCTTCGGGATTTCTCCCTACTTCCGTCCCTCGCATGAGACCAACTGCTTTGATGACCCCTGTCGAGAGATGAACGATTTCTTTGTTTCTTTCTGTATTATACGATACGGTTTCGGGTTGATGTCAGGGGGTAATGAACATTTACATTAGAGAAAAGACCGAACAATTGGTTCGGTTTACCGTCTTTTCGCCGATAGGATGCTGACGAACGGGCAAATAAACAACAGCGTCTTGAGCTAAATAGACGGGCACTACTCAAACGACTGCCCTACTCTCCTATACTTTGGCCGATGTCATATCGTATGGATATTCTATGGTGATCAGTAAGATCCCAAACCATGCCGAACTGCCAAATCATGTCACAGCACCTAGCGTCTGAACATCGTCTATCACAAGTGGTCGTAACCGCTGAGCAGATGGCGGCTATCGAGTCGCGTATGTTTGAAGCGGGGATACCCGTGGCGGCACTGATGGAAAAAGTGGGACAGCGGCTGACCCTGCGATCGCAAGATCTATATCCCCTAACGACTCATTCCCATGTTGGCGTGATCGTTGGGCCAGGACATAACGGTGGCGATGCTCTCGTGATGGCGCGAGAGCTGCATTTTCAGGGGTATGAGGTCAAGGTTTTTCGACCGATTGAGAAAGCCAAAGATTTAACCGCCAGTCATCTTCGGTACGCTCAGAGTTTGGGAATTCCGGTCAGCAACCAAGTTGAAACGCTGCAAACCTGTGATTGGGTGATTGACGGGCTGTTTGGCTTTGGCTTAGAGCGACCCTTGGAAGGTGCGATCGCACATGCCGTCCAAACCATCAACAACAGCCAGATTCCCGTTTTCAGCATTGACATTCCCTCTGGACTGCATACCGATACTGGGGAAGTGCTGGGCACTGCGATTCGGGCCACTCATACCGTTTGTTTAGGACTGTGGAAGCTGGGCTTTTTGCAAGACAAAGCGCTGGAGTATTTGGGACAGGTGGAGCGGCTTGATTTTGGTATTCCCTGGGCGGATGTCAGCGCGGTACTCGGCGAAACACCACAGTTCCAGCGGATTACGTATCAGTCGGCACTGCAGGCGATTCCCTTACCGCGTCCGGCTTCGACCCACAAGTACAAGATGGGGCACTTACTGCTGGTTTGCGGGTCGCGGCAGTATATGGGCGCGGCCACGTTGTCAGGGCTGGGGGCACGCAGCAGCGGCGTCGGCATGTTGACCATTGCCGTGCCGGAAACGTTGAGACTGGATTTATCCGCCCGCATCCCGGAAGCGTTGATTGTTGGCTGTTCAGAACAGGCCAATGGTGCCATTGATCAATTTCCAGATGGATTTGAGTTAGATAAATATGATGCGATCGCATCTGGGCCAGGGATGACCAAAGCGGCAAAACCACTTATTCAAAAGCTTTTGGGCACCGATGCGCCGCTGGTGCTGGATGCGGATGGCTTAAATATCTTGGCGGATTTGGGGCCGATTCCGACCTGCTCGAACCGCAGCGCTCCGATGATTCTGACGCCGCATCCCGGTGAGTTTAAGCGCTTGTTTCCCGATTTGGCGCAGCAGGATTCTACGGTCGCTGTGCAAACTGCCGCTCAACAGAGCCAGGCGATTGTGTTACTTAAAGGCGCACGAACTGCGATCGCAGATCCAGGCGGCACCGTCAGCTTTAATCCAGACAGCACTCCGGCACTGGCACGGGGCGGCAGTGGTGATGTGCTGACGGGCCTAATCGGGGGATTGGTGGCGCAGGCCGTATTGCGATCGCAACCCTTAGCACCGACCGTTAGTGCCGCTGTTTGGTGGCACGCCCAAGCGGGAATTCTAGCCGCTCAGGAACGCACGGAACTCGGCGTCGATGCCCACATCCTGAGCAAATATTTATCGCCTGCCCTTGTGCATCACCGATCGAAATAAATGTAGGGGCGATGCATTGGGTTAATTAATTTGAATTTCCAACCGATGACATGTTGGCCCAATGCATCGCCCCTACGGATAGATCGTTGAATCACCTAAAACTGGTCTTTGCGACCGCGCAAACGGGCAAATGTGCGTACCGGATCGCTCATGTTGACAGCCGCTTGTAGAGCCGGTTGATCACAGCGCAGAAAAGGATTCGTCTGTTTTTCGATCCCCAATAGAGAAGGAACCGTCGCCTCATTTCGCTGACGGGCCGTTTGTACCTCGCGCATTCGTGCCTGAAGTGCCGCATTTTCGCCATCGACCGTCAGGGCAAACTTGAGATTCTTCAGTGTGTACTCATGGGCGCACCAAACACGGGTGTTATCCGGTAGCGATCGCAGTTGTCCCAGCGACGTTACCATTTGCTCCGGCGTTCCTTCAAACAAGCGTCCGCAGCCTCCGGCAAACAGCGTGTCACCGCAAAACAGATTACCGGGTTCGTCAACTTGAGCAGGCGGAAAATAGTAGGCAATGTGGGCTTTGGTATGACCGGGGACGAAGAACACCTCGGCGGTTTGTCCGGCAAACTCAACTGTGTCGCCTGCTTGAAGGAAATACTGCTGACCGGGAATTCGCCCGCGATCGCGTTCGCCGCCGTAGATCGTCACATTGGGAAACTGTCGCATCAGTGCCTGATTCCCGCCTACGTGATCGGCATGGTGGTGGGTGTTGAAAATAGTCACCAACTGAGCGTCGAGTTCCTGTAATTTTGCCAACACAGGTTGCGCCTCAGCCGGATCAACCACAGCAGCGATATTGCGATCGCAATCATGCAGCAGAAAAATGTAGTTATCGCTCAGAGCATTCAGTCGATAAATATTCATTGTTGATCAGGTGTATTCATCGGGTGTTGGTCAAGAATATTGGCTTCATTGGGCTTTTTTGCTTGTTCGGAAGAAAATCAGGGTAGAGTTTGAATACAAGCTCAGCACTGAACCTAACCCTGGCGCTGTGACTGAGTAGCATCGGTTTCAGTTGGGCATTCTAGCGTATGCTGTGAACCGGATTAGCCTACTGAAGGAGAGAAATCCGTAAATTTCGGGAGGCAATTGCCAAATTAGGCAAATTAATGCCGCTAAGATTCATACAGTCTTTACAAGATAATCATCGCGGCTTTGCCTAACGGCTCTTACTTTTTCTGACAATAGGTATAGAACGATACGCAGTGCCAAGGCATTGTTCACGTTCCAACCAATCCTGATTATCGTCAATTTTATCTGTTGTAGAATCCTATGTTTCGAGTCGCTAAAGGTGATAAATCGTTAGGTATCCGCTCATTGGTTGAGCAAATCATCTCTTCCGGCCAAATGAGTCAGCAGCAGCATTTACTGCTCACTTCAACGATTTTGGCGGGTCGTCACATCAATGAGGAAGATCGACGACTGATTAATCGAGTATTGGACTATATCCAAATTGGCCGAATTCAGCTGATTGAAGAGCGATAGGTGCCAAGTCTTAGGGTGTTTCTTCCTGTATGTTTGGGGGTTTGGGGGTGTTACTGCACCCCCATTTTTTATCTCTCATGACAGTTTTTATTGAACCCAGAGGCGAGATTTTGGTATTCCGTCGCGAGGGCAAAATCTCGCCTCCGGATTTAGTAAACTTCCGTGACTCCTCTTTAACAAGCTGACATAACATTTAGAGATGTGGGCATTCTATGCGCAGTAGCACACTACCTATGGAGTGCTTTAGCCGAAATTTGGCAATCAATCCCCAAATTTTTTGTGAAAGATGTGCGATGTGTACCTTTTACAAAAAAGGAAATCGGTTTGATGAGCGGATTGGGTATTAGTAGTAGAGGAGAAAAGGGTCATGGCTAGAATTCGTACAGCGATCGCATTGCTCAGTTTCACCGCATTGTTGAGCGGTGTGTCCCCCATGACTTGGGCGCAGACGGAGCCCATGTCAGAGACGGCTACTCCGACCGAAGCCACGGAAGAAGCTGAGGAGGACTATTTTGAGCTGTACGAAGAGGGCATCGAAGAAGTTGAAGATGAAAATTATGCCGAAGCGGTGGGCCTGTTTAATCAGGTGTTGGTGATTAATTCAGATTATGCGCCTGCCTATTTATATCGGGGATACGCGAAGGGCAAATTAGGCAATTTTGAGGGTGCGCTCGAAGATTTTGATGCTGCGATCTCACTTGATCCAAACTATGCGGAAGCCTATTTCAACCGAGGCGATATTTACTATCAGATTGGCGATAATGTAGCCGCATTGGAAAACTTTGATCAGGCGATTGCGCTCAATTCAGACTATGCCAAAGCCTATATCTATCGAGGTTTTGTGCAAGTACTTCTAAGTGATGGGGGGCAGTCGGGTCTGGATGGGCCGGATGAGTTTAGCGTGCCCATTGAAATGTCTGATGGCCCGATGACGCAGGATTTGACACCTGCCCAGCAGTCTGCTTTGGCTGATTTTGAAAAAGCGATTAGCCTCGATCCCATGAATCCTCAAGCCTATGTGCATCGGGGAGTGATTCGAGCGGCACAGGGTTTGGAAGAAGAAGCGATCGCAGATTTTAACCGGGCGATTGATCTGGACGATGGCTATGCCGAAGCCTATCTGAATCGCGGCACGGTCTATTTCAACTTGAATCAATATTTGACAGCGCTGGAAGATTTGACTACGGCTATTGATCAAAAGCCGTCCGCGACCGCTTACTTCAATCGGGGCTATATCCTCGCGTCTCAGCGCTTTTTTGAAGAAGCCTATGCCGATTACAGTCGCGCTATTGCGCTAGAGCCAACCTTTACCGAAGCCTATCTGAATCGGGCGTTTGTGCTGTCGCAGTTGGATAGCCAGCAGGCAGCGCTGATTGACTTGAATCGAGTGATTGAACTGGAAGCCCGGAGTGCTGAAGCCTTTCGGCGACGGGGAGATGTGCGGTTAGCTGCCGGGGATGCTAGCGGTGCGATCGCAGATTACAGCGAGGCCATTCTCATCCAGCCGGATTATACTGCCGCCTATATTGGTCGGGGTAGGGCGCGCTCGGCGGATGGCGATTTTATCGGGGCAGAAGAGGATTTTTCAACTGCGATCGCGCTGAATCCAAATGCGCTGGAAGCCTACCGGAATCGGGCTGCTCTGCTGATCGAACAGGGCGATCTAGATCGAGCATATGCGGACTATTCGCGTTTGATTGCAGTGGATAGCACCGATCCCAACTACTATTTCCAGCGGGCCCGCTTGCGGCTAGCGTTAGAAGATTATGCTGGTGCGATGGAAGATTTCCAGCAGGCAGCGGACTACTACCTTGCCATCGGCGATGCGGAAGGCTATCGCACCACGTTAGCGGCGATGCGTTCGATTCAGTAACTTCGATTCAGTAGAACTATAGCGGTTCTAGATCAGAACGAGAGAGGAGAGTGCCTTAGGATGAGGCACTCTCCTCTCTCGTTTTCTCACTTTTAACTGGAATCACTATAGTTCGACAGGAGACGGGGACGTAATGCGCTACCGTCTCCTGTCGTATTAGTTCTTTTGTGTGATCAACTGGAAGCGCTGGTGTAAAACCGCAGGGCCAAGCGCCAAAATCCTTGTGATGCCACAAACAGTAGAGCCGCAAGACCCATTGAGCCGATTGTCCAGCCCCAGCTAATTTGGTCGAGCATGGTTTGGGCTGGCACAGTGGTTAGGAACGCCACGGGGACAATAAACGTGAAGAAGATTCGATAGAGGGCAGGGTAAGCCGCAATGGGGTAGCGACCTGCCTCTAGCAAACCGCGCAGTACCTCCGTAACGTTATAGATTTTGACAAACCAAATGCTAGTTGCGCCCAGCATGAACCAGAGGCTGTAGAGACTGACAAAGCCAAACGCAAGTGGAATGAGGCTGAGCAAATAGTTCTGTGGTTGGAGGCCAAGCTGACTGCCACTGTAGAGAATGACTAACAGACCGAAGGCCAAATCCGGTAAGCCCCAGGGGGACACCGTGCGGGTTGAGAGCCAAAACTGAGAGCTGATCGGCTTAAGCAACACAAAGTCGAGCGTGCCTTCCTGCACATGGCGCACAATTTTGTTGAGATTTGGGGCCAATAGTGTGGCCGAGAATCCCTGTAATAGTGTGAATGAACCAAGTACCAATAGTGCCTCTTCCCAACTCCAACCCTGGAAGGTATAGCCCGTTCGGTAGAACAAAAATAGGCTAAAAATACTACCAATCAGATTGCCAAAGCTGCTGATCGCTGCGAGCAAGAAATTTACCCGATACTCTAATTCAGCTGCGATCGCAGCACTCCAAAATCGCTGAAGAACCGTTAAATAGCGCCTCATGGGTTCAATCTCGTCCGTGTTATCTGCATCACTTAAATGGGCTGAAAATCAGGCATAGTCATGAAATCATGGCAAAAATTAAGCAAAGCTGTAATCTATACGTTGATTCAGACTTGGGTCAGAGATATTATCGGGCCAAGTCCACTATATTTGACTTAATTACATTCAAATAATTTTTGGTCGATAACAAAATGTCCGAATAATAATGACTACATCCAAACGAAGAATTTCACCCAAAGAGCAATCTAAAACTCAATCAAGACCTTTTTACTCACCTTTAACATTTTCACAGTTTAAATCTCAGTCTAGTCCCGAGGAGTTAAGAATACGCCTTGAATTTGGGCGACCTGATTTAACAATTTTAGATGTCCGCGATTGCAAAAGCTTTAACCAAGAGCATATTTCAGGTGCTATCCCAGCACCATTGAATCAGCTACCTGGATTGGTTCGCACTATTTTGGAACCGGATTGGGATATTTATCTCTATGGTGAATCCGATCAAGAAACGACTTTAGCGGCTAACAAGCTGCGGTCAGCTGGATTCAACCGAGTATCAGAACTCATTGGTGGGCTGCCAGCTTGGAAAGCGATTGACGGAGCAACAGAGGGCTACACTGACTGGTAACGGATGGCTGCAAGGTCAAAACGTCTGTTGGTGCAAATGCCCAAACGCTGATTAAGACTATTTTTAGAGGGATCTAACCGTCTCTTTGAAGGTAGTCTTAATGCTGTGTACCGAATGCGATGAAGAACCCACTGTCCTGTTGTCAGAGGCTGGTGACGCAAGCTGATCGCAATCGGCACGATTTAATGCTGACTGCGATCGCAGAATCGCGCCTTCAAAAAATCGGTCAGTAGCCGAACTTTAGTGGATAAATGTCGATTGGCTGGATAAATAATGCAAATCGACAGTTCAGCCGAGCGATAGTTGGACAGTACAATCTGTAGCTGGCCTGCGACAAGCTGCTGCTCCATTAAGAAGGCAGGTAGCATGGCAATCCCTAGTCCCTGTAGAGCCGCATCTCGTAAGACTTCACCATTGTTGGAACAGAGTACACCGCTAATCGTTACAGTGTGCTCATTGCCATCGACATCCCGTAGCTTCCATTGATTGCTGGTACTGAGATAGCCGTAGTGCAGACAGGAATGGTCGCGCAGATCGCTAGGTTGCTGTGGCAGTCCATGCGCCGCTAAATAGTCCGGTGAGGCACAGAGTAGCAGGGGGACAGGCGCAATCACATGCACGATCAGCCCGGCTGCCTCCGGTGGATAAGAAATGCGTACGGTCAGATCGAATCCTTCTTCAATTGGATCAACTAAACGGTCTTCCAGCGTGAGCTGAATGCGCAGGTCGGGATACTGAGCCGCAAATTCTGCGATCGCAGGCGCTAGATGCAACGTGCCAAAGGACATAGGTGCATTGATGCGTAGATTTCCTTTCGGTTCGTCATGAATTTGTGAGACGGCCAGTTCCGCTTCGGCCAAATCGGCCAAAATCGCCATACAGCGATCGTAAAAGCCCAAACCAGTCTCGGTCGGCGTGACTTGACGAGTCGTGCGATGCAGCAGTTGCACCCCCAGATCATCTTCTAGATTGATCACTAGCTTATTGACTGCCGAGCGGGAGACATTCATTTCCCGCGCTGCTGCGGCAAATCCGCCTGCTTCTACCACTTTGGTGAATGCGCGAATACTTTCAAACTTGTCCATGCATTGTCATCTAAATAGAGACAGTGCGTATATTATATTGACTATTGTCTTTTTATGAGAACCAATTCATAATGAATACAGTTAATTGTTTCGTCTTGGTTCACAATTCGTTCAATCTCATCTCATCAGTGCCATAACGCTCAATTTCATAACGCTCAATCACAAGCCCAACCACGGGAGGTGAAACAATGATTACGCTACGTCCCGCTAACGAACGCGGTGTTGCTAATTTCGGCTGGCTCGATAGCCGCCACACATTTTCATTCGGCAACTACTATGATCCCAAGCATATGGGCTTCGGCACCCTGCGAGTGATCAACGATGACAAGATTGCCCCCAGCGGCGGCTTTGGGACTCACGGTCACCGCGATATGGAAATCGTGACCTATGTCCTCGATGGCGCACTGGAGCACAAAGACAGCATTGGCAACGGCTCCATCATCCGTCCCGGTGACGTACAGCGGATGTCTGCCGGAATAGGTATTATGCACAGCGAATATAATGCCTCAGATACCGAGCAGGTCCACCTGCTGCAAATCTGGATCTTGCCGGAGCGCACGGGCATTGAGCCAGGATACGAGCAAATCCATATTTCGGAAGCCAAAAAGCGTGGCCAGCTGAGGCTCATCGGTTCACGTGACGGTCGTGACGGTTCGGTCACCATTCACCAAGACATTAATCTGTATGCGACTCGTCTGGCAGACGGTGAACAGGTCGAACATGCGATCGCACCTCGTCGGTCGGTTTGGCTACATGTCGCTCGTGGGGCTGTCCGACTCAACGACCAAGAACTTTATGCCGGAGATGCTGCGGCCATCACAGAGACGGAAACTATTCAGCTAACAGGTCTCTCGGATGACGCCGAAGTTCTCGTCTTCGACATGGCATAACCGTGTAGCATACTCGTTCCAACCAGTGGAGCGTTGGGCACAGTCCCAACGCTCCACTGGTTAGTGTCTGTACGTGCCTTTTCTTGCTGCCGAGACTCCCAAACCCTTTGCAGTCTCTACCGCCCTTCCCCTAACAACCCATTCAATCTCCCCTCTCGATCCAACCGATACAAATCATCACACCCACCCACATGCTGATTGTTGATAAAAATTTGTGGCACTGTCCGTCGGCCATTGGCACGCTCAGCCATCTTGACTCGCGCGGCACCGTCACCATCGATTTTGTACTCCGTAAAGTTAACGCCTTTCCACCACAGCAGTAATTTGGCTCGAATACAGTAGGGACAAGTTTGCCACGTATAAATTTCTACATTGGCTTGTACCTGCTCCGGATGGCGACCCAATCGCTCTAATAATGGATTGAGAAAATCAAGCATCGTCAGCGTTCTACCGTTTTGATCGCAACGACTTCATCTTAAATAATTTGCATCTTGAATTGTCTTTAATTGTGTTGATTGCCCGCGTTGATCCCCAGAAGCATTTTAGAGGGTGCCTGCATTCTGATAGACTCTAAGACTGAGATAAGTCTTTTGAGCAGAGACGCATATCAGCCGTTGGAGGATGACTTCGTGGAGAGCACAATCGGATTAGAGATTATTGAAGTAGTAGAGCAAGCCGCGCTTGCATCTGCTCGCTGGATGGGAAAAGGTGAAAAGGACACTGCCGACCAAGTGGCGGTTGAAGCCATGCGGAATCGCATGAACCAAATCCACATGCGGGGTCGCATCGTGATTGGTGAAGGGGAGCGCGATGATGCACCGATGCTCTACATCGGTGAGGAAGTTGGGATTTGTACCCGTCCGGATGCAAAGGACTTTTGTAATCCAGAAGAACTACTTGAGATTGACATTGCAGTTGATCCCTGTGAAGGGACCAACCTCGTTGCCTATGGTCAGCCGGGATCAATGGCCGTATTGGCTATCTCAGAAAAAGGTGGCTTGTTCAACGCGCCTGACTTCTACATGAAGAAGCTAGCTGCACCTCCAGCTGCCAAGGGCAAAGTTGACATCAACAAGTCTGCGACTGAGAACCTGAAGATTTTGTCAGAGTGTCTCGATCGCGCCATTGAAGAACTAGTCATCGTCGTCATGAAGCGCGATCGCCACACTGACCTGATCAAAGAGATTCGTGAGGCGGGTGCTCGCGTTCAGTTGATTAGTGATGGTGATGTTGGTGCAGCACTGAACTGTGCATTCGCTGGAACCAACGTCCACGCGCTGATGGGCATTGGTGCAGCACCGGAAGGCGTGATCACGGCTGCGGCCATGCGCTGTCTGGGTGGACACTTCCAGGGTCAGTTGGTTTACGATCCGGCGGTTGTGAATACCAAAGAGTGGGCCAACAACACCAAGGAAGGTAATTTGGCTCGTCTTCAAGAGATGAACATCACCGATCCTGATAAAGTCTATGAGACAGATGAGCTAGCTTCCGGTGAGACTGTTCTATTCGCAGCTTGCGGCATTACCAGCGGCAACCTGATGAACGGGGTGCGCCTCTTCCACGGTGGCGCAAGAACTCAGTCTCTGGTTATTTCGACCCAGTCCAAGACGGCTCGCTTCGTTGATACAATTCACCTGTTTGATCAGCCGAAGTACATTCAATTGAAATAGTCGTATATCAGGTTTCTCAAGCCTGATGTATGAAATAACACCTTGACAAATCGCGTTTACGAGATCAGCATCGCTAATTTCGTAAACGCGATTTATTTTTTGAGTTTATTGTTGAATTTGCGGTTCGAGTAGGTGATGTTTTGCAGGTTTGCTGTTGGCAACTCTGACATTTGTTCTTTAGCAATTCCGGAGCACGTCCTGAAAAGTTGCCTGAGGCAAGTGAGCAAGAGCTAGTCTGTCTGCCAAGCCAACCTGGAAAGCGTTAAGTTAGTAGAGGATTCGATCTACTCGCGAAAAATATTACGGCAAGTGAACTTTGTCTAAGATTTTTGGGTAAGCGTTTCGTTGCACGGTTTAATCAGTAGAGGGCTTGATTGGCGTATCTCACAGTTCATGCTTGGTTTCAGGTATTAATGCAATCCTGCACTGTTGCGATCGCAATTAACTCCATGAAACGTTTGATAAGGAATATCTCACGGAGCAATCTCTCAATCGAGGTTCAGAGAATCGATATCAAATAAAAGTGGAACTGTGTGGAATAAGCAGTCAAGCCATTTTAAAAATCTTGTAATTTAGGACTTTGGCCAAATTGCTCTTGTAGTCTTTAAGAGACATTATCAATGTGGTAGGTTTCGCCATTGGGCTTACCTTAAAATAGTGTCTCTGCACTAAAGCAACTGAATTAAAGAGCCATTGAAACGGCCATTGAAACGAGCGCCATTCTGGATTGAAAAATAATTTGACAGTGCTTTGTTGCAATTTGTAGTCATACAGATACATTTGATCTTGCTTGATGGACTCAAAAGGAGTGAATCCCAAACGATCAGGATGACTGATCATTGTCTAGTTGGGCATTAAGCAGGGTTAAACACAAAATCATTGGGAGGAGACATGAATATCGCGGTTGTTGGTGTTAGTCACAAAACGGCTCCAGTGGAGGTTCGTGAAAAGCTCAGTATTCCTGAGCCGCAAATTGGTGAAGCTCTAGCTGAGTTGTGTAGTTATCCCCATGTTGAAGAAGCAGCTATTCTCAGCACTTGTAATCGCCTCGAAATCTATATCGTGACCGAAGAGTCGCGCAACGGCATTCAGGACGTGACTCAGTTTTTGTGCGATCGCGGTAAGTTTTCGGCTTCCCATTTGCGGCCCCATCTCTTCATGCTGCTGCATCAGGATGCCGTCATGCACTTATTCCGCGTAGCTGCTGGATTGGATAGCTTAGTATTGGGTGAAGGCCAAATTTTGGCGCAGGTGAAGCAAACCCACAAGCTAGGACAGCAGCACAATGGCGTTGGCCGTATTCTAAATCGTTTCTTGAAGCAAGCTATTACCGCTGGTAAGCGCGTCCGCACTGAAACCAGCATCGGCACCGGAGCGGTTTCGATCAGCTCAGCTGCTGTTGAACTGGCCCAAAACCACTTAGAAGACCTGTCTCCCTGTCGCGTTACGATCATTGGCGCAGGTAAGATGTCGCGTCTGCTGGTGCAGCACCTGATTGCTAAAGGCGCGAACCATATTTGCGTCTTGAATCGTTCTCTGCGGCGGGCGGAAGATCTGGCGAAGAAGTTTGATCACGCTGGCCTGCACACGGGGACGCTGGAGGACATGTTGACGACGGTCGCTGAGTCTGACCTGGTGTTTACCAGCACGGGCGCAACCGAACCCATTCTGCACCGGGAAAATCTAGAGCCCGTGCTGAGGTTAGATCGGCGCTTAACCCTGGTTGATATTTCCGTGCCGCGTAATATTCACGCCAGTGTGACTGAGCTGGAAACCATTCAGTGCTTCAACGTGGATGATCTCAAAGCCGTTGTAGCCCAGAACCACGAAAGTCGTCGGCAAATGGCAATGGAAGCCGAAGTGATCTTGGAAGACGAAGCCGAGGCGTTTGATGTTTGGTGGCGCTCGCTAGAAACAGTTTCGACAATTAGCAGCCTCCGTAACAAGGTGGAAACCATTCGGGAACAGGAGCTAGAGAAAGCGCTTTCCCGCTTGGGTTCTGAGTTTGCTGAAAAGCACCAAGAAATCATTGAAGCACTGACGCGCGGCATCGTTAATAAAATCCTGCATGACCCAATGGTGCAGCTTCGAGCTCAGCAAGATATTGAAGCTCGTCGCCACGCGATGGAAACGCTGCAAACGCTGTTTAATCTTGAAGCGATGTCGAACGAGAAATATAGCTAGTCTCTCCTGCCCAGCTCTTTTCTAAGGAGAAAGGAGCGCTTTTGCAGTCCCTCTCCTGCTGGGAGAGGGATTTTTTTGGGTAAGAGTGGGCTTAGTTACAGGAACTACTGGATACAGAAGCTGCTTCGATAAAAATTCGTTTGACTTCTTGATGGGACTCACGGATCGTGTGTTCGATTCTGCAGATGGCGGTTTCAATGTCATCTGACGAAAGACCATCATTAAATTCAATATTGAGAGCCAACAAAATGTCGCTGGGGCCGAGATGAAGCGTGATCGGAGAGCCCATTTGGGAGACAGATTCATCGGACTGAATAATTTCGCGGATACTGGCTTGAACTTCGACCGATGCACTTTCACCAACCAGAAGCCCTTTCGTTTCGGCAACTAGCACGATTGCGACTCCAGTCAGCAACAACCCGATCACGATGGAGGCAATGCTGTCATATAGGCCATTGTGGGTGAGCTGACTAACAAGGACACCCGTAAATGCGATCGCTAATCCAATGAGGGCCGCGAAGTCCTCAAAAATGACCACAAATGCACAGGGATCTTTACTCTTGCGGAGGCTTCGCCAAAGGTTTTGGTTTTTAGTGGGATAGCTTTGTTTAAATTCGTGTAGGGAGATCAGGAGCGCTGTGCCCTCAAACACTGCCGCTGCGGCTAAGACCGCATAGCTAACGAGTGGATTACGCGATAGTTCAGGTTCATGTAGACTGTGCAACCCTTCATAAATTGAGATTCCACCGCCCAAGCCGAAGATGAGCACGGCCACGATGAGTGACCAAAAATAGAGTTCTTGACCGTAGCCTAGCGGATGGTCATCATCTGGCTCTGCTTGGCTTCGCTGTAGGCCATAGAGTAACAGCACCTCATTGACTGAGTCAACAACGGAGTGGACGCCTTCTGATAACATCGCGGAGCTACCGCTGATTGCCGCTCCGATGAACTTGGCAATTCCAATAGCGATATTGGCAGCCATTGCTGCATAGAGAGACAGTTTTGATGATGTTGATTCAGCCATGTGATTCACAGGTTTGACAGTTTATTCTAGACCCCGTTTATGCTGGAGACGATAGGTTTTTTGGGGTGGGACACCTTTGTCTAGCATAAGTCTGGTTTAATCTATCTTTAGGTGGTTGTTACTTTATGGGGCACCGAGTATGTTCAGGCGATAATTTATTGAGTGATTCAACGTTCTCTCATTCTCAAGTTATGGTAGTGCCGCTAGGGATCTATTGCACAGATTGGAGCTACACAATCATTTCGTTGAGTTCTTTGGCTGGGTTGGGTCGCCGCTATATTTTAGTTGCCTTCACGTCTTGGTTCGCAATTAGTTAAGGAGGATATTTGTGGATACAAGGCCCACTGCTGGTCAGCTAGAGCGATCGCTCTCGCAACAAATACAGGCACTTTACCGTGAAGAATTAGGACACTGTCCGAAACGGATTATTTGTCAGTTGTTTGAAAGCAAGCTGGCGATTATCTTAGAAGGATCGATTACTCAGCCGGAAAAGTTTTTGGCCAATGATGGCCAGAAAGAACTCGCAGGGCAAGTGCGCGATCGCATTGATGAAGCTATCCGTCCCCAATTGAAAGACTTAGTTGAAGAGGTGCTTGGTGTGCCCGTCGTGGATATTCTCAGTGATGCAACTTTAGAGACTGAGCGAACTGGCTTAATTGTTGTCCTTGATGAAATTCCAACGGTTCGAAACGCCAACTCAATTCCCAAAGTCAAATTGCCTAACAGCCAACAGGATAATTAATTACCTCGACCCACTACCCCAAAAACATTTCGGATCTGGGAATTGCTGATTTTAAGTATGAATCGTGATGTGGGGGTACTGCCCCCGCATCACAATTCATACCCAGATTAAGCAACGCCGGAAATAAACTCTCAAACGAATGATGGCAAGCATAGACTAGCTGTGTTTGCCATCATTCGTTGCGGGTTTTGGTTTTCCTTAAAACGATGAACCAGGCTGTTGAAGAAATTCGGCTTCTGCTGGAGTGGTTTCGCGGCCTAGAATTGTATTGCGATGGGGAAAGCGGCCAAACTGAGCGATAACGTCTCGATGGCGAACGGCATAATCTAGTGTCGAGGCAAATTGGGGTTCAGCTGCAGTTAACTGCTCAAACAGGCGTACGGCCTCGGTTTGGTGCTCTAGGTTTTCACTGTGCTCTAAAGGTAAATAGACAAAGATTCGTTCAACCGGGTGCAACTGCTGGTCATAATGATGTGCGATCGCAAATTGAGCTATGGCCAAAGCCTGATCATCAGTCGCGAACGCTTGAGCCGTACCGCGAAACATATTACAGGGAAACTGATCCAGCAGCAAAATCAGCGCTAGGCAGGAGTGCGGTTCCGTCTGCCAGGATTGGAGTTCTCCTTGAGCTGCAGCTTGATAGGTAGAAAAAAAGCGATCGCAAATGGTTTGGTCAAACTGCGGATCTTTGCGAAACCAAACCTGACGCTGTTCTCCATACTCACTATTTGGGTCTTCAGGATCACCAAACCAGAACCGGAGAATATCCTCAATCGATGCCATTGTCTTGCCTATGCCTTGCCTAAGGTACATGAACTGCTGACTATTCCTGATTTCTATCCCCTTGGCGGCTTGTCAACGCTGTTTGGGTAGGTTTCTTTGGTTGGGATACCGCGCAAAGCACGGCCTCTTAACCAGAGGAGAAATTAGATTTGACGCAGCATTAGTCTGAAGCACGCTTCTAAAGTGTGCTGATCAAACAAGTAGGAGGATTATCTGAAGATTTCAGTACAAGTGATGCAGAGATGCCTGTTGCAGTCAAACGAATATTAAGTATAATAGTTAAGCTGTCGGGCGGATGGCGAAATTGGTAGACGCACCACACTCAAAATGTGGCGACTTCGGTCATGAGGGTTCGAGTCCCTCTCTGCCCATTAAATTGGTTTCAACAATAGTGATTCTGGCACGACGCACGTATGACAGAATCACTATTGTTGATTAAGTTTTGAAGCGGCGATACCATGCAGTAACCAGCATGTAGCCCGCATAGGAAATAAACCCAAAAGCCACAATCGCTAAGACGACTGTACCTAGTTCACTGCCAGCCAGTCTCGAAAGTACTCCACCCAAGCCATCGACTTGTTTGGCGTCCGAGAGGAGGGCGGCTTTGACCAGAAAAAAGCCAATTAGAACAAACACAAACCCTCGGGCTGCATAGCCAAAACGGCCAAACTGAATGGCCCAGTGTTCAAACATGCTGTCGAGCTGTTCCGACTGCAAGTCACTTAAGTAGCGCTTGCTGTAGCCTCCATACATGTAGGTCAGGCCAACTCCAATTACGACAAGACCACCAATACCGATTAGCCACTCGCCAAACGGTTTCAAGATTAGCCATTCTGTCCAAACCTCGGCTGAGTCTTCGTTGGTTATGTTGCCTAATCCAGTCAAGAGCTGGATCGCGGTGTAGGCTACGCCTGCGTAACTCAAGCCGCTCATGGCATAGCCCAAGCGCTGCAAGAGCCGAATCGGCCTGTAGGAATCAGAGTGTTCTGGGTCGAGAATGGCCTGGATAAATCGCCATAGAGCATAAAAGCACAAGCCAATCGCTAGAATCGTTAGCAGCACTTCTCCGAACGGCTGAACGATAATTTCGATGAGCGCTTCTTCAGTGTCGGCAGTATCACTGGTGACATCGAAAGCCGCTTGTTCTGCCAGCAAGCCAATGACCAAATAAACGATTCCTTTCGCCGCAAAGCCCAAACGGATGAATCCTTCCATAATTGGATGTGCGATCGCACGTTTGGATTTTGCCACCAGTTCGGCAGCCGATTCCTCTAGATCGTTTGGTTCAGAATCTGGCTCTTTAAAGGGCTGTGAATCTGAGCCGGGATGCGATTGATCATCAGAAGCGGGTTGAATTGGCATTAGATCGTTTGAAGACAGATGGTGATGAAGATGGATATTACCAGGCAATCGGTTTGCGATCGCGGAAGAAGCCACCCGTTGCGCCATCATCCGGCAGAGTGGCTAACCAGATTGCTGTATCTGCTCCTTCTTCTGGGCTACGGGGAGCCTCTTCTCCACCCATGTTAGTTCTGACCCAGCCAGGACACATGGAGTTAACCAAAATATTAGTGCCTTCCAGCTCAGCGCTGAGGATGCACGTTACCGCATTCAACGCCGTTTTTGAGAGGCGATAGGCTGGAGAACCGCCACCCATTTCTGAAAGTTGTCCCATACCTGATGAGACATTCACAATTCGTCCATAGTGGTTGCGCTTCATCAATGGCACCAGGGTCTGGCAGAGCCGAATCGGGCCATACACATTGGTTGCAAGACCCTGCTGAATCGTTTCAACCTTAGTCGTCATCAGCGTGTTGCTTTGGGCAGACGTGTCAGGAAAGATGCCCGCATTGTTTACTAAGACATCTAAACGACCGTATTTGTGATCCATAAATTCGCTGAGTCGCTGAATATCTTCAGTGCGATTGACATCCAGTGGGGCATAGGCAACATCAAATCCTTGCGCTTGGAGGTCTTCTGCATTGGCATTCCCTTTATTGGGATTGCGTCCGGCTAAAACGATGCGCAATCCTTCTTTCGCCAATCCCTTGCAAATGGCAAGGCCAATTCCACCGTATCCCCCGGTAACGATGGCCACTCGCGTATTGCTATCCATTGGTTTCCTTACTTGTTCGAGTCCTACACCAAATCCGCGTCGAGCGTGTTGGATCTTTGACGAAAGATACGCGCAGCGTGCCTTTCGCCAAGGATCTGTCTGGGATTTATCGCCGAATGTTGTCCAAATCTCACTCCTCACACGGTGTGTTCTACCTATGACAGTCTCATGAACACACCTGATTAGCGTCCCTCAGGAGAAGGAATTTGATGACCACCTGCGTCCAGCTTGCTTATTGAAGTCAACAGAATTTGCCCCAAACGTTGGGTTAAATAGCTACATTTTCATGCTGATGTCGAGCCAGGGTGAGCGGGTAATGGGGGCGCTACTGGAAATGTAGTCTACTCCGGTTTCGGCGACGGTGCGAATAGTTGCCAATGTAATATTGCCAGAGGCTTCAATCTTGATGCGATCGCTGTTGGCCCGAATTCGCTCAACTGCCACTCTCATTAAATCTGGGGCCATGTTATCCAGCATGATAATGTCAGCTCCATGGGCCAAAGCCTCTTCAACCTGCTCTAAAGTTTCAGTTTCAACCTCAATTGAAAGTGGATAAGGCATGCGCTGGCGAATTTGTGCGATCGCAACTCTGATTCCTCCGGCTGCTGCAATGTGGTTGTCTTTAATCATGACTCCGTCATCTAACCCCAGCCGATGATTGACGGCTCCCCCAGCGACGGTGGCATATTTCTCGAAGATACGTAATCCAGGCGTTGTTTTGCGGGTGTCAACTAGCTGGGCGGGCAAGTCGGCAATTTTTTCGACATATTGGCGCGTCAGTGTTGCTATACCGCTGAGCCGCATCACCAGGTTCAGCGCTGTCCGTTCACCCGTCAGTAAACTACCGATTGCCCCTGATAGTTCTGCGATCACCTGACCCGTCTGACAGGTGTCTCCCTCTGCGATCGCAGCATTAAATTGAATGGTTGGATCGAGCAGGTAAAATACGCGATTTGCGATCGGCAGTCCTGCGACCACGCCATCTGCTTTGGCTACCCATTTAGCCGTACTGTTCATCTCCGTGTTGAGCAATCCTTGTGTTGTGCGATCGCCCCGACCGAGATCTTCGCTGAGCCAACTGCGCAAGAGCGGGTCTAAAACCACCCACGGCGGTAATTCTGTAGAAATCAACTGCGTCTTCTTCATGGTTACTTTGGTTGATGCGTTGGAGCCAAATTCGATATTAATGCAAAAGAAAAAGACACACTCGATGACAAAGTGTGTCTTCATGCAGAACGTATCAGGAGTTTTTTGAATCAGCTAAAACTGATTAAGCAAGATTGATGTCAAGGAGAATCGGCAATGACTCAGTCGGGAGACGATAGATGCTGAGACTCGACTGAGACTCGACTGAGGTTCAAATACTGGGGAGTCTTATAAAGATTAGCAGGCACCCTTGCGGTGGAAGACAACCCAGATTGTTTTAAAGATCAGCTGCAAATCATATAGAACAGACCAGCGAGCTTGATAGAGGATATCCATCGCAACGATATCTTCGAAATCCTCAACCGAGGAGCGACCATTGGCCTGCCATTCGCCTGTGATTCCAGGCTTGACCCGCAAGCGATTCCAATGATGAGCGGAATAGTGCTGCACCTCGTCTACCGTGGGCGGGCGGGTTCCGACTAAGCTCATGTCGCCCATCAAAACATTCCAGAACTGAGGAAATTCGTCCAGGCTCGTCTTGCGGATAAAGCGACCGATGCGAGTAATGCGCGGATCGTTATCGTTCTTAAAGATGTGTCCTTTGGCTTTGTTTTCAACCGTGTGCCGAATCTGGTCGGCATTGCTGACCATTGAACGGAATTTCCAAATCCGGAACTGCTTGCCACCGACCCCACAGCGAATCTGGCTGTAGAAAATGGGGCCAGGGTTATCCATATAAATTGCGATCGCAAGTGGAACCAAAATAATCCCAGTGATCCAAAGACCAACAATGGCTCCAAGGATATCTAAAATTCGCTTGGCTGGACTGTTAACTGACTCGTGAACGCGAAAGTACCCTTGCGGCGGCACAAAGGTCTGGGGTTCGACGGGCATTGTCTTTGTTAGTTGCTCAGAACTAGTAATCACAGGCGCAAGTAAGTCTTTATAACGGTTTTCAAGAGCTCTACCGTCAATAATACGGATCACTATAGATATGTGCCCAGCGTCCCTCCGGGATTTCGCCTAATCTTTGAACTGAGCGAAGCTTGTATAAAGATCTGAACAGGTGCAAATTTAGCTACCTTTAGATGGATGTAATCACCCTATCGTCCTGTTTTACTGAGTTCCAGCCGTTTCCTGGCCATTAAATCTACCCGTCGAAATGGGTTGGGTGCTATCGACTCGACTGGATGATTTAAGCAGGGCCGATCATACAGCATCTATAAGAACTCTGGGCGTATGACAAAAGTGGTAAATTTGCGCAATTTGATCTGATTTGCATTACAATAAATCGAACTTGATGGACAATGACTTTCGGCGAAGCCCATCACATGGCTAAATAGTTGCTGCAATTTGACAGCATTACGAAAGTTCTAACCCCGGCTTTGCTTCAGTTATTGTTCGGTGTGAGGAAATTACGTCAGCGCGTAGAGCTCTAGCCACAGCAGTTTGCTGTTTAGGGTAATGGATCGGCTGCTTTAACTATTTAGACTCGAACCTGGATGCCCTCGTCCCAGAGGTTTCAGGTTGAGTTGAGCTAAATCGGTCTTATCGGATCGATGTTACTGATGAGCAGGCTGCTGCATGTTGCGATAGATTTCGCTGACTTTACACTGACCCCAAGGTTGAGAGGCACCCAATACAGTCTGCTTGTTTGCCTCTCAACTCTGCGGCGATACGCGATCGCAGGCTTGAGCTGACGTTCATTCCATTGACGGCGCGCCGACGTTTGGGCCCAATTCAAGGTCACAAATGTGTAAGAACATCGGTAGAAACTTTAAGAATCGGTAAGGACACATTACAGATTGGCACGAATTTAGTGCAGTTTTGGTCAAAATGGGGCACAATCGCTCAACAGCCTTTTAAAGCTGTGCGCCCAGTGTTCTACTGTTCGACTACAGTGATAATCTGAGAGCCGGAGTGAGCCTCCAAATCTCAGTTTTAGAATCCCATCAGGGAGGTGAATATATTTGATGAAACCAAGCAACTACAGTCAACTGATTAATTTCTTACAAGAGGAATTATCGCTTTCCTCTTCTTCAATTGCGATCGCACTTCGTCATTGTGAGCAAGATCCAGGTCCGTTACCGATGATCTTGTGGCAGTACGGTTTAGTGACACTGGAGCAATTGGATCGGATCTATGACTGGATGGAAACAACCTAAAATCCCTCTATTGCCTGTAATAGGCTACTGGTCTATAACCAGACTGACAAAGAAGGGGCGATGGTCACCATCGCCCCTTCTTTAATGGTTTGTTGTTGAACGGTTTATGATGAATCGGTTTCTGTCTTAACTCACGGTTTCAATAATGCCCATCATGCCGAGATCTTCGTGATCGAGTACATGGCAGTGATACACTGTTTTACCGCTGAACTGACGGAACGGCACGCGAATGCGCACTGTCTCATAGGCTTTGACGAGGACGGTATCTTTCCAGGCAGCGTAGGGTTCGGGTTGACCGTTACGGCTAATGACCTGAAAGGGATAAGCGTGTAGGTGAAAGGGATGATCGAGGCCAGCCTGGTTAATAATCTCCCAATCTTCCGTTGTGCCCAATTGCACTTGCGTATCGACACGATGATGATCAAACGCTTTATTGTTGATTAGAAACCCTGAACCGGAGTGGGGACTCATGCCGTGATCGAGTACGAACTGGCGCGTTTGCTGAGCAGCCGGGAGCGTTTCAACTGGAATTAACTGTTTGGGTACAGAATTGGTTAAAGAAGTCGGTACGGTAGCTGTGCGATCGCGCCCATTGTCGCTGTATTGTTTTTTGTACTGAAGAGTTGCCAGCGTCTGTGGCTCCCGATTAATCTGCAGCAGGTGTTCATGACCCTGCATCATGCCGCCCATCATGTTCTCCGCTAGGCTCATAAAGCCGCGATCGTAGGGTAAGTTGAGTAGTCGATAGCTTCCAGATTTGCGATCGCATTTAATCAGCACATCGGCACGTTCTCCCGGAGATAGCAGCAACTCCTCTAGCTCAATTGGTGCGGCCACTGCGCCACCATCGGTTGCAATTAAATAAAACGGGTGGTCATCCAGCTTCAGGCGATATATTCGTGAAGCCGATGCATTCAGCAGACGTAGCCGCGCTAGACCCGCCTCTGGCAGTGCTATCGCTGGATTAATTTGACCATTGACGGTGAGCAGCGAACCTTCCCGTCCCCACATGCGATACATGGGAGACGGAGTGGCAATCTCGCCATTCCGCGCCAGCTCTACATCCTGTAGCACGAGAACAGATTCCTGGGCGGCTTGGATTTCTGGTAGTTCATCCAGTGGGCCGCGCACTAAGATCAGACCTGCTAATCCACCGAACACCTGCTCTGCTACCAAACCGTGATAGTGGGGATGATACCAGGCCGTAACAGCCGGATGGTCGGCAGCTAATTCAAACTCATATTCAGCCGTTTCTCCCGGTTGTACCGTGCGAAATACATTATCGGCTTTGCCCGTTGGCGGAATCATCAGTCCGTGAAAGTGTAGATTCGTTGGCTGCGCTAGCTGATTCGTGAACTGAATGCGGACTTGATCGCCTGGTCGTAATTCGAGAATGGGACTTTGCTGCTGTTCACCATAGGTCAATAGTTTGGCCGACTGCCGACCGAGCGAAACAGTGTGTTGCTGTGCGGTTAACGCAATATCAAGCTGCCCATTTTGACTAGTCAGACGTGGCCAAGCGGCGGTTGCATCAGGAGATAGATTGGTGGTGCTGAGCGTGCAGCGAGAGAGCAAAACTGTTCCAGCGGCAGCAGCCATGCTCGATAAAAAGGTACGACGATCCATTCTGTAGAAGGTTTGATATAGATTTTAGGATGACGATTGATGTGTTGTTTATCGCTGGCTACACGTAAGGCCATTAGTTCTATGCTATCTGAACAAATTGGCATATTGAACTCAAACTCAGGGAGTGACGATATCGCCACGACGCGGCACAATCACTCCCTGAGGTTTTAATCGGCTTTAAATCGAAACATCGAAACTACGCTGAGTGGGACGGCACGGCTACCGATGACTTCGCTGGTTTGGGATGGCTAGGGGTGAGAGTGCGACGCATTGCCTCTACAAACTGGCTAACCCGAATTGGATCAATCGGTTGCTCAATTTGTCCTTTCCGTTTGAGTGAGCTGGACACAATGACGCCATCTGCGGCCTGAATTAGCTGAGGAATATTTTCCCAGTTGGCCCCACTGCCAATAAAGACAGGCGTACCATTGGCCGCAGCGCTAGCTAGCTCTAGATCCTCCAAACTAGGCGGACTCCCTGTCGCCCAGCCAGAGAGGATAATGCCGTCGGCTAAACCCCGTTCAATCGTTTCCTGCACAGCAGTCGTTAAATTGGGCGACCCTAGCGGTCGGGCATGTTTAACCAGCACATCGGCCAAAATTTGAACATCGCTGCCGAGTTCACGCCGATAGCGCAGCAGCTCATGAGCCTGTCCTTCAATCAAGCCTTGATCGGTAGCCATCACGCCCGTTAGGACGTTAACCCGAATGAACTGCGCCTGAATGCAAGTTGCGATCGCCATTGCACTAGCCGCATCGTTGCGTAAAACGTTAATGCCAATGGGTAAAGTCACAAGCTGCTTGAGGTGATGCACCACTAAACTCATGGCGCTGACAACAGCTGGATCGACTCGGTCTTTGGGAAATGGAGCATCAAAGAAGTTTTCGACAATAATGCCGTCTACTCCTCCTGAAGCTAATGCCGTAGCCTCTTGCTCGGCTCGATCAATAACGGCAGCTAAATTGCCGCCCCATCGTGGGGAAGTGGGCAACGGCAAGAGATGAACAACACCAATAACAGGGTTTGCGGTTTTGAAAACTTTCTTTAAGTCCACGTGTCTATAACAACTGGGCTGAGTGCGACAAAAACGATATCAATACTACAGTAGACGGTGTTCTGGCAACACACAGTCCTATTCCATTACTTTAACAGTCTGCGTTCCCCTCCAGTGGTAGCGGGGGGCAAAATGGTTAACGTTTATTCATGTTGATTGGTCAGGTGCAACATTGAGGCGTAGGTTTCCTTCAGTTGCTGACCGACAGTTGCCCAGTTATAGCGATCGCAGCTCAGTTTCCGGCCATTGCGCCCAAGCCGATGGCGCTGGTCAACCGATTGCAGCAGCGTGGCTAAAGCCGATTGCCAAGCGGGTAATTCTCCGGGAACGACTAGGCCAGCGTTGGCAGTCTGCACATCATCGGCAATTTCCACCTCTGGCGTGATCACTACGGGTAAGCCTGCGCCCATCGCTTCCGCTACGGCAATGCCAAAGTTTTCGCCATAAGATGGCAACGCGAAGACATCTGCCCCGTAGAGTGCCATTGCCTTGTCTTCGCCTCGTAAGAAGCCCGGTAGCGTTGTGCGATCGCACAGCTCCCAGTGCTCGACCTGTGCTTTGACGTACTGAACATAATCGGCCTCACCGTCTCCGGCCAAAATGAGATGAAACGGCTGCTGGTCTTTCAGTTGATGCAGGACTTCCAGCAAGAAATCTGGACGCTTTTTGGCATGAAAGCGGGACAGGAAGAGAATAATCGGTACATCGGCAGGGATGCCATAGCGATCGCACAGCTGCTGCCGCGCATTGGCTACCGGAGGCGGGATGGTGACACCGAGCGGAATGGTGAATGTGGGAGCCTTGATGCCAAAGTGCTTGACATTTTTCGCTTCTGCCGTCGTTGTGCAGTGAATTCCCGCAGCGCGATCCAGATTGCCCTGCTCAAAAAGCGTGTTGTAAATTTGCTTCTTCGCCCGCTTTTGTTGAATTACCCAAGGGGCAAAATGGCCGTGGGGCGAAATTACATAGGGGACTTGCCGCTGTCGCGCAATCCAGCCTGAAGTGGTACAGACATAGGAAAACAGTGAGTTAATTTCAACTAGGTCATACTCGCGAATATGCTGCCAGAGCCAGCGGCTGTGCTCCAGCGAAATAGCAAACTCGGACACCGCATGGGAGCGCGGCGAAAACCGAGGAAAAAACGTGACGGGTACTCCTTCAAATTCGATGGTTTGGTAGAGCGGCACATCCAAGAGCGTTGCCCCACTGTCGTTGGTGGTGACAATTTCCGCCGCCACACCGCAGTCGAGGAGCGATCGCACCGTTTCCAACACAGCCACCGTCGATCCACCCCGAATGGGGCTAACCGATGGCACAACGTGTAGTACCTTCATAGACAGTTGGGGGAGTCGATAGCATTGAGCGAATCTACGCCTGAGGCCTCACTCTTGGCGATCGCGCGATCGCAGGTTTGATCATCTGGCACATCGAATGGTGTTACCATTTCCCACTCGGCAATTACCTGTTCGTACTGTTCGACATAAGCCGCAATCATGGTTTCTGGCTGAAAGCGGTGGGCATTGGCCAGACTATCATGAACGCGATGGGGTAAGTCAGGCAGATCAGCAACAATCTGAGCGGCAGAGGCTCTGATATCTTCTGGATCTATATAAATTGCGGCCTCACCGCCGACTTCAGTCATGGGTGCTCGATTAGAGGTAAATACAGGGCAGCCACAGGCTTGCGCTTCAATAATTGGCCAGCCAAATCCTTCTTGAAATGATGGAAAGAGCAGCGCCGTTGCACAGGTATAAATGGCCCGCAAATCCTCGTTGCTGACATCATGGGCTTCAATCACCCAGGGACGTAGTTTATACTCATCGATCCAGGCATGGATGTCTTCGGGTAGCGATTGTCCGGCAATGACCAGGTATAAGTCGTCGGGCTGACCAAGTTGCGATCGCACTTCGGCAAACATCTGGACAACCCCCATACGGTTTTTGTACCAGTGGTTGCCGCCGACATGCAGCAGGTAGCGCCCAGCAGAGGGGATCCCCAACTGGCTGATGCGATGGCGAGCTGGTGTCATGGCCATTGGCGTATAGGGGTAGTTTAAGCCCATATAAACCTGTGTAACAGCTTCCGGTGGTAGCTGACAGAGCCGCAGAAAATCCTGGCGGGTTTGCTGGGAAATACACACCGCTCGCTGCGCTCGATTTAATCCTTTTAGAATTAACTGTTGAAGCTGCTGTCCCGTCCAAGCTGTCTGATTCTGTGGAATTTCGCCTAGGGCCGACCGTACCGCCAAGAGGTCATGACAGGAAACCAAATGGGGCACATTCTGCAAGTAGCGTGTATACAGCGCATTGGAGTGATCACAAATATGCACCACATCCGCCCATGCGATCGCGCGGCGTAGGCTCAGGGGAAAGACTAAAAACTTGTCAATATAGCCCAGCCATTTGCCCAAACCACTAGCTGATGGCTTCAGTCGTCCAACTACCTGTTCTGGACGAACAACCCGCACTTCATGTCCGGCTTCGGTTAACCCCGTTTCCATCAGTTGGGCAAACCGCTGCATACTCTGCTGACCATCGGTTAGGTAATTGGCAAGCAATACAACTTTCATAGTTTGACGACTAGCAGCCTCATAATCGCTATTTCTATGTTGATCATTCCCACTTTCAGGCGGGTTGCAACACTGACTTATACCCCGCAATTTTCATACTGGCGCGCTCTTGATTTGCACGTCTGTGCCTGTTGCTAGTTTCGGACGTTGCTAATTGAGTATTCAATTGAGTAACTGAAATTCGATGTAGGTATGAATGCGGCCACTGGATTTATATCTGGATTTATACGATATGAAATCTGGATTTGTATGCAGATGTGGAAGATGTATACCCAACGCTTTACGCTCTTGGTTCTCTATACCGATGGCCATGGGGGGGTATCCGGGCACTACGCTTTCGCTTTACCGAAATTTTATCGAGCTATACAGATTCTTTACGTTATTTCTGGGGGTTGCACAAAGATTCCATGAAGACGATCTTAGGAAGAATAGCTTCTGATAAAGGAGGTGTTGGATCACTACCACTTCTACCCTGTGATCGTTATATTGCAGTTATATTGCAAGTAGAAAGTGTTGCTAGCTACAGAAAAATACGTGAAGTCTCTATTTGGTAATGGCTGGTTGTAGCAATATTCAAACTGCATGAATGTTGTATAAACTGATAGCGCTCAATGGAGCATCATGACTGAATATGACGCAGATAAAGCTTCTCTGAAGCAAGAGGTTACACTTCTGACGTAAAACGACCGTATATCTACTGAGCTGCCTGATTGGCTGAGATATCTCAACTTGTATCGTAATCAGGTGTTCACATCGCTTTACGAGAAGGCACACAAAATGCATGCTGCTTAAAAATACATATTGATTGTATTTCGTAAACTCATCGTGCTGGCTTTGATCGTTCGATTCAATCTTTGGGGTACTGCATCTTACGTTCGTATTTTTATACCAGAAATTAGCAGCCATTCTACTGCTTCGCTTGAACTGTTTAATCACACGCATCTGTTTTGTTAGGAGAAAAGCCCCATGGCTCTTGCCTACTTCCTTACTATTAACGGCAGCATTTTTAAGGCTCCCGTAGTTGACACATCAAACGCAAGTGCGTTGAATATCGAAGCTGGCTCAACTCTGGATGTTGAACCTCTAAATGCTGAACCAGGTGCTGATATTGCGATCGCAGCTGTGGATGATAGCGCGATCATGAATAGCACGGATATTACCAGCGCCACGGATACAGATACTGCCAGCACCGATATGATTGACTCAGATCCTATCGGTGATACGGGCAGCAGCTCGGATAGTGCTACAGGTACGGATAATCAAGCTACTCGGGATGCCAAGGCAACGAGTACTGATCAGCCTCCTGCTGTCGATACCATTGATCCTGCCAGCGTCGAGACGGACAGTGCTGTTGCGCTGCCAGGTGCGAGCGATCCTGTTGTTGTTGACGTTGAGGCTGTCAGCGCAGCTACTGATGTTGGCATGGATAGTGATAGCGCCGCAACTAGTAGCACTGAGATCGGCAGCGTTGAGATTGGCGGTGCTGGAATAAGCAGCGTTGAAGCTGTAACTGCTGATCAGGCCGAAACTAGTTTCCCGCTAGCTGTGCCGACAACCGCCGCAAGCGACTACACCGAGGAACTGGCCTCCTTCTCGCTCATGGGGACATTGCTCTATGAGCAAGGTGCGATCGCATCTACGACCATCAATGATGTCAACGAGCAAGAATTTGTTCTCAATGTCGGTAATCCCTTTGATGCGACACTGCAAACGGGTGAACTGAATCTGGTTAGTAATACGGCTCTCTATAGCTACTTCAACTTAGGGACACCCGATACTGATGTTGATCTGGTGAATTTAACGACTGCGGTTGATCCGCTTACCGGCATGGAAGAGGTCAGTATTACGTTTGACGCGACTGTCGCTGATGCGGCTGACTACAACTTTTTCTATCCTTTCCTGGCGATGGTTCCGTACGATCTCGCTCAAACGATCGAAGTCACGGGTGGGGAGATGCTGTTATCTTTTTCGTCCGATTCCTTCTTGGTGGAAGGCTCAATCAATATTTACGGGACGGATGGCAAGACGAACTACTTGTACAGTGCTGAGCTGACTGGTTTTGCAGGATCTGAATATGTAGGCTTGGCTGAGAGTGGGCCACCTATAACCTCTTAAACTGAAGTTGAGGCTTAAATCTAATCTCAAATGACCTGTGTAGCAACAGATGTGCCCTCCGCTTAGCGGAGGGCACATCTGTTGCTACACAGCACAAACAACCATTATTTGGCGTTTAGTAGCAGATTTTGGATGAGGCTACTTGTGTTAGTAGTTCCGCTTGAAGGAGTTTAACCACTCCCGCAGTTGTTCAGCCGCGACATCGCGACCGCCAAGGCCAAAGGACAGGGCAATCGCAACTGCGATCGCTCCCACCAACAGGCCAAACGCCAAGTTGACAATATCAGTCGCCACGCCCATTTGCTGAAGCGCCATTGCCGAAATTAGCGTAATAATGGCAATTCGAGCCGTCTGGCCCAAAATGCGAGCCTGACGCCCACCACCACGGGTAATCAGCGAGAAGGCTAGATTCGCCAGATAAAGACCGACGCCAAAGACAATCAAACCAGCCAGAATCCGACCTGATATGACCACAATGCCAGAAATTAGCAGCGTCAGCGCCGGAATTTCTAGGATATTGATGGCAGCCACAGCCGCAAATAGCATCACGCCGACCCAGACAATGATGCCCACGATGTCAGACGGATTGGACGGAGTCTGCTGAGTTGCCGAAGGCGGAACATCACCTGCGGGGGGAGCCGCTGGATCAGATATGTAGGGATCAGTCGGTGATGGCGGTGCAGGCATTCTATCCGCCTGAGACTGTAACCCCAACCAGGTTAGTAAGTTATCAAAGCCGATGCTGGACAGCAGAGACGAAACCAAATTGGACAGGAATTTACCCACGTAGAACGCGAGGGCCAGGATTAGGATCGCTGTCGCAATCTTGGGTACGGCTTCCAGAACCTGGTTGAGCATGTCAATTGCAGGTTCAGAGACCGATTCGATACTGAGCGTATCCAGGGCAGAGATTGCCACTGGAATCAGAATCAGCACATAAACGACTGTACCAATTAGGCCAGACAGCCGCATTTCTCCGACTTCATCGCCAATGCCCAACCGATAGCCCAGCCGATCAATCTGACTAGCTGCTAATAGGTTGGTGACGATGCCACGCACAATGCGCGCCACAAACCAGCCAGCCACAGCAATGATAATTGCGGCAAAAATTTCCGGCAAAATGCCTAGAAACTGGTCTAGCAGATTTTCAACCGGCTGGAGTGGACCTTCCAGATCCAGCGTGCTGAGAATGGACGGTAAGAAAAAGAGGAAAACGAACCAGTATAAAACGTTGCCTAGCGTTTCGCTGAGGCTGAAACCCGTGCCGGTTGCATCCGGTGTATGTTCTGAACTGGCTAGCCGCTCATCAATATGGAGTGCTCTCAACCCACGAGTGGTAACGAGCTTGACAATGGTGGCCAGTATCCATGCGATCGCAACTAAAATCGCCGCTCCTGCCAACCGTGGCAGATAAGAAAAGACTTCGTCTAGCAGCGTATTCAGCGGTTGCGATACCGCATCTAGTCTGAGTGCCTGGAAGAAGGCCACTAAGACGAACAGCATGATCAGCCAGAACACAATGCTGCTGATCCATTTTTCAACTGGAGGAGACGTTCCTTCTCCTGCAATCCAGGTTGCTAAACGATTATCGAAATTCGTGCGATTTAAAATGCTGCGGACAATCGCACTGACAATCCAGGCAACAATAAAGCCAACTACAAGGATGACAACCGCCTGAATCAACGGTAAATAAGGATTTAGATTAAATCCTGCGATTTGTACACCCTCCGTCTCCTGCGCAATTAGAGGAGGGATGTCTAATAGGCCAGCCACAGGTTGTGGCAATATGCCTTGTGATGCTCCTATCACAGTTATTGCGACTCCTGATTTTTTTATGACGACACAAAATTGAGCCTTAAAGAATAGAGTTCAGCTTAGTAGCGCATCCGCTAATTTTCATCTTCCCTTATGAAGATTTAGGTAATTAGGACAGTTTATTTGCAGATTTCTAGAGTTAATCCACAGATTTTTCGGTAAAACACCGGACTTTATGGATTTATGGTGATGAAACCACAACTTCACTCAGTTGATTGCAACATCAAACTGACGGTTGTGAGCCCCCACTGAGTGGCAACATATCGATTTTTCGATATAGAGAGTAAAAATTAGCGTTGCCTGCCAAAACCCGGTGTTTTAATGACCTGAGCCATAAGACGGCTAAGACTGAACCACCTTTATGTCGGCTCTTTACGAAAGATTAGCCCTCAGTCACGATGGTGGTGTTAGATTGCAATCTAACCACTTTCATGCCTAAGTGCTAAGTTCGAAACAGGTGTATGGTACACCGTCAAAGCTGATTTCCCAAGTTCAGGGCAAATTCGTCCCAAAAATTACGTATGTCTCAAGTGTTCGAACAATCCATTCAAATCCGTGCGAGTGCAACCACAGTGGAACAGTGCATTACCGATCGCGAGTTGATGCATCGCTGGCTGAATCCCGCTCTCCGCTGCGATCCGATTGGCAGCTGGTCAACGGATTTGGGTAGCCGTAGTCGATTTATCATCCAAGTTCCGATCGTACAGCCCAGCCTAGAGAGCGTTGTTGTTGAGCGCGAGCCGGGACTGATTGTGTGGCAATTTAAAGGTTTTTTTAACGGTTGCGATCGCTGGGAATGTCAGCCGCAGGGCAACGGGACGCTGCTGATTAATCGATTTGAGTTTAAGATTCCGAATCCGGTTATCCAGTATGGATTTGATCTGGTTGCGGCCAAGTGGACGAAGCAGGACATGCAGGCGCAACTGCGACGGCTGAAGCGGGTCGCAGAAGAACAATATATGCGGCTAGCCGTGTAGTGGTGGGGCAATGCCGTTAATTATTGCAGGTGAACGGAGCGGTGCAGGTAAAACCACCGTTACCTTGGCTATCTTGGCTGCGCTGCGTCAGCGTTCGTTGCAGAATAAGCAGAATCAGTTGAAGTGCGATCGCATTTCGTCTATCCAGTCATTCAAAGTGGGGCCGGATTATATTGACCCGATGTTTCACCAGGCGATCACCCAAGTTCCCTGCCGCAATTTAGATCCCGTCTTAACCTCGGAAGCCTATGTGCAGAAGTGCTTTGAGCGCCATGCTCAGCAGGCCGATTATGCCCTGGTCGAAGGAGTAATGGGTCTATTTGACGGGGCCACAGGTGAGAGTGATTTTGCGAGTACGGCCCACATTGCGCGATTGCTGAATTTGCCAATTTTGCTGGTAATTGATTGCAGTCGGCTGTCCCGATCCGTAGCTGCGATCTCGCATGGTTACCGCACGTTTGATCCTCGGCTTCAGTTTGCTGGGGTGGTGCTCAATCGCGTTGGTAGCGATCGACATTTGGACTTACTCAAGTCGGCACTGACGGCGGTGGATTTGCCGATTCTGGGTGTGCTGCGTCGCGATGATCAGATTCAAATTCCGGATCGGCATTTGGGACTGGTGCCGACAGCGGAGCTACCTGCGCTACAGGGCATCTTGGATAAGCTGACTCACATTGGCGAAACCTGTTTTGACTGGCAGCGATTACTGCCTCTGTTGAAAGTTGAAAGATCCCCCCTAAATAAGGGGACAAAAGACACTTCCCCTGCCCCCCTTTTTAAGGGGGGTGGCGCTAGCCGGGGGGATCGTACCCGTGGCGCTAGTAATAATAATCTTTCACCTGCATCATCTCAAATTCAAGCGACTGCTCGATCCTCCCTAGCCCCCCTTGATAAGGGGGGAAAAGATTTGGTGCGGATTGCAGTGGCGTGCGATCGCGCTTTCAGCTTCTACTATGCTGATAATCTGGAAATCCTAGAACAGCTTGGAGCAGAGCTACTGTTTTGGAGTCCGCTAACGGAATCTGTGCCGGAAACAGTTCAGGGTTTGTACTTTGGCGGCGGTTTCCCGGAGATGTTTGCGGCGGAGCTGAGTGGAAATCAGGCGGCGATTCACAGCGTACAGCAAGCGATTCAGCGAGGATTACCAACCTATGCAGAGTGCGGCGGACTGATGTATCTCTGTCAGCAACTTCAAGATTTTCAGGGACAAACGTGGCCGATGGTGGGGGCGTTGCCAACGGCGGCAGTGATGGGCAAGCGGCTCAGCTTGGGCTATCGACGAGCGACAGCGCAGCAGTCAAGTTACTTACTGGATGCGGGAGCAACCGTTTGGGGACATGAGTTCCATCGATCGCATTTGGCGGAGTTGCCAGAGCCACCTATGTGGCACTTCCAGCGTTACGACGCAACGGATGTGATTGGCGCAGAAGGCTGGAGCGTGGACAACGTATATGCATCGTACCTACACATGCACTGGGGCGAGCAGTTAGGCATCGCGCAACGATTTGTTGAGGCTGCAAAGGAATCCAGGAAAAGCTAATCGTCTCGTTGCCAAGGTGGGGTTTCTTGGGTGTAGTCAATTTTGCCCCATCGATCAAAGGGATAAATTCGCCATCGCAGTTCACCGAAGATTTCATTACGCGGAACGATAAAGCTTGTAGGGCGAATTATGCCTTCATCGTAGAAGTTACGAACTAGGTAGTATTCGTCTTCAGATAGCTGGACTGGGCCTTCTAAATCATGTTCAGCAGGAAGTTGGGCATAGTCTTCTTGTAGGGGTCGTCCATTGATGTAGATTTGCTGGTCTTGAATAGTAACTGATTCACCTGGTAGGCCAGCTACCCACATTAGGAGGCTGCCTTCAGGGACAGTTCTCAAGAGAAGATCGCCTCGTTCGGCGCGTCCAAAGCGAGTTGAAACGATATCCGAAATTGCAATCTCACCATTTTGGAGCGTAGGACTAAAGGAATCAGAAATTGCAGAGTTAATTGGTTGGAAGCTGCTAGACAGCAATCCGATAAACAAACTGATCAGGGCTAGCTTCGAAATTAAAGTAAACCAACTTTCAGATTTTTTAGTTTTATTCGGAACTGGGATATTACGACTAATCAAATGCTGGCGAAGCAAATCGTGAATGAAGCGATAGCGTCCACCAACGCGATACAGTAGCCGCAAATCAACACCGTAGTCTAAAAGCGGGGTGTAGTGTTTAGGGATCTTGCCACTCATTAACAAAATAAGCCGCAGAACAAAATGCTGCACTAGAAACAATCCGCCACCTACCCAAAAGCCAAATAAGAGTCCACCCCCTACGGCATAAAACGGCACATTGCTCCAGTCAAAGCCGCGTCCTTGCACAACATCCAAGGCTGAAAACAGGACTACTCCCCCTGGACTAGTGAGCAGCGATAACAAGACAAAATTTTTCTGTGAGTCACGAATTGCTTGGTCGGGCCGTGTTCGTAGCCGAACATCTTGTCGTTGCATTCCGACAATCAGCCCGACAATCAGCCCGGCAATCAGCCCTCCAATCAGCCCTCCAATCAGCCCGAAAATCAGCCCTCCAATCAGCCCGAAAATCAGCCCTCCAATCAGCCCTCCAATCAGCCCGAAAATCAGCCCTCCAATCAGCCCTCCAATCAGCCCGAAAATCAGCCCTCTCTGTAGTCCTGACGGACTCCAATCGAGAGGCTCGGTAGGCGATATGCTATCCAGCCCGAAAATCAGCCCGGCAATCAGCCCTCCAATCAGCCCGAAAATCAGCCCTCCAATCAGCCCGAAAATCAGCCCTCCAATCAGCCGATACAGCCACCGCTGCCAGGTGGCTGTGAGCCAGTTGGGTTGTAAGTGCTCAAGCGAAAATTCTGTGCGGTTGTCGGCTTTGAGCTGAACGGCTAGCCAGGTTAAATAGTGTCGGGTTTGGTTTGGTTCAAAGGGGGGGGCGTTGTGTTTTTGTTGATAACGAGTAAAACGCTGTTGAATGTAAGCTTCAAACAGATCCGATTGACTGCGAATGGGGGTGTTTTCCTGTCGCGCAATCACCAACATCGACAGCAACAGTGGCGATCTTAGACCAGTTGGTTGTCCAGTTGTGGGATCAAAGGGTTCATCTAACAGGGCTTTTAATTCGGGTGATTGCTGAATTTCATTCCACACATATCCCCGCTGAATATCCTGTAAAAACCGTTGAATTTGCCCATCACTCAATGCTTGCAAATATACAGCCTGATCAAGGGCATTTAGCAATTCACCACCAATTTCAAAATCATAACGACGGCAGCAAACGATCAAATTTGGATAATGCTCTTTTGCAACAAACTGATTAATTCGCTCAATGGCTTGCCGCTGCCCAACATAGCCCAGCTCATCCAAACCATCGAACAACAGCACCAGTTGCCGAGTTTCTAACCAGCGATAGCCAACAATAGGCGGAATATTGTATTTATCTTTAAGCTGCAAAACGACCCAATCTGGCAGCGATAGCAAAGCGGTTTGCCAAGCCGATAGCTCCAGCAAAATAGGAATTCGAGCTTTATTATCTGCCTCTGAAACTGATGATTGCGCCTGCTCCAGCAGTGTAACGGCCATTTCAGTCAGCAACGTAGTTTTACCAGATCCGGGTTCGCCCAAAATCAGCAAGCGTCTGACTCGATTTTCTGCGACTGCTTCAACCAGCGCTTGAAACGAAAGATCTTCTAAGTTCTTGGGGAGTTCGAATGTTGAACTGCCTGTCGAACGGCCTAACAGAGAAGCCGGAATTTGCTTAATCCGTGACCACAACTGTTGCCATCCGCGTTCCAGTTGCTGCTCAGCAACATCCCTACTAACGTCTGAATTTGCTTCAGCCGGAATATTTCTAAATTCACCAACTCGTTCTGGCTGTTCTTCCGCTGCAAGATTCGCCAAACCAACCGATGAATTATTTGAATCTCTTGGGGTCCATTCCCCGCCGCTCTGCGGCGTAAGATCTAAGAATGAGTGAGTACATCCACAAGAGTCATAACGTAACAGTTTTGCTATACCACTTAGTGTTTCCAGCAAAGTATCGACGGGTTGTGTTTGATGAGCAAGTAGATGCGGTTCTGCGAGAGGTCTGCCTCGAAATCGAGAAACGCTACGAGGTGAAGTTTGTCGAAATTGGAGTGGACAAAGACCATGTCCATTTTCTAGTGCAGTCCGTGCCGACCTATAGTGTGACCAAACTGGTAACGATGCTGAAAAGTTTAACTGCACGAGAAGTCTTCAAACGATGCCCTCAAGTGAAGCAGAAACTTTGGGGAGGCGAGTTTTGGAGTGATGGATATTTTGCGAGTACAGTAGGCCGCCACGGGGATGAAGGAATGATCGCCAAATATGTTCAAGCCCAAGGCAAAGATTACCTCAAATTGCATCGGGATAATCAACTTGCTCTTTTTTGATTCTGATACCCCGTCCGCTTGCGGCGGGGTATTTCATTTCAAACTTTCAATCAAGCTTTCTCGCAGCGGCAAATTATTGCGACGGCGATCCCGAAATTCATCCGTCAGTGCATTCAAAAGGTCTTGCCGATAATCTCGTCCCGCTTCAGTTGCTAAATCTTCTGCTAAACGAGAGTTACGCCTTGTCCACCACAACTGACCAAGCTGGCCAATCTCAACCACCAGCAACGTACCAAAAACAGCACACCCTAGTCGCAGCCACTGTATTAGTTCTGGCTTGGCATCCATCGCAGCCAGAATAATGCCTAATGCCGTCACCCAAACCAACATCCGCAGAATGCGCCAATTCCGTCCGGGTAGATCCCGCAATTCAGGCAGTTGATTGATTAAATAGCCAGATACAGTGGTAAATAATCCCACCAGAATGAGCGCAACTAAGTCGGGCATGGGCGATGCTTTCAGACCAACACTAACTCTCTTGTGTAGTTATCCCTAAAACACCACCCAAACCGCCAGTTTTTTGCCGTAGGCTTAATATTTCTGCATTTCCTTGGCTGTTGTCCCCGATGCTGTGGCGTCGGCGTACTTGGCGTAGGCTTGGATGTGGAACTCGGCGGGCTGCATCGTTTCCTGCATGACCGGATGAGCCTGCATGGTTTCCCACCACTGCTGGAGCATTGTGCATTCATCGGGAATCGAGACGTTGCGATAATGTGCGATCGCAGGCCATCGCTCAAACCAGGGAGCAAAGGAAATATCTACCAAACTCAGGTCAGAGCCGAGCCAGTAGGGGCCACCGTTGGAAAATTTGCGGAGTCCTTCGTTTTCCATAAACCGCAGATGGTTTTGCAGCTCGTCACTCCATTCCTGCTGTTTAGCCGGATCTTGCGAGAGCAGCAGCTTGTAAAACGCCGTGGTGAATTTGGAGTTAGCGAACTCAATCCAAATGCGCGCCAGTGCTCGCTGACCGGGATCGGTGGGCATCAGGTGCGGTTTTGGAAAGACTTCATCTAGATATTCATTGATGATGGCGGATTCCCAAATCCGGTTTTCGCCGTGTTTTAGGACTGGAACCTTGCCATAGGGTGAAATGTCCAGAAAATCGGCGGGTTTGTTCTGCAAATCAATCTCATTCAGGTCAAAATCGATTCCTTTAATCATCAGCGTCATGCGGCTGCGCTGAGCATAGGGACAGACGTGAGCGCTATAAATTTGCACAGGTGCCATCAGAAATTGCCTCGCGGATTTCAGTGTGAACAGGTTTCTCCCTTTACAATTTATCTGCTGAGTTCACATTTGCCCGGTCTGCCCCATGACTGATATTGATCTCAAGGTCACAACGTATGAGCGCGATCGCACATCGATTAACACCATTCGCACCCAGGTTTTTCAGCTGGAACAGGGCGTTGATCCGGCATTGGAGTTTGATGGGAAAGATGAAACAGCGCAGCATGTAGTGGCCTACGTGGACGGACAACCCGCCGCAACGGCGCGGATTCGGCAGCTAACCCCCCATTTGGCCAAGCTGGAACGGGTGGCGGTTCTCAAGCCCTTTCGCGGTTTGGGGCTGGGTAAGCAGGTGACGCTGAAGGCGCTGGAGTGGATGCGATCTCAATCGATTTCGACCGTCAAGATTCACGCTCAGACCCCCGTGCAGGGATTTTATGAGAAGCTGGGGTTTGTGCCGCGCGGCGCGGGGTTTGAGGAAGCGGGCATTCCTCACATTGAAATGTTTAAAGTGCTGACACCGCGCATCGTGTCGCTGATTCCCAGTGCGACGGAAATTGTGGACTGCTTGGGTTTGACGGATTATTTAGTGGCGCGATCTCACGAGTGCGACTATCCGGCTGCGGTGCAAAATCTGCCTGCCTGCACTCATCCTAAGTTCAATCCCAAAGGCACCAGCGGCGAAATTCACGACCGGGTGACAAACCTGCTGCAAACTGCACTCAGCGTCTACCAGATTGAAACCGATGTGCTGGAAACGCTCCAGCCGACACACATTTTGACCCAGGCCCAGTGCGAGGTTTGTGCAGTGAGTCTAGCCGATGTGGAGCAGGCGGTGGCGGATTTGACCCACAGTTACGCGCAGATTATCTCGCTCCAGCCCAGTACGCTGGTCGAGGTGTGGCAGGATATTCAGCGGGTGGCGGATTGTTTGGGTGTAGGGGATAGGGGGAGAAGTGCGATCGCAACTCTCCAACACCGAGTTACTAGCATTCAAACCCAAACTCAGAACATTCCAAAATCCGACCGTCCCCGCATCGCCTGCATCGAATGGACAGATCCGCTGATGGCAGCAGGCAACTGGATTCCAGAACTCGTCGATCTCGCAGGCGGAATCTCTCTATTCGGCACGGTTGGCGAACACTCACCCTGGCTGAACTGGGAGGAGCTAATCGCGGCGAACCCAGACGTACTGGTAATCATGCCCTGCGGGTATGATTTGCATCAAACGCAGCAGGACGCGGAAAACCTGCGCCGCCATTCGGCCTGGTCTTCTCTGACCGCTGTGCAATCGGGACAGATTTACATTACAGACGGCAACCAGTACTTCAACCGCCCAGGGCCACGCCTAGTTGATTCACTGGAAATCTTGGCCGAAATCTTACACCCGTCGCGATTTCAGTTTGGTTATGAGGGTAAGGGCTGGCAGAAGCTGGTGTAGATTGAGCGTCAGTATGTAAGACCGAAACAACGCTTGGAAATGTTAGATTTCGCGGTGTTCAACCCAGCCTACAACTTCTCCCTCTCCCTAAATCCCTCGCCCACGCTTGGGAGAGGGACTTTACATGCTTGGCTCCCCGGCTCCCTTGCCCCCTTGCTCCAACGCTTCACTCCTCACGCCTTACCAACTTACCGACTCGCCCGATTTAAGGCTGTAATCCGTTCTGCGTTGTTAAACACATCCCGACCATGCAGCTCAGGCAGCGGCGGACTGGCTTCGATTTTGAGTACGTTTTCCACGTTGACGAAGACCGTTTGCTCAGGGAGGTGGAAAATCCACCAGGGCGATTCTAGAAAATGCCGAATGTTCATGTGAAACTGCTGTCCAGTAGCGGCTTCCTCACCCACGGGCTGGTGAACCATGAAAGATTCACTGTGCCCGTCTTTATAGTAGATGGTTAGCTGAGTTGGGTAAGTTTGGCTCTCTTCGCTGTACACGGGTTTCTTATCTCCTCTGCGTTCGGAATGATTCACGCTGCTGATCATAACGAGGAGCGATTTGGCTGCTAACAATGAGACAAATACTGTTACATTGCGCCGTTAGCGAACCTGTCTGGAACTGGAAACGATTTGATGACAGCTTGCACAAGAGCCAACCTGCACGGGCGTTTCAAATTCAACATCTGGATGAAGCGCTTGGAAAAATCGCGATCGCGCCACTCGATAGGTTAAAGGTTCATTGTCTTCATATAGTCGAGAAAAGGTTTGCAGATATTCCCACATGGCCTGCTGTCGGAGACTATCGGGCAGTTGAATCTGCCGCCCATAGTGTTGGGAGGAGGTAATAATTTCTCGCCACGCCTGACTGGGAAGCACCTGAGGCGGCAACGCGACATGGCAGCTTCCGCACTGCTGAACATACACTTCTGCGCCAAGCTGATACTGTTCAGGGATCGGGTCAACGGGCTGGGCAAACTGCTGGATATCGGGCTGAGCAATTGAATCCAGTTGAGCATGAGCGAGCCCCCAGCCTAATCCGCCGCTCCATAGCAACACCGCCGTGAAGAGAACGACGGGTGCGAGCTGAAATCGCTGCTGACTAGGTTGGAGCGTAGATTTGAACACCGATATAAGCTGAACCAAAAAACGCTGTAGGCGACGGATCATGGGTTGAATCACAGAAAACGGTACTCCTCAGAATGTCATGATGCCACGAGCTTTTTACTTAGGACATACTTACAGTCCTGAATTTTCAGATTATCCTGATTAGAGATGTGGGCTTTACAGTTATTAATGTGGGGCCACTCCTTTGCACCGTACTGGAACCCTTTTGGATTTTGGTACAGGATGCGAGGCTATCAAGATTGGGTATCGACATGATGATTATGCAAGCTTGGACGATGTAAGTCGGCCTGAAGTTTCAGCAATTGGCCCGCTTGATGGTGTTTTACTAATCACGTTTTACTGATTGCGTTTAATTAAACAAGCGTTTGTGTTAAAGGGAAATCAGCCAAGCATGGATTGTCGTCATATTCAGTTCCAATACAGTCAGTCGGTATCGGATATTCCTTTAGACCAGCTCCAAGCATTGTTTCAAACAGCGGCATTTTGGGCCAAGCATCGCGATATTCCAGGACTTGCGATCGCAATTGAAAACAGTAATCCCGTTGTCACCGTTTGGGATCATCAGCGGCTGATCGGCTTTGCCCGAGCCACGTCTGACGGTATTTACCGGGCGACGATTTGGGACGTGGTCATTCATCCGGACTATCAGGGTGCTGGACTCGGTCGCAAGCTGGTGCAAACGGTGCTCAGCCATCCCAAGGTCAGCCAGGTTGAGCGTGTGTATCTGATGACGACCAACCAGCAAGAGTTCTACAAGCGCATTGGCTTTGATCTCAATGCCACCACGACACTGGTGCTGCACAATCAGCCGATGGAAGAACTGCCGACGCCCGTATCAACCGAAATTTCGCACGGCTCATAAACTGAAAACATCAAAGCGAGTCGCCGCATCGCGGCGACTCGCTTTAAAGAATGGACGTGATGTTATTCGCCGTAAAAGTGGCCGTCGGGTAGAACGGTAGTGCGATCGCAGATTGCTAGTTCGAGAGTAACTCCCTTGGCCCGGAACAAGTTGCAGTTTTGCATCTGGGCTTGCTGTAAAACTGCGCCCTCTAGATTAGCCTCTTGCAAATCGGCTCCATTCAAATTGGCCCCGCGTAAATCGGCTCCCCGTAAATCGGCCCCCCGTAAACTGGCACCTACCAAATCTGCATATTGCAAGTTACTGCGCTGCAAAATACAGCGAAACAAGTTGGCCTCCGCCAGCTTAGCCGCACTCAGCACTGCGCCATACAAATTAGCGTTGCTCATTTCAGCCCCAGATAAATCCGCCTGACTCAAGTTCGCTTGACTGAAGTTTGCATACGCAACATCTGCTTGCCGGATACAGCTCTGCGTCAGATTAATCTGGCGCAAATCGCGATCAAACAGATTGCAGTTCACAATTTCCAAATTGGAAAAATCGCGCTGCCCATCACTATAGGCTTGTATAAGCTGTTCCGCACTAATTTGGCGCATATGCAACATGCAAGAAGATGCCACGACGAAATCGCCCAACAACATACGCCACAAAAGGCGCTGGTCGCTAGGCTGAGCATATATACTCAGTACATTCAGATCCTATGGGGTAAGTTGCGTTACAAAGCGTTACTTAATGTTTTTTTCAAAATCTGAAAGGCCGAAGCGTAGGTAATGTAAGGGTTTAAGAAAACTTATACTTGTATAAAGTAGTCTAAATCTCATCCCGCTAGGAACGTGGCTTCAATAAATCGGCAAACTGTAGGGGTGGGTTTAATAGACCAATCTGCACCTTGTCATAGATTTGACGGCAAAACCCGCCCTGATCAAATATTGAACGTCTTCAATTCACAATTCTAGGGAATCTGCACAGTAAATTGCCCCGGACTGAGCACGGAAATGACGCCGCCCCACGTACACATACATTTGCAGTTGTTATTCAGTGCTGGGAAATTATTGATCAGGACAGTGGGGGAACCCGGTATCCAAGGAGCAGGCGTCACCGGAATGCAGGGCATTGGCGTTAAAACACCCAATGCGGCGGCTGTGGCAGCAGCAACGGTGGGATTTGTAACTGTGGTACACATGCCAAACGGCAAGATATTCACGATCGGTGCATGATCCATAATCGTGGCCGCCAACGGCCCCCCATCCATCACCGGCATACCTTTGGGAATAACCATCAGGCTACTGGGAGCCACGCCAAAACTGCACTGCAAAGTCGCACCCATCACAACTTGAATCGCCATTGTGCTTACTCCTCTAGTTAATCTTGACTAGACTGCCTTTGACGTTGGTGATGCCGCTGGCCTGAACGGTGACAATGGCTCCTTCAAAATTGGCGGTGCCTGTTGCTTTGGCTTTGACTTGTAATCCCGTAATTTCGACACCGGAATTGCTAATCACAATTTTGTTGTTGCCGACCTTCAGCGTGATATTGGTCGTCGCCTCAATCGTGATGTTGCCGCCATTAATATTGATGTTGTTTGACGTGCCGCTGCCGCCTGATTTGACGTTGATTTTGCCCTGGGATGTCCAGTCACAGGTTGAGCCATTGTCATCTAGCAGAAACTCATGACCGCCCTGGGTCTTAATTTGAATCTTTTTATTCTGGTCATCCAGCTTCAGAAAGTGACCCTCTTTGGTTTTCAGCTCTGCATACTTTTCGGTGTCATTCAAGCTGAGCTGATGGCCGTAGACAGTTTGGGTATAGACGCCTTTTTTGATAGAGTCTTTATCCTCTTCTACAAAGCGGAGAATATGTCCGGTGCGCGTTTTGAAGGTGCGCAGCCGCACTTTGCCACCCACCACACTGTCTGCCACCGCTTCGGGCGTGGCATCTTTACCGTTCCAGACGCCACCGATTACGAAGGGGCGGTGGATGTCACCATGCTCAAAGGCAACCAGGACTTCATCGTTAATCTCCGGCAGACAGTCAAAGCCGCGACTGCTGCCTGCGCCCATGTTGACAACGCGCGCCCAGTTGCTCATGTGTTCTTCGGTCAGAGTGGGAAACTTAACGCGGACGCGGCCCCAACCTTTGGGGTCATTATTATCAGCCACAATGCCAATCATGCAGGTTTGCCCTGGATGAAGCTGGGTCGGCGGCGATAGCGTTTGCAGCAGATCGCCACCCCGTAGTCCCCGCACGCTGAACTCGGTGATATAGTGCCGCTCGTGAAACAAATGACGAGTTTCCGTCACATAGTACGTGCCGCTGTACTTGCCCATGTTGGCCAGTTCAACTAGCTTGCCGGGACGAATTAGAGGATTGCCTTCGCTGCGAGCATCGGCATGAACAAACTCGCCGCCAAGTTCGTTACACAACGCAGTTGCGATCGCTTTTGCTTCGGTAGATTGTGAAACGGGTCGATCTACCACAATCAGCTTGGGCGAGGACGGTTTGCCCTGGAAGCTGCTGCTGGTGCTGCTGCCTTTCCCTGTTTCAGTGGTGGTAAAAACGGTATCGGGACTGCTAATGACTTCTGAGATCGCTTCCTTTTTGCTGTAGTCCCAGCCGCGCACCTCGACGCTGCTCACCTGCTCGGCGCTGGTGACGCGCACCCGGAAGCTGTGCAAATCCTTCAGCCATTCCAGGGATACAGTGCTCCCTTTTTGTGGCTTGCGAAAGTTGAGCTTACCGTCCTGTACAAATAACTCGTAGCCATTGCGCGCGGCGCGATCGCGCAGGAATTCCATATTGGTTTGGTTTTCCTGAAACACATAGCCACTGGCCCCGCCAATATCGCCATAGCCGTATGGCCCACCCGTGCTGTCGATCGTCCCCGTCGCGATGCCAACCTCTCCAGCAATTTGATTAACGATATCGGTGTCGGTCTTGTTCTGAAATGAGCGGTTGTAGCGCCCTCGATGCAGCCGATGCGAGGCATCATAACCCCTAATGATCAGGGGAGCCTGAGAACCGCTGGTGAAGTGGGTTTCAATGGCGGTGATTTCACCCTTTAGGACATTGCCCTGATCGGCTTCATTATAGTCATCCGACTCGGTGGCGCTGGAAATAAAGCCAATTTCAATTGTTTTGCCAATTTCAAACAGCGACTCGTGTTTCCAGGCTTCGTCTTCGTCTCGGCCCGGAAAGTAGTCGTTCTTGATCACCAGCGTAAACATGCCAGGTAGATGCAAACTTTCCTCAACTGAAATTTGCAGGATATCCTCCAGCAGGTCGGCAGAGGCATCCTGGCCATCAATTTTCAGGATTGGCTTGGCGATATAAGACGTTGCAGTTGGCATAAAGCAAAGACGGCAGCAACACAGTCGGTGACTAAAAGGTGATGGGAGGCCAAAAGTCAGAAATTTCTGACCGTTGGTTGTAAGTCCTTCTGTTGGGGGATTCTATGCAACCTGCTCAGTCAATACCATTCGACAAAGGTCGAATACGCATCTGGGTTGGCCGCAGTATGGAAAAGTTATTTGTCAGGGGCACAGTCTACCCAATTGAGGACTATCTGCCTAAAAAAAATATTGCCGATTCACCGCTACAGAATCGTTGGAAAGTTTTATTCAGACAGCATTTTGCTCAAATTGTCCCCGTTTTGGGTACAGCTGCTGTGGCAGGATTAGTGCTTTTTCCTATATGGCTGATGATGGCCTCGACTTTTGCTGACATAGACAAATGGGCGCTGCTACAGCGCTACTGGGTCGGTTTACTTGGCGGCAGCTTGATTGTAGTTGCGATCGCAAATTTAGCTGCCCGCTATCTGCGTCCCGTTGGCATGTTTCTCTACACCGTTGTTGCCTCATCGCGCCCTCTTCCCTTCGATGTTGCACAGTGGCAATCAGCCAGCTATCGCAACGACCGTCATAATCTCAAAGACACCGCACGAGTCCAGATGGTAGACGACCTGCTGCACCAGTACGATTTTGTTGGCTCACCCTCTACGGCTGTGTTTGCACTGCTGGGACAGCCAACCGAAGTTTCCCTCTTTTCAGAATGGGACATCCTCTACTTTCTAGGCCCCGAACCCAGCTTATTCAGTACATCTCATCTCTGGCTAGGGTTTCAGCTTGATGATCAGCAGCGAGTGACCAATTGTCAGGTGGTGTCTGACTAGGTGAGTTGGGGGAGTATGGTTGAGTGCTGAGTACTGGGTTTTAAGTTTTGGGTACTGGTTACTAGTGGTCAGTCAATAAAAGGATGACGGGTAAAAGAGTAAGATGAAGTCAGTGCAATCAAGGTGCTGACATGGTCAAAAAGTACATCGTAAGCTTAAGCGAAGCAGAACGACAAGAACTCGAACAAATGGTTAAAACGGGCAAACGAGCGGCTTATACGATCAATCATGCCCGGATTCTCCTGAAAGCAGATTGCAATCAACCAAGTGGGAGTTGGCGTGACCAGGAGATTAAAGATGCCTTTGGCATGAGTATCAGAACGATTGAGCGGGTGCGTCAGCAATTTGTCGAGGAAGGACTGGAAGCGGCGCTGAAGTGCCGTCCCGGTGGCGGTCGAAAACGGAAATTAAATGGCGAGGTTGAGGCGCATTTGATTGCATTGCGCTGTAGCGAGGTTCCGAAGGGAAAGGGGCGATGGACATTGCGGTTGCTAGCAGATCAGATGGTCGAGTTGAACTATGTTGAGCAACTGAGCCATGAGAGTGTGCGACAAGTGCTGAAAAAAACGAACTGCAACCCTGGCGACAAGAGTGCTGGGTAATTCCGCCTGAACAATCAGCCGAGTTTGTCTGGCGCATGGAATGCGTGTTGGAGGTGTATCAAACAGCTTACAATCCCAAGATTCCTGTGATTTGCATTGATGAGGCAACCAAACAATTAGTCAAAGAAACCCTGGTTCCCATTCCTGCTGAACGGGGACACCCCAAACGCTTCAATTATGAATATGAACGCAATGGTACAGCGAATCTGTTTATGATTTGTGAGCCAATGGTGGGATGGCGGCGGGTGGAAGTGACGCAGCACCGCACGGCACTCGATTATGCTCACTTGCTCAAAACGTTGGTTGATTCAGATTATGTTCAGGCAGAGAAACTGATTGTGATTCAAGATAATCTCAATACCCATTCGCCCGCATCGCTCTACAAAGCGTTTGAGCCACAAGAAGCACAGCGAATCTTGAGTCGGTTGGACTTTTGTCATACGCCCAAGCATGGAAGTTGGTTGAATATGGCAGAAATCGAATTGAGTATTCTCAGTCGTCAATGTTTAGATCGTCGTATTCCTGATTTGGAGACGCTCAAATCCGAGGTTGATGCCTGGCAGGACAATCGTAATCACGAAGAAACCTGGATTGATTGGCGGTTTACAACAGCCGATGCCAGGGTTAAATTACATAGACTTTACCCGTCAATTATTAATTGACTGAACACTAGGTACTAGGTACTGGTCTTTTGTAGCCTTCTACAGCCCTTTTAACCCTCACTCCTTGTATGTTGAGAGAAGAGAGGTAGACCGACCCTCCTGAGATGCGAGACATCGTGCGAGAGCCAGGGTCGCCTCTCAACTTGATACCCCAAACTCGGATCATCGGCAGGGACAAAGAGATCCCGAATGACGCAAGGCTGAGTTGTGTGTATCGTCCATCTAGAATTCGCTACAAGGAGAGTACTATGTGCGCGCAATCAACCGACTCAAGGTCATCAGCCGTCAAGCAGTGGGTCGGCATTGATGTGTGTAAACGGTGGCTGGATGTTTATGTTAGACCGTCTGGAGAGAACTTCCGAGTGAGCAACAGCAGTGAGGGAATTGAGGATTTAACCCGTCGGTTGGCCAAGCCGTCGCAGGTGGGTCGCATCATCGTTGAAGCCACAGGTGGCTATGAGCGACACATCGCGCTTGCAGCACAGCAGCAGGGCTATGCACTAGCGGTGATCAACGCCAAGCAAGCTCGCAACTTTGCCAGAGCTGCCAATCAACTGGCTAAGACCGACCGAATCGATGCGGCGATCCTCGCCTGGTTTGGCGAAGCGATGCAGCCTCCGCTACGACCGTTGGCCAGTGAGGCTCACCAACAGTTACAGGATGCGGTGACCCGTCGCCGCCAATTAGTGGAGATGCTCACCATGGAGCGCAACCGTTTAGCTGGACTGCGAGGTCCCGCTCAGGAAGACGTTCAAGCCCATATCGACTGGCTCAAAGACCGCATCAGCGACCTTGACCAAGCGATTGATGAGCAAGTGGAACACAACCAACAGTGGCAGCAGCACCAGGCTCAACTGACCTCTGTTCCAGGTGTCGGTCAGGTGGTTGCCAACACCCTGTTGGCTCTGCTGCCGGAGCTAGGAACGCTCTCACACCGTCAAATTGCCGCTCTCGTTGGGGTGGCTCCGCTCAATCGCGATAGTGGGCAAAAGCGAGGGCAGCGCTCGATCTTTGGTGGCCGCAAACCCGTTCGGCAGATGCTCTACATGGCCACTCTAGTTGCAGTTCGTTACAACCCTGTCATCAAAGCCTTTTATGAGCGGCTGCAACAGCGTGGCAAGTTAGCCAAAGTCGCCCGCATTGCCGCTATGCACAAGCTGCTGACGATCCTCAATGCCATGCTCAAGCACGGCACGCACTGGCAACCACCGGAGGCTGCTATGACGTAATTGACCTCCTTTCGACTTGACTTTTAAGATAATCGCTCTCGCCTCACTCTTTAAATGCTGATATCTAGATTCAATGGCTGGGAACTTCTAATGTAAAGCTGATTGCAAACCGAGAGTGTGCCGAAAAGTACCCTCTCGGTTTGTATCTACAGTTTATGCAACTAATTCTCAACAAATTTATTGCAAGTCTATTGCAATAGCTCCTTTGGTCAGTTATGCTCGTTAGTGTTGGCTTGCATCTAGAGCAGCCCGGTCAGTGCGTAAAGCGACTGACTTATTCTTTGCCTAATTTTGGGTGCGATCGCAGTAGTTTTACCGATTGCAGCGGTTACTGACGGTTTGGTCTAGCTTATCCTGAGCCAACTGAGCCTGGTTCTACGCCTAGCTGTCGCTCAAAGTTGAGAATTACTAGCAGCTAATAAGTCAAAATACCACAACATGCTCATTAAAGCCCACGTCAAATCCATGCACCATCAGCCTGCACCCGTAGGTCATCGTCTGTACGCTGTATTCGAAACAGCAGAACAGGATGTTTTAGGTATTTGGACGAGCATCAAATCTCAGGACGTGCTTCAGGTTGGCGATCAGGTACTGCTGGAACGGAACCGCTCTGGACACTTGCGCTTAGCATTAAGACCTTTACCCTATGCAGCGCAGCTAAGTATTTTTGGTTTTCTTAACCGCACTCTGTTGCGATCGCAACAGGCGGCTTCCTACGTTGATCCAGCCGACCCAGCATCCATGCAATCTCAACCCTCTGGTTGGCGACGAGATATTCGATGACGTTACCAGCGTTATGAATCTGACGGTACTGAAGAATTTAGATTGTTAGAGCCCCTATGGATTTTATAGATACTAATTTTCAAATCAACAGCGTTTCTCAAATTGAGTGGATCGAACGCTGGAATATTTATAACCGATTGCAGGAGCTAGCCATTCCCTGCACCTGTAGCATTGGACAACCCCTGCGCATACAGGTTGAAACAGCAGGAGCAGCCGTTCAGTTGTGGAGCGTTGTGCAGCAGTTTGTAGCTCCTCGCTTAGACAAGATTGATTATTTAGAGCGATGTTGGCAACAGTGCAGACCGTAAAGCATAGGCCGCATGAGCATTCGTGCAACACGCATTCATAACCATACAAACTTTTACAAACAGTACCTATTTACACTTATCTACCCAGTAACAGCAACTAATCGTGATGCCTACAACAGCAAACCCCCAAGCCGCATATGCACCGCAAGGACAGGTCTTAAAAGGACAATATGTCGAAGCCTTCCGCTCTAGCAAAGGCAAAATCAAGGGCTTATGGCTACAGAATGGAGAGCAAAAATGCACCGTTCAATTGCCCAAGTACTTACGACCGATGCTGGTGCGCGAACTCGAACCGGGTGCATATATCCAAGTTTGGGCCTATCCAGATGAGGGTAACTGGCGCGGGATTCATATCCTACCCCTCACTCCACAGGAAATTGAAGCGCTGCCGATAGAGGATATCAGCCTGCCCAACTACACCGCTTCTGCTCCGCCTACCTGCCAACGCATCAAGGTTTGCGGCAAAGGAAGCTGTTGCAAGCGAGGCGGTGGCGAGATTTTTCAGGCGCTCCAGCAAGAAGTTGCAGCGAATCCCAACTTGCAAAACATCGAGATTGAATCAACAGGATGCTTAAAGGCTTGTAAGCGTGGCCCTAACATAAAACTGCCGTCGGGCGAAATCGTCAGTTTTGCTCGACCCGAAATGGCCAAACCGCTGCTGGAAAATCTAGCTAATTCAACACCTTATCCTAAAAAATCCTTGCGAAAGGCAGACTAATCTACCCCTTCGCAAGGATTGGCAAAAGCTAGGTTAATTGGGATGCAGTTTATTCAGGCTGATGCAGCGATTACCAGCCTAGTTTGAGACTATCCTGAGTCAGGAAATGATCTAGATGATAAGCTCGTTCTTCCGTTTTCAGCAGAATCTTTTCATACAGATAGCGAGTTGCGCGATCGCCCAAACTTTCAGCCTGAGACGCTTGCCGCCGCAATAGCTCAATGATGGACTGCTCAGCCTTGAGATCATGCTCAATTATTAAACGGCAGCGGAAAACATCATCGAATTCCTGCTCAAAACAGCACAGCTCGGCAAGTTTGCTGAACGTGCTAGCTGGAACGCCCCCTAAACCATGTAATCGTTCACCCACATCATGGGCGTGCTCCTGTACCTCTTCATAACTTTCTGAGAAGTAGTTGTGGAGCATGTAGTATTCAGAACCCTCAACTACAAAATGATGCTTTTGATACTGCAAGTACAGACCTAAAAAACTGGCATATGCAATTCCTAGTCCCTCACAGATGGGTTCTGTAATATTCTTTTCTAACAGAATAGGGTTGTCAGCAATTTCGTTAAAGGACTGTAATAGAGTCTCAGTAATCGGCATATATTCTTTCCTCGACTAACAGCAAACAGGAGTAGTAGGTCATGCCTAAACAATCTTTTTGAGCTTAGCGTTAATTTCAAAAATTAGCTGTCAATCTTTTCTTAAAAACAGAATTCAACGTCAGTAACTCAGTAGCTAGTAAGCCCTAATTGAGAATTGGTTTCGATTTTCGAATTTTTGGAATTTTTTAGAATTATCTTAGCAAACGGACATCTTGTATGAGTTTAGTTGAAAATTTCTTTCATTAGCTTTCATCCTAAATTTTGGGAGGACGCATGAATTTATATTTGCTAAGGCAATTAACTTTGAAAAACTCTATTCTATATTTCGCAATATTCACAGCATTAACTCAAGTTTAGCAATGCAAATATGAAAACCTGATCGAAATAAACTTCATTATAAACTTCATTACTTTAGAACTTAGTTGATGATGCAAAATCAAAGCGCTGTCTCAATGATGTCAAATTTCCCAGAAGACGAAAAATTGTTTAGATCCCTACTGAATCAAGAGGGATTCCGATTTACGATTCAGCGCCAGCGGATTTTAGACCTCTTCAAAACTTGTGATGAAGGGCAGCATTTAAGTGCGGAAGAAATCCATCAGTATTTGTCTAATCAGGGAGCAAGTGTAAGCCTCTCAACCATCTATCGAGCGCTGCACGTCATGGTTGACTTGAATTTGCTGCGAGAACTAGAGCTAGCTGAAGGCAAAAAATACTACGAACTTAGCGTCTCTCATTCCAGTAATCACCACCATCTTGTTTGTGTGGAGTGTGGTGCTGTCGTTGAGTTTGAAGAAGATTTAATGGCTCAAATTGGCTCTAGCCAAACGGAAACGCGGGGGTATGCGCTATTAGACTGCCAGTTTACAATTTATGGCATTTGTCCTAAGTGCCAGTAAGCCACTGTGTTGATTTTGGATTTTGGATTGGCGATTTTGGATGGGTAATTTTGAATGGGGTGGCGTGTACTGTACAGAGCATCATAATAAACCCCACTATATAAGTCCTGCTTGGGTTAGGAACTTGATGAAATTGCGCTTTCGTTTGTAATTTGTGCTCATTTCAGTCAATAACGTGTCGAATTCGGTTTGGCGATTCAGTCTCGCCATGAGGTCTTTGATCTGCACCAGCAAATCAACAGCTTGAAGGTATGCATCGTTGTTAGTTTGATTAATTAACGGTTCAACTGCAGGCAAGTAAACGGATAACGCATCTTCAGGATGGTCAGCCGCCCGCCGCTCAGCCAGTCGCATCCAGAGATTGCGATGACAACCACCCGTTAGAGCTGCTTGCCATGCCTGATCGATATTGCTTTCCCACAGATAAATCTCGACCAACAGTGAGTAATCCCTGTGGCTGTACCCGAATCGTTGTCCGTAGGTGCTTTGCTTCGATTGCCGAGCCTCATCCGTCTTTTGCTGAACCTGTGCTAGGGCTTGCGATCGCAGTTCCGGCCACTTATTGGCCTTCTCAGCCTGCCGTTTCAGCTTTTGATAAAGAGGCAGCGAAGGACTAGAGGTGAAATCTCGCCAGACGATGTTCACCGCATCATCGACTCGTCCCTGCTGTTCGTAGGCCGTGACTAAAAAATCGCCCAGTTGACCTGTCAAATAGTCATTCTTAAAGGCTTCTAGTCCTTCTTCTGCCCATGCGATCGCATCTTCAGTTCGATTAGCATCTTGATACAGTCGGGCGATTTGCAGATAGCGAGAGGATTGGGAGAGGTCTTTCGCGATCACAGTGACTAAATCCTCTAGGTTACCAGTGTGGGCAACCAGCGTTTCTTTCATCCGGTTTAGCTGTGAGCGGCGATAGTTAAAGCTGTGACGCTCCGACTGGCTAATGGGTGGCAGTTTCTCCCATTCTTCATCGACCAGCTCTTGATAGGCCTCGCGCCCCGCTTCACCCAGGATGTCGGCGTAGGTTTCCAAAGCGTTATAGAAAAAGCCATATCCCGACGCTAGCTCCATGCGAAACAGGCGCTGGGCCAAGGCGCGCGGATTGGGCTTCGCCCGTTCGCAAGCCCGGTAGTGCAGCTCTTGTACCTGATCCATAATGGTGCCGAGGTAGCCGGAGGAGTCATCAACCGAGTTCAGCGCATCGTCCAATAAATCCATGGCCTCTTCGCTCAGCTCAATGACTTCACTGGCATAGCCCGCTTCGAATAGCTCCTCTAAACCATCAACTGCCGATTGCACCTGATTGGAGTAATCATAGGCGGCATAGTAATCAACGAAGTCGCCAACTGCGATCGCATTTCTCAGCACCCGGCGAAAGGTGTTGATATCCGCTCCTGACCGCTGTTGAAACGCGGCTTTCATCAGCAGTTTTTCTCGCCAGTGGCTATCTTCCATCGCCTGATCGAGAATCATTTGTACCAATGTTTCTCGATCGTGCTGCGCTAAATAATCATGCACGTCCTGCATGGTGGTTCCAGTTTTGGCGGGTGCATCACCAGCGGGACGATAAGACGGCGGTTCGTCAATCCACGATAGAGCGACCGCGACACAGTGTTTACAGAACCAGCCCTCTACTCCCACTGGACAGGTGCAGCGATGCTTCAATTCTGCATCTTCTAACCAAAGCTGAACCTGATAGGCTTCCGTGCCGTAGACATCAGCAGTAATGCGATCGCCATATTGAGCCAGAGAATGAACTGCGCCCCGCTCGAAGTAGTCAACACCTCGCTCATAGGATTGCTGACCTGCCACCTTGAGCAGCAAATCATCGTCCAGAATGTCGCTGAAGGTCGTCATGGCTGGATTCCTAACGCACACCTAGTTCCATCTTGCCAGAAAGTTAGGTGGTGGAGTTGGAGGTGCGATCTCAACTTCAGGATCAATAGGATCAATCATCAATCATCCTGTTGAGTTGAAATGTTTAAATCCCAAAGGCTATGCTACAAATACTACATAGTGCTGTATTTTATCGTGTCTCAAAATCAAGCCCCAATCAACCTCATCCTGCCTGTCGGTACACAAGTTGTAAGTCGTGTTGAAGTCAAAGGCGCGACGGGTGAAGTGGTGTGTTTGCGCGGCTCGGTAGGAGTGATTCTCAAATCGCCAACCGATAATTCCCACAGCTACCAGGTTGAACTGTTAAACGGAGCGGTCATTAGTCTAAAGCGGCTTGAATTCAGCATTCGGAAGCATTTTCAAAAAGCTGGACTAGAGACACCTGAAACGGCATTAGATGAATTGAATCTGTTTGATTATGTCATCTACCGTTGCGTCGTTGGTTCTAGAGCGTATGGCTTGGATGATGCTCACTCTGATACCGATCGTCGCGGTATTTATCTCCCTCCAGCAGAGATGTACTGGTCGCTTTACGGTGTTCCGGAGCAGATTGAGCATAAAGAAGCACAAGAGTGCTATTGGGAACTTCAGAAATTTTTGATTCTGGCGCTCAAGGCCAACCCAAACGTTTTGGAATGTTTATATACCCCTCTGATTGAAACAGCAACACCACTGGCTGAAGAGTTGTTGAGCATACGGGATGTCTTTCTCTCACAACTGGTTTATCAAACCTACAACAGCTACGTGCTGTCTCAATTCAAAAAGATGGAGCAAGATCTCCGCACCAGAGGCACTATTCGCTGGAAGCACGCCATGCATTTGATTCGCCTGCTGCTATCGGGTATTACGATTTTGAAGCAGGGGTTTGTACCTGTTCGAGCAGAGGATTATCGCGATCGCTTGCTTGCCATTAAATATCAGCAAATGTCTTGGGATGAGGTTAATCAGTGGCGTTTACGTTTACATGCCGAATTTGACCACACGTTTGCCACAACGCATCTACCCGAACGACCTGATTACGAAAAGGCCAATGCGTTTTTAATTCATGCAAGGCAAAGCATGGCGAATGAATGCTTGGCCTAGAAATTCTATGGATGAATATCTATATGAATACGCATCAAACCGATCCTCGGATCGTTCATGTTATTTCTCAACAGCCTTATCCACTGCTGTTTGTAACCATTAGTGGTGCCCACCTATATGGATTTCCTTCGCCTGACTCTGACTCTGACCTGCGAGGAATCCACCTGCTGCCTTTATCTGAACTTGTTGGTTTGAGGATAGGACAAGAGACCATAGAAGTGTCTTGTTTAGAAAAAGAACTGCAAATTGACTTAGTGACCCATGAAGCCAAAAAGTTTTTTAAGCTGTTGCTCAGACGTAATGGGTATGTGCTAGAGCAGCTATATTCACCCTTAGTTGTTCAAACAACAACTGAGCATAATGAACTCAAGCAAATTGCTAAAAGTTGTATTACCCGTCATCACAGTCATCATTATCTCGGATTCGCCAAAACACAATGGCGACTTTTCGAAAAAGAAAATCCCCCGCGAGTGAAGCCGTTACTGTACGTTTATCGTGTACTGCTTACCGGCATTCATCTCATGCAGACTGGAATGATTGAAGCCAATTTAGTCACGCTAAACGAGAAGTTTCAACTACCCTATTTAGCTGATTTGATTCAGATTAAGGTGACAGGGGGAGAGAAAGCTACGTTGACCGCCGATGCTGTAGCCTTTCATCAGCAAGACTATCTTCGGCTCTGCCAAATGCTGGAAGCAGCAAGCCAGTCGAGCTATTTACCGAATGAGCCTTCTGCCCAGTCAGATTTGCATGATTTGCTACTGCGATTGCGGTTAGGATAGTCATCTCACTGCCATTGTCCGTAAACCTGTGTCTTCATCTGTGATTGAACTCGAAGTCCAAATTCCTTATATCAAACGGTTAGATCGCTGGTTGGCTGATCAACTGCCAGAGCATTCGCGATCGCGATTACAAAAACTCATCGAAGACGGCTGGGTGCAGCTCAATGGAGCTACCTGCACGACCAAAAAAGCACCCATTCAAGCGGGCGATCGGGTGCGGCTCGAAATTCCGCCAGCGGAACCGACGGAGCTGAAGGCACAAGAAATTCCGCTGGATGTGCTGTACGAAGACGAATCGATGCTAATTGTCAATAAGCCTGCTGGCTTAGTCGTGCATCCTGGCCCTGGCCATACGGATGGAACGCTGGTTAATGCACTGCTGGCCCACTGCCAGTCATTCGCCCAGCTATCGAGCTTAAACATCGGCGGCGAGCAGCGTCCAGGCATCGTGCATCGGCTGGATCGGGATACCACAGGAGCGATGGTCGTCGCGAAAACCGACGCCGCATTGCGCCATCTGCAAGATCAAATTCGAGCCAAGTCAGCGCGACGAGAATATCTCGGTGTGGTCTACGGTGCGCCCAGTTGCGATCGCGGTTCCATTGATGCCCCGATTGGTCGCCATCCGGTAGATCGTAAGAAGATGGCAGTTGTGGACAATGACGAAAAAGGCCGCAGAGCCGTCACCCACTGGCAGGTTAAAGAGCGTCTGGGCAACTATACGCTGATCCACTTTCAGCTTGATACGGGACGAACCCATCAAATTCGGGTACACAGCGCCCACATCGGCCATCCCATCGTCGGTGATCCAATGTACGGCTCCGGTCGTTCGATTGGCGTCAACTTGGAAGGACAAGCGCTGCACGCTTGGAAGTTGAGCTTAATTCACCCAGTCTCAGAACAGCCGATTCAGGTCACAGCCCCGCTACCAGAAGAGTTTGAGCGCCTATTGCAAATTCTGCGACGGCGAGCCGCATCATCTTAATTCGTCGTAAAGTGCGATCGCAACTGCCCTATAAATACTGTAGGATAGCCGTCTTGACTAGTACTTGTTTAGCGAAACACTCTGGCAGATCCCCCTAAATCCCCTTAAAAAGCAGGGTGGTTTTATTTAGGCAGAGAATAATTTAGAACCATAAACGTTGCGTAGGGGCGAATGGCCATTCGCCCCTACCAGATACGTGAAATGGCGACTCTAGAATTTATTTTGGCAAAATGAACCCACCCTGCCTAAATCCCCCAAAAAGGGGGGCTTCGAGCTAGTGGTGGTATAGCCCCTTTTTCAAGGGGGCGGCGACAGCGGGGGATCGTACAACTACGCTCAACACATACCAAAAATCTTGAAAGAGGTTGAATTGACTGAATTTTCTCCCGAAACGCCCCAGCATGAATCCATGCAAGCTTATCTTTGTGAAGCTTGGCAGCTCAATCCGGAGTGGATGCCCAGTGATGAGCAGCAGCGGCAGTTTTTGCGACTGTATGACTTGATTTTGGAGGCCAATCAGCAGTTTAACTTGACCCGCATTACAGAACCCGCCGACTTTTGGGAGAAGCACCTGTGGGATTCGCTACAAGGCGTGGCGCAATGGCTTGATCCATCCAGCCTTGATCGGCTAGAAACGACTGACTTGCCTCAAATTCAGCGCGTGATCGACATCGGCACAGGTGGCGGATTTCCAGGCATTCCAGTTGCGATCGCACGTCCGGATTGGCAAGTGACGCTACTGGATGCGACCCGTAAAAAGGTGAATTTTCTCAAGTCGCTGTGCCAAACAATGGGGTTGGATCAGGTGAAAACAATCTGCGATCGCGCCGAGACTGTTGGACAAATGGCGCAGCAGCGGGAAACTTATGATCTGGCGTTAGTTCGGGCGGTTGGCCCCGCGTCAGCCTGTGCGGAATACGCGCTGCCGTTGCTAAAAATCGGTGGTGTAGCCGTTCTCTATCGGGGGCAGTGGTCAACGGAGGAAGCGGAAGCGCTTCAGCCTGCGGTGCAGCAGCTTGGCGGCAAGGTGCAAGCCGTCGAGCAGTGCCAAACGCCGCTCACCCAGGGCATTCGCCACTGCATTTATCTCAAGAAAGTTACCACGACTCCCATCGAGTTTCCCCGTGCGGTCGGGATTCCAGCCAAAGCACCGCTCTAGCAGCCGAAATTAGTCATAGGGGCGGGGTTTAGCCATTATCTACGGGTCTCAGTTAAAGCTTCTGGGCGAAATTCGCCCTTATAGCCGAGCAGTTCCGCTACAAGATGACAGTCAGCGACCAGCGCTATATTGGACAAGGTTCGGTTTGAAATTTTGATTTGAACCGTTGAATTTGCATCGTCATCTATGCGCTCATCTCACGTTCGCCCCCAATCTAGAACGAATCAATTGTCGAGGTTTCGTCTATTCTTTACGAGCCTGGGCTTGTGTAAGCTGGCCGCAATCGCCACATTACCTGTGATAACGATTGGTAATTTTGTGGGAGTGCCAACTGCGATCGCACAAGCTCAAGACGCAACCGCTCCTGCTGCTCCATCACCCGCCGAACTCTGCGAGCGACCCGCACTAGAGCGCGTGACGACTCACCGGATTGCCAGCGGTGAAACGCTGGAAAGTATTGCGAGTCAATATGGGCTGATTCCGGTAACGCTGCTGGGCTTTAATCCCTCGCTGCGCAGTGGATCGCTGCCCGTCGGAGCCACAATTGAGATTCCGCCCTACAACGGGGTTCGTGTCTCGCTTCCATCGGGGCAAACTTGGCAGGACGTTAGCTCAACCTATAACGTCAGAGCCGATGTTTTATTTGAGGTGAACGGTTGTCGAGATCCAGGCCGCACAGCGTTTATCCCTGGTGTCAACTGGTCGCCCAATGAGCCAACTCCGAGCCAAAGCTCGACAGCGGCTCGGCATCCGCTTAATGGTTATCCTCTACCCAACACGGCTCCGATCATTGTCAGTTACGGTTGGCAGTCGCATCCCACGGAGGATCGAGCAGTATTTAGCAACGGAGTCGGGTTGACCGCGTCGGCTGGAACCACGGTGCAAGCCGTGGGTGATGGGACGGTGGCATTCGTTGGCGATCAGGAAAACTTTGGTCAGGTGGTGGTGATTAATCACGCGCAGGGATTGCAGACCCGCTATGCTCAGCTCAGTAACGTGACGGTTCAAGCTGGCCAATCAGTGCGACAGGGTACACCGATTGGTCAAGTGCGATCGCTGAGATCAAGATAGCGCCTACCTCTACTTTGAGATCCGCTCAAATTCTCCACTAGGCTGGGTTGCAGAAGATCCCCAGCGCTATATTCAAAGCCTGGGTGTTCAGTGAAAACCGCTTGCTGCCGCAATGTAGCAGCAAACGGCTCTCTTTCGTTTCTCGTCTTGCAACATACAAGCGTCGTCAATAGGCAAGTCTAGGCCGCTCGGTGATTGAGCCAGCGGCGTCCTGCCATTCCTACAGTTGCAGTCGCTAATAATCCTAGAACGCCGATTGGTTCAGGAACAGGAACGGATTGCTGCTCCTCAACCAGAGCATTTACCTGGGCAGATCCAGCAATTGCCCCCGTGACATCCGGTTTACCCAGGCTTAACAGTACGGTTGCAAACTCGGGTGAGACAGCTAGATCTGATCCTAAAGCCAGATTCTGACCATCGAAATTAAAGGTTGTTACGGGTGCCGTAATATCAAACAAAATAGTATCCAGGTCGATATTATCTTGCACAAAGAAGCCAGTTACTTCATCAGAAACTCGACCCGCATCATAACCAATTGTGAAATCTCCAACCGTAACGTTGGTGGTTTCTTCCTCTCCAGTCATGATGCCCAGTGTGACCGATCCTGTGTGTTCAATCGTGCCACCCAGCGGCGTAAACCCATTCTCATCACTGAAGGTTAAATCAGTTTCTGGCGTAATGGTGAAACCAACCTGAAAAGGCCCAGATGCTGGATCTACAACGCCATCAGCACTTACTAAACCAATGCCTAGGGCTGGTTCTAATACATTTTCAAAATCCAGAAATACACTGGTCACACCAGATTCAACCTCAAACGTAGCGGCTTGAGCTTTATCTGCCATGATTGACGCTGAAACTAATGCTGCCGTGGCTATGCTCGCCGCTACATTAAACGTATGCGATCGCATGATATGGAGTTCTCCTAATAATTCAACACAAAATTGATTCTCGTGCCCAGATACTGATGTCAACAGCACTTGGAGAATAGAGGACCATGCTATCGAAGCAAAAATCTTCTGTCAGTAATCCCAGAAACAGTTTGTAAACTTTTCTAAAGTTTTCTTAGTAGGAGTGCATTGAGACAGGTGACTGTCCTGTAGCCATACTGCGATACTGCCAAATAGCCGCATATAAATAAACGCGTCTAAAAAAACTGGGGGAGCCTCCCCAGTTTTTTTAGACGCGTTTATTTGAGCCGACCCACTTAAAGCGACTCGACTCGTTCTAGCACCGTGTGTTTCGGATCGATAATTTTCTGTCCCATCCCCGGAAACTTAATCGCCAAGCAAATTTTATTACCTGCACCAAAGATATGGGTGATTTGACCGGGGCCAAAGGCTTTATGCACCACCTTTTCGCCCACATTCCAATCCTGCTCATGGGTGCCGGGGGCGTCGGACGGTAAACGCTCTGAGCGTTTGCGGCGCTGTTTGACGGCGGCAATCGGCGTAGAAATACGCTCTGGGATAGCAGTGGCAGTGTTCGTCACCAGCAGATCGCGAGGCAGTTCGCTCAGGAATAGGGATGGACTGGCGATTTCCAGTGAACCGTATAGACGACGGGCACGGGCATGGGTAATAAACAGCCGATCCTGAGCACGAGTAATGCCGACATAGCAGAGCCGTCGCTCTTCTTCGAGAGAAGCGGGATCTTCCATTGAGCGGAAGTTAGGGAATAAACCCTGTTCAAGGCCAACTAGGAACACGACAGGAAATTCCAGCCCCTTCGATGAGTGCAGCGTCATGAGGGAAACAGCCTTTTGATCTTCGCCTAGATTATCCAAATCGGAGGCTAGCGATGCATTTTCCAGAAACCCTGAAAGTGATCGATTTTCAGCATTTTCTTCTTCATATTGCAGGACCGCGTTGTATAGCTCCTGCACGTTTTGAAAACGGTCTTCCGCTTCGTCCGTCCCTTGGGCTTTTAAGTCCTGTAAATAACCGGATTCTTCCAAAATTTCTTGCACGATGACCGAGGCTGGCTGCTCGTCAAGCTGCTGCTGGCACGTCTGGATCGTGCGGGCAAATTGAATGACAGACCTAGCGGAGCGACCCGCTAAAGTTTGTACTGACGTTTCATCGCTGATGATTTCCCACAGCGGTACGCCGAGCTCGTTGGCCCCAGATTCCAGCTTTTCAATCGTGGACTTACCGATGCCGCGTCGGGGGGTATTAATGATGCGCTTCAGGCTGACGGTGTCGGATGGATTAGCAATTAGGCGCAGATAAGACAGGACATCTTTGATCTCTTTGCGATCGTAGAACCGCAGGCCACCGACCACCTGATACGGAATGCCGCGCCGACTGAGCACTTCCTCAAACGAGCGAGACTGAGCATTCGTCCGATACAGAATGGCAAATTCGCCCCAGTCTAGCTCTGGGTGCTGCTGTTCCAGCGCAGTGATTTGGCCAACGACAAATTCAGCTTCCGAGCGCTCATCGTCAGCGTGATAGCAAAAGACGGTTTCGCCCGTGCTGCGGGTCGGGCGCAGCACTTTATCGATCCGCTCGGTGTTGTTCTCAATTAGGTAGTTGGCGATCTGGAGAATATTCTCTGTGGAACGATAGTTTTCTTCCAGCTTCACCATTGTGCGCGTATCGTCGTCGTGTAAGCCGTCGCCAAAATCGCCCTGAAAGTCCATCAAAATCGTGAAATCAGCCGCCCGGAACGAGTAGATAGACTGGTCGGCATCGCCGACGACAAACACGGAGCGATGCCCCCAGTCTTTAAAGTTGGCGGCACTTTCACCATTGGTTGTCAGCAGTCGAATTAAGTCGTACTGGGTGCGGTTCGTATCCTGATATTCGTCCACCAAAATATGGCGGAAGCGCTGGTGCCAATAGGCCAGCACCTGCTCGTTCTGCTTGAAAAGTTGAACAGGTACGCGAATCAGGTCATCGAAATCTAGCGCATTATTTTCTGCCAGCGCCTTTTGATAGGCTCGATAGACTTCCGCCAGCACCCGACCGCGATAGTTGTTTTGCTCCTGCTCAAGTTCCTGCGGTGTCAGTCCCTGGTTCTTGGCGTTGCTGATGGCGTAGCGAACGGAGCGAGGATTGAATTTCTTATCGTCCAGATTGAGCTGGCGGGTGACAATCTCTTTTACCAGACTCTGAGCATCCGACTCGTCAAAGATGGAAAAGGTACGTGTCCAGCGATAGCCACTTTCATCCTGATACTTTTCAATATCGAAGCGCAGGATGCGCGAGCAAAGGGCGTGAAACGTGCCGATCCATAAATGCTTGGTAACGGCTTTGTAAACTTGCGATCGCAACCGCGTTTGATCCACCATTGGTAAGGTCGATAAAGGCTGGCCAAACTGCGACTTCGCTTCTTCTTCGGCAAAGAGCTGCTCAATCCGCTCTTTCATCTCCCGTGCAGCTTTATTGGTAAATGTCACCGCCAGGATGTTTTCGGGATCAATCCGGTGGTGCAGTACCAAGTTAGCGATTCGATAGGTCAATGCTCGCGTTTTGCCTGAACCCGCTCCGGCCACCACCAGCAATGGCCCACAGAAATGTTCAACAGCCTGTCGCTGAGAGGGGTTGAGATGACCTAGAAAATCGGCGATTGAAGAGGTTGGAGACATAGAAATTGATTAAGATCTGCGATCGCAAAACACACGCATTGGGATAGTGAATCCGTCTAGGGCTCACCACCTTGTTTAGGGTATCGCAACTTTACTCGTTATTTAGTTTGAACTCACGACAAAAAGCGATATCCCGTGAGTGCCAATAGAAATAGACATTCACAGGATATCGATCAAACGCAACTTAGTGGGTAGTAATAATCCGATAGTAATTTTGAGGATTACCACTCACTGGCTGAACAGCTTAGACAACGGAAGCAGAGAGAGTGCGGGTTGATTCGCGCAGGATTTCTGCTTTATCCGTTTTCTCCCAGGGTAGATCGAGGTCATTGCGGCCAAAGTGCCCGTAAGCTGCAACTTCCTGATAGAACCGGCCATCCCGATCTTTAGGTAGCCGCTGGAGGTCAAAGGCTTGAATAATACCAGCCGGACGTAGCTCAAAGTTGGCCTTAACCAGTTCCAGGATTTTCTCGTCATCCACCGTGCCTGTCCCGAAGGTTTCAACCATAATGCTAACGGGACGAGCCACACCGATAGCATAGCTGAGCTGTACTTCGCACTTTTGCGCTAAGCCAGCAGCAACGATGTTCTTAGCCACATAGCGGCAGGCGTAGGCCGCGCTGCGGTCTACCTTTGTGGGATCTTTACCAGAGAAGGCACCGCCACCGTGACGAGAATAGCCACCGTAGGTATCCACGATGATCTTACGTCCCGTTAGGCCAGAGTCGCCCTGAGGGCCACCAATCACAAACTTACCCGTGGGGTTGACCAAGAACCGGGTTTGATTATCAGGCTTCACGTCGATGTCGTGGAAAACAGACATAACCACCTGTGCCCAAAGGTCTTCTTTGATCTTGGCTTGTACCGCTGCATCAGTGTTCAAGTCGCCAATCGTCGGCGTGTGTTGGGTAGAAACCAGGATCGTGTCAATGCCAACGGGCTTACCATCCTCATAAGCTACCGTCACCTGCGTCTTGCCGTCAGGCCGCAAATAAGGGAGCTGACCAGTCTTACGGGCAATGGAGAGTTGGCGAGAGATCCGGTGCGCCAGGCTAATCGGCAGCGGCATTAGTTCTGGGGTTTCGTCGCAGGCAAAACCGAACATCAGCCCTTGGTCACCTGCTCCGATTTGGTCAAGCTCTTCATCGCTCGACATTTCGCGGTGTTCATGGGCTTTATCCACACCCTGAGCAATATCTTTTGATTGCTCATCCAGCGCCACCATGACCGCACAGCTATCAGCAGAGAAGCCGTTACCAGCGTCGGTGTAGCCAATCTCAGCAATTTTTTGTCGGGCAACGTCCACATAATTCACCTGTGCTGTGGACGAAATTTCGCCAGTGATCAGCACTAGTCCTGTGTTGACGACCACCTCAGCCGCAACGCGGCTTTCTGAATCCTGAGTGAGCAAAGCATCTAAAATTGCATCTGAAATTTGGTCACAGACTTTATCTGGATGACCTTCTGTGACAGATTCCGAAGTGAAGAGATAACGACGAGACAATGACAAATCCTCTCTCTAAATTCAATAAAACAATTAATCAATCAGACGATGTGGTGAGGTGTAATGAGCCTGTTAACGACACATTGGCTACTTTCGTTCCTCTACCATATTTGAATTCCCATCCATTCATTATTTCAGATGAATGTCAGATCAATGCCAAAGCAGACAACTCAGGATACTTAATCGCATAAAAACTAACCTCAATCAGGTATAGATTATCCAGGTATAGATTATCGAAGGATATTACTGAATGAACCACTTTTGCAAGATTCTGAATCACCTAAGCCTCAACCGTCAAATCTTGTAAACCGTGAATTTGAGCATCTGCCTGTGCAGCCAGAATTGTACTTCCGTCCCAGTTTAATGCCACAAATCCCGCTGCACCAGCCGCCCTAGACATCTTTAAGTCCATCAACGAGTCACCTACACTGAGGGTTTTGGCTGGTGACGTGCCTAATTTTTCACACGCTCGGTAGAACAGATCTGGATCAGGTTTAGCTGGGGTTTGTTCGGTGCCCATACAGAGATCAATGAAGGGGTGCAACTGGTGAGTTTGGGCAAATTCTTCCACATTGGCAGTTGTATCGGATGACAAAATGCCAATTCTTAAACCCGCATTGTCCAGAATTTGCAATGCATCCCGTAGCGCTGGAAAAGGCAGTGTATGAGCTGCTTTAGGTTTTAATGATTGATCGGCTTCCTGAAACGCAGATTTGGCAATTTCCAAAGCTTCTGGCCAGTCTCGTCCATTTTCGGCAAGATATGTTGCCGCCGCGATTTCATTTTCGTAGCGAGTTCCAACGGCGAGTAGACCATTGGGAGAAATGCGATCGCGCTCTAGGCCAAAGGCCATCAGCAACGGTTCTTGTACGCCGGGAACTTGTGCATCTAGCAAGCGCGATCGGCGCTGCCCAAGCTGGCGCAAGAAGTCCATTGAGTCCGCTAGCGTCCCATCCTTATCGAAAATAACCGCCTGAATATCATGGAATATTACATCTCCACAGCGTAGCGTAACCAAGACAATGTCCTCCACTTACAAAAAAAGAGGAGAATCTATCTCCTCTTTTCATCAAAGTTTGCTTGATTGATCGATTGGCCGTCTATTCGGCAGAGTCACTAGGAGCGCTGCCATTCAGCTCATCTGAAGCAACAGATCCGTTGTTCTCCTGCGCTTTCTGAGCCATCTGCTGACGATACTTCTCAGCCATTTCTTCGGCTTTGTCATAAACCAGGTCTGGGTTCTTGACCATATCCCCTGGTTCCGGCTCTAGCTGCTTGGTGGAGAGCGAAATCCGACCGCGCTCAGCATCCAAGTCAATGATCATGACTTTAATCTCATCATTGACGTTAAAGACGCTGTGAGGCGTATCGATGTGGTCGTGCGAGATCTCGGAGATGTGCAGCAGACCGCTGACACCACCGATATCGATAAACGCACCGTAGGGCTTGAGGCCACGAACGGTACCCAGCACGACTTCGCCCACTTCCAGGCGGTTCATCTTCCGCTCAACCAGTGCCCGACGGTGGCTGAGAACGAGACGATTGCGGTCTTCGTCAACTTCTAAGAACTTTAGCGGCAATTCTTCACCGACCAAGTCTTCCTTCGGCTTACGGGTGCTGATGTGAGAGCCAGGGATAAATCCGCGCAGACCCTCAATGCGAACGAGCGCACCACCACGGTTGGTTGCGAATACACTAGAGCGAACAGTGGCATCTTCTGCCTGGAGCTGGCGTACCCGCTCCCATGCCCGCATGTATTCAATGCGGCGAATAGATAGGGTTAACTGACCATCTTCATTCTCATCGGTGAGGATGAAGAACTCACGGGTTTCGTTAGACTGCAGCACCTCATCCGGATCATCGACCCGGTTGATCGACATCTCCTGAATGGGGATGTAAGCAGCGGTTTTTGCGCCAATGTCAATCAGAGCGCCTCGTGGCTCTAGGCTAAACACCGTTCCCGGAACGATATCTCCAGGACTGAAGTGATAATCGTACTGATCGAGAAGAGCGGCGAAATCTTCGTGAGTAAAGCCAATTTCTGGCGCAACTTGTAATTCCTGATTGACCATGCTGTCTGTTTCCTAGTCCTTATCTCCGTAGTTAATGTTCTCCTATCGATGCATTGGCATACAGGGCATGCGCTCTACACCTATCCTTGATAAAAGCCTTTGGATTAAAATCCCTGACCGGATAAATCAAATTTTGAGTGTAGGAGAGTAGGGTTTAAAAATTGTCCCCAGACGACCTATATTACCTCATTTAATAGAGAAGTGATCCATCTGGCTTAAGGTTTATTTTGCGATCTTTATGATAATTGGTTTGCGCAAAGATAACCACTGCACTAGAGGGTTATACCAAGTGGGGCAAAAAACAGCCTGTTGAGGGTGACTAGGCTGGTGTTTTAAAACCGATTGGCAGCAGGTGCAGGCTGGGTAACGTCACACCTCGACTTGATCGCTCTCTACAGCCTCACACCCCTTTCCTGTTCCAATGTCTAATGCTCTAACGTCTAATGCTTCAACACCAAGCGATAGGGCGGTTTTTCGGTTTCCAGTTTATGCAGCGCGTCGTTTACCTGATCAAAGCTAAACAGTTCAATCACGGGAGCAATATTATGACGAGCAGCAAAGCCTAGCATTTGAGTAATCGTAGCTGGACTGCCTAATGGGCTGGCCGTAATTGACTTCTGCCCATCAATGAGTGGAAAGACGTGGGTGGCAACCGGATTTGGGGCAACACCCACAAAATGGAGACGACCTTTGGGCCGCAAAGCTTGAATGTAGGTGTTCCAGTCTAAATCGGCATTGGCAGTGCAGATGATCACGTCCATCGTGCCTGCGATCGCAGCCATTGCCGCTTGATCCTTTGAGCTGACGAACTGATCAGCTCCCAGCTTTTTGGCTTCCTCTGCTTTATCTGGGCTGGAGGAAAAGGCAATCACTTCACAGCCCCAAGCGTTTAAAAACTGGAGCGCCATATGGCCGAGTCCGCCAATACCAATTACACCGACTCGATCCGTGGGTTTGATGTCCAGTTGGACAATCGGATTGAAGACTGTGATGCCGCCGCAGAATAAGGGGCCGCCTGTTTCCGGCGGAATTTTGTTGGGGATTGGAATTACCCAGGCTTCATGAGCCCGAACGCGATCGGCAAAGCCACCATATCGGCCTACGATCGTACCGACTGCATTGCGACAGAGATTGTGATTGCCTGACATGCACCACTCGCAAACCATACAGGATTGGGCGTACCAACCGAGTCCCACGTGCTGTCCGGGCTGCAGTCGTTTCACCTGGCTACCGACTTGCGAAACTGTACCAATTACCTCATGTCCAGGCACAAATGGGTACTGAGTGATGCCCCATTCGTTGTTCAACATGCTGAGATCGCTATGGCAAATCCCGCAGTATTCCACTTGGATCTCAACGTCTTCAGCCCCTAATTCCCCCGGATCATATTCAAACAGTTCGAGTTTACCGCCCGCTTCCTGAGCCGCGTATGCCTTAATCATGATTGCTCCTGCTGCTGGTTTTGAGGGTTGATTTGGAGTAGCTTGCCTCGTATTGTAGGCAAAAATTATTGGTGCCGCACAAAGTGCCGTCGAGCTTTTCACACACTAGATTTCAAGCGTTGCATCTTTGGCATAACCGCTTCGATAAGATAGCGTTGGTCAGATCGACGGAGATTTTGCAATGCCTCAGCTTCGAATCGTTTTCTTTGGGACACCCATTTATGCCGTACCTAGTTTAGAGCGACTAATTGAGCATCCCGATATCGATGTGGTGGCTGTGGTGACACAGCCGGATAAGCGACGCAGTCGAGGCAATCAGCTCAATCCCTCACCTGTGAAAACTGCTGCAGTGGAACACGATCTTCCTGTTTGGCAGCCGAAACGAGTCAAGCGTGATGCCGAAACGCTGGAGCTATTGCGTACCAGTAACGCCGATGCCTTTGTTGTAATTGCCTACGGGCAGATTTTGTCCCAGGAAATTCTCGATATGCCGCGCTTAGGCAGCATTAATGCTCACGGCTCCTTGCTGCCCGCTTACCGAGGGGCTGCGCCGATTCAGTGGTGCCTGCATGACGGAGTGCCGGAAACGGGCGTGACAACAATGCTGATGGATGCCGGGATGGACACGGGCGACATGCTGCTGAAAGGCACTACCCCAGTACATCTGCTGGATAACGCGCTGGATTTGGCTAAGCGGCTGTCGGTGCTCAGCGCAGATTTGCTGGTGGATACGCTGTTCAAGCTAGATGAGGGGACGATTCAGCCAGAACCCCAGCAGGATGAGGCCGCGACATATGCTCGCCTGATTCAGAAAGAAGATTATCAACTGGACTGGCAAAAGAGCGCGATCGCACTTCACAACCAAATTCGCGGCTTCTTTCCCAACTGCTTCACGACATATCGGGGCAAAGCTCTGAAGGTCACGGCGACTGTGCCTCTGGATGGAACACCGCTACCGGATGAGCTAGAAAATGAGCTGAAAACTGCGATCGCAGATTGGCAAACTATCCAGGCCCAGCAGGAACAAACGCCATTTGTGGGGACAATTGCCGCTGTTTTAAAGAACGAAGGGCCAGTGGTGCAAACGGCAAACGGGGGACTGCTGTTGCGTCAGGTGCAGTTGGCTGGTAAGCGATCGCAGTCGGGTTGGGATTTTGCCAATGGGATGCGGTTGGAGGTGGGGGAGAGGTTGGGGGAGTAGGGAGGTGAGGGACTGGGAGGATGGAAGAGTAGGAGGGTGGAAGAGTAAGGGAAAAGGAGCGAGGGGAGTGGGCAAGAGTAAAAATAATGAATAAAAAAACAAAGCCACGCTGGGGTGGCGCGGCTTTGGGTAAGATGATTGCGTGAGGCACGCGGTGCGTGCCCCTTAGGAAAGTTCTGGGTTATGAGGATGCCTGAGCAGCTTCGCGATCGCGCATGTCGGAGTATTCCTGTAAGCGAGACATGATGTTGAACTCGGATTGGCCAGGTTCCTCATGTAAGGATGCGCGACCTTCGGTGGGGCCAGCGATATCCATCCATGCACTCAAGCCACCTTCGATGATGGCAACTTTTCTAAAGCCAGAGTTGCGGAGATCTTGAGCAGCTTGGTGCGCTTCCTGGTCGTTGGCACCGTAAATATAGATGTCGCGATTGGCTTCTAAACTGCTGATCTGCGCAGGGGTGGAACCTTCTAGCATTGGAGCTGCAATGGCACCCATGATGCGGAGATCATTGAAGGATTCGCGATCGCGCACGTCAAGAATGGTTAGTCCAGGCTCACCCCACAGAAGGCGGGATTTCACATCGAATGCGGTAGATTGAGTCTTAAATTCCTTGGCTTCAGGAGCCGGATTCGGTATGCTGCTTTTCACATTGCTGATGGTGCGCTGTACAGCACCTTCAGTGTTTTCAACCGCAGCTTGCATCTGAGCCTGAGTTTCACGAGCTGCATGCTCAGCGCCTTCAGCAGCTTGCTGAACCTGCTCGCGAGTCTCTTCAACTGGATTTTGATTATCGAAGTTTTGATTGTGTTGATTTTGGTCAGCCATAAAATAAATTGAATTCATCTTCCCTTAACGTATCGAAACGTTTACGGCGAACCGTCTCCCCTGCGAGGGAGCGCTAGCAAAAATCCTACTGTCGAAGGATCATCACTTGAAGCGTGTCATTCTTAAAGGTGAGAACTTTTAATGCTGTTTGATCTCGGCAAATTCCTTTAGACGGATGGTTGCTGACCTGTGGGCTTAGCTGTGGTGCTGTAGATGTGTGAGTGCTGAGTGCTGCGGAGTGAGTATTGAGGAGGGGTATGTCAAATAGATTGTGTCAAAGGTAAAAACTCAAGTTGGAAAGCGATCGCTGAATTCAATCGCGAAGCGGTTGAGAGCGGGTTTCCAGTCGCGAATGGGCATGGTCCACTTTTTGGCAATATTTTGAATTGCCAAGTAGATAACTTTTAGGGCAGATTCATCGGTTGGAAAAGCTCGGTGGTTTTTAATCACCTTTCTAAGAGTCATATTCATCGATTCAATCGCATTGGTCGTATAGATTGCTTTACGAATCTCCGGTGAAAAAGCAAAGAAGGGAATAATCCGCTGCCAATGATGAAGCCAAGACCTGCTAATGGTTGGATATTGCTGGTCCCACTGCTCGGCAAACTCAACTAAGCGCTGCTCTGCTTCAGTCTCAGTGCTGGCCGTGTAAATCAGCTTGAGGTCTGCTGCAACCGCCTTACGGTCTTTGTAGGACACATAGCGGAGTGAATTTCGTACCATGTGAACAATGCACAACTGCACCTGGGTTTGAGCAAAGACCGCTTCAATGGCATCGGGAAAGCCAGTGAGGCCATCACAGCAAGCGATGAAGATGTCTTTGAGACCCCTATTTTGCAGCTCTGTGAGCACTTGAAGCCAAAATTTGGCAGACTCGTTCTGGGTCATCCACATCCCCAAGAGTTCTTTGGTGCCAGACAAGTTAACCCCAAGCGCCAAGTGAATCGCTTTGTTGATCACCCGCCCGTCTTGTCTGACTTTGACCACGATGGCATCAAAATAGACGATGGGATAAACCGGGTCGAGCGCGCGATTTTGCCAAATTTTACGCTCCGTTTCAACCGCATCCGTGACGTTCGAGATCAGCCCGGCTGAGACCTCAACGCCATACAGGTCTTGCAGTTGAGCCTGAATGTCACGGGTACTCATGCCCCTGGCATAGAGGGACAAGATCTTGTCATCAAAGCCCTCGAAGCGGGTCTGCCCCTTCTTGACGATGATGGGTTCAAACTCACTGTTGCGGTCACGGGGAACATTGATTTGAGCTTCTCCAAACTCCCCTTTGATGGTCTTCTTGCTGTGGCCGTTGCGGCGGTTACGAGTTGGCTTGACGTCGCTTTCAGGCTCCGCCTGTTGCTCGTCCAGATGGGTTTTCATTTCCGCATTCAAGCAGCGTTCCACCAAAGCCGCCGTGAGCTGCTTAAGAATCCCTCCATCCCCCAGCAGGTCTTCGGGATTCTGATAGCCTTTAAGCAATTCATCCAGGAGTTCAGGTCGAAAAGTCATAGTACGAGTCTCTTAGGTTCAATAGTTCATTAGATCTCATCTCTGACCTTTGACACAATCTAATTTACAATCCCTTGAGGAGCCGAAATCCGTTTTACTGCTTACGCCTCTCTCCTTGCTGCTTTAAGTGCTGCATGCTGGGAATTGCGGGTTGAATCTTTATGAAAGAGTTGTAATGGGTGGACAGACCCACTTCTCTCAACGACTGCAAAATTGCTATATAGCTTGAATAGGCTAGTGTGCAGTATTACCGTCTAGTGTTGTAGATGTTGCGATATGAATTTAGCATGATTGATTTGGACTGTTAGGTGTGCTGATTGGTGTTTTTCTTGGTAGAACTGCTCGCAATTTTGTCTATTGCAGCGGCAAGCGGTATGCGAATTGCGTTGCCCCTGCTGCTGATTGGCCTATTGCAAGGAGAGCCGCTCTGGTCAAACGTACCGCTACTCAGACACATTCCGCCTCCGGTTGCGCTCGGAATCCTGGTTAGCTGGTCGCTGTTTGAGATCTTTGCCTTCCGCGATCGCATTGGTCGCCGGATTATCCAGACAACTCAGGTGGGATTTGCACCAGTTGTGGGTGCGATCGCAGCATTGGCGATTGCCGCAACAATGGATGTGGACTCCTGGCTAATTGTTCTGTTTGCCCTAATTGGCGGTCTACTAGCCTTAGTGATTCAACTTGTGCAGCTTGGCCTGTTCTATCGCATGCCAAAACTGCCGTTTTGGACTATCCTGCTCCAGGATTTTCTCTGTATTTCGCTGGTGCTGTTTGCCTTTGATGCACCACAGCAGGGCGGCATTATTGCGCTGTTGTTGCTCTGGTTAGCGATTCGTTCGTCCCAAACTTGGCGACGCTGGTATTTGGCCCAAGCGCAACGAGATCAGGCGAATCCTCGTCGTCAGAAGCGAGATCCGGATTGACGGGCTAGCAACGGCATCAGGGACAGAAAAAACAGGAAGCTGGATGCGATCGCAAAGGGCCACCAGTTGCCGTGCTGAAAGGCTTGATGTCCGGTGACGCCAAGCCAGGTGTAGGCGATGGTGCCGGGGATGATGCCAATGAATGTACCGAGGGCGTAGGCGCGGAGAGAAACTGGAGTCAGGCCAAACAGAAAGTTGGCTAGGTTGAACGGTGAAATGGGCGCAAATCGGACGGCTAGGACGCAATGCAGAGAATTGTGGCGCAGGATTTGCTGGAGCTGTTGCAGGCGAGGGGACTGCTGGAAGCGGTGATTGAACCAGTCGTGTAGTAGATAGCGGGACAGCAGAAAAGCTGCGATCGCACCTAAGGTCGCCCCAATCACCGATAACAAACTGCCCCAAACCAGGCCGAAAACAGCTCCTCCGGCGATGACGAGGACGGTGCCGGGGACGCCCAGCGTGGTGGCTACGATATGAGCGGCTAGGAAAGTTGCGATCGCCCAGGTTCGCTCCAGCATTTCCAGATAGTCGAACACCACCCGATGATCGAGCACGTGACGAATGGGGGTGGCCAGAATGACAGTCCCTAACGCCGTCAGTCCGGCAATGAACCACAATTGTTTGGATTGCCAACAGTTGTTCATTGAACGGCCATCCTTAATATCGTTGCTTGTTGATGACAAATTAAGATGGTGCAGGGGAGCGAGGGAGCTGCATGTGTGGCCTTGGATTTGGTGCAACCGAACGTTGAAGGGTGCTGTAGGGGCGGATTTAGCCGCAGATGATAGTGCTGAATGGAAACGTGTTGATCAAAACCCGCCCTTCCCCAGGATTAGCAGCAGATACCCCAAGAATTGTGGATTAAATAGCCTGTCAACCGTCCCATCTGTAGGGACACGGCATTGTATGTGTTTAGTGCAGTTATACGATCCCCCGCTGTCGCCGCCCCCTATAGCCCTTCGGGCATGGCTTCGCTTAGAAAAAAGGGGCTATGCCAACACTAGCTCCAAGTCCCCCTTATTAAGGTAGGGCTGATTCTCTAGCAGAATAATAATTCTGTAACTCCCAATTTATGGTTCTTTGCCAAAACGGGTTGAACGAGGAAATAGGACTTACGAGCATTTTCTTTTTTTAGAGAATCAGCCCTACCCTTATTAAGGGGGATTTAGGGGGATCTGGCAGAGTGTCACGCTAAACAAATACCACGGCAATGCCGTGTCCCTACCTCAAAGATTTCACCTGATTAAATCCGCGTGCTTAAGCAGAGGCTTCTGGTTGTTCAGACGATTGGGCGATTTCGGGGGCGGCTTCGTTGAGGGCTTTGCGGGCAATCTTGGTGACGTACACCGTGACGGCTACAGTGGCGATAAATCCGACGATGCGAATCGTCCACTGCACGGTGGGATTACTTGGTGTGTCCCCGGAGCCAATCATGGCGATGCTGCCAGCCAGCGAGCCGAGATAGACGTACATGATGGTGCCGGGAATAATGCCTGCCGTGCCCGTCACGTAATCGGGTAGGGAAATGCGAGTCAGCCCCATCGCGTAGTTGAGCAAGTTGAATGGGAAGGCAGGCGACAGTCGTAGTAAAAGCAGAATTTTGCGGCCTTCGCGACCAATGGCATCATCCAGCGCCTTGAACTTGGGATTGCGGTTGACCTTCTTGCTCACCCAGTCTCGCGCCACGTAGCGACCGACGATAAACGCCGCCGTTGCGCCCAGCATCGCGCCAATGAACACAAACAGCGCTCCTTTGACGACGCCAAACACCACGCCTGCGCCCAGGGTCAAAATCGAACCGGGCAAAAATGCCACTGTCGCCACAATGTAGAGCACGATAAAAGCAAATGGCCCCCAGAAGCCCAAGCTGTCTACCCACTGCAGTGCCGCCTGCATCCAGTCCTGCGGGTTGAAGCCGCTGGTGGTCTGTGCCAGTGCTGGAGAGGAGAAGAGGGTTGTCGCGACAGTTGTGAGAGTTGCGATCGCACTAAAAGACATAATCCGGTTCCAAACTTTAGAACGAAACGTAGAGCGAAACGACAGGCTTTGGTGAGAAGTGGACTTGGACATGGGGATTGAACCTCATAAAGGGCTATAACAGGGCACCACCACAGCTTGACCCGCTACCAGCCGTGCAGCCGTAGCAGTAGGGCGCGGTTTTCACGGTCTCAATCAAATCCAGCGCACCCGCCTCCAGTAAGCGCTGCACCGTCACAGGCTCGCCATCAGCCGTCCGAGCAGGCAGATTTTCCATTTGGTTAAAGTCGCAATCGTAAACATTGCCCAAGTAGTCAATCGACAACTCATTGCGACACATCAAATGCTCCACCGTACTGGCATTAAAGTTCGCTTCCAGAAATTCCAAATACGGCTGATGCAGCTGGCGGTGCTGGAGATGAAACTTCGTGCGGCCAATCGGCAAATTGGTAATCGTGAACAGATTGTTGAACCGAACGCCAAAATCCTCAAACAGCCGCGTCTGATAGTCACCCTGAAGCTTTTGCTGATCCGGCGTCAGTGAAAAATTGGTGGTTGACGGGATCTGCGGGTTGTAAACCAAATCCAACATCAAACTCGGGTCTTGGGCATAGCCCAGTTCATTCAACCTCTGCAACGCCCGAATCGAACCGTCAAACACGCCCTGGCCGCGCATCTGATCCACATTCTTAGCGCTGTAACAGGGCAGAGACGCCACCACCCGCACCTGCTGCTGCGCCAAATATTCCGGTAGATCCTCATATCCCGGCTCAAAGAAAATCGTCAGATTGGAGCGCACGATGACCCCTTTGCCAGTCCGGCGCGCCGCCTCCACAATAGGCCGAAACCCATAGTTCATCTCCGGCGCACCCCCCGTCAGATCCACCGTTTGAATCTGCGGAAACTGCTCAATCAGCGAAATAATGCGATCGCACACCTCTGGCGACAGCTCCTCCGTCCGATGAGGCCCCGCCTCAACATGACAGTGGCTACAGCTCAAATTGCAGCGTCGGCCTAAATTAACCTGCAACACCGTAATCGACTGCTTCATTAACGGTTGCCCCAGCTTCCGCTCAAACGGCGTAACGGGAGACTTACCCACTGACGCTTGAGACAATTGATCCGGATTGGCGGCTGTAAAATCGGGCGATTGAACCATGAGTTTTCCTTAGTCGAGCGTTCTACTAAACATTGCAACCCAGTGCAACGCAAACGTTTCAACTGTAGACGATTTGTTTAGAGATAGTCGGCTATCAATTTGCTGAAATTGCCACTGAACTTGTTAGCCCGACAACCTTCAACTCACTCGATTAAACTCACCCTGCCTGAGTTTCGGCTGAGAAAACTCTGGGAACAGCCTAAAAACTTACAACCAACACCCGATCCCCCCCAGCAAAGCGAAGCGATTAAACATCACCCACCGATCACCTCGTCCGTGGGGGCCTGGGGCGACGGCACGCACCAGTGGGGGAGTCTGAGGGGGCTAGTCCCCTCAGAAGCAACCTCCAATCACTCAACTAAAAAATAGAAAAAAGAGGAGGATGGCACATGTAATTTTGGATTTTGGATTTTAGATTAGCAATTATCGCCGTAAAACCTTTTGGCGTAGGCGCTCAATCAAAACCTGCATCTCCGGAATCCTAAACAGCAGCGCCAATCCCCCAAACGCCAGTAGTCCCAAACCACCTGCAATACATAGCTCCAGCAGTCGAATCAAGAACCCTTCCGTTCCCAATACAATCTCGCTACCGCGCAGGGCTAGCCAGCTAATCAAACCTGCGATCGCACTACTCACCATCAATATGCCAAACGGACGGCTCCACTCCAACCAGGGAAATCCGCCCAGCCGCCGATCCAGCAGCACCAAAAATACCACCATTGAAACTAAATTCACGCCCACTGTTGCCAGTACCAAACCTGGTGCCCCAAACGGTTTTACCAGCAGAAAGTCCAGCAGCGCATTCAGAAAAATATTGAACACGCTCACCCGAAACGGCGTATCGCCATCCCCCAGCGCATAAAATACCCGCACCAGCACGTCTCGACCCAGATAAACAAACATGCCAATGCCATAAGCAATCAGCACTGCTGTCACCGTCTGCACCGCATCTTCGCCAAAGGCAAAGCGCTCGTAAACCACCTGCACAATTGGATAGGCCAGCACCACAAACAGCGCACTCATCGGCAGCATCGTCAGCGCCGTCAGCATCATGCCCTGCCGAATCCGCTGCTTCAGCGCTGGCCAATCCTGCGGATCAGCCAGTCGCGAAAACACAGGCAGCATCGGCACCAGGATGACATTGGAAATAATGCCCAGCGGCGTTTGTACCAGCAGGTTAGCGTAGCCCAACGCCGCCGCCGCTCCCGGAATGCCCGACGCGAAAAACAAGTCGGTGTAGACATTGATCTGCATCATGCCCGACGAAAACGTCGCAGGCCCCAGGATCTTGAAGACATCCCGCACACCCTCTTGACGGAACTGAAACCGCAAACGCGGTCGTCCCAGTCCCGACTTCCACTGGGCAGGCACCTGCGCCAGCCACTGCAAAAACGCTCCAGCCAACGTACTCCATGCCAGCACCAAACCGCCCAGCAGCGCATATTCCGGTGCCGTCATCTCCCGTCCCAAGCTCAGCGCCAGAACGCCTAGACCGACCAGCACCGTCAGGCTGGAAAATAAGGGACTAATCGACGGCAGCCAGTACTGATCCGCCGCATTAAGCGTCCCGAAACCAATCCCAATTAGCCCCGCCAGCAGCGCCATTGGAGCCATGATGCGTAACTGCTGAATTGCGATCGCACGGGTCTCCAGCCCCACATCGGTGGTACTCAAACCGGGGGCAACCAAATCAATCAGCAGCGGCGCTAGGGCAACAATCCCAACTGTGGCAACCAGCAGCGCTAGACCCACCAGCGTAGAAATGGTTTCCACCAGCGGCGCAATGTCTTCTTTCTTGCGCTTGGCGATCACGCTGACGATGGCGCTGTGAAACGGGCCATTGATGCCGCCCAGCAGCACCAGCAGGAAACCGGGAATCACGTAGGCGTAACTGTAGGCATCGACAGCGGGGCCAACCCCAAAGGCCGCCGCGATCGCTTGTTGACGAAAGAGGCCAAATACCTTACTTAATAGAGTTGCGATCGCAACAATCCCGGCAATGCTGGCCAGGGAACGGGTAGGTTTAGACGAATCAGCTTTGGGAGAATCAGCCACAGCCTGCTACGGTTGCCACAAAAACAAACATTACCCATTTAATCGCGAATTGGATCAAGAGGTATCGACATGACGCAAGCGCTTCCCACTCAAACCTGGATTTATCCTTATCCGTCCCTACAACCGGGCATTCTGATTAAGCGGTATAAGCGCTTTTTTGCCGATATTGAGCTGGATTCCGGCGAAGTGATTACGGCCCATTGTCCCAATACTGGCCCCATGACGGGAGTTTGTACTTTGGGCAGCCGAGTCTATGTCTCTCAGAGCGACAATCCCAAGCGCAAGCTGGCTTATACCTGGGAATTGATTGAAGTTGAGGATACCGAGCCGACTTGGGTGGGCGTGAATACCGGATTGCCCAATCGCGTGGTCAAGTCAATCCTGGAGCAGCGGTTGATTCCGGAGTTGGGTGAGTATGATCTGATTCGCCCCGAAGTGGTTTATGGGTGCGATCGCAAAAGTCGAATTGATTTTCTGCTCCAGTCTCAGGATGAAACCGTGCCGTCCATCTACGTCGAGGTGAAGAACACGACCTGGGCGAACCAAACGCTGGCCATTTTCCCCGATACTGTCACCACGCGCGGTCAAAAGCACTTGAAGGAGTTGACAGCATTAATTCCTGAAGCCCGTGCTGTGATGCTCTACTTTATCAATCGCGGCGACTGCACCCACTTTGCCCCAGGGGATGCTGTTGACCCGGAATATGGTCGATTATTGAGAAGTGCGATCGCGCAGGGTGTAGAAATCCTCCCCTGCCGCTTTGCTGTCTCACCTCAAGGCATTCAATATCTGGGCTTAGCGGATTTGCAGCTACTGGCATGAAAGCCGCAGTTGCAGCCGCTAGCCACCCCAGACTTTTTCCAGAATAGTTGATGGTCGAATATCAGTAACGGTATTTGACGGTGACTGAATTCCTATGAACCGCTCGCTTTCCGGCAGCAGCTTCTTCGGGTCAGCCTCACCAAATAGCGCCAGGGTGTAGACCTTCAAGGCTACGCCCAGCTGCATCGGCACGCTAGCCGGACAGAGCAGCAGGTTTGCGCCAGCAATCATCGCCGCTAGACGACGGAGTGAACTTGGCCGGACAACCTTTATGTCCGGGCAGACCTGACTCAGTGCGGAAACAAACGTAGCGTTCCCTGCCCATTCTGCAACCACAACCGGAATATCGGGCTGCTTTTCTTTAAAGCTGGCAATGATTTCCTGCCAATACTCAACCGGATACTGCTCACCCGCATCCAGCGATGCTAAGGATGCCTGATTGGAGCCGCCGTAAATCATTACATAGCCCGTATCCTTGATGCCCATCTGTTGCTGTTGGGCTTCGGCCCAGTCAATATGTCGCTTGGCAATGGTGATATCAATTTCTGGACAGGCGGTCGAGGAAATATTTAATCCCTGGAGCAAGTCATGGTACTGATGGGCCAGATACTGCTCAGGTTTCAACGGAACTTTGTGGGTCAAAAAAAGCTGGTTACTGCCGCCAGCATAACCTACTCGAACTGGGCTGCCCGTCAGCCAGAGCAATAGGCCAACGCCCCAGCCACCGCCAGCCATAATCGACGCATCGTGTGTGCGATCGCGAGCGATCCCCAACAAGTTAGCCCAGTCGGAGAGGCTATTTCGATCGACAAAGTCGAAGGGAATAATCTGATTAACATACTTGCAAACCTCGTAGGCGCTTTTCGCACGAGGTTCGACCACAACATCAATTTCTGCATTGGGCAGCGATCGCTTGAGCGTTTCTAGAGTTGGGAACAACAGAAGCTGCTCAGTAATGCCGCCGGGAACAAGGGCCAGTATCCGCATAACATTTGTTTACGCTTACTCGCTCCATATTCTGTAGGAAAACTGCGGGAATTACAACTCCTAATTGAGTAAATGACCCAGATTAAATCTGTAATTTTCGTTGGGTTTCTGATTCGCACTGCCGATTTCCTCCATTCCAACTGGGATAACAGTGCGATACGTTGGGCTATACTGACGGATTAAATCGGTGTCCTCAAAAGGTCTGAAAATCATTACCTGTATACCACTACGATTAAATCTATATGGCCTCACTAGCTGCCCATTAGACCTACCTAACGAGCAGAATTAGCCATTTGCTCCTGGGCATGTACTAGCACCCCTTCACAAGCATCTAGCAGTAAGTCAATTACATAGTCAAAGCCATCGGTACCGCCGTAGTACGGATCGGGCACTTCTTTATCAGTATGGTGCTGACAAAACTCGCAAATTAGCTGCACCTTATCAGCATCGGCTGGACTACGCGTGATGGCCATAACGTCGCTGTAGTTTTCCCGATCCATGACCAGGATGAGATCAAACCGCTCGAAATCAGCTGGAACCAACTGTCGTGCTTCCCCCTTGAGTTCAATTCCCTGACGCTGGGCTGCAGCGCGCATCCGCCGATCCGGTGGGCTGCCGATGTGATAGCTCGATGTCCCTGCCGAATCGCATATTACTTGCCCATCGAGCTGATGTTGGCGAATCAGATATTTCATAATGCCTTCAGCCGAGGGGGAGCGGCAAATATTACCGAGACAAACAAACAAAATGCGATAGGTCATGTGAATTTCGTGGATTTCAGACTGTAAGCGATAACTGTTGCGGTCAATGAGTGTCAATAAGAGTTAACATCTAAATCCGTTTGAAAAACCTGATGTTGTGCTCATGGAAGACTCACTGCTACCAGTTTTTCACAAAAGTGTTTGAGGTTGCTATGGTCGGATCATCTGATCAAAATGGGGAACTGAGACAGGTTTAGTGCGTCGTTGGACGATGGGCAAGGCAAGGGAACCCCCGGCAGTTTAGCCTGTTCCAGTATTAAGCATCGCCCCAAATCATGTTAAGCTCATGCCTGCCTTTGATCCCATCCCAAAGAGTAGCGGTAAAGGCTGTGGCTTGATGCATAGAGAGGAAACAGTTGATGTTTAGGCGTCGGCGTAGCACATTCGGAAAATCCATTTATGGCCGCTCCAGTCGGCGTAAGTCCAGGCCATTACGTCCTGCGGCTTGGATTGCGATCGCAATTGCGGTTGTCGTTGCTGCCGAACTCTTGCTGCGTGCGATCTCGGGTTTAGGCGGCTTTGGCGGTGCGCTGAGCAGCTATCAAGGCGAACCAGCTCACATTTCGGCCTATCGGCTGCAGTTTCTCAGTAATGACCAGCAGCATTATGACGGTTTGCCGAATACGGGGCAACTGAAAGCGACCTACAGCCCGTTAACGGGCTATCGGCTGCTACCCGATCAGCAAAATGAGTATTGGACAATCAATGCCCAAACATTTCGAGATGATGAACCCATCACGGTAGATAAAGCGGCCAATGAAATTCGCATCGTCATCCTAGGGGGATCAGCGGCATTCGATGAGCTGAGCGATAATAACCAGGCAATCCTCAGCAATCGCCTAGAAGAACTGCTCAATGGCCGCATCGCGCTCCAGAATTCGCAACCCGATCAGTTTCAGCCAGAGGTGCTGCCGTTCCGTCTGGATCTGACAGAACAGGCACTAGCCCGCCAGCCGCGCATTACTGGCGGCCAGTATCGCGTAATTAATGCTGCCGTGCCTGGATATGCCTCTGGCAACGAATTGGCGCGATTGACCCAAGATGTCATGGCCTATAAGCCGGACATTGTGATTGCCCTGCACGGCTATGCTGATTTGCTCTTGCCCAGTTCTTACGAAGCGGCTGAGATTCCGGGACTGGAACCGTTCATGACCAACTCCTTCAAACACTTCACCACGGATGTGATGCAGCAGGTCAAGGGATTCTTTAGGCAGTCCTATCTGATTCGAGCCATTCACTATTGGATAATCCAGCCTCAGCAGAAACCGGCCCCGATTCGACTGATTACCCCCAATCATGATGAAGCGTTGGCCGATCAGTTGGCAGCAGATGAGACTGAGTTGCGATCGCGCATCCAGCGCTATCAGCGTCATCTGCGCGAAATGGCCAGAATTACGACCAACGCCAATATCCCGTTCATCATTGCGCTCCAGCCCGAAATCACTGGACGTCAAGCCGAAAGCTTGACTGAGCAGGAACGAGAAATTGTTTCCGTTTTGGGTTCTACCTATCAGGAACGAATTGCTACAGGTTATGAGGCATTAGCCGCTGCGGCTAGCCAAATCCGCAAAGAGCTACCCCAGTCGCGTGCACTAAACTTGTATACTCTTTACGCATCTGAACCTGAGGAGATGACTTTCCAAAGCCCAATTCATCTCACAAAAGAAGCTCGTGAACGCCTGGCTAGTCGGCTATACGATGCCGTAGTGGAAACTCAAACCATCGAGCCGATCCCGTTTAACCAGTCCAATCAGTAATCCCCTCCAATACCAATAGCGAGACAAAAGAAGGCCTGGCACTGCCAGGCCTTCTTTTGTCTCGCTAGTTTTTATGCCGCTAATTTCAACTACAGACCAGGTAAATTCAGCCCACCTGTCAATTCTTCCATCCGCTCCCGCATGGTTGCCGTGGATTTGTCATAGGCATCTTTCATCGCAGCAGTAACTAAATCCGACAGGACTTCAGCCCCCTCAGAGAGGGCGTCTGGAGAAATCGTGACGTTGCGAGGCTCTTGGTTGCCGCTGAGCACAACCTTAACGAGGCCGCCCCCCGCTTCACCTTCGATCTCCATCATTTCGAGTTCTTCTTGCAGCTTCTTGGCACCTTCTTGAACCTGCTGTGCCTTTTTAAATGCATCAGCAAGTTCTTTCATCTTGCCCATGCCGAAGCCAAATCCTTGCCCTTTTGTCATAAGTGATTATCTCTAAATGTGACCACGGATTACGAAACTACTCAATATTACAGTAAGCCTTTCAGAACAACACGTCGAATTCTGCCTTCTCGGCTTTAGTGTAGGTACACCGCTTTCCGTATACCGTTTCTAGGCAATGGAGAAATCGCCTAACATTTTAACTTCCGGCTTGAGCTGTACAGACCAGCGTTGCTCCACCTGTTCCTGAATATGAGAAATTAGCCGAAAGACATCAGCAGCGGTTGCGCCGCCCAAATTCAAAATAAAGTTGGCGTGTTGCTGAGCCACCTGTGCTTGGCCCAGTTGATATCCTTTCAGCCCTGTTTTTTCGACAAACCAGCCAGCGGCTTGTGACCCCGGATTGCGAAAAACGCTGCCACAGCTCGGCAAATGATAGGGCTGTGCGGTGCGTCGCTGGTTGAGATCCTCCGTTGTGTCTTTCAGAACCGCTTGGGGATCAAATCCTGGCCGCAGCTGAAACGTTGCTTGGGTGACAAGCTGCTGCTGTCCCTGCAGGCTAGAGGTACGATAGCGGAAGCCCAATTCGTCAGGCAGCAGAACAGTCATTTGATTGTCCGGCTGAATGACATGGGTATGCACCAAGATGTTGGCGGTTTCAGCACCGTGAGCACCTGCATTCATCACCACCGCACCACCAACCGTGCCGGGGATGCCAACGGCCCACTCCAACCCTCGCCAGCCGCGCTCAGCGGCTTGCCAAGCCAGCCGCGCAATTGGAACTCCAGCGCTAGCGGTCACCTGCCCTGTTTCGGGATCAAACGAAATATCGCGTAAGTGCCGCATGCCAATCACCAGTCCAGGCAAGCCGCGATCGCTAATGAGCAGATTTGAACCTGCGCCTAAAAAGGTGATTGGAATTTGCTGTTCACGGGCCCAGATAATCCCGGCCTGAACATCGTCTAACCGACGCGGGGACAAGTACCATTCGGCTGGTCCCCCAATCCGTAAAGAGGTGAGCCCCGCCAGCGATACTTGCGATCGCAGTTCACAATGAGTACCGGGAATATGGGGGGCAGCAGGTGACGAAGCCGTTATCGCTGGTGCAGAGCTGAAGCGGGATTCTGTACCGTTAATCGGACTAGATGCAGTAGGGCTAGAGGTCGGAGATTTGCCAGCCGGTTTGGCAGACGAACGAGAATCAGGAGGATTAAACGAGAGTGTCATAGTATTTATTACTGCTTCTTCTGTGAAAAATCGCGACGATGAGCAGAAATCTCGATAGCGGTAGCAAATGTCTCATAGGTTATGAATGTGAGCCAATCTGCAAACCAGCACGTCACCTAAACTGCCTCTACAGTTGTCATTCACAACTGATATTGGCAATATGACTGCTGTTAATCAAGGCTTTCTAACCTGTTAATCGAACTAGCCAGACTTCATCAAGAAAATCATCGGATTGAATTCGGATTGAATGACAGATTCTCAAACCGACTGAGCGTCTAGCCCCGCATAGTATTCCATCACGTCAGGGATCATCTGGTTCAGATTACCTGCCCCTAAGAATAAAACCACATCCCCTGGACGGAGAATTTCGGTTAAACATTGATACACCCCTTCAAGTGGGGCATGATAAGCCACCTGAGCATGGTGCTCAGCGACCTTCTCTGCTAAATGTTCCCCAGTAATGTGAGTTGTATTCACTTCACCCGCACTGTAAATGTCTGTTAAGACAACGCTGTCCGCATCCGTAAAAGCACTGGCAAATTCATCCAGTAAAGCACGGGTGCGGCTATAGCGATGGGGCTGAAAAACAGCAATAATTCGCCGCTGTTCAGCCGTGTCAGCAACAGTATTAGGGGAGGGGGGAATCGTGGCCTGGACTTGCTGCCGAGCAGCAGCTAATGTGGCTTTGATTTCACTGGGATGGTGAGCGTAGTCGTCGATGAAGGTGATGTTGTGGTGGATGCCCCGACATTCAAATCGGCGTCGGGCACCTTGGAAGGTGGACAGTGCTTGATTGATGGTCGGAAAATCGATACCAAGATGGCGACCCACTGCGATAACTGCAAGGGCGTTACTCAAGTTGTGGCGGCCCAGCAGCTTGAGCTTGAGCGAACCGAGGATTTGGCCGCGCTCCCAAATGCGGGCGATGGTGCCATCGGCTTCGTACTGCACGTTATCGGCCGTGTAGTCCGCTTTCGCTTCGGGAGATAAGCTATAACTAATATCTAGGGGAATGTGCGATCGCACATTGTCGCAATCAACACAACCAACCAGCGTTTGGCAGTTTTCGCGAAAGGTTTTGAACGTACCAATCACATCGTCAAGGCTGTGATAGTGGTCGGGGTGATCGAGTTCAATATTGGTGACTACGCCGATGGCAGCCGATAGCTTCACAAGCGATCCGTCAGATTCATCTGCCTCAGCGACAAGGTGTTCTCCATCACCAAGCCGGGCATTGCCTTCCCAAGCCTCTACTTCCCCACCAATCACGATAGTGGGATCTAATTGAGCCTGAAACAACAGATAACCGATGATGCTGCTAGTGGTCGTTTTGCCGTGGGTTCCGGCAACCGCAATACTGTGATAGTGGCGGATTAAGGCGGCCAGCAGATCAGAGCGATGAAAAATTGGACAGCCCAATTCGACTGCCGCTCGATACTCTGGATTTTGAGTGCTGATGGCAGTCGAGCAAATGATCTGTGGGAGTTGGAGGACAGCCGCTTCAGCTTTGGGAGCTTCAACAACAGAAGTGGTAGCCGTAGCCGTGCGTCCTGCTGACTCATCTTGCCTGACTGATGGCGGCACATTTGCTTGTTGCTCTGCCGCATGCGGTTCAGGCCATGCGGCTATCGACTTTGACTGAAAAAACTTAAGGTTGGATGCGTCTTGGCTCCAAAAAATATGGGCTCCAGCATCTTGTAATCGCTGAGTGATGTGATTCAAACGCACATCGGATCCAGAAACTGGCAGTTGCCACCTAACCAAAATATGAGCGAGAGCAGACATTCCAATTCCACCGATGCCGATGAAATGGAACGGTCTCCCGCTGAAATCTATAGAGTTCAGCATCGTAACTCCTCACGACCACACCACACCAATATCACGCGATATCATACCAAGAATCGCTTTCAAGCAACATTTTTCCCACTGAATGCTGGAAAATTCAACAGTAGTCTGTGCCAAAATGCGAACTGATTGCGAACCGGTATTGGCTCAAACAATAATTCCGAGATCCGGAAACTGTCAATCATTCGCAAACATTTACTGCTGCGGGATGAGCAGATTCAATGGTCGCAACAACTTTGCTAATTGCTTAGCGTATAGGGTAATCGCTGAACTCAATTAATTCCATATTTGATGGGAATATTTACAGCCGCCTCATGCCTATTTCTGATTCACAGCTACCCAATAGACCTCTTGCACGAATAACTTGACTGGTTGAGAGCACCTGACAGAGACTCATAAAAGCCCTTAGTTCCAACCGCAATGACGTACGAACGGATCAGCCAACTCAAGCCGAATGACTTTCGCCGCTACTGCGGGGTCAGCCCCGAGTCCTTTGCCACAATGGCCAAAACCATTGCCCCTGGACTTCCTCAAGCCGGTCAGCGTGGAGGACAGCCCGGTTTCAGCGTGGAAGACCAACTGCTGATGACCCTGGAATACTGGCGAGAATATCGCACCTTCTTTCATCTGGCCGTGAGTTGGCAGACCTCTGAAGCAACGGTCTGCCGCACCATCACTCGAGTGGAAAATGAGCTGGCTGCCTGCGGTTACAGCAAGTTGCCGGGGCATAAGAGTCTCACAGAGGAGACAGACGCCACCTCAGAGGTGATTGTCGTGGATGTGAGCGAGTCACCGATTGAACGTCCGAAAAAAAACAGAAGCACTACTTCAGTGGCAAGAAACGCAAGCATACCTTAATGGTGCAGTTAGTCATCGACTTGGCCACATTGCAGGTGCTGCACACGGTCTATGGCAAGGGGCATGAAAACGACTTTGGTCTGTACAAACGCTCGAAATTACAACTCAATGAGAAGTTGGAGTTGCTGGCTGATAAGGGATACCAGGGAATTGCAAAGCTTCATAGCAAGAGTTTCATCCCCTGCAAAAAGCCACCCGGTGGGAAGCTGACTCCGACGCAGCGGGCTTACAATCGGGAGCTGGCCAAACTGCGTATCAAGGTCGAGCATGTTATCCGTCGGTTGAAAATATTTCGCATCTTGGCAGAACGCTATCGCAATCGTAGGAGACGCTTTGGGTTGAGGTTCAATCTGATTGCTTCGATTTACAACTGCCAGCTTGCTCAAACCACCGCTTAGATTCGTGCAAGAGGTCTAATCTTTCGCTAGCCCAATCCAGCACTGTCGATTTCGATTCTTCAGCCGCAGTTGGTATTTTGGGCGGCACATTTGATCCGGTTCATCAAGGGCATTTAGCGCTGGCGATCGCAGCTATCCAGCAGGCCGATCTCGATCAGCTGCTGTGGGTGCCTGATCCCCATCCTCCCCACAAAGCAAAATCGAAGGTTACATCATTAGAGCATCGGATTAATATGATTCAGTCCGCGATCGCACCTTTGCCGTGCCAACAGGTTTGGCAAATGCCTCAGGATCATGAAAGTTCTGCACCATCATTTGCGATCGCGACGCTAAACGCCCTGCAACAGACCCAACCGAATGGGCGTTGGCACTGGATTTTAGGCTTAGATGCATTTTGTACATTACCCAAGTGGTACCGCAGCGAAGAGTTGGTTAGCCAATGTCAATGGGTCGTTGCACCGCGATCCGAAAGCACGAGCAAAGCGGCAGAGGAACAGTGTAGGCAGGTTGTGGCGCATTTTGCGAGTTGCGATCGCAGAGTCCAGTATCAGCTACTCAATCTCGATTCATTTCGACCGATCCCCGCAGCGTCTAGTGTGATCCGCAGACAATATCAAAATCAAACGCAACGATCCCCTGATCATCCCTCCGATCATCACGCCTCTGGTCACAGAGTTCAGCAAAGAAATCAAATTAAAGATGGACAAATTGACCAGTGGCTTCCTCTGGCAGTCCAACGCTACATTCAGCAGCACCAGCTTTATTCGTCACGCCCATAGTCGCTCACAGTATCGTCCCGCAACTTGTATCCAACCTGGGACGGACATTTTGTACGCTGCAAGACATAAAAAATTGTCATTAATCAAAGATCAAATCCGGATTCTGATATAGGGCTTTGAGTAGATCTCACTAGCGTGTATGATCAGGGTCATTGAGTCCATTAATTTTGTTTGAGCATTACAGAGGGTTAAGACGCAGTGATTAGAGTAGCAATTAATGGTTTTGGACGGATCGGCCGCAATTTCATGCGCTGTTGGTTGACTCGTGGTGATGATACACAGCTAGACATTGTAGCCATCAATGACACATCTGATCCCCGGACGAACGCCCATCTACTCCGGTATGACTCTATGCTGGGGCGACTTGATGGAGTTGACATCAGCGCTGATGACAATTCCCTTTATGTCAATGGCAAAACCATCAAGTGCACGTCTGATCGCAACCCCAACAACCTGCCTTGGAAAGACTGGGAAATCGATTTGATCATTGAATCTACTGGTGTTTTCCGGACCGATGAAAGCGCAGGTCGCCACATCGAAGCGGGTGCCAAGAAGGTGCTGATCACTGCGCCGGGTAAAGGAAACTTGGGTACCTATGTGGTTGGTGTTAACGATAATGACTACAGCCACGACAAGTATGACGTGATTAGCAATGCGAGCTGTACAACCAACTGTCTCGCTCCCATCGTCAAGGTGCTAAACGACAAGTTCGGCATCATCAAGGGCACCATGACGACCACCCACAGCTACACGGGCGACCAGCGTCTACTGGATGCTAGCCATCGTGATATCCGTCGGGCCCGGGCTGCTGCGATCAACATCGTTCCTACCAGCACAGGTGCGGCCAAGGCCGTTGCTCTGGTTATCCCTGAAATGAAGGGTAAGCTGAACGGTATTGCGCTACGGGTTCCAACTCCGAACGTATCTGTTGTTGATTTGGTGGCTCAGGTTTCCAAGCCGACCATCGCTGAAGAAGTAAATGCCGTTCTGAAAGAGGCTGCTCAAGGGCCAATGAAGGGCATTCTGGGCTACAGCGAAGAGGAACTGGTCTCCAGCGACTACAAGAAGACCAACTATTCTTCTGTTGTAGATGCTAGCCTGACCATGGTTATGGATGGCGACATGGTGAAGGTTGTTGGCTGGTACGATAACGAGTGGGGCTACAGCCAGCGGGTTGTTGACTTGGCTGAAGTCGTTGCCAAGAACTGGAAGTAAGTTCAAGTAAGTTTGCGATCGCAACTTTATAACGAATCAAAAACAAATCAAAAGGGGCTGGCACTGCCAGCCCCTTTTGATTGAAGGGTGAATTTTACTGGTCGATCAGCACCAAATTGTCACGGTGGACAACGGTTTCTGCACCGCTGTAGCCCAGGACTTTAGCAATATCTTCCGAGTGGCGACCCCGAATTTGCTGAAGTTCGGTGCTGTTGTAATTGACGATGCCGCGAGCGATTTCTTGGCCGTTGCGATCGCACAATTGCACCGCGTCTTGAACTTGAAAGGTACCCTCGACCGTTTGAATACCAGCGGCCAGTAGCGATTTCCCAGATTGCTGAATCGCGTTAACGGCTCCCGCATCCAAATACAGCTTGCCCGCCGGAACCAGATGATGGGCAATCCAGCGCTTGCGGGCGTTGATTGGTCGAGGCTGGGGCTTGAACTGTGTGCCCAGTGGCTTACCGTCTAGAATTTGCATTAAATTATAGGGCGTTCTGCCGTCGGTGATAACAGTGCGAACGCCGCCGCTGGTGGCGATTTTAGCAGCTTGAATTTTGGTGATCATGCCGCCCGTGCCCCAGTTCGATCCGCGATCGCCCACTTCGATTTCCAGTTCAGCCAGCTGCTGCATGGTATCGACTGTTTCAATTGGCTGAGCATCGGGATTTTGGCGGGGATCAGCGGAATAGAGCCGATCTACATCTGTGAGCAAAAACAGCCAGTCCGCTTCAATCATGCTGGCCACCAGAGCAGACAGCGTGTCGTTGTCACCAAATTTCAGTTCGTCCACCGCCACTGTATCGTTTTCATTCACGATCGGGATCACGCCTAACTGAAAGAGCTGACGGAAGGTTTGGTAGGCGTTGACGTAGCAACTCCGCTGCACCAAGTCGCTACGGGTCAGGAGAATCTGAGCAATCGGCTGCTGGAGTGATGTAAATAAATCATCGTAGACGCGGATCAGCCGTCCCTGCCCAACTGCGGCCACGGCTTGCTTAAGCGCCATCAGCTTAGGACGTTCAGCCAGTCCCAACCGTCCACAGCCGACACCGACTGCTCCGGACGACACCAGCACAACGTTATGCCCAGCTTGACGCAGGCTGCACAGAGTTTCTACGAGTGCCGCAATGGTGGATAGAGCCAAACTCCCGGTTTCAGGGCGAGTCAGGCTAGAAGTGCCAATTTTGATGACTAACGTTTGCGGCATACTTTCTCAAACTGTGACTTTCACAAAAATAGCTTGGATCAGGTGTGTTTGGGCTGTCTTTCCTGCTGACTTAGTTGGAATTAGGTGTTGTCGGAGGGGGCAGGTAAGGGAGTGGGAGAGTAGGAGAGTAGATGGGTGAAGGGGTGGATGAGTAGAGGGGTAGATGGGCGGTTGACGGGGTGTTGCGTGTGGCTGCTGGTTTAGTGCCTCATTTTATAGATATGGCGATAACTGAATATGGCGTGAGTTTCGCTATAACCTGCTTTAAGATCGCTAGAAAGAAAAAATGTCCTACAGTTTTTAGCTGGATAAATCTGGTTTAGCAATTACCTCAATGCAAAACTTGCCCTCAGTACTCACCGAATATCGACAAGCCTTACAGCATCTCAAAACAGTTTCTCAGCCGAAACCTTCAGACGTGCTGGATGTGCTGACGCTGCGCGATCGCATTCAGGACTATTTAGCCACGGATGAACAGGAGATCCCCAGCGATGCCTTACTGCGCATTCACGAATTGGATCAATTACTGAAGCAGCAGACACCTACGGTCGTCAATACGTTGGACTTATCCGAGTGGCAAACCCTACTCCAACCGCCGACCGAAGCTTGGTGGTGGTATCTGGAACTGCCACCTGAAAAGCGCTGGTGGAATCAGTATGACTGGTTTTGGAACGCGATTACCATCGCGGCTCTGACCGCTGCCGCCAGTATTTGGATGGATACGACGATGCGCTTTTTCAAGAGCGGTATCAACACGATGGGCGCATTAGCGGTGCTCTCCGAATTTGTATTAGCGGGATTGACCGTTGCCGGAACGCTGACCCAAAAAGGCCGAGAAATCCTGTATAGCTTTTACCAGCGGCTGAAAATTCCGTCCTACTACTGGCAGGAAATGGGCAGCTTGTTGGCCGTTCTGCTGTTTGTTGTCGTTGCTGCCGTCCATAGTGCCCTGCCTCGAATTGCGGAGTACGTAACCTGGCGCGGTGTTGAGCAGTATGAACAGGGCCAATTTGACAGCGCCATCACAGAATTTCGACATGCGATCGCACTTCGGCCTGATTATCCCCCGGCTCATTTTCAACTCGGTTTGGTCTATACCGATCTCCAGCAGTACGAAGAAGCAACGGCTCAGCTCCAGCGGGTGGCTCAGCCGGATACCAAAATCAACGATCCGGTGTTGTGGCTACACGCGATGAATCAACTGGGTAAGGTCGCTCTGCGCCAAGACGATGCCGAAACAGCGGTTATGGTTTTGGAGCAGGGCTTAAATGCGCTGTCCAAACTTCAGCAGCGCACCGATATTGAAATAGCTCCCAATGAATTGACTCCCGTGCGATATGAGTTGCTGTCCCACTTGGCTCAAGCGCGGATTGGGCAAGAGCAGTATGCCGAGGCGGCAAGTTTAGCCCAAGATGCGATCGCACTTGATGACACTCAACCAGAAGCGCACTGTGTTCTTGCTCATGCCTTGGGTTTTCAAGATCAGATTCAACCTGCAATTTCGGCTTTCCAAACTTGTGAGCAGGCCATTGATCCCAACGATCTCAATCAAAATCGGCTGCTGCAAATGACCTTAGAACAACTGCGACAGAGCGGCATGGAGATGTCACCTGCCGCTACACCATAGAAGGGGCGGGTTTTGTTGATCAATTTTGATTTGGAATCAATAATTTGACGGCCAAACCCGCCCTTACGGGATGCGAAAACTGATTTCTAGCTGAGCTGCACCACTGCCTGATCGGTTAGCAGCAACTCATTGGTCAGCAAATCCTCGACTGTGATTCGCAGAAATCGCTCCTGATCGACTCGAAACTCGACGCGAATGCGATCCTGTCCCGGAAATCCAGGTGGATTGAGTTGAGCAATCGAACGTGCGCCCTCTTTATCATTCAGCGGCTGCACCTGAGTTTGTGTAGCTGCGATCGCACGGATCACTAAGCGACTGCCGTCAAAGAAAACCTCTTGCTGACTGGCTTGCTCACCAATTTCGCCCATGATGAGCTCGATACTGGCTTGATTATTAGTGGAAGCTCCTAACACTAGTTCAACGGGCTTTTCCATTGGGTAAGGTTGTCCGCGCGAGACAATGGCGTGCCAGTCATGACACTGATTGCGCCGATTCCAGTAGCGAATGCCGTAGCTGTGATAGAGAAAATCCTTGACTTCAATATTGGTTTGCAGCTGTAGTGCACCGTGAGCAACGGCTTCAAAGGGTTTGTCAGCGGCAATTTTCTCGGGCTTGAAATGAGATTCCAGCCAGGTTCGGACTGCCGGAATGCGAGAGGTGCCGCCGACCAGCACCACGGCTTCAATGTCATCTGGCGTGTAGCCCTGCCGCTGAGCCTGCTGGAGCGTTTGGCTCAAGGTTTCATCTAGCCGCTCAAAAAAGCCGTTGTCTCTCAAAATTTGCTCGAAGCGATCGCGGCTCAGCTCCAGTTCGTAGCTGTCTAACGTCTCATCGTTGAAATAAACCTCGGTCGCCTGGGTCTGAGACGAAAGCTGAATCTTGAGTCGCTCAACTAAGCGCAGCGTCAGTGGACTGACGGTTAATCCTTGCGTCTCTGCGAAATAGTCAGCCAACCAGGAATCAATATCCGATCCGCCCAAGTTTTGTCCCGCTTTAGCCAGTACCCGTGCGGTTTTGGTTTTTTGGGCGGAATTTTTTGCCAACTGACGTTGACCGAATTTGAGCAGAAATCCGAGTGGCGGCTGATTCTGGCCCTGTACTGCTCCCAAATCCACCAGGGACATATCCAGCGTGCCGCCGCCCAGGTCAACCACTAGAATGGTGCTTTGTTCCGTCAGGCCATATCCAAGCGCTGCTGCCGTCGGTTCGTCCAAGATGCGAACCTGATTAATGTCCAGCGACTGGCAAAGCTGACCCAACCAGTTGCGATAGGTTTCAAAACTGTCAACGGGCACCGTCAGGATCAGGGACTCAATCGGCGTGTAGTCGGCGGGAATTTGCTGAATAACCTGCTGGAGATACCACTGACCAATTTCTTCAAACGTCATAGCTTGGTCATCCAGGACGGGCAGGAAGCCCTGAACGCTGCTACCGATACCTCGCTTAAAATTACTGAAAAAACGTGGATCTTGGCTGAGATCTAAGCCCTGATCCCGCACCTGCTGGCCGACAACGCCCTGTTGCTGCTGGGCATCTTTGACATATAGCAGGCTGGGAATGATGGGTGGATTATTCGCCACTGATACGCTCAGGTTGGGAATAGCAATGGTTTCCGGAGCTTGGGTGACGGGATTTAAGCGAGCAACAACGGTATTGCTGGTGCCAAAGTCAATTGCGATCGCCATATTGGCTGAGGTTGCTGAGGTTACAGAATTATTGGAATCGAATTCATACTCATTAACCCATCCTGCCGGGTCGGAAGCAAGTTCAACAATTCTCGAATCCCTCCGTGTAATCTGCTAAATCTTGGCTTTCTGAGATTTTCCGATAGTTTTCAGGGCATTCTAAACTCAAGCAGAATAACTTGGACTACGCTTTAACCAGTCAATGAGCTCGCCAACGGACGAGAACGTTGATGCGATCTCAAAATCGCGCTCAGTGATTCCTCCATGACTGGAAACCGTTTCCGGTTATCTCTGGTCTCACTCAGTTTTAGTTAGCCTCCTTTGACGAATGACACCTTTCACCTGGATGGAATTTGTGCTGAATACAGTGACCGATGCGGTCGTCATGCTCGATGTTGAGGGGGCTATTCAATGGTGCAACTTGGGTTTTGCCCGCCTCGTGCATCGGGAACAGGGTCAGTTACTCCAGCAGCCCTTTGTGCCCCTGTTTCCGTTACAAGCTTTGGATGGCGCAAATCAGATGGAAAAGCATCCGATTGAACTCGCGCTAGTCGAAAAAACAAGTGGAACAGGCCAATATATCTACTGGGACGGTAACAGTCCTCAACCGCTTCACCTGAGCTGGGACTTTTATACATCGGAGAACAGCAGCACGCTAGAGAAAGCCCTAGAACACAAGCAGGACGGTTCCACAAGTCTGGTTTTGGTTTGCCAATCAAGAATGAACGCCCGCACTAATAACACTCAGCAGACGGAAGCTTCGACCCAGTCCTATCCGATTCTGCCCAGTGACCAAACTGAAGCCCACATTCTAGAAGCGCTAGGGGCGTATGATGGCCTGTGGGATTGGCACTTGGACTCTCAAAAAATTGCCTTTTCGGCCTACTGGCGCACCATGCTCGGAGAGCAACATGATCCAGTCTGGGTGGCGGTTGAGGATTGGCTCGATCATGTGCATATCGATGATCGAGCGGCATTGAAAGCCGCACTGGAACAGCATTTGCACGGACAAATTCCCTACTTTCGCTGTCAGTATCGCATTTTGGCCGAAGGGTCTTATCGCTGGATGCTCAGCCGTGGCTTGGCGTTTCGCGATGGAGACGGCACCGTTCATCGAGTCGTGGGCTTACAGACGGACATCACCGAGCAAAAAGAGCTCCAGGAGCGGTTGGTGCATGATGCGCTGCATGATGATTTGACGAGTTTGCCCAATCGCCTTTGGTTCCGCGATCGCATCACCAACTTAGCCAACCAAGCTAAATCAAACCCCCAGCCATTTGCCGTCTTAATCTTTGATGTCGATCGGTTCAAAGTGGTCAACGATAGCCTTGGCCCAGTGATTGCGGATCAGCTCATTATCAAGATTGCCCAGCGAACCATCGAAACGGTGCAGCCCGGAACCGTCGTGGCGCGTTTAGGTGGTGATGAATTTGCAGTCTTGCTAGACAATTTAACGTCTGAGCAGGAGGCGACTGAGCTAGCACAGCAGCTACAGACCCAGCTTTCGCAGCCCTGCCTACTGGAAGGCCACGAGGTGATTGTCACCATTAGTATCGGCATCGTATTTAGCGATCGCACGTATGAACAGCCGGACGATCTGCTGCGTAATGCCGATATCGCCATGAATCGGGCCAAGCAGTTGGGCCGATCGCGCTATGAAGTGTTTGAAACCAGCATGCATCGGCGGGCCATGACCCTGCTGCGGCTGGAAAATGACCTGCGCCGCGCCATTGAGCGAGAAGAATTTGAGGTTTACTATCAGCCGTTTATGGCTCTAGCGACCGAACGCGCCACGGGATTTGAGGCTCTCATTCGCTGGCATCATCCTGAACAAGGCTTTGTGTCACCCGGCGACTTTATCCCGATTGCCGAAGATACAGGGTTAATCGTGCCGATTGGCTACTGGGTACTCCGCCAAGCCTGCCAGCAGATGCACCAATGGTTGATGCAGCATCCCGTTCTCGATCCGCGTTTTAAGGTCGTGATCAGCGTCAATTTATCCAGCCGTCAGTTCACTCAGCCGGACTTAGTTGAACAAATTGTCACCATTCTGAAAGAGACGCAGCTTGAAGCCCGCTATCTGAAGCTGGAAATCACCGAAAGCGTGATTATGAGTAATCCGGAGACAACTGCCAAAATGCTGAATCGACTCAAGGAAGAAGGTATTCAGGTTTCCATTGATGACTTTGGCACGGGCTATTCGTCCCTCAGCTACCTGTATCGCTTGCCGATTGATACGCTCAAGATTGACCGCTCGTTTGTCAACAGCATTGATGTAGACGGTGAAAAGCTGGAGCTGGTGCGAACTATTGTCTCTCTGGCTTGGAATTTGGGTATGGACGTGATTGCCGAAGGTGTGGAAACCGCCATGCAGTTAGCTCAACTAAAAGCGCTTCGCTGTGAATCGGCTCAGGGTTACTATTTTTCAAAACCGCTCAAGGCTGAAGCGGCTGGCCTCTTCTGGCAAGAGCATCGTTAGATATTGGATTTTATTGGAAATAAAGTTTTCGGGGTTGGAAATTGTTTTGTAGGGCGGCTCCGCCGCCCTACAAAACAATTTCCGATAAAGTCTATTGATTTGAAGGCGTGAACAGTCGCAGTTGTGGCGGTTCACTTTTTTGAGGATGAGTCGTTCGGTATTCGCAACCGTTGGGCGATAGAATTTCGATACAATAAAGCCTGTAAAGCTTCCATCGTTAATTGATATCGTTCGCATTCGGTACGCCTCATGACAACTGCTGCTCCTGCAAAGACTCAGTACGAAGCTGTAATCGGTTTAGAGACCCACGTTCAACTGAGTACAGAGACTAAAATTTTCTCTGCTAGCTCCACCGAATTTGGAGCAGAGCCGAATACGCATATTGACCCCATTTGTCTGGGGTTGCCCGGTGTGCTGCCCGTGCTGAACCAGAAGGTGCTGGAATACGCCGTGAAAACGGGTTTGGCGTTGAACTGCAAGATTGCGCCCTACAGCAAGTTCGATCGCAAGCAGTATTTTTATCCTGATTTACCCAAAAACTACCAAATTTCTCAGTACGATCTGCCGATCGCAGAACACGGCTATCTGGAAATTGAACATACCGATGACAAGGGCAAGCCGCTGCTGGATGAAAACGGCAAAGCCTTGACCAAAACAATTGGGATTACCCGTCTGCACATGGAAGAAGACGCAGGTAAGCTGGTTCACGCGGGCAGCGATCGCTTATCGGGTTCGACCTATTCGCTGGTTGATTTCAACCGCGCGGGTGTGCCCCTGATGGAGATTGTGTCTGAACCGGATATGCGCTCCGGTCAGGAAGCGGCTGAGTATGCGCAAGAAATGCGGCGGATTGTCCGCTATCTCGGCGTCAGCGATGGCAACATGCAGGAAGGCTCGATGCGCTGCGATGTCAATATCTCCGTGCGTCCGGTCGGTCAAAAGGAATTTGGCACAAAGGTGGAAATCAAAAATATGAACTCCTTCAGTGCCATTCAAAAAGCAATTGATTACGAGATTGAGCGGCAAATTCAGGCGATTGAAGACGGTGAGCCACTTTATCAAGAGACTCGTTTGTGGGAAGAAGGCAGCCAGCGCACAATTAGTATGCGGAGTAAAGAAGGCTCCAGCGACTACCGCTATTTCCCGGAACCCGATCTGCCGCCAATTGAGGTATCGCCCGCACAGCTTGAGGAATGGAAGGCTGAGCTACCGGAACTGCCCGCCCAAAAGCGGCACCGCTATGAGGAAGAACTGGGTCTGTCCGCTTATGATGCACGGGTGTTGACCGATGATCGGACTGTGGCCGAGTACTTTGAAGCTGCGATCGCAGCTCAGGCAAATCCCAAGCTAGCTGCCAACTGGGTGATGGGCGATATTGCAGCCTATCGCAATGCCAATAATATTGACATTGCTGCATTGGCCCTAACGCCACTTGTACTGGCTGAAATGATTGAACTGATTGAAGCGGGTACAATTAGCAACAAAATTGCTAAAGATATTCTGCCAGAGCTATTGGAAAAAGGTGGTTCTGCGAAAGAGCTGGTTGAGAAAAAAGGTCTCACCCAGATTTCGGACACGGGCGCACTAGAAGCCGAAATTGATGCAGTGCTGGCTGAAAATGCCGATAAGATTGAACAGTATCGCGCTGGTAAAACGAAGCTGCTCGGCTTTTTTGTTGGTCAAATCATGAAGCGCACCAGCGGACGAGCTGATCCGAAACTCACGAACGAAATGCTGGCGAAAAAGCTAAACGCTTAGATATTTTGCATTTCATAAAAAAGAATCAGACTTTTTGTTACCGCTAAGCGATAGCAAAAAGCCTGATTCTTTTTTAACGAGATATACCCCGCGTAGGTCATGTTGATGGATGATTGTCTAGAACAAGATAGAAACATCGATGTTCTAGGTGATTGCTATGACGACTGAAACTCATAACTCTGACTATAAAACTGAAGAATATAGCTACGATGCTTACGACAAGTACTACAAACGGGCTTGTGAAGTCTGCGTTCCAATCATCATGAAGGTGCCAGTTTATGTGGCTCCGATTGTGATTGAAAAAGAACCCAAGTGCGTTGAGAGAAATGGCTACTAAATAGCTAGATGGCTTGTCGAGCTGATGTTGAAGCTGTGCATCAAACCTGTTTAGTGCTCATGGGATATCTGCTGTATGGATATCTCATGGGCATTATTCGGATATTCACACGCTTACGTTTATGGCGTTTTATAGCAGTAGTCCCATTGGCTAGGATGTTGGGACACTCTGAAACTGTTCAAACGTTTCAATATCGTTTAAATATTGGATTTGATAGATGTTTCGACCAAGGTGGCGACGGCTATAGTTGGCGACGTTTTTAAATTGAACGGTGCGATTTCTTGACGTCTAAATTCATGTATTTAAGGCATCACCCTATGCGCTATTCCAGACCTTATCAATACGAAATCACTATTCCAATTAAATTGAGAATTCCGATTTATATTGAACCAGTCGTTATTGATGCTTCACACATTCCAGCGTCGAATACTGACGCTACAAAAGTTGATCATGCAGCTCAAGCCTACAGCGCTACTCAGACTGCTGCGGCTGATTTTCAACCAACTGCATCTAACGTGAATGTGCAAGTTCAGTCTGAATATGTTGAGCAAGAATTGATTTTGACCAGTCAGGTACAGGTTCCTCTTCTTGCTGAAGCGGTTAAACAGGTAACAGCCAATTTAAATCTCGAACAGGTGCTTAGGATCGTGGATTAAATAAGATGTAATTTTACCGTCTGTATTTGTAAGCTAGAGCAATAGAAGATGAAGCAGAACCTGAATGCAACCCTACCCTGCGCCAATTGAAGCTCAAATGCAACGCTATTATCAATCGTTGTCTGAGAAGGATCGTCGTCGCTATGCCGCCATTGAAGCGATCAAACTCGGATATGGTGGGCAAGCCTATATCCGAGAGTTGTTCGGATGCCATCATGCAACCCTAGCGTTGGGACTGGCAGAACTGGATGATGAACCTGCTCTCAAACGGGAACGGATTCGTCAAGTGGGAGGTGGACGGAAGTCAGCATTTGAGACCATTGAAGGGCTAGATGCGTCATTTCTGCAGGTGTTGGAGCAACACACGGCGGGTTCACCCATGGATGAGACGGTGAAGTGGACTAATCTCAAGCGCCATGAGATTGTGGCCTTGCTGAAAGAGGACGGAATTGACGTGAGTGTGACGGTGGTCGATCAGTTGTTGGAGCGGCACAACTTTCGTAAACGCAAAGCGGTGAAAAGACTGGCAACTGGGGAGAGTGAACATCGCAATGAACAATTTGAGCGGATTGAGCAGTTGAAAGGCACCTATCAAGCTGCTGGCAATCCCGTCATGAGTATGGACACAAAAAAAGAGAATTAATTGGCAAGTTGTATCGAGCGGGGCAACTGTACACTCAAGAGCAGGGAGTCGAAGTGTTTGACCATGATTGGGCAACGCTCGCAGAAGGCGTCGCTATTCCCCACGGACTGTACGACTTGAGCGATAATATTGGCTACATCCAGATCGGCACGAGTCATGATACCAGTGAGTTTGCCTGCGAATCGATTCGCTACTGGTGGAACACCTATGGCAAAGCACGCTATCCCCTAGCTGGCTCGATTTTGCTGCTTTGCGATGGTGGGGGCAGTAACAGTTCTCGCTACTACATCTTTAAGCAAGACTTGCAAGCATTGGTCAACGAGTTAGGGATTGAAATTCGCATTGCTCACTATCCCCCCTATACCTCCAAGTACAATCCAATTGAACACCGCTTGTTTCCTCACGTCTCAAGCAGGTGTCAAGGGGTAATTTTTGAGAGTGTCCAGATGGTAAAAGAGCTGATGGAAAAGGCAACCACTCGCACAGGTCTCAAGGTCTTTACGACGATTCTCGATAAAACGTATCACAAGGGTCGTAAAGTTGCTGAGGACTTCAAAGCCAACATGAAGATTGTCTTCGACGAGCTTCTGCCGCAATGGAATTACACAGCAAAACCAGAATTACAGGTTATTTAATTCACAATCCTTAGTCTGCCGCCTGCACATGCGCCATCGGCTCGGCCTCGGCCATTTTCCCTCTTTGCCACTGCGTCGATGTCTGCAGCAATGGTGCAGGTTTTGTCATGGACATTTGGCCAAATTTGCCCACCTATATCCCATGACTCGTTGCTGCGCATGGGGCTAAAAACAGGGCATCCAGCACTATTTCGGTCGGTTCCCAATGATGAGAGCGTCATGGAAATTGGGACGGTTAGTTGAATTGTTTATGGCTTGCTACGTGAAATCTCACTTCTGTTTCGGTACCGTATACCCGTAGAATAGGGGGCGTTGATCTTTAAATTTGTAAGTACCTGTTGGCAACTATCCGTGAAATTTTTTGTTTACCATACCCCCGAAGCAACACCTGTTGATGCTCAGCCTGAATGCGCGATCGCAATTGATGTCCTGCGCGCGACGACAACTATTGCCAAAGCACTGTCGGTAGGAGCGGAGGCGATTCAAGCCTTCAGCGATATTGACCAACTAATGCAAACTAGTGAGGCGTGGGCTGCTGATAAGCGCATCCGAGCAGGTGAACGGGGTGGAAAAATGGTAGACGGTTGCGATTTGGGCAATTCGCCGCTTGACCATACGGAGGAAATAACGGGCGGCAAGCGCTTGTTCATGAGCACGACCAACGGCACTCGCTGCCTGGAACGGATTCAGCAAGCCCAAACGGTGGTAACAGCAGCGTTAACCAATCGTCAAGCGGTGGTGGATTACTTGCTGCGCCAACAGCCGGAAACGGTTTGGATGGTCGGTTCTGGTTGGGAAGGTAGCTATTCCCTTGAAGATACGGTTTGTGCAGGTGCGATCGCAGATGCGGTTATGCAGGCAACTGGCCAACCGTTTGAGCAACTGGCTGGTAACGATGAAGTTGTGGCGGCGGTTAGCCTCTATCAGCAGTGGCAGAACCAACTGCTCGATTTGCTCAAAATTGCCAGTCACGGTCAACGGCTGCTGCGGCTGGGCAATATCGAAGATCTAGAATATTGTGCCCAACTGGATATTCTCAAAGTTTTACCAACCCAACGCGAAGCTGGTGTATTGGTTGATCAGCTCAGTTAAAGGTCGGCAAATCCAATCTTTTGTGTCATAAACCTGAAGGCTCCTGTGCTGCTGCCATGCAGAACCAGGAGCCTTTAGATTTGAGTTCATGTTGTTTCACTTTTGTTCCCCGTGCAGTTTGTAAGCCGTAGATGCGGTAGTACTGGGTAGGTTTAGTTCACCTCAAATACTCTCTGTCTTAGGTCTAATGACACCGACTATGCAAGGTGCAAAATGTAAGGTATCCCAATTAACGGATGCCAAAGTGGAGCTGAAAAATGGAGCCTTTTTCTTGAAAAGCGCGTTTTTCGTCCTAAATGATTCTGCTTGGCAATTGAGTAATTAAGATTAAAAAATTAAAAAGTTAGTTCAAGCATCTACGCTGCCACTAATTATTGAAGGAGTGAACACACATGTCTCTGATAAAAGAAGTTTTTGCGATCGCAGCTATTTTCTCCGTCGGGATTGGCGTTGCCCAGCCTGCAGCCGCTGATAATCATGCGACGATGACGGAAGCTGACATGATGACGGAAGAGGTCATGTCTGAAGACGCCATGACCGAAGAAGCGATGCCAGCGGCTGAGGCCGAAACGATTAGTCAGGTTGATGAAACAGCAGAGACAACCGTTGTGAGCGGCACCGTTGTTGATGTCGTTGGCAACGAGGTACGAGTTCGAGATTCTGAAACCGGAGAGACCTCTTTCTACGACATTCCTCGCGAATCTCAGATTCAAGCCGGTATTGAAGAAGGTACTGTCATCGAAATGGTGTTAATGGATGACATGGTTGTAGCCGTGACTGGCCCTGGCGGTGAGTCTGTGCAAATCGTAGAGGTTGACGACGAAACCGTTGTTGACGAAGAGGTCGTCGAGGAAGAAACGGTTGTCGAAGAGGAAGTCGTGACAACGGAAGAAACCGTGACGACCGAAACGGAAGTTGAAGAAGAACCCATCGTGGCTCAGCCAGAAACGGAAACCGTTGAAACCACTGAAACCACTGCTCCAGTTCGCGCCCTCTGGTAAACTTGAATTTACCATCTTGTATTGTTAAAAAAACACCCCCATGCCCAGCACGGGGTTTTTTTTTAATTTGCATCAAGTGCGATCGCATCTAACAGCACATCTTGCTGGTCGAGCATTTCCTGCAACCGCTCCTCAGTTGGGTGATCCCAGCCCAGCAGATGCAGCAGCCCGTGGGTCGCTAGCCAAGCCAGCTCCCAACGCAGTGAATGACCCCGTTCAGCCGCCTGTCGCTGGGCGGTATCGACGGAAATAATGATGTCACCGAGATTGAGCGGAATTTCGTGTCGCAACATTTCTGAGACTGCGCCTTCCGTTTCTAAGGCCGCAAACGACAGGACATCAGTAGGTTTATCCTGGTGGCGAAACTGGGCATTGAGCTGCTGAATTTCCGCATCATCGGTTAGCAACAGACTCAGCTCATAGGCGTTAATCGGCGACAAATCCAGGTCTAGATGGGCCAACCAGGTTTGGAACCAGGATTGCCAGCAGTCGATTGCAATCACTGGCGATTCTAAAGCAAAGTTATCCTCGTTTCGATATTCGACAGTGACATCTACGTCCGGTAAAGCCGATTGTTCTAGAGTTTCAATCGCCATTAAGGGTTACCAGAATTACCGGGTGAGATAGGCTAAGCCGACTAGTACCGCCAATAGGCCAACACTGGTCAGTGCAAAGTGAAAGAGCGACTTGCTGCCCTTTTTCACCATGTTGCGCATGGCCAGCTTGACGTAAGAAGGGGGGGGTTCGCTAGTTGGAGATGCAGTTGATGGAGATTGATCTGCGATCGCGGTTTCTGCTGTCGAGTTATCCGTTGAGTGATCGGTTGTTGGTGTAGATTGGCTCATCAATTTGGTGATCGACTATTCAAAATGGGTTGCCTATTCATTCAAGATAGCGGATTATCTAACTTCCGTCAGACCTCCATCAAACAAAGTCATTGCGGTTGCCAAGCTGCTACAAACTACAGACGGATTTAAGACTTCTGGCCGCGATTTCAGCTTAATCTGTATTAAAAATCTATATCAGGATAAAGGGGTGGGTATGACATCACCACGTCGAAATGGTTTTCTGCACGATTTTAGGGAGTTTATCGCGCGGGGCAACGTCGTTGATTTAGCGGTCGCCGTCATTATCGGTGCCGCCTTTGGCAAAGTGATCACGTCTCTGGTCGAGGACATTATCATGCCGGGGATCATTAACCCCGTGTTGAGTCAGACAGGAAACGGCTGGCGCGAGGCCACAATTGGCCCTGGTATCCGCATCGGCAGTTTTTTGGGAACGGTTGTCGATTTTTTGATTATCGCCTTTGTTATCTTCCTGATTGTGCAAGCGTTTGAAAAGTTCAAGCGTAAGAAAGAAGTGGTCGAAGCTGAAATTCCTACCCCTGATCCGGTGGCGGTCGAGCAGGAATTAACCAATGCCATCGTTCGCCTGACCAATACGATCGAATCCCGCAATTCTCTCTAGTGCTTTGTCAAGTGTGTTTTGAGGGGTAGAAGAATTTTGAAAATATTGCTTCGCAATATTTTCAAAATTCTTCTACCCCTCATCTCTACAAAGCATTGATTAAAGCACAGTGAACCACTGACTCACTTGCTGCAAGTCAACGTTGCCGCCGCTGATGATCACACCGATGCGCTGTCCAGCGGTCGGTATTTTTTGCGCCAAAACCGCAGCAGCAGCGAGACAGCCTGTTGGTTCGACCACGATTTTGAGCCGCTCCCAGAGATATCGCATCGTACGCAGCACCTCAGTATCGGTCACGGTTTTCATGTCGTTGACATAGTGCAGAACCAAAGGAAACGTCAGCTTGCCCAAATGTGGCGTCCGTGCCCCATCACAGATCGTATCGGGATTGTCCACCGTTTGCAGCGTCCGGGTTTGAAATGAGCGGGTGGCATCATCAGCGGCGGCAGGTTCCACGCCAATGACTCGACAGTTGGGCGAAAGGGTGCGAGTTGCGATCGCACATCCTGATAACAATCCACCCCCACCGCAGCAGACAAGTAGTTGATCCAGTTCACCGACTTCTTCCAGCAATTCTTGGGCAACGGTGCCCTGTCCAGCAATCACATGGGGGTGATCGTAGGGATGAACAAATGTCAGATTACGCTCAGCCAGAACCTGGTAAGCCAACTGTTCGCGATCGGTTGTAGCGCGGTCATAGAGAATAATTTCGGCACCATAACCAGCGGTTGCCTCGCGTTTCACCGTAGGAGCATCAGACGGCATCAAAATGGTGGTTTGAATCTCCAAAAGCTGACCGGATAAGGCTACAGCTTGAGCGTGATTACCGGAAGAGAGGGTGAGGACACCCTGCGATCGCAGTTCATTATCCAACCGTGACAAAGCGTTGTACGCGCCCCGAAATTTAAACGCGCCCATCCGCTGAAAGTTTTCGCACTTAAAAAAGATCTCGCCACCCGTTTGACGATTGAGAGTGCGCGACGTTAACACGGGGGTTCGATTCGCCACACCACTGAGCCGCTTCGCCGCTGCGATAATGTCCGCGTAGGTGATATTCGGTAAAGTCGCTGGATTGGCTGCCGTCATCATTCATCCTCGGCGTAGGCTGTTCCGTCCGCATGGGTAAATCGGTATCCGGTTGGCGTGTCGGTTGCCAGCAAATCAACATTGGGATAGTGGGCCTGATCACCGGATGTGCGATCGCCAATTTCGAGATAAACAGCGGGTTGACTGCTGCGATTAATCAGGCAGTGACCGTTGGGTTTTCCAGCGGCAAATCCGGCCATCATTCCCGGTTGCAAAACCTGTTCGCCATCATCCATCACCAGCGTCAGTTCGCCTTCAACAACGTAGATAAACTCGTCTTGGCAAGTGTGCCAGTGGCGCAGAGCAGAGGCGCTTCCCGGCGGTAGCGTGACTAAGTTAACGCCAAAGTTGGTCAGCCCTGCTGCGTTGCCAACTCGCTTGCGACTGCGACCTGCCACTTGAGCGCGAAACGGTGCGGGATAACCTGTGCCTGTCGAATCGGGTACCTGATGCGGATCAATAATCATCGGCAGTCATCGGCAAATATTATATGAAGTCCGGTTGAAAAACCATGATTTACTTTTTGCGAAACGCTTGCTCAGCAAGCGTTTCGCAAAAAGTAAATTGGGTTCTTGTAAGAGGATTTGATATTTAGAGATCGATACTCGCTATCTTGCCGGATTTTTCTAAATTTGAACATGCAGGTTTTTGATGCAATTTGATTAAAGCTACTCAAGCTGAGAACTGGCCTTCTGCTAAGAATTCTTATCCAGCATTTGCCAAAACAAGCAATAAGCTGGCAAGATTCGCAAATTTTGGCGTTACCCGTTTCTTTTGATAGAGGAATTGCCTATAAACCCTCACTAAGCTCTAGCTATGTTGAGTCAATTGCCATTCTGATACGAATTCTGATGTGGATCAGGGTTGCCTGTGTCTCTGTGGTGAAACAGCAAATATTAGAGCTGAGGGTATAGCAGTGAAATCAAACTACCATCTAAAACATGTCTCTGTTTTCATCAGCGCGATCGCAATGCTGTTCGGAGCAGCACCACTCGCGCAGGCAGAGACTCTGACGTCATACGTCTCATCCAAGCGATCAGAACAATCTGCATCTGCGATCGCAGCTAATGTTTCCTTTAAAGAAGCTAATAATCAAATTAAACAAAGCGTTTCGACTCGGGCTGTAGATTTATTGCCAACCAACGATCCAAAAGTGGCTGAGTCTACCGTTACGTCCTCAAATTTGTCTGCCACTTCTCCTGCAACTCAGTATTCGTTGACGCCGCTCACCTCTACTGAACAAGCAACTGAACAAGCAGCGGTTGCTACGCCCAGTAATGAATCTGTTTTTGCAGATGTCGATAGCAGTGTTACAGCTAGCGATGTCACAGTGGATCAAACTAACTATTTATCCCAAGTTGATACCGACGATGATGACGGTCTGCTCGATGATGATCCAGGCGTTTTGGATAACAATAACGATGTCCTAAATGATGAGACCTATGAAGAAGAGGCAGATGACGAGAACTTAGGCCAAGACGATGGTCTGTTCGACGATGATCCAGGCGTTTTTGACGACGATAACGATGTCTTGAATGAAGATGAGCCATTAGAGGAAGATGATGGTGTCTTCGAATCGAATCCGGAAGCGGAAGATACCTACGAAGCCGATCCCGATGAAGATGTTCTCGACGGTGATGACGGTGGCTTATTCGAAGATGAAGACGTGGATGATGGTGACGGCGATGACGTTTTTGAAGATGCAGTAGAGTCGATTTCTCCCGGTCGCGCCACCCGTTCTGGGCCAAGCTATATCGGCATTGGCGGCAACATTGGCCTCGGTGATGGCGAAACGGCACTGGGGGAAGGCAGCTTTGCGGCCTTCAGTAAAATTGGCCTAACCCGAAATATCTCTGTGCGCCCGTCTGTGCTGATTAATGACAATCCGACGATTTTGTTGCCCGTCACGTTTGACTTTGTTCCTGGTGTGACTGAGGTAACAGAAAACGTTTCGGAAGAAATTGGTTTCCGGGTATCTCCCTTTATTGGCGCGGGTGCAGCGATTTCCACGGGCGATGATGGTTCGGTTGATTTTCTGGCCACGGGTGGCGTTGATGTTCCCCTCGGCGATAACTTTACGGGCGTTGCAGCCGTAAACGTTTCGCTATTTGATGATCCGGCAATTGGGCTACTGCTCGGCATTGGCGTTAACTTCCCGGCGCTACGATAAATCTCTGTATCAATCAACAAGGTACTCATCAACAAGCGATTTGCTTCCACAGTGCGGAGGCAAATCGCTCTTGTTTGAAATGGAAAGGAAAACGCGATCGCACTTTTTTGGAGTTGCGATCGCGTTGAGGAGTTAAGGGAGTTCAGCGTGTGATGTGGTGTGTTTTAAACCCCAGGAGAAAGTAGCAATTAGCGGAGACAAAAACTTTTAGAAAAGCGTTGAGAGCAATCTTTAGAGAAGGAAGGATGCTGGCAACACACGAATGAGGTCAAGCTACTAGAAGCCGCTCGGCCGGGTGGCGAGGCAATCTTTTAGAGAAGGAAGAATGCTGACAACACACGGCTGCGGCCAGCATCACCGAAACGTCTAACTCGAAACTCGATTTAAACTTAACTGGAGGATCGGGGAAGCATCCTGATGGGCAATCCCCGATCGCTGTTTTCAACTAGCTATCTGCTTCCTCAACTGCACACTCAATCATGCGCAGAGTAGCAGCAGCAGCATAGTTCCGCAGAGCTGCCGAATCCGGAGAGAAGCGGTTGCCAGACTCATTCATGGGAGATGCAACGCCACAGTAGGAGGACATTTCATTGACCGTTGCCTGTGACCAGTGACCCGCCGTATCGCCGAAGTTGGTTGCTGCTTGAGTCGAGATCAATGTGGTCGGCTTGTTCTGCAGCTCTTGAGCATATTCAGCCGTGCGGCGCATGATGGACATCAGTTCAGCCCGTGTAACCGCTTGAGTTGGACGGAAGTTGCCATCGCCATAGCCTGCAACGATGCCCTCTTGTTGAGCAAACTGAATCTTGGCAGCACTCCAGCGAGAGGTGGCTACGTCACGGAAGGGAGCGCGGCTGACGCTGGTTGGCAGATTCAAGTTAGCATTTGGCACATTTTCCAAAGACTCTAGCGCCATCGAAACGACCTGCTCACGGGTCAGAGTTGCACGAGGTCGGAAGGTATTGTCTTCCGAGAAGCCTGCAATAAAGCCCATCGCTACAGCTTCCTGAATTTCAGACTGGTAGAGGTCGCCACTGATGTCAGAGAAGGAAACGGGGGTGGGATTGACGACCACGCCGCCATTACCACCTGTGTTGCCGCCCGTGTTACCACCTGTGCTGCCCGTGTTGCCACCCGTTGTACCACCTGTGGTTCCACCAGTGCTGCCGCTTAAGGCTGTTGCCGCCAGATCACCTTCATAGGTTAGGTAGACGTGACCCAGCGTTTGACCTTCGTAGGTACGCTTGGTGAACCGCCAGCCATCTTTGAGGTTGAGCTTCGCAAAGTTGTTGGTTGTGCCATTGGCGCGGGCGATTTCGAGCGTTTGACCCCGACCACCAAAGGGCACACCAACTAGAACCATGTCGCCGTTGCGCTGCTGAACGCGCAGGCTGTACTGCAAACCTAAATCTTGACCGTTGGCGCGAATCGAGTAGCCGTTGCTATCGGTAGAGCGACCGCAGATACCCGTAAAGTCAAAGCTCAGCAGTAGGGGATCAACAATCGTGGGTGCATTGCCACTCTCGCCCCAGCATTTCTTGGTGCTGGAAATCTGCTCTAGTACCAGTAGCTGATGGGAACTGCCGTTGTTAACTGGAGATGCGATCGCAGCAAACTTAGTTTGATCCACTTCTTTTTGACCAAAGGAAGCTGCAACGGACGAGCTAGAGATAACAGTACCAAAACCAACTGCTGCGGTAGCAACGGTAGCGAGAGCCGCGATGGAACGACGGAAGATAGATTTCATGACAAGTCCTCAACTGATTCTGTGGAAAGCAAATGCACCGGATTCGTTAGGTATGAGAAGTCGCGGTGCTCTGGTATGTCCACATCTTGCGGTGAGGATTGTCACAAAAGTAATGTGACGGTTTGACTTTCCCAACTGTCCTGAGGTGGCACAGCCGATTGGGGGGTGCGATCGCAGATCCAAAATCGCTAAAGTACCTTGTAAATTAAGGCATTACCATTGCTGCCCTCACTGGAACGGGTACTTTTTTCAGTTCCCCCCCGTGTAGCAGTTGAAGAGGTGGCTCTTAGCCGGGAACTAAAATGGAAGAACTATTGTGCGTTGCGTGACCAAGAGAGATTCACAACATGGGTATTTACTCCAACCTCATCTTTCCACGCTTATTGGATGCTGCCATGTCGGGAGAACCCTGCCCCCGATATCGGCAAGCCGTCCTTTCCCAAGTTTCAGGAAATGTTTTAGAGATTGGCTTTGGGACTGGGCTGAATTTGCCTTATTATCCCGACTCGATCAAACAGCTGACAATCGTTGATCCGAATCCCGGTGCAACTGCGATCGCGCAAAAACGGATTGCCGCCTCTCCTATTAATGTTAAGGTTCACGTTCTTAGCGGTGAAAACCTTCCATTTGCAGAGGCCAGTTTTGACACCGCCGTCAGCACATGGACGCTCTGTAGTATTCCCAACATTCAGCAAGCGCTGAGCGAAATTTATCGCGTTCTTAAACCGGGTGGCCGCTTCTGCTTTGTTGAACATGGTTTAAGTAAAGATACCTCAGTTCAAACCTGGCAAAATCGGCTCAATCCAATTCAAAAAGTAATTGGTGATGGCTGCCATCTCAACCGCAACATTGCTAATTTGGTGCAGCAGCAGTTCGACCGAGTCGAAATTGAGCAGGATTATGCTGAGAGCCTACCCAAATTCATTGGCTACACCTACCAAGGCACCGCCTGGAAAACCTAACCAACCCAGCAGAACAGACCACCACTATCTTCTTGCCCCCCTGCTCCCCACTCCCCTACTTCCTACTCCCTTACTCCCCAACCTCCCGACTCTCAAAGCTCCATCAACGCCTCAACTCCCAACCCCTCTTCCAACAGAATCCTCATCAGTCTCTGCGTAATCTGCACCAAGCCCAGCCGAGCCTGAGCTAATTCAGGTGTCCGCTCAGCCACATCACCAAAAATTTGGCACTGTCGATGAAATTGTTCAAAGCTTTGAACCAGTAGATGAAGTTGGCGATGAACCTGCTGTGGGGTGTAGCTCCCCTGACGCTCTTGCCACTCATCCGTTAGCGTTATAAAACACCGAATTAGCTCCCATTCGCTTGAATGCTGTATTCGCAGCTGTTCCTGCTCAGTGAACCACGGATAGCGATGTGACGGAGGCAGACATGCGCCTTCCGCACCGAAACCAAAGCAAGTAGCCCCAATCTCTAAATTGCTTGATGTTTTATTCGTTCTTAGCGGCAGCAGCCCTTCTCGGCCTGCTAACTGGAGCAGGCTAAACGTTCGATTATGAACATACTGTGCGGCCCAAATTGTTGGCCAGTCTTGCGGCCAACGCTGACTCCAGGCTTCTGGTCGTAGTTTCTGCGGTACAGTTGTTAGGCTTGGAACGGAATGACTGGTTACAGGTGAGCCGCCTGCTGCTTGATGACCGTCATGATGATCGCGGCGGGTTGCTCGAATAGTGGTTAGATGCTCTAACCAGATCGCAATGCCCAAATCTGTAAGGTTTAAGTAAATCCACCCAGACTCATTTTGTCGGATCGTAAAGTGTAACCAGAAGGGAGGTGACAGTGGTGTGAGGGAAGACAGGGTGTCGCAGTTATCACGCAAATCCGTCATCTGGTGGGTGATGAAGGTTGCAACTTGGATTACAGTTAAATTCGTTTTTGCAGCGAGCTTTAATGCCAAGGGGCTGGTGTAAAAAATTGGTTCCCACCCTTTACCAGTTTTTGACCCTAATTTTATATCCTGGTGGCTGATCAAGTTGCTCAATGAGCTCAGCTCTGGCAAACTTGCCTCGAACGGAGCAGGGTCAACCACAATTGATGGCAGCCCACTTGCTATTGCAGTCTGAAGGTTTCTGAGTAACAGAAATTTGAGAGACAGTTGTGTAATATACAGTACCTCCCTGTACAAAAAACATCGGTAGATTTCAGTGAATCTTCTTAAAGGTTTTATGAAGATTCATACCAGATCGGCTTCAGGTGTACGGTTGCATTGCAGTATCAGGCGTAAAGCTTGCTCAGATGTTATCTAGTTAAGCCAAGTATCATCTGACACTAATAGTTTGCAGGGATAGTTTGCAGGGGATTTTAATCAGGCAGGAGGGGCCGCATTAATTTCTAAATTGATTCGTTTTTCGTGCATTTGTATAGAGAATTCTAAATTAAGGATTCCAGGCTGTTTAAAATACGGCTTTTTCCATTTCTCCAGTGTGCGTTAAAGTATTTGCGTATTTAGCGTTTGATATAGAAGTGTTTGGTATAGATTTATTTATGGTGATGCTATGTTCTATCGCCCTTACGGTGACTGATAGATTCGCTGATTTGGTCTAGCAAAAAACAAACTGCTATTGCACTGTTATTGTCTTGATTCTGTTCCCATCCGTACAGCTGGCTAGTGTTTGCCACCAACGCAAGTTCATCAGCAACGTTTAGTATTTTATTATGTATTCGGAATCGTCATCACAACCTGAAGCGCCCCGCCCTTTTCTGACTTGGCAGCGAATTTTAGACTGGGCTCAGGAGCACTATCGTTGCCGCACCTTCAGTAAAGATGAGCGAATTCCGGCTCGTCCTGGAATTTTATATTTGGTACAGCGAGGAGCCGTGCGACTGGTGGGGAACGCTCAGGTGAGTACCAGCATCGCTAAAGGTGAAGAGGAGGGAGCAGAGCTAGAAGAGGCGTTTCTTGGATTTGTTGGAGCTGGGCAACCGTTTGAAATTGTGGCGCAATCTCCATTTACGCTACAGAGTTTTGCTCACGTGGATCAAACGACGGTTATTTGGCTGTATTGGCATGATTTGGACAACTGGCCTCACTTCCGGCGAGAAGTCTTAGATGCGTTTCGTTATCAGCATCAGCGCAAGCTGCTCTGGTTAAGCACATTAGGTCAGCGACGGACGATTGATCGCCTTCTGGGTTTTCTCACCTTGTTAATTGAAGAGTATGGTCAGCCCTGTGATCAGGGTTATTGCTTACCTTGGGCCTTAACTCATGCTCAAATCGGTAGTGCCATTGGTTCAACTCGTGTAACGGTTACGCGGCTGATGGGTAAGCTACGGCAGCAGGGTCTTATCCAAAACTATGGGGACGGTCTGTTGTGTTTGCCTGCGAGTAGTGCGGATCAAAAGCAGTCATAAGCAGTCTTAAATGCTACCTGGAGGGAGGGTTTGGTTGCCGGATTGCGATCGCAAAATTACAACTCCCAATTACAACATTTAAGATTCAAGTCTCTACAAGTAAAAGAACCCGCTTTCAGATTGAGTCGTCTCATCTTGAGTCGTCTCATCGCTTGTACCGAAATCGCCTCTTCGGTTTTTAACGAGATCGGATGCTAGCTGAGAAGAGTCCGAGAAATCATTACCTTTTGCGAACTATCGTGTATCCCGCTATATCTCGCTTTGGCCAAGTTCCAAGCTCGAACTGGAAAAAGCAAAAGCTGAAATTCGCTTGATTGTCTAACATAGGGCTAGTTAAAGTTTTGGGGCGGCAGTGGTCACTTCTGTTTAGCAGGCAGTTGATGCTCTATCGCAGGACATGGCGCTATAAATAGGCAACAGTTGTTTTAATCTATCTGCGAAATCAGGCGATTTGACATGTTTAAACGGACTCCTCAGCCCTCAAAAGGCCGCCAAGTGGTGTTAATGTCTCTGGGCATAACTGCCATGCTGGCTGGAGCGGCGGTTTCGACGTTGGATATGTTGGGTGTGATTGACTTTAGTCAGTTTCACCAGCGGTATTTGGAACCCATTGCCGAAATCGGGTTTGGATCGCGACAATCCAATTCACTGACATTGCGTCAACCGTCTGATTCGTTTGTGAAGACGCTGGCACTGATGTCGCCAGATGCGCGATCGCAACAGCTAGAAGCGATTGCCACGCAAAAAGAATCTGCCGAGCGGGCGCGGGCCCGCTATTTATTGGCAACAGACCTGATTCAGCAAGGCAAGGCTGGCAGTGCGATTCAGTGGCTAGAGGGGCTGGAAGCGGATTATAAAGTCTTGCAACCCTATGTGAGGCTAAAGCAGGCGCAAGCCTACGAGGCTATGGGGCAGCCAGAGCAGGCACAACGGGCTTGGCAGACGCTACTGGAGGAACATGGTGAGCATCCAGTGGCGGCAGAAGCGCTGTACGCACTGGGTGAAAATGGCGATCGCAGCTATTGGGATCAGGCGATAGAGAAGTTTCCAGCCTCGCCCCGCACCGTGCAAATGGCTCAAGCGTTATTGAAAGAGCGAGAAGATAAGCTGCCGCTGATGCGGATAGTCGCTCGCCACGGCCTGCATCTGCCAGGTATTACAACTCTGCTGGATGAAATGGTTGAAACTTATGGCGATCAGCTGACCCCGGAAGATTGGGAGGCGATTGGCTTTGGCTATTGGGAAAAGTTGACCTATGGCAAAGCTGGAGACGCTTACCGCTGGGCACCAGAGACTCCTCAAAATCTCTATCGCGCGGGCAGAGGATTACAACTGGGACAGCAGCGAGATGATGCGATCGCAGCTTACTATTATCTCAGTGAGACGTTTCCGGATGATCCAGAAACGGCTGAAGGGCTGCTCAAACTGTCGGCTTTAGTCGATCGAGAAACTGCGATCGTGGTTCTTGATCAGGTGATTGAACGATTTCCAGAGGATGCCGCTGCAGCCCTGTACGAGAAGTCGCTGCTCCTGGACGAAATGGATAGTGCCGAATCTGCTTCCCAAGCTCGTCAATCCATTCTCAGTCAATACAGTTCCTCAGAAGCGGCGGCTACACTCCGCTGGAACATGGCGAACCAACATGCAGAACAGGGGCAGTACCTCCAGGCTTGGCAGTGGGCCGCTCAAATTCCTAACGAAAATCCAGACCATGAGCTAGCTCCAGAAGCCGCCTTTTGGGCGGGTAAATGGGCGCTAGAAGTGAATCAATCCGACGAAGCCCAACGCGCCTTTGAATATACGATTACCCACTATCCTGAGTCCTATTTTGCCTGGCGTTCAGCCGTTCATCTGGGGTGGGATGTCGGTGACTTTAATACGGTGCGTTACTTAAAGCCCGAAATTCAACAGCCGATGCAGCGAGCGCTGCTACCAGCGGGTTCAGAAACCCTGCAAGAGCTTTACCAATTGGGACAAGATCAGGAGGCCTGGGCACTCTGGCAGAGCGAATTTGAGAACCCAATGGAGCCGACGGTCGCGGAGCAGTTCACCGATGGTTTAATGCGTCTGGGCGTTGGCGACAACCTAGACGGCATTTTCATGGTGTCTAGCCTAGAGTGGCGTGAAAAACCAGAGGAAATTGAACAGTACAAAACCTTAGCGAAGCAGGATGCTTACTGGCAAGCCTTGTATCCTTTCCCTTTTCAAAACCTGATTCAAACCTGGTCAGCCGAGCGCGATCTCAATCCCATGTTGGTGACGGCGTTGATCCGTCAGGAATCCCGCTTTGAAACACAAATTGAGTCGGTTGTAGGTGCAAAAGGGCTGATGCAGGTGATGCCCGATACGGCAGCTTGGATTGATCAAAACATTGGCGCTGGGGAATACAATCTGGGCAATCCGGCTGACAATATTAAGCTGGGAACCTGGTATTTGAGCTACACCCACCAAGAGTACGGTGATAATTCGCTCTATGCTGTCGCTAGTTACAATGCTGGCCCCGGTAACGTGGCTGACTGGATTACGCGAGACAATTTCAAAAATGCCGATGAATTTGCCCAGCAAATTCCGTTTCCAGAAACCAAAAATTATGTGCGCTCCGTCTTTGGTGGCTACTGGAACTATCTACGACTCTACAATCCAGACATTGCGGCCAAGGTGGAACAGTACACTGCTCGCAAGACTACGAATTCCAACACATTTGAGATACCCAATAACTAATTCCAGAGCCTAAAGTTATCGTCTCGGTTCGAGCATTCATGAAGCAACCGATACAATAGGTTAAAGCACACAGAATCATCGTTCATTTAAACCGGAGAGCAACCGTTAGCGTATGACGCCTCCCCCTGAGTTGGAAACCGCTCAAATCAAGCCGTCCCAGGCAAATGACCCATCTGACTCCGATGAAAGAGATTATTTGGATGATCTACCGGACGACGTGGAAATGTCGTTATTTGATCATCTAGAGGAGTTGCGCTGGCGCATTTTCTATTCACTAATCGCGGTGATTGTATGCGTGGTTGGTTGCTTTGCAGTGGTGCGCCCAATTGTTGAGCTGCTGGAACTGCCAGCCAAAGGCGTCAAGTTCTTGCAGCTTTCGCCCGGCGAATTTTTCTTTGTCTCTCTCAAAGTGGCTGCTTACAGTGGCTTACTTTTGGCTAGCCCGTTTATTCTCTACCAAATTATTCAGTTTGTTCTACCGGGACTGACTCGGCGAGAGCGACGTCTGATTGCACCGATTGTACTCGGCTCTAGCGTGCTCTTTTTTGTGGGTTTAGGATTTGCTTATTTAGCCTTAATTCCAGCTGCATTGAATTTCTTCATCAGCTATGGAGCTGATGTGGTAGAACAGCTTTGGTCAATCGATCGCTATTTTGAGTTTGTACTGCTGCTCATGTTCAGTACTGGATTGGCGTTTCAAATTCCCATCGTTCAGCTTTTGTTGGGGCTACTGGGCATTGTGTCGTCAGAGCAGATGCTGAAAGGGTGGCGCTTTGTTCTGCTGGGAGCGGCAGTCCTTGGTGCGGTGTTAACTCCATCCACTGATCCGATTACCCAAAGTTTGCTCGGCGGTGCGGTGCTGTTGCTCTACTTTGGCGGCACTGGCATGGTCAAATTAGCTGGCCGCTAGCTGTCTTTCTCGTCTTCCTAAACGAATAAGAGCCGCGCTAGACGCGGCTCTTATTCGTTTTTCGAGGATTCTAGAGTTATTCATCCACGATCCATTCCGATTCGCGAATGCCTAAGTCAAGCGGGATACTGACTGCTTTGCCGAGGCGGGGGCTTTCTCGGGTTTCTTGGATGTAGGTGCGAATTTGGTCGGCACCGCCCCAGGCATTGAGATAGGCTGCGATCGCATCTAGATGAGCAAGATATTCATCTTCGGTCATGGGAAACGAAGCTTGCTCTAAGTACTTCCACATCACCTGCACAAAGATTTTGCCCTGGGTGCGTCGGAGCTGCATGCCAAAGGATCGGCCCCACTTGGTCAGCAGTAGTTCATGTAGTTCTTGTCCAGTCATCGTTTCAGGTCACTCATCCAAATCGCAATATTTGCAGCAACTACTACTTTGTTTAACCCCCATTTTGCACGTTGCAAAACTAGAACGCGAATCATCCGCTTGTCATGCTGCGATCGCAGATTTAACCGTAGTCAGCTCTGTTAGGACGTTTTTGTGGCACAGCTTCGCCGTGCCACAAAAACGTCCTAACCAATATGCCTATCGCAACCATCTTGTTAGTTTTTGGAACCAAGAGACGAAGCGCAAATTGATACATTTCTTAACGGAAAGCGAAAAGCTGGTTCACAATCTACATTTCCTAACGACCTTGAGGTTGAATCGTGTTTATGTTGTGTAACAATGGTCTCAGAAAACTGTAAACTGCTTTAGCAGATACCTTTATACGGATTGGGTTAGCTCAAAGTTTAATGAATTTAATCTGAATTTTCGTTCTGGATTTTTCATTAAGTTTAGTGAGTTAGCTGATGAATCTAAGCGCTCCGCTTCGTTCAAACGTTGCAGTCTGAATTTGAGCGCAGCAGTTATCGTAGTCTCCATTTTGAACGCCTACATACAGCTTAAGTTATGACTCAAATTTCTTCCGGGAATGCGGATGTGCCCAGCATGGGACGCCGTCAGTTTATGAATTTGTTGACGTTTGGTGCAGCTACAGGAACAGCACTCGGCGCGCTTTATCCCGTGGTTAAGTATTTCATTCCGCCATCCAGTGGTGCCGCAGGTGGTGGTGTCCTCGCTAAAGATGCATTGGGCAAGGACATTAACGCTAGTGAGTTTGTCTCTAAGCGTAAGCCCGGTGAGCGCTCATTGGCTCAGGGTCTCAAGGGCGATCCGACCTACATCGTAGTTAGCAACGAGGGTGGAATTGCGGATTATGGCATCAACGCGGTTTGCACCCACTTGGGCTGTGTTGTGCCCTGGAACGCCAACGAAAACAAGTTTATCTGTCCTTGCCACGGTTCTCAGTACGACAACACAGGTAAGGTTGTGCGCGGCCCCGCTCCTCTCTCCTTGGCGCTGGCTCATGCCACTGTCACTGAGAACGACACGATTGCACTGACGCCTTGGACAGAGACCGATTTCCGTACGGGCGATGATCCGTGGTGGTCATAACCCACCTTGCAAAGCTTTAAGCCTTGGTTGTTGTTTTCAGCCTAAGTTATTTCAACGTTTGAACCCCGAGTCCTGAGTTATTGAAAAGCGTGTTACTGATGAGAAGTGATTTTGTCCTGACGAGTGCGATCGCAAGTTTTCGCAGCATCGCCAAGGGCATTGCGGTAGTTTTGGCTGCTGTTCTGTTCTTGACCATTGGAGATGCGATCGCGCCTCAATCCGCTGCGGCTTATCCGTTCTGGGCGCAGCAGAACTATGACAGCCCCCGTGAAGCAACGGGCCGGATTGTTTGTGCGAACTGCCACCTCGGTGAAATGCCGACTCAGGTTGAAGTACCTCAAGCGGTACTGCCTGACTCTGTGTTTGAAGCCGTAGTCAAAATTCCTTATGACCTCGATACCCAACAGGTCTTGGGCGATGGCAGCAAGGGTGGCCTCAACGTCGGTGCTGTCGTGATGCTGCCGGAAGGCTTCAAGATTGCACCTGCCGATCGCATTCCCGAAGAAATGCAGGAAAAGGTGGGTAGCCTCTACTTCCAGCCCTACAGCGAAGACCAAGAAAATATCATCATTGTTGGTCCACTGCCCGGTGAGCAGTATCAAGAGATCGTCTTCCCAGTTCTGTCTCCCGATCCAGCAACCCAAAAGGGAATCAGCTTTGGTAAGTACCAGATTCACGTCGGCGGTAACCGCGGTCGGGGCCAAGTTTACCCGACGGGTGAAAAGAGCAACAACACCGTCTACAACGCATCCGCTGCAGGTACCATCTCCAACATCTCGGCAGTTGAAGCAGGTGGATACGAAGTCACCATTCAAACTGATGCAGGCGACACCGTTGTGGATACGGTGCCCGCTGGTCTAGCGCTAACTGTGGCCGAAGGTGATGCCGTTACGGCGGGTCAAGCGCTAAACGATGATCCGAACGTGGGTGGTTTTGGTCAGCGTGATGTTGAAATCGTGCTGCAAAGCTCTACTCGCATCAAGGGTTTGATTGCCTTCTTGGCTGCAGCAACCCTGACCCAGATTATGCTGGTGCTGAAGAAGAAGCAGGTCGAGAAAGTCCAGGCTGCTGAAATGACGTTCTAGTTGATCTAGAGATTTTGATTGCGAAAAATCTAGCTTCAGTAAAAGGCCATTAAAAAGAGGGCATTGCGCTTATGCGATGCCCTCTTTTATTTTTATTCAATCGTCTAGTGCAATCGGGTTAGACAACAATTTCAACGTGGGGAGCAAACACATACCAGGTCAGAATACCGTTGAGGGGCTGCTCTAGCTTGACTTTCAGATGCTGCGCTGCGGCTGGATCAGGGAAATACTGAGCCAAGTCAAACGCAGAGGGAGCTAAGACCTTGTACTTGTTCGCATTAGACAGTTCAGAAGTCTGAACGGCGTTTTGTTTTAGATAGGTATCTTGGGCAATCCGCATTTGGAAGCGCTCGTTGATGCCGTAGGCAATCTCAGCGTGCAGTGCGTAGACATACCAGGTTTGTTGGCCTCTAAAGGGAGTCGTTAAAAACACTTTGTAGTGTCCGGATTCACTCGTGAATCGGCTAATTTCAAACTCGGTGCCATCTTTTACTTCTGCCACAGTACTGGGAGACAGTTGAGTGGACTGCTGTGTGCTCGGCTTGAGGATGGTGTCGTTGATAATGATAAGTCTCATGGTGAGTACCTTGAGTGGAGTAGTGTTTACACTGTTCATTTCAGGGCAACGTCAACTCATTTCGCAGACCATCCCCGAAGTTCACCCAGCCTGGGTAAAGCGGCTAAATCAATACGCAAAAGGAGCTTAGCCTAAAGCTAAGCTCCTTTTTTATGAAACCTTTCTATGAGAGAGGCTAACCTCTTTCACCGATTAAGGTATGACTTAAATCGCAGTACACCTATGGACGGGTAAAGATCTCAACGTGAGGCCCAAAGGCATACCAAGTGATGATGCCATTGATCGGCTGCTCAAGCTTGACCTTGAGATGCTGGTTTGCTGCCGGATCGGGGAAGTACTGCATCAGGTTGAATGAATCAGGTGCCGTGACTTTATATTTGTTGGCATCTGATAGCTCATCTGCTTGCTTGGTCTCTTGCTTCAGATAAGTGTCTTGAGCGACACGCATGTAGAATTTTTCATCAACGCCGTAGGCGATTTCAGCGTGTAGTGCGTAGACATACCAGGTGCGCTTGCCTTCAAACGGATCGGTCAAAAACACTTTGTAGTGTCCCGATTCACTGGTATAGCCATTGATCTGAAACTCAGTTCCATCTGCAACCTTGACAAATGCTTCTGGGGGCAGTTGGGAAGACTGCTGAGTGCTTTGCTTAAGGGCCGTGTCGTTGATAATGATGAGTCGCATAAAGGGGGGGGCCTTTGTTTGAATGTGCTTACACGATTCATTTCAAGGAAATAAGAATCCATTTCGTAGAGGACGCCCAGAGATCACCCATTTAGGGTGAGCGCGAAAATTAATGGGCTTTTACCAACGGAATCTTCTATCATGGTGAGCCGAGTCCATAGATTGGCATGATTAAAACCCAAATTCCAAGTCCAGAAGGAGCGTTGTGTCGCCGTGATGCAATACACAACGCTCCTCCTAGATCTAAAAAAATCGACCAATGTATTGTCTTTATGCGATTTATTCGCTTGAATATAGACGCCTTGAACTAAACGCCTTGATTTTATTCGCCATTGGGGAGTTGTCACTGTGTCATTTGACGCTGTTAAATCCCGTTTTCGATCGATTCGGTTGCATCAACGTCCAGATATTCGCTGGGCTGATGTGGCTAGCTATATGCGGGAAGTCAGCCAAGTTGCCGGCTCGACGGTGATTGCAGTTGGCATGGTGTCAACCGCTGCGATCGCAGGCGGCTTCATTGGACTCGACATCACTCTGCGACGGCTACCAGATGTCCGACTGCTGGCCCACTACAGCCCAGTCGAGACGACTTATATTTACGACATCAACGGCAAACTGCTCAGCAGTCTGCACGATGAAGCCAACCGTGAAGTTGTTACGCTAGATGAAATCTCTCCCCATCTCAAGCGGGCTGTCCTGGCAATGGAAGATGACCGTTTCTATCAGCATGAGGGAGTTAGTCCGAACGGAATTGCCCGCGCGTTTTTGCGGAACGTGCAGAATCAAGAGACCGTGGAAGGGGCCTCGACCCTGACGATGCAGCTTGCTAAAAACCTGTTTCTCACACCGCGTCAGACGTTAAGCCGGAAAATTGCAGAAGCCGTCCTAGCGGTTCGTATGGAACAGGTGTATGGCAAAGACAAAATCCTAGAGCTGTATCTAAACCAGGTGTACTGGGGGCATAACACCTACGGCGTTGAAACAGCAGCTCAAAGCTACTTCAAGAAATCGGCGGCGGATTTAACTCTGGCTGAATCGGCGCTGATGGCCGGTTTGATTCAGGCTCCCGAAGAATATAGCCCGTTTGTCTCAATGGAATTGGCTAAGACGGGGCAACGGCTCGCCCTGCGACGCATGCGGGAACTGGGTTGGATTACAGAGACGGAAGAACGGGCTGCTTTAGCCGAAAAACTTCAGTTTGGTGAAGTTACTTCTTTCTCGCGCAGCAAATCCCCTTATGTCACCGATGCGGTCACTCAAGAACTGATCCGACATTTTGGTGAAGGCCCGTTGCTGAAAGGCGGAATGCGCGTTCAGGCGACAGTGGATGATTACCTACAGACTACTGCCGAAGGAGTGGTGCAAGCCAGCGCTTTTGATTTGTACCAGCGGGGATATTATGCGGATCAAATGGCGCTAATTTCGATTGACCCGCGTACTCATTTCGTCAAAGCCGTGGTAGGTGGCGTAAACTATCAGCAAAGTCAGTTTAATCGAGCGCTTCAGGCTCGCCGACAGCCTGGATCGTCCTTCAAGCCGTTTGTTTATTACGCAGCCTTAGCAACGGGTCAGTACACTCCCTACTCAACGATTGATGACACGGAAGTCACCTACCCCGATGGGGGCGGCACCTATACGCCACGCAACTACGAAGGTGAGTTTTGGGGGCCAATTACGCTACGGACAGCGTTGATTCACTCTCGTAATATTCCGGCCATTCGTCTGATGCACGATCTCGGTATTGAACAAGTGATTCAAACGGCGCGATCGCTAGGCTTGAAAGGAGATATGGAACCAGTCTTGCCCTTGGCATTGGGTGCTGTGGAAGTGACGCCGCTTGAGATGGCGAATGCGTTTTCGGCGTTTGCCAGTCAGGGTTGGTATGCTGAACCAACCTTCATTGCTCAGGTTACAGACAGCCAAGGACAGGTACTTCTCGATAACATTCCTGAACCACGGCTCGTTCTTGATCCGAGGGCGACAATCGAGTTAACCAGTATTCTGCAAGGGGTATTAGAAGAAGGGAGCGGTGTGGAGGCGCGGCTGCCGGATCGGCCTGCGGCAGGCAAAACCGGCACGACGGACGATGCCCGCGATGTGTGGTTTGTGGGCTATGTGCCCCAGCTGACAACGGCGATTTGGGTTGGCAATGACGACAACTATCCAATTGGGGCTGGAGCCGCAGCGGGTGATGTGGCTGCACCGATCTGGCGGCGATATATGATGGAAGCGCTTCAGGGTGTGCCCGTTGAATATTTCTCACCGATGGACGCACCAATGAATGGAATCAGTCCAGGGCAAGGGATGCCGGGAGCATTTGAAAATGGGGTTTCGCCACCGAATGCCTATCCACAGACGGGACAACCAACTGGCAATCAACCTGCATTTTCACCCTCGAACTCCACAGGTATGCCTCCAGTTCAACCTGGAATGCAGCCGAATGTGCCGTATAGCGCACCCGCCAATCCAACTATCCAAAATCAAACGATCCAGAATGAAGTTCAGCAACCTGCTGGCACGAGCAATCCATCAGCAGGTGTTTCTGAAATGAAGCAAGAACCGTTTTAGCGGCAATGGGCATGGAGAGTGTTCTTTCGTTGTTTCTGCCGGATGCAGAGCATACGCGCCAACTAGGGGTTGTTCTAGGCCAAACGCTGCCAGCCGGAATTGTCTTGCTACTAGAAGGAAATCTCGGTAGCGGCAAGACAACGCTGGTGCAGGGGATTGGTGAAGGTTTGGGTGTGACGGATGCGATCGCAAGTCCGACATTCACGCTGATCAACGAATATCTGGAAGGGCGAATACCGCTCTATCACGCCGATTTATATCGGCTGGAACCTGCTGAAACCGAAACGCTCTATCTCGATATGTACTGGGATGAGCTGGAAGTCGAACTAGGCATCGTAGCGATCGAGTGGGCAGAGAGATTGGTCTACAGGCCCGATCACTATCTCCAGATTCGCCTATTGCGGGACGAAACGGGTCGCCAGGTCGAGTTGATTCCCGTGGGGGAACGGGAGACGGAATGGCTAATAAATGCCCCTCTAGCGAAGCAGATCGGCTGAACCCCGTGCTGGGATTGTGGATTCAGACGATGAATTGGGCATTGAACTGTCTGTCGGCGTTGAGGATTCGGTCGCAGGTTCAGCCTGTGCTTCCGGCGTCATTTGGGGTGAGCTGAATGCCTCTGGATACGTCCGCCATCCGGCGATCTCGGCAAATGCAGGATTGTAAATTGCCACTAGCGTGTTGACTAGCGCATTGCGCTGTTCTGGCGAAAGACGTGCGATCGCAGCTTTGTCGCCTCGCACTGGATTCGTTTCGTAGCGGGATGATCCGGGATACTGGCTGATGATAATAATTTCATTTTCATCCAGATAGTCGGCTATCGTTAGCTTCCAATCCAGGCGATATTGGGTGGGACGACGCACAATCCGGGTATGGTAGTCGATCATGCGGCTGACTAAGGTGCCGTCCTCATCTACTTCGTTATCACGGTTGTCGATGTACTGGTTTTCCAGCGGTAAATCGGGAAATTGCTGGTACACATAGGCCGCAATCTGCTCCGGGATGAGGCGACGGAGTTCGCGTTCAGTGGGCAATTGTGCGATCGCAGATTGTCCATGCCACCACTGTCTCGCCTGAGTTGAACTGGAGGAATTGGACAGCAAACCGATTGGATTCAACAGCGTAAACCCAGCTATGACAACCAGACAGCTCAGAACGCTCAGGACAACATGAAATCGCTTCATTGGATTTAGCTAAATGGCAGTTATCAGAACAAGACGTGGTTTAACGCCAAAAGGTTCGCGCAGAATGAGTGGCACATTCACCCTCTTCCACGCGAACCCTGATGGAATTAAAACTGATTAAAAATAATCACATTGGGAACGAATGACCTTACTCGCCAATAATCTCAGGCTGAGTCAGTTCATCTGACATTTCAATGATGGCGCGAATCACGGGCTTCATTTTGGGGTCGTCGAGATTTTCGAAGTCTTCAAAACGACGGCGCTGTGCCCGGTTAGCAACCTGTACTGTAATCCGATAGCGGTTAGAAGCTGCCTCAATTAGGTCTTCTGAACGACGCATGAGCTGAGCAGAATCGAACGGAGAGCGCTTCTTTAGCATAGAAAACCTACTGGAGAAAAGTTCAGCAATTTGTTCTTTCCTAGTTTAGCGGATCAACTGGCTAGACCGATAGAACCTCGTATGGTGTACTTGCAGCCTGCACCGTGCCAGTCGTGCTAGTCGAAAACCCGCAGCGGTGATGATGCCGCCACACTGCGGCGATACAGTCATGCTTTCAGAATTTAGTTAAACTATGACTCGGTTAGACTATGACTCGCAGCCAATACCGTCGTGGTCACCGTCGAAGCGATGTGGATCAGCACCCGTTACTCTAAAGTTACGATACTCAATCTCGCCACAGTCCAGATCGGGTGGCGGTGGTGCAATACACACGTCGGGATAGGACGGGTCGCAGTTGGTTTGGTGACTGGTCTGAGCCAAGCCTAGCGGAGAATACAGGGTTAGAGCGGTCATTGCGATCGCAATCCCCACAACAAACACAATAAATCGACGTAGCATAGGAGAAAACATCCCAGATGTGGACACTCTAGGATGCCCCAATCACTCAACTATCGGCAAACACTGGCAAGTTTCGATGGACGTTGATCGACCCCCAGCATTAGATCGAGATTCTTATCGGCTTTTTCAGGTGATAGGCGAGATATCGCGTTGCTTGCAGACCCCAAGCGATATCCATCATCAGCTGGCCGAGATTGTTCAATTAATCAAAAAAGCTTTGCAGTGCGATCGCACATTGATTTATCGTTTATTGCCGAATCAGGATGGTGTGGTTGCGGCTGAAGCCGTTGATCCACAGTGGAATGCTATTCTGGGCCAATTTATTGACGATCCTTGCTTTCATCGTGACTGGGTGTCTGCTTACGAGCAGGGACGAATTAGCGCGATTGACAATGTTCATGAGAGTCATATTCAGCCGTGCCATGCTGAGTTACTAACCCGATTTCAGGTGCAGGCTAATTTGGTCGTGCCTGTGCTGGTTGATCGTCACCTTTGGGGGCTCCTGATTGCTCATCAGTGCCAAGCTCCACGGCAGTGGAGCAGCTTGGATCAAACCTTTTTACAGCAGGTTGCAATGCAGCTCGGCTTGGCCGTGCAGTGTGCGACACTGCGGCAGCAAATGCAAACCCTTGAGCAGCAGGGAGTCTCTCTATCAGAATCTAAAGAGGAATCTGCAAGGGAAAAGAAGCAGCCCCAGGTTGATTGCGCTGCCGATTACGCGACAGAACAGGCTGACCTTCATTCCGCTCACTATCGAAATCAGCGGTTTATCAACAGCATTCTGGAAACTAGCCCCAGCACGATTTATGTCTATGACCTCGAACAGCAGCGGAATGTCTATAGCACTGCCAATATGCTGGAACTGCTGGGGTATACGAAGGACGCCATTCACGCGATGGGCAGTCAAGTGTTGTCCTACCTCTGTCATCCTGATGACCGAGAGCGAGTGATGCAGCACCTTCAGCGCTGCCAAACATTGGTTAATCATGACGGAGTAGAAATCGAGTATCGCTTTCGCCATGCTGACGGGCACTGGGTTTGGCTGCAAAGCCGAGAAAGCGCGTTTTTGCGAGATGAGCAAGGACAGGTGACGCAGCTTTTAGGAACAGTTCAGGATATTAGCGATCGCAAACAGGCAGAGGCCATTCTGCGAACCCAATTTGAACGAGAACATCTGCTGCATCAAATTACCAAACAAATCCGCAAGTCACTGGATTTAGACGGCATGTTAGCAGTGGCGGTTAGCGAAATTCGGCAGGTTTTACAGGCCGATCGGGTTCTGATATTTCGGCTGCTGTCGGATGGTTCAGGGCAAGTGATTCAAGAATCGGTGCTGCCCAATTATCCAATGACAAACGATATGCGCTGGCTGGATGAGCATTTTCCGCCCGCCTGTTACGAGCACTATCGCAGTGGCAAACCTCGCATCGTGCCGGATATTGCCACAGATGACTGGGGCAGTTGTTTGGTTGAGTTTATGCAATCGGTGGGGGTGCAGTCGAAAGTTGTTGCGCCCATTGTGCAGGTATTGCCTGATGCATCGTCCCATCCATCCCGCCGAGTTTGGGGATTGCTGATTGTTCATGCCTGCGCGGAATGCCGAGTGTGGCAACCGGATGAAGCCAGCCTGTTGCAGCAAATTGCCGATCAGCTTGCGATCGCAATTCAGCAGGCCGAACTCCATCAGCGCATGCAACAACTCAATATCAATCTCGAAATTCAAGTCCGGGAACGAACTGCTCAAATCCGTCAGGCGCTGATGTATGGAGAAACGCTCAAACGGCTGAGTGACCGGGTGCGCGACAGTTTGGATGAGCAGCAAATTCTACGTACCGCCGTGGCAGAACTGGGACAAGCCCTGGCCGCTGAAGCCTGCGATTTGGGCCTCTACGATCTGGAACAGGCAACTGTTACGATTCATCACGATTGGGTAAAAGACAATCTGCCATCGGTTCAAGGCTGTGTTTTTCCGGTTGATTCCTTAACCAGCGTCCATCAGCAGACGCTCCGGGGGCAAAGTGTCCAATTTTGCTCGCTCCCGATTCCACCTGCGCCAGCTCGAATTTTGAAGCAGCCGTTTACCATTTTGACCTGTCCCCTGATCGGTGAAACTCGGATTTTGGGAACGCTGTGGATTTTTCGGACGGCCAAAAGTTACTTTTCAGACCGCGAAATTTGGCTGGCGGAACAGTTTGCTAACCAATGTGCGATCGCACTCCGGCAGGCCCGTCTTTATCAAACGGCTCAGTCACAGGTGCGTGAGCTGGAACGGTTGCATCAGCTTAAGGACGACTTCCTCAGCACGGTGTCGCATGAGTTGCGCACGCCGATGGCCAGTATCAAAATGGCGACGCACATGCTAAACGTCAGTTTGGCCTCGCTGGAGGGGTTGCAGAACTCACAAAACCCTAAAATGCCAATGATTCAGCGCTATCTCGACATTTTGCAGGAAGAGTGCCAGCGTGAAACCACTCTAATCAATAATTTGCTGGATTTGACGCGCTTAGAGGCGGGGACAGAGTCTCTTCAGTTGACGCCGATCCAGCTTCGATCCGTGATTTTGCAGCTCGGTGAACCGTTTATCGAGCGATCGCAACAGCATCAGCAACGGTTAGCGTTTGAGCTGCCCAATCACCTGCCCACGATTGTTACTGATTTGGATTATCTAGAACGTATCGTACTGGAATTACTCAACAACGCTTGTAAATACACCCCAGCCCACGGCACAATCACTGTTGGCTGTGCGGCCACTGCTGCTGGTATCACGCTTCGAATCAGCAACTCTGGAACAGAAATTTCTCCCGCAGACTGCGATCGCATTTTTGATCGGTTCTATCGCATCCCGAACAATGACCCCTGGAAGCATGGCGGTACGGGCTTGGGCCTCGCGCTGGTGAAACAGCTCGTTGAGGCTCTACAGGGCACAATTCGCGTCGAAAGCCAAGACAGCCAAACGCATTTTATTGTGCAGCTTCCACTGAGTTTTGCTGCTGCGGGGTGACTAATTGGGGGGCTGGATACTGAGTGCTAGATATTAGATTTTGGGTTCTAGGTGCTGGGTCGAATCTTTACAGCTTTTACAGCCTTTTATGACCTTTCCACGCCTTGCTCCTCACGCCTTACTCTCCAAAGCTAAACATTTCTCTCGTAAACAAGCCGCAATCCGAGATGCTGCACCGGGTGCGCCCATGCGGCGCTGGCCGTTTTCAGCTACTAGTTGCAGCAAATCAGGCCGAGTTAAAAAGTTTTGTACAACTTGACCCGCCTGTTCCGGCTTAATCAGAGTGACAGATGGCCCCAATAGCCGTGTCTGGGCTTCGGCAAAGCGGGGTGAAAATTGCGGCCCCGTTCCGGGTAGAATGAGCGCTGGTTTACCCAATCCCACAAACTGTTCTGTTGCGGTACCTGCCATTGCGATCGCAAAATCCGCCTGCTGCAAAAATTCTGCGTATCGATCGGTGGCAATGGTTAATGTTGACGCTCCTCGGATATAGGTTAGAGCATCGGTCGAATCCGGTCGCCAGCCTTCCATCTCTAAACGTTCACGGAGTGGTGCTAAATCAAGGCTAGGTGCGATCGCCGCTAAAAAGCGCACGGACTGCCGATCTAAATCTCGCATCACGTAAGATCCAGCGGTCAGAACAGTTTGCCAGTTGCGATAGGCTTCTGGCGGACGCGAACCCGGTAACAGTACAACCGTCAGCGGTTGCGGTGCGTCCTCTGTACCGACCGTGGAGTTAGTATTGTGCAATTCTGAATCGGTAGCCTTGCTAGTAGCTGTAACCAAGCCGTCCATCATGGGATTGCCTAGGTCATAAGCAGGTAACGACTTGGCTTGCAAAACGTGGCTGGTGAGGGAATCTCTAGGAAAAATGGCCTGACAGCGTTTGCGCCCCATGAGCCAGCGCTCCCACGGTAAATAAACCGATCCTGACCAGTTTTCCAGCGTGGCCACCCAAGAATCGCGCGGCAACCAGCCCACCTCATCCCGCAGATAATATTCTGATTTGGCTGTTCCTACAAAGGCATAGTTGGCCCTACTCAGCCACGCAAACAGCAGCGGCACAATATCGCCCACGGCTAAGATGAAGCCGCCCTCTTTGGCCCAAGCTCGGATAGTTTTGAGTTGCGATCGCGTCAGTGCCAGCAACCCCCCCTGCAAATCTCTGGCCAGTTGACGACCATCCATATAGATAAAGCCACCGGACGGCATGGGTTTGACTGCTCCGATAATGGGAATCTCCGCCCGCTGATAACTCAGTCCTTCTCCCACAATCGGTAGCGCAGCAATCTCCAGTTCGGGAGCCTGTTGCTGAAGCGCTTGCAAAATCCGCAAGCCGATTATGTCTTCACCATGACCGTTACTTAAACAGAGAAGCTTCATTGCCATCAGCTCAGCATTACAGTAGCAAACGTTGCAACTATAGCAATGGAAGCCTCTTTGCAACAGACCATACTCTCCCAGTGCTACACGATAACTAATCTAGGAAATGCAGCTTTTCCGAAATATATCTATACACCTTCAGAGAGACGCCAAGCCTGCTGCCTATTTGCCATACTCTAACCTGAGCGTTTTTTTACAAAGTCTTTAGTATTCTAAGTGCCGCCAAACCTGCCAAAACATTTAAAATTTGATCAGATAATATTCAAGGCTTTTAATCTTCAAATGCTTGTTTTTGAGCGGTTTGATACAGCCAGAATTGACTCCAAAATTCAATTCACGAGGCAAACAGCTCAACTTCATTTGCTTTTTGACCACCTTGACAGCGGCTTGACAGAGGAAGTTGAAGCGCATTATAACTAAATGGTTATTGAGTAATCAAATCCAGTTTTGGACGCTTTGCTAGTATTTACTGTATTTACTTGATCAAGGCTTTGATAACTTTGTATTAAAGATGCTTGAGGTGAAGATGATGACTATTTCGATCACAAACACGATAGCTATTTTAATATCGAATAAGCGTCAGTCATCTGTTCAGTCATCCCCTTGGAACCAGTTCCTAAGTTGGGTGATTCATGGTAAAGATTACCCTGATATTGAGTCAGATGATGTATCAAAAGATTCATCGAATCCTAGTAATCATTCTGATCATCAAGATATAAACGTAACTCAAGAAACCTGTGCTTATTGCTCGTTTTATGAGTTTGGTTGGTGTACGTTTCATGGAAAGTCGGTGGCTTCAGATAGTGAGATTTGTAATGAAATAAAGTGCATGCAATAGGTCAGTGCGATCGCAATCTCACTGGCTTAATTCTCCAAGATTTTAAGAACATCTTTAGGTACGAGCTTGTTTTTGAACCACACGACTCGTGCAGGCGTATTAGCAATATTCACCCCGGCCTTTTCCAAATTCAGCCGCTCTGAAACCGCCAGGATGAGATTCGGACAGCCCGACTGTCGCACCTGGGAGAACTTCTTACGCAGATACTCCGGTCGCCAGTAGCCGACAATTTCCAGCAAATAGGTGCGGCCATCCTCGTGTACCAGCCGGAAATCGGGAATCATCACGCTGCCGGGAATCGGGATGAGATCCACCTCTCGTTCCAGTTGCCAGTCGCTGTTGAGCTGAGCCCAGCGGTTGGCAAACGACTCCTCTAACATGCTGTCGTAGGGCTTGCCTGGTGGATAGTGCGTCACCAAGTCACAGCGCTCGGAATCCAGCGTAAACTGCTTCTGCTTCGGCGTTTTACTGTAGGAATCCTTCACCTGTAGCGTCGCCCGCAGATTCCAGCGCGTCACGTGCAGCAAGGCAGGCAGCAGCTTAGCAATATCCAATCCGTAGCGGGTGCTAGGTTTGAACAGACTAGTGGGGCCGTCAATCGTAATCGTAAAGCCCTGATCGGCATCGCCCTCAATATAGGTCATCAGCCGAAAAAACTTGAGATAGCGAAACAGCAGCTTATACTCGCCTGGATCGTTGCGGTGGACGTTGAGCGTGATGTGGCTGGCTTTGTAGAACACACCCTGCACCTGCGACAGGTTGTAGCGATGCAGCAAGGCTTCCGGAGTCGGCGCATCAAACTCGGTCAAGATCCGGTTTTCTTGCAGGTCAGCATACAGTCCGTGCTGGATGTCTTTGACCGACACTTCGCGATCGCACTCTACACTGAGCTGATCGGCTAGCTTGGTCAAATGCACTTGAGCATTGGGTATACTCGGCACCGTCTGAGCCGCCAAGCTAAACACCCGCTGCCGCAGATCCTGCGGTTCCAAGGGACTAACGATGTCAAACGTGCTGAAGCTGCTGCGGAGAATGTGAGCCAGTCCCCGCCTAATTCGGTAATCGGTATCTTCACCTTCTAAATCTTGCAACCGTCGATCTAAATTGCCCTGGGTGTCGCCCTGGCAGTCCTGAAACAGGGTGATCAGATCAACCGCCATCTCTAAGTTGCGATCGCAAATCGACAGCTTTTTCGGAATTAGGGAATCACCGCTCAGCCGATAGCTCAGCAAATCCGTTGGCAGCATAAATCGGGTCTGGATTACGAAACAGCGATGGGCGTGAGAACAGGATTATATAGTGTATCTCGCTGCTGATAGGGACGGTTCAGATCTGCGATCTCAGATCTCAATTCATCTACCGTCATACAGGTGCCGCCCTGTGCCCCAGCCATTGAGGTGATATGTTCTTCCATCAGCGTGCCGCCGATGTCGTTGCAGCCACAGGTGAGGGCTTCGGATGCGCCGTGTAAGCCCAGTTTCACCCAGCTTGGCTGATGATTGGCAATCCAGTTACCCAGGAAAATACGAGCCACTGCCGTGAGTAACAAGGCATCACTCAGGATCGGTTGATCGCGTCCGACCCGTTTTCGTAGCGGCTTGGGCGCTTCTTGACCGATGAAGGGCAGCAGAATAAATTCAGTAATCTGGGTTGGATAGTCGCGTTCAACGGCTTGCTGTTGCAGCGTGCGGAGGTGCTGAAAATGCTGCATTTGCTGCATGGGTGTTTCAATATGACCGGACAGCATTGTGCTGGTAGTCGGCAAGCCAACTTGATGTGCTAGGCCGATGATTTCCAGCCAGATAGCGGTGTTGATTTTTTCGGGACAGAGAATGCGGCGAACGGAGTCGTCTAGCACTTCAGCGGCAGTACCGGGCATGGAGCCAAGGCCCGCCTCTTGCAGCGCTTCAATCACGGTGCGATAGCTGAGGTCATCTTCGCGGGCAATAAACTGAATTTCCTGGGGTGAAAAGGCGTGCAGATGCAGGTCTGGAAATTCATCTTTGATGGTTTTGACCAGCCGAACATAGTAGGGCAGCGATTGACCGTCGAGCTTTGCCTCTAGATTCAGGCCGCCCTGCATACAAATTTCTGTGGCTCCGAGCTGTACGGCTGCTGCCGCTTTTTCCAGAATCGTCGCTTCGTTGAGCCAGTAGGCTCCATCCTGATCTGCGTCGCGCCGAAAGGCGCAGAAGTTGCAGTGCTGCTCGCAAATATTGGTGAAGTTGATGTTGCGGTTGATCACATAGGTGACAGTATCGCCTGCCTGCTGTTGCCGGAGCTGATCCGCCGCCAAGCGAATGGCTGCGATCGCACTTGGATCAGTTTGGCTTAGCAGCACCACCCCATCCTCGACTGAAATATCGTTACCCGCTAGGGATTGGCTAAGAATCTGATCAACGGTAGCAATAGACATAAACGCTCATCATGGAGAACCATACTCTACTATTGTGGCGGATTCAGGCGGGAAGGCAATCTGTCTTATTTTGCTGTCGTTAACATTGATCGAGATTTGGCGATACTGAGCAATTTCCATGCAGCAGTTTTTTGAGTTTGCGGTTGGTAGCCTACTGGCGCTGATTCCGGTCGTTGATCCGATTGGCGGAGCGCCCATTTTTCTGGTTGTGACGCCCGATGCGTCGCCGACTGTGCGCCGTCAATTAGCGGGACGAGTGGCGCTGAATGTGATGGCTGTCCTGCTGCTGTTTTTGCTGGTGGGTGGCGGCATTTTGCGGTTTTTTGGCATTTCGCTGGAGGTGGTGCGGATTGCTGGGGGCATTGTTGTCTTCAATGCGGCTTGGCAAACGATGAATGCTCAGCCCAAAATCTCCAGACGGGAAAATCGAGGTGCGATTCAGCAGTTAGAGCATCACGAAGACATTGCGCTGATTCCGATGACGATTCCGATGCTGGCTGGCCCTGGTTCAATCGCAGTAACACTGGGTTTAGCGGCTCAAGCCGGACGAGACTTATCCACCGGGACATTCATCAACCTGGCCGCCGCCGGAGCTGCGATCGCAGTTTTAGGCTTACTGATTTACCTATCGCTGCGCTCTTCGACTCTGCTGCTGAAACTGCTGGGCGAACGGGGCATCAGTGCTCTCAGCCGCATTTTGGGTCTGTTCATTATGGCGATTGGTGTGCAGCTCATTCTGAACGGCATTGCCGATTGGCTAGAGCTAATTGGCCTAATTTAAGTGGATTTGCTGTGGATTTGCAGCGGTCTTCACCCAATTTTCATCAAAATCTGCGATCGCAACCTTGTAGCGCGTCACCAATCGGTGTCATGATTTGCGTTGGAGTGCCCATCTGCCGCCACAATATCTCACCGTTTTCCTGAATCCTGTACCCAGTCAATAAACTTTATTGGAAATAAAGTTTTTGGGGTTGAAAATTGTTTTGTAGCGCGGCGGAGCCGCGCTACAAAACAATTTCCGATAAAGTCTAATGTAGAGAAACTCAATTCTTTTTTAGAAAAGCTTTATGCAGTGAGCTTTCAAAAAGAACGGTGAGTTTTTAACCTGACTGGGCAAAACTCATCTGCATCAGCCCAATTCCTGAGTGATAGAACCCGTTGGCTGATCAAGCTGTTTTGATTGAATAGTTGTGATCTGGCAATGAAATGCCCAAACTCATCGTAATTTCACGGTTTATTTGCAATCTCTTTGTAGAAATTCGTTGAAGCTACAGAATAATTGGGCATGCTAACCCTGTAGATTTTCAATTAGGTTCTCAAGGTATCGTCGTCGAATAAGGTCTGAAATCGTGAGACTAGTCCAGCATTTGCGCCACGCTAAACCGTTTATGGCATCATTTACGGCACCGTTCATGACTCGGTTGGTATATCGCCTGATGACTCAAGGCACAGGACGGCTGCTGTTTGCTGCATTACTGTTGACGCTGGTGGGATATACCTGCGATCGCGGTTTACCCGCTGCCCAGGCACAGACGGAAGTGGCCTCAGCGAATCCGGGCACGGAGCAATTGGTCTTAGGGGTCGTACGCAGCCCAGATAATCAGGCCCAGTGGTCAAACATCACCAGTCGCATTCAGGCTGCTGGTATTACCTTTCAGGAAGTTGAACTGGGCCAAATTCGCTCGGTGGCTGATCTGGCCAATGTCAATGTGCTCTTCATTCCCAGCGTAGAAGCAATTTCAGCCGAGCAGGTAACGGTGCTGGAAGCCTGGGTGAATCGGGGCGGACGCATCATTGCTAGTGGCCCAGTCGGGAATTTGGCCGAAACGCAAGTGCGTCAGCAACTGCGATCACTTCTGGGCGCATACTGGGCGTTTCCCCTGGCCCAACCCGCCAATCTGCAAACCGTGCCCAATCCCTCCTACCGCTGGGTACAGGACGGCAACACCAGTGAGGAAGTATGGGGCGGAGTGCTGCTGCCGACCCATTCCATGAGCAACGTTGTTGTCACCTGGCGCAGTGCAGCAGCCAATATTCAGCAGTCGGAGATGGAGCTGTTCAGTAATGAGCAGGCCGCAGCAGTGATTTCCAATGAGCGGGCAACTCTGCTGGGCTGGCGCTGGGGCATGGGGTCGTCCCAATCGGCCCAGTTTGATAGTCAGTGGCTGCAAGCTGCTCTGTCTTATTATCAAAACACGCCCAGAGTGGCGGCTCCAGCCGATTCTGCTTCCTCAACATCTGCTCAATCAGCTCCGTCTAATCCAGCACCGAATCAAACGGCTCAGGCACCGCGTCCATCAGCCAGATCCGAAGCGCCTGTAGCGCTAGCCGGAGATGCGGTATCTGAATCTAACCTACCCACCGATCAAACGTCGCGCCGTACGTCAACCGACCTGCCATCCAGCTATCGATTGACGCCGCTGGTGGAACCCGATACGGCTTCCTCTAGTCCGTCTTCTACCCCGTCTGCATCTGCGTCCAACCGAGTGGGTCTAGCAGCGAGAGATGCAGCGACACCTGCTACGCCATCTACGACCAGTGCGGCCAGTCCATCCCCGTCATCCCGCTTTTGGATTCGGCCCACCGAGCAGCTGCCCAGCCTGCGGGAACCCAATGACCCAGCCGAACAGATGGTGCCACCGGGCTTAAACGTGACCCCGAGTGCGCTGCCGATCAATACCTATGATGCGCTCACCATGCGTCAGGAACTGGAAAGCCTAGTCGGTCGCTATGAAAGCGCCCTATTTGCTGCGCGATCGCAAGATGCTGATACCAGCCTACAAGCCAGTGCCGCACCGATTTTGACCGCTAGTAGTGAAGGTGCTGGACTGGATCAACCTGCGATCGCACTGCCGCCAGCTCTCCAGCAGGCTGAGTCGCTACTCAATGACTGGAACGGCTTGATCGAACAGCGCCAGTACGAAGAAGTGCGATCGCGCTGGCTGGCGGTACGGGATGCGCTCTGGAGTGATTTTCCGGTTGACAATCGCTTTGCCCAGCCTGAAATTCGCGCCATGTGGCTCGATCGGGGCACGATTGTGGCGGCAGGATCGCCCCGAGGGCTAGAGCGCGTGTTTGACCGACTGGCTGCAGCGGGCATTAACACCGTATTCTTTGAAACTGTTAATGCAGGCTATCCAATCTATCCCAGTCGAGTGGCACCGGAGCAGAATCCGCTCACGCGCCACTGGGATCCTTTGGAAGCTGCGGTGGAACTGGCCCATGAGCGCGGCATGGCAATCCATGCCTGGATGTGGACGTTTGCGGCGGGCAACCAGGCCCATAACCGCATTCTGAATCAGCCCGACAGCTATCCTGGTTCGCTAATTGCCGCTCATCGTGACTGGGCCAACTACGACAATCGCGGCGAGATGATCCCGCTGGGCCAAAACAAGCCCTTCCTGGATCCGGCCAATCCAGAGGTCCGCAGTTACCTTTTACGCATGGTGGACGAGATTGCCAGCCGCTATGACGTAGACGGTATTCAGCTTGACTATATTCGCTATCCGTTCCAAGATCCCAGCGCCGGTCGCACCTACGGTTACGGTCTTGCCGCCCGCCAGCAGTTCTATCAGCGTACCGGAGTTGATCCACTCCAGCTTTCGCCGCGTGACAATCCCGAGCATTCACCTGCCGAACGGCAGCAGCAGCGGCGGCTGTGGCAAGCCTGGACGGACTTCCGAACTGAACAAGTTAGCTCGTTCGTCGGCGAAGTTTCGAACCTGCTGGAGCGCCAGTATCCCGATCTGAACCTATCCGTCGCCGTTTTCCCTCACTCCGAACATGAGCGCTTGCAGAAGCTGCAGCAGCACTGGGAAGCCTGGGCTGAGGAGGGTGATGTTGATCTGGTCGTTTTGATGAGCTATGTGCAAAACACCGATCAGCTAGAGCGAGTAACGCGGCCTTGGCTGATGGAAAATCGGTTTGATTCAACGCTGATTCTGCCAGGGATTCGGCTGCTCGACATGCCTAATGAAGTGGCGCTGGATCAAATTCAGTTCTTGCGCGATTTGCCGACGGGTGGATATGCGCTGTTTGCGGTTGAAAACCTCAATCCTGAGCTTCAGGAAATTTTTGATCAGACTCAGGGTGGTGAGTCCGTTGCGGACGAGCCAATTCCCTATCGTCAACCGTTTGAAGCGGCCTCGGCTCGTTATCAGGCGCTGCTGCGGGAGTGGAACTGGCTGCTAGAAAATCGCCAAATGTGGGTGCAGGGTGGCGCATCTGAGCAGTGGGTTCGGTCAGCTCAGGAGCTAGACGAAGCGCTGACTAAGCTGGCTGCATCTCCCTCAGTTTCCCACTTGAATCAAGCGCGATCGCGGTTAAATCAGTTTCGTCAGCGCCTCCGGGGACAGGTCTATGTTCAGTCGGTGAGCAGTCGCTATCGGGTGCGCGCCTGGGAACATCGGCTGATCACGCTGGATAATTTGCTCAACTACGGTGAGCAGCATCTTCTGGGCGTGCAGACGAGTATGGAGTTGCGTGATCAGGACTGAGAATTGATGGCAAACAACAGAGCCGCGCACTGCGCGGCTCTGTTGTTTTAGAACCAGTAATCGTTGAATGTGAAGTTGGATTCATGGTGCTTGTCTGGAATGGGTTGACTGAATTAAACAGCAATCTCCGCACACCTGCTCACGTTGTTAAGCGGCAGGATAGGAGTAGCGGTTTTCCAGCCAAATCCGAACTTCTGCCTCCGATGCGTAGTACAAGCTGCGATCGCTAATTGGATCATACGCGTTCCAGAGAACGTTGCCGTTGCGATCGCGGGTTTGCCAAATGTGGGGTTCGCCGCTAGCAGACAAACCATGTTTCCAGCTTTCCCATGTCATACGTAGATGATCAAATAGAGTGGGGCGAGTCATGGTCGCTGGGGAGTTTGAGCGGTCATGGCTCGGACGCCAGTTGAGAGCTTTGGAATTGAATGACATGTTTCGTACCTCCTTGATTGGGCAACATCCTTCGTTTTGTTCAAGATGTTTAAGGTGTAACCTCTGCTTATCTCCAGCGTATTGTGACCGTTGATACAGATCAAAATGTATAGTGCATAGATGTTATGAATAACATTCATGGAATAGGGTGTTAGAAAAGCCAAAAAATGGGAGCCGTAGACACGGCTCCCGTTTTCTTTGAATGGTGTATGTAGCTGGATGACTCGTATGCAGTCTGGTTAAAAGCCCATAGTTTATTTTTTCTGACGCGCTTGCTTCGCAAGCGCGTCAGAAAAAATAAGCTGGGTTCCTATACGCGGACTTGGATATTATGTGGCGTTGGCTTTGGCCTGCATTGCGTAGTCGCGGAATCGTTCTAAATCGGCGTTGAGGGTACTTTCGACAACACGACCCAGGAAGAGATTGTCCATGATTTTGCCAATTACGCCCGGAATCGCGTAGGCCGCAGTGAGTTTGACAATGCTGCTGCCTTTGCGATCGTAGAATCGGATGGCACCACGATTGGGCAAGCCATCCACCGATTCCCACTGGATAATCTGTTGCGGCACCACTTTCAAGATTCTTGACAGCCAGCTAAACTCAAAGCCCGTGGATGCTAACTTCCAGCGCGACAGTTCCGGATTATCTTCCAGCACCTCAACCGAGTCGATCCACTTCATCCAGCGCGGCATTTGCTCCAGGTCTGACCACAGTTCCCACGCCAGTTCGATCGGGACATCGACCTCAATTTGGACGGTATGTTCGAGCCAGTCTGCCATAAGTGGTTGGTTGGTATTAGAGTCAGTTGAGCTGTGCGAGTTTTGAGTTCTCAGTTTTGAGTTTTGAGTTCATAGTTGACGGTTAATTCAACATTCAAAACATAGAACTTAGAAAGGTTTGATTAGTACTTGAATAAACCTGCGCCCTGGACACGGTAGCCTGTCGGCTCTAGCATCACGTAGGCGGCCTGTTTGCCAGAGATCACCGCTCCTTCCATACTATCGATGTAGTCCTGCTGTGTGTAGCTTCCGGCTAGGAAAAAGTTATCAACTGGTGTTTTTTGGGCCGGACGATAGGGTTCCATGCCGGGTGCTTCGCGGTACAGAGACTGGGCCAGCTTGACCACACTGTACCAGGTCATGTTCAGGTCGCGCGACGACGGGAAGAGATCATGTACCTGTTTGAGCACGTGCTGTGCGATCGCATCATTACTTTCTTTAATAAACGGATCGCCGGGAGTCAGCACCAGCTGCATGAGGGAACCCTGGCCTTCCCGGTAGTAGTCGCTGGGACTGGTCAATGCCAGATCGGCAAAGCAGGAAAAATCGGCATCGGGCGTATAGAGTAAGTTGTCTAACCCTGCGGCTTGTCCGAGCTGACGGCGCTTTTCATCGTCCTGCAGCTCTGTCACCCAGCCGTCAAAGCGGAGCTGAACGGTGGCAACGGGCACGGCTTCTAGCTTATAAATGTTGTCGAACTGCGGCCACTTGCGCCACGCATCGGGCAGCAGACGCTGCACGCCGGGCACATCGCAGGCACAGAGGTAAGCATCGGCAGTGATTGTTTCAGTGCGATCGCCGTTGGCAACTTGCAGTCCGGTGACGCGAGTTTGACCGTTCTCTTCGGCGAAGGTAATCTCGCGAACACCGCGACGGGTATGAACTTGGCCACCCCGTTCCGCCAGGTAGTCCAGAATCGGCTTGTGAATATACTCGTAGGGTGAACCCTCCAGCATCCGCAGCACCGACGCTTCCGTCTTGGCGGCGAAGAACTGGAAGATGGTCAGCATACAGCGAGCGGAAATATTTTCGGTGTCGATAAAGCCCAGCGCGTAGGCAATCGGGTTCCACATGCGCTTGAGGCTACCGTTGGAGCCGCCGTGGCTGCGGAACCAGTCGGCAAAACTGATGTCGTCCAGATTGCGAATCGTCTTCATCGCGCCGTTGAAGTCAATCAGGCCGCGCACCAGGGGACTGGTACCGAGGGCCAGCGAGTTTTGCAGCTTATCCTGGAGCGAAAGCTGATTCGTGGTGAAAAATGCCTTTAACCCGTTGAACGGTGCGCCTGTGATAAAGCGGAAGTCCAGCGCCCCGGTTTGGCCCCCCCGATTCACGAAGGTGTGAACGTGATCCTTTTGCAGCAGCGAGTCGAATGTGCCGATCTTTTGCATTAGGGCAAATAGATTGTAGTAGCAGCCGAAAAAGACATGCAGCCCCATCTCAATATGGTTGCCATCGCCATCGACCCAACTGCCCACTTTGCCACCAACAAAGGGACGAGATTCAAATATTTCCACCTCATGTCCGGCATCGACTAGTTCAACGGCGGCAGATAGACCCGCTAATCCGGCCCCAACGATCGCAACTCGCATGCTGGCTTTTCTCTTTTTTTACTGATTTGCTTTATAGATTTTAATATTGATGGGCTGTTTTAGGCGGATGAATCGTCTGAAACCTAACTATCAATCGCTAGACGTTTCACGTTTCACATCCTGCACCGTTGAATGGGCCTGGAAGTGGTGCTTGTGCCACCGCACTGCGGCAGCACGATAACGATTCTGGGTTCTTGATGGGCTAAGTGCGAGGTATGAGACATCATTCAACCGTGAGGTGTATCTGGATGACGATTCCCCCCGCTTCTATCGTTCCTTGGCTCTCCGCTTGGCTGCTGATGCTGCGCCAGCATCTCTTCGGCAATCGCTATGTCGTGCTGATCAACAGTTTATTTACGGGTTTGTTGATCGTCCTGACTCTGAATGCGGTGATTCATCCCTACGGTGGGGCAGTGATTGAGCGATTGTTCAAAGAGCCATTTTCGATTAAGTATCCCTATCTGGGGGCTCTTGTTCTGGCGTCGGAGATCTTATGGGGCGCAACGGGAGCCATTTGCCTGTTTACATTTATGGTGCTGCGTCGCTTGTCATCTGCCTCGTTCTATCAACAGTTCATTTTGTGTTCTGGGTTAGTGACGATTCTGCTGGTCTTCGACGATACGTTTCGCTTAACAACCTGGCTAAATGTTGTGCTTGGTGTGCCCAAGCAGCTCAGCTATATGGTTTATGGGGTGGCTGCGATCGCAGTTGGCATTGTCTTTCAACCTGTTATCCGCACCACTCCCTATCTATTACTGGTCTGTGCCGCACTGTTGTTCCTATTTTCTACAGGTATTGATCTGGCTGGCATTGAGGGCCAAGGACTGCCCGCCATGCTAGAAGACGGCTCCAAACTACTCGGTATCCTCAACATCGGCCTCTACTACAGCAGCGTCTGCCACACTGCAATTCTCAACATCTGTCAAACTCAAAAGGTTTAGGAGAGTGAGGAGTGAGAAGTGAGGAGTGAGGAGTGAGGAGTGAAGAGTGAGGAGTGAGGAGTGAAGAGTGAGGAGTGAGGAGTGAGGAGTTCACCGTGGCTCCCCTGCCCCCCTGCTCTCTTTACAGCCCTTTACAGCCTCTACACCCTTTACAGCCTTTACAACCCTCTTGCTCTCCTGCCCACAGCATCCGTGTAAACCAATTTGGCCAACCAGATATCACCTACCTTTTAGGATTGTTATAGATGTCTCCCAGGTGCCGACTTGAGTCTGCAAGACCTAACGATTCAGGATGAATATCGTAGCGATCGCGATGATCTGATTCAGGACTTCTACGTTCCCTGTCTGGAGCAAGCGACGGTTTATGACCGAGCCGTCGGCTTTTTCTCCAGCACCTCCATGTCAGCCGTGGCGGCAGGATTGACCGCGTTTATCCGTTCCGGTGGGCAGATGCGGCTGGTTACGTCGCCCAAGCTATCTGCTGAAGATGTCCAGGCGATTGAGCAGGGACTGGAGCAGCGGGAGCAAGTGTTCACCACGGCGCTGCTGCGCGAACTGGAGACAGAACTGCCGCAACTGGTGCAGGATCGGCTGGCGGCACTGACTTGGTTGCTCAGTCAGGGACTGCTGGAAATTAAACTAGCCGTGCCCAAAACGCTGCGTCAGCAGGGCATTTATCACGAGAAGCTAGGCATCTTTGCCGACGAAGCGGGCAACGTAATTGCCTTCACTGGCTCAGCCAACGAAAGCGCCAGTGCGCTGATTGACAACTTTGAATGCATTGAAGTCTATCCGTCCTGGGACAAGGGTGTGCAGCAGCGAGCTTTGCGAAAGGCCCAGCATTTTCAGGATTTATGGCATAACCGCACCCAAAATGTGGAAGTCCTCGCCTTTCCAGAAGCGGTATCGCGTTCGCTGCTAAAGCTGTGCCCCAACCGACCACCGCGCAAAGAACCCGTTGAGCAAAAGTCCCGCACCACGACCAAATCCAATCCCAGAGCCGCCACCAGTTCCGACCAATCAACCATCAACCATCAACCCCTATCCCTCAATCTGCTACTGCCCGAACCCCACTTTCCCTTACTCCCCCCTAACCTAAACCTCCGCTGGTACCAAGAAGACGCGATCGCAAATTGGTTTCAAAATAAAGGACGCGGCACGCTGAAAATGGCTACGGGCAGCGGCAAGACAATCACGGCACTTGCGATCGCAGCTGCTCTCTACCGCAAAAGTGCCGACCAGCAGCAGCCTCTGCAAGCGCTGATCATCATTTGTCCCTATCGTCATCTGGTGACGCAGTGGGCCGCCAACTGTCGGCAGTTTCAGCTTGAGCCAATTTTGGCCTTCGACCGGGCCTACACCTGGCAGACGGAACTGCAAGCGCAACTGATTGCCCTGAAGCGGCAGCAGCGGGATTTCATTACGGTGATCACCACCAACTCGACGCTGCGGGGCGACAGTTTTCAGGCGGTGCTGGATTTCTTTCCGAAACGGACGCTAATTATCGGCGATGAAGCGCATAATCTGGGTGCCCAGCATCTGGAGCAGAGTTTACCTGCTCACATTCCCTTTCGTCTGGCTCTGTCGGCCACGCCGGAGCGCTACTTTGACGAAGAAGGTACGGAGCGGCTGTTCGACTATTTCGGCTCGGTGATTCAGCCCGAATTTACGCTGAAAGATGCGATCGCAGCCGGGGCGCTAGTGCCCTATTCCTACCATCCGCTGCTGGTGGAGCTGACCGACCGGGAAGCAGAGCAGTATAAGAAGCTGACCATGCGGATTATGCAACTGCTGGCGATGGATGATGCGGAGGAAAGCGCCAAGCTGACGGCGCTGGTCACACAGCGATCGCACCTGCTCGGCTCGGCGGTGAATAAGCTGGACGTGCTGCGCGAGTTGATGCGGCAGCGGCTAGAGACGACCCATACGCTGTTCTACTGCGACGATGGGGCGGTGCGTGACGAGGCAACCGATGACAGCGTGCGCCAGTTGGATGCGGTGATGCAAATTTTGAACCAGGAACTGGGCTTCCAGGCCAAGTCCTACACGGCGGAGACAACGCTGGATGAGCGGGAGGATCTGCGCTACACGTTTGCGGCGGGACTGCTGCCGGGAGTGGTGGCGATTCGCTGCTTGGATGAAGGGGTGGATATTCCGGCGACGCGCACGGCGATTATTCTGGCCAGCAGCAGCAATCCGCGTCAGTTTGTCCAGCGTCGAGGCCGCATTCTGCGTCCGGCTCCGGGCAAGGATCGGGCGGAACTGTTTGACATGATTGTGGTGCCGCCGGATTTCGACCGCAAAACCCTGGCGACGGAGCGTAATCTGCTGCGTAAGGAGCTGATTCGGGTGGCAGAATTTGCCGACTTGGCGACCAATGCGGGTGAAGTGCGGCAGCGGCTGTATGGGTTGCAGGAGCGGTATGGGTTGTTGGATTTGTGAGGAGTGAGGAGTGAGGGGTGAGGAGTGAGGAGTTGAAGGGCTGTAGAGGGCTGTAAAGGGCTGTAAAGGGTGTAAAGGGTGTAAAGGGTGTAAAGGGTGTAAAGGGTGTAGAGGGTGTAGAGGGTTGCTGAGGGGGGCGAGGGTGAGGGTTGTGTAGGTTGGGTTGAGCAATACGAAACCCAACGATGGTCAGGAGTGGTTGGATTTCGCAGGGGATTGGTTCGGTCTACATTGCTGCGGGTAGGGTTGGGTTGTCGGGTTTGGGGCGGGGTGTGGGGTTGCGGCGTTTGCGATCGCTACTTTTTACACCGCCTGCCATTTGATATTCGGGGCTGTCTTTGCCGTATTGGAAGGCGACGCCGAGCAGCATTTGGGCGGAGAGGTCGCTGAGTTTTTTCTCGCGATCTTGGATGCTGCTGCGGATGGTGTCGATTTCGGCGAGGGCGGTGTTGTAGGTGTTGATTTGGGCCTGTAGCTGGGCGATTTGCTCGTTCAGGTGGCTGAGGGTGCGACCGTCGCCGAGGTCGAGATCGGGGTCGATGGCGGCGAGTCCGGCGGCGCGCACTTCGGCCCGTTCGAGGATGCGGGTGGATTTACGTTTTTGGTAACTCATAGTAGATGGTTCCTGATGGATAGGTTGTGTCACAGTCGCTGATTGCGAGTCAGTTTAAGGGTTAGCTTACTTTCTGGCTTACATTGGCGATGTGATTTCTCCAAGGTAGCCTTGGGGGTTGGAAATGCCGTCTGGAGGAGTACAGAATCGGGGTTGGCAATATTGCAAAGGTTTGTTGAATATGGGGCGTTGTGCTGGTTTGAATACGGAGAAGGAATATTTTGGGATGTAGCAATTGTGGTTTTGGGGTTTAGCGATGTAGGTTGGATTGAGCAATGCGAAACCCAACGATGAACCAAAGTTGTTGTGTCTCACCAGCTCGACACCAACCTGAAAAGCGTTGCAGAGATCTCGGGAAGCGTTGCAGACTTGTCGGGAGCAATAACAGGGAAGTTTGTTAGGGTTGCAGACTTGTCGGGAAGCGTTGCAGACTTCTCTGCAAGAAGAACAGACTTGTCGGGAAGCGTTGCAGACTTGTCGGGAACGACAACAGGGAAGTCTGTTGCGAGTGCAGACTTCTCTGAAATAAGAACAGACTTCTCGGAAATGATTGCAGGGATCTTGGTTGCTGTTGCAGGGTGCTTGGATTGGCTAACGGTGATGTGAGTCTATTTCCACTGGCTACAGACGTCGCGCATGGCATCGACGACGCCTCGAATGGCGGTTTCGCCGCCGAGATGGGTGATGGCAGGATAGAGAGTGGCGAGATCTGGCATGAGGTCTGAGCGTTTGCGAGAGGCGAGAAGATGGAGATAGGTTTGCCAGTCGGAATGAGATAACGTTTTGAGGAGTAAACGAGGAAGTAAAGCGCTCAATGCATTTGCACGAATTGACTGAACAAGAAGGTCGGAGGTTAATTTTTGAACATGCTGTAAGAATTCAGCGGAAGAATGCTTTGCTAGTGCGCTTAAAACTATCGCTCGAGAATCTTCATTTTGAATTGCTTGTGCTGATTTTAATATAATGGCAGGGCTATTTCATTCTAAACAAGTAGCCTAATATGGGATCGAAGCTGACGCTCATCTACAGGTTCAGATGACTCAACTTGCGATTGTAGAAGCCTTTGCCGACTTACCCGATACCCGCCGTCGAGCCGGACAACGGCATAGCCAAGCCTTATGCTTAGCCCTATTCACCTTGGCCGTTGCGGCAGGGAATCGGGGATTTCTGGCGATCGGGGATTGGCTCAAGGCGTATCACGATGAATTAGTGGCGTTGTTTTCGCCTCCTCAAGACCGTTTACCCTCCTACAGCACCATTCGACGAACGCTCTTGCGGGTGGATTATCACGAGTATGCCGCCTGTTTATCTCGGTTTTTCGGCGTTCATCCTCAGCCTGGAGAAACGATTGCGACTGATGGCAAAGTTGTGCGGGGGTCTTATGAAGCGCTCAGCGATGACCCACAGGTCGAGTCGCATCCAGCGATTCTGCTGGTCAGCGCTTACATTGTGGAACGAGGACTCATCCTGGAGCCCTATGAGGTGGAGTCCAAAACCAATGAAATCACAGCCTTGCCCATCTTCATTGAACAATTGGCGCTCAATGGAGTGGTGTTTGCCTTTGATGCGATCAGTACTCAAAAAAAACGGCTGAGGTGATTCTCAGCAGTGGCAACCATTATCTGGGGGCACTCAAAGGCAACCAATCTGGGCTGCTCCAGGCCGTAACGACTCATTTTCAGGCGCAGCAAACCGTCCAACAGCTCAACAAAGGGCATGGTCGCATTGAAAAACGAACGATCAGCATGAGTCACATCCTGGATAACATGCCCGAGTTTCCGGGATTGCAGACGCTGATTCGAGTTCAATCCGAGCGCCAGGTGCATCGAGCCGACATCGTTGAGGTGTCTCACGACACCCGTTACTACGTGGCTTCCTTTTGTGAGAGTGTCCAAGCCTTTGCTCAACGCATCCGAGGCTATTGGGGCGTAGAAAACAAGGTGCATTATGTCCGAGATGTGACTCAAGGGGAAGATGCCTCCCGCATTCGAACCCCTCCTCTGGTGCAAAATTGGGCACTGGCCCGTAATTTTGCGCTGAACTTATATCGCAATCATGGCTTTGAGAATATGGCTCAAGCTCAACGCCGGGCTGGATCTAGTTCCAACTTATTTTGTGTCAGCGTTCCTGAGCAATGGTCTTCTGCCATTCAACGATGAGGCAATCAGCCAATTGCGAACCCAGTTGTCGTGATAGCGGAAGCCGTTGAGTTGCTCAAAGGGGCATAAGCACCCGCCCATTGCTTTGCGAGTCTTGCGACAAAAGGGATGGAAGTTCCAGAGTAAGGCCATCGAGCGCACCGACTGTTCCGCCGAGTCCCAGAATCCATGAAAATCTTGCATGGCATACAAGATGCGGTCAAGATAGTTCATCGGACGGTCAACCTGATTGCTGGTGCGATAGGCGTCAGGGAAGTCAAAGGCGCGTTGGAAGACGTGAGATTTGTCGTTGAGGCGTCGCAAGCGAGCGTCAATGGCCTGGGGCAACGCGTGGGTGTTCACCCACTCCAGCAACCGACGCAACCGTTGAGCAAAGTGACGTTTGCTCTGGCCCCGATACAGATGCCAAAGCTTGTCGGCTAGTTGCTGACCCAGGACTGGTTTAGAGCGGCACCCATCGCGAATTTTAATCACCTCATGCAGGAAGCACAGAATCCAGACCAGGCCAGGGAATAGCTCCTCCCAAGCGGCTCGGGTGGCCTCCCAACCATCAGTCGTCACCGTCTCGGGCGCATAGTCGGGAACATGATGGGCAGCTTCCTGCTGGAATACCCCATAGGCTGCGGTTAATCCATCCTGACCCGCATTGGCACTGAGACTGGCTCCCAGGACGCACCCTTGCGCCGCTGTCACTGCCAGATAGACTCGCTGCCCGTGCCAATCACAATGCTTCTCATCGGCAACTAGATGGGGGGGAGCGCCGTTTCCCTTTTGAGGGTACTGCCCACAATCGAGGCTCGACCGAACGACTGACAGAGCCGATACCAGTGCATCTCAGAACGGCCCAGCACATAGGCAATCCCCTCATACGACAGGCCATGCTTTCTTAAATAGAGCGCTTTGTCGGCCATCTCCGCCGTCTCGCTCATGTACGGCATCACCAAATCGGGACGCAGTTGATAAGCCTCTCCGGTACTCGGCAGCAAAATCCGCCGGGTCTTGAGCTGTTGACGAGAGGACTCGACCCATCCGTGAAAGCGATAGCCTGCCTCAATCCCGTCGGGAAACAGTTCCGGGTGGGATGCGATCTGCTCGTTGAGATACTGGCGAAAGGCTTCCCGGTCTTCTACTAAGACCTCGTAGTCAAGGTCGTCTGCAATGGGCAGACAAATCGTTTTATCGCCTGCTGTGCCACGCTTGCGTCGTTGCTGAGCCATCGGCTTTGACCTGCTGAACTCTCTGCCTCAATTCTACTCAACACAAACTTGGGTGGAACTAGGGCTGGATTTGGACTTAGCACTCTCAAGTCTCTATTTAGAATGCAATAGCCCTGAATATAATGGAGTAGTTAGCATCACTACGCTTTGCCAGTTCTTCCATTAGTGATGCTCGAATATACTCATTTTGAAATGTGAGCACTTCCTCAAGGAGGACATCAAAATCCACTTCATCAGTTTTTATTAAAAGTTGCAACGCTGATGATCTAAAAGCTTCCTCTTCGATAGATCGCATAGTCTCTAAAGTTTTATTCAAATACGATATATCGATTTGTATTAGATTACTCAGTATATGAACTCTCCACGATGGATCCGATAGCATTTTTTCCGCTTCTAATGCTGCAGGCAAATAAGCCGTATCATTTTTTGCCAATTCACTTAACACTAGAGCATATAGGGAATCTATTGGTGCTACCTCTAAAGCTAAATACAAACATATTGGATCAATTCTAGCAAGATCAATTAGTTTCTCAGTCCGATCTAATTGATCTTCTACTCCCTGACATATGTCTAATGCCTCAGCCAAATAGTTTGGGTTGACTCTGGCTAACTTGATCGATATTGCTGCTTTGAATTTCTGATCTTCAATTAATCTAATGGCTTTGGTCGCTTCAACAAGACAAGCCGAATCAACTTCAGATAGCTCACATAAAACCGACGCCTTCAAAACTTCACCTTGAATAGCTTGAGCAATTTCTACTGCCTCTGAGAAATAAACTCTATCAAGCTCCGATAAACTAACAATAGCCAGCGCTCTAGAATCCTCATCATGGATAGTTCGCGAAACTTCTAGCAACTCTGAAAAATATTTCGGGTTGATCTCTGCTAACTGATCTAGTAATGTCGAACGATGATTTAGTTCATCTTCTACTACTTTAACCGTCTCTAGAGCATTAAAAAAATAGATTTCGTCTATTGAAGCTAATGTGCTTAATATTCTTGCCTTATCCAATTTAGATTGAATTTGTTGTGCAGCATCAAATATCTCATAAGCATGATTCCGATTATATTTAGCCATGAAATTCAACAAGATGGCGCGATGAGATGAATGTTGAATATCCTGTACAGTTTTCAACGCTTCAGCAAAGTATTTATCATCAATTTGAGCCAACTCACTTAATAGTGCTACTCGTTTATCCATATCCTGACTGGTTCTTGCAAATTCTGCACATAACTGTAGGTGCATTGAATCAGATTCAACTAAATCAAACAAAAAGTAAAATAATACTCTTTCTAAGATAAAGTCGATTTTGCTGCCAAGAATTTCTTCCAGCAAAGCTGAAATGTTGGCTCCATCCATCTTAGTTAATTCACACAAAACATCTAAGCGCCTCACCTTACATTTAATGGTTTGCGCCACCTTCCATAAAGGTAAAAATTTGGCTGAATTTATCTTGGATAAATTACATAGAATTATAGATTTAGTGAAATCATCTTTAACATCATTCGCTATTTCTAAGGCTTTGCAGAAATATTCTGGGTGTTCCGCAGTAAACTCATATATAGCGTATATATTTGCGAACTCGTCTTTGATATTATTTGCTGAATTCCATGCCTTTGATAAGTAGCTTTTGTCGCTTTTTGATAAGCTGATAAGTGCTCGGAAGCGATGATTTTCATCCCGAATATTTTCTACTTTTTTTACTGCACTTTGCCATAATGATTTGGATAAGTATGGTCTTAACTTGGCAATTGCCGTTGCTATCGTTTCCTCAACTGATATTTGCTCCACATACGCCCAAGCCTGTTCTATTGTCCAGAACCCGTGCTTTACAAACTCTGCCATCATGCCAATCGGCAAATTCGCTACCACACTATTCAGCGTTGCCGTAATCAACGCATAGCGACATTGCCACACAATCGCCTGCGTTGGCTCCTGCTCATATCCGGCCTCCGCCAATCGCCAACCCCGCGCCACATCATCCACAAAAATCGCAGGCTGCCCAATCCGGTCACAAGCTTCAAACCAGGCATTCCGCCCTTGCTCATCGCTCATCGCCATCAGCGCATGCACTTCCTCCGCCCAGTCCGCCTGCTCCAGATGCCAAGTCAAATGCCGATGAATATAGCCATCATTCGGTAACTTGTGCCAATAGCCATCTGTTGCTAACTGACGATAGCGGTCTAGAAATTGACGGTGAGCCAGAGAGAGAGGATTTTGGATTGGCGATTTTGAATTTTGGATTGTGAGCGTACCGTCTTCAATCAGATTGCGAGCCATATCGTGCATCAAGTCATGCACCCTATAGGTCAGCTCTCCCTCAAACGTCGCCACACCTTCCGTTAAGAACGACCGTCGCCGCAAGTCAATCAGCGTCTTCTTGGCCAGCAGAGGCCGCACATCCCACAGCACCGCTGCCACCGGAGCCGTCAAACTCACATCCTCTGGCAACACGCCCAACCAGGCAAACTGCTGAAGCTGCTGCGGCTGCAACCGTTTCACGCTCAAATTAAAACAGGCCCGTAAACTATACTTGCGCTGCTCCTCTTCTTTTAAGCGATCCCACGCTTCAGATGCATCCAGCACCTCCAGCGCCACCGCTTGCCGCTCGACCTCAAATTCCGCCCGCAAATCTGTCCAGGTCAACCCATCCCGCACCTGGTTCGCTGCCAAATCCAGCGCCAGCGGCAAATAGCCCAGTACTTTGGCAAAAGCTTTTACTTCTGTTTTTTGTTCGGCTGTCCACTGCCGCTCTAGCTTCTGTCGCACCAGCGAGATCGCTTCATTTTCCGTCATCAAATCCAGCGGATAATACTCTGCCCCGTCAAGCTGCGCCTCTCGCGTTGTCATCAACACCCGACAACCTGCCCCACCAACCCGAAACCGCTCCGCATGAGCCGCATGCCACACATCATCCACCACCAGCAACATCCGCCGCTCCGCCAGTAGGTTGTGCAAATATTGCGATGCCGCCTCCAGCGTATTGGCACTAAACGCCTCCCGCGACTTATCCAACTCCCGAATCCAATCTCCCAGCAGCGTCTGCAAATCGGGATTCTGCCCCAGCGTCACCCACAAAATGCCATCCTCAAACCGCCTCTGCACCTCCCCATCCTGCACCAGCGCCGCCGCCAATACCGATTTCCCTAATCCACCCAAACCCGAAATCGCACTCACCACCAGCGTCCGCTCATCCTCCGCTAGCAGCTTGGCTTTTACGGCATTCAGCGCATCCGGTCGCGGCACAAAGTTCTCCGGCAACCGCACCTGCGGAAACGGCGCACCGGGTTTAAGTGGCAATGTTTGGTTAGACGAAGGCTTTTCGTCCCCTAAATCTCCCAGTTCTGGGGGACTTGGAGGATCAACTTGCTTTTCTTTATTCGATTGTGCATAAGCTTCTTTCAGACAGGCCCGTAGTGTTTTCAGCTTGCCGCGACCTTTGACGGCTGCTACCTCTGGAAATTCCTCACCCGCAGCAGCATAAACCGCATTCATGTGTTTCTTTAGATTGGCCGCACTGATATAAATTTCGTCGGCAACCTTCGCTTCACTTTTGCCGTAGTTCTCATCTGCTAGCCGCGCCACAAAAACGTCATGCTGCTCTGGTGTCAGACGCAAACAACGATGACTAAATTCAACTAAAAACTCGTTCCAATCCATTGGGTGGCGGGCTATCTACCAAGTCTCTACCTAATGTGTACCAATTTTTCTACCTCTGGCAACTTTCTGGGAACTTCTACACAAATAGACACCCATACGATGAATTCATCAACCACTCGGAGTTACCTAAACATGATGAATTCAACCGAAACCCAAACCACTAACTCAACCATTCAAACCATCGAACCCGAACTACCCAACCTGCCTATCGAACTTTCCCAAGTCCCACTCGACCCCACCAATCCACTCGTCTGGATTATTGTCTTTACCTTCCTACTCAGCCACACCGACGAAGTGATCAACGCCATCGCCAACCTAATCACCGCGATCTCAAACTTCAAACAGCCCAAAGAGTAACTGTCCTGCGATCTCACTTCCTACTCAAAAAGATTAAGTGCGATCGCACTCACGTAGCTAATGTTGGGTTTCGCGTTGCTCAACGCCAACCTACGATGGAATGGGAAAGTGCGATCGCACTTCACGTCAGCAGTTCCAAACCTAATCCTTACAAACAGATAAATACGGTTGAACTGCCTAGCCGCTTCTTGATACCTTAATTTTTGCGGGGAATGATTCTAGGCGGAGATCTGGAAGGCGGCCACCTCCCAAATCTCCTGATCATCCCAACTTAAACCGGGTAAGTCGAGATGACTGGGATCATTTTAGTCCTGCTATCTTGCCTTTACCGCTACAAATAGGGATCTGGATAGTTCCCCGTTTTCCTTTAGTCGAAAACGGAGACACCCGTATGTTTCAATCACCCAGCGGAGAGGCCACTGTCTCTCCTAGTTTTAGCTTGCCAACCTTCAATCAGGAAACCGTTCGCCACATTCTGCTGGGCGACTATGCTGCCCTGACCGATGCCATTCATCGTTTGGATGCGCTGGGCTATTGCGATCGCATTGCCTGGAGTAAGCCGCTGCCCACGGGTCGCAGTGGGGAATACATCAGCGTGATGAGTCGTAAGCGGACGATGCCGTAATGGGATGCGTTTGATGATAGTTGAGGGGTTGTAAAACCTGGCTACTGGGGGCATTTCGATTGCCCCCAGACCCCTTCGACCAGGACGAACGACCGTCCTGGACCTCGTCGAAGGTAAGTTGAAGGTGATCGGTTTTGTGTTGATGAGTGGGTGCGATCGCGGTCTTAGTTTGGGGAAGTGCGATCGCGCTAGTAAAACTGAATTAGAGTGTGTAGGATAAGCTAACAATAATGGAACCTATGCTGGTGCTGGGTTTCATGCTTTGCTCAACTGAAACTGCTCATCTACCACTCCTCACTCCATGTCTGCCAAGAATCCCCAAAGCGAAATCGAAGAACCGATCAAAACTGCGCCACCGAAGGTTGAGAAAATCATTCGGGATGTGATTCAGCTTGAGAAGGCGCATCTGGCGATTGATCGACCGCGCATCAAGGCCGACGTGCTGCGGATTATTAAGGAAACGGTTCGATGAAGCTGATGTCGCTCAAGCTCTTTAATTTTCGGCAGTTTTGGGGAGAGGTGGAACTGAAGCTGGCCTATCAGGGGGAGCGCCGCACGACGGTGATTCACGGTAACAATGGGGCAGGCAAAACGACGCTGCTGAATGCGTTTACCTGGGTGCTCTATGGCGAAACCAGTGCCGCTTTTGCGCCGGGGCCAATGGTGAACAGTCGTGCTGTGGCGGAGGCTGCGGCGGGCAAGTCGGTAGACTGCTGGGTGGAAGTGGCGTTTGAGCATAATGGCAAGCTGTATCAGGCCAAGAGACTGCGATCGCAGGTTAAGCCCAAATCGACCAAAACCAAACCTGCGGATGTGGAAGTTTCCGAGACGGAAAGTGCGCTACAGCTGACAATCAACGGCAAGCCTCAGCCGGAAGATGAGGTGGAGGCGGCGATTGGGCTGGTGCTGCCGCAGAGTTTGCATCGCTACTTTTTCTTTGACGGTGAGCGGATTGAGCGGATCGTCAAGTCGGAAAACAAGGCCGACATGGCGCGGGCAATCAAAACGCTGCTCAGTGTGGAGGTGCTGGAGCGCTCGGTGCGGCATTTGGACGATGCGCGGCGGGCGCTGGAGCGGGAGCTGCGGGATATTGGCGATTCGGAAACGCAGCGGTTACTGTCCGATAAGGCCCTGCTGGAGGAGCAGCGCGATCAGCAGGTGAAGCGCAAAGAGGAAATTGCGGTTGAACTGGACAATCAGCAGGAACTGAAGGAGCGCATCAGTGCCCAGTTGCGCGATCTAGCCAGCGTGGGTGAAATTCAGGGGCGACGGGATGACCTCGACCGCCAGCAGAATGAGCTGACCCGGCAGCTAGAGCGCAGTGAAGATCGGCTGCGGCGGACAATTTCGGCGCGGGGCTATGTGGTGTTTTTGGATAGTGCGATCGCGCAGTTTCGCAACCTGGCCAACGACCTGCGCCAGCGGGGGGAACTGCCCGCTGGGATTAAGCAGCAGTTTGTTCAGGATTTGCTGGATGATCAGCGCTGTATCTGCGGTGCGGATCTGACGCCGGAGAGTGAGCATCGCCATCAGGTGGAAACCTGGCTGAATCGAGCCGGACTACAAGATGTGGAAGAATCGGTGCTGGCACTCAATGGTGACGTGAGAACCTGGGAGCGGCAGGTGCCGGAGTTTTGGGCCGAGATTGAGCAGGAGCAGGCCAGTATCGACAACCTGCGGCGGCAGATCGGCGCAACCGAGGATAAGCTGGCGGCGATTCGAGAGCAGCTCAAGGGCAATGAAGATGTCAACGTCCAGGGCATGGAGCAGCGGCTGGAAAATATTGAACTGCGGATTATTGATCTGCATCGGGAAGACAGCCGCGTAGATGAAGCGATTCAGCGACTCGATGGCGATATTCTGGCGGCGAATAAGCAAATTAAAGAGCATAAGGCCAAAGATAAGGAGCAGGCTCGGGTCAAGCGCCAGATTGCCGCCGCCCAAGATGCAGTGGAGCGGCTGGAAGAAGTGACGCGGCGGGTGGATTTAGCCTTTCGGGCCAAGCTAGAGGAGAAAGTGCGGGAAATTTGGCGATCAATTTCGTTTACCTCCTACCTGCCGAAGCTGACGGAGGATTATGAGCTAATGCTGATCGATCCGGCGCAGGCGGAAGGAGTGCCCGTTGCCGCTTCTACTGGACAAAATCAAATCCTCAGCTTAGCCTTTATCGGCAGCGTGATTGAGCGGGTGCGCTACTGGAGTCAGAAGCATTCAGCGCTAGGATTAGACAGCGGCGGCTTCCCAGTGGTGATGGATTCGCCCTTTGGTAGCTTGGACGAACTGAATCGGCGCAATATTGCCCAGGCAATCACCCAACTGGCCGATCAGCTGATCGTCCTGGTCAGCAAAACCCAGTGGCGCGGTGAAGTGGAATCTGAAATGGATAGTGCGATCGCAGCCGAATATGTGCTGGTCTACCATACGGCTAAACCTGATACCGAACTGGATGATATTCACCTGCACGGGCGCACCTATCCGCTGGTGAAGCCAAGCGCCAATGAGCATACCTGGACAGAAGTATTAAGGGTTGATCGGGAATAGGATAGGCTGGACTTTATGCCAAAGTGGAAACTCTCAACTGAATTTACGTTTGATGCCGCCCATTCAATTCGCGATTATGACGGGCCTTGTGGGCGGATGCACGGTCACACCTACCGAGTCCGCATCGAAGCCGAATCGCATCGGCTGCATTCGTCGGCATACTGTCCCCATGAGGTGATGGTCTGCGATTTTCGGACGCTGCGCTGGGCCAAGCGGGATATGCTCAAGGGCGGACTTGATCACTGCGTGCTGAATGAAGTGCTGCCGGAGGGCTATGAAACCACGGCGGAAATGATTGCTCAATACATTTACGATCGCACCAAGAAAGAAGTCCCAGAAGGCGTGAAGCTGAAGGTTTGCGTCTCCGAAACGCCGAACTCTTGGGTGGAATACGAAGATGACTAACGCTGAAATGACGAATCCAAACACAATTCATCGACCCGTCAGTCAGGTGAGCGCAACGGATCTGCCGATTGTCGAAACCTTTCATTCGATTCAAGGCGAGGGCTTTTGGGCTGGCACCAATGCCTTTTTTATCCGACTGGCGGGCTGTGATGTCGGCTGTCCCTGGTGCGACACCAAACACTCCTGGAATCCCAAGCGCCATCCCCGTCAGGAGATCGCCGCTCTGGTCACCGCTGCCCGTGCCGCCAATCCCCAAATTGTCGTCATCACGGGCGGAGAACCGCTGATGCACGATTTAACGGAACTGACTCGGCAGCTTAAGGCAGCTAACCTCCAAGTGCATCTGGAAACCTCCGGCGCTCATCCCTTCAGCGGCACGTTTGACTGGGTGACGTTTTCGCCTAAGCGATCTAAGGCTCCCCATCCCAGCATCTACGTCCATGCCAATGAACTGAAAGTGGTGATTGCCGACGAATCAGATCTGGAGTGGGCAGAACAGCAGGCAGCTCAGGTTCCCGATACCGCTGTCAAGCTGCTGCAACCGGAATGGCAGTCGCTCAACAGCCAAGACATTGTGTTTAACTACGTTCTCAAGCATCCACAGTGGCGCGTCAGTCTGCAAACGCATAAGTTCTTGGGTGTGCAATAGGATAATGGCTGCAATTCGAATTAAAGTTGCCACGGAAAAAGCTGAGTTAGTCAGACGGCTGCGCACGGAGGTTTTTCAGACCTACGCTGAGGCGATTACGTTCGCGGCGGTCGTGGGGTTTCATTATCAACGGCGTCTGCCGCTGGGCGAGACATCCCGAAAAGAACCGGATCCGATTCCGTTAAATCAGTTCAAGAATGCTCAAATTATTGATCTGATTGCCGTGGCTCATGAGCAAGATGCCAAAGTCCTGATGCACGACGAAGACCATGAGCAGTTGCGGGCCAATCTGTTTCAGGAATATGCCAACGGTGGGCTGCAAATTTTAGAAGAGAAACTGCGCGGCGTTGATGGCTACCTAAACCACATTTTGCTGATGTTAATGAATCAGCAGCAACAGTCTGAAACCGATTTTGGCATCGACCTAGACGGAATTATCTGAGGCCAAAAATAAACACCTGTAGGGGCGAATGCCATTCGCCCTTACGTAATGTTAATGGGTTCAGGGCGAATGGCCATTCGCCCCTACCAAGATTTGGCGTTAAGCGCCGAAGGACTTGCCGCAGCCGCAGGTTTGGTTGGCGTTGGGGTTGGTGAACTGGAAGCCACCGCCGATTAGGGCGTCGCTGTAGTCCAAAACCAGGCCGTAGAGGTAGAGCAGGCTTTTGCGATCGCAGATCACCTTGAAGCCTTCATAATCGTAAACTTCATCATCATCACGGGCATTGCTAATGTCCTCAAAATCCATCATGTAGGACATACCAGAGCAACCGCCTTGGCGGACACCAACCCGCAAACAAAGCTGATCGTTACCCTGCTTTTCCTTCAGAGCCAGAACATGCTTCAGCGCCGCGTCCGTCATCTGAATGCCCTGTTGGGCCGTTTGCTGAGTGGTTTGTGTCATTAGTCTGCTGGACTCCTTCTGCAACAAAATGGTCAGCTAATCTAACCAGTAAACGAGAATAGCCTGTGATCTGTCACCATTCTATCGAATCTATTCAACTCATACTGAATCTGTCTGTAATGATTGAACTGAAAGGATCTAAATGTGACGTTTCATAAACTCTAACCCCCTGACTTAATAAGAACCGCTTTCGATCTCGGCTTCTATGCTTAAGATGAAACATAAGATTGCAGCAGTGCCCTTAGCAATGCCCCCAAACGCATTAACATGACACACCCGTTGACCTGATTCTTACCTGATCTACCTGATCCATAGATTTCCTAGATTCATTCTGCTGTACTGAATCATTTCGGTGAGTCATTTAAGCTATTTGCTACTGTGTTCATTGGTTACCTAGTCCGCTGGCCTCTCTATGACCATTCTTAGTCCGATATCCTGTCGTCGCCTACAGCAGCTCCCCAAGACCCAGTCAGTTTGGGAGGGCGACCGTCGCCTACTCACTCAGCACTTAGCTCCGTCACTGGGGCTGGAACCGAGTGCAGATATGAAAGGGGACTGCATTCTTTGGGTAGATGGTAGTGAGGGATTTGTGCGCGGTGTGGATGTTGTGCCGTCAGATACGGGCCATGAAGCCGTGGTGCGGACGCTGTTGCAGGCGATGGAGCATCCCCACGGCTCAGTGCCGCCGTCTCGTCCGGGCAAAATTGTGGTGCGCGATCGCGAAATTCAGTTTTTCCTGCGCGGTGCCTTACAGAATCTCGACATCGTGATTGAGTACGTGCCGGAACTGCCGCTCATCGACGAGGTCTTTCAGGGCTTACAGCAGCAGATTGAAGACAGCCACCTACCGCCTTTACCGGAGGATTGTGTTGATGCGCTACGTCAGCAGGCCGATGCGCTGTGGGATATTGCGCCTTGGACGATCCTGGATGAACAGCAGATTATCGCGGTTGAGCTGAATCGCTGGGATATTGACACGGTTTACCTCTCCGTTCTGGGCATGATGGGCATGGAGTTTGGTGTGTTGATGTACCGCTCACTGGAGTCGCTGAAGCAGTTCCGGCAGCGGGTTTTACGTACTGATCAGTCGTCTAACCAAATGCAGCAGGCGTTTCTAGAGCAAGACTGCATCTTCTTGACCTTTGATCCGCTAGAGGATGAATCAGACACGCCGGATTTAGCGTTGCCGCAGGATTTGAATATCCAGAACTGGATTGAAGCATTTGTCTCGGATACAGAACGCGAACCCTCCTACGGCGTGATTCATCCGCTAGAAGGTTTGAGAACTCAGCTAGTCCAGGAAGAAGCCTTTGCCTGCATCGCAATTCTGACGGCCTTTCAGCGGTTTGTGCGGCGCTATGCCGATGACCTGAGTCAGGATGACTTACCAGATTTGAAGGAACGCTATCGAATTCCGAATCCGGAACCAGGCGCATCTCCGAAAACCATCTCCATTAAGGTACAGACGCTACCTGAGATTGCAGAGGAGCTGATTCAAATGGCCGATGACAGCCCGATGTCGCTGTCATTGCCGATGTCGCTGGATGAGATGCAGCCACCGGCCCCCGTATTGCAAGATGATTTGGTGCCGGAGAAGTCCATCATCCAGTTCAGCGTTTTGTCTTGGGAATGGGTTGAATATGCTAAAGAGGCGCGCCGTCTGGTTTACAACCCGCTCAAGCCATCCGTTTCCGAAACGGGCAAGGGCTTACCCGTCATCATGATCCATACTTCACAGCCCAAGGGCAGCGACATGATGAGCAGGATTCAATCCGCAGGCGGAGTGCGGCACTTCTGCTTCAACTTGGGAGAAGATCCGTTTAATGCCGAAGAGTATGATCTGGCGCTGGTGCAAACTCAGGATGGTCTGTTTCATCTGATGGCGGAGTATCTGCGCGATAATCCTCGCTACCGGAAACAACGGCAGCAGTGGGAAGCCGTATGTAAAAAGCTTAAGGGCCGCTGTGGCATTGCGATCGCAAAAGGGGTTACGGGCAAAAATCGCGGTAATCCTCAACTGCGCGACCTGATGGCGATTTACGAAGTGAATTTGGTTGAACCCACCACCCTGGGTTTGAGTCCGCTACAGCTCCAGTTTGCGATTGATTGGTCTTGATGCTCCTGGTTGACGGATAATCGTTTTCCCCTCATCCCTAAATTCCTTGGCCCACAAGGGGCGAAGGGACTTCAAATAATTTTGGGGATTTGAAAATCTGGTAAGGTCGGATGGCCATTCGCCCCTACTCGCGTTAATTGAGCTGAATGAGATCCGTTAGTTTCGTTGTGGTCAACATTGGTAAGAGCGTCTGTGGCTGAGCAAATTGAATCGTGACGGTTTCAATGCCAAACTCAGCCTGAAGCAAGGTGTGTACCGTGTGAATCAGGTGTTCGCGCGACTGACCGGAGGGAACGGTAGCATCCAGGATGAGATGGACAGCGGAATATGTGCCTGTAGATGTCGTATCTGCGGGTTTCGTATCTATATTCGTATCTGATATAGATGTAGAGGCTGCTTGGCTCGACCGAAACTGGAGATAAAGCACCTGATTGATGCCGTCAATTTGCTGAATTTGAGTTGCGATCGCATCCGGCGTGACCCCCAATGGTGACTGAGCCAGTAGCGCCCCCAAGCTTTGACGAATCAGCGGCGCAGCGCCTACCAGGATTAGCCCTGCTACGACAAAACTTATGGCGCTATCCATCCAGACCCAGTGGAACTGCCAAACTGCGATCGCGGCAATAATTACGCCAATCGAGCTGATAATATCGGCCACCATGTGCAGAAACGCGCCGCGCAGATTGAGATCAGCATGGCTATGCTGGTGCAGCAGCAGGGCGTTGAGGGTGTTAATCACCAGGCCAACGCTGGCCGTGATTAGCATGGGAGCACTCAAAATCTCACTGGGCGGAGCTTGAAACTGCTCAATCGCTTCCCAACCAATCAGTCCGCCCACTACCAGCAAACCGATGCCGTTCACCAGTGCCGCCAGCACCTCGATTCGGTAGCCGCCGATTAGCCGCTGATGGGAACGCTGGGCTAACCAAGCCGCAAACAACGCCAGTGCGATCGCGCCACAGTCCGCCACCATGTGTCCCGCTTCCGCCTGAAGCGCTAGGCTATGGCTCAGCCACCCCGCCCAGCACTCACCCGCAGCAAACAGCAGCAGCAGCCCAAAAGCTAACTGCAGTCGTCGGATTTTCTGCGGCTGAGATTCTCCGTAGGGCACATTCAGCACACAGTCTGGACAGTGAAAGGTCTGCGTTTGGTGCATAAGGTTCCGTAAAGAAAGGGCTTTGGGTTTAAACTTCCCTAAACGTAAGTCGAGATGCCAACTTGAGCAGAAGGTTAACTTCAATGTCCGTTATCTGTCATGGAAATCGAATAGTTGTCGCCAAGTTGGGTGAGATGTTGATAAAGTTCGATGTTCCAGCGTGAGACGTTTTCAGAATTTCTCAACGTCCTAACCGATGCAGTTACTGCTATCGATTTCCAATTTCAGACTTTAAATCGCTAAATCCTAATGACGTAAATCAAAATTATTATGCTCCCAAAATCCAAAATCTACCGCCACGTCTCCTAAAGTTGCCTCAATCTTCAAAACACAGAGTTCCAAACATCTCCCTGGCTCCCCTGCTTCCCCTCTCCCTTACTCCTTTACTCCCTCTCCCTTACTCCTAATCCTCCTCCAAATGTTCTAACCTAAACAACAAGCGCACCACTAACCAATCGGGTAAATACGAATGGATGTCCTCATTCAGGCTTATCGCTACGCGGCTGATCATGCTGATCAGGTCTGGGCCGCCCTGGGTGAGCACCTGCTGTTAGTTGCAGTGCCGTTAGCGATCTCACTTTTGATTGGCCTGCCAGCGGGACTGTGGAGTGCGCGATCTCAATTAGCCTCGACGGTGCTGATCAATACGTTCAATGCGCTGCGCGTCATTCCCAGTTTGGCGATTTTGTTTTTAGCGATTCCCTATTTCGGTCTGAGTTTCCAATCGGCTGCGATCGCGCTTACGCTTCTAGCCCTACCGCCCATTTTGGTGAGTACAGACGTGGCGTTTCGCAGTATTGAACCTGCGGTTTTGGAAGCAGCTCAGGGCATGGGCATGGCTGCTAGTCAGCAACTGCGTCAAGTTGAAATTCCACTGGCCCTGCCTGTAATCATCGCGGGAATTAAAACAGCTACGGTAGAGGTGATTGCCAGCGCTACGCTGGCTGCTTTTATTGGCAGCGGCGGCTTGGGTCAATTCATCGTGTTGGGATTTGCTACTTACGACACGAGTATTTTGCTAGTTGGCGCAATTCCCGTCGCGCTACTCGCATTACTAGCTGAAATCAGCCTCAGTCAAGCGCAGAAGCGATTGCAGCCATATAAACTTTAATTGTTAGGGAAATCGACAGACCACCTGACCCAGGATTAGCTGATGCGGCACTGCTCCAAATGATCGGCTATCGGTACTTTCGGCAGGATTATCGCCCATCAGCAAGCAATCGCCATTTGCTCGTACCGTGACCAAGCGTTTAATCAGCCGCAATTCAGGTTTGAGTGGATGTTGAGCAATCACTAATTCACCGGGGTTTGGCAGTTGCTGTTGATAAGCATAGGGATTGACCAGAACTTCATCCCCCGGTTGCAAGGTCGGCAGCATCGATTCTCCCGTCACGCGAAACCGCCGCCGCCGCCGCAAAAGCCACAGTATTAAATCAATGGTTCCACTATCCCGCAATGGCTGATGCATTTTATTCTTCTCACGCATTCATAAGCTAAAAGCGGGCATTTTGTCGCCAAATGGCGACAAAATGCCCGCTTTTAGCTTTTATACAACTTGCTGTGACTAGCTAGCTTTGTACCAGTTCACATCTTTTTCTTTGGTTGCCCAGAACATGTCGTGGATCTTGTGGATAGCTTCCATCAGTTCATCGGCATGCTGAGCGCTGACTTCAACCTTACAAGCGGAGCAGAGCTTAGCTGCCTTCCAGAAGGTGTCGTGCAGATCAGGATACTTATCGAGATGAACAGGCTTGAAGTAATCAGTCCAGAGGATTAGTAGTTCCTCTTTAGCGATTTGAGCCTGCTCTTCCTTGATGGCAACGTAACGAGAGAAGGTGTTGGCCTTCTCAACGGTGTCGGGCGTGCCCATATCAAGCAGCTTCTTGGTCATGGAGACAACAGCCTCAGCCGCAATCCGAGCAGAAGCAGGGTCATATACACCACAAGGCCCATCACAGTGAGCATGAACCTCTGCTGCTGGGAACAGGGCTTTAACTGTAGACGCGAATCTCTTCAACATAATGGCAAAATTTCTATTTCTACAACTGAACTCAATTCTAGGACTAGAAGCACTTTGCAAGTTACTTCTGAGGCAGAATAGACCCAATTCACACTATCCCCCCTGAGGGGATCTGTTTCTCTTCTATTGTGTTCAAATTGGGTAAAAAAAGTCAAACTGACTTCATGTTAGCGGTCTGCCAGTCTGATTAGGACACTCGCAACAGCGATTCTATCTTGAGGAGGAGCTAATTCGAGCGTCAATCTGTCTTGAGGATGAATGACGATTGGGTGAAGTGGATTAGGTGAAGTGAGTGCTGAGAATTGAGTGTTGAGTAGGAGCAAATATAGCAACGAGTTCAAGATCTAGGAGCAATGCCCTCACATCTTGAACTCATGACTTAAACCCAGCAGTTTTTACAGTTTGGCTTCTAGCGACTTGAGGTATTCCGTGTTGACACCGGACTCGCGAGTCAGCGCAATCTTGCCTGTCCGAGCAACTTCCTTCAGACCGAAGCGATTAAGCACCTGGACAATCGCCACCATTTTGCCGGGATCGCCAACCACCTCAATTGTGAGCGAATCTTCGGCTACGTCTACTACGCGTGCCCGGAAGATTTGGGCCAGCTCGACAATCTCCGATCGCGTGTTGCTATTAGCGCTCACCTTCAGCAGCATCAGCTCACGTTCCACGCAGGGGGTTTCCGTGATGTCCTGCACCTTGATCACATTAATCAGCTTATAAAGCTGCTTGGTTAGCTGTTCGATCGCGCTATCGTCACCGGGCACCACCATCGTGATCCGAGAAATGCCCATCTGCTCGGCGGGGCCAACGGCTAGACTTTCAATATTGAAACCCCGCCGAGCAAACAGCCCAGCGATGCGCGTTAGAACGCCTGCTTCGTCTTCAACTAATACGGAGAGGGTGTGTTTCATGTGGCTGCCTTCTGTGCCCCGGTTGCTGGGAGCTACGTCTCAAAGTTCTCAAATACGCTAATGGAAAACAGCCGAATATCAACTGAATTTCAGCTGTCGCCAACTATTAGCGTTGCTATGTTCAATAAGTCTCTAATCTTATCGAATTTTTGTCGCGCTCGAAAAGAGGCAAATCAATAAAATTTGGCTGTCAGAGTACTGCTCCTAGCGCCATTACCAGAATCCAAAACTAAAAAAGAGGCACTGCTCTATCTTGATAAGACGCAGTGCCTCGCTGGTTTTTGTGCAAGATGTGAGTCATCTCACATTGGAGTTTGTCCTAACCAATGGGACTAGATGCTGACCCTGATTGAAAAAAAGACGACATAACTGAAATGAAGAACTGAGTTAGTTATGCCGTTCAATTATGCATTGCGCTGGCGGCGACGTAGACCGAAAACACTACCTACACCCGCGATCGCAAGTGCTGCTGTTGCCGCAGGTTCAGGCGTAGAAGCCATATCTTCATCGATAGCGACAATTTCGCCAGCGGCGGCAGGCAAAACGGCGAGATATCCACCTGTGCCATCAACCTCACCTGGCGTTCCAGCACCGACTCCTGGCTCAACCGTCAAACCGTGATAAACAATCTCGCGAAAGTCCAGAGGAAACAGGTCGGATGCCGTGAAGGTATCCATATCGTCGGATGTAAGCACGTTGCTACCAAAAATGCTGCTATCGGTTAGATCGTAGGTCATGGTGTAGCTGGCGCTGCCGTCTGGAGTATTAACCGTTTCAATAGGCAGCACGATTGGGCCATAGACAGGGGCACCTTCACTCAATTCAATAAAGCCGTCTTCGTCGGTATCTTGAGCTAGGGTTGGAGTCTGAGAGTCAACGACTGCTCCCATTATGTCGAAAGCTCCGTGGATGTGCCCCACGTGATCAACATTTGGTTCAAAGCCCATTGCATCCAGCGTTACCGTGAGCGATTCCATGTCATCAGACAGATCAAGCATGACTGTTCCGGTCACGCCAGAATCATTCAACTCATCTAAATCGACTTGAAAGCTGGCAGCTTGGGCCGAGGAGGCAAACAGCCCAAGCAGAATCGTGCTGAGGAACGAGATTGTGCCAAGATTATTCATGATTTAATTTTTGAGCATCATGACCGAAGATTCCATTGGATAGCGACGGTCTGTTTTAAGTACGAACAAACCGCGATTTTGGATGACTTCACTTTGCCCTGACAAATCAAGAACCAGAAGAGGCTATTGTGCTGCCGCATCGCGGCAGCACAATAGCCTCTTCTGGTTTTAGTGCAAGATGTGAGATGACACAGATCTCAAATTTGAGAGTTAATCAGTTGTCTTGTCTTGGCACATATACGTTCAACTCGTTTAGCTACACGTTCATCTCGCGGCTCTCTGTTGCCGTTGAGGATAGGTGATTCGTTGCGCTAGAGGGTGTGTCCTCTTCAATGATCTGGGCAGAATGCGATCGCACTTCGGACTGATCGGGCTGCTGGAGAAAGGCATCATACTGGCGCACCGTCACCCGCTGAATAGCGATGATGGCGGGGTTGATCTCAACATAGCGCCGCTGGGGATTTTGCAGGTACGTTTGCTGCTCACTTTCAATCATGCCAACGTCTTGAGCCAGGAAGCGCTCCAGCACAAAGCGCCGCAGCACCGGACTGAGAACGGGAGCCATTGAGTTAATCATCCACTGAGGTAGGCGCACTCGGAAAAAGAAGAACGCAAAGGATCGACTGTGGGTTTCATCTACCGGGAGCCGATGCAGATAGAGGGACGACACGCCCTGGAGCGTGCTTTGGTAGTGGGGATACTGATAGTCAATGGTGATGGGCAGTGTGGTCACTTCGTCAGCACTTTCAGCCAGGCCCAGGAACTTGGCCATTTGGCCTTTGTAGGACACGTTGTACTTGGCTGTGACGGAGGAGTCAGTGGCGCTCAGGTCGATGAGAACAGGATCAAACCAGCCCTGTAGCTCTTCGTGAAGAAAGCCGTGGAAGACATCCATCGTGTTTTCGTTGCAGATGGAGAAGTGGGCATTGAACTGACCCGTAATCGGAATCATCAGCCAGCCCGGTTGATCGAATTCTTTAATATCGGGTAGCGATCGCACATTAGCCAATTCTGGATCGCCAGGAAAAATCCAAATCAGGCCGTATTTTTCCTGGATCGGAAAGCTGTGGGTCTGGGCGCAGGGCAGCTTTTGGCCTTGGGGCAGATAGGGGATGTGCACACAGTCGCCCGTTTCGCCACTGAACTGCCAGCCGTGATAGGCACAGGCTAAGTGCTGACCCTGGACTTTGCCTTCGCTCAGCGCCACGCCACGATGGGGACAGGCATCTTCGAGGGCATGAAGCTGGCCCTGGTCGTCGCGATAAACTGCGATCGCACGCTGCCAGATCTTGACGGGCATGACGTTACCGGGCTTAAGCTGATTGGCCCACTCCACGGGATACCAGTGGTTGGGATTGATCCCTACTTCCCGCACGCGATTCTGCACAATTTGGCTTTTGAGAGTTGTTTCGATATCCATGAATGATGCCTGATCAAAAGGTGATACTACGATACTCGTTAATCCAGCTCAACCTAACGGCTTCAGGTGGGGGAGAAGATCATTGGAACTATTTGAGTCATCACAGATTCAAATGAGCTGGAGCAGACCTGACTCTACACATACCTGATTTGGGGTTCGGTGTGGATTGGCTCAATGACAGCTCATCCAGTTGGCACAACTCTGGATGAAATTTGGTGTCCCGAAATTTGGTACAACAACCCCAACCGTCTTTTGTTGCTGCCTAATTTGCTGTCACCGCACGATGACAATAGTCTCCTGCTAGGTTTTGGTGCAAGATAGGAGTCTATCTGCCATAAAGCGTTCTGCCTGTTTCCGTCGTACTTAACCACAATATTTATGTCATCTGCCGATTCGTCTAAATCTTCCAGGGTGTTTACCCGTCGCAATTTGCCACTGTTGCTCGTACTCATGTCGGCAGGTGCGCTCACCAGCGTGGTGGGTGGCGTTGTGGCCCCCGTTTTTCCGGAGGTGGTGGAACAGTTCAATATTGATCCCCAGTGGGCGGGCGTCATGGTGGGCATGCACACGCTGACAATTGCCCTAGCCAGTCCCATCTGCGGTATCCTGGCCGACCGGATTGGCAAATTCAAAGTCCTGATCCCGTCGCTGCTGCTCTACAGCATCTTTGGCATTATGGGCGCGTTTGCCCAGAGCTTTGCGTTTATGATGGTGAGCCGTGCCTTGGTCGGAGCGGCGGCTGGGGGAATCGCCGCTGGGGGAATTGGCTTCCTGGCCAGTATGTTTGACGGAGATGCGCGATCGCGGGCGATGGGTTACGCCACTAGCGCTCTAGCATCCTCCAGCATCTTCTTCCCGCTGCTGGGAGGCTGGCTGGGATCATACAACTGGCGCTATGCCTTTGGGCTATACGTGATGGCGATTCCAATCATGGTGCTGGCGATATTTGTTCTACGCAAACCCGTCACTCAATCCGCGTCTACAGTTGATCTCGGCCACAAAGACGAACTGCTGCGCGTACTGGTCAAACCCGGTGTGCTGCTCGCTTTTCTAGCCCTAGCGATGGCCTCTGCTGTTTTCTACATCGTGATTGTCTACGCACCGCTCTACTACAAGCAGACCATTGATGCGAGTACGCTCCTGAACGGGGCAATTCTGGCTTCACGAGCAATTGGTGCATCGGTGATCTCGGCAGTGGGAGCCAGCCGCATTGCCAGACGATTGGGGATCAATGGGGCCATTATGGTGGGCTTTTTAGGCATGGCGATGGCACTAGCCACCGTGCCCTATCTGGATCAACCAGGGACAATTTTGCTTGCGGCTCTGGGCTTTGGTTTGGGCTTCGGCGTCGTGATGCCCAATCTGTACGACATTTTGGCCAAATTTGCGCCCGAAGGTCAGCGGGCTGGCGTGCTAGCAATTGGCACAGGTGCATCGTCGCTGGGACAGTTTTTGTCGCCGCTGCTGCTTGGCCCAGTTTGGAAGTATTACGGCATCGCCGTCTTTTTCGTTGGATCAGCAGTTGCGATCGCAGTTGGTTTCATCTGCTTAACGCGTCACGCCTCCCACGCTGGCACAAGCTGAATTACGGCCAGACAAAAAAGAGCCACCCCGCACGGGGTGGCTCTTTTTTGGGTCTCGGGTGAGTTCCTAACGATGTCCAGAAGACGTGAGCAACAATTCGCGCCGCGAGTCGTCTGCTACCTCAATTTGGCGTTCCCCCGTCAGCAGATAGGACAATGAGCGATTGAGGTCGGTAGTCAACTGCTGCGCGGCCTGCTTGGTTGGAGCGGTTTGGTAGTGCCGCACGTTCAGCGGTTTGCCAATATTGACCTCGACATCACAGCCCCAGCGCGGATTTAGCGGATCGTAAGCAATCGAAATGGGAACAATCCGCACGTCCTGATCCGTCTGGATAGACTGAGCCTGGAGGGCTAGACGCGCTAATCCTGGCTTTAACGGGTGAACTTCGCGATCGCGGAAGATACCGCCTTCCGGAAAAATTACCATCATTTCACCCTGGCCCAGCAGTTCGATCCCGTGACGCAAACTGCTGATTCCCGGTCGGTTCGGGTCAATGGGAAATCCTCCCAGACGGCGGATAAACCAGCCCTGTAGTCCTTTAACTTCATTGGCGGTCACCATAAAGTGCAAATCGCGCCCCGTCACCGCTCGACCCGCCGCATAGGGAACCATCAGGGCATCCCAGCGGGACTTATGCAGCGGAGCCAGAATCACTGGGCCGTGACGCGGCAAATAGTGCTGCCCTGTCACCCGAATGTCGCCAAAATAGGCCGGGAAAACAATCTTGTTTCCCAACCAGTAGGCTGTCGGAGTCAGCCACGGCGAAAATCGAGAGGTTGTTGGCTGACAAGATGCAGACGTTGCGATCGCGCCGGATGGTTGATTGGATGATTGAGATGACGATTGAGCTGGATGATTTGAAGCCATGTAAGGATCTATCGCGGTTCAGGATACAAGGTTGCAATGGATTGCACCCCCAAGCAGCCCGATCGAAACTGATACTGACATCGAATCCCTTAGCAAAATGGATTTTCAATCAAATAAACTTCGACCTGGCGCTCCAATAGGCTGGATAGGTAAACAACTGATGAGATTAACGAAGCTAACGCATTTGATGCTGCTCGATTAACCTTCCTAAACCCTAAAGGGTGATGCCACACTTCTTGATCCTCTCTTAGACACTTTCCCTGGTGTCACGTTCAATCGACTGATTTTGGCCGAATTTTCCGTCCAACTCCCGATAGAAACTACTCAAATTTCTTTAACCCAAAACTTCACTCCCACTCTCCATCCCACACTTAACCCCAAGCCACACTCCTACGCTCCTACTCTCCCACGCTTTTACTTTCTTCCCTTACTCCTCGCTTTCTCACTCCTTACCTCCCGCCGCCGCTGAAACCACTTCTGAAGCTGCTCCCGACAACGTTCTGCTTGAATTCCACCCAGCACCGTCAGCCGATGATTGGAACAGGCACTATCGGGAATATTTATAGCTGTACGCACAGCACCCGTTTTAGGATCATCCACTCCGTAAACCAGCAGTCCCACCCGCGCTTGCACAATGGCCCCCGCACACATCGGGCAGGGTTCCAGCGTTACATACAGCGTGCAGGTATTGAGGTGCCAGTTGTTAAGTATTTGGCCGGCCTGCCGCAGCGCTAAGATTTCTGCATGACCCGTCGGATCGAGATCGCGCTCCTTGCGATTCTCCGCCTCCGCAACTAACTGCCCCTGCTCATCGACAATCACCGCCCCAACTGGCACATCCCCCGCCGCACCTGCTGCCGCCGCCAACTCCATCGCCCGCTCCATCCAGCGACAGTGTGTCGTATATTCAACCCGTTCCCACCTCGTTCCCAACATGCCCTATTTCTCCATAGCTTCCCGTTCTCTAGAGCTTTTCGACCAGTAGCCTTCTGAACTGGCGATGAACTTGCGATCGCAGGTGCAGACTTGCCCACACCATCCATTTCCAGATTAATCGCCAGCTTATTACCGTAAGCGAGAAGCATGAACTTCTCACCACCACCAGCCAATCCATCTACTTCTACCACTTTCACTTTGTTGCAAGCGCAAATATTGCGATCGCGAAAATAGTCACACTTATTGTCATCTAAATAGGGACAGTGTGTATTTGATATGGCGTATTGTCTTTCTTGAGAAGTTAATTCATGATCGATACAGCAGATGGCTTGGTTTGAGGTTGAAGTTTGCTTTCTGAAAACTGTGCTCCATACGACTTCCAGCCCATTCTCGGAATTGCTATTGTGCTGACGCTACGCATGTAATTTCTCAATCACACAGGTCTTGCAACAACCATCATGAACAAGCTCTTTGTCATTTATCACAGTGGTTACGGTCATACCAAGCAGCAGGCCGAGGCCGTTTATAAAGGTGCTGCGGGTGTAGACGGAATTGACGCAGAACTGATCACTACCGAAGATGCGATCGCGCGTTTGGACGATCTTGATAGTGCCGATGCCATGATCTTTGGTTGTCCAACGTACATGGGCAACATTTCCGCCAAGATGAAGGAGTTTATTGAGGTCGCCGCTAAAAAATGGTTCACTCAAGCCTGGAGTAACAAAATTGCCGGAGCCTTTACGAACTCCAGCTCTTTTTCGGGTGACAAACTCAACACGCTGGTTGGCCTGATGATTAATGCCATGCAGCACGGCATGATCTACGTCGGTACAGGTATGATGCCAGCGGCATCTGATCCTGATTCAATGAATAGCTTGGCTGGTCCTGGTCCTGATGTAATGAATCGCGTCGGCTCGTTTGCAGGCGCAATGGCAACCAGCTTCCAGGTTGATCCACCGGGTGCTCCGTCTCCAGGTGATCTTGCTACGGCAGAAGCCTATGGCAAACGCGTGGCAGAAATTACGCTCCAGTTTGTTCGAGGACGAGCTTAAGGCTTAAAAGCGCTCATATTAAAAAACTGATCAGAACGGATAGAGAACCGCACAACGCCATTCTCTATCCGTTTTTCTTGCGAGCGATGTATTTTCATGAAAACAAGACAATTCTGTAGCTAGATTTACAGAAATAATTTTAAAATTAAGATCTAAAAATTCTCCAAATACTTTATTTTCTAGGTGTCAATGTTATGACTACTGCTTCACCCAAACGTTTGTCTGCTTTAACCGCTCGGCATCGAGCCAATATGGCAAGATTGCTAGTCCGTCGTTTTCAGGCCGCAGAAGCCCGCCACGATGCGGCACTGATGGCTCAGCTTCGGCAAGAAGAGCGCCAACTGGTTAATTCCACTGCAACCGCCAGTTCTGTTCCTGCACATCCTATCCGCAGAATTTGGAACCAAGTCATGAATACCGTGATGCATTGGTCAGATTTGAAGGTGAGCGAATTTACGGATTCCCAAGGCCAGCACTGGTGGTATGGCTATGACCCGATCACAGGCCGAGCCATCTACGCCGAATCCGATAATGAGCTACGGAGCTGGATTGAAACCTACTACGCAGGCCGATAAGTGACACAGACATAAGATAGGCTAAGGAGAACTGCATCTCGCAACCTTTGTCCCCTATTTGTGTTGAACTTTGGTCATGTTGAATCATCTGGAAACGGCCTTTAATCAGCTTGTCCACCAGCTCCTCGAACAGGTGCAAGCCAGCGAACATTTAGTCATCACGCTATCTGCCGAAGAGAGCCAGTTTACCCGATTCAATCATGCCAAAGTGCGCCAAACGGGTTCCGTGATTGACGGCAACATCGAGCTGACCCTGATACATAATCAGCGAGCAGCGTCCTGTGAAGTGCCGTTCACGGGCAATGCGGAAACTGACGGTGCAATAGTGCAGATGGCGCTGGCCGATTTGCGAGACGAAGTCGCCCAGCTGCCCGAAGATCCCTACCTCGTCATTCCAGCCGGAGATGCTCAAAGCCACGATGTTTACACTGGGCATCTCCTGGAACCCGACAAGGTCGTTTCAACTGTTCTGTCCCTAGTGGAAAACTTAGACTTTGTGGGACTTTACGCTGGCGGATGGATTGTGCGCGCCTATGCCGATTCTGCCGGACAGCGCCACTGGTTCGCGACGGAAACATTTTCCCTCGACTATTCCCTATTTACGCCCGACAATCAGGCTGTCAAAGGCATCTTTGCTGGCAGCGATTGGCATACCGACACCTACGCCGACAAAATTCACACTTCCAAAAATCAGCTTGAGCAACTGATGGCTAATTCGCCAAAAGCGATCGCACGGGGGCAATATCGCACCTATCTCGCTCCAGAGGCTTTGGCTGAGCTGATTTCCATGTTTTCTTGGGGTGCTGTTAGTGAAGCCTCTCTGCAGCGGGGCGGCAGCGCTCTAGGCGCACTCCAGCGGGGCGAAAAGCATCTCTCGTCTCAGTTTACGCTGCGGGAAAACTTTCAGTATGGTGCCGTGCCTCGGTTCAACGATTTGGGGGAAGTTGCCCCGAAAGAACTGCCGATTATCGAAAACGGCCAGCTCAAAAATACGCTGATTAGCTCCCGCACTGCCAAAGAATACGGCAAAACTGCTAACGGTTCAGCTAGTGGTGAATATTTGCGATCGCCTGAAGTGTGTCCCGGTTCACTCGTGGCTGACGATATTCTCAAAACGCTGGATACTGGGCTTTACCTGTCGAATTTGCACTATCTCAACTGGAGCGACCAGCCTAGCGGACGGATTACGGGCATGACTCGCTACGCCTGCTTCTGGGTGGAAAACGGCGAAATTGTCGCCCCGATTGAAAATCTGCGCTTTGACGAAAGCCTCTATCGCTGTTTTGGCGATCAGCTCGTGGCGCTGACCGATTTCCAGGAATTCGTCCCCGATGTCGGCACCTACGGCAACCGCAGCTTAGGCGGCATCAGGGTTCCCGGCATCATCGTCGATGGATTTACTTATACGCTGTAATGTCAGACGTTTCCCTCACTCAGTTCAAACGCTGAGGGAATGTAATCCTGTAGTACGAGCGTGTAGCCAATCTGCGGCGAGGGTGCGACCCATTTCGGGGTGGGTACTGGGCGAGATTGAGATGATTGGAAGCGCTGGTGATATACAAGCGCCACGTCAAACCGACAGGGTAATGTGGCTAAGTCTGGATAGTCCGCTAAAAATAGGTGAGCTGCCTGCCAGAGTTTTTGCTGCTTGGCGGGAGTAATCGACTGCAAACCATTGGCGTCCCAACTGCCTTGGCTGCGAGTTTTGACTTCGACAAAGGCGATGCCTGTTGTGCTCTGATCTGATTCACAAGATTGGACAGGTTGGTTGAAGTGCGATCGCACTTGTCTCTGTAACGGAAACTGCGCCACTAAATCCAGCTCACCCCAGCGACAGTGCCAGCGACGCTGCAATATTATCCAGCCCTGTTTCTCTAGCCACTTGGCAACAAAATCTTCTCCCCACTGGCCGAGGTCGTTTTGTGCCGAAGAAGATGCAGATGACATAATCGACAAATTTAACCTTAAAATACCGAAACATCCCGTAGGGGGCAGGTTTAGCCGTCAAATGATTTATCTCAATCCAGCTTGACCATCAAAACCTACCCCTACAGCCGCGCATCACTTGAAAGATTTTTTAGTAGCCACGATCTCAATCGCGTAAACGAAAATCCATCCGCACGGGTAGGTGATCGGAGGCTTGGGCGGTGTTGGTCATCACGCTGGCGTTGAGTGGTTCGATGTCTTCTGGATCGTAGAAGATGTAGTCGAGCTTGACGGTGGGGGTGTCTGAGGGAAAGGTGAGCTGATTGGCAAAGTCGGCGGGTGAGGTGGCGACAGCAATTCCTTCAGCTTGGAGCAGTTGGTTAATTGTCGGATCAGTTTCTTCACTATTGGGAATTGAGCTATTGAAATCGCCCAGTAGGATAACCGGATAGTCAGCGGCGTATTGGTTGTACAGATCCAGAACGGTTGCCGTTTGCTGGCGTCGTGTCGGTTCGTCAAACGCTTCCAAATGCACGTTGATCAGCACCAGCGGCTGCCCATCAACGTCAACTTGTGTGACCTGCGCCAGTCGATCCAGGTATAGCGCGTTGTAATAGAACGGTTTGTCCGCCACTTTTTGCAGCACAACCCGCTCGTTTTCAGTAATGGGATAGCGGCTCAGTACTGCCTGACCGGAGACCACTTGGCCGAAATGGGCCGCAGGTGGCCAATAGGGAAACGGCACGTAGCGCTTATTCCAGTTAATTGCGATCGCAGCTTGAGGAAATCCCAAACCCTGAGCAATCGCGGCCACCTGATCGACAAAAAATGACCGCTTGGCGTCGAAATCAATTTCCTGAAAGGCAATAAAATCGGCATCGGCAGAGTTGAGAGCTGCGATCGCAGTTTGCTGGTTGGTGTCAAACAAGCTGCGATCGCGCTCAACAGCTTGATTATTGGTGAGTCCAGATAAATAGCCGATGTTATAGGTGACAACGGTTAGCGTGTCAGTCGTGCCCCCTAGATTGGAGAGCGGATCAGCAGTCGCACCGTTATCAGTACTGTCCTCAGCACCGTCCTCAGACGAGCGAATCTCGGTGTACCGATCAATAGGATAGACGCCAGAAGTAGCCCAGAGAAAGAAAACTGCGATCGCGCCTGCCGCTGCAGCGGTCAGCCCTCCACTTATCTGTAACAGCCACTTCACATCCATGCTGTGATCCCCACATCAGTAGACTTTATCGGAAATTGTTTTGTAGCGCGGCTCAGCCGCGCTACAAAACAATTTCCGACCCCAAAAACCTTATTTCTAATAAAGTCTAGTATCCTCAGCATGCCCAGTTGCCGACTTACAACTCACTTTCAAAGCGGCTGCGGACGATTTCGCCCTCTGACCAGGGTGCATACCAGTAGCTGTCTTGCTGAACCGTATCTTGACTAAAATGGACGACGGATAAGTTATTGCGTCCGACCAGTTCACGCCCCTCCTGAACCCAGCGGCTTTTCCAAAACTTTAGCGATCGCAACCAGCGTCCACGCCGCTTGACGGGCACCCACTCAGCAATGGGGCTGAATGCGGGCGATTGGGTCGGCTGGCGGGGAACCCAGGTAAGTTTGCCAAACCAATCGGGCTTCGTGGGGTGATGAAAGCGGGGAGTTTTGGTTTCAGCCAGCTGTGGCGGATTGATCCAGCCCTGTAGGTAGCGGGTGCGTTCGGGCCAGAGTATGTCCTTCAAGCGCGTGTGAATAATTCGGGTCAGGGTTTCTTCATTGTCAATCGAGCTGGCCGTAAGCTGCACCAACACGCCCGAATTAACGCTTGGATCTTGGCTGGTTAGTTCTAGGCGGACGGCAAAGCTGAAGTGAATATCACCGGACAGGACAATTACCCGTTTGCGCTGCTGGAATAACGTCGTAATTAAACTGGCCAGCGCCTCAGTCGGCAGGTTCCAGGCATCACCAACATCCGAGCCAAAGACCTTTTTTTGGCGCAGGAAATACTGGTGAATGACATCAATCAGCTTGATGCTGAACACATTGGTTGGCGCAATTACTAACGTCAACTGCTGATCAGTTTCAGGTTGGAGGTTTTGGGTCAGTTGAGTCTCCAATCCGAACGGGGTGAGCAGCTTGGGGGGAGCTAAAGCGTGGTCATTCATGGGATAGCCCCGATGCGTTCGCGTATCCAGGGCAATCACCTGATGGCAAGAGCTTTCTACCGTGTAGTGCCAGGTCAATGATCCGGCTTCGCGACTCAGAACAAAACAGTCTGCTTCTTGGTCAAATTTGGGCAATCCGGTGTGAGAATCAACTGGCGGTAAACCCAGGTAATGTGCGATCGCAATTCCGCTCTCAGCGTCTCCCCCAGCCGACGCTGACCAGCGCTGCACCGAATTGAGTAAGGAGCTACCGGGTTGATCAGCAGCAAACTGCCAGGGCGTATTGCCCCACGCTTGCACCAGCGCATAGGCCAGCAGCGCATTCTGCACCACCCGGTAGCCCATTGGCCGGCCATACACGCGCAAGCACCAGGTTTGGTTCAGGTTCCAATCGTCACTCACATCATGGTCATCGAAAATGGCGTAGACCGGGATATTGGCCAAGGCGCGGCGCACCCGCCCCAGCGGCTGAGCAAACAGTTGCAGATTTTCAACCTGTTTCGTCCAGTTTTTGCCCTGTCCAGCCTCATTGGCCGTTGGAAACCGCTGTGGCCAGCAGGTAGGGGAGTGGTTCAGCAGATAAGCGGCCAAATATTCGCCCAAGCTCAGCAAATGGCTACTGACCTTGCTGGCATCTTTTTTGCCTAAGGCCGCCGTCAGGCCACCATAGTCTTCAGCAGCGGCGCGGCGCTGTCCCGGCTTCAAGGATTTAGTCGGATCGCCCGTGGGCAGTAATTCTTCCCAACCCAGCAGATCCGGCCCCAAATAGTGCACCAGCCACAGCATCGGCTCCGCTACGTCATCGCCGTAGATCTGGTCGCCCGTGAAGTAGATCTGATGCGGTCGCTGTTTCGGATCTGCTGCTGTGTGCGTCAGTAACTTATCCAGTAGCGGCAGCGCGTCGTGGCCTGTGCCATGCGGCTTACGGCAGGAACCATGCGCCAGCTTCAAGTCATGCCAATCGGTCGGCGGCAGGATAAACGTTGGTAGGCCGTGGTCGAAGTAGCTTAAGCCTTCAACGCTGTCGCCAATCGCCTCGCTGAGTGAAAGGGGTGACTGGAGTGAATCTGCTGAATTGGCTGAATTTGCGATCTCAAACTGCAAATCATACGCATAAATGCGATCGCTCTCTAAAACCTGGCCCGTACCTGGACGAGCGGTAATTGCCAACAGATGTAAACGGCGACCAATAGCCACCGTTTCCGCCACGCTCGATAGCAGCGCTTGCCCTACGGCTGCACCAGCCCCTGTCGTGTCGTATACCGTCAGCGTGATCTGACAAGGTTGCTGTAGCGCCAGCCAAACCGTCACCGCGTCTGGTTCAGTCCGGCGCAGAACTGGCCCTGCTAGAACCAGCGGCAAATGGGCAAAATCAAGATGGGGGTGCTGTTCGATCATGGTTGGCAATCACGACATGGTTTGATGCTAATCCAAACATGGGTAAACGGCATCATGACGGAGATAGACAAAACAGGCTGGTACAAATCAACTCAACCTAAAATAGAGCCGTCTAAACATGCGCTGGCGATGACGGTAGCCATCAATCATTCAGACTGAATCTGTTTTAGCCTAAATCGCCAACGCTGTCGCTGATCGGACTGTCACCTGTTGATCAAATTTCCATGTAAGGTTCGAGTCAACAGAGTTCAATAAGGTTCAACACAAAGGAAAATCCATGTCAAATTCACCACTGCGGTCGTCAGGACTCACCGAAACTGAACTACGACGCCTGGAGCGAGAACCGGAGAACGAAGAAATAGAGGAAGAGGAAGAAGAACCTTACTTTGACTATCACTTTGATGCACCGGGCAGTTCTCCTGGCACCTTAACCATTGAGGAGGACGCCCACCCACCCGTTATCGTGCTGATTGATTATCAGCCTCGCCATGCTCACATTGTTCAGTTAGACGCGCCTGAAGCCTGCGCTCCTTATCTCGATACCGACAGCGTTTCCTGGGTGGATGTGCAGGGGCTGGGCAGCGAAAACGTTCTGCGCCGTATGGGTAGCGTGTTTCACCTGCATCCGCTGGTATTGGAAGACGTGGTCAACGTGCCGCAGCGACCCAAGGTGGAGCGCTACGACGAGCACCTGCTGATCATTGCCCGTATGGTAGCTCCTAAAGAATCCGGCCAGGGCTTCTACAGCGAGCAGGTGAGTTTAATCCTGGGCCAGCACTATTTACTGACGGTACAGGAAGAACCGGAACAGGATTCCTTCGATCCAGTCCGCGATCGCATTCGGCGTAATAAGGGATTGATTCGACGGCAAGGCGTGGACTATTTAGCCTATGCGCTGCTGGACTCGATTATTGATGGTTTTTTTCCAGTTCTGGAAGTTTATGGAGAACATATCGAAAATTTAGAAGAAGAGGTGGTCAGTAATCCCACCCGCCAAACCCTAGAACGAATTCACGACCTGCGCCGAGAGTTATTTTCCCTGCGTCGCTCCATCTGGCCTCTCCGCAGCGCCATTAACACCCTAATTCGCGACAGTACCGAGTTTATTAGCCCAGAAGTGCAGGTCTATCTGCGAGACTGCTACGACCACATCATTCAGGTACTCGACATCGTAGAAACCTATCGCGAACTGGTATCCAGTTTGATGGATGTCTATCTCTCCTCAGTCAGCAACCGGATGAACGAAGTGATGAAGCTACTGACTGTCATTTCGACCATCTTTATTCCCCTCACCTTTGTCACCGGACTCTACGGCATGAACTTCAACCCGGAAGCCTCGCCGCTCAATATGCCGGAGCTGGACTGGTACTTGGGCTATCCATTTGCCTGGGCCATCATGATCACAATTAGCGCCAGCCTAATTGCCTTTTTCTGGCGACGAGGCTGGTTCGAGAACTTTACAACCATTCGACGGTAAGGGGTGAGCAGCCTAATGCCTTTACAGCCTTTCACAGCTTCTATAGTGATTCCAGTTAAGAGTGAGAAAACGAGAGAGGAGAGTGCCTCAGGATGAGGCACTCTCCTCTCTCATTCTTATCTAGAACCGCTATATAAGCCTCTACAGCCCCACCTCCCAAACGTTCCAGACGAGCCCAATTCGTGACTCAATCTGTAATCCGAATCCGTGATACCAATTTGTGATACCAATCTGTGACAGGTGAAAATGGTAGGATTTCTACGATCTACACGATCCAATTGTCCGTTTAATCGTCCGCCATTTACTTACCCGAATTAACTCATGGATCTCAAAGCGCTGATTCGCGATATTCCTGACTTTCCTAAACCCGGTATTTTGTTTCGTGACATTACAACCCTGCTGCAAAATCCCGACGGATTGCGCTACACCATTGATCTAATGGCTGAAAAGTGTGCCAGTCTCCAGCCGGACTACATCTTGGGTATGGAGTCCCGTGGTTTCATCTTTGGGCCACCGCTGGCTTATAAGCTGGGCACGGGATTTGTACCCGTGCGGAAACCGGGTAAGCTGCCAGCCGCTGTCCACGCCGTCGAGTATGAACTTGAATACGGAACCGATAGTCTGGAAATGCACCAGGATGCTCTGCATGAGGGCGCAAAGGTGCTGATCGTAGACGATTTAATCGCCACGGGTGGCACAGCCGCCGCCACGGCACAGCTCGTTGAACAAACCGGAGCCGAGGTGATTGGCTTTGGCTTTATTGTCGAACTGCTGGCGCTAGCGGGTCGTCAGAAGCTACCTCAGGTTCCAGTTGTTACCCTAGTGGAATATTAAGGTTCAGGATTTAGCCTTTTATGACCTTCATCCCTGATTCACCGTCTGATGCTCCCAAGTCGCCCAAGCGTGACAATCGCATGTCGTCGATCCGCGATCGCATAGTTGATTTTCTAACCAGCGATACGTTCTTGTTCATCGTCAAGCGCGTTTTGCAGGCTATATTTACGCTGTTTCTGGCCTCCATTCTGGCCTTTTTCGTGATTCAACTTGCTCCGGGCGACTACGTTGATAAGTTTCGCCAAGACCCATCAGTTTCCGCCGAAACGCTGCAACAGCTCACAGAGCGATTTGGTTTGGATAAGCCGGCTTGGGAGCGCTACTGGCTCTGGCTCAGACAAGTGGTGTTTAATCAGGACTTTGGTAACAGTTTGACCTATCAACGGCCTGTGGTGGAACTGTTGTGGGAGCGGGCGTTTAACACGCTGCTGCTGTCTATTTCTTCGTTCTTGTTAACCTGGGCAGTTGCGATTCCCTTGGGCATCGTTGGCGCAGTGCGGCAAAATCAGTTTGCTGATCGGGGTTTGCGAGTTTTGTCGTACCTGGGACAGGGAATGCCGAGCATTGTCACGGGCCTACTCTTCTTGATGTTTGCCCAGGCCACATCCCCAATTTTTCCCGTGGGCGGCATGACCAGTATTAACCATGCGGATCTCAATCCGATTGGTAAGGTGTTAGATATCGGCTGGCATATGATTTTGCCAACCTTGGCGCTGAGCATTACTAGCTTTGCCGGACTACAGCGAATTATGCGGGGTCAACTGCTGGACGTGCTGCGGCAGGACTATATCAAGACAGCAAGAGCCAAGGGATTACCCGAGAATCGCGTGATCTATGTTCATGCATTGCGCAACGCCATCAACCCGCTGATCACTCTGCTGGGCTTTGAGTTTGCGGGTTTGCTGGGTGGAGCGTTTATTACCGAGACGTTTTTTAACTGGCCGGGTCTGGGTCGCCTAACCCTGCAAGCGGTGATCTTTCAGGATGAATATTTGATTATGGCGAGCTTGATGATTGGTGCAACGATGCTGATTGTTGGTAACTTGCTGGCTGATCTGATGTTGAGGGCAGCCGATCCGCGGATTAGCTTTACCGATATCAAGTAGTCCTGATCAAACCGTCCCAAGTTGTACTAAGTTGTACCGTTCCATAAGCCTATGGTGGTTTCACAGATTCATTATTTATTGCGATCGCGCATGGATGGCCAGTATTTGGTGGCTCATCCACGACGCACAACCGATACAGAAGAAGCGGCGGCACCGCAGGCTGGTTTTTTGCTGCTGTTCCAGGAGCAGTATGAGGCATTGAGCTATCTGAATACGCACGCTCCCGATGTCGCAGATCGGTTTGCCGTCGAATCGGTATCGGGGACTCAACTAGGCAAATTACTGGAGCGCTGGGGCTTTATCGGGGTGGGGTTAGTCAAAGACCCCTTGACTTCAAATATCGAGTTTTTAGTGCGCGAAAAGTAGATTCAGCCACATATAGCAAAGCGGGGCACATTGTGCCCCGCTTTGCTATATGTGATGTAATACAGAACCTAGCTGGCTAGATAGCCTCGAATATTGGCTTTCTTCCGACGCAGATGATCAAGTGCCTGCCGTTCAAGCTGGCGTACCCGCTCACGGCTAATGCTCATCCGCTGACCAACTTTAGCCAAAGATAGCTCATGACCATCATTGAGGCCAAACCGCAGCGTCAGCACTTCTCGCTGCTGAGGAGTGAGTTCCGACAGCATCCCCTGGATGTCAGACCGCAACGACTCCTGCACCGTATAATCTTCCGGCGATGCATCTTCGTCTTCTAATAGGTCTTGCAGCTCGGTATCTTGATTGTCACCAATCCGCAGATCTAAGGAGACGGGCTGACGAGCCATCAGCAGATATTCACGTACCTGTTTCGGTTCCAGCTCCAGCGCTTCCGCAATCTCGACGGCGTTGGGGCTACGACCTAACGTTTGGGATAGTTCGCGCTGAACTTTCTTGATTTTGTTCAGTTTCTCAGTAATGTGAATCGGCAAGCGGATCGTACGAGCCTGCTGTGCGATCGCACGTGTGATAGCCTGACGAATCCACCAGTAGGCGTAGGTTGAGAATTTGTAGCCCTTAGTGGGGTCAAACTTCTCTACACCACGCTCTAGGCCCAGCGTCCCCTCTTGGATTAAGTCAAGAAACTCTAGATTCCGCTTTTGGTATTTTTTTGCGATCGCAACGACTAGGCGCAAATTCGCCTCAATCATTTTTTGTTTCGCACGCTGTCCGACCCGCAGATGCTGCTCTAGCTCATCTACAGTCATATCAGCTTTATCAGCCCACTCTTGCTGAGTCGGCTCGCGCTCTAGCGTTTCGGTCAAATTCGCCTGGATGTCGAGCAGTTCCATTAGCTGCTGAACTTGCTTACCCAACACAATTTCCTGCTCATGGGTCAACAAGGGAACTCGACCAATCTCATGCAGATAGGTTCGTACCATATCCGCTGAGAAGGTGGGTTTAGTATTCTTCTGGATTTTTGCGTTGGGCATGGGGTTAAACAACTCCAATCGAAATAAATTCGGCAACAGGGAAGAACAAGGATAGTAGAAGTAAAAAGTTAGAGAACCTAGAGGACAGAGCCTACGAATATTGCTCTGGGTTCTAGAATGAAAGTAGACAGGTGAATGAAACCAAAACGGTCAATCTTAAAAAAGAGCTATAACGAAATTGAAAGGGCAGCGTTGAAACTCAGAACCAGCCTGCGCTTTGGTGTGGCGGGTTGAGGTGATGAACATTACAGAAGCTTGGGGGATGTAACAGCTACAGAGATAGGGTCAAGACTTTAATCAGTCGAATTCATAAACCCATTTGCTGATGGAGCGAAATCAGGAGCATAATTAACTGTTGGGAAAGTTCAACTCACAGATTTAAACGGCTCAGCCACCAATTCTAACAGCTCAATAACGGCTCAAGTGCCAAGCGGCTTCAAAACGACTACAGATGCTAATTCGGAATCATTATGAGTTTAGTTTATCACGCTTCAATATCTAGCCTAGAAATGAATTGATTGAAATAACTCATCCTGTTGATAGAATCTGTTTGGGGACTAGGGGACGATTGAGTTTATTACTGGCGAGTTATGTAAATTATGCCTGAACCATTTAGCGGGGGAAATACGGATAACCCAACCAGAATAGATCGCGTTAGCCCTACGTATGTAGTCCCGGTAGATCGGGTGGCGGAAGCATACTAAATTCACCTCATCGATCATGAATTACATGGCATTTATCATTAGCATTGGCAAGTTTGAGTAACCCTCACCCCCACGCTTGAAGACGGCTTTGTTAAAGACTGCTCTGTCTTTTAGCCACTTAGTTTGGTTCATGTAGGTAAAAAATCGGTAAAGTGACCTGCCAGTTTTTATACCAAGCCTCATGTGAATAGACCCGACTCTTTCTAGAGAAGCGCCTGCGGTGCAAGCGTGACTAGAAATAGCGGTAGGGTTTTAGCTAGGCTTGACGCTATCTGTATAACGAAAATAACGGAACGAATGTTCCATTACCCTATCATCACCCCAAAACCTGAGATTTTGCAGAGAATTTTATGAGATCCTTAGTATTCACCGTTAGTTCAGTAAAACTTACATCCGAAAAAGAAAATTGGTGAATCAGGTCATGATTTCTTGAGGTCTAAACCCAAAGCGGGTATTCTGCTGCCGCATGACGGTGCAGAATACCCGCTTTGGGATATTTGGGGATATTAATTCTCCTACAACGCATGATGACAGGGGCTTGAGTCACCGGATTTTGCAGCCAAAGTCAAAACTGATTGATCAAATCGGCTTCTTTAGTGGGATGGGTTGAAAACAGGCAGTTCTCAAAGTTGATTGTTTCCAACAGCTCTAGCAGTACCCCATTTGTCCAGCCAAAGCCGATTTCGTTGCTGCTGTAGCCAAAGTGAATTTCTGAAGACACATCCCCGGTACAGGCTTCCACATCGTATTTTTCGAGCAGTGTACCCGTGCGCTTGAACTCTTTCACGAGTAGACTGATGAACTTGCCTGCAATTCGCTTTGCTTCTTCTTCATAGCCATAGCGACGCAGTCCTTCAATCGCAATCCAGTTTAGCGGTGCCCAGCCGAAGGGGGCGTCCCACTGATTGCCCGTGACGGTGGTGCTGGTGCGCAATCCGCCTGGGCATTCGAACTTGTGAAGGTTTTCTACAACGCGCTTGGCCTGCTGTGGGGTGGCGATGCCGACCCAGAGGGGATAGAACGTGGTGATGTAGTCGTAGTAGCGATGCTGACCCGTACGGAAGTTGTAGTCGTAGTACTGCCCCTGCTCCTCATCCCAGAGAAATTGATTGATTAGTGCTCGCCGCTTGATGGCGCGATCGCGCCAGGAAATCCAGGCATCTTTGTGGCCCAGGATGTCGTTAATTTCAGCGATGTCCCGTTCCATTTGGTAGAGCAGCACGTTGAGACAAACGGGGGCATAGTGGATAATATCGACGCTGAAAGGGCCGAAGCGGTTAGTGGGGTCGAGGCCTGACTCCCGCATGGCTCGGTCGCCTTTGAAAAAGAGATTGGTTAGCTGGTTGCGATCGCGGTCGTAATACAGGTTGACGTCGTAATCTTCGACCACATGATTTTGGTAGTAGTCGCAGATGCGATCGTAGTGAGTGCGACCATACTCATCCCGTTCCGATACGACTACTTCTGGGGCAGGGCCTTCGCCGAGATCGTAGTAGTGGGATAGTCCGGTGGACTGATTGAGATGGGGCGGCACCGTCCAGAAATAGTAGTAACTCTCAACCGCAGGTAGCGTAGACAGCAACCACTCCCGATCAACGTTGTACTGATACTGAGCCAGGATCATCAGCGTGAGCACAGGCGGTTGCGATCGCGTCAGCATGTAGGTGCGATTCGCGTTCAGCACCGTGCCATAATGCTCCACCTCGTAAATCATCTGATCGACGAGGCTTTGGGCCAGATCGACCTCGCCATCGCGCAGTAAGCCAAGCTGAATAAAGTAGCTGTCCCAGCCGTACATTTCGTTGAAGCGACCTCCGGGCACCACGTAATCATGGGGCAGATAGAGCAGACCGTGTTCTTCAATTTGGTCGATTTCGGCTGGTAGTACCCGCAGATCAATGCGGCTGAATTCGCTGGGCGGCAATACCTGTTTGAGGTGGTTGCGCACGCGCTCAATATCTTCTTTGATGGAAATATAGACGGGCCAGCGAGTGTTTCGCTCATGATCCACTTTTGAATCTTTAGCCGCAGCCAGGATATGTTCAGTTGAGCGGGTCAAGGTTTTCCAGGTGCGCTTAATGTAGTCGCGGACTGCTTCAATATCTTCAGATGGAGGCAGTAGGGAGGTGGAAGTAGAGATTGAGGTGGAAGTTGATATCACAGAATTAAGGGGAATTCAGCAAACTTTACTTTTTCTTAAGTTTGTTTTTTGGAGATTAACATCTTTTGGGACTTGACACCATTTGAGCGACGTCGCTACAGCCGATGCAGAACTTGTGCTCTATTCAGTTTGCTTTGGAGGAAACCCCAGAACAAACCGAATAGAGCACTCAAGACAACGAAGCGTAGATGCGAAGCGGCTTTCCCCAAGTGGGAGCAACGAAGCCTTTGTGTAGCTGTAATTTAGAAATTGCTTTGAAGAACGATTTGTATCGTTAAAACTGTTGCCAAGGCAACTTATGCAGTCGGTAGAAACCCTTACGAGATTTCCCCTAAAACAAACTTGATGTCTACTTGTCCAAGCTCACACAGGATTCAAATAATGCAAAGGGAAAACGCTGACGGTTCAAGAAATGTTCAAAAAACTATGGCTTTAGTTCGATTTTTCTTGGCATCAGTTGATATGGGCCTGTATCCGTATCATTTCTTACAGTTTTATGGCGTGGAGTAAGATCGAATTGGCTACAGCGTTGTCAGAATAATTTGGGGCCATAACGAAGAAAGGGTTTTACTGCACGCAGTAAAACCCTTTCTTTTTTTCGTGTTGCTGATGCTATTGGAAAATTCTCCAAGAAGCGTGAATTGGATAGAGCCGCAAACTGTAGGGATGGGTTTCGTCGTCAAGTTTATGACACGGTGCAGATTGATCTGCTAAACCCACCCCTACCCAATATCGAACTTGTTTATCACAACGCAACTAAATTAGCTTGGTGTACTCACTAATAACGCAACTGGAAATTGGTTAAGGATTTGGGAGATGGGTAAGACCGATTGCCCAGAGAGGGATTCATTCGTGATGGTGTTGATCCAGTTGACTTGGTTGCCGTTGGGAATCTCGATGGCGGTGTTGCCCCAAACAGCATCACCCAGGGGAAACTCGGAGGGATGAACTAGCTTTACTAGAAAGCGGGGGACTACCGTGAGCGCCACTTGATTGCCAAACTGGCGAGCAAAGGCGACGACGTGATCCTGATAGTCGCCCGTGACCTTGATCGGTAAATAGCTACCCTGCTGAAAAATACCGACATATTTGGTACGAGCAGCCAGTGCCTGCATGATTAAAAACAGCTTGATGCGACCGTCGGCAGCCTGCGATCGCAACTCTTTCAATAATCCAGGCATATCGGCAGCGGTGCGATCGCGCAGGTTTTGCAGAGCTTTGGCTCGCAGTTCGTAATCGACGGGGCGGCGGTTATCCGGATCGACCAGGCTCAAGTCCCAGAATTCGGTGCCCTGGTAAATGTCGGGTACGCCAGGTGCGGTAATTTTAATCAGCAGTTGGGAGAGGGAGTTGAAAATGCCGTAGGCGGCAACCTTCTCGTTAAAGGCATGAAGTCGCTGGAGAAATTCGTTGTCCTCTCGCTGTTCCATTAGCCCATCAATGAAGGCGACAAATCCTTCTTCATATTCGGTATCGGGTCGCAGCCAGGCAGTGTGGACTTTGGCTTCTCGTACGGCTTTGACGGCGTAGTCTTTGATGCGATCGCGGAAATTCTCATGGTCGTAGGGAGCAAAGGGCAGCGCACCGACCAGGGTCTGGTAGAGGAAATACTCGTCGTTGGCATCGGGAATCAGCCGATCCTCACCCGTTTGCTTGTGGACATGGTTCAACATGCGCCAGGTTTCCACCTCGACATCCCATTCGTCGGGGATTTCCGACAGCACGTTGAGTCGTGCCCGGATGTCCTCGCTGCGCTTGGTGTCGTGGGTGGAGGTGGCATTGAGGGCGTGGGGCCAATGCTCTCGCTGATATTTGTGGAAGGCGTGAAATTCGGGTAGCGAAATGGCAAATTCATCAGGCGACCCGCCCACTTCATTGAGTGATGTGAAGCGGTAGTAAACATACAGCAGCGTGTCTTCAATGCCTTTGGCCATCAGCGGCCCAGTGAATTGCTGGAGCCACATAACAAAGTGCGTCCAGCGATCGCGCTCTTCTTTGGTCAGCCAGTCTTCATGCTCCAGCAGTAACAGCTTTTGAATGAAGTCTAGCTCTTTGGTGAGCTGCGGGCGGCGGGCTTTGGCCTGACGGATCACGCGCTGAACGTAAGTGCGATCGCGTTCGTCAATGCCCTCATTGGTAATGTAGGTGCGATAGATGGGGAACAGCACCAGCACTTCCATCACTGCGCGCCGCAGACCGTTGAGCGTAAAGTCACTGGCGTAGCGATAGCGCCCGGCAATGCTCTTGAGCTGATTGGCTAAATTTTCAATATCGCCCGCCAGATTTGTCTCGGCAATCAGCTGCTTTTTCTCCAGTGCCAGCTCTTTATAAGGCTCGTAGAGTCCGGTAAAGCGGTAGTAGAGCCGGGTGAGGGCATCTTCGCTTTCCGATTGGCAGAACAGACGGTTGACGGTGTTCAAAAAGTCGTAACCGGATGTGCCCTGAATCGGCCAGTCGTTGGGCAACGTTTCGCCTGGTTCCAGAATTTTTTCTACAACGATGTAGGTGTCGTCGCCTAAACTATCGCGCAACTGGTGCAGATAGCGTTCTGGATCGTATAGCCCGTCAATATGGTCAATGCGAATACCCGTAAACTGTTCCTGATTAATCGCTTCGCAAATTAGTTTATGGGTGGTGCGAAAGACATTTTGCTTTTGCACATTGACGCTAATCAGCTCATTGACCGTGAAAAAGCGGCGATAGTTAAGTTCTTCGGCTCCCACTTTCCAGAAGGACAGCCGGAAAAACTGGTTAGACAGTAGCCGATCAAGGGGATCAAAGCTGCTGGGATCGTTGGCATCGCCGTTAAAATAGGCCAGATTATGGTCAATAAACTGCTGAATCTCTTCATTGGACTGATACAGTTCCCACAGCATGCCTTTGACAAAGGCAACCTGATCGCGGCGCTGCTGCCCCGTGGTATCGGCGATTGAATGCCGCAGCATGTAGAGCACGCCCAGCAGCTTAATAAAGTCGGGATGCTGTCGTCCTAGCGATCGCGCCAGTCGGCCCATATCGTAGGTAATCAAGTCAGAGTAGGACTCGACGCGCAGGGGGAATCGGTTGTTGTAGTAGTTGACGGCTAAGCCCGCTTCGTCATAGCTGAGCTGGAGTTCACCCCGCTCCAAGCACCTGCCGTAGAAGTCTCCCAGCAGCGGCGTCAGAATCTTGCCCTGCAAATCGGGATAGGGATGCTCCCACTGAATATCAAAAAAGCTGAAATATTCGGAATCTGGCCCATTTTCCAATACGTCCATCAGAAACTCATTCTGGGTATCATAGGCCATGTGATTGGGCACAATGTCCTGAAGCCAGCCCATGCCCTGATCCCGCAGCGTCTGCACCAAGGCTTCAAATGCTTCTTCTCCACCGAGTTCCGGATTGAACTGACGCGGATCGACTACGTCATATCCATGTGTACTGCCCTCACGAGCCTTAAAAATCGGTGAGGCATATAAATCGGAAATACCCAGTTCCTTCAAGTAAGTTGCGATCGCATGAGCATCCTTGAAGGTAAAGTCGAGATTGAACTGAATTCGATAAGTCGCAACAGGAATTCGCATAAGCTCTGGCTGACTCCTAGTAGTTGCTAGATAGTTGGATTTCTAAAAGTTGATGGTTGATGGAAAGTTGATGATTGATGGTGATTGGGTTGATGGTTAGTGGTTAATAGTGATGATTAAGGTTCAGGATTGATAGTGGGAAGCTTAGTTGATTGGTAGGTGGTAAGAGTTCAGGTTAATTGTTGTCGGTGCGTTTCGTTTTGCTCAACACACCCTACAAAGACTCTCTCCCTGCTTTCCTGCCCTTTACATGCCTCCATATCTACCCCTTCCCCCCATAAACCGCCACACTCCAAGGAGAAACTGTCAGCGAATCCTGAGAATCAGAGGTTAATGTTTCTGGCAGGGTTGAGCCCTTGCCTTTCCAGCGGGAATCGGCGGAATCGAGCTGTTTTTGCCAGGTTTGTCCGGCTAGCCAGTCGGTGGGGATGGGGGCGGGATTATCGTTGAAGCTGAAGAGAGCGAGCGTTTGCTCATCTCCCTGCCAGCGGCGTAGGGCGAGGACGCGATTAGCTTCATCGCTGGATGCTTCGAGACAGGTGCGATCGCAGTTCATCAAGGCCGGGGAACTGCGGCGCAGTTTGATCAGCGTTTGATAGAACTCCAGCAGCACGCCATGTTGACCTTGGGTGCGCTTGTCCCAGTTCAGCGTGCTGGTTTGAAAGGCTTCTTGGCTGGCGGCATCGGGTGGTTCGCCTTCGAGGTGAAAGGCTTCAAATTCGCGTTTGCGGCCTTCGCGGACGGCTTGGACGAGATCGGGATCGGTGTGGCTGATGAAGTAGAGGAAGGGAGCATCTTCTCCATATTCCTCGCCCATGAACAGCATGGGGATGGCGGGAGCGAGGATGAGTAGGGCTGCTGCCAGCTTTTGGGCTTCAAACGAGACGAGATGGGACAGCCGCTCACCTAACATGCGGTTGCCGACCTGGTCGTGATTCTGGACGGCAACGACGAACTGAAACAGGTTGCATTCGCTGGGATCGCTGCCGTGGTAGCGCTGCCGATCATGGGAATAGTCCCAGGTGTAGGCAAAGCTCTTGCGCCAAACTTTGGCCAGTTGCTCACAGGTGCCGAAGTCCTGGTAGTAGCCAATATTTTCACCCGTCAGCAGGGTGTGAACGCAGTGGTGGTAGTCGTCGCTCCACTGGGCGTTCATGCCGTGACCATTTTGCGATCGCGAACGAACAACCTCTACGTCGTTCAAATCGCTCTCGGCGATTAAGTAGCGCTGAAACTGGCTTTGCTGGTTCAACTCCGCCACCCGATCGGCCATTTCGGCCAGGATGTGATAAGCTCCGTAGTCATAAATGGCGTGGACGGCATCCAGGCGCAGGGCGTCAATGTGATACTGCTCCAGCCAGTAGAGCGCATTTTCAACCACAAAGTTGCGTACGCCGGGGCTGTCAGCATCGTCGAAGTTGACGGCATTGCCCCAAGGGGTTTTGTAGTGGGCGGTAAAGTATGGCCCAAACTGGCCGACATAGTTACCTTCGGGGCCAAAGTGGTTGTAGACCACGTCCATGACGACGGCAATTCCCTGCTGATGGCAGACGTTGACCAGTCGTTTTAGACCTTCTGGGCCACCGTAGGAATTTTGGACGGCGTAGACATAGGTGCCGTCATAACCCCAGTTGCGATCGCCCGGAAATTGGGCGACGGGCATAATCTCAATTGCGTTAATGCCTAGTTCTTTCAGATCGGATAGTCGATCTGCGATCGCATCAAATGTGCCCTCTGGCGTGAATGTGCCAACGTGCAGTTCGTAAATAATGTAGTCGGCCAGCGGAATGCCTCGCCAGTCCTGATCTGTCCATTCAAATGCATGGTGCGAAACGATTTGGGATGGCTGATGCGGCCCTGCGGGCTGAAAGTGAGAAGCCGGATCGGGAAAGCTGTCTGTCCCGTCGAGGCGATAACGGTAGCGAGTATCCGGCGGTAAGTTTGAAATTTTCACCTGCCAGTGTCCTAGTTCGGCGGGCTGCATCGGTACCCAGCGCGGCTCTGGGGTAAGTAGTTCGACGTCAACCTGCTGACGCTGCGGTGCCCAAACAGTAAATTCCCAGTCTTGATTGCCAACCCAGGCTGCGCCTAGTCGCATAGTTGTCCTCTGACCCGTTTACAAGATGTAGGTGACTGAAATGATGTAAATTGACGCAGTTCATTTGCGCGATTCTATTCTCAAGTTCTCTTGAAAGTAAAACATCTATCGCGAGGGAGGATTGCTATGGAGACTACTGGCTAAACCCAAAAACTAGAAGAGCCATTCTGTCGCCGTTGATAGCAACAAAATGGCCGTTCTAGTATCAAGTCCGCATATAAGAACCTAATTTACTTTTTGTGAAACGCTTGCTCCGCAAGCGTTTGTTGTTTAGCGTAATGCTCTGCTAGCTTGCCCTCGATCGTTTTGCCCTCACCCTAAATCCCTCTCCCGCAGGAGAGGGACTTCCGATCCGGCTCCTCTTCTCCTGTGGGAGAAGGGGCTGGGGGATGAGGGCATTCTATGCCACGCTAAACATATACCCACAAACGTTTCTCAATGAGTCAATTGGCTGAACTTACATCTTGCACCAAACCCAAGAAGCGGTTGTTTTGCCGCCGCATCGCGGCGGCAAAACAACCGCTTCGGGTTCTCAAAGTGCAAGATGCAAGATGTAAGCTGAATGTGTCGTTTAATATTGGCTACCCGTTGCTTCTGGAAATGTCCGATCAAACTCGTCGAGTAGGTCGTCCATTTCTTCTAGTGCCTGGTTAACATCAATTCGTAGGGTGCCTAGGTTGGGCTGTTCTAAAAGCTTGACGAGGGCTTGGCGCTTGCTTTGAATGATTTCAATCCGTTCGCGAATTTGGGTTAGATCCATAATGATGTCGGGTAATGTGCATATAAATTCGTGTGGTGCCTGATCCAGACAGGCCGCTGTTCTTATCTTAAGGGGAAATCTGCGATCGCACTATTTACACCAGGCATACAGCAATAGTGTCTGGTAGGGGCGTTAGCGTAGCCATGCCCGAAGAGCTATATGGCCATTCGCCCTTACGTAAGGTCGCACAAATATTTGATCGGCGACAGGCATAAGGGCAGATTTAAGGGGATGATGGAGTCAGGACATCATTAACTGATTCTGATCAACGATATTTATTTTTTCTTCATACTATGCTGCGTCAATTTCCCCTGGGAGCAATTGGACTTACGGTTGGAGGCATTCTGACCGTCATTGGTTTTGCGGCCTATTTTGCCGAGCAGGCAACGCTCAACCTGGTGGGTTTCTTTTACGGCATTCCCATTTTGCTGGGCGGGTTAGCGCTGAAGGCGTCTGAACTGAAGCCTGTGCCGTTTACTGAGCCAACCTCACCAGAGGTGCTGGAGCTGCGGAAAACCCAGGCGACTCAAACTCAAACTCAAATTCGTAAGGATGTCACTCGCTATCGCTACGGCCAAGAGGTTCATTTAGATACGTCTCTAGAAGCACTGGGGTTAAGTCGCAATGACGAGGAGCGCCCTACTTTGACCGGAGTGCGCGAAACCCAAATCGGCGGCGCTTATACGCTGATTTTGGAGTTTGACTCGCCGAATATGCCGTTTGAAACCTGGGAGAAAAAACGCGATCGCATTGAGCGCTTTTTTGGGCCTGGCATCCGATTAGATTTAACCCAGCCGACTGAAGACAAAGTTGAGGTGTCGCTGATTACCAGTCCAGAGGCAGCAGGTACACCCGCAGCCGTGTAAACAGGGTTAAACATTGTGTAGGGGCGAATGGCCATTCGCCCCTACACAATGTGGACGGTTTCAGGTTATTTCTCCAAGCGAACAACGTACCACTGTACAGAATGACCGGGTTCTGTTTCAAATTCGCAGGACGTGTTGATCAAATGCTTCACCTGCTCGTCAATCTGGTCATATCGGGCTAGGCTGCGCGGCAAATCGGCTTGATGGGTGCGCAGGACATCCGTCAGTTTGGCTTCTAATTCCTCAGCATCGAGAAACTGCTCCGGTTGACCTGGCTCAAGCAGAACAAACATTTCTTCCTGATACATCAGTGAATCGGGCATGATTTCGTCGCTCCAAACAATTGGACAGTGCCAGCGGGCTGCATGAGCAGCGCCAGCTTCTTTCTGAGTCTATCGCGCGTCAATTGCGTTTGCGATCGCACAGCCGCACCTCGGCACTGAACCTAAGGAACGTTTAAGGTTTGGGATGTTCGGCGAAAGGAATTGTCTCAGCGAAATCAGGTTATGAAATATCAACCTTTGGCGACTCATCCTCCTCAACCTCGACTAGAAGAGATGTTAGGATGAAGGGGATACACCGCAATCTCGACCGATTTACCGGGGTTTCTCATACTTACCAGATTGAGCGACCTTGAAAGCTTGAGACTTTTAAAGTGTTTCCTTGCGATCGCAGCCTGCGATGGTAGGTTAATAATCTTGCTCGTCCATCATCCCGCTTAGACTAATGGTTAACACTCCAACGAAACCGTCCGCACCCGACAAGCTTTCCAAAATGGAAGGCATCAAGCAGCGCAGCGATTTTTTGCGCGAACCCGTTGCTACCGAAATTCTGGAAGATACCACCCACTTTTCGAGCGATGGTATCCAAATTCTGAAGTTTCACGGGTCATATCAGCAGGACAACCGGGATAACCGAGTCAAGGGGCAGGAGAAGGACTACCAGTTCATGCTGCGGACGCGGAATCCGGGCGGATTCATCCCGCCGGAGCTGTATTTAGCGCTGGATGATCTGTCGGAGCGATTTGGCAACCATACCCTCCGTGTCACTACGCGTCAGGGTTTCCAAATTCACGGCATTCTGAAGCGGAATCTGAAAGAGACAGTTGCGACTATTGTTAAAAACATGGGGTCAACTCTGGGAGCCTGCGGCGATTTGAACCGCAACGTGATGGCTCCCCCGGCTCCATTTCAGGACAAGCCGGAGTATGTTTACGCACGGGACTATGCTGACCGAATTGCCGACCTACTGCGGCCTCAAACCAGTGCGTATTATGACATTTGGCTGGATGGCGAGAAATTTTTAACCGCTGAGGAGCATCCCGATGTCGTGGCGGCGCGTCAGCGCAACGGCAGCGGCACGGTTATACATGACTCGGTAGAGCCAATCTACGGGGATGTCTATATGCCCCGTAAGTTCAAGTGCGCGGTCACGGTGCCGGGCGACAACTCCATTGATGTCTATACCCAAGACGTCGGTCTAATTGTCATTACCAGCAAGAAGGGCAAACTGAAGGGCTTCAACGTCCTAGCAGGTGGCGGCATGGGTCGCACCCACAACAAGGAAGAAACCTTTGCGCGACTGGCTGATCCAATCGGCTACGTCGATAAGGACGATGTTTATGACCTGATTAAAGCGATCGTGTCAACGCAGCGCGACTATGGCGATCGCGCTCAGCGGCGGCATGCTCGGATGAAGTATTTGCTGCACGATTGGGGCGTTGACAAGTTCCGAGCCAAGGTGGAAGAGTACTTTGGCAAGGAGCTGGAGCCGTTCAAAAAGCTATCCACGTTTGAATTTCGGGACTATCTGGGTTGGCAGGAGCAGGGTGACGGCAAGCTGTTCTTGGGCATTTCGATCCAGAACGGTCGGGTAGCAGACTGGCCCAATCTGAAGCTGAAGACGGCCCTGCGCGAGATTACGCAGCAGTTCCATCTGCCGATGCGGCTGACGGGCAACCACGATATCGTTATTTACGATATTGAGCCCAAGGCGAAGAAGAAAATCCAGGCCATTCTGGATGAAAATGGCATCAAGAAAGAAACCGACATTGATCCGCTGGTGCGCTACTCAATGGCTTGCCCAGCGCTGCCGACCTGCGGTTTGGCGATCACAGAGTCGGAGCGGATTCTGCCGAGCATGATTGATCGGGTGCGGGCGCTGCTGAACCAGCTTGGCCTAGAGAAAGAAGAGTTCTTCATTCGGATGACGGGTTGCCCCAATGGTTGCGCCCGCCCCTATATGGCGGAACTAGGTTTTGTGGGCAGTGCGCCGGATTCCTATCAGCTTTGGCTGGGCGGTGCGCCGAATCAAACGCGGCTGGCGCAGCCGTTTATTGACCGGATGCATATTGACACGCTGGAAGACACGCTGACGCCAATTTTTGTCTTTTTTCGCGAGAAGCGTAAGTCGAAGGAAAGCTTTGGTGATTTCTGTGCGCGGGTTGGTTTCGATGCGCTTCGTGAGTATATGGATCGCTATCAGCCAGGGGATGACCAGCACCTCAAGAGCAGCACGGCTAAGCAGGGTCGCAAGCACAAGCGGCGGGTGACGGTGGATGATGAGCTGTACGATCTGCTGAAAGAAGCGGCTATGCGGCAAAATCGCTCAATGACTGAAGTAACGGCTGAAGCACTGCAAAAGTACCTCAAGAGTTAAACTCAAGCCTAAAAACCCAAAGAGGCATGTTGCTGCCGCATTGCGGCAGCAACATGCCTCTTTGAATGAAAAAAATCTATGACAAATTCCTACGCTGCGTTGCTCGTGTGGAAGTAAACAGGTTAGGTATAGGTCAGCTATGAGGGATAACGATTGTCCCCTAAGCCCTACTGTCAAGCGGCACATGCATTATGACTGCTTCTGTTTCTTCCCGGCGCGTATTGTGGCTACAGGTTTGGGGATTGGCCGCCGTGCAAGGTGCGATCGCACTGATGTGGGTGATTTATAACTTGTACCTGGCAGACTTGTTGATCCAGGTTGGATTCCCTAGAGGCTTGGCGGTGGGGCTGCTCGTGCTGGAAAATCTGCTGGCGATGGTGATGGAGCCGCTAATGGGCAGCTTTTCGGATCGGGCGCAGCAGTGGGTGGGTAGCCGCTTTCCAATAATTGCCGTGGGTGTGGTATTAGCCGCCGTCTGCTTTATTCTGATTCCGTTCGCTGTGGTTTTTGGTTGGGATTCCGGCGCAGCCCGCTGGCTTTTACCGATTATCCTGGTGGCTTGGGCACTGGCCATGACGGTGTTTCGCAGCCCAGCCCTGTCACTCTTGGGGCGATATGCCTTTGCCACCCACTTGCCGCAAGCGGCGAGTATTTTGACGCTCGTGGGCGGCGTGGCGGGGGCGATGGGGCCACTGGCGAGTGAGTTTATTTTGGGACTAGGGCCAGTGGTGGCGTTTGGCTTGGGTTCGTTTGTGCTGCTAGTTGCGGCTGGGGCATTGCGCCTGTTTGATCCGGATCGCACGGTTAAACCTTTAGACACAGCCGCCAATAAAGCCGATGGAAGCCGCGCAATCGCACATCCGCCCGTTTCGATTCCAGCACTGGGATTAATCTTCGGTGCAGGCGTGGGTGTGGGATTGGGCTTTCGGTTGCTGATGCTGAGCTTTCCCCAGCTCGTCCAGGCTCAGGCGGTTGATAATCCTAGCTTGGTCGTGGGGCTAATTTTTATTGCCCTGGCTGTTACTGCCATACCAGCAGGCACGCTCACGACTCGGCTGGGCAATCGTTTGGGCATGATGATTGGACTGGCGGCGATGGCGATTTTTTGCGGACTGATGATCTTGATGCAGGGATTGGTGACAGCGGCGGGACTTGCGATCGCACTGGGAGCTGCCTTCAGTCTCGTTTCCAACAGCACAATTCCTTTTGCCCTTTCGCTGGTGCCGCCGGATAAGGCGGGTTTAGGAACGGGCATCTATTTCAGCGGTGGGGCTTTGGCCTCTAGCCTATTTGGAGTGGCGATTGCACAGTTGGAGAGTATTCCGACGAGTACAAGCGGTATTGGCAGTGCGATCTCATTTTTGGCCGCCGCTGTCTGCGTTGCGCTCAGTGTCCAACCCCAGTTTGATCACTCAAAGCTAGAAGACTATTAATTTCGCCAATGAAAAAGCCAGAAGAAGCATGTTTTATACCGTTTCGCCGTACTACAGCGACACATGCCTCATCTGGATTTCAGCTTTATAGGTGCGCAAAATATGCGCTAAACCAACTTGAAATTTGGTAGCTATGCAGGACAATTATGCGGACAGCAACTTCACACCGTGAGTTTCAATCCCTTCTGCTCCATTGACCCGTAGCGTAAACTTAACTAACCTAGCCAGCACATGCGGGTTAGCGACCTTGCCCGTGAAAATGACAATTCGACCTCTTTGCGTAATTCTTAAACTATTGATTGTCTCTGCATCAAAGGCTTCTGTCAGTTCTAACTTGACTCGCTTCGCCAATCCGTGATGATCATATTCACCGTTCAACCCAATCCGCTCCGGCGGAATAGATTTGAAAAATCGTTGCTTCGGTGAGAACGCGCGCGAAACACGGCTACCAAATTCGAGATAGTCGCAGTTCTCTTGGAATAGAATCGTTTCCTGCATAGCACCCACAGCCTATAACCTCTTTAGCACTGTATGTTTGAAAGTGGACTCAACTTTGTGAAGTAAGCCAATCAACGCTTTATTTCAGCTTGATTTGGCAACAATATATGGCCCGAACTTTCCCTGATGGATCTTAAAAAGGTGAAGCGCTTTGAAGCAGCTTTTCCTAAACCACAACTTACTTCAACAACTCTTCACATTAAATCTAAGTGTATGTGATAGACGCTGTATCGATAACTACCCTAAAGGTAGATATTCCTGTTTTAACTCAAAAAATACAAATGTCAATTCTGTGAAGCTGCCTATGCAAGCTAGTTTGTGGTACGTCACATGTCATAAAAGCAGCAGAAATCAAGCCGATTTTGCACTTCAACCTTGCCGTAGATCTACGGAGACAGTTCATCAATCTTAAAGATATTCATTAGTTTATCGGGAGTTTTACGTAGGTGTGCCAGATGTACTAGACAAGGTGACGTATCGAAAACGCTAACCTACAGTATGGAATTACGGAGGCTAGATCTTGCCAGAAAGTAGCATGGTTGGGCAGATTCCTCGGTAGAATCTTCATCGTTGTAGTTAGAGGGATTACAAAAATGCCCAAGTATGTGATGTGGGGCAGCTATTGCGAGAACGTGCTGGAAAAGCGAGCCCCCTATCGGGAAGCGCATCTGGCCGGATTGGCCAAGCAAAAAGAAGCGGGTCAGCTGATCACGCTGGGGCCAACCGCAGACACGACGATGGTGTTTGGTATTTATGAAGCGGCAAGCGAAGCTGAGGTGCGATCGCTAGTTGAGGGTGACCCCTATTGGCAAAACGGTATCTGGACAGAGTATTTCGTCAAAGAGTGGATTCAGGCGTTCTAGTAGGGGCGTTAGCGAAGCCATGCCCGAAGGGCTATATGGCTATTCGCCCCTCGACGCGATTTGGAGGTCAGGGCGAATGCCATTTGCCCCTACGAGTGATTGATGCAGAATTGAATGGCCTGTTCTATATCATTTGTTTGATTGGGATAGGTGATTGCAGGGCGCTCAATCGTCACCAGCAAAATGCCAAGCTGCGCGGCAATTTGGCGTTTAGTATCCTCCCCTCCAGCCGTGCCGGATGCTTTTGTCACGACCATTGAAATTTGCCACTGCTGCCAGAGGGCTTGTTCTAGTGCAGGAGTGACAGGGGGACGGAGGGCGATGATACGGTCAGGGGTGAAACCAGCGGCTAAAGCGGTGTTGAGGGCAACGGTTGAGGGCAGAATCCGCACAAACAGGGCTGCTCGGTCTTGCCACGGTTGAAACAGCGGTAGCCAGCGGTAGCCAATGGTCAGCAGGACTCGCTGATCGGTGAAGATGTCGCTGGCAATTACGTCTTCTATTGACGGAAATACCAGGTGACTGGAGTGGCTTGGTGCGATCGCAGGTCGTTCGTAGCGCAGGTAGGGAATTGAGAGAGCTTGGGCGGTTGCGATCGCAGATTTCGAAATTGCTACAGCGTAGGGGTGAGAGGCGTCTACAATTGCGCTGATTCCCTGATTCTGTATAAACTGCGGCATTTCATCATCAGCTAACCGTCCAACCCAAATATCTAAGCTTGAAGATGGGGGATAAAGCTGGCGGGCGGATTCGGTGGTGACGGTGACGAGAGAGGGAATCTGATGCTGGATGAGGGCATGTGCGATCGCAGCGCTTTCCTGAGTGCCGCCAATTAACCAAATTCGTTTCGAGCTTTTCACGAAAAATAAACCCTGTTGTAGAGCGGGTTTTATTGATTAGTTTTGAGTGAGATCTGTAAGGGCGGGTTTCGTTCACCAATGTTGATTGGGAGTTTAGAGTCAACGGTTAAACCCTCCCTTACGGGGTGTTTGGGCTACTTTGTATAACAGTCCCTAGACTCCGTTTCAACGCTGAAATCCCCTTAAATCCCCCTTAAAAAGCAGGGCTGATTTATTGAAAAAAGGAAAATAGACGGGGGATATCGTGGGCTAAATGCCGCAGTCCCTTGGTGATGGAGGCAAATCCGGCTTGGCGAAACAGATTGACCGCAATCGTTCGCACAATCGCAAAATTGGTCGGTGCATGACCATCACACAAAGGGGCGTGATCTTCATGAAGCACGACATCCTTTGGCCAATGCAATCGATTCTCAATGTGCCAATGAGAGCGAATGTGCTGAGCAAAGCCTACGGCATCCAACGGGAGTGAACTGATGTAGAACATGGTCTGAGTGTAAGGCTGGTTGTCACGAGTTCCGACTCGTTCGACTCGAACCATGCGCTCGACTCCAACCCAACCGGGGTCTATCCCTGCGACTGATTCCAAAACACTGACGGTACGACTTGTTTGGCGCTCACGCGTTCGTTCAACTTGGCAATCTGAACTGGTGGGTAACGATTGCTCAAACTGGGTTCGCAGATGCTCAAACAGCTTAGGTTGGTTCGGCTTGACGGCCATCAGGTAGTCATTGCCACTGGCAATAATCTGCTCAACCGTTTTTTTGAGTGTGCAACGCATCAAAACTGAAGCAAACTCCTTTGAATTGCAAGACATCTAACAAGGTCTGCACGGTGACAATCTCACTTTGCTGTTGGTTTCGCATCGATTGGAGTCCAACCACGACCCCTTGTTGCACACTGAAGGCAGAGACGACACTGACGAAGTCTTGATAACTTTGGTCATAGTCTGTGACGGTTGCCTTGATACTCTTGCCATCGGTGGCCAGTTGTTCTCCGGTTTGGGGCGCAAATGCCGTTGTTGCCCAGTCATTGAAGGCTTGACTCAGGTGTTCAAAGTTGGTTCGCACGATCACCTTGCGGATCGTTGAGTAGGCGGGCAGTCGGGTGTGAGGCAGCTCTAAACAGTCCAGCAACACCGTTTGATGCCGTTCGACGAAATCTTCAATCGCTCGGTAACCCAAGCACCCACTCATCGTTGCCATGATGATCAAAAGCAGCACGACCCACAGGGGATATCGCGGTTGAGTTCGAAAGTCTGGAATTTGCTTGAGATGGCTGATGAGGCTCATGGTTTAGTTGTTGTGCAAAAATGGTTACCTATCTCATTATCTTTTTTCTCTCATCAATAAATCAGCCCTGCCCTTAAAAAGGGGGAACTTTGAGTCAATTCCCCCCTTTTTAAGGGGGGCAAGGGGGGATCATTTCGGGGTTGAGAAGCAGTGATCAAGATGTGTATACACGGTAGGGGGTGTTTGGGGAAGCGGATCTAGGTTGGCCACTTGACGCAGAAACCGTGGAATAGCTCACCTTCGCGCTGCTTGGTAACTTTTGCGCCAGATTGTTTAATTAAGGCTTTCCAATCCGCAATGGATTCGAGAAAGACTTCTGCGCCGAGGTAAGTTTCCAGAATGGCCCAGTTTTCGGCGAGGGGAATGTCGGGATTCAGCACGTCAAACACAAAAGCGCCGCCAGGTTTCAGTACCTTTTGCACTTCTTCCATGACGGTTTGCCAGTAGTCCAAGTCGTAGTAGCAGCTAAAGCCAACTGCGATCGCAAGATCAAAATAATCTGCATCGTACTCCAGCTTATGAGCCGGAGCGAGACGCGCACCTTTGAACAGCTTGGAGTTGAGCTGGGGGCTGCGGGAATTGAGAGTTTCCTGCGCGACGCTGCTGATTTCTTGACCGTGGAAGTAGGCTTGCCACTCGTTCCAGGGATAAATCAGAAAGCTGACGCCGCAGCCCAGATCCAGGCAATGCTGATTTTTCTTGGGTTTCGCCAGTTCCCAAAATGGGGTTGATTTTCTGGCAGCTAGCGCTCCGGAGGCCCATTCGTGAAAAACGGGCATGGCTTCCACTTCAGCAGGCAGATCGAACGGTTGCTGCTGATATTCCTTGTTGTAGCGCTGTGCGATCGCAGTAATTTGCTTTTGCCAATTTGCGGCTTGGCTACCGGGATGCTGAGACGCGGAACTATTGAACCAACTGTTTTGGGGGCGATTGGTCATTCCCTATCCCTTTAATGCTTTGTTGAAATTCTGACGATAGTTTTTGTTGGTCAAAAACAGGGGCCACAGCAGGGTCAGTACAGCGCGATTTTGGGTGAAGTTGGTGCGATTGAAGCCTTTCCAGAAACGAAAGGCACCATAGCCATAGCCACCCAGGGCCAAAATACCAATCAGTGGAAACATAATGAAACTCTCGCGGTATTCAATCGAAGTTTAAGTGTTTTTACAGTTCAAGTGTAGTCTAACCGATTGGCTATCGGCGATGAAGCACATATTTCTCAGTACCAATGAAGATCCTCAATCCCGGTTTTGTTGGGTTTTGCTAGCGCTCTAGCCAACCTCCGAAAGAACAGGGAGAGCAAGAGTTTTGTCAGTCAACCAGCCCCGAATCTGTATTCCTATTAACGAGGAACGGTATTATCCGTTAATCTCATTAGTAGCCCGCCCCAACTGGTCAGACCGATGAGCGAATACCAATATTACGAGTTTCTAGCTGTTGATCGTCCGCTGACATCGCAAGAACAAGCTGTTATTCAGAAGCTGTCTAGTCGGGTTCAGATCAGCTCTAGCCGAGCCGTTTTTGTCTATAACTACAGTGACTTTCCGGGCGATGCAGAACAGATCTTGGCCAAATATTTCGACATCATGTTCTACATTGCCAACTGGGGTTCGTGGCAGTTTATGTTTCGACTGCCATCTGCGATCGCAGATCTGGAGTGGTTTGAACCGTACTGTCTGCCTCATGCGATTACCTGCACCCAGACTAAGCAGCACATTGTGCTCAATATTGAAATTAGCGACGATGGCTGGAGCGGCTGGGCGGAGGGTGACGGGTGGCTCTCACAGATTGCCCCGCTGCGGGACGATTTGCTGAAGGGTGATCTGCGGTTGCTCTACTTGGCGTGGCTGCGCGTGATCGATCAGTTTGCTGGCTATGAGCTAGAGGAGGATCCGGTTGAGCCACCTGTGCCGCCCAATTTAGGTCAGCTTTCTGCTCCGCTCAAAGCATTCATGGAACTGGTCGAACTCGATCCGGATCTGGTTGCCGCTGCTGCTCAGACGAGTCCTAAACAGAAGTCGGGGACAGAATCACCCCTGGAAAATTGGCTACCTAAACTTTCAGAAGCTGAGCGACAGGAGTTTTTGATTAAACTCGTTCGGCAGGAACCACGGGTTGATTTACAGTTGATCAGTCGGCTGAAGGAGTTGGCAGGAGCTGATCAAGCCGCACCACAGACGGCTGCTGGTACGAGACGACTATCGGAGCTGTGTGCGATCGCAGATGAGCTGAGAGACAAGCGTCTGAAGAAAGAACGAGCAGCGGCTGAAAGAAAGCGTCAGAAAGAGCAAGAAGCGGCTCGCAAAAAACGCCTGAAGTATTTGGAAAATTTTGCGCTCAAAGCTGATCAAGCCTGGGATCAGATCGTTGAGCTACTGCAGCGGAAACAAGCGAAACCGTATGATGAGGCGACGCAGTTACTGCGCGATTTACACGATGTGGCTGAGCAGCAGGGGAAGTTACCTGAGTTTCGCGATCGGTTTGAGCGTTTGAAATCGGACTATAGCAATCGTCCCGCGCTGATGAAACGATTTGAGACAATCAAAGTTTAAGGGTCAATTTAGCACTTGCGGATAAATCTGTTGTAACAGTCCGATTTCGCCAATCACAGCCAAATTGCTTAGAGGCGAGGTGTTACTGACAACCCGCATTAACAACCATCCTGACGCAGGCTGGAAAGATCTTGCTCTAGGTCTTCCACATCGTAGTGAACGCAGATGCCACGGCTAGCAATGAGACGTTGAAATTCAATTTGATGCAGTTCCGCAATTTGGCTAGCGGTACCCAGCGTAATCCGTTCTTGTTGGAATAGAGTAATCGCTAATTCTGCTCGCAAATCGGTTTCAGTTAATTGGAGATCATCTGGCAGATCGAGCGTGATTTGCATGACTCATGCTCCACAACAGGTCTTCACAAATTCTGACACGTTGACTTGTGTTGATGCTCAATTACCTAATCGGCTCGATAGAATGGGCGCTTCACGACTTTGGTGGGATAGGTTTTACCGCGAATTTCGACTTCAAGCTCCTGGCCGACCTTACTGAGTTCTGTGGGGACGTAGGCCAGTGCAATTGGCTGACCGACTGTGGGTGCGAGGGTGCCGCTGGTGACGATACCGACGGAGGTGCCCTCGTGTAGGACGAAGTAGTCATGACGGGCGATATTGCGGCCCCGCATTTGTAGGCCAACGAGACAGCGTTCCACGCCATTTTCTTGCTGCTTTTCCAAGACGGAGCGACCAATGAAATCGCCCTTGCGATCCAGATGCACCAGCCAGCCTAAGCCTGCTTCTAGGGGAGTGGTGGTGTCGCCGATATCCTGACCGTAGAGGGCTAGTGCGGCTTCAAGACGGAGAGTGTCCCGTGCGCCCAGGCCGCAGGGGATGATGTCCAAATCGAGGAGTATCCGCCACAGTTTCGTGGCGTCGCTGTTGTCTACCATGATTTCGAAGCCGTCTTCGCCTGTGTAGCCCGTGCGGGCCATGAAGGCGTCGTAGCCTGCGAGCCGAGTCTCGATGTGGGCGAAGCGTTTGACTTTGGATAAATCCGCTTCAGCGATGGTTTGCAGCTTTTTGACCGCATTTGGCCCCTGGACGGCAAGTAGGGCGTTGTCCCGTGAGAGATCGGTGAAGGCGACTTGCCCTTGAGGCAGGTGATCGAGTAGCCAGTACTTGTCTTTGCTGGTGGTGGCGGCGTTGACGATCAGGAAAATGCGATCGCGCTTTTCGTCGTCCGTCGCTTGATAGTAAATAATCAGGTCGTCGATGATGCCTGCGTTTTCGTTGAGCAGGACGGTGTACTGGGCGCGACCGGGTTTGAGCTTGCTCAAATCGGTGGGCACTAGTGCTTGCAGATGTTCGATCAGATTGTTGCCGACCAGCGTGAACTTGCCCATGTGGGAGATGTCAAACACGCCTGCATTTTGCCGTACCGCTTCATGCTCTTGGCGAATGCCGCTGTACTGGACGGCCATTTCCCAACCCGAAAAATCGACCATTCGCCCTTTCAGTTTCAGGGCTTCTTTGTAGAGCGGCGTTTGCAGCAGCGTTTGGGTTTCAGCCGGAGTTGGGTTCGATTCAGTCATGAAGATTGTTTATCGGTGTTGAACGCATTGATCGGGGCAGGGATTAGCGCTCAGATTGGAAAAATTGGCGAAAATCTTCATCCTGATCGCTAAGCTGTGCCCAGTTTACACCGATTGCTTCTAGACGTTTGACTAATCTTGCACAGGCTGGTCGCTCGGTAGCGTAATGTCCAGCATCGATGAGGACAATGTTGCGATCGCGGGCTTCTTGAAATTGGTGAAACTTGCAGTCGGAGGTGAGATAGGCTTGCGCTCCGGTTTTGGCGACGGCGGAGAGAAAGCTGGCTCCTGAACCGCCCAGGACGGCTAAGCGATTGATGGGCTGATCCAGATCGGCGGCTGGTGAGTAGATTAAGTCCGGCGGATTGAGCGTTTGCTGAATTTGGCTGAGCAGTTCGTCCAGCGACAGGGCCGGAGAGAGGTTGCCAACGCGACCGTAACCCAGGCCGTCTTGAGTCGGCACTACGGGTTGCGAGTCCTGTAAGTTCAATAGCTGGGCCAGCACGTCCGCCGTTCCGTCTGCTACCTGGTCAAAGTTGGTATGAGCCGTATATACGCCGATCCGGTGCTCGTAGGCCAGCGCCACCATGTCAGCGACGGGATTTCCCGGTTGCAGCGACTTAACGGGACTGAAGATCAGCGGATGGTGAGCAAAAATCAGGTTGACGGGTGTTCCCGCTTGGCAACGTGCGATCGCATCTTGCATCACCGCCAGCGTCGGCGTCAGACACACCAGCACTCGCGCGTCTTGGTCTAGAATTCCAGGCTGCACCTGCCAGCCACAGTTATCCCAGTCTTCCTGCCAAGCCGGATTGGCCCAAGCTTCAAACTGCTGAATTAGGTCTGCAATGTTCATAGATCTCACCGTTCAGTTTTTGCGATCGCAATGATTCATGTGATTCGAAAGTGCGATCGCTGTAATTCCGTGCAATTGGCAATTGTCCTTATCTTCTGCCGCAATCCTACCGCGCTTCCTCCTACATCCTGCAAGCCCCGGAAGTTTTACAACTTGGTCTTTTCAACTCCCTCTACAGCCTCTACAGCCCTTTACACCCTCACCCTCTCCTACCCATCCACCCATCCACCCTCTCACCCCCTATAAACTTTTTTGAAAATTCGCAACGAAATGGGAAGCAACGGGAGATGCTGATTGAGTGAATCAACGCCACAATCATCTTTCCAAATGCAGGGTGGCACCGCCCATCAGCTTTTATACCCGTCCAAATCACCTGCTATGACCAACCCATCCCTAAAGACAACTCCAGCACCTGACGTATTCGATGACGTACTAAATGATTCCGTTCACGTTGCGCCGCTGCCCTCTCGACGTAAGCTCTGGATGGCTGCCATCAAACCGCCAATGTATAGTGTAGCGATTATGCCGATTTGTCTCGGAACGGCAGTTGCTTACTACACAACGGGCCTATTCAATGGGGCAATCTTTAGTGTTTTTTGTATTGCGGCCATCCTAATCTTAGCCTGGGAAAATATTAGTAATGATGTATTTGATTCTGAAACTGGAATTGATCAGAATAAGCATCACTCGCTGGTGAATTTAACGCAAAGAAAGAATCTTGTTTTTGCTGTCGGTAATTTGCTTTTAGCGCTAGGTATTGCCGGGATTATTAGTATTTCAGTTTGGCAGAAAGACTTTACTGTTTTAGGTTTAATTTTGCTGTGTTGCTTCTTGGGCTATGCCTATCAGGGGCCACCGTTTCGCTTGGGATATCAAGGATTAGGCGAAATTCTATGCTTCTTTGCCTTTGGCCCAGTGGGGCTTGCAGCCGTTTACTATAGCCAAGCTCAATCTTGGTCTTGGAACAGTTTAGCTGCATCAATCCCATTGGGAATCACAACAAGCTTAGTCTTATTCTGCTCCCATTTCCATCAGGTAGAAGACGATATTCAAGCTGGAAAAACATCACCCATTGTCCGTTTGGGAACGTTACGAGGCTCGGAACTTTTAACGTGGATTTGTGGCAGTGTTTTTGTTTACATTATTGGTTGTGTTTTGGCAGGTTTATTTCCTGCTTGGACACTGATTACCGTATTGAGTTTTCCGCTAGCTGTTCGGCTCTATCGCCATGTGTCACAGAACCACGATCAGCCAGAGCGAGTCAGTAACTGCAAATTTTATGCAATTCATTTTCACTTTGTTAGCGGTGTTTTGTTGTGTTTGGGGTTTGTTTTGGGGTAGGTGATGGTGAGTGGTTGATGGTTAATAGTTGATGGTTGATGGTGATTGCTTAGTTGAGATGGGTCAGGTGGCGATTGAGTATTTGCCCTATCGTCGTTCGTTTCGGCAACCTTTGCGATCGCATCATGGTGCTTGGACAGTGCGGGAAGGAATTTTGCTCAAGGTTACGGATGAGCAAGGGGAAGTCGGTTTTGGTGAGATTGCGCCGTTAGAGTGGTTTGGCTCCGAATCCCTTGCAGATGCGCTGGCCTTTTGTGAGCAACTGCCTCAGACGCTGACGCCTGATTGTGTTAATCAGATTCCGGATACGCTGCCTGCGACTCAGATGGGTTTTGAATCGGCGTTTAATTCTGCTGCCTTAAAGAGAATTGCACCTCTGACTCATTCTTTTCTTTTCTCTAATTCGCTTGAATTCTGTGGGCTTTTGCCCACTGGAAAAGCGGCGTTAACTTCCTATTCATCGCTGTATCAGCAGGGCTATCGTACGTTCAAAGTCAAAATTGGCGTGGCAGATTGGGTTGTGGAACAAGCTTGGCTCAATGAGTTAATTCAGCGTTTTTCACCTGATATAAAACTGCGGCTTGATGCAAATGGTGGACTGACTATAGAAGACGCGCATCACTGGTTGGAATGGTGCGATCGCAACCTTATCGAGTTCCTAGAACAACCGTTATCTGTTGATCAATTTATATCCATGCAAACCCTGGCGGAGCAGTATCAAACGCCGCTGGCACTAGATGAATCGGTGGCGACGCTGACGCAGTTACAGGATTGTTATCAGAAAGGCTGGCGAGGAATTTTTGTGGTTAAATCTGCGATCGCAGGTTCACCCCGGAAACTGCACCAGTTCTGTCAGCAGCATCCGATTCGTTTGGTATTTTCGACCGTTTTTGAAACAGTTATTGGTAGACAGTCGGCATTGAGCTTAGCTGTGGATTTAAACTCCCCAGATCTGGCGGTTGGCTTTGGCGTAGGGCATTGGTTTGGGGATGATTGGGATGGGTTGGAGGCGGAGGAATTGTGGGAGAGAGTGGGAGGGTAGATGGGTGGATGGGTAGATGGGTAGATGGGTAGATGGATGGATGGGTAGATGAGTGGATGGGTTGTAAAGAATTGGGGTTTAGGTGTAGATGGACTGGGCTTCGTATTTGGAGGGGTGTTGGCTGAAGAACTGGTGGATTAATGGTGATCTGGATGCTTTGCAGCGCTTGATTGAGGCGAAGTGGCGGGAGCTAGATCAGGTTAAATTACGGAATGCTCAACCTGTTGTTCTGCTGGTGGAGGCGGAGCCTGTGCGGTTTCTGGCGGGATTGCTGGCGGCGGGAAGTCAGGATTGTGCGCTGGTTTTGGCAAATCCGGGCTGGCGCGATCGCGAATGGCAGCAGGTGGCCCAACTCATCAAACCGGACATCATCTGGTCAGATACTCCCCTCTCCATTTTTCAATCACCAACCATTCACCATTCACTATTAACCAACTCACCATCAACCCTCCCCCGCAACGCCATTCTCATCCCCACAGGCGGATCATCCGGAGACATCAAGTTTGCAATTCATACCTGGGACACGCTAACCGCTTCTGTGCGAGGCTTTCAGCAACATTTTCAGGTGGATGCCGTGTCGTGCTACTGTACGCTGCCGCTGTATCACGTGAGCGGCTTGATGCAGGTGTTGCGATCGCTAATTTCTGGTGGCCAACTGATCATCCAACCCTTTCGCGAACTCCAGCAGGGACAATATGCAATTCTCCCCGAGACAGCAGACTCTAACTGGTTCCTCTCCCTCGTCCCCACCCAACTCCAACGCCTCCTACTCACTCAAAACTCAAAGCTCAAAGCTCAAAATTTATCTACCCATCCACCCATCCACCCATCTACTCCCTCGCTCCGCACTCCTCACTCCTCACCCCATTCACCCTTGCCCCTCCTCCCCTGGCTCGCTACACTGAAAGCCATACTCCTTGGCGGTGGAGCGGCTTGGCCGCAGTTGTTCAGTCAGGCGCGTCAGTTGGGGTTGCCGTTGGCTCCCACCTACGGCATGACTGAAACCGCATCCCAGGTTGCCACGCTGCAACCTCAAGATTTCCTAGCTGGAAACGAAAGCTGCGGTCGGGTGCTTCCCCATGCTGAGATCACAATTCATGACGAAACCGGAGCCATCTTGCCTCCCGGCCAGCCCGGACAGATCAGAATTCAAGCAAAATCCCTAGCTTTCGGCTATTTGTCGCTCCAACCGACAACCAACTTTCTCCCCATCACCCATCCACCCATCCACCCATCCACCCTCCCACCCATCCACTCCTTCCAACCCGACGACCAAGGCTATCTCGACGCTGATGGCAATCTCCATATCGTGGGCCGCAACAGCACCAAGATCATTACGGGTGGCGAAAACGTGTTTCCGGAGGAAGTGGAAGCGGTGATTCGAGCGACAGGTTTGGTTGCTGATGTCTGCGTGGTGGGTGTACCGGATGCTGAGTGGGGGCAAGCTGTGACGGCGATTTGGGTGCCGGGAGTTGATACCGATCGGGAGAGAATTGAGCAGAAGTTACGAAGCGCGATCGCAACTCAACTCAGCAAGTATAAACATCCCAAGCGCTGGCTGATGGTGGAGCAGTTGCCGCGTAATGCTCAGGGGAAAATTGTGCGATCGCAGTTGGCTCTCTAGACTCGCAATTCACTGTGCCGAAAGCAGTCAACCGTATGGTCATTCACTAGTCCGGCTGCCTGCATGAAGGCGTAGCAGATGGTGGAGCCGACAAACTTGAAGCCGCGTTTTTTCAGATCTTTGCTGAGGGCGTCGGACTCTGGAGAGGTGGCGGGGACTTGCTCTGGGGTTTGCCAGGTGTTTTGAATGGTTTTGTTGTCAACGAACTGCCAAATGTAGTGGTCAAAACTGCCGAATTCGGACTGGACGGCTAGAAAGGCTTGGGCATTAGTGATGGCGGAGGCGACTTTGAGGCGATTGCGGACGATACCGGGATTTTGGAGCAGGGTTTGGTACTTAGCGTCATCGTACTGGGCGACTTTTTGCGGGTCGAAGTTGTCAAAGGCGTTGCGGTAGTTTTCGCGCTTGTGCAGAATGGTGCGCCAGCTTAAGCCAGCCTGCGCTCCGTCGAGGATGATTTTTTCAAAGAAGTGTCGATCATCATGCACCGGGACGCCCCATTCCTGGTCATGATATTCAATCATCAGCGGGTCATCGCCAACCCACGCACAGCGGTTGCCCATTTGTCTATCCTGCTGGTCTATTTGTACCAGTTTGGCTGGTATTACGACTATATGGCATAGACGCCCGTTTTGCACCCAAAAACAAAAATAGAGGAGTTCTGTTGCCGACACATGGCTGGCGAAGAACTCCTCTGAGCTGTGGGTGTGAGGTGTGAACTCTAAAAGATGAAGGTCAGCCCAAGTCGTCAACGTGAAGGAGCGTGGTGTGAGAAGCAATTGTGGTGCTTCTTGGGCTGACATCCTTAATATAAGCAGCGGTTATGAACCTCCTATGTCAATCGTGTGACAAGGAGATAAAGCTTTAGGTTTTGGTGCGATCAGTGAATCAAACAGGGAAATGAGAGGCTTACTCTCGCTATCGTAAACTTTGTTCTCATTCACCCAATCTTAGAAAAAATCGCAGTATTCTAATAACAGAAGCGAACAGCTTCTACTCACAGACAGAAGCAAAAAGCTTCTACTTTCAAAGTCCAGTCCACAGCGTAATAGGAGGTTCGTATAAACTCCGAATTAGATTCACTGGATAGTCAACTCGCAACAGCATCCAAACGAATCGCCAACGTTTCCTATTTCATCACTTAGAGAGTACTGCATCTCGCCAAGGCTATTTCAATCGAACGACACAGCGCTTAACTGGCCAAGGCTTGAGATTCAGCTCTAGATAGTATTAATGAATGGAAGGAAATGTTTAGGTTGATTGAATCGGATGCTGTTGCGCTTTTAAATGCGGGATTTTAGATGATCCCAATTCAAGTCTTCCGCTCAAAAACTCTTCATTAAATTGAGCCCAATTCTTGAATCTTTCAACCCTAGTTCGTTTGATTGTCACTCATTTGAGCCAAATTTTTGCTTGGCTTGTTCATAGACTTCTTCGGTAATTTGCGTGGCTCCCATTTCTTGAGCAAACTTTTCAATTTTCTTGCGGGCAGCCGGACGCACAAAAAAGGGAATTTCTTTTAGTCGTGCTTTTGCTTCTTCTGTCCATGCGATCGCATCACTCATACCGTTCTCCTCCGATTATTCGTTAACGTTCAGGTTGATTATCCATCTTAAGCTGAGAGCGGCACGGGTTTTGCGGGTCTGTCTCAGAAGAACTGAACAGTTTAGACGAAGGCTGGGGTGACTCGAAGAGAATGACGAAGATGGCGTTGGACATGAGGCGACGCAGGGCTTTGAGGTGTTCTTCGGCGGCACTGCGCTGGCGGAAGCGGGCGATGGTGATGCGCTGGGCTTTGGGCAGCAGGCGGATGATGCACCAAGGATGGAGTTGATCGCGGTAGTTCATAAGGGTATTTCCAGACACACGAATTTGCAGCGATGGGCGACAGGCTCACCACTTGATGAGAAACTAAATAAGGCAATCGGCTCGAAGCCCCGGCTTCTGGGACGACTTGCCAGTTGAATATTAGTTGACTATACCGTTCTTTCTATACCGAACGGTAATTACCAAGCAGTATAGTATGACGAACCAGAGCGATCAAGTCTCTCTGATGGATTTGCGTAATCGTGCGAATTTGACGCGCCGTGAAGTGGCATTGGCGCTAGGGGTTACGGAAAAAACAATTTACGTGTGGGAAACGAGTTCAAAGACGCCAAAGATGACGGTGGCTCAGGTGCAAAAGCTGATTGAGCTACTGAATTGCTCAATGGAAGAGCTAGTGCAGGCAACTGAGAAATCGCAGTAGATGTTTTGATGACAGAGAACCCGTCCGCATCTGAATCAGTATTAAAGCAGCGCCGCGAGGAGCTGGGTTTGACGCAGCGAGATGTTGCAACGGCGGCGAATGTGTCAGTGCAGACGGTGAGCAATTGGGAAACGGGGCGCTATAAGGAAGCGAAGCTAACACTGCCGCAGGTTAAAGCGCTCTGTCGCATTTTGCAGTGGACGATTGAAGACCTACCAGATGATTTGGGGCCAGTTGGCTAAAGCCCCAGTCTTTCCAGCTGATCTTCTTAGGCTAGTTGCTTGATTTATACTCACGGACTTGAGTTACACGGTAGTTACTATCTACTGTAATTGACAAAGCCATTTGCAGTGCTTGTAATGTGTCACCTGATAAGAGATCTAGCTTGTCTTCTATTGCCAACTTTAAGCTGTGATGAATTTCCATTGCCTCATCTTTCTTTTCCGTTGCTCCATCCAGGATTTGTCTTCGTACTTTTGCTAGAGGTTTGCCCTGCCCAAAGAAACTTTGAATCATATCTACAGGAACAAAGGAATCTGCATCATTAATTATTTTGTCTTGGAATAAAGAATGGAATTTGTTTTGCAAGGAAAGCCAAGCATCTAGATCTTTTCTTAAAATTTCTAATGCATGAGTTTTCGCTAGTCTATTTCCAGGTATTGAGCAACGTAAGAATACAGCTAGCATTTGAACAAAAATGGCTTTGACTGCAACTTCTGCATAACTTACATAACCTATTCCCTTTCTGATTGCTTTTCCAAACTTGGGTTGCCAAAAGTTAGAAAAATCAGAATTTTTGAAAATCTGAAATTTCTTTTCCATCAGTTTGTAGTAAATGCAATAAACTTCTCCACAGTCTCGCTCGATTTCCTTAAGCGTATTGATACTAGCAATTCTTTCATCTTTATCTAGATCAGGGCTTTCAAGTGCCAAGCTGATTTCTTTGATTTGCTTCAAGCTGCTCTGCAAAACTGCATAATCTTTAGCCTCCATATGCTCCTTAATTGCGATCAGCTCTTTTTTGATGTCTTCTAGTTTAGAGTTTATTTCTGACAAATAATGTTGTGCTGTGATGATAGCTAAACCTTGCCATACAACTGTGACGGCTGCTGCTAGTTGAAGACTTGACGTAGGTAATAAAGCAGCTTGTCCTACTATTCTTCCTTGAGAATCTACAGCGATCGCTCTCACTCCTCCTTCAGTAGCCTTCATTATGGAATATGTTCCATCTGCTATTCCCTTCGCAACTTCAGGTGAAAATCGCATGACGTAGGTGTTGCTGGTAGCAGTAAGAAGATTGCTAGCAAGCCCTGGAACATGCTGAAAAATGGCTCCCAGATCTCCCATTTGAGTAGAATTCAAAGGAATCTTTTTATGAGTTCCGTGGTGTGTTTCTGGCTCAAATGGCTCAATTTCAGCAAAAGGATTTTCTATATCTCCAATAATCAGCTTTGAGTAATTAGCTCTACCTAGCATCTGTTACCACCTATTAACTTGGGCTATTTTGCTGTAACTATACGAGATTTGGGCGTTTTCCCATTTCGCCTTTTAGTATTCCCTGGAGATAACTGAAAATAATCTGCTTCCGGCGCAATGTATGTTTTTTAACTCGCCTGACTCCAATCTTCTAGCTGTAAGCCTGCAATCAGGGAAAATCTTGGCCATCGCATGTAACAAAGTGCGATGGCGTTTTTGAAGTATGGAAGTGCGATCGCGCTATTCCGTTCCCTCGTAGACAATTGGTTATGCTTTAATTACAGATTGACATCCGGCCAAGGCTTATCAGCGATGACCCTACAAGAATTGCAGCAGCAAATATTACAGCTCCCCCTCCAAGACCGCTGGTACCTTGTCCAGTCTCTTTTAGCTTCCATTCAGCAAGAAACAGCGTCGAACACCCACACTTCACCCGATTTGGATGAACAGTTTCTCACCAATCTCGATCCCTGGACTCAAAGCCTAGTCGGTGTAGTGCAACTCGATACCGATGACCCAACGGACACCTATATTGATTATCTAGAGGAAAAATATAGTTGAGTCAGGTGCTGATCTATAACGATATTCCATTGACGCGAATCTTGTTTGATAGCGACGTTCTGCTCGATGTTTTAGCCAATCGGCAACCATTTGTTGCGGCCTCCGCTCAAGCTCTGGATACCGTAACGAGATCGCAGGCAAAAAGTTACGTTGCAGGGCATGCCGTAACCAACATTTTCTACATTTTACGTAAGCAAATTGGCAGTCAATCCGCACGAGAAATACTGTCCAGGCTCATGCAGCGTATTCAAGTTGCCGATATTACTAATCAGGTCATCCAAGCTGCGTTGCAAAGCTCCATTTCAGATTTTGAAGACGCAGTTACCAGTGAGGCAGCTTGTTCAGTAGAGGCACAGATTATTTTGACCCGTAATACAAAAGACTTTATTGAGTCTCCTGTCCTTGCAGTTTCCCCAGACGACTTTCTGATCAACGTAGATCAGCACATCGAGCAATTAGAGTTGTTTAACCATTAGCAGGAACTTGGCTTGATTGTAGTGGGCACGATCTCACCTAGAAAACGCACTGCTTCGCCGCTACATGATATAAGCGAAACAAACTAATATCTGTTTGATAGCATTGGCATATCAAGCCCTGTTACATCAAGCAGTTCAGCAAGTTTTAACCATGACAAAGAGCAGCAAAAAGCAAATTATCGATAACTTACGCGAAGCATTTCTGGAAGACGGGGAAATGTATCGCTCGCTCTATGAATACGAACTCGAAGAACACATTGATTACTGGTACGACCAACTTAAAGCCGATCGCAACGAGTACGTCATTGTCATCACCGAAAACAATGGGCACGTCGCAATGGTTCTGATTCAGGACGACAAAACGCTCTACATCAACGAAGCAGGCCGAGAAAAACTTAAAAAACTATGGTTCGCCGCCTATAAGCAAAACATGGAGAGGTTCATCCCGATGATGGCTCAAGATCTATTCAATGGTTGTATAGCTGTTACCGGAGTCAACACTGTTAACACCGCCAAACGCAAGTGGGTTGTGAAATAAGCTGCTTACTTTGTTGCGTACTTGTTATGCGATCGCACTTTCCCAAAACTGAGATCGCACCCAGCAAACGAACTGCTTCACCAAAAAACCGAGGCTACAATTAAGCATCAGCTTTTATCCCACTCTGATTAGCGTTCCTGCTATGCCGAATCTATCCGTTCCCTATCCCGACGATTTACTCATCACATCCGGTAAATCGCCTCAAGATCTAGAAGCAGAACTGGCTTTTCTACTTGCTGCCAAGCTCTTTGAACTGCATCGACTCTCCCTTGGCAAAGCCGCCACCTTTTGCAATATGAGCAAACTACAATTTATGTACGAGCTGGGTCGGCTACAAATTCCAGTGATTAACCTAGACGATGATCAAATAGCTGATGAGCTGAGTGATGACTAACTCAGCAATCGTTGCGGATAGCGGCCCTCTCATCCAGGGCTATTGCATTCTAAATAGAGACTTGAGAGTGCTAAGTCCAAATCCAGCCCGGCGTTGAGCTTGAGCCATATTCTCAAAGCCATGATTGCGATATAAGTTCAGCGCAAAATTACGGGCCAGTGCCCAATTTTGCACCAGAGGAGGGGTTCGAATGCGGGAGGCATCTTCCCCTTGAGTCACATCTCGGACATAATGCACCTTGTTTTCTACGCCCCAATAGCCTCGGATGCGTTGAGCAAAGGCTTGGACACTCTCACAAAAGGAAGCCACGTAGTAACGGGTGTCGTGAGACACCTCAACGATGTCGGCTCGATGCACCTGGCGCTCGGATTGAACTCGAATCAGCGTCTGCAATCCCGGAAACTCGGGCATGTTATCCAGGATGTGACTCATGCTGATCGTTCGTTTTTCAATGCGACCATGCCCTTTGTTGAGCTGTTGGACGGTTTGCTGCGCCTGAAAATGAGTCGTTACGGCCTGGAGCAGCCCAGATTGGTTGCCTTTGAGTGCCCCCAGATAATGGTTGCCACTGCTGAGAATCACCTCAGCCGTTTTTTTTGAGTACTGATCGCATCAAAGGCAAACACCACTCCATTGAGCGCCAATTGTTCAATGAAGATGGGCAAGGCTGTGATTTCATTGGTTTTGGACTCCACCTCATAGGGCTCCAGGATGAGTCCTCGTTCCACAATGTAAGCGCTGACCAGCAGAATTGCTGGATGCGACTCGACCTGTGGGTCATCGCTGAGCGCTTCATAAGACCCCCGCACAACTTTGCCATCAGTCGCAATCGTTTCTCCAGGCTGAGGATGAACGCCGAAAAACCGAGATAAACAGGCGGCATACTCGTGATAATCCACCCGCAAGAGCGTTCGTCGAATGGTGCTGTAGGAGGGTAAACGGTCTTGAGGAGGCGAAAACAACGCCACTAATTCATCGTGATACGCCTTGAGCCAATCCCCGATCGCCAGAAATCCCCGATTCCCTGCCGCAACGGCCAAGGTGAATAGGGCTAAACATAAGGCTTGGCTATGTCGTTGTCCGGCTCGACGGCGGGTATCGGGTAAGTCGACAAAGGCTTCTACAATCGCAAGTTGAGTCATCTGAACCTGTAGATGAGCGTCAGCTTCGATCCCATATTAGGCTACTTGTTTAGAATGAAATAGCCCTGCCCTCTCATCGCATTAGCCATCATTGAACAGCTAGAACTCTTGCCGCAACTATATCTGCAGGTTTACCTCCCGCCAGCCGTTTGGGAAGAAGTGACAGTTCATTGAACAGTTGCGAGCTAACGGCATCTATATTCGCACCAGCTTAGTTGAAATCATCCTGCGTGACGTAGGCGAAATCGATTGATTATTCAGAAGATTCACTGTTCATCTTGCCCTTGAGGAGTAAATAAATCGAACCGGGCAACCAGAACAGAAGCGTAATCGGGAACTGAGCAAAATTGCGCTGTTGAAAACCATCTATCAAAATAAACACGCTTCCTGCTAGCCCAATTGCGCCCAAAATTCGCAGCGTAAATGGACGACTCCTCGGCACCAAACAGGCCAGTGCGATCGCAATCAACAGACAGGTGAAAATAGCAACACCAATAATAAGTTTGGGATGCTGATCCGGTGGCAAAACTGCTAGGCGCTCCGGCACTCCGGCCAAAAATAAAACAGTCGTCAGGATCGTGAGAATACCTAATATCGTCCAGATATTCCAACCGCTTTTACTCATATACGTAACGGTAATAGAGAATCAAGGCAGAGTGCGATCGCATTAGGAACAGCGGCTTTTCTTGTTTACATACATGCGCTGATCAGCTAATTGTAATAGGTCATCGATAGACTGCGATCGCTCACAATCAAACTCAGCTAGACCCACACTGTATAACAACTGGTAGCCGCGAGATGCTTGACGATTGTGGTCATCGCAGGCTTGCGTGAGGCGCTTTAAAATCTGTTCCGCTTCAGTCACGTCAGCCTGGCTGAGCAACACCACAAATTCGTCTCCACCCAGTCTGCAATCACATCGGACTCGCGAAATGTATCTTTGAGAAGTTGGGCAAACGCAACGAGTGCGCGATCGCCTTCGGCATGACCATATCGGTCGTTAATTGCTTTAAAGCGATTCAGATCAAACAGCAGTAAAATAGCCTTTTTCTGGAGACGCGTACAGAGATTCAGCGTATGTGAACCGAGCGCCATCAGCCCACGCCGATTGGAGATCAGCGTTAAATCATCTAGCGTTGCAAGCTGAACGGCGGCTAGTTCGCGCTCGGCCATGTGTCCCAAATCGCGGAGTAAGTCCAAATCATCTTGGTTCATTGATCGTGGATCGCGATCAATTAAACACAGCGTACCGAGCTTGCTGCCGTTTGGCACTTGTAGCGGCACACCTGCATAGAAGCGAATTTTCGGATCATTGACAACTAACGGATTATCATGAAACCGTTTGTCTAATAGCGTGTCAGGTACGACAAAGACATCGTTGCCCAAAATGGCGTGACCACAGAACGAGATATCCCTTGGGGTTTCTTGAGCAGATAATCCCTGGTTGGATTTAAACCATTGCCGATTAAAGTCAATAAGGCTTACCAAAGCAATGGGGACACCAAACAAACGTTTGGCTATACGAGTGAGCCGATCAAAACGTTCTTCTGGATCAGTATCCAGTAAATGTAGCGCCTTGAGTGTATCGAGGCGTTCGACTTCTTGTTCTGGATGTTTGGGTGCTTCCATGTCAGTAGTTTTTCTTGCTTTGGATTGGGGGAGTAGAGTCTCCCTACCCTTAGACATTCCAAGGCAGGTCGAAGGCAGATCTTAAGGGAATATAAAATCAGGGTGCCCAAACCACCGAAAACTGACACAGATCACATCAAAGATCAGGAACAGATCACCTCAAGCTTAGCGATAGTCATATTGGTTATGACATTTTGTGGCACGGCTTAGCCGTGCCACAAAATGTCCGTGTCCCCTACAGAGTTGACTGCAGCGATATCAAGACAACTTGCAGAAATGGTATTGCAACCTGGGCATGAATGGGTTCATTTCTCAGCCAGGGCAGGTTCCGGCAGCGCACCCTGCATGCGGCTCAGCCAATCCACCAGGTTGTCAAGCTGCTGATCAGGTTTGAGCGAACCCAAGCCGCGCACCGTTACCTTGCCCGGAGAATAGACAAACCGAGAATGCAGGTGAGCGGGCAGATTTTCCTTCAGCAGGTTCCATGCGGGTTCTTCCATTGGCGTTTCCAGGGCCACGTGCTGCTTGCCTTCGGGCGCAATCCGTGAGAAACCCAGCTTGCGTGCTACCTGCTTCAGCTCCATAATTCGGATGAGCTGACTGGCTGCTGTTGGGATTGGGCCATAGCGATCGTTCCAGTCGGCAGCAATTTCGGTGAGTTCCTTCTTCGACTGGGCAGATGCGATCGCACGATAGGCGCTCATCTTCTGATCCAGATCCGGGATGTAGTCGGCAGGAATAAAGGCCGTGAAGTTGAGGTCGATTTGAGTCTCGTCCACCTGGGGAATTTCCTGACCGCGAATTTCGGCCAGTGATTCCTCTAGCATTTCCATATAGAGGTCAAAGCCAATCGCCTCCATTTGGCCGGACTGTTCGGCACCGAGTAGATTACCCACGCCGCGAATTTCCATATCGCGCATGGCCAACTGATAGCCGGAACCGAGCTGGGTAAATTCCTGAATTGCCCGCAGCCGCTTCCGTGCCTTATCGGTCAGCGAACTCTGCCTGGGATACAACAACCAGGCATGGGCTTGAATGCCCGCCCGCCCGACGCGACCCCGCAGCTGGTAGAGCTGAGCCAAACCAAACCGCTGAGCGTCTTCAATCAAAATCGTGTTCACACGGGGAATGTCAAGACCCGATTCAATAATCGTCGTACAGACCAGAATATCGGCCTCGCCCGTGCTGAAGGCCAGCATTGTTGCTTCCAGTTCACCTTCGTGCATTTGACCATGTGCGATCGCAAGTCGCGCACTGGGCACCATTTCCCGCAGCCGCGCAGAGATTTCTTCAATGCCCTCGACGCGGGGCACGACGTAAAACACCTGGCCACCTCGATCCAGTTCTTGGCGAATCGCCGAGCGCACCGTTTCCGGATCGTAGGGGGAGAGGTGAGTTTTAATGGGTCGGCGGGAGGGCGGCGGCGTGGTGATCAGGCTCATTTCTCGCACCCCAGACAGCGCCATATAGAGCGTCCGAGGAATCGGTGTGGCGCTGAGCGTCAGCACGTCCACCTGGGTCTTCATCGCCTTGATTTTTTCCTTCTGGTTGACGCCAAACCGCTGTTCTTCGTCCACCACCAACAAGCCCAAGTCTTTGAACTGGACGGCTTTGCCCAGAAGCTGGTGCGTGCCCACAACCACATCTAGCTCACCCGTCGCCAACCGCTGCTGGATATCCTTGCGCTCACTGGCCGTCCGGAAACGATTGAGCAAACCAACCTGAATCGGATAGGGCGCAAACCGCTCCTTCAGCGTGTGGTAGTGCTGCTGGGTCAAAATCGTGGTGGGAGCCAGCAGTGCCACTTGCTTTCCGGCAGTGATCGCTTTGAAAATGGCTCGAATCGCGACTTCCGTTTTACCAAAGCCCACATCGCCGCAGACTAGCCGATCCATTGGCCGCTCGCTTTCCATGTCCCGCTTCACGTCCTGCACCGACTTAAGCTGATCCGGCGTCGGCTGATAGGGGAAGGAGTCCTCCAGTTCTTCCTGCCAAGGCATATCTTCTGGGTAGGAATAGCCCGTATTCTGCGCCCGCTGCGCGTAGAGCTGAAGCAGATCCACCGCCACTTTCTTAATCGCCTTGCGGACTTTGCTCTTGGTGCGCTCCCAGGCTTTGCCGGACATCTTGTTCAGTGTCGGTCGCTCACCGCCCGTACTGCGGAAGCGAGAAAGCGACCCCACCTGATCCGCCGCCACCCGCAGCAGCCCGTCTTCGTACTTTAAGACCAGGTACTCCCGCGTTTCATTGTTAATCGTTAGGCTTTCCAGCTTGATGAACTGGCCGATGCCGTGGTTGCGATGCACGACAAAATCACCAGGCCGCAGCTTGTTCGGATCAACCTGCTTGGAGGCTGCCCGTCGCCGCTTCCGCACATAGCTCGGCGTGGCCAGCGTGTGCTGACCAAAGAATTCTCGGTCAGTGACAACCACTAAGCGGAATGTGGGCAGGATAAACCCTTCTAACTCTGCCAGCCCCGAATATTTCACGGCTACGGGTGTATGCTGCGTTTGCAGCTTGTCAATCGCTGGATAATCTCTAGGATTGGGCACAAACTGAGCCGGACAGTCATGCTCCTGCAGCAGCGCCACGCAGCGAGACGGCTGAGCCGATACCAGCCAGATCGAGAAGTTGCGATCGCGCTCCTCCCGTAACGTCTCAGCTAACTTACCAAACTGATGCGGAATGGCCGGAAATGGGCGACTAGCTAGATTTAGCCCAGTATTTTCTTCTGCAATTTCTGATAAGTTAAGCCGCTGGAACCGCTCCATTTCGGCCAGAGAATCATCAAAGGAGCGGTGAATTTTGACGAACGCGTCTTGGTTAGATTGAGCGTTAGAGCTTGAAAGCAGATGGGAATTGACTTCCAGCCAGTGATCCTCAACGTGTTCCAACCAGCGATCGCTGTGGGCGCGGCACTGTTCCGGTTCATCCAGGGCAATCAGCGTATTGTCGGGCAAATAATCCAGCAGCGAGGCCGTTTGCTCAAAGGCCAGCCCCAGGAAACGCCGCATTCCCTCAATTGGCTGTCCGGTGCTCAACTGCTCCTGCTCTTCGTCGGAAACGGGCAGTCGCTCCAGCAGTCCTTTGTCCTGTAGCGCATCGAAAACAATGGGTGAAAAGCTGGTGGCCGTCAGCGTAATTTGGTTGATTTTGTCTAGCGATCGCTGACTGGCGGGATCAAACTCGCGAATCCGATCCACCTCGTCTCCAAACAGCTCTAGTCGAACAGGCAGTTCAGACGCAACCGGAAACACGTCAATGATGTCACCGCGCTGGCTCCACTGCCCTTCCAACTCAACCTGAGAAACTTTCTCGTAGCCCAAACGAGCGAGGCGATGAGACAGAGATTTGAGGTTTAGCTCATCCCCTTGGCACACGTTGACGCAGTATTCCTGAAAAACCTCAACGGGCGGCAATAACGGCTGCAGCGCCCGCTCAGCCGCGACAATGGCAAACGGTGCATCCAGCTTACCGCCCGATTTACCATTCCCTTTTCCACCGTTCACTTTCCCATTCGCCGACGGATCAACTGGAGCCTCGGATCCCTGTCCAGTCCGACTTCGCATCAAATCAGCCAGCACCTGCATTTGCCCCCAGGTCATCTCGGCCTCGGTATCAAACGGCTCGTAGGGCGACGATTCTGATGTGGGATAAAAATGCACCGTCTGCCAGCCCATCGCATCGAGCTGGGCTGCCCAACGTCCCGCTTCTTCCAGCGTCGCCGTCACGATGACTAAGGGTTGCGTCTGGTTTTGAGCGAGCGCTGAGCTGACCAGCCCTTTCGGTAAACGAGCAATCCCGTTTAGCGTAAGTTCACCCTGCTGATTCAGCTTCTCCAGCAGTTCAGTGGTTAGGTTTGATCGTCCGAGTGCGCGAGTAATTGAAGAAAAGGACATGAGGATTTTTAGTGTGAAGCCCCATCACGGGTGTCTTTAATCTTTCTTTATGCATCTTATTGTAGTCATACAGCGCGGTTCGAGCAGGAGCACTTGGTTCGGGCAAGCCAAGCGCAACCAAATCACGATTTAATAATGAAGCAGCGCCAGAGAGGGTAGACTTGTTTTTTCGTGTACATTTTTCCCTTAAGGGGATGACCTCCCAATCAAGCTACGGTATACCCACAAGTGTTCTAACAATGTTCCGAGATTAACAGTCAAATATTGCACTCTTCAAATGGTTCATGATGTTCGTTTGAGTCGGCAAAATCCCCTCAACCAAACATCTAACTCCGCACCACGATCCACTCATTTATTTTGGAGACGCGAGGCCACTTTAGGCATGTCCACAACGAGTGAAATTCTAGTTATCTTGCTGCTGGTAATGGCTAATGGCTTGTTTGCCATGTCCGAAATGGCCATTGTCTCTGCCCGTAAAACCCGCCTCCAGCAGTTGGCCAATCAAGGAGATTTGCGGGCACAAGCCGCGCTGGATTTGGCCAATAGCCCCAATCGCTTTCTCTCGACGGTGCAAATCGGCATTACGCTGGTGGGGATTTTGGCCGGTGCCTTTGGTGGTGCCACGCTGTCTACGTCACTCTCCGAACTGTTTAGTCAAATTCCGGCTCTCGCACCCTTTAGTGCCACATTGAGCTTGCTGGCCGTGGTGCTGCTGATTACCTATTTATCCCTCGTCGTTGGAGAGCTGATCCCTAAACGGCTTGCTCTTAATGCGCCCGAGAAAATTGCCTCTGCGATCGCAATTCCGATGCAGTTACTCTCTGCGATCGCATCTCCTGCCGTCCGCTTACTCAGCGCGTCTACAGAATTGGGCTTAAAGCTGTTTGGGGTTGGCCCGACAGAAACCGAGCCGCTGGTGACGGAAGACGAAATTAAGGTGCTGCTGGAACAAGGGCGAGAAGCGGGCATGTTTGAGGCCGCTGAGCAAGATATGGTGGAACGCATCTTTCGCCTGGACGATCAGCCGATCAGCGCGCTCATGACGCCGCGACCCGATATTGTTTGGCTCAATCTCAACAGCTCTGCCGACGAGAATCGGCTCAAGATTACCCAAAGTGATCACTCGCGCTTTCCCGTTTGCCAAAACACGCTGGATAACGTGCTAGGTGTGGTGCATATCACCGATTTACTGGCTCGCAGCATGTCAGGCGAACCGATGGATTTGACCTCAGCTCTACGCCAACCGCTGTTTGTGCCGGAAACCACTCGGGCGCTGCGGATCATGGAGATGTTCAAGCAGTCGGATACCCATATTGCGATCGCAGTTGATGAGTACGGTGTGATTCAGGGCATCGTCACGCTCAACGACATCTTGGAAGCAATTATTGGCGATTTGCCCTCCGTTGGTCAGTCCGATGACACCTCTGCCGTACAGCGAGAAGATGGCTCTTGGCTGCTTGACGGTATGGTATCTATTGAAAAATTCAAGGATCTATTTCAACTTAGCCGCTTACCAGGGGAAGAAATGGGCAACTATCAAACCCTGGGCGGTTTTGTGATTACTCACTTGGGCCGTATTCCGGTTGCTGCCGATCATTTTGAATGGGGCGGCCTCCGGTTTGAAGTAATGGATATGGACGGCAACCGCGTCGATAAGATGCTGGTTATGCCCATGGGCAAGCCGCTGTAGATGAGTAAAAATCTGACCGAATATTAATTTCAAAGGCTTGGTTGGTCACTATTAGGTTAAAACTGCTCTGCAAAATGGGTGTTGCCGCAGTTTTTCCATACTTTTACTCTGAAGGTGCTCTACCATGTCTTATTCCGTCAAGTTTATGCTCGATACCTGGTTGAAACTCACGACTGATCAGGGGGCAACGCTGCCCGATAGTCAGCGGCAATATATTGAGGCTGGCACGGAACTTCCCTTAGCTGCCTATTCGCTTGTGGGCAATCATCTGCGCATGATGCTTGGCCAGAACAATGAGGGACAGCAGATCTTTTTCAAGGGTCGCAATACCTGGTTTGTCTACGAGCCAGCCGTTGATATTTTGCGAAATGGTGAAGAAATCAACCTTTTTCCGCCGACTACGGACGATGAACCCAGTATCTTCCAGCTAAAAGTCAAATCGGATACCTGGTTCAAGCTCAACACCGACCAAAGCTCGGCCCTGCCAGATGGCCAAAAGTATTTGGTGAGAGCGAATACGACAATGCCGCTCAACAGCTACACACTGGATGGTTCTCATCTGAAGCTAGCGCTGGGGCAAGATGGGGATGGTCAGCAAATTCACCTGCAAGGGCGCAACACTTGGTACGTTTATGCTTTGCATGTAGAGATGCTACAGGAGGGAAGACCCGTACAGCTTTCACAACCCGCCGTACTCCAGTCAACCGGACAGATTAATGACAAAGGGTTGCACCTGCTGAAATCCTTTGAAGGGTTAAGGTTGAAAGCCTACTTGGATGCGGTCGGCGTTTGGACAATTGGCTACGGCACGACTCGCGGCGTTCGTCCCGGTATGCAAATTACCAAAGCCGAAGCCGAAGCTTTACTAAGGGACGATCTGAGAAAATTTGAGCAGGCCGTGTCGAGCAATATTCAAGTACCGCTGAATTCCGACCAGTTCTCTGCGCTGGTTTCCTTTACGTACAATGTCGGTGCTGGCGCATTAGCTAGTTCAACGCTGCGGCGGGTGCTCAATCAAAACAACTACAGTGCAGCAGCAGAGGAATTCCTGCGCTGGAATAAGGGGGGTGGTCGCGTACTCGCTGGCCTCACTCGGCGGCGGCGAGCTGAACGAGCATTGTTTTTGGGCGAAGATTACAGGGTTTTCTTGTAGTTTTCAACTTTGTAGGTGTGTAACTTGTCTCAGAACCCAGAGCGGCAGGGCATTGCTCTGGGTTCTGAGTTGATTGTAGATAGAAGCAGCTCAAAATCTATAACTAGAGACGAGTTCCAATCTGCCTTGAGGGACTAACAGTGCTGATCGAAAATTCTCTAGCCTATGCGTGATGCAGTTAAAAAGAGATATTTTTATGGCAACTGATGCTCCAGTTAATCCGAAACAAGTTAGCAACCGAGCCCTTTGGACTGGGATTGTATTAACAGTATTAGGGGTAGTTGCGATCGCACTTCCCGTCGTTTCAACTGTCTTTGTCGAAACCTGGCTAGCGTTGATTCTGATTTCAGCCGGGGTGGCGAAGCTCGTTTATGCCTATCAAACTCGCGATGAAGGCAACACCCTTTGGAAAGCACTCTTAGGTGTTCTGTATATTGCTACAGGACTCATGCTGTTTGTCTATCCCCGCACTGGAATTTTGACGCTAACGCTGCTGCTGGGTAGCTTCTTGCTCACCGAAGGCGTGTTTGAGCTGATTCTAGCCTTCCGCTTACGCCCCCGACAAAACTGGACGTGGGCCCTAACGAACGGCATCATCACCCTAATTTTAGGTGGCATGATCTGGTTCCAGTTTCCCTTCAATGCGCCCTGGCTACTGGGTACACTGCTGGGTGTGAGCATTCTATTTACAGGCATTTCTCGGGTCGGACTCTCGCTGAAAGCACGCAACCTTCTCAGCAGCAAAGACGAATCCACGCCTGCGGGTGAATCCGATTCACCCGCTTCTGCCTAATTCACCGGATGTATCGAGTTTTCCACCTAACTATCTAAACTCTTGCACCTGATAGAAGACGCAATTCGCCGCTGCAGCGGCGAATTGCGTCTTCTGGTTTAGGATTTGATATATGCATCGTTTGAGCGGATGGCTGTAACCCCATGACCCCCGAACCGATTGAAATCCTCTCGGAAGAAGAAATTCGTCGTACCATTACCCGATTGGCGTCGCAGATTCTAGAGAAAGCTGGCAGCGTTGAGAATTTAATCCTGATTGGTATCTATACTCGTGGTGTGCCGCTGGCCCATCGCTTGGCCGATCAGATCGAAATGCTAGAGGGAGTGCGACCTGCGATCGGAGCCATTGACATCACCTTCTTCCGCGATGACCTGGATAAGATCGGTGCCCGCACTCCGGCCAAATCCAAAATTCCATTTGACCTTTCTGCTCATAACGTCGTGCTGGTTGACGATGTCATCTACAGCGGTCGCACGATTCGGGCGGCACTGAATGCGGTGAATGAATATGGTCGGCCTGAGACAATTTGGCTGGCGGTTCTGGTGGATCGGGGACATCGGGCACTGCCCATTCATGCAGACTTTGTCGGTAAGGAGCTGCCTACCTCCAAGGACGAGCAGGTCAAGGTACATCTACAGGCCGAAGATGGCCGCGATTCAGTTGAGCTGATTAAGTTGGGTAACGTTTAGCCGCTTGTGGTCATGACTTAAATAGCCACCGTCAGTCATTCCATCTGTAGGGACACGGCATTGTACTTGTTTAGCGAAACACTCTGACCGATCCCCCTAAATCCCCCTTAAAAAGGGGGACTTTGAGTTGGCGGTGGTATAGCCCCTTTTTCAAGGGGGCGGCGACAGCGGGGGATCATGCGGCTACGCTAAACACATATAGCGGTGTGCAGATTGATTAAGCACAGTAGCACCCGTGGGTGAACCAGTGACGCACATCTTCTAAGGTGATCAGAGAAAGCCCCTGAGCGATCGCCTCATGCAAGGCTTGCGGAGTTCGTGCCTCAACGGCTCTCAAATACCCTTTCAACTTTGACCACAGGTTTTCAATCGGATTGAAATCTGGGGAATAAGGAGCCAGATAAATCACTCGTGCCCCCACGGCCTCAATGGCTTGCCTGACGCCGTCCACTTTATGGGCAGGCAAATTATCCATCACCACGACCGCTCCCGGCCATAGGAGTGGACAGAGAAGCGTTTCGATGAACCACAAAAACACATCGCCTGTCGTGCCACCCGTAAAGCTGAGGCCCTCAAGGAACCCAGCCTTGAGGCTCATGGCACCGAGGATCGTGAGGTTTTTGCCACGGCCTTTCGGTTGCTGGGCATAGGCCCGTTGACCTCGTTGAGCGCGCGCATACAGCAACACCATGGCCAAGTTAACTCCCGTTTCGTCAAGAAACACCAAATCTTCGACGGCTACATTCCGAATGCTTTGCCAGTAGTCATAGCGTTGCTGCTGTTTTGCTTCGCTATAGACCTCACTGGCCTTGAGACTTTTTTTTTCGCGTGATGCCCAGTTTGCTGAGGGTGCGACTGATGGTGCTACCGCTCACCTGGATGCCGGTTCGGGCGGCTAAGCGCTCAGCCAGTTGGGCCAACGTGGCATCATTATCCGCTTCTACTAGCTCCCGTAACACCTCATGGTGACTGGCTTGAAGCGTGGGTTGAGGACCGCCGACATAGGGTTTGGGGGCGATGCTTCCGGTAGCTCGATACTGTTTCACAAGCAGACGGACGCTATCTTGACTCACTTGAAAGCGCTTGGCTAATTGTCGAATGGATCCTTCACCTTGCTCGTAAAGGGTGACGATACGGTGACGTAAATCAGCGGAGTGGGGACGCATAGGCATGACCAAAGCAGTACAAACGAGCGTACTGCATAATTTTGCAAACCGCTATACATGGCAATGCCGTGTCCCTACTCCAAAGATTTTGCCTTGTTAGATCCGCGTTCTTTAACCCGCTCCTAAGCTGGTTTTTAAGATATATGACGCACCCGTTACTTATTGCGTAGGTTGAGCAGTTCCTTCGGAGAAGCCAGCAGCTTAACCCGGACGGCAGTTAACTGATCATCCTGGTTTAAAGTGAATGTCCACTGGACGTTCACGCCAAATACTGATGTTTGCACCTTACCCGTGACTAAAATCTGATAGATTTCGTCGGGTACATTTTCAGGTTCATCTTCGGACTTATCGTCAATCGGCTGCACCACGCCTTCACGGGGCTGAAGCTGCATACCTTTGGCTTCGGTTTTTAAGTAATCTGCGATCGCACCTCTGCCTTGAATGCCAGATTCAAATGGCGCGTAGAGTATGCCATCTTCTGTGAACAGAGTGACAGCCTGATCGTAGGCTTCCTGATTCAGCCAATCGAAATAGCAAATCACCGTAGGATGCTCAATGCCAGCGATTTGTAACTCGGACTGTGAGGCGGTCTGATGAATATAAGTTTGGTACTCAGTTGGTTCCCCTCGACTGGTATCCGGCTGATTAGACGGCGCAACGGTGGATTGAGAGGCGGAGGAACGGGCTGAAGACATAGTCAAGGGGAATTTAAAGTACAAACTATATCAGCATTCCACGTCTGGCTCTTGAGCCGCATCATGCGGACGGTAGAAATACTCTATTGGTCATGTGCTGTTGGTGACTATACCGTAGCCGTAACCTGTCGTTTCAGATTTGCGGCAAGATGTGAGAGTAGGGACACGGCAATGCCGTGTCCCTACGGATGGAATGATTGACAGGCTATTTAATTCACAATTCCAAGCTTTGCATGACAGCTCATCCGCTTTCTCGCACGAATTCTCAGACGAACGCAGATTACGTTAAGCAGCAGGCTTTAGCCGTTGGATTCCACCGGGTTGGCATTGCCGCAGTGCCCGACGACCCGACTCAGCTAAGCGCCGCTTACGATCCAGTTGCCGTGCTGCAAGACTGGTTAGCGCAGGGCTATGAAGCCGATATGGCCTGGATGCACCATTCGCGGCGGCAGAATATTCGTGAAATTATGCCGGATGTGAAATCGGTCATTTGTGTAGCGCTGAACTACTACACGCCTCACGAGCGTCCCGAAGGTCAGCAGTATGCCAAGATTTCTCGCTACGGCTGGGGTCGAGATTACCATCGCGTCATGGAAAAGCGGTTGAAAGAATTAGCAAGCAAGCTGCGATCGCACTTTTCTCCCACCTATCCCGATCTACAACTGCGCTACTACGCTGACACCGGCCCCGTTCAGGATAAAGTCTGGGCTGAGCGAGCGGGCATTGGCTGGATTGCGAAAAATGGGAATCTAATCACCCGCGACTATGGATCGTGGGTATTCCTGGGCGAGATTCTGACTAATTTGGCACTGCCACCCGACCAGCCCCATACCCAGCACTGCGGCACCTGCACCCGCTGTCTGGAAGCCTGTCCGACCCAGGCGATCACGAAACCCTTTGTTGTGGATGCCAATCGCTGTCTGGCCTATCACACGATTGAGAATCGGGCTGAAACATTGCCCCAGGAAATTGCGTCTCAGGCCCAAGGATGGGTGGCTGGCTGCGACATCTGTCAGGATGTGTGCCCCTGGAATCAGCGGTTTGCACAACCGACCAATGTTGAAGATTTTCAGCCCTATCCGGGAAATATCGCGCCGACTCTGGCAGAATTGGCCCAGTTGACCGATGAAGAACACGATCGGCAATTTCGGGCTTCTGCCCTGCGGCGGATCAAGCCAGACATGTTTCGACGCAATGCCCGTGCCAATTTAGAAAATTTCTGTCAGGATGGGACATGATTAGCTGACCTGTCCCTGCAAATCATCAAACTAAATCAAACTAATTAGTCGTTATAGTGCGCTTTATGAGTCGTCCATTGCACAAATCAGTCCGCCGCACCCTGCCCTTGGCATCTTTCCTGATGCTGCTTGGGTTATGGGCTCCGGCTCAACCTGTTTCTGCCCAGGTACTCGTTCCCTACACGCCTGAGCTAGATTTTGAGCTACTGGAGGAACAGGGTTTAATCCTGGCGCAGGAAGCGACTCAGCTTGCCCAGTTTCAGCAATACGATTTGGCTCTGGCGCGGGCGCAGTTGGCCTCCCAGCTGGTGCCGCAAAATGCCGATGTGTGGGGGCTACTCGGCAGTCTCTACTTGCAGGTTGAAGAATATGACGATGCCGTCAGCGCTCTCAAAAAAGCGCAGAGCCTAAATCCGGAAAACTCATCGGTTTTGTTTGCGCTTGGTTCAACCTACTTCCGGATGGAAGAGTACACAACAGCCGCAGACTATATTCAGCAGGGACTGAAGATCGAACCCGATACGCCGGGGGCGCTGTTTGATTTGGGCAATGCTTATTACAAGCTACAGCGCTATAACGATGCGATCGCAGCTTATGAAGATGCGGTCGATAAAGACGAAGAATTTTGGCCTGCGGTGAATAATATCGGCCTGGTTCTGTATGAGATGAATCAGGTGGATGAAGCACTGGAAAAATGGGAAGATTCGGTTGCCATTGCCAGCGAAGAGGCCGAACCTCAACTTGCGATCGCAGTTGCACTCTACGCCCAAGGGCAGCAGCAGGCTGGCATTGATCAAGCAATTGACGCGCTGACCCTCGACAGCCGCTATGCCGATATCCAATTCCTGCGGGACAATCTTTGGGGGGAAGCACTAATTGCTGATACCGAGCAATTGCTCAACACACCCCAAATTCAAGATCTGCTCTCAGGAGCACTGACACTAGAAGAAACTGCGCCAGCAGAACCAGCAGCAGAACCGGAAAGCAACGATGGTCTGCTTGATCAAGGTCAACCGACAGAGAATCAGCCTGCAGACGAGAGCGACGACAGCGGCGCTGAAGGACTGTTAGAACAGCGCTTAGAGCGTGATGGTGATGGCGGTGGATTGCTAGAGCAGCGGCGTTAACTGAGACGTTAACTGAAGGCGTTAACTTAAAGCGTCTTTAATGTTTGGCCCAAATGTGTACGATGCGCACGTTTGGGCCAAACATGATTTAAGACTTACACATTTTGTCTAGCTTACGTTCGGTTATCCGTCCTCTTTCGGATTAGCACTCCTTTCAACAGAGTGCTAATTTAGGACATTGGAGAGCTGTAAAGGCGATATGGCAAAGATTGTAGTATTTGACGAAGAGTCACGGCAGGCCCTGGAACGGGGCGTCAATGCGCTAGCCGATGCGGTGAAAATCACCCTCGGCCCTAGAGGTCGCAACGTCGTGCTAGAGAAGAAATTTGGTGCGCCTCATATTGTGAATGACGGCATCACCATTGCGAAGGAAATTGAGCTTGAAGATCCCCTGGAAAACACGGGTGCACAACTGATTCGGGAAGTTGCGTCCAAAACCAAGGATCTGGCTGGGGATGGCACCACCACGGCAACCGTTCTGGCCCAGGCCATGATTCGGGAAGGCTTAAAGAACGTCGCCGCAGGCACTAATCCTGTTAACCTGCGACGTGGCATGGAAAAAGCGATCGCAGTTTTGGTGAACGAAATTAGTGCGATCGCAAAGCCCGTCGAAGGCAACGCCATCACTCAGGTCGCGACCGTTTCCTCAGGTAACGATGAGGAAGTCGGCCAGATGATCACCGAGGCCATGAATCGCGTCACCACCGATGGTGTGATCACCGTTGAAGAATCCAAGTCCCTCGCTACTGAACTAGAAGTAGTAGAAGGGATGCAGTTCGATCGCGGTTACATGTCGCCCTACTTTGTGACCGACCAGGAGCGGATGATTGCCGATTTCGAAAATGCTCGCATTCTGCTGACGGACTCCAAGATCAGCTCCATTCAGGATCTAGTCCCCATTCTGGAGAAAGTAGCTCGCTCTGGACAAGCACTGATCATCATTGCGGAAGACGTTGAAGGCGAAGCACTGGCAACGCTAGTCGTAAATCGGATGCGCGGTGTACTGAATACCTGCGCCATCAAAGCACCTGGCTTTGGCGAACGCCGCAAGTCCATGCTGCAAGATTTGGCTGTGATCACTGGCGGTCAGGTCATTTCGGAAGACGTTGGCCTCAGCCTTGAAATGGCTGACCTAGACATGCTGGGTACGGCTCGCAAAGTCACCATCTCCAAAGACACCACTGTCATGGTGACGGATACGGGCAACAAAACTGACATCGAAAAGCGGGTTGCTCAGCTCCGCCAAGAACTCAGCAATTCTGACTCTGACTATGACAAAGAAAAGCTGCAAGAGCGGATTGCTCGCTTGGTCGGCGGTGTGGCGGTGATTAAAGTCGGCGCAGCTACTGAGACTGAACTGAAAGACCGTAAGCTGCGGATTGAGGACGCCCTTAGCGCCACCAAGGCAGCCGTAGAAGAAGGCATCGTTCCCGGCGGTGGGACGACTCTCATTCACCTAGCTCCCAAAGTTGAGCAGCTCAAAGAGTCTCTCAGCGCTGAAGAGAAAGTTGGGGCAAATATTGTCCTGCGGGCACTAGAGGCTCCTCTACGCCAGATTGCTGACAATGCTGGTGTTGAAGGCTCGGTCATCGTTGAGAAAGTGCGCAGCATGGACTTTAACGTTGGCTACAACGCTCTGACAGGCCAGTTCGAAGACTTGATTGCCAGCGGCATTATCGATCCTGCTAAAGTAGTGCGCTCCGCACTACAGGATGCCGGGTCGATCGCAGGTATGGTCTTGACCACTGAAGTCCTTGTGGTCGAGAAGCCAGAACCAGAACCCCCGATGCCCGCTGATGCTGGCATGGGCGGCATGGGTGGTATGGGCGGCATGGGCGGTATGGGTGGCATGGGCGGTATGGGCATGATGTAAGCCATCCCCCTGATACTTAAGCTACTTAAGCTCAAGGTTTGTAATCCTTAAAAGTCACCGCACCATCAAAACGTGATGGTGCGGTGCTGTTTTTCGAGATCAATTTTGTATAGCCGTCGCCACTTTGGTCCAGACATTTATAGGGGTTCTAGATAAGAACGAGAGAGGAGAGTGCCTCAGGATGAGGCACTCTCCTCTCTCGTTTTCTCACTCTTAACTGGAATCACTATACAAAACCCGACGTTTAAATTTGAACGTTTTCAGAGTTTGCCAGCGTCACTCAGCACTCAGCGCTTTGTTCTGTAATGATGTCCCATTAAAACCCACTGGGCATCCGGTTGCTGGTTGCTGGTTGCTGCACGGCATCTCGCTGGCTTTGCCGATTGATAAACCGCTTCAGTATGTGTTTTTCAGCTGGGGATAGAGAGACGTTGTCATTTTCCTGGGCAGCGCGGGCTTTATCGGCCAAATTTTGCCACTTACCGCTGGCGCGATCGCGGGCATCCTCAATCACGGTATGAATGGGTTTCTGATCTTTGCCATAGAGCTTTTGTGTATCTTCTAAACCCTGATAAACCTTTTCAGAGGCTTCTTCTGCCTTATCAGCAGCTTTGTCTAGGTCAAAAGACGGATCGGGATCTGTCGTGGGTTTACCTTCAATAACCTGATCGGCCTGGGCGATCTGGATAGGGTGCTGAAGTGGATGAGACAACAGGTCGGGCGATAGAGTATGCGATGGCGTAGCCAGTAGTGGTCTAGCGGATGCGATCGCAGGAGCCATCAACCAGAATGTACAGCAGCAGAGTAGCACTACAGCACAGATACCAGCCGCTCGGATTGTCGTTAGTGTCCAGGTTGATATCCAGGATGTCCAGCACTGAGAACCCCAATTTTGAAAGGTTCCGGATTGAGGCGCTGAACGTTTGTTAGGAGAATGGTTCGAGTACATCTGGTGATCATGATTATCGTGTTACTTTGTTGTAGCGATCAGCTTGCACCTTGTCGTCGTTCAAAAGATAGGTATACCGGGCACCTGATAGGCTCAAACCTATAGCCTGAAGGATTCACAAGCCTTGGCCAATAGGTAAAGCAGGGCATAAGGCTACCAAAATATGCTGCTGAATGAAATTTTTCGTTCAAAATATGAGTGGAGCTTTTCTCGGCTCATGGCGGGACTAGAACTTTGGCTGCCATGCAGACAGCGTAGGCGTTTCAGCTTAGAATCTAGCCAGGTTTAGAGTCGATTCTCATACAGCTCACCATCTGATTCGATCAAAGGTTGCTATTCTGAAGGTTGGAGTCAGCCTGTGGTTGTCTCCAGGTAGCTGAGCATAATGAAATATAAACTCTCAAACCCTGCGCCACCCGCTGCGCGGGCAGCGCAGGGTTTGAGACCTGGTTTTAATTACGCTCAGGTACTGATTACCTTTAACTTAAGAAAAGGCTGATAGCCAAAACTTCGTTTCCAAATACCGTTGTGGAAACTTTATATGCTAAGGATTACTTATGGCTCGTTATACCAGTTTGTTTACTACCAATACCGAGATTGAGGGCCTGCGCGAGGCTCTACACAAGACGTTGGAATCCTGTAGCTTTGACATTATTTACGATACAGGTGACTACCTTGTGGCGCGAGAAAAACCAGGCAAAGTGAGCTTTGCGAGACTGGTCACTGTAGAAGTGCTACTGGATCAGTCAGCCGTCAACGACGAAACTCGCATGAACTTTGTGGTGAAAAACGAGGAGCTGCCCCTCAAAGCGGATAATCACTGCCACCGGATTTTTGATCATCTAAATAAAGCGATCGCAGATCGTCAGCAGTGGAAGCTAGTCGAGAGCCTCACCTAGCCCTGATTCGGTTTTGTCGGTCTTTGGCTAGTGTTTGTAATTTTTGGGTGATGAACTTGGCAACTAGTCATGAGTGCTAAGTAGCTACATAAAATACGCTCAAAGTTTAAGAACCGGGGAAGCCATTTAATAGATGGCTTCCCCGGTTCTTAAACTTTGAATCTGTTCATACCCATCAACTTAGAGCCTGCGCTAAGTTGTTAACGGGTCGCAACTCACCTCACCTGCTGCCACTCATCTTTGTTTAGATATCGATTTAACCAATAAATCCTTTAATCGACAGATCATCGTCAATCTAGCTCGAATTTGATTGGTTTTAAACTTGAGCATCGCTGCTCGCTAAGTTGAACTTAATCTTCTGGATCACCCACCATGTTAGGGCTAATCAGCGTGATATCAAATTCGTCGGGTGGTACGGTGGTAATTGCCTCTCGCTGGAGTAGGTAGTAAATTGCCCGCACTTGAGGTCCAAAAACAATTTCATCCTCATTTTGCAAATCGTGCGCCTGTAGCTTGCGCCCGTTGATTAGCAAACCATTCGCACTGGGTTTGCCCTTCAGGTTGCCATCGACAATGCGATAGTAGTAGCTGCCGTCTTCATTAGGCAACTGAACGAGCGTAGCGTGTCGGCGGGACACAAACTGAGAGACCAGGCGAATATCGCACTTTGGATCGCGCCCAATCGTATACACCGGGCTATCCAAAATGTATTCTCGCCGACCCTTGCTGTCTTCAATGATGAATAGATGGTTTTGGTGAGGTTCTGAAGCCATGTTCAAACCAGGGGATATGATGAGCAACGCCATTGATGCGGAGTACCTGCATCTTAGCTGTTTTTAGAGTTCCCACATTTGGGAAACAGTTGCGAGTTTAGAAGTAAAAAATGATTGAGCTGCGCCTGTTCTGCCCGAAAACCAAAACCACTCTAGTGGGCTTTGGCTTCGCAGATGCTGCCCAAATTAAGCCTTACTATAGAGTGCTACTGGCTGGCTTGCATCGCCCGTATTGGGTAATATCTAGCGCTGTACCCGGCAATACGCAATGATGTTCGCTGATCCATGATACTAGAATCCTTTTCATTACTGGTGAGTCCAACCTATGTTAACAGTTAGATCTCCTAAAAACTGGCATAGCTATTTCTAGTACGTCTGAGGAGGAGGATTGGATGCCTACCTGCGACGTAGCAGCAAGGAATTGGTCACAACGCTGACTGAGCTAAAGGCCATCAGCGCACCTGCGATCGCAGGGCTAAACGCAATCCCAAACGCGGGTAATAACACACCTGCCGCCACGGGAATGCCTATAGCGTTGTAAGCTAGTGCCCAAAACAGATTTTGACGAATTTTATTAAACGTGGCTTGGCTGAGACCAATTGCCTCGACGACATCGAGTAAGCGATCGCGCATCAGGATGATATCAGCGGCTTCAATGGCGATATCGGTGCCGGAGTTGAGCGCAATGCCAACATCGGCTTGGGCGAGGGCTGGTGCATCGTTGATGCCGTCGCCGACCATGGCCACCCGCTGACCCTGCTGCTGGAGTTGCATGATCGCTTTCACCTTTTCATCCGGCTTCACGTTGGCCAAAACAGCGGTTTCGTCTAGGCCGAGAGAAGTTGCGATCGCAGTGGCGGTTGTCGGCTGATCGCCCGTAATCAGCATGATGTGCAGCGGCTGGAGCCGTTTGACCACATCTATAGCATCAGGGCGCAGCGTGTCACGAATGCCAAGCAGTCCAACCACCTGCTGTTCGACAGCGATAAACACAACCGTTGCGCCCGTGGTCGATAACGCCTCTGCCTGCTGGGTTACGGCATCGTCGATTAAAATTTCCTGGCGCACCAGCCAGTCGCGATTGCCGAGATAAACCCGCTGCTGGTCAATTACAGCCGAAATGCCCAATCCGGGCTGCGTCGTAAATTCATCGGCAGCGCAGATCGACATTCCGCGATTATCAGCCGCGCGGCGTATTGCTTCGGCCAGCGGATGGCGGGTGCCGCTTTCCACCGTTGCCGCCAGTTGAATCAGCCGTTTCTCGTCGTAGCCAGCCTGTAGAGAAATGCAGTCGGTCAGCTCCGGCTGCCCCGTCGTGAGCGTTCCGGTTTTGTCAAATACGACCGTATCCAACTTATGTACCGTTTCCAGCACGTCGCCGCCACGAATCAGCAAGCCCCGTTCGGCTCCTAGTCCGGTTCCGACCAGGATTGCCGTCGGTGTGGCTAAGCCCAAGGCACAGGGACAGGCCACCACCATAACTGCGATCGCAAGTTTGAGGCTGAATAGTAACGGCGAGGTATGAGTAGTCGCGTGATGCACCATCCCCGTCATCATCGTAGGCATTTCCGAGGGAACGGCCAGCACGTCTGGCCAAATCGACAGGCCGATGAAGTACCAGAAGCCAAAAGTCAACGCTGCAATCGTCAGTACGCCGTAGGTGAAGTAACCCGCTACCGTATCTGCCATTCGTTGAATCGGCGCTTTGCGGGTTTGGGCATCTTCGACCAGGGCAATCATCTGGGCTAGCGTTGTATCGGCTCCGGTGCGCGTCACCTGTAGAATCACGGCTCCAGTTTGATTAACCGTGCCAGCAGCAACCGCATCTTCAGCCTGCTTGAGCACAGGCGTCGATTCGCCCGTCAGCATTGATTCATCAACAGTGGTTTGTCCCTGCACCACATCGCCGTCAACTGGGAATTTTTCACCCGGCAGTACCTGCACCCATTCGCCGACTTGGATTTGTTCAATGGGCAACTCGACGCTCGCTGGAGTACCGGACTGACTGGGATCAGACACCAAACGTGCCGTATTGGGCTGGAGCTGAACCAGGGATTCAAACGCCCGTGCCGCTCGACTGCGGGCGCGGTGTTCCAGCGTCCGGCCAATCAGAATAAAGCTGAGTAGCATAACAGGCTCGTCGAAGAAGCACTCCCAGCCCAACTGCGGCCAGAGCAGCGCCACCACGCTGGCGGTGTAAGCACTGAGCGTCCCCAATCCCACCAGCGTATTCATGTTGGGGGCACCGTGCCGCAACCCCTTCCAGCCATCCAGCAGCAGGTCGCGACCGGGTATCGCCAAAGCCAGTGTTGCTAAACCCCAGTGGAACCAAATGTTGCTCAGGACAGGCACACCGGCAACCCAGCCCAAATGCTCTAGATGACCAAAGGCCGAGAATAACAGTAGAAAACCTGCGATCGCACCTCGCCAGTAATACTGACGGGTTTCTTGCTGCCGCTTTTCTTCCCGTTCGGCCATTGACGCGGCGGTGCTGGTTTGCGATCGCGGCTGAGTGGGAAAGCCAGCATCGGTGACGACTTGGGCTAACTCATCGGCTTGAATCACATCAGCCTGTCCTTCCACAATGGCGGTCTGTGTGACCAGATTGACCGTTGCCGCCACCACGCCATTGCAAGCTTTCAGCCGATCCTCAACTACCTTGACGCAGCCTGCACAGCGCATCCCATCTACGCTGAGCGCAACGGTCTTGGTGGCAGATTCTTTTGGAGCGGATGGATAAGATGTCGATACGACATCGGTCGGCGTGGCCGATTGATCAGGCGTCTGGGGCTGAAGGAGCGGCGTTTGATCCATGTAAATCGAGTCCGTACAAAATCTATATTCAAGGTTTAGCGCTGAACGCAAAGACAAAACCTCAACCCAAAGAGTGCAATAGAGCGCATGTTATGAGGATCAAGTCAGTGCTACAGCTTTATAAAGTATGACGAAGGATGAAGCTGTTTCGCGCAAAACACTAAGAAATATTTAGTATTTGGCCGCTAGCAGAGTGAGGATGATCGAAACTGATTAACAACAAGCTCGGACATTGGTCTTGCAATTTATGCATTGGAATTAAGGGTTGTCATTTGCCTGTATCGCAGTGACAGCAGTCCGTTCATGTAGCTTGAACGTCGGCTTCTCAAATCATTTCGGCTTACAAAAAACGCTGAGTTGATGAGCGAATATGTCCAAATATTACGAACTAATTCACTGTTAGTCATCACTTCAACATTATGTAAATTCAAGTAAAGCTTGTGAGTATGGTTTTCGCAAGAATAGTTCACCGCAAACACTGCAATGATTCGATAAGCTGAGAATAAGCTCATACGTCATCATAAAACCGAGTACGTCATTATGTTTTCTCAGTTTTGGTCAAAACGCTCAACTTGGCACAATGTGCTAATTGTTAGCCTTTTATTTTGGCTAAGCGGCAGCATTTTGCTGGACTTTGTGATCATGCCAAGCCTATACGCATCGGGCATGATGGCTGAATCTGGATTTGCGTCGGCTAGCTATTCAATATTTGGAGTATTTAATCGTTTAGAACTCGTTTGCGGAGCAATGATTTTAACAATTGCTTTAGCAAATTGGGGCCTTAATGCAGCTAGTAAATCAGCGATTAAATCACAAGCCAATCAAGTACTTGCGATCGCAGGTTTACTATTTTCGATCGCGGTGATTTACACCTACGGTCTCACGCCCGAAATGAGCGGCTTAGGTCTGCAACTTCAGCCGTTTGATCAGATTGCTGAAGTTCCCGCTGCGATGAATCGGCTGCATGTCGAGTATTGGCTGCTTGAGATTATCAAGTTGGTCGCTGTCGTGGCAATGGTGCGACGGGTTGGCTTCAGCTCAGATGACGAAGATTCTCCGAATCAACTTCTTCTCGGCTAGAGTGACCTGGCAAGGCTGGTTGCAGCGCTTCAACGGCGTGTGTCCGTAGGACAGATTCAGTCAGACAAGCTAAAACAGGCCAGGGTTAAGACAGGCCGGACAAGACAGGCAGATAACACAGAACTGCAGAATTAGTCTTTCTAAGGTTAATATTCCTGAGATAGTGAAAAGGGATGACATGTCATCCCTTTTTCTTATTTGCTTTTTATTTGCTTTTCTTATCCTCGCGTTTCTTATCTTCGGGCCACAGCAGCCGCACCCCTAAGACGGCGAACCCAACTGCGGCTGCGCCTTTAACCCAGTAGGTCGGCAAAAGCTGAGCCGCACCTTCACCCAGCCACACCCCCACAAAGCTGGTGAGAACTAAAGCACTGGCCGTGCCGAGGAAAACAGCCTTAGGGTATCTGGAACTGCCGCCAAGTGCGATCGCGGCCAACTGACTTTTATCGCCCAATTCAGACAGAAAAACCGCCACAAAGCTCAGTCCAAGCAAATTCCAATCCATACTGATACCTGAAATATAACTGAAATATAAGCGTCAAAAAGTTGTGTGCGTAGGTTGGGTTTTGCTGATCGCGATCGATCCAGTTTGTTATTTCGTGGCTAAACTCACCCTTACACCTGCGCTACCAATCAACAATGGTCGAAATTTACAGATGAGTGATATCCCACAGCAGCAGCACCGCGATCAGCAGCAAGGTCGCTCCAGCCGCTGTTTCAGTCGTGCGAGCTGACACTCGCGTAGACAGCCAGCGGCCCACTAGCACTCCCAGCAGGCTAGTGGCAATTAAAGCCGTACCTGCCCCCAAGAACACAATCCAAGGAGAGTGGGACTCTGCGCTCATCAGCAGCGTCGTAAGCTGAGTTTTGTCGCCTAGTTCGGCCAGCAGGATGGTTATAAACGTTGAGAGAAAGGCTTTGAATGCGCCAGATGGACGGTGAGGAGTGGGCTCAGAGGAGGCAAGCGGCTCGGCTACAGGTTGAGAATCGATAGGATCTGTGGGATCTGTATCAGAAATGGGATCAGCAGCCAGTTCAGCCGGGGAAGAAGGTGTTCCAGTCACAGAAAAATGGCAAATTGCGATCGGTTTTCATATTTTTTTCATTATCCGCAACTTCACCAGACAGATCAATCATTGATTACTGACATCGTCACATTATGAGTCTAGAGCAAGATCTGAGATTGGCAGGATCTAACCATCGATCCAGACTCTGATTAGACAACGAGGCTATCATGAGGAAAGTTGAAATTTCTTTACAAAACTTTTTGCATGACAGCGTCTCCGTTCGACTTAACCCGGCTGAAAGACACCGTTTCGCGGCGGGTACTGTTTGGCAACGAGCTGAGTACTGAACTGGTGGCCATCCTGATGGTCTACTTTGTGCAGGGCATTTTGGGACTAGCTCGGTTGGCCGTGAGTTTTTTCCTGAAGGACGACATTGCCATGAGTCCTGCCGCTGTGTCGGCGCTGATGGGAATTGCTTCGCTGCCGTGGACGATTAAGCCGCTGTTTGGCTTTATTTCGGACGGATTTCCCCTATTTCGCTACCGTCGTCGCCCCTATCTCATCTTGTCAGGCATTTTAGGCGCAGGATCTTGGATTGCCCTTGCGACAGTTGTACATACAGTGTGGGCAGCGACGCTAGCAATTCTGGCGACCTCCCTATCGGTGGCAATTAGTGACGTAATCGTCGATTCCCTCGTCGTTGAGCGGGCGCGATCAGAATCTCAAAGCCAGATTGGCTCATTGCAGTCACTGTGCTGGGGCACGTCCGCCTTTGGTGGTTTGGTCACAGCGTACCTAAGCGGGTTTCTGCTGGAGCAGTTTAGTGTCAGCGTAGTGTTTGGCATCACCGCAACGTTTCCGCTGATTGTAGCTGCCGTTGCATGGTTGATTGACGAGTCCCCTGTGGTTGAAGCACCTAAGTTTTCAGTCATTTGGGAACAGGTAAAGCAGCTTAAGCAAGCGGTCAGCAAAAAGTCGATCTGGATGCCAACTGCGTTTTTGTTTCTCTGGCAGGCGACGCCAACGGCTGATGCAGCCTTTTTCTTTTTCACCACTAATGAACTGGGATTTCAGCCAGAATTTCTTGGTCGAGTGCGGCTGGTAACGAGCGTCGCTGCGATCGCAGGTATCTGGATTTTTCAGCGCTTTCTTAAGTCAGTACCGTTTCGCACCATTTTTGGCTGGACGACAGTGTTATCCGCCCTTTTAGGCATGACCACGCTGCTGCTGGTGACCCATGCGAATCGCGCGATTGGGATTGACGATCACTGGTTTAGCTTGGGCGACAGCTTGATTCTGACCGTCATGGGCGAGATTGCCTTTATGCCCGTGCTGGTGTTAGCGGCGCGGCTCTGTCCGCCAGGAGTGGAAGCAACCCTATTTGCCCTGTTGATGTCGGTGACAAACCTGGCGGGTCTGCTGTCCTACGAGTTTGGTGCGGGCCTGATGCACCTGTTTGGTATCACCGAAAATCAGTTCGACAATCTCTGGCTGCTGGTGGTGCTGACGAATATCAGTACGCTGCTGCCGCTGCCTCTGTTGGGCTGGCTCCCAGACACCAGCGCGGGTAGTGAGGATGGTGATACTGAAGAACCGTCTAATCACAGTCCGAATCTACAGCCAGCAGTTGAATCAGCTATTGATGCCAGCGGACTGCGAACACCAAACTTGGCCGAGCGGGTACCCATTGATGCGCCCGTTGAAATCTTGACTTCATCAGGCGCAAGTTCGTCCGGTACAAATTCGTCAGCATCACCATCAGCACCAGATGAAGCCGACGCGTGATGCTCACGCAGTATCAATCCTAATTTAAGTTCTGAGTTGAGTCCTGAGTTGAATTGAAGCCGAGACAGAGTCTCGTTTCCCCCTTTTTTGACTTCCGTTTTGACTATCCGTTGTTGATTAAATTGGAGTGCGATCGCACATGCAAACTTTACCTAATTCCGCCTATGCAACCCAACCGAGTCGTTCCTACACCCGCGAAGATTGGGCCAGTGGCTATCGCTCACAAACCGAAGAATATGCTTATCCGGTAGAAGATATCGAAGGTCAGATTCCACCAGAACTAGAGGGCACGATCTTTCGGGTTGGCCCTGGTCTGTTAGATGTGGCAGGCAATCCTGACTATCCGGTGCATCATCCCTTTGATGGCGATGGTATGGTCAACGCGATCGCATTTCGAGACGGTCGCGCCTTCTACCGCAATCGCTATGTGCGGACACAAGCATATGTGGAAGAGCAGAAAGCCGGAAAGCCACTGTACCGGGGCGTATTTGGCACTCAGAAACCCGGTGGCTGGTTGTCAAACGCCTTCGATCTGCGTTCCAAAAATATTGCTAATACCAGCATGATGTACTGGGGCGATAAGCTGCTGGCGCTTTGGGAAGGCGGCAATCCCCATCAAATTAATCCTCATACGCTGGAAACCATTGGTCGAGACACGCTCGACGGTGTGCTGGAAGAGGGGCAGTCGTTTACCGCCCATCCCCGGATTGACCCCAGTTGCGATCGCATCGGTGGTCAGCCCAGCTTAGTCGGCTTTGGCGTCAAGCCCGGACTGTCTAGCACAATTACGATGTATGAGTTTGACCCGCAAGGGAAGCTCTTTCATCAGTCGTCCCACAGCGTCCCTGGCTTTGCCTTTCTGCACGATTTTGCCCTGACGCCCAACTACTACATCTTTTATCAAAATCCAATTTCGTTTAACCCGCTGCCGTTCTTGTTGGGGATGAAGGGTGCAGCCCAGTGCATCAGCTTTGAGAAAAACAAGCCGGGCCAGATCGTCCTGATTCCTCGCTACGGCGAAGGCGAGCTGCAAATTATTGACACTGATCCATACTTTGTGTTCCACCACGCCGCCGCTTTTGAGCAGGATGGACAGGTTATCCTCGACTCCGTTTGCTACGCGTCTTTTCCCCAGGTTGAAACGGATACTAACTATAAAGAAGTTGACTTTGAAGCAGTGCCCGAAGGTCAGCTCTGGCGTTTTCGAATTGACGTAGGCCAAAAATCCGTCACGTCTGAATGCCTGGTCAGTCGCTGCTGCGAGTTTCCCCTGCTGCATCCCGACCGAGCCGGACGCCCCTATCGCTACCTGTTCATGGGAGCCGCCAATCGACCCCACGGCAACGCACCGCTGCAAGCCTACATAAAGGTTGACCTAGAAACCGGAGAGCAGCAGATCTGGAGCGCTGCCCCACGCGGTTTCACAGGCGAACCCAACTTTGTGCCCCGTCCCGGTTCCGACCGCGAAGACGACGGTTGGCTGATTGGCTTTGTCTACAACGCCGAACGGCAATGTACCGACATTGTCATTTTGGATAGTAAAGACTTAACCCGTGGCCCAATTGCCGCGCTCAAACTCAAGCACCACGTGCCTTATAGCCTACATGGCTTTTTCACCGCAACTAGCTTTATGGAGTAGGAATAGTACTGAGTACTGAGTGAGTAGCAGGAATACGCCTTACGCCTCACGCCTCACGCCTTACTTCTTCCGGTGCGTTGCGCTTCGCGTAACAGCACCCTACATTCCCTTATAGCTCCCCTACCCCCTTGCTCCCCCTCGGTTCCCTCAACTCCCTTTACAGCCTCTACAGCCCTCTACAACCCCTATCTCCCAACTCAGGTGATCTGTCGGCCAACTCAGCCACAGATCACCTTTTTGGTTAAGTTTGGTTAGTAATTGCGATCGCACCTGAGTCACTTTAGTCATCCATTGCTACAGTTTTAGCCACCGCTGACCTATCTCGGCGGATTTGGCTATCCTGAAGCCGATCACTGGCTCAAATACCGAAAATAATCTGCGATCGCTATTGACGATTTCAGCACCTTTGATTACCGTTTCAGGTAGCTTTTGCACCAAGTTTGTATGTAAGAACCTGATTGTTTTTGCGAAAGGCTTGTACTACAGGCTTTTCGCAAAAATACAGCTTTCAGCCAAACTTGATATTCCAGCCTCATTTTCGTTGCACTCTATTCGTTAGCCACCGATGTCCAAAGACGTCAGCACCTATCCTGAATCCGCCGTCACTCCCGACACCACAGCGTCCAACGCAGCGCCTAATACGGTGTCTGGTATCGAAGTCCCTGATGCGTCCACTCTGATGGACAGCTATGCCAATGGATTAATGGACGAGCTGTTTAACGATGTGGAGTATGCCCTTGACGAAGGTTTAGAACTACCGACTGAGACAGCGCAGGTCGAAGACCCAGAACCAATCGCTACCCCTCAGATAGTGCTGCCTGCAACCTTAATTAATCCTCCCAGCTCGGCTCTAACGAAAATTGAGGACGACGAGAACAGCTCAGAACTGGCGCTGATTCGCGATGAGCTGGAAAAAGCCAAACGGCGGGAGCGACGATTAGATTTCTTACTATTGGGAGCCGCTTTTACGGCACTGGTGCTAACCGCTGGCATTTGGCTCTCAAATCGACAAAATTCTCAGGGTGTGCCGACCACTAGCAGCAATCCCCGCTTGTCGCCCGAAGAAATTCAAGCTCAATCGGATGCTGAGTTTTTAACCTATCTCGATCGCTCTCTGGAGATGATTGATCGGCGCGCGGCGATGCAGCCTCCTACCGCTAACGCCAATATGACTGGAGGAGCAGCCGGATCAACAGCCACGGCATCTAGCGCTCTACCTCCGGTTCTCGTTCCAGGCAGCAGCACCGGACAGCCGTTGATTCCGCAAGGCTCAGGTTCAGGGCAGCGCGTGATTGAGCGGGTATATGTGCCGCTTTATCAACCACCCGGTGGTGCATCTCCATCGGCGACTGCTACAGCTCCTGGCACCGTGCCGTTCCGCAATATTGCTGAAACCTACGGCAATGCCACCTCGTCACTGCCCACTCCCAGCAGTAGTCCTTCGGCCAGCAGTGGTGCAGCCGCCAATCCATCTCCCACCAATAGCCCACAGGCAGCGGCTTCCAGTTCGTCTACAGCTCCAGTCGGCAACCATACGTTGGTTGGCATCATGGAACTGGGCGATCGCTCAGCGGCGCTGTTTGACATTGAGGGCGTTACACAGCGGTTCTTTGCTGGAGAAGCGATCGCATCCAGCGGCTGGACGTTAGTGACAGTATCCAATCAGGAAGCGATCATTCGTCGCAATGGTGAAATCCGTTCAGTTTTCGTTGGCCAAAAGTTTTAAGCCTCTGATTCAGTACTCTGTAAATTAAGTTTTGACGATGGATGTGCCGCGCTCCGCGCGGCACATCCATCATCAAAACCCACTAAAACAAAGCTGACAGACTATTCAATGACCCTGATCCAATAACCTTTGGCAGTGGCAGGTTAAGGTGTAAAAGGTGTACACAGGACAATGAGCGGATGTGTTGACCACCGAGTTGACTGCTCATGATCTGGAATGTTGTCTAACCAACACTGACTGCCACTAGGAGCTTGTGCTATGGGTCTATTTGAAGATTTCAGCCGTTTTTTGGAAACACGGCTCGAAGAATTCCTCCGCAATAATCCTCATTTAGAACTACAGGCCCTCGACGAGCAGCTACGGGAGCAGGAAGCTGATACGCTGCGCCTGATTGCAGATTTGCAGCGTCAGGAGAAAAATACCGAGGCCAGTATTCTGAACACCGCCCAAGAAGTACAGCGGTGGCATGTTCGGATTGAAAAAGCCAAAAACGCTCAGCGCTGGGATTTGGTAAAACCCGCCGAAGAACGTGAAGCGGCTCTACTGCGGGAGGGCAACCAGCTCTGGGGCCAAATGAAGGGCATCAAAGACCGAATTCAGCAGACAAAAGAGCTATATCAGCGTATCCAAACGCGCCGGAAAGAAGTCAAAGCCAAACTTCAGGAAGTCGAAGCCGCAAGAGCGGCTCAGGCCGCACAGGCGGCCAGTTGGTCAACCAACTGGAATCCCTCGGCGGATTATGGGGCGTCGTCCTACCGTTCCACTCAAGCTGCGGCTGACCCCTTAGAGGCTCAGTTCCGTCGATGGGAAATGGAAGACGAACTGAACGAGATGAAACGCAACATGGGTAAGTGATGCGTCTGGGTAGGGGCAGGTTTTGGTTGACAATGCTAGTTTGGTCCCGCTATCTGCTAGCTAAACCTGCCCCTACGGATGGTGGATTTAGGGTGTGATCGCAACTTTAATCACCTGGCGCGCTTTCATGGACTGGAACACGTGCCCTAACTCCGTGAGCGGCTGCTGGCCTGAAATCAACAGCTGCATCTGATCGGCATATTCGGTGAGGAAATTCAGCGACTCGCGCACGTACTGCGGCGTGTTGTGAAATACTCCCTTGAGCGTCAACTCGCTGTAGTGGAGCTGCTCTGTATCGACGGAGATACTCGTATTGCGGGGACAGCCACCGAATAGATTAACCGTGGCACCCGGACGGGCGCAGGCAATGGCTGTTTCCCAGGCAGAGGGAACTCCGGTTGCTTCAATCACAATATCGGCTCCCCAACCGTCGGTTAGACTCTTGACTAAGTTGGGAATGTCATCTACGTCATGATAGTTAAAGGTTTGGGCTGCGCCGAGCTTTTGGCCAATCGTGAGACGCGGATCGCTGCCGCCAAACTGAATCACTTCAACCTGCTGCTGGGCCAACGCTGCCACAAACATTAATCCAATCGCTCCATCCCCCAGCAATACCACCCGATCACCGGGTTTGACATTTGAGCGAGCAATTCCGTGCAACACACAGGCCAACGGCTCGGTCATCGATGCGATCGCAGTTGGCATCCCGTCCGGAATTGGTAGCAGGTTGTGCTGAACGATTGCAGCCGGGATTTTCAAGAACTCAGCAAACGTCCCGTTATTGAACGTCAAATTTGGGCAGAGCGAAAACTCCTGACGCTGGCAAAAAAAGCAGTCCATACAGGGAGCCGAATTGTTGGCGACAACGCGATCGCCAATCTGCCAATCCATCACTCCTTTACCGAGTGCAACCACTTCCCCTGCCGCTTCATGCCCAAACAGCGTCGGTGGCTTCAGCATCTTGGCATGTCCACCCCGCCGCCACACCTTCAGATCAGTTCCACAGGTGGTCGCTGCCTTGACCCGAATTACCACTTCTCCCTCATTCGGCGTCGGATCATCAACCGTCTCTAACCGCAAATCCTCTTTGCCATACAGCACCGCTGCTAACACGTTCTCCTCCTGACCCTGCCTGATTGTTGATTCAACTGATTGACTATCCCCAAAAGGTCTAGAAACAAGTCCCCATTATGACAGTGCAGTATGACAGCGCCGTCATACTCAATTACTATCCCTTATCTACTCCTCAATATCGTGGCCATTCCTCTCAATACATGAAGAATTAGGGAATTTCTCGCTAAAATTCTGTATCCCTTCGTATTGTTATGGCATACCCATCGCTGTCGTCGCCCCATCCTCACAGAATCGTTTTTGGAGTCACTACCGTCGTCATGGTTATGAAACTACGCTCAATTGCCCTCAGCCTATTGGCTGCTTCTGGGTTAATCATTGGAACCACGCTGCCCGGTTGGGCGGTTACAGCATACCTTACGGCGCGGCAGCCCGGTAGTGCCATCAACTTGAGATCGCGACCGTCTGCTCAAGCCTATTCTCCCGGTACGGGACTGGCTGGCGACATTGTCGAAGCCCGGTTTCAAGAAGTCGGCGATGACGGATTGATTTGGTACTACGTTGAACTGCGCGATCGCAACCTAACCGGATGGGTTCGTAGCGACTTTGTGGCCATTCAACCGGGTAGTTTACCTCTACCGGGACAAGGCACAGGCGGCAGCGTGCGACCCGACACAATTCAGCGATCGCGAATATTTCTACAGTCAAGGCTATCAACAGGGACAAGCCGATGCCGCCGCTGGTGTCCAGCGCGATCCCAATGCCCAGCTTCAGTTTTTAGGCACAGAACTCAGAACTGCCTATCGGTTAGGGTATGAGACGGGGTATAACTACGTCTTAGCCGGTAATCCTCCCTCAACCGGAGTGCCATCCTCTTCACAAGGCGCGGGTGGCAGCCGACCCATAAACCCTGAATACTATTACAATCGCGGCTTTGAGCAGGGACAAATAGACGCGCTGGCAGGCCGAATTCAAGATCCAACTGTCCAAGCCCAGTTTTTGCGGGCAGAAGAAGCCGCTGCCTATCGTCGCGGCTACAGCCAGGGCTATTCAATCATTGCCGCTAACAATAACCAGCTAGAAATCGGCAACAATGACCTGCCATTCGCATTTCAAACTGAGGACTATGCGGTGCGCGTCTTCCGCATTGGCAGTGACATTCGCCTGAATGTATACAATTCAACCACCGAAACATTAGAACTTAATGCTGTATCCGTGCGGGCAATTCCAGTCAGTGGCGGAGTGTATTACGTCTATCAGGGCGGTAACAATGTGGAAGTTTTTAGCCCCGATGATGGCGATCGCGTTTTGCGGATTACATCGCTGGACAGCATTTTAGAGCAGAGTGAGTTTTAGAGACTGAGGGAGGCCTTGGGGGCTAAAAATAGATCTGCTCTCGGAATAGCGCTAGGCCGAAGATTAGTGAGGCGGTGATACTGACGATGGTGCAGATAGAAAGTGCGATCGCAACTCCAGCCCAGATGAAAAATGGTCGATGATCGGTATCGAGCCAATAGGCGCAGAGATAACCGCCGAGTAGACCGCCTAGGTGTCCCCAATTATCGACATTGGGCATCATAAAGCTAAACCCAAACAGCAGCACGGCATAGACCAGGGCAATTCTGAAAATCCGGGGATGGGGTTTGCGCTGACCATAGACAATCAGTGCTCCCAGAAGGCCAAAAATGGCTCCAGATGCACCAACGGTAAGTTCAGCACCCTGTAGCCGATTGGGTAAGTTTGGCCAGTAGTAGCTAACGGTTGCACTCGCTATAACGCCAACGGCGGTGCTGGCTACATAGAGAATGATCAAGCGACTGCTGTCATAGGCCCGCGCAACGGCTGGAGCCAACTGGTTGAGCCACAATAAGTTAAAGGTAAGATGCAGTAAGTCGCCATGCAGCCAGCCCGCACTGAGAATTGTCCACCAGCGTCCTTGCTCGAAAACCGGAATAGAACCCGATGCGCCAAACAGCCAAACACTGACGATACTGGGCGCTAATACTCTGAGAGAGGCTACATCAGACGAAATATTGGCCTGATCGATGAGCAAGGTGGCAATGTAGAGTGTAATGCAGACCAAGCTCAACCAAAGGCTCGGGCTCAGGTAATGGAACCAAGGACGGAACCGAGAGTGCGATCGCAAAGGCACAGCAGCAAGGCATAGAGGGACTGACAAAAATCTAAGCTAAAGAGCGGGTTGCTTACTACGCCCTGAGTACTGAACCAGGAGAAGATCCTGACTGAAGATACCTACTCGATATTGGCAAACCGAAAGCCCATTTGGCATTCAAACTGTTCTGGCTGCTGTTCGGCTTGGCGACCCAGTGCCCGACCGCAGCGGAGTTTGCCCTGTTGCCAACGAGGTTGTCCGTACTGATTCGCCATCAGGCACGATTGGCATACCTGTTCGGGGGCAAGTAACTGATCATTCATGAGAATGACTAACATAAAGCTGAGCACCTCCATTCAATGTGGATGACTCTTCGTAGTCCTAGATTGTAGGCTGATCGCCCAGACGGTCGAAACGTCTTCAAACCGCTAACACAACCATAAGCTTGCCGCAGGGCAGCATCAATCTAACTAGGTGAGGCGAGTGGTTGTATCACTGCAAAACGCCAAGTAACGCCTCTGGGATCATTGTATGGCAACTGCTTAGAGGAATTGATGTCTAGAATACATTGCTTAACAGCGAATGGGCCTGAGTGCAGTCAAGCTGAATTTGTTAGACAGGAATTTTGCGATCGCGCCAGCTCTGACTACAAACAGCGTTATTATGAATAATCTAGTCGATTCAGCCATTACACCATCTATACTATGCATTGCTCTAATCATGATTGATTACTGGCAGTTATTGATCGGTATTTGTTGCTGATACTAAGTTATTGCTGAATGCTCCGAAATGATTGAGTTCCGCACTATATTGTATTGCCCTGTACATCTCCACAAACTGGTCGTGGTATTCAGGTAAGCGCTTTTTGAGTACGACCCACAAATTTTGTGTAAGTTTTGCACAACTCCACATAATCCGATTTTCCACTGATTTTTACGATTTCTGAAGGGGACAAACGAACTGTGACTCAGACTAATCTTGATTTTCTAGCAACCACCGATCCAGAAATTGCTGCGGTTCTACAGCAAGAACTACAGCGCCAGCGTGACCACCTAGAACTAATTGCCAGCGAGAACTTTACTTCTGCTGCGGTGATGGCCGCCCAAGGTTCTGTCCTCACAAATAAGTATGCTGAGGGTTTACCTCGTAAACGCTACTACGGTGGCTGTGAGTTTGTTGATCAAGCCGAACAGCTAGCAATCGATCGCGTGAAACAGCTCTTTGGCGCAGAACACGCTAACGTGCAACCTCACTCTGGTGCTCAAGCCAATTTTGCAGTTTTCCTGGCATTACTTGAACCAGGAGACACCATTATGGGAATGGATTTATCCCACGGTGGTCACCTCACTCACGGTTCGCCGGTCAACGTATCGGGTAAATGGTTCAACGTTTGCCACTACGGGGTAGATAAAGAAACCGAGCAGCTCAATTATGATCAAATTCGCGAGCTAGCTCTTCAGCACAAGCCCAAGCTAATCATCTGCGGTTATTCCGCTTATCCCCGCACGATTCATTTTGATAAGTTTCGTGCCATTGCCGATGAAGTCGGCGCTTACCTGATGGCTGACATCGCACACATTGCTGGATTAGTCGCCGCAGGTCTCCATCCCAATCCCATCCCTTACTGTGATGTGGTGACGACGACGACCCACAAAACACTGCGTGGGCCACGGGGCGGATTAATCATGACTCGTGACGCTGAGCTGGGTAAGAAATTTGACAAAGCCGTATTCCCTGGTTCTCAAGGCGGCCCTCTAGAGCATGTGATTGCTGCCAAAGCTGTTGCCTTTGGTGAAGCGTTGAAGCCCGAATTTAAGACCTACTCTCAGCAGGTGATTCAGAATGCTCAGGCACTCGCTCAGCAGCTAGAAGCCCGTGACTTTAAAGTTGTCTCTGGCGGCACGGACAATCACCTTTTACTAGTCGATCTACGCTGCATTGGTATGACGGGTAAGCGGGCGGATCAACTAGTTAGCCAAGTCAATATTACAGCGAATAAAAACACGGTTCCCTTTGATCCAGAATCTCCCTTTGTTACCAGCGGCTTACGTCTAGGTTCTCCCGCGATGACAACTCGTGGTATGGGTGCGGATGAGTTCCGGGGAATTGCCAACATCATTGTGGATTGCTTGTTAAATCCTGAGGATGAGGCAATGGTTCAGGACTGTCGGCAACGGGTCGCTTCATTGTGCGATCGCTTTCCACTCTATCCTCATCTCTCTATTCCGCTGCCCGCTATGGCCTAATTGGTTGCAATTTTATCAATACATCTCATAGATAAAAAAGGAGCGCATTTCAAGCGGGATGCGCTTTTTTTCTGCTTAGTTGTCTTTGGCAGCATAATTCTAGAGCGAATTTGTACCAATATGTCCAAGTCGTACTATCATGCCTTCAGGCTGTTTTGCGCGGATGAGATTTAGCCTCGTCTATTTTGATACTTTGAGGCATTATTACTAGTAAGTTTGGATTCTGTAATAATCCTATAAAAGGCAAAAAGTTGAGCTAATCTCTGGCAAAACCGTCTAATGTTCTAGTAGACTCTGGCTGAGTCATTTTGTTCCAGTCACGTACTGTTGTTTGCCAGATGCCTTCCCATCTGTATCACATTCTAGCTTTCACTATCTCCGCTACTGTCGTACTGCTTAGTACGCCTGTCGTTAAGCGCATCGGTCTTAAAAGCGGACGCGTTGACTTACCAGGGGGCCGTAAGGTTCACGATTGCCCGATGGTGCGATTAGGGGGAGTATCCATTTATTTGGGTGCTTTGATCGCGTTGCTCATCGTCTGGTGGATGGGAGGATTTATTGATAATTTAGGCAATCATCTACCCGCTCACAAAGAGTATGAGATTTGGGGAGTGACAGTTGGTGGACTAGCCTTTTTTGCAGTTGGCTTAGCCGATGATTTATTCGGCTTGTCTCCTATTAGTCGCCTATTCTGTCAGGTTGTGATTGCGGCGCTGGCATGGAAAGCCGGGGTACAGATCGAGTTCTTGACTGTTCCTTTTGCTGGATTGACCCCGTTGCCAGAGTTGATTAGCTTGCCGATTACGGTCCTTTGGCTGGTAGGCATGGCTAACGCGATTAACTGGATTGATGGTTTAGACGGCTTGGCGGCAGGAGTTTCAGGTATTGCTGCCATTGTCATGCTGATCGTTTCGCTGTTTATGAATCAGCCAGCGGCTGCTCTCATCGCTGCGGCTCTGGCTGGAGGTACGCTGGGATTTTTGCGCTACAACTTCAATCCAGCACAGATCTTTATGGGAGACGGCGGCGCTTATTTTATTGGCTTTACCTTAGCGGGGGTCGGAGTAATTGGTCTAGTCAAGAGCGTTACGACCGTAGCTGTATTACTGCCCTACCTGATTTTGGCTGTCCCGCTGCTTGATATGTCGGCAGTGATTTTTGATCGCTTGCGCAGCGGCAAATCTCCTTTCATTGCAGACAAACGTCATTTGCACCATCGCCTACTGGATGCAGGTTTATCGCATCGATTAACGGTTCTATTTATTTATGTTTTGACGATTTGGGTCGGTAGTCTAGCTCTGGCCTTTTCTGGTATTCCCAGCGGTATTGCCTATGCCCTAGCCGCTACTGGGCTATTAACCTATACAGGTTGGAAAGTGCGCCAGCACGCCCGTCAGTAAATAGCTTGCCCTAGGATTGCTATATGATGGTGTTCTGCCGTTGTCGCAGATCCACTTCAGCGATCGCACTTGTGACAACCATGAATATAGCGTCCACTCTTTATGGGAATTAGTTCAGATGAGTATGAGTGCGGAAATCATCTGTGTTGGGACTGAACTGCTACTAGGGCAGATTTTAAATACCAATGTTCAGTTCCTTGCTCAAGAGCTGGCTCAGCTTGGCATTCCCCACTATTACCAAACAGTGGTTGGTGATAATCCGATTCGCCTGAAGAAGGCGGTTGCGATCGCATGTGAGCGATCGCGAATTTTGATCTTTACAGGTGGCTTAGGCCCCACTCCAGATGACCTAACCACTGAAACCCTGGCAGACTTTTTTGATGTGCCGCTGGTTGAACATCCCGAAGTCCTGGCTGACATGACCCAGAAGTTCGCTGAGCGCGGACGCGCCATGACGGCCAACAACCGGAAACAGGCACTTCTGCCAGAAGGCGCAGAAGTCTTGCCCAATCCAGTCGGCAGCGCCCCTGGCATGATTTGGCAACCTCGTACAGGGCTACTTATCCTCACCTTTCCGGGTGTACCGTCGGAAATGCGAGCCATGTGGCAAGCCACGGCAGTACCCTATTTGCGGCAGCAAGGCTGGGGTGAAGACGTGATTTACAGCCGCACCCTCAAGTTCTGGGGCATTGGTGAATCTACCCTGGCGGAAAAAGTCAATCCGTTTTTTGAGTTGAATAACCCAACCGTTGCTCCCTATGCGAGTGACGGTGAGGTTAAGCTCCGCCTTTCGGCTCATGCTGGGTCTGAGGCTGAAGCCAAACAATTGATTGAGCCAGTCGAGCAACAGCTCCGCAAGATTGCAGGCCACGACTATTATGGCGCAGACGATGAAACCCTACCGTTGGTGGTAGGTCAATTGCTGCAGCAGTCAGGCGCAACCGTATCAGTAGCAGAATCCTGTACAGGCGGCGGATTAGGCCAGCTTTTTACGGATATTCCAGGTAGCTCTCAATACTTTATCGGTGGCATCACGTCTTATGATGATTCGGTCAAGGAAAAAATCTTAGGCGTTACTCCAGCAGATTTAGCCGAGCATGGAGCCGTCAGTGACACCGTAGCCCATCAAATGGCGGTTGGTGTCCAGCGCCTACTTGGAACAACCTGGGGCATCAGCATTACCGGCATTGCTGGGCCAGGAGGTGGCACCGTGACGAAGCCCGTCGGATTGGTCTACATTGGCCTAGCAAGCGCTGATCAGGCAGTCGAAACGTTTATGTATCAGTTTGGGGCTCGCCGCAGCCGCAGTTGGATTCGCCACGTCAGCGCTTTTACTGCACTTGATCTGCTCCGAAGACAGCTGCTCTCTCGGGCCGAGTCTGCTTCATCCCGCATTCGTCAGTAGGATGGTCATCAAGCGTTCATGATTCTGAGCTCTATAAGCAAAACTCATCAAACATAAACTACAACCTGAGCAATCATCTCGCGACTGCATCATTCAGATTGTTCAGTAACTCTCAGCCAAAATACCGAGACAATACAGGATAAATGTCGGAGCAACCGGCGAGAGATTGTATTCCTCTTGACCATTTCTGTAAATTCGCTATGATTAATTTAATAACACAATGAATGTTGTCTATTACGAAAGTGTTTTTACTTTTTCTGCAATGCGCAACTTGGCGGGAAAAGTAAGGTCGTACTAGGTGGAGTTATCTTCTTCGATGGATTTCATTGATCAGATACTGGATAGACTGAAGGAGTGGGCTCGCAAAGTGGTGGAAGCACTACTTGAACCGGAAGGTCAGCCAGAGCCTGAACCCATTCCAATTCCTGTACATGACCCGCAGCGCCGTCGTTAAGGTTACGCTTCATAGTGTCGGTAGCAGCGGCAAATCACTTGAGCATTTTGGTGTTGAATGGCCCTAACTTAAATTTGTTGGGTCAGAGAGAACCTAGCATTTATGGTGCTGAAAGCTTGGATGCAATTAATCTGTCCCTGAAGGAGCATGGTGCAAATTTGGGGGCAGATTTATATTTCTTGCAGTCGAATCATGAGGGATCTCTCGTTGATGCGATCCAGGATTGTTTGGGGCGGCATCAAGGCCTGCTGATTAATGCAGGTGCTTATACCCATACCAGTGTGGCAATTCGAGATGCGATCGCAGCCGTCGCTATTCCCACCGTTGAAGTCCATCTCAGCAATATTTATCGACGCGAAGAATTTCGCCATCACTCTTATATTGCACCGCTTGCCATTGGTCAAATCAGCGGTTTCGGAGCAGATAGCTACCTACTCGGACTCCAGGCATTAGTTTCCTATCTGCGACGTTCTCAATAGCTTGTAAACCGCAGCCTTGGCTGCCGCATTGCGGTAGCCAAGGCTTTCTGGCTGTTATAGTGATCCCAGTTAAGGGTGAGAAAACGAGAGAGGAGAGTGCCTCATCCTGAGGCGCTCTCCTCTCTCGTTCTTATCTAGAACCGCTATATTAAACGGTAAGTTTAGCCTGTCGATCGTCTAGACTGATGATTGTTGTGTTGTCGGTTTGAACTTGTGGTGACTGCGGCGTTTCCCACCATTAAATTTTTGCAACAGCCTACCTCTACGGCTTGGGTTGAGCAAGCGCTGTCCAACTTAGATACGGTGCTGCTGGATCATTCTCACTGCGAGCGCAAGGCGGCAGGAGTGGCATTGAACCTGATGTGTCGCTATCCCTCCTACACTAAACTGGTGCGGAGTTTAACTGCGATCGCACAAGAGGAGCTAGAACATTTTGAGCAGGTGAATCAAATTTTGGAGCAGCGTGGCATTCCACTTCGACCACTGCCGCCGCCGCCCTATGGGGCACAATTAAAGGCTCAAGTCCGTCGTCATGAACCGGATCGCCTGCTCGATTCACTGCTGGTTTCTGGGCTGATTGAAGCGCGGAGCCATGAACGATTAGGGCTGTTGTCGGCTCACTGTGACGATCCGTTTCTGGCTAAATTCTATCGAGGACTAATGGCATCTGAAGCCCGTCACTACGGCATCTACTGGGTGCTGGCAACGGAACAATTTGACCGAGCAGCTGTGAATCAGCGTTTAGCTGAGCTATCTGCTGCCGAAAGTGATATTCTATCGACCTTGCACCCTGAACCCCGTGTTCATAGCTGATATAGATTGATATAAATCATGCAGCAGCACTATCGCGATTTTTATATCCGGGATTGGCAACCCTGCGATCGCACAGCAGCCTGTAGTTTGATTAAAGATGTCCTGGCAGAGTATGGTTTGGTGTGTGAACCTCAAGGAGCCGATCAGGATGTATGGGATGTTGAAACCTACTATCAACAGGCAGGTGGGCAATTTTGGGTTGTGGAGCAGCAAGGTCAAATTGTGGGAACGGCAGCTTACTATCCAGTTAAAGGCAATTGTCCAACGGTCGAGATTCGTAAAATGTATCTGCGACCTCTAGCACGAGGACAAGGACTCGGTCGATTTTTGCTCCAGGCTTTAGAGCAAAACATCATTGCCAACCAGTTTGAAACGATTCGGATTGAAACCGCAAGTGTGCTCAAGGAAGCCGTTCAGCTCTATGAAACAAGCGGGTATACACCTGATTCACAAGTTGAAACGCAACGATGCGATCGCGCTTACTACAAAAAGCTCTAGGCTGATCCAACCTAGGTTTCACCTGCATGCGGCTATTGAAATCGTTTGCAGTATGACGAAATATAAATAAAATCATTACAGCTATCGTCCGTCGTTGTGAGGTGTGTATTGCTTAAGCTGAATACTGTCTGGCACAAGCTAAATACCAAAGCATGGCGCAGTGCTCATACTCTTGGCGATCGATTACCCATTCAGCCCGAGCATCTGCGTAAACTAGAACTGCTTATAAATTTGGTGCAGCGCCAGCTTACGGCTCAGTACAAAGGGTCAGTTTTTGGCAATTTGTGGCCGCTGTTGCAGCAAATTGCGTTTATTCTGATCTACACCTATGTCTTTTCAATCGTTTTACAGGTCAAACTGGGTGATCGCGGCATTCCGATGGAAAATTCCAAAATTGGCTTTGGATTGTGGCTGTTTGCGGGTATCTTGCCCTGGTCTGTTATCACTGGAGGATTGCATAAAGCCTGCGGAGCCGTCATCAGCCAAAAAGATTTGGTGCGAAAAGTTATTTTTCCTATCGAGCTGCTACCGCTAGTACCGGTGTCTGTGGCCTTTATTGAAAGTACAGTTGGCTCAGTTGCCCTAATCATTATGGTGGCATTGCTCACCCAGACAGTTTATCCAACTTTTCTTCTATTACCTCTGGTTTGGATTCCTTTGCTGCTGTTTACGGCAGGTATAGGCTATTTGGTCGCTGGATTAACCGTGTTTCTGCGGGATATTCCCCAAGCCTTGACGGTCATCCTGCGCCTTTGGTTTTATGCAACTCCCATCCTATATCCAGCTGTTTTGATTCCTGATGCAATTCGGCCTTGGATGCTGTATCTCAATCCTGTGGCTGCCATTGTAGGAATGCACCGTGATATCATTCTCGTTGGGGAAATCGGCCATTGGTTTGAATGGTCGGTGGCAACTGCTATTTCGGCTCTTTTATGTGCTGGAGGGTTTTACTGCTATCAAAAACTTCGTCCGGCTTTTGCGGATGTTTTATAGCTCAATTCACATAGCAGATTTACATCAAACCCATTGCTAAAAGATGGTGCAGCTGTTTTCGGTTCCCAATCATCAACTTCACTTGAATAAAATATTCGTGACCCAACATGACCATTAGCCGATATTACGATCCCACGTTTATTAAAGAAGAAGTCCAGTCTGGGAATCATCGCGAGGTTATCGGTGGTAAATGGGATGAAATTGGTAACCTCCAGTTTGAATTTTTGAAGGCGCAGGGACTTAAGCCTGAAAGCAAATTCTTGGATGTGGGCTGTGGTAGTCTGCGTGGCGGAATCCACTTTGTGCAGTACTTAAATTCCGGTAACTATTATGGGATTGATATCAATGAATCTCTACTAGAAGCAGGCTACAATGTGGAACTTGCCAAAGCGGGTATTCAAGATCGGCAGCCACGGGAGAATTTGGCCTGTGTGAGTAATTTTGACTGTAGTCAGTTTAACTGCCAGTTTGATTATGCGATCGCACAATCGGTCTTTACCCATCTCCTGTTTAACCATATCCGTCAGTGCCTCGAAAAAATCGTAGACGTCATGGCACCGGGTGGGGTGTTCTTTGCTACCTTTTTCGAGCTGCCGTCTGATCGACCTCACAGCCAAAGTTTTACCCATCGTCCATCCGGAATTATTACCCACGCCACCGAAGATCCATACCATTACAAGGTCAGCGACTTTGATTACGCCTGTGAGGGATTACCTTGGCGCGTAAAATACATTGGGGAATGGAACCATCCCCGCGATCAGCACATGATCAGTTTTGTCAAAGGCAGTTAGTGCAGGAGGTTGGATTGTCTGACATTGCCATTCGCCTGCAAAACGTTAGTAAAACGTTTGAAATCTATAAGCGTCCATCCGATCGGCTAAAGCAAATCGTCTGGGGCAAGCGACGCAAGTTCTACGACGAATTCCAGGCGATCCGTAATATTAGTTTAGAGATTTATCGTGGCGAAACCGTTGGTGTTGTAGGGCGAAACGGAGCGGGGAAATCAACTCTGCTGCAGATTATCTGTGGTACGTTGACCCCTAGCGCAGGACAAGTCATAACAAAGGGCCGGATTGTAGCGCTGACGCTCGGCTCTGGATTTAACCCAGAATTTAGCGGTCATGAAAATATTTTCATGAATGGCACAATTTTGGGCTTAACTCGCAAAGAATTAGAAGCGCAGTATGATTCCATTGTGCGATTTGCGGATATTGGCAACTTCATTCATCGGCCTGTCAAATGCTATTCAAGTGGAATGAAATCTCGGCTAGCATTTGCCGTTGCCATCCATGTTGATCCCGATATTTTAATTATTGATGAATCCTTATCCGTTGGAGATGCAGCCTTTCGACGCAAATGCTATGCTCGTTTAGAAGAATTGCGGCAATCTGAAAAAACGATTTTATTTGTTTCCCACGCAGCAGGACAAATCGTCGGACTCTGCGATCGCGCTATATTGCTCGACTGTGGAGAACAGCTCCTAGCAGGCACGCCCAGAATCGTTATGAATTACTACCAGCGACTGATTGACGCTCCAGCTGATCAAGCTGCTGAAATCCGGCATGAAATCTTAAAGTTAGCTGCTGATATGGGTACAACGACCAATACAGCAGATACAACAAATGCATCTATAGCCCCATCTTCTCTGTCTTCTGATCTCACTTATGTACGAGAATCTCATCAACAATCTGAAGCACCCCTTGTCCCAGCCAATTTAGATCGTCAACCTATCACTCATAAAGAAGTCACTGAACCTATTGATCGGTTTGACCCAAACTTAAAGCCCAAGAGTACAGTTGAACATGCGGGGCGTGCAGCAAAGATTCAAAATGTACAAATTCTAAATCAGCAGGGCAAATCGGCTAATATCTTGGCTTTTGGACAGCAATATATTTGTACCTACAGCGTCCGGCTACTGGAACCAGCGTATGACATTTACTGTGGTATGAGTATTAAAACAACCAACGGCATCCAAGTAAGCGGTATATTAACTCACGAAATCCCCTATGCTGATGCCGACTCAACTTTAGAGGTTAATTTTGATTTTCAGGCCATTCTGAGACCAGGGATTTATTTCTTGAATGCGAAAGTAATGGGTAAAGAAGAGCAGGGCAGCAAGGTGCTTCATCGCATTGTTGATGTCATTATGTTTCGCATCCAACCCATTCCACAGAAACGGTTTCAGGGATATGTTGATATTTCTAATCGCACTCCAGGTACAGTAAATGTTTTTGAAAGTGTTGATTCATTTGCCGCGTCCTAAAAATACATCTAAATCAAGAAGACGCTAGAACGCCACGATCAGTCATCGTGATGTTGTTGAAGTTTTTAGCTATCAATTACTTGAGATATTTTGAGAATTTAGTTCGGTGAACCCGCCAAATCAGATGAAAAAACAGGCGATTTTAGTTGTTGGTATGCATCGTAGCGGAACATCCGCCCTGACACGTGTCATCAATTTAATGGGAGCCGAATTACCTGAAGAACTATATCCTAGCAATTCAGATAACCCAACTGGCTATTGGGAGCCGAATCAGGTTTTTCAAATTCATGAAGAGGCCCTCTCTAGTATTGAGTCTGCATACTACGATTTACTCAGTCTGCCGCAGCAATGGTTCTCTTCATCTGAAGCTATCAAATTTGAAGAAAAAATTTATCAGTTTTTACAGAAGAGTTTTTCTCAGACAAATTTATTTGTTATTAAAGATCCAAGATTGTGCATCTTATTGCCACTGTGGGAAAAGCCACTTCAACGATTTGATGCAGAGATTAAATGTATTCTCCCAATTCGTAATCCTATCGAAGTTGCCTCTTCCCTACAGGCTAGGCATGATTGGTCTTTTAGCCGCAGCTTTTTGCTATGGCTAAAGTATGTTTTAGAAGCAGAACGGTATAGCCGCGCCTATCAGCGTGCATTTGTCAGCTACGAAGAGCTATTAGAAAATTGGCAGTTTGTAGTTCAGTATTTAGCAGACCAGCTTGATATTATTTGGCCGCAGTATAGCTTGCGCAAAGAAGTTGATGTTGAACAATTTTTACGGCCTCAACTTCGTCACCATAAAGTTACGGCTGAAGAATTAAATGCTCGCTCAGATGCTTCTGACTGGGTAAAGCAAGTTTTCCAAGCTTTACACATCATCCGTGCTGATGAAGCGCAGGCCGTCGAAATATTAGATTCTATTTACCATCAGTGGATAACGGCAGAACAAACGTTTGGTCGTATCTTAATTGAAGCCGAAAAATCGGTTCGACAACAAGAGACTGAATTTAGCCAGCTTAATGCTCATGCCGAGTGGCAGTCATCTGAAATTGAGGTTAGAGACAACAAGCTTGATCAGATGTCCTCGGAGTTAGAAGCGAAATATGCTGAGATTACGCAGCTCTCTGAGCAGATTGAGGCGAAGAATGATGAACTTGAAGTTAAGACTAGCGAAATAGAAGATTGGATTGCGCAAATTGAAGTCAAGCAGCAACGTATTCAAGCTTTGGAAGGTAATGTTTATGTCCTAACGCAACAGCTGCAGGAAAAAGAGGCACAAACTCAGTCCCTCCGTCAACGGTTAACCCTGTGGCAGCGGCAGAAGTTGTCTACTCCTCATCAGCGATCGCTAAAGCATACGGTGGTTGGTGATATCGTTCGCATTCCGCGGTGGATTCTGACTAATCAGCTCAAGCAGAAACTGAAATTGCGCCAAGCCGCTAAGCTCATTCGCTCCACTAATCTATTTGATGCAGACTTTTATTTAGCTCAAAATCCAGACGTCAGCGTTTCTGGACTTGATCCGCTAGAGCATTATCTTGAATGGGGATATAAGGAAGGTCGTGAACCGAGCCCTTTCTTTAGTGGCACTCGTTATATTCTGGAAAATCCAGATGTTGCATCGGCTGGGATGAATCCGCTAGAGCATTATTTGCGCTTTGGCAAAGCTGAAGGACGTAAAGGGGGATTAATCTATGAATCGGCTGAACCACCAGCGTCTTCGGCTATTATCACTACGTCTCCGGCTCAATCCAAACAGCCTAAATCTAAACTAGGCTCGGCAGGACGGTTAAAACTGCTGTTTGTCTCCCATGAGGCGAGTTTAACCGGGGCACCTCTGATTATTCTGACAGTGATGCGCTATTTTGCGCGCCACTGTCCAGATGTTGAGCTATACGTTTTTTTGGATAAAGGTGGGCCAGTTGTTGAGGATTTTGCTGCGATCGCAACTGTCTTCAAAAAGTATGAAGAGGCCCCATTTCAAACTGCTAAGGAATACGTTTTAGCAACACTCAAGCATTTCCGATTGCCTAAGCCAAACGCAGCTTTTTGCAACACCGCCAACACGGTACATTATTCGGAAGCATTTGTGGCACAGAGAATTCCAGTGTTTACGCTGGTGCATGAATTTGCCTCTGCTTATGACAAAAGTCACTTTGAGCGCCTGTATCAACTGTCTGAGAAAGTGATTTTTCCATCACAGTTTGTCATGCAGTTGGCTGACCAAAAAGTGCGGCTCCCTAAAAACAAGGCAACTGTCTTGCCACAGGGTTTGCTCAACTCAACTTTTGCGAATAAAGATCGACAGGCTTGCCGTCAACATGTTTGTCATGAGATCGGCATTCCTGATGATGCCTGTATTGCAGTTGGATGTGGGAGCACCAGCTACCGCAAAGGAGTTGACCTATTTGTCTCTGTGGCTAAGCTTGCACTTCAGGCAGAATCGCAACGACAGATTCACTTTGTCTGGATTGGAGGTGGTCACTATGCCCACGATACGCCCCTATTTTGGGCCTTACGGGATGTTGAGCGTTTAGGCTTAAAGGCTAATGTTCACTTTATTGGACTGCGCTCTGATCCAAGTCCTTACTACTTAGCCGGAGACGTGTTTTTGCTAACATCACGGGAAGATCCCTTTCCCTGCGTTGTACATGAAGCAATGACGTGTCGTCTGCCAGTCTTAGCCTTCCAGGATGCGGGTGGTGCGCCGGAAGCGATCGCAGACGGTGGTGGTATCGCTGTCCCGTATTGCGACACGGCTGCGATGGCCGACGCTTTGGTTGGCTTAGCCAATAACCCTGCGAAACAACAAGAAATCGGCGAACAGGGACATGAAATAGTTCACCGCAAGTACGATTTCTATGATTATTTTGAGGCGTTGGCGCATCTGGTAGAGCAGGAAGCCAATATTAGTTTGCTATCCGGTGCTAAATCGGAAACACTTATACCAAAACACCAACAACCTAAAGTCTTTTTCACCAATCGAGACTGGTGGATCAGTGGAGTTAACTCTTTTACAGAGCGGCTAGTGCGAGATTTGTGTCGACGAGGTATTGATGCTCAAATTATTTTCCCAGAGTTTCATAGCCAGAATGATCGCGCCTTTTTACCCGATGTGCCCCATTCATTTTTGGGTTTAGAAGCTGAATCATTGACGGAGCAGTGGACAGAAATTATCAACTTTTTGGAAGCCCATTCACCATGCATTCTGGTTCCTAACTACGATTACCGCACGTCGGCAATTTCGCCTGCCCTGTCTAACAAAATCGGCATCATTGGCATTATTCATAGCGATGATGTTGAGCACTATGATCATGTTTACCGCTTAGGTCGATATTGGAACGCTATCGTTGCTGTATCTCAGCATATTGCTGGCAAAGTGGTTGAGATTAATGCCAACTTCAAAGACATTACGACTGTGATTCCTTATGGAATTAATCGGTTGGGTAATCCAGACAGAAAAGACTTTTATACTGGCCAGCGTCCACTGCGATTAGTGTATTGTGGTCGGGTGATTCAACACCAAAAGCGGGTGCTTGACCTGTTAGAGATTGTGGAACGCCTGCATCAGCGACAGATTCCGTTTTGCTTAACGGTGATCGGTGAAGGCCCAGAATTGAGAACCTTCCAATCCCGCTTAAAGCCGCTCATTCGATCCGGGCAGGTTCGCTTAGTGGGTCGGTTATCTCCTGATCAAACAGCAGCAGAACTCTTTAAGCAGGACGTATTTTTGCTTACCTCAGACTTTGAGGGGCTACCAATCTCGCTGATGGAAGCGATGGCTCAGCTTTGTGTTCCTGTTGTTTCCAATATCGAAAGCGGAGTACCTGAACTAATCCAGTCGGGCCAAAATGGGTTGATTCAGCCAGTTGGCGATATTGATGGTTTTGTAAATGCGATCGCATCTTTACAAAGTCAACCCAGTCAAATTAAGGACATGGCTATCTCAGCCTTTCAAACCATCTCAGAAGGTGGCTTCCGAGATACCGATATGGGTGCTCAGTATGCCGAAGTGATTGAGCACATTTGGGAACAGTTGTGGAATAATGACTATCGTAGGCCTGAGCCGATTTTATATAAATCTCCGGTTGAAAATGTTTCAATTCCGCCTTCTTTAATTGCGAGCTTAAATGAGAATCGGTAAGTGGTTTGAGTTTATTTAGGACTATTTGCTCTAGTAATTAATGAATGTATATCTAGGTTGATATACGTGGCCTAATCTTCACTCACATTTTTGATCAGCAACCCATTCTAAAACATGCTCAAGAACCCATTTCGTCGCCCATCGGCTCAAACTACTTCGACATCTGCCGATACTAAAAAGCAGATTTTATTTATCTTTGGCTGTCAGCGTTCTGGGACTACGATCACGAGTGACATCTTAGGCAAGTTGAACTACGTCAAATCCTATGCTGAAGTCAATACAGAAATCACAGATCAAGATACTGAAGAAGGTGATTTACATACTATCCGTCTAAACCCGCTAGACGATGTCAAGCAAAAAATTTATGCCAATTCGGAATCGTTAGTTGTCGTCAAGCCGCTGGTTGAATCTCAGTATGCACCAAAGATACTCGACTATTTCCCAGACAGTCACGCAATGTGGATGTATCGAGATTATCGAGACGTGATTAACTCTTTGATCAATCGATTTGGTGCACGCAATAAAGTCCTATTTCGTATGTTGGAAGATGGTGGGAACTGGCGAGCTGAAAATTTGCCGCTTGAACTCAAAGAAACTTTAGCAAAATATGCTCATGAAAAGATTGCACCCGCAGATGCATGGAGTCTATTTTGGTACGCTAGAAATTACTTGTTCTTTTCCCAATCGTTAGAACAGGATCGGCGGGTTGTTTTGGTGAAGTACAACAAGCTGGTGCAGCAGAGAGATTATCTGGAACAATGTTTGAATCGAGTCGATATTCACGCACCTGGCCTTGAATACGTCTGGAACTACCATGAAAAGTCGGTCGGTCAGGGTAGGGAAATTGAAGTTTCTGATTCTATTCGAACGTTGCTGGACGAGATGTTACAGAAGTTGAATACAGTAGAATCCCAACAGTGGGACTAGTTGTTTAATCAATGTCCAAAAAACTCGTGGGTAAAAAAACTCACTGGTTTGAACATCATAAGTCAGAGCAGTTTTTTACCAACAAAACCCCGGATTTTTGTCGAATTTCCGGCTTGATAAACCGTCAAATTCGAAGAGCTAACTGTAATTCTGGTTCAGGTTTGGTATCAGGTGGTAATGGATCAGGATGAGGCTGAACGGCAGAACAGTAGCGGGCATAGGTGCAGCGATCGCAATGTTTTCCCGTATTGGCTTGCCAAGTTTGCTCATGCCGCAACTGTAGGGCTAGCTGTCCGATAACGGCATGTACTCGTTCTTGATGTTCGGGCGTTACGTCAACGCTGTATTTTTCTCCATGCCGCAGATAAATCACGCTAACCCGCTTGAGCTGCTGTTGGTAACGTTGCTGTAAGGCAATTGAATATAAGCCGAGCTGTAGATCAAACTCTTCCGATTCGGGTAGCTTGAAATCCTTGGTTGATTTGTAGTCAATTAGCTCTAATCCTTCGTTAAAGCTATCCAGTCGATCGTAGCGACCCGTTAGCGTAAATTCTAAATCTTCAGTCAAGAGTGCGCCTTGAATGCGCCCTTCAACCGCAATGGGGCGACGCATTGGGGGCTGAGACAGCACAAATTTCTCGTAATAGATTTGCAAAATTTGGCGACCTTCTTCGATATATTTAGGCGATAAATCTTGCTGATTTTGCTCCCAACAGGTATACAACCAGCCCAAGCCAGGTATCGGAGCTAAATAGTGCCACTGGCCATAAAATTGTGCCAAAGCAGCATGTAAAGCCGTACCGAGGGGAGAGGCCCCAAAAAAGGATGGGCCTTGCACTCGACGTTGGTAGCGAAAATAATAGGCTCGATGACAGCGGTGATAGGTTTGCAGTTTGGCCGCTGAAAGATAATAAGTCATAGAGCAGAACCGAAGACGGTTGAGTTGCTAAACACTCGATAGCTAAAACAAGTTGCTAAAACTGTAACGCACTCCACTTTTACGCGATCGCACCTCACACTAGAACTTAATGCTGCTCAGCAGCAGATCGAGTCTGCTGGACGGATGAATTCGCTACATCCAGTTTTCGCCCGTTTGCAGCCCCCAAACATCTACAAAATCCTTGTGAGGAGGAATTCCATGAATCGGCGCTCCGTAACTCGTCCACTCCATTCAACTCATCCAACACCACACACAACGCGGTATTCTACTGCCCGAAAACTCATGTGGTGTGCTGTATCGCTGGCAGCAGGTTTGCTAGCTTTAGCATTTATGCCAGTTGCGATCGCACAAGAAGCCGTCGTTCGCACCATTACCGTAACAGGCCAGGGAGAAGAAACCATTCCCACTACGTTAACCCAGGTGAATCTAGGTGTAGAAGTACAGGCTGACACAGCGGATGCCGCTCAACGTCAAGCCGCTCAACGCGCAGAAGCCGTCGTCAGCCTCTTGAGATCGCGCAACGTGCAGAATCTACAGACTACTGAGATTCGCCTCAATCCGGTCTACAACTACGACGGTTCTACGCCCCGCATTACAGGTTACACGGCAACCAATATCGTCAGTTTCCGACTCGATACCAATGATGTGGGTACGCTGCTTGATGATGCGATCGCAGCTGGAGCCACTCGAATTGACAATATAAGCTTTGTGGCTACCGATGCGGCAATTGAGGCTGCCAGACAGCAAGCACTTGCAGAAGCCGCCCAGGACGCCCAGGAGCAAGCAGAAGCCGTTTTGAGCAGCTTAGGCTTCACTGCTCAAGAAATTATCAGTATCCAGGTCAACGGGGCTAATCCACCCATGCCAGTGCCCCTAGCTCGATTTGATGCTCAAGTTGCAGAAGCCGCCTCAACTCCCGTTGTCGGTGGCGAGCAAGATGTTCAAGCTGCAATCACGTTGCAAATTCGCTATTAGAACAAGCTCGATTGGATAGAACAGGGCGCTGCGCGGCACTGCCGCGCAGCGCTGCACGCTTTCATTTCTAGTTCAACATCTAAAATTCATCGTCACCATAGTTGTCCATACTGCTCGCGTCATTATCTCGCTTTGATCCCAGCAACTCCAGCCGATCAACTCGAATGACTGGTTTAGTCCGCTCAACTCCCGTCGCCCGATCTTGCCAGCGATCTAGCTTAAGAGCACCGCTCACGCCAATGAGACTGCCTTTGCGAACATAATTTGCCGCGATCTCAGCCGTTTTACCCCAAATTTCTAGATTGAACCAGTCGGGTTGATCGTTATTACGACTGCGGTGATCCACAGCCAAGGTGACATTACAGACAACGCTACCAGACTCAAAATATTTCACGTCTGGATCACGACCAGCCCGCCCGACTAAATTCACTGTATTAACTGTCATATTTCTAACGTCCTGTTGATTTGTTGCGTATCGCGATAGTCCCGTAAAAAGATAATCGCGTAAACTACTCAAAAAGCACTTAGAGATTGTCTAAACCAACTTTGTTGAAGTCACGTGCTCAATTAAGCATTTCATAAGCATTTCATCATTCCATTGTAAAAATATTTGTAAAAATATTTGAGCAACGTGGTGTAGATTGAGGGAACAGTCTATATCTTGCAGCAGTCAATCTATTTCACGTATATCTCGTATAGATGTCTGATTATCTACGGTGTCTGTGCGTGTTGAGTTGAATCGATGTGAGTCAAATCCTCTGTTATTCGGCCAAAGCACCCTCAAAGGACACTTAAGTCGCTCAAGGCGCTGTTGATAACTAGTTCTCTTGCTAGCGATATTGTGTGGCTGCAGTGTCTAATCTAAAACTTTACTTTAGCTCAGTAACCTGTCTTCAGCCTTGTTCCTGCACATAGCCTGGTAGCAAAGCATTTCAAGCATTCAGTTTGAAGGATTTCCATGCCCAACTTAGGCAAATGGTTTGGCAGACGGACTAGACGCTGAAACACAAAACGTAATAGAATCCACCACGACTGCAAATTCTGTTAATCATGGCATGGCAGTCGCTATTTCAATTCCCTTTGTTAACGCATCTTAGTCAGGAGGCGTAAGAAGCTAGTGGGTCTCTTCAGTCGCTTTTCATTCTCAAGAGATATGGGTATCGATCTCGGTACCGCAAATACCTTGGTTTACGTCTCTGGCAAGGGGATCGTCTTGCAAGAACCATCCGTGGTAGCGATGGATCAAACCGATCGCACTCCCCTTGCCGTTGGAGAAGATGCAAAAAAAATGCTGGGTCGAACCCCCGGCAACATCATTGCATTACGCCCACTCCGCGACGGTGTCATTGCCGATTTTGACACCGCAGAGATGATGCTTAAGCATTTTATTCATCGGGTGCACGAAGGGCGGGCTTTGGTTCAGCCCCGTATCGTCATCGGTATTCCAAGTGGTGTGACCGGAGTTGAGCGCCGAGCCGTTATGGAAGCTGCTGCTCAAGCAGGTGCTCGCGATGTTTATTTAATCGATGAGCCTGTGGCTGCAGCGATTGGGGCAGGTTTGCCTGTAGCCGATCCGACGGGCAACATGATTATTGACATTGGCGGTGGAACCACTGAAGTTGCTGTTCTCAGTTTGCAGGGCATTGTCCTCAGTGAGTCGGTCCGGGTAGCTGGTGACGAGCTAAGCGAATCCATCACCCAATATATGAAAAAAGTACATAATCTCGTTATTGGTGAGCGGACAGCCGAAGAAATCAAAATCAAGATTGGCTCGGCGTATCCCACTCACGAAGATGACGAGGCGATTATGGATGTCCGAGGCTTGCATTTACTATCCGGACTGCCTCGTACTGTAACCGTAAAGAGTGCTGAGATTCGCGAAAGCATGTCTGAGCCTCTTTCAGTCATTGTAGAGGCTGTAAAGCGCACGCTGGAGCGGACTCCGCCCGAATTGGCGGCTGACATTATCGATCGCGGTATTATGCTGGCTGGCGGTGGGGCGCTATTGAAAGGTTTAGACACTCTAATTAGTCATGAAACCGGCATTGTGGTTCATGTAGCTGCCGATCCATTGAGTTGTGTCGTATTGGGTACGGGACGAGTGCTAGAAAACTTCAATGGCAATAAGCAACTGGAGCGGGTCTTCAGCGGTCGTTCACGCGGTATCTAATTTGCTTCTTCCTGGTTTTAGGGAAAGTCGTAAACCGATACAGCTCTTTCAAGTAATCTCGAAAATCTCGGCGAGTGGTTAGATAGTTCCCCCCTATCTAACTTTTAGCGGAAACAGAGCAAACGCTCATATGGTTATGTAGATATCAGGCAGCGCATTGATTGCATGTACACATTACAACGCTGGTGGGACCGAAACGGTATCAAGCTTGGTTTGGCGTGTCTAGCTATTGGAACAGCTTGGCTCATCCGTCAAACTCAGGGGGCCGCTATCTATGAAATGTATCAGACGATAACTCGCCCCTTTCAAACGCTGCCGAATTCAGAAGAGACGCTCGAAAATGCTCAGATATTGGAGTTACAGCAGCGTTTAATTGAATTGGAAAGCCAAAACCAAGAGCTGCGAGAGCTGATTAATGAGGCAAAAGCACAGACCGGTGAAGATGTTGTTGCCCCCGTAATTGGTCGCAGCGCTGATCATTGGTGGCATCAATTAGCTTTAGGACGTGGCTCTCAAGATGGCATTGAGGTGGGAGATGTGGTGATTGCGCCTGGCGGTCTGGTTGGGCGCATTGTTGATGTGACTTCTAATACGAGTCGTGTCTTGTTGATTAGCGATCCCAGTAGCCGGGTGGGTATTACCGTGAGCCGCAGTCGTAGCATGGGCTATATGCGGGGACAATCCGCAGACCGAGCTGTGGTTGAATTTTTTGAGAAGGTGCCGGATGTACGTCGGGGAGATGTAGTTTCGACATCTTCTCTGAGTCAGCTTTATCCTTCTAGTGTGCCAATTGGCCGGATTGAATCAGTTAATCTGAATAAAAGCCCAGCACCAGAGGCGGTGATTACACTGACGGCTCCAATTAGTTCGCTGGAATGGGTAATTGTTCAAGCGAATCCCAAGGTGAATGAACAGACGCTTGCGCCTTTATCGGTAGAGACAGAATCTTCCGGCAATTCAGATTGATAGGAGTCGGAGGTATCTGTTAATGCGTTGGAAGAATCCCTCGACTTGGAATCCTGCAACTCGCCAGCTTATGTACGGCGTAATCACAGTGTTGTCTGTGCTGTTGTGCCTGCTAGTTTTACCGCTTCGGCTACCGGGAGTGGAGCTGTTGGGGGTTGCACCGAACTGGTTACTGATTTGGGTGGTGGCTTGGAGCTTGAGACGGTCACTCTGGCAAGGTGCGATCGCAGGTGTTGCCTTGGGTTTAATTCAAGATGGCATGACCGCCCCAGTTCCAACTCACGCTCTGAGTCTAGCTGTTGTTGGCATCCTGACTTCTCGAATTCAGAAACAACGCTATATCCAAGAAGACTTTATTTCAGTCGCTCTCATTGTCTTTGGTATGGCGGTTGTGGCTGAAACAGTTGTGGCTATGCAGTACAGCTTTCAAACGTTTGGACTAGAGTTTCAATCTGCTCCAACGGATGCTATTGAGCTTGACTTAGAAGGTCAGACCTCAGGTCGCACTTTGTCTGAGATTTGGATTTATCATCAGCAGGTTGCTTTGAGTTCAGCCATTCTCAGCAGCCTATGGGCACCAGCACTGTACTATCCGCTCCGGCGCTGGTGGGAGCGCTTAGCTCCGCTTGAAACGAATTAATCAAATAAAAAACAAAAACTCAAATTATCAAACCAGAAAAAGCCACGCGATCGCGTGGCTTTTTCTGGTTTGGCTTATTCTTTTACGCGTCTATAATGGCAACGATTATAAGATCCATTACGCGTTCTTAGGCTTTTGTTTTGTAATCAGCATGCGCTCAAAACTCAAACCCGCTACAGCGAGCGTCACCAGAACAATACCCATTATTTGGACACTGGCCAAAGACGCCTCTGGTGTTGGAGAAATGAAATAGGCCAGGAGAGCTGTAACAATGGGGCCGCTAGAGGCAATAATTGAAGCTCGTGCTGCGCCCATCAAGCGAACTCCAAAGTTGTTCAGCAGATAGCCGACCAGCGTTAGTAAGCCGAGAATGACAATTGCAACAATTAGTCCTCGGATATTGGCAGATTCAATATCACCTGGACGAAAGATAGTGAACAAGCTAGCAAAAACGAAGATGGCTGAAAACTGGATTAAGCTGACAGGGACAGGATGAAGCTTGCGGAAGCTAATTTGCATAAAGAGCAAATAGAAGGCAAAAGCAATTCCAGAACACACTGCCGTTATAATTCCGACGGGGGAGGCCTGATCGGAAAGAGTTAGTTTGGGCAGAGATGCTAAAACGATACCCGCCACGATTGCAAACATCACGACAACTCGCAGCCAGGTTGGTCGATCGCCAAACAAAAGCCAAGCCATCGGCACAGTAACTAAGGGGTACATGAATAAAATCGTTACGGCGACCCCTGGGCCAATCATGGGGATGGCCATATAGATCAAAATCTGGGAGAGAAACAGAAAAATGGCACTGCCAATTACGGGTGCCAGTACTTTGAACTGACGATCCTTAACGGCAGAACGAATGTCTTGCCAAACTGGCGGATAGAGGTATGTAGCAACGAGGGATAAAGCTGGCACAACAATCAGCATCCGCAGTGACAAAACCAAGACGGCATTCTGGAAGTTGAGCTGAATCAAATCATCAAAGGGAAATTGACCAAAGATATTGCCACCAAAGCCAATGAGCCCTACAACGACGTTGTGCAGCGACAGTGCAACGGTTGAGATCAGAATCAAGATCATGCCTCGCTGCAAAACAGATGGCGATGCCTGTGGCGGTGGTGCAGCTGGCTTTCTAATCTGCGATCGCATCAGAGGCTGATTGGCAATCGGTGACTGACCAGAAATCGGCGGGGTGGATTGAGCCTGTGGAGGATTTGCTGCTGGAGTCGCAAATTGTGGGTCGAGTGGTTGTGAAGCCGCGCCCAAGTTAGTAGTTGTATGACTATCTGCGATCGCATGTCCGTTTTCGAACGCTACGTTTTGAGCTGTGTGAGCGCGATCAATTTCAGTCTGTAGCTGCTGATTTAGGCGATTCACCAAGGCTTCCAGAATTGTCTCGCCTTGCTTCTCTAGACTGTGCATGCGGCTGAGCTGCTGAGACAGCGAGCTTTCGTAGGTCTCTAGATCCTGCTCTAGCGATCGCAATGTGGAATTTAGAGTGGTATCGAGAGAACTGAGGAGTTGGGTCGCTCGCCCGTTGTACTGTTCGAGCGAAGCCGCTGCTGGTAAAGATACAGCCGATGCGCCCTCTAAATTTGGGCCATTTGCCGCATATTGGCTCTGTAGGACTGCACCTTGCTGATTAAATAGCTTTTGAATGTGGGCAGCCAGTGCTTGAGCTAGATGCTTTGCCAGTAGCTGCTGCTGTGCCACTTGCTGACGAGACAGAGCGGCTTGATGCTGGGTTTGCAGCAGTTCGTACTGGTTTTTCAGGTGATCAATCTCTGTCATCAGGCGAGACTTTTCAGTTTGCAGTCGGCCAATGTCCTGCGTCAACTGAACGACCAGATCCTGCTGGAGCGCTCTTAAATCCTTGGTGATGTTTTGCAAAACCTCGTCCGCAGATTGAGCACGATTGGTTCCAAAATTCTCAGATTGGTTGTCTGGCAATGCCATGACCGCAAACCCCTACTGTACTGATTACTAAGATGCCCGAAGTTAAACAAAAACAAACGTCAGCGACTAATTTTATGCTCGCCCCGGTGATGTCACACTGAATTTCTCAATTTGTTAATTTGTTGAAACACGAACGCTGTCGGTTTTTAGAGGATTTCTCGATTCAGATGATAGGCGATTTCAGCCGAGCGGATTGTGATCTTTGTCCGATGTTGGGATTTTTAACGTTAAGCTGCGATCGCAGTCTTGGGTTGAGGCAGATTCGTGGAGAAGTCGTGATGCTTAGGGCGTGAGGTGCTGGTGATGCAGGACATGCCTAAAAGCCTGACTGGTTAGGTAGTCTCAGCTGAGATGGTTGGTAAAGCGAGAAGGCTGCATGGGGAGCTTAAGTTGCCCAACTCAAAGCCAGGTTCATGAAGCCGCATCTATATGGTTTGGTTTTGGCTCGAATATGACAGTGCCAGGGCAGTTCTGCTGACTAATCGGCAGTTATTGTTAAGTGGCTCAGCAGGTGTTGCTGCTCGACCGTAACGTCGCGTTGACAGCAGCCCAGGAATTTGAACATCGAGTCCTACTGCGTTGGCTGAACTTACTGACGAACTTCAGTAGGTAGGGGATTGGCTAATGTGGATCAAGACCGATGTTTCCAAACGGCAGATCGTGCCTCAACTGCAATTACGTATACAAATATGAGCAATATTGATATCAATAAAGGAAGACTTATTTCTTGATATATAAATATCCAAAAATGGCTTAGCCTCTGAATACTTATGGCGCAGCAAACTGGAGGCTTGGATAGCCTGAGAATTAAGTTTATACAACTAACCACAAGCAACTTGTAATACGAATGATAGTGACTTATGCAACGCTGTTTTGACCAATATCATTGTTTCAAAACGGCGTTGCAGCAAAATACATTTGTTCTTCATTGAAATTGGCTAGGTGAGCTTTAGCCTATTCCCGTCTTTACCCAAGAACTCGTTACAAAGCGTAATCTTTGACGATTTGTCTTTTTACAAAATCAACTGCCAATTTTAGGATGATTCAGATTTACCTACCGTGATGGAGAACAGTCAAGTGAAACGTTTTTTGAGTATTTTTATTCTATTAGGCATCGTGTTTAACCTATGCTTGTCGCTGCCTGCGATCGCAGCTGACCTGGGCGATGGGGCCAAGATCTTCTCAGCAAACTGTGCGGCTTGTCATGTAGGAGGTGGAAATATGGTTAATCCTGCGAAGACTCTGAAGAAAGCCGACTTGGAGAAATACGAAATGGCTTCGCTCGAAGCGATTATGAGTCAAGTTAAAAATGGTAAAGCTGCGATGCCCGCTTTTGGCGGCCGTTTAACAGATGAGCAGATTGAAAATGTTGCTAGCTATGTGCTTGATCAGTCTGAGAAAGGATGGTGATTTGTAGCTAACCCAGTGCTAAAGCAATCAAATCGAATTTGCTAGTAAGAACCCCCAGCATTTCTTCCCATGAAAGATTCGAGATTGAACCTTTTATGGGAAGAAGCCGTATTTGAGGAGTATGTATGATTAATTGGTTGAAAGTAGTACTTTCTTCAGTCTTAACCGTAGTCATATTTTTCTTAAGTCTTGTTTACCCTAATGTGGCAATCGCAGATTCGTTGAGTTCATTTCAACTAGGCATCAATGCGTATGAAGCTGGACAGTACGAACGAGCCGTTGACGCATTTACTCAAGCAATTAGAGTTGAGCAGGCAAACGCTTCAGCTTATGCTGATCGCTGCTTATCGTATATTCGTTTATATGCTTATGCCGAGGCAATTAACGATTGTACTCAGGCTATTCAGCTTGATTCCCAAAATGCAGAATCTTACTTAAATCGGGGATTAGCGTACTATTACACTAATAAATTAGAGGCTGCGATATTAGATTTTAATCGAGTTTTAGACATTCAAGCGGATGATTATCGGGCTTATTACAATCGAGGTTTAGCACAATCAGCTCTCGGCCATTACCAAAGCGCGATCGCAGATTATAACTTGTCAATTCAACATAGCCCAGCCTTACCTGATGCTCGGATGGCTGCGGTTTACAGCGAACGGGGGGCTGCCCGTTTAGCCCTTCACCAAATTGACGATGCTCTACCCGACTTGAACCAAGCGATTGAGCTGAACGAGTCTGATGCAGAGGCTTACTTCAACCTGGGTTGGCTGAAGTACCAGCGGGGAAATCTTCAGGCTGCGATCTCGAACTTCCACCAAGCAGCACATTATTTCCGCACTCAGGGAGCTGAAGCCAGCTATCAGCACACGCGCCATCTGATTGAACAGCTGCAAGCAACTCCGGCTGTGATTGGTTAACTAGCTAACAAATGGACAATTAGAAATGCGGCTAGCTATGGGCTTGATCAGTCTGAGAAGAGATGGTGATTTATCATTGCGCTACTGATTTAAACCAAGTCACTAAACCAGACTCGGCTCGGATTCGGTAAATGCGGTTAATTGTTCTCTAAACCGAACTTTCACGTCTAAAGTTGCTGGCATATATTTAAAGTGTAGAGTTCAATCAAGCGTTTGTGGATTGATCTACCTTGTTGATTGATTTTCAAGGAGGATAGGCTATGTCACTCGTACGCTGGAAACCCTTTCACGAAATGCAGGACATTCAACGGGAAATGAACCGCCTGTTCAATGATGTGCTGTCTTCACCGGCTCGACCTGATGGTTTTGGACTGTCATTCTCGCCAGCAGCTGAGTTAGAAGAAACTGATGATAACTATCAACTGAAGCTAGAAATTCCAGGAATGGAACCTAAAGAGCTGAATGTTGAAGTAACTGCTGAATCGGTTTCTATCAGTGGTGAGCGTAAGTCCGAAAAAACGGAAGAAAGCAACGGTTCAACTCGGTCTGAATTCCGCTACGGTCGATTCCAACGGGTTATTCCGCTTCCTGGACGGATCGACAATCAAAATGTTACTGCCGATTACAAGAATGGCGTTCTGCATCTAACATTGCCGAAAGCAGAAGATGAGAAAAACAAAGTTGTGAAAGTTAGCCTTGGCTAGCGGTATGGCAGTGTAGATAAAGGGACATTAGCTTGATTTGAAAGAAGCGGATTTGGAAACCTCATTAGAAACAGGTTTTCAAATCCGCTTTTTGTTTGTATAGTGCGAATACCGAATTCGCTAAGTTGGGCTATGCTTTACTGAGCACATTCGTTCCCGTTATCTTTAACCGTTGGCGTAGCTTCATGTTACAGGTTGAGCACCTTTGGAAATTTGCCGATAAACGTCCGCTACTCCAAGATCTATCGTTTCAGATTGCGGCGGGAGAAATCTACGGCCTTCTGGGACCGAATGGTGCAGGTAAAACAACAACTATTAATTTAATCTGCGATCTGCTGCGTCCAGATCGGGGCCGTATTCAGATTGATCATCGACCGGCTTCCGTTCAGACTAAATCCCTGATTGGTGTCGTTCCTCAAGAGAATCTGCTCTATCGCAACTTGACCTGTGCGGAAAATCTACGCTTTTTTGCTCAGCTTTATGGTGTGCCGCGCAAACTGCGATCGCACTCTATTCAAGATTGTCTCGCAGCGGTGAACTTACAAGAGCGCGCTAATCAAACCGTTGAAACGCTCAGCGGTGGTATGCAGCGGCGGTTAAGCTTAGCGGTTGCCCTAGTACATCATCCCAAACTGGTGATCCTAGATGAGCCAACCACTGGACTGGATATTGAAGCTCGTTATGAAGTGTGGGAGCTGATTCGCAAGTTGCAGCGGCAGGGGATCACGCTATTGCTGACCACGCATCTACTGGAAGAGGCCGAGCGATTGTGCGATCGCATCGGCATTATTCGCCAAGGCCAAATTTTGGCGGAAGGTACACTGAGCGAACTTCAGCGCTATGTTCCGGCCAAGGAAATCGTCACAATTAGCACGGCGGCGGAAGAAGAAGCGATTAATCACGTGAAACCGTATGGATTTGTACCCCGTCGTTACGGATCCGATCTTGCCTTTTGGATTCCGGAACATTTAGAGCTGCGAGACATTTTGGATCGATTTGATGGCATCCCGCTAGATTCTATCTCGCGTCAGCCCGTGCGCTTAGAGCATATTTATGTCGAAATTGTGCAACGAGGCAACGCCTTAGATCGGTTAGTACCTACTACAGAAACGGAAACACCTGCTTCACAACGCTGAAACGGGAGCAGTTCCAGCCGTCTACATGTGAAGCCACTAATCCATGATCATTCAGCTCTAATTCGCTCCAGCCTGGAATCGAAATTCTGGGTTTCCACCAGGTTGGAGCTGTAAAGTGCAGTGTCCACTTTGTGTAGATGGTGTATCCCTCTTGCTTAATATCGTGCAGCTCCATGTGGGTATCAATAAACCACTTTTCGATGAAGCCAATCATCTGGCGATATTTTTCGACGCCTCGAAATTCATTTAGCGGATCTTTGAAATAAACGTCGTCTGCATACAGATCAAAGCTTTGATTCTGCGGAAATCTCTGATAATCATCTTTGAGAATGTCAACAACGTTCATAGCTTCATGATTTTTTGTTTCAGTATTTATGTGCGTTGTGTAAATGATTCGTTGAGTTTATGTCGATCATTTCAAGATTGATGTTCAATCGCTGCCGCCTATTAGCTCATAAGATTAGCTCGTGGGCTTGCTATGCTGGTCTCAATCGCTACGGATGCATGTGCATCAGAGGCGAGAGGGCAGCAACGCCCAGTACAACAGCCAGAATTTGAAATAACCAAAGCAAAGAAGCTTGCATAGTTCTTAATCTCGTTTTTTATCTAAGGACTTGTCTGAAACGGTGAATTAATTGTTCCAGCTCAAGTTACCTAAGAGTCGATTGTTCAACTCTACAATCACCGTGACGCAGAAATGTGAAAAAATCGATAACTTTGGATTTTATTAGGATAAGTTCTGGCAAAAGAAAGACCACGGGATTATACACGAACTCGATTTCTCTACTAATCGAAATAAGCAACCGTTACGAAGTCATTCAGGAGTTATACAGCATTTGAATTATTCCTCTGTGAATGAAACTGTGTGTAGAGGTAAAGGCTCTAAAGCTGCTGCAATCGTCGCTAGAGCAACAACTGGAGCTGTGACGGCTCTTAGAACTCGTTTGCCCAGAGAAATGGGTTGGTATCCAACTGCGATCGCAGATTCAATTTCGTCTGCTGTCCAGCCACCTTCGGAGCCGATGGCGATGGTGAGGCTGTTGAGGGTGGATGGGTTAATGGTTAATGGTTGATGGTTGGTGGCTGGCTGGCTGGCTGTGGGTTGATCCCCGCCTATCTGAGAAAGATCTAGTTGTAATTGCTGTAGGAGTGAAGGCCAGTTTCCGCGGGCAACGGCAATATATTGAAGCGTATGATTGGACTCTTGGAACAACTGGCGCAGGGGAATTGGGTCGCTGACGGTGGGGATCACGCGCCGTTCTGACTGTTCAGCGGCTTCATTGGCGATGCGCTGCCAGCGTTTGAGGCGGTTATCGCTGGGCTTGAGCAATGTGCGATCGCTAATGACGGGAATGATTCGGCTCACGCCGAGTTCCGTCACTTGGCGAACAACTTCATCAAAGCCATTTCCTTTGGGTAAGGCGGCTACGAGGGTAACCGTAAGTGGTAATTCGGTGTTACTGGCTTGGTGGTCGGCTAGTTCCCGTAAAATCCGGGCCGATTGCCCTTCGGTGGCCAGTTGGGAGAGCCACCAGTGCCCTACGCCATCCATTGCAACAAACTGATCCCCAGTTTCTAGGCGCAGCACTCGATGCAGATAGTGATACTGCTCCGGTGTCAGCACGATGTAGGGCTGATTGGACTGGTGAGTAATTTGATGGCTAGAAACCGTAATTCGCTGAAGTTGAGCCACAGGCAAGAAAGTTGATTATTTGTTGCGCGGGTACGCTACCGTGTTGCACAAATCAAATTTTGCCACGGATAATGAGTATCACAACGATGTAAAGCGCTTCTTGCGCTAATAAAGAGTGAGTTATTTTTTGAAAGCCGCGCTCCGCGCGGCTTTCAAAAAATAACTTGTACCTCAGTAGCCTAAGAAAGGCTATAAAGCTGTTTATTGTAACCAAGACCGAGTGGTGACAGTCGAAACCGAATTTTTGAAGCAGATTGATGCTTACCTGCGCGAACAAGTTGCGCCCTATGCTGGAGTGCTGGATCATGATCCGCGTGAGCTGGAATCTGCGCTGCGACAAATGGGCGATCGCAACTTACTCGCCTTACGCTTATCAACCCGCTGGGGCGCGCCCGAAGTTGATCCCCTGACCTTTTGGGCCTTTCAAGAAAAGGTGGCAACCTATTCAGGCGCGTTGGCCTTTCTGCAAACCCAGCACCAAAGCGCGTCTCAAATGCTGCAGTACAGCGACAATAAACCGTTACAGAAAGCCTATTTGCCCTATCTCAGCTCTGGCCAAATCTTGCTTGGTATTGGATACTCTCATCTGCGCCGTACCGATCCGCCTTCTGTACGAGCCAAAGCGGTTAAAGGTGGATTTCGAGTTTCGGGTGAAGTGCCGTGGGTGACGGGCTATCAGTGTTTTCGGGAATTTATCCTGGGGGCACAGCTACCGGATGGTCAGTTTGTTCTCGGGCTGGTCCCGCTGGCTAGCGTGACTCAGTCTACGACCAGCCGCATTGAACTCAGTCCTCCCATGCAGCTTGCGGCGATGGGATCAACTCAAACCGTCAAAGCCCGCATCGCGGACTGGTTTATTCCTCAAGACTATGTCGTGGCGGTTCATCCCGCTGACTGGTTGGCTCAAAAAGATCGGCGTGGTGCGCTCAATCACGGCTTTTTTGCGATTGGCTGCGCCCGTGCTGGCCTCAATATCATGGCTGCCGTGCAGCGTCAGCGGCCCGAGTGTGTAGCCACTGCTTGGCAAGCGCTGGATGAAGAAGTTCGCACCTGTCGGCAGCAAATGTACGCGGCACAGGCTGGCAATATTGAACTCGCCCAGCGAGTGAAACTAAGAGCTTGGGCGATTGAACTGGCGGTTCGCTGTGCCCAGGCAGCCGTTGCGGTTTCGCGGGGATCAGCCAATTACAGTTATCATCCAGCCCAGCGGGTTTATCGTGAAGCCCTAGCCTATACGGTGTTTGGTCAAACAACTGATGTGATGGCAGCGACGCTGAATCGCTTGGCTAAGCGGTATTAGGTGATACGAGTCATCTGGGAGACTATGCAACAAAAGCCCGCACCAAGTGCGGGCTTTTGTCGCATTCTTCTGCAGAATTATCGTTTTGGCTTATCTTCGCCTTCAACATACATCGGTGGCTCAACGGCAAAGTTATCTAAACGACCGGCTTCGTCAATCACATAGCCGTCCGTCGTTTTCATGCCGCTGCCTTTTTCCTGTTCGGCTTCAGCTCTGACATCCTGCACATTTTCGTCAACATGCTCGTCAGTTGGAATTTTAGTATCGGCAGGATTCACATCAGTGGGTTGAGCTGTTTGTACACCCCATTGACTACCGGGGGCACCACGACCTGGCTCTGCTTCCTTCGGATTACCGGGCATATTGCGATTTTGTTTATCTGCCATATTATTTGCGTCCTCCTTAACGGTGCATGAATATGCATTGGTTTCACCTTATTTCAGACCCCAGGTTTCATGAGTCTTTCAGAGGAGGGGACATTAACTCAGGCATGTCTTTCGCTGGTCATGGATCTGATCGCGTAGTAAGGAGGAGATGCAGGCTAAAATGCCAGGGTTAAGTCAAGCGCAACGTGCAAAATTACAGTCATGACCGACGCTAAATCTCCCGCAGAGGCCCAAATTGAGACCCGGATTGAAACAGATAGCATGGGCCAAATTGCAGTACCCGCTGATCGCTACTGGGGCGCACAAACCCAGCGATCGCAGATTCACTTTGCTATCGGTCATGACACCATGCCCCGCGAGATGATCCGGGCACTGGGCATTTTGAAAAAAGCGGCTGCGATCGCAAATCGAGATTTAGGTAAGCTTGCGCCGGAAAAAGCGGAGCTAATGCTGAAGGCAGCAGATGAGGTGATCTCCGGCCAGCTTGACGGTCACTTTCCGCTGCGGATTTGGCAAACGGGCAGCGGCACGCAAACCAATATGAATAGTAATGAGGTGATTGCCAACCGGGCGATTGAGCTAGCGGGGGGCACAATGGGCAGCAAAGATCCTATTCACCCCAACGATCACGTCAACATGTCCCAGTCGTCTAACGACACGTTTCCCACAGCAATGCACATTGCGGCAGTGGAGCAAATTCATCATCATCTACTGCCAATGGTGACGAAACTGCGGGACGCTTTGGCTGAGAAGCAGCAGGAGTATGCGGAAGTTGTCAAAATTGGCCGCACTCACTTAATGGATGCAGTGCCGCTGACGCTGGGGCAGGAATTTTCCGGCTATGTCGATCAGTTAGATAAGGATCTGGTTCGCATTCAGCACACCTTACCGGATCTCTATGAATTGGCAATTGGCGGTACGGCAGTTGGCACCGGGCTTAACACTCATCCCGAATTTGCCGATCGAGTCGCGGCCCAAATTGCCCAGATGACGAGTTTACCTTTCGTCAGTGCGCCGAATAAATTTGCAGCACTGGCAGCCCATGATGCGATCGCAATGACCAGTGGTGCGCTTAAAACTCTAGCCTGTTCTTTGATGAAAATCGCCAACGACCTGCGCTGGCTGGGATCAGGTCCCCGCTGTGGTTTGGGGGAGTTGCTGCTACCTGCCAATGAGCCGGGATCATCGATCATGCCGGGTAAAGTAAACCCAACTCAGTGCGAGGCGATGACGATGGTATGCGTTCAGGTTTTGGGCAATGATGCGGCCATTGGCATTGCGGCCACTCAGGGCAATTTTGAACTCAATGTGTTCAAGCCGATGATGATTTTCAACCTGCTCAACTCAATTCGGTTGCTGGCCGATGCCTGTGACTTGTTTACCGATCATCTAGTGGTTGGCCTACAGGTGAACCGCTCCCAAATTCAGCATTTTGTCGAAAACTCGCTCATGCTGGTCACAGCGCTCAATCCTCATATCGGCTACGACAATGCCGCTAAAGTTGCGAAGAAAGCCTACGCTGAGCAAATCACCTTGCGGCAAGCCTGTGTTGAGTTAGGTTTGCTAACGGGAGAGGATTTTGATCGATTAGTGCGGCCAGAGGAGATGGTGTGAGAGGGAATTTGAGGCTGTAGAGGGCGATAAAGGGAATCTAGGGAGTCGTAAGGGTGTGTTGAGCGAAGCCGAAACGTACCGGATGCAAGGGAAGGGTTGTCGAGGGAGTCAAGGAAGTTGATAAGGAGTGATGGCGTGTTGCCCCATCACCCATCTGACCCGTCCCCCTCTCACTCCTTATAATTAATATCTTGAGGGAATAGAGGAAGACAGCTCGCTACCTGTAACTGCTTGTCTTCACAGTATTCCGCGATACCGGGTAGGGTTTAATGCGTAGTTTGTTGGGAAATCCTGACCTACTTTTGGGAAATTCTCGTCAGATTGTGTAGTTATGTTATCGATTGTGCGTTAAGATAGCCATTGCGAACGTAACTGTCGTTGGTACGCTTGGTACAGCTTCCATTTCTGGGAGTGAAGTTTATCCCACAAGTTTCAGTTAACGTCGGTGCGATCGCTTCGAGTAAGCTTAGGTGCTTTACCTTATCGCTGTTAACGCTAGGTTTGAGATTTCACTCATTGGATGACTGAAAGTTTAACGTTGAGTGAAATGGCTCCGAAGAGCCTCGATAATGGTTCGACAAGGTTGAATCCGAATCTGACCTAAGCTTGAACTGACCTGAAACTATTTGGATACTGTTGCCAACGTTCATGGGAAATCTTCCAACCATTGCCATCTCTCATTTGGGCTGCGAAAAAAACCGAGTGGATACCGAACACATGCTGGGCTTGCTGGTCAAGGCTGGCTATGCGGTGGACTCCAATGAGGATTTGGCGGACTATGTGATTGTCAATACCTGTAGCTTCATTCAAGAAGCGCGAGAAGAGTCTGTGCGGACTTTGGTCAATCTGGCCGAAGCCAACAAGAAAATTGTGATTACGGGATGCCTTGCGCAGCATTTCCAGGATGAGTTGCTGGCGGAAATTCCAGAAGCTGTTGCGGTTGTCGGTACAGGCGACTATCAGAGCATCGTCAACGTCATTGAGCGGGCGCAAGCGGGTGAACGGGTAAAAGCCGTCTCGGCTGAGCCAACCTACATCGCTGATGAAACTGTGCCTCGCTACCGTACAACGACTGAAGGTGTGGCCTATGTGCGCGTGGCTGAAGGCTGTGATTATCGCTGTGCCTTTTGCATCATTCCTCATCTCAGAGGGAAACAGCGATCTCGACCCATCGAATCCATCGTGGCTGAGGTTCAGCAACTTGCAGCGGAAGGCGTTCAAGAAGCAGTTCTTATTTCCCAGATCACCACCAACTATGGTCTGGATTTGTACGGTGAGCCGAAGCTAGCGGAACTGTTGCAGGCTTTGGGCAAAACTGATATTCAGTGGATTCGGATGCACTATGCCTATCCAACGGGTTTGACTCCCAAAGTCATAGACGCAATTCAGAACGTCCCGAACGTTTTGCCTTATCTAGATTTGCCGCTCCAGCATTCTCATCCTGAAATTCTGCGAGCGATGAACCGCCCCTGGCAGGGACAAGTTAATGACCAGATTATTGAACAGATCAAAACGGCGCTGCCCAATGCGGTGATGCGGACAACGCTGATTGTCGGTTTCCCCGGTGAAACAGATGAGCACTTTGAGCATTTGAAAGCGTTTATTCAGCGCCATGAATTTGATCATGTAGGTGTGTTTACCTTCTCACCAGAAGATGGAACACCCGCTTATAGCTTGCCGAATCAGCTTCCCCAGGCGGTGATGGATGCCCGCCGGGATGAGCTGATGATGATTCAGCAACCGATTTCGCTACGGAAAAATCAGGCTGAAATTGGCAAAACCGTTGATGTATTGATTGAGCAAGAAAATCCGACGACAGGTGAACTTGTCGGTCGCTCAATGCGATTTGCCCCCGATGTAGATGGAGTTGTGTACGTCCAAGGACAGGCACGACTCGGTTCCATTGTGTCGGTTCAGATTCAAGATGCAGATATCTATGATCTGCATGGTGTGGTTATTTAGCGTCTGAATCGCAGCGGCTTCGAAGTCAGCTTGAAACGGGTTCGAAGCACTTTTTTGATCGATTACAAACTCAAGAGTAGAAAAACACATGACCCTTTCATTCAAAAGTCTCGGTCTATCCGATGCGCGCGTAAATCATCTAGAGAAGATTGGATTTACTAGCCCGACTGCGATTCAGGCCGAAGCTATTCCCCACCTACTGTCCGGTCGCGATGTCGTTGGACAGGCCCAAACAGGTACGGGTAAGACCGCAGCGTTTGCGCTGCCCATGCTAGAACAGGTTGATGTCAACTCTGGTGCAGTACAGGCACTGGTTTTGACTCCCACCCGCGAACTGGCCATGCAGGTTTGTCAGTCGATGCGGGATTTCAATATTGATCGTCGTCTGTACATTATGACGGTGTATGGTGGTCAGTCCATCGATCGGCAGATCAGCCGCCTCCGCAAAGGCGCTCAAATCGTCGTCGGCACCCCCGGTCGCGTGCTCGATCTACTCAGCCGAGGTGCGCTAAAGCTAGATAAGCTGAGCTGCCTGGTGCTAGATGAAGCTGATGAAATGCTGAACATGGGCTTCATTCAAGATGTGGAAGATATTCTGAGTCAGGCTCCGGCTGAGCGACAAACTACGTTTTTCTCGGCAACAATGGCTCCAGCCATTCGTGAGTTGACGACCAAGTTTTTGCAGTCACCCGTAACGGTTACGGTTGAACATGCCAAGACGACGCCGAAGCGGATTCGTCAAGTAGGCTATGTTGTTCCTCGCGGCTGGTCAAAGTCTCGGACACTCCAACCCATTTTGGAAATGGAAGATCCAGAATCGGCCATCATCTTTGTGAAAACTCGTCGCACTGCCGCTGATCTCACTCGTCAGCTTCAGGCTGCTGGACACAGCGTAGATGAATATCACGGTGATTTGACGCAGCCCCAGCGGGAACGCTTACTGCTCCGCTTCCGTCAGCGTCAGGTTCGCTGGGTGGTTGCGACCGATATCGCTGCGCGAGGTTTAGACGTGGATGATCTCACTCACGTGATCAACTTTGACTTGCCCGATAGCAACGAGAACTACGTTCACCGGATTGGTCGAACAGGTCGGGCAGGCAAAGAAGGAACGGCAATCTCGATCCTGCATCCGCTTGATAAGCCAATCATGCGCCGGATTGAGCGCCATGTGCAGCAAAAAGTAGAGATTCTACCTGTACCAACTCGGGCAGAGATCGCAGCGCGTCACCTAGAAAATCTGCAAAGCCAGATCCGCGATGCGATTACTGGTGAGCGGATGGCGTCTTTCTTGCCGATTGTGTCGCAGTTAAATGAGGAATACGACCTGCGTGCGATCGCAGCTGCGGCACTACAAATGGCTTACGATCAAACTCGGCCCTCCTGGATGCGGATGCAACCGGATGCTCAGGACGAATCGACTCCTGCACCTCAGAAGAAGTTTAGCAAGCGCAGTCCAAGCAAGGGCAAGCCAAAGTCCGTATCGTCCAAGTCATAGTCAATCGTTGTACAAGAACGTGTAACTGACAAAGGGCTTCAGTCATTTAACTAAAAACTAAAAAGTGAGGGAGTTCTTTTAAGGAATTCCCTCACTTTGAGTTTTAAAGGCCCTGAAGCCTACGTTATTCCTCTAGTTCGAAGCTTGTTTGGTATGGGGAAAGCGTGGGGCGTTGCTTGCGATCGCACTTTATTGGCCAAAATTCTCTCTGCTCATCTCGCAATAATTAGGTAGTTGAAATTATAGCGGTTCTAGATAAGAACGAGAGAGGAGAGTGCCTCATCCTGAGGCACTCTCCTCTCTCGCTTTCTCACTCTTAACTGGAATCACTATATTGCCTAAATTAAAGAAGACAGTACATAAGAGAGTACATACATAAGCTTGTTCTAGTAAGTGAAAAAAGCGACTAAGTGCAGTGGTTTAAGAAGAGCGCCGACAAGCCATCTCATTGTTGAGATAGAGACAGTCTGAACGGGAAGTCCCCCGGATGATAGGCGTGTGGTGTTTAACGAACTCTTAAGATCGAGAAAATTCACTCACCACAAGAGTAGGTTTCTCAAATGCTAGCTGTACAGATGACTGCACGTTATTAGGCAGTTAGCTTAAGCCTACTAACAACATTTAAACAATCAACTAAGTTACGGCGCGACAGAAATTCTGTACGCCTAACAGAGTTGTATGTTGACAATTTGGAGATTCGATATGGCAACCGTAGAAAAACAAGGTCGCCCCAACGATCAGCAATCTGATCAGTGGCAAAACGATTTAAATCCCGATCCGATGGCTGGTCAAAACCACGGGCCTCAGACGGAAGAACCTGGACGGTTTGACCGTACCGCTGATGACATTAAGGAACTACACGAACGTATGCAAGACTTTTCACGCGACGATTTACGGCAAATTCCCGTTCTTCATCCGGGTGCCCGCTTGGAGCAAGGATCGGCTTATATCAACTTGAATGATTCAGAGCGCAAAGAATTCAAGGGTATGGGTAATATTAATGTTCAGAAGAACGACTTCATTGTGCCCAAAGATCAAGTTCCCTATTCATTGTGGAATCGATTAATCGGCGTTAATAACGCTCTTCAATGACTCTAGGCAGAGGAAATATTTTGTAGGATTGTAGTTGGAACTCCCCGAAATTGATTCATGAGCCGGATGAGCATCTGAAAACCTCGCGCCAGTTCGGGAATCGGAAACACGTCCAGCCAAGGTTGTAAACGATTTGAACTCACCCAAGGCAAGAGAATTAACCGTAGGTTATTGAGCCAGTTCTTCCATCCGTTGCCCATATTCCAATCTGAATGCTGCGTGAACGAAGACACCACAATCGAGTCATCCTGTTCCGGTGGAATCGCCCCCTGAGGACGCATCGGGGGGGTGTTTAAGGTGACCATCAAATAGGCACTCATCACGACTTCCCACCACTTTTCAATTACAGCATAGTCGGTGACGCGAAAGTCCGCCCAGCCCAGTTCATTTTTGCTTTGCTTGAGACCATATTCCACCCAATTTCTTAGACCATAGAGGTCTCCAACCTGGTGGTAAGAAATGTCCTTAACCCACGTCATCACCATCCAGGTTGACGCGCTAGGTAACGTTTGTGGATCCGTTGTCAATTCCCAGTAGCGCTGGGAACGACGTTGGCCATAAATAATCTCTCGAATGAAGCGAGTTTCACAACGACCATCACTCAATGTTCGCTGATACTGACGCCAGCGATTGCTTCTGACCCGTTGCTCTTTGGGCAAGAGCACCGCATGGTTTGAGCGAATAGCCAACACATACGGGAGCTCTAATTGATGTAATGTCCGCACAAAGCTGCTGCCGCTTTCTCCATAGGCACTATCGGCCAAAACAAGTTCAAACTGAAATCCCAATTCACAGAGTTCTTGAACCATTGCTGCCGCAATTTCGGGTTTGGTGTGATGAGAGTCTCCTGCTTTTAATCGCTCTTTCGGCTTGTAAATTCTAAAACTTAACGGGAAGGTCAAATTGTCAATTACCCCATAAGCATCCACCGAAACAATGCCGTTTTCGATCTTACCTAAGTTGCCGATGTACTGTCGTTTCACATAGTCGGTGGTCTGTCCCTTTTTGCGGTCGCCCGTTTCATCAATGACTAGGATCAATTTTTGTCCCCCTAAGAGACCTAAAATCAGCTCAATGCGTCGTTGCCTGAGGTCTTTAGCCTGCCAAGGTGAGCTGACTAAAAACTGTTGTAATGACTGAGCATTGGGTAGTCCTGTAACCTTAGCAATGGTTGGTAGCGACTTACGCTTGACTTCCGATATCATCCCGACATGCAGATGCTTAAAGGCTTCAAAGCTTCTGACTTCTGCAAACAAGTCTTGGTAATAGTCACAATATTCATCGATGAACCGGACGGTTGGCTTGGCTTGTCGGGGAGCTACCATTGATTCTCTCTACCATTCAGCCCTTTTACTCTAATTTATCTCTGCCTAGAGTCATTGAAGAGCGATAAGTAGGTACGGGCTGAAACCTGCATCTGTGTAACTGAATGTAAACAAAAGGCAAACCGATTGATGGCTATAGCCTTCGAGTTGTTTGCAAATCTCAATATGGCGTAGTTTTTCTACCCCAACCTACTTAATCCAGAGCGATTAGACGAATCTCGACGATAGATTTGAAGACATCCCTAACACAAATAAACCCTATTGTAAGGGCGGGTTTCGTTTGTCAGTTTATGATTTAGACGCATAGCTTGACGGCTAAACCCGCCCTCATTTACGTATTGGGTTGAGGTGAAAATAACTCTCAGCAAGCTACTCTCCGCAAACTTAACGGTATGCCTAAAGTCCAGCCTGCTGTAGTCGTGCTTCCATATCTTGCTGGGTCAAGTCTGACTCGATATAGGTTGGATTGTGCGGTTGATAGGGGCCTTGTAGCCGATCGATTGAAGTAACCTCAGCGGTATCGGGCAGAACTGGAACTTCTGGATCAGCGGCAGTTGGACGCATGAGAGAACTAGAAAAGCCCCGATAGATCATGATTTGATCAGGTTCATCGTCAACTTCTGCCGTGACTAACAGCACCTCAGCCGGATACAGCCGCGTATATTCTTCCAGGCGTTCTACTTGCGATCGCATTTTGTTCCGCTCAATCCAACCTTAAACCCAACCTAAAAAATCATTAAAAATCATTGATTCGTCGCAGAGCGTCCCTGCCGTCCTAAGCGAAAGACAACAAAGTAGGACAGGTAAAACAGATAAATGACCAGCGCCAGAATGCCCGTAAAGCCGAGGACAGCGTAGGTTGAATTCGCGTGGAAGAACTCTTTGTAGCGTAAGGGCGGTTCAAACCAAACCTGGCAGGCTTCGGTAGCAAACACCTGAGCTGAAAATGCACAGGGCAGAAATAGCGCCACCAAAACGGCGCTGATGCTGCTATAAAACGTCATCGCCCAGCGCCAGGAGGTGAGTACAAGCTTGAGCGGACTGGGGCTGTGTTCCCGAATTTCGTCATTCAGATCGATCCAGAACCAAAGCGCAATCAGGATCAAGACGTGCGCCATAAGTGATGTAATGAAGCTGATCTTCAGCCCCCCAATCATCAGATAAACCGTGATTGCAAGTAGGCTAGCAACTCGCCAGTAAATAACCAGCAGGGTCTGCATGGCCTCTTCTTTTTGCAAAAACGCCCAGAGGAGTAGGACGAGCGGCAAAATGACAGTAAACAGCACAGCGAGCCGATAGTCTGTCCAAACGATGGGACGTAGAATGTCTAAATTTTGCAAAAAACCAATGTTCATCAGGTCTGAAAGCTAAAGGGTCATCAGCGTTAGTCTTAATCGCACTCCCCATCCTATCTTGCGATCGCATCTTCATGCTCATTTCTCGTCATGAAACCCATTTGGATTAAGCTGACGCACCAGGTGAACCAGTTCTGGCAAAATCAAGGCTTCCATACCGAGCTGTACCGCTTTGCTAGAGCCAGGCAGCGAGAAAATTAACTGGGCACCATAAACTCCTGCTACGGCGCGGGATGCCAGGGCGCGGGAGCCAATCTGCTCATAGCTCAACATGCGAAACAGTTCGCCAAAACCGGGTAGCGTTTTATCCAATAATTGTGCGATCGCATCATAGGTTGTATCGCGGGGGGCAATACCTGTGCCACCATTGCAAATCACGGCTTGAATGGATTGCTCCTGCCACGTTTGAAGCTGAGCTACGATCTGTGGCGGTTCGTCTTTGACGACAACATAATCAGCAATTTGATGCCCCGCCTGCCCCAGTAGTTGATGAATAATCTGTCCGCTTTTGTCCGTTTCCACAGTGCGAGTGTCGCTGACAGTGAGGACAGCACAGCTAACGGCTAACGGTTGCGGATTAGCGTGGGGAGTCGGAGAATGGCTCATTCTAAATGTTTCTGTATCGACCGCAAAACGAAAGGACGCTCCATGAACGTCCTTCCCAATTCAAACCATTTTATAGTGAGCGCTCAGTTCGGATTGAACTAGCTCTTGGTAAATCCTAAACCTTTTTCCTCCGCATATCGCTCCATAAACCGCATGAAGCGATCCCATTCTTCAGGACTTAAGATGGCATACACTGCTTCGATTGCAGTGGGCTGGCCGTTAACAAACTTGGCGTTGACATCCCGCGTTGAGAGGGTTCCTTCCTCATCAACTAGATACATGCCGGTAATGTCACTATTTTCATCCGTTAATGCTGTTGGATTATCAAAGTAAAATGTTGCCGTTCCGTTGGTGCCATCCTTCGAACGGGTTAGCCGCACATCAGGCACAGTATCTTCAGCCACACCTCTTGTAAATTGAATTTCTGCCATAGCAATATCACGTCACATTTGTACATACAATTTTTATATCTTCTCATCATATGCGCGAGATACGGAAAGGCTGTGGCAAAACCTTTCGCCACAGCCTTTCTAAGGGTTGATATGAAATCCGCAATTTTTTTAGGGATGGCATACTGCCCATGCCGTCCCTAAAATCTGTTGATCCTGTATGACCAGATTTGAAATTGCTCAGGATTGGAGTTTAGAGGATACCTAAGTAACCCAAGCCTAGAATGGCACCTGCTCCTAGCAAGTGACCAAAGCTGGCCGTACCTAAAAGCGCTGGTAAACCCATGCCTCCAAATAGTTCCGGAGACGGTAGTTGAGGATCAGCATTTGGGTACCTAATCGTGAGTCTGCCAATTGCGATCGCAATGATGTTGCAGATAATCATTACAGCAGCGACCTTAGGGTTCCAAGCGGGAGTATGGGGAACTGCTGCCAGTAAAGATGTTAGATAAATCAAGTTAAAACTCCTTATTAGTCCAAATAAGCCTATATCAGCCATGAGTGAACCGATAGTCATCATCTTTGACCAAAAGTGAATTTCATATAATTGCTTGTTGCAAGACTTAATGGAAGTTAGCAATTCTTACCGTTGTGATGTGGTTTGAAGCAAAGCCCTTTGAGCTGCCGCATTGCCGCAGCTCAAAGGGCTTTGCTTCAAGGCGTTGGATTAATCTCCGGCGGGGATTTGCAGAATGATCCAGTTCCCGTCATCGGTGCGACCAAACACGAGGCGTGGATCGAGTGGTGCATAGGCATAGCGGCTATAGACAAAGCCTTGCTTGCCGTTGGCAATCTCGACCGGAGTCCAGCTATCCATCGGATCGCGATGCTCACCTTCGTTAGTTTGGCTGTGAATCAATTCCCAGCCTTCGCTGTAGGAGCTGACAACTTCATTAGAGAGCAGGGCAATTACATCGCTGTCTAATGACGGTTGCGATCGCAAATTCACGTTTTCGCCAAGAATCATCAGGTTATTGAAGTAGTGGTCAATTCCTTCAGCATCTGGCGGGGTTGGATATTGCTGCTCAAACGCGATGGTCGTCCCTGGACACACCCAAACGACATCACCAGCGGTCTCATATCCTAAATCAGCAGCCGGAACATCCGCACAACCAAACTGCATGGCCTTCTCTAGCGTTGACCAAAACCAGCTATCGCGTTGATCAAGCTTTAAATCATCTATCGGAGTTAAGCCAAAGCCAAAGGCTAATTCTCCCGTATCGTAGCGGGGCAGCAGCGGCAAAATAAACTCGGCATTTCGATCTGCGATCGCACGCTTAAATTCCTGACGAAACTTGGCAAAGTCGCTACTAGGGGGAACTTCGTCCTTTAGCTCAAATGGACGATGGGGAAAATCACGTAGCCGCTCATATTCTTCGGCAGATAAGCGAGGCTTTGAGTCAGTCTCGGTCTCTTCATCTGAGGCTTGAGCATCGTCCGGTGATGTGACCTGGCTGGTGTCAGTTGTATCGCTGCCTATCTGACCTGGATCGACATCATCAGATTTATCGCCCACTTCTGTAGTTGGGCCGCCAATCTCGGCAATCGGATTTTGCTGTCGCCAAGCAGTGACAGCACCCACTCCCGACGCAGCAACAACAAGAAAACAAATGGTCGCAAGTCCAGCTTTATTCATGGTTAACTTGTCCACAGATAAGAATCCGTGAATCATGAGGCGTTATCTTTAACTTCAATCCAACAAAGGCCGATTCCGTTAACTAAACCGATTGAAGCAAAACTGCGATCGCGCCTACTCTCCTAATCCCCCATCTCCCAAGACCGTGAAGACTCTACAGACTCTTGCTGGAGACGATGCTGATTGACTTGCTTAAGATAATTCAGCAGCACATCGGCTTCAGCCTGGAGTTGAAGAAAGCGATCGCGGTGACTGGGTTTGTAGCAGGACAATCGCTGTGGTTCAAGTTGAGGTGAGTCTGGCTCGTCGGTTGGTTGCGGCGGGCAGAAGCGAAGAGTTGGCAGAGTTGAACGCGATGGCAATTGAGACTGGGAGTACCAGGACGGCTGGCGGATTGAAGCTGGAACCGCCGCTCGACCCCCATTTGAAGTCAAGACTTGAGGTGTCATTATCACTCACTCACACATTGTTGGGATTTGACGGAATGCGTAGAAGGTTAATTGCACCCATCAGCCCACAGTTCAGCCTCAATTCTATGTAAGTAATTCGATTTTGCCTCATTTTTTGTGTCGGTTTTGTAACTGGAATGTGGATTGGGACAGTCGGGTAGGTGGGTGGGTGGGTATTAGGTACTAGGTTTTGGGTGCTAGGTATGGATGCTAAGTAGAACCGAACAGCCAATGCCAAATATTCCGCCCCTCCAACCTAATCTCTAACACCAATACCTACATACCCAGTACCCAAAGCCCAATACCCAGTACCCAGCACCCGGTACCCAGTACCCAATCCTGACCTTCGCGCTCACTCGTAGAACTGGCATTATTTCTCAAACTTAGTTCTCCGACTGAACATCATTCAAACCCGACAGATCGGATGAATTGCGACCATTGATGTCTGGTTGTTTGGACTGCTGCGTTTTAAGCCAGTGCTGGAGTTCGGGGGGGAGTTCTAAAGGGAGCGTGCCCGATCGCACATGCAGGTCGCGTTGCGGGAAGGGGATTTCGATATTGTGTTCTCGCAGAGAGCGTTCGATGGCAAAGTACAAGTCGCTTTTGATGCGAACTTGTTTAGCGGGTTCGGCAATCCAAACCAGTAGCTCAAAGTTGAGTGAACTGTCGCCAAATTCAGTGAAAAAGACGTGGGGAGCGGGTACGGCTAGGGTATTGGGGTGCTCTTGTCCAGCTTTGATCAACACCGATTCGACGACGGCGGGATCAGAGCTGTAGGCAACGCCAACCGGAATGCGTAGGCGCGAAACAGGGTTACGATGACTCCAGTTAATTACCTCGTTTTCGAGAAAACGGGAGTTGGGCACGATGATTGAAACCTGATCGAGGGTTTTAATTTCGGTGCTGCGAGCGCCCAAGCGTTCCACAGTGCCCATGAATTCGCCCACTTGGACAAAATCGCCAATTTGGATCGGGCGTTCGAAGACCAGAACTAGACCGCTGCCAAAGTTTTTGGCGATGTCCTGTAAACCAAAACCGATACCAACGCTGAGTGCACTAGCCAGAATGGCGAGAGAGCTGAAGTCAATTCCCCAGATTTGCAGCAGGATAATCACGCCAATGGTGATAAAACCATATTTGATCACAATTGCGATCGCTTCTCGTAGGCCGCGATTGATCCCGGTAATATGGCTCAGAATGCGCCGCCGGATGACGTTGGTGACGGTGCCAGAGGCAATTACTAGACCAAAGACCATTGCGATCATCAGCAAGATATCGAGCAGCGACAGCGGATTTTGGCCTAAGTTGAGCACGTCAGAAGTCAAGCTGGCCTGGAGGATACGCCGAATTTGGTCGTTCAACCGCCGCGTTAGGGCAAATTGATTGGTGACAAACAAAAACGCCGCTAACCAGATGCCAGTCCGGATCAGCAGCAAAATCGCCTTGAGAATAAGATTGAGTTCTTTAGTGGATTGAGTGTCAGCCGCTTCCTCACCCGACTGAATCAACCGATAGAGTGTCGGACGTAATCCTTGATCCATCGCTCGCTGGCAGCCTCGATCCAGCGCAAAGGCGATGATAATGGTGACGGCAGCGATCAGCAGGCCAGTAATAACTCCGCGATTGTTATAGGTAATGAACTCTTGAATCTCAGACTGCCACTCGTAGGCAAGGTCGAGAATCGCGCTGGGGTCTGGATTGGTGGCATCAGCTAAATCTTCTCGCGTGACGGTGACTAAAACGGAATCGATGGTACTGGTTGGTTCACCGCCGAAAGTGCGATCGCGGATGCCAATGACGGTGGCGCTACTGCCATCGGCTGCGTCACAGGCGGTTTTAATTTTGCTGCCTTCATTAATGATGGTAATGGTTGCTTCACCTGCGGTCTGACAGCCAACAACAATATCACTGGGGGCTGGCGGATTGTCTTCATTCAGCGCTTCCATCAGCCGCAGCTCGTAGATCCTGGCCCGTTCCGCCGCTCGTAATTCGCCTGCTGTGGCAACTTCAAACAGAATCTCGTCGTTGAGGATGACAGAAGCTTGTTCGCTTTGATTGGTTACCGCTTCTTCTGCTTCTGTTGCACTATTGGTTTCATCGCTGGCTTCGGCTTCATCTGGATTGGAGCTGTCGTCAATTAGAACGTCATTTAGCCGTTCAATCAGTGGCGCTTGGCCGACGGGCTGCTGTGCGATCGCAGGTTGCAGCCAGCCTACACCGATCAGCAGCAGCAAACAACCCGCCACTAAACGGCTGATCAGGCGGAATTGAAACTGCTGCCGCTGCCTTACAGCACGCGCAGACCGAGATGAGTAGTAAAAGCGCAACACAATTAACTTCTGAGCAACTGTTTTTTCAGTTTGAATCCATATTCTAAGAAAAGTTCCATGCTATGGGATAGCCATATTGGTTGGAACGTTTTTGAGGTGCGGCTCTGCCGCACCTCAAAAACGTTCGTTCGACACATAAAAAGGCATTGTTGCCGTATTACGGCAGCAATGCCTTTTAAGGACAAAGCAAGCCTGCTTATGCTTGGGGTTCGGCCTCAGTTGTAATTGTTTTCACCGACTCAGCGTCTAGCTTGAACACGGTGACCGCCAATGGTGGCAGCGTCAGGCTGAGAGCATAGGGCCAGCGGGGATTATGCTCCCACTGGTGTGCTTCTTTGCCGCCATAGTTGCCGACGCCGCTACCGCCGTACTTCTGGGCATCGCTGTTGAGCAGTTCCTTATAATATCCAGGTTTGGGTACCCCAACCCAGTAGTCATAGTGGGGACGGGGCATGAAGTTGCAGACCGTGACCAAGAAATCATCGGAGTGTTTATCCTTGCGCAAGAAGGAAACGACGCTATTTTCGGCATCGTTACAGTCGATCCACTCAAAGCCATCATGGGAGAAATCTTCCGTATACAGCGATGATTCCTGCTTATACAGCGCATTCAAGTCGCTCATGAACTGCTTCATCTTCTTATGCGGATCGTACTGAAGCAGGCTCCAATCCAAGTCGCCCCAAGCGTTCCACTCGCTGGTTTGGCCAAACTCCATACCCATGAATAGGGTCTTTTTACCAGGGTGAGTGAACATGTAGGCAAACAGCGATCGCAGATTAGCGAACTTTTGCCATTCATCTCCCGGCATTTTGTGAATCAGGTTGCCCTTGCCGTGAACGACCTCATCGTGAGACAGGGCCAGCATAAAGTTTTCGCTGAAGGCATACCAAATGCTGAAGGTGACGTTGTTTTGGTGATAGCGGCGATAGAGCGGGTCTTTGCTGAAGTAGTCCAGCATGTCGTGCATCCAGCCCATGTTCCACTTGAAGTTGAACCCTAGGCCGCCCAAATAAGTCGGTCGTGACACATTAGCCCAAGCGGTGGATTCTTCCGCAATGGAGAGAATACCGGGATAGTAGCCAAACAGGGTGTAGTTGAGCTGACGCAGGAAGTCAACTGCTTCCAGGTTCTCGTTGCCGCCATAGTGGTTGGCGACCCACTCACCATCTTTGCGGTCATAATCCAGGTACAGCATAGACGCGACGGCATCCACTCGAATGCCGTCAATGTGGTACTTGTCAAACCAAAACAGGGCATTGGAGATTAGGAAGTTGCGCACCTCATGGCGAGCATAGTTGAACACGTAGGTGCCCCATCCCTTGTGCTCACCTCGACGGGGATCTTCGTGCTCGTATAGGTGCGTGCCGTCGAAGAAGGCTAAACCGTGGCTGTCCTTCGGGAAGTGACCGGGCACCCAGTCCACGATGATGCCGATGCCGTTTTGGTGGCACTGATCGACAAAGTACATAAAGTCTTGCGGACTGCCGAAGCGCGAGGTGGGCGCATAGTAACCCGCCACCTGGTAGCCCCAGGAGCCATCAAAGGGATGCTCAGCAACGGGCAAAACTTCAATGTGGGTATAGCCTAGTTCCTTGACGTAGGGCACCAAGCGGTCGGCCAGTTCTCGATAGGTCAGAAAGCGAGTGTTGGGCTTTTGATCGATCGGGACAGGCTGTTCGCCATTGGGAGTGGGTGTGTCCAAGCTCTCATGCAGCCATGATCCCAGGTGAACCTCATAGACTGAAATCGGCTCTTCTTGAGGATTAGAATGCCGCCGCTTTTCCATCCAGTCGTTGTCTTTCCAGGTGTAGTCAAGACTGGCCACGACGGACGCGGTATCGGGCCGAACTTCCTGCTGAAATCCGTAGGGATCAGATTTGTAATAGAGATGTCCCGCTTCGTTTTTAATTTCGTACTTGTACTTTTGCCCTTCCTTTAGACCGGGAATAAACAAGTCCCAGACGCCACCGTTGACCAGGCGCATCTGGTGCTTGCGGCCATCCCAGTTGTTGAAGTCGCCCACGATTGAAATATTGCGGGCATTCGGTGCCCAAACAGAGAAGTAAACTCCCTGTACGCCTTCAATATTGACGAGGTGCGCCCCCATCTTTTCATAGATGTAGTGGTGGTTGCCTTCGCCAAATAAATAGATATCGTAATCCGTCAAGAGCGGCGTTTTGAAGGCGTAGGGGTCATGAATGACGCGCTCATGTTCGCCTTCTTTAATCCGGATTAAATAGTTGGCAGACAAGTTGGGCGTCGTGATCTCACATTCAAAAAAGTGGGGATGATGAGCCGTCTCCATTGGATACTCGTTGCGATCCTCTGGATGGATAACCCACGCTGCTTCTGCATCCGGCAAATAGGCTCGCACCACCCAACGGCGACTGCCGTTTTCTCCAACTGGGTGTGAACCTAGTACTTCAAATGGATTGTGGTGGCGATTTTCAACGATACGTTGAACTTGATCGGGGGCAGCGGTAGCTGGCATAAGTTATCAGTCCTATCTAAACAGCAAGTCCAAAAATTGAAATTCAAGCGATTTAAGCCAAGCAATAATCAATTCACGGCAAAAAAATTAAATATTTCTCGTTAGTGTAGATCGATGTGTAAACTTTCCTAAACCCTCTTAGGTTTAGTGTATGTGATGTGATGAGACGGTATACATCAGGGAACCGGATTTAGGATGAGTCCTAGGTAATGGCCTTAGAGCAATGTAAGGGCAATGTGCGATCGCATATTTTCGTCACCATTTACTCAATATTTTCTTTAGATTTCACATCTGTTTAGCCAAATTCTGCCGCCGGAGTGAGGTGCAAGAGTCTGCCAACAGCGCTACGGTAAAGCCGTTGGCGAACCTAAGTCGCAAACTTATTTGTAGATTCACATTGCAAACGGTATGACTCAATCTGACTCTACTTCAGACTCGGTAAAGAAACTGCAAGTCTCTGATAAGCAGGCGTTTTTGGAAACTCAGGATGCCTTTCAGCGCTTGGAGGCTGACGGGATCACGCGCTTTCAGATGTTTAACGCATTGGCCGATTTATTTAATCGGGAACAGCAGCCTGAGTTATCTAAGCTGATGGCTGATGCTGCCTATAAGTGCTATCAGCAAGGGTTTGACTAGCTGCTCAATCGGCTGGTTGCACAACGTGAATCTAACACCAGCGGCAATTTTGTTCGGTACGCTAGCGCTTTAACGTAGCCATGCTCGCAGGGCTATACCCAATTTTGACGGAATAAGGATTTCAAGAGTTTTGCCAGTCACCTAGTCAGTCAACCAGGCATCGAAAACAGCATGATCCCCGTGGAAATCTTAGCGGTTTTCGCCCTCTGGCATCGGCAGAGGCGCGCGCCGTTCGCGGTAAGGCATAGGGATGTACTGTACCGAGGGACGGCCCATCTGCGGCTGAGGATAGAGATCCATCAGGTCGTAGATTTCGCGGGGCAAATCCGTTGAAATCGGTAATCCCAGCTCTCTTGCCTCCTCAACAGAGATGGGATAGTCGTGGGTAACAGCTCCGGTCGTTAGCTTTTCAATGATGTGATCGATATTGGCGGGATCAATTTTCTGGCGAGGAATGCTGTCCTCTAGCAAAACGCGCACAAATCGCTGCACCTGAGCTGTCGCTTTGCGGGCTACATCGGCCATCACCAGCGTCTCGTCGTCAATTTCACTGATGGGTTTTTCTTCAACCACTTTAATTAGGCTAGCGGCAGGTAGGTTGCCCAGTTGCGGATCGACGGGGCCAAGCACCGCATTCTCATCCATGACGATTTCATCAGCAGCCAGAGCTAACATCGTGCCGCCGCTCATGGCGTAGTGGGGCACAAACACGGTGACCTTGGCCTGATGCCGAATCAGGGCGCGGCCAATTTGCTCGGTGGCGAGCACCAATCCACCAGGAGTATGCAAAATTAGATCAATCGGAATATTGGGCGGCGTCAGGCGAATTGCTCGCAGCACTTGTTCAGAGTCTTCAATGCTAATGTAGCGAGAAAGAGGAATGCCGAGCAGGCTGACAGATTCTTGCCGATGAATCAGTAGGATAGTTCGGCTATTGCGAGTACGCTCAAACGATTGAATGGCACTGACTCGTTTTTGCTCTGTCCGGCGACGCTGAATAACGGGCTGCAGCGATGTAATCACCAGAAAAACCCAAAATAAATCGAAAAAGTTGAAGTCCATAGATCGTAATCATTGAGCGATACCTTCAGGATATTAGTTATCTGTAGAGAACTCGGCGTCTATCTTGTGGCTTGATTTCGGGTTCAAACTGCGATCGCAGTTTGTCTCAACTGGAATAGAGGCGCGATCGCACTTCTTCCCGTGCAACAGGCCCATTCAACAGAAATGTTTAAGGATTGATAACTTGTTTACCGCAGACGATGACATTAGTGATTCATTGGGAACATTGAAAACAGTCATCTTTCAAGATCTGACGGCATTTCACAAAACCACACTCTGCACTCGGCGCAACAACTATGGTGACCGCAACACAAAATCAGCACATCCTGCACAAGCGACGCCCCAAAAAGCACAATCACTACGGGTTTCGTGATTTCTTCCAGTTCGATCCAGAGCGCGGCGTGATTCTAGACTGGAACGACTGCCAAAACGTCTTGACCAGCGAAGACTTCATCATCGGTCTGCAAGAAGGACTAGAGGAAGAAGTGGGCGATGCGTCCGCTGCGATCATGTACACCATCGGTCAAGAATGGGGCCAGCGGGACGCCTTTTTCTTTGAAAAATGGTTTGAAAAAGAGTTCGATCGCAACATTCGGCAAACTAACCTGCTGTTTTTGCTGGAAACCTGGTGGTGGCCTTTCACATCGCAGGGCTGGGGCCGCTGGGAAGTGGATCTAGAAGACCGCAAGCAGGGCTTCATGTTCATCAATTTATTTGACTCGGCAGTTGCGCGCACCCTGGGCGATGTCGGTAAACCCGTATGCTTCCTCTATGCCGGACTGTTTGCCGGCTTCTTTACCGAGCTGGTGAAAAAGCAGTTGAGCTGCATTGAAATTCAGTGCTACTCCATGGGCGAAACCTACTGCAAATTCCTCCTGGGTGGCCAAGACCGGATTGACGCCGCCTCCTTCTGGATGAACGAAGGGGCAACCGCTCGCGATATCGAAAAACGGCTGCGTTCTGGGGAGCGACTGGGCTAATGATGGCATCTGTATCGGCCAATAATGGCAACGGACACCGAAATGGACACCGAGCTACAGGCGAATCCGCCGCTTGGCTCCAGCTTTCCGTTCGACAATTCTTTGAGCAATGTAACTGGGACGGACGTGCGATCGCACCTACCGCTTCTCCGGTTTCAGATGACGCTACTGTATCGGATACGTCCCTCAACCTAACGCTGAGCGTGCGGCAATTCTTCGATGAATTTCCCTGGGAAGGCAAACCTGCGATCGCAGCTCCTGTCTTGTTTGATGCACTGGAAGCTGACGATGACATAGCTGAAAGCGACATTACGCTGGAAGACATCACCGATTTGTTTGGGTAATTCAGGCCAACCCACTACCAACTAACCCCCTATCCACCATCAACCTTACTGCCACGAGTCATACCAAACTCCCCCACCTCTTATCTCGCCCGTTACAACCCCTGAGAAACCAACCATGAATTCCAACATTGAAACCCTGCTTGATGCAGCAGAAGATCGCTATCTTAAACCGGAAGAACTGACTGCCCTCGGTCAATATGTCACCTCGCTCTCCGATCGGTTGGCGGTGTATCGTACATTGCGCGATCAAGAAGTGCAGATTATGCAGCCCGTAGCCGATCAGCTCCAGGCTCAGTGCGCTCAAGAACCGACCGAAAAGCTAGAGCGCTGCATCAAAAATGCCCTGCTGGTGCTGCGCTACTGTGCAATGGCGATGCTGCTGGATGATGAAAATTTCGTGTGCGATCGCATCTCCGGTTGGCTCACCGAAGTCACCCATGCCTACAGCACCCAAGCCATTGATCAGCAGCTTTATCGACTACTAGAGGCAAAGCTTGTCCAAACCCTACCCACCAATCAAGTCGCCTTGCTCAAGCCCCACCTCCAATCCGCCCAGGCCGTACTAACAGCTATCTAATCCGCCCGGATCTCAAAATTCTCCATTGATAACATTCGCTTTTACTTCCTAATCCTCTCCTCCCCTAAGCCTTCTAAACGAGCCTTCTACGTAAGTCCTATGATTTCTGTCGCTAATTTACTTACCGAAAATCGGATTCCCGGCAACTACTTTGCCAGTGATGCCTATGTCCACAGTGATCTGGAATTAGGGCTGCTGGAAAATCGGCGGAGCGATCGCCTGCTGGCGCTGCCCGAAACCATGCTGCAAGCCATTTATGCCGGTTTGGAAAAAGAGACTGGACAGGCTGGAGGTTTGGTACTGGTTAACTGTGGTCGCTGGTGGGGCAAGAATTTTTATGCCCGCTTTTGCGAAGAAGTGAGCGACTACTACCGGGCTCCGCTGTCGGATATGCCGATGGTTGAGTTTTTGCAGTGTCTGCGTCAGTGCTGGCAAACCCACGGCTGGGGCAAAATTGACCTGGATCAGACCTATCAGGCCAAGGGTTTTCTAGTCGTTGAGGTGCAAAATTCACCTTTTATTAAGTTTGCATTGAAAGGGGATACACCCGTTGGCTATCTTGAATCTGGTGTGCTGAGCGCGTTCTTTGGTCAGCTAACGGGGCGTGATCTGGCCTGTGTGCAGACCAGTTGTGAATCCCAAGGCTGCGATCGCAACCGATTTGTATTGGGTATTCCCAAGCGGATGGAAGCCATTGAGCAAAAGGTCTTAGCTGGGGAATCTCACGATGCCATTATGCAGGCAATCACAGCTTGACTTAAGGCCGCATCAGTCAAACATTTACAACTCAACATTACCTAATGAGGGCAGCGAGCCGCTGTGGCTGTATCGACTCGTTTAAAGCGTTCCCCAAAATATCGAATATTGGGTCTAATTGGCCAAGGACAGTTTGGCCAAGTGTTTTGTGCGGTACATCGTAAAACTGGGCAGTTTGTTGCCCTGAAGAATTTAGACCACTATCGGTTTCCTACCCACAAGTTTCTGCGGGAACTACGATTCTTACTCAGCCTTCAGCACCCCAATATCGTCAACTGCCAATCCCTGGAGCATACGGCGACGGGACGCTATTTGGTCATGGACTACTGTGAGGGTGGCACCCTGCGGCAGTTGATGAATATGGGTGGTACGTTAACGCTGATCCAAAAAATCGGCCTCATCGACGATGTGCTGGCGGGGCTACAGCATGCCCACAGTCGCGGCATTATCCACTGTGATATTAAGCCTGAAAACATTCTGCTGACCCTGAAACCAGGTACTTGGCAAGCTCACATCTCTGACTTTGGCATTGCCCGCCTGACGCAAAATGAATCGATGCAAGCTGGCAGTAATACGGGGTCTCCAGCTTATATGGCTCCTGAGCGCTTTTATGGACAATATTCCTTGCTGTCTGATCTGTATGCAGTAGGAGTCATGCTCTATGAGCTAATTCTGGGCGACCGTCCGTTTAGCGGTACGCCGCAAGAGTTAATGACGGCTCATCTCAATCAGCCAGTTGTTCTGCCAAATGAGATACCGATTGAGTTGCAAACCATTGTGCGGACGGCCCTGCAAAAGCTGCCTGCCCGTCGATTTCGCTCAGCGGCGGACATGCTGCAGGCGCTCCAGTCGCTGACACCTCAGCAATTGCAGCAGACAGAACAGCAGTTAGCGCTGCGATCGCAACAGCTACGATTTGCCAATGCCCGCCATTTAGAAGATTGGGAAATTCGAGCTGCGGTGAATGCCGCTCGCAAATCGGTTGCTGTCCGGCCACAGTCTGTTTGTTCACTCTCGTCGCCGCTGATGGCAATGGCCAGTTTCTCGACCACGTTGGCTCGTCACACGTCGAGTGACGTGGCTGGTCTTGTACAGCACCTGGTACAGATGAGCCCATCGGAGTGTGCCTATATTCAGTACCGTTCCGACGCACTCACCGCCGCTGAACCCTATAGCCAGCAACCGATTAGCACTCCCTTGACTGAACGAGTTCGGGAACTGGCTCCAGTGCCGCAGGGCTGTTTTATCATCAAAGCTCATGCGGTTGAGTTTTTTCCTTGGCCGTCTAACTCTACGTCATCTGCGTCAACGACACAGGTAGTCCCACTGCAGCCCACATCGGTGATTCAGTTTAAGTACAACAGCCAGGTGGTTGTTCATGCCGCAGGACACTGGCTGGCTGCTTTAACCGCCGAATCAGCTAAACAGCTGCAGACCTGCCGCTGGCAGTATGATTTGGCTACACAAACGGTCAACGTTTCTGACCTGCGATCGCACCAATTATCTCTGTCCAATTCGTCCCTCACAGGCGCGAAATTACTGCCGCTGGATGATCGTCATCTAGCCGTTATGCAGCAATTTCGAACTGATTCAGCTCCATCAAAAGCTATACCGTCTGAAGCCGTGTCAAAAGCTTCAGCTTCCAGATTAACGGCGCATACTCAGCTCCAGGTTTTCACCCGGCGCGACACTCGATTAGGCTCCGTTCGGATCAATGTGCCGATTGAGCAAGCGATCATGACGACTCGCCCTTATCGGCTGTTGGCAGTTGAGCAGGGGAATCAGCAAGCCATTGTGTTAATTGACCTCAAACCGTTTTATGCTCAGCGAATAGGGGTAGGCATTGTGCCTGTTTGTCTGCACGCCACCAGTTGGGGCTACATCTTAGCCGCAGAAAACGGTGAGATTGTGCTAATCAACCACGATACCGAAATCGTTGGTCGCTTAGCTGGTCCCGCTTATCCCAGTGCGATCGCAACTTTCAACGGCTACGGTCTGCTCATCGCAACCTGGAATGGACGACAGGGACAGCTCCACACCATTGATCTACGCGAACTAGACATTGACTTAATCTTTTGACCCTCCATAAAAAATCATGTTTGTTCAGTCCCCATGCATGACAGAATTTACGGCAGTGTGAGATTGTAGAGCAATATTTGGCAATTTTGCCATCCCTGTTGGAGACATCTCGGCTGTGTGTCTCTGTTTCGTGGAGCCGAAAAATGAAGTTTGAAACTGCCGCTCAGCAAGTCTGCTATGAGCAAATTGTGCCTTGGATGAATGAGCTATTTGGAGAAACGCTGCTGATTCTGGATGATGAGCCCGTTTTTATCAACAATTTTGGCTCAGCTGTGGCCTCAACCAAAATTATTCCCTGGGGAGATGAGGAATCGCTAATTGTCACCCGTGCTTACGTGGTAACAAATATTGATATTACGCCGGATCTGACGTATTACTTGCTGCGGGAAAACGACGGCATCTATTTTGGCCGCTTTGCGCTGGATTCCGAAAACGACATTGTGTTTGAACACAGCTTAGTTGGTTCCACCTGCGACAAGAAGGAGCTGCAAAATTCAGTCATGTCGGTAATTGAGTTTGCCGATGCTTATGATGATGAGATCGTGGTGCGCTGGGGTGGTCAGCGGGCTCTTGATCGGTGGACGGCCATGAGTGATCGTGGCAGTTAATTGAGCGAGTTTATTGGGCTAGGCTTCCGTCACAAGTTCTACACCACTCGGCTGAGAAATTGAATATCATAGCAACTGATTGCAAATTATTTGGCCCGCAGGCAGGGCGTAAATTAGGTCACTATGGTTAAATTACGAGGCGCTTTAGGCCGTATTGTGCTGGTTGTTGGAACTGCGATCGCAATTATTCTGGTCTCAATCCAGCCCTGGTCAAATAATCCTGTCCGCTCCGCCTATTCTTCGGCCAACGAGTTTGACCCACTTAAACCGTCTCTGGTCTCTCCCTTTGTGCAGGATTTGTCATCAACTTTGACAGAAGCAGTTGAGCAAACTCAGCGGTTCCATAAACAGGCTAAAACAACTCAGCCGACAACCAATACCGCTGATCAGTCAGCTAAAGCCGCCTCTGCCTCCACGTCATCAAATTCATCTAAAGCGACCCAGCGTTCAGCTAACGAGGGTATCACCAACCCATCAACCACTAACTATACAACTACCACCGATCAACCCGTTCCATCCCCAACCCAACTTGCCCAATCCACCCCGGATTACGTTCCTGCCACAGAAGTTGCCTGGGCCGACCCCACCAACTACGGCGAACGCTACGCCACTGATGCTTATGGCAATCCGGTCTACAACGACTTTATCGTGGTGCTGCATGAGACCGTTGGTTCGGCAAATAGCGCGATCAATACCTTCCGCACACCCCATCCTCGCGATGAGGATCAGGTCAGCTATCACACTCTAATTCGTCGTGATGGCACGGTTGTCTACATTGTGCCGCCAGAGAAGCGAGCCTTTGGTGCTGGTAATTCGGTCTTTGATGGCCCCAATGGATCTGAAACGGTGGTAACGAATCTTGAGTTTCCGGGGTCGGTGAATAACTTTGCCTATCACATCTCGCTGGAATCGCCTTCTGATGGCCGAGGCAACAGTCGTACCCATAGCGGCTATACCGACAACCAATATCGTTCTTTAGCATGGTTAGTCGCACAAAGCACCGTGCCCGATTATCGCATTACTACCCACCGAGATGTGGATCGCTCCGGTTCCCGCCTTGATCCCCGCAGCTTTAACGGTGAGCTATTTCTCAGTCTGCTTCACCAATACGCTCGACCGGCCTAACGCAGCCAATTCAAATCTCTAAGCCAAAACCGCCAATCCAAAATCGGTACTTCCTCTTGCTCGTTTACTGTTCGAACTTGTGACCCATTCTCCTCGCCAAGCGGCCTTTTTAGCGCTCAAAGCCATCAACCAGAAGCAAGCCTATGCCGATATTGCACTCGATCAGGTGTTGCAGCGTAGCCAGCTTTCAGCCCGCGATCGCAGATTGGCGACTGAATTGGTTTACGGCAGCGTTCGCCGCCAACGCACGCTTGATGCATTGATCAATCAGCTTGCAACCAAACCCGCAGATCAGCAGCCTCCAGATCTGCGGCTGATTCTGCATCTGGGCTTATATCAGCTCCGCTATCTGACTCAAATTCCCGCCCGCGCCATCGTCGATACTACTGTTGAACTGGCCAAGGATAACCGCCTGAAGCGTCTGTCCGGCGTCGTCAATGGCATCCTGCGCCAGTACGACCGCCTTACTCAATCCGTTCCAGTACCCAACCCCAATTCCCAACCAAATCAACCATCACCCCCCTCCCAAGCAACAACTCCCACCGAAACCGCATCCCCATCAACTATCAACCATTCCTCGACCACCAACCACTCTCCATCAAGCATTACCCCTTCCTCATCAACGCCCACTGACCCCCTCCACCTCCCTGCCAACCCCGCTGAACGGCTTGGCATTCTCCACAGCTACCCCACCTGGATTGTGCAAGTTTGGTACGACCAATTGCAGGACTGGGCCGCAGTCGAGCGGCTTTGCCAGTATATGAACCAGACGCCCAGTTTGGATTTGCGCGTTAACCCGCTCAAAACCACAATGGCCGAGGTGATGACCGCCTTTGAAGATGCGGGAATTGCTGTTCAACCCACCCACATTCCCTGGTGCCTGCGCCTGGACGGTCATGCGGGCAATGTGGCAAAACTGCCAGGATTTGAGCAGGGCTGGTGGACTGTACAAGATCAAAGCGCACAGCTCGTTGCTTATTTACTCGATCCGCAACCGGATGAAACAGTGATTGATGCCTGTGCAGCTCCGGGTGGCAAGACGACCCAAATGGCCGAGCTGATGGGCGACCAAGGCAAAATCTGGGCCTGCGATCGCTATTCCTCCCGATTGAAAAAAGTGCAGCAAAACTGCGATCGCATCGGCTTGCAATCTGTTCAACTGCGGGCAGGCGATAGCTGCGATATGCCCGACTTTAAGCAGACGGCGGATCGGGTACTGATGGATGCGCCCTGTTCCGGTCTCGGTACACTGCACCGCCATGCCGATGCTCGCTGGCGACAGACGCCGGATTCAATTCAGAATTTAGCGAAACTTCAGCAGGCGCTTTTAGAATCAACCGCCACTTGGGTTAAGCCTGGAGGCTGCCTGGTGTATTCGACCTGTACTCTCCATCACGCCGAGAATGAGCAGGTTGTGCAGCAGTTTCTCGCCACACATTCCGATTGGCGTGTTGAATCCCCTGAAGATCCTCTGTTTCAGCCCTATATAACGTCTGATGGCTGGCTAAAAGTCTGGCCCCATCAAGCTCAGATGGATGGCTTCTTTATGGTCAAGTTGCAGCATGTTGGTAATACCTCTCAATAGGTTCATGTTGATTTGGAAAAACCAACATAAAAGCACCTGGTTGGGTCATGCCTGTGGTTAAATTACTCATTTAAAGTGTTATTAAAGCCAGATTTTATGGTGTAAATTCAGCTCAATTTTAACCTGTGGGTTAGTGATTCAAATCTGCAAGTTGGAATTGCTGAAGTCCACTATATTACTGAAGTTTTAAACACTATTGCTATGATAATTACCCCACCCCCTCTACCCACTCAATTAGCTTCATCCACTCAGCTAAAGTCCTCAAGATTGCCATCCTATGTTTCGGCTGACGGCTCAATTAATAGAAAGGTAGCTTTTTCCTCAGTTGGCGCAGCACTAGGCTCAATAGCGAGCCTATTCTTGGCCACGTTTCTATTAAATTTACCTATTCTTGCCAACATCTCGCCAGAAGATAAGGGCACATTAAAGGCAAGTTTGACATCGGGACTCACTGCGATCGCAACTTTGGCCATTGGCTATTACACCAAACCCGGCGCTAGCGATCAGATCGTAGAAAAAGAAAACCAGAACAGTTGACAACACTAGGTACAAGCAGAGTATTCTGACTTACCATACAATTGTTCTTCACTAGATTGTCGCGCTCTCGATGGCTCATCCGTCCCCGAAACTTCGTCCATATCAGGGACAGTTGATTAATGACCTGTACGCCAAGATTAATCAGGGGCATCGTCGGATTGCCATTGTTGCCGGGACGGGTGCGGGTAAAACCGTGATTGGCGGCCAAATCTGTGCTCAGGCCGTTGCCCACGGCTGCCGCCTATTATTTATCGTTCATTTAGACATCTTGATTGAACAGACCTTCAACAAGATGCAGTCATTTGGGCTAGAGTGCGGCTTCATTAAAGCGGGCTGGCCGGAAAATCCAGACGCACCGATTCAAATTGCCAGTGTGCAAACGCTGGGCAAGCGCTCCTGGTGGCGCAAGTGGCCTGCTAATCTGGTCTTTTTTGATGAAGGCCACACCACCGTTTTCTCCCAAGTCGGGCAAGAAATTATCTACCGTACCCACCCCAATGCGGTTCATTTAGCACTGACCGCAACGCCCTATCGTTTAGGTCAGGAGCAGCTCGGCGACCATTTTGAAACATTTGTGGCTTCGCCTGTGCCCTCAACGCTTCAGGAAATGGGCTTTCTGGCCCCTATGCGGTATTACAGTATGCCCGCTGATGGCCAGGCGAATCTAGGCGGTGTCCGCACGGTGGCGGGTGATTACCATGAACGCGATTTGAAGAATGCCTGCGATCGCCCGGAGCTGGTTGAGAAAATTGTGGATGAATGGCATCGCCTCTGTCCGGGGAAGCGCACGATTGCGTTCTGCGTCGATATTGAACATGCGCGTCACGTTGCGGCAGCGTTTCAGGATGCCGAAATTCCGGCGGCAACGGTGGAAGGGGGAACGCCAATTAAAGAGCGGAAGCGGCTCTATGATGCGCTGGGCGCGGGAGAGCTATTGGTTCTCACTTCTTGTAATGTAATTAGCATCGGTTTTGATGAACCTAGTGTGGAAGTTGGTTTGCTGCTGCGTCCGACCCAGTCCCATGCGCTGCATCAACAGCAAATTGGTCGGGTGATGCGAATTTCGCCCCAGACGGGCAAAGCCTACGGGCTGATTTTGGATCAGGCGGGCAATCTGCAACGGCTAGGTTTTCCAGAAGATATTGAAGCTTACACGTTGCCGACGCGCACCGATTCGTCGCCCGGTAAACCACCACCAACCAAACAGTGTCCAGCCTGTGGCTGTCTGGTCTATGCCTTTGTCACCGACTGTCCGAGTTGTCATCACCAGTGGCTGAGTGAAAAAGTGATTCAAGCCGATGATCTAATTGAGGTCATTACCAATCTCTCGCGTGAACAACTGCATCAGCTCCAGGACGAAGCAGCACTGATTGCGCTGTTCCATCACCAGCGCCGCCGCACCTTTGAGCAGGGACAAGGCCCCAACTGGGCCAAGCGAGCATTCTATGAGCTGACGGGACGCTGGCCCCAGGAGGAATGGTGCCGAGGATCGGTGTTTGGTCATAGCCCCACTCTCCAAGATCAGGCCACCTATAAACGATATCTGACGCAGCTTGCCCATCGTTACGGTCGGCCCATTAGCTGGGTGATGCATGAATATCAGCAAGAATTTGGCTAATCAGGGCTCTATAATGCGCTGCTTATACAGCCTGTAAAATTCTCTCTTCAATTTATAGCGATTCTAGATAAGAACGAGAGAGGAGAGTGCCTCAGCCTGAGGCACTCTCCTCTCTCGTTATCTCACTCTTAACTGGAATCACTATATTTGGATGGGTTATCGATTAGCAAACAGGTGTGCTGTGGCTAGATTGCGATCGCAACTTTCGATCAATCAGTAACAGCTCTGTCAAATTGCCTACAGCAATACGTTGCCGTAAGCGAGAAAATCTATATAAATCACAAAATTCATAGAAATAAACCTATCAATCTACCTATCCATAGAAATAGGTAGGAGCAGGTCGTATCTTTCAAAAGACCCACACAGCATGCTTAACATTTGTTTACAATAAAGAGCCAAGGTTGATTCGATCGACGTATGCCTTAGTTGTTGAGGAGTTTAAGCAAGATGTCGTTGCCCCTACTGATTAGCGAACAGCAGGTTCGACCATTCAATTACTATCAGGACGGCGCAATCTTTTGTGCGATCGCATTTCAGCGTAAGTTTTACAAACGAGTCTGCCAGTTCAAACAAGCAGAGCGCTCCAAAGCCTACACAGTGGGTTACCAATTTGGTGAGCATGGCAACAGCGTTGTGATCACAGCTTCGGATACGCACTATACACTTTGGGTCGATGTGCGCGCAGATGTTGCCGCTATCCCCATCATTGAAATGTCGGATTTGTTTAGATCCACGCCTGGCCCAGCCGCAGTCGGGGTAAGTGCTGCATAAAAATTGGCACTCTATGTCGATCTCTGTGATCTAGACAGAGTGTTGATCAGTTGTTTAGTTGGCAAAGAGGAGGGTTGCTAGCAGTAAACCCTCCTCTTTGCTTTACCAGTCGGCTTTGTGGATGTTCTCAAAAGCAATGGTTTCTTAGCGCGACTGAGGTGGCTGCTTAACACCCGTACCGTAGGATTCACTGTACCGCTGTGGTACATCCTCTAGAACCTCGCCGCTTTGATCGGTTTCGTCTTCAACAGGAATATTGGTGCTGTGGGTCGCTGAAGCCAAATCTTCTTTGTCAGTTGAACTGACATGGGCTTGCTCAGCAGTTTCGTTGGCGCTGTGGATACGATTGGCCACGTCTCGCCGTTTAGATTCTTTAGACATGGTACTGCTCTCGTGATGCGTTAACCCCTGCACGATAACGAGGTCAATACGGATTGGGAATCTCCACAAGGTCGGAAATGGCAACGGCTATCGAGCAACATCTGCGATCGCAGAAAATCCCTCTCTTAGTCATACCGTTAGCTAGAGGCAATCCTATCGGAACCCGTTTAAGATGCCCCATAATGTGCAATTTTAATAGGTAAAATCTTGGCTCAGGCAGCACCAAGCATCTATTAGGAGATCGTAGGAGGTGTTTAAAAACCAAAATCAGGGGCTGAAATAAATTGTTGCGGCTAATCATTCTCGTCACTCTCGATTTATTTACGACTTATTTGAAGGACGTTTAAACCTATGCATGTTGCAATTTGGCCTGGTAATGTTTATCCTCTGGGAGCAACTTGGGATCGCAAAGGCACTAACTTTGCCTTGTTTTCGGAACATGCAACTGCGGTCGATTTGTGCCTGTTTGATAAGAATGGCGAAGAGACTCGCGTTCCACTGACTGAGGTCAGCAATTTTGTTTGGCACGGCTATCTGCCCGGTATCAGCCCAGGCCAAGAGTATGGCTATCGAGTGCATGGCCCCTATGCGCCACAGGAAGGGCACCGTTTCAATCCCAACAAACTGCTAATCGACCCCTACGCCAAAGCCATTTCAGGTGAAGTGGGCAACGGGCCAGAACTGTTTGGCTATGACTGGGAAAGCCCAGATGAAGACCTGTCGTTCTCAGAACTGGACAGCGCTCCCCTCGTGCCTAAGTCCGTCGTCGTCGATGAAACCTTTGACTGGGAAGATGATACCCCGCTGCTTACGCCCTGGCATGAAACCATAATTTACGAGGTGCATGTCAAAGGGTTTACTAAGCAGCATCCCGACATTCCCGAAGAACTGCGAGGCACCTACGCGGGTATGGCTCACCCTGTCGCAATTGAGCACTTGCAACGGCTGGGGATCACGGCAGTCGAGCTGATGCCGATTCATCACTTTCTGTCTCGCCCCGGACATTTGGCCGACAAGGGAATGCGCAACTACTGGGGCTACGACTCGATTAATTTCTTCGCTCCATTTGCAGGCTACAGCTCTAACGGCATCTTGGGTGAACAGGTTAGCGAGTTCAAAGAAATGGTGAAAACCCTGCACCAGGCAGGAATTGAGGTGATTCTGGACGTGGTGTACAACCACACGGGCGAAGGCAACCACCTTGGCCCCACGCTTTCCCTGCGCGGTGTTGACAATGCCAGCTACTATCGCCTGGTTGAAGATGATCCTCGCTACTACATGGATTTCACAGGCTGCGGCAACTCTCTGCACATGCGTAGTCCCCAGGTACTCAAGCTGATTATGGATAGCTTGCGCTACTGGGTATCTGAGATGCATGTGGATGGCTTCCGCTTTGATCTGGCCTCCGCTCTGGCCCGAGAGCTGTACGACGTGGATCGACTGTCGGCCTTCTTCGACCTGATTCACCAGGACCCCGTATTAGCTGGCGTGAAGCTGATTGCTGAACCCTGGGATGTGGGCACCGGCGGCTATCAGGTGGGTAACTTTCCAGTCAACTGGTCGGAGTGGAACGGCAAATATCGTGACACGGTACGCGATTTCTGGCGTGGTCAAGATGAAACCCTGGGCGAGTTTGCTTATCGGTTGACGGGCAGCCCCGATCTCTATTTCCAGATGAATGGCCGACAGCCGAATGCCAGCATCAATTTCATTACGGCTCACGATGGCTTCACGCTCAACGACTTGGTCAGCTACAACGATAAGCACAACGAAGATAACGGTGAAGATAACCGCGATGGCGAGAGCCACAACCGCTCCTGGAACTGTGGTGAAGAAGGCTTAACTGATGATCCGGAAGTCCTACAGCTCCGTGAGCAGCAGCGGCGCAACTTTCTGACAACTCTAATGCTGTCCCAGGGCGTACCCATGCTGTTGGGAGGTGACGAGATTGGCCGCACTCAGTTGGGTAACAACAATGCTTATTGCCAGGACAACGAAATCTCCTGGTTTGACTGGCAGTTACCGGAAGGGAACGAAGACCTAATTAATTTCTGCCGCGAGCTGATCTACTTCCGTAAGCAGCACCCGGTCTTTCGGCGGCGCAAGTGGTTCCAGGGACGGGCCATTCATGGCTTTGAGGTGACCGACATTAGCTGGCACAATCCCGATGGCACGGAAATGACTGGCGAGCAATGGGACGCTGGTTTTATCAAGTCAATTGGCGTTTTTCTGAATGGCGATAAGATTCCCAGTCCGGGTAGCCAAGGCGAGCGGATTAGCGACAATGACTTTCTGATATTTTTCAATGCCCATTACGAAACAATTGAGTTTCACTTACCGAAGATATTCCGCGAGTATCACTGGTCAGTGCAGATCGACACAAAGGAACCCCGATTTGTCACCGAAGAGCGAATTTTCACGGCTGATCAAACGATCCCCGTTGCAGCACGCTCAATCGTAATTTCGCAGCGGCTGTAAATGCCTCGCGTCATTCCGCACCGCCAGGCATTTCAGCTACTGCAAATCACTACAGCACTCGCAGGATACTCGGTACGCTATCGATGGAGCTGTAGCTTTGTAGTTCGCCTAACGCGGTGTGGAAATCTCCTTCGCGGACATTGTGCGTAACCACCACAATTTCCGCTCGCTCATCCTGGAAGCCAATTTGTACCACCGACTCCAAGCTAACATTGTGATTGCCAAACGTCGTGCCCAGCTTGCCGATAACGCCCGGTTCATCCTTTGCCAGCAGCCGCACATAAAACCGCGTGACTAGATCCTCAATTGGCGTAATCGTGCAGTAGTGCTGATGCGAACAGGCCAGTAGCGGATCGAGCGGCTTTTGTCCTGATTTCTCGGAGCTGCTATCACTGCCGCGCTCCACCATCAGAATGGCCGCAATATTCAGCACATCGGACATTACTGCGCTGGCTGTTGGCCCCGAACCTGCTCCCGGCCCAAAAAACATGACTTGTCCCACCGGATCGCCTTCAATCAGAATTGCGTTGTAGACATCATTGATGCTGGCTAGTGGGTGCGACTTATTCAGCAGCGTTGGATGAACACGTATCTGGAGCTGCTCATCATCCGGTGAGCTACCCAGTTCGCGTTTTGCGATCGCAAGTAGCTTAATCACAAATCCCAGCCGGTCGGCATAGGTAATATCGGCGGCTGTAACGCCGCGAATGCCTTCACAGTACACCTCGTCTAGCTTAATTCGTCCACCAAAGGCCAGCGAAGCGAGAATGGCAATCTTATCAGCGGCATCCAGACCGTCTACGTCTGCCGTTGGGTCAGCCTCGGCATAGCCCAGTCGCTGCGCATCGGCCAGAATATCCTCAAACTGGCCACCCTCCTGCTGCATCCGCGTCAGAATATAGTTGGTCGTACCGTTGACAATACCCGTAATGGTGTGGAGACGATTGGCGCAGAGTGACTGCTTTAGCGGTTCCACCACTGGAATGCCGCCGCCCACAGCGGCTTCCAGCAGGACATACACTCCGGCTTTAGTCGCGGCGGTGAAAATCTCGTCGCCGTAGCGGGCAATTACCGCTTTGTTGGCTGTTACAACATGCTTGCCGTTTTCAATGGCTTTTAGGATTAGCGATCGCGCGGGTTCCAGGCCACCAATTACCTCAACCACAATATCCACTACCGGATCAGTGACAATCGAGTCCAGGTCAGTCGTCAGACGCTCAGTGGGAATCTCAATTTCACGCGGCTTGTCTAAACTGCGAACTCCTACTTTATAGAGTTCAAGCTCATTCGTCAGCGGATGCCGCTGCGCCGTGTCGAGTACGATTTTGGCCGTGCCTGTGCCAACTGTTCCGAGTCCCAATAAGCCGATTTTGACAACCAAGGGTTTTAACCTTCCCACTACATGTTCACCCCAATTATTGTAGTGGTAGGACTTCACCATTGACGGTGGATTTCGTTGAAGCTGTTGAAATTATTGGTCAAAAGGCGTTCAATTGCTTAGCCATTTCGTTCCGACGACAGTAAGCGAGCAGAGACCACGCCACCGATGAAGCCAAAGAGGTGCCCCTGCCAAGACACGGTATCGTCAGTTGGCAAAACACCCCAAATCAAACTACCGTAAAACAGGATCGCGATGACCGACAAGGCAATTGAACTCATGCTGCGCTCAAAGTATCCTCTCGATAGCAGAAACCCGAAATAGCCAAAAATCAGGCCGCTAGCGCCCACATGGATCGAGTTGGGACTGCCCAAAAACCAAGTGCCCACACCGCTGACAATCAGGGTAATCACTGACACTACGAAGAAATCACTTGTTTCCCGCAGCATAATTAGCCAGCCTAGCGTAAACAGCGGTACGGTATTTGCCAGCAAATGGCCAATCCCATGATGCAGAAACGGGGCAAACAAGACGCCTCGCAGCCCAATCAGGTGACGGGGCCAGATACCAAATTGATCAAGCCAACCGTTTAACAGATATAGATCAAGCAGCTCAATCGCCCACAACAGCACCACGAATCCGCCCAGAATGCGGATATGCTGTCTCACTTCCTTGGCCAAAGCCTGAAAGGGTGACAACATAGCTAGATAGCTTGCTGCATCAAGGATAGGGCACGGAGACCCCGCTGAAAATAGAGGCGTTTGTGGGGTTTGAGCGCCATCAACTGAAACGCTTGATTGGCCCACAGTTCCATCCCATACGTCCACCGTTGCCCATAGAGAGCCAAGCTGAACTCACTGTGTCGCAAGGTTTTATCTTGGTGTTTTTGAATACGTCCAGCATAGTGGTCAATGCGGAGTTGCCGCATCCATTGCCCCTGTAGGGTGGCCAAACTGTACGCGATCGCAATGAGTAAGAGCAAGGCTAAAAATCGGGGTTCATTGACCTTGGTGTCCTCTAAGTTGTAGCCCCCAGTCTTACAGTCCTTGAAGAGCTGCTCAATGCCCCAGCGACAGCGATAGATCTCAATGGCCTGCTTCAAATTAGGCAGATTGGTGAGAATATACCAGGGGTCTTTCGGGCCTTTGTTACGATAGCTTCGTTTCCAATAGATCGCCAAATTAAAGGGACCCAACCCATCGCCTTTGTTGGCCAAGATGCCCCGATAGAACTGTCTCATGCCGGGTTGAATGCCCAAGTCTTTCACCACGGTATACTCCTGTTGCACACTCACTTGAAAATGAAGGTCTTTCTTCTGCCGCAAGGCAAACATGATGCCCCTGGAGTCTAGCCATTTAGCTAGTTTTGGACTATGGAACTCTCGGTCTCCAAGCACTAAGACGGGGTAGGATTTCAACAGGGGGAAAACGGCTTTTAGCAGTCGTTTTTGAGTCCGAAGGTCGCTGTTGCCGCTTTGCTTTAAGACCTCCCAATACAGGGGCAGGGCATGGGTGCCCCAGATCAGAGAGACCATGAAGATATTTCGCCCTTTCCACTGAGTGCGGTCAATCGCCAGAATCCAGTAGCCATACTTTTGATGCTTCAGTTGTTTGAGGCGGCGGCGTTGGGATCGATTCAATCCCCGTCCGGTTTGCTCTTGCCGAATCCAGTATTTCACCAGCGGAAACCACAGCAGTTTGACCCTCAGTTGAGGCAAGACTAAAAACCGCTGTAAGTTCCGTTTTCGACTGCCATATTGAATCGGTTGAGGAAAGACACTGGCTAAAACTGACAGTTTGACCTGACGATGGGCCTGTAGCAAACATAACAAGAGCTGCAGGGTCAAATACTGCGGGTCGCTCAGATGAGCTTGGAGGGTGGTTTGGTAGAATGCAGGAAACATATTTGGTTGGGGGAGTCTGCTCAAGGCTCCCTATTTCTTTGCCTCTGTTATTCTCTCAAAGCTTTGTCCACCTTGGTTCTGAACTCGCTTGTCACCCGGTTAGGGCCAAAGCATTCGTTTTTTCTTGAAATCGGCTCATTGATTACTCTTCAGTCACAGAAGCAGGCGTCTCGGCTGGCTCTAAACGGGGTTTTACGCCAAAGGTCAATACCGTTTCATCCACTCCCTTTAATTTTAGAGGACTGAACTTAACGATTTCATTCTCGGTTAGGTAGTCGGCTACGGCGGCGGAAACGAGAATCGCATCTGGATCTGCCGCCTCCTGAATGCGAGCCGCAATATTTACACTGGGGCCAATGGCGGTATAGTCTGAGCGCTGTGCCCCACCGAACAGTCCCACAACTGCTGTGCCTTGGTGGATGCCGCAGCGGAATTTAACTTCACCGATACCTTGGGATCGCCATTTTTCATTAAGCTGATCGAGGCGATGATACATCTGACGAGCCGCTGCGATCGCACGTCGCACTTGTTCATTGGGCGAAATTTCTTCCGGTGCGCCAAAAATAGCTAATACAGCATCACCCATAAACTTATCGACCGTGCCGCCATTATCAAAAATGGCGTAGGTCATTTCTTCCAGGTACTCATTTAGCAGCTCGGCGACCCGCCGCGATCGCAACGTATTCGACAGTTGGGTAAAGCCAACAATGTCGCTAAACAAAATCGTTACCAGCTTTGGCTCAGGCCGGAGATCGAGCGAGAGCTTTCCTCGCGCCGCTTTTTCCACCATCATCGGCGGCAAGAAGCGCTGGAGTACCGATTCAGTCAAATACGTATTCAGCTCAGCAATCCGGCGCTCATTCGCTTTCAGCGCCAGAAGATTACGCACTTCGGCCAATAGTTCGCGGTTATTAAACGGTTTCGAGAGGTAAGCATCGGCTCCCTGTTCTGCTCCCGTAATCCGCGTATCCTCGTCTGCTTTGGCAGTTAACAAAATAATCGGAATGCCCCGCAGATGCTCATTAGCCCGCAGTTGACGAATCATGTCTAATCCCGACACTACGGGCATCATCAGGTCGGTAATGATCAAATCGGGTTTGCGCGCCTCGGCCATTTGATAGCCTTCTGCCCCGTTGCGAGCACCGTAAACCTCATGACCAGCCTGCTGCAAGATTTGCGACACATAGGCCCGCAGGTCGTTATTGTCATCTACGACCAGAATATTAGCGGTAATAGCCGGAGCAATTGTCGTCTCAGCTTCGTTGAGCGCGGGCAGCGGCGTCATAGGCAATGGATCAGCCGTCGAGGCAGCCGCCCGTTGATCTAGCTCAATATCAGCGAGTTCAACCAATGCACGACTGGCCGTACTTTCAACGGCAGCTTCGACAATCGCTTCAGCCGATAAATGGTCGGTACCCGTTCGCAATCGAATTTTGAAGGTCGTGCCCTTGCCATAAACTGAACTGACCTCAATCTGGCCGCCGTGCATATCAACTAGCTCTTTCACCAGTGCGAGTCCGAGGCCGCTACCTTCATAACTGCGGTTTTCAGAACCATCAGCCTGCCGGAAGCGCTCAAACAGATGCGGAATCTGATCATCTCGAATGCCGATCCCAGAGTCAGAGACCTCAATGATGCAGTCGTCGCCATCTGGATAGAGGCGTACCGTGATGCTACCGCCCGCCTGAGTAAACTTCATGGCGTTGGACAGCAGGTTGTACAGCACCTTATCAAACTTCTCGGCATCCAGATAAACCGATGGACAGGGAGAAAGCTGAGCAATTAGCTGGAGCTGTTTGCGATCGCAGTAGGGCTGAAACGATTCCGTAATTTGGCTGACAAATTCCTCAATGTTGCAGGGACGGAACTTGGGCTGCATTCGTCCGGCATCTAGACGCTGCAAATCGAGGAGCTGATTCACCAAGCGCAGCAAACGGCGAGAATTGCGCAGAGCAATCTCCGACTGCTCGTAGCTCAATCCCTGCTTTTGAGCGACGGCGGCTTCCAGCGGCCCGATCGTTAAAGTCAACGGCGTGCGGAACTCATGGGAAATATTCTGGAAAAACTCGGTCTTTTGCCGATCCAGCTCCATGAGCTGTTCCGCCTGCTGCCGCGTTTTTTGGTAAAGACGAGACTGCTGAACTGCGATCGCAGCTTGAGTAGCAACAGCCTGAGCCAAGCTAATTTCTGTTGCTTGCCAAGTTCGCGGTTGATTTTGGCGCAGCGAAATGCTGCCAATAATCTTGCCTGCCGTCGTCAAGAGCGGAACCACCAGCAGCGCCCGCGTATGCACCCGTAGCGGCAGATCCGGCATATTCAGTTCCGGATGCTGGATCAAGTCGTGTACCACTACCGGCTGTTGCGTCTCCAGCAGCCGCAGCAGTACTGGGTTACCCTCAATCGGAGCCAGAGACTGTGGCAACGGCTTATGCAGGTCTGATGTGCGAACCTCATCCACAGCCGTAGAAACCCGATGGTTTAACTGAGCTTGATGATAACTTGCTGAAGAATGCAAGACATCCCACGCTTCAGGCGTCGCTACCGATACAGCCGCCGTGTCAGCCGATTCGCTTCCTTCATTAGGGTGCTGATCGGCTGCATCATAGAGTCCAACACACTGGACATACTCATCATCCTCAGTCCAAAGCGACAGGGCGCAGCCATCAGTATTGAGGACTTCTCCCAGATTCTTGGTAATGGCCGCAAAAATATCTTGGGGATCGAGGCTAGAGCGGATTGCTGTGGTAATCGTGTTGACTAACGACTCTCGCTGAGCCAAAGCTTGAGACTGTTCATAAGCGCGAGCCTGCGATAGCGCCAAGGCAGCCTGATCAGCCACCATCAGTAAAATCTGCACTTCGTCGCCTCGCCAGCGCCGAATCTCATGCTTTTGGTGTAAGGCTAAAACCGCCAGTAGCTCCTGCTGCACCATCAGTGGCACCAGGAGCGATGAGCGAATATCTTGACTGAGATAGGCTTGCCGCCGCTGCTCACCCTCTGGTGTCTCTAGACAAATGCGGGGATCTGCGTGAACATCCTCAATAACCAGAACGTCATCTGTTTCCCAGATAGTCTGGGTTAAATCGTCAATAGAGTAAATTAGGGTTCTGGATGTCCCGTTACTCTCACTATCGAGCTCGGGATCACTAGTTTCATGCCCTTTCTCCAGAGCTTTTTCATGGCGAGCATGATAAACAAACCACTCTTCTGCGGCTGTATCAGCCTGTAGCGATCGCAATACGCAACAGCTCGCCTCAAACATCTGCCCAACCGTATTGACCAGTGTTTGTAGAATTTGGCGATAGGTGCGGGCACGTCGAATTGTATTGGTGACGGCATTGAGTAACGATTCCTGCTGAAGCGTGCGAGCTAATTCTTGCGTCCGTGCCCGCAGCACATTGTGGGTGTCAACAGCCTGCTGCACCACCGCCTTGAGTTCCTGATCGTCCCACGGCTTGGTGACATACTTGAACACCTTCCCAGCATTAATGGCCTCCACCAGGTCTTCCACATCGGTGTAGCCAGTCAAAATAATCCGAATAATGTCGGGATAGCGAGTTGCAGTTTGGCTCAAAAACTCGGTACCGCTCATACCCGGCATCCGCTGATCCGAGATGATGACCGCAATATCCCCTTCTTGCTCTAGAATTTCCAACGCAGCATGACCGCTCTCAGCACGCAGAACGACATACTCACGACGAAAGGCGCGGTATAGCAGATCAAGATTGTCAGGTTCGTCATCGACGACCAAAATCTTTGATTTTTGCTTGACTTGATCGCTCATGCACTGCTCACTCCGTGCCAGGGCCGAAAAAGAAGATGCTGGATTTGACTGAATATAGAACCATCTCTAGTAATATGTGAATCTCAATCCCTTCCGACCCGAACCAAATCTACTCACTGATTGCTGCTAGAGCTGCGCTGTTGCCTTTATCAACTTAGCGTTCTGTTGGTCGATCAACCATCCTCCTTTGTCTTAATTTACTAGAACAACTCAAACTAGAGCCTGCTCTAGTAAATTGGTTCTGCACCAACTTACATCAAAGATGCTGAATTCATCCGGAATGCGTTGTTTGGGCTTGGCAAAGCAACAGCTTAATTTGCCTATTAACTATTCACTACTAACTACAACGCGCGTTCCATAGGATCCGCACATCAATATCAGCAATTCAGCTTAAAGATCTCGTTTTTGGGTGAAATGAATTGTTTAGGTGAAATCGTAGAACAAATAGTGATGGAATTAAGAGTAGAACGGCAGAAATTGAGAATGGATCGCAGAGCAGGTTGCCAGTGAATTAAGTCTAGCTGTCAGTTCTAACTGTCCGTAGCTTGGCTCACCGACCTGTCTGACGATGTTCATTTTCAATCTCTGAGCAATGCACCTGAGACTAGGCAGAACGTAACGAAATACTAAAAACGTCCCGTCATCCTAGCATACCTAGCATTCCCCAAGGTTTTGATAAATTATCAATCCTGATTGGGTGACACCGTTTCCATTCTCTAGAAGCGCCACTGTAACGACACGGCAGCCACAGACAACAGATTGTGACAGTTACAAAACTGGTTCCTGTGTGGCAACTTGACTGCGAGTCCCTCGTCAAAGGTTTTATAGGTAATCTGGCTATGAGAGCCTAGAATAGGGTTTTGCAAAAAGTATGCGCTCCATGCTTTTATCTGAAACAAGATTGGTTTCTACTATAAAGATTCTGCATCGACGCCTGAACCCAATATCAGGATGAGTACCCTCACACACACCGAAGGATTTTGAGTATGAAACGCCAGTTGTGGTTCCGACTGATGACGCTAGCTCTGATTAGTTTCGGAGGTGGCACGGTATGGCATCGTGTGGATGCCGCTACGTTTGGTCAGCAAGAGGTGAGTCAGGAGAATATTATTGCGATCGCATCTCCGGTCAATGGTGGTGAAACCTATCAGCTTTTAGTGGTAGAGCAAGTCAGTGACAGTCAAGCCTGCTGGCAGGAAAATCAAGATATCGCTGGCACAATTGAACCGCTGCTGCTCAATTTTGACTTTACTGGCATCTGTAGCCGCGCTACTGACAGCAATGGCTACTCGATTCGAGTGGGAGGCGAAGACTTAGGGCTGCAATATGTGCTGCGCGTGGTGCAGTCTGATAATGTTATGCGGCTGGTGGGGATTCCCATTAGCGATCGCAGTGCGCCCAAGCTTGACATTGGTCGAACGAAGGGTGTGACTACCGATTTTGTCAAAATTCAGCTCAATCCGGGCTGGCGCTTTACGAAGCGGACGTACGACGGGCAAACGCTGGGCCATTACTACTTCACCAACGATCAGAGCTTAGCCGCTCTAGCTGCCGCTTCTGAAAACACAGGAACAGGTTCTGGTTCGAGTATTCCCAGCACCGGCACGGGGGCTGTGACCTCACCGTCACCCTTGCCAACAACATTACCCAGCTCTGATGTGACACCTGAGACACCGACAACTGAACCAGCAGCAAGCCCAACTACTGACACTGCAACTGATGGTTCTGATGCAACCTCTTCAGATACGAATGTGAGAATCATTGATATCGTTCGGCCATCGGCAGGTTCAACTCCGGCTGCTGAAACCGAGACACCTACCGACTCGAACGTTGAGCCAACTGTTGATGATCCAACTGTTACGGATGAGACATCAGCAACTCCGACTCCGTCAGCACCCAGTAGCGGCTCCATTATGGTGCCAACCTTACCCACACCACCGAGTTCACCACTACTAGATTCCATGCTTGGTAATTAACCTAACTGCGCAAATTGAAACTCAAAGAGGGCTTATGCCGTATCGGCATAAGCCCTCTTTGCTATTGCTACAAAATCTATTGCTGCAAAACCTATTGAGTCTGCAGAGCAGCCTACCACTTCAGCGTGTTGAACTGTTCCATATCAACTGTGTCGCGGTTGCGATAAATCGCCAGAACAATCGCCAGTCCAACTGCCGCTTCCGCAGCTGCGATCGTAATCACGAAGATGGCAAACACCTGACCGCGAATGAGCTGTGCGTCCAGATAGTTGGAAAACGCCATCAAGTTGAGGTTAACCGCGTTCAACATCAGTTCAATCGACATCAAAACGCGAATGGCATTTCGGCTCGTAACTAAGCCAAATACGCCGATACAAAACAGGGCCGCTGCCAAAATCAAAAAGTACTGAAGCTGCATGACTATCTTTCTCGCTGATCAAAACACCAAATTAAGCTAAAGCCTTTTATGTAGGTTGGGTTGAACAACGCGAAACCCAACAGTGAGTTAAGCAGTCGTTAGATTTCGCAAGCTCGATAGCAATCTACAAGAGGCTCAATCTACTTAAGGAGTTAAACACTAACCCCCCTGTCCCAAACTGACCTCAAGTTAGCTTTCCTCTGACGGAGCAGAACCCCCGATTGAAATCAAATCTCGTGGCCGTTCTGGAAGCTGGAGCGAGATTTCTTCTGGAATACCCGTTTCCGCTTCATCCGGCAAGAACTCGCGGCGGGCCAGAATAATCGCTCCGATTAGAGCCATCAGCAGCAGAACAGATGCTAATTCAAACGGCAGAAGGAAATCACTGAATAAATGCTGACCAATCAAGAGGGTTGCCGCATCTCCAATCGCAGGCTCAGTGGACAATGGCCAAGCCGTGGACATAATCATCGTGCCCAACAGTGCGAACAGGCCAACACAAATTACACCTGTTGCGGCTCGACTCACCCAAGCGTTCTGTACAGGAGTAAAGGGCTGCCGCTTATTCACAAGCATGATGCCGAAGAGGATGAGAATATTGACAGCGCCAACGTAAATCAGGATTTGGGCAGCGGCGACGAAGCCAGCATTGAGCAAGATATAGAATCCCGATATGCCCACAAAGACCATACCCAGCAGAAAAGCTGAGTAGACAATGTTAGCTAAAAGAACCACTCCTAAAGCGGCTCCGATCATCATCACTCCTAATAGTCCAAACGAAACAATTTGGACGCCCTCGGCTAAATTCACGGCAGTGTATGCTCCTTCTACAGCGTCTATAACGATTGCAAGATTAAAGCTAATCTCTTAAATTTGCCAGTTTTTCGTATTTAAGCCTATTCCTGACCAATTTTGCATAGGTTTAACCTGTGCTTGCATCTAGCTGAAACATTAAGACTTGGCAGACTCTTCGGCTGCTTCATCCTCTGCTGCTTCTAGCTCATCTAGAATCTCTTCTGGCCGCTGGCCCGGTCGCTGAGACCCCGGTGGTAGATCATGAGGATCAATAACGCCTTTGGGCAGATAGGCAAATTCCCGCAGCGGGGTCACCATCGGATCTTCAGTTACCTTGTAAGGCAGACGACCCAGCGCCACGTTGTCGTAGTTCAGCTCGTGGCGATCGTAGGACGATAGCTCATATTCTTCCGTCATAGATAGGCAGTTGGTGGGGCAGTATTCCACGCAGTTGCCGCAGAAAATACAGACGCCGAAGTCGATACTGTAATGCTTCAGGTTTTTCTTCTTCGACTCTTTGTTGAACTCCCAATCGACCACAGGCAAGTTGATCGGACAAACGCGCACGCACACTTCACAGGCGATACACTTATCAAACTCAAAATGGATACGCCCACGATAGCGTTCTGAGGGAATCAGCTTTTCGTAGGGATATTGAACGGTGACCGGGCGGCGGCGCATGTGGTCAAAGGTTACGGAAAGCCCTTGACCAATGTACTTGGCAGCTTGGCCTGCACCTTTCGTATAGTCTGCAACTTGTTTGAGAAACTTCAGCATAGTGTCTCCGAGCGACTTCAGTATCGGAAGAAATCGAAAGAATTGGACTCAGCTCTCACTAACCGCCAAAGGCGAAGGGGAAAACCAGCTTAAGTCCAGCAGTGATCAGTAGGTTGACCAGCGAAATAGGCAGCAGAAATTTCCAGCCAAAGTCTAGCAGCTGGTCGATTCTGACGCGGGGTACTGTCCAACGCATCAGGATAGAAATGAAGACGAGGAAATAAGCTTTGAGTAGTGTTGAGAGAATGCCGAGAGAGGCAAAGGAAATCTGGAGAATCGGATTTGTCTCGCTTACACCGAGCCAACCTGCGATCGCATCAATTGGAATCGGAAAGTCCCAGCCACCGAGGTACAAAATCACAAACAGCAGGGCCGACAGAATTAAGTTGACGTAGGAGCCGACGTAGAACAAACCGAACTTCATGCCTGTGTACTCGGTTTGATAGCCTGCCACCAGCTCTTCTTCTGCTTCTGGCAAGTCAAATGGCAGACGCTCACATTCGGCCAGCGCGGCGATCCAGAAAATCAAAAAGCCGACTGGCTGTCGCCAAATGTTCCAGCCCAGAATGCCGTAGCCGGACTGCTGCTCAACAATATCAATCGTGCTGAGGCTGTTCGACATCATGACGACGGCCAAAACAGCCAAAGCAAGTGGAATCTCATAGCTAATCGACTGCGCGGTTGCCCTGAGTCCACCCAGAAGGGAGTATTTGTTGTTGGACGAATAGCCAGACATCAGCAATCCAATGGGAGCGATGCTCGAAAGCGCAATCCAGAGGAAAATGCCCACACCGATGTTGGTGATGATGAGATGTTGGCCGAACGGCACAATCAGGAACGATAGCAGAACCGGAATCACAACGATAATCGGCCCTAACGTGAAGAGAATAGAGTCAGCCTTTGCCGGTGTGATGTCTTCCTTAAACACCAGCTTGAGACCATCAGCCGCCGCTTGCAAAACTCCTAATGGGCCCGCATATTCAGGGCCAATTCGCTGCTGTGCCGCAGCAGAAATTTTCCGCTCTAGCCAAACTGCAACAAATACTCCAACGACCGCTGCAACCAACATAACCGTCATCGGTAGCGGAATCCAAGCTGCCTTGGCCGCACCCGGAGGGACGCCCAGTTCGGTCAGCGAACGGATAAACGTTCCTTGCAGATCAATTCCTGAGTTCATATCACCCGCATCTCAGCCTACGAAACCAATGTGTATGAGCCATTGCCATCATATATAAAGATTTTTGACTTGACTCCACTTGCTTAGTATATCGCTGTGCAGCAGTTCGCCAAATCTAACTTGCTGAATGTATCCCAAGTTTCTATTTATCAATTGCATAAGTCAGCAAAACAGAGGGCGAGATCGGCTCAGCCAATCTCGCCCTCTGCTGTTCAAAATCATGGAACCAATAGCGACTGAATCAGTGACGCAAGTTAGTCTGAGCTAGCGTCTGGGCGATGCTTACGCAGCTGTTCTGCTTCAGGGCAATCGTCCGAAACCAGCGGCTCTACATTTCCACGCGGAACGGTTGATAGCTTTTGGGTCACTGCACCAATGCTTTCCAACCGAACCATTTCTTCCCAAGAGCAAACTTCATCGTCTTCTTCGGTTTCGTAGCGCAGTGTCACCAAATCGCCTTCGATATCGAGGATTTGCGCCCGTTCAATCCAGCGTTGTTGATCCCGTAGAAAAATCCATACCTCACGTCCATCACAGCAGAGCTGATAGATCTTGCGGTGTAACATTGATTCCTTCTCCGATCCGGTACAGTTTTTTACAGTGTCGAAAATCTAATCTTGTTTTTTCTGAGAACGGCTTCATCCGCACAGTTCAGAATCTATTGTCACCATCATCATGTAGCCGAATTGGGAGTAGCTGAACTTGAATGGGAGCATTGTGTTGGCGGCAGCACATGCAGTTGTCATGATTTAAACCTTGGGAGATAAAGTTCTACGCTTCGGTTGTCAAATTGGCCCACAGCTTGCACTCTGCTTAACCCAAAACTAAATCAAAACCCGAAGCGAGCGCTTTGCCACTGTCAAACACGAACATGTCGAACAAGGACAATCTACTCTCTTTGGGTTCAGTACAAGGTGTGAGATTTACGGACATTAAACCCCGACTTTTGGCACTTGTGAAGGGGATAAGGGATATTACCATTTTAACGATTGATTGACCCGTACTGCTGCTGTGAAGTCTGTATTTCGTTCAAACTTTATGAAGCTATGCTGCGAAAGATTGATCAGCTCTCAGCCGATGGATTGTCAATCAAGCACTTGACACGTCCCTATTGGGATTAAATACAAGCTGTATAGCTGTAGCCAGCCAGCTCTATTCGGACACGGACGTTTTGGTGACGCGACGTCGCTGCGCCACCAAAACGTCCCAACCAATAGGATTATGGCTATAAGATCCAAGATGTGAGTGGACGTTTATCCAAGAGATTCGACATGTTGTTACATCTCAGTACATGGCCAGAGGTTGAACAGTATTTGAAACAGTCCCCAGGGATTATTTTCCCGATTGGTTCGACCGAGCAGCATGGCCCAACGGGTCTGATTGGAACCGATGCGATTTGTGCAGAGGCCGTAGCGAAAGGGGTCGGCGAATCCGTTCATGCGCTGGTGGGGCCGACCATTAACGTGGGTATGGCGCTACACCATACGGCATTCCCCGGCAGCATTAGCCTACGTCCCAGTACGCTGATTTTGGTTATTCGCGACTACATTACGCCGCTGGCTCGGGCTGGATTTACGCGATTTTTCTTCATCAACGGTCACGGTGGCAATATCGCCACGCTGAAGGCTGCCTTTTCGGAGACCTATCAGATTCTGGCTGATTTACAGGTGCCAAATTGCGATCGCATTCAGTGTCGAGTGGCTAATTGGTTTATGTGTGGCTCAGTTTATCGGCTGGCTAAGGAACTTTACGGCGATCAGGAGGGTTCCCATGCCACACCGAGCGAGGTGGCGCTGACGCAGTATGTTTATCCGGAATCGATTAAGCAGGCACCGCTGTCGCCGGAAGTCGCTTCGGGTCATCCAATTTACAGCGCTGTGGATTTTCGTCGCCGTTATCCCGATGGTCGCATGGGATCGAATCCGGCTTTGGCTACACCGGAGCATGGTAAGCAGTTCTATGAGTTGGCCGTTAAAGAACTGAGCAACGACTATCTCAAGTTTTTGAATGCAGAGTAAGGGCAAATGGCCATTTGCCCCTACCTAGTATGTAAATTGCGTTATGTCTTCAGCCCTTGCGCCTCACCCCACACTGCCGACTCCGCCGCCGTTGATGATGTCGGGGCCGGGGACATTTGCTTATTACACAATTACTGAACGCTGGCCGAAAATTGTCCGGCAGATTCAGGCGGAGCAGAATTTTGATGCGGCAGTTCAAGCCGAACTGACTGCACTGATAGATGAGCTATTGCACGGTACGGTTGAGCTGAACGTGAGCGGAGAGGAGCAAGCGGCATGGCGATCGCACATGTCACCGTATCAGGGGCAGTCCTGGTTCGAGGTGCCTTGGTTTCTGGCTGAAACCTACTTCTATCGCCGTATTCTAGACGCGACGGGTTACTTCAGTACCGATGAAGCTCAGGGCGTTGATCCCTTTGCCGTTCAAAAACAGCGAGGACTGAATCATGCGATCGCACCGCTCAGCACCCTCAGCCATCAGATTTGTCAGTGGTATGAATCAACGGATTGGAGTCCGGTGCCGTGGCGGCGGGACTGGATGCGGCGGCTGATGCTTGATGTGCTGTGGGGCAACCAAGCCGACCTCAGCCTGCGTCCTGGTGAAGCTACGAATCAGTCTGCTCAGCAGGAGGAGCAGATCCTGGTTAATGATGTCGAGACCGTTCTGGATCACCTGGAAAACTGCGATCGCACCCGTATTGATATCGTCACGGACAATGCCGGAGCAGAATTAGTCTGCGATCTATTCCTAGCTCATGCGCTGGTGGCAACGGGCAAAGCCGGACAGGTGCATCTGCATCTGAAAAACCATCCCACCTTTGTGTCGGATGCGACGGAGCGAGATGTTTATCAAACCCTGTGGCAGCTAGCAAATATGCAGACTAGTGGCGTTGATACCGAGGAGATTGATTCGGCAAATTTGGCTACGCTTCAATCGCTGGCGCTGGAAATTTCCGCCTATGTGGATCGGGGACAGATTCGTTTACAGACGCACCCCTTTTGGACATCGCCGCTACCTGCCTGGGAAATACCTGTGGATTTGCAGCAGGAGCTGGTGCGATCGCAGCTTGTCATTTTCAAAGGCGACGCCAACTATCGACGGCTGCTGGGCGATCGCACTTGGGAGTTCACCGAGTCGTTTCAGGCAGTTACCGACTATTTTTCGGCCCCGCTGCTGGCGCTGCGGACAGTTAAATCCAACATGGCAGTTGGATTAGATGCTGAGACAGTTACAGCGTTGTCGCAGACAAATACAGACTGGATGACAACTGGCGAATGGGGGCTCGTGCAGTTCAATAAACAGAAGCATTGAAGGGGATTTTGCCGTTTTGCGGCAAAATCCCCTTCATTATTGAGATGAATGTTAGTTTACTTGCCACCAACCCAAGCTAGGGCCAATGAAGCGAATCGTAATCCAGTACACAACCAGAAACACGATGCCGATCCAGGCTCCTTTGGTTGTCCAGTTTGAAAATTTTGCAGCCTGACTTTTGCGGATGGGAACCCACGGCAGAATATTTTCCTCTTTGCCGTAATCATCCCCTAGATGTTCTTTGCGACGTTTTGCCTCACCCATAATCTCTTAGTTGAATCGCTATAGTGTGTTGAAAATGCAGCTCAGCAACCGGGTTGTGACACCGAATCGAATCCAAATCAGCAGAACATGACCCAGCGCTTGAGTTTGATAATAGCGTCCTGACCTTATCACTGGGGACTGTATTGCAACATTGTTTTAAGCTTTGCTGCTCAGATGATCGAGGGATTGATGCGTTACGGCTAGCGCCTCACGCATCCTACAAATCTAGCGCCCAACACATCCTACAAAATCTGCATTGCGCTGTTGTTTTAAGCTTTAGTGCTCTAGCTCTCGTTGATCGTCAAAGAGGGTGATGTCAACGTAATTCAGCCGAGCGGCGGGGCTGAGGGCAGACAGCACTTGCTGACCATAGCTGCGGTGGTTGACGCGATTGTCTAGCAGCGCAACGACGCCTTGAGACCGACGGATAGGTGCGATCGCACGTTGCAGTTCACTGAGCGCATCCGGTAGCAAATAGAGGCGAAACCAGTCCTGCCGCTGTTTTTTGTAATAGGCGACTCGTCCGGCTACCAGGGGATGCTCCAGAGACGGTAGCGGCAATGTAGCAATAATTAGCAGGGATGGCGTCGGCAGCACACCCTGATGCTGTCGCCAGAATTCCCAGCCGGAAACCAGAATGCCGTTATCGTCCAAGCCTGTCCGCTCCACCTTGACCCGTGAGCCAAATTCGGCAGCGAGACTGGTACCCACGCGGGTTTTCAGCGGCATATCGCCAACCAGGACAACGGTGGTGCCCTGCACATCCGCCGTGATGTGTAAAAGGCTGCGAATTTCGCTCATCAGGGCCGACTGAAACTGCGGCTGATTGGGCATTGGCATCCGATCGGGAATGTAGAGCTGAATCAGATCGTGCTGGCGCTGGGGTAAAAACTTGAGACAGGTCATGTCACCGAGGCCTAGCCGCTGGCGATAGGTCGGGGCATCACTTTCTAAATCCAAGGCTCCACCGATCAGAACAACAGGCTGCTGTTCCCAAATGGGGGCTAGCTTCGTGGAAAGATTGGCAAAGTCGCAGTGCAGCGTGAACTGACCGTGCAGACGCGAAATTTCCGTCCAAGCAAACGCATTGGTGCTGCGGAACATCTGCCAAAACCGCTGCCAGGGCGCAGGCATTCGGTCATCGGGCAACGGATCGGGGGTGAGCGCCGCCATGCTCTGGTGCTGGATCTGGCTTGATGCCGATAACAAACGCCGCAGGTCGTGCAGCGTCTTCTGTTCCGGCTGATCCAAGACGTGGCAGTTGTAGGGATTTTCGGGGTGCTGAAAAATGATCCGCGTGAGCTGGATGCGGGCGTCTCGAATCGCATCTTGATGCTCCGGATAGGCCAGCATCAGCAAATCCCAGTCCTGTGGTTGGATTTGCACATTTAGCGCGGCCCGTCCCCAGGTTTCCAGATCGTCCACATTGTCAAACACAGTTGGAATGTTGGGTGGAAACTTGCCCTGGTTGTAAATGCGATCGCACAACCAAGCCTGGGGCGAAGTTAACAGCACACCAGCAAAGTGATCACCGGGCCAGGAATCGCCCACATGAATCGGCTTTGGGGTAGCAATCCACTGGCGCAGACGGGGAATTTCCACCTGAATCAATCGCTGCTGGAGATCTTCGGGCACGACCAGAATGACAGCGTCCGGCCAAATCAGTAGCGGCATTAAATAGCTCAGCCGATAGCGACCGTAGTAGCCAGCCGGAGGCCCCGCTTGAATCAAAGCGCTGCGGCCCACCCGTAACGCCCGCGCCACCAGTCGCGCCATCGTTAAATGGTGCGGCCATTGAGCCTCTCCCTGCTCTCGCAAAAAGGCTCGAAGTTGTTGATGTACCTCAGCTTCGATCACAGGCGTCCGTATCAGCTCAACTTGATCAGTAACTGTACTAAACCTAAAAAACAAAGACCAGGGGGGTGATCCTCCGGGACGTTCCCCCGGCCTTGATTTAAGTTGGTTTATGCCAGTTTACTTATTGAAATCCGTCAAAGACCTGCAATCCTTCTGGAAAAGGCACGATGGCCAGCTTTCCCAAAAGGATTAAGGTTGCTACTCATCTTCAATCTGACATGGTACTCATTGTGACACATCGCTCTCAGTTGTCCTGTGACCGGAGTGTCAGAAAAGCGATTTATCGCGGTAAACCGTTAGGTTGCTGCAATTCAATTAACTACTGCACGTAGGCTGGAACAGAATGAAAACTGGTTAGAAAATCCATGTCGTCTGTGGGCAAGCTTGACTAAAATAAGGGGCACTCAATTTTCGTCTTGTCCCCCTTGATATCCTATGAATAAGCGCGTTCGGTTTTCACGTTCACTCGGCTGGCTCGGTACTGCGATCGCAACCACTGTCCTCGTCCAGCCCACGGTTATCCATGCCCAACCGTCACCGGGAACCGTTACACCCGATCAGACAGTAGAATGCGAAATCCTAATTGTGGGCGGTGGCTTGGCTGGATCAGCCGCAGCCTATGAAAGTTTGCTGAAGGGGCGCACCGTCTGCATGACCGAGCTAACGGACTGGATGGGCGGCCAGATTTCATCTCAGGGGACGTCAGCCCTGGACGAAGCCCAGCGACAGCGGGCGCTACTGTTCTATCCCCGTGGCTACAACGAACTGCGGGCACGGATTGAAGACTACTATGGCGAACTCGATCCGGGTGGCTGCTGGGTAAGTGCCACCTGTTTTCTACCGCGCGATGCGGCGGAGATTATTCGCGAGCAGCTTGAAGAGGCCGAAGATGAGGGCGATGGCGAACTGAAGTGGTTCCCCAGCACAGTAATTAAGGATTTAGAACTGAGTGCGGATGGACGGCTGATTGAATCTGCGATCGCAATTCAGCATCAGCCTGCACCGGGTGCGCCGCCGCTGAATACTGAGCCGCTGTCGGCAGTGATTGAGGATATTTACCAGTATCAGGATTCCAGCCGCTTCACCAAGAACATTATTCGCTTCACGTCACCGACACCTGACCCCGAAGAAGCCGCAGAACCTCGCGCGGCGGATTGGTACATAATTGAAGCCACGGAAACGGGCGAAATCATTGCGCTGGCCGATGTGCCCTATCGCCTCGGCCTCGATCCGCGTTCCTATCTCAATCCGTCATCCCCTGTCACCGAGCAAGATCCCTACTGCACCCAAGGCTTTACCTACACGTTTGCGATGGAGCGGACAGAAGAACCGCAGCCGCAGCCAGAACCGTCCTTCTATGACCAGTATCAGCCCTACTACAGCTACGAGCGCCCACGGGAAACCAACGACTACTTTGACTATGTGTTTACCTATCGCCGGATTGCCACACCCGATCCCGACCCGGAGGAGCGGATGTTTGGCGTGGTCGCAACCAGCCCTGGCGATATTTCGATGCAGAACTGGACGTGGGGCAACGACTACCGACCGGGCACCGCAGAGGACAATTTGGTCTACAGCCGCGATCAGCTACAGGCAACGGGGCAACTGGAACCCGGTGGCTGGATGGGCGGTCTACGCACCGAAACGCTGCGACGCGGCGAGGAAAATGCCTATGGCTACTACTACTGGCTGGTTGAGGGCACAACGGATTCGCAACTGGGCGATGGTGTGAAAGAGCCAAATCCCAATCACATTTTCCTCTCTGGCTTTAACGCGCCAATGGGCACCGCGCACGGTCTGTCGAAGTATCCCTATATGCGCGAGGGACGGCGGATTATTGGTCGTCCGTCCTATGTGTTCCCGTCCGGATTTGCGGTGAATGAAATTGACATCTCGCGCCAGGATTTCAACAGCGACTACTATCGCAATACGCTGTCGGAAGACACCTATCGCTCGCTGCGACTGGCGCTAGCGGGACTACAAACTACACGAGCGATTGAGCAGTCGGTGCCAACGGGTGATATTCCAATTCGGACGCGATCGCGGATCTATCCCGATGCGGTGGGCATTGCTCAATATGCGATCGATTTTCATCCCTGTATGGAGTTTTCGCCACCGGAAGCTCCTGGCAATATCGAACGGACGGGCGTTCGGCAGGCTCATGGACAGGCGTATCCGGGCCAAATTCCGCTGCGAGCCATGATTCCTCAGGAGATTGATAACCTAATTGTGGCCAGCAAGAGTATCGCCACCAGTACGATTGCAGCGGCAGCCTATCGGGTGCATTCGTTTGAGTGGTCAGTCGGTGCAGCAGCGGGAACCACAGTGGATTATGCGCTGGAGCAAAATGTGTATCCCTATGAGCTGGTGGATGAGCTACCTCGACAAGAGCCAATGCTGGAAGAGTTGCAGCAACGCTTAGAAGCTAGCGGAAATCCCACTGCATTCCCCAACACGTCGATTTTCAATGAAGACTGGGCAGAATGGAGAGTTTGGTAGTTTATCAAGAGTAACGCTCTTGCTTCAAAGTTCAAAACATCTACAAGTTTAGCCAAATTGACCGTGTCAAATTTGGTTTTTTATTCCGTAAAAGTTACGATTGATGCAGCATGTGCAGGTTTCTTCTAGGAAATAGTTGGTGTTTAAGCTATCTGAGCAAGAATTAGATCACGCTTTTGAAGCAATTAATCATCATGGCTATAGTGCAATGTTGCCTGAGCCTGTGGAATGGACAGAAATTCAAAACAAATGGGAAGAAGTAAATGCTTATATTCAAGAGATAGATCTAGATACTTATGACCCATATAAGCCAATGAAGATATTTGCACCCAAAAGTAGAGCAAATATTCGAGTGGTGCATCTTTTACATCCTCAAGACCTCATTATATATACCGCACTAGTTTTACTGGTCAAGGATGATATTGAAGTACAGCGTTTATCAAAAAGATCGAAGCGTGTATTTTCATATAGAGTTGATCAGTCGAGAGCAGATAGGCTTTATGAAACACGAGGAGCACATGACTCGTATGTTGCTCAATTGCAAAAAAAAGCTGAAAAATCTAATATCAAGTTTGTCGGCATTGCAGATATTGCAGATTTCTATCCAAGGATCTACCAACATAGATTAGAAAATGTTGTTCAGACGGTTGCTACGAGTCAACGAGGTATAGATGTTGCTCGAGTATTAGTCAAAAAACTAATTTCCAACTTGATGGAACGCAATAGTTATGGTATACCAGTAGGGCCTTATGCATCTAGAATACTTGCAGAAGCAGTACTAGTTGATGTTGACTCATTTCTCTATTCAAACAACATAGATTTTGTCCGTTGGGTAGATGATTACAATATATTTTGCAAATCAGAATATGAAGCACAATCTAGTCTTTTCCGGCTAGGAGAGTGGCTATTTTCCAATCATGGATTAACTCTACAATCTGCCAAAACAAAGATATTGCCCACCTGTAGATATATAAAAGAAGTATTAGTAAAGCCTGATGAGAATCTAACAGATAGAGACTATGCTGTTGCCCTACTCAAAGATTTTCACGCTGTCTATGAAGATGAAAGCGATATTGAAGATACTTTGAGTGATGAGGAAGTTCAAGATGTTTTAGAACAGCTACAGAGTTTTGATCTTCGCGGAATGCTTCGACGATCCGTTTCCGATAAGGCTTTAGTTGATTATGAAATTGTCAATTATGTTTTAACGAGACTGCCCCGTATTCCAGATGTTCCAGAAGATCTTAAGCATGAAGTACTAGACTTAGTTATTGACAATGCTGAGTTGCTTTATCCAGCTTCTGAACATATTGCTAAATATGTCATTTCTTTTACTGGTTTACCACCAAAAGAAAAAAAGAAAATAGCTAAAAAGCTATTGAAGCCTTTAAGTAGCAAACGCAATCCACCACCCACATACTATGCGATGTGGATACTATATATCTTTAGCATGTCAGAGGATTGGAATCAGATAAAAGATATTATTAAAATTTATCAAAACTCAACTTCTGAAGTCGTGAAACGCTACGCTGCATTAGCTATTGCAAAAGGCGGATCGAGATCAGAGGCGCTTGTGATTAAAGATGATTTGGGTGCAGCGTCTGACCTACTTCGGCTCGCAATATTAATGGCTTCTCAAAAGTTAGGTAAGGACGAAAGAAAGCATTGGAAGCTATCGCATCAAGTCAATGGAATTATTGAAAAGGCTATCTGAATCTATAGTTGTAAATCTTCAGTTTTTGTCCCCGAAATTATAGATGACGCTGCAACAAACTGATGGGATAGAAAGTGCAATCATGAATGGCGCGATCGCACTTCAACCTAAGTCTGCACCATATCCATCAACTATGATCAAAGCAAGCGCTGCCATCCGTTGAGGTCTGTCCTGTGAACATTAGCTTAGATTTACCCGCAGAACTAGAAACCGAGCTATCCCAAGAAGCCGCTCGGCTCAACTTGCCCTTAGCAGAGTACATCTTACGCATCCTCACCGTTCGATCTCCATTGCAAAATCCGCCGAAAAATGGAGCAGAGCTTGTCGCCTACTGGGAAAAGGTCGGTGTGATTGGCTCCCGTCCGGATATTGAGATTGCTAAAGATAACCCCTGGCAACCCTTATTCGAGAGCTTGGATCAGTTCTCTGATGATTTCATGGCGATTAGAGATCAGCCATCACTCGATGTGCGAGAGGCATTCTAGATGCAGTATCTGCTTGACACTAACATCTGCATTTACCTGATCAAGCAAAAGCCTCTCAAAGTACTGGCACGCTTCCAAAGTCTTGTACCTTCAGATGTTGGCGTTTCATCAATTACCGTAGCGGAATTAGAATATGGCGTTTGTAAAAGCCAACAGCAAGAGAAAAACCGTAATGCTCTGATGCAGTTTTTAATTCCTCTCAAAATTGTTGAGTTTGATCAATCTGCTGCAACCATTTACGGCTCCATTAGAAGTGATCTCGAAAGTAGAGGTTTAGTCCTAGTTCCACCCAAGTTTGTGTTGAGTAGAATTGAGGCAGAGAGTTCAGCAGGCCAAAGCCGATGGCTCAGCAACGACGCAAGCGTGGCACAGCAGGCGATAAAACGATTTGTCTGCCCATTGCAGACGACCTTGACTACGAGGTCTTAGTAGAAGACCGGGAAGCCTTTCGCCAGTATCTCAACGAGCAGATCGCATCCCACCCGGAACTGTTTCCCGACGGGATTGAGGCAGGCTATCGCTTTCACGGATGGGTCGAGTCCTCTCGTCAACAGCTCAAGACCCGGCGGATTTTGCTGCCGAGTACCGGAGAGGCTTATCAACTGCGTCCCGATTTGGTGATGCCGTACATGAGCGAGACGGCGGAGATGGCCGACAAAGCGCTCTATTTAAGAAAGCATGGCCTGTCGTATGAGGGGATTGCCTATGTGCTGGGCCGTTCTGAGATGCACTGGTATCGGCTCTGTCAGTCGTTCGGTCGAGCCTCGATTGTGGGCAGTACCCTCAAAAGGGAAACGGCGCTCCCCCCATCTAGTTGCCGATGAGAAGCATTGTGATTGGCACGGGCAGCGAGTCTATCTGGCAGTGACAGCGGCGCAAGGGTGCGTCCTGGGAGCCAGTCTCAGTGCCAATGCGGGTCAGGATGGATTAACCGCAGCCTATGGGGTATTCCAGCAGGAAGCTGCCCATCATGTTCCCGACTATGCGCCCGAGACGGTGACGACTGATGGTTGGGAGGCCACCCGAGCCGCTTGGGAGGAGCTATTCCCTGGCCTGGTCTGGATTCTGTGCTTCCTGCATGAGGTGATTAAAATTCGCGATGGGTGCCGCTCTAAACCAGTCCTGGGTCAGCAACTAGCCGACAAGCTTTGGCATCTGTATCGGGGCCAGAGCAAACGTCACTTTGCTCAACGGTTGCGTCGGTTGCTGGAGTGGGTGAACACCCACGCGTTGCCCCAGGCCATTGACGCTCGCTTGCGACGCCTCAACGACAAATCTCACGTCTTCCAACGCGCCTTTGACTTCCCTGACGCCTATCGCACCAGCAATCAGGTTGACCGTCCGATGAACTATCTTGACCGCATCTTGTATGCCATGCAAGATTTTCATGGATTCTGGGACTCGGCGGAACAGTCGGTGCGCTCGATGGCCTTACTCTGGAACTTCCATCCCTTTTGTCGCAAGACTCGCAAAGCAATGGGCGGGTGCTTATGCCCCTTTGAGCAACTCAACGGCTTCCGCTATCACGACAACTGGGTTCGCAATTGGCTGATTGCCTCATCGTTGAATGGCAGAAGACCATTGCTCAGGAACGCTGACACAAAATAAGTTGGAACTAGGTTTAGTCATTGGTTCAATGGATATGCTGATAGCAGCTCACGCCTTGAGCCTTGGCGTTACACTTGTCAGCAATAACATTCGAGAATTTTCGCGTATCGCCAATCTGACCTTAGAAAACTGGGCAGCATGACATGCTGAATATTTTGCTCTGTGATGAATGAAGTGCGATCGCAACTCGCAGATAACGCTTTAACAGATTGATGGGATGGAAAGGGCAATCAGGAAGAGCGCGATCGCACTTTCCCCTCACGCGACAGGACTGATTGAAAACTGCGATTTCGCCAAATTGATTTTAATAGTACCTAATTATTAGTATTAGACAGATCTGTTCATACTCCGTTGGCTAACCTTCTATCGAAAATAATTGGAGACTAATCGCTGATGTCCATAGATGAACCTTCAGAGCAAAATGCTCATAATGTAGATCCCGTTGATGCTTACTTTGAGAAAAAACAACAAGAAGCGAAGCAGCTTAGAGCACAAGAGCTAGCGTTACAGTCGAAGAATAAAGGAGAACTGAAATTTATCAGTCGTATGTCACTTGATGTTATCAAGATCTTAGGTTTATGTGTTAGTTATGGTCAGCGGACAGCAGAGATTTCTGATAATTCCCTTGTAATTAGATCTACTGATGAGCTTGTGCAATCTGTAATATCAGTATGGACTCTGGTTGAACAAGGCTTAATTAATCCTATAAAAAGAGAACTTCGGTATATCACTGAAAGCTCAATTAAATATCTGTATGTAGATCAGCAAACTAGAAATATTCAAGATTCGCCCAAACTGCATGAGCGCATAGATTTTCTAGATGCCAACATCAAGCCTTCGATAGATATTCGAGAGCAGCTTGAACTTGAAGCGTTTCATCCAGATGATGCAAAGCAATTTATAGACGAGCTATATGACATATACCGAGAGTGCTGCGCTTATGTGCATGTTTCTCGACATCAAATAGAGGAAAGACTACGGTTAGCCGAAGCGGGGCGTTCTTTGGTATATAAGTCTGATCAAGACTTGCAGAAAATAAGCCGTTTAATATTTAGAGTTTACGATGTTGCGCTGGCATTATATTTTCATGGGTATGGATTATCTATGACAGGAGATATATTTATCGAAATTCTCGACGAAATACCACAGTGGAAATTTCATAAAGGCAAGTACGTTAGTGTTGTCTCAGCTTATTTTGATTACAAGCATGAGCGGAATATTAGGAAATATGGTGAATCAAGACCGTGGTCGCCGAATGGTTGGCCTCCAAAACGTCTGTAGAGCTGAACTCAAAATAAAAATATTAAAAATCTTGCCGTCTTAGCAGTTGTCTGACTGCGATCGCAATATCTGGGAAGGCTAAAGGACAAATTTCATTATCAATCAAGGTGCACTTTTCTCGATAGTTATCATCACCTGGGTCTCGAAAAATGACGAGTTCCATTCGTTTCAAATTAATTACCCAATACTCCAAAATGCCTGCTTGAGCATAGATTTTGGGTTTGACTTCCAGATCTTTTGCAAGGCTAGAATGTGAATATTCAACCAGCCAAAAAATATTTTCAGGATAGGGATGATGCTCCAGATAGACATCCCCTAAATCGTGAACCACGGCAATATCCGGTTCTGGTTCCGATTGATTGGGCAGAGTAATTGGCTTACCTTCGCGAACTTTGGCCCGACCGCGCAATAACTCACGGAAATAATCCGCCACATCGCTGCTTAAATGAGCGTGGGTTTCGCCTTCCGGGGACATTTCAACAATTTCTCCATTCAGCAACTCCACATGGCGATCATCCAAGATACCCGCCTTGATCATTTGATGATAGTCATCAAGCGACCATTTGCTGACAACAATGGCTGAGGAATTGGGTGGATTCATCAGAAATTCCTCTACTGCACGAATGATTTGACTCTATTCTAAAAAGTTTTGGCTAACCCCAGCATCGGGAATTGTGATAGTTGGCTAGATGAGGAGTGTGAGGAAGTGCAATAGAGTGCGATCGCACTTTCTTAGATATTCCCGCTTGTCAGACAAAGGATTTTCGCGAAAGATTAGCTACAGAACACAGATCGCTAATATGGTTTTATTGTCAGGTTAGGGGCACAAGCCATCCGTAGCCCAGAGCGTACGCCGCTGGTGCTGTGGCTGCCGTAGACTGTTTTCTGTTGGAACTAGGGAATAACGAGAGAGAGAGAACTGCCGTGAGTAACAGTTTTAACGCTAAAAAAACGCTGTCTGTCAACGGGAAAGACTATCAGATTTACAGTCTGCCCAACGCGGCTGAGAAATTAGGCGATATCAGTCGCTTGCCATATAGCCTGAAAGTGTTGCTAGAGAACCTGCTGCGTAATGAAGACGGTCGCACCGTATCTGCCGACGATGTCCAGGCTGTTGCCGACTGGCTGAAGACCCAATCGTCCACCCGTGAGATTGCCTATCGGCCTGCGCGAGTGCTAATGCAGGACTTCACGGGCGTTCCAGCCGTGGTGGATTTGGCAGCCATGCGGGATGCCATTGTCAATTTAGGTGGCGACCCCAAGAAGATTAATCCGCTTTCGCCCGTAGACCTGGTGATTGACCACTCGGTGATGGTGGATTCTTTTGGTTCCGCCAACGCCTTCTTAGAGAACGTTAAATATGAGTTTCAGCGCAACAAGGAACGCTACGCCTTTCTGCGCTGGGGTCAAAATGCGTTTGATAACTTCCGCGTGGTGCCACCGGGAACTGGAATTTGCCACCAGGTCAACTTGGAGTATTTGGCTCAGGTGGTTTGGACGAAAGAGCAAAACGGCGAAACCGTTGCCTATCCCGATACGCTGGTGGGCACCGACAGCCACACGACGATGATTAACGGTTTGTCGGTTCTCGGCTGGGGCGTCGGCGGCATTGAAGCAGAAGCGGCGATGCTGGGACAGCCGATTTCCATGCTGATTCCGGAGGTGGTGGGTTTTAAGCTGACCGGTCAACTGCCGGAAGGCGCGACTGCAACCGACTTGGTACTGACCGTCACCCAAATGCTGCGGCAGAAGGGCGTTGTCGGCAAGTTCGTTGAATTTTATGGCCCTGGATTATCTCATCTAACTCTGGCCGATCGCGCCACCATCAGCAACATGGCTCCAGAATATGGCGCAACCTGCGGCTTCTTCCCCATTGATGACGAGACGATTACCTATCTGAAGTTCACGGGTCGGGATGCGGATCGGATTGCCCTGGTGGAAGCCTATGCTAAAGAGCAGGGTATGTGGCGCTATGACGATACGCCCGATCCAGTTTTCACCGATTCCCTAGAGCTGGATCTCTCGACTGTTGAGCCTTCCCTAGCTGGGCCAAAGCGTCCCCAGGATCGAGTCCTTTTGTCGAATGTAGCCGCTCAGTTCAAGGAGAGCGACTTTCCGACGTTCAGTAACCTGTCCTACGACCAACAGCGGTCAGTGGCAGTGGCAGGGACAGATTACGAACTGAGCGATGGCGATGTGGTGATTGCCGCGATCACGAGCTGCACGAACACCTCCAATCCTTCCGTCATGATTGGCGCGGGTCTGGTTGCTCGCAAAGCGCTAGAAAAAGGCTTGACCGTGAAGCCCTGGGTGAAAACCTCTCTGGCTCCTGGTAGCCAGGTGGTGTCTGATTACTTGGAACGGGCAGGTTTGCAAACCGATCTCGATCAACTGGGCTTTAACCTGGTTGGCTACGGCTGCACCACCTGTATTGGCAACTCTGGGCCACTGCCGGAACCAATCGTCAAAGCGATTGACGAAAAAGATCTGGTGGTTGGCGCGGTTCTCTCCGGCAACCGTAACTTTGAAGGTCGGGTCAGTCCGCAGACCAAGTGTAACTATCTGGCGTCGCCGCCGCTGGTCGTTGCCTATGCGATCGCAGGTAATCTCTCAATTGATCTCAAAACTGAACCCATCGGCCATGACAAAGACGGCAATCCGGTTTACCTGAAGGACATTTGGCCGACGACAGCAGAGATTAAGGCGGTGATTGAAGAAGCGCTGACGCCGGAAATGTATCAGAGCCGCTACGGTAATGTGTTCAGCGGCAATGAAGAGTGGCGCAGCATCGACACGGTTGATAGCCAAACCTACGACTGGAAGTCCGATAGTACCTACGTTCAGAATCCGCCGTTCTTTGAGGGGATGGCCGCTGAAGTGAATGGTGGCGGTTTTGCCGAGATTAAGAATGCTCGTCCGCTGGCTATTTTGGGCGACAGCATTACCACCGACCACATTTCTCCGGCAGGCGCGATTAAGTCTGATAGTCCGGCGGGTAGCTATCTAACTGACAATAATGTCGTCCCGCTCGACTTCAACTCCTACGGTTCCCGTCGCGGCAACCATGAAGTGATGATGCGCGGCACCTTTGCCAATATTCGCTTGAAAAACGAGATGGTGCCCGGTTCCTCCGGTGGCGTGACCAAATACATGCCCGCTGGGGAGGAAATGTCGATCTATGATGCGGCGATGAAGTATGTGGCCGAAGGTACGCAACTGGTGGTGATTGCGGGTAAAGAATACGGCACGGGTTCCTCCCGTGACTGGGCGGCCAAGGGCACTCGTCTGCTGGGTGTAAAAGCGGTTGTGGCCGAGAGCTACGAGCGGATTCACCGTTCCAACCTAATCGGCATGGGCGTCCTACCGCTCCAGTTCCAGGCTGGTACGAATCGCCAAACGCTCGCTCTAGAGGGTACAGAAACGTTTGACATCACTGGCATCAGTGGCGGCATCAAGCCCGGTATGACCGTGACGATGACGGTTCACTCAGCAGATGGTTCAACTCAAGACGTAGAACTGCTCTGTCGGATCGATACCGAGGACGAAGTGGAATACTACCGCAACGGTGGCATTCTCCACTACGTTCTGCGGCAACTGGCTACGGCTTAATTCAGTTAATTGAATAAAAAAAGCGCCCCACTGGGGCGCTTTTTTATTAGCAATCTTTTACTAGCAAGCTACAGACCTATTGAAGTGCGTTGGAAGCCTCTTCTAGACCTAAGTCAAACGTAATTTCATGGATACCAGGAATTTCCTTGATTTCATCCACAACCTTACGGGCAACATCTTGATTTTCTACGGTACCGGATACACGCACTGAACCGTTAGAAACTGCAACCGCTAGGTCATCACGCACATCTTTGACGCGGCTCTTTAACGTTTCATCAGAAACGGTTCTACCGCCGAGCTGATCGTTCGCGTATTCAATGCCGCTGTACTGGCTACCCGGTGAGCTTTGCTTCAACTGCTCTTGTGGAACCGCAGGATTCTCAGTAATACCCTCATCGGACGCAGCCTGAGCCGCGATCGCAGGAGCTGTACTCAATCCCAGTAGGCAAACCGCTAGCGCCAACGCGATCACGGTGTCCTTGAGATGCGATCGCAGAAGGCCAACTGTCCAAAATGCAGCAAGGGCAATAAGACTGACTATTAAAACAGTATCAAAGTTCATAAGTTAGGATTTCCTTTTTCGAATCAATGTTTAGCAATATGCGTTAATAAATGCAACAAACAAACTGCTGATTTAGTTTGTCTGCCGAGACGCAAATTGCTCGACTTCTGGTCAATGTGAAACAACACAAAATCGCGCAATGTCTATTTGCAAATCCATGCGTACGTATGGATTTAGAATGCTTCATAAAAGTAGCAGTATAAAAACAAGCAGTATTGCTAACTCATTACTGACGAACCTAAACTCGTGTCGAATCAAAGCTCGCGCATGTACATCATAGATTGCGCTATATTTTGCTGTCTTCAAACTAAAAGTCCAGCTTTAAGAGTAGGGAATAAATGTAATTTACGAATCCCACTGTAGGCTCAGTCTTGATCCCGAACCTGATCCCAACCCGTTCTAGCGACATAGTTCATCAGATAGAGCAAAAAGATGTACTAGGTGCTGCACATTACATTATGCATATTGGATGACCTAATTTGGTTCAGATTTCATCTCTTGAGTTAATTTGTAAATAGTTAATCACTGCAAATATAGAAGTACATTTGCAAACCGCCGCAAAGGGATGAATTAAAGGTATACAGCAATCTCAAACAGGACATGAACAGTAACCATACATGAAGGCTTTCTCAAAGATGAAGGTTTGCAGATGAGTCGCCAGATAAAAGAGGAGTTTGACCGAGCGAAAGGAGTGGCACAAGCGGGCAAATTTACGACTAAATCGCTTGGCCTGTAACCAAACATCTTCGACCGGATTTTGCTCGGGTGCATTAGGCGCAAGCTGAATGCAAGTGAGTTTCCAGTGCTGCTCTCGAGTACCATGATTCTGTTGACTCAGGTAGTTGCGAACCACCTTGGAACGGTGGTAGCTGGCTCCATCCCAGATGATGAAAAAGCGAGTGGACTCATCATACTGAGATTGAAGATACTTCAGAAAGGCCACGGTATTGTGCTGATTGCCTGCCTCATACTCATGAATAACAAAGCTCTTGCTCAAATAGTCCAAGGCTCCATAGTAGGTCTGCCGCTCTCGAATGGAGGCAATGGGGATGTCCACTCGCTGATTGCGCCGACTCCATCCATATCCACGGAGGTCTCCCCAGAGCAGATGGCACTCATCGAGAAACATCACTCGCACCTGCCCACTGGCGATCTCGGCTCGCCACTGAACCAGCAACTGTTGAATCTCGGCTTTTTTGCCTCGACTTTGGCCTCCTCTTGGCCCGGATGCACCGAGTGGGATTTCTTCCAGCTAAACCCTGCGTCTTTGAGCAGTTGGGTATAGCTTTGGGCTGAGCGATAGAGCACTCCATAGCGCTCTTCAATCTGCTCAACAAGCTCCTCTAGTGTCCACCAGTTTTTCTGCTGCAACCACTCAAAGATGTCCTGTTTCTGCTCGGCGCTTAAATAGCCTTGGGTGCCCCAGTAGTGGGATTTCAGTCCCTCGACTCCTCGCTCTTCATAGCGCTGGTGACTCGCACTAATAAATCCCAGAGAAACCTGTAGGATATCTCGGATCGCCCGATAGCTTTGACCTCTCTGGTGCAGTTGCACGGCCAAGGCGCGTTTCAGTTCTTGGGCAGAGGGATTACTTTGGATAAATTCTTCCAGGGAGGTCATGGCTGATTTACTTCGGTGAGGATAACTCTTTATTCTATTCTCCCTCGTTCATTACCTATTTGTGATTGCTGTAAATTTGATCCTTGTATTCTGCACTTCAATCAAATTTGCATTGGAACTAGATTTGCATTAGTACAAGTCAGCTAGAAAAACTTAACAATAAGTGAGTCAAAAACTTGACGCCTCAACTTAATTAATTCCTGGAAAGTAGGCGGTTGATCTGTTTTTCCATGTATTTACCAACCTGTATCAGCCATGAAGCGTCTACATCAAATCATCAACTCATTACAGCCACAAACCGAAGAAAAGACTGGAATTGAGGCTTTAGCCCAAATTTCACGAATTGATTTAGCCCAAGGTGGTGTAATTTATCCTAAAATTCAATTTCAGTCTCGATCACGCCCGAGGCAACGTCGAGGTTCGCAACGTCAGACAGAATAGCTGTAAAGCATGAGGCTTCACGCTTTGCAACCTACGGCTTACCAAGATTGCAATTAGCTTAATCACTGTCCCCACTTGCCCCAACAGCGTGGGGGTATCCCGCTATTGCAATTTATTTCTTTCTGTCCTCTCATTGAATTTTTCTGCTACAGCGTATGTGCTTAAGTGAAACAAGTATTGTCTAAAAAGCCGTGCTCTACATGTCTTTCCCGGCAAGGCTATGTTCAATTGACGGGTGTAGTGCCATAAGATGCTGCTTACACACTTTCTTAAACAACTTTTCTAGATCTCGGAACAACCCTTCCTAAATCCCTAAGTTTTGGATCAATTTTTTCTTTTAATTGATATGAATACTGATGGAATTTACAATGCCGGAGCCAAGTCGAAAAGTTTTGTGTATCAACAGCAGCCAAAATGAAGAGAAATATATCTTTATCAAACTTAATATCTAGAATTGATCTTGTGGAATTTGAACTCAAACATTAAGGTTGACAAACCATTCGATAGTTTACGAAGTACGTCTATCGTGTGAAAAATCCGGCATTTTGGTCTATTTTGGCGTGATGGAGCCGTGTTACCAGTTGTCGTGATATAGGGCAAAGAAATGGGCAAAGTCTTAATTGAAAATGGTCGCATTATCACGGCAGTTGATGACTACATCGCAGACATTCTGATCGTAGACGAAACCATCGAAGCAATTGCTCGTGAGCTAACGGTTGACGATGCTGAAGTGCATGATGCCAGCGGTTGCATAGTCATGCCAGGTGGCATTGATGTTCATACCCACATGGAAGGGCCGCAGGGCATTGCCGTTAACTGCGACGACTACGAATCGGGCACAGTTGCTGCCGCCTTTGGCGGTACGACAACGATTGTGGACTTTGCTTATCAGGAAAAAGGAGATGGAGCGAAAAAAACGCTGGATGATCGTCTAGCGCTGGCCGATCCGCAGGTGTGTATTGACTACAGCTTTCATCTGATTCTGGTAGACGTCAATAAAGATATCTTGGCCGAACTGCCGGACATTATTAACCGGGACGGCATCTCCAGCTTCAAAATGTACATGGCCTATCCCGATATTCTCATGGTGGATGATGCGGCCATCTTTCGCACGATGACGACTGTTGGGCAGCACGGCGGCATGGTCAATCTCCACGCCGAAAATGGCTATGTCATTCAGGCATTAATTGAAGATGCGCTAGAACAGGGCAACACCTCACCGAAGTATCATATGCTGACTCGTCCCCGCTTGATGGAGGCCGAAGCGACCCATCGCGCCATTCGAATTGCCGAGCTAGTGGATATTCCGGTTTACATCGTGCATTTATCTGCACCGGAAGCGTTAGACAGCGTTGTTGCCGCTCGCGATCGCGGAATTCCAGCCTTTGCCGAAACCTGCCCTCACTACCTATTTTTAGATGACCAAGAGTACGATCATCCTGGATTCGAATCCGCCAAGTACGTAATGACGCCACCGTTACGGGAGCATCACTGCCACCATGCTCTCTGGCGTGGCTTGCGGTTTGACCAGCTGCAAATTGTCGCTACTGATCACTGCCCATTTTGCCTCAATGAACGGTCAATGGGACTGAAATATTCCAAGGCGCTAGGTAAAGACAATTTCAACAAAATTCCCAATGGCGCACCGGGGGTTGAAACTCGCTTAGTGCTGCTATATGACGGCGGAGTGAAAACCGGCAAAATTACGCTCAATCGGTTTGTTCAGCTCGTTTCAACCGCCCCAGCTAAGATGTTTGGCCTGTTTCCCCGCAAAGGCACGATTGCCGTGGGCAGCGACGCTGACATCGTTTTATTTAATCCCAATGCAACACAGGTGCTAAGCGCTGCAACCCACCACTCCCGAGTGGACTACAGTATGTTTGAAGGACGAGAAGTGACGGGTAAAGTCGAAAAAGTGTTTCTACGAGGGAAACTGCTCGTAGATGGCGAACAGTGGCACGGCGAGAAAGGCTATGGCAGCTTTCTAAAGCGATCTGCCTCGGGGCGTGTGCTGTAAACTGCAAGCCAGCTCAATTCCAAGAAATGTCAACCGGATCGGCTGAAAGAGAAGGAACACTCTACTCGCTGTTCTTGAACCATGTCCCGATCTCATTCACATGTGCAGGGTTAAGGTCTAGATGATCGGGAGCCGGATGCGGGGAACTCGCACGTCCGAATCTATAGTGATTCCAGTTAAGAGTGAGAGAACGAGAGAGGAGAGTGCCTCATCCTGAGGCACTCTCCTCTCTCGTTCTTATCTAGAACCGCTATAACAGGGAGGGACGCTGGGTAATACCAGCCCTTGACTCTACCAGATGGGTAGGAGGGTGTTAGGTGTTGGGTTCGCGATCCTAGGTATTGGGTCTAAGGCTGTGGGTTGAGTTGGAGAGCGGCGGTGAGGGCGGCTTGGTGGACTTGTTGCCAGGGGATTTGGTGTTGATGTGCGATCGCAGCGCAGTCTTCATATTCTGGCTGGAGATTGAGAATTGGACTACCGGGTTGCCGCTGGGCCATTTTTACCCGTACCGTACCATAATCAGTCTCGACCGTTTGCCAAAAGCGATGGAGTATGGTGCGCTGCTGGGTGGTTCGGCGAATGCCGAGCGTCGTCGTTTCAGCGAAGATCACCTGTTCACAGGCTTGCACGTGATTCGGTGGGCAAATCACAGAAAGCAAGATGCCAGGGCGGGATTTTTTCATGCCGATCGCCTGGGTGAACACGTCTAGGGCTCCGATTTGGAATAGCTTGCCGTAAATGTAGCCAATGGCTTGGGGATTGAGGTCGTCGAGTTGGGTTTGGAGGAGAGTGATGGTGTCGGTGGGGGAAGGGTGAGGAGTGAAGAGTGAGGAGGGAGGAGTAGATGGGTGAGTGGGTGGATGGGTAGATGAGGGAGATGGGGAGTGGGTGATTGATGGTTGATGGGGGGAGGGGAGAGAAGGAGAGGGGGAGAGAGGAGTAGATGGGTGAGTGGGTGGATGGGTGGATGAGTGGATGGGGTGGGTGTGGAGAGTGGTGTGGGTATTTTTAGCGGTAACGGTAGGGGTATTAGGGATGATGCCGAGCCAGAGGCGAACCATATTGGGAATGGGGAGAGTGCGGGTACCTGCGCCGAGGCCGATTTTTTGCAGGGTCATGGGGGGTGGATCGCCGAAGTGAGTTGCGATCGCAGTGACAATGGCAGCTCCAGTGGGTGTGACCAGTTCGCGCTGGATACCGTTGCTGTAGATGGGAATTTGTCTAAGCTCATAGAGCTTTAGAACAGCCGGTGTGGGGACAGGTAGAATGCCGTGAGCTGCCCGGACAGTGCCGCCTCCTGTGGGCAGGGGAGAGCAGTACAGCTCGTCAATACCGAGCCAGTCAAGGCCCAGGCAGGTGCCGACAATATCGACTATGGCATCGGTTGCGCCGACTTCGTGAAAGTGGACTTGATCAGGTGTAACCCCATGAACAGCGGCTTCGGCTTCAGCCAGCTTACGAAAAACGGCTAAGCTCCAAGCAGTGGCGCGAGGTGGCAGTTGGGCGGATTGGATGAGGTGTTCGATTTCGGGCAGGTGGCGGGTATGGGGGTGAGAGTGAGGAGTGAGGAGTGAGGGAGTGGGGGAGTGGGGGAGTGAGGGAGTGGGGGAGTGGGTGGATGGATGTCCGTGGGCATGATTGTGTGGATGAGGGTGTGAGTGGGAGTGGGGATGTGGGGGTGCGATCGCAGCCGAGTCACTACCATTCCCAGAATCATGAACCTGTCTACGAGCCTGATCATGCGAGCGATCATGCTCACCCTGCTCACCATCAGAGCCTTTACTGTTAACTAATCCACCATCAACGCCTTTCCTATCAACTCCCTCAACTTTCCCCTCTCCAAACCCCACCGACTCATACAGCTCAAACGGCTGCTCTGCCTGTAGCAACTTGACCTTGACTTTGGTGGCAACCAACCCATTGTGATGAACGGTTTCCAGCATCAGCTCATACTCGTCGTTTAGTCCGAGTTGTTTGAGCTGCTGGCTGAGATAGTCGAACGGGACTCCGGCATGAACGAGTGCTCCCAAGCACATGTCTCCGGCCAAACCCGATGGACAGTCTAAATAGGCAATTTTCTTCATAAAAAACCAGTCATCCTTGGTTCTAGGATGTCACACTATAGGAAGGTGGAGAGTTGAAAACGGGATTAGCACAATCTTTAGCAGCGCGGCTAATACGCCACAATGACGAGCTGCACCGGCGGGCTAATTCTGATAACGATAGTGAGGGGGACTCATGGCTACCATTTACGAAATTCATCCGGATACGCCACAATATCGCCGAATAGAGGAGATAAAAGCAGCATTGCGAGATGGTGCAATTATGCTGTATCCAACGGATACAGTGTATGCCATTGGTTGTGATCTTAATTCTAAAACGGCAGTCAAGCGGGTTCGCTGGATTAAGCAAATGTCAAACGATAAACCGTTGACGTTTTTGTGCTCATCCCTCTCGAACATTGCCGATTTTGCCGTGGTCAGCGATCCAGCTTACCGTCTTGTCAAGCGCTTAATCCCTGGCCCCTACACGTTTTTATTGCCCGCGACGAAAGAAGTCCCCCGGCTCGTCATGAGCCCCAAGCGACGCACAACGGGTATCCGCGTACCGGATAATTCGATTTGTCAGTCGCTGCTTGACGCGTTGGGTAATCCGGTCATTTCCACATCTGCCCTATCTGCTGGATTTCCGGATTTAGACAATTTTGAGATTAGTAAAAAGTCTCCGGCTGCCCTATTCGATCAACTGGATAGTTTAGTTGACATCATCGTAGACAATGGTTCATCAACGCTGACGACCAAAGTGTCTACAGTAGTGGACTTGACCACCATGCAGCCACAAATTATCCGTCAAGGATTAGGTTGGAGGGCTGCGTTGGAATGGGGAGCGGAGTCTTTGCAAACCAGTTAAAAGACTGTCCTAGACTTTACGGAATCAAAATCCGCGATCGCAGCCTCAACCTGCCCCCTCTGATTAGGCTCAAACCCTTTAGCAGTGAACGCTATCGCGATTCTTCATCGACAGCACTCCGTCTCCGTAGAAAACTGGACGACGCCGATGTGACAGTTGGGTTGGAATAGTGACACAGGGTTGATCAAGATCGGGGGTGGATTTCCCTACAGTCGGTACAGAACGTTCGGGAAACGGGTCAACTGGCCTGTTTGACCGTGTGCATCACCAAAGAGTTTGCCATGAATATCCAGCCTACTTGTTCTGCTACCCGCACCCACATTTGCGATCGCGATCCTGCTCCTACTGAGGAAATCTCTGACTGTGTTCAGTCTACTCCTCCTAATTCCAGGCTGCTTCAGTTTATTCAGGATGAATTGGCCCAGCAAATTCACCAAATTAACCTCTCTGCGGTGAAGTCCACCGAGCAATCAGCGGCCTCACCTCCAATCAAGCCTCTATCTCCGCCTCGCCTCGCCGTGGCCCATCGGATTGCCACCGAAGTCGAGCGAATTTGTCAAAAAAGCGATCGCATCCAGCGCTCTCAAGATCCGTTTGCTTGGCAAATCACGCTAGCTCGACATCGCATCAAGAAGTGCCTAGACTACTATCGGCTCGGCTCCCAGCAGGGACGGGTTGAACTGCACAGCTATCTCAGTTCTATTGTGTATCGCTATGTGGCACCTACGCGATCTCGCTTGGGCTTTCAGGGTCGCTGCGTGCTGCTGGATGACTTCCTACAAGGGTTTTACATTGAGGCGCTCAAAGCCTTCCGCCGTGAATATCATCTGCCAGCCGACTACACACCGCGTTCTCGGTTGGAGCTGGCCGAATACATGGCCTTTTGTGAGCACTATGCCAAGCGTAAAATTACGCTACCCGGACGCCGCAATCAGCAGTTAATCATTCTGCGGGCGCAAAATTTTGCCAATCGCCAACCGGAGGAAGCCAGCGTCGATCTGGAACTGGCTGTCGAATCTGCCCGTGAAGATGATGCTCAGGGACATGGTCGTTCTCAGGTGATCAACCAAATTCGGGAGCAAATGGTTTCCGATGCCGTTGATCCAACCGAGCAGGTACTGCGCGATCGCGTTATTCAAGAACTGATTCGATATTTACAGGATCAAGATCAAACCGACTGCATTGACTACTTCGTCCTGAAGCTCCAGGACTTTGCAGCCGCTGAAATTGACGAAATTCTCGGTTTAACAGCTCGTGAACGCGACTACCTGCAGCAGCGGTTTAAGTATCATGTCGAGAAGTTTTCGCGATCGCACCAGTGGCAGCTCGTTCACCAGTGGATCGGCGCAGATGTTGATCAAAATCTTGGCCTATCGGAATCAGACTGGCAAACCTTCACGGCATCGCTGACAGCCTTCCAACAGCGACTGCTGGAGTTAAAAGCAGTTCAGTCTCAATCGGCGGATCGAGCCACTCCCACTGACACTGAAATCGCCAAAATTCTACGCTGTACGCCTAAACAGGTGCAGCGCCGCTGGATTAAACTGCTGGACTTAGCTTGGCAACACCGGAATGCCCAATCATAAACCGCGTCCGTCAACAAACAATGGAGTGTGAAAGGCTTGCGGCACAAGCCTTTCACACTCCATTGGCTAGCATATCTGACTAGCTATTTTCGTCATCTAGTTCCGGCGGCTCAAACTTATAGCCAACACCCCGCACCGTTTGAATAAGTGCAGGCTGTTCTGTACTGCGCTCAATCTTTTTCCGAATTTGACCAATGTGGACATCTACCACACGCTGATCGCCCACATATTCGTAGTCCCAAACTTTTTGAATCAACTCGGCTCGCCGCCAAACGCGACCGGGGTGGCTGGCAAGAAAGTGAAGTAAATCAAACTCTAGTGCCGTTAACAGGACGGGCTCTTCGGCCAAAGTGACTTCTCGGCGAACCGGATCAATGACCAACTGTTCAAACTGAAGCCGCTGCTGTTCCGCTGTAGTGACGGGTCGCTGCCGCTTAAGAATAGCACCTACTCTTACCTCTAGTTCGCTAAGGCTAAACGGCTTGGTGATGTAGTCATCGGCTCCCTGCGCAAAACCGCGAATCTTATCCGCCTCGTCGGCACGGCTCGTCAACATGAGAACAAATACGCCCGTGCGTCCCTGCATCTCTTCACAGAGACTGTATCCGGTTGCATCAGGTAAGTTAACGTCCAAAACAACCAAGTCAGGATTGAAATCCTCGAACACAGCAAGTGCGCTTTTACCATCTTCTGCGGATTCCATCTCATATCCCTGCTTTGCAAGAAAGCGATGGATTAAATTCCGAATCGCAGGATCATCATCAACAACTAGTATTTTGGCGGGAGCCGTAGCCATAACTTTTCGTGACTGATTGCATGAACAGTGGGCAAAGTTAAAAATGAAGCACCTAATTATACCGCTAGGCTATTTATAGCAAAGCTAACCCTGTTATAAACCAGTTCAGAAGAATTACCCACCCACTTTTAAGAAAATTCTGTGAAATGAGCGGATAAAGCTTGAATATAGCTTAGCTAGCAACCGATTGAGGTCGAACATCAAGGTTGAAGCCAGCCAATTCAGCATCAAAATATTAAATCCGACAGTCAAGCCCAACTTTATTCTATGTGAAAGACGCACCTTTATGTGAAAGACGTACCTTGCATACATTTCATAAAAAATTGTAGATCTCTATAAAGTCAGATTGCCGATCGCTCACATCGAGCATCAGATTTTGAAGAGATTACTGTGCTAGCATGATGCGGCGGCAAAATTATGGACTTCAGATTTCAGTTTCACGAAGTTTGATTTGACAAGCTGCGGTTTGTAAGCTGTGGAATGGGAGTATCATCGTAATCCGTCTCAGCTTAAACTTATCAGTCTCAAGTGTGAATCCTCGTAAGTTTTCACGGATTTTAGTTTTCGATTCTGAGCTTCGCTAGTTACACTTGATGATAAACGAGGGCTGCTGGCAGCAAATGCTTGGAGGTTTTGAATGAGCGAGCAAAATCCTTACGATACGTTGGGAATCACAGAGGCCGCATCATTTGATGAGATTCAAGAGGCACGGAATCGACTGACTCAACAACACGAAAGCGACCTTAAGCAGGTCGAAACAATTGAAGCTGCCTACGATGCTATCTTGATGGAGCGGTTGCGGCTTCGCCAAGAGGGCAAGATTAAGGTACCCGATCGGATTCGGTTTCCGGAAGAGTCCACTACCCAGTCAGCCCCAGCAAAAATTGCCTCAGTCATCCCAGATAACCCGCCCAACTGGTTGCAGGGCTTTTTGGATAATCCCAGCCGGGAAGAAATTCTATGGCCTGCTCTGGCCTTTCTCTGCTTGGGATTGCTGGGCTTCTACTACACGTCTTTTGCCCTTGCACTCAGTGCTGGCTTTAATATCTATTTTCTTAATCGCAAAGAGAAGCGCTTTGTCCGCGCGGTGTTGCTAACGGTGGTCGGTCTGATCATTGGAATTGTCGCTGGCCTACAGGTGGGCAACTTGCTCACTCCTCAAGGCGCTGCGTTTGCCATTGACCCCAATAGTTCTGCTGCGGCCTTTACCTGCTTCCTTTTCTGGCTGATAAGCAGTTTTCTACGTTAACTGGTATTATTCAGACTCACCATAACGATACTTTTGCTGTGTTCAGAGGGAATTCTTGAGACAGCAACTTAATGAGGCTCAGTGTAGAGCCGGTATTGTTATGAGTGAACAGGACAATAACAGTAAGAAAACAAATAAGCTGGGGTTAGCGCTCGGCTTGGGTTGCGGGATTCCCTTGGGACTAATCGTTCTGTTGTTTACTGGGGCAATTGTTTATTTCTCAATGGGGCCAGAGGGCGGTGTACGATTGGCGAACAACATGGAAGATTATGCCTTAGAGTACATCGACGATCAGAATTTACTGACAGACAACGAAAAAGTGATTGCCTATTATGATGCCACGATATCTTTGAATGGCTCTGAAGCTGCAATTTTAACGGATTCTCGCCTGATCTATCACAAAAGCGATCGCAATACAGAAATGGCCCTGGCCGATATCAAATCTATCGATACGGAAAGCGACGGCATCGGCGGCAATATTATTCAAGTCGAATCTGTAAATGGTGATCTGATGGTCATCCAAATTGCTGCCTTCAATCAAGGCGACCTGTTTATTAAAGCTCTGCAAACTAAAATTGCGAATGAGTGAGCTTTTGTGGCTTTGTTTTCTCTCAATCTACACAAGCTGTCTGCACAAAGGGTAGAAAATGCTCCAGATCAGGTGTTTTTAGCTTTGGCTGCTTAGCTAAATCGTCCCAGCGGCGCAGGTGTACAGCATCTTGAGCATAGGATTGTTGAATAAAGGCGATGGCTTCAGCCTCTGAAAAAACGCCGCCCTGAAGTTCAAGACTCCGCTTTGAGGCTGGCGAGAGAGAATCCCAGTAGCTTTCATCTACGGCACACAGATACCGTTTGGCGGCAACATGTAGCTTGATGGGGGTAGTAACCGCAGACGGGAAGCAGGTTTCCAGGACTGGTATGGCGCAGTATTCGTGGCGATCGTCAATGCCTCGAACCGCAACATCTTCACCCAAGTGATGCACGAGATGGCCCAGATCGTGCAAGAGACAAGCGGTAATCAGTTCCGGTGATGCACCTGTTTGTTCTGCCAAGGCGGCGCACTGAAGTGCATGTTCGAGCTGGCTTACAGCTTCGCCGCCGTATTGGGATTGGCCGCGCTGGTGGTAGAGGTTGAGGATGGAGGAGAGGGTGGTCATAAGAGGTGAGGAGTGAGGAGTGAGAGGGTAAGGGGGTGAGGGGAGGTACTGGGTGTTAGGTATTGGGTATTGGGTTGATGGTTGGTGATTGAGTTGATGGTGAATAGTGAGGAGGAGGTGGTGGTGGAGATAAGTTGGTAGTTAATGGAAGAGGTGGTGTTTAGGGTTGGCTGTAGCGGCTGGCTTCTTGGCCGTTGATGTAGACGGAGCGGATGGCGTTGGGTAGGGGATTTTGGGGGGTGAGCAAGAGAAAGTCAGCGTCGTAGCCGGGGGCGATTTTGCCTTTGCCGCCGGATGAAAGATGACTGGTGCGATCGCAGATTTTAGCGGCTTGGGCGGGATATTCGGAGACGCATTTCCAGGCTTGTTCAAAGGGCATCAGTCCTTTTTCAGCTAGCAAGAAAGGAGCGTGGAAGAGAGAGGGGTAGTGATAATCGGAGCAAAGGCAGTCAAGCACTTGCGCCTGGGCTGCTTCAGCGACGCTCATGTAGCCGACGTGGGAACCACCCCGCACGAGATTCGGCGCGCCCATGAGTACTGCTGCACCGTAGGAGCGGGATTGTTCAGCTAGTGCAACTGAGGCAGGAAATTCTGCGATCGCAACGCCACGTTCTTGGCTCTTGGCAACATCGGCTTCGGTTTCATCATCATGGGACGCAACGGGAATGCCGAGTTGGTGACAGCGCTGAACTAAATCTTCAAACTGGGCTAAACCCTCTTCCTGGCGAGGATAGGCGGATTCGATTAGGGAACGGATATCGGCTTCAGTCATCTTCAGCCGCTGGCGTAATCCCTTGGTGTAGCGCTGTAGTGTCTCGTGATCGAGTGAGGGTGGCAGATGGTTGTTGAGCGAGAGCAGGGTGACTTTACGGGTTTCGAGCCAGTCGCACAATTCGTCGTAATCCGCCGTATTAGCCTGTTCATGACGAATATGAACGCGGCTATCGACTCTTAAATCGCTGTCTGGTGATGTAATACGTCTAATCAGTTGACGTGCCATCTCTCGACTGCGTAAACCGGGTTCAAACGAGTCAGTAATGGAGTAGAAGAAGGTCGTAATCCCCGCTCCCAGCAAGGCTTGATCGTTCTCAACTAGCGCCATATCTAGGGGTAAATTTACACCGGGACGTGGGCAGATCATCCGCTCAAAGGCATCACCATGAATATCCACGATACCGGGTAGCAACTGCAAACCCGTCACATCAACGCCGATGTAACCGCTGGGCTTCAGCGTTTGATCTACGGCTACAAATCTGCCGTCCTCAATGAGCACCGTTGCCGCTTCTAGCCATCCGTCAGGAGTCAGTACGGCTGCGCCTTGGAGTGCGAGTTTGGTAGGGGATGTCGGTTGTTTCATGTCTTGTGATCCGTTTAAGCAATTCGTTGGCCTTGGCGTCTAACGGAGGTGAGGCGGGGGACAGCGCCATCGTGGTGGATGGTGATAAAATCGGCGCGTTTGCCAACTTCGAGACTACCGCGATCGCAGTCGAGGCCGATGGCTTTAGCGGGGTTTAAGGTAAAGAGCTGCATCGCTTCGTGTAGGGGCTTTTGCTGTCGTTGGGCAATCAGGAACATGGCCTGCACTAAGCTTTGGGGAACGTAATCAGAAGAGATGATGTCGACTAGATTATATTCAACTAGCTCCATCGCTGAAACGTTGCCAGAGTGAGACTTTCCAAGAATTAGGTTGGGTGCTCCCATCAGCACTTGTAAACCGTGTGAATGCGCTTCCTTGGCGGCATCCAGCGTGGTGGGAAACTCTGCAATTTCGGCTCCGTCCTGTAGGGATTCCTGCACATGCTCCGGCGTGGCATCATCGTGACTTGCTAAACAGATCTCATGCTCCTGCGTTAAAGCCACTAGCTTGCGGCGATTCTCGTCGGCATGGCGCTGCTGGGCTGCAATTCGCGCCTTGATAAAGTCGTCCATCTCGTCGGCTCCTACGCCGTGCTTGCCCTGGTAATACTCTTTGTACTTGTCTACCTGGGCAAACTGCCGCTGGCCAGGGGTGTGATCCATCAGCGAAATCAGCGACAGTAGCGGATGATCAGCATAGGTTGCTGCCACGTCATGCACTTGCTCATACCCCAGTTCGCAGCGGAGATGTAGCCGATGATCAACCGCAAATCGGCCTTCCGCTTGTCCTTGATGAATTGTGTCGATCATGGGGCCAAACTGGGTCATCCGCATGGATGTTGGCGTAATATCTCCAACTGCGATCGCATCACAGACTGTTGTAATACCAGCCGCTGCCAAATCGCGATCGTGGTAAACCGCTGCGATGTCCATAGGCCAACGAACTTTGGGTCGAGGTGATAACCGCTGTTCAAAGTTGTCGGTATGCAACTCAACTAAGCCTGGTAACAGATAATCTCCCTCGCCATTTTGCCCTTGGGAAACAGCACCAGGCTGGATATCTGCAATCCTGCCGTCTCGTACAACTAGCGTACCGAGAACCTCTTCATGCGGTAGCTGTAAGCGATAGTTCGTGTAGATGGTTTCGGTCATGATTAGGGAAGATTAGCTCTAGTAGTTCACTATTTCATCTAAAGGTTAAGACCCGGTTACAGACCCGATTTCTTACTTCGTCGTCGTGAAAAATGCCAACCATTGCGCAGCCTTGAGCTTTGCGTTGTTCAATGAGCTGCATCACAACTTCCCGATTTGCGGCATCTAAGGCAGAAGTGGGTTCATCTAAAAGCAAAATTGGATAATTAACGGAAAAGGCACGGGCGATGTTCACCCGCTGCTTTTCGCCGCCTGAAAATGTTGTGGGTGATAAATGCCATAGCCGTTCTGGCAGATTCAACTGGGCAAATAAGCCGCGAATTTTGTCATAAGCAATATCCGGTTCAACCCCCAAATCCATCAGCGGCTCGGCAGCAACTTCTAATGCAGGGACACGTGGAATGACTCGCAGAAACTGACTGACGTAGCCAATCGTATGTTGCCGGACTTCCAGTAGCTGATGCGGCTGGAGCTGAGGCAAATCAACCCATTCGCCTTGGTGTTTAACCCAAATGGAGCCACTATCGACGCGGTAATTGGCATACAGCGATCGCATAAAGGTCGATTTACCCGATCCAGATGGCCCTTGCAGTGCGACACATTCTCCCGCCTGAATAGTCAAGGAAACATTTTCTAGGACAGGGATACGGACACCACCCTGATTATGCAAAACAAAACTCTTACAAACATGCTCTGCGTTGAGCATGGCCTGAGTAGATGGCTGAGTTGGGGTGTGCGAATTATTCGATAAGGTTGAATGGGTCATGGTTCATTGTTTATGACGTTGTTTATGACGTTGGTGGTCAAGATAGGTGCGATCGCACTTTCGCTTTTACTTTCACTGCACGCTCGTTCACTTTCGCTTATGGCACCAGCGTGGCGCTGACTAGCTGCTGTGTGTAGGGATGATGAGGGTCATCTAGCACCTGATCGGTTAAACCCGCTTCAACAACCTGGCCGTTTTGCATCACCATCAGCCGATGGGCTAAAAGCCTGACTACGCCGATATCGTGAGTGACGAGGATGACGCTGAGATGGAGAGTCCGCACTAGCGATCGCATCAAGTCCAGCAACCGGGCTTGCACCGATACGTCTAGTCCTCCTGTTGGTTCATCCATTAGAACTAAACTGGGCCGAGTCACCAAGATGCGAGCAAGCTGAAGCCGCTGCTGCATTCCACCGGAAAAGGTGCTGGGCAGGTCATCCATACGAGCATCGGGAATTTCGACCTGGCTCAGCCACTGCATTGCCTCAGCGCGAATGTTGCCGTAGTGGCGCTCTCCCACATCGAGCAACCGCTCACCAATGTTGGCCCCAGCGGTGACAGTCATTCGCAAGCCATCGCGAGGATTTTGCTGCACAAAGCCCCACTCGGTTTTCATTAACTTGCGGCGACGCGCTTCTGGCAGAGTCCGCAGATTGATCAGATGTCCGCTGCGATCGCAATAGGTAATTTCGCCTGCGTCAACCGGAATTTGACCTGCGATCGCATTTAATAACGTACTTTTGCCGGAACCGGATTCGCCGATGATACCCAGTACTTGGCCAGGATACAGATCAAAGGAAATGCGATCGCAAGCTTGGATGGCGTTGTAGGTTTTGCTGAGGTTGTTAATAGTAAGTAAGGGTTTCATAGCTTTACGATTAGGATAACTGTTTTTCCTCTATGAAATTTTTCAGGTCGTTCTTTGTCTTAAACTCTTTATTTTTCAAGAAGTCGAGCATTTTTATCATTAATTCCATCGTTTTTCTTCTTAAGAACCAAACGCTTCCCTCAGTAACATCAGTATTTGTGCTTCCGTGAACCGTATCATTTCTAGATTTACAGAGCTTTTCTATCCTTTCCTTCAAATCTTTTCTCTTGGCCAATTCTTCTTCTAAAATGATTGCGACTCCAAAGCCGACCGCTTTCCCAGAGCCAAACAAAGTCTCCAAAGCAATTATTAAGCAAAGGATCTGATTCTCTAATTCAATTTGAAGATACGACTCAGATATCCAGTGTAAAAATCTAAGTATAATTTTCTCGAATTGATTTCTTCTATCATCTCGTTTAGACAAAATATTTGATAAATCAAAAACTCCTATTTCTTGCAGCCTTTCTGTAGTATTAGAGGTGATTTCGAAAGGTCTATTTAACCTTTCTCGGTTTTTCCATGATCCAGAAGATGATAGTATCAAACTATTTCTTAAGCCACGCTTAGTGCCTCCCGAAATAGCTAATTCAACTTTTAAGCTTCCTGTATAAAGATCAGGAAAAGCAACAATCGAGTAACGTAATATTTCCAAGGATTTGTTGATTTCAATAATCGCTAATTCTTGTGCTTTTCTCGGTTCAGCTATAACTTGATATACAGCACAGGTTTTTTCAAGAAATTCCTCTTTCAGCTCCTCTTGAATCTCTTGGGGTCCATTCCCCGCCGCTCTGCGGCGTAAGATCTAAGAATGAGTGAGTACATCCACAAGAGTCATAACGTAACAGTTTTGCTATACCACTTAGTGTTTCCAGCAAAGTATCGACGGGTTGTGTTTGATGAGCAAGTAGATGCGGTTCTGCGAGAGGTCTGCCTCGAAATCGAGAAACGCTACGAGGTGAAGTTTGTCGAAATTGGAGTGGACAAAGACCATGTCCATTTTCTAGTGCAGTCCGTGCCGACCTATAGTGTGACCAAACTGGTAACGATGCTGAAAAGTTTAACTGCACGAGAAGTCTTCAAACGATGCCCTCAAGTGAAGCAGAAACTTTGGGGAGGCGAGTTTTGGAGTGATGGATATTTTGCGAGTACAGTAGGCCGCCACGGGGATGAAGGAATGATCGCCAAATATGTTCAAGCCCAAGGCAAAGATTACCTCAAATTGCATCGGGATAATCAACTTGCTCTTTTTTGATTCTGATACCCCGTCCGCTTGCGGCGGGGTATTTCATTCTTCTTAATATAAGAATGTTTATCCTGGTCTGAATTTTTTGTGGACTCAATAATTGATTTTTTCTTCTGAAATATTTCTTCGAGTCTGTTCTTGGTAATAGCCAAGAATGTCACTTTGCCTATTGAAATAGGCATCTCTTTTTGTTCATCATAAAATTGAATTCCTTCAACTGGAAGGTATACAGTTTGCTCGATATTGTACTTGCTATAATTTTCGTTTTCTTGGAAAATAGCTTCTTTGATGCTTTCAATATTTCCAGGTATGGCTGTTTCGTATATTTGCCTCAGAGCTACGTCGATCTTCTTACGAGAAAATTTATCCCCCCACTCTTTATCTAATTCAAGTAACAATTTCTGATGTTCTGTGTATTTTTCTCTATTTAGAGTCGCCAAATTCAACTTATTATTTAATATTCTTTTTGCTATATTTTCTATTTTTGCTGAATTCATCTTGATTCGACTTACTGTTCAGGGGTATTGCACTATATCTTAAAGTATGATTATTTTTCATGCCTCCGCTTATTTCTGCTCCTTTATTAACTCTTTTTGTTGTAGCTGATTGCAGTAGTCCGTATCCGAGCAAATCCACATGCGGCTGCCTTGGTCATCAATGACTACTTCATCTAGATACGTATCAGTCGCTCCACAAAACTCGCAGGGCTGCTCCCAGGCTTCAATGCTGAAAGGATGGTCTGCAAAATCGAGGCTTTTCACTTTGGTGTAGGGAGGTAGGGCGTAAATCCGTTTTTCGCGACCTGCACCAAATAGCTGTAGAGCAGGATTCATGTGCAGCTTGGGATTGTCAAATCGAGGAATGGGGCTAGGCTTCATCAAGTAGCGATCGTTGACCATGACCGGATAGTCATAGGCCATCGCAATGTGACCAAAGCGGGTAATGTCCTCATACAGCCGCACATACATGGATCCATATTCTTCCAAGGCGTGCATTTTATTGGCTTCGGTGCGCGAGGGTTCAATAAAATACAGTGGCTCTGGCATGGGGACTTGATAGACCATGATTTGTCCCTCCTGGAGAGGCGTTTCAGGAATGCGGTGGCGGGTTTGAATTAGCGTTGCTTCGTTGGTTCGCTCCGTTGTCTTCACGCCGCAAACTTTGCGGAAGAAACGGCGAATATTTACAGCGTTGGTCGTATCGTCAGCGCCTTGATCAATCACCTTCAAGGTATCAGTTTGGCCAATTACCGAGGCTGTTACCTGAATGCCACCTGTGCCCCAGCCATAGGACATGGGCATTTCGCGAGAGCTAAAAGGAATTTGATGACCAGGGATGGCAACAGCCTTGAGGATGGCGCGGCGGATAGAGCGTTTAGTTTGCTCATCGAGGTAGGCGAAGTTGAAGCCAGGTTCAGGAGGAGATGGGGAGATAGGGGGATGGGAGGATAGGGTCATAGGTTTTTGGGTGGTTGCTTAGTTGTGTTGGGGGAGGGTTTGGAGCTTAGTAAGAAGGTGATCGCAGGCGGTTTCGATTTGGTGGGCGCAGTGGCGATAGCTGTCGAGGTTGCTACCGTAAGGGTCTTCAATGTCGGGCTGGGCAGTGTTGCCAGCATATTCATTGAGGGTCGCGAGTTCGACTGAGAGTTGTGGAAGTTGCGATCGCAACAGTAATTTTTGAGCACGAGTCATAGTCAGAATTAAATCGGCCCAGTCTAATAACTGCCAATCGAGTCGCTGAGATGCATGCGTGCTGTCAATTCCGCGCTCTTGCAGGATGGTTTCCATCGCAAATGACATAGGTTGTCCTGGATAGGCCGAGGTTCCGGCGGATTTAACCTGAATATCTGGGCTTGATGTGGATGCTGGGGAGGTGATCAAACAAGAGATTTTGTGGCGCAGCAAGGCTTCTGCAAGCGGGCTGCGACAGATATTGCCGGAACAGACAAAAAGGATGTTCATGATGACACCTCGGATGGAGTTGGGGGAGATGATATTTCAAGCAAGCTGGATTCGCCGTTTTCCTGATTGGTTTGAGGCTGTTTGTACTGACGGCGTAATTTTCGGATTAGGTTAAGCTCGGCTTGGAAATCAATATAGTGCGGCAGTTTCAGGTGTTGAACAAAGCCTTGTGCTTCGATGTTGTCGGAATGGAACAGGACAAATTCTTCATTTTGGGCTGGCCCGTCGATGGATTCGCCTAAATCCTTGGCTTGCAGTGCCCGATCAACCAGCGCCATTGCCATTGCTTTGCGTTCGTTGTAGCCAAACGTTAGACCGTAGCCCTGGGTGAACTGGGGCGGAATCTGTTTGCTGCCTTTGAACTGGTTGACCATCTGCACTTCAGTGACCGTAATATCTGCGATCGCAACTTCAAATCCTAGTTCTTCGGGACAGATCACGACTTCTACATCGCCAACGCGAATTTCGCCCGCAAAGGGGTGATTTTTGCCGTAGCCGCGCTGGGTGGAGTAGGCCATTGAGAGCAGAAAGCCTTCATCGGCGCGGGCAAGGTTTTGTAAGCGAGCGTCGCGGCTGGTGGGGGTGGTGAGGGATTGGCGAGTGATATCGAAGGGATTTTCAGGTGAGGAGTGAGGAGTGAGGAGTGAGGAGTGAGGGGGGAGAGGGGGAGAGGACTTGTTTCGTTGCTACCTGCGGGAGTATTTGCTGAGTTGATTAAACCTTCTTGGGCTAGGGTGTTGAGGACGCGGGGGGTAGCTTTAGTTGGATCGGCTGGTTTTGTGGATGGAGATGTGAACTGGTTAGTTTCGGCGGCGAGTTTGAAGTCGAGTAGCCGATGGATGTAATCGAAGGTGGCACCGAGCTTTTGACCACCGGGGGTGTCTTTGAAGATGGCGGAGATGCGGCGCTGGAGATGCATGTGGTTGGTGTCAATTGGCTCACTGTAGTAGAGCCGGGGCAGGGTCGTCCGATAAGCGCGCAGGAGGAAAGCTGCCTCAACTAAGTCACCCCAAGATTGTTTGATAGCTAAGGCAGCCAAATCTGGATCATATAGGCTGCCCTCAGCCATCACCCGATTGACAGCGAGCTGCATCTGCTGCTGGACTTGCTCTAGGGACAGCTCTGGCACTGCCGGATCACCGCGCCGTTTAGCTTTGAGTAAGGCTTCGGCGTTTTGGATGGCCTGTTCACCACCTTTAACTGCAACGTAGGGCATGGGATTCTCTGGAATTCAACCTGTAGCTTAATGTATAAGAACCCAATTTTGTTTTTGTAAAACGCTTGCGCAGCAAGCGTTTTACAAAAATATGGGTTTTCAACCAGACTTCGTATCAACTAAAAAACTGTAGCCATGCTTCTGAAAGCCAAGCGACTCATAGAATGCATGGGCCTTCTCGCGCTTCAGATTGGTGGACAAGCTGAGCTTGTAGCAACCTGCCGCCCGACAAAGTGCGATCGCATATTGCATCATTTGCTTACCGATTCCCTGACCTTGAAACTGTGGATCAACGGCAACGCCTTCCACAATGCCGGAGGGACTGCACTGGTGAACCAAATTGTCCATAATTAGCAACGTAAATGTGCCGACGGCCTGATCGTCTAGCTGTGCAACCCATAGCTTATAGTTGGGATACTGCTGAATCCGCTGAAACCACTGTTCAGCATCAGCTAGCGCCAAGCTAGAGTCGTGATCCAAACCGGATTGGTGATACAGCCGCAGCACTGTAGGCAAATCATCAACGGTGGCTAAGCGAATGACTAGATTCACAGCTCATCCCCCTGATTGCTGATCAGACGAGCAGTACGCGGCAAGCCGAGCACCTGATTTCCGGCAAAGCACCAGCTGTCTAGTCCCAGCGGATAGTCTGCGGTCATTTCCTGCCACTGTTGCCAAAAGCTGACTGGCAAAGGCGTGTGAATCGTGATAACATCCGAAATCCCTGGCCCTTGCAACGTGACGGGACTTCCAGTCTGTAAAGCTGCAAGCTGGATCAGCAGAGACGTAGATGCTTCTGGATATTCCGCTGTACCCCAGTTGAAATCCTCTAGGTTGGGCAGTGTGTTAATATCCCAAATCACAGCAAAATCGGCTGTTTGAGGATGGGATGTAAAGCGGCAGCCCGTGTGGAACAGCAGCCACGATCGCGCAGCATCGGGTAGTCCGGGCTGGAGCCACACCGTCGTTTCTAGATCCAGCAGGGTCAGGCAAGCCGCCGCACAGCTCGGGGCTAATCCCTCTGGCGGGGCCAGCGACGCTGTTGTTTGCACCATTCCAGGACGTGCCAAGGCCTCTAGCAGCGCCCGAAAGGTTTGCTGGGCATCGTGGACGGGGTCTTTGAAGCTGGGGAGTTGAGTCAGCATGGTTAATTAGCTTTCTCCGCGTAGCAGCGTAAAGAAGTTGACGCGGGTTGATTCGACTTCTGCGGCTTCTGCGGCTCGTTGTTCTTGAGCCGCAACCTGCAATGGTTCAATCACCTGGGTCTGCACTGTCAGTTGCCAGTCGGGATGCTGGAGTAGCGCATCACAAACGGCAGCTAGTTCGGCATGGCGCTGCGATCGCCCTGCGACGTAGCCGAAACCTGCAATCGGCTCACCATCAGGATTAGGAAATACCTGCACGACGCAGCGGGTGATGGTCATTTCGCCCAAGTTGAAGGGCTGACCTGTCCCTTCGGCGCGCCCGCGTACCATTGCTAGACCAATTTCGGGCGATCGCAAAAAGTCATGTTTCGGCAGAGTTCCCAACGTAACGACGCGATCCTCTAGGAGCGAAAGCGGCGCTTTGGCCAGGGTTGCCATCCAGTTTGAGCGTGATTGTGTCTGTGCTGAGTCCACCATTACTTAACCCAGGATTAACTACAGCTTAAATATGTATAGACATCTAGACAAATTATGGGGCATGATTAAATAGAACGCAATGCCTTAATTTGAAAATGCACCAAGAAGCCCTGCCTCTGTATCTCCAAATTGCGGATGAACTGCGTCGCAATATTCAAGAATCCGTGTTTCAAGTGGGCGATCGCCTGCCGACGGAAATTGAGCTAAGCGAGCGATTCGGCGTCAATCGCCACACGCTGCGGCGAGCCGTGGAGGTGTTGCGTCAAGAGGGAATCATTGGCGTTGAGCGGGGTCGAGGCACATTCGTCATGGCTGACCCGATTGCAGTGCCGATTGGCAAGCGAGTGCGGTTTAATCAGGCGCTGAAAGCGCAGTCGCTGACGCCAACCTGGCAGGTGCTACGAATTGTAGAAATTAATGCGGATGCCAAGCTGTCAAAACGGCTAGAGGTTGAGGTGGGCGCACCCGTCGTTTTATTTGAGCGGTTGAGTTCAATTGATGACATCCCAATCAGCATTTCTAGCAGCCATTTCCCCAGTCAGCGATTTCCAGGATTGGCCAAGCATTGTGAAACCTATCGCTCCATCTCCAGCATGTTGGATAACGAATATGGCTGCGACCATATTCGCCGCCGCACTCGGCTCTCGGCGCGGCTGGCCCAATCGAGCGATGCGCGGCTGCTCAAAATGCCAGCTAATGGCCCCATTTTGCTGTCAGAGTCGATTAACGTCGATCAGGATGGTGTGGTGATTGAATACGGTGTCACCCGCTTTCGGGGCGATCGCATGGAGCTAGTCATGGAAAACGAGGCTTAAGTGCGATCGCAGCTTTGCGCCCAAGGGATGATGAAGAGAGAACATTGGTTTGCCAAAATGACCGATAGTCGTATGAACCCTGTGAACCTTGGGATAAGCCATGTTCAACAGTTGGCTGGTAATTGGAGGAATAACCCTTGTGGTCGTGTTGGGAGGTGCCGTTATTCGGCCTCGCGATGTGTCCTGGGGCCAGCGCTTAGATCGTCCCAACTGGTTATTCTTTGAACCTGCCATTCCCTTCATTTGGACAGTGATTTTCACCTGTGGAGCCATCTCCGCCGTTTTGGTTTGGCAAAAAGAACCCGGTAGCCTGAAAACCTGGTTGCTGATGGCATTGTACTTGCTTGTAGAAATCGTCACCGTTGCTTACATTCCCGCCACGCTGTGGCTGAGGAGTCTGCAAGTTGGCACCCTTTTAGGCGGATTGGGCGTCGTTTTAGGCGTGCTACTTACGCTGGCGGTTCTGCCGACCTCAGGACTGGCGGCTCTGCTCCTGCTACCCTATATTCTGTGGAGTCCCATTGGAACATATACGACACAGCAGATGATTGAGCTGAATCCCGATGCACAGTAAGCCATCATCGCAAAACATCACCTTAGAACTCCTTAAACGAATATCTACACAAACTTAATCTGCTGCGCAGAGAATCTTAAACTGCCTCCCTGAAGATAGTCATGGCTCGTCGTGAGTCGCTTTTGTCTAGACATCTACACCTAGCTGTTTGGCGAAGTGCTCATTGGTTGTCAGCCAGTACTGTAATTGGGCAGATAAGAAGCCATGCAACCAGCTACAAAGAGTACTTTGGAGGCATCCTTTGCCGCCCCCGCTGTTAGCGTTCAGCGACTATCCAAGTTTTTTAGAGGACAACCTGCACTCCAAGATGTCAGCCTGCGGGTTGATACGGGTGAAATGGTGGCACTGGTAGGGGCTTCTGGCTCCGGTAAGTCCACACTGCTGCGGAATCTGAACGCCTTACAGCAGGTGGAGCAGGGCACTGTCGAAATCTTCGGCAGCCCACTGCAAATTGACGGCAAGCTGCATTCCAAAGCCCGCCAGCTCCGCAGCCAGATGGGGTTCATTTTTCAGCAGTTTAACCTGGTCAATCGTCTGACTGTGCTGGAAAATGTGCTGATCGGCAACCTATCCCAAGTTTCGATGATGCGATCGCTAATTCGCGGCTTCAGCAAATCGGAAAAACTGCGTGCCTTATCTGCTCTCGAACGAGTTGGTATTCTCAACCAAGCCTACAAGCGAGCTTCTGCACTCTCTGGGGGACAACAGCAGCGAGTTGCGATCGCACGTTGTCTGATGCAGGGAGCCAAAATCATCCTGGCTGATGAGCCGATTGCTTCTCTTGACCCAGAATCCGCCCGCAAGGTGATGGAGCTACTGACCCATTTGAACCAGGAACAGGGCATCACTATCATCACCTCACTGCATCAGGTGCAGATGGTACGCCGCTACTTTGAACGTGCGATCGCACTGCGAGACGGCATCGTTCGCTTTGACGGTCACATTGACGACCTCGATAACCAGCAGCTCAACCACATCTACGGCGCAGCAGCCGAAGAACTCGTCCTGAGCGGACATGCCGAAATCTTTTCAGCCTCGCAGGTCTAATCCATAAGGAGTAATAGTTCCGTGGATTAGCGTGACGGATATAAATACAAGTTTTGAGTTAACTCGAAACTCAAAACTCGAAATTAAAAACCAGCTTCCCTATCTCTCAATTTTCCTAATAGCCCTAACTACCCAAGGATCATGCCATGATGACAACTGCTTTGACCAAATGGTCTGCTCGTTTTCTCTTAGTCCTAGCAGGTTCGGCCCTGATTGCTAGCTGTAGCAGTACTCCTGAACAGGATGGTGCCACGGCAACTGGTGATGCTGCCGATGCATCCGGTGAAGCTTGTGCGCCAGAGCTAGCTGAAATCGATTTTGGTATTATTTCGACTGAATCCCAGGACAATCTCAAAACTCAGTGGGAGCCGTTCCTAGACGCAATGGAAGCTGAGATTGGTCGCCCAATTAACGGTTTCTACGCTACTGACTACGCGGGTGTGATTGAAGCAATGGGTGCTGGCAAAATTCAGCTTGCTTGGTATGGCGGGAAATCTTACATCGAAGCCGCAGATCGCTCGGATGCCGAGGCGTTTGCTCAAACCGTTAATTCAGATGGCACTAAGGGTTACTACTCCCACTTAATTACCAACAAAAACAATCCAATCCTGGGAAATATCGACGTTGAAGCTGGCAACGGCGACAAATACGTGATTGATAACACAGACAGCTTGACCTTTGCCTTCAACGATCCCAACTCCACATCTGGCTTCTTGGTGCCCAGCTTCTATGTGTTTGCTAAAAATGGTATCAATCCCAATGAAGCATTTTCAGAGCTACTGTTTGCTGGAAGTCACGAGGCAACCGCCCAAGCCGTTGCCAATAATCAGGTTGACGTGGCTACCAACAACAGCGAAAACCTGCTGAAGATTGAGCAGGGCGACCCTGAAGCTTTCGAGAATATTCAGATTATCTGGACATCACCTGTTATTCCCAGTGATCCAGTGGCGTATCGGAAGGATTTACCGGATTGCTTGAAAGATCAGGTCAAGAACTTCTTCTATAACTACAAAGACGCGGCTGTGCTGGAACCGCTGGGCTGGCAGGGCTTTGATCCTGCTACCGACACGGATTGGAATACTATTCGTGAGCTGGATATCGGCCAAAAAATGATGGAGGTGCAAAACGATGCCAACCTTAGCCCAGAAGCAAAGCAGTCTCAGCTTGATGAACTCAACAAACAGCTAGACGCGTTGCAGTAAGTCTCTAATTTAGTTCCCCAAATTGTTGATGCTTAGGGACGCGAACTTAATCAGGTGAAATTGTTGGGGTAGGGACACGGCATTGCCGTGTCCCTACGGATAGGACGATTGACAGGCTATTTGATTTGCATTCCTTCGGTTTTTAACTGGGCTTCGTATGAGTAGATGTTAATGCTAAAAGTGCGATCGCAGTTTTTCTATTGCAATTTTTCCTATGACTAAATCTCCCATGTCTGCCCCGTCTCAGGAACTGGTGGCCACTCCTGCCGCCCGTGACATGCTGGCGCAAGAGCGACCCATCGTTACACCGCTGCGAATTGGATATTTGATAGTTGCGATCGCAGTTTTGATTTATGCAGGCCGATTGAGCGATCTAAGCTTTGGGGAACTGGTTCAAGGGAGCGGCACAATGGCCGAGTATGTGACCAAGTACTTTCCGCCCGACTTCACCAACTGGCGATCGTACCTGCAGGACACGTTGGAAACAGTGGCGATGGGCATTTGGGGGACGCTGCTGTCGGCGATTTCAGCGATTCCGCTGTCGGTGCTGGCATCGAGCAATATCTGCCCCAACTGGATTGTGTTTCCGGTGCGGCGGGTGCTAGATGCGATGCGAGCCATTAACGAAGTGGTGTTTGCGCTGATCTTCGTTGTGGCTGTGGGTTTAGGCCCCTTTGCTGGCGTGCTCGCGCTGTTTGTTCACACAGCAGGTATCTTGGCCAAGCTGTTCTCGGAAGCGATTGAAGCGATTGAAGTTGGCCCAGTGGAAGGCATTCGAGCCACGGGAGCCAGCAAGCTCCAGGAAATCCTATTTGGTGTAATTCCCCAAGTAGTGCCGTTGTGGACTTCATTCACGCTCTATCGGTTTGAATCCAACGTGCGCTCGGCTGCCGTGTTGGGGATTGTTGGCGCAGGCGGCATCGGTGTTTCCCTATATCAAAGCTTTCGCGCGTTTGAGTATCAAGAAGTCTGCGCCATCATGATCATTTTGATTGTGACGGTGGCCATTATCGACACGGTGTCCGCCAAGCTGCGGCAGCGACTGGTTTAGAGTGAGTCAATTTTTGGAGAGACAATGAAACGACGCAATTTTTTAGCTTATTCAGCCCTATTTCTAGCCGGTTGTACGGCCTCAACCACACAATCTCAAAGTAACTCTGGCGATGGTTCCACAGCTAGCCAGCCCAAAACGTTGCGCTTAGCCGTAACCGACGTGCAGGGTCTAGAAGAGCTACAGCGGGACTATGGCGCATTCCGGGACGAATTAGAAGCAACGCTGGGACGTACAGTTGAGTTCTTCCCGGTGGCCGACCGAGCAGCAGCGGCAGTGGCGCTCCAGTCTGACCAAGTGGATGTTGTCTTTACCGGGCCAGCAGAATATGTGGTGATTAACGCCAAAACCCAGGCTGTCCCTTTCTTAGCCATAACCCGACCGAACTACTTTTCTGCGATCGCAGTTCGAGCCGATAGTGGTATCACTAGTGCTGAGCAGCTTAAGGGGCAGAAGCTATCCATGTCCGATATTGGTTCCACGAGCGGTCACTTAGGCCCTTCAAAAATTCTGGTCGATCAGGGTTTAGACCCACAGGCCGATTTGGAAGTCCTAATGCTGGGTGATGCCGAACTACAGGCGCTAAGGAACGGGGATGTCGTTGCTTGGGGCGGCTCCTACATTGACTATGAGCGCTTCCTGGAAGCAGAAGGAGCAGAGGAATCTGACTATCCCATTCTGTTCCGGGGTGAAATGCTGCCCAGTGATGTGATGGTGGCCAGTAAATCGCTTGATCCGGCACTGGTAGAGGAAATGCGAGACAAGATGCTGGCGAATCAGGATGCCTTGATTGCCGCCATCACGTCCGTGGATGCCAATGAAAAATTTGTTGGCTCAGAGCTAGTCTCCGTTGATGATAGCGATTATGACTCGGTGCGCGAGGCGTATAAAGCCATTGGCGTAGACGAGTTTACCGAATTTGTCGGCAACTAACATGTTCTTTTTCTGGCCCATAGTATGCTTTCTCTCCAGGTTAATCAGCTCGTTAAAGTCTATCCCAATCAAACCTTGGCTCTAAATCAGGTCAGCTTTGCGGCTGCACCAGGCGAAAGCATTGTGATTCTGGGTGCCAACGGGTCAGGCAAGTCTACGCTGCTGCGCTGTTTAGTGGGACTGGAGAAAGCTACATCTGGACAAATCCTGCTGGGTGATTGGGACGTGACGGCGTTACGCAATGCTCAGTTGCGGCCAGTGCGGCGGCGAGTGGGCATGGTGTTTCAGCGCTTTAACCTGGTGAAGAACCTCAGCGCGTTTCACAATGTGCTACAGGGTGCTCTGGGCCGTAGCCGTGGCCCCTGGTATTGGTTCCCCGCCACTGCCCCCGAATATGAGCGACAACGGGCAATGGATTGCTTGGCCCAAGTTAACCTAGCAGACCTAGCCACCCAGCGCGTTGATACCTTATCTGGCGGACAACAACAGCGAGTTGCGATCGCACGTATGCTGATGCAAAATCCCGACATTGTGCTGGTCGATGAACCCGTCGCTAGCCTTGATCCCAAAGCCGGACGAGAGGTTATGGATCTGCTCTGGACAATTGTCCGAGAACGCGGATTAACCGTCGTTTGCACCTTGCACCAGCTCGATTTAGCTGTGGAATATGCAGATCGAATTATCGGTTTATCTTCCGGCCAAATCGTCCTCGATCAACCCGCAATCACCCTCAACCCCGACACCCTCGACTGGCTTTATCACACAACCACAACCGACCCCCTCTATTCTGAAATAGCCTCCTACTAACCCAAAACCATTTAACTAATCTAGTTGCGACCAACCATTGACCTAACCACGCCTCACCTCTTACTCCCTCACTCCTCACTCTCTTACTTATCCATGCCTACCCCCTCTTACTCCTACCAACCTCCTGTCCGCTGGCAGCGCCCTTCTCCATTACTGTTTATCTTAGGGCTGATTCTACTTGGGGTATTTCTGCATGGAGTGTCGATTAGTGGGTTAACCCCAGAACGGATGGCTAGAGGGGTGTTTCGCCTCGCTGAATTCCTCAACGATGCCTTTCCGCCGGATGTTTCCCGTTTACCCAACATTCTCAAAGCAACACTGGAAACCTTTGAGATGGCACTGGTTGGCACAGTTTTCGGCGCATTGCTGAGTCTACCTCTTGCCCTGTTAGCCGCTAAAAACATGACGCCTCATCCAGTCATCTATGTCGCAACGCGCACGCTGATCGGCCTGCTGAGAGCCATTCCCGATCTTATCTGGGGCTTGATTTTTATTGTGGTTGTAGGTTTAGGGCCGGGGCCAGGTGTTTTGGCCATTACCGTTGATGTAATGGGTTTCTGCGGACGGTTTTTTGCTGAGCGAGTCGAGGAAATTGAACCCGGTACGGTCGAAGCATTGAGGGCACTTGGCGCATCACCAGCAGGTGTGGTGGTGGGTGCAATTTTGCCGGAAACACTGGCGTCATTTGTGGCATCAACGCTGTTTTCCTTAGAATCTTCGGTGCGTTCTGCGGTGGTCTTAGGACTGGTAGGTGCAGGCGGCATTGGTGTTGAACTGGCAACCTCAATGCAGCTTCTGCGCTACGATGAAGCGCTGACCATCATTTTAGTGATCTTCTTAGTCGTTATTATGGTTGAACAGATTTCGTCGGCCATTCGTAAACGCCTGATTTAATGCTTGATTTATATCAAGTCTGCGCGTAAGAACCCGATTTATTTTTTGTGAAACGTTTGCGAAGCAAACGTTTCACAAAAATAAATGATGGGTCTTCAACAAGAATTCATATTAATAGACTTTATTGGAAATAAGGTTTTTGGGGTCGGAAATTGTTTTGTAGCGCGGCGGAGCCGCGCTACAAAACAATTTCCGATAAAGTCTAATGCTTAATTTAAGGGCAAAATCAGTTAATGCAATATGAATCAACAGCAGTGGACGGCAGTAGATCAGTATTTTGCCGATGTCTTAGTACCATCTGACGCGGCTTTAGAGCAGGCGCTACAGGCTAGTCAATCGGCTGGTCTACCGCCTCATCAAGTAGCGGCCAATCAGGGCAAGCTATTACAGCTCATTGCTCAAATTCAAGGCGCTAGAAGGATTCTGGAAATCGGCACGTTGGGAGGCTACAGTACGATCTGGCTGGCACGAGCCGTACCAACAGACGGTCAAGTGGTAACGCTTGAAGCGAATCCTACCTATGCTGAAGTTGCCGCCCAAAATATTGCCAGGGCTGGTTTGGCCGAGCGCGTCGAGATTCGAATCGGTCGAGCCATTGAGACCTTATCGCAGCTTCTACAGGACAATGCGGCTCCTTTTGACCTAATCTTTATCGATGCCGACAAACCGAGTAATCCGGATTATCTGCACTGGTCTCTGAAGCTGTCTCGCCCCGGTACGGTAATCATTGGCGATAACGTCGTGCGCGATGGTGAGGTTGCCAATCCTGCCAATTCTGACCCCAAAGTGCAGGGTGTGCGCCGATTTTGCGAACTCATCGCGGCAGAACCCAGATTATCGGCCACAGCGATTCAAACAGTAGGCAGTAAAGGCTATGACGGATTTGCGATCGCACGCGTCATGTATTAACGAGTGATATCAAGTCCGATTTTATTTGTGCAGATAGTGCATGTGAGTAGTGCGATTAATGCGATCGCATATCCAAAAAACATGCCAAACAAAAAGTAGGCTAAACAAAAATTCTCCGCCTGTCAGAGCCACGCTGACCGAGGAAGGCCAACGCCTGCTTTGGCAGTGCGGAGAAATCTAAGAGCTCAGGCTAAAAAGAAATCGCTAAATCTCACATCTTGCACCTTGCAGTTTGAAAACCCGAAGAGGTTGTTTTGCCGCCGCATCGCGGCGGCAAAACAGCCCTTCTGGGTTTTGGTGCAAGATGTGAGTAAATCTCCTTAATGCCCATCGCCGATTGATTTTTCATGTTGCTGTGGAAGATCCAAGCAGCAGCAAGCTAGAATGCTTTATCTAAGATAAAAATCAAAGTTAAAAAGCGTTTTAGCCAACTGTGGTCTTTGCCATGCCTTGAATGAGGAAGTCAAAGTAGGGAGCTGCTTCTTGCGCATCTTCAGCGGAGAGCAAGCCCAAGGAAGCATCCTTGAGTGCCCGCATGGAATCTTCCATGCCTTTCATCGGCACACCTAATGCGTTGTACATTTCGCGCGCACCAATTACACCAATTTTTTCAATTGGATCTTTGCTGCCGGACAAAATGCCGTAGGTGATTAGACGTAGGTACCAGCCATAGTCACGAATGCACAAAGCACGCTGACGGTCGCCATAGGCATTGCCACCGGGTTGAATATACTCCGGATGCTTTTGCCACAGACGACGGCTAGATTCGTCCACGATTTTCTTTTGGTTTTCATTGAGGATTTCAACAATGCGGAGCCGCTGCTCCCCAGTGCTGAGGAAATCTTCAATCGCTTTTAGTTCTCCGCTAGTGGGATAGCGAAGCTGATCGTCGGCGTTGAGAATAACTTGACTAACTACACTCATGATTATCAGAGCATTCAGATAGGAATATCTCTGACAGTGTAACGATTTGAGGGGCCTCAAGGGAAGAGAATGACTACACTAAACCGTAACGATTCGCAACATTCAAGCTCAGATTCGCTCTGGGAGCAGGGTTCAATTCTGGAGCTGGAGGTGATTGACCTGAGCGACAGCGGCGATGGCGTGGGGCGCTGGCAGCAGCGAGTCGTGTTTATTCCAGACACGGTACCGGGCGACAGGGTTCGCGTTAGATTGGTCCATGTTAAGAAATCTTACGCTCACGCCAAATTGTTATCGGTCTTAACACCATCGCGCGATCGCATTCGGCCAGCCTGCATCGTGGCAGATAAGTGCGGCGGCTGTCAGTGGCAGGTGGTGAGCTATGAACGTCAGCTAGAGGCTAAGCGAAACCAGGTGATACAGGCGCTGGAGCGGATTGGTGGATTTGAGCAGCCGCAAGTCGAACCTGTGTTGGCGATCGGTGACGCTCTGCACTATCGCAATAAGGCAACCTATCCCCTGAGTCGCAATGCGGAGGGGCAGGTGCAGGCGGGCTACTACCGCAAGGGTAGCCATCGGCTCGTGAATCTCAATCAGTGTCCGGTACAGGACGAGCGGTTGAATCCCTTACTCGCTCAGGTGAAGCAAGATATTCAGCAGCGGGGCTGGTCGATCTACAATGAGGAACGCCATCAGGGACGATTACGCCATTTGTCGTTACGAATCGGACGGCGAACGGGAGAAATTCTGTTAACGCTGGTGACAACGGATTGGCGGCTGGACGAGATTGAAGAACAGGCGGCCCTGTGGCTAGAGCAGTACCCCGATCTAGTCGGCGTGGCGCTGAATTTAAACTGCGATCGCACTAACCGCATTTTGGGTGCAGAAACTCGTTGCGTTGCTGGAGAACCTACTCTGACTGAGGTATTCGCTGGACTGCAATTCAAGATTCAACCCACGACCTTCTTCCAAATCTACACCGAGCAAACAGAAGCCTTGTTGGATGTGGTGATGCAGGAACTGAATCCTCAAGGTGAGGATATTCTATTGGATGCCTACTGTGGCATTGGTACGCTGACCTTGCCCCTGGCTCAACGAGTCCAATATGCGATCGGCATCGAAGTTCAAGCTGAATCTGTTGGACAGGCCCGACAAAATGCGACATTAAACCAGATTCACAATGTGGAATTTCAGGCGGGCAAAGTGGAAACCTGCTTGAAGTCCTTAAACATGCAGCCCAATCTCGTTTTACTCGATCCACCTCGCAAAGGCTGTGCAACGGCTGTACTGGAGCAGCTTCGTCAGCTTCAACCCCAAAAAATCGCTTATATTAGCTGCAACCCAGCCACATTAGCGCGTGATCTGAAGCATTTGTGTGCCGATGGTCAATATCAGTTCATTCGTGTGCAACCTGCTGATTTTTTCCCACAAACGGCTCATGTTGAATGTGCTGCTTTCCTGGAACTCCAGCATTAAGCAGTATTGATCCGCATTAATTTATAGATAGTTGTCGCCATTGGGGTTGGGGCATTTACAAAACAGCGTTCATATTTTGAACACTGTTAGATTTTCTCTCTGCCTGAACTAATATGGCTACTGCTATGAAGCACCTGAATAAGTAGGTTGGCATAAATAAACGCATACAAAAAACCAGGGGAGCGCCCCGGAGGGGCGCTCCCCTGGTTTTTTAGTTATGCATTTATTCATATGCAGCTACTTAGAACACCTAAATTCGATGCTGATTAGCTAACAAATGCTTTAACACTGTTGTCTGATAATGTTTTGATTTTGAATGTAGTTTCTCAAGCGGTTGATTAAAGCTTTTTGACTAAGAAATATTAAAAGCACAACTGTATTCGTCAAACAGTTATGAAACGTCACACGGCTTGACAATGGCACACTTGTTTGGCACTTGCTGATTCGACTAGCGAAGTCAATACGTCTGTGCTTAGGGGATTGACTAAAAATCCATCTAAGCCTGGATTCTCCTCTCGATGAATCCAACTCGATGCATCACTATCAGCCACTGATAGGATCGTCGTGTGCGTTAAACCAGATGCCGCGCGAACCTGCTTAATAAAGCTGTTGGGCCAATGAACATGCTCTCCCATGAGTAAAACCAAACACGGGTGAACGTGATAGGCGTAGTTCAGGGCCTGTTGCAGTGATGTGGCAACGACAATTGGACAGTTCAACCGTTTGAATGGCAAATGCCAGCTAATGGCAAGCCTTAATTCCAAATCAACGATGAGGACTGGATCGGAATGTGGCGTATTCATAATGGAACAGCATAATGCAGGGACGAAAGAGCCAATTGATTTGCTGGCATGTGCCTAGCAAAGTTACACGCATCCGTAATTTAGAATCCGAGTATCCATCATCGTTCTAATTGCATGTTTTGGTGACATCCTTCAGGCTTTTTTAGCCTTTGTGCATTAAAAGTAGTTATTTATTTTTCGTTTAGATTTTGATGAAGAATATTTACCTTTTTGTGTGGGCTTTTGAAGGAGCTTGTGAGACTTGTTGAAGTTAGCAGGCAGCGGTATGGCGTAAAGCGCTCTTTAAAAATTAATATTTTCAATTGTTAAGTCGCTGCACATAATTGGCTAAATTCAAAAGTCTAAACATGTCGGTTTTGGGCAAGTTCTGCCCGCGAAAAATAAAGGCTAGGATGCCAAAACAGTTCAAATATCGTTATTTCCGCATTTCTGATGATTTTTCGAAGCATTAACATTCAATCTATTGGCCTTGCTGTTGGAGCCGGACTGGTAGCGCTCGTCTCAGGCTGCACAAATGAGGTCGTTGCCAACTATGATGCGATCGCAGAAGTGTCCTACACCTGGCAAGTTAACTACACCGAAGGCTCGGATCGCCCGAATGACGTTCGCCGCGAGCAGTTTGCCTCCACGTCGCTGATTAATCAAAATGGGGAACTGCCCGTTGGTTCTGTGACTGGCCCAGACGATCAGGGACTCTGGTGGCCAGAGTTGCCGCCACGTCCGACAGTAAATGAGATTGAAGCGCGGCAGAGAAGCTCCCAGGAGCGAGCTAGTGCGCCGGAGTTAATCAAAAATGTGGACTACCGCATCACGTTTCAGCAGGATGGTGAAACGGTAACACTGCCGACCGAATATTCGGTTTATCGAGCAGCGGTGAAGGCGTATGAGCAGGATGCCGCACTAGAACTGACCGTGATTGATAATGTGCGGGTGGAGAAGGCGGAGGTTGTGGAGTAGCACTGTGCGACTACTGATTTGTCCAGCTTATTGTCGCCAGATGGCGTCGGCAACTTTGCAGACATCGGCCATTTCGGCAACATCGTGAACTCGTAGGATATCGGCTGAGTTTGCGATCGCAGCGCAGCAGGTGGCAGCGGTGCCCCAAATGCGCTGTTGGGGGGCAGGTTGGTTGATGATTTTGCCGATAAAGCTTTTACGAGAAGTCCCCACTAGTAACGGATAGCCCAGTGCCCGTAGTTCCGGCAAGTGGCGCAGCAGCTTAATGTTCTGCTCGGCGGTTTTGGCAAAGCCGATGCCTGGATCGAGGGCAATGTATTCCGGTTTGATGTCCGCTGCGATCGCAGTTTCCACCTGCTGCTGGATTGCAGCGGCAATGTCTCCGACCAGATCGGTATAATCGGTCATCTGCTGCATGGTCTGGGGTGTGCCGCGCATGTGCATCAGGATGATCGGCACGTTGAGCGCAGCGGCGACTGAAAGAATTTCCGGTTCAAACATGCCGCCGGAAATGTCGTTGATGATATCTGCTCCGGCTGCGATCGCGCGTTTGGCGACTTCGGCCCGAGTCGTATCAACTGAAATGGGGACGGTTGTCATCCAGTCCATCTGGCGCAGGGTTTGGATAATGGGAATCACCCGCTCAATTTCCGCCTCTAGCGTAATCTGCTCGGCTCCAGGACGAGTAGACTGGCCGCCGATGTCCAAAATATCAGCTCCCGCTTCTGCCATCCGCTGGGCTTGTTCTAGCGCCGAATTGAGAGTATTGAACTGCCCTCCGTCGCTGAAGCTGTCGGGCGTGACGTTGAGAATGCCCATCAGATAGGTGCGCTGACCCCATTCAAATGTGCGATCGCGCAATTGCCAAGCCGACGACTTCAATTTCACGTTCTTCATTCCTCCCGCAGTCAAGGTGGGCACTGCCCACCCTACGTATTGATTCATCTCCTAACTATCAACATCTGCAAACGTATCTTGCGCTGTTCTAGGAACCGGCCAGTCTTCGTTTTCGCCGCCGATGATGATCCGTTGGATATCCACATAGTCTTTGCTGAACTGGTGGAATACATTGATTAACACATCCAGTGCGATCGCATCTGTGGTGCCTAAGTCAAACCAGCAGCGGGCCCAATTGCCCTCGTATTCGATATCGCCCATGTTGTGCATCAGCGCCATGAAGCTGTCGTCGGCTTGATCGGAGTTGTAGTCCATGTAGCTGATTTCTAGACCCGTCTCCTGCACTTGCAGATTTTCAGCGTTGAACCCACCTAGCTTGCCGAGAAAGAACCAGGAGTCGAACACTTCTTCGACATACTGGCGCTCCATGATTGACGGTACGGTGGCAAATTCCACCCAAATCCAAAGATTGAAAAAGTCAGTTTCTCGAAATTCAACACGCATGGACTGCTTGCACTATCTAACAGGGCAGAACTGACTCTAGCACTCAATCCGGCTGGGCATCAATCTCCACAGCTAGAAACTGGATTTAACCGAGCAGACAAGCAGCGGGAAAAATTAAATACTCAATAAAAAATAGCTTCCAGATGAACTGATAAAACTGGGGATAGGTAAGGGGCTGCGATGACAGCTTTGGGATAGCCTTCACTCTGCGATTTTGCCAGTTAACGCGCCAGCTATAAATCCAGCAGAGTGCAAGGGCAATAGCGTGACTGACGATCAGCAGCGGCGCATTCACGTTGGGCAACAGGATACCCGCCAGAATCATGCCCAAATAGCAAATTGTCAAAATCCAGCGCGCCAGGTTGAATACGGCCTCTTGGCCCATCTGTACGGTAAACGTTTGGATATTGAACCGCCGATCGCCTTCGATGTCAGGTATGTCTTTGAAAATTGCGATCGCAATACTAAACACCACCACAAAAGCCGTCAGCACCCAAACCGCAGCAGGAATAGTGAGCTGGCTAAGGTCATTCCAGGCTGCACCGAGAAATCGCTGCTGATAGTGCAGATACAGCCCCAAATTGACGATGCCACCCCGCACCGACAGAATACAGACCGAGGCCCAGAAGGCGAATCGCTTCAGCCGAATTGGAGGTAGGGAATATGCTGTACCGATCAGCAAACTAGAGCCAACGGTCGCCAATAAAAAAATGCCCTGACTGAGGGCAATCAGCAGGGCTAGCGTACCAGTGATACTGATAATTGCGATCGCAGTGCGACGAGAAAACTGACCCGAGGCGACGGGTAAATGAGGTTTGTTGATCCGATCAATCTCAACATCGGCAATCTGGTTTAGCCCCACGATATAAATGTTGCCGCAGATACAGGCGAGCCAAGCGGAAAGTAAAAGTGCGATCGCGCTACCGATAGGAGGAATGCCGACAAAACTCCAGGCAATTAGCCACAGACCCATCGCACTGAGGCTGGTACCAATAATCGTATGGGGGCGAGAAAATCGCCACAGGGCACGGAACCATAATTTTGGCTGGCGCAGGATAGAAATTGGGGCACTCGATTGGGAAGTCACAGACACGTTGAAAAATTTTAAATATAGACAGACATCTCAATCAGATTACCGTCAGGATCCCTAAAATACACAGATTCAGTTGCTCCTAATGCACCCGTTCTCTGAACTGGCCCTTCGATGATCGCGAATCATTCCGCTTTTGTGGCAGCTAGCACTCCGTAGCGCACCAGCCCAGTTTGATAACCCCGACTCATTAAACCCAGCGCCAATGCGCCGCGAATCGTGGGCCATCCTGCTTTCAGCAGTCCAACTAATGCCTGTGGTTCAAACGCCGATTCAATGACATGCGTCCAGAACGGCGCAACGGCAGTTGACCAGTCCGAAACTCGGATGTTCTGAAAGCCAACTTCTGCTGCGATCGCATGATATTCCGGCAGCGAAATTACGTAGGGCAAGCAGTAAACATCATAAATTTCTTCTAAATGCTCCTGCTCGTCAGGCGTTAGTGCGCCGCCCTCTACTGCATCGGTGGGACGGTGACACCAGGTCGCCATTAAAAAAGTGCCGCCCGGTTGCAAAACGCGGTAGCACTCCCGTAAAAACTGCACCTTATCCGGCATGTGTTCGCCGCTTTCCATTGACCAGACGAAATCAAAGGAATTGTGATCAAACGGCATATCCAGCGCATCGGCAACCTGAAAAAACGCCTGTGGCGTTCGCTTAGCATCGGCCAGATTAGCAGCCTGCGATCGCTCAGTGGCTCGGTTAGCCTGAAACGGACTGAGCGTAATTCCCATCGCATCGGCCTGAAATTTCTCGGCCAGATACAGCGAACTGCCGCCAATGCCGCAGCCTACATCGAGGATCTGCTTGGCATCGGTTACACTGCCCCATTTCAGCAGTTGCTCAATCAAATCAATTTGCGCTTGGCGGCGATCCTTTTTCAGATTGCCGGCAACGCCGTAATAACCGTGATGCATATGCTCCCCCCAAATTTGCTCCCATAAATCGGAGGAGGCATCGTAAAACGCTTGAATATTTTGCCGTAGTGTCGCAGTCATGCTAAACCCGTTGCGTCCCTGTGGTGAATGGATGGCATATGCCTTATCTCATCGTGCCGTGCATCCTGGAAATTGCACATGAACTAATGCTTTTTACAAAAAGAATTTATTTAGTCAGGATGCTTTATTAAGCTTGCTTTCACTAAACCATAAAAAACAAGTAAATGTCGCTAGGTCATGACCATTTACGCACAGAGATTACACACAGAAAACCCCAAAAGGGAAGGGTGTGCCGCATTGCAGCACACCCTTCCCTTTTGGAGGCTTAGGCTGATTCAACTTCACGCCCGGAGTCTGAAAACGTCAGAACGATTGAATATCGCGAGCTTTAGCCAAGATATTCTTAACGTGGCGCTTCACAGTGTTTTGGGTAATGTAGAGCTGTTTGGCGATGTCTTTGTAAGAATATCCGGCCCGACGTAACGTCCAGACTTCTGTTTCACGCGGGGTGAAGCCATACTTGCGAGCATCTGCGATCGCAAGATTTTGAATCGACTGAGAGCGATCTTCCAGCGTCACCAGTAGGCAAGCACCCTGTTCAATATCGACCCACTGCACCCGCACGCGGATCGTAGAGCCTTCCTCAGTTACGATTTCAGATTCGGGGGCAACTTTTTGTTCGGGAAAAATCTGGCGGCTTTCAATCATGGCTTGGCTAACTCGGCGGACGGAAGGGGGCACAGAATCGGCATAGCCTGCCTGCTCCTGAAGCCGACGGCAAATCCGGCGAGCCCGGCCATTCATCATTAAAATTTCACCCTGTTCGCTCAGGATAATTAGCCCATCGACGAAGCCTTCCAAAATCGCCTGCATTAAAAGTAGCCGATTAGCATGGCCAGATGAAGCTGGCTTTTGTGCAGATTGAACAGGTTGAACAGACGGGTGGCGACGACTTGTCAGCTGGTCAAATTCGCGGACAGGATTGGGTTTGACTGGCATCGAAATCATAATTTTCTCCTTCAGTAGCCCATAGGGGGAATTGGGCGTTCGTTACTTCTTCACGTTGTTACTCTCATTGTGTTGCCAGCATTTATGAAGACACAATGAGTGGTATGTATCAAACACCAGTGACCTGAAGTAAAATGAAGGGCACTGAAGCATACCGAAGTGAGATGAAGGAGGGTGAAGTTTTTAAAGTCGTCTATTTATTAAAGTGTCTAAAAAGTGGCTACCAGAAAGCCAATTCGGTAACGCAGGCTAATTTCGAAGGCGTGTATTACCTGTGTTAATCAACAGCTTGTACGAAAGGGATGCATCCAGACCACGCAAAAACATTGTCATGGGTAACAGTCAAAAGCCTCTATTGGCCTTAGATTCAAGAAACTCAAGGTAGCACTACAGGCCAAGCTAAGCCTGTAATTTTAACCTCATCAATTTCAACCTGACTTAAACCTGGCATGGCTGCTGAGTTAAGCGCTGAACTTGAATACAAGTCAGTCTATGCGTCAATGCAGCACACCCAATCAGGTCAACCCGACGCTACTGAAGCTCAATACGTATGACTGATAGCGTATGGCAAATAAATAGGGTTGATAGTGTTTGCTCTATACCCGTGATTTATTCTTGCAGGTCTGCTTACTGAAAACATCACCCACCCAGGGTGAATTGTTGTCCGGCACAGTTCATCACCTTATTTATCGGGTTTATGTCTCTCAATACCTTGACTGATCTATCTCCCAATCAAGTCGATCACTATTTCCCCCGCGCTACTCAGCGGCAACATGTGGTCAAACTGTCTCGCCGGGTAGGCTTCACGCGGCGCAGAGCGGAATGTTTTGTGCGGCTGATTGCCTACCTGATGCTGAAATCACTTGATGAACAGGGGCAAGCCCTACCTGATTCCATCACAGAACTGACGGCACCAAATGACTATGTTTCTTGTACGTTGCGAGAAGCATTTGAACTGTTCTATGGGGATAGCGATCGCGGCAGTGAACGGTCAGCCGGAATGATGCTGGATGAACTGGTGAAGCTGGGCGTTATCGACAAGCAGTTTGATGGGAACACACTCTGCATTAAGATCCGCTCTTTACCGCAGTCATTTGAATCGGCGGATGAGTCGGCTGCAGTCAATGAACCACTCCGATTTGCACCGGATGACTTTAATCCCAATACCGATGCAGTGTTAGTATCGCGATTTTTGGCTACCAACTACAACTGGATGAATGCCAGTGCAAAAGCTGTCCCAGCTAAGATTGCCCGCCTGTTGCGCAAATGGTCACGGGAATATGCTAAGGGCATTCGGGTGCTGCGGCGAATGGATAATCAACAGCCCGTGGGCTGCTACATTCTGTTTCCGGTTGCGGCTGAATCAGAAGACAATTTCTGTCTGCCGCCGAGCCGGGGGTTACACCTCAGCACAAACGCCGTGGATGACCCCTTTCAAATGGCGCAGCCGGGAGATTTGACCTGTACGGCACTACTAGTTCGCAGCATCATGATTGACCGTCCCTATATGCAGCCTGAGGCGCTGCGAATCATTTTGGAAGACGGCAAACAATGCATGCTGTCCATCCGAGAGGATTTCCCTAATGTCTGCGACCTCTACGGTTTGACGATTCATCCTATGTATGAGGAACTCGCGCGCGTCACGGGCTTCCAGAAAATCGACACTGACCCCCACCTATCGATCCACTGGATTTATCAAGCTCTCGATCATTATTTGCAGCTTGATGTGGCTCAAGCCGTTACCCAGTTGAAGCTGTGATCTTAACTGGAATCACCATAAATGATGGGTCTTCGACCGGATTTGACATAAGGAACAGCAAGTGACCCAACAATTGGGGATAGAAATCTCGCCAAGCGGGGTTTCTATCCCCAGTTATTCTCTGGCTTTGCGCCCATTCGTGCTAGATATAGCCTGCCTAAATGGGCAATAGCCGTTCGATATCGAGATTAGAGGCAACTTGGGCTAGTTTGCTTAAATCAGTGGGGTCACTGAGGTGAGGAATACAGCCCAGCACAGGAACTTGGGTCAGTTTTTGGATGAGATTTTTCGGTGTCCACTGATCAATTTCAGCTTGCGATCTCACTTCCGTACAATTTAAGACCAGTCCCCGCAGATGAATGCGAGATTGGCGAGCGAGAGCAACATTGGCAACCGCTTGGGAAATACACCCTAGACGCACGGGTACAACCAGAACAACCGGAATCCGCCAATCCCAGGCCCAGTCCGCAACAGTGGTTTCGCGCGTAACTGGAGAGCCAAGACCACCAAGCGACTCAACTAGGACAAAATCACGCTCCCGCTGAAGAGCCTCAAACGTTCGCCAGACCTTTTCGAGATCCACAGATTTACCTGCTTTTTCGGCAGCGAGAGGTGGAGCCAGTGGTGCGTCAAAGGCCACGGGAGTAATTTGCTCAGAGGTCTGCGCCAAATCAAATAGATCGAGATACAGTTCGCGATCGCCCAATCCAGACTGGATCGGTTTCATCAGTCCCAGAGATCGATCGGTGCAGTAGGTTTGCCAGTAGGCGACCAGGGCCGAGGTCAATACAGTTTTGCCCACTTCGGTATCGGTACCTGCAATCAAAAGTGCCTTCACGCTGCTACTCCACACTGCCGTTAATCACGCTTATTTCTAATGTATAGTTCGCTGGCCCTTCTGAGAAAACATCGATCTGATAATCACCGCTGCGCGTCAGTTCTGACTGCCAGAAAATGATGCGGCGGGCGTTTTCCACGGGGTTACCATTGGGATAGCGCACGGTGAAAGAAGCGGCACCTTCTAGAATTTCGGCACTCATAATCTGTCCGGCCTGGGCATTGACTAAATACCGCTGAATGATGCCAGTATCCGTGCGGCCAAAAACGGTCGTGCCCGTGCTGTCCTCTGGAAACTGCACCCGTTCTTCGATGATTTCAGGCTCAATGGGAGTCGGTTCAGGAGTAGGTGTTTCCGTCGGAGTAGGACTAGGCTTCGGTGCGGCTTCTACGGTCAGCTCTAGGCGATAGTCGCTTTCGGCTAGGCCCTGCACTGGACGGAGCTGGACGGTGTATTGACCGCTAAAGTTGAGCGGCCCTTGCCAGCGCAGCACTCGCTCTGCGTCGCTGCTCACCACTTCGCCATTCGGTGCAATCAGGGTCAGCAGCACTCCTTCACCCCGCAATTGGGCATTGAGCGACTGATCCTGCTCGGCCTCAAAGCGATAGTTAATGGTTTCATTCTCCTGTAGCGTGCCGTCAAATTCGCGGGTCACGCCGGGCTGGAGCTCAATCCGCTGGCTATACTCCACTGGCTCTGTCTCGGTGGGCGTTGGAGATGGCGTTTCGGTCGGGGTTTCAGTCACCGTTTCCGTTGGTGTTGGGCTGGCTGTATCCGATGAGTTTAGCGATCGCACAATGGCCCATGAGCCAAATCCGGCTGCGATCGCAAGTAAAATTCCCACCAGCGCAATCACCCAAGGATTATCCCACATGCTTTCTTCAGCAGAATAAGCGGGCTGCGTAGCGGAGGCGGGTCGGGTATTGGAGCGCGGAACAGGACGCTCCTCGGGACGGCGACCTACAGCAACCGTGTTCATCTGAGATACGTTGTCTGGGCGAGGCGCAGGTGCTGGCGTTGGCTGCGATTGGGGCGCAACCGGATTGGGCATTGCCGTGGGCGGCATGGCGGAACCGTCCTGCAAATCCTGTGCCATTTCCCGCACCGACTGGTAGCGATCGCCGGGACGGTAGCTGAGCGCTTTGTTCAATACCTGAGCCAGGTGTGGCCCCACGTTGACCCACTGCTGCCAGCGCCAGGTGCTGTTGTGGTCGTCATAAAGCTGCTGGGGCTCGCGCCCGGTCAGCAGCACGATAGCGGTAACAGCCAAAGAATAGAGATCGCTACTGGGATAGGCGTTGCCCGTCTGCATTTGTTCGCTGGGCGCATAGCCAAATTTGCCAACGGTGGTGGCCTGCACTTCGGTATCCAGCTGGAGGCGGGTGACGACTTCTTTCACGACGCCAAAGTCAATCAGCACAGGCTGCTGATCCATCTGTCGCAGAATGATGTTGTCCGGCGTAATGTCGCGATGAATAATATTTTTGCTGTGGATATGGGCCAGCAGGGGCAGCATTTGCTGCAAAAACTGATAAGTTTCGGCTTCAGAGAAAGCCATGCCCTGACCAATCCGGTCGTTGAGCAGGGCGCGGTAGGTTTTGCCTTCCACATAATCCTGCACCAGAAACAGCCGTCCATCCTGCTCGAAGGTGGCGCGAAACTGGGGAATCTGGGGATGCTGAATCTGATAGAGAATCGCGGCTTCCCGCTGAAAAAGCTCTTTGGCCTTATCGGAAAAGTCGGCATCGGACTGGGAGGGCACAAATTCTTTGATGGCACAGCGCTCTTGAAAACGACCCAGATCTTCAGCCAAATAGGTACGGCCAAAGCCACCCTGACCGAGGATGCTCAGGATGCGATAGCGATTTTGTAAGACTGTGCCAACTGCCAGCGAAGAAATCATGACTCCCCACTTTTCCTCTTAAACCGTATCCAGCATACTACTGCGGATTGAAAATCGGCGGGGATGCTGTTGGGGTTTGCAAAGTGCAATACAGTAGCTTACGCTCGAACGACGGTTGAGAAGCCAGCTATCCTTGGCTGCTTGCAGTCTTGTCAGAAAGAAGACTGATGTTCATGCGATCGCACTTCTAACCTGCAAGATGCTTACATTGTTGCTTACATCGTACAGAGAATACTCGTGTCCGATTTCGGTTTTTTACTGGCCTTTCCACTGTTTGACTAATGGATCAGCGTCAATTGCTTTTTTGATTTCAGTTTGTCGGCGATTTTGGTCGTGGGTAATCCCATCCAGCGTGTTGCCTAAGCCAGGGGCATTCCACTGTCCCGTATCAGGATTAATAAATGATCGAACCCTAGCCCACAGAATCGCTTCTGACCCCAGCAGCCCCATTTGGTAGGCTTGCGCTAAGCGGTCAATGTACCCTTCACGGCCTAGTGCGGCTAAAGGAGCCTGATTGGCCAGATCAATCCCGTTGAGTTCCTCTTCTAGGTCGAGCTGTATTTGGTAGGTTGCCGCTTTTTGCCGCAGTTCAATGGCCTGATTCTTGAGCCGATTCAACTGCTTACGATCGGCTTCATCCGGAGAACTGGCACCGTGCTGGTAGGAAAAGCTGCCCATATTCCAAACGCCATTGCCGGGGTCAGTATGTCCGTGGTAAGCGGGATTGTAACCACCATCCGGTCGGCGAGTGCCCTCCGCGCTGCCAACGCTGCGAGCCACCAGAGACTCCGAACCGCCCTCGAATAGAGAATCTAAATTCTGATAGGGACGAGCGGAGAGATTCGGAGCGCTGAATGTTGTACTCGGTTCAGACTGGGGTGGTTTGGGTTGAGCCGGGGCAGAGGGTTTTGGGCTGGGACTCGATGATGCGACTGGCGGCGATGCTGGCGGCGAAGACGATGACTGCGACTCTGTATCTTGAAAAAGCGCTTGAAACTGAGGATTTTGCCGAACTTCTGCCGGTGTGAGCGCGACTTTTGACTCAGACGGAGCGGCTTGTGATGAGGTATCAACATCAAATCCAACTGAGCCAGAAGACTCGGTTGAGCGAGAGGGATCTGAATCTAACTGCGATCGCACTTCGTCCTGCTGTTCTTCACGGCTCAAATCCGATGAGGCCAATAGCTGCTCGGCTCCGGGGGGAACGGGGGGAAGTACATTAGCCGCGCTATCAGAAACCGCAGGCTGCAAGGGTGCGGCGGCAGAGGGTGCTGCTGCCGTAGCGGAAAAGTTGGGCAGTGAGTCAACCTGATCAGCAGGTTGTTCTAAATCAAACGTGAGGGCATAGTCGGCAGCATGGGCAACAGTTGGACTGCTAGTTGCGATCGCAAGTACGCCAATTGAAATCCAGGTGGTTTGAGTCATGGCTATTCTGGGAAGCTCTAGGGCTGAGTCAACTTGTGAAGCAACTCTAGTTGACTTAATTAGAATAGTACAATTGAATCAATAATAGATCAAGCGTACTAAAAAAGAGTCGGAGCAGCACTGCTCCGACTCTTTTTTGTTTGATTGTTAACTGTATTTATCTCAACTGTATTTAGCGAACTCCAGCACCGTTGGCCATTGCCATGTCTTCCTCAGCGGGTAGTCCAAATACCTCACGAAAGACTTTGTCTACTTTATAGCCAGAATCGATGGACTCTAGCGGGTCTTTGCGGAGACGGTGGCGCAGGGAGAGGCCAATGACGCGGCGGATGTCGTCTACGGTGACTTCGGCGCGACCTTCAAAAGCTGCGATCGCTTTTGCGGCTCGGTTGGTGACAATGTCGCCCCGTAAACCATCTACGTCGAGTTCAGAGCAGACTTGAGAAATCTTTACCCGCAGCTCGTGGTCAATATTGACCGACTTGAGCCGATTTTGAGCATCTACGATCTGCTGCTGAAGTTCAATTTGCTGCGGCTGATGCTTTTCGAGATAGCTTTGCGGATCTTGGTCGAACTCAGACCGCTCTTCTACGATTTGCACCCGCAGAGTGGGGTCTTTTACCGTGCGAATTTCAGCGTGCATTCCGAAACGGTCGAGCAACTGAGGCCGCAGTTCACCTTCTTCGGGGTTACCGGAACCGACTAGGACGAAGCGGGCGGGGTGACGGATAGAAATACCCTCCCGCTCAACCGTGTTCCAACCAGACGCCGCAGAGTCAAGCAGCACGTCAACCAGGTGATCATCGAGCAGGTTGACCTCGTCTACGTAGAGAATGCCGCGATTGGCTTTGGCGAGCAGACCCGGTTCAAAGGCTTTCACACCCTCGGCCAGTGCTTTTTCAATGTCAATGGTGCCACAGACGCGGTCTTCCGTCGCGCCCAAGGGCAGATCAACCATCGGCACTTTCTTCTTTGCGATCGCAACACTGTGCGGATCAACATCACCCAGCTGATCGGGATCATGCGGGTCGCTGTTAAACGGATCGTCAGCAATCACGTCGATCTCAGGTAGCAAATCAGCTAGGGCGCGAATGGTGGTGGATTTGCCCGTGCCGCGATCGCCCATGATCATCACACCGCCGATTTTGGGATCGATTACGTTCAAAATCAGGGCCAGCTTCATTTCTTCCTGACCAATGACGGCGGTGAAGGGAAAGACCGCGCGGCGAGCTTTTTTCGTCGGGGTGGCTTCGGCAGTAGAACTCACGAGCGATACCTAAATCTTTATACAAATTTTGTCACAGAGTTTCATTGTGCCATATTGCGCAGCCTGTACCAAAGCGGATGTTGCTCAGAGTAGTAACGCTTTAACGCTGGCTCGATCGGGCATCGATGGTTGAGCACCAGGCTGAGTTACAGCAAGCGCAGCGGCGGCATTGCCCCAGCGGACAGCCTCTGCCAGCGAATGGTTTTCACAGAGGGCAACAACAAGTCCGGCATTGAAGGCATCGCCTGCGGCGACGGTATCGACCACTTCAACGTCAAAGGCTAGACTATGAAATGTCTCATTTTCAGTTACACAAACTACGCCCTTTGATCCGAGTTTAACGATGGCAGTTTTGACACCGCGATCGCACAATTGCTTGCCAGCTTGTTCAGCCGTTTCCAGACTGTCTACCGTGATACCCGTTAGCTGAGAAGCTTCGATCTGGTTGGGCGTCAGGATATCTACTTCGGCCAGCAAATCGTCAGATAAATCGGGATGAACCGGGGCCGGATCGAGGATGACCGGGACATCGGCACGACGGGCCAGATGAGCAGCTTGTCTCACCGCATCCAGCGGAATTTCGAGCTGCATCATCAGCGCATCGGCAACGGATAGGCGCGATTTCAGCCGATCCAAATCTTCTTCCCCAACTTGAATGTTGGCTCCCGGCACGATGATGATATGGTTCTGCCCTGCATCATCCACGGCAATGACCGCCACACCCGTTTGGCTGGTCACATCTTGCACGACATCAGCGCTTTCTACGCCCGCTTGCTGTAAGCTGCCCAGCAGCAATCGGCCAAAGCTATCGTCTCCCACGCGTCCATACATGCGAGCCGTGGCTCCTAGTCGCGCCACGGCCACGGCCTGATTCGCTCCTTTTCCACCGGGTAAGGTCTTGAAGTTTCGCCCTACAATTGTTTCGCCCTGAATTGGCAGTCGCGGCGTTCGTGCGACTAAATCCATATTGAGACTGCCAAACACCAGAATCGTCATAATCGATAGATCACCCCAGCTCTGAAATCAGAAACCGAAATCAACAAAACGTTAAAAATCCTCCAGTCCCAAGTTATCGACTTCTTCTGATTTGCCGAAATCAGCGGGGGGACGATCGCTGCTCCAGGCCCACCAAGCTTTGCCGCATTCACACTGATAAAACTCCTGCCACTTACGGCGATGATCAGGGGTATACACCGGGGCGCGACGGTTGATCCAGGCCCGCTGAGCGGTCATTGGGTCAGCGCGACAGGCCGGACAGCAAAAATCGTTGGCGTGAACGGCTGATTCAGTCCAGTCAGGCGGTGTGGGAGAAAAGGCTTCCATTGAATATGGCTGAAGTGACTAACGGTTATGCTTCATTGAAGCAAACCCACGCAGAGAATGAAAGAAAGAATAGGTTTAACGCCGAGGTTTGAGACGATGCATTGGATGGTCAATCATGATCGGTTTCCGGTAGGGGCGATGCATTTGGCCGATACATGGGGTTTTTGATGAGAACCATGATCGGTCTTGGGTTAGGGACGATGCATTTGACTGATACATTGGTTTTCTGATGACAACATTCTGACCAAATGCATCGCCCCTACGGGATGGTTCAGTGTAGATGTATCACCGTAATAGTTGATCAATTTGGTTTTGCCAATCCGCGATGATCGAAGCGGAAGATAGCTGGGTAGATTCTGCACCGTTGATTAGAAACGTTGGTGTAGACCAGACGCCGCGCTGAATAGCATAGCGAAACGGTTCTTTGGCGCGACTGGCAACTTCGTCTGTGTCGCTGGAGATTTGCTGGAGAAACTGGTTGCGATCGCAGTTTTCCATAAAATCAGCCGCATAGTTGGCTAAGAGCTGATACAAATCTTGCCGGGTTTTATCGTCAAACGCCTCATTGGCAAACTCGCTCTGGTGCTGATAGAGATAGCTAAAGCAGCGCCAAAACTCAACGGGGTCATCATCCGCCATAATGATTGCGGCTTTGGTAACATCCCAGCTTTGGCGATGGTCACTGAGAAACGTGGGGTAAAGCGTGACCGAGACTTGCGTGTCAGCGTAGTGATTCACCACATTGAGCAGCGTGGGCCAAGCCTTTTTGGAAAAGGGGCATTCAATATCGACAAAGGCTTCAACTTGAACTGGCGCATTGCCAGAACCCAGGCGATAGCCACAGGGACGAGTTGGAACGGGAATAGGCATGACATCTCTATCGATTGACGACGGTTTTAATCATGTCGGAGGATTTCTTGCTCGACCCCTATAAACCGAGCGATTGTTGCCTACACCGAAAGCTTGATTTTTGAACCTTCATTAGTTTTCGTAATATCCATGCGCGCTTGAAATGCTTCGCGCAGGTGGGGCACGTGCGTCACCATTAAAATGCAGGCAAAGTCAGCTGCGATCGCATTTACCGCCGCAATCAGTCGCTCACAGCCCTCGGCATCCTGGGTGCCGAATCCCTCATCGACAACCAGCATCTGGAGTGCCGTGCCAGAGCGCTGGGCTAGCAGTTGAGCCAGGGCAAGACGAATAGCAAAATTGACTCGGAACGCTTCACCACCGGAATAGGTTTCGTAAGGACGAGTGCCCTGAGCATCGGCAATCAGGATTTCCAACGTGTCAATAATGCGGCTGGAGCGTCGTCCAGTCTTTTGAGTGACGAACTGGACGTGGAGCTGGTTGGCACTGAGCCGACTGAGGAGCCGATTGGTTTCCGTCTCTAGCTGGGGCAGCACATTTTCGATCATCAGCGCTTGAATGCCGTTTTTGCCAAAGGCTTGAGCCAGTTCTTGATAAATGCGAAGCTGCTGCCGCGTTTGAGCTAGCTCCTGCTGCTGAACAGAGAGTTGTTCATGTAAGAACAGAAACTGCTGCTGCTGCTGCTGAAGCTGTCCCAGTCGGGCAATCTGCTGATCGCGCTGCTGGCGATACTGCTGAATTTGCTGCTCCAGGTGCTCAATATCCTCAGAGACATCACCCGCTTGATGAAGCTGCTCGGTGATTTGCTGAATCTGCTGCTGAAGCTGATGGCGCTCTTGCGATCGCAACTGCCAGCGGTAAGCTAACTCCTCAAACCGCTGCCGCACGTGAGGATACTGCTGCTGGGCCTGCTGAAGCTGCTGATAGCGGAGCTGCCAGGGTTGCGCCTCGCGGAGAGCTTGCCGAAGCTGATTATGGGCTTCTCGGTCGTAACCCAGTTCCGCCAAGTGACGATCAATCTCCTGAATACGCTGCTGTTGAGAAGAGTTTTGCCAAGCCGTAACTTGCTGTTCCAGATCGGCAATCTCAGCCTCTAGCTCTGGACGACGAGTGGCAAGCTGTTCCAGCCGCCGCTGAGCCTGCTTCACCTCAGCCTGCTTAATCTCCGCCCAGCGCAGTCGATCCACCTGTCCCCGCGCCAGAGCATGATTGCGCTCATCATAGCCAAGTTGCGCTAACCGTTGCTCAATCAGGCTTAGCTCCTGATAAGCGTCAGCCGCATAGGTGTGGTTGCTCAACGTTTCCTGTAGCTCAGCCTGCTCTTGGCTCAACTTCTGGAGGCGAGACTGCACTTCTTCGGCCAGACTAAGATGCTCTTGTAGCTGACCCCGTCGTTCCAAAATGGAGCCGTAGCGACCCAGTTCCTCTTCCAGTTCTAGGTATTCCTGCCGTAAAACCTGGATCTCCCGCTCCGATGTCGCTAGCTGCTCCCGAATCGTCCAGATTTGCTCCCGAATCTCCTGCTGCTCTTGCTGGTGGCGGTCTTGCACCAACTGCCAATGAGCTTCATCTAAGGCGCGATCGCACAGTGGACAAACGGCATTCGGATCAGACAACAAGCTAATTTTCTGATCAATTTGGGCAAGCTGCACCTCATAGGCTCGCTGGTGCGCCTGCAACCGCTCCATGAAACTGCGCCGCTCCAGCCCCTTTTCCCGCACCCGCTGCTGATAGATGCGCCGCTGCTCCAGATACCCCACCTGATCGGTCATATCGACCACGGCTTGGGCAATCTGGGGCTGATGCTCCTGCTGCACTTGCAGCTGCTGTTGCGAATTGCTGATTGCTTCAATTTTGGCCACAATCCGAGCCTGCGCCTGCTCAAGCTGCCGCTGAAGCTGCTGCTGCCGCTGCATCAGGGGAGCCGCCTGGAGCTGAATCTGATCCAGCTCAGTTAGTCGCTGCCGTGCTGCCTGGAGCTCCGCCACCGCAACCTCGATTTCATCCGCCTTCCGCAGCGTGTGCTGCACGTCTTGCTCCTGCTCAATCAGCGCATTCAGGCTAGCTTGCGCCTGCTGGAGCTGTTGCTGAAGAGTTGTTAAGTGTTTCTGCTGTTCTTGCTGAAGTTGCGATCGCACTTCTTTGGCCTGCTGATAAACCTGGGCTTGCTGCGCCACCTGCTCCTCCTGCACCTGAAGCTGCTGGAGCTGCGCAAAACCCTGGTGAATCTCATTAGTTTGATGCAGCAGCTGCTCTAACTGCTGGTACTGCTGCTGTACCTCAGTGAAATCCCGCGTCAGTCGCTGACAATCCTGCTCTAGCTGCTGATCCTGCTGCTGCAAAAACTGGAGCTGCTGCTGCCAGCCTTGCCGCTGCTGCTGAATCGCCTGTAGCTGTTGCAGGGTCTCACGAGTAGACGCCTGTGTTTGCTCTGTCTGCGCCAATTCCAGCTCTAGCGTTTCCCGCTCTTGCCGAATTGATTCTTCTTGCTGGAGATGCTGTTGCGATCGCACCACAGTCTGCTCCAGGACGGCTAACTGCGCCCTGAACTGTCGCGCCTGCTCCTTGGCCTGCTCCGCCAGCGTGTCGTACTGATCCAGCTTCAGCAAGTCAGCCAAAACCTGCTTGCGCTCACTGGGCCGCTTCAGCATGAACTCATCTGCTCGACCCTGCCGCAGATAGGCGGAATGAACAAACGTCTCGTAGTCCAGCCGCAGGTGCTGCAAAATGAGTTGCTGAGTGGCCTTCAATCCTCGCTCGGTTAAGCTCTTGAACCCCTGCGGCGTTTGGATTTGAAACTCTAGGGTGCTGGACTGCTTGCGACGGCGCGATCGCAACACCCGATAAATTTGCTGCTGGTGCTCGAAAATGAAGTCTACCAGGGCTTCGCTGGTGCCCAGGTGGATAATGTCGTCTTCGATGGCGACGCGACTGTTGCCCCAGAGTGCCCATGCGATCGCTTCCAGCAGCGACGACTTGCCTGCCCCATTGGCACCACAAATACAGGCTACGTGCAGTCCTGTGAAATCGACCGTAGCGTCTCGATAGCTAAGAAAATTTTTGAGCGTGAGCTGCCGTGGAATCATAGGCATCCTGCTGTATTGCCCGTGATTCCTTAAGAGTAGCAGTACAATCGCACTTTAATACGTCTGCACTGAGGAATTTCAGTTATTTTTTGCAGTTTTTTGCAAATCGTTTGCAAATCGAATGATACCCGTACTCCAAAAGTCGGAAATCTCTCTTCAAACCAGGCTTATGCAGCGTGACTTCATTGAGTCATATCGATATGATTAAAGCAGATAAGCAAGTCAGGATAAATCGTTCATCTCTCAGTTGAATCAAGTGCGGCTTAATCTCTCCAGCCCACTTCACGAACCACTTCATCAGCAAGTACTTAATTGCCAAAGCAAGCAAAGAAAGTTGAGAGACGGAAGTAGGAAACCCCGAAGGAACGCGCCGCTTATTGTCGTAACGTCGCTACAGCGTGATTCTAAGGAGCAAGCACATCATGAACTCTGAATTATTACTGGGTCTACAACTCATCGCCATCATCACCGCTTCTATTTCGCTTATCTCTCCGATGCTGTACTGGGTCATTACCCATCCAGTTTCGCTAAGCAGCGCTAAATAATCCCAATCTGGGCATTGCTGAGTTAAGTATCGAAAACTCCAAGAGGGCAATTTCGCTGCTGCAAGCAACGGCGAAATTGCCCTCTTTTTAGGCTTTATAGCCTCAGATCATCAATTGAGTACAGGTCGTTGTTGAGAAGCGTGTCGGCCACAGCTTCTCAACAACGGCTTTCCTGGATCTAAGCACGTAGCACTATATTTCTATGCTTGAGTTTGCGCCGAAACATCATCGCTCACGACTGGATTCTCTACAATGGTGAGGCGTACTTACAGGTTACAGGAGTTTCTCTCCTATGAGGCGATGGAAGTGGATTATCCTTGCGATCGCAGTTGCGACGCTGATTCTGGTTGTTAATCGGCAGCGGCTTATCCCGCAAGCATTCGTATCACAAACAGAACAGTTGACTCAGCAGTTTAATTCACCCTCAATCCTTGCTCAAACTGTGCCTCCGTCCCGACCACAGGCAAACTTAGAGCGGATTATGGGACGACTTCAAGATTTAGCTTTTGAGCGCTACACGAAAGCCGATCGCGACTTCACCCTGCAGTACCTGATCGAAACCATCGAAGCGATTGGCTGGGTGCCCGAAATTCAGGAATTCGATATTGGCACCAATCTCGTCGCCACGCAACCCAACGCCGACCCTAATGCTCCCAGCATCTTAATTGGTGCCCATTACGACACTGTCGCCGGTTCACCTGGAGTAGATGACAACGCCAGCGGCTTAGTTGCCGCCTTGGAAATAGCCGAACTGCTCAACAGTATGCCGAACCTGGAAGCCTCACGTCAGCTCAAGCTAGTCTTCTTCGACCTTGAAGAACTGGGACTCCAGGGCAGCCAAGCCTATGTCGCTGAGCCTGAAAATCGGGCCGGACTGGAAGCCGCAATTATACTCGATATGATTGGCCACGCCTGTTACATAGACGGTTGTCAGCAGTATCCAGATGCCATCCCCAAAATTCTGCGTCGCCGCAGTCAAGGTGATTTCATTGCCGTGATTGGTGGATTGAAGCATAGTGAACTCATGAGTTCCTTCCAAAACCGAACCGACAGCACCCCAGTTGAAAAATTAGCTGTCCCCATCGGCGAATTTTTGCCACCTGATCTGATGCGCAGCGACCATGCCCCATTTTGGCAGTACGACATTCCCGCCGCCCTCGTCACCGACACCGCCAACTTCCGTAACCCCCACTACCACCAATCCTCAGACACCATAGAAACCATCGATCCCCCCTTCCTCACAGCCACAACACAGACGATTTTTGACGCCACGCTATCGCTATTGATAGAAGAATAGTCAGACAGCACTGTCCCTCTTATCACTCTCTCACCCATCCACTCTCCTACCCACCACCCTTCTACCTATGCCCAACCTCCTATCCTCTACCCTACTGATCCTCAGCAGCCTTGCGATCGCACAATCCGCCCAAGCTGACTTAACCAGCAGCCAGCTCAATATTGCTGTAAATGGCCTACGAAGCGCTGAAGGTCAGGTTTGCGTCAAGCTGTTTTCGGGCAGCTCGGGTTTTCCCAATGACGATAACAGTGCGGTGCAGCGCCAGTGTATTGCCATCGGCGAAAGCGAAACACCAATGACAGTTACGTTTACCGATGTACAACCGGGCAGCTATGCGATCGCGGCTTATCACGACAGCAACGGAGACGAACAGTTGAATCGTGGTGCCTTTGGCATGCCGACAGAAGGCTATGCGTTTTCTAATGATGCGGTGGCTGAAACTGGGCCAGCGGCGTTTGAAGATGCGGTCTTTCTCATTGCTGGCCCCAATACGGCGATTCAAATCGAAATGAGGTACATGCAGTAAAGTCTAAGTGATTTTGCCGCCACGCCGTGGTGGCAAAAGCGCTTGGGCTTTCAATTTGCACGGTGTAATCTGGCTGTGTAATTTGCGCTGTGTAAGCGGTGAGACAGTTTATTTTGACTCTTGCGATCGCTGCAGAGCTTCTGACCAGCTTTTGGCCAGCAGCATAAAGTCAGACGGCATCATCACCAGCGTCGTTGTGTTATTTTCGGCCCCAACTTCCGTGAGCATCTGCAGACGGCGCAGTTCCAGCGCTGCCGGATTTTCGAGGATGGCTTTCGATGCTTCTGCCAACTTGACGGAGGCTTCTTGCTCAGCGGCAGCCTTGATCAACCTGGCTCGTTTTTCCCGCAGTGCTTCCGCTTCTTTTGCCATGGCCCGCTGCATACTGGTTGGAATTTCTACGTCCTTCATTTCGACTCGTTCCACCACGATGCCCCAGGGTTCAGTAATCTCGTCAACGATTTCCTGCACGCGGTAGTTCACCTTGTCGCGATTCTGCAGCACGTCATCCAGTTTGTTTTGACCCACAACGTTACGCAATGTGGTCAGCGCCGTTTGGTAAACCGCCATCTGGTAATCCTCTACCTGGTTGATGGCTTTGCGAGCATCCAAAATTCGGTAGTAGAGAACTGCATTTACCTTAATCGTGACGCTATCTGCCGTAACCGTTTCCTGAGATTGAATATCGACGGTTTTCGTCCGAATATCAACTCGAACTTTCTGATCAATCAGCGGCATAATCCAGTACATGCCGGGGCCTTTTGTTCCGGCTAGACGACCCAGCCGGAAGATCACCCCTCGCTGATATTCTCGATCAATCTTGAGACCGCTGATGAGCAAGACCAGCGCAATAATCAGAACGCTAAGAGGAACGCCCATATTTAGAGAAACTCAACGAAGAATACTTTAATTATGGCAAGGACAAATCCGAGCCACCATCTGACGTAATATCAAGTCCATGTATAAAAACACAACTTAATTCTGCGAAAGGCCTGTGACACAGGCCTTTCGCAGAATTATAGTAATTCCAGATAAGAGTGAGAGAACCGCTATAAGTTATGGGCTTTCAACCGGACTCTGTGTAATGATGGCGTAACGATTTAACAGCACAAGCTCCAGTCCAGTTGGGCAACCCGCAACAGGATCGTTCAACTGAACTGGAGCTGGATCGAGCAGATCCTAATCTTGAGGATTGTCAACAACTTGACTGCTGTGGCTACGAGGATCATCAGGACGACTGTTCGGCGCAAGCGGCTTGGCTTCTACGGTGGAGGTTTGGCCGCGACCCTGCACATAAGGTAAACCGTCGCCGCTAATCAGTGCTTCCACATTGGCCGCCATAATCGAGCGGGGCTGTTCCCCAATTACAGAGGCAACCGTTTCACCTGTGGAATCCAAAAAGACAAAGTGAGGAATGCCATCCACTCTATAGTGCAGCATTTCCGGTAGCCATTTGCTGTTATCTACGTTGAGCATGACAAAGTTGAGCTGGTCTTTATAGTTATCTTTCAGCTCGCCTAAATCCTTAGCCATTGCCTGACAGGAGGTACACCAGTTGGCATAGAACTCAACCAGAGAGGGCTTACCGTTGGCTAACGCCAACTCCAGCGGCACGGTTCCGTCCTCAGCCAGTTCATTGAGCGACACGGTCGTTGCTTGGGTACGGAATCCTAGAAAGACGGTGACGGTGAGGACGGTTGCCACGACGACAATCAGCAGATTTCGCAACTGCTTACCAATTGTCATGTCGGCGTCAGCCGTGGAGCGAGATATCGGCTCAGACTCCGTGGGTCGAGTAGAGGATTTAGAAGGTTCTACAGCCATAGGTTCAGATATACAGCAATCTAGCAAAAAGAATTATCATGGCAGTCGGTAAACCGGATAAATGCCCTTATCCTAAAAGCAGAAGCTAGAAGCAGGAACATTTTCAGGCGCACCGATGTGGATGAAGTAATGTCCAAGTCTGGTTGGAAATCCATAATTTATTTTTTGTGAAACGTTTGCGGAGCAAACGTTTCACAAAAAATAAATTATGTTCTAATACACAGACTTGATATAAGCGTGTTATGGGGCAGTTTGCCTAATCCGGGTCGTCGCGATCGCATTTATTGCACGTATCGCATTTAGTGTAACGAAAAACCACAACCCTATGAAGAAACGCGTCACACTGGCATTCCCCAAACGCTCCGTCCACATGCCAATCACTTATCGTTTGGCCAAAGACTTCAACGTGGCAGCGAATATTATTCGAGCCCAGGTAGCACCAAATCAAATTGGTACCCTTGTGGTGGAGCTATCAGGCGATATCGATCAACTCGATGCCGCGCTAGATTGGTTGCGATCGCAGGAGATTGGCATTTCCTTATCTAATCGAGAAATCCTGATCGATGATGATATCTGTGTGCATTGCGGGCTGTGTACTGGTATCTGTCCGACCCAGGCGTTGACGCTAACGGCAGATACGTTTCAGCTCAACTTTACGCGATCGCGCTGCATCGTTTGTGAACAGTGCATTCCGACTTGCCCTGTTCAAGCCATTGCCATTAATCTCTAGCGTAACGATACTGAGGGAATGACTAGACTAACTCGACTGCCGCTTCTCTCTTTTTTCCTGTTGCTGAGCGCCTTTTTTACCTTCGGCTGGTTTCTGTTTCGCTCTGAAGCACCACCCGCAGTTTGGGGATTGTCAGCCGGATTTGGGCTGTTTGAAGCCGCTATCTTTACATTTCTGTGGGAACCCGCGCAGAACTTTTTTCTGAGACACGTTCAGTCCGATGCCGGATACACAATCACCATCTTGTCATTGGCCTCATTGGCCGTTATTGCCATCGTCTGGATTCATATTACTGCTTATTTTCTAGTCTTAATCTCGTCGCTTCTGCTCGCCCGATTGGATACGCTGATGCTGCGGATGCACAGTGTGCAGTCCTTTTTCTGTCTTTGGATCACGTCATGGATCGGTCTCGGACTGAGTGCAATCGTGACGCTGCAACTCCACTGGTTGAGCTAATCTCGCCAGTATAAATCGTTGCTGAGCAATACGCGCTACTCAGTACGATTGAGGAATTGGCACAAATCGATCTCTACTGCGTAGCAACTCCTTCATACTAATAGTCAAGTACCTCAATCGGTGCTGAGATCAGGTTAACAGAACACTCATTATTCCAATGGTTTGCTTTCTTTCGAGAAAGTGGGTTGCATAGTGATCTGAATCATTTCTCTGATCAAAGCTCTGAAATCCAGCGTTTAATTGGCTCCACGGTAAAGCTGTGGAGCTTTTTTGTGAAAGTTATAGCGGTTCTAGATAAAAACGAAAGAGGAGAGTGCCTCATCCTGAGGCACTCTCCTCTTTTTTCACTCTTAACTGGAATCACTATAGGTACTGTCTAACTTGCACAACAGATCAAACTCGTTTGTTTAGTCAGTTACGGTTATCAAACACGAGCGGATCTCGGAGCTGCAACCACGATATCTTGAGCTGCGGCCCACTGAGCAATGTCTTGACGGCTAATGGCAGTCGCCATTAAATCTGGGAACTGATCTGGCGTACAGGCAAACGCTGGAATTCCCATGCTGGCCAGTTTGCTGGCAATTCGCTGGTCAAACGCAGCCGCACCTGTATCGCACAGGGCCAGTAATACAACAAACTGAACCCCTGAAGCTGCGATCGCAGCTGCGCGCTTTAAAAGTTCTGTCTCAACACCGCCCTCATACAGATCGCTAATCAAAACCAGAATCGTATCCTGCGGCTGGCGAATCAGGCTTTGAGCATAGGCTAGGGCGCGATTGATGTCGGTGCCGCCGCCGAGCTGAGTGCCGAACAGTACCTCCACCGGATCTTGCAGCTTTTCCGTCAGGTCTACGACGGCTGTATCAAACACAACCAAGCTAGCCGAAACCGCTGGCAGAGAGGCCATGACGGCAGCAAAAATACTGGAATAAACGACTGAAGCGGCCATTGAACCGCTCTGATCCACACAAAGGACGATGTCTCGCAGCGACGAGCGTCTGCGACCAAACCCAATCCGCTTTTCTGGAATAATCGTGCGGTACTCCGGCTGATAGTGGCGCAGATTAGCGCGAATGGTGCGCTGCCAGTCAATTTCATTGTGACGAGGGCGATAGTTGCGAGTCGCGCGATTTAAGCTACCCAGGATTGCCTGCCGAGTTGGGTTGTAGAGCTTGCGCTGCAGCTCGTCCACCACCTGATGAACCACCATGCGAGCCGTTTCCTTGGTCTCATTGGGAATAATCTGCCCCAGCGCAATCAAATTCGCGACCAGGTGAACATCCGGCTCAACCTGCTCCAGCAGTTCCGGCTGCAGCAGCATTTGGGTCAAATTCAGCCGCTCTAGCGCATCCTGCTGCATAATTTTGACCACGCTAGACGGAAAATAGGTACGAATATCGCCCAGCCAGCGCGCCACATTCGGCGATGACGACCCCAGCCCGCCCCGCCGCTCGGCTTCATACAGTGCCTCCAGCGACCGATCCATCCCCTGATCAGCCGCAGACATCTCACCCTCCAGTCCAAAACCCTGACTATTAGTAGCCTCAGCCGCTCGCCCCAACACCAACCGCCAACGCCGCTCCCGTTCTGATAAAGACATGTGTGCTTTTCTCTACACTAAAACGTTTTCTTATACCGTTGCCTGAAAAAAGGGTGAGGCGTGAGGCGAATTTGCATATATCACCTTATTGAACCTCTACACAATCCAACATTTAAACGTTCGAACGTTCTAACGTTTTTCCAACATCCCACCCAATGTGACGACTGCTACAGCTCAACACTTGCCAGCACCTATTACCCAAAACCTAGCACCCCAACCCCCCATCCTCAGCACTCACCTAGCCAAACCTCACTCCCAACAACTGCGCCACAATCGGCAGCACAATATCTCCCTCGTTCGACATTGATGTAGCTGATGAACCCACCGATACGGCAACAGTGCCCTGCTTAACACGTTCGGCCATTTGACGACGTTCGGGTTGGCTAAAAGTAGAAAAGGTGCGCCGCAGCAGAGGAAGCGTGAGGGTAAACCCATCATTAGGTAGCGATATCAGCCAGTTATCCAAGACTGACCAGAGCGTTTCGTCATGCAGCAGGAGTAGACCGCTACCGCGCAGCAGCCCTTCAATCCAGGCGGCAGCTTGGGCAGGCTCAGTGGCTTGCGAGAGGGCAAAGTGCAGTTGTTGAGCAGCCGTTTCACTGCTGATTTCGCCAGCATCTAGCAGTAGGCGACAGCAGCGTCCAGCCAGGATGCCGTGCAGGCTTTGGCGATTGCTCAGCAGTCGCAGGACTTGAGACCAATCGGCTTGATACTGCGAGTTTTGCAGAAGCTGGACGGCGCTATTCACCGCCATGACGTGATTAAACATTTGATTGGCGGCGTCATCATCCAGGGAAAAGCAGGCGGCGGGTAAACCAATGCAAATCCGGGCCACTAAGCCATCAATGATATATGAGATCGCAGCTGTATCCGTTTGGCGAACATCGGAATAGCGGCTGATCTGAGCTAGTGGCGGCAGCGCTGCCATCAGGTGGCCAATGTCGCTAGCGACAGCAGCCGTTGCCTGGAGATGGGTAATCAAGTGGGCCACAACCGCTGAGAGATCAGCCAGCAGCACTTGATCAAGCAGCGTCGTTAACCGGGGTAAATCGGTGAGGGTATTCGCCTGATGAATGGTTTGCGCTGTCGCGGCGGATTCTACTGTGTTGCCCCAGGTGCCTGCCTCGATCAACCTCACCATGAATTCTGGCTGCCACTGCAAGCGCCAGGTTTCCTTAAAGGTGCCTGTACCCGTCGAGCGCTGAACAGATCCCCAAGGTACACGCAGCAAATTAAGCCGATGCAAAATGTGCGATCGCTCCCGATCTAGCGGTTTGCGGAGGTCGAGGACAAGCGTTTTTTCAGTAGCTTCAGGTTTGAGGCGCAGGCGCTTTTGCAGTTGCTGGACATCCTGCTGGAGAGGAATAGCCGGAGTTTCAGCCGGAACCGCACCTAAGCGATCATTGAGAATTAGGCGGCGATGAATGATTTGCAGGGGCAACGGATCGCCAAAACACAGCACGGTTTGAATAGCTTCATTCAGCTCCGCCAAACTGGGACGAGGTCGCTCCCGTAAAGCGGCCAGCGTATCGGCTAGGCGCACGGCCTCAATCACGCTGGCAGACGAAGCATCCAAATCCTCTTTACGCAGCAAGCGAGCCACACGGGCAATCCAGCGGGTTGTGACATGGCGCGGATGGTGCCAGAGATGGTGATACCAGCCAGGAGATTGAATGCCAGCTCCATAGCCACTGCTGAACTGCAAGCGGCTATACGTCCAGGGCACCCAAGTGGTATTGACTTTGGCCTTTGGCAGTCCCTTAAGCAGCGCCTTATCGCCCTTGGCTGGCGGCAATGGAGCCTGCAGGGCAGGCACATGCCAAGCGCCACAAACAACGGCAATCCGCTCAAATTCCTTCTCAGCCGTCCGGATAGTCTGCCGCATATAGGCTTCGCGCAAATTCTCCCGATCCGCCCGCCACGCTAAGTCTGAACTGACGGTGCTGGGCGGTTCTAGGGCTTCCACCTGCTGCCGCAGAGCCGTCATCGCCTCCGCAATGCCCGCAAACAAATCGCGACTATCCTGTCGCTGTTCAACCACATGTTCCCACCAGCTTTCCCCATCGCTATAGCCCGCCGCCTGAGCCAGCCAGGACAGAGGATCGAGGCGGATACGCAGCCACTCTGGAATGTCCGCATTAGCTTCAGGGTTAGAGCTGTCTACCGCTGTCTCTTTTGCCGTTGAGGAGTCTGCATCTTCCGCTGGGAAAGCGTCTGTTGAAGAATCAGGTGCGATCGCACCTGCCGCATCTGCACCTGCTGAATCCGCAGTTCCTGAATCCGCAGCCTCCGCATCTGTAGCAGCCTGTGCTCTCTGCGCCTCATCCAGCGCAAACTGATGAGTTTGAGGCAAATCCATCAACCGAATTGGAATCTCAGCGTTCAAGCTATATTGGAGCGCTTGCCACTCAGGAGAGAAAACTGCAAAAGGATAGTAAACCGCCTGCTGCGGATTCGTCGGAACGTACTGTAGAACAGCAACTGGCGGCTTGATGTCCGGATGAGCCGCCAGTGCGATCGCATCTTGAGCATCAGCAGGCGCTTCGATCAGCAAAACATCTGGCTGTAAAGCCTTTAACGCATTCAGCAAGCTGCGAGCCGATCCTGGCCCATGATGGCGAATACCAAAATAGTGAATACTCATAGTGATAACTAGATCACCTCGCGACAGGCTCGATAGAGATCTTGCCAACCGTCTCGTTCTTTGACCACCGTTTCTAAGTACTCGCGCCAGACAATCGCGTCTTGCACAGGGTCTTTAACAATTGCACCCGTCACGCCGGATGCCAGGTCAGAAGCAGTTAGCACGCCATCACCAAAGTGAGCCGCTAGCGCCATACCGCTGCTCATCACCGAAATCGCTTCGGCGGGACTGAGGGTACCGCTGGGTGATTTGAGTTTGTTTTGGCCATCCAGCGTTGCGCCGCCCCGCAACTCGCGGAAAATCGTCACAACTCGCCGAATTTCTTCCAGGGCTGGCACCTCTGCTGGTAGCTCTAATGCCTTGCCTAGACTGCCGATCCGCTGCTGGACAATCGCCACTTCTTGGTCAATCGTGTCGGGCACGGGTAGGATGACGGTATTGAATCGCCGCTTGAGGGCACTGGACAATTCGTTAACGCCGCGATCGCGGTTATTGGCCGTGGCGATCACGTTAAAGCCTTTGGCCGCCTGCACCTCTTCGCCCAGTTCGGGAATCGGCAGCGACTTCTCCGAAAGCACGGTGATTAGGGTGTCCTGGACTTCTGACGGGATGCGCGTTAGTTCTTCAATGCGGGCAATCTGTCCCGCTGACATCGCCTTCATCAGTGGACTGCTGACGAGCGCCTCCATTGATGGCCCTTTGGCCAGCAGTTGGGCGTAGTTCCAGCCGTAGCGAATCGCTTCTTCGCTGGTTCCGGCTGTGCCCTGAATGAGTAAGGTGGAATCGCCACAGATGGCTGCCGCCAAGTGTTCTGAAACCCAGGACTTGGCCGTGCCGGGAACGCCGTAGAGCAGCAGAGCCCGATCCGTGGCCAGGGTTGCGATCGCAATTTCCATCAGGCGACGATTGCCGATATATTTGGGCGTAATTTCAAAACCGTTGTCCAGCGTGCCGCCTATCAGATAAAGCGAAACGGCCCAGGGCGAGAGCTTCCAGTTGGGTGGGCATTGACGGTTGTCCGCTTTGGCTAACTCCGCTAACTCTTCAGCAAACTGCTGCTCGGCATGAAGCCGCAATAGAGCCGAAGCCTCAGTACTGGCCTGAGATTTGGCGGATTTAGTGGATTTAGTGGTTCGAGTTTTAGCAGTAGTCATGGGGTAATAAACGCTTGGTGAAGTCGTTGACGAAACGCTAAACGGCCTAAGCAGTCATCAATCGGTTTGGCAAAGTAGTCGTGATCTGCGATCGCAGTTTGTAAGCTAGGCGCAATCAAGTCATAGTGCTCCGGCTGGATATAGCAGGCAAAACCGAGTAGACGGCGCTGCCAAAAATAATAGTTTGATCCTCGATTCTGGTTCTGAACCGCATCGCAAAATAGGGCAATAACGGATTCGGTCAACTCTAGGGGCCAAGTAGTTTGACAGAGATCGAGTAGTGAAAATAGGACTTCAATCGCCATATTGGTTGGTTGGGGATGCTGAATCAGGCTCAAGCACGCATCCACCAGATGTGTCGGAGACAACACCTCGGTAATTTCATCCAGCCAAATGAATGTATCTGCCTGATTGCTTTGGAGCGCTTGCTGCACCACATTATCCAAAAGCGCTGTCGCCCAAACCAAGTCACGATGGAGTTTGGTCGCTTTCATCCAGCCATACAGCACGACGGGTTTCCACTGGTCATCTACTGCCGAGAGCAGTTGTTCAGGAGTGGTCTGCCAGCGATCGCACCAGTGACTCGGGGGCACGCGAGCCAGCAGTTGCTGAAGCCACCCGGCTTTTTCGCCAATACCCGCAGGGGGACGGCGCTGGAGACCCAGTTTTTCCATCTCAGGTGTGAACGTGGTCGGCAGGTGAACGTTGAGGACAGCCGTTTGGGCAGACGACTGAAAATCCAGCAGCGGTTCAGCCCAGTTCTGCACCTGCTGGCCAAGCTCAGACATGGGCAGCGCAATCAGCAATTCTGCCGCATCCTGGCGCACCTGGCGACTGCGATCGCTAGCGAATACCTTGGTCAACCACGCTTCATCTGCCGCGTCCAAGGTGGGGGTAATGATCTTCAAACAGGCTGAGCGAAACTCTGCGGCCTCAGTTTTCCAGGTTGACTGAATCAGCTCGCGCCCCTGCTGAGGATTGCGATCGCACACTTGCGTCAGCAGCGCCAATCGATCCGCTGTCGTGCCCGTCTCCCAGATCCTGACATCTAAGCGATTGCGATCGCGCGCATAATCCCAACTGTCGTTTTGAGCCGCCAGCCACTGGCCCCGCTTGCCCAGAACGAGCAGGATTGCGGGTCGGAGCGGCACGTTTTGCCGACCAACATCCAGTAGCTTAGGCAACATCTCTGGTGAAACTCGCTGACCCGCCTGTGCTGCCAGATTTAACCATTCTGGCAGTAATGCCCGCTCGTCCCCGGTCAGAATGCTCTCTAAAAGCTGAGTTGCGATCGCACTACAGCAGGGTAAATCAGTGCGATCGCAGGGTTCCGGTAGCGGTATATCCTGTTGCGGAGCAGTCCAGCTCGCCTGACGGTGTAAAGCCAGTATGCCAGCAACCTGTAGCATATGGGCAGCGGGTGAACTGGCATCGAGTTGAGCCAATACATTCGCCAGCGGTGAATCCGCCAAAGCGGGTAGAGCAAACGGCTGGCGGTCGCTGCCAATCAGGGCCGCCTTAACCACGTCTTGCCACACATCCATTAGTTAATCCCCCAATAGCGATTGTCGGCAAAGACGCCCAGCGGCGTGAAGTGGAGCTGAGCCCACTCCCCAAAGACCGTCACAGGTTGCCCACCTGCCAGAGCCACAATTTCCCAAAGTTGCGCGACAGGTAAACTCACGGGTAAGTAATCCCCTGCGGCATCGCGTACGCACCATTGTTCCCCGTCTTGCAGCAGATGTACCGTTTGCAGCGCCATTGGAAAAACGTCCAACCAGGGGTTTCGAGCCAGAGCTTGCCGCCAAGCCGTTAATGCCAGAGCAATCGCCCCATAGCCGGACATGCTTGTTAAAGATTCCGGGATTGCGTGGCGCGTTTTAACTAAAGCCCGCTGGGGATAAGCGCTCGGAAAAAAGACCAAATCTGCATCCACGTTCATCCCCGGCACAAAACTGATATCAAACGGCTGATTGGCCACCGAAAAGCTGAGCAGCAGCGCTGCCTGCTGAGTTTGCTCGCCCCACAGCCAGGTGCGCTGCACCTTCAACCGTTCTTCTTCTAAAACCCGCTTACCCAAAATGCACCAGCGATCGCGGATCACTTGGGCCGCATCATCAGCCAGCAACTCATCTTGGTTTTGCGTCCAGCCAACCAGCGATCGCAGATCAGCCTGCAGATCAGAAGGCAGTGATTCCAAGCGCTCATAGCCCGTCAAGGCCAAATACAACCGACCGAGATGCGCCAAGAGCCGCTCCGGCCACTGGGAGTTGCCGCTATAGGGCAGACTTGATGCTGCTCGCAGTTCACGGGCCAGTCCGGCAGCCTGGGCATCAATCAAGCGAGCCACTGGTGTTTCCCAAAAGCTGTAAGATTCAGACTGAACAGAGGCCAATCCCCGCCGCAGAACATCTTCTAGCCAGCGCTTCAGGTCAGCAATCCCGGCCTGAACTTTTTCTTCTCGCTTGGCCACACGCTTGGCCTGGGCCGCCGGATCTTTGGGAGCCGCTTTTTTCTCAGCTTGAGCCTGTTGACGCTGATTGCGCTTTTCCAACCACTCGGCCACCCAATCCGGCGGTTCTGCCGTTTGGAGCGTATCCGGTTGCGCCGCAAAAATCAAAAACAGCCCCAGACCGTGCTTGCAGGGGAACTTGCGGCTGGGACAGCTACACTTGAAAGCTGGTTCAGTCAGGTCAATTTGCGTCCGATACGGCTGCTTGCCGCTGCCCTTGCAGGCTCCCCAGATCGCCTGGTCATTTTGATTTAAACTCTCCCATTTAGTTGCGATCGCTAATTTTTTAGCGTTTTTGGTTGAGCTGTCATCGGGTGATAGAGCCAGAACTTGCTCTGTTGTCCAAGTTGGTGACATTCTGTCTGGAGATGGGTTACTAGATTCCATTGGCTACGGGGCCATGAGTGGATGAAGCCGTGATCTGAATATCAAATAGCTATCTTAAGTAAGCCCAATTTCGCTCTCAATACAGCACAGCACAGCCAGGTTTATTGTGTCTGCGGAATCATAGAATCGTCACCAGCCCGGTTGAGACATTTATACAATCCAACGTTCCCACGCTCCGACGTTCCCACGCTCTAACGCTCCAACGCTCCAACGCTCCCAGAGTATCCTGTATCCCAACCAACGCAGCGGTTTAACGTTAATCTCCCAAAACCTGAAAAAATACCGTCCGCTGCCGTGGCCCGTCCAGTTCTATCAAAAAGACAGACTGGTAAGTTCCCAGCGCTAGCTTGCCGTCCACAATCGGGATTACTTCGCTATTATTCAGCGTCATTGCCATCAGGTGCGAATGGGCATTTATCGGTTCATCTTCCGGCACATCTCGCAGATGCAGGTCATTATGCAAATAGCGATCGCACTTTGGTGCTAGCTTTTCCAAGTAAACCCGGATATCTTCAAGCAAGCGTTCCTCGTACTCGTTAACCGCCAGCGCCGTCGTCGTATGTCGCGAAAAGACCAGCGCCTGACCGTTACGAATCCCAGTCGAGTCAATAAACGCCTGTAGACGCTCATTCAGGTTATAAATATCAATCGATTTCTCGGTTGTGATCGCTTCAAGCGTGTGCAGAATGGGCATTTTAAATAGAAGCTCTAGCTATTGACCAATATTTTTCGAATCGTGAGGCGAGAGGAGTAAGGAGTGAGGAGTTCTAATTTTGAGTTTTGGCTCAGTACTCAGCACTTATTCCTTTCCCTCCTTCTCCACATAATTCCTCCATCCCCCATACTCCGTAATCTCCTTCTGATCTTGGCAGAGAATCGGTTCGCCAATTACGCCCAGTACTGTTTCGCCGTCTTCCAGTTTCACTTTGCCGATGCTGAGGCCGGGGGGTTCTTGGAGGAGAACTTGGGCGATACCGTCTGCTGGGATTGACCAAACTTCAACTGCGATCGCAACTCCGCCTTCGGGGACACGAATCATGGCGGGATGCACGTCGTTGATTGACCACAGCCGATAGGCAGGTTCGGTTTTGGCTTCTTTGAGGAAGGTGGCGTTGACGGCGAGGAGGTTGCCATTGAGGGCGAGGCCGCGCATGAGGGTGCCGTTGACAGCAAGTTTTAGATTCTCGGTCACTAAGGTTAGCCTTTGGAATTGGGAAAGCGGTTACGGAACTGCATTTTAAGTCAAAATTGCGCCACCCATTAGTTTGCGGTAGCGGTATTCGAGTTCCGCTCGCAGATCTGGCCACTGTTCCAGTTCTGAATCTTTAGCCAGCACCTTTTCCGCTGCTTCACGGGCAATTTCCAACACGGCTTGGTCTTCCACCAAACTGGCTAGCGCAAAATCGGGTAGACCGGACTGGCGGGTGCCCAGCACCTGACCAGGGCCGCGAAATCGCATATCCATTTCAGCAATAAAGAAGCCGTCCTGGGACTGAGCCAAAACCTGGAGTCGCTGACGTGCCGTATCGGCTTTGGAACTGCTCATGAGAATACAGAATGACTGGTCGCCGCCGCGACCGACGCGACCTCGGAGCTGGTGCAGTTGAGCCAAGCCAAACCGTTCAGCATGTTCAATCAGCATCACGGTTGCGTTAGGGACATCGACGCCGACTTCTACCACGGTGGTTGAAACAAGAACGTCGGTTTTGCGATCGCGGAATGCCTGAATCGCCTCATCCTTTTCTGCTGAGGTCATGCGACCGTGCAGCAGGCCAACCGCAAAGTCGGGAAAGACCACTTCCTGCAATCGCTGATGTTCTTCGATGGCCGAGCGCAAATCTAGCTTTTCCGACTCGTCCACCAGCGGCAGCACGATATACACCTGCCGCCCAGAAGCAATTTCGCGCCGAATCAGGTCATAGGCATGGTTGCGATCGCGATTACCCAGCACCGTGGTTTGAATCGGTTTTCGCCCCGGTGGCAGCTCGTCAATTTGGCTCACGTCCAGGTCGCCATGCAGGGTGAGTGCCAGCGTGCGGGGAATCGGCGTTGCGGTCAGGGTCAGCACGTGGGGATTTTCGCCTTTCTGCTGGAGCCGTGCTCGCTGCTGGACGCCGAATCGATGCTGCTCGTCAATCACCACTAGACCCAAGCGGCTGAACTGCACTGGATCTTCAATCAGGGCGTGGGTGCCGACGAGGAGCGGTAATTCTCCCGTTTGCAGTTCGCTGTGGATTTGTCGCCGCTTGCTGGTCTTGGTAGATCCAGTCAGTAGCTCGACGGGCAGGTGCAGCAAATTGAACCAGTTGACCAGCTTGCGATAGTGCTGCTCGGCCAGTACCTCGGTGGGAGCCATCATCGCTACCTGATAGCCGGACTGAATCGCCGCCAGCGCTGCAATCACCGCCACGATGGTTTTACCGGAGCCGACATCGCCCTGCACCAGCCGATTCATCGGCACGGGTTCCTGAATATCGTTCAAAATATCGTTCACCACCCGCTCCTGTGCGCCCGTGAGCCGGAACGGCATGATCTCGTAAAACTGGTCGATCAGTTGGCCTGTCGGTGCAAGTACGGCGCGAGTTTGCTCTTGCCGCTGCTCCAAGCGGCGACGTAGGAGTCCCAATTGCAGGTAGAAAAACTCATCAAAAATCAGTCGTCGTCGTGCCAGTTCCAGTGCGGCGCGATCCGGGGGAAAGTGAATATGCGCGATCGCAACTGGCAATTCCACCAAACCGTACAGTTCGCGCAGCTTGGGTGGCAATGGGTCACGCAGAAATACTGCCGATGGCATTGCTTCAACCACGGCTTTGCGAATCATGTAGGCTTTGGTATCTTCCGTCAGCGGATAAACGGGGACAATCCGCCCCACGGTCAGCGACTCAATCGAGCTGCCCGTATGATCCAGCACCTCAATGTCGGGATTGTCCAGCGTCAGGCCATACTTGCTGGCTTTCACCAGTCCCGATGCCGCAATCACGCAGCCACGGGGATAGCGGCGCTTTTCCTGCTCTTGCCAACCGCGACTGGCATAGCGATTACCGGGTAGAAACCGACTGATGCGGATTTGCCCTGTCGCATCCTGCACAAACAGCTCAAAAATTGTCAGCTTGCTGTTGCGCGGACTGGTAAAGCAACTAACTCGCTTCACCGTGCCCACCAGCGTCACCGTTTCCCCCGGTTCCAAATCTTTAATCGTCACCTGCCGCGCATAGTCAATGTGGTCACGCGGGAAGTAATACAGAATGTCCTTGACGGTATACAGCCCCAACTTGGCTAAGCGATCGCTGTTTTTGGGGCCAATCCCTGGCAGGTAGGTGAGCGATTGGTCGAGCTGCGGTTTGCGAGTACCGGACGGTTTCTGTTCAGTAGCGGGAACTGTTTTGGGCGTTTTCAGTTTACGAGTATGAACCGCCGTTCCTTGCCCCGACGCACTCGCACCATTATTCGCATTGGCTGCCGCACTGAAATCCAGCGTTGTCTGTGTTCCTTCCTCCAGCGTTTTCTGCGTCCGATGCAAAAAACGTCGCGTCTCTGCTACCAAATGCCGCCGCTGAGCAAAACTGTAGTCGGAATAGCTGGCATAGCTCTCCGAGAACTCTTGCCAGCGCCGCCGATCATCCGTAGGCAGTTCAGCCGGAGCCTGCTGAAAATTAAGCTGCAAGAACTCACTGAAACGGTACTGCTTGCCCTCCAGGTCATTGAAGCCTTTATCAGCTTCGACCGAGAGCGCTTTCTGTAGCCGAATCCAGTCGGGGGAGGAAGGCATTGGTCAGGTCAGATCAGGGGAGAGAGGGCTTAGAGGACTGTCAAGGGAGTCGAGGGAGAGCAGTTGAGCTGCGGTTAGCGAGGTTGTTAGGGAAAGGGAGTCCGGGGAGTTCGTAAGGTGCAGACAGGCGTTGGCGCAGCTTGAGCGCTGCTCGTAGTCGTAACGCACCACAATCAACAGGTGTTGTTTTTAAGCGTTATTCTATAGTTCAAGCGATCTACTTGTACCCATGATAAATAATCGGGTGAGATGTTGATCAATCAGCTTAAAGGTATGACTTTAATCGGCAATTCATTTTAGTACCGTTCGCTGTTGGTACGTTGGGATCAGCGGAAAATTATTGCGATCGCACCTTATTGGTCTATCAAATCATCACGTTCAGCCTATAAACCTCAAAGAGCGATCGCAGTATAGATGTGCGATCGCTCTTTTGTTGATATGCCCAAAAACAAACATCTGTAGGGGCAGGTTTAGCCAACGCGTTTTGATCTCAAACCCAAACGGATCAACAAAACCTGCCCTTACCATGCCTCTACAAAACCTCATAGGCTATAACAGTGGACAGAGATGGTTTACCAGCGGAACTCCCATTCTGCATCGTAGATCCAGCATTTGAGTTATGGCGCAATCCAAAATTGATTTTCAGCCTTATCTGCGATCGCTTTGTAATGACGAGGAGTATCGCGAATGGCAGGCTCTTTATACTCACACAACGGCTGAAGGTCGCAAACAGGTACCTCAGCCCAAATTTTCGTCTCGGCTCAAACTACAGGCAGAAACTGTAAAGCCAAAGGAAGAACAATCAGGAACAGAGGAACCGCAAGGACAATATAAGCAGGTAGAACAGTGGGATGTATTGGAGGGACTACGCAAGTATGCAGCAGAACATGTGCTGCTAATTGGTAAACCAGGTTCAGGTAAATCTACGTCTCTCGAACGGCTGTTGTGGGAAGAAGCCAATAAAGCACTACAAGATCCGGATGTCAGGATTCCAGTTTTGATCAAGCTTCGACGATGTACTTCAACGATTGAAGGATTGATTCAAGACTTTTTTCGTCGTCATCAGTTGCAGCTTGAGCTAGTTGATATCGATTGTTTACGGCAACAAGGCAAACTGCTGTTGCTATTAGATGGACTGAACGAATTACCCGAAACCTTCAGAACAGAAATTGCTAATTTCTATGATCGGTACCGTAAGACGACACATATGATCGTCTCTACTAGAGATTTGAGCGTAGGCGGCACTCTGGGTATTAACAAAAAGCTGAAAATGCTGCCTCTCACGGAACCACAAACACAAGAGTTTGTACAAGGATATTTGGGAGAAGCGGGTGATGGTTTGTTTCAGCAGCTCAAAGGTGATCGACTACGGAAGTTTGCTGAAACACCACTATTTCTATGGATGTTGTGTCGAGTCTTTGCGGATGAGTGTATTCGAGCGGAAGAGGAACAACGAAGCCCCAAGCTGCCTGAAAATCTAGGACTTGCATTTCGAGAGTTCACCCAACTTTATGATCAGGGAACGCAAGAACAACAAGCGATTCAAGAGGATGCACCCGTTGATTCGAGAAAACAGTGGCCGGGACTACTGCGTCACTTAGCTTTTGCTTTGATGCATGATCAGGAACTAGTCGAGTTTCGACTGTCGATGCCGAGAGAAGAAGCAGAGAACCTGCTAACAGCGTGCTTGCAAAAAGAAGGTAGAGATAATGCCAGAGCTTGTGCTGAACGTTGGTTACAAGACTTACTGGATTATCACCTGATACAGCCTGTAAGACAGCCCAATTTTGAAGAACATATTGAGTTTCGCCACCAGCTTATTCAGGAATATTACGCGGCGGAATATTTGCTGCGGCTGTTGCCAGAGTTGAGTGATGAGGAACTGAAGCGGGATTATCTCAACTATCTGAAGTGGACAGAACCCGTTGCGTTGATGCTAGCGCTAGTGGATGAGGAAGCGCAGGCGTTACATGTAATAGAACTGGCGCTAGAGGTAGATCCATATCTTGGAGCAAGATTAGCTGGGGAGACAAGGCAAAGTTTTCCAGAGCAAGCAATTAATCTATTTTTGGAAAGAAGTTATTCTGAATATTGTCTTATAAGACTCTTAGGATTTACACGCTCCAAAGAGGCTATTTCATATCTTCAAGATTTTCTAAATAGAGAAGCTTTCAATGAGCAAGAGCTTGTATTTACATCTTTGCAACAGATTGGAACTAGACAAGCAATTTCCAATCTGAAAGATGCCATATTTTCTGAGGCAGATATTACTACACGTCGAGCTGCACTTTTGAAGTTGAGTGAGATCCCAGATCAAGAAAGTATAGAAACATTAATACAGATCGTTTCTGACAAAAGTGCAGAGTCAGATCTCCGGTCGCACGCTGCCGCTTCATTAGGCAGACTCAAATATCAATTTGATGATAAAAAAGAAGATATAGACTCATTACTATGGTCAATCGCAGTAGATGGAAATGAAGACTCCAATATTCGCGCTAATGCAATGTGGGACATGAAGATCATTGATAATGAGGTTGACACCACAGGTTTAGATACAAGTATATTTGAAGGCTTATCTATAGTTTTACAAAGTGGAGATTTTCCTGTTAGCTGGATCGCTAGCATTATGCTGGGAAGGCTCGGAGGTATGGAGGCTATAAAAATTCTGAAGAACGCATTGAGATCTGAAAATGCCTATGTGCGTAAGAATTCAGCTTCTGGACTATCTGTAACTAAAGGAGAAAAAGCCTTACATGCCATCCTTGAGGCTGTTCAGGAAGAGTTTGGAAGAATAAGAGGATCAGACTTTTATATGGACTCTACTCCTCTCCCTGATATGATCCGTTGTTTAGGAGATTTTGGATATAATCCGAATCTTTTTCAATATCTTTGTGAACTAGCGAGACGTGAAGAAAATGTTGATATTTGCCGAAGCGCAATAGCTGCTTTAGGTAAAACAGGGAAAGAAGAAGCAATCCCTATTTTAGTTGAAGCCGCATCTGGAAATATTCATTCAAATACTTTTCTAGTGCCAATGACTGCCGCTGAGGCGTTAGGAGATACAAAAACTACAGAAGCTATCCCTATTCTAAACAGTCTGTTAGACAATGAAAATCCTCGGATACGTGAAGGTGCAATTGCAGGTCTTGAAAAATTTAAAAATGAAGAAATTATACCTGCACTCATTCAGGGGCTTAAAGATGATCATCCAACTATCAAGCGCAGAGCTGCTGCTGCATTTGATAATATTGCCCTAGATTTGAAGAATGAGTGTATTGATGCTATTGATTATCTAATCCAATGTTTAGATGAAGACAATACTGATGTTAGGTTGCATGTAGCTCAAGCACTTTGGAAAATCGGAGATACGACTAGAGCAACTGATTTTTTGATCAGGATTTTACAGAATGAAGACAATTCCAGATTGCGAATGACTGCTGCAAGGGCACTGGGTAAGTTTCAAATTACGGAGAATCAGGAAATTCTTGACATTTTATTGTCGCTACTTGAAGATTCTGATCTCGGAACACGAATGTGTGCTGCTGAAGCTTTAAGTGAGATTGCCAAACCATCTGTCATTCGGGTATGTCAAATAGATTGTGTCAAAGGTAAAAACTCAAGTTGGAAAGCGATCGCTGAATTCAATCGCGAAGCGGTTGAGAGCGGGTTTCCAGTCGCGAATGGGCATGGTCCACTTTTTGGCAATATTTTGAATTGCCAAGTAGATAACTTTTAGGGCAGATTCATCGGTTGGAAAAGCTCGGTGGTTTTTAATCACCTTTCTAAGAGTCATATTCATCGATTCAATCGCATTGGTCGTATAGATTGCTTTACGAATCTCCGGTGAAAAAGCAAAGAAGGGAATAATCCGCTGCCAATGATGAAGCCAAGACCTGCTAATGGTTGGATATTGCTGGTCCCACTGCTCGGCAAACTCAACTAAGCGCTGCTCTGCTTCAGTCTCAGTGCTGGCCGTGTAAATCAGCTTGAGGTCTGCTGCAACCGCCTTACGGTCTTTGTAGGACACATAGCGGAGTGAATTTCGTACCATGTGAACAATGCACAACTGCACCTGGGTTTGAGCAAAGACCGCTTCAATGGCATCGGGAAAGCCAGTGAGGCCATCACAGCAAGCGATGAAGATGTCTTTGAGACCCCTATTTTGCAGCTCTGTGAGCACTTGAAGCCAAAATTTGGCAGACTCGTTCTGGGTCATCCACATCCCCAAGAGTTCTTTGGTGCCAGACAAGTTAACCCCAAGCGCCAAGTGAATCGCTTTGTTGATCACCCGCCCGTCTTGTCTGACTTTGACCACGATGGCATCAAAATAGACGATGGGATAAACCGGGTCGAGCGCGCGATTTTGCCAAATTTTACGCTCCGTTTCAACCGCATCCGTGACGTTCGAGATCAGCCCGGCTGAGACCTCAACGCCATACAGGTCTTGCAGTTGAGCCTGAATGTCACGGGTACTCATGCCCCTGGCATAGAGGGACAAGATCTTGTCATCAAAGCCCTCGAAGCGGGTCTGCCCCTTCTTGACGATGATGGGTTCAAACTCACTGTTGCGGTCACGGGGAACATTGATTTGAGCTTCTCCAAACTCCCCTTTGATGGTCTTCTTGCTGTGGCCGTTGCGGCGGTTACGAGTTGGCTTGACGTCGCTTTCAGGCTCCGCCTGTTGCTCGTCCAGATGGGTTTTCATTTCCGCATTCAAGCAGCGTTCCACCAAAGCCGCCGTGAGCTGCTTAAGAATCCCTCCATCCCCCAGCAGGTCTTCGGGATTCTGATAGCCTTTAAGCAATTCATCCAGGAGTTCAGGTCGAAAAGTCATAGTACGAGTCTCTTAGGTTCAATAGTTCATTAGATCTCATCTCTGACCTTTGACACAATCTAATTTACAATCCCTGTCATTCCTGAACTTCAACATCTATCATCAAAGATTTCAGAAAACTATATAGACATTGCAATTGAGACCATTCAAAAAAGATACAAATTCTATAATTACGGCGTTGCTCAGCTTGAGCTAGAGGCTGATAAGCAATCTTCACTAGTACCTAGTCAACCGATTTTTAATATCGAATCACTTGGTATCCTAAATATCAATCCCACCATCCACGGTCATCAATTTGGCACAACTAATCTTCCTACACACTCAAACGATAATGAATAATACATCTAATAACCAACCTACCTTTCACATCAAAGAAGTCGGTACTATCAACAACGGAGATGTCACCATTGAAGGTGATCAGATCGGTATTCAAAACAATTATCCTGAAGCGAAAAGAAGTGAGGCAGAACAGCAGCTTCAGTCCTTGTTAGATCAACTCCGCCAAAAATATCCTGATAAACCCGATGAGCAAATCTTTCAGATCTTGCTCGATGGTTTTGCCACCATGCCTCAACGCAATCCGCAAAACTGGCAACGCTGGCGCGATATCTTCAGTATTCTCTTTGCCGGAGGTGTTGAAGGCGTCAAAATTTTAGTTCCCGAAGTTGGCATTCCTATCGAAGTCGGTAAGCGCCTCTACGAAATCTACGACCGAAACCGCCAGAATAAGCAACTCCCTGACAGTTAAGCACACTTAAGAGGACGCTTATGAAAGTTAGATATGATGCCGAAGCCGACGTGCTGATTTTCGTTATGAAAGAGGTTCCCCCCAGCAATGCAATCTCCGAACCCGGAGGCATCATTGTTAGCTACGACGAAAATGCTGAACCCGTGAGCATCGAATTTCTCAACGCTTCCAAGCGACAACTGTTTAACCCCAGTGAAACCAGCCTCCAAGTCTTTCAGTGATGGCAAACAACATTACCCTAACATTTGCAACATCTCCCAATCATGTCTGTCAATAAACCGTTATTGACTCCACAGAGCAAATCCCGTACTGTGAAATGTTAAGTTGCTAACGCAAACATCACCTGCATGGCAACTGGATACCAAAAATCTAGTCACGCGACCCAGAGTTGGTGGAACAACTCTGAGCCGCTAACCGCTACGTTGATCACGCCAACGCAGAGGCTTGGGAGATTATAACCCTCCTGTAGCCACCCTGCATTGCACTTCAAAGCGCGGGGTGGCTGGATTTTTGGCTTTCCTCTGAAAGTCAAAACCCAGGAGAACACAATGACAACTCTCTTCCTTGGTGCTGCACCCGATGCCGCACCACAAACCGCTGCGACTCAGCCCAGTTATCCGACTCGCGACGGTCGCCATCCCCTGCGGATTATTCTGCTTGGCTCTCGTCCTGACATTATTGTTACGATCAAAAACCTGCATCGACGCGGCTTTGCCGAAGCCAACGAATGGAGCCAGCCCATTCCCTGTCCCAGTGCCGGAGACGTGGCGCGAGTTTTGGCTCAGCGACATCCGGATGATCAGATTAGTATTCTTACCCGTTATCTGAACTAAATCACAACCCTACTGGGGACATTTCGATTGTCCCCAGACCTCGTCGAACACAACGTCCGTCCTGAACCTCGTCGAATGTCGGAAACTGCGTTTCTGAAGGTGTTGCTGTAAGTTTTGGGGGTGCGATCGCACCTCATCTGATTCATAGACTCAATTAGGTAGTGACTCCATCTAGGTAGAGATTCTATGGGAGAGGATGTTATCGTAAAGTTATGTGAAACGATTTTCAGAATTGTTGGTTTTTAATGGCCTCAGGCAGATGCTTAGAGCTAAACCAACTGATTAAGCTAATTAAGTTTGAGTCAGTCGCGTTCACTCCTAGCCGACATGAACACCCATTCTCATATGACAGCTCATCATCGAGTCCTATATGTTCGACTTCCGTGCAACCCGATTTTTCCAATCGGGGTTGTGTATCTAGCGGATCATGTTCATAAGCTTTTTCCGGGAGTTGAACAGCGCATTTTTGACTTAGGTACGGTGCCACCCTTGGATTTCAGCTCAGCGCTGGATGAGTGCATCGACCAGTTCAAGCCGAATTTGCTGGTTTTCTCCTGGCGCGACATTCAGATTTACGCGCCCGTAGGCGGACGTGGCGGCAATCCGCTCCAGAATGCCTTTGAGTTTTACTACGCTCGCAATCCGTTTATTAAGCTGCGGGGCGCAATCGGTGGCCTGAAAGTCACAACAGCTTATTATGCTGAACTGTGGCGCAACTTGGGCTTAATCAAACGTGGCCTTAAGCGGGCGCGACGCTATCACCCAGAAGTCCGAGCCGTTGTTGGCGGCGGTGCGGTCAGCGTGTTCTACGAGCAGCTTGGCGATAAGCTGCCCAACGGCACCATTGTTTCCGTTGGTGAAGGTGAAGCCCTGCTGGAGAAACTGCTACGGGGAGAAGATTTCCTTGACGAGCGCTGCTATGTGGTCGGTGAGACAGAGATCCGCGATCGCATGATCCACGAAGCACCGACTAATATTGAAAAAACGGCCTGCAATTACGACTATATTGATCAGATTTGGCCCGAGTTTGAATACTACCTGCAAGAGCAGGACTTTTACGTTGGCGTCCAGACCAAGCGTGGCTGTCCCCACAACTGCTGCTACTGCGTCTATACGGTGATTGAAGGCAAGCAGGTGCGGATCAATCCGGCGGATGAAGTCGTGGCAGAGATGCAGCAGCTCTACGATCGCGGCATTCGCAATTTCTGGTTCACCGATGCTCAGTTCATTCCGGCCCGTAAGTTTATCCCCGACGCAATTGAGCTATTGCAGAAGATTTTAGACGCGGGCATGGACGACATTCACTGGGCCGCCTACATTCGGGCTGACAATCTCACGCCGGAACTGTGTGACCTAATGGCGAAAACCGGGATGAACTACTTTGAGATTGGCATCACCAGCGGTTCTCAGGAACTGGTGCGCAAAATGCGGATGGGCTACAACCTGCGCACCGTGCTGGAAAACTGCAAAGACCTGAAAGCGGCTGGATTCAACGACATTGTCTCGGTCAACTACTCGTTTAACGTCGTAGACGAGCGCCCAGAAACCATTCGCCAAACCATTGCCTACCACCGAGCGCTAGAGGAGGTATTTGGTGCGGATAAAGTTGAACCCGCCATCTTCTTTATTGGGCTTCAACCCCACACACATTTAGAAGAGTACGCTTTCAAAGAAGGCATTCTCAAACCGGACTACAATCCTATGAGCGTCATGCCCTGGACGGCGCGCAAGCTGCTCTGGAATCCGGAACCGATGGGTTCATTCTTTGGCGAGGTTTGCCTGGAAGCGTGGCGGCGCAATCCCAATGACTTTGGCCGTGAAGTGATGGATATTTTAGAAGAGCGGCTAGGTCGAGCCGATTTAGAAGATGCGCTCCAGGCACCTGTTGAACCCAATCGTCCGCCGTTGATGACTACGGCTCGCTAAACGCGCCCATAACGCGCCAATTAAATGCTCACCGTTTTACATCGCTCAATTTTTCAAAACCGCTGAAAACTATCATTTAACCATTACCTATGTTAGAAGGATCGATTCTTCATCAACTGGCCGAAAAGCAAAAGTCTTCCGATTCCGGCGCATCCCAGCTCAACTTTGGAGTTTACTATAAGCACACACTGGTAGCCCTTTGCCATGCATTAGAAGACTGCATTCTCGCCACACAGGATAAGCCATTAGTGGTTACGGCCTTCCAGCAAGGGAAATGGTACTTACAAGAAGCGGAACGCTACGGTGCGATCGCAGATTGCGCTGATCACATCACGATCATGGCGACCCCCGGCTCCGGCTTCCATGAGCATCCCACCAGCCAGCGCGATAATGTGACGCTGGTGGATCTCGCTCCGGATGACCCCGTCGCTCAAGAGTGGCATTTGATAATTCTGTCACCGGAATACACAGCGATGGTACTTTGCCAGGAGTTGTCACCCGAAGAATACGGCCCCGAAGGCACGCCCGATGAAGATCATGCCCGCAAGTTTTACGGCTTTTGGACATTTGAGCCAGAGCTGGTGCTAGAAACCGTGAAACTTGCGATCGCGCATATCGGTGCCTACAACCCCGATCTACAGCAGCAGCTTAATCAGGCTGCCGAGCAGTTTACTGTCAATTTGCAGCAGTCGGACAACCCACCCCAAACGCTGGAAATGAGTGACGTGGTGGCGCAGGTGGTGCAGTATCTGCAAACCAGTCGGTCAGAATTAGGACAGGATTTGATCGCTCATACCCAAGCACTGGATTACAACCTGGTGTCGAATGAGCTACAGGCATTTTTACGACTGGCTCAACTGGTTGACCTGTCTGATCCAACCAATCCGGGTGGAGCCGGAGAAGTCGCGGCTCTGGCTGAAATGATGGGCCAACTCATCGATATGCCCGCATGGCAGCTCAAGCGACTCCGCCTAGCCAGCGTTCTACACCGAATTGCCCCCGTGCAATCGATGGATTCCCTGGCTGAAGAGGCAGGGCCTAGTTGCCAGTTGGATCCTGGAGTGCAGGCGTTACGCACCATGCCACGACTGCGAGCCGTGGCCGAGATTATCACCCACCAGCACGAATGGTGGAACGGCACAGGTCAACCCGCCAAGCTGGAAGGCGATGCCATTCCGCTCGAATCGCGCATCCTAGCGCTTGCATCTCATTTTCAAGCCGTTGCAGCCCAAGAACAATCGGGTAAAGCCGTTCCTGTCCTCTCATCTGAAGCGTCTGATCACCTGACTGCGGCTCTGGAAGCTTGCCAATCTCAACAGGGCGAACGCTGGGATCCCAAGCTAGTTGATCTACTAGCGCTGCTGGTGCAGGGCATTCAGCAGGGACTAAGCCTACCGAGCATTCCACCCAAGTTCACCGCAGGCGTGGGCCTACTCGATCCAGAAACATCAAATAAAGCAACAACCTCGACAACTTCTGCGTAAAATTTATTGATCATTTCTCATTAGATTTCCACTAAAGCAGTGGGGAGCACGTCATCCGCTGAGGAGATAAAAATATAATGGAGTGAGTGCCCTTATCGGATCCTGACATGACTCCAGACCAGCGCGACCAAATGCAGCATCACGTCAACGCTTTAGCACAGATCCTCTATGACGACGCCAAGGAACAGGGGATGAGGATGACGAGCTTAGGCGAAATCGAGCAAACGGTCCGTGAGCAAGTGCACCGTCATGTGTCACCCAACTTAGGTCTTTTTTTATCGACACAAGCGTCGGCAAAGATGAAGGAGAAACCCGAAAGCTAACCAGCATCCTTGGCATATTGCAGGTTGGCCGACAGCAGGCCAAGCGGCTTGGAGTCAAGCCCAGAGTCCAGTTCAGCCCCCTGGTCGAGCTGTGTTGTCTGCAGATGGGAGCAACGGTGTCCTTCGTGCAGGCGAGTCGGGATGTTGAACTGCTCACCGGGGTCACCGTGAGCGCCAAGAGTGTCGAGCGCATCGTAGGGCGCAATCCGATTGAGTCATCGGCTCCAGAGGAGACAGTCAAGGAGATGGCTCTCGATGGCGGGATGGTTCGCCTAGTGACTCCGAGCGGAGAGCCCAGCGAGTGGAAGCAGTACAAGGCGGTGCGGCTGGACGGTGACGGTGTGGGTATGGCCTGGTTTGACGACAATGATGCGCTGTTGGCCTGGCTCAGGAGCCTTTGCTGGGCCAGTGTTGTGTTCTGCTTAGGAGACGGACACAGCGGCATTTGGTCGCTCTACCAACAGATGGAGAGGCTCACTCGCCAGGAGGTCTTGGACTGGTATCACCTGATGGAGAACCTGTATAAAGTGGGCGGTTCCCTTCAACGGCTCAACCAGGCCAGACACCTTCTGTGGCACGGTCAGGTCGATGAGGCCAGTGCCCTGTTTGCGGGGCTCAACTCTCAGCAGTCTCAACGATTTGGGAGGTATCTGGAGCGACATCGCGCTCGGATTGTCAACTACAGGTACTACCAGCAAGAGGGGATGCCGATTGGCTCAGGCCCGGTCGAATCACTCATCAAGCAGATTGATGCCAGAGTGCAGGTCGCAGGTGCGCAGTGGAACCCTCAGAATGTTCCTCAAATTCTGGCGCTCCGCTGCGCTTACCTGAACAACCAGCTCAACCTTTATTCTCTCGCCAGCGGATGACGTGCTCCCAAGCAGTGGATTGATAATTCTGAGCGTATCTGCAATCAACTGCTCATGCTGCATATCTTCGGAGTACAGAATGCAGCAGTTGCTTTGTAGTGCAGTTGCAATGACTAAACTGTCCCAGTAGGAGTATCCGTAACGAAGATTGATTTCAATTGCCTGCCTAACTTCTGATGTATTAACTTCCAAAACAGAAAACGCGTCGCTTAGATCTAAGACAATTGCTTGAGCATCCACTTGTGAAAAGATACGTTTTCGAGTTAGGACATTGTACAGTTTTCCCAAAATCTGAGTGCTGATTATCAGTGATGCGGTCTGATTGTTGATGACTTCTGCAATCATTTCTCCCTTATCTGGTGGATCTTTTGCAAAAAAATAAACCCAGAGATTGGTGTCTATAAAGACCTTATCGTTCATGAGCTTCTTCTCGCTCAAACTTGTAACCTGTAGGTAACTTGGCGGAATATTGTTTTGCCTTGTCTAAAAATTGACGCTTACGTTTTTCCAAGTCGGCTTCAGATTGAGTTGAAGAATCAGTATTTTCAATCAGAATTAAGGTCAGTTTTTGGCCTTCTAAAGCAGCATCTAGTTTTTCATCCAACACCAAATTGCCATCCTGATAAGTTGCCCTTAAGACTTTACTCATATTCTGTACCTGTGATCATGGTTAAAACTGAAGCTAGAAACTAAATTCTAGTTGCTGTGAATGCATATGGTGTACGCATTCACAGCAACTATTTATATGGAGTCCGGTTGAAAACCCATGCTTTATTTTTTGCAAAATGCTTGCTAAGCAAGCATTTTGCAAAAAATAAATTAGGTTCTTATACGCAGACTTGATATTAAGGATTCTCAACCTAAATATGTTACTAGCGTTGCACAACCTCAACAGAGGTTTCAACCTCTTCGTTGTTGGTGTACTCGCCTGCGTAGGTCATTACGCAAACGTTACCAAAACTGGCATGAGGTTCACAGGCGACTCCAGTGACCTGATAATCTGGCTTCAGCAGCGTTTCCCGATGGCCGCGATCGCTAACTCCGTCATCAATCAGCCACTGAATCACGTGCCACTCAGCGGTATGAATTGGGCTGTAGCTGATATTTTCACCCGCGATATCGTGATAAGTCCCATAGCGGTTGATCCGCTCAAATGGATCACTGTCATCGCTGCCGTAATGTCCCGTCAGGTTATTCAAACCTAGGTCAACAGCATGATCGTTTGCGCCCAAAGATAAACCCGCCACTGGTTCAAGCAACGGTAGCGCATCGGTAGTCTGTAAAACTGCGATCGCTTCTTCTACTGCACTGATACCTTCCTCAGTTTCAAGAATAAATGACTGATTTGGCAGCTTGAGCTGCATACCGTCATAGTGGGGCAATAGCCGTTCCAGTTTCTCGGCATAGGCGGCTGGATTGGCTCGCAAAAGATTGGTTTCCTCGATCAAAGCCCGTTCCACTTCAGAAAGTTCAAAACTAGACGGACTAGCAGATGGAGGGGCTGCCGCGATTTCAGTAGCGTTTGCTTCTGGTGCAACAGGTGTGGCTGCTGATGAATCACTGGGAGTTTGAGCGTTATCTACAAAATCAGCATCAGAGTTGCTGTCAGTGGTTGCCTGCTCCAACTGACTTGGCTCAGGATCTGAAACGTTGGCATCAAGATGACTGGAAACGGCTGTCTGCTGATTTTGGGACGCCTGATCAGATATGTCCTGGTTGGATAATTCCTGCGCGGGTGCATCGTGAGCGGATGCAACGGGTTCTAGCGAGTCTTGATCGGCGGTAGGCGTTGCGGCGCGAGTAGTCTCGGTTCTGGTCGTACTATCAACACTGTCTACCTTACTGCTAACAGTTTCGACTGGCTCAACGGTTTCAGCACTGGCTTCAGCATTTAGGTTCTCGTTGCCTAAGCCCTCGTTGTCAGCATAGTCGCTGGCGTAGTCCAACACACAGAGCATTTGCTGGCTCATGCGATCGCAACTCACGCCCATCACCGTAAAGTCAGAGCGCAGCAGAGTCGCCCGTGACGTGCGGTTAGGATTGCCGTCGCTGATCACAAGCTGCATGACCAGTCCTGCCGCCGTTTGGTTGCCATAGTTCAATAATTCAGCGGCCTGACCAGAGAGTTCACCATAGCGACCCACTCGATCTTCAGGCTGACTGCCATCGCTACCTGTTAAGGTTAATGCCCCGATCCGCATCAGATCCTGAACGTGGTCATGAGCGGCAAGATTCAAACCAGCAGAATGTGCAAGCGGTGGCAGCGGATCGAGCTGGCTGAGAACTGCGATCGCATCATCGATAGCAGCGACTCCTTCCACAGTCCGCACGCGCGCCTCATTCGGAAACGCCAGCGTCGTGCCATCGTAGTACGCCTTCACCTCCTCTAACCACGCCGCATAGGCAGATGGATTCGCCCGCATTTGATTGATTTCAGCGATAACGGCTGATTCTAAGTCAGCCGTTGTTGAATCTACAGCATCTGAGTTTGCCGCTTGTGGCGTGGTTGCAGGTTGGGCAGAGGCTGCTTCTGGCAGCGTCACTGGGGCACAAAGTCCTAATGTAGTGACGGTAAGCAGCAGTTCAATCAATCGACTCCGTACACTCATGAATCAAATGTTTTGGATAACACAACAGATTCGAGCCGATTTGCAAATTTTTTGAGGTGCAAACCCTCAAGAAACGCAAAAGGTGGCTTCGTACCTACCGTGCCCAGGCTGATTCATGTATTTTTTGCAACTCAGTATTCTTGGCTTGATCTTCAAGTTCAGTAGCTATTTATCAAGTTTTGTTAAGTTGGCGAGATAAAAAGCTTGATTTTTGACGTGTAAAGGCGTTTGCGAGGAATTATAGTGCGATCGCACGTCACTCCTGGCCCTGAAAGGGCATCAAAAACTTAGGCGACACATAGCGAATAACCTCGCCCTCGCCCTTATCATCGGGATCATAGGCTGAGATTTTGACTCGCTTTTCCGTCACGGACAAGACCGTTGCCTTGACTGGAAAAAAGAAATCTCCTGATACGCGTCTTGCCCATACAACGGTGTCGCCGGGTTGAAACATAATCCGTAGCCTCCTGTAACGTTTAGAACAACTGGACAAAAACGCCGTACAGCAGCGGAGCCAACATTAGTCCGGGTAAAAATGAGGCAACGCGAATCTTGGCAATTTCTAGCAAATTTAAGCCAATCCCCAAAATCATCAGGCCACCAACCCCGGTCATCAGCAAAACCAAAGGATTGGTATCTGGATTGGGCAACACCTGCGCAAATAGACCAGCCCCCAGCGATAGCGCTCCCTGGTAAACCAGCACCGACAAACTCGAAAACGCCACTCCGGCACCGAAGCTGCTAGTCAGCGCGATCGCAGCAAAGCCATCCATCGTCGCCTTCAGCGTCAGCAGCGCATTATCCTTCAGTAAGCCATTGTTGATACTGCCCACCAGCGTCATCGGCCCGATGCAGAACAGTAAACTCGCTGCCACAAAACCTTCTGTAAACTGGCCGCTGCCCCGCACCTGGCGCTTCAGCCAGTCGCCTACCTGCCCCAGCTTCTGCTCAATCTGCGCCCATTCTCCCACAATGCCACCGAACACCATCGCTAGTAGGCCAATGATAATTCCATCCACCGCTCCCGCCTTCACATCCAGCAGCCGACCCGCCATTGTAATGCCCAGAAACAGCGTCAGCAGCCCAACGCCTTGAGTGATGGCCAGTAACATTGATTTGGAAATGCGATCGCGCAGCAACAACCCCAAACCTGCCCCCACCAGCACAGTCGCCACATTGATCCAAGTTCCACTCGTCCGTAACCACAGTTCAATCAACATGCGTCAACACTATCTACTAGCTCACCCTTTTCTTATCCATCAATTTCTTATCTGCTTTTTTAGGTATTCAGATAATGATTTTTGAGTGTGTGGGCACCGCCCACACACTCAAAAATCATTACCTTACAAGGACTACCATTTTCTTATCTATTCATCTATTAACCGCTTACCCTATCTACAATCTTCCTCACTCCTCACCTTAGGGTGATTTCATTTCATCAACAAAAAACTTAGAGCCTCAATTTGATGTTACATAGGGGCGAATAGCCATTCGCCCCTATGTAACATCAATGTCTTCGGGTTTTCTCTGATAAACATGTTCCCCTGCTCCTCACTCAAAAACAAAGGGGATTACTCATCAGCAACCCCCTCAGTCTAAGTATGAAATTTTAGTTCTGTCTATGAAAGATATTCGCGAATGATGGTTGCCTGCACAATCATCAACGAGCAGCGATTCTTTCCTAGCTAACCACTTCCAGTTCATCTTCCCGTAGATGAGCCCGGAACCGCTTGCTGAATTTGACATAGATCGGGAAATTGGCGCTCACAGGACGCCCTTTCCACTCTTTTACAATGTCAACAACTTCACCTTCCATACCTTGGATGTTGGTTTCGTTGCCCCGATTTTCAGGATTGTGATAGACAACGACAGTATCTTTTACTCGAACGCGATCGCCAATATTCATTGCTTCAAACAGTGTTTTCGTAGTCCTATAGTGCAACAAGGTTTACTGAATATGATTACTCATGACAACCCCACACAACTCATCATTGTGGCATAGGGTTGCGGGCTGAGTAGATTGTATTTATAAATACTTTTTGATCTTTATCGATCTAGTCGATTCCGAGCATATTATCAAGCTCGCGTATCAGAATCCAATTTGTTTTTGTGAAAGCTAAGCCAAGCCAAGCTTTCACAAAAACAGGGGTGGCTGATTTTATTCTGTAACGTCTGATGTGGACTCTGATCCAGGATCATCTGGATCTATGGTCGAACGGTTAAGCTGCCACCAGGCAATGGTACCGACCAATACTGTGACCAGAAGCGCGATCGCAATTCTGGCCACCCAGAACATGAGCTGTCGCTGTGGTGCAGGCGGCACGGGCTGATTCAGATCGGCAATGACCTCATCATCGGCTCCGGCTTCACCGTAGAGCAACGCGCGGGAGGCTTCTGTTAGCTCCGACTCCGGCGGTTCCGGTGCAGGTTCGGGCGCGGTCGCAGGTAGGGATGTGCCGGGATACCGAACTCCAGTTTGGTAGTGCATCAGCACGACGGCGATGTTGTCGTGACCGTTCTTTTCATCGGCTAGGTCGATCCAGGAGTTGACGACCGACTCCAGCGGCACCATTTCTTTGCTGATTAAGCCAATAAATCGCGCCCAGGACTGTTCGACCCGGTTGCCGTCACTCAACCCATCCGAGCAGAGCAGCAGTACCCCATCTTCATCCAGAATCAGCCGCTGAATGTGGGGATGCAAGAAGTCCGCATCGCGCGTTCCCAGCGCTTGAGTGAGCGCCTCGGCATTCTCTTTTTGCAGGGCAGCGGCATAGAGTGCTCGTCCGGCCTGGGTTTCCCGTGCGGCAATTACGTCGTCAACGGTCAGCAAATGACAGCCATTGGGCGTAATCCAGTAGGCTCGACTGTCTCCCACGGAGGCGAGATATAGCTCATGGGTCTGTCGCCAGCCATCGGCGGCTTGAATCCGCTGCGGCACCACTAGCGCCATCACCAGGGTTGTGCCCATCCGCTGTCGTTCTGCCCGACCGTAGGCATTGTTCTGAAAGTCAATCAGATTATTGACCACCCGAATCGAGGCTTCAATCTGGCTGATGATCGTATCCGGCGAAACCAGATCCGGCTGTTCGGCAATTTCTTTGAGTAACGCCTGCATTTGGGGACGCAGAGATCGCACGGCCATCTGGCTAGCCACCTCGCCGCCTTCATGACCGCCGATGCCGTCGCACACAATCGCCAACTGAGGCACTCGGGCCGGATCGTCCGGTGGCAACAGCTTCAGTTCTTCCGTATCGGGATAGCAGCAGTCTTCATTACGCGATCGCAGTCTGCCTGTATCTGTTGTGCCCGACACCGTTAAACGCAGCGGTAATTGCGATGCCTGCTCCAGCAGCAGATGATTCAACTGGCGTCGCACCTGTTCGAGGGAGGTTTGACCTGCTTTCATCTGATCCACGATGCTCTGTAGCGGCTGCATGACAGCGGCTTGAGCTTGAGGAATCCAATCTGTCCAGAGTTCAGCTAAAATCTTCAGCGCTGTTTCCGGCGGAATCAGGTCAGCCGTAGGATTGGGGATTAACTCACACAGCCGTAATCGCCAGCCATCGACCCGTACTCCTTCCAAGTTCAAAACGCTTTCAGAAAGCTGCAAGTCTGCTAAGTCAAACCACAACTCCAGCATTTGCCAAAGCCAATACACTTGCCGCACGGCAGGCGCTCCTGGCCACTGTTTATAGAGTGCGGGACGCAACTGACCTTTAAGGTCAAACGGTACGTTGTCCAGCAGCAAAATCGCATCGTTCGGGGATGCTGTATTTTTGTCGCTGTACCAAATCTCATAGAGTCCCGGTACGTGAAACCGATGAAAATGAGCCTTTAAGTAAGGTAAGGCGCGAGCCGGAACCGTGTCTGGAGTTTTGGGTGAGGCCGCAGGCCGGAGATTGAGCCAGGTACGGGGAGCCGCGACATAGTAGTGATCGCCCAAAACGGTGCCGACGCTGTATTGATCAGCATTGTCCCCAACAGCCCATAGGTAGCGATAGGGCAGTGGAGTTTCACACTGGATGCAAACGCGCTGCCCAAGCGGATTCTCCGCAAACAGGCAGGATTCCTCAACGCATTGGATTCGAGGCTCAGCAGTCATTACAGATCACCCAGGCAGACAAACAGAGAATAGGCGAGCTTAAAAATTAAAGCGATTCGGCAGCGAATTTTCAAGCCTAGGTTAGGCTGGAAGCGGATGCAACCGTTTGGGGGTACACCCTAAGGGGTTACGCCCTACTATAGGCGCGATCGCACCTAATGGTTCTCGATCAGTTGTGATATGCAACTAAACTCAAAAACTGGTAGCTCCAAAATCATTACCTTATACGAAATCCAGCTAGAAAGAACCCGAACTATTTTTTGTAAAAGTCAGGCCATGCCTGACTTTTACAAAAAATAAAAACTGGTTTTTATCAGCGGATTTCATATAAGCACCACTATCTGAGAACTTATCGGGAAAATCGGTTGCAGACATTGAATATATCTACAGTGGCACAGAGGTTTGTGCAAAACGACTCATGAGTTCACCTATGTTTTGGGTCGTGGTAGGACTCGTGTTCTGCCTGATGGAACTATTTCTACCCACCGCATTCATCGAATTTACGCTTGGCATCAGTGCATTAATTGTGGCCGCTGTGGCCCTCATTATGCCGAGCTTTGGCGCACAGGTCGTCCTGTGGATTGCGTTATCTGTACTTTGCAATCTATTACTGCGGCGCTTTTTGCCCACGTCAACTCCCAGAGAGCTGGAAGAAAGTCGTGAAGCTCGTACCCTGACGGCAATCCCGCCTGGAAAAACGGGACGGGTGATTTACGAAGGGAATTCGTGGCAGGCCCGCTGCGAAGATGACGAAATTGCGATCGCAGCGGATGAATCGGTACATGTCGTGCGGCGCAAAGGCACAACTCTATATGTTTTGCCAGATCGCTTATTGCGCCCATAATTTAGGCGTTTGACTCGCTACAGTAGTTTAAGGAGTTTCAACATGAATCCGTTCGCTTGGCTCATTGTTCTGGTTCTGGGTGGCAGCACCGTCGCCAGTTCGGTCAAGATTATTAACCAGGGAAATGAAGCTCTGGTGGAAAACCTAGGCCGTTACAACGGCAAGAAACTCGGCCCCGGTCTGAACATTGTCATTCCCGTCGTGGAGCGGGTTGTCTATCAGCAAACCATTCGGGAGCGAGTACTGGATATTCCGCCGCAGCAGTGCGTCACCCGCGACAACGTCTCCATTACCGTAGACGCAGTGGTGTACTGGCGGATTATGAACATTGAAAAAGCCTATTACAAGGTCGAAAACCTCCAATCTGCAATGACCAACCTTGTTCTAACTCAGATTCGATCTGAGGTCGGCAAGCTGGAGCTAGATGAAACCTTTACTGCCCGATCGGAAGTAAATGAGATTCTGTTGCGGGAACTGGATGTTGCGACCGACCCTTGGGGCGTGAAAGTCACTCGGGTAGAACTGCGAGACATTGTCCCGTCTAAAGCCGTGCAGGACTCAATGGAGCTGCAAATGGCCGCTGAACGGCGCAAGCGGGCCGCCATTCTCACCTCCGAAGGTGAACGGGAAGCAGTCGTCAACTCCGCCCGTGGTGCGGCAGAAGCCCGCGTCTTAGAAGCCGAAGCTCGGCAAAAGGCTGTCATTCTAGACGCCGAAGCAGAGCAGAAAACTATCGTCCTTAAAGCTCAAGCTCAGCGCCAACAGGAGGTGCTGCGGGCACAGGCCACGTCAGAAGCGATGCAGATCATCACGAAGACCATTAGTGCTGATCCACAAACGCACGAAGCCTTGAAATTCTTGCTCACGCAGCAGTATATGGCAATGGGAGCTGAGATTGGCACCAGCAACAGCAGCAAGGTGATGTTTATGGATCCCCGCAATATTCCCGCGACAATTGAGGGAATTCGGGCAATGGTCGGCAACACTGAGAATGGTTCAGCCAGCTAGCATAGGCTATACCAGTTCTATGAGCGAGTGTTACAGACGGGACAGTGCTGAAAATTAGTTTGTAGTCACAGTGTAGAGAAACGGTATTAACTCTTGCGAGCTGTTCGCCAGCATTCGCAATCAGTGATATTTCAATCCATGTGAGATCCTCTGAGTTCCCGGTAATAGGAATTCAGAGGATTTTTGTTCAGCACTCACAACTTAATCAACCCAACCGATGTCATCATCCGACAACATGCTGTTCTGAGTCGATTTAGCTGGGACGACAGACTGTCGCCGGAGCCGCTTCGGTTCAGGATGGTAGTACGACTGAGGATTAATGCCGTGACTAGCGACCGGGCGGGCTGGATTAGTGTCTTCCAGCTCAGGCACACTTTCTGGCTGTGCAGTCAAAGATGCTGAGGTGGCAACCGGACGCTGAATTGGGCCGCGACGAGGCACTATTGCTGCACCCGGGCGGGCTGGGGCTGGTGTTGAACGGGCTGGGACTGGAGCTGAAGCGGCTGAAGACTGTAGATTTTGATTGACTTCTGTAAGCTGCAAAATCGTTTGCTTCGCTTCTGCGAGTTCCTGTTTCAGCTGCTGGGTTTGGTTTAGTTCAGTCTGAAGCTGGTGCGTTAACTTTTGCTGCTGCTTCAGTTCAGCCTGCAAATCTTGAATTTGTTGCTGTGTCGGATCAAGCTTTGCCTGGAGCTGTTTAACCAGAACAGATTGCTCTTGTAAGTCAGCCTCTAGATCTTGCACCTGCTGATTGAGGGTTGATTCTGTTTCCCGTGCTGCATCCAGCTTAGATTCTAAATCGGTAATCATGTCGTTCAGCTCAGCTTTAGTAGTGCGGCTGGAGCGTTTAACGTGATCATCAGTGTCGTCATCCGCTTCATCGAAATCCGCCTCACTAGAGGTAGTTGAGGATTGATCCGATGGTTGATCGTCTACGTCTACTGCGGTGGTGTCTACCGTTGCGATCGCAGCATTTGTTTCAACCTCTGGCTCTGCATCGTTCGACTGATCAGGTGATTGATCAGTCGAGTCTGGGGCTTGAGCTTCTTCTCGTAATAAATCAGATAAGCGTTTCTTAGCCATTATGACCTCCAATCCTGCTGAATTTCGTTGGCAACTTGGCGATAATCTGCTTCGGCAGCGCGGCTTTGTTTGCCCCGCCATCGTACAATGGATGTCCCTTCTAATGCAGCCCGTTCATGGGCTTTGTAACTGCGGATAAATCCCTGGCAAGCGGGGATTTGGCATTCCGCCAGCGTCTCTTGAGCTTCTTGTGTTTCGCGAATGCTACGCGGATCGACGCGCGTCAGTAAGACTCGATAGCTTACCTTAGCGGGCTGCACGGCTGTGCGTACCGTTTCAATCAGTGCGGCCAAGTCCATTGCCGCTGGAGGGGTCGGCAGCAACAGATAGTCGGCGGCAGGAATAACAGCGGCCAGTGCCGCCGAAGCTAACGCCGGGGGCGTATCCACCACAATCAACTGGTAATCCTTCACCTGATGCAGTTCTCGCAGCAGTTCTGGATCGGTTTCCTGGGCCAAATCGAAACCCATGCCAGTGCGATCGCGATTGACCCACCAGCTTGCTGATCCTTGCGGATCGGCATCAACTAACAGAACAGACAGCTTTTCTGCCCAGACAGCGGCTAGATTCACTGCGGTCGTTGTTTTGCCAACACCGCCTTTGCCGTTGAGGACAACCAGAATTTTGGGCGCAAGAGATTGATTCACCGATGGTCAAACACAATGAAATAAAGCAGAAATGTATTTGGAATTCACGATTTTCTGCGGCTTCTATACCTAAGAATATCGAGATTTGGCAGCCTCAGAACGAAACCTTAACGTTTCTCCGATAAATTTCAGTCCGAGGTTTAGGCAAACCCGGTTTTAGAGGTATCTGAGGACATACTCTCAAACACCTATTCCCACAGCACGAACTATACCGCAGGTGCAGGAGCCGATTTTGTTTGATCGATGTTGACGAGACGTAAGAACTGATGGTGTTGGTCTTAGATTTCATGGATCTCATTGAATATAGGTGTAAGGGCGGGTTTAGCCGCTAGCTGATCGGCCTGAGTCCAAGCGAATCAACAAAACCCGCCCCTTGTCGTTAAGTGAAATTCAGCCAATCAATCCAAAATCTAAAATTCAAAATCTAAAATCTATTCGTCTGGTAAATCAAACAGCACCGTCGTCATATACCGCTCTGCCCAGGCTTCACCGAACGCTTTTTCCAGCACTCGCCGCGTCTTGTCGTTTTGGCGCTGTTGGGTGCAGTAGCGCTGCTGACCCGCCAAAATCTGCGATCGCAACTCCGGTGTTGCCGCTGTCGCCCGTGCCTGCTGGCAGTGAACGGTTAGCATCTGGGTCACGTAGCCCAGAAATGCGGCTTCTTCGGCTTCGCCATCGGGCCGGATGAACAGGCACACTTCGGAGAAAATATCGCCCCAGGTGGGCAAATCGCGCCGCTGGGAATAGTCAAACTGGGGCAAGTTGAGATTGTCTTTATAAGAAGCCGAAAGCTGACGGTCGGGACTGGTGGGGGAGAGATCTGCGATCGCGGCGCTAATTTGGCCTCGACCCCCGACGAGGTCGCAGCCGAACATTGGCAGGGCATATTCAGGATTGGGGAACATGACGCAGTGCAGAATGTCCAGCGACGTGCCGACCCTCGCCAGTTCCAGGTGCATTTTGCGAAATTCGGGCGACTGGTAGCAGCGATTTTCGATAATCAGCTTTTCCCCTTCTAAGCGGCCTTCGACGTAGCCCAAATCCTCAGGCAGTTGATAGGGCGACAGTTCCAGATGAGTGTGCCAAGTAGACTCAATCACGTCGGCCAGTTGACGAATCAGGGAATGTTGCTGCTGGCGCAACGATTCAGAAGAGGGAGAAGAAAGCGCTGACATGTTAAAACCAGAGTGCTAAAGAATGCGATTCTTTCAGAAGTAGCAGGATTTGGCGACCCGCTTAAATGGTTTCGTAGTGATTCTTAACGGTCTGAGCAGCGCGATCGCACCTTGAGCTAAAGGATATAACTTATAACCATAGAGTTTGAGTTTTCAGATTTCAGATTTTGATCGCACTAAAGCTGACATGAGGTTGCCTAGCGGCTACCAATTTGCTGAGGATCAAAATCTCCTAAAGGATGTTTTTGAAATAAGAGAAAAACTTTATTTCCAACCATTTCTCCTAATTGAGGAGTGATCTCAATCATCCTATCTCTAAATGCTTCAACACTATCTAACTTGAATGGTGCTAGCAGTTTTTGAGCATTCTTGATTCGATAAGCTTCAACTAAGTATCGTGGTGTTTGCTTTAAATAGATAAGACTCCATGCTGTCCAGCCCGGAAAACCATATGTCAAGTCAGTTTCTTGAAATGCTGCTCTCAAAAGCAAAAAGCAGTCAGCATCTATGAACTGTTGTATCGGGACGATTTCAGCAAAAGCACCTTGAGTATGGCGCTCATTCAGTAAATCGGCATGAATAGATACTCGATTAAGATTCAGGCGCTGATTTCTATGTCTTAAAGATTCAAGATATGAGCATATGCAAGTGAATGTAGCAGTAGTACGCTGATCGCTATTATCAGGTTTCAGAATATAAAAGTCTTTATCTAAAACCTCTGCTAGAATTTCCCACTGCTCTTCACGAATTAAAAACGAGGCAAATATGGTAAAAAATTCATGTCCTACAAACTTGTAAAAATCAAACGCCATTCTATAAAATGAACCAATGTAATTGGCTGGTGTATGATAACGATTAATAATTTCCTCAAATCCCTTACACAAGGCAACTGCGGCACTTGAGGATTTCATAAATGCAATAGTTTCAGAAAGACCAGCAAACTCTATACCTAATTCAACAGTTTGAGCTATGGAATCCACAATCATTTGGTCAGAAACGCTTGCTCTAAAGTCCGGAGCTATAGAATCTAGCTGCTCAACCAGATAACTCATATATCTTCGAATTAGAATCTCTTGATTTGGTTGAGAGTTTTCAATGGCTGCTTTTGCTTCCTCGACTGTAGATAGTGGCTGAACGACTTCTTCACTTTCAGTTGCATATAAATTTTGATTTGTAAAAACAAAATTTATAGCCTTGTATAAATCTTTTTCAAGCTTTCTACGCTCTTCAGCCTTCTCTGTTGAATTTTCTAATATGTTGTAAGAAATCACTCGCCTCGTTCGCAGATCGAACGGAAGATATTCCCTTACTCCAAATGCCATATTCATAACCATAATGACTCGTTCTGAGCCAAGTGTTTTAATTGCATATCCAAGCTCGATTAGAACATTTGGATTTGGCGTTAGGCGAGAATTGCTTCCCGGATTAATAATCGAAACATCGCATACAAAGACATCTGCTTGCTCAATCTTGGCAAAAATAGTACTTGCGATATCAGGAGAGCCTGGAACACCCGCTGTATCTCGATCTACAACTGGTTTGACTTCTATAGAGTCATCACTATGAATCGACTTCACTGCGTTTTCGAGGGCTTTTTGTATGAAGCCACGGTTAGTCGAGTTGGGTAAATCAGACTGCCATGAGTAAAAAACTTTGCACTCAGCCATATTAATGTATCTGTACTATTTCTACGGCAAAGATAGCACTACTATTTCTTGATGCAGGTTCGGAAAACCGTCTACTTAATAGGTTCTATGGCCATAGCGCAATCGCTCATTTCTTATATGGTGCATTGCTGATATGAAAACGCACTACACTGTGCTTATTTACTCCTAGATCTACTAAAGTATTAACTTAGGACATTTATTAATAGTGCGTTATACATTGCCAGTGCACCCTACAAGATCTGTGACATGCTGGGAGCAAATTGGAATGAACAATTTGGGTGATTATCAATTTAAGGGAAATGCAACTGCGATCGCGATCTCACCTTCCTCTGCGAATCCTAAATCCGGTTGGCGCGGCAAGCTGGCGCTTAATTACGCCGTTGCAGACGGTCAAACTCGCCTCATTCATCCCGAAACCCAAGCCCCGCTGCGGATTCAGCGACCGTTTTACCCAGAAGGAGCCGAAGTTTGCCACAGCGTCATGGTGCATACGGCGGGCGGCATGGTCGGCGGTGATCTGCTGGACTATCAGATTCGGCTCCAGCCCCAGGCTCATGCCCTGATTACCACTGCTGCGGCTCATAAGGTTTATCGCAGCACAGGTGCGATCGCGCAGCAAACTACCCAGATCCAAATTGCGGAACAGGCCAGTCTGGAATGGTTCCCCCAGGAAACGATTGTGTTCAACGCGGCGCAGTTTCAGCAGTCCTTGCGAGTCGATTTAGCAGAGAATGCCATCTGGTGCGGTTGGGATATTACCCGCTTCGGGCGCAGTGCTAGAGGCGAACAGTTCACCGAAGGAAATTGGCGATCGCACTTGGAAGTGTGGCAAGCAGGTCAACCGCTTTGGATTGATCGGCAGCGGCTAGAGGGTAGCCTGGCTCGAATCCAGAGTCCCCACGGTTTGAATCGTCAGTCTGTCGTCGGCACATTTGCGCTGGTGGGATATGCGGTTACGCCGGAGCAGGTTTCACAGGCGCGGCAGATTGGACTGTCGTTGCTGGGAAAATCTTCTGATCAGCAATCCGACATTGGTGTGACTCGTTTGAATCACGGTATGCTCTGTCGCTACCGAGGGACATCTAGCCAAGCTGCTCGCCGCTGGTTTGTCGCCGTTTGGCAACAACTGCGACCTGACTATTTAAATCGACCATCCTGTATGCCCAGAGTGTGGTGAAGAACAGATCAATCGTATAAATACTGGCTCCTTTCTTTAGGTATTTATAAATACGTAAATCCAGATATGTCTTAACCGTATAAACACGGTTGAATTAAAATGTTGTGCAGTGGTTAAGTTCAGTGCTATCGACCAAGCTAATTGACCGAATAAAGGGAATCCTAGTAATTAGGAATGATGACTGATCTAGGTTGAACTCGTTTCATCTATTCAGTGATCTGTACAAAACAATCATTGTATTTATGAAACATTAATTACATTCATCTAGTCAGTATTAACTGATTACGCTGAAAGGGAATGGTCGATGTCACATGCTACTAAGTTGGATTTTTTTGCCACTGCGATCGCACTAACAGCCACTATCATCGCAGTGACCGCCAGCTCAAACTGGCAAACTACAGGGAGCATCGAACCATCATTTGAGATTGCTAATTTAGAATCTCAACCCCAGTCCACAACCTTACCGACCTCAGCCCCGTCATTTTGGTCTGTGCTTAAATCGATTGAATCTCTTGGGGTCCATTCCCCGCCGCTCTGCGGCGTAAGATCTAAGAATGAGTGAGTACATCCACAAGAGTCATAACGTAACAGTTTTGCTATACCACTTAGTGTTTCCAGCAAAGTATCGACGGGTTGTGTTTGATGAGCAAGTAGATGCGGTTCTGCGAGAGGTCTGCCTCGAAATCGAGAAACGCTACGAGGTGAAGTTTGTCGAAATTGGAGTGGACAAAGACCATGTCCATTTTCTAGTGCAGTCCGTGCCGACCTATAGTGTGACCAAACTGGTAACGATGCTGAAAAGTTTAACTGCACGAGAAGTCTTCAAACGATGCCCTCAAGTGAAGCAGAAACTTTGGGGAGGCGAGTTTTGGAGTGATGGATATTTTGCGAGTACAGTAGGCCGCCACGGGGATGAAGGAATGATCGCCAAATATGTTCAAGCCCAAGGCAAAGATTACCTCAAATTGCATCGGGATAATCAACTTGCTCTTTTTTGATTCTGATACCCCGTCCGCTTGCGGCGGGGTATTTCATTTACCAAAATCAATATCATCAGACAATCAACCGTTGATTCGACAGGCAGCCGTTTACGGATGGATAAAGCCTGCATTAGCAGATTCGGCCCCCAAATCGTTAACGAGTGAGTTATCCGACACCGCACCAGCGGAGCTAAATGAAACGCTTGCTTATTTGAATCAACTTAAAACCTGCACGCCGTCTGAAGCTCAACACATGAGTGTTGAACGGCAAATTTTAGGTTGGCAAGGAAATCAATGTACTGTAGAAGCCCGATTTGCTGCGATCGCACATGATGGTGCCATCATTCATCAAACGCGCACCTGCCAATTTAACCAAGCCGAGATTAATCAACTCACCGCAACGGAGGTGGTGAATACGTTACAGGCTGGTGAAATGACTGGATTATACGAGCTGAGCCAACGGCTCAAGTCAATCACGGATTCATCTTGCATGACCACAGACGCTCAGTTTTAATCCTGCGTTTGTAAATCTATAAAACCTCAGACGGGAGATTTTGCAGCTGCAAAATCTCCCGTCTGAGGTTTTGTGTAACCTATAAGCCTTATTGGGCTGTTTAATTAAAACTAAATTTATTCAATTACTCATTCAATCAGCGGATCGCGTCTACAGCCCTGCAGAATTTTGCTGAGGCGGAGTTCAGTTCCGTGCGTATTCCACTGAACTTCGTCAAAAATCTGATAGAGTATCTGCAGTCCACGCCCGCATTCGCTAAGCTCGGACTCTATCTCGTCCAAATCAGGAGAATTGACGCAGGTCGTCGGCGGTGCAAATCCTCCGCCCTGATCCGATATAATCCACCAGTGCTGACCGCTTGATTTGGAATACCGGACAGAAACCTGCTTCTTCGGGTCTAAATCGTTACCATGCTTGGCCGCGTTGACCAAAGCTTCTTGCAGCCCCAACCGAAGCTCCGATTTCCATCGCGCAGGAATATCCTTTAGCAATAGATCCAAAATCGGACAGAGATAAAGGGTCGAAGCAAAGCTCACCGTACCCCATTCAAGTTCAGTCGCACGCGACGAAATGGCTATCACTCAAAACCTCTCAGTTTTCAAGTGCCCAATCCCCTGCATACCTGTAGAAGTGACCGACTAAAAGCGATCTACAAATATGCCAAGGCTTTCTAATAATGAAGTCCATACTATTGGACTCATCTGTCTCATAACATTCTGTACAGAATGCTACAGCAGCAAATATTAGTGCATAGCTTGAGCAAAGCTACTCTTCTATCTTATCAGATCACCCTAGAGACGTAGATCGGCTTTTACATTGAGATGCGTTGTGAACTGGATACCGAACATGGAATTTTGTACTTAGACCGAGGGCGGCAATGCCTCTACAAATAGGTGTGAACACCGATCTTTGTCGCGACGCATTCACTTCTACAATGCAAACAGCAGCTTCAGACAGTAGAGAGTAAGAGAAACCCTAACGTTGAGGGGATTCAGGCCATATGCAACCAACTAACCCCAATCAGTTTACAGAAAAAGCGTGGGAAGCGATTACCCAGACGCCGGACTTGGTGAAACAGGCTCAGCAGCAGCAGATTGAATCTGAGCATTTGATGCAGGCGCTGCTGGAGCAGGAAGGTTTAGCTATCAGCATTTTGAGTCGGGCGGGTGCCAACGTGCAGCAGGTGCGCGATCGCACATCAGAGTTTATTAATAAACAGCCCAAAGTATCGGGTAGCGGCGATTCAGTTTATCTAGGACGGTCGCTAGATTCGCTGCTGGATCGAGCCGATAATTATCGTAAGCAGTTTGACGACGAGTTTATCTCAATTGAGCACGTAGTGCTGGCCTATGTGAAAGATGAGCGGTTTGGTCAGCGGTTGTTCCAAGAGTTAAACCTGGACGAGAAAAAACTTAGAACCGTTATTCAAGAGATTCGAGGCAGTCAGAAAGTGACAGACAAAAATCCAGAAGGGAAATACGATGCGCTGCAAAAGTATGGTCGCGATCTAACCGACTATGCCCGCAGCGGTAAACTTGACCCGGTGATTGGCCGAGACGATGAAATTCGTCGCACCATTCAGATTTTGTCGCGTCGCACCAAGAATAACCCGGTGCTGATCGGTGAACCCGGTGTTGGTAAAACTGCGATCGCAGAAGGGTTGGCCCAGCGGATTATCGCCGGAGACGTGCCCCAGTCGTTGAAAGACCGTCAGCTCATTGCCCTGGATATGGGTGCGCTAATCGCGGGTGCTAAGTATCGCGGTGAATTTGAGGAGCGGCTCAAAGCGGTTCTGAAAGAAGTCACCGATTCCAAAGGTCAAATCATTCTGTTCATCGACGAGATTCACACTGTCGTGGGCGCAGGTGCAACCCAAGGCGCGATGGATGCGGGCAACTTGCTGAAGCCGATGCTGGCGCGGGGCGAACTGCGCTGTATTGGTGCGACGACGCTGGATGAATATCGCAAGTACATTGAAAAAGACGCCGCTCTGGAGCGCCGCTTCCAGCAGGTGTTTGTCGATCAGCCCAGTGTGGAAGACACAATTTCCATTCTGCGGGGTCTGAAAGAGCGCTACGAAGTCCACCACGGGGTGAAAATTTCCGACAATGCCCTGGTGGCAGCGGCTACCTTATCGACTCGCTATATTAGCGATCGCTTTTTGCCCGATAAGGCAATTGACCTGGTAGATGAGTCTGCCGCCAAGCTGAAGATGGAGATTACCTCCAAGCCAGAGGAACTGGACGAGGTGGATCGGAAGATTATGCAGATGGAGATGGAAAAGCTCTCGCTGCAAAAGGAAACCGATCCAGCTTCGTTGGATCGCTTAGATCGACTGGAGAAAGAGGTAGCTGATCTGAAAGAAGATCAGCGCCGCCTCAATGCCCAGTGGCAAAACGAGAAGGATGTAATCGAGAAAATCCAAGCGATTAAAGAAGAGATCGATCACGTCAACATTGAAATTCAGCAGGCCGAACGGGACTACGACTTGAACCGGGCGGCTCAGCTCAAGTACGGTAAACTGACTGACTTACAGCGGCAACTGGAACAAGCCGAGGCGAATTTAGCCGATGCCCAAACCAGTGGTAAAACCCTGCTGCGGGAAGAAGTGACCGAAGAGGATATTGCTGAAATCATCTCGAAGTGGACAGGCATTCCGGTCAGCAAGCTGGTTGAATCGGAAATGCAGAAGCTGCTGCACCTTGAAGATGAGCTACACGAGCGAGTTGTTGGTCAAGATGAAGCCGTTACCGCTGTGGCCGATGCCATTCAGCGATCGCGAGCGGGCTTGGCAGACCCCAATCGTCCCACCGCTAGCTTTATCTTCCTTGGCCCTACGGGTGTCGGTAAAACCGAGTTGGCGAAAGCGTTGGCCGCGTACCTGTTCGACACCGAAGACGCAATGGTGCGGATTGACATGTCAGAGTACATGGAGAAGCACAACGTTGCTCGCTTAATCGGTGCGCCTCCAGGATATGTGGGCTACGAAGAAGGTGGCCAGCTAACGGAAGCCATTCGGCGGCGTCCCTACGCGGTCATCCTGTTTGACGAAATCGAGAAAGCGCACCCCGACGTGTTCAACGTGCTGCTGCAAATCCTCGATGACGGTCGCGTCACCGATGCCCAGGGCCATACGGTCGATTTCAAAAACACCGTGATTATCATGACTTCCAATATCGGTTCCCAGTTCATTCTGGACGTAGTCAGTGATGATGATCAGTACGAAGAAATGCGATCGCGGGTTTTGGATGCTCTGCGTGCTCAGTTCCGACCTGAGTTTCTCAACCGAGTCGATGAGATGATCATCTTCCACGCTCTACGAAAAGAGCAACTGCGCGAAATCGTCAAGCTACAGGTTCAGCGACTGGAGCAGCGCTTGGCGGATAAGAAGATGGCCTTGCGGCTATCCGATGGCGCACTCGACTTCTTGGCCGAAGTGGGCTACGACCCCGTCTACGGTGCGCGTCCACTGAAGCGGGCCATCCAGCGCGAACTGGAAACGCAAATCGCGAAATCGATCCTGCGCGGACAGTTCGTTGAAGGAGACACCATCTTTGTCGATGTGGAAAATGAACGGCTGTCGTTCAAGCGGCTCCCGGCTGAACTCGTAACCACCTAAAAATTTCGCCCAAAATTCCAAAAACGAATAACGGGCTGCCGCGTTTGTGGCAGCCCGTTATTCGTTTTGAGTGTCAGCAAGATCACGATAGCGGTGGCCAGACAGGTTCGGACATGAACGTTACAAAAACGTTCCAAACAATGTGGCTAGCATTACATATATAACGGAGTGCTATCAGATGACAGATTTTAGGAGTGTTTGAGGAATACTGGAAGAAGAACCCCTTTTCCACAAAGGCTGACGCGTAACCCCCCTACATCAGCATGGAACGACTACACCAACGTCTTACATCTTCCACAACCACCGATATTCGTTCTGCCCAACGACTTCGATGGATCGAAATCTTGCAGTGGCCCTGGCATCAGATCGGCCTATTGTTCGTTAGCGATATTATTGCGATCGCACTGGCTTGGCAGCTCGCCAAACGCCTCAACCAGTTCTATTCGCCGATTCCGCAACAGTTAGTCTGGTGGACGTGGTTAGGGTTGCCCAGCTTATTTTGGGTTTTTATCACAATTACGCTACTGTTATTCGCCAAAGCAGGGCTTTATACTTCAATTAGCCAATGGAAAAATTACCTGCGGGCGGGTCAATTGGTGAGTTGGGTCTATCTTTTTACGTTAGTCGTCGCCTATTTTTATGACCCCAAGCTGGATGCGCCCCGCTCTCTCTTTTTTACGGCCTGGTTTAGCAGCGTCATCTTTGTGATTGGGTTCCGCTTAATTGCCACGCTGATTTTGCGCCAGTTTGAACAAAGCCAAGCTAAAGTACCGGTCTTTGTCATCGCCAGAGCCGAGCGACTGTCCAAATTGGCTAATGTGTTAAAACAGCGATCGCACTATAAGATTGTCGGCGCTGCTCTGTCCTCAACCGCGCACTCGCAGACAACTTTACAGTCCATTATCAACTCTCAAGCTCAAGAGGTGATTGCCGAAAGCTTGCCGAATACAGAGTTGGCCTCTGGCCTGTTCTGGCAGCTTCAGCGCTCTGGCATTACTCTACGCTTGTTACCCTCTAGCCGCGAAATGCTGCATCGACGCGGCGTACCGGAGGTGTTTGCGGGTCTGCCCACGCTGCGGATTGCCACCCCGGTGGTGCGCGGTCTCAGCTACCGGATTAAGCGCTGTATTGACTTCTTTGGTGCTGCTGTTGGTGTGATTATCTTAGCGCCGCTGTTTATCGGAGTTGCGATCGCAATTAAGCTTACTTCTCCCGGCCCCGTCTTTTTTCGTCAAGAACGGATGGGGTTAAATCGGCGCATCTTTCAGGTTTGGAAGTTCCGCACAATGGTCATGGATGCTCCGGGCTTACAAACTGAACTGGAAGCCCAGAATGAAGCCAATGGGGTGATGTTCAAAATTAAGGCCGATCCCCGTGTCACCAAGATCGGCAATTTTCTCCGCCGCACTAGTATCGACGAACTGCCCCAGCTGTTTAATGTGCTGATGGGGCAGATGAGTCTGGTTGGCCCCCGCCCGCTCCCGCTACGGGATATTCAGCATTTCACGGCCTGGCACCACATCCGCCATCAGGTGCTACCCGGTATTACCGGACTTTGGCAAATTTCTGGGCGTTCCGATATTGATGATTTTGACGATGTCGCTCGCTTAGATTTGTACTACATCGATAACTGGTCGCTGAACCTAGATTTGGAAATCCTGGTCGAAACGATGCGGATTGTGCTGTTTGGGCGCGGTGCCTACTAAATCCACTCGACTTAGTTGGTCTCTGGATGAGACGGCGAAAGTGCGATCGCAATGGCATCGACTAAGCGAGACACTTCATGTACCTCCATTTTCAAATCCGGTACGGATTGCCCTTTTGGCACGATTGCCCGCTTAAAGCCCAATTTATAAGCTTCCCGTAGCCGCAGTTCTACCTGCGAAACGGCCCGGATCTGCCCTCCTAGACCAAGTTCACCAATCAGCACCGTTTGCGGATCGACCATGCGATCGCGGAAGCTGGCCACAACTGCCACCGCAACTCCCAGATCGGCGGCGGGTTCGGCTACATTCAAGCCACCGGAAGAGGCCACATAAGCATCGAGTTTAGACAGGGGAATGCCGACTCTCTTTTCCAGCACCGCCAGAATTTGCAGCAGCCGATTGTATTCGATTCCAGTCGTCGAGCGGCGTGGAGAGCTATAGCTAGTGGTGCTCACTAGAGCCTGTAGTTCAACCAGTAAGGGACGAGTGCCCTCACAGGCCACAATCGTGGCGTTACCCGAAGCCGCCTCTTCGCGATTACCCAAAAACAGAGCCGAGGGATTGGGCACTTCTTCCAGCCCCCGATCAACCATTTCAAATACACCCAACTCATGGGTAGCACCAAAGCGATTTTTTACTGAGCGGAGTAATCGGTGACTGGCAAATCGATCGCCCTCAAAGTACAAAACGGTATCCACCAAGTGTTCTAGTACCTTGGGACCTGCGATCGCACCTTCTTTGGTGACATGCCCGACAATCAATAGCGTGATGTTATTGCGCTTGGCCAACCGCATCAGAGCTGACGTGCATTCCCGCACCTGGGAGACCGAACCTGGTGCCGAATTCAATTCGCTGAAATACAATGCTTGAATACTATCGATAATCGCCACGCGGGGCTGAAGCGATTCCAGCTCCATCAGCACTGCATCTAAATCCGTTTCCGGCAACAAATATAGATTGGGTTCTGCCAGTGAGGCACCAGAGTTAGCAGATGCGGCCAGATTAGCTGCGATACCAAGACGTTGCGATCTCAGTTTGACCTGCTGTCCCGACTCTTCGGCGCAGACGTAAAGGACTGGAAAATCCTGCGCCAAAAAATTAGCGCTCTGGAGCAGCAGCGTGGATTTACCAATTCCCGGATCGCCACCAACCAGTACAAGCGAGCCAGGCACCAGTCCACCACCCAGTACTCGATTCAGTTCTTCGTAACCAGACGATAACCGGGCTTGGGGATGATCTTCAATTTGGGCTAGAGTTTGAGCAAGTCGCGGCTGGGCTGGGCTAGCCTTAGCAGTAGCGGTAGCGGTGCCGGACGATCGCACCCGACTGGTGCTGCTCGATCCGGCAGTGGGTGTGGCGACCTGTTCAACTAAAGAGTTCCAGCTACTGCAAAATGGGCATTTACCGAAATATTGGGCGGATTCTGCCCCGCATTCATTACAAACGTAAACAGTACGGAGTTTAGCCATCAGAATCGCAACAAAATATTAACAATAATCAACATTTCTTCGTGTTTCGACCGAACCTTAAGAAACCTTAAAAAGCAGGCGGTATATAGGGTTTAACCGTGGAAAATTCAGCTAATTAACGTACTATTCTAATGATAAAGTACCAAAAATTAATTAACAGAAATTAGCCTTAAGGAGTGTAGGTCATTGGAAAGCCATAAGGAAAAGATCCTAGTTGTAGATGATGAGGCAAGTATCCGTCGGATTTTAGAAACTCGTCTATCGATGATTGGGTACGACGTTGTCACCGCGGCTGATGGGGAAGAAGCGCTAGAAACATTTCGACACGCAATTCCGGATTTGGTGGTGCTGGATGTCATGATGCCCAAGCTCGATGGCTACGGCGTTTGTCAAGAGCTACGGAAAGAATCCGATGTTCCCATTATTATGCTGACTGCGCTTGGCGATGTGGCCGACCGGATCACAGGTTTGGAGCTAGGTGCGGATGACTATGTCGTTAAGCCTTTCTCTCCCAAAGAGCTGGAAGCCCGCATTCGTTCTGTCTTACGCCGTGTGGAGAAGACGGGCACCTCCGGTATTCCAAGTTCCGGTGTAATCACTGTCAACAACATTCGGATCGATACCAACAAGCGTCAGGTCTACAAAGGCGACGAGCGAATTCGGCTCACAGGTATGGAATTTAGCCTGCTGGAGCTGTTGGTCAGCCGCTCAGGCGAACCCTTCTCCCGTTCTGAAATTCTGCAGGAAGTCTGGGGCTATACACCGGAGCGCCATGTTGACACTCGTGTCGTAGATGTCCATATTTCTCGCTTACGGGCCAAATTAGAAGATGACCCCAGCAATCCAGAACTGATTCTGACGGCAAGAGGAACAGGCTATCTATTTCAGCGAATTGTCGAACCGGGCGAAATGTAGATTAATCAGCCGATCAATTGACTCGACAAAAATCAACTGGATCAAATAGCATGAGAGCGATTTAAGTCTTTTTAAGCTGGTTCTTGCAGATATTCAAGCAAATTTGCCCAGAATCAACCTCATGCGAGCAATGCGATCACAGGCACCGCAGTAACTTTACATAATTTAGACAGAATCTTAGACCGCATCTACTATTCTGAAACTGGAGGCGGACTGCAGGTGCGATCGCGCATTGAGATTGTTTTGGGTGTTCAGTCAGGAATATTCGCTTAAAGCAATCGCTTAGAGCATCGCTGGAATATTGATTGGCGTATCTGGTGGAGGATTCGCTGAACCGCTATACTGCATCATTAGCATCGTGATACATCGTGAGATTTCAGATTCAGCCGCTAAACATTAGAGGCCATCTGATAAGATCTTTAAGGTTTCTATAGCTTTGAGTACATGGGATCAGGACAGGCAAGAATTGCAGTTGATGCCATGGGTGGCGACTTTGCTCCCGCCGAGATTGTCGCAGGCGCAATTCGGGCAAAAGCAGAACTTGGTGTCGATATCATTTTGGTTGGGGACCCAGACCAGATTAATTCTGTCATTCCCCACGCAGACAGTTTGAATGGCATTGACATTGTTCCGGCTGAAGGAGCAGTGGAAATGCATGAAGAAGCATTAACGGCCATTCGCCGTAAACCCAAATCTTCCATCAACGTGGCAATGGATTTGGTCAAGCGGAAAAAGGCTGATGCGGTGGTTTCCGCTGGCCACTCTGGCGCAGCGATGGCTGCGGCATTGCTGCGAGTTGGACGATTAAAGGGCATTGATCGCCCTGCCATAGGCACCGTGTTGCCAACCATTGTGGCAGGTAAGTCTGTGCTGCTACTGGATATGGGCGCAAATGTAGACTGTCGCCCGAAGTTTTTAGAGCAGTTTGCCCTCATGGGCACCATTTACTCCCGCGACGTTTTAGGTAATCCCGAACCGCGTGTGGGACTGCTCAATATTGGGGAAGAACCCACAAAGGGTAACGAACTGGCGATTCAAACCCATCAGTTGCTCACCGCCAACCCCAGCATTCCGTTCGTCGGTAATGCCGAAGGGCGAGATGTTCTCTCCGGTGAGTTTGATGTCATCGTCTGTGACGGATTTGTCGGTAACATTCTGCTCAAGTTTGCTGAGGCAGTTGGCAGCGTCGTGCTGCAAATCCTGCGCGAAGAATTGCCCCAGGGACTGCACGGTAAAGTGGGCACTGCACTACTCAAGCCGAATCTGCGCCGAATCAAACAGCGGATCGATCACGCTGAACATGGGGGCGGTTTGCTGCTTGGTGTTGCCGGTATTTGTATTATTAGCCACGGTAGTTCCCAAGCTCCTTCTGTTTTTAATGCCATCCGCCTCGCCAAAGAAGCGGTGGATAATCGGATCTTGGAGCAAATTCAGTCCCAATACCAAAACGCAATGGCTTCAGTCACAGACGGAGAGTAGCTTTGGATTATCAACTCATCGGAACCGCTATCACAGGCAGCGGTTCTGCGTTTCCTAACCAGGTGCTTGACAATCAGGGACTTAGCCAGATTGTAGATACCTCAGATGAATGGATTAGTAGTCGAACAGGCATCCAGCAGCGGCGCATTGCTAATCAAGACGAGTCTCTAGCCGATATTGCGGCTCAGGCAGCTCAAGCTGCGATCGCAATGGCCCATCTTGATCCGGAAGAGATTGATCTGATCCTGCTGGCCACCTCTACCCCAGACGATCTGTTTGGGACAGCCAGCTTAGTGCAGGCCAAGCTGGGTGCAACGAGAGCTGTGGCTTTTGATCTGACTGCTGCCTGCTCGGGATTTGTGTTTGGCATGGTGACCGCCGCCCAATTTATTCGTACCGGAGTATATCGCAATGTGGTGCTGATTGGCGGCGATATTCTCTCCCGCTGGACAGACTGGAGCGATCGCCGCACCTGCGTCCTGTTTGGCGATGGGGCGGGGGCAATTGTGCTCCAGGCTAGTGAGCGCGATCGCATTTTGGGTTTTGAACTGCGCAGCGATGGTAGCCAAAACGGTTGTCTCAATCTTGCCTATCAAGGACAATCCCGCGAGCTAGCCAATACAGTGGCTAGCCAAGGCAACTATCAGTTCATCACAATGAATGGTCGAGAAGTGTATCGCTTCGCCGTCAATAAAGTGCCTGAGGTGATCGAAAAGGCACTGTTCCGCGCTAATCGTTCCACTGCTGACGTAGACTGGCTGCTGCTCCATCAGGCCAACCAGCGAATTCTAGACGCTGTCGCTCAGCGGTTGAATATCCCGAATGAACGGGTGATTAGCAATATGACTCGCTACGGCAACACCTCTGCCGCCTCAATTCCGTTAGCGCTAGATGAGTGGGTTCAGGCTGGTAAAATCAAGCCCGGTGACACAATCGCCGCCGCTGGTTTTGGCGCAGGTCTCACCTGGGGGGCCACGATTTTCGAGTGGCAGTAAGCATTGGCCCAAATCACATTGACTCAATCAACCCCATCTAAAAGTTACGTCGGTTGAGTTGGATCAGGCGAAACCAATAATTACAGGGATTGTTCGGTCTCGCAAACTCGACAGTAACCAACAGCAACCGAATGGACGCACCACGCGGCTCAATTCGATTCTGTACGCTAATTCAAGTCACAAATTGAGCGTCACCAACCCTAGAAATGCTTTATAGGAGCAGGTTTTGTTCACTAACCTGGTTCAGGTTCTTACCGGGTAAGCAACCCCACCCTGACAACAGTGCCTATTTTTCTGTAAAGTACTCTAACGTAATAGATTTAATGGTAATGGTATTCAGGTGATGATTTTGGGGTGTATGGACACCACCCACACACCCCAAAATCATCACCTTTTGAGGGCTACCAATTTAAGTAACGACCAGAGCGATTGAAGGGCATTCGTATGAGTAAGACAGCATGGATTTTCCCAGGACAAGGATCTCAAGTCATCAACATGGGAGAAGATCTGTTTCGGTTAGAATCCCTACAGTTGCAGCTGGCTCAGGCGAATGACATTCTCGGTTGGTCAGTGGCCGAAATTTGCCAAGACCCAGACGATAAGGTGTCGCAAACGCTCTACACTCAGCCCTGTCTGTACGTCGTTGAAGCACTACTGGCTGAGCAACTGATGCAGCAAGGACAAACTCCTGATTTCGTTGCTGGGCATAGCCTGGGTGAATATGTGGCGCTGTTTGCAGCGGGCGTATTTGACTTTGCCACTGGCCTTCAGTTGGTCAAGCGACGGGCTGAACTGATGTCAACCGCCACAGGCGGCACAATGGCCGCGGTGATTGGCTTTAAGCGCGAAGAACTCGATGCCGTGATTGCCGATACGGACGGTGTAGTACTCGCAAATGACAACAATCCAATGCAGGTGGTGATTTCTGGTACTGTTGAGGGCGTCGATGCGGTTCTGGCCCAGGTGAAAAGTAAGCGCGCCGTTAAGCTCAACGTCAGCGGAGCGTTTCATTCACCGCTAATGGCTGATGCTGCTGCTCAGTTCCAATCAGTGCTAGAGACTATCGAATTCCAATCCGCCCGCATTCCGGTTCTATCCAATGTTGACCCCACGCCGGAAACAGACGGTACCCAGCTAAAGCAGCGGTTAACGCAACAGATGACAGGTTCTGTACGCTGGCGCGAAATTTCGCTCAAACTAGCTGATGAAGGCGTCGAGCGAGTGGTCGAAGTTGGCCCTGGTAATGTCCTAACGGGGCTAATCAAGCGCACTTGCTCCGGAATGACGCTGGAGAACGTACATGCGATCGCAGATTTAGCATCTGCCTGATTGGTTTACATCATCAGTCTCCTGAAACAGTTTCCTAAAATCCAAAATTTAGGCAATCTAAGCAGCAAAGCACTCTAGCAATCTAAATCAATGGGCAGAGAACGGGAACCTGCAATCAGCCTTGCGCTGTATCACCTCTTCAAGTGGTCGGTCGTTAGCCCGGTCCTGCATACCTATTTTAGGGGTCGCGTTTACGGTGCTGAAAACGTACCGAAGACTGGTCCCCTAGTCGTGGTCAGCAATCACGCTAGCGATTTTGACCCGCCCATTTTAGCGAACTGTGTTGCTCGTCCGGTTGCCTTCATGGCGAAGGAAGAGCTGTTTAAAGTACCGGGTCTGAGTCAGGCCATTCGTCTGTATGGAGCCTATCCGGTTAAGCGTGGCTCTGCCGATCGCAGCGCGATTCGAGCCGCATTACAATCACTGGATAACGGCTGGGCCGTAGGAATTTTTCTGCAGGGCACCCGTACACCGGATGCTCGTATTCCATCACCCAAGGTCGGGGCAGCCCTGATTGCGGCCAAGGCCAAGGTGCCGCTAGTGCCCGTCAGTTTGTGGGGAACTCAGGAAATCATTCAATCTGGCTCAGCCATTCCCCACCCGGTGCCCGTTACAATCCGGGTTGGAGCAGTGATCGATCCGCCCGCTTCAACCCAGCGAGCAGATTTAGAATCTGTGACGCAGCAGTGTGCGGCAGCGATTCATCAACTGCATGATTTGGGCCGCTAGAGACAATTCTCCTCCTTAGAGTAGTTGTCTATCCGATTCTTTACCTGTTGAATTTAAGATTAAAGCAGACATGGAGCAGCTTAGAAACCAGCTAACGGAAACAATGGAACTGGCCGAATGGAGTTGGCTAATGCCTCATGCTAAGCGAGACGCCATCGTGTTAGTTGATCCGGATCTGGACTTGATTGAAGTTGGTTTAGCCATTTCAACCGATAACGTTCCTGCTGTGCAGCGCTGGATTCAGGAAGCCATGTTGGTTAAGCCAACTAGCGAACAATTGAGCGACTGGAATCGTGATACAAGTAAGCAATTTAATACATTGATTGTGCAGCCCTATGTCTTGGTGCAAGAACTTACCGCGCCATTGGAATCCGAAATCTGATTCTAAATCCCAGAGCCGTCGATTGCAAAAGGTATACCATGCAGCCCTTTTGCACTTGGCGGAAACTGGTCTTTACTCACGGATTCGATACAGTATATGGATGTTCATTGAATGAGCGAATCTCCTCATCCGCTGTTTGAGCGCCTCAACAATTCCGCTCTGATTCGCTTCTTACTCCTGTTTGCCTGTGGATGGGCAGTGGTTGAACTGCTCGCTTATTTCGAAATGGTGGTAGTGGTTTTTAGCTGCGCTACCATTTTGGCGTTTTTGTTGAGCTATCCAGTGGGCTGGGTCAGCCGCTATTTACCCCGAGGAATAGCGGCTACGCTGGTGTTTAGCATTGCGCTAATTATTCTGGGAGTTGCGATCGCAACATTAGGGATTACCGTTTTATCTCAAGGCGAACGGTTAGTTGACAACATCACGGAACTGCTCGATTCGCTGAATCCACTCCTGAATCAGATTGAACAACGGCTGGAGCAGTGGAATGCAGAGGTCGATTTTGCAGCCATTGAAGATTCCCTGCGAGAGCGAGCAATTGGCCTGGTAACGTCTGGTTTGGCCGTCATCCAGGTAATGCTCACCAACCTTATCCATCTCATTTTGATTGCAGTTGTTGCCTTTTTCATGCTGCTCGATGGCAATAAGATCTGGCGACTGATCCTGCGTGCTGTCCCCTACCATCTGCATCGACGATTAACCGTTACGATTCGGCGCAATCTGCTGGGTTTCTTCTGGGGACGGCTGATTCTATCAACTTTTTTTGGCGCTTCCACCTTTATCGTGTTCTTACTTTTGGGAGTGCCGCACGCATTCATTTTCGCCGTCGTCGCGGGACTCTTTGACCTCATTCCCGGCATCGGAGCGACGATTGGCATTAGCCTGATCGCATTACTCATGTTGACTCAAAGCATTTGGCTGCCAATCCAAATTGTCGTGGTTTGCATCCTGCTGCAGCAGGTCGAAGAAAATATTTTGCTGCCCCACGTCATGAAAGGCTCGCTCAACATCAGTCCCGTTGTCATGTTTTTCGCCCTACTGGTTGGTGCTAGAATCGCAGGCATTCTGGGACTTTTCCTCTCAATTCCGATCGCAGGTATCGTGGTTAGCCTGCTTGAAATTGAGGAAATGAAAGCTCGACCTGTTCCGTTTGACAAAAAAGAGGATCAAAGCCGCGATCGCGATTTCATCAGCTTCAACAATTCGGACGGCGAATAAATCAAAAAATCAGGTTGATGAGCCTGCAGAATTTCGGGAGTGTTAAATCCCCAAGCTACCGCAATCATATTAATGGGCAGCACTTTGGCTGCTTCGACATCGCGCGTTTCATCGCCGACATAAAAGACATGGGTGGGCTTGATCTGATACTGCCGCAGCACCCGCCGCAGAACCTTCGCTTTACCAAACAGCGTCGTGCCGGAGTAAATGAAGCTAAACTGCTCAGTTAATTGGTGACGGACGAGAAAACGCTGAACATTTTGGGCCGAATTAGAGGTCACGATACCGAGTCGATGCTCACGAGCCAGTTCACGCAGAACCGGCTCAAGTTGGGCAATGGGTTGAATACTTTCAATTGATGCATTGAGCTCTCGGCGAACCCGTCTTACCAGGCGGGCAAACTGAAAAATGGATAGCCCAGAGTGGCGAATAATTTGCTGAGTACTCAGCCCCTGTAGCTGCTTGACATCATGAGAGGTCACCATCGGATAGCGATACTTGGTCGCAAGCCGATTCGTAATGGCTACGATTGCGTCCAATGTATCGGCGATGGTTCCATCAAAGTCGAAAATGATAACAGCCACAGTAGATTCTTAGGGTTACGAAACTAGAACATGCAGATAAAATTGAGTTGAAAAACCACTGCCAGATTTAAGCTGATCAAAGAGATGATGCTGAAAATGGTGTAACAGATTGTTTCATCTGAACACGTTCTCACGACACCTTTATAAGTGCCCTAAATCGGGATTGCGGCTGACTCTGAGCGCCTGTTTCCAGGATTCACCACCGCTGCTGGGATCGTAAAAATAGCAGTGAAAAGGTTAATCTAAAGTGTATAGTTTGACGCATTTTCAGCGCTTCATTTACAGCCACCCACCATCACTTACGCACAGTCACTTACATATAGTTACTCAAGATGTCTGATGTAACCGATCCCTTCAGACGAGCCAACGCTATTCTGAGACAGCACAGCTACCGACGCTGGCAGCGATTGCAGAGTAAGCAACAGATTTTGCGATCGCAAGTTGGCTTTAGTAATAGTACCCCCAGCCGCCCAGCCGCTTGCCGAGGCTGTGCCAATTATCATGGTATTGCTTACGGAACTAGCCGTGATCGGCGCAGCATCCTCGTTTGTGGCATGCACCCTTTTGGCTGGCAACAAGACAGCAATTGTCCGGATTGGCGGCAATAGCGTACTAGCCTCAACGACCTGCTTGAGCTTAGTATTCCCACATTTCTCATAGACTGATATTTTCCATAGCTGAAACAATATAAATCATGTGGCTTGGTTTATGACTCTGCTGGGCTAAGTTGGCGATGGATTGCAGCAAAGGTTTCAGCCGCTGTAATGGCGCTTGCGGTCGCAAATCCTTTGAGCGTTTTAGTTATCGGCTGCTGTGTCTGAGGATCAAATTCAGTCAGCTTGATCTCAATGGGTGCAATATCTAGATCCGGTGCAATGGAGTTAATCACTAGTGAAAGGATCTGAGTTTGGTTATTCTGGCGCGATCGCACAGAAAAAATGGTCTGGTCAAATCGAGCATCGGCGACAAACCGCTCATCATCATGACTTGTACCGCTTGTATCACTTGTACTGCGACTGTCTAGATTGCTATCGACATCTTGATCGACATTGTTATCGGTATAGTGGCGGTCTGTGCGGTCACCAGCCACAAATTCAGACGATGCTCCACCGTTTAGCACATCACAATCAAACGTTGCGATGCAGGCTTTGGCTGGAAGATTCAAGCCGTGTTTGGCTAGCTGTCGTGAAATTGCCAGTACCGTATGAGCGTGGTCTTCATCATTTTGGCGCTCATGCAGGCTTAAAATAGCGATTTGGTTGACGTAGTTGTCGTTGAGTTCCTGCAGATCCTGCATCTGCTGATTGAGCAGCTTGATCTCCACCTCAGCCTGCGATCGCATACTTTCATTAGCTTGCAGCTTTTGCTTCAGTTGCTTAATCATCTGAGTTGCCTGCGTCAATGCTGCTTCTACCTGTTTGAGCCGCTGCCGCAATTCCGGGCCTTCCAGTTGATCGGTTAGCTCGGTGATGCGCCGCTCCAAACGGGCAATGACTTGATTTTGCTTGGTAATTAACTGCTGGTAGATCGCCGCAGAATTAGATTCAGAGGAGCTGGATTCTACATCTTGCTGCAATCGCTGTTCAAATACTGCTCGCTTGGCCAATTCTGCGTCTAAAATTGCCATTAACCGCAGTCGCTTTTGGCCTAATGTTAGAGAACAGGGTCGTTTAGTTATTTGCTGGGCTGCCGTCTGAGCTGTCGTATTAAAGTCAGTATTTGCAATGATTTCAGCATCAGGAGTCATGTCACTATGGGAGTATGGCGTCATTCTTTCCTAGAATGGCCTAAGTTCAGCAGTTGGCGCTATGGGCAAGCTGCGATCGCAACGTATCGCAACTTTAGCTTGATGTTTGCTGAATTCGGCGGTATTTTAAGCTTTGACCAAATAATAAGAGTTAGATTGTGGCTCAAATTAACGGTCTCTTTCACGGACTTTTATCAGCACCAATTATCAACACCAAACGCTTGTCTCCCATGAATAATTGCCGCACGTGGGCATTCGCATCGCTTGTCTTAGGGGCTTTGGTTCTGCCTTCTCCACAGGCCAGTACGCTTCATCCACCGTCAGCCTCATCTTCAAGTGCCGAACTTCAGTTGCTCGACCAATATCGCTCATGGGGACGCTGGTTCATACTGACGCCCGCCGCCCAAGCCCAAACTCCACCCATTGATCGCGTTCCGCCAGAAGAGACCCTTCCCCCTCCGATTGAACCCGCCATTACCCCACCCCCTATTGATCGAGCTCCAATTCCTGAGCAAGTTACACCGACTCCGACGCCTGAGCCATTACCACCTCCGTCTGATCTGATCGAACCATCCGATGTTTTGCCAGACTCCACTGAACCTGGACTTGAAATCCCGGATCAAATTCAGGTGAGTCAATTTGAGGTGATTGGTAGCACCGTCTACGATGAAGACGAACTCCAGGATATTACTCAGCCCTATACAGGACGACCGATTACCTTTACTGAACTGTTGGAAGTCCGCTCGGCAATTACCCAGCGCTACATTGATGACGGTTATATCACCTCTGGCGCGTTTATTCCGGCTGGTCAGGTGATTGATGACGGAGTAGTGACCATTCAGGTGATTGAAGGCGAGTTGGCGGAAATCAACGTCGAAGGACTGAACCATCTACAGCCTAGCTACGTGCGTAGCCGCATTAGACTGGCGGCAGGCAGCCCGCTAAATGTAAATGACTTGCTAGAGGGCTTACAGCTCCTCCAGCTTGACCCACTGATTGAAAACCTATCAGTTGAGTTAGCAGCAGGCACCCGCACCGGGGAAAGTATCCTCAACGTGCAGGTAACGCCAGCCTCAACGTTTGATGTGATCGGCACGCTAGATAACGGGCGCTCGCCCAGCGTTGGCAGTTTCCGACAGCGGTTTCAGGTACGGGAAGCTAACGTGTTTGGCATTGGTGACGGGTTTGGTGCGAGCTATAGTCGCACCAACGGCAGCAGCACCTGGGATTTTGACTACACGGTGCCATTCAACCCGCGCAACGGCACCGTTGGCATCCTCTACAGTGCAACCAATAGCGAAGTCATCGACGAAAATTTTGATGTCCTCAATATTGAATCCGAGTCTGAAACCTGGGAACTGTCGGTGCGGCAGCCACTTTATCAAACGCCTAGTGAAGAATTTGCCTTGGGCTTAATCTTCTCCAATCGGTTTTCGAAAACCACGTTTCAGCCCGATGGCACTGACGAAGAACTGGCGTTTCCCATCGCTGGGTCAAATGAGGAGGGGGAAACGCGGCTGTCTGCCTTGCGGTTTACACAGGAATGGACAAGGCGAGGTTCCGCTCAGGTTTTAGCCCTGCGATCGCAGTTTAGCCTGGGGACAGACTGGTTTGATGCCAGCGTCAGCGATGATGGTGAACCGGATAGCCGCTTTTTTGCGTGGCAAGGACAAGCTCAGTGGGTGAGGCTGTTGAGAGAAGATACCCTGCTGCTGTCTCGGATCAACACTCAGCTAGCAACCGACTCACTGCTATCGCTTGAACAGTTTGGCGTTGGTGGACAAGGCAGCGTGCGGGGCTATCGGCAAGATCAGCTATTAGTCGATAACGGCGTTTTTGCGTCGGTTGAACTGCGCTATCCGATTGCGCGAATTCCGGAATGGGACAGCTTGATTCAAGTTGCTCCCTTTGTCGATTACGGCATCGGCTGGAATAATGGCGATCGCGATGATCCAAGTCCCAATGAGCTGTGGTCAGTTGGGCTAGGTATTCTGTGGCAATTCAGCGATCGGCTGTCCATGCGGCTCGACTGGGGAATTCCGCTCACCGATATTAATTCGGAAGGCGATTCGCTCCAGGAGAACGGCTTTTTATTCACGGTCACTGGCAGACTGTAAATTAGTTGCGAATCAGTTGATTAACTCTTCGTGAGGAGCTGTGCGATCGCACTTTTCAACGCACTCAGCCAGGTTACGGTTTCATCCGTTTCTTTACCTGCCTCAAGCGTGCTGCTGAATCGAAGAATCCCGTCTTGGTCAATCAAGTGGATCTGGGAAGCAGGTTCAATACCAAAACCTTCAGCAACTTCATGGGTGGCATCATGCAGATAGGGAAAATCGAACTGATGTTCCGAGGCAAACGCTTTCATGTGATTCAGTTCAAGTTGAGCTGAAATATAGGTATTGGAGTGAATGCCAACCAGGGCAATTCCCTGCTGACGCAGATCCTGCTGCACTTGATTGAGCCATTCCAACTGCGATCGCACTAGCGGACAGTGACAGTCAATAAACACCACGCAAACGGCTCGAAATCGCTCCAGATAGCGAGCCAAATGGTGTACCGAGTTGTCAATTCCCGGCAGCTCAAAATCGGGGGCATAGCGGCTTGGACTGGAGGTGGGGGTAGAGATGGCGACTTTCATGAATCTAGAGGGTAGAAACCTATATTGCTCCATCAGCGTATCAATTTCACCCTGGCTTCACCGCCGTGAATACCACAGGTACGCTGTTAACTCTTGATATTTAAGCACCCGAAATTACGGAGAAAGTTGTGACGGAAAATGGTGCGATTTCATTCTTCTTCTTAGCCGTGACGAAAGTAGGCGCAGAGGAACTTTATCTGTAATTAATCCACTACTCTCCCACCCTCCTACTCTCCCACGCTACCAACCCCTACACTGATCAATCGCACTCGCCCATCACGCATCATCAAACAGATACGATAGACTGCGTCTGGATATTTATATCTTGTATCGTGCAAACCAAGAACGCTTCTGGGTTTTAGTGCAAGATGTGAGAAGACCTAGATCTTGCACCAAAATCTAAAAAGGTTATTTTGCTGCCACATCGCGGCGGCAAAATAACCTCTCCGGGTTCTCAACGGGCAAGGTGCAAGATGTGACAAGACAAACGTGAGACGCAAGTAGAGGGCATGTGATCGATGAATCCAAGGTCAGTCATGGAATCGGGCAGCACAGAGAATCAGGCAAATGGACAGCGGGCAGCCCAGCAGGTCAACCATAAACCGTCAGAACAGCGAGCTTGGACAATTGAAGACAGTGAGGCTCTCTATCGAATTAAAGGCTGGGGTGAACCGTACTTTTCGATCAACTCGACGGGTCATGTCATCGTCACGCCACAAGGCGATCGGGGTGGTTCGATTGATCTGTTTGATTTAGTGGAAGCCCTGAAGCAGCGCAACTTGTCGCTGCCGTTACTGATTCGCTTTTCGGATATCTTGGAAGACCGGATTGAGCGCCTGAATGCCTGCTTCTCAAAAGCGATCGCACGTTACGACTATGACGGTATTTATCGGGGCGTCTTTCCGGTCAAGTGTAACCAGCAGCGCCATTTGGTGGAAGATTTTGTTCGATTTGGTCGTCCGCACCAGTTTGGTCTAGAAGCAGGTTCCAAACCCGAACTGATGATTGCGCTGGCGACACTGACCGAGCCGGGTAGCCTGCTGATTTGCAATGGCTACAAGGATCAGGAGTATATCGAAACTGCCATGCTGGCCCAGCGGCTGGGTCATCTCTCAATCATCGTGATTGAGCAGATGGAAGAGGTGGAGCTGGTGCTGAAAGCCAGTCAAAAGCTCAATATTCGTCCCGTCGTCGGTGTCCGAGCCAAGCTTAGCTCCAAGGGAACTGGACAGTGGAGTACCTCGGTCGGCGATCGGGCTAAATTTGGCCTGACGATTGCCGAAATGCTGCAAGCGGTCGAAATGCTGCAAGCGGCAGATATGATGGACAGTCTGCAACTGCTGCATTTTCATATTGGCTCACAAACCTCGTCGATCAGCGTGATTAAAGACGCGCTGCGAGAAGCCTGCCAAATTTATGTTGAATTGGCCCAGTTGGGAGCCAACATGCAGTATCTCGATGTCGGCGGCGGCTTGGGCGTGGATTATGACGGCTCGAAAACCAACTTTCGAGCCTCCAAAAACTACAGTATGCAGAACTACGCCAATGATGTAGTCATCGAGGTGAAAGAAGTCTGTGCTGAGCGTAACTTACCTGTACCAACCCTGATTAGCGAAAGCGGACGTGCGATCGCATCTCACCAATCCGTTTTAGTGTTCGATGTGCTGAGTGCCAGTGAGGTGTCCTATCAACCGAACCCGCTGGAGGGTGGTGAACACCTGATCATTCGCAACCTGCACGAAACCTATCACCTGATCAACAGCGACAACTATCAGGAAACCTTCCACGACGCCGTTCAGTTCAAAGATGAGGCCACCAGCCTATTTAATTTCGGCTACCTGCGGCTAGCGGAACGGGCGCGAGCAGAGCGGCTCTACTGGGCCTGCTGCGAAAAGATTTTGAACATTGTGCGCCAGCAGGATTACGTGCCGGACGAGCTGCAAGAGCTAGAGCAGGAAATGGCCTCGATTTATTACATCAACCTGTCCGTTTTTCAATCGGCTCCCGATAGCTGGGCGATCGATCAGCTTTTCCCGATCATGCCGATTCATCGGCTGGACGAGGAACCGACTCGTCGCGCCACGCTGGCCGATTTAACCTGCGATAGCGACGGCAAAATCGATCAGTTTATCGATCTGCGCGACGTGAAACCTGTGCTTGAGCTGCATCCGCTGAAACCCGATGAGCCGTACTATCTGGGCTTATTTCTAGGTGGTGCCTATCAGGAAATCATGGGCAACTTGCACAACCTGTTCGGCGATACCAATACCGTTCATATTCAGCTCACGCCCAAGGGCTACAAAATTGAGCACGTGGTGCGCGGCGACACCATTAAAGAAGTGCTGGGCTATGTGCAGTACAACACCGATGATCTGATCGAAAGCATTCGCTTGCAAACCGAGCGGGCGCTGCAAGATAAGCAAATCACCCTCAAAGAATCGCAACTGCTGCTCCAGCACTACGAAGACAACCTCAGCCGCTATACCTATCTAACCGATAAATAGCTGCATAGATTGGGTCTCGTAAGTTTGGTAGGGGCAAATGGCTATTTGCCCTCCATAACGTTAACGGTTGCAGATAGGCTGTGTAGCGTGTAGGTTGGGTTGAGCAATGCGAAACCCGACGATTTAAGGGATTGCTGGGTCTCACAAGCTCTCTACCAACCTACAAAAAATAGATTGAACGTATCCCTAATCCGGAGTTATCGACAACAGAATGGCTAGGGGTTCACCATCTTCTCCTACAATGCTATTCGGGGAGAGGACTTAGCCCCCATACTCAATCTGCAAGCAACTCCTCATTAATGACACCAATTTAGGGCTGGTGGGCACTGCCCACCCTACGGTGTTAGGAGTCTTTTGGGTCAGATTTAGTATGACTTAACCTATTGTTTTTGGATTTATCGCAGAGAGGATTGTTGTGGACTTATCGCGAATTCCTGCCCAGCCAGAACCCGGCGTACTGAACGTGCTGATCGAAATTCCGGGCGGCAGCAAAAACAAGTACGAATTTGATAAAGACATGGGAGCTTTTATCTTAGATCGCGTACTGTTTTCGTCGGTTGCCTATCCCTATGACTATGGCTTTGTCCCCAATACGCTGGCCGATGATGGCGATCCGCTCGACGGTATGGTGATCATGGATCAGCCGACCTTTCCCGGCTGCGTGATTGCGGCTCGTCCGATTGGCATGCTGGAAATGATTGACGGTGGCGATCGCGATGAGAAGCTGCTGTGCGTTCCCACCGAAGATCCGCGCTTTAAAGATGTCAAATCACTAAATGATATCGCTCAGCATCGGCTGGATGAAATCGCTGAATTCTTTAAAACCTACAAAAACCTTGAGAAGAAAGTAACCGAAATTTTGGGCTGGAAAGGCCTTGATGCCGTACAGCCTCTAATTGACGAGTGCATCAAAGCAGTCAAGTAAGTAGTACGAATTTAGATTAGAAGAGGCCGTTTGCCACGTGTTTTGATGGTAGACGGCCTTTTTGTCATCTAGGAAAGCATGCCAGCGAATATGCTTCACAAAAAATTTAAAGTTTGAACTATGTCACTATTTGGATCTCAATAACCGTCCAAGTCAGCAACTGCCTAAAATCTGACGGCACTAGGTGGAAAGGTATTGCCGGGTACAGAGTCAGAAATGCTAGTATCAGTTGAGTTGCGCGATCGCAGATTAACCCCGATTATTTTTAATTCTTCTAATTCACTATGATTTGACCGGGAATCGCATCTTGTCCCGTGTAGTTAGAAATTAAAGGTTTTCTTCAGGAACAAATGACAAGTTCCGGTAAAAAGTCCGAGTTAAGGGTGCAACGAATAATAACTCCAGGCTTAGTCTGGGTACTATGACTAATATCAAGTCCAGTGGAAACCCCAGGATCATTTCGTGAAAGGTCTGCGGTATCAGTTTTTCATGAAATAATCGGTTTCCTGTATGCGGACTTGAATGAATTGATGTACGATTTGTCAGCTTCAGCATGAACGGTAGTGCTGACGTGTTTCACTAGGCTTAATCTAACATGGCAGGATCGGACTCCCTTACAGCATTACAATCATCGTCGCTAGCGAATAATTCAACTACTCCCTTTACAGTTCAGTTTTGGGGCGTGCGCGGCAGTATTCCAACCCCCGGTGTTGAAACAGTCCGGTACGGCGGTAACACGGCCTGTGTTGAAGTACTTGTAGGCGGGCATAGGCTGATTTTTGATGGTGGAACAGGGCTACGGGTTTTAGGAAAGCACTTGCTCAATCAACCTCAGCCAGTCGAGGCCCACATCTTTTTTACCCATACCCATTGGGATCGGATTCAGGGTTTCCCCTTTTTTATCCCTGCTTTTATTGAAGGCAACCGATTTTCAATCTATGGTGCCACCGCACCCAATGGAGCTTCGATTAAGCAGCGGCTGACCGATCAGATGCTGCGCCCTAATTTTCCGACGCCGCTGCAAATGATGCGATCGCACCTATCGTTCTGCAATATTTCACCTGGAAGCGTCCTGTCGATTGGTGATGTGATGATTGAGACTATTTCGCTCAATCGCCCGAACAGCGCTTTAGGCTATCGAATAACCTGGGGTGATCATTCGCTGGTTTATGCCACCGATACCAATCATGCTGCCGAAGACGTAGATCAAAATCTGCTGTATTTGGCACAAACTGCAGATGTTTTAATCTACGATGGCACCTACGCCGATCACGCCTACTACGATTTGAATCTGACCCAGACTGTTAGCGATTCGGTTTGGCAGTCAGCCATCACATTGGCAAAAACCGCTGAAGTTAGCAAGTTAGTCCTGTTTTATCATGATCCTTATCAACATGATGATCAGCTAGATCAGATCGAAATGAACATTCAGGCCAGCCTACCCAATGCCGTGATGGCGCGAGAAGGCATGATCCTAAAAGTAAATCATCCCCAACCTCAACAGATTCGTTCCTCGTCCCTTTAATCTTCAACTTAATTGTCAACTAGCTCTTGAACTCAGCTCTTGAGCAATCGCTGCTTTAGCCGCTGCGGATCACCATGATCAACAACTTTCCCTTTTTCTAGCAGATAGGCTTGATCACAATAATCGAGTTCATCTAGGCGATGCGTGACCCACAGTGCCGTTAGATTACGCTCTTTGACCAGTTCACGAACGCGAGCGACCAAATCTAATTGACTGTCCGGATCGAGCAGTGCCGTTGGTTCATCGAGCAAAAGCACCTGACAATGACGTGCGATCGCACCTGCGATCGCAACCCGCTGCTTTTGTCCACCGCTGAGGGCATAAATCGGGCGGCGCTTCAAAAACGCCAAGTTGACAGCATCCAGCGACTCATCCACCCGCTGCTGAATTTCAAGAAACGAAAGCTTCTCTTCGACCAGTCCAAATGCGACATCAGCACCCACCGTAGGCATCACCAGTTGATGATCTGGATTTTGAAAGACAAATCCAACTGGCCCATCAACCTGTACTTCACCTGCCGTGGTCGAGAGCAAACCAGCTAAGAGTCTCAGCAAAGTTGACTTACCGCTTCCGTTGCTACCCAGTAACATGCAAAATTGCCCCTTGGGCACCTCCAAGGAGCACGCATGCAATACCTCATTGCCATTGCTCCAGCGAAATGTCAGATTGCGGATGGCAATAGCAGGAGGAGATATCGCATTACTCATAACGTTGATTCACAGCAGTCTTCGTTAGTCTTCGTTAGTCTTCGTTGTCCAACAGGTTATTTAGCATTTAGAGCTGGTCTATTCAGAAGCCAGCGCGAAGAAGCCGGGTGGGCGACCAGATGATGCTGCCGTACCGGACTTCTCAGACATTTGCACTGCTGAGATTTGGCTAACTAGGATGCAAACTTTTTTGTCTTTTTGGCGATCGCACGTTAGTTCAACAACAGTCGGATCACCTGACTTGAGAGCTGCCATGATTTCACCGTAAACGGCTTCAGCCCCTTCAACCGTTTCCCGCTGTATGGATAGCGTAACGGGTGTATTCTTCAGCGTGATGTCGATAATAACCATAAAAACAGTCGCGTCAGTACGAATAATGATGATGAGTTTGGGGTTGGAATTTGGCTGGTTTTGCTCAAAATGAGTAAAAACTATGCCCTAACTACATTAGCGCGTTCATTAACGCATTGGGGAGTTGACCCGACACCTAAATCTAATAACGGAGCGACAGCTTATAAGCAATAGCTTGCAGATGTGAGATCGCACCTCACCACAACTTGTTTTTCCATCTGGCAACCAGAAAAATGAGAAAACCAGGTTCAATTCTTAAATTCAATGGGTCAGGAACTGGTTTTTCAGACAAGATTGCAGCTTAACTCAGGCATGATTAATCCCGAATTTTGTTGGCGCAGAAATATTTATGTGGACAAAGGCGAATCAATGTGTATCGGTATTTATACTCATCCAGCCTATCGATAGAGACATATCAGAATCCTTTGCAACCATTGGCGTATAGCCCTTTCGAGATAAATGTGGTGAAAAACCTAAAAAAGGGATGAAAAATCCTTGCTCTATTCATATAATTCAATATAGTAAAGAAAAGTAAACTTCTACTCATCTTTCGCGACATCATAATAATTAGGGTTAAGCGCGTTTGCTGAGTTCGAAGAGAACTCATTTGTAAACATAATTTTTGGAGAATCCCGTTATGACCATAGCAATGGGACGGGCGCAGGCCAATCGAGGATGGTTCGACGTCCTCGATGACTGGCTCAAGCGCGACCGATTCGTCTTTATTGGTTGGTCTGGTCTTTTGCTATTCCCCTGCGCCTACATGGCGATTGGTGGATGGCTGACCGGCACCACCTTCGTTACCTCCTGGTATACCCACGGTCTAGCCTCTTCCTACCTGGAAGGCTGTAACTTCTTGACCGTCGCGGTATCCACACCCGCTGACAGCATGGGACACTCCCTGCTGTTCCTGTGGGGGCCTGAAGCTCAAGGTGACTTCGTACGCTGGTGTCAAATCGGCGGCTTGTGGAGCTTTGTAGCGCTGCACGGTGCCTTCGGTTTGATTGGCTTCATGCTGCGACAGTTCGAGATTGCTCGACTGGTGGGCGTACGTCCGTACAACGCGATCGCATTTTCTGCGCCGATTGCCGTTTTCGTATCCGTTTTCTTGATGTACCCCTTGGGCCAATCGAGCTGGTTCTTTGCACCGAGCTTCGGTGTGGCGGCCATCTTCCGCTTCCTGCTGTTCCTACAGGGCTTCCACAACTGGACATTGAACCCCTTCCACATGATGGGAGTAGCTGGTGTCCTGGGCGGCGCACTGCTGTGTGCAATTCACGGTGCGACGGTTGAGAACACGTTGTTTGAAGATGGCGACTCGTCGAACACCTTCCGAGCGTTCAACCCGACCCAGTCGGAAGAGACCTACTCGATGGTGACCGCGAACCGATTCTGGTCGCAGATTTTCGGTATTGCCTTCTCCAACAAGCGCTGGCTGCACTTCTTCATGCTGTTTGTGCCCGTGACGGGTCTGTGGATGAGTGCGGTTGGCATTGTAGGTCTAGCATTGAACCTGCGGGCCTATGACTTCATCAGTCAGGAAGTTCGAGCTGCGGAAGACCCTGAGTTTGAGACCTTCTACACCAAGAACATCCTGCTGAACGAGGGTATCCGTGCCTGGATGGCCCCGCAAGACCAACCCCACGAAAGCTTTGTATTCCCTGAGGAAGTACTACCTCGCGGTAATGCGCTGTAAGCATCAGTGGGTAACGCTACAGTCCTAAACGCTAGAAACTCTAAACGTTAAAGGACTTTAAATAGAGGGGGTGTGATCCGGCAGATCACACCCCCTTTTCAGATTTCACACCCCAGTTTGCTGTCGATATCGCGATGCCGAGCCTGCGTCTCTACGTAAACGTCTCCTCTGCTCCCTTGCTCTCTTTCTCCCAATCTTTAACTTTGCTGCGAAAGGTAATGCGAGACGATGTTTCCCACTTTTCCCCGAGGAATAAATTTGTATTTCCCCCGTTTCCAATTTAGGTGTGCTATCGTACCGATAAGCCTGTAAACAGATAATGTTGTTCGAACAACAACCGTTAAGAATTAAGGAGGTGATGCCCATGCAAGATAGTAGTAAACGCAAGGGTCATCAGGTTGAATTGAGCCGGCTGTGTGCCGGGGCTGTTCTCTAGGAAGTAACAACGATTTCCTCTTCGGAGCGAGTTCTGAGTTTAATCTAGAGTTCCTTCCGGCAGTCTGGTCAACCTGTTGATCCGCTACACCGCTCCCATCCAACGAAGAGTTTGCTTTTGTAAGCTTTTCCCCGGATGGGAGCGGATAGTCTTTTAAAGGGCTTTTTTTCTTGTTCTACTCTTCTGTCAGCCTATAGATGATAGTAGGTGGAACTCAACCTCTATTGTCGCTAGAGTAAGTGAAGACGCAAATTCTTGAGGTCTATCAAATATGGCTAACTTACTGTCTCAAGCAGAAGTGACAAATAAGCTCGGTAAATTAGACGGTTGGACTCAAGAGGGGCAAACGATTCAAACAACGAAGACGTTTGATGGTTTCGTAGATGCGATCGCATTTGTCAACAAGCTGGTTGAGCCAGCCGAAACCGCAGGACATCATCCCGATCTCTCAATTTCCTACAACAAAGTAACGATTACGCTGACATCACATGATGCAGGTGGCTTGACTGAAGCTGATTTCGCCATAGCTCAAACCATCTCTAGCCTGACTTAACGGCAACCTCACCACTTGGCTCTTCACTTAGGCAATCTGCGTCATCCCATTACTTAGACCGTCTAGGATTGCCTGAGATTCATAAATGTGATGGTTTATCACCGCAAAATCTTTATGTTCAAAGGGTACTCGTTTCCAAGTGCTTCTGCTAAGATGAATTCGGAGTGTGAAGTTATGCTGTATCCGTCAAGCATCTTAAACTTAGTAATACGGCTCGAACCATAGAATCGTATTTGTAAAGTTAAGCTCTTGATTAACGAAACAGCGTGTTGAGATAGGGAGCGGCAAAGCCGCCACGTCAATGTTCGATTGTGTAACCTAGTCTCTTTAGAAACAGGTGTGAGGATAATATGTCAAAAGTAATTTGGAAGTCATTGCTGGCCAGCCCAGTTTTGTTGGGAGCAGCGCTAGCATTTTCTGGATCTGCTGTTGCACAGGAAGCTACTGTAGATAGCTCTGTCAGCGTTACCTCTCTTGAGCAGATTAATGAATATAGTGCAGAGGGAAGCAACAGTGTTGCTCAGGTGACCTCTGTATCACAGCTTTCCGACGTTCAGCCTACTGACTGGGCATTCCAGGCTCTCCAGTCACTAGTTGAGCGTTATGGTTGTATCGCAGGTTATCCCGATGGAACCTATCGCGGTAACCGGGCTATGACTCGTTATGAGTTTGCCGCTGGTTTGAACGCATGTCTGGATCGCATTCTTGAAATTACCGGTCTGGGTGGAGTAACTGAAGAAGATCTTGCAACCATTCGTCAGTTGCAAGACCAGTTTGCTGCTGACTTAGCTGTCATCCGTGGCCGCGTTGATTCTTTGGAGTCTCGTGTTCTTGAGTTGGAAGCTAACCAGTTCTCCACTACCACAAAACTACAGGGCGAAGTTATCTTCAACGTTTATGGTGGTGGGCAAGATGAAGATTTTGTAGGGTTGCTTCCAGCAGAAGATGTTGGAACCGCTCTTTTCGGTTTGGGTGACGAAAATAACTTTGATGCGACCTTCGTTCCATCTAATGTTCCTGTTGATGTCGCTAATGAGGAAGAGGTTGCATTCGGCTATCGGGTTCGCTTGAACTTAATAACTAGCTTTACTGGTAATGACGAGTTAAAAACTCGTTTACAAGCTCGTGATCAACGCGCGCTTTTTAGTGACCCTACAGGGTTCTCGTTTGGAACCGGAGAAAGCAGTGATATTGTTCTTGATGATTTATTCTACAGCTTTGGTTTAGGAAGCCGAACATCAGTTATAGTCGGTGCAAACAGCCTAGGTGTAGATGATTTAGTAAGATCAACGATTAGCCCACTTGATGATTCTGGTAATGGTGGTTTAAACGACTTCAGCGGCCCAATTCAGTATGATTTGTTTGACTACGGCGATGTAGGGGCTGGGGCAAGCATTTTCTTGACTCGATCTGAAGATGAGGATGGCCCTGCTCTCAGTTTAGATTTGGGTTACACTGCTGGAGAAGGGACTGATCCAAGCGAAGGAGCTGGTTTGTTTAATGGCGATTACAGCGCTGTTGGGCAGCTTACGTACACGTCTCGTTCCATTGACGGTGCTCTGACTTATGTGCATAGTTACTCTGGCAATAGTTTAATTCCTGGAATTGACGATCCTTCTGGGTTGGTCTTTGATGGAGTGTATACCTCTAACGGTGGCTTGACTCCTCTGGCAGCACCGCGTGGAACTGTTGGCAACACTTTCGCAGGTCAAGTCAACTTTAAGCTTGGTTCTGTTGAAATTGGTGGTGGTCTAAGCTTCACTGATGCTATTCTGCTTGAAACTGGTAGCTTTGACGTTTGGTCGTGGAATGCAACCCTAGCATTTAGAGACCTTGGTGGAGAAGGCAACTTGTTAGGAATTTATGGTGGTCAATTGCCAAGCTTCGGTCCTGGTCTAAGCTTTATTGATGGTATCAACAGCTTGGATCAGCAATACTTAGTGGAAGCGTTCTATAATTACCAGCTAACCGATAACATCTCAATCACCCCTGGTGTTATTTGGGTAATCAATCCGTTCTATTCTTCAGAAAATGAAGATACTGTTATTGGTTCTTTGCGAACAACATTCACATTCTAAAGTTTACTGATCTCTAAGTGTGAGATTAGCTAAACGTTTAAAGCAGCCTTGCTATGACAAGGCTGCTTTTTTGTTGCAAATTTTGGCAAAGTCTTATGATAATCCTGCAATCCCCAGTGGGGAACCGGGATATACTAATGTCTAACATCTAATCCGTTGACGAGAACTAGCTTATTTTGTGCAATGCAGGTGGTGTATGAATTGCACAAAATAAGCTAGTTCCTAAACTGGGTTTCATAAATAATTATTATTGACAGTAACTGGTGCTCACGGGTGGAACTTTCGAGCAAGAGCGAATACGCGATTTTAGCTTTGATGGAGTTGGCAACACATTACGAAACAGGCGAACCAGTTCAAATTCGTCAAATTGCTGCACAGCAAAACATACCTGATCGCTATTTAGAACAACTTTTGGCTATATTACGGCGCGCTGGTTTAGTCCGTAGCCAAAGGGGAGCGAAGGGAGGCTATTTGTTGGCGCGTGAACCCTGGACCATCACGATATTAGATATCGTTAGTTGTATTGAAGGTTATGAGGCTAAATTCGCAGAGAGGCAGGCAGCTAGTGAGACGACTGAGTGCAGTTTGATCAGCGACATCTGGCAAGAGGTGATTCAGTCAACGGAGGCTGTTTTGCAGAAGTACACGTTAAAGGATTTAGCGGAAAAACGCGATGCTAAACAGCGTCAAGACATTATGTACTATATCTAGTCCATCTAACCCAAAGATTCCTTATGCGAATTGCAAGTAATATTACAGAATTAATTGGTCAAACTCCACTTGTTCAGCTCAATCGAATTCCTCAAGCAGAGGGGTGTGTCGCTCAGATCGTGATGAAGCTGGAAAGTATGAATCCTTCTGCTTCTGTTAAGGATCGGATTGGCACCAACATGATTGAGACAGCAGAGCGGGAAGGATTGATTACTCCAGGAAAAACAACGTTAGTAGAGCCAACATCAGGCAATACGGGAATCGCGTTGGCAATGGCGGCAGCGGCAAAAGGGTATCAGCTTATTTTGACAATGCCGGAAACAATGAGTTCTGAGCGACGAGCCATGTTACGTGCTTATGGTGCTCATTTAGAGTTGACTCCTGGTGTGGCGGGCATGGCGGGATGTATCCAGCGGGCACAGGAGATTGTTGAAAATACACCTGATGCTTACATGCTGCAGCAGTTCCAGAATCCGGCTAATCCAGCAGTTCACCGCAAAACAACTGCAGAGGAAATTTGGCATGATACAGATGGTCAGGTGGATATTTTAGTAGCTGGAGTGGGTACAGGAGGAACGATCACGGGAGTAGCCGAGGTGCTGAAATCTCGTAAACCGAGCTTTAAAGCGATCGCAGTTGAGCCTGTTAGCAGTCCGGTGTTATCAGGTGGTAAGCCCGGATCGCACAAGATTCAGGGCATTGGCGCTGGATTTATTCCCAATGTGCTCAAGATTGAGCTGATTGACGAAGTTGTAGTTGTCTCTGATGACGATGCGATCTCATATGGCCGCCGTTTAGCACGAGAAGAAGGCTTACTGTCTGGAATTTCCAGTGGGGCTGCACTTTGCGCTGCAATTCAAGTGGGTCGTCGCGAAGAGAATCGCGGCAAATTGATTGTAGTTGTGCAGCCGAGTTTTGGCGAGCGGTATTTGAGTACGCCACTGTTTCAAGATTTAGAACTCGCGGCTCCGGTATCTGCCCACTAGCGAGACTGCTCGCTAAAGTCAAGATTGTTGATTCGGATAATTCGCGTTCTAATAAACAAGGGGTGATGTTGCAGGCTGGAAGGCTAGAACATCAGCTCCAGTTCGGTGCTGGGACTTTTCGCAGCAAAAGTAGTCATCATGTCACTCCCTAATCATTATCAGACGTTAGAAATTGCAGATTCGGCTTCGCAGGCTGAGGTGCGCCAAGCGTATCGTCGCTTGGCCAAGCGGTTTCATCCGGACACCCAAAGCCAGTTTTCTGACCATGACCGGATTACGCAGATCAACGCGGCCTACGAAGTGTTGGGCGATCCGGCTCGGCGTTCGGAATATGATCGCCATCGTTGGCAGTCGGCCCAGCTTGAATCCGCAGGATTTGCGACCAATACGTCTAAGCGTAGCCGTCAGCAGCGAACGGCAGATATGCAGGCTCACTATCAACAGCGGCGTCAGAGCAGCTATGCTGCCGATGCCCAGTTTGATCAGTGGATTAAGCAGGTGTATCGGCCTGTGAATCAACGTGTCAATCGAATTGTGAAACCACTGCGATCTCAGATTCGAGAGCTATCAGCCGATCCGTTTGATGATGAGCTTATGGAAGGATTTCAGGCTTATTTGGAGAACTGTCGCCATGAGCTAGAAGATGCCCAGCGCATTTTCCAGTCAATGCCGAATCCGGGTACAGTGGCCAGTGTGGCGGTCCATCTTTATTACTGCATGAATCAGCTTGAGGATGGCATTGAAGAGCTAGAGCGTTTCACAATGAACTATGACGACAGCTATTTGCATACTGGGCAAGAGCTGTTTCGGATTTCGTCAGGCTTACGCAAAGAAGCGCAGGAAGCGTTGCGGAGTGTGTCTTAGGCGATTTTAGAGGGAGATTGATGGTAACCAAATCACGACGCTACCTTGTTACCATGTATTAGACTTTATCGGAAATTGTTTTGTAGCGCGGCTCCGCCGCGCTACAAAACAATTTCCGACCCCAAAAACTTTATTTCCAATAAAGTTTATTGAATTAATCGACACATTAATCTCGAATTCGACTGCAAGCGAACAATGACAGACAAGACAGCGAGGTTCTAGGTAGACACGATACAATGGGAACTCCGCCGTTGTTGTTTTCTAGTGCAGCCGACAGATCGTTTCGGATATGGAAACTGCTGATAACGCGGTTCCTGCTCATATTTAAGCGCTCGCTAGGAGGTCGCCGTGCCGCTGCCTGTTGTGGCCATTATTGGTCGTCCAAATGTTGGAAAATCTACCCTGGTTAATCGCTTTGCCGAAGTGCAAGATGCGATTGTGTTTGACGAACCGGGGATTACTCGCGATCGCATGTATCGACCCGCTTACTGGCAAGATCGCGAATTTATGGTAGTTGATACGGGCGGACTCGTATTTGATGATGACTCCGAGTTTTTGCCCCACATTCGCGAACAGGCGATGGCTGCACTACAGGAAGCCAGCGTCGCGATCTTCGTTGTAGATGGACAGTCTGGGCCAACGGCGTTGGATCAAGAGATCGCAGATTGGCTACGCCAGCAGTCTGTTCCTGTGTTTTTAGCGGTGAACAAATGCGAGTCGCCAGAACAGGGCTTAACTCAAGCCGCTCAGTTTTGGGAGTTGGGATTGGGTGAACCCTATCCCGTTTCGGGCATTCACGGCAGCGGTACGGGCGACTTGCTAGATAAAGTGATTGAGCGGTTGCCATCGGCGGATGAAGTCACCGTTGATCCAGAAATCAAAGTTGCGATCGTCGGTCGGCCCAATGTCGGTAAGTCGAGCTTGCTGAATGCGTTTGTGGGAGAGACCCGCTCTATCGTTAGCCCGATTTCGGGTACAACTCGTGATGCGGTTGATATGACGGTAGAACGAAAGGGCCAGATTTATCGCCTGATTGATACAGCTGGGATTCGCCGCAAGAAGCAGGTTGAGTATGGGCCAGAATTCTTTGGCGTCAACCGTTCGTTTAAGGCCATCCGTCGGGCTGACGTGGTGCTGTTAGTGATTGATGCCTTAGATGGTGTAACGGAACAGGATCAAAAGCTGGCCGGACGGATTGAAGATGAAGGTCGCGCCTGTGTCGTCGTCGTCAACAAGTGGGACGCTGTGGAGAAAGATTCCCACACCATTTATGACTTTCAGCGGGTGATTGAGTCTAAGCTCTATTTTGTTGGCTGGGCTGAGAAAATTTTTGTCAGCGCCCTAACGGGACAGCGGGTTGAAAAAATTATCGATTTGGTTGATGCCGCTGCGGAACAGCATCAAAAGCGTATCTCAACGTCTGTGATTAACGAAGTTCTGGAAGACGCGATTAGCTGGCACACGCCGCCCACGACTCGTCAGGGCAAACAGGGCAAAATTTACTACGGCACTCAAGTTACCAGCCAGCCACCGACGATTGCTCTATTCGTCAACGATCCGAAGCTGTTTGGGGATGGCTATCGCCGCTATGTTGAGCGTCAGTTCCGCGAATCGCTGGGCTTTGAAGGTACACCGATTCGCCTGCTGTGGCGGGGTAAGAAGGCGAGAGATGTGGAGCGAGGTAGTGCAAACCGCGCGACGCGAGTATAGGATACGACGGGCATGGACTTATTGCGATCGCTGCCAATTGGCCTTTATTTGGAACAGCCGACAAGCTGGCTGCATCGGCTTGATCCTCGGATTAAGCTGGCTTGGCTGATGAGCTTTCTGATTACGCCAGTGTTGGCTAATGCAGAATGGCGCATTTTCTTGGTCGTTGTGCTAATCGTTTTAACCATCAGCGCCCGGATTCCGCTGCGGGTTTGGCGGCAGCAGATGGGCTGGCTGCTGTTTGTGGGTGGCTTAGTGTTTTTGCTAACTGCGATCGCACCGGATGGGCTAGCCGTCAGCCATCAGCCTCGACTGCCTAACATGGAGCTGAATTTTCTTCATCCTGAAGTTGTATCTGATTCGCTGACGCTGCCACCTGCAACCGGATATGAGTATGTGCTGTTTCAACAGGGACCAGTGACGGTTAATCGGCGCTCGTTGGAGCTGGCGATTCGCGTCAGTACGCTGCTGTTTACCCTCATTTATGGCACCAACCTCTTCCTGCTGACGACGGCCCCAGAAGAAATCACGGCGGGACTGGAGAGCTTGATGAGTCCCTTGCGACGATTTAACATCCCGGTTACGGAAATTGCACTGACGCTGACGCTGTCGCTGCGGTTTATTCCGCTGGTGCTGGAAGAAGTGCAAAACATGGTGCGCTCCATTCGTACACGGGCCATTAACTGGAAAAAGTTAGGGCTGCGTGGTGCGGCTCAGGTCTGGATCATGGTCGTGGAGCGGATTCTAGAAAACTTACTGCTGAGAGCGGAGCAAATCGCTAGTGCGATGCAGGTGCGCGGTTTTACCAGTCCCAATGAGCATCGCGTCGTGTGGCATCGCTTGCGGCTCAAGTGGCTAGACTGGTTAGCCATATTGGGCCTAGTTCTGCTGATTGGTGGACGCTTCGTGTGGGGTAGTGGAGCGTGACGGCACCAGAGCAAACGTTGGATCAAAACCTGAAGCCATTACTCAATCAGTCATCGGAAAAAAAAGCGGAGACAGCATCTTTACAGCCTTGGCACTGGCGTTCCTACCCTTTGGTACAGCGCACGGGCTCTGATGTGTTTGTCGCTTTGGTGCCGCCGGAAACTGAGATCGCAACTCTGCTCGAAAGTCCCTATCCCTTACCTGCCGATCAGCAAGCAGTGGATGCGGTACAAACGATGACCCGCATGTCCATCTGCGCTGGCCCGCCGCGTCGAGATGCTGGTCAGTTAAAGCTGTGGACACCTGCAATTGGCGATATTCTGAATACACTACAGCAGCGGTTGATGACGGCTGCAACTGCTGTTAAAACTGAGATACAGCCGGATTTACCCTTCACAGGTGGCTGGCTTGGCTGGCTCGGCTACGATTTGGCCTGGGAAATTGAATGCTTGCCCAACTTAAACACTGATCCGCTGCCGTTTCCGGTGGCGTACTGGTATGAACCGGAGTGGTTCGCGGTACTGGATCACGCGCAGCAGCAGTTGTGGCTGGCTGTCACTGATCCCGAGCAGTTCAGTGATTTAGAAGAGCGGCTTGACCAATGGGATCAAGCCCAGCCATTCTTAGGGGATCGTGTTCCGGCTCATTCATTCAAAGCTCGGCAAGTCTCAACTTTGCGCTTTGGTACGTCCCAAGCTGCATATGAAGCTGCCGTCCGGCAGGCCAAAGCTTATATTCAAGCGGGTGACATTTTTCAAACGAATCTGTCGTTGCGGTTTGAATTGACGACCGAAGCAACGGGTTGGGAAATCTATCGTCAGCTCCAGCAAATCAACCCGTCTCCTTTTGCTAGTTACTGGCGGACTCCCTGGGGCGAAGTTGTCAGTTGTTCCCCCGAGCGCCTGATTCAACTTGAACGACGACAGGCGCAAACTCGTCCGATTGCGGGTACTCGTCCCCGTGGTGCCACGATTCAGGAAGACCAATCCTATGAGCAAGTCTTGCTTCAGAATCGCAAGGAAAATGCCGAGCACATTATGCTGGTGGATCTGGAGCGCAATGATTTGGGCCGAGTCTGCGATTGGGGTTCGGTGCAGGTGAATGAGTTACTCACTGTGGAGCGCTATAGCCACGTCATGCATCTGGTGAGTAATGTGATTGGAGATCTAAAGTGCGATCGCAATGCCATTGATTTAATCCGGGCCGTTTTTCCTGGCGGAACGATCACGGGTTGCCCCAAAGTCCGCTGTATGGAAATCATCGAAGAACTGGAACCCATACGGCGCAGCTTGTTTTATGGCTCCTGTGGCTATCTCGATCAGCGGGGACATCTCGACCTGAATATTCTGATTCGCACCCTGCTCATGGCACCGTCTAACTCCTCCTCAGGTGAGGAAACCGAGACATTACAAACCGTCTGGGGACAAGTGGGAGCTGGAATTGTAGCCGACAGCGATCCAGAGCGCGAGTGGCATGAATCGATTCAAAAAGCCAAAGCACAATTGCTTGCCCTTGGTTTAAAGAGTGGGTGGGTGAATGAGTAGATGGGTAGATGGATAGACAAGGTAGAAATGGGTGGGTGAGTTCCCAGCACCTAAAACCCAGAACCTAAAAGCCTAAAATCCAACACCTAAAACCCAACACCAACACTCAGTCCTAGAAACTTACGCTGTGAGCGCCAACGCTTCAGGCCTTGCTCCTCACTCCCAAACGATTGAGTTCTATCAACTATCAGATTAGAAAAAGTAGCAAAGGCAGTAATATAGGTCGGGATAGCGGTAATCTTGACCCAATACTATTTTTCACGCTTTAGAGACAATACCCTATTTTGAGATTCATTCGAGATTCTATATTTAGGCGTACTTTTAATTAGCTGAAACCCTTGCTATGTACTGAATACAGTCACAAAACAGTGTAAAATAGCTCCTCTAACCATTGATAGATTGCCCATGTTGAACATTCATCTGAAAGCCAAGCTTGAATGAGTGCTGAAACCTATTTAAATCATCCAACATTTGGTTTGCTGTTCCGGATCTGTGTCATTGATGAGAACAGCGAGCTATTTTCGACCCTCTATGCGCAACGTCTATTTTTCATTGTGACGATATCGGGTAGTGGAACGCGGTTTGATCCAACCACTCGCACCGACGCTCGTGTAGTCCTCGAAAATCGCCTGCGCCTGTTGAGACGAACGGGGCAGTATACCGAATATGACCAGCTTTTACAGACCTATAAACGTACATTTCAGTAACGAGTTACTGTTTTGCGGCTGTCTAACGCCCAATTTGATAGGTAGGCGGGCTAAATCATCAACTGATTATGGTTTTATCTAACTCTGAAATTGCTGATCAGATTGCTCAAGTGCGGCAGTCCATACCGCCGCATGTCTGTCTAATCGCGGTCTCTAAGCAAATTCCAGTGGAGGCCATGAAGATTGCGTATGACGCTGGACTGCGCGACTTTGGTGAAAGCAAAGTTCAAGAAGCGGCAGAGAAACAAGAGATCCTAACCTCTGCTGATATTATTTGGCACTTTATCGGTCATCTTCAGAGTAATAAGGCCCAGAAAGCACTAGAGCAGTTTGACTGGATTCATTCCGTCGATAGCCTGAAGCTGGCCCAACGGCTAAATCGGTTCGCCGCCGATTTAGAGCGAGTGCCGCAAATGTGCCTTCAGGTTAAACCACTGCCTGATCCCAACAAGTATGGCTGGACAATGCCAGAGCTGCGGCAGGATTTACCGGAATTACTCAAGTGTGAACATTTACCCATTCGCGGCCTGATGACGATTTTGCCGTTGGGATTAACCGAAGCTGAAACGGAACAGGGATTTATTCAGGTGCGGGAGTTAGCGCATCAACTGGCTCAAGAAACGGATTGGCCGATGGATCAACTTTCGATGGGGATGTCGGCGGATTATGCGATCGCAATTCGGGCTGGTTCGACGATGGTGCGAATTGGTCGCAGCCTGTTTGGACAGCGCATATATTGATCAGATTCTAGATTGAACCCAGATGAGACAGTAGGTGAAACTTCAGCATAGATACGAATTTGGCACCTTACCCCGTGTTCATCTCACAATATTTGACTGTCGTGTTCCATTTCTGATAAATAGTGCTATCCTTCAGCAGTAAGTGGAGAACGGCTCGGACAATCTCCCGATTTGTCTTGGCGGCTAAGCCGCACGCAATCTCAGTAAGAATTGGGACATTGTCCTCGATCGGTCTCAACGCTGATCTCAAAATCAGGGTCAAACCATAAAAATACAGATACAGTTGAACCCAGTTCCGATGAGAAACTGGAGTTTCTCATCAGGATGGGATATGGGCAGTTGTAATCGCTCTATATCTAACTTATCTGGATAATTTCACCACTAGTTTTATAGCTGTTGAGTTTAGCTCGGCAGAGATCTGTGACTTGTTTTTTCAGTTATCAGATCAGCTTTTGGCATGCATTTTCTTATTTAAGCTGACATCAGTCTTTATTTTGATAACGATGTCCGCTAAGTTTGTGCTGGCAATTTGTTAAATCGAATACGTTTTCAGTGATTGTTGAACCTTCAGATGAAAATTTAACAGAGCGTTAGAGGAATTAAGCTTGTCCAATCGAGTACTCCCCCTTCTCTTTCGAACCGTTAAGTGAATACAACGTCATTATTAAAATCTTAGATATACAACCATCCGCTCAACCCCTCGGCTGACAAGGGTTTGATCAGGTAGAACAAGAATTCTACAGGCTTGGATTAGCCATCATCGCCAGCTCAATTTTGACAAGAAATTAACAAAGGGTTGACTTTGGAAAATTGATGTATACTGTGGACTCAATGTTGAAAGACAACCAGCAAAAACGAGGCGAAGAAAGCCTTTAGCGCTTATTGATTTTCGGTTCGGATTTTTGGCAAAGTTGCGATCACATGAGCTGTACATACAGGCCTTAATTCTTGATTAAGAACAGCGCGAAACAGCTCATTGGAGAGACAATAGTCTCAATCCGAAAAAAGTTTTGCTTTTGTTTGGTTTTTGATGTTTAATCAATTTGCTAACTAGCGATTAGCCAAAGAATTGATTGAACTGTTAACTCTAGTCGTGATGGAGCGTGAACCGTGAGCAGTAGTATCTTCACGAAGTTACGGGATTTTGTGGGCTTAAGTGACCCAGCCGATTACGAATACGAATATGACGAGATGGATGGGGTCGAAGAGTATCAGAACCTTTATCAAGAAGAGCAGCATATGCCGCCTCAAGCGCCCATGCCTGTTGCTCCTCCTCCCCAGCAGCCTCAGGAAGAAATCCGCAGTCGTCGTCGAGTTAGAGATCGTGTAATGAATTCAGAACCCGGAATGGTATCTTCTATGAATAACGTAATCGGAATGCCCGGAGCCATGAATGGCATGTCAGAAGTTGTCGTCATGGAACCTCGTTCGTTTGAAGAGATGCCGCAAGCGATTCAGGCATTACGTGAGCGCAAGTCCGTTGTGCTCAACCTAACCATCATGGATCCGGATCAGGCTCAGCGTGCTGTTGACTTCGTGGCGGGTGGTACTTACGCCATTGATGGGCATCAAGAGCGCATTGGCGAGAGCATTTTCCTCTTCACTCCCAATTGTGTTCAGGTCAGCACTCAGCTTGATTTACAAAACGATATGCATGAGCCTCAGCCTCAGCCCCACATGCGCCCGCAGCAGGCTGCTCCCACTCCAGCATGGGGCGTTGAACCACAGGTTCGTATGGCGTAGATTAGCGAGTAGTTCTCAAAACGGTAATGAATTTAGGTTGTGTGGGCTGGCTCATACAACCTAAATTCATTACCTGATTACCACTACTGATGAGCGTAGATTATTCGATGTCGATTCAATTTGGCATGATTGGAGGCGGGGTAATGGGAGAAGCCATTTTATCCCGCCTTCTTCATCGGAACTTATATGCACCGGATGCTGTTTTAGTTAGCGATCCAGCCGAGAGCCGTCGGACGTATTTAGAGCAAACCTATGGGGTGCAAACGACGACAGCAAACATGCAGGTTGCTCAGGCTGAAAACATTGTGCTGCTGTCAATTAAGCCTCAAATCTTCCCCGTTGTTGCAGCTGAGTTGGCGGCAGCTGCGATCGCACCCACAGCTTGCGTATTGTCTATTTTGGCAGGCACCCCGCTCAGCCGTTTAGAAGCCGCTTTCCCTAATCAGGCGGTGATTCGAGCCATGCCGAATACGCCTGCTACAGTGGGGGCAGGCATGACTGCGATCGCACTGGGACAGCAGGTTCAATCCCATCATCTAACCCAAGCGCGACAGGTGTTAGAGGCGATTGGCGACGTAGTGGAGGTGCCGGAATATTTGATGGATGCAGTCACGGGCCTGTCGGGATCAGGGCCGGGATATGTGGCGCTGGTAATTGAAGCTCTGGCTGATGGTGGTGTAGCGGCAGGTTTACCGCGTCCGATTGCCCTACAATTAGCGATCCAAACCGTGCGCGGTACGGCAGAATTAATTCAGGCAGAGAGTTTACATCCTGGGGTGCTGAAGGATCGCGTTACCAGTCCAGGCGGTACGACCATTACGGGGATCGCCAAGCTGGAAGAGCTGGGACTCCGTTCGGCATTGATCGAAGCTGTCCGAGCTGCAAGTGCGCGATCGCAGGAGTTGGGTCAATCATAAGGGGGTTAGGACAATGGATCCGAAACAAATCCTCATTCAGCTCATCATTGCAGCCATCTGTGCTGCGATCGCAAATGCGCTGGTGCCACGCACAATACCGGGCAAGATTTTTGGGTTGATTCTCATCGGCCTTGCAGGCGTGTGGTTTGGGGCCTGGGCACATGCACTCGTCCGCAATCAATATGGAATCGACTTTGACTTTTTGAACTGGCAGTTCGAAGGGGTAACGATTATCCCGTCGATTATTGGCTCGGCCATTGTGCTTTACGTGGTCACGGCCTTATTGAGATGGGGACGATACACCTAACATCCAACAGAAGCGCGCAGTATTGCTGCGCGCTTTTGCTTTAAAGGTCATTCAGGTGATTGACGACTTGTCGTTTATCGAGTCCCTGTATCAGAACCTAACTTAAGATTGTGGATCAAATAGCCTGTAAACCGTTCCATTCGTAGGGACACGGCAGTGCCGTGTCCCTACCCCAAAGATTGCACCTTAATAAATCCGCGTTTCTTAGTGTCTGTGCAAGCTTGGCCTAGCCAAAGCTTGCACAGACACTAAGAAACGCGGATTTAGCTGGACTGCGTATCTGTTAAGGAGTAGCCCAGGGGTCGTCAATGACCGAATCGGTGGTGCGATCGCGGTTACTGGTGCTGAATGGTTCAGTCCCGGTTGCAGCAGGTGTAAACTCGGCTGTTCCAGGCAAGGCGGATAGCGAGTTGAACTGGTTGAGTAACGTTTCGACGATGCGATCGCGCACGATCTGATTGCCCGTCAAACTGAGGTGAATGTTGTCTCGATAGAGCGCCTCGGCGGATTCGGCCTGGCTAAACATCGGCAGATAGTCAATATAGGGAATGTTTTCGTAGCGCATAAAATCCTGTAGTCGTCGCCGCGCCTCTAGCTCATAGTCGCGTGGGCCCGGTTCACCCACTTCCCGCAGCAGCGGCGTCATGGCAATCAGCAAGAAGCTGTTGTTCTGCTGGGCAATCGCTTTAATCTGGCGCATCGCTTCCATATTGGCGGCTACCCGATCGCCACCTTCCTGCCGCAGTTCCTGTAGTTCTGGAATGGGATCAGGTTTAAGCGCATAGCGCTGAATCACTTCGATTATGGCTAGCGGAGGTTTGCTGGCGGGATAGTTGCGATCGCGGCCCACCTGTAGCGATGTCGGCGCAATCGTAAACAAATCATCGGTATTAATCAGCAGCACAATTGCTTGCGATTCAAACGAGCCAAACTTTGCCAGATACGCCAGTTCATTGCGTGGCCCCCAAGAGTTGGCTGAGGCGTTGAGCACTTCCACAGATTGCGGGGTTTCGCCGTTAACGGTAAGGGTTGAAAGGTGCGATCGCAACTGCTGGGTGATTTGCTCTGACAAAATATCCGCTTGATCTGTCCACCAGCCACCGTTGGCAATCGAGTCGCCCAGCAGCAGAATTCGCAGGGTGTTAGCTGGCCGAGTCGGCGTTATCTCGCTACTGCGCATGGAATACTGGTTGATTTGAATCCGATTGCCGGAGCGGCGCACGCTTTGATTGGGGGCAATTCGGTATCCGGTTTGCACATCGGCCACATAGAGCAGCGGATTGCCAAAGCCGTACATCCGTCGCAGGCTGAGTTCGAGAACAACAGCGACAACTAGACCAATCAGCAGAACAATAAGAGCAAGTTTCACAAGCAAAAGATTCAGGATAAGAGCTTTTAGTCAGAACTATACCTGTTGATGCCAAATCTGGTTTAGAAAACTTGGGTTGACTGGCCAAAATTGAATTGACGATTGCATGGCAGATCGCTCTGGAAAACACCAAAATGTTGCGTTTTGTAATGCCAAATTGCTTTTGCTAAAGAGCAAATTAAAAATCTAGTGATCCCAAAATTACTATGGCTAGCATAAACATATAGGCGGTTATCAGGTCATGATATTGAGCACCGCCACATAAATGATTTGTATGACTCACATCTTGTACTAAACCCAGAAGGGTTGTTTTGTTGCCGCATCGCGGCAACAAAACAACCTCTTCGGGTTTTCAAAGTGCAAAGTGCAAGATGTGAGTATGACGGATTCGGGCATAGCCACCATTTCAACTATTTCAAGCCAAAGGAGTAAAACTTGCTATGACTCAGCAAAATCGCGGCATCATGAAGTTTGACAATGCCGATACCTCACCTGCGATCGCAGTCTCTAGTGTATTTATTTTGGGCGGTATCTTGGTGCTTTTGTATTGGGCTATACATGCTGCTTATTAAGCTGCTGGTTAACAGCTAGAAAGAACCCCAATTACTGTTGAGACGGTCAGGCCCGGCCTGACCGTCTCAACAGTAATTGGGGTTTTATGCGCGGATTTCATATCAAATCTTGTCCAAAAACTCGAAGATCTGCATTTTGTAAACACGCTCCGGCGACAATGAGTGATTCTTCGGGATTTTTGATGGTTGATGTACCGTTTATTGGTATCGAAGCATACATAGGGGACTGTACCATTAAGACTCGTTGCAAAGCAGTAGCAGATCGGGAACTCGCTTTTAAGCTTTAGCTGATCTTTTTGTGGGCGGCATGGAAAACGGCATGATTTTTCTGGATCGCGCCAGCTTAGGAAGCGACTAATGGTTAGTTCTGTGTCCCGATCGGTAGTGATTTATGTTGATCCGCGTCGAGGTCGGGATCAGTTGGGCTATGGCAGCGCAGAACAGCCCTATAAGACGCTGACTTGGGCACTGAGCCAGGTGCAGGCCGGGGCTACAATTCAGCTCGAAGCGGGGCAGTATAATGCCGCCAATGGTGAACAGTTTCCGCTGCGGGTGCCGGCTCAGGTTGCGATCGCAGGCGATGAGGTCAACTGGGGACAGGATATTGTCATCACGGGGGGAGGGTTACACACCAGCAACGGTTTTGTGCCGCAGAACGTGGCGTTTGTCATGCAGTCTGGGGCGGAACTGCGCGGGATCACCGTTTCCAATCCATCGGAAAACGGTTCAGGCGTTTGGATTGAGTCTGCCGATCCGACGCTGGCCCACAATACATTTAGCCGCTGCGGGCGGGAGGGTGTATTTATCAGCGGCAATGCCAATCCGGCCCTAATTGACAATGTGTTTGAGCAAAATCGGCTCAGCGGCATCTCAATGGTGCATTCGGCCAAGGGTGAAATTCATCGCAATGCCTTTCGCCGCACCGGATACGGGTTGGCTATTGGTGAACAGGCTGCTCCGTTGGTAACTGCCAATCGAGTCACGTTTAATCAAGTTGGCATTCTAATTTGGGGACAGGCGCGTCCCGTTCTGCGGCAAAACGTGGTGGAGCAAAATCAGGCTGAGGGTTTAGTTCTGCTTGATCAGGCGGTGGTAGATCTGGGGCATCCGCAGAATCCGGGGCTGAATAGTCTACGCCGCAACGGTAACTATGACTTGCACAACGCCACTGAATTGCCTGTGCAATCCGTCGGCAACGACCTGAATCCTACCCGCGTGCGAGGGCAAGTCGAGTGGGTGGCCAGTGAAGTGTATTCTTCGCTGCCGCTGCAATCTAGGCCAAATCCGTCGAACGGTTCGGAGGTTGGAGGTGTGATCGCAAATCCAGTTGCAACCCGATTTCAGGATTTAACAGAACATTGGGCCGCTCCCTTTGTAGAAGGATTGGCTAATCTCAATATCGTACGCGGCTTTCTAGACGGCACCTTTCGGCCCAACGCCAAGATTACCCGTGCCCAGTATGCGGCGGTTCTGATGGCGGCGTTTCGCCAAGAAGCGGTGCGTTCGGCGAGTAACTTTGTAGACGTGTCGCCCCAGTTTTGGGCCTATGAAGCGATTCGGCAGGCAAACACAATGGGATTTTTGGCGGGATACCTCGATCGCTCGTTTCGGCCTGATGCCAACCTGACGCGAGTGCAGGGTTTGGTGTCGCTAGTAAACGGACTGCGGTTAACCGGGGGAGTACCGGATGCCCTGCGGATTTATCGCGATCGCGCCCAGATTCCACCCTATGCGATTGAAGCTCTGGAAATTGCCACTCAGCGTCGTCTGGTCGTGAACTATCCCCACTACGACGAGCTAAATCCTATGCGCGAGATGACGCGGGCCGAAATGGCGGCAACGGTCTATCAAGCGCTGGTTGTGCAGGGACGCGCCCCTGTAATTGCCTCGCCCTACATTGTGCGGCCCGATACCACCATTCCCTTCTACGCCGATACTCAAGATCACTGGGCCGCCGATTTTATCTACGGTTTGACCCATCAGCAGATGGTCAGCGGCTTTGTGGACGGCACGTTTCGGCCCGATTTGCCGATTACGCGAGCAGAATATACGGTGCTGATCAAGCGAGTCTTCGATCCGCCTGCGAAACGAAGCAGCATTGAGTTTACCGACGTGCCCGCCAACTTTTGGGCAGCGGCAGCGATTCAGCAAGCTTATCAGGCCGAGTTTCTGTCTGGTTTCCCTAATCAAACCTTTGCCCCGAATCAGCCGCTCTCACGGGTGCAGCTCTACGTCTCGCTGATTAACGGCTTAAACCTGGATACCGAAGACGAGTCAATCCTCAATTTCTATCAAGATCATCTCGAAATCCCAGAGTTTGCCCGCCCCTTTGTTGCCAGCGCCACGGTGCATCATTTTGTGGTCAATTTTCCCGATGTGCGCCAGTTGCGCCCCAATCATCCCGCTACTCGCGCGGAGGTAGCAGCAGTCATCTATCAGGCAGGTGTGTACGCTGGACGTTTTCCAGCCGTAACTTCGCCGTACATTATTAGCTAGCAGATCTCCAAATGAGCGAATGCCGCTACCGTTGAACGGTAGCGGCATTCGCTCATTTGGAGATCACAATTATCCCAGCATCGCTTGAATTTCGGAGTGCTTGTCTACCCCTTCCAAGGCATAGCGGTTATAGCCATTGCGCTGAATCAGTTCTTCCATATACTGAACCCTGGATTCTGACGTGGGGTGGCTCGACAGAAACTCAATTTGCTCTGACTGGGCACTTTGGCTGAGCGTCACCATGAAGTTGCGCAGACCATCGGCGGCGTATCCTGCGGTTGCCAAAACGCGGCTACCGAGAATGTCGCAATCTCGTTCTTGCTCACGGCTATATTGCATACTGATCAGTTCAGTCACGAACTCTCCCATCGGGATTTCATCTGAAAATTGAGAGAGCAGGTCATTTCTGAAAAAGCTTTGGATCCCGTGGGAGAAGACCACGTGAGCGGCTTCGTGAGCTAAGACTCCTGCCAGTTCAGCTTGAGAATTTGCGGCTAAGATGGCTCCCGTATTCACAAAGATTTTGCCACCGGGTAGGGCAAACGCATTAATGGCGCTATCGTTGACCACATAAAACTCATAGTCAAAATCGCGGCCCATCAGTTGAGCCACTTCTAAACCCAGTTGGGTAACGTAATCGACGATGACTGGGTCTTCCACCAGCGAAAGCTGCTGCTTGTACTCTTCGGCAATCTTTTCGCCAAATTCAGATTCATCCGATAGCATGAGTTGCACCATGTCATAGGTTTCTACCGCAGAATCCCAGGATTCCCAGGGCACACGGTCGCCAGAGAGCAAACCGCCGATGATGCTGGCTGCGCCGCCTAAAAGAGAATCACGCTTACGAGAATCGGTAAACTCGTCGAGTTCATCTTCGGCAATTTCTTCAAACTCACCGGCTTGAGGATGATCCAGGTTGAGAACGGCAAATTCGCGAGCTGCGATCGCAGCTTCTAAATGATCGCCTTCATCTGACAGCGCCTGCACCTGGGCCATCACCACATCAGCGGCATAGGGATAGAGGGTTGCGGCTTGTTCTAGGACAGCCAGGGCTTCGTCTTCCTGATCGTTCTCCTGAAGCAGCTCGACCAGTTGCAATAAACCTGGAATAAATTCCGGTTGAGCGGCATTGAGCTGCTGTAGGGCGGTAACGGCCCCAACTTCATCGTCAGCTTCTAGGGCAGTTTGGGCAGTTGTCCAGTAGGCCGCATTTTCCGCTGCCAGGGCTTCCGGTTCGTAAATCGGTTCTGGTGCTTCCGAGAAAGAGTGGGTGGCAAATTCCGGTTTCACCTGACGGTAGAGATCTTCTGCCGCCGCCACGTTGCCTTGACGATAAAGCTGATCGGCTTCAACAAACGTTGCTAGCCGATTGGCCGCCAGGGAAGATTGCGCCAATTCGAACGGTGGCGGAACAGAATAAGCGGGAGAACTAAACCGCAGTGACAGCGGCCCACCCCAGCAGGTAAACAGCAGGGCGCTCAGTGCAATTAGAAAAAAACGGATAGAACGTTTCATATCAGTACTGGTTAATGTCAGATTTATTGGTTTAAAGAAACAAGTTCTGTTTTTGATGCCAACCATTTGTAGGGGCGGATTTAGCCGTTAGGTGATCGGTCTAAATCAAAATTGGTGAACAAAACCCGCCCTTACGGAATGATTAGATTTGGGTGACGTACATTTGGGAATTGCGATCGCACCCTCAATCACGGCTATCAATCTACAAATCATCTACGGACAATACAGCGTGTAGTCCCATTGCGTACCTGATTCCTGTTGATTACCTGTGATAATCACTTCAACCCGACCGGATTTACCCTCAAACGGCACGGAAACGCGGTTGTTGCCTGAGACGAATCCCGTATTGAGCAGCTCTTTACCCTCGTAGATAATCTGCAACCGATCTGGTACGCCGTACATTTCATACTCAATTTCAATTTCGCCGCGATTGCTGCCCATTTGCACCGTGCGCTGATCGCCCTCTTGACCACCGCTGGCCTGTTCGCGATCGCAAAATGCCACCGATCCACCCGTCGTTGTGGTGCTAACTGCGCCTAAATTGGCTTCATTGCAGGCAGAAACGTTGAGGTTGTTGTCTGGATAGGAGGCAAAGGCGCAGAGCACTTCCATATCGATTGAGGTCAGAGCCTCATCGCGGTCAAACGTGGTTTGCGTGCTGCCGGATTCGGTATGAACGTATTGCTCACCTTCCCGCAGTAATCTCGGTTCCGCCTGATCGGTTGAGCGGACGTTGATCGCACCTTTTAGGACATCCACGCGCAGTCCATCAGCCGTTTCTCGCGTTTGCACCAAAATCTCATCGTCGCCCATTGCGGTCACGACATCATCCGGTGCGGGCACAATCACGAAATCCTGGGGTCGCAAGACTTGCAGGCTGCAAGCCTGACCCTGTCCCTGCTGGAGCAGGCCGGGAATTTGGTCGGCCAGTGATTCTCCTGTACCCGTCACCGAGAAGGATTGGTTATTGGCACAACTTAGCGTTGCCTGGAGATTTGCTTCATTCGTCCACCAGAATCCCGTAGTGAGGACTTCGCAGTTACCGTCTGGGCAGTCTTGGAGGGCAGTTGTGCAGGGATCGCTGGCGGATGAGGTGGCAAAGTTAACGCTGCCGCTGCTGCCTGCGGTGCTGCACCAGAAGATTTGGCGAGCACCCGCTTGAGCCAGTTGCTTGTTCGCCAGCATGAGGGCTGATTCCGGTGGTGACTCCAGCGCTGCCGTGGGCGATGGGTTAGGCATCTGAGCGCTGGTGCTGCCGCCGCGCACGACTTGCAGCCCCGTTTCGCAACCCCGCGACTCGTTGCGAGCCAGCCCCCAGCCGATAATGTAGTCGCCGCCGCGCACCTGGCAGGGGAAGTAGTAAATGGCCGACTCCGGATGGGGATTGGTCTGCATGTACATGTTCAGGTCGTCGCCGCTGCCGGACAGAAACCGCAGCAGGGCACGAGCGTTATTGGGCGGCACGGTAACTAGCGCATCGCGCACCTGTTGCAGCACCGAACCCGTTTGGGCTGATTCTCGCCGACCGCTGCGCCGAATCAGCAGTTCGCTGCTGTTGCCCAAGATGTCGTCAATGCTGGCTTGTTCGGGTGTGGATGCACGGGTTGGCAATGTCGCGAAGATGGCCAAACAGGCTAAAGCGGCTGTTGCTCGCCGCCAATGACGATAGTTCAACCGACGGGAAGGCTGGTTCATTACGGTACATCAAATTTTTGATATTGAATGGGTTCGTTTCCGGTATATCCGGTTCAAATCCGGTTTAGATAAGTAGGTTGGCATGAATAAACGCACTTAAAAACTTGGGGGAGCGCCCCTCAGGGGCGCTCCCCCAAGTTTTTAAATATTTATGTGCAGCTACTTATATGTCCAAGCAATTTGTTGCAATGCAGCCCGATGCGATGGTTTTGGATGATATCTGATATTGATCAACAGAGTTCAAAGGTGAGCCAATAGTTTGCATAAGATTTACACTTTGCGATCGCAGAATTCCGGATCGTTTTACAGCACTGAAATAGGACTTAATTAGCCTTCACAGTATTCTTCTCAGGAGATGGGCATGGGGAATCATCAAAGCCAATGGATTCAACCTGGACTTGGGCGGTGGAGCTGGTGTGGAAGTGCGATCGCGCTTCTGACCCTCCTCACTACTCCACAAGCAGCCCATGCCTCGGACTTTGCTACCCAATGCCAGCAGCGGGAAACCCTCGCTCCTTCTGCACAACAGACGCTTGATGCCCTGCTCCAAGTCGCGCAAACGTCGGACTGCCAGGAGGCGGGTCAGTTTTTGATTAGTCTCACAACGCTGACCGTGAATAATGCTCAGCTTCAGGATTTGAGCCTGTTGGCTTCACTCACCCAGTTGACTGAGCTGTATTTGGGCAGCAATCAGATTACCGATCTCACGCCGTTGTCAGGTCTGATCAATCTGCGGGTGCTGTCGCTCGATAACAATTCAATTTCGGATCTCAGTCCGTTGGCTCAACTCACGAATTTGCAAAAGCTGTATGCCAATCAGAATGACATTCAAGATTTGCAACCATTAGCAGCGTTAACGAATTTAGTTGAGCTAGATTTGGGCGACAACAAGATTCAAGATTTACAGGAATTAAAAAAATTGATCAATTTGACTCAGCTCTATCTACCCAGAAATCAAATTGTAGAAATTAATAGTTTATCTGAGCTGATAAATTTACAGATTCTAGTGTTGGACGACAATCAAATTTCTAATATTGAGCCGCTAGCCGGCTTAGGAAACCTGAGTAATTTACAGCTTAATTCAAACCAAATTGCTCAAGTTGATACGCTCTCGAATTTGGATCAGCTAGTTGAACTTTATCTTGAGAATAATCCTATTGAAGAAGTAAATTTGGTTGAACTTGAGCAAGCCGTAAATGTGAGGCGATTACAGGCTAGATACGACTGTGTGAGATGTAATCTTACTGGAATTAATCTCAGTGGATTAGATTTGGTTGGAGCTTATTTAGAAGGGGCGAATTTATCTGGCGCAAATCTAAAAAATACGGACTTAGTGGGAGCCAGCCTAGAGAATGCTGACTTGAGTAATACAAATTTGGCCAATGCTGATTTGGAATCGGCAATTCTAACAAATGCGGATTTAGAAGGGGCGAATCTACAAGGCGCAAATTTGTGCAATGCCATTCTGCCAAGTGGAGAGCGATCTAGATGTTAAGGATAAAGCAGCTACTTCAAACGGCTCCAGCAGTGCTGCTAATTTCAGCTAGTGCCTCTGCTTATTCACGAGCAAATGCACAGGAATTTACTCAGTTTCTTGATTGGTGTATCCAGCAGGATCAATTACCTGAAGTAGAGCAGCATACAGTTTCAGTTTTATTGGAAATTGCAGGCAACGAAGACTGCCAAACGGCTAACAATCAACTGCTTAGCTTGACCACCTTGGATTTAACGAATCGTCAAATTGCCAGTCTTGCTCCGCTATCTACTTTGCCCCAATTACAGTCTCTCTATTTGGGGCAAAATCAGATTTCCAATCTAAGCTCATTAGAAAATTTGGCGAGTTTAACTGAGCTGTATCTCCTAGATAATCAAGTTACAGATTTAAGCCCAATTTCTAATTTACAAAATCTTACAACACTGTATTTAGATAATAATCAAATTATCGATTTAAGCCCTCTAGAAAATCTGCGATCGCTAACTGTTCTCTATGCCAACAACAACCAAATCTCGTCAGTTGAACCATTAGCTAATTTGCCCAACTTGGCGGAACTCTATCTAGCTCAAAATCAGATTACGGATGTTGAGGAACTGCGATCGCAACTTCGGCTTACAAACCTCGACTTAGCCCATAACCGTATTACTGAGTCTGAACCGTTGGCGTTGCTGAATCGCTTGGTTGAATTGGATTTGAGCGATAACCAAATTGCTCAGGTTGAGGCATTGGCGGCGCTGCAAAATCTAGCGGAGCTGAATCTGAGGGACAATCCACTTTCGAGTAAAACCTGTCCGATTCGTCCGGCCACGGTTTGTTTATTCACGGACGATGCGGCTGACCTGTATCGCTTGGGTGAGCAGCAGATGGATCAGGGTGAATTTGCGGCGGCATTGGCGACGTTTCAGACAGCGCTTCAGGTGTACCAATCGGGCGGCGATCAGCTCCGAGTGAGCGATACGCTGGATCGGATTGGCAACGTTTATGACGAGATGGGGCAGTATGCAAATTCCCTGGACTACTATCAGCAAAGCGCCAACATTCGCCAAACCGTAGGCGATCCGCAGGGGGAAAGCGATACGCTGACGAATTTGGGTGTGACCTATATTCGTCTGGGTCAAACCGAGAAAGCGCTGGATTTACTTCAGCAGGCGTTAGCTATTCATCAGAACTTGACCAATCGCGATCGCAGTTGGCGGCGACCGGAACCGCGCGAGGGCATTATCCTCAGCAGCTTAGCTTTGGCCTACAGCAAAACGGGCGATCAGGCGGCAGCGCTGCGGTTTGCCAAGCAGAGCCTTGCCAGCTATCGGCGTGGCAACGATCCAGCCGGAGAAGCCAGAGCGCTCAACCGGGTTGGGGAAGCTTATCTCAGCCTGGGTGATGCCGAAAAAGCTCGACTGTATCTGGAAAAAGCGCTTGGTCTGACCCAAGCTCAGAATGATCCAGCCGGAACGGGACGCAGTTTGCAAAATCTGGGCGATCTGGCTGCTAGCTTGGGCGATTCAACCACAGCAATCGACCAGTATCGACAGGCGAGACAAGTTCAGCAGGCGATTGGCGATGCGGCGGGCGAAGGTGAAACCCTAAACGCAATGGGTGAACTGCTGTTGCAGACGGGTCAACAGGCAGCGGCAGTAGAAGCCCTACAAGCGGCTGTAACGCTGTGGGAATCGCTGCGACCGGGTCTGACCGACGAAGACAAAATTTCACTGGCTGAAACACAAGCCAGTACTTACCGCTTGTTGCAACAGGCGTTAGTTGATCAAACAAACATTGCAACAGCGCTGGAAGTCTCGGAACGAGGCCGAGCCAGAGCCTTTGCCGAACTGCTGGCCTACCGTTTGGCCCTCCAAGGACAAACTCCGCCACCCGATCAGTTTGAACCACCCACGGTTGACCAAATTCGGCAAATTGCCCAAGCCCAAAACGCCACGCTGGTTGAATATTCTCTCGTTGACGAAGAGGTCTATATCTGGGTTGTTCAACCCACGGGGGAAATCTATTTTCGGCGACAGTCTCTAGACGAAAAAGCGATCGCAGATTGGGTAACGGGCAATCGGCTAGCGTTGGGCGTGCGCGATCGCGGCATTGCCGTTGTGCAAAATGACGGTGCGCCTATGATTAATCCTGAAACCGTTGAAGCTATTGAAGCAGCGGATCAGGCGAATCGCCAACAGCTCTATCAGTTACTCGTTGAACCCATTGCTGAACTGTTGCCCACCGAGCCAGATGCGCCGATTATCATCATTCCCCAAGGCGAGTTGTTCCTCGTTCCCTTCCCTGCTTTGGCAGATACGAACGGAACAGACCTGATTGAAAAGCATTCGCTGCTGCTGGCTCCAGCCATTAGCCTGCTCGTGACCGACCCTGCCCAGCGCGAACCGCTCCATATCGGCACCGATCCAGCTCTGGTCGTCGGCAACCCGATTATGCCCAATGATCCATCGACTCGCTCACCCCTTCCCCCCTTATCCGGTGCGGAGCAAGAGGCATTAGATATCGCGCCAATTTTGAACACCGAACCGCTGATCGGCGCAGCGGCAACCAAAGCGGTAATTGTCGAGCAACTGAGTGAAGTTGCGATCGCGCATTTTGCAACGCATGGGTTACTGGATGATTTCGGCACGGGTATTCCTGGAGCCTTAGCCTTAGCTCCAACACCAAACGATAACGGCTTTCTCACGACTGCCGAGATTTTCGCTTTGCCCACTCCAGCGCGATTAGTGGTACTCAGTGCCTGCAATACCGGACGCGGCAACATTACAGGCGATGGCGTTTTGGGCCTGTCGCGATCGTTTCTGACAGCGGGTGTAGAGAGTGTGGTTGTTTCGCTATGGGCCGTGCCGGATGAACCGACGGCTTTGCTGATGACGGAGTTTTATCAGGCGCTCCAGCAAAACCCCAACCGAGCGGTTGCTCTGCGTCAGGCCATGCTGGCTACGCGATCAGCTTATCCTCAACCCGTCAACTGGGCCGCATTTACATTATTTGGTCGCATTGATGAATGACCAATTTTGGGCAGAATAAATATGCAGCATTTTTCAAAATTGCAGAAGATGAATTGGCATATTGCGCTGATTCAGTATTGAATCAGACGTAGAGAAAAATAGTTACATTTAGACAAGTTGCCCGATCGGTAGCTACACATATTGAAACATTGAAAAACAGAGTGCTCCCCAGTTTTCTGGTTGAGTTGATCTAGACCAGCCAACTTATCAAATCTGATCAAAAGTTCACAGTTATTTTTTGTAAGAGCTCGCACTGCAAGCTTTTGACAAAAAAACAGTCGGGTTCTGACACATGAACTCGCTAATTGTCCAGGATCAATAGTAGATAGATCGTTGTCATCATCTGGCCGCTCCACATGATCGATCCCACTTCCGCCTCCAATTCCCATTCCGATGAAGACTGGCTCACGCAGGCTAATCAGCAGCAAATGTTTACGCTGATTGAGCAACTGCTGCCCTTGGAAGCTTGTTTGTACTACCGCGTTCTTCCTTTATCTCTCGATGGCAGCCGACTCAATTTGGGCATGGTCGACCCAGACGATAAAGCAGCAGCAGATTATGTCAGGCGCTTACTGTCTTACATCAACTGTTCAATTGTGCCCCGCCCAATTTCCCTGGATGGGCATCACGCGATGCTAACTCAGTACCTGAATTATTCACAAAGAGGCGCACCAGCGCTGTCGGGTGGTCATTCAGCCAGCACAACCAATCAGCGGACTCCGGCTCATTCTTTTCCGGTTAATCCCGATCAAAACCAGCAGAGAACGTTTATTGTGGATTCTCCAGAGCAGATCGAAGAACTGGAAGATCTAGAAGATCTGGACATTGAGTTTTCTGAGCAATTTGCTGAACCAACTGCATCAGCTTGGCTAAATCATGAAGCGGAATTAGATCAAACCTTAGCGCTGGACGAGAGTGAATTCAATAAACCGATTATTCCCGAAGAGTTCCAGTCACCGAATGCATTTACTCCTTCTACCCAGGCGAAAACACCGCCCGACTCGACAACACATGAACCACCTGAAAATTATTCAGATGAAAAATTTTCGTCTGAGTTAATACCTAACCCATTCGAACCACCTCATTCGGCTGTCAAGCACACCAATACGGCCAAATCATCCGCCCCATCTCATCATTTAGAGCCACCTTCTCCTCCTGGACAAACGAATCCGCTAGAGCTTAGTATCACGAGCTTTTCATTGCCTTTGGACTCGTTGCCGCAGCAGCAACCCAAGACGATTTTGTATGAACTACTCGGACAAGTGTTAAAAGACGGCATTGGTCGGCTGTATTTTGAACATCATCAACATCAGGGCCGCATTCTCTGGAGCCAAGATGGGGTGATGCAGTCGGCGATTGAGAAGTTAGATGTACCGCGATTTGAAGGAGTCGTTAGCGAACTGAAGCGACTGGCGGGATTGCCCATGCTGCCCGTGCAATCAATTAAGCAAATCGAACTAGAGCGGATTTATCAAGGATCACGGCTCCTTCTTCGGTTTCGGGTGATGCCGGGTAAACATGGCGAGGAGGCGACGCTACAGGTACTACGTGGGGCGGCACTCAAGTTCTATGAGCGGCAGATTATTAATCGCTTAGGACGTGATGCCTTGGGTCTAGCCTACAAATTACAGCAGCAACTGAATGAAATTCGCAGCCGGGCACGGGATGAACTGGCGGCTCAGCCACTCAATGTCGAATCGCTCCCCGCTCTGCGTGAACTACTCAAGCAGCTTGATCAACAAATTCAAGAACTGATAGCTGAGCAGGGCCGAGATCGATTATAGGGATTAGCAATGAAGATGGGCTGTAGAGAGTGGTTGTGCCGCTTCTGGGATAGAAAAGCTGCGATCGCAGCTTTTCTTCTTTACAATGGAGGTGAGTAAAGATTTGTAACAGCAACTTACCGCCATGAATCAACCACAACCATCTACTACACCCAACTTTCAAGATCCTAAGCTTGGCTTCAATCGCTATGCCGAACGTTTAAACGGTCGTGCTGCCATGATTGGTTTTTTGGCGACCCTAGCAATTGAATACTTCACCGGCCAAGGACTTCTGTCCTGGTTAGGTTTGGGCTAATCCCAAAATGGTCTGTCAACCAAAGAGTAGGGAAGGGTGCCGCAGCGCGGCACCCTTCCCTACTTTGATTTTGATTCAGTGTCTGAGTTTGATGAAATCACCAACTGCTGTACCTGCTGAATAATCGGGTCGGCTGGCGGGATCGCTAGCAGCAATGACTGTAACTGCTGTAAAACCGTTACATTGACCTCGTTAAACTGATTCATGACCGTGCTGGCTGCATAGTACGACACACCGGGAATTTCAGTCTCACTGGTGCATCCGGTGCTAAATTTGCGGCTTTGGCAATTCCAAGTGAGAAAGTACCCCTTGAGTGTGAGTAGTAGCGCTGCGATCGCACCATCGGTTTGTACTTCAACCGTCAAATCAAAATAAGGCTCGTTTCCCTGATACCAAATTTTGGTTGTTCCCGTCGATGCACTTGAACGAGTCGGTTGATGGATGCGTCGCAGAGATCGAGCCAACTGCTTGATCTCAGAATCCTCTAGAGGAATCATATGAAAATCCTAGCCCGGAGGCACAAAGTATAGCGTTGGCTAAATTGCTTACCGCACCGAGCAATGTCAACAATGTTAAACATTGATTTCATAAGCAATCTGGCTCATCGTAGCCATAAAGACTACAACTGCGGCCAATACAGTCGCAATATCAGCCGCTATTAACTGCTTTCAAATGATCGGTGCCGATCTCCGGAATATCCCAGCAACATTTAGAGCAGTTCTAGGTAAGAGCGAGAGAGGAGAGTGCCTCATCATGAGGCACTCTCCTCTCTCGCTCTTACCTGGAATCACTATAGATCTGTAGCCAGCTAAGTTAGGCCACGGACGTTGAGAAATTCTGAAACCGTTCAAGCGTTTCCAAATTCTGCCTCCCAAGTCCTGCGCTTGATAGAAGGCGGCTTTGTTGAGATTTGTTAATCTAAAATCGTCGTTACGCCCAACTACTTTATGACTGCTACAGCTGATCCAACAGCACAGGCTTTAGCTGAACAGAGCAATGTTCTTCAACCCGAGCAGCTACAGCACGGAAAAGTTGCGATCGCACAGCAACACAATCATTACCAGGCCCAAGTTCTCGCCGATGCGAGCGCAGATACGGCATGGGTTGTGCTCAATGACTTTGAAAGTTTGTCTAACTTTTTGCCTACAGTTGTTTCCAGCCGCATTCTAGATGATCGGGGAAATCAGAAAATTGTGGAGCAGGTTGATCGTCGTCAGATCCTGATGATGAATGTAGACTCCACCATTCGTACTCAAAATGTAGCTAAGCCAGATGAGCGCCGGATCGATTTTCGCTTAATCGATGGCGATTTGAAAAAAATGAGCGGCTACTGGCAAGTTGATGCTGTTGCCACTGAAGCAGCCGAGCAGGCATTGATTACTCAAGTCGTAGAAGCGGATGCCGAAGCCGGGCTGTTCGACGGCATGTTTCAGAAGATTTTTGCCGACAGTTTGCAAGAAAACATGCTGGCCATCAAAGCCGAAATTGAGCGGCGCAGTTAATGCGCAACCGCCCATTGGTTGAAAAAAAGTTAGCTTGCCGCTGCACACAGCGGCAAGCTAACTTTTTGGGGATTATGAACGTAAAGATCAAGCAGGACTAACGTTGCCAGTCCTGCTGGGTACTGAACTCTTTAAGAAATACGTAGAAGTTCAACATCAAAGATTAGCGTTGCATTAGGCGGGATCACGCCGCCAGCGCCGCGACTGCCGTAGCCCAACTCTGGCGGAATGATCAGCCGCCGCTGGCCACCAACCTTCATCGTCGCGATCCCCTCATCCCAACCTTTAATGACTCGGCCTGCACCTAACGGAAACGAAAACGGTTGGTTGCGATCGCGGGAGCTGTCAAATTTTGTACCGTCTTCCAGCATTCCTGTGTAGTGAACCACTACCGTTTGTCCAGATTGAGGTTGGGCACCATCGCCCTCAACGACATCAATGTACTGTAACCCAGAATCTGTGGTTACAACATCAGCGCCTTCAGTTGCAGAGTTTGTCTCTTCAGCAGTCATATCAGTTTCAGAAGAAAGGTCTAAATCAGCAGCGGAACCCTCGGCCACAAAAAAACTGGGACGGGTCAGGTCAGAACTGTTATCAAGCTGGGTCGCAGTGGGCATATTACTGTTTAGCTCCTCTGCGATCGCGCTATCCTGTCCCGTTGTCGTAATTTGGCCAATGACTAACACTAAGCAGCACACGGCGAACACACCGAAGCTGATTAATATCTCACGCACAGCAGTTCTCCTTATTAATCACGATTCTCTATCCTTCATCCTAAGCTCTGAGCAGACCGTTCATCTGCGATTCGTCTAAATTTTTGCCGATTCCCAATCACCCCACAGAGCGTAGACGTTCTACCAGGCTTTACCCCCTTTTGATAGAAATTGCCATCGCCAGTAGACAACTGAAGAGTTGTCACATGCTGCTTTAAGGTAACGAATCATGGCTTTTAAGATAAGACCTGGATTTTTAAGTCCAGCAGCTAAAATCGCAGTCACCGAGTTTTTTGCTTAAACTTTCGCTAAATTTATTCCTATTTGAGGAACAAATCCAATTGTTATTCAATCGATTGGATGATGAAACATCTTGTATCAATGCCGTAAGTTTTGTCGATTTACGTCAATTAGCTCACAAGTATCTACAGCACTCTATCCATCGATTTGTAACGCTATTACATAAGAGCTGTGACATATTTTGAAGCTGTTGTTACCCTGATGTTGCTAGTCCTGATAGTCCTGAGTAGCAGTAGTCTAAGGCACGAACGATCTAGTAACTGTGCTCAATAATTGCCGATGGAAATTGCGCTAAGCCGTAAAGAGATAGCAAACATATAAGCTCATATAGAAATGTTTTGATTCGTTTCTGAGCCTGCTGTATTTCGAGAGCTGGATCGTAGAGGTTACCGATGCAAAACTCAGTGAAACCGGGTTCATTTCCTTCTTTGGTGGGGCGACAGGTGATGTCTGGTCTATGTGCGATCGCACTGGTCGGCAGCCTCATGTTCTATCAGCGGATGGTAGTGGCCGATCCGCTTACCGTTGCACAACAGCACTGGCAGGCCATAGCCACGCAAGACACCAGTCAAGCCCTGAATCGGTATCATAAGGATGCCGTGATCCTATGGCAGGAAGGGCTTAATCAGAAACGATACCAAGGTAAAGAAATTCCAAAGGCTTGGGCGAAGTTTTTGCACCGATATCGCATTCAAAACTACCAAATCTTGTCTCAGGGTAAAAATAGCGATCGTTTAGTTAAAGCAGATGTTGTTTTAGTTGCTGATCAAACGAATGGCCATCAAGAAGTTGTCATTGTCTCTTACTCCGCTCATATTGATGCAGGTGGGAAAATTATCCGAGAAATTTGGCATGCCACTCCACGCTTCAGCGTCTAGAATGGATAAGAACGATAGTAAGTTAGTCATACGTTAAAGCTAAATTACTCCTCGTTTTGAACAACAAGCTTTACTGGTTTTTACTGGTTATTCGAAGCTAAGCTGTTCGGTCGCAGTCTCATCACTTATCGGCTAATCCGTTCTGATTTTGGATAATTTGTATGAAATTTGAGGATATCTATCGTTTTTTCCAGAATCCCCCCCCGGTTCATCTCAATAAAGAACTTGCCGTATGCTACATTCTTGATGTTCTTCTGCACCGAGACTCTTACGGAACAGAATTGATTCAGATGTTGGAGCAGGACTACTCATCTTATCGCTTATCTGACACCGTTCTTTATAGCGCTTTAAGGTTTCTGGAAGAACAATCAGCAGTCATAGGGTACTGGAAAAAAGTTGAAGGTCGTGGGCGTCCCCGCCGCATGTATCAAATCCAGCCTAACTGGAGAGACAAGGCGGAAGAATTAGCTCAATTGTGGAGGCAGTATGCCAAATTGAACCAATCTCAAGTTTATGTCGGCATCGACTCCTAGCTTTGGGAGCTAATACAAACTTTCTATTTTGCTCTTGTTTAACCTACAACAAGAGATTTGGTCGAAAACCCCAGAATAATTTTTTGCGAAATGTGTAACGCCCAATTTCGCAAAAAATTATTCTGGGGTTTTCTAGCTAATTCGGTATGCCTCAAGAAAATCAACTGTTCCTTGGTATAGCTCTACTGAATTGCTAGTGAGCTGAGTTGATTATGTAACAGGCTGCCCCAGCGGGGCGGCCTGTTACATAATCAACTTAAGATGGCTGTACAACACAATCAGCGTACAAATATGCTGATTGGCTTCCAATTTCCGGTAGGCTAGAAGACTAAACCTTTCGTTCGTTTGGGAGAAGGAGAGTCTAACACTGTGGACAGCCCTGTTCTCGCATCAACATTTTTACTAACCTTACTGCTTCTGGTCGGTTTATTCTTCTTTATCCGGGCATCAGTCAAAGATCGGACTGAATCGGCTCAATTTGTAGTAGATCAACCCGAAACAGAAATTGCCCAACAGCTGCAGCAACATTTCCAGAGCCGCGCTTATGAAGTTGATCCTGCAGCTGCAAGCGAGACTTCTAGCAACGCATCTGCTGTGACGCTGACTGGATTTGTTAGACCCAGTTTATTTTTAGCCATTTTCCTCAGTCTATTAGCAGCAATTGGGTTCTTTTGTCTGGCTCTAGTCGTCAGCCTATTGTTACCCTCCCAGTTCCAGTGGCCGTTTATTTTTCCTTTATTAGCCCCACTGGCCGGATTCTTTTACTGGAAAGGAGCCGCGCGTACTGAAACCGTACAGTTTTCAGTTCAACCTTCACCCACTAACCGCGATCGCAACCTTTCAGAATCGTTCGTCACTGTTGTTGCTCATCGGGATGAAATAATTGCTTTGCAACAGGCTCTATCACTTCAGAAAAAAGAGGCAGAATCATAGCGATTCTGCCTCTTGGGAGAAGTTTAAGTAGATTAAGTACATTTGGCCCGACTGACCAACAATCTCCAGTTGGCGGGAAATGGGTCAGTAACAGTGACAAGTAATCCTAGTTTCAAGCCATCTACCTATTACTGTTTACTGTGCACTAATTAATTACTGCACATTGAACATCCAAGTAGCTATGACTGCTTTGCAACTGCAACAGCTACGCTTCCCATCTCCTCTTCTTCATCTTCATCTACTTTCAGACTTGGGAATAAGAAGTGGTTTTCTTCAACATACTGAGCTCCGAACAACCCCTTCTCTGCCCAAAAATATCGATCTGTCGTGTGTTCGTTGCGCTTGACTAGCAAAAGGGCGGGGGGGAAATTCCTTCAGCGTGAATATACTTCCTAGCAGCCGTGACAGGCTTATCTTCTCCGCTCTCAATGCTAAATTGAGGCACACTCTCTAAAATGCGTCGCCCCTCTAAACGACGACGGCTCTTGCGCTTACGTCTCCTTGCCAACCTCTTTACCTCCTCTCTAAACTTTGTGTCAAGTGTAGTTATGGTTACAAAAATGTGGGCCGTGCCAAGTATATCGAGTTCAATTAGAAATTTCAACTTCTCTTAACATTCCCTACAACAAGCTTAAACCCCTGCTGTATAAGGGTTTGACTGGGTTTGACAGACCATTAACAGTAGAGAAAAATGTCGGTTTTTTTACAAAAGTAAAGCAAATGGGCCTGATTAAATGAGGATAAAGGTCAGAACTTGCTCCTTTCGGCTGCATGTAGCAGAACTGTAATCAGCGCTACTTGTACAGCACTACCCATTATACAGCCGTCGCTATTGGGGGTAAGATATTTACGAAATTCAACGTTTAAGCGTTGGAACAGTTTCGGTATTTCCCAACGTACCAACCAATGTGACTACTGCTGTATCTGTCAGCAATCAACGTAACAAGCTTAACGGAAACAATCCGCTAGAAGGTGATGCAAGAAGCAACCGATTTCCTAGCGGATTGACCAATATTTGGATTAGATCGTGAATTAGGCGGCGGCAAGTGCTATTAAGTCACTAATACAACCTAATTCATAATGACTTAGACACTAACTTCGCCTAGCTCACGCGCCATGTATTCGAAGGGAGCGTCAACGAACTCAGCATTATCAATTCCAGCAGATGCTACGCGCTCTTTGACAATATCTTTCAAGATTTGAATGCCGATGACGGTTGGGCCAATGGGAACGTTAAGAGAGTTGTAGGTTTCTCTCAAGCCATTCAGAACACGCTCATCCAAAATGTCCATGTCGTCTGCAACGAGAGCATAGCTACCGTACCGCAGGTAGTAGTCCATATCGCGCAGGCAAGCTGCATAGCGACGAGTGGTGTAAGCGTTACCACCTGGACGAATCAGTTCAGGAAGTTGTTCAAATAATTTAGAACCTGCCTCTTTGACGATCGCAGCTGCGTCGGATGTAATGACTGCGGCAGCTTGAGCCCGCACCAAACCGCTATCAAAATAAGACTTCAGCGTATCGAGTGCTTCGCGATCGAGGTAGCGACCGGTTGCGTCGTAATTCCGAATTAGGGTGGTCACTGCGTCCCGCATTTAAATCTCTCCTACATCGCTATCTGAAATTAATTTGCGTATTTTAAGGTATGACAAGACCCTATCAGTCACATATGGTAAACCCTAGCGCCCCCTAATCAGGCTTTAAACTGAGGAGAGCTTAATAGAGTGAAACAATATTAGGATATTGCTTCATATACTTACGAAATAGGGTGCTGCTCAGCATGAAGTAATCGACTGCTGAAATCCCCTAAGATCTCTTCTCACTTTGGATACCGAGAACACGAGAATGTAGGCTTAAGTGTATCATGCTCTCGGTCTTCGAATTCGCAGGGAAACTGTTCAGATCCGGCCCCAGAACGTCCTAATAAATTCCAATATTGGCTTGTTCTTGTGTACACAAATCTACACATTCAAAGAACAATTCTTAAAACTACAGCAAGCTTAAGTTGATTAGCTACTTAGTTGTTTAATAGAGCCGTGACAGTTATTGTTTGGATCTTAATTAAGCCTGATAAGTCTGAAAACGCAAAACTGCACTACCTGAAACATGTGTCTACTTTACGGCACTTGCTTTGATGTAGTCTTTTACAAAGCCGGGGGAACCTTGCCAAACAAAATCAGGTTTAAGAGACGGGGCGTTGGCTGCACGCTCTGAACGATGATCTGCGGAACGCGTTGCAGAGTCAGAGGATTCAGGTTCATGGTCTACGGGCTCAGCGAGAGAGCCATCAGGTAAGGTGTCAGGTGTTGCCCCTAGATGTGAATCAGCGGTAGAAATATAGGGTTCGCTGCTCGGATCTGAGGCAGAGTCAAATGGGTCAGACACTGTAGAGTCAGCAGTCTGATCAGCAACCGGATCAGAAATAGACCACGACTCCTCTATATACGACTCCTGAAAATCAATGCGATCGCGCATACGCGAATTCGAAGAATTGGAGTATCGAGATTGCGCGATCGCAGATTGGCGTCTCGCCAACTGTACCTGTCGATTGACATGATTCAGGCCAATGTCACCATGCCAAAGTACCCTCTGTGCGGCATCGTAGAGGTCTGCCTGTAGAGGTTGGGCAATCTCAGTTCCATCTGGCTGTTTGAGTGCTTGTTCCGCGCCGATAAAACCAGTAGCAAAGGATGCCGTGGCCACACTTGCGATCGCAATTCCAATTGTCCGCTTTGATAACAAGCTAGTTTCCTCCTCGGGCCACACTGGGTTAATCAGGTTTATCGGGCTGTTGTGTCAAGTCTGTTCACAAACTTGAAGCCACTGAACTCACGTCAAAAGGCGATTTCATCAGCTTTTCGCGCAAATCTACTATAGATTTGCGAATTTGTTCGTGTAACGATTCAGTTAAACGCTTCATCAAACTATGACGAAAGTTTAAGAGCTTAGTTACGTTTTGTATTGTCTCAATATAGTTTACCCACTGAATAATGTGTGGATAACGGTCATTGGGCAGGGATAGCAATCGTCCTATAGTCAGGATCGCATCTCGTTAAGTTATATGAACTTCATCTGCAAGAACCGAATAGAGCGAGAGTTTCATCGAAATTGATTCGGTTCTTCAAGACTCCGTATTAATGGCATCCCGTGTTGTGAGGAGACGTTGCTGAGGTGCTTGAACTAGGATTCTGGGCTGGTTTCATTTGTGGCATCGCGGCACTGATTCTGTTTGCGATCGCACTAGCCCTATTAGTTGCCTTTTGGTGTAGCCGCTATCTTCACGATTTCTTGACCCCAAATCAGCCGCTCTCGACAAACGTGCTGATTGTCGAGGGTTGGGTCCCCGATCGGGTTGTGAAGCAGGTAGCGCAGGTAATTAACGAAGGCAATTATCAGCACGTGCTGATTTCTGGATTGCCGCTGTATCAGGGCGCATTTTTGACCCAGTACCGCACCCATGCGGAGGTCACAGCAGACAGCTTAATTGCCCTCGGCATTGAGCGCGATCGCATTGTGGTGATTAACTGTGACCATACCAATCATTACCGCACCCATGCGGCGGCGTTGGTGATTCGCGACTGGCTGGAAGACCAACGTTGGCCCATCGACCAGATCAACCTTTGTACGGTTGGGGCGCATTCTCGACGGAGCTGGCTAATTTATCAGCGTGTGTTTGCGCCGCAGACAGCCATAGGAGTACTGACATTAACCGATCAGCTTTACGATCCGGCTACCTGGTGGCGATTTAGCGCGGGATTTCGAGTTGTTGTGGCAGAAACGATTGCCTATATCTACGTTCGCTGGCTGAACTGGAGCGCTTAGGAACATTTAATCTCTGTGGGTCTAATTCCCCGTGGCTTGCCACGTTAGTGGTAGCGCGGGAGTGCGTCCCGAAGGGCAAATTCCGTAATGCCCCGTCCGCTTGCGGCGGGGATAGGAATTTGAGCGCCCCGCGAGATTTACTTAGATGAAATCTTGCGTTAGGGACACGGCAGTGCCGTATCCCTACGGATGGAACGGTTTACAGGCTCTTTAAATCCACAATCCTTAGTTATTTTGCGCTACTAGCGCTTGCCACGGCATTTGGGCATGATTGGCCAGACGACGTGCGATCGCAGCAGCACCATAGCGGTTAATGTGGCTGGGATCGGCAAAGAACTGGTTTTGCATCAGGTTGGACTCCAGCAAATCCACATAGGTGAAACCGTAGGCTTGGCTCTTTTGCTGGAGCCACTGCCGATAGCGCCCCTCATAGCGACTGCGCGTGTTGTCTAGATAATCTTGGGTTAGCGGCAAGTTGACGTATACCAAATCAATGCCGCGACCTTTGGCAAACTGCGCGAGCGATCGCAGACTGTTATCCTGCACGCCATTCAGTTGAAAGTTCTGATAGTCGCCATCGTATACACCGGATACCCGTGGATACTGTCGATAATATTGCGCCGGATCAAACTGTTCGGAAACGGTGATAAATCCATTGGCGTTGGCATCCAGCAAGCTTTGCTGCGGTGCGTCAGCAAACGATTCCGGGGTGGCAAACTTCAGCAATGAGGGAGGCTGAGTGCCCTGCATCACCCCCTGATAGCCTGGAGATTCTAAAATCGATGCAAAGGTGCGGTCAAAGCGACTACTGTTTAAGGCTCGCGAACCCGCTGGCCACACAATCAGATTCGGCAACTGGTCGGGTAGAATCTTCTGCACAATGAAATTTACAACTTGAGCCGTCGCTCCGTAGACGCCAAAGTTGTATACCGTGGCGTTTGCGTAACCTTTCCCGGCCAATGCAGCCTGTAGCACGTGTGGATCAACGCCCTGCAAAGCCCGCGAACTACCAATCACCAGTACGTCTGGTACGCCTACGGTTGCGACATAGGATTTGTACAGCACAAGCTGCTCATCTAGGCTGGAGCTGCCAAAACTGGGCGACATGCGCGGAAAGCTGCTGCGATCGGCATAGCGTTGGGCAATCGACAGATTTTGCAAGTACTCGCGAATTTTGCGCTGGGCGAAGACCCGCTGGGGACTCTTGGGCGGGATACTAAATAACTGGGCTATCGCCGCCATCCAGTTTTCGGCGACTCGATCCCACTGTTGAGGAGAAGTCGCCGTTTGTGCTAAAACAGCAGCCGTATTGGCATACTCAATCGACTGGCGAAAGGCGTCAATCGAAGCCGCTCGGCTGGCCTCCGTTTGTTCCGGTTCATCGTTGACCTGGGCAAGTGTCGGCAGCTCATCCGACTCGTCTAAGGCGCTCTCTGCCAGGATAAACGCTGGATGACTGGTTTGAGCACTGAGTAAGTTTGATGGATCAATCGCAATTTCAGGAGCGGGAAAGGACGAACCTCGGCTTTGAGCTAGTCCTAAGACCAACAGCAAACCGAGCAGTAAGCTTAAACCAGATAACCAATAGCGACGTATGGGTTTACTAAACATCGTTCAAAACGACTACTTTGTCGTGCTGATGGTTGTCAATCGATTCTTCGGAAAGTTTCAGATACATTCTCAATGCGTTCTCGATACGTTGAGACATGCTGAATAGTGAAATTCGGATAACGCGTACTGTGGCGACTTCGTCCTGCAACCTAAAATTATGGTCTGTGCAACTTGTCTGTTGCAATTAGTTGCAGACGACTAGACGCTCCTGTCCGATTCTAGACCGATATGTGGGGAATTGTTTAGCCCCCGTGTATTGGCATTCTCCACTCTTGGGCATACTAAAGTCGAGCAATATCTTGACGATATCAACATGCGATCGCACTTTCTACAACAAACCTTCTATGACAAATAGGTGGGACAACAACGGCAAATTTGCGATCGCTATTACTACATTACAATCACAGCATTACAATCACAGTACACGGGGCACAGTCGTGGTCGTCGTGCAACGCGTTTAGGAACCAGAAGGGCAAATCAATGACTCAGGAAAGTGCATATAAGTTTCTATCAGATGCCTCTCACGATGAGCATCTACGCGATAAATTCCAGCACGTTGCAAATGGGCAAGAGTTTATTCAAACCTGTCAGTCATTAGGGTATGACTTCACAATTGAGGAGTTACAGGAAGTGATCCAGGAGAACAGTGAAGGAGTTGAAGTGCGTCGTAAAACCGGCGTTTGGACATGGTTGCGCCAGGTTAACTGGAGATAATTTCTCCTTCACCCCTTACTCCACCCTTTCAATCACTGCCATCGCCTTTTGAATGACCTAAATATCTGGAGGAATAACCCCAGAGAAGCTATTTCTGCCGCCGTAGCGGTAAGTTTGCTTTCTGGGGTTTCGCATTGAATTGCTCTAAAGTTCACCAAAATTCTAGGCTGGCTCGTTAAACTGGTAAACACAAACACCTCAGTTTTCCAGGAAGCCCATGATTGCTGAACTCTCCAGCGTTATTGAATCATTGCCTTTTACAGCTGATTGGATTGGGATTCGAGCCGTCAAAGAAGCTCAAACCTACCGCTCTGTTCGTGATGGTCAGCCTAAATCCAATTCTCGCCAGCTCACTCAAGGCGCAATGGTTGAAGTGCTAGCCGATGGCCAAATTGGCTATGGTGCCACGAATCAATTAACACCAGAGGGTTTACGCACCGCTGCGGAAATTGCTCATAAAAATGCGATCGCAGCGAGCCAGTGGCGAATTCATCACTGGACACCACAACAGCGGCCCAAAGTGGTTGGTGAATATTATTCTCCCGGTGTGAAAGCGTTCAATGCGCTCACGCCAGCCGAAATCAATGATATCCTGATTCGCATTTGCCACAAGCTCAAAGTGGCGGATGCCGTCGTGCAAACAAACGCCACGGCTGTGACCAGCGAATTGGAATCTTGGTTTGTCAGCAGTAATGGGTCGGAAGTGTATCAGCGGTTTAACCTACTCACCAGTCACTACGGTGTAACCGCACAGGATGGCCCAGTGGTGCAAAATCGCACCAGCAATGGATTTTGGGCCCGCAGCTACCAGGGTGGCTGGGAATTATTCCCCGATACGCAGCTCTGGGATCAGGTAGCCCAAACGGGCGAGCAGGTGATGGAACTGCTTTCAGCCGAAGACTGCCCCACAGATACGATGACGCTGGTATTAGCTCCCGACCAGATGATGCTGCAAATTCATGAAAGCATCGGTCATCCCCTAGAACTCGATCGCATTTTGGGTGACGAGCGTAATTATGCGGGCGGTAGCTTTGTTAAACCCAGCGACTTCGGTACGCTGCAATACGGGTCTAAATTAATGAACATTACCTTTGACCCATCTGTGGCCGGGCAGTATGCCAGCTACCGTTTTGATGATACGGGCGCACCCGCCACACGAGAATATCTGATTCGGGAAGGCAAGCTGGAGCGCGGCATCGGCAGCTTGGAAAGTCAGGCACGATTAGGAGTGAATGGTGTCGCGAGTGCGCGGGCTAGCTCGTGGAACCGTCCTCCGATTGACCGAATGGCTAATATCAACCTAGAACACGGCGATCAGTCACTTGACGAAATGATTGGCAGCATCGAAAAAGGTGTGTACATGGAGGCCAATCGCTCGTGGTCTATCGACGATCAGCGCCACAAGTTCCAGTTTGGCTGTGAATACGCCAAGCTAATCGAGAACGGGAAGGTCACTAAAACGCTACGAAATCCCAACTATCGAGCCACAACGCCCCAGTTTTGGCATAGCTTGGTTGCAGTTGGCGATCGCAGCACTTGGGAAATTTTTGGTACGCCATTCTGCGGTAAGGGCGAACCGAATCAGGTAATTCGCGTGGGTCATGCCTCACCTGTCTGCGCCTTCGCCAATATTGAAGTGTTTGGCGGCGACAGTTAAGGGTTTAAAGAGTTATAGCCTCAACCAGTAGCGCTAGCCACATTGGTTAAAAATGCCAATGGTGAGCAATAGACCTTATCGGAAATCGTTTTGTAGCACGGCAGAGCCGTGCTACAAAACGATTTCCAACCCCAAAAACTTTATTTCCAATAAAGTCTAATACCTACCATTGGCTTACTATCTGAGTAAGGTTAGGGTGGACGTTGCCTAGTCTTAAACGGATCAAGACAGCAACAAAGAGGAGATACTCAGTAACGCTTGGTATCTCCTCTACTAGTTGAAGCGATAGATTGCAAGTTTAAGTAGATATGCAGCCCAATTTGGGCAAACTGGACTTGAACCTAGAACATGCCAGAAGGAATTAATCCTGCGGCAACTTGAAGCAGAATAATCGCCAGAATTGCGGAGAAATCGATACCACCTATAGGAGGAATGATTGAACGGAACAGGTTTAGATACGGATCGGTAATCTGGCTAAGAGCTGCGAAAGGCTGACTGTACCAATCAACATTAGGGAACCAAGATAGCAGAACCCGGATGAAGATTAGGACGGTGTAGAACGTGAGGAAGGTGCTCAGGGTTTGAAATACGAGCGCTAACGGAGAAGCAGAAACCATATAACTAAACCATTACTAGAAACTTACAATGACAGTGGGTGAACGCGCCGAATAGCAACATCTCCCATTTGCCCTAGTGTAACGGATACTGTCTCGAAACACTGTAGTGTTCGATTAAGATTATGCTTCGGTTTTCCGACCGTGATGTTAATCCATCTCATCTGACTCATGCGCTGTGGCTGCCTGTAAACCTGTCGATGCTGTTTCCAGGATTAGGTCAGCTTTACACAGGCCAGATTGGGCGGGGAATTGGCCTATTGCTGATTGAGCTAGGGCTGATTGGACTGGCATTTTGGTCGATTTTTTCAGCGACGGGTAATACGGCTTCTGGCCTACTAATGGGCAGCCTAGCCGTTTTTTTGTACATCATTAACGTGTTTGATGTGTATCTGTATGGCAAACGGCGCACAGGAACAGCGCAATACGCTTTGACCGACATTGCTAAACAGACCAAAAATCCCTGGTTCGCCGTTTTTCTCTCCCATATTTTGCCGGGACTCGGACAGCTCTATTTACAGCAGTTGGTTTGGGCGGCGATGCTGCTGAGTGCAGTGATGATCACATCAACTCTCTCAACTGTTTTTCCTAGTTTGTTACTGCTGCCGCCGCTGATTTGGGGAGTGGGCTGCTGTCATGCCTACTACGCTGCATCTCAGATTCTAGCTAATGCGGGATCTAAGGTGCGATCGCAGTCATCTCAACCATCCCGATCGCGTCGATCTATTAAATGGATTCTAATTGTCACAGTTGCGATTGTCGGTCTGCGCTTCACCTTTGCCTACTTACCTATTTGGCTCAACCAAAACATCAACTGCTTTATTGTGCCGAGTGAATCAATGCTGCCTGCGCTCCAGGTAGGAGATCAAATTTTCGTCAGCCACACCTCCAACGCCCCCTTGCGAAGTGGGGATGTGATTGTGTTCCGGGCACCAGAAGCGGCGCAAGAGCTTCCTACCGTCACAGATGAAACCTTTTTTGTGAAGCGTGTGATTGCGACGGCTGGACAAACGGTTGAAATCCGCGATCGCACTGTTCTCATCAACGGTCAGCCCTTACGTGAGACTATTGCTGTCACGCCGCCGGACTATACCTGGGGGCCAGCTACAGTGCCCGATAATGCGCTGTTTGTTCTGGGCGATAACCGCAATTACAGCGCGGATTCGCATGTCTGGGGCTTTTTGCCAGAATCAGATGTGGTAGGGAAGGCGTATAAGATTTACTGGCCGCCTGCTCGAATTCAGCCGATTTAGGTTCGGGAACGCTTGGAGTGTAGTACTGCGGGTTGATTTTGGTGAGGGCAATTTGAGACGCTAAAAAGGCCAGCATTGCTGGCCTTTTTAGCGTTAGTTAACTAAACAACTGCGGGGGCGGGCTGGGGCCAGCGCTGCATGGCTTGACCGACGATGCTGAGTTCTTGCATCAGTTCATCGAATCGGTCGGGAGTCAATGACTGGGGGCCGTCCGAAAGTGCTTTGGCGGGATTGGGATGTACTTCAATCATGAGTGAGTCAGTTCCGGCTGCGATCGCAGCTTTAGCCATTGAGGGCACATATTCGGCTCGTCCGGTGCCGTGGCTGGGGTCAATCATAATCGGCAGGTGAGTTAGCGATCGCAGCACTGGAATGACCGACAAATCCAGTGTATTGCGAGCGTACTGACGATCAAAGGTACGAATGCCCCGCTCACAGAGAATGACGTTCGGATTACCTGCTGCTAGAACGTACTCTGCCGCCATCAGCCATTCTTCAATCGTGGCCGACATGCCGCGCTTGAGTAAAACGGGCTTGTCCTGAGCGCCTACCTTTTTCAGCAGAGCAAAGTTTTGCATATTGCGTGCGCCTACCTGGAGCACGTCTGCCACCGCGCCAATTTTCTCGACATCGGCGGTATCCATCACTTCGGTGATAATGCCTAAACCAGAAGCGTCTCGCGCCGCCGCTAGCAGCTCCAGCGCACTTTCGCCATGTCCCTGAAATGCATAGGGTGACGTGCGGGGCTTATAGGCACCGCCGCGTAGAAAATGCGCTCCTGCCGCTTTAACTCGCAGAGCTGTTTCCACGATCATCGTTTCGTTTTCGACTGAGCATGGCCCAGCTACCACTGCGATGGGCGAATGCTCACCAATGGGGACTGCACCGTTGGGCGTGTTGATAACGACCGTGCTGGCTTCACCGTGGCGGAACGTGCGGCTGGCTCGCTTGAACGGCTGCTCAACTCGCAAAACCTGTTCAATCCAGGGACTCATATCCTGAATTTGGAGGGGATCAAGCTCCACGGTGTCGCCCACTAGACCAATCACGACTTTGTGTTTGCCCACGATCTGCTCTGGCATGAGGCCCCACGATTGAAAGTCAGCATCCAGCCGATCTATTTCGGTCTTGGGCGCACCGCTTTTCATGACTACGATCATGCTGGAATTCCCTCCATACAACAGTTAAGGCTAGACCTGAGTTGCGATCGCACCTGCATCTCGCATGGACTCAAAATCTAGCCTTATTCTAGTGGGTCTTTTTCGGATCGTCTGATTGCAGTGCGTACCCTATGCACTTAACATCAGAGCCAAACATGTCAGTTCGTATATTAGCTAGCTTGTGGTTAATTACGTCATCAACATGAATGACCAATGACTAGGACTGCTGCTTGCGAGCGTCTCGCCAGGCTGCCGTCATTCGTCCTAGATTTATCTTAAACTCGCCGATGCCAAGCAGCGTACCGGGTGTCTCTTCTTCCCAAGAAGCCGATAATACACCGTAGCTGAGACCAATTACCCCTAACCCGAAGCAGGCCATACTGACCAGTACGACAGCACTATTGGGCAGATCGAATACGCCATTTACCACGATGAAGTAGCTGGCGAAGAACGTACTCACGCCCAGGGCTGTAGGAATCCCGCAGAACACTGCCATCCGCCGAATCATGCGCTTGCCGACGGCATCTGGAATCCGCGTCTCGTCAAGCGTTCGCTGATTGGCTGAACGACGAGCGGGTGGAGCAGACTGCGACTTTGCGGGTGACTTAGCCTGTGATTTAGCAGAAGCAGATTTGGTCGGCTTATTGGTAGCTGACTTAGCGTCTTTTGGCTTAGATTCGGCCTTTTTGCGGCTTTTCTGGGGTTCGAATGGTAGCGGCTTGCGCTCAGAATCGGAAGGCATAGTTCAGAGGCGAGTAACGAAATCACTGAGTCAATCGTAGAGCGCTATAGCCACGTTATGCAGACATAACGCAACGGCGATCTAGCGGCTGGTTCACTTGTGAATGCCTTAGCGACGGATCCCGAGGCGCTGAATGAGAGCCAAATAGCGTTCGTTATCTTGCTTTTGGATGTAGGACAGTAGACGCTTACGGCGACCAATCATTTGCAGCAGGCCGCGTCGAGATGCGAAGTCTTTTTTGTTTTGTTGGAGATGCTTAGACAGGCGGTTGATGCGCTCGGTCAGCATCGCAACCTGTACGTCAGCAGATCCAGTATCGGTCTCGTGAATTTGATACTCAGAGATGATTTCCTGTTTACGGTCTTGCAGCAGTGCCATGAACCTATATTCGTCCCGAATTAAAATTACAGCAGTCAACTATATTAGCACAGTGAGAGGACTTAATTTCATTGGCTAAGCCATGCGATCGCAGCTCGAATCCACTGCTCAGCGTCGCCGCTTTTGGAGAGAGCTGTTTGCTGACCAACGGTTTGCAGAGCGGTTTGGATTTCGGTTTGAGTGTAGCCCAGGGCCAGCAGCGTCATTTCGATATCTTCTTGGAGGCTGGGAGTCGGGGCCGCAGAGGGAGATGTGCTCATGCCCGTGTGGGTGCGCCATTCGGCTAGTTTGGCTTTCAGTTCTAGGCATAATCGTTCCGCTGTCTTATTCCCGACACCAGGAGTTTGAGCCAGTCGGCGGGTGTTGCTGGTGACGATGGCCTGCACCATGTCTTGTAAACCCAGAGTATCGAGCAGCGCGATCGCAAGTTGGGCCCCGATGCCGCTGACGCTAGTTAACTGGCGAAACACATCTCGTTCGGCCCGTGACTCAAAACCGTACAGGATCATCTGATCTTCGCGCACTTGCAGGTGGCAGTGGACTTGGGCCGTTTCGCCAGCATCCGGCAGGGTACGGGAAAAGCGAGACGTAATCTGAAGCTCGTAGCCAACGCCGTTGACATCTAGCAGCAGCATGACGCGATTCGAGGGTGTTTTTTGCACACCTGCGATCGCGCCTGTGAGAAAACTCAGCATAGTGGTTGAACAAGTTAGTCTAGAAGACCAAAGTAGTTTAGCCCTTCTGTAATCCCGCCAGCACAGTGAGCCTTCGCCAAGTAGCGAGCAGCGGATGGATTGGCATGATGCCAGTCTAGAAGCTCTGATTGGGCATTACCGACAATAATGCCGAGAGATTCATTCACCGCGAACATGGCCTGATCGTTGCCAGAATCACCGCAAACGACGGTTTCCTCCCGCTCCATGCCCAACGCGTGGCGCAGAAAGATCAGGGCTGAGCCTTTATTGCCGCGTGTCGGTAAGATATCCAAATCGTGGTTGCTGCTGTAAACAAACTGCACATCTAGCTCATGTTCTAGCATCAAGTTTTTGAGGCGTGGAATCAGTACGGCTGCTTGTTCTGGCTTCACATAAAAGCTCACCTTAAACTCGTTCTGTTCAGAGGCAGGCTGAAAAACGAGTTCGGGAAAGGGCGCGGTAATCGATTCGATGCGAGCGCGATCCCAACCTTGAGATAGAATTTCATGCCAGGTTGAGTCAGACGTATGACTGCCCTTGTGAAAAATCAGGGTACCCACCGCTAGAATCAAAGCGTCTGGCTCTAGGAGTGATTTTTCAGCCCTGAGCTGATAATACAGTTCACGCGAACGCCCTGTAGAGTAAACCAGCAGACTACCGTAGCGTTTGCGATGCTCTGTTAGCCGATGATTGAGTTGATCGAGCGCCTCATCATCACCCACTAATGTGTTATCCAAATCAGTAATTAGCAGAAACTTGGGCATCGCTATTGAAATTCGTGAGTTGGGTTTGCAAAGCGTTTCCTTTCGAGTCTAATGGAGAGGCGCTTGCGTGCATACCATCTTTGCTACATATTCATTATGAAATTCATCGGTCAAAAAATTTTGAACTGGCTACCACAGCTTGACCGACGAATCTGGATTTTGTCGGCTGGACGATTGCTGTCGCAGCTTGGGGTTGGCTTTGTTCTATTTTATGCTCCCATCTTTTTTGTGGAGGAAGTGGGCCTATCCGCAACGCTGGTGGGGATCGGTATTGGCAGCGAGTCCATCACCGGGATTCTGGGCCGGATTCTGGGCGGTTCCTGGTCTGACTCCCCTCGATTTGGTCGTCGCAAAGTCTTGCTGATGGCGGCGGCGATTTCTGCGATCGCAGATCTGGTGCTCACCTTTACCAACAGTTTTCCCACGCTGCTGATGGGGAATTTGCTGATGGGACTGGGGATCGGCCTCTACTGGCCTGCGTCGGAGTCGCTGGTGGCGGATTTAGCCAGTGATGAGCAGCGCAATGAAGCCTATGCGATTGTCCGATTGTCCGACAGTTTAGGATTGGGTTTGGGAGTGGTGCTGGGCGGCGCGATGATTTCTCTGACGGGGCTGTATCGGCTGCTGTTTGTGGTGGATGGCATCACCTATGTCTTCTTCTTTGGCGTAATTTATTTTGCGATCGCAGCCATGCGACCGATTGCTGACGATATTCCGTCCTTTTTTAGCGGCTGGATGACGGCCCTGCGCGATCGCACCCTGCTGGTGTTTGCCTTGGTCAATGTGCTGTTCACGACCTACATTGCTCAAACCCAAAGCACACTACCGCTTTATTTCAAGCAGTTCGTCGGTGAAGGTCGGACAACTGAGGAACTGGGCTTATCGGCAGCGATGATTACCGTGCTGTTTACTTGGCACGTTGCGCTGCTGGTCGCCTTGCAGATTCCAGTTGTACGCTTCTTAAAGCGGTTCCGTTATGCTCAAGCACTGATTTTGTCTGCTCTCTGTTGGGGACTCGGATTTTGCCTAACCAGTCTGACAGGTATCGTGTCTACCGGGGCCATCCCAGTTGCGCTGGTGATGCTAGCGGTTGTGTCTCTCGCCAATGTCGCGTATACTCCCTCTTCGTCATCTCTGGTCGTAGACTTAGCGCCCGATAATCTACGCGGGGTTTACTTTTCAATCAACTCTCTTTGCTGGGCAGTGGGCTATGCGATTGGCCCGCCCATCGGCGGTTGGGCCATTGATCAGGGTGAACCGTTCATTTACCAGTTTTGGCTGATTGCCGCTGCCAGTATTGCGATCGCAATTGCCATTTTGATCAATCTCGATCACCGAGTTATTCAACGTGACAAACAGTAGGTATGCCGAAGTTATGCCGAATTTGTTCGACCTGCCAACCAACTTGCCCCCAGACGAATACTTTGAAGTTCTTGCAGCCAGTTCGCAATGCCGGATTGAGCGCATCATCTCGACTGGGCATACGACACCGCCTGGAGAATGGTACGACCAGGCACAGGATGAATGGGTAGTTTTACTCCAGGGAGAGGCAGAACTGGCCTACGAAAATGGCGAACGAGTGCATCTAAAAGCCGGGGACTATCTGTTCATTCCAGCGCATCAGCGTCACCGAGTTGAATCCACCACAACCAATCCCCGCTGCATTTGGTTAGCCATTCACGGCAATCTCAGTTAGCTATCGTGAGGCGTCTGGACTGGAGGGCGGGTTTTGTTGAGCAATTTGGACTTGTAAGGGTGGGTTTTGTTGAGCAGTTTCGATTTGAATCAAAACGTGATGGCCAAACCCGCCCCTACACATAAGGTTGGCCCACATCTTGTATCAAAACCCAAAAGGGTGATTTTGCCGCCGCATCGCGGCGGCAAAATCCACCTCTTCCGGTTCTATTGTGTTCTATTGTGAATGGTGCAAGATATCCGTTTACCGAATGAAACATGGTATCCGTACCGCTCACGATAGGATACTTAAAATTGAGACTCTTGATGTTGAGGGCTATCCAGTTCTGAACATTCGTTGAGCCGAGCGAGATTGAGTGCTGCCGAGATCCCATTCATTAATTCATGAAAGACACGTTAATCAACTGGTTAAACTGGCTACTGGTCGCCAACATCTTTTTCGTCCTAGCAAGCTTTACCTGGTTTGCGATCGCATTAGTTGGACGAGCGACAGACATTCCACTAGGCTTTGATATTTGGTATTCCCTCTGGGAACCCATCTTTATGCCATCCATCGGTATCCTAATGGCCGGAGCGCTGATCAGCGGCGCAATTAGCTGGGTATCCAAGCGATTTAGTTCGGCCAAGTAGCGGGGAGTGCTGAGCAGTAGCCGTCGCGTTTAAGTTGTCACAGTTACAGAATCCAACGTTGGAACGTTCGAACGTTCCAACGTTTAAACGTTTTCAGAATTTCCTGATGTCTCAACCAACCAGCTATCAATAACCCGCCAAAATACCGCGTTGTTTTGCTCGACGTTCGGCCCAGCGGAACAGGAAAAGCCCCAGTAGAAAGTAACCAAAACCATTCGCAAAGGCTAATGAGAACTGGGCGAGGTCTAAGCCTTCTCCTCGCGCCATTAAGCTACGTAGCAGTTCAACGCTGGGAATCATCGGGATGGCAAGGGTAATCCAGTGCATCCAGCCCGTCCAGGTTTCCGTGGGAACAGCCAGCAGGAAGAGCAAGACGAACTGGAACAGTCCTAGTAACTGCTGGACGCGCTTAAACAGCAGCGCACAGGACCCCATCGTGAAGGCTAGACCGTAACCGCCGAGCAGCATCGTCGCCAGCGGCAGCACCAGCGTGGGCGGAAACTGAAGGCGGCTGCCCGTGATGGCGATGATAATGCTGAGAATAATCGCGATCAGGCTGAAGCGTAGGGTTAAACTTGCGATCGCACGGGCGAGAAACACTTGGGGCGCACCAAAAGGAGAGAGGAAAACCTGCTCCAGGGTACCTGTCTGGGCTTCGAGCTGGAGGTTATTGGCGATGTCGTTGATCAGATAAATGGTCAATGTCCACAGCACGTAGCCAATGACGATGGCATCTAACCGATCGCCAAACTGGGTGGCGGGGCCAGTCATATAGCGGGCGCTGAGAAACAGACCGTAGAACACCGACGTGATGATAATAATGCCGCCAATCACCTCTGCCGGATAGCGAATAAATTCCGTCCAACTGCGGCGCAGTTCAGCGATTAGAAGTTCAATGAAGTTCATAGGGAAAATACACTACACGAATTCTGGATGAAAACCCGTGATCTATTTTTTACGAAACTCTCGCTTAGCGAGAGTTTCGTAAAAAATAGATCGGTTTCAGTACACAGACTGGACATTACATTGCCGAGACATCGCTGCGCACCAGCTTGAGAAATACCGCTGTTAGATCGGCGGCATCTTTCTTCACCTGAACAAACGGCAGCGGCTCCAGGATACGCAGAATTTGATAGAGACCAGCGGGTTCGCCCGTGTAGGTAACGTGCCGAGCATCCACCACGGCACCGAGGGCCATAATCGCCTGCTGGCGAGCGGCATCCAGATCGTGCTCTAACTCAATCCGATAGGACGAACCGGAAAACTCGCGAATCAAGTCGCGGGTGGGGCGCTGAGCAATAATTTCGCCTTGACGGATAACTGCTACCCGATCCGACAGTTCTTCCGCCACGTCTAACTGATGGGTAGTGAGCAAGATGGCACAGCCTGCTTTGGCAACCGCTCGTACCAGTTGCTTCACATGTTCACTAGCTTCCACATCCAGCCCCAGCGTCGGCTCATCCAGCAGCAGCAGCCGAGGTTTATGCACCAGAGCAACTGCGATCGCAAGTTTCTGCTGCATCCCTCGCGACAGGTTTTTCACGGGCGTTTTACGCTTATCCATCAGGTCGAACTGCTCCAGCAGCTCTAGCCCGTGGCGATGGGCTTGGCGGCGGGTCAACCCACGCAGAACACCGAAATACGCTAAATTTTCCAGCGGCGTCAGTCGCCAGTAGAGATTGCGGTTGCCTTCCAAAACAGCTCCGACCAGCCGCAGCGCTTTTGGGTCGTGATGAGGATCTTGGCCTGCAATTTTCACCCAGCCCTGATCGGGACGGATCAGCCCCGCAATCATCTTGATTGAGGTGGTTTTACCCGCGCCGTTTGGCCCCAAGAAGGCCAGAACCTCACCCAAATGCAAATCCAGGGAAACATGCCGCACCGCCTCTACCCGCTGCTTGCCGTTGCCATAGCCTTTTTTCAAACCGGATGCTTCTAACGCGATGGGAGTAGTGGCAGGTGGGGGGACTGCTGTTGATCGAGGAATCTCTAGGGTCATAAGGTTGGGATGCGGGTCTAAGAATTGCCGATACGCTTCTTAATATTTGCTTCTATCCTAACGAATTGCGGTAAACCCCCGTTATGTCCGAATCTCACTTTCTACATCAGCAATCCTTCGATAAATCGGAGGACGGCCTGCTCATCGAGGGGAACTGTTTGGCGCGGCAGGTTAACTTTCAGGGCTTTCATCAGCTCTTCGTCGAGGTTTAGCGATTGCTTACCAAACTGAAGGTTTTGGTGTATGCGGAGTTGGCGATCGCAGGAGTTGGTCAGCAGCGTTTGAGTCGGCATTTTTAAGAAATCCGCCACATCCGTATCCACAACTGCCTGCGGGCTAATTTCCATGTGTTTGAGTGTATCTTGAACCTGAGTCAAGGCTTGAATCATTGCCTGAATGCGATCGCAGGCGGTATCTTGACGAATCAGCGTTTTGTTTTGACTCAGATTGGCCAATGCCAGCAAATTTTTTTGCGTGGTTGCTGCATCCTGAAAGGGTGCGATCGCAGCGTATGCAGTAGCTAACAGCGCATCATCTTGGGCGACGTGAAAGAGTAAGCGGGTACGATGACGGCCAATTTCAATATTGGGCGGATGATTGAGTCCTACCTTCTGCTTGGCTAGCTGGTGATAGGCTGCCGCCAGTGCAAGATGAGTGGCAGGCGTCAGCACTGCATCAATCACGATTTCAACCGTCGGCGAAACCTGATTAAAAAATTGATAAATCGCTTCTGCTGACTCAAAATGATGGCGCTGCGTGTTGTCGCCATTGGGACTCAAGTCAATCCAGTCGCACTGCATGTCCTGGCCCGTCAGCCGAAACCGAGCGACGTTGTATAGCTTGGCCCCGGTTAGGGTCGTTCCGGTCAAATCGGCTCCGGTCAAGTCGGCGTTGATCAGATTTGCCTGAGCCAAATCAGAATGAACCAGACTCGCGTTAGTTAAATCGGCATCCGTCAAGATTGCGCCCACCAATGTGGCTCCACTGAGTTTAGCCTGGCTCAGATCGGCTCCCTGCAAATTGGCACCGCTGAGATCGGCCCAGCGCAGATTAGCCCCGGCTAAGTTGGCCCCCATTAGGTTGGCCTTGACCAAATTGGCGTGGCGCAGTTCGCAATCCCGTAAGTCGGCTCCCCGCAAATCTGCTCGCCCCAAATCCGCCATATGAAAGTTGGCCTGACTGAGATAGGCTTCTGTCAAAACTGCGCCCCGCAAGTCGGCTTTATTCAGATTGGCGTTGAGCAAATTGGCCCGACGGAGCTTGATTTCTCGTAAATCGGCCTCACTCAGGTCGCTATTCTGCAATAAACCGCCACTCAGCTCAGCCCGAATCATCTCAGCCCGGACGAGAGAAGCATTACGAAGATTAGCGCCTAGCGCGATCGCTTGAATTAAATTAGCGACGTTCAAACTTGCACCGAGCAAGTTGCTATGGCTTAAGTTCGCACCATTCAATCGAGCCACATTCAGCTTGGCCTGGCTCAGATTGGCGCGACTCAAATTCGTGCCTGAAAAATTGGCCACCGTCAGTGTCGCCTGCTGCAGATTGATACCCGATAGATTTTGACCAATACATTTCGCTTCACTCAGTTCAATCCCGACAAAGTCTCGCTGACCCGCAGCATATTGTCCGAGCAGTGTTTCAATCTTCATGGTGAGACCTCTTTAAGCAATCGAGATGCGATCGAAATGCCGCTAAAATTCAATTCCAGGGCTGTTTATATTGAATCCGAATCGAAAGAACCTAAATTTTTTTGATGAGCGCCAGATACAGCCTGACGTTCACAATCAATAAAAACTAGTTTTTATCAGCAGATTTTGTACTCAGACAGGAGATTGAATCACTTTAGAATCAGCATTTTTACTGACGAATTACGCATGGCAACGGGCATTTGATACTAAATGGGTTAGTACAACCAATTTTAGGACTGATGCAGGCGATGTGCCGCTCCGTTAACCAAACTCTCATGGCGGCATTTTCTCGGAACGGCTCAAACGACCCAACCTAAATTATTTAAAAATAAGGGTGGGCAAGGCCCACCACTGGCTTACTGTCTAAGTTCTAAGATCATGGAGGGCAATGCCCAACCTACGCAGATACTTGATTGCGATCGCAGTTCAGCATCACCCTTCGCGTAATTCCGTATAGCAAAAGTAAAACAATAGGCTGTCAGCGATTGCAGCAAGAGAAATTTAGATTGATCTGCCCAATATCAGCAAATTCTTTTAATGGGAGCCGTTTGATTTCGACTATGCACTCAATGGCGTAATTAGCTCTGCACCATCATGTTGGGCATTGTTGACTGCCGGATCGACTTCGTACATCTTCAGCACATCCTTGCCTGCGGAGTGCAGCACCTCATACGCCTCATTCGAACTGGCGCTTAGCCAGGTGTCAGAATCCTGAGCTTCAATCACCACGGGCATCCGGTTATGCACCTCGGCGGCCATATTGCTCGCTGCGGTTGTGATTACGGTGCAGGTCAGCAGTTCGTCCTTCCAGAACTCGAACAGTCCCGCCAGCCGTATAAAGTCGCCATCCTGCCGCGAAAAGTAAAACGGCTGCTTCTTACTGCCATTCCGTCGCCATTCGTAATACCCATTCACCGGAATCAAGCAGCGGCGATACTTAAACGCGCCCCGATAGGCAGGCTTTTCCCGCACGGTTTCAGCTCTGGCATTGAAGGTTTTGAACGCCAAAGATTCATCTTTAGCCCAGTGCGGCAAAAGTCCCCATTTGGCCATCAGCAATCTGCGATCGCGACTGTCTCGCCGCGATTCGCGTTCTGAACCCTGCTCCATCTCGCACACAATCGGCACGGGTTTAGAGGGCGGCAAATTGTAGGAGGGTTCATAGCCATACTGGGCGCTTGGATCAAGCGTTGCTCCCAGTGCTTCACTAATTTCTTCGAGTGGCGAATAGCAGACAACTCGGCCACACATGATGATTGCCTCTGGCGATACGTTATTGATTATTTTAACTAATTCAAATGAACTGCTAGGTGTTGAGCATTGGTAGGAGATAGTCAGCACATCATCGGTTAATCCCAAGCCGCTCTACTGGGGGCATTTCGATTGCGCCCAGACCCCCTCGACCAGGACGAACGACCGTCTTAGATCTCGTCAAAGGTCAGCGGAAAGTAGTTTTCTTAATCAAGTCCGTGTATGTCCGCCCAATGTATTTTTGCCCAATGCTTACGACGCAAGCATTGGGCAAAAATACATAATGGGTTTTCAACTAGACTTCGTATTAGAACACAAACGATGTCTCAACAGCACTGTTGAGTTCAGCCACCGTCACATCTTCGATCGTGATGAACTTCGATCGACCGGGGCCGCCGAAGCCTTCAATGCGGGTGCCTGCGGCTCCTAGCTGGCGGAGCGTAATCACACCATCTGCCAGCGGATTGCTGCCTGTGTAGCCAATGCTGTCTAACAGATCAGTGAACACTAGCTGATCGACACCGACTTCAAAATCGGTGATGCGATCGCGCAATTCGTTGGCGCTTTGATAGACGAACAGGTCTGCTCCTGCGCCTCCGGTTAGGCAGTCGTTACCACCTAGACCTAAAATGCGATCGCGCCCATCTGTGCCAACGAGAGTATCGTTACGATTGGTGCCTGTGACCTCGTTAAAGAAGAACAGGCTCGCTAACACCGGATCGTGGTCGCTGGCCCGACTGTCTGTTTCAGCAAACTCGGTGTTGACATGGACAATGTCAATCTCAGCCTCGTTCAGCAGGCTATCACTGACCAAGATGTGGTCTAGCTGCTGGGAGTTGCCCTGGAAAATGAAGCTGTACCGCTCATCCGGGTCAATGTTGTTGATCAAGTTGGTCAGAACGGCAGCTTCACCCGTGGACTGAATGGCCTGTCCAGCGTTGAGGCTCTCGACTGTGCCCGCCAAGATATCGAGCGGCGAGACAAACTCAAACTCATTTAGGTCACCCAGCACGACCACGTTAGCATCCGCATCATTAGCGAAGAGGCCGTCTACAAAGTCGTTAACGGCCTGGGCCTGTTCGCGCCGCTCATTCAGGCTGCCATTCACGTCCGGATCTTCCTGTAGCTCCTCAAACGGCTGCTCTGTGCCCAGAATGGGAGCGCTACCGCCTTTTGACGAAAAGTGATTGTCAACGACGGTGATTTCCTGACCGTTAAAGTCAAACGTCGCCACCAGCGGCAAGCGAGCGCCAGCAAATGTCGCTCCGGGAGCTTGGCTGCCAATGGGCTGCACCGATCCCTCTACCAGGTCAACCCGGTCAGGGTTGTAGAGAAACGCGGTGCGGATGTTGCCACCGGGTTGTCCACCGCTCTGACCGTCGGTGATGAAGGTATTGTCGATAAATTCATACTGGGGACCACCTGCGGCTGCGATCGCATCTACGAGCAATTGCAGCGTCTCACTGGCCGATGTCGTGCCGTCATTGACTGAACCGTTATTGTCCTGGATCTCCTGCAAACCGATGATGTCTGGAGAATTGAGACTGTTAACAATCTGGGCAGCAATGGCCGCGAACCGACCATCGGCGATATCCGTGTCGCCATCCGCATCATTCGGGTCGAGGTTCAGTACGTTGTAAGAGGCAACGGTGAGATCGTTGATGCTGCCCGTGATGCTGCTGGATTCAGCCTGGAGCGTGCTGTCCTGGATGGTAGCTGTAAAGTCTTCGGTGGGATAAATCTCGAAGTTGCCAAAGCTGTAGCCGACAACGCCCGTGACATCGCCCAGTTCCGCCCCCACATCGACCGTCGGAAACTCAAAGTCGAAGAGATCAGAGTCTTCGTTAATTTGAATACGCTCTGGATTGAAATCATCAGGGCTGATGTTGAGCGTGCCGCGATCGCTAATTCCGCTTGCATTAGTATCAGCTGCGATCGCAAAAATTTCGCCAAAGCCGTTGGTGCCAGCCACAGCCACCAAGTCCTGCGCTGTTACCCGCATAGCTTCTAGGGATTCAAAGAAGTCGATGCCGTCTTCAGTTGGGTCAAAGCTAGAGAAGTCATCGTCGTCAATGCTCTCTGAAGGCAGAATGCGACCGTTGGCACCAATAATCACGGCCTCTGGTAATGCGTTGCCCGTACTCAACGTCGTGATCGTCAGACTACCGCTGATTTGCGTCGTGGATAGGTTACGGGTTGCAGCGCCGCCTGGCGTAAACTCCGAGACTGTCCCTTCGACCTGAAGCTCATCGCCAATGCTTACGCCCGGATTACCACCTGTAAACACAAAAATGGCATCGGACGTGGCAATATTCCCGTCTCCAGTTGGGTCTTGCAGATAGAATCCGTTAGAATCTACTGCCGTTACGATACCTGTGGTAGTGACGGTTTGACCCTCCAGCGGCGAGGTATGCGCTGCACCTTGAATCTCATAGATGGCAACTAACTCGCCGTCACCACCTCCATTGCCGCCGTCGCTGTCTCCGGCAGTGGGCGTGTAGGCAGAGGGATCAGAAAAACTGTGCTGAACAAAAGCGCCCGTGCCTTCTGGATTGCGAAAGCCACCAGGCGCTAAAAATGATCCATCGGGGCCAACGACATTTGAGTTGTAGATGATGGGATTGTCATCATCGATAAACGCCACATCATCGAGCAGTTCATCCCAGGGCAAAACGTCAATTGTGCCGTCATCGTCTAAATCGAGGTCATCACCGCTTGCGCCCGTGAAGTTTCGCACCAGCAGGTAGGTCTGCGACGCATTGGTAAAGGTGTTATTGGCAATGGATATGTCACCCGTTACACCGAGTACGGCTTCCGCTTCTGGACTAGTGGCCAGAAAATAACCGTTTGTGCCCAGCGACTGGCCTGAAAAATCAAGCACGGTATCAATTTCGCCACCCGACTCAACCTCAAGCAAGAACACGCCATCCAGCGATGCAGAGGGTAAGCCGAGCAGTTCAACAAACTCGCGATCGGTGCCAACAGTCGAGACGACCATTTCGTTGATCACCAGGCTAGAACTACCATCAGCCGCATACGAACCCAGTGGAAACGGCGTAGCTGCACCGTCATTTGTGGTTGAACCATCAAGCGCATTGGGACTAGTAAACGTCCACTCTGATGAGTTGAACGTTCCATCTGGTAAAGACCCAGGAACTCGGTAAGCCCAACCGTCCATGTAGTCCCAAGGCTGTCCCGTTCCGCTCAGGTTGATATCACCAAAGACATCAACAACCATGCCATTCATAAATAGTTCAATGGCATCATCGCCGTTGATTGACGCGGCGAAACTGGTGTCAGTTGGCGCAAAACCGAAGAAGCTGGTGAATCCGGTTGTTTCAGTCGCAATGTAAATGTAGTCTCCAGCAGCGGCAGAGCCGGAAAAGGTATATTCTTGCCCATCGCTGCCGCCGCCGTTGTTAGCCGAGCCAAAACCGTAAATGCTCAGGTCGGGAATGTCGGATAGGACATAGAACTCAATCGCTTTGGGAATTCCACCCGTTAACGGCCCATCGATAATCCCGGTGATCATCAAATCGCTCATGTTTCCTCGATTGCTCCAGGTCGTAAATTTTTCAGTACAAACACAGCACAAACAGGCTCACAAGCTGATATCGTTTCTCTCAACTCTGACTACACATCAATTGTCAGTATCGTGAGGCGAGAGGAGTGAGGAGTGAGGCGAATTGCACCTCAGCACTCAGCACCCAGTCCTCAGTACTGGACTCATCTGTAGCGCCAAATTGCAGAAATGATATGAGAGCTGGTGTAGCGGTTGAATTGAGATAACAAAGAGCCGAGGTATCTCGGCTCTTTGTGGATTGAAATTAGGCAATAAACACTTGATCCGCCATTGCTGTTAGCGTTTCAGCACTGACACCACGCAGATTAGCCAGCAGGTCTTCACCCAGCAGGATATCGATCCCGTTGCCTTTACCCATGATGGTGATATCGTCCACGCTGACCATCTGCGGGAGGCGAATCATGTCACCCTCGGCAAAGCTGAAGTCGCGAATTTGGTCAAATCCTTCGCCCACCGAGAGGAAGAAGGTATCCGCACCGTCGCCACCGAACACTTTGTCAACGCCGAGACCACCCTGAATCAGGTCGTCACCCGCATCGCCCCAGATTTGGTCATTGCCCGCATCGCCATAGAGGTCATCGTTGCCGCCTTTGCCGCCGATTCGGTCATTGCCGTCACCACCTCGGATGATGTCATTGTCACCCTTGTTGCCTTGAGCGCTTTGCTTATTCAAATCGCCCCGCAGGACATCGTTGCCGTCACCACCGAGGATGATGTCGCTACCCAGACCACCCGCAGCAGCATTGTTGCCGTCGCCAGCTTGAATTAGGTTGTCGGCATCATCGCCAACTGTGTCGTCGTTACCGGAGCCGGAAATCACCGTGCCGAAATCGTAGAGCGTCGTGCTGCCACTGACTTCATTGGTGACAACCAGCAGATTCCGACCCGTGGGGCTGTCTGCTGCGTTGATGAACTTGAGTCCTTCGGGCGCGATGTCGCCTTCGGTCTGGATATACTGAATGAATTCGGGGCTAGTGGGATTGGTGACGTTGTAGACCAGGACGCCGCCTGTCCGCTCTAGGCCGATGAAGGCATACACCTGACCGTCAACGATGCCCACTGTAACGCCTTCGGGTTCAGCCCCCTTATTGTCAGAGCGGGCGTCGAATTCAGCCGGATCACCATTTTCCGAATTAAACAGCTCAGGCACTAGCGCAGCGGTGATTTGGGCAATCTGATCGCCGCTGTCAAACACCAGGTTGCCGTTCTCATCCCAGATGGTGAAGGAGCGAGCACCGTAGGACTGGATTTGGTCGATATCGCCATCGCCATCCAGGTCACCATCGACCGAGGAGATCACCAACCGACCAAGTGCCTCATCTTCCAGCAGCGCCGGATCAAAGCTCTCATCTAGCGACAAGCCATTGCGACCAAAGGAAATCACATCACCCAAATCCTTGAGCCGGACAGCATCGCCACCGGGTGTCGCATCGGCATCACCCCGATCGTCGCCTTCGTTGGCCGTGATGTAGTAGGTGACGCCACCGACTTCGTAAGTTGCGATCGCATCTGGCATGTAGATGCCAAACACGGGCCAGTTTTGCAGATTAATACCACCATCGCGATCGCTGGCATCGAGCTTTGGCCCGCTGCTCCAGTCTTTTAGACCGAGGGGCTGAATCTCTTCAATTTCGTTGGTATCGAGGTTGACGACTGCGATCGCATTATTTTCTTGCAGTGTGACGAAGGCTTTGCTGCCGTCTGGCGATACTGAAATATACTCTGGCTCAGCATCTTGCGAGAAGGAACGACCAGGGAAGATGCGGACGCCGTCTGCCCGCAGGTCAGCTTCCATGCCGTCGAAGGCTGTGAAGTCAACGGTGGTGACATTCGCGTCAGTTAGATTCTCAACTCCACCGGAAATGTCAATGATGCTGATGCCACCCTGCGGATCGGCGATCACGTTGTCGTCATCGTCGTAAACAGGTTCGCCTTCGTTAGCGGTGAGTACCTTCGTGCCATCGGGCGTAAAAGTGATCATGTCGGGCAGTACGCCAACTGTAACTGCGCTGAGGAAGTTACCGTCAGCATCAAAGAAAACCGCTTGGCCCGCTTCAGATCCATCTTCAGCTTGAACTGCGATCGCAAGTACGCCATTCTTGACGGCGACGCTATTAGGCGCATCACCGTAAGCTGAGATATCGATTTCACCGACTTTGACGGGGCTACCGGGCGTAGACAGATCGAGAATATCAATGCCGCCGCTGCTGCCGTTGACGACGAACAAGCGCTGGGTTTCCGGATCGTAATCCGAGATTTCAGCCGCGCCTTCGTCGAAAATTCCCGTTTCATAGGTGCCAATGGCCGTCAGTTGAGGCACAGCATCGCTACCCGAACCGCCATCTCCAGGATCGACATCATCGACATTGGCCAGAACGGTATCTTCGCGGAAGTCAAGATTCTGAATGCGGGTGTCCTCTGCCGGAGCGGTATCGGCTCGATCAAAGGGCTGAGCGCTAAAGTTGTCGTCTAGATACTCAGCTAATGCATCCTGTTCAGTTCCGTCAGGCGCAAACGTAGCATCGCCCGTAAAGATTTGAGCGGCTGGATCGGTAGCGAAGAGATCGATGCGATCGCGATCCGGGAAGGGATAACCATCACCCCCATCTGCCAGAAAGCCCAGCGTTACAATCCGGAAGGTGCGGCTTGGATCGCCCACTAGCTCACCGTTCTGCACGACAACGTCCAGTACTTCGCCATTGGCATCGAGAACAGCCAAAGACTGAGTACGGTCGCCCACTGGTAGGTCATCATCAAAGCTGAAGTTAATACCTGCAATTTGAGGAAACTGCCCCGGAGTTGCTCCATCAGCACTGGCCGCAACACCATGTTCAACGATAGCCAACAGTTCCTCAGCCGTAGCGGTCAGCAACGTTAGGCCGTTGTTAAACCGCAGCGCATTGGTGATATCAAGCTGGGAAATGTCGCCTTCCTCTTTGCCTGCCAGCTCATTGGCTGGAGGAGGCACGCGCAAAAAGTCTTCTGGATTCGTCGCTCCCGGTGGCACAATCACGTCACCAATGTCATCCCGAATGCCGCCGCCGTTTTTAATCGAAATCGCGACGGTCGGATCGGTTTGCTGAGCATAGGCTAAGTTCGCATCCGCCGTCAGGTTGCCTAAGTTGGTTTCCTGAGTCCGCACGTCGTTGCGGGTACCGTTGAGGAACACGTTGGTGCTACCGAAAATATTGCCTTCCTGGGCCGCAATCACCTCGGCCAGAGCATCGACAATGGCGACAACTTCCGGATCGGGCGTACCGCCGACATCTGCAACCCCCTGATCATCGGTAGCGTAGGCTCCACTCACCGTCGGATCATAGCTTTCGGGAACGATGACGCCGTTTGTGTCGAAGTCAATCACCAAACGACCGACGTACTTGTAGTTGCCATCCGTGTTAACCACAGCGACTGGATTGCCGTCCAAATCGGTTTGGATGATGGGATAGGTACCTTGCGCCGTATCACCTGCCCGCAGCCGATCGGTTTCGTCCACTAACCGAGTATTGGAACCACCCGCAACGATAATATCGACGTTGCGTAACTGGGTGGCCAGAGCTTGCTCAATGCTGATTTGCTGCATGTGGGAGAGCAGCACCACTTTGTTGATATCTGGATTGGCCGCTAGTAGGGCATCGACATCGGCCTGAATCTCAGCCGCCAGTGCCGCAATATCAGCCGGATTCGACGCATCGAACGCAGTGGGAAATACGCCCACATCTCCAGGCGACGAAATGGTTGGCAGGGTCGGAGTCGTCGCGCCAACGATGCCAATTCGTTCACCATTAACAGTAATAACGGTGCTAGCTGCCAAACTGTTAGGAATGGTGCTGGCTTCTTGACCGTCAGCCGCGACGAGTCCGGCTAGATTCGCATCGTTGCTGAAGTCAAGGTTAGCGCTGAGATAGGGAAAAGCCGTGCCGGGATAGCTTGTCGCTGGATCGGGTGCAATTAAGCTAGCCACCACACCTGTGCCCAAGTCAAACTCGTGGTTGCCCAGCGCGATCGCTTGAAAGCCGAGTTCATTCTGAATCAGGATGTCGCCCTGACCAGCTCTGCCGAAGGCGGTTTCACTAGCTGAGAAAAATGGCCCTGGAATGTAGGCATCGCCAGAAGACAGGATCAGCGTGTTGGCATAATCAACAACTCCGTCGCCATCGGCATCTTCGTTTTTCAATGCATTCAGGACAGCAGAAAAATTGGGAGCATCTTCAATGGCAGGAACTCCAGCTTCTTGGTCAGCGGCGTGCAGGAGTTGCAGTGTAAATTCAGCCATGCGTACCTCAAATAATGGAAATGGACGACTGCAAATGAATCTGGAGTTAGCAGCGTCTGTCTCTGTCTGAGCGCAGGCATGATTGTTCGTTGTTATCGTGATCGGTCGCAGTGCATCTTCGCGATACACACAAGCAGCACCCCAAAAGCATTCATATCACTGAGCGACAAAATCCGTACATTTCCGGAATGCGATCGCACTAGCAGGATGTTCCCTTTATATAAAATCCGGTTGAAAACCCACGATTCTGTTTTTTGTGAAACGCTTGCGGAGCAAGCGTTTCACAAAAAAGGAATTGGGTTCTTACACGCGGACTCGATATTACATGCAGACTGTACAGAGCCTGCGCCCGCAAGGCGGACAAACACTCAGCTTCAACTTCAACTAACTCCCTGACGACTTTAGGGGGTTGACATCAAGAAGTTATGAATTTCAGGTAAAGGAACATTTAAGCGTCCGGAAAATCACGGATTCTTCAAGAAAGCTTTGCAACCTCAGCAGGCTGGTATAGACAAACTTCAAACTCGTCCGAAAACCCAAAGAGGGGATTTTGCCGCCGCATTGCGGCGGCAAAATCCCCTCTTTGAGGTTTGTTAGACTGCAACGGTCAAATACGTCTAATCGCGACCGGGCGGGAAATAAATCACTGGATGCCAGCTCTTGCGTAGAATTTCGCCCGTAAAGCTGGGCACCGACCACTCTAGGAGCTTACCGAGACTGTCAGACGAAGTTGCGATCGCACTGATGTCATACTCATTGGCCGCTTCCAAGGTTTTCGCAACCCGATCGCCCAGCACCACTTCTGCATTCACCTTGATATTTACAGCATTGGCAAACTGTTGCTGCACGTTGCGCAAGTGGTTTCTCGCGTCCTGCATGCGAGTTTCACCCCGTAGTTCGCGCCGTCCTCCTTCTTCAACCACCCAGTACAGCAAGCATTCTTGCAAAACTGGATTGGGGTGAGTAGCAAACTGGTCTTGCAGGCGTTTCACTAAATACTGAGCCGCTTTGCTGTCGTCATAGGGCACCAAAAAGAAGCGAAATAGGTGCCGACAGCGCAACTCTAGCTCCTCGGTCGTATAGGTTGAAACCAGTTGTGGACGCAGCGTCATCAGCGGAATACTGGTACGCTGAGCCAACCCCATCGTCGTACTGCCGAATAGCTTTTCATTGAGTAAGCTCCGGCTTGGCATCCCCAGCAGGATAATGTCGGCAGCGTGCTCATTGGCCAATTGCAGGATGTTATCAATCGGTCGCCCAGCTCTGACAATTACCTGTACCTCTAGTCCAGCGGGAGCTTTTTCAACTGCCACCATCAAGCGCTGACGCGCAATTTCTGCCGCTTCTTCATCCACACTGGGTATTTCGCGATCTTTAATAAACGAAGCATTGTGGAAAAAGATCACTTTTTTCAGCCCAGCCTCAGACAGACTGGGGACAACGTTGACTAAACGGTGTAAACCATCCGTAAAGTCCGTGCAGATGAGAGCACACTGAAACATAGACCGCTATGGCGAATATTCTGTAACTGTAGGTTAATAGGCTGTCTGCCTACCTCATTAACAGTAACATTGACTCCTGGAAAAAGCGGTTCAATATCCTGGAAAAACTGACTTAGTTGCCTTGAAAACAGCGCTATTGACTATCTGCTATTCAAACTAAAGTCTATCTGTAAAAAGTGACAAGTTTTGCCGATTTTTAAGCATTTTCTGACGTTGGCGACTGGACGGGATGCTGACCATAAAATGGCATCACTTCAGACCAGTGGGGCCGAATCCCAGCCCGATACTGATGCTGCGCGATCGCAAATATGCCCGTCACCGTATCACCCAACCCCGCAGCGGCTGGAATTTGATGCAAATAATAAGGATGAGGCCACTGTTCAAGCAACTGCTGCCAATCCGTCAGCTTCATCACCGCATCAGGCGATTGGGCCACTACAATTTGCCCCTCTTGCTCCCCTTGCCCCCTTGCCCCCTCTCCCAACTCCTCAGACTGATCACCAACACGAGTCCCCTCGCCGGACTGAATCCGATAGATCGCCGTAAACCACTCGCCCCGCTGAGCAGGCATTTGAATCGCAATATCCGGCGGTGACGGTTTGGCATCCATCTCCATCTGGTTAAAAATTTGCCAAGCCACAGCCGCCAGTGTTGAAACACCATACAGCGGTACGTCGAGCTGTTGCGCCAGTGTACGAGCCGTAACCACGCCAATCCGCGTTCCGGTAAATCCGCCAGGGCCTTTGGCTACTGCCACAAATCCCGCATCCTGAAACGAGTGGGGTTGCAGAAACTCAACTAAATACGAGTGCAACTGGCTCGACAGCTCCCGCGCCAGCGGCCAAACCTGCGATCGCACCTCTGTAGTACCATCACCCACGGCTAGTCCCAATTCCGGGCTAGCGGTATGTAAAGCAAGACCGAGCATAAGCAAACTGAAATCTGCGCTTCCCTATCCTGCCATCTTTAGGCTGACATTGCGTTGCGTTGTAGGGGCAAATGGCCATTCGCCCCCACATAAATGCCAACTAAGGACGGCGGCGGGGTTGCGATCGCACATCGGTCTTGGCTTCTAAATGAATCGGTTGGGGTGCCTGTCGATCCGGCAAGAAAAGCTGGGGTTTCGCTTTCGGCTGAATCGGTAGCTGGGGCTGGGACTTCTGACGCTGGGACTGGAGGAACCGCAGCAGTACAGTCACGCCGACTAAAGCTAAGCCAAAGGACATCAGCATGACGCGATTATTCAACCCGCCGATGGCGGCATCGGTGGCACCCATCGTAATCAGAATGCTGGTAACTGGCTCCCGACGGTAGAGAGAACGCACAAAGCGCGGCAAAATTTGGTTCATTGCAGCAACCACCGTTTTTGGTATATACGGCATTAGCCATTTATAGAGATGGCCGTAGTTCTACTTTAACGTGTTTATTCCGTTCCAAATTAAATCATGCGTGGAGGGCATGCATTTGGCCGATATGCTGCAATTTCAACGCAACCATTCATGTTCGGTACTCCTTAGGGGCGATGCATTTAGACAAATATTAGTATCGCGAGCGTAACATGTCGGCCAAATGCATCGCCCCTACAGATTGGCATTGAGGTCGCTGCGATGCGCGATCGCAAGATTGACGATGCCGTCACCTTGATTCACCAGTGGGTTGCGAGTGCAGCCGATCACAATACCATCGGTGGGGGCCAGCACCTCAAAGGTTTTGTCGCCAAAGGCATCGCTGATCAGCGCGATTTGCTGCCGTTTGCCCACCCAGTCGCCCAGATTCACCGTCAGGTGCAGAATGCCGCTGTGGGAAGCGCGTACCCACTGGCTTTTGTCCACTGCTACGGGGGGATTAGTGCTCAGTTCTACCTCAGACTCGTACATGTTCAGCGCTTTCATCACGCGCATAATGCCCGTGACGCCAACTGCGATCGCATCGTCATCAAACCGCAGCGCTTCCCCAGCTTCATACAGCAGGACGGGAATCTTGCGCTGGGCCGCTGCTTGCCGCAGTGAACCGTCGCGCGTGGCTGATTGCATAATCAGGGGGGCACCAAATGCGATCGCGCATTTTCGGGTCTGCTCCTCGCGCAGATCAGCCCGAATTTGCGGCAAATTGGTGCGGTGATAGGCCGCCGTGTGCAGGTCAATGCCGTGGGTACACTGGCTGACCACTTCTTTCATAAACAGATGAGCTAGTCGGGCTGCGAGTGATCCTCGTGGTGAGCCGGGAAAGGAACGATTTAGATCGCGGCGGTCAGGCAAATAGCGTGACTGCTCGATAAAGCCAAATACGTTGACGATGGGCGCGGCAATAACTGTGCCGTTTAGGTAGCCAGGAGCGATTTTGCCCAGCACCCGCCGGATAATATCTACTCCGTTCAGTTCGTCACCGTGAATGGCGGCACTCAGCCACAGTCGTGGGCCAGGTCGTAGCCCTGTAACCACCGTCACGGGTAGAGACAGCATGGTTTGGGTCGGCAGGCGAGCAATCGGAATTTCCAACCGCTGCTTTTTTCCGGGCAAAACGGTTGTGCCGCTGATGGTCAGAATCGGTTCTAAGTGAGTTGGAGCAATATCAGACATTATTTCCGGAACGATCATCTGTGAAAGGCTCGCATAGCAAGCTCTTCACAGATAATCAAAACAATCATTAACTGTCGAGGACAATTTAGTAAGGAACGCGATCCTTATTTGTCCCACTGGCCGCATTCTTCTCAAGAAATTCGATAATCTTACCAGCCACATCTACACTGGTGGCCTTTTCAATTCCCTCCAGTCCCGGTGAAGAGTTTACCTCCATCACGACGGGGCCATGATTGGAACGCAGAATATCGACCCCAGCAATCCGCAGTCCCATTGCTTTAGCGGCTCGAACAGCGGTGCTGCGCTCCTCCGGCGTCAGCTTGATCTTAGACGCTGACCCGCCCCGATGCAGATTAGAGCGAAACTCGCCCGGTGCCCCCTGCCGCTTCATGGAGGCAATTACTTTGTCGCCAATCACGAAGCAGCGGATATCCATGCCGCCCGCCTCCTTAATGTATTCCTGCACCAAAATATTGGCATCCATCCCGCGAAATGCCTCAATCACCGACGTAGCCGCCTGAGTCGTTTCTGCCAGCACTACGCCAATGCCCTGCGTCCCTTCCAGTAGCTTAATCACCATCGGCGCACCGCCCACGATGTCGATCAGGCCATCAATATCTTTGGTGGAATGGGCAAACCCCGTCACAGGTAGGCCGATGCCCTTACGCGCCAAAATTTGTAAACAGCGCAACTTATCCCGCGATCGCGAAATGGCCTGGGACTCATTCGTGGTAAAAACACCCATCACCTCAAACTGCCGCACTACTGCGGTGCCATAGAACGTCTTAGACGCCCCAATCCGAGGAATTACGGCATCAATGCCCTCCAGCGGCTTCCCCTGATAGATCACCAGCGGCTTATGAGAGGTGATGTTCATATAGCAGCGCAAATAATCAATCACCTGCACATCATGACCCCGTTCCTCGCCAGCTTCCTTGAGCCGCCGAGTTGAGTAGAGCTGGGCATCCTGAGATAAAATCGCAATTTTCATCTGTGAAATTGAATAAGTAAATTTAGATATATCTGTCAGCTAACAGCAAATCCGCTGAAGGAAACGTTTCCGTTCAGATCATTAAGCGTTGAGTGCGGTGCGTTTCGCTTTGCTCAACACACCCTACAGTATCGCCCTTTGCAGCCTTTACAGCTCTTTACAGCCACCCAGCCCTTCACACACCTATCCCTTACTCCAGGCTCCTCTGCTCCACCTTTGGTGCATGGCCCTGAAGATAGGACGCTCCCGCATCCACTAAAAAGCGATCGCGCACGGCTTGCCGGCCCAGCAGCATACGGAATCCCATGACATCGCGATTCGTCAAGGTGAGTTCGATGGGCCACTGCTGGTTGCGAGTTTGCACAGTGGTTGAGATGACGGGTCGCAGTTCGGCATGTCCACCGGAGTTCCGCACCTCGCGCTGATCCAGCAAAGGCGCTTCAGCTACGATGGTTTGCTGCGTGTTGCGCTGGAAGGGATGGATTTTGAACCGCAATATAGTTTGCCCATCTTGCTCAAACGAATGAATATCAAACGCATGTAGCGCAGAAGAACGAGCACCTGTGTCAATTTTGACCTTGATTGCAGCAATTCCAAGATCCGGCAGCGCCAACCATTCTCGCCAGCCAATAATCGGTAAGTGCGATCGCGCTTCTACTGTTTTGGGTTTCAAAACACTACCATCTAATAAAATGCTGGAGCTGAATTATCCTAGCAAACTCCTGTCAGCGTCTAAAATGATCCAGGCAACTCGATTTGGTTTAACCTGATTTGGCCATGTCCCAATCTGTGCAATTTGTCCAACAGCTCGCGACTGAACTGTCTCTGCGTCCCCAGCAGATAGAAAATGCCCTGGCTTTGTTTGCCGAAGGCGCAACCGTTCCCTTCATCGCTCGTTACCGGAAAGAGCGCACGGGGGAAATGGACGAGACCCAACTGCGAGACTTGGCCGATCGCTATGCGTATCTGACGGAGCTGGAAGATCGGCGGCAGACAATTCTCAAATCCATTGCCGAGCAGGGCAAGCTGACCGATGAGCTGAAGGCTCAGATTGAAGCCTGCCAGCAGAAAACCGAGCTAGAAGATCTGTACTTACCCTATAAGCCGAAGCGCCGCACCCGTGCCACGATCGCGAAAGAGCGGGGCTTGGAACCGCTAGCGGATTGGATCGAAGCACAGAATCAGCCCCAGGTTGCCCAGGTTAATCTTGAGGCAGAAGCGGCCAAGTATGTTGATCCCGAAAAAAACGTGCCGGATGCCGCCGCTGCCCTACAGGGTGCATCGGATATTTTGGCGGAAGCGGTGGCCGAACGAGCCGATTTGCGTGCCTACGTGCGCCACTATCTGCTGAATCAGGGCCAATTCGAGTCGCGCATCAAGGCCGACTATCCCGAGGGCACGACCAAGTATGAGATGTACCGCCAGTTCCAAAACCCCGTCAAAACGATTGCGCCCCATAACGTGCTGGCGCTGCTGCGGGGTGAGAAAGAAGGCGTGCTGAAGCTCGATCTGGCGTTTGATGAAGCCGAGGTGATGGATTACCTGGAATCGGAAACGATTCGCACCAGGGACAAAGCGCTGCGCGGTTTCTATCGAGCGATGGTGCAGGATGCCCTAAATCGCTTGATGAAAAACTCCCTCACCAGCGAAGTGACTGCCGAGAAGAAAGCCTGGGCTGACGACGAGTCAATTGAAACTTTTGAGGCGAATTTGCGCAATCTGCTGCTTGCGCCACCGGCAGGCATGAAGCCAACGCTGGGCATCGACCCCGGTTTCCGCACGGGCTGCAAAGTGGCCGCAGTGGACGAAACGGGCAAGTTTTTGGAATATCAGGCGATTTTTCCGCACGGTTCCAACGCGCAGAAAGAGCAGGCAGCCAAAACGCTGAAACAGTTTATTCAGACGCACAACATCGGCCTGATCGCCATCGGCAACGGCACGGCTGGCCGTGAAACCGATGCCTTTGTCAGTGAGTTACTGAAAACGCTCGACAATCCGCCCATCAAAGTGATGGTAAATGAGTCCGGCGCGTCGGTTTACTCCGCTAGTAAAGTTGCGATCGCAGAATTCCCTGATCTTGACATCACCGTGCGGGGTGCCATCAGCATTGCCCGCCGCTTGCAAGATCCCTTGGCGGAACTGGTCAAAATTGACCCCAAATCCATCGGCGTCGGCCAGTATCAGCACGACGTGGATCAAAAGCTGCTGAAGAAAAAGCTCGAAGAAACAGTCGAAAGCTGCGTCAACTATGTGGGGGTTGACCTCAACACCGCATCGAAGGAACTGCTCACGTCTGTGTCCGGCCTGTCGTCCACTGTGGCGAATAACATCGTCGCTTACCGTAACGAAAACGGCGCGTTTAAAAACCGCAAGCAGTTGCTGAAAGTAGCCAAGCTGGGGCCAAAAGCCTTCGAACAGTCTGCCGGATTCCTGCGGATTCGCGATGGCGAAAATCCCCTCGACAACACCGCTGTGCATCCTGAAAGCTACAACGTGGTGCAAGCGATCGCAACGGATCTGGCACTGCCACTGACTGAAATCTCCAAACACCGCGATCGTCTTCAGAAAATCAACCTGAAGCAATACGTCACCGACACCGTAGGCGAACCGACGCTGCGCGATATCCTGGCGGAACTGGAAAAGCCCGGACGCGATCCGCGTGAGCAGTTTACCTACGCCACGTTTGATGCCAATATCACCGAAATGTCTGACCTGAAGCCGGGTATGGAGCTAGAAGGCGTCGTGACCAACGTGGCTAACTTTGGCGCATTCGTGGACATCGGCGTTCACCAAGATGGCCTGGTGCATATTTCCCAACTCGCTGACCGCTTTGTTAAAGATCCCAATGACATCGTCAAAGTGGGTCAGGTGGTGAAAGTGCGCGTACTGGAAGTCAACGAAAAGCTGAGCCGGATTAGCCTGTCAATGCGATCGCAAGATGCAGGGCAGTCGTCCACTCCTCGACCGTCGGGGAAGAAGAAGTCGGGCGGAAAGCAGTCTAAGCAGCAGTCACAGACGAGCCTGCAAGACCTCCAAGCTAAATTTAATCGCAAACTCTAGACCAACTGGGCGAAACGCCCACCCTAGCAAAGCGATCGAACAACCCCCACCGATCACCTGATCCGTGGGGGCCTGAGGCGGCGGAACGTACCATCGGGAGAGCCTGAGGGGACTAGGCCACCCCAGCAACCTTCGTTACAAATCCTCTCCATAGGCCATCCCATTGGCCTCAGCATAGCGGTGCATAAACCGCATCAACCGCTCCCAGTGATCATCGCGGTCAATCTCGATTTTGCACTCAACTCGCTGAAGCTCATCACCCTCCGGCCCACCAAAAATAAACTGCATCCCCGAAGGCTCTACATTAATTTCCCCTTCTTCATCCGTCAGCCGCATCGTTTTCGAAAACCGCTTGGTAAAGCTGTTAAAGCGCTCCAACGAGGCCAACTGCTCAAACATCATCACAGCTACACGAACGCCAGTGCTTCGGTTTCGGCGCAGACTGATGCCACTGAGCTCTTCAGGCACATTGTCAAAAAATTCGATGGAAGGAGAAGAAGAGGCCATATGACTGCGGGGGCTGAAAATATGGTTACTGAGAACAAGACACCGTTAACGGGTGATTAACGAATGGTTACTCATGCTTCTCAGTATACTCCTTTGCTCCCCGCCTAACGGTCGATCGTCAATCTTCCACTGATTTGCTGAATCTCGAATCAGCAGCGATCGCAAAATAGGACTAAGAGCCTACGCATTGTGGTTTTCATTACCCTCTGGTTTATTCGGCGGCAGATGGGGTGGAGCTGAATGGGGGGATACAGAATGACCCAAACCCAACTCCAACTCAACAGCAGACAACCGTTCTTCCACGCTGTCTAACCGCGCTTGCTCTGGGGCTATGCCCAAATAGAGTCGGAGTGCTTCAATCACAATCTCAGAACGGGATTGCCCGGTTTCCTGTATGCGAGCTGCGATCGCATCGCTTAAGTCCTGGGGAATTCTGACACCGAGAAACGGGTTAGGCATCTCATTCGCTTACGTCAGGGATCGGTGAATGCAAAAAATTACTGCACAGCTTAGGTGAGATAATATCAGTCGAGCGATTACCCTACGAACTGTTTTGACATGATTCATCACATAATCAAGGTGAAATTTCATTAAAGCAACGCGATCGCACTCCTTTGAATCCCCGAATCTCTATAAAAATCAACCCTTCGCATATTTTTTACCAATCAATGCTTTAGTTAAGACTCTCGTAAAACTCTTTCAACTTCGGCATAAGTTCGTTATGATTGATAACAAGCTGATAACAATTGTTTTCAGATAAATATGCTTGAGGTATAATGCGTCGGCTTTGGTCAATCAGCTCGCCGCACCACGCGCGCAGGGCCGCCTTTAGGCAAGCCCTTAACCCGAATCAATTACATCAGCAGCACTAACAGATTGACCCATATTCCACATAGAGAACCGGCGATCGCAAAGAGGCAGCACTTTGGTAGATCAGACAGACAAAATTCTGGTGGTTGATGATGAGGCCGCAGTTCGTCGTATCCTCACGACCCGGCTCGGCATGGTTGGCTACGACGTTATCACCGCCGCCGACGGCCAAGAAGCACTCGAAAAGTTTGAGCAAGAAGCTCCGGATTTAGTTGTTCTAGATGTAATGATGCCGAAGGTGGACGGCTATCGGGTATGCCAGGAAATCCGGCAAGAGTCCGACGTTCCCATCATCATGCTGACGGCCCTAGGAGACGTTGGCGACCGAATCACAGGTTTAAAGATTGGTGCCGATGACTATTTGGCCAAACCCTTCTCCCCTAAAGAGTTAGAGGCACGTATCTACTCCATCTTGCGACGGTTCAAGAAAACCGACCGACTCGGCCCACCCAATCCCGGCGTCATCCGAGTCAGCAATATCGAAATTGATACCAATACGCAGCAGGTCTACAAAGCTCAGCAGCGTATTCGGCTAACTCAAACCGAGTACAACTTATTGGAGCTGCTGTTTCAACATTCTGGTGAACCTGTTTCCCGCACTCATATCTTGGAACAGGTTTGGGGATACGCATCCAAGCGGCGCTCTGATTTGCGCGTGGTGGATGTTTATATCACTCGCCTCCGCGCCAAACTAGAGGAAGACCCCAGTAATCCAGAACTCATTATTACAATTCGCGGCACGGGCTATCTTGCTCAGCGGCTTGCCAGTTCACCAACCGCTGAACGCGCGTAGCAGCCATCAATCTAGTTCATAAACACCAGTTTACAAACACCAGTTCACAAACACTGGCATACCCCTGTTTTTGTGTAATAGACAATAGAGCAGGTTTTTGGGTTGTTTCCTCTAGTGGTTGGTCAACGTTGTTTTAGCGGGTTTTGAGGCACTAACGCATTTGCCTAGAACGGGTCATGGCCGGATTTCTGTCATCGATTAAGATAAAAAAGGTTCATAATCATCAACTTGGCCAGCAATCAGATCGGTTTATCAAACCAGCGGATTGCACGAATTGAGTCGGGGGTGCCACCCTTGATCAAGCCAGGAATCTTAGCAGAGGAGAATCAGCATGGAGATTAACTGCGCAGAAGCCTGTGTGAATGGATGTGTTCTAGGCGACGAGTGCCCGAACCGCGAATACGTACCACAGGTATCACAATTTATTAAAGAAACCTCATTAGATGACATGATTGCCATGGCTGACGAAGCTGTTCGCCGCAAAGCCATGGAGCGCTTATCTCAACCCACCCAGTGGGTTCTACCAGAAGACTAACTAGTAGTCTGTCAACTTTGTTTTAATGGGTTTTGATGGTTGATGTGCCGCGCGGCACATCAACCATCAAAACTTAATCTACAGAGTACTAGCTTTGCGGGGTGATATTTTGTAGGGTGGGCGATGCCTACCTTAGCCCCACATTTCTATTCATGCGTCTTCAGTTTTCCAAAGTTCCAAGTCAGTTTGCGATCGCATTTCTAGGAGGATTACTCCTGGTGCAACTGCTGGGACTAGCGGTGTGGTGGATTCAGTGGCCCCAGATTAGCCCAACAGTACTCTCCTTTGTGGTGCCGCTGGATGAATCGGTGGCGTGGCGACCCCTGATTACAGAATTTGAAGCGCAAAATCCTGATATTCGGCTGCAGTTAGTCGAAGGCACCTACAGTACCGACCAAGTTAAAGCTATCTATACCGCCGATCTGAGTAGCGGCAATCCCCAGCATGATCTGGTGTATATGGATGTGGTGTGGCTGCCCTGGTTTGCCAGTGAAGGGTGGCTGCAAGAGCTATCAGGCGTACTGCCAACCGAGGAATTAGCAGCATTTCTGCCGAGCGAATTGGCCGCAGGGCGCTATCAAGGCGATTTGTACCGGATGCCGTTTCGGGCTGATTTGGGGCTACTGTTCTACAATCAAGCGCTGATGGCAGAACTAGACGTGGAGCCAGCCCAGACCTTTGCCGAGCTGATCGCCCAGTCCCAACAGGTACAGGTGCAGGGGGCAACCCCGTGGGGCTACCTCTGGCAGGGACGCGAGTATGAAGGACTGATCGCCAATTTTGTAGAAGTCTTGGCGGGACACGGCGGATTTTGGATTGACTCCGATACGAAGCAAGTGGGACTCGATCAGCCAGCCGCGATCGCAGCTGCCACTTTCCTAGCCGACACCATTCGCCAGGGCATTTCTCCCCAGCTTGTCACCAGCTATAGCGAAACAGAATCGTTTAATCAGTTTTTGGATGGCCAGAGTCTGTTGGTCCGAAACTGGCCTTATCTATGGAAACAAGCCAGTCAGAGTGATTCACCGCTCCAAGGGCAAGTCGGGTTAACCTCCGTCGTGGCTGCATCGAATCAAAGCCCACACGCCTGTCGCGGCGGCTGGGGATTTGGCATTGCCCAAAATGCAGCCCACCCAGAGGCCGCCAAACGTGCGATCGCATTTTTCACCAGTGCCGCCGCGCAGCGACAGTTTGTGCTCAATTCGGCCTATTTACCCAGTCGTTCTGCGCTTTACACCGATCCGGAGATTGTGGCGCAATATCCGTTCTTTCCTGAGGTGTTGGAGTTGCTGGAAAACCATTCCGTCTTTCGGCCCCAAATTCCCCAATATGACGAGGCATCCCGCATTTTGCAGACCCATCTTTGGCAGGTCTTGGTCGGAGAGGCTACCCCCGAAGACGCCATGCGAACGGCAGCGGCAGAAACCCAAATGTTATTGGCCACGCCGTAGGGGCGATGCATGGCGGCAGTACCGTATTTCTCAATTAGATCATGAACGCCATCTATCGTCCCTACAAACCTGAAAGTTTGCGACGTTGCTTTGTTCGGTTGGCAGGTGCGATCGCGCTTCTCGCTGCTGCACCCAGCGCACAAACAACACACCATGAACTAGCAACAGTGCAATATTGAGACTCATGAGCAGCCACATCCAGACCTGATCTGCACTCTGACCAGGCTTCACGGGTTTCGTATCCAGCCGTCGCAAAATTTCCTGAGCATTGAGCGGGCGCTGTCCCGGAAAAGGAGCCATCAAATCATCAACCAGCTCAGCAAACCAGCGATCGACCTGAGGGGCAGAATCGCGCCAGATCAAGGCTCCCGTTGCGTCGTCAGTTTCCAAATCTACCGGATGCTGCCCCGTCAGCAGATGCACCAGTGAACGGCCCAGCGCATAAAAGTCCGACTGGGGCACCGCTTTTCCGTTGATTTGCTCCAAGGGCGTATAACCCGGCGACACGATGCTAGTGACATCGCGCTGGCCGCCAATTTTGGCCAGATAAGTATTCGACATCTGGCGAACGGTGCCAAAGTCAATCAGAGCCAACTGTCCGTTGGGGCGCAGCATCAGGTTAGAGAGCTTAATATCTCGGTGAAACAGTTCCGTCTGATGCACCAGTCCTAAAATTTCGCACGCCTGCCGCAACCATACCTGAGCTTGCTGTGGGGCAACCGCACCATGCTTGGCCAGCCACTGCTCCAGCGTCAGCCCCTCGATCTTTTCCATCACTAAGCAGGTCAGCAATTGCCCATCGGATGTCGTAACCGTGAAATAGCCATCCGGCTCAACCTGGGGAATACCGGGATGATCGAGTCGCTGCAAGGTCTGCGCCTCGCGCTCAAACAGGGAGCGCAGCTTCGGCTGCTTTAGCACCTTCAGCACCTTCAGCGCATCCCCATCTGCCACCTCATCTGCTACCTCAAAAATGTCAGTCGGCAGCCAATCGTCCAGTTCCCGCAGCGGACGAATCAGACGATAGCGATCGCAGATCACTAACTCCGTTCCACAGGCCGCACACTGCGTTAACTCATCGGGCTGCTGCCGATCTGGGCATTTGGGATTGATGCAGAAGCTCATGATGATGCCTCACGAGACATGCGATCGCACACATATTCCATCACCACCGGGCGCAGCGTAAACCCCGCCGCGCTTTTTTCCACCAGCGATCGCCGCACCAGCGACCCCAGCGGCTGCAAAATATTCGGTGCCAGTTCCGCCTGCAATCGTCCTACATTGACGGGTTCCTGAATTTTCGCCAGCGCATAGAGCAGTTCCTGTTCCGCTGCCGAGAGCCGTCTAAACTGCTGCTCAATCAAAAAGCTGACATCGCTGGTGATCAGCGTGATCCGCTGTTTCAAAAAGTCGCTGACGCTGCCGCTAAACAATTCGCGAATGTTGGACGCGACAATTTTCAGTACCAGCGGATTACCGCGATAAATGCGAATCAGTTGTCCCCACTGCTTTTCGTCCGACAGATTCGCCTCTTGCAGAATGCCCTCTGCCGCATCTCCCAGTCCAGGCAGATCCAGCGATCGCACTGGCCGAGTCGGCCCATCCAGCATGACGATTTCTTTCGTTGATTCTCGGCTAGTGATTAGAACACAGCTCTGGTGCTGCTCCTCACCCAGCCGTCGCAGCAAGTCACCGTAGTTCTCGTAGCCTTCTCGGTAATGTCCCGCAAAGTCCCCTTCGCGCAAAATTGTGTCTAGGTTATCCAGCACAATCAGACAGCGGTGACTGCGTAGATACTCCGTCAGGTAGCAGAGCTGTGCGTGCAGATCGCCCTCAGCTCCATCGACTGCACCCGGAAGCTGGGTTAGCCACTGGTGCAGCATTGTCTCCAACGGCGGCGCGTGGCGCAGGGATTGCCAAATTAGACAATCAAACTGACTCTGGATTTGCTCCACCAGCTTTACCAGCAGACTGGTTTTGCCGATGCCCCCTGGCCCCAGCACGATCACCATTCGACAGGCTGCATCCGGTTCTGTCGTCCAGGTTTGTAGCTGGGACAACTCCACTTCCCGCCCGTAGAACACAGGCACATCCGGCACCTGTGACCAGTTAATTTCCAGCCGAGCCGACTCATAGCCCACTGCCGCCAGCCAATCCGCCACGTCACGCCAGCTCTCCAGTGTGTTCACGTCCCGCCGCGTCAACGTCTCCACGTAGCGGTAAATTGTGTTGCTCAGGCTGACTTCCACCGTTTTGGGTGCGGTAAACCGCTGCGCCGCAATTTCCGCCGGACTATAGCGACACAGTAAGCCCCGCAGTAGCTCCTGCTCCATCTGCGTGAGCGACGGCTGCTTATGAGGTGCCGTTTCCTGTTTTGCGATCGCAAGATCCGCGTATAGCCTCTCCAGATTCCATTGGGTCTGCGCTTCTTGAAAGAGTTCGTTGTCAGCGGCCATCGGGCTAGAGAACTAGAGTTTCGTTGACTCACATCTTGCACCAAAACCCAGAAGGGTTATTTTGCCTTTCAGCATAACAAGTTCTGGGATAGCAGTCTGCCCGGATCAATCCTGTCACATCACGCCATAGCGCATTCATAACCCGTTTCATAACGCGGCTTATGCTCTGCCTAACCTTTGTCTTGCCTACAGTTGAAGCTAATCGAGGGCATTCACCGACTCAACCCTCACGTCAACGAAGGTCTGTGAATCAAATAGCCTGTCAATCATTCCATCCGTAGGGACACGGCATTGCCGTGTCCCTACCCCAAAGATTTCACCTTATTAAATCCATGTTCCTAAACCGAATCATCATGATTAACTTCAAGCTTCACCAGCGCCCGTGGCGCTTTAAATTTAGCCGCTGGCTCATCGTCGGCCTCTGTACCTGTTTACTCAGTTTAGGAATTGGGGTTGCTCAAGCCGCCTCTCCCTTTTACTGGGACGCTATCAATGTCGATATTAATCTTCAATCCAACGGTGACATGGTGATCACCGAAACGCAAACATATACCTTCACAGCAGATCACACCAATCAGCGCTATCGCTATATCCCGCTCGATGATATTGACTGGATTACCGATGTTGCCGTCTACGAAGGCGAAGAACAGCTCCCTGCCCAGACTGGCATTCAGGATGATCAGTATTGGATTCGCTGGCGACACAACTTAGATGCTCCCGAATCCCATACCTTTAAAATTCAATATCGCGTCGTGGGTGGCATACAAACGCGGGGAGCCAACCACCAGATTTACTGGCGCGCCCTCTTCCCTGAACGCAACGCGGAGATTAAACAGGGCAAAGTGACTGTTCATTTACCCGATGAACTGGTGGGCAACGTCAACCAGTTTACGAGTACAGGCGTTGCGGCCACGAGTCGGCAAATTGATCCTCAAACGTTTGAATCTCTTGGGGTCCATTCCCCGCCGCTCTGCGGCGTAAGATCTAAGAATGAGTGAGTACATCCACAAGAGTCATAACGTAACAGTTTTGCTATACCACTTAGTGTTTCCAGCAAAGTATCGACGGGTTGTGTTTGATGAGCAAGTAGATGCGGTTCTGCGAGAGGTCTGCCTCGAAATCGAGAAACGCTACGAGGTGAAGTTTGTCGAAATTGGAGTGGACAAAGACCATGTCCATTTTCTAGTGCAGTCCGTGCCGACCTATAGTGTGACCAAACTGGTAACGATGCTGAAAAGTTTAACTGCACGAGAAGTCTTCAAACGATGCCCTCAAGTGAAGCAGAAACTTTGGGGAGGCGAGTTTTGGAGTGATGGATATTTTGCGAGTACAGTAGGCCGCCACGGGGATGAAGGAATGATCGCCAAATATGTTCAAGCCCAAGGCAAAGATTACCTCAAATTGCATCGGGATAATCAACTTGCTCTTTTTTGATTCTGATACCCCGTCCGCTTGCGGCGGGGTATTTCATTTACTGCCAATCAACCCCTTGCCCCCAGGGAATTTCTGGAAGTCAAAGTTCGCTTTCCTAGCAACATTCTTGATATCGCTGATGATGTTGCCGATACCGCTAGTTCGCAGGGACAAACTGCGATCGCAAACCGCACCAATCCCACCAATGAAACACCTCCCCTTATTCAAAACCCAGTTTTTACGCCGGAGAATCTGCTAACGCTAGCTCTGCAATGGTTGGGCATCATGGCCGTTGTCACCGCCGTCGCTTGTTTCTTCTTTTTTACTCAGCGTTCCTGCCCCAGATGCGGCAAGCGAGCACTCCGCCGCGTAAGTCGAGTAATCCGCTTTCCTACCACGGGCCAGAAAGGCGAAAAAGAAGTCGGCCACGCCTGTAGTTCCTGTAGTTATCGCTCAACTCATTACCAAGATATTCCGCAGCGGCCAACGATCTCTAGAAGTCGCTCTAGCAAAAGCTACAGTGGCGGCAGCTATGGTGGCGGCTTCGGCGGCGGATTTGGCGGCGGTGGCGGTAGCTGTGGCGGCGGCGGTGGTTCAGGCGGCGGTGGTGGTGGTGGTGGTGGTGCCAGCGGTGGCGGTGGCGGCGGCTAATCAATCATCTGCCCCACAGTCTGCCTCTTTCATCCTCCACTGCCTAGCCAGATCTCACCAGTCGTAACCAAACCAGGCAGTCTACTGCCGTAACATCAGCCAGATTGCTGACATATATCAAGTCTGTGTATGAGAACCCGATTTATTTTTTGTGAGACGTTTGCATAGCAAACGTCTCACAAAAAATAAATCATGGGTTTTAAGCAGATTTAACAATACTCACTATTACGCCCCCCACTACATCAGCAATCTGGCCAATCCTAATCGCAAACTTTACGCTCTATTTCTATCATGAGTCGCCAACTGCCCAGCAGTTACTAAGACTCAGATTATTGTGAAATGCTTGCTCAGCAAGCATTTCACAATAACAAACTATGAGTTTCTGACCAAACTTTCATAATTTCTTAGAGAGCATTGAAGATGCTAAATCTCCTGAAACGCACTCCAACCGTACAGCCCCTGCTGCCAGCCTATCCAGGCTTAGCCGCCCAAACGACTGGCTATGTTGAGCAACCCATCAGCCCCAATCATCCAGGCCGAGTCCGCTACCAGGCCACCTACTGGTTTGGAATTTGTAGTGGTAATGTGAGATCGCTACCGCGCGGCACCGAAGTCACCATCCTCGGTCGTCAAGGTAATACCCTGATCGTTGAGCCTGCGGTGCAGTCGTGTCCATTGATATCGTAATAAAGGATATCGTCATAAAAATTTGAGAGAGGTGCGATCGCACTTCCGCAATCTATTTCCTAATCCCGCGCCAAACCACAACTGCTGCTGAAACCATCGGGATTTCGCTAGCCTGGAGGGAGAACCCAATGGTGATCCTCATGGCTCATATTGATCAGCGACGATCGCAAAACGTCGCAGGCGATTTTTACGTCGATGCCACCTGTATTGACTGTGATACCTGCCGCTGGATGGCTCCTGACATCTTCCATCGCGCCGACAGTCAATCAGCGGTTTATCATCAACCCACCAACCCCACACAGCGGCAGGAAGCGCTCCAGGCATTACTCGCGTGCCCAACCGCTTCTATTGGCACCGTCGAGAAGCCCCACGATATCAAGGCCGCCCAAGAGAGCTTTCCCCTGTCCATCACGGAAAATGTTTATCACTGTGGCTACCATTCGGAAAAATCCTTTGGGGCCGCCAGCTATTTAATCACCCGTCCAGACGGCAACGTGATGGTCGATTCGCCCCGATTCGCCGCTCCGCTCGTCAAGCAAATTGAAAAACTAGGCGGCATCCGTTACCTCTACCTCACCCACCGCGACGATGTCGCCGATCACCAGAAGTTTCACGACCATTTCAAGTGCGATCGCATTTTGCACACCGATGAAATCACAGCCGGAACTCGCGATATCGAACATCCGATCAGCGGTCACGATCCCATCCAGCTAGCCGACGATCTGCTGATTATCCCTGTCCCCGGCCATACTAAAGGCCATACCGTCTTACTCTATGAACAGCGAGCCCTCTTCACAGGCGATCATCTTGCCTGGTCAGACTATCTGGGGCAGCTCTATGCCTTTCGTCGCCACTGCTGGTATTCCTGGCCGGAACTGGTTCGCTCTATGACCAAACTGGCTCAGTACGACTTTGAGTGGGTGCTGCCCGGTCACGGTCGCCGCTTCCATGCCGATGCGGAAACCATGCGCCAAGAAATGCAGCGCTGCCTCACCTGGATGGATGAAACCGCTTCTGTCCGCGCCTAAATTTGCGCCTCAAGGCTCCGCTGCTCCCTTGCTCCGATACCCACACTACCCAAAGCTCTACTCACATCTTGCACCTTGTAAACCAAGAACCCAGAAGGGGTATTTCGCCGCCGCATCGCGGCAGCGAAATACCCTCTTCGAGTTTTAGTGCAAGGTGTAAGTCCACCAACGAGAAACGAAATGAGTAGGGAGATCCGAACCCTATTAAACGGAGTATTCCGATCTACGATGCAAAACAAAGCAGCATACGATGACCATGATTGTGAATCACAGCCGGAGATCCTGTAGGGTGTGTTAGGCGTAGCCGTAACGCACCATTGCTATCGGGATTGAGACATTCGTAGATTTTTGGATGTGCGATCGCTTTTGCCATCTCTTTAGAAAATTGCAAGAGAAGAAAATTGCAAGAGAATCGCGAATTCATTCAGCCAAACTAACCGAGTTTCGTTTGGGTTTTGTACTAGATTTTGTAATTAAAAATCGTTGACTCCTATGACCACAGTTCTAGAGCAGGGCAACATCAGTATCCATACTGAGAATATTTTCCCGATTATTAAAAAGTGGCTCTATTCCGACCACGAAATTTTTCTGCGGGAACTCATTTCCAACGCCGTTGACGCCATCAGCAAGCTGAAGATGGTGTCCTACAGCGATGAATTTGAAGGCGAACTCGATGATCCGGAAATCGAAATTACCATCGATAAAGATGCCAAAACCCTAACCGTTACGGACAATGGGATTGGTATGACAGCGGATGAAGTCAAGCGCTACATTAACCAAGTTGCTTTCTCCAGCGCTGAAGAATTCATTCAAAAATATAAGGACAACAGCAACGAGAATATCATTGGTCACTTCGGCCTTGGCTTCTACTCCTCCTTCATGGTGGCTAGCAAAGTCGAAATCGATACCCGGTCTTACCGCAAAGATGCCCAAGCTGTTCACTGGTCATGCGACGGTTCGACAGAATTTACCTTGACCGATAGCGATCGCACTTCGCGCGGCACGTCTATTACTCTGACGCTGATGGATGACGAGGCAGAGTATCTGGAGCCTGCTCGTATTCGCCAGCTCATTACTACCTACTGCGACTTCATGCCCGTGCCCATCAAGCTCGATGGCGAAGTCGTCAACAAGCACGAAGCAATCTGGCGCAAGTCCCCCAGCGAACTCACCGATGAAGACTATCTAGAGTTCTATCGCTACCTCTATCCCTTCCAGGAAGATCCGCTGCTCTGGGTTCACCTCAACACCGACTATCCCTTCGTCGTAAACGGTATTCTCTACTTCCCCAAGCTGAAGCCAGATGTCGATATCACCCAAAGTCAGATCAAGCTGTTCTGCAATCAGGTTTTCGTCAGTGACAACTGCGAAGAAGTGGTGCCCCGCTTCCTGCTGCCCCTACGCGGCGTCATCGATAGCTCCGACATTCCGCTCAACGTTTCCCGTAGCTTCCTGCAAGCAGACCGTACCGTCCGCCGCATTGCTGACTACATTGCTAAGAAAGTGGGCGATCGGCTCAAGGAGCTATACAGAGATGATCGCGCCCAGTACATCCGCTGCTGGCAAGACTTGGGTACTTTCGTCAAGTTTGGCTCGATCAACGACGACAAGTTCAAGAAGCAGGTTGAAGATATCCTGATCTATCGCACCACTGCCGATCTGGGTACTAAAGCCGACGATCAGCCCAAGGTGGAAGTGCAAACCGCCGAAGGCGACGTTTGGGAAGATGCGTCTTCTGGCAGTAATGCCGCTAATGCCGTCACCGACAACAAGGGATTCTCCTATACCACTCTGCAAGAGTACCTGGAGCGCAATAAGGAACGGCACGAAAACCGAGTGTTCTACTGCAACGACCCCGTTGCTCAGTCAACCTACGTCGAGCTGCACAAGAGCCAAGGTTTAGAGGTTCTCTATCTCGATTCCTTCATCGATACTCACTTCATCTCGTTCTTGGAGCGCGAGTATTCGGATGTTCGATTCTCCCGCGTCGATGCCGAAATTGACGATACGCTAATCGATCAGGATCAAACCGACGAAATCGTCGATCCGTCAACCAACAAGACGCGGGGCGACCAGATCAAGGAATTATTTGAAAAGGCGCTCAATCGGCCTAAGCTCAACGTCAAGACTCAGGCGCTCAAAGCCGACGATGGAGCCAGCGCACCACCTGCAATGGTGCTGTTGCCGGAAGCCCTGCGCCGTCTACGGGATATGACTGCTCTCTACAGCCAGGAAGCGGCTGAGTTCCCCGACGAGCACATCCTGATGGTCAACACCTCTCACCCGCTGATCCAAAATCTGCTCAAGATCAGCCAGGGTAGCATCATCACGGGCAGCGGTGACTCACCATCCAGCGAAATGGCTAACCTGATCTGCCAGCACGTTTACGATTTGGCCCTGATGGCTCAGAAAGGCTTTGACGCCGACGGCATGAAGTCCTTTGTTGAGCGTTCTAACAAGGTTCTGACGGCACTTACTGAGAAATCTGTGTAATCCACAGAAAAGATCTGAAAAAAGGAGCCTCTTGCCGAATTCGGCAAGAGGCTCCTTTTTTGCTGACTAAATAAACGAAAGCTAAAAAATTCATCCAAAGTTTGGTTAAAACCCAATGATTTTTTGTGGACGGCTGGCCAAGCCAGCCGTCCACAAAAAATCATTGGGTTTTTATATACGGATTGGATATCCCTTGCAGGATAGACATAGTGCAATATATTGCACAGCTAGAATAGATCTGTTGAGTAGGTAAGGTGCGCCGTGGCGATCGCAACACCCATGACCCTGCAAGATTATCTTAACTTTGACGATGGTACTGATACCCGCTACGAACTAGTTGAGGGAGAGCTAATTGCCATGCCGCCCGAGAGCGACCTTCACGATCGCATCGCCTCTTTCCTGTATGCCTATTTCCTTCAACTTGGCGTTTCCTACACGCATTTGAGCATGAAAAATGAAATACCCCGCCGCAAGCGGACGGGGTATCAGAATCAAAAAAGAGCAAGTTGATTATCCCGATGCAATTTGAGGTAATCTTTGCCTTGGGCTTGAACATATTTGGCGATCATTCCTTCATCCCCGTGGCGGCCTACTGTACTCGCAAAATATCCATCACTCCAAAACTCGCCTCCCCAAAGTTTCTGCTTCACTTGAGGGCATCGTTTGAAGACTTCTCGTGCAGTTAAACTTTTCAGCATCGTTACCAGTTTGGTCACACTATAGGTCGGCACGGACTGCACTAGAAAATGGACATGGTCTTTGTCCACTCCAATTTCGACAAACTTCACCTCGTAGCGTTTCTCGATTTCGAGGCAGACCTCTCGCAGAACCGCATCTACTTGCTCATCAAACACAACCCGTCGATACTTTGCTGGAAACACTAAGTGGTATAGCAAAACTGTTACGTTATGACTCTTGTGGATGTACTCACTCATTCTTAGATCTTACGCCGCAGAGCGGCGGGGAATGGACCCCAAGAGATTCAAATCGCGGTTAGCGGTAAGCTAGCGACAGCTCGGCAACCTGATTTGACCGTGCTTTCTGACGAATCAGCAGAGGCACTAAAAGATGCAACGCAACGGCTAATCACTCACGATATGCCGCCCCCAGCGCTTGTTGTCGAAGTCGTTAGCCCTAAACAGGAAAACCGTGACTATCGCTACAAGCGGACAGAATATGCGGGTCGTCATATTAGCGAATACTGGATTGTCGATCCAAAGGCTCAAAAAGTAACGGGTTTGAACTGGATTGATGGCCTTTACGAGGAGAAAATTTACCAGGGTGATCAAGTTGTAGAATCGCTGTTATTTTCGAACTTTGCGCTAACTGCCGCTCAAATTCTGGCAGCGGAATACTAAGGGTTGAGCTATTTTGAGCGCGATCGCATCACAAACATCCTTCTATCTTATCCAAATAATCGTTTACCTTTTCTTTTTACCTTATCTAAATGAATAGCGAAGAACTCAGCCACTACATTCAGACCACCGATGGCATTAGCAAGCCTTGGTTACTGGCCCAACTGCGAATCCAAAAATTACAGGAACAGCGTGCAGAACTCACTGCCGACGAATATGCTAAAGCCTTAGCCGATATCCACCAGGACGTGATGAATTTGGGTGAATGGTGGGTCGGTATCGAAGATGAGGTCTTTTAACATTCCTGGGATAGATGTGCTAAATCCAGCATTTGTTAATCTGCTCTTTGACAACATCTGATATGGTCATATGCGCGTAGCGTTAATATCAAGTCTGGGTATTAAGAACCCAGTTTATTTCTGTGAAACGTTTGCTCCGCAAACGCTTCACAGAAATAAATTACAGGTTTCCAACCAGACTTATATGAAGGACTGCGCAGAGGGATTTCTTAAGGTCAGTGATACACCATGACAAAAACGAAAGATCCGGTTGCTGAAGTTCAACAGTTGCGCCAGCCTGAATACTATTTCAATCGCGAACTGAGCTGGATTGAGTTCAATGCTCGAGTTCTGCATGAGGGTTGCGACGATCGCACACCGTTGATTGAACGACTTAAGTTCATGGCCATCTTCAGTTCCAACCTAGACGAGTTTTTCATGGTGCGGGTCGCTGGCCTCAAACAGCAGGTTGACGCCGCCGTTTCCAAACTCACGCCCGATGGTCGCACCCCGCAACAGCAATTGGATGATATTTGCGATCGCTTACGTCCCCTCGTTACCACCCAGCACCAGCATTTCCATCAGGTACTGCGTCCCCTACTGGCCGAGCACGGTATTCACCTGATCGAATACGTTGACCTCAACCAGGAACAGCGCATTTATTTACAGCAGTACTTCGAAGAACAAATCTTTCCGGTTCTGACCCCGCTGGCCGTCGATCCGGGCCACCCGTTTCCTTACATTTCAAATCTCAGCCTCAACCTAGCCGTTGTCGTCAAGGATGAAGAAACTGAAGAAGAGCATTTCGCCCGCGTCAAAGTCCCCAAAGTTCTGCCCCGCTTTATCGCCCTGCCTGAACATCTACGGCTCCACGAAGATGACGGACAGCCTTCCTGCTGGACAGGAGTACCCCTAGAGCAGGTAATTGCCCATAACTTAGGGTTTCTCTTCCCTGGCATGAACATCCAGGAATACTACCCATTTCGGATTACCCGCAACGCTGATTTAGAAGTCGAGGAAGACGAAGCTGATGACTTGATGCTAGCCATTGAAAAAGAGCTGCGCAAGCGGCGACTCGGTGGTTCCAGCGTCCGTATGGAAATCCAAACGGTAACGCCCCCGGATATTCGCCAAACCCTAATGCGTGAAATGGGGCTAGAGGAAAACGATGTCTACGATGTCGATGGGCTGCTGGGACTCGGCGATCTGATGTCTTTTATGGGATTGCCCCTGCCCCAGCTCAAAGATCCAGACTATTCCCCCGTTGTCCCGCTTCGTCTGCGGCGGTTAGCCAATGGTGGCGACAGTGACAGTGAAGACGGTCAAGACTTGTTTGCCATTTTGCGGAAGCGCGATTTGCTGGTTCATCATCCCTATGATTCGTTTACGGCATCGGTGGAGCGCTTTATTACCACTGCTGCCCACGATCCGAATGTGCTGGCGATCAAGATGACGTTGTATCGGACATCTGGAGACTCGCCCATTGTGAAAGCTCTCGTATCAGCAGCCGAAAACGGCAAGCAGGTCGCAGTACTCGTGGAGCTAAAGGCCCGCTTTGACGAAGAGAACAATATTCTCTGGGCCAGAACCCTAGAAAAATCAGGCGTACACGTCGTTTACGGTCTGGTTGGCCTCAAAACTCACACCAAAACCGCGCTGGTCGTGCGCCGAGAGGGTAAAACCATGCGTCGCTATATCCACATTGGTACGGGGAATTACAACCCCAAAACAGCCCGCCTCTATACCGACTTGGGCTTGCTGAGCTGCCGCGATGAACTCGGCGCAGACCTGACCGATCTATTTAATTACCTAACCGGATATTCTCGTCAGCAGTCCTATCGCAAGTTGCTGATTGCGCCCGTTAACCTGCGCCAGCAAATGCTGGGGCTGATCCGGCGGGAGATCGAACAGGCCAAAGCCGGACATCATGGCCGTATCGTCGCCAAGATGAATGCCTTGGTTGATCCGGAAATGATTGCCACCCTGTATGAAGCTTCCCAAGCTGGCGTCCAGATTGACCTAATCGTGCGCGGTATTTGCTGCCTGCGGCCCGGTTTAGAAGGCATTAGCGACAATATTCGCGTGATTAGCATTGTGGGGCGCTACTTAGAGCACTCCCGGATTTTCTACTTCCATAACAACGGTGAGGAGCAGGTGTTTATCGGGAGCGCCGACTGGATGCCGCGCAATCTCGATCGGCGAGTGGAAGCCATCGTTCCGATTGAAGACCCAGACATCGCCAAAGATCTCCAGGAAATTCTGGGCATTCTACTGGCCGATAATCGTCAAGCCTGGGATTTACAGCCCGATGGTCGCTATGTGCAGCGTCAGCCCAATAAAAGCTGCCCGGAGCAAAGTGCTCACACGATTTTGATGGCAATGGCCCAAGAACGAGGAAGCTAACGACAGAACTAACTAATTTTTGTGGCAAACATTTTCCGTCAGGCTCTGTTTGCCACAAAATGCCTGTATAGCGATCGCACATAATGTGAAAGAGATGTTGTCAGCTAGCCTATTGCGCATTGGAAACATCGCCAGTGCGGGATTCCGCCTCTATGGAGCGCATTGGAAAACCTACCTCAGCCTGTCAGCTCAGGCCTATCTCTGGCTGCTGGTGCCCATTTATGGCTGGGCAAAATATTTTGCTCATGCGGCCCTAATTTCCCGGCTGGCCTATCAGGAGCTGATTTATCAGCCGGAAAGCTTATCTACGGCTCGTCGCTATATTAATCAGCGGCTCTGGTCGTTTTTGGGGCTAGCGCTCTTAGTCGGACTGATCTTACTGGCGGCTTATATTGCATTTGCGATCGCAGCCACGATCGTTATGTTCTTATTTATCTTCAGCATTTCGTTCATCTTGGCCGCCTTCGGGAATGAACAAACCGTTGGTTTGATCATTGGCATACTGGCTGGCGTATTAATCATCGCAGGATTTCTGTTTGGCTTTGTCTGGTTGCTCTCGCGGCTGTTTTTACCCGAGTTACCCTTAGCGCTAGAAGATCAAATCAGCGCCGATAAAAGTATTAGCCGCAGTTGGCAGTTAACGGCGGGCTCTGTCTTGCGGGTTCAGGGATTAGTGATTGTGGCCTTCATCATGACGCTGCCGATTTTGATGTTGACTAACTACATTCCTTCCATTTTCTTAACCCAAATTGAGCAAAACACACCGACTTACTGGTCGATATACAGCCTGAGCTTAATTTTGAGTATTGGGGGAAGCATTTTGGTTATGCCGTTTTGGCAGTCGCTGAAAGCGGTACTGTATTACGACCTGCGCAGTCGGCGGGAAGGATTTGACTTGAACTTAAAAGCACGTTGAGAAACCGTATTCTTGGTATCAATCTTGATATAAAAATCCGTATTTCTATTGTGTTTCTCCTCAGTTTTCCAGCCAATCTATTAGCTTTTTTGTTTGGTAGATTAAGTTTTATTAATCAATTTGTTGAGCTGCTCTCTGCCCATTCTTTGACTTTAGCAAAACTGTCTTACTGGCTCAAAATGCTTTCCCTACAAGGATCGAAGTCAACGCCTTATCGGCAACTCGTTGAGATACATCACTTTACTTGAGCCATAAGTAAATACCAATTTGGGCACAAGTAGCACCACAAGCCCATCATTCAAGCCTTCAAACTAACAGACTGATCCGGCTGAATGCCACCTCAAATACGACTGATTAGCTTTTTTGAAGTTCATCAAAGTTTTAGACGAAAAACCTAAATATGTTCGAATTGAGCATTTTTGTAAATTACAGATTGCTAAAACTTCTGTAATTCAATACGGAATCATCCACTTCCGCGTTGAATTCTCCATATAGGTGGAAACCTTATCCCCCGGTTGTTACGTCTTGAGATGTACAGGGAAAGCTCAGAATGTTGTTATCTTTTATGAACTCATTCTCGATTTATCCCTTAAATCAGGGAATGTTCTACCTATCTTGCTTGAACGTGTAGTTTCCATTTTTGGGAAGTTTACACGTCGTTCTGTCCCAGATAGTTCGACTTTAAGGCTACCGCTGGTTCGATCCACCCAGCACCCTAGACTTAAAGCCAATATGAATTTAGCTTGGGCAGATAATCTCCCTAGTGCAGAATTAGCTCTTTTAAGGAGTGTGCTTTATGTTTGAATCTGGCAAATTAACGTTGGAGCAGCAATTTAACCTCCAATCGTTTGAAACCCAAGTCAACCGTATGAGTCGAGAGCAAGCTCAAGACTTCTTAGTTAAGCTCTACGAACAAATGATGCTCAAAGAAACGATGTATAAGCATTTCCTAAAGCATCAATGGGGACTCGAATCAGGCCCAAGCTTTGAATCATAGTCTCCCGCTCAATTGACCGATGGACGACCTCCCTCTCTCGTTTTGTTTAGCTCCAGTAGCCTAAAAGAAACTGGGGATGCCGGGGCGTCAGCAACGGTCACCAACTGGTTAATATCTAGGTTTAACGTTAAACCCGCTTACAGACAGATTTATATTGAGACCAGCCGCGGTTTGTTTATTTCTAACTTGTTTTTCTGACTTATTTGCTTTTCGTAATCAGTTACTTTTGCAGTTACTTCGCAATCGCTAAGTTTATCTAATTTAGAGCCATCCAATTTGCAGCCCAATCAGTAAATTTGCCTACACAATACAGATTAGGCTAGAACCTTCTGCAAAAAAGATTATGTTGGTTCTTGGAAAGCTTGAATAGTAAAGTTCTCACGTCACTTGATCAAACCATAGGATACTGCAGCCCCTGATCAACGCTACACGAGCGGCGGCTGTCATCCCTTGAAGTAATTTTTAGTGTAAGCGTAAGTGACTCTCGTTAGCGGGTAGGATTGCCTGATGCCAAGCTGAGAATTCGATACTGTAACTCAGCCATCATCTGCCGATTACCGAGCTGTTCTGCGATCGCAAGTCCGCGCCGATAGAGAACTTGAGCGGTACTCAAATCACCCTGATACTCGTAGAACTCACCGACGAGCCGCAAAGTTTCCAGCGTTTGGGCTAAGTCAACGCCGTCCTGCGTCAGTTCTGCCCGTGCAGCCAGGAATTGGGGGACAGCCTGGGGTTGATATGCTTGGTAAGTAGCGATCAGACCGTCCAAGGCCCGAATTTGCACATTGCGATCGCGATATTGCTGACCCAGGTTCCAAGCGGCTCGATAGGCAGTCGCGGCCCGGAAATAGTTCGTCGTCGCGTAGGCTGCATCTCCGAGATTGTTATGAGTATTGGCTGCGCCAACCCAGTCGCGGCCCCGATGCCGCAGGTCAACGGCCTGCTCGTAAAGACGAATTGCCTGATCATAGTTGCTCTGTGCGGCTGCCACTAAGCCCAAATTGCTCAGTGACAAGCCAATCCCGTCTGGATCGCGAACATTCCGCGCGATCTCAAGGGCCTGTTCGAATGACGCTTGGGCACCCCGCAGATCATTTTTCTGGAGCAGGACACCGCCGACGTTGTTCAAACCGTAGATTTGTCCAGTGGAATCGTGATTATCATTTGCGATCGCAAGTCGTCTGCGCAGCAGTTCTTCAGCCACACGATACTGCCCCAGACGACCGTAGGCTCGACCCAAATGGTCATAGGTCTTGCCCATTGCCGCTATATCATCAATTGCCCGATAAAGCTCCAGCGCTTGATTCCAAAAACCAATCGCCTGCTGATAGTTACCCTGATCGGCCTGCTGCTCTCCTAGCCAAACCAACTGATCGGCAGCATCCCGATACTGTCTGATACCCTCGCGGGCCGTGCCGTTGAAGGGCTGAATATCAAGCTGCTGCTCCAGTTGCTCAGCCTGAGCTGGGTTAGGTAATACCGAAGCAACTCCAAATCCCAATATGCCCAGGGACAATCCTAAAGGAATAAAGGATGCGATCGCAGATCCACGCCAACCTTTACGAATACCGCGACCCAAACTGCCATATTCTGCCCGAGCGCCTAATAACCGATTCATCTCACACCTCCCCCAGTAACGCGTTGCGATTTTGGATTTTAGATTTTGGATTTACGATTGCATGTAGTTTTTGACTTATGGCTGAGTTCGCAATCAATCAAGTACGTTCTAATCCAAAATCCCGAATCCAAAATCCAAAATCTAAAGTCCGTCCAGACTCGAATCCACCATTGCCATCAGCGAATCGGCTGGATCAGATTCCGATAGTTCCGATTCAACCGTGCCCGACAGATTGGACTGTAGATTCTGTAAATAGATTTCCCGAATATCGTCCGGTAACACACGTTCGAGTTCCTGATAGCCAATTTGCAGGTGCGATCGCACTTCGGCAGGGGAAATCCGTTCCCCTTCGGCTTGCAGATAGGCCGCAATTCGCGTTTCGCTCCAGTGGAACGTCTGCGCCATCACCACGATTAGGCGCTGCATGGGTTCTAACCGATCCAGAGCCTGCTCTACATAGCACCACAGAGGCGGCGAAGCTTGGTCGATGGAGTAGTGAATCGACTCCACTTCCGGCAGCGTCACCTGGTTAATGCAGGCGGCTGTGACATTGATCAGCCAGTTTTGCAGCGTAATCACGGGTTCCGTCGCGCCGGGAGGGGCACCTTCAAACAGGTCGAGACCACCCAACTCCCGCTGAATATGCCGCCAGGTGAGGGCAAACAAATAATCAGCCTGCACGGGCGATCGAGCCGAATGGTGAATCAGGGTATATACCATCGGGCTGTAGCGACAGAAAATTGCTACAAAATACTTGCCGCTGTCGGGATGTTGCTGAAATTTTTGCAGCAGTTCGTAATCGCTGGAGTGGAACAGCGACTTAACAATGGGATGCTGGCATTCAGGAAATTGGGGAATCTGCACGGTGCTACTGAAGGTCAATCAGGGCGAATGGTGCGGTCATTATGGCACGACGTGCGTAGGTTAGAACAAGTTCTGGGTGAAAGCGCCGTTTTACAATGCGTTCACGCCCAAAATGGCTTCCATTGAAGTCCGTAGCGCCATAAAACGTATTCAATATATCGACTCTTCAGCAGAATGGACAGGTTTTGTGGAGGAAGTTCACAGTTTGTCGAGATAAAACCCAATTGGTTGGGTAAGTTGCCGCGAGCCAAACGCTCAATTCGTTGCTGAGACTACCCAGTCAGCATCGCGACTAAGCATCAAATGCCCCCAGGGAGCATCTTTCATGCCCCCCAGGTGCATAGCATTATTAGAATACGTACGATATTCTCCCAACTACAGGCGGAGAAAGGTACTGCAATACTTACGACTTCATATCAGACCTGCGGCAAGAGCAATTCATCCGCAGACAGTTTCTGATGACTATTTGAGGCTGAGTAAAACTTGCGATCGCAGTCTTCGTCTAACCGATCTACTGAGAAATCCTAAAAAGGAGACACAAATCAAGATGGCATACGAACTTCCTGCTTTGCCGTATGACTACACAGCGCTCGAACCTCATATCTCAAAAAGTACGCTAGAGTTCCACCACGATAAGCACCATGCCGCCTATGTCAGCAAGTTCAACAGTGCCGTTGAGGAGACAGACTTAGACAAGCAACCCATCGAAGCTGTGATCAAAACGGTCGCTGGCGATCCGGAGAAAAGCGGCATCTTCAACAACGCGGCGCAAGCGTGGAATCATACTTTTTACTGGAACAGCATGAAGCCGGGCGGCGGCGGCATGCCAACCGGAGAACTGGCCAAAAAGATCGATGCTGATTTTGGTAGCTATGAGAAATTTGCAGACGCATTTAAGACCGCAGGTGCAACTCAGTTTGGCAGCGGTTGGGCCTGGTTGGTGCTGGATGGCGATACGCTCAAGGTGACAAAAACTCTCAATGCTGATAATCCGCTGACGAGTAACCAAGTCCCGCTGCTGACAATGGATGTCTGGGAACATGCTTATTATCTGGATTATCAGAATAAGCGCCCAGACTACATCAGCTCATTTTTGAACAGCGTGGTGAACTGGGATTTTGCTGAGAAGAATCTGGCAGCCGCTTGAGTTTTGCTTCTCTGGCTCTGTCGATTGAGGCAGAGCAGTCCTTCATTGTGTGGTTCACCGTATGGTTTTTGCTGATCCTGATTTTCCCCGTGTTGTTTGGTCATTTGGCTATCGGGGATGGCAGCTTGAAATTGATCAAACCGAGCTTGATGGTTACACGGTGTATTCGGTATGGGCAAATCATGCAACTGGCTGTGCGGTTGCTGTGCCTGCTGCACCCACGCAAAAAGCAGCGATTCAACAGGCCAAACACTATGTTGATAATCGGCTTCATCACGAGGCGATGAAAACCACCGATCCAAAATCGGAGCATTAACCTTTCTTGCACCAGACTCAAAGAGGTAATTGTACTGCCACATCGCGGCAGTACAATTACCTCTTTGAGTTCGTGATTAGCAGTACGAAGTCCAGTTAAAACCCGATAACTTATCTTTTGTGAGAGCTTGGCCTAGCCAAGCTCTCACAAAAGTAAATTGGGTTCTCTCATATACGGACTTGATACAAAAACGCCGATTTCTAAGCTTGTACTACCGTTGAACAGGACGGAGAACAGAACTGGTTGTTTAATAACGTTCCAAAAGCGTGCAGCAGATTATGCGGACGATAATTATTTAGTTCTTGCCAGCGTTGAATCGTAATCGGGTGCAGGTGATCGCCACGCTCTGGGTTGAGCTGCCGAGGCTTATATCCGCCCAGCAGCATCCAGGGCAAGGGTGAGTGGGGCGTAAACGCGATCGCATGATCGGGCTGAATACCATCGGCGATGTATTCCGGTTTGAGAGCCAAACCCAGTTCACTGGCCTGCTGCATCATCCACTCTAAAGCCGCATCGGAGAATCCCCGATATTCGGGCGTCCCGCCACCGACGCAGCCGTGATCGCCAGGGAACCAGACCTGCTTCAGCGTTTGCGTCTGCTTTACCGCTTCGCCCTGCTCCATCGGTGTGACGCTGAGCGACTGACGCGGTTCATCAATTGCGATCGCATGTCGGGCATGTTCAATAATATGGCTCAGCTTATGGTCATGAAACGCATAGCGCTGATTGAATGACTCACGAATTGGCAAAAACGGCAGTAGATTAGGCAGACCGAGTGAACCAACGGTATCCCAGCAGCCGAGGAACTTAACGGGCACTCGTTCACCGTTATCGCTGCGGAACTTGACTAGCTTAGGGGATTGATCGGGATGTAAAGTGCGATCGCGATAATTTTCGTACGCCTTGGTGATTTGATTAATCCGTTCTCGCTTCAAAAGCCCAGAATTGTAGATGAATCCGGCTAAGCTCCGCACGGTATAGGCACCCCGGCTAAATCCCAGCAGATAAATTTCATCGCCCGGATTGTAGTTCAGGGCCAGAAAGCCATAGGCTTCTTGAATGTGATAGTCAATGCCGCGACCAAAGGCACCACCGCTCAGAATATTGCTGGTCAGTTCTGTGCCAATACCTTCGTCGTAGAAGACAATCTGAGGAGTACCATCTTGGCCAATCGATGCGATCGCTTGAGCAAATTTAGCGACGTTGGTGAGGGTGGAGTTACCGAGATCTTGCCAGGTGCCATCGCAGCAGACAATTAAACGCTTTTTCATGATCATCCTTGGGGGCTAAGGTTTGACCAAATCCGCTTGTAAAACTCGCTTTGTTGTTGAGAAAACGCACTTCATGTGTTTTTTCTCAAATCATTGTTTGGGGTTTGTCAGCCGGATTTGGCTTACATGGACGTGACTGTTGTGATGATCTACAGATAGGAATAGAGTGATTCCCCATCAAAATCAGCCCGATTTCTTACCCTCATAGGTGATTTGTTGATTATCAATTGCGGATTTCAAAACTCTGTGTGACCAACTGCAGTTCTTCACGATATGCCGGAAACTGCGATCGCAATGTCCAGCTCAATAACTGATAGTAGGCAAAAGGCGTCGCCACCGTTGTGTGTAAAAACGTGATCGGCACACCGTCTAGTTCTGCCTCCAGTTGGTACTGAACGGCCTGATAGCCAGCAATTTGTTGCACATTGGTTCGCCGTGCCGTTTCAGTGCGCGACAGACTATCAATAAACTGCTGCAAATAGCGAGCAGCACGGCTGTCTAGCGTCGTAACAGCCGAATTAAAGCTGGTATCCGACAGAGCGGCAAAATAAAGCTGATCCAGTGGCGCAGCGGCCTGTAGCTCAGCAGTGGGATGTAGCGTGTACTCTTGCTGCCAATCATTTGGAACCGCAATTTGGCTCCGGTTGTCCTCACTCACGATGATGTTCCGCAGGATGAGCTGGTCATTGGGCTGGGCTAAATTAGGGTTCGTGGCAGGCGGTTCAGACGGGGGTGGGGTACGCGGTGCAGTAAAGGGCTCATTCTGAGCGGGGGCATCGGGCTGATTCAGCGAATCGTTATCGGTTTGGTCAAACGGGCGCGACCGTCCAATCGGCTCCACCACATTGTCATCTTCAATATCCAACTCTGGCTCAGTATCCGTTGCCACATCTGGATCAACGTCCACCTCATCATCAGCGGTGTCCGCTGGTTGATTTAGCCCTAGCCGATCGGTAAGCTGCTCACAGCCACTCATTCCCGCCGATAGACTCACTAGACACAGCAGCACGAGCAAAACTCGCATGACGAACTGCCGAGCGGTTCGACTCCATCCTGGCAGTCTTCCGATCCGCTTCATACCTCAGCCATCCTGACGCTGGCGTTTATCATTGCGGCCAAAGCGAACATCTTGCCAAGCGCTACCAATACCTTGTAAAACCCCCCGAATAACGAGGCCAATGCTGCGACCAATCACATCGGTCAGCACATAGATCAAGCCACTGCCGACAAACGATATGAGCGATCGCAATCGGGGCGCAACCGCATCCCGGAATTCCAGCGATAGCGTTACGACGTATGGAATTCCTTCGAGCTGCTCCAGTTCGGCCCGACGTGGCGCATACATCGATGCCGGACGAATGCCTTCCGGTGCTAGGGACAGCAGCCGATAGCGACTTTCGAAGATAGCGGTCGGCTCTTTAATATAGCGCTGCTGCCGATACCGCCACGAGAGGTCATTACGAAAGCGCTCAATTTCACGGGTCGAAAGCAGTCGCACGTCATAAAAATCGCGCTTCACGGCTTCCACATCGGCAAAGCGATTTAACAGCGGCTGCACTACGGCATTCGCCATCTGCAAAAGCAAGTTGTCCAACAGTAACTGCGCCTGCTGTTGAGCCTGTGGTGAGGCGCTGCCACTGGGCACACCGTCTACCATCAGCGGCGTCTGAAATAATAAATATGACAGCAGTTCTCCCACCAGGGGAATTTGCTCCAGAATATCCCGCTGCACGACGGCTTCATCTTGCAGAATCACCTGCACCAGCGCCTGCTCCACCGTGCTGACCTGCACCATGTAGTAGCGACCATAAAATTCATTAACCGCTTTTGCCCACACTTCTTTCAGATAGGCTAATTGGTTCTCGGCCAGTTGTCCGGTCGTAATCTGCGCCTGCTGCAAATCGTCCAATACCTGAATCAAGCTGCGCAAGATGATATAGAGTAACTCTCGTTTGCGATCGCGCCTGAGAATATCAATTTCCAGCGGTGACCGAGTTAAGTTCCGCAGGCTGCCCTGCAGCCGATTAAAGGCGGCATCAACAGTGAATGAGGGAATTGTGCGTAAGCTGGTGGCAGGTTGCGAGATTAGTGCTGCATCTGGTTCCGCTGCCGCAGAGTCGGAGGTATTGGGTAGATTATTGGCCGGATTATTGGCAGAGTTGATGGTTGATGGGTTTGGGGATGAGCGATCGGCAATTTGGCGGCGGCTGAATCGATTCGGTCGGCCTAAGCGCTGTGTGGGTGTGGCACTGGGCTCCTCCAGCAATACGGCGGAGGCTCTAGGGGTGGCTAATAGGCGAGTAACGATCCAGCGGGCTGTGCGCAACTCGCGTAGGCGGCCTTCGATGACCAAAACTGCGAGTCGATCGGGATCAATATCTAGCAGCAGCGCCCGCTGAAGCTGAGCCTGGAGCCGATTGATTTCCGCATCGATTTCTCGCAGTCCCGACTGCCGAGCCGACTGGCGCACCTGCTGCCACCAAGATCGTCGGACTGGAACCCTACCTGTCCGACCGGCTGCTCCAGATTGAGCGGTTACAGTGGGAGATTGCTCCAGTTCAGCATCCGGTGACACCTGCGGCCAGACCGCTTCCCCCTGAGCCACTTGGCGAATGATGGAGGCTAATTCACTGACAGGCTGCTGTCGCCAGCAGTAGCCATCAGCCTGCACACGTCGCGCCGCTGCTTCAATCACTGGCTCATTGCGATCGCTGAGGATCAACACTTTGATGTTCGGAAACAATTGCTTAATCCGCTGGCACAGCACCAGCCCCGGCACCTCACGCGGATAGCTCTCGTTCGCCACCAGATCCGTGATCACCAAATCAATTCCAGCCGCATCAGCCGTCAATCGATCCGACTCAGAGCTATCGGCTGTACGTCCCGATATCTCTTCCAGAGCATCAACTATTGGCTCCGAAGCAGACGCCCTAGCCCCGTCAGCCTCTCTAGCTCCTTCAGCCTGTACTTCCGCCAGCAACTGCAGCACCTCGCTCCCCGTTTGGCACTCCGCCACCATCCGCAGGTCGGCATACTGCTCCAGCCAAATGCGTAATCCCAATCGAAAAACGGGATCATGATCAAGCAAAACAATATTAGCTGGGCGATTGCTCATAGTGATGTCTCAGGCAAGGCTCTGACGGACTTATTTTAGCGACAAACGGGTGGTAAAACGGGCTTTACTCAGCATAGCCATCATCGTAATAGTCATCACTGTAGCCGTCATCGTACCCACTGTCATAGCTGTCTTCAGCATAGCCATTGCTCTGAGTATCTTCGGTAGCCCAGGTTTCCCAAATCGCCGCCCGCTCTTTCTTCCAGATGGCAATCGAGCTTTGCGCTTCACGATACAGTGCCCGCCCAGCGCCAATTTGAGAGGCCGTTTCAATCGCTGCCGAGAGGCTACCCTTCGCGGCTAAATTTTCTGCCCGCGTCAGGATCGGTCGGTCTTCCTTAATCTGAATTTGGGCTGTCCAGTTGCCGATTTGCTCGCGGGCATCATCATAGAGCGCTCGACCCGATTCAATTTTGCGAGCCACTTCAATCGCTTCAGTCAGCTTGTTCTGATTGGCCAGCTCTAGCGCCTCATCCAGAATCGGCTGGTCTTCAATGATTTCGATTTCAATCTGCCAATCAGCAATGTAGGTTTGGGCTTCAACCCGCAGCGCTCGACCCAGTTCAATCTTGGATGCTTCTGCGATCGCAGCTTTCAAATTCGGCACAGCGCGAACGCTAGCCAAGACAGTCGCTCGATCCAGATAGGGCTGATCTTCGATCCGCTCAATTTCCTGCCGCCAGTGGGCAATCAGCGTTTGGGCCTGAGTGCGCCGGGGTCGCTCAGTCTGGATCGTTTGCGCCTGCTGAATGGCGATCTGATAGGTAAACTTTTGCTGGAATCCGGCCAGCAGATTGGCGTACTGGAGCTGGATTAAATCGTCTTGTTCAGCCTGCCACTCCTGTAAATGAGACTGCGCCTCTTCGTAAAAGGGGCTGAGCGGCGACATGGTGCGAACGGCTGCGATCGCTTCTTGCAGTGCGTAGATCTGGTAAAACGACGGTATCCAGGTCTGTACCTCGTCGCTTGCGGCCTTTTCGGCGTAGCTAATCTGGATCAGGTCTCTGGCTTCACGGGTCAGCGTCGGGTCGGCAGGCACTTTCTGCACGGCTGCGATCGCACCATCTAAATCACCTTCTTCCCAGCGCTTAAAGCCAATGCGGAGAAGCTTGCGGCTCCAGCCATCCAGCTTTGGTTTCGCCTCATCCCAAGCCCGTGCCTGCACCGGAATTGACTGGGCCAGTGCGATCGCCTCTGCCAGCTCATCGGGATCATCGGAATCCGCTAGCTCTGTTGCCGCCGTCAGCGTAGCAAAGGCTGACTCTTCCCGCTTAATCAACTGCCGCAGTTCACCGCCCTGCTGCCGCACCCAATAGTCCTCATCGAGCTGAAGCAGCTTCTTCAGTTTTTCCTGCGCGGTAGGCCACTTCTGCTGTTCAACGGCAGTTTCGATTTCTGATTTCAACTGCTTGCCCTGCTGCCACTCCGCTTGCCAATCTTTAATTTTGGCCTGCGCGTCGGCATAAACGGGACTCTGCTGAGGAATTAGCCCCGCCATCTCGACGGCTTTACCGAAATTGCCCTGGGCCAGTTGATCCTGAGCCAGCAACAGCAGCGAACCTGACCACTGACTCAGCAGCGTTTGCGCCTCGGTATAGAGCAGATGATCGGTCTGCCAGTCCTTCACTAAATTAATGCCCGCCAGCAAATCATCAACTTTGCCCGTTTGAGCCGCTTGTCCGGCACAGTAGAGCTGATCCACATCGGCAGCAAAAGCTGACAGCTTCTTACAATCCGGTGCGGGGGGCAAACGAGTCAACCAAATCAGCGATCCCAAGCTTGCGATCGCTAAACTACTTAGCACCCCCATCCAGATCGTCGGCAAGGTAACCGCAGCGAACCATCCCCGTTTAGCGGGCCGGGCAGGCCGCTGCGCTAAGCGGGGCACGATCATCTGGGCCGTTTGGTGAGCTGCCTGCTGGGCCGTCTGCGGATCGGGAATGAGGGCTTTAGCCTGTTGCAGCATCCATGCGGGATTCAACTTTGATGATGTCCGCAACTTGGAGTGCGATCGCAGAAATTTGCGAACGGCTTGGGGCACCTGCTGCGAGGCCGATGGCGTAGAAAACTGTGAAGGTGTCGAATCAGCAGTATCTAAACCATCTGCGCCTGATGCATTGTCCTCTAATCCTAAATCTCGTAGGAGTTCTTCCTCATCTACGGCATCCGCAGTAGTAGGCGCTGTGCCATCAGCTTCAAAGCCATGCAGGAACGGAACAGGGGGCTGGGACTGATAGTGCAAATGAGAAGATGATTGGGACATATCAACCAAAAATTAAACCCTGATGGGCAAACGATTTTAATTAAAAACGCTATATCTAGCGAAACTCAAAGCTTATGTTAAGTAGATTTAGAGTTAATCTAACTGCGGCCTGATCTCTGCTTGGAGCGCAATCTCCCCGAGTTAGGCAAAGATGCTGACAATTGTAGAAGTTTTTAATCACAATGCAAGCACCTGAACCGAGTTGCATAAATTCTTTAGATCAGCTTTTTAGATCAGCCATCAAAAAAGAGAGAGGCATTCTGGGTGAATGCCTCTCTCTTTTTGATCTCGATGTTCAAGCTGCCAAGGAGCCTAGCCGTTTTTCTTGGCGAAAAAGTCAATGCGGTAATCGTGGATCTTAACCCCAGTGCGAGCTTCAACCGCTTGGATCACCTCGTCAGGCAGCTCGACGTGAATATCAATGATTTGTTGGGTGTCCACACAGTTGACGTGACTGTGGGAGTCGCTAATGTTTCCGTACAGCCGACCATCCGAACGCTCCATGCACTCAATAATGCCCTGCTCTGAAAGCGCTTCTAGGTTTTGGTAAACCGACGTATGGCCGATCTCTTTGCCTTGCTGATTAAGACGATCGTAAATATCACGGGCAGACAGGTGCTCTTGTTCATTCCACAGCAATTCCAAGATGTAGCGACGTTGGCGACTCAGACGCATCCCCAATTCCTGACACCGTTCAATAGCGTCGTCTAAAGAACGAATGGGTTTCGCAACTGTTGTCGTATCGCTGCTGCTAGTCATCTTGCTTTAGCCCTCGTTGATCAATCAAATGAATAGAGTAAGAATCAAAACTGTCCTGCAACCCACCTGGTTCTATTCTAGCGAGGTTGCGATCGCGGCTGATGGGGTTCCAGTTTTAGCGCGAATATTTTAGCGTGGATAGGCAAAAACGCTGCGAGCCGCTCAGATCAGCAAACTGCGCATTACGGATTTGAATTGGTTAGCTAGTCAACTTGTGTTTGACTTGTGTTTGATTTGTGATGGATTTACGGTGCTATCTATTCACTACACAGTATCCACTACACAAACTTAACCCGCTGCTCAGGATCGATTTGCCTGTATTCTACATAAGCTCTGAAAATAAGCTCTGAAAAATCTATCGCCTTACCGACTTTAAGGGGGTAGGAGTTACATAGGCACAATCTGCAACCGTAGTCATTTCCACTTTAACTTAGAAATCAAGGAATAGTCTAATCCCAACCCATGCCCCTAAGGAACTCGGATTTAATAAGGTGAAATTTTTGGGGTAGGGACACGGCATTGCCGTGTCCCTACAAATGGAACGGTTTACAGGCTATTTAATCCATAGTCCTAAACTGTTCGAACTAATCTTTAACTAAGGGAATATAGCTTTACTAAATAGCTAGTGAACTGAGTTGATTATGAACAGGCCGCTCCAGCGGGGCGGCCTGTTCATAATCAACTTAAAATTGCTGTATTACTTTGCTTTTTGTTGGCCTATCGCTAACAATCAAAATTGGCCAAGTTGGTTTTCATCAGCCGATTTGGTATCACTCAGCCGTTTAGCCCATCTGCTACCTGCATGACTTCAATTACTCTGACTGAAACTCAGATTCAAACCCTCGACCTGACTGTGGCTGAAGCCACGATTCAAGCCGTCCTCAAGCAGATTGAAACCGACACGGCCCTATCAGATATCAACTTGCATTTTGATATTCAGTATTCCCGTGATGCAAACGATCCGCGTGAACTGTCCGAAATTCCTGAAGTGCGTTTGTGGTTCGTCCGGCTAGACACACGCTATCCCTGGCTACCTTTGGTTCTAGACTGGGAAGCGGGCGAACTGGGTCGCTATGCCGCTATGCTGATTCCGCATCAGTTCAGCCCCACCGAAGGCATCCGCTACAATCCCGAAGCATTGGAAATCTTCGTCATGTCAAAAGTCTTCATCAGCCTGGACTGGATGAAACAAAACGGAATTTTGAACCGAACCCGTCTCAAGTTTATGACGCAGATGCTGGGTTACGAACTCGATGATAGCTTTTTTGAACTGTTTGCCTAAGCGAAAATAAACCCAAAACCCAGTACCTAACACCTAGTTACCCTTGATACCCATTCACCTTTCTTCCCCTATATAACAAACTGTATCGTTTCCTAAATCTCAGCCGCGTTTCCGAAACAGTTCGCAAGATCGAAGAATGCAGCACGATACAATGCTTTGGAATCTTAGCGGCATCGTCTCGCTAACCACGATGAGATTAAATTATGACCACGGCCATCGAATTGCCCAATGCTTCCGATCTAACCACTGATGCTTATATCGTCATTGGTTTGGCAACCTGCTATCTGAAAGAAGATGGCGAAATTGAAGAAGTCCAGATGGTTGAACCCATTCCCTCTGCCGCATTGGAAGCCCTATTCAAGAATATTCCGACCTCCTACAGCCAAGCGATCGCAACTACGCTGGGTGCGGTTGTAGACGCCACCACAATGAAAATTCCCGATAGCTTTCCTTCAGAAGCCCAGTTCTGCCCCGATTTTGTAGAACGGGCACTGGCAGCCGCCCGCACCTATCAAACTCGTCCGGAAGCCCAGACGTTGATCCCGCTTGGCACAACCCACACCCACTTCAACTACTCAACCGAGAAAAAGCGCGTCCTCAATGCCGATCACGTTGTCAAAACCGAAGACAACGTCAAGCAGCATGCCTATACGCATCAAGTTCTCTAAAGTTCGCGCTTTAATTGCGTTTTCGATAGTAACGAGGAACCCAGAGAGAAACCCAGAAAAGATATTTGCTGCTGTGTTGCAGCGGAATATCTTCTTTGGGTTTTAGTGCAAGATGCGAGTAAACCTTGTAGATATATAGGTAGACAGCTAGACATAAGCAAAATCGGACTTGCTGATTTCAAGTATGAATTGGGATGTGGGGGTATTTCTACATCCCAATTCATGCCCGATAGGCAGTGCCGGAAAAAACGTTAGTAAGCAAATTGGTAGAACGATGAAAGTTGCGATCGCGGGTGCGACAGGTTTTGTAGGCAGTCGCCTAGTCGAAAAGCTCCAGGCGGAGGGACATCAGATCGTGGTGCTGACCCGTAGCCATAGTCATGGTCAGAAGGTGTTTCCCTCACAGGCATTTCCAGCCGTGGAAATTGTCGAATATCAGCCGAACCAGTCCGGTGAGTGGCAAAATGCGATCGCAGGTTGCGATGGAGTTGTCAACTTGGCAGGCTATCCCATTGCCGAAACCCGCTGGACAGAGCCAGTCAAACAGAAAATCCTCACCAGTCGCGAAAATGTGACCCAGAATTTGGTGGATGCGATCGCCAAGGCCGATTCCAAGCCTGCGGTGCTGGTTAACGCCTCTGCCATTGGCTACTACGGCACCAGCGAAACCGCCACGTTTGACGAAACCAGTGCCTCCGGTGATGACTTTTTGGCCACGGTTTGTCAAAAGTGGGAAGCGGCAGCACAGCAGGTCAAAGCAACCGGAACGCGACTGGTAATCTTGCGCTTTGGGATTGTGCTCGGTAACGGAGGTGCGATCGCAAAAATGCTGACGCCGTTTCGCATGTTTGCCGGTGGCCCCATTGGTTCGGGCAAGCAATGGTTTTCCTGGATTCACCGTGAGGATCTCGTTAACCTGATCCTGAAAGCGCTGCTCGATAGCTCAATGCAGGGTACCTACAACGCCACCGCTCCTCATCCAGTGCGGATGAGTGAACTCAGCCATGCCCTTGGCGAAGTGATGAATCGTCCATCCTGGCTACCCGTCCCTGGCATCGCGCTGGAACTGCTGCTGGGAGATGGCGCAAAGGTTGTTTTGGAAGGGCAGCAGGTTTTGCCCAAGCGGACGATGGCAACCGATTTTGACTATCAGTACGCAACGATTAAACCCGCACTGGCCGAAGTTGTGCGGCAAAGCTAAAGTAATTTCAGACATTCCTAAAAGCAGGGTGGGCATTGCCCACCCACAGTACTGCTCATTGTGGATTTAGCCCAATCTATTGGTGATTTACAATTCGAGCAAAGCTTTCTGGCTCTAAGCTCGCACCGCCGACTAGGGCACCGTCAATTTCAGGCTGGGCCATGATTTCATCTACATTGCCAGGTTTTACCGACCCCCCGTACTGAATGGAGACGTCTTTATTGGTTAACTGGCTGCGAATGAGGCCAATTACTCGGTTCGCTTCACCAGATTCGCAGGTGTCACCTGTACCGATGGCCCAAATTGGTTCATAGGCAATCACCAAATTAGCCTGATCAACATCCACTAGATCTTTTTCGAGCTGCTGGCTAATAATTTTTTCTGTCTCGCATGCATCCCGCTGCGCTTTTGATTCGCCGACGCAGAGAATTGGGGTCAGACCGTGACTTTGAGCTGCTTTGAGACGTAAATTGACCGTTTCGTCTGTTTCTCCAAAATATTGGCGACGTTCGCTGTGGCCGATCACGACATACCGCACACCTATTTCTGTCAGCATGGGAGCCGAAACTTCACCCGTAAATGCGCCGGTCTCCTCCCAGTGAACGTTTTGCGCTCCGACTTTAATCCGGCTGCCGTGGAGGTTGCGCGACAGCGTACCCAAATCGGTAAAAGGCGCACAGAGGACGACTTCCCGCTCTTCCGGGGTTTCGGAGAGCAACGGCATAAACCCTTGCAGAAACTCCTGGGTTTCTACTTGGGTTTTGAACATTTTCCAGTTTCCGGCAATGACAATCTTACGCACAGACAATTCTCAATGGGTCATACAACGGTACGAATTGCATCGTACAGTTAAACGTTGATCCGGATCAAAGCCCTAGCCAAATCCAGTCCAAAATCTGGCCTAAATTTATCGAGTTTTATAGAGTGCAATCAAGTTCAATTGCCGATTTCTTCGGGTCGAACCCTGCCGCGTTACAATCCCATAAGCGATGATGGTTGTTTTCAAACGCTCACGAATATGCGGACTGCACCCCCACAATCATGAGCTGAACCCCCCACCGCGATATTTATATTGATAACTATTGACAACAGCGCAGAACGCCAATGACCGTTGACGAAAAAGACCAGCCGACTTCCTCAACCAACTCTCCAACGCCGGCAACCCAGGATGCTGAGCCATCATTGTCCTGGCTACAAAAACTGTGGCAGAGTCAGGGCGAAAACGTGCGGCTACTTGCGATCGCACTTGGCTTAGCGCTGCTGATTCGGTTGTTTGTGGCAGAACCGCGATTTATCCCGTCTGATTCCATGCTGCCGACGCTGAAAATTGGCGATCGGTTAGTGGTTGAAAAGGTATCTTATCGATTCCATCAGCCAGAACAGGGCGATATCATTGTTTTTGAGCCACCGCAAGCGCTACAGGAGCGAGGCTATTTACCGGATCAAGCCTTTATCAAGCGGGTGATTGGTCAGCCGGGACAGCAGATCGAGGTGCATAACGGTCAGGTTTACGCAGATGGGCAACAACTGAGAGAACCCTATATTCTTCAGCCACCCAACTATGAATGGGGGCCAGCACTTGTGCCCAATGACCAATACTTTGTCATGGGCGACAATCGCAATAACAGCAACGACTCCCACGTTTGGGGCTTCTTGCCGCGCCAGAACATCATTGGCCGCGCCTTCTTCCGCTTCTGGCCGTTTGATCGATTTGGTTTCGTTAAAACACAGGATTAGTTGCTGATTGATAATTTCTGAAATTGCTAATTGATATGTCAGATCTACCGCCACTCACGACTGAAACCATCTGGGCGATCCTCAACGAAGAATTAGATGATGCCACGGTGAATCAACTGGTGTGGCACTACTTGGGCTATCGCTATGACGAATCGACCCAGCAGTGGGACATCACTCAAGTTGAGGAAACCTGGCGCGAGAAGTATCCTGAACCGCCCAATTTTATCGAAAGCCGTCCGGCGACAGTGCAACTGACCCGCTCAATTCCAAAGACCAATAAGCAGCTGTTGAAAGAAGAGTTGGGCTTTAAGGGCTATTCAGTTGATCAATTGATTCCTCGCTTGACGCGTCGGGCAACGATGGCCAATTGGTTGTTGAGCTACCGTAAGCAGCATCCGTAATTCGAGCTACTCGGAATCGGTAGCGGTCTGGAGCAGTGAGGTGAGGGATTAAACGGCTGTGGGTTGGGGGGCCGATGCGGCGATCGCACTGGGTGACATCTTCGGTTGGCGGACGGGGATGCGGATGATAAATGCTGCACCTCGACCCGGTGTGGACTCGCAGTCGAGCTGGCCGCGATGCATATCAACAATGATTTGGTGGCTGATGGAGAGGCCGAGTCCTGTGCCTTTGCCGACTGGTTTCGTCGTGAAGAACGGATCAAATAATTTGGTTCGGATATTGGCTGGAATACCAGAGCCAGTATCCGAAATCTGAATTTCAACCCAGGCTTGCTCGATCGGGATAGTAGCGAACTGACTGGCCTCAGGGTTGGGCGCGAATTTCTCATCAGAGGAACGACCGTTTGCACTGCAAATAGAGGTGGAAATTGTGATGGTATTCGCTTGCTGATCGTATATAGTCAGTCAAGGGAGTGCGATCGCAACTTTCCAGTGCATCAACGGCATTCATCAAGATATTCATAAACACCTGATTGAGCTGACTGGGGAAGCACTCGACTAGCGGCAGTGAACCGTAGTGTTTTTCGACTTGAATCGGTGGCTGATGGGCTTTCAGGCGATTGCGCAAAATCATCAGCGTGCTGTCAATCCCTTCGTGAATATCGACAGTTTTCCGTTCAGCTTCATCCAAACGGGCAAAGGTGCGGAGGGACGCGATGATCTTACGAATGCGATCGGTGCCAACCTGCATGGAGGTGAACAGCTTGGGTAAATCACTGCGGATGAACTCAAAGTCAACATCGGCCAGTTTTTCTGCGATCGCATCTGCGGGTTGAGGGTAATGCTGTTGATAAAGCTCAATGATGTCGAGCAAATCGGCAGCGTAGGCTCCAGCATGGTTGAGGTTGCCGTGAATAAAGTTGACTGGATTATTCACCTCATGGGCAACGCCTCCCACCAGTTGCCCCAAGCTGGACATTTTCTCGCTATGTACTAGTTGCGCTTCTGCTGCCCTCTGTTCGGCCAGTAAGACTTTGACCCGCTCGATTAGCTGATTCAGAGACTGCGCCAGGGTTCCCACTTCGTCTTGGGTGTAAACATCGGCCCGCAGATCAAAATTGGACTCTTTGGCGGCCTGTTGGGCCACGCTCGTCACCTGCTGCAGCGGCTGCGTGATAATTCGACTGGTACGCAAAGCCAGTACAAATGCGATCGCACTCGATATCACTAAGCTCAGGATAATAATCTGCATGCGCAGCGTTTCAGCTCGCAGCAGGTTTGTTTCGGCGGCTCGCTCTAGCGTGGTGGCGCGATTGTTGTACTCGACGAGCTGGTCGGGAAACTCAATGAAGGCCACAAACTCTGGACTTCTGACCAAATTCAGCAGCGTCTGCTCAGCCTGAACTCGCTGGGCTGGATCAGCCGTCATCGGTAATAATTGTGCGATCGCAGTCTCCAGTTTGCCGGAAAAGACCTGAACGCTCTGCTCGTATTCGGTGAGGAGCGACTGTAAACCTGGAAGCTGTAGCGGCTCCTCTGACTGATTTTGCTGCCGCAGCAGTTGCTGAATCCCATCAATTCGCTCGATCATGGCGCGGCTCTCTTGCCGAAAGCGCTGTGGCTCCTGCAAGTAAGGAGAAAGCTGCTTGGCCGGACGGTTATAGAGAATATCAACCTGGAGCTGATTGACCAGTTGGCGCTCGCGAGCAGCGGCATTCCGGGCCGCCAGTGCTCGCTGCTGGAGCTGATTGCCGATGATTAATCCGGTTGTGGTACCGAACACTGCAATGCCCAATGCCAATATGTAGCCACGCATGATCTTGGTGCGGAGGCTACCTTTTTGCTCCAGAGAAACTGCCAATTGAAGGGGCGATTGCACCCACTGTTGTGCGATCGCAGATTGCCTAGAGGACTGAGACTCAGAATTTGGCATAGGGGTGGGAGTGAGCGATACCTTACTCTGGCAGTATTCCCGATTCTGTCCAAAAAATAGACGCCTAGATTCCGAGCAATCGCTTTGCCCGACTCAATCGCAGCGCCCGATCCTCAATGTTGGTCAACCCACCATTGATGGCACGGGTAACGGCATTGAGATCATCGCGATCGGCGAAGCGATTGATACCGCGAGAATTCCAGTACCAGCCTGCGCTGCGAGCCGCCAAATCACTGCGCTCCAGCAAGTCCGGCTGATTGATCAGCGCATTGTTTAAGCCTAACCCTAAGCTACAGGCGGTGTAGTTGCTGCGTCCGGTAATTTGGATTAGCCCCCGGCCTTTGAAGCGGCGACCATCGCCCGGTTGCGTATTGCCCAAGTCGAGCCGTCCTTCATACTGATCGCCGCTAGCCAGTTCTTCCACAAAGCGAAAACCACCGGATTCGTGGGCAATCTGAGCTAAAAAATGCGCCTGACGGAGGGGAGTATTGATATCAAACTCTGCAATTGTGACGTTAATTGGCGCGATGAACTTCTCGACATCGGCGGGTGCCTCGGGCGCAATCTGTCGCAGTTGAGCAGCGGTAATGCCTGTCGCGGCGGGAAATAAACCTTCGTAGGGGAGACGGTTAATCGGACGACTGGGCAGTGGATTGGGCGTTACTTTGCGAATTACATCGTCAATTACCGCATCCTTGGAACCGAGTTTAGGTTCATCAATGCTATCGATGTAGATTTTCAATGCATCTGCGGCTCGTAGACGATATTCCCGAAACGGCGTGCTTTCGGGCAGCAAAATTAATCCCCGATACGGATCGCGATCAGCCGGCCGGGCGGGTTGGCTACTCAAGGCGCGCAGCAGCGAATCGGCCAAGAAGTCGGTTTCCACCGGAGTTGAACTGGCAATATCGGCAATCAGCGACTGGAGGCGATTAGCGGCCTGGCGTCGCCACAGCTCAATTTGGGACTCGCTGATGTTGGTATCGGTATAGCCAAACAGGGATTCATAGGGCAGTACGCCAGTAGGACGCTCAGTGGGAAAATTCCTCAGTTCCCGAATCAGCCGATCTGCTTCCTCATCAGCCTTGACCAAATTTGGCGCATCGAGCTGTTCTAGATAAACGCGCACTCCACTGGCGGCGCGGCTGCGGAGATTAGCCACTGACCCAGCACCGAACAGGCCCACGTATGGGTCACGATTCAACGGACGGGGTGGCTGTCCAGCTAGAATACGCAGCAGGTTATCAACCAGGCCATCTTCGACCGTAAAGGTTGAGCTATTAATGCGGCGAATCAGAGAATCGAGGGTGCCAGCCGCCAAATTACGCCAGGTGTCGAGTTGCGTCATAATTCACAGGGGGGATTACGGGGGAATTAATTTAAATTAATCCCAGGCTACTGGATCTGCGATCGCAACGGCATGACCCACTTAGGCCATGTTGCAGTTGCCGCCAGGTTCATTGAATCGATCCATGATCATCAGTCATGATCAGATACCGAATATACAGCTATCCAATGGTTTAATAGAACAGATCAAGAACAATCAAATCGGTGTCAACCAGTACAAGAATCCAGACAACCTGGTGGCAGTCTGAGCATATTGAGCGCAAATGAAGGGAGAACGCACGATTGGTACAGTGTCCCAAAGATAAAAACGTCATCCTCGAATCCCAAACGATCGCGGGTGACCTATCGGTGATGTGTTGTCCAGACTGCAAAGGCACCTGGATTCCTGCCGAACAGTATCAAAGCTGGCAGGCTAAGCAAGCACCCATCGATACGTCTGCTGAAGCCCTGCTGCCCAAAATTCTGGAAGTTGAGTTCAAACAGCCGCCCCAAGATACCCGTGCAGCTCTCTGTCCCGACTGCAGCCGCTATCTGTCTCGGGCGAAGGTGAGCTTAAAAAATCCGTTCTATGTCGAGCGCTGCATGGCCTGCGGCGGTATCTGGTGCGATCGCGGCGAGTGGGAGGTGCTAGAAGCCTTGGGACTGCATACCTCGATTGAAAAGCTGTTTTCCAATACTTGGCAGGAGCGGGTCAAGGAGCTGACCTACAGCCACCGTGAACGACAGGCCACAATTGATAAACTGGGTGACGACTTGGCCGCCAAGGTATTTGAACTGGCTGAACTGCTGGAAAAGCATCCCAATGGGGATTTTGGTGTGGCCTATCTCATGCGCCGCTTCGACTCAGACTAATTTGACTAGCCAATTTGACTAGCGCAGATCAGCAGAAAACCAATGGATAAGCCGATGAGCGACGACCTATTCTGTATTGAGCATTTGCGGGTCGCCTACCCCAGCCGTTCGGGCAGTCGCACCCAGGAGACGGCGATCGAATGGGCGGTTAATGATGTCTCGTTTACGCTGCATCCGGGCGAGAAGCTGGGCTTAGTGGGGGAATCCGGCTGCGGTAAGTCCACGCTGGGTCGCGCTGTCATGCGCCTGCTGCCGCCATCCAGCCAAGTTGAAGGTCGCGTCACATTTGAGGGGAAGTCAGTCCTAGATCTGAACGATGCCGAACTGCGCCACTTTCGTGGTGAAGCCGTGGCGCTGGTTTTTCAAGACCCAATGACCCGGCTCGATCCGCTGATGACAATTGGCGAACACTGTATTGAAACCCTGCGAGCCCATCAGCCGAAACTATCGCGATCGCAAGCCAAGGAAGTGGCCATTGCCACGCTGGCAGCGGTGAATATTCCGGCGGATCGCTGGAATCAATATCCCCACGAATTCAGTGGCGGCATGCGGCAGCGAGTTGCCATTGCCCTAGCACTGTTGCTTAATCCCAAGCTGATCGTGGCCGATGAGCCAACGACCAGTTTAGATGTCACCGTTTCGGCCCAAATTCTGCAAGAGCTGACCCGCCTATGCGAAGAACGGGGCATGGCGCTGATGCTGATTTCTCACGACCTAGCGCTGGTGGGGGAATATTGCGATCGCATTGCGGTCATGTACAAGGGCAAGCTGGTGGAACTGCGCGATACAGCCGACATCTTGGCCAATCCGCAGCATGAGTATACGAAATCCCTACTCAATGCGGCTTTTCATCTGCAGGCCTCCGCCGAAAATCGTCAGACACCGCTTGATTCGATTCCCAATAAGGCACCGCTACTCAAGCTGAATGACTTACAGAAGCACTACACCATTGAGTCAAACGTTCTGGCCCGCTGGTTCTCAAAGCAACCTGCTCAAACAATTCCAGCTGTGGATGGCGTGACGCTGGAGCTGTATGCGGGTGAGATTCTAGGATTAGTGGGCGAATCCGGCTGCGGCAAATCCACTCTGTCCCGCACGATTCTGCGCCTGATTGAACCGACGGGCGGCAGCGTTAAGTTTCTGGGCGAAGATCTGACCCGTTTGCCCAAGTCGCAGGTGCGCAAACAGCGCCGCCACATGCAGATGGTGTTTCAAGATCCCCACGCCTGCCTCAATCCGACGATGACCGTTGGCCAGAGCATTGCCGATCCGCTGCTGATTCACGGTTTGGCCGATTCCTCGAAAGCGCGTCAGCAGGTGCTGGATATGCTAGAGCGCGTCGGTCTCACTCCGGCAGAGCAGTATTACGATTACTTCCCCAGCGATCTCTCTGGCGGTCAGCAGCAGCGAGTTGCGATCGCACGCGCCCTAATCACCCGTCCGAAACTGCTAATTTGCGATGAACCCGTCAGTATGCTGGATGCCAGCGTGCAGGCTCAAGTATTGGATCTAATGCTGGAACTGAAGCGGGAACTGGATTTGACCTATTTATTTATCACCCATGATTTGTGGGTGGCCCGCTTTTTGTGCGATCGCATTGCGGTGATGAATCAGGGCAAAATCGTCGAAATTGGCCCCACCCAGCGGCTCTTCACTCAGCCCCAGCATCCCTATACTAAAGTGCTGCTCCAGGCGGCTCCGCTGCTGGTCAAACAGCAGCAGGCTTAAGCTTGGTACAAACTCTGAGGGAGCTACCGCATCACAGTAGCTCCCTCACGGTTTTGAGTCATCACAACACTAGCGGAACATGGCTGGAATGCCGGGTGCGTAAGCTTCCACAACCTGAGCGGTCTCAGCATGGATCACCATGAGATAGTCACAAGAGGGACACTCAGTCCGAATAACATTGCGCTCAGTGACATGTTCGCGCTCAGCATGACTGCCACAGTTGGGGCAGTGAATGACCTGGACTAAATCCGTCTGCTGAATCATTTTCATAACCTAAAAGCCTTTTTTATCGTGCAAGCCACTGAAGTTTTAAGATCGCTGCTTAAACAAATACAAACATGAAGTAGAGATAAAGCTTTCTCACTGAATACGGTTGTCTCCAATCAACATTCACCTGAAAGCCACTCTAGAGCCACTCCTCCGAACCACAAATTGGCAGCAATTCACTTGAGATTCAAATGAGATTCAACTGGTAGCGATCGCAACAACAGGGCAATTGTTAAATAGTTGTTACACAAAACTAAACTTTTTATGTGTTGAATTGCGATCGCTGAATCAGCCAATGAAGTAAACAACAGTTAAGAAGAATTGAACTCGTTTGAGTTTATAAAACTTGAGTAACTAGGAACTCTCCTTATTATGTCAAGGCCATCCCTAGATTGCAATAATACTCCAGATATAAAACTGGGGATCGCCCACCAAGAAATGATCCCCGAAATCCCTGTGATACAGCATAGTTATGATTTAGCCACTCAGGTGGGCGTTTAAATTCAGACAAAAAATATATTCTCTTTAGTTTTTCTTACAAAGATTTTATGCATTTGAACAATAAATCAAGCCAGTGTTTAGCTGATCCCGGATGAAATCAATGTTCTCACTCTTTTGGAGCGAATCGCGCAGATCTGGGTAAAGCAACTGTATTAAAAAACACAAAAATAGCTAAAAAAAGATTAAGTATATGACATCCATAGACTTCAGTAGGAATCGCTCGTTCAATATCTATCGTCACTGTCCAAGCTAAATTCGCTCGTCAAGTTAAGATGCAGCTATTGCAGATCAATTCAACTCCCACAACCCAAGTCTGGCGTTAGAGCGATATCTTACAGAAATCTATCTTTAGTCATAAAGTTGGCAGCTAACGGCTCACGATCAATCTGTCGTTTGACAGATTATTGACGGCAGATCCTTATCCTGAAATTCGTATGGAAGGTAACGACAACACGGGCTTCTCGCAGATCTCTGCCTCCCAACCGAAAGCCTCTAGTTCCGTAGAACCTGGATCAGCGGCAGTTCTGCGCGAGCGGATTGCCCGCTATCTCGACGATCCACGAACGCCAGCGGGAGTAGCCTTTAATGGCGCGATCGCAGTTTTAATTCTGGTTTCTGCCAGCATTTTTGTCGCGGAAACTTATGACATTCCGCCGGCGGTGCAAACGGCCCTAGCCCTTCTAGACGATGCAATCCTGGCAGTTTTTATCCTGGAGTACGGCCTGCGACTGTGGTGTGCGCCGCGTAAGTGGTCGTTTGTGTTCAGCCTCTACTCCATCTTGGATTTGCTGGCGATTGTGCCGTTTCTGTTCGGCTTTATTGACATTCGCTTTTTGCGGCTGTTTCGTTGGTTCCGGGTGCTGCGACTGGTTCGCTTTCTCAATCAGCAAACCTGGCTGGGACTGGTGCGTACCGACGATGGCATTGTCCTAGCTCGGATTGTATTCACGCTGTTTTCCATCACCTTTATCTACTCAGGACTGATTTATCAAGTAGAGCACCCGATCAATCCGGAGCAGTTTGCCAATTTTATTGATGCGTTCTACTTCTCAGTTGTGACGATGACCACGGTAGGCTTTGGGGATGTCACTCCCATTTCGTCGGCAGGCCGAGGGCTAACCGTACTGATGATCCTGACGGGGGTGGCGCTGATTCCCTGGCAACTGGGTGAATTGATCAAGCGGGTGATTAAAACGGTTGACCAAATTCGGCTGAACTGCCTCACCTGTGGCCTGTCGCTCCATGATCACGATGCGCTGTTCTGCAAGCGCTGCGGCACCGCTCTGCCGCGATCTCAGAATCCTTCGAATAAAAGTTAGCCACTCCATACAGCCGGTGCTGATTTTTCTCTTCTTACAAGTTTCTTATTCGGACGTTACTAAAGCGTTTATACAATGGTGTTGCTCGGTTCATCTTAGCTAGGATGCCAAGAAGCTCATCATGACCCGATTTCAGATTATTTCAGGCTCAGATATTTCTGAATTCAAGTTCTTTGCCGATGGGGCAATTTACAAAGGAGCCATTATTCACAACGGCATTTACAAGCTGATTGCCCAGTACCCATCAGATGAGCGGGTGAAAGCTTGTGCATTGGCCTGTGCAATTGAACATCAGGGACACTACGCCGTCATTTCAACTGAATCAGACGGTACGCGCAAAGTTTGGGCTGAAATTCGCTCACTGGTTAAACCCATGCCTCTGGTTCAGCTATATGAATGTCTTTCATCTATGTAATTGATGCCATCGTTTGATTGTGCTGAGGCATTTTCATAGGATGAAATCAAGCAAGCGAGGAAAGCCGCGATTGCACTTCATTCCTACTGCTAGTCCTCCAGTTCAGCACTCTGTGGGAACACTTAAGTTAAGCCCAAATTTATCCAGTCTTCATCGGACTGGAACGGAATCTGAGTGCCTGATCTGTAGTTATTTCTGTAATCAGAATTTCTGTAATCAGAAACAGTCATCAACCCGTATTGCCATTAGGAAAAGAAGAGGTGAATTATGCTTATGCTGTGGCTCACTGTTCATACCAATTTTGTCGAAGCAGAAAATTTTGAAGCCAAAGAACCTCGCCATATTGCGCGGCAAGCCCTCATTCGGTTTTGGCACTTCAGCCGCTTCTACGGTCAGTTTGTTTCCACAAATCCGGCTCACCGCTCTTTGAATGAATCAAACTAAAATCTGCAAATCCCAAAAGAGGGGGCTGATGCCGCTTAGCGGCATCAGCCCCCTCTTTTGGGATTCGGATACAATATGCAGCACGAACGGGGATCGTTTGTTACGGTAAATAGAACTGTTCGCGTGATCCCGACCTGCCATGAATCAGACCAGCATTAACCTGATTGCCATCACCATCTTTGGCCTGACGATGTCGAGTCTGCTAGGGCCGATGCTGCATATTTCGCCTGTCATACCTGCGATCGCAACGGTTGGCATTTTAGGCGTGGCAACGGTAGACAGCTTTAGCTTCCAGGGACGCGGCGGCACGCTGCTGCTGGACTGGTTAAAAATGGGTTCAGCAGAGGAAAGGGAACGGGTGCTGCATCACGAGGCGGGGCATTTTCTGGTGGCGCATCTGCTAGAGATTCCCGTTACGGACTACAGCCTCAGTGCTTGGGAAGCCTTTCGGCGCGGTTTACCGGGACAAGGCGGCGTAATCTTTAGCACGGGTGAGCTAGAGCAGGAAATTGAACAGGGTCGACTCTCCGCCCAATTGCTCAATCGCTACGGCATGGTCTGGATGGCGGGCATTGCGGCAGAAATGCTGGTCTACAACAACGCTCAAGGCGGCACAGACGATCGGCAAAACTTCCGCATCCTCTGGACGCAGCTTCAGCGTCCGCTCAGTGAATGCGAGGCTCGTCAGCGCTGGTCAGCTTTGCAAGCGAAAACGTTATTGGAAAAGCATCGGGATGCCTATGATGCGCTGGTCACGGCGATGCAGGAACGGTTGCCTGTAGAGGAATGTAGAAGTGCGATCGCAGTTCACCTGCCCACTGAACCGTCAAAGTAATTGCCTATGTCCCAGCCAAAATCGCAATCAGGATGCGAAATAGCTCCTCTAAATCAGCGGGAACGCGATAGAGGTTCAAATCTTGCTCAATGCGGCGCTCATTCCGGTTAAAAAGACCGAACTGCCAGATATCTCCGGTCGAAACGGCGCCATAGAGAATGGGATCATTGCTCTCAGTCCACTGGTCGATCGCTATGAGTTCAACTGCGAGCTGCGTGAAACCTCTGGCTAGATCTGCGTTTTTAGCCTCAATAACCAACAGATTATGCTGAGTCTGCAAATAGTAATCTAATGAACCCTTCAGTTGTTCCGAAATATTGATGGCATATTCGATTCTCAGTTGGGCTTGGGTATAGTCAATCAATGCCAAGACAACTGGAGCAATGAGAACTTCCCGCCGAGCCGCTTCGCTAGTCAGACTGACGTAGGGTAGACGGCGCTGCATACTGCTTTTGAGATTGGCAAGCTGGCTGAGTTCAATGTCTGATCGAGGTAGGGTGAGCGCGCTGCGCTGAAGCGATACGCCAAATTCTGCCAGAATGTCATCTGGCTCATAGGCCATTTCAAAATAGTTGCGGAACGTGTAGGACTTTCCCGGTTCTAGAATGCTGGCTCTAGACATAATGAGACGTACCTGAAAAGCACAATTACTCTACTAAGCCACGATTCCTCTCGATTGTGTCTATCATGTCTTGAAACGATACGCCTTTTAAAACAGACAACAAGTTCACGGCTTTGGTCAGTAGATAGGATGTATCTTCATAATCATCTTGATTAGGCAAAACAATTTGAATTGGTTTACCTTGATCATCTATACCCTTCTCGAAAACAAGTAATTTTGGATTGGGGTGACTGATCGCAGTCCAGTGATGTTGTTGGAGGTAGGCCACGATTTCGGCAACATGAAGCTCCTGAATTGGAGGGTAATTTGACAAGACTTCGGGAGTCATGACCACTCTCCTATTTTGACATTCTGCATGGGTAACGCTAGCAATGCTCATCCAGCACAATCGCACTGAGACGACTAAGCATTTTCAAATTATCATGCATTCCAGTCAGGAATAATATGGCGTAACTGTTCTGCCAAATTCCAATCGGCTGGGCGTTCCTTTGGATCGAACCAAGGTGAGTCTTGCTTAAGCCAGTTGTCACGATAAGCTGGATTATCATCGTAGCCATACTCACAACCACAGCACTCGCAAATTTGGAAAGAATGACGGATCTCTTCTTCATCTATTGATTCTGACCAGGGCAATCCGCAAATTGGACAGTTAGAAATCTTCATACCCGAACTCTGTCATACAAATACTCTACTAAGTCAGAGATGCACTCAATCTTGATCAACTCGTGCTCAGGAATCGCTAATCCAAATTCTTGCTCAATTGCCGTAGAATAGGTGGCTGCGTCAAAGAAACCGAAAACTCCCATGTCATAGGAAAAATGCGTTGTTGCATGTAGCTCCGAAAACTGTGCGCCAGTTTGCTCACACAGAATACCTGCAACTATGGCTGCTATCTGCTGGTGCGACTCAGAGAAGCAACATTTAGCCCCACGGTGTGCATCATCCGAATATCGTAAACCCGGACGATGTGGTGGACGGAACTGATCGAGAAAACTCATGATTTGATTGAGTAGGTTCATGCTTTTAATGATGAATGTCAATGATTATTCGCCTATGACAGCTTACGAGCAGATTTACAAAATTGTGCGGCAAATTCCAATGGGCCAGGTGGCAACCTATGGGCAAATTGCTGAGTTGGCGAACATGCCGGGGCAGGCGCGGCTGGTAGGCTATGCGCTGTATCGCGTGGTGGAAAAAGATGAGGTTCCTTGGCATCGGGTGATTAATGCGAAGGGAGAAGTGTCGCACTCGCCGTTTCGGGAAGGTTCGGACTATCTTCAGCAGGAGTTACTGGAGCAGGAAGGGGTCAAATTTAATGAAAAAAACAAAATCAAATTGAGTGAGTATCAGTGGCGACCAGAATGGTCTGTGTCGGAACGTGGAGTTGTGTTGCATTCGCAGCAAGAAACCCATGCAGAAGCCGATGTAACTGATTAGTATGGTTTTAGAAACTGTAATCTGCTGCCTGAATGCCACCTGCCATCTGCGATCGCAAACGTGACTGACTCTGAACTTTCGACCCAAGCTGCTCAATTCGATTCATCTGCCTATTCCACTCAACCGAATCAATCGGCTCAATCGGCCAAGTCCACTCCTCAAGCGCCATCTGAGCTATCAACTCCAACGGCTCAAGCTGAACAGTTGCCTCAGCCGACTCCGCCAGTCCAGCCAGCCCTGATTGCGCTGACGCTCGACTATGCGGCGCAGGATGTGCGGCGGGTGTTGGAGGAGCAGCGGGAGCAAAGTCAGGTTTTGACGACAAAACTTAACATTCTATTTGTGACGAATGGTGCGCTGCTGACCAGTTTGACTATCTCGCAACTGATCTTTCATCCGAGTATCTTCAGCTTGGCTGAAATTACTGGATTTGCGGTGAGTTTTGTCCTATTGGTGCGAGCGTATTTACCCCGTCAAGTGGCGGTGAGTCCCAATCTGGAAGACCGCAAATTTTTGGAGCGCTATCTGGTTCTGACGCCGGATCAGTATCAATTACAGATGCTAGCCAATTTGACTGAGATATATAATGCGAACAAGCAGCGAGTGGATGATGTCTCTCAAACACTCAAGTATGCTGCCTACAATACCCTTGCGATCGCAGGTATTCTGTTAACGCACATTTTGGCGACCTATTTCGTCTAAATGGTTGGCAAATCCTGCACATCGCCTGTCGCGTTGGTCTCCGTTATGAATCCTCCGATTACTGAAATGTCCCAAAATGGATGTTCGGCTCAGGAAAACCTCTGTATTCCTGAACCCGATAAGGAGAACATCACGGTTTTATCCAGTGAGTTACCCAACAGTCCAATTTTGCCTTGGCACCATTTCGATTCGCCCTGGATCGATGAAGATGCTGAATCTGCTGAAACGGCTGATGATGTGAGTGACGCAGAAGAGAGTTCCACTGAGGCCGTGCCTGTGGAAGAGTGCCCTGCGAGTCCGGTAGAGGCGGTTGAAACAGCATCGGCTGAACCCGCACCTGCAAAACCGACAGATTCAGACGCGACGGCAGCAACGGCAGAACAATCAGAGTCATCAACGACGGTTCTTGATGTCGTGGTGGAACCCTCTCAGGAAAATCATCAACCCGCGACCGAACAACCCACTGTCACGCTAATCATTCCTCCACCGGATCTAGACGCGCTGCTCATCGACCAACCCCCTAATCACCACGATTCTGCCGCTTAACCCGTGAAGTACTCTGTAAATTAAGTTGATGGTTGATGTGCCGCGTGGAGCACGGCACATCAACCATCAAAACCCATTAAAACAAAGTTGACAGAATATTAAGCAGGCGTTGTCTACTACATTTTGTGATTTGGGTAAGACCTTACTGTTGCAACGACCTAGCTATGTCGATCGCCACTCAGCGCTTAACTCTAGAGGAATATCTGGCCTATGACGATGGCAGTGATGTTCGCTATGAGTTGCTGAATGGGGAACTGCTGCCGATGAGTTTAGGGACTGGTCGTCACGGAGCCATCATCAAGCGGTTAGAGGGTATTTTGGATGATGAGATTGAGCGTCTACAGCAGCCGTGGATTGCGCTGGCGGGAACAGTTGGGCTGCAATCGCCTCGGGGTGAAGCCTGGGATACAGTGCGGATTCCGGATGTGACGGTGCTAACGTTGGCGCAATGGGAGACATTGCAAAACCGGGAAGCGGTCATTCGTCTGAACGAGCCGCCACCGTTACTGGTGGTGGAGGTGGTGAGCGAGTCTACGAAGAGTACGGACTATCGGGCCAAGCGGGCAGAGTATAGCGTGCTGGATATTCCAGAGTATTGGATCGTTGACCCGCTGAAGGAGAGGGTAACGGTGTGTATGCTGTTGGAAGGGTGGTATGAGGCAGCAGAGTATTCAGGCACAGAGGTGATCGAGCCACCCATGTTTTCAGCCTTGCAGTTGATTGCTGAGCAGATTTTGCAAGGATAGCTTACTGACGTGATGTGCAATTTAGAATGTCATCCACATCCTTAAAAATGGCATCATGTCCAAAATGCGCCACTAATCGGTCATAAATCTGTCCGGCTAACGGCTGAACAAGTTTTGAGTGCTGGTAAGTGATGTTTGATGCTTTATAAAAAGTTAAAACTACTCGAAAGGACCTATACAATCCAAAACAGTTTGGTGGTCATCCTTGTATCCGTGCCACAATTCCAAATCGTAGGGTGGTTATACTGAACGTTTCCACCTAAACACCGCAATTGGTATGTTTAGGCTGACAGATTTCTACCTAAACACCCAATTTGGCGGTTTAGGTAGACTATTTCCGTCTAATTAATAGTTAGGCGGCTTAAGCAGGTATGCGTTTAAGCCGCTATACCTGCAAGAATAAACTCGACAGCCGTTTCTGTTTGCTGCTTGACCATGTCAGAACTTAGAAGGTCTTTATTAGAGTCAAGGTATTTCAGGTTTTCATGGGCATCGAAGTAAAACGAGCAGATACCCAAAATATTAATTGCTGTTAGAAACGGATCAACCTGGCGGAATTTTTTCTCAGCGATTCCTCGTTCCAAGATTTCTACAATCGTTTGAAAACCCGCTTGCCATCCTGTCTCTGCACCATAGCGACCTTGGTTCTGAATAGCTTCCTGGAACCATAGCATTCCATGCCAGCGATTGCTGACCTCAAATCCGATATAGTTTCGGACAACTGCCTCTAGCGCCTGATCGGCAGACAGCTTTTCCCAATCAATGTTTTGAAAGGCGTTGTTAATGTCGTCAACAAGCTGCTGTAAAACCGATCGGTAAAGGGTTTCCTTGTTTTTAAAGTAGTAACAAAGCATTGCTTTTGTGACGCCGCTACGAGATGCGATCGCCTCTGTCCGTGCGCCAGACAAACCGTACTGTGCAAATTCTTCAATCGCAGCCGACAGAATATTAGCCTTTGTGACTTCCGGATTACGGCTTTGCTTTTCCTTTTTGGCAGCAGAGTTAGACAATTTGGGCATGACCTAGGTTGATCCAGCAAACAGACGACTGTATCCAGCCTACCCCCTGGTTTTCCATCAGAGATACTTGACAGATTAATTAAACATCCGTTTAATTAACTAAACAAGTGTTTAATTAGAGGTTCGATACGTTATGCTTCCCATTCTTCCCGGTGCGCCTTGGCTCATAGCCCATAAGTCTATGCTGGAGGTCAACAAACCATATAAAATCACGCTGAATGGTCAAGATTACGTCCTTTGGCAGAATGCCGCTGGAGAGGTTTTTGCTCTTAACAATATTTGTCCACATATGCAAGCTCCGTTGTCCAATGGATGGATTTGTGAGGAGCGTAATTCGATCACCTGCCCGTTTCATGCTGTGGAATTCGATGGGTCAGGGCATTTGTTGCGAGATTGTGGGTTAAGCCGTGTACCGCTAGCCGAACCATTAGAGTTGATTGTTGATGGTGACTTCATTTGGACTTATGGTGGGTTTGATCCTCGGCTACCTATTCCCGAGTTACATAGGAAAGTTGCATCTGAATATGAATTTTTGGGAGTGACTGCTCTGAGAAGTATTCAAAATAGCTTCTTGAGTAGCCTGATGATCAATTATGATCACGATCATCAAAATGGTACTCACAGAGAGTTTTTCAAGGTCAAATCCACTCGATCTACATTTCTTGAAAAAGATGGTATTTACGCTAAAGTTTCTCAGGTAGCTGAGAAAGATGACTACACAGCAGAAGAGATTGAAGCCAATCCGATGCTAGGAGCAATTCCGGAAGTGATGGAAAATTTCCTTGAATATGTTTTTCCATCAACTCAGTTCTTTTGCTTGAATTCTCCTGATGTCAAAACATATCAAGGACATATTCTTTATCCAGAGACAGAGGATACGACTAAGACTTTCATCCTGCTCTATGCAAAATTTAGCAATCCTGAATTAAAACCAATCATGCAGGATTCTCTACTCAATGCAGCTTCGATTGTGGTTCAACAAGATGCGGATTGCCTTGAAAGTTTATACCCAAGGCAAAAAGCTAAGCTTCATCTGCCAAATGAAGAGATTATGTTCTACGCAGAAGAACTTTACAAAAACTGGAACCATTCATTAGCAGCCTAACACTTCGTTGGTGCGGACGGCACAAAGGTTATCGGTGAGAGTTCAAGCCTGTCTGCCGCCGCACAACTTCACCGTTAGTCCGATCGCACTTTTCCAAAGCTCAAATAGAAGGTGGGTAGGAGTAGTAAGGTGCGATCGCACTTTTCCAATACTCAAACAGAAGGTGCGAATAGAAAGTGCGATCGCACTTTCTAAATTTTTCTAGAGTAGACTGAAGGCACCAATGGGACAGAGTTGGCTTATGACTATTGCGTTCAACCAGCCAATACAACAGTCGCTCGACTTTGATCAGTTCCTCAACCGTTATGGTGGGGATAAGCGCTATGAGCTGATTGATGGAGAGGTGTTTGACTTGGAACCAACAGGTCAGCATGAGGAAGTAGCCGCCTTCATTACTCGAAAGCTTTGCGTCCAAATCGACAGCACAGATTTATCGTGGTTTGTGCTTCAACGCGGATTGTTGCGCCCTTCTAACATCGGTATGACGGCATTTCGACCGGATGTGGCAGTTATTGACCAAGGTGAATTGCCCCAAGAACCGCTTTGGCCTGACCAATCGATCTTGACTCTAGGCCGTTCGATTAAATTCATCGCCGAAGTTATCAGCAGCAACTGGCAAAACGACTATGCTCGTAAAGTTGAAGACTATGCAGCTTTAGGTATCCCCGAATATTGGATTGCAGACTATGCGGGATTGGGCGGAACTCGATACATCGGTAAACCCAAACAGCCCACTCTTTCTATCTGTACGCTGGTCGATGGAGAGTACGAAATTCAGTGCCTTCGAGGTAATCAAACCATCGACTCGCCAACTTTTCCAGAATTGAAGCTAACGGCTGAACAAATTTTGAGTGCTGGTAAATGATGATTGTGGAGCTTGTATGGTGCGATCGCACTTTCCTAATATCCAAGTATGAAGATAGGAATAGAAAGTGCGATCGCAATCATGTAATCGTGTGCCACTAGCCCAGTAAGCTTCTCAGCATCCAGGCTGTTTTTTCGTGAACTTGCATCCGTTGGGTGAGCAAATCCGCCGTAGGTTCATCGCTCGATCGCTCCACCACTGGAAAGATTGAACGGGCCGTGCGGACGACCGCTTCCTGACCTTCCACCAGCTTGCGGATCATGTCCTCTGCGTTTGGGACACCCTCCTCTTCGTCGATGGATGAGAGCTGGGCAAACTGTTGATACGTTCCAGGAGCCGGAAAGCCCAAAGCCCTGATCCGTTCAGCAATCAGATCCACCGCTAAAGCCAGCTCGTTATACTGCTGCTCAAACATGAGGTGCAACGTCTGGAACATGGGCCCAGTCACGTTCCAGTGGAAGTTGTGAGTTTTCAGATACAGGGTATATGTATCGGCGAGCAGTTTGGAAAGCCCTTCGGCAATCTCGCGCCGATCCTGTTCTTTAATTCCAATATCAATTGGCATCGACTGCATCCTGTTTACCTCCTAAAACGTTTGATCATGCGATCGCTTTTATTACAGCACTGATGGTCTAGTACTTCCAGAAAGAAATTGTGAAACCGCTCTAGTCATCAGACTCATACACGGCTGAGTTGTTGTACCCAATGTTGTATCCAAGTTCTCAATCCTACTGACGGCTGTTTCTGTAAACGACGGCGATAGCTGAGGTAGCGCCATTCCATCTATACGCCTGCCATCGTCAGCTTTACTAGTAGGTGCAGAGAGTGCGATCGCGGTTACTCAAATTTTGATTATTCGCTAAATAATCTGCTAGCCAACCGCAGGCATAGTCTACTGGATCGAGATTCAGGATTGGGTCAAGATCCCACTGAATAATAGTTTTATCGCCACTAGACGAATAGAGCGTCTGTCCGTCAGGGCTAAACACCACGCTTTGCACAATCGCCGTATGGCGAGACAAGGTGGTCAGCAGCGAACCATCTGCCGGATTCCAGAGTTTAATCGTCTTGTCGTTTCCGGCTGAGGCCAAAATGGATGGTCGCCCCGAGGCATCCGAGGCAATGGGGGAAAACTCCAGCCCCCAAAGTCCATCGGTATGTCCCGTTAGCGTGCGAATCAGCGAACCATTTGCTGGATTCCAGAGTTTAACGGTTTTATCAGCACTGGCCGAAGCCAGCAGCGCACCGTCGGGACTATAGGCCACACTGCGAACCGCTTCTGTGTGTCCTGTTAGAGTTGCAATTTTTTCACCTGTGTCGGATTGCCAGAGTTGAACAGTGCGATCGCGGTTTGCCGTAGCAATCTGGTTACCGTTGGGCTGCCAGGCTAGGTTATAGATTAAGGTGTCTAAATCCAGCGGAATATCTGTAACCGTTTGGCTGTCCCAATGCCAAAGCTTAATTGACTGATCCTAGTTCCAACTTATTTTGTGTCAGCGTTCCTGAGCAATGGTCTTCTGCCATTCAACGATGAGGCAATCAGCCAATTGCGAACCCAGTTGTCGTGATAGCGGAAGCCGTTGAGTTGCTCAAAGGGGCATAAGCACCCGCCCATTGCTTTGCGAGTCTTGCGACAAAAGGGATGGAAGTTCCAGAGTAAGGCCATCGAGCGCACCGACTGTTCCGCCGAGTCCCAGAATCCATGAAAATCTTGCATGGCATACAAGATGCGGTCAAGATAGTTCATCGGACGGTCAACCTGATTGCTGGTGCGATAGGCGTCAGGGAAGTCAAAGGCGCGTTGGAAGACGTGAGATTTGTCGTTGAGGCGTCGCAAGCGAGCGTCAATGGCCTGGGGCAACGCGTGGGTGTTCACCCACTCCAGCAACCGACGCAACCGTTGAGCAAAGTGACGTTTGCTCTGGCCCCGATACAGATGCCAAAGCTTGTCGGCTAGTTGCTGACCCAGGACTGGTTTAGAGCGGCACCCATCGCGAATTTTAATCACCTCATGCAGGAAGCACAGAATCCAGACCAGGCCAGGGAATAGCTCCTCCCAAGCGGCTCGGGTGGCCTCCCAACCATCAGTCGTCACCGTCTCGGGCGCATAGTCGGGAACATGATGGGCAGCTTCCTGCTGGAATACCCCATAGGCTGCGGTTAATCCATCCTGACCCGCATTGGCACTGAGACTGGCTCCCAGGACGCACCCTTGCGCCGCTGTCACTGCCAGATAGACTCGCTGCCCGTGCCAATCACAATGCTTCTCATCGGCAACTAGATGGGGGGAGCGCCGTTTCCCTTTTGAGGGTACTGCCCACAATCGAGGCTCGACCGAACGACTGACAGAGCCGATACCAGTGCATCTCAGAACGGCCCAGCACATAGGCAATCCCCTCATACGACAGGCCATGCTTTCTTAAATAGAGCGCTTTGTCGGCCATCTCCGCCGTCTCGCTCATGTACGGCATCACCAAATCGGGACGCAGTTGATAAGCCTCTCCGGTACTCGGCAGCAAAATCCGCCGGGTCTTGAGCTGTTGACGAGAGGACTCGACCCATCCGTGAAAGCGATAGCCTGCCTCAATCCCGTCGGGAAACAGTTCCGGGTGGGATGCGATCTGCTCGTTGAGATACTGGCGAAAGGCTTCCCGGTCTTCTACTAAGACCTCGTAGTCAAGGTCGTCTGCAATGGGCAGACAAATCGTTTTATCGCCTGCTGTGCCACGCTTGCGTCGTTGCTGAGCCATCGGCTTTGGCCTGCTGAACTCTCTGCCTCAATTCTACTCAACACAAACTTGGGTGGAACTAGGACTGATCAACATCGCTTACTGCAAGCGTTCGACTATCAGGACTGAAGACTAAACCGCTTTGGGCCGTTAACTGTAACTGGTTCATGGCTGCTGGAGCGCCATCTTGCTTCCAGAGTTTCAACTGGCGATCAAAACTGGTGGACGCCAAGGTTTGTCCATCGGGACTGAACGCAAGCTTCACGATGGGTGCATTGTGGGCTTTGACCGAGGATAGCAGCGTGCCATCATTCTGCCAGAGTTTAATGGTCTGATCGGAACCTGCGGAGGCTAGAATGCTTCCGTCGGGACTCATGGCTAACGCCAAAACTGCAGCGGTATGTCCACTCCAGACGGAATAAAGAGGCGAATCAAATTTCCAGAGTAGAACTGCTTGCTCATCGCCCCGACCCGATGACACTAGATATTGACCATCAGGACTAAAGTCAATCGACTTGCCGACGTTTGTAATGCCTGGGAAAGCCAAAATCGGCGTTCCATCCTGTTGCCAAAAGCGGACTTCGTGATCTTCGCTGGTTGACAGCAGCATTTGGCCATCAGGACTAAAGCAAACACTGGTCACTGCTGAGGTGTGACCCACTAGCGTCTTGAGCAATTCACCACTGCGGCTCCAGATCCGCACCGTATTATCAGAGCTAGAAGTAGCAATGCGCTGACCATCGGGACTGAAGACCAAATTCGTCACCGTAGATGTATGCCCATTCAGCGTAGTGATGAGCTGCCCCGTATCCGGTTGCCACAGCTTAATCGTGGTATCGGCACTAGCAGACGCAAGCATCTGACCATCAGGACTAAAAACCACGGCCCGCACCATTGCCTGATGACCTTCTAGGGTGCGCAGCAACGTACCATCCGGTCGCCAGAGTTGAATTGTTCCACCAATACTGCCAGAGGCTAGCGTATTTCCGTCCGGGCTGAATCCCAAACTAATCACCGGGGTACGATGAGCCTTGATCGTATTTAGCAGTTCTCCTGTGGTTTGCCAAAGTTGGATTGTGCCACTGCCACCGCTAGCAGCCAACATTTGACCGTTAGGGCTAAATTGAATCGCGGAAACTCGCTGATCGTGTGTTGCCAGTGTCGCCAATAGTCTGCCGTCGGGTCGCCAGAGTTTGACTGTTGCATCTTCACTGGCAGAGGCAATCAGACGACCATCAGGACTGTAGAGTACTTGCTGAATTTCGCCAGTATGGCCTGAAAATCGGTTCACCTCGTTGATGCCAAAGATAATCCGCCGCAGCACGGCATCTGTCTGATCGATTAACTCTGGATTAGGCTGGCGCAGTTGCCTCAGTTGCTGATCAGCGTGGAGTGTCTGAATCATTGAATCTAACCGCCTACCCGCATCGAACCAGCCTTGGGCAGAAGCCAATAGCGCGTCTACTTCACTTTCTTTCGCTCGCTGTTCATTGGCTTGAGCGCGATAAGATTCGCTGACGGCAATGCTCCCTAAACCAGCAGAAACCAAGCAGGCCGCACCGATAATTCCTAACAGCTTCTTCTGGAGCCGATTATGCCACTGCTGCTGCTGGAGCTGAGCTGCGATCGCAACTGACCGTTCGGCTTCTAAGGCCTGTTGCACTTCTTTGCGATGGGAGCACGTCATCCGCTGAGGAGATGAAAATATAATGGAGTGAGTGCCCTTATCGGATCCTGACATGACTCCAGACCAGCGCGACCAAATGCAGCATCACGTCAACGCTTTAGCACAGATCCTCTATGACGACGCCAAGGAACAGGGGATGAGGATGACGAGCTTAGGCGAAATCGAGCAAACGGTCCGTGAGCAAGTGCACCGTCATGTGTCACCCAACTTAGGTCTTTTTTTATCGACACAAGCGTCGGCAAAGATGAAGGAGAAACCCGAAAGCTAACCAGCATCCTTGGCATATTGCAGGTTGGCCGACAGCAGGCCAAGCGGCTTGGAGTCAAGCCCAGAGTCCAGTTCAGCCCCCTGGTCGAGCTGTGTTGTCTGCAGATGGGAGCAACGGTGTCCTTCGTGCAGGCGAGTCGGGATGTTGAACTGCTCACCGGGGTCACCGTGAGCGCCAAGAGTGTCGAGCGCATCGTAGGGCGCAATCCGATTGAGTCATCGGCTCCAGAGGAGACAGTCAAGGAGATGGCTCTCGATGGCGGGATGGTTCGCCTAGTGACTCCGAGCGGAGAGCCCAGCGAGTGGAAGCAGTACAAGGCGGTGCGGCTGGACGGTGACGGTGTGGGTATGGCCTGGTTTGACGACAATGATGCGCTGTTGGCCTGGCTCAGGAGCCTTTGCTGGGCCAGTGTTGTGTTCTGCTTAGGAGACGGACACAGCGGCATTTGGTCGCTCTACCAACAGATGGAGAGGCTCACTCGCCAGGAGGTCTTGGACTGGTATCACCTGATGGAGAACCTGTATAAAGTGGGCGGTTCCCTTCAACGGCTCAACCAGGCCAGACACCTTCTGTGGCACGGTCAGGTCGATGAGGCCAGTGCCCTGTTTGCGGGGCTCAACTCTCAGCAGTCTCAACGATTTGGGAGGTATCTGGAGCGACATCGCGCTCGGATTGTCAACTACAGGTACTACCAGCAAGAGGGGATGCCGATTGGCTCAGGCCCGGTCGAATCACTCATCAAGCAGATTGATGCCAGAGTGCAGGTCGCAGGTGCGCAGTGGAACCCTCAGAATGTTCCTCAAATTCTGGCGCTCCGCTGCGCTTACCTGAACAACCAGCTCAACCTTTATTCTCTCGCCAGCGGATGACGTGCTCCCCTTTGCGATCGCAGGCTTCACTGGCTACCAGAAATTGATAGTCAGCATCACTCAGAACTTTGTCTCTGGCCCAAAGTTGAGCTTCTTGTAACGCCTGTCCCCGCAGCCGCCGCGACTGATCTTGACGTTTTGCAGCAATCCACGCGCTAAAGGTTTGAGAATAAGGACGCAGCTGTTCCAGTTGCTCATCCACCCAGTCCAAATTAAACACAGCTTGATAAATGGGATTTTTGATAACTAGATGTCCAGCTTGTTTTTTGACGAGTCCGGACAGCAGTAGATCCGTTTGGGCAGAGCTTTGATCAAGCGGGACAGACTGGTGCTGCAAAATATGCTGATAAATGCCCAAACGGCGGCCAATCCGGTTATCGGGTCGTAAGATGCGATCGCGGATCGTCCGGAGATGCTCCGGTTCATCCTGGGCTTCCCACTGATGAATAATGCGATCGCGCACCAGTGCTTCAACCCACAGTGATTCAGCCTGAATTGGCAGAAAGGCTGCATTATCGGCTAGGTCATGGTTCACCTGCCGGATAATACTGCACAATTTCTGAGTGAGAAACGGTTGGCCACCGCTCCAGATCAGCACTTCTCTTAGCACGCGTTGAGCCTGTTCGCGATCGGGCATCAGACCCGGCAGTAGTGGGTAAGCTTCATTAAGCTGCAACCCTTGCAGTTCAATCGCTTGACCAATATTAAATGGGGTTCGTACTTTATCTTGAATCAGATCAGATGGCGTGGCGACACCCAAAATGGCAAAGGTCAAACGCTCGTAAGTGGAGTCAATACTGCGCTGGTTATAGCAGAACCGAATGAGGGCAAAAAAGTCATCGAGCGAGAAGCCAAGGCTGAGAACACTATCCGTTTCGTCGATAAATATACAGAGCTGATCAGCCGGAAACTGCTCCAGCAGTACATCGCGCAAAAAATAATGCAGTTTTTGCACAGGAGACAAATCATCCTGTTCGTGCCACCACGTTTTGTAATTGACGCGGCCAAACAGCTTAAAGCTACGCCAGAGGTCAGCCACCATACCGCGATACCACTGGCTGGGTGTAGTTTGATCACTGCCCAGGCTGGTAATATCAACAGCAGCACAGCGCACTCCTGCTTGGGCTAAACGATGAATGGTGCGCACCATCAGCGATGACTTCCCCATCTGGCGCGAGTCGAGTACGTAGCTAAACTGTCCGGCTAGCAAGGCTTCAAACAGCGCCTCATCTGCTTGCCGCTGCACATAGAATGCGGCTTCGGGAGCAAGGCTACCCCCAACTTGATAGCAAAACGCAGATTCCATCATGAATGGCGATTAAGGAAATCTAAGGCAGGAGATGCACTACAGATGTAATACACCCGATCAACAACCTTATGTCTTTATTATCTACTCATATGAAATTCGGTGGAAAATCCAATTCATTTTGTGTGAAATGCTCGCGAAGCGAGCATTTCACACAAAATGAATTGGATTCTCATACACAGATTTGATATCAGGATCTACTCAGGAATATTGAGCGACTCTCAAATTTCGCATCTATGGCGGAAATAATCGGCATACAATTGACAGCTAAACTGATAGTCTAGGCTGCCTGCTGGTTGAATAATACCCAAACTAACCAAGTGATAGGCAAAGCGAGATGCAATTTGACAGGTTCCTTTTGCTCGCACAAGAGCTTGTATCGCTGCAACCAGCGGTTGCTGCTGAATAACGATGGACCAGCAGCGCTGTAGATAAGACTGATAGATTCCGGCTGGCGTAGCGGCCTGTTCCAGCAACTGGCTGAGTTTTAATTCAGGATTATGAGCGAGATGAGCAATCGCTGCGTGTACAAGATAAGGATGCCCCCCCACCATATTTATGAGCTGGTTCACATCTGTTTCCTGCCAGTTGAAACCGTAGCGTTGAGCAAGTTCATGCACCTGTTCCTGCGTAAACTGAAACAGATTCAACTGTAAGCCAATGTTGAATGGTGATTGATCCACCCGCAACGGTATTGATATTTCGCTAGAGTAGGCCAGAATCCACCGCAGCTTTTGCCAGTCACCAGCGCGCTGAGCTAGCTCGTACCAAAACCGGAGTAGGGCGAGGAAATGATGTGCGATCGCAGGCTGTTCAAAAATCCAATCTAGTTCATCCAGAGTAATTACCAGTGGTTTATCAATCTGTTCCAGCAGGTAATTCTCAAAGTAAATCGTGCAGCTTAATTTACTGTCAATTTCATCATCCCAATAGTCCTCCAAATTGTACTCTAGACCAAGCTGACGTGTAATCTCCGTACAGAACCAGCGCAGTAACTCATTCAGGTCACTGAAGTGAGAGTTGGAAAGTTGCCTAAAGTCAATCTGCACAGTTGTTATACCAGCAGCAGCAGCTTGGCTGATTAAGCGTAAAAGCAGCGAACTTTTACCCATCTTGGGACAAGCACGAATTCGCAGCAAGCTACCAGGTTTCTGTAGTTCTTCACCTACAGTTTCTTCCCATAAGTTGCGCTGAATGTAGAAAGGAGAATCAACTGATAGTGGCTGTCCGAATTGATGCAATCGGTCTGATGGTTGGCCTAACGGTTGATGATAGGAGCGTGATAAATCTATCCTTGCTTTTGCATAGATCATGAAGAAAATATAAAGGAGACTGTACCTCTATTATTGCCCTCATCCATGAGAAGCACACAGCTCGGTTTAATTTATTTGTTAAAGTTCTATAACGCCAAACGCTGATCAACCCATTGCTTTGCCTTGCGAATCGTATCGGCTCGGCTCGGTGCGTAGGGCACAGCCACCGCGCAACCCAGCGCATAATTCGCCCAGGCCGCGTAGATGTCCTGTCCTTGAAACGTGCTGCGGTCAACTTGAATTTCAAAGCCGCGATAGGTAAAGGACAAGACAATGTGGGGATAGTCTGGGTTAATAATCATGCTTGACCAACAAATTGAACTAACAAATCCTACAAGCCGATCATGATCACGTTTTCTGAGCAACGCGATATTCCAATTGAGCAAGTCCTTTCACTCTACCAGGCGAATCAATGGTCTGCCGCTCAGAAACCTGACCTGCTCCAGCAAGCCTTGCTGCATTCTCATTCGCTCGTTTCGGCTTGGAACAGCACACAGCTAGTCGGTATTGGAAACGCCATTTCAGACGGTTTTTTAGTCGTTTATTATCCCCATCTGCTCGTTCATCCTGATTATCAACGGCAAGGCGTTGGTCAGCGCATTATGGCCATTCTCAAGCAGCGCTATCACGGATTTCACATGCAGATCCTAGTGGCTGACCAAGCTGCCGTTTCATTTTATGAAAAGTGTGGATTTAAAAAGGCTGGACAAACGGAATCTATGTGGATTTATGCAGGAGACGATCATTAGCCGAACGCTCGATTATTAATAGACCTTATCGAAAATTGTTTTGTAGCGCGGCTCCGCCGCGCTACAAAACAATTTTCAACCCCAAAAACTTTATTGGAAATAAAGCCTAATTATTTATTACTCATCAAATAGCGATTCCAGCTCAGTCCTAACCGCATTAAAGTTAGCAATGCGGCCCACAACCAGACTCTTCGATTGCACCGATTTCAGCGTTTCCTGCCAATGCTGAATGTCGTCTTCGTGGTGCAGCCAAAACTGCACCATACTTTCCATGACTTGATCCCAGTCCCAATCCGGTTTTCGCAGGGTGGTTTCGGTGGATTGAATGAAGCCGTCCAGGGTGCATTTGTAGCTGCCGACATAGGTGCGGCTACGCTGGGGACTTTGCTCCACCTGCTGTTGATAGTTGAAAAAGTTTAAGATTGGCGAAACACCAACAATATCAAAACTGTAATTCATCGTGATCTCCTAATCTGAAATCAGGACTAGCTACAGATACAGTGCTAAACTATTCCATTCCGTTTGATGTCTAGAAAATGAAATATTTCAAGCCGCTAGCTTGCAATAAAAAAAGACACAAGCATTGCTTGCGCCTCATTGCCTAGACTCTTTGAGATGGTTGACCAAAAGCACATTTGATGTAATCCGCGCAGTCCATATCAAGTATGAATCTGACCGTAAAAGAAGTTAGTTTTTATTAATTGATTGGTATTATAACCAACTCGATTAGGGCTAAGTTGTAGTCTATGAACCTTTATTTACACAATTTCTGTCTAGGGGTGGACTTCGGTACCTCTGGAGCTAGAGCGATCGCAGTTAATCCAGACGGTCAGATCCAGTCCGAAAGCCGTTGCGCTTTTTCGCAATCAGATCAGCAGCCGGATCAGTGGCAAGCGGCGCTGTGGAGTTTACTTGACCAGTTGCCGCTTGAAGTTCGCTGCCGGATAAGTGCGATCGCAGTTAACGGCACCTCTTCAACTGTCTTGCTCTGCGACCGTAACGGTGTGCCAGTGCGATCGCCGCTGCTCTACAACAATGACTGCGGCAAAGCGGTGCTGGATCAGATTCGTCGGTTTGCGCCCGCTGACCATGTGGTGCTGAGTGCCACTTCTAGCTTGGCGAAGCTGCTGTGGTGGGAGACTCAGCCCGATTTTGCTCAGGTTCAGGAATCTTATTTACTGCATCAGGCCGACTGGATTAGCTTTCTGCTGCACGGTCAGCTTGGCATCAGCGACTACCACAACGCGCTCAAGCTGGGCTATGACGTACAGCAGCTTGCCTATCCCGACTGGTTGCGATCGCAGCCTCTACGCAGTCACCTGCCTAAAGTCCTGGCTCCGGGTACCGTTATCGGCCCTGTGACGCCAGAGATTAGCCAGCGCTTTGAGTTGCCCGCAGATTGCGTCGTATATGCAGGCACGACCGACAGCATTGCTGCGTTTCTGGCTAGCGGTGCCCAACATCCCGGCGAAGCGGTGACTTCTCTCGGTTCGACGTTAGTGCTTAAGTTGTTGAGCGAAACGCGGGTTGATCGGGCAGAATATGGCATCTACAGCCATCGGCTCGGCTCGCTCTGGCTGGTCGGCGGCGCATCGAATACGGGGGGCGCGGTGCTACAGCAGTTTTTCTCCTCGGCTGAGCTACAGAAGCTGAGTTCCCAGATTGATCCGGAGCAAGACAGCGGCTTGGATTATTACCCGCTAACTAAATCGGGTGAACGATTTCCGATTAATGATCCTAATTTGCCGCCTCGCATGACTCCCCGACCGGATGATCCGGTGCAGTTTCTCCAGGGTTTGCTAGAAGGAATGGCTCGGATTGAAGCTCAGGGTTATGCCCGCTTGCAGCAGTTGGGCGCATCTCCGCTTCGGCAGGTATTTACAGCGGGAGGGGGTGCCCAGAATCAGGTATGGACAAAACTGCGATCGCGCTACCTTGGCGTCCCCGTTTTTCCTTCAGTTCAAACCGAAGCGGCTTATGGTACAGCCCTGCTGGCCCGTCGGCAAGATCTTGATTGACAGATTGTTATTAATCGAACCATTGAAAAATATAACTAAACGGTTGCGTCTCTCATATTCTGACTCTAGAGTGATTGCAAATCGAGAGTGTATATGATTATACAGTGCTCTCCTGGTAAAGCTTTTTGAATAGGACGTTAGATGTTACGTGGTGCAGCAGAGATTCATTTCTCTAGCAGTTTCTTCGGCTTAAACGTATTTTCATCCTTTTGCCTGACGTTAGGCTGATGCCGTATTCCCTGGGAGCATAAACATGCAGGACGCTCAAGTTATTTCTTCTAGCGCTGAACACTCAGCCTCAATTCCGTTTCAGACTACTGCACAGGGGGTTTCCCTCCGTTCGGTTACCAAAAAATACGGTTCGTTCACCGCCGTTGAAAACATCACCTTAGATATCCCGGCTGGGTCGTACTGCTGTCTGCTGGGGCCGAGCGGCTGCGGTAAAACGACCACCATGCGGATGATTGCGGGTCATGAAGAGATCACGCAAGGGGAGATCTTCATTGGTGATACCAAGATTAACAACTTGCCATCGGCCAAGCGCAACACCGCCATGATGTTTCAGAACTACGCTCTGTTTCCGCACAAAACCGTGTGGCAAAACATCGAGTTTGGCCTCCGAATGCGTAAGGTGCCCGCCGATGAGCGCAAAGTGCGCGTTCAGGAAATGTTGGAAATTGTGGGCCTAGAGAAATTTAGCGATCGCAAACCCAATATGCTCAGCGGTGGACAACAGCAGCGGGTGGCGCTGGCCCGGGCGTTGATTACTCGTCCCCAAGTCCTGCTGCTGGATGAACCGCTCAGCGCCCTGGATGAAAACCTGCGGGTCAAAACGCGCGGCGAACTGCGCAAGCTCCAGCGCCAGTTCGGCATGACGTTTATTCAAGTCACCCACAATCAGGACGAAGCTTATTCGCTCTCCGATCAAATTGTGGTCATGGATCACGGGCGATTGGATCAAGTTGGTACGCCCCAAGAAATCTTTTCACGCCCCATCTCTCGGTTTGTCGCTCAGTTCACGGGCGATAACAATATTTTCTCCGGCGTGGTGCAAAAAGCGACCGAAGACGGCCAGGGCTATCTGATTGAGCTAGCCGTTGATGGTCTTGGAATTCTGTGCTGTCGAGGTGAGTTTGCCCAAGCGGGCACGAAAGCCGCTTGCTGCGTTCGTGCCGATCATCTAGTCCCTCACCCAATTGCGATCGCAGGCAATCTGCCAATCACATCGGCCACAAACCGAGTGACAGCTCGAATTACAGCCATTGAATTTACAGGCTATGTCACCCGCGTCTCCCTTGCGCTTGAAAAAACTGGACAGGAGGTGCTCTACAAAGTCAGAACCCACGATTGGATGCGAGAACCCATGCAGGAAGGCCAAGTTGTCGTCCTCGACTGGCCCGCAGAATACTGCATTTATCTTCCCCATTAACTGGCCCACTCACGGGCCTCACTCACGGGCTCACCTGAATTCTTGATCACGTTTCGTCAACTTACTACTCAAAATCAACCATGTCTAAAATTTCTCGTCGCCGAATGATTCAAACGGGTCTTGCTGCTAGTGCTTTCTTAACAGCAACTCGCTGCTCGTCTGCGCCCAAGGGCACGCCCAACAATCCGGCTACTGGCCCAGAGGTCAACACCAACCAAATTAAGGATGTCACCCTTCGCTTCATCGGCACAGGCGTTTCTCAGATCAACGAAATTCGGGATAAAGCCAAAGAAGACCTGGGCTTCAATCTGGAAATGCGGGCCCTGAGTACCGAAGAAAATAACCAGATCGCTATCACTCAGCCGAAACAGTACGACATCTTTGACGGTGAGTACTTCAGCTTGCCGCTGGTAGTGCCCTCTGGTAATTTACGGCCAATTGAAATTAGCCGCATCACCAACTGGGACAAAATCGTATCCTTCTTCCGGACGGGAGAATTTAACGGCATGCCGGTTGAACAGTCCCAGGGCACGACACCTTACAAAGTGATGTATCTGACAGGCCCCGATTCGGCTGAATTTGCTGATGGGCCAACGGACTACGCTACTCTAATCCCCTTCCAGTACAACGCCGATACGCTAGGCTATCGACCCGACTTAGTGGGTCGCGAAATCCAAAGCTGGGGTGACCTATTTGACGAAGAGTTTCGCGGCAAAACCTCTATCCTCGACATTCCTCAAATTGGCATCATGGATGCAGCAATGGTGGTGGAAGCCTTGGGTTTAATGACCTTCGGCGATAAAGGCGACATGACCAGAGCCGAAATTGACCAGCTGACCGAAATCTTAAAAGAGCAGAAGCGGGCAGGCCAGTTCCGAGCCTTCTGGAAGACATTTGATGAGTCGGTCAACCTGATGTCTTCTGGTGAAGTCGTCCTACAATCCATGTGGTCGCCAGCGGTGACAGCAGTGAAGTCCCAAGGTATTGAGTGCGTTTATGCTCCGCTGAAAGAAGGCTATCGCGGCTGGGGCGGCGGCATTGGTTTGTCGAAGAACCTAGAAGGTATTGCCCTAGACGCGGCCTATGAGTATATCAACTGGATGCTAAATGGCTGGGTGGGTGCTTTCCTTGGTCGCCAGGGCTACTACAGCGCGGCACCGGAAACGGCCAAGCAGTATATGTCTGAGGCAGAATGGGCCTTCTGGTATGAAGGCAAGCCAGCCTCTGAGCCAATGGTTGACCCATTCGATAAGACACTCGAAAAAGAAGGGGCTGTGCGAGATGGTGGTACCTTCGATGAACGCTTCGGCAATATCGTCGTTTGGAACTCAACAATGGCTGAGAATACCTACCTCGTACAGAAGTGGAACGAATTTATCGCGTCGTAATCCTATCTGAACTATGTCTAACACTTGGAAAGCGCTTAAGCCCTATTTCCTGGTTACGCCGCAGACGCTGGTGTTTCTGCTGTTTCTGGTTTTTCCGATCTTGATGATCGGGATTGTCAGTTTTTGGCAGTTCAACGGCTACTCCATGACACCAGCATTCACGCTGGATAACTACAAAGGCATTTTCAGCTCCGATGTGACGCTGAGAACATACTTGAATACCTTCAAGTTCGTGGGATTGGTGTGGTTAGCAACGCTGCTGATTGGCTATCCAGTGGCTTATTTTTTATCCTTTCATGTAACTAATCTGCGCTGGCAAATTTTTCTCTTTTTGTTCTGTACCATTCCCTTTTGGACATCCAATATCATTCGCATGATTTCCTGGATTCCACTGCTGGGCAAAGAGGGACTGGTTAACCAGATGCTGCTGGGTGTGGGAGCCATTGATCAGCCGCTGGAGTTCTTGCTGTATTCTGATTTTGCTGTGGTGCTGGGGATGGTGCATCTCTATATCATTTTTATGATTGCGCCGATTTTCAACAGCCTGATGCGAATCGATCGCACATTAGTTACCGCTGCTGAGGATATGGGGGCATCGGGATTGCAGGTATTTCAAGAAGTTGTTCTGCCGCTGTCGGCTCCCGGTATTGCGATCGGCTCCATTTTTATCGTGACGCTAGTGATGGGTGAGTTTGTCACGGTGCGCCTGATGGGTGGGGGACAGGCGGCATCGGTTGGCAAGCTGATTCAGACCCAAATTGGCAGCTTGCAGTATCCCCTAGCGGCGGCTAATGCCGTCATTTTGCTGATTGTGACGATGATGCTGGTAATTTCAATTTTGCGGGTTGTGGATATTCGCAAAGAGCTGTAGAAAGCTGCTGCTTCTAGATGGAACCTACAGGTCGCTTAGGAGCGTGGATTTAATAAATTGGCAAATTGTAGGGGCGGGTTTAGTAGACCAATCTGCACCATGTCATAGAGTTGACGGCGAAACCCGCCCCTACGCAATATCGAGCTTATTGAATTCACAATCCTTATCACACATATTACTGATGAGTAAACTCATGGAACTCAGGAAAAAGCCGCTCTCGTTTTACATTTTGGCCGTGTTCTTTGGGCTGTTTGTGATCTTTCTCTATGGCCCCATGTTCACGATTTTCATCCTGTCGCTTCAGGGGCCAGATGGAACGCTGACCTTTCCGGTGCGGAGCTTTGGGTTTTACTGGTTAGGCCAGGTTTTCCAAGAGCAGCGGGTTGGTAATTTTGTTGAACCGTTTCAGCGATCGCTAATTTTGGGCATCGTGGTTATGGTGATCGCGGCAGCGTTTTCGGTGATGGCCAGTATGTCCTTTCGTAGTCGATTCAAGGGATCGACGGCGCTGTTCTATCTAGCGATTTCCAGTCTAATTGTGCCCAGTATTCTGATTTCTCTGGGAATTGGCGTCGTTTTCCAGGTTCTAGGTGTCACTACCAACTGGTTTTCGTCTGGACTGGGAGCGCATTTAACCTGGACGCTGCCGATCGCGTTTTTGATTATGCTGGGCATCTTTAATCGCTTTAACCCGTCCTACGAAGAAGCGGCCAAGGATTTGGGTGCAGGTGATAGTCGCACGTTTTGGGAAATTGTGTTTCCCTTAATTGGGCCGAGTTTAATCGGGGTGGGACTACTCACGTTTACGCTGTCCTACGATGAGTTCACCCGCACGTCGCTGATTTCGGGTCAGGATAATACGCTGCCGCTGGAAATTTTTGGCATGACAACCAATGTCACCTCGCCCGCTCTCTATGCGTTGGGCACATTGACTACCCTGTTTTCGTTTTCGATGATTGCGATCGCATTTGCGGCTTATACATTTTTCTCTCGGCGCTAGCTTGAATATGTTGATTTTGAAAAAAATCTTCAGCAGAATGCAGAATTCCTCAATACTAGACTTTGAAACATCGTGTGAATGGGTCAGATCGAATAGGGAACCAGCATGAATCAACCAAAGCGACGGCGACGGCGGGGCGTCATCCTGACGCCGCAGGGTTTTGACAAGTTACAGCAAGCCAAAACCGATGCCGAATTTGAAAATAACCACGGTAATCGCTACACGCTGGAAGCGCTAAGTGAACGAACTGGGCTCGCCGTTGATACTCTGATGAAAGTGCTGGCCTGCGAATCCAAGGTCGATAAGCAAACGCTAAAGTACTGTTTTCGCGCCTTTAACCTGACGTTAGACACTGGCGATTTCTTTTATCCGGATGATTTAGATGACGTGGAGGTTGAAGGCAGCGCGGGCGCTACCGATAGCGATCTAGCTGACGAAATGGTGAGCGGTGACCTAGAGCCCGATCCGCCTGGAGGCCAGGTTCCTATTGGCTCGACGTTCTACGTTGAGCGTGCGGGAATTGAGCCAGAGTGCTACAAAACGGTGCTGCAGCCGGGTGGCCTGGTACGCATCAAAGCACCTCGTCGCGTAGGCAAAACGTCGCTGCTGTCCCGCATTCTGCATCGAGCAGCCCAGCAGGGATGTAAAACCGTTTCGCTCAGTTTCCAGCTGGCGGACAAAGACATTTTTGAAGACCTCGATCTGTTTCTGCGCTGGTTTTGCGCCAATGTGGGCTTGGGGGTTCACCTGCCTAATCAGCTGAATGAGTATTGGGACGACCTATTTGGCAGCAAGATTAGCTGCAAGATCTACTTTGAGCAATATATTCTGACCAAGCTAAATCAGCCGCTGGTACTGGCACTAGACGACGTAGATCGATTGTTCCAGTATCCCGATTTAGCCGATGAGTTCTTTGGATTACTGCGGGCTTGGCATGAAGAAGCCAAAAATCGCGATATTTGGAAGCAGTTGCGCTTGGTGGTGGCGCATTCTACCGAGGTTTATATCCCGCTGAATGTGAATAAGTCGCCGTTTAATGTGGGCTTGCCGGTTGAACTGGACGCGCTGAGTCCAGAGCAGGTGTGTGACTTGGCCCAAAAGTATGAACTGGCATGGTCAGCGGTACAGAATGAGCAGCTGATGCAGTTTACGGGGGGCTATCCATATCTGGTACAACTGGCGTTTTATCACCTATGGCATCAGGACGTGACGTTTGAGCAAGTGATCAACTCAAGTGCGATCGCATCTGGCATTTATGAAGATCATCTCCAGCGTCAGCTTTGGAGTCTCCAGCAAAATAGCGATCTATCTGCGGCCTTTGCTCAGGTCGTTGCGGCGAAACAGCCCGTTAACCTGGATTTAACCCAAGCCTTTAAATTGCAGAGTCTCGGTTTGGTTCGGTTACAAAGTAATCAGGCAATTCCCAGTTGCGAACTCTATAGCCGCTACTTTAGTGAGCGCCTGAACGCACTGCCCCAGTAGCGCTTGGCTCCCTTTGACTGTCTTTATTGGCTGTCGTTGTTGGCTATTTGCGATCGCAGGGCTTTACGATGTACTCACCCCTAGCCTGAGAGGCTGTCTCACCTATGCGCCGCCTGACGTTTTCTCTGCTCACTTCAATTCGGCAAGCTCCGATGCGAACCGTGTTGGTGGTGCCGTTTATCGCCCAGTTGGCGGTCACGGTTAGTCTCGTCGGCTACATTTCTTTTCGGCATAGTGAGGCCACCGTACGTGATTTGTCCTCGCAGCTCCGCACCGAAATCTCAGCTCGGATTCAGCAACAGCTTTTTTCCTATGTTGAAGTGCCCCACGCGATTAACCGAATTAATGCCAGTGCGTTGCTCAATGGCGATCTAGACGTGGCCAATGGTGAAGGGTTTAATCAACTGTGGGAGCAGGCCAAAATCTATCCCAACACCAACTTAATTTACTGTGGCCTAGAAAAAGACGGTTCGCTGCTGGGCGTGGGTCAACGCGAAGGGGACAAAATGCCCCAGCTCCAGATCTACAACCAATCAACTAACTATTTTGGGTACTACTACGCCCTCAGCAGCACTGGGGAACGTACGTTTTTGAAAGACATTTGGGAAAAGCCCTATGATGCTCGCCAGCGTCCTTGGTACAAAGCAGCAAAAAGCAAAGGGGGCGCGACCTGGGGCGAAATTTATCTTGACTTTGATAGTCTGTTACCCACTCTGACCGCCAGTTATCCCGTGTACGAATTGGGCAGCAAACAAGTGCTGGGGGTCTGTGCAACCGATTTTGTCCTGCCGAAGGAAATGAGCGAATTTTTGCGATCGCTAAAGGTGGGCGAATCCGGTCAAACATTTATCATGGATCGCTCCGGCAATCTGGTCGCCACGTCTACTGACGAAGACATCGTGGCAGTCAGTGATGAGAACGATTTTGAATATCGTGCAGCCATAGACAGCAGTGACCCGTTGATCAGCGGCACCGCAGCTTATCTCAACGCCAGCGCCCTAGGACTGACCCATATTCATCAGCCTCAGCAACTGGAATTCGATTTAGATGGCGAACAGCAGTTTGTTCAGGTCGTGCCGTTTGATGACAACCGTGGCATTGACTGGCTGATTGTCGTTGTCATTCCCGAAGCCGACTTCATGGGCCGCATTCAAGATGGCGCGCGGCAAACGGCAATCCTCTACTTTGTCGCCATGCTGGTGGCGATTACAATTGGCGCACTGACGGCTCAATGGATTACCCGCCCCATTTCGCGCTTAAACGAGGCGGCCAAGAAAATTGCCCTGGGCCGCTGGAATGAGTCGGTCGATGTGCAGCGCACCCACGAACTCAGTGGCCTAGCCCAATCGTTTAACCAAATGGCCAGCCAGCTACAGGATTCATTTATGGCGCTAGAGGCGCGGAATGCCGATCTAGAAGCGACCAAAAACCAGTTAGCGGAAGCAAAAGATCAGCTAGAAGCGGTTTTAGATGCTGTGCCGGGGCCAATTTCCTGGATCTCATCCGATGGGGTTTACTTGGGTATTAACTCCCACTTGGCCCGTACCCTCAATCTCGATCCAGAAGATATGGTGGGACAACGAGTGGGCATTGTGGGGAATAGTCCAAACTATGTCAAATTTATTCAGCGGTTTTTAGACAGCAACGAAAACTCTGCTATTGACAAAATTCCTATTCCTGTTGGCGACCAGGTGTTTTACTACCTGCTGGCGGCTCAGAAATACCAGCAGGGCAAAGCGATTGTGATTGTCGGCATCAACATTACCGAAGAGCGACAGGCTCAAGAAGATTTACGGCAGGCTCAGGCAACAAACCAAGCCATCGTGAGTGCCATTCCTGACTTACTGCTGCGGATTCGGCGGGATGGAACTTATTCCGGCTTCAATCCAGGCCGCACGACAAAAACTCTGAATGAAGATTCCATGCAGGTTGGCATCAGCATTTACGACACGATGCCAAAAGCGAATGCTGACGAGCGCATGCACTATGTGCAGCGGGCATTAGAAACGAATGAGCTACAGATCTATGAATACGAGATTGAGGTTGATGGTCAGCACCAGTTTGACGAAGCTCGCTTAATTCCCCTGAATGAAGATGAAGTGTTGGTAATTGTGCGGGATATCACCGATCGCAAACAGGCCGAGGCCGAGGTGCGCCGGGAAAAACAGGTATCTGACAACATCATCGACAGCATGCCCGGTATTTTCTATCTCTATGATGAAAACGGCTACTTAATTCGCTGGAACAAGCTATTTACGAAAGTTCTAGGCTATTCCCAGACTGAGCTGGCAACAAACCCTGTACACGTGCTGGATACAGTGGCCGAGTTCGAACGCGATCTGATTGCGCGCCGTTTTCAACAGGCCTTTACGGAAGAGGGAGCGGTCGCTGAAACGCATCTGCTGACGAAAGCTGGGGACATTATTCCTTACTTTGTCACGGGTCGCTCCATGATGATTGATGGCAAAGCGTTTCTAGTTGGCGCAGGCATCGACATTACCGAGCGGTTGAAAGCGGAGAATGCTTTGCGGCTGAGTGAGGCAAACCAGCGGGCATTGATTATGGCTATGCCTGATTTACTGATTCGCGTCAGTCATGATGGCATCTATCGCGAAATTCAGGGACGTAACCGCCTCTCGATTCATGACAGCCCAGATTTCCAAGTCAATAGCAGCGTCTATGATTCTCTGCCGCCCGTCGAGGCGCAGCGACGGATGCACTACATTCAGCGCACATTAGAAACCGGGGCGATGCAGGTCTATGAGCAGCAGCTCAATATTGACGGTCACGTCCAGTACGAAGAAGTGCGGATGGTGGTGACAGGTGAAGATGAGGTGCTGATGATTATCCGCAACATCTCCGAACAGAAGCGAGCGGAAGCGGCGTTACGGATCGCGGAACAAAACTATCGGGGCATTTTTGAGAATGCGCTGGAAGGTATCTTTCAGTCCACACCCAGCGGCAGTTTTATTCGGATCAATCCAGCGATGGCGCGCATTTATGGTTACGCTTCACCGCAGGAGATGATCGATAGCGTTGATAATATTGAGCAGCAAATTTATGTTGATCCGGCAGATCAGGAAGAGTTTCAGCGCCGGATGACGCAATATGGCGAGGTCAAAAATCTGGTGTATCAGAGCTATCGCAAAGATGGTTCAATTATTTGGGTTGAAGAGAATACGCGGGCTGTACAAAGTGAAGACGGCCACCTGCTCTACTACGAGGGCATTATCGCCGACATCACCGATCAGCGGCGGCAGAAAGAAATTTTGGAAGAGCGGGTAGAGGAACGGACTCGCAAGTTGTCAGAAACGCTGCAAATCCTCAAGGCGACCCAAGCGGAACTGATGATTGAAAATGCGCTGCTGCGGAGTGATGAAGCGGCGGAACAGTTCGATTATCAGGTGGGCGGCAGTTTACCGCTGGATGCGCCGACCTACGTGGTGCGACAGGCCGATCGCTATTTATATGCAGGACTAAAGCAGGGTAAGTTTTGCTATGTGCTGAATGCGCGGCAGATGGGTAAATCGAGCCTGCGGGTGCAGATGATGCGGCGGTTAGAGGCGGAAGGGTTTGCCTGTGCGGCAATTGATATTTCCGAGATTGGTAATCGGCGGCTCTCTCCGGAGCAGTGGTATGCCGGATTTTTGTATACGCTGGCAACCAATTTTGACCTGTTAGGTCAAGTGGATATTCGCCAGTGGTGGCGCGATCGCGAATTGCTGTCGCCCGTGCAGCGACTGGGTGAGTTTATTCATCAGGTGCTGCTGGGGCAAATTAGCCAAAAAATTGTGATTTTCATTGACGAAATTGACAGCGTGATTAATCTTGATTTTGAGATTGATGACTTTTTTGTCCTGCTGCGATCCTGCTACAACAAGCGGGCGGATGATGCCAATTATCAGCGGTTGACCTTTGCCCTGTTTGGCGTCGCAACCCCGTCGCAGTTGATTCATGATAAAGCCCGCACCCCGTTTAATATTGGTGAGGCGATTCAGCTTAAAGATTTCCAAATCCACGAGGCCCAGCCGCTGCTTTATGGTTTGGCGGAAAAGGTGGCGAATCCACAGGCGGTGCTGCGGGAAATTCTGTATTGGACAAACGGTCAGCCGTTTTTAACGCAGAAAATTTGTAAGCTAATTCGCAGTTCCCACGTCACAATCTCGGCCAATCATGAACAGGAGTGGATCAGCGACCTAGTGCAGGAGCAGATTATCAAAAACTGGGAGCTGAATGATGAGCCTGAACATTTGCGGACAATCCGCGATCGCATTTTGTCCAGTCCACAAGCGGCCCAGCAGCTTGAACTTTATCGTCGCATTCTCCAGCAGGAAAGCCTTCATGTTTCCGATTATCCCGGTCAAATGGAGCTGTTGCTGTCGGGGCTGGTAATCCAGCAGGAGGGCTATTTAGTCGCCCACAACCGCATTTACAGCATCATTTTTGACGCAGCCTGGGTAGAGCGAATGCTGAGCCAAGTGCAGAGTTTTGCCTAATTTCGCCTAAGTTAAAAGCCTCAAAAGGCGATCTGGCCGCCGCATGCGGCGGCCAGATCGCCTTTCTGGAAGTTATGATTCAAGGACTTTTCCGCTCATGCCCGTAGGCTTGCCATGCCAGATCCACTAGGCCATTGACAATGGCGGCAGCAACAACAGAGCTACCTTTGCGACCTTCAATGCGAATATGCGGAATCAGATGGTCTTGCAGCCGCTGTTTAGCCTGCTCGGTGTTGATAAATCCAGCAGGTGTGGCAATTACTAGCGCGGGACGAATCTCACCAGATTCAATCAAGTTGGCCAGGGACTCTAGCGCGGTCTGGGCTTCTCCGACGACAAAAACACCTTCGGGATAGCGGCGAGCTAGAGTCTCTGTACCCCAAGCGGCGCGGGTTTTGCGGCGCTGGGGACGGGTGAGAGCATCCAGGCTACAGTAAATCGGATTGGCGAACGTGTCTTGAATGCGCTGGGCAATGCCGACCTGCACCATCGGCACATCCACCACAATCGTACTGCGGGCAGCTAGCGCCGCTGCTCCGGCCTGTAGAGCCTGATCCGAGAACCGCACCAGCGACTTGTATTCAAAGTCAGCCGTTGCATAGATCACTCGTCGGACAATTTCGTACTCCGATGGAGAAAAGGTGTGTTCGCCAATTTCACGATCAATAATTCGCAAGCTCTGAGCATCCGTCACGTGCCATTCCATGTCAATTGTTTATCGATAAGTAGCTAAACGTAGTTCAACTCGTAACATCAAGACCGAGGGAGTTCCCCGGAGAGGCACTCCCCCGGTCTTGATATTACCAACCAACGTTTGGGTCGCGGATGTTTTGCGTAAGAGCATGTTTAGCGGAGGCTGACGTAGGAACTGCTGTCTAGCGATTCGCTGACCGTCAAAGCCGTTTGCCGTGCCCACTGATCAGCCGCGAGAATATCATCCAAGCTTGGCTGTGCCTTGTTGTCGGACTGGTGGCGATCGCAAACTTGTTCAATCAGGCGGGGAATGTCGAGGAACTGAATTTTCTCGTCCAGGAACAGCTCTACAGCTTTCTCATTGGCGGCATTGAGCACCGCAGGCATGGAGCCACCCGCTCGACCTGCTGCATAGGCCAAATTCATACAGGGATACTTGTTGTGATCCGGTTCGCGGAAGGTCAAATCGCCCGCTTTCACCAGATCCAACGGTTCCCAATCGGTATAAATCCGCTCCGGCCAGGAGAGCGCATAAAGCAGCGGCAACCGCATATCCGGCCAGCCAAGCTGCGCTAATACCGACGTATCCTGTAGCTCAATCAGCGAGTGAATAATGCTCTGGGGATGGATCACGATGTCGATGTGGTCGTAATCCATGCCGAACAGGTAGTGGGCTTCGATCACTTCTAGCCCTTTATTCATCAGCGTGGCCGAGTCTACCGTAATCTTGCGGCCCATTGACCAATTGGGATGCTTCAGTGCATCGGATACCTTGACGGTGCTCAACTTCTCCACGGGCCAATCGCGAAACGCGCCGCCGGATGCGGTCAGCAAAATGCGCCGCAGTCCCCCTTCAGGCACACCCTGCAAACACTGGAAAATGGCTGAGTGCTCTGAGTCAGCAGGCAGCAGCTTGACGTTGTGCTGCTCCACTAGCGGCAAGACAACCGGGCCACCCGCAATCAGCGTTTCCTTATTGGCCAGGGCAATATCTTTGCCGGCCTCAATCGCGGCAATCGTGGGCAATAATCCGGCGCAACCGACAATCCCGGTCACCACCGATTCCGCATCTCCATAGCGCGCCACTTCGATGACGCCTTCTTCTCCAGCAAAGCAGATCGGCTGTGGATCGAGATCTGCGATCGCAGTTTTCAACTCGTCAAACTTGGTGCGATCGCAAATGGCGACGATTTCGGGGCGAAACTGGCGGACTTGCTGAGCCAGTAGCTCGACGTTACTGCGGGCCGCTAAACCCACTAGCCGAAACTGGTCGGGATGGTGTTCAACAATGTCGAGCGTTTGTGTACCAATAGATCCGGTTGAGCCAAGGAGCGTAATTGCTTTCACGATTGCTTAAGAATTCGCAGCAACTCCACTATAAGCCGTTGTGGGGATCATTTGATACTGCATTGCCATAGCTAATCTGTTCAGATTTGTAAGCAGGTGGTTCCACGTGAATGGTGCAGCGGACTGGCCCGTACTTCGCTTCTAGCTTTTCTTCCACTGCTTCTGTAATTTCATGGGCTGTAGCGACATCCCGCGCGGCCACGATCAGGTGCATGTCGATAAAAATTTGCCGCCCCAGCAGGCCACGAGAGGCAATGTCGTGACAGTTGATAACTCCCGACACCTGCATCACGGTTTCGTAAATGGCCTCAGGTGCGATCGCCATTTCATCCACCAGCCAGGGCAAATTCGATTTCAGCACTTCCCAACCGCTGCGAAAGACCAGAATTGCCACCGGAAACGCCAGCACAATATCCAACCACTGAAAACCCGCCCACACGCCAATTAAGCCACCTAGAACAGTGATCGTGATCCAAATGTCGCTCATCGTATGGTAAGCATCAGCGATCAAAATCTTGCTGCCCAGTCGATTGCCAATCCGTCGCTCATAGAACGCCACGAAAATATTAATCCCCAGCACCAGCAGCATGATCCACAGGGCTGGAGCCGACATTTCCACCTCACCACCGCCCTGAATCAGCCGATCTACTGCTCCCTTGAGAATTTCAAAGCAGGCAATGCCCAAAAATGCAGCAATACCCAACGCACCGACTGCTTCATACTTTTGATGCCCATAGGGATGATCGCGATCCGGTTCGGGCGAGGCGATTTGATTCGTAATTAAGCCTAGGACATTGTTGGCGCTGTCCGTAACGCTGTGGAGGGCATCGGCCAGTAAGCTGAGCGAACCCGTCCACCAGCCCACGACGGACTTGAGCAAAACAACCAGCACATTCAGTGCCAATGTCCACGTCAATACCCAGCGAACTTCGGCGCGATAGTCATTGGGATTGGAATGGCTCTGAGTCACGGAATTAACCTGATGACAATAACCCTAATTTTATAAGCAGCAGGGGAAAAGGAAGCAAAGGAGTTGAGCACAATCTCCCGTAGGGTGGGCACTGTCCACCAGCCCTAACTCATCAATCCCACGATAATCCCACGAAGATAGTGAGCGCTGCCCACCTTGCGAGGCTACGGGGCGGCTAATGAACAGCGGCTTGATTCAGCAGCGTCATCGGTCGCATCTGCTTGAGCTGCTCCAGTTGTGCTGTATCCTTTACCAGCAGCGTGCCAGCATAGGCCAGTGAATTGAGTGAAATGCCATTTACCTTTTCCTGCGATCGCGGAATCACCATCATCCACGCGCGGGTGATCAGCAAATTGTAGATTGGGGGTTCAGCGTTTGCAGTTAATCGTAAATGGTGAAGAAGCTGATGGTAATGGGTTTCGAGAATTTCGCCTGCTTCAGTGTCGGATTGTTGGCAAAGATCAGAAAAGGAAGGAAGAGATGCGATCGCATGCTGAAAATCGAACACAGGCAGCGTACCGATACCGTTAGTGAACTCCACCTGCTGCATCACGGTTGCAACGGGTAACTTCTCACCATTGGGCATCAGTGGAAACGGAATCAGTTGCAGATGCTTATGTCGCTGGCTGGCCCCCGCCTGCTGCCCCGCATTGTAAAAAGCCAAACCATCAATGGGGCGCATACACTGCCACAGCGCCGCAAAATCCTGGGCATTCAGTAAATTAAGCTGTTCCTCAAACTCGCGGGTCACCACTAGCAAATGATGATCGACCACGTTGAACTTATTCAGCACACAGGCATGAGTGTTAGATAAGTGAGTGACCAATAAATCCGGATCAGGGGGTAAGAATGGATCAAAATTTTCATCCCGCTTTTCCGTCTCTTTCGCCTTGCGCTGGAGGTTTTTCAGCACGTACACCACAAAGGGAATGTTGTCCTGCTCGACGATTTCGTAGCGCGTTTCTAACGGCTGCAATGCCCCACAGCGCAGTCCATGCTCCGATTGCGCCTGCACCTTAGCCCACAATGACTCTGCATGTGAATCTGTATGGTGACGGTCTGGGGTGGAATGAATCGACGTTCCTTCCATGTCCTGATCTAAAGAACGCTTACTCATACCGATGCCTACCTGATGCCTAACTCCTGTCTGCCAACTGTACCGAATTGTGCGATCGCAATGAAAGCCCCAGAGAGATAGGATGTCCCAAATTGCGCGACCCTTAATCTCACCTTCATCTCCTGGATCACCGATCAGGACAGGTAGAACTCAATTCAAAATCCAATCAAAGTCCAAAAATGAACCAGTTAATTCAAGTTTTAGCTACATTAGACTAAAACCTATCAGCATCGGCAGTAACTCAGCGGCAAATATTATGGGCTTATCAGTGAAACAGCTTGGACTCTATGCGGCCTTTTTAGCGATTGGCAGTGGAGCAGGCTGGGCCAGCCATCAATATTTCAATCGCAACGCTGAGCGCGCCATCGAATCTCCTGCATCCACCGTTCCGGCAGCTCTAGAACCTAAGTCGAATCGTGAACCAGCACAAACAGCAGTTGCGATCGCACCTACGAACCCAAACTTTATCGCAGACGCCGTCGAAAAAGTTGGCCCATCCGTAGTGCGGATTGATGCCTCGCGGACGGTCGCGCGACAAATACCAGATGCGTTTGAAAATCCCATCTTTCGCCGCTTTTTTGGTGATGAAATCCCGAATATTCCTCAAGAGCGGGTGGAGCAGGGAACGGGCTCGGGCTTCATTCTCAACCAAAACGGGCAGATTATCACCAATGCCCATGTGGTTGAAGGCGCTGAAACTGTGACAGTGACGCTCAAAGACGGTCGCACATTTGAAGGACGAGTTATCGGGGCCGATTCCGTGACAGACGTAGCCGCGATTCAAATTGAAGCTACCAACTTGCCGAATGTAAGCATCGGTCGATCTGAAGATTTAACGCCGGGGCAATGGGCGATCGCCATTGGTAATCCCCTTGGCCTCGACAATACCGTTACGGCTGGCATCATTAGCGCTCTGGGCCGTTCGAGTTCGCAAATTGGCATTCCCGACAAACGGGTGCAGTTTATTCAGACCGATGCAGCCATTAATCCAGGCAATTCCGGCGGCCCGCTGCTGAACGACCGAGGCGAAGTCGTTGGTATCAATACGGCTATTCGCGCTGATGCACAGGGATTGGGCTTTGCAATTCCAATTGAAACGGCACTGCGCATTTCAGAACAGCTTTTTGAATCCGGTGAAGTTCAGCATCCATATCTAGGCATTCAGATGTATGACCTGTCGTCTGAATTGCGCGATCGCATTAATAGCGATCCGGAAATTGGCTTCAAAATCAATCAAGATGAAGGCGTGCTAATAGTGCGAGTCATGCCAGGTACTCCAGCAGAGGCAGCAGGATTACAGGACGGCGACATCATTGTCAAAGTCAACAATGTTCCGGTGCAAAAAGCGTCTGAGGTCCAGCAAGAAGTTGAGGGCAGTCAGATTGGTGAACCCGTGACGATTGACATCATCCGCGCTGATAAACCCTTACAGCTAGAAGTACGCCCCACCTCCCTGCCATCTGACTAGGGCACATCATCAATTAGAGTTAGAAACCTTAAGGAATCAGCCGTACCGCGCCCGTCCCCAGCAAACAGGCTAGGGGCTGGAATCCTCATACGAAGGTAATTTCGTCGAAAATTTGATGACAGCCCCTAATAGTCTGTCAACCCGCAGCACTTATTACAACACTCCGGACAGATTTAGGAGACTATCGCCCCGTAATCAAGCAGCTTTTGGTAATTAGGATGGGATTTAATTAAAGTCGGCTCCAAGTCAAACTGGTCAATAAATCGGTCTAAAAGATGTTGGTTGAGGGCCAGTCGTTTGAAAGAGGCGAGCGAGAAGCTCAGCGAATCATCGTCTTTCTGGTTGTTTTGCAACGCGACTTTAGCCAGGTTCAGTGCCATCAAACTGGCATTGACATGGGTGTCTATCGCTTCGGCAGAGCGAGCTTGACAGTCCACTAACCCGGTAAACTGACGAGCATCACGGAAAATAAATTCAATCTGAAATCGGGCCGTGTAGCACCGGTAAAGGAGGAACGGGTCAATGTTGAGGTCGGTAGAAAACAGCACGACATAACTGCGGCGACCCCGATGCTCTTTGAGCAGATAGGCCAACCGGATGTTGCGCTTGAGGCTGACCGACCAAACGATGGCGGTATAAAGATAAACTCCATCGTCCAAGCGTTTGACCAACTGAAATCGTCGGTGGTCTTGCAGGTTGACCTTGCCGTCAAAGCGTCGAGGAGCACCTCGCCCTTGGTATGGCCCCTCATAGAGGAACTTGAGGTTGGCATCACAGCGCAGTTTGCCAATCGCATGAAACCCGAGTTGCACCACGCCAGTGACCCACTTGTACTTGCTGTAAAACCCGTCGGCGACAATGTAGCGAATCCAAGTGGGGAAGAACGTCAGGCAGTAGGCCAGATGCCCCAGATAGAAGTCAATCCGGTTGCCCTTCGCGCCCTTTCCCTGTTTCGAAGACGCTCTCAAATGAGGTAAGTCTGCCTCGGTTTGCTGGGCAGACAGCGTGTACCCTGTATTCTGCTCCAGATCGACAATCGCCACCACTGACAGTTCTAAGCCCCGTTCTGGACGCTGGGTTTTACCGTTGTAGAACTGGTCTAGACCGTAGGTGTGCCGTCCACTTTTTTCCATAAAGGTGCAATCGACCACTGCGACCTGAACCGCCTCGTCTCGTCTTAATGGTTCTATCAGTGCTTGATTGAGTCCTTCGAAGCCAATGCCCCGTTCGAAGTGTCGACGGTAACTTCGCTCGCTTAAGTCACTGTAACGACTGAGGTTGGCGTAGTTCACCTTGCCACAGACCACGAAAATTGTGGTCATCAAGGTCAACAAAAACTGTTGTTGGGGTTTACCAAATGGCCTGCTGTCTCCAGCAAACCGGTTAGAATCCGATTGAGGCTATCCATTGGTGCGACATGTTAGGTACATTCGCACTCTACACGGTGGATAGCTTTCTTCGCACTCTCCCAAAAACTGTCCGGACTGTTGTTATTAGACTTTATCGGAAATTGTTTTGTAGCACGGCGGAGCCGCGCTACAAAACAATTTCCAACCCCAAGAACTTTATTTCCAATAAAGTCTATTTGACACAATACTAAGCCTGCCTACAAAACTAGAGACGCACTGATCACCGAGCAGCGACTAGTGCATCTCCAAGTTTCAGGTTGCTGACGCGATATCGAATTGTTTTTAGACTTTACTGCATAAATCGTTGTGGAACGGTAGCCACGCCAAGACTTATGCTCTCCATAAAGTCTCTATGCCAGAGCGATCTGTTGGCAAAATTTAGATCAGCCTGTTGATTTGGCCGAAAAGTTTGCTACACTGGTGTACCTGAAGGGTATGGCGGCATAGCCAAGTGGTAAGGCAGAGGTCTGCAAAACCTTTATCCCCAGTTCGAGTCTGGGTGCCGCCTTTTGTTGTTGTACATTCGCACTTTAAATGTCGCGATTCGCAGATTAGTGTCGTTTTACGGCACTTTTTCTGTTTTGGAGCAAGTTTCGCACATTAATGTCGGAAACTTGGGAAAATGCAAGATTTGCAGATTGATGTCGTTTTTAACGATATGGATTTCGTTTTGCAGACCTCTGCCTCTTTCAGTTCTCTATCAGATCTTTCAGTTCGCACATCGCTCAGAGAGCGATTGCGACAATCAAGCTGGAAATCAAGCCTGGGTTTCCTCCGTCTTTCAGTTCGCACATCGCTCAGAGAGCGATTGCGACTCGATGGCTCAGCGGAAAGCTTGAATTTCGGCAGGCCTTTCAGTTCGCACATCGCTCAGAGAGCGATTGCGACTCACATATAGCTTTTCTGAGAGAGGCGGACACTTCTTTCAGTTCGCACATCGCTCAGAGAGCGATTGCGACTCACATATAGCTTTTCTGAGAGAGGCGGACACTTCTTTCAGTTCGCACATCGCTCAGAGAGCGATTGCGACTCTGCTGACAACATCGCGATCTCACAGCTGGCCAGTCTTTCAATTCGCACATCGCTCAGAGAGCGATTGCGACAATGTCTTCAGATTATGAGCCTGACGTGAGCCGTGTCTTTCAGTTCGCACATCGCTCAGAGAGCGATTGCGACCCATCGGTTGATAGTCGCTGTACGCGAATACCGACTTCTTTCAGTTCGCACATCGCTCAGAGAGCGATTGCGACTCAACAGATGGTCAAATCCGCTATTCAGTGGATCTCCTTTCAGTTCGCACATCGCTCAGAGAGCGATTGCGACTCTGAGCTCCAAAACTCTTGTACCGACAGCCTTCCTAGTCCGTTTTTGGCAAACCAGTCTGTAACTAGTAGATAACTTGACTGTTGAAGAGGATTTTGGCAACCCAAAACCAATCAAAGCAGTGTCAGTAAAGGAGTTTAGATTTTGGCAAACCTACCGGGCTTTTCGACTGCGCTTAGGTTTGCCAAAAATTGATGATAGAGAACTCCTCCTTGTTCGGAGGCGATTTGGCACTGCCACTCCAGTATCTTTAATCTAGATTTAGATAAAAGTTCCTGTACCCCCTTAATTTTGGGGCTTAACCCTAGCTTCACCATACCTCTGCTGGGTGCGCACCTGCGCTACATTTGAAGAAGACACTCAACAAATTAAGCTTCCCATCTCCATACAGACTTCAGCTAAGGATTGAAAATCTGCACCAAGATGACAGTCGGTAGGCGGACAGAACCATAGGGTCGGAAAGCACGGTCGTTTGACAACGACCAAACGGACCCACATTTTTCACAGTTCAGCGGCTGAATCAGCTTGAACTGCGGCGCTGTTGAAATATTAACTTATCAAGGTGCGAATGTACTAAATCGCGATTCATTCTGCCGCCGATAACCTGGAATGGTAGGCTGCGATCGCAATATCTCGGGCTTGTTCTTTAGGATGCCCTTGCACAGGTTGAAACCCAGACTCAATGGCAAGACCCGCTTGCTGTGCTTTAGTTTGGATACTGTCGATGAGTCGGCTATAACTCCATTGGTGAATCGTCACTTGAAAGCGGCTAGCATATCTGGCTTGCGCTTCGACTGAGCCTGGGCAAGCTTGTTCGGCTCTCGCTTGAGTTTCGGCAGAGAGGCGTTCTCGCAAACCTTTCAGACTGGGAATGACAATACTGCTGGCCTGATATTGTTGGGCGAGCTGGACGATGGATTTAGCAAGCAGCCGATCAACTTGCTGACCCAGTTCTGATTCCGATGGCTGGTGGGCGATACCTCGCTTCTGATTTTTATGGCGTTTCAACGCATTTTGCTGTTGCTGCTGGCGATGCCGATTGAAGAGTCGATATTGCTTGCCAAGCAACGTTTTAGGTGTGCGATAGGTTAATGTCTGACCAGTTCTGACGTTAATAACTGCTACTGTCACCGGATCAGCTAGGCCAATGCTCAGGCCAATGACGATTTCAGGGTTGCCTTGATAAGACTGCTTGCTGGGACGGGCTGGGATGTTTTCCAGTCGTTTTAAGGTCGATTGATTTCTGGGATCGGCGTTGGCATAGCTTAGCCTCTTCAGTGCCTTTTGTGCTTTCTCTTGCTGCACTTCTACTGTTCCTTCTGCGGTCATCAAGCGAGTGTCAAACGAGCAATGCAGCGCCAGGCGATGAACTTGCCACGGTTCGCCCTTTCCTTCTCCTTGTTTCCACGTCAACATGGCAGAACGAAGAGTCAGTAATCCGGCTGGATAGCTTTTGTCATCTTGCCTATAGGTTTGCCAATCGTTAGTGAAGCGTTCAAAAAAGTGAAGTTGACGTTGGTCACAGTACAACTTGAACGGATATCCTTGATGCTCTTTAAACCAGGCTTGGATCTCGGGATCAGCGTTTTTTAGATATTTGTCTAACCCGTTGAAGCTAACGCTGATGCGGCCTTGCTCTGTTTTAGCCCAGCGTATATCGGTGGCACTGCCATAGATGAGGGGATAGGGAAGGTCTACGGGGCGGATTAACAGCTTTGCTTGCCAGTCTTGAGCTTGTTCAACTGTTCTAGAAATTTGTCGGCAAGTGGTCTGAAGGGTTTCAGTGAATTCTTCGCCACTGAGGTCTCGCCCTTTGGGTACGCGAGCTTTGAGTTGCCGCTCAAGCTGCTCAATTTCTTTTTGTTTGCGTTGAATTCGATGGGCAAATTTTTCTGGGTCTTCTGCTTGTTTTGGTAGTTTGCCGCCGTTCTTGATGAGATATGCGATCGCACATTGCTGAAGCAGGTCATCTGTCTCCTCATAGGCGTCAAATAGCCAGGATATAAGACTTTTATCAGTCGTTGAAGCAGACTGCTGCTCAAGAATAGCGTGTGCCCGTTGCTGAAGTACTTCAAGGGTAGAGTGGCTGAGTTCAATGAGTTCAGCATCACTTTTGACAATGCTCAGCCATCGCTGTTTACCATCCAGGCGCAGACGCTGCTTTTTCTGAAGTGCAAGCCATGCCTCGTAAGTATACTGCACCATCTGGATTGCTGAGGCATAGCTTCGTCCGGGTTGGCCTGGATAGTCTGCTTTGAGAGCAGCACAGAGATCTTTGACTGCTTTTTCGGGGATTGTTCCTCGACGTTGCCAAGTTTCAAAGTCAGGATGTTGGTTGACTTGCTTGAGCAATTCATTGACGAGCGGCGTATTGCACTCAGCCATCAGATGCCATAAATGGCGGCGAACGGGTTCAGGAGCAAGGAGGCGGCAGTGAATCGTTTTGATGCTCATGGCATATACCAGCGCAACGTGAGAGGGAATGCTTCAGCTTAATCGAAACAGTTCAAGAGTACTGTATTCTTGAGAGCATAATATATTAAAACTTGTCATGATGACAAGCTGATTGACATGGCTCTTGCTCCCCGAACTCCGTCTCGTAGACACTGGTTGGCGTTACAGCTTTATCTGCAATTAGCGCACAGTGAATTAATGGAACTTGAGGAGTTTCTGCGGGTCTGGGATGTGTCACGAGAGGAACTCGCTTATATTTGCGATTGTTCGCTGACAACGGTGAACCATTGGTTCTCTCAGGGGGAGCACCGCAGATTTCCCAGTGAGCGGCATCAGCAGCGACTAGCGTTAGCGCATCATATTTGGACAACGATTGAGACGGAGCCCGAATATCTACAGGTTTTGCGGCAAATGTATTACAAAAGGCCACGTCGGCGATAAAGATCGGTGCTTGTCAAATGGCAAGTTTTTCTTGCCAAATTGAAAGATGAAATTTTACGGTGTTGGCTGAATTGGATATAGGAACATTTGTTCCGTTTCATCAAGCCGTAGATTCTTGTTGCCACCGTTATGACTCCTCTACAAGCAAAATCGGTTCCGTCGGTGTGGATTACGTGGTTATCAAAGCTGATGGCAGATGAGGTGCAGTGTCACTGGTCAGCCTGGTTCCGCAGTCACTATGCCTATGAGAAGTTACCGAGTGATTTTGACGCGGCAGGTTGGAAGGCAAAGCATCGGGCGCTTCTAGATGAGCGGGTGGCTGATCTGGAAGCAGAGGGACATTCGGTGTATGTGGAGGGGGAGAACTGGTTTGAGGTGCCCGGACGCCAGTTTGCGGTGACGGTGGCAGGGAAGCCGGATATTGTGGCGATCTGTGGGGATCAGGGTTGGGTAGAGGATTGCAAGACGGGCAGGCCGAAAAATTCAGACCTGTATCAGGTGTTGCTCTATATGCTGCTGGTACCGCTGAGTGTGGAGCGGTGTCGGGGGCTGCGATTGGAGGGACGATTAGTTTATGCGGATAGCGTGATTGATATTCCGTCAACGCAGGTGAATGAGGAATTTAAGGCGCAGTTGCGAGATGCGATCGCACTGCTCAGCGGTACAGAACCACCCCGCAAAGTCCCCAGTTTTCAGGAGTGCCGATTCTGCGATATTTCAGCGGAATATTGCCCAGATCGGATTGATAAGCGGATGGCGGAACAGGTGGAAGAGAATCAGCTTTTTTGATGGTTATATTTAGGTGCTCAAAAACTGAGATCGCAAATAAACGTGCAATTTCAAAACGAGATCGCAGTCTTGAGCATGGGCTGGATAACTGCGATCGCACCTTCCCAAAACAGAAGAGGAGGAATCGAAAGTCCCCCAGAATTGGGGGATTTAGGGGGCCATTAACCCATTCGGTCGGGTAGCTGATCGCATTTATTATTACAACCGCGCCTGTCAGGTGATGTTTCCAACTATTCCGAATTAACCCAATCGGTCGGGGAGATAATAAATGCTCAGCAGGCCGAAAACTCTCTCGGTACGAATATGTATCGGTTTCCAACTATTCCGAATTAACCCAATCGGTCGGGGATCTCTGTTATCTCGGCGGTCGCAGCGTGTTTGGTCATTTATTGTTTCCAACTATTCCGAATTAACCCAATCGGTCGGGATTTGATTTGGAAAAGTGTTCAGGGCAAGCCTAGAGAGGGAGCGGTTTCCAACTATTCCGAATTAACCCAATCGGTCGGGGCGGTCTTTCTCCCGAGGCAACGGGTGGTTCTATCGGCGTGTTTCCAACTATTCCGAATTAACCCAATCGGTCGGGACTCTCTTATTAGATCTTCCGCAGATGCTCCTTAAATGGATTATCGTTTCCAACTATTCCGAATTAACCCAATCGGTCGGGAATCAGAAGATTAAGAATAAAGGTTCAGAGTCTGAAATAGTTTCCAACTATTCCGAATTAACCCAATCGGTCGGGCATACGCTCTACTGCAACTGCCGATGGATTATTACATTCCGGTTTCCAACTATTCCGAATTAACCCAATCGGTCGGGTAACGATGATTCTCAGAGCAGTTACTTTTACTTCGAGCTGTTTCCAACTATTCCGAATTAACCCAATCGGTCGGGTTTGGTTCCATCCCACGAGCGTCATGGTGTGTGATTATGTCCTACAGTTTCCAACTATTCCGAATTAACCCAATCGGTCGGGCGTACGATGGATTTTCACGCACTTTGCTTGTTCCAGCCCCAAAGGTTTCCAACTATTCCGAATTAACCCAATCGGTCGGGTGTGACCCTGTGAACATCATCCACGGCTACACCATCCGCATCGAGTTTCCAACTATTCCGAATTAACCCAATCGGTCGGGTGCTAAAGCACCAGGGTACGAGCGGCAGGCAGTAACTCTTTCGGGTTTCCAACTATTCCGAATTAACCCAATCGGTCGGGATAATCTCCTTACCCCCCAGATGATCAATGATATCGCTAAGTTTCCAACTATTCCGAATTAACCCAATCGGTCGGGCTTCGCACTAGGGGAGATTGCACTTCAAGAGTGCCGCTCTATTGGTTTCCAACTATTCCGAATTAACCCAATCGGTCGGGCATCTCTCGCGAGTTCGCTGATGCGGTGCGGCAGATTAAGAAAGAGTTTCCAACTATTCCGAATTAACCCAATCGGTCGGGACTCAATGATGTCTTCGATCCTGATAATTTTCTGGCGGAGCGTTTCCAACTATTCCGAATTAACCCAATCGGTCGGGTGTTGTCTAGTCGAGGTACCGATTCGTTTGGTCAATACCAGTTTCCAACTATTCCGAATTAACCCAATCGGTCGGGGGCTATTTGTCTTTTCCTTCGGCCTGATCGTATTAATCACGGGTTGTTTCCAACTATTCCGAATTAACCCAATCGGTCGGGTTTCTCGAAGTTAATGCCGTATCTTCCAGTTATACACACTGCTCAAGGAGTTTCCAACTATTCCGAATTAACCCAAACGGTCGGGCAGCCCTGATGGTAACGTTGATCCACGTGCAGGAAACGGAACTGGGGAGTTTCCAACTATTCCGAATTAACCCAATCGGTCGGGTAGAGTTCACGGTGGCACTCGAGAAGGAGCTTACGGTCTTCAGGTTTCCAACTATTCCGAATTAACCCAATCGGTCGGGCTGAACTAGAAACCGAGCCAGCTTCCACCGCTTCTATCCCCGTGTTTCCAACTATTCCGAATTAACCCAATCGGTCGGGCGGAAGACGGGATCGAGCTTACTGGAGCGCAACAGCTTGCGTTTCCAACTATTCCGAATTAACCCAATCGGTCGGGGCCTCGGGAGGGCAACTTGGGGCATTGGTCTGTGTGCAGACGTTTCCAACTATTCCGAATTAACCCAATCGGTCGGGACTGTTGACTTCCGTCTTGACTCTTCCGTTAACGGGTTCACATTGTTTCCAACTATTCCGAATTAACCCAATCGGTCGGGCTTCCTGAACCCAGGAGATCAACCCTATGTGACTGGTGCGTACTAGTTTCCAACTATTCCGAATTAACCCAATCGGTCGGGTTCATTATAAATCCCGCGGTGCTGACCGCACCGTTTCAATGTTTCCAACTATTCCGAATTAACCCAATCGGTCGGGTCGTGAGCCCATTCATCAGTTGTCCTCCATTGACTTCGGCAGTTTCCAACTATTCCGAATTAACCCAATCGGTCGGGTGTAGTTCTACTGGAGAATAAGTCAGGTGGCTATATTCCTGGATAGTTTCCAACTATTCCGAATTAACCCAATCGGTCGGGAGTTTTGGAAAATGATCTTTCCGAAACCCCAGTGGCTAATTGTTTCCAACTATTCCGAATTAACCCAATCGGTCGGGTGTCTTGCCCCCCGCTTCATTGGCAGTGCAACAGGAAGTCGCCATAGTTTCCAACTATTCCGAATTAACCCAATCGGTCGGGTAGACAAATTAGAACAATCTGCAAAATCACCAGAAGGTTTCCAACTATTCCGAATTAACCCAATCGGTCGGGTTGAAGTTACTTCAGGTACCGACTTCAATGGTAATCGTTACAGTTTCCAACTATTCCGAATTAACCCAATCGGTCGGGCTACATGATCAACGAGGAAGAGGTTGCTGCTGTCCTCAAGAGTTTCCAACTATTCCGAATTAACCCAATCGGTCGGGCAGAGCTTCAATTGGCAATCATCCACTTTTCAAAATGGGCTTTAGCGTTTCCAACTATTCCGAATTAACCCAATCGGTCGGGAGCCTGACACCGTTGCATCAACAGAGGTTCTGGGATACACGGGAGAGTTTCCAACTATTCCGAATTAACCCAATCGGTCGGGAACCATCAGCCTTGATGAAGCTCGTGAAATGGTCAAAGGAGTTTCCAACTATTCCGAATTAACCCAATCGGTCGGGCTCACCTATCTGGAACTCAACCTCAATATGTATTGAACTTCCGGTTTCCAACTATTCCGAATTAACCCAATCGGTCGGGTCGCAGCCAAACCCTGAAGCTACAACAAGCACTGAGAGACTATACGGTTTCCAACTATTCCGAATTAACCCAATCGGTCGGGGGCACCAATGCGTTTTCCTTGTCTCCCTCAACGTCCTGCGTTTCCAACTATTCCGAATTAACCCAATCGGTCGGGACGTCATTCGGGGCATCGAAGGCGTTACAGCAGTTACTAACAGTTTCCAACTATTCCGAATTAACCCAATCGGTCGGGTCGAGGAAATTCTACAAGGTGATCGTATGAACCGTAAAGTTTCCAACTATTCCGAATTAACCCAATCGGTCGGGCGTTGTATTGAACAACGGTGAAACCTTTATTGAGGTAACAACAGTTTCCAACTATTCCGAATTAACCCAATCGGTCGGGGAAATTCTATTCGAACCCAACGGGGTTTGGTGTCTTTTTCTTGTTTCCAACTATTCCGAATTAACCCAATCGGTCGGGGTTCAAGACTCAGATTATTTAAGTGTCAACGAAAATCGAGTAATTGGTTTCCAACTATTCCGAATTAACCCAATCGGTCGGGACTCAATTACCCCGTCCAGTCAAACTGTTGGTGGTGGCCGGTTTCCAACTATTCCGAATTAACCCAATCGGTCGGGAGCGACCTTCTAGAGGCCAGTGACAGAAGGAGTTTTATCCCCTTCATTTCACGCATCCCTATCCTATCACTTCCAAGCTAAGACAGTATCTCTCCTTACAACTCCTGAAACCCTTATACAACATGCTTCCCACGTACCTGAACGAAAAAACGTAGGTTTCAACCGATCAACGAGGTGCGCGTAATGCTTTCCAAACTATTAGTCTGTCAAAGTAAAGATGAGGGGTAGAAGAATTTTGAAAATATTGCGGAGCAATATTTTCAAAATTCTTCTACCCCTCAAAACACACTTGACAAAGCACTATGTCTAAACATGCCCAGAAAAACGCTTCAATAATTCACACGATATAGATATCAGGTGGCTCTTCTAAGGGTTCACCTCCAATCGAAAGAGCCTTCTGAAATGAATCACGAGTAATCCAATACATTCGGATGCTATCTTCCTCCGGTTGCACCCGCCGCTGGATCGCTTGATGGAGTTGCTGCATCTCTTTCAAATCCAGAAAACACTCGAACACTGAGTATTGCACTCGTCGCCCATATCCTTCTAAAAACGTTGCCAGCTTAGTTCGGCGCTTGTCATCTGGAATGTCATACGTGACTAGAACTAGCATTATTTGATTCGCCGAAACGCCTCATAGACTTGATTTCCTAACAGTGAACGCTTGTAACGCTGAATTTGAAGTTGAATCACTCGTCGATAAGACACAGATTCTTTCACCTCTGGATGTGAGATCTGCTCTGTCATTCGCTGTTCAAAATGTTTCAGAAAAACACGCCGGGCCGGATCGGTTAGGTAGACTCCCTGATTCTTCTTTGGCCAAGAGAAGTCTGTGGGCCGAATTGCTTTCGTATTAATTAACCGCAACACCAACGAATCCACCACCGGAGAGCGAAACTCTTCCATCAAATCAAACGCTAAATATGCTTTTTGCCGTTCTGCTCCATGCAAATTGCCCAGGTAGGGATTCAATCCCTCCGCCAACAGCAAACTAAACATATTGTTGAACAGCAGCGTATAGCCAAAACTCAGCAGTGAATTCACCGGATCGGTCGGCGGATGGAAATTGCGCCCCTGCCAGCTAAAGCCCGGATTCGTAATCAAATACTGAAACGATTGAAAATATTGCGTTGCTCCCAGCCCCTCGTACCCTCGTAGTTGATCCAACGTCAGCGACAAATCCCCATTCGTCACCGTCGCAATCGTTTGATTCAACTGATCAATCGCCGCTGCCACCGCTGGCTGCTGCCGCTTGCGATTCTGCCGCAGCAAGAAAATTTTAGAATTCCATAACTTACCTGCCACCATCGCCCGTGCTGTCGATAAGCAAAATGCCTGATCATGCTGCCGCTCAAATTGCGCCGTCTCCACCACCAAATCGCCCAGTTCCGCACTCCACAAATGCCCCTTGTACTCTCCCAACTGACTCAGGAAAATCACTGGAATCTGCATCTGCAAGCACGTACTCACCACCGCCGTACTCAACTGCACATTGCCAAACACCAAAATCCGATCCACCTCCCGAATCGGCACCTCTAACTCCCCCTCCCCTGGCGGCTTCAGAATAAACCGACCCTGCTCCTTGTTCAGCCAAGTTCCCTGCTGTACCACGTATAAACTCGACATACCGTTCCTCCACTCAACTTCATTCGACTCAATCTCCACCTGCATCGGAGTTCGCACTCCATACCCCAACACCACAAACAGCGGTGGCGGAATCGGCTGCTGTGATGCCTTTAATGCTTCTACCAGTGCCTGCTGCATCTCCGTTGGCTGTGCTCCTGTTTCCCTATGTACCAGCCGTAACTCCTGCCGCTCCTGTGCCTTTATCAAATCCAGCTTCCGTCGAGGAGCCAACCGCGTCACCAGATCCCCCGCAAACGCATGACCCAAAAACCGAAACCCTTGATCAAAATGGGTAATGCGCGTCTTCTCTGGATGAAGCTGGAGATCCATCTCCTCCAGAATGTGAATCACCCGCTCCCGCCCTTGCTCTAACCAGCGCCGACTGCGAGCCATCAGCACAAAATCATCTGCATAGCGCACTAGTTTCCAGCCCTGATCCGTCACCTGCTGATCCAAATCGTCCAGATACACATTGGCCAGCAACGGCGAAATTACGGCTCCCTGTGGCACACCCCGACGCGGCAGCAAAATGCCACCCTGAGTTAACACTCCCGCCTCAATCCACGATCTCACCAACCGAATTAACCACGGCTGATCGATGCGTTCCTTGACCTCCACCAGCAACCGCGCATGATCAATTCGGTCAAAATACTCCACAATGTCGGCATCTAGCACCCACTCATAGCCGCGATCGCGCCAGCGAGCCACCTGATCTACCGCCATTAGGTGAGAGCGTCCAGGGCGGTAGGCAAAACTGCATGGCTCAAACTCTGACTCCATCACTGGATAAAGCACCTGAAGTAACGCCTGCTGCACAATGCGATCTCGCACCGTGGGCACACCCAGCTCTCGCCAACCACCATCTTTCTTCGGAATAAATAACTGGCGCAGCGGCATTGGTCGATAGTGCTCTACTTCCACTACTTGACGCAGAGTAGACAACGCAGTCGCCTTGCGCCGTCCAAAATCCGTTACTGTTTCACCATCAACACCCGCGCAACCGTGATTCGTTGCGACTTTATCCCAAGCCTGCTCGAAGTTGGCTAAACTGAGAAATCTTTCGTGCAGAGAGACCATAACCGTACAGTTCCACTTGCAGGAGGTCGGAGTGTTCCAGCGAATCCGCCACTTCATCCAGGGAATCCGTGACTTTATTCAACGTAGCCGCAGCGCCCTCAACCAATTACGCAGCAGCCCTATCGATACTCTTAGTAATCCCTATGCCACCCTGGCGTCGATCATTGCCATGTTCGGTGCCTTTATTGCCGACAGTGCAGGTCAAGGTTATTTAGTGGTATTTGTAATCGCATTCATCGTTTTCCTAGTGGGTTTGTATAGCGAAGCTCGCAAAGCGGATATTTATCAGCACACTGCCATACCACTGCCGATTGTGATCAACGTGGCCAATCCCGCCAGCAGCGATAACGCTCTCAATGCTCTGTTCAACCTGATTGAGCAAGAACGCCGCTTCCAAAATCACCGTCGCAACCTGGCTCAATGTCTAAAGATTTTGCCGTCCGACCTTGTTTTTAATTACCGCGATAATATTCATCGATCCGAACGATTAACCGACTTTCTTAAAATCACTCGTTACAACATTGAGCGACTGAAAGAACAAACGCCTAAAAATACCATGCTTCACCTGGCCTATATTGGGCCAGCTAGCGTCGCTATCCTTGTCGGCACCATGCTGGGTCTAGATGGTGTTACCGTTTACCAGTACAACAAGTCTGCCGATAGCTACTATGCCGTGATAGAAATCCGCGATCGTAGCGTCAAAGAAGATATCGTCACCTATGACAAATTCGATGTCACTCTACCGGATCGTCATCAGCCCAACGTTACTGTTGCAATTGACGTTGCCGCTCATAAGATCCGGTTGAATGATCCAACGATTCAAACCTATGGCGATGTGATCTATCTAAAAAGTAAATCCGTTGGCACCATCACCAGCAATGAGGACTGGCTACAATACTGCCGCGAGATCTTCAAAGTACTCAATTACGCCCAGCAAAACTATCAGGAAATTCAACTGGTTTATTCCATGCCAGTGGCACTTGCGATCGCAGTAGGTATTGCCCTACAGAACTACTGGAACATTTTGCTGACTAATTACGATAGTCAGGCCAACAGCTATCAGCCCTTAATCAAGCTCAACGAGATCCGCTACTACTTTTAACATTACTTTTTACGTTGAAGAGTTCATTAAGTTCGTTGCCGCTATCCATCTTTCAAGGCTAGGGTGGGGACTAATTTTGACCACTTGATGCCGATGACGTTTATCTATACGGCCATTACCTTTGCCCCTGTCCAAGGCTTTATTGAAAAATCTCGTAAGTTACGTGACCTATATGGTAGTTCCTTCATCCTTTCCTACCTATCTGAGCAAGTCTGTTTGGCTGCTCGTCAGCACCTAATCGGTAAAGCAGAACTCAATGACGGGGATGATGATCCCATCATTTCACCCGCGTTGATTAATGTGACCCAAGGTGTTCCAAATCAGATCTTGATCCGTGGTGAGTTTCCATTCCTACAGGCACAGGAAGCATTTAACCAAGCCTGGACAGATATCGTCGAGACTTGCCGCACTTGGATCCAATATCAGATCCCAAACCAACCCAGTGGAGAGTGTTGGGAATATAAATACTGGCAACGAACCTGGCAAGCTTGGACAAATCACACCTGGGAATTCTTTTGGGCAACGGGAACCACAGGCGATAAAGCAAAAGTGAACCTTAATGAACGCAAGTTTGCACGGGCATGGACAGGCATCAACTGGACAGGTGAAAGCTCTACTCTATCTGGAATCGACTCACGAGCTTGGCCCCATCTTGGGAAATACCAACCCTATTCCCGCTCCCAACCAGCAGAAGATGCTGAAGTTAAAGCGTTTTATGCTCAACTGAGTGAACGGTTAGGTATTGCAACTATTACACCCCGTGAATTTCTGAGCATTCCTGAACTGGTCAAACGCCTGATCACTATTGAAGAGATCGCCAACTACCGCCAGCAGCTTGCGGTTGAAACACCACTGACCTTTAGAGCATTGAACCGCTTGCTGAACCGAGACGAGGACGATCTCCAAGTCAGTCGTGAGGTTGAAAATGCCGAGCGTGAGGATAAAGAACAACGACGCTGGACAGGCTGGTTTCAAGGAGATGGTGATAAGGCTGGGGATTACCTCCGCAATAAAGACGATGTTGAGCTACACCAGTTTAGTTGCCATATGCGCTCATGGGGAGCCAACCTTAAGAAACAGCTTCCTAAAATTGAACTCCATGATCCATTTAAGAAAAAGCTAGATCCCGACGGTCGCATTATCTACGCTGGAGGGGATGATTTTTTAGGTGTTCTCTACCGCAATGAGCCATTTCCTGCGATAACACCACTTGAATGTTTACGTTGGTTTGAAACCTTCAAATCCCAAGTTTGGAGTCACGCACAGGAACCGATCACCGTTAGTGTTGGTTTTGTCTGGGCAGCTCCCAACGTTCCACAACGAGATGTGCTCCAGCACTGTCGCGAAGCCGAGCAGTCTGCCAAACGCTCCGGTCGAGATCGCATTGCCTTTCGGATTTTGTTTAATAGCGGCAACCATCTGGAATGGGTTTGTCCCTGGTGGTTACTAGAAGGTGATTTCTCTAACTTACCTTCACCTCCAGAGCAGTTGCCTGCGACCGGACTCATTGCAGCCTACTGCGATCGCAGCACTAAACATCGCGATCGCAACGATCAACAAAACTATGCCCAGTCGTCTAGCTGGACGCACATCTACAACGATGTTGGCGTTTTGGAAACCCGTCATGCCTTTAATCAAAGTACCGATGTGGCATTAGGACTGATCGAAATCTACTTTGGTAAATCGTACCGCCAGCTTTTAGAGCATCAGGAATACTGGTTCAACCAAGATGCTGAAACTGACGAAAAGACCCGACTATTTACTGGCATCTTAGGTGATGTAGAAGGTTATCGAGTCAGTGATCGGCAGCAAGACAACTTCGGTGAACTTGACCAAACCGCTATTCAAGAAGCATTCAATGACTGGGTGATCAACCTGGCCAAAGTCGGGTTTCACCTGTCTCAAACATCCAAAGATGTTCAACCTGCTCATGCGATCGCAGCCTAAACCTATGACTTCAGAAAATCAACCCCAAGCCTTCACACCGTTCCAGTATCTTATTGCTATTCATCCATTAGGACTACTCTATGGAAGTGCTGGCCCTTTTCTATCACCTGAAAACTTAGTTGGCCGAGCTGGTACGCGCTTTCCACCGAGTTCTGCCACATTATCAGGTGTTTTCGCTGCTCAGTATGGTGATAGCGGTGTCAAGAAACTCCAATTAGCTGGCCCCTTTTGGGCTAAGTCTGACACTGTTGAGGCTAGTTCAGATCAAGACTTTTATGTGCCTACTCCTTTCATTTACCTAATCGAAAGAGGTTCCGACGAAATTGCTCATACCTTAAGCTGGCAACCTCATCCCAATGATTCTGACAGGATGAGCTGGCTGAATCAAAACCAAGAGACTCCAGTTGGCAAATTTGAATCGAATACTTGGCTAGCACTCAGTCAGTGGGATAATCCGTTTCTCGTACAGAAAGCTCCCTGGTCATTTCTGCCCCATCTCCATCCTCGACCTAACCGGGTGACAAGCGAGTTCAGAACCAAGGTGGACAAAGCTTTGAGAGAATAACAGAGGCAAAGAAATAGGGAGCCTTGAGCAGACTCCCCCAACCAAATATGTTTCCTGCATTCTACCAAACCACCCTCCAAGCTCATCTGAGCGACCCGCAGTATTTGACCCTGCAGCTCTTGTTATGTTTGCTACAGGCCCATCGTCAGGTCAAACTGTCAGTTTTAGCCAGTGTCTTTCCTCAACCGATTCAATATGGCAGTCGAAAACGGAACTTACAGCGGTTTTTAGTCTTGCCTCAACTGAGGGTCAAACTGCTGTGGTTTCCGCTGGTGAAATACTGGATTCGGCAAGAGCAAACCGGACGGGGATTGAATCGATCCCAACGCCGCCGCCTCAAACAACTGAAGCATCAAAAGTATGGCTACTGGATTCTGGCGATTGACCGCACTCAGTGGAAAGGGCGAAATATCTTCATGGTCTCTCTGATCTGGGGCACCCATGCCCTGCCCCTGTATTGGGAGGTCTTAAAGCAAAGCGGCAACAGCGACCTTCGGACTCAAAAACGACTGCTAAAAGCCGTTTTCCCCCTGTTGAAATCCTACCCCGTCTTAGTGCTTGGAGACCGAGAGTTCCATAGTCCAAAACTAGCTAAATGGCTAGACTCCAGGGGCATCATGTTTGCCTTGCGGCAGAAGAAAGACCTTCATTTTCAAGTGAGTGTGCAACAGGAGTATACCGTGGTGAAAGACTTGGGCATTCAACCCGGCATGAGACAGTTCTATCGGGGCATCTTGGCCAACAAAGGCGATGGGTTGGGTCCCTTTAATTTGGCGATCTATTGGAAACGAAGCTATCGTAACAAAGGCCCGAAAGACCCCTGGTATATTCTCACCAATCTGCCTAATTTGAAGCAGGCCATTGAGATCTATCGCTGTCGCTGGGGCATTGAGCAGCTCTTCAAGGACTGTAAGACTGGGGGCTACAACTTAGAGGACACCAAGGTCAATGAACCCCGATTTTTAGCCTTGCTCTTACTCATTGCGATCGCGTACAGTTTGGCCACCCTACAGGGGCAATGGATGCGGCAACTCCGCATTGACCACTATGCTGGACGTATTCAAAAACACCAAGATAAAACCTTGCGACACAGTGAGTTCAGCTTGGCTCTCTATGGGCAACGGTGGACGTATGGGATGGAACTGTGGGCCAATCAAGCGTTTCAGTTGATGGCGCTCAAACCCCACAAACGCCTCTATTTTCAGCGGGGTCTCCGTGCCCTATCCTTGATGCAGCAAGCTATCTAGCTATGTTGTCACCCTTTCAGATCCTCGACTAGAGCTTGATCAGCGACGAGTGGCTGCACCAACTGATGATGAACCTGACGAAGAAGCGCGAGGCAGCCTGTTTTTAGAAAATGCCGTACAGCTTGCACCCGATGTCTGCCTCGTTTATCTAGCTAATCAACCTCTTGATGATGGTTGGTATCGCTTTGGCGGTGAAGGTCATATGGTTGAAATCACTTGCCACGATCTCTCCAGCCATATCTGCGATCGCTTATCGGCTCCTGTTGGTCGAGCCTTTGCGCTGCTTACACCTACCGTTTGGGGTTCCAATCGGCTCTCCAAACGTTATCCCGATGCGTGGCAAGACAAATTGGCAAGTGGACACGCTGATCAAGAATCCATTTTGACGGCTAAACCTGTCCCCTTTCGCTATCGCATGGGGGGTGGCGAAGAGGTTAAACGCTTATCCCGTGGCCGCTATGCAGTCCCAGCGGGCACTGTATATGTCATGAGCGAGAAACACCCATCTTGGTATGAATGGCCTCTGAGGTGGTTTCCCAAAGAAGGTCCCTACCTCAATCGCTGGGGCTGTGGTTTAGCGTTACCGCTAGAAAGTGCAATCGGCTCTGCCGTCTCAAAGAGAATCACAACTGCTTAAAGACCGACTAATGTCCTGAACATTGATATCGAAAAGACCATGTATAACCGAGCATACGGAATCATTGAAACGCTAGCTCCGCTTCATATCGGAGCCAGCGCCGGAGAGGAAACTGGCAATCTCAATTTGATTTTTCGTGACCAGTTCACTCAGACAGGCATTATCCCTGGTAGTTCTATTCGTGGTCGTTTCCGAGCCGATATGCGGAGTAAACGCCAGCACTGGCTAGAGTCTCAACTTGCGACTCACGGCATCGAAATTCCAGATTCGCTCGAAATCACAGAAGTTCTTGCTGATGAACAAGACAAGAAATTTGCTCGAATTGAATGGCTTGAACGGCAATTTGATGGCCTTAAAGGCGAGAAAGACGAACTGCCAAAGCGTATGGATGAAAACCATTGGTATGGACATCATGCCATAGCAGGTCAAGAGGATGGTGGAACGACAGAAGCAATTGTGAAATTTGAACATGCATCTTTGCTGTGGATGCCTGTCTTCTGTCCAGGTCAGCCGATTGTCTGGGTTAGCTCACCCCGACTACTCCGACGATATCAACAAATCACTGGAATTTTAGATCCAGTGCCCAAGCCGACCAAGGATAATGGGTCATCCACGACGAAGTATCCCGCGCGGTTAAGAGACCATCGAGATCGCATCTTTTTTAACTTAGGCTATCTCGATAACCTAGAACGAGTAGATAACCTAATTAACTGGGTGCCAGAGCCATATCGTTCTCATATCGACAACTTAGTTGTCGTCGCTGATAAAGATATTGGCACGATCCACGATATGGCCCTTTACCGTCAGACCCGTACCAAGCTTGGAGACAGCATCAAGAAAGTCGAAAATTTCTTCGGGTTTGAAGCACTTCCAGAAGATTGTCTGCTCGTATTTCCGATTGCGATTAAAGAGACATTTCCTAAATCGAACCAAACTAGCTCAAGCGACCAAGCGGCGGCTCGTTGGCAACCCTTCACCAGCTCAACAGAGGCAGAGCTGTATTTTGGCGGGCTGGAATCTATTGGCTGTGGTCGATGTAGTGTCCAGCTAGACGGCAACTACTTTCAGCGGAAGGAGAGCGAGCAATAATGTCTTTCAACACCTATGGATTAGATCAAGTTGCACATAAGTTAGTGTTACAAGCCCAAAAGCGAGATAACAACTCAACCATCAAAGGCTCACCCTGCTTACGAGAAGCGTACAAAATGAGAGAGTCTGTTGCTTACGGTCTAGAACGCTTTTGGGGTGAACACCTCCGTCACCAGGGAAAAGAGCAAAAGAAGTCTGACTACTGGAAAGCAACCTGGACGGCATTGGTCAACATCATGTCAGATTCGGGTGTCACTCTGCCAAACGGGGCAGATCCTGAAGAAGTAGCTGAGCAGCTTTGGGGGGATCGACAACTTGATGCACAAGGAACCAAGCTAACACCGGATGATCGGAGCCTAGCTCTTGCTGTCCTAACTCAGCTTTGCGACTGCATGGTGTGGTGGACTCAGCGCTATAAGGGAGATGCCTCAGATGACTGATCGTGCAAAATCAGTGCCGATGATGTTTCGTGCTCAAGTCAAAGGACGTTGCCAACTACACTACGTTCCATCCGGACATATTAATCAATGGACGAATGAATGGATAGAAGCATCCGCAATTGAGCCACCCACACCTGGGTTACAAATTGAATATCGAGAGTATCAAATATCCTGGCGATTCGTTACCAATGCTGGACAAGATGAGGGAATCATTCGCCCAGTTATTGATTCAATGGGTATGCCTCTCTATCCAGGCAGCAGTATGAAAGGGGCATTTCGAGAAGCCTGTAAGCTACTCGAAAATACTCTTGAATTTGGTGACTGCTCCTTCTACTGCGGTAGTGCAGACCAACCCGGCGTTCTTCGGTTTCATGGAGGATATACCACTAATCAAGATTGGGCAAATCGTTTAACGGATGTAGCTCATCCTCAACAGGGATGGCAGGTCACGGCACAAGACCAAGCTCAGAAGCCGTCGGGCGAGAGTGCATTTGCCCTAATTTCTCTTTATCGACCGACAATTAGATTTGGAATTTCTAGCCTACAACCCACACAAACTAACTGGGATGAAGTGTGGAAAATCTGGGAAACCGCTCTAGGGTTAGGAATTGGATGCCGTGTCAGTAGTGGCTATGGTGTAACAACGACCAATCAGAATGAGCCAATTATCACAGGTACAGTTCTATATCAGGCCAAGTTGCAGGGAACAGGCATTGCTTCACAATCTCTTGATAAGCAACCAGAATTCCGTCCCAACATGTTTAGAGCTGCTTTTAGAGGTCATGCCTTGCGCCTCTTTAGCGGTTTAAATCCTGAAGTTGCAGATCGTGTTGTAAATGATCTGTTCGGAGATGTTCAAGCAAATCCAGCAACTGTTGGACTGCTGAAAATCATGTTCTTACCCGATACTGCTGCGGAAGAACTGATTGATGAGAGTGGTAACTATGACGTAACTGGTACCCTATATTGGGTTCTATTCAAGTCACTTGAATTTGATCCACTTGACCCCAAGCAAACGTTGCCTGAGAGTCTCCAAGTAAGTCAGCTCGAACATTTAACGACACTCGCTAGAGCACTCGTTCAATTTTCTATGCTGCTGGGTGGATTCGGAAGGTCTTGGCGACGAGCTGAACACTATCGCTTTTATCAAAAGTACTATAACAGCTCAAACTCGCGACATAGCAGACAAAGAAAACCACCTATTGGCTGTCATTGGGAGTGGGCAGAGAGCCAACAGCAAACTATTAAGTTGAAAGAAGATGCACAGCAGATCATTCAAGATGCAGTTAATGCTGCCCAAGAATGGTTAGATATTCGATTTCCTAGCTATCAATCATCTTCCACACGCCAAACAGATTCACAATTAACGGAGATAGAACAACGCCAACGTAGAAGAGGAATTGTTCTCCGATCAGCCAAAAGGAAATCGGAACAACAAGCTGATTGCCTACCGAGAGAAGCCTGGCGGACTGACAATGTACAGGTTTGGGTGCGTGAGGCTGCGAATGAAAACGACTCAAAAATCATTCCGTTGCTACACGGCTCAAAGAGTAAAAGCTCAGATAAGGAATCCACACAGAAGCGTAATTCATCTGGTACTCAGCTAGCGGCCTTGGCACGAGGGCGAAGACCGAACTCAGCACCTCCTGCACCTAAAATTTATCAATCTGATCTAACCGGAACAGTCGGTAGAGGAGCAAACAAAATCGGGCGTATTTGGCATCGGATGTTTTCTATAGGTGAGGGCAAGTATCTTGAAATAACAACTATTTTTTATCAAAACTGTGCTGAGGCAAATGCCCTCATCCAATGGTTTCAGCAGATGCCATCAGAGTTCTCTTTGCTTTGGCCCACCAAGTAAAGCTGCGATCGCACAATCTTATATTTCACTTTAGTACTTGCCAGCCTCACACCGTTTTCTTGATTCTGGCCTGATACTTCACCATTGATGTAAATCGCATTCCGCAGTGGTAACATTTGCCATCTGTCCACAGTGCTGGAATCTTAAACGCTGTCTTACAGCTTGGGCACTGCTCCAGCAACCGTAGCCTATGCTCAAAACAAACTGCGATCGCATCTTTATATTGCCAGTCCATCCGATGGCAGGGTTCCTCGGCATAGCAAGCTCCACAGAGCCGGATGGGGCGAGGTTGTTGGGTAATGCCTTTGCGCGGCAGCATGTCCTGAAATCGCTGAGGATCAAGACCAATTAATTGTGCGATCGCAGCTAACTCAGCCTCAGTCGGAAATGGATTGAAGTAGAGCTTTTCCCATCGCGCCGTTACACCGCCAATTCCAGCGACTTGGCCCAATGCAGAAGCCGAGGGTAAGCTGTTGGCCTTGTATCGCCTGAGACGGCCTAGATAATGACTGATACTCTCGTGCTCAAATGGTGCAACATAGGCTAAGGATTGTGAATTAAATAACCTGTAATTCTGGTTTTGCTGTGTAATTCCATTGCGGCAGAAGCTCGTCGAAGACAATCTTCATGTTGGCTTTGAAGTCCTCAGCAACTTTACGACCCTTGTGATACGTTTTATCGAGAATCGTCGTAAAGACCTTGAGACCTGTGCGAGTGGTTGCCTTTTCCATCAGCTCTTTTACCATCTGGACACTCTCAAAAATTACCCCTTGACACCTGCTTGAGACGTGAGGAAACAAGCGGTGTTCAATTGGATTGTACTTGGAGGTATAGGGGGGATAGTGAGCAATGCGAATTTCAATCCCTAACTCGTTGACCAATGCTTGCAAGTCTTGCTTAAAGATGTAGTAGCGAGAACTGTTACTGCCCCCACCATCGCAAAGCAGCAAAATCGAGCCAGCTAGGGGATAGCGTGCTTTGCCATAGGTGTTCCACCAGTAGCGAATCGATTCGCAGGCAAACTCACTGGTATCATGACTCGTGCCGATCTGGATGTAGCCAATATTATCGCTCAAGTCGTACAGTCCGTGGGGAATAGCGACGCCTTCTGCGAGCGTTGCCCAATCATGGTCAAACACTTCGACTCCCTGCTCTTGAGTGTACAGTTGCCCCGCTCGATACAACTTGCCAATTAATTCTCTTTTTTTGTGTCCATACTCATGACGGGATTGCCAGCAGCTTGATAGGTGCCTTTCAACTGCTCAATCCGCTCAAATTGTTCATTGCGATGTTCACTCTCCCCAGTTGCCAGTCTTTTCACCGCTTTGCGTTTACGAAAGTTGTGCCGCTCCAACAACTGATCGACCACCGTCACACTCACGTCAATTCCGTCCTCTTTCAGCAAGGCCACAATCTCATGGCGCTTGAGATTAGTCCACTTCACCGTCTCATCCATGGGTGAACCCGCCGTGTGTTGCTCCAACACCTGCAGAAATGACGCATCTAGCCCTTCAATGGTCTCAAATGCTGACTTCCGTCCACCTCCCACTTGACGAATCCGTTCCCGTTTGAGAGCAGGTTCATCATCCAGTTCTGCCAGTCCCAACGCTAGGGTTGCATGATGGCATCCGAACAACTCTCGGATATAGGCTTGCCCACCATATCCGAGTTTGATCGCTTCAATGGCGGCATAGCGACGACGATCCTTCTCAGACAACGATTGATAATAGCGTTGCATTTGAGCTTCAATTGGCGCAGGGTAGGGTTGCATTCAGGTTCTGCTTCATCTTCTATTGCTCTAGCTTACAAATACAGACGGTAAAATTACATCTTATTTAATCCACGATCCTAAGCGCGGCGAATCAATGTCAGGCTGGCTCATGATGCACTCTTCCTGCAAACACAAAGTGGAATTAGCTCTCTGTTAATTGCTTTCTGGCTTCTCGCGGGATATAGCGTCTGCCATAGCGATTGGCAATGTTTTCCAAAATTGCCTCATCCACCTTGCCATGCCCTTTTTTCAGCGAGTGCAAAACAGCCTTAGTCAAAATTTTGATCAGAACGCCCATGCGGGCTTCTGTGGTGGTGGCCAAAATCTCGAACAGAGTGCCTTCAGCCAAGTTAGAGGCTTCAGGTAGTGCCAAAATATCGAGTTCAATCGTATCTAGGGTTTTCTGGAAGTCTTCATAGTCCAGGCGATCAAACTCAAACAGGGTCGGAAAGCAGGTGAGCAAATCGTAATTGTGCAAGCAACTGTCTAGATCTTGACTACCAATGAGCTGAATCGGCACGCCCGACTCTTCATAGAGCTGTTTCAGATCAAGAAACGCCTCCCGCTGTAGGTTTTCGGCATTGTCGATGAGCAGTAGCTCAATGCCAAAGGGTTCCAAACATCCCGCTAATCGGGAGTGCAAGTCTTGCCGCTTACCGCGCGGAGCCGCATGATTGATGTCCTTGAGGATTTGAGAAAACAGGCGTTTAGAACTCGAATTCGACCACGCTTTCACATAGGATATACGCTTCCGATCTTCACCTCGGTAATGCAGCGAGGAACGGCTCTTGCCCACATCCCGAGGTCCAATGATGCGACCGCATTGTTTCAAAAGTCGCTGTTCATCTAGCCACCTAAAACATTGGGAGCTGCGATCGGTCGGAATAAACGCTGTTTTGAATAGCTCCTCAATCACTGCTGTTTTGGCCAGCAGGTCTGTAATATCGAGTTGGGGAGCCAGTACTTCGACAGCAGCTTGATCGACTCGTTGGGGTTGCGCCATGTCTTACCAAATCCTCTTCAATTTCTGATCTTTTGGAAGTACTAGCCGATGACGTTCTCTAGGTTGAGCCTCTGCCACCGTTGGTTGAGTTGTCTGAGGCAAAGAGGCTGGTTTGGGTGACGGGATCTCCTCTGGTGTAATCCGCTCGGGCAACAGCTCTAGCGGCTGAGACTTATTAGCCGATTTTGCTCCCCGTTTCTGCCGAATCTCAACCACGTTCGAGTTTTGCTGAGTTTTCTGACTCTTGCTTCTGCGCCACTTTTTCTGCTCTGAACGCTGGCGTTCTTTTTTATCCTGCTTGCGCTGCTCTGCCAGCTTATTGCGTTTGTCGAGAGCTAGTAGAGCATCGTAGTTGGAATGTTGCCGCTTAGCGTTGCTACGCTCTTTGTTTAGCTGCTCTAACTCAGCCAAACTCAGATCCTGAGCATCCATATTAATGGCATGGGCATAGCCAATAAACTCTCCGGGTTCATTCTCCCTACTTGGGCTGTAAATAAATAGCGTTAGAATATGTTCCGGGTCGTAGCGCAATGTCACATATTCACCAATCCGCGATCGCAACTCTTCACAGCGATACGTCAAATTCTCGAAGTAAATCGACCCATGTGCCTGAACGACTCGTTGTTCCTCTTTCATCAGGCAGATGTCTAAATCGCGTTCATTCACGGGTTCAGGTAGCTTATACCCCATGCCTTTGAACCAGCGTTGATAACGGGTTTCGCGTGGATCTTTGGGGTAAGGCTGATGGTTATAGTCATCGCAAAAATAAATGGTCAGCAGCTTATCAAGATCGTCGATCGTGAAGGAGGCTTCTTTCTCAGCTCGCTCTTGCACTGTTTGAGTTGTTTCGCCCTCTTTGGGTACTAGGGAACCAGGCAAACCCGCCAAGAATTGGGTATTAACAGTTTTAAATAATCGCTCTACGATGCCGCCTTGAGACGGGCGATCACGTAGTTCGCATTGAAAGCCTAATTTTTTACCGATTGCCTTGATATGTTTCGACTTACTGAGATCTTTCCCGCCATCGGTGAAGAAATATTGGAGAGGAGCACCGTAGATATTCCACTCTTTCTCAAGCTGATAGTCAGGTGGATACTGCTTTGGCAAGATGGCGTGTCTCAATGCCAGAGAAACTTCGTGAGAGCCGGGTTGTTTATGCCAGAGGCGATAGCCAATCAGGCAGCTTGAAAACGTATCAACGACGGTGGTGAGCCAGGGACGCCAATTCAGCAGATTTCTATCTTTGTCAACAATCCGGATATCGAGCTTAGTGTGGTCGCATTGAACAATTTGATTACTGAAGTCTGCTCTGAGCAGTTTTCCATCTCGCGTTTCAACGGCTAGCCAAGACCCAGAACCAGGATTGCGAGCTTTTTTCCGCTGCTTTTGCTGTTTAATCAGCGGGTTGAGAATGCGATAAACGGTGGCTGGATGTGGATAGTCGCCTTCTTCATGTCGTAGATCGATGACTGCATGACGTTGAACTTCGCGGACAACATCGGCGGGAGACATGGGGTGTTTGGCTTTGATGCTCTTCTCGTAAACAGTTTGGATGTAGTCCTGCCAGTATGAGTCGATGCGATGCTGGCCTTTGTCAGAGCGCTCAACTCCAGTTGTTTCGTGTAGTTCGTAGTCGTAATACTGCTTGAGCAATCGTTCAACTTGACGGGTAGAAACTTGAAGCGTTTTGGCAACCTCAGCCTTGCGTTGGGCTTTGACCCTGCGATTGGGTGAATCAGCTAACCATTCGATGAGTTGATAACGAAGCCTCTGTGGATCGGCGGATTTAATTATGGTGGAAAGCGGATCAGAATTGAGGGTGGAGCCGCTTAATAAAATCTCGTTATCGCTGAGCAGTGCTTCTTCAACTGGTTGAGAGTTGGCTGCTGAACGGGTCGCTTGGCTGTTATCCATCGGGAATTGCTGCGCTTCCAGCTGCTTAGTAAAAGAGTACCAATATCTTATGGGAAAGCGCTGGAAATTGCGACATTAAATTTGCGATTGAATTTTTGAATTTGAAGGTATTGGCGGGCGTAGATCTGTTGATGGCTGCGATTGTCTCATATTTTATTCTGAGCCAAATGCTGGTTGCCTGTCCATGGCAGGGATTCTACGTTTGCGGTGGCGATTGGCCGAGATTGGGAGGGTAAGGTTTCGGTGATTATTTATGCGGTGGCGATTCCGCTGGCGTTTGTGGGGGCTTGGCTGGTTTGCCTGCTTTATTTGTTGGTTGTTGCGATGTGGTTGATTCCAGATCGACGGATTGAGAGGGTACTCATTCGCGATGATCGTTGACCTCATCTGCTAACAACGCCTTACGCCTCTCTCCACTCGTTTTAGAATGCCACAAAGGGCGCAATTTCCGTTACTAAAATAGGTCAGGTAATCATGAACTTAAGCTGTTAAAATCTAAAAACTATCGGCTACCACTTGGTATTGATGGAGCTCTACCGGGACCTCCTACATCGGATGGACGACCTCCCCTAAAGTGAGAGCTAATCTCTGATACTTCTTTAGTTGCCTCAGCTTTGGCTACATCTAAAATTATGAGGGGCACTAAAATAGAAATTGCGATAAGTGCAGAAGAATAAGGTTTCATATCTTTAGCCTTTAAGTCCAACGATTATATTACAAACTCTGAAGCTACTATGTACAAAGCATCCTTACTAAATAGTAGCAAATCTTGAATGTCAGCTTCCACACAAATCATCTTGACCTTTTTTAGAGGGTGCTTCATATTCCGATAGCCAGCTACATCCCGATTTGATCAATTGAGATAACTGCTGAATTTCCCATGTTCTAATATTTCCTTCACCATCAGACACTAAAAATAGCTCTGTATGTGGAAGGAAATCAATGCTAAATGCTCCACCGCGATGGCCATCAAAGTACGATAACTGTCTACCGCTCAAAGTCCATTGCCGCACTGTTTCATCTATACCAGCAGTAAAAACACTCCTTCCATCTGGTGAGAAGCCTACCCAAGGTACCCGGCCCAGATGGCCCGTGAATTCAACCAAAGAGCTATCTTCCAGATCCCACAACTTAGCCTTGCCATCTTTTCCAGATGAAATCAAAAATTGCCCATCAGGGCTAAAATCAACCCATAGCGCACCATTTTGATGTCCATCGTATTCGCCGACTTGCTGTCCCTTCAAATTCCATAAACGAACACGACCATCCTCACCAGCTGAAGCCAACGTTTTTCCGTTGGGTGAAAAACTGACGCTGTAGACATCAGATTCATGAGCTTGAAATCGAACAATATCTTCGCCAACTCTATCCTGTAATACAACCTCACCCTCTTTGCATGACGTTGCAATTATTTCCTCATCCGGACTAAATTGCGTCATAAAAGCAATATTTTGGCAACTATGCCAGGCTCTGACTAACTCTCCTGAAGTATTCCAAATTTTTGTCATTCCATCTGCTCCAGCAGAGACCATCTCACGCCCTTTAGGATCGAAAGATACCCACAAGGTAGCCCCTTCATGCCCTTCAATCTCAAAGAGCTTCTCTCCAGAAGGTTCCCATATATTTATCAGGCCATCTTGCCCTGCTGTAGCGACGAGTCGTCCATCAGGACTGGTACTGACGCTCCATGCCGCACCAGAATGAGATCGCCAAATAGCAAGTTCCTTGTCTAAAAATTCCCATATTCTTACTGTTCCATCAGCGCTTGCCGAGACAAGTTGCTTACCATCTGAGCTAAAGTTGATGCTCCAAATAAGATTTTGGTGTCCAGTTAATTCGAACAGATTCTGACCTAACCTATTCCAGACTCTAATTTTTCCGTCACTCCCTGTTGTTAAAATATTTGTCCCATCAGGGGAAAAACTTACATTCGTTACCCATCCCGGATGTCCTGCAAATTCTGCTAATTTTTCGGCATTCAAGTTCCAAATTTTAGCTGTTCCATCTTCTCCCGTTGTGACGATAGTGTCGCCATTAGGAGAAAAGTCAGCGCTTGTAACAAATCCCACATGTCCACTGAACTCAGTAATAAATTGAGCCTTTGCATCCCAGAGCTTTGCTAAACCATCTTCACCAACGGTCAAAAAACTTTTTCCATCTGGACTGATGCTAATCCAGTTTACAGAGCCTTCATGACCAATATTCTCAAAAGATAACTTGCCAGAGGGTTCCCAAATCCGTATGTACCCATCCTGGCCAACCGAAATAAATTGATTTGTTAAAGAATTAAATCTAGTTCCAACTTATTTTGTGTCAGCGTTCCTGAGCAATGGTCTTCTGCCATTCAACGATGAGGCAATCAGCCAATTGCGAACCCAGTTGTCGTGATAGCGGAAGCCGTTGAGTTGCTCAAAGGGGCATAAGCACCCGCCCATTGCTTTGCGAGTCTTGCGACAAAAGGGATGGAAGTTCCAGAGTAAGGCCATCGAGCGCACCGACTGTTCCGCCGAGTCCCAGAATCCATGAAAATCTTGCATGGCATACAAGATGCGGTCAAGATAGTTCATCGGACGGTCAACCTGATTGCTGGTGCGATAGGCGTCAGGGAAGTCAAAGGCGCGTTGGAAGACGTGAGATTTGTCGTTGAGGCGTCGCAAGCGAGCGTCAATGGCCTGGGGCAACGCGTGGGTGTTCACCCACTCCAGCAACCGACGCAACCGTTGAGCAAAGTGACGTTTGCTCTGGCCCCGATACAGATGCCAAAGCTTGTCGGCTAGTTGCTGACCCAGGACTGGTTTAGAGCGGCACCCATCGCGAATTTTAATCACCTCATGCAGGAAGCACAGAATCCAGACCAGGCCAGGGAATAGCTCCTCCCAAGCGGCTCGGGTGGCCTCCCAACCATCAGTCGTCACCGTCTCGGGCGCATAGTCGGGAACATGATGGGCAGCTTCCTGCTGGAATACCCCATAGGCTGCGGTTAATCCATCCTGACCCGCATTGGCACTGAGACTGGCTCCCAGGACGCACCCTTGCGCCGCTGTCACTGCCAGATAGACTCGCTGCCCGTGCCAATCACAATGCTTCTCATCGGCAACTAGATGGGGGGGAGCGCCGTTTCCCTTTTGAGGGTACTGCCCACAATCGAGGCTCGACCGAACGACTGACAGAGCCGATACCAGTGCATCTCAGAACGGCCCAGCACATAGGCAATCCCCTCATACGACAGGCCATGCTTTCTTAAATAGAGCGCTTTGTCGGCCATCTCCGCCGTCTCGCTCATGTACGGCATCACCAAATCGGGACGCAGTTGATAAGCCTCTCCGGTACTCGGCAGCAAAATCCGCCGGGTCTTGAGCTGTTGACGAGAGGACTCGACCCATCCGTGAAAGCGATAGCCTGCCTCAATCCCGTCGGGAAACAGTTCCGGGTGGGATGCGATCTGCTCGTTGAGATACTGGCGAAAGGCTTCCCGGTCTTCTACTAAGACCTCGTAGTCAAGGTCGTCTGCAATGGGCAGACAAATCGTTTTATCGCCTGCTGTGCCACGCTTGCGTCGTTGCTGAGCCATCGGCTTTGGCCTGCTGAACTCTCTGCCTCAATTCTACTCAACACAAACTTGGGTGGAACTAGAATTAAATCTTATACTTCCGACTCCACTTTCGTGCGCATTCCAATTGAGTATCTTACGGCCATTTACAGTCCATAACTCGATTTGACCAGTAACACCACAAGCAGTAGCTAATTTGTTATTCTCAAAGAAGCTGACACCCCATGCAGGAGCACCCTCACAAGCCTTGAACTCAGAAACTAAAGCCCCTGAGACTTGTCTTATTTGGATGAAGCCGTCTTCTGAGGTAATAACAAGGTGTTTACCATCTAAGCTGTAATCTACCCATAGAACTTCTCCATGTTGTATATTAATTCTATTCTTCTCACTAATTTGGTTGAGAATCTTCTGTAAGGAGAAAACAGGATTCAGAGCTGGATAATCTTCTAAGGCGATATTTTCATCTATTAAATCATCTAACCTTCTTCCGGCGCTTATTGCAGTAATTAAAGCATCAATCTGTGATGAGTCAAACTGTTGCAAAGCATAGTTGCCTGACTGTTCAATTTCGGCAGCTAAAGATATTTCTTCTCTTTGGCTTTCAGCTTTCTTGTTTGCAAAAGTCGCAAAAGATACTGTTGCTAAAAATACACAAACTGATACTCCTAAAGTAGCTTTTAATAGCTTGCCAGCCCTTTGCCTTGCATTCTCTAGAATCTGGTTGGAAGATGAAAGCTCTGCTCGTTCTGCTTCTGATTCGATGAGCTTTTTATGAAGACTGAATTCATACCTTGAACGAAAGCTCTCTGCAATATAATCATGAACTAGTTGATACCTTCCATCTGTATCTTCCGGTAAATAGATTATAATTCCCGATCCACATAAAATTCTCAATACATACTCTAGTGGCTCATTTACGGCCTGTCCTACCTTCTCTTTCCCACCATTAGGAGAACGGTTGAGGTTGAGGTCTAAATTTCCACAATTTGACGAGTAATCAGAGGAGACGGTATCCTCAAACAAACCCGGCAACAACGCCTCTAACTCCCGCCGCAAATCCGATCGCGTCTTGAGCGGTCGCGTGCCCCGCTCGTCCGTCAGCAAATACAGCACCAGTTCCGCAATCTGTTCATACTCCGCGCCACAATCGTCGATTACCTCTTGCAGATAGCGGCTGACCAACTCCTCCTTTGGCTGATCGCCCAGCTCCCGATATTGCGCCAATGAGCGAATCCGCTCCGTCTCCAACTGCGAACCCACAATCTGTAGCTCAATTGGGCGCACCTCCTGCAACGGCCCCGCCAGATCCGCCACCAGCGCATCCACCAAATCCGGCTCCAGATACGATCGCGACTGCTGAGTCAAATCATCAATAATCGCCTTTGCCTGCTCCGGGCTGAAATTGCCGATGGGATAGAGAATATCGCGCCCCAGAATATTGCCAAACAGATTTTGGCTCAGCATATTAGGGCTAGCAACACCGCGTAGCGCCCGACTCGCTTCCAGCAGATAGTGAAGATAATCCTCCCGCAGCGACAGGATGATATTGAGATAGGTGATTCCCAGACAATTGCTCAAAAACTGAAAAAACTGCCGCCGCTGCACCGGATCAGGATTGGCAAAAAAGAACTCCTCAAACTGGTCAAACACCAGGACAATGCAGCGATTGTTCTGCTCGCACTGGCGCAGCATCGCCAAAATATCAGGACTGGATTCTGGCACCTGCACCGTTTTAGATCGTGACGATGCCTGAATCGATTCCGTCAGCGCCGTCGCTAGTTCCTTTTCCCAGTTCATATACTGCCGCACAATCACTGGCAGCGCAGACCGATAGCCAATCGCCTCTTTTTGCAGCGCCGGAATCAAACCCGCATTCACCAGCGAGCTTTTGCCCACTCCTGAATCCCCATGCAGCACCGTCAGCTTCGAGTCCGTGCTGTTAATCCGGCTCAGCAGTTCTTGTAGATCTAACTGCCGACCCGACGCATAAATCTCTGGCGCTGGCTCATCCGACTCCTCCAGCAGTTGCCCTTGTGCCCCCAGCCGTCCAGCACCGACAAACGCCCGAATGCCAGCAACTTTCTCCACCTCCAGCCGCGCCTGCTTCAGCTTAAACGCCTCCAGATAGCGCTTCTGCTGCCAGTACAGTTCACGCAAATCGCCCAAAATGGTGCTATAGGTGGTGGGATGGCCACGGTCACCTAAATATCGCGCCCATTCCAATAGAGTGATAGCACCTGTTTCATTACCTAACTGCACCTCTGCCTTGGCTTGCAGTGCCAAATACAATCCTTCTGCCCATTGTTGTGACAATGGCAATGGTTGAATAGTTTCCACTGCTAGATCGGCATAGTGTCTCGCCATTGGCCAATCTTGCTGATGTAGTTTCAGCTCAGCCAAAAAGCCATAATCCATCGCCAAGCGACTCAGCATGTGGTACTGCTGATGTAGTGGAATCACTTGATTCAGCAGCGGTTCCAAATCATCCCAAGCCTGTAGTCGTCGCAGTGTACCGAGCAGATGTCGGCTCACCTTAGCAACCATATCTAGACGATTAGCTGCTGCAAACAATTGCCAGCTTTCTTCCAAGGGCAGACGCGCCTGCTGCCAACCGTGATCGTCATACTGAGCCTGATCCAGTCGCCTCATTTCATCCGTATGATGAAAGTAAAATCGACCCAAGAAAAAGAGCGCCAACGCTAGTTTCAGATTCGCTGCCGGAGTAGTTTCGTGAATTTGCCCTGCCTGAACTTGGCTGCGCCAATAATCCACACAGGCTTGGAAATGTCCAATAGCGGCTTCGTCTAAACCCGCATCAGCACCCTCAACTAAATGCAGATCAGCCCGTAAATCAGCAGGTAATGAAACGGCTCGGTCGGATAAAGTCTGCAAAGCTTGGGCCAGTTCAGATCGACGCAAATCACCAAGTTGCGCCGCATCTATTGCTGCTCTCACCCTTTTAGGCAGAGGCTGATCCGGATCATTGGCAAGCTGGGGTTGATTTGGTTTGAAACAGGCTGCGTAAATTGCTTCCACGCCCTGCTGCAAAGATTGAATAATCGTATCAGTGGGAATCTCAAACGTCGGCGTGTCTACAGGTGCCCAGGTTTCAAAATTGGGTGCCCGATCCTTAAAGCTGTTGAACTGGGTGTCGTCCAGCCACAGCACGATGGGCATGGGCAACTGCTTGCGAAACTCTTCCCGCGCCGCATCCGCATTAGCAAACAGCTGATCTAAATCCTTAACCTGCTCAAACCCGACCACGATAATCCCCTCTGGTGGGTCGAGCGAAACTGCGATCGCATCTCGGATGGTGGTGTAAAGCTGCTGCGTATCGGCAGTCAACGTAATAATTTGAAGCTGGATTGAACAAATGTTCTGCAACTGAGTAATCAGGTGAGATCGCACCGCGACATAGTTGCATCGCGCTAAGAACAGATGAAATTCGCCGACTGACCATTCCAACGTTTGCGCCAATTCCTCTAGCGTTTGGCGATTGTGAACTTCAATCTCATCCTCCGGCCACTGGCTCATGCCTATAGCTCCTTCGCATCCAACAGAATTGGATTCACATCAAACCAAGACTCACCGCGATCGCGATACTCAAATACTAGCCGACTGCGAATTAATGTCTGATAGTCGTCATCGCCACTCACCTTTTTGCGCTGCCGCACCCGCCGCAGTAGCTCCCACTCATCGTCTGAAATATACATTGTCATTTCATTTCGATAGCCGCGAATCACATCTTCAAGTTGCGATCTCATTAGGGGAAACTGCCGTGCCTTTTTGATCCAGGCATTCAAAATCCGCAGCAAGTCCCGCACATGTCCACCACTAACGTGACAGAGATGATCCAACGATGCCGCCTCATCAAAAATTTCAGTTAGTGCCGCTAACCGTTCCGTTTCACTTAAATCAGGAAACGCGCGTGCCAACACCATCTGCTGCAACAACGCCATGCCCTCACTGCACTCAGTTCCATCTTGCCGCTGAATTGGCACCATTGGCAGCACCTTTGGATCTTCTGGAAAGCGCTGGGTCAACATGCCATATTCATTGGAGAACTTTAGCGCCAGCGGCATGGTATAAACCAGATGGCAACGTAAATTTTTAAGACAGCTGCTCTGGTCAATAAACAAATATTCTTGCTGAGGACGACCGTGAGATCGCGGACGATTGTCAATCCGATCCAGATTGTCCACAATCACGACCAGCCCCTTCTTGCCGTGCTGCTTCAATTGAGCAATGGCGGGTTCGATTAACTCCTGATTAATCGCTTTCAACAGCTCATTTTTCTGCGGCCCTAAGTAGTTGTTGATGCGATCGCGCAGGTTGGGGTCGCTTTTTGTCCGAGCGGTAATTTTGCCAATGCCTGCCGACAGAGAAAACTCACCATTATCGCTCCAAGAGATTCCTCCAATTCCTGGCACCTCACCAGACGCCCCAGTCACTTCAATTTCGGTCGTCAGGATCTGCACCGCTCCCTGCAAAATCGCCTTCAGTCCTGTGGGTTCTGCCAGTTTATACTGCTCAAGGCTCTGGCTGATGCGACGGGCAACCGTCAACAACACATCACCAATATCCACATCGGCCATTTCCAGATCATCACTAGTGGTTAGTCAAGAATTAATTGACGGGTAAAGTCGTTTCAACTTAATGCGTGCGTCCTCGGTGGTGAAGCGCCAATCAATCCACGTTTGCTGCTGATTGCGGGTCTCTACCCAGGCTGAAACTTCACGTTGCAGGGGTTCAAATTCAGCGATGCGTCGGTCTAAACATTGACGAGCCAGAATGCTCAACTCAATCTCGGCCATATTCAACCAACTGCCGTGCTTAGGGGTATAGCAAAATTCCAGGCGATTGAGAATGCGACGCGCCTCGGCCGGTTCAAAGGCTTTGTAGAGAGAGGCGGGTGTATGGGTGTTGAGATTGTCTTGCACCACCGTGATGAGCAGGGCATCGGGATAATGCAGATCGACAACATCTTTGAGCAAATGAGCATAATCAACAGCGGTGCGCTGTCGCGTCACCTCAACGTGTCGCCACCCCGCTATCGGTTCACATAACATGAATAGATTGGCGGTGCCGTTGCGCTCATATTGAAAATCCTGTCGCTGTGGCTGTCCCGGTTGTGCCGGCACTGGTGCGACGGTTTCTTTGACGAGCTGTTTCATCGCTTCGTCAAGGCAGATGATGGGGAAGTCAGGGTGATAGCGGCGCTGGTAAACTTCCAGCACGGATTCCATTTGGCAGACAAATTCGGCATTCTGTTCTGGCGGAATTACCCAGCAGTCTTGTTTCCAAGGCTGTAATTCGTTTTTTTCAGCGTTTGCCGAATGGTTTCATGACTCACGCTCTCAACATGGCCGAGTTGCACCATGTGACTTGCCAGCAAGCGCAATGTCCACCGTGCCTGACCCGCCGGAGCCTCACTACAGACCAAGGCAATCAAATGGGCTTCTTGTTCGCCATTCAAGCAGCTTGGTTTGCGTCCACCCCCGGTGCGTCGCACTAATGATGCCTCCAGCCCGAACTCCACAAAGCGACGGCGGACGCGTTCGACCGTGCGAACCCCGACGTCGAGGGCCGTCGCAATCGCCTGATCTGACCAACTGCCGTTGGGTTGATTGCAGTCGGCTTTGAGCAGAATGCGCGCACGGGTAATGCGATCCGCCGCGCGACGGCCCGTTGTCGCGAACTGTTCTAAGTAAGTCCGTTCTTCAGCACTCAAATCCACGATGTATTTCTTGACCATGACCGAAAGTAAGAGGTGTTTTTCTTACTTTAGCTGGCCGTCATCTATTTGTTGACGCACCACTAGACTCGAAATAGACAACGTGAAACTGCTCTGCCTCCAACTCTTGCTTTAACCGCAACAACTCCGTCGATTTACCACAGCCAATATGCCCCGTAAATAGAGTGCAAGTGGGTGAATCTGGAGAGAAAAAGGTGATGTTGTCCTTAAGTTCCTGAATAATCTGGCCACCGCGCACATCAGAGAAATCGACATACAGTACTCGATCATTGGCGTTCTCAATATTGAGCGTTCTGCTCGGGTTCGTCGCCTTGAAAAAATCTCGAATGTCTAGCACTGATAGATTCTCCTCAATGTCGCCCGATTGGATTCCTTGAATCGAACCTCTACACCCGTTCGAATCTATGCAATCCTAATCACTAGGCAGCTTCTAAGCGCTGCATATCTCTACCAATGGTACTCCGCAAATTCCGTCAACTTAACAAATTCTCCATAGGGAAATATCAAGGACAACATTCGCGACGACAGTGGGCAAAAACGACATCGAAATTGCGAAACATCGAAATGCAAAAATACGACACTTAATTTGCGAAATCTGATGTTGCGACATTAAAACTGCGAAACACCACGATGTCGCTCTTTTCATCAGAAATCGTCAGACCGCTTAGCTGATAAAGATTTCAAGCTTTTTACGGAAAGGAACGAAATCCATGAAACAGCGACATTAAATGTGCGAATGTACATGTACTGTATTGTATATTCGCACATGTACGTTCGCATATTAAGCTACGAATCGTAGAATTGCGGCTACGGGTTCATCAGCGGGCATGGCTTCGTCGGTATCGACCGCGAATACTTTGCCGCCGTTGAGGAAAGTTTGCACAGCCGCAAAATCCAGTAGGTCGGTGTCTTCAGCCTGCTCCTGATTGTGGAGTTGAACTGCATGGGTCTGCGGGTTGAACTGGCCCCAGCAATGCTGGTCAGCGCGGACAAACAGCGTATCGATCTGGCGATCGTAGGCGGCCTTTACCACGTCAGCCACATCGCTGGAGGACTCTGGTTTTGTAAGCAAGTCTCGGTAGGTGCTAAAGGCGTGCTCTTGGGCCTGATGGAAATAGGGCTGGACAACCTGCCAGGCTTGTTGATGGAGTTCTTCAGGCTTAAGATGTTCTGGATTACCTATTACGCCTTGTTCAAGCAGATGGGGATAAGAGTTAGCTTCGCGATAAATAGGATGGAGATATTCAACTCCAGCAATTATCAATGGTGCAGTTTCGTTGTTCAAGAATGAACTCAATGAGCTGTCTAGTTTTTGACAGAACCGTAAGATATTGGTCTTATCTTGAGTAGTGCCAACTCCATGACCATGGTAGACAGGAGATGACCCATCACCACTAACATTATGAAACTGAAGCTGCTTTTCTGGATCGTCGTACTGTAGTGCTTCTGCCAAGCTACGGGGCATGTCGTCTGGATCAATCTCACTAATGGTGTAGTGAGTGCCTTGGAAGAGCTGCACTCGGTTTTGGCTGAGCGAGAGTAAGTAGAAATAACCATCGCCGGACAGCATAGGCATGAGCGGCTTTAAGTGAATGCGATCGCTAACAATCGTCTTCTCTTCAAACTCCAGCGGTAAGCGATACAGGCGGAAAAAATTAGGCGCAATAAAGAGAGCTAACCCTTCTTTCTGATGCCGCCAAAACTCCATTTGCTCGGTCAGTTGCTGAGCGCGATCCAACAGAGGGTTGACATCATCTGAATTGTGGCCAGCTTGCTCTAACCGCTCGCGGGCTTCATTCAGCCGATTTTTGAACCGAATGGGATCTTGCTGAATTTCTGGCCCAGCTATGTGGGTCGGCATGTAGATGGAAATGCACGGTTCTGCCTGCATTTCGGCTAGGGTTTGCAATTCAGATTTTGTCAGTAAAGCCATAGATCGAAAGTAGAATTCGTCAAAAATGTCAAAGTTATATGAAATCCGTGGTGTAAGAACCCTGTTTATTTTTGATGAAATGCTTGCCAAGCAAATGTTTCACCAAAGTAAACAACGGGTTTTCAGCCGGATTGCATATTAAAGCGTGATGGATGCCTAAGCGGGTTGACGATACCCCTGCAAGTTTTCGGGTTCAAACTGGCGCAGAATTCGCGTTGCTTCACGCGTGAGTGTTTCTGAACCTGTGACCACGATTAGGTACTTACCTGCATTGAGGCGATTGCGATAGGGCAGAGCGTCACCGCTGCCGACCGTCCATCCGACAGCACCGCCGACTAAAACTGCACCCAATACGCCAGCCAAGGCACCGAGAATGCCGCCTAGCATGTGGTTGCCGATGGGGCCAAGGGCAGAAAAGATTTCAATTCCGGTCAGATAGTTAAATGCATATCCGGCAATAAAACCAAAGGGAACCACCCAGTAAGACAGTCGCCGCGAACTCTTTTGGGCTTGCTGATTGGGTTCGATGAAGCCGAATTCATCGGCGCTTTGGTAGCCTTCGCCGACCAGACTAATATGTTCCGGTGCGATGCCGTCTGCTTGAAGAGCGGTTTGGGCTGCCTCGACCTGTTGACGGTCAGACAGGACTGCAATGAGATAGTTCATAGGGGTAGCTAGAGCCTCCGAGTGGGTGATCGCTATTGTGGGGGTGATCACCTTTTAGGTTAGAAAAATGCAGCTAAAAGAACGTCCATCGCCAGAACGGCGATAAACGCGATCGCATAATTCAAAAGTTAGGTTTTGGCTCGCTTATCGGGACTAGCAACGAGACTACTGGGCCGATTTCGGCTGCCAGTCGGGCTTCACTACCTGCCGCGCACGGGCAATCACTAGTGCTTCATCGGGAACATCTTCAGTTACCACTGACCCAGCCGCGACAGTGACATCGGTGCCGATGGTGACGGGTGCAACGAAAACGGAATTCGATCCAGTCTTAGTGCGATCGCCAATCGTGGTGCGGTGCTTCTTGAAACCGTCGTAATTGGCAGTAATCGTGCCAGCACCGACGTTCACTTGATGGCCCAGCGTGGCATCACCCAGATAGGACAGGTGGGCGACATTTGTGCGATCGCCAATGTCGGCATTCTTCAGCTCGACAAAGTTACCAATCCGGCAGCGCTCTCCAACTTGGGCATGACCGCGCAGGTGGGCATAGGGGCCAACGCGAGTATTATCGGCCACTTCGCTATCGGAAATGACGGAATAATGAGCCGTCACGTTTTGACCTAGCTGGCTGTTCTCCACCAGCGTACCGGGGCCAATCCGGCTACCTGAGCCGATGCGGGTTTGGCCACGCAGATGGGTTTGCGGCTCCAGGATCACGTCCGGCTCTAGCTCAACCGTATCGTCAATCGTGATGCTGTTGGGGTCAACCATCGTCACGCCTGCCGCCATCCAGTTGTCCTTGATGCGCTGCTGCAAAATGCCATAGGCCGCCGCCAACTGCTTGCGGTTGTTGATGCCGACGATTTCCTGATAGTCTTCCACATCAACGGCCATCACAGGCTTGAGATACTGCACCGTATCGGTCAGATAGTACTCTTGCTGGTCATTATTAGAGGTGAGCTGGGGCAATACTTCTGCCAGTGCCGTCCAGCGGAAGCAGTACACGCCAGCGTTAATCCGGTGGTTTTGCTTCTGGGCGGGACTGCAATCGCGGTCTTCCACAATTTGAGTGACGATATTGTTGCCATTGCAGAAGACGCGGCCATAGCCCTGGGGGTTCGGCAGTTGAGCCGTCAAGATCGTAGCGGCATTCTGGTGGGTGCGATGGGTTTCGAGCAGCTTCTGAAGCGATTCAGATCGCAATAGCGGGACATCACCGTTAAGTACCAGCAAGTCCTCCTGAAACCCTTCTAGATAAGGAATTACCTGCTGAATAGCGTGTCCCGTACCGAGCTGCTCGGTTTGCTCGACAAATTCAATCGTGCCGTTGTGACCCAGCGCTTCACGAATTAAGTCGCTCCGATAGCCCACAACCACCAGGCGGCGGCTGGGCTGCAATGCTTCTGCACTGTCTAGTACCCGCTCAACCAGTGGTTTCGAACCTAATGCGTGCAAGACCTTGGGCAGGTTTGACTTCATGCGTGTGCCACGACCTGCCGCCAAAATTGCTACCGCTACCATGCCTGTATACTCCATTAACCCCAAAGGAGTATACCGTGCTTCCAGCCGATTGCTGAATCCGTTAAGAAAATTGGCTTTAACCTTTTCTTAACCAAAAAATACGGCAACTAAGTACTCTGTAAATTAAGTTTTGCTGGTTGATGGGCCGCGCGCCGCGCGGCCCATCAACCAGCAAAACCCATTAAAACAAAGTTGACAGACGACTAAGCATCGAGATAGTCGCCCACAATCTTGAGAATGCGCCGAGCTGCCTGCCCGTCGCCGAAGGGATTCACCGCATTCGCCATCTCTTGATAGGCCGTTTCGGATTCCAGTAATTTTGCGGCTTCAGCGGTGATGGTGGCGGCATCGGTGCCAATTAACTTTGCGGTGCCCGCTGCGATCGCTTCTGGACGTTCGGTGGTTTCGCGCAGCACCAGTACGGGTTTTCCCAAACTGGGCGCTTCTTCCTGTAGCCCACCGGAGTCCGTGAGCAGCAGGTGACAGCGCTGAATCGCACCCACCAGAGCCGCATAATCCAGCGGCTCCGTCAAAAAGACGCGGGGATGATCACCCAAGATCTGTGTCAATGGCTCCCGCACGGTGGGATTGCGGTGCAGCGGCAGCAGCAGAGCGGTATCCGGAAACTGGTTCAGCGTATCGAGAAAGCCCTGGGCAATGCTGTGTAGCGGTTCGCCCCAGTTCTCCCGCCGATGAACGGTGGCCAGCAGGACGCGGTGCTGATTCCAATCGAGTCCCGGCACGTCGCACTCCGGCGACCTGTCGGCCACCGTCAGCAAGGCATCAATCACCGTATTGCCCGTCTGGTGAATTTCGCCGACGACGCTGGAATTTTTTAGATGCTGCACGGCGGTTTCCGTGGGCGCAAAGTGCAGAAAACTAAGCTGCGAAATCAACCGTCGATTGGCTTCTTCGGGATAGGGATTATAGAGATCGTCGGTACGCAAGCCAGCCTCAACGTGACCAACCGGAATTTTTTGATAAAACGCAGCCAGCGCGGCAGCAAAGGCAGTGGTCGTGTCGCCCTGCACCAGCACCACCTGCGGCTGAATGGTTTGAAAGAGAGATTCCAACCCTTGCAGACTGCGCTGGGTGATATCCGTCAGCGTTTGCTTAGGCTGCATGATGTCTAAATCATGGGTTGCTTCTAGCCCAAACAGCTCCATCACCTGATCGACCATTTCGCGGTGCTGCCCCGTCAGGACGACATGGGTTTCAAAGTCGGCTGACTGCTGAAATTGCTGAATCACCGGAGCTAACTTAATCGCTTCCGGTCGCGTTCCCAACGTAATGCAAATGCGTTTGGCGGGTGACATGCTTGAGTTCCATGCAAAGGGCAAACATACAGCATGGTAACCGAATCTGTCGGCAATCAAAGCCAGATTTTGCGATCGCAGCGGAGATTGCGCTGGAGAGGTTCGGTTCTACGGCTACTCCTGCTGCTGAAATACCGATAGTGTAGAAGCATAGTAATTTATGCAGTTTTCAAGCAGGGAAAGCGTGCAGTTGCTGAAGCATCACAGTTCAATTTTAAAGATATTTCAGTCATCACTGCTGCTCCAACCGATGATAAGCGTCATAAGCATCAATGGTTATAGCAATCCGCGATCGCAACTCATCTTGCGATGATACCCACCAAAACACTGATTTACAGTTCGATTTACACAAGTCACGATTGAAGGCAAAGCAGATGTCAGGTCAAGCGAGGAGGCTACCCACACTTAGTCAGGTTTTGACCCTGGACAAGTTAGAAGATGTCCAAGGTGGCTATGCGGCTGAGCCTCAGGCAGTGACCACACGCGAGCAGCAAAACCGAGCCGAACAAGAATGGTATGCTGCGATCGCGGCCTTGAATCAGCTACTCAATCAAAACGTTGATACCTATTCAGTGGCCGTCTGCGATGGAGCGATGCCTGTCAAAGGCGTCGTGCTATCCGGGCCAGCACCAATTCTGGAGTCGCCTACCCTGAGCGAGCATTTTGCCGATTGGGTGTTGACTTCAGAACCCGCTCAGGTATCGCTCCAGCTTCCGCCCAATCTTCAGGAACAGGCGCAAGAGCCTGCGCGAGTCGTGTCGCTACCCATCTCGCAAAGCGACCCGATCATTAACGAGCAGTTTTGCCTGGTGCTGACCGCCGACTTCTGTTTGGTGCTCACCCTTGGTCAGCCGGACGATGGGCCAGTTGAATTTCAGTTTTCGTTCAATCCCGCCATCGTCGAGCGGGCTTGGCAAACCCTGCGTATTCGCCTGTCACTGACCAGTCCCCATCAGATGCAGCAGATGGAAACCTATATCCAGCAGTTTGCTCCCGTGGAGCCGGACTATCAGCTCGTCATGCAGTTTCAGCGGCTGATGCTGAAGCAACTGCCTGTGGTGGCGGCGAACCTTTCGGCAGTGGAAGCGGCTCGTACGGCGGCGCAAGCGAATACGGTACGGCAGCAGATCTCCCAAACCCAAGCTCAGGCTAATGGTCATGGCAAGCAGGTTAGTCAGGACTGCGATCTCACATCTCCAGCCCCATCCACCGACGCTGCAACCACCTCTAATCCACTGAGCGATGTTGCCTCGTCTCTCTCTTTGGATGCTGAACTGCTGCGGGCAATGGCGCATGAAATTCGCACACCGCTAACGACCATCCGCACCCTAACTCGTTCGCTGATGCGTCGCACTGAACTGGGTGAAAAGGTACTGCATCGACTAAAGCAAATCGATCAGGAATGTACCCAGCAGATCGATCGATTTGGCCTGATTTTCCGGGCGGTTGAACTGGAAACGCAGCAGTCGAGCCAATCAATGGGTTCATTAAGTGCGATCGCGCTTGATCAGGTGTTCGAAGACAACATTCCCAAGTGGCAGCAGCAGGCGCAGCAGCGTAATATTCAGCTTGATGTGACGCTGCCGCATACGCTGCCGTGGGTGGTCAGCGATCCGGTGATGCTGAATCAGGTACTCACAAACTTAATTGAGCGGTTTGCCCTCAGCTTGCCCGGTGGCAGTCATCTACAGCTCGGCGTAACGCCTGCCGGACATCAGCTCAAGCTCCAGTTCAAGTCGAGTTTGCCCCATGATGCGGCTGGTGAATCTAATTCAGATGGGTTCCAGGCGGACAAGGCGTACACTTTTGCCAACATGGCGTTTAATCCCCATGCGGCGTTCAAGTCAATTGGTCAACTGCTGATGGTGCAGCCGGAAACGGGCAATCTGAGCCTGAATTTGTCGGCCACCAAAAACCTATTCCAAGCGCTGGGCGGCAAGATGATCGTCAAGCAGCGACCGAAGCAGGGCGAAGTGATGACTATCTTTTTACCGCTCGATTTAAGACAGCATCAGCCATAAGCGTTGGCTATTGTTTTTCTGAAAGGCTAGCTGAGCTAGCCTTTCGTGTTTTTACTACTGGGCTGAGTGCAATCGCAGACTGATCGCTTTCTGCTTTGCAAGGAACAAGCCACTGCTCTCCTTCACTGGCGTGGACATCACCGTACCTAGTCTGCTAGCAGGCTTCACTCTTGGTCTGTCAATACATCGCCTAGATAGAGCTGCACGAACTCTTCAGCAGCTTTGTAATTAAGCTTTTTCAATGCTTCTACGATTTCTACGACGGTTTCAGCAGTCGGATCACGTTTGTTGTGGTACCAACGAAATACGCTACCGCGTTCAACGCCCATTGTGACGGCTAGCTGATTTTGGCTGATACCGTAAGTCTCTAAAACGTGCTTGAGTGCTTGGCTTGCTCTACCCATGACCTAATCGTGTCAGAGAGTCATGAGCGAGTAAATGTTGCTTTTTGGATCACGAAACTGTGTTTGATGGTATTGTGTGATCCATTGAGCCTACATTAGGATACCAACTATGCAACGCCAAGCTTTCCTCTCTTCAACGCTATCTAATGCCGATATACATACAGCAGTAGTGTCTGAACCAACTGCTGAGGTTGGCAGAGAAAAAGTGAGGATTCTGGTTATTGGTTCTAGCTATGCAGTTGAGCGTGTCGTTTTCGAGCTTTACCGAGTTGGTTTTGCCGAAGTCCGAGAATGGAGCAAACCTCAACCCACAGGAAAAGTAAATGAGGTGATGCGGGTTTTAACTCGATATGTGATTTTGCAGTAAAAATTAGCAGCTTGAATTTGATGATTTGCAAGCTGATTTCCATTCAACCTTTGATACTGTTCCTTTAACTGGATCTCTTGCATTATTAGTCAATTCGGTTCTGATATAAATTATCATAGCCATGTTTTCAGATGTAATGTACCTACAAGAATATCCATTCTTGGTTTGACAGGAAAATTCACCACCATCTTGCGCTGCATAATTTTTTAGCTTCCTTATAGCACTATCGGAACTCTCTCCTACTTCTATATTTGGAGGCATTGCAACAACTATACCCATATTTTTAGAAGAGATACTTGGATTTAGTACAGGATTAGTTTTTAGTACGGGATACATAAATATAGAAAGGCAAACAATAAAATACAAAACGAGCAAGGAAGCAAAGAGCGATAAAATCGGATGCTCAAGTGCAAATTTGCGTAGATTGTTTGCTTTGCCAAGCAGCTTTTGGATTTTTTGAGATGCTTTGTAAGAAAGCTTAGACTTTCGTTCCTGCTCTTTCTCTGCCTCGAGCTTTCTTAAAATGCCTTGCTTGAACTGAAGAGCTTGACTTTTAGTCTTATCACTCACATTTAGATGTTGTATGGCATTGAAATCTTCAATTGCCGATCTGTAATCTTGAATATTAACGGCAGACAATGCTCTAAACGAGTAGCAGTAAGCTAAGTCATCCTCAGTAAACTTGAATCTGCCAATTCTGGGAGATGAATCTTGCTTATCTAGAACTTGTTCACGTATGACTTCATTTATTACTTGCGTTGATACTTCAATAACCTGTTTATTTTCATTGATCGAAGCTAAATGAACAGTTTTTGCAAATTTAGTTGCAATACTAGTAGGGGCAAGTGCAATTGCCTTATCTAAGTCCATCTGAGCTTCTGAATGCTTGCCCTCCATTGAAAAACATATTGATCGCAAAGCATAAGCATCAGAATAATGATCATCAAGTTTAACCGCTTTAGTAAGCAGCTTTATTCCTCTTTTTCTGTCAGAGGATGTGTTCGCTTTATCAAAAAGTAGCTTTGCTTTATGCTTTGGATCACTCATCACTAATTTGAATTTTATCGGAGAAGAAAGGGTAATAATCTACCTAACCTACAGTCATAACTTCTTCTAAATCGCTTCCATCAATCCCCATCATTTTCCCAACTTGCTTAATGTAGATCTTCTCGGAGATATGAAAATCTCCATCTCTCTTAGCCAAACTCACTAGCTCAACAATTAGACTAGTAGCATCGCTAGGCGAATCAGCAATCTTGGAATAGTCGATCTTAAACTTTGAGCCTTGATTCATTTGCTCAATTAGATCTAATTTGTTTTGATTTTCAATGTTGGCATCATCGATGATCTGGGCAATAAACTCCATTTCTTCATCTTCAACAGAGCCATCAATACGCATAAGATTGATAAGTGCTTGAATTTTTAGCTCGTCGAAGTTTTCTTCTTTAATGTCTTCTAAGGCTTCAGAACCAAAATCGGAAACAGTAATAATTTCATCACCATCGTCAACTTCATCTGAGATCTCAATCTCCTTCTCAAATACTGAAACTGCCTTACGCGCGATCATATTTGTAGAGATCTTAGACCAGGCCGCTAAAGCTACTGCACCTGCAAGAGGAATCCACTTACCTACCATCGATTTAAGCAGTCTTTGGGTTACTTTACCTGCCATTAGTTGAACAAGCTTCTGCATGATTCGCAGAGATCCCCGCTTAACTAAAATCTTCTGGCTGTGAATAACAAGTAAACCCAGAGTTCCAGTTCCAAGTGCATAGCCAAAAACACTAGCTAAAAGCTGAGGATCAATTTCTTTACGATGTCCATAAGCTACGCCAATATCGTAAACCATTGAAATTTGATTTCTGATAATTAATACAATTTCAGGAACTACCGCCAGCATTCCCCAAGGGCCAGGAACAAGACTAGCACCACCAGAAATTGCTGCATTACCAATTGCATAAGAATTAGCTATTGCAGAAACACTGTTTGGTGTGGGAACTTTGTCTTTGTTCTCATCAAAGTATTTGCCTCTGTCTTCAATAACTTTCTCAAACAGATCAAGCATTTTTTCTTCGATCTGTTGCTGTAGTTTGTTAGAAGCTGATTCAGTATCAGAGTTATCTTTTTTAGACTGGAATACTTGCATGGGGTGATATTTTCCTAATGCTGGGAAACAGGTGAAACGAACCCTATTCTATTAAGATGCCCCTTACAAACTCAGAACTCTCACGCTTTCAGTAAATTTGCGAGAATTCTTTGCAGATAACAAAAGGATATTTCATCATCAACTTATTGAGCTATAGGCCAGATGAAGTTTTCAGCCAGCTCTAATAAGCCTTAGTAAAGCTCTTCAGTAATTCCACGGTTAATCCGGACAGTAACGCAACCAAGTTGAAATAAATATTTATACTTATTGGTGATTCAATTCTTCTCAGCTAGTCGGCAATGTAATTTAGTGGCTACCACCGCTACTTTGTTCGTAAACCAAAATGATAAAGACACATCTGAAGAAATGACATGTGAGATCGCAGTTTTGGTTTATGAGCTGGAAAGTGCGATCGCAGTTCAATTTTGCTGCAATTAGATAGGTAGTAGATCCCCCACTGAATGAGCAGCTTTGTTCTATAAAGAATTGCGATCTAGGCTCCACCGTTCATTAGTTTTCTGGTGAAACTAGGAAGAGTGTTTGCCTCCAATGGATGATCATGTCTGCATCTTCGACCGTTGAAACTGCATCTGCGCCTAAATCTGGGCGACTTTTTGCCCTGCTGACCGGAGCCTTTTTCGTCCTGTTTACCCTGCTGCCCAACAGCAACAGCCTGATGGTGGCGTGGCCATGGGTATTTTTATGGCAGGTGGGACTGCTTTGCCCGATTCTGTGGCTAATTGCGCAGGTTTGGCAGACCCGTTCTTGGCCAAAGGTTGGACACGGTATGGATTGGCTGCTGGGCTTCATCACTCTGAGCCTGATCTTATCCTCAGTTTTAGCTGAATTTCCGGCTCAAGCTCGCTGGTATGGCTGGGCCGCGTTGGGCTTCGTAGCGACGCTGATTGTCCTCACCGATCGGCTGCGGACTCCCGAACAGCGATACTCGCTCCTAGTCAAGCAAGGCTATCTCAGCCTCGCGTTTATTCTAGTCAGCCTGGGCCTTTGGACGACGCAAACCCTGCTGCCAGAACTGGTACGGCTCCGGGAACTGCGGCAGTTTGGCTACGAGGCAAGTTTTGATTTTTCCACGTTGACTCTGCGTAACTGGGTGCCACTGGGCCACCAAAACTACGTTGCGGGCTTCTTGCTGCTGGTGTTGCCCCTAGTGGTGGGCCTCGCCATCCTGGACAAATCGAAACGCAATCTCTGGCTGGTCACGCTGGGGCTGGGACTGGTTGATCTCTATACCACGAGTTCTCGTGGTGGCTGGTTAGGACTCGTTGTGATCTGCGTTTTTGGCTTTGTGGTACTACTCTGGCGCAGCTCCATTTCGCGATCGCGTTTACTCCTAGCTGGAGCAGGCGGACTTGCGGTACTGGTGGTATTGGTTGCAGCTAATAACCGTTTGCGCACGCTGATTCCGGCGTTGCTTCAGGGTGACACAGGGGGAGAACTGGCTTATCGCGTCGTCACCACCGTTACGGGCTGGCGCATGGGCGTAGATAACTGGTTCGCTGGGGCTGGACTAGGTTCAGTTCCGCTGCTCTATCAGCGCTATCGTCCAGATTGGGCAGGTCACTTAGGTGAACTGGCTTATCAGTTACACAGCGCCCCCATTCAGATCTGGGCCGAGCTGGGGCTGCTAGGCGTGCTGATCATGCTGGCAGCGGCGGCTATTTTCGTTTACTTGCTCGTCCGCTGGCTCACTCCAGCCGCCAAAGATCGCTCCTTGTCGGATCAGGTTCTAGCGCTATGCCTGCTGAGCGGATTGTTGGGCTACGGCGCTTTAAGCCTGACCGACTATCAGCTCGACAATGTAGCCATCAGCGGCATGATTGTAATTTACACCGCCGTTTTGGCTGCTGCTACACCTCGTCCGGGTCAAGCCTCAGTCCAAACAGTCAATCCAACAGAAATGGAACCTGTACGCGTGTTGCCCACCAAGCAACCGCTACCCGTTCTAAGTGCGATCGCACTTAGCCTCGTCACGCTGATTATGGTGATCAGTCTGGTGCCAGCTCATCGGGCTTGGCAGTTGTCTAGCCAAGCGTTTCTAGCGATTGATCGCGTTCAACCGAACTGGCAGGCTTTCAATCAGTTTCTCAGCCGTGCCCACGAGATTGCGCCGTGGGAGCCGTATTATCCGTATCAGCTCGGCTGGAACTTCGGCAACATTCCCCGCACCGCAGAAGTTGAAGCAGAACAAGCGCAGGAGCTGATTGAGCAGGGTATCGCCGGACTTCAAACGGGTACGGAAGTTGCGCCCTATAGCGAGTTTGGCTACAGCAATCTGGGCTGGCTGCTGCGAGATAGCGGCAATGCTGAAGCTGCGGCCCAGGCGTTTGCGGCTTCAGCCGAGTTAGTGCCAGCGAAACGAGGCGTTTTCTTCGGACTGGGACTGAATTTGGCGGATCAAGATCAAGCCATTGAAGCAATGGCGCTGGAAATTTTGCGCGATCCGCTGTTTGTCACCAGTCCTGTGTGGCTGGAGCCGGGATTGCGATCGCAGTTTCCACTCATCCTGGAGCGGGTAGAAGCGAGGCTGGATGAACTGATTACGACCAGTGAAGCAAACGCAGATCAATCCGAGCTAGCTGCCTACTGGCATCAAATCCGAGGTGGTATTAACTGGTGGCAGGAGGACTGGGACGCGGCTCATGCGGATTGGGATGACTATGGTGATCCGACCAGTCAGGCTGTCCTGGCGCTATCTGAAGACGAGCAAGTCGCTGTGGCAGATGTTGAAGCGCTACCGGACAGTGCCGCTAAATATGCGATGCTGGCGTGGCTGAGTCCAGAGCAGCGGCAAGAGTATCTAGATTCAGCTTGGCTCTATGCCACTGAAACGCCACCAATCGGCGAACTACAAACCGCACTTCTGATGGGCATGGCTCAGTCTGAGGATTTTGACCAGTGGCTCAGACAAAATGCAATTACCCGTCGCTATCGCAATGAACGACTTGGCTTTGGCACCCTCAGCCGCCACATTGACGGGCCGATTCCAGAAGATTTTTGGGTGATTGTCGAGAATATTCCAACTGCCCAATTTTTCAGCGATCTGCTGCCCACGCCCGTCTATAATAAACCGCTGGATCAGAGCTTACAGCCTTGGCGCGATCAGCTTTTGTCCCAAGTTTAACCGTCTCTAATTTAAGGCTTAACACTCAATCGCTACAGTCGAAACTGAGGCGTGTTCCTTCTCTGAAACTTCAAGCTATCCCTTGCTGCTAGCGGTGGGGGATTTTTTATACTCAACTCTTGCACCTGGCACGTTAAGAACCTGAAGATGTTATTTTGCTGCCGCATCGCGGCGGCAAAATAACCCTTCTGGGTTTTGGTGCAAGATGTGATAGGTATCCGGAGTTAAGCTATCGACTTATCTTCTCGCTTAAATTCAAAAACATCGGTGGTACTTCGCTGGCAGAAACGGCAAACTAAACATATTGAAAGCCCCCAAACAAAACGGAGTCCACCATGACTACTCAACTCACCTATCGCGGTTGCTCTTACAACGCCCCCGTTGCCGCAATGCCCCTTATTAAAAGCGAACTGAAAATAACAACCACCTATCGAGGTGTCCGGACAACGGTTAAGCAATACCAGTTTCAAGGTGCTAAGTTTGAAAATCCGAACTGGCGCACGATGCGGTTTATGGGCAAACGCTATATGACGGCAGCTACCTCCGCGTTGGGTATCGCTTAATCCCAGCCAAGTCTTCCCCTCCCACGCGCTAAAGCAGATCTCTTCTCCTAATGACCTCTAGACAACTCGCTATCAACAGCCTCCATCATTTGATTGGAGGCTTTTTTATAGCTGTAGCCAGCTAAGTTAGGACACGAGAGTTGCTGTGGCGCGGCATCGCCACGCCACAACAACTCTCTAAACAAATAAATATGGCTATCGCTATACAACTGATAAAACCCTAAAAGGGACGTTCCTTCGCCACCATGAGCGGAGAAATGTTCTTTTTAGGGTTTTACTTAAGCGTGTAGCGCTATATAACGAACTCTGCCAAAGAACAGGCAGTTCATTAAGAAGCTCATCAAGCCATGCTGTTTTCCATTGCCCAGCGGGCCAGCTCGGTTCGGTTGTGTAGCCCTGTTTTACCCAGCATATTGCTGACATGGCTCTCAATGGTGCGCTGGCTAACCTTCAGCTCCTCAGCAATCTCGCGGTTGGCCATACCCCGAGCCACAAACTGCACAACCTTTAGCTCTGTAGGCGTTAGCTCAACATCAAACGGAACTTGAATCGTCGGGCCTTCTGAACCACCCTTGTTTTGATGCTGGATTAAGCGGGATGCCTGCTTCAGCGAAGATTCAACCTGGGCAACTAGCTCCTCAGGTTCAAACGGCTTCACCATGTAGACGTCGGCTCCGGTATTCAGGCCTTTGACCCGATCCTGGCTCTGCCCCTTAGCGGACAAAAACAACACTGGAATCCAGCTTGTTTTTGGATCTTCCCGGACATGCTTCACTAAAGAATAGCCGTCCATTTCCGGCATCATCACATCGCAAATAATCATGTCGGGGGTTTCCTGCTCCAGTATTTCCAGAGCTTCACGACCATTCTCGGCTGTTGTGACTTGGTAACCTCGAAACTCTAGATAATCCTTTACCAACAGGATTAAGTTTGGATCGTCATCAATCAGCAACAACTGTTTTTGGTCACCCGTGTTGGATTCCTTCATGCTCAATAACTCGCCGTCTTTGGATGAACGTTAAGACTTTAGGAAGATAGACATTACTACCCAGCTAATGATTCTAGCTAAGAATCCTTGGATTGTAATGCCGATGCTCAAACCGTCAATAGATAGATACATTTGGTAATGCAATAGTACGCAACTCGTAACGCAACTCAATTACACTCCCATTCGATAAGCTTAGAACGATTAAACGATTAAATGAATAAACGTTAATCAGCAGCTTTTAAAACAATAGGTTCCTAACTTACATCAGGATTAGATCAAGCACTGCAAGTCGCAATTATTGTTCAATCACCTGTAATCCTTCTCAAAGCAACTTTTAACCTGTCAAATAGACTACTAAGAGCCATGTGCATCGTTTTTTACGTATATACTTAATCATACCCAGTACGAGAAAATATGCACCCTCTAGCGTTGGCTTCTGTTTGAGAACTTTACCAATTTTTCAATAACGGTCAAATGATGATAAGACATGAACAGCAGAGGGAACCTACCTCCTCAGATTTTGCATCTTGCACAACTAGAACCTAAAGAAATTCTTTTGAAAAGACTAGAACAGATCTTGTAGGAAGCGTATTGTTTCTTTTTTATCCAAAATAATGACGGGTTTTCAACTCGTTCTGCTCCCAATCATTTATTCAGTTGCGGTCTCAGTTGCGATCGCACCCGTCAGCGGTTGAACCAAGAAGGCGTAGTCCTCAACTACCCGATTTTGCAGCAGATGCTCCTGAATAATTCGCTCAATCACCTCTGGCGTGGCGCTGTGATACCAAACGCCATCGGGATAGACCACTAAAATTGGCCCGTTTTGACAAACCCGTAGGCAATTGGCTTTGGTACGAAAGACACAGCTAGCTCGATCCTCGGTCGGAACATCTAGCTCTAGTTCCTTAAGCCGCCGCTTCAAGTAATCCCAAGCTTCGATACTGAGTGCTTTGCTACAGCATTTAGGCTTGGTCTGATCGGCGCAGATCAAGACATGGCGCGTGATCTGGTCGAGTCCCAATGATTGGATGCAGGCAGAAAAGTCGGGCTGTTTTGAATTCGGCGTTATTTCAGGTACGGCTGGAGTATCGGTGGATGCAGTGGATGCAGTGGATTCAGCAGAAGGAGAATTTGACGGATTCATGTCGGGAGTCAGGATGTGAGATCTAGGGAGTGAGATCTAAATTAGTCGGGCTTGGAGTTTGGGGGGTCGAGGGAGTCAGAGTTGGTGAGTTCTTCAGTGGAGATATCCGGTACGGGTGGAGGATTGCCTGTGGAAGAGGCTGACGGGGTATCAGGCTTGGCTTCAGTTTCGGACTCCGGTTCAGGCTGAACGTCAGATGATGCCGATGGAGGGGAATCTAAGCTTGGGGTTGGTTCTGATTGATTGTGCGATCGCGCCTCCGGCTGATCAGACTCCACTGGCTGCTTGGTTTCTGGATTGGGCTCTACTTGATCCGATTCATTTAAATCGAGACTTAGCTCTAGATTATCGTCTGGGACAGGTTGGTTGTCCTCGGGGTTGCCCTTAACTCGGCGGATGGGTAAATTGGCGATCAGCGCCGTGACCCGTTGATCACTTTCTAGACTGAACTCTAACCCATCGCTTTCGATTTCAACGTATCGAGAAACGACCGCTAAAATTTCCTGGCGCATTTGCTCAACGGTTGAGGGATCGAGGTCAACCCGATCGTGAGCCAAGACAAAGCGGAGTCGTCGCTTGACATCGTCACGGCTGGATCGATTGGCAGTGCCTGGGAAGAGTCGTTCTAGAAGTTCACTAATCATCAGATCATGGGGAGATAGACAGTGGGAAAATCATCAAAAAATTCAAATTCGATTTGTAGATGCAAGCTGTAGAGACTGATTTATAAGGTTTATATAGAGGCTAGTTTGATTTGTTCTGCTGCAACCTAACCGATGGATGGGGATTGCTGTTGGGCAGGAGGCGGTGCCCACCCTACAAGTAAAATTAGGCTGAGCCACCCCGGAAGAAGCGCCGGATGCGAGAAAAGAAATCGTCGCTGGGTGCATCTAGATCTAAAAAGGGTACGTCTTCGCCGTTTAAGCGACGGGCGATATTTTCAAAGGCGAGGCCAGCCATAGACAGCTTCTCTTCTAAGACTAGCGGTTCGCCTCGGTTGGTGGAGACGATTACCCGCTCGTCGTCGGGGACAACGCCCAGCAGCGGAATCGCCAGAATTTCCTGCACGTCCTCGACTGACATCATCTGCTCCTGCTTGACCATGGCGGGCTTGAGCCGATTGACGATCAGCTGCACTTTTTTAATGTCGTTAGCTTCCAGCAGACCGATCACGCGGTCGGCATCCCGGACGGCGGCAATTTCGGGCGTGGTGACGATGATGGCTTCTTGGGCAGCTGCGATCGCATTTTTAAAGCCCATTTCAATCCCCGCCGGACAGTCCACAATCACATAGTCGTAAGCCCGTGCGATCGCCCGCACCAGCTTTTGCATTTGGATCGGCGTGATCGATTCCTTGGTGCGGTTTTGGGCCGCAGGCATCAGCGCCAATTTTGGCTGCCGCTTGTCTTTGACCAGAGCTTGATCGAGTCGGCACTGTCTGGCAAAGACATCAATTGCGGTGTAGACAATGCGATTTTCCAACCCTAGCAGCAGGTCTAGATTCCGCAGGCCAAAATCAGCATCAATCACCGCCACGGAACGGTTTTGCTGCGCGATCGCCATGCCTAGATTTGCGGTGCAGGTGGTTTTGCCTACGCCACCTTTACCAGAAGTGACAACAATAATTCGGCTCATGGACGGCTTAAATTGAGTGGACTATGACAGGTTAGAGTAACGGTTTCTGAAGACAAATTAAAGCTTGGATGAACGATCGTCTGGTCGAACAAAGTCAGCCGCACGGGCAATCCGAATGCCATCGGCAGCCACGTATGCCACCTCAGCATCGCCCAGCGGCGGCGAGTCGGGGCCACGCGCCACACTGCTGCCAATCCGAATTTGAGTCGGCTCCATGTGCAGCGCCATCACCAGGCACCGATCGTCATCTTGCGCACCCGCGTAAACATTGCCCCGCAGCCGTCCCCACACCAAAATATCGCCATCGGCCACGATGGAACCGCCGGGATTGACATCACCGTAGACAATTACTGTACCAGGGTGCTGAATTTCCACCCCCGAGCGAATGGTGGTTTGCAAATACAGGGGAGCCTGCATCGGTCGCCGCTGTTCAGATGCAGACGATTGCTGAATCAGCTTGGCCACCGATGACTGCTGCTCAACCGAATAGCCAGCGGTGGCAGCCGCAACTGCGGTTTGGCGACGGCTGGTGTAGACCCGCTTCAAGCGCAAGTTGACGTTCGAAAGGGCTTCTGCGATCGCATGCAGCTGGCGATTGTCCAATAAGCGATCGCGGGCAATCAAATACACGGTGGTATCCGGTTGCCAAAACCGATCGCCCGCGCTGAGACGATGCTTAAACTGCTGCCAAATTTCGTCCCAGTCGGAACCCGCATCCGGATCAGTGGGCTTGGGCGGCAAAAACAGCATGATCCGCTCGCCTTCCGGCTTGAGATGCACCTGTGGCAGGCTGTCCTCCGCCGAGGAGGACGAAATATCAGAGACAATTTCAGAAACAGGAGAAGTATCAGAAGTCATGAGCTTTGGACGCTAGGATTCTTAGCGAGCTGTGCAATGCCGATTTAGGCGTTTTAATCGTATCGCTCTCGGCGAATTCTGTGACACAGGATGCCATAAATTTATCTTTAGAACTATGAATTAAATAGCCTGTAAACCGTTCCATTTGTAGGGACACGGCATTGCCGTGTCCCTACCCCAAAAATTTCACCTTATTCAATCCGAGTTCCTTAGTGTTCGGAAAGTCTCTGAAAAAGCGCCAGAACCTTTGCCCCTCATCCCTAGACTGGAGTTTGAGGGTTGATCTCTGGGTTGATTTTATGAGAAGAGGTGTATACAACAGGGGCATAGACGGCAGGTAGCAACTGAGGGGTACTTCTCCTCGGGAAAAGCTGAAATAATAGATGGGATAACCTGATGTTGTTGGCTGATGAAACGATGACTGGACTGCCCAAGAGTATTGAAGAGGCTGTAGAACAATCAAAGGCGGCTACCCAAGCTGCGATCGCAGATGGTCTAACCCGGATACAGGTGGAGTATGCCATTCCGGAACTGAAGATTATGCCATTGGCCCGACCGTTTATTGCGCTGTTTGAGGAAAAAGATTGGCAGTTCAAGGTGTTTTTTCCCGATGCGGGGGCAGCGGCACTGGCCCGACGCGATTGGGGCGAGCCGTCCTACAGCGTGCGCGGCATTGGCGAAATCAAAGGCCAGATAGAAGAAGATGACGATGCATTTTTAATCATTGAGCCGTCGGCAGTTGAGGTGAAAAAGGTTGAAAAGATGTATGAGGCAGCGAAAAATCGGCCATTTGTCATGCTAAATCCGCAATTGGAGGATGTGGCAATTATCGGCATTGGCTATGCTGGACGGCAACTGCGAGAACGCTTCCTCAGTACGATTGAGACAGTTTACTGCATTAAGCCACTGAATGGAGCAGCTGTGTTTCGCTGCTACCCACAGCCTTGGCAGGTTTGGCTAGAGAACAGTCCAGGCAATTATGACCTCATTGCCGAAGAAGCTGAACGGCCTATTGGTGAGGTGCTGGATCGAATTTTGATGGGTGCAACGGGTAGCTCTACTAATGAAGCAAGTGCGGAAGATTCAACTGGACAAAAAGCGGCTAAGCCGCGACGGCGCGGTTTCTTAGCAGAGCTACAGCAGTTTTTGAAAGCGTTGAGTCAGTGATGCACTCCGCAATGCTCTCTACTAGGACAGTGTCTAATGTCAAAACACTGGGAGATCCTTCAAGCACATTATCTACAGGCGAGTCGAGTCACTCAGCTCGATAATTTGGCCTTGAGTTTGGCTCAAATTCAGCTGTCTGCTCAGAGCGGCACGGATGAATCTGCCATCCAACATTTGATTCAAGAAAGCCAGAGCTTTGTTGAGTGGGTCGTGGATAGTCTTGATTTAGAAGCCGACATCGTATTTGCGACTGAGCTGACCGATCTCCAAGCGTTACTCAGTCAGTGAGTGGGCCTTGAGTTGGTCAGAACTATGGCCTGATGAGAACGAGCGTGAGGAAATAGCCGTTCTGGCCCAGCAGTGGTGCGATCGCATTCATGAACAGAGTGAATTGCTGATGCGTTGACAATTTAAGCACTCAGTGCTGGTAATGCCCCAAGCGTCAAACATGCCTCTGCTAGAGATTATCTGGCCTGGACTATTCACCAAGCAGGGTGGACACCGCCCACCACAATCTTAAAACTCAGACAGAGAGCCGATGGTGGGCGATGCCCACCCTATGTATCTTGAGGACTTCTAGAAAGTATCTAGGCAAAATGCTTCAGCGATCGCAGGCGATCGGAATAGCTGCGCATGACGTGCAGCGCGAACAGCGGCGTGTTTTCAACCAAAAATAGAAACTGAAACCGATCAATCACCGCCAGTTGACAGTCCGTTTTCGCGATGGCTGTCGATGCCCGCAGGTGGTCATCATGTACCAAAGCGCCTTCGCCAAAGAGATCACCTGTGTGTAAGGTCTCAACTACTTTGTCATTGACGATGAATTCAACATCACCGGACAAGATGCCGTACATCACAGAGCCAACGTCACCATTGTTGAAGATGACCTCCCCAGCAGCAAAGGATTTGGAGTTTTCGGGACGTTTGAATAGAGCGATCGTATCGATAGGTTCAATCATGGAATTCGAAGTTCGCAAGTTTTGACATCACCACGGCAGTTTACTGCCATCCCAGGAGAAAAACTGACCGCTTTCATTATCTTTAACCTGATCGAGTACGGCTAAAAGCTGCGACACGGTGCGCTCCGGTGAAAAGAGCTTCTCCGGCGGCACATTGCGCTGAAATGGTTTGGACAGTTCGGTATCCGTCGTGCCGGGATGGAGCAGTACCAGGATGGTTTTGGGACTCTTACGGCTATACTCAATCGCGGCGGTGCGAATCAGCATATTCAACGCCGCTTTGGACGCCCGATAGCCATACCAGCCTCCCAGATAGTTGTCGCCAATGCTGCCAATCTTGGCTGAAATCGTGGCAAACAGGCTGCGGTGGGAATGCTTCAGCAGTGGCAGTAAATGCTTCGCCAGCAGCGCCGCACTAATGCTGTTGACCTGAAAGTATTGAGTAAGCTGATCTAGCTCAAGCTGCCGCAGACTTTTCTCTGGCTGAATTGTGCCCGTATGCAAAACACCAACGCAGTTGATCACTAAATGAATCTCCGGCGTTTGCGCTTGAATTTGCTTCACCTGAGCCGCAATCTGTGCCTCATCGGTCACGTCCAACTGGCAACAGGTTAACCGATGGGGATGCTGAGTTGCGATCGCAACTAACCGACTCGCCGTTTCTGGCCGTCGGTAGGTGGCATAAATCTTGGCCACCCGATCATCATTTAGCAAATGCTCAACAAAACTGAGACCAATGCCGCCATTTGCACCAACGATGAGGACATTGGCCTGCTCAACACCATCAAAGAGGGTCATGCTATTGCGGGATCGAAGAAAATCTCAAATTACAATTCACGTAAGTGGGTTGGCATAGATAAACGCATCCAAAAAACCGGGGGAGCGCCCCTCAGGGGCGCTCCCCCGGTTTTTTGGATATGCATTTATTTGATATGCAGCTACGTATCTGGTAGGGGCAAATGGCCATTTGCCCCTACGTAGGGTTGCAATTACAACAAACTAAATGAACTAGCTGAGTGTTGGCTGGAGCGGAATCACAGGCCGATCGCTGGTTTCCTCGCTCAGAACCCACTGGACTAAGGTACGTACGGCAAATCCCGTGCCGCCTGGATTGTTGTAGCTGCTTTCCTTCTCTGTCCAAACGGGGCCAGCAATATCGAGGTGCGCCCAAGGCGTGTTCTCAATGAACTGCTTGAGGAATAGCGCGGCTGTGATGGAACCGCCTGCCCGTGGCCCGGTGTTTTTCATGTCGGCCACCATCGACTTCATGCCCTCGAAGTATTTTTCTTCCATCGGCATTTGCCAGAACTTTTCGCCCGCCGTTTCCGCCGCGTAGATTAGCTGGCTAGCCAGGGCATCGTTATTGCTCCAGACGCCTGCAATGTCGTCACCCAGCGCGATAATGCAGGCTCCGGTCAGCGTTGCTAGGTCAACAATTGCATCGACGCCCAGTTTTTCCGCAAACACCAGCGCATCGGCTAAGGTTAAACGACCCTCAGCATCGGTGTTGTTTACCTCAATGGTTTTGCCATTAGACGCCGTCAAAATATCACCGGGATGCAGGGCATGACCGCTAATCATGTTTTCCGTGGCGGCGCTGATGAAATGCACCTCAACATCGGGCTTGATCTGGCCGATTGCCTTAGCGGCTCCCAGCGTGGCGGCGGCTCCACCCATGTCCATTTTCATGGTCTCGATGCCGCTGCCAGAGGGTTTTAGATTCAAACCACCGGAGTCAAAGGTGAGTCCCTTGCCGACAATGGCTAGTTTTTTGCGGGGTGTTCCGTCCGGCTTGTAGGTGAGGTGAATAAACTTCGGCGGCATATCGGAGGCTTGCGCCACGCCTAAATAAGCGCCCATGCCCAGCTTTTCGCAATCTTCCCGCTCCAGAATTTCCAACTCCATACCGGAGTCACTAGCAATGGACTGAGCGGTTTCCGCCAAGCTCATCGGCGTCACCACGTTGGGCGGAGCTGAAACCAGTTCCCGCGCCAAAATCGTACCCTCTGCCACGAATCGCGCCGTTGCGATCGCAGCATCTTGGCCACCCAAGTCGAGTAAATCCACTCGCTCTAGCTTCAGCGCCCCATTTTCTTTATCCGACTTGAAGCGATTGTCCTGATGCAGCGCCAGCAGTACGCCTTCTGCAATGGCCTGCGTGGTCATCGTCGGATTGTTGCCGCAGAGAGGCAGGCTGATGCCCAGAGTTTTACATTTCTCTTTCTTAGCTAAACGTGCGATCGCAGCGGCGGCGCGTCTCAGCCCATCAAATTTGAGAACATCGGGTTTGCCGAGACCGACTAGCCCGACTTTTTTAATTTCACCTTGGCCAACCCGCGTCACCACGCTGCTGCCTTCGGTGGCTTTGAATTCTGACTCTTCAATCAGTTCGCTGAGCAGCCCCGATAGATTGCCATCCAGCTCGGCCAAAGCGCCCGTTAGCTGCTCAGTATCCTCAAATAAACCAATAATTAAGCAGTCGCCAAACCAATTTAGGATGGATTGATCTGTTACCCGAAGTTCCATTCCTAGCCTTTTCCTTCACATCAATTGTTCGTTCTTGTTCCAGTATTACGCACTTCCATCGGATTATGATGTTGGGCTGCGTGGGCTGCGTCAGCTCAGCCCACGCAGCCCAACATCATGACTAAACATCCAATTACAATCGGGTTCGTGCATTATGTACGGCACTGCGGACTTGCTCAAAGCCCGTACCGCCAAAGCTGTTGCGAGCCGCGACTACTTGCCGAGGTGCGATCGCATCATAAATATCTTTTTCAAAAGCCGGGTGAATCTGCTGCCATTCTTGTAGGGTGAGATCCTTGAGTAGTTTCCCTGCCGCTAGCGAAGTTTTGACCACTTTACCGACTAGGTTATATGCCTCACGGAACGGCACGCCTTTAGCTGCCAGATAGTCTGCCACGTCAGTCGCGTTAGAGAAATCTTCTGAGACCGCTTCAGCCAGTCGCGCTGTGCGAAACTCCAGCCCTTCTTGAAATAGAATCGTCATCGCTTCAAGACAAGCTTTGACCGTTTTGACAGAGTCAAACAATGCTTCTTTGTCTTCCTGCAAGTCCTTGTTGTAGGCCAGCGGTAGCCCCTTCATCAGCACCAGCAGCCCTTGCAGATGACCGAACACGCGCCCAGTTTTACCCCGCACCAGTTCGGGCACGTCAGGATTCTTCTTCTGCGGCATGATGCTTGACCCGGTGGAGCAGCTATCCTTCAGCGAAACGAAGCGAAACTCTTCTGACGCCCAAAGAATTACTTCCTCAGATAGCCGCGAGAGATGCACCATAATCAGGCTGGCCGCGCAGAGGAACTCAATCGCAAAATCGCGATCGCTAACGCCATCCAGACTATTCGTATAAACCTGACCAAACTCCAGCAGATTAGCCGTGTAGTGGCGATCAATCGGAAACGTTGTACCCGCCAGCGCACCGCTGCCTAAGGGACAGGTGTTGACCCGCTGATAAACATCGCCCAAGCGCTCCCAGTCTCGCTGCGCCATGTCGCAATAGGCCAGCAGGTGATGCGCTAGGCTCAGCGGCTGCGCCCGCTGCAGATGGGTATAGCCGGGAATCAAGGTTTCAATATTGCGCTCGGCCTGATCGAGCAGAACTGACTGGAACTGCTTGAGCTGGGTGCGAATTTGGTCAATCTGATCCCGCAGATAAAGCCGGATATCGGTACCAACCTGGTCATTGCGCGATCTCGCCGTGTGCAGTTTTTTCCCGACATCGCCAACTAGCTCCGTCAGTCGCCGCTCAACCGCAAAGTGAACATCCTCAGCTTCAATGCCGGGAGTAAACTTGCCGTCCCGATATTCCTGCCGAACCTGCTCTAATCCTGCAATCAGGGTTGTTCCTTCTTCCTGAGAGATAATGCCCGTGTATGCCAGCATATTGGCATGGGCTTGGGAACCAGTGATGTCATATTCAATCAGCTCAATATCAAAGCCAATACTGGCATTAAACTTTGCGATCGCAGGATGGAGAGCCGTTTCAAATCGCTGGCTCCAAGTTTGAGGCGCGGATTGGGAAGGATTGTTCATGCAGTGCCATCAGAAAGTAATCAAACAGCAAGCAATGGGGCTACGCAGAATGAATTACCGTCCCCAATGCTTTAGTAACAATAGCGGAATGCGGTTATAAATTGAACTAGCTGACTCTGGTCATGCGCTAGGAGACCATGACACAAAGTAGACCGAAAGGAAAACGGTGGATTTTGCCGCTAGCGGCAAAATCCACCGTTTTCCTTTCAGTTCGGTGAAAAGTAGATATCAGGCTGATCCAAGACTGAAAATTAGCCGAAAGATGTCAGACCCTTTAAGAGGTAACCCAGCACAATACCGATTAGCAGAGCCCAAAGTTGACCCGACTCAACAAAGTTGTTGAATGCACCACTAACATCACCCCAAAGATCCTGCTCAAACTGCGCCAGCACAAGATTTTGGGCATCAGTCGTAGAAAACAGCTCCATGTGCCAATCGATTGGCATCGGCTCGTAGTTTATTTCTAATTCAACTGGATGAACGATGATCAAGTCTGCTAAATCTGCGATCGCACTCAATCCTTCCATATGCTCAACCATAAAAATCACCTCACACAACGACCATTCTGACCACAGAGCTTACCAGAAACTAGTATGCCCAAATCGCTTTATCTCAAAAACGCGACTTGAAATCTACACAATCTACTTTTGAAATCTACCTTAGAAAATGAGGAAGTTGTGGCTCCCGACCTGTCTCTTTCTTCTTCAATGCAGATGAACCATCATCAGACGATTCATCTGTGGTTGTGTCGGTTTCCCCATCCTTATTTTGAGCTGCGCGCAGGGTGCGATCGGAATCAACTCGCATCACAATCAGCGTCATGTCGTCTTCATTGTGACGAGCCGAGCCAATAAACTGCTGGAGCCGACTGAATAAATAGTCCAAAATTTCTTCGGGATGATCAAAATTCTCGCAGGCCCAGCAAAAGCTCTGGATTAGGTTTTCCTCATCAAACCGCTCACCGCTTTGATTGGCGGCATCCGTAAAGCCATCTGTGTAGTAAATGATCGTATCCCCTGGCTGGAGATGGACTTGGGCATCGTGATATTGCGTGTCTCGATCCAAGCCAATCAGCATACCCAATGTGTCAAGCCGTTTCACCGTCTTCTTCGACTCGCGCCAGAGCAGTGGCGGATTGTGAGCAGCATTGCTGTAGCGCAAAATCTGCGTTTCTGGATCATATTCTGAGTAAAACAGCGTCACAAACCGATTAGAGTTTTCCAAATCGGCATACATAACGCGGTTCAGGTGTTGCAAAATCCGCGCGGGTGAGTGACCATTCAGCACCTCCGCTCGCAGCATTCCCCGCAGCATGGTCATAATCAGTCCGGCGGGCACCCCCTTGCCCATCACATCTCCGATCGCAAAACTCCAGGTGCCTTGCTCCGGCTGATGATCGCCTTCATGGGGCCTCAATTCGTCATAATTCGCTGGAATAAAGTCATAATAGTCGCCACCCACGCGGTTTGCCGTTTTGCAGCGAGCCGCTAGCTCAATTCCTTTAATAGTTGGGCAATGACTAGGCAAGAGCTGAAGCTGAATTTCTGCGCCAATTTCTAGCTCGCGATCCAGCCGATCTTTCTTGCGTAATTGAACTGTCAGTTCATCATTTTCAATCGCGACAGCCGTTTGATCGGCCACTAACCGCACCAGTTTTTGTCGCGTTTCTGTCCAGCTATAGCTGGAATCTCGACTAAAGACGTATAGGCGTCCCCGCTCCACATTTTTAACAATGATGGCGGTGCCAAAAATTTGAATATCTGACCCTAAAAACTGATGAATCTGCCGATCCAATGCCAGCATTGCACCTGATGCCAGCGTGATTGCACTTGATTCGGTCGGTACAGGCAGTGTAGAGGTCACATGGCGAGTTGCTGCCTCAATCGCGCGTCTCACATCCCGACAGCGATCGCTACCTTGACAATGCAAACGCTCTAACCGCATTTGGCCATCTGGCCGAAACAAAATAAGAGCCCCTCCATCACTGTCGGTTACGCGGCTAGCCATCATCGGAATCAGTTCTAAAAACTGATTAAGATTATTAAAGCTACGCAGAGCAAAGCCCAGTGAACTCAGCAGATCCTGAATCTTGTCCTGTTCCCGCCGTAAACGCGCCACCATTTCCTTCAACGCGAAAACAGGCGTCACCTCTGGAGTCGATGGCTGACTAGCAGACTTGTGAGACGATTTAGGTGACCGTGGTGGAACAGGCACAGCAGTCATGAACAAAAAAGAAGAACAATTGCGAAGTGATGAGTAGATGCATTATGGACATAAAATGCCCAGAACGCCAGAAACTATTGCAGTAAATTCTAGCGGATGAGATGAGATCTGCGACAAAAAGCTTTCAACACTCTAATTTGAACTGTTCAAATCAACAACTTAAGGGTTAGCTATTGTCGTGTAACCCTTTATTGAAGGGGTTTTAGGCGATCAATTTGGCAAATGCATCATTTCATTACTAAAAAACGAAGCAGGTATTTGTCATCACCCTTCAGGGTGGCAAACGCTGACGTTGATTTTGAGTGCAAACTGAGCAAGTAAGGCCGGATTGAAGGGTTTGATAAAGGATTTGAGAATTAAGGCGAAAGGTGAGAGGAATAAGCAAGACGATTTCCGAGTTGGCTCAGCACGTGATCTTTCGTTCTCGACGTTGATCCTTATGCTCATAATTCTCATGCTCAGCCCTTTACTACCAGAACTTAAAAGCTGATCTAGCTGATCTATAGGTGGATAGAGCGAATCGGTGGGAGATCACCTCCGGGACAGAGGACGCATCAACGTTATTTACATTAATTTGATGGTTACGAGGGTGCTTGATTTGTTTGCTGCAGTGCCCAAACGACTCAACTTATTTTTTATCTCAATTTCCGTTTAATAATTTATTTTGCTTGACACTATCATGTTGGCTAACTCTTCAGTTCAATCCTCGGTTCAATGTCGGATTCGCTCTTTCAAAAATGAAATTCAGCTAACTCTTTGGGAACCTGCAGCTCCCAATGATCGGAGGGACAGAGCGTTTACATTTTTAGCTCACTATCGTTTGTCGTCCGAAGAAGAAGCAAAGCAAATTATTTCTCAGCATTTTGCTGCTAACTCAAGGTTGAATGCTTAAGCTCAATATTTTTGGTGGCTTTTGGTACACTAATCCTAAATTACGAGCCAGCTAAGTTGTGAGTCAGATTAGTAATATCTTCCCTCTGTGATAAAACTTATACTGGCTAGTTTCCCTGCTTAGGGTTTTATGTAAGCTGTAGAGCAATCTAATTTATGAATAAGCAAACGGGGTTGACTCCTCAGCAAGAGCGCTGGATCAAGATGATTAATACTGCGATCGCAGGTTCAGCGCTCACGATCCTGCTTGGCTACATGATTTATTTTTTAGTCGGTGCATTTGCAGCAAGTTCTGTTACCGGCTTGCGCAGCTTGTTTGCCGCTGTTCTACCCTTCATTTTCAATATTTACATCACCTTTTTCTCAAAGGTGACGAAGGGGCGGAATCAAACTCCGCCCTTCAACCTTTACTTTGTCTTCTCCGTTTGGACAATCATGATGTTCATCATGGCCCGAAACTTCTATGAAACCAGTTTTCCAATTGGAGAACTCTTGTTTTCTGGGACGTTTGCGGCCATCGTCTGGAGCTATCATCGCAATTCGTTGAAGGGGTTCATGTCCTGCTGCTACGGAGTGGTCACCGGATTCTTGATCTACATGATTTTGGGAGTTCAAGTTTAGGTGAACCCCATAACCCTGTCTCAGGCTCCAGATTAGCCAGGTTGGTCGTTCAGACTAGTCAGACTGTAGAACACGCTTGATATTCAGCACGTCCGCCATTTTACGAATCTGCATGAAGGTGTACTCTAACTGCTGATGATCACGAATATCGATGCCGAGGTTAATAATGGCTGTTTGGCCTGGGAAGGTTTTGACCTGAGCATTATTGACGTTGATTTTGTGGTCTGTGAGGTGGGACAGAATATCCTTCAGGACGCCCACTCGGTCTATCACCTCAATTTGAATATTGACCGGATACGTTTGAGGCCGTCCGTGCTGATCGTTGCTGTTGTTCCAGCTTACTGGAATGAACCGATCGCCATCGATGGACTCGATATTAGGACAGTCTTGGCGGTGAATGGAAATGCCGCGGCTGCTAAGGGTAACTACGCCGATAATCGGTTCACCGGGTAGCGGATTACAGCATCCGGCAACGTGGTGCAGCAGTCCTTCAACACCTAAGATTGGCGAGCCTGATTGTTTTTGCTGAGGCCGCGCTTGGGTTACGTTAACGGCTTCTTCGAGTAATTCCTCTGCGGTGACAGCAGGTGCAATCGGCTGCTGGGCTTTAACGGCATCACGTAAACGGTTGACCACGTTGTTAATGGTGACTTCGCCGTAGCCCAGACCTGCCAGCAGATCGTCTACGGTTTGATAGTTACATCGTTCAGCTGCTACCTGAGCTGGGCTGGACTTGAGCAGCGACTCAAAGCCTTCCTTACCCAGTTCTTTCTCCAGCATGTCGCGCCCACGAGCCATATTCTCATCGCGATGCGATCGCTTATACCACTGGCGGATGCGGTTGCGAGCACTGGTGGTTGACGCAAAGTTCATCCAGTCCAAGCTGGGATGGGCATTCTTTTGAGTGATGATGTCAACAATGTCGCCGTTCTGTAGCCGATAGTCCAGCGTCACGATTCGGCCATTAACTTTGGCTCCGGCACAGTGATTTCCCACTTCAGTATGAATGCGATAAGCAAAGTCAACGGGGGTAGCACCGCGAGCTAGGGCAAGAACGTCACCTTTAGGCGTGAATACATAAACGTCATCATCAAAGAGATTATCTTTAACGTTTTCTAGATATTCATTGGCATCTTTCAGGTCGCTTTGCCACTCTAAAAGCTGGCGCAGCCAGGTAAACTTTTCGTCTTCTGCCGTGACCTGAACGCTGGCTCCACCAGATTCTTTATACTTCCAGTGAGCCGCGATTCCATACTCGGCAATGTGGTGCATTTCCTGAGTGCGAATTTGCACCTCAATTGGACGGCCTGTGCGACCAATTACCGCTGTGTGGAGCGACTGATAGCGGTTGGGCTTAGGCAAACCAATATAGTCTTTGAAGCGACCCGGAATCGGGCGAAAGGCATCATGTACAACCGCCAGCGCCCGATAGCATTCATATTTCTCGGTCACAATGATGCGAATGGCTGCAATATCGTAGATTTCTTCAAAGCCCTTTTGCTGGCGCTGCATTTTTTGATAAATGCCGTACAGATGCTTGGGCCGACCGCTGATATCAACGGGATCAATGCCCAGTTTGAGTAAGCGATCGCAGATCGTCTGCACCACATCTTGTAGGCGATTTTCCCGATCGGCCCGCTTTTCGGCTACTAGGGTTTGAATTTCGCGGTAGGACTGCGGCTCGATGTACTTGAACGCCAGATCCTCTAGTTCCCACTTAAAGCGACCAATTCCGAGACGATTCGCTAGGGGGGCAAAAATTTCGCGAGTTTCTTGAGCAATGCGGCGCTGTTTTTCAGAGGGCAAGTGTTCCAGCGTTCGCATATTGTGCAGTCGGTCAGCCAGCTTCACGACAATCACGCGGATGTCCTGTGCCATTGCCAAGAACATGCGGCGGAAGTTCTCAGCCTGCCGTTCGGTTTTGCTGGAAAAGTTGAACTTAGAAAGCTTAGTGACCCCTTCAACCAAATGTCGAACTTCGCTGCCAAACCGTTCTTCAATTTCTGTCGGGGTGACATCGGTATCTTCCACAATGTCATGTAAAAAACCAGCCGCAATCATGGCGCTGCCGCCACCCAAATCTCGCAGAAGTCCAGCCACTGCCACCGGATGACTGATGTAGGGTTCACCGGATGCTCGATATTGATCCCGATGCAGCTGATAGGCAAATTCAAACGCGCGACAGACCAAATCCACGTCCTGTGCAGACGCGCTGTCACCCAGTTGGTCAGACTTACTACCGGGTTGGGCAATCAGACAAGACTGTAACCAATCGGGTAATGGCACATTGTGATTTGAAGTTGTTTGAATGGCAGCGGGTAAGTTCATAGGAATAAGAGAACACAGTAGCTAACTAACTGGTGAATGGTCTCGCTCAACTCACTGGAAACTGAGGAAGTAAGGGGCGCTGGATTGACAACGAACACACAATGAATAGCAGAAGGGCGACGGGGATCAAACTGGCTAGGCGACTAGAAATGAAATTGATAATTGAGATGGCGATAGCGATAGGATATCGGCTAAATCAGTATTTGCTACATACTGAGTAAAAAATAGGACAAAAAATAAAAGAAGCTGCCCAAGCTGAACTCAGCATCGGGGGAGAATGGACTATTCGGGGCAGAGAAATTAACGATGTGTTCGCGAGGAAGTGTGACTAGGAATACAAACAGAGAAACACAAAAGTACACACTTTTGCAAGAATGTTTATTTTGGATGCGTGTCTTTGTACTTACCCTTGATTGAGTAATGATAGTATGCGCGATCGCACATCGTGCTGGTCAATGCGTTGGCTATACTCCTTACTTTTTCCTCAGAAACTTGCCTGTTGACAACTAGCGCCTAGTGGTAGATACATCAGGCAATGAATGGGAGTCGTCGCTATCAACAGCGACAAACATGGGTTTAACAGAAGTCAAGCAAGTTGAGCAGGCAGCCAAGCATCAAGCCATAATGAGTTCGTGTTGTCTGGTTATCTACTACTATAAACAACCTTCTGGGGTTGTAATCCTTTTTTCAATTGGTTTCGTCACAAAATATTTTGAGCCAATTGTTCCACTGTTGTCATCAACCAAACGTTGCAAAACGAGATAAGGTTTCCGTCAATTGGCGATCAATCTCCGCCTTTATGCTGAATTGAACTTGATACCATACCTATTGCCGTTGAGTAAGTTGCGGTTGGTCAACGGCAACTGCCATAGTGTACGAACATCAATAATTGGCAATTTCGGCAATTTCATGACAGAGCGGGCATATTGGCTAGCTTGGTCAACGATTAGTGGCGTTGGCCCCGTTATCCTGAAGCGAATTCATCAGCAGTTTGGCAGTTTAGCCAAGGCCTGGGCTGCCAGTCCAGCGGATTTACTGGCCGTAGACGGCATTGGCTTACAGGGAGCCGATGCAATTGCTCAGTTGCGATCGCGGATTGATCCCGAAGAATTACTTAAACAGCATGAGCAGCGCTATCCCTGCTTTTGGACACCCGCTGATCCCGACTATCCCAAGCTGCTGTTTGAAATTACCGATCCGCCACCCGTACTGTATTATCGCGGTCAAGTTAATACAGATGAAAACCGGGGGATCACGCCCACTGTGGGGATTGTTGGCACTCGCAGCCCATCAGATTACGGGCGTCGCTGGACGCGCAAATTGAGCATGAGTTTGGCGCGCAGTGGATTTGCGATCGCATCCGGTTTGGCGAACGGCATTGACACGGAAGCCCATAAAAGCTGTCTTGAAAAAGACGGACGCACGATTGCTGTACTCGGTACAGGCGTCGATGTCGTCTATCCCCGCTCCAACCAGTTTTTGTACAAGCGCATTCTAGAACAGGGACTAGTAATCAGTGAGTATCCTGACGGAACAACCCCCGATCGCGCCCATTTTCCCCGTCGTAACCGAATTATTGCCGGACTGAGTCGAGCCGTAATCGTCACCGAAGCGGGTGATAAATCTGGCGCACTGATCACAGCCCGCTTGGCCAATGATTACTGTCGAGATATCTATGCCCTACCCGGTTCGCTAGATAACCCGCAGTCTCACGGTTGCCTGCGACTAATTGATCAAGGTGCCCACATTATTCTGGACAGTGACATGCTGCTAGAAGCATTAGGCGCAATGCCACACTTGCGTCTCGTGGAAGATTTACCAGAAGACTCGGCACCGCTGCCAAATCTCAATCCTCAGTTGAAGCAGGTGTTTGACGCAATTCCCTTCGATCCAATGCCGCTGGATTTAATCGTGCAGAAACTGGGCTTACCAACAGGACAGATTCTGGGTGCGCTGACACAGCTTGAGCTGATGGGCCTGGTGGCACAGTTGCCGGGGAATCAGTATCGGAGGAGTTAGCAGAAAGGGCTGTAAAGAAAGTGAGGCGAGAGCGATTATCTTAAAAGTCAAGTCGAAAGGAGGTCAATTACGTCATAGCAGCCTCCGGTGGTTGCCAGTGCGTGCCGTGCTTGAGCATGGCATTGAGGATCGTCAGCAGCTTGTGCATAGCGGCAATGCGGGCGACTTTGGCTAACTTGCCACGCTGTTGCAGCCGCTCATAAAAGGCTTTGATGACAGGGTTGTAACGAACTGCAACTAGAGTGGCCATGTAGAGCATCTGCCGAACGGGTTTGCGGCCACCAAAGATCGAGCGCTGCCCTCGCTTTTGCCCACTATCGCGATTGAGCGGAGCCACCCCAACGAGAGCGGCAATTTGACGGTGTGAGAGCGTTCCTAGCTCCGGCAGCAGAGCCAACAGGGTGTTGGCAACCACCTGACCGACACCTGGAACAGAGGTCAGTTGAGCCTGGTGCTGCTGCCACTGTTGGTTGTGTTCCACTTGCTCATCAATCGCTTGGTCAAGGTCGCTGATGCGGTCTTTGAGCCAGTCGATATGGGCTTGAACGTCTTCCTGAGCGGGACCTCGCAGTCCAGCTAAACGGTTGCGCTCCATGGTGAGCATCTCCACTAATTGGCGGCGACGGGTCACCGCATCCTGTAACTGTTGGTGAGCCTCACTGGCCAACGGTCGTAGCGGAGGCTGCATCGCTTCGCCAAACCAGGCGAGGATCGCCGCATCGATTCGGTCGGTCTTAGCCAGTTGATTGGCAGCTCTGGCAAAGTTGCGAGCTTGCTTGGCGTTGATCACCGCTAGTGCATAGCCCTGCTGCTGTGCTGCAAGCGCGATGTGTCGCTCATAGCCACCTGTGGCTTCAACGATGATGCGACCCACCTGCGACGGCTTGGCCAACCGACGGGTTAAATCCTCAATTCCCTCACTGCTGTTGCTCACTCGGAAGTTCTCTCCAGACGGTCTAACATAAACATCCAGCCACCGTTTACACACATCAATGCCGACCCACTGCTTGACGGCTGATGACCTTGAGTCGGTTGATTGCGCGCACATAGTACTCTCCTTGTAGCGAATTCTAGATGGACGATACACACAACTCAGCCTTGCGTCATTCGGGATCTCTTTGTCCCTGCCGATGATCCGAGTTTGGGGTATCAAGTTGAGAGGCGACCCTGGCTCTCGCACGATGTCTCGCATCTCAGGAGGGTCGGTCTACCTCTCTTCTCTCAACATACAAGGAGTGAAATGTAAAGCTCCAAAACCCACCACCCAGTACCTAAAACCTAATACCCAATCCTCGCACTTTCACCAATAATTACCAACGAAATCACCAATGCTTGTAGGGCGAAATGCCTAGTTGGACTTGATATCGTTAGAGTATCAACAAAAGCCCCCAGGAACACTCACAAAAACCTCAACTGAGTCTCACTGGACAAGTAAGTACGACATCAACATGGTGAACAAAGCCTCGGCCTGTGACGGGTCGGGCTTTTTTTTGCGTTTATGGCAGTAGCCAAATCGGGTTAACTCACATCTTGCACCAAAACCCAGAAGGGTTGTTTTGCCGCCGCGATGCGGCGGCAAAACAACCTCTTCGGGTTCTCGAAGTGCAAGGTGCAAGTTGTGAGGTCAACGGATCAGGCGTAGATCGGGTATAGCCCTACGGGCATGGCAACGCTAAAGCGCCAGCGTAACCCAATAAAACCGCTGCTGGTGTTGGGTTTCACGTTGTTCAACCCACCTACCAAGGAACTGGCTCAACTTAGAAAGTACTGCTGTGGGTGGCGTCTGCAAGTTCAACAAATCCGTGGAAGTGGATGAAGTCGATGATTTGGTCTAAGCCCTGCTGCGTTTTGAGGTTGGTGAAGACAAATGGACGTTCGCCTCGCATTCGGCGGGCATCGCGATCCATCACGTCCAGATCGGCCCCAACCAGGGGAGCCAGATCAATTTTGTTAATTACCAGCAGGTCAGATTTCGTAATACCGGGGCCACCTTTGCGGGGAATTTTGTCTCCAGCGGATACGTCAATCACGTAGATGGTCAGATCTACGAGTTCGGGACTGAACATGGAGGCTAGGTTGTCGCCGCCGCTTTCGACGAAGATGAGGTCGAGATTGGTAAATTGCTCAATTAGCTGCTCGATCGCAACTAAGTTAATTGAAGCGTCTTCCCGAATAGCGGTGTGAGGACAGCCACCTGTTTCCACGCCAATTATGCGATCGCGTTCCAGTGCCTGACTACGAACCAAAAACTGGGCATCTTCTTGGGTGTAAATATCGTTGGTGACAACGGCGATTTGGTGCTGCTGGCGCAGGGCTTTGCAGAGGGCATCAACTAGGGCGGTTTTGCCCGACCCGACGGGGCCAGCAATGCCAACACGAAATGGATCGGTACTCATATAAAGCTTTGCTCAATCTCTTTCAATATCAGTTGAACTCATTAAAACCCAGAAGCAGAGATTTGTTACTGCGATGCAGCGGCAAATCTCCATCTCAGATCAGTTTAGCTGCGAAATAAGCGTGAATAGAGCGTTTCGTGCTGCATACTGGCTAGGGATAATCCCCAACTGCCGCTGCTGAGGTCGGCGTCATCCAGCGCCATAACACCAGTAACAGCCTGGTCAATCACCGGATGCAGGTTATGGAGTAGGACTTGCCCCTCGGTTTGTCCCAGCGGTACCAATCGAATTCCGGCATTGATTAAGTTACTAGCCCAGCTATGCAAATAGCCCTGCACAGTCATTTCCAGCGGAACGTGACTGACAGCGGCGGCAATGGCGAATACGATCGCAAAATTGCAGGGGGTTCCTGCTGCTTCAAGCCAACTTTTTGCATCAGCATTTAACTCTGGTAACAAACGAACCAGCGCTCGTCCCATTTGCCAGCTTTGCTGCCGCAGTTCTTCCGTTTCGCGAGCGGCAGATAGCCAATGATTCCAGTACGCTACCTGGCTGGGCTGTTCGGTTTGCACAGCTCGATAAGCGCGGATAAGGATGGCCGCTTCGGTTTGAATGCCGCCGTATTGGAGTTCTTGGCTGAGCCAGTGGTTTAGGTCAGTAGCAGTTGCGATCGCACCTGTTTCCACGAGCGTCTCAATCCCTTCCGAGTAACTGTAGGCTCCGACGGGTAAAGATGCATTGGTCAGCTGCATCAGAGATAGGAAAGCTGTGGAAGAAAAATTCACGTCATCGTTCCTTGTGGTCGTCAGTCAACTTAAAAACCGAAGCGTTATTTTACCGCCGCGTTACGGCACCCAATCGCTCGAAATTGCGTCAGCTTAATGATGATGCTCATGAGCAGAATGATGGTACGCACCAACTTCCGGATTAAAGGGGGCAACTTCCGTAGTGATGAACAGGCCAAGCTGCTGCAGCATGGCTTCTAAAACTGGATCGGGGGATAATCGAAGCCAATCGGAGGTGATTTCCAGCGAAACGTGGCGATTGCCCAAGTGATAAGCCGCTCGCAGTAGTAGCAAGGGGGTGGTTGCGGTAACGGTCAGAACGGATTCAGGTTTCGCGATCACGCGAATGCAGGTAGAACTCGCTGAATCTGCTGAATCTGCGGCATCGGTGAGCAAGTCACCATCTTGTAAAACCGTTCCTCTGGGCAAGTTGAGATAAACTGACTGACCCGCTACCGTCGTGAACCGATGCCGCGATCGCGTGCGCTCCTCTGCAGTGAGCGCTAGTTGGTCGTGAACAATCGTGGTGGCAGTAGCGGGGGAGCGGTGAACCAGAGTCACAATAGACACAAAACTTTAAACTCCACTTCCTAAAGTGTCTCTAAATTCAGTCAACAGATTAGAACAACAGATCCTGAATTGATTGGATCAAGATGAAGACTGATTATCCGGCGTTATTCATAGATTTGCTCAAGATTGCTGAATATTGTACAGATTTTTGGCGGGATACAACGGCAATATTCTGGTCTCGATTCCTAATAATCAATTAGACACATTTTGAAGTGTCACAGAGAAAAAGGCTTCTTATCCGGATTCGGCAAAGTTTGAGGTGGAGTTTTCCACAAGAGCATATGAGACATCCCCCTGTTTCATCCCTGCGTCACTTTGCATACAAGTCTCAGCGTGTAAGACCGGATGGTGTAGTCCTTTATTAAATTCATACATTCAATTCACTTCAACGGCTTCACGTTGCTTGCCTCTGAATCAGTATAGAGACAAGCACGAGAGACAAAGCAATCGAGTGGTTTTACTCTCTGTTGTTCATCTCAAAGCCCCCCTTAACATGAACATGCAAACAGTTTCTCTTGGTTCATTTGATCTAGACAATGTTAATTGCGAGGAGGAGAAAAATCTAAATTCGCCTAATATTCCGTCTGATTTCTTGATGCTACATGCGGTAGTAGAAGGATTATTTGATGGTGTTTTAATTCTGACGCCTGACGGCAAGGTCATTCAGTCCAATTCTTATGGTGCTGAGATTTTAAATGAGCTTTACCAGCGTCAGCCTACGTCTAATCCCCTACCGGAACCACTCTGGCGCATCTGCCAGCTTCTGGTGGAAAGTCGGATTGACTTTCCGGATCAGGTGGTGATGATTGAAGACGAAATTGAAACGGATTGTCCGGCCCCAATTCGAGTGCGGGCCCGCTGGCTCACACTGGCTACAGCAGAACAGCCCTGCATTTTAGTGACACTGGAAGACTGCTATCAAACGGCTTGTCAACGTGCGATCGCAGAAAGTCACCAATATGGTTTAACGCAACGGGAATCAGAGGTTTGGCTGCTGAAACGGGCTAACTACAGCTACGAACAAATTGCATCACAGTTATACATTGCAATTAATACGGTGAAGAAGCATCTCAAGAGCATTTATGCCAAGCAACAAGATGCAATTAACAGCCGTATGGCTTACTAGGGCAATACTACCCAAGTCGCGAGCGATCACTTTTCCGTGATCAATGCGTGATTTGAAAAAAGACAAAATCTTTATACGACATCGGGTTAAACAGTTTTGATATCCAACACTGCAATCTCCTGTAAGGTGGGCATCGCCCACCTTACGCTATGTTTAATCACGTCTAGAACAATAAGGGCATTTTGCTGTCGCATCGCGATCGCAAAATGCCCTTATTAGGTTTAATAACTATCGATGACTATTTTGAAGATGACGATATCAGGGTGAGCCAGTTATCCCGCATCGAGTAAGGTGAGGCGCGAGGAGTAAGGTGAGGCGTGAGGAGTAAGGAGTAATGCGAGTTACAACTTAGAACCCAGCACCCAATACCTAACACCCAATACCTAGCACCAACACCAAACCCCTCTGTAGTGCCAAATTCCAGAACCGGCATTAGCTGCCCGCACAGGGATTTCCCTTACTCGCGCAGGGATCAGCAGACGCACAAGGATTGGCAGACGCACAGGGGTTCTCTTTGCTCGCACAGGGATTCTCCTTACTCGCACAGGGATCAGCCGATGCACAGGGGTTTTCCTTGCCTGCACAGGGATTCGATTCCGTTTGTTCAGTGGCATCCGGGCTACTCGTCGATTCAGGATTGGCGCAGCCCGTTACCATACCAATACTGAGGACAGACGCAACGGCCATCATGCCAAGATACTTCGCTTGCATAGTCAAGTCTCCTCTAAAAATTTAATTACCCTCTATGTCCACCCACCATAGAGGGCTTAAATTGGGACTCAATGGGAACGGAATAAGTTTTCCCTGAAAGAATGCTGAGAGCGAATTAATATGACCGAGCTATTTGTATCTGCTGACTGGTTAGCTGAGCATCTAGATGATCCAAGCGTCTGCATTGTAGACTGCCGATTTTCGCTGCCGGAACCGGATTTGGGGCGTCACCAATACGAACAAGCTCATATTCCCGGCGCTTACTATCTGAGTTTAGATCAGGATTTATCCAGCCCTGTCCAGACTCATGGAGGACGCCATCCGCTGCCCGATCCGGCTCAGTTTGCGCGGCGCATGAATGAGTTGGGCCTTCATGCTGCTCAAGAGGGTCACCCCGCAACGATGGTTGTGGCCTACGATGACTCAAACTTTGCCTTTGCGGCGCGGCTCTGGTGGCTGTTGCGTTACTTTGGCCATGACCAGGTGGCGGTACTTAACGGCGGCTGGTCGAGTTGGCAGGCAGGCGGATATCCCACAGCGACCGAACAGCCCCAGCCCCAATCCGGTACGTTTAAGCCCGAAACTCGCGATCGCACTCTGGTTGATATTGAACAGGTCAAACAGCGCAAAGAACAGCCGGGGGTGACGGTGATTGACTCGCGCGCCCCCGAACGTTACCGGGGCGAAGTGGAACTGATTGACCCCATTGCCGGACATATTCCCGGTGCTGTGAACTATCCCTGGATGCAGGTCGTGGACGAGAAGCATCAGCTGCGATCGCAAACGGAACTGACTGAGCTGTATGCTGCTTTGCAGCCTGCCGAAGAAGTCATTGTGTACTGTGGTTCTGGCGTAACGGCCTGTGTGAATCTGCTGGCGATGGAGGCAGCAGGATTAACCAACGGCAAGCTCTATGTCGGGAGCTGGAGCGATTGGTGTTCCTATGAGGACACGGTTAAAGCAATTGCAACGTCCTTGTAACATTTGATTGGTGCCCTTTCGTGGTCAACGTAGAGTAAAGTGAGGGGCTTTGTAGGTTTGTTGCAGATTGTGGGCGATCGCAATCGGCGGGGAAGACTAACACTACAATCTCTCTGTTTATATGCGCCCTTTTTATATGCACCCTTTACATTCGCGCCCCAGCCGGATCGTGTAAACCAACCATGAACGAGGTGGATGTCATGGCTCAACCTCCTTCCGACCATCGATCCAATTCACCACCTAATGATCACCCTGCCCCAACGAATGGTACAGGGGCAAATGGCGCACGCCCCAACGAATGGACTGAATCTGCGATCGCACCTACCAATGCCGACGTGAATAATATCGAACTGACCGAATCTGAGCTGGCCGAGTTAGAACAATCCGCTGCTAGCTCCCCCCATCCGAATAATGGATATTCCACTTTCAATAACTTAAACAACACGGTAGATCACGCAGGATTAGAGCCTGAGAGGCTAGGTGGCAACGGTTCCGGTAATGGTTTACAGGCCAATCCGACCAGCGATAATTTAGATCACAGGCCGGATGCGGCAGCCTTTGATGAGGAGTTTGAGCTGGAACCTCCCATCGTGTTAGAGCCGGATGAACTTGGTTCCGATGCAGATGGATCATTCATCGCCCTACCGCCACAGGCGTTGCCGCGTCCCCCCTTCTGGCATCGCTTAGAAACCAAAGCGGCTGCGATCGCACTGCTCTGCGGCTTGCTATCGGGGGCGCTGGTGGGTGGCGGTGTCTATCTGGCAACCAGTCGTTTACTGTCTCAGCAGGCCAAGCAAATCCAGACGCAGCAAACTGAGCAGTTGGCCGAAAATATCGCTGCGTTTTTGCGCGATCGCACTCAAGAGATTAGCCAGATTGCCAGTAGCACAACTCTCACCAGTGCCGGATTCTGGAATCAGCCGCTCGCCGACAAGCAGCAGGTGATCAATCGCCTGCAGGAACAGCAGAGCCGCTACGCTACGCTGGCAATTTTTAATCGTCAGGGCCAAAAACTCGTGCAAGCTCCGGGTGAAGTTGACCCAGCACTTGCGAATCCTGCACCTGCCGCCGATATTGCACCGCCAGCCGATGTCGCACCGCAACCAGCCACCCCAAATTTAGGCAATTCAGATGCTGCGAATGTACCTGCGGCTGAACCTGTGGCAGAAGTTGCCCAACCCGTCGCTGAACCAGAACCCGTTGCTGTAGGAATACAGCAGGTTTTAACCTCACAACAGATGGCGTTTACGCCATCTACGACGCCTGGTATGGCTTTTGATATTGCGGCTCCGATTCAAATTAATGGGCAACTGGTGGGTGTCCTGCAGGCGCAGATCGCGGTGGATACCGTTCAGCCCGCCTTCGTTCCCGCAGCTGACCAACCCAATCAGAGTTACTTAGTTCAGTCAGATGGTACGCTGCTCAATCAGTCCGATGCTGCCGTCTCAGATCAACTGCCTGAATCTGTCGTCGCCGCTTGGCCAGAGTTAACGCAATCCAATCCTGCGCTAGTGGAGCAAGATAGTTACTGGGTGAGTGCCGTCCCGGTTGCGCTACCCGCTGCTGGACTAGATGATGCAGGACTGAGCGCCGTGTGGGTGCAGCCAGAGTTGGGAGTGCGACGTTTGCCGCCTGGCGTGGCCTATACCGTCGGGATTGGCGCACTGTTGGCTGGTCTGGGTTCTGGCGTGCTGGGAGCATGGGCCGCTAGCCGCACGACTCGCTCACTGCGGCAGGCCACACAGACCATTCAAGATTTAGAGCGCGATCGCAGATCGCCCACTCTAGCTATCGCAGGCCGAGGCGAAGTGGCGATGCTGGGACGGTCGGTACAGTCGCTGGCTAATCATATTGATCAAACTCGACAAACCCACGTTTTAGAGCTGACTGAGCTTCAGGAGGATGTAGATACGGCTCGACAGCAGGCTGAGGCCATCCGCGATCGCATTCAGCACCTTCAGCAGGAGCATCAGCATCAGTTGGAGCACCTGCAAGCCGATGTTGGTGATCAGCAAGCCACTTGGCAGCAGTCTACGGAGCAACTGCGAGCCGACCATGCTCGACAAGTGGAAGCGATCCAGGCTGATTATCGTCAGCTCATTGAACAGCTCCAGCAGGAAGCCAAACACAGTCGCCACCAGCAAGAAGAGGTGGTTCAGCAGCTTGAAACGCAGCGTCATCGGCAATTGGACGAACTGCGAGCCGCAATGCAGGCGGTTAATCAGGGCAACTTTGACCAGCCCCTGCCCGAAACGACCGGAGAGCTGAAGGAAATTGCTCAAGCCTATAGCCTCACGGTAAGGCACCTGCACCAGGCCAGACAGCAGCAGGCGCGATCTCAAACTCGACTGGCTGAAATCATTTCCCAGCTTGACCATGAAATTCAGTCCCTACAAACCTTTGAGCAATCGTTTGATCCCCTGGCGATGTGGCCAACTGCCGATCAGTCGCTGCGGGCAGTCAACGCCACGCTGCACAACCTGACGCAAAACATGCAGCAGCTCAAAGAACTAGCGCAGACAAGCGACACCACGCTGGCTGATGCGTCGGCGACACAACCGATTGCTAGTTTGCAAACTCTGCACCAGTCATCCGGTGATTTGCAGCAGCAACTGGAGCACATGCAGCCAGGCTTGCAGCAGATGATGCAAACCGTGCTGGAACTGAGTCAGATTACCGGACAAATTACCCTACTCACGTTCAATGCCTCCCTTAATCTGTCGCGCTTGCCGGGTGATATTGGGCAGGCGCGACAGCCGTTGGCAAAACGGCTAGGCCAACTGCGATCTCTGAGCCAGCAGTCCACGCAGAAAACCCAAAGCCTTACCCAGCAAATGGCTCACTTCCAGCAGGCTATCACGCAGGTTTCACCCCAAGTCGCTCAGATTGCTACGCAGGTTCTAGGCAATATCCAGTCCCTCACTCAGCTTCAGCAGCAGCTTGACCATTTAGCCAAACTGCAGCAAACGCTACTACCCCAGCTTGAACAGACCCAGCAATCTTTGGCTGCACAAGCTCACCCGATCATGGGTACTCTAGAAGCGATGCAGGATGCCCCCAGCCTGACTGAACAAGCCCGCGTCCAACTTGCCCAGATTACAACCGCTCTCCAAGAAATCCTAGCGGTTGCTCACCAGCTCGCCAATGAGTCATTTAATGAGCCTAATGAGCCACTTGAACTGAATACCGATTCACATTCGACTCTCCTTGATCCCGATTGAATATTTTCCCTATAGCCCTTTAACAGCCCTCTACATCCTGCGCCCACCCATTTTGCCGCAATCTATTCAAAACCTATGGTGACCTCACCGAACTCTCCCAACGCTCAAACTTTTGCCGAGAACGATGCTCTACCGATGCTGGACGCCTTAGAGAGTGAGCTATCCAGCTTATCCTCTCATCCGTCTGATAGCCGGTTTCATGAACTAGATGGCCTATTAGGTCGGTTGATTGGGCAGGCTAAGCAAGCTCAGGTTACTGTACTAGCCGCGATCGCAACTCGACTCCGGGCGGTTTTACAGCAGTTTCATCAGCACCAGCAGGCGATTCCGATTGACTCGCTGATTCAGCAGTTGTTGCTGCAAGCGCATGAATGTTTGCAGTTACCAGCTACAGAACTCAGCATGTTTGGAGAGTTTGACGCAGCCCAAGCCCAAGCTAAAGCAGAACCGATTTTGCAGCAGCTTGAGGCACGTTTGGCTCAGGTAAATCCGGCCTTTGCGATAGCGGCCCATTCGGCCAGTGATGTCAGTGATATGAGTGGGCTAGATATAGGATTGGACGGCCTAGACGACTTTTCCGACTCCGATCAGAGGTCTACTACCGCTGCTACCGGATCTGTAGGCGATTTGATTGATGATTTGTTTGGCCCCGATGATACCGATGATGATGCGACAGCGGCTGATGCGGACGATTGGCTGATGGCTGATGATGTCCTGCCAGATGGGAATCACGCCCCCATTTCTGATTTAGAACTAGCGACGCTGGCAGAACCCGGACTGGATATTGATAAGCTGTTTAAATCCGGGTTTGCCGCCGAAGAGGATGACGAATCGACCGATTGGTTAAGCGAAGCGGATCAACCGGAAACGCTTGAACCACCGATGCAGAGCAGTGATGCTGGCAATCAGGATATTAGCGATTGGCTGCTGCTGGATATAGAAGACACAGAGGCAGACGAGTCAAGCGATTTGTTTGCCGATACAGTGATGGGGCCATCTACAGACTATTCACCCGTTATGAATAGTTTTGAGGATGTGCTGGCCGCTGATTTACCGTTGAAGGCGGTAGCCACGTCAACTGCGTCAGATCTGTCTGCGTCAGATCTGTCTGCGTCAGATCAGGCCGTAGCCCCCAGCGTTTCAGCTCCAGCAGCGGATCAAGATTTGGTCACGCCAACCAACTTGTTTGATGCATTTCCTGAGCCAGAATCCAAATCAGAAAACTCGCCAGAATCTACATCAGGCGATCTGATGCCCGATGTCCAACCTCTTAGCTCGATTGCAGAAGCCGACTTGTCTAATGAGCGATTCGAGGGAGATGTGCCAACCGAGCGCAACGTGGTTACTCCCGGTAACTTGTTTGAAGAAGATTGGTTGGGTGATTCTGATGCGGCTCCAAGTGCAGCCGTCGATTCGGCCAGTGCTGAAATTGATGATGAGGTGCTGATTGGTGAATTGTTCGCAGACGAGCAGACTAAGAATGAGTCGGCAATGAGTTTAGCACCTGCGATCTCACCTGCTTCTGCTTACGATCTGCCGCATCGGATTGCTGCCCCTATCGATCATGATCATATCGATCATGATCAAATAGATTCAAAACAAGCTGACATAACCGATAACGCTGATGATGATGCCATTTTCTCGGACTTTATTGTGCCTGATCCGCAGGTAGAACCCGCCGCTGCACAGGATGCGGTGGATGACATAGGTGGCGCGGCTGGTGCCAATCATCTGGATGCTGGCGACGATCTGTTTGGCGGAATTGGTTTGGCTGCAGCCACTGACGAGTCCCAATCTGGGGCTGATAACCGTGCAGCACTAAAAGCCAAGCGTAATTCAGCCAGCGCAGAGTTGCCAGATGCCGATAATGAAGCGCTGATGGCGGCGCTCTTTGCGGATGATGCCGCCGAGGCGAAAGACGGCACTGCAGCAGCAGAACCGACCAGCACTATTTTGTCGCCCAGGTCGGCAGCTCGTTCCGCGCCCCGTCCGCAATCGACACCGTTGCCGACGCCCAGCGAGCTGATGGTTACAGATGCTGCCGAGGGCTTAGTGGCTTCGTTTTGGCATTCACCTGAATCCATCACCGATCAGGGCCTAATTCACCTGAATCGCGATCGCGTTGAGGGGCTGAACCAGCAAGTTGTGCAGCTCACGGCCAATCAGTCTTGGCTACAGCATCAGCATCAGACGCTACAGCATACGATTACTGAACTTCAGCTGCGTACCGATTCCGCGACTGACGAAGCGCATCCGACTCCCTCCCAGGCCATGCTGACGGAGGCGACAACTCAGCTACAGCAGATGGAATCAACGCTGAAGCGGCAGCAGCACACGATTTCTAATTTGCGCGATCAGTGGATTGATGCCCAAACTCTGCCGATTTATCAGTTCCTTCAGCGATTTCCAACCTGGCTGAGTCAGTCTGTTTTGACCCAACAGAAGCCTGTCCAGATTAGTATTCAGGCCATTTCGGCTCGTATGGATCGAGCGACATTGGAAACGCTGCAAGATGCGATCGCACAGCTATTGCAGTACAGCATTGAGTACAGCATTGAGCCGCAGGATATTCGCCAGCGACGGGGCAAACCGGAGATTGCCCAGATTGCGCTCCAGGTACAGGTGCAGGGCCAACAAGCCATTTTTGAATTGACTGATGATGGCTGGGGGCTGGATCTAGATGCCATTCGGCAAGATGCAGCGGAGCTGGGCTGGGGGGATGAACAAACTTTGGCTGACTTGAGCCTGAGCGAGCTGATTCAGCAGGGTGCTGGCAAGTTGCGATCGCTGACGACAGCAACCCGCCAGGTTTCCACGCTGTCCCTGGTACAAACTCGGCTCCAGGATCAGCAGGGTAAGCTCTCGGCCACAACGAATCCAGGTCAAGGTTTGACGTTTACAATTCACCTGCCGCTGCCGCTGATCAAGCTGGATGGCTTGCTCTGTCAGGTGAACGAGCAGTTTTTGGCCTTCTCGGCTGCCGCCATCGAAGAAATTGTGGTGCCCACTGCTGAGCAGTTGACCGCATCCGGTCAGCGACTGGTGTGGAACGGTACGCAAATTCCAGTCATTGCGCTGACGGATTATTTAGAAGATATCTGTGACAGCCGCTTAGCTCAGCAGCTTGATTTGCCGCCCGTTTCGCTGCCTGAAACTTGGCATTCGCCCCTACTGATTGTGCAAACGGCTACTCAAGCAGTTGCGATCGCAGTTGATGCGTTTGTCGCGCAAGAAGCACTGGTCATTCAAGCGCTATCACCGGAACCAGCAACCAATTTGCCGGACTATATTCAGGGTTGTGCTGCGTTACGCAATGGTCAGCAGGTGGTGATGCTAGACGCCGTTTTACTGGCAGAACAGCTTAGTCAAACTGCGATCGCGCTACCCATGTAACAACTGTTATATAACTCATGAAACGAAAACAAAAGACAATGATGGGTTTGCGAATTGAGCCCATATGAGTATGATGAACGATATTATTTCCCCATCCGGCCATGCAAGAAGACAGTACTCCGATTATTTACTTCGAAGGCATTGAGAAGCGATTTGGTGCGCTGCAAGTCCTGAACGGCATTACAGGCCACATTAATCAAGGCGAAGTGGTGTCTATCATTGGGCCGTCCGGATGCGGCAAAAGTACGCTGTTGCGCTGCTTCAATCGACTGGAAACGATTAATGGCGGGACGCTGGTGGTAAACGGGGTGGATTTATCCGGGTCTAAGATATCCACGAAGCAACTCCGACAATTGCGGGCGTCTGTGGGCATGGTGTTCCAGCAGTTCAACCTCTTTCCCCACATGAGCGTTTTGGAAAACCTGACTCTTGCACCCCAGAAGGTACTAGGATTATCCGCTAAGGAGAGCCGCGAACGGGCCAGCACGTTTTTAGACAAAGTGGGATTGTCCGCCAAGGCAACGGCTTATCCCGATCAGCTTTCAGGTGGACAAAAACAGCGAGTTGCGATCGCACGTTCGCTCTGCATGAAGCCCCAAATTATTTTGTTCGATGAACCGACCAGCGCTCTCGATCCAGAGCTGGTGGGAGAGGTACTAATGGTGATGAAGCAGCTCGCGGATGAGGGGATGACGATGATTGTCGTCACGCACGAAATGCAGTTTGCGCGGGAAGTTGCCAATCGGGTGATGTTCCTCAATCAAGGTGTTGTGGAGGAAGAAGGCCCAGCACGAGAAACGCTAACTCATCCCAAGAGCGAGCGCTTACAGGCATTTCTCAGCCGCATGGATTTTGCCATTGTTTAAACGTTACGTAGGTATTCAGACATTCCGTAGGGGCGTTAGCGAAGCCATACCCGAAAGGCTATATGGCCATTCGCCCCTACCCCCTATGTGTAAGGGCGGGTTTAGCCATTCAGTGAATAGTCTTAAGCAAAATGTTTGTACAAAACCCGCCCCTTGTATATGAGGGAAGATAAAAGACAAGGAAACCCCAGACGAAGTAGTGACTCTGGACCCGCCCCTGAGCGAATAGCTCGCGAGGTAGATTATAGTAGCCTGCGATGGAGTTTTCCTTGTCTCTTCCCTGCTTATCGACGAATCTGAACCCAGTATCAAGGGGACTGTCAGTAGAACAGCCACCCCGCATTGAACAAGGACAGTATCGTTGGATGGAGGGTTAACGGTTGAGGAACGAGTGATGAATCAGACTGGCTTGCCGATTCTCGGCATTGACGTGAGCAAAGCGAAATTGCATGTGGCCCTGCAAGTGGATGGTCAGCATCGGCCTAAACGCAAAGTGGTGACCAACAATCTAGCGGGCTACCAGCAGTTGAGTGAGTGGTTGGAGCGACAAGGAATTGAGCGGGTGCATGGTTGCCTGGAAGCGACCAACACCTATGGACAGGGAGTGGCGACCTACCTGTATGAGCAAGGCCATCAAGTGAGCATCATCAACCCCCTGTGCGTCAGTGGGTTTGCCCAGAGTGAATTGCAACGCAGCAAAACCGATGGAGCTGATGCCGCTCTGATTGCTCAGTTTGGCTGGCAAAAGCGTCCGGCCCCGTGGACACCACCGCCCGCTGAACTGGAGCAGTTGCAAGCGCTGAGTCGTCGCTTAGAAGACCTGCAGCAGATGATCACTCAGGAACGCAATCGGCTCGATACGGTGCATGAGGCGCTGCGCGAGGAGATTAAGTCTCATCTGCGCTTTCTCCATCAACAGGTCGATGCCCTAAAAAAGTCTATCCAGGAGCATCTTCAGCGCCACCCAGCGCTGGCCGCTGAGGTGAAACGCTTAGAGACCATTGTAGGCATTGGGGCTCTCTCTGCAGCCTGTATTCGAGCTGAAATTGGTTCGCTTGAGCGCTTTCGTTCTGCTCGGCAACTCGCTGCTTTCAGTGGCCTTACTCCTCAAGAGCATCAGTCTGGCACCTCCGTGTGTGGCAAGGTGCGCCTCTCTAAACTGGGCAATGCTCACTTGCGCCATCACCTCTATTTCCCCGCTTTAGTTGCGATTCGTCGCTCCACAGCGATCGCACACTGGCGCTCTGAGCTTCTCGCTCGCGGTAAAACCAAGATGCAAGTCGTCGGCGCGGTCATGCACAAACTGCTTCGCATCTGTTTTGCTGTTCTCAAGTCGGGCCAATCCTTTGACCCAGCTTTGCTGGGCCAACGTTCTTGACTTCAGCTAGACAAAACAGTATCTACCCAGGGCTGATTTATTGAAAAAAGGAAAATAGACGGGGGATATCGTGGGCTAAATGCCGCAGTCCCTTGGTGATGGAGGCAAATCCGGCTTGGCGAAACAGATTGACCGCAATCGTTCGCACAATCGCAAAATTGGTCGGTGCATGACCATCACACAAAGGGGCGTGATCTTCATGAAGCACGACATCCTTTGGCCAATGCAATCGATTCTCAATGTGCCAATGAGAGCGAATGTGCTGAGCAAAGCCTACGGCATCCAACGGGAGTGAACTGATGTAGAACATGGTCTGAGTGTAAGGCTGGTTGTCACGAGTTCCGACTCGTTCGACTCGAACCATGCGCTCGACTCCAACCCAACCGGGGTCTATCCCTGCGACTGATTCCAAAACACTGACGGTACGACTTGTTTGGCGCTCACGCGTTCGTTCAACTTGGCAATCTGAACTGGTGGGTAACGATTGCTCAAACTGGGTTCGCAGATGCTCAAACAGCTTAGGTTGATTCGGCTTGACGGCCATCAGGTAGTCATTGCCACTGGCAATAATCTGCTCAACCGTTTTTTTGAGTGTGCAACGCATCAAAACTGAAGCAAACTCCTTTGAATTGCAAGACATCTAACAAGGTCTGCACGGTGACAATCTCACTTTGCTGTTGGTTTCGCATCGATTGGAGTCCAACCACGACCCCTTGTTGCACACTGAAGGCAGAGACGACACTGACGAAGTCTTGATAACTTTGGTCATAGTCTGTGACGGTTGCCTTGATACTCTTGCCATCGGTGGCCAGTTGTTCTCCGGTTTGGGGCGCAAATGCCGTTGTTGCCCAGTCATTGAAGGCTTGACTCAGGTGTTCAAAGTTGGTTCGCACGATCACCTTGCGGATCGTTGAGTAGGCGGGCAGTCGGGTGTGAGGCAGCTCTAAACAGTCCAGCAACACCGTTTGATGCCGTTCGACGAAATCTTCAATCGCTCGGTAACCCAAGCACCCACTCATCGTTGCCATGATGATCAAAAGCAGCACGACCCACAGGGGATATCGCGGTTGAGTTCGAAAGTCTGGAATTTGCTTGAGATGGCTGATGAGGCTCATGGTTTAGTTGTTGTGCAAGAATGGTTACCTATCTCATTATCTTTTTTCTCTCATCAATAAATCAGCCCTGCCCCTACCCAGCATTTATGCACAAGAATCACCCCTACAATTGATCTATTTTCTATTAAAAATTTAGGGATTCCATTCCAGAATTAATACTTCTTCTTTCAATTGTTCTCCTGTTTTACTGGAAAGCCGAGTTCTAAATAATTCAATATCGCAAACGGTGTAATTCAATTCTTTTGCGATTTCAGCTAAGAGGGTTCCCGTTTGAATCAGCACCTGCAAATATGACGCTTGATCGCCCACCACATACGCTTTTTTTGTTTGAGGCTAGAAATTATACATGCTGATTTCGGAGGAACTCATCTCATGATTCTCTACTAGCTGATAATGCTTCTCCTCTTTAATAGCTACCTCACCATCCATGTTTTCAAATTCGAAGAGAGCAATAAGATTGTCATCCATAAACTGAGCGGCAATCGGACGACAAACCAAAACAGGAAACTTGTCTTCGCACATCTTAAAATCTTGCTCAATTTGGATAATACTCAATTTATCATTGTTGCCCTTTGCTTGAACAGGAATGATATATTGTGCTCCACGCTGATTGGTACCTACATATACTTCGTCCGTTTCGATTTGCCCAATATCTTTGACTGTTGTACGTAAATGATTTTGCAACGAATAACAGGTCACTCCTGTAAAGATATCAATTAGGCGGTTATATCGAAGAATCGCAAGAAGTGCCTGTTCATCATTCAGTGCATATCGACGAATAATTTCTGGAGTAGAGTCCAGGATTTTTATTTTTGACAACAGCGGATTTGGTTCTACTCTGTGAATTTTGCTCTTAACAAACGCATAGCGACCTCTACCAGTTGAGCGAATAATCCACTCTTCATCAGCATCTAGAAGATCCGAGATACTAGCTGGCAGATCAGCTCTATAGCGATAGGAATAAATTATATCTCCTAAGTTTTTAGGCGTCTCTATTTGCAGATCTTGTGCAGCAGATACAAGTTCTTCCCGCTCAAAATTAATTTCCCTATCTCCATCCGAATAGTTATCAAAGAATACTTTTTCAATCAACTGATCGTATCGATTTCCTTTGTTATTGCTCATAGCCATATCAGATTGGATGGAGAAATAATTTACTTTTTTAGATGGATTCCACTCTAAGACTAAGACTTCTTCTCTCAATTGATCGCCTGTTGCAGTCGAAATTCGTGTTCGAAATAAGTCTATGTCGCTAACGGTATATCCTAGTTCTACCGCAATATCTGCTAAAAGTTCTCCCGTTCTAATAAGCACTTGTAAATAGGAGGCTTGATCACCTACTACATAGGCCAATTTTGCTCCGGGCGTTAGGACAGATCGAAGTTCAGCAAAATGGCGTTTCATACCGCCAAAGTAAAGCCTAGTAGCACGATGATAGAGTTTCTCAAATCCTGATTGTTTATTAAGAGCAATTCTTCTGCGCTCTATCTCATTCGCAATCTGAATAACTGTGCTGTCCGGATTCAGAAAATCATCATCTGTGTCAGCAACATATACGTTTCGCGTATTTGATCGTACTAAATTTTGCTTAAACTCTCGTAGTTCCTTTTTGTTGCTGAGAAAGCCTAGTAGAACTGACTCTAAACGAGTTGTTCTTGTATAGTCTTTCTCATTGGGATACGGCGGGGATGTAATGACAGCATCAATAGAACTATGGTCTAAAAATTTAGAAACATCTCTAGAATCACCAAGATAGCAGTTAGCCCTTGGATATGCCTGGTGTTGGACGGCAATTAGATCTTCAGCCATCTGTGCTACCTGAGAGTACCAAGCTTCGAAAACCTTGGCATCCTCTCGTTTTTTCCTCCGAATTCCCACCTCAGGGCCAAACTTTAGGTTGCTAGCTGTATGAACAGCAACATTAGCTAATGCCAAACAAAAAATTTGCCTTGTTTTTTTACTCCGCTCCAATAAAATCAACTCTAATAAAAGTAGGCACTTATGGAGTGGTTTTTCACATATAGAATTTCTTAGAATTACTGAATATTGAGCATTCGTGAGCGTCTTTAATTCAAGAGAATTTTCTTCATTTTGTAAAGCATTATCTCTGATAATAGAGGCACGCTTCATCATATACTCAACATCAATATTCCAAGTTGTTTTAACTTGAGATGCAAAGTGGGACATTGGCGTTGCTTCGATTCCCACAGCAGATATAAGATTTTTTTTGGCCTCAACAATTGTTGTACCCGTTCCACAGAACGGATCGAGAACAGTGGATTGATCCGAAAGCTCAAATTTCTGGATATAGCTGCGTACTAAGTGTGGTGGAAAGGATAGAACAAAACGATACCAATCGTGAAATGCGCGATCAGTGTCTTGTAACTTGTTATTTCTCAAATCTTTTGGATCGAGACTGTCACCATAAAGCTGATTCATTCCAATTTGCAAAACCAAAATTGTTGATTTGCCTATAAAAACGAACTAGAGAGAGAACCAGCTATAGTTCAGATAAACTATAGCTGGTTTCCCATCATACCGAATCAAGCAGGAAAATCAAATTAATCTTTCTACTTAAAAAGGCGTGATGATTTCTATATTAGGAACAGCTTCTAGATCTTCTTAGTAATGCGTGCCCGATTTCCGGTGATGCACAGCGGTTTTAGCATCGGCATCCAGCACCTGACCCGATTCAACCACGGCATACACCACCCAGTGATCGCCGCACTCCATCCGACTGTTGACGCGGCATTCCAGATAAGCCAGCGAATCTTTGAGAATGGGCAAGCCTTGGCTCGATTCGTCAGTTTCTACGTTTTCAAATCGGTCTTCGCCAGGGCTAAACGGCTTGAGGAAGTGCTTCATCAGGGGAATATGCTTGCCTTCCGCCAGAATATTTAGCACAAAGGGCGAACCGGGGAAAAGGAGGGATTCTACGGCTCGATCTTTGGCGACAGCAACGGTAAATCCGGGCGGGCTGAAGGTGGCTTGAGACACCCAGGACGCCAACATCGCACTCGATACATTTTCCTGCTTGGCGGTGACGATGCAGAGCGAACCGACCAGGCGACCGATCGCTTGTTCCAGCGACGTGGCGGGCTGGCGGGGAGCTTTGACCTTCTTGGTTTTCTTCAGCGCTTGGGCAAAGTCCGTACCCGCCTCTTCGCAGAACTTGAGCGTGGCATCGTCGGGCTTAAACTTGACCCGAATCGGCTCAAAGCCAAAGGAAAAACCTGCGTCTTTCAGCTTATCCTCCAGCAAATCAATGGCCTCACCGCTCCAGCCGAAGGAGCCGAAGACGCCTGCCAGCTTATTCGTCGTCGCCGTGGACAAAATCGTACCGAGTGCAGTTTGAATCGGCGTGGGCGCATGGCCGCCCAGGGTTGGTGACCCAATAATAAATCCGGCTGATTTCTCAATTGCCGCTTGAACTTCCTTTGTGTCAGAAACCTCGGCGTTGATCGACTCGACCCCAACTCCAGCTTTGGTGATGCCACGTGCAATCGCATTTGCCAGCGTCGCCGTGTTGCCATAAGCGGAAGCGTAAATCAGCGTCACCATCGTGTCGTAGGTGCTCTGCTGCTTACTCCAGTGATGGTAGTCGTTGGTCAACTCCGTTAGGCCGAAGCGCACCAGCGGCCCGTGCCCCGTCGCATACAGCCGCACTGGCGAAACATCCGCTAGCTTATCGAGCGCGGTCGAAATTTGGCGGGCATTGGGAGCCATCAAGCAGTCGTAGTAGTAGCGCCGATCTTCCATGAAGGTTTCCCAGCCTTCGTCGAAAATCTGGTCACCGCAGACGTGAGCGCCAAACAGCTTATCGGTAAACAGCACCAGCGTTTGCGGGTCAAACGTACACAGGTGATCCGGCCAGCGAGGATTGGGAGTCGGGATGAATTGCAGAACATGGCCCATGCCTAAATCCAGCGTCTCATCTGCACCTTTAATCACCTGAATATTGAGCGGCTGACCGGATTCCTTAAAGGCTTCCCGCAGCGTCAACGCTGCCGGATTGGAGCATACCAGCGTTACCTGCGGCGCAATCTCCAGCAGCGACTTCAGCGTCTCCATCCGGTTGGGATTCACGTGCCCCACAATCACGTAGTCCAGCTTAGTCGGATCAAACCGCTCCTGTAGCGCTTGCAGAAAAATCTCCGTAAACGACCCACCCGGCGGATCAAACAGCGCCATCTTGTCGGCCTGAATCACAAACGAATTTGCCGTCGTTCCCTTCTCCCGCGCATACTCAATCTCAAACCGCAGCCGACTCCAACTGCGCGATCGCATCACAGTTGTTTGAGCCGCGATCGGCAACACCTGCACATCGCGAGGCTTTGAGCGTGAGGAGTGAGGAGTCAGGGGTGAGGAGGTTACAGTCATGGTTTTGGGGATTGGAGGTTTACGTCGGCCAACGATCGTTATAATCGCTCAATTTAGGATTCGATCCTAAACGCTGAGCTAGGGGCGGGTTTAGCAGCCAAATGGTGATTTTGCTCGATACACATAGGCAAAACCCGCCCCTACAGTACTGTAAATGTGCGTAATTAACCTGAAGACGTAGGTTGGGTTGAGGTACGAAACCCAAAACAATCAACGCTGTTGGGTTTCACTGTGTTCAACCCAACCTACAAGATTGGGCATTGCCTCACGTAGCATTTAGTAATAGTTACCCATTTTGCGATGGTGGACTGCGGTGCGAGCTTCTTGGTCGGAAACCTTACCGTCCTTAGCCACGCAGTAGACGATCCAGTGATCGCTGGTTTCCATGCGACTGGCGACTTCGCATTCCAGGTAGGCCAGCGCGTCAGCCAAAATGGGTGAACCGTTTTCAGCCGTATAGGTTTTCACACCTTCAAAACGGTCAGCACCAGGCGCAAATCGCTTCAGGAAGTGCTTCATCAGGCCCAGGTGATTGCCTTCTTCCAAAATATTAAGCACAAATGTGTCACCTACCTGCATCAGCGATTCAATCGCTCGGTCTTTGGCGACAGCCACCGTAAAGCCCAGGGGCTTAAAGCTGGCTTGAGACACCCAGGAGGCCACCATTGCCCCTTTCACCTGCTCCCGTCCGGCGGTGATGATGTAGAGGCCGCTGCTGATTCGACCCAGGGCTTTCTCTAGATCCGCGTCAATGGATTTGACCTTTTTGATTTTGCGATCGCGGGTCATTTCTTGACCGAGGTCAATACCCGCCTCGTCGCAAACTTGATAAATATATTCCGTTGGCACGTCTTTAATCCGAATCGGATCGAATCCCGGTGTCAGATCCAGTTCTCGCAGCTTATTCATGATTGGGTCAACGGGTTCGTCATCGCCACCGTAGGACTCGAATAGGCCGAAGAACTGCTTATCTTTGACCGCAGCTAGAATCGTGCTCAAAGCGGCCTGGGCTGCAGTTGCAGTCGCGGGTGGCATACCGATGACGACACCCTGAACGCGACCGACCAGTTCCTGGACTTCCTGCGGATCGGCGGAGCGCAGGTCTTCCATTTCAACCGCGACGCCCGTTTTGCTGATCCCGCGCGCAATCGCCTGAGAAATGCGATCGCTATAGCCGTAGTCAGACACGTAGAAAACAGCAACCGTCGTTTCCGCCTTGGCTTTGGCCTGGCTCCACTCGCGGTAGCGGCCCACTAGCTCATCGACGTTGTGCTGCAAGATAGGGCCGTGACCAACGGCAATCGTGGTAATCGGCGCATCCAGCTTGTCCATCCGCTTGAGAGCAGACAGCACTGACCGGGCATTGGGAGCCATCAGGCACTCGTAGTAGAACCGGAAATCCGGCGACATCGCTTCTAGGTCAACATCCAGCAGATCGTCGGTGCAGTAGTGCAGACCAAAGGCGTCGCAGGTGTAAAGAATCTGGGTGCCGTGGTCGTAGGTAAAAGCGGTATCCGGCCAGTGCAGATTGGGCGCGATGATGAACTCTAGTTCGTGGCCGTTGCCCAAGTCCAGCTTGTCGCCGCCTTTAACGATTTCTTGCTTGAAGGGCTGATTGACCAGTTCTTCCAGGAATTGAATCGCAACTTTGGAACCGACAACGGTCACATTGGGAGCCAGAGCCAAAACGTCTTTCACCAGACCGCTGTGATCGGGTTCCGTGTGGCTGATCACCAGGTAATCAATTTCGGCGGGATCAATCTGCTCTTGCAGGGTCGCCAGGTAGAGATCCCGAAACTTTTCGTGGGAGGTGTCTACCAGCGCCACCTTCTCGCCGCGAATGATAAACGAGTTGTAGGTGGTGCCGTTCTGTAGCCCAAACTCGATATCAAAGCGATCGCGATCCCAGTCGAGGGAGCGAATCGCGGTGGTGTCGGTGGCAAGCTCGGCCACCTGCATTGTCAGGCGACTCTGTTTCGGCTCGGCAACAGCAACCATAAGGGTTCCTCCTTACTCGTTTATCTCAATCGTTGGAATAGATTGTTAAGAATTTTTACCTATATCTGTCTCTATGATGCCGTAAATCCCGCATTCCTAACAGTCACTATTGGTTTAGATCCCGGTTCGGCTCGATTAGTTTGCTTTATCTCTTTGATTGATCTCAGACCCAATTAAAAAGCAGGTATCCGACGCAATGCGCTCGATACCTGCCTTTAACTTCATTTTGGAGAAAAATAGTTTTGAGGCCAATCGCCTGAGGACAGCGAAAATCAAGAACCGGATTCTTCTAGAAAAGCATAAGGATGGCTGATGTCGTGTCCGTTCGTTTGAGCGACGTCTGTACGTACATAAAGCTGACGAGTGGGATAGGCAAACTCAATCTGATGCTGTTCAAACGCAGCTTTGAGCGCCAGATTAATCTCCTGCTGAGCATCCATATAGATCTTGTAGTCGTTGCTCAGAACGTAATAGGCCATCTCAAAATTGAGGCTAGATTCGGCATATCCGGCAAAGTGAGCCCGTTCAAACACGGCATTTTCCGTTCGCTCGACAATATCTTGAATCATCTGGGGAATTTGCTTGAGCAGTTCTACCGGGGTTTGGTAAATCACGCCAAATTTGGTGATAATTCGGCGACCCTCCATACGCTTGAAGTTGCGAATGCGCGATCCGGTGATGTCGGTATTGGCAAAGACAATTTCTTCGCCGCCCAAGCTGCGAACGCGTGTGGTTTTGATGCCAACGCTTTCCACCGTGCCCATTAGATCACCAACGATGATGAAATCGCCAATTTCAAACGGCTGGTCAAACAAAATCGAAAAATAGCTGAATAAATCCTGTAAGACCCCTTGCGAGGCAAGTGCGATCGCAACTCCACCAATCCCCAAACTGGCCACCACGGCAGAGATATCAAAGCCCAGGTTATCCAGCAAAAAGACAATGCCTATCGCCCAGATCACAACTTTGATGGCGGGAATTAAAGCGCCCATGCTTTTTTGCAGACCCGCATCGGCGTCCTTGGATACTAGATAGATCCGCACGCCGTACTCCATCAGTGCCCCCAGCAGCCGAATCGCGAGTACCGTAGCGGCAATCAGAATGACGATATCAATTGACTTTTCGATGGCGGGTCGCAGTTCCAGGTCACGCAAACTCAGGTGAAACGTGCCCAGATACAGGAGAAACGTGACTGGTTTTTCCAGAATGCGGATCAGGCGGTCATCCAAATCGGTGGTTGTGCGCCGGGCCCAGCGCTTCAGTCGATACACCACACAGGTTCGCACCAACAGAATGATCGTGATACCAATCCCAAATGTGCCTAAGGCAATCAAATAAGTTGCCAGTGAATTACCCAATATTTCTACCTGTAAAAACTCGCTCATCGTGAACTCCTAACATCACGTCCATATCTGGGAATTGAAGTTATGCTTTGCAAAATGCTCTGAGCCAGCATTTCACAAAAACTCGGCTCTCAACCGGACTTTCTATACTCACCATTACTGATGATTATCAAAACTTGCGCCTACTTTTCCCAAAAGGGAGTGGTATCTTGCAGCTAAATTCGGTATGAGTGACCGTAGAACTAACACAATTAGTTCCCATAAGTAGGTTGGCATCAAATAAACGTGTATAAAAACAGCGGAGTACTCTTCTCCCGTTTTACGAGATGCCGCTATTGGTATGTAGCTATGAGCTTGCTCAGTATTGCCGCAGCCAAATTTCCGCTCTAGGAGGTATTGTCAAATCTACTGAATTTTGGATTTAACCACCTCGGCAGAACAATCCCTGTGGCAGAATTAATGGGTTAATTCGGTGAATTTCTATATCTAAGGGTTCTATGGCTAAGTTTGTATTCGTGACGGGTGGCGTCGTTTCGAGTATTGGCAAGGGGATCGTGGCAGCGAGTTTGGGGCGCTTGCTCAAGTCGCGAGACTATTCCGTGTCAATTCTCAAACTCGATCCCTACATCAACGTCGATCCGGGCACGATGAGTCCGTTTCAGCATGGTGAAGTCTTTGTTACCGAAGACGGCGCAGAAACTGACCTGGATTTGGGCCACTACGAGCGTTTTACCGATACCTCCATGTCTCGCCTCAATAGCGTGACGACGGGTTCAATCTACCAGGCCGTGATCAACAAAGAGCGACGCGGCGAGTATCAGGGCGGCACGGTTCAGGTCATTCCCCATATTACGGGTGAGATTAAAGAACGGATTCACCGGGTAGCCAACAACACGAATCCTGACGTAGTCATTACCGAAATTGGCGGCACCGTCGGCGATATTGAATCCCTGCCCTTTTTGGAAGCAATTCGTCAGTTCCGCAAGGATGTGGGGCGGCAAAATGTCCTCTATATGCACGTGACGCTGGTGCCGTGGATTCCCTCGGCGGGTGAGATGAAGACCAAGCCTACCCAGCACTCCGTCAAAGAATTGCGCTCAATTGGTATTCAGCCCGATATTTTGGTCTGCCGCTGCGATCGCCCCTTGCGACCCGGCCTCAAAGATAAGATGTCGGAATTCTGCGATGTGCCCGTGGAAGCGGTGATCACGGCTCAAGATGCGGGCAGTATCTACGAAGTGCCGCTGATGATGGAGCGGGAAGGACTGGCGCAACAGGCGCTGAGCCTCTTGCAGATGGAGCAGCGGGAACCGGATCTCTCCCAGTGGAAGACGCTGGTGGAGCGACTGTATCGTCCGCGCCACACCATCAACGTGGCAATTGTCGGTAAATATGTGCGGTTGACCGATGCCTATCTATCGGTCATGGAGGCCTTGAGACATGCTGCGATCGCACTTGAAACTGAAGTGAATATCCGCTGGGTCAGCTCAGAGGATCTGGAAACGAGCGATGCCGAAACCTATCTCAGCCATCTAGACGGCATCATTGTCCCCGGTGGCTTTGGCACGCGCGGCATCGACGGGAAGGTGAACGCAATTCATTACGCCCGCGAACAAGGGATTCCCTATCTAGGCTTGTGCCTGGGGATGCAGTGCTCCGTTCTGGAATGGGCTCGGCATGTGGCAGGTCTGGAAAATGCCAACAGCGCTGAGTTTGACCCCAACTGTAGCAATCCGGTGATTAACCTGCTGCCCGAACAGCAAGATGTTGTGGACTTGGGTGGCACCATGCGTTTAGGGCTTTATCCCTGTCGGGTCGTGCCCAATACGTTGGCCAGTCGGCTCTATCAACAAGAAGTGGTTTATGAACGCCATCGCCACCGCTATGAGTTCAATAACGCCTATCGCAACCTGTTCATTGAATCGGGCTACACGGTGAGCGGTACATCCCCGGATGGTCGTCTGGTGGAAATTGTTGAATGCCCCGAACACCCCTTCTTCATTGCGGCCCAGTTCCATCCCGAATTCCAGTCGCGGCCCAATAATCCCCACCCGCTCTTCCGGGGTCTGGTCGAAGCGGCTATGCAGCGCAGTCATGCTCAGCAGGCCAGCCAGATTCACGACACGGGCGTAACCGTATCCTAGTAGCCTGTGAAAGTTAGAGATGAGGGGTAGAAGAATTTTGAAAATATTGCGTCGCAATATTTTCAAAATTCTTCTACCCCTCATAACACACTCGCAAAGCGCTAGATGTGGATGGAGCTTTGACTGATGCCAGCGCGATCGCTGCTAATGCGATTGCTTGGTTAAGCTACAAGCTGAGGTCATCGGCTGAGCTGGGTTGGTCGTAACTTTTGCATCAAACAGCGGATCTACACGAGATCTTTCGTTCAGTTTGAGCCTTGACCTGATTGAATAAGGAAGACGTTATTAAGATTCGTAGACCATTCATGACTGAGACGGCTCTCCCTTCTTTAATCCAGCAGATGATGCAGCCTGAGTTTTATCCCCATGCGGTGACCGAAACTGCGATTCGGCTGCTGCAGACCCATGTGTCCTACGTGTTGCTGACCGGGGAGTATGCCTACAAGCTGAAAAAGCCCGTCAACTTTGGCTTTCTCGACTACTCCACCCTGGAAAAGCGGCATCACTTCTGTCAGGAAGAAATTCGGCTCAATCAGCGGGCGGCGGCTGAACTATATCTAGATGTCATACCGATTACACAAGCGGGCGACCAGTATCAACTCAATGGCGATGGTGAACCCGTGGAATATGCGGTCAAGATGGTGCAGTTTCCCCAGGCGGCGCTACTGACTGAGGTGTTTGACCGGGGAGAACTAACTGAGTCGCTGCTGGAGCGGTTGGCAGGTGCGATCGCAGATTTCCATCTCAGCGCGCCAACCAGTGACGAAGTGCGCTCCTATGGTGAAATTCCGGCGATTCGACAGTCGATTGACGAGAACTACGATCAGACGGTGCAGTATATCGGCGGGCCGCAGACGCAGCAGCAGTTTGATGAGACAAAGGCATATACGGATCAGTTCTTTGCTGAGCAGGCCGACCTGTTTCAGCAACGGCGGGAGCAGGGCTGGATTCGTGAGTGCCACGGCGATTTGCATTTGCGGAATATTTGTTTGTGGCAGGACAAGCTGTATTTATTTGACTGCATTGAGTTCAACAAGCCGTTCCGCTTCGTCGATGTCATGTTCGACATTGCCTACATTGTGATGGATCTGCACGCCCGCGATCGCGCCGATCTGAGTACAGTGTTCCTCAATGCTTACGTCGAGCGCACGGGCGACTGGGCAGGATTGCAGGTGCTGCCGCTCTACGTCAGCCGTCAGTCCTACGTGCGGGCTAAAGTGACTTCCTTCTTGCTAGGCGATCCGTCGATTCCAGAAGCGGAAAAAGCTGATATTGAGCAAAACGCGGCTCTCTACTATCGACTGGCGTGGCAGATGGCGCAGCCGACGCAGGGACAACTGTTTGTGATGGCGGGTTTATCCGGTTCCGGCAAAACGACAACGGCCCGACAGCTGGCGAAACTGGCCCAAGCGATTCACATTCGTTCTGATGCGGTTCGCAAGCATCTCGGCGGCATTCCACTGAATCAGCGGGGGGGAGATGATCTGTACACGCCGGAAATGAATGAGAAAACCTACAGTCGGCTGCTGGAGCTGGGGTTAACGCTGGCCTACCAAGGCTACAAGGTGATTCTGGATGCCAAGTATGACCGCGTCGAACGGCGGCAGGAGGTGATCGAACAGGCCGAAGGACACGACATCTCGCTCACGTTTGTCTACTGTGATGCGCCAGCCGAGGTACTGCGCGATCGCATCCAGCAGCGCACAGGCGATATCGCCGATGCCACCGTGGATGTGCTGGCCAAGCAGCACTTTGAACCGTTTACGGATACAGAAAAGACCTACGTAAAAACAGTGCAAACAACCGCAGATGTTAACTCGCAGTTGCGTACTGTCGCTGAATGACACCTGGTAGGGGCGAATGGCCATTCGCCCCTACGTAACAACATCTTCGCTCCTATGTAACTCAACGTCGTGACTGTGGCCCTGCCCAAAGATGGTGCACAATTTCGCCGTGAATGGTGGGCTGGTCGTCCGGCGCAGGAAACGTATCGCCAGATGCGTCAACCGTCCAATACAGCCAGTCCTCGTCGCCCATCATGCCCGTTTTGAACAGAATGCGGGTTGGATTTGCTTGGCTCCAGCCCAGCAGAATGGCGTGGTTATACTCCATACCAGCAGGCGATAGGGTATAGCTGCGCTGCTCGTTGCAGTCCCACACAACGGCATAGTCGGAGGCAATGTCACTGCCGAAAATGGACTCAAATTCTCGCGCCAGTACCCGCTCACTATCCACTGACCAAGAGATCGGAACTACAATTGCGATCGCACCGGGGGGAGTAGCGGCTGCATCTGAAAAAGGCTGACCAAACAGCGGCGATGTAATATTGATGGTTTGCAGATTGCCAGTTTCGAGATTTTCAATGAACAGCATACTGCTGACTCGATGCCGCGTTGTGTTGGCCGCCAGATGAAGCTGAATGCGGCTGTAGGCAGCATAGCGCTGATTGGGAGAACGCAACGACTGGCTGCGGTAGAACCGATTGATTGATTCGGTGTCAGTGAGCTGTTCGGTGGTAAACTCCGTTTGGTTTGCCACCACCCAATTCCACGGAATCGGATGAGGACTGTTTAACGGGTCAATCTGAACGGGATGACGATCCATGAGGGCAGGCTGTAAATGAGGTGAATGACGAGATAATCTATCTCCATGTATAGCAAGATCCCCTACACACGGCAGAATTCCTTAATAGCCTGCAATCTTCAGGCTTTGTCATGAAATTTAGTCATTTCTGATTCTTAATAGTCTGGCAATCCCAGAGCATGATGACTGGAATATCACCATTGGTCTTTAAAGAGGCACAAACAACGCGTGAATGCCATTCGGACGTATACCCAAATTGACCAGGCGCAGCGCTGGCTTAATCGCTACCGGGGCCAACCGCCGCTTTTTGCCTGCGTTCTGGGGTTTACGGCGACAGGTTTGCTGCCCGGAATTTCAGCGGCTGGAGCCACTCCGGCAGATCGGGAATATACCGCGATCGCAGATGCAGAATTTCTAGTCAATGGCTGTACGCCCCAGCCCAAGCGGCCTCTGCCGCCGCTCCAGGCAGGGGCGTCTCCGGTGTATATTTCACGCGCTGTCTTGGCTGCACAGCAGATTCCGATTCAGATATTTAATGCGGGGTTACTTCATCCACCAACTGTTCCCTGCGTCGATTTGGGTGGGCAAGCGGCTGGTTGCGTAACCACGGGAGAAGCGATGCCGCTAGCAACGGTGCAGCATTTGCTAGAGCAAGGAATGGACTGGGGGAAGCGACTGGCGGAAACAGCATCCTATCTGATTTTGGGCGAATGCGTGGTCGGCGGCACAACGACAGCTCTGGCCGTGCTGACTGGACTTGGTATCCCAGCCTGGGACAAGGTCAACAGCAGCCACGTGACGTGTAACCACAACCAGAAGCGGCAGGTCGTGGAAGCCGGATTAAGTCAGTTCAGGATGAGATGTGAAGCGGTAAATGCGATCGCACATTTGCCCCATCACGTTACTGTTCACCCTCCATCCTCCCAATCACTATCAACCACCAACTCGTTCCCCGATCCCCTAGCCCTCGTCGCCGCCATCGGTGATCCCATGCAGGTGGTCGTGGCCGGAATGGTGCTAACTGCCAGCCAAACCAGCGGGATACTGCTTGCCGGAGGTACACAAATGCTAGCGGTGTATGCTCTGGCTCGTGCGATCGCAACTTATCACCACCAACCCTGGCAACCGGAAAACGTGGTAGTTGGGACAACGCGCTGGGTAGCAGAAGACCCGACAGGAGATACGGTGGGACTCGCGCAGCTAGTGGGCGATGTGCCTTTGCTAGCAACGGGTTTGAGCTTTGAATCGTCGTGCCATCCTCAACTGCAAGCCTATGAGCAGGGGTACGTCAAGGAAGGCGTAGGTGCAGGCGGATGTGCGATCGCGGGTTCTCTCTACGGCAACTGGTCGCTGCACCAGCTACAGGCCGAAATTGAAGCCTTGATTGATCAGCAAATTCAGGTTAGTCGTCAGAGGGACAGTTAGGCTTGACCTAAGAAACGCGGATTTAATAAACCGTTCCATCCGTAGGGACACGGCATTGTGTCACCCGACGTAAGGGTATGCCCCTAGTGCGACGTAAGGTTATGCCCCCGATGTCGATTTGCGGCGGCAGGACTTGCGATAGGTCATCTGCAAGGTTCGAAGCGCATGAGCATCTAAGCCAGAGCAGACAAGTCGAGCAATCACCTGTCCAGAGTGATTTTCAATCACCCATGTCAGAGCGCTCGGATCGAGATGCACGGTGACCATCTGTCCAGCATAGGGACGACCGACCGAATAATTGCGGTTGTACACCGAAATCTGCCCCGTCTGACTCACCTTGCGAGACCAGCGATGGCCCGCTAGATGAGCCAATGCCTGCGCGACATGCCACTGCTCGGCTTCCGTGTCAGGCGCATAGGCTCTGCCGCCGTGAGCTAAGGCGGGGTAGTATTGGTCGCGAGGGCGCTGATGAGGACAACTGGGGTAGAGCGTGCGCTGGACTGTTGCCGCTTGGTCTAATCGAGCTTGCAGCGTCTGCAAGTTGGCACAGGTGGCGGGTTCAATCCAGCTTTTGACCACGCCATGAGCCCGTTCAACTTGGCCATTCTGCTGGGGACAGTAGGGTCGATTGTGGATCACCTCAATGCCGAGTCCGCTCAACCAGAGTGTCAGTGGCGAGGGCAGGGCGTGGCAGTTGCCCCATGGCGATCCGTTATCGACCCGCAGCGCTTGAGGTCGTCCCCAGCGGGTAAATACCCGGCGCAGGGCTGATTGCACGTCCGAGGCTGGGACGGCTTCAAAGACGTAGTGGGGGAAAAACTTCGCTTTGTAAGAGCGCTCCACTGTGTTCATCAATGAGTGAAATCCAACTCGCTGGCGTGCCGTCAGCCAACTGCTGATGAGACGTGGCATCCAGTTGCCAAACCTGATGCACCTGCTGGGCTCGCTCTCGGGTCACAGGCGGATGCTGCTCCCGCAGTGGGTTGAGGTGCTGCTGGCGAAACCAACGCTGCAACGTTCGCTCATGCGGCACCCATAACGCCTGATACCGCTGTCTGAGCACCACCCGAATCAAGCCTGCACCCCAGCCTCGATGATGGCGTTTCAACCACAGCGCACTGCGATAGATCAAACGCTCACAGCCAAATCCCCGCCGCAGACGCCCCTCTCCCCTCAACGCGAGTCCGGCTTCGCCCCTGTCGCGGTACCGTCGCCAGATCTGGCGCACACCCCAGTAGGACAGCGAGAGGGATCCGGCAATGGCGGCTAAGGTCTCGCCCTGCTGATGCCGTTCAATGATCTCATGCCGGATGGGCACAGCAATTGCTTTAGCCATGGCTCTCTCCTTCCTCAATATCGGAGAAACTCTTACCTCTGTATTAGCGCTGAATTCGGACAACAGGGGTATAGTTTTGTGGCGCATCAGGGGCATACCCTTACAGCGCGTGACACAATGCCGTGTCCCTACGGATGGAACGGTTTACAGGCTATTTAATCCACAATTCTAACCATCCCTTTGACAGGAATTTATGCGGTTCTGTTCTAGATCTGTGTTGGGTGGTTGTGGAGGGCGCGCTCAGCGCGCCCTCCACAACCACCCATAGGTTTGAAACACTAAAACAATTTACGCCACTGGATGAAGCTGAAGTTCAATGGGTCGTCCGGCCTGCGGCTCAATGATCTGCGCTTCAATTTGTTGCGCGGCCAACTGCTGACGAAATTCCTCTGGGCTACCGATTGTTTTCAACATAGAGTCCAGAATGCCTTCGTACTCCACATCTCCCCCCACAGCAGTTGGCAAAATTACTTGTGGTTTAAGGTGCTTCACAACATCAATTGCGGTTTTATGTCCTTGAATAATCGCTCCGACTAGGGGTAATTCCAGATTCGCCAGCGGATGAATTAAGACATCAACTGGGGCGTAGTCTTGCACATTTTCAGCGTAGAAACCGTGTGGTTCATAATACAGCTTGGTGTCGGTCTGCAAATCGCAAATGATGTAAGCATTTTCCCGCTGCAGACCAATCGGCGCACCTGGTAGCGCTCGAATACTCAGCCGATCATCAAACTGATAGGCTTGTCCATGTTCCATCGTCGTGACATCAGTATAGTTAAGCTGTTGTGCCACCTTGGCCCCGCTGGGAGATGCAATGACGGGAATATTGCGGTCAAGCTGCTTTAGTGTCGGCACATGGGCATGATCCGGTAATCCTTGGGACAGCAAAATTAGGTCAAACTGATCGGGAATACCGGGATTTTGCTGCCGATAGCCCCGGAAAAACCAGGACTGATTGCCAAATACCAAATCGCCAACCAGCCACGGATCGAGCAGGATGCGGGTATGCCCCAGATCAATTAGCCAGCTATTTGCCCCGTAGTATGTCAACTTCATCATTGCGTTTCTCTTCGTCCCGTTGTTCTGCGTTTATTGCTCTGCGTCTAATGGTGAATATAGCAAGCTTCAGTTTGAACTAAACCCAGAAGAGGAATTTTGCCGCCGCAACGCGGCGGCAAAATTCCTCTTCTGGGTTCTTGATTTGCAAGGTGCAAGATGTGAGTATGTGAGTAGCCCTAGTTTGCACAACTCATATAAGCCCTAAACTAGGATGGTACTGTCGATGCGTTTTGGTGCTATGCCCCTGTCACTGAACTTATTCTCTCAGGCTGGACTGCAATCCTCGTGGTGGATTGCGCTGGGATTAAATACGGTTTTAGCTGCGATCGCAGTTTTGGCTCCGAAAAAGCTGCTGACGCCGATGGGGCTGCTCCATGCCTGGTTTTTGGGCGTGGTGATTCTTGGCATTCTCGGCTGGTCGGGCTATGCGGTGGTGATGTTTTATTTTCTGGTTGGGTCAGGCGTGACGCGAGTTGGCTTGGCGCAGAAAGAAGCGGCGGGCATTGCTGAAAAGCGTTCTGGCGCACGGGGGCCAGAAAATGTCTGGGGTTCGGCATTGACGGGGTTGTTCTGTGCAGTGGGAATTGGCTTGATTGCCCTGGCTCAGTGGCCAAATGAACCGTGGACGAGCTGGCTGGCACTGGGCTACGTGGCGAGCTTTAGCACCAAGCTTTCGGATACCTGCGCCAGTGAAATTGGCAAAGCCTACGGTAAGCACACGTTTTTGATCACCACGCTGAAGCCCGTTCCGGCAGGGACAGAGGGGGCTGTGAGTTTAGAGGGGACGCTGGCCGGGGTAATTGGATCGGCTGCGATCTCAACTGTCGGTTGGGCAACTGGACTAATCAGCGGCTGGGGCATCTTGATCTGCGTACTAGCGGCCTTTGTTGGCACAAATGCTGAAAGCGTGATTGGCGCAACGCTACAAGAGCAGTGGGATTGGCTCACCAACGAAATGGTCAATTTTCTAAATACGCTGATTGGGGCTATCGTTGCCGTACTGGTTGCCGCATTAATCTGGAGCGCTTAAACCAACCAATTCTTCAAAGTTCCTCACTCTGCGGGACTATCCCTTATACTTTCTGTTTACCAATATCCCACACCTGTGATTTTCTCCTCCATTACTCCTAGCCGCAAGAAAACATTGTTTTCATAGAGCCATCCATATTCCACTTCTTCCAGTGTTCTCGTTGCGTCTCCAAATGCCTGGGCAAATTCGGCATAACTCGCCTGACGATTCACCAATTGTTGAAATGTATCGTGGTCGGTTTCACTGAAAGCATGATCCGTAGAGGTTTGGATAAAGCCAGATCCAGCAAATTGACCCTCCTCGGTATACGCGATCGCAAAAAAGTTTTCACCTTGTTCCCAGCGGTAAGTCGTTTTGCGAGACATGATTTGATCCGGTGGGCCAATCTGATTAATCACTTCGGTATAAGCCATGCCTGGATAAAAGTTAGACGCGACGGCAGAGGCTTGGCCGGTACGGGGTTCTGCCTGCTTGGGTGAAGGCGAGGTTGCGACCGTCTGTTCAGTGGCAACTGGCAGTGAGCTTTCATCGCCAGACTGCATATCTTGCTGAGGCTGTTGCCGGGTGCAACCTGTGCTGGTCAACCCGAAACCAACCAATATAGCTGTAGCCACTTAGGTTAGGACATAAGCTAGGGTTAAGAGGTAGTATTTTGCGCTTGGAATTGGATGGCTCAACCCTACAGCGAAGATTTTCGGCAAAAAGTGATCGACGCGATTGAGTTAAACGGCCTCAAGAAAAGTGAGGTGAGTGAAGGATTTGGCATCAGCCGCAATACAATAAACCGCTGGTATCGGCAAAAGGCTGAACTAGGGCATCTCAAAGCCAACGTCAGGACAACTGCCAATCCAAGAGCCAAAATCAAAGACTGGGATGCCTTTCGCAGCTTTGTCAAGCAGCATCAAGACAAAACGCAAGCGGAGATGGCCGCCTTGTGGCCCGACCCCATCAGCCAACGAACGATGTCTCGGGCATTGCAAAAGATTGGCTTTACGCGAAAAAAAAGACCTATGGCTACGGCCAACGAGACGAGGGGAAACGGGCTGAGTTTCAAGCTCAACTCGGCGATCCAAAGGCGACTCATTTAGTCTATGTCGATGAATCGGGCATGGATGAGCGCGACGACTACGGCTATGGATATGCCCCTATCGGTGAACGAGTTTACGACCTCAAATCTGGCCAACGCCACGGGCGAGTCAATATGATCGCGGGCTATCGAGGCTCTGAGCTGATTGCTCCGTTTACCATTGAAGGAACTTGTAATCGAGTGGTCTTTGAGACCTGGCTTGAAACTTGCTTAATTCCGACCTTGCAGCCAGGGGACTGGGTGATTGTGGATAATGCCACCTTTCACAAAGGCGGACGGATCGCCGAACTGATTGAGGCCGCCAACTCTCACCTGGTTTATCTTCCCCCTTATTCTCCTGACCTCAATCGCATTGAGAAGTGTTGGGCTTGGTTAAAAAGCCGCATTCGAAAGCGTCTCCCCTCCTCAACCAGTTTACGCCAGGCAATGGAAGCGGTTCTCAAGCAAGCGGCGTCCTAATGAGAATGGCTACGGCTATACTGTGAGACAGCTCAATCCAACTAGAGGAATCTGTCGCCATGAGATCATAGAAATCGCTCCAATTTATGAAACCAGTCTGTTGCCTGTATAGCCTTGCTACAGTCAAACCAGTGAATTTTCCGAATAGCGACCTTTACAATCGTGGCAGTGAAAGTTGGAGACGCAAATTGTGAAAGTTGGAATCCTGGGTACTGGATTGATGGGTCAGCCGATGGCGCTGAGGTTACTTGCTGATGGCTTTGAAGTGGTGGCCTATAACCGTACCCGCGAGAAACTTGATCCGATCGCAGATGCAGGGGGTGAAATTGTTGATTCTCCTGCCGAGGTGATGCAAGCGGCGGACTGTACCCTGCTGATGGTGACGAATGCCGATGCGATCGCAGATCTGATTCTCAGCGACAGCGCTAAACCTGCGATCGCGAATCACACGATTATCCAAATGAGCACCATCGGCCCGCAGCAGAGTCAGGCTATCTGCAAAGATGTGCAGGCCGCAGGCGGAGAGTATTTGGAAGCCCCAGTGCTGGGCAGCATTCCCCAGGTGAAAGAGGGCACCCTGATTGTGATGGTGGGCAGTACGCCGGAGCAGTTTGACCAGTGGCAGCCGATTTTTCAGAGTCTCGGTTCCGAACCGCTGCATGTTGGTACCGTTGGGCAAGCGGCGGCGATGAAACTAGCGATGAATCAGCTCATCGGGTCGCTCACCAGCGCTTTTTCCACCAGCCTTGGCTTTGTTATGCAGCAGGGCATTGAGCCGGAACAGTTTATGAGCATCGTGCGGCAGAGTGCGCTGTATGCGCCCACGTTTGACAAGAAGCTCCAACGAATGTGCGATCGCAACTTTGAAAACCCCAATTTCCCGACCAAGCATTTGCTGAAGGACATGAACCTGTTTGCTGACGAAGCCAGCGCCATCGGCATTAATACCGCTCTGGTCACTGCCGTCAGCCAAATTGTCGATCAGGCAGTGCAGCAGGGGTTGGCCGATGTTGACTACTCGGCTCTGTTTGCAGCGGTTTATCCGGATCCAGCGTCCCAGCCCTAAACCTGGCCTTAAGTTAGATTTCTGAATCATCCTGATGTGATAGCTTACTTCAGGAAAAATTCGAGTGTCATAGCAAACGCTATAGCTGACGCTTGATATCTAAAACTAACGTTAGAGGAGTGAATCGATGCACATTGCCCTGGGTAGCATGATGCACCTGGTAGAGCCTCTTTCTGGTCTGTTGGGATGGAATTCGCTGCCGCTGCACCTCTTCCTGCAAGCCGATGCGAATTCGGCGGTTGACTATGCTGAATGGTTGGGGGAACTCGCAATTCAGCTTGGGCTGAAAATACTAGCTGCGATCGCAGTTTTGATTGTTGGCACCTGGATTGCCAAGTGGCTGCGCCGTTTAACTCGGAGGCTGATGACCAAGCGGGATGTGGATGCCACCGTTGTGGCGTTTATTGGCAATTTGGTCTACTACGGAGCATTGATCGCAGTTGTTATCGTCGCGCTCAGCCAGTTGGGCGTCGAGACAGCATCTTTTGTGGCCGTTTTGGGTGCGGCAGGCTTGGCAATTGGTCTAGCCCTCCAGGGTTCTCTCTCCAATTTTGCCGCTGGCATTTTGATTATTCTGTTCCGTCCGTTTAAAGCGGGTGACTTTATTGAAACCGCTGGCGCAATGGGCATTGTGGAACAAGTTGAGATTTTTACCACCACGCTCAAGACGCCGGATAACTGCAAGGTGATTGTGCCGAATTCCAGCATCTTGAGCAACAACATCAAAAACTTTTCCGGCTACCCGACCCGCCGCGTCGATATGGTCTTTGGCATCGGCTACAGCGATGATGTTGACAAGGCGCGACAGATTATTTGGGATGTGCTGAACGAGGACAGCCGGATTCTCGCTGACCCAGAGCCAACCGTCAGCCTGTTTCAACTGGCGGACAGCAGCGTTAACTTTGCCGTGCGGCCTTGGGTCAACGGTGCTGACTACTGGACAGTGATGTGTGACACAACCGAAACGATTAAGAAGCGCTTTGATGCAGCGGATATTAATATTCCCTTTCCGCAACGTGAGGTGCATGTTTATCAGAAGTAATGAGAAATGGTGCGATCGCACCTCATTCAACTTTTGAAAGACCCGCTCAATCCCTGGTTCTGTCATGAGCTAGACGATATCGCTGTCTGTGACGCATAGGCTGGAAGGGATGTCACAAATAGCAAAACCTTTATGGCAAAGCCTTTAGAAAATAAAAAAATTGCGATTCTCGTCGCCAACGGATTTGAGCAAGTTGAGCTAACAAAGCCTCGTCAGGGACTCGACGACGCAGGTGCGACTACCCATATCGTGTCTCCCGAAGACGGACAGGTGCAGGGCTGGAATCACTACGACAAAGCCGATATGTTCCCGGTTGATGTCAGCCTCGACGACGCTAGCCCAGATGACTACGATGCGCTAGTGCTGCCCGGTGGCACGGTTAATCCTGACCAACTGCGGATTAACCTCAAGGCAGTTCGGTTCGTCAAATCATTCTTTGATTCGGGTAAGCCCGTTGCGGCCATCTGTCACGGCCCTTGGACGCTGGCCGAAGCCGACGTGGTGCGCGATCGCAAGATGACCTCTTGGCCATCACTGGAAACTGACCTGAAAAACGCCGGTGCCAAGTGGGTCAATGAAACCGTTGTGGTGGATCGCGGTCTGATTACCAGCCGTAACCCCGACGATATTCCGGCCTTTATTGAAAAAGCGATCGCAGAATTCTCGAAGCAGCCTGCCGCTGTATAGGGCAAAGCTTCCACTTAACAGTCCAAACATAAACATTTTTGAGGGGCAGCGTGCTGCCCCTCAAAAATGTTTAAACTCATATTGCACCTTGCCAATCAAGCACCTGAAGAGGTTGGTACGAAGGGCTGGTTGAAAAAGTGTAGAAGAGCGGTCTTAGCTGATTTCAAGAGTTTGCCACACTTTGATGAAAACGACGCTGAGGGGATGTATACCAATCTAGTGGCGTTTGTGGAGACTTGTCTGTGTCTGTTGATGTGATTATTCTAATTGCAGCTTTGGTGGTGTCCTTCTTGGTCTTTACCTGGCTGCTGAAGATTGTAAAGACGACGCTTTCGACCGCAGTTGCGATCGCGCTTATTCTATTACTGATTCAAATCGTTTTTGGCATCGGCCCAGTCGATCTCTGGCAACAGGGAACAGCGCTATTGCAGAACCTGTGGGAATCGGTTAGGCCGCAATAGCGCTCCGCTCACAGAACACCCAATCCGCCGCTAGGAAAATGATGTGCCGTAGTAGTCAGCCTAAGCTGACTACTACGGCAATTAAAAGTTGGGTTTGACGACGAGCAGATCTCGTGTCAAGAAAGAGCCAATTTAGCTGACTGGGGTTCGATTGTAGATCTGTCGGCCTGCCTCTAGCTGAGATGAAATTTGGTCGCGGTTGCCAATAAACGTATACTGATCATTGAAACTACTGTCTGGTCGCTCTCCCACAATGTAGTGCCGAATAGCCATATCAGGAGCATTGATGACCACCTGATCAGATACGTACACGTCTGCTTGTGGCGCATTTGGATCCGTTTCTTCTAACTGAGAGACGACCCACAATTCATCATTTACTGCATAAACGCTTTGAATCGTCAGGTTATAGCCGTCTGAGGGCACCTCTACTTCTGGATTGATTGTCCGTTCAATTGTTTCAGCATTCGGCACGCTGACATCAACGTAAGGCACCTCAACCGTTTCTTCTTCCTGAACGACAGTCACTCTAGGAACGGTAACGGTACGTTCTGTGACGCCGACCTCTACATCTGGGCCTTGGATATCGTATTCCGGGAGGCTACCAGGTTCAACGTCTACATTAACATCAGGTAGGCTACCTGTTTCTTCCTGTTCCACTCGACAAGCCGCTAAGGGCAAAACAAGCAGTAATGCCGTGAGCGGAAACAGTTTTTTGAGACTTAGCTTTTGCGATCGCATAATATCGCTCCTTATCTTATCTTCATGTCTATAGTTCTTATCCATCGTGAGTTGCCTATTGCCAGCTTGTTCGCTTAGCTTCTCACTTCGGTGGCTGTGTCAATTCGTATAACTGTGCCAATTTGAATAAGGTAAATATCTGATTGAACGGGAACCAGCCTTCAAGCGCTTGCCCACTTGCACGTGGTCGCTCAAGAGCTAGCATTCTGCCGCTGTCCTACCGTTTCTTATCTGGAGGACATTGAGTTTTAACCACACCCGATATCAAATTCGAAATCGGGTATGGCGCGGCTATTTCCCAAGCAATCTATTGAGCACTTGGGTAAACTTCGTCAGCAACCAGTACGGGCCGATCGGTGTACTCTGCTTCAATCTGCTCCTGCAGATCCAAATCCCAAGTCAAATCGTAGTCCCGCTCGAATTCGGCTGCCACATAAGGCCGTAAAGTACCTGTAACAACCACCTCTTCACCTTCCTCAACAGTTGGCAGAACTGAGGCTCCGATCACGAGAACTTCATCGCCTTCAAACCAACCTTCCTCTTGGAGCCGGAAGGCATTGGTTGAAAACTGTTCTCCGATCTCACCTGAAACTGCGATCGTCTGTCCGTAGTATTGTTCAGGTTGTTCGGTGACTTCTTCTGGGTCGGGCGAAAATGCAATCGATTCTGCAACAAGTGCAGGCCGATCTTCGTACTCGGTATAGAGCTGTGGATCTAAATCGAGACCGTACTCTCGCTCGAAATCAGCAACAACTAGCTGGCGTACTTCACCCGTGACTTGAACGTCTTCGGTAGGTTCATCATCAGTCGGGAGCAAGAATGGAGTTCCGGTGGCATTAAATACGACGACTTCTTCACCACCAAATAGCTGATCGTCTTGGAGCAAGAAGGAACTTTCTCCCAGAGCTGTTTCAGCTTCACCTCGGACTGAAACGGCTTGTCCTAAATAGTCTTCAACGTTGCCAGTTAAATCGCCTAGCGCAACGTTATATTCTTCTGCAATCTCGGCTGGCTCTTCAGCCACGGGCTCTTCTGTCGTAACGTTTGGATCGACTGCGGGGTCTTCAGCCACGGGTTCATTGGTAGGGCCACAAGCGGCTAGAGCGGCTGTGCTAGCCAAAACAAGTGCGATCGCACCGTTCCGGAATCTGCCCAACTGTGAATGTTTAAACTGGGTCATAGCGAATCCTCAAACTTATCTTCATATTTGCAAAGCTGATATAGCGCTAACCCATTAAATCTAGGTTGTTCAGTCTACAAAGTCTGAACACTGAACGTTAAGTCAAAAACGTTAAGTTGAACTTTTTTGAAACTTTGATTGAACACTTGAACATAGTAATGCTGCCGCCCTGCCAAAACAGTTTGTCGTGGCATGAAGCGACTGTCGCTATAAAAGCCTTGAGCTATTTCCAAGTCTATGTGTGAGGCGGCAAACTTCCTTCATCCCATAGTCGGGTAAGAGCTATACCAAATGAGCTATACCTCGCTGTCGTTGATGCAGGATGTCAATGTCTTATTGAGTAGGTCGAACAACTTAGCTACTCAGCCACGTTTACCGTTTCGCAAGCATTTTCGACAGACATTTCCCTATTAAACCGTTGCTCTGCTGATTGGCGTTCTGCCTCCTTGGGTAAGGTTCATTTTCGTTCAAACTCGCTCCCTTGGTGGAGTAAGTAACAGTCGCCACGACATACCGTGAATATAGCTGAATACTAAAAATTACATTTACACAGCCATCGCTAATTCTCATGTTTGCGTAGTGGAAATGTAGTGAAAATCCTGTTGTTGTAAAACGCTTGCATTACAGGCGTTCTTAATGAACAGCTCTAGGTTTTTACTCAACTTATATATAGTCCGATATTGCTTACCCAACACAGCAATTGAATGCGCAATTAAATCGCGCTGAACCTATATAAGGTTTGTCCCATAGTCGCAATGAAATCGCAGAATCGCAAATTAGTGAGGAAAATTTAGCTCATTTATTCTGTGGTGAATTAATCGTGGCTAAATCGTTGATTACATGACCGAATCACATTTGGTCGCGCCATCGATTAAGCGAGATTCAGCCTCTAGATTGCGATATCGCGACTCAAGCATTAATCGATGGCTCAGATGAAAGCAGTGCTCTAGGAGAACAAAGAATTACTATGACTCATCAAAATAAGAAATTGAGGTACTTGCCTCAGCGCAATCGCTCAGTCTTAGGTGCGATCGCACTGGGAGCTGCACTATTCGTTCTCCCCGCTTGTAATACGGTGGGGGAAAATGAGGAAATCAGCGAAGGCCAAACCAACGTCACGACTGAGGATGTTTCTAGCGGACTGGATTCAACAGAAGGTACCGGTCTAGAAAACGTTGATACCCTAATCGGCCAAACAGTTACAGTCAGAAGCGCTGTACAGGAAACCGTAGGTGATTCTAGCTTTTTGCTAGAAGCCGATGGCGGCGAGTCCATTCTCGTGGTTAACGCGACCACAGCCCCCTTTGCTGTACCGACTGAAGAAGTTCCGGTACAGGTAACGGGTGAGGTTGCCGAGTTTGTTCAGGTTGATGTTGAAAACCAGTATGGATTGGATCTAGACGATGCCATCTATGGTGACTACGAAGGTCAGCCTGCCATCATTGCAGATTCTCTGGCTCTAGCACCAACGACCGAACAACTGACGCAAAATCCTGATTTCTTCAGTAATCAGACGATTGCGATCGAAGGTGACGTACGAGGAATTTATTCTCCCAGCACCATCTCCTTATTTGAAGAAGGCTGGGTCGATGACATTGGCCTGCTGGTAGTTGGTGTTGACCGCAGCTTGAAGGCTGAAGGAACCAACGTGCAGGAAGGCGAAACGTTAGTCGTTACTGGACAGGCTCAACCCTTTGATGCGACTGCGCTACAGCAGCAGTACGACCTGGGTTTGACACCCGATCAGATTAACGAATTCACCGAAAGCTACGACCGACCCGTGATTGTAGCAGAGGAAATTTATCCTTCGGCGGTTGACGAATAGGTTCAGCTTGTCGATTGGTTACAGATCTCGCCCTAGCCCACAGCGGCAGCGATCGAATCTGTACACGCCAACATGGCGCAGATTTCATGTGACAACTCACATGAAACATACCTGCAAATACTGCAAACACTAAAGCATTTAGTTAGAGGAAATATATGGCTATTCGAGAACAAGATACCCGCATGACTCCCAACAATCGCTCTTACAAGCGAGCAGTTGGTGTCTTCAAAAACCAAAGCGATGTCGAGCATATTATTCGTCGGTTGAAAGACGATAACTACGATATGAATCGCGTGTCTCTGCTGGCTCGCAACGTCGATAACATCGAAGGAGCCGATGAGGTTCGTGATGAAACTCACGGCAATGAAGCGAAAGAAGGCGCTGGCATTGGTGCCAGCACAGGTACCATCTTAGGTGGTGTAACTGGCTTCCTGATTGGTGTTGGCGTTCTGGCCATCCCTGGTGTTGGTCCAGTATTAGCTGCTGGTGCAGAAATCGGCGCGCTGGGTTCAACTCTAGCTGGAGCTGGAATTGGCGCAGCAACCGGTGGTATTGTTGGTGCTTTGATCGGCTTGGGTATTCCGGAAGAGAAGGCCAAAGTCTACGAAAATCGCATCAAAGCTGGCGACTATCTAATGATGGTTAGCGGTAACGATGACGAAGTGCGTCGCGCTGAGTCAATCATGCGCGATCGCAATGTTGAAGAATTTGAAATCTTCGAAGCGCCTGAGAATACTCGCCCAGAGTCGAATACCTATGTGCGGGAAGAGGTAGAGGTTGACCGTCGCGAAATTTCGGCGAATCAGCGGCCTGTTCGTGAAGGTAACGTAACGAAGACCTACGACCTTGATCATGACAATGATCCTGAGGTAATCGTAGTTGATGAGCGGAACCAAAATCGCAATCCCCGCCGCTAAACTTAGCTACCAATAATTGACGTGAAAGGCCCGCATCGCGGGCCTTTTGCTTTTTTTAGTTGCTTATAGATAACACCACTTTCGATGTTGCTTCACCACCGCTATTGATCGTTAATGTAACAATTTGGGCATCCATTTGCTGTGCCTGTGTCGGATTTTCGCCTGTGCCCGGATTGACCGGATGAGTCGGAAAACAGGATGCGCTGATGCTTAACCGTAAAGCGTGACCCGACGAAATCTGAGCGCAAATGGGCTGGAGCTGAATGCGTCGAGTAGTCGCTTCAGACTGCGGGGCAGAAATATGCAGATATCCCTGAGACAGGTTATACACTCGGCCATCAGGATAGACCTCTGACAGCACAGCACAGAGATCGAAGCTGGGAGCATCGGCAGTGCAGTACAGTTCAACGGTGATATCACCTGCGATCGCAACTGGTTCATCTAACCAATCTGTCGTGTAGGTCAGCACGTCGCTGCGGCAGTCCACGCTGGAGCGGTCAAACATACCAGCGGGGAAGGAGGAGTGTCCACCTACTGCTGGTACGGGTCGCCAGGGATCATGCACGAAAACGTCCGGTTGGCTGATATCACTGGGGTTTGGCTGGAGTTTGCCACTGCGATCGCACATACTCGCCAAGCCGTCGCTCGTTAAATACCAAGTTTGAGCTGTACCGTTCGGCCATGCCTCAAACGAGCGCCATTGATTCGTTCCCATTTCAAACAGTGACACGGGCAGCTCGTTGAGTAGACCTGTATCGACACCTTTGAGGAAATGGTCAAACCAGCGGATTTGTAGCGTATCAACCGTATTGTTCGCATCTGCGCCAAAGTCAACCGCTCCCACTTTGCGCCCCCAGGGAATATGATTCCAAGGCCCAACCCAAAGCTGCTGACGCGACTGGCAGGTGGCCGCCATCTCTTTGTACAAATGAATTGTGCCCCGCAGATAGGCATCAAACCAGCCGCCAATGTGCAGCATCGGTAGGTCAACACCCGTCAAATCCGGGGTGAGCTTGCGCCAGTAATCATCAGCGGAATCGGAATGATTTAGCCAGTCGTGATAGAACGAATTCGGCGCATAGTCTTTTAACACCTGCGGTCGAGCAATTACCGGATCAGTGAGCGGTAAGTTACGTGATGCCTTGAATAGTTGCTCGTAAGCGACGCTATCTCCCTGCAACCGCGCCGTTTCCGCCGCCAGTTGGATCGCCCAGCCCAGACTGGCTTGGAGACAAAAGGCTCCTCCCTCATAAGCCCAATCGTGATAGAGGTCGTAGCCCACCATCCCTGGAGCCAGAGCTTTTAATGCGGCGGGTTTTCGCATCACTGCATAAAGCTGGGTCATTCCCTGATAGGAAAAACCATACATGCCGACCATGCCGTTGCTGCCAGGAAGCGATGCCGCCCAGTTAACCGTATCTTCGCCATCGTCAATCTCATGGGCAAACAGGCGAAACTCGCCCTCCGATGTGCCCCGCCCCCGCACGTCTTGAATCACCACGATATAGCCATGCGCCGCGTACCAAGTGGGATGAGCATAAACAACCGTGGATGCGATCGCACGTCCGTAGGGTTGCCGCATGAGTAAAACGGGAAACTCCCCGGCAGTATCGGGCACGTAAACATCGGCATCAAGGCGTACACCATCCCGCGTTTGCATGGCATGGGTTTGTTTGGGCTTAACGGGGAAGAGCATTGCTAGGGAACGCGTTTAAATAAGGTGAAATCTTTGGGTCGGGACACGGCAATGCCGTGTCCCGACGGATGGAACGGATTGACCCCCTGCCCCGACGCCCACAGCATCTGAATCTGTAGTCCGATTTGGCAAAATAGTATTACGCACCCACGTTGGCAGGAACTTTGGTATCGGAGCGGCGCAGGACGGCCCAGTCTTCGTCGTCCAGTTCAACTGGGGTGCCGTTACGAATCAGTTCGGCAAAGTCCTCATTGGGCACCATGATGCAGAGGGCATAGAGGCGACCTGCGCCCGTGTTTTCTAAAACGTGAATGCCATTGGGCGGCACTAGAACGCTGTCGCCCGCTTGGACTGCAACCGATTTCCCGTCACAGGTGGCGATCCCTTCGCCTTTGAGGATGAAAAACATTTCTACAGCGAGCTGATGCCGATTGGGTGGCGTTTTTCCGCCTGGATCAAAAATTTCTACACAATAGGTCAGCGACATATTGGCAATCGTAGGATCAAAGACAATTGCCAGTCGGTTCGTATCGTTTGAACTAATGCGAAACGCCTGATAATCTCGCGGCGTTTTGAAAATGGGAATGACGCACTGATCGGACTCCATCATGGGATACCTCTCTGCGAATAAGGGTGCAGATTCGAACCTAATATCAAGTCTGATTAGAAAACCCATAATTTATTTTTTGTGAAACGTTGGCGGAGCAAACGTTTCACAAAAAATAAATTGGGTTCTTATATACAGACTTGGTATAACGCCTAATCGCAGCAATACCGCTACTCTTAGGCTTTGGTTTATTGTTGGCCGGGATTAGCCGCTCTGCTATTAAGTATCTTGAAGTGCGTCCAGGATTGCGGTGGAATCGGTTACAAAACCAAAACACTGATTGACGTTGTAAATCGTCGCTTGCCAGCAGTAGTCCGGGGAGGTTGTGGCCGAGCAGTCCCGCAGCAGAATGCAGTCGTAACCCAGAAAATTGGCATCCTGAAGCGTCGCCATCACGCACTGATCGGCATTCACACCGCCAAACAGAATCGTCGTTTTGCCCAGATTCTTCAATATGCTGTCCAGTGGCGTATCCCAAAAGCCACTCATCCGGTACTTATCGACTTTGATATCCGTGGGCGCTTGCTCCAGCTCATCCACCACCGCTGCCGCCCAGCTATCTTTGGTCAGCACCGGAGCCTGATTTTTGGGTAGCGGATCGCCCAAACCGACGCCTGCTCCCGTGGGATTGTAAACGTGACGCAGTCCGGCACTGATATTCAGCAAATCGGGCCGATTGCCCCAGTTAATCCAGATCACAGGCACATCCGCCTGCCGCATCGCAGGCAGAAAGCGTTGAATCGGCTCAATCGGCTTACGAGCAGGCATCACGTCTACGCCGATATGCGCTAGCCAGCCGTCCGGATGGCAAAAGTCGTTCTGCATATCAATAATTGCGATCGCAACTTTGGCCAAGTCCAGCTTCAGGGTTTTCGTATCCGTTGGCACCACAATCGGACGCGGTGGCAGCGGCGGACGGGTCAGATCAGCGGTGTGCTCATCGACATACCAGGCATTGGGAGGTGTCCCAAGGGGTTTAAGTGTCATGGTGATTTGCTGAATTAGAAATAATTTTTGTAGGTTGGGTTGAGCAACGCGAAACCCAACGTTTACAGAGCTTGTTGGGTTTCGTTGTCACTCAGTTCAACCTACAGTAAGAGCCTATCCGAAAACCTCAGATGAGCGAAATGTGATGACCGCACTGGCAAGTTGTAAGAACGCCAGATAGTTTTCGGGCTTCTTCTCCCAGCGGATCAACAGACGGCGAAACCGATTCATCCACGAATGAGTCCGTTCGACCACCCACCGTCTGGCCCGATAGTTGGGAATGTCGTGAATCACTAGGTCACCCTCGTTTTGAGGCGGAATATGCCCTTGATAGCCCCACTGCTTGAGAATCTGGCGCACCGGGTGATAGTCGTAGCCGCGATCCAGACAGAGATGTCTTGATTCCTCGTCCTCCACATCCGGTGGCACCAGCGGTTGAGCCTCTAAAGTTACCTCAACAAGTTTCATGTCATGCCGATTAGCGGGTGCGAGCACAAAGGCCAGTGGGATGCCGTTGCCATCGGTTAAAACCGAGCGCTTGGTGCCCAACTTGCCACGGTCAGTCGGGTTGGGGCCTGTCTTTTTTTCCCCCCAGTGGTGCTTTGACCATCGCACCATCCATCGATTGCCAATGCCAGTCCACTCCTTGAGTGCGGGCATACTCCATCAATCCCGCCTGCCAAAAGCGAGCAAACGTGCCGTTGGTTTGCCACTCTTGAAAGCGGTCATGCACCGTACTGGAGGCCCCTAAACACCGAGGCAACGCATTCCACTGACAGCCGGTGCAAAGGATGTAAAAGATCGCATCTAAGGCTTGGCGATCATCCATGCGAGGGCGGCCTCCCTTAGGCTTGGGTGGCTCCTCTGGAATCAGAGGATGCAGGCGCTCCCACAGCTCATCGGGCACCCGATAACGAGGGTCAATTTCGACGGTTGAACGAGGAGGCGTCACGGTAGACATCTGGGACTGCTCCTATGGCGACACCTTCACCTTAAGCACTCATCTCTCGAACAACATCGGTTTTCGGATAGGTTCTAAGTTAATCGCCGCAATAGACGACCAAATCAATCTCTACATCACCAAAGCCTGCCAGTGCAGTTACACCGATAGCCGTTCGCCCTGGATATTGTCCGGCCTCGAAGTAAGACTGATAAATTTCATTCACCGTCTCAAAGAACCGAAAGTCGGTGACAAACACTCGCGCCATCACCACCTTGGCAAAGCTCGTCTGCTCGTGCTCCAATACCAGCTTCAAATTCTCCATTACCCGACGAGTCTGGTCTTCAATTGGGCCGCGCACGACCTGTCCCGTCTTCGGATCTTCTGCGAGCTGCCCCGTGACAAACAAAAAATCCCCTGCCCGTACCGCATGGGAATAGGGCGCAACCGCTGGTAGAACATCCTGTGGCAAATTGACGTGTCGAAACATAGAACCGCTGTCAAACCTTAAATAGTGTCTTACTGAGAATAAGGGGTATCGCCCAAATGGAGGATAGGCGGCTGAGATTTAGGTATTGAAAATACCAACGTCTACGATTGTCTTGAGTCAATGTATAAGCAACCAGAAGGGTAGTGAATCCTTAAATAAGAAAGACGCTGTATAAGCACGAAAATTCAAGGAAAATAACAATATAGACAGATTCAGCGGCTTAATAGCAATTTTTCCGCCAAATTAGGTTTCCAACGCTTCAAAATCAGGCTTGTGAAAGACGAATGGGCTATATGCATTCCCAAAAAGTTCATGGAATACCCTAAGGACATTAGACTTGATGGCAGACTATAAAGAATTCAAATTCCACTTCTGAGTTTGGGCAAGCTTGAACAGGACAGGTTCAGGTTTGATGCAGGTTCGATATCGTAAGGGAACAGGTTTGTGGACTATACCATTCAGAACGTATTAATTGCCGTTGATGACGGCTACGACACGACAGATATTCAGATCGCCCAGGGTCGTATTGCTGCGATCGCACCCCAACTCCAGCCGCTTGGTACAGTCATTGACGCCACCAACAAGCTTGTATTACCGGGCTTTGTCAACGCCCACACCCACTCATCCGAAATGTGGCAGCGGGGACTGATTGGGCCGCTACCGCTAGAACTCTGGCTGGCAGAACTCTACGATTTTGCGCCGCTTGACCCAGAGCAAATTTATCTCAGCGCCCTGGGTACCGCTGTGGAAACCCTACTGTCGGGTGGCACAACCGTTGTGGATCACTTGGTGCTGATTCCCGGTCAGGAAATCGCCACGATTGAAGCTGCCGTCCGCGCCTATCGCGAAGTCGGCATTCGCGCCTTCGTTGGCCCCCTGATCCAAGATGAAACCCTGACGCGGGGCATTCCCTCGGGTGATACGCCCCAAACCCACGCACCGTTTGAGCAGTCCACTCAAGAGGTGCTGGCCATGATGCAAGATGCGATCGCGCGTTTCCATGCGCCAGAGGATGACATTCACATCATGGTGGCTCCGACGGGTACACAGCTTTGTTCAGATGAGCTGTTTAAGGGCTGCATTGAACTTAGCGATCGCTACGACCTGCGCCGCCATGCCCATCTGCTGGAAACCAAAGCGCAGCAAATGCTGGCCTATGAGAAATATGGCTGTAGCGCTGTTGAATACCTGAAAAACATCGGTTTTTTGGGGCCACGCACATCTCTCGCCCATTGCGTCTGGCTGAATGATAACGATATTGAGATTATGGCGGCCACCCAATCGACGGCAGTTCATAACCCTTTGAGCAATCTACGGTTAGGCAGCGGCATTGCGCCCGTGCTGAAATACCGTCAGGCTGGCGTCAACGTTACCTTCGGCTGCGACGGCACGGCCAGCAGTGACGGTCAAGATCTGCTGGAAGTGATCAAAGTCGGCACCATGATCCACAACACGACTGACTTTGAATACCGTCAGTGGATTAAACCCCGCGAAGCCATTCAAATGGCGTCCCTCGGTGGCGCGAAAGGTTTAGACCAGGCTCACGATCGGGGTTTACTAGAAGTTGGACAACAGGCTGATTTCGTTTTGTACGATTTGACCGATCTATCGCTGCTGCCGCGTACTGATCCGATTGGCCTCCTGGTCATGGGTAGTCCGCGTCAGGTTGTTGATTCGGTCTGGGTTAATGGCCGTCAAGTTGTTGCCAATAAGCACGTGCAAACTATTGATGTGAATCAGCTGAAGCAGGCCATGTTTGAGCAGAGCCAGTGGCAAGTTGAGCGCTCCTCACCTAGTAAAGACAGCGTTGAACCCCAGTACCGTCGGGTCATGCGGCTTTCGTCATAGCTGTGGTTATCTGTGGTTATTAAAGTCGCTATAAAAAAGGGATCAACATCTCCGTGAACAGCAGAGCTATGCCATCTGGACGTTGATCCCCAGCTTCAAGTTTAAGGATTGCTATGAAACGGCACCAGCCATATCAGCAACAACTGATGCCGCTGTTGAGCTGGTTCAATCTTTGACCGTACACCCCTTTGACGGATTCAATTGATCGCCAGCCCAAACCCGAGTTATCCGAAACCTGCTGATAGAAACCAGTTTTTATTTTTCATAGAAGTCTTGCTATGCCTGACTTCTATGAAAAATAATTTGGGTTCTTTCTAGCTAGATTCAGTATTAGTTAACTTTGACTTGCTCTTCAACAGCGCTCTTCACCCGTTCCTCTACATCACCTTGTAAAGGAATATAACCAAGTTGTTGAGCAGCTTCGCCACCGTTGTTTAAAGCCCAATCCACCATCGTTTGAACCGCGTTTGCCTTTTCCTGGGAGTCATACTGAGGATAAAGCAGAATCCAGGTTAGACCAACGATGGGGTAAGCTTGATCGCCTTCTGGATCAGGAATCACTAGCGCAAAATCTTGAGGAACTTCAGCGCCTTCCAGCACTTGAGCGCCTGCGTCAGGTGATGGCTCAACGTAGTTTCCAGCCTGATTTTCTAAAGCGGCAGTCGAGATATCATTTTCGCTGGCATAGGTGTACTCAACGTAGCCAATGGAACCTGCGGTTTGCTGAATTTGAGCCGCAATTCCTTCGTTACCTTTGGCACCCACACCAACTGGCCAGTCAACCGTCTTGGCTGCGCCACCCTGCCAGTTGGGACAAGCGGCCTGAATGTGGTTGGTGAACAAGAAGGTGGTGCCGCTGCCGTCGGAACGATGCACAAAGGTGATTGGCTCGCTTGGTAAATCCGCGTCAGGATTGGCTTCGGCAATAGCTGGAGCATCCCAGGTCGTAACGTCACCCGTGACGATCCCACAGTACGCTTCTCGGGAAAGCTGAAGATCGTCAACACCTTCTAAGTTGTAAGCGAAAACAGCTAGTCCGCCGGTCATTGGCACCTGCACCGGATCAGTACCATACTGATTGACAAACTGCTGTCTCTCTTCTTCCGTTAAGGGCGCATCAGAAGCTCCAAAATCTACCGTTCCAGCCAGATATTGCTCAACGCCTGCACCGCTACCAACGGATTGGTAGTTGATTTGCAGTCCCGGATACTCATTTTGGATTTGCGAAAACCAGGTTTGATACAGCGGTGCGGGGAAGGATGCTCCAGCACCATTTAATGTAAGGTCGAAGTCCTCTTCTGTAGCGCCACTATTTGCTGCAACATCTTCACTGCCATCAGTTGCATCTCCTGTATCAGTTCCAGATGGTTCTGAGTTTGCACAGGCAACCATACCCACGGCAATTAAAGAAACAGTTGCCGCTGTGGTCAGCGTTTTTTTCTGAGGACGAAATTTAGCAAGTAATGACATGGGCTCAATCCGTTTCTACTACGTCTCCTAAAAACAGTATTGAGCTGATGTAAAGAAGAGTTTAATAAAAAAGTCGGCAGAAATATTGCATTAGCAATCGATATCTAAATCAAGATTCTTGAAATTCATATACTGCTCTCTACTTCTTTCGATGGATATTGAGTAGACAGCAAATTCTCGTCGAAACCTGCTGAGGTTGGAAATTAGATGAATTTACTAATCAAATTAATTAATCAATAATTTTATAGCTTAATTTGTTGGTCAAGTGATCCATGAGCTGAATAAATGCAAAATCAGCATTTTTTGTAGCAAAGACATCAAAACAGCTTTGAATGAATGTCCATATACAGTTATGCAAGTCCAAATTCGCTTTGAATAAAGCAGCTTGAAATATCCAACGTGAGTTACAAGATTAAAGCAGGTAATCAATCATTTGCTAAAGCATACGGTAATAATTCTATGTTAATTACCGTCAGCACCTAGAAACTAATTCATCAACGCCATAGCTACTATATCCTGCCAATTTGAATGCGATTTGATTACTAGAACTGCATTTAGCACTGTCATTTATCTGTGAGATTACTTCTACCTATCGATAGATATTGAATGCTTGTTAATTTCTTCTTTACTTAATTCCTTTATTGTCGTTTGTGTTTAGGCAACTTCTTTCGAATCGTTGATTTCGAAATTTTTGAATTTGGAAATTTTTAAGTTTTGATTTTTTGAATTATTAATGCTGAGCCAATGATATTTGGCTGAAATTCTCTGACTACGCGATCGCGCACCCAAGCTTTAAAACCCAGCACATCATCACCAAATTTTCAGGTTGCAGATCGCATCGCACGAGCGCACGAGCACACACAGATGGCAACAACTACGACAAGCAAATGGCAGGACACATACAACGATCACAAACAGCAATTCCTCCTCGCTCCGATCAATCCGTTTGGATCGATCGCGGCTTCATTTTGGCGACGCGTCTATTTGCGATCGCAATTGCAGGCATTCTGGTTTTAATTGGCGTTCAAACAGCAATTGATGCTTGGCCTGCTATTCAGGAATATGGTGTCCGCTTCTTATACACCAGCGATTGGGACCCAGTGAACAGCGAATATGGGGCGCTACCCATGATCTATGGAACGTTGATGAGTTCCTTGATTGCGCTTTTATTTGCAGTGCCCCTGGGAGTCGGTACAGCTATTTTTCTTAGCGAAGATTTTATACCGCCCAAAGTTCGTGCGCCGCTGGTTTTTATGGTGGAATTACTAGCTGCAATTCCAAGCATTGTCTACGGTTTGTGGGGCATTTATGTGCTGATTCCGTTTCTCGATCCAATTGGTGCTTGGCTACACGATAACTTTGGCTGGTTCTTCTTATTTCAAACGCCCTATATTGGCCCTGGATTATTTCCAGCAGGCATCATTTTGGTAATCATGATTTTGCCGATTGTGACGGCAATTTCACGTGATTCCTTGGCCTCTTTGCCGCCGAATTTGCGACAGGCTTCTCTCGGACTAGGGGCAACTCGCTGGACAACCATCTTTCGGGTACTCATTCCAGCCGCTTTCTCTGGAATTGTCGGTGGCACCATGCTGGCACTCGGACGGGCCTTAGGTGAAACGATGGCCGTAACGCTGCTGGTTGGTAATTCCAACAACCTCAATTTTTCTATTCTGGCTCCGGGCAACACCATTGCTTCCCTACTCGCCAATCAGTTTGCAGAAGCTAGTGGACTACAGGTAGCGGCCTTGATGTATGCGGCGCTCGTCCTGTTTTTGATGACGCTGATTGTCAATGTTCTAGCTGAATTGATCATTCGTAAGGTGAAGCCGTACTAGCAACAGGAATCAAACGCTTATGTCATCTAATGTTCAGTCAAATAACCATCGTGCCGCACGGTCAGATGAATACGGCATTTTCAAAACGGGTAAACCGCGAGAAACCTTTGCGGAAGCAGCCTGGACGGTTCTATCAGGACTGTGTCTCGTCATTGCACTCATCCCACTGTTTCTGGTCATTGCCTATGTTTTAGTGCAAGGCATCAGTCGTTTAGACGTAGACGCGTTTACCCAGCTACCGCCACCTCCCTTTGCGGGCGAAGGAGGCTTTGCCAATGCCTTCGTTGGAACGCTGATGGTAGTCGGCATTGGGGCTTTGATCAGCGTCCCTTTAGGTGTGATGGCTGCCATTTATCTAGCAGAGTTCAGCTCAGGTCATCTTGTACGCTGGATTCGCTTTGCAACCAACGTACTCAGCGGCGTACCGTCAATTCTAGCTGGGGTGCTGGTCTACAGTCTGCTGGTTGTCCCCGTGTTTGGCTATTCTGCGATCGCAGGTGGAGCGGCACTAGCAGTACTAATGCTGCCAATCATTGTCCGCACCACCGATGAGTCGCTGCAAATCGTGCCCAAACAGGTACGCTGGGCCTCCGTCGGCATGGGAGCCTCCAAGTTTCAGACCGTCATGCGAGTGGTTTTACCCGCTGCCCTACCTGCGATCGCAACTGGATTGACGCTGGCCGTAGCGCGAGCGGCAGGCGAAACGGCACCGCTGATCTTTACCGCTCTATTCGCTCAGTACTGGACAGAAAGCCTATTTGAACCGATCGCGACGCTTTCTGTTCTCGTTTACAACTTTGCAGCGGTGCCCTACGAAAATCAGCGCGAACTAGCCTGGGCTGCCTCACTGGTCTTGGTAGCACTGGTTCTATTAACCAGCATTTTGTCACGCTGGGCCGCTCGCAGAAGCGTCTACTAATACCAATTTTCTGGAACTCTTAACTACCACATTCTCCCCTGCCCCCCAGCTCCCTTGCCCCCTACCTACTCCCTACTCCCTACTCCCTACTCCCTACTCCCTACTCCCTACTCCCCTGAACAGCCCCAACCCGAAAAACAAAGTCCAGCTCAATCAAACATCAGTCTAAATTTGCCAATCACCTTGTTTTACTAGCAGCACCATGAACTCTACTGAATATCTAGAAAATCCATCCTCACGTCCCAATCAGGTGGAAACCGTATTTCGCACCCAAAACCTCAATATTTACTATGGCGATTTTCTCGCCGTTCGCGATGTGAATATGGAGATTCCAGCTCGCCAAGTCACAGCATTCATTGGCCCTTCTGGCTGTGGCAAGAGTACATTAATCCGCTGCTTCAATCGGCTGAATGACCTGATTCCCAGCTTCCACGCCGATGGCACCGTGTATTATCACGGCCAAAATCTTTATGGCGACAAAGTCGATCCGGTGGCCGTACGTCGCCGGATTGGCATGGTGTTCCAGCAGCCCAACCCGTTTCCCAAATCGATTTACAATAACATCGCCTACGGTTCACGCGTAACAGGCAAAAAGGTTGACATGGATGAACTGGTTGAGAAATCACTTCGACAGGCCGCGCTCTGGGACGAGGTGAAAGACAAGCTAGGTGAAAACGGTCTGTCTCTTTCCGGCGGACAGCAGCAGCGCTTATGCATTGCCAGAGCCATTTCAGTTGAACCCGATGTGGTGCTGATGGATGAACCCTGTTCGTCGCTTGACCCAATTTCGACGCTGAAAATTGAAGATTTAATTGCTGAGCTGAAGCAGGAGTACACGATCATCATTGTGACGCACAACATGCAGCAGGCCACCCGCGTTGCAGATGTGACAGCTTTTTTCAATGCCGAGGCCACAGACGAGGGCAAGCGGAGTGGTTATTTGGTCGAATATGGCCCTACCGAGCAGATTTTCCAGCAGCCGCGTGAGGAATCGACCCGCAACTATGTCAGCGGTCGGTTCGGTTAATCTAATTCCATTCCAATAAAAAGTAGTACGCTCATCACCTGCATAGAAGCGCCCTTTAAGGGCGCTTCTTCTATTTCTTGACCATAGTCATACTGGTGAGGACGTTTTTGTGGCACGGCCTCGCGAGTCACAAAAACGTTACAAGTCTTTTGAGCTAACTGCGACTTTCCTTCGGATAAAATTAAATTTTGGTTAAATCCGATGTAACAAAACCATATGTTTTAGGGCATTATTACTTTACATCTGTCTCAAGGCATAGTTTGGTTGACCCTTGGGAGGATGCGAAGTCGCCTAAGAATGTGCCTCACATGAACAACAACTGGCTTTCAGATTACATCATTTACTCCCAACGAGGAGATCAGAGCTACGCAAGGCGAGCTTGTCGCCCGCTAGAATCTCATATTAAGAAAATGCTGGGTCTGCCAGTTAGCGAAGCCTCGATCCACGCCGAAATTCAATATCTCAAGATTGTTGATGGAGGAGCCACCTGTGAGTGTCCGGCCTGTCAGCTTAGAGCGCCCGGCAGCGCTGGTATTTTTTGGGCTGTCCAGCGAAAAGATGTCGCCTAATCCAAATCAGAACTAAAAGCATGAGGCCGTCGCATTGCGACGGCCTCATGCTTTAGGAATACAAAATCCTATGAAGAGACTTTTGTTTCACTTGGGCCAATCACGCCCACTTTATGCCGAAACGTTAGTTCGCCGCCAAACCAGCCGCCAACCAGCAGCAAGCCCGCCACAATTAGAGACAGCGTTAGTCCACCGGGGAGAATCGATTCTGCGGGATTGTTTAGCCGTAAACCAAAGTTGATTAGCGACAGCACTAGCGCTGCAATATTAGCAGCCATGTGCGCCCAACCTGCTGTACGGTGGCGGACACGAGGAATACGGACAAAGTCCACCATTCCAATCAGACCGGCTAAGATGCCAGCCAATGCGCCTAGACCAATCAGCCACATAGAGGCGCGCACCCAAAACGGATCTTGCGTCAGCCAGTAACCTAAATCCGTGCCTGCTGCGCCACTGAGAAAGGCAACTGGAAAAATTACGATAATGGGATGAATGGGATGACCCAATATATTTACGGAGCTGGTCACGCCAGTACCGCGATATTCGGTCTCTCGACTTTCAATGATGGGCGGCAGATTAGGATATGGAACTCTCGTTCTATCGGGTTCTTGCCGAAACTCAGTATTGGCCATAATTGCCTCCTCAGGCACAGTAACTCAGGTTTATACCAAGTCTGGTTGAAAACCCATGATTTATTTTTTGTGAAACGTTTGCGGAGCAAACGTTTCACAAAAAATAAATTGGGTTCTTATACGCAGACTAGACCGATGACTTCATGATCGACTGTAGCCAGTCGCCGACTTCTTTGACGTTTTGCTTGATGGGTTCTTGGCGCTTTAGAAAGACGCGGGCACAGTTGCGACCGGGCATTCCGGAAATTGCGCCACCGGGATGGGTTCCTGCCCCTGTGAGAAAGAGTCCCTCAATCGGGGTTTTGTAATTAGCGATTTCGGGCAGGGGTCGGAAAAAGACCATTTGATCTAGCGTCATATCAATGTGATAGTGGTTACCCTTGTAGACGCCTAGCCGTTCAGTCAGGTCGGCTGGGCTTTCTACTCGCCGAGCGATGATGGCGTTTTTTACATTGGGCGCATAATCTGCTAGCTTGTCGATCACCCGATCGGCAACTTTGTTTTTCAGCTCATCCGTCCAGCCCGTGCCGTATTTGCCCGTGCCTTCTGCTCCGTGAATTTGATAGGGAGCAAAAAACTCGATCCACAGCGTATGTTGACCATCGGGAGCCATTGACGGATCGAGCATGGTTGGCACAACGACATAGATTGAGGGATCGTCATCCGGAATTTGACCCATTTCCGGCAGGCTGTGGGCCATTTCAATCTGGTGCATCGAATCGGCGATCAGGACTGAACCGATTAGATATTCGTCGCGATGGTTGTAATTTTCAAAGCGGGGTGCTTCGGAGAGGGCGCAGTCAATTTTCACGATGCCATCGTTGTTGTTGACGATCCGCCGTTCAACTCGTTCGCCTAGTTTAGGTGCGATCGCATCTACATCAGCCGGATCGAGCATCTGTAAGAACAGCCGCTGCACGTCGATATTCGAGATCACGCCATGCTTGGCCCGGTACTCTTCACCATTGAGCACCCGAACACCAATGGCTCGACCCTTATCGTCAATCAGCACTTTCTCTACCGTCTGGTCGCAGAGAATGGTGCCGCCTTCTGCTTTGACTAAGCGAACGAGAGCATCCGTTAATGCCCCTGTACCGCCACGAGGGCGGGCCATACCGGGATTGTGTCGCAGCGCCATCATCATGCCGCCGATGGCCAGCGTTTTCTGAGACGGAGTCGCGCCAAGTTCAGACGCGAGCCGAGCTAACGGCGCTTTAAGAAATTCAGAATCAAACCACTCATTGAGTGAATCTTTGGGACTGGTCAGCATCGTACGCACCAAGTCCAATGATTGATCGATCCCGCCCAGTACTGACAACAAATCCTGGATATTGTGCAGGCCATAGTTGCCCGCCATATCCACAATGGACTTGGGCGGCGCATTGAAAATGGGAGTAATCGCCTGAATCAACCGATCCCAAAATTGCATATACTCGCGATATTTTTGAGCATCGCGATCGCTATAGCGAGCAATTTCAGCACAGGTTTTCTCTAGAGAGCGATGACCTAGGAAATACTTGCCATCGGGATGGGGACAAAAGACCACTGGATCGCAGAAGAGATACTCTAGACCGTACTTCTCCAACTCCAGTTCTTTTACCACTGGGCCAAGATGGATAAATTCGTGATCAATAGCGCACAGATTGAACTTAAAGCCAGGGGCTTCTTCGGGTAATGCTTCCTCAGTAGTTGCTGCACCACCTGGAATGGAACGTTTTTCGAGCAGCAAAACTTTATATCCTGCTTTAAGCAGATACGCTGCGCAGACTAGGCCGTTATGACCCGCGCCAATAATGACGACATCGTAAGTTTGCATAGGGAAAATGACTGTCCAATCAATTCCCAGATCGTAAAAAAATTGTCCCTAGCTGCTGCCTATCGCAAGAGAGAGGGTGACGTGCTAGAGGGTAGAGTTTGGGGAGCGGGGAGAAAGGGAGTAGGGGAGAAAGGGAGTAGGGGAGAAAGGGAGCAGGGGATCAGGAGGGGCATAAGCCTCATTTCGCAGGGATTGTAAATTAGATTGTGTCAAAGGTCAGAGATGAGATCTAATGAACTATTGAACCTAAGAGACTCGTACTATGACTTTTCGACCTGAACTCCTGGATGAATTGCTTAAAGGCTATCAGAATCCCGAAGACCTGCTGGGGGATGGAGGGATTCTTAAGCAGCTCACGGCGGCTTTGGTGGAACGCTGCTTGAATGCGGAAATGAAAACCCATCTGGACGAGCAACAGGCGGAGCCTGAAAGCGACGTCAAGCCAACTCGTAACCGCCGCAACGGCCACAGCAAGAAGACCATCAAAGGGGAGTTTGGAGAAGCTCAAATCAATGTTCCCCGTGACCGCAACAGTGAGTTTGAACCCATCATCGTCAAGAAGGGGCAGACCCGCTTCGAGGGCTTTGATGACAAGATCTTGTCCCTCTATGCCAGGGGCATGAGTACCCGTGACATTCAGGCTCAACTGCAAGACCTGTATGGCGTTGAGGTCTCAGCCGGGCTGATCTCGAACGTCACGGATGCGGTTGAAACGGAGCGTAAAATTTGGCAAAATCGCGCGCTCGACCCGGTTTATCCCATCGTCTATTTTGATGCCATCGTGGTCAAAGTCAGACAAGACGGGCGGGTGATCAACAAAGCGATTCACTTGGCGCTTGGGGTTAACTTGTCTGGCACCAAAGAACTCTTGGGGATGTGGATGACCCAGAACGAGTCTGCCAAATTTTGGCTTCAAGTGCTCACAGAGCTGCAAAATAGGGGTCTCAAAGACATCTTCATCGCTTGCTGTGATGGCCTCACTGGCTTTCCCGATGCCATTGAAGCGGTCTTTGCTCAAACCCAGGTGCAGTTGTGCATTGTTCACATGGTACGAAATTCACTCCGCTATGTGTCCTACAAAGACCGTAAGGCGGTTGCAGCAGACCTCAAGCTGATTTACACGGCCAGCACTGAGACTGAAGCAGAGCAGCGCTTAGTTGAGTTTGCCGAGCAGTGGGACCAGCAATATCCAACCATTAGCAGGTCTTGGCTTCATCATTGGCAGCGGATTATTCCCTTCTTTGCTTTTTCACCGGAGATTCGTAAAGCAATCTATACGACCAATGCGATTGAATCGATGAATATGACTCTTAGAAAGGTGATTAAAAACCACCGAGCTTTTCCAACCGATGAATCTGCCCTAAAAGTTATCTACTTGGCAATTCAAAATATTGCCAAAAAGTGGACCATGCCCATTCGCGACTGGAAACCCGCTCTCAACCGCTTCGCGATTGAATTCAGCGATCGCTTTCCAACTTGAGTTTTTACCTTTGACACAATCTATTTGACATACCCATTTCGCAAACCAAATAAAATAGCTAGCAAGAACGTCTCCCGCTCATACTCATTCCCCCCAAACTCAAACGCTAACAATAAAGCTCCCTTTCCCCCTTGCTCCTGATTCTCCCTTGCTCCCCTGCTCCTCACTTCTTACACACCATGACTAGCTAACCACGTGGACAGTAAGGACACTTCACACCAACCTCAAAGTCAGGTGAGGCTTTATCGTGCTCATTCAGGGGATTGCCACAGATTTCGCAGAACTCATAGTCGGGTACTGGAGCCAAGCCGTGGGTAACAGCAATTCGTTCGTCAAAAACGAAACAGTCACCTTCCCACAGGCTTTCTTCCGGTGGCACTTCTTCTAAATAGCGCAGGATGCCGCCTTTCAGGTGGTAGACCTCTTCAAATCCTTGACTAAGTAAATAGGCCGTGGCCTTCTCGCAGCGAATGCCGCCCGTGCAGAACATGGCCACTTTGCGATCGCTATTTGGCTTAAGAGACTGCTGCACATAGTCGGGAAACTGGCGAAACGATTTTGTATTTGGATTTTGCGCTCCTTTGAACGTGCCCATGCGGACTTCAAACTCGTTGCGCGTGTCGATCACCAGCGTATCTGGACTGGTAATTAGCTGGTTCCACTCCTGCGGATCAACGTATTCACCAACCTGGCAGGTTGGATTGATATCCGGCTTACCCAGCGTGACAATCTCAGACTTAAGCTTCACTTTCATCCGGCCAAACGGCTGCTCATCGCTATAAGACTCCTGTGGTGAGAGATCAGCGAGCCGTGAATCCTGTCGCAGCGTATCAAATACAGCGTCAATATCGGCGCGAGTACCCGCAATCGTGCCGTTGATCCCTTCTTCCGCCAGCAGAATTGTGCCGCGAATGTTGCGATCGCAACATAGGGTCTGGATCCGCTGCTGTTGATCGGCAAAATCAGGCAGATGGACAAATTTATAAAACGCCGCAACGACAATCATGGCTCAACGGTGTACTGTTTTACTCAGATTTACCATTCTAAATCAAACCGACTGGTCTACCCCTATGGCAACTATCCTGCGCGATTTAAGCTATCGCTATCAATGGCTCTATGACGGGATTTCTCGCTTGTCGGCTCTCAGCGTTGGTGGAGAAGCCCGATTTCGGCAGTTGGCGTTACGCGAGTTACCGATTGAGGCCGAAACGAAGGTGCTAGACCTCTGCTGCGGCAGTGGACAAACCACTCAGTTTTTGGTGATGCGATCGCAACAGGTTACGGGTCTCGATGCGTCCCCGAAATCGATTCAGCGGGCTCAGCACAATGTGCCCGCAGCGAACTATGTGGAAGGCTGGGCAGAGGATTTGCCCTTTGCTGATCAGGAGTTTGACGTGGTGCATACCAGCGTTGCGCTGCACGAAATGCAGCCAGATCAGCTCCAGCAAATTCTGCGGGAAGTCTATCGAGTGCTGCGTCCGGGCGGATATTTTGCGCTGATTGACCTGCACAAGCCGACCAATCCAATTTTCTGGCCTGGGTTAGCAACATTCATGTGGCTATTTGAAACGGAAACGGCCTGGAAGCTAATTAACAGCAATTTGCCGCAACTTTTAGAACAGGTAGGATTTAAAATTACTCGCTCAGATCTACATGCGGGCGGCAGTTTACAGGTAGTTCAGGCTCAGAAGTAAACCATCTTATGACATCCGGAACGCCAATTTTATTTATGCCTGTTGAACCTGATCCAGGCTTAGCAGATATTCAGGATCCGAATGCAGCCTTATCAGGTTTCGCGTTTGAAGAATTAAAAACTTGGGATGACAACGGTACGCTACGACAGTCGTTTTCCACAAATTGGTATTACCTATACGTCATTCGCTACATTTGCGAACACTATCAGGAAAGCGGCCTCGATTTTTTGCAGTCAGAAGTTGCCTATCTTGAACCGAGAGATATCAAATCAGCACAAGTCTCGTTAGATGTTGTCAAAGCAGAAACTTTGGCAGGATTTAAAAACTTGCCGCAGCACTATCAGGAAACAAGCGATATTGAGTTTCTTCAATGTGCTGGCTCAATCTATCGCGATCGCCGTCAGCTCACCCCTGAGCAGTACATCAAACTGTTTGAAAAAATTTCTCTCAGTCAACGATATGAAGATGATTCGATCAAGGGATTTATCTACTTACTGAAAGCCTTGGCTGATACTTGTTCGCAATGCTTGTTGTCCGGCAAACATCTTCTCTACATCAAACTAAGAGCCTGAAGGTATTATGACGAATGGATAAAGTCCTAATTGTTACAGGCGGAAGTCGCGGCATTGGTGCAGCTACGGCTTATCTAGCGGCTGAGCAAGGATATGCGGTTTGTGTGAACTATCTCCGTAATCAGGAAGCAGCCAATCGTGTTGTTAATTCCATTCAACAGATGGGCGGCAAAGCAATTGCGATCGCGGCTGATGTAGCGGCTGAAACTGATGTAATGCGCCTATTTGAAACCGTAGATAAACAGTTGGGAACGGTCACGGCTCTGGTCAATAATGCGGGCATTTTGGAACAGCAAATTCGGGTTGAAGAGATCGATGCGGCGCGACTAAACCGGATTTTTGCTGCCAATATTACGGGCAGTTTTTTGTGTGCCAGAGAAGCGATTAAACGAATGTCTACCAAACGGGGCGGCAGTGGTGGCGCAATTGTCAATGTTTCATCGGTTGCGTCTCGCTTAGGCTCTCCGGGAGAATATGTGGACTATGCCGCCTCCAAAGGAGCCATTGATACCCTGACGATTGGACTCGCCAAAGAAGTGGCCGATGAAGGGATTCGCGTCAATGCAGTCCGGCCCGGTTTTATTTACACCGATATTCACGCCAGCGGGGGTGAACCGAATCGGGTGGAGCGAGTTAAAGAATTTGTGCCGATGAAGCGCGGCGGTCAGGCCAGCGAAGTCGCCAAGGCAATCCTGTGGTTGCTGTCGGCGGATGCGTCGTATACGACTGGTACGTTTATTGATGTGGCGGGTGGGAAATAGGGGTAGGAGGGTGGGAGAGTAGCAGGGTCGGAGGAGTAGGAAGAATCTCAATATCCCTTAGCACCCAGCACTCGGTACGGATCTCATCTGTAGTGTTAATTCCCAAAACTGGTACTACTGGCGTCGGGCGGGTTTGGTTAAATTGACCATCAGACCTTATCGGAAATTGTTTTGTAGCGCGGCGGAGCCGCGCTACAAAACAATTTCCAACCCCAAAAACTTTATTTCCAATAAAGTCCTATTAAATTAATAACCATTAAGAGAATTGGAGAGTCTTACTTATCGTCGCCCAGCCGACAGTCTGCTTTGTGATGAACTCGCTATAGTAGGCGCGGAAGCATTTATACGTTTCGCTTATGAAGCTCCTGCCTCATCGCACCAAGATTGTTGCCACGATTGGCCCCGCCAGCAGCTCTCCCGAAATTGTTCGTCGCATGTTTAGAGCTGGCATGAGCGTGGCGCGGCTCAACTTTTCGCATGGTAACTATGATGACCACGCCCGGATGGTCGCGCTACTGCGTTCTGTTTCCAAAGAATTAAATGCGGCCATTACCCTGATGCAGGATTTGCAGGGGCCAAAGATTCGCGTTGCCCACCTGCCCAGTCAAACCGTTGAGCTGATTGAAGGGGAAACTCTAACGCTGGTTCCTGTGGACAAATTTGAAGGGGAACCGAATACAGCAGCCATTGATTATCCCTACCTGGCTGAAGAAGCACAGTCCGGTATGCAGGTGCTGATGGATGATGGGCTGCTGGAACTAAAGGTGGATGCAGTCCAGGCCAATCAAGTTATTTGCACCGTGATTCAGGGTGGCTTGCTGAGTAACCGTAAGGGCGTGAATCTGCCCGATTTAGACTTGCGGTTGCCATCGCTGACGGAGAAAGACAAGCAGGATTTAGACTTTGGCCTGTCGCAAGGGGTGGATTTGGTTTCGCTTAGTTTTGTGCGGCGGGGTGAAGACATACGGGCTTTGAAAGCGCTGATGGCGGAGAAGGGGGCAGACGATGTGCCTGTGCTGGCCAAAATTGAAAAACCACAAGCGATCGCAAATTTAGATGCCATTCTGGATGAATGCGATGCGGTGATGGTGGCGCGAGGCGATTTGGGTGTGGAAATGCGGCCAGAAAAAGTGCCGATGCTGCAAAAGCAAATTATTCGTGCCTGCAATAAGCGCAGCATTCCGGTGATTACCGCTACGCAAATGCTGGACAGCATGATTCGCAATCCGCGACCCACAAGGGCTGAAGCCAGCGACGTAGCCAATGCAATTATTGATGGGACGGATGCTGTCATGCTGTCGGGTGAGTCGGCTGTGGGAGCTTACCCGGTGCAAGCTGTGGAAATGCTGGCCCGGATTGCCACCGACGTTGAGAAAGGCCTCAAGTTTGTTAACAATCCCCCAGCGCTAACCGATGAAACCCATGCCCTGAGTGAGGCACTGAATGTCATTGATGATATCCTCGACCTCAGGTGTATTGCGGCATTCACCGCGACGGGCTACACCGCCATTATTGCCGCAGGTGAACGGCCCCGCGCTCCGGTAGTCGCTTTCACGCCGGATGAAAATGTTTATCATCGATTGAATCTAATTTGGGGTGTGAAGCCTATTTTGCTCGACCACGAGGTGACGACCTTCGAAGAATTGGTCAACCAGGCGCAAACCTATTTGTGCGATCGCAACATTGCGGAGGCTGGCGACAAGATCCTGATCATGGGAGGCATTCCCAGCGGTACCCCAATGGGCACTAATTTCATCCGGCTGCACACCATTGCTGACTGTTCCAGTCGCTAAAGTTTTTCCTTGAATTTCAGACGACCTTAGAGCTTAGCCCCTGCCAAATAGGCGCTTAATGGGATTAGAAGCAATCTGCCCCAAACCGCGACGCTGGCTGTGCTGAGCGGCTTGAACGGGATCTGAATCAGTGAGAACTTGGACAGCGCGATCGCGGAGTTTGTCGCTGTAGTCTGGATTCGTGGAGACGAGTGTTGCGCCCTGGCCACCCTGATCCGTTTGGGTATTCGCCAGCGCTGCTTGGTATGCCTGATTTAAGTGCGGCAAACTGGCCGCAATTCCTGGTAGCTCAGCGATTCGGGCTTCTAAGTTTTGACCAATGGCGTGGAGCTGTTGTTGTAACCCTGTTGGCAATGGTTCATCTTGCTGCTCTAGGGCTGTCATAAAAGCCGCGAGAGTTTTTGCTTGTTGCGGGTTTAGGGAAGTCATGATCTCACAAAGTTAAGTTATTTCAATTAGGAAAAACGCCAATTAAAGCAGAAATTTCGTTGCTTTCATACTAAAAAACTTCGCGAGTTTTGATGCCGAGAACCTGCATAAATCTAACTTTGGGAACATGTGAGTCACTACATATAAATTCATCATTTATAACGGCAAGCTAGAGGACAGGCGTGACTCAGGTATTCCCCAACCCCGTTTCCGTTCCCCCAATGGACACCCATAACCAAACGCTGGTGTCCAACCTGCACCCCTCCGACTGGCAAAATCCTGTCCCGGCGGAGCGCTACAACTTAGTGGTCATCGGGGCTGGGACGGCTGGGCTAGTCACGGCTGCTGGTGCTGCCATGTTGGGGGCAAAGACGGCTTTAATTGAACAGCATTTAATGGGTGGGGACTGCACAAACGTAGGCTGTGTCCCTTCGAAGGCTCTAATTCGTTCAGCACGGGCTGTTTATGACGTGCGTGGGGCGGGTCGCTTCGGGGTACAGGTACCGGATGATGTGCAGGTGGACTTTGCACAAGTCATGGAGCGGCTGCGGCGAGTGCGAGCGGACATTAGTAAAAACGATTCTGCTAGCTGCCTGCGAGATCACTATAGAGTAGATGTTTTCTTTGGCCGAGCTGCGTTTTCAGGTGCTGATACGATTACCGTCGGTGATCAGCAGTTACGGTTTAAAAAAGCTGCGATCGCAACAGGGTCGAGTCCAGTCCAACTGCCGATTGAGAGCCTAGAGGAGGCTGGCTACCTAACCAATGAAACCGTTTTTAATTTAACTGAGCGCCCTGCTCGGTTAGCGGTGATTGGTGGTGGCTACATTGGCTGCGAACTCGCCCAAGCGTTTCATCGCCTGGGTTCGCAAGTGACGCTGCTACAGCGGGGGGCGCGCATTCTGGAGAAGTCTGATCCGGATGTTTCAGACCTGATGCAGCGTGTCTTTACTGAGGAGGGCATTCATCTGGTGCTTGAGGCTCAGGTGCAGCGCGTGGAGCGGCGGGGCAACGAGAAAGTTATTGATTACCAACTGGGGGATACTGGCCATACTGTTGTTGTGGATGAGATTTTAGTTGGCGTGGGGCGGCAGCCCAACATTCACGGGCTGAACCTAGAGCAGGCCGGAGTGAAGGCTGACTCGAAGCAGGGTATCTGCATCAATGACTATTTGCAGACCAGTAATCCCCTCATCTACGCGGTTGGTGACTGCTGCATGAGCTGGAAGTTTACCCATGCTGCCGATGCCGCTGCCCGGATTCTGATTCAAAATGCGCTGTTTGCGGTGTTTGGCATCGGTCGCCGCAATCTGAGTAGTTTAACCATGCCGTGGTGTACCTACACTGACCCAGAAGTGGCCCATGTAGGCCTGCCTGCCAGTGAAGTAGCTGAACGGCAAGATGTACGTACCTTTACGCTCCCTTTGACAGAGGTGGATCGAGCCGTGACGGACGGCGAAACCGACGGCTTTGCCAAAATCCACCTGGCCGCTAACCAGGATCGGATTCTGGGGGCAACGGTGGTCGCTCGTCATGCGGGCGAGATGATTAACGAGATTACCCTGGCAATGGAGAAGCGGTTAGGGCTGGGTGCGATCGCAAATGTGATTCACCCTTACCCAACTCAAGCAGAGGTGATTCGGAAGACGGCTGATCAGTACAGCCTCAGTCGATTTACACCGTTGGTTAAAAAAATTACCACTGCTTGGCTGCGATGGCAGCGGTAACTGAAAAATTCGTGGGACACGGTATGCCGTGGTCTCTGTTTAGCGTGATGCTCTGCTTCACCCGCTACCGCAATGGGTCGGTCGATTTGCTGGCCACGCAGGAGGTCAATGTGCTGATTACTGAAGCTTAATTCAGACCAGAAAGGAGGGCTGGTGCCCCCCTTTCTAGCGTTCTTGCGATCGCCCATTTACAGTGCTAGTTCTCGCGTTTAACTGCGCTTTCGTGCCAATTACGCAGCAGCAGATCCGAAATGATTGTCAACACCACAAAGATAATCACGCCCAGCACTGTTGTCATCAGCAGAGCGGCAAACATGCGGGGAATTTGCAGGTTGTAGCTCGACATCAAAATTTCGTAGGCAATCCCCGACTGCTGCCCACCCGTCCCGGCCACAAATTCAGCGACGACGGCACCAATCAGGGCTAAGCCGCCACTAATCCGCAGCGCACCCAAAAAGTAGGGCAGGGCACTGGGTAAGCGCAAATACAGCAGCGTTTGCCAGCGCGACGATTTGTAGAGCTGAAACAGATTCAGCAAATTATGATCGGCACTGTTCAAGCCCAGCGTCGTATTTGAAATAATTGGAAATAGGGCCACAATCCAGGCGCAAATCACCAGTGCGGCAAAGGTGCTGTTCCGCAGCCAGATAATGATCAAAGGTGCGATCGCAACAATGGGGGTGGTCTGTAGCACCACGGCATAGGGAAAAAAGCTGCGCTCAATCCACTTACTTTGGGCAAACAGAATTGCAATCAGCAAACCAGACACGACTGCCGCCAGGAATGCGACTAGCGTAATTTTGATGGTGACGAGCAGGGCCGCAAACAAGTCGCCCCACTCTGCAATCAGCGTTTGCAGCACGAGCAGCGGCCCCGGCAACAAATAGGGCGGCAGACTGAAGATCCGCACTGCCAAATCCCAAATCAGCAGCATAATTACGCCAACGACAAACGGTGCAATCACCTCTGGAGTCAGCAACCGCTTGAGCTTTAGACGTTTGAGGGGGGGGTTGATTGGGTTGTGCAGCGCCATGTCAGTTTGTCACCATATGGGGCATTGATGTACCTTCCGAAAGCCGCGCTGAAATTTCGCGACAGTACTGATTGAACCGTGGCGACATGCGGAAATCGTCACTGCGAGGATAGGGTTCCTCAATCGGCACATCAGCCACTACTCGACCCGGACGTGCCGCCATCACCACCACGCGATTCGACAAATAAACCGCCTCATAAATATTGTGGGTCACGAATACTACTGTCCAGCGCTTTTCATTCCACAGCCGCAGGATTTCGTCATTCAGCTTGCTGCGGGTCATCTCATCCAGAGCGCCAAAGGGTTCATCCATCAGCAAAATTTGCGGCTTGGTCACCAGCGCTCGCGCAATCGAAACCCGCATTTTCATCCCGCCCGATAGCTCACGGGGATAGGCCTGTTCAAACCCCTCCAAATGCACCATATTGAGTGCTTCCTGAATCGCCGCTCGCGACTGCCGCAGCGATCGACCCATCAGCTTAAGCGGCAGGTGGACATTGTCCACCACTGTTGCCCAAGGCATCAACGCCGCTTCCTGGAAGACAAAGGCCAGGTTCTGCACCGATGGATCTTCCTGCCACTCCAACCAGCCCGCAGAATGTTGTCCCAACCCCGCCATGATCCGTAACACCGTACTCTTACCGCAGCCCGACGGCCCGACGAGACTGACAAATTCAGAGGGCTGAATGGCCAAATCGACTCCCTGGAGGGCAACCGTACCGTTGCTGTAGGTCTTGCTGACCTGATGAAGCTGAATTGCAGGTGAGAGAGTCATGGCGGTTAAAGGTAAAAACAACGATCCTGACGACGAAACCGGCTAAGACTGATAAGCCTCCACTCCTTTATTAACAAAATCCAGCGTGTAAGCCTGAGTGTAGTCCACACTAGGATCAAAGACACCCGCCTCGGACATGGTTGCAAAGAAGGACTGCCAGCGAGCATCGGTCATTGCCCCAATGCCATCGGTTTCCGCTTCGCCAGAAATGACGATGCCGTACTCCTTCATTTTTTCTAGGCCGTAAGCCATTTGTTCGTCGGTCATTTCCGGATTGTCCTGTTTAATCAGCTCATTGGCTGGAGCCGGATCTTCTAGATAGCTGTACCAGCCTTTGATCGAGGCATCGACAAATCGCTGCACCAGATCCGGATCATTTTCGACAATTTCTCGCCGGGTTTCAACCGTCGTGGAATAGGGCTCGTAGCCGTTGTCGGCCAGCAGGAAGACTACGGGTTCAAAGCCTCCTTCCTCTTTGATCAGACGGGGTTCTGAACTGAGATATCCCTGTTGTGCCGCTTGTTTATCCGCCAGAAACGGGCCCATGTTGAAGTTGTAGGGGCGCTTCATGTCGTCAGTGAAGCCATACTTGGCTTTGAGGAAGGGCCAGTAGGTGGTATTCGCCGCTGAAGAAATATAAATCGGGCGTCCTTTTAGATCGGCCAGGGTTTGAGCGGTATCGGGATGAGCCACTAAGATCTGCGGGTCTTTTTGAAACATGGCTGCCACAGTCACTTTAGGGATGCCTTCAGCCACAGCCTTGATGGCGTCAGAGGAATAGCCCATGAAGAAATCGACGGCTCCACCCATCAGCAACTGCGTACCGTTGACCTGGGGACCCCCCATCTTGATCGTGACATCGAGGCCATATTCTTCATAAATACCTGTTGCGACGGCCTGGTAAAACCCACCGTGTTCCGCTTGGGCATACCAGTTGGTGCCAAAGGTGATGGCGGTTAATTCGCTGCTGGTGTTGCCAGAATTGGCTGTGGTGGTGTCAGCGTCAGCCGTATCGGCAGCTTGATCTGGATTGGAACTAGCGCAAGCAGCTAAGATGCCTGTGCCAGCGGCTAAAGCACTGTATTGTATAAAGCGCCGCCGCCCTATGCTGCCGTTCATTCTGCTCATGATTTGCCATCTGCGATCGCGCTGACTCATAATCCATTCTCCCTTGTTGTCGTCAATTGCAATAATGTGTAATCCCAAATTGGCTCAAACCGCTACACTCCTGATTCCATCAGCACTTTGTTCCTTTTTGAATCTAAGAGACCTAATCGGGTTGAGGTGTATTTCTCGATACGAGATGCTTAGACGTTTGCCCGTTTTTGAGCCAGCCACTCCATGACTTGCTGACCCAGTCGGACATTATCGAGTCGATCAATTTCGCGCACCCCTGTAGGGCTGGTGACGTTTACTTCTGTTAGGTATCCCCCAATCACGTCCAAACCTACAAAGTACAATCCATCTTTACGCAGTGAATCAGCCAATCGCGCGCAAATTTCGCGATCGCGTTTCGTTACTTCTGCGGCTTCTACTCGTCCGCCCACGGCCATATTGCCACGAAATTCTTTGCCCGTAGGGACGCGATTCACTGCCCCAATTGGTTCACCGTCTAAGACGATAATGCGCTTGTCACCGTCTTTCGCTTCTGGCAAATAATCCTGAATCATGACGGGGATTTTGCCCTGTCCGGTGCTGATCTCAATCAGGGAATTAAAGTTGCGATCGCCCGCTTCCAGAAACAGGATACCTTCACCTGCTTTGCCACCCAGCGGCTTCAGTACTGCTCGTCCCTGCTGTTCTACAAACTCTAAAATTACCCGCTTGTCCCGACTGACGATCGTTTTAGGCATCACATCGCTGAAATGCAGGGCATACATTTTTTCATTTGCCGTGCGCAGTCCGTGCGGTGAATTAATCACCAGCGTCTGGGTTGGGTCAATGGCGTCCAGAATATAAGTTGCGTAGAGATAAGAAATCGTCACGGGCGGATCAATCCGCATGAACACCGCATCCATTTCGTCCAGCGGCATGAGGACATATTCGCCGACGCTAAACCAGTCCGGGTCAGCGATCCAGCGATTGTCGCCTGGTTGAACAGGCTTCAGCTTGACAGGTTGCAATTCGGCAATGGCCTGTCCATTGGCAATACTCAGCAGATGCGCTTCGGTAATCCAAACGTCATACCCCAGGGCTTGTGCAGCTTCCATCAGGGCCACGCTGGTGTCGTGTCCCGGATCAAGTCGCTGGATGGGGTCAATGATAAAGGCAACTTTCACAGGATTGAGTCTCTAGCGATATAAGGTCTATCGCTTTATATCATGCCGCGTTTAGCTGAAGGTTGCCTGAGATGACTCGATTATGGCCGCCATAGTCAGAATACATTGGTCAGCGTCACCTGGAGTTGCGATCGCAGTTTGCTGACTGATTCTTCAGTCGTCAGGCTCAGGGCTGGCACGTGGGCTAACTTTTCGACCAATTCAATGCCAGCGGTCGTGTTGGTCGTAATGCCGCTAATCAGATCCGGCTTGAGGCCAAAACTCTGGCTGACGCCTATCACCGCATAGGGATCGGAGGAACACAAAACGGTAAAGCAAATCTGATTGGCAATCTCGTCGAGCACAACCGCGCCATTGTAGGGTTCAAAGGGAGAAGCACCCGCCTCAGCGACTACCACATCCGGTGCTGCGGTCACAATCATAGATAAAAGCTGTCGCAGCGACTGCCGAAATTCTTCGGGTGGCGTGACGGATGACGGCAATCCCACGTCCACAAAATCAAAAACGGCATCGGCTCCAGCATCCTGCATCGACAAAATATCCCGATAGCGACCTGCTCCAGTGAGTTTAGTGCCAATAACACGGAGCCCCATCTGCTTTAATAAGTGGATAATTACTCGTGCTGCCGTCGTTTTGCCCGCTGACATGGAGGTGCCAATAATCATAATAGTGGGACAGGTATAGGGCCGTGGCTCTACTGACTGAACAAAGTCGGTCATACAAACTTTCTGACCGTTGCGTAGAACGTGACCAACATATCTCAGCTTGGGCGGCGGCGGGATCAGCAGCGATTGAGATGTGATCCGACCAAAGAATCCTGCATTAGTCATGTCTTCCATCTGGCCATCGCCTTGAATGGATTGCCAATCTCCCACGGCTTCTAGGGTGGCTCGGCGTACACCAAATGCCCCGACGATCAAGTCTCCCTGCATCAACCGCGCCATCCGCCCACAGGTTAACTCTGTTACGTCAGTGCGACGCTGAGCATCAAGGACTTTACCCACGACATAATCACCCGTTGCCCACTGCTCTCTAGGTAATGGCTGCATAGCAAACGGTGCGATCGCTAAATTGCTGATCCGCGTGAGGGAGCCAAACACATACCGATTGGCCATAGTCGCCTCCTAAGTCGCCTCCTATCGGGTCAATTGAGTGGGGATTCGACGGATGTGGAAGATAGCGTTGGAGCGAGTAAAAGCTGGGTCAGTAAAGCCGTACGTTCGATCAGCGGGTCAATATAGATAAACTCGTGAGGCGCGTGGGCACCATCGCCAACAGCTCCCATGCCATCTAAGGTAGCAGTGTAGAGACTGGTGGTATTACCATCTGAGCCACCGCCAGCGGTACCTTGTTCCAGCGGGAAGCCCAACTCGGTGGCCATCTGCTGAGCGAGCTGCCAAAGCTGCTGATTGCGGGGAGTCCGCTCTAGAGGGGGACGACCGATCTGGCCTGTGATGATCAGTTCGGTGCCTGGTGTCGTCGGTTCCAAGTTGAGAATTGCCTGCTCCACGCGCTCAATGTCAGACTGATGCAGCACGCGTACATCAACTTCGGCTCGGCTAGAAGGGGCGATTACATTGGAGCGCAAACCACCATCAATGGTGCCAACATTGACTGTGATACCAGCGGTTGGATCATTGAGTTCAAATAGCTTTTGAATGACAAACGAGAGTTCTAAAATAGCGCTTACGCCCTTGTCTGGATCTAGGCCAGCATGAGCGGCACGACCCCGCACTTCGACGGTAAAGTTGCCAATGCCTTTGCGAGCGGTTTTGAGCTGTCCACTGTGGCCCAGTGATGGTTCTAACACAAACGTGCGATCGCAGATTTGAGCTAATCGTTTCACGTGCCGCGTAGACTCAAAGCTGCCAATTTCTTCATCAGAGTTAATCAACACTAAGGGTAGAACGGTGGGCTGCAATTCCAATGCCTGCAGTGCTTCTAGAGCAAATATCATCATCACAATACCCGCCTTCATGTCATACACACCCGGACCATAGAGCTTGCCTTGCTGTCGCCGTAGCGGCATAGTCGTCGTTAGCGTTTCTAGTGGCCAAACCGTATCGCAGTGGCCTAGCAGTAGCTGTCGGGGTAGATTGACACGTTGGTTAGCAGGTTGATGAGCGGATTGATGAGCGGATTGATGAGCAGACTGAGTTGGCAAAACCGCCAAGAGATGTCCCCCCGTGCGCTGTCCTGCCAATCGTCGTGTCCGCAATCCTCGCCGTTCAAATGCAGTCTGCAACGCTCTGAGTAGCGGGTGTTGAGCGACTGGAACGGTTGAAGGAGATTCGATGCCAACTAGCTGCTGCACCGTTTCGATCATTTCCTCACGGTGCTGGTAAAAGTAGTCTAAAAGCATCTGCCCTGTTTGAGTGGGACTTTGAGCAGCAGTCATGGGTGAAAACCAACATGAAATGGAAAGGAATAACTCGTATCAATTTGGGCGTAGCGTCCGGGTGCCACATAAACGAGCAGGGGCGATCGCAACAGCACGTCCTGATCGTCCTCATCACTGCCGCGCAGAGCGGCTTCATCGACCTGAGCAGCGATAATCTCTCCGGTAATCAGGCTGTTTTGACCAAAGTCATCGACAATTTTGAAAAGCCGACACTCTAAACACAATGCGGCATCTGTGAGTAGTCGCCCATCGATCACCGTAGCGGGCTGAGTGGGCAAGTTTGCCAACGCTGGTTTCTGATCGGCTGCATCTCTTGGAGTAGCAGCCAAACTGGCCGACAAAATTTGGTTGGGATGCAAAAAACTAACGGTGAATTCCTGCGATCGCACAATATTTTGATACGTATGATGGCGAGGCGTGCAAACAAATCCTAGATAATTGTTGTCACCCAGTGGCATCACGCGATGCTTGGGAGCCAAGTCGTATTCACCGTTGGCTTCTCGTGTTCCAACAACTACCAATGGGGCAATCGTAAAAAAGCGATCCCAAATAGGCCGCCGCAGATCCAGTGACACTAGCTGATGATGGGTTGCAGTCATCGCCACGCCTCCTCCCGCTGTAGAGATTCAGGTTGACATCTAGAAGGCTATGCGCTCACATTCTGTACCTTTTGTGACGACCTGTAATCTCTTCTAGTGCTTTGTCAAGTGTGTTTTGAGAGGTAGAAGAATTTTGAAAATATTGCTTAGCAATATTTTCAAAATTCTTCTACCCCTCATCTTTAACTTTGACAGACTAGTAGTTTCAGGTCTGTAAGGGACAAATGAGGGACAAAACATGAGTTTTATACCTCTATAGTAAAAAGCTCTGACCCCGAAAAGCGGCAGAGGGCACAAGTTGTAATAAACCGCAGTAGTGGTATACATGTCAGATGGGTGTGGTGTTAGGCCGCGCCAACACCACACCCATCATCCCTTTCTGACTTGAACCCTATCGCTGTTCCGTTTGCTGCTGATAGCCTAAATAAATTGCTTCTAGAAAAACATCGGGAGACATATCGGCAGGCAATGTTTCAAGCTGAATGATTTGCTTGGCTTGGCGAGCGAGCTGGAGGCTAATCTGCGACTTTGCATTTTTATTGAGCTGAGTCCGTCGTGTCAGATAGGCCCGAATGATCAAGAAATCATCAGGCGTTAACTGAGATAAATCCGCCAGTTCCAAAAGCTGACGAGCAATTTGATCCGCCGCAGGCGAAGTCTGTAGCCCCTTTGTACTGGCTGTTTGCTCATTCTGCACTACCAGTGTGCCCGCCAGCCAATCTCCCAATCGCTTTTCCCGCTTGGTCAACACAATCAAAAAGAAGCCCAGAAACAAAATGTCATCGACTGGACGCAACAGCGATCGCAATGTGGCCTGAAACAGTCCCGGCGGACGACCATTTTCTTGAATCACCCGAATTTTGGCAAACCGCTTCCCCGGACTTTGCCCCTGCCAGGTCACCTCGAAAAAGACAAAGTAGCAGACAAAAACGGCAAATAAAACCAGCAGTAGAATTGCCGCCAACCACAGTTCAATTGCCTCGGTTCCACCCCCCAGCAGCGTCGCCAAATCAGTTAGCTGCTCTGCAATCAGTGAGGCTAGAAGAACCAGAATTGCGATCGCGGCTCCCAGCACCGTGTAATCAATCAGCAGCGCCAGCGCTCGGTTGCCGATTCCGGCCAGCGTAAACTCTAGTTCAACGCTTTCGGGAGTACGAATTTTGATGTGGTTAAAAAAGCGATCCATGCGAGCAACCTCTTACGGGCGTAGAGCAGTTTCCAGCGCTGATTGTCCTGTATACCGTTCACTTAAGCTGTCGGTTGAGTTTCTCTTAAGCTCAAGTCAAACCCTTCATGGCGACTGCGGAGGTCATAATATAGTACTGCCTTCACCGTCTGCCACAGTGGCATCACCACCAGATTGACTACCAGGAATAGCAATGCCCCTAAACCCAGCACCAGCAGCAACTCTCGATACATGGGGGGTGTCGCCACTCCTGGCTCGAATCCGGCCATTTGATTACTAATAATCGTCAACAGGATGGTCGGTAGGGTCAGCGCTAAGCCGTAAAACGGCAGCGAAATCACCGCTAGGATGCCAATCACCAGCATGACGTGGACAAAGGAGCGAAAGGAAAGCTGTCCACTCCGAATAACTGACTGTCCCGGATTCGTACTGGATTCGACTGCGATCGGAACTTCGGGAATAAAGAAGCAGGCATACCCCACTAAGTAGGCCAGTAGCGGCATGAACTGACCAACAATCAACACAAAAATACCGATCCAAGGAATGGCAATGGCAACGAACGAGATGGCGGTTATGACAGGGGTAAGGACAATTGCCACCGCTGTTTGAATGGCTGACAGAACGAAGAACGTCAGAATGTGAACCACAAAAATGCTCCACAGCTTCGGCTTGAGCCGCTGACGGGCGTACTGAACACTTTCAGCCTGCTGCGTCAGTTCCATAAAGGCCAAGCGCGAAATCAACGATAGATTGAACATCGCTCGCGCCCAGCATAAAATGCCAAACACGACTGAACTCAAGGCAATCAGCGAGTAAATCCCGATAAAGGTAGCTGGGTTCGCACCATTATTCGTAATATTGGTCTGAATGAAAATTGCGATCGCAGTTGGCACTCCCAGTAGTAGCAGCGGCAGTATATACCAAAGCGTCGATATCAGCGCAATTTTGCTATAGACCTTAAGCTGAGAGCGATAGAGCTTCAACCCCACACTGACCACGTTTCCCGAATTTAGTGCCAGTGGACGCAGTGCTTGAGCCATTTTAGATGCGCTTTAAGTGCGTTAGGTGAAAGATATGGCTATCTTAGGCGAGCCGTTTGCACTGGGCTGGGAAACTTACAAATCCTTTGGAATTGGTGAACGGAATTGAGTCGGTGATTAACGCTGATTTACAAAAGCCTGATGTTCAGCCGTCGCTAGTCCCTGTTGGAGGGCCACCAGGACAGCCGCTAAATCACCCGCCAAGATGCGATCGCAGGCTAACCATAGTCCCGGAAATTGACGACTGCGATATACGCCATCGGCATCCAGCGCCAGCGTTTGATAGGTGCCATCTGCCAAATAAAACCAGTCAATCTGCTGACTATAGGTGCGCCAGACAATGTACTCCTGCACGCCATTACGACGGTAGACATGCAGCTTATCATGCAGGTCATACGACGCACTACTGGCCGCAATCTCCACAATCAGCTCCGGTGCGCCTTCGATATAGTCATCTTCACTAATCGCGGACTGTCCTCCCTGCTCAATGCGCAGTACCGCATCCGGCTGTGGTTCGTTATCGGCATCTAAGCGAACGGTAGGAGTATCGTAAGCTCCTATTCCCGGTGTTGCAGCACTGTAAACTCCCAACCAAGCCATTACATCAGCATGGGGTTTGCCATGAGCGAGAGCACGTAGAGGGGATGCCACGTAGACGACTCCTTCAATCAGTTCCGCTTTTTTTAGGTTGGGCATGGCCGCATAGCGGCGCTCAAATTCGGCGCGGGTCAGGCGATCGCCGCTTTCGAGCGGGGGGAGTTTGACGAGTGGCTCGGTCGTCATGGCAGGTAAAAATGAGCGGATCAACGAGCAGTAGCTTGGCTTTAACCGTATTCTAGCAGCGCTATTTTCCGGCACATTTTTCAGTCGGAATCTGTAACGTAAACGTGCTGCCTGTGCCTGGGGTGGATGTAAGGGTTAGGTGTCCGCCATGCTGATTCACAATGATTTGATAGCTCATTGATAGGCCCAGGCCGTTGCCTTTGCCAATTGCCTTCGTGGTGAAAAATGGATCGTAGATGCGAGCCTGAATGTCTTCGGCAATGCCAATGCCGTTGTCTTGAATTGCGATCGCAACCCAGCCTGGATTGGGAACGGATGTTGTAATCACAATCTCCGGCGTTAGGCTTGCGGCAGACTCCGTTTCTGTGGCTTCCCTGGTAGACGCTGGCAGCTTGACCCAGTGGGCGTCAATGGCATCAATGGCGTTATCCAGCAGATGTAGAAGCGCTTGGCTGATCAGGCCCGCGTCGCAGGTGACGGTAGGCAGATTGCTGTCGTAGTCACAGCGAACATGAATGCTGGGTCGAGGCTCTTGATCTCGCAGGCGCGATCGCAGTAGCACCAACAGACTATCCAGCGTCGCGTGCAGTTGAATCGTCTTAAGCGCAGATTCTCCCTGGAGAGAGAAGACCTGTAGGGCTTGCACAATATCGCGAATTCGGCTGGTGCCAGCTTTTATCGACTGCACCGCATTGGCAAAATCAGCCGTGATGAAATCCAGTTCTAAATCTGCGATCGCAGCCTCAATTTCAGTTCCGGGTTGGGGATAGCGCTGACGATACAGACTGAGAACATGCGCCAGATCAGAAAAATATTGCTGGGCTGGCTTTAGATTGCCGACAATAAAGCTGAGTGGATTATTAAATTCATGAGAAATGCCTGCAATTAGCTGACTTAAACCCAGCATCTTTTGCTTTTGCACCAGTTCAACTTGGGTTTTTTGGAGTTGAGTTAATGCAAACTCCAGTTCTTGATTTTTGGCTTTGAGTTCTAGTTTTAGTCGGCTCAACAAAAGCTGCCTTCGAATACGAGCAATCACTTCTTCATAGTGAAAGGGTTTGGTAATGTAATCGGCCCCACCCGTATCAAAGGCTTTGACTTTATCCGCTGTCATGTCCGAAGCGCTGAGAAAAACCACAGGAATTTCATGCGTTTCAGAACTTTGCTTTAATCGCCGACACACTTCATAGCCATTCATTTCTGGCATATTGATGTCCAGCAGGACTAAATCCGGCTTATTGGCCTGCACCGCCATTAATGCCATTGAGCCGCTGATGGCTTTGCGAACGGAGAATCCCGCTTGAGACAGCATATCCGACAGCAGTTTAACGTTATTAATCGTGTCATCCACAATCAAAATGTCATGGGTTGAAGCAGAAGATATAGGCAGATTCATAACATTACTAATGGGGTGATTAATTCGTGTTTTTAATCGTTGCGTTTTTAATCAATTCTTCAGTTATAACGTCAGCCGCACAGGGTTTAGAAAAGAAATAGCCTTGGCCCAGTTCACAGTCCAAGTCTTTCAGTAGATGAAGCTGATCTTGAGTTTCAATGCCCTCAGCTACCGCAGTCATTTGCAGCGTCCGGACAAGACCGAGAATTGCTGTCACTAGTTGAAAACTGCGATTACCGAGCTGAGTATTTTGGATGAACGAGCGATCAATTTTGAGTGTCTTGACGGGGAACTGGTGTAGATAGCTGAAAGATGAGTAGCCAATGCCGAAATCATCGATACACAGGTGAAAGCCCTGTTGCGCCAGTTCCATAATCACTTCAGTGGCTAAAGCATTATCGAGCAGAGCCGTTTCGGTAATTTCTAACCGCACCTGTTGCGGCGCTAGCTGATAGCTGCTTAGAGTCTGTTGCAAACATTGAGGTAGGTCAACCTGCGTCAACTGTCCCACCGACAAATTAAAGCTGATGTAGAAATCATCGGCAATCAGATGTTGCCGTTGCCAGACTGCTAACTGCCGACAAGCGGTCTGGAGGAGCGCCTTACCGATAGGGATAATTAGCCCTGCTTCCTCAGCCACCGACAAAAACGTATGAGGCAACAACAGACCTCGTTCAGGGTGCTGCCAGCGAATCAGCACCTCCAAACCTGCGATCGCACCCGTTTCTAAGTGAACAATTGGCTGGTAGAACGGCACAAACTCGTTCTCTTCAACCGCACGATGCAAATCGGTTTCTACCTGGAACAGCTCTAGGCTGGCCCGCTGCATGACCGGATTGAAGACGCTGTAGCGACCCTTGCCGCTGGCTTTGGCGCTGTACATAGCAATATCGGCATCGCGCAAGATATGCTCTGGCTTTTGATGCTGAATCGGACTGCTTAGGACAATGCCCACGCTGGCCCCCACGAAGACTTCTCCATGCGCCAGAGAAATGCCGGGTTTCATCACGTCAATCACCTGCTGCGCGGCGTCAATGGCGCTTTGCTGATCGGCAACGGCATTGAGCACAATCACAAACTCGTCCCCACCAAAGCGAGCCAGCATATCCCCTGCTTGGAGGCAGGTGCTAAGCCGCCGTGCCACTTGAATCAGCACCTCATCGCCCACCAAATGACCAAAGGAGTCATTGATCAGCTTGAAGCGATCGCAGTCAAAAAACAGCACCGCAAACTGATAGTCCGGATCGGTCTGCACCGTTTTTAGCGATCGCGTGAGACAGTCCATCAGCGAGGCACGATTCGGTAAACCCGTGAGCTGATCATGATAGGCAATCTCCCGCAGTCGCCGATTGGCTTGCTCTAGCTCATAGGTTCGCTCACGCACCTGTTCCTCTAGCTGCAAATTGACGACTTGCATCATCGACCAAGCCTGCTTAATCAGCAGTTGATTGCGGGTGCGAATCAGCACCTCGGCAGCCTGAAATGGCTTAGTAATGTAATCCGTCCCGCCGACTTCAAAGGCTTTAGCTTTGTTTAACGGCTCATTCAGCGCACTCAAAAAGATCACGGGCACGCTAGCGGTGACTGGATCGGTCTTGAGCTGGCGACAGAGTTCATAGCCGTCCAGATCTGGCATACAGATATCGAGCAAAATCAAATCGGGCAGTTCTGCCTCAATGGTGCGCATGGCCATCGCGCCATTAATCGCCTTCCGGACGTTGTAGCCCTGACCGTCCAGAATTTGGGTGAGGAGCAGCACATTTTCCAGCGTGTCATCCACAATCAAAACGTCTGCTGGGTAGGGGGCTGCTAGATAGGCACCTAGTTCATTGGTCATAATTCATCACATGCCCCTGTTTGCGATTGGGAGAGCGACCGGATCAGCACCCTCACTGCTGGCCTGGTCATTACATTCTAGGAGCGCCAGAATCTGATCAAACTGAAATACACTGATCAACTGATGAAGGCGTTGGGCTAAGGCAGACTGCGACGACGGAATCTCTGCTAGCAAAGCCAGGGCCTCAACGTCGTCACACTGAGCAGCGGCATTGTGTAATGCTGTCCGCCACTCCGGCGACATGACGGTTAAGTGGGCTGGATCAAACGGCTCTGGGGCAGCAGGCTGATCAGTCGATTCAGACTCGGTTTGATAGCGATACTGCAAGTTTAAGTACTGCCCCATCTTGCCGAACAGGTCGGTACTCTTAAACGGTTTGTACAGCACGTCGTTGCAGCCTGCGGCTAGAATGGCGGGCTTGCTTTCTTCAAACGCGGTGGCGGTCAGGGCAATGATGATGGTTGGCGATAAACTGCGATCGCATTCTGCGACTCGGATGCGGCGGGTCGCTTCGTACCCATCTATTTCCGGCATCCGCATATCCATCCAGATCAAGTGGGGCTGCCAGGTTTCCCAAATCTCAATGGCTTCCTGCCCATTGACGGCCTCGCGCACTTCCATGTTGAGCGGAGCCAGCAGGTTGGTCATCAAGAGCCGATTGACCGGATTATCTTCGGCCACCAAAATGCGGCGAGGCGGCTGGTTGTTGATCACACCCACAATACGCTGGCTGGTTGGGCTGGACGGCAGTGCTGGCTCTAAGGACTCGACTGACTCAACCGGGATGGTGAACGTAAACTGGGTACCCTGACCGAGCGCACTGTCCACCTCCAGTTCTCCTCCCATCAGCCGCACATACTGCCGACTGAGCGGTACGCCCAAACCTGTTCCCTGACCAGACTTGATGCCGGACTGGGTTTGCTGAAATGGCTGAAACAGGGCGTCAATTTCATCGGGGGCCATGCCGACACCAGTGTCGGTGACGGTGAACTGAAGTGCGATCGCAGATCGGGCGGCAGCAGTGGAGTGAGTGGGTAGATAGGTGGATGGGTTAGTGCTATCTGAAACGGGCGTAACGTGGAGCTGAATGCTGCCAGAGTCGGTGAATTTGAGGCTGTTGCCCAGCAAATTGAGCAGCACTTGCCTCAGCTTGCCTTGGTCAGCATAGATATAGGTCGGTAGATCCGGTGCTTGGACAATGTGCAGCGACAGCCCTTTGTGCTGTGCTTTCAGTGCCAGTAGATCCTGGAGTTCTCCTAAGAGATTCGGTAACTCAAACGCTTCCGGTTGGAGTCGCAGTTGCCCCGCCTCAATCTTGGACATTTCCAGCACATTGTTAATCAGGCCCAGCAGATGTTCACCGCTGCTGTTGATAATATCCACATAGCGCTGATGGCGGCTGGGTAATTGGACATCGCCCTGCATGAGCTGAGTAAAGCCCAAAATGGCGTTGAGGGGCGTGCGCAGTTCATGACTCATGCTGGCCAAAAACTCACTTTTAGCGCGATTGGCGCTATCTGCGGCTTCCTTGGCCTCTTGTAGTTCACGCGCCTGCTGCTGCGTTTGCTGAAAGAGTTCAGCCTGCTGAATGGCGACGCCTAGTTGAGCGCCAATCCGCGCCACCATCTGGTTCTCGGTTGCTTGCCAACAGCGGGGCTGATCGTTTTGATAGCAGGCCAACAGGCCCCACAAATGACGGTTGGAATAAATTGGCACAATGATATAAGCGCGAGCCTGCAAAGTTTCCAGCAGCTCAATGTAGCAGGGATTGAAGCTGCACTTGTGAATATCATCGACGGCGAGATAATCCATTCCCTGGGCATAGATGCCGCCCTGACTCTGCTGAAGATAGGTATCTCGAATGACCTGGGAATTGACCGATAGTGACTGAACGGTGCAGCGGTCTTCTTGCAGCACGTTTGCCTGCCAGGGAGAGGCGGCATCTGCTTCGGCTAGCAGCGATCGCCAGCCCGACTTGACGGCTTCGGCCACCACATAGCCGCTCCAGTCCGAGTTGAACTGATAGACGATGACGCGATCGCACTGGATGGCCTGTCGCAACTCTTGGGTCGTGGCGCGGAAGATGGTATCCAAATTCAAGCTTTGCCGCATCCGCTGAATGACTAGCGCTGTGGTGCGTTCTTGCTGAGCAGCCTGCATCAGTTGGGCATTGGCGCGGCTCAGTTCCACGTTGGCTCGGTCGGCTGCTTCCTTGGCCTGCTGTAGCTCCTCAGCCTGCTGTCTCAGGCGAGTGCGCGACTCTCGCAGCCGATTTTCAGCTTGCTTGAGCGTCGTAATTTCACTAAAGGTGCAGATCATCTGCGTGGCTGACGAACCTGGTAGGCTGAGCGGTACCACATTCACCAGCAGCGAGATCGAAGTTTGCAAATTCGGCTTGACTTGAACCCTGCCCTGAACCACCTGATTCTGGATTGCTTGCTTGGCCGCAACTTGAGTCAAAATAGGCCGCAGCGCCTGTAACAGCGGCTGGTCGGCTGCTTCCTGGACAGGTAAATCTGCGGATGAAGTTGAATGGAATCGGTCGCGCTCAGTCTGGTTATTATCAGGTTTTGGATGATTAGGTTTTGGATCAGACACCATCACTTCATGCCAGAGCAGATGCAGTTCATCTTCCGTAGAGAGATTCAGCAAGTTCAAAAGCGCCTGATTCGAAAGCCCCACTTGATTATTTTCACCAATGACCAGCACGCCCACCTGAATACCCTGCAAAATTCCCTTCAGGTAGGTTTGACTGCGCTGTAGCAAATCGGCATAAACAATTTGGGCAGATAGCCGACGCTCAAAAAACGCGGTAATTAGCGTCAGCCCCAGGACAATCAGGGTACCAATTACAACCGCGATCGCAATCATTGCGGAATTTTCCGGCGGCTGCAAGGCCGATTCCAGCATCATATGGTGAGTTGGCATGAACCGCACTGCCGCCATGCCTGTGTAGTGCATGGTTGGAATCGCCAAGCCTAGGACAACCGCAGCCAGCAGCTTTTTCCAAATTTGGTGCGGCGTGGTTTCTTCCCGCAGTTGAAAGACCAGGAACAGCCCGACAAACGAAACTGCGATCGCAATCCCAACCGAGGCCGCCACCAGCCGCAGGTCATACTGCATGGCCGCTTCGGTATGCATCGCCATCATGCCCAGATAGTGCATCGACGCAATGCCAATCCCCATAAGGACGCTGCCGCTAACTAAGCGCCATCCGCCCAGCGTTGAGCGACTGACGATAAACAGGGCCAGACCAGAGGCCAAGATGGCGGGCAAAACTGAGAGCAGGACGGTGAGAACGTCGTAATGCACGGCCAGCGGTAGGCGAAACGCCAGCATGCCGACAAAATGCATCGACCAGATGCCCGATCCCATTGCGATCGCACCGCTGACTAACCAGCCTAGTTGAGCGCGCCCCTGCGTTGCCGTCACGCGTCCAGCTAAATCCAACGTGGCGTAGGACGCCAAAACTGCGATCGCTACCGAAAGCATTACGAGCTGTAAGCTATAACCTGTTTCCAACAAATTGGTCATAAAAACCACAGGGGAGCACGTCATCCGCTGAGGAGATGAAAATATAATGGAGTGAGTGCCCTTATCGGATCCTGACATGACTCCAGACCAGCGCGACCAAATGCAGCATCACGTCAACGCTTTAGCACAGATCCTCTATGACGACGCCAAGGAACAGGGGATGAGGATGACGAGCTTAGGCGAAATCGAGCAAACGGTCCGTGAGCAAGTGCACCGTCATGTGTCACCCAACTTAGGTCTTTTTTTATCGACACAAGCGTCGGCAAAGATGAAGGAGAAACCCGAAAGCTAACCAGCATCCTTGGCATATTGCAGGTTGGCCGACAGCAGGCCAAGCGGCTTGGAGTCAAGCCCAGAGTCCAGTTCAGCCCCCTGGTCGAGCTGTGTTGTCTGCAGATGGGAGCAACGGTGTCCTTCGTGCAGGCGAGTCGGGATGTTGAACTGCTCACCGGGGTCACCGTGAGCGCCAAGAGTGTCGAGCGCATCGTAGGGCGCAATCCGATTGAGTCATCGGCTCCAGAGGAGACAGTCAAGGAGATGGCTCTCGATGGCGGGATGGTTCGCCTAGTGACTCCGAGCGGAGAGCCCAGCGAGTGGAAGCAGTACAAGGCGGTGCGGCTGGACGGTGACGGTGTGGGTATGGCCTGGTTTGACGACAATGATGCGCTGTTGGCCTGGCTCAGGAGCCTTTGCTGGGCCAGTGTTGTGTTCTGCTTAGGAGACGGACACAGCGGCATTTGGTCGCTCTACCAACAGATGGAGAGGCTCACTCGCCAGGAGGTCTTGGACTGGTATCACCTGATGGAGAACCTGTATAAAGTGGGCGGTTCCCTTCAACGGCTCAACCAGGCCAGACACCTTCTGTGGCACGGTCAGGTCGATGAGGCCAGTGCCCTGTTTGCGGGGCTCAACTCTCAGCAGTCTCAACGATTTGGGAGGTATCTGGAGCGACATCGCGCTCGGATTGTCAACTACAGGTACTACCAGCAAGAGGGGATGCCGATTGGCTCAGGCCCGGTCGAATCACTCATCAAGCAGATTGATGCCAGAGTGCAGGTCGCAGGTGCGCAGTGGAACCCTCAGAATGTTCCTCAAATTCTGGCGCTCCGCTGCGCTTACCTGAACAACCAGCTCAACCTTTATTCTCTCGCCAGCGGATGACGTGCTCCCAACCACAGTGAATATGTATATGTATTTTTGTTAATTACTTGAATCGTTGCTGAACTCCGTTTTGGTTCATGTACGGCTTCATTTCATATCCAGTGAAGACCTATTAGGAGCAGATATATCTAGTTAGGAGAAATTGCTTAATGTTGATTAATAGGGATATTTATCCAGGAAGTTGAACAGAACATAACAATCTTGTTAAACGCTTTTGCTCAAACTATCATGCAAAGCTTGAGCAGGATTTTCTAAATTTTGTTTGAAATACAAGAAATTGAGTGAATGATGAACTGATAAGACCTTGACTGCTATAAACTAAGCAGCAATTGATCAGAACAACCCATGATCTTGAGTTCACGTCGCTAGATCCAAAATCACGCAGCTTTCGAAAGCTTAAGCGATTCTTGACAATCCAGGAATAGTTTATAAATTTTCAATGAATTAAGATTCGTTAGATCTACGCATATTAACTTGATCTTTAATTCATATTTTTCGATCCACGCTTTTAGGCTATAAAAACAAGAATAAGAAAGTTATAAGAAGTATCTATGAATTGACTTGCCATGATTTATTCCAAAGTTATTTAGAAATTAACTATTGGACAACGGGATATCACATTATGCCGTCCTTGATGACTAACTATAGCTGTAGCCACTTAGGTTAGGACATAAGCTAGGGTTAAGAGGTAGTATTTTGCGCTTGGAATTGGATGGCTCAACCCTACAGCGAAGATTTTCGGCAAAAAGTGATCGACGCGATTGAGTTAAACGGCCTCAAGAAAAGTGAGGTGAGTGAAGGATTTGGCATCAGCCGCAATACAATAAACCGCTGGTATCGGCAAAAGGCTGAACTAGGGCATCTCAAAGCCAACGTCAGGACAACTGCCAATCCAAGAGCCAAAATCAAAGACTGGGATGCCTTTCGCAGCTTTGTCAAGCAGCATCAAGACAAAACGCAAGCGGAGATGGCCGCCTTGTGGCCCGACCCCATCAGCCAACGAACGATGTCTCGGGCATTGCAAAAGATTGGCTTTACGCGAAAAAAAAGACCTATGGCTACGGCCAACGAGACGAGGGGAAACGGGCTGAGTTTCAAGCTCAACTCGGCGATCCAAAGGCGACTCATTTAGTCTATGTCGATGAATCGGGCATGGATGAGCGCGACGACTACGGCTATGGATATGCCCCTATCGGTGAACGAGTTTACGACCTCAAATCTGGCCAACGCCACGGGCGAGTCAATATGATCGCGGGCTATCGAGGCTCTGAGCTGATTGCTCCGTTTACCATTGAAGGAACTTGTAATCGAGTGGTCTTTGAGACCTGGCTTGAAACTTGCTTAATTCCGACCTTGCAGCCAGGGGACTGGGTGATTGTGGATAATGCCACCTTTCACAAAGGCGGACGGATCGCCGAACTGATTGAGGCCGCCAACTCTCACCTGGTTTATCTTCCCCCTTATTCTCCTGACCTCAATCGCATTGAGAAGTGTTGGGCTTGGTTAAAAAGCCGCATTCGAAAGCGTCTCCCCTCCTCAACCAGTTTACGCCAGGCAATGGAAGCGGTTCTCAAGCAAGCGGCGTCCTAATGAGAATGGCTACGGCTATAAAGATAGATTGTGTCTATTCAAAATAAAACTTGGGCTTCTGAGCTAACGGGCATTGGCAGTCAACAGGTCACGGTTGAGCAGTGGTATGCTGCGATCGCAGGTTACTTGACCAAGGGATTTCAGCTTTCTATCAACATCGGTCAGTGGTGGCGCAGCCAGAGCACTGCGATCGCAACCAGCTCATCCTCCCCCGTGTGGCCAGATCAGCCAGCTGCCTGGGTGGATCAGCTGGTGGAGACGGGCATCCTGACCGATTGGGAAGTCCATGACGAGCCGGAACATCTGAAAACAATCCGTGATCTCATTTGGTTTTAGCCCCAGCGCATCAGTCAACTGCTGGGCCTCTATCAGGAAGTACTCCAGTTTGAAATCGACATTGGCGATCCGGTTGCCAGTTGCGACTCGCTCGTTCAGACTGAACTGCTGCTGTAGGACTCCTCGAAAAGCGGGCGGGATACCTGCGGGTCAAGAACCTAATTTATCAACGGGTATTTGACTAGGTTTGGATTCGCGAACAGCTGAACAGCATTCGTCCCTATGCTCTGGCGCTCAATGCCTGGGTTGCGTCCAACTATACCGACAGTTCTCAGCTCCTGCGCGGCCAGCCGCTGCAATCGGCCCTGACCTGGTCGCATCACCAGCGGCTCAGCGACCTCGACTATCGCTTTTTTTAATAGTCATTCATCATAGGCTGTGCAGAGTTCCCCTTTATGGACTATACTAAGTAGCCGCAACCCTTTGGAGAGGTGGCAGAGTGGTCGAATGCGCTCGACTTGAAATCGAGTGTACCGAAAGGTACCGTGGGTTCGAATCCCACCCTCTCCGTTTTAATGTCGTGGTGCATCACACGTAAAGGATGTACCCTCATGACCGCAACCGTATCGTGGGATTGAAAAAAGCTGGCCTGGCAGTGGCTCTTGGCCTGTATTGTGGCGGGACTTCTACAAATTTGGTTCGATGGTATGGCTGGCTGGTTCCTACGGATTACGGGACTTGGTAGCGCAATGAGCGGCAGTATTGCCATTGCATTCGTATTAGCGGCGTTTCGGCTGTTGAGCGGGGCAATCGGTGGCGCGGTGCAAAATTAGGTATTGAAAAACAGTGGTTGCCTCATCTGCGCTCCTGGGTGATGGCTACCAGTATCGGAAGTGCGATCGCATTTCTCACCATCAACATCTGGAGCTTACGACAGCAGGCTTAATACTTAAAAGTAGGGTAGACATCATGCAACAATACAGGTTTTTCCTATCGCTGGTGAAGGCTGTACTGCTGCACGACACTTTCTACGTCAGGTTGTAGACCATTGCTTTTTACCAATAGGTGATCATTGGTCAGTACAAACTGATAAATGTGGCTCTGGCTGAGGGTGGGCGTGCGCCAGAGTAGATGGCCGTCAGTGGCATCAAAAGCGCCAATCCAGCTATTGTTTTCGGCGGTTCCATAAAAGCCCGGTACGGGTATAGTGTGGCCAAAACTCATATCGTCGGCATAGATCACGTCATTGGCGAAGAGCACGGTAGTGGCTTCTGTATCATATTCCCGAGGCAGCACGAGCTGTCGTTTTAAGGTGCCCGTTTGCCGATCAAGCAGCAGCAACCGATTGGGCTGATCAGCATCAAACCAGAGGCTCCAAATCAGCACCTCTTGATCGCTGACGGCTCTGGCGTGGCCGCCCAGCATCGGGTATGTCCAGCGCTCAGCTCCAGTTTTCAAATCCAGCGCTTTGACCCAACCGGGGTTTGCTGCATCTGCTCCATACACCGACGGATATACCGCGTCACCCAGCACGGCAATATGCTCGATTTCGCTGGAGGTTTGCCATGTCCACAGAACAGCTCCGGTGGCGGCATCCAAGCCCACAATCTGGTAGCCCCGCTGATCGGTTTGCGGATTCACTAAGATGGGCAAAATTACGATGCCGTCTTGGACAAAGGGAGAAATCGAATCACGGCTGGAGAAGGTCGTGACTAAGCTATCGGGCGGAGTGGTGAACGTCCAGCGGACGGTGTCTGCGGTTTGGGCTGAAATTTCGTAGCGATCGGTTTCAGTGCCCTGCTGAATCCGCTTGTTCAGGATGAATGCTTCTTGATAAGCCCCGATAATGCCTTCAAAATCGGGGTTGTCAATTGGCCAGATGGCATTAGTTTGTCCGGTCTTGGTGTCAAGCGTGACGACATGTTTGGGCGCATCTACGAGCGGCATTAGGCCATAATCATTGGCATAAATCGTGTCGCCTGCAACGGCAAAAATCTGCCCCACAGCCTGATCGCTTTGCCACTGAAGTTCTCCCGTAGCCGGATCGAGAGCCTGTAAACTGAGCGGATCACCGTTCCTATCTTGGCGCGGAATCAGCAGATGATCAGGAGTTGTGACTAAGGCACTCGCTTGCATCGGGACAGACCAGTTCGGTTGCTGAACTAAGCCAGCATTGAGCGCATGTGCGATCGCATGATAGCCGACGACTAAACTAATCCCAGCGAAAAGATAGGCGAACCAAGACCGTGATAACCGTTGCAACACAGACCGTACCCCCAGGGTGCTGAAATGAGGCGATGAGAAAGAAGCGTGGTTTTGGTAATCGGCAAACTGCGATAGATTGCGATCGCGGTTTGCTGTGACACCCTAAAGGCCATACTATAACCGTTGACCTTTCACTAAAAATAGCTGGTCTAATCGGCAAACGCACTATTTGAATATCTTATTAATTTTTCAGCAGTCAAGGATCGCTACTGCGCATCAACTTTATGTAGTGCGATCGCATCTACTCAAATTTGGCGCAGCACCCGCAGTCCCAAAGCCGAAATTGAAGCCGACGAAGCGAGAATTCGAGTGGCTCTCCGGCGCGGCTACACGGAACCAACGGCAGCTCAAGCGCTACTCACAGGAATTGAAGCCGTTGCCAGTCTAGAACGGCGTCCGCTCAGCTTTGCCGAGCTTCTGCGCTGCCAAAATTTGAAGCGTTTGGCAGGTTTATCAACGGTTGAAGTACCGGAAATAGCACGAGATTTGTAGTGCGATCGCGCTGAAAAAGAGGACTAATCAATGAATATGACAGAGTGGGAAGCATTTTTGAGACAAGAGAGCCAGAATGCCATTTCTGCTTATTTAGAAGAGAAAAATAGTGATGACCCTGATTTATGTTTATGGGAATACGTGGAATTAGAACAAGAAATCATTGATTCTGGCTGGTTAGGTTCAGAAGGTGCTTCTGAAGAAGCAATCAGAGCCACAGAAGAACGTTTAGGAACAAGTTTACCTCCTTCATATAAAAATTTTCTAAAGGTAACAAATGGATGGGGTACTATAAATCCTGAATTGATTCAGTTTTATTCAATTCAAGAAATTTGTTGGTTTAGAGAACAGCATCAAGATTGGATTGATATATGGATAGACGCTAGATCAATTCTCGATCGAGTACCTGATTCAGAGTATTTCATATATGGAGAAGATCAAGAACCAACCCAGATTCGAGAAGAATATTTACAAACAATGCTTCAAATTAGCAAAGTATATGATGGAGACGTTGTCCTATTAAATCCTCAAGTTCTTGTCGATGGTGAATGGGAAGCTTGGATTTTCAGTAATAGTACTCCTGGCGCGCACAGATACACAAGTTTTTCTAACATGCTTAAGGAGAAAGGTTTATCAGATTCATGGTTATAATTTTGCCTTTGCATGGTTGGAGAGAAGTGCGATCGCGCTTTGGTTTCTTGTAATGCGATCGCAGATCCTATGAAATAGGTTGCTGATAAACAAATGCGTCCTATGCGAAAAGTGCGATCGCTCTGTTTAAAATCGCCGTTGAAATTGAAAGGTAGCACCAGCGCAGTAAGAAAACAGTATCAAATCTGATTTAGAAAACTTTTAGTCTTTGCGCTCAAAACACCTATCTCCTTGAACATTGACTCAAAAGAAATCCATCGTCTGATCTCGCCCTCGAATATAGCCCAAGCTTCCCATTCATCATCGTGAATAACATTTGGATTTAGCAAAATGACTTCACTATCTTGATCGTCGCTAATTTGTAGGCACGTTTGAAGATGCTGAGCACGGATTGCATGCTGATGCGCTCCATACGAAAAGTACTTTTCATCATCTAGCTCGGTTAGATACGGAGCCTCTTTCTCATCTTGTATAAATCCATTAATCCAATCTTGATTGTGCTCATGAAACCAGCATAATTCATCAACTGAGTAAAGTCGTGCCATACGGCTTAATCTGCTATCCCAACCATTTGCTACTTTTAAGAAATTCCGATAAGAAGGAGGAAAGCTGATTTCTAAGCGATTTTCAGCAGACCGAAGTTCTACTTCAGAGGCTCCTGAATTACCGAACCACTGCGACTTTATAACTTCTTGAGGTATCTCAACAAATTCCCATAAACCAGCGCCTTCATCTCTGTCTTTACAATAAAACGTAAGCAATTCTTGGCTTGTATTTTTGAGAAAGTCTTTCCAGTTATCCATTGGTGCGATCGCAGATCCTGTAGAGGCGTTATTGACAAGCGAAGATACCATTAAACATCATATTGACTCTCCGAAATTATTTGCTTAATTGCTTCTGCTGAAATGTCAGATTGCTCAGATTTGCTGTAGATAGTTAGCAAAATAACTTTGCCTGCTGCTTTGAGATAATAGATCAATCGGTATCCGCCGCTTTTTCCTTTTTGAACATCACTATTTTTAATACGGAGTTTGAAAACATCGTAGCCAATATCCTGAATGAGATCGCCTACAAATTCCCCTTGCTGCAATTGCTCAATAATAGGTTGTACATCTGCTTGAATCGACCGATACTTTTTGCTCAGCTTTTTGATATTGCGCTTGAAGGTTGGTGCAGCTTCAACTTGAATCGGCCAGGTTTCACTCATCCTCAAGCCCATCCCACAGTTCCGAAATAGGGATGGTTTGTCCGGTTATCGCCTCATGCCATGCTTGCCGGAGGTCTGACAGAATTTCTTCATCCGGTGTATCTAAATCTGAGGTAGAAGAAGTATTTTCCGTAGAAGCAGAATCTTGAACCAAAACAATCACTTCAACACGGCTGTTTTGGGCCAAATTTAGAGGCTGATCGAGCTGCAACTGCCCGTCTTCGTTAATAAATCCTGTGACTTTAACGGCTTCCATAGGCTTATTTCTCCTTATCCTTACCAATGTAACCGTTCTCTTTTAATCAATGCGCTATGGCATAGTTTGTGGATCATTTGGACAAATTATGGAGGCTATGCCGGTGATCTCGCCCATTGCCGCAAAGCCAACTCTGCTTCCACCTCATCTTGACGCGCCGTAGCCAAAAACTCGTAAAGCTTCACCTTTGGCACTTGGGGAAACGTTGGGCTAACCTCAACTTCTTGATATGCGCCATTTCGCAACACATAAATGCGCCAAACCTCGCCGTTGTACCGCCAAAATTCTGGAACGAGCATGGCCGCATAGAGCGCCAACTTATCGATGTCCGTGTGGGTAATATCGACTTCAACAATTAAATCCGGCGGCGGGTCTTGATCCAAGTCAACATCTCGACCCGCCACCAGCGATTGATTCTGGATATAGTAAGCATTGTCCGGTTCAGCCGAGCGCTCCAACGCCTCCCTGTCTAACGTGGTGGAACCCATCGTTTTAACTTTCAGGCCAAGTTCCACCACCAAGATCCGAATGAAGATCTCAATCAGTCGAACCGAGAATTCGTGAATTTCCAAAGGCTTGGTAACTTCTAACTTCCCTTTCAGGTATGTGAAACGAATGTTACGATTCTCCAGCGGAGAAGCACCACGATCGAGGCAAAGAGTTTCTCGGAGGGTTTGGTAGCGTTGCCAGGTCAGCGAGTGAAATAACAGGCGCTTTTCACCGACAGGTTGAGCAACGGGCTGAGATACGAGTGGGGCGACATTAACCATGACGAACCTCGGAAGCAAGAGAGCTAGCGAATTCTGATCTTAATTATTGAATGAGATCGCAATACACAAGAGTTTTGCGCCCAATATTCCGACATACAACGCGATACTTCTTCAATAAACTTAAGCTTTGTAACAATTCATAACGCCTTGTTTTTAATCTTTTGCCCCCGAATCAAAACCGCGATCGCACAGTGATAAGCTAGCCAATGCGCTTAAAAAATGCGATTTATTTAAGAAGATTGGTGGCGTTTGCATGACTGGATCAACTGACACTCCTTACTTGTTACGGGCTGCCCGTGGTGAAAAAGTAGACCGACCGCCAGTGTGGATGATGCGTCAGGCGGGACGCTACATGAAGGTTTATCGCGACTTGCGCGAAAAGTACCCCTCCTTCCGGGAGCGGTCTGAAAATACCGATTTAGCCGTTGAAATTTCGTTGCAACCGTGGCGGGCATTTCGTCCCGACGGAGTGATTCTGTTCTCCGACATTCTGACGCCGCTGCCAGGCATGGGCATTCCCTTTGACATTATTGAAAGCAAAGGGCCAATGATCGAGCCTGCCATTCGGACTCAAGAGCAAATTGACCAGGTGCGTCCGCTCGATCCAGAAGAGTCGGTTCCGTTTGTGGGCGAAGCGCTGCGTACCCTGCGCCAGGAAGTCGGCAACGAAGCAACCGTTCTAGGCTTCGTCGGTTCTCCTTGGACATTGGCCGCTTATGCGATCGAAGGCAAAAGCTCCAAGAACTACAGCGTGATTAAAGGCATGGCCTTCTCTGAGCCTGCCATGCTGCATCAGCTCTTGAGCAAGATTGCTGACTCGATTGCTACCTACGTGCGCTATCAGATTGACAATGGCGCTCAGGTGGTTCAGCTCTTCGATTCTTGGGCCGGACAACTGAGTCCCCAAGACTTCGAGACCTTTGCCCTGCCCTACCAACAGCAGATTGTCCGTCAGGTGAAGCAAACTCACCCGGATACTCCGCTGATTCTCTACATCAGCGGCAGTGCTGGCATCCTGGAGCGCATGGGCCAGTCTGGTGTGGACATCATCAGCGTTGACTGGACAGTTGATATGGCCGATGCCTGTCAGCGGCTCGATCCCTCGCTGGGTGTTCAGGGCAATGTTGACCCCGGTCTGCTGTTTGGTTCCAAAGAGATCATCCGCGATCGCATCTTGGATACCGTTCGCAAAGCCCGAGGCCGCAAGCACATTCTCAATTTGGGCCACGGCATTCTGCCCGGTACTCCCGAAGAAAACGCGCAGTACTTCTTTGAGACAGGCAAGCAGGTTGATGAGCTACTGGCCGCAACGGTTTAATTCTCAAATGAGTTAGCGAATCGATAACGATATGGAAAGAGGGCTGGCGACGCCAGCCCTCTTTCCATATCGTTGCGATCGCACTGCTCTTTGTTTGAATGTCAGGTGGATTTCTGCCAACTGACTGATAAATGTGGGAACCTGGAAATTGAGAAGTTGAGTCTTTCTGTGTGAGACTGGAAACTTCTCAATTCTTTTTGCGTGATTGTGCAATTCATAATGGCGAAACAGCGAATTTTTCTCACCGGAGCCAGTGGGTGCATCGGCCACTATATTTCAGAAGCTTTGATTCAAGATACGGATCACGAGCTGTTTCTGATGGTGCGCGATCGCAACAAGCTGAAAATTGATGTGGATGCGCGTCCCGGCGTAACGGTGATTGAAGCCGATATGCGCGAGATTGAGATCCTGGGCGATCTGCTCAAAACCATAGACACCGCCATTTTGACCGCTGCGGCTTGGGGCGGCGCACAGGACACCTATGACATTAACGTCAGTAAGACGCTGACGCTGCTCAATTTGCTCGATCCCAACCAGTGCCAGCAGGTGATTTACTTTTCCACCGAGAGTATTCTTGACCAAAACAATCAGCCGCTCAAAGAAGCGAAAGAGTTAGGAACTGACTACATTCGCACTAAAGCGCTTTGCCACCAGCAAATGGCTCGCCTTGCGATCGCACCTAAAGTCACCACTCTCTTCCCCACGCTGGTCTTTGGTGGCGATGAGCAAAAGCCAATGTCGCATCTGTCAGCGGGACTGCCCGATGTCGTCAAGTGGATTGGATTAGCTCGTTTCCTCAAGGCTGACGGCAGTTTTCACATTGTTCATGCCCGCGATATTGCGTCGGTGGTTCGGCATCTGGTGGATCATCCCCCTGCCCCAGATGAATCGCGCGAACTGGTACTGGGGACAGCACCAATTACGGTTAATCAGGCAGTGGAGGAGATCTGCGCCTATCTCAACAAGCGAATTTATCTGCGAGTTCCGCTGTCCATGTGGCTAGCCGACGTGATTATTCGCGTCTTCAAGATTCAAATGGCCTCCTGGGATCGGTTCTGCCTGGAGTATCGCCACTTTACCCACCGCGATCCGGTCAGTCCCGCTACGTTTAATGGTATTCCCTACTGCTCATCGGTGACGGATTTGCTGAAGGTGAGCGGCATTCCGCCCAGTTAAATCTGCAATACAGTGAGAGAGATGGACAGATACTGTCCACCTCTCTCACGTTTTTGGGTTTTGTATGAATCGAGTGACTATTGTTGGCTGCGGTGTGGTTGGGGCTGCGATCGCATATGAACTGAGCCAGAATCCTAGCTTAGAAATTACCGTTCTAGACCGACAGCCACCCGCCCAAGCCTCAACGGGAGCGGCGCTCGGCATCCTCATGGGCATCATCAGTCAGAAGGTGAAAGGGCGCAACTGGCGACTGCGGCAGGCTAGCATCCAGCGCTACGCCACGCTGATTCCTGAACTGGAAGAAGAGACCGGAGAGACGATTCAATTCAATCGCCACGGCATTTTGAACCTCTGTTTTGATGCGGACGAACTGGAAAAATGGGATCGTCTGCTGGATATCCGTCATCAGCAGGGCTGGCGAATTGAGCGCTGGCCGCTGGAGCGACTTCGAGATTGCACACCGCAGCTCAATCTCGATCAGGTCGTAGCCGGGATCTACTCACCCCAAGATGGCCAGGTAAATCCCACTGAGCTAACGCATGCGCTGATCAAAGCCAGTCAGCAGCGCGGCGTTCAGTTCCGCTTTGATGCCGAGGTAACGGGATTCGAACGAGCAGAAGCAACGGTTAAAGCAGTACAGGTTACTGAAAGTGATGGGAAATCAAGTGCGATCGCAACCGACTGGGTGATCCTCGCTAGCGGACTGGGTACGACATTACTCACACAGGCGATGGATGCTGCAATTCCCGTTATTCCTGTTTTAGGTCAAGCCATGACGCTACAGATGCCCGAAATGTTGGGAACTTCAGCCTTTCAGCCCGTCGTCAACGGCAACGACATTCATATTGCTCCAATTGGTCAGAATCAATACTGGGTAGGCGCAACCGTCGAATTTCCCTCTCCGGAAGTGATGGAGCAGGAATTAGAACTTTTACCCGTAGCTGAGCGGCTTGAAGAGGTGAAGCAAGGTGCGATCGCAATGTGTCCCGCCCTCGCCAATGCCACCGTTCTCAACACTTGGTCAGGACTGCGCCCTCGCCCTCAAGGCCATCCGGCCCCGGTAATTGAGTGGCTACCGGGTTCAGATAATGTACTCGTTGCCACAGCTCACTATCGCAATGGTGTCCTGCTAGCACCTGCCACAGCTCAGGATGTTTATGCCCAGATTCATCAACGACTGAAGCAGAAGTAAGACGGAAGTCAAATTTGGATTTAGTCGATTTTGGTTGAGCTTATCAAGTTTTTTACTCTGATTTTATACCTTGTAAGTTGAGAACCCAAAAGGCCAATTTTGCTGCCGTATGGCGGCAAAATTGGTTTGTCAAGTTTTATGTAGATACGAATTAATCTATGCCAAGCGGATTATAGCGAATTCAGTCTAGAGGGCTACCTACCGATTAAAGCCAAACTTTTTAATTGATTTAGTGTGCATTAAAAAGCTGCAAATCCATCACTGGACTTGTTGAAAAGCGCTTATAAAACCCAGTTGTAATTATTCTGTTTAGGAGGTAGCTCTCATAATGAAATCAGATAACAAATCACATCCAACTGATCGTCCTGATCGTCGTCCAACTGATCCCTATCGCGATCGCAACCCCAATCGTCGATATGAAGGCGAAGCATATGGCGAGCGGGGTAACGTAACCGATTCGCCCAACTACCACGACAATCTCAGCCACACTGACCCCAGCTATCGTGATGCCTACAAACGAGAATCCCTTAGTGGTGCAGAAAACTCTTGAAAGTGTGCTGTGTCGGGATTCTCATCATAAGACAAGGAGACGGGAAGAGGTGTTCCATGAGACGCTAAAAAGTTCCCCAACTCATAGCGACTCTTATGGAAGCACCTCTTCTCTATCGTCAACTGATGTCCCAACTGCGTCAATGGGTCAAGCCCAAAGACCAACGTCATTTGCAAGGCGTGGCCGAAACGGTCGCCGCGATTCTTTTGTCTAGCAGTGCCTGTCTCGGGAAATGGCTGGCCTACCTGAGTCATCGAGGCTGCCAAGCCCGAGCCCATATGGAACGGCTCAGTTACTTGCTGCACAACGAGCACATCAGTGCAGAACGATTCTATGCTCCACTGCTGCGTCATGCGCTGCAAGCCTTTCAAGACAGTGCGCTCACGCTCACGTTGGATACGAGTCTGCTGTGGAATCGATTCTGTCTGATTGAGGTCTGTCTGGTCTGGGGTGGACGCTCGTTGACACTGGCCCAAACGGTTGTAGAACATGGCAGTGCGACCGTCAGCTTTGAGACCTACTATCCGGTATTAGTGGCCGCCAAAGCCGTTCTGCCGCCGGGGTGTTCGGTCACCTTATTAGCCGACCGGGGCTTTGAACATGGAGAGTTGCTGCGATGCTTGGAGGACTGGCAGTGGGATTGGTTCATCCGAGCCAAGAGCGATTTGACGGTCACGTTAGCGACAGGGCACTCCTGTTGTGTCCAACAGTTACTGCCTCCACCGCAACAGGCTCATCTCTTTCATCAGGTGACAGTCTTGGAGACTGTTCACTGTCATCTGGCCACTGCACAGCAATCGATAGCTGCCGACCCATGGGCCGTTCTCTCGAGTCAACCCCCGTCTCTACAGACCTTTGCTCGCTATGGACAGCGCTTTGGCGGCATTGAGCCACACTTTAAGGATTACAAATCCGGCGGATTTGATGTCCTTGACTCGGGTTTGCGAGAGGCCCAAGCGCTCACCCGTCTCGTCATGCTGCTCGACATCGCCAGTTTGATTGCTCTGATGGTGGGCTGGATGCTGGTAAAAGCTGGGCAGCGCTCGAAACTGGACTGGCATAGTCAACGGGGACTGAGTTTTCTGCAACTGGGTCTTCGAGACCTGGCTCGACGCTGCTATCAACGGGTTGCTATTCCCATTCTCAATGCACTTCCTCGGCACAGTCCACCCACCGCTTGTGCCTCGCGGGGCAAGCAGGCCGCTCTCGACTGCCGCTTCGAGTTCTCTAAAGTGGTTGTATTCTCATCTTGAGACTCAAAACAGTTCATCAAAAGTTTTCTGCACCACTAAGCGAGAATCCTTACACAACAAGCATCTAGCACGAGAAAACGCAGCTCTGCGTGATCGCCATGCTGTTGAGCGCGATCGCATCGTTAGCCGTCATCAAGCTGACACCGGACGGAACTTCCTGCTCGGCGTTCTCATTATTGGTATTGCCGCTTTAGGATTTGGTATTTTCTATTACGCTGGTCGCAGCGAGACGGAAGAGCAACCGGCTCTGCAGACTCCGATTGAAGTGCCAGAGCAGCCTGAAGCGGAAACTCCAGACATTAATATTGAGCTGCCCGATAATCCGCCCGATGTGCAGCTTCCTGAAATCAGCGTTCCAGATGTTGACGTGCAGGTTCCAGACGCAACTGGCGGAGCAGAAAACCCCGCACCCGCACCCACTGAGAATTCAGGCGCAGATGCTGGTACCGCTCCAGCCGGAACGGCTCCAGTAGGAGATGAAGCGCTACCTGCTAATGGTGAAACTCAGCAGTAAAGCTGAACACAACTCAACCGTCATAGTAGTTTTACTCGCATCTTGCATCAAACCCCGAAAAGTATTTTGCCGCCACATCGCAGCAGCAAAATACTCTTCGGGGTTCTTGGTTTACAACGTGTGAGATATGAGTCTACACAAATGCTAAACAGTGAGGCTACTCACATCTGATCCTAAAAATCACCTCTTTCAGGTTTGGGATACCCTTACATCAGTGAAGACGAACGGTGAATTCGTTGTGGAATCACGCGTCCCAGAACGGCATAGAGCACTGCGGCAATAATGATGCCGTTGAGTGGGGCAATTCCAAATTCAGCCTGAGAGGAAACATAGGCCGCAACAGCAGCCACAACATAGGAAATGACTCCAGCCCAATTGAATGCAGGTAACGGCATATCCAACGATGGAAACTCACCTCGGTGACGTAGCCAAAAATCAGCCATAATCACGCCACCCACCGGAGGAATCACCGTCCCCAACAAAATTAGATAGGGAATCATGTTGTTATAGATGCCACCTAGAGCCAGCGCTAACGCAAAAGTTGCTCCACCCAGCACCATCGCATGACGTTTGTTCGTCCGGAAAAAGTTACTGCCTGCGATCGAAAAGGCATAAATTGTATTGTCCTGTGTCGTCCAAACGTTCAGAATCAGCAGAATCAAACCGCCGAGCAAAATGCCCTGTTGCTCCATTGCTCGAATCAGATCTTCAGAACCATAGACCAAGGTGCAAAAAGCACCTGTGAATACCAACAAACCGTTAATCCCCAAAAAGGCAATTAGCGTGCTGCCGACTGCATTTTTGGTCGTATCCGCAAAACGGCTCCAGTTAGTGGCTTGGGTACCACCTGAAATAAAGGTGCCAATTACAACAGCGACACCTGCAACAAAACTGATTGGTTCAGAAGGTTGCAGTGCAAACAGATCACCCGCATCGCGAAATCCTAGCACTAGGCTTAATCCAATCAGAATTAACATGGCAGGTACAGCTAAACGGCTTAGCCAGTCCATTGCCTTGTAGCCAATGTAAGCCGTTACACAAAAAGCGTAGGTAAAGAAAACGATTCCAACCCACTCTAGGGCCTCGGGTAATCCCAACAGCTCTAATAGAGCACTGGCGATAAACGCGTTGGTCACAGCGTACCAACCAATTTGGGTAAAACCTAGAATGAAATCGACCCAGCGAGATCCAACATTGCCAAAGCTAAAACGAGCCATCAATACAGTGCTGAGACCGCTTTTGGCTGCAATGTAACTTAAGACTGCACAGTAGGTGCCGAGGACGAGATTACCAATTAAAACGGCTCCAATAATTTGCGGAAAGGTGAGACCTGCACCCACAATTCCCCCACCAATTAAGGTGGTGGAAACTAGGGTGAAACCCATCAGCAGTGGCGCAAGCGACCAAATTGGTTTGCGAGCCATCATTGGGACAGCCGTGAGGGGATAGTCCTCAGACGCTTGAGTTGAAATTTGAGGCGGTGGATTCTGAACAGAAGTCATAGCAACGGCGCTCCTCCGGGATGTAGCGATCCAGTTGGCGTCATTGTCAGATGTTGAGAAAACTAAAAATGTATTTCCCGATACTGATTTCCTATTGGATGCGCGTAATTTTTTTGCGCTTGACTGAAATTTTGACCTCTCCGAATAGACTGGGCCAACGGTGATTTCAAATAAGGCTGAAAACCAGCTATTAGTCTCCGTTATCCTATAGTTTATTGCTTTACAGTCTGCTCAATTATGGAATTAAATCCAGAAGACCTCGAACCCTCTGCTCGATATAAACTGCTCATTGGTAGTGTCGTACCTCGCCCCATTGCATTTGTCTCCAGTCAGTCGCCTGACGGAGTGACAAATTTGGCTCCTTTTTCCTACTTCAATGCAGTAGGACATAAGCCGTTGGCATTGATGTTTAGTATTAGCAAAAAGCCTGATCAATCAGAAAAAGATACCTTGCGCAATGTCCGTCCAGTTACAGAAGGCGGCATTGGTGAATATGTGATCAATCTGGCAGTAGAACCTTACATTCAGCAGGTAGCAGAAGCTTCAGAACCGTTACCCTACGGTGTATCTGAATTCGACTATGTTGATCTGACGTCAGCGCCGAGTAGACTGGTTCGCCCTCCACGAGTGGCCGAGTCACCCGTAGCGTTTGAGTGCCGCACTCTACAGATTGTGCCTGTTGGTGAGTTCAATGTCGTGATTGGGCAAGTTATTCACCTGTTTATTCGAGATGACTTGGTGGACGACCGCTATCGAGTGGATACACAGAAGCTAATGGCCGTCGGTCGGATGGCTGGTTATGACTATTGCTTGACTCATGAGCAGTTTACGATTCCGAATGGGTTGCCGCAGCGGGAGAAGGAGTGATGGAAGATTGTAGAGGTTAGAGGGGGAGTAAGAGTTGAGGGAGAGAACTAAGATTAGCGAGTGATGCGGAGGATTTTATCGCCACCAGCCGGACAGCCGCCTCGACCATCGCAGTTGCTGGTTGTCACATAGAGGTCGCCATCTGGCCCCATGATCACCTCGCGCAGTCGGCCATACTCGTCTTGTAGGTACACCTCATGCTGCTCTAGCTCACCCGTGGGACTGAGGGATACGCGGTGGAGATGTTGCGATCGCAATGTACCGACGATGAAATCACCCTGCCATTCTGGGATGGCATTGCCTGTGTAAATTGCTGCCCCTCCGGGTGGTGTTGCATTGGCCCAGGTCAGAACGGGACGCCGCAAGTTGGCCTGAGTATCGCAGCGGTAGATTGTTGGCCAGCCCAGGTTATCTCCGGCTTTGGCAACGTTAATTTCGTCATGTGCCCGTCGCCCCAAGTCTCCACTGGGCCCGTGATCACTCACCCACATGATCGACTCGTTAGACCAGTCAAACCCTTGCGTGTTACGAATACCAAGAATATAGACCGGATTATTGGGAAATGGATTATCGGCAGGTACCTGTCCATCCGGCGTCACTCGTAAGATCTTGCCCGCTAAGCTGTCGGGATTCTGGGCAAGGTCAGGATTGCGAGCATCGCCTGTACCGATGTAGAGCATGCCATCGGGGCCAAACCGCAAACGGCCCCCGTTGTGATAGGTGGCAACGGGAATATCGGACACGATGATTTGATCGGCGGTGGCTGATTGGTTGTTTTCAGCCAGCTGCCAGCGCTCGACACGGTTGGTCAATGCGCCACCTTCGTCGGTGGTGTAGTAGAGATAGAAAAAGCGATTTTCTGCAAAATTGGGATGGAGAGCAATGCCAAGTAAACCACCCTCGCCCTGTTCCGTTGCCGGAATTGTGACGACGGGAGAGGCTTGAAGCTGCCCATTCTGTACCAGTCGTACCTGTCCAGCTCGCTCAGTGACCAACATGTCGCCGTTAGGCAAAAAGGCGATGCCCCAAGGCACTTCTAACCCGTTGACGACTTCTTCAACTTGAATATTGACGCTGCCCTGAGGGCCATAACCTGACTCGATAAGCGTGCAGCTACTGGTCAGGTTGACATCTGAGGCTGGTGCTTGCGCTACGGATGTGGGCTGCTCCGGTTCTGATACGTCTGATTCAACCGAGGATGAAGTGGAGGATTCCGCCGTACTGTCGGTCATACTTTGGGATTCATCGGATGTGCCACTACAAGCGACTAGACCGAGAAAACAGCTGATCAAGAGGGCAAGTCGGAAACGGCATACAAACTGAAAAAGCATAGTCAGAGTTTGGTTTAGGACAGGCCAACGCTACGGGTTTAGCATAATTTGGCTGAGTTTGCCTTCTGTCGGGGGTGGATAGATGGGTGGGGAGTAGGAGGGTAGGAGGGTAGATGGAGTGAGTAGTAAATAGTAGTCAGGGGTGGTTGGGGTGGAGGACTTGCCAGGTGTCGCGGGCGATGGCCCAGTCTTCTTGAGTGTGAATGACAAAAACGCGGACTTTGGAACTGGATGTGGCAATGTCGGCATCTTTGGGATGGTTTTCGTTTTTCTGAGGATCAAGCTGGATGCCGAGAAACTCCATACCGTCACAGACGGACTGACGCACTGGGGCAGAGTGTTCACCGATGCCTGCGGTAAATACCAGTCCGTCTAGTCCATTGAGGCTCATCAGCATCGAGCCAATGCAGGAGCGGAGCCGATGAATAAACACATCGTAGGCAAGTTTGGCCTGCTGGTTTCCATCTGCGATCGCAGTTTGAATTTGCCGCATATCACCGGATACACCGGACAAACCCTTTAGGCCCGACTGCTTGTTTAGCAAGCGATCTAGATCATTGGCAGTATCGTTTTTCTGGCGCATCAGATGGATCAAAATACCCGGATCAACGGAGCCGGAACGGGTACCCATCATCAGACCATCCAGCGGCGTAAAGCCCATCGTCGTGTCAATGCTGCGACCATCGCGAATGGCGGACAGAGAGCAGCCGTTGCCCAGGTGACAGACAATTAGCTTCAGCTCAGCGAGTGGTTTATCGAGTAGCTGAGCCGCTCGCTGTGCGCAGTATTGATGGCTAGTGCCGTGAAAACCGTAGCGACGAATCCCCTGCTTGACCCACTCATAGGGGCCTGGATAAACCGAAGCGGCTTCTGGCATTTGACGATGAAAGGCGGTGTCAAACACCGCTACTTGAGGAATGTTTGTCCCTAAAATCTGTTCTGCAATTTCGATGCCGTCCAGATTAACTGGATTATGCAGCGGCGCAAAGGCCGATAGATCCGAGATTGTGGCTTTGACATCCGGTGTAATCAGCGTGCTGCTGGCGTACTGTTCGCCACCGTGGACGACGCGATGACCGACGGCATCAATCTGCTGTGGGCTTTCGATCACTTGAGTATCGCCCGCCCAGAGGCTTTCTAACATGCGTTGCGTATCGGCAAAGCGAGAATCTGACTGGAGCTGTTGCTGGCAGGTGGCACCGTGATGGGTTGTGACCTCCAGATCAACCTTGCCTTCCTGATGCGTCCAGTCCAGTTGGGCTTCCCAAAGTGGGGCAGGCGGAGTATCCGGCAGGGTATCGCCAATATCGTACAAGCCGCTTTTCTGGCTGCTCGATCCAGCATTCAGCACTAGGATTTTCATAATGCTCTCCCTTGTCTACAGCAATTCCCAGCGATCTATGAGAAATGAGGAATGTGATCCCCGCTTCTGACAGCTCTGTATCAACTTAGTGCGATCGCAATTAGCTCTGTTATAGCGCTTTGTTTGCTCAGAGAATCGCTGCTTGTATTCTGTAAAACTCAGACCAAAGTCGGAATTGGACATCGGTAAACTTTCGGCGCTTCGTTTTTAAGAAGACATGAATTGCCCCCAACGGTGGTACGTTTATCGGCGGCGTGGGAAGCATAAAGACAATTCAACCCAATTTATTGTTTTCAGATTCCTGTTTCCAGGTTACGCATCTTGGGAAATATATATATTGAGAGAAAAAATATCGCTTTGTCATGGTTAAAATTCTCTCTCTGAATTTTAATCTCTGTGGGTCTAATTCCCCGTGGCTTGCCACGTTAGTGGTAGCGCGGGAGTGCGTCCCGAAGGGCAAATTCCGTAATGCCCCGTCCGCTTGCGGCGGGGATAGGAATTTGAGCGCCCCGCGAGATTTACTGCGCGATTTAAGTTCATCTATAACGATCTAGGACTTTAGAGGCAGCGATGTTAAAACGACGTACTTTTCTGGGCTATAGCTTGTTGTTTTTAGGTGGTTGTACTTTTGCCAGAACGGCCACTCCTGAGTCTGCTGTTGAGACCAACCGTTTGGAGAAGCTGCGGTTTGCAGTGACCGATTTGAGTGGAGCGGACAAATTAGAGCAGGATTTCGGCGCATTTCGGCAGGCATTGGCGGAGGCGCTGAAAATGCCCGTCGAATTTTATCCGGTGGATAATTATCTAGCGGCGGCTCCGGCTCTACTGGCAAATGAACTTGATTTTGCGATGGCTGGCCCGTCGGAGTATTTGCTGCTGCGGGCGCGCTCCAATGCGGTTCCCATCGTCGGAGTCACTCGTTCCAACTACTACTCCATGATTATGACTCGCGTGGACGGCGGCATTAACTCGCTGGCGGATCTGAAGGGTAAGAAGATTGCGATGCGGACGGAGGGTTCGACCGCTGGCCATATCGTACCGATGAAGCTGCTGCTGGATGCTGGCCTTTCGCCCCAGGGTGACTACGAAGTGCTGATGCTCAATCGCGATGGCTGTGAAGCGCTGCGCACCGGCCAGGTAGATGCATGGGCCGATTCCCACGATCGCTATGTCGAGTATGTGAAGGAACCGGGACTGGAAGGTAGTGAAATCAAGGTGCTTGCCAAGAGCGATGATCTGCCGCCGGATGTGTTTGTGGTGAATCCAAGTTTAGGAACAGGCTTCATTGAAAGTTTGCGATCGCAAATTTTGGCGAATCAAGATGTGCTGATGAAGGCGCTCAGCGCGTCTGAAGCGAATCAAAAGTACACAGAATCCCAGATGATTTCGGTTGAAGATAATACCTATCAAAGTTTGCGAGATAGCTACTATGCCATTGGTCAATCGTCCGCCATTGAGTAGTCGGTGTAGAGGCATTTTGATTGATGTTGTATCGTCCGGCACCGCTGCTTAAACCCCTGTTTCAGATTCTCACTCGGCTGAGTTCAAAATTTGGCATTGATCGGAGCATTTCCAAGAAAATTAGCTATGGCTATGCATTAGCTCTGGGTACCGCTGTCATGGGTACGAGTTGTGGCCTACTGGGCAGCTATTTGTATGCCCAACCAGCGCTCATTCAAACCCGGCAGATGGAGCAACAAACGCAGTTGCTGAGTGAGTTTAACAATCGTCTCTTAAGTATCCAAACCTCTCCTCTGCGCCTACTTGCGATCGCAGGGGACAGCCGGATTTGGATGCAGTATGAAATTAATCAGTTCAATGCGGATCTGCGCCAGCTCAATGAATTGTTGAATGACATTGACCAATCTGCGATCGCATCGTCTCACCGAAATACTCAGATGGTTGAGCTAACCCATAACTATCGCGCTACTCTGCTGTCCTATGAAGAATTCTCGCATGATTTATGGGCCAGTTTGGACGGTGTGGACAACAAGCAAGCAGCGACAGAAACTCTAGCTACAGCATTGGGTAGTGCAAACGCCAGTGAGCTATCGACTCGATTTGAGCAACTGTCTGAAGATCTCACTCGGCTTCAGCAAATCGTTGATCAAGACTATGCTCAAGCTGCCGTTCAGCTACAGGAAGTAGAGCAGTTTAGCCTGCTGTTTATTGCACTCAGCATGGCGGTTTCCATTGGTTTAGCGATCATGCTTACATTCCTTACCAGTCGTGCGATCGCACGTCCAATTGAACAGCTCACCACAGTGGCCCGTAAAGTTACGGAAGACAATGACTTTCAGCTCCAGGCACCCATCCAAACACGAGACGAAGTTTCTCTGCTGGCTCAAGCCCTTAATCAACTCGTCAGTTGGGCAGGGCAATACACTCGCGAGTTAGAAACCGCTCATCAAACGCTGGAACAGCGGGCCGATGATTTACAGGAAACGCTCAATGAGTTGAAGCAAACTCAGCTCCACCTGATCCAGAGTGAAAAAATGTCGGGTTTGGGTCAAATGGTGGCGGGCATCGCCCATGAAATCAATAATCCGGTTAATTTCATTCACGGCAACCTGAAGCATGCTCTTTTCTATACCGAAGAGATTATGCGGCTAATTGATCTGTATCAAAGCCGCTATCCTGATCCCGATCCAGAGATTCAAGCGGTGATTGAGGATATCGATCTGCCGTTTCTGCAAACCGATTTTCCCAAAATTATTCGCTCCATGGAGGACGGGACAACCCGCATTTGTGAAATCGTTAAGTCGCTCCGCACCTTTTCTCGTCTAGATGAAGCCGCGATCAAAGAGGTTGATATTCACGATGGCATTGAAAGTACGCTGATTATTTTGAATAATCGCCTCAAAGCAACCGCCGATTCTCCGGCTGTCCAAGTGACTCGTGACTATGGAACGCTGCCCCTGATTGAATGCTATGCCGGACAGCTGAATCAGGTGTTTATGAATATCCTCGGCAATGCAATTGACGCACTAGAAACAGCACCGCCACCATCCAATCCTACAATTACCATTACAACGGCAGTCCTAGATCAGCATTGGGTCGAGATTCGAATTGCAGATAATGGCCCTGGTATTCCAGAGCGGGTGCAAAACCGCTTATTTGATCCATTCTTTACGACTAAACCTGTGGGTAAAGGTACAGGCTTGGGCCTTTCAATCAGTTATCAAATTATTACCGAAGCTCACAAAGGTTTCTTGACCTGCGAATCTGCTCCTGGTGAGGGAACCTGCTTCGTAATTAAGCTACCTTTCAGGGTGTAGCCGCCACTTGCATATCCAGAACCGCTATAAAATCAGCAATCGCAGACTTGCGACAGGACCTGCTTGCCTTTGGTCAGCAAGCCTACATTTCTAATGATCAGAGTGTGTCAGGATACAGTGTGCTGAACTTTGGTCGATCAAGCAGGATAGAACAATGCAAATCTTGCTGGTAGAAGACGATATCCGACTCTCTGAATCCCTAGCTGAAGCACTGGTCGCCCAGCGATATGCAGTTGATGTGGTGCGAGACGGAGAATCAGCTTGGGATCGGATTTGCAGCTTCACCTACGATCTGATTTTGCTGGATGTCACCCTGCCCAAGCTGGATGGGATTAAGCTCTGCCAACGATTGCGCGATCGCGGATATCTCCTGCCTGTGCTCATGCTGACAGCTCGTGACACCAGCCTCGATAAAGTAATTGGGCTAGATTCTGGGGCCGATGCTTACATGGTCAAACCATTCAATTTGCAGGAGTTGCTGGCCCAGATTCGGGCATTACTGCGGCGGGGACAGACTGGCACGCCACCCGTTTTAAGCTGGGGCGAGTTATTGCTCGATCCCAGTAGCTATGAAGTGATGTATGGGCGTTCACCGATTCGACTAACTCCCAAGGAGTTTGCCTTGATGGAAACCTTGTTGCGTCACGGGAAGCGGGTTTTGAGCCGAGCCGCCATTATTGAAGAGGTCTGGACATGGCAGGATATTCCCGAAGAAGACACGATGAAAACCTATATTAAAAACCTGCGTGCCAAACTGAAAGCGGCAGGTGCGCCTAAAGATTTTATTGAAACGATTCACGGAGTAGGCTATCGCCTCAAACCCTTGGAACATAACCAGTAGTCTTAAAACGTTTATACAAACTCAAAAGCGATGATCTGACCGCCGCAACGCAACGATTCGATCACCTCTTGTATGAATTTTGTAAATCCGAAACAATAGTGATAGCCATGTTGGTTAAAACGTTTTTGTGGTGCGGCTTTGCCGCGTCACAAAAAAGCCCGTGTTCTAACAAAGGTGACTACAGCTATCAGTAGATAGTGATATTTAAATAATTAATTTGGGGGGACTATAAGCAAGTGTGATTAGGGGATGACATTCTCCCCGATTTCTCCACAATATTACCCCAAAAAGCTCTACCTAATCTTTATACCTTAGACCTCAATATCCCAAAGCAATCAGATTTTACATCAATAATTTTGTAGCGATTGATGCAATCTTAGCGCATATCTGATTTTTGGGGAATTGAATTAGAGGTAAACTCCAATGACTGATCACGATCCGTTGAGATTAGCCACGGCTGCTGGCACCGCTCAGGCGCTTGAAGAACTGCCCGAATCGCCGGAATCACAGGCCACTGACATGATTTATGGCTTGTACGCTAAGCCACCGCTGCGGGAAACCCTTGCTGCTGCTTTACAACACGTTTTGGCCGCTTTTGTAAACATTATTGCCCCCGCTATTGTAGTTGGTAGCAGCATTGGTTTAGAAGCCTCCGATACCAGCTTTCTAATCAGTATGTCGCTGTTTATTTCCGGCATTGCTACTTTTATTCAAGTGCATCGAATTGGCCCAGTCGGTTCAGGATTATTGAGTATTCAGGGCACCAGTTTTGCCTTTGTTGGCACGATTGTGACTGTCGGTACGGCGGCTGTGGCGGGAGGACGTTCTCCCACCCAAACTCTGGCCTATTTGCTGACAATTTGTATGCTGGGTGCGTTTGTCGAAATTATTCTTAGCCAGTTTATTGAACCTCTAAAAAAGGTGATGACACCGCTAGTGAGTGGAATTGTCGTCGTCATGATTGGTCTAAGTCTGATTCGGGTTGCTATTACCGCAATGGGCGGAGGCTCAGCTGCGATCGCAAATGGTACATTTGCGACACCTCAAAATTTGATTGTGTCCCTGTTGGTGTTGACCGTGATTGTCGTGCTTAACTGCACCCGCAGCTCCTTTCTCCGGATGTCCGCGATTCTGATTGGGTTGATTGTCGGCTATCTCGTCGCCCTGCCCCTGGGCATGCTGGATTTCAGTGGTCTCAGCCAGCTTCCCTATGTGACGGTGCCGATTCCCTTTCGTTACGGGTTTGATTTTGGCATCGCAGGCTTTATTCCCCTGGCGTTTCTGTATGTGATCACGACGATCGAATCAATTGGTGATTTGGCCGCTACTTCCATGCTGGTGGGCGAACCGATTGAAGGTAAAACCTATCTGCGGCGGGTGAAAGGCGGCATTCTTGCTGATGGCGTCAACTCGTTAATTGCAGCCTGCTTCAACACTTTTCCCAACACAACGTTTAGCCAAAACAACGGTGTGATTCAGCTAACAGGCGTTGGCAGCCGCTATGTCGGTTACTTTATCGCCGGGATGTTGTTCATACTGGGACTGTTTCCCATTATTGGTGGTCTGTTCCAAGCTATGCCTCAACCTGTTTTGGGCGGTGCAACGCTGCTGATGTTTAGCTCAGTGGTGACGGCTGGCATCAAGATTCTACACGGTGTCAATTTGAGTCGGCGCAACACGCTAATTCTAATCGTGTCGCTCGGTTTAGGCATGGGCGTGTCGTTTGTGCCCGAGATTCTAGAAAATACGCCTTATTTGATTAAAAGTGTCTTCTCGTCTGGAATCGCAACGGGAGGCATGGCTGCTCTGGTGCTGAACATTGTTATTCCGGGCAGCCGAGAATAGGTAGATTGATATGTTGGCAATCCTGTAAGGGCGAATGGCCATATAGCCCTCCGGGCATGGCTACGCCAACTCTCCTACATCGCGTGTATTTGTGGACTTTATACAAAGTCCGGTTGAAAACCCACTGTTTATTTTCTGCAAAATGCTTGCACCGCGAGCATTTTGCAGAAAATAAACTGGGTTCATACTATACGGACTTGATATTATTCTAGGGGCAGATTGACCGTGACCGTAGTGCCCTTTTCTTCAGTACTATCAATGTGCCAATTGCCGCTATGCAGAGCGACGCAAGCGTCAACGATGGCCAGTCCTAGGCCCGTACCAGCAATGTCACCCACATTACTGGCTCGTTGAAAGGCCGCTTGAATATGGGGCAAATCAGCAGCCGGAATACCAATACCGCGATCGCAGATTGTTAACATCGCAACTTGACCATCACTACTGAGATTGACCTGAATCGATGTGTCATCCGGCGAATATTTAGCGGCATTGGAGAGCAAATTGCCCAAGAGCGATCGCACCAACTTTTTATCCCAAAACGCTTTAATTGGCTGATTGGGGTGGCTAAATACAATGGGCTGCTTAATTCCGGCTTGAACATGATCAAGCACCTGCTGACAATAGACAGAGATGTCCAACAGCTCTGGGTTGAACTCTAATTTGCCCGCCTCAGCCCGCGTCAGCGTCAGCAAATCAGTAATCTGCTGGCTCATCTGCTGGGCCGTTAGATGAATGCGCTGAATATTGGTTCGCGTCTGAGTGTCAGAAAGCTGATCAGGCTGACCATCGTTAACCTGGAGCAATTCGGCTGAGAGCAAAATTGTGCTGAGGGGTGTACGCAGTTCATGGGAAGCCATTGAGAAAAACCGCTGCTTCAGGTCGTTTAGAGCCTGAGTTCGCAGCAGTTCATTCTGCAAGTTCTGCAAAAATAGGGCCAAACCCCCCGTCAGCAGCAATCCGGTCAGTAGTGTAATCCACGTGCCGTAGCTAGCGGTGAGCGGATAATTGGCAGCCGGAGCAAATTGAACCAGCCACTGCCGCTGTCCAATCTCCAGTGTGCGGGTGCAGGCGATTGGCCTTCGACAGAAAAACTGCGATCGCACATTCTTTCCACTCGTATCCTCCTCTACAGCCATAACCGCTTGCCGCTCGGCATCGTAGCGGCCCAGAAACTGCTGATCAGCCGTAGCGTTTTGGTCAGAAAGAACAAAGTCAATTTCAACGCTCAAGTCCTGTAGCGCTTCTTCCACCACATCTGAGACGCGGAACACACCGAGTAAGACTCCATCGAACTGCGCCTGCCGGGTGGCCTGATCTGCTGGAATATCGGCAGTTTGATACAGCGGCAGAACGACAAGAAAGCCGTATTGATTCCGCTGTTCTTGTACCAGGCGAATCCGGCCTGTGGCCTGAACGCTGCCGCTATCTCTGGCGGGTTCAATGGCCGCAACACGAGCAGAACTGGAGTTGAGATCAAACCCCAGCGCGGCTTCGTTTCCGTCCAGCGGCGCAACGTAGGTGACGGGAATATAGGCAGGGCGCTCACCCGCAGGCACGAGACGATCATCGTCGGTGAGTTCAGTAATTTGAAATTTTGGAAAGCCCTCGGTTTGAATTGTTTGCTCAAACGCACTGCGTTCGGACTGCGGTACTAACGGTGCCCATTCCAAAGCCTGAATGCCGGGATAGGTATTCAGCGATCTCAGCACAAACTGCTCAAAGTCCTGGCGCTCTACCTGCCCCTGACTTACACCGTAGTGATCACCCAAAAACACCAGCACGTCGGTATAGCGATTGAGGCTGCGCTGGAGGGCAATGGCCAAATTCTCAATTTGCTGCTGAAAGCGGTTTTGCTGCTGCGACAGTTCCCAACGATGGACAAATAAAGTCGCGATCGCAGATAGGCTCACCCCGACTCCAATCGTGATGCCTAAGATCCATGCGTGACGATGAGACGATTGAGCCATGCCCGAAGATTGCCAGAACCGTGGATGAGGAAGTACGGTTCTTTAGCTCTATCGCATGAAGCCGCGTTTACCTGTATTCTAGGCATCAAAATGCGTCAAAATCAGTGCATCAACTCAGGCCAGACGCGATAAAATGAGAAAAGAGCTTTACAAAACTTATGCAGATTTTTCGCGCCTACATCGCCCCATTTTTTATCATCCTCGTCTTTTTTATCGCCATGATTGCTGTCAGCGCCAGAATTTTTCTGCCGAGTGACATGATGGCTCCGGCCCCAATAGAAGAAATGGATCAGACAATGCCGTCTGATCCAACTGCCCAAGTAACAACTGAGATACCGGATATTTATGTGCTGGTTAAGGGACTGCCGCAGGATCTAGGCACAGCTTGATGAGCGTACCGTTTCCGGTTTCGGGATATCAGATGCGAACCGGATCGGGTTTGGATCGGGCACTGCTGGTTAAGTTTATGCAGCGCACCTATCGTGAGCTAAATCCAGACGCTGATATCAGCCACTTGGCGCAAACGGTTGATCAGCATTTCAGCTCTGAAACACCACTGTGGTGGGTTCAACCCGCTGAGCTGGGTTCCTCGGATGTCTCACTCGGTTTACCCCATACTCGCTCGAAATTCGCGCCTGTTGCCTGTCTATGGATGGGGCAAGCCGTTAATCAAATCACTGGGTATCGGCAGGCTTACACGTTTTTACTCTATGTTGCGCCAAATGCGCGGCGGCAAGGAATTGGAACGGCGCTGATGCATCAGGGTGAACAGTGGGCTAAGCAACAGGGTTTTAATGAGCTGGGGCTACAAGTCTTTCAAACCAACCAAACAGCGCTGCAGCTCTATCGCCGTTTGGGATATCAGCCAAGCTCAATTTGGATGACGAAACTGTTGCAATAATCCGTTGAGGCGCATGGCAATTCGCTGCCGCTGAGAAGTGGGCACATTCGAAAAATCAATTCCACTCCGAGCAAAAATGCGGCGTGCATCCAGATCTAAATCTGCGATCGCGCCTCGCTCAGAACCATGCTCCATATGAGGCTGTGCTGTATGGTATTTTGCGTAAAGCATAAGCCGTCTCCAATAAAAAAAGAGGATTTTTATGCTCTCTGTCATCTAGTATTGATATTTGCACTACAATCGAGTTCTGCGTAACGTATCGCTCAGTTTCGCAAAGAAACAGATCATTGCTTTAAATATCGTGATAATTGCTGCGACGATCAATCCAATCTCCGTAACGTGCTTAATCTGCTGATGCGTTGAGATACGTAGGGTTTCATTCATTGCAGAACGAATTACAGAATGTATTTACACAGAATGTATTTACGCTTGACTCAATCAGCATTGCAATATTCAGGTCAATTTTAAGCACTCAAATTTGGCAATCAAACCGGGAGTATTTTTTGCCGTCACAATTGGGCAGCAAAAGATATGTTCGGGATCTGATGGAGGTCTGAGTTGATCAGGCACAAGATTTAAGTCAGAAGACTTTTAGGGAAACGAATTCGTGCTGTAAAGTGACAGTATGTATGACGACGACGATCTAATTGCATTAGAAACCGCCGATTATGAAAGTCCGCTTGATCGGCTAGAACCGCTAGATGCGGAGGCAGATGTTCCGAAACCAACGCCGGAGCAGATGTTGCCGTTGCTGAAGTCTGAGGAGACGCAGCAGCGAATGTTGGCTGCTCGGGCTTTTTGCGAATTACAGGATGCTCGGGCCATTCCTGAACTGGTTCGGTTGCTCCAAGATGGCTGTCCGCTGGTGCGGGTCAGTGCTGCCTATGCGCTGGGCCGTAATCCCAGTCCAGACGCGGTGGATTCGATTATTACGCAGCTTAATCGGGACTGGAACGGCTACGTGCGTAAGGGTTTGGTGTGGGCACTAGGTAACTGTCGCGATCTGCGATCGCTCGCTCCGCTGATCGATGCACTCAAAACCGATATTTCTGCTGTGCGCCTGTGGGCCGCCAGTGCGCTGGCTCAGATGGCCGAGGTTGGCTTTGATGCCATTTTGGCTGCCATGCCGCCGCTGATTGAGGCTCTACGACAAGATCCCATTCCGGCAGTACGGAGTAACTGTGCCTGGTCAATTGGTCAACTCTGTCGCGAATTACCGTCGAACGTAGTCTATGCCACGGCAGTGGACGCGCTGATTGAATCCTTTGCTGAAGATGAGGACCTGGGCGTCAAGGAAGATGCTCGGGCGGCGATGCTGAAATTGGGCGATCCGCGCGGCTTACAGGTGATTGAAGAAATCGAACTAGATGGGCTGATTTAGGTGCATTGCTGCGCGGATGCACCTTATAGCTTTTTAGGGACATCCCATTGATTGCCCCGAAATCCAGCCCGTTGTCCAAGCCGACTGAAAATTAAATCCACCCGTCACGCCGTCGATATCCAAGACTTCGCCTGCGAAATATAGTCCTGGGCAGAGACGGCTCTGCATAGTTTTAAAATCAACTTCCTTCAGACTCACGCCACCGCAAGTGACAAATTCGTCTTTGAACACACCCTTGCCCTGAATTTGGAACTGTCCCTGACTAAGTTCTTGCACAAGGCGATTAATCGCTTTTTTGGACTGCTCCGCCCAATTTTGCTGCGGATCGATCTCGGCGCGGCTGAGAATATAGCGCCAGAACCGACGCGGCAGATCAACCGGGCAGTGATTTGCGATCGCACGTTTCGCCATTTGGACTTTTGCCTCCATCAGCACCTGCCGCAGTTGCTCTGGATTCTGCTCGGGCAACCAGTTCACACTGAGCTGAGCTTGGTAACGCTGATCATGCAGTACCCGTGCACCCCAGGCCGAGAGTTTTAAGATAGCAGGCCCACTCAGTCCCCAATGGGTGATTAGAACCGCTCCTGACTGCTGTAGCGGCTTCTGCTTAGACTTTTGGCTGGGGATGCTCAGTTTGACCTCAACGGGTTCAATCGCGATGCCAGCCAGTTCTCGCAACTTCGGATCGGCAATGTTGAACGTGAACAGCGACGGCACGGGCGGCTGAATTGTATGTCCCAGCGATTGAGCGAACTGGTAGCCGCGGGGATTGCTGCCCGTCGCAATCAGGATGCGATCGCACGTCACCACCTGCCCCGACCGCAGCCGGAGCAAAAAATCGTCACCGTTTCGCTCAATCGCCGCCACTGCAGCCTGCGTTCGTAACTTCACCCCAGCCTGCATCGCCGCTTGCGTCAGGCAATTGGCAATCGTGGCCGAATCATCCGTCACTGGAAACATGCGCCCATCCGCTTCCACCTTGAGTCGCACCCCCCGCCGCTCAAACCACTGCACCGTGTCTCGTGGCTGAAAGCGCGTCAGTGCCCCCCGCAGAGCCTTTCCACCCCTGGGATAGTTCTGTACCAGCGCCGCCGGCTCAAAACAAGCGTGGGTCACGTTGCAGCGCCCTCCACCCGAAATTAGCACTTTCACCAATGGCCGCTGCCCAGCTTCAAACAGCGTAACGGTTGCCTCAGGATACATTTCGGCACATGCGATCGCACCAAAAAATCCCGCCGCACCACCCCCAATTATGCCAACCCGCATCGTTCTCACTCCTAACACTACATCCCAATCGCTGGCTCCCTCACCATTCCATTCCCCCTCTGCTTTTCTGTCCTCCTACTCCCTCGACTCTCTCGACAACCAACCCTCTACAGACCTCTACAGCCCCCTTGTTCCCTTACTCCCTCACCTACCCTCCCACCCCTCACTGTCCCCCATTTCTGAGGAAAATTATTACGATATATTGCAGGATGCCTAAGATTGTGAACTTCATCCCTGAAAATGTTTCCGGAAGGTAGCTGAGCCTGGACTCCTAAATCAAGGATTCCAGAAACTACAAAGCCTGCTAAAAGTACCCGAGTTTAACCAGGCAGACACCATCACTACAAGAATTTGTTTCGGTGGTGTTTTATCGTCTGGCCGCGAACACCAGTTCTAAATACTTCTGGTTATATTTTCTTACTGGAGGAATCCATCAATGAGTATTGTCACGAAGTCTATCGTGAATGCCGACGCTGAGGCTCGCTATCTCAGCCCCGGTGAGCTAGATCGCATCAAGGGTTTTGTTACCTCTGGCGAGCGTCGTCTACGCATCGCTCAAGTTCTGACCGATTCCCGCGAGCGCATCGTTAAGCAAGCTGGTGATCAACTGTTCCAAAAGCGTCCTGACGTTGTATCTCCTGGTGGAAACGCATATGGCGAAGAAATGACCGCCACCTGCCTCCGCGACATGGATTACTACCTACGTCTGATCACCTATGGAATCGTCTCCGGTGATGTAACCCCGATCGAAGAAATCGGTTTGGTTGGTGTGAAGGAAATGTACAACTCCTTGGGCACCCCAATTCCTGCTGTTGCAGAAGCTGTTCGTGCGATGAAGAACGTTGCTGCTTCCATGCTGTCTGGTGAAGACGCATCTGAAGCTGGTTCTTACTTCGACTACGTAATCGGTGCGATGCAGTAAACGTTGTTGCCCATTAACAACACGAAATTCTGCTGAAACTAAGTCATTTAAGGAAGCGATACAATGCAAGACGCTATTACTTCTGTAATCAACTCTTCTGACGTTCAAGGTAAGTACCTTGACGGCTCCGCAATGGAGAAGCTAAAGGCTTACTTCGCTAGCGGTGAACTGCGCGTTCGTGCAGCTACCACCATCAGCGCTAACGCAGCTGGCATCGTTAAGGAAGCAGTTGCTAAGTCCTTGTTGTACTCTGATATCACCCGTCCCGGTGGTAACATGTACACCACCCGTCGCTATGCTGCTTGCATCCGCGACCTCGACTACTACCTGCGCTATTCCACCTACGCAATGTTGGCTGGCGATCCTTCTATCCTCGATGAGCGCGTACTCAACGGCCTGAAGGAAACCTACAACTCCCTAGGTGTACCTGTTTCTGCTACCGTTCAGGCTATCCAAGCAATGAAGGAAGTAACCGCTAGCTTGGTTGGTGCTGATGCTGGTAAGGAAATGGGTGTTTACTTCGACTACATCTGCTCTGGCTTGAGCTAGTTGAGTCACAGCAGTTAACTGACTTGCCGCACTCACAAGTTAGTTAGATATGAAAGGGCTAAGCTGGCCGGAGTGAGTGTTAGAGTGCTGTTTAGCTTGTCCTCCAGGGCTGATGAGTTACAGTAGTCTGGCATTTTCATCGGTGCTTAGCCCTTCGTCTATCTACAGAAAATTCTTAAAGAGTGATTTTCGCTGGCTATCGTCTTCTCACTTCATGGTTGAGACTTAACGTGATTGAGAATTGAATCGGTTCAATTTGGTGATAAGCGGCGGCTTTTGATATCTAAACTTTTTTGCCTTGCATTAGGAGATCTTTCGCTATGCGCATGTTCAAGGTTACAGCTTGCGTCCCAAGCCAAACTCGCATCCGAACCCAGCGTGAGTTGCAGAACACCTATTTCACCAAGCTTGTTCCTTATGGCAACTGGTTTAAGGAGCAACAGCGCATCCAGAAAATGGGTGGCAAGATCGTGAAGGTTGAGTTGGCTACCGGCAAGCCTGGAATGAATGCTGGTGTTGGCAGCTAAATTCCTAACAATGATGCCTTTGATCAGATTGGATACGCATGTGTAGAGGAGAGGTTAGAGATAACCTCTCTTTTTTTGCGGGTTTATACCGTTTCTACGAGGTCGCGCTACTCATACCAATTCCGCTTGTAAAAACCAGTGATTATAGTAATTCCAGTTAAGAGTGAGAGAACGAAAGAGCAGAGTGCCTCATCCTGAGGCACTCTGCTCTTTCGTTCTTATCTAGAACCGCTATAACGTTCACAAAAAATGATTTTGGACTCTTTCTAGTTGAATTCAGGATTGGTAAGGTTGGCAGATTGCGATCGCATCGGTTGGCAGCTCACGGGTGTAGTCTCTTCGGTCATGCCTTGCGTTCTAAACTGTTCGCAGGTAATAGAGTTGTAGAGCGCATATTGCCAGTCTTGAGCTTGTTGAATCTGATCAAATGCCAGATTTCGAGTTTGGCGCAAGTCGGCGCAATGCTCCTGATGTTGTTCGACTGTCATGGTTCGCGGATCGCTACCTGCTGGAAATTCGCACAGCTTAGCATTTTGGAAATTCGCGCCGTTTAAATTGGATAGCTGCGATTTGAAATCTGCCTTATCACTGGCGTCAACTAAAAACTGGGCACCCGGCAGCATTGCTCGCGATAGATTAGAACCCTCTAAATCAGCCGCCTGGAACTGCACCTGATTCAACTGAGCATCTTGAAAATTGCTTTCTCGCAGGTCAACAGCTGTAAAGACAGTGCCGTGAAGCTTAGCCGCCTGGAAATTAGCACCTTGCAGATCGGCTTCACGAAACGTAGCTTCGAATAATGTAGACCCTGTGAGGTTGATGCCTCTGAGATCAACCTGCTCCCGCTCAGAACAGTCACGCTCAGGGCGGACACCAAATACGTGACCAATTTGCTCAAGGCCACTGCTGACGGAATTATCTGACGGTGGAACAAACTTGATTTCCGGTAAATAGCGGTTCTTGAGTTCCAGGCCGGACAGCGACTCGCACTGCTGAGTGAGTGTTTCAATGGCAAAGGTTAGGCCCGCACTGGTTTCGTTGCCATTGGAAATAACCGAGTGGATTAACTCCCAGGCATCTTGGCGACTGGTGCGACGATTTTCGCGGCCATCGAGAAAAATTTGCCGAATTTGCAGATAGGTGAAAAATGCAGTGAACACAACGGCGAGGATACCAAATCCAGCTTTGAAAAATTTCACCTGCTGATCGAGATGCTTGGCAAATTTTTCCGATCGCTCAACGGCATCCACTAGCTGCTGCTGTAAAAATTGAGCTTGGACTTCGGGCCAGTGCTGCCAATAGTATTGATCAGCGTTTGCGGGTGTGGCCGATGGATTGGCTGGGTCTTGGTTGGGATTGGCTGCGGGCGGGATGGTGCTGTCAGGAGAGGGAAACTGCGATCGCGCATTTCCATCAGGGGGTGAAACAGGTGGCTGATCTGAATAGCGGGGTGGAATCGGTTGAGTATGGGGGGGCTGCGTACTCATGATTGGTTTCTAACAGATTACATGGGGCTTGAAGAAACCTACAGAGCTGATCATGAGCATTTCGAAAATTTACGAGCCTAAAACTAATTGTTAATCAGCAATGCCAGATTTAGAGCCAGTTGCCGAGCAATACGAACGGGGCCCAGAAAAATGGATGGGCATATTCGTCGTCCTGTAACAGACTCAGTTGAGCCTGTTGTAGGACTTCCGCTTTGGTCAAATTGGCATCGCCGAGCCGTCGATAAACTTCGCCCATCAGCTTTGAGGTGCCAGCATCGTTGACCTGCCAAAGCGTTGCCAGGGTACTGCGCGCACCAGAACGCACCGCTACCCCTGCTAATCCTAGGGCGGCGCGGTCGTCGCCCGCAGCCGTTTCACAAGCGCTGAGAATCAAAAGTTCGATGGCTTCATTCTGATTCAGTTCGGTTGTTTGTAATAGACTGCTTAACTCGTTGGCATTGATTCGGTCGTCCCAGGTGAGGATAAACGTTTCTTCTAAATCAGAACTAAATTGACCATGTGTCGCTAGATGCACCACCGGAAAGTTGAGCGAAATCACCTCATCCTCAAGCTGTTCTTTTTGAAATGCATCATTGAGCAAAATCTCGCTGGGAACTTCGGATTCAATCGTTTCAACCTCCTGAGCAACGGCAGGTAGAGCGCTGAAACCCTGACGCGATTCGGTTAAGCCACCCACGATGGCCTGGATGCGGCGCTCGGCCAGCGGCTTGGGATCAAATAGCTGTAGACCAGGGGTGAGGGCAATGGCGTACTTTTCAATTAGGTGCTGCTCAGCCACTTCGTCGTACAGCACCGACATCGGCACATTCCGCAGTGCGCCATCTAGAACAAAGACCAGGGTTTCAGTTTCAGTCGCGGCTAGCCGATCCGCTAAGGGTTCAATCAGCCAGCTATAGACCTGTTTGGCCAGGGGCAGATAGTCAACTTCTCGAATGCTAGCGCTAATGCCAATCGTTTCATCATCAATAATTTCATTCAGGCCAATGATTCCCAGACCTCGGTCGCCCCGACTAATCCGGCGTGCGATCGCAGCTTGTGGGTTATACGCTACTGTTGTATCCTCGTCATCGGTCTCATCATCGGTTTCATCACCCGCTTCATCGCTACTCTCATCACTACTCTCAGATTCATCAACTGGATCAGCAGAATCTGTTGCATCTGTTGATGGAGTGGCAGCAGCGATACTTTGAGATGGAGACACGTAGCCGATGGCAACTGCGGTGCGCAAATCATCCAGCGTTTGCTGCACCTCGGTCTGAGAAACCTGCACTGTATGATGCGACAGAGGTTGATCTGGCAAACTTAGCACCACTTCTAATCGATCCGGCAGAATAATCGGATAAATCACAGCGGCTTGTGTATCAATTTGATCGATCTGAACGGCGCTGGTGACAACACAGTCGGCGCGGAAGAAGTTGACCAGCTCGGCGACCTGGAGCGATTCGATCACATTGCGGGCCTGGAGTAAGTTCTCCTGGGGTAGTTCTGCTTGATCGTCGTCTTTCAGCAGCAGGCCCACTAGTTCACGATAGATCGGCTCAACACCTTCCCGAAATGAGAAAATGAGAAGCGCACCTCTGGGTTGACTGCGACTAAGTCGCTGCGCAGATCTTGTAGCGTTTGAATGGCCTGAGAATAGGCTTGAATTGCCCGTTCAGTATTGCTTTGGGCATTGAGAATTTGGCCTAACTGCCACTGCCACTGGTAGACAATTGAGCTAGCGTTAATCGCCTGAGCCAGATTGTAGGCTTGTTCCGTCAGCTCGGCAGCTTCCGCCAGCTGACCCGTGAGCTGATAGAGCTGTCCCAAGTAGCCCAATCCGTAGGACTCGGCGCGAGCATCTTCGATGGTTTTCGCCTGATCGATTGCGGTGGATAGAATAGTTGCGATCGCATCTGATGATACTAAAGGCTGTCCATCCTGCAGAGCCTTTAGCAGACTCTGAGCAAAATTGATCTGGAGATAAATATGGGTGCGACTTGGGGCTAGAGCGGGCAATTCAGCCTGTATCGGCGCGATGAGTGCTTGAGCCTCAGGCCAGTGGCGCTGATCAACCTGTAAGCCAAACTGGTTAATCAAGGCTTGCAGTCGCAGCGTGGGGGTGGGCGCAGTGTCGGCAGCCTGCTGATAGTAGTTAATCGCCGCATCTGGAGAGCCAGTTGAGTCGGCAATATTGCCCAAGCTCAGCAAAGACGCACTAATATCAGCCGGAGCATTAATTCCTTGAGCCACTTGCAGGCTTTGCTGCAGCGACGTTTGCGCATCTGCCAAACTGCCCACCAGCCGCTGCAAGTTGCCCAGCTGGCGCAGGCCGCTGACTTTTAGTGATGAATTGGGCTGGTTTTGCAAGCTGTCCTGAATAGTTGCGGTGAGCGCCAGCGCATTGCGATATAGCCCCTGCACTTGCAGAATTTGCGCCTGATTCAATTGACTGCGAATCACCCCTGCTTCATCGCCAATCGTTTGATAGTGCTCAGCGGCCTGCTCCAGCGTATCTAAGGCGACTTCTGGCTGACCCTGCGCCATCTGCAGTTGTGCCTGCGCACTGAGCGCTTGAGCCTGTACCCGCTGACTGTAGTCCTTGGCTGGCGATGAGGTTAACAGTTCTAAACTTGTTGCGATCGCATCACGAGCGGCAGGATAGTCTCCTAACTTTAGATAGGCTAAACCCAAATTACTCAACGTCATTGCCTGATTGATGGTGTCGCCCTGGGCTGCATAATCAGCGGCGGCCTGTTGCCAGAGTTCTGCTGCCTGGCTGTACTGTTCAGCTACATAACGATCTCGCCCAGCTTGAACCTGCTGCTCCAGCGTATTTTGCGCTTGTATCACGGAGTTGGATGCCGCTGGATTAGGCAAACGGTTTGACAGGCTGGCAACTGTGGGCGGGCTAACGATGCACAGGCCAGCCGTAACCAACAGTAGAACGACAAATCGCAGAAAACGCTTGGGGGACATGGCAGTAATTGGATTGGCGAAAGGTGAGGTGAGGCAAGTCTCTAGTCATTCAGGAAATCTGAGATGAGGGGCGTAAAAGGTGCGATCGCATATCGAATCACATATCGAATTGCATATTGAATCGCACAGTAACCGCAGTGTTAACCACATTTTAGAGGTGTTGATGCCTAACGTTGATTTAGATTTTCCTAAATTAATTTGCTTAAATCAGCCCGTTTTTGCTGATCTCGCGTTGATTGAGATGAAGATGTCAACAAATCGAAAAATGTAAAGTCTCTCAATGATCGCAATCTCAGATTCGCGTATACCATTAAGGCGGCGGAACGTTCACGGGATCGGTGATTCGCGAGACGTGCAAGCGTGTTGTATTACCGCAAATTAAGACGGTGGAAGAGGAGTAGAGCGATGACAGAAGCCCGATCTGATCAACCGAATAATCCAGAGCTTTCTCAACCATCTCATTCATCTGGAGAAATGCAGATGGAGCAGCCCTCGGCCTTGAAGTCGGCAGTAGAAAGCGTGCTGGACTTGACTCAATCGGCACTGCCACCCCGCAAAACGCTGGGCTGGTTTTTGTCAGCCGCGATGATTTGTGGCGCAGCGGGTGCGGTCACGATTGGCGCAGTCGTATGGCTCGTTTCGCTGCCACCTGCCGCTGACTGTCAGAAGATTACCTCTTTATCCTCAGATCGCGAACGCTTGCAGTGTGCCCAGATGGCGGCGCAGTCCGGTGACTTGAATGAGCTGATTGCGGGTCTGGAACTGGTTGAAAACTGGACAACTGAGCATCCCCTTTATCAAGAATCGCGCACCTGGCTGGGGGACTGGTCGGAATCAATTCTGGATGTGGCGCAGGATCGGATGAATCAGGGCGATTTTGAAGGTGCGATCGCACTAGCGGAGCGCATTCCTGATTCCAGTCCGGCCTATAATGATGCCGAGGCTACAATCGCTGAGTGGCAAGGCATTAAGAATCAGGGGCAGGCTATTTATGACCAGGCTCAAGCAGCCATTAAGCAAAAGAATTGGGAAGCTGCCAATACCTTCATCGCTCAACTATCTGAACTGGATCACCGCTTCTGGAACAGTCAGCAAACGACAGCATTATCTAGCCAGGTACTGGTGGAGCAGCAAGCCCATCGGCAGTTTATGCAGGCATTAAAGGCCGCAGAAGACTACAGCCCTCAAGGCATGAGCCAGGCCATGACGATCTTCAGCAGCATTGATCCCAGCACCTATACTTGGCAGGAAGGCCAGTCCACGTTTGACCAGTGGAGCGAAACGCTGCTGAAAGTGGGTTTACAGCGCTGGTATGACGAAAAGTTTGACAGTGCGATCGCACTCAGTAAGCGGGTCGCGCTGAATCAAAAGTTTGCGAAGGAAGCGCAAAATCTCCAGTGGCTGAGTGAATCGCGTCGAGAAGCAGGCCGCAGTCTCTCGACTTGGGCCGCCAAGCCCGATGATAGCTGGCAGTTAATTAAAGCGATCGCCATTGCCAGCCAAATTAAATCCGACAGCCAGTTTTTCCCGCAGGCCCAGAGCAGTTTGCAGAGCTGGATTGTGCAGCTTCAGGATCTCTCCCAGCTCCAGATTGCCCAAGCGGTCGCCACGGTTGGCACTCCAGCAGCTTATGAAACTGCAATGGCTCATGCTCAGCTGATTCCGCCCGAACATCAGCGACGGCAGCAGGCGCAAACCTTAGCGGCTTACTGGAGTGACGAAATTGAGCGCCAGGAAGATCGGCATCACTTAGTGACAGCTCGGCGACTGGCGAAAGCCTACACGCCCAAAGCCCTGCAATCTGCGATCGCAGAAGCAAGTCAGATTGATCTGGGTCGGGCGTTACGGATTGAAGCTCAAACGCTGATCGCCGAATGGCGGGTGCAGATTCAGACGATCGAAGATCAGCCAATTCTGACCAAGGCTACAGCGCTAGCGCGGAAGAATCAGTGGTCACAGGCAATTACCGTTGCTAGCCAGATTCAACCGGATCGGGCGCTTTATGAAAAAGCTCAGTCAGCCATTGAAGATTGGGAATATCAAATTTATCTGACCGAGGAGCGAGAACGGCAGCGAGCTGCCGAAGCCGCCGCAGAAGCCGCAAGAGTTAATGAAGCAGATAATTTCTCAGTAGCTGAGCCAGAGGTGGCCAGTCCTGAATCCGCCGAGTCTGCGCCAGCTTCGAATCGCAATCGAGAATCGCGATCATCACGCAACTCGAACTCACGTAACTCCAACTCAATTGGCACCACATCTGAACCGGCTTGGTCTGACTCCTTTACCGACGAGAACGGAGCGGAAAACATACCGCTGAAGCCAGGCGACCAGGTGCAGATTGAACAGCCGCGTTCCAATCCTGTACCAGAAGTACGTCCGACAATGGCACCGTCACCTGCAGCCCCTTCCGTGGCTGTGCCAACGGAACCTGCCCCCCGAAGCAGCCACCGCCGCCTGTAATTCAGGGACGGCCGAGCGAGTCACAGCCTGCGCCTGTATATGCTCCGCCTGTTAGCACGGAGTCATCAGCTCAGCCGGAACCTGCACCCCCTGCGCAGCCTACTGAGGAACTACAGCGCCTCTCGCGGCGTATTGTGCAGCCCCCAGAAAGTTTCCCCGTTGTGGCATCCGGGCCGCTGTACGTGCAGGGTTAATATTTTTTGTGAAACGCTTGCGGAGCAAGCGTTTCACAAAAATATAGTGATTCCAGTTAAAAGAGAGAGGAGAGTGCCTCATCATGAGGCACTCTCCTCTCTCTTTCTTATCTAGAACCGCTATAAATCATGGGTTTTCAACCAGACTTGATATAAGGCGGCAACGGTTATATAGAGGGCGAATGGCCATTCGCCCTCTACAAGAATCTGGATTTTTTTATTCTTTACGCATCTTCTGATAGCCCCCTAGCCAGAGGATCCAAATGACCACGACGAGCCAATGTGCGATCGCAATTAGCCATAGCGATCCGGTTTGCAGGTAAATAACGGTACAGACCAGGCCGAGTAAACCGCTCAGCACCAAGAAGATGGGCTGAAAGAACGTAGGGTTGCCCGCTGGATAGAACGTCAGTGCGTTTAGCGGATGATACACCACAAAAATCACCAGACTAATCACTGACCAGATTAACCAGGTTTGTGGCAAAACGCCTTCCGTGGGATGCGGCAGCAGTAGTACCCGCATGACCAACTCTTCCAGGAGCGCAGGCATCAGGAACAGCAGCAGCATGAGTTTAAGCTGCTGGGGAATCGAAAGTCCCAGTTCGGCGGGTGGACAGTAGCGTAGAAATCCCTGCCTAAGTCCCTGCGGGAGGGCAATACAGGCATAGAGGAGGAGAACTGCGATCGCAAATCCCCAGTCGGTCAGGGTCGGCCACTTGAGGCTCTCAATGATGCGGGAGAACGCGGTGGGAATGATAAAGAACTGACCGAATAGCTCTGTGGGTGCAAGCGGCATGATGCTAGCATCCCAGCCACCGACCTGATTGGTGCGGAGAAACCACAGTTCGGCCTGATAGTTCAGCATAATCATGGCAACTTGGTCATGAGCCACGCGCGGAATCACCGTGCGCCAGCTCAGAAGTTCCGTGATTAGATTGGTATCGGTTTCAAACTGAGCATTGGTATCGATTCCGGCTAGGATTTCGGCGTTTTGCTGCCAGTCGGGCCGGACAATCGCCAGCGGCACTAGCTCGCGGGCCAGGGTTTGCCCCAGGGCCAAAAGCTGCTGAAATCGCTGGGTTTGCGGATCGTCGGGATGCTCTGCTAACCACTGCTGAATTGCGGGCGTATTCTGGAGCCGTTGCTCAATTTGCTTAATTGTTTTGTAAACTGCCTGACTGGAATCCTGGATGCAGGACTGAGCTGGGGTAACAATTGCCGCTCCCGTGCCGTCGCCCGTGCGATAGCGAGCCATCATAATTGCCAACTGCCGCTGAAGTTCAGCAAAGGGTGACAGGGTAATCTCGCCAAACTGATAGTCTTTGGTCAAGGCAGGCAGTTTAATCAGCACATCGGAAATGGGACGCGTCCCCAGCCAACCGCGCTGTAGGCTTCCCGTGTATTCCGCCCAGCTCAGCCGACCTGCAATAATCCCATTGGGATTGTGGGAATACACCTGGTCATAGACCACCTCTAGCCGTGGCTCCTGGGTAAATGGATCGCGGCGCACCTCGGCTACGCCATAGGCAAAATGGCCGGACACCGTGCCAAACACAGGCGGCGTTTCCGCGTTTTGCCCACCGATGCCGCCAAACAGGTGCATGACCAATGCGCGATCGCCGATTTGCCAGTCTATACTCTGCTCGGTACTCGCATCAACATCGAGCAAGACCGACTGAATCGTGCCTTTGCGCTCCGGCGTGTCGCGCCAGTTACCAAAATTGATGTAATTGAGCGCCGCTTCCGGTTCTGTGATGGTGCTTTGCGGCTGGAGCTGGAACAGACGACGCGGTGCGATCGCACGTACCGTAAAGACGCCCTGCTGATCCGCTGCACCGTAGATGTACCAGCCTGCTTCACCTGCCGGAGATTCGGCTAGCTGGCGCGGCGTGGATTGAAAGATACCGTCTGGAGTCGGTAAAACTTGGGGAATCCGAACGATTTCTTCTCGACCATCGAACGCGCTAGAAGCGGGATTATAGTGGCGTACCCGCATGTAGTCGCTGGGGCAGGGCTGACGACCGGGGCAGCGTTCAGGCCGAGGATAATTGTTCGCTGAGCCAATGACCTGCACTAGACCATAGAACCGTTCCGGCACCTGCGTAGGCATTGCGCCAATTTGAAGCGTGACAGGCGCGTTCTCAGCAGGCCCAACCGTGACTGCGGCCAGCGACACAATCACATCGTCAATCGAGCGGGCACCCGCTAGCGATTGCAGTGGGCCAACCTGCGCCCAGCCGTTGAGCCGCGTGGGATGAACGCTACCCTTGAGCTGATTTTCAATGGTATCTTCAGTGAACTGAATGCCGCGCGTGACGGTACTGACATAATCCTGAATTGCTGGGTCGGAACTCCATTCCAGCCGTACCCGCTGCCCAATCCAATCCGCATCCGGAGCCTGATAAACCTCCAGCCACACCCAGTCCCTCAGCGCTTCCGGCTGCTGCACCTCAGCCTCACTGGGCAAGATCAGCCGTCCTACCCAGTCCCCCACTGGCCGATAGAGCGACCGATCCACCGCTTGCTGAGTAGGATAATGCTCTGGCTGATTAAACGGCGACTCCAGCGCGATCTCATATTTTGACACCTGTGCAGTCGGTGGATCAGACGGACGCGGCCAAAAGACAAGAATGAGGATTAGAGATGCGATCGCAACCAGCGCCAACACCCATTTGCGCCGCCACCTACGCCCCGCCCCATCGATCCTTTTACCCATCGATCCTCCTACCCATCGATCCTCCTACCCATCGATCCTCCTACCCTATCTACCCATCGACTACCTTATCTATTTACCCCTTACTCATACGAAGTCTGGTTAAAACCCAATTTAGTTGTTGTGAAAGCTTGGCCTAGCCAAGCTTTCACAACAACTAAATTGGGTTCTTATACACAGATTTGATGTCACTCCTCTCGCCCCACTTGCCTCTAAAACCTCTCCCCCAGCACAAAGTACACATTGGCATCCCCATCATCGCTGATCCCAAACTCTAGCCTGCCCACAATCTCAGCGAAACGCGCGCGCAGGCCGCCGCCAAAACCGAAACCATCACCGGGTTTGCCGCGCACAATTCCGGGTTGTCCAAATACATTATCCTGTGAATCCAGCGTCGTGCCGTAGTCCACAAACAGCAAGCCGCCTAGGTCAATATCTTTGTCAAAGATCAGTAGATCCGAAATCGGAAAGCGATACTCTGCCGTTGCCTGGAGATAGCTGCGTCCCGTGCCAACTTCGCCGCGACTGTAGCCTCGGACTGAGTTCGCTCCACCCAGGCTGAAGGATTCGTAAAACGGCGCATCGCCAAAGATATGACCACCCTGCACATTCAGCACCAGCACATCCGGATCATCTGTTAAGCTCAGCCCGTTCAGCGGCAGAAACTGGGTGGCGCTGCCGCTTAAACGAGTCATGGCGATCTCGGCATCGCCAATTGGAATCGACTGATCCACCCCGAAGCGGAGGCGGCTGCCTGTGGTTGGCTGATTGATATCGTTGCGGGTGTCGTACTGGCTGGCAAAGTTGACCGTCAGCAAATCGTCTTCGCCGCTGTCGCTGAGGGTGAGCGGATTACCCCGTTCGTCTACAGGTTCCAGTCCCGACGCAAAAATATCGTCCCGCACCGAAACATTTTGATAGTTCACCCCAATCGACGCATCGACCTGATTCACGGGGAAATAGCCCTGGATGCCGCCACCCGCGCGATGCACCCACGGCTCATTGTCACCCGGCAAATCAACCTCCGGATCGCCGCCTTCCAATGCAATCGACTGCGATCGCTGATTAAATCCATTGAAGCCCCAGCCCGTACGAGACGTTTCATCCAGTTGCAAATAACCAAAGTACAGCCCTAGCACCGTAGGGCCACCCCGGATTTCGGTTGCGATCCGTTCCCGATCGTTAAACACATACTGAGCGCCTACGGTAACATTCGTTTCGGCTCGCATATCGGAACTGGAACGGGTGACAGGAATGCGCGTTGGCCCCTGGGCTGCCGTGGGGTTGGGCACGCGCGTGCCGATATAAAACGATAAACCTTTGGGCTTGTAGCGAGGACTGGGCTGAGCGCTAGCAGGCTGCTGAGCAACAGGTGCGGGCGCGGCTTCAGTCCGTTCGGGGGGAAGAAAGTCGATGGCGCGGATGGTTTGGGGAGAAGTTGATGGTGAAGAAGTCGATGGTGCGGTTGGTGCGGCAGTGCTAGGTAAAGGGACAGGAGGAGGTGCGCCCCAGTTGGTATCCCAGGGGACAGTGTTGGTTGGAGGCAATGGGCTATCGGTAACGGTGGGAGGTGAGGGAAGCTCGATGGTTGCGTCTGGAGCTGTTTGCCCCCAGCTTGGTGGGGTGATGCTGAGGGTACTGGCGAAAAGTGCGATCGCAGTTGCAGTTGTAGTCGCAGTTGCAGTTGCGATCGCAGTTGCGATCGCAGTTGCAGTCGCAGTTGCAGTCGCAGTTGAACGTTGCCTATCTTGCCAGCCCAGTTGTTTCATCGCCTTTGCACCCTTCAACTCGTCATAATTCGCGTTTATGATACTGCCAAATGGAATAATTGCGATGACGCGGCGTTAAGAATTTCTGTTGCGTTGGTGGTAATCGAATCTGCCCTTAAAAATCTCTTGGGCTATAACAGTGGACAGAGCCATTTCTACCATCGGGACTCCCCCAACTTTGCATTGCAGATCCAGCCATTGAGTGCCGTATCTGCGATCGCTGATCGACACGTATCAAGAGTGATGAAAATATTACATGTGTCATTACAGCTAACGATTAGAAACAAGAGGATGATTGCCGACGTACTACATCGGCAATCATCCTCTTTAGAGTCTGAGAAGCAGATTAAAACCTAACTGATGCCGTTCATAAAGTAATCGCGGGTGCCTTTAGCATCTAGCGCTTCACCCAGCCGCCGCAGAGCCAGAATATAAGCAGCGGTTCGCATAGAGGTATTTAACTCTTGGGCAATATTCCAAATATTATTTGCCTCCGCCACCATCTTTTTCTCTAGGTGCTGATGCACTTCTTCGGCAGACCAGTAGAGGCCCGTCCGGTTCTGTACCCATTCCAGATAGCTGACCGTGACGCCGCCAGCATTGACCAGGATATCGGGAAACACCTGAATTCCCTTGGCCTGTAGCACATCATCTGCAGCGGAAACGGTAGGGCCGTTGGCAACCTCAAAGACGTACTTGGCCCGGATCTTGTCCATATTTTCAGTGGTGATCTGGTTCTCCAGTGCCGCCGGAATCAGGATGTCTACGTCCAGCTCCAGTAGCTCCTCGTTAGTGATCACCTGATGCTCCACGATGTTGCAGACGGTGCCTTTACAGTAAACGGCTTTGACACTGCGGCTGGACTGCTTGAACTGCCAAATGCTGGGAATGTCGAGTCCCTGCGGTCGGTAGATGCCGCCCTGGGAATCGCTCACCGCCACAATCTGATAGCCCGCCTCAAACAGTAGCCGAGCCAAATAGCCACCTGCATTGCCGAAGCCCTGAATCGCTACGGTCGTATCAGCAGGCCGACGGTTTAGTTTTTCCATCATGGTGCGAATGACAAAGAATGCACCCATTGCCGTCGCCGTTTCGCGGCCTTCGCTGCCGCCCATTGATAACGGTTTACCGGTAATCACCGCTGGCACTAGTTGCCGCTGGATAATGCTGTACTGATCCATCATCCAGCCCATAATCATCGGATTCGTGTAAACATCCGGTGCGGGGATATCGCGATCGGGACCAATGAAATCTGCGATCGCATCAATATATCCTCGGCTCAGCCGCTCTAGCTCAAACTGGGATAGCTCCTTGGGATTGACCGTGACGCCGCCCTTGCCGCCGCCGAAGGGAATATTGAGCACGGCACACTTGAACGTCATCCAAAAGGCGAGAGACTGCACCTCATCCATACTGACATCAGGATGGAAACGGATGCCACCTTTGGCTGGCCCACGGGTATCATCGTAGCGAACCCGATAGCCTTGAAACGTGCGTAGCGACCCATCATCCATCCGCACTGGAATCGAAACTCGCAAACTCGCCTTGGGATGCTTTAAGCGCTCAATCGTATCTTCAGAAATGCGGACATATTTTAAAGCGCGTTCTAGGCGTTGACTGGCATCAGATAAAAGCGAACTGCTCATAGGAATTTCCATCCTTTTTGATCACAGTTGATCAAATAGTTTGAATGTTTTTAGTTACTGAATTGAAGTTGAATTAGGCTTACATTAGGTTCAAATACTTAGTCAGTTGTCCGTTCTTATCAAGCCTCGAGTATAACGAATCAAACATCGAGAATTCCTGGACAAAATACTGATTCTCTACTGAGAATCGCTCAATTTTGGACTCATGCTGTGAACTGATGGGCAGAGAGTTGCGATCTCAAATGGGGATCACGAACCGGGGATCACTTACTATGGGGCAGTTAATTGGGGATCACTACCTTATTATCAAATGTTCACTGTGAACATTTTGGCGAAATGATTAACTTGTTGATGAATGTTTATATTTTGTAATCTGTGGCTGTTTTGTCGGGCTTATCGGTATCTCGAGGTGAAAGAATGCCGTTTTAGGATGTCACGAGTTCTGCTGATAACGATCAATAAATCTACCTAAAGTCAGAATTAACAATAGATGAATTACTGCTGATTTACAAAACTTATTTGCGGTACGTATCATTTGTGGGCAGTCAAAAAGTAGCGGGCTATACTGAAGATAAGCTAAACGCGCTGCAAGCTGTCTTTTTGCATTCTCTAAACAAATTTAGGCGTCGTAATTTTGCCCCCAGACTGGCTTTGATCGTCTAAATAATGTTTCACAGAAGCTTGATTTAAACTAAACGAAATCCTTATGGATTTTGTAATGGTTGTCCATTTATCTATTATTTATTCTCTGCATTACGTTTAGTGCATAGCTATTCGTTCGTCTATTAGTGCTTTGCAGTATAGAACGCTTGCAAAGCATTTTCGTTACTGCATGAATGCATATTGATAACTCATCTGAATCATCAGTATTTCGCTTCAGTCGGTAGCGTCAAAAGGATGCATCGCAACCAATACAGGTACTCAACAACTTCATACAAACTTATCTATCAATCCGCTCTTCTCCTTCTTGGCTGATTGAATCATATTCTCTATTTTCAAATCAAACTAACGGTATCTGTGTTCAAGTTTGTCAATTCAATCAAACATCGTTTAAACATGCTGCAAAGCATAGTTGGACATTTTTAGCCATCCATGAACATGAAAACGTCATTAGCGCTTCTTAACTGTAATGATTAGGGCATCTTCTCATCAAACATTACCCGATCCAGGTCAGCTCATTTCGGGCCGAACCCTGCCATCGCTACTGGATGAAGCTTGCGATCGCAATCCTAATTCGCAGGCACTGAATCAGTGGCAAAAACGCCGCTGGCAAGTGCTTTCGACCGAAGATTTTCGACAGATGGCTGAAACGGTGGCTGTGGGATTGCTGGATTTGGGGCTAGAGAAAGGCGATCGCGTGGCGCTAGTGATGCACAGTGATGTGTCCTTCTGCACGGTGGATATGGGCTGTTTGCTAGCGGGGCTAGTGGACGTGCCCATTGACCTGACGCAGACGATTGAAAACATTATCTACGTGCTGCAACATGCAGCCGTGAAGGCGCTGGTCATTTCCAATTTAGACTTGCTGCATCAGCTCTTGCCCTATCTGGGGCAGGCGGCAACGGTGCAGTGGGTGATTGTGGCGGAAACGGGGGAGAACTGGCGGCAGGTGAAGCGGGGGCTGCTCCAGGATGTCTCTCCCGTTGTTGAACTGGTTGAGCAGGCTGGTTCAGCCGCCCAATCACCCGATTTCACTTCAGTTCAGGGGGTAAGCACTCTGGCTGATGACTCGGCTAAAGCGGTGTCCTTGCCGCCGCCGGAAAGCTGCCTCCGGATTCCCCATCCGCTGATTCCAGGCCAAGGGTGTGAGGAGATTGAGTCCCAATCTGGCACTGACTGCTGGTTGTGGTCGCTGCCGCAGTGTGTGCAGTTGATGTCGCTGGCTGAAGTTCAGCAGCGGGGGCAGGCTCGCGGGTCAGCGGCGCGAATTGCGGAGTTAAAATCTGCGATCGCACCGTCTGACCTAGCGAGCATTATCTATATCGCCAGTGAAACCAAGCGTCCGAAGGGGGTGATGCTAACTCACGAAAATATTTCGGCTAATGTATTAGCGGCGTTTTCCAGCTTCCCCGACTTAGGGCGAGGCGATGCAGAAACCACGCTGCTGTTCCTGCCGCTAACCCACATTTTTGCGCGGGTCTTCTTCTACGGTCACGTAACCTACGGTCACAGCATTTATCTGTCTGACCCCAACCATTTGGTGAAGCACCTGCGTACCGTCTCGCCCACGGTGATGATTACGGTGCCGCGACTGATCGAGAAAATTCATGAGCGGCTGATTGACCGGGGACAAAAGCTGAAGCGTTCCGATCGCGCCATTTTCAACTGGGCCTTGGGCTTGGCGCAGCGGTTCGATGTCAGTCAGCCGCAACGGGGTTTGTATAAACTTCAGCTCCAGCTTGCCGACCGCCTCGTCTACGGCAAATGGCGGGAAGCGTTTGGGGGCAAACTGCGATCGCTAATTTGTGGCGGCGCAGCCATCCAAGCCGATCTGGTGAACCAGTTCACGGCTGCTGGCATTCCTGTTCTACAGGGCTACGGCCTAACTGAAACCAGCGGCGTGCTGTTCTACAACCGCGCTACGCATAACCGAGCAGGCACCGTTGGCGCACCGATTGCTGGAGTTGAAACTGCGATCGCAGATGATGGCGAAGTTCTAATTCGCTCGCCGTTTGTCATGCAGGGCTACTACCAGGATGAGGTCGGTACCCAGTCGGTACTGACTGACGAGGGCTGGTTCCACACGGGCGATCTGGGTGAGCTTAATCAGGATGGATTCTTGACAATTACGGGCGTGAAGAAGCCCTTATTCAAACTCTCAACGGGTAAGTATGTCTCACCGCTGCCGCTGGAACAGGAACTCATCCAGTCGCCGCTAATCCACCATGCCGTCACCGTGGGAGCTAACCAAAAAATCTGCGGTATGCTGATCTTCCCAAACCTTGACGCGCTCAGGGCTGGAGCAGATGAATGGGGCATTGACTGCACGCAGGTTAATTGGCTCAACCATCCGCGTTTGCTGGCAATCTATCAAGCCCTGATTGATCAGGCCAATTGTCACCTGCCCTACTGGTCAACTGTGCGCCGCTTCACGCTTGTCGAGGCGGAGCTATCCGTTGAAAACGGTGGATTACAGGCAGACGGCACGATCACTCGATCTTGGGTGACAGAGCAGTTTGCCGCTGTGATTCAGTCGCTCTATACTCCCAATCCGCTAGTCACCGATGCAGGGGATGCCGATGATGACTATGTATCAGCTACACCTTTTGCGACGCCTGCTGTTGCCTGCCCAACCTACGCTAAATCGCTTCTGCATCATTAGCGTTTGCCCTCACCCCAACCCCTCTCCCTCAGGGAGAGGGGAGCCGGAATTAGTTTGTCTATTCGACCAAACCTGTAGGTTGAGTTGAGCAGAGCGAAACCCAACAATACCCATTTCGCAATCTTGAACCAACTCCAAACTGCGATCGCACCTTTTATCCATCCACGAGGTTAACTTCAAGACCAATACTAATCCTTCACCCTAGCCCTCTCCCAGAGAAGAAAACAAGAAAAGAATGGTTCGACTCCCCTCTCCTGTGGGAGAGGGGCCGGGGGTGAGGGTTCCACCATCTATTCAGCATTCACTGCACTTCAGAGGAAACCGCTATGTATAAACCATTTCGCACCGCTGCTGTTTTAGGCGCTGGCGTAATGGGCGCACAGATTGCAGCTCATCTCGCAAACGCGGGACTGACCGTTCATCTGCTCGATCTGGCGTCTCTCACAGGCGACAAAAACGATCTGGTTGAAACCGCCTTCAAGAAAGCGACAAAACTCTCTCCACCGATTTTTTATACCGCAAAAGCAGCGCAGCGGGTCATTCTCGGTAACTACGATGAACACTTCGACCGCCTAGCCAATGTGGACTGGGTGATTGAAGCCGTGGTCGAGAATCTTTCCGTGAAGCAGCAGTTGATGGAGCGGATTGAGCGCACCGTCGGCAAAGAAACCGTCATTTCAACCAATACCAGCGGGCTATCGGTAAATGCGATCGCAGAAGGACGATCTAAATCCTTCCGCCAGCACTTCCTGGGAACGCACTTCTTTAACCCACCACGCTACCTGAAGCTGCTGGAGCTAATTCCCACGGTTGACACCAGTCCCAGCGTTCTCGGTCGCATGGAGTGGTTTGGCCGCCTGCATCTGGGTAAGGGCATTGTGTTCGCCAAGGATACGCCCAATTTCATTGCCAACCGGATCGGCGTCTTTGTCTCCATGCTGGGTATTAAAGCCTTTACCGACCAGGGCTACACGATTGAAGAAATTGACGAGATGACCGGGACGCTGGTGGGCCGACCGAAATCCGGCACGTTCCGCACGGCTGACTTAGTAGGACTCGACACGCTGATGTACGTCGCTGATAACCTCTATCCGGCCATTCCCGACGATGAGCAGCGGGAAACGTTCAAAGTGCCCGACCTGCTCCGCAAGCTGGTGGAAACAGGCACGCTGGGAGCCAAGACGCGCCAGGGCTTCTACAAAAAGGTTGACGGCGAAATTAAGTCCGTTAATCCCAAAACCTTTGAGTACGAATCCGCAAAGCCTCTGAAGCTGGGCGATATCGACAGCATCAAGAAGGTTAGTGATCTGAAAGAACGGCTACGGAAGCTATATCGAGATCGCAACCGGGGCGGCAACTTCTTCCGCGAGATGATCCTGGCCACGCTGGCCTACAGCGCCAACCGGATTCCCGAAATTGCCGATAGTCCCGCCGATGTTGACCGAGCCATCCGCTGGGGCTTTGGCTGGGAGCTTGGCCCGTTTGAGGTCTGGGACGCGATTGGCTTCGAAACAGTGCTGGTGGATTTAATCAAGCACGGCTACACCATCCCCGACTGGGTGAAGACGCTGGAACAGGCGAAAGCGGTTGGTTTCTACGCAGACGATCGGGTGTATGTGCCCAGCCGCGATCGCTATTTAGACTTGCCGCATCCCGCTGATGAAATTCATCTGGATGTGATCAAGCAGAAGTCCGAAAACGTGCTCTGGCAAAACGCTGAAGCCGTGTTGCTCGATCTCGGCGATGGTGTCGTTCTGTATGAGTTTCGTTCCAAAGCGAACACCCTCAGCAGCAAGGTAATTGAAGGTCTAGAGGAGGTGATGAATTGGCTAGAGGAACATGATGCCAAAGGCATGGTGCTGGGTAATGAAGGCAACAACTTCTGTGTGGGCATCAACCTGGCGGAAGTCGGCAAGATGGCCCAGATGGAAAACCTCAATCCCTTCAACCGCAATCACAGCGGCATCGCCAAGCTGCTCGACAAGATGCAGCAGCTCGTGCAGCGGATGTATTACTTCCACAAGCCGATCGTAGCGGCGGTTCACGGTCGGGCGCTGGGTGGCGGTTGCGAGATTGCGATGGCCTGCCCTCATGTGGTGGCTGATCCGGAAACCTACATTGGTCTAGTTGAACTGGGCGTTGGACTGATCCCGGCAGGCGGTGGCCTAATGCGGCTGGCTCGCTGGGCAGCAAATCAGGCATTGACTGACGAAGCCAGCGATATTCTGCCCTACCTAAAGCATGTATTCACCACTGTCGGCATGGCCAAAGTCGCCAACAGCGCCTATGAAGCAATGGAGCTAGGCTTCTTGCCCGCCGATACTAAGGTGATTATGAACAGCGATCGCAGACTTTACGCTGCGAAACAGGAAGTGCTCTGCCTCCACAACCTGGGTTATCAAGCACCCGTCGTAGAGCCGATTCCGGTACTGGGCAAACCCGCACAGGCAATCCTGAAGCACATGGCCTATGTGATGCGCGAAGGCCACTACATTAGCGAGTTTGATCAATCCTTGGCTGAACGGCTGGCCTATGTCTTGACGGGTGGCGACTTGACTGCACCCGCTAAGGTTGATGATGCCTATCTGCTGGGCCTAGAGCGCGATAACTTCCTGCCGCTAATTGACGAACCCAAGACCAAAGAGCGCATTCTCCACATGCTCAAAACCAAGAAACCGCTGAGGAACTGATGAGGAACCGAACCATGAGAGATGCATACATTATCAGCAGTGTCCGCACAGCGGTTGGCAAAGCCCCTCGTGGCATGCTCCGCCATATGCAGCCCGATGATATGGGCGCAGTTGCCGTCAAAGGTGCTCTTGCTGCTGTGTCCGACACAGGCTTTGTCTCTGACCAAATTGACGACGTGATTATGGGCTGCGCCATGCCCGAAGCCGAGCAGGGCTTTAACCTAGGCCGATTAGTGAGCTTACGGGCTGGTTTACCGGATTCCGTGGCAGGCTGCACCGTCAACCGCCTCTGCTCCTCAGGCTTGCAAACGATTGCGATGGCAACCCAAGCCATCGCCTGGGGCCAGTCCGATGTGATCATCGCAGGCGGTACCGAGTCCATGAGCCTGATCCCAATGGGTGGACACCAGTTTTCTCCCAGTCCCGGCTTGCTAGCTGATGCCCCGGAAGCCTACATCACAATGGGTTTGACCGCCGAAAACGTGGCAACTAAGTTCAACGTTTCCCGCGCCGATCAGGATGCCTTTGCATTGCGATCGCACCAGCGGGCATTGGCCACCATCCAAGCGGGACGCTTCAAAGACGAGATTGTCCCAATCACTATCCGGGAAACGCAGCGGGTCAACGGCAAGCTGGAAACGATCGAAACCAGCTTTGATACCGACGAAGGGCCACGTGCTGATACTAACCTGGAAGCCTTGGCCAAGCTGAAGCCTGTCTTCCGGGCTGACGGCACGGTAACGGCAGGTAACTCTTCTCAAATGTCCGACGGAGCTGCCGCCACGCTCATCGTCAGCGAAGACGTAATGAAGCAGTACGACCTCAAACCGATGGCGCGCCTGATTGGCTTTGCCGTCTCCGGCGTGGCTCCAGAAATCATGGGCATTGGCCCCGTAGCTGCTATTCCTAAAGTCCTGAAGCAAGTCGATCTCAGCCTCAGTGATATCGGCCTAATCGAACTGAATGAAGCCTTTGCCGCACAGTCCCTCGCCGTCATTCGTGAACTGGGTCTCAATGAAGAGATTCTGAACGTGAACGGAGGTGCGATCGCACTTGGCCATCCCCTCGGCTGCTCTGGTGCCAAGCTCACGGCTACGCTGCTACACGAGATGAAGCGACGCGGCACCCGCTACGGCATGGTCACGATGTGCGTCGGCGGCGGCATCGGCGCGGCTGGCATATTTGAAAACTTGATGATTTAACTGCCCTCACCCTAGCCCTCTCCCACAGGAGAGGGAACAAGAATTAGCAACCTCTCCGAACCTATCCAGTAGCCCTAGCTCGGCTCCCCTCTCCCACGGGGAGAGGGGTTGGGGGTGAGGGCAACCCCGCAGATAACCTGTAGGTACAACCATGTTCGCCTTACTCATTACCCTCCTCATCACCATCAGCGCGCTCACCAGCATCCTGCTCATCCCCTGGCTGCGCCGTAACCTGATCACCCGCTGGCTGGTCAAAGCTATCACCGCTATGCGCCTGCTGCCCAAGATTTCAGACACCGAGCGGGCAGCCATTGAAGCCGGAAATGCTTGGGTCGAGCAGGAATTTTTTACAGGTAGACCTGACTTCGACCGATTGCGATCGCAGTCTTACCCGACCGTCCCACCTGACGTGCAGGCATTCCTCGACAACCAGGTGGAAAAGGTTTGTCAGATGGCAACCGACTGGGAAATCTACCAGCGCAAAGACCTGCCGCCGGAGGTCTGGGACTACCTGAGACAAGAGCGCTTCTTTGGCATGATGATTCCCCAGGAGTATGGTGGACTGGGCTTTTCCAACCTGGCCTACAGCGCCGTGATGGTAAAGCTAGCCTCCCGCTCGTTTACCCACGTGGCCACCGTCGGCGTCACCAACTCCCTTGGTCCCGCTAAGCTGCTGCTGCGCTACGGCACCGAGGAACAGAAGCGCCATTACTTACCGAGACTGGCCAGTGGCGAAGATATCCCCTGCTTTGCGCTGACTGAGCCGAATGCGGGCTCGGATGCCGCCAGTCTCACCTCCCACGGTGAAGTCTTCAAAGGCGATGACGGCCAGCTCTATATGCGGCTGAACTGGAAGAAGCGCTATATTACACTGGGTGCGATCGCAACTCTCCTGGGCCTTGCCTTTCGACTGCGTGATCCCGAAAACCTGCTGGGCAAGGGAACGGATATCGGCATTACCTGCGCCTTAATTCCCACCCACACCCCAGGCGTGATCATCAATCAGCGTCACGACCCGATGGGTGTACCGTTCTACAATTCACCCACTGAAGGCCACGATGTGGTGCTACCAATTGACCACATTATCGGTGGCGTGGAGCAAGCAGGCGAAGGCTGGAAGATGCTGATGCAGTCCCTCGCTGCCGGACGCGGGATTAGCTTCCCGGCCAGCGGTACAGGCGTTGCCAAGTTGGTTGCCAGAGTCACAGGTGCTCACAGCGTCATCCGGCAACAGTTCGGCCTCTCCATCGGTCGCTTTGGTGGCGTCGAGGAACCCCTGGCCCGGATTGCTGGCCTCACCTATATGATTGATGCCACCCGTCTCTATACCTGCGGTGCCGTTGATCAGGGCGAACAACCCGCCGTCGTATCTGCGATCGCAAAATATAACTCAACAGAACTTGCGCGGCAGGTGGTCATCGATGGAATGGACGTGATGGGCGGTTCCGGCATCTGTCGGGGGCCACGTAACCTGCTGGCTAACATCTACACGGCGATGCCAATTGCGATCACGGTGGAAGGGGCGAATATCCTCACCCGCACGCTGATGATCTTTGGTCAGGGTGCCATCCGCTGCCATCCCTATGTGTATCAAGAAATTCAAGCACTCAGCAGTAACGACATCGCAGCGTTCGATAAAGCCTTCTGGGCACATCTCGGCTCATTCTTCAGCAACGGCTTCCGGGCCAAGTTCTTAACCCTAACCCACGCCCGCTTTGCCAAATCTCCAGTCTCCGGTGAAACGGCGATTTACTACCGCAAGCTGGCCTGGTTATCGGCGCTATTTGCCTTCCTGACTGACCTGACGCTATTTAGCTACGGCGGCAATCTGAAGCGCGAAGAAAAACTCACGGGTCGCTTTGCCGATGTGCTGTCCTGGATGTACTTAGCAACCGCCACCCTACGCCGCTTTGAGGCCGAAGGCTCGCACAAATCAGACTTGCCGCTGGTTCACTGGAGTCTCCAGTATGCTTTTGCTCAAATTCAAGATGCCATTGAAGGTATTCTTGATAATCTGCATGTTCCCGCTCTAACTCCGCTACTGCGCGGTATTGCCTTGCCCTGGTTGCGTCTGAATCCAATTGGCAAACCTCCCAGTGATGAGCTAGGACATCAGGTTGCTCAGCTACTTCAACGGCAATCGGACAGCCGCGATCGCATTACCTCCGGCATCCACGTCCCCACCGATCCAACTCAAGCTCTGGGCCGCATCGAACAGGCATTTGCCGCCGCCCACGAAGCGGATCAAATCCTCCAAAGGATCAAAGCCGCCAGTCGCACTGGCCAGTTACCCAAAGGTCGTCCCGATCAACTGCTGGATCTGGCTCTTGATAAAGAGTTGATCAGCGAAGCAGAGGCGGAACTGGTACGCGAAGCTGAGCAACTGCGGAACGAGGCCATCCAAGTAGACGCCTTTAGTTTCGAGGAGTATCAACGAGGCGGGTATGTCGTGAATGGCAAGGTAAAAGTATCACAGCCCAATCTCACCCAGACCGTTAAACCCTAAATTCTCCAACCTGCGATTCTCTTCGAGACAGCAAAGCTGAACGCACTTCTTACCGTCTAGTAGCAGTACTTGATGGGAGAAGTGCGATCGCGCTAATTAAGTGAATCTTCTGAATTGTTTGACTGTGATCAACGATAATTCAAAAGCTGAAGTTCATACCAACGAAATAACCCAATCCTAAACTCAAACCGACAGCAGTATACAGTAGTAATCCTAGTTGAAACCTATTTAAAACACTTGATAGTTCAAGCATAGTTCCACTTAAAACTGTCCATAAACAAATAACTGTAAGCCACCCTACAAAGAAGTTAAATCCAACGAAACTTGCTGCAAGTGTTGAAAATAAGGTTAGCCCACTACCGATCCAAAACAAACTTGTCCTCAACCGACTCAACCAAGTTACTTGGTCTTGAAGTGGCAAAACAAGACAGCCAATTAAGATCGCAATTCCAATTACCTCTACAACTCCAAACCATGAAGGGGCCAGCCAGTAGCCTGATACTGTTCCACAAAGCAGGACGAACAGCAAATTCCGAATGCTGAAATTCATAATAATTGTCTCAATCCTTATTTTGAGAATGTTGGTGATCAAATGTTCTTTTCAGGAATCTTGTACCAATCAAGATTGACGAAGCTATGGCAAAGATCTCAATAAGATGGGTAAGAACCATTGTTGAATCTCTTGGGGTCCATTCCCCGCCGCTCTGCGGCGTAAGATCTAAGAATGAGTGAGTACATCCACAAGAGTCATAACGTAACAGTTTTGCTATACCACTTAGTGTTTCCAGCAAAGTATCGACGGGTTGTGTTTGATGAGCAAGTAGATGCGGTTCTGCGAGAGGTCTGCCTCGAAATCGAGAAACGCTACGAGGTGAAGTTTGTCGAAATTGGAGTGGACAAAGACCATGTCCATTTTCTAGTGCAGTCCGTGCCGACCTATAGTGTGACCAAACTGGTAACGATGCTGAAAAGTTTAACTGCACGAGAAGTCTTCAAACGATGCCCTCAAGTGAAGCAGAAACTTTGGGGAGGCGAGTTTTGGAGTGATGGATATTTTGCGAGTACAGTAGGCCGCCACGGGGATGAAGGAATGATCGCCAAATATGTTCAAGCCCAAGGCAAAGATTACCTCAAATTGCATCGGGATAATCAACTTGCTCTTTTTTGATTCTGATACCCCGTCCGCTTGCGGCGGGGTATTTCATTTGCACGAATCATATACAAAATCGCTATGAGCTTGCAAAAATGCCCCTACACGGCACGTCAATTCATCATTCATACATAATCGCCTTGATCGATTACCTATAGCATTCCCACCAAACAGCTAAAGCAGTCAGCATGAACTTAGATCGCTGTTCCAAGGCATTGCCTTCATTGAGAAGGAGAGTAGTTATTTAATCAATGTCGTTTTCTCAACAGAGAAAAAGCGAATGCGCGATCGTAGCCATCAGAAAACGCGATCTACCAGCAAATCAAAAAACTTCTTCTGCTAAAAGCTGGCCTTGAACGCGCTCGTATTCATCCTCAAGCAACCATTCTCTTGCGGCTTCATAGTCTGAGTGGGCAATCACCAATTTGTAGTTGGCACCAGGATTAAAGATGCGACAAGATCCATCCTGATCGCCAACCAGCATCAAGATTTTGGGCGGAAAGAGAACTGGATCAACCCAGAGTTCCAAGAACTTCCATGTTTTAGCTTGTTCGGCGAGGGCCAGTTCGTGGGATAGCATGATATTCACCTGTGGCTTTTATAATTTTGATCTCACCGTAAAAAAGAGGTGTTCGGCTACCATCTATTCTAATGATGTAACCGATCGCTTCGGGGAAGTAGAGCCCATATCGCTCATAATCGTCGTCTTCGTCATCTACTCCCGTCTGCTCCCCCATCTCGATGATGGCTCTTGTTACTCGTTCTAAAGTTTCAACATCATTAAACACATGTGCTCTGCCTTCTTTTCGCAACAGCCGTTGAACTTGAGAAGTACCAGATAAATGGCGGTAAATGAGACTGAGGCGAGGATCTGGAATGATGTCTCGATTAATTCCGCTCATGAATTACGTGATGTACATGACGTTCGAACTGTTACTTTATTCGAGGTCGCTAACATGCTGCTAATAAAACAGCGTGAATAAAAAATGGTTCTTCCGGGTTTAAGGTGAATTTCGTATACTAGGCGACAACCAGTAGACTGTTGCTGCAATGGACTTCCACCTAGATAAGCTCTTAAATTTACCAAACTTGACTGTAGAGGAATGGCACTGACATAAGCTGTATCAAGCTAGCAACCTGGCTTTCAAGACGGAGCGAGGTTCCTGCATTCTTGGGAACGGTTTGGGACGGCGCTTTACAACTCGGGGTTCTGAACGGTTGGGTCGAAACGGAATCACCAACTCTCGCACCACGTTTAACAAGGCCTGGTAGCCTCGCCGTCGTTCGGATGGAGCTAGATGCAGCAACTCAGGCCGGAAGTGATTGAACTGTTGCCGAGCACCTTGTAGAGAGACTCGCAACACCCCGACCTCGCCGTCGGCTGTCGCCTCCCACATCAGGGTGCGAAGCAGATTGTAGGCCAACAGATGCACCCAAATACTTTTGCTCACCATGATGGGTGTTTTGGCAGCAATCATCTCCATGGCTAAGGTGGTTTTGAGATGCCGGAGATTAACTTCGGCGGCCTGCCAGCGGAGCTGATAGAGTTCGGCAAGTTTAGCTTTGGGATAGCGGTTGGGATCGAGTAGCGTCGTTACCACCACAAAGTTGGTCGGGCGAAACCCAGGAACCTGAATGAAGAGATACACTTCCCGCACCTCAATGGATGCCGCCAGAGCCTCGAACTCCTGCGGCTTGAGGGCTTGAGGGCATTGCTTCGGGCGCTGCCAGCGGACGATGTGATCGCCAATGCCCAGTTTTTTGCCCCGTCTGAAATCGCAGCGGCGCTGATGATGCTTGCGAAAGACAGCATCGGCTCCCATCCGGGCGACCCAGGCCAAATCTACATAGGTGCCATAGGCTGAATCGGCCACCACCACATCCTCGGGGCGCAGTTTCTGATAGAGTTGGCGGGCTAGACGCCATTCACTCACCCGCAACGGAGCCATCGCCACGGCCATAACCGCTCCCGTGGTGACACAAAACCACACTTGGAGTTTGAGAATCGGAAAGCCGCAGCCCTCTTTCTGATTGCTGTGTTGAGGATACTCGGCTTGGTTGGCCTGCGTGTCACTCATCAAGACCGTCGTCGCATCAAAGGCTTTAACCGGACGGCCACACCAGCGTTGCTCTGGGGAGACTTGGCGCTGCAACGCCCTCACCACCCGCTCGAACAGGGGCGGAAATATCGACTCGGGAAGGCGTTTTCGTGCTTTACTATAGCCCCCGGTATCGGCTGAGGGCACCTCCAATCCCGACACGCTCATCCAGGTCACCACTCGCTTGACTGCATGGCTGAGACTGCTGTCGGCATCCAGCACTTGGGAGAGCCAACTCCACAGGACGACCATGGGAGTGTAGAGGACTTGTCGATATCGGATTCCCTGCTCGCTCAGCACAGTTTCAATCTCTGCTTCCGGCAGCATCTCAGCAAAGGGTAGACCGATGCTGCTCTGATAGTTGGCCTTGAGAACGTCCGCACGATTCGGCATCATAGAGGCAAGGTTATGGGCTTCAACGGTTTGATTCTGACAAATCAGGCGCTTGAAGCCTTTTTTGCTCTCTTATGTCAGTGCCATTCGACTGTAGAGAGTTGCGTTCAAGAAGGCAGAGAAGCCTTTCTAAAGCTACGTTGTTTGAATGAATTTGCCGCGTGTCCTCACTGCCAAGCTAGCAGCGATGAACTCAATCAAAATCGCTCCGTTTTGATACGTGATTTACCCATTTCGGGTCAAGCGGTTTACTTGCGGGTTCCGCGTCGCCAATTTTACTGTCGGGCATGCCAAAGATATTTTACCGAACGATTAGACTGTGTTGATTGGCAACGGCGTTATACACAACGCTATGAAACCATGATTTATGACCGAGTAAACGCCATGAGCATTGAACAAGTGAGTCGAGAAGAAGAATTAAGTTGGGACCAAGTACAGGGAATTTTTCAGCATAAGTTTACCCAAGAGAAAAAAAGACTGGGGAGCCGTAAAGCGAGTCAGCATTGATGAGATTAGTAAGCGAAAAGGGCATCGAGATTTTGCTACTGTTGTTTGCGATATTGATCGCAGGAAGTTGCTCGAAGTCATTGACAGTCATCAGCAGGACACGATCATTGACGTGCTTCAGCAGCAACCGATTGAGGTACGAGAACAAGTCACAGAAGTAAGCGTCGATATGTGGGGTGGGTTTCCCAAAGTTGTCCAGGCTGTCTTTCCAAATGCGATATTAGTTTTTGACCGTTTTCACGTCATACAATTGGTCAATCAAGAATTGAATAAAATTCGCAGACAGACCCGAATGACAGTAAAAGGTAGTCAGTTTCTTTTGCTTAAGAACAATGAAGATTTAAGCGGTGAAGAGCACGTTAAGCTAGCGCACATTTTGAAGCATTCAAGCCGATTGAGAAAAGCCTACCAACTCAAGGAAGATTTAAGGACTATTTTTGAAACAAACCATACTCCTGAAGAAGGCAAACGGAACATTTTAATTTGGCTCAAGAAGGCCAGGGCAGTCTATGGTGGAATGGCACTGACATAAGAGAGCAAAAAAGGCTTCAAGCGCCTGATTTGTCAGAATCAAACCGTTGAAGCCCATAACCTTGCCTCTATGATGCCGAATCGTGCGGACGTTCTCAAGGCCAACTATCAGAGCAGCATCGGTCTACCCTTTGCTGAGATGCTGCCGGAAGCAGAGATTGAAACTGTGCTGAGCGAGCAGGGAATCCGATATCGACAAGTCCTCTACACTCCCATGGTCGTCCTGTGGAGTTGGCTCTCCCAAGTGCTGGATGCCGACAGCAGTCTCAGCCATGCAGTCAAGCGAGTGGTGACCTGGATGAGCGTGTCGGGATTGGAGGTGCCCTCAGCCGATACCGGGGGCTATAGTAAAGCACGAAAACGCCTTCCCGAGTCGATATTTCCGCCCCTGTTCGAGCGGGTGGTGAGGGCGTTGCAGCGCCAAGTCTCCCCAGAGCAACGCTGGTGTGGCCGTCCGGTTAAAGCCTTTGATGCGACGACGGTCTTGATGAGTGACACGCAGGCCAACCAAGCCGAGTATCCTCAACACAGCAATCAGAAAGAGGGCTGCGGCTTTCCGATTCTCAAACTCCAAGTGTGGTTTTGTGTCACCACGGGAGCGGTTATGGCCGTGGCGATGGCTCCGTTGCGGGTGAGTGAATGGCGTCTAGCCCGCCAACTCTATCAGAAACTGCGCCCCGAGGATGTGGTGGTGGCCGATTCAGCCTATGGCACCTATGTAGATTTGGCCTGGGTCGCCCGGATGGGAGCCGATGCTGTCTTTCGCAAGCATCATCAGCGCCGCTGCGATTTCAGACGGGGCAAAAAACTGGGCATTGGCGATCACATCGTCCGCTGGCAGCGCCCGAAGCAATGCCCTCAAGCCCTCAAGCCGCAGGAGTTCGAGGCTCTGGCGGCATCCATTGAGGTGCGGGAAGTGTATCTCTTCATTCAGGTTCCTGGGTTTCGCCCGACCAACTTTGTGGTGGTAACGACGCTACTCGATCCCAACCGCTATCCCAAAGCTAAACTTGCCGAACTCTATCAGCTCCGCTGGCAGGCCGCCGAAGTTAATCTCCGGCATCTCAAAACCACCTTAGCCATGGAGATGATTGCTGCCAAAACACCCACCATGGTGAGCAAAAGTATTTGGGTGCATCTGTTGGCCTACAATCTGCTTCGCACCCTGATGTGGGAGGCGACAGCCGACGGCGAGGTCGGGGTGTTGCGAGTCTCTCTACAAGGTGCTCGGCAACAGTTCAATCACTTCCGGCCTGAGTTGCTGCATCTAGCTCCATCCGAACGACGGCGAGGCTACCAGGCCTTGTTAAACGTGGTGCGAGAGTTGGTGATTCCGTTTCGACCCAACCGTTCAGAACCCCGAGTTGTAAAGCGCCGTCCCAAACCGTTCCCAAGAATGCAGGAACCTCGCTCCGTCTTGAAAGCCAGGTTGCTAGCTTGATACAGCTTATGTCAGTGCCATTCGTCTATGGTGATGTCATACAAACGATACAGAATCATCTAGATGGTATTTGCAATTACTTTAAGACCCGGACAACGAGTGGCGTTATGGAAGGTATCAACAACAAGCTCAAACTCATAAAGCGAAGAGCTTATGGCTTCACAAACTTTGAGAACTTTCGCGCTCGTCTATTAGCTTGCTTTCCTGATTAGAAAAACTTATCACTATAATGTCAGAAGAGCCTAAAAAATAGATTTTTTACTCACGCTGCAATCAAGGCTGGGTTTTACAAAAGTCAGGATAAGTTTCTCGCTACCTTTGAAACAGCACGGACAAGTTTTGCATTAGGGAAAACAGCTTCTGCGACCATGAGTGCAACTGGAGCATGTTTGCAAGCAGCTTTGTAGGCTTTCTTTACGTGCTTAGTTTTTAGTTTAACTCCCATATTTTGATCTCCATAGTGTTACTAGATACAAAAATCCTTTTCTATGTTGCGCATCTATCAGTACTGGTATCAACTAATATCTAATAAAGAATACTAACACTTCATCAATGCATCCCTATTTGTAAATAAATAAAAAGAAGATCGCAGTTCCTATCCTATCTACAACTCTAATGCTGAAAACCTTCCTTCAATAGAGTTCCACATATAATTTACTGATGACAATTTGTATATCAGATCGGTTGCTGTTCGCCCGTTGAAGGATCAAACCAGGATGACTGAGTATTTTACCTGCCCAGTTTGTGGGACAGATGTGCCGCTCAAGGCCCGTGCCTGTCCGGAGTGTGGCTCTGATAAAGAAACGGGCTGGTCTGAAGCAGCACAGTATGCCCATCTTTTGCCCGATCGCCGTGAAGAAGGCTATGCCGAACAACCAGCGTGGCGGACTTACATAATTCCGATCGCAGCTCTGGTTTGTCTGAGCGGCTTTTTGATGGCTGCTGGGTTGTTCTGGGCTGCAATCCTAGTGCCACTCGCCGTCGCGGCAGTTCGCCTCGTTATGTGGTTTATGAGTCGATTGGGCAATACCAACCGTGGGTTAGAACGCCAAGCCTATCAACAGCTCGTGCGTCGAGCAGCGGGTGATCACTCAATGGCTGATCGGTTAATTGAATTCGAACGAAAACGCACCCCTGAAGCAACGCGCCTGCAGCTTATTCAAAGCGCAATTTTTCGCTGGGATCGCGATCGCTAACTTGAGTCTGAGTTAATGGAGATGCGATCGCACGTCTTGGAACCCGACTCTACTATTTTTATTTTTCTCTAGTTTTGTGGCTGCAGATTCAACTTTGGGCACTCTCTAGGCAGCAAGAGCGTTAGGTGGATGATGTACTTGCCTGTTTCGCTTGAGGTCTTGACCGATGCCCCAACGACTTGGTTTCTCCCAATGGTTCACCGCAGCGTTGGTGGGTAGTGCCCTGAGCTTGAATGGCTGTGGTAGCACTCCGCCAGCCGCTGATACGGCTCCCTCGGAACTGACCACATCTGGAGTCTCTGCGGTTGAACCTAACAGCTCAGCATCTGCCCCTCCAACAGATAAGAATAGCCCTGAACCCGATGCTACTCAACCTGTTTTAGATCCCTCTAGTGCTCCTGCAGAAGCATCATCTGTAAATGATGAACTCACTCTTGGTGCTGGGGAATCTCGGTTACTGACTCCGGCAGAATTGGGTTGGGTTGAGCGCAATCTGCCTGTACAAGGGCGATCTATCAACATCGATCAGAGTTTTTGGGTGAATTTGCGCGATTTCGGAGAAGTCGCATTCGTTGTTACCTCTGCTGTGGATGATCCTAGCAGTAGCGTCAACGACTTAGCCATTTACCTCATGTCACCTGAGGGAGAGCTGATTGAGCAGCTACCCGCCAATCCTGATGCTACCTGGATTTTGTGGGAAACTCAGGCCGTGTCGTTCCATCTGCTTAACGGTTTTGACTATGTCATTGTCATTGCGGATTACATTACCGGGGCAGGCCCAACCGGAAGCATGCCCTTTCCAGTGACGACGGTCTATAACAATGAGGGCGGCTACTTCACCGTCGATGCTGCCGCGAGCCGTAGCTTGACCGATCGCGGCGTTAGCACCGTTGCTGATGCCAATACCATTTTGCAAAATGAGCTGGGGTATATTCCTTAATCTGCTCCTCAGTCAGTTTTGCCTTAAAGAAATTCACCCCACCAATAGCTGGATCAGCGACTCGAATGACATCACCCGCGTTAACTGAAAGGAAAGGAGGGAAGGTTTCTTGGATTTCTTCTGGTGTGGAAGAACCATGCCGGAGCAAAACACCCCACGGGTCTGCGGCTGAAGGAATACTCAAGTCTGTTCTACCCGCCAAGAAAATTGCATCGCTGCCGTCAATCGTCAAGTTAAAGACAGCAGCTTTTGCAGAACTCGCTAGTAGCAAAGGAACAGTGAATGCAGTCGCAAAAAATAACGTTCTCCTAAACATAAATCAAAACCTCTTAAGCCTGAATGGGCAAAGCTATAACGGATAGCACCCTGAATTCGTGAATCCTGGACTAGCAACAGTGACTAACCGAAAGACCTTAACAATATAGGTGTCTGAGGCTTCTATATCATTACCCTTGGAGGTACTAACCGATGGTGATGTGGCAATACAATTAGAGTTAAGTTGGAGCTGTTTAGAGGCCCCCTTTTTGCCGTTATAGTCTACATCTACGGGGAAATACGTAATCGTTGAAAAACGCAATATAGCATTTGCCGAATTGTCTCTAGGTTTAGTACAAGTTGCGATCGCGCTTTCTCCGACTCATCAAAAACTGCGATCGCACTCTATTAATCAACCACCGTCAAGCCTCGACCTGTGAATGCTCCGGTAGCTTACACACCATGCGCTTGCCCTCCACATGCTGACTTAGCCAAGTGGCAATATCCCCTGCTACCTCTGCCGCACAGAGATCATTGTGTAAATCGTGGTATCCCCCCTCATAGAGGCGATACTGCTTATCATCCATCTGCAACTGGTCAAACAAATAGCGGCTGCCTGGTGCCAGCGTCACCGCATCTGCGCTGCCCTGTAGCACCAACGTCGGCAGTTGAAGCTCCGACAGATGCGCCCGAATCCACTCCGTCGTCCGAATAAACTCCGTGGCCAGTCGCGCCGTTCCCTTCGTGTGGCGCAACTTATCCGCCGCATAGGCTTCCAAAATTGCCGGATCGCGGGAGGCAGATTCCCGGCAAATACCCGTATTGAGCGTAAACCGAGGATAAATTCTGGAAAAGAACCGCCCAATCAGCAGCTTTAGCGATCGCACACACACTGGCCCAATCGCTGGAGCCATCAAAATCATTCCTGCTGGCGGCAGCACCCCATCCGCACAGTTGGTTTTACGGTGCATCACATAGTCCAGCACAATTACCCCACCCAGGCTGTGCCCCATGATAAAGCAAGGTCGATTAGGCAGTTGCTTACGCATCAATAGCCAGCACTGGTGCAAATCCTGGCGATGCTGCTGCCACGACTGAATATGACCTCGCTGTCCTGATGAACGACCATGTCCCCGCAGGTCATACTCATAGACCATAATCCCCTGCGGCAACAGTGCCTGAATCACATTTTCAAACCAACCGCAGCGAGCCCCTAATCCATGTACAATTAGGAGTCCAGCCCTCACTTCGCCATCTGGATGCCACTGTTGGTAATACAGTTCGAGTCCGTCAGCGGTTTTGAATCGTCCTTCGGTGCGTCTCATGCTGGGTTCTCCGTGGATGAGTCGAGGTTGGATGGATAGTAGGGTGGATGGGTGGAGGAGGGGGGAGTGGTTAATAGTGAAGCACGTGAATCAGTTGATGGTGAGGGGGAGGGGGAGAGGATGCCGTTGAGGTTGTGGGGGGTGTAATGGAATTTGTATTAGAGTCAATCAGTTCAGAGACGAGGTTGAGATCCAACTGCTCTAGCTGGTGATCGAGCTGGGGTTTGGAGGCTTGGCTGAGCAGCCAGAAGTCGTAGGGGGACTGGCTGAGGTAGTTGGCGTAGCTGGAGCTGAGGTAGGGTGCGATCGCGCTTTCTTGTTTAATATGTACGCCAAAGAACGCAATGCTGAGCGCCTTCACATAGGACTCAAAGGGCAGGGGAACATCGGCTGCACCACGATTTTGATTGGGGCTAGGCGAAACATTGATCTGCAGATCCAATAGGCGAACTAGACGTTGGGCATCACGCAGATGAGATTTGCCCTGCATTAATGCTAAATAAGCATCTGAGTTTTGCAACCAGTGGAACATACGAATTTGCTCAAACGCGAGAGGAGCAGCCGGATCATGGCTTCCTGCTACCAGCATGGCCGGAATTTGCACGTTTGACATCCCCATTGGGCCAAAAACTTCACTGCCCACCGAATCAAGCGAAAGAATCGCCCGAATGCGTGGATCGAGCAAGTGGTATCGCTGGCGCGGCAAACCAAGGGCTTGGCACTGGAGCAATAGCGAAATATTTGGGTCGCAAATCGTTGCGCCACAGGCACTTTCCAGCGTTTCAAAATGAATCTCGGCTCCCGCTAGGGCAAATGCGGTATACGCACCAAACGAGTAGCCCATAATCCCCACGGCATCAAGCTGTAGGCGGTTGTCATAAATTTCTGCATTGCGGTGCTCTAGTTCATCCAGCGTATCCTGGATATCCAGCGGTCGATTAATAAACTCTGTCCACTTGAACAGTTCAGCCGTTTCACCCTGAAGCATCTGCCGCACATAGCTAATATCACTGCCGGGGTGCTGCGGTGCGACTACAACGTAACCGTGAGAGGCCATGTGTCGGCCATACAGCTCCATATCATCGGGACTAGAGGCTAGACCGTGGGACTGCACAATTACGTACATTTTCTCCGGCCAGGGCTGCGGTTCGTAGCAGGTAACGGAGAGCGATCGCAACTCTTCGCTATCATCCACCTGATGCCGCTGTGTCCCATCGAGCATAAACCGAAATCGCTTGACGGTAAAATCCCCCCGCTGCTGCAAATCGGGCAGCTCAGCAAAGTTAACGGCAGAGGCGACCTGCTGCTCTTGAGCCGCTAGTTCACGAACCGTTGCAATGGTGCGATCGGTTTCTTGCAGCATCAGCTCCACCCGTTTCGCGGTGAACAAGAGCTGGTCGGTGTTGAACTGAATCGTGTCTGGGAAACGCCGCAAAAAGCTGAGCAGTGACAAACCTTCTGGATCAGCCGCCATTTGAATCAGCATTTCCTTCAGCGCATGGCGTTTGTCAGGATGATTGTCGTGATGATCCGGTAAATGGAAGAAGTGCTCAAACCAGCCCACTAGCATGTCTCCCACGGAGGTCTGGAAAAAATGCTGGAGCTGCGTGGGATTGAGTTCAAGGCGCGATCGCAAAATTCGCCGACACTTCACCTGATGAGATTTATGGCTGTCACCCAAGTACACTTCACAGGTTTTATTGGCGACGTAGGGCAGCGCTTGGGCATCGAAAAAATTCTTGACCCGCCGAAAGAACTGAATCAGAAACGCTCTAAAGTTGCGTTCGGCAGATGAGCTGGATGGTGTAGCGGGCGGCTCCGGCACAGCAGGAGACGAAGATTCAGGAGGGATCATATAGACAGTCCAAAAAACGAACAACATGGCTGCTGTCCGCTCTTCTCCTGTTTCTATGATGGTCGATCGACGCTAGAACTGGGGGATTTAGTAACGATTAGCAATCTCTAATGAGGGCTAACTGGGGATGAAACGCTAAATGAGAACGAAATGTCGATGAAAGTGTGATGGTTGATGGAAGTAGGCCAACTTATCATTGCGAGATACTAGGAAGGTTTGGATAAAGTCCCTGTAAAGCCAAAGCTTGACGGAGTTGCGACCGATTGGCATCATTCATCTTGAGCAAAAACACGGTGGTTCTTCCAGCCGGAGTCACACCTATGATGAATCCGCAATCATGCTTGAAATGCTCTGACCAAATTTCAATACGAGGATTGAAAAGAGGCGTAATATCACCAGTTATCGGATCGATGCTAGCTATGTCAGAGCCTTTGTGGCGGTTACAAGGTAGACAAGCTAAGACGAGGTTTTCGGCAGTGGTTTGGCCGCCATGCTTAAGTGCGATCGCATGATCAATTTCATGACTGTAAATTGAAAACGTCTGATGGATTAGACAGTATTCACAAGTTCCTGATGCTCGCTGAAAAACCAGTTGGCGAAGTGATGCCGGAATGTAATCAGTCACAGTAATCAGCTTTGAGAATTTGTGTTGAAGGCAGTATATGCTCGGATTTTAAGAAAACCCATCAACGTGTCCAACTGCTCATAAAGATCGAGTTCTGCCCGTTCTGCGGTAGTCAAGACCGCCTCACGGCTTTTCTTCAATAAGATTTGCAGGCGCTCCTGTGAAGCTTGAGAGACTTTGAAATTAATGATTTGCTCGGAGGTCGGACGGCTAACGAGAAAATCTAAAATTTCTTGATAGGTGCCTGAAGAATTGATCAAACTTGGAGAGTTAGTTTGAGTGGAATCGGGTTGTGCAAGTAAGGCTGTAGCAATCAATCGGGTAAACAGGTCAGAAAACTGGCTTTGAAAAGGAGCCAGTTGCTGGGCCAGATCATCAGGAATATCGATGGTGATTTGTGCCATAGCTAAAGAAATACCTTTATGCGTTTGGTCATACATCCGACGATTAGACCTGCTCAACTAGCTGAGCGCGTTTTTGCTCCCACCAATCATCTGTTGCTTCAACCGCATCTCCACTGTCTAGTCCGTCTAGCAGCAGTGATTCGATGCGTTCCTGCTGAGCAATTCGCGCCTGCTCTTGCAAAATAAGCTGATAGACATACTCATTGGCTGAGTGAAATCCTGCTGCTTTTGCTTGCTCTTCAACAAATGCTTGAATCGGCTCTGGCAAAGAAATGTTCAGCATTGGTTCGATCTCGTCGGATGGCATTATCTCTTAGGATAGCTAGAAACGTAGGAATAGAAGTAGCCGGGTAAAACTTGGTCTTAGCACTGCGGGTTGTCCACTCTGTTTTTTCGTGACTCGACATTGCTGGTTAATTTAGATTAGCATCTAATTAGATGAATATCTATATAGGATGAACAGCTATGTTAGCCGTGACACAGCCGCAGGTTGAAACTTTACTTTCATTTTTCAAGGCTTTAGCGAATGAGAGCCGCTTGAAGCTCATTGGTTTACTCGCGCAGCGAGAGCATAGCGTTGAAGAGCTTGCTGCTTTACTGAATCTCAAGGAGCCAACCGTCTCCCATCATCTCGCAAAGCTGAAACAGCTTGAGCTGGTGCAGATGCGGCAAGACAAAAACATCCACTTCTACAAGTTGGATCAACAGGCGCTGGAAACCATGACGAAAGCCTTGTTTACGCCTGAGCAGATTGTGGAATTGACAACCGATATTGACACTGACGCTTGGGAGGCAAAGATTTTACGCAGCTATTTTGTTGATGGTCGTCTGCAAGAGCTGCCAGCCAGCCGTAAGAAGCGTTGGGTGGTGCTGAAGTGGTTAGTGAATCAGTTTGATGAAGACAGGCAGTATGCAGAAAAGGAAGTCAATGCTGTGCTGAAGCCGTTTCATGCTGATGTTGCAACGCTGCGGCGGGAGTTCATTGGCTACAACATGATGCAGAGAGCCCAGGGCAACTATTGGCGAATTCCTGCGGCAGAATGGCGCACCGAGGCGGATCAAAATTAATAACGCTCATATTTAGCAAAGTGGTGTTTGCGATCGCACATCACATCGCTTCATGATCGTTCTAAACCCAAACGCGCCAGTTTGATCAGTTTGTATGTTACCTGTGCCCAAAGACCTGCGATCGCAGGAACAACGGTGTACAAGAATAGGGGTTGATTGGGAAAAAGAAAGCCAATAAAGAAGGCTCGACCCAATAGCCATTCGCAGTAGATGAGGCTGTTTTGAAATAGAAAGCCAAGGAAACTCATTACCGATAAAAGGTAGATCAAGGGTGGCCATTGATTGCGTAACGAGGTGAACACCCACCAGTTGAGTTGATAGATCCACTCACCGATTTTTGAGAATGCCAACGGCAGCAGCAGTATGTAGATGATTGTCCCCACAACTTGACTGATCAAGGTGCTCAGTTCAGCGCAGCCAGCGGCTTGATCGGCATCGGATGAAGCATTCTGGCGTTCTGCACTGATCCGTGTATTGCGTTGAGCAATGGCTCGATTGATCCACCACTGTAATCCGCCTGCAATAAGGATTGCGCTCATCGCGCCGATCACCGCCAGCTTTGAGGGATCAGCAACAGATGCGGCAACGCTGAAATCAGCAACGCCTAGGATCAGAAAAGAAAAGACCAGGAGGGCGAGATAAATTAGAACCTGAATTAAAACAAATGTCTTGAAAAAGACACCGACAAGTTCATTCACGGTTTATCTATTGTTTACTCTACTGCGTCAGTCTCGGCTTCATTGGTTGTATCTGTATTGGGTTCTGACAGTGCGGGTTCAGGAGCGGGTCGCTGGGTGGCAATGCCCATTTGGACACCTTCAATTTGGCGAATCTGATCCATGATGGCGACGACGCGCCCGTGGGGGACGGCTTCGTCGGCGTTGATCACAACCAGCTTATTGCTTTGATCGGTTAGCAAGGCCACAATACTGGGCTGAAGAGCTTCGAATTCGACCGGATTACGGTTAAGTGCGATCGCACCATTGGCGGCAATGGTCACGGTCACGGGGGTATTCTGCTGCATCTCAGCAGTGGCGGCCTGTGGCAGGTTAACAGGTAAGCCTTCTGAGCGGGTGAGGAACAGCGTAGACACGATAAAAAACGTCAAAATCGCGAAGATGACATCAATCATCGGCACGATATTGAGCTGGGGGGGAATGTCTGGTTCTTCAGGAAGACGCATAGGGATGACCTCGACGAGCAGTTTCATACCAGCGGCGATACATCAACTCTAGCTGACCGCCATATTCTTGAATCAGGGCAATTTGGCGCTTGTAGAGACTACGAAAGGCATTAGCAAAGAGGAGGGTGAAGATGGCGACGACTAGCCCTGCCGCCGTAGAAATCAGCGCTTCGCTGATGCCGCCCGTCACCTCCGCCGTATTGCTGCCGCCAACATCGCCAATATTAATGGACGCAAATGAGGTAATCAAACCCAGAATTGTCCCCAGCAGGCCGAGCAGGGGAGCCACACTGATAATCGTTTCAAACCCGACTGTAAATCGTTTCAGCCGGGGCAGCTCGGCCTGGGTCGCGCTTTCCAGTGCTAAGCGAAAATCATCGGGTGTGGCCTGCTTGAGGCTGAGCGCATCTAAGAAAATCCGGGCAATGGGCAAATCAATATTTTGCTTCAGCAGGGCTTTAACTGCGCCTGGATCGCGGCGATAGGCCATCAGCACGTTGTGGACAACTTTCTGCTGACGACGGGTAATTCGCTGCCAGAACAGCAAGCGTTCTACAACTAGCAAAATGGCAATGATAAACAGGATGAGCAGCGGAATCATCACGACTCCGCCTGCAATAAAGAACTCAATCATGGGCTGATCATAGCTTGAAGGACGTGAGGAGTGAGGAGTGAAAGGGCTGTAAAGGCTGTAAAAGGCTGTAAAGGAAGCTGGTGATTAGTCTTCCGTCTCAGCGCTCAGCACTCAGTCCTCATTTTTCACTCTCAAAACTATGACTCCTCGCTTGGACGATCGCGATCGCGCTGTCCCAGGATAAAACCTGTTGGCTTAAATGACGCATAAAAATGGTTTTAGTCTCCTGTATTTCGTCCGATGTTAGCTGCTGGGAGAGGTGATCGGCATAGGAAGCGGTGGCGGCATCCGGGGAGTTAGATTTAGGGGAAATGCGGAACCAGCGGTCGATCAGAGCGGGTGTAATGCGTAAGTCGGCCTGGATTTGCTCGACTTCAATGGTGGGCTGTAAACCTGCGGTTGTGAAGGCTTGACTCAGTTGTTCCACGTCCCAGCTTAGACTCGGTTGTGACGTGGACTGTTTGGCGTCATAAATACTGTCTTCGGCGGCAACTAAACGCTGATACAGGTTTGCCGGGAACCAGTCTGGTTGCAGCCAACGGTAGAGACGCTGCGATCGCAACGGGATGGTTTCGGCCAGGATGATTTGACCATTATCGGTTAGCAAATCTGCGATCGCACTTAGCAGTTTCGACCAATGTTCAGGATTACCGCCATTAGTCGCCAGCGCGTTGCGCCCGATAACGCAGTCAAACCGGACTTCTGCAATCGGGGAGTTGGGCTGTGTGATCTGATCCAGATCCGGACAGCTAAACGTGATGGGTCGCTGGAGTGACGGTAAGTTTTCGGCCAGTTCCCTGAGCGTTTTCGCTTCTGCGTCAGTTATCGTACGCGCGTAAACCCCGCCTTCGGGGACTTGGCGCAGGGCTTCCCAGGTGAGCAATCCGGTTCCGGCATTGAGATCGAGGACGATATGGTGACGTTGAAGATGGGCGAGGGTAAATATGCGATCGCGGACTTGGCCGAGCCGCTGACCGAGTTGACCAATCGTGCGCTGTAGCCAGCGGTCTTGGCTCTTATTCGGGGGCGAAAAGGTGAGATTTTCAACGGGGGAGGTGCCAATGTCGTCGAGTAGCGCCGCTAGCTGCTCCTCGCGGCGACGGGCGACTTGGCGACGGATTTGGTCTTCGGCTCCCTGATTGGAGGGCTGATAAAACACCTGTCCCTGGAGATTGCCCGGTAGATACTGCTGCGCCACCCAGTGATCGCGGTAGGCATGGGGATAGCGATAGCCTGCACCGTGACCCAGCGTGTTGCGATCGCGGGTGGCATCCTTTAAATGATTGGGCACATCGTCGGCCTGCTCCTGCTCCACTAGCTTCAGCGCATCGAAAAAGCCCAGGACGCTGTTGGATTTCGGCGCATTGGCGAGATACAGTGCCGCGTGAGCCAGGGCATAGTGACCTTCCGGCAGTCCCACTCGGTCAAACGTGGCGGCACAGGACTGAACAACGACGATGGCTTGAGAATCCGCGAGGCCGATATCCTCACTGGCCATCACTAACATGCGCCGGAATAAATAATGGGGATTTTCGCCGCTGTAGATCATCCGGGCCAGCCAGTACAGCGCCGCATCAGGGTCGGAACCGCGCAGGCTCTTGATAAAAGCGCTGATTGTATCGAAATGAGCATCGCCTTCTTTGTCATAGAGTACGGCCCGCTGCTGGATCGATTCTTCGGCCACCAAGAGGGAAATTTGGATGATGCCGTTGGAATCGGGCGGAGTCGTCTCGACTGCAAGTTCCAGCGCATTCAGTAACGCCCGCGCGTCACCGTTGGCGACGTTAATCAAATGCTTCAAGGCGGTGGGGTCAATCTCAACTGACTGCTGACCGTAGCCGCGTTCCTGATCCTGGAGCGTTTGCTGCACAATCTGGCGCAAGTCTTCTGCCGACAGCGGCTTGAGCTGAAACACTCGTGAGCGGCTGACTAGGGCTTTGTTCACTTCGAAATAGGGATTTTCCGTCGTCGCCCCAATCAGAATCACCGTGCCGTTTTCCACCCAGGGCAACAGCGCATCCTGCTGCGCTTTGTTGAACCGATGCACTTCGTCGATAAACAGCAACGTTCGCTGGCCAAACTGACCGCGCCGATCCTGCGCCCGTGCGATCGCATCTCGAATTGCCTGTACTCCAGCCAAAACCGCATTGATGGCAATAAAGTCCGCTTGGGTGCGATTGGCAATTACCCGCGCCAGTGTGGTTTTACCCGTGCCCGGTGGGCCATAGAAAATCAGCGACGAGAGCTGATCGGCCTCAATTGCCCGTCGCAGCAGTCGCCCCGGTGCCAAAATGTGGCCCTGCCCAACATATTCTTGCAGCGTCCGTGGACGCATCCGCGCCGCCAGTGGCGCTTCGGCTTCGATTTGTTGCTGACGGTGATGATCAAATAGGTTCATGTCGCTTCAAGCAGACTGCACAAACGGCATTCTGCATCACTGTGAGAAATCTGCCCGATATGGGCTTTCTAAATAGTAAGACTGTCTCCCTAAGTCCGAATAGTTTGAGCAAGGTATGAACGCACCAAAGTTGAATGTCGCCACTCTCAACGCCGCTCTCACCGAGCTGGAAACCTTGCTTCAGCAAGACCTGTCCATGCCCCAGTTTATGGAACAGGTTGTCTATAGTAGAATGGCACTGACATAAGCTGTATCAAGCTAGCAACCTGGCTTTCAAGACGGAGCGAGGTTCCTGCATTCTTGGGAACGGTTTGGGACGGCGCTTTACAACTCGGGGTTCTGAACGGTTGGGTCGAAACGGAATCACCAACTCTCGCACCACGTTTAACAAGGCCTGGTAGCCTCGCCGTCGTTCGGATGGAGCTAGATGCAGCAACTCAGGCCGGAAGTGATTGAACTGTTGCCGAGCACCTTGTAGAGAGACTCGCAACACCCCGACCTCGCCGTCGGCTGTCGCCTCCCACATCAGGGTGCGAAGCAGATTGTAGGCCAACAGATGCACCCAAATACTTTTGCTCACCATGGTGGGTGTTTTGGCAGCAATCATCTCCATGGCTAAGGTGGTTTTGAGATGCCGGAGATTAACTTCGGCGGCCTGCCAGCGGAGCTGATAGAGTTCGGCAAGTTTAGCTTTGGGATAGCGGTTGGGATCGAGTAGCGTCGTTACCACCACAAAGTTGGTCGGGCGAAACCCAGGAACCTGAATGAAGAGATACACTTCCCGCACCTCAATGGATGCCGCCAGAGCCTCGAACTCCTGCGGCTTGAGGGCTTGAGGGCATTGCTTCGGGCGCTGCCAGCGGACGATGTGATCGCCAATGCCCAGTTTTTTGCCCCGTCTGAAATCGCAGCGGCGCTGATGATGCTTGCGAAAGACAGCATCGGCTCCCATCCGGGCGACCCAGGCCAAATCTACATAGGTGCCATAGGCTGAATCGGCCACCACCACATCCTCGGGGCGCAGTTTCTGATAGAGTTGGCGGGCTAGACGCCATTCACTCACCCGCAACGGAGCCATCGCCACGGCCATAACCGCTCCCGTGGTGACACAAAACCACACTTGGAGTTTGAGAATCGGAAAGCCGCAGCCCTCTTTCTGATTGCTGTGTTGAGGATACTCGGCTTGGTTGGCCTGCGTGTCACTCATCAAGACCGTCGTCGCATCAAAGGCTTTAACCGGACGGCCACACCAGCGTTGCTCTGGGGAGACTTGGCGCTGCAACGCCCTCACCACCCGCTCGAACAGGGGCGGAAATATCGACTCGGGAAGGCGTTTTCGTGCTTTACTATAGCCCCCGGTATCGGCTGAGGGCACCTCCAATCCCGACACGCTCATCCAGGTCACCACTCGCTTGACTGCATGGCTGAGACTGCTGTCGGCATCCAGCACTTGGGAGAGCCAACTCCACAGGACGACCATGGGAGTGTAGAGGACTTGTCGATATCGGATTCCCTGCTCGCTCAGCACAGTTTCAATCTCTGCTTCCGGCAGCATCTCAGCAAAGGGTAGACCGATGCTGCTCTGATAGTTGGCCTTGAGAACGTCCGCACGATTCGGCATCATAGAGGCAAGGTTATGGGCTTCAACGGTTTGATTCTGACAAATCAGGCGCTTGAAGCCTTTTTTGCTCTCTTATGTCAGTGCCATTCGTCTATAGTATTTCAAATGCGATCGCAGTTCAGCGGGTTGGCATTTGGCAATATTTGCCGCATCAACAGTCGCTCCACCTACAAGCCGGAGTCGGCTGGTCGCAGTTATCAACACTGCCTCAAATAGAGGTTGCCCCCGGTTCCTACGGTGACTATTTGTTGCGGATGACCCAGCCTCTCATGATTGAGGACTGGGGCCAGGAGACCCGTTTTTCACTGCCGGAAAGCTTTGAATCAGCCAATTCGACTCACTCGTTTAGCAGCATTAGCATTCCACTGCGGCGGCAGTCTTCCCTTTACGGCATCCTGGAAATTCAAACTCTGCGATCGCACCGACCTCTCAACTTTGGTGAAGGTCTCATTTTTCTGCGGGCTATCGGTCAAATCATTGTCCTTGCCCTAGAACGGCAGCAGGTGCGGGAGATGACGCAGCAGGTCGCTCAGGCCGAGGTTGTTCAGGCAAAACTGCGGCAGCAGGTGAATGAACTACAGGCGATTGAGTCCGTCCTGCGGGAAAGTGAAGAACGCTACGCTCTCGCCGTTAATGGCTCCCATGATGGCGTCTGGGACTGGAACTTACGCACCAATGCAGTTTATTTTTCAGCCGCGTGGAAATCCACGCTCGGTTACGCTGATCATGAGTTAGACAACAAGCTTTCCGAGTGGATGAGCCGCGTGCATCCTGAGGACATCAAAAAGCTGTATCAGGCGGTTGATCACCATGCTCAAGGTTTGACGCCACAGTTCCGCAGCGAGTATCGGCTACTGCATCGAGATGGTTCCTATCGCTGGATGCAAAGTCGAGGATTAGCCCTCCGGGATCCCCACGGAGAAGCGCGCCGAATTGCTGGTTTCCAAACCGATATTACGATTAGCAAAACCACCAACGATCAGCTCCGCTATCTTGCTCTGCACGATCAGCTAACTGGATTAGCCAATCGCTCCCTGTTTATGGATCGGCTTGAACATGCGATGCGAATGGTGCAGCGCTATGAAGATATGGCGTTTGCGGTCATTTTCCTCGATCTAGACCGCTTCAAGCTGATCAACGACAGTATGGGGCATTTGGTGGGCGACCAGCTACTGATTACGGTGGCAGAACGCCTAAAAAAAGGTTTGCGCAATAGCGATACTTGTGCGCGGCTCGGGGGAGATGAATTTGTGGCGCTGCTCGAATTCGTCCAGTCTGACCAGAGCGCCATCACCATTGTGCAGCGAATTCAAGACGAACTCAGCCGCCCAATTCATTTAGAAAACCGCGAAGTCTATGTCAACGCCAGTATTGGGATTGTCATGAGTTCGGTGGACTACACGCAGCCCGAGGAATTTTTGCGAGATGCCGATACAGCCATGTATCATGCCAAAGCATCTGGTAAAGGGCAGTATGCGTTTTTTACTCAGGCTATGCGAGAATCTGCGATCGCAGCGCTTAGCATGGAGTCCGATTTGCGTCAGGCGCTGAATCGCCAAGAATTTAAGCTATATTATCAGCCCATTGTGTCCCTACGCAGCCGTCGCATCATTGGGTTTGAGGCACTGATTCGCTGGCAGCACCCCGAAAAAGGCATTGTCATGCCCGCCGAATTTATCAAGATCGCTGAAGAAACGGGGCTGATTGTCCCCATTAGTTGGTGGTCACTGGAACAAGCCTGTCAACAAATTCGCCAGTGGCAGCAGCAATACTACAGTGATTCCCCACTGTCTATCAGCATTAATATTTCGCGTCGCCAGTTTGCCCAAGATAATCTGATTAACCAAATTCAAGCCATTCTGGCAGAAACAGGATTGGAGCCAAGCTGTCTGACTTTAGAAATTACTGAGAGCGCCATCATGGAAAATGTTGAACATGCTTCAGCACAAATGGGTCAGCTCAAAGCATTAGGTGTTCAACTATGTATGGATGATTTTGGCACGGGCTATTCATCCTTGAGCCACCTGCATTTGTTTCCAATTGATATCCTCAAAATTGATTCATCCTTTATTCAACAGGCCGACAGCGACTTTTCTAAACTTGAAATCATCCGGACTGTCGCTTCCCTCGCATGGAATCTTGGTATTGAAGTTGTAGCCGAAGGCGTTGAAAATAATAAGCAGGTCACTCAGCTTAAGCTCCTCAAGTGTGAACTTGCCCAGGGATATCTATTTTCTAGACCAATGGATGCCGAGTCTGCTGCCCAGTTTTTAGACGACCTTTTGTAAAGGTATTATCTAGCCACTGGATGCGGCGACCCGATAATACCTTTACAAACACTTGCAACCACCAACTCCTCAGGCTTCTCGCCTCACCGCGTTAAAAGGCTGAGAATAATCTGTAGCCGCAAAGCCGCAATGGTCTGAGACTACACGATTTGAAACTGATTGACCGATAGAGAAGCAGGTCGATTGCTCAGATAAGCAAGCCCAACAGCGCTTTGCCCACCAACACCATCGACATCAAAACTCAATAGGCCATTGCTGGTGTTGTACAGGAAATTAGCGTTGTTCCCCACCGCAGTCGGGTTTGAACCAACGACCAATGCACCCGTACTGGAGGCTGTGTTGCTGGCCAAACTCATCCCAGTCGTTAGACCACCACCGAAAGCAGAGGCCAAAATTTGGAAGAAATCGTTTGCGCCAAAGTCGGTGATCGCATCTATACCTTGATTCGGATTGGTATAAGCAAACGTATCGCTGCCGCCGCCCCCGGTCAAGATGTCATCGCCACCATTTCCTTGCAGGATATTGTTGCCACCATTGCCAATTAGGGTATCGCTATACCGACTACCGACGAGGTTTGTCACATTGGTTGCGATCGCATCTTTGCCAATCAATGAGTCATACCAAGTATTGCCCATCTTGTCATAGCCTGCCGCCGTTGGGTGCAGGGCATCGTTGGCCAGCATGTCATCCCAGGTTAAGCTGCCGCCTGCTTCAACTAGCTTAATTCTCTTGCCTTCTGCAATCTTTTTCGGAACTAGCTCCCGAATCAGTCGGTTATATTCTTCAACGGTTTGCGAAGATGCAACCGATCCGCGATCGCGATCCGATGGAATCGGCGTAATGGTTGAAACTAAGAGATACGTCTCCGGCGATTGAGCGGTAATTTTGTTGATCAGAGATTCTAAACTCTTGATCATGCCCGATGGATTATGGCCACCCGCATCATTCGTCCCAATCATCAACAGAACCGCATCCGGCTGATACGCACTCATCAACCCGCCATCAACCAGACTGCTAATGTAGCTAATCTTTTCCCCAGGATGTCCCTCATGATCGACATCTAAAAGGCTGGCTGGGGCATTGGTGTTTTTCTGCGAACCTACGAAGTTCACAGTTTGTGCATTGCCAACTAAGCCATCCTCCTCAAATCGTTCCCACATCTGGACTCGATAAGCTCCAGGATAGGGACTGTTGCGATGGACACCCGCTGTAATGGAGTCTCCTAGCGCCATGATCTTAGGCGTCGCTAAATTGCCATACACAGGCTTCAACACCGTCCGAGTGTTGAGATTCGCGATAATGCCTTGAACAGCATTCGCATAGTTGGCGGTTCCTGGATTAGTCGGCAACGGTGCGACCGTCACGGTTACGGTTGCCGTGTCCTGTCCACCCTGACTATCCTGAATCGTATAGGTGAATGTATCCGTACCGCTAAAATCTCCAGCGGGCGTATAGTTCACCGTACCGTTGGCATTAACTACAACGCTGCCACCCTGTGCAGACGTAGATTGCACCCCAGTTATACTCAGTGGATTGCCATCGGGGTCAGTGTCATTGCCTAAGACGTTAATGGACACTGCCGTATTGGCATCGGTATTCGCTGTGTCATTGACCGCATCGGGTGGACGATTGGTTGGTGTCGAAATAGGGTCAAACTGGACATAGTCAATCCGAGCAACTTCACCACTGTTGAGCGTACCGATGATCTGAACTTGCGCTCCTTCATTGATGGTGATGTTGGGAATCTCGATGAAACGTCGGTTCTGCGCTGTGGCGCGAGTGCCGCCTGCACTCTTGTCCATTGCTACGACAGCAACCTGCTGTCCATTTACCAGCAGTTTCAGGGTTGAGATGCCATCACTCTCATCGTGAACAACCAGTGTCACTTTATAAACGCCAGAACCGTTGTCGAATGAGGTGATCGTCGCACTTCCTTCAGTGGCATTGTTATTCAGCCGAATCATCTTGCCGCCAGAGGCAAAGGTTTGGCTTTCCACCTCATAGCCGTTGGCCAGCACCATGTTCTCGGCTTCGACTTTGAGTGAAGTTGCAGGTTTACCGCTACTGGGAGGAGGCGCAACATTCACAGTAATCGTTGCCGTGTCCTGTCCACCCTGACCATCTTGAATGGTGTAGGTAAATGTATCTGTTCCACTGAAATTAGCTGCAGGCGTGTACTGTAGGGTTCCGTTTGAATTCACAACAACGCTGCCGCCCTGGGCAGACGTAGATTGCACCCCAGTGATACTGAGAGGATTGCCATCCGGATCAGTGTCATTGCCCAGCACATTAATGAACACTGCCGTGTTGGCATCGGTATTAGCCGTGTCATTGACCGCATCCGGTGGACGATTGGTTGGTGTCGAAATAGGGTCAAACTGGACGTAGTCAATCCGAGCAACTTCACCACTGTTGAGCGTGCCGATGATCTGAACTTGCGCTCCTTCGTTGAGGGTGATGTTGGGAATCTCGATGAAGCGTCGGTTTTGCGCTGTGGCGCGAGTGCCGCCTGCACTCTGATCCATTGCCACCACAGCAACCTGCTGTCCATCTACTACCAGCTTCAGGGTTGAGATCCCATCACTCTCATCGTGAACAACCAGTGTCACTTTATAAACGCCAGAACCATTGTCAAATGAGGCGATCGTCGCGCTTCCTTCAGTGGCATTGTTATTCAGCCGAATCATCTTGCCACCGGATGCAAAGCTCTGGCTTTCTACTTCATAGCCGTTGGCCAGCACCATGTTCTCGGCTTCGACTTTGAGGGAAGTTACAGGTCTACCTCCACTGGGAGGAGGTGTTACAGGCGGTGCAACATTGACAGTAACCGTTGCTGTATCCTGTCCACCTTGACCATCCTGGATGGTGTAAGTAAACGTATCCGTCCCACTGAAGTTAGCCGCAGGCGTGTACTGTAAGGTTCCGTTTGAATTCACAACAACGCTGCCGCCTTGAGCAGAAGTTGGCTGCACAGAGGTAATGCTTAGCGGATTGCCATCGGGGTCAATATCGTTGCCCAAGACGTCAATAGATACGGCAGTATTCGCAGTTGTGCTGGCCGTGTCGTTGACCGCATCGGGGGATTGGTTGGCGGGCGGAGTCGTTCCACCTCCACCAGTCGCTTGCACGAGCGAAAATTCTAGGTAATCAACGCGAGCCTGTTCCCCTGCATCCAGTGTTCCTACAAGTTGAATTTGAGAAGTTGGCGTTAAGTTAACACCTTGAAACGTAATTTGTCTTAAGTTGCGGGCCTCAGCGCGGGTTCCACCAGCGCTTTGGTTGAGGATTGTTGTACCAACTAGCTGCCCATCAACATAGAGAGATAACTGCGAGGCACCATCCGACTCATCATAAGCACCGATGGTGATGTTATACGTTCCGGCAGGGGCATCACCCAGTGCAGCAAACGTAGTGGTGGCAGTTCCTGAGCCTGCACTATTTAGCTCAATATAGGCACCACCCGAAGCAAAGCTTTTAGATGCGGTTACATATCCCGCTAAATTCAAACTTTCTGCTTCAATGCGACGGATTAGATCCATTTCGTCTTCGTTTCCTTTTTATCAAATAATGGAGGCTAAATGGTTGATGCAATCCCTCAAACTGCTCATGTGTAATTCCCATTGAGAAACCCGCGCATTCTGCGCGGGCTTTTCAGTATCTAGGTTGTTTTTCTTATGAGCTAGTGATTTTCAAAAACAGCAGGCACAGTTTGGGAGGCTTACCACAGTTTTTGATGATTTATCAGTAAAAATAAAAGTAAGAAAAGATGCGATCGCATCTGCTTCTTCTTTATTTCTAGTTAGCTATTTTTACGGATTATTTGTCATCAGTGAAGGTTGTTATTCACACTAGCTTCACAAGCATACTTAGTTTTCTAGAAGCGAATTAAGCCAACGCAACAGAAGCGGCTAGCTGACCGCTAGCCGCTTCTGTTGTGCTTGAAAATTAATGAATTTGGCTCAGTTCTGTTAGAAAATAAATGTTTTTGTGGCGCGGCTTTGCCGCGCCACAAAAACGTCTTAATCTCTGTGGGTCTAATTCCCCGTGGCTTGCCACGTTAGTGGTAGCGCGGGAGTGCGTCCCGAAGGGCAAATTCCGTAATGCCCCGTCCGCTTGCGGCGGGGATAGGAATTTGAGCGCCCCGCGAGATTTACTCAATATGGCTATCGCTGTAATTCAAGAAATCAGCCACTGATGTATACGAGTGACAAAGTTAGAAACCATTTCTTTGTCGTAGCAGGGAATGCCGAATATAAAGCCGCTGCCTAAATAATGATCCGTCTGTGGTGCTGTCCAGTACTGGATTTGGTTGGAAGACGTCCGATAAATATCGCGCAGAAACTGTAAGTCAGCCGCCGGTTCATTTTCGGCATCAACCAAGAAAATGGGCTTTTGGGTACTTTGTGAAAAGGTATCAACGTAGTTTTCAATATTGAGCGGCTCTAGTACCTGTTGCCACAGTTCAAAGCTGATCGGATGGTTCAGTTGCATATCAGCTTGCCATCGCATCAGTAGCTTCTTTTTCTCCCGTGCTTCAGGATTTAAAAATCGCTCTGATAGCCGACGTGGTGGCCCAAACGAAATCGTTTTTTGAATACGCGGATCGCGAGCTTGTGCTGCCAGCGCAACTGCACCACCCCAGGAATGACCAAATACATAGAGATTTTCGCTATGTTCAGGATAATTGGCTTTCAAATAGTCAACTGCCGATACAACATCCTGAGCAAAGTCAAAGTTCTGAACACCATATTCCTGCGGATCTTGTGATTGTCCGTAGCCCCGCATGTCAAAGACAAACACGGCATAACCCAAAGCACGCATTTCTTGAGCTAGAGCCCTCATCAGCGTTAGCTTTCGACCAAAAACTGATGAACCGTGTAGCAAAACAATCGTAGAAGCCGTTGGATTCTCACGAGGTAAATAAACATCACCCACTAACTGTAGGTCATCTGCATAGAACCGAACTGTTTTGGTAGGCTGAGGAGATGCAATTCGCAGATTTAGAATTCGCTTTAGTTCTAAATGATGATAGCGATGATAGAAATGGCTAATTAATTGATATAACCACTTCCAATATCGATGTTGATCGCTAAATGATTCGTAGAATCTAGCTTTACCTTGACTAACTAGCATTTGAATTCAAATTCAACTTGGTGGATCGAGTCTTGGTGGTGCAGAAAACTCCTGGAACCCTTATGTGTCAAGGATTCTCATTGAGACAGTGATTTTCGAGTCTTTCAGGAAATTGAACGAGGATAGTAGGTTTCAGCCACTGTTTTGGCTATCTAAGCTGTCCACTGTGAGACTCAAAAAAGTTTTCTGCACCACTAAGGGATCGAGTTTATGAATCAGTCAATACAAAACTCTAAAAATAAATCACTAGAATTAAGCCTGGGGATTTTCCTCTTTTAATGCAGACTGACTTTGCATTTTAGAGATATTTTCTCTGCGTAGTGCATAGACTAAACCACCTATCAAACCTTGAATTAGCAGAATAGCATAGAGCAACAGCGAATAGGCCAATGCTTCTGTTTTTGCTACTGCAAAGACAGCGAAGAAAGTTATAAAGAGTTGCTCACGAACCCCAATACCGTTGATGGAAATCGGCAATGTAATAATGAGAGTGATGATAGGAATGGTAATAAAGTAGCTATAAAATGGAACGTCCAAATTGAGAGCTACAGCTACAATATAGTGGTAAATGACAACATTGATCTGAAGCAAAAATGATAGCCATAAGGCATTGAATAAGACTCGCTTTTGTTGTTGAAAGACTTCAAATGCGGTCGCAATTTTACCCAGCGTTGTACTAAGTTTCTGCACGGGTTTCCACTGAATTTGACTGACCAAGTTTGAGAGAGTGCGTGGAGTAACGAAGATTAGCCAGCATAGAACAAGCATCCCAATCAGCCCTAGAAACACGCCTAATCCAGTGAGTGGTATGTTGGCCGTGAGCGGACTAGGAATCAAGAGCATCACGAGCACAATAAACATCAGTGCCAGAACACCTTGAAAGCGATCGACAAAAATAACGGTTAAAGCCGTTGCTCGATTGGCTCCAGCTCTCCAGGAATCGTAGACGCGAATTACATCACCGCCAATACTGGAAGGCAAAATGTTGTTGAAGAAAAAACCAACCCAGTAAGAGCTGATCAAAAACGGAATGCTGGCATCCGCGCCTTGTGCTCGTAACAGAAGACGCCATCGAATTGCGCTAATGTAATATCCAAAGAGCTTGAATAGGAAGGCAAACAGCAGGACAAAGACATTTGCAGAACCAATAATTGCAAGTGTTTCTGTCAGATCAACACCCTGGAGAATCCAGACCATCAGGGCGATAGAAATGGCAAATTTAAGTCCGGTCTGAAGTGCTTTTTTTCTGTTCACGGATGCAGTTCCAGTGATGAGAGGTCGATGAGAAGTGGTGAGTTGTTAAGGGTTGATAGTTAATAGTTAATAGTTAATCGTTGGAGGTTGACCAATAGACGGCCTGTGACTAAGGTTCGCGGATTTTGATGACTTTGGCGGGAACGCCAGCTGCGATCGCATAATCCGGTAAATCTTTGGTTACAACTGCACCTGCACCGACAATTGCGCCTTTACCAACTCGAACGCCGTCTAGCACAGTTGCTCCAGCTCCAATCCAAGCGCCATCACCAATTACAACCGGGCCTTTGGTGTAAACACCTTGCTCCATCATCGGAATATCGAGCCGATCGGTTACGTAGCGTCCGCCGCCGATATAGCAGTTCCCAGCGATCAGAGCAGATTCACCAATTTCAATGCCGCCGCCGGATGACAGAATTGTGTTGCAGCCAATGTCGGTTTTGCGGCCAATGGAGACGGGGCCAGTTTTACCCTGAATCACACAGTTGCGGGAAATAATCACATCGGCTCCAATCTTGATTCCCTGCTCGCCTGCACCGCTGGCATCTAACAGGCTGTAGTCGTCAATTGCAACGCGCTCACCCAAGCTGATTTTACCGGGATGCCGAATTGCCAGCCCCTTGCCGAAAATGACACCTCGGCCCGCCTGCTTAAACAGTTTGGGATACGTCATCTTCCGCAGCAGATAGCCCGGTGCGCCGCTGAGGTCGCCAAACAAAAACTGGAGCAGTTCATAGCGAATCAAGGCCATCAGGCTGCTATCGCCAAGCGCTTTAGCCTGATAGCGACCCAGAAGCGAAGAGCTGGATTGGCTGAGCTGCTGACTCAGAGGAGTCTTTGTAATTAGAATCCGTTCGTCTTTGGATGCAACCATAGTGCGCGTTCTTAAAATCTAGCGATGAAATTTAGCGAGGCCGATCAAGTAGCCTGATAGCTGAGTAATTAGCTGTAAGCACTTAATCCCAAACCCACCTTAAGTTGAAACTCGGAGAACCTCCATGCAATGACGGTGGACTCTCCGAGAATTTACACACAAGTTGGATTTTATAAAGCTTAGGCAAGCCAGCCTTCTTTCTCGTACCATTCGCCTGTAATCCGAATTCCCTTCTCTAAGGGAACTTGGGGTTCATAGCCCAACAGCTTCTTGGCTTTAGAAATATCGAAGGCGCGGTCTTTCAAGAAAAAGTCAACCCGGCGGCGATAGATCGGCGGATCAATATTCAGCGGCTTGCAGATGATTTCGCAGAGGAGTCCGGCAAACCAAACTGGCCAAACCGGAATCTTGAAGTTGGAGACGGGTTTGTTGAAGACATCAGAAATCATCTTCACCATTTCGCTCAGCGGCACGTACTCGTTGCCACCAATCGTAAAGATTTCGCCAATCGCTTCATCTTTTTCGCCAGCCAATGCAATGCCCCGCGCCAAATCTTCCACAAAGGTCATGTGGTACAGCACCTTGCCGCTGCCGATCATGCGGAATTTGCCTTGATAAATGTACTTGAACAGCTTCAGAAAGCGGGTATCGCCAGGGCCATAGATGCCAACTGGACGGACGACTGTACCCGCCATGTTTTCCCGCTTAAAGAAGTCGAGCGCATACAGTTCGCCTTCCAGCTTCGACTGCTGATAGTAGTCACCCGGCTTGTAGGGAGCCTCTTCGGTCGCAGGTGGCTTTGAAATTTCGCCCTGTACACCAACAGTGCTGCAATGGACAAACCGCTTCACGTTGGCAATTTTGGCGGCTTCTAAAACCTTTTTGGTGCCATTCAAATTTACGTCCCAGAACGTCTGAACCGGAACGTTTTCAGCCCGGTAGAGAGCCGCAATGTGGTAAACCACGTCGATACCGGACATAACGCTCTCATCCAGCGGCGCAGAATCAGCCAAATCGGCATAGGCATACTCAACGGGCAGCCCTTCCAGCGCGCTCAAATTGGAGCCTTTCCGCACTAACACTCGGACTTGATGCCCTTTTTCCAGCAGATGCTTGGTCAGATAGCTGCCGGTAAAGCCATTTGCTCCAGTTACGAGAGCTTTCATGAATCGTTCCTCCCTGAGATTAAGAGTTGATGGATGTATATGGATAGGCGCGACTAAGTCAAGTTTCAATCGCTACTTTCGCGGGCTGAGGATTAACGGCATCGAAATATGCTTGTAGTCTGCCCAGTTCCGCTTGAGTGCGGGCAAAATCCCAGCCAAAGAGTTCGCAAAGACGGGGCGCGACCTGCAATGCTCGCTCTGGATTGTCGCCGATGCTCGTGCGCCTCAGCACCAAATCGTCTAAATGCACAACCGCCTCGTCCTGAATGATTTGCCACATTTCGGTCAGCCACTCGGTGTCGCCTGCCTCCGGCATCCAGTCGTAGCTAAAATCGCCGCGCTTTTGAATCACCTCGGCAGGAACCTTTTGTTTGGCAGTGGCCTGGAGTTTGCGATCGCAATTCGGAAAAACGACCCTTAACGTCTTTTCCGCCACCAAGCGCGCCGTTGTGAACTTCACACCCGATACGCTGTAAAGTCCCTTAACCTTGCCTTGCTTGCCGTGATCCAGAATCACTTCCCGCTTAGCAAGCTTCTCGGTGCCTTCTTCCGCAGCGGGCAGCAGGCCGGAGAAAATCCGCACAACTTCTTGCGATGACAGGTTGAGTCCTGGAATCGCCATATTCAGATCATCAATGCAAGCCTGAAGCTGCTCGTCGGTGGGCATGGGCTTCGACTGTACCGGATCGAGCCAAGGATCATGTACCGTTCCCAGCAGGAACCGCCCCTTCCAAGGCCTCAGGAAATAGGTGCGGGCATTGGGTTTCTTCGGTGCGATCGCAAGGGCATGATCTGCGATCGCAGGTCGATCAAACAGAGCATTCCAGGCAATCGAGCTGCGGAAAAGGTCAGGCACGTCTTGATCAAACTGAGCTGCCAGCTCGCGACACCAGGGGCCAGCGGCATTGATTACGACATTGGAGCTGTATTCGTAAACGATACCGCTGACCTGATCCTGACCGACAACACCAACCACTTTACCCTGTGCTGTCTTCAGTTCCTTGGCTTCAACATAGTTGAGTACCGTTGCGCCTAGCTGTGTCGCCCACTGCAGCATGCTGATCACGACCCGCTGAGAATCGGGCATACCGCCGTCATACCAAACCGCGCCGCCCTGCAATCCCTCGGTATCAACTTGGCCAAACCTGTCCTGCACTTGCTGGCTGGTGATGACTTGGCCATTGGGTAACTGGCGCTCTGGCTTAACGCCTTGATTACGAGTGGTGCTGAGCAGGTCATTGAGGGTCAGCGCTACTTTCAAGATTGGCGGCTTGCGCGCCCCATCCCCATACAGCGGCATCAGGCAGGACAGCGTTTCAGTCAGTGCCGGAAACGTGCGGAGGAACCAATGACGCTCACCCACGGACTCAAAGAAGCGAGGCAAATCCAGCGTTTGCAGATAGCGCAGGCCGCCATGCAAAATCCGTAAGCTGTTGTAGCTCGTTTCACCACCAAAATCACCGCGCTCCAGCAGCAAAGGCCGCAAACCGCTCATTGCTGCTGTCAGCGACAGCATGGCACCGTAGATCCCGCCCCCAATAATAATCAGGTCGTGGGTTTGAGTCGCCGCTGCCGCCGGGTCTCGAATAATCTTCGACATAGTTCTCAAACGTAATAAAAATAATGCAGGGTGCTAGCACCGATGCCAGTCCCCTGCAGCGTGAATTAAGAATCCAACCAGTGCCGCCGCCAGCTTTGGAACACAATCAGCGACCAGAGCAGATGGCTATGATTGGCCGTACCAGCCAAGTGTTCTTGCTTGAGGCGTTCAATGGTTTCAGGCTGAAAAACGCCCTGATCGCGAATCATTTTTGGATCGAGGTAGTCTTCCATAATGGGTCGGAACTGGGTGCCCAACCAGTGCTTGATGGGAATGCTGAACCCTTCTTTCGGACGGTAAACGCAGCTTTCCGGAATGTGGCGCGCTGCTACCCGCTTTTGCAGTACCTTGGTTTGACCGTCAGCCACCTTCAACCGCGACGGAATCTGGAAGGCCATTTCCACCACGTTTTTATCCAGGTAGGGAACCCGCGCCTCCAGCGAAACCGCCATCGACATCCGATCCACTTTGACTAGAATGTTGTCGCTCAGGTAGCTCTTGAGGTCAACGTACAGACTGCGATTGAGGGGCTGCCGCTCACCCGCTTGTTCAAACAGCTTGAGGATGTGATCTGCGGCGGGAGTGACTAATTCTTTTTGAGCGCCCGTGGTGAAGAGTTCCTGGCGTACTGTATCGCCCGCAAACATGCGCCAGCGAGCGTGGGAGAGATCTTCGGGATGCTCCATTCCCTCAATGAAGCGCTTGGCTTTATTGATTAATCCTTTTTTGGCAGGCTGAGGCCGCAGCGAGTTAATGACATTCTTGATCACGCCATTGCGGAGCACGGCTGGAATCCGCTGATACTGCCGAGCCTTATCGTCGGCCAGATAGGTTTCGTAGCCACCGAATAGCTCGTCACCGCCGTCACCGCTGAGCGAAACCGTCACGTGCTGCCGTGCCAGTTTCGACACGAGGTAGGTCGGGAAGATGGAGAAGTCGCCAATGGGGTCGTCCATGTAGTGCATCAGATGCTCAAACATGTCGGCCACGTGGGGCTTAATCACTTCCGTCGTGTGGTCGGTGCCGAGGTGATCGGCAACTTGCTGCGACCAAGCCAGTTCGTTATAGGTGGGGTCATCGAAGCCAATGCTGAAGGTTTTGGCGTCGCCCATGTAGGCCACCATCAGCGAGGAATCGACTCCACCGGAGAGAAATGCGCCTAGGGGTACGTCGCTGACCAGTTGCATTTCCACCGCTTTACGCAGTTGCTCTTCCAGGCGATCTTCCCATTCGGCATCGCTGAGGTTAGAGCCTTCTTCATCAAACTGGGGAATATCCCAGAACGCATAGGGTTCGCAGCGGGGATTGCCCAGGTCGATTTCCATCATCGCGCCCGGTTCCAGCTTGCGGATTTCTTTAAATAAGGTGGCGGTGCCGGGGACATATTCCCAAGCAAAGAACTCACCTAGCGCATCCAAATCTAGCGTTTTACTAACGAGGCCGCTTTCGAGGATGGACTTGATTTCGGAACCCCAAACTAAATACTGAGAATTAAACGCATAGTAGAAGGGCTTGATGCCAATGTGATCGCGCACCAGGATCAGCTTCTTCTTCACAGTGTCATGAACTGCGATCGCAAACATGCCGTTCAAATACTTAGGAAAATCCAGGCCAAACTCTTCATAGGCATGGACGATCACTTCCGTATCGGTATGAGTTCTAAAGGTGTGACCGCAGGCTTCCAGTTTTTCCCGAAGTTCTTGGAAGTTGTAGATTTCACCGTTGAAAACGGTCAAGATGGTGCGGTCTTCATTAAAAATGGGCTGACGACCACCGCCTAGGTCAATAATTGACAGTCGGCGCATACCCATTGCCACACCGTCCTGCACGTGAGTACCCAAATCGTCTGGGCCTCGGTGGGTTAGCGTGTTACAGACGGCCTGAAGCTGTTCCAAGGTTGGAGGCGTCGAGCCATTTAAAGCCGCAATCCCTGCAATTCCGCACATAGTTTCTCAGTGCTCCAACTAGATGAGTACACAATCCGGTAGTGGTAGTTAGGTAATGATTTTTTGTTATGTGGGCAGCGCCCACATAACAAAAAATCATTACCTTTTGAGAACTACCCACAATCCAATTCAAGACAGATGGGGTCGGTTAAAGCGTCGTGAACCAGTGCAAATTGCTGACTGTGATGAACCACGAATTGCGATCGCACCCTCGAAAACTGCCTAAAGCAAAGCCAGCATGGCGATAACCTGGGCTTTGTAGCCTTTCAACATACGCGAATGCTGGCTTGATCTGTCATGATGCGTCTAGTTACCAAGTTTTACTTGTAAAGCATGCCCATCATGTTCTTTGGTTCAACATGGGGTGAACGATCTTCAAATAGATCGAGATATTGAAACAAACGCTTCATCTTGTCTGTATAAACGCGACGAGAGTAGCGATTTTCATAAAGCGCCTGTGCATTTTCCGCCCGTCGTTTTGCCTCTTCTGGATTGGTCAAAGCTGAGATGATGCCACGTGCCATGTCTTCAGCGGTGGGCTCAACCAGGAAGGCGACCTCATCATTCAACACCTGAGTGTGTGAGTAGATGTTGGTAGCAACAATAGGAATACCCCGTGCCAGCTGCTCATACACTTTTAGCGGGGTGTTGGTGCCGCTGATGCGCGAGGAGATTTGCACATCGGCATGATCAGCGTAATGCTTGGCAACGGTTTGGAATACACGGCCCGTGAAGTGGCAGTGCTGGCCAATTTCACAGCGGTCTGCAAGCCGCTTGTATTCATCAACCTGCTCAGGTGTGCCACCGACGATCAGCAAAAATGCTGTTGGATCCTGCTCCAGAACATGTTTAAAGGCGCGAACTAGAATATGAATGCCCTGATAAGGTTCTAGAGTTCCGGCATAAACAACCAGATTTTTATCAGCAACTCGGGTAAGAATATCTTGTTCTTCAGTGTGAAGCTGTTGAGCGATAACCATAGCTTAATCTTCTTGTTTTGAAGTGATCAAAAAGGTGAATGTAAACCAGTTATTCCACCAGTTTCGAGGGGGCTAAATCCAAATTACGGGACTAGTTGGCTGGAGTTTTGCGGATCTGAACATCATCAAAGATGGAGTTCTCAATTAAACAAACCTTGCTTTCGTCATCAACAATGCTGAGCGCGTAGTTGTAGAGGCTTGGGCAAATGGTGATGGTGGCATCCGCTGCCCGAAGACACCAGTCTTCTAACCGCTTAAAGAGATTGATCAATGTCTTAGAAGTGGTGAACTTGAAGTTGGTGAGCTGTTCCGGCAGGCTGGAGTGCATATCGTAAATCAGCTTAAAACCGAAAATGGGTTTCAGGATGGGGCAAATGAAGATCGCTTCTTCGTGAGCGTGAACCAGATCGTACTTATTGCGAATCAGCAGACCAATCGTCCACAGCACAATGAAGACATCCAGAAACAGCTTTAGCTTAGAAGGCCCAATTTTGACGCTGCCCAGAAACGGAAAGTGAGGAATCCGAATCATCCGGACGCCAGGAATTTCGATATCGTCTCCCTCACCGTAGGTTAGGAGATCCACTTCGGCTCCAAGTTCGGCGGTGATCAGCGTTCGATAGTAGACACTGAAAGGAGTGCCACGGGGAGAGAAAAAGGGTTGGGGTGCTATGACGAGTGCTTTCATGCGCTTCTCCTTTGTCGCTTGGTAATCTGCATCGCAATCTGATTTCGAACGAACCGAACTGGGGATTCTAAAGACCCGTAGGTCTTTAAAGAGGTGGGGGAATTCATTACCGCCTGCTTGAGACTAGCGGCTGGCATTTGAGCGTCGATGGCAACCTGCATCATGAAGCCATACTTACCCGGACGATTTGTTTCAGAGGTGAAGGGCAGTGGATCGGTTCCAGGTAGGACACAAAGCCCTTTTTTCTCAACGGTTTCAAAATAGGGAGGGCGTTTCCAAAATAGGGGCCGACCGCTGTTATCGCCGAGGAAGATAGTTGGCTGTTCGGCTTCCAGTAGCTCGGTTAGAACGGTGCCGCGATGCCCAATCCACTTGCCGAATCCCCAAGGGATGACAGGTAGTCCACCCGCTTGATGAACCGCATCTACAACGTTGTCAATGGGCTGACCATCCTCGAACAGTTCAGCGGTGCCCAGTGCCAAGACTTCTAAGTTCTCAGCCGTTACAATCTGCCGACCAGCAATAATGCAAAGTTCTGCTCCCGCGTTGGTGTAGGCGTAGAGCGATTCCGCTTCGCCAGTGGCGCGGAACTGCCACTTTTGGGTTAGCGCCTCTGTGGATTTACCCGCAGCGAGCTGGGAGAGTTTCTGGAAATAGCGATCGCGGATCGTCTCGGTCAAGAATAAAACACCCAAAAATGGGAGCTGATTATCCTGACGAGCCGCAATTTGGCTGAAGTTTTGATAAGAGGCATCCAGGAACTGATCGAGATTGAAGCAGTCGTAGATGTGTACGTGAGCGTCAGCAACTATGAGTTTTGACTCTGATGACAACGTGCTTGGGTTTAATGAATCCGTCTGTGGCATTCCGTCCCGTTCCACTGGCTAACCGTTTAAGACAATACGCCGAGGGATACAACCTGATTTAGATTAGGTGCGATCGCAGTTTGTACGGATGACTCGTACAAGGTTATTGCGGATCGTCAACCTCCCCATCGATGCACTTAACAGTTTTGCTGAAGAAATTGGTTGAATGCTAGGTTCCTCTACGTGTATTTACTCAACCTTTATAAAAGACAGGAGCTGAATGAAGTTCAGATAGGCCACGGCTTACAGCGTTTTCATTTAGATGGTTTGTTGAGGTTCTGTGAAGTTGGCCGTCATCTCCGTTCGCTACGGAACATGTGGCTACAGAATGGCTGGGGTTGGGCAGTATGGTCAGACTAAGTTTTCGAACAACTTCCGTGCCAAGTCGGGCACTTTCCCTCAAAATAAAGAATTGGACACTGCCCGATTGAACCAACCACTGCTATGGCTGATCAACAATCCAATACACCGAATCCAGAGAATCCTCAAAGCCCTTCTCAAGCACCTAATGAGTCGAATATTGATGTCGATGAGCTAGTTTTGTTGTTGCGGCGAAAACAAGGCCAGTGGGTCGATTGGGGCCAAGCTTGTCAATCATTGCAAAAAGCAGGCTATTCACCTCAACGCATCTTTGAAGAAACGGGTTTTGAACCTGTTCAGCAAAATCAGGTGATTGTTGGTGCGCAAGTCTTCCAGTCGCTTGTGGCAGCGGGTGTTGCCGATCAAACGCGATCGCATTTTGGGCAAAAAGGCAGCGACATTTTGTACGAGCTGAGAATTTTGTCCCAGACCGATCGGGCTAAAGCGGCGGAGCTAATTGTTAACCGAGGACTAGAGTTTGACGATGCTCACGAATTAGCCAAAGCGATGAAAGACTATTCCTGGCGCACTGATTTGCCAGAGGGCTTTGGCGACAACGCTGGTGATGCTTTTGCCTACTGGTATTGGCGTCTGGCCCGTCAATCAGAAGACCTGCAAGCGCGATCGCGGTTAATTGCTCAAGCATTGCGGTTTGTTCACAGTGAGCGGGCGCGTCAAGAAATTGAGAAATTGCTGCTGGACTTTGCGCCTGTGGCCAGTAAGCCAAAGGAAGCACCTCGCCTGCCCGTTTACCGCTTAGAGGAGATGGAGGAACTACCGCGTATCGTCCCGGTTGCCGGTGAATGGCCGATTAGCGTAGATGACTACAAAGCGGTACCCCTAGCGGATGAGGACGGAGAATTTCGAGTCGTTAAATTTTCCGGTAGTGGAGCTTGGGTGCCTTTACCGGGTTGGCAAGTTGTCCTGAATGCTGAAGATCCAGTTGCCCTATTGGCTCAAAGCGATCAGATGCCGACTGAACTGCCTGGCAAAACAGAGTCAATTTTACTCTTGATTGATCGAGCCCAGCGCCAGTGGCAGGCCGATAGCTACTTTGTGGTGGATGCAGACAATCAATTGCAGTTGCAGTGGTTTAGTGAAGCTCCACAAGTTGCCCTGTTAGGCCGTTTAGTACTGCTGCTTCGTCCGCAGAAAGTGCTGGATGAAGAATATACGACGGAACTGTGGCAGCTTGACGAGTAGGTAACGGTGATCGCACTCGTATCCAAATCTCGGCATTATCGGCATTAAAGTCTAGGAAAACGTTTAAACAGACGTTGACCGCTACGTGCGTAGCGGTCAACGTCTGTTTTTGAACGTTTGTTTTGAACGTCCCTAAATTCGATGAGAACGGTTGGTCGCATCTGGAGCTTCATGGGATTGGACATCAAGCTTTTCGCGTCGTAGCGTTTCACGAGCGGGGGCTTCATGGGGTTGAACGTCAAGTTCTTCGCGTCGTAGCGTTTCACGAGCGGTCACTACATCCGTTGCAACTTCCTTACGGATATTGACTTCCTGATACACAACAGGTTCTTTCCGAAGATTTGCCTGTTCCCCATAAACATCCATGTGTACGGATTCGCCGTTTTGGATGTTGCCATTGGGGGTATTAACGCGGGTTACACCACCCACTGATTCAATCTCAATAATGATTTTTTCTTTGCGCAGCGGTAGATTGGTTTCAGTCTGAGTGGTTTCAACCCGTTTAGAAATTGTTACCTCACCCGCCTTCTGCTGATATTTATCCGCCACTAAGCGCTCTTCGTAAAGCTGTACTCGGTGATGATTGGGATCATTAGCGGCATGGAGATCCGGCTCTTGATTGTAACCATTCGACTTAGCGGGCATCGTAGATTCAGTGTGAGGCTGGATATCCGGCTGAATAACAGTAGACTGATGAGTTGGTCTTGCCATTGACTGTAACGGAATATATCCCTTTAGCCCGGCTTCTTCTACAGGCACTGACAGCTCAACTGGCACGGAGTCCTCAACACTTGTCATGTTATTGACCCAGTGAGTCTGTCCCTTGCCATTGGACTGAGCCGCATCGTTTGGATGGGCTACCATTTCGTCTTTATACTCAGGCAGGTCATGAACCTGGCTCTTGGTCAAGTCAGTAATGTAACTGCGATTGCGGTTTGGCTGGTCTACACAGCAACCAATGGGCAGTAGAACGTTTTTGCTAAATACCCACGGGCCGGTACTGACTACGAGATAACGGATTTGGTTTGCTTCATCAACTAAAACATTGCGAATGCTGCCAACTTTCTCATGTTGCGCATGAGTGTACACTGCAGACCCTTTCACATCATGCCCGCCAAAAAAGCGGTCTTTATAGTCTGGATATCGATCGGTAATTTTGAAGAGCGCCATAGTCGTGAGGTGTTAAGTGAGGTTAATTATTGCGTCTCATAATTCTCAATTTTTTACACCTCTATTTCATCGCTCAATGGAAATAACTTATAGTTTTGAAACGTCTATCATGTAGAGCATTTAGGTATTCCTTTGGATACTCTTTGATAACTAAAAAAATCAGCAGCTTCCGCCGAAGGGTAGAGTCCTATTTTGTATCAAACTCATAAGGTTGAGGAAATATTTAGACTTCTCTGATTTCACGTTGCTGTGTTCACAGCAATGTTTACATGTGTTCACATTATCGTTGCGCTACGTGAACGGTAAGTCTAAGACTTTGACTCAAGTTTGACCTATTTGATCTAATTTCAGAGGGAACCGGAAGAATGGCCTACACAGAACGATCGAACGAACGACCCAATCAGCCCTATGACCCTAATGCGCCCTATACAAATGCGCCCTATGATGCCGCTCGCATGACTGCGGGAAATCCCATTGTTGAATACCATGATCGGGTTCGTTGGGGCCCCATCGTGGCAGGAATTTTTGTTGCGATCGCAGCTCAGCTTTTACTGAGTGCGCTTGGCGCGTCGATTGGTTTGACCATTGGTTCCGACAGCACGAATCCTGGTGCAGTTGGTTTAGGCGTTGGCATCTGGTCAATTATCAGCTTATTTATTGCGCTCTTCCTAGGGAGCTGGTTGATGGCTAGTACCTGTGGCCCGATGAACAAAAAAACGGCTATGTTAAACGGCACAATTTTATGGGCCACGACGATCGCAGTTAGCCTTTGGTTATTAGCTAGCGGTATTTCGGGTACCTTTGGCATCATTGCTTCAAATGCAGGCGAGGTCTTTAACCAAGTTCAGGAACCAGGTGGTGTTTCTCCAACCAATCCGGGTGCCGCTATTCCTAATGTTAGTCCCCAGGAAGCACAGCAGTATTCAGCGAATGCAGCCAAAGCAGCATGGTCTTTTCTGTTGGGCTCTCTGTTGGGATTAGTTGCCGCGCTAATTGGTGCGACCGTTGGCGCACGTAAGCCTCGAACCTACAACACGTAAGCAGTTTCTGGAATCAATGATTTCAAATTGTTTTTGAACTGTTGATTAATCGATTAACTCAAATATAAATTCAAAAGCCAGGAAGATCTTCCTGGCTTTTGAATTTATGGAAATCTATAGGCTTCTATAAATTGCTAGTGGCTGAAAGCTAACCGTCAATTTCCTGTAATCAAATAAATGCTGAAAGCTAACCGCCAATTTTCTGTAGCTAAATAAATACAGCGCGAGACGAATGTGTTTAAGTAATAAACCAAAAGGTGAGGATCTTCTACTAATTTGTAGTCAAAAGCATTAGTTAAATACCCTGTTAGAGGAGATGATCTGTACCCTCTATAAGAGAGTCTATTGGTGGTAATTCTATCAACAGAATCATGAGTTAAATCCATAACATTTCTAATATGAAGGTAATCACACGCTGTTGACACAACAAGAGGTTCAATACATGGCTCTTATTAAATTTAAAGACGCTTATCCAAATTATCGCGAAACGTTTAAAAATAGCGGCAATCGCGAAGCAGCTCATTTCGATGAGTACAGTGTCTACTCTGGCAACGACAAAGTAGGTTCTGTTAAAGATGCATTGTTCGAGCAAAACACGGGTAATATCCGGTATTTAGTCGTTGACACTGGTTTTTGGATTTTTGGTAAAGATATCCTGCTTCCTGTCGGACTAGCGCACTTCGATTACGATCAGCGGCGCGTCCATGTTGATGGTCTGACTAAGCAGCAGGTTGAGAACTTACCTGAGTACAGAGAAGATATGACCGTCGATCGCGACTACGAAGATCGCGTACGCAGCAGCTACCGCGATATGGGTGTAACCCGTAGCGGTCGGTACACAGGTCGGGAATATAACGCTGATACGTCTGCATCTTATCCTGGCAGTGCTGCCCTATACGGTGCTAAGCAGTACAAGTCTGGACAGTCCAATGCAACTGCTAACGCTGCTGCCAGTGCCAATAGTTATGACTACAATAGCGAACCAGGCCTGTACGGTATGGATCGCGAATCCCATGAACCGATTCGGTTGTATCAAGAACGCTTGGTTGCTGATAAGGATCGCTTCAAGGCTGGTTCCGTAACGGTTGGCAAACGAGTCAAGTCAGATACTCAAGAAGTATCTGTTCCGGTTGAAAATGAGCGCGTTGTCATTGAGCGCCATCAGCCTACTTCTACAACTGCAACCAACCGCAACCCCGACTTCAAAGAGGGCGAGGTAGCTCATATGGATGTTTATGCTGAGAAAGCTGATGTCCGTAAAGAAGCGTTTGTCCGCGAAGAAGTTGATGTCCGTAAGGAAGTTGATCGGGATACCGTCAGTGGACGTGAGAAAGTTCGTCGTGAAGAGTTGGATATCGATACCAACGACAATCCTGACGTTGTCCAGCGGTAATTAACTGGTCTTCTCTCAATCCCTTCTTTGCGCTAAAACGTAAAGAAGGACGAAAAGTGCGTCGCCGCTCGTAGAGCGGTGGCGCACTTTTCTATTTGACGAGTTCATCCACTACAAACTTTTAGGTTTTAGATTGCGAACCACTCGTCGGCTAAAATTGCCCAGCGCTCATGGTCACGCCACTCACCGTTGATGCATAGGTATTTAGGGGACATCCCTTCCAGGCGAAAGCCACAGTGTTTGACCAGGCGAACTGAAGATTGATTAGCAGGCTGAATGTTGGCTTCTAGCCGATGGAGCTTGAGGATGGAAAAAGTATACTGTAGCGCTAGCTGTAGCCCTGCCGTCATGTAACCCCGTCCGGCAAAGTCAGCATGGGCATAGTAGCCCAAAAAGGCATTCTGAAAAGCACCGCGAATGATTTCATTTAAATTGATCACACCTGCGATCGCACCTGAACGATTCTCACAGACCAGCAAAGATTCGTGGCGTTTAGACTCGCTGCGCTGAATATACTCAACAAATGCTTGCTGCGTACTCGGTGGATAGGCCCACGGACGGTGGAGCGTTCGACTAGAGCGTACCATCTGAATAAATTCGGCTTCATCCTCAATCGCAGGATGCCGCAAAAAGACTTCAGGCCCAACGAGTAAAGCAGATTCGCTAATCATAGGAAATGACCGTCTATCATAGGATGGGTAGCTACACGCTTAAGCGTACAGGGTTGGACGCGCTATGCAGTTCATTGATCAGGCGGAAATTGAAGTTAAAGCAGGCAAAGGCGGAGATGGCATTGTAGCCTTTCGGCGCGAGAAGTATGTGCCTGCGGGTGGGCCATCGGGTGGTAACGGTGGCAAAGGTGGCTCTGTGATCCTCAAGGCCGTCACCAATTTGCAGACCCTACTTGACTTTCGCTACGCGCGCCAGTTCAAAGCCGAGAATGGGCAGCGCGGCGGCCCGAAAAATATGACAGGCGCTTCAGGGCATGATCTAATCATCGAAGTGCCCTGTGGCACTGTTGTTTATGATGGCGAGACTGAGGAAATCCTAGGGGATTTGACCCAGGCGGATCAGACCCTTTGCGTCGCGGCAGGCGGCAAAGGCGGCTTGGGCAATCGCCACTTCCTCAGTAATCGCAATCGTGCGCCGGAACATGCGCTGCCGGGACTAGACGGTGAAGAGAAATACCTGCGGCTGGAGTTAAAGCTACTAGCTGAGGTTGGCATCATTGGCTTACCGAACGCAGGGAAATCGACCTTGATTTCAGCGCTGTCAGCAGCACGGCCTAAAATTGCTGATTATCCGTTTACCACCCTGGTGCCCAACTTGGGCGTCGTACGTAAACCCACCGGGGACGGCACGGTTTTTGCTGACATTCCCGGTTTGATTGAAGGCGCACATGCAGGTCAGGGCCTCGGTCACGATTTTCTGCGCCATATTGAACGCACTCGCCTTTTGCTGCATTTAATTGATGCAACCAGTGCTGATGCGATCGCAGATTACCAAACAATTCAGCAAGAACTGAGCGCTTACGGTCGTGGTTTAACCAATCGGCCTCAGATTTTGGCGCTGAATAAAATGGATGCCGTATCGCCCGATATGGATATTGCCAGTGTCGTCGCTGAGCTGGAGTCTCTTTCGGGACAACGGGTGTTTCAAATTTCAGCCGTTACGCAGCACAATCTGGATCATCTGCTGCAAACGGTTTGGGACAGCCTGGATCAGCTAGATCAGCAGGCACAGTACGAGCCGCCGCTTGGCGAGGCGACGCATCCACTAGAGGTTTAGCGAAACCAACTAAAACGAATTGTCCGGCTGCCTGTCAGCCGGACAATTCGTTTTAGTTGGTTGGCGTTTCCGATGCCGCAGTGGTCGGCATAGGCTGCTGGTTGAACTGATTGAAGGTCGCTTGGGAAACTAGGCGAATCATTTCTACTGCTCGACCGTCGTTGAACGGGCGCTGCACCATAACCGCGATCGCATATCGCTGGCCGTTAGGGAGATCAACAATACCCGCGTCGCCTAACATGGCACCGATATCGCCTGTCTTGTGGGCAATTAGCGCATTTTCATCGCCTAGTCCCTGGGGCAGCAGATCCGCCGCGTAGGTGCGCTGCATGATCGTGAACATCCGATCTCGAGATCTCAGACTTAGCAGTTCACCCTGATTGATCATGCTCATCAGGCTGACCAGGTCTTCTGGGCTGGTGGTATTTGTCCCCTCCAAATCGGGCAGCGGCGCGTTAATTACCGTATCTTCTAGTCCCCAGCTCTTAAAGCGCTGGTTTAGCTTGGCGGCTCCGCCCATCCGCTCAATCAGCATATTGGTGGCCGTATTGTCGCTATTGACAATCATCCAGGATGCCGTTTCCAGCGCTGAATAGACCGTGCCGACCGGTTCATCCTGCATACTGCCAGAGCCAGTGGCGACCTGGGCTGCGTCAATCGTTAGCGGTTCATTGAGGCTAATATTGCCCTGATCCACCTCTTGTAAAAACGCGACCAAAACCGGAATTTTAATCATGCTGGCGGCTGAGATGGGCATACCGCCTTCAAAGTTGAGGTAGGTGCGATTTTCTAAGTCATAGACAAATGCAGACAGCTCTAGTCCCGGCATCTGAGCTTCTATCTGTGCCAGTTGATTTTTGAGACTGGCGAGTTCACTGCCCAGCGGTAGTGCGATCGCAGCTGGAGTTGGTGCACCTCCCGTAGTTGCGATCGCTTCCGTCGTACTTTTCTGAATGGATCGCTCCGGATTGGCCTCGACCTGGAGTTCAGGATTCCAAATCGACAGTGTCGTTCCAGCAATACCGGCAATGCCCACGCCTAGGATGGCTAGCCGCAGTCCATAGAGCAGCGGCGACGGCAGTTTGGTAATTCGCCGGATTGCCTTTGACGGACGCCGAGGTTGAACCGCTACAGGCGACGGGCCGATATCCCGCCGAGACGCATCCCGCCGAGTTGCCCGCCGATTGGTTCTGCGCCGGGATGCGGCATCTGAGTTGGCGGCGCGGCGTGGATCCTGCTGTCTACGGGACAAATAGGGGTCTGTTAGCGAGGTTCCTCCAGAGAAGCTTCTGGCGGCTGATGAGACAGGAGCTGAATAGCTCGATTGTCCGGTATACGTTCTGGTTGAATAGGAATTTGCGTGGGGTGAGCGGCTAAATGACCCCGATTGAGATGCCGCAGACGGATACAAAGGCTGGTGGGCAGTCCGCTGGGACATCTGGCGAGAAGTATCTGCGGCTTGAGCCTGTAAGGGGGAGCGACGCGATCGCGCAGAACGCCGTCGTCCCCGCAAATAGGTAATTGGATTCAGCGGATGAGAGGGGTTGGCTCGAGGATTGGCAGGAGAGGAGGGCCGAAACTGGGATGTCGGAGCGTAGGACGTGCGAGAGTCTGTCAGACGAGTTTGAGACTGTTCTGAACGAGACTGCGCCGCATGGGATTGCGCCATGCGTGACTGTGCCGCTGCGGAAAAGTCAATTACAGACGGAGAAGAACTCTCTTGAGAATGAGGAGACGTCGGGGGCCAATCGCCAGTTCTCGACATCGGAAACCTCCAAAGTAATGAAACGAAACGTAGAACAACCGGGTGCGCCCCACTACTTATACCGAATCCGTTCGTAAAAACCAACTTTAGCTTTTGCAAAACGCTCGCGCCACAAGCGTTTCGTCAAAACTGTGCTGAGATTTCTCGATCGGATAGGCATTTGGATGGGACCTGCTGATTCAGCATTCTAAGGGTATTTCTAGATTTTGGATGCGTCTAACGTTATAAAAAGTCAATTCATCCTCTCATAACGGTTCTCATAATGCACAAAGAATGCACAAAATGAATGTGCAAAATCCTCTTTCTGCCGTCTTTCTACCATCTTTTACAGTTTGATTTGGGTGTTTGAGGCTGTAGTGTGCATTTTGCGTAAATCTCTATGACGATTCCTTAAAAAGCTGAGCTGAAACTGGCCTGATCCCACCGGATGCCCCGGCATTTACTCGTATATTGTGGGGAGGAAATTATCAAGACGGTGTGCCTGCCGCAATCAAGCTGGCATGCTATTAGCTCGGACGTGAAACATCGAGGCAACTACGAGGCAACTGTTATGTGGGGAGTCAAGCTTAGATATCAATCGCCAGCGATCGCTGATGGCGCTGAGGGAGCTGATGGCGCTGAGGGAGCTAATCCGCGATCGCACGCTAGATTGCGAAGGTCTGCATCAAGGCATTCATCTCAAACCCTGCAACTCCGGACTTTCTGGTTGCTGTCACCATTCGTCTCATCCTTGGTTGCATCTGTTGGGCTAGTTGCGATCGCAGACAGTAATGCGATTGCCTCTGATCTATCGTTTACTCCGTCTACTCCGTCCTCGGCACTTCGCCTCGATCTGGCTCAAAATCCCAATCCCAACGACGACCGCTTTCTCCAGCCCATTCCAGATGCGGATGACATTCCGCCGCTGCCGGATGAAGAGGAAACTGAAACCGAAACTGAAATTGAAACTGAGCCAGCAACTCCTGCACCAGATAGCCCTGCCACTAGTCTTGAAGTCACGCGCATTGACGTTGTGGGCAGCACAATTTTTGATCAAGAAGACTTTGAACCCATCATTGCTCCCTTGGAAGGCCGCCAGGCGACGGTCGCAGAACTACAGGCCGCTGCCGATCAAATTACTCAGCTCTATCTCGATCAGGGATATATCACCTCGCGCGCCATTTTGGTGGAGCAGGAAGTCACGGATGGCGTGGTGCAAATTCAGGTGGTTGAAGGCTCGATTAGCGACATCCAAATCGAAGGAAATGAGCGCGTACGGGACTTTTATATCCGCGATCGCATTCAGCTCGGGGCTAGAACGCCCTTGCGGACAGATCGCTTAGAAGATCAGCTCCGTCTGCTGCGCCTTAACCCACTCTTCGAGAATATTGAGGCCAGCCTTCGAGCGGGTGATCAAGTTGGCGAAAGCATCCTGATTGTGCGGGTTGAAGAAGCCAATCCCTGGATCGTTGAGGCCGGAATTGATAACTACTCTCCACCATCGGTTGGTTCCGAGCGGATCGGGATTGATGTAGGACACCGCAATGTGTTCGGTATTGGTGACACGCTGATTGGCTCTTGGGATCGGACAACGACTGGAGAATCCGTTGTGTATGACCTCAGCTATCGCGTGCCGTTAAATGCGAAGGACGGTACGCTCCAGCTCCGGGCACAGTTGGATGAGAATGAAATTCCGATTAATGCTGCACTCAGCGTTGAAGGTGAATCAGAACTGTATGAAATCAGCTTCCGGCAACCGCTGGTACGCAATCCCCGCGAGGAGTTCGCTCTGTCCTTGGGCTTTAGCTACCGGGATGGACAAACATTTCTGGGCGATCGGCCTTTTGGGTTTGGCTTTGGCCCCGATCCTGATACCGGGATTAGTCGCACCAGCGTGTTTCGCTTTGGTCAGGACTATATCCGCCGTGATAGTCAAGGTGCCTGGGTGGGCCGCTCCTTATTTAGCATTGGCACAGGGCTATTTGACGCCACGATTAACGATGATCCCATCCCCGACAGCCGATTCATTAGCTGGTTGGGGCAGGCGCAGCGGGTACAGCGCCTCAGTGATGACCATCTGCTGATCGCACAGCTTGATCTACAGCTTACACCTGATTCGCTGCTCAGTTCAGAACAGTTTGTGATTGGGGGCGGCCAATCGCTGAGGGGCTATCGGCAAAACGCGCGGGCGGGAGACAATGGCTTCCGGTTTTCTGTGGAAGACCGGATTACCCTGGCTCGAAATGAAGCCGGATTAGCAACATTTCAATTGGCTCCCTTTTTTGATGTGGGGGCAGTCTGGAACGATAGCGAAAACCCCAATAATGTTGGCCGACCGGATGAGGAGTTTCTAGCTGGAATTGGTCTAGGTTTGCTGTGGGAACCACTACCAAATCTCAATGTGCGGCTGGACTATGGCCTGCCGCTGATTGATACCGACGATCGCGGCGACAATGCACAAGACGAGGGATTCTACTTTAGCGTTCGCTATGGCCTCTAATATCGATTAGATAAGACTTTATTGGAAATTGTTTTGTAGCGCGGCGGAGCCGCGCTACAAAACAATTTCCAATCCCAAAAACTTTATTTTCAATAAAGTCTGTAATATTGGGTTGACAGACAGCCCGTATGGCTCGAACTGTATGGCTCAAAATTGACACCTTAGCAAGTTCCAATAGGTTATAGGGGTTCTAGATAAGAACGAGAGAGGAGAGTGCCTCATCATGAGGCACTCTCCTCTCTCGTTTTCTCACTTTATAACTGGAATCACTATAAAAACAGGATAAAGGCGAGAGCGGCTAATTAATGTGACCAGCGAATAATGTAATCGTTTGGTGATTGTCCAGTATCCCTGTTGCCAGCTCACAACTGCGGCGATGGCGACAACCATAGCTAGAACCGTAGTCACGAGCGGCAGACAAAGCAGTGCGATCGCAATGTTAGGTACCCCATAGGCCAGCTTCCAAAAAATAACTTGTCCTCAGTAGCCCAGGAAAGGCTATAAAGGCTTTAAAGGATGAAACATCACAATAGTCCTCTTTGGTTGACTTTAGGAATGCTACCCAGCACAGAGAGGTCGGCTCGTTCTCCATCCGTTGCTTTTTTGACGACAGCAATCGTTCCGGCTGATTCCAGTACAATGGCTTCCACTGCATCTAAAGAGCCAATTTTGTTTTTCCGTACAACTGCTAGCAGTTGTTGCTCTGTGATCCGGTGCTTTTGCATAACCCTGTGCAAAAAATGTCCCCGGAAGTACAGCAGCGAGGGATTTGCGGTGACTAGATCTTTGAATCTGGCTGATCGAACGGTGAGCCAAGAAACTAAACGTTGTAATAAAAGGAGGGTCAAAAATGCGGTAATGCTTTCAAGTAGCGATACACCTTTAGCGGTCATTAATCGTCCAAGAGTTGAACCAATTGCAATCGTAATCACAAAATCAAACGCATTTAACTGAGTTAGTGTGCGTTTGCCCAAGACTCGTAACAAAGTGACTAAGCTGAGATAAGCTAGCGTTCCGACGACAACGATTCGGACAAGTGGTTCAAGTCCTCCATAAAAGAAAACAGTATTGTCCATGATTGATCCTAAATAAAACCCAAATAGCACTCAAATAAAACTGGTAAATTGAATTGATACATCAAATCAAATTAAACCAAATTGCTTCCAATCTATGATGAAATATAAATTGAAATCTAAGCTGCGCTGCACTACCGTGAGGCCACCTAATTACCTCTTCAGGTTCGTGCGAGCTATTAAGACTATTTAAATACCAACACCACTTCATCTAGTGGGTTCGTTATGCATAAGTGCCTCCAAACTAAGAGAATTCTCCTTTACTGTTTTCTACCTGAAGGTAGATTGCACATACAGCTCCATTAAATAGCTGGTGAACTAAATTGATTATGAACAGGCCGATCCGCCGGATCGGCCTGTTCATAATCAATTTAAGATTGCTGTATTAGGGATTGATTGTGCCTAGGGTAAATTGCTGGGGTGGTGTCAGCTCAGCCCACAATCATCTAATTGACATTGACTAATCCTTCTTGAGGAGGGTGTAGAAAAGCGCATTCAAAATCACATTGGGATAGACAAGAATCCTAAAATTTATAGCACGATAAAATCAAAGGAAGACTCATGGCTAGCTCAGTTGAGTTTAAGCTGTTTGCCCCCTATAGTCAGGGAGTAAAGCTCCAAGGTTCTTTTTCGGATGGAAAAGAAATTGATTTAGAAAAAGGAAAAGACGGCTATTACCGCACCGAGATTGATCTAGAAGATGGGCGCTACACCTACAAATTCCGAGTTCAGTCTAAGAGTTATTTTTTAGACCCTGATGAATGGGTCGAGGTGATTGATCCGAAAGCGACGAATATAGACGAAGAAAAGCAGATGGCCGTGATCCAGATTAAAGACGGTCAACCGTTTATTGATGATTATGTTTGGCAGCATGACGATCAGGCGCTACCGAACAATGATGAATTAGTAATTTATGAGATCTTAGTCAAAGATTTCTCGGGTGGAGAAGACGATCCCTATCCACGTGGCAAGTTTAAGCATGTTGTCGAAAAGCTGGATTATCTCTCTGATTTGGGTATTAACGCCATTGAACTCATGCCCATTCAAGAGTTTCCTGGCGATGAAGGCTGGGGGTACAATCCTCGTCATTATTTTGCGGTGGAATCCTCTTATGGATCGACGGCTGACCTGAAGAACTTGATTGATGAATGCCATGCCCGTGGCATTCGCGTCATGCTCGATATTATTCTCAATCACTCTGATTACGAAGCACCCCTGACCCAAATTGACTACAACTATTGGTATTTGAAAGATCCCAAAGATCCGGATTTCAACTGGGGGCCAGAGTTTGATTATGATCACTACGATGAAAATCTTGATTTATGTCCCGCTCAAGAGTTTGTCAAAGAAATTGTGCGGTTTTGGATTGCGGAATATCACATTGATGGTTTCCGATACGATGCCGTTAAGCAAATGGGGCACTTTGACTTTCTGCGCCAGCTCACGGATGAAGCCTCTAAGCTGGCTCATCCCAAGCCGTTTTTTAACATCGGCGAATTAATTCCTGAAGTTCCTGATGCTACCAATCTAGAGGGGCCGCTGGATGCCTGCTGGCGAGACGGGTTCCAGCACCAAATTGCTCCGATGCTCTGGGGCGAGGATGGTGATATTGAAACGCTGAAAGAGCTGATTGATGCTAAGCGTTCAGGCTATATGGGTGCTGTGAATGTGATCAATTATCTGAGTAACCATGATCATGATCATTTAATGGTGCAGTTGGCGAATCATAATGTGTTCGATGACGCTGCTTTTAAGCGGGCCAGACTGGGAGCCGCGATCATGATGACGGCAATGGGTATTCCCTTAATCTGGATGGGAGAGGAGTTTGGTGCGTATAAGCCTAAAACGTTAGATTCGGTCAAGATTGACTGGACACTGTTGGGTAACGATCGCAATCGCAACTTATGGGAAACGTATCGCGGTCTGATCAACCTGCGGAAAAGTAGCCATGCCCTCCGCACCAATAATGTGGAATTCTTTTATGAAAACTCTGACGATAAGGTAATTGCCTTTGTTCGCTGGAATGATGAAGGCTCACGGATTGTCGTTGTGCTTAACTTTTCGGATCAGTATCGAGCAGACTACGAAATTCCCAACTTTCCCCACAACGGCACCTGGCACGAGTGGATCAACGACTATGATGTTGAAGTCAACGATGGCCTTTGGGTCACGGATCTGCCGGAATACGAAGCGAAAGTACTAGTAGCTTAAGAGCGTAATATCCAATCTGGTTGAAAACCCGTAATTTATTTTTTATGAAACGTTTGCGGAGCAAACGTTTCATAAAAAATAAATTGGGTTCTTGTACACTCACATCTTGCACCTTGCACTAAAACCCCGAAGAGGTTGTTTTGCCGCCGCATCGCGGCGGCAAAACAACCTCTTCGGGGTTTTAGTGCAAGGTGCAAGATGTGAGATACACAGACTTGATATTACGCTGCTGTTTGGTGGCAATGAGCTGCTTCTGGACTGACTTCATGGTTTCATCGTCGGGATCGTGAAAATAGGGTTCTTGCGATAAGTCGTAGGTATTGAGAGCATAGGCTTCAAGTGCGATCGCATCTTCGACAATTGGACGCAAGTGCGATCGCACTTGCTCTTTATCCTTTGGATTCGCGCTGAGCTATTATTCCTGGCCATCCTCTTCGAGTAGCCCATGTTTTCTGGCATACCGAGCATAGAAACGAGTTAAAGGTGTAGCGCTTAAACTATGAGCCACAATTGAGGCGCAAACCATGAATGAGACGATACCCCAAACCTCTTCTAAACCAGTCCGGCGTAGACAAAGCCCAGCATAGAAAATCGCTGCGACGCCAATTGGCCCAAACCATCCGACAAATGCAGCTTCTTGAATTTTTTTAAGAGGTGGAATTTGACGATAGAGCAAGAGCAACGCTGGTAAACGGCGTAGCAACAGCACGGCAACGATCAGCAGCAAACTTTGCCAACCGAAGGCGAGCCATAGATTCCAGGGCAGCATTAGACCCAACAGCACAAAAATCGGTAGGGTAAAGAAGCGGTTGATTGCTTCCTGCACATTATCTTCTTCTGAACGCTGGTTACCTCCAATCACATTGCCAAAGGCCAGTCCGGCCACAAATACGGCCAATACACCATCGGTGCCTAACAGTTTGGCGGCTCCTAAGACCGTGATGGAAAGAGCAAGGCTAAAGCCAATGAATGATGTATTTTCAATGGTTTTATTTTGTTCGGCCCACTTTAAGAAATGACCAGCGGCAAAACCTGCAATGAATCCAAACAGGACGGAACCTCCTACTTCTGCAATCACTACTGTCGTTAACCAGTGGGGCAAAACGCTGCTCAAGGTCGCGGATTCTGCGCTTTCAGCAGCTCTACTCACAATCAGGATGCACAGCAGGACAAAAGGATAGGCCAACCCGTCATTGCTGCCTGACTCGGTTGAAATAAGATGGCGCATGCGGGCGGGAAGGTCATCCTTTGCCACTCCTCCCGTCACAATTGAGGTCGAAACGACCGGGTCTGTCGGAGTGATTGCGGCACCAATCATCATCGATTCCCAAAACGGAAACCCCATAATCAGGTAGACCAGTAGACCACTGGCTATCCACATCAGCGGCATAACTAAACCCAGAAGTACAGCTAAAGCCTTCCAGTGTTGGCGACCATAGTGTTGAGGCAGACGGAGTGCGATACCCATCAGCCCAATGGCCATTGTTAAACGGGCAGCCTGTTCTAGAATATGTTCTCTCGATAGCCCCCACTGCATCGGATCGATCCAGTTGAGGAGCAGTGGCCCTAGCAAGATTCCGAGTGCCAATGCCGTCAATGGATCAGACGTCCACCAGTTACGGCGGAAGTAGTCAGAGACCAGACCAAGTATAAGAACAATGCCGCCGATCGCTGTGAGTGCAATGTTAAATTGGGTCACGGTTCTTCACTGAAAGCTGCTGCAAATTCTGCCTCAGGATATAAGCCTCAGCGATTTCTTACCTCTGCCATAAGGATCTACATCAAGCCTATGTGTCATTACACCTAAACCAAATCCAGGTTGAAAAGTGGAGTTTCCCGCAGGGAAACTCCACTTTCAACCCTGCTGGGGTTTAATACCTAATTTCCTAGCGCCTAAAACCTATTCTGAGTACTGCCAGGCGGCAACACTGGCTGCTTTTGCCTCACTTGCGATCACAATGCCAGAAGTGACCACAGCTTTCCGTACCCTAACTGGGGAATCCTAGTCCATCTCGCTTTTGGACTGAGAAAAATCCAAGACATCGGGAATCTGCTCGGGGTCTTTAAATGGTTTTGAATCCTGAGTTTGAGCGCTAGCCGCTGGATTGATCGGCGAGTCAGTTGGAGGCAGAGTGTTCGCTTTCTGCAGGACTTGGTTGATTTGCTCGACCTCATCCAGTGTTTGTTCTGGATTGTCGATACTGCTTTTTTCGACGTAGTTAATTTTCAGTTCTTCCAGCAGGTCAATTAACAGCGTTTCAAGTTCTTTCTGCGTTTGTTTTTCCTGAAGCTGCTGCTTCAACGCTTGCCGAAAGTCTTGGCTGAGCTGCTCCATCAGCATGCGGCCTTCCTGGTCAGAATAAGCATTTTTCAGGACATCATAGGTGCCTTGGGCCAGATACTCGGCTAGCTGCTCAATGGTTTCGTTGGGCAAATTGCCTATGCCAGGAAACTGCTGCACCGCGCCGTAAAAGTCTGACTGGGTAATGACTTCCGTTAAACTGTGGTGCAACAAGGCTTCCAAGTCCGGTTGAACTTCTGGCAAAACTCGGTAAATTGACAGTTGAATCAGCCGATCGGTAATGGCGTCGATTTTATTAATATTGCTGACCTGCCGATATTGACTGGGTTCAAACAAGAATCGTGCCGCATCTCCTTGTTCAATAGAAGTCTGCGCCTGGTTAACGAGTCGCACCATGAGAAACTTGCTCACCCGATCGGCAACGTAGGAGACGGGTTCGTGGGTCACTTGAGCCAGCACCCGCTCCATATTGAAGAGTCTGGACTGATGGAGCCGTACTGAAACGGGTAAGACCCGCAGCCAGCGCCAATACGGCAGGAAGAAAATCAGGTCATACCAGCGGCGTAAAATAGCATCACCCCAGCTCACTTGAGGCTGACGATAGCTGCTGATTAGAGTGCGTCCTAGTAGATCAACGGCAAACAGCGCCATGAACCAGAGATCAATCTGCCAAAACCGATCAGCGAATCGTCCCGTTTCGTCCAACATTCGCAGATAGTTGTGCTCCAGCATGGGGCGAATGGCGCGATCAAAGTAAGTCAGTTCGCTTTGCCAACCTGCTCGATTCAGATAGTCCCAACTCCAGAATTTCAGCAGTGCTTGCTTCGCTGAGATTTCACCTACGTGGGACTGGATGCGCTGTTTGAGCTTAGCGTACGCACCAAACTGATTGGCTCCAAAAAAGGGATTTTCTTCTACTAACTCGATGCTTTGGGCCTGCAGATTACTAAGAATGGGCGCAATCTCCGCTGGTTGAGGCGCAAGTTGTAGAGATTGCATGTTTCCCACTTCATGATTTGGATTAACCGTTTCAACTAGCTGATCAACAGTCGCCAAATAAAGCTGTGTATCCGGATGCAGTTCGATGCCCTTGATGGGATCGTAGGCATCTACGACTGCGGGTGTGTACTCAAAATAAAGCGATCGCAGCGGAATATAGCTGATATTGAACAGCACCAAAACGAGCTGAATGACAGCAATAAGCGCGACAAGCTTGCTCCAAACTTGGCCAATGCGCTGCCACACGGTAGGTTGACTGGCAGAATGAGACGTACTGCGGTAAGTAGGAGTTGAAGAAGTCGAAGACTGCATGCGATCGCGAATGGACAACCAGATGAGCAAGGTGCTCAAAAACTAGCTGCGATTCTATCGCTGCCGTTCCAAGAATACACGTATCTTAGGACTGAACTTGGCGACGGTTTGCTATCTGGAAACCTCTCACTGTTGATCTGCTTGTGTTAAAAACCTTCTCTCGCGCGATTGACGCATTTTCCCAGTGTCCCAACTAATGTATAGGCAGATTCTGACGTGAAATGACAAGGCTAGATTCAAACAATGATGAAATATCGCACAACGATTGGCTGGTCACTGCTAACCTCTGGAATGGTGACGCTCCTACTCAAAATTCTGCCCGGTGATTCATTATGGTGGGGAATTTTATTCTTAATCCTTGGTAGTGCTGTGCTTTTTGTACGCAAAAGCGATCAAGTCCCCAATCCTTAATATAGGATATGAGCGAAAGGCTAACAGTTGATATACATTCGTATAGGTAGCCCATTTGCCACTGTGACTGCACACCTTCGCGATCAGGCTGGATCGGCCTGTATTCTGACATCTCGCACCGAAACCTGAAGAAATTGTTTTGTCGTCAGTTCTGGCGGCAAAACAGTTTTCCCAGGTTCTTGAGTTTGCAATTTAGTATATGAGTTTCTAGTTTTTAGTTTCTATTACGCTGTTGTTGTTGGATTTTACTTGATTGATTATTCATCGCGTTGGATATTATTGGCTTGTTTTTCTAGCATTCATTCTAGGTCGCTATTTCCTCGTCGCTGGCGGGGCATTTTGGTTGTTTTATGTTTCTGACAAAATGCCTTTGCTCAAACGTATCGCCGTACCAAAACCAAAGTGGAAACTCATTCGCCAAGATATTAGCTTATCCGTAACATCTGCTTTTCTATTTGCGCTTTTATCGGCTCTAATTATGAGCATTTATAACGCTGGTGGCACTCGTATCTATAGCTCCATTGATACCTACGGCTGGTGGTACATGGGGTTCAGTTTTTGTGCCGTTTTAATTTTACAGGACACTTATTTTTATTTTACTCATCGGCTGCTGCATCATCCTCGCCTATTCAAATGGATGCACTATGGGCATCATCGTTCCCGCGTACCAACTCCTTGGACATCATTTGCGTTTGAACCCAGTGAGGCAATGATTCACGGCATCTTTTTTGTCAGTTTGGTGTTTTTCATCCCGCTCCATTTTGCGACTCTGATTGCGGCATTTGTCACAATGACGATCTGGGCAATGATCACTCATTTAGGCTTTGAATTGGTTCCACCCCACTTTTCAGTAGCTGGATTACAAAAAGGACTGATTGGCCCAGTGCATCACGCTATTCATCACCGTCGGTATCAAACGCATTTTGGGTTGTATTTCACCTTTTGGGATTGCGTACTGGGCACAACCGATCCCGCATACATTGAAAAATATGTGAACAAATAGCGCCAGTTATTGAACTTTGCCAAATCTGCGATCGCGGTTTTGAAATGCTGTCAGTGCCTTTTGAAATTCGCTGCGATCAAAGTCAGGCCAGAGGGCATCGGTCACATAAATTTCGGCGTAGGCCATTTGCCATAGGAGAAAGTTGCTCAAGCGCATTTCGCCACTGGTGCGAATCAGCAAGTCGGGATCGGGCAAATTGGCGGTATAAAGCTGCTGAGCGAATAGGTCATCATTAATTGCGCTGGGATCAAGCTGGCCTTGCTGTACCTGAGTTGCGATATCGCGGCAGGCTTTGATGATTTCGGCCCGTCCGCCGTAGTTCATCGCAACCGTAAACTGTACGGCGTTGTTGTTGGCAGTAGCCAACATCGCTCGCTGAGCTTCCACCTGAAGCTGTTCCGGCAGGCTGGAGATATCACCCGCAAACGAAATGCGAACGCCTTCCTCATTCATCTCCTGGAGTTCTTTCCGCAGCAGCCGTTCGAACAGCCCCATTAGAAAACTGACTTCTTCCAGCGGTCGCCGCCAGTTTTCGGTCGAAAATGCATACACCGTCAAGGCTGGGATGCCCCAGTCCTTGCAGCAGCGCAGCAAATCCTTCAGTGTGTTAGCTCCCTGGCGATGCCCAGCGATGCGGGGCAGTCCTCGCTGCTGCGCCCAGCGACCATTGCCGTCCATAATCACCGCGACGTGCTGCGGCAACCGCTGGCGATCAAGTTCGGCGGGCAGTTTAACTAAGAGCTTGGCAGTCATCGGTGATTCTCCCGAAAGCAACGAAAAAAACAGGTTTGTGAAACCATTTGGCGGTAGCGCTTCTATTAAAGGTGCCCATTTTGCCCCGCTTAAGCGCAAGACCGAAATGCAGGATTTTGGCAAAACTTTAAGTTCTGTGTCTGGATTTTACGGTTGGTGTTAAGGGGGAGGGCTGGTAGGAGAGTAGATGGGTAGGAGAGTAGATGGGTAGGAGAGTAGATGGGTGGATGGGTTGTTGCGAAAAGTGCATGATCGTAAGGTTCATTCGCGCAGCAATGCACCACGCCGGGAGGACTGTAAAGATCTAGCTGTCGCCAAACAGCGATCGCAACTCCTCCACCCGCATTGCCCTCTGCCATTGGCGTACCCGATTCAGCACCCAAATGAATGTCAGCGCTAGCTCTAGCTTGTGTTGTAGCTTCCAGTCGTGCCAGTGAAGAGTTCCCATCATCCGCTGGACGGTGCGATAAAGTTTCAGCAGGGACAGCGTTTTTTGCTGGCCGTAGCGGGTATCGACGATGCGATTGCCGAGGAGACGCCAGCAGCGCTGCCAGAACGATTCGGGGTAGAGCCAGAGGCCGAATCCCCAGAATTTGGTCATGTGGTTGACTTCGTCGATTAGGATTTCGGTCAGGAGCTGATGTGTTGCGCCCGTGGTGTGCGCCATCAGCCACAGGTAAAGGCAGACGGCACTGTATTCCGTGGCGATGCGATGTAGACCGTGACCATAGAGATCATCGGCAGGATGCTCGGATGGCTCATAGGATTTGGGTTGGCGGAGATTGGCTACGATTTTTTCGCCTTTAAGCTGATAGTAAAGTTTGGCCAGGGCTGGGCTATGCTGCCGCTCTTCTCTTTCCCACAGTCCTAGTTCTATTAAGTCGCCTTGCTCGTTGACTGTACCGCCTACAAAGCGGGCCATTTTGGGATGTAGCGGTTCTAGATACTGCCGACTGGTTTGGGTATAGCCGCGAATCGGCGCTTCGGTGTCCATCGCGCCCACGATGACGTTGAGGAACAGATCCAGGTCAATGCCAATTACCTGACTGGGATGAATCTCATCCCAGCGAGTTGGTTGCCAAGGGCGCGGTTGAGGGTCGGCAAACTGTCGCGGTAGATCGGCCAAGCGATCGCATAAAACATCAAGGCTGACGTAGTGGTCAATGTGCGATCGCAGTTTGGCGCAGGTCTGTCGAAACGAAGTTGGTTGCTCGGCTTGCTTTTCAGTTTGGTCAGAGTCTTGAACAGGAACTTGAATAGAATTAATCGATAGAAAATTCATCAATACTGCACTCCTTATAAAAAGGGGCATGGTGTGCCATGCCCGGTGCATTCAGGTGTTTTCGTTCATCCCCAACTTACGCAATTCGGCTCGTGGTGTCAGTCGGTTTGGGTCGGAGGGTTGCCGTTTTCTAAACGTTGGCAGAACGTCGGAAAAGGTCGGATTCAGCCGCTAACGTCGGGACAAGTTAGTGATCATGAGTTAAACTTGGTGCAATTTAGGTTAGGTATCCGAATTTGCGAGCGTTGACCCTGTAGTTCTCTGAAGCCAACATCCACAGTCGTTTTTCATGGGATGGATACTGATTCTGCACTAGCGCTGGTTGATGCTCTGGTGTTTGAAAGCACTGGAGAGCACCTCAACGATTTGAAAGCTGCCATTTTCCAGCGGGTATGGCAGGGGCAGAAGTATTTAGATATTGCCGCAGACTGTGGCTACACCGAAGGCCACGTCAAGGATATCGGCTCCATCCTGTGGCGACAGCTCTCTGAGGCGTTGGGTGAGAAGGTCACAAAACGCAACTGCCGCTCGGTCTTAAAACGCTACAAATCAGCCCTCAAGCAGCGGCTGGGTCAAGCGAAACGAGTTACGTCTCAGGCCATCCTGCCGATTACTTCGGGCGCTAAATCTTCACTGATACTGTTACCAATTGCCTCAACGGCTTCAGCAGATATTGTGAAAAGTACCGTTAATCGAGGTTTTGTGGGGCGGGAAACTGCGATCGCAGATCTCCGTCAGCTGGTCAGCCAGGGAGCTAAACTGATTGTCATTCAAGGTGAAGGTGGTCTAGGCAAGACAACGTTAGCGCAGCAGTTTTTACAGGCACAGTCGTTTGACCGAGTGCTGGAAGTACTGATGGCCAAGGAAACTGACGGTATCACCTCTGCTCATCGGGTGGTGGAAGAATGGCTGCGACAGGATTTTGATGAAGAACCAGGACAGGAGTTTGGCGTTACCCTCAGTCGGCTCAAGCGCCAGCTTCAGCAGCAGCGAGTCGGCATCCTAATTGATAACCTCGAACCGGCACTGGATGCTAATGGCTGCTTTGTACCGCAGCATCGCGGCTACGCTGAACTGCTGAGGATTCTGGCCGATCCGCAAGTGCAGGCGGTGACGTTGATTACCAGTCGCGATCGCATTTGTGAATCGGGCGTTGATCTACATCACTATCGTTTGCCGGGACTGGATTTGAGCGCTTGGCAACAGTATTTTCAATACCCTTCAGTACCTTCCGGTGAAGCAGGAAGCGTTCTTGCCGCTATGCACGAAGCTTATGCGGGAAATGCGAAGGCAATGGGTGTGCTGTATGGCTTGATTCAAGAGGATTTTGCAGGTGACATTGCGGCTTACTGGCAGGAGTATCAGGGCAGTCCGTTAGCCCATACGACGTTGCAGAACTTGGTATCTAGCCAAATTGAGCGGCTCCTGTTTCTTGATCCAGCGGCTTATCAGCTCCTCTGTCGGCTAGGCTGCTACCGCTATCAAGAAACGCCGACTGTGCCTACGGCTGGGTTGAAGGCATTAATGTGGGATGTCGATTTGCAGCAACAGCCGCGAGTGATTCAATCCTTACGCAATCGCTCGTTGATTGAGTGCTACAAAGGCCAATACTGGCTGCATCCGGCGATTCGCGCAGCAGCAGTTACGCAATTACGTGACGGTGCTGATTACGAAGCAGCCCATCGTCAATCCGCCACATTTTGGAGCCAATCGGTGCAGCGCATTCAGTCGGTACCGGATGCGCTGCAAGCACTGGAAGCCTATTACCATCATGTTGCGATTCAGGATTTTGAAGCAGCAGCAACCGTCTTACTCCGCAGTCGCTTGAATCAGTGGCAGCAGTTCTTGCCGCTGGGCAGTACCCTTTATCGCATGGGCTTTCTGCATCCCGTGGTGGATGCCATTGAGCAGGTTTTACCCCATTTGCAAGCGACGCCGAATCAGGCAGAACTCTGCAATATTCTAGGCGATTTGTACTGGATTACAGGCCGCATTACCGCAGCGATTCAGCAACAGCAACATGCGATCGCAACGGCTAAAACCTGTCTGCAAGATGCCGCCAATGATCATCAGATTTACTACTTAACGATGATAGCTGTGGACTCGCAGCTCAGTATTGGTCTATATTGCGTCGATCGATGGGACTTGGCAACTGCGCAGCAGTATTTTCAAGCGGTGATCGAGCAGGCAACTTGTACACCTCATCATCCCTGGGCTGAAAAAGCATCGGTTTGCCTTGCCCTGGTTTATGCATATCAACAGCAGTTTGAGCGGGCGAAACCATTAGCTGATGAAGTTTATAGCCGAATTGCTAGCAACCCAATAACAGACTACAGTGGGCGCTTTGCCTACTTCATCCAGATGCTGGCCCAGGTTTACAGTTATTTAGGCAAATATAACCAGGCTCAAGAACTGTACGACAGCGCGATCGCAGCCGCCACTGAAAGTCACTATCTCCAGGTCAGAGGCCAAGCTCTGAATGGATTAGCGGTGCTGCATCGTCTTCAGAGAAATTGCGATCGCGCCTTAGCCCATCATGCCGAGGCGGTTGAAATCTTGGAACTGATCGATGCTAAGTGTGATTTGGCAAATGCGCTGTTTCAACAAGGGATTACCTATCAGGCACAGGCAAATCCCTCACAAGCACAGCAGAATTTTGCCCGTGCCATCCAGCTTTTCCGCGCAATTGATGCCCCGAATCAAGTGCAGCGGGTGCAGAATCAGTTCAGTTGTCATACCAGTTCCCTAAACTGCGGCGGCGAGTTAAGCCTCCTGCCCCTTTGCCCCCTTGCCCCAACGCTCACAGCATTTGAGCTGACATGATTAAAACTGCGGTTCTGGCGGCGGTTGCTCAACTGGAGTTTGAAAAATCGGCGGCATAGTTTCCGGTTCTGCTTGCTTGGTTGTAACTCGCACCGAAAGGGCATGATTCCATAGCGCCAAAAACTGCTTGAGATGATAGGGCAGCGGTTTCTTGCAGGTTGTGGGATCAAAATTTTCCAAATCGTAGAGATGCAGTCGTTCCAGAACGGCAACTGTTTTCGGCTCCAGCAGATTCGCCTTGTAGTCGCCATTGGGACTGATATCCGAAAAACAGTAGAGCTGATAGTAGTTGTCGCCGCTCAGATCGCGGGTTTGGATTAGCACATATACATCGGCAGGGCGCACGGGAAAGCCAACGTCTAGCGCCACCTGCTTTTGGGCCGAGAGGCAGGGCACCCGCGCGGTGCTGCGCACGCCGTAGTAACCCACCGGATCGGCCTGTAGCGGATACTTGCGGTGGCGGGGCTGCACGTGGAGCCGCATAAATGTTGCGATGTCCAAACGCTCTTCCACATAGGCCGCTAAACCGCTGATGTGCATATCGTAGGCGGGCACGTTGCCGACGTTGTAGAGAAAAAGCTGTACCTGCTGATTCGTCTCGTCCCACTGCAAATCACAGTAAAGATGGGGCACCGTAGAGAGCCGGAGCTGTCGCGCCATGAGGTCTCGGTGGTGGATAACATCCTGCTGATTCTTTTGCAGCAGTTGATAAACGAGCCACACTAAACCGCCAATGACGACGATTAGGACGAGGTTACAAATTAACAGCAGCGTTTCCATTGGATGGATTTGGTTAGTGAATTTGGATAGAGTAAAGCTATCTGCAACTGACTCATAACCGCTCAAACCGGAATTCAGCCATGCAATCATCAACTTCTACAACGTCTATCGGTGGTTTACAGACTGGCAAACTCCGAGGCGTTCATCATATCGCGCTCAATGTGAAAAATCTTGCCGCCTCTCGGCAGTTTTATGGCGAAGTGTTGGGATTGCATGAGTTGACGGGTGATGAGGTGCCGTCTACCTTGCGATCGCAAGTTGAAGCGGGCCAAATCGCCAATTTTGCCTTGCCGGACGGCACGGTGCTGGACTTATTCTACGAACCAGATCTATCGCCACCCAATCCCGATCCGAAGCAGCAGTTTACCCGCGCCAATCATCTGGCGTTTGATATTGATCCTGCCGATTTCGATGCGGCGGTTGAGGTACTGCACCAGCATCAGGTGTTGATTGACCACGGCCCCACGACTCGCCCCACGGGACGCGGCATTTATTTTTACGATCCAGATGGGTTCCTGGTGGAAATTCGCTGTGATCCGGCTTGATTGTTTGCTAATCCACTGCCAAATTTGGCGATTTGCGGCAAGGTAGAAAAAGCTTTATACCGCAATATTCTCCCCAAAAACTCTATGTGTCGGCTTTTAGGCTACATTGGCCCCCCCATTCAACTGGACTCACTCCTGTCTGAACCCAGTCACTCCCTGATCGTGCAAAGCTATCAGCCACGAGAAATGCAAACCGCTATTCTCAATGCCGATGGCTTTGGTATTGGCTGGTATCATCCGCAGCGACAAACCGCGCCGTTTACCTATCGGCAGACAGTGCCGATTTGGAACGACACTAATTTGCCCCACCTCAGCCGCTATATCGAATCGAGCCGCATCCTAGCCTATGTGCGTAGCGCCACGCCGGGACTGGCGGTGGATTTGAGCAACTGTCAGCCGTTCCAGCACGAACAGCTTCTGTTCATCCACAACGGTTTCATTGAAAACTTTCGCCAAACCGTGTATCGACCAATCCGCGATCGCTTATCGGACACTGCCTATCACGCCATTCATGGCTTGACCGACTCCGAGCATTTATTTGGCTTATTTGTCGATGCGATTTCAACTCAGCCCAATCTTTCCCTCGCTGCTGCCCTGTGCCAAACCTTAACCACAGCCGCTCAGCTAGCTCAAAAGTACAACGTTCGCGCCGCGTTAAATCTAATGGTCAGCGATGGCGAACAAATTGTTGCCTCCCGCTTTGACACCAGCGGCAGCGATCCCAGCCTCTACTACCTTCGCGACGATCCCCAGTTTCCCAATGCCATCCTGATTGCCTCCGAACCCCTATCAGAAGGCCAATGGACACCCTGTCCAAAATCTAGCATTCTAAGCGTTGGTGCCGATTTAGACATAACCTACGATGACCTCTCCGATCTCCAACTCCAGCCCTCAACCCTTTCCTAACCGCCCCTCCTCCAATCTCACCCCCCGCACTCCTCACTCTTCCTCCCCCACTCTCCCACTCATCTCCCCTCCCACTCATCTCCCCCCGCACTCCTCACTCCTCACCCGAGAAACCCTCCGCACCGCCATGATTCAGTGTCGAAAAGCAACTCTGGCTTTATTCGACAACATGAGCCGCGACGCGTTCTGCTGCCACGCTCATCCCGACTTCAGCCCCGTCGGTTGGCATCTCGGCCACATCGCCTACACCGAATCGCTCTGGATTCTTCAGCACCTCGCCAAGCGTCCTCCCATTTACACCGAATATCATCGCCTGTTTGCTCAAGATGGTTTACCTAAAAACGAACGGGTTAATCTACCGTTGCTCGATCAGGTGAAAGCTTACTTAGAAGATGTGCGATCGCAAGTTTTCCAATACCTAGAAATAGCACCACTAGAGGAACAATCCCGACTCTGGTACTGGCTCTTGCAGCACGAATGCCAGCATGTGGAGACGATGGCGATAGTGTTGGCGATGCAGGAAAGAGGCGAGGGGAGGGAAGTATCAGGAGCAGAAGAACGTGCACGTTCTGCTCCTGATACTTCCCTCTCTGCTGATGCAATGGTGTATGTTCCTGCTGGCGAGTTCACGATGGGGAACGAAAGTGCGATCGCAGCTATCGACAACGAGCGTCCGGTGCAGCGGGTATGGCTGGAAGATTACTGGATTGATCGCTATCCGGTGACTTGTGGGCAGTATCGGCAATTTATGGAGACGGGTGGCTATGATGATCCGCGATGGTGGAGTGAAGCTGGCTGGCAGTGGCGGCAACGGGCGCAGGTGACGCAGCCGCTTTATTGGACGGGTGAGCCAGGAGAGGATCTGCATCCGGTATATGGCGTGAGTGCTTACGAGGCGGAAGCCTATGCGCGATTTGTCGGGAAGCGGTTGCCGACGGAGGTGGAGTGGGAAAAAGCCGCGAGCTGGAATCCGGAAACTCAGCAGGCTCAAATTTATCCTTGGGGGACAGAGTTGCTCACTGGCTCGCCGTCAGACGCCGAATTTTGCAACCATTGTCATCACGTTGGCTGGACAACGCCCGTCACGGCTTATCCGTTGAACCGAAGCCCATTGGGCTGTTGCGACATGTTGGGCAACGTTTGGGAGTGGACAAGTACTCTATTTGACAGCTATGCCGGATTTGAGCCTTATCCCTATGCGGGCTATTCCAGCGCTTATTTTGATCGAGAACACTGGGTGCTGCGGGGCGGCAGTTGGGCGACGCGGCCTTGGGCACTCCGCAACAGTTTTCGGAATTGGTACTATCCGCACATGCAGCAGATGTTTGCGGGTTTTCGATGCGTTCAGGTGGGTACTATCTAAAATAGATATCGGAACATAATCGACTCATTTTGAATCACCGTATAGCAAGCTGTTCGAACAGCCTTTGAACTGGTGCATACTATATCGTTGTTCATTCACCGCCTAGATACCTGACAGATACCTGACACAAATGGACAAACCTCTGATTCAGCCGATTTTTAATCAAGCTTCCCGCTGGTCAACCGCGACATTGGTACTGTTGCTGACTAGCGTAGCTGGAACTGCCCAAGCTCAGCCTGCTCCTGCGTCGTTGCCCACATCTGTAACTCCTTCATCGGCAATACCAGCTGAATCAGAAGCTGCTGATCAGGCCGATCCATCTGAGAATGCATCAACTTTATCTTCATCTCCTGACCCGCTGGATCAACCATCTACACTGCCGCTATCGACTCTGCTGGCACCAGCGGAGGTGGAGCTGCCAAGTGATGAGCAGTCAACTTTACAAGCTGTTTTTGGTGAGCGGTTTCCTGATCTGCCGACGCTTGATCATCTGGATCAGCTACCTGATCCCATTGCCAAAATTGAACTGGTGATTCGGTTGCGCGATCGCAAAGTGTATGTGTACGAACGCGATCAGGTCAAAACCAGTTTTCCGATTGCGATCGGTCGTTCGGGTTGGGAAACGCCAACGGGAGAATATGAAATTCTGCAAATGATCAAAGACCCGTCCTGGCAGAATCCCTTTAACGGTACGGTGATTCCGGCTGGCCCCGACAATCCGCTGGGAACCCGCTGGATCGGCTTTTGGACGGATGGGCAAAACTACATCGGCTTCCACGGCACGCCCAATGAGAACAGCGTCGGCACAGCGGCGTCTCACGGCTGCATTCGTATGTATAACCGCGATGTGGTGCAGCTATTTGAAATGGTAGAAGTTGGCACAGTTGTGCGAGTTGAACCGTAAGCGATCTTTAATCCATTAGACTTTATCGGAAATTGTTTTGTAGCGCGGCGGAGCCGCGCTACAAAACAATTTCCAACTCTAAAAACTTTATTTCCAATAAAGTCTATTTAAGGCAGACAGTTCCGCTTGAGCGGGACTGTCTGCCCTAAATGATGTTGCTTATCCATATTTGCGTTTGCGCTCTTGTTCAGATAGGCGACCTGAGCGGCGATTGTCTTGCGATTCGGCGGCTTGATCGGCCTGCTCCATCGGCGATAACGTGCGAGTGGCGTACTCATCCGGCTCAATCTGTGAACCATAGCGACGGGCATAGACCTGCGTAAATTCCGCTCCGAAAAATAGAATTTGAGCCGAGTAATATACCCAGGCCAAAATCACAATCAGCGAACCTGCTGCGCCATAAGTGGAACTAAAGCTGCTGTTACCGAGGTAGAGGCCAATTAAAAATTTACCAATGGTGAATAGCAGCGCTGTGATAAATGCGCCAATTAAAACATCATTCCAGCGGACTCGGGCATCGGGTAGGTACTTGTAAATCAGGGCAAACAAGCCAGTGATCACAGCCAGAGATAGTGCTAGATTGACAATTTGCCACAGCCAACTGAAATCGGCAACCCAGCCTGTCATGAAGGTAGTCAGGGCGGAAATGGCAGTGCTCAGCACCAAAGACACAAGCAGCAAAAATCCAATCACCAAGATCATGCCAAAGGCCAGCACGCGCTTTTGAACGATGAGCTTGATGCCCTGATCAGGTTTAGGCGTGACGTTCCAAATGTCGTTGAGGGCGTCCTGGAGCTGAGTAAAAACCCCTGACGCACCAAACAGCAGGATAACAAGGCTGATCAGGGAGGCGATGAGACCTGAATTGGAGGAGGGCCGATTGGCATTGTCGATGGCGGTTTCAATAAATTCTGCCCCATCTTGACCAATCAGTCCCTGCAACTGTCCGACCACCTCACCCCGTGCCGCTTCCTGACCGAAAATGGCACCTGCGATCGCAATCGCTAAAATCAATAGCGGCGCAAGTGAAAAAGCCGTGTAGTAAGACAATGCTGCCGCTAGTCGAGAGGCTTTATCCTGCTGCCATTCGGTGAATGTTTCTTTTAATAATTGCCAAATTTGTTTGCCTGACACGTCCGTTTTGTCTCCTCTGCTGCTATTTATCCACAGTCCGTTTAAAGCTCGATAATTTTTGTGAAAGCGTTGCTCAGCAACGCTTTCACAAAAAATCATTTTGGTACTACATGGCAATCCGGCGATAGCGGGCACGAGCCTCTAAATAGATGCCGTAAGCAATGAAACCCAGCGCGACTAGACCGAGCAGCCAAGGCCCATAGGGCTGTTGTTCGAGCGTGCGTAGCGCGCCACCCAAACCTCTTGCTTCATTGGGATTGGCTCGAATCGCAGCCTGGATAAAGAATCCACCAATAATCAAAAACGTCACACCTCTGGCTCCGTGTCCTAAGCGACCGAGCCGAGTTGACCAGGTGCGCTCAGTTTGGCTCATTTCGTGCCACTTGAAATATTTGCGAAACTTGGCCGAAAACATTTGATAGAAGTGATAAAACGCGATCGCAATAATGATCGCTCCCACCGTACCGACCAGCCACTGACCGAACGGTTGCGACATCAAGCGCGCCGTCCAGTCCTGCGCAGATGAATCACCGGAAGAACCAGAGGAGTTGCCTAGAACGATTTGAATCGCGGCGAAAGCCAATGCACCATAGATAACTGCGCTGATGAAATAGGCAAATCGCTTGAGCAATCCTTCTGCATCCGTGCCGTTGCGATCCGGATCTTTGAAGGTCTGCACCAGTCGCCAAACAACATAACCAATCAGGCCAAGTGCAATGAGCGACAATAAAAATTTGCCGAATGGCTGAGAAATAACAGTGCCAAATGCTCCCTGTTGATCAGTGGCTTGGCCTCCTGCTCCAAACGCAGCTTGCAGCGCCAAGATTCCCACCAGTGCATACACAATTCCTTTAGCTGCAATGCCGAGACGCGATAAAACCTCCACCCATTTAGCTGTTTCTCGACCTGTTTGCCGTTGCATGTCCACTACCTCAGTTTTGTAGATCAGTTTTGTAGAAACGAAATCTGTAAATTTTGCGTCGATGCCTCTAGGGATACTAGATTGACCGGGTTTGATTCATCGCTCACACGACGCGCTAAAGGAGACATTGGGGTCAGCTAAATTGAGGAAATTTATTCACTCTCGTCTCTGTCTTGAGATAGGGACTGCGATTAGCCAAAATGCTCAAGTTCTTTGAACGAGGGCGTTTTGGCTGTTTTGCTGAGCTGTTTGCCAGTGCGAATTGAGCTGGATAAGTTGACCAGATGTTGCAATATGTAAATATCGATCAGCGTTACAATTCACCCTCGTTCCACTTGTTATGCCGATTTGCAGCCGTCTGCCGTTTAAAATTTGGTAGTTCTCAAAAGGTGATGACTTAGGATGATGAACTGGGCAGACAGTGGAACAACTCGCCAAGGTAAGGTGTATTTGGTGGGGGCAGGGCCAGGTGCGATCGCATATTTAACCGTGCGGGCACAGGAGTTGCTGTCGCAGGCGGAGGTGCTAGTTTACGATGCGTTGATTGATCCGGCGCTGATGTCCCTCATCCCCGCAGACTGCCAAACCTTTGAGGTTGGTAAACGAGGCGGCAAACCCAGTACGCCTCAGGCGGATATCAACCGCCTCCTGGTGGAGCAGTGCTTGGCTGGCAAGCAGGTTGTACGGCTCAAAAGCGGCGATCCGTTTATCTATGGGCGCTGCGCTGAGGAAATTCAAGCCCTGCAGCAAATGAATTGTCGGTTTGAAGCGGTGCCGGGAATTTCTTCGGCTCTAGCTGCACCGCTATTGATGGGCATTCCCTTGACCGATCCGGTAGTCAGCCGCAGCTTTGCAGTGGTTACTGGTCATGATCCAGATTCGCTTGACTGGTCAGCTTTAGCTCGGATCGAAACGCTGGTGGTGCTGATGGGAACTCGTAATTTATCTGACATTGCTGAGCGACTCCAGCGACATGGTAAGCTCGCTTCTACACCTGTAGCCGTCATCCGCTGGGCGGCCCATCCCCAACAGCAAGTTTGGATTAGCGAACTGGGTCACGTCGCATGGGATACCCAAAACATTCGCCTTTCGCCCAGCGTCATTGTGATTGGTGAAGTTGTCCGTCTGCATTCCATGTTGAAATCGTCCGAACCACCGCTTATGCCCACGCCATCGACACAAACTCACCCGCTGCCGCTGAAAAACTGCACTGTCCTTGTTACCCGCTCTGCCGGACAGTCCAGCCAGTTTAACGATCTGCTGGTGGCGCAGGGAGCCAAAACGGTAGATATGCCCGCGCTAGAGATTACGCCTCCCTCAAGCTGGGCTGAACTCGATCGTGCGATCGCAGAAATTGATACCTTTGACTGGCTCATTCTCACCTCCAGCAACGGCGTTAATTACTTCTTTCAGCGTTTGCTAGAGCAAGGGTTAGATGCGCGCTCGCTGGCCAGCTTACGCATTGCTGTTGTGGGTAAGAAAACGGCCAAGGTACTAGCGGAAAAAGGGCTCCAGCCCGACTTCATTCCGCCCAACTTCGTCGCCGATTCAATGGTGGAAGCCTTCCCCGTTGAAGGCTTAAAAGGCGCGCGCCTTCTGTTCCCCCGTGTCGAAACCGGCGGGCGCGAACTGCTGGTGCAGGAATTTTGCGATCGCGGTGCGGAAGTTGTGGAAGTGCCTGCCTACGAATCTGGCTGTCCTCACCAAATCGATGCAAATGCGCTCCAAGCTCTAAAATCTGGCCAAGTTGACGTGATCACCTTCGCCAGTTCTAAAACGGTCAAAAACTTCTGCCAGCTAATTGAAGCAACTCCAGGATTATCGATCTGCGATCGCTGGTTCCAGTCCGTCTGCATCGCTTCCATTGGTCCCCAAACCTCCCAAGCCTGCACTGAACTCCTAGGCCGCGTCGATATTGAGGCCCAAGAATATACCCTGGACGGCCTAACTCAAGCCATCATCTCCTGGGTTGCCAGCCACCAACCCTTTTCCCCTTAAAATTTCTCCTCTACCTCCCCCCTTCCCTTTACAGCTAGCTCTACAGCCCTTTATCGCCCTTATCCCAATCTCCATCCTCTATCACTTCTCACTCCTCCCTCCTCAACCCCTACTCCCTACCCTTCATCCATCGCGACTCATGCAAAAACTTCGTCGCCTGAACTGCATCCAGCGGTCGTGCAAAGAAATAGCCCTGTCCATACTGACACTGATGCTGTTGCAGTAATTTGACCTGCTCCAGTGTCTCCACACCTTCTGCCACGACGTTGATATTGAGTGAGTGCCCCAAATCTAAAATTGTGTTGACAATCGCATAGTCTTCTCGATTGGATTCCATGTGCCCAACAAATGATTTGTCAATTTTGAGCGTATCAAAAGGCAATCGATGCAGATAGCTCAATGATGAGTATCCAGTACCGAAATCATCAATACCAAGTTGGATTCCCAATTCTCGAAACTGCATCATGAGCTGAATTGATTGGTGAATATCTTCCATCACCATACTTTCAGTGATTTCGAGACGAATATCCTGCCCTTGCAGATTGAGACTCTCCAGTGTTTCTCGAATCATCTGGATCAAATTGGGCTGGCTGAACTGACAGCTTGATAAGTTGATGCTCATAACCAACCGTTGATCTGGAAAAGCGGCTTTCCAATGCTGTAGCTGTTGGCAGGCAGTCCGAAATACCCATTCTCCTAATAAGAGAATTAGCCCGGTTTCTTCGGCAATTGGGATAAATTTAGTGGGTGAAATAAATGAACCATTAGCCTGTTGCCAGCGAACCAGGGCTTCAAATCCGGCAATCGTATTCGACTTTAAACAAACAATAGGTTGATAAGCCAAATGAAACTGTTCTTGCTCAATTGCCGTTAACAAATCGCTTTCCAACTGCAGTCGATGCACATTCTCCGTCAGCATGCTAGTTGAGAAAAAGGTATGCTTAGCTTGGGATGAAGCCTTACTTTGATACATCGCCAAGTGTGCGTTGCGGATTAAGTTGTCAGGATCATAAGATTGCTGCCCCTGAGCAATTGAAACGCCTAAATGAGGAGTGAGCAAAAGCCGATGCTTATCTAACGTCATGGGTTTAGATAAGGTGTCTTGCAGTTGTTCAAGTGTGCTTTGCACAGCGGCTTGAGTATTTTGCTTAAATAAAATGGCGAATTCGCTATCGCCAATTCGAGCGACCTGCGTGTTAAACGGTAAATCCTGCTTCAGTTGTTCCGTAACAAAGGTCAGTACTCGATCGCCAGCTCGATAGCCCAAGCTTTTGTTAATTAAGTTAATCCGTTCAATTTCTAAAAAGGCAATGATGACGGATGGTGTACCCGGATTATTTTGCTGTTGCTGGAGTGCTTTATGAACTAGGTTGACGAATAGATCCCGTTTGGGTAGTTGGGTCAATTCATCATAAGCGCTTTGGTATAGTAAGCGCTGTCCCGTATTCAGACCTACCGCCATCAAAATCCCTAAGATGAGTTCAGCGGTTGGCACCCAAATTAGACCTAGCAGTAGCGAATAGCTCACTCCTAGAATGGCTGCAATTAAAAGAATACTGGCAAATAGTAAAAATACAGGACGGCGAATGCGCCAGGTAATGATGCCTGCTAAAATTGCCCAAATAAATAACCATCCGGGTTCTAACCAAACTGGTAGAAACCAATAAACTGTGCGTGATGAATTATTGACGATATCTAAAAGGTGGCTAATTATTTGTGCATGAACAACAACTCCCGGCATGACAAAGTCATCGACTAGAACCGCGCTATAGGGCGTATAAAACTCATCTTTGGATGACGCATCAGTACCACCAATTAAGACAATCTTGTCTCTTACTAGAGCCGGATCGAACGATTGAGTCAAGACTTCGTCTAGAGAAAGCTGAGGGGCCGGACTAATGCGATCGCGATAGCGCAGTAGCATTTGATACCCACCATCATCAATATTTTGATACCCGCCATCACCAGCCCTGAGAATGGGAATCTCAACATTCTGAATGTGTAGTGAATCCTTATCGGGCCTGAACTCAGTTTCATCAATATTTAAGTAGCTTAAAACAGCTCGTAGTGCAAATGAATAAAAGGCTGGTTCAGTCGGTTCTTCTACATTGACGAACAGTAAGCTACGGCGGACGATGCTATCTGGATCAATGAGTAGGTCGCTAAAGCCGATTCGCTGCCGAGGGACTAAATCTGATTTTTGTGACAGGAGAAAATCGCCGTTTTCATCTATTTTACTGATGGCGATCAAATTATCTTCCTTCAGTTGGGCCGTCAACTTTTCTGATTGAGCTTGAGTGCGGAATAGATCTAAGCCAATAATTCGCGGCTCATGCTGCTGCAAGTTTTCAAGCAAGTCGGCTAGTGTTTCTTCCGGTAGCGGCCAACCATAGGCCGCAACATCTTCGTCCGTTATGCCAACCACTAATAGGCGTGGATCATCCTCTTGATCTTGAATCAGACGAATGCCTTGATCAAATAGAAAAAGCTCTAGTGGTTCTGTTAGCCGGAATGTTTGACAAACCGTTAGAATTGTTGTGGTAATTAATCCAGATAACAAAATAGAACGGCCACGAAACTCAATCGTGGGTTTTATCCATGAGGGGACTCGTTCAATCCAAGATGGTCTGAAAACGGGCATATTTCGCAGCAGATGACACAACAGTACGCTTATCGAGTTCAACCGTGGTGCTCTATGTTTGATTTGTTATCGATTTCATGGTTGATCCTAGATCTACTGTTGGAACATATTTTAGTTTTTTAGAGAATAAACCTTTCATAGAAACCATTTGAATGTTTTGATCTGGGTCTTGCATGAATCGCTGTAGATAATTTGCTTGAATAAAAGCTGTTTAGAGATCTTTGTGAGTCAGTCAGTAGCTTATTAACGATTGCTGCCTGATCTGTTGTTGAGATTCAGGTAGCAACGAGCTATGAATCAAAAGGTATTTAATTAAGCTCAAGACGTAAGACCAAGAAGTGATCTTAGATTGATGAAAGCTCAGGCTGTGCAAATCGAGATTGAACTGGATTAAGCTGTACTTAGTCTTGATTTACAACAAATTTATGAGTAAATCCGGATACTTCTAAAATTCGATTGTGTGGGTATAGCCTCAAGCATAGCTTTTAGGTAAATTCCACAGGAACGCATCTAAACACTAAACTGGATAGCCTGGTAGACGTGTAAACGGTTTCACCACCTTAGCAAGGGTTAAGTCTTTAGTATATGGAGGCACACCATACATCCAGCAATTCCGGGTATGTACTCACATCTTGCACCTGGCCAATTCAAAATCCAGGCAGATCCTTCTAATGCTGTTAGGCGATGACAAAATAGCCTGTCTGCATTTGTGCAGAAGTCGGTAAAAGTAGCAAAAGAGGCATTTTGCTGCCACATGTGGCAGCAAAATGCCTCTTCTAGGTTGAGGTAGAGGTGATCTACTGTCGCAAAGCGGCGGTAAATTACCCTTCTAGTTTTTGTCTGGCAAAGCGCAAGATGGGAATGGTATGAACCTGGTTCACACCACAATCAATCGTTGCCTTTTGAGAAACCTTTTGAGAACAACCTGCAGGTGTAAAATCCAGCAAGTTAGTCAATGGGTTAGACAAGTCTATGCAATTTCAGACGGAGGCTTAATCAACTGGGTTCCACCATCTTGACGCCGACCGGGAAAACGATTGCGATCGGAATCATTACTTTGAAGTGTACCCGTATTGATTAAAGTAGAAGCCACTAAAATGGCAGTACAGCTTATCCCCAATACAATTGCTTGGCTCGGAGATGTGACCAGTTGAACCAAAAAAACTTTTAGAGAAGACATAATATTGTTAAAAATGAAACGTTCAGTCTTGTGGCAAGATTGGGGGCGTTTCAATCGTGAAAGTTGGGCGGCTCGTTTACTTAGATGCGTCGGTACAACGAGTAAACTCGGGACTTCTATAAGTGCATTGTTCACAGGAGATGTGACTAAGACTGCCAAATTCGGGGTTAATTTACCTAAACTTTGAATCTAGATAAAGTAATGTTTGATTTGTTGAAAATCAGTATTTTCTCGGATTCCTAAACACTTGTTTCATACGTGGTGATGTTTCGTACAGCCCTGTTTTGTAGGGTGCTGCATCCTAGATCTCTGAGCGTTAGTCTTTGTACATCAGTCTTCGTTGCTATTCACATTCCGCACATCTTTCCCTTGCGTCTGTTGAGCCGCCGATCTGGAGCTTGGCGGTTGGCATAACAAAACTCTCTGAATGGTAGAGGCTGGGTTGCAGTTGGACGTACACTATATTGGACAGACCTGATTACGTTAAACTGCTGAGTTGGTATAGCCTAAAGGATTGGCTTGTGAATCTTGCTTCTTTGAGTTTCTTCAAAAATCTGCGTGGGAATCGGCAATTTGCCGTGATTGGCTTAGGTCGTTTTGGCCGAGCAGTCTGTATGACGCTGCATCAGCTCGGATATGAGGTGCTGGGGATTGACTCCGATGAGCGCCGTGTTGCCCAGATTTTGACCGAGCAGTACGTTTCCCATGCTGTTCAGTTAGATTCAACCCAACCGGCTGCCCTCAAAGAAGCGGGCATTTTAGATTTTGATACGGTAATTATTGCCATTGGAAACTATGTTCAGGAAAGCATCATCACGACGCTGAATGTGAAGGAAGCAGGCGTTCCTTACGTTGTGGCCAAAGCCTCCTCTGATATTCACGGCAAACTGTTGCAGCGGGTTGGTGCCGATCAGGTGGTTTTTCCAGAGCATGAAATGGGTTGCGAGCTGGCGCGATCGCTAACTCGACCAGGACTCCTGGATCGGTTTGAACTCGATCCGGATCACTCCATTGTGGAAGTGATTGTACCGGATGAGTTTGACGATAAAACGATTGTGGATCTGGATTTGCGTCGTCGCTTTGGTTTGACGCTGATGGCGATTAATCAAGATGACCGATTTGAGATTAATCCCAGTCCAGTAACTCGGTTAAAAAAGGGAGCAATTATGGTGGTTATCGGCTCTAATAAGGGTATTGATCGTCTGCCTGTGTAGGGTTGAAGGTGCAGTAGCAATCATCGGTACATCAATTTCGATACGTTTCGGTACGTTTCAAACGTTCAATCATGACCTGATCACGATTACCCAGTGAAATTTATGGCGGAGCATAAGCAGCGTATTGTCGGTCTCATCAGCGGTACCTCGGTAGACGGGATTGATGCCGCGTTGGTCGATATCTCAGGCACAGGTTTTAATCTACAGGTTGAGCTAATTGCGGCTAAAACCGTTGCCTACGAACCGGAACTGAGGCAGCAGATTCTGTCGGTTTGCGAGGGTGCGTCTCTTTCCATGCCAGATTTGGCTGCGCTGGATTGCGCGATCGCAACTGCATTTGCCAATGCTGCCCAACAGGTACAGCGCCATCAGGCTCCGGCGACGTTAATTGCCTCCCACGGTCAGACCGTCTATCATCAGCCTCCTGTGTTGTCCACTCGTGGCGAATTGCAGCAACTGGGATACAGTCTGCAGCTGGGCAGTGGGGCTGCGATCGCATATCAAACTGGAATTACGACGATTAACAACTTCCGGGCGGCTGATCTGGCTGCTGGTGGTCAGGGTGCGCCGCTGGTGCCGCCGATTGATGTCGCCCTGTTCAGCCATCCCACTCAGCATCGCTGCATTCAAAACGTGGGCGGCATTGGTAACTTGACCTATATTCCCGCTTGGGATAGAACTCGGTCTCAAACTGTGCCAAACATTCTGGGTTGGGACACTGGCCCCGGTAATGCTCTGATTGACATGGCGGTGCAGCATTTTTCTGATGGCGCTCAGCAGTTTGACCAAGATGGAGCGTGGGGTGCTTCTGGGCTCCCTTGTACTGAGCTGGTTGACCGATGGTTGCAGCAGCCCTACTTCCAACAAATCCCACCCAAGTCTACTGGACGTGAACTGTTTAGCCGCGCTTATCTAGATCGCTGTTTGGCCGATTGTCAGATGTATCAGCTCAGTCCGGCAGACTGCATTGCGACGCTAACCGAGTTGACAGCGGCCTCAATCGCTGCCAGCTATCGTCAGTTTCTGCCCCGACTGCCGGATCAAGTGCTACTCTGCGGCGGTGGCAGCCGCAACCGCTATCTGATCAGCCGTCTCCAGCATCATCTCAACAGTGCTCAGGTGATGACGACGGACGACGTGGGCATTAGCTCAGACTTCAAAGAAGCGATCGCATTTGCGGTGTTGGGCTTTTGGCGAAATACGCAGTTTCCAGGCAATTTACCGACTGTTACAGGTGCCCAGCAGGCGGTGTTGCTAGGTGACATCCATCAACCGCCGAATGTGCAGCCGCCCTATCAGCGATCGGTGGCGGATTTATGGGCAAGCTAATGGGCAAGCTAAAGTGATAGGGGTGATGATGAGCTGAATGCTGGCGGGTGGAGGAACGTGGCATGGGTAGTTGCGAGCTGAGCGTTACAGAGTTAAGAATGCGATCGCAAATTCAGCTTAGCTAGTATCATCTATAGCGATAAGTACAGCAATCAGTACGGTAATTAATACGAAATTGAAACGATTCAGGGTAACTATACAGACGTGGTAGCGGGTTAGTGATTCATAGTTTTTTGATGGAACCAGGTCGATGGACGCTAGAGGGTAACTGGATGGAACGTGATGCCATGCCAGTTACTGTCAAAGGGCGGACTTTGATTGCCTGGAGCCGTGATGACTGGTTCACAATGGTAACGAAGCTGATCTTTCCGGACGCTGAGATGGAGACAATTTCTCAGCAGTATCGGGGACGCTTAGACAGCGATGAGCGTCAGTATACGTTTGTGCTACAACATAGCCTGCTCGGTCGAGTCGAAGGTGAAGGCTGGATTGCTCCGGAATCGATTATTCAACGATATTGGGTACTTGGTGACAAGCAGCGCCGTACGGGGTTTGAAACGCTGCATCGGATTGATGAGAATCAGTATTACCTCTCCAGCGGCATCATGGCGGGTCACTATCTGACCAGCGCTATGGAGGCCACGCTATCGAGGCAAGTGGAATAATGATCAGGCCTAGAGAGGCTAGGCATCGCTAAGCACATGATGAGAGATTTGTAGGGTGGACACCGCCCACCACTGTCTCACGGTCTGATTTTGAAGGTTAGGGTGGGTGATGCCAGTCTTTTGGTTATAGCTGTAGCCAGCTCAGTTAGAACCAGGACGTTGTTGTGGCGCGGCATCGCCGCGCCACAACAACGTCTGAACCGATATGACCATCGCCATAAATAGTTAATCCAAAAATGGCTAGTCCAAGTTCATAATTTTCACGGGCTCAATTGTGTCTGCAGGTTCGAAGCCGAATACGCGGGCATAAAAGTAAAACTCTGCATCCAAGGCCCGTTTAATATTCTCGGCCTTGCGGAAACCGTGCTGCTCACCTTCAAACAGCACGTATGCCACAGGAATCCCTTTTTGCTTCAGCGCATTCACCATCAGCTCAGCCTGATTAGGCGGCACAATCTTATCTTCGTCACCCTGGAAGAAGATCACGGGGCAGGAGAGCTGATCGACAAAATTAATTGGCGATCGCAGTTGATAAATCTCCTTGGCTGCCGGATAAGCACCGACCAAGCCATCTAAGTAGCGGGACTCAAACTTATGCGTCTCCTCAGCCAGCGCCACCATGTCGCTAACGCCGTAGTAGCTGGCACCCGCCTTAAACACATCGCGAAACGTCAATGCGCCCAGCGTCGTGTAGCCACCTGCGCTACCGCCATCAATCGCTAATCGATCCCCGTCGGCCAATCCCTCGGCAACCAGATATTTGGCTCCATTACAGCAGTCGTCAATATCGACCACGCCCCACTGGCCTTTCAGTCGCTCTCGGTAAGCGCGTCCATACCCTGTACTGCCACCATAGTTGACATCCAGGACTGCAAACCCTCGACTTGTCCAGTATTGAATGCTGAGGTTAAACGCGGTAGATGTGGCTGCGGTCGGCCCGCCGTGGCTTTTCACCAGCAAGGGAGGGCGTTCACTGTCGGGTGCCTGATAGTCTTGATTAGTCGGTGGATAGTAAATGCCATACGCCTTTAAATCATCACTGGTAGGAAACTGAATCACTTTGGGTTCAGACAAATAGCCCGGATCGACCTCGACTGTATTGGAGCGGCGCAGTTCTTCGGTTTTGCTAGTTGCGTGGTCGAGCATCACCAGCGCACTGGGCTGTGTGGGCGAACCCCCAATGAAGGCTGCTTGATCTGCATTGACCTGAATGCCACCAAACAGCTCATAGGGAAGCTGTAACTGGGACATGGAACCAGTTGCCAGATCGAGACGACTAAAATGCTGGACGCCATCGAGCAGATAAAGGCAGAGGAGGCTGTTGGCTGATGCAAATCCGTAGTTCGTCATGCCAAACACCCATTGCGGCGAACCAAACTCGGCATCGATGGGATACAGCGATGTAATTTCCCCAGCTTGCCAGCGGTAAAGATTCCACCAGCCACTGCGATCGCTAATAAAATGCAGTACTCCGCTAGGTGACCATTCCGGCTGGAAAACCGATTCGACGAGACCCCCCGCCACTTTGCGGCTCATATCCAGCGAACCATCCGGCTGCACACTCGCAACCCAGAGTTCTGTACCATCCCAGGGCATATTGGGATGATTCCAGCTCAGCCAGGCTAACTGCGAGCCATCTGGACTGAGCCGGGGTGATGAATAAAAGTCACTGCCCGAAACCAACACGGTGCCGCCTGCTTCATCCCCATTTTGATCGACTGCCACGATAGTATTGACGGCTTCGCGCTCGCTGGTACTGTGGTCTTCCCTCACACAGATTAAGCGCTGATGACGGTTATCAACAACCGCATCAGCGTAGCGAAAGGCTCCTTCCGGCGTAATCGGCTGCGGGTCTTGACCAATAACTCGGCGATAGAGCCGCTGATCGGCAAAGTTGGAGAAGTAAACCACGCCATCATGGACGGTATAGGCACCGCCGCCATATTCATGTACTCGTGTCCGCACGTTGAAGGGGGCGGGGGTGACATCTGCGATCGCACCATCGGGTGTCCGACGAACCACGACTGAGCGGCCACCTTCTTGGGGGCGCAGTTCATTCCAGTAAATATCGTCACCGTCCAGCCGAATCTCGCCCAGGCGAATGCTGCTGGCGACAATCAAGTCAGCGGTAATCGGCGATTTCCAAGTTCCATAGGGGGCAGTCTGAGTCATGATGCATCTCACGGTTTCATCCACTCACATTTTGCCGCATATACCTCCGTTGGAGTCTCGTCTTTTCGGTAGGTACTGGAAAATTTAAGGCTGTGGAATGTTATCTAGCATTTTTGACGGATAACACCCCGGATCTCCAGAGTTAACCATCACATTTGACTGATAACACCCGGAAACCGGGGAGTTAGATGGCAAACTTGCTGTTTAATTCCTGAAAAAGTAGGTGTTATCCTGCGGATCTGACGTATAACTACGGAATGTAGGGGTGTTATCCATCAGATCTGACGTTGAATATATAGTTGTACCGCAAGGTAATTGGAGACGGTAGCTCATCTAAGCTATCTGCTAGAATTCAAAATCTTCAGAATGAATCTACTTGTTGATAGTCTTTGGTTCTAATTCGGTAATTAAGCATGAAGTTGTACGTGCAATATGGGGATGAAGCATCTAATCAATGGCAAAAAGTTTGTGAACTAGATCTACAACCTGGTGTTGGATTGCATCCACAAGCGATGGCAAAGCCTGAAGATTTGCTTGGTCTAAATCCTAAATCCGTTGTACTACCGAACGGAGAATGCTTAGAGATTAGTGCTTCTTATTCTTCAGGAAACCGAGGTATGAGTATTAACGTAATGAGTGACAGCAAAACCCTAGTCCATGTAGGTGGTTTCAAGTATAGTGAGACAAGTTACGATCCGAGTGTGATTTTTCTAACACCGAAAGGATTGCATCTATCCTTGATGATGGGTCAGTAATCAATTGCAGGGACAAAATTAAAAAGAATTGAAATTGATCGATGAATTACAGTACAACAATCCCGTTGCACACCGACCGTATAATGTTGGTTGGTTGAATTCGAGAAGTTTCTGGCGGCGGGTGAACGGGGACGTTAAACAAGTCAGTTTTTATTGAATTATAGTGAAAGTGTGATCGCAGTTAATCCTAATAGTCATCAAACCAATTTTTGGTTGCGATCGCACTTCCTAATTAATTGCTTTTATAAGCTATGAAAAAATGCGATCGCATTTGTTGACTTCGCACGTCCCCCTTTTCCTTCTGCAAACCTATAAAAATCAGACTGCGATTGCACCATCGGATGGCCGACGAACCATTACTAAACGGTCACTTTCTTATGGGTCAGCTTGTTATAAAATTTGGAATGAGTTAGGTATTGCTATCATGGGAGCCGTACTAGAAGTTTATTTGGAATTTCAAACAGAAATTGGAGACTGGATTGCAACTCCGGTAGGTAAAGATGGGTGCCCAGAATCTGTTGGATATGCGAACAAGTACCGAGAACTATTCGCTTTTTTGGGGTTTGGTAATGCTTATCAATATGACTTTAGAAATTTTGCACCAGAGTTTCGTGGGCTGCCTAATGATTTATCACCACAGATGCGTTTTTATTTAGATCAATGTGGAGACAATATTTCTTGTTGCACATGGCTTACGCTAGCTGAGCTTCAAGAAATGGCGCACGAATTTCAAATTTGCTCTGGATATGTTCCATCCGAACTTGCTCCTTTATTTGGTGATGGGCTGCAACCTTACCCATCCCAAATAATGCGTAATGGTGTACTCAGCCCAAAAACTAAGCCCACAATTACAAAACATCACGGTTACTACAAAGTTAAAGTGACTTGGGTTGAGCCGTTCAGGGAAATGTTTGGTTCTAGTTCCACCCAAGTTTGTGTTGAGTAGAATTGAGGCAGAGAGTTCAGCAGGCCAAAGCCGATGGCTCAGCAACGACGCAAGCGTGGCACAGCAGGCGATAAAACGATTTGTCTGCCCATTGCAGACGACCTTGACTACGAGGTCTTAGTAGAAGACCGGGAAGCCTTTCGCCAGTATCTCAACGAGCAGATCGCATCCCACCCGGAACTGTTTCCCGACGGGATTGAGGCAGGCTATCGCTTTCACGGATGGGTCGAGTCCTCTCGTCAACAGCTCAAGACCCGGCGGATTTTGCTGCCGAGTACCGGAGAGGCTTATCAACTGCGTCCCGATTTGGTGATGCCGTACATGAGCGAGACGGCGGAGATGGCCGACAAAGCGCTCTATTTAAGAAAGCATGGCCTGTCGTATGAGGGGATTGCCTATGTGCTGGGCCGTTCTGAGATGCACTGGTATCGGCTCTGTCAGTCGTTCGGTCGAGCCTCGATTGTGGGCAGTACCCTCAAAAGGGAAACGGCGCTCCCCCCCATCTAGTTGCCGATGAGAAGCATTGTGATTGGCACGGGCAGCGAGTCTATCTGGCAGTGACAGCGGCGCAAGGGTGCGTCCTGGGAGCCAGTCTCAGTGCCAATGCGGGTCAGGATGGATTAACCGCAGCCTATGGGGTATTCCAGCAGGAAGCTGCCCATCATGTTCCCGACTATGCGCCCGAGACGGTGACGACTGATGGTTGGGAGGCCACCCGAGCCGCTTGGGAGGAGCTATTCCCTGGCCTGGTCTGGATTCTGTGCTTCCTGCATGAGGTGATTAAAATTCGCGATGGGTGCCGCTCTAAACCAGTCCTGGGTCAGCAACTAGCCGACAAGCTTTGGCATCTGTATCGGGGCCAGAGCAAACGTCACTTTGCTCAACGGTTGCGTCGGTTGCTGGAGTGGGTGAACACCCACGCGTTGCCCCAGGCCATTGACGCTCGCTTGCGACGCCTCAACGACAAATCTCACGTCTTCCAACGCGCCTTTGACTTCCCTGACGCCTATCGCACCAGCAATCAGGTTGACCGTCCGATGAACTATCTTGACCGCATCTTGTATGCCATGCAAGATTTTCATGGATTCTGGGACTCGGCGGAACAGTCGGTGCGCTCGATGGCCTTACTCTGGAACTTCCATCCCTTTTGTCGCAAGACTCGCAAAGCAATGGGCGGGTGCTTATGCCCCTTTGAGCAACTCAACGGCTTCCGCTATCACGACAACTGGGTTCGCAATTGGCTGATTGCCTCATCGTTGAATGGCAGAAGACCATTGCTCAGGAACGCTGACACAAAATAAGTTGGAACTAGGTTTGGTTCTTTCTTTGGAGATTTAATATCTAAAATGGAGCATCTAGGTTCTGCTGAGCGAGTACGAGCCATTTTTGAATTTACCTTTTGAAAATTAAACTGGCTGACTGGCTGACTACATTGCAACGGTAGTGGAATATAATCGATTCAAAAACCCAAGGTTATTATCGCTATCGAACTCTACTGTTAATTAATCAGCCATTTACCGAGTTTAAATGAAATTTAACTATTTCTAAAGTAATCAAATTACTTTTTAGCTGTGATCGCACTTAATATAGGGGTTGCTACTGACGACATAAATCATTAATAAAGCAGTGTAAAAGTGACAGGGCTATTTCATTCTAAACAAGTAGCCTAATATGGGATCGAAGCTGACGCTCATCTACAGGTTCAGATGACTCAACTTGCGATTGTAGAAGCCTTTGTCGACTTACCCGATACCCGCCGTCGAGCCGGACAACGACATAGCCAAGCCTTATGTTTAGCCCTATTCACCTTGGCCGTTGCGGCAGGGAATCGGGGATTTCTGGCGATCGGGGATTGGCTCAAGGCGTATCACGATGAATTAGTGGCGTTGTTTTCGCCTCCTCAAGACCGTTTACCCTCCTACAGCACCATTCGACGAACGCTCTTGCGGGTGGATTATCACGAGTATGCCGCCTGTTTATCTCGGTTTTTCGGCGTTCATCCTCAGCCTGGAGAAACGATTGCGACTGATGGCAAAGTTGTGCGGGGGTCTTATGAAGCGCTCAGCGATGACCCACAGGTCGAGTCGCATCCAGCAATTCTGCTGGTCAGCGCTTACATTGTGGAACGAGGACTCATCCTGGAGCCCTATGAGGTGGAGTCCAAAACCAATGAAATCACAGCCTTGCCCATCTTCATTGAACAATTGGCGCTCAATGGAGTGGTGTTTGCCTTTGATGCGATCAGTACTCAAAAAAAACGGCTGAGGTGATTCTCAGCAGTGGCAACCATTATCTGGGGGCACTCAAAGGCAACCAATCTGGGCTGCTCCAGGCCGTAACGACTCATTTTCAGGCGCAGCAAACCGTCCAACAGCTCAACAAAGGGCATGGTCGCATTGAAAAACGAACGATCAGCATGAGTCACATCCTGGATAACATGCCCGAGTTTCCGGGATTGCAGACGCTGATTCGAGTTCAATCCGAGCGCCAGGTGCATCGAGCCGACATCGTTGAGGTGTCTCACGACACCCGTTACTACGTGGCTTCCTTTTGTGAGAGTGTCCAAGCCTTTGCTCAACGCATCCGAGGCTATTGGGGCGTAGAAAACAAGGTGCATTATGTCCGAGATGTGACTCAAGGGGAAGATGCCTCCCGCATTCGAACCCCTCCTCTGGTGCAAAATTGGGCACTGGCCCGTAATTTTGCGCTGAACTTATATCGCAATCATGGCTTTGAGAATATGGCTCAAGCTCAACGCCGGGCTGGATTTGGACTTAGCACTCTCAAGTCTCTATTTAGAATGCAATAGCCCTGGTAAAAGTGACTTAAACTTTATATATGTGTTCAAAACATGCGTTCAACTGTTGACCCTCAAAAAATAGAACAGCTAATGAATTTGTTGGGCAAGGAAGCTCGCGGTTCAGGCTGTGTTTATTTTACAGGTGGTGCCAGCGCTTTATTAATCGGGTGGCGTGATTCTACTGTTGATATTGATATTCGCTTAGATCCCGAACCGCCCGGTATTTTTCAAGCAATTGCTAAGCTTAAGCAAGAATTAAACATCAACATTGAACTTGCTTCTCCTCAAGATTTTTTACCACCTCTTCCAGGATGGCGTAGTAGGAGCGTGTTTATTGGGAAACGAGGTCAAATTTCGTTCTACCACTATGACTTTACCGCTCAGGCTCTTGCTAAATTATCAAGAGGCTATGATCGTGATCTCCATGATGTTCAGTCTATGTATGAACAAAAGCTATTTACTTTGGAAGAGTTACGTGATTGTTTTGAAGCTATTGAACCTGAATTAATCCGATTTCCTTCTCTTAATCCTAATGTCATTAGGAGTAGAATCGAGGACTTTGTAAGATATTCTGAGAAATAATATAGAGGATGCCAAGAAATGAAACTTAATGAGCTGCCAGGAGCAGAGCTAATATTATCTGGACTGCGCGATCTCCAGAATGGTGAGTTTAATACAGTAGAAGCTTTACTAGTTGCGATCGCATCAACGCGCTTAAAAGCAGCAGGCTTAGATGTTCCTAAAAATCAATTGGCATCAGAACCAGAACTAACCTTATATACCTATCTTGAAAACGAGCGAGACGATGCCTATTCTTACTACAATGCTTTACTAGATAGCCTCAACAGTTTCTGTAATGCTCTTGAACTTAACCTTTAAAGAGCATCCTTTTCTATGGAGCACTACAAACTCGTTCGTCCAGAACACCTCAACCACTACGGCAATTTATTTGGCGGCAAGTTGCTCCAGTGGATTGACGAACTCGCTTATATTACGGCCAACCTAGAATTTCCCGGCAACCAGTTTGTCACCATCGCGCTAGACAACGTGAAATTCCGGCAAGGCGTCAGCAACGGCGAGATTCTAAAATTTTCGATTATCTGCGATCGCATCGGCACTACGTCCGTGAAATACAACGTCAAAGCCTTTGGTATTCGAGAACATACTCAGGCTGAGGCCATCCTCTTCGAAACCAACATCACCTTCGTCAATATTGACAGCGACGGCAAAAAACAGACGATTAACCGCTAAAGCTGGGAAAAGAGGGTGGCAAAGGTGCTGATGTGCGATCGCATCCTCATCTCGCTTGAACTCGGATCGACTTCTAGCTGATAATGTGCGAATGCTTGAGTAACGCATTAGTATTGAAGTCTGTAGTCATTTTCTTGTGAATCTTTGGGCTGTGACAGATACCGTAAGCTATAAAGACACCGTCAATCTCCCCCAAACTGATTTCAGCATGCGGGCCAACGCCGTCGTGCGCGAACCCGAGATTCAGCAATTTTGGATTGACGAGCAAATTTACCAAAAACTGTCTCAAAATAATCCCGGTGAGCCGTTCATTCTGCACGATGGCCCACCCTATGCCAATGGCGCGCTCCACATTGGTCACGCCATGAATAAGATTCTCAAGGACACGATTAATAAATATCAACTTTTGAAAGGGCGCAAGGTGCGCTACGTGCCCGGTTGGGACTGCCACGGCTTACCGATTGAGCTGAAAGTTCTGCAAAACCTGGATGCCGATGCCCGCAAAGATTTAACACCGATTAAGCTGCGCAAAAAAGCCCAAAAGTTTGCCCTCAAAACTGTTGACCAACAGCGCGAGGGCTTCAAGCGCTACGGCGTGTGGGGTGACTGGGATCATCCCTATCTAACGCTGAAACCGGAATATGAAGCGGCTCAGATTGATGTCTTCGGCAAAATGGTGCTGAAGGGCCATATTTATCGTGGCCTCAAGCCCGTCCACTGGAGTCCCAGCTCACAAACGGCTCTGGCAGAAGCGGAGTTGGAATATCCAGAAGGTCACACCTCTCCCAGTATCTACGTCGGGTTCCCAATGACGGGACTGGGTGAAGGCGCGCAGTCGCTGTCTGAGTATTTACCAGATCTAAAAGTCGCGATCTGGACGACGACGCCTTGGACAATTCCAGCCAACCTGGCGGTGAGCGTTAACCCGGAATTGACCTATGCAGTGGTTGAAACGGGTCTACCAAATGCCAAGTATTTAATTGTTGCGGCGGATCTAGTGAAGCGTTTGTCTGCTTTATTCGAGACGGAACTAACGGTTAAAGCAAAGCTACCTGGTCAAGCACTGGAGCATTCCACCTACCGTCACCCCCTGTTTGATCGGGAAAGCTCCATCGTTGTCGGTGGCGACTATGTGACCACAGAATCCGGTACCGGATTGGTTCATACCGCTCCCGGTCATGGTCAGGATGACTATCTGGTCGGTCAGCGCTATGGGTTGCCAATTTACTCACCAGTAGACGCTAACGGTAACTACACTGACGAAGTCGGTGAGTTTGCCGGGCTGAACGTGCTGGGTGATGCGAATCCGAAGGTGATTGAAGCGCTCGATCAAGCAGGCGCATTGCTGAAGCAAGAACCCTATGTGCATAAGTATCCCTACGACTGGCGGACGAAGAAGCCGACTATTTTCCGGGCGACAGAGCAGTGGTTTGCTTCAGTTGAAGGGTTCCGCGAAGAAGCGCTGAAGGCAATTCAAGAGGTGCGGTGGATTCCAGCTCAGGGCGAAAACCGGATCACCGCGATGGTGGCCGATCGCTCCGACTGGTGTATCTCCCGCCAGCGCAGTTGGGGCGTGCCGATTCCCGTCTTTTATGACGAGGAAACCAATGAGCCGCTGCTCAATGAAGAGACGATTGAGCATGTCCGCCAGATCATCGCCGAGAAGGGTTCTGATGCCTGGTGGGAGATGTCCGTGGAAGAGTTGCTGCCTGAGTCCTACCGCAACAACGGCCACACTTACCGCAAGGGTATGGATACGATGGACGTGTGGTTTGACTCCGGTTCCTCCTGGGCGGCAGTCGCGGGACAGCGGGAAGAACTGCACTACCCCGTGGACATGTACCTGGAAGGTTCTGACCAGCACCGGGGCTGGTTCCAGTCCAGCTTGCTGACGAGCGTCGCGGCAACGGGTCATGCGCCCTACAAAACGGTACTAACTCATGGCTTTGTCCTGGATGAGCAGGGCCGCAAGATGAGTAAGTCCGTCGGCAACGTGGTCGATCCGGCGATTGTGATTGAAGGCGGCAAGAACCAAAAGCAGGAGCCGCCCTATGGAGCCGACGTGCTTCGGCTGTGGGTGTCGTCTGTGGACTATTCTTCCGACGTGCCGCTGGGTAAGAACATCCTCAAGCAGATGGCGGATGTCTACCGCAAGATCCGCAACACGGCGCGATTCCTGCTGGGCAACCTGCATGATTTTGATCCAGCGCAACATGCGGTGGCCTACGATCAGCTTCCGGCTTTAGATCAATACATGCTGCATCGCATCACCGAGGTGTTCGACGAAGTGACCGATGCGTTTGAAAGCTATCAGTTCTTCCGCTTCTTCCAGACGGTGCAAAACTTCTGCGTCGTTGACCTGTCAAACTTCTATCTCGACATTGCCAAAGATCGGCTCTACATCAGCTCGCTCGACTCATCCCGTCGCCGCAGTTGTCAGACCGTACTTGCGATCGCAATTGAAAATCTTGCCCGTGCGATAGCACCTGTTTTGTCTCACATGGCTGAGGACATCTGGCAGCACATCCCCTACGCCACGGTTTGCAAGTCGGTGTTTGAATCCGGCTGGGTGAAGCTGAACGACAACTGGCGTAAGCCGGAACTGGCCAAAGACTGGCAAGCCTTCCGCACAATTCGCCAAGAGGTGAATAAGGTACTGGAACAGGCCCGCAGCGATAAGGAAATCGGCTCGTCCCTGGAAGCGAAACTGCTGCTGTATGTCGCTGACACTGACCTGCGGCAAAAGCTAGCGGCGATGAATCCCGACGATAGCCTCAACGACGGCGATCGAGTAGATGAGCTGCGCTATCTGTTCCTGACCTCGCAGGTGGAGCTACTGGATCAACCGGATGCCCTCGAAGGGTTGAAGTACAGCGCTCAAGCCGATGACCTTGGGATTGGAGTGGTCAATGCTGACGGCGAAAAGTGCGATCGCTGTTGGAACTATTCAACCTATGTCGGCAAGTCTGAAGCGCATCCGACGATCTGCGAACGCTGCGAACAGGCTCTAGAAGGTCAGTTTTAAGCCCGTAAAAACAGCGTGGCCACCGCAATGCGGTGGCCACGCTGTTTAGGATTATGAAATCAAATTACGCTTTTACTGGGGGACGTACTTCAGATTCAGGGCGCTTACCGCTCGATTCAATCGGTGTTCCCTCGATGAAGGAACGCAGCATCCAAGCGATTTCTTCCTCTTCTTCAGTGATTTGAGACAAGAAGTCTGCGGTGACGCTGTCATCGTACTTGTCTTCGCACTGAGGAATAAATTCACGCAGATTACGAATCACTTGCTCGTGGTCAGTTACGAGACGGCTGACCATTTCAGTCGCATCTGGCAGATCGCCAGGATGCTCTTTGATAGAAGCATACTTCAGAAAAGATTCTGCCGTACCGATTGGATAACCGCCCAATGCACGAACCCGCTCTGCTACTGCGTCAATTGTAGTGGCGAGGTGCTCGTATTGTTCCTCTAGCATTTCGTGGAGTGTGCGGAACTGAGGGCCAACGACATCCCAGTGGTACTTTTTCGTTTTGATAATCAGAAGATAGGCGTCTGCCAAGACTCGATTGAGAATGTCAACGATGCCCTGACGCTGTTGATCACTTAGTCCAATATTTATGGATCGCATAGATTAACCAGTTTTTGATAGCTACATTCCCATTACAGCGATTTTGCGGCTTAATTAAATCGTTCAATTGACACAAAGTGAGTCGAGCAGAGATCCGCTGTACGCCATAGACGGTAAGTGATACATGTCTATAATTTGGTAGACTGCATGTTCGGTGAATCTGCTAATGAGATGGTAGATGGGTAAGGGAGTAGGGGAGGAAGGGAGCGGGGAGTGGAGGAATCCGCACTCGGTTTTCTAGACGGTTAACGATAACGGAAAAAGTATGACGCAGTAGAGTGGAAGCAGAGTAGACCGTATTGTCAGTGTTAGCCAATGTCAGAGTCAGATCCGGACTTACTTCCATCAGATGGGTCGAGGTTGCGATCGCAATCCAATTCCCAATCCACTCCCCAATCCGATTCAGTATCCGATTCAACAACACCCGATTCACAACCTTATAGCTTTCGCGATCTCCAGGCCCAGCTCAACTACGAGCAGGCGCAGGCGGCACTACAGGATCTAGTCGAACGGCTGGATTTGTCGCCCCGTGAACGCACGGGCGTTGAAGCTGAAATTGACTATTTACGCCGCTTACTGGACAAGCTGGAACAGTCCGTGGTGCACATTGCCGTCTTTGGCATGGTGGGGCGTGGCAAGTCGTCCCTGCTCAATGCGCTGATTGGCCAAATCGTGTTTGAAACTGGGCCGATTCATGGCGTGACGCAGACGATTCAAACGGCGGACTGGCAAATCGATCAGGATACAGAACTGGTTCGCGTTTCCCTCCCTGGCATCGGTTCATCGCGAATTGAGTTTATTGATACTCCTGGCATTGACGAGGTGAATGGCGAGCAGCGCGAAGCGCTGGCACATAAAGTTGCCCAGCAGGCTGACCTGATCCTGTTTGTGATTGCAGGCGACATGACTAATGTGGAATTTGAGGCATTGTCTCGCCTGCGGCAGGCCAGTAAGCCGCTGATTCTCGTCTTCAATAAGGTCGATCAGTATCCCGAAGCTGACCGCATCGCCATTTACGAAACGATTCGCGATCAGCGGGTGAAAGAACTGCTGTCCCCCGACGAAATTGTCATGGCATCCGCTTCGCCGCTGATCAATCGCCTCGTTCGCCGCCCCGACGGGAGCCAAACCGTGCAGCGCGATCGCGGACAGCCGCAAATCGATCAGCTCAAGCTGAAAATTCTAGAAATCTTGCACCAAGACGGTAAATCACTGGTTGCGCTCAACACCATGCTGTACGCAGGTGACGTGAATGAACAACTGGTACAGCGCAAAATGACTATCCGCGATCGCAGTGCGGACGAAGCAATCTGGCAGGCCACAATGGCCAAAGCCGCTATCGTGGCGCTCAATCCCATCACTGCCGTCGATATGCTCAGCGGTGCTGCGATTGACGTGGCGCTGATTGTTACCTTATCTCGCCTGTACGGATTGGCGATGACGCAAAAAGGCGCACTGGATTTACTCAAAAAGATTGCCCTCAGCATGGGCGGCATCGGCGCTAGCGAAATGCTGCTGACGTTAGGGCTCGGATCTCTGAAAAGCTTACTGGGATTGTCAACAGTCGCCACAGGCGGACTTGCGATCGCGCCTTATATGTCAGTGGCCGTCGCCCAAGCCGGAGTCGCGGGTGTAGCGACCTACGGCATTGGCCAAATCGTCAAGGTCTACCTAGCAAACGGCGCATCCTGGGGGCCAGATGGCCCGAAAACGGTAGTCAGCCACATTCTGACTTCCCTGGATGAAAAGTCGATTTTGAGCCGCATTCGGTCTGAGTTAAAAGCCAAAATTGAACCGAAACGAAGCTAAAAGGTTAACCAGTCAAACACCTGCTCAACCGTTAACTCCAGCTTAAGTTCTGGCAAAACAGGCAGCGCCGTCCGTCCTCGCAGTAGCCGCACCCGTTGATCCGACCATACGATGAGAACCGTTTCCTCTGCTGGATCAAGCAGCCAGCCCAATTCTGTTCCGTATTCTGAGCAGTGCAGCAGTTTGCTTAGCACCTTTGTTTGACTTTGATCAGGAGACAGAATTTCAATTGACCAGTCAGGCTGTAGCTCAAACCGATTTGCAATACGTCCAGTCTCAGTTCGAGGGATTCGCGGCCAACGAAAAACCACCACGTCGGGCACAATTGAATCTCCCCCAAACGTACAGCGCAATTCTGGAAAGGCATAAGCAATCTGCTGGGGCTGAGCCGCTTGATTAATCACTTCACAGAGTTTGCCCTGTAACAGGCTGTGTTCTCCTTGCGGCATCGGTTTTTGTAGGATCTCCCCATTAACAAATTCAGACGCAGGTTTGGTTTCTGGCAAGGCTAGAAACTCCATTAGCGATCGCCCTTGCGAGGAAACGCTCATAATATATCTGCTCCTGATTCTGGCAATTCTCCAGCCGCTAAAATCTGCGTGACCGTTAGCGTTGATTCTGGGAACGTACACAAGCATCTTTTAGCATAGAAGTATAAAAAATTCATAAAGGGTTAGCGGGTATGGTCGATATCAATTCTCTACCTTCCATAGCAGACATTATGGAAGAAATACTAACTTATACAGCTTCTGTCGATCCTGATCTGAGAGCGTCTTTACGTGATGGCCTCTCATATAATCAGATTGAAGAAAAGTCTCGTAATTTTGGCTTAGAAATTCCCAGAGAAGTCAAAGATTTGTATGCTTGGCACGATGGTATGCATGCGGAAAACAGAGAGGCTCATCGACTTCTCTATTATCACTATTTTCTTCCTCTCGATGAAGCATTGGAATTAAGTGAATATTTTGAAGAGGTTGAATTCTTTGAGGATAGTGAATACCTATTAGGAAACAAGGCTTTGCCGCTTTTTGAATATGAATGTGAATATTATGCTGCTCGCTGTAGTTCAGAAAAGCAAGATACAGCTCCAATACATTTTGTATATGAAGGCGAAACGGTCGTCTACGATAGTCTGACCACGATGCTGATGTCTATTTTAGAGTGCTATAGAACAGGAGCTTATGTACCAAAATTGACTGTGGATGGAACTGTTACTGAAGACAAGCAGCTTGTCTCACAAATTAAACTTAAGTGGAATCCAGTAAGAAGTAGCAGGTGTAATCGATTGAATCGTCCGTATAGTCATCCATGAGGGTTTTCTAGCAAAGGCGCGATCGCACTGAGTTCCTTTTGAACAATTATGGTGTCATCGTTTCACCTTAAAACTGACCAGTCAGTAGAGGTTGAACTGCGATCGCAATTATTTAGCTACGCCAGTTTAGCTATGCCAGTACGTCTGTGACTGAAATCGCAATATCTGGAAACGCTAATGGAGAAAGCATTCCTTGCGTATGAGCATTTTGAGACTGATAGCTACCATTGTGCGGTTCGCGGAAGACGATCAGTTCCATTTTGCGGAGGTTAACGACCCAATATTCTGGAATATTTGCCGCAGCGTAAACATTGGCTTTTGGCTCTAAATCCTTATTCAAACTGGAATCTGCAAACTCAATCAGCAAAAAAACATTTTGAGGGTAGGGATGATGCTGAAGGTATTCCCGACCCAACGGCTGCACGACAGCAATATCGGGTTCTGGTTCCGACTGGATTTTAGGAATCGTAATCGGATTGCCCTGCCGAATCGCAACGCGATCGCCAAGCAACCGTTCCAAATATTTCGCGGTGGTGTGGCTATAGTAAGCGTGAGGTTCCCCTTCTGGCGGCATCTCCACAATTTCTCCATTCAGCAGCTCAACCTGCCGCCCTTCCAGAATGCCCGCTTCAATCATTCGATGGTAATCATCCAATGTCCATTTTGCTGTGGTTACGGTCATAGCGGTTCCTCATTGAACCTGGCAGTTGTCTTCATTTTGCCACTACCTGAACTGAATGCCATTTTTGATGAGTTGAGCATGATAATGGGAATTAGGGCAGGGGAGCAGCAGGGCGAGGGAGCTTCAGGTGTAGCGTATATTGTGTGGCGTAATGTGTAGCGCAATTGAGATCGACGCGATCGCATCTCGTTAGAATATGAAAGTAAGGATAAATACTTAGGCGACACTTCAACTTAGAGCCTGTGATGATTGCAAGTATGACGAGGTGAGAATCATGTCTCCCTTCATTTGGTTACCGTTGCTGATTGGCGGATCGGGATTGGGTGTCTTAGTTGCCAAGCGCAGCCTTGATCAGCAGAACGTGCAGCAAACCTGGCAGTCGCTCCGGATACCGCCGCTGCCGGAGCGATTTAGCGAGCAGCAAATTCAAGACCTACCCGAACCTGTTCAGCGCTATTTCCGACATGCGATCGCACCTGGCACTCTTCTAGCCAGAGCGATTGAACTAGAAATGCACGGCCAGTTTCGTTTACAGGCTGATGCACCGTGGATGGCAATGGCAGCGCAGCAAATTCTGACCCCGTGGCAGGGTTTAGTCTGGCAGGCCAGTGTGAAAAATGGACTGATTCGCTTTTCCGGAGCGGACATCTGTGATGTGCTGCAGCAATCTGGGCGAATACAGTTTTTCCTGTGGGGACTCGTTCCAGTCGCACAGGCCAGTAGTGCCGATACGCTGCGTTCAGCACTGGGACGCTTAGCGCTAGAGTCGGTGTGGCTGCCCACCGCGTTGCTGCCTCAGTTTGGCGTGCAATGGCAAGCGATTGACGATTCAACCATCCAAGCCAGTTGGATGCTGCTGGATGAGCCAATTACAATCACCCTTCAAATTGATGCTCAAGGTCGAGTGCAACAGGCCCACATGCTGCGCTGGAGCGACCAAAAACGCGATGATCTCAACACCAGCGAAACTATCAGGCCTCAACCCTCAACTCCTAATGCCCAACCGACTCCTTCACGAACCGCCAACTCCAAATTCGATTACGTTCCCTTCTGCATGCGAGCTAGCGAAGAATCCACCATCGAAGGATTAACGATTCCCACCCAGCTAGCCGTGTCTTACTATCCCCATACACCCCAAGAGTTTGAGTTTTTCCGGGCTACGGTTGTTGCATCGGCTGATCCGCTTCCGCCCCAGCCGACATCAGCGGCGTCAGCGGCTCGCCTACGTCAAACGTCATCAGTTTGAGATGATCCGGATTGATCGTGAGTTCTCTCGCCAGCAGATAGCCAGCGATGCTCCAGATTTGGTTCTTGCGCGATTCCTTACCGATCAGCCGACCGTCCGGGCCATCGTAATATTCTGGCCACTGATCTTCTAACAAACGGCGTTCGGCAATTGCGATCGCATGATAAGCCAGTTCGCCCCGCTTCATTTTCAGCGCCGCTGCCGTCAGCAGCCACAGCAGCATCGGCCAGTTGCCGCCATTGTGATACGACCAAGGCCGATTCTTCGGGTCAGCCCCGGTCACAATTCGCCATTCCAAATCCACCATCGCCGGATAGCACAGCTTCATCGGCATGTGACCGACCAAATCATCCCAGCGCAGCTCAATCAAATTCAAAATTCGATGGCACTGCCGCTGATCTGCCAGCGACGACATAATGGCCAGCAAATTCCCGATGGCAAAAAAACGCGTATCTAACTGAGACGGGCCAAGATTTCCGGCCAAATATCCACCTGCGTCTGGAATCCACTTCGCCAGGTGATAAAACGGAATCGAATCGGGATAAATATTGAACTCATTCAGCGCTTCTTCACCGTACTCTTCCACATGAAAACGGTAAATAATATTCAGCCGCTCCGGGTCGAGCCAGTAGTGATCGTGCAGTTCCCGCACCAGGGGATCAATTCGGCTCTTCACCGCCAGAATCAGTGGCTCATTTTGCTCATCATCCGGCACCAGCAGTTCCAAACTGGCTCGTAAAGCCGCGTGAAATAGCGACTGAATATCCAGCGGATGACCGTATGTCCCCATCCGGCGGTCGATCATGCTAGCTCCGTCCGGCACCAGCAGCATCGGATAGGTGTCGAACCGAGTGCCCAGACAGAGCTGGAGAATCAGCCGAATACACTCCTGCACATCCCGCTGCCGCACAAAATCCAGATCGCCAGTTGCGATCGCATAGGCCCGCAGCAGAAAAATCCACCATAATCCCGAATCTGCCGGAGCCACCCGTCCAATCGCGTGATCGCCAAAGTCGGCCACTAGATACTCATGATTATCGCTGGCCTGAATCTTGAAGCTAGCGGGCATCAGCCCTCGACTGGGTCGAGTGCAGTCAAGCTGGAGCGTTTTGGGCTGGAGGCGCAGCGTTTCTTCTAAAAAATTGCGGACAATTTGCGATCGCCCTTTCACCAAAAAGACCAGCGCAGGAGCCACAAAGTCTCGCACAAAACACTGGTCATAGTTCAGTGCTAATGCCTCTGAATCAAGCGCCGCAACCGTGCCAACCGGCTGCCCTTGATAATGCATAATTGACTGTTCAAGAATATTCCAAGCCTGTTCTTCCAGGATTAATGACCGTTCGCTCAATGCTCCAACCTCATTGTGTTTGTCGTAGCGGGGTTTATCGTAGCGGGAAAAAGTATATGCCGTATGACGTTTACCAACACGTTTAAGTTTTCAACACTTGTTTGGGTATAGGAGGACTTCCCATTTCAATAAGCTGTCTAGTAACAAAATGATTGATACGAACAAAAACTAAAGAATGCCAAGACCGCTGATACTGTTGTTTGCTAATTGGTATTGAGGTACTCCCATTTTGCACCTTGAAAATTGAAAATCCAAAGAGGTTATTTGGCTGCCACATCGCGACAACAAAATCGATCTTCTGGATGTTGGCCTAGGATATGAGGGTAAGTCCATTTAGCAAGTGCTGTGCATTGCAGGGCAGCTTGCCGTCATACTGTCGCTTTCGGCACAATTACCGCCACCCATAAGATGCAACCGTTAATTTATTATTGCTCGGTTCACTGTGTTGAGAATAAACCTTTCTCTGCGAATTTGCTGTAACTTTGCACAATTACAGTTCAAGAGGAATTAGCTTCATTGAACGAAAAATTATTTTTGATCGAATAGTTGCTGTTGTATAAAATTAATCAACAATTTTGTAATATTTTCAAATAAATCAAGTTGAGGTTGAACGTGTAGGAGTTCGATCTACAAAACTTAGCTTTTGATATTAATGAGATTGTGTGGGGAAGAAGTCACATTAATTCAAAATTATTCCAACAAGAACAATTGCCGAGCTTCGACTTCTACTGCATGAGGAGGATGAGCGTGGTCTGATGTACCTTCTGTGACTCGTTTGGTGTACCACCAGTTACGGACTTCTGCCGACAAAGGCTGCGTGTATACCGTCATCACGACGCATTCGGCAGTTTCCGCTTGGCCGATAATCTCGACGCTGTAGGATGGATGGCGACGCGTTGCCATATCCACCACAAAGCGTCGGCCAATGCGCCGCCAGCTCGGTTCTTTGCCTCGCCACTGCAATCGACAGCAGGGCCAGGGGAGTTGTTCGCGGTCAAACAATCGGCAGCAGGGACCAATCACCCGATAGGTAAAGTGGCAACCTGGGCTCTGAAACAGATGGCCGGTTGACCAGGGGTGGGAAGCCGAACTCGATGTAGAACTTGGTGCAGTTATCATCAGAACTATAAGGCAACGGCGATAGGCTTATGCCTGTGATTTTAAGAAGGATAGGCGCTAATGGAAAACATTAATTACGATATTGACAAGCGTAAAATACTCTCTGCCGTAAGTCACGGCTCCATCTTCTTCAGCCAGTTATTGCTTTCTGCCGGAGTCCCCGTTGCGGTCATGCTCCTCTCAGATGATCCAGTGGTAAAGGAAAACTCCCGCGAAGCCCTTAACTTTCACCTGAATGTTTGGGTCTACAGCATCATTTTTGGCATCTTGACCTGGGTTTTGATTGGTTGGCCATTATTGGGAATCTTGTTCATCGCGCAGCTGATTCTGCCAATTCTAGCGATTGTCAAGAGTATCACGGAACCCAATAGCGTTTACAAGTACCCCTTCATTTTCCGCGTACTGTAGGCGATTCGGAGAGAATTAGCTGATTTTTAGCTAATTCTTTTTTGAAAAATAACGCCGTTGTCGCCGCATTGCGGCGACAACGGCGTTATTTGATGCTTAATTTAGGTCACCAGATGGTGATCAATGGCATAACGGACAAGTTCAGCTCGATTACTGGTCTCGGTTTTGCGAAGCAGGCTACTGACGTATTTTTCGACGGTGCGGGGACTTAAATGTAAGCCATCGCCAATTTGGGCATTGGATAATCCATCTGAAAGTAGCGCCAGGACTTCCTGTTCTCGCGAGGTGAGATCCAACTGAGCCGCTTCTTCATCTGCGATCGCAGCTAATTCTTGAGAACTTGCCATCAGGGCTTGCTGATCGGAGAGCGGCATTTGGCTGATCCAAGCCGCTTGGATCAGTTGCGATCGCTCTAACAAGTTACGGACGACTGCACCTAATTCGTCTAAATCAAACGGTTTGGGCAGGTAGGCATCACAGCCAATTTGGTAAGCGCGAATCCGTTCCTCCGTGTTGGTACGTGCCGTGAGAAAGATAACAGGCAGTAGGCGGAAAAACGGTTTTTGTCGAACTTGCCGCACGAGTTCGTAGCCATCCATGTGCGGCATCGTGATGTCCGTAATCATTAGGTGCGGCTGATGTTCCGTTACCATACCCAGTGCTTCCCGACCATCCTGAGCGCTGATAACGAGGTATCCGGACAGCTCAAGATAGTCGGTGATCGCGATTCGGGTTCCCAAATCGTCATCTGCGACAAGAATGGTTAAGGGCATACAGTGTAGGCTAGCCTCTGAACATTTTGAACCCCATTTATGCTGGTCATACTGGGCTGTTGCGACCGAGTACCAGCGTTCAACAAGGGTTTAATTGAGATTGTTACATGATTGATTCTGTAACGCTCTCTATCATTTAGCTTAAAGAACGCAATCCAGCAATGGGAAATAACTTCAATCAAATTAACGATGGACAGCCCTTTACAAGATCCTGACGGTTGACGAGATAGACAGAGCCCAGACGACAAATCATTCACTAAGTGCTACCACTGAATGATGAAGGTTTCGGCATATAGAGTACCCAAGTTGGTTGGCGATCCAACACAATGCCCATCACTTGATTTACGCCAGACTAACCTGAAGTGAACTGGGATCACCCGGATTGCCATCAAGCGTCACGCCCCGCTCATTGGCTGCTAAGTGGCGGATCGTCAAATACACCGATTCAACCTGATCGGTAGCATTCGCTTTGGCCGCAAGTGTGGCCAGAGGCAGAGGTTCCTTTGACTGCCGCAGAACTGTCATGATCTGTCGCTGAAGGTCGAGCACCGATGCCGCCGCTTTTTTACCCGCTTCAACTCCGGGTTGGTGATAAGCATTGACATTGACCAGGAAGCCGTATAGACCGACAGCTCGTTCATAGAGGGCAATTAGCGCGCCAATTTGCCGCTCATTTACTTCGGGAATGGTGATGGTAATCGAATCACGAGCATTCTCGTAGAGCGCCCGCCGTGTTCCCTGTAGCAGGCCCGAAAGGTAGTCGCCGCTGGTGACACCGTCTTCAACTTCAATGGATTTACCGTTGCGATCGCGCAATACTTCGATAAAGGTCAGGAAGAAATTGGGCACCCCTTCCCGCAACTGCTGCACGTAGGCGTGCTGGTCGGTACTGCCCTTATTGCCGTAGACCGCGATGCCTTGATGCACGGTGTTGCCATCTAGATCTTTTTCTTTACCGAGGGATTCCATCACCAACTGCTGCAAATAGCGGCTCAGCAGGATCAAATTATCTTTGTAGGGCAGCAGCACCATGTCTTTCTCGCCTTTGCCGCCCGTGGCGTAGTACCAGGACAGCGCCAGCAGCGCAGCTGGATTGCGCTTCAGGTCATGCACGCGGGTTAGGGCATCCATTTGCTTTGCCCCTGCCAGCATGGCCCGGATGTCGATGCCCTGCAAAGCCGCAGGTAAGAGTCCGACCGCCGACAGTTCCGACGTGCGGCCTCCTACCCAATCGTGCATCGGGAACGTAGCTAGCCAGCCTTGAGATTTGGCAATTTGCTCTAGCTTGCTGCCGATGCCAGTAGTTGCGATCGCATGACGGGCAAAGTCTAAACCCGCTCGCTGGTAGGCTGCCTGCACTTCCAACATGCCGTTGCGGGTTTCTGGCGTACCGCCCGATTTGGAAATCGTGATCACCAGCGTTTTCGACAGCCGATCTTTGATGGACTCTAGCGTCTGGTCAATGCCAGCCGGATCGGTGTTGTCAATGAAGTGGATCTGCATCGGTGCATTCTGTGGCCCCAATGCCTGAGCGACAAACTGAGGGCCAAGGGCCGAACCACCAATCCCAATCGATAGAATATCCGTGAATTTGCCGCCTTGGGGGGGGAAATGACGCCGCTGTGGATCTTCTGGACAAAGCTCTCGATTCGCTCCAGGGTGTCAACGATGTCGTGCTTTAGCTCGTCATTAGGTGCTAGATCGGCATCGCGCAGCCAATAGTGGCCCACCATCCGGTCTTCATCTGGATTTGCGATCGCACCTGCTTCCAAAGCATCCATATCCTTGAACGCTTGTGCCAACTTTGGACTCAGTTGTTGTACAAAATCATCATCAAACCGCATGCGGCTGATATCGACATAGAGATTCAGGGTCTCGTCGTAGTAGAGCCAGTCTTGATAGCGTTGCCAGAGCGTCGCAGCATCCATAAAACGGTGATCCTAGGAAAACGTTCGTTCAAAATCGTATCGGATTTTTCCTTCAAATCCGACAAAAAATGCCAAAATCCACTGTTGGATTGGATTGACTTACACCTTGCACCTTGCCCATTAAGAACCCAGATTTTCTGGTCGCCGCGCGATCTCAGAATGCCCTTTGGTTTTTCCAGTGCAAAATGTGACTTTGACTAAAGTTTAGAGAATAGTGTCCCAGACTTTCCTCGAACCATAGGGGAATTTAAGAATCGGAAGAGTAATGAGAGATACGAGGGACGCCGCACAATAGGATAGAATCGCCTCATTGCGCGTCCAGCGTCCAGCCACAGGTGAGGGGAATCTCGGCAAGATTGTCTTCAACCTAACTGGATACCTGCGAGTTTGGACAAATATCCTGTTGTCTCATTCCATTGTTCATGGCCATTGCTCATGGAAGGCTATATTGTCTCACTGATTATCTTTACGGCTACCTTTGCCCTGTTTGCGCTGGGACTAAACCTCCAGTGGGGCTTTACCGGGCTGATTAACTTTGGCCATGTGGCGTTTATGACCGTTGGTGCTTATGCCACAGCGCTTTTGAGCCTCAACGGCGTGCCAATCGTGATTGCGATCGCAGTTGGCGTTATCCTGGCTGCCCTGCTCGGTTTACTGATCGGCATTTCCACCCTGCGGCTGCGAGAAGACTATTTGGCGATTGTCACCATCGGCGTGGCCGAAATCATTCGCCTCGTCGTCCTCAACGAAGAAGAAATTACCCGTGGCCCGTTTGGGGTGCAGCGCTACCCCATTCCGCTAGAAGGCATTGAGCCAAGCTGGTTCGTCCGCGTCATCATGATTGGGCTATTAACCATTGTCGTCGGACTGGGCCTCTGGAACCTGTGGCGCTGGATCGGTAAGCGGCTGCGGCAAACACCGACAGCTGCGATCGCACAAAGCGGCATTGCAGTTTTAGTCTATTTAGCCACGCTGGGACTATTGCTGTATGGTGTCTCTCGCGGCGTTCAGGCCATGCTAGAAGGTGCAGATAGTACCTTACAAACTCAGCTTGCCTTACTGCTCCTGCTGGTCGGCGTTGCTGTCGTTGGCGGCATTTACGCCTGGATTGCCGCCCAGCTACCCAAGCGTGTCCCAGCCTGGAACACGGGTTTATCACTGATTAGCATTTTGGCGATCTCCGGCTTTGGCCTCTGGGTCTACAGCTTGGCCGCTTCTGCGCTGTATAACTACACGCGCAATCCGGTTAAAACGGGACTCATGCTGATCTCTGTATTGCTGGTCGCGCTGGTATTCTGGCGGCTAGAGTGGTTAGTGAAATCGCCTTGGGGACGGGTACTCAAATCGATTCGCGAAGACGAGGAAGTCGCTAAAGCGCTGGGTAAGAACGTGTTTTGGTACAAACTCCAGTCGCTGATGCTGGGCGGCATTATTGCAGGACTCGCGGGTTCCCTCTACGCTTGGCAGCTGACAACGATTTATCCCGATAATTTCCAGCCGCTGACCACCTTTAACGCCTGGATTATCGTTGTCCTGGGTGGAGCAGGCAGCAATCCAGGTACGTTGCTGGGTGCGACGATCTTCTGGGCCTATGATACGCTGACGCGGTTTTATATCGGTGACCTGATTCCTCCCAGTGCCGCTGACATCCTAGGAGCCTATCGCGTGATGATCATCGGTCTGATCCTGATGGTGCTGATGATTTTGCGACCGCAGGGTATCTTGGGCAATAAGGACGAGCTATCGCTGAATCGATAAATTGTTACTAAGTAGTTGAGCATAATTAAATATAAAATCTACAAACCCTGCGCCGCCCGCGCAGCGGGCGGCGCAGGGTTTGAAATCTGTTTTTTAATTATGTCTAATTACTTACAGAAAATGTGTAGATAGGGTAGACGTTACGTAGGGGCGAATGGCCATTCGCCTATACAGAGATTTCTAACCGATTAGACCAACCCAACCAATCAAGGGAATTTTCGACAAAATACTGGACAATGGCAGACACCCATACCCAACCTTCCAATTCTCAGCCCGATATTCAATCTGCGCCGCTGCTGCTTCAGGCCACCAATTTGAGCAAAAGCTTTGGCGGCATTCGCGCCGTCGATCAGGCCACAATTGAAGTACCCCAAGGCAGCATTACGGGCTTGATTGGGCCAAATGGGGCGGGCAAAACGACGCTGTTTAATCTGCTGTCCAACTTTATTCAGCCGGATTCGGGTACGGTGCTCTTTGACGGTAGGCAAATTCAAAACCTGCAGTCCCATCAAATTGCCCAAAAGGGCATGGTACGCACCTTCCAAGTGGCGCGGGTGCTGTCGCGTATGTCGGTGCTGGAAAACATGCTGCTGGCGGCGCAACACCAGGCAGGCGAGCATTTCTGGACAGCCATGTTCCAGCCCAACAAAATTTTGGCCGAAGAGCGCCAACTGCGCGATCGCGCCCAAGAAATTCTAGAATCTGTCGGTCTAGCTCACATGGCCCAAAACTATGCAGGCGCACTCTCTGGCGGGCAGCGCAAGCTGCTGGAAATTGCGCGGGCGCTGATGGTGCAGCCCAAGCTGATTTTGCTGGATGAACCCGCCGCCGGAGTCAACCCCACCCTAATTAAGCAAATTTGCGAACACATTGTTGAGTGGAATCGTCAGGGCCTAACGTTCTTAGTGATCGAGCACAATATGGATGTGATCATGTCATTGTGCGATCGCGTTTGGGTGCTGGCAGAAGGTCGCAACCTAGCCGATGGCACACCAACCGAAATTCAAAATAACCAAGAAGTACTGGAAGCGTATCTGGGCCAGTAGAATTCTCACAATTATCGATGGTTAACTTGATGAGCGGCTCGCAGATATTGGGCCGCGTGAGATTGCTCGAACTCGCGCCAGCAGGTATACGTCAGCTTAATTTGATGATCATTTCGAGATGCGATCGCATTGGTAAAACAGGATGACCAGTCTTGCTGATGTGTCGGAGCATCCTGATTATCCGGATTGAGAAGCAACCCTGTACTGAGATAGGCAACCAAGATTGCCTGCCAGTGATATCGCAGCGCCAATTCTGGATTGGATTGGTACGGCAAAATGACCCGAAATGCGTGTGTACTCGTTACGGCATGGAGCAGCGTAAAATCACCCGTTTGCAGATAAGCGGCAATACAAAGCTGCCGGATATCGTCTAAACATAGCTGTTCAGGCTGATAAATCGCTGATTGGAAGGTGCTGAGTTCTTTAATTTCATTCATCCGGTCAACAATAATGCCCGGCTGAAATTGATGCTCGGCTCCAATTGGCCCCAGACGAACCGCAATATCGATAATGGATTCGCTGGTCGTTTGCCCCACAGAACCCAGAGGCTGAAACTCAGCAGCCCAATAAGCCAGCGCAATGGCAATTTCGGAATCAAGATCGGCCTCAACCGCATATGCCAGTCGAATTAGCGCATGAAAAGCAGAAGCCGCAACCCCCGGCATTAAAAGCGGCAACCATTCCTGTAAAACCGCTGATTTGCCTGATTTCGCGATTTCCTGATGAAAAAAGGCAGAAAAATCATTGAAGCGATCGCGATTGCCGAGATGTTCTGTGGCTACAAAGTCCTGTGTAAATCTGCTTTTTTCTGAATTAACACCCTGAAGCTTCGAGATATAGGCGCGGTAATACTGAGTCAGAGCTGTGTCGTCTGCTCCCATTTGCTGCATTGCAATCAGAACCATCGGCAGGTGATTGGCCAAGCGATCGCCATAGAGCGGATGAAAACTAGACGCTTGCTGAATTAAGCTGCGACAATGCTGACCGATATCCATAGGCCTACTCCAACTTAACCGCCGCTGACGGGTGGAATTAGAACCACCTCATCTCCATTGTGCAAAACGGTATCTGGTTCAGCAAACTGTAAGTTGACGCCAAACCGAGTGATTTTTCGTAGATTGTCTAATTCGGGATGTTCTGTGAGAATGCGATCGCACACTTGCATAACCGTCGTCCCCGGCGGCAGTTCCATCTGCAGCTCAGGCATCCCATACGCCTCCTGATAAGCCGCAAACAGCTTAACCATAACCGTAATCGTTGACTCACTCATCTAAATCTATTAATCCTTCACCTGATCGCTTTACTCCTCACGCCTCACACTCTCACGCCCTAGACCTACCCCACCGTAGACCGATCCACTTTAGATGAAGCCACTTTCCCCCGCTTTTGCTGAATCGCTTGCCGAAAACCGAGGACGACCAAAATATTCGATAGCGTTAAGAAAACCTCAGCCCCACCGTGCAGCCAGTCCACATTAGCCAACTGCTCACCAAAGGCAACCTGAGCATAAATCCCCGCCGGAATCGTAACAGCGACGAACACGAGCGTTCCATAAAATCCAATCAGCGCCAGTCGCGGCGTCTGACCCGACCGCGTCAGAAACCAGAGAAACCCCAGATAGGGAAACAGCGATAGGGCAAATAAGCTTTCTTTACTTAGCATTGTTATATTGTTCTCTGCATCAAAACCAATTTAATGGTTGAGTAAAAGGTTGGCATCGCGACCTTTTACTCAACCATTAAATTGAGTTACATCAACGGTGGAATCGTCAGGCCCTTCAGTGCCTGCTGCTGCTGGGCTGCGCTCAAGCCTTTACTTTGCACCAAAACGCCAAAATTCCCTAGTCCCATCGGATTCATTAAATCATGTAGGGCTTGCCGTCGCCGTAAAAGTTCGCGTAGGGAGTAGGTGTCGGTTTCATCCATGTTGGACAAATTGGCAATCCGATCGCCTAGACCCAATGCCATCAAAAACATGGCTTGCTGAGTCGTGCCCACGGTGTGTAAACCGCAGCGCTCGCCCTGATTTTCTAGCGCGGTGAAGTCCACATGAGCCGTAATATCCTGCTGACCAACGTAAATGTAGGGATCGTCGTGGTGGCTGTGCTGGTAATAGCACTGGAGCGTGCCCTGATCGCGATAGGGACTGTAGTAGCGGTCAGCAGGATAGCCATAGTCAATCGTGAGTAAATAGCCCTGCTGGATGCGATCGCACACGGTTTCGATCCAGTCCAGTGCCGCCAAATTGACCTCGCTGCGGAAGCCCTCTGGATAACGCTCAGTGGGAATCTGCACCCCAACCAGCTCAAAATACTCGCGCAGTTTCGGCGTAGAGAGTTCGCCCACAATCTCAATGAACTGCGGAATATCGGCCTCTAAATCCACCAGCGTGACGTAGATTTCCTGAAGTTCACCCTGCTTGATCGTCACCAGATGTACCGGAAAAGCATCCACCAGCTCATTGGAAAAGCAGCAGCCAACGATAGAGTTAGACGGCAGAGCCTGCCAGTCCGTCCAGCGAATCGGAAATCCCTGGTCAATGAGCCGCTTCAGTCGGCGCTGCTGGTCGGCAATCAGTCCGGCGGCTTTTTCGATAATGACGTAGTCAATGCAGGCAAAAAACTCTGGATGGCGCTCGTTGAGATACCGCAGAATATCAACCGCCAGTAAACCTTGACCTGCGCCCATTTCTACCAGCGAAAACGGCTGTGGCTGTCCCATCACCTGCCACATATCGACTAATTGCTCTGCCAGTAGCTCACCAAAATCCTTTCCTAAGTGCGGTGAGGTAAAAAAATCGCCTCCCACACCAATCTGCGCCTGATTCGTGGCGTAGTAGCCATAATCCGGATGATAGAGCGCCAAGTCCATGTAGTCTGTAAACGGAATCCGCTGATCCGCATGGTTGGCGATACGATCTGCGATCGCACGACAGAGATGTAAATGCTGATGGGTTGAAGACATGCCGCAGGTGAACAGAAATAGTAACAGAGCGATAACCATATCCATTCGCAGTGTAACGAACCTTGGGTAATGAAATGGCAGAAATTCCTACATCTTGTGCCTTAATTCGGTGTCTGCCACGCTACAATAGCCAAGCGCTACTCGGTGATTTGGGGGATCAGCCCAAATCAGACAGCTTGATCTCGATGTGGATCAACGTAAAAGCTATCTAGGGAAAGTCCGGTGCAAATCCGGCGCTGTGCCGCAGCTGTGACAGAAATGAAGGAGCGATTTGTTTTGTGCATTCTGCACAAAACAAATCGCTCCCAACTCAAGCCTTTCTGGAGTCAGAACGCCTGCCGATTGCTTAACCACTTGCTTAGCCACTTACATCCTGCGATGCACAGGTAAAGGTGATGATGGAAATTATTCAAACGCTGCGCCCGACGATGCCAATGGATTGCATCGCGACGGTGCTAGAATCTCGCTGGCTGACGCCGACGATTAAGGCGATTCGCCTGCGGTTGGATCAGCCTGATTTTTCGTTTCTGCCAGGACAGGCGATTTGGCCCAAATTTGAGCGAGAGGGTCGCCAGTTCAGCAAAATTTATTCCATGTCATCGTCGCCCTCGAACTGCCCCGAGGTAGAACTTTGCGTCTCGCGGGTGGGCTGGAGTTCGGCTTATCTGCAAGACATTCCCGTGGGCGGCACGATTGCAGCGCGTGGCCCCTACGGTCTGCTGACGCTGGATCGACCGCCCATTCGCCCTCGACTGTATTTGGCAGAAGGATCTGGGATCGCTCCGATTAAAAGTCAGCTTGACTGGCTCTACGAAACGAAATTCCCCCATCCGGTCTGGCTGATTCAAGCGAATCCGGAAACGACCGATCAGCTTCCCTATTGGGATGAGCTACAGGCTCTCAGCCAAATCTGGCCACAGTTTCAGTATGTACCCATTTTTCAGCAAACACCGGAAGACGTGCTGACGCAAGCCGAACTTGATTTGGCACAGTTTGATATTGATATCTGTGCGGTCAATCGACGCACGATTGAACTACAGCATTGTGCGATCGCACTTGGAGCCTGTCCCCAGCAGATTCGCTTTGAAACTTTTCACAGCTTCTAACTAATTCAATATTTTTTGTTGGGCAAGGCTGAGCCTTGACCCAACAAAAAATATTGAATCACACGACTAACCAGCGTAAGACAGTGCAGGCATCGCAGTTCGAATTCGATAGCCCAGCAGATAGTGAACGGCAGATAGCAAATTCTGATGAATTAAATCTGGCTGGAACTGCTCCAAATACAGGCGACTGCGGATGCCGCAGGTGAGCGAAACCGTTGGAATGTTCAATGCTTGTCCGGCCAGCACATCTGCTTCCGTATCGCCAATCATCCAGCCCAGACGCCAACCCTGACGCTGGGCATGTGCGATCGCATTTTGCAAAAGCGCTGTTTTATGATCAGCATGATTCTGATAGGCCGCCTGATCATCCTGTGCTCCAAAGATACCGCTGAATGCAGGGGCCAGTCCGGCAGCTTGAACGATGGATTCCACCTGCTGCTGCTGACGTAGCGTTACCAGAACGACCTGGATGCCGCGATTGCAGAGGTGGGAGAGCGCCCAGCGTACACCTGGCTGAATGTCATCCTGATGCAGTAGTGCAGGCCGATTGACAATCTGCTGCACTTGCTGCAAAAACAGGTCAATTTGCTCTCCCTGTAGACCGGACTGAGCTGCAATTTCAATATCGGGTGTGCGATCGCACTTCAGTTGCCAAAACTGTTCCTTCGTCAGCAGCGAAAGCTGGAGCCGTTCACCTCTAGTCAAATACTGAGCAAACGTTTCAGCTAAGCTCAGCCGATAGGTTTGGTAGTAGCGCTCCGACACATCAACGATGGGGCCATCAAAGTCGCAGAATACAACTATTCCCGGCTGTAGAAACCACTTCATCCGCTGGGAAGGTGCGTAGTGTTGCTCGTAATTAGATGCCGTAGCGAAGGTCATGGTGCTTTACCAAACTTGGCGTTTTGAAATATATCTTCAATATTAACAGCCCGTAATATAAGTTGCGACACAAATATCGTTTTTGGTGTATTAGCTTAACTTATGGTAAATCTGCTAGAACCAAAATGTGAGGCGAGAGGAGTAAGGAGTGAGGAGTCGGAAGGTATAGAAAGCAATGAAGCAGCATATTCGGTCACCCATTCATCCATTCACCCATCCACCTCAACCCTCTTACTCAACCCTCAACCCTGGAACTGCGCTGCTGTAAGACCCATGATTTTTCGTTATTCAGACAAGGGTTATACAACGAAAAATCATCACCTAATCACTACGGCAGGCCCAATGGGCTATGCTGATGTCTGTCAAATTGCAGATATGCAGACAGGATGAAATTTAGCGAACTGGTTCAATCTCTCGGCGTTGACGTGCAGCACAGCAGCCTTGCACAGGATGCCAATCTCGATCCTGAACTTCAGGGTGTGGCAGCAGTCAGTGAGGCCGTAGCGGGCACCATCAGCTATATCGAAGGGGAGAAATACGCCAAATGTGTGGGGACAACCACAGCGAGCGCTCTTATTCTGCCCCAAAATGAAGCGTTATTAACCCAGGCCACTGAACGCGGTATCGCTTGGCTGACGGTCGCCGATCCGCGTCTGATGTTTGCTCACACCATTGCCTGCTTCTACCAGCCCTATCAGCCAGAGCCAGAAATTCATCCTTCCGCAGTCATTCATCCCACAGCGACCATTGGCAAGAATGTTTACATTGGCCCTCACGCTGTGATTCAGCCCAGAGCCGTGATTGGTGATAGCGTGTGTATTCACCCCAACGTGACGGTTTATCCCGATGCCCAAATTGGCGATCGCACTGTGCTCCATGCCAACTGCGTGATTCAAGAACGCAGCCAAATCGGGGCAGACTGCGTAATTCACGCGGGTGCAGTCGTCGGTTCCGAAGGGTTCGGCTTTGTGCCCTCTCCTCAGGGACTGGTCAAGATGCACCAGTCGGGCTATGTGGTGCTGGAAGATAATGTGGAAATCGGCTGCAACACGACGATTGATCGGCCTGCGGTCGGTGAAACCCGGATTGGTCGCAATACCAAGCTGGATAACCTGGTGCAGATTGGTCACGGCTGCAAAATTGGCCAAAGCTGCGCCATGTCGTCCCTGGTGGGTTTATCCGGTCGCGTCACCATTGGTAACGGTGTCTTCATTGGTGGACAGGTTGGAGTCAGTAATGATGTGACCGTCGCCGATGGGGTGATGATCACGGCTCAATCGGGTTTACATAAGGACATTACCGAAGCGAAGTCGATTGTGTCCGGTGCGCCCGCCATGCCCAATAAAATGTGGCGCAGAGTGATCATTGCCTACACAAAGCTGCCGGAGATTTATCAGACCATGCGAGAGATGAAGCGATTTCTGGCTCAGCAATCAGCAGAGCAAAATAATAAGTAAACATACTTGCATCTCGCAGGATTTCGCACGACGCAGATCGAAAACCGGAAGAGGTGACTTGACCGCCGTGCCACAGTGGTCAGTCACCTCCTCGGTTTTTTGTGAGAATCACTATCCCTACTTTCGACAGAGCCTCAAATCCAGTCGCCCTTTTATGATGCGGAAGAGAAAAATCGAGTTGCGATCGCACCCTGCATTTGTACCCTGCAACCCTGCATATCGCAATTCACTACCGCACGTTAAGGAAAATATGACAACTGGAGTTCAAACTTCATCCACCGTCGAATGGACGAATAACAAACAAGACAGCACTCCTAAAACGCTGGTGTTCCTGCACTATTTTGGTGGAGCAGCCACGAGCTGGCAGTGGGTAGCCGAACAGCTACCGGACTATCGCTGTGTTGCCATTTACCTGCCGGGATTTGGTGGTCGAGCTGCATTCGATCAACCGTCCCTCCAAGCATATGCCGATGATGTTTGCCAGGAACTGGCTCGGCTGGAGATTGAGGACTACATTCTTATAGGCCATTCAATGGGCGGCAAAATTGCGCTGCAAATTGCAGCAAGTTGCGATCTCACGCCCTCCCAAATCATCCTCGTTGCCCCCTCACCCCCGACGCAGGAACCGATGCCTGCCGAAGAAAAAGAGCGGTTGCTCAACAATCACCCCAGCCGAGACAACGCCAAAACAACGGTTACGAATGCAACACAGCAGTCTCTTCGCTCTGATCAGCATGAACTCGCAATCCAAACCCACGTGACGGTAGACAACTCCGCTTGGCGCTGGTGGCTGCTAGACGGCATGAATCATTCCATTGCCGATCAGGTGGCAAAGACTTCTGTACCCTTGACCGTGATTGCCTCTGAAGATGACCCGGTGATTCCGTTTGACACGATTCAAAGCGATGTGCTGGATATCCTACCTGATGCCGATCTGATTACAACTCAGCAAGTGGGTCATCTCATTCCCTTGGAAGCAGCAAACTGGTTGGCGAATCAGCTACGTGCGATCGCAGCATAATAAGCCTGGTTAAAAGCCAATATCAACCAAATACGCCACAAGCTGGAGGGTTCAGAACCCTCCAGCTTGTGGCGTTAAATCGGCATCACTAGCAAGGAGAATTAGCGTGTTGCTGTCGTCAAATTCTGCCAAGCCTGCATAATGGCCTGCAAATCGTCGGGCAGTTGGCCAGCAATAGAATCATCGTATTGGGTCACGCCACCCATTGCGGTGGAAACCGTCACCGTGAACGTATCCGCAACGCTGTGAGTTGGCTGGTAGTTCAGACGATGAAAGCGATTGAGCTGGTGGGACGCGACGATATCCTGAAATTGTGCGATCGCAGCGGGCGAAACCTGAGTCAAAACAGTACGGGTTTCAGGCTGGTTGGGGCCAGCGGTGTACTGAATAACGCGACCATCTGCGAGTAGAACGGTTGCGGTATCCATACCGGCAAAGCCACCGCTCATGCTGACTCGAAAGATTTCTTCTTCAATCGGTCGCGGGAGAGAGGCATCGGGCATGATTTGAATCGTGACATCGGCTTGTTCAACACCAACGATGTCATTTAGCCGAATGTCAGTTCCATCAAAATTGGTATGGTATATCCACGTTTGAGTCTGATCGGTGATGACGACCTGCCAGCCTGAAATCGCGATCATCGTACAGGCCGTCATTGGGCTAGCCACTCCCATACAGCCGTCCCAGGTCCGAGAGGTGAAGTCAGTAATGGTGAACTGGCTGACTGGCTGATCCGTTTCGGCAGCGGCAGCTTCCAGCACCCGCGTCTCAACCATTTCTGGGAGCTGACTTGTGGCAGTTTGCTCTTCCAAGCGGATACTGTCACCTGTTTCATCTGTCCGATAAATCCACGTGCGTTGGCCATCGGTAACTTCAACTCGCCAACCCGGAACCAGTGCCTGTAAACAGCCTTCATAAGGTTGACCCAAACCCAAACAGCTATCGCTCCAGGTTTCCTGACTAGCATCAACCACCTGGACAGCGATCACATCATTCTCAGAATAAACTCGCTCGAAAATGCGATCGCGGATGCTATCCGGTAAGCCAGAGTTGACGACTTCCGGCTCTAGGCGAATTTCAGTTGCGTTGGCATTGGTGCGTACCGTCCACTCTTCATCCCCATCGGTCACAGTTACGCGCCAACCGGGAGTAACCGCTGGAGCACAGAGTTCAACCGGATTGGGAACGCCCAAACACATGTCCGGCCACTCTTCCGCACTGGAATTGGTGATGCGTAGGCGCGAAGTACCCGCTTCCCGCGCGACATACTCATAGACTCGCCGCTCAACCTGATTCGGCAAACGACCATTCGGACGATCCGAACTATTGGGGGTCTCATTAAACGTGGTTGATTCCAGCCGGATTGAATTACCGGACTCATCGGTGCGATAAATCCATGTACTGTCCCCAGCGGTCATCGTCACCCGCCACCCTGGCGTCATGACAAAGGCGCAGATTTCAGCCGGACCGCCTAAGCCTAAGCAACTATCTGACCAGGTTTCGCGCTCGGCTTCACTGACCCGCAGCCGCGACGGATTGATGTCGTATTCTGCCCGGATTCGAGCTTTAATTTGTGCTTCTAGGCTGGCTGGAATCATGCGATTGCGCTGTGACATGGGAAAGCCTCGCCCTTTAGCAATCAGCTCAGGCCGTGTCGCTGTATCTGTTAAGTGCGATCGCACAGCCGCAAAACCAGCCTGTTCACCCACACTCAATGTTAAAAAGCCGCCCAGCAGTAGCGTTGAGGCTAAGCGTTGCGATGAGCGGTAGGAACCCAAAATGTGATGCAGAGAATTACGAAGAGTCATAGATAACCCAAACCTTAATAGGAGTCCAACTGATTCACAATCAACTCCAGCGTTTAACTATCCCAACTCTATCGACTCATTCAGGATGTCAGAGTTCCGTTACCAAATCTGAGACAGACTTGAGACAGCGCTAGGCTAAAGTAGACCACTCTAGTACCGCTGCATCGACACAAAAAATATCCCTAACCGAAGTCAGGGATTATCATCCAGCAATATCTACAGACAGTCTAAGCTTGTTATCTAGGCTCGTTTCAGGTTGCGATCTAGTTACCGCACCCAAACAGACTATGCATAGACTCACTGAACCATTAGGAAGGTGTGTACTCATCTGTATGTTCTATATCTACCGCGTTCTCTGCCAAAAACGTAGATCTTTATTAAAACTAAAGATTGATACATTCGCTACAGTTTTGCTCTGCACCCGCCCCTGCGCTATCTAACGGGAACGCCATTCGTACAAAACCATTAGAGCGATGGCATTCCCCCCCTACCGAACACATGACACTAGGGCGAATGCCATTCGCCCCTACCGATTTCATTAACGGCCTAACTCCCCTACAGCTATCTAATGGGCGAATTACCATTCGCCCCTACGATTTCATTAACGGCTAACTCCTTTACAGCCTCTACAGCCCCTCACCTCTAAACGCTGAACAACACACAAAACCTCAATCTATTCATATCCACGAAATAAATTTATAAATCACAAAAACAAATCATTGGATTTAATAATCTAAAAATGAACTTATAAGACTGCATGATAGCATCAGCTTCAACAGAGAGAAGTTAGCTAAAGATAGCTAATCAAACAAGAGGCAGCCGATTGCCTAATCGACATTAGCTAGTCTGACAATTCAGGCACGTCTTGGGCAGTTAATTGTCAACCTAGACATCAACTATTACCCGGCACAAATTACAGCAAACTGTTCCACTTTATGACTTGAAGTGGGAGCAAATCCTGTCGTGTTTTTTGTGCTCGTGTGTCATGAAAGTGTCGTAGAGCTCTGTATTGAATTGGTCTGGATACACGGCTGTATCAATGACTGTATCAACAGTTGTGTCCCAGATCAGTTGTGTTCCAAATTTACTGCTGTTGTGTGAGGATTGACTGTGTTCAAGGATTTACGATTCTGTCGCTGGCAAATTGCGATCGCATATTCGTTACTAAATGTTGTATGGGCAAATGAAGCCCTCGCTAAAGACACCCAGATAGCTTATCGAGAAGAGCTAATTCCGACTCATGCGAGTCTAGATGCGTTACCGACAACTACAGCAGATAGCTTATTCGAACAACACCTTAATTCAAATGCCAATCTCAATGCCCTAAACGACCAGATCAGCATCAGAGAAGGGGGCGAAAAAGCGGCATTACCGTCTGAAGCTCGGCCACAACCGGATTCCATTTCTCAGCAACAGATTGCGGAATTGCCAGCATTGCCAGAAAGGATTGATTCGGCAATTCCTCAGCCCTCTGGATCAACAGAACCCCAAGCCACCGCGATGGAGAGTTCTCCGACTGACCCAATGGCACAGGTCACGTCAGTCTCCCAGCTTTCAGATGTTCAGCCTACGGATTGGGCATTTCAAGCCTTGCAATCTCTGGTCGAGCGTTATGGCTGCATTGCCGGATACCCAGACGGAACCTATCGGGGCGATCGCAGCTTAACTCGGTATGAGTTTGCGGCAGGTCTCAATGCTTGTTTAGATCGGATTCTCGAAATTACGGGTACGGGTGGAGTTACAGACACAGACCTCGATACTATTCGGGCACTACAAGAGCAATTCGCAGCGGAACTGGCGACCATACGGGGACGGGTAGATGCGCTGGAAACGCGAGTTGCTGAAGTTGAAGCGAATCAATTCTCAACCACCACTCAATTGAGTGGACAACTCATCTTAGGGCTGGCTGGCGCAACGGGAGCCTATCCCGGTGCCGGAGAACCTGAGGCCACACCTGGAATTCTCAGCAACACTGGCGGCATACCCAGCAATGATACTCAGGTTGGACTGAACTATCGGTTGCGTTTGAATTTGACAACTAGCTTCACCGGACAGGATCTGCTAATTACGGGCTTACAGGCTTACAATTTCCTCGGGGATCCCAATAGCATCCAGGGCACGCTGGGCTATTCCGATCCGCTCTCGCTGAACGCAAGTACAGTCCGCCTTGGGTTCGAGCCGCAGTTTCCAGGCACCAATCCTCAGACCCTGACTCCCCTCAACCCTAACGATCTGCGTCTGTACAAGCTGCTTTATGTCTTTCCCAGCTTCTTGGATGATGTCACGTTTTTTGTTGGGACAAATGCTGAAGTAACGGACGCCTTTCCCGCAGTTAGCCCCTTTGCCAATGACACACAGGGCGCGCTTTCCCGCTTTGCCCCCTACAATGCAGCAGTTCGCGTATCGGGCGGCACATCCGGAACGGGACTGGCCTCTGCGGGCGGATTTATCTGGAATATTGCCGATTCAGTCAATCTGACGGCACTCTATGGCAGTGTCAATGCACCCCTTACCAGTAACCAAGGGCTGACGGGTGGCACACCATTGGGTGCAGGCTTATTTGGTGGGAGCTATGTAGCCGCCGCCCAGCTAACCCTCACGCCATCCGATCGTCTGCAATTTGGCCTGAACTACGCCCATAGCTATCACCAGATCAATATTCTGGGTACGGGCCTAAGCAGTTCTGACATCGGTTCCATCTTGTTCGATCCCAATGCCGCCCAACTCGCAGCGGTGGGAGGAAATCCCGTCTTAGCGATCGCGAATGAAGGGATTCAGCTCAACTCGCTGGGCGCGACGCTCAACTGGCGCTTTTTAGATGACGTCTCGTTTGTGGCCTCGGGCGCTTATATTTTCGCTGATTTGGTCGATGTTGATGCAAGTACCAACTTTATCAATTGGATGGTCGGATTGCATCTGCAAGACATTTTCGATGAAGGCAGTAGTGCTGGCATTCTGTTTGGACAACCCCTGCATCGGGACAGCATCGGTGGTGTCGCATTTAACCCGGAGGACGCTGAACCTTATCACTTGGAAGGATATATTAGTTTCCGCGTATCGGATAACATCACTCTAACGCCGGGTGTATTTGCCATCTTTAATCCCGAGGGCTACAGCGGTAACGACACGGCGGTGGTGGGCGTATTGCGCACCGCATTAACCTTCTAATTTCAGCAAACCCGTACAAATATCAGCAGGGGTTGCTTAATCTGGGGATGAATTGGGATGCAGGGACACTGCTCCTACATCCCAATTCATTCCTAAAATCAGCAATGCCCAAGCAAGCTTGTAAACCCAAGTGGATGCTGTGCCAAAGCCTTGACCTGCGATTCAATGGTTCAGCAATCTGCGCATAAATAGCGGTAGAGACATTCAATAAGGGATACCCATTACGGTATACTCTCGAAAGTTCTGGAACTTTTACAAGCACTGAGTTTTACAGAACGACGAGATTACGCAGGTTTATTTCATAAAACGCAGTCATGGAAATTGGTCAGAAAGTAAAAGTTTGTCGCCTTCGGGATCGGGTTTCGCAAGATATCATCAATCGCCTAGGACAAACCGGCATGATCCGGGACTATCGGGTTTTGGATGGCAAAGAAATTGGGGTTATCGTTCAATTCGACGATAAGTTCACGACTTGGTTTTTTGAGGATGAGTTAGCGTCTGTCTAACCATCGGCTAGTTGCTTTGCCCTTTAATTCACGGCAAGGTAGAAGTTGAGGCAAGCGATTTTGCTGAGGCTCCATCCTTGCCGATTTTTTATTGGGTACAAATACTGCAGCTCTCAACCGAGTGAGATTCATGAGCATGCTTCTTGTTGAAGGCAAAAAACAGGCTTGTGACTCACCCGTATGAGAAGCGCTGTATCGGCAGCGATCCCTATCAGGTCACATATTGAATTAAGTTATGGCTTTTATTCTGACATTCTTGGGAAAAGGCGGCACCGGACGCACCACACTTGCGATCGCAGCGGCCAAACATTTTGCCCAGCAGGGAAAACGGGTTCTCCTGGCCAGTCAAAGCGCTGGTCCCGGATTAGGGCTGATGCTCAACACTGAGCTAGGCGTTGATCCACAAGAGGTAGAACCGAATCTACAGGCCGTGCAGTTCCGCTCGGCCACGCTGCTGGAGCGCAGTTGGGAAGAAGTCAAGAAGCTAGAAGCTCAATACGTCAAAACGCCGTTCTTCAAAGAGGTCTACGGCCAGGAACTTGGGGTGCTGCCCGGTATGGATAGCGCGCTCGCCCTCAATGCGCTGCGGGAATACGATGCCAGCAAGCGCTACGACGTAATTGTGTACGACGGAGCGGGCGATCAGGCCACGCTGCGCATGTTGGGGATGCCCGAAATTCTGAGCTGGTATGTGCGTCGCTTCCGTAAAGTGTTCACAGAATCGGAATTTTGGAGATCGCTCTCTCCGTTTATTCAACCTGTTAGCAGTGCGGTGCTGAACGTCAACTGGTCGGGCAACGATATCTTCAACCAGCAGCCGACCAACGAGATGAACAACATCCTGGATGACGGCAAAAAAGCAGTTACTGATCCCAATCGCGTCGCTGCGTATTTGGTAACGACCGACGATCCAGTTGCGATCGCAACTGCGGCTTATTTGTGGGGCAGTGCTCAGCAGGTAGGCTTGACGGTGGGCGGCGTCCTGCTCAACCAATCCAGCAGTGCTGAAATTGACAGTGCTCCCTTTGCTCCCCTGCCTATCAGCGCCATCCCCACCCAAGCTGATGCGGACTGGCAGCTGCTGATCAGTGCCCTACCCGACTTTTCCAAAGCGGCACAAGCACCTAAGCCAGTAACGATTGATACGGCCAGCAAGCAGGTGCGGCTGTTCTTGCCCAGTTTCGATAAGCGACAGGTCAAGTTGACCCAGTACGGGCCAGAAGTGACCATCGAGGCTGGCGATCAGCGCCGCAATTTGTGGCTACCTGATGGACTCAGTGGTCGCCAAGTCACTGGAGCCAAATTCCAAGATGGCTACTTAATTATTTCGTTCTAGTTCATCAGAAATCACGGGTTTATCCGTTTTTGTAGGGTAGTAGCTATGCCATACCCTATAAAAGCATGACCTAAATATCATCACCATCGTTCTAAGATTGAATTGCTGCTAGGCAGTTAGGCGCTATGACTGAATCCAATACTCCTGAACGTTCTCAAGAGTCCACCTCTACTGTCACCCCCGAATCGACGACTGCTGCAACCACTGAGGCAACGGCTAAGCGGGGCAGCAAAACTCGTCAGATGCTGGGTATGAAAGGGGCTGAACCGGGCGAAACCTCCATCTGGAAAATTCGCCTGCAGTTGATGAAGCCGATCACCTGGATTCCTCTGATTTGGGGTGTAGTCTGCGGTGCAGCTTCTTCCGGCGGATACGTTTGGAAATTTGAGTATGTCCTGATTGCGGCAGCCTGTATGTTGCTATCCGGGCCACTGCTCACGGGCTACACCCAAACGCTCAACGACTTTTACGATCGCGAAATTGATGCGATCAACGAACCCTATCGTCCCATTCCCTCCGGCGCGATTTCTATTCCGCAGGTTGTCACCCAAATTTTAGTCCTGCTGGTTGCAGGTATCGCCTTGGCCTATGGCTTAGATACGTGGGCGGGTCATGAGTTTCCGACGATCACCGTTTTGGCCATTGGTGGTTCGTTCATCTCCTATATTTACTCGGCTCCACCGCTGAAGCTGAAGCAGAACGGCTGGTTGGGTAACTATGCTCTCGGTGCCAGCTATATTGCTCTACCCTGGTGGGCGGGTCATGCACTCTTTGGCGATTTGAATCCCACGATTGTGGTACTGACGCTGATTTACAGCTTCGCGGGTCTAGGGATTGCGGTCGTCAACGACTTCAAGAGCGTTGAAGGCGATCGCCAATTGGGGCTCAAGTCTCTGCCTGTAATGTTTGGTATCGGCACAGCGGCTTGGATTTGCGTGCTGATGATCGATATTTTTCAACTGGGAATTGCAGGCTATTTGATGAATATTCAGCAAAATCTCTATGCAGTGCTGCTGATTTTGCTGGTCATTCCTCAAATTACGTTCCAAGACATGTATTTTCTCCGCGATCCGCTAGAAAACGACGTGAAATATCAGGCTAGCGCTCAGCCATTTCTCGTTTTTGGCATGTTGGTCACTGCTTTAGCACTTGGACATGCAGGTGTCTAGTATCCCAGTGCTGTTTAAATTTCTGCTACTGAGCGCTAGTATTTTCCAAATCAATGTAGCAAATTCAGCAGTCTCCTAAAGCATCCTAAAAGAGTTGTGAGAAGTAGAGTGGATTTACTTTTCACAACTCTTTCGAACATTTGAGGATAGTGCATTCAAATAATGACGCTGCTAATGATGCTTGTTGTGAGGTGAGCTTACTAACTGACTGACATCATGCCTTTTAAGAAGAACCATCCATTCTGGAACCCTATACATAGAACTCTAAGAGCAGCTCGAAACGAAATTTAAAAATCTAAAAGAAATCTAAGAGTAGTCCGCAAAGTTCATTGTCAACTTTGAATTTTTCTTTTTCTCAAAACAAAGGGGAAACACTTTGTTTTTCAAGGAATCTGGATAAATTGTTGAGCTGTAGTGCGATCGCAATTTAATTTAAAAAGTAGCCAAATTGGTCTTTCTGCGTATAAAGTCCTATAAAGGTACGTGATCCCGAGATGAATTTGATTCGTTTTTTCATTGATGAGACTCATTGATGAAATGATTTAGCAGGTTTACCCTGTTTTAGATCGTGGTGTTTTTGATGGCGTGTGAGGCGATAACGTGGCAAATTTTATTTCACGCTTGAGGAACTCATCCTCATCAACAAACGACGCTCATCAGGCGATGGAATCCTCCATGACGCCTGCACGGCCAAAGTCCGTTGATTCATCAGCTGCTTCTGCTGAGGACACAGAGAACACAGTTAATGTTCCCGCTGGTAATTTTCCCTCTGGTAAGAGGCGTCGGGATGGTCGCCGCTTCTTGCGACCCCGCAAGCCAATTTATCAGCGCTGGGGACTGTGGATTTTGATGGCGATGGGAGCTGTAGTGACCAGCTCAAGCACTCAAGCCTACCGCTACGTTTCCACGCTTGAAGCCAATCTGCCTGATGTCGCGGAAGTCAATAGCTACGCTCGCGATGGCACGATGACGATTAAGGCTGCAGACGGTTCGGTCTTGCAGTACATTGGTCCGGCTACCCGCGATAAGGTCACCTTCGACAATATGCCTGAACAGATGGCACAGGCATTTATTGCATCGGAAGATCGCCGTTTTTATGACCATAGAGGCATAGATTTTCAAGGTATTGCCCGTGCTGCTTATGCCAACCTACGAGAGCGTGAGGTGGTTGAAGGTGCGAGCACCATCACGCAGCAGCTGGCTCGGATTGTCTTTCTCGATCAGGATCGCACCTATGAGCGGAAACTGCGAGAAGTGATGCTAGCTCGCAAGATTGAGCGTGATCTGAGCAAAGCCAGTATTCTAGAGCGCTATCTTAATCTGGTGTATTTAGGATCGGGAGCCTACGGCGTGGCTGATGCTGCTTGGGTCTACTTCAGCAAGCCAGTCGATCAGCTTACCTTGCCTGAAATGGCGATGATTGCAGGCTTAGCACCAGCACCCAGCGAATATTCGCCGATGGTCAATCCGGACGCAGCTCTAACGCGGCGTAACTTAGTCTTGCGCCGGATGGAAGCAGATGGCTTTATCTCAGCCGCAGAGGCAGATCAGGCTGTTGCGTCTCCGCTTGACCTCAACCCTAGTGCGCCTAAAAATCTCTATAGCTCCCACCCGTACTTCACCTCTTATGTCCAGCAGCAGCTAAACGAAATTCTCTCTCCTGAAGAGATTGAGGTGGGTGGTCTGACTGTCGAAACGACCATGAATCCGGTCTGGCAGCAGAAGGCGGAAGAAGTCGTGAAGGAAGCCGTTGATCGTTGGGGAGGCGGACAACGTTTTGAACAGGCCGCTTTAGTTTCGATTGATCCGCGTAACGGGCAGATTAAAGCCCTAGCCGGTGGCACCGAGTTTGGTGACAGCCAGTTCAACCGCGCCACCCAAGCCCAGCGCCAACCGGGTTCGACGTTCAAAGCTTTTGTTTATACAACTGCGATCGCAGCTGGCTTTTCCCCCTACAAAACTTACGCCGACGCTAAGTATGTTGTAGACGGCTATGAACCGAAAAACTATGGCGGCAGCTACAGCGGCAACGTCTCAATGCGGGAAGCCCTAACCAAATCAGTAAACATCGTGGCCGTTAAGGTTCTAGTCGATGTTGGCTTTCAAACCGTCATCGACATGGCCAACCGAATGGGCGTTGAATCTGAGCTGCTGCCAACCTACTCGCTGGCTCTGGGTGCGTCGGAGGTTACTTTACTGGAGCTGACTGGGGCCTATGGCACCCTGGCGGCGGAAGGTATGCACCACAATCCTCGGGCAATTTTGAAGATTTACAATCGCTATGGCGACGTGATTTACGATGCTTCTGACGAATTGAAGCCAGAGCGAGCCGTTGATGCTGAATCAGCGGCAATCGTCACCTGGATGCTGCAAGGGGTTGTGCAGGGCGGTACGGGTAGCCGAGCCGCAATTGATCGCCCCGTTGCCGGTAAAACCGGTACGTCTGAGCGCAATCGAGATCTATGGTTTGTTGGCTACATCCCTCAAGTTGTGACAGGCGTGTGGCTGGGTAATGACGACAGCAGTCCCACCTGGGGCGCTAGCAGCACGGCAGCAGCGACCTGGCGGCTGTTTATGCGGGATGTTGTTGACGGCATGGAAGTAGAAGATTTCCCTGAACGTCCTAACCTGAACCGCGAAGGCACGATTGAGGCTCAGCCCGTCAAGCCCGGTCGGGTAACAGCGGCAAAAGCGAGTTCTAGCAGCAGCGACGATGATGACGATGACGACACGCCGAGTCGCAGCCGTTCCTACTCGTCGAGCGATGAGGATGAGTCAGAGTCTTCTGGCTATTCCGGTGGGGGTGAAGAACGCGATCGCAGTCGCTCTTCTGGTTCCTCATCCCAGCGCAGCGGCAGTTCTAATCGGGACAAAGTGCCAACGCCAGAACGCGATCGCAGTACGCCCAAAGCTCCACCTAGAACACCTGAACCAGCCAGTGAGCCACCTACTGAACCTCCGGCTCCATCCGATGGTAACGACGATCCTCCTGCTTCACCTATTCCTGCCCCTCCTGCCCCTGCTGAACCTGAGCCGATTCCAATGCCGCCAACGGCCCCTGCACCGGTTGCGCCTGCTGCTGTTGAGCCACCACCACCGACGGCTCCCGCACCCGTTGCGCCACCGCCAGAGCCTGCTATACCTGCACCTCCCAAGAGTCCACCTCCTCCAGAACCTGCAGCAGGCAACTCATCGACTAAGGAATAACCGCGATCCGCAAGGTGCATTCCAATAAGGGGATCAAACTGTTCTAAAATACTTAGCGACGGAACTTAGCAGCAAATCAAAAATCAGAGTACTAAAAGGGTTGAGGGTCTTGCACCACTCATAAATCGCTAAGTTAATGACCACTAAACAAGGAGAATCTTTAAACCGATGGGCGGAGAAATTTTTAACGCGGCAATTCTATCATTCACGCTGATTTTGGTTGGGCTAGGAGTCGGTTTCCTAATGCTGCGACTCCAGGGTGGCGAAGAATAAATAGGGTAATCCTTCTAATTAACAGCACTTGCACGTACGCAGAAAGCTCTTGACAGACTGCGGTCAGTTGAGGTTCAACCTCGCCAACCTCAGGCTTCAAGAGCTTTCTTTGTTTCTTAATGTCTTAACTGATGTGGCGACTGCTACAGGAGCAACTTGGCAGCAGGTGCTAACCCTCAACAGGTCGCTCTGTACCGAATAGTGGTAGAGGTCGTAAACAAATTTTTCAAATTCCGGCAATTTTATGAGAAGTTTGCCGCTGCTTTCTGATAAAATCTTATCAAAAGTTTACGTTTAGAAAACATCTTTATCCCTCATGACTTTACTAATCGTTGGTGCGACTGGCACATTAGGAAGGCAAATTGCCCGTCATGCTCTTGATGAGGGATATCAGGTGCGCTGTCTCGTGCGAAGTTTTCGCCGAGCCGCGTTCCTCCGGGAATGGGGCGCAGAGTTGGTTAAAGCTGACCTCTGCCAGCCTGAAACCCTCCCACCTGCATTTGAAGGCGTGACGGCTGTAATTGATGCTGCAACAGCTCGACCAACAGATTCCCTCTCCATTCGTCAGGTTGATTGGGAGGGCAAAGTTAATTTAATCCAAGCTGCATCTGAAGCGAAGGTTGAGCGCTTTGTCTTCATCTCAATCCTCAATTCTGAGAAGTTTCCAGATGTGCCGCTGATGGATATCAAGCACTGCACTGAGGACTTCTTGGCTGAATCGGGTCTCAAATATACGATTCTCAAGCCCTGTGGTTTCCTTCAGGGGTTGATTGGTCAGTATGCAATTCCTATCCTGGAGAATCAGGCGGTGTGGGTCACAGGTGAGACAGCACCTACGGCTTATATGAACACTCAGGATATTGCCAAGTTTGCGGTTAAGGCGCTCTCAATTCCTGAGACTGAAAATCGCTCATTTCCTCTTGTTGGCACACGTGCTTGGACAGCGTACGAAATTATTCGTCTATGCGAACGATTATCTGGGCAGACCGCTAAGATTTCTCAAATGCCGCTTGGCCTACTGCGAGGTGTACGGCGCGTGGCTCGCTTTTTCCAGTGGGGACAAAATCTAGCCGATCGGCTGGCTTTTACGGAAGTTGTTGCTACCGGTAAACCTCTGGATGCCCCCATGGAGGAAGTCTATGAGGTCTTCCAGATTGATCCAAAGGAAACAACGACGCTGGAAGAGTATTTGCAAGAGTACTTTAGTCGTATTATGAGAAAACTAAAGGAACTGAATTATGAGAGCGGCAAGTCCAGAAAGAAGAAGTTTCCCTTCTAGCTCTTTTTGCCAATCCAAGGAAGTTCTAAGAGAGCTGCTGTGCAGCTTTTGTTCTCAAGAATCTACCCCCTTCGATACAATAGCAAGGCATAGAAGTGCTATTGTATCTTTCAGTAAATCGACCTGCGGACGCTGAATGTGCCGAAAGCTGGCATTATCTACAACGACGTTAAACCTATTGCTTGCCGAGCCGCTCAAGACTTAGCAACTCGTCTCAAGGCGGACGGTTGGGATACTCACGTGGCAACGGGAATTGGCGGCATTCTTGGCTACTCCAGCCCTGAGCGACCAATTTGCCACACGCCGATCGAAAGTCTCACTCCTCCCCACTTTGACTCTGATATGGAGTTTGCGATTGTGCTGGGTGGTGACGGTACGGTGCTGTCTGCCTGCCGTCAGCTTGCTCCTGTCGATATTCCTCTGCTGACTGTTAATACAGGGCACATGGGGTTTTTGACAGAAACGTACCTTAATCAGTTGCCCCAGGCCATTGAACAGGTTTTGGCTGGTTCATTTCAGCTAGAAGAGCGAGCCATGCTGACGGTTGAAGTGTGGCAACAGGACAAGCTGGTATGGGAAGCTCTTTGTTTGAATGAAATGGTGCTTCATCGTGAACCGCTGACCAGCATGTGCCATTTTGAAGTTGCTATCGGAAACCATGCACCTGTTGATATTGCGGCAGATGGGGTGATTATTTCAACGCCTACGGGATCAACTGCCTATTCTCTATCGGCAGGTGGCCCAGTGATTGCACCTGGTGTATCTGTGATGCAGCTGATTCCAATTTGTCCCCATTCGTTAGCGTCGCGGGCATTAGTTTTTCCGGATAGCGAACCTGTCACTGTCTACTCGGCCAATCCGCAGCAGTTAGTGATGGTGGTGGATGGTAATGCAGGCTGCTATATTTCGGCGGGTGATCGCGTCATGGTAGTTCGCTCAAAATATATAGCTCGATTTGTCCGTTTGCAGCAGCCGGAGTTTTTCCGTGTGCTTCGAGAAAAGTTGGGTTGGGGCCTACCGCATATTGCTAAACCCACATCCGTGGAATTACCGTAATAGGTCGCATATTGTTTGGCAAGCCCTGCTTTGTGCGGCTCGCCAAACAATATGCGATTTTCTTTAAGCGGTAGCGTCGTAATAGGGCAAGAGAAATATTTTGGTTGTAGGAAATGGGTAATATAAACCAGAATCTCTTGTTTTCTGTAGCCACTAGGTGGCTCAAATCGCTAATTTAGTCAGCGCAATGAAAATTCTCTTAGTTGAAGATGATGAAGTCTTTATAGCCGCTATAGCCACTAGCCTGGCCTGCCAAAACTATACCGTTGAATCAGTCACAGATGGAGAACAAGGTTGGGAATATGCTCAAGCCACTTTGTATGATTTGATTGTCCTGGATATCAATCTGCCAGGATTAGACGGCATTTCCCTGTGTCGGCAGTTGCGTGATGCTGATTATAAGGGAGCTATTTTACTCTTAACGGCCCAAGATGATGCTCACTCTAAAGTTATAGGACTTGATTCCGGTGCTGATGACTATGTCGTGAAGCCCTGCACAACTGAAGAACTGACGGCTCGCATTAGAGCACTCTTACGCCGACCACGGGAAACAACCGCTCCGATTTTACAGTGGGGCACGTTGCAGCTAAACCCAAGCACCTGCCAGATTACCTTAGCTGACCAAGAGATTACGCTATCACCCAAAGAGTACGGTCTATTAGAGCTGTTTCTCCGTAATCCACAGAGAATTTTCAGCAACGCTATGCTACTAGAAAGACTTTGGGGATTTGACGAAACGCCAGGTGATGAAACCATTCGTACCCATATTAAACGGTTGCGCCGCAAGTTAAAATCGGCTGGGGCTGAAGATGTTATCGAAAACGTATATGGCATGGGCTATCGCTTGATGCCACCTCCTGATCAATTGATTGCAGCGAGTGCTGAGAGCACTGATGCGATTAATTCAGCCGATCGAGCCGATCAAGATAGCAATTTATCAACTGCATCTATAGCTGTAAACGAAAAAGCCGAAGCGGCTAGAGCAGCTGCGATCGCAACTTTGAGTCAATTTAGTGATGTAATTGCTTCTCGTCTGGCCACTTTGCAGGAAGCCGCTGAGACACTGCAAGAGATAGGTGCTTTACCCAGTACACTGCATCAGCAGGCACAACAAGCTGCTCATAAACTTGTTGGTTCTCTGGGGATGTTTGGCTTGCAGGAAGAATCTAACCTTAGTAAGAAAATTGAGACATGTCTCAGCCAATCCTCAGTTATTTCAAATCCATGTCAGCTTTGCAAATGGATTTCACAACTCAGCCAAAATCTAGAGGCTGTGCTTATAAAAGTAAATAAAATTCCGTCAGCCTGCCAAATCGAAAGCGGAATCCGGATAAATGCAATTTTTTCTGATTGTCTCGAACAACAGATGATTTCGCTTTTAGTTGTTTCTACTTCGGATGAATTAATAAGAGCATTAGTTGATATTGCACCTAAAACATTACAGATTACTCAAGTAACGGATCTTGATCAGGCCCAACAACAGTTTGTCCATCGCTTAGCTCAACGGCCCCCTGATGTGTTACTCCTAGACATAGTAGGCTTTGCCAATATGGTACCGATCTCGTCTTTTCTAGAGAAAGTGTCTGAAGCTTTTCCCGATTTATTAATATTCATTTTGTCTTGTCAAAACACATTTCAGGTGCGTTTAAAGCTAGCTCGTTCTTGTCAATACACTTTTCTATCCCAATCCGTAACAGCTCAACACCTTTTGGATAAGATGCTTGAGAAATGTAGGTGCTATTTTCCCACCCATTACCACGTTTTAGCAGTTGATGATGACTTAATGGTACTCAGAGCGCTTGAGCAACAACTTTCGCGCTGGGGTATACAAGTGACAGCTCTGAGCAAGCCTGAACAGTTATGGAATACGTTGCCTCAAACTAAACCAGATCTCGTGTTATTGGATGTTGAAATGCCTAGGATTAGAGGAATTGAGCTTTGCCGAGTTATTCGTAGCGACTGCCAGTGGGATGCTCTACCTATTGTATTTTTAAGTGCTCAAAGTGATTGTAGGACGCTTCAGCAGGTCTATAGCTCTGGAGCGGATGACTATATCACTAAACCCTTTGAATATAAAGCACTCGCTACTCGCTTGCTTAACAAAATACGTCGTAGCCGATTAGTACAAAGAAAATTGATCGGTGTTTCTAAATAGCTAATTGAATCTGTGAAATTATTCTACAGTAGATACTAATATTATCTGTCGTTCATTTGTCTCCTATTTTATCGCCATTGCTATTTGAATTGAGACAGATGAACAATCTAACGAACGTTTTCGGAATTTCCAGTATCCCAATCAGTGTGGCTACGATAATAATACATTGTTTGATTATTCTAAAAAATGTCAGCCCAAGTCAGTTGACCAATGCAGCTATTAACGATCTAACAGTATGACAGCTCAAAGAAAAATTTTGATTATTGATGATGAGCCTGATATTCGCGAGGTTGCTAAGCTTAGCCTGAAAATTACAAAGCATTGGGATATTGTATCTGCTGGATCGGGCGATGAAGGGGTGAGGCTCGCGCTGGAAGAAAGGCCAGATGCAATTTTATTAGATGTACTGATGCCTGTAATGAATGGGTTAGCTACACTTAAAAACTTGAAAAGCTATCCAGAAACTCAAGTTATTCCGGTTATTTTACTAACCGCTACGGTGAAAAAGGCTATTCAAGAAGATTTTTTCTATCTTGGCGCACAAGGAATTTTGATTAAACCTTTTGATCCAGGTTTATTAGGTGAACAAATCGAGTCCATACTAGGATGGACTAATTTAAATATGGTTTAATTGGTTTATTTCTGACAACTCTTTTATGTAGCGGTTCTAGATACGAACGAGAGAGGAGAGTGCCTCAGGATGAGGCACTCTCCTCTCTCGTTCTCTTACTCTTAAGTGGAATCGCTATAAATCATGCCCCGTACCTTGAATAGGAACGGACTGTACTTCTATATCTCCTCATCGGTTGCTGTATCCCATCCGGGCGTCACAAATTTGTCACATTGTTAAAATATATTTTACTGTAGAAAATTACGCAGGCTTACCCCTAGCCTCTAGTTATCTTTGATTATGCTCCCTACAGTCGTTTCAGAAAATTTAATCACTCTATTTGCATATTGGGATGAAGGCATCCAAAGAGGTATGTTGTTTAGCAATGAACTCTATACCCAGGTTAAAAGCTATGATTTGGACAGCCGTTTGGATGCTTATAGGGACGGCTGCGAACTTTCAACGGCAGATGCGAAAGTTTGTATTACGGTTTCTGCGTCTGGATACACATTATGGATAAGTCTGCGAGCCGTATCTATGCTCGCTACAAACCAACACTCTAAAGATAATAGTTTAAGTGCATTAAATAATTGCGTTGCTGCAAACTTGGGAAATAACTAATTTGTGGAAGCGCTGTTTTAAACTTGTTGCTGATAGAAATACTTTATACCAAAACAATATGAAGCCAAGCATTTTCATGAGCTGAAAGTATTGAATCACAAGCTTTCCAGGCTTTACGTTATGCTCATCTTCATAGCGGATTGGTATTAAATTATAGCCTAAGCTACAGGTATCGCTAACTTTCTATTATCTTAACGGCTGTTACTTTATTTATTGGTATTTTACTGAAAAAAACAATTTTATACGCCACCATGTTGCATTCTACTGTATTACCGTTGTCTGCTGGTTCAACCATCTCAAACAACAATGTTGAGCAGATTGAAGAAATCACCAGCCTTATTTGTCATGAGATGCGCACACCTCTTACTTCTATTCAGGGCGTTCTGAAGCTTTTAGATTACGAGCAGTTTGGCAACTTATCGGACGATGGATTGAAACTTTTAAAACTTGCAATTGGTGGGGCCGATCGTTTAACTCGCCTGGTTGATTTTCTTGAGCACCATCCTGATTTACTTCCAGCCATATTGTCTGCTGAAGATATAGAAAACTTCAAGCTAGAAAAAGATATTGCAGGTGGATTAAAGCGTCGGGAGTTCTTTCTGAATTACCAACCAATTATTTCTGTACTAGATAATAGGATCATTGGATTTGAAGCTCTGGCTCGATGGCAGCATCCTACTCAAGGACTGATTTCACCTACAACTTTTATTCCCCTGTCCGAAAAGACTGGTCAAATTAAAGAACTGGGGCTTTATTTACTAAGAATGGCTTGTCAGCAGTTACAAGACTGGCAAGCAGGATTTTGCCACGATGCGCCGATTATGATGAGTATTAATCTTTCATCCAGCCAGTTGTCGGAGCCTGATTTATGTTTAAACAACAGTCCGGACAGTTTTTGGGAGAGTGCGAAGAAAGCTATCCACCGTGTAGAGTGCGAATGTACCTAACATGTCGCACCAATGGATAGCCTCAATCGGATTCTAACCGGTTTGCTGGAGACAGCAGGCCATTTGGTAAACCCCAACAACAGTTTTTGTTGACCTTGATGACCACAATTTTCGTGGTCTGTGGCAAGGTGAACTACGCCAACCTCAGTCGTTACAGTGACTTAAGCGAGCGAAGTTACCGTCGACACTTCGAACGGGGCATTGGCTTCGAAGGACTCAATCAAGCACTGATAGAACCATTAAGACGAGACGAGGCGGTTCAGGTCGCAGTGGTCGATTGCACCTTTATGGAAAAAAGTGGACGGCACACCTACGGTCTAGACCAGTTCTACAACGGTAAAACCCAGCGTCCAGAACGGGGCTTAGAACTGTCAGTGGTGGCGATTGTCGATCTGGAGCAGAATACAGGGTACACGCTGTCTGCCCAGCAAACCGAGGCAGACTTACCTCATTTGAGAGCGTCTTCGAAACAGGGAAAGGGCGCGAAGGGCAACCGGATTGACTTCTATCTGGGGCATCTGGCCTACTGCCTGACGTTCTTCCCCACTTGGATTCGCTACATTGTCGCCGACGGGTTTTACAGCAAGTACAAGTGGGTCACTGGCGTGGTGCAACTCGGGTTTCATGCGATTGGCAAACTGCGCTGTGATGCCAACCTCAAGTTCCTCTATGAGGGGCCATACCAAGGGCGAGGTGCTCCTCGACGCTTTGACGGCAAGGTCAACCTGCAAGACCACCGACGATTTCAGTTGGTCAAACGCTTGGACGATGGAGTTTATCTTTATACCGCCATCGTTTGGTCGGTCAGCCTCAAGCGCAACATCCGGTTGGCCTATCTGCTCAAAGAGCATCGGGGTCGCCGCAGTTATGTCGTGCTGTTTTCTACCGACCTCAACATTGACCCGTTCCTCCTTTACCGGTGCTACACGGCCCGATTTCAGATTGAATTTATTTTCCGTGATGCTCGTCAGTTTACCGGGTTAGTGGACTGTCAAGCTCGCTCTGCCGAAGCGATAGACACCCATGTCAATGCCAGTTTGATGGCACTGAACCTGGCTAAAGTCGCGTTGCAAAACAACCAGAAAGACGATGATTCGCTGAGCTTCTCGCTCGCCTCTTTCAAACGACTGGCCCTCAACCAACATCTTTTAGACCGATTTATTGACCAGTTTGACTTGGAGCCGACTTTAATTAAATCCCATCCTAATTACCAAAAGCTGCTTGATTACGGGGCGATAGTCTCCTAAATCTGTCCGGAGTGTTGTTTAAAGGTCAAAGATATATTATCTGACTATACGATTAGTCCTAATACTTTAAAGCTAGAAATAACTGAAAGCTTTTTGATTGGTAATCAAAATAAAGCGTTAGAAAATATCGTCAAACTAAAAGAACTGGGCGTCAAGTTTTATATTGATGATTTTGGTACTGGCTATTCTTCTTTGGCTCGACTACAAGATTTTCCATTTGATGCTATCAAAATTGATCGATCCTAGTTCCACCCAAGTTTGTGTTGAGTAGAATTGAGGCAGAGAGTTCAGCAGGCCAAAGCCGATGGCTCAGCAACGACGCAAGCGTGGCACAGCAGGCGATAAAACGATTTGTCTGCCCATTGCAGACGACCTTGACTACGAGGTCTTAGTAGAAGACCGGGAAGCCTTTCGCCAGTATCTCAACGAGCAGATCGCATCCCACCCGGAACTGTTTCCCGACGGGATTGAGGCAGGCTATCGCTTTCACGGATGGGTCGAGTCCTCTCGTCAACAGCTCAAGACCCGGCGGATTTTGCTGCCGAGTACCGGAGAGGCTTATCAACTGCGTCCCGATTTGGTGATGCCGTACATGAGCGAGACGGCGGAGATGGCCGACAAAGCGCTCTATTTAAGAAAGCATGGCCTGTCGTATGAGGGGATTGCCTATGTGCTGGGCCGTTCTGAGATGCACTGGTATCGGCTCTGTCAGTCGTTCGGTCGAGCCTCGATTGTGGGCAGTACCCTCAAAAGGGAAACGGCGCTCCCCCCCATCTAGTTGCCGATGAGAAGCATTGTGATTGGCACGGGCAGCGAGTCTATCTGGCAGTGACAGCGGCGCAAGGGTGCGTCCTGGGAGCCAGTCTCAGTGCCAATGCGGGTCAGGATGGATTAACCGCAGCCTATGGGGTATTCCAGCAGGAAGCTGCCCATCATGTTCCCGACTATGCGCCCGAGACGGTGACGACTGATGGTTGGGAGGCCACCCGAGCCGCTTGGGAGGAGCTATTCCCTGGCCTGGTCTGGATTCTGTGCTTCCTGCATGAGGTGATTAAAATTCGCGATGGGTGCCGCTCTAAACCAGTCCTGGGTCAGCAACTAGCCGACAAGCTTTGGCATCTGTATCGGGGCCAGAGCAAACGTCACTTTGCTCAACGGTTGCGTCGGTTGCTGGAGTGGGTGAACACCCACGCGTTGCCCCAGGCCATTGACGCTCGCTTGCGACGCCTCAACGACAAATCTCACGTCTTCCAACGCGCCTTTGACTTCCCTGACGCCTATCGCACCAGCAATCAGGTTGACCGTCCGATGAACTATCTTGACCGCATCTTGTATGCCATGCAAGATTTTCATGGATTCTGGGACTCGGCGGAACAGTCGGTGCGCTCGATGGCCTTACTCTGGAACTTCCATCCCTTTTGTCGCAAGACTCGCAAAGCAATGGGCGGGTGCTTATGCCCCTTTGAGCAACTCAACGGCTTCCGCTATCACGACAACTGGGTTCGCAATTGGCTGATTGCCTCATCGTTGAATGGCAGAAGACCATTGCTCAGGAACGCTGACACAAAATAAGTTGGAACTAGGATCGATCGTTTATTTCCAATCAAAATTGGGTTATGAGTGAAGCAATTTTAGCTCTAGCATCTCGTTTGAATTTAGATGTAATTGCCGAGGGAATTGAAACACCAGCGCAACTAGACAAGATGAAGCAAATTGGTTGTAGGAAGATGCAGGGCTATCACTTCTCTATGCCAGTTGATAGTTTGGCGGCTGCTCAATTTTTACTGAAAGGTATATGAATTTGATAAGAAATAAATAAAGCTTTGATGGAGGTATGGTGATTAATATCGGCTTTTTTGAATACTGCCCCTAAAATGATGTTTTGATTTTAAGAAGTTTTAATTTATTTGATAGTTTGATTATGGAAATGGGTAATACTGAGGTGGCGTAGTTTTGGGTCGCACCAGTCGCTAGGCTTTTATATTGCATTGAACTTCCAAAGTAAACTTGGGTCGTTATGATATAACGACAAGGGCTGACTTAGGTCTGTGATTATTGGATAAGATGCAAGGATGAGTCAGGAAAAGCGTTTGATGCTCCTAAAGTTACAGTAGCTTAGTGGTTTTAATTAAGTACTCAGCAGTAGCCTCGTGAGTTCTGACACCATACTCCAACCAACGTCAATTTTGATTATTGATGATAAGCCAGCTAATTTGTCTCTATTGGCGGACTTGTTGTCTGAGCAGGGATATAGTGTTCAGCTGTCTCCGAGTGCTAGCCTTGCGTTGATGGCAATTCAGCAAAATTTACCCGACTTGATTTTGCTGGATATTCGAATGCCTAAAATGGATGGGTATGAGCTGTGTCAACGGCTAAAAGAAAACCGAAACACTCAAGACATTCCAATTATTTTTCTCAGCGCTCTACAGGATGGTCGAGATAAGGTAAAAGCTTTTGAGGTGGGTGGAAGCGACTATATTACCAAACCGTTTCAATCGGAAGAGGTGCTAGCACGGGTGCGGCATCAGATGCGGCTTCTACATTTGCAGCGACAGCTTCAGCAGCAGCAGCAGCTTTTAGCGACTCAAAATCAGCAACTTCAACAGGAAATCCGCGATCGCAAATGTGTTCAAGCAGACTTGAGCCGAGAGCGGAACCTCTTACGCAATCTAATCGACGCAATTCCAGATTTTATTTTCTATAAAAATTCTAAGGGGCAATACATTCTTTGGAACCAAGCATTCCAAACCTTTACGGGACGTGCCCAACAGAGTATTTTGTGCCAAACGGATGCCGACCTATTTTCACCATCAGCGGCTCGGCAAATTCAAGCGCGAGATCGGCAGGTTCTAACTCGCCGCGTACCGCTCCGGTACGAAGAACTTGCTATCTTCCCTGACCAAAGTAAACGCTCGTTGGATACCTATAAGATACCGATTGAAGATCCGCAGGGAAAGTTGCTGGGACTAATTGGTATCTGTCGAGACATCACGAATCGCAAGGCATCAGAAGAACATCTCAGTCGAACCAGTTCTCGATTATCCACACTGATTTGTAGCTTGCAAGCTGGCATTTTAGTGGAGAATGAACATCGAAAAATTGTTTTAAGTAATCAGCTATTTTGCGATCTATTTGGTGTTGATCTGACTCCTTCAGAACTGCTAGGACTGGACTGCGAACAAATGGTGGCCCAAGGTGCAACCCTATTTGCCTATCCAGATCAGGCCATTCAGCGGATTAATCAGATTTTGGAAAATCGCCAACCCGTTGTGGCCGAGGAAATTGTGCTGGCAGACGGGCGAATTTTGGAGCGAGACTATTTACCCATCCTGTCGGGCGATCGGTTCCAGGGTCACTTGTGGCAATACCGAGATATCACATCTCGCAAAGCTAACGAACAAAAGTTAGTTAAAACCTCTCAAACCCTTCAAAAATTTAGCCATAACCTCAAACAGCTTCATCGTCTAGGGCTGAGGCAGTTTGAGAGTTTCGACGAACTGTTTGAGGATTATCTAAAGACAGGTTGCCAAACTATGAAGTTTGCGGGTGGCGTGATTAGCTCTATCCAGCAAAGTCAGTACACGATTCAGGCGATAGAGACTGGCCTAAGCGGTTTCTCCCCTGGTTTTAGCTGTGATCTAGAAGATACGTTCTGTGCTGAAGCGATTCGAACTCGACAAACCGTTACGTACTCACATCTCGGCAGCATTCCGGGCATAGAGCAACACCCAATTTATCAAGCATTTAAGATTGAGTCCTTTATTAGCACACCTATTTTTGTTAATGAGCAGATTTACGGCAGTTTATGTTTTTTCTCACAAGACATTCGCTCAGAAGGGTTTGAAGGGCATGAACGCGAAATTATTGAGCTGATGGCTCAAAGCATCGGCAAGTTTATTCGTTCCTATCAAATTGAACAACAGCGGCAGCAAGCGGAAATGGCACTGCGGGAAAGCGAGGCTCGGTTTAGGCAGCTTGCAGAACATATTGAAAATATTTTTTGGATCTTAGAACCGTCCCAACAGCAATTTACCTATATGTCGCCGGCCTATGAAGCGATCTGGGGCCGTCCGTGCAGCATGGTGCTACAGGATGCCCAGGTTTGGCAGGCTGCCATTCATTCTCAAGATATCAAGCGAATCGTGGCAAAGCAGGCTAAGGGTGAAAGCTACGATGAAGAATATCGGATTATTCGGCCTGACGGCACCACTCGCTGGATTCGCGATCGCGCTTTTCCAATTTGTGACGATGCGGGGCATGTTGATCGGGTAGTCGGCATTGCGGAAGATATCACCGATCTCAAGTATCAAGAACAGGCTCTGCGGCTCATTTTTGAACGAACTGCAGCTAAAACGGGCAGCCAATTTTTCCGCTCCTTGGTTCGTTACCTAGCCGATGTGCTCCAGGTTCGATATGCTCTCATTACCCAAACCATTGGTACAGAAAAGAAACGTGTCCGCACGCTGGCCTTTTGGCAAAAGGAGAGCTTTGGGGCAAATTGTGAACTGGATTTAAGCGGATCACCTTGTGAAAAGGTTTTAGACGGACACACTGTTTTTCATGAACGCAATCTGCAATCGCTATATCCACAGTTTCCGATATTTGCTGAGTGGGGAGTTTGCAGTTATTTTGGCGTACCGCTGACTAATTCAAATAATCAGGTGATTGGACATTTGGCTGTGCTTGATGATCGACCGATGCTCACTGAACAGCAGCGTGAGCTCATCCTAAAGATTTTTGCGGCCCGAGCTGGCGCAGAGCTAGAGCGACAAACCTTTGAAAATGAGTTACAGCAAGCACGGGAAAGTGCGGATGCAGCCAATCGGGCCAAGAGCGAGTTTTTAGCCAACATTAGCCATGAGTTCCGCACCCCATTAAATTCGATTTTGGGTTTTACCCAACTCCTCTTAGGAGAGGGGAAAGTTGATCAAACAACGCATGAATATTTAGACATTGTTTACCGCAGTGGAGAACATCTGCTGACGTTGATTAACGATGTGCTTGAAATGTCCAAAATTGAGGCTGGCAAAATCTCGTTTACGCCTCAACCATTTGATCTATATGCTTTGCTGCAAAGCCTCGAAAATATGTTTTTGCTGCGGGCAAAAAACAAAAATATATCTCTGACTATTGACTGTGCATCTAATGTTCCACGTTATATTGAAACAGATGAAAATAAGTTACGTCAGGTATTAATTAACTTGCTGAGTAATGCGGTGAGATTTACTCAGCAGGGCCATGTCAATTTGCGAGTGAAACTAATTACCAGGCAGGAAGTTGATTACTTGACGGGCAATTTGGCCAATAATCCAGAAATCGTCACAATGATTTCACAATCTTCTCCTATATTCATATCATTCGCGGTAGAAGATACAGGCCCAGGAATTGCGCCAGATGAGCTAAAAACACTTTTTGCTCCATTTACGCAGACAACTGCCGGACATCAATCTCGCGAAGGGACTGGGCTGGGATTATCAATTAGCCAGCAGTTTGTTCAACTGATGGGAGGTGTCATTCACGTTCAAACCTCACTGAGTCAAGGTTCAACATTCTCCTTTGCAATCCAAGCTTTAGTGGTTGATTTACCCGTGAGTCCGCCTTCAGTTGCGACTGATGCCGTAGTTGAACGATTAGCTCCGGGGCAGCCCGCTTACCGACTATTAGTGGTTGAAGACCAACCCGCTAATCGCTTGCTGCTCGTGCGCATGCTCGAAGCCGCTGGGTTCACAGTTAAAACGGCAGAAGATGGCTTAGCTGCTGTCGAACTTGCTCACAGTTGGCAGCCTCATCTGATTTGGATGGATATGCGGATGCCAAGAATGGATGGGTATGAAGCAACTCGTCAAATTAAGGCCGCCGCACAATCACCCTCGCCAATTATTGTTGGCTTGACAGCCAATGCGTTTGAAGAAGAGCGAAATCGAGTCTTGGTAGCCGGATGTGACGACTTCATTCGAAAGCCGTTTCAGGCTAAGCAAATTTTTCAGACAATTGCCGAATATTTACCCGTTCGTTATCTCTATAAAACAGACTCATGCGCGATCGCAGATTTACGTTATCCAACAACCACTAGTTTTGAGGTCGCACCTGAACAGCCAACTGTCGATCAACTCGTGCTCGAATTGGCAACGGTCTTACCATCTATGCCTGAAACGTGGATTCAGTCTCTGCAACAGGCTGCAGTCAAAGGATCAGATGAACGAATTTTCCAGCTGATTGAGATGTTACCGGATCAAAAATCAAACTTGGCACAAATGCTAATCTATTGGGCGCAAACTTTTCAATTCACATCTATTATGGAAATCCTGAAAATTAGCGACTTGGAAAATAGCTGATTCAGTAATAAGAATAATTCATTCAGCAGCATAATTCAAAGTTGACTGATTATCCAGTTATTACTTGAATTGGATTCGAAAGCTGGTGAATTTTTCCAGTAGCCAAAACCAAAAAACAAGATTGATTCAGCAAATTTACCAGTGGCTGGAAAACCTAATACCTAATAAATTGATAATCGTAATTGTTTGCTAAATTAGACTGCTGGTTCACAATTTTAAGTCAGATTTAAAGTCGCTCATTAATTAGGATTGCATCAAGAAACTTGCCAATCGTTGGGCCATCATATGATATTCGTTGTGCTAGTAAAGACATGCTGGATCGTTTCTTATCTCAAGCCATTGACTATCATCCTCCGACGATAGAGCGTACAGCGTCTCTACAAACTGCGATCGCAGTTATGAGGCAGACCCACTTCACGGCGCTATGGATTACGGAAACGAATGCTAATGGCGATATTCAGCTACTCGGAGCCGTCTTTCCGAAGCAACTACTGCAAGCCATCACCACAACGACTAACGACGCAACGGTTGGCAATATAACGGCTAATAGCCTGACTGCCCTGACGGTTGAGCACGTTATGGTGCGTCATTTACCGTGCATTCAGCCAAACACATCCCTCTCCATTGAGCAACTCATTGGTTACTTTGAAGCGTATCAGGTTGATTATTTACCCGTAGCAGCTCCTGGCAGCTCCTTTCTAGGAGTCGTGAGTAAATGGCAACTCCTACGTATTTCTTGTCGAGAACACACTCCCAGTCTGCTCGAACAGATCTTTGAAGAAGCTCAAGATGGCTTTTTTCTGATGATGCTGGATGAGCCGTTGACCTGGAATGACGACACTGACCAAGCTGCTGCCATTGACTATGCCTTTGTTCATCAACGCATTACTAAAGTCAACAACGCATTTCTAGAGCAGTATGGTGTAAGCCATGAGGACATTTTAGGCACTACGCCTGTTGACTTTTTTGCCCACGATCTGGACTACGGGAAAGAGGTGTGGAGGCGCTTTTTCAACGTCGGCATCATGAGCACAGTCACCGAAGAGCGGCGATTTAGCGATGGTGCAACTCTGTGGATTGAAGGGTATTACACCTGTCTGTATAACGACCAAGGCCAGATTATGGGCCACTTTGGGATTCAGCGGGATGTCACGCACTACAAGGAAATGGAAGCGCTGTTAGTCCGGCAAGAGCGCTATCTGTCTGTTGTGGTTTCGATTCAGCAGCAGCTATTGGCCTCTGGCCATTACTTGATGTCCCGCGATTTGGACGACTCATCGGACTGTGGGGCGCAGCCAACCCGGCTCAGTTTAGAGTCCCAACTGGCTAAACTTAAATTGGTTTATCAGACCGTTTTGAGCCAGCTTGGAGAAACGGCAGGCGCGTCACGAGCCTATCTATTTGAAAACCACGATGAGCGACTGATGAGCCAGCGGCTGGAGTGGTGTGCAGCGGGTATCCCGCCTCAAATCGATAACTCGCTGCTGCAAAACCTCTCCTATGATCAGTTGTCGCCGCAGTGGTTTCAACGCTTGTCCCTGGGACAGCCAATCAACAGCCTGGTTTGCGATTTGCCCGCTTCTGATCAAGCCATTCTAGACTCGCAGGACATTCTGGCTATTCTGGTGTTGCCGTTAATGGTAAAAGGGCAATTTTGGGGCACGATTGGGTTTGATAACTGCCAAACCGCTCGGCTATGGGATGCCGCTGAAATTATGCTGTTAGAAGCTGCCGCTGCCTCTCTTTCACTGCATCTGGAAAATTGTCAAGCTGAAGTAGAACTCCATCAAAACTGGCGGCGAGAACACTTGACGCATCAACTGGTTGAACAGATGCGCCAAACACTGGAGGTTGAGCAAATTTTTGCCACAACTACCCGTGAACTACGCCACCTGTTGAACTGCGATCGCACTCTGATTTATCGCTTTAACTCCGACTGGAGCGGCTGTTTTGTCTCCGAATCCGCCGCTCCAGCTTGGGATACCCTCATCCCAACGTTCTCCCAGGTTCCTCATTTGCCGAGCGAAGCCGTAACCTCCCAGACATGCAGTATTCAACATTGGAACCAGCGTTTTATCTTCGAAAGGGATACCTATTTTCAAACGTCTCAGGAGGGACACTATGCTCGAGGCAAACCCTATAGCTGCATTGCCGATATCCAGCAGGCCAAGCTAGACGACTGCTACCTCAACCTGCTTCGCCATTTTCAGGTGCGGGCTTACCTCACGGTTCCCATTTTTGTGGGTGGGCGGCTTTGGGGACTGCTGGCCAATTATCAAAATGCTGCACCGCGCCAGTGGAAACCGGAAGAGGTTAACCTCGTGCTTCACATTACCAGCCAACTGGGCGTTGCACTGCAGCATGCAGAGCTTTTGGAACAAACTCGCCAACAGGCTCTAGAACTGGCTCAAGCTAAGACAGCAGCAGAATCCGCCAACCAAGCCAAAACCGAATTTCTGGCTAACATCAGCCATGAATTGCGGACGCCGCTAAACGCCATTTTGGGATTCAGCGAAATTTTAGGCAATGAAGCCAAAGAAGATACCGATACTGCCGAAACGGTAATTACAGCGGAGCACAAAGAATACATTGATATCATTCATCGCAATGGCCGCTATTTACTCAATCGCATTAATGATGTGCTGACGATTGCCCGCCTCGACTCTGGCCCCAATCAGCTGGTTTCAACTCGTTTTAATTTACGTGAGCTGTTAGTGGATATTGAAGCGAAAGTTGCGATCGCAGCTGCCCAAAAAAGACTGAGCTTATCGTTCGAAATTGATCCGCAACTGCCCCAATCCATCACGACCGATCAAGGCAAGCTGCGCCAAATACTGTTTAATTTATTAAATAATGCCATCAAATTTACTCAGATTGGCAGTATTACATTACGCATGGGAATCCAGGCTCAAGTTCCTGTTAACCAAACAGACTATCGCTTCAATCTTTGGGTTGAGATTGAAGATACGGGCCAGGGCATTGAGCCTGAAGAATTAAATAATGTTTTTGCACCCTTTACCCAAGCAGAAGCCGGACGGAAAGCGAGTCAAGGTAATGGTTTGGGATTGGCGCTGGCTCGCCAATTTATTAACTTGATGGGAGGAGATATCACTGTTCATAGCGCATTAAATCACGGTAGCTTGTTTAAATTTAATTTTTGGACAATTGCCAGTAACGGCGCAAGTGGGCCATCGGCAGTAATAGATAATACAGCGATTCAGACCACCACCGCTACATCAAGCGAATTCGACGTTCCACCGTCTGTGCTTGATCCTGAAACAATTGAATTCTCGAAGTTCAACGTCGCGTTATTTGATGCCTCTAATCATTCGCTGGATGAGATGGAGCCCCTTTTCAATGCTGTAAAAGAAGATTTAGATCGAGTCTCGCTGCAGTGGCGACAGCAAGTTCATCAAGCGGCTTTAACAGGTTCCGATCGTAAGATTCTTCAGCTAACTGAACAAGTTGCTCTTAAACATGAAGCCTTGACAAAAATTTTGGCTCATTTAGCAAAACGATTTCAGTTTGATCAGATTGTGTTACTGATGAAAATGGGCTAAACAATTGCACTACGCGCTTGATTTACTTTATGCCATATCTTCCAGCAAATCCGTCTAAAAAAGAAATCCTAGTTGTCGATGATACACCAGATAATTTGCGGTTGTTGTCGGCCATACTGACACAGCACAATTACGAGGTGCGTAAAGCCTTGAATAGCGCTCAAGCTCTTGCTTCAGTGAAAGCAGATGCGCCTGATTTGATTCTGCTGGATATCAAAATGCCGGAGATGGATGGTTATGAAGTTTGCCTGCGGCTCAAACAAGATCCAGACACGCAAGCTGTTCCGATTATCTTTATCAGTGCCCTGGATGATGCATTAGACAAAGTGCACGCCTTTTCTGTCGGCGGAGCGGACTACATTACTAAACCTTTTCAAGAAGCTGAAGTGCTCGTCCGGGTCGAAAATCAGCTCCGCCTGCAGGAACTCCAGCGGCAGCTAACGGCTCAGAATGAAGAGCTAGCCCGCTCTAATCAAGAGCTGGAGCAGTTTGCTCATATCGTGTCCCACGACCTACAGCAACCTTTACAAGGCATTACAGGCTACACCAAAATCATCACCCTTCAGTTCCCAGAGTTGACTCAAACTCCAGCCCAGGAGTACTTAAACAACATTGTTAACGCCTGCGATCGCATGCAGCGATTAATTCAAAATCTGCTGGATTACGCTCAACTTGGGCATGAAGAACAAGCGTTTGCCTGGTTAGACGGTAATGCTGTGTTAGCGCAAGCGCTCAGCAATCTCGATATTGCTTTGAGAGAAAGCGGCGCAGTTTTGCAGTGTTCTGACCTCCCGGCTATTTACGGCAACGAGACGCAGTTAGTTCAGTTATTTCAAAATTTAATTAGTAACGCCATTAAGTTTGTTCACGCTCAGGTGATTCCCCAAATTGAGATCGCGGCTTCTCCCCACGACGAAACCTACTGGCGCTTCGCGGTTCATGACAACGGCATCGGTATTCCATCTGAACATCTACAGGACATCTTCAAGGGTTTTCAACGCCTTCACCCGACTGAAAAGTATCCCGGTAGCGGCATTGGATTGGCAACCTGCAAGAAAATTGTCGACAGTCATGGCGGAGATATTTGGGTTGCTTCTGAGGTTGATGCGGGCACATCGTTTTACTTCCAATTGCCGAGTCGAGATGCAGCAGCACAGACTTTGCCGTAACGACAGTCGTAATGTAAAAATCGGCGGTGCAGAAAATAATAGAATGGAGCTAAGCGGATTCGAACCGCTGACCCTCTCAATGCCATTGAGATGCGCTACCAACTGCGCTATAGCCCCGTATACGCGTCTACTATCATGCCGTAAAGCCTCTGAATTCGTCAAGTGAATTTTCAAATTTATCTATCATCATCCAGATTGGGTCACTACCTGGACACCGAGATAGATCTGTTAGCCAGAGCGGCTAACGATCTGGCAACCAGCAAAAAACAGGTTGCCGACAAATGTGAATGCATAGTGATCAATCAGTATCAACGAGTCACCTAAGAGTTGAGAGCCTTAACAGGCAAGGTGATCGTGAATTCAGAGCCTTGATTTGGGGACGCTTTGACGTCTAGCGAACCGTTGTGCTGTTCAACAACGATTTGTTGAGAGATGGCTAAACCCAGTCCAGTTCCCTTCCCCACATCTTTAGTCGTAAACAGGTGATCAAAAATTTTCTGCTTGACCTCCTCACTGATGCCAATGCCGTTATCTTGAAGCTGAATGACAACGGCCTGCTGATCGTCCGTTAATTGGGTACTGATAGTAATTTGATTGGGATTGGCTTTAATGTCGGCAAAGCTGCGTTCAGCATTAGATTCTTCTAGTGCATCAATTGCATTGGCCAGGATATTCATAAAGACCTGATTTAATTGGCCAGGAAAGCAGTCAATTTTAGGCAAGTCACCATAGTGTTTAACCACCTCAATATCGGGCCGATTATCATTGGCTTTCAGGCGATGCTTCAGGATTAGCAGCGTACTATCTAATCCTTCATGAACATCAAACGGAACTTTGTAGTCCTTATCTGCACGGGAGAACGTCCGAAGGCTGTTGCTGATGCCGTGGATACGCTCAATTCCCACTCGCATCGACTGTAGAAGCTTAGGCAAATCATCCCGTAAATAGTCCAGATCCACATCCTCTAGCTCATCCTGAATTTCAGGTGTGGGTTCAGGATAGGTTTGCTGATATAGATCAATTAGCCGCATTAGGTCGCTGACATAATCCTGTGCTGGCTGTAAATTGCCCGATAAAAAGCCTACGGGATTATTGATTTCATGGGCGACACCCGCAACCAAATTACCTAAAGCAGACATTTTTTCGCTTTGTACCAGCTTTAGTTGCGCCTGCTGTAATTGCTGTAAGGATTGGGCTAATTTGGCGGTACGCTCTTGCACCTGTTGCTCAAGTGTGCGGGTTAAATGAGATAGCTTCAGATGCAGCTTCAACCGAGCAACGACTTCTTCTTGTTGAAATGGCTTAGTTACATAATCGACCGCGCCCATTTCTAACCCTTTCACTTTATCTCTTGCATCCGATAAAGCGGTCATAAAAATGATCGGAATATTTTGAGTCAGGGGATTATCTTTTAGCCTGCGGCAGGTTTCGAACCCGTTCAAACCAGGCATCATCACATCCAGCAAAATCAAATCAGGACTAGCATATTCAGCCTGTTCAATCGCAGATTCACCATCCGTTGCCATTAACGCTTTCCAACCATAGCCTTGAATGGCTTCCGACAGCACTTTCAGATTGGTTGGATTATCATCAACCAGCAGAATATGCACAGAAGTCGGTATGGCATCAGTGACTAAGCTATTCGGTGATCCATCACATTGAGCAGCCTGACTCAGCGTGGAAGTTGACTGGGAGAAAGAATGTGAAATCATTACTGATGCGACTCCGTTTTGACAAAAGCTTTGAGGAATTGGCGAATTTTTTTAGTTTGAAAGTTAGTGGCCAGCTTGTGTAACTCAGCGACAAAGGGAGCGAACTGTGAATGTTGAGTTAAGTCCACTAAAATCTGCTCAATCGCTGGAATGTCGCCCATCATGGCCAGGTGGTAGAGCTGCTGTAGAACGTCATCTGAAGGCAAGACCCATTCATCCTGTTGATGATTATGTTGATGAGCAGACGACTGTACTGGCAGCGGATCAGGAATTAAAGAGGTTGACAGTGGCATTACTTCGGCATAGATCCAGTCCACATTCAGCAGTGAGCTGATGGCATTGAGTAGTTCATCGGTTTGAAACGGTTTGGGCAGAAATGTATGTGCCCCAGCTTGCAAACTGCGATCGCGGTCTGCTTCAAACACGCTGGCACTAGACACGATAATTGGAATGGCTTGAGTGTCTGAATTAGCCTGCAACTTCATCATCAGCTCAAATCCATCCATATTAGGCATGGCCAAATCCAGCACAATCAGATCGGGCTGATGTTGCATAGCTTGTGCTAATCCTTCACCACCGTCTGTGGCGGCAAGGGTTTGACAACCGATGTCCTGCAGCAGCTTCGTCAAAATCGAACGATGGTTGGCATCGTCATCAATAATTAGGATTTTGGGGGATTGACCTTGAATTCCTACAATTACGGGTTGAGTCGGGTTCTGCTCTGTGGCCTGCCAGTCACGGGACACTGGAACACTGAGGTCAAACCAGAAGACGCTGCCTTCTCCTAAGCGGCTCTGTACCTGAATTTGACTACTCATCAGCGCGATGATTTTTTGGCTAATCGCTAGCCCCAAGCCAGTACCGTCGGGGCGATGACTAGCTTCACCAACCTGCTCAAACGGTAAAAAGATTTTTTCGATCTGATCGGTAGACATGCCAATGCCAGTGTCTTCAACTTGAAAGCGTAGCGTGATGGTAAGCTGATTGGCCTGCTGTTCATCTTCGTCTTGCGGCGGAGCAGCCTGGGGCAGGACATCAATTTTGAATGTGACTTTGCCGTTGTCCGTAAACTTGATAGCGTTTCCCAGCAGATTAATCAAAACCTGTCGCAGCCGCTTTTCATCGGCCTGAATCGTTATCGGTAGGCGATCGTTCATGGCCATATTGAAGAACACACCTTTTTGCTCGGCCCGAATGCGACAGATTTCAGCCACTCCATGCAAAAACGTCAGCAGATGAATCTTTGTGGGTGATAAATCCAGTTTGCGAGCTTCGATTTTTGACAAATCCAGAATGTCATTAATCAGCGTCAGGAGGTGGGTGCCGCATTGATAGATAATGCCTACACCTTTTTGATCTTGCTGACGGAGCGCTGGCGAGCGCTCTAGAATTTGGGCGTAGCCCAAAATGCCGTTGAGCGGCGTGCGCAGCTCATGACTCATGTTGGCCAGGAACTCGCTCTTGGCTTGGTTGGCGGCATCAGCGGCTTGTTTGGCTTGAACTAGCTCGTGTGTGCGCTCTTCTACTTTGGCTTCCAGCGTTTTGGAATAGTCCAGAAGCTGAGCGTTAGCAATTTCGAGCTGTTGGTTGGTTTCTTCTAGCTTTTGCTGTTTGCGAGCGTTTGTCGTGGCAATCACGCTGCTAGTAAATGCGACCAATGCAGGACTAACGGGTATTAAAATACCGCTCAAGAATCCGGCGTAACCGCCCACCAGTAGTGCTCCATTAATGCCCACGCTGGCCCAGAAGATTTTGCCGCCCGGAATCCATTTACCCGCTTGCACGCTTGAGAGCCACCAGCTACCAACTGACCCCACAGTAGACCAGAGTAAAATCCAGCCAGCAAAGGGGACACGGGAAAAGCCGCGTAGATTCGCTGTTCCCGTCTGTGCGCCGCGAACGAGCTGGTAGGCAATATTGGCATGAACAACGACACCAGGTGTTGGACGTTGGGCAAATAGCCAAGAGGAACTAAAGGGAGTGCCAAAAAAGTCGTTTGTACTCGAAGCGGTCGAGCCAATAAAAACCATGCGATCGCGCATTAAATCCGACGGCACGTTGCCTGCTAGCACATCGCGCATGGTAACCGTTTGGAAAGCAGTTTCTGAGCCATGCCAGTTCAGCAAAATCTGATAGCCGCCCAAATCCCCATTCGAGTAGCCCGCTTCCTGTCGGCTGAGTGGTACATAAGTTTGTTGACCCAACTGAAACTTCTGCTGCTCTGGATCAATGCTTTCTAAACTGATACTTTCGGCTTCCAGGTACTGGAGAGCAACGCGGGTAGCCAATCCAGCTTTGATGATGTTGTCCTCTTGCTCATCGCCAGCCGTGAGCAGGGCGCGGCGCACGTTGCGATCGCTGTCTAGCACCAAATCTGCCAGTCCCACTTGGTCGAGCTCTTTTAGTGCGGGCGGCGCTGGAACTCGTTCCCCGGTAATTTTCTCAACTCCAATTAAATTAGGCGTTGTTTGAAAGATCTCAACTAACTGCTCGTGGCCACTGCCCTCCGGCAAATCGCGATACAGATCCAGGCCGATGCTGCGCGGTTCTTGCGCCCGAATCTGTTCCAGTAGCTGCGCCAGTGCCCAGTCTGGAATCGGCCAGTTACCGACCGATTGAATATCCTGCTCATCAATTGTGACAATGACAATCTCGTCGGCTACGACATTTTGCGATCGCAACCGCACCCACTCGTCGCGGATCTTCCATTCCGGTAGGTTAAACAACCCAAATGACTGACCCACAATGACAGTCAAAGCCACACTGGGCGTAATCACCAGTACGCTACGAGTTCGTTGAAGAAGAGTCTGAAACTTGCGCCACATAATTTTGCTAGACAGCGATCGCGAGCTGATTGAATATGGGTTGGGCTAGGCCAAGAAGTTGGCAAGGATAACTCACCAACTTCTACTGGACGTTAGACATTACTGAGCGCACATCTTGCACCAAACCCAGAAGGGTTATTTTGCCGCCGCATCACGGCGGCAAAATAACCTGTTCGGTTTCTTAAAATGCAAGGTGCAAGATGTGAGTAAGCCAATCTATTGAACAGAAGCTAAAACGGGAGCTGTTTCAATTGCTTCTAATCCAACCGAGGACAGTAGCTCTGCCCACTGATGGGTTAAGGTCGTATCCGCTGCCTCTGTGGCATAAAGCGAAGCAAGAATTGCCACGCAGTCATACCACACACCGTTTTGACCCAGAGCCGTTGCCTGTTCTAGGGCATCTCCCTCTTGCAGAGCCGTTGCCAGCTCGTCATTCGGTTGAATCCGCTGAATCCAGCCATCGACATAGGGCGTGCTCGGCCCCAACTGCCCATCGACCTTGAGTGCAACTAACCACTGATAGTCTTCCCCAATTTCTAGGGCAGGTGCATCTTCTGGCAATTGAATTGGCACAACACCAACAGCTCCGGCAACCGGAACCGTCATCTGGTATTGCAGATTGCCCGCTGCGTCCTTCAGGCTAAAAACGGCTTCCGCCGCATTGGATGCAGGCAGATACACCAGAAACATGGGACGCTCAGACACCGTCGTGCCGTAGTAGCTTTGAGGCGTCAGCGCAATCATCGCGGCTGGGCCGTCTGCCCCTACCATTGATGGATTCAAATAGTAGGTGCCGACACGCGATGCCCCACCAGCAGCCTGTTGGGGAGCCCGCTGACTATCAGCAGGCGTGAACAGATCGCCGCGTGACGCTCCACCAGCCGCATGCTGGGGCGCACGTTGGCCATCGGCAGGTGTAAATAGACCACCGCGTGACGCTCCGCCCATTGCCTGTCGAGGAGCCCGCTGACCATCAGCAGGCACAAACAAGCCTCCACGAGAGGCTCCACCCGTGGCTTGATTCGGAGCGCCCTGGTCAGCTGGAGGGATAAAGAAACTCCCGCGCGATGCTCCGCCAGTCGCTTGACTTGGAGCCCGATTGGTGGTTGGGGGTGTAAATGTCACAGCTTGAGCACTGGTACAAACACCACCCGCGATTAGAGCAACAATGCTCAACATACTCGCCAGATGTTGACGTTTCATGACGTGATACCTGGATAAGGTTAATGTGGACAAAACTCTAGCGATTACAAATAGAGCAGATGATAAAAATGGCTCTACATCCATCACGCTAAAACCTTTCCGAACAGGTAGTTCCTCATTATTTCCTAATCAAAATTGGTTGAAATTAGTGATTAAGAACAACGATTTGCTGTCGGATACATCATTAACAGAGAACACACTTGTAACATAGACAACTACGCACATCGGAACCATAGAGAAACTACGCAAATCTGAGTATTTTTACGAGATCTAAATCAACGAACGACAACAATGTTTTTTAAGTAAACAGGAATTTGTCCAACCTAAACTTGATCAACTAAATTTATTGATCGAGTTTAGGCAAATTTGTCCCTGTTGCGATCGCAACTATTTCAGCACGGATTCATCGCTCCTATTTGATTAGGAATCCAAACTTGCATTGTGGCTTTTGTATGCTATAACCAGTTACCCACTAAAACAAAGGCAGACCAAAAGAAAGGATCTTTAAAGTCAGTTTGCTGAATGAGATACATTTGAGCTTGACGTAGTGCTTCAGCTTTTGTCATACCTTGCTGTTGCAGCTGATCATAAAAACGAGTCATCAGTTGAGCAGCAGCTCGATCCTTTACAGGCCAAAGCGCAGCCACCGTTGAGCGAGCGCCTGATTTGACCGCTAAGCCAGCTAAGCCAAGTACTGCCCGATCATCGCCAGTAGCAGTATCACAGGCACTAAGAACCAATAATTCAATCGGCTGTGAGGCTTTACTACCGCGATTCTCTAGAAGTTCCGATAGTTCTTTAATGCTGACTCGACCATCCCAAGTTAAGAGAAAGGTTTCTTCTTGCCGAGAACTAAACTGTCCATGAGTCGCTAAGTGAATCACATTAGCATTTGTATTTCTAAAGCGATTCGCCAGAGCAGCGATAGTAAATTCGTGATTCATTAAAACTGAAGCTGGCACCATCTCTGAAATTTCTTGCACTTCGGATTCAACAGCAGGTAAGGCACTAAAGCCTTCATGGGATTGACTAATACCACCCACAATCGCGTCAATTTGATTCGGTTGGAGGGACTGAGCAGCCATTAGCTGTAAACCTGGCGAAAGGGCAACAGCATATTTTTCAATCAAATAGTTCTGGCCATCATATAGAGCCGCCATTGGAATATTACGCAGGCGGCCATCTAACACAAACACCAATGTTTTTGTATCGGTCAAAATTTGCTCTGCTTCCGCCGGTTGAATTAACCAGTTGTATACTTGCTGAGAAGCGCGATCGCGTTCTTTGGCATCTGAAACTGGATTGAGGCCAATTAGCAACGTGTCTAACGTTTGCTCAATTTCTACCTGTGACACAGGTGTTTCATAGTAGTGCAGCGGTTTTCCAGCCGCAGAAAGGATGACGGCTAAGCGATCTGGCAGAATAATCGGATAAATGACGGTTGCTGCCGGATCAACTTGGTCAATCTCAACCCGCTGGGTTTCATCTAAACAGGCTTCGTGGAAGAAATCATCTAGTTCTGCCACCTGAAGCGATTCAATCAATTCACGGGCTTCTAACAAAGCTGTTTGACTGGGCTGACCATCAAGCAGCAAATCAACTAGTTCTCGATAGACTGGCTCGACACTTTCCTGAAATGAAAACTGAACGTCGGAATTAATGGACGCTAAATCAGTTCGTAAAGCCTTTAAAGCATTGACGGCTTCTGTATAAGCGCTAATAGCTTCCGTCCGCTTTCCTTCCTGGCGATACACTTGGCCCAAGCTCCAAGCTGACTGAGAAATAATGTGGTCTGCTCGAAGCTGACGAGCCACATCGAGAGATTTCTGCGTCACCTGTCTTGCGTCTGCCCACTGCTCAGACCGCTTATAAAGTTGACCTAACTGGTACAGCGCATAGGCTTCTGCTTGAGCATCCTGGCTCTGCTGGGCCGATTGAATAGTCGTAGCCATCAACTGCGACAAATTGCTCAGCGGCAGAACTTGAGCCGGATTTTCGATCTGGTTAATCGCAGCGGTAAAGTTGATCGCCGCATAGAGCGATAGATGATTCGGTGGCAGTGCCTGAAGCTGCTGAAGGATCGTGGCGGCCTCCGGTGTCGCTAAATCCAGCAGGTCATAGTCCAGAAACAGCTTGAATCGATCCAATCGAGCTTGTAACTGCTCACCTGGATTGACGGCGACCTGCTCGGCCTGATCAAAGCAATACAGCGCGCTATCGGGATCGCCTAAGTCAGCAGACGTTTTGCCCAAATTCAACCAGATGGAGCTCAGTTGTGCCGTTGCACCAATGTCTTGTGCGATCGCTAAACTCTGTTCCAATGCCTGCTGACTGCCGACTGTATCACCAATCATCTGTAGAGATAAACCTAGCGATCTCAACCCGCTAACTTTCATATCTGCATCAGGCATTGCCTCTAGTTGCTGAGCCAGCGATTCGAGTTGCTGCTTTGAGCGGCGATAGAAGCCCAAGCTCTGTAATGCCTGTGCCTGGTTGATTTGGCTGCCTAAGCTACCGCTGGTATCCCCTGCTTGTTCGTAATAGGTTTGCGCTTGCTGCCAGGTTTCCAACGCCAATTCGGCTTGGCCGGTGTTGAGCTGCAGGCTTGCCTGGGTATTGAGAGCCTGCGCCCACAAAATGGCATCTGCTGTTGATTGAGCCGCTTGCAACAGATCCAAGCTTTGCTCAATTGACTGTTGAGCCGCATCCCACTGATAAAGCTCCTGATAAGCTAGCGAGAGATAGCTGAGGCCGAGTGCCTGATTGAGTGAATCGCCTTGACTCTGATACTGCTGAATGGCCTGCTGCCAGATAGTAATTGCGTCTCCAAATTGCCCGGCTCGATAAAGGCTACGGCCTTGTTCTAGTAAAGATTGGGATGAGTTGGCAGATAAATTGCTAACTGCTGAAATACTAAATGATGCAGTCGTGGGCGTTGCCGAGAGTACTCGCGCTGTTGGCAGAACAAGGGACAGACTCAGGCTTAAAATACTAAGGATTAGATAAAAGAGCGGCGATCGCTTAAAACGCAAAATCATAGGAGTTTATGCAGGTAGTTTGACAGTTAGCCACGTTAATCGGCTACAGATTACTGGTCAGTTATGTAATTAGGCTTTAAACATTGCCAATTTGTTTGTCTCTTTGGGCAATCACTGAACCACCACTCCATCGATTTGCCTCCAGGATCAATTTCTTGATCTAGATTTCCCCTCATTAGCGAATAATTACCATCTTCAGTAATAAAACTGTTCATCTTTAAAATGGAAAATGGGAAAACCAAAGAGAATTCAAATCACCAGTTCATTTAGCGAGTTATTGTGGCTGTTTCAGTCGCTGCACTATAACTATGCTGTGATTGGGATGTGCCACTCCTAATGGCTGGACTGCTACAGGTGGCAAAAGCTGAGTGCTGGATAGCTGATTGCTCAGCAATCAGCTCAATTTGACCATTGATGTTGCGACGCCAGCTTGTGGTTTCAATCAGATTAGATACAGTCGTCGGGGCTGGAGACTCAGCGTTCTCTGACTGTCGATAAGCAGAGAGATCGCGGACATCTTCCCAAGTGCGATCGCGGTTGACCTGCTGGGTAGGATTCTGGGGTACGCCGCCGCGTCCAGTGGCAATGAACTGACTGCCTTGCGTTTCTGCACAGCCTGTAGCAATTTGCTGTGACGGGTCTGTCACGTTAGCAGGTAGTTCAATCACGCCAGAACTAGGGTCGGTGTTGATGGTGGTGATCTGAACCGTGCCGCTGACGCCGAACTGGGAACTAGCCGTAATATCACTTTCCGGTGTCAACTGGTCGCGAAACTCTAGGCCAAAGATACCTTGAGTGGTGATGTCGATGTTACCGCCATTGCCTTCAATAGCATTGGCGATGATGTCACTGTTTTCATCGGCTACTGCTATTACAAATCCAGCATCGATAGCGATGTTGCCTCCGGTGGACGCACCTTGAGCATTGGTGGTGATGTTGCTGCCGTTTCGCAGCACGAGTAAGTCATCAATGTGAAGTCGAATATTTCCTTGCCCACCGCCGTTAACTTCAGCTTGTAGACTGCCACCGTTATCCAAGAAGACGTTGCGAGCCCAAACGTTGAGGTTCCCGGCATCACCAGTCCCCAAATTGCTCACGGTTACTTTAGCACCGTCTCTCACCTGTAAGCGATCGGCTCTGATATTGACTGAGCCTGCCTCAAAGGCACTAGCTGAGGAGGCTGTGATTTCACTGGGTAGGAACTGGCCATTTATTTGAGACGGGGAAATGCCTCGCACATCAATATCTCTGACCCGGAGGCTGACGCTTCCGGCGGTTCCTTGTCCTAAGCTGGAAGATGTAATCTGGCCACCATCAAAGACATATAGCCGATCAGCCGTTAGATTGATACTGCCACCTGGGCCGACTGCATTACTTCCTACAGCAACGGTAATGCCACCGGGTAAATTGCTGGTGCCATCAAGTTTCGGTTCACTAACGGCTATCTCCGTTGCTCGAATAGAAATGTTTCCGGCTTGCCCTGTTCCTGCTAAGCTACTCCGAATAGATCCACCATCAGAGATTTGTAGCCGTCCAGCATCGATCGTGATGTTTCCAGCCTGCCCTTCTGCAAAAGGTTGAATGCCTGTAGATACTCCAGATAGCACCTCACGAGGTGTAGATCCTGCAATTTCAAAGCTTTCAGTTGCTCGGATCGAAATGTCACCCGAGCGTCCAATTGTAGGAAATACAGGGCTAAAAGCTAGCAAAGACGTACTGATCAGTCCCCCATTTTGCACACGGATGCGATCGGACTCAATAGTAATATTGCCGCTTTCATTGTTTGCGCCACTGAAGAGGGTAGTGGTAATGCTAGTGGGTGTTTCCAAGAAGGGATTCGATCCAATTAATTCAACAGTTGAAGCCTGAACAAAAATATCTCCTGTTCGAGAATTGTTTCCAGACGAAGAGGACGAAAGTCCTGCTCCATTACGCAAACGCAAGTTCTCGGTCTCAACGGTTACATTTCCAGCACGACCGATGGCCAAAGAGCTAAACACGCTACCAACAGACGTTCCAATACCCGGAAAAAATTGATTTGGCTGTGAAACTCCGAGCAGGTCAACAAAGTCTGTCGTTTGAACGGTAATGCCTCTGCCTCGACCCGCTAAGGTACTTGAACTAATGTTCGATCCATCTTGCACGGTCAAGCCTAGTCCCCGGATGTTGATAGCTCCACCATTGGTTCCACTCGTATCTACCAACGAAGTTTGTCGTAGCGAAACTGTATCCCAGTTCGCTAGATCCATCTCACTCGCCAAGCGCCAATTACGGAGACTACTGTTAAACGTCACCTCAGCATCTTGTACAGCCCACAGTTCGATTTGCCCATCTGGAGCCGTTAGGGTTGCGTTATCAATATCAATTTGTCCCCCCACTAAGGCCAAGGTTTCTCCTGATGGGACAGCCAGAGTTGGAGGACGAGGAATAAACGAATTTAGTACTGGTGGCCCTTCGACTTGAATTGATCCTGCATTCGGCTCCAGTTGTAATCCTACCGGAACACTAACGGTTAACAATGGAGGCGTAGCCGTATCGGTCGTGCTCCACTGAACACCATCGCCAAATAAGACACTGCTTGCGGTACTAGCAACAAACGAACCGCTAATATCTAAACGGGCATTGGGACCAAAGAGAATGCCCGCTGAATTGAGCAGAAATAAATTTGCACTGCCATTGGTTTGAATGAGGCCATCAATATTGGAAGCACTGCCCCCGGTTACTCGGCTGAAAATGGTTTGTACATCGGCAGCATTATTGAAGATAGCTGCTCCATTGGTGGGCACAGAAAATTGGCTGAAGCTGTGGAATAAATTATTGCCGACTCGACTGCCGTTGTTGATAGTAAAGCTGCTGCCTGTGCGAGAAACAGTTGTGGATAAAGTGCCATCAGAGGTTACTTGAGCGTTTGCAGAAACTCCCCAAATTAAATTCAGTCCAACAGGTATCAATAACCCCGCAACTGTCCCAACATGTGTCTTGCCGAAACAACTCATCCATCTTTTCATCAACCTAACCCTGGTAAGGCGCAACTTTAATTTATATTTCCCTTGAATGACGGATAATTGCTAGTTACGGTGATAAACATTGAGGATTAGATAAAAATCAGATTTATTCTTCCCAATCACCAACTGGCTTGGCTCGTCATGATGGCTGTCTCCGTTACTGTGCTGTGGCTAGGGAAACGACCGTTCATCGTTGAACCGCTACAGGTGGCAAAAGCCGATTGCGGCATCGCTGATTGCTCAGCAATCAGTTCAACCTGACCGTTGGTGTTGCGACGCCAGCTTGTGGTTTCAATCAAATTAGATACGGTCGCCGGGGCTGGCGGTTCAGGGCTGCTAGACTGTCGGTAAGCAGAGAGATCGCGGACATCTTCCCAAGTGCGATCGCGGTTTACCTGCTGGGTCGGATTCTGCGGCACACCACCGCGTCCAGTGGCGATAAACTGACTGCCTTGCGTTTCCGTACAGCCTGTGGCGATTTGCTGCGATGGGTCTGCTACATCTTCGGGTAGCTCGATCACACCAGAACTCGGATCAGTATTAATGGTGGTGATCTGAACTGTACCGCTGACGCCAAACTGCGAACTGGCGGTGATGTCACTTTCCGGTGTCAGTTGGTCACGAAACTCTAGACCAAAGATGCCCTGAGTCGTGATATCGATGTTTCCCCCGTTGCCTTCAACCGCATTGGCGATGATATCGCTGTTTTCATCGGCCACCGCCACCACAAATCCAGCATCAATGCTGATGTTGCCTCCGGTGGAAGCTCCTTGAGCATTAGTGGTGATACTACTGCCGTGTCGCAACACGAGTAAGTCATCAACGTAGAGTCGGATATTGCCCTGCCCACCACCGTTGACTTCCGCTTGTAGGCTACCACCGTTGTCGAGAAAGATATTGCGTGCCCAAACGTTGAGGTTACCTGCATCGCCTGTGCCAGAGTTGCTAACCGTTACTTCGGCTCCATCACGTACCTGCAAGCGATCAGCTCTGATATTGACCGAGCCTGCATTAAAGGCACCCGTTGAAGAGGCTGTTATCGCACTGGGTAAAAATTGGTCATTCACTTGAGATGGGGAAATGCCGCGCACATCGATATCTCTGACTCGGAGATTGACGCTTCCAGCGGTTCCTTGCCCCAAGCTAGAAGATGTAATCTGGCCACCATCAAAGACATAGAGCCGATCAGCCGTTAGACTGATGTTGCCACCTGGGCCGACTGCGTTATTCCCTACAGCAACAGTAATGCCACCCGGTAAATTACTAGTACCATCGAGTTTCGGCTCACTGACAGCTATCTCCGTTGCTTGGATGGAGATGTTTCCAGCTTGCCCTGTTCCGGCTAAGCTACTCCGAATAGATCCACCATCAGAAATTTGTAGCCGTCCAGCATCGATCGTGATATTTCCAGCCTGCCCTTGTGCAAAAGGTTGGATGCCTGTAGATACCCCAGATAGCACATTGCCGGGTGTCGATCCCGCAATTTCAAAGCTTTCGGTTGCTCGGATCGAAATATCACCCGATCTTCCAACCGTAGGAAATAGAGGGCTAAAGGCCAGCAAAGATGTACTGATCAGTCCTCCATCTTGCACACGAATATGATCAGCCTCAATAGTAATGTTGCCACTTTCGTTGTTTGCGCCACTGAAGAGAGTAGTGGTAATACTAGTTGGTGTTTCCAAGAAGGGATTCGATCCAATTAATTCAACATTTGAAGCCTGAACAAAAATATCTCCTGTTCGAGAATTGTTACCAGACGAAGAGGAAAAAAGTCCTGCTCCATTACGCAAGCGCAAGTTTTCAGTTTCGACGGTTACATTTCCAGCACGACCGATGGCCAAAGGGCTAAACACGCTACCAACAGACGTTCCAATACCAGGGAAAAATTGATTTGGCTGTGAAGCTCCTAGCAGGTCAACAAAGTCTGTCGTTTGAACGGTAATGCCTCGACCTCGACCCGCTAAGGTATTCGAACTAATATTTGAGCCATCTTGCACTGTCAAGCCTAATCCCCGGATGTTGATGGCTCCACCATTGGTGCCACTTGCATTCACCAACGAAGCTTGTCGTAGCGAAACTGTACCCCAATCCGCCATGTCAATCTCACTGGCCAAGCGCCAATTACGGAGGCCGCTGTTAAACGCCACCTCAGCGTCTTGCACCGCCCATAGTTCGATCTGCCCGTCTGGAGCCGTCAAAGTTGCGTTATCGATATCAATTTGTCCACCCACTAAGGCCAATGTTTCTCCTGATGGGACAGACAGGGTTGGAGGACGAGGAATAAACGAATTTAGTACTGGTGGCCCTTCGACTTGAATTGAACCTGCATTCGAGCCCAGTTGTAATCCTAATGGAACACTAACAGTCAATAATGGAGGCGTAGTCGTATCGGTCGTGCTCCACTGAACACCATCGTTGAATAGAACACTGCTTGCGGTGCTAGCAACAAAAGAACCGCTAATATCTAATCTGGCATTGGGGCCAAAAAGAATTCCGGCTGAATTTAGCAGAAATAAATTTGCATTGCCATTGGTTTGAATGAGGCCATCAATATTGGAAGCACTGCCTCCTGTGACTCGGCTGAAAATGGTTTGCACATCGGCAGCATTATTGAAGATAGCTGCTCCATTGGTGGGCACAGAAAATTGACTAAAGCTATGGAATAAATTATTGCCAACTCGACTGCCGTTGTTGATCGTAAAGCTATTGCCTGTGCGAGAAACGGTGGTGGACAGCGTGCCGTCAGGCGTTACTTGAGCATTTGCGGGAGATCCACAAACCAAACTCAGTCCAACAGGTATTAATAATCCTGCAACCGTTTCAACATGTATCTTTTCGAAACAACTCATCCATCTGTTCATCAATCTAACCCTGGTAAGACACAACTTTGATTTATATTTCCCTTGAACAGCGAATAATTGCTAATTACGGTGATAAAACATTGAGAGTTAGATGGAAAATCGGATTTATTCTTCCCAATCACCAACTGACTTGGCTCGTCATGGCTGCTGTCTCAGTCACTGTGCTGTCCCTGGGAGAATAACCGTTTACTGCCGAACTATTAGCTAGACCGCTACAGGTGGCAAAAGCCGACTGCGGCACAGCCGATTGCTCAGCAATCAGCTCAACTTGACCATTGACATTGCGACGCCAACTTGTGGTTTCAACGAGATTAGGCGTGGCAGCCGAGGCTGGCGGTTCAGCATTGTCTGACTGCCGATAAGCCGATAAGTCACGAACATCTTCCCAAGTGCGATCGCGGTTTATCTGCTGGGTAGGATTCTGGGGAACACCGCCGCGTCCAGTCGCGACAAATTGACTACCTTGAGTTTCTGCACAACCTGTGGCGATTTGCTGTGATGAGTCTACCACGTTGGCAGGCAGTTCAATCACACCAGAACTCGGATCAGTATCGATGGAGCTGATTTGAACCGTGCCGCTTATCCCAAACTGAGAGCTAGCCGTGATGTCATTTTCAGGAGTCAGTTGGTCGCGAAACTCTAAACCAAAGATGCCTTGAGTTGTGATATCGATGTTCCCGCCGTTACCTTCAACAGCATTGGCAATAATGTCACTATTTTCTAGTCCTACAATTACTGGCGCATCAATAGTGATATTGCCGCCATTACCTGCGCCGCCTGCAGTGGCGTTAATCAAACTCCCATTCCGTATAATTAGCCCATTTTGAGCTTGGAGGTTGATGTTTCCACCTTCTCCTGAGGTGGTCTGAGCTTGAATGCTGCTCTGGCGATCGAGGTAAAGAAGATCAGTTGAGATCGCAAGCATCCCTCCATCACCACTACCCCGATTAGTGACGCTGATTGTTCCACCGTCCGTTATCACTAAGCTCGGTGTTGTTACATTGATGCTGCCAGCATCAGCTGTTAGAACATCAGGCAGGCCAAAGAGCAGCCGAATTAGCGGATCTGGCCGAATGACGGCTGAATTGATGCTGCTGTTATTCCTTTGGCCTTGCCCACTGATAAGAACGGATTCTGTGGCATTGATGTCTAGATCGCCTCCCTGGCCCACAAGCCAAGATGTAGTTGCGATCGCACCACCGTCGAGTATGCGTAATCGTCCAGTCTCTAACGCGACCCTGCCCGCATCGCCAGTACCGAATGTGATACCACTGATATTGCTGTAAAGACCGCCAAAGTTATCTCCTACTACAGTCGTTTCACGATTACGAATGGTGACCTGCCCACCAGCCCCTGCACCAAATGTAATCGAGGACAAAGCACCACCTCCTGAAACCAGCAACCGCTCACCTGTAATATAGATGTCACCTGCAGGTTGAGAACCACGAGTATTTGTCGTTAAAGACGTTACGCCACTGGGGTTAATGGGGGAAGAACCCGAAATCTCAACAATGGCAGCATTGACTTTAATATCACCGCTAGAGCCTGTTCCAAAAGCATTGTTATTAATCCCTGCTCCTTGCAACAAACTCAAGCGCGGCGTGATAATTTCAGTTGCGGATCCAATGCCTGTCGCAAGAGATTCATTGCGGATGCCGCTACGAATTGTGGCGTCCGCAGTTGTACCAACAATGTTAATACCTTCGGATGCCTGTAAGTGAATCATGCCACCAGGTAAGGCACCCAAGTTTTGGCTCCAAATCAGCGACCCATCGGTAAACTGAATTTGTCGTCCCTGAAGTCTTACAGAGCCTGCGTTTATACCGCTGACATTAAGGAGTGACTGTTGAGCTAATTGAATATCGTCAAACTGTTGAGCAGAATCGTAGCCCAAACGATACCCGCCAGGGATTGGCGTTAGCCTAACTAAGCCTGCACTGCCTAAGCTGCCAAGCTCAATATTGCCTTGCCCAGCAGTTAGTGTCGCACCTTGCAAACTTAGCTCCCCACCCACTAAGGCAAGAGTGTGACCAGGCTGGACACGAAGTTCACTAGAGCCTGGCATGCGAACGAGCGGACTGATACCCGTGGATGTTGTGAGGGTGTGCCCAGTGCCTTGAACGGTAATGGGTGCAGGTTGATTTCCCATCTGTAAACCGATTGGCGTACTAATGGTCAACAAGGCTGGATGACTTTGGCCAGTTGTCTCAAACTCTGTACCGTCCTCAAACAAAATACTATCGGCGGTACTTGTAATAAAAGAGCCACCGATATTCAAGCTGACGTTGGGGCCGAATAAAATTCCAGATGGATTGAGCAGAAACAGGTCGGCATTACCATTGGTTTGAATTAAACCATCAATATTGGAAACACGGCCTCCTGTCACTCGACTGAAAATAGTTTGCACATCGGTAGCATTGTTGAAGATAGCTGCTCCATTGGTGGGCACAGAAAATTGGCTGAAGCTGTGGAATAAATGATTGCCAACTCGGCTGCCGTTGTTGATGGTAAAGCTGCTGCCTGTATGAGAAACAGTGGTGGATAGAGTGCCATCAGGTGTTACTTGAGCGTTTGCAGAAACTCCCCAAGCTAAACTCAGACCAACAGGTATCCACAATTCCACGATTGTTCTGATAAGCATTTTTTTGAGACAGATCATCCACCTTCTCATAAATCCTGGCAAGATAAAGCTTTGATTTATGGTTCCCTTTGGTCATGAATAATTGCTAATCACCAATTAGTTTTACTCGTCATTGCTGCTGTTTCTATTTCTGTTTCTGCACGGTGACTGAAGAAACGCTCGCTCATTGCTGATCCGCTACAGGTGGCAAAAGTTGAGTGCTGGATAGCTGATTGCTCAGCAATCAGTTCAACCTGACCGTTGGCGTTGCGACGCCAGCTTGTGGTTTCAATCAGATTAGATACAGTCGTCGGGGCTAGAGACTCAGCGTTCTCCGACTGTCGATAAGCAGAGAGATCGCGGACATCCTCCCAAGTGCGATCGCGGTTGACCTGCTGAGCCGGATTCTGGGGTACGCCGCCGCGTCCGGTAGCGACAAACTGGCTACCCTGTGTTTCCTCACAACCTGTGGCGATTTGCTGTGATGGGTCTGCCACATTCTCAGGCAGTTCAATCACGCCGGAACTAGGGTCGGTGTTAATGGTGGTGATCTGAACCGTGCCGCTGACGCCGAACTGGGAACTAGCCGTAATATCACTTTCAGGCGTTAGTTCATCCCGAAACTCTAGGCCAAAGATACCTTGAGTGGTGATGTCGATGTTACCGCCATTGCCTTCAATAGCATTGGCGATGATGTCGCTGTTCTCATTGGCTACCGCTATTACAAATCCAGCATCGATAGAGATGTTGCCCCCGGTGGACGCTCCTTGAGCATTGGTGGTGATGTTGCTGCCGTTTCGCAGCACGAGTAAGTCATCAATGTGAAGTCGAATATTTCCCTGCCCACCACCATTGACTTCAGCTTGTAAGCTACCGCCATTATCGAGAAAAACATTGCGAGCCCAGACGTTGAGGTTACCCGCATCGCCTGTGTCAGAGTTACTAACGGTCACTTCGGCCCCGTCTCTCACCTGTAAGCGATTAGCTCTGATATTGACCGATCCGGCCTCAAAGGCACTAGCTGAGGAGGCAGTGATAGTACTGGGTAAGAACTGACCATTCACCTGAGATCGGGAAATTCCTTGTACGTCAATATCACTGACCCGGAGGGTGACGCTTCCGGCTGGCCCGTCGCCTTCGCTTGACGAGGTGATCTGTCCTCCGTCAAAGACTCGCAAACGACTCGCAGCCAAATTAATATTGCCACCCGCTCCGATAGCGTTTTGCCCCACAGACACTGTGATGCCGCTAGCACCCTGGCTGTAAAAATCAACTACGGGATCACTGACTTGTACGTCGGTGGCTCGAATGGTGACATTTCCGGCTATGCCTCGACCTGCGATCGCAGCATTTGGACTACCAGAAATCGCACTAGAGATCGTTCCACCCGCAGCAAGGTTGAGTTGCCCAGCCTTAATTGTGATATCGCCCCCTTGACCCTCCGCTAAGGTTTGAATCGAACTAATAATGGCGCTATTGAAATTGGCTGAAGTTGTGCCGCGAATATCTAGCCTCTCGGTTGCTGTCACAGAGATATTCCCTGCCGTACCCGTTGCAATAATTGGCTGTCCGGTGAAGAAATCAAACGAACCTAATAAATCGGTGCTAATGCGGCCTCCGTCTAGCAGGCTTACCCGCTCAGCATTAACAGTAATGGCACCGCTGTCATTCTGTTGCCCCCCGGCAACTAGCGTTGTAATTGCACCCGCGACAAAAGTTCCTGTAAATGGATTAGGAAAGGGTGCTTCACCATTCACTTCCACATCCGCAGCCCGAATTGTAATATTGCCAGTGCTGGCATTATTAATTGGCGCAAAGGTAAAAAAGTCAAAGCCATAGTTGAGGGAACTGATCCAGGCGCTATTGCTAAGGCGCAATCGTTGCGTATCAACTGTGATATTTCCAGCCGTCGCTCCACTGCCAGTCACACTGGTTGCTAACCCCGAAGATGTGTAATTCGCCGGATCAGAAATGCCCAACAAATCCACAAATTCTGTGGTCTGAACATGAATACCCTGACCACGACCATTAGCACCCGTCGATGATTCAATATGTGAGCCATCTTGCAGAGTCAATCCGCGCCCCCGGATGTTAATCAGTCCCCCCGTAGCACCATTGGTATTGATATAGGAGGAATCCTGCAAGGTGACAGTGCCCCAAGTTGGCAGGGTTGATGAACGAGCCAACTGCCACTTCCCAGAGGTCGGCATGTTTACAGTGCCATTCTGCATTGCCCACAATTCCACATGACCATCGGGTACATAAATAGCGGCACTATTGATATCCACTTGTCCCCCAATCAAGGCCAGCGTTTGATTCGGTTTCATCGACCATGTTGGGGGACGGAAAAAGAAATTGTTGGTGGGTGTACCTTGGACTTGGATTGGCCCCGCATTGGCTCCCAGTTGTAATCCCAGTGGAACACTCACAGTCAGCAATGGCGAAGCAGTTGGCTCAGTCGCACTAAACTGAGTACCATCTTCAAACAAAATGCTATCTGCCGTGCTGGCGATAAAGGAGCCACCGATATTCAAGCGTGAATTGGGGCCGAAGAGAATGCCGGACGGGTTGAGCAAAAACAGGTCAGCATTGCCATTTGTTTGAATCAAGCCATCAATATTTGAGACGCTGCCCCCCGTCACCCGGCTGAAGATGGTTTGTACATCGGCAGCATTGTTGAAGAAGGCCGCCCCACCCGTCGGGACAGAGAACTGGCTGAAGCTGTGAAATAGGTTATTGCCAACTCGGTTGCCATTGGTGATGGTAAAGTTACCGCCTGAGCGGGAAACGGTGGTGGACAGTGTGCCATCGGACACGACTTGAGCATTTGCAGCAGTTCCCCAAACTAGACTCAGGCCAATAGGCATCAATAATCCAGCAATTGCTCTACCGTCAATCTGTTTCAAATAGCTAATCCACCTTTTCATCTATCACCTCCGGCAATCCAGCGTCTTTATCAGGATTCCCTTCGACAATAAATAATCACGATTTTATAGAAAATTATTTTCCCGGAGTAAATCTCGCGGGGCGCTCAAATTCCTATCCCCGCCGCAAGCGGACGGGGCATTACGGAATTTGCCCTTCGGGACGCACTCCCGCGCTACCACTAACGTGGCAAGCCACGGGGAATTAGACCCACAGAGATTAAATTACTGCTTTGATTATTAATGATCGGTTTTTCTGAAAAGTAATCTTTGATGCAAGCAGTATAGCCAAGCTGCAATGTTCATAAATTTTGCTACTGTTTCCCAAAAGCCATCTAGCCTATAGCTGGGTGAACTGCCCTTGCTCTTAGCTCCATCAGCACCTGCGACGACGGTATTCAGGCAGCTACTGGAATGCCTGACTCGTCAACGTTTTGAGTGGGTTGCAAGGTGCAATCGCACCTTGAAATCACCATATAAACTAGTGCAAAACGGGTGTATGAAAACTAGGTGGAGAAAACTAGCTCAAGGTAGATTTATATGAAACAAATATGAAAGTCATAATAAAACTATTGGCCAATTATCGAAAACAAAATATTGATTAGTCTATTGATAAAGTCTGTCTATTATTGTGTAGATAAAATCAGCATTTTTTCAAAAATGCCAAGTTGGCGGCTGCATTTATAGAATTTTATTGCTTGAAGGTCTTGCTGGATAAATTCTACGGAGCAGCCATTTTTATACTATTGGTGAAATGTGACAGCATGGTGGCATCAGTAATGCCTCGCTCATTGATGGAGAATGGGACAAGATGGCGACAGGTGCGACAGGTGCAACAGGTGCAATCGCAACTCAGCATCAAAAAATAGTATCAAAAAACCCCTGCCGAAGCAGGGGCACACGCATCAAAAGATAGTCTCAGCGAAACTTATAGAATCTGAGGTAGCAGGCTCTAAACCTTGGCTTCTTCCTTCACCAGCTTGTCCCAACCGAGTTCCTTCAGGTTGTTGTTGCGGCGCAGGGGACGAGTCACCAGTTCCAAAATGTCGCGGGCATTGGTGAAGCCGTGGATTTGGGCGAAGGTAAACTCCACCGACCACTTGGTGCTGATACCACGAGCCTCTAGCGGATTGGCATGGGCCATACCTGTGATTACCAGATCTGGCTGCATCTCCTTGATGCGCTGGAGCTGGTTATAGTTATCCGGCTTCTCGATAATCTTCGGTAGCGGCACGCCCATCTCGTGGCAGGTTTGCTCTAGGAACTGAAGCTCTGCACCTTGATAGCGCTTATCCATGTAGGGAATACCAATTTCGGGCACGGTCATGCCGCAGCGGACGAGGAAACGAGCCAGTGAAATTTCCAGCAGGTTGTCGCCCATGAAGAAGACCGACTTGCCGCGAATCAGAGAAACGTAATCTTCGAGTGACTCCCAAATCTTTTGCTCCCGCTCTTCTAAACCCTGGGGTTCGATCTCAAAAACCGAGCAGATTTTCTCAATCCAGGCGCGGGTGCCGTCGGGCCCAATCGGGAACGGTGCGCCAATCACCTTACACTTGCGGCGACGCATCAGGGTCGTAGCCGTGCGCGACAGGAAGGGGTTCATGCCAGCCGCATAGTAACCCTCGCCAATCACAGGCAGTTCTGTATAGCGCTTGGCGGGTAGCCAGCCAGATACTTTAATGCCCTGCTTTTTCAGCTCCAGGGTCATCTGGGTGACGATTGGGTCAGGTACAGAACCAAACAGCACCAGCGGTGGATGGTCTTTGTACTCGCTTTCCTCAGCCGCCACGTCTTCCTTCTTGCGGCCAAAGTTGAGCAGCTTGGTGATGCCACCGCGCTCTTCTTTCTCTTCTTCCTGAACCGGAGTTTCGCTGGGGCAGCGGTGCGCCATTGCTGCAAGAACGGTATCTTCCCCTTGGGTGAAGGCGTAGTCGAGACCGTTGGCCCGTGCAACCACGATGGGAATGCCGATTTCAGCTTCTAGCTTCGGCGCGAGTCCTTCCAAGTCCATCTTGATGATTTCGGTGGTGCAGGTGCCGATCCAGACAATCACGCTGGGGTTGCGATCGCGTTTAATTTGCTCACACAGCCGCTTCAGTTCTTCGTAGTCGTTCAACTGGGCGGAGATGTCGCCTTCTTCCAGTTCGGCCATTGCATAGCGAGGTTCTGCGAAAATCATCACGCCCATCGCATTTTGCAGAAAATAGCCGCAGGTTTTGGTGCCGATTACTAAGAAGAAGCTATCTTCAATTTTTTGGTAGAGCCAAGCAACGCAGCTAATCGGGCAAAAGGTATGGTAGTTGCCAGTGTCGCACTCAAACTCTAGTTGGGGTTGGGGATTCGCAAGGGTCATAGTGATTTTGATAGGAGTGTTCAGTAGTTGTGAAGAAGGGTAGGAACGTGGGTAGGGGCGGGTTTTGTGAAATCGTTTTGGTTTGAATGTTCAACGTGTCGGCTAAACCCGCCCTTACACAGGGTTATGTTTTATAGAGCGTTCTAGTCGCAGAAATCCTGCGATCGCGGATATCCTCCTGGCTCGGATTTTCCTTGGCGATGGACGCCTTGGCAGGAGTCATCATCGCGGGGGGAAGTGGACATGGCGACTGCCGAAACTTCCCAGTCCTGGACATTCTTCTGACTTTGAACCCTGTTTTGAACGTCTGCGTAAGCGACTTCTGGTACGGCTCCACTGGGCAGCATTTTGACCTCTTGCCCGTTGATCTGCCCATTGGTCTGGTGAGTGTTCAACAGCTCATCGGGATCAAAGTCTAATCCCAACGCCTCAACAACCTGATCGGGATCGTGGCTCAGTTCAACAATGAGCGGGAAAAGCTCCGCCAGTTGGGGTTCCAGTACCGAGACCGTCGCCAGAATGAAGCTAGAGGACGGACGGCGATAGCCGTCGTAGCTCACCCAGATCCCAAGCTTGACCAACCAAGACCGATTTTCGCGGTAGTAGTTGAGCCATTTACGCTTTAGGTTCCGACGCAGTCGTTCAATCTTCACGGTGTTGCCCTTTGCGATCGCAAATATCTCCATAAGAGATTGTGAGGATGAATTCTAAATCCGGCAACTAACTCAGATACAAGTGCATTAACCGTGACTTACATGTCAGATTCAGCATCCGGCAACATCGGTGAAGAGGATTCGCTGGTGGCGTCAATCGTGGGTCGCACATTGCCGCCATCCAGCACCATTTCCGGGTCAAAGTTTAGGCCCAGGACATCGACGAGGGCATCCTCATCCGAATTGAGCTTGTAGAACGGCACCATCAGGTTACCGAGCTTTGGCTCTAGGGCATTGACCACGCCCAGGATGAGATAGGAGGAGGGACGGCGACCCCCATCGGGGGTGCGAACAGAGGTGTTATTCATCTGGAGAGTGAGCCAGCCACGATTCGCTTGCACGTAGTCCAGCCACTTATCGCGAATAACGGTGGTGAAATTCTCGAAGAATGCCATAATCTGCTTCTTTCCGGTTGCGAAATTTAACTTACGAGTCTATCGGCTCGATGACGTACAGCATGATACTGCAAACTTTCGCAACCCAATCGCCATCCCAAGTGCGATCGCGTAAAGATTTCTTAGACCATCATCAAATCTTCCACCTCAGCCTGCTGCTGGGGCGCATCCGCAGGCGGATTGAGATAGAAGTCAGATAGCAAAGCAAACAGGTCGCGATCGGGCGAGTCATTGGGCACCACGCCTTCCGGATTGGCCAAAATCTGGTCGGCAATATTCAGGTAATACTGCGCCACAGGCTCCAGCATCGGATCGGTTTCCGCCATTTCAAAGATGGTCTTGCCTTTTACGCGCGAAATCCGAATATCTTCAATCAGCGGCAAAATTTCCAGCACGGGCATCGGCACCGCTTCAATGTACTTATCGATCAGATCCCGCTTGGAGGTGCGATTGCCAATTAGACCCGCTAAACGTAGAGGATGCGTCCGTGCTTTTTCCCGTACCGATGCCGCAATCCGATTGGCCGCAAACAGCGCGTCAAAGCCGTTATCGGTAACGATCATGCAGTAGTCTGCATAGTTCAGGGGAGCCGCAAAGCCGCCGCAGACTACATCGCCCAGTACGTCGAACAGGATGACATCGTATTCATCAAACGCATTCAGCTCTTTCAGCAGTTTGACCGTCTCACCCACCACGTAGCCGCCGCAGCCTGCCCCCGCCGGCGGACCGCCTGCTTCAACGCAATCCACGCCGCCGTAGCCTTTATAGATGACGTCCTCTGGCCAGACATCCTCATAGTGGTAGTCCTTCTCTTGCAGAGTATCGATGATGGTGGGAATCAAAAATCCGGTCAGGGTAAACGTGCTGTCGTGCTTGGGGTCACAGCCAATTTGCAAGACCTTTTTGCCTCGACGGGCGAGGGCGACGGAGATATTGCAGCTTGTCGTGGATTTGCCGATACCGCCTTTGCCATAAACTGCTAGTTTCACGCTTTTCCTCTCCTAATGAGTCTTCTTTTGATGCGTTGTTATGGGGTTAGGTGCTCGTCCGCGAATCAATATGGTCATTTAGATGAACTTGTTGCGTTAAGCAAAGCGTTGAACAGGTTGATGTGGATTCAGAGTTCACGCTGTTTTGATTCACGGGTCAGAGCCGAACAATCAAATTATGGGTGATACCTCCTAGTAACGGAAGGGTCGCAAAAAATAGATAAGAGCGTAATCAAGAGCTGTAGTTCTCTAAATATCAATATATGAATCAAAAGCCTATAGAAAACTTGCTAGCTAGCTTAAAATCCAAAAACAGACTTTTATCATCAAAGCTATATAAAAATAAGAACAAAAGACAAAAACGATATAAGCCTTGTTCTTTAGAGATTCCAAAGGTTAGCGGGTTGAGCCGAGTCTGTTTGCTATGTGCAGCTCTTGTAGGGTGGGCACTGCCCACCAGTATGAATATCAGCAGCAGAAAGTGCGATCGCACCTTTTCCACTCCTGTAGGTTGGGTTGAGCCACGCGAAACCCAACAGATTCAACCGTTCATCGGATAAACCCATCAACGATATGTAGGGGCGAATGGCCATTCGCCCCTACAGGTATCTGATAATTGCTGCTGGATTTCGTGCCGCAAACCAACCGACGGGTAGGTATTAGTTCCTGGTTGTGAAGTGCGATCGCACTTCAAGCCTCGATCTCTATTACGAAAGATAACGTTTTCGAGTTTGTATCAATTGCTTAACATGAGCCGCGCATTATGGGGTTTCGCCGGGATTTGAGATCACCTCAACTCGGTCGTCCTGAGCGTCGCCCATGTCATAGATGTAGTCAAACGCGGCTTGATCGTTCCACAGATGGGCCCGCAGAAATAAACCCGTCCAATCTGCGATCGCGCTAATACTAGCCTCGGATGAAATGGTGGGAGCGCTTTCGTCCGGCTGTGATCCAGTTGGGTTGTTGTCGTTGGTAATGCCGTAATGATTCGCGCCCTCTACGGTGACAAACACTTTGGGCGCATCAGCAATCTGCTCGTAGGTGGCAAGTCCTTCATCCGGCGTTGAGACACCCTCGGCACCACCTTGAATCAGCGCCACCGGAATGCCGTTATTATCAATTGCGCCAAACTCGCCCGTTTCCGGATTGAAGGTATTTACGCCGTAAAACGCTCCGGCCATTACGGCTTCCGGTCGCTCAAACTCGCCCACGCAAAAGGGAAACATGCAGATATCGCCGATGGCCATCAGTCCCACCGCGCCGCCGTGAGAGTGACCGAGCAGCGCCAGTTTGTCAGGCATGAGTCGTCCAGCCAGCGGCGAGTCTGGATCAGTCTGAGCCGCTGCCATGTAGTTCAGTACGCTGGTAATCTGAGCAGCTTCAGCCAGTTCACCTTCAAACCCAAACTCAGGTAGCGATCGCACATGACTGGGCACGACGACCACAAAGCCATATTTGGCAACCTGGCTGGCAAAGTCAGAATACTGATCCGGGTCAACCAGCGCACCAGGCAGCATCAGCGCAATCGGTAGCGATACCGCCACCTCGGTCTCAGCGACAGAACCAAAGTCGCTTTCAGGATTGATCGGAATATAAATATCGGTTGGATCGCCCGCAATATTGGTTTCGTACTGCTCAACATCGGTAAATAGAACCGGAGCCGCAGAGGGTGCTGCTTGAGTCGCATCAGACGGCAGCGCTGGCGGTAACTCGTCTGTGGCACTGTCGATCAGATCGGACGTGGTCGGAACTGGAGGCTGAGCGATGGCGGTGTTTGTTAGCCAAGGTGCGATCGCGCTGATGCTAATTCCAACTGCAAATCCGATGCCAACTTGACGCAACATGGTTCATCTCCGTACAGGTTTTCCATGTCTATTACTGCACAAAGTTCAGCAAACTGGACAATGTACTAATTGACTTCTTCCAGTTTGACTGGAGCTTGATGACCATGTTCAAATGCGTATCGAATGAGCTGCGAACGATTTTCGAGTTCTAGCTTGTTCAAAATATTGCTGAGATGGGTTTGAACAGTACGGGGACTAATGAAGAGATGCTTACCGATTTGTTTGTTAGTAAAACCTTGAATTACTTCCCAGAAAACCTTTTCCTCTGCTGGTGTCAGCGGCAAAGGAGCAGTGATTTCCGCTGGAGCTGGTGTAGCTGTACTGGACTGAGCAGGTTGAGCTGTCTGCATTAGGCGCAAAATTTCAGCATGGGTACGTCGCACTCGCTCCAAATGCGCTTCGATTTTGGCAATTAGCTCCTTGGGCTCAAAGGGTTTGACTAGATAATCGTCGCCGCCCATTTGATGACCCTGGACGCGATCATCGGTTTCAGTGCAGCTCGATAGAAAAATCAGCGGCACCAGCTGTCCCTGTCGAGTCGCCCGCAGCCGACGGCAAAATTCAAAGCCATCCATTCCTGGCATCATGACATCGGATACCACCAAATCCGGTGGATCTGCTTCAAACTGAGCCAGGGCTTTTTCCCCAGAATCGACACTTTGCACGAAGTAGCCTCGGTTTTCCAGATGCCGCTTGAGAACAATCCGCAGCGTAGCGTCATCATCTACAATTAGAATCTTTTTCATCAGGCTGCTCAACAGGTACAGACTACGGTTGGGCCGAATTTGTTGGCAAAAACAACTTTAGTTTGAGCAAACATACACAGCGCGTGCTTTTTGCTCAAACAGCCTAGAGTGTTCCAGCTTAATTCGGTACTAGGCTTAGCATTCCCGGTTTGGCTGACCAACGCTAAGGTGAGCCAAAAATTTTCGGGAAAATACGGAGAATCACCGCTAGAATCGGTGAAGTTTATTGGCTACTTTGCGGTACTCTGATTGCTTATGAACTCTGTCCTACAGCGGGTAACACTCTCAACGATTTCGCTGGAGCCGTGGCGCGGTGCGAGTCTCATCCATCGAGGCTTGTTCCCATTTCGGCAGTGGCGGCAGGGAAGCTGTTTGCTCCAGTGGGCCGATGCGATCTCAGTTCTATTAGCCGCCTGTGTATTTGGTCTAGCGCCCTATGTTTCCACAACACTGATTGGGGTGCTGCTGCTCTGCTGTGCGGCGTTTTGGGCATTGCTGACGCTGACTGACGAGGCGGAAAGCGGCTTGTCTACGCCAATTCACCTCCTCGTGCTGCTCTACTGGGGCGTGGCAACGGCAGCAACGGCCTTATCTCCTGTACGCTCAGCGGCAATTTCGGGCTGGGTTGAGCTGACCTTATTTTTAGTATTCTTTGCGCTGCTGGCTCGCTGTTTGCGATCGCAACCGCTCCGCACGGGGCTAATTGTCATTTACCTGCTGACAGCGATGATCGTCAGCATTTATGGCCTGCGGCAGTGGTTCTTTGGGGCAGAAGCTCTGGCTACCTGGGTTGATCCAGAGTCTCCCCTGGCTGAAACGACGCGTGTTTACAGCTATCTGGGCAATCCCAACCTGCTGGCGGGTTATCTGGTTCCGGCCATTCCATTTAGCATGGCGGCACTGTTTGCTTGGCGTAGTTGGCTACAGAAGGCGCTAGCGCTGCTGCTGCTTGTGGTTAACTCTCTCTGTCTGATCTTGACCTTTAGCCGGGGCGGTTGGTTAGGGTTCGTTGCCGCAGGCTACGTGATGACGGTGCTGATTGTTTGGTGGTGGTTGCCGCGAATGCCCTATTTTTGGCGACGGTGGGCGCTACCGATGGTGCTAGGTGGTTCAGCCGCCTTTATTGTCGTAGCGGTAGCCGCTTTAGAACCCCTGCGCGATCGCGTTTTGAGTATCTTTGCTGGCCGAGACGACAGCAGCAACAATTTCCGCATCAACGTCTGGATGGCCGCGATTGAAATGATTAAAGACCGTCCGGTGCTGGGCATTGGCCCCGGTCACGATGCTTTCAATCAGGTTTATCCGCTCTACCAACAGGCTCGCTACAGCGCGCTCAGTGCCTATTCAATTCCGCTGGAAATTGCCGTTGAAATGGGGCTGATTGGTTTAGCCGTGTTTGGCTGGCTGGTGCTGACGGCCATCATTCAAGGCTTTGTGCAGGTGAATCGGCTGCGCCAGTCGGGACAGATTCAGGGCTACTGGTTACTAGCTGCGATCGCAGCCATGATTGGTTTGTTGACCCACGGCTTAGTTGATACCGTCTGGTATCGGCCTCAAATCAATACGCTCTGGTGGCTCTGCCTAGCCATTGTCGCTAGCTACTGGCCCAAGTCAGAACCTCATAAGGTGTGATGCCCAATCAGTAGCAATCTTGAGTCTGTTGTGACTAGCCTGATTAGAGGTCTGGAGTTTCCCAGCAAATTAGTTCATTTCCAGTTAGCCTAATAATAGAAACTCCTTCTATGCCTCCGTAATATCAAGCTCTCGAAAGAAAATAAACGATGGGCTTTTAACCGGACTGCATATAAGTAAGGCTTCAGGTTTGCTGTGAGGGGCGAATTTCTCAAGAAATTCGCCCCTCACAGTGACTTTGCAGACCACTCGCTTTTTCCGGTAAACCCTAATCTATGGCCGCCGATACCCGCTTTATTCTTGACGTTACACTAGCTCTCGGCACGTCTGCCGTTGGTGGATATATCGCCCACCGCTTCAAACAACCTGCTTTACTGGGTTATCTGGTCACGGGTTTGCTGATTGGCCCGTTTGGCTTTGGATTGCTACAAGACATTGGCCAGATTGAAACCCTGGCCGAGATTGGCATTGCTTTTTTGCTGTTTGCTCTGGGAGTTGAGTTTTCCCTGACCGAACTGAAGCAAATGAGGAGTATCGCCCTGACGGGTAGCCTGTTGCAGATGGGTCTAACCACCCTACTGGTGACGGGCATGACCCTGCTGGTCGGTTGGGCTGCTTCTCCCCTAGAGGGAATCTTTTTGGGACTCGTGCTGTCCCTATCGTCTACTGCCGTGGTGTTGAAGACCTTAAACGACAAGGTTGAAACCACCACTGCCCACGGTCAAATTATGCTGGCTCTGCTAATCGCCCAGGATCTAGCTTTGGGAATTATCCTGGCTTTACTGCCAGTACTGGATCAGCCAGAGGCACTCTGGCCCACCCTGGGGCTGGCCCTGCTGAAGATTGCGATTTTTCTGGGAGGGGCCATTGTCCTAGGACGCTGGATTGTTCCTCGACTGATGCAGCATATTGCCGCCACTGAAAGCAACGAGTTATTTCTGTTAACGGTAATTGCCCTCTGTCTGGGGGTGGCCTGGATCACGTCTCAATTGGGCTTGTCCATTGCGATGGGCGCATTTGTAGCAGGGCTGATGATTTCAGAAGTTGACTATTCTGAACAGGCCCTAGGCAAAATTCTGCCGCTGCGAGATACGTTTGCCTGCATGTTTTTCGTCTCTATCGGTATGCTGATTGACCCCAGGCTGTTACTAAGCGAACTGTGGATTATCCTGGGGCTGGTCACGCTGGTGATGGTGGGCAAAGCCGTGATTATCTTACCGATTGTGTTGCGCTTTGGCTATTCCCTTAAAACCGCCATCCTTTCTAGCTTTGGACTGAATCAGATTGGGGAATTTTCCTTTGTATTAGCCCTAGTAGGCTTCGAAATGGATCTGATTTCAGAACAGCGCTACTCACTGCTGTTGGGCACCACCGCCATTACCCTGATGCTGACTCCCCTCTGGTTTAGCTTTGCGCCTAAATTTGTCACCTGGCTACAAAAGCGACCCACTCTAGCCCTATATCTGAAGCAGTTTGTCGAACCCAATCTATTTTCTGTCCCTGAAGTGATGAAAGATCACGTGATTGTAGCGGGCTATGGGCGAGTAGGACAGGTGCTAGTCAACATCTTGCTCAATCAGGGATACCCAGTCCTGGTCGTAGACAACAGCGAATCGGCGGCGCAGGGACTGCGCCATCGCGAAATCCCTTTTATCTTTGGGGATGCCGATAGTGAACTAGTCCTGGAAAAAACCTGTCTAGAAACCGCCAAAGCTCTTGCGATCGCACTTCCTGATCCCACCAGCACTCGCCTACTGCTCCAGCGAGCGATCGCCAAGGTGCCCGAACTAGATATCATTGCTCGCTCCCACAACGATGAAGAAATTGATTTGCTGACCCAACTGGGCGCAAGAGAAGTGGTGCAGCCTGAGTTTGAAGCGGCCCTAGAACTTGGCTCTCACCTGCTGCGTACTCTGGGCGAACAGCCTCAGGTGATTCAAGCTGAGCTAGAGAGCATTCGCAATGATCGTTACCACAGCATCTGGCCTCAAAGCCCGCTGAGTGAAGCACTCACTGTATAGGTATTAAAACCCAGTTGTTATTTTTGGTGAAAGTTAGGCATAGCCTAACTTTCACCAAAAATATAGCGGTTCTAGATAAAAAAAGAGAGAGGAGAGTGCCTCAGGATGAGGCACTCTCCTCTCTCTTTTTCTCACTTTTAACTGGAATCACTATAACAACTGGGTTTTAAGCGCTTGAAAAACGCTGTAGGGCGATTAATAGGACGGTAACGTCACGTATGCTACCGTCACGCCTTTGCCGCCATCGGACTGATCGGCATATTCAAACCGCTCCACCTGGGGATGGCGCTTGAGAAACTCATGTACGCCGCGCCGCAGCTTGCCCGTGCCGTGACCGTGAATTACCCAAAGTGGGCCTTGAGCAGATGCGATCGCATTTTCTAACACAGATTCGGCCTCAGACACGCGTTGACCGCGCAGGTCAACCGTATTGCGCTGGGTGCGAATTGCAGGTGCAGAGGGCGTTGCCACGGTGGTGGTTGCAGCTTGGGGTGCGGCTTTAGGCTCCGGCTTGCTGGGCATCTCGGCCTTCTCACCCTGGAGCGATTCCACATCCGCTAGGCTGACGGTCATTTTCATTAGACCAAAGCGGACATTGATTTCGCCGTCTTCATCCGGCTCGGTTAGCACTTCAGCGGTTTGGCCAATGCGCGGAATCCGCACCCGCTCACCCACCGTCGGTCGATAGCCTGGCTTGGGTTTGGCAGGCTGCTGACGCGAGGGCAGCTTTTTCTCAGCCAACTTGTCAATTTGCTCGGTAGCGGCTTGAGCATCCTGGGCCGTAGCGTTGCCGCGCTGCAATCGCCGAATCACTGCCGCAATTTCGCCCTTAGCTTGAGCAATTGCCTGCTGCACCGCCTGCTCCTGCTGCTGCTTCAGCTCCTGCTCCCGCTCCTTCAGTAGGGCCGACTTGCGCGACACCTCTTTGTAAAGCTGTTCCGCCTGCTGCAAGATTTTTGAGGTTTCGTCCGCAGAAGATTCCTGGCGGCGACGCTGTTCTTCTAGTCCAGCAATCACCTGGTTCACGTCTTGATGATTGGTTGCGCCAATCAGCGACTGGGCCTGTTCAACGACCTCTGACTCTAAACCCAAGCGCTGAGCAATGGTCAGCGCATTGGAGCGACCAGGAATCCCCCACAGCAAGCGATAGGTGGGCGATAGCGTCTGGTCATTAAACTCCACCGACGCATTTTCAAACCGCTCGTCTTCGTACTTGAGCGCCTTTAGTTCGCCAAAGTGAGTCGTGGCAATCGTCAGATGGGCTTTGGTCGCTAGATGGCGCAAAAGTGCGATCGCAAGGGCGCTCCCTTCTGATGGGTCGGTTCCGGCCCCAACTTCATCCAGCAGCACCAGCGCATTAGCTGATTGTTCGACATACTCGTCCACATTGGGAATTGCGTCTAAAATCCGGCTAATCCGCCGAATATGACCGGAAAACGTCGAGAGACTCTGCTCTAGCGACTGTTCATCACCAATGTCGGCCAATACTCGCTCGAACCAGGGCAGTTCTACAGGTTCGCGGGCAGGGATAAACAGTCCCACTTTGGCCATCAGCACCGCTAGGCCCAGCGTCTTGAGCGTGACGGTTTTACCGCCCGTATTTGGCCCAGTGATGGCGACAACTCGGATTTGGGGCTTGATCAGCAGGTCAATCGGCACGACGGGTTGCCCCTGCTCATGCTGTTCCTGCCAAACCAGCAGCGGATGCCGCAGTTGGCGCAGGGTAACGGTTTCCTGATCGACCTGTTCAATGAAGCGGGGTGGATTGCCCTCTAGCCAAAGCGAATAGCGGGCGCGAGCGGCAGCTAGATCCAGCGTCGTCACAATCGCCAGCAGTTGCTCTAAATCCGGCTTCACTTCGGCAACTTTTTCTGTCAGTTGCCGCAGGATAGTCTCAATTTCCGTTTGCTCCTGACGGTTGAGCTGCCGCAGGCGATTGCCCGATTCCACCACCCGATGCGGCTCAATGTACAGCGTTGCCCCACTGGCCGACGCATCGTGAACAATCCCCGGAATCGCGTCCTTTTGGGGCGCTTTGACGGGAATAACGAACCGATCGCCCCGCTGGGTAATCAACTGCTCCTGTACCGCGTGACCGTTGCGCTGCATCAGTCGCTGGAGCGTCTGATAAATCTGGTCGCGCACCTGCTTTTGCTTGCTGCGAATTTCACCCAGCTTCAGACTAGCTCGATCGGCCACTTCACCCCGATCGTCGATACAGTGGTGAATTTCCTGCTCTAGCTCAGGATAGGTACGCAGTTCTTCCACCAGCTCGGCCAGTACGGGCACATCTTCGGGTTCTTGGGCATCAATTACCCGCCGCAACTGGCGGGTGCTGGCCAGCGTCGTGGCAATACCAAGCAGCGATTCAGCCGTCAAAATCCCCTGGCGTTCGGCCCGTTCCAGGTCGTCACCAATGTCCTGAATGCCATTGAACTTCAGCCCAGAAGTGAGTCTAGCTTCCAGTTCATAAACCTCTTTGGTCTGCTGCAACAGCTGCTGGCTGTCGGTGACGCGGGTGGGAATGCGGAGCTGTCGCGCCACGCGTGCGCCCAGCTTGGTACTGGCAAACGTCGATAGGTGGTCACATAAGCGTGACCATTCCAACAAATTTAGCGTTTCGGATTGAATATCAGGTGCGCTCAAAGGTCTAAACAATTCTAAGAATTTGGTGCGATCGCACTGGCAAATCAAGACACCTCTTCATTCTAGATTGCCTTAAGATCTGTAACAGTCGGCTACCCGAAAATCTAACGTGGGAGTGAGCCGCCCATTAAGCGATACTACATATGCTACATTTTTACTCGCCCCACTTCCGCAAAAGATTTGAATGAGTTTTGGTCAGCAGGTCAAATTCATCGGTTTTACCGTCTTTGGCAAACAGGGCTCGCCGCACCGTATCGATTTCAAACAGGATTTCTCGCTCAGCCGGATCACGGATTAAACTCGCTACCCAGCCAACTACAACCCAGCGCTCTCCCTCGGTAACAGGCTTGACCTCGTGCAGTGTTGAAGAAGGATAGGCAAACGCCGATCCAGCTGGTAGCTTGATGCGGCGACCGCCGCCCACGTCATCAATTTCCAGTTCGCCACCCTGATACGATTCTGGGGCACTCAGAAATAGCGTAAACGATACGTCGGTGCGCAAATGTTGACTGCCACCCATGTAGGCATTGTCCACGTGGCTACCATAGGACATCCCCTTTTCGTAGCGACTAAACCGTAAGGAGTGAATGACTTTAGGGCGTATGGCCATTTGAAACAGCGGGTTGTTCCCCAAAGCAGAGGCTACTTTTTGCTGTAGGGAAGCCGCATGGGGATCGCTGGTATTCAACTGCAAATTATGTTTGACTAGTTTGGCATTCCAACCCGCTGTCGCTTTACCATCAATGAATTCAGCTTTACTCAACTGCTCCAGAATGTCGTCAACTTCTGCTGGGCTCAGCACGTTGGGAATTGTCAACATCATGGCGAGAATTAATAAAATCTAACGAGAATAATTTTCAAAGCTGCGATCGCACTCCTCATCCTGCCATAAATCAGCCTGAAATCACCGTATGCGGCATGAAATTACCATTCATAACCATCCATTTCCCTTCCTGCTGTACTTGGAATGGAGTCTGCTGGGGTTAGCTGTTTTGAGCGAGCTGCTGCCCGAACCCATTCCCCGGCCACCGCATCTCATTTTGTCTATTACAACGATCGGCTGCGTGTTGGGATTTGGCCTGATGGGACTGCGGATTCCGACTCGTCCTCTGTGGCTGAAGCTGGCCTATACCTCGTTAGAGTTTGGTCTGATTCTGCTGGTTACAATTGCTGGATTTCCAGGCCTGCGGCTGTTTCCGTTTCTGTACTTGATCCTAGTCATTCGCGGCTGCCTCATGTTTGAGCTGATGGGGCGACTCTTCGTAACGGGCACAACCTACCTCACATTCTTGGTGCTGCTCATCTATCGGCTGCAATCGCTGCGTCCGCTGCGCCGCCCTCCGCCCGTTATGCGGGATGGTATGCGGGACGGATCGTTTTCTCCATTTATTGTCAATTTCAGCTTCAACTTGGCAGCCTTGTTTGGCCTAGCGCTGGTTTTTGTGCTGTTACTCGTGAATGCGCTCCTGGCCGAACGCCGCAACCAGGAACAACTGGTAGAGGCGAATCAACAACTGCGGGACTATGCCCTGCGGGTGGAAAATTTAGCGATGGAACAAGAGCGATCGCGGATTGCCCGCGAAATTCATGACTCGCTGGGGCACTCTCTGACTGCCTTGAACATTCAGCTCGAAGGGGCACTAAAGCTCTGGCAGACCAATCCTGAAAAGGCGCAGCAGTTCCTGCGGGCATCCAAACAGCTTGGCTCAACCGCGCTGCAAGACGTGCGGCATTCGGTGTCTGCTTTGCGCACGAATCCTCTACAGGACAAGGGACTACAGGCTGCAATTAGCGAGTTGGCCCATGCCCATGCCCAAGCAACAGGTGTGACACCCACACTGGAGCTGGATTTGCCAGAACACCTGCCGACTGAACTGCAAACGGCTATCTATCGAATTATTCAAGAAGCATTAACCAATATTGCGCGTCATGCCAATGCTCAGCATGTGACGATTCAGGCCCGACTGGCATCAACTGATGTGCAAGCTGATATGAAAATTGCGATCGCAGATGATGGTCAAGGGTTTCAGCCTGAGCTAAACACCACTGGCTTTGGTCTTCAGGGTATGCGGGAGCGAACACTGGCCTTGCAGGGTGAGTTTCAAATTGAAAGCAAGCCTGGCCAAGGCTGCCGCGTGATGGCGCGATTACCGCTATCGGCATAATCGCTATCCGCTAATTTTCGTAGTTTTTGAAGGTTAAATTTTTGAGGCCGTTATCCCTGCGCTAATTTTTGACCGATCTTAGGCTCGGTGCCATCAAGAATGCGCTGGATATTGGTGCGGTGGCGCAGTATGACGTATAGACCCGCTGCGATCGCAAGTAGTAGATAGGGAATGGGTTGGCCAGTGGTAAACATCAAAATGACAGCAGTCAGCGCAGCGAGGATTGATCCCAGCGACACAATTCGCCACACGGCTAGGGTTAGAGCGAACACCACCAAGGCTCCTAATCCGACGGGCCAAGCCATCATGAATACGACACCGAGGCCAGTGGCAACGGATTTGCCACCCGTGAAGTTAATCCAGACAGAGCGGCTGTGACCTAGAATAGCCAATAGTCCCGCGAGCGTGACGATCCACGGTTGCCAGGATAACCAATCGGCTCCCGCTGCCCACGGTTGAGAGGCCATCCAGTTGTAACCTAGCGTAACTAGAAGAACTGCGATCGCGCCTTTGAGAATATCGACGACTAGCACGAAAAGAGCAGGCTTTTTGCCAAGGGTTCTCAGCACGTTGGTTGCACCTGTGCCACCGGAACCGTACTGGCGAATGTCAATTCCCTGTAACGCATAACCGACCAAATACCCAGTTGGCGTTGATCCCAACAGATATGCCAACGCAATAAACACAACGCTGATGCCGATCCCGACTCCCACAGTAAACCCTCTCTCAGTTGTCCACACTATTAGTCTACAAGGATACAGACTCGAAACAATATCCATGGATAGGGATTTAATTCGGGTTTAAAGATCTAGGCGAAAACTGGGGATCGCAATCAAGGGGATCATGACCTAGACCGGGATGCAGAGGTTGGCTGTAATGGATTTATTTGCCGCGCTGATTTGTTCGTTTACGCTGCTTTTGCTCAGCGTTTTACATGGCTATTTCATTGCTTATCCGCTGCTGGGATCGCTGCTGATTTTAATGGCCGTCTTTTGGCGGCGCGGTTTTAATCTGCGATCGCTGATCCGAATGGCCTACAGAAGCAGTCGCCAATCGTTTGGCGTAATTCGCATTCTGTTGCTGATTGGTGCCGTGATTGCCGTGTGGATGGCAGCGGGTACAATCCCGGCCTTGATGTACTACGGTTTGAAGCTGCTGCATCCTCGCCTGTTTATCCTGTCAGCGTTTGTCTTGACTAGCTTCGTTTCGGTGCTGCTTGGCACCTCGTTTGGCACGGCGGGCACAATCGGCGTGGCGCTGATGCTGATCGCCAAGGGCAGTGCTGCGAATCCGGACTGGGTGGCAGGGGCGATTATTGCAGGTGCCTATGTCGGCGATCGCTGTTCTCCCATGTCGTCTAGCGCGCATCTGGTCGCGACTTTGACGCAGACCGATATCTATCAAAACATTCGGCAGATGCTCCGAACAAGCGGCTGGCCATTGCTCCTATCCTGCGGCGTGTATTTACTGCTGTCGCTTTGGCAACCCGTCTACAGCGCAGAAAGTGACCTCACTGATCAGCTATCGCAGGTCTTTAATCTTCATCCGGTCGTTTTGCTGCCTGCTGTGCTGATTATGGTACTAGCGATCTGGCGCGTGCCTGTGCAGTGGTCGCTACTGCTGAGTATTGGCGTCGGAAGTGCGATCGCGCTTTTTGGGCAACAGCAGTCTGTTGCCTCGATTCTGCGCTGGCTGGTTCTGGGTTTTCAGCTTAATCCAGATGTCCCCTTGGCAGATTTACTACAAGGTGGCGGATTGTGGTCAATGGCGAAAGTATCGCTGGTTGTCGTTATCTCAACGGCTTTAGCTGGCATCATTGCTCAGACCAAAGCACTAGGGCAGATTGAGCAGTTTCTGCACCGTCGCTCATCCCGCTATGACCTGTTTTGCAGCACAGCGCTGATTAGTGTTGCCTCTGCCGCTTTTGGCTGCACCCAAGCCATTGCCATTCTGCTCACGCAGCAGTTGGTCACCGACCAGTACGATAAAGCGCTGCCTGTAGACGCTGCGGCTAGCCAACTCGCTGTTGATCTGGAAAATACAGCCGTTGTCCTATCGCCCCTCGTGCCGTGGAATATTGCGGGGCTGGTACCGGCGACCGTTTTAATGACTGATGCGGGATATATTCCCTATGCCGTTTATTTGTACCTGCTGCCGCTTCTGACGGGTATTAATCTGTATCGTCGAAAGCATACCCGTGAGAAAAGCCTTTAAAACAAAAGCGACCCGGAGGCCACGCCTATTACGAGCATCCCGTATTGCTGCTACCTTCCGGTCCTGACAAGATTTGGGCGTCGTAATCGCGTGGATCCGAGTCATTTCTACATTAACACTCTGTCTGACTTCTGTGTAGGGGAATTTCCATAAAACTCAAAGCGGACTGGTTATTGCTGTGTCACAGCAATAACCAGTCCGCTTTGAGTTTAGATCCAGAAAATATAGACTATGAACTAGTTAGCTGCCCCCACGGGTTCCGGAATGGAAACATCAATCGTTGATACCGTTCCATCGGGCGCTAGCGTACTCAGAGCGGGCTGAATTTGGGCTGAATTACCCACCACTAAAGTAACAATGTCCTCTGGATTGAGATAGGTCTGTGCCGCCTGTAGAACATCTTCTACCGTTGTCTCTTCAACCTCTCGCTGATACTGGAAGACAAAGTCCGCCGGATAGCCATAGTATTCATAGCGAATCAGACGAGATAGCGTTTGACTCGGATCTTGGAAGTTAAAGACAAAGCTGTTCAGAACCGAATCCTTCGCATATTGCAGTTCTTCGGCTGAAACTGGCGTTGTTCGGATCTGTTCAATTTCCCGCATCATCGCCTGGATAAACGGCACAGTCGCCTCCGACCGCGTTTGTCCACCACCGATAAACACGCCAGGGTAATCATAGCGAGCTGACCACACTCCATAAACGGAATAGGCTAAACCTTGGCGCGATCGCAACTCGTTAAACAGCCGTCCACCAAATCCATTTAGCACTCCGTTGAGGACGGACATGGCGGCATAGTCAGGGTTGTCAAACCGTCCGCCCAGATGTCCCATCTGAATAGAGCTCTGCGTCAGTTGGGGCTGATCGACAAAGAAGATACCGCCTTTCTTCGCTTGGGTAGCGTCGGGAATCTCGGGCAGCGGTTGATCATTAGTGGGTTGCCAATCACCCAGCTTCTCCTCAATCAGGACCTTAACCGCAACCGGATCGATATCGCCCACAACGCCTAGAATCATTTGATCCGGCTGCACGTAGCGGTTGTAGAACGCAATCACATCTTCACGGCTGATATTGCCGAGCGTTTCATACTCTGCTGTGCGGGCGTAGGGGCTATTCTCGCCGTAGATCAGCTTATAGAACTCGCGGCTAGCAATGTCGTCTGGATCGTCATTACGACGAGCGATACTGCCTTGGTACTGATTGAGGGATAAGGCAACCTTGTCGGGTTCAAAAGCTGGTTGCCGCAGAACTTCCACAAACAAATCAAAAACTTCATTCAGATCTTCACTAAGGGCACTGAAGCTGGCGCTGCCTGCGGTGCTGTCAATACCCGTTTCCACCGAAGCGGCCCGCTGTTCCAGCAGTTGATTCAGTTCATCGGACGAATGATTTTCGGTGCCGCCAGTGCGCATCACTTCCCCGACCACGCTGGCCAGTCCAACCTCATTGGCAGGTTCCCAGCGATCGCCACTGCGGAAGGTAACGCTGCCGCTCACTAGCGGTAGCTCGTGATCTTCCATCAGATAAACCACCATGCCGTTATCCAATTCAAATCGCTCGTATTCGGGAATTTGAATTTCGGGCAGCGGTGGAAATTCTAAATCGGCGTAAAACTTGGGCGTGACGGCAGCGGCTGGGGAGTGGGAATCAACCGCCAGTAGAATACCGCAGGTGACCAGCGCCAGCGTGAGAAACCGCATGACGCGGTGCCCCCACGACTGACCTAAACCAAACCATCCCATGAAGCTTGAGCCTCCTAATCGTTTGCGTTGCATCTTTGGCGTGAATTGCTTGGGTTGACTTGCTGTTGAATTGACTCTGTTCACGGTTGGCCTCCTATTCTGCTGCGTCCGACTTGGACAGCAATCGACCAACGGTTCGGTTCTCGGGGACGAATGTCGATTGGGCAACTCGCAGGACATCCTCGGCTGTCACTGCTTCGATGGCAGCTAATTCTTCGAAAACGTTCCGCCAACTGCCAGTTTTTACTTCAAATTCGGCTAAAAGGCTAGCCATCCCCTGATTAGATGACAGCGTGCGCAGTAGCCCAGCTCGAGTTTGCGTTTTGACGCGATCCAGATCTTGCTCGGAAACGGGTTCTGTCTTCAGCCGAGTCAATTCCTCATCCATTGCGGCGGCAATTTCATCAACCGTATGTCCTGGAGCCGTCAGCGCATAAAGCAGCATCATATTGGGAAACTTATCGCCAGGGAAGCCTGTGCTGCTACCAATATCAAGCGCAATCTGCTGGCCTTCAACCAAAGACTTATAGAGTCGAGCCGTGCGTCCCCCGGTTAAAATGCCGTCGATAATGGAATACACGGCATTGTCCGGATCGGTAACGGCGGGGCGGTGATAGCCCTCTAGATACCAGGGTTCAGAGTCCAGTTCAAGCGTATATTCGCGTTCTTCCGTCTGGACAGGTTCGTTGATTACCAGTTCAGCCGGAGCGGGTTTGGCTTCTAGTCGCCCAAAGTAAGCTGTCGCCAGTTCCTGTACTTGAGCTGGATCAACATCGCCGACAATGGCAATCACCAGATTGTTGGGAACGTAGTACTGATCAAAAAAGGTTTGAATATCTTCGCGCGTCGCTTGATACAAATCCGCCTCATAACCAATTACAGGCCGACGATAGGGATGTTCTGTGAATGCGACTTCCAGAAACTTCTCGATCATTTGGCCAATGGGCGAGTTATCCACCCGCATCCGCCGCTCTTCGAGAATCACTTCTTTCTCAGTGAAGAATTCGCGGAAGACAGGCTTGGAAAAGCGATCGGACTCAATCGACATCCATAACTCTAGCTTGTTGGAGGGAAAGCTGTAGAAATAGCGGGTGGCATCAGCTCCAGTGGTGGCATTCAAGCCCACTCCGCCAGCCTGCTCAACGATTTGGCCAAATTCATTTTGCTTGACGTACTGAACGGCTTCTTCCTGTAGCGATGCCAGCTCTGCTTGTAGCGCCTCAACGGCAGCTTCATCTCCTTCAGCTTGAGCGGCCTTGAGCTGATTGAAGACCACGTCCATTTCGTCAAGCAGTGGTGCTTCGGCAGCATAGTTCGTCGTGCCGATTTCGGTCGTGCCCTTAAAGGCCAAATGCTCTAAGTAGTGGGCGACGCCAGTTTTACCGTCCTCTTCATTGGCAGCTCCGACATCGGCATAGGTCATAAACGAGATGACGGGCGCTTGATGCCGTTCAAGCACAATAAACTTGAGGCCATTCTCTAGCGTGAATTCAGTAACGGCTTCCGCTACTCGATCTAAATAGGGCTGAATTGATTGGGCTGCAGTAGTTGTACTCGGCGATTCTGCGTCTTGGGCAAAAGCGGCTGTAGGAGTACCCACCCAAACCAGCAGACCGACCAGGAGAACGCTAATCAACTGCTGCCAGCTTCGTTGTGGAGCTGTTTTTTGAACTGAAGGGAAGAGTTGCAATTCTTTACGAGACGACACAGCCGAAAATACATTTCGCACATTTCGCAATCGAGTTTGAACGAAAGAGCAACCATCAGAAAAGAGAGGTGTTAATCGGGGCAAATTAACCCGACGATTCCCATAGCAATCAGGACGCATGAATCGTTACAGACAAATAAACGCCAATCTTCAGGATAGTCACTTTTTCTGCGAACGTCCGGGGAAAGCTGCGGACTTGTAACACAAGGAGTTGTGGGTAGATGGGTGGGAGGGTGGATGGGTAAGGGAGTGGATGGGTAAGGGAGTGGATGGGTGGATGAGTGATGGAGTGGATGGGTAGGAGGATGGATGGGGAAGGGAGTAGGTGGTGTTGAAAAGCAAATAAGCCCTATAGCTGACGTATGAGTCAACCGTAGGGCCTGTTTTAGAGATTTTGCATATTTTGTTTTTTAAGGATCGAATCCTTTGAAGCGCTGGTGTCGATAAAGGGCAAATGTATCGAAAAGTCCGCCAACTAGGCCAAAGGTAATGCCAATGATCACGACGCCATGAACTGGGTTGCCGCTGCCAAATACAGAAAGGAAATCATAAATTTGCTGTACCCCAATCTGGCTAATCATGTCCAAATCGGGAATGTAGCGAATCCCAAATGCCAAGGCAAAAATACTGGCGACGCTAATGACTGGCATCAAGAAGCTCAGCACAGTGGAAACAAAAAGAGATCGAATAAAATGTGAAGCAGTCATAAGATGACAGGTCTGTAGAAGATGTCAAAAGCTGCGATCGCATCTGTCGCAACTGTAACAGGCACTCTGTAACAAGTACTCTGACGAGCATGAAACAAGCATGAGTGGCAAGACTTCTCTATCCAGCATAGGAGTAATTTCCTAGTTGCGTTGTTCATCCGTCACAAAGATTAAATTTTCCTAAAAAAACGAGAAATCTCGATAGAAGTCGATGAATTTGCCGCTTAACATTCTGTGGCGTGTGGACGGAATCTCATCCAGAATGGCTTGAATATCACTATCGCGAAGAGAACTATGCAGCTAAGAGAAGTCATCCGGCAGTCGAGTCTAGGGCTGTGGTTTCATCGGTTACTGGCAGCCGTGTTACTGGCAGGACAAGTTGTCATCCATTTAATAGGCGGTAAAATTCATCGACGCAACACGCTCGATCAAATGGCTGCTGTTGGCCCCGAATCGCTGCTAATTGCTTTGGTGACGGCTGGCTTTGTCGGTATGGTGTTCACGATTCAAGTGGCCCGTGAGTTCATTGCCTTTGGTGCTGGATCAACTGTGGGTGGGGTACTGGCGCTGGCTCTCGTGCGTGAACTGGCTCCGGTTTTGACCGCAGTTGTGATTGCAGGTCGCGTCGGTTCGTCCTTTGCGGCAGAAATTGGCACCATGCAGGTCACAGAGCAAATTGATGCGCTCCACATGCTCAAAACTGACCCGATTGATTACCTGGTGATTCCCAGAGTGCTGGCCTGCGGATTGATGATGCCGTTTTTGACCATGCTGTCCTTTGTGACTGGGATGGTTGGCGGATTAATTGTGGCGATTTCGCTCTATGGACTGTCTCAAAACCTATTCTGGGATTCAGCCCAAGGATTTTTGAGCATCTGGGATATTTTTGCGGCCATGTTCAAGTCGGTTGTGTTTGGTGCCATCATTGCCGTGATTGGCACCAGCTGGGGCTTGACGACCACGGGAGGCGCGAAGGGAGTTGGGCAGTCTACAACAACCGCTGTGGTTACATCCCTGTTAGCCATTTTTATCAGCAATTTTTTCTTGTCCTGGATTATGTTCCAAGGTCAGGGCAGTGCATTTTTGCAGGGATTGTAGTTGGTTGAGGTTTTTACTGACCATAATCCGGCAACGCTACAGCCTTTAGGCATTACAGTAATATGAAACTGTGTCAAAAATCTGGTTGTGCTAATCGGCAACTCCAGGATGAATTCAAGGATTTTACCCGTGACTTCTGTTCAATCATCTGAATCCTCAGCCAAAGGAACGGTGCAGCTACCGCCGGACTATCGATTGCCGATCGCAGTTGTATTATTTGCCATTCCTTTTGCGTTCATTAAGTGGTGGGTCGGTTTGCCAATTGCTCTGTTTGGCGTGTTTCTGTTGGTACAGACCGCAACGCTGCGACTCAAGTTCACGGAGACGGATCTAGACATTTATCGGGGCGAAACGCTGATTTGTCGCTTTCCCTATCAGGAGTGGGAGCATTGGGAAATTTTTTGGTCGCCCGTGCCGATTTTGTTTTACTTCCGTGAGGTGAAGAGTATTCACTTTTTGCCGATGCTGTTTAATCCCACGGCTCTGCGAGATAGCCTAGAAGCGCGGCAACTTCCCCAAGTGACTGAAGCAGAAACGGACAGCTAAACATGAATCCTTACGAATCTCCCAATCCAGAATCAGACGCAGAAGACCGCATGACGGATGCCCAACCTGCAAACTCGCCCGATCGGACAGAATCCGGCAAGCCGCTTAACCTATCTCAAAGCAGCACTGATTCCTCTCGTCGGCTATCCCGGACGTTTTCGGTTACGGAGTCGGCTGCTGAACCTGTCATGCCAGAGCGCGATCGCACATCTCCTTCTCCTCCCTCTGAAACTCAAAACCTGGTCAACCAGCTTCTCCGAGACAGCCTCAAGGAATTGGAAAAACGGCGTAACACCCTGCGGCTAGAGGTTGAGCAGCTTGAGCGGCGGCGCGATCGCATTCAGACTGAAATGCGCCAGAGCTTTGCTGGAGTTTCCCAGGATCTGGCAGTGCGGGTGCAGGGCTTTAAAGATTACCTCGTAGGCAGCTTGCAGGATCTTGCGATCGCAGCCGAGCAGCTTGAATTGGCTCCACCTCAACAGCCAGCCCCCAAGCCAGCGCCGCCTTCTCCCATACCTCAACAGACTCGACAACCAGCCCCCGCTGCCACTACAGCTGAAGCAGAGGATATGCAGCCCCGCTTCACGGATGAGCGATTTCAACGGCAAATTCGGCGGATTCGAGCGCTCTTGGATCAGTACCGCACTCGGCCCGAATACTATGGTCCCCCGTGGCAACTGCGCCGCACATTTGAGCCAATTCACGCCGAGCGGGTGTCGAACTGGTTCTTTAAACAAGGCGGTCGTGGCGCGGTGCGCAGTATGGGCAGCCGCCTGCAAAACGTGCTGGTCACGTCGGCGGTGATTTCGATTTTGAAAGATATCTACCAAGATCGCTTAGGCGTTTTGATTCTGACCGATACGCCGGAACGCTTGGGTGAGTGGCGACGGGGATTGCAGGACTGTCTCGGTATTGCCCGTATGGACTTTAACATTGAACAGGGTGTCGTGCTATTTGAAGCGCCCGAACCGCTGGCTCAGCGGGCTGAGCGGATGATGGAACGAGGCATGCTGCCGCTGATTGTGGTTGATGAGGCCGAGGGCAAAATTGACCTATCGATTTTGCAGTTTCCGCTGTGGCTGGCGTTTGCACCCAATCCAGCGCCCCTTTCTTCCAATCGTCCCCCAGAACGCGATCGCTATTTTGATCGACCTTCTCCCGATCGGTTTGGCAGCAGATTCTAGACCATGTACGTATTATTCGACGCTTTAATTCAAGCCGCGCAGTCCGGCCGGCTAATTAGCTTTCCCACGGATACCGTCCCCGCCCTCGCCGTTCGTCCGGAGCAAGCGGCAAAAATCTATGAGGCGAAGCAGCGCAGCTTTGACAAACCACTGATTCTGATGGCGGCAACACCAGAGGATTTATGGCCCTACGTGTCAGGGACGACTGAAGAACAGGCTACCTGGCAACAAGTCGCTGAAAGGTACTGGCCAGGAGCGCTCACGTTAGTTTTACCCGCCAGTGAGCAATTACCGGAAGGAATTAATCCAGCGGGTACACAAACCGTAGGAATTCGCATTCCTAATTCTGCGATCGCACGCCGTGTCCTGGCTCAAACTGGCGTTCTAGCCACCACCAGCGTTAATAAATCCGGCCAGCCACCGCTGCTGACCGCCAAAGATATTGACACTTTTTTTCCTGAAGTCAACGTAATGCCAGATGACCTCTGCGCTCAGTTAATGGCTGAAACTCAAGGTTCACAGGCTGCTGATCCGGGTGGTGTCCCTTCAACAGTGGTGCTGTGGCAGGGAGATCGCTGGCAAGTTTTACGCCAGGGCGGTGTGCAGTTCTCGTAGGGACACGGCAATGCCGTGTCCCTACAATAGGCGATTGGTAGATTGAAAATTTTGACTCAACTGCCGATCTATTGAACAGATGTCTTTGCTGAAGGTGTGGCAGGCCAGAGGTAGATTGCGCCGGAGATGAGGGTGAGGGCGACGGCGGCCCAGAAGAACCAGATGCCGATGGTTAGAGTTGGAGCGGGTAGGGGGGCGATTAGAAGTGCGATCGCAGCAATTTGGGTGACGGTTTTGAGCTTGCCCCAGATATTTGCGCCGGAGATGCTGGTTTTGCCCTGTAACGAAGGATTGACGCGCCAGCCTGCCACGGTAAGCTCTCGTGCCAAGATTAAAAATACGCCCCAAGCGGGTACGAGCTGCTGTTCAACCAGGACTAACAGCGGTGCTAGTACAAGTAATTTATCGACCAGCGGATCGAGAAATTTGCCCAGATCCGTGACTTGGTTCAAGCGGCGGGCCAGGTAGCCATCCACCCAGTCTGTTAGCGAAGCGATTAGGAAAACGACTAAGCTAAACCACTGCCAAAACGGATCGGGCAGGAACAGCGTGACCAGCAGAATTGGAGCAGCGAGCAGTCGCGAAACGGTGATCCAGGTGGGCAAATTCATAGCAAGAGCCAAAATTCCGACGGATACAACATCGGGTGATTGTATTACATCAAATTTTACTGACATTTGCGGAGAGGTTGAATCTGCCGGATACCGGATATGTAGATGGGGGCAGGGGGGCAGGGGGGCAGGGGAGCAGAAGGGGCAGGGGAGCGGGGGAGCAGGGGGGATTTTGCGATCGCAACCACTAGCCATCACCTCATCGTCCATGAGCCGATGGCATACACTGAAACAAAGCAAAACCCAATCCAAAATCCAAAATCGCCAATCCAAAATCTCCCATGCCTCTCGACGCCACAACGTTCTACCAAGCCTGTAATCCGGGTCGCCCGCTGGAAATTCAGAACAACCGCGATCTCGATTTTTATGTGGATTTTTCGGCAGTGCGCGGTGGCGATGTAATTCACGAACTGACGCGCACGATTACGCGCCTGTCGCCGGATGAGCCGACCTGTCAGCTATTTACGGGGCATATTGGCTGCGGCAAATCGACGGAGCTGTTTCGGCTCAAGTATGAGTTGGAGCAGCAGGGCTTTCACGTGGTCTACTTTGAGTCCGATCGTAATTTGGAAGTGGCGGATGTAGACATCAGCGACATTCTGCTGGTGATTGCCTATCAGGTGGATCAAAGCCTGATCGCGCAGGGGATTCAGCTTAAGTCGAACTACTTTGGCGATCTATTTGAAAAATTGAAAAGCTGGCTGCAAATGCCGTTTCAGATTTCCGAAGTTAGCTTCTCAATGGGCATCGCCGAAATCACTGCCGAAGCTAAAGCCAGTCCAGAACTGCGAAGTCAATTGCGGCAATATCTGGAACCCCGCACTAAAACGATTATTGATGCCATTAATCGTGAGCTACTCGTACCTGCGATCGCAACGCTCAAGGCCCAGGGAAAGAAGGGTCTAGTCGTGATCATGGACAATCTCGACCGGGTGGAGAGTACGAAAAAAATTAGCGATCGCACCCAGCCTGAATACTTATTCATTGACCGAGGAATGCAGCTACGGCAGCTTAGGTGTCACATGGTCTACACAATGCCGCTGTCGCTTATTTTCTCGAACGATCAGGCGCGACTGACCAGCCGCTTTGGCAGCAATCCTAAAGTATTGCCGATGGTGCCCGTGCAGACTCGCAGTGGCGAACCGTTTATCAAAGGACTGGCGCTGATGCGGCGAATGGCAATGGTGCGGGCGTTCCCGACCGTAGATTTTGATGTCGATCCGGATCAGTTTCCGGCCTTGCTGCCTGAGGTGTTTGACAATTTAGCAACATTAGATCGAGTCTGTCAGGCCAGCGGCGGACATGTGCGGAACCTGTTGCGATTAATCACGGGTTGCCTGCAAAAGCAAGATCCACCGATTCAGCGCTCCGTCCTTGAATCGGTGATTCGCGATGAGCGGGACAATCTGAGTGCGCCACTGTCGAATGAAGAATGGCAACTTCTATTCAATGCCGTCGAGCAGCGCTCGATTCAGGGCGATGAGGACTATAATCTGCTGCTGCGGGGTTTGTTTTTATTTGAATATCGCGATCAGCAGGGCCGCTGGTTTGATATCAATCCGATTTTGGCCGAGGCCGAACCGTTTAAGCAGTGGGCACAGCACAATAGATTGTAGAAAGGATATGCAAAGAAACTGGGTTTCTTTGACGCATTTAGCGTAGGTGTACGATCCCCCGCTGTCGCCGCCCCCTTAAAAAAGGGGCTATTCCAACTCTGGCTCAAAGTTCCCCCTTTTTCTAAGCGAAGCCATGCCCGAAAGGCTATAGGGGGATTTAGGGGGATCTATGCAGAGTGTCGCGCTAAACAAGTACGTTTGAAACCGGGTTTCTTAACCCCTAGCGAGAGCTGAGTGAATTATGTCTGTCGTTCGAGGACATACTGCTGAAGAGATTGTGGCCCATAATGCGGAGTCACTGAATCAGCTTGTGCGATCGCTCTTATTTAGCCAGGGCGATTTTTCACTGATTCTTGTGCGCTGTAACTATGTCCGGCTGCGAAACATCCTGATTGAGTCGCTACAGGCTGACGAGCAGATGCGGGATTTGCAGGTGGTGCAGCTAGCGGCGGATGCGGACGGATTACGAGTTGCCATTCAGCAGCAGGTTCAAACCAGTCCCAAGTCCGTGTTTGTGACTGGGCTGGAAACGGTCAAATCGCTGACCGGATTTCTAGCCTCGGCCAATCAGATTCGCGACAGTTTGCGGCAGGATTTTGCCTTTCCGATTGTCCTCTGGGTCAATGACCACGTACTGCAAACCTTCAACCGCACCGCACCCGACCTGAAAACCTTTGCACCAACTCCCATCCAAGTTGGCTATCCGCCCGGAGAACTGCTGCATTCGCTGCATCAGGAGGCCAATCGCCTGTTTCAAATTGCGCTGAATGCGGGTAGCGATCGCTTTTTGCCGGATTCAGAATTTGGCATTGAACCGGGTTCGCGCCGACGATATGAGCTGGAATTTGCCCTGAGTGATATCCAGGCGCAGGGTGAAGCACTGGATGCAGAGTTGCAGGCCAGTCTGGACTTTGTGCAGGCTCGCGATGCCCATGCCAATGGCGAAATGGAAGCGGCACGGCGGCTATACGAGCAAAGCTTGGCCTTTTGGCAAGCAAAAGCAAAACAGGCGGAGCAACTTTTGACGCTGCCCAACCCTGACTCAGATATCCAGCAGTTAACCGATCAAATTCATCAGGCTTGTCATGCTGGTCACACCGCCCATGCCCCGATGATTTCGGCGGCTGAACGCTACGGCTGCCTGCTGTTTTACTTGGGCCTCTGGTGGCGCAGCTACGCGGTGTTGCAGCGCAGCACCTACCGAACCGCCTGTGAGCAGGCACGGCGCTATTTTGTCGAAAGTCTCACCGTCTTTCAGCAGGCGAATCGGCTGGACGTGGTGGCGCGATACGTACTCGCCTTGGCCGAAGTGCTGCAAAAGCTGGGCCGACTTCCCATGCCCAATCCTGAAATTTGGCACGAACTGGAAGAAGTTTCCCTGGCGGCACTGGAGCTGCACGCGCTCTATGATGACCCGATTCGTCGCGCCCGCGATCGCGGATTTTTGGCCGAGATCAACCTAATTCGGGAAGAGTGGAAACTGGCCATTCGGGAAGGCGAACAGGCTCTAGCGCTGTTGGACAATGTCGAGATTCCCGCCGAACAGGTTTGGATTGTCCAAGCTCAGCAGGGCTGGTATCACTACCTAATCGGGGCCGCCCAGATTCACCTGCGCGATCGCAACCAGGCGATCAAAAATTTGGAAATCGCCAGCCAGCAGGTCAACCCCCGCTATGATTTGACTCTGTACCGCTTGGTGCTGGATACGCTGCACGACCATTACTACGACAAAGGCAGCTACCACAAAGCCTTCCAGGTCAAGCAGCAGCTTGAGCAAGTCGAAAGCAGCTTTGGCCTGCGCGCCTTTATCGGTGCCGTCCCCATTCAGCCCTGGCAATCTCCCAGCACAGTCGGCGTACCAGAAGATGAGATCGCACCTGCCCCCGATCAGATCTCCAACCCAAAAGCCAACGCCATCGTCATCTCCAGTCGCCAACAGGACGTAGATCGCCTGCTCGCCCGCATCGAAGACGACCAGTACAAGCTCACCGTCATCCACGGCCAATCCGGCGTCGGCAAAAGCTCCATCCTCAAAGCCGGACTCATCCCCCGCCTTCATCAACAGAAATTCTTAAAAGGACGGAGAATACGTGCGATCGCACTCAACAACTACGTTGACTGGCCCACTGACCTCACCACGCAACTGAATTCTGCTCTCCCCTTCTCCCCCACCCCAGACATCCTCGATTCCCATCCACCCATCCACCCATCTACCCATCTACCCCTCACCCCTCACTCCTCACCCGATTCCCATCCACCCATCCACCCATCTACCCATCTACCTCTTACCCCTTACTCCTCACTCCTCACCCTCCTCAACCAAAACCACTTCCTAATCTTGATCTTCGACCAGTTTGAAGAATTCTTCTTTGAATGGCCCGACCTGCAAGAGCGCCGCGCATTCTGGCAATTCCTGAGCGACTGCATCAATGAACCGTTCGTTAACGTGATTTTGTCGCTACGGGAAGATTACCTGCACTATTTGCTGGAGTGCGAACGGCTAACGGATTTAGAGATCATCAATAACGACATCCTCAGTCGAGACGTGCGCTACTACCTGGGCAACTTCTCGCGACAGGATGCCCGCACGGTGATTGAAACGTTGACGCAGCGATCGCAGTTTGAGCTGGATGCAGATTTAGTGGATGCCTTGGTAGCCGATCTATCGGTAGAACACCAAGACGTGCGACCGATTGAACTTCAGGTCGTGGGGGCACAGCTTCAGCGGGAAGAGATTACGACACTGGCGCAATATCGAGCTTTGGGCGACTCGCCCAAGCAGGTGCTAGTGGAGCATTTCCTGCATGAATCGGTGCAAGACTGTGGCCGCGAAAATCAGGAGTTAGCCAATCTGATTCTGTTTTTCTTGACGGAAGAAGGCGGCATTCGTCCGCAGAAGACGCGGGAGGAACTGGAAACCGATGTGGAAGGTCTATTGCTCCAGGATGCGACAGAGCGAGATTTTGCGCTGGTGCTGGAAATACTGGTCGGCTCCGGCCTAGTATTTGAAATTCCAGCTGCGCCAGAGCCACGCTATCAGCTTGTGCATGACTACCTGGTGGACTACATTCGCCAACAGCAGTCACCGGGACTGGTACAGCAGCTCAAAACGGCCCAGGCCAAACGTCAGGAAGCAGAGGATGCCAAGCGCTTAGCCGATGAACGGCTGAATCAGGTTTTGCAGAAGCAGCTCACTCAGGCCAGACGCGCTGTGGTTGTGGTCACGATTTTTGCCGTGTGTATGGTGAGCTTAGAGCTGTTTTTGTTGTTGGCGCAGCTGTAGATGACGCAACCCAAGCGCTAATTTGCTGCACAATTTGAGTGAAATCGGTCAGGATCGCTGCTTGATTATCGGTAGTCAAAACCGGGACATGTACGAATAGGCAAGGCGACGACAGTCGTTGACTATGGACGTGTTTCAGCACTGAGTAGTAGGTGTGGTTGCAGACAAAGCTGCCCGCATCGTGGCTGATATCGGTGAAGGTGAGATCCTGAACGAGCTGATCAAGCGGCAGCGGCGTGTGATAGATATCGTCTCGGTTATGGCGATGAGTGCCGCGTGATTCAACGCTGAGCCGAGGACGGGTTTCGGCCATGCCGCAGCAGATGATGCTGTGGGGTTGCAGATGATTGACGGTTTCAATAATCCGAGCCGGAGCGTGATCATAGTCCACCGGGAGCTGGCGTAAATAGTGGAGTTGAGTGCTGAAGCTAGGTATTATCCTGTCGCACTCTTGCGTCATTAGTTCCAGCAGATCGTCAGCGGAGTTGGACTGATGATGATCTTCCCAAATCGTGAAAGACGTGAGCAAAATTTTGGGCGACATGGGCAATGGCTTGTGGTGTGAAGGGACGAAGTCGGTTACAAATCAGACGATTCTGAATACTTGCGTTTAGGGTCAGGCCGATTGGGATCAACCACATCCGGTAGCGATCGCTTGGCACCGTAGAGCCACCAGAGACCGAGTAGGCCAACTGCGATCGCAACTAAACTAATCACCTGCGCCATACGTAACGGGCCAAGCATCAGGCTATCTAGCCGTAAACCCTCAATCCAGACCCGACCGGAACTATAGGCTGCCATGTAGACCATTGCTAGCGTACCCACCTTCAGCCGTCCCGGACGCCGCAATCCCCAGAAAAACAGCCCCAGCAGCAAGACCAATACGCCAATATTCCACAGCGATTCATAGAGAAACGTCGGGTGATAATAGGCCACATCGCCTAATCCCGGTGGACGCCGATTCGGTGGAATATACAGCCGCCACGGCAAATCCGTCGGTGCGCCAAAGGCTTCTGAATTGAAGAAGTTGCCCCAGCGACCAATCGCCTGTCCCAAAATCAGCGACGGAGCCACTAAATCCGCCATCTGCCAAAACGAGACTTTACGGATTCGACAAAAGATCAGTGTGGCCAATGAACCGCCAATAATCGCGCCGTGAATGGCAATGCCGCCCTGCCAAATGGCAAAGATACTGGCCGGATCGTCGGCATACTGCGACCATTCAAACAGCACGTAGTAGAGCCGCGCTCCCGGCAGCGCCCCAATCACCAGCCAAATCGCCAAATCACCCAGCAAATCGGGATCAACATTGCGCCGCTTGGCCAGATACTGCGACAGCGTCACGCCGAGCAGCACCGCACTGGCAATCAGTAGGCCGTACCAGCGAATGGTAAATGGCCCCGCTTCGAAGGCAATTGGCCCCGGCGATTGAAATTGAGCCACAATTATCAGCGGCAGATAAAACCCAGCAGTAATCAACAGTGGCAGCATAAAGGTACGACGATAACGACAGGGCGAATGCCCAAATTCTATCGAAATCTAGCGTAGTGCAAATTGCCGCCAACCTGAATGTCTGAGGCTACAACGAATCTGAAAGTCTGCTCTAAGATAGAGATCCGTTGCAACGCATTCCTTTACTATGGCTGTCCCTCCTGTTTCGGCTCAATCGGACTCTCCTGAACTCGATTTTGCCGCCCTTTCTCAGACTGAAACCGCATCCACTTCAGCCAATGAACCTCCACTACTGGGTCAAACCCTGGATGAACTTACTGCTTGGATACAAGCGCAGGGACAGGCTGCCTATCGCGGTAAGCAGCTTTACCAGTGGATTTATCAGCAGGGGGCGCGATCTCTAACCGAGATTTCGGTCTTTTCCAAGCAACTGCGATCGCAACTGGCGGACTATCCCGTTGGCCGCTCCGAACTGCACTATCGTTCGGAAGCACCGGACGGCACGATTAAGTTTCTGCTCAAGCTTCAGGACGGTCACATCATTGAAACGGTGGGCATTCCCAGCGGCAGACGGCTGACGGTGTGCGTCTCGTCTCAGGTGGGCTGCCCGATGGCCTGCGATTTTTGCGCCACGGGTAAGGGCGGATTCATTCGCAATTTGGCGACGCATGAAATTGTCGATCAGGTGCTGACGGTACAGGAAGTTTTTCAGGAGCGGGTATCCAACATTGTGTTTATGGGCATGGGTGAACCGCTGCTGAATATTGATGCCGTGGTCAATGCCGTGCGCTGTTTGAATCAGGACATCGGCATCTCTCAGCGCTCGATCACAATTTCAACCGTTGGTATTCCGGGTCGAATTCGCCGTTTAGCGGAACACCATTTGCAAGCAACTCTCGCTGTAAGTCTCCATGCTTCCAACCAAGCGATTCGGGAGCAACTTATTCCCAGCGCAAGGCAGTATCCCCTCAAGACTCTGCTGGCCGAATGCCGCGACTATGTGCAAATTACAGGGCGGCGGGTCACGTTTGAATATATTCTGCTGGCGGAACTAAATGATGAGCCAGAACATGCGGCGGAACTGGCACAGCATCTGCGCGGTTTCCAGAGTCATGTGAATCTGATTCCCTATAACCCGATTGAAGAGGTGGACTACAAGCGGCCCAGTCGCCAGCGGGTGCAGCAGTTTGTCGATACGCTGAAGGAACATCACATCGCCGTCAGCGTGCGCCAAACACGCGGTTTAGAGAAAGATGCCGCCTGCGGGCAGCTTCGCGCTTCCCGTGTAGCGACTCCCGCGTAGGGTGCCGTTAGTGCAGCGCAGCGAAACGTAACGTACCACTCCATACTAAGGATCGTGGATTAAATAAGATGTAATTTTACCGTCTGTATTTGTAAGCTAGAGCAATAGAAGATGAAGCAGAACCTGAATGCAACCCTACCCTGCGCCAATTGAAGCTCAAATGCAACGCTATTATCAATCGTTGTCTGAGAAGGATCGTCGTCGCTATGCCGCCATTGAAGCGATCAAACTCGGATATGGTGGGCAAGCCTATATCCGAGAGTTGTTCGGATGCCATCATGCAACCCTAGCGTTGGGACTGGCAGAACTGGATGATGAACCTGCTCTCAAACGGGAACGGATTCGTCAAGTGGGAGGTGGACGGAAGTCAGCATTTGAGACCATTGAAGGGCTAGATGCGTCATTTCTGCAGGTGTTGGAGCAACACACGGCGGGTTCACCCATGGATGAGACGGTGAAGTGGACTAATCTCAAGCGCCATGAGATTGTGGCCTTGCTGAAAGAGGACGGAATTGACGTGAGTGTGACGGTGGTCGATCAGTTGTTGGAGCGGCACAACTTTCGTAAACGCAAAGCGGTGAAAAGACTGGCAACTGGGGAGAGTGAACATCGCAATGAACAATTTGAGCGGATTGAGCAGTTGAAAGGCACCTATCAAGCTGCTGGCAATCCCGTCATGAGTATGGACACAAAAAAAGAGAATTAATTGGCAAGTTGTATCGAGCGGGGCAACTGTACACTCAAGAGCAGGGAGTCGAAGTGTTTGACCATGATTGGGCAACGCTCGCAGAAGGCGTCGCTATTCCCCACGGACTGTACGACTTGAGCGATAATATTGGCTACATCCAGATCGGCACGAGTCATGATACCAGTGAGTTTGCCTGCGAATCGATTCGCTACTGGTGGAACACCTATGGCAAAGCACGCTATCCCCTAGCTGGCTCGATTTTGCTGCTTTGCGATGGTGGGGGCAGTAACAGTTCTCGCTACTACATCTTTAAGCAAGACTTGCAAGCATTGGTCAACGAGTTAGGGATTGAAATTCGCATTGCTCACTATCCCCCCTATACCTCCAAGTACAATCCAATTGAACACCGCTTGTTTCCTCACGTCTCAAGCAGGTGTCAAGGGGTAATTTTTGAGAGTGTCCAGATGGTAAAAGAGCTGATGGAAAAGGCAACCACTCGCACAGGTCTCAAGGTCTTTACGACGATTCTCGATAAAATGTATCACAAGGGTCGTAAAGTTGCTGAGGACTTCAAAGCCAACATGAAGATTGTCTTCGACGAGCTTCTGCCGCAATGGAATTACACAGCAAAACCAGAATTACAGGTTATTTAATTCACAATCCTAAGCAAAAACGGGAATCCTAGTAAAGTTGCGCTGAGTTCATACCTATATGGTTCGACGACATCGGGCGAGAGCGAAGACTGGCTATCTGTTGCCTCAAAAATGGGCGATCGGGCTGATTACTTCAGTTTTCCTACTGGCTGCTTTGGTGGACTCCAGGGAGCTGTTCTATTTCTCCAATGGCAGTGGTGAGGCCGACTGGCGCATCGGCGAGCCAACCGTGACGGTGTGGACAGCGCATCAAACGCGATCGCAAGATGAACTGAAGCAATTTGCGCTGGAGTTGGCCAATCGCGATCGCACTTTGAACGGCTTGTCTGCTCTTGTTGAAGATCCACTCTTATCACAAGCTGCTCAGGGACATGCCGAAGACATGCTCAAACGAGACTTTTTCGATCACGTTTCACCGGAAGGGAAAACACCGACGGATCGATACGTTGCAGCGGGTGGCGAAACCGGAGCTGGAGAAAATATTGCTTATTTCTGGTTCAGTATGGGTGCTAATCGCACCTATGGCTTAGCAGAAGAGTTTCAAAAAGGCTGGATGTACAGCGACGGACACCGCGAAAATCTGCTCCGGCCTGAATATACGCACTTCGGCTATGGCATCTACGTTGATTCCGGCAAAGCCTATGCGGTGCAAATGTTTCGTTGATTATTGCTAGGTGCGATCGCATCTTTCACTTTAGATAATTGCGATTTCCTGGAATTCCTTGTATTCCTTTCAGATCGCTTATCCTTATATCACAACAGCCTATTCTTTTCAGTTAAACCCATGAGTGTTGTAATTCCTGATGACATCCTGCGAGCGGTCAAAATGACTGAGGATGAATTGACGCTAGAAATTGCCATCATGCTCTATAAGCAGCAAAAAATTAGCAGTGGCAAAGTTCGATCTTGGACTGGGTTAACCGTGCTTGAATTTCAAAGCGAGTTGGCAAAGCGGGGATTGTGCATCAACTATGATGTGGAAGATTTTCAAGCAGATGTTGAAACGCTACAGTCGTTAGATTTGTTGTGATTGTTGTCAGTGATACCTCGCCGATTACGAATCTTGCAGCTATCGGTCAGTTAGATCTGTTGCGTCAACTTTACTCAACTATCGTCATTCCCTTGGCCGTTTACAACGAGATGGTAGCTGTTGGGCACCCTGTCCCTGGAACGGTTGAAGTACAGGCTTTCGCTTGGATTCAAACTCAAACAGTGGCTGATGCACAAAGAGTTAGTGATCTTCAAAGTGGACAAGATGATATCGATTTAGGTGAAGCTGAGGCAATTATTTTGGCTTTGGAACTAAAAGCTGAGTTACTTTTGATGGATGAGCGACGTGGTCGAGCATCGGCTGTAAATTATGGACTTAACGTAACTGGGCTACTGGGTATTTTATTGCAAGCTAAACGTAATGGTTTGATTCCAGCTATTAAACCTCTGATTGATCAATTGATTGAGGAAGCGAACTTTCGAGTGAGTAGTCAACTCTATACAACTGTCTTGAAGACTGCGAATGAGTAGGATTATGTTTCAGGCTCTACGGAAAGTGGAATAAGAAAATGGTACAAAATCCAGGAAATACTGCAAGGTCAGCGGAAACACATTATCCAGCTTTTGCAACAGTTGACCGATGATTGTCTGACCAATAATTATCAAATGCTGAAGCCGGAAATGAAGCAAATTGCTGAACAGTATCCGGGTTCGGATGATGAGTTTGCGTTTGTAGAAGAACTTAAATTATTGATTGCCAGTATTTCAGGATATGCAAAGCAAACTCAGGCAACAGGGGATACGAGGCAAATTGAAGCGGCTATTGCTCACTTACACCAGCTACAAGTGTTTACAAATAGCGCAGTAGCTCGGCTTTATGCGGAAGCGAGAGAGCAATACCCCAAGGTGCAGGCTTATCTACAATTATTGGATTATTTACGGTTTCTGATTTTGGAGTATTTGCAGCTTCAACAAACAATATAGCCAGTTTATACATAAAATCCTAATAACATGTTTGTTTGTCAGAAACATAGTCTTATAAGTATATAATTTCGCGAATCAAGTTGTTGAGTTTGGATAAAAAATTGTTTCTCTTCTAGGCAGTTGACTTGTTATGTATCCTTGAATACAGTTCTCATATTGAGCCACTGATTTTTCAACAAGAGCCATTTGAGCTGAATCATTTCTACTAAATTCATATGACTGTGCTGTAGTATTAAAGTATCTATTAAGCTCAAAGACTGTAGGATTTTTATGTACAAAGCCATGAGCGATGAGATTCCGGCTGGCTTTATACAGTGCTTCTACTTGAATAGCATCATGATGCTCATGATTGATTAGCTCGACTAAAGATGCAAGTCCTATTAGCCTGGTAACAGAGTCTTTCAAGGCCAATACGTCGGTATATATTTCTATGTACTTGCCTATATTTGGCATTTCACTATAAACGTGTTCAAATCTATCTTTCGTTAAAAAGTGAATTTTCTGGAAGCTTGATTGCGACGATGTATTTATTAAGTCAGAGTATTTATATATGTTTTCTTCTCCAGAAGAGACATTTCTTTCAGTCAACTGGGACTGCCATAACATCAATCTGGCAGTGTCAATATATGAAACATATCTGACAGCATAGAGACAATTATTTAACTCTGTACTCAATTCTTCAAAGAGACACTTTATATCTTCTTGTTGCTCATCATATCTTTGCTCCAAAACCAGCGCATCAAGCAGTTCAGCTTCAACTTTACCCAGCAAATCATGATTTCTGGCGCTATTATGATGAATGTGCCACAGATTTTCTCTCCACTCGCTTTCGGAAGTCGCTACGTTAATTCTGGCGCTCAGTGGTACTTCTAGCTGATATCTATACATTTGTTACTTCATAAAATATAAACAATGGCTGAAATTCATTGCTACTTAACTTAGTTGAGTGATATGCCTCTAATCTGGTTGAACTCTCTTTGAAATATTTACTAAAAGCTTCAGATAAAATCCAAGAAACTCCACTGTATCTTGTATGATTAATATCTCAAATTCCACAAATTGCTTTGCAAAAGCACAACCTGTTTTTGTATAAAATTTTTGCCAGTAATCTAATTTGCGATGCGGTTCAGGGATCGCCTTTGGCAGATCTGAAAGCCCTGGTAGATTTGACTTGAATACATTGTAGACGGTTTCAATATAATCTACAATGCACCATTTTGCTTCTCGAAAATAGCTTGTTCAATCGTAGCGCAATCGCAGATCTAGTAGGTTAGATTGAAGCATGAAACCCAACATCAGCATGGAGTATGTGTCGCCAATCTGACTTGCAAAAGCTAATTGTCTAAAACGCGATACAGTTCTGCGATCGCAAAGTTCAGAGCAATGCTTTTTAGTCAAATCAAATCATCTGCCTTATAGACGACGACTTCCCAGGTGTTTTCAGATGTACGGTGGCGTGGGCTGATGTAGTGTGGAACGGCAATCATTGTGGTTTGCCATTAGAGACAGTTAGATTGGCTTTATTTTAGCGAGTAACCTCTTGTCTCAAATGCAGCACGCCGACCCAGTTCCCTTTTGGCGTTTGGGCTAGATCCATTGCGTAGGGCTGAAACCCCAATCGGGCATAGAGCAACAGTGCAGGCGTATTGGAATTCATCACCGAAATATGGATTTGCGGGAGCTGATGGTGTTCGGCGACTCGCGCCATCATGTATTGCAGCAATTGCTTACCCCAGCCGCGTCCGCGATAGTCGCGATGGATAATCACATTGCCAATGAATGCCCGCTCTCCTGGCACAACGTTATAGAGATTGGCAAACCCAACGACGGTATTCTCATGCTCTGCCACCGTTAGGTCATGCCGCTCACATTCAATCTGCTGCATCTGCTCAACCGTCAGCGGAAACTTGCTGCGGGGGCAAACCAAGAATAGCTCATCAGCATCGGCAAACAGATGGCAAACAGCAGGATAGTCAGTAGCAGTGGCAGGGCGTAACTTGAGTTCCATCGCGTGGGTAGGGTGGGTAAAAGATATATGGCAGTATAGATGTTTGCACCTTTTGGTGATTCAAACATGCTGTTTGTATTGGGAAAGAGTGCAGCCTCTATCCAACACAAACAACAGCTCAAGCACACTTTGCACCTTTTGATGGCGTTGAAGCATGAAAATTTCAGGGAATGGTCATCGTGCCGCCGCGAGTGCCGCGCAAATCCGAGTGCGATTGCAACAGCGCAACTATAAACCGCTGCCCTCATCAGCGCATCCGCTAAAGCGGCTCATGTACTACGGGCGCTCCTATCGCCGCTGGATGGGGCTGGCCAGCCTCTGTTCGGTGTTGAACAAGATTTTTGACCTAGCTCCCCCCGTGCTAATTGGTGTGGCCGTGGATGTGGTGGTGCAGCAGCAGGATTCGATTATTGCTCGCTGGGGCGTCACCGATGTCTTCAGCCAATTGGTGATTCTGTCGATCCTGACTCTGATTGTTTGGGGGCTGGAATCAGTGTTTCAGTATGCCTACGAGTGGCTGTGGCGCAATCTGGCCCAGACGATGCAGCATGACCTGCGACTGGATGCCTATAGCCACTTGCAAGACCTGGATTTGTCCTACTTTGAATCCCGCAGCACGGGCAGCCTGATGGCGGTGCTGAACGACGATGTCAACCAGCTAGAGCGGTTTCTGGATCGGGGTGCCAACGACATCTTGCAGGTGACGACAACGGTGATCATTATCGGTGCCGCCTTTTTTAAGCTGGCTCCTAGTGTCGCCTGGATGGCCATGTTGCCGATGCCGTTTATCTTCTGGGGTTCGATTGCATTCCAGAAAAAGCTGGCTCCTCGCTATGCCGACGTGCGCGAACGGGTTGGCCTACTCAATAGCCAGCTTGCCAATAACTTGGCGGGTATCACCACCATCAAAAGCTACACGGCTGAAAACTACGAAATCGCCCGAATTCGCGACGAGAGCAATGCCTATCGGAAAAGTAATCGAAATGCGATCGCACTTAGTGCGGCGTTTGTCCCCCTCATTCGACTTGTCATCCTCGTAGGCTTCACAGCTACGCTGCTCTATGGCGGTCTGGAAGCGACTCGTGGCAATCTGTCGGTCGGTACGTACAGTGTGTTGGTGTTCCTCACTCAGCGCTTACTGTGGCCACTGACGCGACTGGGCGAAACGTTAGACCAGTATCAGCGAGCGATGGCGTCTACCAACCGAATTATGAATCTGCTGGATACGCCGTTTGCTATCCATCCCGGCAACAGAGCGTTGCCGCTGGCGGATGTGAAAGGCGAAATTCAGCTGCGCGATGTCACGTTTGCCTATGACACAGGCGCACCCGTGATCAAGCATCTGACGCTCAGTATCCCAGCCGGACAGACCATTGCCGTGGTTGGCTCCACCGGATCGGGCAAGAGCACGCTGGTGAAACTGCTGCTGCGCCTCTATGAAATTCAGTCCGGCAGCATTACTCTAGACGGGCTGGAGCTTTCAGACATTCATCTGGACGATCTGCGCCGCTCCATTGGCCTGGTTAGTCAGGATGTGTTTCTCTTTCACGGGACGGTCGCCGAAAACATTCGCTACGGCAGCTTTGATGTCACGCCAGCAGAGGTGATGCAGGCCGCTAAGATGGCTGAAGCCCATGATTTTATTGAACAATTGCCCAGTGGCTACGACACCATTGTCGGGGAACGGGGGCAGAAGCTCTCCGGTGGTCAGCGACAGCGTTTGGCCATTGCCCGCGCCCTGCTGAAAGATCCGCCGATTTTGATTCTGGATGAGGCGACTTCTGCGGTTGATAACGAAACGGAAGCTGCCATTCAGCGGTCATTAGATAAGATTACGCAGCACCGCACCACAATTGCGATCGCACATCGCCTCTCCACGATTCGCAACGCCGACCGCATTTACGTCATGGAATACGGCGAAATTGTCGAACAGGGCACCCACGAGCTGCTGCTAGAGAAACAGGGTATCTACGCTGGTCTCTGGCAAGTTCAAATGGGTTTGCACAAACAGACCCGCGTTTAAAAGCTCTCGCCTCAATGAACGGTGATGTAGGGGGAAATGGCCATTTGCCCTGGCCTGATTGCCCCTCTTTCATTCTCATCTACTCATATCAAGTCTGTGTATAAGAACCCAATTTATAGTTTGAGAAAAGCTGACCAAGTCAGCTTTCCTCAAACTATAAATTATCGGATTTTGCACCATAGCCAACACTAAAAGAAGGTCTCTCATGCACCCACCTAATCTTCAGCCTAACTTCGATGCCGAACTTGTCACCATTCGCCCTGAAGCTGAAGTGATGACCCGTCAGCGGCTGCCGTACTTTCTAGGCATTTCCGGCTCAACTGCAGACACCACTGGCCTGTCGATGCACTTGGTTGTGATTCCGCCTGGAGCAACCGCTGCACCCCACTTTCATCAGGGCTTCGAAACGGGAATTTACGTGCTAGAGGGTGAAGTCGAAACCCGCTATGGCAAAGAGTTGGAAAAGTCGAGCATCAATCGGGCCGGAGATTTCCTTTACATTCCGCCGGGTGTGCCGCATACAGCCAGAAATCTCAGCCAAACTGACCCCGCTCGCGCCATTGTCGCCCGCAACGATCCCAATGAGCAGGAGAACGTTGTGCCTTATAGTATTCCATCTTGAATTGATTTGATTGGCCAGATTAGAGGGATATAGGCGTTGTCAGGTGCGATCGCAGATTAGCAAGTTTAAACGCTTGCCAGATAATTTACGTGTATACACTGATCTTTATGTTATAAATAAGACAATGGGTGCTGCGTTGTGCAGGTAATTTATCTCATCCATATGGTCTTAAACATGGTCATTAGTCCGTCCCGTCTGTTAGTCGTCGAAGATGATCCGAACGATGTTGAGCTGATCCGCTTAGCACTTGAGGATTATCCCTTCATTAATCAAATGGATGTTGCGGAAGATGGAGAGCAAGCCTTGCTGTACCTGTTTGGTCAAAATGGCGATGTTGCCCCATCCCGTCCGCTGCCTCGGATGATTTTGCTGGATTTGAAGCTACCCAAAGTTGACGGCATTCAGGTTTTAGAAGCGATTCGCCAACATCCCCGCACCCAAAACCTTGTCGTTGTTGTCATGACCTCTTCAGCCGAAAATCAGGATATCGAAGCCTGTTACGAACTGGGTGTCAATAGTTACGTGATTAAGCCACTCGATTTTCAGCGATTTCAGGAGGTGTCTCAACAGGTTGGCCTCTATTGGATGCAGATCAATCAAACGCCCCGACTCTAACTCGCGTTTGCCTTGTATCCAGAGGGATCGTGTGGCTGCTCTATTGTGGCGACAATTTGTTACAACAAAGGGTGGCGAAAATTTGTGACGACAAAATTACCCTCTTAGGGGCTTGGAACACAACTCAATAATGAGCTATAAGACATGAAGTTTACATTCAGTTTGGTACTAGCTGAATGATTTAAGATGTAAAAATTGGCGGCAGGATAAAACGGAACCATCCATGATGAGTGGAGATGCGCCGAGTAACAGCCTCGTTCAACCCTCAGTACAAGCAGTACAAGGCGTGACAGTACAGGAAGCCTTGCCCTCTCCACTCAACGTGCTAATTATCGAGGATGTTCCTGAAGATATTGAACTCATTGTGCTGACGCTAGAAGCCGCGCAGATATCGTTTACATACGATGCTACGACTGTTGCCAGCCAGTGTCAGACGCTTTTGTCTACGCAAACCTATGATGTGGTGCTGTCCGATTATCGGTTACCGAATCTGAACGGGCTGCAGGTGTTTGAGCTGTTGAAGGCATCTAGGCAGGATATTCCATTTATTTTGGTAACGGGCAGCTTGGGCGAAGAGGCTGCCGTTGAATGTATTAAGGCAGGCATGACCGACTATGTGCTCAAGGATCGGCTGTTTCGGTTGCCAACAGTGCTGAAGCGAGCGCTCCAAGAATTTGAGCTGCGTCGTCAACAAAAAGCTGCGATCGCACAAATTGAGCAGCAGGCCAAGCGAGAAGCCATTGTCAATCGCATTGTGCAGGCCATGCGGCAAACCTTGCTGCTAGAAGAGGTGCTGCAAACAACGGTTGATCAACTGCATGAAGTGCTGCAAGTCAATCGGTGCGGCATTTTTCAGCCTAATATTGAGCTATCCGCTCCCTCAATCATCGGGTATTTGAGTTATCTCAGTGACGATCGTGAGTCGCTGCTAGGGAATACCTGTGCGCTGTATGAGCATTATCGCAACGCATTGAATACCGACCAGCCAGTTGTCATTCATGACATTTACTGTGGCGAGATTCCGCCTTCGATTCAAGCGATCTCACTCTCCTACGGTGTCCGTTCGACCATCATTGTGTCTCTGCTGTATCAGCAAACCTATTTGGGCGGCATTTGCCTACAGCAGTGTGACCGTCAACGCCATTGGACAGACGATGAAGTGGCGTTGGTCAAAGCGATAGCCGATCAATGTGCGATCGCAATTCATCAAGCAAAGCTCTATCAGCAGGCTCAAACTGAACTGGCTGAGCGGCAGCGGATTGAAGCCCAACTGCGCCACGATGCCTTTCACGATGCCCTGACCGGACTGCCCAATCGAACGTTACTCATGAGTCGCTTGGAACATGCGCTGCATCTGATGCGGCGACGGTCGCTTCGTCAGCCAATAACGGATTGCTTACAGTTCGCGGTGCTATTTCTTGATCTAGACCGTTTTAAGGTGATCAACGACAGTTTGGGGCATTCTGTTGGTGATCGGCTATTGAAGACGGTGGCTCAGCAGCTACAGTCTTGTCTGCGTATCGGTGATACCGTTGCGCGCTTGGGCGGCGATGAGTTTGTGGTGCTGTTAGAAGATATCCAGTCGGCCACTGATGCTATTGAAGCCGCCCACCGCATTCATACGGTTTTAAAAGCTCCGATTGTGCTGAATGGGCACGAAATTTTTATTACTTCTAGTATTGGTATTGCCCTGAGTGCAGAACACTACACGAACCCCGATCAGCTTCTGCGCGATGCTGATATCGCCATGTATCGTGCGAAAAGACGAAACCGGGGGCAGTATGCAATATTTGATGTCTCTATGCATGGCCATGCCCTCAACCAGCTTCAGTTGGAGAGTGATCTACAGCGGGCCATTGAGCGTCAAGAACTGCGCGTTTATTACCAACCGATTATCTCTTTGGAAACAGGACGTATTACTGGATTTGAAGCGCTTGTTCGCTGGCAGCATCCTGAGCGCGGCATGATCCAACCCGATGAATTTATCCCGGTCGCAGAAGACATCGGGTTAATTACGTATATTGACTTGTGGGTGCTACAAGAATCCTGCCGCCAGCTCCGCCTTTGGCAACAAGAATTCGAGCTGTCAGTTCCGCTAGCGATTAATATTAATCTGTCGGGTAAGCAGTTTTCCAATCCTAAATTAATCTCGCAAATTGATCAGGTTCTGAGCGAATTTGATATTGCGGGATCTCAATTAAAAGTTGAGATTACCGAAAGTACTCTAATTGAAAATGCAGAGGTTGCTGCCAGCATTCTCGATCAAATCCGTGCGAGACAAATCGATGTTTGTCTAGATGATTTTGGCACAGGTTATTCGTCACTGAGCTATCTACATCGCTTTCCAATTGATATCCTCAAAGTTGATCGATCGTTTATTACGCTGTTGGAAAGTGACGTAGAAAAATTGGAGATTGTCAAAGCAATTGTCAATCTTGCGCTCAATTTAGACCTAGATGTCGTTGCCGAAGGAGTTGAAACGCCACGGCAGCTTTCCTACTTACAGTCGATCCAGTGTAAGTTTGGCCAAGGCTACTATTTTGCCCCGCCATTAGATAGCAGCGCAGCTTCAGCCTTATTACAACAGCAGCAGGTTACTTAGGTGACTGCGTCTCAACGAACTAAACCCTCTGGGTTTTGGTACCCGATGTGAGTATAGTTGTTGAGGTGAATATTTCTGACAGCAACGTAAGAATGACCATGACAGCATCGGTATTCACACCTGCAGAACGATTTGAATCTCTCAAAGCCGGACTTCTCGGTGGTGCGATCGCACTGTTTATCTTCATCTCACTCCTAATTCTGCATGAGGAATTTGCTGATTCAATCTCTACCACCGTCGCAAAGCTGATAACTACGCTTCAGGCACCAACTTCGGCTGAGCCCATCATCATCATGTTGTGGCCCCGACTGACGAGAACGGTCTGGATTAGTGGTGCGATCGCAGGTTTTAGCGGTTTTTTATTTGGCGCAACCTATCGCTACATCCTGCGACAGGATACCAACACGCATCTGAAATCTGGTGCGGTACTGGCATTTGGTTTGACTCGCGGTTTGGCTCAAGCCGATCTGAGCTATCAGTGCAGCGATGCATGGCTCAGCGCCACCGTTAGCGCCGGACTCTTTGCCCTGGAGGGAATCCTATTGTTTGCAGCAATTCGCGTTGGTCTAGACTGGGCATTTCGCTCAAAGTGGATTAGACCGTTTCCTTCGGAAGTGAGGAGTGATATGAAGTCCGGTTGAAAACCCATGATTTATTTTTCGTGAAGCGCTTGCGGAGCAAGCGCTTCACGAAAAATAAATTGAGTTCTGATACACGGATCTGATACGAGGAGTGAGGCGAATTTTCTATCTATAGCCTTGGTTGTTTTGGTGTCATTTGTAGGTTTAACGTTTGAACATTTAAACGTTGGAACGTTTCTAAAGTTTTCAATGTCCTGACCAATTTGACTACTGCTATACCTCAAGCACTCAGTCCCCAGCACCTAGTACCCAATACCTAAAGCTCACCTCCCATCTGTCGCCTACCTTACACTAGACCTTATCGGAAATTGTTTTGTAGCGTGGCTCCGCCGCGCTACAAAACAATTTCCGACCCCAAAAACTTTATTTCCAATAAAGTCTACTTACATAACAAGGATCTGGATTCACCTTTGACATTGTTGTAGATAGAACTATCGCTGTGGAGCTGTGCTGGTTCTCATAATGCTCTTCTAAAGGAATATGAACATCATGTTCTGATTTCAACCAAACGGGCATCCTAGAGGCATCAAGATTTTGCCTTCAAGCAAAGCAGCATTCGAACCCTGTTCAAATAGCAATGAATCAAGTGAATCAAGAGGAATATTCATGGGCTTGTTCATTTTTCTAATTGTCGTAATTGGCGTCGTAGCTGCGATCGCAATTGGCGGCTACAACAGCCTTGTCACCCTGCGTAATCGCTACCAAAATGCCTACGCTCAAATCGATGTGCAGCTCCGTCGCCGCTACGATCTGATTCCCAATCTGGTCGAAACCGTCAAAGGCTACATGAAGCATGAGCGGGAAACCTTGGAAGCCGTGATTCAAGCTCGCAATATGGCTGTATCGGCCAGCGGTCAAGCGGCACAAGCACCGGGTGATCCCCAAGCAATGCGCCAGTTGGGTCAAGCGGAAGCGGCGCTGACGGGTGTGCTGGGTCGCTTCTTTGCTCTGTCGGAAGCTTATCCTGACCTGAAGGCCAATCAAAACATGGGCCAGCTGATGGAAGAGCTGCGCTCCACTGAGAATAAGATTTCCTTTGCTCGCCAAGCCTTTAACGACGCGGTCACGCTGTACAACACGAAGCGAGAAGTCTTCCCTAGTAACATCATTGCGGGCATGTTTAACTTTGGTACAGCTGAACTCCTCGAAGAAAGCAGCCCCGAAGTTCGTGAAGCGCCCCGCGTTTCGTTCTAGTCACAGTCTGGTTGAAAATCTGTAATTCTTGCCAAACGCTTGCACGGCAAGCGTTTGACAAACTTAACGATTCTCGCGTGCGGATTTAACATAAATCGCTGTCAATCGGCCATTCACCATGAATTTTTTTGAGCATCAAGACCAGGCCCGCCGTAATACGGTGCAGTTGCTGCTGCTATTTGCCCTGGCGCTCAGCAGCATGATTGCAATTGTCTACCTGGCCGTTGTTTTTACCGTGATGACGTCTCATACAACGGGCGGCTTGCTGCCGCTGTGGGATCCAGGCTTGTTTTTCACAGTGGCGAGTGCTGTATTGGCTACGGTTGGGTTTGGGAGCCTCTGGAAGATTCAGGCGCTCAAAGCGGGCGGGGTAGCCATTGCTCTGGATTTGGGTGGCCAACTGGTTACGGTCGAAACACAAGATCCAAACGAGCAGCGGTTGCTCAATGTGGTCGAAGAAATGGCGATCGCATCTGGCATTTCAGTGCCGCAGGTCTATGTGCTACAGAATGAGGCGGGAATCAATGCCTTTGCCGCTGGTTTCAGTCCCAATCAAGCCGTCGTGGCCGTTACCCGTGGCTGTCTGGATAACCTGACGCGGGACGAGTTGCAGGGCGTGATCGCCCACGAGTTTAGCCACATTCTGAACGGTGACATGCGGCTGAATATTCGGCTAATTGGCGTGTTGAACGGGATTTTGGTGCTCTATATCATTGGTCGCGTGCTGCTGCGGAGTTCTGGTAGTTCGCGACGCGGCAAGAATCAAGGCGGCTTTGCCATCTTGGGCCTGACGCTAGTGGCGGTTGGCCTGATCGGCGTTTTCTTTGGCCGACTGATTAAAGCTGCCGTTTCAAGGCAGCGAGAGTTTTTGGCCGATGCCTCAGCCGTTCAGTTTACCCGTGATCCAAGTGGCTTGAGTAGCGCTCTATCAAAGATCAATCAGCTATCCACCGGATCGCGAGTGATGTCCCCGGCAGCAGAAGAAGCCAGCCACATGTTTTTCAGCAATGCGCTGGCTAACGGATTATTTTCATTGGATTGGTTTGCCACCCATCCACCACTGGCGACCCGAATTAAGCGGCTTGGTGTTGTGGGTCAGTTCCGAGCAATAGCAACGACTCAGTCATCTGGAATTGAAACCGTTGTTAATCAAGCAAGTATTGCCCAATCTGAAGCCGCAGTCATGGGTTTAGGTGGGACAGTAACTCCACCTGTAGCTGCGGTAGCGACTGCTGCTAACGGGATAACCGCAGCTGGATCGGCCTCCGGTTCGGCGACGGTACAAGTGTCTGCTAATCAGGTCGTCAATCAAGTAGGAACAGTCGATCCTGAGCATTTGGCCTATGTTCAGCAGACGATGGCCAAGATGCCGGAGGAACTCCGCCAAGCGTTGCGACATCCCCATGGTGCGATCGCAGTTGTCTATGGTCTGCTGCTCGATCCGGACAGCGAAGACGTCCGTCAAAAGCAGTTAGCGCTGCTGGAGCAAAACGAACCCGAAGATATCGTCAATGCTGTTCGTCAGTTCCAGTCGTTGATCTTGAACTTGAATCCCCGGCTGCGTTTACCGTTACTGGATTTGACGATTCCGGCTATTCGCACTATTTCGACTAAACAGTGCGGTCGCGTGTTCAACACGATTAAGGCTTTGGTACGAGCTGACGGTCGGCTCTCGCTGTCGGAGTATGTGCTGCAAATCGTGCTACAGCGACGGCTAATGCCCTACTTTAAGCCGGAGCAAAACAATCGCGGTCAGGTGGAGTACACCCAGGTTGAACAAATCTGGTCAGACTGCGTCACGGTTTTAACCGGACTGGCACGAGTCGGTCACAGCAAAACGGAAGATGCCGCTTATGCCCTACGTTCCGGCCTGTTTTGCTTACCCAATGCCGCTACGCAAGAATTACCCCAAACGCCGCCCAACTGCAGTATTTATGACATTGGCAACAGCTTAAATCAGCTTGAAAAGGCTGCGCCCAAACTGAAGCAGGCCATCGTTGATGCTTGCGCGCATACGGTCATGGTCGATAACACCGTCACGATTCAAGAAGCGGAACTGCTGCGGGCGATTGTGATTGCGCTGGATTGTCCGCTGCCGCCGTTTTTGGAGAAGGCTGCTTAGCCGTTTTGCCCCGCAGCCAGTAGGTGTGCATTTTGCCTTTGCCTTTAATCGCGATTTCGCCTCGGGGTTCAAAGACATACTGGTCTTTCAGCAATTCGTAAGTTGCGGCTGTTACCTGAATGCCTCCGGCTGTACCGTGGGATTCCATGCGGCTGGCCGTATTCACCGCATCGCCCCACAGGTCATAGATAAACTTCTTCAGGCCAATTACGCCTGCCACCACTGGGCCAGTGCTGATGCCAATTCGAATGGCAAAGGGCTGACCGTCTGGTCGATTCAGTTCTTGTACAGCCTGCTGCATGGCGATCGCCATTTCAGCAATTGACTCGGCGTGATCCTGGCGCTGTTTGGGTAAGCCACCCACCACCATGTAGGCATCGCCAATGGTTTTAATTTTCTCTAGACCATAGTGCTCAGCTAGATTATCAAACGTTGAGAAGATCTGATTGAGCAGATTGACTAATTCCGTCGGCGGAATCTGCGCCGCCAATCCGGTGAAATCCACGATGTCAGCGAACAAAATCGTCACGGACTCAAACCGATCGGCAATGCAGTGGGTATCCTGCCGCAGCCGTTCGGCAATCTCTTCCGGCAGGATATTCAGCAAGAGTTTCTCGGCGCTTTCCTGGGCTTCCCGCGTTTGGGCATAGAGTTCGGCCTGACTAATTGCGATCGCAAGTTGGTCGGCTACGGCTTGAATTAACTCCACTTCATCCTCCTGCCATATGCGCTCTGAACAGTGGTGACTGCACTGCAACAGGCCCATTGCGCCTGACCGTGTTTGGATCGGGATCGCGAGGAGGGCGTTCCACTGACCGATAGGAGTGACGGACTGAAGTAGAGACGTATTTGCTGGATGGGTGCGATCGCAGCGGAGTACGGAAGCTGTTGCGAGCCGAGCTTGTAGTTCCTGTACGTCAATGGCCGGATCAATGGCATACTGCCCCAAAATGCTGGCGCGTGAGTCCGCTTTCGATTCGGTGACGACGTTCCAAAAGGCACCCTTTAGCTCAAAATCGCAGGGTTCTCGGCCCGTATTGGGACAAAACCACATAAACTGACAGCGATCGACTTGGAGTAGTTGGCGAATTGCAGTCACGGCAGTGGCTAAAACCAGATCCAGATCCAGGGAATTGCGAATTTCAGTTGCGAGTTGATTAAGCAAATTCTCGCGCTGGAGCGACAGGCGTACCTGCTGCTCCGATTCTCGCAGTGACTGCTCAGCCTGCTGCCGTTCGGCAATTTCCTGTGTCACCCGCTGAAACATCTGCTCAAAGGCGGTCATCACCTCGCCCAGTTCATCGCGACGCTGAAACTGGAGAGACTGAAACTGAGCGGCTTTTCCGTCTTGTTGAATTGCATCGCCCACCATCAGCAAATCATTTCTCAGGGCCAAAATTGCCCGCACAATCATGCGCTCCAGTCCTAAAAAAGTGGCAAGCGTCACAAAGCTCGCAATAATCACAATCAGCCCCAGTAGGCCCAGTAAGTAAAGATACAGTTGTCGCTGAACGGCTGATGTGTCGTGATGAATGACTAACGTATATTCTTGATCCGCCGATTCAAGTACCCATGACACGTCATAGCGATCGCCATTCTGCGATCGCACTCGCATCATTTGCGGCTCTTGCATATCCGCCAGCGTCAGAATCGGCGGCTTGCCAAACGTCCCCACAAGCCGTCTCATATCATCCGTCGTGACGTAGAGCGCCCCACCGAGAATAGACGGCTCATCTTCCAGCGTTGCGATCGTATCCAAGATAGTTTCTTCAGAAGCGCCTTGCAGGCTCAGTAACGGAATCGCTTTTGCCGCCGCTGCCGAAATTTCCTCACACTGCTTCAGTAACGCTTGCTCTTTTCGGTAGTAGGTCGGAATCAGCAAAATCGCCTCAATTGTCATGAGGCTCAGAAAAACCCAAAGCGTAATTTTACGTGAGAGCTTCGACTGAAACGATTTGAAGAAGAGCGGCGCAGCGGGTGCCATAGGTCTGATGTTCAGCTAAGAATCATGAACTCGCAGTGGCTTGCAGTCAGGGTCGTGATGAGCAGCCATGCGTTAGTGGCTAGACAAGTTCTAGCACAGCACCCTTACTAGCTCATTATTCATGCTCTGACTCGGTTGAACCTGAGAGTAGGCTGAGAATTTAATGAATCTATGTGCAATAGCCTGCATTTTGCACAAAAAAACAGAGAGGTGGTGTCGCGTCGCGATGCAACACCACCTCTCTGTTTTTTCGTCTACGTGAATGAGCTGAGTAATTAAAAGTTGCTGAGAATTTTCTGTACAATTTGCATGCCGGTTACAGCTTGCCAGCCAAACAGCCCAACCAGCGCCAGATTCAAGCCGATGTGTGTATAGCGAGCCACATCGTTGCCTTTCTGCATAAATGGCACTAACGCAGCCGCCGATGCAATCAGTCCCGTCATCGCCAAGCCAACCAGCAGGTGAGGCCCAACGAACAGCTTGCCGTTGTTGATGTAGGTGACCGCCATGCCGCCGATGGAACCCAAGATCATAAAGGCCAGCAACGCCGAGCCGATTTGATGATGACGGATGTTGAACTTACCCTTAATCAGCTCTTTTTTCTTATCGCCTTCGGCTTTGCGCGTGCGGCGAATCTGGAAGCCCAAGTAGAGAGCGTAGACGGTTAAAGCAAACAAAGCCCACATGATGACAGGATGAAAAAAATTAAGCCAGGGCTTGATGGTCTCTAAATTCATAGTGCGCCTTGGAACGGTAATAATTAGTTACAAAACACACCTTAACGCGAAAATAACTGGCAGGGAACTAAATCTGCGATCGCACTTTAAAACCCTCTTTGGTCACTGACCAAAGAGGGTTTCTAGGAGATGCACCATGCGCTACAAACGTTTAGCCTGCCAGCGGCGAACAGGATTGGCAGCACCCTAAGCCGATCCTTGCGCTAATGTCGCCAGAAGGCTGGCAAGACTAGATCACAGGTTAAGCTGACTGGGTGCTGCGACGTAGGCTAACACCGCTCAGAGCAACCAGTGTCAGTAGGCCAACAATCGTTGCAGGCTCGGGCACTTTGGTTGGATCGCTGACGATAACGCTACCCGTGGTCGAAAAGGGATCTCCGGCAGAAAACTCAAGCACATCACCGGACGCGATCGTCTCAATGGTTAAAAATTCAAAGTCAATAATGTTTTCGCCTGCGTCACCACCAACAAAAACGCCCTGATCAGTGCCGTCAAAAAAATTAGGTAGGTTAGGGGTTCCATCGACAAAGAAACCGCCATCAATAAACTGGATTTCTGCTGCTGAATCTTTGGAAGAGATATCAAATGCCGAAGCGAAATCATTGCCGCTCCAGTTCCAAGACCAGCTTTTAATCTCATCGCCAGAGATAATGCCGTCAGCCGCATCAGCATCATTGGCAACGAAGGAACCAACGACAGAGCCACCGCCCTCAGCATCCCACCAGCCAGTGTACTCAACATCCCAGCTAAAGAAGGCTGCATGAGCCGGAGCTGCGATCGCGCCCATGCCCAAACCTGCGACTACCCCAAGGACTAAGTGCTTCATAGTATCACCTATTTCATGACCATTACGGAATTTACGTAAGCAGCCTATAATGAAATAGCTCAAAAAACAGGTATAGAGCAATACGTTGAATCTTTGTTTTTCGTGAATTTCTAATCAGTAATTATCCGTAATTATTTATCTTGTGTCTCATTTATAGCGCGATTAATAAGGGTTTATGTAATCATTAATTCGAGCTTTAATTGAGGTTATCTAGAAATCTTAATCTGTTCATAATCAACCCAGTTCATCAGCCATTCCATAGAACTAGATATAGAGCTACATCTAAAAACGAGGGTCGATATGTGCGAGTTCCAAAGCTTTCTGCTGCTTTATTAAATTTGCCATCATCTGATGAAGCCAGCGATATTTACAAATGTATTTACAAATGTATTTACAAATGTATTTACAAATGAATGAGTAGTGACACTCATGCTTCGATCCAGATGTCCATAGCCTTTCCTGGGCTACTGAGGTACAAGTTATTGTTTGGAAGCCGTGCTGCGCGCGGCTTCCAAACAATAACTCCCCCTTTATTAGCGCAAGAAGCGCTATACGGACACGAATGACTGGATTGTAAGCTTGATAACAATTCGCTATTCTCAGCCATTCTCAGTTTCCTGAGTGACTGATTTGATTCTTTCAGAAAGTGCCGTCCGATTTCTTAGCTGGTTGAACGACTCGAAGCGCTAAAACCTTAGTACATCGCTGGTGCTTGTTCGGCCAAAGTTGAGAAGTTGTGAATCTGAGTGTGGCATTAAGGAATGTAACAGTTTGACGAATTCACTAAGTTATGTTGCCGCGTTTTGATCCCGTTGCTAACGTCAAAAGTGTGTTCTCGGATCCGGAACCACCCAAATGCGTTCAGGAGGCTTAACGCTTATGTCGGCCATCATCTCAAGTTCTGTAAAGCAAATCTAAGGTTTCAGATGACGAAACTGCTGAATACGCCAATCGCCTTAATTGCTGGCTCCCTGAATGGCTAGAGACATCATTTACGTTTCGAGCTCGAACGTTTACGCACGAAATATCAGAAATCGTCCCAAATTTGTCTGACACGTTGATCATTATCACTAGCGTGCCACTGCCTTAACTTGTGCTTTCTGGATCGTCAAAAGGCTGGCACGGTTGAGAGCAGTGTGCAGGCAAGGAGGATCTTGCAATGATAGATTTTCATGGCAAAACTGCCCTAATTACTGGAGCATCACGCGGCATCGGTCGTGCCATTGCCTACACTTTAGCGGCTCAAGGCATTCAAACGCTGTTATTGGTCGCCCGCGATCAGCAGCGCCTAGAGGATGTAGCCAATTCGATTCGCCCGCTTGGGGTTGAGGTGATTGTGCTGCCGCTTGATCTGACTGACCCGGTGACGGTTAATGTACAAATGGCGAGGGCTTGGCGCGATTTTGGCCCGATTGACTTGCTCGTCAATTGTGCTGGGGTGGCTCATCAAGCGCCATTTTTGCAGACTCGTTTGCCCCAGGTGCAGGCCGAAATTGCCCTTAATTTGGTTGGTCTTTACACCGTGACCCGTGCGATCGCACGTCGGATGGCAGTGCGCCGTCAAGGCTGTATCGTCAATGTTTCTAGCCTGATGGGTAAAGTTGCGGCTCCTACGATGGCAACCTATTCGGCCACCAAGTTTGGCATTTTGGGCTTTACCCAAGCTCTGCGCAGCGAACTGGCAGCCTACAACGTGAAGGTGATTGCCTTGCTCCCCTCGCTGACTGACACCGATATGGTGAAAGATTTTCAGTGGTTTCGCTGGATGCGTCCGGCTTCACCCGATCAGGTGGCGCAGGCTCTGGTTCGCGGTTTAAAGCGAGGAAGCGCTGAAATCTTGGTTGATGTCCAAAGTCACCTAGCGGTTTGGTGCTCTTATCTGGCTCCGGCTTTGATGCAGCGGATTCTCCAATTGGCTGCTCCCAAGATCACCGCACCGCATATCTCCCAACGGCCCAAGGCTGAATCCATGCATGTTCTGCCGATTGGCCTGCGGTGATGCACTTGATAAAAGCCAGGTTGATTTTGTGACCGTTGGCCGTGCCGGGTATGCGTTTGGCGTAGGCGTGTGAGGCCCTCATTCCCCCAGCCCCTTCTCCCACAGGAGCTACTGTTTATACATAAGTCTCCTAGACTTCGTTTCGACATTGAGATCCCCCCTTAGCCCCCCCTTAAAAAGGTAGGGCTGATTCTCTAAAAAAAGAAAATGCTCGTAAGTCCTATTTCCTCGTTCAACCCGTTTTGGCAAAGAACCATAAATTGGGAGTTACAGAATTATTATTCTGCTAGAGAATCAGCCCTACCTTAAAAAGGGGGGAATTGGCTCAAAGTTCCCCTTTTTTAAGGGGGATTTAGGGGGATCAGTCCGGGGTTTATAAAGACTATTCAGAAGTGTATAAGCAGTAGCCCACAGGAGAAGGGGAGCCGGATCGGAGAGATTGCTGATTTTAAGTATGAATTGTGATGTGGGGGCACCGCCCCCACATCACAATTCATACCCAGATTAAGCAGCGCCGGATCGGAAATCCCTCTCCCGCAGGAGAGGAATTTTGGCTGAGGACGTGACTACTGTGGCGCAACTACTGTGAGGTTGGCAGAGCGAGCTCTGCGATCGCAGCTATTAGCTGTTCTGGTTCTATTGGTTTAGTGATATGGCGTTGGAAGCCACGCTGTAAGGTGCGTTGATGATCTTCCTCACGGGCGTAGGCTGTGACTGCGATCGCAGGTACGTCGCGACCTTGTTCGAAGGGCAAGGCCCGAATTTGCTGGATGAGGTCGCAGCCGTCCATTTCAGGCAGACCAATGTCGCAGACCAGCACATCTGGCTGAAAGGTTTCTAAATGAGCTAGAACTTCATGACCCGATGCCACAACTTCCACCTCTGCTCCGTACTGGTTCAGCATGATTGTGAGCAAGTCGCGGGCATCTTCCAAATCATCAACGGCCAGCACTTTTATTCCCATTAGATCTAAGTCCACTGGAGCCTGGGATTCAGATGACGAGTGGGCGGCACCAGCTTTTAGTAAGGGCAGTTGAACAGTAAACGTCGCGCCCTGTCCTTCACCTAAACTATTGGCCATAATTCTGCCGCCGTGGGCATCGACCAAGTTTTTCACGATGGACAGTCCCAAGCCTAATCCCCCATATTGACGGGTCGTAGACGAATCGGCCTGCCGGAAGGATTGAAAGATATAGGGCAGAAAGTCAGGGTTAATGCCTCGGCCTGTATCGGTGACGGTGATTTGGGCGTAGGAGGGTGAATGGGTGGACGGGTGGATGGGTGGATGGGTTGGAGGATTGGAGGGTTGATGAAGCGATGGCAACTCGCCGATGTTCTCACCCTCTTCTCCGCTGACCTGTTCCAGCTCCACCTCGACTCGGCCACCATTCGGCGTAAACTTGACGGCATTTGAGAGCAGATTCCAGACAATTTGCTGTAGTCGGGCTCCATCACCTTGGACTTGGCAAATGTCGATCGGTTCAAACTGGAGCGAGATCGATTTGGCTTCGGCGGCTGTCCTTACCACTTCCATTGCGGAGCGTATAACCGACGCGAGATTGACGGGCGCAATATTGAGCTTGAGCTTGCCGCGCAGGATTTTGGCGACATCTAGCAGATCGTCAATCAGCTGAGTTTGGAGCCGGACGTTGCGCTCAATTGTGTTGAGACCCTGCTTGATTTTAGCTTCATCCAGTTTTTTAATTTGGAGCAGTTTAGACCAGGCCAGGATGGGATTCAGGGGCGATCGCAACTCGTGGGAGACGGACCGCTAAAAATTCGTCTTTGATGCGGTTAACCTGTTCGGCTTCTTCCCGTGCTGCCTGTTCACGCTCTAGAAGTCGCTGCCGTTCGGCTATGGCTTGTCGATGTTCAATCAGATCAGCCGCTTGACGAGCCAGCAAATCCAGAAATCGCAGTTCTCGCTCGCTGGGTCGGTGATGCTTACGCCAATGGGTTGACACCATGCCTATAGGTTGGCCTGAACGAGTAATGAGCGGGGTAGACTGAGCTGAAAGATAGCCAGCATCGACATGAACTTGCATAGAACCGTCAGGATCTTTGCTTTCGGGATCGTCAAAATCGATCAAGGCACGCTGTCCACTGCTTAAAGCTGCACCACAGGAGGTATTGGAGCTGGCACTAACGATTTGAAAATGCCGAATGACATCGGGGTCAAAGCCCTGAGTCGCCAATAGCACCAAATCCTGCGTGGCAGGATCTAGAATTTGTACCGTTCCGGCATCGGCTTTGGTCAATGCGATCGCAGCCGCCATAATTTCGTTGTAGAGAACCTGAATATTCTCTTCAGACGTGAGGCGGGCACCTAGTTCCTGCAAGAGTCGGGTATCGTGCAGGTCGGCGGTGATCGTCGCTTCGGCCTGTTTGCGATAGCTAATATCTTCAAAAAGAAGAGCAACCTTATGCTCATGGGGCTCCCCTATCCGGAGTGCATAAACGTCATACCAGCGCTGTAACTGTGCCGCTTGATTTTCAAAGCGAATGGGTTCGCCAGTCACCGCAACTTGACCATAAATTTCAAACCAGTAGGATTCATGATCTGGAGCCAGTTCGCGCATGCGCTTGCCTGAGGCATTGACTAGCCCTGTGTGTCGTTCAAAGGCAGGATTAACCTCCAGAAAGCGATAATCAACGGGATGCCCATTGTCATCGAAGATCATTTGGATAATGCAAAAGCCTTCGTCTATTAACGTGAACAAGCGACGATAACGCTCTTCCGAAACTTCTAAAGCCGTTTCAGCCGCTTTGCGATCGCGCTGCTCTTGTGCTTCCCGCAAGGCTCGCTCCACGCAGGGCACCAACCGTCCAAGTCGCTGCTTCAGGATATAGTCCGTCGCGCCCATTTTCAGCGATTCAATCGCCAATTCCTCCCCGATACTGGCCGAGACGAAAATGAAGGGGATATCTGGGCACTGATGCTGAGCAATTTCTAAAGCCGTCATGCCGTCAAACCCAGGCAGAGCATAGTCGGCCAAAATGAGATCCAATGCCTCAGATGCGATCGCAGCTTCAAATTTGGCGCGGGTATCCACGATTTGTAAATCGCAGTCAATGCCGCCTTCACTCAGCGTCAGTTGCACCACTTCCGCATCTAACGGAGTATCTTCTAGCAGGAGAAATCGCGGCGTTGTCACTCAATCACCTCCTGCTTCGGTAGCGAAAAATAAAATGTTGAACCCTGATCAACCGCGCCTTCGGCCCAGACGCGCCCGCTGTGTCGATGAATAATCCGTCGCACATTTGCCAGTCCAACCCCAGTGCCAGCGAACTGCTCTTGCGAATGCAAACGTTGAAACAGGCTAAACAGGCGATCTTGATATTTCATATCGAACCCTGCTCCGTTGTCCTGCACGAAGAAAATGATTTCATGGTCGTAGGCATTACTACCGATGGTAATCGTGGCAATAGCGCGATCGCGCGTGTACTTAACAGCATTTGACAATAGGTTTTGCACGACTAACCGTAATAAATCGGGATCGCCCTCCACCTCTGGCAATGGTTCAATCTGCCAATCAATCGATCGGTCTATGGTTTCCGGCTCCAGGTGCGATCGCACCTGCTCCACTAGCTCATTCATCGCAACGCGGGCCATGTTCAGTGGCGTTTTGCCCATGCGTGAAAACTGCAGCAGGTCGTTGATCATCTTGTGAGCTTGACCTGCTGCTGTCTCAATAATCTTGAGATAGCGCAGGCTGCTGGCATCGGCTTGATCGGCAGTGAGCTGCGTCCGTAACCGCTCGACAAAGCTGTTGATGTAGCGCAGCGGCGTTTGCAAATCGTGCGACACCGAATAGGAAAAGGCATCCAGCTCTTGATTAATCGCCTCAAGCTGAGCCGTGCGAGCCTGCACCCGCTGCTCCAAGGTATCGTTCAGTGCCTGCACTTCCCGCGTAATCTGTTGCTGATACACCACTTGTCGCCGCATTTGGGCCAGTTTAAGATGGGCATCGACTCGCGCCAGAAGCTGCCGCGCCGAGAAGGGTTTGACTAAATAGTCATCTGCGCCTGCCTCGAGCCCTTCGATTTGCGCTTCTTCTCCGGCTCGCGCTGAGAGCAAAATCGTCGGAATTTCTTGCGTATCGGGATTCTCCCGCAGCGATCGCAACAGCTCAAACCCATTTAACCCCGGCATCATGATGTCTGTCAGGACAAGATCGTACACGGGGCCACCATCACCATCGCGATCTAAGGCATCCTGAATTGTAGCCAAAGCCGCTGAGCCATCATCAGCAGTATCAACCTGGTAGTAGGGGACGAGCAGCCGCCGGAGGTAGACCCGCATGTCGGCGTTGTCTTCGACGAGCAGAATTCTCGATTTTGGATTTTGGCTTACTCTTCGAGAAGTCTCGCTTCGCTCGTCTATGGATTTTGGATGATTAGGCTGTGGTTCTGAGTTAGATGGTTCTTGGGCAGATTCAGACACATCTTGAAATCCAAAATCGCCAATCGGCAATCCAAAATCCCTCTGCCAGCTTTGGGCCTCTTGGACAAAGGCATTGGCTTGTGGGGTTGAGGTCTTGTGAGAAGATCGGGCGGAAAGGTGCATTTGGCTTTGCCATCTGGCAGAGAATCGCGCATCGGCAGGCAAATGCTCCATGCTTGTCGGCACCCTCACTGTAAACGTCGTGCCCTGTCCGATTTCGCTCGTCACGTTCACCGTGCCGCCTTGCAGCTTCACTAATTCCTGCACCAGCGCTAACCCAATGCCCGATCCTTCATAACTGCGGCCCTGGCTGCTTTTGCTCTGATAAAACCGCTCGAAAATATGGGGCAGCTCGTCGGGGGGAATGCCGATGCCCGTGTTGCGGATGGTGAGGATGAAGTGGGGATGGGTAGGTGGGTGAATGGGTGGATGGGTGGATGGGTGAATGGGTGGATGGGTGGATGAGTGCTCCGATACCTGTGCACTCTCCCACTCTCCCACGCGCAAGCTCACCCGAATCTCGCCCTCAAACGTGAACTTAAACGCATTCGAGAGGAGATTGAGGACGATTTTTTCCCACATTTCCCGGTCGATGTAGACCGATTCTGGCAGGGATGGACAGTCCACAGTGAACTGTAGTCCGGCGCTTTCGATCGTTGAACGGAACATACTGGCCAGATCTGCTGTATAGGTCGCTAGGTCAGTCGGTTCGTAGTTAACTTGAACCCGCTCGGCTTCGACGCGGGAAAAGTCGAGCAGGGTATTGACCAGTTTCAGTAAGCGCAGGGCGTTGCGGTGGGCGAGGTGGAGGGGTTGGAGGGGAGAGGGGTAAGGGGTTGGAGGGTTGGAGGGTGAATGGGTAGAAGGGTTGGTGGAATGGGGGGATGGTGACGCTCCCGCTCTTCTACTCTCCCATGCTTCTAAATCTGCGATCGCATCTTCCAACGGCCCCAGCAACAGCGTCAGCGGTGTGCGAAATTCATGGGAAACATTGTTGAAAAACAGGGTTTTGGCCCGGTTGAGTTCGGCGAGAGATTCGGCACGTTGCTGTTCTTCTTGGTGAGCGGCTTGTTCTTGAATCAGGCAAATTTGGTTGGCTTCAGCTTGTTTGCGATCGCTGAGGTCAATGGTGACGACGAGAAATCGTTCGGCTCGCCCCTGCTCATCGTCTAGGCGGGTTAGGATGCTGTTGGCCCAAACAGTAGTGCCATCGGGACGGACATAGCGTTTATCAATGGAGACAGAACCACCCGTTTCCCGCAGGTGGGCTAGAGCGGCCAAGCTTTTAGACCGATCATCTGGGTGGGTCACATCCGCCACGCTGGCAATGAGCAGACCGTCGCGTGAGCGACCCAACAACTGGCACAGCGACTGATTAACTCGCTGAAAGTATCCATCGAGAGAGATTTCGGATAAGCCGACGGCGGCCTGAGCAAAGATGGCGGATAAACGCTGCTCACTTTCCCGTAGGGCGGCTTCGGCACGTTTGTGATCCGTTACATCGCTGGCGGCTCCTAACCACTCCACAATTTCACCCTGCTCATTCAGCAGGGGAATGGCGCGGGAAAACGTCCAGCCAATGGTGCCATCCTGTCGAATCACCTGGTGTTCCAGTTCAAACAGGCTTCTGGTTCGGATCGCGTCCTGAGCAGCCACCCAGAGTCTGGGCTGTTCTGCTAGGGGAATATAGGTTTCAATCCACGATTGATTAGGATATTCGGTGCTGGCGAGAAAATCCTTGCCTTCCAACTGGTACAGCTCCTGCCAATTCGCACTCATTCGGTAGACAATGTCCGAACTGGCGGTAACGAATGAGCGGAATTGCTGCTCACTTTTACGCAGAGCTGCTTCGACCTGCTTGCGATCGCTAATGTCATAGGAGATCACCAGCACCGCATAAACCTCACCATTTGCTGAACGCAACGGTGTACCGCACGAGATGTAGAAGCGATCGTGAGCCTGATGCTCATGCTCAAATGCTTCCCCTGCCAGCGCTTGACGGTACATAGGCTCATAATCGGCGGCGAGTTCCGGTGACAGTACCTCAAAGATCGTTCGCCCCACCAGATCTTCCGGTTCAAATCCAGCGGTATATAATGCCTCACCTTCAGCTAACCGATAGCGTAGATCGTGGTCAACCACAAAGACCGCCCCTCCCGGCAAATTCTCAATCATGGCCTGTAGCAGAGCTGCTGATTGGGTTAGTGGGTTAATGGTTGATGGAGTTGATAGAGTAGCAGAGCCGATCGCAGTCTCAATCGCCTGTCGCAGGGTATCCGTCGTAATTTGATCCTGAACCAGATAATCGACAGCTCCAGCTTTTAGCGATCGCACTGCGATTTCCGCTTTGTCATCCCCCACGACAACAATCGGCGGGCACTGTTCCTCCATCTGGTTAACAAGTTGCTCCAGCAGCTCAAGGCCGCGAGAGCCGGGATGATGAAAAACCAAAACAATGCCATCAACTGGCTGAGAGCGACACACGGCTGCAATTGATCCATCGTAGGTTTCCGTCAAAACCTGATATGGTGTGCCAGCATGATCCTCTAGCAGCCGCTGATAATGATGAGCGCTGCTAGGAGTCTGATCAATCACTAAGATGGTGTGATGCCGAAATGAGTCGCTTTGCAGATTACTGCTTGTTTGAGGAGGAGTCATGCCATCAGCTACTGATACCCCGATATTTTTCTAAAAAAGCCTTGCTGCCTTCTGACATGGCCTGATCGGAGGATTGACCCAACTGATCTAAAACCGCTTCCACTTGTCGCAACGCCAGTGGAGAGGGTTGCATATGCCCGTTTTCCCAGCGGTTCAAGGTGCTAAAGCTCACTCCTAAAACCTTAGCAAACTGCTCTTGAGTCTGTCCGGTGATCTGCCGCAAATCACGGATCAGTTGGCCAACTTCGGGCTGGTGTCGAGGAAAAGATGATGTAGAAGAAGATACCCGCTCTGACAGCATAAGTGCGATCGCTCATAACTCTCGTCCAAACTTATAGCGTCTGTTATGTTGACTTAATCTATCGGAGGAAATAAGGCCCTTTAAAAGGCACTTAACCCAACTGTCGATCTGGCTATTGCTCTCTGCATGAGGTCTGTCATACCAACCTGCCGCGATGCTGCAGCTTTACATTATGAGTTTTCTATGATCCGTCATTAAACTTAACGAAATAGCTTAATTGAAGTTCAACTTGCAATACATTTAGCAACACAACATCGAGCTATAAATTGCCAGAATATTTGAGGAACTTTGCCAGGAACTTTGCATAAGATAGGCAAGTCTACTAACCCATTTCTCTTCTCATCACTTCTCATAATTTCTCTCAGCGTATTTTTGCCTCGTCCATAGCCGATTTTGGATATTTAAGATGCCCAACATGTCGATGCACTGGCTGCGATGGTTCAATACGGTTGGCAGCCTATTACCAATTGGATTGTGTGTGTTATTGCCGACGGCAGGTCAAGCCAAGGTTGTCGAAGCCGTTGATCCTCAGACAAATCCAGAATTCACCTACTCAGATTCTGTAGAGTTGAACTCTTATCTAGAGCTGACAAATACAGAGCTGACAAATACCAATCTCCATGCAGAGGTTATCGATGCAGAATCTATTCATGCAGGATCCATCTATGCAGAACTGACTAGTATCGAACTTGCAGAGATAGAGGCTGGTGCAGAATCTACAGAATCTACTGCTGTAGAAACCATTGTAGATATAGATGCAACAGATGCAACGGAATCAGTTGATGTAGATGATGTAGAAGGTGATGCAGCTATCGATTCAGACGCTGTAGAACCCTCTGTAGAACCGTCTGTAGATTCAATAGATCCCGATGCTACAGAATCCAGTAGTGAAGCTAGCACTGATTCAGATCCCAATCCAGCAGCGACAGACGAAGCAACCAGCAGTGAACCCGATGGTGACCCAGGATATGAGGAGGCTACCACTGCCGATTCTGAGGAAGAGAGCGAACCCACGGATTCTGTGCAAGCGGAGGCCGATGAGTTAACCCCAGAAGAACAGCAGCGGCGCGAGTTGCTGATGCAGGCGGATGCACTCTACTTGTCCGGCAATATTGAAGCGGCTGAAAAGCTTTATCGACAGGCTAAAGATCCCCTATGGAAAGGACGCGGTGAGGCAATTCAACAACCATTAGCTTTATATGATCCAAATGCGATCGCACCTGCCGCGCAGGTCTACTGGCGGGAAGGACTGATGGGTCTAGAAGCGGGTTTAGAAACACGATCGCTAATTCCGCTACGGCTTTTGGTTGAACAGTATCCGGAGTTTATTCCAGGGCATATTCAGCTCGCAGAGGCGCTCCAGCAGTATGAGCAGACGGAAGAAGCATCGACCGTACTGGATCAGGCCGTAGCGCTGTATCCCAATGAACCGAGTTTGATTCGCGCTCATGCCCAGGCTTTAGCGGAGCAGGAGCAGTGGATGGAAGCGTCAATCGCAGCTCGACAGTTTGCTCTGCTCAATCAATCGGTGCCAGAGGCCAAAAAGTTCCGCTGGATGGCCAATGAGTATTTAGATGAATTCAAATCGGCAGCGCGGACGAACCAGTGGGGAAGCGCGATCGCAAATGTGATCACAGGCACGATCAGCGCCGTGGTCACAGGCAATATCTTTGCGCCCATCTCTGGCGTCAGCTCAGCCGTTGCCCTCTTACAAGGAGAAGAACAGATTGGGGAGCAGGTAGCCAATCAAGCGCGGCGGCAACTGCCCTTGGTTCACGATCCAGAAATTGTCGCCTATGTGGATGACATTGGACAGCGACTCGCTCAGGTGGCAGGTCGGGATGAATTTGAATATGAATTTGAAGTTGTCCTTGATGATCGCCTGAATGCCTTTGCGTTACCTGGCGGCAAAATTTTCGTCAACGCAGGTGCGATCGCAGAAACAGAGTCAGAAGCGGAACTCGCGGGTCTACTGGCCCATGAGCTGGCTCATACCGTTCTATCGCACGGTTTCCAGATCGTAACGGAAGGCAACTTGACCGCCAGCTTGGCCCAATATTTACCCTTTGGTGGCACAATTGCGGACTTGCTGATCATGGGCTACAGCCGCGACATGGAGCGACAGGCCGACGTCCTGGGCACTCAAATTCTGGCCAGTGCGGGTTATGCCGCCGATGGTTTACACAATCTAATGGTGACTCTCTACGAGCAGGAGGAAGACAGCCCGGTCTTCAGTTGGCTGTCCACCCACCCCCTGACGGATGATCGCGTCGAATATACGGCTGAGGTTGTGGAAGAACGAAATTTCAACCGCTACCAGTATGAAGGCATCGCCCGGCACAGCGACATTCAGGTCGAAGTCAGAGCACTCCTGGCCAAGTTTGAACGCAAAATCGAAGCCATTGAGGAACGCCAGCGTTAATTCTGCTCATCCATCCACTGACTCATTTAGACAATAAAAATTTCGTATCTGATACCTCTTGTTTCGCAAGAAACATAGCGTTACAGTGCTGGCAACACAATCTGAGACTTGCTATGAGTACTATTTTTGACAAGATTATTCAGCGCGAGATACCGGCAGACATCGTCTATGAAGATGATCAGGTGCTTGCTTTCAAAGACATTAATCCCCAAGCGCCTGTTCACATCTTGGTCATTCCGAAAAAGCAAATTCCCCGCGTTTCGGAAGCCGAACCGGATGATCAAGCCTTACTTGGCCATTTACTGATGACGGTCAAACAAGTTGCCGCAGCAGCCGGATTAACCGATGGCTATCGGATAGTTATTAACAATGGTAAAGACGGTGGCCAAACGGTCGATCATCTGCACCTGCATATTTTAGGTGGACGTTTTATGCAGTGGCCCCCCGGTTAACCTCCAAACGACTGATTTTTCAGCCTTTCAGCGGGCAGAGTTTGGTAACCTCATCTCCATCGGCAAATGTATCGATTATGAGAAAAACCTTAAAATCGCTTTACAAAATTAGGATACATCTCTTAATATAGGCTCAAGAACGGCAATAAGCTGTTCTTTGAACCAAGACAATACATAACGTAGGACTCATTCATAACTATGACTACTACTCTCCAGCAGCGCACTAGCGCCAACCTGTGGGAGCGGTTCTGTCAGTGGGTGACCAGCACCGACAACCGCCTCTATGTAGGCTGGTTCGGCGTGTTGATGATCCCCACCCTCTTAACCGCGACCACCTGCTTCGTGATTGCATTTATTGCAGCACCCCCCGTCGACATCGACGGCATCCGTGAGCCCGTAGCTGGCTCCCTGATGTACGGCAACAACATCATCTCCGGTGCTGTTGTTCCTTCCTCTAATGCTATCGGTCTGCACTTCTACCCCATCTGGGAAGCCGCTTCCCTTGATGAGTGGTTGTACAACGGTGGCCCGTACCAGTTGGTTATTTTCCACTTCCTCATTGGCGTCTTCTGCTACATGGGTCGTGAGTGGGAACTCTCTTACCGTCTGGGCATGCGTCCTTGGATTGCAGTGGCATACTCTGCACCCGTTGCAGCCGCATCTGCAGTCTTCTTGATCTACCCCTTGGGCCAAGGCTCCTTCTCTGATGGTATGCCTCTGGGAATCTCGGGTACCTTCAACTTCATGTTCGTGTTCCAAGCAGAGCACAACATCTTGATGCACCCCTTCCACATGCTGGGTGTGGCAGGCGTCTTCGGCGGCAGCTTGTTCTCCGCCATGCACGGTTCTTTGGTAACCAGCTCTCTGGTGCGTGAGACCACTGAGACCGAGTCTCAGAACTACGGCTACAAGTTCGGTCAAGAAGAAGAGACCTACAACATCGTGGCAGCGCACGGCTACTTCGGTCGTCTCATCTTCCAATATGCCAGCTTCAACAACAGCCGTTCCTTGCACTTCTTCCTAGCGGCATGGCCTGTAGTGGGCATCTGGTTCACCGCGTTGGGCATCAGCACGATGGCGTTCAACCTGAACGGCTTCAACTTCAACCAGTCGATCATCGACTCACAGGGTCGCGTGATTGGCACCTGGGCGGATGTGATCAACCGGGCGAACCTGGGTATGGAAGTGATGCACGAGCGCAATGCTCACAACTTCCCGCTCGACCTGGCATCTGTTGAGGCTGAGCCTGTGGCTCTACAAGCACCTGCCATCAACGGCTAATTGCACCCAGTGCATTCGTGCTTGAATGAATAGCGAAAAGCGCTCCTCGCAATGCGAGGGGTGCTTTTTTATTGGCTATATTTTTTGTTGGCTACCAGTTGCGATCGCACCTGTCGGAAAGAAAGTGTATCTATCTGGAACGCTAACAGCAGATCATCCCGAAGGCATCACGCTCCAGCCAGTGTCACCGCTCAAACACGTTAAAAAAAGTTGATGAATGTCCGATAGAGGCGAACACTGAAAACAGTAAGCATTCCGTGATATCCAGGAGCGAATCGATCCAAGGTTGAAACTCCTGAGGCATGATAGGGACGGTAACTAAACGGTAAGGTCGGATACATCCATGACGGCGAAATTAACTGTGCATACAGCAGAGCAATGGGGCACACCGCTGGCTCCCCAAGCGCAGCGCCTGTTGTTATTAGGTTCGGGAGAACTGGGGCGTGAAGTAGCAATTGAAGCGATGCGGCTGGGCATTGAAGTGATTGCCGCTGATCGCTATGCCAATGCTCCGGCCATGCAGGTTGCCCATCGTAGTCACGTCGTCGATATGCTGGATGGGGCCAAAGTTCGCTGGTTAATTGAACACGAAAAACCGACGATGATTGTGCCCGAAATCGAAGCGATCGCAACTGACACGCTGATCGAACTGGAACAGGAAGGCTGGAACGTTATCCCCACCGCCAAAGCGACCCGATTGACCATGAATCGTGAGGGCATCCGTCAACTGGCTGCCGAAGAACTAAGGTTACGCACTTCACCCTATCGCTTTGCTGGAACCGAAGCAGAGTATCAGCAGGCTGTCCAAGAGCTGGGTTTACCCTGCGTGGTGAAGCCGATTATGAGTTCCTCTGGCAAAGGCCAGTCTACGCTGCGAACCGAGGCGGATATTCCCACAGGCTGGAGCAATGCCCAAACAAAAGGACGCGGCAAAAATCAGCGAGTGATCGTCGAAGGCTTTATTGAGTTTGATACCGAAATTACGCTGCTCACGGTGCGGGCTAAAGACGGTACATTTTTCTGCCCCCCAATTGGTCACTTACAAGTCGATGGCGACTATCGCGAATCGTGGCAGCCCTGCGCATTGAATCCTAAGACGCTGGAAACCTGTCAGGAAATGGCGTGTCAGGTAACGGATGCCCTGGGTGGCTGGGGCATTTTCGGTGTGGAGCTGTTTCTTGCGGGAGCACCAGATACTGAGCAGACCGTTTACTTTAGTGAAGTGAGTCCCCGACCTCATGACACAGGCATGGTGACCATGGTGAGCCAGAACATGTCAGAATTTGAGCTGCATGTACGTGCGATCGCAGGTTTGCCGATTGGCTCGATTGACCTGATCCAGCCCGGTGCATCAGCAGTGATTCTGGCGACAGAAACCAGCGAAGCGCCTTACTATACAGGATTGGAGGAGGCATTACGGGTGCCAACTAGTAAGTTGCGCATTTTTGGTAAACCCAACTGCAATCCTAATCGGCGTATGGGAGTTGCCCTAGCGCTGGGAGATACAGTAGATGAGGCACGGCAACGAGCCACTACGGCTGCCGCTGCGGTCAATGTGAACGTTCAGGAAGGATAAGCGTTAATTATGGGGAACGGGCAAATCATACGAGCAAAATGGCTGCGTTGGGCAGTCCTGGCGCTGATCGGCCTTGGCCTAAGCTGGCTGGTCAGCTGTAGTTCGCCATCGGCAGATTCCGATGCGGCAGATGGTCAGCAGGAAATCGAATTCTGGACAATGCAGCTCCAGCCCAAATTTACCGACTATTTCAATACGCTGATTTCGGAGTATGAGGCGGAACATCCCGGCACGACCGTGCGCTGGGTGGATGTGCCTTGGGCTGACATGCAGAGCAAGATTCTGGCAGCAGTCACCGCAGGTGATGTGCCCGATGTGGTCAACCTCAATCCAGATTTTGCCTCCCAGTTGGCTAGCCGCAATGCTTGGCTTTCTCTAGACGACAAAGTTCCGACAGAGGCAAAGGACGCCTATCTGCCCAAAATTTGGCAGGCCAGCACACTCAACGGCTCAACCTTTGCCATTCCTTGGTATCTGACCACAGGCGTCAGCATTTACAATACCGAGCTGTTGCAACAGGCTGGCATCAGCGAACCGCCGCAGACTTACGAGGAGCTTGCCACGGTTGCTCAAGCGGTGAAAGACGAAACAGGTAAATACGCCTTCTTTGTCACTTTCGTGCCGCAAGATTCAGCAGAGGTGCTGCAATCCTTTATTCAAATGGGCGTGCCGCTGCTCGATGAATCCGGTCAGGCGGCCTTCAATACGCCAGAGGGTAAAGCCGTCTTCCAGTACTGGACGGATTTATTTAAGAACGACCTCCTGCCGCGCGAAGTGCTCACTCAGGGCCATCGCCGCGCGATTGAGCTGTATCAGGCTGGAGAACTGGCGATTTTGTCCTCTGGGGCAGAATTTTTAAATACCATTGCCACTAACGCGCCCACGATCGCCGAAGTGTCCGCCAGTGCGCCCCAGGTTACGGGTGAAACGGGCAAGAAAAACGTGGCGGTGATGAATCTCGTCGTTCCCAGCGGCTCAGATGCACCCGATGCGGCGGTAGACTTTGCGCTGTTTGTCACCAATGACGAAAATCAGCTCGAATTTGCCAAAGCTGCCAACGTCCTGCCCTCAACGACCAAAGCGCTCTCTGATCCCTACTTTACCGAACCGGATGAGTCGTCACCTGTCACTAAAGCTCGCTCCGTCAGCGCTCAGCAGATGACCGAAGCCGAGGTGTTGATTCCAGCCACCGAAGGGATCAAAGACCTCCAGCAGATTATCTACGAGAACCTGCAAGCCGCGATGCTCGATCAAAAAACCGTTGATCAAGCGATCGCAGATGCCGAAACAGCCTGGAATACACGACTTGGAATGTTCTTAGGAGAGGATAATAGTTAAGAAGGTAGATGTTGGAAAAACCAGCATCAATAGGAGAGGAGAACTGCCGATGCTGCCTCTAGTTGGGATTCCTCAGACCATCCAAAAGAGCTTTCAAAGCTATGACTAGAAGAGCTGCTGCACTATCAGAAGAACCGCTTAGCCTATCGCAAACGGACTGAAATGGCAGTGGATATCGTGCGCCAGTTGGAAGCCGAGGGAGCGTTCCCGCAGGCGGATTATGCCTTCGATTGTGGCGTCCTGTCGCGACCGCTAACGGAGTTGATTGAAGCCTCTGGTAAGCACTGGGTGAGCGAAATTGAAAGCTCTCGCTTAAATTCTCTGGCATGGGCACTGGCAGCGGGTCGATGTTGTGGCTCAGACGTTAGGCCGTGAGCATCCTGAGAGTTTTGTGCCCAAGGTTGTGACCTGCCGCAATGGTCAGCAACGAACGATTTGGGCCTTCAGCAAGACCGTGCGGTTGGAAAAGTACGGTCGCAAGCGGCTGGTCATGTCCATGAAACCGCTGAGCTGAGTGATCGTCCCCGTTTTTTGTTGATGGACGCATTGCACTGGGACAGTGCCCGCAGGTTTGCGACGATGACGCAGGGACTCTTCGCTCAGGGTCAGTCCGTTGCCCAAATTATGGAGGTGCTCATGCCGACTTAAAAACCGCGATTGCCTAACTGGTTTTTCCTCTGCTCGTAAATTATCAAGTCGTGTGTTACAGTTTGATATCACAAAAGAGGAGGTGCGATCGCACCTCCTCTTCAGCTACATAGCGTTAAACATAAGTAATGATGTTTGGGTTCGTCCCAGCGTTTTGCTAGCTTGCGCCCTCCCTTGCCTGTGCTTCTGCTTGAGCATTTGCTTCAGCTAACCGTAGCGTCTCTACTAGCTGCGCCAGGGTGTACTCTAAAACCTGGCCTGGATCAACCAGTACCCAGCCATCTGCCGTAAACTGCTTCAGCTCAAAGTGGAGGTGGGGACCAGTGGAATTGCCGGTGCTGCCAACCAGACCGATCACTTCACCCTGCTCAACCCATTCACCCGGTTCAACCAATAGCTGAGACATGTGGGCATAGAGCGTTTGGCCTTGGGCCTGTACCTTAGTGCTGTCTAAATCTTTCGGATCGACGCTGTCGTCCACCTCAAAGTGATCCATTACTACCGTCAGGCCATAGCCCCGCAGCACATTGGAAACGACAACTCGACCTGCCTGAGCCGCAACCACGGGCGTACCCATCGGCGCACCAATATCCGTGCCAGCATGGAAGCGCTGTCCGCCTGAAATGGGGTGAATCCGCCAGCCAAACGCCGACGTAATCGGAGCCGGAATCGTTAGCGGAAAGACAAACTCATACTCGCCCTTGCGTAAACGGTTGAGTACGCGGGCACCCCGGTTGTAATACTCACGAGCAGCAGCGGTGGTTTGGCCCGTGACATTGCTAACGACGCCTAGACCCGTGCCGCCTTGACGGCTGTAGGCGGCAGTACGATAGCCACCGCCTGAGGAGGGAGATTGTGCGATCGCAGCCGATCGAGCCGGAGCCTGGCAGATACTAGACGGAATCGCTTGACCGCTAGCCACAACCCGCTGACAACCCGTAGAGCGCTCAGACAGAACTACAGCACTGGGGCCAGTGCGAGTCGTTGCCCCAATGCTGTAATCGGTCGGGTCAATAAAAACGTCTCCAGAACTGATTGGTAGGTCGCCACGATTCGGGAAGACTTCTGGATCCGCAGCGGGTGTAGAGGCCGCTGCTGGTTCAGCCGGAGACGCTTCAGTGGCAACAGGGGCCGCAGGTGCTGGTGCTTCAGCCGCAGGGCTGGGTGCGGGTGCCGTAGGTGCAATTTCGACGACGACTGGAGCTGGCGCAGATTCAACGGCAGGTGCTGGCGCTGGCGCGGGTGCCGCAGCGGGAGGTTCTGGGGCAGGAACCGGAGCGGGAGCAGACTGTAGCAGGTCAGCCGCACCGGGAACCGATTCTTGAGCCGTTACCGTACCTGCACTTAGAAATCCCAGGATTCCCAAACAGCCAATGCTTTGTAGAATCACCAGCGATATGCGCTGAGAGCGAATAGATGAAAACATGAGCAAGTTCCGCAACATCATCAACACCACATCGATATAGCCTAACAGTATCCCAACCGGATTGCCCCAGGCTCCCTCAAGATTATAGTGGATTCGCCTGACTGATCCAGCGTCTGAAATTGATCCTGAGACGGATTTTGGGGCAAATCGGGAGACGGGTTCAGACGAATCTGGAGTTCCCCCGTGGGTAAGACGCCAATCACCGTGCCGGAGTGCCCGTTAATTTCAACGGTTTGGTGCATTGAGCGCAAACGACTCTGATAAGCTGTCATCAGCCAATCCGTGCCGCGCTGCTGCCAGCACTGATAGCCATAGAAAATGCCGCGCAGTGCGATCGCAGTTAACTGCTCCAAGCTGTGAATTTGGGGTTCGGACTGATTAATCAGTACGTCCTGTAGTGTTATCGCCGTATCCGGCACAGAATTATGCCAGTTTAGTCCCACGCCGACGACTGCCTGAGTGATCAGGTTCTGGGTGCTGCGGGTTTCCGTCAGAATGCCGCCCAGCTTCTGCTTCCCGATGACTAAATCATTGGGCCATTTCAGCTCAACTGGAATGGCCAGCCGCTGCAGCACGTCTGCCAAGCCCCAAGCGGTGCAGAACGTCAGTAACGTACCATCTGCGATCGCAATATCTGGCTCCAGCAAAACCGAGAGGTACAGTCCACCCGCTTCCGACTGCCAGGTGTGGCCCCGCTGTCCTCGTCCGGCTCGTTGCCGAGCAGCAATCACGGCAGTTCCAGCCCCGCTACCTGCTTTGGCCAACTGCCACAGGGTTTGACTGGTGGAATCTAGTTCGTCAAAGCTATGCAGTGTAAACTGCGGTCGCAGGCGATAGTCAGCCGGGAGGCCAAGGTCTTGGGGTTCTGCTCGAAGAAATTGGTGAATCAGGTCAATGTCTATCAAGAGCGGCTGTTGGAGTGCTGATAGGGTTATACACAACGCCCCTCCTCAACCTCTTTAGTCATTCCATTCCCCGTAGGGGCGAATGGCTATTCGCCCCTGCACAGGCAGGTAGAGGAGTTTGGGGTGAAGGCGATGTGAGATGTATGAATGTGACAAATCTTATTAGGGCGATAAAATCAGTACGATAAAAGTTTGTGAATCAATTTAACAGGTTAATTCGTAGACCTGGCAAGTACCTAACCATAAACCGCGATCGCATGCATACCTGGCATTGGCAATATTGGCAAAATCAGCCCTATCTGACTTGTAGCTTACTGGCTTGCTGGTCGCACGGCTTTTTTACACAGCAGTTTTGGCCGCAGGTGCCGGATCAGCTCATTGCGGCACTCCAGCCGGAAGCGCAAGTGTATCGGATTAAACAAGTTCACGGTTGCGATGTGCTCACGCCATCAGAAGTGGAGCAGTACCAGGTGGCTGAATCCAATCGCGCTCAGGTTCAGAACGGTTCGACAAATCAAACCGAGCTAGTACCCTACGCTCAGGCCGATGGGATGTTAACCGAAGTAGCGAATCAGGCGGTGTGGGTCTGCTCGGCGGACTGTACTCCGGTGCTGATTGCCGACACGGTAACGAATCAAGTCTCAGCGGTTCATGCAGGCTGGCGCGGTACGGCGCAGCGTATTGTGCCCCAGGCGATTCAGCGCCTACAGGAACAGGGCAGTCAAATTGAGAATTTATTGGTGGCAATGGGGCCTGCGATCGCAGGTGATGTCTACCAGGTGTCTACCGATGTTGCGGCAAAAGTAGGCACAACTGTGGCGACATCGGACGATCCGCTAGCTGAACTGATGACCTTGGACAATGCACCCATTTTGCCTGACTCAGAACCGGACAAAGTGCGGCTGGATGTTCGTCGCGTCAACGCCTTGCAGCTTGAACAGCTTGGACTACAGCCGGAACAAATTGCGATCGCACCCTTTTGCACCTATCAGCAGCCGGATCACTTCTTTTCTTATCGGCGCAGTCAGCAGAAGAAGGTGCAGTGGTCGGGGATTGTCAGTCAGTGATATTAGGAGTAAATCTCGCGGGGCGCTCAAATTCCTATCCCCGCCGCAAGCGGACGGGGCATTACGGAATTTGCCCTTCGGGACGCACTCCCGCGCTACCACTAACGTGGCAAGCCACGGGGAATTAGACCCACAGAGAGTAAATCTCGCGGGGCGCTCAAATTCCTATCCCCGCCGCAAGCGGACGGGGCATTACGGAATTTGCCCTTCGGGACGCACTCCCGCGCTACCACTAACGTGGCAAGCCACGGGGAATTAGACCCACAGAGATTAAAAGTGTTTTGCGGCGCAGCAACGCCGCGCCGCAAAACACTCTAACCAATCTAGCTATCGCTATAAACTTCTGGGTTGACGCAGTGGGGTAGGCGGTTGCCCTGTAAGCCTGCGATCAGATTTGCGATCGCAATGTCGGCCATTTTCTTACGGGTTTGGCGACTAGCGCTGCCAATGTGGGGTGCAATAATCAGATTTTCTAGATTCAGCAGCGGGCTATCCATTGGAATCGGTTCCGGTTCCGTCACGTCAATTGCAGCAGCGGCAATTTTTCCCTGGCTCAAGGCTCGATGTAGTGCCGCCGAATCGATCACGGCTCCCCGTGCGGTGTTGATTAGAATCGCTGTGGACTGCATCAGATCAAATTCGCGATCGCAGATCAGATGCGTCGTGTCTGTCGTCAGCGGCACATGCAGCGAGACAAAATCGGCTTGCTGAAGCAGGTCATCTAATTCAGCATACTGCACGCTCAATTCGGTCTCTTGTTCGGTGGAAAGGCGATGACGACTGGTGTAGAGAATTGTCATATCGAAGCCTTTAGCGCGTCGGGCTACAGCTTGACCAATTCGACCTAGACCGATCAGCCCCAGCGTTGCGCCAGCGACATCGGCACCCAGCAGCAAGTCTGGTTCCCAGGTTTGCCACTGACCCGATCGCGTAAAGCGATCCGCCTCCACCACGCGCCGCGCCGTCGCCATCAGCAGCGCCCAGGTAAAATCAGCCGTGGCATCGGTCAGCACGCCCGGAGTATGCCCGACTGGGATTTGTCGTGCCGTGGCCGCCGCAACGTCAATATTGTCATAGCCCACCGCCATCTGGCTAATCACCCGCAGATTGGGAGCCTCAGCCAAGAGCGCTTGATCAATGGGGTCTGTCAATAAACAGAGCAGCCCGTCGATTGCAGCTACTTTTTCCTGTAAAACCTCAGCCGATGGAGGCTGACGTTCTGGCCAAGTTTCCACATCTGCGATCGCATTCAACTCCGCCAAATCAGTCGGCAAGCGGCGAGTAATGAAAACCTTTGGGCGACCCATACGATACCAGTTCCCTGAACTATGGCTAATCAAGGTAAGACGTGAGGCGTGAGGCGTTTTTAATCTCTGTGGGTCTAATTCCCCGTGGCTTGCCACGTTAGTGGTAGCGCGGGAGTGCGTCCCGAAGGGCAAATTCCGTAATGCCCCGTCCGCTTGCGGCGGGGATAGGAATTTGAGCGCCCCGCGAGATTTACTTTTGAGTGTAGGGTGTGTTGGAGCGAAGCGAAACGCACCGTTTTTAGGGCTGTAAAGGCTGTAAAGAACACTCAGCACTCAAAACTTATAACTCAAAACTTATAACTCAACTCACGCTGTCGCTTGAGAAAGGCTGTTTTCAACTTCGTGGAGCTGAATCACATCCTGCCGGGGATTGGCATAGTTCACCTTGACGTGCAGATGCTCACCCGGTTCAACTGGGCGATCAAAGCGCATAATCAGCTCTAGACCGAGTTCCTCCAGCATGACGATGGCCAGTCCCTCATGCTCCCGCAGCCAGCGCAGCATCATCGCTGCCCAGGTTTGATCCGCATAGCGCCGCAGAAATTCCAGCGACCAGTAGCGCTTGGTCTGGCGTTCTACCAGGACAGCTTCATACGTGCCTGCGCCCACACCCTGGAGAAGTTCCTGCATTTCTTCAGCGGCAAAGGGTAGTGTCTCGCCCCGCAGATGGGCCTTGATTTGGAAATGGGTCAGCAGGTCGGTGTAGCGGCGAATGGGTGATGTTACCTGCGTGTAGGGGTCTAAGCCCAGTGTCGCGTGACGGGACGGAACGAGGCTCGTTTCACTGCGAGTCATACAGCGACGAATGGCGCAGTCGCGCACGATGCCCGCTGGCAACAGCATGAGTTCTTCTTCCGAAGGTAGCTCCGGCTGGGGCTGATTGCGAAATGGAATTGGGATCTGATGTTCCTGGGCATAGCTAGCTGCCGCTTCTCCGGCCAAGATCATCATTTCGGCGACTAGCTGACGAGCAGGAGAATTATCGAGTAGCTCAATGCTAATTTCATCATCGGAGTCCACTTTAATGGACGTCTCCGGCATGCGGATGCTAATCGCGCCTTGGGTTCCCCGCCACGACTGACGCTGAGTGGCCCAGTTGGATAGCGCCTCTAGCTCCGGTTCGGCTCGCACACCCAGTTGCAAAATTTCGTCTACGTCCTCGTAGGTCAGCCGATAGGTGGGTTTTACGATGCTGGTTTGAATGCTGTAATCTGCGATCGCACCCGCTTCATCCAAAATCACGCCAAAGCTGAGCGCACAGCACTCTTTCCCCTGCACCAGACTCATCGGCCCCGTCGCCAGCTCGGAGGGAAACATTGGGATCATTCCAGTTGGCAGATACAGCGTCGTGCAGCGGCGACGAGCTTCCAAATCAAGGTCATCACCGGGAGTCAGCCAGCGGGTTGGATCGGCAATGTGGATCCACAACCGCTGACGTCCATCTTCCAAAAATTCCAGGCTTAAACCGTCATCGATTTCGCGGGTGCTTTCATCGTCAACGGTAAAGGTTTTGAGATGAGTTAAATCTAGACGTTGCGGATCGGGATCAGGCGGTGGGGAGGCCAAGCATTGCTGCACCATCTCATATACCTTGGGGGGAAACTGAGTCGGAAGCTGACTGCGGCGAAGTGAAAGGTTTTCGTGCGGACTCCACCGTCCTAAATCGACCAGTAGCTGAAAAGCAGATTCGGCTGACTTGGAATAATCCAGTTCAGCTAAAACATCCAGAGCTGGTGCGCGATGATTCGCTTCATCACCTAGAATGGCAAATCGCTCTAATGCTTCCAACCACAGTTGGTCGCTTTGTTGCCATTCTACCGACTCTCCCGCTAAAGCGGCTCGAATTCGTTCTAGGAAAAGCTGCCAATCCTGCTGCCGCTGAGCTTCCACCTCAAGCTGATGCTGCAGTTCGGCCACTTGAGTTTGAGATCGCGGTTCGTAGCGGTCGGCCTTTTGCTTGAAAAAAATCTTGTCTTCTGAAAGCAAGCAGTGAGCCGCATAGCATTGGGCAGAAGTTTGCTCTGAAAATAGCAGGAGCGCCATTTCTGACGCATCGGCGGATTCGCCTTCTTCGCTGAGCAGTTCCCAGGCAACCTCTAGACTCGATGGATCGAGATAGGGATCAACTGATTGGCAAAATTCGGGAATATCAGCGGGAGAGAAGGTTTGACCTGCGATCGCATAGGTGACTTGGCGAGGATGCAGCGTATGGGATTGCCCTCGCTCATCAATCACAATCCAGTTCTTCCCTTTTTTATCAGCAGGTCGATCTACAACTGCCAGGTGACGATTTCCCTGTAGCCGAAATTCAACCAGCGTTCCCTTCTCCACAAGTACCCGCTGCTCCCAAATCTCTAACGTCTAACCAGCTCATGCGCTTTATTTCATGCGCTTATCTTTGATCGATCTCGGATCGATAGCCTTCGATCGGATTCGATCCATTTTCGATCGGTTTATTCGATCCGTTTAGAGTACAGCCGCTATATCGAAAATATATCGGCGCTCTATCGAAACTCGAATTGAGTAGATATCTGAGTAGATATCTAAAAAATACCTACAGTATCTACTCAAACTTAACCTTCTTTGTTCACAAAGGGGAGAAGCGCCAGAGTCCGTGCCCGCTTGATTGCACGAGTCAACTCGCGCTGCTGCTTAGCGGTTAGACCTGTAATGCGGCGGGGCAGAATTTTGCCACGCTCAGTGATGAACTTGCGCAACAGATCGACATCTTTGTAGTCGATCGGCTCATCGGGTTTGATTGGGGAAAGGCGGCGACGGTAGTAGGCCATAGTCTCAGCAGTAAAAATCCAATTCAAAACAACAAAAGATTAGAGCGATGAACGTAGCCTGTACAGGCTATTTCGTCTCTTTGTGAACCGTGTGCTTGTTACAGTGGGAGCAGAACTTTTTCAGCTCTAGCCGACCCGTTGTATTCCGACGGTTCTTGGTTGTGGTGTAGCGAGAGACACCAGGAGAACGCTTGTTGGTGTTCGAGCGACACTCGGTACACTCCAACGTAATAATAATGCGAATGCCCTTTGCCATAGCGGTAAATTTAAGTCTTCAGAGAAATGGACACAAATAGCTATTATTTCATATGCTCGCCCATAGCAACAACTAATTTGTGGAACTTGTCATAGGGAATGAGCTGAAGTCCAGTGTGAGCAGACGTGAGGCAGGACGATAGAGAGTTATGAGGGTGGATTGATTGATGATTAACGTCATTCAAAGTTGGGGAAGTGGGGCAAAATGAGTTATTCCAAAACAGGTTGTCCAAATCCGCCTCCGCTCTTACGTTTTTCCGCTGAACAAAAGATATGACTGTTTCGGTTACGCTCACTGTTGCCAATACTCAGCTTCAATTGCTGCCGGAAAAAGCGGCGTATATGGTGACGACTCGTACGCTATTTGTAGCTGATGTGCATTTAGGCAAAGCTGAAACGTTTCAAGCTTTTGGTTTGCCGATTGCGAGTGACGTGAATTTAGCGACGCTGCGGCGATTAAGAGAGGTTTGCGATCGCACTCAGGCTGAAAATTTATTTATCCTGGGCGACCTGTTTCATTCCCAGTTTGCTTTAGTCGATGAAGTAATTGATCCGTGGCAGGAGTTTTTGGCGACTGTATCAGCCAATGTTGTGCTGGTGGTGGGGAATCATGACCGTAAGCTAATGGCTCAGCTTTCGTCACAGATATCTGATCAGGATTGGCACTATTTTACCGATGCCATCCAGTTTGATAGTTTAATCCTCAGCCACCAGCCTCTAGAATCCTCTCACAAACCTGAAGCCCATCAATTTACCCTCTGTGGTCACGTTCATCCCTGCCTGCGGCTCAAGTCTCGCCTGGATCAGATTCGATTGCCCTGTTTCTACGTGGACTGGCGCAGTCATTGTCTGATTTTGCCGGCTTTCGGAGAATTTACAGGTGGCTACAATGTGTCGCTGTCTCCCTATACGGCAGCCTATGCGATCGCAGATAATCAAGTCGTGCCGTTTGAATCCAGGAGTGCCCCAGCTTGATCCAGCCCACCGAGCCGACCCCTCAAGTTCATGTCATCGATCATCCATTGATTCAGCACAAGCTGACCCTGATGCGCCGAGCCGAAACCAGCACTGCCAAATTTCGGCAGCTTCTACGGGAAATTAGCCTGCTGATGGCTTACGAAGTAACCCGCGATTTTCCCCTGCGCTATGAGCAAATCGAGACGCCACTGGCTACCATGAACGCTCCAGTGTTAGCCGCTGAAAAGAAAATGGTGATTATTTCGATTATGAGGGCAGGACAGGGTATCTTAGACGGCATTTTAGAACTGATTCCCTCGGCGCGTGTGGGACACATTGGTCTCTATCGTGACCCGAAAACGCTGATTGCCGTGGAGTATTACCTGAAGCTGCCCCATGATGTAGAAGAGCGAGATATGGTTGTGGTTGACCCCATGCTGGCGACGGGAAATTCTGCGATCGCAGCCGTGTATCGTCTGAAAGAAACCAATCCCCACTCAATTAAATTCCTCTGCTTACTGGCTGCGCCAGAAGGTATTCAGCACTTCCACGAAAACCATCCTGATGTTCCCGTTTATACCGCAGCCATTGATGATAAGCTCGATGACCACGGCTATATTCTTCCAGGACTGGGAGATGCAGGCGATCGCTTGTTCGGTACGAAATAGCACACCGTCAGATGTGCGATCGCGCTTACGCCTCAGTTTTTACTGACCGCTAAAATAGTCAACCTCTGAGTGTTTAAATGGTAAATTATTAATTTTTTCTGGAATTTGGCGATATCGTGAAGCATTAGAGTGGGAGTAGCGCGTTGATGCGTTATTAATTGCTCATGATGGGCAACCTTAAAAAAGGAAGCTATAGACGACAAGATGTTCAATATCTAGTCCAGTCAGCGAAGGTCGTCATTTCTGCACAGTGGGTCTTTGCCATGTTAGCTGACACGACGAAGAGGTCTTTCTCGGTGGATTCTTGTAACCTCGATCAATCTAGAATCTTAGTGGTTGATGATCATCCCTCCAGCCGGATGACCGCAGTGGCGCTGCTCTCAGTTGAAGGGCACGAAGTCATGGAAGCAGACAGCGGGATTGCTGCCCTGGAGTGTGTTGCTGTATTTAAGCCAGACTTGATTTTGCTCGACGTAATGATGCCCGGTATTGACGGCTTCGAAGTGTGCCGTCGGCTCAAACAAGACGAGCAAACCCGTTTAATTCCAATTGTGTTTGTCACAGCGCTCAACGATCGTAGGGCCAGACTCAAAGGCATTGAAGTGGGCGGTGATGACTTTTTGACCAAACCGTTTGATCAGCTTGAACTCTCGGCTCGGGTCAAATCTCTAGTTCGGCAAAAGCGGCTCAACGAAGATCTAGACCATGCTGAGCAAGTTTTATTCTCAATAGCACGGACGGTTGAAAGCCGCGATCCGAATACGGGTGACCACTGCGAACGGTTAAAAAAGCTGGGGCAAGCGTTTGGTCAATACCTGGGATTGTCCCGCGCTGAAATGCGGGACTTGAACTGGGGCGCTTATCTGCATGACATTGGCAAAGTTGGTATTCCCGATGCCATTTTGCTCAAAATGGGTGGCTTTACCCCAGAAGAATGGACGATCATGCAGCAGCATGTACAAATTGGGGTCAATATCTGTCAGCCGCTGCGAACCATGCGCGGCGTTGTACCGATTATTCAGTGTCACCACGAACGCTGGGATGGTTCGGGCTATCCCCATGGTTTAGAAGGCGAAGAGATTCCCTATTTGGCGCAGGTGTTTCAAATGACAGACATCTTTGACGCGCTAACCAATGAACGTCCCTATAAGTCAGCTTATTCACCTCAAGAAGCGCTAGAGATGATGCAGGCCGAAACTGATCGGGGCTGGCGCAATCCGGAGTTGATGCAGCAATTCTACAGGTTTATTACTCAAGTTTGGATTCCCGCTCAAAACGGAACGGTATCCTTATTTGATCCGGATCATGACGCCCTTAATCATCATGTGCTGAACATGGATCAGGTTGAAGATGCCACAGGATCTAATCCAGTAACCGCTTCAGATTTTAATTCTTCTGTCTTTAATTAGCGGACGTTGGTTCGTAGTAGAGCCTTACATAAGGTCTTGCATAATAAAATATTTGTGAAACGCTTGCGAAGCAAGCGTTTCACAAATACTAGACATGTTTTTTTATCAGACTTCACGCAAGGTCTGCTCTACGGGCGCTGGATGATTTTTTCAAGAATGCGCCGTTTGTTGGTTGAATCAATTCCAATCATGCGCACATAGTCGGCTGGATGATCAATCAAACACTGCTCCATCACCTGTAAGGCTTCGGTCGGGTCACTTGAAGACAATGATGCGCAACTGTGCCAAGAATTTGAGCGGAATCGGCGCTGATCGGCATATTCTAGGCCCACGCGATGCCCTTGGGTGAGTAGCTGTTCAACCTGCTGCACAGTTGCGGCATCAAGTTGGGCTCCATCAAAACCATGTCCGTTGCTCTTGTGCTGAGTCGGTTTCTTTGGGGATGATGATGGAGATGAAGGTGATTGAGCGTGGGTTGAGTTCCCAGATGCGTAGTTCGATGGATGGTCGGATGAGCGACGAACTGACTGGTGCCCATTGGATCGCATCGGTTGCGATGTTGAATCTTGCTCAATCGTGAAATCGCGTCCACGTCCCTGCTGAAGTACTTCGTTATATTCCCGTACCAGCCGCATTTCCCGTACCCGTCGCTGCTCGGCTACCATTTCCTGTCCTGCTTCCAGCAGGTGATTGAGCCGGAAGTCTGGTTGAGGGAGCTTGGGCTTTCCGTCTGGGCTGTTGACCAGCCGCATCGACAGATTTTCGAACCCAGTCTGGTTGATGAATTGACGCACCAGATCGTCGTAAATGCGCGATCGCAATGCGCCGAAGAAGTCAACTGACTGGTCAATAAACGTATCAACCAGCGTCATAATGTCGTTTTGGCCTAATCCATCCGGCTCAAAAATGCCGTTGACAATGCCGATTTTGTCGTCACGGTTCGGTTCCCAGTAAAACTTCTCCATCCGGCCATCGCGAATCAGTGGCGCATACAGGGTTGAGAAGTCGTTCCCCGTAACAATGATCGGTACTCGATGAGTTGGTTTTTCGTCGTAGCTGCCGGGTAGCTGCACATTTGTGGGATTATCGGCAATGTTCATCAACGTGTTGTTGACGAGTTGGGTGTTGACCGTATACTGCGTCGTTGAATCGAAGCGACCTGCACCTGCATCCAGATCATTGATCATCAGCACGGTCATCTTACCCCGCACTCGGATTAACTCGGCTGCTTCCCGGTAGCGCAAGCGAACCAAACGGGCAGGATCACCAGCATCTGGACTTTCTAACTCACCACCCGAAATGTGAACGACCTCAACGCCCAGCTTCTGATAAGCCAGTTCACACTGAAATGTTTTTCCTTCTCCCTTCCGCCCATGAATGCCCAAAATGAGCGGAACCTTTACCCGTGGCAAATCCAAAAAGCTTTTGCTGATGTGAACGGCGATTTTGTCAAGAAACCGAGGTGCGATGTAGTACGTCATAAACCCATGACTAGATTCTGCAGTTGGCCCAGGTACGGCGGAGCCATATATCATCGTTTCATGATTTTGGTGCTATGTGTGATACAAATTGGCAATTATCTGCATCAGCTGATCTGATTTTCTCGAATCTTTCACCATTTTTCGGTACCAGTTTGATTAAGGGTTGAGGGGAAAGTTTGGGTGTTAGAAGTTAGGAGCTGGGTTTTGGGTGCTGGGTGGTAGGTCTTGGGATGCTAGGTGCTAGGTATTGGGTGCTGACGGAAACGATATTACGCTTGTGTCAGAGTCCTTCCTGATTAAAGATAAGTAGGACTATGACAGCGCCAGTTTTCTGGGTAAAGCCTTGCGAGATTTATCCAGAAAACGAAATAGAACACTAAAACGGCATATTTCTATGCGGGGCAGTAGGTTGACGACAATCGCAAAACATCGCGGATTTCAGACAGGACTGCTGCTGTTATGGTGTGCGATCGCACTTGTGCTGCGCTTCACCCATTTGGCGCAAAAAACGCTGTGGACGGACGAGTTTTCCACGCTGGTATTTGGCTTGGGACATAGCTTTCAAACCATTCCGCTGGATCAGCCAATCAGTACTGACGTACTGCTAGCACCGCTGCAACCGTTGCCGCTAACCGGAGTTGGGGCCGTTACCTATCATTTATTCAGTGAAAGCAACCATCCGCCACTGTACTTCATATTGACCCATGAGTGGCTCAAGCTTTTTCCAATTGAGAATCCGTGGGTATTGACCTGGGCTGCGCGATCGCTATCGGCTTTGTTTGGGGTTTTGACTGTTCCAGCTATTTTTCTTTTAGGCTGGGTGACATTTCAATCGGTACTGATTGCCCAGCTAGCGGCGGCGCTGATGGCGGTTTCACCGTTTGGAATTTACATCGCTCAGGAAGCACGACACTACACGCTGCCGACGATGCTGGGTTCTCTCTCCCTCTGCTGTTTTGTGCAGGCAGTCCGAGCCGTTTGCGATCGCACCCGTCTCAACCTGGGGCTGGTTCTGAGCTGGATTGGACTGAATGCCCTGGGCATTGCTACCCACTACTTTTTTGTTTTTGTGGTGACGGCACAGGGCATGGTGCTGCTGGGCTTTTTTCTGTGGCGCAGTCTGGGAACGATGTCTGAAAAGCCATCGAATAAGCTATCCGAATTTTGGCGAAGCTGGAGCCGTCCACCCTGGTGGCACGTGTTTGCAGTCGGTCTAGGGACAGCGATTAGCGGTGCCGTCTGGCTACCCGTAATTCAAAGCGTGCAGGACGATGAGCTGACTTGGTGGATCTATCGGCTTGAAGGTCGCATCGGTCTAGACTGGCTGCAACCCGTGCTGGAAACCGTTGCGGGCGTTGCCACTATGTTTTTTCTACTGCCGATTCAGGGCACGACTAGAGCTGTTGAAATTGGCTCGATTGGCCTCATGCTGCTGCTGTTAATCTGGCTGGGCGGAGTTTGGATCAACGGCGTGCGGCAGTATGCCCAATTGCATCGATCAACCCAGCCGCAGGCGAGCCTGTGGGCCACTGGGGGCTTCTTAGCGGCTGCGATCGCACTGATGTGGTTTCTATCCTATGCCTTCAATATGAGCCTGACCAATGGCTTTCGCTACAACTTTATCTATTATCCGGCTGCTATTTTACTGTTTGCCGTGGCGTTGGCCGCAGGTTGGCAAACGACGGGTGGGGGAATAGTGCGATCGCAGCGCTGGACGACTGTCGTAGTTCTGCTCTTGGGCATCGTGGGTAGTCTGGTGGTGGCGCTGGACTTTGGCTACCAAAAAACCCATCGGCCTGATTTGGTGGTGGATACGCTGTTACAGCAGTCTCAGGATCCGGTGGTGATGGCCATGTCGCATCAAACCCACGGTCAAACCGGACGCATGATGGGTATTGCGCTAGAACTCCAGCGACGCTCGGGAAATTTGCCGATTCAATCACCACAGTATATTCTTGACCATTCTGTCTGCCAGTCCCGATATGATTTGTCCTGCTACAATCCCACTCCCAAACTCAAGGAAACGCTCGCCACGCTGCCGCGTCCCTTTGATCTGTGGCTGATGAACTACCATAGTGGCGCTAATCTGCGCGATGTCAACTGCGAACCTACAGCTCCCAATGAAACACGGCGCGTAGATGGCTATCGATTTTATCGATATCGATGCCAACCGATGACGAAAGGCTGAGGGTGATCAACTCATGAAACTGCAATTCAAGCTACCCTATCAGCGATCGCCCCGAGTCTGGAAACGCCTGCCCATTCCTGCCGTCTGGACTGGTCTGATTGGCCTCTGGCTGTTCGCCATCCTGATTGACGTGATCTGGCTAAAGTGGGATCAATCTATTGCCTCCTGGGATCCGGCTGATCACTTGATCGGTTCATTGAACTACTGGTGGACATTGGTCAATTCCCGTCTCTTAGATCGTGCCTGGTGGGACGGTGTGTGGACGCTCTCGTCTAAATATCCGCCGCTGCTTTATCTCTCGACCGTTCCCTTTCGCATCATCTTTGGAACAAGTGCCGATGCGGCTGTCTTGGTCAATACGCTTTATACCGGAATCCTGCTGGGTAGCGTTTACGGTTTAGGGCGGCATTTATTCAGTGCCCGTGTCGGTCTATGGGCGGCTGGTCTGTGTCTTCTCTTGCCGCAGTTCTATAGCCAGCGGGTACAGTATTTCATGGACTATCCGCTGGTGGCGCTAGTAGCGCTCAGCTTTTGGCTGCTCAGCCTGTGGCGAGATGCCGATCGCCGTTGGGGACAGTGGCTGATTGCGATCGCAGTTGGCCTCAGCTTAGGACTGGGAATGCTGATGAAGCAAACGGCAGTGATCTTTTTCATCGTGCCGCTGCTGTGGGTCATGGTCGCCAATTTACGTCAGCGACGCTGGGAACGTCTGGGGCAAATTGGCCTCAGCTTGCTGCTGATGCTGCTCGTCATCTGGCCGTGGCTAAGTACAAACTGGTTTTTCCAAATCAGCGCTGTCCTGAATGCCAATGTTCAGTCTGCCATTAACGAAGGCGATCCGCCGCTGCATACGCTCGGTGCCTGGACGTATTACTGGGCGGATTTGCCGCGAGTCTTGTCTTGGCCGCTGCTAATTGTGCCGCTGGTGGGCCTCATTTTGGCGGTGCTGCCCTGGTGTCCTCAGTTTCAAGTGGCGGAGCCTGTTACTGAAAACTTTGCGGCAACCAGTCAACCAGCTCGTAAAACCCATCAAGCGACGCCAGTGAGTCGTTCTCTGCGCTGGCTGCTGGCGTTTATGGTCGGAGCCTATCTGCTGTGGTCAGCAGTTTTCAATAAAGATCCGCGCTATGTGATGCCCTACCTGTCGGGGATTGCCGTGCTACTGGCCTATGGCTTGACGCGCTGGCCGTCGCGCTGGTCGGCAGTACGCTGGGCAACGGTCGGCTGCGCGCTGGGATTAATGCTGCTGAGCATGTTTCCCGTCGGTGGACAGGTGGGACAGCGGGTTGAACGCTGGCTGAGTCCCCAGACAAATACGCTAGCGCAGCATGATGTCAGTTGGCCCCATGCCGAAATTATTCAAGAAATCTACCAGACGCAGCCCTATCAAGTGGTCAATTTGGGCGTGCTGCCTTCATCAGCGGAAATCAATCAGCATAACCTGACCTACTACGGCAACGCCCAGAACTTCCACGTCTACGCCCGTCGCATGGGCGACAGCAAGCGCCACCTCGATCAAGATCTGCGATCGCTACCCTGGTTTCTCAGTTGGGATCTACAGTCTGCTAATCATCGTTCTCTCCCGTTGAAGCATAATGAGGAGCCAGCCACTCGAATACTCAGTCAAAGTCCACTGTTCCAGAAGCAGCGATCTTGGACGTTACCGGATGGTCATCGCATAGATCTCTATCGCCATCAAACGTTTACGGTTGACGTTCAGCCTATTGAGCCGCAAGTGACTGCTTCATTAACTGTTGTTGGAAATGGCAGTGTAAGCGCCAGTGAGATTGCGAGTGCGAGTGCGATCGCGAGTGCGATCGCACCTTCTCGCCTGATGAGTCCACATGCCGACCTGGATAATCATCTGGATACTCATCGCGTTCAGCTCCAGCGTTTGACCGTACCGAATCAGGCTGCACCGGGAGATCCGTTGCCGATCACGTACGAATGGATCGGTTCGTGGGGACATTTAAGTGAAGGATTGGTGCTGTTGACCTGGCAGAATACAACGTCCTCTAATCTAACCAACGTGAGTTGGATTCACGATCACGGTTTAGGATTTGGCGGCCTGCATCCCAAACCGATTCAGGCGCAGCAAACGGTGCTGGCTGCTGCCGAAATCGATCGGGATCAGATATTTAGCGTGATCGAGCGGACGGCCACCTTGCCGCCTGCCGATTTACCACCGGGACAGTATCGACTCCAAGCGAGCTACTGGAACCCCAAAACGGGCGAAACCTATGCGATTCCTACCCCAGCGACCACTGTTACCCTACGGGCTGATGCGCCCGCACTCAATGCGCCGGAACTTGACTGGGTGACGCAACTGCGGACGCTGGCCCCCAATTTGGCGCTGGGGCAGGTTGCTCTAGATCCCATTTTTGACCAGTTGGGTCGAATTAACGTGTACGACCCGATTCAACACTATCTGGTTGATGCCGAACAGACTCTGGCCTATCGGCTACAGCAGGAACCCCAAAACCTAGGCTATGCCTACGGTATGGCGCTGGCAACTGCACTACAGCTCAAAGTCGAACCTGCGATCGCAGCGCTTGAACGAGTGGTGCAGCTTGATGCCGATAATCCCTACGCCCATGCCTATCTGGGCTTTGTAAATCTGTACGGATTTCATCCCCGTGCCGCTACTCAGGCGCTAGACGCTGCCCTCAGGCTGCAACCGGATTCCGCCGAGATTCAAGGTCTAAGTGCGATCGCGGCTCTGATGCAGGGCAATTTCGTCAGCGCCTGGCAGCATGGCAAAACCGCGCTAGAGCTGGCTCAAGTCGCACCATAAGCTGTTCAAGCTGTTCGAGTCGATGCTGTTCGAGTCGGTACGGTCTTATTCGATCTGGTTCTAATCGATCTGGTTCTAGTCGATATAGTCCACAACGGCCTCAGTTTGGAACCGCACCTTAGGCATCGTTGCATACTTGTCATCATCAGCCCGATAACCTAATGGGCACAGCACCACCGAGGCGTAGCCTTTAGCGGGCAAATCGAGAATTTCATCGACTTTGCTGGGATTAAACCCTTCCATCGGGCAGGTGTCAATTCCCATCAGGGCTGCATTCATCATTAAAAATCCCAGCGCAATATAGACCTGACGAGTTGACCACGCAGTAAATCTCGCGGGGCGCTCAAATTCCTATCCCCGCCGCAAGCGGACGGGGCATTACGGAATTTGCCCTTCGGGACGCACTCCCGCGCTACCACTAACGTGGCAAGCCACGGGGAATTAGACCCACAGAGATTAATGTCCAGCGGATAGGGCGGTTCGGCGATGAAGCCTTTAACCATATCGGCAAACTTTTGCAGGCTTTCAACCGAGGTCTGGCGAACCTCAGCCATCCGCTCAATATAGCGATCGACATCAGCCGCACCTATATCTTTTTTGATGGCCAACACAACTAAATGAGAGGCATCAACGACTTGGGTTTGTCCCCAGGCGTGCGGCACGATTTGCTGGCGTAGGTCTGGATTCCGCACCACAAAAAATTTCCAAGGCTGGAGCCCAAACGAGGACGGAGTGAGCACCAGGCTCTGCTCTAGAACCTGCCATACATCATCCGGGATGTGCTGGTTGGGATCAAACTGCTTGGTGGCATAGCGCCAGTTCAGCGCATCTAAAACTTGCTGAGGTGCAAGGGCAGGCGTGGTCAAGGTTAAGTTGCTCATAGTTGCTGAATCGACGCTAGAGGTGTACAAACGTTGGTTTACAAACGTTAATATTATTCACTCTAGCTCGTTTTCTGAAGCCAAGACTGTGCCCTGCGTTGCTTGGAAACACGTCTATGACTAGCATTGATAGAACAGGATTAGAAATTTAACCCATCCGGATTGGGTCTAGATGCAAATGAAGAGTAACGAGTAGCCATTGGCCAAAGATTCTTCACTGCAAGTCAAAACGGCATGTTATCACTAGACTGATATCGTGCGAGACTGCACGTTCAATTGGCCGCTAGGCCAAATGCTGAGGTTAGGGATTATGAATCAGCCGGAATCGGTTGCGCGGGAACTAGAAATTGCCCAACATGCGATCGCAGTTCAAAATAAGCTCATCCATAGCCTAGAAACAGTAGAAACAACAGTATCCGGGCCGCTGATGCTGAAGTCAATGCTGCTACAAATTGTGCAGCAAACAAATCAGTTAACGGGTGCGGAGGAAAGCAGCATTTTTATCCTGGATGAGCATGGACAGGTGATTGAGAGCATTCTGGCGCGGGGAGCTGTGCTGCGTGAACAGCGCAACACCCTGATTGGCGAAGTGCTGAAACAGGGATTAGCCGGATGGGTGATGCAGCATCAAAAGGTCGGTTTAATTGACGATACAGAAACCGATGAGCGCTGGGTTAATCTGCCCGGCCAGCCCTACACCACCCGCTCAGCCCTGTGTTTGCCGCTAATGAAAGGCCGACAGATTTTAGGCGTACTGACGCTGACTCACTCGCAACCGCGCCATTTCAATACGCTGGCCAACAAGTACTTTGCCCACCTGATGCCGATGGGCCTAGCGCTCGTGATCAACAGCGCACTCTTGCAGATGAAGCAGCAGCCTGCTCGCCACCAAGAACCCCCGATTCCAACTCCGACACCTGCCGCCCCTGCCGAGCTAGAGGCGACTGGCATTTACATTCTGCTGCCCAACTATTCATTTCAGTATGCCAATCCCCGCTTTCTAGAAATTTTTGAGTATGAACTGCCGGAACTGGTGTCGCTAGAATCCGTACTGGATCTGTTTGTGCGGGCGGATCAAAAGCGTGTAGAAGGCGAACTAGAGCGCTGCTTTGATGGCCAACAGCGCTGGTTCGGGTTTAAGTGTAAAGGCGTAGAAAAAACGGGGCGTGAGATCCCACTGTTTCTAGAAGGCAGTTTAACCAAGCTGTATGGCAAGTCAGTGATTGTGGGAGCGTTACGAAAGCTATAGCGGTAGCCTTGACGAGATTGGTGGAGACAGTTATGAAATTCAGCGTTAGAACGTTCCAACATTTTCAGAGTTACTCAATCTCCTAACTGATGTGGCTACTGCTGTAATTGTTCAACCATCTGCCAAGCCAGTTTTGCTGCACCAGCCATTCCAGCCTGATTTCCCAACTGTGCCGTTAAGAGCTGCAGTCCATCCCGCGAACTCGGCAGAACTCGCCGCTCAATTTCTGCCAGGACAGACGGAAAGAATAGGTGTGCTCCTGCACTCACGCCACCCCCAATTACCACGGCTTCTGGCGTTAAGACATAAATTAGGCTAGCTAGTCCAGCTCCCAGTCTTTTACCGTAGGTTTGCCAAAATGCGATCGCATCTGCATTTCCAGCATCGGCTTTGGCGGCTAGATCCTTCGGTTCTAAACCCGTTTCCCGCCGAATTGCCTGCACCGATGCATACTGCTCTAGCGATCCCTGGTTGCCGCTGTTGCAAGGTGGCCCATCGGGAATCAGTGTAATCAAACCCAATTCTCCAGCGGTGCCCTGCCGACCAACAAACAGCTTGCCATCGAGAATAATCGCCCCACCCACGCCCGTGCCCAGGGTCAACAGAATCATGTCCTGAAATGCCTGTCCCGCCCCCAGCCACGCTTCACCCAATCCAGCACAGTTGGCATCATTGGCAATAATCGTCGGTCGCCCTGTCGCTGCTTCCAACCAGTCGGCCACGGGCACATCCCGCCAGTCCTGAAGATTAATTGCTACTCGCGCTACCCGTCCCGCTGCGTCGGCTGGCCCCGGTGTACCCATGCCAATTGCGATCGCAGTTTGATCGGGGTCTAGTTGCTCAATGGCCTGGCTGATAGCGGTTAATACAGCTGCCGGTGTAGCGGGTTGTGGTGTGGGGATGGTTTGCGATCGCAGGCAGTGCCCAGTGTAATCAAAGCACCCTAACTTGATGGCCGTTCCACCTAAATCAATTCCAATCACCTGTGCTTGTGCTACGTCCTGTGCCATCGCATTCCCAGCCAGTCAATATCTAACAAATTGTTCTCATGCAGCATTCTATGCCACTTTGTTCACAGTCTTGTGTTTGTGCCAGTTTGATCAACAAGCGGTACAGATGGTCAGTCTTGAGTGCTGAGTGCCGAGTGGGCCATAAACAGCTTTGACATCAGGGCCTAAAGCGAGAGCGGCGTTTTAACTTAATCTTGAAACGCCGCTCTTCTGGTTTTTGGGTTCGCAAGGTACAGGATATGAGGCTCAAAGAGCCTCACAGACCTTTGCCCTGAGCCTATTTGAGGTCAAAGCGGTCAAGGTTCATCACCTTGTCCCAGGCCGCCACAAAGTCATGCACGAACTTGTCCTGGGAATCTGCGCAGCCATAGACTTCTGCCAAAGCGCGGAGCTGAGAGTTGGAACCAAAGATCAGGTCAACACGGGTACCTGTCCACTTGAGGTCGCCAGTTTTGCGATCGCGTCCTTCGAACTCTTTTTCCTCGTCTGAAACCGCCTTCCAGGTGGTGCCAAAGTCCAACAGGTTGACGAAGAAGTCATTGGTCAACGTTTCTGGCCGATTGGTAAAGACACCGTGCTTGGAGTTGCCGTGATTTGCCCCTAGGACGCGCAGGCCACCCACGAGCACCGTCATTTCTGGTGCAGACAGCGTCATCAACTGCGCCCGGTCTACCAGCAACTCTTCCGGAGAGACGGAATGTTCACCTTTGAGATAGTTGCGGAACCCTTCGGCAGTCGGTTCCAGCGGCGCGAAGGACTCCACATCCGTTTGCTCTTGGGATGCATCCGTCCGTCCCGGCTTGAAGGGAACCGTCACGTCATGTCCAGCTTTCTTCGCCGCTTGCTCAACTCCAACGCAGCCGCCCAGCACAATCAGGTCAGCCAGCGAAACCTGCTTATTACCGGACTGCGAGCTGTTGAACTCGTTTTGGATGCCCTCCAGGGTTTGGAGCACGTTGGCTAATTGCTCGGGCTGGTTAACCTCCCAATCCTTCTGCGGTGCTAGCCGAATCCGAGCTCCGTTTGCGCCGCCGCGCTTATCAGAATCGCGGTAGGTCACTGCTGATGCCCAAGCGGTTGACACCAGTTGAGAAACCGACAGCCCTGAAGCCAGGATTTTGTCCTTGAGAGTCGTGATGTCGTGATCGTTAATCAGTTCATGATCGACAGCAGGAATGGGATCTTGCCACAGGAAGTCCTCAGCCGGAACCTCTGGGCCAAGGTAGCGCGATTTTGGCCCCATGTCGCGGTGGGTCAGCTTAAACCAGGCTTTGGCAAACTGCTCGGCAAACTCATCCGGGTTATCGCGGTAGCGTCGCGCGATTGGCTCATAGATGGGGTCCATCTTCATCGACATGTCCGCCGTGGTCATCATCGGGGCGTGCCGCTTAGAGGGATCGTGAGCATCGGGTACTGTACCGGCACCAGCGTCGCCTTTTGGCTTCCACTGCCAAGCGCCAGCCGGACTCTTGGTCACCTCCCAGTCATATTTGAAGAGGGTTTCAAGATAGCTGTTGTCCCACTTTGTCGGAGTCGGAGTCCATGCGCCTTCAATACCGCTGGTGATGGCATCAACGCCGACACCCGTATTGAACGTGCTCTTCCAGCCCAGTCCCTGATCGACAATGCTGGCCCCTTCGGGTTCGGCCCCGACATGGGCCGCATCGCCTGCACCGTGACATTTACCAAACGTATGTCCGCCTGCCGTGAGCGCGACCGTTTCCTCGTCGTTCATCGCCATCCGCCCGAAGGTTTCGCGAATGTCACGTCCTGAGCCAACGGGATCCGGTTCGCCGTTCGGCCCTTCCGGATTCACGTAGATCAGGCCCATCTGAACCGCCGCCAGGGGATTCTCCAGCACGCGATCGCCCGTGTAGCGCTTGTCACCCAACCAGGTTTTCTCAGAACCCCAGTAGATGTCTAACTCCGGTTCCCAAACGTCCTCGCGTCCACCTGCAAAGCCCAGCGTCTTGAAGCCCATGGACTCCAGGGCACAGTTACCGGCGAAGACCATCAGGTCGGCCCAGGAGATTTTCTTGCCGTATTTTTGCTTGATCGGCCACAGCAACATGCGGGCCTTGTCGAGGTTGGCATTGTCGGGCCAGCTATTCAAAGGCGCAAACCGCTGACTACCTGAGCCTGCGCCGCCGCGACCGTCGCCGATCCGGTACGTGCCAGCACTGTGCCAGGCCATCCGAATGAAGAGCGGCCCATAGTGACCGTAGTCGGCGGGCCACCAGTCCTGTGAGGTCGTCATCAGCTCAAAGATGTCGGCCCGCAGAGCTGCCAGATCGAGGGTCTTGAATTCTTCAGCATAGTTGAACGTATCGCCCATCGGGTTGGCCTGGGGCGCGTGCTGGTGGAGGATTTCTAGATTTAACTGATTGGGCCACCAGTCTCGGTTCAACGTGCCACCACCAGCGGTGAAGGTTTGTGGACTGCCGACAAAGGGGCAACCACTGGCACTGTGGACAGTCTCCGGTATTGTCGTGGACTGTAGCTGGTTCTCGGTTCCTGCTTCGGCACTACTGCTCTTGAGAATAGAGCGTACTGCCCGCCAGATTTCCATTAGCTGGCTGCTCATTGGAAATGGACATCTCATTTGACTATTCGTCATAATTCTTTTCCTGTCGTGTATTCTGGTATGTTTTTTTCTCTGTACGGCTTTTTTAGGTGGAGAGCATTGTTTGCCACATGTGCATGAGTACAGTGGTCTGCTTGGGTTTCTGGGTTTTGGGATTGATATAGTTCAGCATTGTCTCGGCATCAGAAACCACAGGCATTGCCTCAAACCCACCTCGCTCTATGAAAATTTTTTCAATTATTCCGTCTTGCACCAGCATGGAATAGCGCCGAGAACGATATCCCATCCCTTGATTAGAAAGGTTCACTAGCATCCCCATTGCGCGGGTAAAATCACCATTTACATCGGGGATAAAGCGCACCTGATCAGCTCCTTCTTCTTGAGCCCAGGCTGCTAGCGAAAACGGATCATTGACCGAAATGCAGAGAATTTCATTGACCCCGTTAGCTCGAAATACCTTGGCATATTCGTTGTAAGCTAACAGCTGAATCGGAGAATGTGGGCAGGTAAAAGCACCTGGCACTGCAAACACCACAACCGTTTTGTGATCAAAGAGATCTGCTGTCGAAAGGTTGTACCAACCTATCTCTGCAAACATCCGAAAGGTTATTTGAGGGACAGGTTGGCCCTCACGCTTGAACACCATTTGTCCGGCTCCTTACTCGCATTCAGCATTAGTTGGATCCTTCTTAATTGCGAGATTGATGAGTAGAAACACTTCCTATGGACAACAGTGACCTGTCCTCACACCTTCAATAACGATTGCCACATCGATTAAGACATTAGGAATTTTGAGAATGCTGAAATGGTTAAACGTTAGATTTTGTGGATGTCTCAACCTAGATGGCGACAGCTATAAAAGAATCGTTACAGCTCACCACGGTCAAACAACTGTCATTTAAAAACGATGACTCGTTAGTCACCAACTTGCGCATTGTGTGAGCACAGATGGTCAAAACTAATTGAGTCGCCCCAGCAAATCTGAGGGATTACCAAGCAATTAATTAGGCTCAGGAACTCAAAACGCATTAAGTCATACTCACTACGAGTTGTATACCCAAGCTTAATCAATCAAGTCTCTCTTGTGGGCCAAAAATGAAAGTGCTTTGCAACACTTAATATCTCTACAAACCTCTACAAAATGAAATCTGTCTGCCGTTGTCTACAGGTTTCATAACTTAACAAAAGAACAGGCGATCGCACTTAACGCTCGATAAGCTGCGCTTAAATTTCTTCATGACTCTTCATGACAGTGATAGAGCTGATAGCGATAGCCATAGATGATTTTGGGTGGTGCATCGTCTAGTGCACAGTATTCGTCGATCTTTGTGGGAGCATCGAAGTTAACTAACCAAAAATCGGTTGGTTCTGCCAAACGGGTCACTGTTGATTTCAGCACGTCAGTTGCCTGACAGTTCTCTTCACAGGGCAGGGCATCCTCATGGGCCAGCAGAAAACGGGGTTCAACGTCGGTTGCTGCCGATTCTGCTTCGATTTGCCAAGCAACACCCATCATTTCGCCGATGTGAACCAGAGTAGATTGCGTCGTTGCAATCACGACGGGTGCATTAGAAAGCTGCTGAATTTGGCTAATTAACTGCTCTGGACGGTAGTACTTGCGGTAGCCCAGGTTGTTGCTGACGGTTAATCCTCCGGCTAGACCGACCAGCCACAGTGCGATCACGGCATACTTGCCATAGCCTCGCAGAATGGGGGTTGCGATCGCAGTCCACTTGCCTGCATTAGCGGCATCGGGTTTGTGGCCTGCTCGCGTTACCCACGGTGCAGAACGCCGCCAGCAGGCGGCCAAACTACAGGCTAACAGCGCGATAACGCCCGGAAAATAGACAAAGCTGTAGCGGGCTCCCCGCGTCAGATCTGCGCCAAAGCCATAGGTGATGATAAAAAACAGCGCGATCGCACCGACAACGAAACCTGTGAATCCTTTTAAAACCGTTTGTTCTGGCAGACTCTGCCACTGCTGTCGGAATCCGCGCCACAGCAGCGGTAGCATCCACAGAAAGACAACAATCATCATGGCCCCGGCTGCGATCGCAACTGGTAGGTTAGACGATTCGACTGGCAGCAGCAGCACCATCGTCACCCAAGCTGCGGCTGCTTGAAACAGGGGATTGATCAGGCTGAGCAGGTTAAAGCCATCGTCCGACTGAATCCACTGGGTAATCTCGCGGCTGCGAATCGTCAGCCACAGTGGAATCCAAACGGCAATGCCCGCCGCTGTACCCGCCATCGCCAGATAAATTCGTGGCCAGGGGGGACTCAGCCACTGATTCACCGTTCGGCCATTGCGGACAACCCCAATGACCATCAGAGCAATTGTCTCTGCGACCAAGGTCAGTAAAAAGAAAAAGTGAGTGGCTACGCCCAGGCTGTTCACCACAATCCAAGATAGGACAGTCAGCCAGGGCAGCGATCGCTGACGCTGAATCCAGCGCAGAGCAATGCCCAAACAGGTCAGTGATGCAGTTACCCACACAATACTCAGCGTGTAGTGACGGGCTTCTTGAGCCAGATAGACGCCATAGGGCGACACGGCCATGAATGCGGCGGCGAGGTGAGCAATGAGTTGCGATCGCAGCGTCACCAACCCTAACCCGTAGATTGCTGGAATCGAGAGAACACCCAGTAACGCAGGCAGCGCCCGCGCTCCCCACAGCGACACCAAACCCGACTCAGTAGAAAACAACTGGAGCCAGAGATGGGCTAGACCAAAGTAAAACGGCGGATGGACATCCTCACTCAGCAGGTAGCGCGTCACGTCTGACAAACGAGATGAGTCAACCTGTAAGGGGGCGAGCAGTTGATCCGTCGTGATTATCTGGTCAAGGGGAACCGTTTCAAAACTGTGGCCCAAGCTAAACACCAACGTGGCAAACTCATCAGTCCAAGGTGCTTTCGCGGCCAAGTTTGCAAATCTGAGGGCGGTGCCAATGGCCACCCACGCCAACAACAACGCTAGCTGAAATAAATGATGATTCCACCGCATCCAATCAGGCCAATCCTATACAGACTGAGAATAAATATTATTCAAGGGTAGTGGAATAAAACACTCTCAACCAAATCGTGATCAGAATCGTGATCCAGTATTGCGCTTATTGCGCTCGAAATCCTGATCTGCGATCGCAGTGCGACCGACGACGATGCGTTAGCAGTCGGCCAACTTTATTGGGTTGGGTTCTGATGGTTGATGTGTCGCGCCTAGCATGACACATCAATCATCAAGCCTCACAACCATCAGGCCTCACAACCATCAGGCCTCAGAACTTGTTGGGCATAACGAGAGTTTAAGTCGTCGGACACTGCATAAAAGGCGTTGCTGAGCATAATTCCTACCCGTAGGCATGTGCATCTTCTGACTAATGGCTCAGCAATCTGAATCCCACTTCGTTACAATAATTCACACAACATTAATCTGCATTGTTAACAAGCCAAGTAAGTTCCATGCCTGACACACTAACTAAGCTTGCCTATCAAACCTTTCAACAAGGCAAGAGTGTATTTAGCATTACACACAAATCAATCAGCGATCGCCTGTGGGAATTGTTTTATCCTGAGCGGAGTAAGGGAACTCCCCTAACTTCAAAGGCTCTATCGTTGCTTCAAAGCCGCTATCAGCAACTAATGGAAGCCGACTGGCGTGATGCTGAACGCGGCATTTACCCAGTTAACCTCCTGTTTGATAATCCCTGGAAAGACTTTTTCGTCTACTACCCAGTCTTGGTGTCCGATATGCCCCAAACCTGGGATCGGATGAGTAATCAGCAGTATCAGGTTCTACCTAAAGATGTGCCAACTGAGGGCTATCCCAAGTATTACCTGCGGAATTTCCATCACCAGACCGATGGATATCTCAGTGATTACTCAGCCAATCTGTATGACCTCCAGGTTGAACTGCTCTTTGGTGGCTCTGCCGACCCAATGCGGCGGCGCATTTTGGCTCCGCTGAAGCAGGGGCTACAGCAGTTCAGTGATGTGCCAGCCCATCAGCAGAAAGTCCTTGATGTTGCCTGCGGCACAGGCCGGACGCTGCGGATGCTCCGCAGTATGTTGCCGCAAGCATCTCTATATGGCACCGACTTGTCGGCGGCCTATCTCCGAAAAGCGAATCAGCAGCTTTCTGAGCTTTCTAATGAACTGCCTCAGCTCGTTTGTGCCAATGCTGAGCGGCTACCGTTCTTGGACAACTATTTTCACGGCATCACCTGCGTGTTTTTGTTCCACGAACTGCCGCCTCAAGCCCGTCAAAACGTGATTGAAGAAGCTTTCCGCGTTGTCCAACCTGGAGGCACGTTTGTCATTTGTGACTCCATTCAAACGGATGATTCACCGGAACTGGTGACGGCAATGGAAAACTTTCCGGCCATTTTCCACGAGCCTTATTATGCCAATTATGTGCAAGATGATTTGACAGACCGCTTAACCAAAGTTGGCTTTGTCAATATCTCCACAGAAACCCATTTGTTGAGCAAGTATTGGATTGCTCACAAGCCAAATGTTTAATAAAAGAATTCAATTTAGTTTTTGTGAGGGTCAAGTCAAGCCTGACTTTCACAAAAACTAAATTGGCTCTGAATCAGTAGGTTTCGTATTAGTAAAAGTGAAAAGCAATGCTGCCGCCGATCGCGGCGACAACATTGCTTTTGGGTTTTTGAAATGAGTTTTTGTGGCTACAGCAAGCGGAGCTGAGTATCGGCGATGTCTACCTCCGTCAGGTAATCCTCCAGCGTCATGTTTGATCCTGGCGTAATCAGCCGACTATCTTCGTCTACTCCAGCCAATAAAGCGTGAGCGGCTTCGAGCATCAAAGCAGAGATATCGGTCAGGTCATCGCGATTCGTTAAATAGGTTTCCAGTGCTGCAATTGGATCGATACTTTGGCCAATGCCCAGTTCTGGTAGGCGCGATCGCACTTGCTGGTTGACCAGCTCTGGATGAATCGTGTAGGTGTGGGCTGGAGCTAGAGCTGCATGGATTTGGGCCATGTCGATGTCATCGGTTTGCTCAGGCCGGATTTTGTAGTTGAGCCGCACGACGGCATCGGTAATCTCCGCTTTTGCGATCGCAGCCAGCAGTTTGTCGTGGGGATGCTCGGCTTTTGAAACATCAGTCGTGACGGTTTGAAAGCGGCGGGCTGGCAGAACACAGAATTCGGCCTGCGCTCGGCCTCGTTCAATGTCAGCCAGGATGTAGCCTTTGTCTTCCTGTTCCTCGCTGAAATCAACTCGCTCGATGCTGCCGGGATAAATTGTCAGCGGCTGTTCGCTCAGCACTTGATAGGTATGGACATGGCCCAGCGCAATATAGTCGAAGCAGTCTCGCGTCAGCACATTCAGCGGCACGGTGAAGCCCTTGCCGACGGCTAGAAACCGCTCTGCCCCATAGCGGGCGGTATCCGTCATCAAGTGGGCCAGCAAAATTGTGGGCAATGTTGGATCTAGGCGGCGAATTTCGCCTTCTAAAGCGGCTCGTAGTCGATCAATCAGCAAATAATTGACATCGGCGAGGGACAATCCCTCTGTTTCCGGTCGGGTCAGCAGCGTGGAGCGGGTCAGCCAGGGCAGCGTTATCACCTGCACGCTGCCGCTGGCGGTTTCGATCTGATGTGTTTCTAGTCGATCACCCACAATGAAGCCCGGTACGCCGAGGGTGCGATAGATGCAGAGACTGGCTCCGCCGACACCTTGGGAATGCTGATCATGGTTGCCAACCAAGAGTACGGTAGGGATTTCGGCATCGACCAGGCGACGAAACTGTCGCGCAAAGGCTTCCTGGACGAACGGCGGCGGTGTGGCATCGGGAAAGGCATCGCCACCAAACAGAACCAAATCTACGGGTTCTGCGATCGCACGATCAATACAGCGGCCCAGCGTGTTCACAAAGTCCTCTAGGCGGGTGTTTAATCCCGTTTCGGAGTTGACGCGTCCGTGGCAGAAACCACTGCCCATGTGGATGTCGGAGAGGTGCAAAATTTTAACCATAGCGGCATCTCTGGCGATTCGTACTGGCAGCTTGTTAACTGTATAGTACGTCGGTATGCAGTGCGTTTGCACTCCCCTAGGTCAAATTCGTGGGTGATGCAGCGATTACGGCAGTCGGTTCTTGGGGAATTTAAAGATGAATTGAGGGTCATCCACGTGGGACGACCCTCAATTCAGTGCTTGAGTGAGGCTGTTTAGAACAAGCCCAACCATTGGAAGAAACCTTGGCCAGTTACTAATTCAACGATCAGCGCACCGAGGAAGCCGACCATTGCTAGGCGACCGTTCCAGAGTTCGGCGCTGGGGTTGGAACCGAATTCGAATTTGGTGCCATATTCGCCATAGGGACGACGAAACTGATCTTCGTAAGTTACGTTGTCTTGTGGGTTAGTCATAATTGTCTGTCCTGAGTGTGTTCTGATTTATGACAGGTAGGTTTAGCTGGACGACAGAGCTGGATTGATAGAACCTTGCTCTAGAGCAGCTTTGGCAAACCCAACTGCGTGTTGTTAATTAACTTAACAATCAGCTCTGCTGCACAAACTCTGTAATCAGAGAGAACAATTTAAAACCATTTTTCCCTCATCAGCTAGATCTGTGCTGAACTGTAGCCGTTGACACTGAAGCAGTTTTCAAGTGTAGCTAGCGCGATCGCACTTTTCATTCCGGCTTCATTCGTAGGTTGGGTTGAGTGGTAAAGAAACCCAACAGCAGCAGCTTAAATCGCGATCGCACTTTGGCATCTGGGGAAATGAAGATGCGATCGCTTGTGCATATTGCGTTCTGCTAAAAATGTCGTGATTTCACTGAGAAGCTGGGAAAGATAAGCAAGATGTCCAGCATAGCCCCTGCTCTCCAGCTTTATGAACGCCTCCGATATTCAACGAGTTGAAGCTTTTCTCAGTAAATGGCAAGGTTCCGAAGGAAATGAACGTGCCAATTACCAATCGTTTTTCAATGACCTCTGCACGACATTAGCTGTTGATCAACCACCACCCAAGGGCAGCATTGCGGGTGATCCCTATTGCTTTGATAAGGACATCAAGTTTTACAGCGAGAAGGCGGAATCTACCAAGTTCGCCGATTTCTACAAAGAGGGCTGTTTCCTGATTGAGGCGAAGCAGGGCAGCACAGACTCTAGCAAGGGGCATGGTAAGCGAGGTACGAAAACTTATCGCGACGCGATGCAGAAGGCGTTTAACCAAGCAAAGTCTTATGCTTACAATCGCATGTTGGGGGCGATGCCGCCGTTTTTGATGACCTGCGATATTGGTTCGCACTTTGAGATTTGGGAAGGCTTCAGCGGCGAATATGGCAGCTACGGTGCTCGTCAACGGGTAAATTTGGCGGATTTGAAAGACCCAGAGATTTTTGATCGCTTTGTCAAGATTTTTACTGATCCACAAGCATTGAACCCGGAAAAGTATCGCGCTAGGGTAACGCGAGAGGTAGCGGCAGAACTAGCGAAGCTGTCGAGGTGGCTAGAGGAAAATGCCCCTCATCCCCTAACCCCTTCTCCCATGCAGGGAGAAGGGGGACAAGAAAACTCTAATCTCCCCTCTCCCAACCTGGGAGAGGGGCCGGGGGAGAGGGAAAAACCAGAGCGCTGGGAAATCCCCCAAGTCCTCAAATCAAAAATGACCCAAGTGGCACGACAATTTCGCAAAGAACCAACTCCTAGCGAAGACATCTTATGGCAAGCACTCCGACGCAAGCAGCTTGACGGACGAAAATTTCGGCGACAGCAACCCATAGGAGCCTTCATCGTTGATTTCTTCTGTGCTTCAGAAAGGCTAATCGTCGAGGTAGACGGTGGTGTTCATGAATCGCAAAAAGAATATGACCAAGAACGGCAGCATTTGCTGGAATCTTTAGGTTTGCGTGTTGTTCGGATTCCGGCTGGGCAAGTTGAAGCTGATTTGTCTGGTGCTTTGAGTGTCATTCGGAAGGCGTTTGGCCCTCATCCCCTAACCCCTTCTCCCATGCAGGGAGAAGGGGGACAAGAGAGTTTTTCTACTTCTAATCTCCCCTCTCCTAGGTTGGGAGAGGGGCCGGGGGAGAGGGAACACCACGCCCAAGCTGTCGCCCAGTTCCTCATGCGCTGCATTTTCACCATGTTTGCCGAAGATGTGGAGCTGCTGAAAGGCGAAGTCTTTACTAAAGCCCTGCGCGATCGCTGGATTCCGAACCCCGAAACCTTCAAGCCAGAGATTGAGCAGCTCTGGCAGACTATGAACACCGGGGGCAACTTTGGCTTTGAGCGGGTGCTGAAATTTAACGGCAGCTTTTTCCAAAATGCAACAGCATTTGATCTACCGAAGGAGCAGCTTGAGGTGCTGTACGCGGCGGCGGCAAAAGACTGGAGCCAGGTAGAGCCTGCTATTTTCGGTACGCTGCTAGAGCGGGCGTTGGAGAAGAAGGAGCGCAGTCGTTTGGGTGCTCACTACACGCCGCGATCTTATGTGGAGCGGTTGGTGCGTCCGGTGGTGATGGAGCCGTTGCGCCAGGAGTGGGATGAGATTGAGCTGGAGATCAAGCGGTTATTAGAGCCGGAAGCAGGTCAGGAAGAACCGACGAAGAACCAGCGCAAGAAGGCGGAGCAGGAAATTACGGCGTTTCTCAAAAAGCTCCACACTCTTAAGATTCTCGACCCGGCCTGCGGTACGGGCAACTTCCTCTATGTGTCGCTGGATTTGCTGAAGGGGCTAGAGCAGGAGGTGATCACGCGCCTGGTGGATGTGGCGGGGCAGGTGCAGCTCAATGTGCTGGAGCAGATTAACCCGTCGCAGTTTTTGGGCATTGAGATTAACCCTCGCGCCGCTGCCATTGCCGAACTGGTGATCTGGATTGGTTATCTCCAGTGGTATTTCAAGCGCTATGGCAATGCGGAACCGCCGGAGCCGGTGTTGCAGGCGTTTGGCAATATCGAAAACCGGGATGCGGTGCTGGCCTATGACGGCAGGGAGCCGGATGTTGACCCGAAGACGGGGCAGGTGAGAACGCGCTGGGGTGGGCGGATGATGCGGCATCCGGTGACGGGGGAGGAGGTGCCTGATCCGAGTGATCAGGTGGTGATTTATCGGTATTTGAATCCTCGCCCTGCGGAGTGGCCGGAGGCGGATTATGTGGTGTCAAATCCGCCGTTTATTGGGAATGCCTATATGCGGGAAAGATTAGGCGATGGATATACAGAACAGTTGAGACTGACTTATAAAGACGTTTCTGAGACAGTTGACTACGTGATGTATTGGTGGCATAAGGCTGCAAATACAGTTAGAAGAAAAGCTCTCTATAGATTTGGATTTATTACAACAAATAGCATTTACCAAGTTTGGCAAAGGAAAGTCATAGAAAACCATTTAAAAGCAAAGAATCCAATCCGACTATTTTTTGTTATCTCTGATCATCCTTGGGTTGATGGAGAAGCAGCCGTACGCATAGCAATGACTGCTGCTGAATTAGATGATTCAAACATTAAAAGTCTTGCGACTATAGGGAAAGTAATGTCAGAGACTGATGCCGAAACACCCGAGCAACAAGCTGAGGCTATCCAGATTGAATGGCAAATTGCTGGCAAGTTGCTAGCAAATCTTCGCTCAGGGACAGACATCTTAAAAGTAGACAAGTTAAAGAGTAATAATCTTTTAACTGGAAGGGGAGTTTGCTTACATGGAGCAGGATTCACCCTAACAAAGGAAATTTTCGAGGCATGGGGATATAAATATGCAGATTCAGTGGTTAAGCCTTATCTTAACGGTAAAGACTTGGTAAGAGAGTCTAGAAATCTTTTCGCTATAGATTTCTATGGCATGAACCTAGCTGAAGCTTCAAAATATGAGAAACCATTTCAGAAAATACTCGAAGAAGTCAAGCCAGAACGAGACGTAAATGAGCGACAATCCAGAAAAGAAAATTGGTGGCTTTTTGGAGAAAACGCTATCAAAACACGCGATGCTATTGCAGGGCTGAAGCGTTATATAGCAACACCAGAGACTACAAAGCATAGAGTATTTGTTTTCCTGGATAGAAAAGTATTGCCTGACAATATGGTTGTGACTGTCGCTCTTGAAGATGCCTATGCCTTGGGTGTCCTTTCAAGCCATGTTCACGTTTGTTGGGCATTAGCCGCTGGGGGAAGAATGGCAACTGGAAACACCCCTCGTTACAACAAAACTGTTTGCTTCGACCCCTTCCCCTTCCCAGATCCCACCCCAGAGCAAAAACAGAAAATCCGCGACCTGGGCGAACGGCTCGATGCCCACCGCAAGCAAGTGCAGGCCACCCATCCCGACATCACCATCACCGGCATGTATAACCTGCTCGAAAAACTCCGCGCCGGGGAACCCTTCACCGATGCCGACCGCGCCTACAACAACCGCGCCCTCGTCTCCACCCTCAAACAAATCCACGATGAGCTAGACATAGCAGTACTAGAAGCCTACGGCTGGACTGATTTGATTCCACTCCTGTCCCCTCATCCCCTAGCCCCTTCTCCCACAAGGAGAGAAGGGGGACAAGAGAGTTCTGCTCTCCCCTCTCCCAGCTTGGGAGAGGGGCCGGGGGAGAGGGCAAATTCCACCTCTTCCCCTCATCCCCCAACCCCTTCTCCCACAAGGAGAGAAGGGGGGCAGGAAGCTAACCTCGACGAAATTATCCTCGAACGTCTCGTTGCCCTCAATGCCGAACGCGCCGAGGAAGAACGCAACGGCCTCATCCGCTGGCTCCGCCCAGAATATCAAGCCCCCGACACCGTAGGGGCGAATGGCCATTCGCCCCTACAGGGTACATTACCCGGCACCGAAACCCCAGAAGAACCTGTTGTCGAACCCGTCGAACAGCAAAAATGGCCGAGCAAACCCAAAGAACAACTTGCCGCCATTCGCGATCTACTTCGCACCAGCAGCGGCGAATGGACAGCCAAACAAATTGCCGCCCAATTCACAGGCCGCACAACTCAGAAAAAACTCGATGCCATTGCTGAAAATCTGGAACGGCTCGAATGGTTTGGTCTGATCATTCCCATCGAAAAAGACGGCATCACCTACTGGCAATTTGCCGACTCAACCAAAGCTGCTTAGTTATGCGATATGTATAAATTGCGATCGCAATCCGTCCTTAAGCATCGTTAATTTGTTCTATGCTATCCAACACCCATCCCATATTCCTTCCTAAATGTTTAGCTCTGAACTTAAAGTTCAACGACCCAACATCGACGAAGAAAGGAAACTCTAATATTTCTCCCTCTTCAAACTGTTCTGGTGGTGGTAATACGTTGAGGATATGTTGCAGTGCCTCTACCTGAATGTTGAGTTGAAGTTCCATCAAATCTACTTCCCATTACTAGCACTCACTTCCCAATATTTCTGTCAGTGAATCTAGATTGACTCCATAGGGCAAATCCCGTACTGTGAAACGTTAAGTTGTCGAGCGAACCATCACCTAATCGCCTCGACAGCCGGACACCAGAAATCTAGTCAACGCCACCCAGAGTTGCTGGCACAACCCTGAGCGGCTGACCTGTAAACGTTGATCTCGGCAACGCACAGGCTTGGGTAATTGTAGCCTCAGCCGCTCTGCATTGCACTTCAAAGTTGCAGGGGGGCTAGGTTTTTGGCTTTCCTCCGAACGTCAAAAACCAAAGGAAACACAATGACATACTTCATCCTCGGTGCTGCCCCCCAGGCAGCGCCACATTCCTGTGCGGCTCACCCCGACCAGCCCCAGCGCCACGGTCGCCATCCGCTGCGGATTATCCTGCTCGGCACCCGCCCCGACATTATTGTCACGATCAAAAATCTGCATCGACGCGGCTTTGCCGAAGCCAACGAATGGAGCCAACCGATCCCCTGCCCCAGTGCAGGCGACGTGGCGCGAATTCTGGCTCAGCGGCAGCCGGATGATCAAATCAGCATTCTGACTCGCTATCTCAGCTAATTGCCCTCACCCTAAAGCCCTCTCCCACAGGAGAGGGACTTTGAGCAGGCTATAATCTCCGGCTCCCCTTCTCCCAATTTTGGGAGAAGGGGCTGGGGGATGAGGGCAATCAAACAAATTCTCTCCTGTGATAGAGAGACAATTAGGGGAAAAAGACCGAATCTAAAATATCGAAACTCCATCGAACAACTCCTATCAGTCATCATCTGCGAGTCGGTGATTCAGGCTGCTCGTAAGTTGCCAAATCCACCTGTGAAAACCAATGTTGATTCCGTAGAAGTCCCGCCGCGCGAGACTCCCATGAAATTCAACTTTCAAGCTTTGCAGTTGATTGAGCAGCCGAGCAGGTAGGACAACAACCAGTTCAAACGACATCAGCGGCCAGGAATTCAGTTTCCTGGCCCTTCTCTATAAAAAGCAACATTACATACATGCTTGTATTTTTAGTCGAACCCATTTCCGAAACGCTCCAGGAGCCGATTACTACCTTCGCGCTGCTGATTGCGATTGTCCTGATTACGCCGCCGCTGTTTGAGCGGATTAAGCTGCCCGGACTGGTGGGCCTGCTGGCCGCAGGCGTCTTGTTTGGTGGCAGTGGTTTAGGCTGGCTCAACGCCGACTCTGAAACCATGCAGCTGTTTTCCGAGATTGGCAAAATCTACCTCATGTTTGTGGCAGGTCTAGAAATTGATCTAGCCCTGTTCCAAAAAACGCGCAACCGCTCAATGGGCTTTGGTTTCTTGACCTTTGCCATTCCCCTAATGGGCGGCATCGGCATCGGTCTGCTGTTTGGCTTTGGCTGGTTGGCTGCGGTTCTGATTGGTTCACTGCTGGCCTCCCATACGCTGCTGGCCTATCCCATCGTGCAGCGGCTTGGCGTCGTCGGCGATGAAGCCGTCACCGTCACCGTGGGCGCAACTATTTTTACCGACATCGGCTCCCTGCTGGTGCTGGCGATCTGCTTGGGGATTAGCCAAGGCGACTTTTCGGCCTTGAAGCTAATTACGCTGCTGGGGTCGCTGGCACTATATGCGATCTCAGTTTTATTTGGCCTTAAGCAGCTCGGTAAAGCCTTTTTCCGCCGTACGGGCAAAGATGAGGGCAACCAGTTCCTATTTGTCATGCTCTCTGTCTTTCTCTGTGCCCTGGTGGCTCAGCTCATCGGTGTTGAAAATATCATTGGTGCTTTCCTGGCCGGACTCGCGATCAATAGCGTGATTGGCGATGGCCCCGTGAAGGAAAAAACGGAGTTTATGGGCAGCGTCCTGTTTATTCCGCTGTTTTTCGTCAATATGGGACTGCTGCTGGATCTGAATGCCTTTGAGAGTATTCTGTCGTCAGTTGAGTTACCTCTACTGGTTGTCGCCGTACTGTTATTGACCAAGCTGTTGGCGACGCTGGGTGCGCGGCAGATGTTTCACTACTCCTGGCCGCAAACCTGGACAATGTGGTCACTCTCCATTCCGCAAGTTGCGGCAACGCTGGCGGCAGCACTGGTGGGTTATGAAGCGGAAATTATTAACTCGCAGGTCTTCAACAGCGTCATTTTGCTGATGCTGGTCACGGCCATTCTGGGGCCGCTGGTCACGGCCAATGCCGCGCGGCAACTGGCGGTACAGGAATCATTTGATGAGCATGAGCTGCTTGATTGGTTGCCGCCACCCAGCGACATTCCCGAATCGTTCTCCATTGTGGTGCCCGTTTATAACCCCAATACGGAGCATTCGCTGATCGAGCTGGCCGCTACCGTTGCCCGCTACAAAAATGGCCGCGTCATTCCATTAGCCATTGCCCTTGCCCAACCCCAGATGGATTCTCCCCAGCTGGCTCGTGCTGTTGCCCTCAGTCGGCAGCGACTGGAAGCAGCGCAGATGATCAGCGAAAAGTTTGAGGCCAATATTGACCCCAAGCTGAGAATTGAATACAACGTGGCTCAGGCGGTTTGCCACGTCAGCCGCGAAGAAAACGCCAATCTGATTATCCTGGGCATGGGGCAGCAGGCTAGATTCAATCGCTATCTGTTTAGCAATATCCAAGACGATGTGCTGTGGGCGGCTCACTGTCCGGTGATTGTGGCGCGGCTGCTGGAGTCACCGACTCAGTTCAAATCCATCTTGGTTCCGATTGAAAATCCATCCATGCTGGCCTTGCGGGCGCTGCGATTTGCCCAGGTACTCGCGGCAGCGAACGAGGGACAAATTACGCTGCTGCACGTTTGCAGTCCACGCGCCTCTCAAATTCGTAAAACCCGCTTGCAGAAGCAGCTTGAGACGCTGGTGGATCGGCTGCCTGCCGCAAATTGTCCAATCAACATTCAGCTACTGGCTTGCGACAATGTGGTTAGCACGATTGCGAAAAATGCACAGGATCATGACTTGGTGATTCTGCGATCGCAGCGTCGCCGCAGCGGTAACGGTCTAACCATTGGTGCTAACACCACACCGCTACTGGAACGGCTAAACGGCTCGGTGATTCTAGTCGGTGAACCACACCCCCAGCGGGTGCTGCGTCCAATTCGCCGCAATGCCTTACCGAATTTGATGCCTGTTTGATATAGCCCTCATCCCCCAGCCCCTTCTCCCAAAATGGGCGAAGGGGAACCGAAACTATAGCCTGCTCAAAGTCCCTCTCCTACTCTGGGCTACTGTGTATACACAAGTCTCTAGACTCCGTTTCAACGTTGAGATCCCCCTAAATCCCCCTTAAAAAGGCAGGGCTGATTTATTGAAAAAAGGAAAATAGACGGGGGATATCGTGGGCTAAATGCCGCAGTCCCTTGGTGATGGAGGCAAATCCGGCTTGGCGAAACAGATTGACCGCAATCGTTCGCACAATCGCAAAATTGGTCGGTGCATGACCATCACACAAAGGGGCGTGATCTTCATGAAGCACGACATCCTTTGGCCAATGCAATCGATTCTCAATGTGCCAATGAGAGCGAATGTGCTGAGCAAAGCCTACGGCATCCAACGGGAGTGAACTGATGTAGAACATGGTCTGAGTGTAAGGCTGGTTGTCACGAGTTCCGACTCGTTCGACTCGAACCATGCGCTCGACTCCAACCCAACCGGGGTCTATCCCTGCGACTGATTCCAAAACACTGACGGTACGACTTGTTTGGCGCTCACGCGTTCGTTCAACTTGGCAATCTGAACTGGTGGGTAACGATTGCTCAAACTGGGTTCGCAGATGCTCAAACAGCTTAGGTTGGTTCGGCTTGACGGCCATCAGGTAGTCATTGCCACTGGCAATAATCTGCTCAACCGTTTTTTTGAGTGTGCAACGCATCAAAACTGAAGCAAACTCCTTTGAATTGCAAGACATCTAACAAGGTCTGCACGGTGACAATCTCACTTTGCTGTTGGTTTCGCATCGATTGGAGTCCAACCACGACCCCTTGTTGCACACTGAAGGCAGAGACGACACTGACGAAGTCTTGATAACTTTGGTCATAGTCTGTGACGGTTGCCTTGATACTCTTGCCATCGGTGGCCAGTTGTTCTCCGGTTTGGGGCGCAAATGCCGTTGTTGCCCAGTCATTGAAGGCTTGACTCAGGTGTTCAAAGTTGGTTCGCACGATCACCTTGCGGATCGTTGAGTAGGCGGGCAGTCGGGTGTGAGGCAGCTCTAAACAGTCCAGCAACACCGTTTGATGCCGTTCGACGAAATCTTCAATCGCTCGGTAACCCAAGCACCCACTCATCGTTGCCATGATGATCAAAAGCAGCACGACCCACAGGGGATATCGCGGTTGAGTTCGAAAGTCTGGAATTTGCTTGAGATGGCTGATGAGGCTCATGGTTTAGTTGTTGTGCAAAAATGGTTACCTATCTCATTATCTTTTTTCTCTCATCAATAAATCAGCCCTGCTTTTTAAGGGGGATTTAGGGGGCTGGTCCGGGATTTAGAAGGACTATTCAGATGTGTATAAGCAGTAGCCTACTCTGGGAGAGGGATTTAGGGTGAGGGCACGCATGTTTCAGCCAAACACGCGGCTGAGCAAGAACGGTGCAATCTCCTGAATCGGCAAAATCCGCTGCGCCGCATTGAGTGAGATCGCGGCTCGGGGCATACCAAATACAATGCTCGTCGCCTCATCTTGGGCAATCGTCGTTGCGCCTGCCTCAGACATGTCCAGCAGACCCGTCGCGCCATCGCGACCCATGCCCGTCAGCAATATCCCCACAGCCGAGCGGCGATAGTACTTTGCAATCGACCGAAACAGCACCGTCACAGAGGGACAGTGCCCATCGACTGCTGGAGCTGTGGAAACCTGAAATAGTCCCTGTTCGCTCAGTTCCAAATGCTGCCGCTCTGGCGCAAAGTAAATGGTGCCTGCCTGGGGTGCTTGGCGCGGCTGTGCGATCGCAACTTTCAGCGCACATTCCTGATCGAGCCAATCCACTAGCCCCTGTAAGAAACCGTCGCTGATGTGCTGCACACAGAGAACCGGAACCGGGAAATTGGCAGGTAGCGATCGCAAAATGAGCTGAAGCGCTCGTGGCCCCCCGGTTGATGCGCCAATTGCCAGCACTCGTGGAGTTCGAATATCCAGTGGCTGAGGAGTAGAAGAGGCGTAGCGAGCTGGTTGATGGTTAATTGGCGCAGGTGAAGGCTTAGAAGGATTGATGCTAGAGGAATTAGGCTTCGGAGCTGGGGCTGTAGTAGGAACGGATGGCGTTGGTGCAGTGGCGCGGTGACGATGCTGCGTGAACACCGCTACACCAGACAGCACCTTGATTTTGTTGATTAGCTCCCGCTGAATCTGCTCATACTCGGCATTGAGTCCGGCTCTGGGCTTGGGAAAAACGTCTAACGCTCCGGCTTCAATCAAATCGAACACATTTTTCGAATCGTCTTCCTGCACCGAAGCGCTAATCACCAAAATCGGGCGAGGACATTCGGACATGATGCGGCGAGTTAGCTCCAGCCCGTCCATTTTCGGCATGTGCAGATCGGTACAGACGACATCAGGCCGCGTCTGAGCCATCAGCGCCAGCGCTTCCAGCCCGTTACTAGCGGTGCCAGTGAGCTCAATGTCGGACGTGCTGGTCAAAATGCGCTTAAGAATGACAGTGGCAATGGGGGAATCTTCCACCAGCAATACTCGAATCGGGGATTTAGGCATGGAACTCTGCCTTAGATAAGTAATATCAGTCCGTGGATACAGCGCTTCGCGCTTCAGTTAGTCACAGCTATTTTTGTGAGAGCCGCGCTCGGCGCGGCTCTCACAAAAATAGCTGTATTTTAAGCGCTTAAAAAACGCTGTAAGAACCCAATTTATAGTTGTGAAATGCCTGCTAAGGAACACGGATTTAATCAGGTGCAATCTTTCGGGTAGGGACACGGCATTGCCGTGTCCCTACGGATGGAACGGTTTACAGGCTATTTGATCCACAATTTTAAGCGAGCATTTCATAAATATTAAGCATCAAATTAAGCGATGGAGCGTATCCAGCAGAATGTCCTGATTAAAACTGCCCTTGGTGATGTAAGCATTGGCCCCAGCTTCCGCTCCCCGCTGGCGATCGGCATCGCTAGCTAGAGTGGTAACTAAGATAACGGGCACCTCACTGTATTCTCGATGCTGGCGAATCCGCCTCGTTAGCTCCAGACCGCTCATATGGGGCATTTGCACGTCTGAGATCACGGCATCAAACAGGCGCGCTTGCAGTTTGTTATAGCCGTCCAATCCATCCACCGCAGTCGTCACAGCATACCCCGCTGCTTCTAGAATGCGCTTTTCCTGAATTCGAGTAGCAATGGAATCTTCCACCAGCAGCACGGAGTACTGCGTGGGAGCAGTAGTGTCATAGTGATTGGGATGTGCGATCGCAACGGCCTGTCGCTGAACAGATTGAATTAAATCCGCTGGATTCAGCACCATACAGACTTCCCCAGTGCCCAGAATCGTGGAACCAGACACATTGCGCACCCGCTTGAGTAGCTTACTTTGCGGCTTCAGCATCACGTCCTGTTCATCAATCAGGGCATCAACAAAAATGCCCAACCGACTGTCACCATTAGACAAAATCACGCAGGGACGCGCGGCATCATCTCGGCGCTGGCCCTTAGACTCACTTGCAGCAGGCAGTTCCAGTAAAGCAGCTAGCTCACACACCGACACAGGTTGCCCCTCGTAGATCAGGGTTTGTCGCCCTTCCAGTTGAAACAGATCGTGAGCCTGCACCAAGCAGGCCGTCTGTACCGCTTCCACGGGTAAAGCAAAGGTTTGACCCTGTACCTTGACAATCAGCACGTGCGCGGTCGCCAGCGTGGTGCCTAGCCGAATCCGCATCAGACAGCCTTTTCCGGGCATTGATTCAATTTCAATACTGCCCTTCAGCCGCTCCACGTTGCTGCGCAGCACATCCAAACCAACGCCTCGACCCGAAATTTCCGTCACCATCGTTCGGGTTGAAAAACCAGGACTCAGCACCAGTGCATGAAGCTGGCTGTCGGTCAGTGATGCCAGTTCATCCGCTCGATACAGTCCTCGCCGCAGCACCGTTTCCTTGATCGATTCAACGTTGAGTCCCTGGCCATCATCCTCTACTTCAACGATCACGTGAGTCGGCGTTTGATAGCCCCGCAGCCAAATGGTAGCGGTTTCCGACTTGCCTAAGCGTTTGCGATCGCAAGGTAACTCAATCCCGTGATCAATCGCGTTGCGGATCATGTGCATCAGCGGATCTTTCATCTCTTCCAGAATCCGCTTATCAGCCCGCGTTTCGCTTCCCTCCATGACGAGTTCAACCTGTTTATCTTCCTGTCGGGCCAGATCCCGCACCAGTCGCGGAAACAGATGAAACACAGTGGATAGAGGCAGCAACCTGAGCGTCCGAATTCCCTCTGCTAGCTCATCGCTAATCCCTTCCAGACGGGTAGTATCTTCATACATTGCCGTCCGGAGCCTGTTAACCAATTTGCCCAACTGCTCAACATGTGATTCTGCCCGTGCATAAAACTGACTCAACTGGCGAGCATTTGTTTGACGAGATTGACTTTCATCAAACAAGAAGCGGTTGACAAACAGATCACGGCTCCACTCTTCCCATAGATTGGCGATTTCCTCCACTTCACTCAGTCGATGAGCCACTCGAATCTGCGTCACGGTCAGCTCTCCGGCCTGTGTCATCAGGTGATCAAGCGTTTGGGTAGGAACGCGCACGGTTTCAATTCGATACTGGGGCGCAATCTGCTGTGCTGCTAGATGTTGAGGATTGAAGCTATTCGGAATCGGCACCGACTGAGGTAGGGCGGCTGGTGGTACGTTTAGCTCTCCCGTCTCAAAGAGAATCGTGTTTGTCGCATCATCTACGTCTTCCGCCGTCTCAGGTTTCTTATTGCCCTCATCTGGATTCGTTTCAGCCCCTTCTGCCTGATTTGTTTCGCTAGCGTCAACCTTACCAGGAGACGAATCTGGAGCTTCTTTAGTCTCTTCAGTAATATCTGCAGTTCCATTCTCACTAGCTTCTAACGTGGATTCCTGCGGCTGACTTGCTGGTTCTGGTGCAGCGCCCATTAGCGTAGCCAATACGTGAAACGCATCGACGCCAGCAGGTTCTCCCGTCACCGCATGATGCAGCAGTTTACGAATGGCGTCCATTCCTTGAGCTAAGCGATCAAACAGATCCGGCGTAAACGGTTCTTTGCCCTGCTTGGTTGCGGTTAGCAGATGTTCAATTTGGTGCGCCAGCGAGCCCATGTCGGACTGCCCCAGCATGTTGCTGTCTCCCTTGAGCGAGTGGGCTTCGCGCAGAATACTGTCCAGAACCGCCGCATCATCTGAGTACTTTTCCAGGTGCAACAAGCCGTTGTCAATTGCTTGAATGCGCTCTTCACCCGTTGTCTTGAATCTCTTGGGGTCCATTCCCCGCCGCTCTGCGGCGTAAGATCTAAGAATGAGTGAGTACATCCACAAGAGTCATAACGTAACAGTTTTGCTATACCACTTAGTGTTTCCAGCAAAGTATCGACGGGTTGTGTTTGATGAGCAAGTAGATGCGGTTCTGCGAGAGGTCTGCCTCGAAATCGAGAAACGCTACGAGGTGAAGTTTGTCGAAATTGGAGTGGACAAAGACCATGTCCATTTTCTAGTGCAGTCCGTGCCGACCTATAGTGTGACCAAACTGGTAACGATGCTGAAAAGTTTAACTGCACGAGAAGTCTTCAAACGATGCCCTCAAGTGAAGCAGAAACTTTGGGGAGGCGAGTTTTGGAGTGATGGATATTTTGCGAGTACAGTAGGCCGCCACGGGGATGAAGGAATGATCGCCAAATATGTTCAAGCCCAAGGCAAAGATTACCTCAAATTGCATCGGGATAATCAACTTGCTCTTTTTTGATTCTGATACCCCGTCCGCTTGCGGCGGGGTATTTCATTAAGTTCCGCAGTTCATCGTCTTCGATTCTCATGATCCTAAACCATTGCCTTCAAATCGTTTGCCGCCTCATTCAATCGCTGAGTGCCAATTTTGACCTGGCTAATTCCGCTTGCAGTTTCGCGGGCGGCTTGGTTAAGGCTGTTCATGGCGCTGACGACTTGCTCAACGGCAGTAGCTTGCTGCTGTACATTGAGCGAAATTTGTTGACTGCTGAGCACGACATTGTTGACCGCGTCGCTGACACCAATGAAGGCACTAGCGGTTTCTTCTGCAATCTGTACGCCTTCTTCGACCGTTTTGCTTCCTTCATCTGTGACCATGACTGTAGAGTTAATAGCCGTCTGGATATCGTTGACCAAGCCGTTGATTTTCTCGGCAGATTTGCGGCTCTGGTCGGCTAGCTTGCGGATTTCACTGGACACAACGGCGAATCCTTTGCCGTGTTCCCCTGCCCGCACCGCTTCTACCGCCGCATTGAGCGCCAGCATGTTAGTCTGGTTTGCCAAATCACTGACTAAGCCTGAAATGCTGCCAATTTGACTAGTCTGTTCACTCAGGCGCAGGATCTGGTCAGAAATCGCATTCACCTTAAGCCGCAGTGTTTCCATACCCTGTAGCGTGCGGTTGACAGCAGAGTTACCCGATTCTGCGAGGCTCAGTGCCTGCTGTGCGCCCATAGCTGAAACTTCAGCTTGCTCTGCCGACTGCCGAGCGGAAGCGCCCAGTTCTTCCATCGTCGTGGTGGTTTCATTCACAGAAGTTGCTTGCTGGTTTGTGGTGCGCTCCTGCTGTTCAACACTAGCGGCAATTTCTGAGCTAGAACTGGCAATCAGCATAGCTGACTCATTCATGCGGCGGGCGGTGCGGCTGATAATCCAAGCACCAATTCCAATTGATAGGAATATTGAGGCCACAGCGGAGCTGACTACCAAAGCTTGGAGTCGGTTAAGAGCCCGTTCTTCGTCCTGGGTATCTTCAACAACGATTTGATCCTCTAGTGCCTGCATCTGTTGAACTAGGGCTGTAATTTCTTCAATCTGGGCTCGCCCATTGTCCTCGCGCCACTTTGCCAATGCCTCATCGACCCTGTTGGCATCGACTAAATCGATCAGCTCTTGTTCTATGGCTTGAAACTGAGCACCTTTTTCTTCCAGTTGATTGAGATTCTCTAGTTGCTGTTCATCACGAATTAGCGATCGCAATTCCTCAATACTTTGAACATAGCCTTCAGCCGCTTCGTTGAACGACTGGATTGAGACCGGATTCTTTTCTAACAAATAGCCCCGCGTTGTGCGCGATAAAATCTGTAGATCGATATCTACTTGATTTACCAGATCATTAATCGCATGCGAAACTTCGAGGGACTGAGCCTCAGCCTTGACCCGCTGCACCCCAAGAATCGCCCCAGTAGCAGATAGGGCTAAGGTGGCGACAGGGACTGCATAGCCCAAAATAATCCAGTGACGTAATTTCCATCGTGTAGGGTGTTTCATGAGTCGATACCGTAAAAATTTTTAAATAGAAAAGCTGTGCAAACAATTCACCCGGTGTGATTGAGTTGCAGTCGTTAGAGAACGGAAAACTTCAAGTCGGAAATATTCAAAGGAAATATTCAAATTAGAAAGGGCATCTGAGCCAACTTAAACCTAATCACGCATTCTGCTATACAACGGCCTGCAGGTCATGGGCCGATTTGTTGAGCTGCTGCGTATTAATTCGCGTCTGACTAATGGGAACCTCGATTAATTGAGGTTTTGGGACAAGGGTGTCTCATTTGAGACCGTCGAGGAGATTCAGAGCGATGTCTGGGCATTTCAACCGAAAAAGTTCCCTATCTTGACGCAAGAAAGAGGGTTAGAAGAGCGCATTTCAGTCAAATTCTCGCCTTCAGGCCTGATTATCCTGCCGGTTCAGTCGATGCAGACGGTTGGGATTCAAGAGACACGAACCGCTTGAGGTTATACACCAGATTTTTCAGTCCCAACTGAGTCTGGGCACGGGCCAACCCAATGCTACGCACCATCTTGCCGCCCATGCTGGTGACAAAATCCCCGAAGACATGTTCTACTTTGGCGCGGGTTTTGGAACGCTCTCGATTGGCAGCTTTCTGCTCCTCCGTCAGGGGGCGATTGCGATAGGCCCGTTCATTGATCTGGGGCTCAAAGCCCATCAGCATCAACACGTCGACAATCAACCCCGAACGATAGGCGCTATCGGCCCAGAGCCCATCGCCGAGATTGTCGGCATCAAGCAACTCGCCCAACACCTGCGAGTCATGAACCGATGCGTCCGTGACGGCGTAACGGCGAATGAACTTAAAGCCGACATCACTACTGACGTGGTTTTTGTACCCGTAGTGGGACGTCCCCTGTTTTTTCGTCCATCGGGCGTCAACATCTTTCTGCGCCAGCTTATGAGGTTTCTCTTGCCACTGGCTTGGCACTTCACCCTGCTTGAGGGTCTGGTTCTCCTCTCGGGTGTTGCGCTGTTTGGGCACTGGAATCAAGGTCGCATCCACAATTTGCCCATCTTTGGCGGCATAGCCAGCTCCTTGTAGATATGCCCCAAACTGCTCGAACAGTTCCTCCACCAAGCCGTGCTGCTGCAACTGCTCTCGAAAGAGCCACACCGTCGTCGCGTCCGGTACCGTATCCTCAAGTCCCAGACCGAGAAATTGCATGAAGGACAGTCGGTCATTGACCTGATATTCCAGTTCCTCATCGCTGATGTTGTACAGCTTTTGTAGCACCAGCATTTTGAACAGCAACAGGACATCAGTGGGGGGGCGTCCGGCTTGGCTTTTGCGCGGTTTATCATGAATCTGCATCAGAATCGGACGAAAGCTCTCCCACGGCACCAGTTGATTCAACTGATTGAGCAACGACTTCTTTTGCTCCAGTTTTTGCTGGCGGTCTTCGACGTCCCAGAATCCCTGCTGTCCCATAGTCTGCTTACTTCAACAATCCCACCTTATGATCTCATATTGAGATCGCTTTGGCTATTTTTCGAAGTACCCTAATACTGCTTGCCGTGTCCTTAGCGGCTAAATCCAGAGCCGTCATCACATCCACGACCTGGCTAATCGCAGTGGACTGCTGTTTTGAACTCAATGAAATCTGCTGGACATTGTTCACAATCGTATTAACTGCATCTGAAACGCGCTGAAACACATCGGCAGTTTGATGCGAAATTTCGGAACCTATCTGAGCGGTTTGAGTACTATCATCGGTTGCCAAAACAGCCGCCGTTAAAGCAGACTGAATATCGTTGACCAGGATATTAATCTTCTCTGCCGACACGCGGCTTTGATCAGCCAGTTTGCGAATTTCCGCTGCGACAACGGCAAAGCCTTTGCCATGTTCGCCAGCTCGCACCGCCTCAACCGCCGCATTCAGCGCCAGCATGTTGGTTTGATTCGCTAAATCGCTCACGAGAGCCGAAATATTGCCAATCTGGCTGGTTTGATCACTAAAGTGGGCAATCTGCTCAGCCACAGTTTGTACTTTTTGCGTGAGCAGCATCATGCTGTCTAAGCTTTGCTCAACTGCTTTATTGCCACTTTCAACTAGTTGCAGCACCTGCCGAGCACTTCCTGAAGCAATCTCAGCCTGTTCTGCGGACTGGCGTGACGAGATGCCGAGTTCTTCCATCGTGCTGGAGGTTTGGGTCACGGAGGATGCCTGTTGTGAAGCAGCCTGTTCCTGCTGCTGCACAGTGGCCGCCAGTTCAGTTGAGGAAGTCGCTAAATCAGTGGCAACTTGATTAATGGGACGAATCACTTGTCGATTAATAAAAAACAGGACGCCCAAGCCCATCAGCAGCACAAGGCTGACACCACCGATCGAAACGATTGAGGCCAAGTTGGCAGCGGCGGCATTATCGGCTTCTCGCTCAGCCAACAGTTCTTCTTCAATGGCCAGCATTTCATCTGTAAGTTGACGAATTTCATCCATTATCTCTTGGCCCTGCCCAGACGAAATCAGCGCCATTAGCTCCTCTTCCTGACCGCTGCGCTTTAGTTGAATCGTGGTAGTTATCTCGTCAAATTTGGCATCGGATAGTTCTTCAAGCTGATCAATATATTCAAGCTGAGTGGGGTTAATTGACAACCGCTGGCGGAGGTCTACAAAAACACCGTCAATGCGGGCCTTAGCTGCATCGTAAGGCTGTAGAAAACTATCCTGATTGGTAATAATGAAGCCTCGCTGTCCCGTTTCTGCATCAACTAGGGCTTCTTCAACTGAGTTAATTAAGCTGATTGCTCGATGGGTATGATCAACCCATTGACTGCTTTCTACTAAATGATTGGTAGTCAGTTTGGAAATGATTCCGACTCCTGCGATGACGATAAAGATGGAACCAAAACCGAACTGGACAATTTTGCCAAGTTTGTATTTTTGCTGCATGACTTTGATTTGTTTCCTTTGCCGAATAAATACCTGGGCGTAATTAAAAACCAGATCTTCAAACCCTGCGCTGCCCGATGCGCAGGCGGCGCAGGGTTTGAGGTTGTTTTGTATTTGATTGTGGTCAGCTACTTAGTTTAGGGATGGGCTGGATTGATAGGTTGATGAGATGAATTAAGGGGCTTTATTAAGAGATTTCGTTAGGGGACTTCATTCACATCTAATTCGCCGTTGGCTAAAATTTCAGGTAAATCTAAAACCCCTATAAATGAATCGTTATAGGCTACAACACCTCGCAAATAGTCTTGTTTGGCGGTGTGGACGGCAGTTGGAACGGCTGAAATGTTGGAGGGATGGATATACATCACGTCAAACACTTCATCGACTGCGATACCGGCTACTAGATCATTTAGCTTGACGACAACGGCTTTACCTGCGGAACGGCTGGCACTGCCCTGAAGCTGAAGTAAATGGCGAATATCGATTAAGGTCAACACTTCACCGCGCAGATTCATATTGCCGATGACGTGAGCGGGGCAACAGGGAACGGGTGTAACCTGCCGGATATCGGTAAACTCCTGGACGGCCTCTACACCAATGGCAAAACGTTCCTCCCCAAACCGAATCACAGCCAGAGGAGTTAGGCTGGCGGAGTTGTCTTGCTCTAGAGTAGACAGCAAGTTTTGAGCACGGGTATGCAGGACGGTGCGCTGATCGGGAGTTGCTGTTGGGAAAAAGTAGTCTGTCGTCGCGTCAGAACTGGTGGGGGGAACGCATGTAGCTGTTATAGGTACAGCCGACGTGGGCTGATTTCCATTTGCTGATTGACCTGATAATTTGTCAGGACTAGATAGCTCGGATTTCAGCGGTAATGGGAGAGAATGTGTGTTTGGCTTAGCTGATTTGGAGGAAATCGAGGTTTCACCCCAGCGCATCAGCATTGATGCATCAATCAAGTTAATTAGTTGCGAATTTAGCTTTGCTATGCCCGTAATCAGAGCTGTGTGGCGATGATCAGGTTCCAGCAAATAATTGAATTCAACATCCTGCGGTGTAATGAATTCGACTTCGTAGACGTGACTGACCACGAGCCCCACCCGTTGCTGCTGATTGGTTATCACAATGATGCTGTCTGTGGTGGCGAAATGGTGTAAGCGTCTTTCTAACCGCTGACTCAAATCGAAAATTGGCAGGATATGTCCCCGCAGGTTAATCACACCCAAAATGAGCGGAGAGGCTTCTGGGATGGAGGTGATTTCGGGCAGCAAAAATATCTCTTCAACGATATGAGCATCTAATCCATAACGCTTGTGAGTTGACTCAAAAATTAGATAGGGTTGGCTCTTCATTTCACACCAGTCACAAATTAAGAAATAGAACAGTCTAGTTGTGTAGAATGGGTCACTTAGACGATTTGCTCTAAATGCTCTAGATCTGTTAAATTTGGGGGCTCAAATTGCTGTTTGATTTCTGTTTTTATACCAAAATTTGTTGATTTATTAGCAAAACAATCTCTAACCTACGCCTTTAGACTTCCCTGCTGAATTATGTGATCTGCGATCGCAGATCAACCCGTAACCTTTATTCAAAGTCCTCAATATATAGCGATAGAAAACCCAGCAGTTGTTTTTCCAAACAGGCTATGCAATACCGATCTGCTGCAAATACTGGCGGGCATCGCCAACGGTCGTGTAGCTATAGCCCGGTATCGCGGCTGAATCGGGCATAGTCCTCAACAGCAAAAATGCATGGTGTAGTTGCTTTGTTGCCCGTTTTGGGTCGCCTTGTTGCTGATAGATCATCGCCAATTCCAGGTAAGCTGCTGCAGCATTAGGATCGAGATAAATAATTTTTTTGAGCAGTATTTTAGCCTGTTCTAGATCACCATTTTCTTCGGCTAAATGAGCCAGCAAATACAGTGGCTCAACTCGAAAGGGCTGAAGCTGAATCGCATATTGACAGGCAGATAACGCTTCTGCATATTCTCCTGAATCAGCATGATTTTCTGCTGCTTTTAAGTAATTGCGATAGGCCGATTCATTTTGCGAGTCAGGCTGATTGAACTGGCTGGCTGGAGACTGCAACTGGGCTGAATCAACTAGCGTATTCTGTTGCGCGATCATAGAGAATTGAAGCGGATATTTGACTGAGCGAGACGGTCGATTTGCCTGAACCGATCGCTGATGAACGGGTGGGTTTCCCACTGCTAATGATGCCGTGGTTGGCGCTTCAGCTAGCGCGTTGACTGGCAAGGGAGATGTCGAATTTGACCCGTGATAGGCTGTCTGATTGAGCGATCGCTGATACAAAATCGATTCCGGAAAGCAGCAAATCTGAAACGGCTGTGTTTGGATACCCTGCAGTTCCGTATGCCCCGTCATCAAATAGCCCTGTGGGGCCAGCGTGGTATAAAACTTGCGCAAGACCTGTGCGATCGCATCCGGGTGAAAGTAAATAAAAACGTTGCGGCAGATCAGAAAGTCAATCGTTTGTGAGCCAAGCTGAGGATTAGGTACGGTATCGCTGACTAAATTCAGCGGATAGAAGTGCACTATTTGCTTCAGTGCCTGGCTGACCTGCCAGCCTTTGGCCGTTCGAGTGAGGTACTGGGGTCGAACGGCGGGCTGGGTATGGCGAAACGACCAGTCCGGATATAGACCCATTCGAGCTTTTTCAATTGCGATCGCATTAATATCGGTGCCGATGATCTGAATATTCCAACTGCTCCAGTCCGGCAACAGTTCCTGTAGCATAATGGCCAATGAATAAACCTCTTCCCCAGTGGAACAACCAGCGCTCCAGAGGCGCAGCGATGGTCGTGCATGAGAAGAGGATGGAGCAGCGGTTGCGATTGCAGATTGTCGCTTTCGTTGAATGAGTTCAGGGAAAATGCGTGTCTTTAGTAATTCAAACTGCTTAGTATCACGAAAAAAATAGCTTTCACCAACGGTTAATTGATTAATTAACTGCTGCCATTCTTGAGTTGCCAAATTCTGAAAGCGCCAGTTTTTTTGTTCAGCGGAAACGGTTTGTAATAAGGCACAATAATCATCAATATGTGCTAACCGCAATCCTTTAGTTCTGACCTCAACATAACACTGTAGCGATGCAAGCTGTTGACCACTCATTTTGAGACCAATGCGATCGCTAATCAACTGAATCAGCGATGTTAGATCGTGATTTTCCATACAAACTTAGTACGAAAGCTATAGTTTGAGAACGCGTATCGCTTTTAGCGTTATCACCCTTAGCGTTCCCATTAATCCTAACAATGAGTTGCAGACTTCATACTCGGACGTATTACTTAAAAAAACGCATTGCATTAACGCGAAAGAGGTAATTCACTGGGTCTTTTGGCAGCAAATTACCTCTTTCTGTGTGAGAGAAGCTTGAGTATTTCAACTTGACTTGACTTAGATTGGAATGCAGCAGGGAATGATGATACATCCGCTGTCAGACTTCCGTTTCTGCATGGTTTGGGCGGCGGCTTTGCAGGCTTGAAAGCGCTGAGGGGCCAGTTGAATAGCTGCGGTTAAACTTTGGGTAGTCAAAATTCGTCTGACATAGTCAGAACACGATTCATCACCATGTAGCAATCGATGAGGACAGGAGAAACCCTTTCGGGGCGAAACATGGGTACGGTAAACATCAAGGGATGCGATCGCAACTTGGGTGGCAAATGACTCAAAGGTGTTAACAGCCATAGGCTTTGGCGGAGGTGTAAGGGACACCCCACTTTTATCTAACGCTACATCAACAAAACTCTATCAGGAGGTTCAACTTGCCCGGAGTGAGGATGAGAAAGGGTGGAGGGCTGGGTGCTAGGTGTTAGGTTTTGGGTGTTGAGAATGACATTTGCCTCAACGCTTCTCGAATCACGTCTGAACCGTTACCGATTCGGCATGAATTCTCGGTGATCACTCGTTTCCAAATGCGGCTACCGGGTTGACCGTAGAAGAGTTGCAGCATGTGGCGCGTAATCGTGTTCAGCTTAAAGCCTTGGGCGACCCAGCGATCGCAGTAGTCGAGCATTGCGATCGCAACGGCTTGCCGCGACAGGAGTTCAGTATCGGAGCCGTAAAACTGGTGGTCGGCTTGGGCAAAAATGTAGGGATTGTCGTAGGCTGCCCGACCAATCATCACGGCATCGACCGCTGGTCGCTGAACTTGAGCCTGTTCCAAGGTTTTGAAGCCACCGTTGATTTCAATCGTGAGCTGGGGAAAGTCTTGCTTGAGCCGATGCACATCTGCATAGCGCAGCGGCGGCACATCGCGGTTTTCTTTAGGACTCAGTCCTTGCAGCCAGGCTTTACGAGCATGAACAGTGAAGCGCTGACAGCCCGTTTGGGAGACGGTCTGCACAAAATGGGCCATGTCTTCGTAGCGATCGAGGTCGTCTACGCCAATGCGGTGCTTAACGGTTACAGGTAAATTCGTGGCGGCCATCATGGCGGCGATGCAGTCGGCCACACGCTGCGGCTGGGCCATCAAACATGCACCAAAGTTGCCGCTCTGGACGCGATCGCTGGGGCACCCCACGTTTAAATTAATTTCGTCATAGCCCCAATCCTGGGCAACGCGGGCACATTCGGCCAGTTCGGCTGGATTGTCGCCGCCCAGTTGTAGGGCTAGCGGCTTTTCAATCTCGGAAAATCCCAGCAGCTTATCCCGATCGCCATGCAGAATGGCGGCAGTGGTGACCATTTCGGTGTAGAGCAGCGTCCGCTTCGTAATCTGCCGCATGAAGTAGCGGTAGTGCCGATCGGTGCGATCCATCATGGGCGCAATGCTGAGCGGATATGCCGTTGCGGGCTGACCTACAGGTTGATCGAGGTTGGAATAGGAATGTGCGATCGCAGAAGCCGAGGAATTAACCATTAACAATCTAGAAGCGATAGATAAGCAGCTCAATTTCTAAGGTACCAGTTTGGTTGGGACATTGCTGGCAGTGACGTGAGTGGCACCTGTAGACATTGGAAAAATCGCTCAGTGACTGGATTGAGCAACGACCGCCGAAGCGTCGCTACCGCTGGCAGCGACGATAGGAGACTTGGCAATACGGATGGGGAGAGAATCTGAGAATGAATCGCGTGCGATCGCTAACCGTCTGGAAACTGCCAGCAGGCGATATGTTCAACATTGCTGCTGCCACAAGCACAATCTTCTGCCGAGGAGGCGACCCAAGTTTCGTCGCAATCGCGGCAGTGACAGAAGATGTTGTTGAGATTAGCCTGCTGCAGCCCAAACTGCCAGCGCTTCAGCTCTTCCGGCGTTAAATAAGACGGGGTGTCAGACATAATACGAAATGTGCGATCGCATTTTCTTGAGCAGTTTGGTTATAGCATTTCTCCGCTGAATACAGCGCTATGTAGACTGCCATAACTGCGCTAGCGCAAAATTAGCTCAGGTGTTTGCCACAGGCCATAACCCAACATACAAAGTCCGGTTAAACCCGATGATTTCTTTTTGTGAAAGCTTGACCTAGCCAAGCTTTCACAATTCACAAAAAGGAGTTGGGTCTTATAAATGGACTCGATATTAGGATTGCTTGCGCTTTAGCATTAGCTGAATGAACAGCTTTTCGAGTTCTAACCAAATGAAAATCAGCGCACTAAAGCCAAAGCAAACCGCCAGTTCCAATTGAGATAGAGGATACAAGCCGAAGAACTGCTGCAGTGCAGGCACATAGATCAGCAGAATCTGCAATCCCGTCGTTAGCAGCACGGCTCCCCATACATAGGGATTCGAGAGCGGATTCAGTTGAATGGTTAGTCGGATATCAGAGCGGGCTGCTAAGGCGTGACCCATCTGCGCCAGACAGAGCGTGGTAAACACCATCGTCTTCCAGGTATCGGGATTACCAGCATAGTCGGCAGCATGGGTATGGCGATAGGCCCAGGCCATCAATCCAATCGTCAGAACGGCCAGCAGAATGCCAACTCGCACCATGTAAGATCCCAGCCCGCGAGCAAAAATACTTTCCTTCGGGTCATGCGGCGGACGCTGCATCACGTTTGGCTCGGCAGGTTCCATTGCGAGTGCCAGCGCGGGGACACCATCCGTTACCAAGTTCATCCACAAAATTTGCAGGGGCGAGAGGGGAACGCCACCCAATCCCATCAGCGGTGCAGCCGCAATGGTCAACACTTCACCAATGTTGCTGCCCAGAATGTACTTAATGAAGCGACGAATATTGTCATACACGACCCGTCCTTCTTCAGTGGCGGCCACGATGGTAGTAAAGTTGTCGTCCAGCAGCACCATGTCGCTAGCTTCCTTACTCACGTCGGTGCCCGTAATGCCCATCGCAATGCCGATATCGGCCTGCTTCAGTGCCGGGGCGTCATTCACACCGTCACCCGTCATCGCGACAAACTCGCCTCGCTTTTGCAGCGCTTGCACAATTCGGAGCTTGTGTTCCGGTGCGACCCGAGCATAAACGCTAACCTGGCTAACCGTTTCCTCCAGCGCTTCAGTGGTGAGGTGGGTCAGGTCGCGCCCCGTCAGAATCGTGTCTCCCGGTTGGGCAATCCCCAGATTTTCTGCGATCGCTTTTGCGGTCAGGGGATGATCACCCGTAATCATGACTGGGCGAATCCCGGCGCGGCGGCAGGCGACTACTGCGTCTCGCACTTCAGGCCGAGGCGCATCCAGCATCCCCACCAGGCCCAGCCAAATCAGGTCTTGTTCTTCGGCTTCTAAATCCTCGGAGCTATTGGAGCGACCGTTAAGTGCTGTATTTTCCAACGGCTTCGTCGCGAAACCGAGCACCCGCAGTCCCCGTGAGGCCATCAGGTCATTCTGCTCCAGGATGGCCTGTTTTTTGGCCGACGTTAACAGTACTAATCCGCCTGCGGCTTGAGCCGACTGGCACCGCTCCAGCACTAATTCTGGCGATCCTTTGGTGAACATGACTGGATTAGCCTGATTCAGCGCAAACGCTTCTGGAGCATGGCTTTTCACCACGACGCTCATGCGCTTGCGCTCGGAGGTGAAGGGGATTTCAGCCATGCGATCGCACTGTTGGCTTAACTTATCCGCGTTGAACCCACCTTTACCCGCCAGCGCCAGCAGTGCGCCTTCGGTCGGATCACCCAAAATCGTCCAGAGGCTACCCGTGTGGCTCAGCGTCGCGTCATTGCATAATGCACTGGCGACCAGCAGCGCCTTCAGTGCGGCAGAATCTTCCACTTGAACGACTTGGCCGTGAGCCAGAATGCTGCCAAAGGGCGCATAGCCTTCGCCAGTGACCTGATACTCCGTATCTAAGGTCTTGACCTGCTGCACAACCATCTTGTTTTGGGTCAAGGTACCCGTTTTATCCGAACAAATGGTGGTGACAGAACCCAGAGTTTCAACGGCGGGCAGCTTGCGGATCAGGGCATGGCGACGCACCATCCGCTGCGTACCGAGCGCCAATGTCACGGTGATCACGGCAGGCAAACCTTCAGGGACAACCGCGACGGCCATACTGAGCGAGACTTCCAGCAGCTCGTCAAACAGGCTGAGGTTGCCCGTCCGCAGCAAGCCCACGGCTACGACTAGCGCCACCAGCACCAGCGAGCCGGATACCAGCACGTTGCCGAGCTGAGCCATTCGCTGCTGAAGGGGAGTGGGTTCCGATTCCACGGACTGAATTAGGCTAGCGATGCGGCCTAGTTCAGTCTGCATCCCCGTTTGCGTAACTAAAACCGTACCGCGTCCCTGCAAGATTTCCGTGCCTTGAAACACCAGGTTGAGGCGGTCGCCCAACGCCGACTCTTCTGGCAGAACGGCATCCGGCTGTTTGATGACGGCTTCGGCCTCACCCGTCAACGCCGCCTCCCGCACCTGGAGATTGGCAGCGTTCAACAATCGACCATCGGCAGGCACCTGTCCCCCTGCTTCCAGCAGCACAATGTCGCCGGGTACCAGGGCTTTGGCATCAATTTCCTGCTCTTGTCCCTGCCGCATCACCCGCACGCGGGGAGAAGTCATGCCCTTCAGCGCCGCTAGAGCTTTCTCCGCTTTGCTCTCTTGCAGATAGCCCAGTGCCCCGTTCAGTAGCACAATGGCAAAAATTGCGATCGCATCTTTAGGAAAGCCACCCTTCTGCAAGTCCAAAACCAAAGACACCAGCGCCACCGCAATCAGCATCAGCAGCATGATGTTCTTAAACTGATCCCACAGAATCTCCCAGGGTTTGCGAGTTGCACTCTCCTTGAGTTCATTCAAACCATAGATCTGCTGTCGCCGCTGTATTTCACTCGCACTCAGACCTTGGGCACTACTTTCTAGTAGAGTAACGGCTTGATGGGGGCTGAGGGTATGCCACTCATTGGAGAGTGGTTTAGCAACCGTACTGACTTCAGAGTCAGGAGAATCAGAGAATTGGCCGAGAACCATAAGATCCTGTCTACCTTAAAAGAATGAGTGGATAGTGTTTAAGTAGGTTGGCATAAATAAACGCATCTAAAAAACCGGGGGAGCGCCCCGGAGGAGCGCTCCCCCGGTTTTTTAGATATGCATTTCTTTGATATGCAGCTACTTATCATCTGGACTAGAGCGGTTTAGGCAGGTAACGGGGTCAAGTTGCCTAAACCGTTGGCATCTGGACTTGAAGACGATGGCTATACTATTGAGTAGTATTCAATATCTAGTTATAGCACTAAAAAATAGTGCAAACTCAAAAATTTGATGATGCACTTTTTCGTTTCCCAGCTACAAATATGTCGTGATGCAGAACTAGAGCGGGTTCAAATCCTGCTGAGGCGGGACAATGATTTTGTTGTGACCGGGGTGCCTGGCATTGGCCGACGATCCCTGATTCGTCACGCTGCAAAATTAGAAGGGATTCGCTGTCTAGAAATCGATTTTTTGCGCTGTCGTACCGCCAATCAGTTTTTGAGGGCGCTAGCAGACGGCTTGACGCGCACGTTTTCAGAACCGGACGAGCTGGCCAAAATTCAGCAGTGGAGCATCGACCAGCCCCTAACGCTCGATCAGACATTTGCGGCTCAAGCTCAGCTCGTTTGGCCCATGACGCCTGGTAAAGAATGGTCATTATTTGAAGGGCTGTTGGCACTGCCGCAGCAACTCGCTGAGTGGTTCAACTGCCAAGTCGTCATTGTCTTCTATAACTTCCCCCACATTCGCTCCTGGGATCGGAAAGGCAAGTGGGAAACCCATCTGCGGCAAGAGATTCAGCGCCACAGCCGCGTTAGCTATGTTCTGATTGCAACCGTGGCTGAACCCTGGATGTACGCTAGCCAACTACCCGTCATTCAGCTGGCTCCGTTAAGCAGTGCGGCACTGCAGCCCTGGATTATCAGCAGTATGGCGGCAGCAGGCTTAAAGTTCGATCCCGATAGTCAAGCGCTAGAGCTGTTTTTGAGCTACGTGCAGGGTCATACCAAAGATGCCATTGCTTTGGCCCAGCGGATTTGGTTAGACTGCACCGCGATCGCACCTCAGGGTGATCCTAAATTGGTTCAGGCTCATCGGGTTCACAGCAGCATGCTCGCCCTCGTGCAAGACATGAGCGTCACGTTTGAAGCCCTGATTTTGCTCCTGCCACTCGCCCAGGCCCGTTTGCTAGAGAGCCTGGCGCTTGATCCCACTGACAGTCCCCAATCCAATGCCTATATCAAAAAGCATCAGCTCTCTCGGGGCGGCGGTCTACAGGGTGCGCTTAATAGCCTGGAGCAGAAAGGCCTGATCTATGGGCCGCAGTTTGGCTATCACATTGCTTTGCCGCTACTGGATTTTTGGTTGAAGCAGAGATTGCGGTGAGGGGTTAGGAGTGTAAGAGTGCTAGTAATACGGTTTTTCAAGCTGTGGTTGCTTGTGAGGCTTCCCTGCCCCTTCTGTTTCTGTTCTATTTTCTTTACCGCTCTAGTGGTTTATTAACATTGCTGTAGTAGGTTTTGATGGTTGATAGCTTGATCAACGATCAGGATGGCTATTGACTCTAAAAACTAGTGCTGTGCTGATTGGCATGTTGGTTTAGATGCCCTCATGCGTTGCCGCTGCCGCATTGCTAAAACGGATTGTTGACTTCACTCGGAATAAGGTGATGAGCAGGTGCGTTTTTCGATAAGCTGCATGAGAACGCAACGCATCGGATATCAGCTAGGAGTCGAAATGGAATTTCCCCTGGGGCGACAGAATCTTTACCATGAACTACAGAAATCAGACGATAACATCGATTTAGCCGCTGCGGCGCTGTATATCGCTCAGGAAGAATATTCCACCCTCGACGTTGCCGAATATTTAAATGCTCTCGACACAATGGCCGACGAAGTGGCCGAACGGTTGCCCGATGAGCGCTATCCCATGCGGGTGCTCCAAACCATTAACCACTATTTATTTGATGACCTGGGCTATCAGGGCAACTCAGACAGCTACTATGATCCGCGCAATAGCTTCTTGAACGATGTGATTGAACAGCGGACAGGCATTCCAATCACGCTGTCGCTGGTGTATCTAGAGATTGCCAACCGAATTGATTTTCCAATGGCTGGCGTCGGTTTACCGGGACACTTCCTGATTCGGCCCGTACAGGGAGAAATGGGAATTTTTGTCGATGTGTTTCACAATGGCGAAATTCTGTTTCCCGAAGACTGCGAAGACCTGCTCAAGCAACTCTATGGGCCGTCGGCGCGGCTGCGGGATGATTTTCTAGAAACGGTAGACAAGCGTCACTTTTTGATGCGGATGCTGAGCAACCTGAAGGCGATTTATTTGAAACAGGGCGATCTGCCCAAAGCTTTGGCGGCAATCGAGCGAATTATGCTGGTTTTCCCCGAGAACATCATGGAGCAGCGCGATCGCGGGATTTTGTACTACCACACCGGACGCTGGACAGAAGCCAAGGCAGATTTGAGTCACTACCTAGATGCCGTACCGCTAGCACAGGATGCCGATGTCATTCAGCGGCTGATTGAACAGATGGATTAATATTAGACCTTATCGGAAATTGTTTTGTAGCGCGGCGGAGCCGCGTTACAAAACAATTTCCAACCCCAAAAACTTTATTGGAAATAAAGTCTATTGTTGCCTTTGAATAGGCTCGTTGGGGAGTAGTACTGTTTCTTGCTGTTTCTTTGAGTTATTACTACTCATAGCAATAAGGGAGCAGAGGAGCGAGGGGGCAAGAGAGCAGGAGGAGCTTTGTGTCTCTGGGATATTTTTATCCTTTCATAAAATAATCGCGGCTTTGCTGTGAATTCGGGATAACATCTGGCGAGAGAGTTTTTTGTGCCCCGCCCACTATGTTTGTTCTATCCCAGCTTGTGCGATTTGTGAGAGATCCGCGATGGTTGCGATCGCACTTCCACTTGGCTCACTTGATCCCCCCATCCCCCGATCTCTCCACCTGGCAATCCCATTTCCTTCGTCCAGGCGTAGCTGCTCTGGCCGCCATTCTCACCGCTGGCACCGCTGAAGCTGTGATGCCGCGACCAGGCATGAGTGCAGAAGAGATTCGGCTTTATGTAGATGGGCCAATCGTGTTGACGGTACCCATTGAAGCATTAGAAACCTTTGCCGCAACAGGAGAAACGACGGGCCGACTCAGTCTGCTGGCTCGATTTGTCGATGATTCCGCGATGGGCTTTTTGCAGCAGGGATTGCAGCGTCAGTTTACAACTGGGGTTGTGCAAGTCGATCATCTAACCTATTCGCCCCTGGGACGCGACTTTCTAGAGCAGTTGGGTAAGGTAATCCGCATCGACCCGCAGGTAAATGGGGCCACGGGATTAAGAGCCGCTTTGATTAATGCAGCAGCCCATGCCGATGAGTCGGGCTGGACAGCGCTCGACGTGCTGCGGGAGTTTCCGTCCCAGTCGATTGATGTGGATGTCAAACAGCTCCTAGCTCTGCGGCGAGAAGCATTGGCCTATCGAGATTACAGTCAAGCTGTGGTGCAGGCAATTGAGGCAGAATCAGCGAGTCAGGCCGCTGCCGAATTGGCGATCAAGGCTGATGATTTGGCTGCACTAGCCGATTTGAGTCAGCCTGGCTCTTACCCATTTGGTACTGAAACAATCACCGTCAGCAATCCCGCCCTGCGGCAAACAGCTAGAGGGCTATCGGTCAACTATGATTTTTCGGTAGATATCTACGTGCCACAGGGGTTAAATGAACCCGCACCAATTGTGATTGTGTCCCACGGCTTTGGAGCCGTGAAGGAAAACTTTGTTTCCGTGGCCGAACATCTCACGTCCCATGGCTTTGTGGTGATGGTGCCCGATCATGTGGGCAGCGACTTGGCCTATCGGCAGTCCTATTTACAGGGACGATTAAACACGCTGCTGAGTCCGGTCGAATTTTTGAATCGGCCCCAGGAGATCTCGTTTTTGATTGACGAACTAGAGCGATTGGTCACTAGCGATCCGCACTGGGCCGGTTTACTGAATCTGGATCAAATTGGCGTGATGGGTGACTCTCTAGGAGCAACGACTGTTCTATCGCTGGCTGGAGCCGAGATCAATTATGCGCGGCTGATGGAAACCTGTCAGGCTGAAACCGTGCAGCTTAATGTGGCGCTGTATCTCCAGTGTCGCGCCCAATATCTGCCGCCGGAAGACTTTCAACTGGGTGATCCCCGAATTAAAGCTGCGATCGCAGCTCATCCGCTCAGTAGCGGCATCTTTGGCCCAGAAGGAATCAGCCAAATTGAGATACCGATTCTGCTCACGGCTGGCAGTCGTGATATCGTTGCCCCGATGATGACAGAGCAGATCCATCCCTTCGTTTGGATGTCCGCAACTGAAAAGTACCTAGCTTTGTTTGATCCCGCTACCCACTTCATCACCAGCGAGCAAAGTCCCCAAGGGGCAGAGATGATCCCCAGGTGGCTGATCGGTGAGCATCAAGAATTTGGACGGGCGTACTATGGCGTCTTGAGTATTGCTTTCTTTAAAACCTATTTACGGAATCAACCTGAATTTGCCAGTTATCTCAGTTCCGCCTATGCCCAATTCATGAGCGACGGCAATTCTTTGGCTCTGGCCATGCTGCGCTCCTTAACCCCGGAGCAGTTGACGGCGGCTCATGGTGGCACACCACCATTTCCCATCATTCCGCCTGTCATCAGACCCGTGGCTACAGCCAGAAACGAACCCATTCTCGACCAAATTCGTCAGACGGGGACGTTGCGCATAGCCCTGCGTCGAGATGCAGCACCACTCGGCTACATCAACTCCGATGATCAGTGGACAGGCTACTGCAAAGACCTGGCCGTAGCACTCCGAGACGAAATTTCAGAGCAGTTTGGCTTTGGCATCAATGTCGAACTGGCAGAACTGCCGTCTACGCTCGACGATCGATTTGAACTTGTACAAAACGGCTACGTCGATTTTGAATGCGGCCCTAACACCATTCGCGAGGATGTTGATGGGGTCGTATTTTCCAACCCATTTTTAGGTACGGGCACTCGTCTGCTGGTGCAGGCTGCCGATCAAAATACGATCAATCCCAATCTGTCCCTCGAAGGTGTGCGAATTGGTTTGTTGTCCAACACAACCACAGAACGGTTTTTTCAGACCACTTATCCTAAAGCAGAGTTTGTCTATTTTGATCCGCCTGCTGGTTCTGTTGATGCGCTTGCAGCGTTAAATAGCCGTCAAATTGATGCCTTCGCCAACGACAGCGTTCTCTTAGTCGCTGAGGCGCTTCAGCAAAATTTGCCCCTCGAACAATATACGCTGGTGCCCGATTTGCCCCTCACCTGTGATTTTTATGGGCTGATTCTCCCAAACGATGATCCCGACTGGCGACGCTTCGTTAATCGCTTTTTGACTGGAGACACAGCTCGCCAAATCCAGAATGACTGGTTCGCATCCGTTGCTTCCTATGAACTTAATGAATTGTCTTATTGTCTAAATCGTTAGCCCTGAGGAGCGGACAGGGTGCAAGACATGAGAAGACCGATAACGAGCAGCACACTGCTTAAGACAAGCTAATGACTTGGCTCCTAGTCGATTTTTGACTGCTACAGTCTTCTAGACCGTGACTGAAACTATAAGTGAATTGACATTTTTTGTACCCAATCAAACAATCATTAGCGATCTTGTAGCGCTTCTTGCGCTAGTAAAGGGAGATTAATTTTTGAAAGCCACGCTTTGCGCGGCTTTCAAAAATTAACCTGTACCTCAGTAGCCTAGGAAAGGCTATAAAAATCATCATTCAATGACTCTAATCCTGTTTTTAGATCCATTTGAAGCGATAAATACGATTTTTATACTCACTATGCACGAATCTGCATCTTTACTATTGTCATAGATGTAAAATTAGTCATCTTTTTATTGCTGTTTATTATGATTCTTCGTGCAGCGATGGACTAAATCTTGCTGAGTGTTATCCAATCAAGTCACAGCCTAAAGTCGATTGGTGTGAAGGGTCAGCTAATATGTGGAGTGTTGCAACTAAGCTGCCGTCGCTTAGGCTAGATAGGGCTAGCTGATGGCCGTCTTTTCGCTGAACTGGGTTGCTGTTAAGAGCTACTCGTTTATGTTCGTTTATGTGTTGATATATGAACCCAAACCTCATTCTGTCCAACATTTTTAATCCGCCGATTCTGTTCTTTTTTATTGGCTTAGTTGCGGTTGCTGTTAAGTCTGATTTGGAAATTCCTCAGCCAATCCCCAAGCTATTTTCTCTGTATTTACTATTTGCAATTGGCTTTAAGGGGGGGCATGAACTGCATGAAAGCGGAATCACGCCAGAGATTGCGATCGCACTAATTGCAGCAGTGGTGGTCGCGTCGATTGTGCCCGTTTACTCGTTTTTTATCCTGCGCTGGAGGCTCGATGTCTACAATGCGGCTGCGATCGCAGCTACCTATGGCTCGATTAGCGCGGTAACGTTTGTCACGGCCAGCACCTTTTTGTCACGGTTAAACGTTGATTTTGGCGGCCATATGGTTGCCGCGCTAGCTCTGATGGAATCGCCCGCCATCATCGTTGGTTTACTGCTGGTGCGCGTGTTCATCAATCGAGACAAGGCCGAGGATGACGAGTCTGAAGAAGAGTTTTCCTGGGGGGAAGTCCTGCGGGAATCCTTCCTCAACGGTTCCGTCTTTCTCTTAGTCGGCAGTCTGCTGGTTGGGTTGGCAACAGGTGAGCGCGGCTGGGAGAGCCTCAGCCCGTTTACTGGCGACATGTTCTACGGCATCCTCACCTTCTTTTTGCTGGATATGGGTCTGGTCGCTGCCCGACGGTTTCAAGATCTGCGCAAAGGTGGCACCTTCTTGATCAGCTTCTCGATTCTGATGCCGCTGCTCAATGCCGCTATCGGCATTGCGATCGCATTTCTCATCCATATGTCCGTGGGTGACGCACTCTTGTTCGCTGTTCTCTGCGCCAGTGCATCCTACATCGCCGTCCCCGCCGCCATGCGTTTAACCGTCCCCGAAGCCAATCCCAGCCTTTATATTTCGATGGCGCTCGCGCTCACGTTCCCGTTCAACATCATCATTGGCATTCCGATTTATTTTCAGCTGATTCAGTTTATTTGGAGCTGATATTGGCAAGTGCTGAGGACGGAGTGCTGAGGATGGAGTGCTGAGTGCTGAGTAATGTAGAAAATTATGAAGTCCTCCACCTAGATCAGGTCAGCATTTCTAGATTAGGGATAACGGTCTCTAGTAGTTGAAGTCTGAATAAATCCTGATTAATGTACGTTAGCTAGCGCGATTTAACTCCTACGACCACGTTTTTAGCAATTGCCCTTTGTGCTGCATTGACCGTTTAGGTACCCGCTTTCCCAGCGTATTTAAATTGGTGCGCTCAGAGCCAGAATACTGAGTGATTGGTGCGATCGCAGTCATAAAACGTGAGGTTATCTCACTCCAGATTCAGCTATAAGCTTTCAAAACATAAAATTAGGACATTTAGTATGCATTTAGTTAAACGAATTGAGATTATTGTCTCTTCGCGGGAGATGCACAAAATTCTCGATAAGCTCGATGAAGCAGGCGTTCCTGGCTATTCCGTCATTCGCGATGTGGTTGGACGCAGTGCCTGGGGTGAAGTGACCGATGATTCTGATTTTGCCGCAACGACGTTGAGCAATGTCTACATCCTCTCGTTCTGTGCTGAAAATCAGGTCAGATCAGTAATCGAGCAGATTCGTCCGCTTCTAAATAAGTTTGGCGGCGTCTGTTACGTGTCTGATGCAATGGAAGTGCGCTCAACGCGCTGCGTGGCGACGTTGCCAGAATAGCGATAGACCTGCAAAACTCTACCTCAGCACTCGCCGCGCTGATGTGCTCACCCAGTCTACAGCGAACGTCAGCACAATAAAAACGCCCAGTGTCGTTACCACTCCGGCATAGTCAAAGCTGCTGATTTGTTCGGTTAGCAGACGTCCTAATCCACCTGCACCGACCAGACCCACAATGACGGTAGCTCGAATACACACTTCCCAGCGGTACAGGATATAGGCTAAAAAGCGCGGCAGATTTTGGGGCAATAGGCTATATAGCACAACAGCAGAGCCAGAAGCGCCTAATGCTCGGAGGGCACGGGCGGGTGCTTCGTCAGCGTTTTCATTCACTTCTGCCATTAAGCGGCCTAGAATGCCTAGATTATGTAATCCTAGTGCGATCGCACCGGGCAGGATGCCAGGAAATAGGACAAAGAGGCAAACCAAGGCCCAAATTGGGGCCGGAATGCCGCGAGCGACTAGTAGAATCACTCGACTAGCGAGCCAAATCACGCGTCCGACCATCGGATAGGGAGCAGGCCCCCCTGTAGGAGCGAGCCAGCTACTTTTGAGCAGGATCGTATTGGCGGCTGGGAAAGACAGCAAAATGCCGCCGACTCCCGCTAGGGTAATCGCCAAAACCGACATGGCGAGCGTCTGCGCTGAAAGCTGTAGCAGGCCAGCCCAACTCGCGTCTAGCTGCGGTGGAAAAGCGGCTTGGATGATTTCGACTAACTGCTGCACCGTGCGTGGGGAGACGAGGCGAGTCCATTCAATTTGCAGATAGGCAAAACAGGCCGGAATTGCGATCACAATTCCCATAATTGACCCACGCACAAACCAGTCGGTTTTGGGTTGAGGCGTGGCTACAGCCCATGTCGGTTCTGATTGGCTAGATGGTTGCGACTGGGATGGGTTCTGAAACGGTTTTCGGGACGGTTTTGGGGACGATTTGGAGCGCTGATTGAGATCTAACCGACTGGTGAAGCCCATTCGCTTACGCAGCGTTGCGCTCCAGCCATCGGCTAAGGCCGTCAAGGCAATCAGCGCGTAAAATCCTGTCCAAAGCTGTTCGTAGCGTAGCGACTGGAGGCTGAGAAAGATTTCATAGCCCAGTCCACCTGCGCCGATGATGCCCAGAACCGCCGCCGAGCGAATCGAGCATTCAAAGCGATAGAAGCAGTAGGACAGTAAGTTAGGCAACGCTTGAGGAACCAGTCCGTACAAGAATACCGCTAGTGGGGCAGCACCGCTGTTCACCAAGCTCAAAAACGGTTGACGCGGCGTTTCATCAATGATTTCGGCAAAAATTTTGGCACAAATCGCGCCAAATGGAACTGCGATCGCGCATAGGGCTACCAGCGGATCGAGGCCAAAAATCTGCACAAAAAACAGGCCCCAGATCAGCTCGTGAATGGCGCGTGGGATCGCTAATAGACCTCTGATCAGCCGCCAGCACAGGGTTGCGAATCGAGACGTGGACTGGGCAGAACCAGGCAGCAGCGCCTGCCACCACAGTTCCGACGAGAACAGGCCACCTACCAAACCCAGCAGGACGCTTAAGAACGTACCGCACAGCGCATAGGCCAGTGTGGTCACTGTTGCGCCCAGAATCGTCTGTAAAAACTCAGCCGACAGATCGGGATGCAGGCTCGCCGCAAAAAATTCTCGCAGCAGGCTAAGCCCCGCTCCGTTGACGATCGGCTGACCCCAGCCAATTTGCGTGAGAGACGCCGCGATCGCAGCGAGGGCGATGCTCAACCAAATCAGCTTTGCCCGCTGAGCCGGATGATCAACTCGATAATCAGAATGAGGCGAAACTTGCGATTCTGCTGACGATGAAAAATGAGTACGCGACACAGCCCGAGTACGAATAACGTGTCACTGTACAAACTACTGTACATTTGGACGAGATTGAAGGGCGGCCGATGGGAGTCGAACCCACGTATGGTGGTACCACAAACCACTGCCTTGACCACTTGGCGACGGCCGCCGTATTGCGATCTTGAATATAACATTTAGATTGAATCTGGTGCAAAAAATATTGGCAAATTTTTGAGAATAGTTTGCTGACCCATCCGCACCTGCGATCGCACTGGCTCTCCAGCTATGCCAATTATTGGTTTTATACTGCTCCGGTAGCCTGTCAGAATTTCTGTCCCCTCAAGCATTGCCACAACGGAAAACGTCCTTTAGGGTTTAAATCCAGGCAGGATAGGAAACATGCGATCGCGCTTTAGCTTCCATACGCCTAGCCCGTACGTGTAGTCTACCTGAACCCATTCGGCACCTTGCAGAACGAGTAACAAAAACAGATGAGCAAATGGTTGAAGAATAGTTTGATTCTAGGCGGTGCCGTCCTGGCCGGATTGGCAGGGGTTTTGGCGATCACCAATCCCAATCGGCAAGCCTATGAGAATTTTGCCACCGAGCAGCTCATGATCTACGCCAAGCAAGAGCTGTGCGACGATGTTTCTCAAGATTTGGGTGGTTTTTTGAGTAGTTCGTGTGAATCGCTGGTCGAAATCGGGCGTGGGCCAGCGCGGCAGATCATCCAGCAGCAAACGGAGCAGCAGAATTTTGGCCTGTTCAGTATCTACACAACGGATTTATCTGTTGACGAGTTTATTCCCAGCGATTTAATTGCTCTCATCGGTGAAACCCCACCCGCCTACCACGTTGAATCGGTTGGCATTCTGCAACAGTTCATTATTTACCGAATTGAGGAGCAAAACCGCTAAGCTCAAAGAAGCTGTCGCATTCCTAGCCTGATGTTTATGCCCGCTTCCCACCGTTCTGCATACCTGCTGGTATCCCACGGTAGCCGCGATCCGCGTCCCGATGCTGCGATCGCACAGTTAGTTACCCAGTTGCAGCACCAGCTCGCATCATATACCCCGCAGGACAATCAGGAGTTCATTCCCCTGATTGGAGCCGCAACGCTAGAACTGGCCGACGAACCGCTGCATCGTCAAATTGAACAGATGGCCTATCTCGCCAGCGCCGAAGGCTATACCCAACTCAATCTGCTGCCGCTGTTTTTGCTGCCGGGTGTCCATGTCATGGAGGATATTCCCGCCGAAATCCAGCAGGCGCAGCAGCTTTTGCTGCATTCGCCAGCGGCGGATATTGCCCTCCACTGCTCTCCCTATCTCGGTAGCCATGCGGAACTGGTGCAGATTTTGCAGACAACCCAGCAGCATGCCGAAATGGACGCTTGGATTCTGCTTTCCCACGGGAGCCGTCGTCCGGGCGGTAATCAGCCCATTGAGCAGCTCGCTGATCAAATCCAGGCCGCTCCCGCCTACTGGTCAGTTGACCCACAGTTGGCACATCAAGTCGAACAACTGCTTGAGCAAGGCCATCGCCGAATTGGTATTTTGCCCTATTTCCTCTTTGCAGGCGGGATTACGGATGCGATCGCAACTTTAGTCAACGATCTAGCCCAGCGTCATCCCCAAGTTACGTTTCAACTCGCTCCCGTTCTCAGCGACCAGGCATCACTGTTGCCGTATCTGATTGACTTGATGGGGACTGACATAGAAGTTGCGATCGCGCCGCGCTGAGGTAAGTGAGGAATGAGGGGAGCAAGGGAGTAGGGGAGCTGCTTTGCTCGACTGTTATCAGCCAAATTAGCCGCCAATCGACCGCCGGAAGTTGAAAAACTTGGTCAGGATCGTCTGTAGTCGCGTATTTTTGGCATACTTTTGCTTGGTAAGCTGCAGCGCGGTTTTGCTGTTGATTTCGGCCAGGGTGGGATAGATGTGAATCATACCTGTCAGCGCTGAAACCTTCAGTCCTTGGGTCATGGCCAGCACCACCTCATGGATCAGTTCGCCTGCCGATGGCCCGACCATGTGGGCACCCAGAATTTCGCCGTTGCCTTTGGTGATGAACTTAGCGAATCCGGCGGTTTGGCCTTCGGCCTGCGCTCGATCCACGTCAGCAAAATTTTGCTTTAGCACGTAAATATCATCGCCATAGCGATCGCGAGCTTGCTTTTCAGTCATGCCCACCCGCGCCAGTTCGGGATCAGTAAACGTGGCCCAGGGGATCACTTCGTACTTGGCTTTCGTCAGCGGGAAGAATAGAGCATTTTTCAGCACAATAGCTGCTTCGTAGGAGGCGACGTGGGTAAACTGATAGCCGCCAATCACGTCACCGCAGGCGTAGATGCGGGGATTGGTCACCGATTGCAGCTTTTCATTCACCTTGATGCTCTGCTTGCCGACCTCGACTTCAGCCGCTTGCAGATTGAGGGAGCTGACGCTGGGCACCTGTCCTGCCGCTAGCAAAATGTCGTCAGCAATGACGTTCTCTTTACCTGCCCAGATGTGTTTTTTACCGTCGATCACCTCTACGCGCTCTGCTTTGGCATTGCGAATAATCCGGATGCCTTCCGCTTCCAACTGTTTCTCAACCACAGCAGCGACTTCAGGTTCCTCTTTGGGCATGATACAAGCGCGACTGGAGATGAGCGTCACCTGTGTGCCTAAGCGTTGAAAAGACTGTCCCAGCTCGCAACCAATCGGGCCAGCACCAATCACGACTAGGGATTCAGGTTGCTCAGTGCGGGTGAAAACGGTTTTATTGGTGATGTAGCCCGCTTCCTGAAGTCCTTCAACGGCAGGCAAAAACGGATGCGATCCGGTGGCAACCACAAACGCCCTGGCTTTTAACTTGCGGCCATTGACTTCAAAGGTGTTGCGATCGCAGAATTGCCCCTCACCAAAAATTACCTCAACCCCAAGCGATTCGAACCGTTCGGAAGAATCATGCACCTCAATCGTGCGAATCACCTTCTGCACGTGCCCAATGGCTTCAGCAAACTCAATCCGAGGCGGTTGAGTGTACACGCCAAAGCGATCGGCATGTTGAACATCATAGGCAGTCCGAGCAGCATGAATCAGGGATTTACTAGGAACACAGCCATAGTAAAGGCATTCTCCACCCAGTCGCTCACGTTCCACCAAGGCAACTTTGGCCTTGATTTGAGCTGCGGCACTGGCAACGACGAGTCCGGCAGACCCACCGCCAATAATTACCAAATCATAGTCAACCGCCATGATCTTCTCCCTTATGCTTGAGGTTATCTGTTGAGGTCGGTTACAGGCTCATCTAAATGATGAACTTCGATGGCTAAGGTTATGCTAATTCTGTCAAATAAGTTTTTCCTGAGAGGAAGGTGGGGTGGGGGTGAGTTTTGAGGGAGAAAGTGCGGAGTGCGGAGTGCGGCGTTATGTAGAACTTGCGATCGCAAATAGTTATGTTTTTACCCGCAGATCATCCAAAGCAGTTATTCTTGTTTTTTATTGACAGTGAACTCAACGACACTGTAGTTGAAAACTAAATCTACAGTCGCCTTAGAATTAGATAATGTCCAAATTGGATGGATAGAGGCAGGTGTTTCTGATAGCGGGATAAAAGAAACTTTCCTCGAAGAATGGGAGCAAAATTTAAAGAAAACACAGTCTCTAAAACATAATCTCTAAAACCATGACAGCAAATGCCGCTGGTTCCAAACCATAAAGGCACCGCTTAGAGCCACAAAGGTTAGCACAACCTGCTGAAACTGATCCCCGCTCATGCGCTCTAGAATCAGCTTCCCTAACCAATTGGCTGGAAATGCTGCCACACCAATTACGACGCCATAGAGCAAATACATCGGATGTAGCGCCCCCAGCAGCCAGTAGGTAATCAGCTTCACCACATGCACCATCACCACATTGACTGCCTTGGTTGCGATCATCTCTTCCTTGACCAAGCCATAGTTAAGATAAACCGGGTTCATCACTGGGCCAGTGCTGCCCACCAAGCCAGAGCCAAATGCATATAAAAAGCCAATTGGCAGAAATTGCCACGCCTTCACCGATAGGGGTGGTTTAGCCTGTCGGAGCCAGTGATTGACGCCAACCAGTAACAACGCGATCCCCAACAGAATCTGCATCCATTCGAGCTGGATTTTGGTAAACGCATAGGCTCCCAAAATCGCGCCAACTAATGCTCCCGGTGCGTACCAGCGAGTCACTGTCCAATCAATATGCTGCCAGAACATGCCGATTCGCTGCATGTTGCCCAGCATCATCCCGGTCGTAATCACGGGCGCAACCGACTCAGCTCCATACCAAAAATTAACGAGTGGAATCAGGATGAACGGACTACCGCCACCTGCCAGCATGCTAATGAACCATGATGTGAAACTTGCTAGACCCAACAGCGCAATCGGCATGCTCAATGACATTAAGGCGACAATCATAAATACTTAACATAATTTTAACCCTCTTCATGTGTGAACTTGAGTTGTTATAACAGTAGTCACATTGATTAGGACGTTGGAAAACTCTGAAAACGTTTAGACGTCTGGGTTAAATATTAGACTTTATTGGAAATAAAGTTTTTGGGGTTGGAAATTGTTTTGTAGCGCGGCTCCGCCGCGCTACAAAACAATTTCCGATAAAGTCTATTGAATTTTGTACTCAAATTAAGCGACGCCCTTCAGTCCGGTGATCAGGCGATCTAATCCGCTCAGTAGCGTGTTGGCCTCTAATGCGCCGTAGGCGACTCGGATGTAGCAACCGTGATCCATGCCGAAGGTTGTTCCTGGAATGACCGCGACGTGATGTTCACGAATTAGGTACTCGGTTAGTGCCATTGCGTCCAACTGAGTATGAACTCGAATAAATAGATAAAATGCACCTTGAGCCGGAGCAACTGTACAGATCCCTTGCTCCACTAGCGGTTGCAGCGAGGCAAGAATTTGCTGACGGATTGCATTCAAAGGAGCAATGCGATCGCAACAGTACTGCCGTCCCACCTTCAGAGCGCCCAAGGCAGCATACTGCGAGACAACGGGTGGACAAATCAGAATCGTGTCCTGAATTTTCTTCACCGCATCGAACAGGTGAGCCGGAATTACCATGTAGCCGATTCGCCAGCTGGCAAATCCGTATGCTTTCGATAGGCTAAACAGCGAGATCGTAAAGTCTTGGCTATCGGCAAAGCGACCGGGCGAAACGTGGGTTACACCATCGTAAGTGAAGTATTCGTAAGCTTCATCGCTGATATGATACAGTCCGCGATCGCGGCAGAGATCATTTACGGCCTGTAGGTCGGCTGCTGGATAAACAGCACCCGTCGGGTTGTTGGGCGAAATGGTAATGATGGCGCGGGTTTGAGGGGTGATGGCCCGTGCGATCGCATCTAGCTGCAACTGGTACTGCTCATTGGTTGGTACGCAGACGGCTCGGCAACCCGCAATTGCGATCGCCATTTCGTGATTGAAGTAGTAGGGCGTTTGCAGAATAATTTCATCACCAGGAGATGCGATCGCCAGCACCGCATTCATAAACGCCATGTTGCTGCCTGCGGTCACCACAATGCGCTGGTCGTTGGTCAGAACCATGCCGTTATCGGTTTCCAGTTTGGCGCGAATCACCTCCAGCAGTGGCGGAATCCCTTCGACGGCTTTGTAAATATGGTTGGCGGGGTTAGCGGCAAAGCTTTGCAGCATGACAATGCTTTCCGGCGGTGGTGGGTAGGAGACGACGCCCTGACCCAGTGAAATTGTGCCGGGATGCTGGCGAATTAGCTCACCTACGATGGGAATAATCGGTGACTGAACAGCCTGCATCCGTGATGAAATGGACATTTGCTGGACTCAACTTTGGGTGCTAAACGAATCAGACGTATGGTTTGCTTCCTTCTGCAGGATAGACCACAAAGACAAACTATCTGTAGCTCTACTAAATAGCTAGTGAACTGAATTGATTATGAACAGGCCACCCCAGCGGGGCGGCCTGTTCATAATCAACTGAAGATTGCTGTAGAAACTGAAGATGTAGAAGAGGCATCATGTGTCACGTTACACCGTACGATGCTGCTCGTAGAAAAACAAAAAAGTGTATTTTGTCACCAGTCACGGTGACAAAATACACTGTCCATACCGAATCTAACTAAGTCTAAATTAATGAATCGCCTGATAAAGCGCCTGCTTTTGTTTTGGCGTCATGGAGGCAATGAGCTGACGTGCTTGAGCGGGGCCTAAAGCCTTCAAAAATTCCATTAGCTCGTCTGGCATCATCTCGTCGGAAGCTGCACTGGGCGATTGATTTGTATGGGCAAATTCACCATCGACTTCTGGATGGCAAACGCCCGCATCACAGTTGAGCCCCAGGGAATGCCAATACATCGTTGGAATGACCCGCTCCCGTTGACTGAAATGTTCGTGGGTCAAGATATTGGTCTCCCAATAGGCTTTTGGTGAAGCATAGTGGCTTTGTTCGTATGTGTGAGGCACCGTAAAGTTGCCAAATACCTTCCGATATTCTTCTGAGTCTAGCAGCACAGTAATGAGTTCTTTAACGCCTGAACGCATCAGAATATCACAGTAGTATTGAACTTCTTGTTCATCTTGAGGAGCGCGACCCATAAAGTGCTTAAAGCACCAGTCTAAAAACTTGAGGTTGGATGAATTGTGATAGTAAGAGTCTAGATAAATTTCAGAGTGGCCAAGGCATTTTAGGAAGCGCTTAACGCTACTTTTACCCTGCAAGAAATCCTTTTCTGCATCGGCTAAAATTTTACGCTCATACTGATAGGGTTGGCGGCCTAAGATTTGGGTGTAAATCTGGTACAGGGCAGATTCCCGTTCTTCGCGGGATGAACGATTATTTAAGGTAATTGAATTATCATATTCCTTCATATTCAACTTCCTAATCTTGTTGAAACTGCGTCTAATTAACAACTTAAGCGTGGGACTTTAGGGTCATCAGCACAACCTCGATATAGGGGCGAACGAGGGTGGCATCGGTAGGCGGCAGCGTAGTTGCGATTGCATCTTCCAGATACTGATACGCTTTAATGCACTGCTCCTGTTTGTGGTGGGCAACCAAGATGGTATCTAACCAAGACACCATTGCTTCCTTGAAAAACATCTCGTCATCTCTCAGCACAGACAGGGCTGCATAGCGTAACACTTCTGCCATATCGTATTTACAGCGCTTGCCGTGCTTTTGAATCAGTTCTGGATAAACTTGAGCTAATTTCCGCAGGGCTTGTAACACTAAGGCATCGCTTTTTTCTCTTAGCAAGGCATAGGTTTCTAGCCGCTGATTGTAGCTCTTGAGATATTGCTCTAATGGGTAAAGTTCTTGAGCATTGAGATAGCGACCATCTGCGTCTAAGACGGAGCGCTCAATTGTATGATTCAGGGTATGCATAAACTCAACTCCAAAGCTTAATCCAACCGCGATGAGGTAATAACTGTGTTACAAAACTAAAAAAATAGACGATGTTTAGCTCAGCCTGTTATGGGAGCAAGAGCACTAAATCAACTCATGAATCAAAACTGAATTTGATTACTTGCTGACTATTTTCAGATTGCCCGACCCTCCGTAAGTCTCAACTTGATGACGTAATTCTTTACATATAGCCAAACTCAAGTTGATGACTTAATTTATCTCAGGAAAAAATTCGGTTGCTAAACCAACTAGTGCTGTGTTAAATCAGTTTTGATGGTTGATATGTCGCGCAAAGCGCGACATATCAACCATCAAAACCCACCAAAACAACGTTGGCAAACCACTAGGTTTTAGATTGGGCAAGCCGAAACTGCGAAGTCATTGCATGTCGGTTCAGTGATTTTCTAAGTGATTTCACCATTTTGAAAACAATGATTTTCAAACAATAGGAAAACTATCCCTGTGAATTTTCGTAGGTCAACACAACTTAAATGAATAATTACAACGTCCAGAATTAGAATCCAATATCAGAACTCAGCATCAAATTCTAAATTGCGATTGCACCTTGGCTCGATTTAAAGCAAAGTTATGTTGTGTTATTTGAACGTTTGTAAATTCTCTCAGTGGAGCTACAAGGATTTGTATGAGAATTCAACGCTTTGTCACAAGTCGCATCGCGAATCGCTGAGATTGCCGCAAGATGAAGGCAAGGCTTGCGCTATTAGCAAGTTCATTTTGCGATCGCAACTGCAATTCACCGCAATCAACCGCTACGCATCAGGCGCTTATGGTTTATCCGGTATCTTGGACTGCTCAGCCCCAACGCCAGCCCCACCCTCTGTCTGCCATTGATGAGTCGCCCGTCGATGCCGCCGAGCTGCGAGAGCGGATCGTGCTGGCACTTGCGATCGCAGATGAGGCGACGTTGCGATCGCTGTTTGTCGATTGCTATCCGCAGGTGGCTCCAGCGCATCGAGTGGGACATATTCGAGCCACCCTAGGCGTGCCTGTTTCCCATGCCCAGGTGATTGACGGAGTGCTGCACTATGACGTAGTCAACTGCGTTCTAGCTGACACGGTACATACCGCTCCATCAGCTCAGGCGGCCTGCTGCTCCACGGTAGATTACCAGCAGGTGACGCGCTGCCAGTCGCCCACGCAGACACTGGGCCGCAATATTGTGCGATCGCAGGTTGAAGCAATCCTGGCCGCATCCGGATTTTCCCATGAACAAATTGCCACGATTTTGCATTTACCGGAAGCCGCTTGGCATAAATCCTGGTGGTATGTGCTGGATGACCTGGGAGAACCGGATGTCCTGTTCCACCGCCGCATTCGCACCCGCCATTACTCCGACGGCACCTACACGCTACAGTATCAGGATTACTTTGCTCAGGAATCGCCGCCCTGCTTTCAAAATCAGCCGCAGCGGGTGCTGATTAAGATTCACGACAGCAGTCAGCGCTTTAGCCAAGTGCTGGCCAACATCAACGCTGCCCGTCAGCACTTGGGCATTCATACGGCCATTCTGATCAGCGACTCCATTTCAGAACTGGAAGCGCAGGGATATATCAACCAAGACATCTATCTCTACGCCACGCATCAGCTGCTGCGTCCAATTCAGGCCGATTGCCTCTTCTGCACCAATCAGCAGTGCCCCATGCAGGGACGCCCCGATTCTCCTGTCCGCATGTGCGATCGCTTTTGTCTGGATGAATGCGACTTTCGGTAATGCATTGGGTCTGCGGTCTACACTGTAAAGAAACCTAAAAGACGAACCCAATCTTCATGATGCAGTATCGACGATTTGGCCGCACGGAGTTGCAGATGCCCGTGTTTTCCTGTGGGGGGATGCGCTACCAGCATTCATGGAAAGATGTTCCCCGTCGGCAGATTTCCAAGCAGAATCAGCAGAATTTAGAAGCGACAATTCACCGCGCTTTCGAGGTCGGGATCAATCATATCGAAACCGCCCGTGGCTACGGCACATCTGAAGTTCAGCTTGGTCAAATTCTGCCCAAGTTTCCCAGGGATCAAATCATCGTTCAAACCAAAGTCAGTCCTAAGCCTGATCCCAAAGAGTTTCGCCAAACCTTCGAGCAATCGCTGCAAAATTTGCGGTTGGATTATGTAGATCTCCTGGGACTGCACGGCATTAATACGGATGAAATTCTAGAGTGGAGTCTGCGTCCCGGCGGCTGCATCGACATAGCCCGCCAGCTTCAGGCCGAGGGCAAAGTACGACACATTGGCTTTTCCACCCACGGCCCCACGTGGGTGATTGTGGATGCAATTCGCAGCGATCAGTTCGACTACGTGAATCTGCACTGGTACTACATCAACCAGTTCAACTGGCCTGCGATCGCAGCCGCAACCGAACACGACATGGGCGTCTTTATCATCAGTCCTTCCGATAAAGGCGGCAAGCTCTACAATCCGCCCCAAAAGCTAGTGGATCTCTGTCGTCCGCTCAGCCCAATGGTGTTCAACGACCTGTTCTGCCTCAGCCATCCCCAGGTTCACACCCTCAGCGTCGGCGCAGCGCGACCCACGGATTTTGATGAGCACTTAAAGGCTGTACCGCTTTTAGATCAGGTAGATCAGGTATTGCCGCCGATTTTAGAACGATTAGAAGAAACTGCGATCGCAGCCTTGGGACGCGACTGGCTCCGCAGTTGGCATCAAGGTTTACCCGATCCGGAAAATACGCCCAACGGCATCAATATTCCCGCCATTCTCTGGCTGCGAAATTTGGCCCTTGCCTTTGACATGACGGAGTACGCTCAGATGCGCTACAACCTGCTGGGCAATGGCGGCCACTGGTTTCCCGGTCAACCTGCTAAAAATGTTCACCAATTAGATCTCAGTCACTGCCTCGCCCGCAGCCCCCACGCCGACCAAATTCCCGCCCTGCTTATGGAAGCCGATCAACTGCTTGGTGGTAAATCAGTACAGCGACTCTCTCAGTCGTAGGCTGTAGGGCTGTTTTATTAGACTTTATCGGAAATTGTTTTGTAGCGCGGCTTCGCCGCGCTACAAAACAATTTCCAATCCCAAAAACTTTATTTCCAATTAAAGTCTATTAAATGCGATTGATGTGATGCGGTTGATGGAATGCGATTGATGGAATGCGATCGCACCTGTAGGGGCAGGTTTAGCTATTCAATTTTGCAACTCAATCGAAACGATTCGTCAAAACCTGCCCCTACCCAAGACTGACATCCAAACACAACCCTATGACTCACAATCCCTTTCTGCATCAGCTTGACTACGAACCCGCGCTCGAAATTCTCGGCGATGACTACTATGACATCGTTGACGCGGCAGAATTTCCGCAGCATCAGCTCCGCTTTCGCAATGATGACCTGCTGTCGCAAATTGGTCTCGATCCGCAGCAGGTAAAAGACGAGCATTTTATCGGCGCGTTTGGCAAATTCGAAGCGATTCGTCCTTTTCTCGCGCTGCGCTATCACGGCCACCAGTTTGGCGAATATAACCCATTCCTGGGCGACGGTCGAGGCTTCATTTATGGTCAAGTGCGCGGCGTTGATGGCGAGCTGTATGACTTTGGCACCAAGGGTTCCGGGCGCACACCTTACTCGCGGACTGCCGATGGCCGCTTGACGCTGAAAGGTGGCGTGCGGGAAGTTCTGGCCGCCGAAGCGCTGCACTATCAAGGCGTACGCACCTCCCGCTGTTTAAGTTTGATCGAAACGGGCGAATCCCTCTGGCGTGGCGATGAACCCTCGCCAACCCGGTCTTCGGTTATGGTGCGATTTTCGCGATCGCACATCCGCTTTGGCACATTTGAGCGGTTGCACTACTACGGGCGCAAAGACCTGGTGCAAATTCTGCTCGACCACGTAATTGAGCAGTACTATCCTCATTTACTGGGCGATCCAGATTGCTATGCCCGCTTTTACGCTGAACTGGTTGAGCGAATGGCCGACTTAGTCGCACAGTGGATGTCCGTTGGCTTTTGCCATGCGGTGCTAAACACAGACAATATGTCCATTACGGGCGAAAGCTTTGACTACGGCCCCTATGCGTTTATTAATACCTATGACCCGCGCTTTACTGCGGCTTATTTTGACTACATGGGGCGCTATCGCTACGGCAATCAGCCGCTGATGTGCCGCTGGAACCTGGAGAAGCTGCAAATCCCGCTCAAAATGGTGATTCCAGCTGCCAATCTAGAGGCTGGACTGGAAGGTTACGAGGATCGATATCGCGCCACCTACCAACAGCGAATGCTGAACCGTCTAGGCTTTGGTGACTTGGGCTACGACCATCTGCCGATTGAAATGGCCGATGAACTGCTCGAATCGACACTGCGGCTGCTAAGTGAAACGGAAGTGGGCTACCACGAGTTTTTTGCTCAGCTCCGTCAGCAGTTTTTGCCCCAGTGGCGCGAGGATGCACAGTCGATCTTCCCTGCTGTGATGGAACAGTCTGATCCAGCGGCGGCTCAATGCCTCGACCAGTGGCGTTTGCTCTATCAGCACTGTCTCGCCCATCTTACAAATGATGAAATGGATGAAGTAGCACAGCGACTCGAACGTCATAATCCAATGACTGTTTTAGTTCGTCCAGAAATTGAAGCGGTTTGGGAACCGATTGCGGTAGACGACAACTGGCAGCCGTTTTATGACTTGCTGAAACAGATCCGCACCCAAAACTGCTGAGCTGATGCCTCGACCAGATGACCCAAAAAATTATGGCGATGGCATGATTAGATCGATCACAAAAGGGGAGCACTTGGTGCTCCCCTTTTGTGGTGTTTAGCTGCTGAACTTAATCAACTTGGCTGCTAAACCGAATAAACCCAGATTGTCCGGCTGGAATATTACCGACATTAACTAGTACCGAACCATTGGGATTCATGCTATTTGCACAAGGCTGAGGTGCAGGCGTTAACTCAGGCAAAAACTGTCCTCCATCTCCATCATTAGCATCGCTGAGCTGAGTGGGATTTGCAGTCCCCGATGCGGTTGACAGAGTGTTAGCAACATAGGAGGTTCCAACGGGAATGGCGTCACAAATCTGGACATTATTGGCCGTTGTGCCACTCGCTAAGTAATAGATGGTGTATTCCACCACGTCTTGACTAGTGACCTGAGCCGATGGAGGTAACGACACCTCACCCACAAATCCAGGCCGCACCGGATTAGCGACGGGTTGAGTAAAGCGAGTTACCGCCCCATCTTGAACCAGCGCTGTAATTCGCTTCTGCAAAATCAAATCAGGCGAAATACTGACGGTAATCGTGCCGTAATCATCCTCATTCGGATCGCGGTTGTTCGGTGTCGAATCCGGATCCGTTTGGTCAACACTCGAAACTTCGGCCACGTTGGTGACAGAATCAGCCGTGAGTCGCCCAGTTAATAGTAGAGAGGTGCTTTCTCCGCTAGCCAAACTGGCAATTGACCAGATATTGGTTGTTTCATCGTAGGTTCCTGTCGCTGGTCGAGCTTCGACAAACTCAAATCCATCTGGAAAATCATCGGCAATTTGAATATTAGTTGCCGTATCAGGGCCACTGTTAGTCAGCTCAATCTCAAAGGTAATCACATCGCCAACTGCAATTTCGTCGGTGTCAACTAGCGTTTTTTCCAACGATAAATCTGCGGTTACAGATGGAACTTGAACCCTTGATATGTTGTTGGCTAGATTCGGGTCAGGCACACTCGAACCTGTAATTTCAGCGACATTTTCAAACGGCGTACCGTCGAAGGTTCCCTGGAGGGTTAGGACAACAAACTGACCTGCATCTAGATCTGGAACAGACCATACTCCCGTTGCTGCATTGTAGGTTGTCCCCGCCGGAGCGGTTGCCGTAAAACCAGCGGGCAGGTCTTCTTGAACCGTGACGTTGGTTGTATCACTTGGCCCCAAGTTACGCAGGGTAATGGTGTAGGTAATCGTATCGCCAATGTTGGGATCTGGATTGTCGACTCCTTTTTCAACTGCTAAGTCTGCAATCTGTGGCGTAACAACGGTCGGTGTATTCTCATTTGGATCGCCAGGATTACCGTTGTTATTGGGGTCTGGCTCTTGTCCATCGTTTGATTGATCGGTAACTGGATTACCACTCGGATCGGTGCCAGTTGCGATCGCAGTATTGTTGTAGGGGCCATAATTACCATTGGGTGTGACCCGCACAATGAAGAAAACAGAACCAATCTCTCCAGGGGCTAATGAGTCATTACCTTGCAGCAGGTTTGGATTAGCCGGTGTTCCAGCAAAATTCGGATTCGGAGTTAATCCATCCACACTTCGAGGAGACTGACTAATCTCAAACGTGGCTGGAGAGATAAAGGTTTCTTGGGTAAAGTCTTCCGTAATTTGGACATTGTTGACTGTGACTGATCCCAAGTTCTCAACGATCAGCGAGTACTGAATATCAATCGTACCGTCGCTGTTAACCGCAGGTTGACCAGCCCGTTTGGCAATACCGATTGCCCCCGTTGCAGAGGGTGTTGTGTCAATTGGGGTGGGGTCTGGAAAATTATCGGGTGTGTTCGGATTATCGGTTCGGGCTACGATGCGAGGATTGATTTGCGTCGGTGGGCCACCACCAGGCGGAATGATAGTAGCCGTTGTTGTTTCAACAACAGCTTGATTTTCGAAGGTACCTGCTGGTGTGCCAGGAGCAATTTGCACATCTACCGAAAACGCACCTGTTGTGCCAGGAGATAAAGTAATGCCGTTAATCACAAGATTATTGGCATCGGCACCCACACCATAGTTGTTTGTCGTTGTGCCATTTAAGATATTGCCGCTGATAGTTTGCAGCGATCCTGGAACGAATGTCCGACCGTCTGTCGCACCATTTGTCAGCAGCGTATCAGTGAATGTGACGTTCTGTAAGTCAACAAAATTAGAGTTTGTAAAGCTGTATGTATAAGTGACAATGTCTCCAGCTTGTACAACGGTACTGGATGCTGTTTTCTCAACTAGAGGGGCATAAGGACAAGATGCACCATCGTTATTGCCGACCCCTGGTGGACTAGAAAGTAATTCAAATTGAATGAAGTTGTTGCCAGGCTCAACTTGCCCTCTGTAGAGCTGGCCATTATTTGCATAGAGAAATATCCGTCCGAAGGCATCAAAAAATGTTCCTCCAACAATTTCTGTACCGGGGGCATTACCAGTTGCGGCAAGTGGCACTGCACCAAGTACGCCAGGAGCTATCGGAGTATTGACATCAATTCGGACAATATCGCCTTCTTGCCGATCAAAACCATAAAGTTGACCATCTTCAGGGTTAAAGGCAACATCGAATAATTCTGGGACATTGCTGTTATCCGTACGTTGAACCGTAAAAGAGTCGATTACAGTTGGCGGAGCTGTCGTTACATCTATTTCTGTTAATAATCCTGATGGTGCACTGCCTGCTGTGATCTGAACCGGAGCATAGACGTAAAGCGTACCGTTTGGTCCAACATCCCCAGCAAAATAATCGGCATTAGTAATGCCTGGTGGTACGCCTAGTGAGGTTACTGCACCTGTACTATCAATTCGATAGATGGTTGAGCGAGGTTGTGTAGCAGCAGCAGGGGCGGGAAGGCCCCGGTTATTGGGGCGAATGGCATAGATAAAGCCATCTTGGGGACGGAAACCAGCTGCGTTATAAGTAAATGAAGGTGGCGTTTGATTCAAAACGGGATCGATGTCAAAATCGCCGCTAGTATCTAAAAAATCTAAACGAGTTGGATCTTGATCGGTCGGAGCGTTCGTAATGTATAACGTTCCATCACAGTTAAATGGAGCCGTAGCCTGAGCACGGGATGGAGGTGCATAGCCAAACGTTGCGATCGCAAAAATCACAACGAGTACAAGACTGCGTAGAAAGCGCGACCAGCTAAATCGACCAGAACGGCTCGTCGTCTTGTGTAATGAGAGTGAGCTAGGCTGGCGGGTCGAAGACGGCTGTGACGCAATAGATGCGAGTTGTGACGTTCGGAATGGCAAACCCATGAGTTCAATCCAATTCAGATTTAGAAACTAGAGACTTGAGACTTCAGAGAACAGCGAAATAAAGTGCTAGTACGCGCAACTCTATTGACCTTCAATTTGCAGGTCGCCTTCTTGGCGCTCAAAGACAATATCGAGGCCGCGCAGGTCGCGGAAGATGACTTCGACTCTGCGATCGCGAGCGTAATCAACCACGCTATCACCCGTAGTGGCGCGCTGAGATTCACTGAGGGCGCGAATTGTCATCCGCTCGTTGGCGACGCCTTGGGACAGGAGGTAATTACGCACAGCCAGAGCGCGTCGGTTGGAGAGATCCAAGTTGTACTGATAGCTGGCTCGCGGATCGGTGTGGCCTTGCAGTTCAACCGTAATAAACGGATATTCCAGCAGGACTGCTGCAATTTCGTCCAGCACGGCCTGGCTTTCCGGACTGAGAGTGGCTTGATCGAGGGCAAAGTGGACATTGCGCGGCACGTTGAGCACCAGCGGTTCGGGAGCCGGGGGTGGTTCTGGCTCAGGCTCAGGGGCTGTGACGCACTGAGGAATCTCGGGCGTCGCTGGAACAGGAGTCCCCACATTGCCGATGGCGACAAAGGGCGAGGGTTCTGAGGTGCCATATTCGGGCAGGGTTGCGATCGCACTAATCAGATCGCCTGGTTCCAGTTCCGCTGTAGTGGAAAATAAACCATCAGCATCAGCTTTTACAGATGCAATTGGCTCTAGCAGATCGCCATAGCCGGGAAAGCGGTTAGTCGGTGGATCAAAGGCAGGCGCAACGCGGTAAATCACGACATCGGCATCCGGTGCGGCTTCCCCTTGCAGCGTCACTAAGCCACCTGCTGCCGCTGCCTCATCGAGCTGTAGCTGAGGCGAATTGATAGCGGCATTGCCTGTGTCCTGGCGGCGGTTTACCGAATTACGCGGCGGATTGGGGCCGTCGCCCCAGGCGTATTCCTGCACACCCGTGGCGTTAAACATGACCAGGTCAATACTCAGCCCTTCGTTGCCGAGGAACTGGTTGCCCTGAATGACGTTGCCGATGCTGGGCGGGTAGGCTGCGATCGCAACTCCGGAACCTGTCTGATAGGTAATCGCATTGTTTAAAACCTGGTGGTTGTCGCCCATCAGATATACGGCAGCGCGACGCAGGCGGCGACCGTTGTACTTGATGTCGTTTTCGCGAATCTCCACGGAACCATCAGGCTTGAAGGCATAGATACCGCTGCCATCGCTGCCGCAAATCACGTTGCCCTGAATCAGCGAGTCGCTGATGTCGCCTTCCAAGCGAATGCCGTCGGGCATTCCGGCAATGCCGTTGCCGACAATGGCGTTATTGATTACCTCTAAATTTTGTGCCCGTACCGAGGTAATAATGCCGCTGCCTTCGTGGTTGGCGATAAAGTTATTGCGGATCGTCGCGCCCTGGCTATTGAAGACGTAAACACCAAACGAAGACGGTTGGGCTGGGAAATCACCATCGGCCATAATGCCCAGCCAGTTATTTTCAATGGTGACGTCCTGGGGCGGGATGTCTCGCTCATTAATGAACGCAAACGACCGGGCCGGAGGCTGCTGATCACGGGTATCCGGTGGGGGATCGGGGTGAGCGATGAAGATATCAGCGGGTGGCGTAGTCGCAGTGCGGCCAATTGTGGAGGTGAAGCCGTAGAGGCTCAATCCTCTAACTGTGACGCCATCGGTCACAATCGTTAACCCCCGCAGTACCTCCTGACCTGCCGCAGGCGTGATGCTGACTAGTGGAATCGGCATATCCACTTCTGCGATCGCAGAGGTCTCGGCGTCATACCCCGCTTGCGTTGTACCATCCAGTACGAGTCCAGGCGAGGCTAACGGCGGCAGCATTTCCTGAAGCTGAATGACGGTTTGATCGGTAGGTAAATTAAAGCCAATCTGCGAAGTAGCGCTGGGAGCTAATGCTTCAACTTGGGCCTGTTCGGCGGGACTCAGATCTGCGATCGCAAGTTCACCGTTGGCCAGGAGAATTGCTTCACGTAGCGTCAAACCGCTATCGGGGGTTACCGTATCCTGATCGCTGTTGACAATTGCCTGCACCGGAACGGTTTCGACTGCAACGGAGTCAGACTCCGCATCAGCCTGACTCAGCGTCGGACTGGCGGTCAGCAGCAGAGTGGGTACAACGGCCCAGCCTAGGGAATGAATGCTAACTTTGCGCTTCGATATCGATGCCTTTGAGTTCATGCTGATCCTTTACTCCTCCCCTAGCCCAAGTTTGAGTGCCTGCTTTGACTCCAAATCAGCTTCTAGTCCCGAATGAGACGCAAACGCCAGGGCATCAGCCGCCGAACCAGCCGTCGATGAACTAACATCAGTAGGCTCTGCCTCGGCTGAGACATCGGCTTCATCCTCATCCGCCACGCCTGCGTCGGCTTCAATCACTGTTTCCTGAAGCTGTTCCGGTGAAATATCCGGTGCACCAAAGCGCTGGAGCAGCTCATTCACCTTCAGATTGACCGCCAGATATGGCCCACCATCGGAGCGATAGCCTTCAAAGCCATCATCATCGACTGCACCAAAGCTATAGCCAACGCCCAGCCGTAGATCCGGCGTCACATAGTAGCCCAGCTCTAGCGCAAATCCGGTTTCGTTGAAGCCCGAATCGGTTTGACCAATCCAGCGCACGTCGCCCGCTACATCCCAGCGATAGCCCAGGCGATAGGCCACCCGGCCCTGCGCCAGGTGAATCGCATTGGAAACCGTCAAATCATCGGCGATAAACGAGTTGGTGTAGCGCAGGGCATACTTGCCATAGAACTCCCAGCGCCAGGTCGGTGCATAGATGGCCTCTAGCCCGAAGGTGTGATCCTCTGAACCGCGACCGGAATCCACCAGAATCGAATCAGGTGTGGTACCCGGATTGCGCCGATAGTCGTAGCGCAGTAGAGCGTTGAATGCGTCACTGTCCGGATCGCGGTAAGCCAGACCGACCCGCAGCGTGGACGTATCGCTCAGCAGTCCGGTCAGAATTTGGTTCGAGAAATTGGACTGTTGATAGCGAGCCAGCACCGTCAGCTCCGGCGTCAAGCGTCCCGCTGCCGCCGCATACCAGACCGTATTGTCGCCCGCTTCCGAGTCCCGATGCTCAAACCGCGCACTGGCTTTGAAATCTGGGTCATCAGTATAGTCAAGGCCGATGCTGTAGCTGTCCGCCTCCTGAAGCCCTAAGACGCCAGAGCTTTGCGCCACAGTATAAGGCTGTCGATACTGCTGCCCCACAGCCGTGTCGGCAAAAATATCACCGCTAATTCGCTCATAGCCCAGATTCAGGCGCAGGCCCGGAGCAACCACCCAGGCGTGATTCAGCCCCAAAGCAGACTGAGCGCGAATGCCGTTGATACCACCAATAATTGAGTAGCGATTGCGCAGTGTCGTATTTTCATCCAGCTCCTGCTCAATTACGGTATCTAAGCTGGTGATTGACGTATCATCAAACGAATCGCCGTAGAGGAACTGCTGCGTTAACCGCAGATTGACGCCGGGGAATGCCGCCCAGTTTAAGCCCAAAGCGGTGCGATCGGGGTACAGTGGGTCTTCGCCATCGCTAAGGCTGAGTGCATTCAGCGCCTGGAACGTTAGTCGTTCCGCCAGCGGCACCGTTAACTGAGAAACGAGCTGACTAGAACTGGTATCCAGTGCGGATTCGGGTGCGATGCGATCATTGCGATCGCGATCCACATAGCTCAAGTTGAAGATGGCTCGACCAATTTCCTGCTGAACCCCAACTCGGAAGGTACTCAGCGTATTGTCAACCGCTGAACCGGGGATTGGCTGTAAGCCCGGATTGAGCAGCGTGTCTAAATCCGTAATTACCAGCGGTGCAATGCCGAAATTTTCCTCGAAGTCGTACTGGAGATTGACCCGTGTGGTGGACGTAACCGCTGCTGACAGCGCTCCACCGATCCGGGTTTGCCCCGGCGTAAAGCTGAACGTGGAATCGTTAGCAAAGGTTTCATCCACCGTCCGATAGTAGGCGCGCAGGGCAATGACCTCATTGAAATTAGCGCTGGCCTCTAGACGATAGGCATTGCCAGAAACATCGCCAAACGTCAGTGAGGTGTGGTCAGAGTGGGCATATTCCCCTTCGATGAAGGCTACATCACCAATCGGCAGCAGGAAGTCGAAGCCAAACAGCTCAAAGTCCTGATCGCCTTGGTCTTCATTTAAGTAGCTGACGCCCACCCAGCTCGGTCGGTCAAACCCATAGGCCAGGTTGTACTGAAGGCGGCCCGCTATCAGGTCGGAGTCGCCGCCGCCGCCGCCTTCATACTGGTAGGTGACAACAATTCGGCGCACCAGGGAGTTACCAAAAATGTCAAACTCGGTGGCTTGAATGGGATCCCGGAACATAATTGCGCCCCGGTCATAGTCAATTTCGTAATCTGGCCCCCGCTGGAGTCGTTCCCGCTCCACCACTACGCCGGGACGGCCCAGTTCCTCAAACTCAATAAAGACCTGTTCACTGCCCGGAATCACCAGTCGGCGCGAGACAAAGTAGTAACCGCTGGTGCCATCGGGTGGAATCGTGTCCCGCTGGAATCCGTCTACGTTGTCAGCGTATAGCGCCGTAAGCTGGAGATTGCCCAGACTGTAGTTAGCCTTGAAGCCGTGCAGATTCCGACTCGTAGCCGTGAACAACTGTGAGGCGCGGGAAAACTCGCTGGTGCCGTAGTCGCCCCACATGAAGAAGTCCGGCTCGGCCCCAGGAGTAAGCGAATCCCGCTGGAAGCGGATAAACAAGCTGTCCTGGGATGGCGTCAGCGTATCCACGGTTGAGCTGTCGCCATAGACCGGATACTGATCTTCACAGAACTGAGTATCGCGGAACAGCCGATCGCCACCGTCGCAGGTTTCGTTCAGCGTCCGCTCGCTGTTGTAGGCGGCCAGGAACTGCCATTCGCCAATGGAGCCAATGCCAAAAACGGCAGAGGACAGGTCAAACGCGACGCCATCATCCAGTTCATCCGGATTGAGAAACTCGCGGAAGCTGCCCCAGTAGTCCGTACCCGCTTCACCAATCCGCAGGTTGACCGTACCCGCTAGCAGCGTAGGCCGCAGCTCGGTGACAAACTCAACCTGCGTAAACGCTTCTAATCCCGGCGCAACCGCTGTCGGCGTAGCGTACTCATTCTCATACAGCCCCGTACTGAAGCGATCGTCTTCATACAGCTCGCGGAATTCCTCTTCGTCTAACTCCAGCGCGTCCAGCAAATCATTGCGCGCGATCGCAGCTCGCACCCGCACCTGCTGCGCGTCTAGACTTGACTGCAAACCCGCCACAAAGCGACCCTGCCGCGCCACCACCTGGAAGCCCGGTCGATCCGGTTCCTGGTCGGCTCCCGGAAATTCACCTGCCGTTGCCGTCAGCGTGACGATCACGGGTTCTAAGACCAGCGACCCGTCCGGGCCAAGCACTATCCCTTCCAGTTCAACTAGAGAACGGCCATTTGCGATCGCACGACCCAACCCGATTGGATAAACTTCGATGCGAAATCCTTTATCTTCCCCACCAGGAGCCGCAGGTGCTGGCAGGACTGGATTATCCGGTAAGTCAAATAGTCCCTCATAAGCCGTTGGTTCGGAGACACCCGCATCGGGCCGTCGGAAGCGCTCCCCGGTAATCTCATCCACTCCCGCTCCCCACGGATCAGAGGAACCGGGTAATGCATTGTTGAACGGCGCTTCGAACAGATCGTTATTGCTAGTGCTGTTGCCGATGCCAGTTCCAGTCGAGCTGCCTGTGATATCCCGCTGCCGATTGGCGGGAGTCGCCTGTTCGCCCACGGGAAACAGCACCCGTCCGCCTGTTTCCTGATCAAAGAGATTGGTCGCCGGATGGGGAACTAGTACTGGCTGAGCTGTTTGGGGTTCAACCTCATCTGTGGTTGATAGATGAAATCCCTCCTCCTCAGCCGGATCAAAGCCCAATTCTTCAGTTGTGGTGCTGAAGGTTGCCTCCGCAGGCAGCGGCTCACTGGGCGTGATCTGGCGCGATCGCAACAGATCCTCTGCCGTATTCGACGCCTCCGCCTCGTTTTTCCAGTCCGACAGCCGAGGCGGTTCAGCGGAGCCGGATGCCACCTCCTGCGCAGAAGCCGCCGAGAGGGAGCCAAAGATCGCCAGGATTGACGAGAGCAACCAGAGTCCTAACTTGACATTCATGAGATATCGCATTATTGCTGTCCTTCCCCATACGCAGGCGTGACGGCAAAGTTCATCCGGGCCAAACCACCCGGCTGAAGTCGAACAAGACGGGACTGGCTATTGCCTTCAATCCAGTAGAGATTTGGAGCCAGCGTGTATCCCGGTAAGCTTGTCAGATCCAATGTGCCGGAGCGATTTCCGGCAATCACGTTAGCCAGCGAGAACAGACCGTCGGCATCGGTGACAATCCGGTTGCCATCGTCCATAAAGATGACCGCATTTGGCACACCCGCCTCACCAGGCTGCTGCTGTCCGTCAAAGTTCTTATCCACAAACACCCGACCCACAATCGTGCCGCAGTCCGACAAAATGCCGGGGCGAATGAAGACGCGATGGCTGGCGGTATTACTGGTGATGGTCTGACCGTTCGGTGTCGTACCCGATGCCACTGCCAAGTTGCGGCCCGATCCTCGAATCGCGTCAGGCGTTAGCAAAGCAGCATAGGCAATCGAGATCGATTGATCCGGCAGCAGCGTTTGATTCGTAACAAATTGCAGTGTGCGTCCAGTGGCAGTGGGATCTGCGATCGCAAATTCGGCTGAATTGCCCTCTACACCAATCGCTCCCCGTGCCGAACCCTCAACGTAGCGCAAGCCGAGCGGCAGTTCGTCTTCCACTGTCACATTATTGATAGGAACAGTGCCAGTGTTGCGGATCAGCAGTCGATATACGACAACGTCACCTGGCTCAGCGGCAGACCGATCAGCGGTCTTAACAATTTGCAAGCCGGACTCTTCCACCACTGCCGTAAACGTTGTGGTATTGGATGTCACGGTTTGAAGAGTCCCACCTGGAGGGGTAAAGCTGGCCGTTGCAACATTCTCAACCGTCAACGTTGCGGTCTGCGATTCCTGAGCAACCGCCGGAAATGACGCTTGCTGAGCATAGCCGAGTAGCAGACTCAGTATCAGACCTGCCAAAAATAGCCAGACAAATCTGGCCTTACGTATTAATAAGTTCACTCCACACACCTGGTCACACGACGACATTGCAACTGACAGTGCTTAACACACTACGAAATCTGCAATCGTAACGCCCGAATAAAAAGCCGTCAAAGATTAATCGAACAGATTATTTCTGAAAACTACCTCTTATCTGCTTATCGTTTTATTTAATTGAATAAGCAGAGCCACACCGCTGATGATTCTGAGCAATGATGCCTTTCCAAGTAATTCCACTGAAGTCATTACGAGGAATGATGGAATTTACTGGAGTTTATCATTAGTTTCTACGTACTTACACAAACAGAAAAAGTTTTTCTTCTACATAGAACACACATCTAGGGCCGGATATTACCAGACATTTTCAGTGAGAACAAGGCTTGCATATTTACCTCAAACGTGCTCAAAAACGACGCAATACGTAAAATCCGCTGAACAAACCCCTGCTTCAGATTGGATAACGTCTACTGCTTCTTCGCTAGTTAGGTTTGAACGTTCAGCCGGGGAACTGCTCACATCTCACGTTCCAATTCAATTGGCAAAAAATGTGCAAGCAAATTTATGTTACAGAGCATTGCATAGAGTAAAATTGAATACATAATCGGCAACGATTTCGGTACATGGAAGCTGCTTGCACTAATCGAGAGCTTCATGCTATCTTTGAAAGTCCGTTAGGACGTATAGCTCAGTTGGTTAGAGCGCCACGTTGACATCGTGGAGGTCACTGGTTCGAGTCCAGTTACGTCCATCTTGAAAAATTGCCCCAAAGTACCCCTATGTCTGCACCAGTAGAAGATTGATATTGGTATCGTCTTCTCTTCGTGTCAGAGCCTATGTGCGTGTCGAGTAGGCAACTATTTAACGTTGGATTAACGTTGAATCGTAATTTAAGTTGATGCTAATCTGCTATAGTTAGAAAACGTTTGCTGGTGTAGCTCAGTTGGTAGAGCAGCTGATTTGTAATCAGCCGGTCGCAAGTTCGAGTCTTGTCACCAGCTTTTATGTGAAACGAGTAAAATCCTTGCTAGCTAGGGGCTTTACCTGTTCTTTTTGGGACTGAGGACGAAAACAGTTTGAGCTTTTTGGGAAGAATTGGGCCAGATTGAGATAAAGATTGAGATAAAGATTGAGATAAAGAGAGCTAAACTGATATTTATCTACTGTAGGGTCTACCCACATGGCTCAAGTCCTCTCATCTCCAGCTAAAAAGCGTCGAAAAGCTAGGTCTGGGACGGTTCAAGTCAGAAGTAGCAATAATCGACTTCAGTTGGTCTTTACGGTTGAAGGAAAGCGCCATTTTCTATCAACAGGGCTGGGAGATACTCCCTTCAACCGTAAGCAAGCACAGGATAAGGCCCTAGAAATTGAACGGGATATTGCCTACGGAGAGTTTCAACCTGAAAATCTGACACGATATAAACCTGAGTCGCCTCTCACACCAGAAGATTCCGAACCTTCACTCATAGATCCAGCGATTGATCTATTAGACATTTGGGTTAGATATACGGATGCGAGAAAAATCGGCAAATCTCCTGCCACTCTCAGAATGTATGACTGGGTAGCCAACCATATTGAGCGTTGCCCGTATAACTCTCCTGCTGAATCACAGGCTATTTTTGACTGGTTAAGCGCTCATGTGCCTGCTGGCTCCTCAAAGCGGATCCTGATGCACTTGTCGGCAAGCTGCAAATGGGCCAAGAAATCTGGTTTGCTAGGCTCCAATCCTTTTGATGGGTTATCTGGTGAAGTCAAGGTCAAAAAAACGAGCACGGAAGAAGAAGAGATTTTCCCCTTTACTCGTGAAGAACGAGATAAACTCATTCACGCATTTGCGACCAACAAATATTACCAGCACTACACTCCGCTCATTAAATTTTTGTTTTTGACTGGTTGCCGCCCGTCTGAAGCCGTCGCACTCCAATGGAAGCATATAACTCCATCTCATATCAGCTTTGAACAGGCACTGATTTACTCTGGCAAACGTGGCCTCGTCTTAAAAAGTGGTCTGAAGACACAGGAGCGCAGAAAGTTTCCGATCAATGGCCAGTTAGCAGAGTTGTTGGAGTCACTGCGTAAAGAGCAATCTGATTCAGAAGCGCTGGTTTTTCCGAGTCCAAAAGGGAAACATATTGATTGGCACAACTTTACGAGTCGAGCCTGGCAATCTGTCCTTGCTAAGCTACCCGAGATAGAATATCGAAACCCATATCAGACAAGACATACTTTCTGTAGCCTTTGCCGAGAAGCTAATATTGCCAGTGTCCAAATTGCTAAATGGGTTGGGAATTCGGCGGCAATGATTGATCGAGTTTACGCAAAACCAGTTGACCAAATCCATGTCCCTGAGTTTTAGTCTATAACCGATTGGTTGACTTTTTTGAGTTCTTCAGCTTCTGGGGATTCTGAGAACTTAGTAGAGATGCTTGTTGGTTTTCAATAGCACGTTTGTGTGCTGCTGGATTTTGAATATTGTGCATCCAATCGTCAATTAGATCTAAGTTGTACCGAGTGCAGCGACTATTGATGCGAATCCAATGAATACCTTCAATCCAAACCCCTGACAGGCGATACCGTTTCAGGGTTGTATCGCTGAGTTTAAGGTGCTGTGAAATTTCTCGTTTGCTCACAAACTGAGTCATGGCCTCTCCTAAAGCCAGCCAATGCGGCCTGAATAAAGGAACCTGGATGCAACAGGATCTGGCCTGTCCTTGAGCGGCAGGCTGTTTGTGAATCCTGGCAGAGATCTTTAATAGGGGACGCGGCAGACTTTGACGAAGTCCAGTGGCGTAGCAGGTACCAGCAGAGCACTGTTCAGAAGTCATACGTTTGGCCTATATGTGCTTACTCTACGTCGAAATTATGGCCAAGCTGTGAATGATGTCCGCTAATTTGATGACCAACTAATGTGACCCAACTGTCCCAAATCTTCCATATTGAGGTCACATCCTCTCTTTAGAATTTGCTCATTACGGTCGTTTCTGTCGCATTGAGCAATTGAGCAGCTTGAACTATTTCTATTGAAAAATTTTATGAAGCACACTTCAAATCTGAATGAGTGGTCGCTGTCTGAAGATGCGATCGCACTCCTCAATCAAGAACCTGAAATCACGGATGCTTTAATGATCGATCGCCAGAAGCATCCTTTTCCGTCTGGGTACACCCCAGCCGTGGTGGATATTCTCTTTGATGACGTTCTGTTTATCCGTAGCGAGCGGGGGCAAATTACTTTTCTCAGGCCCTGTTCGGTGAACTATCAGCCGCCTTTCGTTGAGGTTCGCTTCGATGATCAGATGGCGCTGTTTTTAATCAAGGGTGAAATTGTGGTGAATCGCATCCAGGTCATGGCCGAGTTAGATCAGTTACTGGGGCGATTAGCTCCATCCCCGCTTTCTCAAGCCTTACTTACTCCAATCACTTCAGGAGATTCATCTCATGGAAATGGTTAGTCCGTCTATAGATACGATTCAACCGATCGCTGGCTCAGCTCAAGATAGGCTGATGCAAACGTTAGCTGAATCCACCGCAACCGAAGAGACCCTCAAAATCTATCTGGGTAGACGAATTGTATTGGGTGAGTTAGCTTCTGGAGAGCAACGACATGAGCTAAGCGAAGACCGGGCTGAGATGATTCTGACGGCATTGATTGAGCCTGTAGATCCCAGAAGCTCAGTCGCTCTAAACAAAGTGCCCGCGATTGAGATTCGGCAGGGAGATGAAATTCTCTTTCGGCAGGAGCGGGACGGGGGAGTTTCTGTAAATGTTTTTCAGCAGGAGCAAACAGCTGAGGCCGTTACGCCTGTGGAGTTGTCGCCTGACCCTGAAAGCCCAATTATTGATCCTTGCATAGGGCTAGATGAAGTTGTGGACTTAGATGCGATCGCGCAAATCGCTCAGGCTTTGATTGACCCACTTGATGGACAGGCTTCTCTCACCGAAGCCAGCTTAGGTGACCTTGACCTTCACCAGGAAGGGAACTTCCTAAGTTTAGTGCAGGATGATAGCGTGCTCTTGACGGCAGTAAATGGCTACGTTGAGATGCCAGAGCAGGTTTCACCTAAGGCAGCTGAGACCCTTCAGGGTTGGATCAAGGAGCAGGTCTGGATGTGGCGTGAGATGCCGAAGGCAGAAGCCGTTCCAGAGAATAGTTTTGGTCTGGAGCCAATGATTGAGGACACCCCCGAAGCTGATACAGCCCCACCATTGAAGGAACCCTCCGTTCAACCTGGTCAGTCAGGCGACTTCTCTATAAAGCCCCAATTAGAAACTGCCGAACCCAAAACGAATCAGTCTTTAGGTGCAATCCAAGTGATTCAGATGCAGTGTGCGGCGATGGTAGAGGGAGCTAGTCGCCAATTTTTCCAGCGATTGGCTGAAGATTTGGGAGAACAAGCGACTAAATCTATGGGTCAGCTTCGCAAAGGATTAGAGAGTGAGGAGTTCAAAGCTTTGCCACAAACCCTGTCGAATGCAGCTCAGGAAGGTCTCACCAAAACGGTTGAATCGATGGGGCATGGCTTAGAGAAAGGAGGGCAATGGATTGCATCAAGACCGGATGCCCTGAAAGAAACCATCGAAACCTTTGGGAAGCGGCTCGAAAGGGCAGGACAGTGGCTATCCTCAAGACCTCAGGCAATTCAGGAGCAACGGATGGCCCGGGCGGCACTGGAGGTTTTTGATCGGGGCTTTGCCCGCACTCAGGAAAAAGCCTATGAGTATCAGGGCTTCCAAGTTGAGGCGCAGGGACAAGATCGCTTCACTCTCTCAGATGCCCAGACTCAGACAGCCCTGCTTCAGTTTGAGGTAGAGAGGGCAGATGCTGCGGGTGACTCACCGAAGGTAATGGTTACGAATCGAGGTGATATTGCCCTTGAGCAGCAACGGGTGATCGCAGCGATGCGCCATAGTCCTGAACCTGTTCTAGGGAGTGTAGAAGCGGAGCAAAAACATGCTGAGCAGAGTCAGCGGATTGGATTTCTGGCGAAGAGTCTCGCAGAGGCTTTGGGTACCGATGACTACCAGGGAAAACATTATCGGGTGCAAGTAGGAAGAGATGCATTGAAAATCATCGCTAACGAGGGCAGGGGTATAGTGTTTAGTCAGTCCGAGAACCAGTTAGATTCAAAGCTGGAACAGCGAGATTTTCAGCGGTTTGCACAGATTACTCAAGCGATGACCGTAGGGGGAGCGGCGATCGCTGCAGTACCCTTAGCAGAAGAATTATCCTTTGATTAAGCGACGTGACGCTAGCCGAGACTGAAGCCGTCGTCACCAGCAAGCTTAACTTTTGGCAAGATAAGAGATTGAGTGACAGGGGTTTGGGGGTTGTTGCGACGTGAATGTGCCGAGCTTCACCAAGGGCTACAGGCGTTTCAATCCCTGAGAGGGTTTGAGGGTGATCGCGACTCTAGAATCCGTCTGTAACGTCTCGCCATAATTGGTTTCAATCCCTGAGAGGGTTTGAGGGTGATCGCGACTTAAAGCCATCAACGCCGTACCATCTGGAGTATGTAGTTTCAATCCCTGAGAGGGTTTGAGGGTGATCGCGACATGTGGTCAACCTTGGGACTCCTTCGTTTGGCTTTTCTGAAGTTTCAATCCCTGAGAGGGTTTGAGGGTGATCGCGACACGGCAAGGTTGATGTTGCCATTTCAGCAATTAGAAGTTTCAATCCCTGAGAGGGTTTGAGGGTGATCGCGACTTGAATCTCTTGGGGTCCATTCCCCGCCGCTCTGCGGCGTAAGATCTAAGAATGAGTGAGTACATCCACAAGAGTCATAACGTAACAGTTTTGCTATACCACTTAGTGTTTCCAGCAAAGTATCGACGGGTTGTGTTTGATGAGCAAGTAGATGCGGTTCTGCGAGAGGTCTGCCTCGAAATCGAGAAACGCTACGAGGTGAAGTTTGTCGAAATTGGAGTGGACAAAGACCATGTCCATTTTCTAGTGCAGTCCGTGCCGACCTATAGTGTGACCAAACTGGTAACGATGCTGAAAAGTTTAACTGCACGAGAAGTCTTCAAACGATGCCCTCAAGTGAAGCAGAAACTTTGGGGAGGCGAGTTTTGGAGTGATGGATATTTTGCGAGTACAGTAGGCCGCCACGGGGATGAAGGAATGATCGCCAAATATGTTCAAGCCCAAGGCAAAGATTACCTCAAATTGCATCGGGATAATCAACTTGCTCTTTTTTGATTCTGATACCCCGTCCGCTTGCGGCGGGGTATTTCATTGGTTTATCCCTAGCGCTGAATATAGAGAAGTTTCAATCCCTGAGAGGGTTTGAGGGTGATCGCGACGTCTGTCCCAAATGTGTTGAATACTGCCTCAGTGCCGTTTCAATCCCTGAGAGGGTTTGAGGGTGATCGCGACTCAGACTCAATTAACGGCATATCACCCCGCGTTCTGTTTCAATCCCTGAGAGGGTTTGAGGGTGATCGCGACATGGAGCTAAACAGCTTGCCCAAAAAGTCGATAATGGTTTGTTTCAATCCCTGAGAGGGTTTGAGGGTGATCGCGACTGCCGCAGCTCGCGCTGACCGTAAAGCTCAAACAGCTATCGTTTCAATCCCTGAGAGGGTTTGAGGGTGATCGCGACCAGTACCGCTCGGCAGGCAATTGGTGCCGCAGCTCGCGCTGTTTCAATCCCTGAGAGGGTTTGAGGGTGATCGCGACCTTCCTCACTTGCTAATAGAGAGTGCCCGTCTGTAGTTTCAATCCCTGAGAGGGTTTGAGGGTGATCGCGACCTAGAACGATGCGCTGTGTGCCGCCCCAAGCTTCAGTTTCAATCCCTGAGAGGGTTTGAGGGTGATCGCGACTGCCCGTCTAGTCCCATTTCTGCTCTCTCTCTCGAATTACAGTTTCAATCCCTGAGAGGGTTTGAGGGTGATCGCGACGTGATTTTGCAGGGCGGCGTCTAGCACATCCAGATTGAGTGTTTCAATCCCTGAGAGGGTTTGAGGGTGATCGCGACTGGTGGACAGCTCACTGTCACTGTTGAAGCTGGAGTTTCAATCCCTGAGAGGGTTTGAGGGTGATCGCGACGTTCGATCCACCTGCGATCGTTCGTGCAGAACCCGGTTTCAATCCCTGAGAGGGTTTGAGGGTGATCGCGACAATAGTGGTCACCAGGACGGTCTTTGAATTCTCTTGTTTCAATCCCTGAGAGGGTTTGAGGGTGATCGCGACTTGAGGAACTTGTAGTGGGTTGCCATCAAGCCCAAATGTTTCAATCCCTGAGAGGGTTTGAGGGTGATCGCGACGCGGGAGCACCGGGAGAACAGTTTTATTTTCTAGGCGTTTCAATCCCTGAGAGGGTTTGAGGGTGATCGCGACGACGGCCAGCCACACCGGGGCGACCAGCAGGGCCAGGTTTCAATCCCTGAGAGGGTTTGAGGGTGATCGCGACCTGGCGACGGCGAGCGCCAGCGTCATGGCCATCAGTGTTTCAATCCCTGAGAGGGTTTGAGGGTGATCGCGACTTGACGACTGATTGACTCGCATCGGTATGCGGCCTGTTTCAATCCCTGAGAGGGTTTGAGGGTGATCGCGACCGTCTTTACTAACAGTCTTATCATCATTAGGGGGGTGGTTTCAATCCCTGAGAGGGTTTGAGGGTGATCGCGACGAGAGGGCGATCCGGCCTGCTAACCAGTAGATCGGTTTCAATCCCTGAGAGGGTTTGAGGGTGATCGCGACGTTGTCTACTGTCAGCTTTTTGGTGTGATGCACTAGGTTTCAATCCCTGAGAGGGTTTGAGGGTGATCGCGACCTTTAACTGGTGGAGTCCTGAGCGTCAACATCACAGTTTCAATCCCTGAGAGGGTTTGAGGGTGATCGCGACGCAGTTTGCTTGGGGGGTGTCTGTGGCTGCATCGTTTGTTTCAATCCCTGAGAGGGTTTGAGGGTGATCGCGACGTTTTGGGTGAATCTAGAAGGCGACCGAGGAAGCGTTTCAATCCCTGAGAGGGTTTGAGGGTGATCGCGACGTGCCGGATTTTAACGGCGGAATCTTCAGGGCGCTTCAGTTTCAATCCCTGAGAGGGTTTGAGGGTGATCGCGACAAACAGGAGTCCTTTATGTGGCTGATAACCAGTGGAGGTTTCAATCCCTGAGAGGGTTTGAGGGTGATCGCGACTAGCTGCAATTGGTATCCTTCTTCCCACGAAGTATAGGAGTTTCAATCCCTGAGAGGGTTTGAGGGTGATCGCGACAGCATTTCATCTTTGTAGGCATCGATAAGCTGCTGGTTTCAATCCCTGAGAGGGTTTGAGGGTGATCGCGACTTTTAGCGTGGCAATATCCTCCGGATCATCATCAAGTTTCAATCCCTGAGAGGGTTTGAGGGTGATCGCGACTTATTAGATCCTCAAACTTTTGCCCAACTAGCCCGTTGTTTCAATCCCTGAGAGGGTTTGAGGGTGATCGCGACTCCGATTTTGGGGATTGGTTTTGAACTGATCCAGTAGGTTTCAATCCCTGAGAGGGTTTGAGGGTGATCGCGACTTGACTTGCTGCCAGTCTGTTTCGTCTGGATAGCGAAAGCGGTTTCAATCCCTGAGAGGGTTTGAGGGTGATCGCGACCTGAAGAATCCATGAGCGATCGGATAGTCCAGATGTGATCGCGACTTGACTTGCTGCCAGTCTGTTTCGTCTGGATAGCGAAAGCGGTTTCAATCCCTGAGAGGGTTTGAGGGTGATCGCGACCGAAACGGTTGATTGGCGGGCTGTTGAGAATATCGGTTTCAATCCCTGAGAGGGTTTGAGGGTGATCGCGACTAGGAGCCAAGGCAGCCGCAAACGCGGACTTGGCTGGTTCTTGAATTTCAGTTTCAATCCCTGAGAGGGTTTGAGGGTGATCGCGACCTGCTGATCGCCACTCACAACGGAGTGGGCGGCAAGTTTCAATCCCTGAGAGGGTTTGAGGGTGATCGCGACACTGAGCTTTGTTCAGCGCCGTTTCAATGCTGGGGCTGTTTCAATCCCTGAGAGGGTTTGAGGGTGATCGCGACGTATCGTAGAGGTGCTGATGGTACTTGGGAGCATCGGTTTCAATCCCTGAGAGGGTTTGAGGGTGATCGCGACCGATAGCTGGGCCGTAACCGCCAACGCAGTTTTTTGTTTCAATCCCTGAGAGGGTTTGAGGGTGATCGCGACAATCTTAAGCCCTTAAATATTGGAATTTTAGCTCTGGTTTCAATCCCTGAGAGGGTTTGAGGGTGATCGCGACCTTTTTTTAGCTGATCGCATTCACTCATGACGAGGTTTCAATCCCTGAGAGGGTTTGAGGGTGATCGCGACACCCAAGAACATCGACCGTTCTCGGTTGACCATCAGCGTTTCAATCCCTGAGAGGGTTTGAGGGTGATCGCGACCTCTTCAGCTCTAAAGCAATAGGTGAAAACCATTCAACATGTTTCAATCCCTGAGAGGGTTTGAGGGTGATCGCGACTCCCTCGCCCGCTGGGAAAATATCGCGGATCAGCGGCTTGGTTTCAATCCCTGAGAGGGTTTGAGGGTGATCGCGACCCAGGATGTTTTCGATGGGTAGAAGCTGCCCGCTAGAATCGGTTTCAATCCCTGAGAGGGTTTGAGGGTGATCGCGACTAAACGCCATCGAGCATCAATTCGGCAATGATTTGTTTCAATCCCTGAGAGGGTTTGAGGGTGATCGCGACCGTCAGTGTTGTTGCCGTTCTTATTGCTGCGAAGCGTTTCAATCCCTGAGAGGGTTTGAGGGTGATCGCGACTACAACGACCTTGGCCTAACCGATGGCGACCTAGACGTTTCAATCCCTGAGAGGGTTTGAGGGTGATCGCGACCAAACATCGCGGGAAGCCTCCAGTAGGTTTTGCTGTTCATGTTTCAATCCCTGAGAGGGTTTGAGGGTGATCGCGACCCTGCCCGCGATCGCAGCGCCGCTTAAACGGTCAGATTGTTTCAATCCCTGAGAGGGTTTGAGGGTGATCGCGACGCGACAAGCGATCGCGATCATCCTCAACACGCCGCTCGGCAATCGCGATCGCAGCGCTGCTTAAACGGTCAGATTGTTTCAATCCCTGAGAGGGTTTGAGGGTGATCGCGACTTTCTTGCGAGCCATCTGGCTCAGGTCATAGCGACAGTGTTTCAATCCCTGAGAGGGTTTGAGGGTGATCGCGACCCCTAATCATCGGTCAAGCCGGCTCAGGCAAGACTCATGTTTCAATCCCTGAGAGGGTTTGAGGGTGATCGCGACAATGCTCGTCAAGGCCGCAAGTATGGTTGCTTCTTTGTTTCAATCCCTGAGAGGGTTTGAGGGTGATCGCGACCTGGAATATCAACGGCGTACTGGTACCAGATTGAGGTTTCAATCCCTGAGAGGGTTTGAGGGTGATCGCGACTTTGTTAGCCCCGCTTAGGTGGGATAAAGATGGCGTTTCAATCCCTGAGAGGGTTTGAGGGTGATCGCGACTGTACCAAGGGTTACGCATTCGAGGATGACCCTTTTTGTTTCAATCCCTGAGAGGGTTTGAGGGTGATCGCGACTGGCCCAGGCACAGGATTTAATTTGCTCAATCCCGAGTTTCAATCCCTGAGAGGGTTTGAGGGTGATCGCGACTCCTTAGCCGCGTTGAACGCTGAGCCAACACTGTCGTTTCAATCCCTGAGAGGGTTTGAGGGTGATCGCGACAGGGGTGCGCTGCAAGCACCTTTGAGGTACAAGCTACAGGGCGTTTCAATCCCTGAGAGGGTTTGAGGGTGATCGCGACCTCGCGAAGAGTGCTTGCAGCGCTGGCAGCAGGTGGAGTTTCAATCCCTGAGAGGGTTTGAGGGTGATCGCGACCAATTGGGGCAGTGGTGGGTGCGATCGCACTGCTGTTTCAATCCCTGAGAGGGTTTGAGGGTGATCGCGACGGCAATTGGGGGGTTGGTCACGGGCAAGGGGCAGGGTTTCAATCCCTGAGAGGGTTTGAGGGTGATCGCGACGGTTTCAACGGAAAATGGAGCGTTGGAAGATGGCTTGTTTCAATCCCTGAGAGGGTTTGAGGGTGATCGCGACAGCGGGAGGCCGTACTGCTTATTATATTTAGTTTTCAAGGTGCGAATGCGCGAATCGCTCATATTATCGTATCGAAACTGGAGAGCGATGGAAAACCACATCAGTTAAAAATCCTAAATGCCTTGTCGTGTCTATCGTTCAGCCATTGCGCGAACCCTAATCTCAGTTCAATCATCTGTATCCCTTGCCAGGTAAGCCATTCAGCCTGCTTTAGTCCGAATCGCAGATTTGAGACCACCCCATCCGCGCAATCAGGCAAAGAAGATGGAATCATCGCGAACCGGCTCCCCACCAATCCGTTCTACCTTATTGGAACAGCAGGCGCACAGAAAATAGAACCGGATACTGTCCTGCTCTGGCTTAATCATTCGATTCAGCCGCGATCGCAACTTGGCATATTCCGTCTCCGTTACATCACACTCAAACAAACTGAACTGCATCCACTGCCCATAGGACTTGAGCACCTTATGAATACGAGTGCGGCGCTTATCGTCTGAGATATCGTAAGAGACAACAATGTGCATGGGAGTAGATGGGTAGACGGGTGGGAGGGTAGATGGGTGGGAGGGTGTTTACAGTTCACTCATCCACTCATCTACTCATCCACCCCTTTACTTATTTCAAAATCAGCGGTGGATACTTCTCAATGTCCTGCATCAAATACTTCGCTAGCAGTCGAGCCTGAATCTCAAACGCCTCTTGGTACGTACATTGTCGGCCCATGACTGGATGCTTGAACTTCGACTGCTTTTTCTGTTCGTACAGGCGCAAGAACGTGCGGCGACCCTCATCCGACAGTGACACGGCTCGACTCAACGGCTCACTCTCGAAATCCTTTGGCAGCAAAGACTTACGGTTGATCGCTGTCAATACTACTGCATCCACCACCAACGGACGAAACTCTTCCATCAAGTCCAGTACGAGAGATGGTCGGCCATAGCGCTGGGTATGGAGGTAGCCCAGATAGGGATCAAAGCCAACGATGTTAACGGCGCTTTGAATATCGTGTCGCAGAATCGCATAGCCAAAGCTCAGCAAGGCATTCACCGGATCGGTTGGTGGCCGCCGCTGGCGAGTCTTGAATGTGAAATCCGGCACGCGAATGAGCTGATTGAAGCTACCAAAGTAAGCCGCACTGCCTGCGCCCTCCAAGCCCCGTAGCGAGTCAATCGATTGAGTCTTGTTGATCGGTGCAATGGTCTGTTCCAGCTTTGTGATCGCCGAGTGCAGATTCGCCCCCGTATCCCGTTGCGATCGCAACAAGCTATTGCGATAGTTCTTCAGCTTGCCCCGGATAAAGCCTTGGACGACATGAACCGCTGGCTCCGTCTGCCCCGCTGCCTGCCACTGAGCGGCTCGCACAAAAATATTGTTGGTCAGAGGCGGTTCCAAACGCCCCAGATAGCGCCCGGTTCCGGTCAGAAAACTGAGCGGAATCTTGCGTTCAAGCAGCTCCATCAACGCCGCTGGTGACACCGTAGCCCGCCCCAGCACCACCACACCATCGACCTTGATCATCGGCACATCCAGAATCGTCTGCCGATTCGAGCGGACGCGCAGGCGCTCGTCGGTCTTGCCAATGAAGGCATCATCGGTTGTTATGTAGACGGTTCCCATTTCTTTAATTATTAATTATTAGTTTTGAGTGTTGAGTTTTGAGTTAGCAATTCAAAATTCAACACTCAAACCTTTTAACTTCTAACTTTTTTAATCGCTTTCTCGATATCGGCTCACTTTTTGTTGTGCTTGGGGTAAACACGGCTGATATAAACTGCAACCCCGGCAGCGTTTGCTGTAGATGGCAGGCGGCATTTTGCCCGTTTGGAATAGAGTTTGTACGGCCTCAATCGTTGCGATCGCAGTCGCTCGGAGTGACTCAGAAATCTCAACTAATTGCCGCTGATGGGACTGGGCGTAGTAGATATAGCCTTGGCCAATCGATTGCCCCGTCATATCTTCCAAACACAGCGCTTGAGCGCAGACTTGCAGCTCATCATTATCAAACTCGCCCCGTTTGCCGCGCTTGTACTCGACCGGATACAGGGTGCCATCCATCTCTTCAATCAGATCCGATTTGCCAATCAAGCCATAGCGATCGCTTTTGAGCCACACCGCTCGCACTTGCCGCGTTTCAGGACGACTCTCCTGCCCCACGGTATGCACCCGGTCATGCAGGCTCGTGCCTTCAACCGTGTATTGATTATCCACAAAGCCATCGGTACAGAACATGCGCCAGCAGCGATGGGGACAGTAGGCATATTGGTTAAGGGCAGCGATAGGAACTGGGTCGGGTTTAGTCATGAGTTTTGAGTTTTGAGTTTTGAATTTAGAGTTCATGAGTTGGGAATTCTAGGTTTTTGGGTATAGGGTACGGTTGTGGCTGAAAGCGTTATTCAGAGGAAAAGTTTTGAGTTTGCTTTAAGGATTATTGAGCTTTATCAAAAGCTGGATAAGCAGAAAGAGTTCGTTCTTTCTAAGCAGTTGTTACGCAGCGGAACTAGCATAGGTGCCAATGTTGAGGAAGCAACAGCAGCCCAAAGTCGTCGAGACTTCTTATCTAAAATGTCGATTGCCTCAAAGGAAGCACGAGAAACCAAATACTGGTTAAGACTCCTACAGGAATCAGAGTTGACCAATCTCGATCTAACATCAGAAATTGATCAAGCTGACGAAATCATTCGCATTCTTACCGCAATCGTAAAAACCACGAAAATCACCTCCTAAGTAGCTGCATGTAAATAAATGCAGCTACTTAACTCAAAACTCAAAATTCCTAACTCTTAACTAAATCCTTTTGCACATCCCCATACCCATCGTCGTCTTTCGACCCACGCCCGCATAAAGGGCAAAGTCAGCTAGCGTATTCAACTGCTTGATCGTGCTGGCATCAACGTTACCTAGAATCTGGTACGTTACCGTGCCAACGCAGCCCATGAACTGATTGCAGGGACTCGTTTTCGCGCCCGTATGCTGAAACTGGTCGCGCGGATCGGTGGCGACTTGGGTTTCAATATCAAATTGGCTCGGCTGAATCACGTGCAGAATCTCATCCGAAAAGGACAGCTCGCTGTACTGGTTCCAGCGTCGCAGTAGGCTGCCAAAGACGCGCTCTGGAGTGGGCAGAGCCGAGTCATATTTACCCTGACGAAAAGCCGTCGGCGTATAGAACTGGAGCGTCAGTTTGCGAGCGTCCTTCGAGCTAACTGCGTCAACACGCTCAGAAGCCTGCTCATAGAGCTGCTGATAGTTGCAGAAGTTGGCCCAGGGCTGCGTACTTTGGGGCGTACCTAGGATACTGGTGATCTGTAAATCAGCGGGGCCCAGATGCCAGGGTTGATTGGGATTGAGATTGAGCCAAAGCTGACTTAAGCGACCAAACAGGCGATCATCCAGCAGCGAAATGCGCCACCAGCAGGGAGTTCCAGGTGAAACCGGTTGCCGATATTGCCATCTCATCAAACTCGGAGACTGTGGCTTGGCAGTGCGGGTAGTTTTAGGCTTGGGCAAGTGCGATCGCGATGAATGCTGTGCAAGCTGTAGGGGGCTGAGGGTAAAGGATTTGTTGCTCCGATTCGCGTGCAGTTGGTTGCCCATCTCAACATCGACGGAGCTAACCAGATTGAGAAAGAGGGCATGCAAATGTTTACCAGAAGTGAAGCCTGGAGGAATAGGCGATTCGGGTAAAAGATTGAGGACAAGACTGTGTGGCATGGTTCAAAGAAATTAGCTGCTAAAGCGATATTCCATCTGTGCAGGAAGTTTTAGAGGCTCTCTCAATCCCTCAAATGAGTAAAACTCGCCGATCATGCGGACATTTCGGATAAGGCTTACGGGTGGCATGTTCAAAGTGTCGTAGCTCAACACCTGATTGGTAAACATGACATCCAGCGGATTGAGCGGATAAGGAAAGGTAAACTCCCTGGCAAAACTACGTTTTGGGTTTGGTAGCTCCTTTACGGCAACTTCGGCCTTACTCATCCACTTGCCCAACCGAATCCAGCGAGGAAAGGTTAGAGGCCGCTGGGAAATAGCAAAAAACTCAAATTGGCTTTCAGGGGCAATTTCCTTAGCCCGACCAAAGCTAGGAATGTTCTTCTGGGTTTTCTGCATCTCAACGTGGTAGCGGTTGTCTGCATACTTCCAGGTGTTAAGTACAGCAGCATGACGAACCGCTCTGGCAGGAGTAATGTAAATGCCCTGCTGATTGAGCGGCGTGAGATGGGCCTCATACATGGGCACCTGTTCAGGGCAGAAATAGCGATAGCTATGGTCTTCGCCTACAGTCGTGGCATATTTTTCGCTATCCACTAGCCCCAAGGCATAGCAGAGCGCGTAGTTATGCAGCACTGGCTCCGTTTCGTAGAGCCGCCCGATTTCCCGCGTAGCATAGTAAAGGCTGTCGTGCAGTTCTAAGGTGCCGCGATAGACCTGGGGCATGGCTATGACCTCGCGCTAGCAGTCTTTTTCTTACCAATGTGTTTCTCAGCATAGGCTTTAGCCTCGTCATCAGCTTGTTTCAGGATGGATTGAATTCCCTCTTCGCTAGCGGTCAAGGACTTTACTTCTGCCAAAAGTGTTTGAAAGTCATCGCCAATGAAATCGGTATGCACAATGAATTCCTCGCTCATGAGGGATTGAATCGCAGTCTTTGCAGCTTGAGCTACATCATCTTCATCAAGCGGGTCGGGAGCTTTAAGGGTGCTATTGGCTTTCATCTGGTCATAGATGGCTTGAGTCCAGCGTAGATTACTGACGATTTCACCATCGGCAAATACGACACCTATTAGCTCGTTACGCACTCGGCCTGTGCGAGTAGTTTGGGCACCGTAATGGCGCGTTCTCAGAATGTTGTTGAAGACATAGAGGAAACTGGCTTCTGTAGGGTCTTTCAGGGTGACGATGCTGGGAAAGAAGACCTGGGGACGGATGTGGTCTTGCTGATTAATGCGGCTGGTTACTTCACCAGGTTTGGAGCCTTTCTCGCCTTTAGACGCCATAGTTCCGTTTTCAAAGGGCGCATTTAGGGTAAACGTTTCGTGGGATTCGTCGAAAGCGGTGATGGAAAATGCCGTATCGACTACTACTTTGGATTTTTCAGACCCAGAATCCCCAATCGCAAACCCATAGATGATGCAATCGGGATTATCCATGCCAAATTCAACGTTGTACTCGCATTCTTCCGGTTTCACAAAACCATAGGTGCGAAGGAGTTCTCTCCCAACCAACCGCTCTGGAGTAGACTGCTTGCGCTTAAACATCGACAAGCGGCTAATCGTATTTTTGTCTTCGACACCCGCACGCACTCGTGCTTTATTTAATTCACCATCGGTCTGAAAGAGTGGATAAGACTCAGTCACCCGCACAGTGAGGAAGTGGGCGTATTTCCCCATTGGCTTATAGGGGATTTCAGTGTGGAAGAATTTGGAATCGATACTTTTTAGCAAAGCCATAGTTTGTGTCCTTTTGATTGCGTGAAATAGGTCAATTTGGATAGAGAACGAAGTAAGTTCTAAATTTTGAGTTTTGAATGAGGCGTTCAATTCAAAACTCAAAATTTAGAACTCGAAACTTACTGCCTCTTTAAAGCTTGAATAAGAATGCGCATTAAAGAGTCGATGTCTTCTGGCACACGATAGCTTTCTAAACCCTGATCAATATGCTTGGTTGAACGGTTGAGTGAGGCAAATTCCCAGAGCTTTCCAGTTGTAACAGCTCCTAACAAAATGGGTTGTTCAGGCGTTCTATTCCACTGGTCAAGGGCAATTATTTCAGCTACTAGCTGTGTCATTCCGTAGTCGAGATCTTGTCGTTTCGCCTCGATAACAAGTAGATCTGTCTCACCCCTGAATAAATAATCTAGAGTTCCTTGCAATTTTTGATCAACAGCGATGGGATACTCAATGCGTAGTTGTGCTTTGGTGTAATGCACAACTTCTGTGACCACTCTAGAAATCAAAATTTCACGACGAGATGTCTCATTAGATAAATCAACATAGGGCAGAACTTCTTCGATGCGCGATCGCAATTCCTCTAATCGATCTAGCTCACCAGCATACTGAGATAAGTTCAGTTTTTTCTTACTAAGGGTATAGCCAAACTCATTAGCGATTTCATCCGCTGGGATTTTGAGATCGAAAATTTTGCTGAAGGTATAGGTACCTCCTGGTTCAAGAATATTCATTGTTCTTCCTCCGAAGGACTATCTTTTTGAGTCTGTGTAGCTTTAAGTTCCTGATTCTCTTTGTCTTGCTCCAGGTGATAGAGAAATTCGCAGGTGTCGCGAATGAGGTTGAGCTGACGACCAGCCAATCGGGCGCGATCGCCTGCGAAGGCTTTCTCAAAAACGTCGATGACAAAATAGCGGGCAAAGTCAAGGACGAGTTGACGCTCTTTTTCGCGATCGCTGACTACCCAACGCCCCTCAGCCGTTGAGGAATGCACTCGATCCATCAGCTTGAAAACTTCTGCCGCCACGACCGTAACAAGAGCCTCGTCATGGAACATGCTGGATTCAGCCTTGAGGATAGTGTCAGCCGCGATTTCAATAGGTTTCAAAATCGCATTCGCTTTGGCGTTGTAGCGCTTATTGGCCCGATAAAACTGCCGATAGAGGTCGGTAAGTTTCTTGGGATGGTTGAGTGATGAGTCAGGGGTCAAAATCCAGTCCTCCTGGTCGAAGTTGTAGGTGGCATAGGGGTCAAAACAGGGGTAGAAGTGATGGGCATAGAGCCTGATTTTTTTTAGACTGGGGGCATCAGCTTTCTGTCCTCGGCTCCACCTGGCGAGATAGGAAAAGACGTACAGCGGGCTGGTTTCAATATCTTTTGCCAGCTCTGTGAAGCGGCCCCAGTTGGCGTCGTAGCCACCTTTGCCTTGCTTGGTGTTGACATCCATGTGGATGGCATAGGCAGCGGTCAGCGTATTCAGGGGAGCCGGACGTTTGACGCCGCTCTCATCTGTCCAGCCTTCGAGGATGAAGTCGAGCCGGAATCGGTCTTGGCCAATCAACGTTCGGAAAGCATGGGGAGCACTGTCGAGGAAGACGCTTTCCTCAAATTCCGCCCCATTGGTAAATGGGGGAATTGGCGATTCAGAGACAACGGTTTTGACATCGAGAATCATCGGAAATGCGAAGGCCAGCCAGCTTGGCATCACCCAGGACTCGGTGTCGGTGCTGTCGCGCCCTGGGGGCAGAGCCATGAAATAGAACGTCAGGGGTTTATCTTCGGGGTAGGAGAGTTTGAAGGTTCTGTCCCGTTTGAAATTTGGATCGTCATCAGGCAACTGCTTGCGTTGGGCCAGGTCTTCATCCATCAGGAAAGCATCCACGGTCTGATACTTTTCTCGGCTGAAGTTAGCCTCTAGCTGCTTGCTGATGAAGTGGTTCCGAATGCTGGTGTCAAAGCGGGTTTGGGCAATGTTGCTGTAGGCGCGATGCAAAAACGAGTTTGTTTCTGGGGTGAAGTAGTAGGTCGGGTAAAAGTAGAGGTAGCGGTATTTGCCGTCCTCAAATCGTTTGCCGACGGCCTGGGTCTGGTTCATTAGAATCTGTCGCAGCATCATCTCAATGCCCGCAATGCTGGAGATGTTACGTTTGGCGTTGGAGCCCCCCAGGTGCTGCTTGTTGGTGTAGACCTGGGGCGTAAATAGCACCGCTGATTCCATCTGTTCGCTAACCGAGTAGGGCGAATGAGAGATGGAGCAGATCATCTGCCGTCCTCGCCCCGGCTTTTTCGCAGCATTGTAGTAGGCCAGTTCTTTCAAGAAAATGTCTACTTGTTCTGCCATTGAAGAATCTGGAGCTTGCCTTGGCAGCATCACAACTTTGCCAACCCAATCGCGCACGTCATCCCAGCCGTCAGAAACTGGGTACTGAGCGACGACAGGTTGAGTCAGTTGAGTAACGTGGGCGATCACGTTCAGGCAGGTTTGGCGTAAATCCTCGATACCGGGGTTCTTTTCTAGAAACTTAGCCGCCAGAAAATACCATTCGTAAGGGACGCCGCCAGTGTTACCCTTCAGCTTGAGTTCTTTCAGCTTTTCATTAATGTGCTGAATTTCTCGAATCTGAGGCAAATATTCGGTAAGGTGCCAAAACTCAGCAACTTGATGGACAATTTTTTCCGGCTGAACCTCGGGCGGAATCTCGGGAAGTTCTGGCAAATCCTTATTCTTTTTGCGAGCCTTGGTGTGTTCCTTAATGACGGTTTCCAGTTGTTTGACCCGCTCTCCCCAGATTTTGCGGCTCATCAGGTCGCCAAACTCAGCCAGTTGATCAATACGGATGTCATCGCTAAACGAGAAGTCGTAATCGGCTGAGAGAACGCTTCGCCGCTGAAAGGCAATTAAGTTCTCACTGCGCTTGGTAGCGACTGAACCTTTATTGGGGTTCAAAATCCGCAGCGTGGCATCGAGAGCCACCTGCATCAATCCCGGATCGTCGAAAAACAGGTTGTAATAGTCGGCATACTTCATGCCTTTGCCATCGCGCCCAAACCCGGTTTGACGAAGGCTTAACTGTCCAGCACACAGCGATTTAATGCCGTCTACAACTCGGTTAGGCAGGCTGTCTGGAGAAATTTGAGGGGAATCTCGATGGGCTAAATAAATGGCTCCTGTCGGTAGGTAGAGCAGGGTCGTGTAATTTGGGTTTTCGGGGTCGTTGTTTAAGCTTTCATAGGCATCCATCAGGGCATTATTGACCACGTTGGTCAGCACTCCCCGGTTTTCAGCAATGGCGTGATAGGTAAATCGCAGTTGCCCATCACTGAGCCCGTGGATGATGTCATTGAGGCCTGTGTTCTCGGCATCCTGGGGATGTTTGATGACAGAGGCAAGGCGATCGGCCAGGCAGGTCAGGTCAGAAAGGCAGCGTAGGGTGCGATCGCGCAAAACCGGATTCAGCCCATCCTCTGATAAGTTGAGGTTCGTGTCGTTGCGTCGTTGGGCGTTGTAGGCCAGAAACAGTAGGTCATCGAGATACTGTTTCCAATCTTCTGGAGTTTCTGGACAGATGAAGCGATCCAGCTCCAGTGTCTTTACCAATACGGTAATGATTTCCCGATGTTCCTCAATCGAACGCTTCCGAATATCCCCCTCCGGATCTCGTCGAATCGCCCTGAAGAATTCGGGCATTTTAGGAATCAGGTCATAGTCAAATTTCTCAAAGTCATGCAGGATAAAGCCGGATACCAGCAGGCGACGCTCCCGTTCTTTAACCTGTCTTCTCACCGTCGTATCCAGCGTTTGCAATCGTCGCTCAATCAAGTTGGCTGGAAACAAACCATTGAGCAGGTGAGTATTCAGGGATTGGTCAGCCGCATTGTCACGACGAATCGGGTCTTTGCCTGCGGCAATGCGCTGAGGATTGACCACCCGATCAAGATACTCGGCAAAAAACTTGCCTCCCTTGGCGGTAACACCAACGGTGTACTTCAGTAGATTAGGCAATACTATTTCCGCAAAATCCTGCATTACGGTGTCATCAGGATTTCGGTGCAGAATAGCTTCCCGCAAAAGCTTAAGGGTCAAGAGTTCGCGGGCGGCAGGCTCTACCGTTCTGTCACTTTCCTCGTCGAGTCCAAAGTCACCTTCAAGCCAGGATTCATCAAGCTCTTCAAATTCGGTATCTTCGTTCTGGGTGTCTAGCAATGACAGTTGCTCTGGATTGCCAGACTGATTAGGACGCTCCATGACGGATCTCCTGTAGTTCAAAAACTTTTTGGTAGTGGTTGCCTGGGGTTGCTATCCCAGCAGTTGATCAACCGTGAATTGAATGTCGGTAAATGCCTGAAATGAAACTGACTGACCTCGACGGAAGGTTTGCAACTGCTGGTAGCCTGATGCACTCGGTTCTCGATATATCTGCACCGCCTCAGCATTGAGATCCACAATCCAAACTTCGGCAATGTTGTCCTTGGCATAAAGCGGCACTTTCACCGTGCGGTCGAATTCAATCGTGGTATCGGAAACTTCAACTAAGGCGAAGACATCTTGAGATTGCGGATGTCCATCTGCATAAAAATCTGATCGCCGCTGGAGAATTGCAAAATCAGGTTGTGGTTCAGAACTGTTGCTCAACTGAATTGGGTTTTGAACCCGCACGATCGCCCTGCTTCCCAATTCCCGCACCAACAATTCATTCATGCGATCTACACAGGCGGCATGTTGAATGCCAATGGGCGACATCTCGATAATTTCTCCCTGAAGTAGCTCAACGCGATCGCGCTCAGTTAAGATACCGGACTCGATCATCTGGTGGTACTGCCTCACCGTGAATTTCTTGCGCAAAATTTGAACTGCCATAATGCTCTAACTCTCGCTGGAAGGGCGGATTCTCACTCGATTTAACTCAGCAGTAACAATGGCACCTGAAGTTAATTCATCTCCGTAAAGTGCAAGCACCTGTGAACAAACAGCTACTTGCTGTTTGGTGCTGAGGTTAACCAGCCGAACAATGCCGCAATGAGGAATTCCTTTAAAGATGGCTAATTCACCAAAGTCTTTATCAAGGGTGATAAGAATACGACCGTCACGATAGGCAATTGCTAAGATTTCCTCATCACCGGGATCAGATTCCCACTGGCCGGACCAAACAACGTCATAACCAACAGTATCTAGTGCAGCTTTCACTCCACCCCAAACGCACGTATCTAAAAGGATTTTCACTGCTGAGTCTCCACAAGCAGCGGCTCTACCCGCTCATGAGCAACCAGCCGATAGGCGTAGGCCAGGCAAGCTAATACATCTTCCCGCTCTAACCAGGGGTAGCCCTCTAGTAGAGTCTCGATAGTATCGCCTGCCGCTAGCATGCTGAGGACATGTTCAACGGCAAGACGACGCCCTCGAATAATGGGCTTACCGTTGAAAATCTGAGGATTAGTCGTAATGCGGTTCAGAAGTTCTTGGTCATTCATGGTTAGTGGCTCCTCTGATGATTGGTTATGTGCGATCGGTCAGAATGCCGGGCTTGATCATCTGGTGGTACTGTCCCACCGTAAATTTCTTTCGCAGAATTTGGACGGTTATGGACGTTTCTCCCCTAATGCAGCAATAAAAATTTCAGGTTGACTGGCTTGGAGTCTTTTCAACTTCCATTCTGGAATAGAGTCGAGGAGTAAGGCAGATTGTCCAAAAGCAATAGAGTAAGGAGGATCGAAGTCCTCGATAGGACTGTTGATGTCACCAATGGGGTAGATCTGAAAATGCATTGGTAACTCTAGGGTATAGCGTACTTCTCTGATCCTAAGCGGGAGTATGTAGCAAACGAAGAATCTATTTTTGAGTTGCTTGTCTATATGCCTAGCCCAAAGATTATCTATTTGTATAATGCCGATATCTTTAAGAACTTGAACTTTATAGGGTGTTACTGAACTTAAATCGTTTGCATACCGAAAATTCCAGTTCAATCGCTCTTCCCGGTAGCCCCGCAGCTTCATAAAGCCCAGGCAGTGCTTGAAGGGTCCCTTGGCAATCGGCTGGTCGGTGCGCTCTGCGGTTTCCTTGAGGGTAGCCAGGAAGGCAGACTTACTCCACATCTCAATTTCTAGATTGCTGAGTACGCCTGGTAAGTCGTAAGTTTTGAAGCGATCGTGCTCATTGGCTTCAGTCAGGTCATACAACCCGCATTGTAATGGACTCGACCCACGGAAGCTTTTTGCATCTTCAGCAATAGGATTGCCTTTCTGACCTGAAAGCTGCTGCCACTCATTCGCCCACCCTCTAACCCGCCCAGCGACTTTCTTGAGACTAGTATCAAACACCTCTTCACAACTGGACTGGAAGCGTTGTAGGGAGCCTGCATACTGCTGCTGAATGGCAGGATGCTTCAGGTCAAACAATAGATTGAAGGATTGAACAGCCCCCCAGCGCTTGTAATAACCATCGAAGTCGTTGATTTGGCGATACTTATCGCGGATAAGGTTTTGGAAGTAGATGCGATCGCACACTTCCCCATCCGTCAAAACAGCCTCATCTCCAGCAAACAGCCGCTCCACAAAGAAGTTAGGCACCAACGCATAGGCCCTAAAGCCATCAAACTGAATTTCCCTCCCATCTTTCTGATAGCCGTCATGGCGTCCCAGCCGCCCCAACCGCTGGATGAAGTTGCCTGCATCCGATGACTCAAAAATGAGAAAGTTGATCTTAAAATCAACCCCCACGTCAATGGTGCTAGTTCCAATGACCAGGTCAGCCGCCAGAGATTCAGCCTTTTCCTGTCCTCCAGACAGACCAGTATTTTCTCGAACCGTGAGACCATACTGGGCAAAACATTCTCGCAAGACAGGCGTCAGCCGCTTTACCGCTGCAATGGAATTGAGAATAATCGCTCCCTTGCTGCCAGGATGTTCTAGAAACTGGTTGAGAATGTCTTCCTGGTTTTCTTTCAGCCAAGTTTCAGATGCTTTGGATGTCGGTTCCATCGGCACAAACGTCAGGTCGATAGATCGTGCAACTTGACGCCAATGGTCTGCTTGTAAAGCCTCTGCGTCTGCCCGAGTCTCTGGAAATTGGTACTTCCCTTCATCAATGGGATTAATGACTCGACAGCGAAAACCTGCTTTATCCAAACGCTGCAACAACGAATCGTTGGGAGTTGCCGATAGAAATAGAAACTTTTTGCGCCGATTTGTTGCCTGAATCAACAGCATCGTATTCAAGACACTGGCAACCTGGGGCGCTGCAAACACATGAAATTCATCGAAAATAAAGACATCAAAGTTCTGATCAACCTGTTGCCACCACTTATCGGGATTATCGAACTTGGTTAGGTAGGCTTTTCGATGGAGGTAATGGAAGATGTCGGGGTTAGTGATGAGGACTTCAGATTGACCGGCACGAGATGCGATCGCACTGCTTTTTCGCAATCCCTCATTCTCAGAATAAATCTCAAGCTCAGGGCCACTCAAACGACTCACCCTAGGCTCATTGGGTGGCTGGAAGTCATTCACATAGCTTTGAACCTGATGTTCTTGATCAGCGGCCAAGGCATTGGTGGGATAGAGGGCGATCGCGCAACAATCTCCCTGCAAGATATCTAAATAAGCAGCAAGGCTTTTTCCATCTCCAGTCATTGCGGTATTAAATACCACATCAATATCGTTATCTTGTAAGGCTTTCAGGGTTTCTAATTGGTGCCACGACAACGTCCAGTCATCCGGCAGGCGAAGGTTTGAAGGGACATCCTCAGCAGAGCACGAGTAAACAGATTTGAGATGAATGGAATACATAAGTGATTCACAAAGCCTAAGTCAATCTAGCGCAACTTTAATACGTGAACTACATCAGCGTGATAAAATTTAATTGCAAATCGAGTATTGCACCACTTTTCTAAAAGTGCAAGTATATTTTGCCAATTCTTAAAATATGCCCAGAAAAAAGGAAACATTGACCTTATCCGTTCCACCCGGAACCAAAGAACGGTTAGAAGCGATCGCAGATCGGCTTGACTTACGTTGGGGGGAAAGTCCTAGTGCTTCAAAGCTGGTCACGGCAATTGCTAGAGGCCAAGTTGTGGTTGGAATAACTCATCCGTTAGATCACGCCCAAATCAATGCACTACGTCAATCCATCAAGTTACTGATCGATGCAGGATTAGTTGAGGAGGCAAACAGTGTAATTACAATTTTACTCAATCAAGGTGATCTAGAGGCTCCTCTACGGCAAACGATGCTGCAACAACTGACTCGACCTATTGCCGCATGGCGAGAGCAAATTGACGAGTATATTGCTAAAAAACAATCCTTCTGGCTCTCTTACCGCAACTCCCAGGGTGAGCTACTAGAATTTAATGCCCACTATGCTGAAGTTCACTTCTATGAAAAGCGATTTTATCTGCAAATTTGGTGTGATGAAACCGCCGATGTTGAAGCCGAAGTTCCCGATATGCCGGAACTTTGGCACAATCGCTGTCTGCGCTTTGACCGAATTCAAGCTCTACAACCTACTACTGGACGCTGGCGTGGACAGCTAGATTCCATCAAAGTGCACTTACAATTTTGGGGCTGGTTAGCCAACGCCTATGAACCGAAACCTGGAGATGAAGAAAATCAGGTCATTGGCGATGTGCGTCAAGTGACCCGACGAGTTGCCAATCCGTTTTGGCTGATTCGGGAGGTTTCTCTCTACTGGGAGAATTGTGAAATTATTGCTCCAGATGCGCTCCGTAATCGACTTAAGCAAAAGCTGCTGACTATGCTTGAACAGTACAGGACTTGATGGTGGATGCGCCGCTATGGAGCCGGATTGCGTATTGATCGGGCTAGAGGTCGTGTGCAATCGCTACAAACAAGACTTAAGTAAATAAAAGCGGGGCGCTCAAATTCCTATCCTCGCCGTAAGCGGACGAGGCATTACGGAATTTGAGTGCCCCGCTTTAGCCCGGATACGGGATTTCTATTCTTGAAACAGACTAAAATCTCAAACTGCTACTGCATTCATGACAGCTCAAACAGCATAAATTACGTCAGTTCGAGAAAACAGCTCTTCATTGGAGTGGGCTTTGCTTTCTTACCCCGAACTCACGTTAACTGAGAAGTTCTGATTTAGCATCCCCCATTCAGGCCAGAAGCTGTGATTGGAGTTGTGATCGCAGTTTGATAAATCAAATGACTAGTTGCAAGATAACGTAATTGTCAATGCTAGAGTAGGGGTTAAAATCGATAAAAGCGCTTTAGATTAACTCTGCTCTAATGGACTTTTGGCGTTGCTGAATTGATGAATGATCAGGCGGGGATTGGAACCGTTCGATAATGCAGGTAATGGAGCAATAACCGGATTGAATAACCCAGCATCTTAATCGACTTGGAGTAACAAAACGTACGCCGATTCAGTCGGGCCAGATAGTGCCGCAAACGACTGTTTTCGCCTTCGACTCTGGTCATATGCGGCTTACTGACCACGTGGTCGGCGGCCTCAATGAACTTCGGATAGACCGGCCAACCGTCAGTCACAGACCAGAAGCACGGCCAAAACTTGACCTGTGCCCACAGTACCCGAAAGGTTTGGGCCGAGCGATCGCCGAGCGTCCAAGCCCAAATGCCCGCTCTGGCTTTGTCCGTTACCGTCCACAGCCAAATTTTGTTTTTTTGACCCCACAAAGGTTTGCAACTCATCAAGTTGCGCCACGTCTGGTGGAGTCTCTACAGGGGGTGCTTGGGGAAGTTGTTGACCGACTTGCTTCACCCAGCGAATCACCGTGGTGTGATGGACACCATGATGCCGTTCAATCGCTCGAAATCCCATCTTGTTGACGTAGGCATCCAGACACTGACGCTTGACCTCATCGCTATATCCTTGGGGCGAATAATATTCGACAAACTGGCGACGACAGTCTTTGCATTGGTAGCGTTGTTTACCGGACTGATGACCATTTTTACGGAGGTTAGAGGAGTGACATCGGGGACACTGCATGGGGGAGTCCTCAAAGCGTCTTCTCTGATCACCTTAGACAATCATCTACCTATTCAGCAACGCCGAAATTTCCATCTGCATCCTACCAGCCTGTGCCTTTGTGATTAGGCGTTTCGCTGAGTATCGTCATGACTTCATCAGGTAAATTAGGTAATGCTCTTATCTCTTGAATAGCGTCATGTTGGTCTTCCAAAAACACAATGCTTTTACGGACCATATCCTGGAGTCGATTGTAAAGCCGACTCATCTCTTTACCTTCCTCCGAATTAGTAACGATAGTCGAAACTGCTGTACAGCGTTGATAGGCTGAGTGCTTTGGAATATTGTCATAGATGGTATTGCATCATAGAACAAACGATCTTAATCAAGGCGATTATTTCAAAATTCCGGTTAACGCTGATTTATTCTGAATATTAATTTAATAAAGCATGGTTGAAATCGTTAGTTTGTGAGGAGAGTGGCGCATATTGGGAATAGAGATTATGCACCCTCCAAAACTTTTAAATACTGACGATTAAATTGTAGTCATGAATGAACTCACACTCGCCCAGCAATTACGCGCATCAGTCAAGCTGGTAAAACCAGAGCTGTTGGCAGAGGTTCCTGATGACTACAATTCTAGGCAGACGTTTAATTATTTGCGTCGCAATGCAACCAACTATCCTGAACTGTTTGAAGCTTATATAAAACAGTATGGGAAGCTGTCGCCAGCGGCTAGAAAGGCTTTAACACAGGGAGCGGCAGACGTTATTATCAACGCTTTCCGTGAAGAGAATGCTGATTTGCTCAAAGGGCAAACGAGTACTCCTTTCGCTAAATTTACTCGTTCACTTGTGCAAGCCTTGGGCTTGACTCCTGGAATAGATTTGCAGGCGATTCGAGACGCTACGCTTTCGCTTAAGCGCTCTCAGACCATGTATAAGTCATGGAATGAGCGTTATCGGCGTCAAAAAGAAATGGTCTTGCAGGTAATCAAACCGGCTGATTTAGAAATTCGTCGGAAAGTTCAAATGATCTACAAGGCTAATTCAAAAGACAAGCTTGATGCAGTTGAGAAGGAGTTGTTTGGTGACTAAAAAAGTAATCCAGAAAAAGAAGAGGTCAGGCATCAAGGCCATGAAGTTGCTCGCTATCAAGCAAGAATGCTATGCGATCGCGGGTGTGGCTACCACGGCGGAACTGAAGCGTAAGTATCAGACTTTATCGAAAGGGCGGGACTTTCGAAACCGCAAGACCTGGGAGTATGTGCTGAAGAACTTGCAGCAGGATGGAGACTGGCTAGGAATTTGCCTCTCAGAATTAGAAGAACAAGCCGCTAAGGAACAAGCATTTGCTGCGGCTGAGATTGGCGCTTTTACGTTTACCCCTGAGCGGGTAGCTATGGATAGGGATGCCGAAAATGATGATTAGTCCCGATAATATTCCTGGTTCTCTTCCGGCAGTCAGTGCTATTTACCGAGTGTGGTATCAAGGCCAGGTTGTCTATGTTGGCCAGGCCATCAACTTGAAACAGCGCTGGAAGAACCACCATATCTGTCACAAGCTTTATCAATCTTACAAATCAGACTGGACTCTTGATTGGGTGCAGGTCAGACCAAGCCATCTAAATCGAGCTGAAGCCTTAGCTTATAGGCATTTTAAACCTGTACTTAATCAAAAGAATCCTTCAACAGCGCTGGGTAAATCAACAGCGCAAATCTCAAAATAAAACAACTAAAATTGAGTTGAGACAAAGGAGCTGGACAAAAGCCCATACCCGACATCCTGGAAGAACTCGACGAGAAACTTGCCGAGCTGAAGCCGTTAAAAGCAGAAGTGCTTGAACCCCGCTGTCGAAAAGCAACGCTTCAGCTACGATCCGGCGGCTGATTTGAATCAAGCGAGGGCACACACCCAACAAGGGGGCATTGCAGCAGCGATTAGTGTGGGCAGTATCACCTGCAAGAAAGTATCATCCATGCCGCTGAGCGAGTAAAGAGTGGCGACCTAAGCGACATTGAGCAAGTATTGGCTGAGCAATTCGTTCTCTTCAATGCCTTAACTCTCCGATATGCCGATGTCGCCAGCACCAGCCATGCTAAGAGCCAAGTGAGAGGCCCGCAGGCGTTGGACATGGCGACCTGGGGATTAGTTGCCGATGTGGAGCAGCTAGTCGAGATACTCTAACAGATGACGGAGTTACTGATTGCCAAATTCTCCACCTTCATCCAGACCAAACGCCTCAACAAATACAATGGGGTTGAAATATTCCCGAAACAATACAATTTTGCCGTTTACGACCTGAAAAAGCCCACCATAGCGCTGGTCGTAGATACGCCCCGTGGGAATAATTTCGACCACCCCATGCCATTCGGCAAATACCATCGTCGGGTCTTCCATGGGGTAAAACACTAGTTCATTAGTGAAATTTGCCCCGCCGCTAACCTCCGGCCACGCTCCATAATGCTGAATCAAATTATCTCGGCCTTCCACCTGTCGGGGAAACCCCTCGGGAGCATAGGGCATATCCTGCACAGCATCTTCGGCCCAAACGCTGGCGAAGGCCTCCATATCTTTCGTTTCCAGGCTAGTGAGAAAGTCTCGTACCGCCTGCTCAGTTTGCTGCCGCTGAAGATAGGTGACAGGATTATCAGCAGCCTCATTGGCGGCTTGCTCCAGCAGAGCGCGATCGCCCTGTTCATCGGTGAGATCAAAGGTCATGGTTTCAATCTGCCAGCGATTGTGTTGACGAACCAACTGATACTCGTACTGCCCGGACACCTGCCAGTAATTGTCGCCGAGGTAGTGGCTGGCAGTGACATCAGCAGTTGCCGTAGCGCGATCGCCCGCTACGTCCACCTGAACATTGGAAATGGCGTGGTAGGTCTGGTCAAAGCCAGGGAGCAGTGAGGCCCAGGCCGTCATCAAGCTTTTGGGTGTGTGGGTCTGGATATCGCCGCCAAATAAGGATGTGTAGTCCACTTGAACTGAGTTGGCGTAGAGCGATTCTAAGATTTCGAAACTGCCCTGATCCGCCAAGGTGGCCACGCTGTTGACGAGGGTGGCAATCGCTGCCTCATCAGCGGTTTGACGAGATACGAAAGGTTCTGCCGTTGGAGCGATCTGAGTCGGTAATGGGCTTTGGGCGATCGCACCCATGGGGATGGCCGCAATAGTCAGAGCAAGCATTCCAATCAATAGAGAGTTCATGACAGCTTGGGGAATAGGTGTACAACAGTCTCATCCGGTGTGGGCAGCACATTAATGAAGGGTTTGAGAAAAGTGTTCAGCCACCAGATCCGCCGCCTGGCTCACCAGTTCAGGCTGGTCATAGTAGTCCATCTGAAAGCCCTCTAGCCAAGCTATTGATTTTGGAGCAGTAACCTTGTCGTAGAACACTTCTGCATTGTCTGGCAGTGCCATCTGATCGCCATGGAGCATGAAATACGGAACTTGGATGCTATCTGCCGCTGCCAGGGCGTCGAACGTCAACCACTCCTCCCAGGCCATGATAGGGAAGCGATTATCGTATTCAGGAATCGCACCCCGATCTGGGTTAGTGTAGTAAAAACTAGGGTCGGCCCAGCGCATAGCAGCCAGGTCAAGGTCTTCGTTGTTAGTGGCAGCGAGGGTGTATTGAATGGTGCCATCGGCTTCGTAGTAAGCGGTAGCTTGCCGACTGGCCTGCATCAAGCGGTCATAGCGCTCAGGGGTATAGATCGTGCGAGCGGTTTCGGCATCGTGCAGCCAGGCAGCCACAGTGGCAAAGGACTGAAAGGGAGCCCCATTGGCAATGGCATAGGCCATATACCCTGCAGAGGCACAGACTGCCAACCCACCAATCTGGTCATCGGCTACCTCCGGCAGCGTCGGCAAAAACGCAGCAGCAGCAGTGATATCCTCAATTTTCATGGCCGGACTTTCGAGGGCGCGAATATCGCCGCCACTTTCCCCAAAGTTGCGGAAGTCAAAGGCCAGGGCAGCAAAGCCGCGATCGGCCAAGGCTTCGGCATAAAGGCCCGACATCTGTTCTTTCACCGAAGTCCATGATCCGGTGATAACGATACCGGGTAGTTCCTGACCCGCGACATAGTCATCCGGCAGGTACAGATTGCCCACCAGGGTTTCACCTTGGCTTTCAAACGTGACTTCTTGGACTTGAGCAGCTTCTGCCTGGGAGGCGCTGGCGGCTAGAGCAATGGTTGCGGTAGCGAGGAGTGTGGTGTTGATTAAGCGATTCATGGTCGTTCTCCGGGGAGTGGTTAGAATTTGCGGTCAGGAGTCAGGGATTTGTTCTCTTTAATTTGCAGTCACGCCAGCCCCGGCTCCTTCAACCAGAATTGGCTGGTGATAGCTCTTGGGCTTGTCGCCGATCGTCGCGCCACCGGTGATCATGCCCTGCAAGCTTGGTTCAAAGAAGGTGTAGGGGAAGCGGCTCTCTGGACAGCTGACCTCATCCAACCGCTGCTGAAGCGCTGCCGGAATTTCGAAGTCCAGGGCACCCAGATTGTCTTGCAGCTGATGCAGCTTGGTCGCCCCGATGATGACTGAAGCCACAGCCGGACGATGGGCCACCCAGTTCAGTGCCACCTGAGCCATGGAGCGATCCAGTTCCTTGGCAACCGATTCCAGCTCTGCCACAATCGCCCAGTTCTTTTCGGTGAACTTATTGAAGGCGGGATTACCGCTGTTCGCCAGCATGGACAGACGCCCTGAGCCTTCGCCACCGTCCTCAGAGGGGCGGTACTTGCCAGAGAGCAGACCACTGGCTAAGGGTGACCAGACCATCAGGCTGGTACCCAGCTGTTGAGCTAAAGCCGTGTACTCAAATTCAATGTTGCGCTCTGCCAGGGAATATTCCAACTGCACGGTGCTGACGGGTTCCCAGTGGCGCTCCTGGGCCAGGGTCTGAGCTTGAGTCACGTACCAGGCAGGCGCATCAGACAGGGCCACATGACGCACTTTGCCAGACCGCACCAGGTCATCCAACGTGCGCATGACTTCTTCAGCGGGAGTGACCTGGTCCCAGGTGTGCAGCATGTAGACGTCAATATAGTCAGTATCCAGGCGTTGCAGAGAGCCCTCAACGGCACGGAGGATGTTTTTGCGTCCATTGCCGCCCGCGTTGGGGTTGCCCGGTTCAGCGTTGTAGCTGAACTTGGTGGTGATGATAACGCGATCTCGAGTATTGCTCTCTTTCACAAATCGGCCCAGCATCCGTTCGCTGTTGCCGTTGGTGTAGAGGTCAGCAGTGTCGATAAAGTTGCCGCCTGCTTCTAGATAGGTATCAAACAGCTGGCGGGCATTCGCCTCATCAGCGCCCCAGCCCCAGTCATCGCCGAAGGTCATGGTGCCGAGAGCCAAGCGGCTGACCTTCAATCCGGTCTTGCCTAAGGTGTAGTAGTCCATGAGGTGTCTCCCGTAGTGGAATAAACAACTGAAGCCGTTGTTTTGGCTTACAATCACCACTATCGGGCAATCCTCAAATGGGCTCTTGTAGGGGATTGCTGAGTTTTGGTAGAAAATTGCGCTCGGCTAATTCTCTGGGTAATCCCCTTATGCAAAGCCAGATTAGTTATGTAGACAGCCACAGCTTAACTCCAAAGCCAGAGGTTACTGCGGGTCAGGTTCTGGTGTCCAGCAAAGATTTAGCCTGGGACGGCATCTACATCGAAAAGGGCGAGAATGAGGAGTTTACCCCCGACGATGTCACCGTCCCCCAGCATTACTTTGCCATGAACACAGGCCCCGCCTTTGAGTGGGAATGGAAGGATGGCAAAATCTTTAAGACCCACCGCTACGAAACGGGAGATTTGTGGGTGAATCCAGCCGGGGTGCCCTTCTCCCATCGCATCAGTGGACGCAATCAGTTCGTGCTGCTCACCATTGACCCGCAAAAGGTATCAGAACTGCTCCCCGACCAACCCCTGCTTGAGCGTCAGGTTTTCCGGCGACAGCATCAGGCGAAGGACAAACACCTGCAAACCCTGATGCAAGCCCTGCTGATTGAAGCCGAAATGGGTGGACCTAATGGCCGCCTCTACGCTGATACCCTTTCGACTGCGTTAGTGACTCATTTCGTCAATCACTACAGCCTCGACACTCCCATCGATTTCCTTAACCTGCACCCCATCGAGCGGCAGCGGTTAGGGAGTGTGATTGACTATATTGAAGCTCATCTCACAGAAAATCTCAGTCTGGCAGATCTGGCGTTAGAGGCAGGCCTAAGCAAATTCCATTTTTCGCGGCTATTTAAAGATGCGATCGGCCTGACGCCGCATAAGTATCTGCTTAAACGGCGGGTTGAAAAAGCAAGCCAGTTTCTCAAACAGGGTGAAGCGATCGCCCAAGTGACCTATTTGTTTAGCTTTACGGATCAGTCTCACTTCAGTCGAGTGTTCAAGCAATTCAAGGGGATAACCCCCAGAGCATTTGTTAAAAATCTATGAAGGTAAACCCGATACAGCACCATTTGGACCAGTTGCCCCGCCCCGCAACCAATCCGGGCCTTAACGACCAGAATTTTGTGCGGCTCGTTCCGTCGAAACAAGTAGCCATACTTGGGGATGACTGACAAGGAAAACACAGGGAGTAATCCCAATGAACCTTGATCAGTTCAGCTGAGTTGGGAGAACAATGGCTGTGGTGTTTTGCCGATGAACAGAAGAAGAACTACTGATCACGCTCCGCTTCCATTTACGAGGAAACCATCATGTCAAATCAGCCGCCCCCAACCTCAACAGATATTTGGCCGAGTTTACCTCTGGACGCCTGGCAAGAGACTTATGCCACCTTGCACATGTGGACTCAAATCATCGGCAAGATCCGATTGGCTCAAACTCCGTGGATTAATCATTCCTGGCATACTCCCCTCTATTTGACCGTTCGGGGACTGACTACTGCCACGATTCCCTATGGCAGCCGCATCGTTCAAATCGACTTTGATTTCATTGATCATGAGCTGCTGATTCAAACCAGGAAGGGGCAAGACGGGCGATCGCACTCTATCCTCGCTCGGTAGCTGATTTTTATCAGAACGCGATGGAAACTCTGAAGGAACGTGATCTTCACATCATCATCAACACCAAACCAAACGAAGTCCCTGACCCAATTCGATTTGAGCAGGATGAAACCCATGCTGCTTATGATGCGGAGTATGCCAATCGATGCTGGCGAGTGCTGCTACAGTCCGATCGCGTCTTTCGAGAATTTCGCTCCCATTTTTCCGGCAAGGTCAGCCCCGTTCATTTTTTCTGGGGAATGAAGTGGACCCCAGAGCTTGGACAGCTCCGTCCATGTCGTCTCAAAGCCATCATGACTAACCTCGATTCAAACGTTAGGGGTAATCACTCACCTACCTTTAGGAACTTTCCAATGCCATACGTCAATGTTCAAATTACAGCAGGTGCGACTCGTCAGCAGAAAGCCAAGCTAGTTGAAGAATTCACCCAGTCTCTCGTGACTATTCTCAACAAGCAGCCTGAGCATATCCATATCGTCATTCAAGAAGTCACAACCTCCGGCAAAGCCGGAGGCTTGAAGAAGGAGCCGCTCAAAGCGGCAGTGTCATTACCACTGGTCGGTTAGTCGCAATTGCTCAATCCGTTGATCCTCCGCTTCTTGCTGTCGAATGTATTGGCGCACGATAGATTCCTCCCGACCCACTGTAGAAACGTAGTACCCTCGTGCCCAAAAGTGCTGCCCGACAAAGTTTTTCCGCTTCCCTCCATAAGTACGCGCAATTGAAATCGCACTCTTGCCTTCGATAAACCCGACCACTTGAGACACGGAGTACTCGGGAGGAATCGAGATCAGCATATGCACATGATCCGCACACAAATGTCCTTCTTCGATCCGACGCTCCTTCTGACGAGCCAGATCGGGGAACAACTGTCCCAAATACTGTCGTAGCTCTTGGTACATTGCCTTGCGCCGATACTTGGCAATAAACACCACGTGATATTTGCACTCCCATTTTGTATGACTTAAACTGCCGATATCTTTCATTAAGTCTCCTTGTCGTAAGCGCACAACGGCTTACGTTAAAGAGACTCTGTCCTAGACTCCTGGAACTGTCGAACTCTGCGAGTCCCCCAGCAGAGCTGGGGGTTTACCCGATTAAATTAAAGAAGAAAACTGGGGCTACTCGGGTCACTTTGACCGATGACTGGAAGCGACAACAAATGTCCTCACGTTGAATGTGACCAGCCGCAGAATGCCGCCACAGCAACTATCTAAAACGACAACAAAGGACATCAATGCAGCCCTAACGACCTCTTGGCGTTAAGCTAAACCGACATAAAACCATCTATTCGATGCTCCTCAAACTTAGAAGGCGTATCACCAACTCTAGAATTGTGTCAGTACTGCTAACATACTAACCAGTATGTATATAACCATGGCTATGACTCTTCGCGACACGATTCTGGCAGCAATTGATCGCCTAGCCGAACAGTATCCACCGGACAAAATCACCATGGGTCTGGTGGCGAAAGAAGCGGATGTCAGCCAGCCGACGGTGCGCCGCTACATCGGTGGCAAGCAGCAACTCAAGGAGCTGTTAACGTCCGAGGGCGTGACGCCCGAAGAGGCTCCCCTGGACACCCGCAGTCGGATCATGCTGGCAGCACGGAAGGTATTCGCCTGCGAGGGCTATGCCGGGGCAACGTTAGACGAGATCGCCGCTCAAGCCGGACTGACCAAAGGCGCGGTCTACTGGCACTTCACCAATAAAAACGACCTGTTTCTGGCGCTGATGGAAGAACACATCAACACCAATATGATGGTCATCCCAGAACAGATACAGTCGTTCATTGCCGTGCCTGGAGAAGCGGGCATTGCCCAACTGCTAGGGGGCATGCTGGCCCACATTCAGGGAATGCCTGACTGGGTGCAGCTGTACTTTGAGTTTGTCACCCAGAGTCGGGAGCAGGAGGTGCAGGAGATGCTCAGCACCGAAGCCTACCAAAAGGGGTTAGCGCGATCGCAAGAACTGGTGCAGCAACTGCAAGCCCACGGGCGGATCAATGCTGACCTGGATGCGTTTGTGGTGGCCACGTTCTGGACGGCCCTGGTGGACGGTCTGATGCTGCACTGGAAGATTGACCCAGAGCGGATCAACCCTACCGCCCTAGCCCCAGCGCTGACCCAGATTCTTTGGCACGGTCTACAGCCGAAAGATGACTGAGCATTTCTACCTTTCTTCTGAAACCTATTGACTTTTCATTTTTTCGGAATAACATACTAATCAGTAGGTATGTTGAAGCAAAAAGAAAACCCGATGACTACTCAAGCAACTGTCTTCCCCACTACGTTTAGTTCCCGTTCTCGCCGCTGGCTCCAGCGTTCTCTAGCGGGTTTAACCGCTGCGACAATAGCCTTAGCGGCAACGGGAGCCACCTATCAACAGGTGCAGACCGCCCGCGATCGCCAACAGCTTCCGGCCTCAGGAGAACTCATCAGCGTCGGTAACCACCGACTGCACATTCATGCCATGGGCAGCGACCATGCTGGTCCCACCATCGTGCTGGAATCGGGGTTAGGTTTATCCTCTGCCGCCTGGGCATGGGTGCAGCCGGAAGTCGCTGAGTTCGCCCGCGTTGTGTCCTACGATCGCGCCGGTCTTGGCTGGAGCGACGATGACCATACACCCATCGATGCTCCGGAAACCGCTCAACAGCTTCACACCTTATTACAGGAAGCCGATATTCCTGGCCCCTATATTTTGGTGGGGCACTCTATTGGCGGGCTGTTTGTGCGCCAGTTCGCCGATCTGTATCCGAATGAAGTGGCGGGGCTGGTGATGGTTGATGTCTCCCACCCCGACCAGATGACCCGACTGCCAAAACCAGCAGTAGACATACAACTCGACGCCTTTAAGCTCTACCAGTTCTCACCCTGGCTGGCTCGGTTTGGTCTGCTGCGAGCCACGAATCTGCATGGTCGTCTGCTGCAATCTCATCTGCTGCCCCCTGACGCCCAGTCGGCGATCGAGTCGTTCTATGGCTCGGTGGGCCACACCCAGGCGATGAACCAGGAAACCCAGCAGTGGGAGGTGATCACCTCCCAAGTAAGGGCAACGGGAGATTTAGGCGATCGCCCCCTCATCGTGCTCAGCGGCGATCCAGCGGTCGAGCCGGATCAGGCCCATTGGCTGGCCGAGTGGCAAGCTCTGCATGCTGAACTCGCAGCACTCTCTACCCAGGGAGAACACCGACTGATCGAAGGGGCCGACCACAATTCCCTACTGATCAATCCCGACCATGCACCAGCAGTCGTTGAAGCGATTCGCGACGTAGCTGCCCAAGTCCAGAACTAGAACTTTACACAAAACATACTGAATAGTCAGTTAGTGAATATCATGACGGCAATTTCGAACTCTCAACACGCTACTAATCCCGTGAAGTCTTTCCGGAGAGGTGCGAAACGATGCGCTGAGCTCCTAGCTCTGAGTATCGCGATCGCGGGAACTGCTGCAATTACCCAGCACACCGCCATCCAGATCGACGAACAGCGCTTCCCAGCACCAGGTGAGCTGATCGCGGTGGGCAAACACAGCCTGCACCTGCACTACACCGGCACAGAACAGGCTGGCCCGACGGTTGTCCTGGAAGCAGGGCTGGGAGGCTTTTCTGGCCAGTGGGGCTGGATTCAGCCTGCCGTGGCGGAATTTGCCTCCGTGGTTTCCTACGATCGCGCTGGGTTGGGCTGGAGTGACCCGAGTGATGAGCCGACCGATTCTGCTCACGTTGCTGAGGATCTTCATCGGGCGCTAAAGGCCGCCAATATCCCTGACCCCTATGTTCTGGTGGGACATTCCCTCGGTGGGCTGCATGTGCGAAGGTTTGCCGATCTCTACCCTGACGATGTGGCTGGAGTAGTGCTGGTGGACACCATTGAAGACGTCTGGGAGTACGCCCCTGACGACACCATTCCCAAAGTGCAGAACTTCCAACGGTTGATGCAGGCAGTGCCCTTCTTGGCCCGATTCGGGGTGCTGCGGGTGGTTAATCCCTATGGCAGTCAGCTGGCGGATTTGCCGGAAGCCCAACGGCAGTCAGCCAAAGCCTTTTACGCCAGTGTCGATCACCTGCAAGCTCTGCGGCGAGAACTGCTCCAGCAGCTACCGGATGCTCCCTCGATTCAGCAGGTGGAGCAGACAGAGGATTTGGGGGATACGCCGCTAGTCGTGCTCAGCCGCACAGAGCCCCAGGATGCTCTAACTCAGGCCCATCATCACAGCCATGCCGCCTTAGCGGAGCTTTCTACCCAGGGCCAGCACCGGCTGGTGAGCGGGGCCGATCATTTTTCGCTGATGACGAATCCTGGCCATGCCCAGCAGGTGACTCAGGCCATTCGCGAGGTGTGGGCTCTTGGCAATCGGTCTAGGTCTAGCGAAATCTGAATCTCCCGCAACCAGTCAGCCTTGCGTCGCTATCTCTCCTGCTGACGTAGCAAATGCGGCTGCGACCTGTATTACAGCCTACTAATCGATGCCGGTTAGATTTGGGCGCATGGCATGTGTACCCACCCCATATTTCAACAGTTCTTTGAGGGATTACCCATGATTAATTTCACGTTTCAACCGACCCTGACCGACTACACCCAGCAACGCTCTGCCGGGCTCTACAAGCGCTTCTTTGCCTGGATGATGGCCCAGAGCGTGCCCCAGTATGAGGCGTTTATGGAACCCTATAAGCGATCGCTCTTCGCCCAACTCTACGGCACGGTACTAGAAATTGGTCCCGGAGCAGGCGTTAATCTCCCGTTCTATCCCGGCGATATTCACTGGATTGGCATAGAACCCAACCCCCACATGGCTCCCTACCTGGAGCAAAAAGCGGCGGGTCTGGCGTTTCAACTGGAACTGCGCATCGGCACCGCCGAGCAGCTACCAGTAGCCGATACCAGCGTCGATGCGGTAGTCAGCACCCTGGTGCTGTGCTCAGTGGAGGATATAGCGGCAACGCTGCGGGAAGTACTGCGGGTACTGCGACCTGGTGGGCGATTCTACTTCATTGAGCATGTCGCCGCCCCCCAGCAGACGCGATTGCGCACCGCGCAAGACTGGTTAAGCCCTATATCGCAGGTAGTGGGGGACGGTTGCCGTCCGAATCGCGAAACCTGGGCGCTACTGGAGCAAGCCGGATTCGAGCGGGTGGAGTACGATCGTCTGCAAGCTCCCATGCCGCTCCCGTTGGCGAGTCCTCACATTATCGGCATCGCGCAAAAGGCCTTGTAAACCATGACGATTCGTCTTTATCAAGCGGCTGATCAAGACACACTGCTGACAGTGTGGTATCGAGCAGCCGTGATCGCTCATCCCTTCATGCCAGCTGAGCACTTCGAGCAAGAGCGGACAGCCATCGCCGCCCAATACCTACCGATAGCCGAAACCTGGATTTACAAACAACAGGGAGAAGTGGTGGGCTTCATCTCCCTGTTGGGGCGAACGGTCGGCGGGTTCTTTGTGAACCCGGACATGCAGGGCCAAGGGTTCGGGCGATCACTGATGGATCATGCCGTCCAGCTCCGAAGCCCCCTTGACGTTGAAGTGTTTGAGCAGAACACGATCGGGCGACGGTTTTACGACCGCTACGGGTTTGTCCCGGTAGGTCAGGCTCGCCATGAGGAAACTGGACAAACGCTGATTCAAATGGAGTTAATCGAAAACGATGCAATGGCTTAATGAACCGCCCCACTGGCAACAAGATGGCATTGGCGTAGCTGCTCCAGAGGAGCATCGCTTAACCGTCAAAACCGCTCCCAAAACTGACTTTTGGCGCATTACCCACTACGGCTTCATTCGTGATAACGGCCATTTCTACTTCGAGACGGTGAGCAGTGATTTTGTGGTTGAAGTTGGCATTCGCGGCAGCTACCGGGATCTCTATGACCAAGCGGGTATTATATTGCGCGTCGATGAAAAACACTGGATCAAAACCGGGATTGAATACGTCGAGGGGGTGCAGAATCTCAGCGCCGTCGTCACCCACGACCACTCGGACTGGTCCGTCATTCCCCTCACGCATCCCCCCGAGGTCTTGCAGTTACGGGTCGAGCGGCGGCAAGAGGCCATTCATATCTCGTATCTTGACGAATCGGGACAGTTCAGGATGTTTAGACTGGCGTATCTGCCCGCTGAGACGATTCAGGTCGGTTTGATGTGTGCTTCCCCAGATGGTGACGGCTTTGAGGTGACGTTTGAAGGGTATCGGTTGAGCTCGGAGTAGGGTTTCGGGTTTAAGTGGATAGAGGCGACGTAAACCAGAACGTGGTGCCCTGATTGGGTTCGCTCTCAACGCCAATCTGACCGCCTTGGGCTTCGATGATCTGCTGGCAGATGTGGGGTCCTAAACCCAAGTGCAGGGGCTGACGACTCTGGATGCCACGGCGGTAGGGATTGAAAAGACGCTGCTTCAGTGAGCCTTGAATGGTACCACCACTGTCTAGGGAACAGATGCCCTGGCCACTATCTTTAACGGTGCAGTACAGATAGCTGCCCTGAACGATCGCCTCCAGGGTATTGCATACACCAGGGCGGTTGTACTGCATAGCGTTGGTGATTAGGTTGTCGTAGACTCGCCGCAGATGTACAGAGTCTACGCTGACGAGGGGCAGCTCACCAGAAATATTCGTTTAAGCAGTGGCCTGCCCTCTCTGCTCTGGTTGAGACTCCTGCATGGTAGCCTCAACCAGAGCAGAGAGGGCAATCGCTTCGACGAGTCCCGCGATCGCGTGCAGTTGCCCAGTGGCTATTTCATTCAATACGGGGGCCAGTTTGAATCTGAGCAGCGAGCCACTAACAGCCTACTCATATTCAGCATCCTGGCGGCCATCGTCATCGCCGTGCTGATGCTCTTCTCCGTCAAGTCGCTGTTTGCCACCCTTGCCATCATGCTCAACCTGCCCTTGGCACTGGTGGGCGGTATTATCTCTATTTTGTTGACCGGAGGCGTGATGTCAGTGGCCTCGCTGATCGGCTTCATCACCCTATTCGGCGTAGCCGTTCGCAATGGCTTGCTGCTGATGGACAACTACAATCGTAAATTCGCCCAACGACTACCGCTCAAAACGGTGATTTTCCAAGGTTTACTGGAACGAGTTAATGCCATCCTGATGACAACGCTCACATCGGCGTTGGGTATGTTACCGCTAGCCATTGCCAACGGAGCCGGAAATGAAATCCTGCAACCCCTAGCCATTGTGGTGCTGGGCGGTCTGTTTACCTCAACCGCGCTAACCCTGTTGGTGATTCCAGATCTCTATGCCAAGTTTGGCCGTTGGTTTATGCCCAAGCCCAAACCTGTAGATCTAGAGGCTGCGTTTTTGAGCAATGGCGCTTCGAGTAGCCCGTCTGAAACCTCGGTTAGCCCATAGCGACCCAGGGGCTTGCTTCTTCAAGAGCTGATAGAGTTGAATCCTGATAGAAACAGATGCCTCTGTTTCTATCAGGATTTTTGGGATCACATAGGCTAGCTGAAAAGCATGAAACTATCTCGCAATGCAGTGATTACGGAAGCTAAGCTCACAAAGTATCTGCTGGTCTGGCGAGATGCAGATGATAAGTCTAAGTTTCTTGAGCAAGCAGGATACACTTTAGGAAACTGGCAGCAACTGGAAGCTGATTTGAGGAGTCAAATCTTACCGCTGGAAGCAGTGCCGTCTGATGAGCCAAATCGATTCGGAGATGTTTACGAGATTCGGGGCATATTGCATGGGGTAAATGGCCGTGACTTAGCCGTGATCACGATTTGGATGATTGAATACGAAACGAAGGTGACGAAGTTTGTCACCCTATATCCAGACAAGGAGGCCAGGTAGTGGTGTTTGAGCTGTTTACAAGGGTAGCCTTACGAGAAGATTTTCCGAAACATCAGTTACATCAAGGTGATGTGGCGACCATTGTGGAGCATCATCCGGTAGCTGAGGGCGAAGATGGATATAGTCTGGAAGTGTTTAACGCAATTGGGGAAACGATTGCAGTGTTGGTGGTTTCTGAATCACAGATTGAACCACTTATGAGCAATGAAGTATTACACATCCGCGTGTTGAATCAGGCAGTTTAGAAAAGTTTGCCTGAAATATGGCTAAAGATGCGATTGCAATTCTCCAAGAAGCTGCGATCGCTTTTTTCTACAAAATTTTTGTGTGCTGACTTCACCCACTTAAACACTTCCTTTTAATTGAGTAGCAGGTGGAAACTAGTTGTGTAGCAATTCCATACAGGGTTCTCCATGACAAGAATTGACCTCAACTAGTACGTGGGAAAGGGAAGGAATATGGCTGAGTAGATTCTTGTAATACTCTGGTGCTTGTGGGTAGTGGGTCACCAGGGAAACGGTTGCAGACAAGTGGTTTTGGCTCACATGCCAGACATGCAAATCGACTACACGATTATCAGCATCGTTTTCAATCGCGTTCACAATATCCAGCTTGATGTGCTTACTAATGCCGCCATCGAGCAAGATTGAACTGGTGTCACTCACCAAGTCATAAGCCCATTTAGTAATCACTCCGGCACCGACTAACCCCATCGCGGCATCCAGCCAGATCCAACCTAGAAACTTCCCAGCAAACAAGGCAATGATAGCCAAAACCGAGGTTAGCGCATCCGCTAAAACGTGAACATATGCAGCTCGAAGATTGTGATCTGAATGATGATGGTGACCATGTTCCCCATGATGATGATCATGGCCGTGGTTATGATCGTCTTGGAGTAGCCAAGCGCTCACTAAATTTACAGCTAATCCAAGAATCGCAACTCCAATCGCTTCATTAAACTGAATGGCTTGGGGTTGGAAAAACCGCTCTACCGATTCAAACGCCATCACAAATGCAATGACTGCTAGAGCAACGGCGCTGGCGAACCCGCCAAGCACACTCACTTTGCCAGTGCCAAAGGTATACCTTGGATCAGCCGCATGTCGGCGGGCATAGCGATAAGCAAACACTGTGATACCAAATGCCGCGACGTGAGTTGCCATGTGCCAACCGTCTGCCAACAGCGCCATCGAACCAAAAATGGTGCCTGCGACAATTTCGGCAACCATTGTGACTGCGGTTATGAGCATCACGACCTTGGTATTTCGCTCTGCTTGATTCTGATGAACTGAGAAGTCATGAGAATGGTGCCACTGATCAATCGTGTGAATATGCATAAAGTTTTAAATCACTCAGTTGGACGCTTTACCAGTAAGTATTTCTAAATTGTATAGTCTTTCAGATGCCCCCCAGGGGGACATACAGTGAAGCTATATCAAACGTTTCAGCTATATTCAAACATTCATATTTCAATGCATGTTTTCAACACCATGACTCTTTCAGTGCTTTAGAAATCCCACCTTTGCCCGTCTTTACTCCACCCAAACCATCAATTTAATTGATGATGCCCTCACGCACGTCACAGCCTGCGTCATCCTGTCGCCTCTAGCTGGCACGCTCTCAGATCGGATCGACCGCAAACAGATCATGGTTATCAGCCACTTGGCGCGCATGATCATTGTCTGTTTTCTGCCGTTTGTCACACAGCCCGGGCAGATCTATGGAATTGTGCTGGCGCTGAATGCGTTCTCAGCCTTCTTTACTCCCACCTACACCGCCACCATTCCCCTGGTCACTTCCGCAGCCGACTATCCAACTGCGATCGCAAACACCGCACAGAATCTAATGAGCCGTCCTGCGCGACATCTTGCCCAGCCCATGCCGACTCGGAATTCAATATGCAGTACAAGTTCGTTAAACACTTCGCATTTCATCCATATTTCACTTTTGGGCTGCACAGTAAAATTAGCGGTTATTTGATTCAGTTAATGCTTAAACGATTACTGAAGGAATATCTGCCACCTTTTTTCTAATAAAGGATATTGTGCAATATGCGCCTGAGACGAACCTGGGTTTCGTGGGTGTTGGTGGGGAGTATGCTGTCTGCCACTGTAGGGCTGGCAGGATGTAGCACCTCACCTGAGATTTCTGAGCGTTCCGATTCTCAAACGACGCTGGCGGGGGATACCTCAACGGCAGATCACGTGATGATGATGATGGACTTGGGGCCTAAAGATGCTGAGTTTGATTTACGCTTCATTGACGGAATGATTTTGCACCATCAAGGAGCAGTTGTCATGGCCGAAGCCGTCCTCGAACATTCTCAACGGGAAGATATGAAGCAGCTAGCCCAAGCTGTGATTACGGCTCAGCAGGGCGAAATTGACCAGATGAAGCAGTGGCGACAAGCATGGTATCCCGATGCGAGTGCGGAACCTGTGATGTATCACGCCGAAATGGGCCACTCAATGGCGATGACGCCTGAGATGCAGGCTGCCATGATGATGGACGGTAACTTAGGCACAGCCGACGCTGAATTTGACCTGCGGTTTACTAATGCCATGATTCCTCACCATGAGGGCGCGTTAGCGATGGCGGAGCAGGTTTTGGAAAAGAGCGATCGCACTGAACTTCGAGAGCTAGCCCAAAACATTCTGGCCACGCAGCAAACGGAAATTAAGCAGATGGAAGAGTGGCGACAAGACTGGTACGGTCAGTGATGTCAGTAGGATCAGCAAAATGTGCGATCGCACTTGGAATATGTAATCGCACATTTTGCTATAGTCACGTCTTGTATCTTTAAACTCAAACCCGAAAAGAACTACTTGGCCGCTTAGCGGCCAAGTAGTTCTTTTCGGGTTTTAATCGGACTCCGTATCACTATGAATGTTCAGCAAAAGCAGCGGTTTCACCGGATTCAGTGAACGAGAAAACCGTATAAGGTTCAACATAATCACCGGATTCCATACCGGGTGAACCGATAGGCATACCGGGGACTGCAATACCAGCCACTTCAGGTTTTTCGGCCAGTAAGCGTTGTACATCTTCGGCTGGAACATGGCCTTCCACAACGTAGCCATCAACTACAGTGGTGTGGCAGGAGGCGAGATTGGCCGGAACTCCATACTGTTCCTTAATAGCTGTCATATCTTCTGTTACATTATCCTTGACAATAAAACCAGCCGCTTGCATGTGCTCAATCCACTGACTACAGCAGCCGCAGGTGGGACTACGGAAAACGGTGATCTCAGTATCCATTGCAACTTGCTCCGCCGTATCCGCTACCGCTTCCACATTGGGAGTTTGGGCAATGGAGCAGCCGGTTAGGGCAACGGTGGTCGAAACCAATCCTACAGCGACTAATCTGGATGTAAATAGACGACGATTCATAGAGACCTCTGCATGGCAATGTCAAGCTAGCGCCTGACTCAAGCATAGTTTGCCCACTAGCCTGACGCACAATCATGAAATCGAAATGAAATGGTCATGCCTGAACGTGAGTGACCTGAGCACTATTCAGCCGACTGAAGTTGCGCGATCGCAGTTGCCTGAGACAATTGCATAACCTGTGGCTCTATCTCACGGGTGCCGACCGTCGAAAAGATGAGAGTTGCCCCCATCAGCGCCATAATCGCGTTTTCCGCAAAGCTGACTACTCCCAGCGGAGCCTTGGAATTGCCGCCGATACAAGCACAGTTGAGCGCCATTTTGTCGATATAGACAGCTTTGAAGACTGATACCGCACCACTTACGCCAACAACTAATGAACCAATTCCCGTCGCTAGAGGTGCGATGCCGGAGAGAAAACCCAGACCAATGGCAAGCTCTGCAAAGGGATAAATTTTGCCATAGGGCTTAAAGCGCTGAGTGACCAGATCGTATTTGGCAAAGCTTTCGGAAAAGGCGTTGATATCCATTAGCTTCAGAGAGGCCAACATCGATAAGGAAATGCCCATGAAGCCAGGAACGCCAAGGGAGGTCGCTAAAGCCATTAAGCCAGCAGTGGAAAATAAAGCCGCAACTGGAGTATAGGAGTAATCAGCCTTTTCAGCCTCGACATCAAAATAGGCTGCCAGATCGGTATAGCCACCAATGCGGCGATCGCCAAAGAAGATCTGGGGTGTTGTGGCAACGTTGTGCTGGGTCTTGAAGGCAGCAACGTCCTCTGGGGAGGTCAGTTTAATATCGTCAAAGGCAATGCCTTTTTCGTTGAGCAAATTCACTGCCCGCACCCCCCAAGGACACTCATGTTCAGAAGTAGACATGCGGTAGAGCTTGACTGAGTCTTGAGCATCTGGTTGAGCTTTATTGGAGTTAGAAAGTATAGCGGTCATCGATTCACCTCGCGGATGCCAAACGGCATCAAACTGTTGATGAATCCACCCTAAAGCCTACAGTGAACTTTAGAGTCAAGAGGTGAGCTGAAAATTTTGGGGCGCTTTTCATACCTTAGGATCTAAAAATACAAGCTAACCTGCTTTTATGCGTATCCTCCTAGTTGAAGATGAGCCGGATTTGGGCAAAGCGATTAAGCGAACCCTGACCCAAGAAGCCTATGTGGTGGACTGGGTGCGGTCGGGGGATGAGGCGCTAGCCTATCTGGAAAATGATTTGCCGCTTTATACAATTGGGGTGTTTGACTGGATGCTGCCAGGACGGTCGGGAATCGAGCTGTGTCAGTGGCTGCGATCGCACCATCATGCCCTGCCCGTTTTGATTTTGACTGCCAAGGATCAAATTGAGGATCGGATTACGGGGCTAGATGCTGGAGCCGATGATTATCTGGTCAAACCCTTCAGCATGGCCGAGTTGCTGGCCCGACTACGGGCACTGCGGCGACGGCAACCTGAGATTAAGCCGAGTCAAATTCAGGTGGGGCCGTTGATGCTGGATTGCGATCGCAGAATGGCCTTTCTCAATGCTGGTGAACGAACCGAGCAGGCCATCGAACTAACTCAGAAAGAGTTTCAGTTGCTTCAGTACCTGATGGAGCACCCGAACCGGATTCTGACCCGCGATCAGGTGCTGAATCAGCTCTGGGAAATTGGCGCTGAACCCAACAGCAACGTCGTTGCGGCTCAAATGCGGCTCCTGCGGCGGAAGCTGGCCAAGTATCACTGTGATGATTTGATTGAAACTGTCTATGGCATGGGATACCGCTTCAACACCGAATAAGCTATTTCGTCGCAGCCGCTGGCAGCTCACGGTCTGGTACACTGGCGTGATGACGGCAGTACTGGGGCTGAGCGGCTTTGGCGTCTATGAAGCGATTGCCCATGCCCATCGGGTCACGGCTGACCGCGAACTGAAGTCTGTGGCCGAAACGGTTCATGATGCCCTGGAAACTACGCTCACGGCTAACGGTCAAATTGATGGCCTGTCGCAAAATTTGTTGCCCAATCTGTGCGTGGCCGGAGAACCCTGTCAGGTGCCATTTGAGGCATCGCGGGGGCATCATGGCGGATCGCCCTATCGCGGCAGCTACTATTTTCGCGTGCTGTCGCCGGATCAAACGCTACTAGCAACGGCAGGCATCCTGCCCGAAGGCTTGCCAATGACAGATACCGAAGCCGCTTGGCACACGCTGCGAGATGACGCGAACAACCAGTATCGCCAGATTGCGCTACCGCTTTACAACCTCAACGATCAAAGCCGTCTGGGCACGCTGCTGGTCGGGCGCTCCTTCAGCGATTTTGCCGCTTACCTCGACATGATTCGCTGGATTATCGTCCTCAGCTTACCGCTCACGGTAGGACTAATTGCGATCGCAAGTTGGTGGTTAGCGGGAGTTGCCTTGAAACCTGTCCGAGTCTCGTACCGCAATATTCAGCAATTTACGGCTGATGCTGCTCATGAACTGCGTACGCCTCTAACTGCGACGCAGGCAACAGCGGAATCGGTGTTGCGACTGCCCCACATTTCGGATGAAGAAGCGCGGGAAACGCTACAGGTAATCACCCGTCAGAACCAGCGGTTGACAACCCTCGTCAGTGACCTGCTGCTGCTGTCTCGATTAGACATTCAACGTTCAACTGCCCAAACCCCCTGCTGTTTACAGGATGTGCTGAGCGATATTGAAGAAGAACTGGCCGCACTTGCGATCGCAGCTGAGATTCAACTGGTGCTTGACCAACCCGCTGAACCGCCGATCATCGTCCTGGGTAATGAAGCACATCTCTATCGGCTGGTGCTGAATGTAGTGAGTAATGCCCTCCAGCACACCCCACCGGGTGGCAAGGTCATCATCCGGCTACAGCAAAGTACCCGCAACACATTCCCGGAAGGCGAAAAGCGACAGGCGATAATTACCGTAGAAGACACAGGCATTGGTATTGCTCCAGCCGATCAGCAGCGGATTTTTGAGCGGTTCTATCGAGTCGATAAAGCCCGTTCTCGATACAGCGGCGGTTCGGGATTGGGGCTATCAATTGCCCTTGCGATCGCGCAGGCTCACGGCGGCGAAATTCAGGTTCAGAGCGAGCTAGAACGGGGCAGCACCTTCACCATTCTGTTGCCCACCTCCGCACTGCGTAATATCGCATGGCAAACCCCCATCAGTTGATTGATGCGGCAATGACCAGGGCAATCAGGCTGACCAGGGCGAATCCTGCCCGCGCTACGTGAGAATATTCCCAGCGATTGCGCAAGTTTGTCCAGGCCCACGAACGGGGATCGTCCGGCTTCACTCCAAAGGCGAAAAAGCCAGTACTCACGTTGCTTAAGTCCTCATTTTGCAGCCAGAACTGGTTCACGGGATGGGTAATCAGCCAGTACACGCCTTGCATACCGATGATGCCTAGTAAGGCTATACCGATTAGCCAGAATTCTATGCTGCCTAGTCGCACAAGGAACAGCAGAATCAGCATCAGGATCAGACTCATGGGTTCACTGATGCCGCCAATCGTGAAACCAGGATAATAAATGGGCTGCACGGCGTAGTAGGTCTCTTTTGAAAGCCGCAGTTTTCCTGGTAGCTCCAGAGCATGAGCCAGCGCAAGGGCCATTGCGATCGCAACCACCACCACAGTCAAAACCTGTAAAACAGTTAACATGACGAATACCTCTTGGTGAGTCAAAGCACAGGGGCCGAAGGCACACGACTCCGGGAGTGATGATCTGGAATTTTAACCAGGACAGACATTAGACTAGCGCTAAACCCAAGCAAATACAGCCCAAATCGAGCCGCATGAGCATATTCCCAGCGAGCGCGATAGGTCATCCAGTTGGCGGGCAATGCATCGACCGTCCAGGTCTCCACCGCTGTATTGACTGGGCCATTGTGTAGTTGCCAGACTATCAAGGCCAGACTAATGCAGATAGATGCCAGCAGGCTCCAGCGAAAGGAATGCCGCTGTTTTCGGAGCAGGACGGTAACTGCGATCGCACTGAGAAATGCGACAACTTCAATCGGGCCTAACACTTGACCAAATCCCTCATAAAGGCGTTGTTGCACCCAGAGATAGTTCTCAGCAGAGAGTGATATTTTGTTGGGCAATTCCAGTAGATGAGCGAAGGCCACTCCAGCAGATAATCCCGTTGAAATAATGGTTGTAAAGGCCAATATCTTTGAGAGCTGGTTCATGGTTTATATCTCCGTTCCTCCTTGGATGAGGTTACGGCTCACACGGTAGGCTATGAGTGTTTCAAGATTCTTTCAAATTGGTAATAGTTAGTAACAGGGAATTAGATGATGCGACAAAAAATCAGTCATCAATCACCTAAGGGATTTGGCTCAATTGAGCATCGGCAAAATGCTACTCTTTTGCTGCGGCGTAAGGCTCAAGCTGATACCCAGGGCTATCCGATCGCAACGATTGCTTACTATGGCCCTGATGAGGACACTGCGACCAAAGTCGCCGTTGGAATTGTCGATCAGTCCCAAGAAGTCATCGATTTAAAGCGTTGGCTTGCAGATGGGATCGAAATCCGGATGGACGACACCGTAAATCGTCAAATTCTCGATTTCATCAAGCGCAAACGGGCCAAGCGGGTAATTATGACTGACGGAATTATCGGCTGTCCCCATGAAGAAGGTATTGACTATCCTAAGGGAGAAAACTGCCCGGAGTGTCCCTACTGGGCCGACAAACGTTGAAATACAACTGCAATCAACTGTTGCCGAGATGAAACAAAGTTGATTAAGCGCTCAATCTAGAATGGCGGTATGACTGAGCTTCCCTTGATTTTGATTGTGGATGATGACCGCGAGATTCGCGATTTGCTGTCGCGATTTCTGACTCGGCATGGCTATCGGGTTGAGACGGCGGCTGATGGGGCAGGCATGTGGCGCTCACTCGATATCCATTCCATCGATTTGATTGTGCTGGATTTGATGCTGCCGGGAGATGATGGTTTGGCTCTGTGCCAAAAATTACGGTCTACTTCTACGCTGCCTATTGTGATGTTGACTGCCATTGGTGACGATGCGGATCGAATTGTGGGGCTGGAACTAGGGGCCGACGACTACGTGACCAAGCCGTTTAATCCGAGGGAGCTGCTGGCACGGATCAAAGCTGTCTTACGCCGAATTGAGTATGTCACGGTCGAAGTCCAGCAGAAACCACCCAAAGGATTTGGGTTTAATGGTTGGCAATTGGATCTGGCCAAACGAGAACTCTGTTCTCCCGATGGAGTGCTGATTCCCTTAACGGCCAATGAGTTCGACCTCTTAGCTGCATTCGCAGAGCATCCCCAGCAGGTGCTGAGCCGTGATCAACTGCTAGAGCTGACGAAGGGATATGAAGCCGCTCCCTTTGATCGCAGTGTGGATGTGCAACTGAGCCGTCTGCGCCGCAAAATTGAAGCGAATCCTAAAGCACCAACCCTGATTAAAACAGTGCGAGGTGGTGGCTATCTTTTTACACCAGTGGTGGAGAAACGATGAAGCGGATCAAGCGATTATTACCCAGCAGTCTAACAGGGCGAGTTACGCTGATTTTGACGATGGGATTTTTCTCAGCCCAGGCGATCGCTGTATGGCTACTGGTTCACGATCGCACTGTCACCGCAATGAAGATATTTGGTTTATCTGTTGCGGATAGAGTTGTCACTATTATCGACGTGATGGAAACGCTGCCACCAGATGAGCAGGTCAAGCTATTGGAAGCACTCCACAGCCCCCGGTTTCAGGTCAGCGTTTTAGACCAGCCGCCATCCCAGCCCCAGCGGGAAGCGTGGCACGCCGACGAGATTCGCCAGGACGTGCGATCGCACCTCATACCCCAGCTTAGCCAACCCATTCAGATCCAAGTGCTTGACCGCTGGTCGAACAGTCCGCTCCTAGATCAGTCAGATGGTTCTGCTCTTGTGCCGCTGCTATCTAGCCGTCAAACGATGGTGATTGCCGTTCAACAAACTCGCGATCGCTGGTTAGTCTTTGTCACCCCCTCAGACATCATTTCTCTGCGCAGCAGCAGTCACCGCTGGTTTGTGTTTCTGTTTATCGGACTTGCCATTTGGCTGCTGTCGCTTTGGGCAGCTCGACGAGTCACCCAGCCGATTACCCAATTTGCCACTGCCGCTGAGCAGTTCGGTCGGGATATTAATGCACCGCCGCTCCCCGAAGCGGGGTCGCGTGAACTCCGTCAATCCATTCAAGCTTTCAATCAAATGCAGGAACGGCTGCGGCGTCTGGTAAATGAGCGCACGTTTATGCTGGCCGCCATTGCCCATGACTTGCGAACGATCCTCACCCGGCTGAAACTGCGGGCTGAGTTTATTGATGATGGGGAGCAGGCTCAGAAGGCGATTGCTGACATTGACCAAATGCAGACCATGCTCACGGAAACCTTGACCTTTGCCCGCGCAGAATCCACCACCGAAGCCTTCGTTAAGCTGGATTTGGCGAGCCTACTCCAAAGCCTGTGTGATGATGTTGTTGATACAGGGAAAAAGGCAATCTATCAGGGACCAGTCCACGTGACCTATGTTGGTCAACCTACTGCTCTACATCGAGCGTTCATGAACCTGATTCACAATGCAGTGACCTACGGGAACGAAGCGGAGGTGATGCTGCGCTCGAAGCAGGAGAGGCTTGAGGTAGTAATTTGCGATCGCGGTTTCGGCATTCCCGCTGAATTCCAAGACAAAATCTTTGAACCGTTCTTTCGTCTAGAACAATCCCGCAACCGAGAAACCGGAGGAACCGGGCTGGGATTAGCCGTCGCTCAAACCATCATCCAACGTCATAGCGGTACCATCCAGGTACAAAGCCAGTTAAACAGTGGGAGCACATTCACGATCACGCTACCCACTGTCTAAACGGATTAGGCTATCGCTGTCCTCGATGCATCCAACCAGGCATACCGCCAACCTCGTACCAGTCTTGCAGCCAAGACTGCATCTGCCAGATTTCCTGCCGCTGGGTATTGGCGATATTCTGGGCAAAAGGCTGTACGTCCTGATGCTCAACCAGACCGTGATTTACCAATCGCTGCGACATCATCACGGCTCCCATATGGTGCATGACCATATCTTCTAGAAACGCCTGATCCAGCGCATCCCCTTCAAGCTGACTGAGGTCGCGCATCATAGGAGTGTAGGTCAGACTGGTTTCCTGACCGGGATACCATTCGTCCAGCCACGCCTGCATCTGCTCAATTTCGGCGGTTTGCACATCCTAGTTTAAATCCTCATACCTAGCTGGAGGATTACAAGCTAACCGTATTCCAGAAACCATAATTTACACTTCTTGATACATCTCAATTCAGCATTCGATGTTCGATCATTGAGAACAAAGCACGATTTCTGCCAAACTCCTACCGGGTTGGACTTAGGCTAGTTTGGCTCGGCGTAGCATCACCGCATTGATCGCCACAATCACTGTGGAAAGGCTCATCAGTAAAGCCCCTATCGCTGGTGACAGCACGATGCCCCAAGCCGACAGTACGCCTGCTGCCAGTGGAATGGCGATCACGTTGTACCCGGTGGCCCAGAATAGATTTTGAATCATCTTGCTGTAGGTCTTCTTCGCTAGCACCAGCGCCTTTACTGCATCTAGGGGATCGTCTTCCACTAGTACCAAGTCAGCGGATTCAATGGCCACGTTGGTACCCGCCCCAATCGCTAAGCCCATATTGGCTTCCAGCAAAGCGGCTGCATCGTTGATGCCGTCACCCACAAAGGCAGTAGGAGCCTCTTGTTTCAGCTCTCTGATGCGATTCACTTTGTCTTCAGGCAGCACGCGGGCGTAGTAGCGATCGATGCCCAGATCTTCAGCAACAGCACGCGCAACGGCTTCGGCATCCCCGGTAATCATCACCGCCTGGATGTCCATCTCATGCAGGCGATCGATGGTGGTGCGGGCACGTTCTCGGATCTGGTCAGCCATTGAGATAACTGCGATCGCACGTTCAGTAGTCATCAGCACAACAGCGCTTTCACCCCGCTCATCGGCTCGGCTTAATGCCTGTTGCAGTGGAGCAGAAAACGATAGATGTTGCTCCTGCACCCATTCCGGTCGTCCAACGCGATAGGTTTGTCCATTGATCAGGCCCTCTACGCCCCGTCCAGTCACGGTTTGGAAGTCACGCGTTTGGGGTAGAGCTAGCTGCCGCCGATGAGCTGAATCGACGATTGCTTTCGCAAGAGGATGCTCGGAGGGATTTTCTAGGGCAGCGGCAATGGCTAACGCTTCATCCTCATCCATGCCGTCCACAGCGACGTTTTGGACGCCAAACTTGCCTTGGGTCAGCGTTCCAGTTTTGTCGAAAGCGACGATTTTGATATCCTTGGCTCGTTCGAGAGAATCACGGTTGCGTACCAAGATGCCGTTGCGAGCAGCCAGTCCAGTGGAGTTGGCAATCACGAGCGGAATCGCTAGCCCCAAGGCATGGGGACAGGTGATCACTAGAACCGTTACTGCTCGGTTGATGGAGAAGATCAGATCCGCCAGCGTTAGCCAAACGATAAAAGTAAGGGTGCCAACCGAAATGGCGATGATCGTCAGCCAGTAGGCCACTTTATCTGCGAGTACCTGATAGCGACTGCGGGAGGACTGCGCTTCTTCGACCAGCCGCATAATCTGGCTAATGGCGGTGTCTGCTCCAATACGAGTCACTCTGACCTGTACGGAACCTTCCGTATTCACCGACCCCGCGACTACTTCATCCCCAACCTCCTTATAAACGGGCTTTGATTCACCCGTCAGGAACGATTCGTTGACGCTGGTGTGGCCCTCAATCACTTCGCCATCATTGGGAATTTGTTCGCCAGGACGAATTAGGATGACATCGTTGACTTGGATCTCATCAACCGAAACATCTTCAATGTGACCATTCCGCATCCGATGCGCTGCGTTAGGCACCAGGGTCGAGAGTTCTTCTAGCGCTTTGCTCGCTCCCTGCACCGAGGCCATCTCAACCCAGTGGCCCAGCAGCATGATGTCGATCAGCGTCGCTAGTTCCCAATAGAAGGGCATTCCCTCCAGGCCCAGGGACACAGCAATACTATATACAAACGCCACCGTAATTGCCAGCGCAATCAGTGTCATCATGCCGATCTTGCCCTGAAACTCGTGCCACGCGCCCTTGAGAAATGGCCAGCCGCCATAGAAATAGAGGGCAATGCCGAGAATGGGATTAATCCAACCAGAGCTAGGAAATGCGATCGCTTCATACCCCAACCACCCCTGAAGCTGTGGTGAAAAGTAGAGAATCGGCAGCGTCAAAATCAGCGATACGAAAAATCGCTGCTTGAACATGGCCGGACTGTGATGCCCATGACCGCTGTGACCGCCATGCCCCCGGTGTCCGCCACGGGCGCTATGAGCGTGGTCGCCATGATATGCACCAGCAGCCTCTACGGGATGACCAGTGTGGCTTTTATGAGCGCCATCGACTCTAGAATTTTCGGCTTGGGTGCTGTGGTGGTGAGGATGATTCATAGGACTTGGCTGAGCATCCGCTCGCAGGAGTGAATGGGTTTACGTTAAAGCCTCAAGTCAACTGTAAGCTCCAGTATTTGATGTAAAACTTAATCTTGGAGGGCCAACGTTAGCGACTTGATCTGGTTTTGACTTATGAACCGATCACTCCGTATGGCTAGCGAAGTGGGTTTAGGCGGTTGCCATCCCAACTTTGGCAATCTTGCGATATTCTTCTGCGGCCTCACGGCAGGAACGGGCACACTTTTTACAGTGATCCATGTCGTACTTGTCGGGATAGCGAAAAAGAGCATATTTCTACACCTACCAATAGCAAGAAGCCCTACTTCATTAAATTGGAGTAGGGCCATTTCATGGTGATTTCATCTTGATGGGCTAGCAGCTTTTCCAGGGTCTATAAACTTAAGCCCTTGACTCTCTAGTCAGGTAGAGACTGCAAGATAGAACTATTACGAGCGAGAGAACTGGATTGAGCCATGACCGCAATTAAGCGAAGAAACTTTTTGAGCTTGAGTGCAGGCGCAGCCGTTGCAGTCTTGCTGTCTCAATGTTCACGGGAAAACAATGACGTCAGTTCTACTGATGTTGCTGGCACTCAGGCCCAAATCTTGACGAGCGAAGCCGGACTGCTCCAGGTTGCGCTGGCAGCAATGCCCCAAACGGTTCAGCTTGGTAACCGCAACGCCAATCTGCTCGCCTATAATGGCCAAGTCCCTGGGCCTCGCCTAGAAGCCAAGCCTGGTGATACCGTCCAAATTCGCTTTACGAATCGTCTCAATCAGCCCACCAATTTGCACTTTCACGGGCTGCACATTCCGCCGACGGGGACAGGAGACAATGCTTTTCTAGAAATTCCGCCAGGGGCAAGTCATACCTACGAGTTTCAGATTCCCCAGAACCATCCGGCAGGCACATTTTGGTATCACCCTCATTATCATGGGCTGGTTGCTGAACAGCTCTTTGGCGGCCTTGCGGGACTCTTTGTGGTACGGGGAGATTTGGATGAAATTCCCGAAATTCAAGCCGCCCAGGAGGAATTTCTAGTCCTCAAAGACTTTGCCCTAAATGACAGTGGCAATATTCCGAATCCGGGCCACATGGCACAGATGACGGGGCGCATTGGGGATTTACTGACCGCTAATGGACAATTCAATCCGGCTTTGACCGTCCCCCAAGGTGGCCTGCTGCGGCTCCGGTTGCTGAATGCTTCGTCGTCCCGGTTTTTCTGGCTGTCGCTAGAAGATCACCCATTTTATCTAATTGCAACCGATGGCGGTGCGATCGCATCTCCCATCGAACTCAACAACTTGATGCTTGCTCCTGGCGAACGAGCCGAGGTGTTGGTCAAGTGCGATCGCAATCCCGGACAGTATCGCCTACTCAATCAGCCCTTTAATCCCGCTCAAGGCATGATGGGCGGCGGTATGATGGGGCGTCCTTCCAACCCAACTCGAACGGAAACCGTTGCTACCCTTACCTATCGCGGCACAGTTAATCCGGTTCCGCTGCCAACCCAGCTCATTCCAGTTGAATCCTTGCCAGAACCCCAGACTGTACGCCAGTTCACACTCAACCACGGTATGGGAATGGGGATGGTGTTTCTAATCAACGGCCAAGCGTTTGATCATCATCGGATTGATACACAAGTAGCACTCAATACGGTTGAAGACTGGGAAATAAGCAACACGGGCACGATGGCCCATCCTTTTCATGTCCATGTCAACAAATTTCAGGTGATTAGCCGTAATGGTCAACCTGCGCCCTATGCTGCCTGGAAAGATGTTGTGTCGTTAAGTCCGGGTGAAACTGTGCGGATTCGCATCCCCTTTCGCGACTACATCGGCAAAACGGTTTATCACTGCCATATTCTAGACCATGAAGATCGAGGAATGATGGGAGTTTTAGACATTAAGCAAGCTTAGCTCCAGTACCTCAGCAAGCATCAATAATTAGTTCCAATATTTAAAGGCAAATGCAGAGCAAACCACAAGAACCGAATTGGTAGAATCCCTTCATCACCCTCAGTCAGCTCTAGACTGTATTTATAAAATTTCTCGAAACAAAACTCACACGCCTCATGACAAGATTAATTTTTTAGACTCTCTTATCTCACCCCAAATACTCGGCATAACACTGATTATGCGTGTAGTATTTAGGGTGTTTAAGTAGGAGAGTAAAAAAAGTGGGGGAGCGCTGAACGGCATCTGTTGACAGCTTGGATAGCTAAGGATTGTGGATTGCGATCGCAGTTGTCATTTCTGATGAACTCAAGGCGAAAAAGCGTCATTCATTGATCAAATCTTGATATCGCTCTGGCAAATTCCCTTCACGCCAGAGCTTTTCTATGATGGCATCGCGCAACCATGCCGTCCGATTCTCCTTCTCTCGCATTAGCGCATCAATGTCCTCCGGCAATCGCACACAAAGAGGCCGCTCAGCCATTGCTACCTCGCCCTGCTGCTGAAAGCGAGTCAAATAATCTCTGCGGGGAGTCTGATCACTCATTGCCGGAAAACTCCACAGTGCGGTATTGAATCACCCAAGTATACGAGGCATTTAATAGCTTTGACGAGTGATCAGTAAGGCTTATTGAAGAGCTAGTTTTATCCTCAAATCGATCAGAAACTCTCATCGAAAATCCGGTTAAACCCTCCTCTTTTGGCCTGCAACCCACGTATACATGGGCTAAAATAAAAGAGTGAGAGAAATAAATAGGATGCCAGAGCCACAAAGTATGGGGAACCTGCTGAACCCGCAGCCACCGGAGCCGATTCCGATGTCTAACCAAGACTGAAAACTGGGATGAATCCATTCACCTTCGCTGCAAACGGTGATGCCCCGGAAAGCGTCCAACTTCAGCCGGGGCACTGCCGGTACACCCTTCATTTCTGGAGAAATGACAATGCTACCTGCCTTTATTGATTCTATCCAAACTGAACTGGCTGAAAAGGCCGATGCCGCTTATCAATCCTCTTATCTAGATGGCAGCACTGATGCCGCCTTTGGACGTCTCCCCGAATATGCGGATGCGGCCTACTTGGCAGGCTACGTAGCTAAGCTCAAGGAACTGCCCACAGATTCGCTCGGGCGGCTGATCCATTATTCCCCACGCCAGCATTTTGCATTTGGCTATGTAGATAGTCCTGATCCCTGTCGCTGTGACGACGAGTTCTAAGCCGATTCACTAAATCCGCCTCTGAGGCAAAGCTTGGGCTTTGCCTCTTTTTCACTTCAACGCAAGGAGACTTCTCATGACCCCTTCAACAACTGTGACAGTGGCTGCTCAAAATGGCCATCATCAACAGGCTGAACCTCAGCTGACTTCAGACCACGATGAATTTGATACATCTGAGTACGAAGAAGAGCGTGCATCTCTGCCCTATCTTCAAATGCTGAACCATCCAGACCCGAATCAATCCGGCTTTTTCCTTACGACTGAAAATCGGGAGGCATCTGGCTTTATTCCTAATAATGATTGGTTGCCGCACACTGCGACGTTCCAGCAAGGAGAAACCGTAGAGGGCTATCGCTCGTTGCTCGCTCGACTGCTGATTTTAAGAAAGTCAAAGCTACTCATGTACCACCGCGATCGCAACGAGTTCATCAGCAATTATCAAATGTCAACCTACGATCGCACTCTTCATGTGCTCAAACAGCGTTACCTACTCTATCTTCTAACCCCCAATCAGCAGTTAATGCACGAGTCGCCCTTAATGCTGACTACCAAAGGTTCATTCTGCGGCAGCTTTGGGGAAACAGTGCGGAACTTTCGCAGCCAGATGAGCAAAGCTTATGGCATAGCAACAGGAGCCAAAAAGTCACGGGGTGACAAGTTCATGGCTCTATCGGTACTAGCCGTGCAGGTGCAACCCGTGCTCAAGGGGAAAGAGAAAAAGTCCTGGGTCTGTTCGGTTTCCAGTTACGGACAACCTACTGCTGAAAATTGGATGACCTACTTTGTCGGCTACGACAGTGAGATAAAAGAGCGCATTTTGAAGGAATTCGAGACCTGGGCTGATTTCGGCCAACCGATGGTCAATCCTCCCCTACAACCGACTCCTGAAGTGTCTGAGTTTGACTACGACGAGTTTTAGATTGTCTCATCAGCTCAGCCCGGAGCGGGTGCTTTAGGCTGTTCTATCACCTCTATCAGCAAAGCGAATTGGCTTTGCCAATCGCTAGTTTCCCATGAACCACCGTTTTTTTACCTCCCTCAGCGCGATCGGATCGCGCTGAGGGCTTTTATTTTAGGAGCTTATTCGATGCGTACCAACGGCGTTTCATCCCCTTCAGTGCCAGACTTTAACGTTCCAGTCCTGATGGATCGTCTCTGCAACTTTTCCGATGCCTACTTTGATGCCGCGTGGATGCATCTGAGCATCGAGGAAGCTGAATCGCTAGCAGCCCTATTGATTCACCAATTGGCAGCCTCACTGTCTGGCAAGCTGGTTGCCACGTATCTCCATGTCCTACGCTCAGGAGAACTGATTGACTTGCCACCTATTCAGATTCGAGCTCACCATCCGATGCGAGAACTGCCACCCCATTTTCCAGATGAAGCTCCACTGCCCATTTTTCTCTACGGCAATCGCGTTTGCTGGACGGCAGATGTTGCGACAACTGGCATTGTCATTGGTCGCTACTTTGCCTATGCCCATCACCGGGGATGCTGGGCCTGGAAATATTTGGTGTGGTTAAGCCAACCTGTCGGCCAAGTACTCGCTGACAGGGCTTGGGAAGAGGATCTGGAGGCTCGACCATGACTCGCCCGTTAACTGAGCGCGAACTGGAACTGATTCAGCTGTATGCTCGTTGCCGCTTGGGTTTGTCTCCACAAGCGTTTTACAGCAAGTGGGGCGTCAATCATGAGCTAATCGCTGCAATTTGTTCTCGCTCTCCGGTCACCGTTCATCGCTGGTTTCTGCAAGGACCGGATTACCGTGCTCCGAGCGCGAGTGACCTGCGACACCTTGCTCTGATGGACTTTCTGCTGGAACATTTCGAGACCATGCCACCCACCCTGATTGAAATCCTGTGCCCTGGCAGCCACCCTGATGCGGCACCACCCAACACCAACAGCACATAAGTCTGATTTTTTCAATATCCAACGGATATTTCTTTTCTAATTTTCTCTCCCTAAGGTGAGTCCAGAGTCCTGCATGGCTCGCTGTCCTATTCATCGTTAGGGGATTTTTACATCATGGTTCAACGGCAAACGGGTTCAGACGGTCACCGTGTTGCGACGGAAATTCAGCGTATCCAGAGCGCTCTTCATCAGGTCGGATTTCGCACTCGCAAGCAGCCGAGGCAGCCGATTTGGGCCATTATTACCCCCGACGATCAACGGTATCGACTGAGCTTTCAGCCGACCCCGATCCGAGGCTGGATCCTGTATCCGATTGATGAGAATCCAGTAAGACTACAAATTACGGAAATCGTGCAGTCTGTGTTAGCTCCAGAGCGCATCGCTTGGCAACAAACTGTAGCTTCAGAACCTACCGTGCAGCCAGATTGCCGACCTTGGGCACTGGTCATGATTCAGAATGCGGTGCAGCGATCAATTATTAGCCGCTTTCGCAACCGGCAAGATGCCGATGATCATCTCAGAGCAATTCGACGACATCTGCCGCAGGGGGTCTTTGAGGTGGTGTTTGATCTATCTGAGCAGACAACTCAGATGCAATAAGGTTAAGAGTTAAAGTGAGAATAGCTCTCTTCTATCCTTTCTGATTGAGTTCCTTCCTACAAACGTTTCGGCCCTGCTCCATTGACCCATGACTCAAGTTACTCAGCAAAGAAAGAAGTCCTTTTCTAGCTTTACCTACCGAGAATCCTTTAAGCATTTAGGCATCACCGAGCTAAAGCGATGGGACTTGTCGGCAAAGTCTGTTCCCATTAGTGATTTTTTTCACCAGTGGCTAGAGCGGCTGCAGCGGTTCGACCTCGAAAGCTTGGAAGTTTCTAAAACACTGCTCATTGATGCCATCTGTGAAAAGGGATTGGAGGGATGTAAGAGATTGAAGGTATGGAAAGGGGCTTATCTGGAAGGGGAAACTGTCTGCGGCAATGTGGACTATCTGATTGCGGAGCAGCGAGCTTATCTGGAGACTCCCTTTGGCTACGTGATTGAGGCCAAAAAAGATGACTTCGAGCAAGGAGCTGCCCAGTGCTTGGTCGAGATGCACGCCTGCCAGTAGGTGAACCGCCAGATGGGACAGGATATGGATATCTATGGCATCGTTACCAATGGTGAGGGCTGGAAGTTCTATCAGCTCACTCGCCACGAAGAAGTATTTGAATCATGGCTGTATGGCATCGGGGAAATGTCGATTTTGCTCGGACTGTTGCGGATGTTCTTTGAGCTATGCGATTGCAACTTGCACAGCTCCACCACGCCAGCCCCCAGCGAATCTTAATGCAGAAAGCCTCAGAGGAGATCATCATGCCCTTTGATTGGGAAACCTTCACCTATGACGAAGAATGGCTGCGAGAGGCGGTGCGCATCGAGGAAGAGTTTGGCGATGATATCAGCGCTGGCCCGGATTGGGATACCAATTTAGGAAGGATGATGGCCAATCCTCAAGGCTATGGTCACTTTACTCATCTACGATCGATGGTGATGCAAGCCTGGAAGCAGTTGGTGAGCGAATGGGATTTGGAAATTGGGGCAGAAGCGGCAGAAGCGAAGGGCCAGGAACTGATTCTGGAGCGGCTCCACCAGCCTGCACCTGACATCCAGGCAATCTTGCTGGCGCTGCTGCAGGCAAAGCTTTCGAAGCCACACGGGGAATGGGAGATGACCGAAGCAGTTCATGCCCAGATTCGAGGCGTTTTTGGCAAGGTGCTGACGCCGGAAGATTGGAAAGCGATTTGCCAGCAGGCAAGGCTGCGCCAACGCAGAAAGTGCCAGAAGAATCGCTTATTTTTTTGATCTGGATAAGTAAAGCGAACTGACTTAGCTGTCAGAACATAGACTATCTAACTTATGGATTATCCCAACGGCGGCGTTGACTCACTTAACCACTCCACAGCGTAACGCTTATCCTTTGATTCCACCTGCTGTCTCTCCTTCCCCCGATGCAAAAATTCATCCAGCTGATCAAGATTTAACGGTTGAGGCATGGGCAAGTTACCCAGCATATGTTTTAGCTGCAGGTAATGACGAATGAAGGAAGCATTATCGCGGGGATAGTTGTGCTCATTCACCCCCAGAAACTGGCCCCGATGCTGCGCCTGAGACAGAATTTCGTCGCGCCACTGGTCAACAGAGGCAATGCCCACAGAATTCACCCCATTGGCAAACAGGGTCAGGTAAATGTCGTCATAGGGATCTGTTGTCTCCAGGTATTGCCGCAGCAGCCCCAGAGAAGTCTGGTCATTAAACACCGTCCAGTAGGGCACCATCCCTTTTTGCAGCGCCCACCAGGGTTGCAGATAGGTAAACGACTCCACCAGCAGGCGATAGCTGGGCATCCCCCGCTGCTCATACCACCAGCGATACAGGTCTGCCACCAGGGGGCTGAGGGCCTGGGGGTCGTCAAACACAATGCGGCGCACCTTCAGGCCATGCTCCCGGGCAAAAGCGATGACGTCTTCCCGCAGGGCTGGCTCAAACCCCCACTCCGACTCGGGCCAAAGACCGTTTGCCGGTGGGCTTTGCCACTGGCGGTGAGCAGATCCCTGTTTTTGCAAAAACTCGGCAATGCGAGGGCTGCCCTGTACGTACTCTGCTGGCGGAATGCCCCCCTTACCGCCCACCTGAAACGTGTGGCGATCGCACAGTCGAGTCGCCGTCCAGCGGTACTGACATTCCAGCAAAAACAGGGTGCCGCCGGGCATCAAGTTCTGCTGCAGAAACTGCCGATACGGTGCCCCCAGCCGCGTGCGCTTCAGCCGAAAGTAAGCCACCCGCCCCACCTTCAACCGATCCTGGTTGGGGTCATGCATCTGGTACACCGACAGCTCAGGATTCTCCCGCAGCAGCCGCTGCACCCTGGCTTTAGCCCAGTTCATCACCTGGGTCGGGTCATCCTTATCCCCGGAGTATCGGGTGCAGACGAGCAGAGTCTGAGGCAGCCAGGGAATGCCCAATGCCGTACAGAGATGCACGGCTGCCCCATTGGAGGTACCAATCATCGCCGCCGGGTACCGCCGTTTGGGGTATTGATTCACCACCCACCGAGCCAGGGTATCTTGCCGCACCTGCTCTAACCGCCTGGGAGCCGCCGCATCGAACCAGCCGGAAACCGTCGTCAAAGCCTGATTGAGGTGATCAGGTAGAGCATCTCGCGTAGCCGCCAGCTGCGCCGTCAGTTGAGGAACCGGGCCACCCACAGACAGTTCCTGGCCCTTCAGAAAATGGCCCACCGATTGCAAATCCCGGGTTGCCGAATCCAAACCAACAATGTACTGGGGCCGCATCCCCCAGGAAGCAAGGAGGTGATTGAGTGCTATGTAGGGAGAAAAAGCCACGGATGGTCTGTCAGGTCAAGAGTTCAGGCAAACGGCACCGCCCCATTAAACCGCGCAGGCCACAATTTCCCCATCTAGCCAGAGACAGACGGAACCCCATTCCCCGCCCCAACTCCCTCCCCCGGCAGATTTCTACCCTGCGCCTTCAGGAGAAGCCAGATTCAGAAGTACCCCCTAACCTGAAACAGCACGCACCCACGCACCCACCTCCATGCGCGTCCTCAAACCAATCCGACAAAAGCTGCTCTTCTGGCTGAAGTCCCTGTTCTTTCTGCAATACTACCCCCTCGCTCTCTGGTACTCCCTGAAGCGAGACCGTTACGATAGGCCTTACCGTCCCTCAACGGCAGCCCCCCTGGCACCTGTCGGAAAACTCCTGCAGGCCATCCCCACTGACCGGGGAGCCCACTTTGAGTTTGAGCAAGCTTCCCTGGAGCTGGATTTCTTGACCCCAGACTTTGTGCGCCTCACCTGGCAGCCGGGGCAACTTCCCATTCCCTATGCTTTGGCCGGGCACGAGTGGGAACCCGTACCCACTTCCTTAGAAGAGCAGCCCCAGGGCTGGGTTGTCTCCAGCGATAGCCCTCTGAGTCAGTCTGAGGATCATTCCATCTCCATCACCGTTACCTGGGATGGCAGCCTCACCATCGCTGATCACAGGGGCCAGGTGCTTCGACAGGAGCTTTCTCCCCAGCGTAGGGGAGAAGAGTGGCAGCATACCGCTCAGCTGCGGGCAGAGGAGTGTCTTTATGGCCTGGGGGAACGGGCCACGGCCCTCAATCTGAGATCAAAGGCCACTCCCACCCACCCTAAAACCTATCAGCTCTGGAACGACGACCCCGGCAACATCTACCAACCGGGCACGGACCCCATGTACATCACCGTTCCGGTGTACCTGGGGCTGCACCAGTTGGGTAGCTACCTGGCGTTTTACGAAAACACCTTTCGGGGAGAACTGGAGCTGGCCGACCAGGCCACCATTCGTTTTGAGGCCGGGGCGTTGCGCTATTACCTGGCCCTTGGCGAGCCACCCCTGCTGATGGAGCGCTACACCCAGCTGACCGGGCGACCACCCCTGCCCCCCCGTTGGGCACTGGGCTATCACCAATCGCGCTGGGGCTATGGTTCCGCTGCTGCCGTTCGCCAGGAAGTCGAGACCTTTCAAACCCACGATCTACCCCTGAGCGCCGTCCATCTCGATATCGACTGCCAGGTAAATCACCGCTCCTTCACCCTTGACCCCCAGCGTTTTCCTGACTTCAAGCCGTTCACCGCTGACATGGCCAGTGCTGGGGTGCGGGTTGTGGCGATTAACAATCCGGGAATAAAGGCCAGCCGCCGGAACGACCTGTTCTTAGAGGGAGAAATTCTTAACGCCTTCTGCACCTACCCCCATGGAGAGCTGGTTGGGGCTCCGGTGTGGGCCGGGTGGTCCGTATTTCCTGATTTCACTGACCCTGCCGTGCGCGACTGGTGGAGCCGCCAGTTTGCCTACCTGCTGGATGCGGGAGTCGCGGGCTTCTGGAACGACATGAATGAGCCCTCGGCCTTTGTGATGTGGGGCGATCCGTCTCTGCCCCTGAGTACTCGCCACAGCCTGGAAGGGCGAGGCGGCGACCACCGTGAGGCCCATAACGTCTACGGCCTGCTGGAAACCCGCGCCGCCTTTGAGAGCCTGCAACGCTATCGACCCGAGCATCGTCCGTTTATGGTGTCGCGCTCGGGCTGGGCCGGGCTGCAGCGCTACGCCTGGACCTGGACTGGAGACATCGTTTCCACCTGGGAGTCCCTGCGGCAAACTATCGCCACCATTCTGGGATTGGGGCTGTCGGGCATTCCCTTCTGCGGTCCGGATATCGGAGGGTTTCTCGGCAATCCAGGGGCGGAACTGTACCTGCGCTGGTTTCAGATGGCCACGTTCCTGATGTTTTACCGCACCCACTGTGCCGTCAGCGTGTCTCCCCGCGCCCCCTGGACCTATGGCGAGCCTTACCTCAGCATCCTACGCCGCTTTCTGCACCTGCGCCAGCAGCTCATGCCCTACCTTTACACCCTGGTGTGGAAGGCGAGTGAGCGGGGCGATCCGCCAGTGCGTCCGCTGTTCTGGCTGAACCCCCAGGATGATACTCTCTGGAACCGGGATGATGCCTTCTGCCTGGGGGATTCTCTGCTGATATGCCCAGCCATGGCTGAGGGAGAACGGTCCCTGCCGTTTAACCTCCCTGCCGGTGACTGGTATAGCTTTTGGGACGACACCCTCTGGGTGGGGAATCAAACGGTGGAGCTGGCAGCACCCCTGGAGCGTATTCCCGTGTTGGTTAAGGCCGGGAGCATTTTGCCGATGGTGGAGGATAACTGGCTGACGCTGCACCTTTACCCTCGGGGTTCAGGAAGTTGTCAGGTGCAGGTTTATGACGATGCGGGGGAGGGCTACGGGGCGTCTCGATTAGATACCTGGCGTATGACCCACCAGGGACGGACCCTGACCCTGGCCTGGCACCGGCAGGGAGACTACGCCTTTCCCCATGGCGGAGTGAAGTTATGGATGCATGGGTCTGGGTTAGAACAGGCCTGGATCGATGGGCAGGCCGTACCTGTTCAGGGGCAGGTTCTCTCTTGTGGGGTCTTTGACGAGGTTTGCCTGGAAGTAAACCGACAAGAAAATTAAGGCATGTGATGTAACCCCAAAACCTCAACCTTAAATTCAACCGATTTTGTACCGTTGGCAAGATACAAAACCGTTTAGTCAGCCCTAGGTTGAAAGGGTTAACTACAGCCTTAAGTTCTAGTTTTCCAGGTTAGTTAAAACCTAAAAATCTTTGCCATTAAGGATTACGCCAGAAGCTTTCCTGGTTAGTAACTATAGTGCTGTTGAGAAGTATTTCAGGAATGATCGAGCGTGCAACTCAAGCCCATCAATGTTGGTCTATATGTTGCCCACTCGCCTGGCCTATCCCCTGGAAGGCTGGAGAGGTTTGCCCAGCAGTTGATTGACGATGTAGTCAGAGAGCTACGGCAGATTACCGATGTCGTCTGGAAGTTCCATCTGGATGATTCAATCAAGCTGGCCTCCGATGAGACCCTTTACCCATCGGATTTTCTCGACGAAGCCAGCGAACGCATGGTCGAAGGCCCCTTCGACATGGTGATTGTGCTGACTGATACTCGCCTGATTTCTCGTCGCCAGCGCATTGTGCCGGGGCTGGCTTCACCCATAGGGCATGTGGCGGTGATCTCTAAGCGCAAGTTTCTCACCACCCGCCGGGGGGTGCCCCGCCGCCGCCTGGAAGACCCCAGCGTGCGGTGGAATAGCGCCACCTTTTTGCTGCATTTGCTGGGGCACCTGCTGGAGCTGAACCACAGCCCCCAACCGGGAACGGTGATGGCCCCCTTCAGGTTTGTGGAAGACCGCTATGCGATCGCACCCATGCCAGAGCAAACCCGCCGTCAGTTTGATCGGCAGTCCCTGCAGTTCCATACCCGCAGGTATTACAAAGGCAATGTCATTGGTCGGCTCAAATTTTATCTGTCCAGCGTAGTTCGTCACCCGGGCGAAGTGCTGCGCCCCCTGGTGAAAAACCGCGCCCTGCTGCTGCCCCTGGCCCTGCCCAGTCTGGTGACGGCGGCGGTAGCACCCGCTGTTATCCTCGTGTTCACCGCTGAGATCTGGGACGTGGGGCTGAGCATCCGCCCGGATGCAGTGTGGATATCGCTGCTGGTGACCATTGTGGCCTCCGCCTGGTATCTGACCCGGGTGCAAAACCTGTTCTTTCCCCACGACGAAGATCAGCAGTTGATTACCGAGCAGATTGCCCTGGTGAATGTGGCCATCTTCCTGACCATGCTACTCGTATCAAATGTCAAGCTTTTGGCGTGACGCGACAGCTAGATAGGCGAATCCGTCAGTTGAACCGTTGCCGATGAATAACGGAATGAATAATCGATCATAGCTGTCACGACAGCTATGATCGCTGACCAAATGAGGATTAAGCCTGAGATGAAGCGTGAGCGGAGCGCGTCGCGGCCGACCGTTTGCGATAGCTATCGGCCTGCATTTCAACAATCAGAGCATGATGAACCAGCCGGTCGACAGCGGCAACGGTCATCATGGTGTCGGCAAAGACAGCGTCCCACTGACTGAAGGGCTGGTTCGCGGTAATGAGCAGACTACGCCGCTCATAGCGATGAGCAATCAACTCAAAGAGGACAGAAGTTTCGGCTTCTGACTTTTTGACATAGCCGAGATCATCAATCACCAGCAAGTCAAAGCGGTCGAGTTTCTTGAGCAAAGCGGGCAGTTGCAGTTGTAATTTAGCCTGCTGCAACTGCTGAACCAAGGTGGTTGCGGCAAAGAACTTAGCCCGCTTGCCCAGTTCCACAATGGCGCGAGCGATCGCAGTTGCTAGATGGGTTTTACCCACGCCAGAGGGGCCAAAGATCAAACAGTTTTCGGCTCGCTCCAACCAGCGGGTGTCGGTGGTCAGTTGCATCAAAGGAGCCGGATTGAGCTGGGGAAGATGGTCCCACTCAAAGTTGGAAACCGTTTTGGCCGGGGGCAGTTGGGCCTCTTGTAGGGCGCGTTGGAGGCGCAGGCTCCAGCGCCGCTCCACCTCCAATTCGCACAGTGCCAGCAAGAATTGAGCGTAAGACCACTGGTCTTGCATGGCTTGATGTTCGAGGCTTTCCCAATGCTGGAGCATGTGAGAAAGCCGCAGTTGTTTGAGGTGCAGACTCAGGCTCTGGTAAGGACTGATCGGTGGCGTCGGCTCGGAGGAGTTGGTCATAGTCTTGGAGGTTATGTTGTTGCACCTGGATGTTCGGCAGGACGGACTCGCTCAGGAGTTGAAAGTGTTGACGCAGCGCGCTCAGCGTTACTGTGCCAGCGGCTAATTGCGCGTCTAGATACTGAGCCACTGCCGCTTCTCGGTTTTGCGTAGCCGCAATGTAGAGTGCTTCAACCATTAACCGAGCGGCAGAATCGCGGTCAAAAGACGTCTCCAGTTGGTGCCATAGAGAGCGATAGTGGTCATTGGGCAATAAGTCGTGCTGCCATGTGCAGTAGAGGAAGGCGCGGGGTTTGCGCCTGAGACCTTCGATAACATGGCGATAGTTGACGCACCGGGCGCGCCGTTTATCGTTGGCCGTCACGCGCACCCGTGGCAGTTCCACCACCAACTGGCGCTCCAGGTAGCCACAGATGCGGTCATGATACAGATGCAGTTCGAGCTGACGACCAATTAACCGGGAGGGCACCGTGTAGAGGATGCAGCGCACGTCAATGGTGCTGCGCGTGCTCACGCGGGCGGTGAGGACTTCATAATCAGCCACCCGATGATTGGGCAGGGGCTGTAAATGCTTCTGCTCTTCGGTAAACTTGGCTTGGTGCTGCTGATTGAGCTTATCAACCGAAGCCGCAATGAACGCTTGATAGGCGGCCACATTCTCAAAGTCATGGCTGCCCCGCAGATACAACGCTTGGGTGATGCGGTTTTTCAGATGGCCATGCGGAGACTCAATCGCGCCATTCTCGTGAGCAATCCCTTTGTTATTGCGCGTCGGTTCTAGACGGTAGTGGTGGCACAGGTCATCATACAGGCGAGTCAACGGTTTGCGACCTGTGCCACCGGTATTGCGATAGGCGGCGCTCAGGCTATCGGTGCGATGCTCCTTGGGGGCTCCACCACTGGCAAACAGCGCATTCTGCAACCCTTCCGATAAAGCGATAAAGCTCTCGCCCCCTTGAATCACTTGGGCATAGCGCCAACCGCTATAGGCCAAGCGGTAGTGGTAGAGCAGATGCTCAAACGGTTGACCGTTAATCGTAATCTCAACGCCTTTGAGTTCCGTGAAGTCGGAGATGCCCATCACCCCAGGCTCGTGGCGTAGTTCAAACATCACTTCCGGTGCTTCACCATACAATGCTTTCCACGTTTTCACTCGCCGTTGCAGGGTGCGCAGCACTTGCGGATATTGACCCGGATAGCGCTCTTGTAAGTACTCGAACAACGTCATTGGCTTCAGTCTTGGCTCACGCCGCAACATCGGTTCCAATTCGTCTTCCCATACCCCAGCTAACGGGTCGGCGCTGGTGCGCCAATCCCGCAAGCGACCTCGATTGGGTTGATGCGTCCCTGCTTCAATTCGTTGACCGGTTCGGTCTGAAAAGTCGGCAATCGCAGCTGCATCACTCTGCGTTAGGCCGAGCTCTCGCGCTTTCTTATACACTTTGATTTGATAACTTTGAATAGTTTGTTTGGGCACTGGTGGCTTCCCCACATTCTTGGGAGATGCCTCTAGTGTCTTTTTCTATGACGACAACTGGAACAGGTGATAAAAAATGGTGCTCTCTACCCGGCTGTGTAACTGTCGTCGGCAGGTCTCACCCGCCTATGTCATTGTCGTCTAATATACTCGCCATCAGCGGCCTGTTTATTATGGTGACGCTGTTGATGCTGCTGGTGGAGACCTACATTTTTCCGGCAGGGTTGATTCGTACCTGGCCCACCCTGGAAGATCCGGTGGTGGATTTGGGTGACAAAGTGCGGCTGGCCGTCTTCATCAGCACCATTGGCACCCTCACCGGAGCCCTGGCTGGGGGGCTGGAAAGCCGGGCGGTAATTCGTCACCTGGCGTTGTTTTTGGATGAGCCCTGAATAGCCCCTTTGCCCCGCCGATGCTCCCAATACGGTTGCCCGTGCTTTGTCACAACGATTGGAAAAGCCATAAGCCCGATGGCGAATGGCTACAGCATTTGTACCCCGCCGCTGACCGGCAGGTAGGCTCCGGTGATAAAGTTAGCTGCGTCCGAGGCCAATAGCAGAATCGCACCGGCAACATCTTCTGGCTGGCCATTGCGCTTTAAGGGCACCATTTGCGCCGAAGAGTCTTTGTATTCCTGGGGCAGCCGAGCGGTGGCATCCGTCAGGGTTAAACCGGGGGAAACGACGTTGGCTCGAATGCCGTGGGTCCCAGTTCCAGGGCCAGGCTTTTGATGAAAGCATCCAATCCAGATTTGGCGGTGCTGTGGGCAACGAATCCTTCCCCCGGATGGCGCGATAGCCCACTGCTGACGGCAATAATGGTGCCGCGCCGATGTTTGATCATGGCAGGCACAACCGCTTTGCAAGGGAAGAAAGCGCCTTTCAACTCGCCCAGTAGCTTGGCTTCAAAGTCTTTCCAGCGATAATCCACAAAGGGTGCCATGGGGAAATTGGCATTGGCATTGATCACCAGGGTGTCAATGGCTCCCAGGGAGTCTGTAACCTGCTGCACCATCGCATCCACCTGGTGCGGGTCGCGCACATCGGCTTTAACGGCCACAGCCCGACCCCCACTGGAGGTAATGGCCTGAACCACATCCTGGGCGGCGGCTTCACTGGCGTAGTAGTTCACCCCGACCGCTGCCCCGTGTTGGGCCATGAGTTTGGCCGTTGCTGCGCCAATGCCACGACTGGCTCCGGTAATTAAAACGATGCGAGCGCGCAGCAATGGGCCAGCATTTGAAACCTGTTTAGACGGTGTTGCAACCATAATATTTTCCTCAGTTATACCTGTTGCTTTTTGACCCCTGTGCCGTAGGATTCTGTGTACTCCTGCGACACATCATCAATGATTTCCTCATCCTGGGTGTCATCTTCAATGGGGATATTGGCGTTGTGAACGGCGGCATCCAGGTCTGTTTTGTCGGTTGTGCTCAGGTGAGCCGTTTCTGCATCGTGAGTGATGGGCTCGTTGCTGCTGGGGCGGGTTGGTTCGGTGTTGGGGGTCATGGGAAGAGGTTTAATTCATCTGGTTATGGCAGACTAACTAAATTTTGGGTGTCATTAATCTGTTAATAGTCAGATGAAGAGCGGTAGCTTTAACCGTAGGAGCGAGGCGGGACCTTCAGCCAAAGTCCTAACATGCAAGAGTGGCACTGTAATGGAGAAGCGTTATGCATCAACAGAAACAAATGCCAGGAATGGGCTGGGGCCGATTTGCGGCGATGATCGCGACCTCAACGTTCATCATGTTCTTCTTGATGTATCAGCTCATCTACTCCCTGGATCACGCCTTGTTTAGCGTGAATCGTCTGATTTCCTCCTTCATCATGGGGTGCGTGATGACCGCTGTGATGCTTTCCTTTATGTGGTCGATGTACCGGGGAAAAGGCACCAAAATCGCAGTGCTCGGTTCAGCGATCGCCCTCAGCTTGATTCTGCTCTCCGTCAATAGAGCTCAGGCGGTGGTTGGAGATGTCACCTTTATGAAGTCGATGATTCCCCACCACTCCATCGCCATTAACAGTTCGCGGAAGGCCAGCATTAGCGACCCGCGCGTTCGCGAGCTGGCCGATGAAATTATTGAGGCGCAGGTCCGGGAAATCGCGATTATGCAGGCGCTCCTGAATGATATTGCGGAGAACGGAGAACGGGGAACGGCGGAGGATCTTCCCCCTCGTTCGACCGAAATCACCCCCGCAATGGAGCGTGAGATTAGAGAAGCAGTGCAGTAAATAGGCGTTTTGGTTTGAGGCCATGAGTAAGCCTCATCAGGTTCATCACCCGTGGGCCGATGAATTTGAGGATATTATCCGGGGGGTATCGGGAGGATTTCTGTTTGGCACTCCCCTACTCTACACCATGGAAGTTTGGTGGGTTGGCACCTACATTGCCATGGCGCGGGTGCTCCTGGCCATGGTTTTAACCTTTGCCCTGGTGTTCATGCTTAATCAAACCGCCGGTTTTCGCAAAACCAGCGTGGTTCACTGGCATGAGGCGGCTATGGATGCGGTGGAAGCGATGGCTATTGGGATTCTTTGCGTCGGGGTAATTCTATGGTTACTTCAGATCGTGACTCTGGAAACGCCGCTGAACGAAATGCTGGGCAAGCTGATCTATGAAAGTATGCCGTTTGCCCTGGGGGTTGCCCTGGGGAATCAATTTCTTAGCGAACAAAAAGGACGAGAAGAAAAGGCAACGAAGGACAATAATTCGCCCCAGAAAGATTCCCGTCAGAAAGGGTCACAAAAAAACAGCAATGAACTTCATGAGACCCTTTCCGATGTGGGCGGAACTCTGATCGGAGCCGCCATTATTGCTTTGAATATCGCCCCCACTATGGAAATACCAAGGCTGGCAGCTAATGTAAACATGCCGGGCATCCTCGGTACCCTGCTGCTGTCTTTGCTGATCTCTTACGCCATTGTGTTTATGGCAGGTTTTGCCAATCAACAAAAACGACAGCAGCAGAAAGGGATTTTTCAGCAGCCGTTGAGCGAAACCATGTTTGCTTATCTAGTTTCCCTGGCGGCGGCGTTAGCCATGCTGGTGTTCTTTGATCAGCTGGGGAACCTGGACCCCTGGCCAGTGTGGCTCAGCCATACGATTATTTTGGGCTTACCCGCTGCCATTGGCGGGGCGGCGGGGCGGTTAGCCGTATGAACCAGCAGCAGCAGAAACCCTCGGCTCAAGCCCCAGCTTCAGGTCAGGAAGAAAAACAACGCGATCGCAATTTGGCCCAGTGGGTGTCATTTGCGATCGCATCCCTGATTGTTAGCATTATTGCCGGACTGGTGATGTATCGCTGGGCAACAGGAAGCACCCAACCTCCTGTGATTGTGATTGAGCAATCCGGCCAGATGCGGCAAGAAAACGGGCAGTTTTACATTCCCTTTGAGGTTTCAAATACGGGTGGAAAAACCGCCGCCGCCGTTCGGGTGATCGCTGAGCTGGAGGAGCAGGGGATGCTCGAACAAACCCGAGAAGTGGAGATTGATTTTCTGGCGGGAGGGGATACGGAAAGGGGAGCGTTTGTCTTTACCGAAGATCCTCGGGAGGGGGACCTGGTTCTGCAGGTGGGCAGCTATAAAATGCCTTAGGAGTTGAGTTTCCTCTAAACCCCACTAGAAATAGACGGTCGTCATAATGATCAAGAGCTTAACCCCTGAAGCTTCAGATCGGTTACTCAGATGGCTATCACGATTGCAAAATTTTCTCCCTGATGAATTCTCTCAAATTCAAAACTTGAATGATTTAATCATAGGGATAGAAAACTTTTTGATAGATAGAATTGGCAATATCTATCGTGTATTTTCCAATATTTCCTCCGCTGTTTTATCTGCTTTGTTTGCCCTGGCATTGATTGTTATGATTTTAATCAACCCTGCCCCTTATCGTCGAGGATTTATCTGCCTTTTCCCCACCTTTTATCGTCAACGGGTAAATGAGATTCTGACCCAGTGTGAAACGGAGCTTGTGGGGTGGGTTACGGGCACATTAATCGATATGGCTGCCGTTGCAGTCGTCAGTTTTATCGGCCTGTGGGCTCTGGGAGTTCCCCTGGCGTTAGTCAACGCGCTGTTAGCGGGTCTGTTCGAGTTTATCCCCAATATTGGTCCCTTTCTGAGTGTGTTTCCACCCGCTGCCGTTGCCCTAGTCGATGCCCCCTGGAAAGCGATTGCTGTTATTATTTTATATTTCTTAATTCAGCAGTTGGAAGCCTATCTCCTGCTTCCCTTTGTTATGAAAAATAGAGCTTCCCTTCTGCCAGCCGTAACTTTATCTGCTGTAGTCATCTTTGGCACTTTTTTCGGGTTCTTAGGGGTATTTTTGGCTGTGCCGCTGATTATTATATCAAAAATTTGGATCAGGGAAATTGTTGTAAAGGATATTATGAATGATTGGAATCAGCAGGCTCACCCCAAAATTGAACGTCAAGCTGAATAATCAGCGATAGGAGCCTAAAACTGAAATCCCAGTACGCGCCAATAAACCAACACTGCCGCAAACGTTACTGCCGCCAGGGTCAGCAGCGTGTAATGCCAGCGACGGGCCGTTGACCAATCCCCCCTGATCCAGACCAAAAGAGTAACCACAACCATAATCAGGGTTAACAGGGTTGAGATAATGGGTAGCCCCAAAAAGCCGATGCCAAACCAGGGCATGCCATAGGCCAACCGCCAGACCCCATATAACCAGAGGGTCAGGGGAAAGCCGATCAAAAAGACCAGATTCAGCAGGCTGGCCCAGCCCGCGACCTTCCAGACTTGAGGGGTCTGCAGGGGAATGGCGAAGGGCTTACCCCGCATCTTCCGCAGGGCCGGGTGCAGGGGCCAGACCCACAGGCCGCTGAGAAACAGCAGGAACGTTACAGCCATAATCCCAGCGTGGAGCCAGATGTTTTCGTACCAGGCAATCCTGGCGTAGGTGGCCATTTTCGGAAAAATGGGGTTGTAGGCGTAGAGAATGTTGCCATCCTCATCGGCTTCGAAGGCTGTTAGAGTGGCTTCTTCGCTGCCCTGACCGGGTTGCACAAATAGCAGCGGCTCCAGCGGTTCCAGGGGTCTAGCAGAGCGATCGCGTCGAAAGAACAGGGATGGCTGAATTTCCAGACCGGTATCGGTGCGGCGAATGTGAATTTCCTGGTACGGGCCGGAGAGTTTGGCAACGGTGTGGCGGGGATATTCCAGATCGCGGTAAGTGCCGGTAAATCTACCTAAATCTAATTCCGCCGGATCGACCGTTGAGGGCACCGATTCTGCCTCAGGTCGTTCTGACCTGGGGGGAAAGTAGCGGTCGAAAAATTGCCGCAGCAGCTTGCCGTGAATGCCGCTATAGCTATTGGAGACGATAAAAATGCCAATGTTCTGCTTGGGCATCAGGGTCAGCGAGCTGGAGTAGCCCCGCAGGCTGCCCAAATGGCCGATGGTCTGAAACCCATTGATGCGCCGTTCGCGGAATCCGTAGCCCGTGCCCGGTAATTTGGGGTGGGGGCGAAACTGAATGCGGTGCATGGTTGCGATCGCATCCGGCGGCAAAATCGAGGCCCCTTCATACTGCCCCTCCTGCAGCTGAGCAATCATGAAATGGGCCATATCCATAGCGGTACTGCTCAGGGCAGCAGCCGGGCCGATGTTCAGAAACAAATAGGGCACCGGCTGAAAGTGATCCCCCTGGTTTTGGTAGCCGGTGGCCAAGTCTTCCTGGTAGGGCGGCGGTTGGGCAAAGCTGCTGCGGTTCATCTCCAGGGGGGCCAGAATATGGTCGTGAATGTAGTCGATAAAGGGTTCGCCCGAAATGCGCTGCACCAGATACCCCAGCAGCGCAATCGAGTGGCTGGAATAGCTGAACAACTCCCCCGGTGGATAGACAATGGGCGGCAGGTGGTCAGCCAGGTAGTCTTCTAGAGGCTGGAGTTTGGCTTCGGTGTCTGCCGCCAGGCCAATGCGGCGCTTGGTGGACCCGTCTGTATGGGTGAGCAGCTGGGCAAAGGTGACGGGTTCGAGGAAGGGGTTTTCCAGCTCTACAGCACTGCCCAGGTAAGGGGCAATGGGTTCCTTAAGATTAATCAGCCCCTCCTCCTGGAGCTGCATGATGGCGGTGATGGTGAATAGCTTCGAAATAGAAGCCACTCGAAACAGGGTTGTTTCAGCATCCACCGGAATTTTTCGGTCGATGTCAGCGTAGCCGTAGCCCCTGGCGAAGAAAATCTCTCCGTCTTTCACGACGGTGACGGCAGCGCCTGGAACATCCCCAGCCTTTGATGCTTCTGCAAAGACGTTATCCACCAGGGCTTCCAGATCTTGGGGATCGTCCAGGCCGGGGGCCACCGGAGACGGCTTTACCTGCGATGGCCCCAAAATCAGAGCGGGTTCCCCTTCTATCGCTAGGGGTACCGGCCCTGTTGTTTTTGCTATACCCGGCAATGTAAGCGTCAGAGACAGCAGCAAACCCAGGAGACCACAGCCAACTCGTTTTAATGCGGTCTTTAAAGGGTGCACAAGCGATTCTCCAGTCTCCTTCAGTACCTCTTTGACTATCAAAAAGTGGGGCAAGGAAAAATCTCTCGGCAGAAACAGGCGGAGGAGAGATTTTAGGGGTTGCCGCTACCTCCCGATGCCCCCAGCACCTGTCCGGTGGCGTAGCTCGATTCCTGGGAGGCCAGCAACACGTAAAGCGGGGCAATTTCTACCGGTTGACCAGGACGACCAATGGGGGCACTGCTGCCATAGTGTTCTATCTTATCCTGCGGCTGACCGCCGCTAACCTGGAGGGGCGTCCAGTAGGGGCCGGGTGCGATCGCATTAACCCGAATTCCCTTGTCCGCCACCTGCTTCGCCAGGGACTTGGTAAAGGCCACAATGGAAGCCTTGGTTTGAGAATAGTCGAGTAGGTTGGCGCTGGGATCGTAGGCCTGCACAGAAGTGGTATTAATGATGCTGGCACCGGGTTGCAGGTGAGGCAGGGCGGCTTTGGTAATCCAAAACATGGCGTAAACGTTGGTTTTGAAGGTGGCATCAAACTGCTCGGTGGTCAGATCTTGAATCGCATCCACCGACTGTTGCCGACCGGCATTATTGACCAGAATGTCGAGTCCTCCAAGCTGCTCCACCGCCTGCTCCACCAGCTGATGGCAGAAGGCTTCATCCCGAATATCGCCGGGGATAGCGGCGGCATTGCGGCCAGCGGATTGGATCAGTTCGATTACCTCACGGGCATCGGGGTCTTCCACAGGGAGATAATTGATGGCGACATCGGCTCCTTCCCGAGCAAAGGCGATTGCCGCTGCCCGACCAATGCCCGAATCGCCCCCTGTAATCAAGGCTTTTCGTCCCAATAGCCGTCCGGTGCCCTGGTAACTGGTTTCTCCATGGTCAGGGCGAGGGTCCATTTTGCTGGCCAGACCGGGAGGATCTTGGGGCTGTCGCGGAAACGGGGGATTGGGATACTGATTAACTGGATTACAGGGGGCAGCCTGATTGGGAATTTTCGAATTGAGGTTGGCTGGATTGGGAAGAGCCTGGGTAGGTGCCATAGGGGTTACCTGGAAAGTAGAGCGAGTCGGCAGGAAAGCAGCTTTATGCTGAGAGCCTGACCTTAAAAAACTTGCCCCTATCCTAAAAAGCCCGATCGGATACGACGTCTTTCCAATGAAGTATTCTCAATAGCCAGGATTTAAAGCAAATAATAAAAGCAATAGTCCGGACAATTTTCTGAATAAGCGCTGAAACCATTGATTTTTCGTTCACCTGATGGCTACAAAAGAAGGCTAAAATCCGCATTCTCTCGTTAAACCTCAAAAACTGTCCGGAGTGTTGTAAAAGGAGTTTTGCTTTACAGTCTTATCCTACTTTCGTTGATAAAGAATCATGATTTTGAAGTTTGATTTTAAGGTTTTTTGTCAGAAAGGAAAGATTCTGAGCAGATAATAGAGGCTGGTTTTATTGTGAAGCTAATTCGAACAGAACTTTTTAACATGGCTAAAGTAAAGCTTCTATGCAATCCGATTTAGAAGTTCTATATCTTCATGGGGATTGGAACAGTTGGGGGGATGTCTGGACTCGGCCAAGGATAAATTCATCGCCGAATTAGAAGAAAACATTTATAAAGATTTACCGATTCTCACAGTGCAAGAAACCTACCCTATGAAAGCTCAGACCCGTTTGTTTGATACAAAAGGTGGCAGCAGTCAACATGTTCCAAACCAGCTTTTGGTGCAGGTCCCTTTCCAGCCACAGATACAAACCAAAGGGAGAACGGCATCCAGGGGCTATGGCGATAGCACGACCTTTCTGTCTGTGGGGTTGTTCGTCTTTACGCTGGTGTTGTGTTCGATTCAATATTGGCGGGGGCGCAAAAAGAGCAAGCATCCTGAAGATGCTCATTCGTTCAGCCACTGTGCCCCCTGCTCAAAATGTCGATTCTTCAGCAGAAATCCGTATCTTGAATTCTGGCCTGTTGTATCCCATTCCTGCAAAGCGAGAAAACCCCTAACCAGTCTGCATAATCTGATCATCTATGCATTCCGAGCCCTACGGACAGGGCATGGTCATTACGGTACTGGAAGTACCGTAATGACCAGTTCAGAAAATCCATTCGCGATTGCTGTCAAAGCCTACAGCCACCCATACATGAACATAGTCATCTACACCAACGCAATTCCGAAAGGACTTCGAACAGATCACCGAAACCCTGTCTGAAAGCTAACTGTGCTGGATGTTGTTATTATCAGCTAAGTTTGAGGTTCCGGCAATTTCAAGATCCCGAACTTGGGTGACCAGAACTCCCCTCGGCTCTGGAAGTAGGCCACTTCCTTACACTTACTGCGCCGGTTGTCGAGAATCGAGCAGCGCAGCATCACTTTGTCCTGACCCTCTTTGGTGTAGCCATAGCGTTCCAGCAGTGCCCCACAGACCGGGCAGGGGTGATCTACAAACATCTCCGGGTTCAGAGCCTGCCCCTGAGCATGGGGCAGTTCATAGCGTTTGGCCTTGCTATTCCAAAACATCACCGTACTGCAACCCGCGCCTGAGCACTTGAGGAAGTGCTTGGCCTTCATTTTCTTAGAACGAGAAGGAACCTTGGTCATCGCCATGCCGCAGGTCGGGCATTGAGTTTGAGTCACTTGCCCCTTCGCGGGTTTTGTTTGAGAGCCAGGATTGTGCGCAGACGCCTTAGCCTGAGCGATCGCAATCGGCGACTGCTCAGCAAAGGTGGGCAGGGTCAGGAGTTGAGACTTGGCCTTAGAAATGGCAGGGGCAAAATAGTCCCGATTCCAGCCAATCAGGTACGATTGCCAGTCCTGCTCACCCGTTGCGATCGCATCCAGCGCCGTCTCCATCTGAGCCGTAAACTCGGGCTGGATCAAGTCCGGCAGCAGCTTTTCTAGCGCTCCATCCAGTTCTAGTCCTAGGATCGTCGGCTTCAGCTTGCCCTGCTCTAGCTCGACATACTCTCGCTGCCGCAGGGTTTTGATCGTCGGCGCATAGGTACTAGGCCGACCAATTCCCTTTTGCTCCATCAGCTTCACCAGCTTCGGTTCGCTGTAGCGCGGTGGCGGCTGAGTTTGCTTCTGATCGGCTTGGGCTTGGTCGAGCGTCAGGGCTTGCCCTTGAGTCAGAGCCGGCAACACCGAATCCGCGCTGATGTTATTCCAGTAGCGCGTGTATCCGGCAAACTCCAGCACCTGACCACGAGCTTCCCAGTAGGCTTCGCCGGACTGAGTGACGATCCGAGTTTTGCGTAACCGCGCCGGAGCACACTGGGAGGCTACCGCTCGATTCCAAATCAACTCGTAGAGCCGAGCCTCATCCGAAGATAACTCGCGCTGTAGCTGCTGAGGGAGATGGGCCACGTCCGTCGGACGAATCGCTTCGTGAGCTTCTTGAGAACCCTTTACCGCTCGATGCCGAGTGGTTTTGCGAGGCACATTGGTCGGGTCATGCTGCTGAAGATACTGACGCACTGACTCACAGAACGGCGCAGAGAGCACCACCGAATCGGTTCGCATGTAGGTGATGTGACCCTTTTCGTAGAGGGACTGAGCCACCTTCATCGTCTGCTCCGGGCTGAAGTGAAGCTTGGAGCCTGCCGATTGCTGCAACGTCGAGGTGACAAAGGGGGGCGGCGGTGACTGGCTGGTCTGCTTGCTTTCGATGTGCAGAACCTGATGGGGATGCGATTGTGCGATCGCAACTAGCTCATCGGCCCGTTCTTGAGTGGTGACCCGCTCCGATTCGGTGTCCGTGCTCTTATCCTCAGAATCCTTAGTCGATTTCCGCTGTGGCTTGGGGCTACTGCGATAAAAAGCTTTGAACCCCTCCCGGTACGTCACCCAAACGCTCCAATAATCCTGAGGGACAAACGCCTGAATCTCCCGCTCCCGCACACAGAGCAAATGGAGCGTTGCACTCTGCACCCGGCCCATCGACTTCGCCCCATTCTTCAAAGGCCAAACGACATGCCGACTGCCCGTGTAGCCCACCAGCTTATCGAGGCAATCGCGAGCCCGTCCGGCAGCCACGAGGTCTTGATTAAGGGTGCGGGGCTGTGCGATCGCATCTCTCACAGCTTGGGGCGTAATCTCGCTGTAGACCACCCGCTGTGGGTGCTTGAGCCGCAGCGCTTGTTGGAGGTGCCAACCAATGGTTTCGCCTTCCCGATCCGGGTCAGTGGCAATGTAGACGCAATCCGCCGTTTTAACTGCTTGCCGCAGGTCGGAGAGGACTTTCTGAGAGCGGGCATCGCGAGGCTGATAGCGACAGGTGATCGACGCGGCTCCCAAATCAAAGCCCAGAGCATCCTCGCCATCATTAGCTAACTCGCGCACATGTCCCATACTGGCCTTGATAATCCAGCCTGAGCCTAAAATCTGGCCCAGCTTTTTCAGCTTGCCCGGACTTTCAATCAGTAGCAGGTTTGGCATGGTTTCCTCAGTGTGCTCCTTGGATGATAGTACATCTGAATCTTTTGAGTAATGAAGTCGTTTCTCAAAGCGAAACCTATCCCTTTGAATCAATCCCCATGAGGTGTTCAATCCGCTGTAGCTTGATTTGCGACCAGGTCACCCGCTGCTTGATGAACTCTATCTCGCGGTATTGCCAGAGGCTAAGTCCCAGCAGGCTCACGGTCACGATACCGATAATAGTCGCCCTAAAGTTCCGCTTCAGGATGCTCTTTACTGGGTTTAGGCTTATCGACGGGAGCTTGGAATCCCCAGTCGATAAGCTCTTCAGCGTTATCCCCAAGGCTTGGGTAGTCTGCTGAATCCGCATCGTAGCCTGCTTGATCTGAATCAGCTCCGTCCCAATCGGGGTGTCGGGTGCCCATCTGCTCAAGGACGAGAGCGCTGTCTCGATTTGCTGCTGCAAGCCCAGCAGTTGCCCGTCGAATCCGTTCAAGTAGTAGATGAGCTTGCTGTAGTGCTGGGCTGAGCGCTGCTGCTCTTCCACCTGCTGGCTCAGTAGTTCCAGTAGTTGTAGATTTGTTTGAGTCCATTGCTCTACCTTTTCCTCTAAACGAGCATTGCCTCGGGCCACCAGTACAAGCGGATCGGATGGATCGATCCCCATCTGGGCGGCCAAGTTCATTAGGGCATCACTGGCCTCATCGAGTTTTGATTGGGGTAGGGCTGGAGATTGTGACATCGGTGATTCGTCCTGTGGATTCAAAGGCGGTGTACGCTTCTTTCAAAAAGCGCTTGACTTTAGTGCGGCTCATAGAAGGCAAATCAGCAGCGGCTCTGGCTTGAGCAAAGGTCCAGTTCTTTTTCTGTACCAGATTGGATTCCTGCCAAGGTAATCGGGGAAAATCAATGGTTTGTACCTTGTGGCGCTTCATGAGTTTGTTGAGATCAGTGAGAGATGTGAGTTCGCTCCAGTCATCACTAACGCCCCAATTTTTGACCAGGATGTGAGGAAAGTGCTCTCCGTGGCGCTCTAGAGCAATTTGAAACAGATTGAGCGATTCAAAGGTGCCGCTGGTGATAAACCAACGCACAAAACTCACACCTTCTTCGGCAGCATCAAACAGAGCCGCATCTAGCCAGGTATTTAAGGGTTGTCCAACCTGAGACGGCAGAGAAATAATGAGCGGTTTCTTGACAGCTAGGTCGCGCAATTGATCGGCTTGTGTTTGCCGTTCATCATCGCTGAAGATAGCGAACTGGAACGTCAAGTCACCATAGCGGTTGGCAACATCGGGGTTATAGCGATCGGCTTCGACGGGAATGAAATCAATGTTGTGGTCGAGGAAGTATTGGATGAGGGTGCTGCAGACAAAGCTTTTGCCCACACCACCCTTATCACCATCGATGAGATGAATACAGGCCATTTATTGTCTCCTTAAGTTGAATGACGACTGGATCTCAGATTGCGGTTTACGTCGAGGTTTTCCGGAAGTTTTCTGAGCATCGACCGAAGACGTATTATTGGAGTTTGCTGCGAGATCTAATGAACTTTTCTCAGAAGCTTTATTGACTGCTGAGGCTTCTTTAGCAGGTTCTTCTTGAATTTGATTTCTAGAATTTTCAAGAGTTACTAAAGGCTCTATCTCTGAGGTTGACTGCGGTCCTTCACGCTGATTTACGTTGGCTTTGGAAGTCTGCTTGTGCTGCTTTCGAGGCTTTGAATTCGATTGGTTGACTTTCTCATTTTTAGATGATTTTTCCATCAGCTCGAAATAGTATTGCCGAACGCTTGCAGCACTAATTTCAAGTTCTCCACCAGTAGCTTCTTGCAGCATGAGTGCAATCTTCTCCCAGCTCACCTTGTAGCGTCTAGCTTTGCTGATGGGCTTTAGCGATTTTTTGACAATTTCTTTCAAGGTGAAGTCTTCCTGCCAGCTCGCATCGACTGAACTCAGACGCTCATGGAAATCTTCGAGGGATTGCTTGTTGAACTTAAGAGCCACTGTACTAATCCATGCAGTGATTTTATCTTGCAGGATAGCTCTGATAATTTTGTAACTGTTATCAGCAAACTTTGTGACAATGTTGAGATAATTTGGGAAAGAGTAGTGACAAAATCTTCAGGATGCTTACACTGAAATTTGTAGAGTCTATTTGAAACAGTTGAGAGCCCTAGAGGATTTATTTGGTTGTTTTCTCATTGAAATAAATTCAAGTTCTTCTTTAAGAATCATCTTTTTCTCCCAGACTCATTACTCGACTTTCCTCATACTCCTTATTCGACAATCGCCTCAAATTAGACTGCTTCCTTAACGGTTTCCCTCCCGTGAACTTTCTCTGGAATTACTGATGATATTGACTTTGTCACTTTCTCTTAAGTGATGCCTAAATACTTCTCTAAGTAGTTCACGGATTCACTCTCAGAGTTGTCACTGGAGTGGCTCTAAACGTAGTTCTAAAAATTATCACTGGAATAGCCCGAAGAGTAGTTCATGGAGTTGTCGCTGGAGGAGACCCGGACGTTATCGGTGAGAGGAGGGCTGAGAGGACAGCAAGCCGTGGCCATTTCCTGGAGATTTAGCAATGCCAAAAACCACAAACCGCACTGAAACCATTGAAGTGCAATGCACTCTCGAACAAAAAGCTCAGATTCGCCAGTATGCGGCTGGAGCGGGAACCAGTATGAGCACCTATTTACTCGACTGTGGCCTGAGGCGACGACGGCAAGTAGAAGGCCCCTTGATTAACCTGCTGCTGTATAAGCGCCTGGGAGAACTGTCGGAAACTCTCGAAAGCCAGCCTCAAAGCTGCGAACTGCAAGCCATCCTCGATTTGATTTGGGAAGTACGCCGAGAGATTGCCCTCAGACGCATCGGTGAAGCCGCTGAGAAGGGGGTTCTACTGTGATGAATATCAATTTCTCTAAAGGCTCAGATCCCTACGGGTTGGTCAAATATGTCCTCTCACCCGCCAAACAAGAGTCAGAACAAGCCTCGCCCATACTAGCCACTAACATGGTGGGACTGAATGCTGAAGAGCTGGCAGAGGAATTTCGCTTTGCCCATGATTACAACCCGCGTGTGCGGAAGACAATGACTCACTACTCCGTTAGCCTGTTGCCGGGGGAGGATAAGAACCATAAGGAAATCGCGGCCATATCGAAGGCGGTTTTGGCCAAGACAGGGCATCAGGACTGCCAGTATTTGGTGGTGGAGCACCATGATCGCAAAGACCATCATCAAGTGCAGCACTGGCATATCGTGACCAGTTCGGTAAATATGAACGGGAAATGGGTCGATGATACCTTTATCAAGCTGCGGCTTCAGCACATTGAACGGGAATTGACGGAGACCTTTGGATTACAGCCCAAGCCAGAACGTGGCAAGAAAGATCGCTTCAATCTGACAACAGGTGAATATCGGCTCAAGGAACGCATCGGCAAAGAGTTGACCAAGGAGAAAGTGTGGCGATCGCTCCAGCAACACACCGCCGATCAACCTTCAATGCTGATGCTGGTCACGCGACTGAAGGCAGAGAACATATCAGTGCAGTTTTATACTCATCAGGAGCAAATCGACGGGATTAGCTATGGCCTGGACGGTATTGCGTTTCCGGGGTACAAGCTAGGGGCAGCCTATTCCTTTAAGGGATTGCAGCGACACTTGGGAGTTGACCATGTTCCGGAGCAGGATGAGCTATTGCGACGGGTGAATCTGCTGACAGCTCAGCAGTGTCGGCAACTGGTGCAGCAGTCCAAGGATCGCGATTCAGCTTTGATACCTCAAACGGAGGACAATTCCACAGTTGAGGTGAAACTGGCTCAGGATATTTTGGCGATCGCTCTCCAGGTCTTTACTATCCATCATCAGGTGGGGAGAACACAGGAAACTGCCACTGGAATTTGGCGACTATCAGGTAAGCGTTATGTCTCTGAGTATGACGCTGCCAATCATGAGTTTTCGTTGACCTCGTTAGAAAACGGAGGCTTAAGGATTCGGGGGAAGGTTGAGGAGGAATCTCTGGGGATAATCGAAGTGCGGAATATCCGCGAGAAGGACTGGGAGGCATTCCAAGAGGTGCGGCGGATTCTAGCTGCGATTGCAGTCTCCCAAACCACGCAGTCCCTAATGCAGGAACTGTAAAGCATCGGTTGCACTGAGGTGGAGTAGAATCAAATCGACAGATGCGCGACCTGATATAGCCATTGATATTCCATCCCTGTCTGCACCACCAGGTTATCGAACCCAGGCCGAGGACACTGGGGTCGAGACGGATGTATTGTGCTTCTATTTGCTGCGGTAGAAAACAGTTCCTGAGCGGTTACAGATGGGTGGCCAACTTACCCGCAGTGCCCGCCAATTCTCGTTGAGTTGCTTCCACCAACGCTTTGCTAATCTCAATGCACAGCAGTTCGCGCGTAAGATTGCCGAGGCTTGGCTCCAGGAGCATTGTCCGCCTGACTATATCCCAGGAGGTTCGGAGGTGACTTGGATTCAAGATTCGATTCAGTTGGCGCTTGATCTCCACCCAATCTTTGTGGCTGAGAACATTCCGTACTACGTTACGGGGGGAGTCGCCGCGATCGCATATGGGGAATCCCGCACGACTCAAGACCTGGCTATGGTTGTGTTTGTCTCCAGAGATGTCATTCCTGGTTTGGCACAGGCTTTGCAGCAGGCTGGCTTCTATGTGCCTGGTGTTGAAGATGTGATGACGGGGCGAATGCGAACGCTACAAGTAACGCAGATTACCACCATTTCTCGGGCTGATCTGATGATTGCCGGTGACGATGAGTACGAGCAACTCAAGTTGGCACGGCGACAGTCTTACGCTCTTTCCCAAGAAGCGTCCATTGATTTGGCTTCTCCTGAGGATTTGGTGGTGAATAAGCTGCGTTGAGGCCAGCAGAGTCAATCGCAGAAGCAGTGGCGCGATGTTTTGGGGGTTTTGAAAGTGCAGCAAGAGAGCCTGGACTATGAGTACATGCACCACTGGGCAGCGAAGTTTGATCTTTCTAGACAACTGGAGCAGGCGACTCTGGAGGCGGGGGTAAGAGCGATCGCAGATCAGCAATGGGCGGTTGCTAGTTATCCGACTCTCACCCGTGCCTTTGCTTTTGCTCAAAACCGCGATCGCACCACTCATCCTGATCCAAATGTAGAAGTAGCAGACGGCAATCGCTATGTTCTGACGCAGGATCGCTCCACCAACACCTTTACCGTTGTCGCCAAAATGGATGACCGCGAAATTGCTCGATACGATTTGCAAGGCAATGTTTTAGCTGCCAGTCCATCTCTACAAGACCGACGCCAGTGGCAGGACATTGCCCAACGGCTTCCGTCTGGCTCTGGCACTCAACCATCTTCGGATTAGAGTTGAGCTGGCGCAATTAAGCGCTCAATTCGCTCTAACCGTTCTAGCAGCTCAGCTTCAATCGGAGTGGGTAAGTCGGTGGCGCGCTCGATGGTGATACTACCGCTGGTTTCCAAAATGGCAGCCCTAATTTCATCCAGATTTTCGAACCCTTGGCGGCGCAGCACCGTTCGCAACTCACGTTCGGTAATCAGTTCCTTTTGCAGGTTGGCTGGAATCATTCGTCCATTGCGTAATAGCACTGTGGGGCTGCCTTCGATGAGTTGCTGTGCGCGGGGATGACGATAAACTAACCGCACAACTAGATAGTTCACAATCAGCAGCGTCGAGGCTCCGATAAAACCGCCTAAAACGGAGTTGTCGTTGCCAATGATGGCGTTTTGCACAGCGTTGGAAAGCATGAGCAAGACGACCAGATCAAATCCTGTCAGCTGCCCCAGCTCTCGCTTCCCGCCTAAACGCAGGGCAATCAGTAAAAAGCCATAGACCAGAATGGGCCGAACAATTTTTTCCAGAATTGAGATATCCGGTATCCACAGATCGCTCAGCATGTTCATAGAAGGGTAGCTCTCAAAATTATTACCTGAATACCACTATTTACATGAGAATCGCTGAAGTCTTTCCTTTTGAGAATAGGCTGTGTAATCCGCTGAGAATCCTTTTTGCTTTTCTCCAATTTATATGCACCAAAACCCGAAAAGGCTGTGTTGACGATGCAACGCATCGTCAACACAGCCTTTTCGGGTTCTAGATGTGCAAGGTGCAAGATGTGAGCCCAACCAATTTGTGATGCAGTACCTTATTAACATTATTAATGAACTGCAATGATTCAATGGATAGTCTACATAGCCCGCTCTTGACTGCCCAGATCGAAATTTTGATCTTACTCTTGGTGGCTTGCTTGGGAGCAGTTACCTCAAAGCGGCTCAACTTTCCGTATACGGTGGGGTTAGTGATTATTGGGCTGGGCTTGGGTCTACTCACGCAAATTGGGCTACCGCTACCGCTTGAAACCCTAAACGCCCTAACGCTTTCACCTAATCTGATTCTTTATATCTTTGTGCCGCCGTTGATTTTTGAGTCAGCGTTGAATCTAGATAATCGAGTCTTGCTGAAAACGTTGACTCCGGCTCTAATTTTGGCAGGGCCAGGGTTGCTCATTTCTGCGCTGATAGTTGGCGGTTTGCTGGCTTGGCTGACGCCGCTATCTTTGGGCGGAGCACTGCTATTTGGTGCGCTGATTTCGGCGACTGATCCGGTTGCCGTCATTGCTCTATTCAAAGACTTTGGTGTGCCCAAGCGGCTGACGATGCTGGTAGAAGGCGAGAGTATGCTGAACGACGCTACCGCTATTGTGATGTTCGATTTGGTATTGGCGGCAGTGGCGGCGCGTGAGTTTGGCGTTGATACCGTAGAGCAGGCGTCTGTCAATGTCTTTGTGGTGTTAGGTGGAGGATTGATTGTTGGCGCTGAGATCGCAACTATCATGGGCTACTCCATTGCTCAAGCTCTCCACAATCCGCTGATTCAACCACGGTGACGATTATCGTCGCTTATACTGCGTTCATTGCGGCGGATCACTTTTTCCACGTTTCGGGTGTAATCGCTGTGATGATGGCGGGTTTGATTGTGGGTCGCTATGTTGATCACCGTCTCAATCCTGAGGTACGTCGCTATCTGCACGAGTTTTGGGAGTATGCGGCCTTTATTGCCAATAGTCTGATTTTTCTCCTGGTTGGCATGACAATGGCTGGATTTATCTTTCGGCTACAGGCCAATACTGTTAGTCTTTGGCAGTCTGTTACTTGGGCTATTGTCATCGCCGTGCTGGCACGAGCGGTGGTGGTATTTGGTCTGACACCTGTTTCGAATTGGCTGCAGCAGAAAACAGAACCAATTGGCTGGCGCTACCAAGTGGTTGCCTTTTGGGGAGGGCTACGAGGTGCCGTAGCCTTAGCCCTGGCCTTAAGTTTACCGAGTGCGTTTCCCAATCGAGAGTTAATTATTGCTATGACGCTGGGCGTTGCGTTGTTTACGATTTTGGTCAGTGGCACCACGACGGGCAAAGTCATTCAACGGTTCAAACTGGATGAACCGCCCGTTTTAGAGTCTCTGGGCAAAACACAAGCGACCGGTTTTGCGGTATCTAGACAAGCTCGATGCCGTCGGCTTATTTGATGAAACGGTCATCTCTCAGCTACGGCAGGATTACCATCAAGCTTTAGTTAAGGCTGAGGATCAGGTGGCGGCAATTTGGGCTGAACTGAGAGCCAATCCGGGGTTAGGGCGGCAGGTATTTTGGCTCCAGGGTTTAGAAATTGAGCAGCAGGCGTATCGGGATCTCTATGATCAAGGGCTGCTATCTGAGGCAGTACTCCGCAAGCTCAACCTGCTGGTTGAAACCAAGCGGGATGATGTGTTGGCGAACAAAATTTTGTCCAAGATGCCGCCTATGTGGGCCACAGAAACCTCTTTAGAACGGTTTGCTGTCAAGTATTTTCAGCAATTTGCAGCGGGTCATAATTGGTGCCAGCGGCGGCGGCAACACCGATTACGAGTTCGCTATGAGTATCATGCGGCAACTGCTTATGTCTGTCGTAAGGTAGCGCAACGGATTCATCATCTTGAGTCAGAACAAGCTGTAGAATCCATCATTGCTGAGGGCTGCATTCAGTTCTATCACAGAAGAGTGAGCGGGCGTTCCGGCAGCTTTCGGTGATGGGAACCAATCGCCACGAACTTGCGATCGCACTCCAGACCCAAGTCGCCAATCACGCTGCCCATATCAGCGAAGAGGAAGTGTTTGAGAAGCTTGTTTCTGAAGGAATTATTCCAGAAAGTGCTCTGAGTGAAATTCGCACCCTCGTTGAAATGGAAAGTCGCCAAATTTAAACCGTCTTCAATCAGCAGCAGTGCTGCCTGCTTGCAAGATCAAGAGGATAAACAACAGCGCGACAGATAGGGTAAATCCTTCTAATGCAATGGTTTCAATGAGCCATTGAAGAAACTTGATCATAGTGTCCTCTGCATTTCTGCCAACATCAACCCTTTATCAGAGGTCAGAGCTTCAATATCGGGGTTGAATAGTTTTACTCTAGACAAAGCTTGTGCTATTGATGTGGCTCAATTGTGACTACTTTTAATACGATGAGGTGACTAGGTGAAGCGATCGCAATCCCCCGATGCCAAAAACACTCAGTCACAGACAAAATGGTGGGTAATGCTCGGCGTTGGGTTAGGCGTTTTGATGTTTACGCTAGACACCAGCATTGTCAATGTGGCCTTACCTACACTGGTTGGTGCCTTTGATACCCAGTTCAGTACTGTGCAGTGGGTCGTGCTGAGTTATTTACTGGTGATTAACGCACTGGTACTGGGAGCTGCCCGTTGGGGCGATATGATCGGTAAAAAGCCGCTCTACCTGGGCGGCTTAATCGTGTTTACAATCAGTTCTGCCCTCTGTGGCCTATCGCCATCGGTCGGTTGGCTGATTGCCTTTCGGGCCATGCAGGGAGCCGGAGCCGTAATGATTTCAGCTTTGGGGGCAGCCCTGATTACAGAAGTGTTTCCCCAATCTGAGCGGGGACGAGCCTTAGGAATTATCGGCGCTGTTGTGTCCCTAGGAATTGCTCTGGGGCCAACGGTGGGAGGATTGCTGCTGGACTGGTCGGGTTGGCGAATGATCTTCTGGGTAAACTTGCCCGTGGGTATATTTGCCAGCTTAGTCGTTGCCCGTGCCCTCCCCTCTGTCAGTGAACCGCCTGCCCGTCAGCGCTTCGATTGGTGGGGAGCGCTCATCCTAACTGCAGTGCTGGTAACCTTTTCCCTCGGGATGACTGAAGGGCAGAACCTGGGTTTTGACCAAGCATGGCCTTGGGGACTACTGATCACAGCGCTACTGGGTCTGATCTGGTTCCTCTGGCTAGAATCCCGTTTAGCTAATCCCCTTCTGGATTTGACCCTGTTTCGCAATGGGCGCTTCAGTCTCAGCCTGCTGACGGGAGTGCTCGTGTTCATCGTAATTGCAGGTCTCATCTTCATCCTGCCGTTCTATCTGGAACTAGTACTGGGTTATCGGCCTCGCCATGTGGGGCTATTGCTAGCGGTTTCGCCTGTGCTAGGAGGCATCATTGCACCTTTAGCTGGCTACCTATCGGATCGCCTAGGTTCTCGCCTGATCAGCCTGATGGGATTAGGATTCATGACGGTTGGTTGTTTACTCGTCAGCACGTTTGGGGCTGAACTAACGGATTTAGGCTACATTCTGCGGGTAGCGCCCTTTGGGATTGGATTGGGTCTGTTTCAGTCACCGAACAATAGCGCCATTCTTGGAGAAGCACCTCCCAATCGCTTGGGCATTGCCTCTGGGCTATTATCCCTTTCTCGAACCCTGGGTCAAACCACTGGCCTATCGCTGATGGCTACCGTGTTTGCCCTGGTGACGCTGGCCTATGCCACCAATGCTACGGAAGTAACCCAAGCTTCGGCCTCAGCAATCGTAATGGGTGTGCAATGGACATTTCGGCTTGCAGCGATGGTGCTAATTGCTGCTGCCGTTGTTCTAGCTAAGGTTTGGCGGATGGAGTAATACCGTTTCTCATTGATAAAGCTACAGATTTGAGGTTATGAGCATCGGGGCAGGGGAGCTTCATCTGTAGTTGCAACTTAGAGAATGGGCAGAACACCATTTCTGATAATGGCGTTCTGCTCACTACTTCTGTTTATTACGTTCTGTTCATAGAGAGGATGTCGATTACTATCTGCGAAAGCTACTGGGCTAGAGCGAGCCAGGTTGTTTATGTCTATACAATTTTCGCTTTAGGCTTTGACAGAAGTGTAAGATTTAAACTTTTGAGGTACAAGCTACTTTTTGGAATTCACGCTCTGCGTGGCTGCAAAAATGTTTATACTGCCAACCACTCTATACTGCTAACAGCAATATTGCATAACCAGTTGCGCCCAAGGCAAACGCTCCGAATCGACTCTTTCGTTCTTCCGGTAGCTCCTCTTTCAGCACGTTTAAAATTACCCCTCCAGCTAAGAAGGCAAACAGAACGGCGATGGCTGCTTGGTGAATTTCTGTAACTGTGCCAATTGCCCAGCCCACCATAATGGCGGCGGCTAAAATCCAGCGTCCAATATGGTCGTAGTTTTTTTTATGATCCTGCCGTAGGCCGTAGTCATTAACGATAAAATGTAGCCCCATTGCGATCGCAAATGTGAGCAGACTAGTAAATCCTGGCTGTTCTCGATGCAGCAGCAGATAACCAATCAAGGCGTTGTATATCGCAAAAGATGCTATGTGAATCCAGAACACATGACGTTCAGCTACATCTCCAGCCCCAGCAGCCTGGTTTTGTTGGCGAGACTGCTTCGTCAGTCGTTCTAAACCATAAAACAAAGCAACTCCCACCAGTGCAATTAAATACACATGGTTTTCTAAGAAAAAAAGCTGGGCACTTAAGGATGCTTGAATCGATTCTTGCTGTTCATTCAGTTCTGGCAAAATATGAACAAATACATAGGCTACTGATACACCGCTGCCAAAGGAGAGCCAGCGACTGCGGGGAATGACTTGCAAAAACCGCAAATTCTTGGCCATCATATGAATGATGGCTAGCCCTGCCGAAACCAGTCCCGACCAAAGCACAACGCCATGACCTCCCACAGTGGAAGCATCTGCACCGACAACATCTAAAGCTATCATGGCTTCACCTTAATTTTCTGATCCAGAGACAAGTGCATTCTTATCAAGTGCATTCTTAATGGAGCACTCCATGTTGCATCGCCTAAAGCAATGGGCTAGGCAGCTCAAAACCGAACTTTATGCCTTATATTTGGCCTACCGCGATCCTCGTGTACCTTGGTATGCTCGCCTGATTGCGGCTCTTGTTGTGGCCTATGCGTTCAGTCCCATAGACCTGATTCCCGATCCAATTCCGGTGCTGGGATATCTAGATGACCTAATCTTGGTTCCGCTTGGTATTGCTCTGTGCCTCAAACTGATTCCACCAGCGGTGATGGCCGATTGTCGGGCACGAGCTACTGCAAATCCCCCGCGCAGCAGGCCCCAAAATTGGCTAGCCGCCTGGATAGTTGTACTCATTTGGCTAGCTGGAGCAGTTTGGGTACTGCGGCTGATGGCTAATATCAAGTCTGGTTGAAAGCCCGGGATTTGCTTTTTGTAAAACGTTTGCCGAGCAAACGTTTTACAAAAATAGATTGGGTCTCATACACGGACTTGATATTAGATGTATTTATTTACATATAGCTGCTTAATCTTGGCCCGTTTTGATGCTGACGTTGGCAAACTCCACCTCAACGGGTTCAGCAAACCGCTTCCCGTTCTTTTTGTCGTGGCGCATAAAGGTCGGTGGCTCAATCTTCACTTTCAGGCGATAGGTACCATCGCTCGGCACCTGCCAATTTCGGCCATAGTGGTAGAGCCAAGGATGCCAGAGGAACGGCTGCTGGTGCGTGCCAATTTCGCTGCCTGACTCGTCAAATAGAGTGGCATAAACCGTTAAGCCCGGAATGAAACGACCATCCGCTCCATCCCGTACAGCCACCTCTACATGAACGTTTTTCGGTTCAGGGTTTTGCCAAACCAGCTCCCCCTCCTGAAACTCATACATCCCCTCAGCTTCTTCAACAGCGTAAGCGACGAGATATTCCCCCGCTGCTGTTTCACCGCCATCATGGGCAACTTTCTGCACCATATGGTCAAGAGCCTTTTGCAGTGCTTGCCCTTGCTGTTTAGCCAGCTCGAGCTGTTGAGAGTTGGCCTCATCGCTGCTTTTCATGGGAGGCTTATGAGCCGAAGTTGAGTTCGTCATAGTCGAGTCCCTCCAAAGAAACTTATACGGAGCCCAGTCAAAAACCGGAGATTTAGGGTTGGTAGGGACACGGCATGCTGTGTTCCTACCAACCTTGAAATCGGGTTTTCATACACGGACTAGACATTACCAGCAGCCTAGCTAGGATACTCAGGATGCGAATCTTTCAGGGGAAAGATCTATGGGTGTTGATAATTAAGTTCGAACCTAGACAGCGACTTATCAAACTCTCTAAGCTCCCCAGCAATCTGGCTAGAGTCAGCAATTAAGCTGGTCAATCTGCACCAACATCCGCTGATAGTTCCGGCTCACTCGCGTTAGGTTCAAATAGAGCCACCAGCGCCTCATCTAGCGTTGATTCCATCACCACCTGATCGCGGTAGGCGACAATCACGCGGGTGAGTTCCGGTAGCTTACTATCCTCGGCTTCTAGATACAGCGGCTGTACGTAGAGGAGGGATTGCTCAACTGGGATAATTAGCAAGCTGCCTCGGTTAACGCGGGAATCCTGCTGGTTCCAGAGAGAAATCTGTTCCGAAATGAGCGGATTCTGGCTGATGCGGGCTTCGACCTGCTGAGAGCCAAACACTAAGCTTTCTCGCAAGAACTGGTAGACCAGCAGCTTGCCATATTCCTCACCGTCACAGCGAGCTGCCATCCAGGCAATCAAGTTCTGCTTGTTCACAGGCGTAAACGCTGACAGCAGAACAAATTCAGCGTTGCGGCTAGGGTCAGCCGTCGCATCAATCGAAGACAGCTCCAGAATTAAATAGTGGGGCGGCATCGGCTGGGAACGAGGAGATGGCAGCGGTAGGATGGATGGATCGAAGGACCAGTTACTGCCAACGCTTTCACCCTCAGCCCCCGGACTATCCACTTGGCGAATCTGATCGGGAATTTGCCAGAGGTCTTCTTTGTTGTAGAACACCTGGGCATCGCTCATGTGGTACGTCGCGTACTGCTGCGTCTGGATTTGGAACAGATCGGTGGGGTAGCGAATGTGCGATCGCAGTTCCGTTGGCATCTCTGCGATGGGCTGAAACAAACTGGGGTAAATCCGCTGGTAGGTTTTGATGATCGGATCGGTATCATCGGCTAGATAGAAGCCTACGCTGCCGTTGTAGGCATCTAGCACCACTTTGACCGTATTGCGAATATAGTTCAAATCTCCGGCTGGAGTCGGTTCACTATAAGGATAGTAGCGGCTGGTGGTATAGGCATCAATCATCCAGTACAAGCCACCGTCAGCGATCACCAGGTACGGGTCGCTGTCATAGCGTAAGAAGGGAGCAATGGTTTTAACCCGCTCACTAATCTGGCGGCGAAACAAGAAGCGGCTGTCGGGCGTGAACTCCTGACTCAGCAAAATCTGCCAGTCGCCAAAGTGCCAGGCATAAAATAACCGCTGCCAGAAGGCTCCAATCGGCAGTCCACCTGAGCCTTGGTAAGTGGCGTAGATATTGGCCTCTTCCTCTGGATAATCAAGCTCTTGGGCGTTTGTATTGACGAAGACATCAATGTCCGTCAGTTCACCAAAGTAAATGGCGGGATTATCGATTGGAAAAGCTGCTGCCGCTGCTGCACTGGTGGCACGGGGCGGAATATCTTGAATAAAGAAATCCGGTAGCCCCACTTGGGTTACGACATTGACCGGACTCAGCGCTAGGCCATAGCCGTGGGTATAAAAGAAATGGTCATTCACCCAGGTGCGGGCTCGCTCAGGGATGAGTCCATAGTCTAGCTCACGGGCTGAATGCATCACCTGGCGTAGGTTTCCGTCGATGGTGTAGCGATCGACATCAACGCTAGGCAATTGGTAATAGGGTCGAATTTCCTGAAGCTGTCGGTAAGCAGCTAGCAGCGGCGTGTTATCCCACAGCCGGATATTTTTCAGCGTGGCCGTATTGCGAGTCAGGCTTTCTGCTGTCAGGTTATCTTCTACCTGGAAGGGCTGCACGTCTACTTCGGTTAGGTTATATCCTGACCGAGTGAAGGCAATATTGTGTTCAATGTATGTGCGATCGCGTTCTAGCTCATTGGGGACGACAATAATGCGCTGCACTAAATCGGGGTAAAGCGCACCAACGCACAGCGCAATCAAACCATAGCTGCCCAGCACCACTACAAACGCCATCAGCTGCCGGGAATACCAGAGCCACTTGGAAAACCCCGATGCTCGTGAGATCACGAGGTAGCCTAACCCTGGAGTCAAAAAGTCCAGACAGCAAAGTGAGATCGCAGCCAGAATTGCCACACCCGTCAGCAGCATGTCAATGGGCATTTGGGTATGTACATCTGTGAAGTTGGCTCCGGTAAACGAGCCGCGATCAGAGTACATCAAGGTATAGCGGTTGAGCCAGTGCCCTAGTGCCTGAAACAGCAGCAGCAATCCACCGAGTCCCAGCAGATGCCGCTGGGCGGTTTGAACCAGCAGTGATTTCTGCTCAAGCGGCAGCCGCCGAAATCGCAAACCATAGCAGAGGGTCACGAAGCCCAAAGTTGATAGCCCAATCCAGAAACCCCACTGCTGGAGCCGCAGTAACAGGGGCAAACTGAAGAGATAAAAGCTGATATCGTGCTGCAAAATGGGATCAGCCTGACCGACAGATCGCTGCAGCAGAGCGACCAGAAATATAAACCAATGGGTCATCGCCACAGCAGCGACAGAACCGCTTGCGATCGCAATCAGTGCTCCCCGCCAGACGTGTTTGGAACGTGGCCAAGCAAAATACAGATTTAGTTCGAACCAAAGCCACATGCCTAAAAATATGACTAATCCTAGTCCCCAAGGCGCTAGTCGATTCAGTTGCCATACCTAGCTATAGCCCAAGTGAGCAAACCAACTGGCATCGATCCACAAGCCAACCCCAATCTGAAGTAATACTCCAACTAGAAAAATTCCTAATAGTACAAACACCCCCTATAGAGGCTGTTTGTTTACCGGGGGAATAAGCATCAGATGTCATAGGATTGGCAGTCGAGACTATTTAGATTTTTGATGGCGTTTTAATAGCTTGCTGTGGAAGGCCACGTATGAGAACTCAATTCATTTCTTGTAAAACGCCTACTCCACATGCATTCAGGCTTTGTATGGGTAGACCTTACGACAAACATGTGACAAACCGATGAAGAACCTCTGTCATTTCTTGATGACTCCTGTGTAATCAGACTGTTACATTGTCGTCATCCGGTTGTCATAGGACGGGCATACAGTTTTGGGCAATGCTGCTCGGCAGAGCTTTTGTTGCGATCTCGGAGTTTTTATGAAGCATGACAAAACGGGGTTAGACCGAATTATCTTTTTCAGTGATGCTGTGTTTGCGATCGCGATTACATTGCTGTCCCTCGATTTGCGGCTACCTGCTAATGCTGGGCATTATCGAATTTCCGAGGAACTGATTCACTTGCTGCCCGACTACCAAAGCTACGTGACGAGCTTTTTGGTCATTGGCCTGTACTGGATCAGCCATCATCACTACTTCCGCTTTATCCGCCGCTACGACTATACCTTTGTCATCCTCAATATTGGATTACTGATGTGTATCGCGTTTCTTCCTTTTGCTACCTCAGTTCTAGATACCTACGGTGGTCATCGCGGTGCAGTGGCGTTCTATGCGTTCTGTATGACTCTCACAGGTTTAATGAAAACGCTGCTGTGGTGCTATGCCGCCAAGGATTTCCGCTTGGTTCACCGTCGGATGTCAAAACAGCGAATCCGGCGATTAACCCGCCGTGCCTTGATTCCTCCCATTGTTTTTTCGTCCTCGATTGCGATCGCAACTGTTAATCCCACCCTGGCCAAAATAAGCTGGAGTGCGATCGCGTTAGTTCTCATTTGATTTCCAACCTAATCGAGTTCACCCAACCGGTTCAGCGGCCAGAATCGAAAAACAGCCCGACCAATGAGATGATCTTGGGGTACAAAACCCCAGTAGTGAGAGTCAAAGCTATTGTTGCGGTTGTCTCCCAGCACCAAGTATGAATTTGAGGGCACAGTGACAGGGCCGTATCGATAATCAGGCTTCGCCGCAATGTAGTTCTCTTGTAGCGGTTTACCATTGATGTAAACCTGGCCATTCTTGACTTCTACCTGATCACTCGGTAGGCCAATAACACGTTTGATAAATGCATCCTTTTGATGGAGCGAGTCTGGCGGTTGGAAGACAGCAATATCTCCTCGATGGGGCGAACCAAACTCGTAACTCAGTTTTTCAACCATCAAACGATCATTAATTTCGAGTGTGGGTTCCATTGAACCCGAAGGGATGTAGCGAGCTTCCGCGACAAATGTTCGGAGACCGAATGCTAGCAGTACACTTAGACCCACCGTTTCTACAACTTCTCGTAGAGCGCGTTTTGAAGGGGATGAGCTGGAGCGAGTTTGTGCCATATGATGTAAACCTCAGCCAAAACTAGATTGAATTCGGATCAGCATCTCTACCCTAATGACTGTCTGTGTCAAATAGATGACAAACAAATAAAAGTTATACACAGAGAAGGTTCACATTATGTGACGCTCCATATTTAGCACTTCATCCTTAGCTAAATCCTCATATGATTGACATCAAATTGACATGATATATTTCTATGCTTTTAAGCATCGTTCAGTTCGTCTAAGAAAGATTTAAGATGAAATTTAAACTCTTGACGGCAGGTGCCGTAGGTTTGCTATTTTTACTGGTTGGATGTAACAGGCTATCAGATCTTCAAACTCACAAGAATACATCTTCAAAAGAAACAACCGATCAGGAAATGGCTCAGGCGGTTTCTGCTCAATCTAATATTCCTACAATTAATGTTCATTTAATAAACAATCAAGTGATGCTTGATTTAGATAAGGTAAAGGCAGGTGAGGTAAAGTTCAGCATTCACAATCGTGCGGACAATCCCTTAAATATCGTCTTATTAAAGACCAACTTATCAGCTAATCAAATTCCCATCAAAGACGGTCAAATTGATTTGACGAGTAACGAAGTTAAGCAAATTGGAGAGCTTGAGACGCGACCATTTTCTGAAACCAGTGATAAAGTAATGACCCGCGTTTTAGATTCAGGTAACTATATCTTGATAGCCTATACTTCAGGCAAGATTGATAGAGCTGTGAGTCATCAGCTTACGGTTCAGGTTCCTAAGATCTAAATATTAGATTTAACATTTAGATCTAATATTTGCTGTTCCGTTTCCTCTACCTGCTTATGACCAGAATTCAACCCTGGTTTTTTATTATTGGTCGCAAGCACAATATCTACATTATTAAACATGTCTATACGAACTTGATTTAGTTTTCACAACAAACTTGGTCGGCAAGTCTGTTGTGAAAACTAATCATCAGTTCTTGATGTTAAAGATAAAACTTGAATATGACACAAATCGCCAGAAATCAGGGTTTCTGGCGAAAATAGTATTGTCTTTTGTTGTATGGCTCGTCCTAGAGACCGAGCTTAGTCTTCATCACCTCAACATAGTTAGCCTGAGCCGCATCAGTTGTTTCTACCTGAGCAGACGTGAAGCGTTCAGTAAGATTGAGCTGGCCAGCTTTTTCAACAGCATCAGCCTCATCGGCAGCTATGACGGGAGTTGCCCAGATAGCTAAACCTGATACGAGTACAGCCGCCATGATTTGTGGACCGGAAGCAGAATGACGATTCATTGAAGTAGTCCTCCTTCAAGAGAATAGCCAAGACTATAAGAAGGTGATGTGTTAATACGATGTTGAAGCTGTGTCAATTTAGTGGCTTAATAGCGAAAAAGAGGCGATCGCAAACAAAGAACAAGAAACTCGACATTCTTTTGCCATCAGATTGCCATAGGAATTCTCTAAAGTGAAATCGTGATTCATGTAGAACACTGCATCTCGATACAGCAGTGTAACAACGTTGAACGTACTATCCATTCGTTTCATTAGGGAAGTTTTAATGATGAGCACTCATACTCATTCGCTGTCTGATGGCAACTCTGAGGTTTCATCAGATGGCGTGTTTAGAGTAAACCAACTTTCTTCACGGCGCAGACCTAAGCTATCTCAAAAATTAGGAACATCGTTGGCGCTGATACTGCTGGGAGCGGGCATTGCGACTGGGCTTAGCGATGGCTTTCATGCGTTTACGGATAAACCCATCGCTTCTACTCAAACTCCCAGCAGCGTTTCAACACCTGTTCTAGGCTTGGGGCGGTCGTCCGGTGTAGCGACTGGCTCCAACTTTATTGAAGATATTGTGCAGCAGGTGGGGCCAGCGGTTGTTCGGATCGACTCGTCTCGCACAGTCGATACCCAAGTTCCTGAGATATTTCAAGATCCGTTCTTTCGTCAGTTCTTTGGCAATCAAATTCCCGATATACCGTCTCAGCAAATTCAAAGAGGTGTGGGGTCTGGATTCATTATTAGTCGTAATGGTCGGATGATTACTAATGCCCATGTCGTTGATGGAGCTGATACCGTCAAAGTGACCTTGAAAGATGGCCGCAGCTTCGATGGCCAAGTGCTGGGTGAGGATACGGTAACCGATGTGGCGGTAATCCAAGTAGATGCTCAAGATTTGCCGACTGTGAATCTGGGTGATTCCGATCAGCTGCGGCCTGGAGAATGGGCGATCGCAATTGGCAATCCTCTTGGCCTGGATAACACAGTAACAGCAGGCATCATCAGCGCGACAGGCCGTTCCAGCGGTCAAGTAGGTGTTCCCGATAAGCGGGTCGATTTCATTCAGACTGATGCAGCCATTAATCCAGGTAACTCCGGTGGCCCATTACTCAATGAGCAGGGACAGGTGATTGGCATGAACACTGCCATTATTCAAGGGGCGCAGAGCATTGGCTTTGCTATTCCCATTAATAAAGTGCAGCAAATAGCTGATCAGTTAGCCAGCCAAGGCAGAGTTGAACATGCCTATCTGGGGATTCAGATGGTGACTTTGACACCAGAGGTAAAACAAAATTTAAATGGCGATCCCAACAGTGGTCTCAGTGTCGATGAGGAGCAGGGCGTGCTAATTGCTCGGATAATGCCTGATTCTCCTGCCGCGAAAGCGGGACTGCGAGCCGGTGATGTGATCCATCAGATTGATAACCAGACGGTGACGCAGGCGGATGAAGTGCAGCAGATCGTAGAAAGCACTCGCCCTAATCATCGGCTTAATATTCAGCTCAACCGCAATGGTCAGAGTCGCACTATTTCGGTCAGGGCAGAGGCGTTGCCAACTCAAAACAGTGCGGGATAGGGGTGAGGCCAATGGCAATACATGTTAATGATTTTGGCCCACTGTGGGGAATTTTGCAGCAGTATGCGGATCTACAGGGTTTTGTCCCTGCTCAAAACAGCCAGTGGCAAAACTATCAATGGCCCAGATCCTTACACAAACAATTTGCCCATCCCGCAACTGGAGCCGCCTGTTGGCAAATCTTCTGTCAGCAGGCGGAAGCTTCAGCGAAGCGAGCATTTCAAGCATTATCTAGTTTGGAGGACAGATATTTAGTCAAGAACTGATGTCGAATTCGGTATAAAACTCCAAAACTATTTTGTGAAAGGTTAGCTGTACATATCTTTCACAAAATAGTTTTTACATGTGAACTTGTACAGTTAAGAATTTTCCAGAAGCAGCCGTAACAGCAAGATGAGCACAGCTACGCCAAACGTTATACCACAAACCGGGAAAATCCGGTCGGCAAACCACTTGGGCAAAAACAAATCGGCTACAGAGCCTCGCTCAGCCCCCAAGCGTTCTGCCAGGAGAGTCAGCGGACAAGTCCAGCCTGAAATGATCAAGACGATGCTCTCGATCAAAACCAAACTAACGGCGACCCAAGTCCATACCGTAATTTGGCCAGAAATACCGCTAAAGAGCGAGTAGAGGACGCAGCCGCTCAAAATCCAGAAGATGACCGTGTGAACGAATTTGATTTGGCGAAAGGTAATTTTCATCGTTGCCTCTTGGTACTCAATGTTTCCAATAAGCCGCTCAGGGTGGTTTCATTGTCGCCAAGGAAAACTTCAAGGTCACAATCTTATGTATTTGGTAGGGGGTAATGGTTATTCGCCCTTACTCCAGTAAATTGCCGAGCGATCCGTTTTCGCAGTTCTTCTGCTCCCAATACAATGGGTGGGCAGAACAGCAGCATGACCCATTGTGCCGGATTGAGGGGAGCGGTAGAAAAAATCGTTCGCAGTGGCGGAATTTCGATAATCGCGATAATTAGCATCCATTCAATGGCGATGCCCAGCCAGATCATCGGATTGGAGAACCAGCCCAGTTTCCAGATTGAGGTTTTTTCAGAGCGGCAGGCAAAGACGTTGCCATCCTGACAGGCAACGATTGCAGCCAGGGTCAGCGTCGTGGCTTGGGCATAGATGGCAATCACTGGAGCAACGGCAGAATGGCTGAGTAGAGTTGGAGTTACAGCCTGAATATCCTGTAAACCATAGCCGTGAGTCCGCCAAACCCAGAAAAAGGCGGCCATGCCCACTATCGCTTCCAATAGCCCCAGCCAACAGTAAGCTCGCAGCAATAACGCCCGATCCATTAAGGGATGGGTATGAGAGCGGGGTGGCTGGCTCATGATGCCTTGTTCAGCGGCTTCGGCTCCTAGCGCCAGGGCAGGCACCATGTCGGTACCGAGATCAATGGCAAGAATCTGCATGATCACTAGAGCGGGCGGAATCTTGAGCGCCACCATTAGCAGGAAGGGCACCAGCTCTGCGACGTTGGAAGCCAGGATGTAGGTAATAAACTTGCGGATGTTCTGGTACACCGTGCGCCCCTGTTCAATGGCGCTGACGATGGTGGCAAAGTTGTCGTCCGTGAGAACAATGTCGGCAGACTCGCGCGCAACATCGGTGCCGTTTAGCCCCATGGCCACCCCAATGTGAGCTGAGCGGAGGGCTGGGGCATCGTTCACGCCATCGCCTGTGACGGCCACAATGGCCCCGACTGCCTTGTAAGCCTGCACCAGCCGCAGTTTATGCTCGGGCGACATGCGGGCAAATACCAGCTTGGAGCGATATTTCAGCATTTGCTGGAGCTGGGCATCGGAGAGATGGCCTAAGCTTTCTCCGGTGACGACTCGCACCTGTTCATGGGGATTCAACGGGTCATCGAGCAGGCCAATTTGCTGGGCGATCGCTTCCGCTGTCAGGCCATAATCGCCTGTCACCATCGTGACGCGAATGCCCGCTTGGTGACACTGTGCGATCGCAGCTTTGACTTCTGGGCGGGGTGGGTCATACATAGCGACCAAACCCAGGAACGTTAACTCCTGCTCTAGATCCTGCGCTTTCATATCCTGGAGTGGGTCGCCGCCCGGACGTAGCGCCAAGCCCAACACCCGGAAGCCCTGACGGGCTAGATCGTCATTGGCAGCAACCACTTGTTCCCAATCAGTATGGTTGAGGTCGCGGATTGTGCCGTCCCGCAGGATGTGACGACAGTGACGCACCACCTCCAAGGGTGCGCCCTTAGTAAAGGCAACTTGGGCTACATTTTGCGGAAACGTTTGCGGCCAGAGGTCATCGTGCCAGTCCAGCACTACCGTCATCATGCGGCGGCGAGAGTCAAAGGGAATTTCTCGGCGGCGAGGATAGCGTTGCTGTAGCTCTTCAACGTTGAGTTTAGCTTTGGCGGCAGCGACAATCAGCGCCGCTTCAGTCGGATCGCCCATTTCCTGCCAGCGACTGGGAGCCGTCAGGTGAATCAAGCGGGCATTGGAGCAGAGGGCGGCCCCTGTCAGCAGGAGCTGAGTTTTCCAGGCCAGGGGCGAATCCGGTGGCAGATGAACTTGGCCAACTGTTGGGTCGTAGCCTGCCCCCGTGACGCGAATATGGCCTGTGGGTAGACCCGTTTCGGGCATAACCGGAGCATCCAGTAGTGATTCTGAGAGCGGCGGCAGCCAGAGGTAGCGCACCGTCATTTCATTTTTCGTCAGCGTGCCCGTTTTGTCCGTACAGATCACATTCACCGCACTCAAAGTTTCAACCGCTGAAAGCCTTCGCACCAGGGCATTGTGCCGCACCATTCGCTTCACGCCAATCGCCAGCGACAGCGTAACGGTGGGCAACAGCCCTTCCGGCACCAGCGCCACAATGATGCCAATGGCGAAAATAAAGCTCTCTCTAATCTCCATGCCCACCAGCAGCGACGTGAGGGCAAAAATCAGCACTCCCATGCTCAGTGCGATCGCAGTGATGACCCGCACAATATGGCTGACCTGTACTTCCAGCGTACTCGGTTCACGCTTCACTTCAGTGGTGAGATGCGCCACCTGACCAAACTCGGTGTGTGTGCCTGTAGCATAGACAACGGCAGTGCCGCGTCCCGACGCGACGGTTGCTCCTGCCAAGACCAGATTGCTGATTTCTGCCGGATTGGTCTTTTCGTGCTGGGGCTGTTCGCCCCGTCGTTCTAGGGGTTTGCCGCCGCGCACCGCAAGAGACTCGCGCTGACGGACAGGGTAGGGATTGCGGGCCACGGGCAGCGATTCTCCTGTGAGCACCGACACATCGAGATAGAGACTCTCAGCCGCCACCAGGCGGGCATCCGCAGAAATGCGATCGCCTTCTTCGAGCTGCATCACATCTCCCCGCACCAGCTCCCGCGCCGGAATTTGAATCAGGGTGCCATTACGATGAACCTGTACCTGACTGGGCAGCACATCTTTCAGGGCCGCTAATGCCTGCTCTGCCCGAAATTCTTGCCAAAAGCTGAAGATGGCATTAATCCAGATCACGGCCCAAATTGCCCAGCCCAGTGCCGCCGTATGGGAAATAAACGCCAAAATTCCCGCTATCCATAGCAGCAGGGCCATAAAGTGAGTCAGCTGGTCGGTGAAGCGTAGCCAGAGAGGACGCCGGGGCGGTTCTGGCAGTTCGTTCGCGCCAAATTTTTGGAAGCGTTCCTGGGCTTCAAACCCCTTGAGTCCTTGAGGCGTCGTGCTCAGGGCGGGATACACCGCCTCAATAGGTAAAGTCCAGATGGGATGGTGGGTGGATGTCATCGCTCAGCCCCCTAGAAGTGTGGGAAGCGTAATCGCGTCAGGGGTTCGGTGTCTTGCCAACAAGCCGGAAATGCTGGGCCAAACAGCCGTCCTTACACTTACAAATCATCGGTCTTTTTAAGGCAGGTGTTGCTGAGGCTTAATATTTGTTGTCGGGCGATTCACCTCCGGTGAGGCTATAGCCCGATCGGGCTTGGTTTGGCTAGCGCCAACGCCTAACACCTTATCGAGCTGCTCCAATATCTCTTCCCCCCAATCAGCCTGGTAAGCGAGCCGACCATCGGGCAGCAGACGAAAATGCTCCCCTGCCCCTGGAGAACAGCTTTCACTGCTGCGGTGATCGAAGTGATCGACGTTGAATTTAAACATGCCATCAGCGCCACCATACAGGGAAATTTCCCCGTAGCAAGGGGCGCGATAGTGCCGCAGCGATCGCCCACCTCACAGTCGGGCAAAATCGCCACCGATAGCGTGTAGCGATCATCGCCATGGTCGGCAGTGAAAGTGCCTGTCCATTTGCCCGAGATCGCCTCCGTTGTCAACGGGGCTGGCGGCGATACTGGCGAGTTTTTCTGATTCTGCCAGAAGGGACAGAATGTCGAAGAGAATGACGGTGCCCATGCTGTGGGTAACGATATGGAGGCGATCGCCTTCCTGAGCCTGTTCCAAAGGCCCCAGGGCGGTTTCCTTGATGCGGTACACCACTTGTGAACCCACATGGCGGCTTAGGTAGAGGGCTGCATCGCCAACAAACTCCAGAATTTCTTGAGTCCAAAACTCACGAAGAGCAATTTTTTCCACTGCGGTGAGGCCGCCAAACCCTGCGTCAATTGCTGCAAGGGGTGAACATTGAGATCGCCCCAAAACAAGAAGATGGGTTTGAACGTGTGACTGGAATCGCCGAGCGATCACTGAATGCCTTACAATAATCCCAAACTGGTTCGCTCAAAGGCTTGCAAATCAGGGTTTTTAACGCCATGGACGAAGAGAATGTAGTCGGCTGTCATTGCAAAACTCCTGGGTTGGATGGGGAGATAGGGGATGTCGGATTGGCCTGAACCCTCAGGCTGGAGTCAATTCGACGGGGGTAAAGAATTGCTCAATGCGCCGGGGTTGGGTGGCGAAAGCGAGATATTTTTGGGCGAGTTCTGGGGTTAACAGTTCGAGCATCAGCCGATTTTCGAGCCAAAACTCAATCACTTTGAAGGCGCTGCGGTCACACAGCACGGTCCGCCAGCCTTCCTGCGCTCCAATCGCGGCGATTTGGGACTGACTCAGGGGAACGGATAGGGCAATATGGGTGGCGACAAAATCCGCACGGGAGGTTCCTGTGACAAATCGCTGTGCCCCGTCGTCAAAGCCGGGCACCATCTGCGTGCCTAGAGGATAGACCTCAATCCCCGTGCCGTACTCATCCAATGGCGCGACCAGATAGCTACCGGGATGGGGAGAAAACTCAAAGACGCGGCCTTGCAAAATTTGGGCTAAAACGCGAGCGACTCGCAGCGGATTGCTCGCTGATATCGAGAGATGGTGAATCATCGCAATGCCTCCTTAGAAAAGCATCTAGTTCAGACTCAGACTGAGCATAAAGTTTGAATTCTGAGTTTTGAGTGAGGGACCCCAGCAAAATTTCCAAACTAGGCACCTGAGGCGGATGCCTGCCTCAATCTCGGGGTTGTAAATCAACCAACGCAATGCGGTAATCGTGGGCCGAGGGCTGGTAGGTGATGCGGTAGGCACCGGGATAAAGACCCGGCTTGGGATAGTGCTGGGGTTGGGCGGTGACGGCACTAAAGTCTTCATGGGTATCGAAAAAAGCTTGGCTGACCATCGGTTCCAGAAAATCCATCTGGCCGTCGTAAAAGCCATAGATGAAGGTGTGAGCAAAGCCGTGGGGTGTCCCCTGTAATTCGGGAGCGTTGGGATCGATCCAGTGGGAGCCTTGGGTCGGTTCGGCGCTGTCGGGAGCCATCACGTAACCCGCCGGAATCGCATCAGCATCGGGGGTGACGTAGCTGCGATCGCTCGGCCCCGTTGCGGTAATCTGTTGCCGCTCGGCCTGGGAAATGGTGTAGAAATGGAAGTCCAGGTGCGGCACGGTGTAAATGTCGTCGGGCGGATGCCCTTGCGGATTCCAATTCAAGCCAATTTCGGTAAACGGCGTTTTGGCGATCGCCCGTTGCGGCAACGGCAGATTGACCTCCGTCGCCGCTGCCGGGAGATGTTCCAGAGCTGCTTCCGGCACAACCACGCCGATTTCGGTGGGGCGATTGCCCTGCCCCATCACCACGTAGGCGTGAACATTGCCATCACCCAGGGGTAGATTTTCTCCCGTGAGAGTTGTCGTCGCTTGCGCTTTGCCAAACCAAAACAAGAACGACAGCAATAAACCAAAAACAGTCCATACCAAAGAGTTTCGCAGTTTCATGCGTTACCTCCACGAAACGAAAACGCTGGGAATTGTCCAGCGAACAGTGATTGAAGATCAATGACAAACACTGTCAGTCCGACCCATTCATCGCCGGACTGACAGCGCTCAAGCGGTTTATTCCATCGGTGGGGCTAACACGAAGGCGCGGACGGCGCTGCGATCGTATTCGCTCAATCGTCGCCAACCATCGATCGCGGTTGCTGCCACATAGACATTTTCCGAGAACCCAGCAATGGGACAATTTGCCGATAGCAAATCATTCACCCCTTCGGTCACAGAGAAACTGCCCCCGCCCACGGGTTGCCCCGTGACTGTAGGTGGCGTCAGAGTTGTGGCTCCCCGCACCAGGGTGAAGTTGTAGGTAGCAAAGCCGTGGGGATGGGAGGCGGTGTAGGTCAGATTAACGGAGCCGGGGCTGGCGGTAGTGTACTCCAAAACGCCACAGTCGTTCGCGGGCACCCCGTTGAGGGTAAGGGGGGCGATCGCTGCCGTGCAGGGATTGTTGTCTACATGCAGAGTCATAATCATGCTGTTGCCGCTTACCAGTCCCAGGGTGGCCGCATCGTCGGTGGTGATGGTGTCATCAATGGCAGGCACATCGGGCACCCGGAACTTAATTCCTAGGCTATTCAGGTCAACAAAATTGCCCGATTCATCAAATAAATCGACCTTGAGTTGATATAGCCCTTCCTGCCCTGGAGGCACAATGTCAGCGGTGAGGAATTTCACGCTCGTCGTATCTTCCACCGCATCGGGAATGCTCCACTGACCCACTGGCGGTAGGGCCGGGGGAATCTCAAATAGGTTAGCGACGCCGTTGATCACTTTGGGACCGAGGGAATAAACCTCCAACACCAGATCGTCGCCCACCTCATGGGTATAGTGGCGATGCACTTCTCCCGTTAACGGTTGAAACGCTCCGCTGGTGCCCTGCCGGTAAGACACCTGGTAGTATTTCACCCCCAGCTCTTGGCGTAGGCTATTGTCAAACTCCAGCCGGGGTCGCAGCAACCCACCCCAGGGCGCACCACTGGCGGTCAAGCCAATATTCGTCGCGTTGGTGGTGGCTTGGAGCGATTCGCTCGCCCCGCGAATCTGGCTCAGGGGGGTATTGCCAATCGCTAAAAACAGCACCCAGTTTTTCGGCGCAATGATGGGTGGGCAGGGGGCACAGGTAATGGCAAAGGGGTTAGTGGTATAGAGGGTGACCTCGGTGCCGGAAACGTAGTTCCAGTAGGTGTAGCAGGCAATGGGTGTCGGAGCATAAATCGTCAGCGGGGCCAGAAACGGGGACACCCGCTGCTTCGCTTTGAAGTACAGATCGGGCGTGTCGGGATTGTTGCAGCCTCGGAAGAAAAAGCTGTGGAACTGGCCGCAGTTATCAGTGGTGGCGGTGCCGACTAAGCGAGAGGTCACATATCGCGGAAAGAAGCGGCAGAGCAGCGGGCGCACTAGTTCAATGTGGTCGAGCAATCCTTGACGGAACTGGAAATTGTCGGCAGTGCGGGCGAGAAATTGCAGGTTGCCGAGGTTGCTGTTCAGGTCGGGCAGGGCATCGGGGACGGCAGCGGATCGCATGGTCAACGCGGTTGATTCCCTTAAGTTGGCCACCGGGGGTAGCACTGGCAACGGGGTAATTTCGGGTAGGCTGATGGGGCCAATTGGGTCAGGGGGAAAGGGCAGCGGATAGAGGATAATATCCCGCAGGCGATCGAGGATGCTGTCGGGTAGCTTGGGGATTACGATGATGAGTGGATCGACTTCGTAGATTTCGATCGCCGCGTTGCAGACCGGCAAATCAATACTCACGCCATCGCGCTCAACTCGCTTCAGCAGCGTCCCGTTGACAAAGGTGATGCCCAGCAGCCAGCAACGCCAGCGTTCGGGAATGATGCTGAGGTTGACGGTGGGCTGGCGATCGCTTGGCTCAATTCGCAGCAATCGTTCCTCGGCTCCCCGCCGCTGTAGCTCAGTAATTTGTATCTGCTGCTCAGATAATTCTGGCCCCACCAACAGACGGATGGCGTTTGGTTCTTTAGAAAGAGGCAGCCGCAGATGAGCGATACCTTTTTCATCTAAAGCTTGATGGGCTAACAGTGCTCCGCCGCCAGAAAAAGCATAGGCCAGCGCTTTGGGCAAACGTTCCGCTTCTTGAACTTTAACCAGATTAGCCTTAACGGCAAGAATTAAAGCAGTATCTTGGGTTTGCATAAAATTCGTCTAAAAAATAAAAAATCGCGAACCCTGAAGTGTGATGGATTCGCCTCGGGTAGAAGAAACCGTTCCCTCCCGATAAGCCGTGAAGGGAACGGGCGTGAGGAGCAACCTTTACAGCATTAGCCACCTGTCAGAACTATGACTAATGGTGCGTTCGCCCGTGGATATAGCCCTGTGCTAGTTCCCAGGCTTGCACGGCTAATTTCCGACCGCGCCTGCGACCATCAATATCGCCATCTTCAAAGTGGATACCTCCATAGCGACGGGAGATGCCTGCTTCATCAGCCGCGTCAGAGAATGTTTCCCAATGGAGCGTGAGGTCTTGAGCCGGAACTAGACCGGGTTCAACCCGTGAGGTGCCTGCTGGTTGGGTGTAAGAAGCCCCAAACTGATCACTACCTGTAAACCGTCTGAGGATTTCCGCTCCCGCCGCACTGAAGGTGCTGTGACCGGAGAAGTATTCTGCAAACGGTGGTGTGACGACTGTACTGGCTTGATAAGGCTGCCAATCTTCTCCATTAATAGACTGTGTTCCCAAACCTGGCCCAGCCCAAGCCTCGACCTTCCGGCCTTTGAATAGATAGTGAATTGCTGTGACCGGACGCACGTAATCAAAGTTGCGCTTGGCTCCCCAACAGACAATGCTGGCATCCAAAATGGCATTGGTGAGAGCAAAGAATAGCTTCACGTCGGCATCAAGGTCGTGATGATCTCGGGCAGACACATATTGGGCAAAGAGACACCAATGCCCTGGTGGTAGTTCCGATGAAGGCCCATCGGCCCAGTATTCGGCAATGACTTTTTCGCGGTCGGTGAGCTTAGCGCTGTAATCCAGAATCTCCCGTGCCTGCCGCTCGTAACCTTTAGCCGGATAGCGTTTGACACTGTCTTCATCCGGCTGGAACTGATTGGGAGATTTCAAGGCAAAGGGGGTCACTAAACCCCAATGGGGCGCAATAAACTTTTGCTCAACAAACCCGCCATGCCCATCAGCAACCCGCAGTGGTTGCCAGCGATTGGGGTCATTAATCTGATCGGGCGTGTTAACCGGCTGATACCCGGTATAGTCGGAGTAAGCCCCGTTGTGCAAATCGCCCAATTGGTTAGAACCATCCCCGTGTCGATAGCTGAGCAATGCTAGCGCAGCGAGATTACCAATTCCCTCAGGCGTTGTGATGTTTATTGAGTCATCAATGGGAGTGTACCCGAGCTGTGCCATCAAATCTGCAAATAGCTGAGGAACAGATGGAAATAGATCTAGCAGAGCATAATAGGCCGCATAGCTAATAGCCTGGGTTTTATTCTCAATAGTCTGTTCAGCGACTGGACGGCGTAGGAGTCCATCGAGTCGAGTCCCCATCGCAACAGAATCATAAGCGGCCCAAGCATCATAGATGGCTGTATGTAAAATTGCCAGCATCCGCGCCACCATGGGTGGGCCAGGATGAGTTTGGCGAATCGCTTCTAGTGCAACTTGGTTCCACTGCACGATAGCAGTAGCGGCTGATTGAGGCGAGTTAACGGGTGTTTTTTGAAGCGTACTAGTCATACAAGAGTCTCCTTGTATAGATGAGACGTAATTTGTAATTTCCGGTAGATGAATGAAATGATCTAATGGCCTCAAATGCGATGACAGATAGGGTTACGTAGCGATATTTCCTGAACTCGGAGGAGAGTTGTCATCTGTGTTGGGGTGCAGCCAATCTAAACAGAAGATGTGTCATTCCAATCGCAATGTTGTGATGAGTTGGTGCCAGCCTGATGAAGTAATCGGGGTTTTGACTCAGAAAAACTAAGCTAGCCACTAACATGAATTCTCGGCCGCTGAAGCGGATCAGGTTCAGCTTTGCGCAGCACTTCGCGGGTTACCAGCGGCACGTCTCCTTCTCCGAAAAGAATGAAGCGCAGCAGATACTGGACTGGATTGCCTTCTGTCCAACCGAAGTAGGCATGGGGTAGCCACCCAGTTTGATCACGTAAATAGAGGAGAAGGGCGGCGATCGCATTCGGCACTGCCGAACTTTGCACACGCAAAATTCGATATCCGTCTACCTCAACACCCTTTACCTGAATCAGATCAAGGAAGACCGAGGCATCAAACACCTGAACCTCCAAAAACAAAACGGGCTGAGCGGTCGGTAAGCGGTTATCTTCACGGACTTGTTGTTCTTTCCGCCGATACTCCATTGGCGTGCCAGCAGCGGGTCGGTGAGCAATGAGTCGAATGGGCTGGTCTGCAAAGGAGTCGATCAACTGACGAGCGGTTTCATCAAGTTCTACGCCAATGACCCGCAGTTCTGTGGAGCGGAACACCCGCGAAATCAAGGACGTGACAACAATGGCTGTGATAAAGAAGACGGCAATCCGAATGCCATCCGGTCGTTCAACAATATTGGCAATGGTGGTGTAGAAGAAGACCAGGGCAATCAGGCTAAAAGCAATCGCACTTCGTTTAGCACTCTGTTGGTAGGCCGATAGCGTAACCGCCACCGCTGCCGAACTCATGAGTACCAGCACCCCAGTGGCATAGGCACCGCCTTGAGCTTCTACGTTGGCATTGAAAATGAGCGTGACCGTAAATGCGATCGCAGTATAAACCAGCACCAGGGGTCGCACCGCTCCCGCCCATTCGGGTGCCATACCGTAGCGCGGCAAATAGCGGGGTACCAGGTTTAATAACCCAGCCATCGCTGAGGCCCCAGCAAACCAGAGGATGGCGATGGTGCTCAGGTCATACACCGTACCAAAGCCACTGCCCAGATACTGATGAGCCAGATAAGCGAGCGCTCGACCGTTCGCCTGTCCACCTGTTTGAAAAGCCGCCGCCGGAATCAGTATGGTCGTAATCACACTACTAGCGAGCAGAAAAAAGCTCATGATGACTGCCGCCGTTGTTAACAGTCGATGAGTAGGGTGAATTCGACCGATCGGCTGCTGCTCAGTCTCAGTATCGCTGTGATCGCCTTTCACCAACGGCATGACCGCTACTCCGGTTTCGAAACCAGACAGTCCTAGAGCAAGTTTTGGAAACAGCAGCACTGAAATCCCAATCATGAGCCAGGGACTACTATGGGATGAGACCAGTGCTGTTTGCCAATTGCCAATCAATTCAGGCTGCTGAAGAAGTTGGTAGCTACCCACCCCCATTACAACCAGATTTAACGTGAGGTATGTGGCGACCAGTGCCACGGCTAAACCAATGGCTTCTTGAAAACCCTTGAGGAAAACGGCTCCGAGTAATGCAATCAAAATCAGCGTGAGGGGAACGCTCTGACCGCGCAAAACGCTTGAGAAGAGCGGATTCTCAACCAAATGAGCCGTGGCATCTGCGGCTGATAGGGTAATGGTGATGATGAAATCTGTGGCGGCAAAGCCCAGCAAAACTAATACAAAAAGCTTACCCTGCCACCAAGGTAAGAGCCTTTCCAGAAGAGCAATTGAGCCTTCTCCGTGAGGACTCAAAGCGGCAATACGACGATAGATGGGTAACGCTCCAAAGACCGTCACAAGAACTAAAATTAGCGTGGCCAATGGAGAGAGTGCGCCTGCGGCCACAGCCGCAATTCCAGGCTGATAGCCAAGCGTTGAAAAGTAGTCTACTCCCGTCAGACACATAACCTGCCACCAGGGATGTTGGAAGCGGTGCGCGTCGGCTTCAGTACGATTTTCGTTGAGCAGCCAGTCAGCCAGATAGCGGCGATACTTTTTCGGTGAAATCAGCGGGCCAACCATAGGGGATGCAGAGAAAGCGAATTGAAGAGATAATTCGGGAGATAAATCTCCTGGTTGCAATCGCTTTCAATTCTCCCGCAAAACGCCTCAAACTACCTTAAGCCTTTTCTTCAAGCGTAGAAGGACAAGTTAATCGCTGTTTAGCTGGTCAGACCGCTAGGATTTACGCAAATGATGGTTTTGGCCTGATCATCATCTGTCACCGTGCAGGTTTGAATATGGCCATCCTGATCCGTCAGGATTTCCAATTTTTGCGGATACACAATGACATGGGCATAGGTTGCGGTCGGAGTCATCAGCGCCCGACTCACGGTTACAACCAAGTCGTTGCCATGATTAGGCGGTTCATACTGAATCGAGAATAGCGGCCTGTGACTGAGAACTTCAAAATCGCCAACCTGATTATCCAGAATTTTGAGCGTGATGCAGCGGCCTCGATAATCAACCGTAAACTGCTCAAAGAAGGCGTGCCAGTCTTCTTGACGAACGACAAACTGATAGAGGTTGGGAGTCAAGACTATATCCATTGATGTGTACCAATGACTACCCGTTAGACTAGCTTTCGATTGTGTCATTTCTGTTGCAATTGATTGACAAAAATTGATGATCTTGAGGGCTTTCTTGAGGAAATCTGAAGATGTGCGATCGCAATATCAGCGACATAGAAATGTCATAGGCAATGATTATGCTTGACGGCCACAAGTCCCCTCGATGGGATTATCTAATAAGGGTAGTCAGGTCATGAATAAACGTTACCTTGAACAGCTTATTGCCTTTGTCCAATCCGAATTCGGTGTGTCTGGTGCAGAAATCGACACTACGCTGCGGCACGATGAATCAGCCAGCTATTTTCCGATGGTGCTCTGGCAGTATGGGTTTATTACTATTCAACAGTTAGAGCAACTTTTTGATTGGTTAGATGGAGCCTACCTTGGATCAACTAACGGGTGAGCGGCTACAGCTACGACCAGGCGTTCAACTTCAGGTTTGCCATCAGCCTGGAACAACTCCCGCGATCGCATTTCTCCACGGTGGGTTAGGCAATCGGTTTAATCTGCGATCGCAGTACGAGTTCGCTGTTGATCAAGGCTGGGCAGCGATCACCTACGACTTGGCCGGACATGGTCAGTCCAGCTCCTATTCCCGCTATTCGATTGGCCGCCACTGCCGTGACCTGACCCGTCTCCTACGCCATTTTCATATTGAGCGTCCCATTCTGTTTGCCCACAGCTATGGCGTGCCGATTGCATTGGAATGGTGTCAGCGACATTCGGTTACCGGATTAGTTTTGGTTGCAGGCGGCACCCACGACCTTGATCCGTGGTGGGAAATTCCGCTGATGCAAAGCCTCGCTTGGGGCGGTCGCCATCTGTTTCGAGTGAATTGGGTACAGCGATTAGTTGCAAGCATGTCGAGCAATCACACTCACCCCACGATGCAGCAGTTCACGACTGAAAGCCCTATTCCGGCTCATGCCGCCCCTTATGATGCGCTGCGAATTTTTTGGGGCTATAACTTTTTTACGCGTCGCTCGGGTACCTGGCACCTCGACTATCCGGCTCTTATCATTAGCGGCGGTCAAGACCCGATGTTTACCTTCGATATGGGGCAAACCTTGGTCAAACATTTCCCCCAAGGGCAACATTTACATTTAGAACATGCAGGTCATCTCATCATGGCTGAATATCCTGAAGCTATCAATCAAGCCATCCTAAAATTTAGACGAAACTGCACAGCAGGGGCATCAAGTTAACGTGTCTAACGTCTTTATCATCGATCCACGTCACTTTACATCTTCTTTGTGATGAGCATCGGGAGGATTGTCAGGAAACAACCAAGTTAAGATACCCATGCCCGACAATAGCAAGAGGAAAATCAGCAGCGCTCCAACCGGAATTGACAACATAGTAATTAAGCCTCAGAGAATCTGGTTATTCTCACTTTAGGGAGCGGAGATGGCTAAGCTGTGACTAGGTTGTGTCAGTCTGGAATGTATCCGATTTTGAATCTTGGATTGTAATTGCTCAACTGGGTTGACCGAAGCACGGCTTTAGCAGAAGATGATAAGCTTTTGCCATGACAGAACTGCCGCCACTTGATGGACTGAGGCCTGCCGAAAAGGATGCCCTGATAGAAGGGCTGTGGCAGGAACTGCAACGATTGCGGGCAGAAGTCGAACAACTGAAGCGAAAGCGGATGAAGAAAACGTCGCGCAATTCGAGTTTGCCTCCCTCCAAGGGCTTCAAACCCAATCAGAGCCGCTGTGAGCCAACGGCTAGTCCATCGGACGAAACGGGAAGCCACCGTGACGGTGGGAGAGAATTAAGTCAACACCCCGATCAAGTTGTGGTTGCCCAAGCCAAGAGCTGTCCCCACTGTGGAGCCGACGTTGACCGTTCGGCGCAGTGCTTGAGCGGGATTTATGAGCGAATTGAGTTGCCTCAGCTCACCCCTGACATCACGCGGGTTGAACGCTATGGCGGGGTCTGTCCCTGTTGCCAGCAGACCTATGAGGCTCCCGTTCCAGTCGGGTTGGAACCCGGTTCTCCCTTTGGCACGAGTGTCGCAAGTCTAGTCACCTATCTGCGCTACCGCCATGCCATCAGCTATGAGCGGTTGAGCCAGTTGATGAGCGACCTCTGGGGTCTGAGCCTATCGGAAGGAGCCATTGCCAATCTACTGAAACGAGTGCAGGCTCAACTTCAATCCCCGGTGGCCCAGATTGTGGAGCGCTTACGTCGTGCTCGTCTAGTCGGTAGTGATGAGACGGGGGCACGGGTGAATGGGGTAAACCAGTGGGAGTGGGTGTTTCAAAACGAGCAGGTCTGTTTGCATGTGATTCGTCCGAGCCGAGGAAAAGCTGTCATTGACGAGGTGATGGACGGCCATCGCCCTCAGGTGTGGGTCTCTGATTTGTTCAGTACTCAAAAGGCTCATCCGGCCCACGAGTGGCAAGTGTGTCTGGCCCATCAACTGCGCGATTGTCAGTATGCCATCGATGCCGGTGATGACTTATTTGCTCCTCGGATGAAACAGCTGTTCCTCAAAGTCATTGCTCTGCAACGGCGACGACACACCCTGGCGGTTTCAACCGTCGAGCAGTATGGCGCTCGATTTCGCGGTTCACTGCGGGAGATTTTGAATCTGCAACCTCAATCGCTTGAGGGGCAGCGGTTGCTCAAACGCTATCGAAAGATTCGCTCTCATCTGTTGCTGTTTTTGAGCGATGAAACCATTCCGCCGACCAATAATGCTAGTGAGCAGGCGTTGCGCTGGAGTGTGGTCTTTCGCAAGGTGACCAACGGGTTTCGCTCCGACTGGGGAGCCGAGTTGTTCGCTCAGGTGCGATCACTCATCAATACTGCACAGCGTCAGGGCATCTCTGCCTTTGATGCCATTTCTCGTGCCCTTACCTCTCAGCAGTCCGATTGGCTACTGGGTTGAGCAATTACCTTGGATTTTACAGAACCATAACGGCTCAAGCTTTGGGGAGCGAAAAGCGAAAGGTGCTACCTTTACCGACTTCACTGTCAACTTCGATCTGACCACCCTGCAATTCCACTAAGCGTTTGGTGATCGCGAGGCCGATGCCGGTTCCAACAGCAGACTGATTCTGAATTTGGCCGGATCGCCAGAATCGCTCAAATACATGGGGGAGTTCGTTGGGTGGAATGCCAACACCAGTATCCTTGACGGCAATCCAAATTTGGTTACCGCGTTCCCATGCCGTTAACCGAATGTATCCCTGATGCGTATGCTTGATGGCGTTGCCGAGTAGATTGACCAAGATCTGCTCGATGCGATCGCGATCAGCCAACACTCGCGAAATGTCCTCATCACACTGCCAGCCCAGTTCCGGCCCATCTTCAGCAATCTGGCTTTCAAAGCGTAACAGCAGTTTGTCAAATAATGGGGGAAGTGCGATCGCCTGCAAGTACAAGGGTAATTGCCCCGCTTCAGCTCTAGAAAGTTCCTGCAAATCATTGACCAACCGTTCCAAACGTCTGGTTTCGCGCACTAAAAGCTCTGTGGTATCAGGGCTTAGGGCCTTGGTATCGGATAGAGATTGCTCCAAATAGCCCCGCACAATTGTCAGTGGAGTTCTTAGTTCATGGGTCAGATCGCTAATTAACTCTCGCCGCCGTTCTTCCACATCTTGTAGGCTCAACGCCATACTGTTGAAACTACTGCTAAGCTGTGCTAACTCGGGAATCTCGCTGCGGGGTAATTGCTCTGACCAGTTGCCTGCTGCAAACTGATGTGCAATCCGTTCCATTTCGGTTAGGGGTCGAGTAATCCGTCTGGCTGTCCAATAGCTGAGTGCGACTGCTGTCAGGCCGCCCATCACCAGTGCCCAAGCCGTGCTGCCACTCCAAGCGGTGCCGAATCCGAGCAGTAACTCCTCCCGGATTTCATGGACAGCATAGCCAATACTGGCCATCTGATCTAAATGGCGAGAGAACAGATGTAGTGAAGCTGCCCGACTAATCAAAATGAAGCTTACGAGGCCGACTAACATGACTACCAAATGAGAGAAAAAGAGTCGTCCTTGCAGCCCTACTCGCATGACGCGTCGTCCTCAAATTTATAGCCCATCCCCACTACGGTTTTAATAAACTGTGGATGGCTCGAATCGACTTCAATTTTCTTTCGCAGTCGAGCAACATGGGTATCAACCACCCGCTCTTCGCCAAAGAAGTCATCCCCCCACAGCTTTTCGACCAGATGGGAGCGGCTCCACGCGCGTCCCGGATGGCTCAAGAACGTCGCGAGTAAATCAAACTCGATTGTCGTTAATTCCAACTCTTCAGCATCACCATCAAGCTGACGGGTGGCGATGTGGCGATCGAGGTCAATGGAAAAGTGAGGTGTGCGATAAATGTGGCTCTGATCATCCTGGCGCAAACTTCGCCGGAGCAAGGCTCGAACTCTTGCCACCAGTTCAATCGGGCTAAAGGGTTTGACCAAATAATCATCAGCTCCGGTCGAGAGACCAATCACGCGGTCTAACTCCTCTCCCTTGGCGGTCAGCATCAAAATATAGGGATCATGAGTGCCAGCGAACTTACGAATGCGGGTACAGACTTCTAACCCATCAATGCCGGGCAGCATCCAGTCTAGGATAATCAAACTCGGCTGGTGGGTTTGAAACTGCCGGACAGCATCTAGGCCATCTCGGCTCTGTAGACAGGTAAAGCCTTCTTTCTCTAAAAGCTGCTGAATAAAGCGAGCAATTTCGGCTTCGTCTTCCACAATTAAGATTGTCGGTTGCATCATTCCACCCAAGACCTTTTGACACATAACTGGCGCAACTTTGCCATATCCAAAATTTAGAGTGGATGCGATCGCAAAATTGCCATTTCATTCCATCCAAATTGATAACACCGAGCCTATGAGCACGGGATTAATTTCGAATCGACAACAGCGGTGGCAACAATGGTAAAACAGCTCAGCCGCGGCCCTCGCTGGAAAGTCCTGCTGTTTATTACCCTCACCAGCGTGTTACTCGTCATGCGTCTCGGCGTTTTGGCTCTCAATCGAGCGCATCCTCAATCATCAATGCGATCGGCCAATCAGGAATTGCCGCAGGAACAGTAAACCTCCGCATCAGAGCATCAGCAGGTTCAAATAAAGCCCCAGTACCTAGATATGCGATAGCCAAGGATAATGCCAGCGATGCCACCCACCATGCCGAAGAAAATAGAGGTCGGCGAAAATAAGCTACCGCCCCACAGGATAGGGAAATAGCTTCCCACGGTTGATCCCAGAAACCCACCAATGCCAATTAAAAGTCGGTTCATACTGTTTAAGCTCCATTAATCGCAATCACAGCAACGACTGTAGGTCAGAATTGTGTTGATCGAGTGTTAAAGCTGTGTCAATTCACCAGCTGAGTAAGATGCTGAGCCGACCAGATCAAAACTCAAAACTAATGGCCATTACAGTGAAAAACTGTTCTGCTTTGGCAGCAGTCTTTTGGGGCAGCAACAGTAAAACGCTTCTCATGGCAAAAAGATAGCTTACGAAGCAAAATTTTCGTAAGCTATTCTCTTTTCAATATCTGGCATCGATAGCGCTATTCTGATTGCAGCGTTAGAACAGAAGAAGCAACAGGTTCTATTCGATTTTGGGAGGTTACTACTACCTTGTAAACTCCTGGCTCCAATGTTTCCATGATCGACTCTCGATGGCCAGGTTAAATTGGCTCGTTTTGTAAGTCTGAAACTACTTCAACCCCTTTCTGTGTTCGGTCAATTTTGCCATCTTTAACCACCAGCTTTGCCGGTTCCAACTCCGTTTTGACGATAGTCATGTGTAGCGGTTCAGTAGTTTCATTATAGATAGTAAACTCTAGCTCTCCTGCATTAACCTTTGATTCAGATAGTTCAACCTTACCATCTAATAATTTGACTTCAACGTTGGAAAGCAGTTCACGATCAGCGTTCTCTGCTGATTGGGTCTCGTTTTCATTGTGTGAGACATCAGATGAGGATGCTAATGGTGTCTCAGCTTGAGGTTTTTGGGGATTTATTTCAGAGCTACAGCCTGCCAGAAAAGCAATTAAGCTGATGCCAATCAAACTCTTCTGAATGTTCTTCATATGATTCTCCTTCAGAATTTAGGTTTATGCCTGGTGAATTGGTTTAATCATAAAAACGTTTTATTTCAAGTTGATGTCAAGTTGATGTCGTTTCAATTTGAGTTTGAAAATGACAGCTCGCAAATTAAACTTGGTTCAAAAGATAACTTGGCATCAGATAGCAACAGTACTGACACATGCTTTCCCTATAACTAGGAATATTTTGATTGATATTTAAGGAGAAAGTAGCATTATGGATATTCCGATTGGAGCCCGCGTGCAATGTACTGATGGTCGCTGCGGTAAATCTAGCCACGTTTTAATTGATCTAGCTTCTAAAGCAATTACCCAGGTGGTAGTTCACGACAGTGGTTGGCTAGGAGAAACCAGCCGGATTGTACCCTTTGAGCAAGTTTTAGAGACATCGCCTGATACCATCCACTTACGCTGCAGCCGAGTTGCTGTCTTTCAAATGGATGACTTTATCAAAGTCCGTTACATACAGAACGTACTGTTTGATCCCGATCAGGTAAACTCTTACAGACCGATATCGTCCGAGAGTTTCTGGCTTGAAAATCCAGAAGCATATATGCTCTGGCCCTACATTGTTCCTGATGAGGAATCCCCCTATGTCTCAATTGAGGAAGAACAGATTCCGCCGGGTGAGGTCGCTGTTTGTTATGGTGCGGATGTGTGGGCCAATAATGGCATAGTTGGGCAGGTTGACGAATTTGTAGCTGATCCGGAGAGCGGGCACATCACCCATTTGGTTTTGAAGGAGAACCATTTCTGGGGTAGTCAAGTCATAACGATGCCGATTTCTACAGTGCATGACATAAGAGAGGATCGGGTTGATCTCAATGCTGATAAACAGGAGATTGCCGCTCTCCCTAAGATGCCTACGCGCCACTTTCATAGAGCAATCCATTAGATTACCCAATATAGCCTTACCTAATCAGGTTAGAACGAATCGCCTTTGGGAGTTCGTGCGAAGCACAGATTTTCAAAGACAATTTTCCTGATTTTAGGTGCGTAGGCACTATAGATGTAGCGGCAATAAAATTACGTAGCTTTGCCATCATCGTGACATCGGATCGACATCGATCTCTGGAACAGTGAATGATGTTCTTTCATGCTGAAACTATTATGATTACCCCTAAGACTATTCGCCAAACTCATCGTTTCTTGGCTCCAATTATGCTGCTGCCAATTGTGCTGACGGTCATAACAGGTTCGCTGTACCAACTTTTGGATATGTTTGGCGACGAGGATAACTTTGAATGGCTGTTGGATTTACACAAGGGCGACTTTGGATTGTTGAATCTTGAGAGCATTTACCCCTTTCTCAATTCCTTAGGTCTTTTGGTCTTAGTAGCTACTGGTATTGTCATGTGGCTTCAGCCCAAGCGCCGCTTCCAGAAAAGGCTAGATTAGCGGAACTGTATGAGAGGTAAATTACTGTTATCGTCAGCATTTGGAGCTGAGATGATTGCGATCTCAAGTCCCCAAAAAAGTATTATTAGCTCAACTATTAATGACCTCATAGGCTAGGTCTTCGGGCACTGATCATGAAGTGGAAATCCCGTTTACTACGTAACGGCTGGTGGGGATTAGTTCTGCCCCTGCTCGTGCTCAATGGCTGGGTGTTGTTACTGCTGTTTAACTACTTTCGCTCCATCATCACAATCATAGTAGTGGCAACCTTGCTGGCGTTTGTGCTTGAATATCCGGTTAATTGGCTCCAGCGATTCAACGTTCGCCGTCCTCAAGCCGTCTTCTCAGTGCTCTTCTTTTTCAGCCTCGTGCTGCTGATAGTGGGCATTACGCTCGTTCCGCTGGTGATTGAACAAATCAATGAAATAGTTGAGCGAATTCCCACTTGGATGGCCTCAGGAACTCAGCAACTTGATGCATTTCAATCATGGGCAGCAGTACGGCGTCTTCCTATTGATTTTGGTCATTGGATTACACAGCTAGAAGATCAGGTCGCTAGCCAACTGCAATCGGCTAGCGGCACCCTGGTTAGTACATTAGCTGGTGCCATCAGCAGTGTACTCAACATCATGTTGACGTTGGTATTGACGTTTTATCTATTGCTGTATGGGCACCAAACCTGGGATGGAATTTTCCATTATCTGCCTGTACCGATTAGTACTCGCTTACGGGACAGCCTGCATCAAAACTTTCATAACTATTTTATTGGTCAAGCTAGTGTAGCCCTGCTGATTGGCACCGCGCTGACCATTGCCTTTCTCCTGATTCGAGTGCCGTTTGGTTTAGTGTTTGGCTTGGGAGTTGGCATTTTGGCACTCTTTCCGTTTGGTGCAGCGTTGGGCATTGCCCTCGTGAGCTTTTTAGCGGCATTAAACAGTATTTGGCTAGGCATACGAGTGCTTGCGATCGCAATCTTAGTCGATCAGCTCATTGAAAACGGTATTGCACCTCAGCTGATTGGCGGCTTTACTGGCCTCAGTCCCGTATGGATTCTGATCTCGCTGTTAGTTGGAGCAAAAGTTGCCGGATTATTAGGGTTAATCGTTGCCGTACCCATTGCCGCTTCGATTCGAGACATCGTGGATTGGCAACGTAGAACCCAAAATCATCATGCGGCCATAGCAGAGGAGCAATCTGCTAATCATTTCATTCAAGGATGAGACTATGACCTCCCACAGCTTAAAGCGACCGATAAGGGCCAACATCAGCCGAGAAGAATACCAGTTACTGCAAGATTTGCGGCAGCGAAGTCCAGCCCAACAGCCGATTCGCCAGCCTCTGACAGTTGGCGATCGCATCGCTGATCAGGTCGCAGCAGTCATGGGCTCATGGCCGTTTATCATTGTCCAAAGTGTGCTTTTGGCGAGCTGGGTAACGCTGAATGTGATTGGAGTTATTCAGCACTGGGATCCCTATCCGTTCATTTTGCTGAACTTAATGCTCTCCTTTCAGGCGGCCTATGCGGCTCCCATCATCATGATGAGCCAAAACCGTCAGGCAGCGATTGATCGACAAGATGCCCAGCACGACTACGAAGTGAATCTCAAGGCAGAACTAGAGATTGAGCTACTCCATGACAAGATGAACCTGCTGCGGGAAGAAGAGATGATTACGGTGATGGAAATGCTTAAAATCCAGCAGCAACGGCTTCAGCACCTTGAAGACCTGCTCCAGCAACTACCATCTGCCAACACCTGACGCTTCCTTGACACTCAACCGTAGTGAATTTGACATCGGTCTCCTATACAGTTCAGGAGCAATGGGATAGACAAGAGCACCGTCTCCGGAAGGGAACTGCCAGTGCTCCATTCATATGTTTCGGGAGCAATACCAATGAAATTCAAATCTCTTGGCATTGGTTTAGTCGGAACCGCCTTGCTCTTCGTCGGTGGGCTTACCGTGTATGATCGCATCTCAGTTGGCGCGAGTTCCATTCCAGTCGCTGAAAGCCAAGCACTAGATGCTTTGCCGATGCAGGTGGAAAGCTTTCATAGTCAGGCGATGGACAGCGATCGCCAGTATGGCATCATCTTACCCCCTGGCTATGCTGAGCATCCTGACCAGCGCTACCCCGTCATATTTCTGCTGCATGGGGGCCACGACAACTTACGAGCCTACGCTGACCAGTACGGCATTGCCCAGGTACTCCAGCAGCTTTATACCACCCACAAATTACCGCCTGCAATTGTAGTGATGCCCGATGGCAACGACAATCGGGGTTCCAGCTATCTCTGGGATCCTCAGTATTACAACGGGCCAAACGGTAACCTGGATACCTTGATTGGTTCAGAGCTGGTGCAGCAGGTTAAAACCCATTACCGCACGCTACCGGGGCCACGGTTTTGGGCCATGGGTGGCGTGTCCTCCGGGGGCTGGGGAGCCGTCAATATCGGCCTGAAGCATTTGGATACCTTTGGTACGCTGTTTAGCCACGGTGGCTACTTTACCGATAGCAGTGGTGCCCACAATAGTCCTGAAAGCTTTATCAAACAGATGCCAACTAGCTCTCTGCACTATCTGAACATCTATATGGATGCGGGTGACAACGCCTTAGACACCGATATGCGAACGTCGAGTCAGGCATTTCACCAGACCCTAGACCATTTGGGAGTTAGCAATGTCTTTCATATTTTTCCCGGTGGCCACGGCATGTTTGGGCCTGATATTGGGTGGAACTATTTTCATAAACACTTAACAGATTCGCTGACCTATGTAGGCCAGCAATTTGAACAAGCTTAGGTTCAGTAGGACAAGGATTCACTGCATGTGTTTTTCTGCCTCGGTTAGTTTTGCCGCCAGTACCGTTTTGATTCCGGTCGGAATCTACTGCATTAAAGTAGCAATCCCCAACCCGGCCTATCTGCCCTTTGCCAGTGTCCCCCTAGCCTTCGGACTTCAGCAGGGGTTTGAAGGCATTATATGGTCAGGCATTCGCGCCAACAATTTAGTTGCCATACATTTTGGCGCTTTGGCTTTTCTCTTTTTTTCCCATTGGTTTTGGCTTATTTGGCCACCCTACATCGCACTACGGCTAGAACCCAATCAGAAGATTCAGCAAGTATGTCGTGGTTTTCTGCGGGCAGGGGCATTGACGGGAGCGTTGCTGTACCTGCCCCTGGTGATTCACCCTGATTGGTTATCGGTCGCTGTCCGGCAGGGTTCCATTGAGTATCAAGCCCGATTTATTGGGGAGGCGATACCCAGTGTATTGACTCGTCTCCTCTACGCGCTGATAATTTTGATTCCGCTATTTGTTTCATCCAGCGTAACTATCAAAACTTGGGGAATGTTGATCGCAGCGTCTGCTCTGGTGAGCTATCTGATATTCAACTATGCCTTTGTTTCAGTTTGGTGTTTTTTTGCCGCACTTTTGTCGCTCTACATATTGCGTGCGCTTTTGAAAATCAATCAGGTGTCGCCAGAGCAGGCTATGCCATAGTAACTCTAAAACAAATTTATGGTGTTCTGGGTTCCAGCTTAAACCTGGCCCTTAAACTGGCAATAACTGGAATGGTTACTCGCGACATTAGGAGAAGCAGTGTGGTAAGCAGGCGTACTCAGTTCGGTATCTGGTTAACGGCTCTACTAACTGCTTTTGTAGGACTGGTCAATCTTTGGTCAGCTGTCACACCTGGACTCCCTGAGCGAGTGGATTGGCTCAGAAGTGTTTTTCCCATTGAAATTCGCATCGGTGCTCATCTATTTGCGGCCCTGAGTGGATTTTTTCTGTTGCTGCTGGCGGCCAATCTACTGCGACGCAAACGGGTGGCTTGGTTTCTGGTGGTGGGGCTTTTAGGGATATCTATCGTTAGCCATCTGCTGAAGGGACTGGACTATGAGGAAGGATTACTCTCCCTGGTGCTGCTGGTTCAACTGCTGCAGTTACGTCCAGCATTTACTGCTCAGTCGGATCGCCCCTCTCTTATTCAAGGATTGCGGGTATGGGTAGGTGCTCTACTCTTTACTCTGGCCTATGGCACCTTGGGTTTCTGGCTGCTAGACACGCACTACGCCACTCCATTCAGTTTGCCTGAGGCAGTCAGTCAGACTCTCGCCATGTTTTTCACTGCCGACAATGGGGGTCTCCAGCCTACCACACGATTTGGTCGCTACTTTGCTGATTCGATTTACGTCGTTAGCACCGTCACCCTGCTCTACGCCGCCTGGATGCTGTTTCGCCCGGTCATCTTTCGAGGAGTCGCCAGTGAGCCAGAACGGCAGCGAGCCCAAAAGATTGTCGAAGCTCATGGTGGCTCGTCGCTGGCGCGGTTTGCCCTATTAGAGGATAAGTCCTACTACTTCAGTCCCTCTGGGCAGTCGGTGATTGCCTATGTACCCAAGGGGCGCGGTGCGGTGGCGTTAGGTGACCCAATTGGCCCTGCTAAGGATCGGCAAGAAGTTATTCTCGGCTTTCGGGACTTTTGCGATCGCAACGACTGGCATCCGGCTTTCTATCAAACCCTGCCCGATGACCTAGAGGTCTATCAGTCCTTAGGATTCCGCATCCTCAAAATTGGCGAAGAAGCCATCGTTGATCTGCACCAGTTCACCCTAGAGGGCAAAGCGGGTAAAAACCTCCGCACTGCCATGAACAAGTTCACCAAGCAGGGCTACCGGGTGCAGTACTATGCGCCCCCCATCAGCGATGACCTGCTGGCCGAACTGCGGGTGATTAGCGACGCCTGGTTAGCGCACATGGAGGGAGCGGAAAAGAAGTTTTCCCTCGGTTGGTTTGACAACGACTACCTGCGAGACTGCGAAATCGCCATCGTTGAAGATGCGCAAGGCACTGCGATCGCCTTTGCCAACCTGGTGCCGGAATATCAGCGTAACGAAGCCACTATCGACTTGATGCGCCACCTGCCTGATGTGGAACGAGGCGCGATGGATTTTCTATTCACCTCGCTGTTGCAGCACTGCAAAGAACAGAAGTATGACGGCTTCAACCTGGGTCTGGTGATCTTCTCTGGCGTCGGTGAAACACCGGAAGCGCCTCGGCTGGAGAAGGGTGTCCACTATCTCTACGATCACCTGAATCAGTTCTATAACGTGCAGGGCTTGCGGGCCTACAAAGACAAGTTTCACCCTCAGTGGGAGCCACGCTACTTTGTTTATTCCCGTTTAGCGGACTTGCCAGAGGTGGTGGTAGCGCTGGTACGGGCTGATTCCGGCGATCGTCTCCAAGACTATTTTGGCGCGCAGTTCCTCAGCACGGCATTGACTAGCGTCCTTAAGCGTTTTTCTCACGCTGTGCCGATTCTGCTCAGCATCGGTTTGTTTGCTCTATCGATTTGGGCAATCGCCAGTGAAATTCGTAAGTATCCGCCCCACGATATTCTCAACGGCATCGCAGCGATTCCCCTCTGGGCCTTGGCGCTGTCGGTCGTCCTGATGGTGATTAACTACGCCTTTCTCACCGGCTATGACGCTCTGGCCGCCCGGTTTGTGCGGCATCCATTGCCCTATGGTCAAACCGCGCTGGTGGCGGTAATTAGCTATGCCATCAGCAACAGTGTGGGCCTTGCCCTGCTCAGCGGTAGTGCCATTCGCTATCGCTTCTACGCCACTTGGGGACTCTCCCCCGGCAAAATTGGCCAGATTATTGCCTTTTGCAATCTCAGCTTTTGGATTGGCCTGTTTGCCGTGGGAGGTCTCGTCTTTGCTCTAGAACCCCTTTCCGTTCCGGGAATCCTGCATTTGCCCTTCGATACGGTGCATCCGCTAGGGGTGCTGTTTTTGATGCTCATCGTTGCGTATTTGCTGTTGAGCAGTGTCAGTCGGCGATCGCTTAGAATTAAAGGCTGGGTGCTGCCCCACCTGCCCCTGAACTTATCCCTGGCCCAGATTGCCGTCACCTCCTGTGATTGGGTCTTAGCTGCTGCGGTGCTGTATGTGCTGCTCCCTGCCCATCCCGATCTGAACTATTTCATCTTTTTCGGCAGTTACCTGCTGGCCCAAATTGCCGGGATTATCAGCAACGTTCCAGGCGGGTTAGGAGTGTTTGAGACGGTGTTGTTATTGCTGATCTCTCCGCCCATCGCCTCAGATCAATTATTGGGGGTCTTGCTGGTGTATCGGGTAATCTATTATTTCTTGCCCTTGTTGGTGGGAGTCGGGCTGCTGGGATTCTATGAACTGCGACAGCGAAAGATCAGTGGTAAACAGCTTAAAGCCTAGACCATCTCTAACTGCGGAATTTTGATAGCGGCTTGTAAGATTTGTTGGCTGAAAGAGGCAAAGCGTTCAAAGTCTGCTTTTCTCAAATGACAATACTGGATGCTGTCTGCTGTCACAGTGAGGATAAGCCCTCGTTGTTGAGTTGATATCTTTAGTCCTTCAACGAGAGAGTTTTCGAGTCGATAGGTTTGACCTTGAAAGCAGACTCCCGTAGTGTCTACTTGCCCTATCCTGTCCAAAATTTGCTCCGCTTGTTGAACGACAATATTTACCCGCTGCCAATAGTCTTGAATCTGTTGTCCCATGAGATCTCGATGCTTTGGCAGTAGAGGTTTGCCTACCGCTACTCGTTGCCCAATTGTTTTGATGGCATCAAGGGCACTTTCAGGGACTTCCATTGCTCTAGCGATTCGATACCAGTCGCGGAGTTGAATCAAGGTTGAGTTTTCTACAGGAGCGTTGGGAGAAGGCGATCGCACATACACCTGAATCTGCTCAGCAATCTCTTTTTGAATAGCCTGAGGACAGAGAGCATCAAACACTTCTCGCTCTAACCTCCGCACTCGCTTCCACAAAGCGGTTTCATCCCCTCGATAAACGCTGGCAGGTTGACAGGTTTCTGGGTTGATTGAAGCCAAGCAGCGACGCCGCTTATCTTCGTCGTAGCCAAAGGCATCGCCGACCCGATGAATTAGGGCTTCGGCGCGATCGCCCACCAGCGGAATCCTACTGGCAAAGGCCCAGTTTTCGCTGCCATAGAGTTCTCTAGCCGCGACTACCAAAGACATCGACTCATCCTGGTAAGGGTCTTGTCCGTTGAGAATTCCCTGTACTTTAGCTGTCACGAGATCTGCCAAACAAATCGTGCCTCGGCCTGACGAGGTTGGCAAAGGCATCAGGACTGGCTTGGGCTGGTAGTTGTTGGGTCGCTGTTCAGCCTGCCGAGCGGATGAGCGGATGAGCCCGATCTCTTCAAGACTCTCGACTTCAATAGGTTCAGTTCGGCGAATTGAAATATAGGCATTACTGCTGGGGCCAATAGTGGGAGCTAGAACCGTAAAGCGTCCAGTGCCCAACACTTCGCCAGCATGAGCACCACCGGGTTCGAGGGCGAAATTGGTGAAGGTCGGTGGTGTTTGGAGCTTGATGGCAAATCGCCAACCGCCACTGTGAGTGCGTTCGGTAAAGGTTTGCTGGAGGGAGGGATGTTGGTTTAACCAGTGGATGATAGCGCGATCGCAAGCTTGGGATGACTCAAAGCATTTGGCATCAAAATCAATCCAAGCAATCCGCTGATGGCCGCCTAAAGAACCCACTCCGTTAAGGGGGTTAGCAAACCACTGGCGCAGATCCCGCTCGCTGGGCAGAGTCTTCTGGTAACGGTGGTGATAGACCAGATGGGGAATGCCCCGGCTATCGAGGTAAGAAGGATTCTTGCCGGTAAAAAGTGGTTTCGGTCGTAGCTTGCCGTCTTGCCACTGACAATCAACGTGGGAAAAGATGCCCCGCTCAGGTTTAGCCGCAACCATGCGGGGATACTGATAGGGACTTTGAGCAGGGGCAACGGGCAGGGCAGGCAGTTGATGGGCCATTAACCACTGAACTGTGGCCCAAACCTCAGGATTTTGGGAAGGAGGCATAGAAGTACCTGGATTCTAAGGCTCTAGGCCGACTGGCTGAAGTTGCGGTGTTTGCACACTGAAGGCACGGCTTTGAATCAGCTCAGCGAATTTCTGAAACCGCTGAGCATCAATATGGGTGACTTTGGAGAGAATCACCTGATCGTTGTGGAGATGGAGAATCTCGCCTCGATTGGCGGCTGAGATCGCCAGATGCTTCTCGCTCTCCTGAATGCTGTAGGTCTTACCGCTGAAACGCTGGCCACCGACATCCTGGGTACCTACGGTATTGAGGATGTAGCGGGCCTGCTCAGAGACTGCGTTGAGTTGGGACTGCCAGGCAGCCTCATCGCGATCTAAAGCCTGGAAATCGCGATCGCTGAGTACCTGCCCAGCAATGGCTCCCTTACTAATCACCTCAATCTGCTTCAGGTGTTTCTCGGAGCGACCCACATCACGAGCATGGCGATACCACTGCCTCAGGTCGTCTATCGAGGGTTGGCTCTTGGCTGGAGTTGTCTCGATGACGGAGAATGGCTGAGCTTCTGCAGTAGGAGAGGGCTTGGACTTAGGACATTCCGGCGTTTCTTGGTTCCAGGTCGGATCAGCACTGGAAGGTAAGGACGTCGTGGAAGAGCCATTTTGAAAGGTTTCGAGAGAAAACAGAACGGCCTGCTCTTCTTGAATAGCTGACGGTGTTTTGGCAACCGAAGAACTTTCAGCGTCTTGAACAACGGTTGGTAGTTCGGGAGCCGGTGGACTTTCGGCAACAGCTTCTGGTCTCACCTGCGGATAAACTGCAACGGCATTTGGGCCATCGACCACTGCTACCGCCGTGGTTTGCCTGAGCATATCCAAGTAGCGATCTGTCGCGTGAACCGGAAAGCCCGTCACCGGAATTCGTCCCAGCTCAGAACTTCCGGAATCGATGCTGGTGAGAATGACCTCAGTTTTCTCTGAAAGCGCCCTGGCATCCTCCAGGTAGGCTTCGTAGAAGCGACCATCGGCTGTTTTGCTCAGCAGCAGAGCATCGAGATGATAAGCTTTAACGTCGAGGTAGGCTTGCAGGGCTGGTTTTAGGGGATGGGTTTTCTGGGGAGCCACCTCCGGCTTGGGCTGGAGTTGTTCCCTGGCGGCTTCAGCAAACCCCTGGTGGTGGATGTTGCGGGAAAAGGTCTGAGCGAACAAACGATCCGGGCTGCGGCATTCTCCCCCTCGAATCGGGTCTTGGGTAGCGACTTCCTTGAACCGAAGCTGCCCATCGGCTTGAATCTTAAACACCATCTCGGTATCGATGAAGGTGTCGCCGTTTTGCTCCAGATAGTGGGTCAGGTACAGCTCATCCAGCTGTCGCTCCACAACGAGAGGAATGTAGGGCTCATTCTCGATTTTGAGGTGGTAATCTTCACCTGCCGTGACGGCCTCTCGAATTCCGGCTTTCTCCAAGAAGTTGGCAATACGCTTCTCGATCTGGCCTTGCTGCTGTTTAGGGGGAAGAATGCTGCCAGAAGTTGGAGTGGGTGGAGCCGATGCTAGAGGCGGAGGCGGTAGTGGGAGCGGTTCCCGAATGGGCCTCGGAGCCGGAGTCCCAGCATCCACTACTTCTAACTTGGGCAATTCGATCCCTAAGTAGTCCCGGGCAACATCCTTGTGGTCGAAGGCCGCCAGGGTGTACTGGCGATGGTTCATCAGCACCGTGAGGGTTTGCTCCAGCCGTTCAGCCGGTATGACGACTTCCATGCGATCAGCGACGGAGTGGAAATCGTTGCCGACAGCGGCAATCAGAGCTTCATCAAGGAAGTACTTGGCCCCCGATTCCTTCGCCTTGGGCGCTTGCAGGATAAATCCCTCGCCGTTGATTTGAGCTTTGAGAATCAGCAGTTCATCCAGGGTCTTCACCGCGCCTCGGCGACTGGTCAGATCGGTGAGGAAGGCTTTGACCTGGTGGCCCTGTTTGAAAGCGACAGGTTCCTTATCCAGCTCCTCGCGAATGTCGAACTCCTTGGGCATGACCAACCCCTGACGCACCTGTCCCTGATGGTCTGTGAAGTTGACCAGCTTGCCTTTGGGGTATTTCTCAAAGGCTTTGATGATGTTGCCGGTGAATATCTGCCGTTCCACCCGACCGCTCTGCTGGAACTTATCGAACAGGCTGTAGACATCGTTGCCAAACCAGTCCTGAGCTTGGGGCGTGATGGCCACCGACCCTTCCCGCCAGCTATTGAGCTTGGAGAGGGGCACAGTAATCTGCCGGGCAGAATCGGCGACCAGTAGTCGCAGCTTCCAGTTATTAGGGGCAGCGGGACTGCCGGGACGAATCTTCTGATCAATCCCTGCGACAACACCGTAGAAGACGCTTTGGGTAGTACCGGAGACAATGCGAACCGGGGTGCCAGTGGGGAATTCCCGCAGAGCTGATTCCACTTGATCCAGCTGTTTATCGATGCGATCGCTAAACTTGCTGGCCGCCGATTCTTCCTTCTTGGTGGCGAGGACAGCGGTGCGGTATGTTTCGGTGGCATCGGTGAGGGCTGCGATCGCATCATTCGCCCGTTGTTGTGTGGGAGCACTCAGAGATTCTGGATCATGCTCTTCCAGGTTCTTCACCACCTCCAATCCCAGCCCCTCCCGCAGCACATTTACCGCCTGAAGCTGAGTCAGAGGTTTGCTGGCACTCTTGGCATCCACAATTTCCAAAAAGACTGGCCCGGTAAACTCTGTCTTCACCGGACTCTCATCTGGGATGACTTCCATCCGCGCCGTCGTGCGAGCATCGAGATCCAGCTGATCGGCTTCCAGGATGCTTTCACCCATCGCTCGCGCCTGATCCACCAGCTCTTTGTACTCGGATTCGATCAGGTCATAGACCGCTTCCTGTTGCTCGATCGGCAGCAGCGGAATAGCTCCCGTCACTCGCTTAATCAATGCGACTTCGGAACCATCGTTTTGCGCTTTCAGGGTAGGAAAATCCAGCTGAGCGTTGAGTTCGAGGTCATCGGTGAGCAGTTCACTTACCACCTGTTCCCCATAGGCATTCATGAAATCCACCACATTGCTGATGGAGATATCAGTTTCTCTAGAGGCAGTGGTGTTGGCGTTGAGGCTGGCCATCTTACGACAAAGGATGGCCCCCGGTCGTTTTTCGGCAGGCAAATCGCCCATCAGCAAGGTATAGCTGGGCAGTTCGACTTGCCCGGTGCGGTGGATGCGGCCCAGCATTTGCATGAAGACGTTGATGTCTCGCTCGGCCTGGGCGACGATCATGTGTCGGGGGCGCTGGTCGGCAAATTTTTCTGAGGCGTGGAGGGAAATGCCCGTAGAGCCGGAGCAGTTCAGCAGAATCACATCGGCATCTCCAGCATTGAAGAGGGCCACCGCTTCAATCTTGGCTTTGGAAGAGGTTTCGCGTTCGGTGCGGACTTTGTAGGTGGTAGTGCCATCGGGGGCGTAGTCCAGCCCGGCTTTGCGTCCGGTGACTTCGCTGACTCGGTATCCGGCCTGCTCCAGGCGCTGTTCAATGTAGTCGATGGGGCTGATGGGGATGCGGCTGAAGTCTCCTTCCCGGATGCACTCCAGGGCTTCTTCGTAGGCAAAGAGTCCTTCATCCCCCAGTTCATCATCGGTCAGCCGGTGCCGATCGCTCTGTCCCTTATAATTCCGCAGCACCACATCCCGGGAGCGTTCTAGGTAGCGTTCCAGCAGGTCTGCGAAGGAGAGGCCGAGGCGATCGCCATTTTTCAGGTCATGGGCGTCGGCATAGCCCTGAATGAAGCTACCCATGGTATTCGCAACCGCAATCACCGGCTTCTGCCCATGCTGCAGGGAGTGAACAGCCTCCTGCACCGTGGCTTCTGCCTTTTGAGCTAGCAGTCCCTGCTCAATGCAGTTGTGCATCAGAGAAGTGAAGTTGGTGCTCTTGGCTCCCACTTCACCGATCGCATTGTCCTCACCCAGGGCTTTGGCCTCTTTTTTGAGTTCCTTATCCAGTTCTTTGACGGCCTTCTGCTTGGCGCAATCGAAGTCTTTGATCGCTCGCATGGCCGCCGAGAATTCATCCGCGACTTCTCGATCCACCGGCACAACTTTGGCCTCAAAACTAACGCCTTCGTAGGAGCGCTCGCGTCTGAGCATCTGACCCGAGGCGACAAACTTGCTAGCCACCATCTGCTGCAGGGGCACACCGCCACGGGTGAGGATATTTTCTAGGGCATCCATGCTGCTGACGGCTAACTGCAGGTCGGTGCGACGGGCATAGAGGTCCATCACATCGGGGCGTTTGGCGTAAGTGGCGGAGGAGTAGAAGACGCCGGAGGAAAGGTCGATGAGCTGGCGGACAAATTCAGCTCGATCCGGAGCTTGGTTTTTCAACTTCCACTCGTTCTTGGTGCCGCCTGCTTCGTGAGCTTCATCAAGGATCAGAATCGCGTTGGGGGCAAGGGCTCTCAAAAAATCGCGCCGCAGGGGCTCTTTCTTGCCCACCGTTTGTAGCTGACTATAGGTCGTAAAAATCGCGCTGTGGTTATTGAGGGTGCCAAATCGCATCATCTCCAGCATGGCCTTTTCTTGCTGGAATTTGCGCCCAGTAAGTAGTTCGCCGCCATTTGGGAGGGGAATTTGAATATTGATGTCAGTGGCAAATGGCTGAAACTGCCGAGTGCCAATGTCAGAGACATCGCGCATCATGTCGGCATATAGAGTCTTGTCTTTAGTGATGAAGATGGCGTGTTTGCCCTGCTGCTGGGCATAGCGCATGATACTCGCGCAGATGCGCCCTTTGCCGATGCCGGTTTGGTCTCCCGTGATAAAGCCCTGCCCACGCTCCAGGTTATCGATCGCCAGCGCCGATGTATCCACCTGTTCAGCACTGAAGTACTGGTGGAGTTCTTGAGTAGAGGCGTAGCCAAGACGAGTCGCTAAATACTCATCGATATCGCCATGGCGCTGCTCAAAGTGATCCAGGGCGGCCTGGGCTGCACTCACCATGTTGAAGGGAATTAGTGTTTGGGAAGAAACACCTCGGCTTTTGGGCTGGTAGGCGACCTGTTTAGGTTGAGCATAAGCGTCTTCTGATGGTAGAGCAGCGTTGGATTCGGGAGAGATTTCCATGACGGTGACTGGGTCTAATGCTGAAGGGTGGTGCTCAGAGCCATGAGCCAGGCTTCCAGGTGAGTGTCTTGATGCACTTCCAGAAAGGGCTCGAATTGGGGATGGGTTGGCGGAAATGGAGTTGTCGGAAAGCTGGTTTGCCCCATTCCCATCAACCAAAGGGCTTCGCTGAAAGTGGAGTTGTGGCGGATGAAGGTTTCCGCCCATTCCAGCCGCCAAGCCCATAGGTTGAAGGTTTCCGGATCCTGCTCCAGGAGCGGAAAATCCTGGGAGGGATGCAACTCGCTCAGGCAGATAGCTAAGAGGGTTTGAGTAGCTTCCAGAGTTGCGATCTCGAGCCAGCTTTGAATCATCCAATCGAGACGTTCCACCATCAGAGTCTGGTAGGTTTTCTCGTCTAGAACCAGGCAACTTTGGATCACTTTCACCACGAATAAGGACGTGTTGTGGGGCGGTGCCCAGATATGGGGATAGCTGTCGTATTGGCCCATCAGGTAAGGTCTCCTTAAGTTCAGCGAAGGTGGTTTTTAGGCCAGGGACTTCAGCGGCGGGAAGAGAGCGGGTGGATTGTCCTCGTCCGGCGATGACGATGACATCGATCGGAAAGCCTGCCCCCTGCTTGCGGTAGAGGTCACCGGAGATGGAGAAATGCTCGGTGACGGAGTACTGGTTGTAGAGGACATAGAAGAAAGCGCGACTTTCACGGGTGTTGTAGCGCTCGGATCGCAGCTCCGGGTCAATCCCCTTCTTGCCGCCCAAAATCAGCACCGCTCGTCCGTTGTCTTTCATGGCCTTCAACGCCTTGAGGGAGATCGCCTGGTCGATTTGAGTGGTCCAGGTATCAGCAATGGGGAAGCGTTGGGTGCGGTGATTCGCTCCTTTGACTGAGCCAAAGGGTGGGTTGCAGATGATTCTGTCTACTGGTTCTGGTGGCTGGTAGGTTGTGGCATCGTGCTGGGTAAGTTGCTGGTAGCCTCGGGTTTGCAATTCAGCGAGGCGATCGCCGTTAATCTCATTAGCGATGACCCGTTCCGGATTCGCCCCAATCAGCAGCGCCCCATTTCCCGCAGTCGGTTCATACACCGATGTTTCAGGCGTGATGTCGGCTAGCACTGAGGCCAGATAGGCAATCGGAATCGGGGTGCTATACGCCTGCTGGAGAACTGAGGTCGAAGAGCGAACGCTGAGATTGGGCTGACGTTCCAGCAAATCTATCAGGCAGTCGTAGGCATCATGAGTAGTCGAGCATTGGGCGATGATTGGGCCAGACGCTCGCACCACTGCTGCTTCCATTGCCTCATCGACCACCTTGGTGAGCGGATCACCAGGGACAATAATCTGTTCCAAAACCTCTGTCGCTTCTCGCCGAGCTTCGGTGATGCGGCTATAGCTGGCACCGGCCAGGAGGCGATCGCGGAAGTGCTGAATGAGCTGTTCTTTGGCGTCGGCGTGCATTAGGGGTCATGGTTCCCCCATGGTTGAGGGCGCTTCGGGATCGCCCCAGTAATAGCCCCACCAGGAAACGCTGTCGTCCGAGGGGCAATAACGATAGACTTCGGCTCCACCAAAGAAGACCGACACGTCTTCTGGAATAAAGGGCAAGTACTGCTGAAGCACAGCTTGAAGGGCTTGAGTCAGTTCTTCAATGCTCTGGGGGAGAACAGCTGCGGAGCCTTCCGCTTCAGTCGGGGTCGGAATAATGACAGGGTTCATGGGGTTGTCCTCTCGTTTTGAATGGCGGAGTTGGCAAAAGCAATGAGCGTGGCCTGGGAGCCGTAGCGGATGCCAACGCCGTAGCGAATCCCGCTTTGCTCCCAGAAGATCTTGGATGTGTCGCAGTTCGCACCGCAGACAAAGGGAATGAAAAAGCCGGTGATGCCGCCTGTGAGGAGGACTTCACCCATAACCTCTGGCGATCGCGCCACGGGCTGAAAGTCAGGTTGCAGTTCATAGGCATAGAGGGAGGCCACCGTGGGGGTATCTTGAAAGACCTGTTGGCCAGAGAGCCACCCGAAAGAGCAGCGGTCTTCTCCCTGGCAGTTGGGGGTGGCATCCAGGGAGATTTCGTAGTGGGTGGGCGTGGCAACGGTGATGTGGAGAACGACCTGCTGAAAGTGACCATCGGTGGTTATTGGCACGTTCAGATAGGGCTTGGGGCCACTGTCTGAGGGCACCAGGGCATCAGTGGGAATGACGGTGGGTAGCACAAGCGGGAGCTGGGTTTGTTTCTGAAGCGTGGGCAAAATGCTTTGGAACTCCGGCAATACCGCTTGGGCACCAGGAATGTAAGAGGTGTCCTGTCCGTGGGCAGCCATGCAGCTGGACAGGAAGACGATTCCACAGAGGAAGCAGACAAAAGAGAAGTGGCGAAGGCGAATCATGGTTCTGGCGGAGGGAAGGTATCGTCGGTCAGCAGGCGGTAGCTATCGGGAATAGTGATGCGAAGCTGTTTGAGAGCGTTCACCTGTTCAGCGGAGAGTAGATACTGCCCCTGTTCTGCAGTGATGTGGGCAGTCAGATCTTGTTGAAAGGCATTGGCGCTGCCGAGTTGAGCGATCGCATGGCGGTATCGCTGTAATTCCAGGTTTTCTGCTGCCTTGACAACGTTGCTGAGGGGGCGGCGGGTGGAGGTGGAATCAATGAGGCGATCGCATCCCCGCTTTGGTTCAACCACAATCACCTCATCGCTGGCATCCAGGGGATCGGTGGTGACGAAGTCGGAGTAGACACCCAGCAGATAAACGGATTTGCCCTGGTCTTGGGCAGTACCAAAGATATCGAAGCGTTCGCCAAAGGATTCCAGACAGAGTCGGGTCGCATCCGGTAGATGAACGTCGGGGAGCGGACTGGGTAGATAGAACTGGGCCGCTACAGTGGGAGAAAGTTGGGTCGGGACTGGAGCCAGAAGCGCTGATGGTTGTGGATTTTGACCCCAGCCCAGCTTCAGAGGCAGAATCACTAACAGAAGCCCAACGATGAAGCCCATGAAAAGGGTGACGATCCAGCGATCGGTACGGTTGGCGAAGCGGCGCGTCATGTCATTCCTCCTGACTCCACTGAGCCTGGAGTTTCTGTACTAGCTGTACCGCAGTACTCTCAGGAACACCCAATGCAATCAAGTTCCGAATTTCGTAGGAGCCACCATCACCACTGATCGGTAGCCAGTCGCTGCCTTGAAACTGAAGCAGCAGCTCACCACCGCCTTCCCCACACTGCCATTCCACCAGGGCATACGAATTGAACTGGGCAACGTGGAGAATTTGGGGCAAGCAGATGTCAGCAGGGATATCAAGAGCCGTTGTCACGGCTGCTGCAAGTTGGGAATCGATGGGAACCTCATCGGCAAAAGCAGGCAGGACTCCGAATAAGGTGAGTGCAGTTGCTAAAATTAGAACCGGAAAAATGTGGCGAAGCATAATGGGTATATCTCCAAAGAGGACGATCAACCGTTGACGCGATAGATATGACCTTCGGTGTGGTAGTAGCTTTCGTAAGAGTCACGACTGGCAACCCATCGAAAACGAGCCTGGTGGGACGAGTTGGAGAGCACTTGGCTACAACCGTCATTCAAACAAAAGCCAATGTGGTCATCAGACGTGCCGCGAAACACAATGACATCTCCGGCATGTGCCCATTGAGCGCCGATATGTTGCCCCGAACCAGATTGCAAATCCGCTTCAACGGAAGCTACCAAGTTGGGATTGGAGCCAATCTTGTGCCCGATGGAATCTTGCAGCACCCGATTGACTTCATAGGCACAGGCAACATTGCCGCCCCCTGACCACCGGCAGACGATTCGTTGTAGTGGGCATTGATGGAATTGACGATTTTCTGCTCAGTCGCATTGCCGTTGGAGTGGGCAATCAGCTGACCAGGATGATCGGCGCTGGTGAGGTTCGTGTCAGTGGTAGTCGCAACGGTAGAGCACTGATTGAGTGCCCCCAAAAACCGATCCGCCTGCTGCGCCACCTGATTGCTCTTGTCGCTGTCGTTGACGATATGGCGAGCCCCGACAAAATCACGATGGTCGCCGCCGATGTACTGCCCCAGTCGTCTGCCGGTGAAGGTGCCATCCCGCATTCCTTCCACGGCAATGCGAGCCGCTAAGTAGGGCTGGTTGGCCAGCTCGGGATGGTTAATCAGGTCTACCCCCAGGCGGTTAGACCAGTACTGGTAATTGCTCTGGCCCGTGAGCTGCACGTCGCCGCGACCGAAATAGCAGCCGGGGCCGTATTCACCGCAGTAGCCGCCGTCCTCGCTGCGGGGACGAAAGTTGGTTTCGGTTTCAGCCGTGGCCAGAATGTAGGCGATTTGCGCTCTGTCAGTGATGCCTGCTCGCTGAGCGGCTTCCAGCAGCTTGGGCACAGTCGTGGCAGCAGCGGCAGATTCTGAAGGCGGCACCTGGCTCATGATTTTGGCCAAGCAGGGGCCATCCACATTCACTGCACTGAGAAAATCGGGCTCGTTCGCCTGAATCAGAGCGTCAATTTGCTGCTGCACCTCAGGAGGCAGGGGTGGAATGTCAGGAATATCGCCCGGTGGGGTGCCTGGAGTCTCACCGACAAAGACAATGCCTTTCTCCTTAGTGCTGAACCAGGGGATGGGGCCGATGAAGTAGGGCGTACAGCCCAGGTCGATGAAGCCGTGGTGGCAGACCCGAAAGTAGATGCCGAAGCTGCCGGTGCCCGTGGATTCGTCGGTGTTGGTGAGCACTACTTTGAAGACCGGGCCAAAGGGCAAACGCCCGGTTGGCTCCTGCCCGCCATTAATGACCCCCAAAATGCCGTGGCCACCGGGCACCATTTGAGCCCCCTGTCCGGAGCCACCTTTAATCCACTGCGCTCCGTGGAGTCCGGTTGGATCGCCCGACACACCGAGGGATATGGGCGAGTTGAGTTCCAGGTAGGCGCAGCCTCGGGATTGAGCGCACTGATAGTTGAAACCTACTTTGTCGCTGCCGGTGATGGAGCGCTGGGTGGGGGTGTTGCGGTGCTCCATCGGGCCGTAGGTGACATCATCAATGGCAATGAAGCCGAAGTAGCCTGCGGCAGGGGCATTGGGAAAAGCGGTGAAGGGCACCTGGGAGAGCCCCGGTACCTGACCGACAAAAGTTTGCTGCCAGCCCTGGAGGTTTGCCAAGGGGGTTTGGGTGAGACCGGGGATGTCGTTAAAGCTGTACTGACTCAGATTCAGGTCGCCGAGGGAGAATTGACCCAGCAGGTCGTTGCTGGCGAGTTCTGACAGAGGGCTGCTGCCGAAGTCATCCAGATTGAGAGATTGCAGAGCCAGGTCAGTGAGCGCAGAGGTACCAAGGTTGTGGAGGTTGAGGTTAACCAGGTCTTTGAGGATGGGCACCTGATCGAGGGTGCGCTGGGCCAGTTGGGGAATGGCATCGACCAAACTGGCGAGGGTTTGTTGGGCGATGAGAGGAAAGTTGGCTAGGCTGATGCCGTTAAGGTTGAGCCCGGTGAGCTGGGCAATAGTGGCAAGGTTGAAGGCTTGCAGACCAAAGGCATCTTGCAGGTCGCCGAGCATCAGCACCTGGTCGATGGGGGTGTTTTCTGACCAGATGCGGGAGGGGTTGTAGCCCAGTTGCGCGGCAAGTGAATCGGGGATTTGTAGGGAGCCCGCTTCGCTGATGACGGGTAGGTTGGAAAAGGTGATGTTGCCCCAGTCGGGAATCAGTGCCCCGTTGTAGACGGTGGAGGGGATGTGCTCGTCCCAGGCTTCGGCGTGGGCTAAGGGAAGCCCGAGGATCGGGGCCAGCAGCAGAATGAGGGCGAGAATGCTGGCGAGGAGGAGGGCAGTTAGGTGTTTGGGAAGGCAGCTGGGCATGGCTCCCAGGGCGAGGGGTGGAGGATGGGGTTCCCTCGGAGGCCCTGTAAGCCAAAGGTTAGGAGGCGGCTATGGCAGGTTTGTGGAAAATAGGGGCAAATGTTGGGCGGTAAGCACCGAAGCTTCAGTATTCATCTTGAGTGAGACATGGTACATTTGCATCTATTCCGTTAACTGATCACCATGATTCACATCATCCGCAGCCGTGCGGAACCTGAACAAATGCGTCAGATGCTGGAGGCTCTGGGAATCTACATTAAACTTGCAGTAGATATCGAGCGCCGAATTCTGGCTGGGGGTGGTGAGCTTCATGCGGATTGCGAGTTAGTTTTGTTGGATGATGGCAGCGAGCAGGCTAATGTTTGGGGCGCTGACTGGTATCCACTCAGGCAAGCAGTAGGATACGAATCACTTATCAACATTCGTCCGAGTGCGAACAATCGGTCTATGGAAGTTCAAGATCCTGCCCTGCAGGAAAACATCCGCCAAATCGTGCAGTCTCTTTTGGGTGACGTTGAATGGCAATAAACTGGGACATTCTCAAAGCACAGTATTTACAGGCCAATCGGGCGACTCAGCTAGACAGTTTGGCCTTAAACTTAACGCGGATTCAGCTTTTGGCGAGGAGCGGCACAGACGAGTCAGTGGCTCAGCATTTGGTTAGAGAAAGCCAGTTTTTTATTGAGTGGGCTGTCCCAAGTATTGATTTGGAAACGGACGTAACCTTTGCGACTGAACTGGTAGATCTGCAACGATTGCTGAGTCAATGGAAGCTAAGTTGGTCAGAGTTTTGGGCAAGTGAGAGTAAGCGACAGGAAATTGCTCTACAGGCTCAACAGTGGTGCGATCTCATTAACGGAAAATGTGAGCTACTTACTAACAGATTTTAGTCAGTAAAGACAGATTCTACTATCAAGGAAAAGTTAGCATATTCATTATTTATTGATGAAATTTCAGACGCAATAATTGATGATAGCAATTTACAACTTAAACTGAAAATCATTTTTGCAGCCACAAAACTCATTTTAGGGGACTGTATGTTTAGCGAGGGAAAATCATTAATGAATAATATTGACGCTGCTACTGACATCAAAAATGGTATCTCTGAGGAGCTTGAAGGTCTAGACGTTTCAGAGGAAGAGGGATGGGGAGACTATCCATTAGATTCTGTTTTTGTTCGGACAGAACAGAGGACAGTTAGTGAAGTTGTCAAGAGAATAAAAAACGATTGTTTTATACTAAATCCAGATTTTCAGAGGGATTTTGTCTGGCCAGTCAAGAAACAATCCAGACTTATCGAGTCTTGCCTGATGCGCATTCCGTTACCGGTGCTATATGTAGCTGAAGCGGAAGATGGAAGAATAATTGTCGTTGACGGCTTGCAAAGATTGACAACCTTTATACGATATCTTAATGATGAGTTTCCTTTAAGCAAGCTAGGAGATGAAGAAGATGATAAAAAAAATGAATATTCTCTTACTGGAAAGCGCTTCAGTGATCTCCCGATTAATCTTCAGGAAAGAATTGAAGACACACAATTAACTTTATACATTCTTGATGCCAAGGCTCCACAAAGAGCAAAACTAGATATTTTTGAACGTGTTAATAGTGGCGAGCCTCTTGCTCGCCAACAAATGAGAAATTGTCTTTTTAATGGCCCTGCAACTAAATGGCTAGCTAATGCGGCAGAAGGCCAAACTTTCTTAGATGCTACAGGCGGAAGTCTTAATAAAAAAACGATGCGAGATAGAGAAGCAATTAACCGCTTTTGTGCATTTAGGTTGCTAGGTTTCAAGAGTTATAAAGGAGATATGGATGATTTCCTGGCAAATTCTTTGGAATTAATGAATACTCTTCCTGAAACAGAGTTGCATGAATTGAGAATTTCTTTCCAGGAATCGATGAAGGCGAATCATTCTCTCTTCGGCAAACATGCTTTCCGAAAATCTCTAACTTACAGGAGTGGTACAGCGTCCAGATCAGTCATTAACATAGCTTTGTTTGATGTCTGTTCAGTAACTTTCTCCAATCTCAATTCAAAAACTGTAATGGAAGAGCTGGAATCTCTACGAGATACAGTTATAAGTTTAGTCAACGATGAAACTTTTTCGCAAGCGATCACTATTTCAACCAATGGTCTTAAACAAGTAAGAACACGTTTCACAATGTTTGAAGAGGCTATTGGGAATCTATCAGTCAGCACGATTAATTAGTAATGATCAATCAACTTCGCGTCAAAAACTTTAAATGCTTTGATTCTCTATCGTTGCCACTAGCACCATTAACCTTGTTGACTGGATTTAATGCTGCAGGTAAATCAACAACTTTGCAAAGTCTTCTGTTACTCGCGCAGAATTTACGTCTTGGCGGACGTTCCCCAAAGCTAAATATCAATGGCTCCTTAGCACAGCTAGGGACACCTAGTGAAGTACTGAATTTAGGTACTGGCGATCTAGTTTTCACTGTTGAAGATGATGATTGCAGTGTGCAATGGATACTTCAGTCCGAGGATCGAACCAGCGGGCTTCATATGGAAATTATAAGTATTGAAATTACAGACTCTAGTGGAGTGAAAAAAATAGAAGATTGCAATAATCTTGATATGCTTTTGCCCTTTCAAGTGAGCGGAAAAGCAGTCGAACTGATGAATCGTATAAAGGAAACTATTTATCTCAGTCCTATTAGGATCGGGACTAGTGACGTATTCCCTTGTCCTGAAAGCAGTCTGATAGCCCAAGCTGATGTCGGCATTCAGGGGGAATATGCGCCTTGGTGGTTTCATGAATTTATCGATGAACCGATTGATAAACGACGCTGTCATCAATCAGATAAAGCTGTTACTTTACGCCGCCAGTTTAATGCATGGGCTGGAGAGCTTTTTCCAGGTGCTCAGGGAAATGCACTCAGAATAGATAGAACTAGTTTAGTACGTCTAGAACTAAGAATTGGTGATATTGGAGATTGGAGAAGACCATCAAATATTGGTTATGGTTTAACATACGCATTTCCAGTTTTGGTAGCAGGTCTTCTTGCAAAAGAAAAGCAAATCCTAATAATTGACAGTCCAGAAGCTCATTTACATCCTCTAGGACAATCTCAAATAGGTCAGTTTCTTGCCACTGTTGCCGCCTCAGGCGTTCAAGTAATTATAGAGACACATAGCGATCATGTCCTGAATGGAATTCGTTTGGCAGCTTCTGAAGGCAAGATATCTCCTGAAAAGATTGCAGTCCATTTTTTCAAGCATATTAATACTGATTCGTCCAATCAATCTCGGGTCATTTCTCCTTTGATAGATAGTGAAGGTAATCTCAGCGAATGGCCAAATGGATTTTTTGACCAATCAGAGAAGGATTTGGCACGATTAGCAGGATGGATGTGATGGAATGGCATATTAATGACTTGTCGTTAGTAGGTAACTTTCCTAGTTACGAGATATTTATTCAGGCTGTGAGCGATCTCCTGAAAGTGAGATTGAAAAATCTACTATTAAAAGAAAATCTGTACTGCTCGCGATCAATTCACCTTTGTAAAGTGATTCAAAATACGACCTTTAGCCAAGCTGTTTATGGCACGAATGACAAAATTTTCAAACAATTAGTACTCGAATGGGTAACTAAGTCAGGTCCATTTTGGGATGATTCTAGACAAGAAAATCAAGACGATTATTTTGAATACTGTACCTACGATGTTACTGATCAAGGTTTGGGGGAGGCCGCTCGTCGTAAGCTCGCTAGTATAGATGCCTGCACATTTAGCTTTGAAGGCTTTTTAATGGATTTCAAGAAAGAAAAACTAGAAGTTCAGCATGGCCTTACTGAACAGCCAATTGGCTTTGTTGAAATCTATAACTTTTGGGATCTCAATCAAATTCTAGAAATTCTAGAACATGAGAAAATATATTCTTGCTGGCAGGACGTATATGATGAGATCATGAATCGCTTTGAGGGTTTGATTCTTTTGAATGGTCTTATGGCTGAACTGATGCCTTTTCCATTTAATAGTCAAGTGGCGAAAAGGATACTTGAATTGTTAAATATATTAGAGTCTATCTGCATGGAAAGTGATGAATCTGGCAAGCTTTCTCAGCATGGTTTAGATATCCTTGATACTCATTTTGTCGGCACAAAAGCCTGGTTCACTGATGAATCAGATACTAATAAAGACAAATTTAGAGCTGAGATGACTTTTCCAGATCCAGTTAATATCGAAGATAAAATTTTTTGTCCCTGGCATGGAAAAATTAAAACTCCTCAGATTCGCATTCACTTTCAGTGGCCTCGTCCTGAAGGCCAAAAGGAAATTAAGGTTGTTTATATAGGTCCAAAGATAACCAAGAAGTAGAGGTCATCTTTGAAGCGATCTGCTAAGAGAATTAGTGTAAATTACATCTTATTTAAGGACAGCAATCAAGGTCCAAATCTTTAAGAGAGTGTATGTCCGACTCATGTAGACATTTCAGTAAAAGCCCTCTAGCGGTGTCAAACTGCTGAAAATCCTGGGCTTCCAGCCGCGAAATGCCTCTCTCCCCATCTACCGCCAACACCTCCCCACGCCCATCCTTCGCCTCTACCGAAAGCTGATTCCCCGCCATCTTCAGCCGATAATGCTGGCCTTCAAACTCCTGTAAGCCCGTCAGCGCGAAGAACTGCTGCACCGTTTCTACCGCCAATCGCACTTCCGGTGATAACTCTGCTGCCACCTCATCCGCTGACTCAGTTTGTTCTTCACGGTTCTCCGCTGCCTGAGCCAACCCCTCAATCTGGGCACCTAACCTGGGGTCATACTCCACCTGTCCATCCGGCAGCACCTCCACCACCAGCACCGGAGGTTCCACCAATAGCTCAGGATGGGTAATCGACGATTCGTTCAACTCCTGGCCCACCAACCGCTCCGCTTCATCATAGGTAATCCGCTCCAGATGGGGAGCCAACTGCTTAGACGGCTCATGGTGAAAGCAAGGTACTCCATCAAGTTTGACATCGACAATCTCGCCGTCAATCACCTCTACCTCACCTGGCAAAGCTGTAGGCTCCATCACCTGCCGCAGATAGCCCACCTGCTCTGGTGGCAACTGCAGCAACTGCTCCAGCAGGTCACCCTCCAGGGCTCCCGCCACGACCGCCTCGCCAATCTGAACCCGCACGGGCGCTGCTGCCAACTGATATGGAGGACCCGGCTTCAGCAATTTTGGGTCATCGCCTGTTAGCAAAGATTGCTCATCAAAGTGCTCTATCTCAGCAATCTCAAGCGGATCGCTTTCCAGTTCTGCCTTGAGTTGCAAAGGTTCCTGCTGGGCTTCCCTTTCTTCTTCCGCTAACTGCTGGAGCCTTACCTTGGCCAGCATTTGAGCAATGGCATCCAAAATCGAATTGATATCGTGCTGCACTTTCTCAGCACTGTGGGGAGAGCCGCCGAAGGTCATGGGTCACCTCGCAAAAGTCAAAACACATCCTGAAACTGCTTGAGAATTGCCGGCTCTTTGAGATTGGGCGCACTGGGCATTGATTGTTTAGGTAAGGGAAAGAGCTTCTCTGCGATTGCCATCCGAGATGCCAACTGTTCGCGGGTATGCGTCTCCGAATTGAAGTGCTGGTGAGACGCCGCAATCAGCCGTTCTCTCACCTTGGGCCAGCGATCTTTGCTCCAGGCTTCCTGGGCCAGATCCGCCTTGGGCACCTTCACCTTCAAAATCAGCGGAATCGAGCCCTCATCCTTGCGGCTGTAGGCCGGGTTAATCAACACACACTTGCCCGTGGTCAGCTTGTTGAACTGGGCCGGTTCCACAATCGCCCGCTTCTGGGTGTGCCCTGCCGTGCTGGTGCTGCCGCCCCCTTTGCCCGTGCTCTTGGTTTTGGATTTGATCTCCACTTCCTCTTCTCCCAGGTAGTCGCTGAACAGGCGAGCGCTGTCTGGGTCTTGGGGATTGAACAGGGCTTTGGTGGCACAGCCGCCCAGAATCGAGCGGCTCACCTCGCGGGAGTAGGCTTTTTCTAACTGGGTCAGGTTTTGAAAGCCGACAATCGTCACCAACCCATCAGAGCGGTTCTCGTTGAGCCACTGGGTCAGGTAGGGCAAATACAGCGTCGGCAACTCATCGAGGGCCAGCACTAGCGGGTCACGGCGTTTGCGGGTGACGTTGCGGGTGACAATCAGGTGCAGCAGGGTAGCGACCAGGGGCGCAACCGCTTCCCGCCGCTGCCGATCTAGCCCCAAAATCAGCAGCTGTTTACCTTCTAGATCTAGGGGCAGGGTGGTCTGACCACAGAAGGCACTCACCAGTTCCTGACTAAGGAAGCGGCTGAAGACCTTACTGGCCATGCCGATGACTCCGGCCACCGTCTTCTCAGAACCGGCTAGCTGTAAGAGCTGAGAAAAGGCCAGATACACCCAGTTGCTCATCTGCCAGTTGGCTCCGGCATCTCCTCGTTCTTTGGCATGGCGAATGCGGCTGGGCAAATCCGTCAGGCTCAAGATCGCTGAGGCCATCATCAAGTCCGGCTCCGGCATGCCCTTGGCCAGCATCAGAATGGCCTGGGTGAGCTGGTCTCCGGCATCGGCAAAGAACTTGTCTTCGGAGGCATTAGCCGAGAGGGCAAAGTTGCGGTTCATCACCGTGGCGATCTGCCGCGCCATCAGGGCATCGTCGGCATTCCGCAGGAAGTCGAGGGGATTGCAAACCTCGCTTTCGGGGTAGCCGGGGGCAAAGATGCTGACGGAGTAGCCCCGCTTAGCGGCATAGGCGGCGAGGACTTCCGTCTGGTCGGGGTACTTGAAGTCGTAGACGATCGCGGGCGTACCCTGATCCAGTGCCGAACGGATGGTGGGGTTGATCATCGAGAACGTCTTTCCCGAACCAGGAGCACCACAGACGGCAATCCCTCGCTGGGCATCGGGTAGCCAAAGACTGCGACCGCTGTTGATTTTGCTTTTGGCGTTCCGAATGGCGCTGCCGACGTATAGGGTGACAGCATTATGACGGCGTTCTTGCAGTTGCTGCATGGCCTTTTTGCGGGCGGCTCGCTTCTCCCCACTTCCGGCCAGGTAGCCTCGGGCCAGTTGGCCTTTCTTCTGATTCTTGCCGACGAAGGACATGACCATCATGGCCGCGATCGCACCCACGAGCACCAGGCCGTTCTGCCCTTGCAGCGAATGGAAAATGTTGTTGCCGGTGCTAGTGATGCCATCGGGAACGGGAGTCACGCCGATACAGGCTTTGGGAGCACTCATGGATTAGCGGCCTCCAGCGGTACAGTCGGAGGCGGATCGACGGGTTGAGCGATCGCAGGCAATCCCATCTCCGCCAGTCGCGACACTACTGCCAGGGAAATTCCTGCGGCATCGGCAGCGGCTTGGGGCGTTGCGCCATTGCGGACACGGGCCAGGAAGTCTTGAACTTTAGCGATGACAGGGCTATTAGAAGAAATGAGTTGGGACGCGATCGCATGTTGTAGCCCCAATTCCACATCTACCAGGCTGGCCGTTCGACCACTGTTAGTGACGATCGTGGAGGACTGGGCAGATACATCAGGAGCGATCGCCACCGTCGCGTACTGCGGATCGCCTGAACCATAGTTCACTTGAAACTGGTAAACCTTGCGCCCTTCCGGCGCATCTGTCACTACCGTTAGCAGGGTAAAGGCAGTCTCGGGCAGATTCTCAAAGTGAATCCCGGTCACTCGCCGCAGGTGAATGACACTGGCTCCGGCCTCATCACAACTGCTAGAATCCCCCTGGCCACAAAGGTTGCCATCGAAATCGAGGGTGAGCCGACTGGGGTCATCCAGCCAGACGCGCTGAATCACTTCCCCAGTACGGGTAAAGTCCAGGTTGGTGCCGGAACCAGGCCAGACAGAAATTTGAGCCCCATCATCTGTAAGTCCCTGAGCCTGAGCTTCGGAGAGTTGACGGACAATGGGGGCAGCGAAAACGGGTTTTGAGATCGCCAGCAGCGAAGCGACTACCAGCGGCAGCATGAGAGAACACCGTTTCATAGCGCCACCTCGAAAGAGTTGCCGGTAAAGACCTGCACAGGTTGCCCAGCCGGGATGTACCAGACATTGGGACGGCTGAGGATGTCTTCGATTTCTTGCTGCTGACGATCAGACACCTGATCATGGAGCGCATCAAAGCCCCCTTCCAGCACCGCTCCCAAAATATTCGGCGGTGGATTGGTCGTGGTTGAGGACGAGTAGAACACCGAGCCGGTTGAGGTTTGGCTGGTGGGACGGTTGAGGATTTCGCCGACTTTACCCAGTGCCCCCATCAGGGCCACGCTGGCATCCAGACTTTGGATGTGTCCAGTATCGTGGTTGTACTCCTCCGCCATCAGCGGATTGCCCTGCTCGCCCTGAATCAACACGGCTCCAGCAGGGACGGACACTACCTGATTGCCGGAGGCAGTAGGGATGACCACAGCGATGACCGAGAGTTCCACCAAGCCGCTTTCAGAAATCGTGTTGACCTGAGTCACCATCTGGGTACCGGCAGGTAAGGCAACGGTGCCATCGGCGGCCAGAATTGGCTCGGTGAGCTGAAGACCGAAGCGCTGAGGCTGCTGCTGAGTATTGTCCAAATCCTGCGCCCAGACGACCGGGGTGCTGAGGGTGGCAGCGGCTTTCGCTCCCGCCAGAATGCTGATGACATGGCTGGGGGTTCCTGAGAGAATCGCGGCGGCATCGGCTTCATAACGAGTCTGGTCAGGATCTGCCGATTTAACAGCGGCGTCTGTCACTACGGGAATTCCTTCGGATGCGACAGGCGTTGCGGTGTCAGGCTTTGCCGGGTCGTAGCTAACCTGTCCGTAGCTGCCCAAAGTCACTGCAGTTTGCCATTGCTCAACCGGATCGGCTTTGAGTGTGGGAGCAGCCGCGATCGCAGATACAGGAGCAGAGCGCACAGGAGCTGAGTAGGCGGGTGGCGTAGCGTAGGTGGCCGGAGTCGGATGGCTGATGGGAGTCGGGGGCGTCGCAACTGCCGTGGCGGGAATTGGCGTGGTCGTTACCGTTGAAGGAGCGGTTTCCGGCTGGGCTTTCTCGGCTTTCAATGCTTCTGCCTGACTTCCTAAGGCTTCAACGGTCTTGAGGCGGCCAATTTCGCTGGGGTCGGCATCGGCTTGCGTCGTTGAGTCAATGGGCGCTTCCACCGCCGGAGCGGTTTCATCGGCAACGGGAGTGTTGTTGGGGGCATGAACGCTGTGGAGAAAGAGTGCAACGAGACCGATCGCGATCGCCAATCCTGACCCCACAAAGGCGGCTTTCGCCCAGGGATTACTCCACAGTTGCGGCTGAGTGGTGGGGTCGGTCTCGGTTTCAAAATCTTCCGGGTCGAGTAACGCAGAGCCGTTAGTGCTAGGAACTGCTGGCGTAACTGGCTCTTCGCTGTAACCCGTGAGGGCCGCCAGATGACTGAGTTCATCGGTCTCGGGCAGCGGTGTTTCAGTCTCGGGTGAGGGGGTGGATAACATGGCAAACGTCCTTGCTTAGCTGGGATTGGGGGCGAGTTGTTGAATGTCCAGGTCGCGGATTTCGGTGATTTCCAGACCGTTTTCCCGCAGGCGATACACGGCTTTTTGCAACGGTGTGGAGGTTTCCGGCAGCGGGTCAGCAGCGGGTTCGACCGCCTGGACGAAGAGACTCTTGTTGAAGGGCACCGCCAGCCCCTGCGGATGAGTCGGGTCAAAAATCAACAGATTGGCCACCATATCCACCTGCCAGTAACCGGCTTGCAGTACCTTCGGCGTCGAGATCGTTTCGATGTTGAGCACGCTTTGGGCGCTACCGCTGAACACACCGGGGGGCGTAATGGCGGCGACCTGATCCAGAAACGCGGTGCGGAAGTCTTCTTTGAGGGCAAACGACGCTTGCCAACTACTGGTGGTGATGCGGCCATGACCGATGGGGACGCCCTGATCGGTTGCGGTACTGGCATCGGCAGTCTCAGTAGGCTGTCCTTGGGGATTCCAGGTAAACATCAGCCCCATAGCGGTTTTGACGAACTGTTGAATCACCTCCGGCGTCCGCTGGCTGGGGTCAACGGCTTCGGTGCTGATGGAATGGCCATCCACCAGCTGCACCAGCGAGGGCACCGGGCGATGGGCCAGCATCGTGATGCGGGTGGTGTTCAGCAGGGTCAACACCAGCAGTAATCCCTGGACGCCGAGGGTACCCAGAACGAACAGCGGCAGAATGTCAGACGAATGAAAGCGACGGGAACGGTTGAGGAGTTGCATCGAAGGTTTCCCCTAACGAAAGGAATGGAAGTAGCGGGGTGAGGAGGCGTAGGAGCCCAGCAGGTTGACCATGCGGGCCGAACCGCTGGTGATGATGTTGAAGACAGCGAGGCCACCGCCAGCAGCGATCGCTAGCGCCAGCGCCGGAGCCAGCAGCCCGATAATCACCAAAAAGCCGAGGGTGTCAGTGACATCGGCATTGACCACGACCACCCCCGCCAGCCCGACGATGATGTTGTAGGACACCTGCGCCATACCCAGGCTGAAGAAGCCAGTCAGCCAGGCGAACAGGGGCTTGGCTTCAAAGGGCAGCAGACTTCCGGCGACGGCAAATGGCCCCATCAGCCCAGTGAGCAGCATCGAGATTTCCAGGATGTTGGTGAAGGCCCACTGAAAGGCCAGCAGCACATATTGAATGATTTCCTGGTTAACGGAACCGAGAAAACCGGCGAAGAAACCAGCCGTACCAAAGACGGCTCCCGATATCGGGTTATTTTCAGACTGGGCGGTCTGCACGGCTCCATCGATGGCGCGGGCAATGTTGCGGAGGGAATCGGGCAGGGGAATAAAGCCCTGGTATTCGTTGATGGTGGCCTGCACCTGAGCATTGGCGGCGGTGAGGCAGTCGATTTGCTTTTGCCCCACCATGCCTTCGCACTGGCTGAGTTGAGCGCTGATTTCGCTGGCAACGGCGCTGCGAGAAGTGGCGGACTGAACGGCATCGCGCAGTTTGACATCCAGCAGGGTGACTTCGAGCACCTGGTTGGAGAGGGTATGGATGACGCCGCGCAGGCTGACGGTGGAGACGGCGAGCAGGTGGGCGTTGTTGGCTAGCAGGCAGACGACGATGATGGGCCAGATCAGGTTTTGCAGGGGGCGGGTGAGGTCGCCTTCGACGATGAGCTGCCGTCCAAACTGGACGATGAAGAAGATTAGGGCACCCGCTGCGAAGATAGCGGCGGTCTGGTTGATAGCGACGTAGAGGGTGCTATCGAAGATGGTCAGCCATTGCTGATCCCAGGATTGGGCGATGCTTTGAGAAGTGTCGAGCCCTTGTTGGAGAATCTGGGTTGTGCCCGTGACGGCGAACCAGGGGAGGGGTGGAGAGGTCATGGAGGTGCTCGCAGAGCGAGGGTGAGGGATATCACCTCAGGCTAGGAAGCAGATATGACTGGGAGATGGAAGATTTTGGCAACTTCTTTGAAAGTTAAAAACACATAGATTTACAGCTAGCATCAAATATTCAGATGCTCAATCCATAAATGATATCCATTTCAAATGTGAATTTATGAGAGCATATAGCCTTTAATACAATGCTCAAACAATTTATTGCAATGAACGAACAGGTACATAACCAACTTCGCGTACAATTTGCTGACCTTGATTGCTTAACAACATATTGACATAAGCAACACCTGCTCTTTCGCTTTCTGTTCCATCCCGTCTAATAACCACAAAAAGTTCTCTCGTCAAAGGATAAGTGTCATTAGCAATGGTGGGCACAGTCGGTTTCCCCCCGCTGCATGGGGGAAATAATGCTCCTCCTGCCTCGATCTCCAAAGGTCTAATACTGCTCTCCGAGCAAACAAGAGAAACATCGGCAAAGCCAATTCTACCTTTCTCCTCAGAAACTGCTCGCTTAACTTGAGTAATGTCGTCTCTAGTTTCTATGTTAGGAGAAAAGAAATCACCTTCTAAAACCTCTTTTTGAAAATACTCTGGCTCACCTTGGTTATCAACAGGATCTGGGCTAAAGGGTTGAATTGGAAAGTTCTCTCCAGGGATTCCCAGCTCTTCTGACGAAACACCTAGATCAGTATAAATTTCTCTAATTTGATCTAAAGTCAGGCTATCAATTCTATTCTCATCTTCTGCCACAAAAAATGCAAGACCGCTTTTAGCCACAGGAATAGCTTCTAGATCGATGCCTCTCTGAACCGCCAACTTGAGCTCCCTTTCAGTCAAATCTCTTGAAGAAAATGAAATATCTATTTCTCCATCAATCAACTCCTTGATACCTTCACCGGACCAAGCAATTACTCCCTCAGAAGAGGTTGCGACCTGCTTAAAATTCATGTCGAAATCTGGATGAGCTTGAGAAATTCTCTCTTTTACTGGATCAGCTAAGACTATAAGAGACGTTGATCCGCCATATTGAAACTCTCCATAAATATCAACTGGGACGGCATTAAATCCACTAAAGAAATCACAGGATATGAAATTAGTCTTGTACTGTCCTAGTGGGCATTCTTTACTTGAAGAATAAGCAATAAATGCCCCTCCCAAGACGATGACAGAAACACCAGCAAAAGTAAGAGGGGTCAAGTATTTACTAAGGTAGTTCCCAGACCTATCTTTCTCTTCTGGTTTCTTAATTACTTTCTCGTCTGGATCTTTTATTACCATATGTATTCCTTGGTTAACCCTGACAGCAAAACCTCTGATTCAACCAGAAAAATTCAAACGTAGAAGATGAGTCTCTTAGAAAGAGCAAGCTATGCGAAAACCAACTATAGAATCTCCTTCATCAGGAAAACCACCATTTCGTACAGCAGATCGACAAAATTTTGCACCGTATTTCCAAGAACCTCCTCTCAACAATCTAGGAATCTTCTCACCTTCTTTGTCACACCATGCAGAACCGTCTGCCGGTGCTCCTTCGTAATTATCATGCCATTGATCTAAACACCATTCCCATAGATTTCCGTGCATATCATATAGTCCGAATGCATTAGGAGAGAAGCTGTTTACTGGTGTTGTTTTTTCTCGAAATTCCCCTGAATTACCTTTCGCATAAACAGAGTCGCCATCATAATTTGCTAAATCAGTGCTAATGGTCTCGCCAAAATAGAAAGGAGTTCCGGTTCCAGCACGACAAGCATACTCCCATTCCGCTTCCGTTGGTAGTCGGTATGCTTTCATTGTATGCCTAGAAAGACGTTCACAAAATTCTACTGCTTCAAACCAAGTGATTCCTTCGACAGGGTAGTCTTCACCATGTTGAAAGTGAGAAGGTTGTGGAATTAAATCTAGTTTTACTTTAGGCAATTCAGCAACAGCTTTCCACTGTTCTTGAGTAACTAAAGTTCTAGCTAAGCAAAATGAATTAATTTTTACTTCATGCCTGGGGCGTTCGTCAGTACTAGATTCTATTTCTCTGTCATCAGCCCCCATCTCAAAAACTCCACCATCGATAAATATCATGTCTAAGTTGGTGTTTTCATCAATCTCCTCAACAAAAAATTCTGCCTCCCCCGATTGTGAGTATTTTGCAATCTCTGAGCCTAAGCCTAACCATCCAGACTTGATTTCGAGACGTGTTATCTGAAACTTGGCCACTTCTCTATTAATTTTGATGTCGTCAATTGAAGGGAGGCTCTCTTCAGTAATGACAACTAAACTCTCAGAAGCCAGATACTCAGATTTATCTTTTTCCTTAATACTGCCTAGTTGCTCAACAACAAATTTTTCTATTTTCTCTGCGACATCCTTACCCAAACTTAAATCTCTATAAATCTCATCAAGGCACTGACGATCTTCGTCGCTAAATGGAAAACTGTTTTGATAAGCTAATTTGACGGCTTGCTTGTATTCTTTGCGTCTTTCAGCTCGAATCGGATATGGAGATTTGACGTCTTCCTCAATTTGTTTGGCATCTTCTAAAGACAACTTGAGTGACTTTCGCTTGGTATCGAGACGTATACGTTGAACTGATGGATTTGGAATTTCCCCATCAAATTCGAGATCTCCTTCAGCAAGCCTTTGTAAAATTTCGTCTACGGTTTTTCGGTACTCAAGCTTAGGGTCACGTTTCGGGGCTTTTGCAATGGGAATTTTGTAACCTTCTGCTTGAGCAACGATGATCTGTGGTTGAGTAGCACCTTGGTATTGAATTTTAAAGCGCCGTCCTGCATACATATGCAAGTCATCCGCTACTATCCAGTCTGAATGGCGGAATTCCGCTGCTCCTCTCATCCCTTCGATCAAATAGTGTGTGTACAGTGACAAACCATTGGGGGCCTGAAAAGATACCTCTGCTGAGCTTGAAGATGTTAAGATAACCCTGCCAGGAGCCTTGGGATCGTTTGGATCTATCAACTCTTTACCTAGTGCTATTGGTCCCTCGCCTTTCTTAAACATCTCAGCAATTGCTCCGCTGTAGCAGCAATCTAAAATCACCACAATTTGTCGCGAATCACAGGTATCCATTCTGCGTTTGAGGTAGTCTGCCGCCATCGCAGTAAACTCAACCAAGCATTTTTTATCTTTGTAGGAGTCGCTAGCACATAGATGTAAGTGTTGGTTAGGAAAATTGCCTAAATCTCCATGTCCTGAAAAATAAACCTTATCGGAAATTGAGCCGATAGAATTGGTATTAGGAGCATCGACCCAGGTGAGCCAATGAGAATGACCTATGCCGAGTTGCGGACAAACCCCCGAACCTTGTGTAGCTTGACGGGACTGAGGGTGCAGGAGTTTGAGGCGTTGTTACCCAGCTTTGCTCAGGCATGGGAGAGCTTTGTGAAAGCCACCTTTGAGCGTGAGGGACGCAAACGGGGGATAGGAGCAGGTCGTAAAGCTCATTTGAGGGAGCTAGAAGATAAGTTGCTGTTCATCCTGGTGTACTTCCGCCTCTATCCGACACAGGAGGTTCAAGGCTTTCTCTTTGGGATGAGCCAAGCGCAGGCCAATGAATGGATTCATCGACTGACGGGAGTGCTCAACCAAGCATTAGGATATGAACAACAGTTACCCGAACGTGAACCCGCGAAACTGGAGGCGCTCTTGAGCGCCTGTCCCAGTTTAGAGTTCATCATCGATGGCACTGAACGTCGGATTAACCGACCAAAAGATAAAGCCGACCGCAAGAGGTATTACAGCGGCAAGCGCAAGGCCCACACCGTCAGGAATCTAGTTATCCAGGAGCGTGGGGGCAAGGTGCGCTATTTGAGTGACACCTATGAAGGCAAGAAACATGACAAAGCGATTGCCGATGAGGAGAACCTATCGTTTCCGGACGGGAGTACGCTCTGGCAGGATAGCGGGTTTCAAGGCTTTGCCCCAGACGGGGTGAGCCTTCAGCAACCGAAGAAGAAACCGCGCAACGGGTCGCTCACCGCGATTGAGAAGATGAACAACCGCAGTATTTCCAGCGTTCGCGTCGAAGTGGAGCACCACATTGGCGGCATCAAGCGGTGTCAAATTTTGGTGCATCCGTTTCGTAATTGGGTTGACCATTACATCGATGATGTGATGGAAACCGCCTGCGGATTGCACAATTTCCGCTTGACCCATCGGGCACAGCAACGGAGTTCTCTGAACCAAGCCGCTTAATGCCAAACAACCACGGGTGAAGTTGGTTCGCAGCGACTGCTCTCCTATTTCCGATAAAGTCTAATAAAGCAACAGTAAGTCATCAGACTTCCCATCCTGAAAAAACTTTCCAACGTTTTTTTCCATATCCTCGCGAGTTGGGTCTGGCAAAAGTTCGACATTTTGAAAGCTTCCATGCTCAGGATCACTCAGCACATTCGCCATTTCGTTAATATCTTCCAAACTTCCTGGAAGAGGTTCAAAACCTTCGCCATATTGACTTACTCCTATTAATAAGGCTGAACGGTTACTGAACATTTCTTTCCTCTCTATGCTCTTTTACCGCAGCTATAAATCGTTCAAAATCTTGCACGGCTGCCGCTCGATCTCTTTCATTCCTCCCTTCAAATTCAAAAGTGTAGTTCTCACATTTGAATACAACCTTGGTAGGAGTACCTACAAGTCGGTCATAAAACCAACTTCCGAATGTTTTGAGAGTGTCTAAGTTAATTTGAATATCTAGAATGCTACTGGATGGCGTTCCTTTTAGAACTACAGAATCATCTGAGCTTTCCGAGCTTTTAGTTTGAGTTTTACTTAATGATATTGAATCTGCTTTAGTCTTTAATTGGGATGCAATAGCCCGAGTAATACCTTGTAGCTCATCTGAGCTTAATTTTGAAGAGACTTTAGGATCTTGGCTAATCTCTATAGATATGGAGTCAGAGTTAGGCATTGTTCTTGCGGTCATGCTTTTATGCTCTATTTGAGCACTTTATTCGAATTTTTGAGGAATAATTAAGTTTTTTGATAGATTCAACAATATCGTTGTCAGCAGGCTGCTCTAGCATTGGCAAAGGTAAAGCCCCTTAATCTCTGTGGGTCTAATTCCCCGTGGCTTGCCACGTTAGTGGTAGCGCGGGAGTGCGTCCCGAAGGGCAAATTCCGTAATGCCCCGTCCGCTTGCGGCGGGGATAGGAATTTGAGCGCCCCGCGAGATTTACTCTCAAATAAAGATGTTGTATTTAGCCAAAGTGAATACTACTACAGCTACTACTTATGTGAGGCGTAATTCGGTATAACGTGTAGCACTTGAACTAAGTCCCCGGCAAATACACACTCGCCGCCGCCTGCACTACCTGCTGCGCCCCCGCCATCTCCTCCGCGTGTTTCGCCCGATTCCCCTCATCCAACGCCTCCGAAATATTCGCCCCAATCAAATTCGCTGTCGCCGACTGCTGCCGCAGCTGCATCAACTGCTCATAGCTGCCCGACTCCAGCTGACTCTGATGGCTGACCATGTCCGTCAAATTTTTCATGACATCTTGCGTCACATCCAGCGACTGGGCTTCCTGAGACTTGTCGGCAATGGCACTCAATGCCTGCTCTGCCGCATCCATCTCCTGCTTCATCGCCGCCTGTCCCTCGGTTCCCAACACCGAAGTCGCCATACTGCGGGCACTTTCCCGATCTGAAGCATTTGCCAACGACTGCTGTAACACCACTGGGTTGGCGTTGAAATTATCCAGCCGCTGCGTCTCCCCCGATGCCTGCCCCGTCACATCCCCCAGCCCGTCGCCCCCAATTACCTGGTCTAACTCCTGCCAGTCTCCGGGCGGGTCGGGAATACCCAACTCTCCCGTGTTGCCATTCAAAATATCGCCCAGCACCCCGCCCAACACATCATTGACCGTGCGGGTGTAGTAGCCCTCAAAGATTTGCACGTACTGATTCACAATGCTTTTGAACGGCTGCAACAGATCAAACGCCTGGGCCGGAGCCATGAGGATTCCGGCACTGCCTAAAGATAAAGCCAGAATCAGCACGGAGCGTTTCAGCGTCGGACGGGTGGGTTGATGAAGCGCATCAGTAGACATGGTGCAAATCCTCCTGGGGTTGAGCCGTGATAGAGGATAAAGAAATTTCAGGTTGACCGATCGCCTCAAGGTTGGAGCCGCCGCGAATCGCCGCCACATACTGCTCCGCAAATTTGGCGATGCCCAGCAGCGAGTTGCCGCCATACTGAGCCAGCACCCGAGAACGGGCCGCCTGCTCATCCGGGTTGTTGACCACCGTCGCTAACTGCACCGGACTGGGATAGTAGCGACAGTACGTATAGAGCCCGTCACTATCCAACAGCCAGTTGGAGTAGAGTTCGGATCGCTTCGGAAAAAAGCTTTCCGTTGCGTTGCGGGCGATAATGGTGCGCTCATAATGGAGCAGCCGCACAAAGGACTCGATCGCGAGCGGCTGAATCCGCCCAATCAGCCGGGTATTCATGTTCTGCATGATCTGCTGCCCCGCTACCGAGTGCATGATGGTATCCGGGTCTTGCCCCGAGAGAAACACCCGAATGCCGGCTTTGGCACCGTTGGCACACAGTCGCCCAATCAGCCGCGAAATCGTGGGGTAGGCAAAGAGAATCGGCGACTCATCAATAAAGAAGATGGACTTGGGCGACTCCAACGCTCGCCGCAGGGCGGCAGAGTAGGCACTCAAGGACAAGATCGCCGCTTCATTTTCATTGGAGAGGTTCCGCAGAGCAAACACCAGCAGTTGAGCATTGGTGGGGAAGGAGCTGGGCCGACCGATCGCCTTGCCCACCCGTGAATCCAGCCAGTATTCCAGCTGCAGCTGAATCTGGGACTGGGCATTACGGATGAGGCCAACGCCGACTTCTTCCAGCTCCAGCTTTTCGGACGTACAGAAATCCAGCAAATCCCGCAGCGTTGGCGTTTGCTGCCAGGCGGCTGAGCCGAAGCCTCCCTCTAGGGCAGCCGCATAGCGCTGCTGAATATCTTCGTCCTTGAAGAAATTGGTCAAAGCACGGCCCACCAGCGATCGCACTGTCTGCTCCAGCAGCAGATCTTCCTGAGCCGAAGGCAGCACCATCGTCACCAGCGCACTTTCCAAGAATGACTTGTAATCCTCAAAGCGCTCCCGCTGCTGTTCAGCCGGGAGGTGGCGCAAATCCGGCTGCTCCAGCAGGTTGTTGCTCTCCCGCCCAATATCGAAGTAAGCGGCACGGGGCTTGAGGAATCCGGCATAGTCCGAGAAGGTGGAGGTGCCATCCGGTTTGGGGTAGTCCAAACACACAATCGGATAGCCCTCCGCCAGAAATTGCGTCAGCATGCCGCTCACCAACACCGACTTTCCCGAACGGGTGGTGCCGAAGACCGCCAGATTGCGGTGCTCACTGACAAAGTCAATCCGCACGGGAGAGCCGCCCTCATCGGCAATCAGCTCAAAGCCACTGGCACTGCCGGGACGGGTTTGAGTCAGGGGAATTAGCCCTGGCGCTTCGTTAGTCAAGTAGGTGAGCTGCCGCTTGAAGGGACTGCCCAGCAGCTTGTCCCAGGCAATTGGTAGGGTTTGTAGCCAGAGCTGCCAGGTAATTTCCGTCTCGCTATTAGACGACAATGACATAGGCGGGTGAGACCTGCCGACGACAGTTACACAGCCGGGTAGAGAGCACCATTTTTTATCACCTGTTCCAGTTGTCGTCATAGAAAAAGACACTAGAGGCATCTCCCAAGAATGTGGGGAAGCCACCAGTGCCCAAACAAACTATTCAAAGTTATCAAATCAAAGTGTATAAGAAAGCGCGAGAGCTCGGCCTAACGCAGAGTGATGCAGCTGCGATTGCCGACTTTTCAGACCGAACCGGTCAACGAATTGAAGCAGGGACGCATCAACCCAATCGAGGTCGCTTGCGGGATTGGCGCACCAGCGCCGACCCGTTAGCTGGGGTATGGGAAGACGAATTGGAACCGATGTTGCGGCGTGAGCCAAGACTGAAGCCAATGACGTTGTTCGAGTACTTACAAGAGCGCTATCCGGGTCAATATCCGCAAGTGCTGCGCACCCTGCAACGGCGAGTGAAAACGTGGAAAGCATTGTATGGTGAAGCACCGGAAGTGATGTTTGAACTACGCCACGAGCCTGGGGTGATGGGCATCTCCGACTTCACGGAACTCAAAGGCGTTGAGATTACGATTAACGGTCAACCGTTTGAGCATCTGCTCTACCACTACCGCTTGGCCTATAGCGGTTGGCGCTATGCCCAAGTGATTCAAGGGGGCGAGAGCTTTATCGCTTTATCGGAAGGGTTGCAGAATGCGCTGTTTGCCAGTGGTGGAGCCCCCAAGGAGCATCGCACCGATAGCCTGAGCGCCGCCTATCGCAATACCGGTGGCACAGGTCGCAAACCGTTGACTCGCCTGTATGATGACCTGTGCCACCACTACCGTCTAGAACCGACGCGCAATAACAAAGGGATTGCTCACGAGAATGGCGCGATTGAGTCTCCGCATGGCCATCTGAAAAACCGCATCACCCAAGCGTTGTATCTGCGGGGCAGCCATGACTTTGAGAATGTGGCCGCCTATCAAGCGTTCATTGCGGCTTCGGTTGATAAGCTCAATCAGCAGCACCAAGCCAAGTTTACCGAAGAGCAGAAGCATTTACAGCCCCTGCCCAATCATCGGGTGGCTGATTATGAAGTCCTCACCGCCCGCGTGAGCACGCGCAGCACCATTGACGTGCGCTGCATCCTCTACACGGTGCCCTCCCGGTTAATTGGTCGTCAGCTCGAACTGCATCTGTATCATGACCGCATCTGTGGCTACCTGGAGCGCCAGTTGGTGGTGGAACTGCCACGGGTGCGCGTGACGGCCAACGATAAACGGCGCGCCCGGTGCGTCAACTATCGCCATGTTATCGAAGGTCTCAGGCGCAAACCCCGCGCCTTCCTCTACTGCACATGGCAGCACGACTTATTGCCCAATGACCACTATCGCTCTCTATGGCACCAACTGGAGACGTCTTTTGACCGCGATTCTGCCGCTCGGTTAATGGTTGAAGCACTCTACATTGCGGCTACGCAAAACCGAGAAGCGGCAGTGGCTCAGTATCTAGACGCGCAATTAGCCGCTGGCACAGTAACGCTGAGCGCGCTGCGTCAACACTTTCAACTCCTGAGCGAGTCCGTCCTGCCGAACATCCAGGTGCAACAACATAACCTCCAAGACTATGACCAACTCCTCCGAGCCGACGCCACCGATCAGTCCTTACCAGAGCCTGAGTCTGCACCTCAAACAACTGCGGCTTTCTCACATGCTCCAGCATTGGGAAAGCCTCGAACATCAAGCCATGCAAGACCAGTGGTCTTACGCTCAATTCTTGCTGGCACTGTGCGAATTGGAGGTGGAGCGGCGCTGGAGCCTGCGCCTCCAACGCGCCCTACAAGAGGCCCAACTGCCCCCGGCCAAAACGGTTTCCAACTTTGAGTGGGACCATCTTCCCCAGCTCAATCCGGCTCCTTTGATGCAACTGACCACCGACACCCGCTGGTTGGAGCGAGCCGAAAACTGTTTGATCTTTGGCCCCTCTGGCGTGGGTAAAACCCATCTAGCAACTGCGATCGCTCGCGCCATTGTGGAACTGGGCAAGCGGGCTAAGTTCTTTGCCGCAACCACCTTGGTTCAGCAGTTGCAGCAGGCTAAATTACAACTGCAACTGCCCGCTTTGCTCAAGAAACTCGACCGCTTTGACTTGCTGGTGATTGATGATCTCGGCTATGTCAAAAAGTCAGAAGCCGAAACTTCTGTCCTCTTTGAGTTGATTGCTCATCGCTATGAGCGGCGTAGTCTGCTCATTACCGCGAACCAGCCCTTCAGTCAGTGGGACGCTGTCTTTGCCGACACCATGATGACCGTTGCCGCTGTCGACCGGCTGGTTCATCATGCTCTGATTGTTGAAATGCAGGCCGATAGCTATCGCAAACGGTCGGCCGCGACGCGCTCCGCTCACGCTTCATCTCAGGCTTAATCCTCATTTGGTCAGCGATCATAGCTGTCGTGACAGCTATGATCGATTATTCATTCCGTTATTCATCGGCAACGGTTCAACTGACGGATTCGCCTATCTAGCTGTCGCGTCACGCCAAAAGCTTGACATTTGATAACATATGGATGACGCTAACAATTAATAACGCGAGCGTCAAGAGCTATATATTGCAACTTGAATCCTAAACATGCCCATGTGTGACTCATTCCCGGATGACAACCCAGCGAGTACAGTTGAAGTCAATGATTTTCCAGCTCGCTTAAAAAAAGCGATTGGTGATCAGAGTATCCGAGGCTTTGCGAGAAATTGCGGATTTTCGGATACCGTACTCCGTCAATATCTCAGCGGCCAAAGCGAACCCACTCGCCCCGCTTTGCTCGCTATAGCTCGCACAGCAAACGTCAGTGTGGAGTGGCTGGCTGCTGGCCAAGTCGCAACACAAGATTCAATTAAGGCTTTGACTCAAAAGTACTCTTATAAGAGTCCGTTAGCCTTTGACACTGACTGGCTAAAGGAGCAATTTCCAAAATCATTTGAAAACCTTTTTTTGACAGAGGTTTTAGACGAAAGTATGGAACCCACACTCCAGATGGGAGATCTGGTTCTAGTCAATACAAATGAACGTGACTTAACTGCAGTGAATCATGGAATCTACTTGTTGAAACTGGATGATCATATTTTGATTAAGCGTCTGCAATATGTCGCAGAACATACACTGAGAGTACTGAGTGATAACCTTGCATATGAAAATTTCTCACTAGAGCTATCAGAACAGTCTCTGAGCGTCAGCCTTATGGGTAAAGTGGTTTGGTTCAGCCGAAAACTGTAGACATTGCGGATTGCCTAGTTGCTTGATGATTTAGGGTAACCAGAATCAAATTGGAACAAATTATTTAAAGATGCTCAGGTTCGATTAGAGGAGACTAACAGTCCATTAGAAAAAAGTTGGCACCTCAATTTTGTGAATCAAACCAGCATAATGATCCAACAAAATTTTAGGATCATGTCCGGTTAACTTCGCGACCTCAATCACTGACATTCCCTTGGCCAGCATATGGCTAATGAAGGTATGCCGAGTATTGTACTGAGTTCGATATAGCCCATTCTCTTTTGTCATTCCACACTTCTTCAAAACGCTCAGCCATGCTCGGTTGACAAAATTGGTTGCATCGATTGGTTTACCCTTGGGACTTGGAAAGACCAACATATCGGGACTGTAGCCTTCAGGACGAATAGACAGCAGAAGCGACTGGAGTTCATAATTACAAGGAAATGTCCGAGAACGGTTGGTTTTTGTCGCCTTTCGCAAACGTGCTGTTCCAGTTCCTTTTCTCACTAAAGTTTCGTTGAACGTGATTTCTAAGCCGTCATAACGAATGTGTTTCCATTGCAATCCAATGGCTTCACCTGTTCGGCAACCAGTCATAAATAAGAAGCGAACATAGTTCGTGTAATAGGCATAGTAGCGATCTCGTTGGAACTGATCGATGATTTGCTGAATTTCTGTTTCACTAAAGGGCGGGGCTTTTAGTGGGGGGACTGGACGGCACAATTTCGTTAAACCAGCAAATGGATTTTCCCAATCGGTATTCACCAACTTGTGTTGCTGAACCCAGTTGCCGAAATCGTTCAAGATAATGACATGCTTTTTAATTGTTGCTGGGGCCGCATCCTGAAGCATAAAGTGGATAAACTCTTGGGCCTCCTGAGAGCTGATAAGCTGGCGGCCAAACTTGCGCACCTTTTTGGGAATCGGGTTGTACATCGCGACAATGGTAAACGGGTTATCTAGCCGCTGCTCTTTGTCGTCTACAAACTCGTCCCAGTGTTGTTCAAAAACCTCAGAGAAAGTTTGACTCCCGCTTACTCTTCTTGATTTTAGTAGGAATGTTGAGGAAACCGACTCGGGTCTATATTTCTCCAAACTTGGATCAAAGTTGCCGCTGAGCATATCCAACTCTATTTGCTGAGCCTTCTGAGAAGCAACCTTACGATTAATCACACTGTCGGGTAAACCAACAGATAAACAATAGCGTTTACCCTGATAGCTCCACCGTAATCTTAAGCGCTCAGCGTAAACCTCGATTTTGACTTGTCCTTTAGCCATAGTCCGGAATAAAAATAAAGTGTGTTGTCTGCACCCTTACCAATGCCGATGGTTATTCCAGACCCCTTCAGACCGCTTTTCGTGCCCGGTATTTTATACCAGTTTTATACCAGTTTTTACACCCAAACTGCCCCAATATGACCAAACGCTATCGCCATATTTCTTAAAATTCATCAACATCTTGATGTCTGAACCCGTTCTACAATAGGCATTATGGGCTTTATCACTTGAAAGCGGATGATGGGACTCGAACCCACGACATTCAGCTTGGGAAGCTGACGTTCTACCACTGAACTACATCCGCAATGGCTTGGATAGCCATTATAGATTATTTCCCAATCGGCAGACGCTGCGATCGCAATTTCTTCCGATTTAGCCGCTGGCGAGAATCCGGCGAGGCCGAAACATAGCGCACCAGTTGCTTCAGCCAATCATAGAAGCGATCCACATAGGTAAAGATCACCGGAACCACCACCAGCGTCAGCAGCGTAGACGTACTAAACCCACCGATTACCGCGATCGCCATTGGACTGCGCGACGTACCGCCTGCTCCCCACTCCATCGCAATGGGCACCATCCCCGCAATCGTGGAAATTGAGGTCATCAAAATCGGACGCAGACGAGTAATTCCCGCCTCCTTGACCGCTTGCGTCAGCGGTTTGCCCTGCTGCTTGGCCATCAGCGCATAGTCCACCAGCAGAATTGAGTTTTTCGTCACCAGTCCCATCAGCAACACAATACCGATGAGCGCAAACAGACCCAGCGACTTTTGGGTAATCATCAAACCCGTCAGCGCTCCACCCAGCGACAGCGGCAGCGCCACCATAATTGTGAACGGGTAGAGGAAGTTGTTGTACAGCAGCACCAGCACCGAATAGATCATCAGCACCGCCGTACCGAGCGCCAGCAAAAAGCGGCTGAAGATATCGCGCATAATCTCCGCGTCGCCAGCGGGTTCTTGGGTGACACCAGCGGGCAGATTCTGCATCGTCGGCAGCGCATTGACGGCTTCTAGACCTTGTCCCAGCGTAATGCCTTCCAAATTGGCACCGACGGAGACTTGGCGAGAGCGGTCAAAGCGGTCAATCTGCGAGGGGCCACTGCCAAACTCAATGTCGGCAACGGCAGACAGGGGCACGAGATTCCCGTCCTCGCTGGGCACTTTCAGATAGCGAATCGTATTGGGGTTGTTGCGATACTCCGGCGCTAGCTGAATGCGAATTGGGATTTGCCGATCGGCTAGATCAAACTTGGGCAAGTTGGCTTCGTTGTCGCCAATGGTGGCCAAAGAAGCCGTATTTGCGATCGCACGTACCGAAACCCCCTGATCCGCCGCTCTTGCCGGGTCAGGAATCACCAGAATCTCTGGTTTAACCAAGCTGGCACTGGATGACACGTCCACTAGGCCAGGGATTTGACGTACCTCGCGGGTGAGCTGGTTTGCCGTTGCCAGCAACGCATCGGCATCTTCGCTCTTTAAGACAATGTTGAGATCTTTGCCTTCACCGGACGCACCTTGGCTGTCATAGCTAATTCGCGCACCGGGGATCTGCTCAAACTGTTGGCGCGTCTGGTCTTCAAACTCGAACTGTGACAGATCGCGCTCGTTCTTGGGCTTGAGATTGACATACAGTTTGGCCCGATTGACGGCACCACCCGTACCGTCCTGGCCCGTCCCTTCAGTCGCCAGAATACTGCTGACGGCTGAGTTTTCGAGCAGGATCTGAGTGATTTGATCCGTCACCGCTTGGGTATCTTCAATTGTGGAACCGGGTGGAACTTCTACCGTAATGCTCGATAGTCCCTGATCATCGCCATCAAACAAGCTCGTGGGGATGTAGGGCACCAGCATCAGACTGCCGACGAAAAATGCGATCGCACATGCCAGGGTTGTTAACCGATGCCGCAGCGCAATGTCTAACAGACGACGATAGGGATAGAGGCCCGGTTTAGTGGGTGGAGCTGTGAGGGATGAATCATCCTCGTAGGCTGTCTGACCATGATCATTGGGATACTGGCCGTTACCGTTTGCCTGACCGTTTTGCTGACCGTTTGCCTGACTACTAGAGAGTTCACTATATGACTCACTCAACTGGCTACTAACCTTACCGTTACCATTCGCTAAGCTGGGCTGCTGCTTAGGTTTAGGCTTTAGCAGGTAGGCCGACATCATTGGTGTCATCAGGCGGGCTACCAAGGTCGAGAACATAGTCGAAACCGCTACAACCACACCAAATGGTTTGAAGAACTGTCCCGGCACGCCTCCCATAAAGGCAACCGGAATGAAGACGGCCACAATGGTAGCGGTGGTGGTCAAAACGGCCAGTCCCACCTCTGCGGTAGACTCCATCGCCGCTTTGTAGGGACGCTTGCCCATGCGGATATGGCGCTCAACGTTTTCAATTTCAACGATGGCATCGTCTACCAAGTTGCCAACTGCCAGCGTCAAACCTAGAGTGGTCATACTGTTGAGCGTATAACCTAGTGCCTGCATAACCAGAAACGTAGGAATAATCGAAAGGGGCAGAGCCGTTGCCGTAATTAGCGTAGCTCGCCAGTCCCGCAGAAAGATGCCAACCACTACCACGGCTAAGATACAGCCCATGATCAGCGCTTCAATCGAGGCTTGATAGGATTCACGAATGTAATCAGCCTCGGTAAAGATTAACTCTAGGTTGATGTCCTCTGGCAGCGTCTGATCGAGTTGCGCCACCACGTCGCGCACGCCTTCTTCAACGGAAACCAGCGTGCTGCCTGTGCTCCGGAATACGGAAAATGCAACCACTGGCTGACCATTAAACTGAGCCGACTGGCGCTGCTCGGCAAAGCCATCTTCAACCACACCCAGGCTGGAAAGCGGCACCGTGCCCCCGCTCGGCAGCACAATCTGATAGTCTCGCAAAGACTCTACTGTTTCAGCGCTGCCTAGGGTTCGGATGCCCTGCTCTTGTCCGCCGATATCGACTCGGCCACCGGGCAAGTCAATATTAAAATTGCGAATCTGATCGTTAACCTGCGTTGCGGTAATCCCCAGTGCTTCCAAGCGATCGGGGTCGAGATCAACCCGAATTTCGCGATCGACACCGCCTACCCGTTGCACCTGTGAAACGCCTTTTACGGCTAGGATCTCGCGGCTGAGCGTGCGGTCAATCAGGTCACTCAGTTCTTCCACCGAGCGCTGGTCAGAGATGACGGCATAGGTCATGATTGCGCCGCCTTCAAACTCCAGCCGCTGCACAATCGGCTCATTGATGTCGGCAGGTAAGCTTTGGCGGATCTGCGCAATCTCATTCCGTACGTCATTGGTGGCGCGATCGCTATTGGTGCCCAAGAGAAACTGCACCACCGTCGTCGATACGCCATCGTTGACGGTGGAGTTAATCGCGTCAATATTGCCGAGGCCCGCGACGGCATCTTCCACCTTTTTGGTGACTTGGGTTTCCAGTTCTTCTGGCCCCGCACCGGGCTGCGTTACCGTCACGCTCACGGCAGGGATATCAATATTGGGATTCGAGTCAATCCCCAGATTGCCAAAGGCCACCATCCCCGCCAGCGTGAGGACGAGAAACAGCACAATGGTTGGAATTGGACGCCGAATCGACCAGTTAGAGACGTTAAACATGGGTGAAGCGTGGGGAGAAAGAGTTGGACAGTTTTATCCTGGCGCTGTAGATCAGCGGGTGTTGGAGTTAGAGCAGGGGAGCGGAGGGCAAGGAGGCTTGAATTGGTAGTGAACTTGATGAAGGCGAGAGTTGGAGTAGGAGGACAGGACTAGTGGTCAGGACGGCGAAGAAGCAGGGAACTGACCTGGGAACTACTCGGCTACGCGGACGCGATCGCCTTCTTGGACATAGCCTGCCCCTTTGACGACAACTCGATCGCCCGAACCCAAGCCGCTCAGGACTTCAACCTGGGCATCACCATCACCTTGCGGCAGACGAGCACCCACTTCAATTGGTCGCCGCTCCACCACATTATTGACATCCAGTGCATAGATGAAGGATGCGCCGCTATTATCAGACATCACTGCTTCCGACGGAATCGCAAAGCCCCGCCCCTGCTCGGTGACAATTTCGGCAGACAAGAACATTCCAGGTCGCAGCAGCGATGAAGATGGTAGTGAAATTTTGACCGTGGCCTCCCGTGTATTCGCATCAACCAACGGCGCAATTTCCCGAACTCGACCTTCAAGCTGAATGCGGCGGTCGGAACTGGAGGTGATTTTGACGGGCGCACCCAGGCGAACTTGCGCTAAATCGGTTTGCGGCACTTTTACCTGTAGCTCCAGCAGGTCATCACGAATCAGCGTAAACAGCGGATCAGAGGCCGAGGATACATTGCCGACACGGGCAACTTTTTCAGCAATAATGCCGTTGGCGGGTGCCACAACTAAGGTTTGATCCAGTTGCGATCGCAACTGAGATAAATTCGCCTCCGCGCTTCGTACACTCGCCTCAGCATTGGCAATATCGGCTTGGGCTAGGCTGACGGATTCCTGAGCCGTTGCCGCTGCTGTCACTTTGGAATCCAGTGTTTCGCGGCTGATTGCGCCCTCATTCGCTAACGTCTGATAGCGCTCAAAATTGCGCTGGGCTTCTGCCTGACTAGCCTGTGCTTGGGCCAACGCCGCCTGCCGCTGCCGCACGCCAGCCTGAGCCGATTCAATCTGAGCTTCAGCCTGGCGAATTTGCGACTGGAGCACCGTATCGTCCAGTACAGCCAGCGTTTGCCCCGCCTGTACTGCATCGCCTTCTTCCACCAGCACTTGCTGTACCTGCAACCCGGAAGCACGCGGCGCAATCGGCAGCAGATCAGTTGCTTCCACTGTCCCCGTAGCGTTGAGGGTTTGATCAATCGGAATCTCTTGGACTCGATCTGCAGTTACGGTCTGACTTGCCACCTGATCGGTTTCTGCGGGTGCAGGTGCAGATTCATCAGCCGCAGGTTTTGTGAACTGCAATCCTGCAAACGTTAATACAGCCCCCAAGCCCACACCCAATAAGACACCTCGACTACCAGACAGCAACCCACCGTCCCGCTTCGACGCCCGAGACGGCACTGCATCATCAAAGTGATGCGCCTGCGACGGCTCTGTCTGCTTGCTTGACTGCTGATTGGACTGCTTTGGTTCTAATGCATCCGCCCCATTCATGGCTTACCCCCTTAACGTTGCCTCACTGAACTTGCTCGCCACCCATTGTTTATTGCCTGTAGTGAAAAGGCGCGATCGCACATTTCTTGACTCACGCCTTTACCACTCACATCCAAAAACCTCTGAACCACCCCTTTAGAATTCCCTGACTCCCTCGACACCCTCTAAGCCCTCGACAATCCCAATTCCGAAACTCTCTACAGCCCCCCTACCCCCTCAAACCCCTTCCCCAACACCCCACCATTGTAATAACCAACCGGTAAGTATGTTTTCCACATTTTTAATGTAACAAAATATTAAATACTATGCTACGGTGCAAGCGATCAAATGCGTTGTGTCGCTTGAATACGGAATGTTTCGCCTGAGGAAGATTACTATTAAGACTGACGAATATCACAGCAAATTTGTCACAGTCTCGTTTTAATGAAAAACAGACTGGCTCAGCTTGTCTATCATTTTCAGACTAACCTGGGCACTTTAAGCTAAATGCCTCAAACAACGGATACTTCTTATCTGCTGATGGGTAGCTCATTTTGGCTACTGTAAAGTTAGTTCCTGAAGGTTTGATTCATCCTTACCCTTAGCGCAAGTGGACGTAGAGCATGTTTAATGCAACTGAACTCCTAATCGATAACTTTGTCGATAAGCTGCGATCCGGTTATCGCCGTACGTACGGTGGCTGGAAGCCTGATTATGAGGACATCATTGCCTGGGCTGGAAGTATGGCCCTAGAAAACATTGCTAATAGCGATGCCCTCTATCACAACGTGGAGCACACCATTTTGGTCGCTCTGGTCGGTCAGGAGATTCTGCGCGGCAAGCATATCCGGGAAGGGGGGGTATCCTGCGAAGACTGGCTGCACTTCATCATTTCGCTGGTTTGCCACGACATTGGTTACGTTAAAGGGGTTTGTCGGGATGATCGACCCGGTCTCTACTCAACGGGTCGCGGCGATGAAATGGTGCCGTTACCACCCGGTTCGTCCGATGCCAGCCTGACACCCTACCACGTCGATCGAGCCAAGCTGTTCGTCGAAGAGCGCTTTGGTGGTCATAAGCTAATCGATGCCGAACAGATTAAGTACAACATTGAGCTGACTCGCTTCCCCGTCCCCAAAGCCGAAGACCATCAGGACACGGTCAACTATCCCGGCTTGATTCGCGCCTCTGACCTGATTGGTCAGCTCAGCGATCCGCGCTACCTGAAGAAGATTGGTGCCCTATTCTACGAGTTTGAAGAAACAGGGGTGAATAAGGCGCTGAATTACCAGCATCCCGGCGACCTGCGGATGAACTATCCCAAGTTCTACTGGAACGGCGTTTATCCCTACATCAAAGATGGCCTGCGCTATCTGTCGCTGACTCAGCAGGGCCAACAGGTAATTGCCAACCTCTATTCCAACGTGTTTGTGGTTGAGCATGAAGCAATGGCAGAAGCCAACTCGCAGCTACCACCAGTAGCCGTTTAGTAGAGATTGCTGATGTTAGGTATGAATTGGGATGTGGGGACAGTGCCTCACGTCCTAATTCATATCCAAATTAAGCAATGTCGTTTAGTAGAGGACTGTCGCGGGGCGAGCGTGTTACATTAACCTGCGATCGCAACTTTATTTCGCGCACATGTATCGCGTATTTTCACCTCTGCAACAGGCTCTGATTACCTGGCTCTTGGTGCTGCTGGCTGGCTGGGCCACACTCAACTTGCTCAGCTATATTGGCGAACTGCTCAGCATTTTGATTACGGCGGGTCTGATCGCCTTCATTCTCAACTATCCGGTCAAGCGCTTGCAGGTTGCCATGCCACGCAATATTGCGGCGGTGATTGTCTATGTCGCCACCGGATTCTTTGTGGTGGTACTTGGGATCACGCTGCTGCCGATCATCATTGAACAGGCTCGTCAGTTTATTAACAATGCGCCATCGCTGCTGGAGTCAGCGCGATCGCAGTTGACCGAACTCCAGCAACTGAGTGAGTACTACAATTTGCCAATTGACGTGCCGCTGCTAGAACAGCAGGTACTGGCTCAGCTCCAAAAACCGCTCCAGGGCATTGCGTCAGGGAGCGTAGGATTCGTCCTGGGCACGTTCAACGGCGTACTGGATCTGATCCTGATTTTAGTGATCTCGTTCTACATGCTGGTGGACGGGGAGCGGGTTTGGCACGGCCTGATTCAGGTGTTTGCGGTTAGTATCCGCACCAAGCTGACGCTCTCGCTCCAGCAAAATTTACAGAAGTTCGTCTCCGGCCAGCTCCTACTCGGTTTATTTATGGCCGTCAGCCTCAGCTTTGTCTTTTTCTGGCTGCAAGTGCCGTTTTTCCTACTGTTCGCCGTATTCATTGGCGCAATGGAAGTCATTCCCTTCATCGGCGCGACCTTGGGCATTGGCACAGTGGGGATTATCGTCGCCTTTCTGGACTGGTGGCTCGCGATCCAGGTGGTGGGAGCTGCGATCGCAGTTCAGCAAGTTAAAGACAACCTAGTGGCACCGCGCGTCCTAGGCAATCTCACCGGATCGAGTCCCGTCGTCATCTTCGCCGCCTTGCTCCTGGGAGCTAGAATCGCCGGACTTTTGGGCGTCATTCTCGCCATTCCCCTAATTGGCGTGATCAAGAGCCTCGTCGATATCGTCCTCGATCCCTCTCTACCACCGCAAACCGGATCGTTTTTCTACAATCCCATTGCCGACCAGGAAACTACTATTGTCATGCCCGACGGCTCTACTGCCGTGGTGGCTGACGGAGTGGAACGCTCCACTGCCCCACCCCCCGAGGAAGCCCTCCGCGAAGAACAAGAGCGGCTAAAGGAAGCCGAAGCCGAAGCCAACGACCAGGAGCAATCTGACGTCTCTGCCGTGGATATTCAAACCCGCTTAGAACGCGCTGCTGCTGAAGCCCAATCCACTACTTCATCCATTGATGACGTTCAAACCCGCTTAGAACGCGCCGCCGCCGAATCCGAGACAACAGAATGATACGGTTTAACCACTGACTAAAGAAGCTTCGTAACCATCGTCTGCTAAATCTATTGCTGGCAAATTACAAAGTTCAGGCTGAAAATCAGCTAAGGAACTCAGTACCAAGTCAGCTTCCTGAAATAAATCTGCCTCTAACTCTGGGGCTGGCACTGCCACTACGAACATGCCCGCTTGTTTAGCTGCCGTGACGCCTGCTAGAGAATCCTCGAACACGAGGCACTGCTTTGGATTAGCCTGAATCCGTTCTGCTGTAATCAAGAACATATCCGGAGCGGGTTTACCCTGCTCAATCGCCGGATCATCACCCGTGACAATGCAGTCAAACAGTTGGAGCCAATCCGCATAGCACTGCACTTTCCGGTTAAACCGCATGCGGGCCGAACTAGTTGCGATCGCTTGTGGAATACCCGCGTTATAAAAATGCTGCGTCAGCTCAATTGCTCCCGGCATCGGCTGAACATGTGGATACAAATCAAAAATAATGCCGTCCCGCTCCTCTAAATAGCTATCAACGGTGAGCGGCAGACCCAGCATGTCAATAATGATTTGCGCCGAATCTTGAGATGTGCGACCGATGATTTTGGTGTGAACCGACAGGTCAAACGTTTTCCCATAGCGATTGGCAATATCGGCATTGACTTGCCAATGAATCGGCTCGGTGTCTAACAGCAATCCGTCAAAGTCATAGATGATATGGGTAATCTGAGGCATAAGTAGCTGATTAAGTGGCTGATGTGTATTCAAAATGGTTGAAAATTACTGATAACGCTAGCCATTAGGCTAAGCCAGTTTGGCAAAACGGGTTTGCTGCTTATTCAAAACATTCATAGTCCAGCCTAGACAAGGATAGCGATAAGTACTTAGCAAGTGGAACACATACTTACCTACTTTTGACCATCTATTTACCTCTTGTTGCTGTTACATCACTGTTACCGACTGATTTTCTGCTGAAGTTTGGTTATCAGTCTGCGCGCCCTCAATTGAGCGATACGCAGGGGAGTTAGAGGGGCGATATCACCAGGATGCTTAGACGCATGGTCGAAGAACTGGTTGACCTCCCGCAGAATTACCTCCAGTCGAGCCAGGATGTTATCCGTGCGATACTCATCAAAAAAGTCGGCTGGCAGCGTTGGGGCACTGTTCTCCTGCACCACCTTTAGAATCCGATCCACATCGTAGGTGGTTGAGTAGCCAGCGATTTTGTAGCAGTTAAAGCCCGGATCGAGATAATCCGACAGGCCACCATTGACGCTAGAAAATACTTGACAGCCACAGGCCATTGCTTCCATTGGCTGGAGGCCAAATCCTTCGCTCACCCGCTGCTGTGCCCAATACTCGGCTGAATCATAGAGATAGACCTTGGCCCGACTAAACAGTCCTGGCAGATCCTCAACGTAAGACTTGACGACAAACACTCGGCAGCAAGTTTCCAAGGCTGGAATTAATTGCTGCATCAGGTATGCCGATGATTTGCGAGCCTGTACCAGGACATCAATATCGCGCTGAGTGCGATCGCAGTTTTGCACCCCAAACTCGTCGGAAATTTGGTTGGGCAAATAATAAATCAACGAGTGCGACGATCGCTGTCCCCAGTAGCCAAGCGTATTGCGGCTGACGGTAATAATCGGCACGCTAGCGGGCAGGTTAAAGCCATAGCCTGCGCTATGGGCGTGATACACCACCGGATAACCCTTCAACCGTTTGACCAGCTTGCCAACATCAAAGCCCCAGCTCACGACAAAGATGGCATTGTCTGGACTAATCGATGCATCGTTCAGTACGTCCGGGAGAAACGGATGCTCTGCCTCTCGCTGCCGATAGGTGACGACTTTAGCCGAACAGATTTGCTGCGCCAAACGGAAGGTTTTCAGTTCAGCCCATAGTCCACCACAGGCAAACTTGCCATCGGTTCCAGGCAGCAGAAAATACAGCGTTCTCATAAATTTCTCAGTACTTGATGGCTATAATCACGTCCGTGTATGAGAACCCAATTTATTGCTTAGGATTGCATAAACAATAAAGTAGGCTTTCGACCGGACTTTGGCTAAGTCAACCCGCTTCGTGATTTCAACTGTCAAACCTATCGCGGGAGAGTACCTCTCATCAAGTGTTCAGATCCAAAAAGGAGTCTTGCTCAGCAAGACTCCTTTTGTTTTAAGCGGGTAACGCGATTCGAACGCGCGACATTCACCTTGGCAAGGTGACGCTCTACCACTGAGCTATACCCGCGTGAGGGTTGCGCTGTGTCTCGTATGCATCGCACCGTGTCCCGAGCGCTTTATTAATATGACAAAACTTCAAAACACTGTCAACCCTATTTTGGAATTTTTTTTGGGACTGATTCCGCTGGCTCGGAATTGGGGGATTGAAAGCCTAAGTAGCCCCTGGGTGTAATCAGCCAGTCGGCATGATGGCGTGTGCTGGAGTTGCCGATTAGCACCGTTGTCACCATGTCAATTGGGCACTGGGTGAAATCAGCCAGCGTCGTGAGCATAATCGCCTCATCCTCCCGATAGGCGGATCGGACAAGGGCAACCGGAGTTGTTGCTGGACGATGCTGTAAGAAAATGTGCTGAGCCGTTTCGATTTGGCTGGTGCGCTTTTGCGATCGCGGATTATAGAGCGCCACCACAAAGTCTGCCGCCGCCGCCGCCTGGAGCCGCTGCTCAATCACGGGCCACGGCGTCAGCAAATCGCTGAGGCTGATGGCACAGAAATCATGCATCAGCGGTGCGCCAACGCGGGATGCCGCCGATTGTAAGGCGCTGATCCCCGGAAAGACCTGCACCGCTGGTGTTTTGCCGTCCCAGCCCGTCTGTTGGAGTTCTTCCATTACCAACCCGGCCATGCCGTAAATACCGCAGTCGCCGGAGGAGACTACGGCAACGGATAAGCCCCACTGGGCCAGCTCAATTGCACGCTGCGCTCGCTGGCGTTCCTGCGTGATGGCACGGGCTTCAATCAGCTGTCCCGGACGCAGCAGAGGCCGAATCAGGTCGATATACATCGAGTAGCCCACAATAGCATCTGCCGCCGCAATCGCCGCCTGAGCCGCTGGCGTGATTTGCTCCAGCGCTCCTGGCCCCGTGCCAATTAGCCACAGCGCTCCGCTGCGCCCCGTGTATTCCTGCTCCGCTTGGGCAATGGCGACGGTAACGGCTCCTGGCTGATCGGGATCGCGCACAATTTGCTTTTTGACCCGCAGCCAAGCTGTCGCGTCTTGGGGTAGATCGGGATGACTAGCGACCGGAAACGTATCGTCTCCTTCAGCATCTGGTGCCGAAGCCAATTTTCCTGTTGGATCGCAGGCCGCTGCGATCGCAGCCGCTTCGGCTACGCTAGGCGTCCCCACAGCCTGCTCCACCACGTCGGAAGGGGTCGGCACCTCGATTTGCTTCAGATCCTTGGCTGAGAAGCAGCGCAGCGGCCACTGATGCGCTTTGCAGGTATCAATTAAGCCGATCTCATCGGCTTTCAGATCAATCGTGGCCACACCTGCGATCGCACATTGAGAAAGGTGGTTCACCCGACAGACTTCTGCGATCGCAGTTTCAATCAGCGCATGCGAGGTGCCCCGTTCACAGCCAATGCCAACCCACAGCACCCGTGGATGCCACTGCGCTTTCGGTGGGTCAGAATCGGGCGCAAACTGCCGCTGAACGGGACTAATCCAAAGGCGAGCCTGGGGCTTAGTAGATAACGGTTCGGAATCGGACGCTTCAGGCGGCGACGAATCTGCGGAATTGACTTCATCATTGAACTGAAACGGATGGGGATCGCTCAAATTTGTCCGCCACCAGTCCGTTCCCGCTTCTTGTAGTACCTCAATCTGGCCACCACGAGCCGCAACCGCGCTCACCTGCGTCCAGTTGCCACTGCCGCGCTGCCAGCCAAACGGCTCACCCAAGGTATCTACCGCTGGAAATCCTTGAGCATTGGCCGCTCCGGTCAACACAGGTGCCGCCTGGAGCTGATGGGCCAAAACCTGAGTGAGCTGGTCTGCGCCGCCCTGATGCCCACCACAGAGACTAATCACAAACTGGCCTGCTTCGTCCACGACCACTACGGCGGGATCAGTTGATTTATGCTCCAACAGCGGCGCAATCAGCCGCACAACTGCACCCGTCGAGAGACAAAAGACAAACCCCCGATAGTCTGACCAAATGTTGGCCAAGTGCGATCGCAACGAATCCGCTTCATACGCCTGCACCGGAAATACTTCACTAGCAGCTAATTCAGATGAGGTGAATAGCGGGATCTCAGCGCCACGGCAGACTGAGGAGAGCCGCTGAATTCCGGCAGGGGTAACTGCGATCGCGGCCAAGGGTTGAAATTTATCTAGAGTCATGATGACGGATTTAACAAAGCGCTGAAAACAAGGAGGACTGTGCTCAAGCGAGACAGTCCTCTATTGATTATTGAGTTAACTATTGAAAAGTTCTACAAAAACTATTGGATATCCAAAGGCTGAGTCATTGCCGTGCTGGGCTACAGGATCAAAAGCGAACTGCATCCTTCATCCGCACGACTAACTATCAACCAATCCATTCCGCCTAAAGCTCCATCGAAATATCGGTGGTTGTAGCCTTCATCGTGTCAGCATCAGCCGCTACAGGCTCCTCAACGGATGGAGGTGTCAAGGTTGCTTGAAACAGAGACGATTTGACCACAGAGTCATTGGCAAAGGTAAACAGTGGATTCGACAGAATTCCGGCTATTGAAGTCGCAATCAGCGTCAGTACCAGACTCACTTGCAGCGGACGCATTCCAGGTAGTGACCATTGGGCTTCGGGATAATTCTTCACCACTTCTGACATTTCCTGCGGCTCTTTCACCACCATCATCTTGACGACGCGGATGTAGTAGTAAATCGAGATAACGCTGGTAATCAAGCCGATTAAAACCAGGCCATAAGCGCCTGCTTGCCAGCCAGCCCAGAAAATGTAGAGCTTACCGAAGAAGCCTGCTAGCGGTGGAATACCGCCCAGTGACAGCAAGCAAATGCTTAAGCACAGGGTGAGTAGCGGATCTTTCTGGTAGAGGCCGCTGTAGGCATCAATTTGGTCGGTATTGGTGCGTAACGAGAACAGAATCACGCAGGCAAATCCGCCCAGGTTGGAAAACAGGTAGATTAGCAGGTAGAACACCATACTGGCGTAGCCCGCTTCCGTACCGATGATCAGACCAATCATCACAAAGCCTGCCTGCCCAATCGAGGAGTAGGCCAGCATCCGCTTCATGCTGTTTTGCGCTAGTGCCACCACGTTGCCCAGCACCATACTGAGAATGGCCAGTGCCGTGAAGACAAAGTGCCACTGATCGGATACGAGCGGGAAAACCGTGACCAGGAGACGAATCGCTAGCGCAAAACCTGCTGCCTTTGAACCCACAGATAGAAACGCGACTACGGGTGTAGGAGAACCTTCGTATACGTCGGGGGTCCACTGGTGAAAAGGCACTGCTGCGATTTTGAACGCGATCCCGGCAATGACAAAAACCAGGGCAATCACCAGGGCGATGGGGACATCTCCCGGTTCTGCCAAAATGCTGGCTGCAATCTCAGTTAGCCGGGTTTCCCCACCGGATAGGCCATAGAGGAGGGAAGCACCGTAGAGAAAGATGGCCGAACTGGCCGCACCGATCAGCAAGTACTTGAGCGCGGCTTCATTGGAACGGGGATCACGCTTGGCATATCCCGTGAGTAAGTAGGAGGAAATACTGAGCGTTTCGAGAGAGACGAACACCATCACTAGCTCATCTGAGCCGGACAGGAACATGCCCCCGAGCGTTGCGGTTAGCAAAATCGAGAGAAACTCGGCTAGCGAAGTCCCCGACTGCTCGACATAGCGAATCGACATCAGAATTGTCACCGCTGCGGAAAGCGCGATGATGCCGCGAAAGGCGACGCTAAGCGCATCGCCATTGAATTCGCCCAAAAACGAAAGGGGATTGCTAACGTCCCACTGAAAATAAAGGGCACCCACGGCACCCAAGAGACCTGCGATCGCAACATAAGGTGTCCAGCGAGACGAGGATCGCCCCACAATTAAATCGCCTACGACCACAATCAAGAGTGTAATAATTACAATTCCCTCAGGCAGAATCCTGCCCGCATTGAGAGTTGCCGAGGAAATATTTACAAATTCCATATTCGTTCCAACGAGCTAACGCTGCCAAATCGGCTGCCTGTAATAATCTTTCACATTGGCATCCTACTGGGCAATATTAACGCGATTTGTAATCCTTGCCCAGACTATAGAGGAATGTCATCCCACTAGGGATTCTGACTGGCTTCATCATTTTTATTTATCGCGTTTATTTATCGCGGCCAAACGATGAGAATCGTTGCACAGCACTGACTTTTTCCCAATTCTTTAGGGAACTTTAAGGTGCAGTGCCGGATTTCCTGACCTTGCATCTGGAAGGAATCCGCTATAAAAGGATTAATTACCACTGCGTTAAGCAAGGCTGAACTCTGCTGAACTCTTAAAGTTGTCAATCGGCCAGTAAATCTCGCGGGGCGCTCAAATTCCTATCCCCGCCGCAAGCGGACGGGGCATTACGGAATTTGCCCTTCGGGACGCACTCCCGCGCTACCACTAACGTGGCAAGCCACGGGGAATTAGACCCACAGAGATTAAACGCTGTATTACAGCTAATAGAGATGGTTAATTGGTTTACTCCTGTTCAGATTGCTCTACCCTGGCATTGAGTCAGGTCTGCTACCGATCTGCTATCAATGTTATTAATTCTGAGTTATTAATTCTGAGGATTCTCTGAGATACGCTGCATTCTGCCGCATGCTCAACAGCGATAGATGCTGGTTGGTTTGCTCGCAGCTTGCAGATGAATGACACCCAGGGGTCATTCAACCGAGTAACGAACAGCTCATGCTGGATCAGACATAGCTTGATTCAATTCTCAGTCGAATAGAGTCACAGTTTGTCATCTCGCTGAATCTGCTGCTAGATTCTTGAATCCTCAATCCCGCTGAATGCCGTTGCCTTAAAACGTCACCATTCCATGTCAAAGCTCGTCATTGTCGAATCGCCAACTAAAGCTCGTACCATCCGCAACTATTTGCCCTCGAACTACCGTGTCGAGGCATCAATGGGGCATGTCCGAGATTTGCCTCAGTCAGCCAGCGAAATTCCAGCGGCTGTGAAAAAGGAAGAGTGGGCACAGCTTGGGGTTAATCCCCAGGCTGATTTTGAGCCAATTTATGTCGTACCCAAAGATAAAAAGAAAGTGGTCAAGGCGCTGAAAGAAGCGCTGAAAGAGGCGGATGAACTACTGCTGGCGACTGACGAAGACCGAGAAGGCGAAAGCATTAGCTGGCACTTGCTCCAGTTGCTGAAGCCCAAGGTGCCGATCAAGCGCATGGTGTTCCACGAAATCACCCAGGAAGCGATCCAAGATGCGATCGCAAATTGCCGGGATGTGGACGAGCAGTTGGTCAGAGCGCAGGAAACCCGTCGGATTCTTGACCGACTGGTGGGCTACACGCTGTCGCCGCTGCTGTGGAAGAAAATTGCTTGGGGACTATCGGCTGGTCGCGTTCAGTCGGTAGCGGTTCGCCTACTGGTCAACCGAGAACGGGAGCGCCGCGCCTTCCGCAAAGGTTCCTACTGGGACTTGAAAGCCTCTCTGCTCAAAGATGAAGCTCCGTTTGAAGCGAAGCTGACGACCCTGGATGGGGTCAGACTAGCCAACGGCAGCGACTTCGACGAAGCCACAGGTAAAATTCCCGAAGGTCGCAACGTTGTTCTACTCAACGAAGAACAGGCTCGCGCCCTACAGGCACGGCTGGAAAGCGGCGTGTGGAGCGTCGCTAATCTAGAAGAGCGCTCCTCGACCCGTAAGCCCTCACCGCCATTTACCACCTCAACCCTGCAACAGGAAGCGAACCGCAAGCTGCGCCTTTCCGCCCGAGAAACCATGCGGACAGCGCAAAACCTTTACGAGCAAGGCTATATCACCTACATGCGTACCGACTCGGTGCATTTGTCCCAACAAGCGATCGCAGCCGCTCGCGAATGTGTTGAGCGCAAATACGGTAAGGAATACCTCAGCCCCAAATCTCGTCAGTACGCTACCAAGAGCAAGGGTGCTCAGGAAGCGCACGAAGCGATTCGTCCGGCGGGTAGCACCTTCCGTAGTCCGCAAGAAACAGGCTTATCCGGTCGTGAGCTGTCGCTCTATGACCTAATCTGGAAGCGGACAGTCGCCACCCAAATGGCCGAAGCGCGTCAAACCCACATCACGGTTCATCTGGAAGTGGACAATGCAGGCTTCCGCGCGTCCGGCAAGCGGATCGACTTTCCTGGCTTCTTCCGCGCCTATGTGGAAGGTTCGGATGATCCCGATGCGGCAATTGAAAATCAGGAAGTGGTTTTGCCAGTTCTGAAAGTAGGCGACCATCCCTCCTGTACTGAACTGGAACCTGTTGGCCACGAAACTCAGCCACCTGCCCGCTATACGGAAGCGTCTCTGGTCAAAATGCTGGAGAGTGAAGGCATTGGTCGTCCCAGTACCTACGCCAGCATCATCGGCACGATCATCGATCGCGGCTATGCTCAATTGGCCAACAACAGTTTGGCACCAACGTTCACAGCGTTTGCCGTAACCTCTTTGTTGGAGAAGAATTTTCCTGATTTGGTCGATCCTAGCTTTACGGCTCGGATGGAACAGACACTAGATGAAATTTCCACGGGCGAAGCCGATTGGCTACCCTACCTCAACCAGTTTTATTTGGGGGATGAAGGACTAGAGAACCTGGTCAAGCTGCGGGAAGATCAAATTGATCCGAATGAAGCCCGCACGGTGGAGCTAGCCGACTTAGAAGCCAAAGTTCGGATTGGTCGCTATGGCCCTTACGTTGAAGCTGACAATGAGGGCGAAACGGTCAAAGCTTCGGTACCTAAAGATGTCACGCCAGCCGATCTCGATCCGGAACAGGTCGAGACGATTCTGCGGCAAAAGACCGAAGGCCCAGACAAACTCGGCTTCCATCCCGAAACGGGTGAGCCTATCTACGTATTAATTGGTGCTTATGGCCCCTATGTGCAGCTTGGAGACGTGACTGACGAACAGCCCAAGCCCAAGCGTGCCTCGTTGCCCAAGGGCACCGGCATAGACGATGTCACCCTGGAAATGGCCGTTGGTCTTCTGTCTTTGCCCCGTCTACTCGGTTTCCACCCGGAAACGGGCGCTAAAATCCAGGCTGGGCTGGGTCGCTTTGGCCCCTATGTAGTACACGACCAGGGTAAAGAAGGCAAAGACTACCGCTCACTGAAGAAGGAAGACGATGTCCTGACGGTTGGTTTGGATCGGGCGTTGGAACTGCTGGCTCAGCCCAAGCGAGGGCGGGGACGCGGAAAGTCAGCTACCCCCTTGCGAGAGCTGGGGGAGCATCCCGAAGATAAGGAACCCGTCAATATTTACAACGGTCCCTATGGTGCCTATGTCAAACACGGCAAGGTCAATGCCTCCATTCCGGAAGGGAAGGAAGTGGAGCAGGTGACGATGGAGGAGGCGCTGGAATGGCTAGCTGCGAAGGCGGCAACCAAAAAATCAGGCCGCTCCAAGTCCACCTCTAGCCGCAAGTCCAGTGGCTCGAAGTCAACGGCGAAAAAGGGTACATCCACTAAGAAAAGCTCGACGACCAAGAAAAGCTCAACGGCTAAGAAGAGTTCGACCAACAGCTCAACCAAGGGCACCACGAAGAAGTCTTCTACCAGCAAGTCAACGAGTGCCCAAAAGGACGCTTAGGCGGACGAACTGACAACTTGAAATGATCTTGCGGTCGGTATGTACCATACCGACCGCAAGATCATTTTTAATCGTTGCTTTCAAGTAAGGGCGGACGCGGAAAGGATGTCGTAGGCGGTTCGATGGGCTGAGATGTAAGAATCAGGCGCAGCTTAGCGTGCACCAAATTGATGTTAGCCAAGCCCAGATCTAAATCTCCCTGCACAACAACACCTGTATGCAATAGCCGATCCAGCAGTTCTAGAATGGTGGGGCTGTCTGACTTTTCACCAGGATAGTACGCGCCCTGTCGCGGCAGCAGCGTCCCAAATTCGCCCAGATCGATATTGAGATCGGCTGGATCAATGTCAAAAATCTCACAGAGCTGAACCACCTGCTCTTCCAACTTGCGTAAACTCTCAGCCGCGCGTTCGATATCGGCTTCACTGAGCTGCTCGGCCTCCATGCGGCGAATCACTTGAGCTTCCATTAACTGCCGTACAAGTTCCACAACCGTCAGCAGTAGTGGGGCTAGTCCTGGCTCATTGCGATCGCGTTTTTGTAAGTCACGGCCAGGAGTCGCTTGAATCGGAAATTCGGCGGCGGAATCGTCAGGCGGCATACAGTTTCAGTTTGCACAGATCACTAAATCTCAGCTTAGCGACGAATACTTGATCTGCGATCGCAGATTCGGCAGATCAGGTATTTCTAACGGCACAGAATGTTCTCTCGGCCACTTTTGGGGTTAAAACGCCATAAATTTACAAATTTCACAGAAACTTCCGACTATTGGCTGGTTTCTTCGCCATCGATTTTTTTACATTGATTACAGTAGAGGGAACATCCTGTCTTCGGGGCATACCCAAAAACTTTTTCAAAATCAAAATAGCGACTTAGCTGTTAATCGACTCGGCGACTACAGGACGCCTATAAATATATGGATATCAAACTCATTAATATTGGATTTGGCAACATCGTATCTGCCAATCGAGTAATTGCCATTGTGAGTCCAGAGTCGGCCCCCATCAAGCGAATCATTTCAGATGCACGAGAGCGTGGCCAACTGATTGATGCGACCTATGGACGACGTACCCGTGCGGTGATTATTACGGACTCTGGCCATGTTGTTCTCTCCGCGATTCAGCCTGAAACCGTTGCCCATCGCTTTGTCATCAGTAAAGACGCTCCATCAGAATAAAACTGAATACAATAAAGTCAATATTTCGTCAGCACCCCATTGGCTCAATTTGGAGTCATTCGGGGGCCAAATCTTAGCAAACGGGAAGAAAAAGATTAAAATAAGTTAACTTGTATACATTTTGCCGACAGACTGAAGCAAATCAACGGTGCGATCGCACCAATGGATTCTATCTGTCGGCTTATTCGTCTTCTCACCACAAATCTGAACTGGCAAACCTGAATAGCGGAGCATCATGAGCAAGGGCAGACTGATCGTACTTACCGGACCCAGTGGCGTTGGCAAAGGAACGCTGCTGCGATCGCTATTGCAACGCCATCCCGATCTTTATCTTTCCACCTCAGCAACCACTCGCGCTCCTCGTCCCGGCGAGGTGCATGGTCAACACTACTATTTCGTCAGCCGCGAGCAGTTTCAGCAAATGGTTCAGAACGATGAACTGCTGGAATGGGCCGAATTTGCGGGTAACTGCTACGGCACACCCAAGCGCCCCGTCCTAGAAAAAGTTGAGGAAGGCAAGTGGGTCGTACTCGAAATTGAACTACAGGGTGCGCGTCAAATTGCCGTTACGTTTCCAGAAGCCTACCGAATCTTTATCTGTCCACCGTCGATGGCGGAATTGGAGCAGCGCATTCGCAGTCGAGGCCAGGATTCTGAACCTGCGATCGCACGTCGCTTAGCCACAGCCCAAGCTGAAATCGAAGCCGCAGATGAATTTGATGTGCAAATCCTGAATGATGATCTAAATAAAGCCCTGTCTCGTCTAGAAGACGCTTTATTTGTGCCCGCCTAGCGATTAGTAGGCAGCCGTTGCCGTTTTGGTTGAGACCCGATCGAACGTTAGAACTTAGAACTTAGAACAAAGGAGTTGCGCGCTGCGCAACTCCTTTGTTCTATAAAAGATTCGAGCCAAATTCTATGACTTAGACTCTGTTGAAGATGAATCTGACGGATCAGATCGGTTGAATGAGGCTACCCGATGACCGCGATAACGAACGGTTGGGCGAATCTGAGACTCATCTGCGAAGACCGTCAATCTCTGCCAGTCTCGGCCACGATATTTGCCTTTGACGGGCGTTGAAGAGTCGCCATTTTGTTGATTAGCTGTTTGACTAGAAGCCTCTAGCGCTGATTGCTCGTGGTGATAGCTAACGCCGCGATACTTGAGATCGGCTTCCGTGTCCTGACTCGCAACCGCTGCGATTTGATCCTGCGATCGCATATCAACTTGCTTGGCTACGACCTGATTAAGTTTTGTAGAATCGAGCTTTTTAGCTTGATGTTCCGTAGGCTCAGGTGCCGTTTTTTCAACTGTCGGCTTTGCCATCATGTTGACAAGCGCCTCATTCTGGGTCGATAAGCGCTGTAGAGAATACAACCCAGCCAGCAGCAATACCAACAGCACAGGCCAAGGAGCTTCTACTAAACCAACGACCATCAGGGTTCCGGCTACAGCCACACCAATTGCGATCGCTAAAAGCTCTAAAAAAATCATATTGCGTCGTTTCCAGCAGAGGACTCAGCTGTCACACTCCACGCTATCGAAAAATTCTGTAACTTTCACCCGTATATCGCTTGATGTGAGGCAATCATGATGGTTTGATAGGAGAAAGAGTATGTTTGTTCGCCTTTAGAGTGTTGAGTTATTGCTATATCTACGCTGGTTAGAACGCGGAAAACTCTAAAACCGTTAGAACGTTGCAACGTTCTAACGGTTTTAGAGTTCGATTAATGTCTTAACTAAAATGGCTACGGCTATGTATGAAACCCTCAACTGCTAGTTCCGCTGCCCCCGTAACGCTATCTGCTGTTGAGCGTAAGTTTATGCAGCAACTGCTCGCATGCCCAAATCAAACTGCTTCCATTGACCAAATTCAACCGAATCCTAAAACCTCTGCTGCGAAGCGCGATCGCATTTGTCGCCGCCTACAGCAGCTAGGTCTAGTTAACTACACCATTGAAGTCACGCGATTCAGCATTACGCCGCTCGGTAAAACAACCCTCAAGCTAGACTGCCCCCGCGCCTGCTTGCCAATTACACCAGACGAACGAGCCATTCTCCTCGCCTGCCAGTACCGCACAATTACGCTCCAAACCCTAGAGCCGCTGCGATTAAACTCACCCGAACAGCAGCAGCAAATCATTCAAAACCTAGCCCATCGCCGCCTGATCAAAATTGTCGAATCCATCATCACCCACGTATCCGCCACACAGCCCGAGCATTCCGCGCAACCTTAATTCTCATTCTCAACAACTGTAGCCCCAAAGCCCCCTTGCCCCCTCACTCTCCTACCCTCCCACTCCCTCACGCCTCACACCTCACTTCTACGCCCCTAAATACGCCCTCATCACCTGATCATCCTGCTGAAGCTCCGCTCCTGTTCCCGACCTGAAAGGGTGACAACATAGCTAGATAGCTTGCTGCATCAAGGATAGGGCACGGAGACCCCGCTGAAAATAGAGGCGTTTGTGGGGTTTGAGCGCCATCAACTGAAACGCTTGATTGGCCCACAGTTCCATCCCATACGTCCACCGTTGCCCATAGAGAGCCAAGCTGAACTCACTGTGTCGCAAGGTTTTATCTTGGTGTTTTTGAATACGTCCAGCATAGTGGTCAATGCGGAGTTGCCGCATCCATTGCCCCTGTAGGGTGGCCAAACTGTACGCGATCGCAATGAGTAAGAGCAAGGCTAAAAATCGGGGTTCATTGACCTTGGTGTCCTCTAAGTTGTAGCCCCCAGTCTTACAGTCCTTGAAGAGCTGCTCAATGCCCCAGCGACAGCGATAGATCTCAATGGCCTGCTTCAAATTAGGCAGATTGGTGAGAATATACCAGGGGTCTTTCGGGCCTTTGTTACGATAGCTTCGTTTCCAATAGATCGCCAAATTAAAGGGACCCAACCCATCGCCTTTGTTGGCCAAGATGCCCCGATAGAACTGTCTCATGCCGGGTTGAATGCCCAAGTCTTTCACCACGGTATACTCCTGTTGCACACTCACTTGAAAATGAAGGTCTTTCTTCTGCCGCAAGGCAAACATGATGCCCCTGGAGTCTAGCCATTTAGCTAGTTTTGGACTATGGAACTCTCGGTCTCCAAGCACTAAGACGGGGTAGGATTTCAACAGGGGGAAAACGGCTTTTAGCAGTCGTTTTTGAGTCCGAAGGTCGCTGTTGCCGCTTTGCTTTAAGACCTCCCAATACAGGGGCAGGGCATGGGTGCCCCAGATCAGAGAGACCATGAAGATATTTCGCCCTTTCCACTGAGTGCGGTCAATCGCCAGAATCCAGTAGCCATACTTTTGATGCTTCAGTTGTTTGAGGCGGCGGCGTTGGGATCGATTCAATCCCCGTCCGGTTTGCTCTTGCCGAATCCAGTATTTCACCAGCGGAAACCACAGCAGTTTGACCCTCAGTTGAGGCAAGACTAAAAACCGCTGTAAGTTCCGTTTTCGACTGCCATATTGAATCGGTTGAGGAAAGACACTGGCTAAAACTGACAGTTTGACCTGACGATGGGCCTGTAGCAAACATAACAAGAGCTGCAGGGTCAAATACTGCGGGTCGCTCAGATGAGCTTGGAGGGTGGTTTGGTAGAATGCAGGAAACATATTTGGTTGGGGGAGTCTGCTCAAGGCTCCCTATTTCTTTGCCTCTGTTATTCTCTCAAAGCTTTGTCCACCTTGGTTCTGAACTCGCTTGTCACCCGGTTAGGTTCCCGACTGCACCACTTGCCCGGTTTCGAGTAAGTAAGCCCGATCGGCAACCGCCAGCGCCAAGCCTGCCATCTGATCGACTAGCAGAATCGTCATGCCTTCATCGCGTAGCTGAGCCAGCGTTGCATAGAGATCAGTTACCAGTTTGGGAGCCAAACCCAAAGACGGTTCATCCAGCAGCAGCAGTTTAGGGCGAGCCATTAAACCCCGACCAATGGCGAGCATCTGCTGTTCGCCACCCGAAAGTAAACCCGCTTTTTGATTGCGCCGTTCCTGTAAACGGGGAAAGCGATCGAGTACTGCCGCGATATCCAGCTCAATCTGATCATCCTGACGATTGAATGCTCCCAGTCGCAAGTTATCAATCACCGTCAGTTCCTTGAATACCTGGCGACCTTCCGGCACCAACACAATGCCCTGCTTGCCGATGTCATGGGCTGGAATTCCCGTCAGCGCTTGGCCTTGAAAGGTGATCTCTCCTGACCAAGGCTGGATCAGCTGCGTCACCGACTTCATCAAGGTGCTTTTGCCCGCGCCATTGGCCCCAATCACCGCGACTAATTCACCTGCATTCACCGTCAGGTCAATTTCCTTCAGCACCTGCAGCTTGTCATAGCCAGAAACTAACTGGTGGATGTGCAGCAAAGGTTGCTGTTGCACAACGGCAGGACGAGTCAGATCAGGCGAATCGATGCCCAAGTAGGCGGCTAGAACGTCTGGATCTTGCTGCACCTGTTTAGGTGGCCCCACACAAATGCGATCGCCACTGTCTAACACGACGACCTGATCGGAAATATCCATCACCAAATCCATATCGTGTTCGATCAGGATAACGGGAATGCCGCTACTGGCAATGCGGCGAATTAGGCTCGCCAGAGCTTGCTTGTCGTCTTTACTCAAACCAGCGGCAGGTTCATCCAGTAACAGCAACTGTGGCCCCAGTACCAGCGCACGGGCGATTTCCGCCAGTCGCCGATCGACAAACGGTAAGTTAGCAGAGATTTGGTGTACGTCGCCTTTGAAGCCGACAAAAGATAGAACTTCCAGCAGCGCTTTTTCCGGCTGTCTGGGCGCTTTACCGCGACCCACCAATGCCGAAAAGATTGACCGGGGATGGGCACCTTTAGCCGCGACTCGCAGATTATCAATCACGGATAGAGAATCAAACAGCCGCGTAGCTTGAAAGGTACGACCAACCCCTGCACGTGCGATCGCAAGTCCCGATTTACGGGTTAGATCGGTTTGACCGAGCTGAATCTGTCCGGTTTGGGTTTGATAGAAGCCGCTGATCAGATTGAGTAGAGTCGTTTTGCCTGCGCCATTGGGGCCAATCACAGCCGTTACCGTTCCAGGTTGAGCAGTAAGGCTGACATCCGTGACCGCTTTGACGCCACCGAACTGAATGCCGACCGATTTCACGTCCAACGCTGCTGCCGTGTGGTGACGGGTGATTAGCGTCGGCATATCGGGGGGCGTTTCCAGGGGATAAACCGGAGCTTGGCGGTCAAACCAGCGCTTGAGGGGACTGGTTAACCCTTCGGGAGCAACCCACAGCGTCAGCAGCAGCAGGGAGCCAAAGATCAAAAGCTGATAATCGGCAAAGTCTTTAATCAGTTCTGGCAGCAGCACCAGCACAATTGCGCCGACGAGTGCGCCTTCAGCGGTGCCGATGCCGCCGAGAATGACGACCAGCAGAAACAAGATTGAGCGGTGCAGGGTGAAGCTGTCGGGACTGACAAAGCCAATCGTGGAGGCAAAAAAGGCTCCGGCTAAACCCGTGAAGGCAGCAGATACCGCAAAGGCCACGACTCGCACAGCTAGAGGATTCAAGCCCAGTGAGGTAGCGGCTGTTTCATCATCGCGCACGGCTTGAAACGCCTTGCCCCAGGGATGATATTTGAGCTGATCGAACGACCAGAGGGAGCCAAAGGCAATGACGACGGCGATCAGCACCACGTCTTTCAGAGCAGGCTGTAGTCCGAACAGCACGGGCTTAGGAATGCTGCTCAGGCCACCAAAGCCACCCGTCAGTCCAACCCACTCGATTAACACCCGTTCGACAATGATGCCAAAGGCAATCGTCACCATCGCCAGGTATGGCCCTGTAACGCGCAGAGCGGGAGCTGCTAGGGCTGCACCTGTGCCAGCGGTTGCCACAATGGCCGCGATCGCAGCTGGGGGAAATGACCATTCAACATCCAGCATTAGCAGGCTGGCAACGTAAGCGCCAATGGCAAAAAAGCCCGCGTGACCAATCGAGATCTGACCGGATAGCCCCACCAGGATATTCAGTCCCACCGCCACCATTGTGGTGATGGCGATCATGCCGATGGTGTAGAGGTAGTAGGTGTTGGGGGCCAGCAGGGTGGCTGCGATCGCACCTGCCAATAACCCGATTCCGATCCAGCCGCGAATGTTCATGATGTTGTTTTGAACTCTGAATTTTTAAACCTTCTTCACCTGAGCCTGGCCAAACAGACCGTAGGGCCGCAGCGCCAGCATGAGAATGACCACCGCAAAACCAACAATTTCGCGGTAGCTGCCGCCCAGCAAACCCGCCGCCGCGGACTCGACAAGTCCGTAGATAATTCCCGCCACCATCACGCCCCAGGGATTACCCAAACCGCCGATAATAGCAGTGGCAAATGCTTTCAGCCCCAATAGTATGCCCATCGTGGCCGAGACGTTGCTGACCGGAGCAATTAGCATCCCAGCCAAAGCCGCCAGAGCCGTAGAAATGCCAAAGGTATAAGCAATCATCCGCTCCACCGGAATGCCCATCAGTCGCGCTGTACTGTGGCTCTCACTGACGGCTTGGAGAGCTTTACCCAAGAGGGTGCGATTGAATAAGAGGCGAAGTGCGATCGCAACCGCTAAGCCCACGACTGGGATCAGCAGTTCGACCGGAAAGACACCGAATCCCAGGAGCTGAATTGGCGTTTCGGCCCAGGCGGAAGGATAGCCCCGCGTTTCCTTGCCAAACGTGAGCATGGCTAAGTTTTCCAGGATGATACCCAAGGCAATCGTGGTCAGCAGCCAGCTACTCGATCCCCCTTCGGCAAAGGGGCGCACGACGAACCGCTCAATCAGTAACCCTAGGCCAAAGCTGGCAACTAGGGTAATCGGCACCGCCAACCAAGCCGGAACGCCCAATGTGATGTTGAGGCTGTAGCACAGCACGGCCCCCACCATCACCGATGCGCCCTGCGAGAAGTTCATCGTGTTGGAAACAGCGTAGGTAATCTGAAACCCCAAAGCCACCAGCCCATACAGGCTACCGACGGCAATACCGGACAAAATCAGTTGAGACCACATTGCGCCTATCCCTTAAAGGGCACCAGTTGATTACCTTTCCACTGCACCAAGATATAGTCATCCTCATTTAGAGCATCGTGGTTATCCGGAGAAAAAGGCTGCTCGTAGGTTTTGATCAAGCCTTCATAGGTCGGCAAATTGTAAAATGCCTCTCGCAGCGTCGGCCCGTCGGTGCTGCCAGCGGTATCGAGGGCCAGCGCCACCAAATTCATCGCGTCATAGGAGTTGGCGGTTCCCACAGGCGCGATAATATCCTGCGGCCCGGACACGTTGTACTTTTCCTGTAACTTACTCATGACCGATTTTGAGAGCGTATCGTCTGCATCGTAGAAGCTATAGGTCTGCATAAACACAATCCGGTCAGCCGCTTCTTGACCCGCCAGTTCTGGAAATCGTCCGCCAGTTGGTCCCCAGTGGGAAACAACTGGCACATCCCAACCGAGCCGGACTAGCGACTTCATTGCCTGGGCAGAAGGAGCCGCATTAGCCACCATCAGCAGCGCTTCTGCCCCAGCATCCTGAAGCCGACCCAACTGCGGCGAAATATCGGTATCGCCATCATTAAACTTCTCAATGCCAACAATTTCGATGTCGTATTTCGGTGCCCACTCTTCAAAACCCGCCTGGTTTGACTCACCCCAGGGATTGTTGATCAGCACTAAGCCGACTTTGCGGGCACCGATTTCATTCTTGGCGTAGCGCAGCAGATAGCTGTCCACGATGTTGTCATTAGCCGAGACGCGGAAGGCATAGTTAGGGTCGAACTCATTGCGGGTAATGTTCGTCGCCGCTGCCCATACGCCCATGTAGGGTACCTGTAGCTCATGGAACACAGGCAGCATCGCCAGCGAAACCGGAGAATCTAGTCCACCAAATACCAGCGCCACTTTTTCTTGCTCAATCAGTTCCCGCGCCGCCGCGACTCCTTTGGCAGGGGTAGACTCATCATCGCGAATCACTAATTCTAAGGGTCGTCCACCCATCACGCCGCCCTTGGCGTTGATTTCTTCTAGCGCAATAGTTAATCCCCGCGTAATCGATTCACCAGAGACAGCAGATGGGCCAGTGACTGCCGCCACTAGACCCAGCTTGATTGGTCCAGACGAAGCCGCTGCACCGTCACCTGTATCGGTCGTTGCGCCAGTATCTGTCGTTGTAGCACAACCCGTCAGCTTGGACAGTAATAGAGCTGCACTAAAACCTGCCGCTCCCTGTAAAACCTGTCGCCGTTTGAAATAAATGCGATCGCGGGAATGATGAGTCATAGTCTTCCAATATCTCAACAATGAACAACAGCGTTCTCAAAGCAAGCATAATGTACGCCGATTATCGGTTTCAGTTTGTATCTCTTTTGATATTTGTTATACAAAATCCTACTCTGTTGTGTACTGTATACACTGAAGTTCATTGTGATGTAGCTGTAGCCAGCTAAGCTGGGACACGGACGTTGTTGTAGCGCGGCGATGCCGCGCGTTCTAACCAATATAGCTATCGCTATAAAACAAATTTGGTACGGTACAAGATATGAGCGTATCTCAAAGAATTTGTTTGTCTCCTTCCAAACAAATGAAAACTCGATGAATTTCTCCAGTTCAGCTGCAATTTTCGGTTCTGCTTTGGTTACTTTGTGACAAGCACATGCGCTATCTGTCGCTGTATCTGTCCTTTATCCCGTGAGAGAAGCTCCCCCTATGTTTGACTGTATTATCGTAGGCGCAGGCCCTGCTGGTGGATCAGCCGCTTATCATCTGGCGAAAAAAGGTCATTCAGTTTTACTAGTAGAACGAGCTGCACTACCCCGATACAAACCTTGCAGCGGCGGTGTTTCACCTGTTGTCGCTCAGTGGTTTGATTTCGATTTCAGTCCGGTTATCTCCTGCACGGTGGATCAGGTGCGCTACACCTGGCAGCGTAAAGATCCCATTGAAGCTCAATTGACGACCGCAGAACCGATGTGGATGGTTGAGCGAGATAAGTTTGATCATTTTCTCGTACAGCAGGCTCAAGCCAAGGGAGCAGAACTGCGCGATCGCACTGAAGTAGTTGGGATTTCCTTCAGCACCGACCGCTGGCAAGTTACTACCTCGAACGGCGTCGTAGAAGGGAAATACCTGATCGCAGCAGACGGGGCCAAAGGGCCGATGGCGAAGTGGCTCGGGTTCAACCTGCCCGAACCGACAGACGCAGAGGTACTGGAAATTAAAGGCGCAAGTTCATCCACCGCTCATTTCGATATTGGTTTGGTGAAAAGCGGCAACCTATGGGCTTTCCCAAAAGCAGATGGCTACTCCGTTTCGGCCTGCGCTTTCCGGGGCAAAGCGCCCAGCGACTATCAAAAGCCACTGACAGACTATGCTGCCTTTTTAGGATTAGAATCAGGCGAACTTCATCGTCACCCGATCGCATTTTGGCAAGAACAGCGACCGTTACACACCCAAAACGCACTGCTGGCTGGAGAAGCTGCCGCCCTGGTTGATCCGCTCTCCGGTGAAGGCATCCGTCCGGCCATGTTTAGCGGTGTGAAAGCGGCTGAAGCGATTGATGCAGCACTGGCCGGAAATAGCGGTGCTCTGGAAGGCTATACGCAAACCCTCAACAGTGAGTGGGGCAGCAATTTAGACACCGCCAAGAAAATCTCTGGCCTATTCTACAAGGTGCCCGGAATCGCTTACAAAGTCGGCTTGAAGCGTCCCGCTGCCACCAAGCGCATGGGTCAAGTCCTCACAGGTGAAACCAGCTATGCTGAGCTGTCCCAAAAGATTGCAGCTCGGCTGAATAAGATTCCTGGCGTAAAGCTGTAAGCGAGCAGTTCCCATCAATCCTCAAATTCAAAAACCGTTTCTTTCCAGAACAAGCGGGGGCTATGCGTGTCATAGCCCTTTTTTGTTTAGTTTTTTGGGCATTTATTATTGGATGCAATTCGAAAACGGCTGTAAGTTGTGGTTCTTAACTGGTTTCTAACTATAGAGAGACTAAGTGCGATCGCAATTTATATCACATGAATAGTGTGAACTAGCTCTCTTTACTACACGATGATCCAGACTTCATAGCGAGTCTACTTAGCGCTTGATTTGATTGGGTTAATCCTCAGACTCAGCACTGAACACACCCTTAGCGCTAACGTGTAGAACTGGTAGTAAGAGAATATGCAGTCAAAAAACAAAGCATGGTGGCGTAGCGCTACTATTAACCGACGAGCGTGGCAGTGGGAAGATGCGAACCACGCGGTTCACGATGGCGAGTGGTGGCAAAACGCAATTATTTATCAGATTTCGCCCTGGTGCTTTTTTGATACAACGGGCAGCGGCAAAGGCGATCTGAACGGCATCATCGAAAAACTGAACTACGTTGCCAGCCTCAATGTTGACGCCATTTGGCTAACGCCAATCTGTGAATCCCCGATGGACGACTTGGGGTATGACATTACCGACATGCAGTGCGTCGGCTCAGCGTTTGGCACGATGGATCAATTTCAGCAGCTTTTAGAAATTGCCCACGGCATGAAGCTAAAGGTGATTCTCGATCAGGTCTGGAATCATACCTCCGACCAGCACCCGTGGTTTCAAGAAAGCCGCCAGAGCCGAGATAATCCCAAAGCAGACTGGTACGTTTGGGCCGATCCGAAACCGGATGGTTCGCCGCCCAATAACTGGCTGTCGTCATTCATCGGCAAAAGCGCTTGGCAATGGGAACCGCAGCGTGAACAATACTACTTTTTCAATTTTTTAGCCAGTCAGCCTGACTTGAATTGGAATAATCCTGACGTGGTGGATGCAATTTTGGAGCGGGCAAAATTTTGGCTAGATGCTGGAATTGACGGATTGCGAATTGACGCCGTCAATTACTTTTTGCACGACGAACAACTGCGAGATAATCCAACTCGGCCTGAAAAAGATTCTCCCCCCGATGGTGTGCCGCCTGATAATCCGCTCGCCGATCAGATTTTGTGTAACAGCTTCAACCGTCAGGAAACCTTGGATCTGCTCAAGCCGATTCGGGAGTTGGTGGATCAATATCCGGGTGTGATGACGCTGGGAGAAGTGACGCTGTGCGAAGACTCCATCCAGTTGGCCAGCCAATATGTAGACGGCAAAGATCGGCTCCACATGGCCTACCACAGCGGGCTGTTGGTTAATCAACCAATGACAGCAACGCTCATGCACGACGTCCTACAGCGAGTTGTGGAGCATTTCGATACCGGAGGAGCCTGCTGGATTGTCGGTAATCATGACTACGGTCGGTTGCGATCGCAGTGGACAAGCAAAGACGCCAACGGTAATCCCTACCCAGAGGAGCTCTACCACCTGATGGCAGCGCTGCTGCTGTCTTTACCCGGTGCCTTCTGTCTCTATCAGGGTGATGAACTGGGGCTAAAAGTGGCGCAGATTCCAGAAGATATTTCCCCTGAGCAAATCCGTGATCCCTTTGGTAAAGCGCTTTATCCAGATGTCGTGGGACGAGACGGTTCCCGGACGCCGATGCCTTGGACAGCGGACGCGCCCCATGCTGGCTTTACGACGGGTGAGCCGTGGTTACCAGTACCGGATCACCACTGCGATCGCGCCGTTGATCGTCAGCACCGCGATCCCCATTCCATCCTGAATACCTGGCGTAAATTCCTGCATTGGCGCAAGGATCAACCCGCTTTAGAAGCTGGTCAGCTCAATCTGCTGGAAGCGGAGGAACCACTACTCGCCTTTGAGCGGGGCTATGCGGAACAAAGCCTGCTGTGTATTTTCAACATTAGCGATCGCTCAGCCCAGTATGAACTGCATGGTGTCCCTTTGAAGCGTGTATTTCACATCCGAGAACCTGCTGCTGAAGTTGCAGGTGACACAGTAAAGCTGCCAGCCTATGGAACGTTTTTTGCGGAGATTTGAAGCGGTGGGGTCGATTATTTGGAAGGGGGGCTGTAGAGGGCTATAGAGGAATGGCACTGACATAAGCTGTATCAAGCTAGCAACCTGGCTTTCAAGACGGAGCGAGGTTCCTGCATTCTTGGGAACGGTTTGGGACGGCGCTTTACAACTCGGGGTTCTGAACGGTTGGGTCGAAACGGAATCACCAACTCTCGCACCACGTTTAACAAGGCCTGGTAGCCTCGCCGTCGTTCGGATGGAGCTAGATGCAGCAACTCAGGCCGGAAGTGATTGAACTGTTGCCGAGCACCTTGTAGAGAGACTCGCAACACCCCGACCTCGCCGTCGGCTGTCGCCTCCCACATCAGGGTGCGAAGCAGATTGTAGGCCAACAGATGCACCCAAATACTTTTGCTCACCATGGTGGGTGTTTTGGCAGCAATCATCTCCATGGCTAAGGTGGTTTTGAGATGCCGGAGATTAACTTCGGCGGCCTGCCAGCGGAGCTGATAGAGTTCGGCAAGTTTAGCTTTGGGATAGCGGTTGGGATCGAGTAGCGTCGTTACCACCACAAAGTTGGTCGGGCGAAACCCAGGAACCTGAATGAAGAGATACACTTCCCGCACCTCAATGGATGCCGCCAGAGCCTCGAACTCCTGCGGCTTGAGGGCTTGAGGGCATTGCTTCGGGCGCTGCCAGCGGACGATGTGATCGCCAATGCCCAGTTTTTTGCCCCGTCTGAAATCGCAGCGGCGCTGATGATGCTTGCGAAAGACAGCATCGGCTCCCATCCGGGCGACCCAGGCCAAATCTACATAGGTGCCATAGGCTGAATCGGCCACCACCACATCCTCGGGGCGCAGTTTCTGATAGAGTTGGCGGGCTAGACGCCATTCACTCACCCGCAACGGAGCCATCGCCACGGCCATAACCGCTCCCGTGGTGACACAAAACCACACTTGGAGTTTGAGAATCGGAAAGCCGCAGCCCTCTTTCTGATTGCTGTGTTGAGGATACTCGGCTTGGTTGGCCTGCGTGTCACTCATCAAGACCGTCGTCGCATCAAAGGCTTTAACCGGACGGCCACACCAGCGTTGCTCTGGGGAGACTTGGCGCTGCAACGCCCTCACCACCCGCTCGAACAGGGGCGGAAATATCGACTCGGGAAGGCGTTTTCGTGCTTTACTATAGCCCCCGGTATCGGCTGAGGGCACCTCCAATCCCGACACGCTCATCCAGGTCACCACTCGCTTGACTGCATGGCTGAGACTGCTGTCGGCATCCAGCACTTGGGAGAGCCAACTCCACAGGACGACCATGGGAGTGTAGAGGACTTGTCGATATCGGATTCCCTGCTCGCTCAGCACAGTTTCAATCTCTGCTTCCGGCAGCATCTCAGCAAAGGGTAGACCGATGCTGCTCTGATAGTTGGCCTTGAGAACGTCCGCACGATTCGGCATCATAGAGGCAAGGTTATGGGCTTCAACGGTTTGATTCTGACAAATCAGGCGCTTGAAGCCTTTTTTGCTCTCTTATGTCAGTGCCATTCGGCTATAGAGGGAGTGAGGAGTAAAGCGTATTCTTACCACTCAGTTCTCAGCACTCAAAACTTAAAACTCAAAACTTAAAACTTCTCACTCCTCACGCTTTACTTCCTCAAACAGACGTGGGCTTTCTGGCCGATTTCCGATAACGTTATAGATGTTTGAATTGATTGCTAATCTTTATTAACTAACTGTTCTGCGAACGTTCTATGACTGCGACCATTCCCAACCTGCCCAGCCAGTACGATCCCTTTGAAACCGAAGCCAAATGGCAGCGCTATTGGGAAGACCGTGAAGTCTTCAAAGCCGATCCGGATGCGCCCGGTGAGCCGTTTTGCGTGGTGATTCCGCCACCGAACGTGACGGGTAGCCTGCACATGGGCCACGCCTTCGAGAATGCGCTGATCGATACGATTGTGCGCTATTTCCGCATGAAGGGCCGCAACACTCTCTGGCTGCCGGGTACTGACCACGCCAGCATTGCGGTAAGTACAATTTTGGATAACGAACTGCGATCGCAGGGCAAAACCCGTGAAGAGGTCGGACGCGATGCTTATTTGCAGCGGGCTTGGGAATGGAAAGAAGAATCCGGCGGCACCATTGTGAATCAGCTCCGTAAGCTGGGCGTGTCGGTGGACTGGACGCGGGAACGCTTCACGATGGACGAGGGGCTATCGGAGGCGGTTCTGACTGCATTTAATCAGCTCTATGACGAGGGGCTAATCTATCGCGGCAACTACATGGTCAACTGGTGCCCCGCCAGCCAGTCGGCAGTGTCCGATTTAGAAGTAGAAAACAAGGAAGTGCAGGGCCATCTATGGCATTTCCGCTATCCCTTCACCGATGGCTCTAGCTACGTGGAAGTAGCGACGACGCGACCGGAGACGATGCTGGGCGATACGGCAGTTGCGGTCAATCCCAAGGATGAGCGCTATAAGCACCTGATCGGCAAAACTCTGCGCCTACCGATTATGAACCGCGAGATTCCGGTGATTGGCGATGAGTATGTTGATCCGAAATTTGGCTCCGGCTGCGTCAAGGTCACTCCAGCCCACGACCCAAACGACTTCGAGATGGGTAAGCGCCACAACCTGCCCATGATCACGATCATGAATAAGGACGGCACCCTGAATGAGAATGCGGGAGATTTTCAGGGCCAAGATCGGTTTGAAGCGCGGAAGAACGTCGTGAAGCGGCTGGACGCTGAGGGTTTCTTGGTTCGCATTGAGGACTACAGCCACTCGGTTCCCTATAGCGATCGCGGTAAGGTTCCGGTTGAACCGCTACTCTCAACCCAGTGGTTCGTCAAAATTGAACCCTTGGCAAGTCGGGCGCTGCAATTCTTGGAAGATCAGCACTCACCTGCCTTCGTGCCGGAGCGCTGGACGAAGGTTTACCGCGACTGGCTGATGAATCTGCGCGACTGGTGTATTTCTCGCCAGCTCTGGTGGGGACATCAGATTCCGGCCTGGTATGCCGTAAGTGAAACAGGCGGCGAAATTACCGATAGCACACCGTTTATCGTAGCGATGAACGAAACCGATGCCCGTAAACAGGCCGAGGCCAAATTTGGGGCTGATGTACAGCTAGAGCAAGATCCAGATGTACTCGATACCTGGTTCTCCTCGGGGCTGTGGCCGTTCTCGACGATGGGCTGGCCAAAGCAGACGAAGGACTTAGCAACCTACTATCCCACTACCACACTGGTTACGGGTTTCGACATTATTTTTTTCTGGGTGGCCCGGATGACGCTGATGGCTGGACACTTTACGGGCAAAATGCCGTTTGAAACGGTCTACATTCACGGTCTGGTGCGGGATGAGAACAACCAGAAGATGTCTAAGTCCAAGGGCAACGGCATCGATCCCCTGCTGCTGATCAACAAGTACGGTACCGATGCGCTGCGCTATACCCTGATTCGCGAAGTAGCGGGAGCCGGACAGGATGTTCGTTTGGAGTATGACCGTGAGAAAGATGAGTCCGTTTCAGTAGAAGCCTCGCGTAACTTTACGAACAAGCTGTGGAATGCGGCTCGATTCGTGATGATGAACTTGGAGGGCAAACCACCCACTCAGCTTGGCGATCCGACGGCTCATCCAGAGGCACTAGAACTGAGCGATCGCTGGATTTTGTCGCGCTATTTCCAAACGGTTCATACTGTCCGCCGCTACATGGATGCCTACGGCATGGGCGAAGCAGCCAAGGAACTGTACGACTTTACCTGGGGCGACTTCTGCGACTGGTACATTGAACTGGTCAAGTCACGACTGTTCGGCGACAATGTGGCCACGAAGCAGGCGGCTCGGCAAACCCTGGGATTTGTCCTGGACGGCATTCTCAAGCTGCTGCATCCTTTCATGCCGCACATTACGGAAGAGATTTGGCACACGCTCAATCAAGTGGAAGATGAAGCCGAGTTTCTGTCTCTGGCCTCCTATCCAGAGGTCAAAGCCGACTGGGTTGATCCAAAATTGGAAGAACAGTTTGAGCTGCTGATCGGTGCAGTGCGAGTGCTGCGAAATCTGCGAGCCGAAGCGGGGATTAAACCCTCAGTCAAAGTGAAAGCCGTTTTACAGAGCGATCGCAACCACGAACGCGACATCCTCGCAGCAACTGAAACCTACATTCAGGATTTGGCCAAAGTCGAAACGTTGGAGATTTTAGAATCTGCTGACGACGCGCCCCAGCAGCAAACGATTGCGGGCGTTGTCGGTACTGTACAGGTGCTGATTCCACTATCCGGTGTGGTCGATGTTTCGATTCTGCGTGGCAAGCTAGAGAAAGATCTCGGTAAAATTGAATCAGAGATCAAGTCCCTATCCGGACGGTTAGGCAATGCCAGCTTCGTTGAAAAGGCTCCTGAACAGGTGGTGCAGGGTGCACGGGACGCATTAGCTGAAGCTGAAAAGCAAGCTGAGATTCTCCGCGATCGACTAGCGCGTCTATAGGCTGTTATCTGGATGCAGTTCGGAATCCAAGCCGGGAATTTCGAATGATTGTTTCTCTGATTTCCGTGGAGGGCTGTGCTGGGAGCCTTTCACGGAAATCAGAATCGTGTGGCAGTAGTAGTCACATTGATTAGGGCGTTGGAAAACTCTGAAAACGTTCAAATGTTGGATTTCATAGATGTCTCGACCAACGTGGCGACGGTTATATATCGGTCGGTTGATTGTTGGTTTGGAAGTTGAGTCGGAACACGAATCAATCGCTAAGACCCGTATTTAGGTAGAATCGCGTTTTGGTTGTCATACCGTAGTCTGACTGCCAAGGGTGTCGCTTAATTAGGTCGCAGTAGGTATATCGTAATGATGCTTGTGTGTCATGAGTGAGCCATGACAGTTAATTTGGATTTTTGATTTAGCCTTAACAAAGACACATAATTTTCGGATCGCGACTTTTTCCTGCGTAATGGGAAAAATAGTGGCAAGTCGCCAGCAGAACAGGATTAAATAGGCTGAAAATAAAAAAGTTGTCTAGAGAATAATGCCAATCTCAGATTTTCAACTTAATATGTTCTAGCTTTGTCTGCACAAGGAACAGGTTTACCAAAGCTTAATACGGCTTAACATTGTCTGTTCAATGGTTGAAGAGTATATTCTCTCTAGGTTCCCCTAACGTTTGGTTTGATTATTGTCAATGCTGCATTTGGCTCGCATACAACGAAAAACTTTGCTGGGCAAAGCAGAGCTGTTATTGCTGGCTCGTCAGCGATCCAAATATGCATGGGAAATAGTGGAACCCGCTGAAACTTGCTCCGCAGCAGATGCAAATGCGCTACATGAAGGCAATCTGGTTCTCCTGGATCTTGACGATGATAAAGTCAGCAATCTGCGGGATGCAACCGATTGGATCGTGCAGACACTTGGTGAGTATTTAACTATTGGCATTACGCCAGAGCAGCTACAGGAAGAAATTGAGCGCGCGGAACAGTGGCGTCAATCTCTTACGTTGCAGAGCCAAGAGATTGGTCGGCGGGTTCTGGAAACAGAGGCGCGACGGGATCAGATTCAGCAGTTAGAAGAAAATCTGAAGAAAGAGAAAGAGGAAATTCGCCGCCTAGAAGCCGTACTCCGCGAAAAATATGAGGCGTTAGGCCTAGAACTCAAGCTAGAACACTCATCACTGCCAGCCCAAAATGGATCTGAAAGCGCCCCAGATGAACCGCCTGAACCGAATTCGACATCCTATGAAGATGAAGGAACCAGTGAAGATGCGAAAGCGCAGTGAGAGCAGGATGCCGGTGTATCCTGTTCTCACTGTTTTTAGGGCAAAATCTTAAAACGAGAAACTCGACTGGTAGTCTGTCAGCTTTGTTTTAATGGGCTTTGATGGTTGATGTGCCGCCCGAAGAGTAGCACATAACCATCAAAACTGATTTGAAACAACATTAGGAACAGAATTGTGCTAATTGAATTGGATGCTGTGCGGTTAACCTGGGCCGTTGGCTTAATTGCGATCGCAGTTGGCCTTTCCCTTTGGCAGCGGCTAGAGCTGGAGAAGGATCTGATCATTGCTACCGTACGGGCCACTGCGCAGCTTTTGGCCGTGGGATACGTGCTGGCGGTTGTTTTTGCGTGGCGGAACCCAGTTGCGGTCATTCTGGTCGTGCTGGTGATGTTGTCAGTAGCGGCCTTGGTCACTCGTAACCGGATCAGCAAGAAGATTCCCCGCTTTTTGCCGATGATTTGGGGTTCACTATTGGCGGCAACGGCGTTAACGCTGGCCTACACCAATCTGACGGTGCTGCGCCCTGATACCTGGTACGAACCGCAGTACTTTATTCCCTTAGCCGGAATTGTCCTCGGTAACGCCATGAATGGAGCTGCGATCGCAGGTGAGCGACTATTTAGCACCCTGCGCAATAATCGGCTGGAAATCGAGACGCATTTGAGCTTGGGGGCCGCACCTCAAGTTGCGATCGCGCAATATCGCCGCGAGGCGATACGAGCCGGACTGATTCCCACAATCAACGCCATGATGATCGTCGGCATTGTCAAGCTACCTGGCATTATCACGGGGCAAATTCTGGGTGGAGCTGACCCAATGGATGCGGCGCTGTATCAGCTTTTAATTCTGTTCATGCTGACCTTTGCGGACTTATTGACGGCAATCTTGGTGACGTGGGGATTAGCGCGGAGCTTTTTTAATGAGGCGGCACAGTTGATGGGGTATTGAATGTAGAGGCTGTAAGGGGCTGTAGAGGGTTGTTAAAGGGTAAAGGGAGTCGAGGGAAAGTGTTTGCAGCAAAGTACAGCCGTAACTATATGGGCTAAAACATTCGAAACTCTAAATAACGTTTCAACATTCAATCATGTCGCAATTGAAATGGCTACGACTATATAACCTCTTACTCCCTTAGCTCCCCATCTTCCCCACTCCCTTGCTCCTCTTTTTACGTTACTTAATGTGTTTTGACCAATTTATCGGAGTTTTTGGGGATTTGTGAATAAAATATGAGTCACCCGTTAAACTGGGTGGTATATTTGTACTTTATTGAGCGGAGAGGTGCTGCCCCCTCGTGCATGTTAAGCGTGTCGAACTCTGCAACTTTAAATCCTTTGGCGGCAAAACGTCAGTGCCGTTTTTGCCTGGGTTTACAGTGATTTCTGGCCCAAATGGGTCAGGAAAATCAAATATTTTGGACGCGCTGCTGTTCGCGTTGGGCTTGTCTAGCTCGAAGGGGATGCGGGCGGAACGTCTGCCGGATTTGGTCAACCAAAATCAAAGCCGTAGCCGTTCCACAGTGGAAGCGAGCGTGACGGTTACATTTGATATTAGCGACGAAATTGATGCGCTGCGGGATATTGAAGCGCTGGAACGTGATCAAGGTAACGCTGAAGGATTGAAATCGGCTGAATCAGAAACAGAATCGTTGGCGCAGGAGAATGGACATCAAAATGGCCACTCGCAAAATGGTCACAGCGCTGACGGTGCGTCAGCCGATACTGACTCGGAATCCAATGGCAATTCCGACGACGAAAGCTCTACAGATCCCGCAGCAGAATGGACGGTAACGCGGCGACTGCGGGTAACGCAGCAGGGAACGTACACGTCGAACTACTACATCAACGGCGAACCCTGTACGATGACGGAACTGCATGAGCAGCTTCAGCGATTCCGCATTTATCCAGAAGGCTACAACATTGTTCTCCAGGGGGATGTCACCAGCATCATTTCGATGAATCCCCGTGAGCGACGCACGATTATCGATGAGCTAGCCGGGGTGGCGGCATTCGATCGCAAAATTGACCAGGCGCGTTCCAAACTCGATCAGGTTAAAGAACGCGAAGAGCGGTTCCGCATCGTCGAACAAGAGCTGATTGCCCAGCGCGATCGCTTGGCCCAAGACCGAATTAAAGCCGAGAAATATCAAAAGCTAAGAGCGAAACTGCAAGAAAAAGCTCAGTGGGAAGGCGTGCTGGAGTGGCAGCAGCAGCAAAAACGGGAACAGCGGATTCAGAGAGAGCTAGAAGCTGGCCGTAAAACATTAAATGAACTAGCGGAGCAGCTTGCGGCGCTGTCGGCCACGATTCAAGCAACTAGTGCGGAATTGGAACAGCTCAATGTCCGCGTCAAAGCGCTGGGTGAAGATGAGCATTTGGCGCTCCAGTCCGCCCTGGCAACTCGTGAGGCGGAACTGCGCCAGCTTCAGCGGCAGGAGCAGGAGGGGAAAACCAAGCAGCAAGAGCTGACAGAGCAACTGGCCAAGACGCAGCAGGAGATTCAAGAGCATACCCAGCAGATTGAGCGGATTGGCCAGGAACAGCGCCAGGTTGAACAGCAGCGGCTAGCGGCCCAGGCTGAGCGCGACCAGGTGCAGCAGCAGCTAGAGCAGCGGCGGGAAGCCGTAAGTGAGATCGCAGCCACTTCAGAAGCATGGGTACAAGAACAAACTCACCTACGCCACCGGATTGAGTCGTTGCTCAGCACAATTGAGCCGCAGCGAACAGAGCAGGCGCGATTGCAGGAACGTACCAATCAGCTTCAGATCAAAATTCAGGAGCAGACCGAGAGTTTAGGCTTACTGGCTCAGACCCTGAGCGTCAAGGAAGGCCAGCGCAAGCAGATTCAGGACAATCAGCTTGGTGGAGCGCAAAATACGGTGCAGGGCTTGGCTCAGGCTCTCGCTGCCGCTGAGCAGGAACTCCAGGTGCAGCAAGAAACCCAGACGCGCCTGATCCAGGAGCAGCGGGACAAGCAGCGACAGTTGGATAAGCTGGAAGCGCAAACTCAGGCCATGCAAGAAAGCCAGGGTACTCGTGCCACCAATGTAATTTTGGAGACGGGGCTGCCGGGAATCTGTGGGCTAGTGGCGCAACTGGGTCGGGTTGATCCGCGTTATCAACTGGCGCTGGAAATTGCGGCTGGGGGACGACTGGGCCATCTGGTGGTGGAAGATGATGGTGTGGCAGCAGCGGCGATTGAGCTACTGAAGCAAAAGCGAGCGGGTCGAGCCACATTTTTGCCCCTGAACAAAATTCGCCCACCTCGATTTCAAGAAGTGGCGGCATGGCAGCGTCCCGAGGGTTTTATTGACTATGCCCAGAACTTAATTGAGTGCGACGACCGCTATCAGGAGGTCTTTGCCTATGTATTTGGCGGCACGGTGGTGTTTGAATCCATCGCCGAAGCGCGGCGCAATCTGGGCAGCTATCGGATTGTGACCTTGGACGGGGAACTACTGGAAACCAGCGGCGCAATGACGGGCGGCAGCATCAACGCTCGTCAGGGAACGCTGCATTTTGGCCGCGTGGAAGCGGGCGAATCCGAGGAAGCGATGCAGCTACGGGAGCGACTGGCGGTCATCGATAAAATCCTGATCCGCTGCGAAAACGCGATTCACAAGGCGGCGGCAGCGGTTAAGCAATACAGCCAGGGCATCACGGAAGCGCGCCAAACCCACCGTGAACTGGAACTGCAAGTGCAGCAGTTCGATACCCAAATTCAGCAGTTAACCGAGCAGCAAGGCCAAGGTCAGGCTCAACTGGCTCAGTTTACCCAGGAGCAAACTCAGGCGCAGGAGCGACTCCAGCAGCTAGAGGCAAACTTGCCTGCATTGGAAACTGACCTCCAACAGCAGCGCCAGGTGCTAGCTGATTTGGAACAGTCGCAAACCCACAGCGAGTGGCAGCAGATTCAAGCGGCAGTGCGGCAGTTGGAAACCGAACTGAGCAATCGCCAATTGGCTGTACGGAGTGCTGAACAGCGATCGCAAGATCTAGAAAATCAAACCCAGCGCCTCCAGGAAAAAATCCAGCAGGGCCAAGCCCAGATTCAAGCAATTCGCGCTCAACAGACTCAGCAGATTACCCAAGCCACTGAGCTGACCCAGCAGCAACAGCAGCTCCAGGCGCGGATTGATGAAACAAAGCGTGCGATCGCAGAATTAGACAAAACCCTGGCTTCCGAAAAAGCGGTGCGGGATCAGAAGGAGCGGCAACTGCGGGATCAGCAAACCCAGCAGCAGCAGCTCCAGTGGCAGCAGGAAAAACTAGCGGAATCCCAGCAGCAGCGCCAGCAGGAACTGGCGGAACTGGTGGAACAGCTAGCGGCTCAGCGGGCAGAACTGCCCGAACCGCTACCGGAGATTCCTGAAGATTTAACCTTGGAAGAACTACAGAAAGAACTGCGATCGCTGCAGCGGCGATTGGAGGCAATGGAACCCGTCAACATGCTGGCCTTGGAAGAGTATGACCGTACCCAAGCCCGCCTGGAAGACCTGAGCCAAAAGCTGACCACGCTGGAAGAGGAACGGACGGAGCTGTTACTGCGGGTGGAAAACTTCACTACCCTACGCCGTCAAGCCTTCCGGGAAGCCTTTGATGCTGTGAATACTAACTTCCAGGCGATCTTTGCTGAACTGTCCGATGGTGACGGTAATTTGGATCTGGAAAATCCAGAAGATCCGTTTAGCGGTGGCTTGAACCTGATTGCCCATCCCAAAGGCAAGCCCGTCCGCCGATTGGCTTCCATGTCCGGGGGCGAAAAGTCACTCACGGCACTCAGCTTTATCTTTGCGCTGCAGCGCTACCGTCCGTCACCGTTTTATTCGTTTGACGAAGTAGATATGTTCTTGGATGGGGCAAACGTAGAGCGATTAGCTAAAATGATCAAGCACCAGGCTCAACAAGCGCAATTTATTGTTGTCAGCCTGCGGCGACCCATGATTGAATCGTCAGAACGCACAATTGGCGTCACTCAAGCTCGCGGGGCATACACCCAAGTTTTGGGAATTAGCCTTCAGCAAGAGAAAGCTTCTGTGTAGTTCTGTAAAATTGTGGAATTATAGGTAACAAGATCTTACTGCTCAAAGCCGGAGGGATATACCTCGTCGGAGCGTTTCCCCAGTTTTGAGCCAGCTACGGACTTAGAGGATTAATTTCGAGGTTAGGACTCGGACATGGCATCAGAATATATTCGCTACCGCGCTGATTTATTGGGCACTCAGGTTGTTACCCGAGACGGAGCCAAACGTCTGGGCATCGTGAGTCAGATCTGGGTAGATATTGATCGCAAAGAGGTAGTTGCTCTGGGCCTCCGAGAGAACATGCTGTCGGGTGTGTTATCTAACGCGATGCAGATTATGCCCCTCAGCGAAATCCGCCAAATCGGGGACGTAATTTTAGTAGACGACGACCTGATTCTGGAAGACCCGATGGTGGTCGAGGTTTATAATACCTTGATCAACTGCGAGGTGATTACTGAAAATGGAGAACCCCTTGGCCGAGTACGAGGTTTCAAGTTTGATGTGGCCACCGGAGAGCTGCAAACGCTGATTATCGCTTCGGTTGGCTATCCCCAAATTCCGGATCAGGTAGTCAGCACCTATGAGCTACCCGTGGATCAAGTCGTCAGCAGCGGCCCTGATCGCCTAATCGTATTCGAGGGCGCTGAAGACAAGATGGTGCAGCTTACGGTCGGCATTCTGGAACGACTAGGCATTAGCGCTCCGCCCTGGGAGCGTGATGACATGGGCGACTATATGATGCCAACGCCGCCCGCAAATCAGTTGGGGACAGGTTTGAAAACGCCAGCACCGCCGATGCGGGAAGCGCCGCCAATTCGGATGGAGCGGGAGCGGGAATATGCTGAGCCGATGCCACGCTGGGAACCGCAGCCGGAACCGATGCAGCGTCGCCAGCAGATGGAGCCACCACCGCCAAGCTATCCGGAACCGGAACCCGTTTATACGGCTGAGCCGGAATATTATCCGCCCCAGAATGAAGCGAGTAACTGGGACGAGGAAGAAAGCAACTGGGATGATGAGCCTGCAACTCCGGCTCAATCGGATTATCAAGACGTGACGGAGGACGTATGGGGCGAGGCGAAAACGCCGGAATCCAATCCCTCGGATCGACCGCCAGTTAACTTGGAACGTAAGCGAGTGGTTGAATACGAAGAAGAAACGGATTACTAATAGATTGATGAGAATTCGTTAATTTCACGAAAAGACTGAGAAGCATTTCCCAGTCTTTTTATTTTATCGATTAGAAAAAATTGGCAGATGCAGCTGCATGAAATTGAGACGGTCGCGCAGCAATTTGTGCTGGCGAGGTGACGGGTGCCAGGTAACGGTTGACTGAAACACTTATTTTAGCGTGATAAAACAGCCGGAAATAAATCTTTTGGATCGGACTGAAGCCTTTATCTGCTAAAGTTTACAAGTCTCGTTACCTATGCGAGAGAAGAGAAAACAAAATTCCCAACCTCCCCCGCCCTCGGCCCCCCTGGCCTCTGATGCGCAAACGAGGGAGGTGTCCTCCGGGTGCTGATGTATCGAAAGTCACATCAGAGTATTGAACGTATTCCTCGGCTACTCGCCACCCGTTGCGATCGCACATCTTGCGATACGCCTCTCTTGCCGCATCTTCATCCTCCCCAAAGTCCAGCTTTCCTCCCACTTGTACCCAAATTTGCTTCTGAACACTGAAGCCAAATTTACCACCACTGAATTTTAACCACAGTTGGTCAATCAGCAGCAGATCCTCACAGGGAAAGTTACGAATTTCCTCTAGTTCTAGATAACCCCGTTGTACTGCTTCTTCTCCAATCGCCTGCAGCATCAGCGTATCGGTTTCCTGATCGGCTTCTTTCCAACTGCCGCTAGCTAAATAATTCACCAGCTCCCGATATCGATCTGGAATCCGCTGCCGCACAACACGCAGAGCATTGCCGGGTCGATTGGGGTCGGTTGTCCATGGTTGCCGGGTTATTTTGGGGTCGGGTAGGGGCGAATGGCCATTCGCCCCTACGGGATGTGGCAATTTTGCTGATTCCTCTGATTCTTCAACCGTTGGTAATCGGTAATTATACACCCCATCATCTGGTGCTAGATGCGACTGCGTAGACAACCACGCACAAAACCACTGCGCATCTTCCCAACTTATATCTACAACTGGATCAACTCCCTGAATAGTACGAATGGCATACATTGTTGCCTGAGAGTGGAACTGTTCATTGTGTTGACTCGCTAAAAATAGTCGATACTCGTCCCATGTAATATATTCTGAAATTTTTATCGTTTCACTTAAAGCTATTAAGTTCCGGAATCTTTGCTCTAAGCGGATTTCTGCTGATTCTGGTTCTTGCCACTGCAACGTATCTAGTAATTGCTGTTTTAATTCAGTACTTACCACAGCACTTTCGTTCGCTAGTTGCTGTGCCAATTCCAGCATGTAACGATTGGTTGGATTCCGTAGTGCTTTCTCTATGAACAGCGTCGGATTATCCAACGCTGCAAAGAAGTAAACAACCTCTTCCCAATTTTTATTACCAAACTGCTCCATGATCTTGCGATATCCCCATTTGGTATCGCTCAATTCCACTGCCGTCAAATATTCCTGAAACGTCTTGTGGGTGAACTCATACAGATAGCCCTCACCACCAGCCAACAAACCCGAAACCTGCTGAATTTCCTGCAAAAACTGCTTAGCTGTAAACTCCTCTTTGGGATACACATCAGCTAAGCGCTGTGCAATCCAATCCGCCCCCTGCTGCGGCGAAAACTGCGTCTTCCCAGCCTCCGTTAGTTCCAGCGCCAACTTCTGCAAAATCAGTTGATTATCTTCCGCATTGGGAATCGTCAGCCGTGTCTCCCGGCGATTGGGGCGATATTCCAGCAGCAGCTTAAAAATCTCTCGATAAAGATGCACCCGCCGCTTCGGTAACTGTGCACTCGCCTCATGGGTGGCCGCAATAATCGTAATCAGCAGCGGATTTTTCGCCAGATCAATTAAACTGCGATCTGCAAACAGTTGACGATTGAGATTTTCTGCTGCTGCCTTAGCTTCTGCATCACTTTCGGCCCTCACCTGTTCTGCTGAGAGATGCTTTTTGGGGTCAGGTTTAGCGCGACTGTCTTCTAGATGTCGTCTCCACGTAAACTCCCACGTGATAAAGCGATACCACTGATGAATAAACTGGCGCTTCTGATCATTGTTGAAATCCAAAATGTCAATCCGCTGCATCCCTTCAAACAGGTCGCTGTTATAGCCATGCGGACGCGACGTGAGAATAAACTGGCTGGGATAATTCTGCATTTGCCAATTTGCCCACTGGCTCACCTGTTCCCGCTGAGCTTCCGGTACTTCATCTAGCCCATCCAGCATCACCAAGCACTTACCCTGCATGAGCTGATCTCGAAACCACGGCTCAGATGTACGCAATTCCGTGCAGCGGGGTAACTTTTGCACCTCGTCTACAATCAACTGCGATAGCGTTGGCTGGGTGACCGACTGAATACGCGGATAGAACTCCCGAAACAGCAGCAGAATTGGAATCAGTTCTTTAGCAGTGTGCTGCAGATACGACTGGTTGGAAAAACTCAGCGTCAAAAACCGCATCAGCGTTGTCTTGCCATAGCCCGGATCGGCAATCACTGCCAGCAATCGTTCTGGAAATTGTTGATCGGCATGATGAATCTTGGGCAGCAAATCCCAAATGGCTAAACTGCCACGCTGCAGCGAAACACTGCGCGTCGTCCCCGAATGAACCCGCAGCGGCACATACACTTCTTCCAAGACCAGTCGCGGCAAACGCCCTTTATAGCCTTCCACCCTAAGATTGTGACAGTGAGTTTTTAGCGCTTCTAAATACTGTCGATGGAACCCCGTTAACCGAGTCAGCGTCTTATCAACGGTTTCATCGATTTGCTGATCAATAAATTTGCCTGAAGCTTCACCCCGCTGTTTCATCCTGCTACTCAAGGCATTCATCAATCCTTGGCCGAAATTGGTTGCCAAACCAAAGCCAAACGCAACTAGCCCAGAAATTGCCGCTTTCGGGATGTCTTCTAAATACAGGTTGTAGAGTGCATAGCCACCACTTCCAGCAACAACTAGCTTGAAAACTGCATCGGTTAAACGTTCTTCTAAACTGGGTTTCGGTGACGGCTGGGTCATAGTGATGAGCAAATGAAAGGCGAGATGCCTACCAGTTTAGTCGATGCGCTGGTTCAATTTGCCCAATGGGTTTTCACTCATAGAAAAATAAGAAGACGCGGTGCGCCTTCTTATTTGAAGCCCAATTCAGCCCAATCTATCCAATCTATAGCCGTAATTCAGACGATCAGAACCTAACTTTAATCAAACAGACGTGATCAAAAACTGATTTAATCGTACAGATCGATGGTTTCGGGAACCCGCTGTTCACGAATAGTAAAAGCTTGTAAGATTGCCCAGGAGCCACGAGTCACAAGGAGCGCCAAGGCCACGATGGAACCAAGGTGAACCACAGTCGTCGGAACTAATGCGCTAATGAGCAGTGCCGCTAAAATGAGGAGAGACAGCAGTGTCTTATCCATCGTTACTCTCCGGGTGGGTGCTTACACTTCTAGGTTAGGCCAGTTAGCGAAGCGGCTGCCATCAAACTTAAGGATACTTGAAACTTAAGGGCTAAACCGTAATAATCCGCAATGTATCAGACTAGCAGTAGCTTGCTCAGCCAGTTCGCTCCCCAACCGCTCAAGAGTAAAACGAGGGGAACCGTAAGGGTTGCGGTTTGTTCAGTCAGGTTGAGAATTTGAGTGTAGCCGTGGTAGAGAGTCAAAATCACCAGGCAAGCAGCGAACGCGGCAACAACCAAAAACAGGCTGAAATCAAGTTGAGTTGCGATCGCACCCAGCGGAGCGAGTAACCCAAGCGGCAGGATGGTGGTACTCGCGATAAAAACGTCAACGGAGCTGTTGATGCGGCTGCGGGTTGTGAGCCGCACTAGCCCATTGAGCGCAACTAAGATAAGAAACGTACCGCTACTGACCAGGTAAAGCCGGAGCAGCAGCATCCAGGAAGAGTCGCTGCCGACATAAACGCTGAGGGCAAAGCTGACACATGCGATCGCAGTTAGAAAGAGACTGACACAGCGAGCCTGAGCCGAGTTCAGGCGGGCATAGGCAGGTAGCAAGCCACCGCCAGGATTGAATAAATAGCGACTAGCGGTATACCAACTGCTGAATAGAAGTTGCAGAAAGCGATTGGTGACGACGGGCGGCGATGATGGCTCTGGGCGCGCTGCTCGGCGGAACCGAGATTTTGCTTTTACTTTGCCTGACTTACCCGATTGGGCTGAAGCGCTAGCCGATTTTGCCCGCAGCGTATTGAGAGCAACCTGCGCTAGATCAGAGTTGAGCTGATTCTTCTGGGCGCTGAAAAGGGTGACAGCGGCCTGAAAATCGAGAATCGCTTCTTCGTCTTCCTGCAAATCCTGATGAGCTAACCCGCGCCGATAGTAGGCTTGTGCGTATTGACGATGATGAATAATTGCCTGACTGTAGGCTTCGATCGCAAACTGGGTGTAGCCCAACCGATAGCGGGCTAGGCCGAGATAGTAAAACGCTTCAGCTTGATTGGGCGCAATTTGCTTCAGCTGGTGGAAGTCGGACAAAATGCCGCGATCGTCATGCAGCTCATAGCGAACCTGGAAGCGCGTCAGGTAAGCATCGACAAAATCCGGCGCATCCTCGATCAGTTCACTCAAGCTTTGCAGCGCCGTTTGATAGTCATGCTCGGCCACCTTATCGAGGCACTGGCGATAGCGACGATGGACGGGGTTGCGATCGCTCTCCGCTGCCTTGGCCGATATATTAGGAGATGCTGACCTTGCCTGTGGGCCATACCGCTGGTCGTACTGTTGGCGACGGGCTGGATCGCTCAGCACTTCATAGGCTTCACAAATTTGCTTGAACTTGGCTTCTGCATTGGGATTATCGGGATGCAGGTCGGGATGATACTGACGCGCTAACCGATGAAACGCCCGTCGGATTTCCGTTGGCGTTGCGTGGCGTCTGAGTTGCAGAACCTGATAGTAGTCCGGAGAGTCCACCATAATAATTAATCTCGGCTAGTGTTTATGCTAGCTCAATCTTTGGTGGGACTGGATGGTTGATGTCTGCGTTTTTGGGTGAGGGAGAAGGGCAGGGGGGAAAGGGAGCAGGGGAGAGAGGGAGTAGGGAAAAAGGAAGCTTTGTTTGTGTGTCTGGATTGTTTGTTGTTGATGGTTGATGGTTGATGGTTAACGGTTACTTTGGTTGTTGTAGTTACAATCTGGAGTTCAGCAAACGGTCAAAATGCAGGCTCAGACCAATTTCATGCAAGCGAAGCCTGGGGACAAGTTTTAAGATAGGGTACTGAAGCGTTACGAATATAAAATCAGCTATGCATCCTGCTCGGATTGAACCTGGCCCCGGTCAAGAGTCGGTTTGGGATTATCCCCGTCCGCCTCGTTTAGAAGATTCCAATAAGCACATTCGCGTTGAGTTTAACGGAGTTGCGATCGCAGATACGCGACGCGCCAAGCGGGTACTCGAAACCAGTCATCCGCCGGTATATTATCTGCCGCCGGAAGATGTGCAAATGGAGTATTTCAAGCCCACTCCGCGCTCCACGTTCTGCGAATGGAAGGGAGCCGCCAGCTACTACACGATTGAAGTAGGGGATAAGCGGGCGGAAAATGCGGCCTGGTACTACCCATCGCCCACGCCACAGTTTGCGGGCATCAAGGACTACATCGCCGTGTACCCGAGTCGGATGGACGCCTGCTACGTCGATGGTGAGCAAGTGCAGTCTCAAGCGGGCGATTTCTACGGCGGCTGGATTACGTCTGACATTGTTGGCCCCTTCAAAGGTGGCGCTGGTAGCTGGGGCTGGTAGCTGGATTCTGACCTGCTGAAGCAAACAGCCTAAATCTGAAAATCCCCGTTACATCCACCACAGACGACGTTCTGCCTCGTACCATAGGTGAAGAATTGGTGATTTGGGGTTGGGTCGCCCAACCCCAAATCACCAGTTTTTGAGGACTAAAGAATCACTATCGTATAGGTGCCTGCCTGAAGCCATCAATGAGCGATACTGCCCCAACTGCTGAATCGAATTACGGCCTGCCGGAACAGCTTGTCAAACGCGAGGTTCGCTATGCTGACTATCGGCAAGTGAACCGCGATGAACTCACGCCGATGATGAGCCACTTTGCGGAGATGAAGGATCAGTATCCTCATGCGCTGCTGCTCTATCGGGTGGGCGACTTTTTCGAGACCTTTTTTCAAGATGCGATCGCAGTTTCGCGGGAGCTAGAGCTGGTACTAACCAGTAAGGACGGTGGCAAAACTGTCGGACGGGTGCCGATGGCGGGAATTCCCCATCATGCGCTGGATCGCTACTGCCGGATTTTGGTGGAAAAGGGCTATGCGGTCGCGGTTTGTGATCAGGTTGAAGACGCGGCAGAAGCTCAGGGTCGCCTGGTCGAGCGGGCCGTAATCCGCGTGATCACGCCCGGTACGGTGCTGGAAGAAGGGATGCTGTCGGCGCGGCGCAATAATTTCCTGGCTGCGGTCGTAATCGCTGGCAATAGCTGGGGTCTAGCCTATGCCGATATTTCGACGGGGGAATTCCTTACTACTCAAGCAAAAGAGCTAGAGCAGCTTACCCAAGAGCTAATGCGGCTTCAGCCTGCCGAGGTGTTAGTGCCCGTCAACGCGCCGGATATTACCGGACTGCTGCGCCCCGGCGAGCGATCCGATCATCTGCCGGACTGCTTGCCACATCAGTTTTGCTATACGTTGCGATCGCAGTCGCCCTTTATCCAAAGTGAAGCCCGTCAGCGCTTATTGGAAACCTTCCGGCTGAAATCTCTGGAGGGACTGGGCTGCGAGCATTTACCTTTGGCCGTGCGAGCCGCTGGCGGACTGCTGGAATATATCGAAGATACCCAGAAAGGTGGACAGGTGCCGCTGCACTTGCTCTCTACCTACACGACAACCCAGTACCTCGTGCTGGATCACCAGTCGCGCCGCAATTTGGAGATTACTCAGACCTGTCGGGATGGCACATTTCACGGTTCGCTACTCTGGGCGCTGGATCAAACCCAAACCGCAATGGGGGGACGGGCTTTACGGCGCTGGCTGCTACAGCCGCTGCTGGATCTAAAAGGAATTACCGCCCGCCAGGATACTATCCAGGAGCTAGTGGCAAAGGGCGCTCTGCGCCAAATGCTGCAAAAGCTGCTGAAGCAAATTTATGACCTAGAACGGTTAGCAGGTCGGGCCGGATCAGGAACGGCTAATGCTCGCGATCTGGTGGCGATGGCGGATTCCTTTGCCCGATTGCCGGAGCTGGCCGGACTGGTAGCCGAAACCGAGTCGCCTTACCTGAAGCGCTTACAGCAGGTGCCGCAGAGTCTAGAAGAACTGGGGCATAAACTGCGATCGCACTTAGTTGAATTTCCGCCGCTGTCCCTCTCCGATGGCAACATTATCCGCGATGGCGTGAATGAGCAGTTGGATCATTTGCGGCACCAGATTGCCGATGACCAGCAGTGGATCGCCAATTTGGAGGTCACGGAGCGGCAGCGCACGGGCATTTCCACCCTGAAAGTGGGCTTCAATAAAACCTTTGGTTACTACCTCAGTCTCTCGCGTTCCAAGGCGGATCAGGCTCCAGAGGACTACATTCGCAAGCAGACGCTGACCAATGAGGAGCGCTACATTACGCCGGAACTGAAGGAGCGGGAGTCGCGCGTTTTTCACCTGCGGGACGACATTAATAAGCTGGAATACGAGATTTTCAGCCAGCTTCGGGCTGAAGTTGGGGAGCAAGTAGAAATCATTCGCACAGTTGCCCAAGCGGTCGCCGCTGCCGATGTGCTGTCTGCTCTGGCAGAGGTCGCCGTTTACCAAGGCTACTGCCGGCCTGTGATGACCCAGGGGCGGGAGATTCAAATTGAGGACGGGCGGCATCCGGTGGTGGAAAAATCGCTGCCGTCGGGATTCTTTGTGCCTAACTCAACCGCAATGGGTAGTCTCGTAGGGTGTGTTAAGCAGAACGAAACGCACCAGAAGAAAAATAGTCCAGGTAATTCTGTAGGGTGTGTTGAGCAAAGCGAAACGCACCAGAAGAAAGGGAATCGAGGAAGTCAGGGTAAGGAGTTGCCGGATCTAATTATCCTGACGGGGCCGAATGCGAGCGGGAAGAGTTGCTATCTACGGCAGGCGGGGCTGATTCAGCTGATGGCGCAGGTGGGCAGCTTTGTGCCAGCGCGAGAGGCAACGTTGGGGATCTGCGATCGCATTTTCACCCGTGTCGGAGCCGTGGATGATCTAGCGACAGGGCAGTCTACGTTCATGGTGGAGATGAATGAGACGGCCAATATTTTGAACCATGCCACGCCGCGATCGCTGGTGCTGCTAGATGAAATTGGTCGAGGAACAGCAACGTTTGATGGGCTGTCCATTGCCTGGGCAGTGGCAGAACATTTAGCGATTGCGCTGCGATCGCGGACAATTTTCGCGACCCACTATCATGAGCTGAATGAGCTAGCTTCTATTCTTGAAAACGTGGCTAACTATCAGGTGACGGTGAAAGAAATGCCGGATCAAATTATCTTTTTGCACCGAGTACAGCCAGGTGGAGCCGATCGCTCCTATGGGATTGAGGCTGGGCGTTTAGCGGGTTTACCTAGCTCGGTAATTCAGCGAGCAAAGCAGGTAATGACGCAGATTGAGAAGCACAGCAAAATTGCTGTTGGACTGCGTAAAGGCCACAGCAATTCAAACAATCCAAACGGTAAATCCAAATCTCAAAAGGTGTCTGATCCAACGGAGCAACTTGATATTTTTGGCTAAATAATGGCCTTTTTGGGGAGTTATATTTTGATCAGATTGTATCAATAGTTGCTAAATTTACGGAATCAGCCTGACCTGTGCTGTAGTACTTACTGCTGCAAAGTAAGTTAATTCATCATTTATGACTGCTATTGTCAATAATCCTTTTGTGTTGGAGCAAACGCCTAAAAAACTGGTGATTCGGCTCAGCCATAGTGTCGATATCGCAGTTTATCTCATTGGTGGATTAGTTCTGCTGGGTATTGCAGCAGTTGCTCTAGCGGGATCTAATCTTGTCTGGTCTTTTATATCTGGATTACTCGGATTTTTATGTCTTTTGAGAGGAATCACGTCTCAAACTCGGACTCAATACATTTTTGATAAGAATCAAAATCAGTTGACTGTTAATCAAGATCGAGCAAGATTTAATCGCTGTTCGTTAGATAACTTAACCGTTATAACGAAGCAATGCTCAACTAATCCTGTCGGCGGCAGCATTTATTACGAAGTTCGATTTAGAGCTAAATCACCCAATCCATCTAATCAAAGCTCGATTCATGTTCCAGCTATTACCTGCTCTAATCGACAGGAAGCTCATCGACTGGAAGATTTAATCTCTGTGGGTCTAATTCCCCGTGGCTTGCCACGTTAGTGGTAGCGCGGGAGTGCGTCCCGAAGGGCAAATTCCGTAATGCCCCGTCCGCTTGCGGCGGGGATAGGAATTTGAGCGCCCCGCGAGATTTACTTGAGTCTTATTTGTCAAACTAGCTTGAAATTTCTAATTAATCACCCTATAAATAAATGCGAAAATCAAAATTCAGGAAACACTTTTGGTACTTGTTTAGCGTGACACTCTACATAGATCCCCCTAAATTCCCCTTTTTAAGGGGAACTTTGAGCCAGAGTTGGAATAGCCCCTTTTTTAAGGGGGCGGCGACAGCGGGGGATCATATGGCTATGCTAAACACGTACCGCTTTTGAAGCGTTTCCTGAACCTTGATATGACTGCAAAATTAACTAGGCATTTTATCAATCTTTGTTTGCGATTTGATGGTAATTTTGCCCGGTCGCACATCCAATTTTTGAAATCTCAGCTTCATGCCATCAAGTTCAAAATTGCGTAGATCTAGAAGCTCTTTCGATGCATTGACCAGTGCAGAAACTAATTCGGGCGAATCTGTTTCTGCACCATTTTGAATGTCTTCTAGCAGGATTTGATGACCATCCGGCGACATTTTAGGAGTTGCAACTATCTCAACATGTTGGGTTGAATTCAGATCTAAAAGCTCAATATCAGATTGAATTCTGATTTTGTCGTTTTCTGGAACTTCAAACCGAATCTGTTGAGGTTTGATATGCGTCGTCTGACCATCTACGGTAATTGTCAAAGCAGAAAGCTTGGACTGAATATAGTCAGAGTTGAAGGCTTTGCTGATGTCTTCTTCGGTTAAAACAACACCAGTATCTGCATTCACAGTCTGCTCAAGTTCGATATCACCAGCGACGGCTTTAAGAGGGTTAATCTTAATATCGTTGGTTTTGATAATCAGTGTGTCAGCCCGCAGAGCTTTTTTCATCACTAGCCCTTCACCAGCGATTTCCACTGATTCAACATTGCCCTGGATAAGTTTTCCAGGATCAGTATGAATATCAACCGTTAGATTTTCAACTTCATCTAGTTGAGATTCAATACCCAGTTTAGTTACCTCGTTTAAGGCTTGTTCACTGATATCAGGCATACGTGTTAAAAAGATTATAAGAAACGATGTATGCGATTATAGATGCGGCAGAAATGCACCCAACTCTGCCCACCGAAGTAACTCAGAGCCTCTGTGAGGCTACATTGAAAATCTCTATCTGATGGGTTGTATCTAAAGTAATATTAAGCGTCGAGTATGCTCTCAAATGTCGTATAGTCCTGTGGGTGTGGCTACACTAAAGCGAAGCGTAACGTATCTTCCTAAATTTTTTATTATGAGTTGTATTTACGGTATATAGACTTTTCAATATCGAGTTTTGATTCATCTAGCTGAATCGCCATGACATCTTCTTCTCCATACATATCTGGCAAATTTTGGTATGACTCATCCGGCACGATTTGATATAAACCTAACTCACAACACTCAGCGATTACGGAGACCATATCTGTTAAGCTCTTATAGATTCTCAATGGGTTATCCATAAAGATGTAATCAATTAAATAAACTGGAGAAGGATCAAGATCCCCAATTATGTACAGCATCGTTTTGTTCTCAAATGAAGCTATGGGAAACCACTTTTCACCCCAGCCTTCATAGCGATCGGAGGGTGAATTGCTTGTGAGTTGCTGCTCAATTTTCCACAAATCATGATAATTCTGAATCGACTCCTTCAAAGGCCAAAATGGGACGTATGAGTCATTTATTTGCTTGGGAAATAGAAATTCAACTGATGGACAGTAATTGTTGAAATCAAGATCGGCTTTTCCATTGCGCCATTGATAAAGCTCATAGACTTCTTCAGGCAGCTTGAATGGTAAATCCTTTGTTAGTTTATTAATCTGCTGTCGAGTTAGACCTCGATTATAGCAATCAACAAATTCACAATATTCAAATTCAGAATTGGCCGATTCTAGCCAATCCATAATATATTCAAGTTCGTCGATTAGATAAGACATATACTAATCTCGGCAATCACTGGTTGTAAAGAGATAATCCTAGTTGAAGCAATCCTGTAACGATTACTAAACCAAGTAATACGTTTGGAGAAATAAAGCTCGTAGGTGTGTACTCAAACCATGTTTGAGCCATATGCCAAGCAGCAAATAGATACGCTAGATTCAGCTCTAGCATATACACATATGAAAAAGTTCGAAGAATACGATACTGTCTTTTAGCGTTTTCTTCAGTAATTTTTACAATTTGCTGAAGGTATCCAGGATTACGACTAAAAATTCTAGCTATTAGCTGGACTAAGCCAGCAAAAACTAGAAGAATTAAGACTACAAAAAGAGCTATAGCTTTATTAGCCCATTGTATCGGTATGCCTGATACAGCAATCACAAATAGGTAATGAACGAGGGAGAATAGAATAAAGAGTTATCCTCACCGAAGTAAATCAGCCATGACCTCCCTGGAAGAATTTATCCAAAGTAATCCCTCTGCCCAAGAACTGAAACGCGCCTTGGCCGTGCAACTGCACCAGAGAGGTCAAAGCTATCGGGCGATCCGAGATATCCTACAGGTTTCTCTGGGATTTATTAGTGCGAGTCACCAGCGCTATGAAGAGCGAGGAGTCGAGGGACTGAAATCCCACTACTGGGGCACCCAAGGCTATTTAAGCGCCGAGCAGAAACAGGACATCTTTGAGTGGTTGCAGCAGAAAAACTGGTGGACACTAGAGGAGCTTGTTGAGCAGATTGAAGAGCGCTATGGAGTGCTCTATCGCTCAGCCCAAAGCTATACCCAACTGCTCAAAGACGCAGGGTTTAGCTGGAAGAAATCCCACTCGGTGCATCCGGGCCAAGAGGAGGCCAAAGTCGAGGCAAAAAAGCCGAGATTCAACAGTTGCTGGTCCAGTGGCGAGCCGAGATTGCCAGTGGGCAGGTGCGAGTGATGTTTCTCGATGAGTGCCATCTGCTCTGGGGAGACCTCCGTGGATATGGATGGAGTCGGCGCAATCAGCGAGTGGACATCCCCATTGCCTCCATTCGAGAGCGGCAGACCTACTATGGAGCCTTGGACTATTTGAGCAAGAGCTTTGTTATTCATGAGTATGAGGCAGGCAATCAGCACAATACCGTGGCCTTTCTGAAGTATCTTCAATCTCAGTATGATGAGTCCACTCGCTTTTTCATCATCTGGGATGGAGCCAGCTACCACCGTTCCAAGGTGGTTCGCAACTACCTGAGTCAACAGAATCATGGTACTCGAGAGCAGCACTGGAAACTCACTTGCATTCAGCTTGCGCCTAATGCACCCGAGCAAAATCCGGTCGAAGATGTTTGGTTACAGGCCAAGCGATTTAGTCGTAAATTTGCCCGCTTGTGCCACTCCTTTCGCTCGGTCAAACTCCTCTTTTATCTGGCGACTCATCTGCAAACCTTCATCTTTGAGAAAGCCTTCATGTATGGTTACTGTTCATGTCCTGTTTGAGATTGCTGTACATCCCATTGAATCGGGATTTTTGCAGGTAACCATGCCCAAGCCCCAAAGGGTAGCAGTAGCAAAAGACAGAGAAGCAGAAATGTTCCATCTACTGCTCTCTCCAACCATCTATCTGATTGAGAAAGAGGAAGTTTATAGTTCCGTAGTAATTTATTCATGCTAGCCAAATTTCATTCGAAGTAAACCAATATAACTTCGTCGTATTTGACAGCTTCGTCAAAGAAGGATATCAGCTTATTATAAAGGTCGAGCAGTAGCTGCTCGTAATCTTTCTTGCATTGCTCTACATCGCGGGACGAATAGCTATTTACTTGTAAATTCGATATTAGAGTATCAAGGCGTGAACGTATTTGATCCGTTGGGATTTTGCCCAATACATCGGAAATCTCAACAATCTCATTTGGCGTGAAATAGCGAATAGGGCCAAAACTCGCGTTTATTTCCATAGCTGTTCCACCCTTAATTACAACATGAAAGGGGGAATCCATATAGTTTTGATCGAGGTTGCCATAAAGCTCTCCAATGAAATACCCCGCCGCAAGCGGACGGGGTATCAGAATCAAAAAAGAGCAAGTTGATTATCCCGATGCAATTTGAGGTAATCTTTGCCTTGGGCTTGAACATATTTGGCGATCATTCCTTCATCCCCGTGGCGGCCTACTGTACTCGCAAAATATCCATCACTCCAAAACTCGCCTCCCCAAAGTTTCTGCTTCACTTGAGGGCATCGTTTGAAGACTTCTCGTGCAGTTAAACTTTTCAGCATCGTTACCAGTTTGGTCACACTATAGGTCGGCACGGACTGCACTAGAAAATGGACATGGTCTTTGTCCACTCCAATTTCGACAAACTTCACCTCGTAGCGTTTCTCGATTTCGAGGCAGACCTCTCGCAGAACCGCATCTACTTGCTCATCAAACACAACCCGTCGATACTTTGCTGGAAACACTAAGTGGTATAGCAAAACTGTTACGTTATGACTCTTGTGGATGTACTCACTCATTCTTAGATCTTACGCCGCAGAGCGGCGGGGAATGGACCCCAAGAGATTCAATAGAAAGTAAATTGCTCTCCACCATTTATCAAGTGTGAAATAGCGATCGTCAGATTCTAGCGCATCAACATAGCGATCTAAAACTTCGTCATCATCTAGATCTAAGTTCCATCCAAAAAAATCCATCGCCTTTTCAGGATACAACTGTAAATCTATAAGTTTATCAGGCTTGATTCGTTGATAAGTAAGATCAATTCCCATAGTCTAGTTGCACTCAATCTATATCGTACTCATCCTTAAAAGCTTCAATAGCAGCTTCCAACTCATCAGTTGACTCTTCGCTGATTACATAGATTTTGAACTCTTGATCCTGACTCAAATAAGCCGAATAATCGGATTCTAAAAACGCGCGATATTCAGGATTTTCGACTATGTAAATTTCGAAAAAGATAAGCGTTAGTGCATCTTCGTAATAGTCGATAATTGACGGGCTGGCTAAAGTTAAACCTTCAATTGAATTGATCGCATCCGTAACACCTGCATCTACTTGTGAGAAATCGACGTGGGCTTGGCCTTCAATTAGTCCTAAATACTTTTCTGAACTGCCCAACCAGGGAAATGTTTGAAACTGCTCGAATACGGCTGGTGTCGCTGGATCGTAGCTTCCGGCTGCGATCGCAACTGGAATGGTAACTTGGCTCAGTCCCTCTGGCCCGAAAATACTACTGTTCACCGGATTCATCGCGATCACTGCCGCCACGCGCGGGTCGCGAAAATCGTAGGTTTGCTGCGGCAGTTCCAGCGCCTCACACTGTAGGAGCCGAGAGATATTAATGTAGTTAAACTGAGCCGCACACTCTTGGGCCAAAAACTCAAAATCTGGTACCGCTCCAGCCAGCGCCAGCGCCGTATAGCCGCCAAACGAATGGCCAATTACGCCAACGTTATCGAGATCCAGCACTCCGTCAAGCTCGGAAGCACTCCGCTGCTCCAGCATATCGAGGACAAAGCTGATATCTTTTGGTCGATCAATAAACTCCTCAACTTGAAAAATATTGTTAGATAGCCCTTGACGAAACCGCTCAGCCTGGAGCAGATCACTGCCCGGATGCTGTGGCAGCGCCACCAGATAACCATAGGAAGCCAAGTGTTCCGCTCGTTTCCAGAAGGCTTCTGGGTTAGAGGCGAGGCCATGCGAGATCACGACCACGGGTGTTTGTTCAGATCTCGCCTGCTGCGGCTGAAACACGTCCACGTATAGCGTGCGATCGCGGCTTTCATCAGTCAACGTCCAGCGCTGGTAGGCAACCTCAAACGGGCCAAGCTGGCTGGGATCAGGCAGTGCGGCAAAATCCACGGGTGGATCGCCAACGGCCTCTGCCGTAGAAAGCTGATCCATCGTTGCGATCGCATATTCAGTTCCTTCTACGACCGTGGTAATGGCCTCACTCAGTCCTAACACCTTGTCGAGATCGAGCCGAATGTTAACGGGCAGATAGCGCAAAAAATTGAGCAGCGAGAGCCCTTGCTCATCATTGGCCGCCAACACCAAGGCAGAACGAATTGCGTATTTACTGTTCAAGCCAGCTTCCGTGCGGATCAGATCGCCTAAAAACTGAGTCAGGATGCGATCGCCAATATTGCTGCAGAAAAAGCGTGAAACCAGAACTGGATCGAGATCAACGGAGTTTTGTAAGGCCGCCCGAAATTCGGCCTGCTGAGTCTCATTCACGTTGGCTAAATTGAAATATGACTCTAATTCAGACGTGACAACTCCGGTTTCAGCAAAGGTTTCTAAAGACTCCAGTTCGATTGAACGCACAATCGGCCCATACTGAAATCCCAATCGTTCTGCTGCCGTAGCAGGCAGCATGGAGCCTATACTCCAAACAGCACCCAGTGCCAGAGTAAACGACCATTGTTTTACGCTCTGCTTTAGACGAATTCCAGTGCGAGTCAATCGATGCGGCCTAACCAGTGTGTTCATAAATCGCATACTCAGGCAGAAACTATCGTGCTGTCATAGCAATCCTACAGAGGTGAATTGCCAAAATCCTGATGCTAGGGAGCGAAAAATATAAAATCTCACACTTGCGCTCAAACCTTTCGGGTTCTGGCTTTGCAACATGCAAGATTATGAGAAATATAAAATGTTTGATCCAGTCTGGCTTTGAATGCGCAACTATTTGTTTTAATGTGTTCACGATAAATTCATTAACTGTCTCACCTCGCCTTTGGGCGTCAAGTGCGATCGCATGTCTCAAGCCAATCAAGACTTCTCGCTCGCTACCACCTCGGCGCTTGATATCTCGCAGCGCTATCAAGTCGTGCAGGATATGGTGATGGATTACGCATTGGGCATCGCAATTGTGGGGCTAAATCCGTTTCCGCAATTATTTACGCCCGTTTTTCTAGCCACCGTTGCCATCATTGGCAAAATGCTGTGGGATATTGGCCGCAAATGGCGCTTTGCTTGGCGAGGTAATCCACTTGTTCTTGCCAATACGGCTTTGGACGTCATTGGTGCGTTTACCATTGCCTTCCTCGCTTGGCTGACGCTAATTATCATTGGTACCTTTTGGCCACTATTCACACCGTTTGCGCTGGCTGCTGCGTTCATGACCTTCACGCTCAGTATTGGTCGTACGGCTAATCAGTTTGGCCTGAATGGCTATTTGCGGCGTGGCTTCAATCAAGATACGAAAGACCCTTCAGAGCCTGCACCAAGCGGGGAGGATGCGATCGCAGATGGCTAAGCTCACTCGTCGTCAGATGTTGCTGGGTGGTTTAGCGGTCAGTGTTGCCGCTACAGGCGTTCGTCAGTTTTTGCGCCTCAAGGCACAAGCCATTCAGCAGGCGGAAATTACCGATCTCGTTTTGGGTTCATCCGCCTATCAAACGCAAGCCCTAGAAAGCGCCTACGATGCTGATAAGGTCGTCGTCGCAAATATTGAAGAGATTAACGCATCGGTCAAGCTGCAAGCTCCCACTGTGCCCTACAGCCGAGAAATGTCGAAACAGCTCATCCTGTGCAGTCGGCTTAGCACTGAGCAGTATCTCACGGGTAAGTATGACTTGGATTATGAAGGTGCGATCGCAGCATTACCGACCTACAGCGATCGCTTGGCCGCCTACACCCAGGTAGCTTCCGTCATCGGCCCAGAAGAAGCCAATGTACAAGAACAGGTAGAACTCACTCCAGAAAATGCCAATGAATATATCGATCCGCTGAAGGCTAATTTTGATCAAGCTGAGACTTTAATTCGGGGATTAGCGGGTCAATCCGTCACGCTCAAATGGGCCAGTCCAGTTTACTGGGGATTTGCGATCGCATCGCCAGCGGCCAGTATTTTGGTCTATCGCGGCACGCAGCGGGGTAATGAGTGGCTACAGACCATCAATGCGGAGCAAATTACCTCTAAAGAGGAAAGCAGGTTTAAATTTGTCGGAAAAGTCCATCATGGATTTGCCAAAATCTACAGCGAGTTAGCCGAACCGACGCTGGCCGCCGTCCGTCAGCTCGATCCGTCTGTGCCGCTGTATATCACGGGTCACAGCTTAGGCTCGCCGCTCGCTACTCTGGCCGCAATGGATATTGCCCTGCGAGTGCCTGAACTGAAGGAGCAAATTCGGCTCTATAGCTATGCTGGCCCCCGCACAGGCAATCCAGAGTTTGCTGAAGCGCATAGCCAATTGATTCCCAATGCCTACCGGGTCATCAACTTGGCCGATCCAACAGTCATGGTGCCACCTACCTCAACCGTAGATGTGATCTATGCCCATGTCGGACAGGTTTGGTCATTTCCGGGACCAGGGGGAGACATTGCCCTCAACCATTTTGTCAGCACGTACCGCACCGCAATTGAAAATGAAACCGAAACGCTAGCGACCCGCGAAAATTGATCATGCTTTTGACTTAAGTCAAGGTTTTCTTTGAGCGCTCTCTCTAATCTAGAGACAAGATGAATGGAGAGCGAAATCATGTTCTGTAATCAGTGTGAACAAACGGCCCGTGGTGATGTCTGTGAACAGTGGGGAGCCTGCGGCAAAAGCCCCGAAGTCGATGCGTTACAAGATTTACTCGTACACTGTCTGCGCGGCTTATCCCAGATTGCTCTACAGGCCAAAGCCACTGGTATTAATACTCGCGAAGTCGATGCGTTTACCTGCGAGATGCTGTTTTCGACGCTAACCAACGTTAATTTCGATGCAGAAAACTTTTCGACGTTTGTCAACCGCACGATTGCTCTACGTGACAGCCTTAAATTGCAGTTGCAGGCGCTGGGACGCGAAAAAGTAGAAACTCCGCTGAGCAGCTTCTATCCCGCCAGCAGCTTGGCACAGCGCATTCAGCAAGGACGTGATTTAGAACTCGCGTTCATTGGTCAGTCCGGTAAAGATGTGGATGTGTTTTCGCTGAAGCTGACGGTGATCTACGGGCTTAAAGGTGTAGCCGCCTACGCTTTCCATGCCGCAGAACTGGGTCAGCATGACGACGAACTCTATCGCTTCTGTCACCAAGTCTTAGCCGAACTGGATACAACCGACAAATCGCTGATGGACTGGGTGGGTCGCGCTCTAGAGGTGGGTCGCATTAACCTAACCGCCATGGAGCTGCTGGATCGCGGCAATACGGAAACCTTTGGCCATCCAGAACCGACTACCGTTCCCCTGGGCTGGCAAGCCGGTAAAGCGATTCTGGTTTCGGGTCACGATCTGTTGGCGCTACGTGCGGTGCTGCAACAAACTGAGGGCACAGGCATCCAGGTTTATACCCACGGTGAACTGCTACCCGCACACGGCTATCCCAAACTGAAGCAGACCTATCCTCACCTCTATGGCCACTACGGAACGGCTTGGCAAAATCAAAATCAAGAGTTTGAGCGTTTTCCTGGCCCAATTGTGATGACTACCAACTGCCTGATGCCGCCCCGCGATAGCTATTGCGATCGCATTTATACGCTCGGCCCAGTTGGCTTTCCGGGACTGCGCCACAGCCATTTAGATGATTTGTCCGTCGTGGTGCAGCAGGCGCTAGAACTACCGGGCTTTGCGGAGGCTCAAGACCGAGGCACGGTGATGACGGGCTTTGCTCACAACGCGGTTCTGCAAATTGCCGATCAGGTGGTTGATGCCGTGAAACAGGGGCAGATTCGCCACTTCTTCTTAGTGGGTGGCTGCGATGGTGCGAAGGCAGGCCGCAATTACTACACCGATTTGGTGGCCAATGCGCCGGATGACTGCGTCATGCTCACCTTGGGCTGCGGCAAGTTCCGCTTCTTTGACCAAGATTTGGGCACCATTGGCGGCATTCCTCGGCTGCTTGATGTCGGTCAGTGCAACGATACCTACTCGGCGATCAAAATCGCTTCGGCTCTGGCCAATGCCTTTGAGGTTGACGTGAATCAGCTCCCGCTCTCCCTGGTTTTGTCCTGGTATGAACAAAAAGCGATCGCAGTTTTGCTGACGCTGCTCCATTTGGGTATCAAGAATATTCGGATCGGCCCCACGCTGCCGGCATTCCTTACGCCCAATGTACTGAAACTTCTGGTCGAAACCTATAATCTCCAGCTCATTTCAACTCCTGAACAAGATCTCGCTGCTTGTCTCGGCTAGAGTTTCTATTTAAAACTCGAAGGAGGTGATGATGCCGCCGCATCATCACCTCCTTCGAGTTTTGGTCGCAAATTGAAGTCTGGTTGAAAACTCGTCATCTATTTTTTGTAAAACGTTTGCAGGGCAAACGTTTTACAAAAAATAGATCGGGGTCTGACACACAAACTTGATATAAATATGAGACTATTGCGATCGCTGTTTCATCTCTTGATGAACCGTCATGCCAATTTCCAGCGCCTCGTTTAGCAATTGGGCATATTCCGCCGCCTGATGATTGACGCTGAGCGACTGTAACGTGGCCAAATTCGTTTCAATATTGGTAAATAGCTCTTGGCGGCGTTGAATAAAGCGCTGATGCTTCCGCAAAATTCGCTCCGTCATGAGACCACAGGCTAAACTCTCACGAGTGGCCCGCAGTGCCGTGATCACCTCATCCTGATTCGGCAAATTCAAATCCGCCGTCGGCACGGTATTCAGCTCATCCATAATCTGGAGCGCTTGAATAATGTCATTGTGACGATCCACTTCATCCAACAGCCGATGCAGAGTCTGCAAGCGTTTGCCCTTCAGCCAAATCATCACGTTCCAGACCATGGCGATGAATAAGGAAAGTGCGATCGCACTCAAAAATAAGAGTCGAGTCGCAACACCATCCATATTCCGCACAATGATTAAGCTCAGACCGAGACACAGGATAAACGCTACACCAATTTTCAGAATTTCTGATAGGCACAAAGACAAAATTCGCCGGGGTGATTGAAAGACGGATGGGCGAACCGTACCCGCGACAAATATTTCCCCGACATCCACATCCGTCAGCTTTTCAATATCTGCTTGGGTTAGCTTTAGTTCTGAAATATCCATTCGTGTATCTTGACAATAAAAAACTGATTAATGAACCACAAAAATGAACTAAACACCTAAATACACGTTTCACTTAAATACAAACTAAACCCTGAATGGAACCAAGTGCTTACCCAAATAGCAAACTTAAAATGCTGCGAATGACCTGCTGATAGAAATTTCCTTCAATGTCGCGAAACAATTGAAACGGCTCACCCGGTGCTCCAAAGAATGGGCGCAGCGTCCAGGCCAACTGGCTACCGACTAAACCATACAGAACCAGCCAACCCTTCAATAAATTAAACCGAGACTTCGTGGTGTCCTCATCGGATTTCATCAGCGTCAACATGCCCTTATAGAACATGCCCATGCCCACTACACCAGTCAGCCCCAAAATGGCAACATTGAGGAGCAAGAAAAAGTTGTATTCATGAATGGAAATCAGGAAAAATAGTGTAATCGGTGCAAAACTAAACAGCAAAACGCTAATGACGGAAACGCTAGTTAAGCTTAGCGTCAAATATTGCCGAAAATTGAGCTTCGAGCCAAACAAAATATCGAAGAAATACAGCGTTGGCAAACAGATCAACAGCGTCAATAAATAAAGCGCTGGCAGCTTAACTGCCGAAACAATCATTTGCTGCCAGCTATTCGATGCGCCCATGATTGCGCCATATACACCCAGAAAGATGGCGCTTGCGATCATCAGCGAGATAATCTTCTGCTCCAGCTTCAGCTCCTGTCGGACTTCATCCAGGAAAATAATGCGATCGCGCAATAGCGAGATTAAAACAGAAAAGTGTTTCATCGGTTTTCACAGAGACTGAGTAGTGACAAAGGATACAAAAATCCCGCCTACAACTACAGCCTCGGCACCAACAATTCCGGCTAACAACTGAAAGGGAAAGCCCGTCGCCGCTAAGCGGCGACGGGCTTTCCCTTTCAGTTGTTGATGTAGTCAAAGATTAGACTTTATTGAAAATAAAGTTTCTGAGGTCGGAAATTGTTTTGTAGCGCGGCTCCGCCGCGCTACAAAACAATTTCCGATCAGGTCTATTAGACAACTGGACTCCAGTTACCATCCGTGACAGGCGGCGTAATCGGTGCTGTACCGACCCGAGCACCGTTGTTATAGAACCAAACTGAAGTTTTACCCTCTACACTGTTGCGCCAGAGTAGATCGTCTGCAACTCCGTCACCATCAAAGTCAGACGCTCCTTCAATGCGCCAGTTCGGATCATCGAGCGGATCGAGTGCCTGCGTTCTCTTAGTGCCATCTGATTCAACAAACCAGACTACATTTTGGCCCGTTTCGTAATTACGCCAAATAAGGTCGTCTAGCTGCCCATCCTGATCAAAGTTACCAACACCCGCAATCTCCCAATCGCTACCTGGGACATTGTCTAACGCAATGGTGCCAATACGGTTGATACCGTTCATAACCCAAATTACGTTTTGCCCCGTTAGTTCATTGCGCCAAACCAGATCATCCCGAAGCGGACTGCTAGCAGAGAAGTCACCTACACCTCCTAGCTGCCATCCCGCTTCTGCAACAGCAGGTAGGCCAGCGGTTCCAACACGATTGGTGCCGTTCATGAACCAAACGCTGTTTTGACCCGTTGTAGAATTGCGCCAAACCAGATCATCTTGACCATCTCCGTCGTAATCCCCAACACCTTCAATCTGCCAATTTGCACCCGTTACAGGTGGCAGAGCGCCAACTTGGGTTCGAGCATTGCTGTCATCTAATAGCCAGATTGAATTCTGTCCTGTTACATCATTCCGCCATACAACATCCGGCAGCGCATCCCGATTGAAGTCTGGGAACTGCGAATTACCAATCACAGCTTGCTGTCTAGCCGATGTGGTAGCCCCATCTTCATCGGTAACCTGAACGCTGATGCTGTAGTTACCCGGATCATCATAGATATGACTGATATTTTCGAAGTCAACATCACCGGCAGGCAAATCCAACGTACTGGACGAACCATCCCCCCAATTAATTGTGACGGTATGTGTGTCCGCCGGATCTGGATCAACAAAACTACCATTGAGCCGATACGGTTGGCCACTCAGCCTTAAAGTACCCGGCTGAAGCAGCAAGTTTGCAGGTGGATCATTAGCGTCAGTTAAGTTGACAGTTACATTTCGAGTCCCAACTGCACCATTGGCATCAGTTGCGGCAACTAAGAGTACAAAAGTAGGCTGAACCTCAAAGTTGAGATCGCCAGCATCTGCAACTGTAATTTGGCCCGTATTGCTAATTGCAAAGGCTCTGGTGCCATCACCATCTACATCGCGGTTGCCATTGTTGATTGTCCAAGCTGTAATGTTGTCGCCCTCTGGATCGGTCGCCACTACATCACCCACAACCGTGCCATTAGCTGAATTTTCGATCACGGTTAACACCTGCCCCACGGGAATCAGAGGCGGCTCATTCACATTATTCACATTGACCGTGATCGTTTCCGTGTCAGAGAATTCGCCATCACTGACCTGAACCTGCAGCGTATAGCTGGTGGGATACGCTTCAAAATTCAGATCGTCTCTGTCAGCAACAACGAGTTCACCATTCGCGTTGATGCTAAATGCACCTGTGGAATCGCCGTCGTTATCGGGGTTGCCGGACAGAATCGTCCAAGTCAGCGCATCTTCTTCTGGATCAGCCGCCACTACATCACCGAATACGGTGTCGACGGGTGAATTTTCGTCAACATTGAAGACCTGATTCGGAGCAATGGCAGGAGCTTCATTAATGTCATTGAGGGCAATATTTACTGACTCTGTGTCCGTATTGCCAGCCGAATCAGTGACCTGGACATCAATTGTGTAGTTACTGGCAAATTCGTAGTTCAGATCTTCAGAGTCTTGAACGAACAGACGCCCTGTTTGTGAGTTCAAGCCAAACGCGCTGACTCCATCACCATCAACGTCTGGATTGCCGCCTACGATAGCCCAGGTCAGGGGGTCTCCTTCCGGATCACCAGCAGAAATAAAGCCAATTTCGGTGCTGATCTCGGCATTTTCATTAATGGTAAACGTCTGCCCAGACATAATGCTGGGTGGCTCATTCACGTTATCGACTTCAATGGTAACCGTGGCTGAACCCGTTTCACCTTCCTCATCAACAGCTCTGACGGTAAGGTCATAGCTAGACGTTGTCTCAAAATCAAGTTCATCTCCATCGGCTACCGTAATCAGGCCATTGGAATTAATCTGGAATAGGCGAATGCCATCTCCATCCGTGTCTGGATTATTAGCGGTGATAGACCAGTTCGTTACGTTGCCTTCTGGATCATTAACCATGACCATGCCAACTTCAGTTCCGTTGGCAGAATTTTCAGGCACAGTGAGGACTTGATCCGCTGGCACCACGGGTGGCTCGTTCACATTTGTCAACGTGACTGTGAAGTTTGTCACATCGCTAAATTCGCCATCGGTAACCGTCAGCTCTAAGTCAAATGTAGAATTCGCCTCGAAATCGAGATCGTCACTGTCAGCAATGGTAATTTCGCCACTATCACTAATCAAAAAGGCACTGGTGCCATCACCATCGGTGTCAACATTGCCGTTGGTGATTGACCAGTTCAACACCTCACCGATATCCGGATCGGTCGCTGTAACGGTACCGACCACAGTGCTATTGGCGCTATTTTCCAGTAGTGTTGCTGACAGTGTTTGGTCAGGATCAATCACAGGCGGCTCATTGACATCTGTAACTTCGACCTGAACAACGGCTGTGCCGACTTCTTCACCAGTATCTCCAGCCTGAATCGTCAAATCATATAGATTTGGCGCAGTTTCAAAGTCTAAATCATCTGCATCATTGACCAGAATTTGACCGGTTGAGTCAATGGCAAAGGCGGCATTGCCATCTCCATCTAGATCGGGATTTGACTCTGCTGTGATTGACCAAGAGAAAGTATTACTGGGTTCTCCTTCTGGATCAGACACGCTAACCTGCCCAACAGGGGTACCGACTGGGGAATTTTCAGGTATGGTAAAGAGCTGATCGGGCACAATCACAGGTGGCTCATTGACATTGTCGATCTGAATTGTGATATCAGCCGTATCACTAGATTCACCATCACTGGCTTGTACTGTGACGGTATAGCTCGTGTCGTCAGCCTCAAAATCCAGATCTCCACTATCGGCAACGAATAACGCGCCTGTTGTGCTATCAATGCCAAAGGCAGCTACTCCATCCCCGTCATTGTCAGGGTTGGTGCCGCTTTCAATGGTTCAGCTAGTGACATTTTCTTCCGGGTCGAGGACTTCGACCATCCCGAAAAAGGTGCCGTCGGGCGTGTTTTCGTCAACGCTAAAGCTTTGGCCATCCGGAATATCCGGTGGTTCATTTTCGTTATCAACTTGAATCGTGACCGTGGCTAAATCTGTATTGCCTGCTGTATCCGTTGCGCGTACTGACAGGGTGTAGCTGGAGTCTGTTTCAAAGTCTAAATCATCTGGATCTGCCACAAAGATGGTTCCCGTACTGGCATTAATGCCAAACGTAGGGGTTTGGTCGCCATCTGGATCGGGATTGCCTCCTAAAATGGCCCATGTTAGACCGCCAACATCAGCCTCATCTGGATCATTGCCGGTGATGGTGCCAACAACGGTGTTGAATGCTGCTGATTCGCTGACCGTAAAGGTTTGTCCGTCCGGAATAGTGGGTGACTCGTTTACATCATCTAAGTCAATTTGAATGAGCTCTGTGGTGGTTGCACCAGATTCATCAATGACGGTGACTTCAATGCCGTAGGTGGAAGTTGATTCATAATCAAGCTCATCTCCGTCTGTAACGGTAATGGTGCCTGTGCCATTAATAGCAAAGGCGTTGATACCATCACCATCGGCATCCGTGTTGCCACCTGTGATTGCCCAAGTCGTAATATTGCCTTCCGGATCATTGGCTTCGACTGTGCCAACGACCGTACCGTTTTCGGCATTCTCTTCTACGGTCAGAATTTGCCCGACTGGAATGACAGGCGGTTCATTAATGTTATCGACTTCAACCGTAACGGTGACCTGATCTGTTAGTTCACCGTCGCTAACTTGCACTTCGAGGGTATAAGTTGAAGTGGTTTCGAAATCAAGATCATCGGCATCTGCGATCGCAATTTGCCCCATGTCATCAATCGAAAAGACAGGCGTTCCATCCATGTCTGGATCTAGGTTGCCACTGATGATTGACCAGGTTAGCGTGTCCGTCGGATCGGGATCGGTCGCATTGATGGAGCCGATAACTGTACCAGTTACTTCATCCTCTGCCACTTCAAATGTCAGATCTTGGCCCGGATCAATTACTGGCGGATCATTGGCATCCGTGACCGTGATGGTAAAGGTTTCCTGATCGCTTGCACCTTGCTCATCGGTTGCTTGAATCAGCAGGTCAAATGAACTATTGGCACCTTCAAAATCGAGATCATCGGCATCATTGACAGTTAATGTACCTGTTGCTGGGTCAATTGCGAAAGCCGCATTGCCATCTCCATCCAGATCTAGATTGCCATCCTCAATCGACCAGGTAATCGTACTGCTGTCGATATCATCCGCCAGCAAAATGGCAATTTCATCTCCAGCTATAGCCGACTCACTAACTTCAAACGCAAAATCCTGCGTCGGATCAATTACTGGCGGATCATTAACTGGCGTAACGACCACTGAGATATTGCTGGTTGTACTGGATATGGCAGTGCTACCACCATTGTTAGACGCGTTGGTCACTACTAGAGAGGTTTGCCCAACCGTAAAACTTCCCCGATAGCTATTATCAATCGCCCGAACCTGCAAGGCTGGGGGTGTACCGTTGTAGTTAGCCGCCGGTCTAAACCGAAGTAGCGTATTGGCTGCTAGCACTAAAGCGGCGGTATTGCTGACGCTTGGAACATTGAACCAATTAGTGCCGCCATTGGTTGAATACTGCCAGCGTCCCTGCGTGGTGGAATTGGCTGGATTGCTTATGACGGCAATCCCTGCCAACGAACTATTAGGGTCAATATCGTTAAAAACGGGTGCAACTAAATTCGACACAGAGGTGCCAGTTGGATTGAGCGCATCTTCATCAACTGCAGGCAGCGCAACATCGCCCAGCAAATTGGGAGCATCATTCGTAGCAGCGACATTAACCGTAACAGCAACGTTATCGGTTGCACCATCATCATCTTGAACTTGCACCAGGAATGTTTCAGAACCGCTAAAGTTTATTCCTGGCGTGTAGCTGACAACTCCGTTAGCATCCACCGAAGCCGTCCCGTTTTGAGGCGTCTGGACAACCTGCCAGGTAAATGTATCGTCGCCTGGATCGGTCACCGTTAATGCAACTGTACCAGATGTTGTCGTATCTTCTTGAATCGTAATTGTTGGATTTGCTTGGTTAATAAGGGGTGCAACATTATTGATCGTGAATGAGGCAGTCGCCGAATCAGTTTCGTCAGTCGCCGTATCGTTAACCGTTACGGTGATTGCATACGGCGCTCCATCCGGAGCATTATCTACATACTGGTGGTCAACGTTAAAGAAGAAAATACCAGTGCCATTCCCATCAACGTCCCCTCCATTGATCACGGTGATATCAGTCGTGGTTTCATCACCCCAATCAATCGTTGCGGTGTAATTAGCCGGGTCAACGCCATCACTATCTCTAAACGTTGCATTCAGCGTGACAGTTGTTCCTTCGTTTTGTGGCGAACTTGGATCAACCGCAACGTTAGTAATTTCTGGTGCTACAAACGTTGATGTGTAGGTATTTAACGTTTGAGTCGTAAACGCGAGTGTGCGTGGTTCATGGGCTAACGCACCAACAACTTGATCGAGTTGCCAATCTCCTCCCTGTTCTGCATTTCCCACTAAGCGCTGAGAAGCATGAACGGTCGCCTGAGTCAGATTCTGTAAGTGAGTAAGTAATTCTGAACCCGCATCTCCCAAAGCAACTCGGCAACCATACAAGAAAATATGGGATGCCGACAAACCCCATTGACTCAACTCTGCTTGGTATTGTCGAATCGTGTCTAAACTGAGCTGTTGATTTCCTAGATATAAGCAACCTGGCGAACCATGTGACACAACGTGCAGTGCAACTGGGATATCGCTCCCATAGTCTGTTCTGATGCGCTGCAGGATGTGGGCAATCTGCTGAATACCATCGGCTTGAGCATCCAGTAAATAAACAGCAACCCCAGCTTTGGCTCCGCTGAGCAAATACTGGTAATCGTTGACCCCTGGATCAATAATTAAAACCTGAAGGGCGGTCGTAGAAGCATTGGAAGGATGAAGAGTAGTAGTCATAGCGTTTTTTGATACAGCACTACAGAGATTGACGGGTTGCAAAGACCAATACCCATCAGATAGCGATTTTCGGTAGAAACCAATAAACCATAAACGCAGTCTGCGAATTTGATTTCTAGCTGTTACTTATGTTTACGTCTGCTGTGTCCACCTACGTCTAAGCAACTGCGCTAGCAGCTGTTTACTTTTTCTGCCAACGTTTTTGCAAGAGCAAAGTTAAGTATTTTACAAACGGGAGTAAGTATAGTACAAACTCCTCAGCTCGACATTTTTTGCGATGAAATAATTTAATCTTAGATAGAAACGATTAAAAAACTTTGATGTCTCTATCGAGAACGCCAGCGTCTAAATCTGTCCAAAGGAGTAGTGTCGAAAACCATTGGATGACATAAAATGCGCTAAATCCAGCGTATGCCCTAAGTTTTGCAGCTTAGGGCAGCATTTGAAATGCTGACTTGGCACTCCTACTTCGTGAGTTAATCTGATTTCGCGAGTAATTCGCGAGTAATAAGATTGTAAACTCCAATTTTCGTTGAATAGGGGCAGTTAGCAGCATCAGCATTTTCGTGTGCAGCTTGCCAAGAAAAAACAACCTTCTCTGCTGCCACTATTGCAAAACGTAAGCAGTAGAAAAGATTGTGGCTCATGTTCAGACAATGTGAAATCGATACCTAAACCTGTCTATTTCAAGATGGGTTTGCACGTTCTTTGAACATGAGCCAAGATTGTTTGCTTAGCTACATTACTGTTGTATAGCAGTTAGTATCATTCCCTTTTACCAAGGGATAACTTCGCCGTTGCTGTGCCAGAATGTGCCTGTATTTTCCATCGATAAGGCATCAATTCTTGCCAATAAACCCTTCACGGCCTCTTCAGTGGTAATTCCATTTTGGGTAAAGCCAGTCATGCGGGTGCTAACCAAGCCGGGATGCAGAATAGCAACGGCAATTCTACGCGGTTTCAAATCGTGGGATAACGATTTGCCTGCCATGGATACGGCCACCTTAGACATCCGGTAGCCATAGGAGCCACCGGATGTATTGTCTTCAATTGACCCCATGCGACTGGTCATGACTGCAACTTTACCGCCATCTCGGATCAACGGCAGTAAAGCATGGGTCAAGCGCAGAGTTCCGATCGCATTTACCTCAAACTGCTTGCGGATACTGGCAAAATCCAAATCATCTAGGCTAACGCGTTCGAGAATACCAGCGTTGTTGATTAAGACATCCAGCGTAACGCCCTTTAGTTTCTGAGCTAGCTGAGCAACCGATTCATCCGACGTGATATCGATATCGGTTTCAACCCGCACTCCCAGCGAATCTAGCTCTTCCGAAGATACCCGACACACTGCAATGACATCGTCACCACGCTGCTGAAGCTGCTTGCAGTATTCATAGCCAATGCCACGGTTGGCTCCGGTTACTAGATAAGTCGCCATATCGTACTCCAAGTCAAACGTTAGAATACTAAACTCCGGGTATAGCCTACTGCAACTCTGCCACCAAAGTCTCTGCCCTAAGCCGTAGCATTGTCGTGATCAAGCCCAGAGTCGCGTATAGACTTGGCCGTCATCCCAAATCGATTTGATTTGTGTGCCAACCGCGCTGAAGAAGCCCCAGAAATAGAATACGCCGCGTACTGCAATCTTCAAAGGTGAGCCGCTCTTATGGCAAGGTGGACGGCCCAACACGTGACAGTCAAACAGTCGCCAATACAGCCGCAGGCACTGCCCTACAGTCAAGTGCTTAAATGACATCAAGAAATGATTGTGGTAATGTGTGACCTGGTATTTTAGCGATCGCGTACTGATGTCATGACAGCCGCCCGTTGGTTCACCTAAATGGATCAGTACCGCTTGGGGGTCGTACCAAATCTGATAGTCTGTATGTCGAATTTCGAGGCAAAAGTCGGATTCTTCCCGAACGGCACTGCCCCGGAAACGCTCATCAAACCGTAGGCCATGCTGGGTAAAGATCTCCCGCCGAAATGACATATTGCAACCGCGGGCTGAAATTACGGGTTGCGGTTGAGTCGTGTGGACTAAATCAAGGTAATACCAAGCGATACCAGGATCCATTGCTTGGGGCGGCAAGTACTCTTGAGTGAACCCATCCGGTGAGTTTTCCATAATCATCCGGTCAAGCACTCGTCCGGCCACCGCACCCACCTTAGGCTGATCGATAAAGTTCTGGGCGTGAGCCTTGAGATAGCCTGGTTCCATCCGCACATCATCATCAATAAATACAACGATGTCGCCAGTTGACTGGCTGACGCCGTAGTTGCGCGCTCCCGGTAAACTGGCCCACTTGAGCCGCAGCCAGCGAATTTTGCCTTGCTCTTCTAAACTGCGCAAGCATTCAGTCGTCTCTGGCTCATGCTCTTGGGTCTGATCGACAACCAACACTTCAAAGGTGGGATAATCCTGCTGCAATACGTCCATCAGCGTGTCCCGCAGCGGTTCTTCGCGCTGATAGGTGGGGACAATCACAGAGATAGAGGGCCAGTTTGTCATAGCTCAAGATAAGGATTTAGGGCGAGGTTCCACTGATAAGATACCCATTCTGTGAGCATGGGCGACATCTTGCACGGAGAGTCTCAGACTTGCTCTCAATCCCAGACTTGCTCTCAATCCCAGAAAGGTGATGTTGTCGCCGTGAGTACTGACGGGCTGCTGGTTTCTATCTAACTTTGCAGAATTCTGCAATGAAAATTGCTGAAAAGAGCAATCAAGCCTGCCTGAAAACGTATTCAACTTCGCAGAAAGATTCAATCACTGTAAAAAGAGTCTGGCTTAGGTTGTGTACAGAGTGAGATGCCATAAGGATAAGAGTTCCCAATTAATGTTGGAATCTAACTGACTTTTAATAACTCCTTTCCATCATTTTTTGACTCACGGGTCACTAGCTAAAGCCGCATTCTCTAGCCGGAACAATCGCCATGTTTTCCTCTAAGCCTATCTTTACGCCTCATGTTCAAGTAGAACTTGTGTATCTGCAAGCAGATTTAGATAATCTCCTGCTTGATCTGCTGAATCGGATTGATTCCAAGCTTGATCCGGTTCAAAAGGCCACTATATTACATGACTTTGAACATTCTCATGATCGGCTGAAACGCTACGGGCTGATCTGGCCAAAACCCAGCATCCATAATCAGTCAGGAATTCTATATTCAGATTATTGTTGCGAAATTCAGGCAAAGTTGTAAGCAGCACGTGTTCTACATAAACAGTAAATCGAGTTTTATTTACAAACTTAACGCCGTCCACTTTTCCTAGGGAATTAAGTGTAATGAGTAATAACATCAAGGCTCAAGTCCTAGAGCGCCAAAGTGCTGAAAGTCCCCAACAGCTTGAAGATTTAGAATCAGTTGATACAGTTCAAACAGTTAATAGTTCTAACTCACAGACTGCTCAGAAGCCAATTGATCTGCCTAATCTTGACCCGAATTTACAGCAGAACAATTTAACTCAAAAACCAGCAATGGTTGCACCGGAACGCACCAGTACATTGATGCCGAATGTTTGGGTGTATGACGGTGATGCCTATGATTTAACGGAATTTATGACGAAACATCCGGGCGGCGAATTCTTCATTGGCCGGATGAAAAATCGCGATATTACCACACTGGTTAACGTGCTGCACCGGAATCCAGCCAAGGCCAAGCAGCGGCTCAAACAGTATGCGCTGGGCCGAAAAGCTACGCCTGAAGATCTGCATCCCAAATGCAATGCGCCACCGTTTTTATTCAAACCCGATTTTGACGGTCGCGTGGATACGCCGACGTTTGATTTTGACAATCCTGACCAGTTGCTCAACCGAATCCGCGATCGCATTAATCATCCCACCGTTCAAGCACAAATTGCCCGTATGGATGTTTGGTTTGATGTAACGGCTGTGGTGCTGCTGGTGATGTACGTAGCGGTGCAGGTATTGCGACTTGGGTTAACTCCTTGGATGCCGCTTTATCTATTTGTGCCGCTGATGGTAGTGCTGCGAATTGCCCTGTCTGGGGTTGGTCATTACCTCAACCATCGGCCAATGGTGGGGTTCAATAAGTTTGCCTGTCATGTCTTTGATATTAATTACGTACCGATGGCGTTTGTGGTGGTTGATGGTCACACGCTGCTGCATCACCCCTACACGCAAACGGATGTTGATGTGAAGCAAAATGTCTTCACGGCCATGATGGATTTGCCCCGCTACTATCGAATTCCGCTGCATACGCTGCACAAGTTGGGGCATGTGGTGACGGGCATGTTGATGCGGATGGCTGAGCTGTGCATTAACGGCGTAAAGTACGGCGTAGAAGACATGTATGGCAATCGCCAGCGGGCGTTTCCTCACTATGCAGGACTGGTGGCAATGCGGCTGTTGCTGCTGGGCGAATGCGTCGTATTTGCGCTCAACGGTCAGTTTTGGGCTTGGTTGGCTCAGTTTGTGGTGACGCTATGGATTAGCACATTCATGATTGTGGCCAGCCATGATTTTGAAGATGATCAGACCCATACTGACGTGAAGGCAGAATCTGATTGGGCAGTTTGGCAAATCAAGACATCCTATGACCTGACGATGGTTGGCAATAAATATATTGACTGCTTTTTGTCTGCGGGTTTAAGCCCCCATCGCGTGCATCACGTTCTGCCGTACCAGCGTAGCGGATTCGCCAACATTATCAGCGAAGAGATCGTGCGAGAAGAAGCCGCCAAGTTTAATCTGCCCTGGCATCCACCCAAGAACTTCTTTTGCGATCGCTTACCGCTAATGTCTCGGCACTATCTGCTCAGTCCCTCCCGCCAAGCCAAAGAGCAGAACCTCAACATCTGGCAAGAACACTTCAACCCAATAGCCCTCAAAACAGCCGTTACCTACGTCTACAAAGGCATCATCGGTATCGGCTCAATTTGAAACTCCCTCTCCCCCTCTCCCCTTTTCTTATCTCCGCATGAACATTCCTATCTAAGTTATCGCCATGACTCCCCCCGTTTCTCAAGTTAGTCCTTCCATTGGCCGTCTCGTTAATCACTCAGCTTCTCCCGTAGGAACGCATGGTACTCCGCCAAAACACCTGCCGTCTCAATCGGAGCTGCCTCGACCGACTCGCCCTATTCACACTCCTGTCCCTGTGATTGAACGGCTGGCTACGGGTACGCCGCAGCACTTAACGCCTCAAGCCGAGGCCGCACGGTTTGTTACAGGATTGCCGCATTTGAAGCAAAACTGTCACCGCATTGAGAAAATTTACGGCAATACCCGGATTAATGCTCGCCATCTAGCTATTGACCTGCTTTCCAATGAAACTGTGGCTTTCAGCCGTCGAGCAGGCACGATTGAATCCCGCATGGATAGCTTTAAATACTATGCGGTGCCGCTCGCTGAGCAGGTGGTTAAACCCGCACTGGCCGGAATTGCCCTGGAGTCGATTGGACTAATCGTCTTCGTTACCAGCACCGGATTTGTCGCTCCTGGTGTGGATGCTGAGCTGATTGAGCGGCTGGGGCTGCGGCGTAATATTGCCCGCGTCACGGTTAACTTTATGGGCTGTGCGGCAGCGATGAATGGGCTGCGGGTGGCCTGCGACCACGTCAAAGCCTATCCCCATCAAAAAGCGCTGCTGATTTGCTTAGAACTGAGTTCAATCAACGCCACGTTTGACGACGACATCAATGATGTGATTATTCACAGTATTTTTGGTGATGGCTGTGCAGCGGCTGTGATTGGCTGTCAGGAGACAGAAGTAGCTCACGCCAGCGGTCAAATCCTAATCCGCGACCACCTCAGCTATTTGGTGGAAGACACGCAGGATGGCATCAGGCTGGGGATTCGCGATAACGGCATTACCTGTCGGCTGTCGCGCTCTCTGCCGGACTATATTGAAGCCGGGGTGGGGCGAGTGATTGAGAATTACCTGGCAGCACACCAGCTCAGTAAAGCCGACATTGACCTGTGGGCCGTGCATCCCGGCGGCACCCGGATTATTCAGAAAGCCCAGAGTTCACTGGGTTTGACCGATGAGCAGGTGGCCTATAGCTGGGGTGTGTTGCAAGAGTACGGCAATATGCTGAGCGTTTCAATTCTGTTTGTGCTGCAGCGCATGCTGCAACAGCGTCACCTGAAGTCAAATAACCAGCCAGCAACAGGTTTAGCCTTTTCCTTCTCGCCCGGTGTGGGCATAGAAGGAGCCTTATTTGAAATGGCATGAAACACAATTTGCGTCGGTCGGTGAGTTATTACAAACGCCATGAGATATCTAACTTTTCTGTTGAAAACCGCCTGGATCGAAATCGCCACAGCAACGCTACTGGGACTGCTCAGCGGTGGGCTGAGTGCCAAGCTGATTGCCATGATTAACCGCGCCATCCAGCAGCCTAACCATCAGGAAGGACTGCTGCCGTTTGCGGTGCTGGTCTGCCTGACGCTGGCGATTGGGATTACGTCTCAGTTCATTTTGATTCGGCTGTCTCAGGATGCCATTTATCAACTGCGGCTCAATTTGAGCCACGATATTTTACAGTCGCCCCTGCCACATTTAGAGCGATTGGGCAGTCATCGGCTGCTGGCCTCGCTGACCGATGACGTGCGGACGCTGACCCACACCGTTTCAGTGATCCCAAATCTCTGTGTGGATTTAGCGACGATCGCAGGTTGCTTAATTTATCTGGCTTGGCTGTCGGGCTATCTGCTGGTGCTGCTGGTGCTAGTTGCGTTGGTAGCAATTTGGGCCATTCAGATCACGATGCGGAAGGCGCAGCACCTGTTTGAACTGGCTCGTGAAGAAGAAGACCATCTGTTTCACCATTTTCAGGCGATCACTGATGGAACCAAAGAGTTAAAGCTCAATCGCGATCGCAAATTGGACTTTTTCCATCATCATTTGGCCTACAACGCCAACATCATGCGCCAGAAGACGAAACACGCCATGAAAATCTTTGCGGTGGCGGATGGGCTGGCCCAGTTTGCGCTGTTTGCTATTCTGGGCGTGATTTTGTTTATTGCGCCGCAGTTGATTGAGACGCCAATGCCGCTGCTGGCCACCTATGCGCTGACCGTGACCTACTTGACGATGCCGTTTCAAAACCTGCTGCATCGGCTACCGGAACTGCTGCGTGGCCGCGTGGCGCTGCGAAAGCTCGACCAGATGCAGCTTGCTCTGGCCCATGAGCAGGAACCGAATGCTGCTGATCCCCGCCCATTTTTGCAGTCCTGTCAGATTGAGCTGCGCCAGGTGCGCTATCACTACCAGCCCTATGGAGATGAGCATGGTTTCACGCTTGGCCCCATTTCCTTATCCTTAGAACCGGGACGCATTACCTATCTGATTGGTGGTAACGGTAGCGGCAAGTCTACCTTGGCGAAAATTATTACGGGTCTCTATCTGCCGGATGCGGGTGAATTATTGCTGTCTGGTATGCCAATTACAGAAGAGAATCAGGACTGGTATCGGCAACATATTTCGGCTATCTTTTCTGATTTTTATCTATTCGATCGCTGCCTCGGTTTAGAGGGCGTTAATCTCGATCAAACCGTCAATCACTATCTCCGACAGCTTCAGCTTGATCATAAAGTTCAAGCCCGCGATGGCGTTTTATCGACCACTCGCCTATCTCAGGGACAGCGCAAACGGCTGGCGTTGTTGACCACTTATTTAGAAAATCGGCCCGTTTATGTCTTTGATGAATGGGCTGCCGATCAAGAACCAGCTTTTCGAGAACTGTTCTACACCGATATCCTGGTCAAACTAAAGCAGCAGGGCAAAACGGTAGTGGTCATAACCCATGATGATCGCTATTTCTATTTAGCGGATCGGCTAGTGAAATTAGATTATGGGCGAGTTGAAGAAGCAGATGCAGAGACTGTCAATCGATTGAGCCGTCGGCCAAGTCATTCACCGATATCTAGTCACTTGTAGATCTCAGTTTAGTACTCTATAAATTAAGTTTTGATAGTTGATGTGCCGCGCTCCGCGCGGCACATCAACTATCAAAATTCATTAAAACAAAGGCAAATTGTTTTGGGGTAGTGCGTCTGGGAGGTGCATTTGGGGGTAGTGCGATCGCACTTAACTTTAAAGACAACAATTGAGTATTATGACTGAGCCATGCTAATCAATTATTGTCTTCAAATAATGTGTTACTAACGAACACCGCCACTCGTATGGGCAGTTTCAGCTGCTTGGGAATTGAGAGGAGGTTCATAGATTTGTTCTCCTCCCATTACAATTTGAAGCTCATGAGTTGATTTTTGGAATATCTGAAATATCTGATAAATGCTATTACCCGTTAGGGTGAAAATCCATAAGCCAAACAATAAACTGATCGTACCGCCAAGCAGAACAATGAGATGGGATCGCTGGAAGTTAGGGGGCTGAGTGGTTGGAAACATGGCTATGCTTGAAATTCACTACTTACATCTTGGAGGCTAAAGACAAGGAGTAATTTGAAGGCAAAACGGAATAATGAAAGGAAGCTACACTTAACCTATGCTCTCATTTTTCTTTAACAAAGATATAATTTGTAAATCAATTAATATATAGTCTTAATAATTTGTATAGCGCTTCTTGCGCTAGTAAAGGGAGATTAATTTTTGAAAGCCACGCGAAGCGTGGCTTTCAAAAATTAACTTGTACCTCAGTAGCTTAGGAAAGGCTATAGTTTTAAGAATTGCTGGCGCTACCTTTGCTTGGATCTTTGTAGTGACCAGCGGAGTTCACAAACCGTTCCTTTGGTATCAGACGATCGCTGGAAGATGCCGTTTAGCCGCCGTGCTAGGGCCAAAGCTTGCTGTGTACCGCGCCCATTTCTCGTCTGGGACGGTCTGTCCGCTTGATGTTTGCCGTTGTCAGCGATGCGAATGACGTTTTCCGTTTCTGTCGTTATGCATAACACCGTTAGGCGCTTGGCCGCGATCGCATGTTTGCCGACATTGCAGAGGGCTTCTTCAAAAAATCGACAAATTGCTCGTTTCTCATCAGCGGTGAGTGTATCCGTTCCGGCTAGCGGATCAAACTTGATAATTTGAAATTCAATCGATGCAAAGCCAGGGAAATTGCGCTCTAGTGTGACCGTGTAAATCGTATACAGTACCTCATGCAGCGGATTACGCAAATCAATCACGCACTGACTGCCGAGCTGAAGCTGCTCTTCCAAGGGCAGTGATTCTTGCAGAAGTTGATGGTAAATTGCCCGCAGTTCTTGATTCAGCAGCTCCAGCTTATTGCGGGTTGGTAAAGATAAGGTTTCTTGCTCTTGCAGCAGTAAAGCTAGAATCTGTAATGGGCCGTTGTGGATGGCATCATAGGTGCGCTCAATCACTCGCTGACGTTCATCAATCCGCGATCGCAATGTTTGGTCATACAGATAAAACCCCGGCAGCACCAAGCCATTGATCGTAAACACCATCAGCGTCGGCGTGACCGGAATCCACCAGCCCCCCAACCACAGCAGCAGTACGCTGAAATCGAACAGCATCAGGCCGACTGTTCCGACCGCCAGCATGTACCAGGCTGGGCGGGAAGTGTATCGCACCAGCAGCATGCCGATGATGCCCCACAGCCCAATCCACAGATATTCCCAACCGTCCGACCAGGTTCGCAGGGCAGGTCGATTATCCAGTACGGCACTGAGGATTTGGCTGATCACATGGGCCTGCATTTCCACTCCCGACAGCAAACCAGGATTCTCAGCCTGTACGGCGGCTGAATTCACCAAGTCCTTAACGCTGGGAGACACAATGCCAATGAGCACAATGCGATCGCGAATTAACTGATCCTCAACTCGACCCTCCAGCACATCCGTCATCGATACCCGCTCAAACGGCGTGCGGCCACTGCGGGGATTGATCAGCATCTGTACTCCGTTAGCGTTCGTATCGACATAGCCGCCGGAATTCGCCTGAAACCGCAGCAGCTCTGTCCGCCCAAAGCGCATATTGTGCGGATTGAGCTGGCCTCGCTCCAGCGTCAACCCTTCTTCGGCCAGGTACGCTTCGGCTAGTCTGAAGGCGAATGAAAACCGAAAGTGATGAGGGTGGGGATGCTTGGGCGGCGGCGCACTGCCCAAGTAGGCTCGTCGCACAAAGCCATCTTTATCCAGCGGCAAATCCACAAACCCGATCCGGTGCGGTGGCAGTCCGGGCGGCGGCGGAATCCGTTTGCCAATCATTTTTTCGATGCCAAAGACATCGGAATTCTTAAATGTAGCCACTAGGGCATCGTGCCCCGGTCGAACGGGCAAATCTCGATAAAAATCAAGCCCAATGGCGCGAGGCTGGTGCTGAGACAAAACCTGGAGCAGTCTGGCCAAGTCCTGATCGGGAATTGGATAGGTTCCGGCTCGCTGAATATCAGTTTCATCAATGCCGACAATCAACAGTCGCTTATCCGTTGATTCAGCAGGTCGCCAGCGTAGAAAGCTATCTAACGTTTTCCATTCCAAATGCTGTAGTAGACCCAGCGCCCGCGCCGATAGAATCAGCGCAATTACCACTAGCCCCGGCAGCGTATGGCGCTGCCAACCGTGTCTCGCTTGCCATAACTGTCCACCTGCAGTGCGAATCGTTCTGCGGTTGGCCATGCTGGGAATCAATCAACAGTAGTGCAGCCTCAAGTTCATTGTTGCGGTAAATTCTCCGAAAATCTACTGATATTGAGTCTGCGTATAAAAACTAATTCATTTTTTTGTAAAACGCTTGCTCAGCAAGCGTTTTACAAAAAAATGAATTATGGGTTTTCAACTGGATTTCATAGAAATCTTCTGCTCCTCAACCCGTTCGTTAGTCAATTAACCCTTCTTCCCGCGCCCGCAGTTCGGTTTGAATGCGAATATTCTTGCCATCTTCCGGATAGACTCCCAGTGCATCCTGCACCTTTGTCCAGTAGTGCCGTACAGTACGTTCCGAGACGTTCATCTGCTCTGCGATCGCTTTATCCTGCAACCCATCTTTGAAGGCCAACTCCAGCACCTCAAACCACTCCGGCTTGACCTCAATACCAGTACGCATGTCGCGCGGCGTATAGATTAGCCCCTTCAGTGCCCAATCTACTTTCTCTAGCATTTCTCGCATGGGCAAATTCTTGTCGGCAATGGTGAAGCCGCCTCGGTGAGCATCAATCGACGGCTTAAGCCGAATCAGCGATCGCACATGGGCACTCTGCACCACAATATTTAGCTCCGTGTAGGTTTCCAGCAGGTGGCGCAGAAGCTGAATGCCGGATTCGATATGTGATGGTTGGTTGACCGCCTCTGGAATGGATAGATCCGCCATCAGCAGATCGGCCCGCATCACGGCTAACTGCGCTTTTACAGCTTGAGCATTCGCTGCCGTGCGAATGTCGGCGTCCGGATAGGCTTTGGCTAAGGCGTGAATCGTGCCGTTTAGAACGGATTCATGATCGTCAACAACGAGAAATGTTAAGCGAGGTGGAGAGGATGGCATTGAGTGGGGCACAGGCTAACGAAATCCGGACAAAAACTAAGTAAGTCTGCTAGCGTCGTCTTTACGCTGAAAGTCGAGAGCTAGAGTGTTGATTCGATTTTCCCCTGAGTTGAAACCCCAAGGGTCTAGTCTTGTTTTTAGCAGGATTCCTCTCCCTGTAGCAAAAAGAAGTTAGCAATTCCTCATAACTACGGATAGTGGGCTAGGGATAAGCTGCGATCGCACATCAGCCGATTTAATTACGGGCAAGGTGCGATCGCAGTTTTTACATTAATTGCGATCGCATATTTGGGTGTCGCAGCTTTTACGTTGGTGGAGATCGCACATCAGCCGATGTTTAATTACGACAAAGTGCGATCTCAGTTTTTACGTTAATTGCGATCGCCGTTTTGGTTACCGCAATTTGGATATCGCAGTTTTTACGTTAATTGCAGTTTTTACGTTAATTGCGATCGCACTTTTGGTTACCGCACTTTTGGATATCGCAGTTTTTACGTTAATCGCAGTTTTTACGTTAATTGCGATCGCCGTTTTGGTTACCGCAATTTGGATATCGCAGTTTTTACGTTAATTGCGATCTCATCGGGCGTTAGGTGAACCACGTCTCTTGTTTGAATTTGTGAGGATTTAGGCAATGAGGGCTTGAAAACGAGGATCGTGGCGGATGTTGTCGAAATCAGTATCGGTTTTGGCGAGCTGGCGGTATTTTTCAGGGTTTAGCTCAATGCTGCGCTTGAGGTTTTTGAGTGCAGGTTCTAGTTTATTTTGGAGCGCATAGGCGCAGGCTTTGTTGTAGTAGGCTTCGTATTTGCCTGGTTTGATCTCAATGGCCAGGTCATAACTTGCGATCGCATCCTCGTAGCGACCTAAGTCGTGCAGCGCAGTGCCCCGATTGTTCCAGGCTTCGTAGAAGTCCGGTTTGCTCTCAATGGCCAGGTCATAACTTGCGATCGCGTCCTCATAGCAACCCAAGTGGCGTAGCGCAATGCCCCGGCTGAACCAAGTGTCGTGGTTACTCAGTTTAAACACAATGCGCTGGTTATTCCATGCGTTGTTCAAGGCGTTTTGTTCGTCCGATTTGATCTTAAGGACCTGATCATAACTTGAGATCGCATCCTCATGGCGACCTAATGCCGCCAGCGCAATGCCCCGGTTGTACCAGGCGTCGTGGTAGTCCAGTTTGATCTCTAGGGCTTGGTCATAACTTGCGATCGCATCCTCGTAGCGACCTAAGTCGTGCAGCGTAATGCCCCGGCTGTTCCAGACTTTGTAGTTATTGGGTTGAATTTTAGTCGCTTGGTCATAGCTCGCGATCGCATCCTCATAGCGGCCTAAATCGCCCAGTGCCCCGCCCCGGTTGTTCCAGGCTTCGTAGAAGTCCGGTTTAATCTCAATTGCCTGGTCATAGCTTGTGATCGCTTCTTGAAAACGGTCAATCTTACATAGTCTGTTACCAATTGCATAGCAGAACAAATCTGAGCTAAATTTTCGATCTGCCGGAGTGACGACTTTTTTAGCTGCTGTTTGAGCAATCAGCAACCATTTTTTACGTTCGCCATCTGGACAACGCTGCGATTTGTAGATTAGTGCAGCAACTTTGGCGAGGTCATCCAGTTCATCTAATCGGCTGAAGCAAGCTTTTAGAGCAGTTTCCACCTCTGCTTTAGAAAAATCCCAAAAATGGAAGGCGCTGTCTGGATTTAATGAATCATTTCGTAGAACAATCCGGCTTTGCTCTACCGCAGGCTGAATCTGCTGTAAAAATGTGCGATTTGTATGGGATAACAGCGGATGTTTATCTAAATCCACTTCAGCAATAATTGCCTGTAATACCCGTTCAACAACAACTTCCTGATTCAAATAAACTGAAGCAAATAGATGGGTGAGAAACAGCAGTTGCGTGCTTTCTCGACGGGTGAACAAGCTGTGATAAATCACTTCAGTCGTATACCGCCGCCAGTCTGGATTGCCATACAGAGCCGGAGGCGGGCTATCCGGCGGCACTTCTGCATCAGCTTCCTGAGCAAAATACGTTGCCAACGCATTATGAACCGCATAAAACTGCTGGCGATCCGCTTGCCACAGCGACAGCCGAAACACATCTCGCGCCACATCATCCAAGCGATACTGATGCTGAGCAAACTCCACAAAGCTCTGCTGCGTCAGCCAATCAAACGTCTCCTGTGCATTGACTTCCAGCGATTGCGCCTCCAGCACATGTTGCAACACCTGCCGATTAAACCAGCGACAGCAGGCCGCCAACTGCACCACCTGCTTACGAGTCGGATCGGTCAACCCTTGCAGCAGCAGCTTTTCAATGGCCTGATTCCCCTGCGAAAAATCGGGTTGATTGCCGCGTTCCTGCTGTTCGCGCACCCAGTTCAGGTAATAGGGCAACCCCTTTGTCACCTTGTAAATGTCCTGAATTTTCGCCTGATCCGTAATGCCAATTTGCTTTAAATAATCCTCAGTTTGCGCCGCATCAAACTGCTGAATCGATCGCTCATACAAACACTGCCGATCCTGCTTTAGCTTGCGCCAGCCCTCTTCCCGCAAAATGCTGTGTCGGCCTGCAATCATCAGGCAAATCCGCTGTTCTGCCACATTCGTATTGCCCAACAGCGTCCGCCACAGCCAGGTATCAACCGTCGAAGGTGCTTTCTCGTAGGTATCCAAAATCAAAATAATCGGCTGCTGTTTCGCCTGTTTCGCCAACCCTTCCACAAACGCCTGCGTCAGCTTCGGCAATGGCTCCAGCATCAGTTCTTGCAACGCCTGATCGCGCTTCGTCGCCTTATGCTGCTGCAACAACTGCCGCACATTGTCCGCCAATGACAAACCCGCCACGGCGGCATCCAAACCTTGATTAGCGATTGTCCCAACGGTTTTCTTACTCGTCTCTGACAAAAACACCCCGCTGACATCCACCCCAAGCTGCACCAGTTGCTTCACCTGGCCAACCTGTTCTTCGCCAACCTCACCTTTGCCCGCAGCGGCTTTGGTTTCAAGCTGATGGATTGTCTCGTAGTACAGCTCGTACTTATCCCAAAAGGGATCACCGCTCCAGCTATCCCGCTCAGCAATCTGCTCATACAGCTTTGCCATCAGCGGAATTGGTTCTTCAATGCCTTCTGTCAAGCCAAACGACACCTCGGCAATCGTGGCGGTATCGCGATGTGCCTCTTTCACCTTCTCCTTCAGCGTCGATTTCCCAACACCACCAATGCCGCAAACATGCAGAACACAGGTCGGCTCTTGAGGTTCGTGGATCGCTTGATTGAATTTGGCTAAAAACTCTTCGGCAGCTTGGCGGGAAATGTAAGGAATCTGACCCATGCTTCGGCGGGATGCGTAATCTCTCTCCAAATTTTAGTTGTTTCTCAATCAGAGCGTCATATGTGTGAACATAAGTCTTTTGATAAAGACGCTGCAATTCCCCGGTATGATAGTTAACCGGACTTCTGCTGCAAAACAAGACTAGACAACCATGACACAGCACTTTCGCATTACGCTGCTTCCCGGTGATGGCATTGGCCCAGAGATTATGGCCGTGACCGTTTCTGTCCTCAAACAGGTTGGCCAACAGCTCGACCTCACGTTTGACTTTCAAGAGGCTCCCATCGGCGGCGTAGCGATTGATGCCACAGGTAATCCCCTGCCAGATGAAACGCTGGAGATCTGTAAATCCAGCGATGCCGTTCTGCTAGCGGCCATCGGTGGCTACAAATGGGACAACCTGCCCCGCCATCAGCGACCCGAAACCGGACTGCTCGGTCTACGGGCTGGGCTGAATCTGTTTGCCAATCTGCGTCCAGCAACGATTTTGCCGCAGTTGGTTGATGCCTCTAGCCTGAAGCGGGAAGTGGTCGAAGGCGTAGACATTATGGTTGTGCGTGAGCTGACGGGCGGCATTTACTTCGGTCAGCCCAAGGGCATTTTCACCACCGAATCCGGTGAAAAGCGCGGCGTCAATACGATGGCCTACACCGAAAGCGAAATTGATCGGATTGGCCGAGTCGCATTCGAAACCGCTCAAAAGCGGGGTGGCAAGCTCTGCTCCGTTGACAAAGCGAATGTGCTGGACGTGTCGCAACTGTGGCGCGATCGCATTTCTGACCTTGCGAATGATTACCCCGATGTCGAGCTTTCTCACTTATATGTAGATAACGCTGCCATGCAGTTGATCCGCTGGCCGAAGCAGTTTGACACCATCGTTACAGGCAACCTGTTTGGCGATATCCTCTCCGATGCAGCGGCAATGCTGACGGGCAGTATTGGCATGTTGCCCTCTGCCAGCTTGGGTGCCGATGGCCCCGGTGTGTATGAACCCGTTCACGGTTCCGCACCGGATATTGCCGGACAGGACAAGGCCAATCCAATGGCGCAAGTCCTCAGTGCGGCGATGATGTTGCGCTATGGACTCGATCAGCCGGAAGCAGCGACCCGGATTGAAAACGCCGTGATGACCGTGCTGGATCAGGACAAGCGGACGGGCGATATCATGTCCGAAGGTATGACCCTAGTGGGCTGCCAGGAAATGGGCGATGCGCTGATGGCGGCATTGGAAGCATGACTGACAAGCTAAGCTTCATTCTCAAAGTTATGATTGGCTCCGCTTTGATCTCGCTTGGGATTAAATATCTGGGGCCACAGCTTGCCGTTCCTGCCACATCGGCAGTTGCGATCGCAATTGTCCTGGCACCCCCGATTATCATGGCGGTTTTGCTGGGCTGGCGACTGCAAAAAGATAATCGAGCCTAGCCCCATCCATTAAAGCAACCTGAAAAACACACTCTTCCCAATCGAATAGCATACAATCGAGTTTTACGTAGGGGCGTTAGCGAAGTCATGCCCAAAGGGTTATATGGCCATTCGCCCTTACATCAACCCTTCCCTTACATAAAATTAGTACTCACGATTCCCTGTACAGCCCCTTACAGCCTCAAGCCCTCATTCTGGTACGTTTTGCATTGCCCCAACACACCCACCCATTCCTATCGTGCAGCCCAAACGATCTTCCCTAGGCCAACCCCTAGCCATCTTACTGATTGCGATCGCAGCCTACACGCTTTGGCAGATGCGTCAGCTGATTTTGCTGGTATTTGCCGCGATCGTGCTGGCTCAGGCTCTCCATCTTCAGGCCAATACCTTTGAGCGACTGGGGGTGCGATCGCGCTGGGCACGATCGTTTTCGATTGCGGTGCTGTTGGTATTTACGATTGTATTTGTAGGGCTAATTGTCCCGCCCGTTGCGGCTCAGATTCAGCAGATTGTGAGCGTACTGCCGCAAGGACTGACCCAGATTGAGCTGTGGCTCCGGCAGGCCAGTGAGCAGATCTCATTCGTTGAGCTAGAGCAAATTGACTTATCCCAGCTAATTGAGTCGTTTCAGCCAGTGCTGATGGAAATTCTGGCTCGACCCGTAATGTTTGTGTCGGTGCCCCTAGCTGTAGCACTGAACTTGTTGATTATTCTGGTTTTGGCGCTCATGCTGTGGGCCAATCCTGTCGCCTATCGCAACGCCTTAATTTGCCTATTTCCCAAGTTTTATCGTCCCCGCGCCTTAGAGATCCTCAGTCACAGTGAAGCAACCCTAAGCCGCTGGCTCACGGCAGTTGTCACGCAGATGGTCACCGTTGCCGTTCTTAGCGGTTTAGGACTGTGGATTTTAGGTGTTCGCTTTGCGCTGGCGCTCGGTATCCTGTCAGGACTACTAACATTTATTCCCTATCTGGGGCCAACAATCAGCGTTATTCCGCCGTTTTTGACCAGTTTAGAAAGTCCCGGCAGTGCGATCGCTGTTTTAATGCTCTACGGTCTCATCCACTGGGTGATTATTCATCACGGCCTGTCGAAATGGATTCAACGGCCAACTCAAATCTTGCCGGGAATTGCTCTGCTGATTGAAATCCTCTTTGCCCGCCTGTTCGGCATTTCCGGCCTGATCCTCGCCTTCCCCTTCGCCCTAGTCGCCCAAGTCTGGATTCACTCCACGCTGATTGAAGATGTCCTCAACCCCTGGCGCGATCGCACCCTGAGCAACGCTGATGATTCCAACCCCTCACCCCTCACCCCTCACCCCTCACTTCCCTCACCCATTCCCGACTCCACCGAACCCCCCGATCCCTCTGTTTCCTAATATTCATGCGCACCATTGCCGAGATCAACGAAAAAATTCGCGATCGCACCGTTACCGTCTGCACCGTCAGTGAAATAAAAAAGCGCGTAGCTGAACAGGGAATCAAAGCCGTTGCTGAAGCCGTCGATGTGATTACCACGGGCACGTTTGAACCGATGGAATCCTCCGGCGCGATGATCAACTTGGGCCATACCGATCCGCCCATTAAAATTCGCCAGTGCTGGATCGATGGTGTGCCAGCCTACGCAGGCTTTGGCGCAGTAGATCTATATCTGGGTGCCACGCAACCGATTGACTATGTTGTTCAAGGTGAAACCGTCGATCCCGAAGAAAACCGCGATCGCGGCGGTGGACACGTAATTGCCGATCTGATTGCGGGTAAACCGTTACCGATTCGCGCCATTGGGCAAGTGACCGACTGCTATCCCCGCGCTTCGTTTGAAACCACCATTAGCCGCGATACCATCAACCAATTCTACTTATTTAATCCGCGCAACCTGCACCAGAATTTCATTGTCGGCGTTAACGGTGGCGATCGGCAGTTGTTTACCTACCTTGGCCCTCTCCAGCCTCGTTTGGGCAATGCGGTGTACTGCAATCCCGGTGCAATTTCGCCATTGATGAATGATCCCGATTTAGACTTGGTTGGGATTGGTAGCCGTGTGTTTTTGGGAGGTGGTGTCGGTTACATTGCTTGGGAAGGCACGCAGCATTTTCCACTGCAAAAGCGGTTGCCCAATCGCACTCCCATCGGCCCTGCAGCCACCGTGGCGCTGATTGGTGATGCCCGTCAGATGTCAGCCCAGTGGGTGCGCGGCTGCTATTTCAAAGGCTACGGCCCTTCCTTGATGTTGGGAATTGGCGTACCGCTGCCTGTGCTGTACGAAGAGGTGGTGGCTCGCTGTGCCGTACCGGATGAAGATCTGGTCGCCCCGGTGGTGGATTTTTCGATTCCGCGTCGGGTACGTCCCACGTTTGGTCTCGTCAGTTATGCACAGCTCAAATCGGGCCACATTGTGATTGACGGCAAAAAAGTACGCACGGCTCCGCTAGCCAGTATTTATCTTTCTGGAAAAGTAGCTGAAGAACTCAAACAGCGGATCGAACAGAGCGAATTTTTCTTGAGTGAATCGGTTGCGTCACTGCCTAGAGATCGCTCATTTCTGCCCCAAAATTTCTGGGGCACCAGTCTAAATTTAGAATAACAACCCCAGTTTTTTAGAGATCAATACAGGGATGAGCATAGAACTAATAGTAATTCAGAGCAATTCAGATTAATTCAGAACAACTGGGCCATATTTAACTGAGAATTCATGCAGTTGAAGATTATAGCGTTTGTTAAATTCAGGTTCCTGAATGACGATTATTATTCGGTAGGATTGAATTGGCCTGATCTCAGATCAATCCGAAGTCCGGTTAGAACCCGATGATTTAATTTTTCGTAAAAAGCTGGCCCAGTCAGCCTTTCACGAAAAATTAAGTTGGGTTCTGATATACGGACTTGATATAACGATGAAATAGGCTTCAAGATTCAAGATCAAAGTTCAAGATCCAGAAAGATGCTCTAGAATCTACACCGCTCAAGCATCCTGTGAAATCGTGAGTCAGCAGTGAACTATGAAGTCACCCAGCACCCAAACCCAGTTGTCGGTTCAATCATCAGCTCAACCAGTCGATCAACAGGATAAATCACCGTTGCCTCAATTACCGCTGCCGCAACCTAAAAATAATAAGGATAAGCCAAGATTCGGCCACTGGCGGTTTGGTAAGCTCTATCAAAAAATTGGCTATGGCTATCTTGTCTCTATCAGCCTTGGCTGTCTCGGATCGCTGCTGGGCGTTGTCATTGCGGATTTCTATCAGGGACAAAGTTTGGTGCAGCTTTTGGATGCTCAGGAGCAATACCAAATCCTAGTGGACTTTGAACGATCAACAGAAGCCTTTCAATTGCACAGCACCCGCTTATTTGCCTTGACGGATCAGCCCCAGAGACTACAGGAAGAATACGCCTTTTTGCGTCAAGAAAGCCGCAAGATCCAGCAGTTACAGCAACAGTTAGACGCTTTTTTAGTCAACCAACCAGCCTGGGTCGCCGTAACGCCAGACCAGATGCGGCAGCTTGTGCAAACCTATGCCACCGAGATCGAAACCTGTTTGGCCGAGATAGAATCCGCGATCGCAGATCCATCACTCATAGCCGATTCATCCACCACATCAGCAAAGCTCAAGTCCCTCGCTGGGGGCGAAATGGCCATGCAGTTTGACCAGCATCAGCAGGAGCTAATATCCATTTTGGATGCGGCTCGCAGGCAAGAGCGGCAAGCCTTTGACCTGATGGAAGAGGCTCAGGGCGTTGAGAAACTCATTATCGGAATCAGCGTCGGCTTGGCCATGCTGACAGCAGCGCTAATGGCATGGCGCACCACACGTGCGATCGCACAGCCGATTGAGCAAGTAACTCAAGTGGCTCAACATGCCGCGATTGAGTCCAACTTTCACCTCCGTGTCCCCGTTAAGTCTCAAGACGAAGTTGGGCTACTCGCGCAGGCGCTGAACCTACTGATTCAGCGCGTCGAAGAGCGCACCCACGACCTGGAGCAGACCGCCCAGTATGCCGAACAGCAAGCCGAATCCTTACAAACGACGCTAGAGAGACTACGCAAAACTCAGGCTCAACTGGTACAAACCGAGAAGATGTCCTCTTTAGGACAAATGATTGCGGGTGTAGCCCATGAAATTAATAACCCGGTCAGCTTCATTCACGGCAATTTGACTTATGCCAAAGAGTACGTTGAGGATCTACTAAGCCTGGTAGAGCTTTATCAAACCGAGATCACCCAGCCACCCCTGGCCATACAGCAAAAAGTGGATGATATTGATCTCGATTTTGTACAAAGCGACTTGCCGAAACTATTGTCGTCTTTGGAAGTGGGCACAGAGCGGATCCGCAGCATTGTCCTGTCGTTGCGAGTGTTCTCACGGCTAAAGGAAGCCGAGATGAAAGCGGTTAACCTACATGACGGCATTGACAGCACGTTAATCATTCTAAATAGCCGCTTAAAGGCGCAGCCTAATCGGCCAGAAATCAAGCTCACAAAGCAATATGGCGATTTGCCACTTGTTGACTGCTATGCCGGACAGCTCAATCAGGTGTTTATGAATTTGCTAGCGAATGCGATTGATGCGCTAGAGGAAAAATATGAACAGATTCGACCCACTCAACCTGATTGGCGACCCAACATTTTAATTCGAACCCAAGCCCAGAACAACCAAGTCACAATTGAAATTATCGACAATGGTTCCGGCATTCCTGAGAAGATTCAGTCTAAGATTTTTGACCCGTTTTTTACTACTAAAAGAGTCGGCAAAGGTACGGGCTTAGGTATGTCAATCAGCTACGAAATTGTAGTCGAAAAGCATCAGGGTAAGCTGGACTTTGTTTCCAACGCAGAGCAGGGCACAACTTTCATCATTCAATTACCAATTGGCCTCCAATCAGCAACGGACACTGATACGCTCAATCCACTAGTAGTCTGCCAAAGTGGAGGTGAGGAGGTAGAAGAATTTTAAAAATATTGCTGCGCAATATTTTTAAAATTCTTCTACCTCTCAAAACACACTTAACAAAGCGCTAAATTGAGATATCGTAGCTTTTTGATATAGCCAAATTCGGCACGAGATTATGAAAAAGTGAGCTCAATCTAAGGCGGGGTTAAGCTTTGGCAATGCTGCAAAAGTGGGGTGAATCCCTTGATAAGCTAAGCATGGGATAGGTGAGGAGGTGATCATACCTATGCATCGATTGCTAACTGGGCCACTAACTGTCGAGCACGTTGATCTTGAAATTGAGGGGCTGCCTCAATCACTCCAACAGCTCAAAATTGTTCAGCTCACTGATCTACACTTTGACGGGTTGCGGCTGTCTACGCACATGCTGAAAACCGCGATCGCACAAAGTAATGCCGTTCAACCAGACTTGGTGGTGCTGACTGGTGATTATGTCACCGATGATCCAGCTCCAATTCATAAACTGGCCGATTGGCTGAGCCATCTCCAAAGTCGCTACGGTACCTATGCTGTACTAGGCAATCACGATATTGTGCCCTGTGGGGCTCAACAAACTGTCACGGCAGCATTTGAGAACGCAGGCATTCGCGTTTTGTGGAACGAAGTCGCTTATCCGTTTGGGCCAGAATTTCCAGTGGTGGGACTAGCCGACTACTGGTCGCGAGACTTTGATCCTGCGATCGCACTGGATACCATTCCGCTCGAAATACCGCGCTTGGTGCTGTCCCATAATCCCGATACAGCAGAGCATTTGCGGGCTTGGCGGGTGGATCTGCAACTGTCTGGACATACCCACGGTGGCCAGATTCGCATTCCCGGTTTAGGCATTGTGCCAACCTGGGCGCAAACGATTCGGCCTCACATTCCGAAGCGTATTCGTCGCTATATTCCCTACATGCGGGGCAAATGCGTTAAAGTTGTGCGTCATTGGGAATGGGCTCAGGGCTTGCATCAAGTTGGCTCCAACTGGCTATATGTCAATCGAGGATTGGGCACGTTTCCCCCTGGCCGATTGCTCTGTCCACCAGAGCTAACGGTGATTACGCTAAGCCCATCGGTCAAACAGGAATCAACTTGGCATGTGCCTCAATCGGTGCTCGTCGCACAGCCACAGCCAACAGAAGTGGTGTCGTAGTAGCAGTCTTAAAAGGGAAAGAGAGCATTGGCCGACGCTTAGTGTCGGTCAATGCTCTCTTTCCCTTTTGATTGGCTTTTAATTGGCTTTAGGGACTTATTTTGATGTGCAGATTGAATAAGCCACACATTTTGTAGCAATTGATAGCGAAAGCAGGCGATACAATTCAGTTACTTTATCTACCTTATTCAGCTTTATTCGACAAGAATTGCCACTATAGCCACATAGCCAACACTATACAGCAATCTCAAACAGGACATGAACAGTAACCATACATGAAGGCTTTCTCAAAGATGAAGGTTTGCAGATGAGTCGCCAGATAAAAGAGGAGTTTGACCGAGCGAAAGGAGTGGCACAAGCGGGCAAATTTACGACTAAATCGCTTGGCCTGTAACCAAACATCTTCGACCGGATTTTGCTCGGGTGCATTAGGCGCAAGCTGAATGCAAGTGAGTTTCCAGTGCTGCTCTCGAGTACCATGATTCTGTTGACTCAGGTAGTTGCGAACCACCTTGGAACGGTGGTAGCTGGCTCCATCCCAGATGATGAAAAAGCGAGTGGACTCATCATACTGAGATTGAAGATACTTCAGAAAGGCCACGGTATTGTGCTGATTGCCTGCCTCATACTCATGAATAACAAAGCTCTTGCTCAAATAGTCCAAGGCTCCATAGTAGGTCTGCCGCTCTCGAATGGAGGCAATGGGGATGTCCACTCGCTGATTGCGCCGACTCCATCCATATCCACGGAGGTCTCCCCAGAGCAGATGGCACTCATCGAGAAACATCACTCGCACCTGCCCACTGGCAATCTCGGCTCGCCACTGGACCAGCAACTGTTGAATCTCGGCTTTTTTGCCTCGACTTTGGCCTCCTCTTGGCCCGGATGCACCGAGTGGGATTTCTTCCAGCTAAACCCTGCGTCTTTGAGCAGTTGGGTATAGCTTTGGGCTGAGCGATAGAGCACTCCATAGCGCTCTTCAATCTGCTCAACAAGCTCCTCTAGTGTCCACCAGTTTTTCTGCTGCAACCACTCAAAGATGTCCTGTTTCTGCTCGGCGCTTAAATAGCCTTGGGTGCCCCAGTAGTGGGATTTCAGTCCCTCGACTCCTCGCTCTTCATAGCGCTGGTGACTCGCACTAATAAATCCCAGAGAAACCTGTAGGATATCTCGGATCGCCCGATAGCTTTGACCTCTCTGGTGCAGTTGCACGGCCAAGGCGCGTTTCAGTTCTTGGGCAGAGGGATTACTTTGGATAAATTCTTCCAGGGAGGTCATGGCTGATTTACTTCGGTGAGGATAACTCTTTATTCTATTCTCCCTCGTTCATTACCTATTTGTGATTGCTGTAGCCAACACTGGGTTGAGGAGAGGAATCATGGCGGTTAACTATGCTGCAGCTTGGAAAAATGCGGTTTATTGCCAGCAGGTTTATCAAAATTTTTCGCCATCCCTTCGCTTCGATCAGATTGACGATGCGCCGCTGCTAATTGCAGAATCCAGCACGGATACACAACTGGCAATTCTAACGGTTGGGACAGATTCTACGATTGTGTTTCGCGGTTCTGAGTCCTCTGCGGATTGGGAAACCAATTTGGGTACAGATTTAGGGCAAACGACCTTTGATGAAAATGTCATTCAAGAGGAAATTGTGGCTGAAGACGCGCAGGAACTAGTCTATCCCTACGAGGACAAAAGTAGCTCCGGGGCCAAGATGCATAAGGGATTTATTCGGGCCTACTTTTCAGTGCGCGATCGCATTCACGATTACATCCGCAACCAAGAGCTTACTCGGATTACAATCACGGGGCACAGTTTAGGGGGAGCGCTGGCGACGCTGTGTGCGGTGGATATTCAATACAACTTTTCTGATACAATCTCACAAATTGAAGCCTATACCTATGGTGCGCCAAAAGTCGGCAATGATGGTTTTCGCGATTCATTTAATCGGCGGGTTCCTGACAGCTACCGATTTGTAAATGGCATGGATTTGGTGCCCGCGTTACCCCGTTGGTGGCAGGGCAATTACCGTCATGTGGATGAAGAGGTGCGGATTGGCCCACGATTTAGCTGGAACTTTGTTTCGGCTCGATTCAAGGATCATGAGATTGCAGAGTATATTGAAGAACTGACGGATTTAGCCAGATAGCGGGTCTAATTTTTCCACAAAAGCGTCAGTATTAATACTTGATTTCGGTTATTATCGTCAAGCTTTTTCCTGATTGGGCAATATTTAAACCAAGAAAATACGGGATTTGATTTATTCGGAGAATTGTCCCCGAGTTTTTCACAATTGGGCTTTACTTTTGTTCGTAGAGCCTCCTTGTTCATGTCTGTTGGCGAGGACTGGTTTGTGCTGTATGCAATCGCACACACATTGGTATGCCATGAAATCCACTACACATCTAGGGAATCGTTTATTTCCTATATCTGATATTCGCTTGAACGAAACGTGCGCGACTGACGGTTCAAAACGCAACAGTGAAAAACCGTTTGGCATTTCAATTCAGTCGAAAATCATATTGGGATATTTCCTTTCCCTTGGCATTGTCGTCAGTGGAGCAGTCATCGGCACTTATATCAGCAACCACAAACAAAACGCTGCCCAGCTCTTACTTGAAGATGCAGAAGAGGAGCTAGAGCTACCTGTCTTGATTCAAGAGCAGCTCATCGTGGCGGAATCGCACCAGCGGCTGCTGCCGTCACTAGTTGGTAATTCAAATGAATGGCAAGAACATGTACAAGATTTTGAACTTGCAATTACGACAGCCGAACAAGCTTGGCAAGAACTGAAATCGTCTTATAAAAATCCAGAAGTTGAAGAAAGCGATGAAGAACTAGAAGTTTCAGGAAATCTAGTTAAAACGTATGACGGTTTTTTAGAAGACTATCATCGTCGGATTACAACACTGATTGCAGATACTAATCCATCTACAATTTCTGTCGCTGAACAAGAGACTGTTCAATTAGAGCTGTTAGCCGGTAATACACTGGAGCAGATCCGGGCACTGGATGCGTTTGATGCCGATCTCAGTCGTTTAGTTGAAGCTGTAAAAGAGGAAAAAATTGAAGCCGAAGCTGCTTTAGCGGAGGCTAATCGGCTTAAAGATCGAATTGCTTTAGGCTCTCTAATTGCCGCCATTGTTGCTGCCATGATTTTGAGCGTGCTAATTAGCCGTGCGATTACGTCTCCGCTCAAGCAAACGTCACGAGTTGCCCAACAGGTGATTGATGAAGGCAACTTTGATCTGCAAGCGCCGATTAATTCGAATGATGAAGTTGGGCAACTGACCCAAACGCTCAATCTGCTGATTCAGCAGGTCAAGAAACTGTTGAAAGAACAAGAATCTGCTAAAACTCTGCTCGTTCACAATGAAAAAATGGCCAGTTTAGGGCAGTTAGTTGCCGGAGTTGCTCACGAAATCAATAATCCCGTGAACTTCATTCATGGCAATCTCTGTCATGTGCAAACCTACGCGAATGATTTGCTCCATCTAATTCAGCTCTATCAGCAGGAATGTCCTCAACCATCCGACGCGCTACAGGATGAAATTGAGACGATAGAGTTAGATTTTCTCCAAGCAGATCTGGAAAAAACGCTGACCTCAATGCAAACGGGAACCAACCGGATTCGAGAAATTGTTTTGTCGTTACGCAATTTTTCTCGTCTGGATGAGATCGCTTTCAAAGAAGTAGATTTGCATGAGGGGATGGACAGCACACTCATGATTTTGCAGCATCGGTTTAAGGCGAATTCCAATTCTCCTGGCATCAAAATCATTAAAGACTACGATGCTACTTTGCCTAAAGTTGAATGCTATGCAAGTCAGCTCAACCAGGTATTCATGAATTTACTGGCGAATGCTGTTGATGCTTTCGAAGCCCAGGCGGGCAACACCAGCCCCACCATCACGATTCAGACCAGTCGGGAAGGGGAAAATCAAATATGTGTCCAGATTTCCGATAATGGCCCTGGTATTCCAGATGCGGTGCGATCGCGGATTTTCAATCCTTTCTTTACGACGAAACCTGTTGGTAAAGGAACGGGGATTGGCCTCTCGATTAGCCACCAAATTGTCGTTGAAAAACATGGTGGTCAGCTTGCCTGTGAGTCCAGTCCGAGTCAGGGCACAACGTTTACGATCACTCTCCCCATCAAACCATCGTGTGTGCTGAGCAAATAGGTTGAGCAGGAATGTGTTCTGCAAACTAGTGCTTCTTGCGATCGCACCGTCATACTGTTTCTAACATTGTTACATTAGATGGAAACGGTCATGACGAGTATCGTACTGTTCATTTTGCTGGGCGCATTTGCAGGTGTGATTAGTGGACTCATTGGTATTGGTGGCGGAGTGATTATCGTACCTGCGCTGGTATTTTTCTTTGGCCTATCGCAACATCAGGCACAGGGAACGACGCTGGCGCTGTTGGTGCCACCGATTGGTTTGCTGGGAGCCTGGACATATTATCAGCAGGGCTATGTCGATATTAAAGTCGCGGCCTGTATTTGCTTAGGTTTTTTATTTGGCAGTTTGCTGGGAGCCAAGTTTGCTATCGGTATCCCCAATGAAATTTTGGAGAAAGTATTTGGTGGAGCCATGCTGATGATTGCGCTCAAAATGATTCTCGGCAGATCGGTCTAGACTCATGTTTGAGGGGATGAGCAGTTGCGTGGCTCCTGTGTGGCACAGTCATGCATCTGTTCATGCAGGGATAGTATTGATGGCATAAAGCAGTACGGAGTTCTACCAAACGATTTAGCGCTATATTTCGCTATAGGATTAAGCGTGGGGAGTTATGTTAGGTACGTCTGCTTTAGCTCAATGTTTTGCGGTGCTGTGTTTTGTGGCGGCGGCGGCATTGGTGTGGATTGAGCAGCGGGACGTGCTGAGTTTGTCAGCTCAAGCTAGAGTCATCACGCCCTATCGGCAGTCAAGCGGAGAACCGCCAAAAGCGCAGGCGTTATCAAATTTAGGCGATATTTCTGAGGATTTGCCCGTACCCGAAGATAGCCCAGAATTGCGAGTCAGTTTGCGCGATCGCAAAGTGCGGGTTTATAAAAATGGCGCAATTTTGAACACCTATGACATTGCGGTGGGTCAAGAAGAGTGGCCAACACCAACGGGAGAGTTTCAGGTGCAGCGGCTACAGATGTTTCCCGCTTGGCAGCACCCGATCACGGGCGACATTGTGCCACCGGGGCCAGATAATCCGTTGGGTACTCGCTGGATTGGCTTTTGGGCGCAGGAAAATTGGCAAATTGGCTTTCACGGCACTAATCAAACGGAACTAATTGGTCAGGCGGTATCTCACGGCTGTATTCGAATGCGAAATGAGGATGTTGAGGCGATGTTTGACATGGTGCAAGTGGGTGCGATCGTACGAATTGAAAGTTAAAAGTTGAAGTGAGCGACAACAAAAAAGCCCCGCGTTAGCGAGGCTTTGTAGAGAGTGTTGATCCAATGAGAACTCACAGGAGGAATCTACTCACGCATGATTTGTAAGGTTTAGGTAATTTGTTGAGCTAATTTTTCCATCGCTTCGGCGCTGGGTTCAAATTTGCTGGCATAGGTTTGCAGCAGGCTATTCACCTGCGACATGACATCGTCACCAGCGGACTTGGCGATGGCTTGGCGCTCAGGGAAGAATTCTGGGCGATCTAGGTTGCGGGCGATGGCTTCGCTGATTTGGTTGGAAATCAGCGAAGCTAGTTCTTCTTTGGCCCGTTCTCTCTGATAGTTGGCCCCTTCTTCTGTGGTGGCGTAGAGGGGAGGTAAGCGGTTGAGGGCATAGGCGGCGATGTCGCCCAGATCGAGGGTGCAATCGCTGGAGGCTTCGACTTCAGCGACCCGTGCGATCGCTTCGGTCAGTACCAGCTCTTCCATGACGTTAATAAACTGCTTGCGGGGGACGGCAACGACCTCACCAGTTAGGAGAGCGCCCATTAGTCGATCAAGAGCCATATACTCTTCAATCGACAGTTCGGCAGCGGTATCACAAATGCGACCAACCTCTGCCTCCATTGCTGGTGTTAGGTATCCGTCTTGTAATGCCTGTTCAACAATTTTTTCAATGCTCATATGTCGATTAGTACTCAAAAGAACGTCTAGTTTGCAATGTGGCCAGAACAGAATTGGGGGGACGTTTGGTAGATGGGTCTGGGGTAGGGACTACATCTTCAGTGGTACCAACGCTTTAGCTACCTAACCAGACTGGTCTGACTTTAGTTTGCCCAAGTTGGATGGGAGACTAGCATGGATGTGTAACTTTACAAAACTTTCATGCGGCTTGGACAATGGGTGAGCTGGTAGGTCGATCTTAGTGGAGTATTCAGTTTATTGCGATCGCATGATGAGAAAAGTGGCTAGGCACGCTGATGAAAATTGCACAACTGTCTCTGGTGAGCTTGACGGGGTAGCACTTTCTGGTAGGGTGGCTAAATCACATTTTCCTAAATCATCAGACCTCAGAGCGCGGATTCGTTCGCGCTCTTTATTTATGTCTCTTAATATTTAAGTCTTCTATTTTTAAGGCAACTTGATTTATGAAGTTGCTGGTATTTAATGAGTTGGTCAGTATAAAAAATTACTTCGTTTTCTATTTTGGCAGAGCGTGAAATACTTGCCCTTCATACGCTTTGTGTGAATATCAAGTAATTGTAAAAAGACATCAAAATTCTTGGTACGTTTGGGGACGATTGGGAAAACTTATGAATAAGTAAGCTATACACCGACGCAGTTCGATCAACCGTAGGGTGTGTCAGGCATAGCCATAACGCACCACTCGATAAGGCTTCGGTGCGTTTTGTGTCGCTAAATAAACTTCTAATTATCAGGGCTTTATAGCTGAGGATCTGAGAACTAATATGCCAAATGTTAAGCTCAACACCTTAATTGAGAATGAAATCAGCCGCCTTTCAGAGTTGCACAACGTAGACTCATCAGTTTTAGGCGAATTTGCTCAATTTGTAATTGCGAACGCTAAAGCAAAGCAACCAGCTAAACCAACTAAATCAGCTAAATCATCGAAGAGATCAAAGGCTACCGAATCAACAGACATAGCAGATTTATCGATGTCTGATTTGAGAAATGCCGTTTATCAGTATTTCGAAGTTAAGGATACAACCAAGCTGAAAAAATCTGGCTCCTTCAAAATGGCAACTGACGGCATGGGAGATCTAGATTTCCGTCTCAAAGAAACTTGGGAAATGCTCTATCGCAAATTCATCGGAGTTTTGCCAGGTGAGGAATCAGAAGAAGGCTATGGGTGCATTAATGGAGTAGATATCTTCAAGTATTTCAAACCTTGGGATGTATTTGGTTTGGATTCAAAAACAGCCAGTTCGGAAGATATCAAACAAGCTTACCGGAATCTCAGTAAAACCTATCATCCTGATATTCCAAAGACAGGGGATGCAAAGATTTTTGATCGAATTAATACCATGTATAAGAGCATCAGTGTGGAGGCATGAAGATGACGAAAAAACTTGCTCAGTTTACCATCAAAGAAAAAGATCTTGCCGCTGCACTAGAAATCAGTCATCAAAGACTTAGAGAAATTATTGATTTTTTTGATTCAGACCCAAACGATGAGTGGGAATTACGCGAAGATGATCATTTCGTAGTAATCAATAAACAGTGGAATGAGCGCTTGTTCTCCAAACATGGTGCTTTTGCGATCGCAAAATACATGGACTCTATCGAGAAAAAAAGTATTTGGGATCAAATTGTTGAGTTCATCACAAAGCATAAGCAGAAGTTACGGAACGCCTTTGTATGCCAAAAAATCCATGAAAACAGCAGCTCTCTAACAAAGAGGAATAACCGTCATTATCTTTCCAAAAAAGATACTGTCAATATTCTTTGTACCAGCTACGCAAAACTGAATAAGGTTTTTCGCGACATTCAACAGTCAGAGCGGCCTTTAGCCTACGGGGAAGACTTCGATGATATTGATGGAACTCGTTACTATTCCCTGTTTGGATTTTTCCGTATCAGCAAAATCTTGTCGCAAGAGCTGACTGTAAAGGATCGTCGAGAGTGGTGTTCTGCTATTGAAATTGTTGGAGATAGAACATTCAAGCAAATTATCAGCGCAGAAGAGGCTAGAAAAAGAAGAATTAATTCAGCCAAAAACAAAGCTAGGACTAGAGACAAGGGAACATGCCAAATTACTCAACGAAAGCCAGAAGCTCATGATCGATTTAATTTGGCTGTCCACCACATTTTCTCTGCCAAAGACTATCCGCATCTAGAATCAAGTATTGATAACTTAATCACTATCCGTGAGGAAATTCATAAGGAATTCCATACTTGGAATGGTGGATTTAAGCAACCATGCACAATCGATGATTTAATTCGCTTTGTGATGGAGGTTTATCCTGCTGAATATGAGATTCTACATAAGCTTAATACGTTAAAAGTACAGCTCGGAGCGCATACACCTGTTCAAGGAGTTCAAGCACTACCTAAATCTGGCAAGGCTGCATAAATCATTATTGCAAGTTGCATCTTTTTTAACCTGGAAAGCTGAGCTTAAAACAAAAAGGCCCTTCAGTCGTGAGACTGGAGGGCTTTGCAATGAACTCCACATTTTTGCTTAACGCATATCAACATTATGAAATCCTCACTTCATAAAGACTTCCGTTAAATAGCGGAATTTTCACTAAAACCCTATCCGTAAATCAACGCAAATTCATTTTTTAGCTTTTCTCAGCCTCATCTAAATTACTGAAGAATTCGATCAATATCGCCCAAAACACCCTCCAGTCGGGTTTAATGAATCACTACCCTTCATCATCCTGAGATAAAGAACCGTGGCCCGCTCCATTGCTCAATTCTGGAAACAGCGCATTCCTGGACTACAACAACTACTGGCTTACCAACCCAACTGGCTACGCGGCGACCTGCTCGCAGGCTTAACCGTCGCCGCCTACCTTATCCCTCAATGCATGGCCTACGGCGAACTCGCAGGCGTTCAACCCGTCGCTGGCCTGTGGGCCATCCTGCCGCCGATGATTATCTACACCATCTTCGGTTCCTCACCCCAGATGTCCATCGGCCCCGAATCCACCACCGCCGTCATGACTGCCGCTGCGATCGCACCTCTCGCCGCCGCCGATGGCAGCAACTACGCCAGCCTCGCTGCCCTGTTGGCCATCATGGTCGGTATTGTCTGCATCATCGGTCACTTTGCCCGCCTTGGCTTTCTCGCCAACCTGCTCTCCCGTCCCCTGCTGATCGGCTACATGGCAGGCGTTGCCCTGATTATGATCGGCGGACAGCTCGGCAAAGCCAGCGGCATCCCCATCGAAGCCGACACCGTTTATGGGCAGTTCTTCGAGTTTTTTACCCGCCTTGACGAGATTCATCCACCCACGCTGATTCTGTCCATTGCCGTCCTGGTCTTCCTGTTCACCATTCGCCACTATTTCAAAAATGCCCCTGGCCCCCTGCTGGCTGTCCTACTCGCCACCACAGCCGTTGCCGTCATTGACCTCGATCAGCAAGGCGTCGTCGTGATTGGCGAAATTCCCGCCGGACTGCCCCAACTTGCCCTGCCGAACGTCGCGCTCGATCATCTGCTGCCCACGATTGCCTCCGCCATTGGCATTGCCCTGGTTGGCTATTCCGATAACGTCCTTACCGCCCGCGCCTTTGCCGCCCGCAACCACTATAAAATTGACGCCAATCAGGAACTGCTGGCTCTCGGTATCGCCAACGTTGGCAACGGATTCATGCAGGGCTTCCCCATCAGCAGCAGCGGTAGCCGCACCGCCATTGGTGACTCACTAGGCAGCAAATCCCAGCTTTTCTCCCTGGTCGCCTTCGTCGTCGTCATCATCGTGCTGCTGTTCCTGCGTCCGCTGCTGGCCCTGTTTCCCAGTGCGGCGCTAGGAGCGATCGTTATTTACGCTGCCACTAAACTAATTGAACTGCCGGAGTTTAAGCGACTGCTCCAGTTCCGCCGCAGCGAATTTGTTCTGGCCATCTGTACGTTTGCTGGCGTACTGCTGACCGATATTCTGGTCGGAGTTGCGATCGCAGTTGGCCTTTCAATTATTGAACTGCTCACCCGCATCACCCGACCCCACGATGCCATCCTGGGTCAAGCTCCCGGTCTGCCCGGTCTGCACGACATCGACGATTGGGACAACGCAACCACAATTCCCGGTTTAGTGATCTATCGCTACGACGCACCACTCTTCTTTGCCAACGTGGAAAACTTCCAGCAGCGGGCATTGCAAGCCATCGAGCAGGAACAGCATTCGGTCGAGTGGTTTGTGCTGAATACAGAAGCGATTGCCGAAATCGACATCACCGCCGCCGATGCCCTCAGCGAACTGCACGATGAACTTGCTCAACAAGGCATTACCTTCGCCCTCACGCGAGTGAAGCAGGATCTCTATGCCCAGCTCAAAACCTCTGGCCTGCTGGAAAAGATTGGTCGCGATCGCATTTACTTCACGCTCCACACCGCAATTGACGCATTTCACAATCGAGGAAAAGAGAACTGAGTGCTGTTGATACCAGCGCTTACTTGTCCAAAATCTGCCGAATCTCCTTCAGCTCAGTCAGAATCGCCCGCAGCAGCTCCTGGGTTTTGCTATCTGGCGGTTCCTTGACCTCAATCGTCACGCTTTGGCCCAGGACATCTTTAGCAAACCGCGCCACCTCGTTGGGGTGGAACATCAGCGGATCTTCTTTATTCGTCCGGTATTCTGGATTCAGCAACGTCGGATTGTAGGGCGGATTCAGCGACCCATTCTCCGTATTGGCATAGCGGTAGACCGACGCTCGCGATCGGCCAATGGCCTTTTGCACCGCCTCCACATCCATCAAAATCGCTGTCGATGTCGATGTAGGTATCGTTTCTTCACTCATGATGCTTCTTCAACGTATCCGCGTACGCACTCCTGCAAGCTAGCGCTTTAGCTTAGCAAACAGTTTGACATCAAATTCAGATTCGAAGCAGTCTTTCTTATAATCAATGCTCCACAGCTCCAGTTCGCAATTATCACCCGGCTCAGCAGGCTGTAAGTAAAGGTAAAAATTCGAATTTTCGGCATCATACTCGCAGGTAATATCTGCGATCGCGCCAATTTGTCGCCGATCCAGCGCTACGGCAATGCGTAATAGCGCACTGAGCTGATCGACCATTGTGCGATAGTTCTTACCCGCTAAGTTACGGTAGTTTTCGTGCTTCTTTTTGGGCGAACTCTTGCGGTGATAGCGAGCCAGGTTAGCAATTACCTCAACCTCCGTTTCCGTAAAGCCCAGCAGTTCCCCATTGCGAATCAGATAGTAGGAATGCTTGTGGTGAGACGAGTGGCTGATGAAATGGCCGGAATTGTGCAGAATGGCAGCAGCCCACAGCAGCTCGCGCTCCACTGGCCCCCAGCTATGCAAGACGCCGTGAGTTTGGTCGAATAAACTCTGGGCAAACTCAGCCACCCGTTCACTGTAAGCCAGGTCAACGTGATACTTCTGAGCAATTTTCATAACGCTGCGATACCGCACCGAATCCTGATAGCGCAGCCGATTTTCGATTAGCTGATGGGTCAGCATCCAGTCCACCACGACTCCATCCCGCAGCGCCCGTTCGCAAATCACCACCGACTCTGCCCCCAGCAGCGACATCGCCTCCTGCAAAATCATCGCTCCAGCCACAATAATTTCGGCGCGACGGTCGGAAACACCGGACGTATCCAGCCGCTCCTTGTAGTCCATCTTGCGCAGGCGATTGACGATATCCTGCAAATCCCGCAGGCTCATTTCGTAGCCATTGAGCGGCGTTGGCACCATGCCCAGATGCTCTTTGGCATGCACAGTGGCAAGACATTCAATCGTGCCGGATGTGCCCACGAGCCGCAGCGTTTCACCCGGTTCCAGCCGCGACTTAATTTCATCGGTCGGGCGCTCCAGCATGCCGCGAATGTAGGCTTGCAGATAGGTAAACTCGTCGCTACTGATCGGGTCAGTGGTGATAAATTCGCTGGTCAGCCGGACTGCGCCAATTTTGGTGCTGCTGAGAAAGCGGGGTTCGCGCCCGTCACCCAAAATCAGCTCGGTTGATCCGCCGCCAATGTCGATGATGCCGTGGGGCTGACCGTTAAACTCCATGCCCGACAACACGCCCAGATAAATTCGCCGCGCTTCTTCTGGGCCAGAAATCAGGTTAATCGACAGGCCAATTTCCTTGCTCACCTGCTTGAGAAACTCTCGGCCATTGGGCGCTTCTCGCACTGCACTGGTCGCCACAGCAACGATATCCTCGGCGTGCATACTGTTGGCAATCTCGCAGCAGCGCCGCAGTGCCGCCATCGCCCGCTCAATCGCCTCCGGGGTCAAGTCCCCCGTCTTGGGGTCGCGATTGCCCAGCCGCACCGTGTCTTTTTCTTTATCAATAATCGTAAAAGCCGGAATAGAGGGCTGAATTTTGACCACCACCATGTGAATGGAGTTGGTGCCTACGTCAATGGCAGCCAAAATGCGATCGCGTTTATCCTGCAAGATAGGCGATTCGACTGGAGTAGCTTGAGTAGATTGATTCTGCGGTGCGGTGTTGACCATCGGTTTTTGGATACGTACGTCAGAAGGCTGATTGAAATAACCTTACTTCTGTATTGATACTATGCGAGTTCTACTCAGTACTCTACCGAGACAAGGGTTCTTCCTGAACAGTTGCCTTAAAACATTGTTAAAACTTCAAAGACCAGCGTTCCAATAGCTCGGCTGTGACGGCTTGATAAGCTTGCCAACCCGTCTGGGCACGCGGATCTTTCAGTTCATGCACCAGCATACCGACGGTTGCGGCCTTCTGAAACGCGGCAAATCGGGGAATAGGGGTTTCGCATACGGGCAGATTCTCGCTGGTGAGTAAATTCCGCACCTCTTCTCCAGCCCGACTGGGAGCAGGCGGCACAATGGTCAACAAAATCCGGTAGCGACGAGCATTAATCGCGTGCAGATACTCAATCGTCAGCACCAGCGCATCCAGCGCCAGCGTATCCGGCGTCGTCGGCAGCACCAGCAAATCGCAGTGGTCGGTGAGCAGTTCCAAATCTTCCTTCTGCGGTCGTGCCTGGGTATCCACCACTACATGCCCATACTGGCGCAACTGCTGTGAAGCTTGCCACTCGTCCACCACCTTGAACGGCAGCACCCCCCGCTGCGCCCAGCCCAGTGCCGACCGATTCGGGTCGGCATCAATCAGCAGCGTATTGGCCTGCTGCTGCAAACAAGCGGCAAGATGCATGGCGGTAGTCGTTTTGCCGACTCCACCTTTAAAGCTGGCGACGGTAATAATCATGGAGGCATACGTTAGGACTGCGAAAACTCGATAAATGCACTTGGCTCATGTTCAGACAATGTGAAATCGATACCTAAACCTGTCTATTTCAAGATGGGTTTGCACGTTCTTTGAACATGAGCCAATGCACTTTGTTATAGGACGGGTTTAGTACTTAGAATTGTGAATTAAATAAGGGGTTTAGATTTAGATTGGTAATCAAAACCCACCCCTTTAGACGGGTTTTGGGCTAGATGACTGAATCTCTACGTAAAATACTGGAATTATAGATCAACTGTACTTATTTATGCTCGATATTTTGCTAAAGTCCAAAATTGTTTGATTCCGTAAGGCGTGAGGAGCGAGGCGTGAGGCGCTAATCTAAAACTCAAAGCTCAAAATCCAAAATCTCAATGTCCCGCTACATCCTGCGCCGACTTGTCAACTTAATTCCAGTCCTGCTGGGCATCACGCTACTTGTATTTATCTTTTTACACTTAATTCCCGGCGATCCAGCCGTTGTGCTACTGGGCGATCGCGCGACTCCGGAGCAAGTAGCAGCACTGCGAGAACGCTTGGGGCTAAACGAACCCCTGCCGCTGCAATATCTGACGTTTCTGAGGCAGATATTGCGGCTCGATTTTGGCACCAGCATCTTTACTGGCATACCGATTATCGAAGAAATCAAAATTCGCTGGCCTGCCACGTTTGAACTCTCCTTTGCCGCTATGCTGCTGGCGCTGCTGTTAGGTATTCCGGCGGGCGTTCTGGCTGCCGTGCGCAAAAATAGCTGGCTGGATAATCTGACCATGAGCGCTTCACTGGTCGGGGTTTCAATGCCCGTTTATTGGCTAGGACTGCTGCTAATTTATCTCTTCGCCGTGCAGCTTCAGTGGTTGCCACCCAGCGGTCGGCTCAGCATTGCAGCGGGGTTCAACTTTGAACCCATTACAGGGTTCTACGTGCTGGATGCGCTGCTCCAGGGAAACTGGAGCGCGTTGCGAGATGCGATCGCACATCTCATCCTGCCCGCTCTCACCCTCAGCACCATTCCGCTGGCGATTCTGGCCCGCATCACCCGCAGCGCCATGCTTGAGGTTCTATCACAAAATTATGTGCGAACGGCCCGAGCCAAAGGCGTACCGGAATTCTGGGTGATTGCCCGCCACGCGCTCAAGAATGCGCTGCTGCCCGTGACCACGATTACAGGCTTAGAATTCGGTACGTTATTGGGAGGTGCAATCCTCACCGAAACCATTTTTTCCTGGCCCGGCATCGGCACCTGGATTTACAACGGCATTCTGGCACGAGACTATCCGGTGGTGCAGGGCGGCGTAGTCTTTGTTGCGATCGCATTTGTTCTGATCAACTTACTGGTCGATATTTCCTACGCTCTACTTGATCCGAGAATTCAGTACAAGTAAAATCTCGCTCTCTTATTGCTCTGACAAATGCCCACTCCACCGACGAATCAGCACGCAGTCTAAATCCAGTTGATCCAATACTCGCGCCACGACGAAATCAACCAAATCCTCCACCGTTTGCGGCTGGTGATACCAAGCGGGAATCGCGGGCACCACTCGCACTCCGGCCTCAGCCAGCGCTGTTAAATTACGCAGGTGAATCAGACTAAACGGCGTTTCACGCGGCACAACCACCAGCCGTCGCCCCTCTTTGATCTGCACATCAGCAGCCCGCTCCAGCAGGTCAGAACTCAAGCCCGTGGCAATTTTCGCCACCGTACTCATGCTGCACGGCATCACGATCATGCCCACCGTGCGAAAGGAGCCACTGGCAATGTTTGCGCCCACATCGCCCCAGGGATGGCACTGAAGCTTGCCGCCCGTGCTAACTCCGGCCTGCTCCCGCCAAAACTGCTCCTGCCGTACCGGATCGGTCGGCATACGAATATCCTGTTCTGCCTGCCACACCATGTAGGTTGACTTGGACGCCACCAGTTCCACCTGGCAGTCGGCCTCCAGCAAATACTTGATGGCGCGTACCGCATAAATGAGCCCAGAAGCGCCGCTAATTCCTAGGATGACAGGTCGATTGGGCGGAGAGAAAGAATCTAAAGACACGCGTAGAGGTTAAATTAACAGTTCTTTACTTACTGTACGCAATTTGCCGCGACTTTGCTGCACGACGCTAAGGAGCGTGGATTTAATAAAGTGGCAAATTGTAGGGGCGGGTTTCGCCGTCAACTCTATGACACGGTGCAGATTGGTCTACTAAACCCGCCCCTACGCAATATCGAACTTATTTAATTCACAATTCTAAGCCATAGGCAAACCCAAGGGGTGAACGGCTGGCATCGCTAGCCGTTCACCCCTTGGGTTTTTAAGCAAACTTGATCTTGTACCGATCCGCCAAACTGTGACTACAAATTAGCTCCCCTGCCCCCTGGCCCCAATGCTCCCAGGATCTAATTCATGACCCAATTTGGCAGACTCGATATTATTCCTCTTCGCCCATATCGTCGTCGTCATCATCGTCTGTCGCTTCACTGCCGCCACCGACGGCAACGAGGTCAATCTGCTGACGATAGTAATCAACACTCTTGACCTGCACTTCCACGCGATCGCCCAGCCGATACTGGCGACGATTCTTCCGACCCACGAGCTTCTGCTGACGGGAGCGATATTCGTACCAGTCATCCTTGAGCGAGCTGACGTGGACTAGACCCTCCACCAGCAGTTCCTCAATTTCCACAAAGAAGCCGTAGGACTGCACACCTGTAATCAAGCCGTGGAAAATTTCCCCGGTGTGGGCCTGCATGAATTCTGCTTTCTTCAGCCCTTCTAGATCAGCTTCTGCTTCCTGAGCCAGCTTTTCCTGCTCGCTGAGGTAGGTAGCCAGCGTGTCTAGCTGCTCTTCGAATTCACCCTGAACACTGGGCGGCAACACGTTCCAATTAATCTTGCCGTGGCAGGAGCTATGGCGCAGATTGACCCGATCTTTGGAGCGCGTGGTTCTGCGATCGCGGCCCTGATCAAACACGGCATGTAAAATGCGGTGCATGATTAAGTCGGGATAGCGACGCATCGGGGAGCTAAAGTGAGTGTAGCCATCGGTCAGCGCCAGGCCAAAGTGGTTGCCGGGGTGAGTGCTGTAAACGGCGGGTTTGAGCGTAGACAGCAGCAGATAGGTCAGCACCTTCTCAGCTTTGGACTCGGCAAACTTCTCGGTAAACTGCTGATAATCTCGCGAATGGACTTCATCTTCATCGTCAAGATGCAGGTCGATATCCATGTTGCTAGCCAGCTTAATCAGCTCCTGCACGTCGGCAGGACTAGGCGTCCGGTGGACTCGATAAAGTGCTGGGATATCTAGGGCACGAACGTGAGAAGCCACCAGTTGATTCGTGAGCAGCATCAGCTCAGTCACCACGTAGCGAGCGGGTAAGTGGGAAGACTCAACCACGGCACCCAGTGCGCCCTCATCGTCGTATTGAAACTTGGGGGAAAGATACTGATGCACCTTGCTATCTTCTTCCGGCAGCACGTGCTCCGGTAAGTTCAGCTCAAAGGCTCCCCGCTGGTGGCGCTGCTGTCGAATAGCCTGGCTGGCCGTATAAAGGTGCTTAACCAGTTCTACGATGTGCTCCGGCGCTTCAATCTTGTCCGAAGACACATTCAGAGCGCTCTCTTCACACAGTCCAGCCTGTTCGAGAATAGCCTGCACCTGTCGATAATCGAGCTGATGATCCACTTGGATGATCGTCGGCTGAATCTCAAACTCTAGAACCTCTCCGGCGGAGTTCAGCGTAATCAGCACGGAGATGGTCAGATTATCTTGCCCGGTCGCCATTGAGCAAAGATTGCCCGATAGGGGGGGCGGCAGCATTGGCACCACCGTATCGGCTAAGTAAATTGAATTGCCCCGTCGCTGAGCTTCCTGATCGATCGGTGAACCCGCTGGTACGTAGTAGGACACGTCAGAAATATGAACGCCGACCTTCCATTTATCGTCACCCAAATCTTCGAAGCTAAAGGCATCATCAATCGTCTGCGCCTCTGAGCCATCAATGGTAACGGTCATGACATCGCGCAAATCGAGCCGATCTTTGAGATCCGATTTACGCACTTTCTTCGGCAGTGACTTGGCTTCTTCGATCACCTTGGCCGGAAAATCACGGGGTAAATCATGTTTGCAAAAGACAATGTCGATATCAGAGGCGGCTTCGGCATTACTGCCCAAAATTTGGGCCACTCGCCCCACAGGCGGCAGCGACCCCAAAGGATATCGCAAAATTTCAACGTGGACGAGCTGATCGATGGCCTTTTGCAGCAGATCTTCGTCTTGATCTAAATCCAGCTCAAACAGCAGCCGATCGTCCAAGGGCATGGCCTGATAGTGGCTGTTTTCTTTCTTGACGCGGGCCAAAACGGAGGTGTTGGCTCGCTCCAGAATCAGCTTGACTTCTCCCTCGGGCGAGCGGCGACGAGTGCCCTCTTTCGTCACTTTAACCAAAACGCGATCGCCATTCCAAGCCGTGCTCAATTGGCTCTCACGAATATAAATATCTTCCGATTCTTCTGAATCTTGAATCGCAAAACAAAAGCCCTTACTGGAACAGCGCAGCTTTCCTTCGACGACATCATCTGCTTGTAGACGCCGATATTTACCGCGCTCTTTGATTAAAATGCCAACTCGCTCTAGCGCATCAAGCACAATCTGCAACCGGCGCATCTCGTCGTGGGTATTGCAGTTCAGCTTTTTTTCGAGTGCTTTGGGTGCAACTAATTTATCGTCTGAAAAGTTCGCGAGTAAGGTTGCGATTGAAAATTCCATGTAGCGATTCAATCCTTAATTTGTTCACGGTCATTCTTCGAGCAACTGCTTCAAACTATCAGCTTACGATTGTCTTGCGATTGTTTACGGATGCTTGAGCCGATTCTGCCACCAGACTGACACAGTCAGAGCGTACCAGCGGTTAGTCCAGTTTATTTTTCAGGTGAATCTCTGCGAGGTTTACCCCAAAAAACAAGCTTGACGCTACATCAGATCTAGAGAAGCAGATGCATCATGCACCAATCTACAGCTCAGACATATCGTAAACAGATATGCAGCAGCACTCATGTTAATCTCGTCACTTTAATTTGCGATCGCAACTTTAGTTTTACAGTTGGCTAACAGACAGCACTGGACTGCGAAATAAAGTTACCTGAACAGCAATTTAAAGCCAGCGAGATTGGAAGAAACGATGGTGATAAAGGTAGAATCCCTTAGTGAGTAGGGACTCTCCACACCTTATTTTATGGTTCCGTACAGCGGGACCCCTGTCAAACGATAGCGTACAAACCGCCTGACATGCCAGATTGATTTAATCCGTGTCGCTACCAAATCAGGACAGTACAGCAACAAATAGTAACAAATATCAAATTTTGTATAGCGTTAGTCACAGGAATTAAAACTTGTAGAGACGTTGGTCACAGAAGGCAAACCGGATAGAACCATGCCAGAACGGGTTGCGGTAGCCTACGCTACGGTTGCCAAGTCTCCAAACCGTAGAGAGTAAAGCGTATACTCACATCTTGCCTCAAAACCTGGAAGGCTAATTTTGCCGTTAGATCGCGACGAGTAAAACCAACTCTTCCGGGTCTAGATTGGCAAGGTGCAGACTATGAGTATATTAATCGCAATTAGTATCGCAATTAGAGCAAGGCAGACTCATGAGTGGACTTGGTGGACTCAATAAAACTCCCAATGGTGTTGTCCTTGGGATGGTGCAGCTTCAGCTTCCTAACGTGGTGACACCGGATGACTTGGCTGCCCAAACCCAGCGAATTTGTGACATGGTGAGCAAAGCGCGGCGCAATATGCCGACGATGGATTTAGTTGTATTTCCTGAATACTCACTGCATGGTTTATCGATGGATACCAATCCAGAGATTATGTGTCGGCTGGATGGATCAGAGGTAGAGGCGTTCCGCCGAGCCTGCATTGAAAACCAGATTTGGGGCTGTTTTTCGATTATGGAGTACAACCCCAACGGTAATCCCTATAACAGCGGCATTATTGTTGACGACAAGGGAGAGCTAAAGCTTTATTACCGGAAGCTCCATCCTTGGGTACCTGTGGAACCTTGGGAACCGGGCAATCTGGGCATTCCCGTTTGCGAAGGACCAAACGGCAGCACGATCGCACTTATCATTTGTCACGATGGCATGTTCCCCGAAATGGCGCGGGAATGCGCCTATAAAGGGGCTGAAATTATGATTCGGACGGCAGGCTATACGGCTCCCATCCGTCATTCTTGGCGAATTACTAATCAGGCCAACGCGTTCTGTAACTTAATGGCGACGGCTTCAGTCTGCATGTGTGGCTCTGACGGCACGTTTGACTCGATGGGCGAAGGCATGATTGTTAACTTTGACGGCACGCCATTAGCAATGGGCAGTCACCGTCCAGACGAAGTTATCACTGCTGAAATTCGACCCGACTTGGTTCGTGAAGCCCGCAAATACTGGAGCGTTGAAAATAATATCTATCAGTTTGGCCATCGCGGGTATGTTGCCGTCAAGGGTGGCGCACAGGACTGTCCCTATACCTACATGAAAGATATGGTTGCGGGAAATTATCGTCTACCCTGGGAAGACGAAGTAGTCTACACCGATGGCACCTCTTGCGGCTTCCCAGCCCCCACTCGCGAATATCAGGGCGAGGAGATGCCGTCTGATATGCAGTCTGTTTAGAACAGAAACTTCTGGAGTTGTCATCTACCTGCTTGGTAAGGGCAAATGGCTATTTGCCTCTACACAATGCTACGTTTCAAACGTTTCCTATCTATTTTTTATAGCGGGTCTAGATAAGAACGAGAGGAGAGTGCCTCAGGATGAGGCACTCTCCTCTCGTTTTCTCACTCTTAACTGGAATCACTATCAATAAAACCATTTTGTCTTATCTGCATCAGGTCTATATCAGGGGAACTTAGTCAAGAAAAGATAGCGCCCTTAGTTGAACGGGAGCAGGTCACTTTCTTGAGAGAAAAATTAGAGTAAGACTGTAGCGATATTTTGAGGGTGCTCTAATGACGCCAGCGGAACACCAAGAACTCTTACAGTGCAGTCAACGCATCGCGGAACTACTGTACCAGGAAGCCTGTGAGCAAAACCAGCCGATGGCAAATTTGGGAGCCATCGAATCAACGGTGCGCGCTCAAGTGCAAGAACACGTCACGCCAGTCATTGGGGAGTTTTTTGCCAAACCGTTACCGGCACCGACGAAGGATATCCCCGCCAACTAGAGAGCATTCTGGGCCGGTTATCCCTCAGTAGTGAACAGGCCAAACAACTCGGTGTCCGTCCCCGACAACAGGTCAGCCCTTATTTAGAGCTGTGCTGTCTGCGCCAAAGCGCAATTGTTTCTTATGCCCAAGCGGCGATTGAAGTAGAGGTGCAAACGGGACGACGGGTGAGTGCGAAAACGCAGCAGCGGTTGGAGGCGCGCCATGACTTCGAGCTGCCCACGAGTGAGGTCCCGGTTGAGCAAATGAGCCTGGATGGCGGCATGATTCGCTTGCGCACGCCGCTGGGGGAAGCGGCTGAGTGGCGCGAATATAAAGCCTTGAATTTGGGTGAGCAGCATCAGGGCATGGCCTGGTTCAAAGACAACGAACACCTGATTGAGTGGGCAAATGACCTCCCCTTAGCCCCGATAGTGGACTGCCTGGGCGATGGTCATGATGGGGTTTGGGGCATCTATGCCCAGATTGGCAACGACCACCAACGTCACGAAATCCTCGATTGGTTTCACCTGATGGAAAATTTGCATCAAGTCCAAGCCACTCCAGAAGCACTCGAAACCGCTCGCAGCTTTCTTTGGCAGGGACAAGTAGACGCTGCTATGAATGTGTTTGAGGTGAGCGAGTCGGAAGCAGCACGTCGCTTCTGTGGCTATCTAGAGCGGCATCGTGACCGCATCCCCAATTATCGTTACTACCAAGAAGAAGGGTGGCCGATTGGCTCGGGGGATGTTGAGTCCTGGGTGAAGCAAATTAACCAACGCACGAAGATCCCTGGCGCTGCCTGGAACGCTGAGCGGGTGCCGCAGGTTTTAGCGCATCGTTGTGCTTACCTCAACGGCAGGCTCTCACCTCAGAGATGTTTTTCTCTGTAGAAGGTGACCTACTCCCGAGTGACAGGGATATAGTGTTCATTCTTTTTCGCGAGACTGATGGCGCTCAGTCCGCCCCCGATACAAGCCAATCACATACCCAATCACGCCCGCACCAATGGCCGCCTGTGACACAAACAGCAAACTTTCAATTTCCCCGCTAGGCGGCTCAAATACGCCGCCAAACCAGGGCTCATAGTCGGGCTGAATTTCTGCGATCGCTTCCTCCGCTTCGCCATCCGCACCACCATATTCGCCTTTAACAAAGATGAGGGGCAAGACGGCTAGAGCGACAACCACGAAGACAATTAACCAGTTACCTTGTTTTTGATTGTTCATAGGTTTTGGGAAGTAGATGGGTAGATAGGGGAGAAATGAGGGAGTTGGGGTTTCAGGTTTCAGGTTTCAGGTTTTTAGGGGTAAACGTTTTACCTAATACCTAATACCTAGCACCTAAAACCCTGTACCTAGTCCCCCTTCCCTACTCCCTAAGCCCCTACCTTCAGGGCTTTCAACGTCTGTAGCTCTACCACTGCGTAGGATTGGAGCCAGTTCCAGACTAGTACGGTCAGCAGACCTTCACTGATCGCGAGAGGAATCTGGGTGAGAGCAAAGATGCTTGCAAATTTCAGGAAGGCAGCGAGGAAGCCACCGCTGGCGGCGGGAAAGGCCAGGGCAAGCTGGATAGAGGTCACAAGATACGTAACGAGGTCGCCCAGGGCAGCAGATAGGAAGATGCCAACTTTCTGCTTACCGCTGTTGGCAAAGAGGCGATAAACGCCGTAGGCTACCCACGGCCCCACAATCGCCATTGAAAACACATTGGCTCCTAGCGTCGTTAAGCCACCGTGAGCTAACAGAACGGCCTGAAAAATGAGCACCAGACTGCCCAGCACCGTCATAACGGACGGGCCGAATAAGACGGCTCCTAGCCCTGTGCCAGTTGGATGAGAACAACTGCCAGTAACCGAGGGAATCTTCAGAGCTGACAGGACAAAGCTAAAGGCTCCAGCCAAGGCCAGCAGTAGTTTTAGCTCGGGATGTTCGCCAGCGATTCGGATCAGCGATCGCAACCCCAAAATAAAAAACGGCAGGGATATAATCCACCAAAACACGGCCCACTGCACGGGCAAAAAGCCTTCCATAATGTGCATGGCCTGGGCCGGTGCGGCAGGAGCGATAACTAGGTAAGCACTAAGCCCCACCAGAGCCGCAACCTGCAATCCCCTTCGAGTGTTCCTCATATTCGTAAACACCTCACAGATCAGATAAATAGATTAGATAAGAAACAGATTGGATAGGAATGCACCTACCAATCAGGCTGCGATTTGGGCTGCGATCGCGGTATTAATCTTGTCTGCATCTAAGGCATGACCGATAAAGACCAATTGGGTCTTGCGGGATTCAGCCGGTTGCCAAGGGCGGTCGTAAAACTTATCAAATCTCTGTCCGACCCCCTGCAGCACCAGCCGCATAGCTTTACCTGGAACCGCGACAAAGCCTTTAATGCGATAAATTTCCTGCTGCTGTACCAAGGCTTGCAGGCGATCGATAAGCCGCTCTGGATCAAAGGCTTGCTCTAGTTCCACGTAGATGGAGTTGATATCGTCATCGTGCTCGTGGTCTTCCTCGGTATCGTGGTGGCTGGGGCGACTGTCGAGGTTGTCTTCCACCGCAGCATTGAAGCCGAGCAGGATGTCTGGGCTAATTTCACCGTGATTGCAGGGGACAACTTTAATCCCGGCGGGAATCTGTTGCTGTAGCCACTGCTGGATGCGATCGCAACTTTCCCTGGTCATCCTATCCGTTTTGCTCAGGAGCACCATGTCGGCACAGGCCAATTGATCCTCAAAGAGTTCTTCAATTGGGGTTTCATGCTCTAAACTGTCATCCGTCTGCCGCTGAGCTTCCAGCGCTTCCAGATCTCCCACAACTTGTCCCTGAGCGAGGGCATCGCCATCGACAACCGTGACCACCCCGTCTACCGTTGCTCCAGTTCGAATTTCAGGCCAGCGAAAGGCCTGAATTAAAGGTTTAGGGAGCGCTAGACCCGAAGTTTCAATCACAATGCAATCAATTTCATCCCGTCGCTTCAGCAGTTCTTGCATCGTGGGCAAAAACTCTTCCTGAACGGTGCAGCAAAGACAGCCATTAGCTAGCTCTAAGATATTGGTGTTTGGCTCAGCGGTAGAGTTCTCATCGTCGTCGCACACCTGGCACGTTTTCAGAATTTCGCCATCAATGCCAACTTCACCAAATTCATTCACTAATACAGCAATACGCCGACCCTGATTATTTTGCAGCAGGTGCCTAACCAGGGTGGTTTTACCAGATCCCAAGAAACCAGTGACAACGGTAACAGGTATTTTGTGCATGAAATAGCTCCTAATATTTGAATTAACCAACCAGCAGACTGGGTTCTTCGTTCGTATTTACATTCAGCAGTGAGATCAACTGATTGCAGCAGAGTTAGGACAGCGAATTGTATTTCACTCAGTCCTCAGCACTGACCTCATAAGTGTTGTAACTATGGGCTGCGATATCGCACATTATGCGTACATTGCGGTTAGCACAAACATGATCAGTGCAAATCAGGCGAGCTTCCTGCAAAACAACTGGCTCACCAAGACTCAAAACCAATGGTTAGGGCAGCAGCACAGTCGGCTAGCCCCATTCCTGCCTTTGGAGCTTTGTAACGACGCTCCTAAAACAACAGAATCGCGACCCAAATAATACTAAAGCAGTCATCATCCGTACCTCGCAGATGGGATAGAGCATCAACCATTTATCGGCGGGCATTCTGACTTACACAACTTTGGATTTTGGATTTTGGATTTTGGAATAGAGGCTAATGGCTCAATCTAAAATCTAAAATCAGCAATCTAAAATTGGCTTACAGCTGCGGGACAGCGGCAGATTTTCACTGCACTTTCCCCGTTTCCTCTAGTGGCTGATCTCCACTAGAACCGATAAGGTTAGCGTATCCTATCACCCTTTGTTGACCACTGATCATCAAGCGTTGGATGCGCAGGAATTCTTAACTTACCAAAAACCCGGTAGTGTCAGTCCTGTCTTGATTGCTGATCTAGATCTGTAAATGGTGTGGGTGGGTGGGGTGCATCGCGCCTATCACTCACGCTATTTACAGGTTTGAAACCTAACCCTGTCTTGATTGACCATAGTTGCCACGACGGTGGCGGCGTCTTCGTCCTTGTTTCCATTCTCGGCCAGTTCTGACTGGCGTTTCACTCTGGCTTTCATCTTCAGAACCGAACTGTCCACAGCCGGAGGGACTTAAACGGAATCGACCCGCAGACTGCTGTCCGCTTAGGTCAGATTCCACGTAGTGACGAGCGGCTCGCGCTACACATCGCTGAAAGGCGGGTAAATGATTCTGCTGGGAGGCTCGCTGGAGCTGTCGAAATACTTGCTGCACATCCGGATACGCCGCAGTCATCGCCAACAACCGCTCATACATTGCGCCATTCTCGATCTCGGCCTGTACGCCGCCCTCGCAGGCTTGAGCCAGAGAATCTGGTACTTCTACCTGAGCAGGCCAGTTATCCTCCGGCACCGGAATACCGTACCGATTAAATAGAGGCAGCAACGCTTGAATGTGTCGCTCCTCAGATTCCAAAATCTTTATAAATGGTCGAACAGACCCAAACCGATTGAGGATGGCTCGATAGGTGGCGCGAGCTTTGTATTCATCCTGCAGGGCTTCGGAGAGGGCAGCAGCTAAGTCGTCTAGCATGGCAGAACCCAGGTGCGTCTTAATATCCAAATAGATATATAGTTAATTGTAGCTCCAAATACACTGTACACAATTTTGTCGATACTGCCGATCCCGTTTTGTCCAGACCATCACTGCAATGGACTGCAATGGATGGGCGAAGGAAACCCACCATTTCCTGCGCAAAATTAATTTTTAGATAAGATTAATTGGCAACGAGAGGTTTTAGTATCGATAGTGAAGTTCTGGAGACATCCAGCTACCAAAAGGATCGAGAATGATTACATCTTCAACAGTCGAGGCTCAATCTGCCAGCAATACTGAAAATAGTTCTCAATTAGGACATCTGTTGGAGGAATACGGCGAAATTGCGGCTATCTTGCCAGTGCTGACCGGATTACTCGTTACTAGTCAGTTACGACTACGGGGTGCGAGTGCGCTGGTGGTCAACATTGCGATCGCAGCTATCACCCGGCAAGCCATTGTGCAGCTTAAAAAGCAGGCGGGGTATGCCCCTTCAACTCCAGCCCTTGCTGCCACGTCCACAAACGGCAAAACAGAAACTGCCGAAGAAGACTACACCATCGTCCACTCCGTCCCCGGTCGCATTCGCCTACGCATTCCTCGCTTGCAAACTGAACCCGCTTTCGGCAAACGCCTCGAAAAGCTGCTGCTGACCCAAGATATTGTCCTCGGCGTCCGCATCAACCGCGCCGCTAGCTCCATCGCCATCCGTTACGACGGCACCAACCTATCAGAACTTGAACTGGGGATGAGGTTATTGCAGATTCTTGAACAGGCAGAACAAGAAACACCCAATACCTAATATTCAAAACCCTCCACTCCCATGTCCACTCTCCGACTCTCCGACCCATCTACTCCTCCACTCTCCCCCACCTGGATCATCCTCCACCAACTCCCCGGTCGCGTTCGTCTACGAGTTCCAGAACTGGGAGCCAATAATCAGCATGAGATTTGGCTGAAAGCGGCTCTCGAAACGACGCCAGGGATCACTTATCTGCGCATTAACCGAACTGCTCGTTCAGTTGTGATTCAGTATCAACCCGCGCTGGCAGATCAGCTTTGGGTGAGACTGGGCGAGCTGCTGGGTGAGTTGGAACACCGTGCAGTTCAGCAGGCCGTATCGGTGGCAAGCAATAATTCTGCGATCGCAGAAGCAGAAACCTCACAAGGTTCAATTACAGCCCCTATAGCCTCTCCACAGAATAACCAGTGGGCTGGTCTACAACTGCCTGGATTAGCGTCTGCTCTCGCCTTAGCGAGCCAGTTCCCCAGTTTGCGGTGGTTGCGGCCTTTGGCGGCAGCAACTTTGGCGACGACGATTTTCCCGATTGCTCAACGAGCCTTCCAAAGCCTCTGGCAGGATCGGCGGTTAAATATTGACTGTCTTGATTTGTTGGCCTTGAGCCTGAGTACTTGGCAGGGCAAGCTGGTAACCCCGGCACTGGTGATTACGCTGCATGAGCTAGGGGATGCTATTCGAGAACAGACAGCTCGCGCGACAGAGGTGCGTTCCTCCACGCTGGCTGATGCGATTGGTCACTTTGCCTGGGTGAAGGGAGAAGGCGGCGAACTGCGGCAGGTGCCGAGTGACCAGGTGCAGGTGGGTGATATCGTAGTCGTTCATCCGGGGGAGCAAATCCCGGTTGATGGCACTGTGCTGGGTGGAGAAGCTACGGTCGATCAGCAGGGGCTGACCGGAGAGGCAATGCCCATTGTGGCGCGGCCTGACAGCTATGTGTTTGCGTCCACACTGGTGCGATCGGGACAGCTCATCCTGCGGGCCGAACGGGTCGGCAATGATACGCGAGCAGCAGCAGGATTGAGGCTGCTACAGCAGGCCCCGGTTTACGATACTCGCATGGCGAACTACACGGAAAAAGTTGCCGATCGCTTGATTGTGCCATCGCTGTTGCTAGCGACCTTAGTCCTAGGCATTACGCGCGATCCAGCGCGGGCAGCGGCGATCCTGACGCTGGATTTTGTCACGGGTATTCGGGTTTCGATCCCCACTGCTTTTCTAGGGGCGCTGAACCACACGACTCGCCACGGGGTGCTGGTGCGCAGCGGTCGGACTCTGGAGCAGCTCGCCGAAATCGACACGATTGTCTTTGATAAGACTGGCACACTGACCGAAGGACGAATTGCGATCGCAGATGTCTCTCCTGTGCCTCACACCCTTTCACCCGAACGACTGCTGCAACTGGCCGCCTCAGCAGAACAGCGGCTCACCCATCCAGTGGCGGAAGCTATCGTGAATCACGCCCAGCAGCAGGGACTGCCCCTCCTCCCGCGTGACGATTGGGATTACATCGTTGGGTTCGGTGTGACCGCTCAAATCGAGGGCCACACCGTTCTGGTGGGCAGTGAGCGATTCCTGCATCAGCAACAGGTGGACTGGAACGGTTGGACAAATCCCAAAGCCAGCATCCTCTCGCAGATCTATGTGGCCTGTGATGGCCAATTTGCAGGCACCTTGGGCTTCACTGATCCCCTGCGGCCTGAAAGTACGCGCCTGGTTCACATGCTGCAGCGACAGTTTAATCTCGAACTGCATCTGCTGACGGGGGACAATCCCCAGCGGGCCGCTCAGGTTGCCGACGAGCTGGGCATTCAGCCTGAACATGTTTATGCTGAAGCGTTCCCGGATCAGAAGGCCCAAATCGTGCGGGATCTGCACCGAGCAGGTCGCACCGTGGCCTTTGTCGGCGATGGCCTCAATGATTCCGTCGCCTTGGCCTACGCGGATGTCTCCGTGTCCTTTGAGCGGGGAGCCGACATTGCCCGCGAAACCGCTGACGTGGTGCTGATGAACAACAACCTGCTTGAATTGCTGGAAGCCATCGCCATCGCTCGCGAAACCCGCGATCTGATTGAGCAGAATATTGCGCTGGTCGTGGTGCCCAACCTAGTCGCGCTGGGGCTAGCGTCCACAGCAGGATTGAATCCCCTGGTAGCAACCATTATTCACAACGGATCTGCGATCGCAGCCGGACTCAACAGCCTGCGACCCCTGGTCACGCATAAGTTTTTGCCCAACGCCATTATTGAATAAAGAGTCAAAACTTAGATATAATTGCTTATTGCGAGGATATTGCATCAAGAATATGCTTTCTGCTAAGCTGAAAAGCAACAGATTGAATTAGCTAAACGATGACTGAATCAGTTTTCAGTATATAGAAGGCTACAATTCAAGGGTTTCTTGCTACCCAGACGATCCAATACGATTTTTAAGGCTTTGCCGAAGTCTATCAATCAGCGATTAATCATTGATCAATTAACTGATAATCTTATTCATTAAATAATCTTGGCTTAACCTGCTGTTCTGCTACTGCCTCGGTGATGTTATGTCTTTAATCCATCTCGACAAATCAGTTATCACCTTCCACTTCAAAGAGATTTTGGAAGATGGTCATCTAGGTGGCCCGTTGACTCTAGTTAGTCTAGGTGCTTTGCTACTTGGGCCAAAGCTATTGTCCAAAGCACACAGCCAGTCTGCTTCTCCCTATTGTCCGGGCATGAGCCTATCGGATTGGGTTAAGCAAAAGCAGATGTCCGCAGGTCATACCGAAGCTCGACCTGCACTGTCTGTCGCCAATACTGAATCCGACAGACTGGCCGCCTAATTCGCCTCCAAGCAGCTTAAAAGGGCATGTGCTCCCGCCACCGGTACGACGGCAGCCCATGCCCTTTCTCAATTACGCTTCTGATGTCTAACCTGTGGGGCCAGACTCAGACGATGCAGCAGCTGCGGGTAAGGTCGCTTGCTTTTGAGAGCCTGCATGTACTTCAGCTCGGGCTTCTGCAGCGACATCGGCTAGCACTTCACCCGTTTCTGCGATCGCAATCTTTGCTTTTTCGTACAGCGTCACCCCTGACTTAATTGTTGCTTTCAGAGCGGGCTTCACAAGCGGCAGTACAATTGGTGTGATGGCCACCGCCGTTACGCCAATCACCAGAGCTTTAGTATTGGGATTATTGGCCAACTCCGCTACATGAGCCCTCAAGCCAATGGGCCTTTGTGTATTCAACATAATGTGTCGTCTCCTTGTCCGGATGTGAGTGTATGGCAAGACACCCACTGCATCATTGTATGACGATAAGGTTATTTTCCATCATTGAGTTCGCCTATCGTACCCCCCCGTCAACTTAGACGGTTGCTGTTGTCGATGGCGTCGTCATAGATGTTGCCTCTTTGGCCGGGGACTTTGCCAGCCGGCCAACTTCCTGGTCAATCAAAAACAGTCCCTGACCTTCGGTGCCGATTAGCTTAATTTTGTCCAGAATGCCCTTAAACAAAAACTCCTCCTGGTGCTGCTCTGCTACGTACCACTGCAAAAACTGCAGTGTTGAGTAATCAGGCTCAGTGTTTGCGAAATGTACCAGCTCATTGATGTTGCGGGTAATGAACTGTTCGTGCTCATAAATGCGCTCAAATAGCTCCTGCAGTGAGTCGAACTGCGTCGGCGGTGCATCCATCCCGCCCAGGACAACGAATGCCCCAGTCTCGTGCATGTAGCTGAGTAAGCGATGCATATGTCCCGCTTCTTCCTGAGCATGCAGCCGCAAAAATTCTTCGCAGCCATCCAAAGACTGGTAAGCACACCAGGAACTCATTTGCAGATACAGATGGGAAGAGTACATCTCCAGATTGATTTGCTTGTTGAGGCGATTGGTCATGGATTGAGAAAGCATCGGTTTTCCTTGATGAATAAAGTTGTGAGTTATGAAGGTTGAGTTCTTACGGCTATCGCTATTTAGGTTGAGTAGATAATTGAACGTTTGAACGTTTTCAGAATTTTCTGATCTCCTAACCAATGTTGCTACACCAATATTGCTACGGCTATAGCTTACAACTTGGAACTCAACATTCACTTTCCTATCCACTCATAGCACTCCAAACTACTCAAGTCGCAACAGGTACAGTTTGCACACTTCTCAGGGGCGGGCAATTTGCGAATGCGGCCTTTGTGGCTCAGCTTAGTCAACATGGGTTGAATAGCCTGACCATCGGCGTGAAAGTGTAAGGACAGGTCAGCAATGGAAACCGTGCCGTGGTGAGCGATGTAGGTTTGGAGGTTGCGGAGCATTTTGAGAAAGGGGGTGGGAGGGTGGATGGGCGGATGAGTAGATGGGTAGATAGGTAGATGGGTAGATGGGTGGGTGTTGGGTTCTGGATACTAGGTTTAGAGGGAGTGAGTTTTTGGGGTATTGGGTGCTAGGTATTAGGTATTAGGTATTAGGTACCAGGCTAGAGTGACGAAGTGCTGGGCATTAGATGTGCTGTTCAGTGATATTTTTTAGCTCCCAGAACCTAAAACCCAACACCTAATATCCAGTACCTAGCACCCATCCACCCATCCACTCTTCCCTACCGTCCCAACAACAACCGCCGCTGTCTTGCAGGTTTGGAATACCGCATGGCGATAATAGTTGCGATCGCAATTAAGACCAGACCAATCACCCAGGCGGCTGAGCTAGCAGGATGGTGAGTGAAGGTCATCACCTGGTAGAACATGACGGCGCTCCAGTAGGCTAGAGCAGTGGTCCAGAGGCCAACAAAGGCAGTCCAGCCAGCGTTGGTTTCGCGGTAGACGGCTCCCATTGCAGCGACGCAGGGGAAGTACATCAGCACAAACAGCAGATAGGCAAAGGCTCCAACGCGCCCGTCAAAGCGGAGGGCCATCTGACCGAAGGTAGTGTAAGCGACTTCCTGCTCAGCGGCAGCGGTTTCTAGATCACTCACGTTACCGACCGACAGGCCAAGGGGATCGAGCAGTGTCCCCGTGAGGGCAGCCAGGTTAGCCGGAATGGTGGCAAAGGCTGCGCCGATGTTGCCCAAGAAGTCGAATTCTGCTTCGTCCACGTTGACCCCGGCGGCGAGGGCTTCATCTTGGCCCAGCTGAGTGTAAAGCGAGTCGAGCGTGCCAACGACGGCTTCCTTCGCGAAGACACCTGTAAAGATACCGACCGTAGCAGGCCAGTTGTCCTGGGTGATCCCCATTGGCGTAAAGACTGGGGTGACCGTCTGACTGAGGGAACTGAGGACGGAATTTTCACTGTCTTCGTTGCCAATCGAGCCATCGGTACCAATGGAGTTCAGCAAGCTGAGCACCATCACCATGATCACAATCACCTGCCCCGCTCGCAAAATGAAGGACTTCAGCCGTTCCCAGGTTCGAATCAACACTCCCTTAAGGGTAGGCAGGTGATAGGTGGGTAGCTCCATTACAAAGGGAGCCGCTTCGCCTTTCAGCAGGGTGTACTTCATAATCAGTCCGGTGACAACGGCCATGCCCATGCCAATCAGGTAGAGCAGGAAGACCACATTCTGCCCAGCGCGGGGGAAGAATGCAGCTGCGAACAAGGCATATACCGGCAGTCTGGCCCCGCAGGACATGAACGGATTCATCAAAATAGTGAGAATGCGATCGCGCCTGCTCTCCAGCGTCCGGGTGGCCATAATCGCAGGTACATTACAGCCAAACCCTACCAGCATCGGTACAAAGGACTTTCCTGGTAGCCCGACAAACCGCATAAAGCGATCCATGACAAAGGCCGCCCGGGCCATGTAGCCGCTGTCTTCCAAAAACGCCATAAACAGGAAGAGACAGGCAATTACCGGGATAAAAGTCGCCACGGTTTGAATACCGCCGCCCATGCCATTAGCCAGCACCACCTGCACAATGTCCGGCATTCCAATGGCGGCCAGCAGTCGGCCAAAGCCATCGACAAAGATCGTGCCGAAGAGGATATCGAAGAAGTCAATAAAAGCGCTGCCAACATTAATGGCGAACATAAACAGCAGATACATCACGCCCAGGAAAATAGGAATGCCCAGCCAGCGGTTTAGCACCACTTGGTCGATTTTGTCCGACTGGGTCAGGTTGACCTCACGAGGACGATTAGCAATGTCGTTGACCAAACGATGAGCATAGCCATAGCGGCTATCGGCCACGGCAATGTCAATATCTTCTCCCAACACCTGATGAATGCGGTGGCGCTGTTCAGCCACTTGACGCAACAGCTCATGGGACAGATCCGGCACGTGGGTATCGTCATACTCCAGCAGCTTCAATGCCGTCCAGCGATCGCGGAGAGTAGGAGTACCGGATGTTGCCAAGGCAGGCGTCAACGCCGTCAAGGCTTCTTCCAGCACGGATGGATACACGACCTGTGCTTTCGGACGATGGGGAGCGACCAAAAACTCATCCAGACAGCTCCGTAACTCATCGACTCCCTGTCCGCGGGAAGCCACCAGCGGCACCACCGGACAACCCAGACGTTCTGATAAGAGATGAGGATTGATGCGGATACCCTGATCCTGAGCCACATCAACCATATTCAGCGCAATGACCAACGGCGCCCCCATTTCCAAAATTTGGGTGGTGAGATAGAGGTTACGCTCTAGATTCGACGCATCAACAATATCAACCACAACCTGGGCAGTACCGGATAGCAGATAGTCACGAGCAATGGCTTCATCAATACTGCCATCCTCTTCCGAGTCAATCGCATAGATACCGGGCAGATCGACCACCGTAATCGTTTTGTCACTATAGCGATAGCGGCCCTCTTTGCGGTCAACAGTGACTCCCGGCCAGTTGCCCACCTGCTGATTCGCTCCAGTCAGGGCATTGAACAGAGTTGTTTTGCCGCAGTTGGGGTTGCCAAGTAGGGCAATGGTGTAGTTTGGCATGGTGAACCTCTCCATTATCTGCTTATAACCTCAACCCGTAACGCTGCCGCTTCCCCTTTTCTCAAACTGAGCCTAAAGCCGCGCACTTCAATGCTGATGGGATCACCCATCGGAGCTTGGCGAGTCACGGTGAAGTGAGTACCAGGGGTGAGTCCCATTGACAGCAGTTTTTCTCGATAGGCACGCTGACCTTTTTCATAGCCGATGATGCGACCTGATTGACCCACTGAAAGAGCACCTAAATGTAGGGTGGCTGGCATAGCAATATCTCCATTTACAGGCTGTGTCGGTTGTTGAAGGGTTGTGATTTGAGAAACCTCCTGCTGCACGGTGCTGACCATGACTCGGTGTGCCATGCCCGCGCCTAGACCAATGCGGCAACCTTGTAGTCCTACGATGACCGAGCCGCTTTCAGTCCGGCTAACGATGGTAACCTCGCTGCCCTGAACGATCCCCAAATCGGTGAGGCGGCGTGCCATCCGATGCCCGCCTTTAATCTGGACGATCCACACTCGAGTTCCAACTGTCGTCATCGCCAAAGGCAAGCTTTCTCCAATTGAAGTTGGAGCGGTAGCCTGAGAACGGAGTGATGGAGCGTCTTCTGTGTCGGCAGTGCCACCGATAAACGTTACGTTCCAAAATTGAGCATCAACCGAGGCATCTGAAGCGGTGTTAACTGCTGAATCAAATTCCATATCAGACTCCAAAATCAGGACAGAGGGAGAAAAGCGAATGGCCTAGCGAGAATAATTCCTAACTTGCCGACAAGACACAAAAATCACTTTATCACTAAAAAGCTATTTAACGATCTTTTTGAGATAAGTAATCAATTGCGAGGGTTGGAGATGGAAACGGTTCGCGATCGCAAAGTTGGGTTAGTTACTTAACGGGGTAACGTCATGAAAGATAAGTAGCGATAGGAAACCTAATTAATCAAGGACACAGCCAACCTTCAGCAAAACGATGTGGTAGTTGGAGGAACTGCAATGTACTCAATCTCAGTTTAAGTAGCAGCCAAATAATATTATTCTCAATAAATACCAAAGTTGAATTAGGCATTTTTGCTTTGTAGACAACCCTTTATCAAGCTTAAAAAAGCGCTGTAATTACTTAACAGGTCGCAATCTTGGATCAGAAAACTTGTGCTTAGCGTGCCATCGGGATCAGGCGATCCGGATCGAGCCAGATTTGCCAAGGAAATGAGCGGCTTTTGAGTAAATCCCACTGATCGCGATAAAGTTCTGCCTGGAGATGATAGTCCTGGGGAGACTTTGGTTCACTATGGAGTTTAATGTAAAGTGTTACCCGGTGCTGGGTTTCGGTAATCATGGCTAACCAGCCGGGGAAAGTGTTGCTCTCACTGGGTTCTAGGAGGCATTTAATATGATGCGCTCGCAATCCGACATAGCCACTGTCAGCAGGCATCGGCGTACTGACTTTAAGACAGCAGCCCCAGTCTAGAGCCTCGATATGATAATCGTCTAATCGTCGGGCACGGGAGAAGTTCTTACATTCAGTGACCTTGGCCACCTCAAAGGTGGGGGGATGTTCAAAAATCTCTTTTTTGGTACCTTCCGCCTGAATGTGTCCGTCCGAGAGCACCAGCAAATTGGTGCAAACCCGGTAGGCTTCCTCCAGTTTGTGGGTAATGAACAGGGTAATGCCGTTGTAGTGGGAGAGCACCTCGATCAGCAGCTTTTCAATGTGACTGCGCAGGTAGGTGTCCAGGGCAGACAACGGCTCATCTAGCAAGAGAATATCGGGCTGGATCGCGAGGGCACGGGCCAGTGCAACCCGCTGCTGCTGTCCTCCTGAAAGCTGATGAGGATAGCGATCGCCTAGTCCCGTCAACCCAATCTGATCAAGATACTTCGTCACCTCTGCTACCCGCTGCGGCTGGGGGATAGAGTTCATGCCAAAGGCTATATTTTGGGCGACGGTGAGATGCGGAAACAACGCGTAGTTTTGGAAAACCAGACCGATTTTGCGATCGCGACTTGGCACATTAATCCGCTTATGGGAGTCAAACAGCACCCGCCCGTTCAGCACAATCCGGCCCTGAGTCGGCGTTTCTAGGCCAGCAATACAGCGCAGGATCATGCTCTTGCCTGATCCGGAAGCGCCCAACAATCCCAGGGGCTGGCTGCTGGTCGCAAACCCTACATTGAGCTGAAATCCTGATACATGCTTCTCAATGTTGACTACCAGCTCAGCCTCAGTTGAGATTGCGATCGCATCTTCTGCCGGACGAGGAGCTACCATCACCGCTGAGCGAGTCACTGGCATCCACTCTGCCTCAGACCCTGGAGTGAATTTTTCCCAAGCTGATTCCCCAACTAGAGTGGGAGTTGGGCCATTTCCCGACGCTAAAACAGGACGATCAGCCTGTGGCTTATTGAAGGCAGTTGTGAGCAAATGAGCCGGAGCGGGCATTCCCGTTGCAGCGAAATTAAACTGGTCGCCTCGCAATGTCCTGAAAAAGACCCAGTTGAAGCCCCGCTTCACCAATTCATTCACAGGTGTTTGCTGATGGAACTTGCTCCGGTTGCCGTAGTTGATCCCAGCAATCACCACCAGCGAAACCGCAATCATCAGCAATACCCAGGCTAAGGCCACTCCCATGCGTCCCGCCTCAGCCGCAAAGAAAATTGCGATCGGAATCGTTTGAGTCACACCGGGAATGCTGCCCCCGATCATCAGGGTTGCCCCAAATTCTCCCAGGGCACGGGCAAAGGCCAACACCGTTCCCGCCAACACTCCCGGCCAAGCCAGAGGCAGCAAAATCTGCCAGAAAATCCGCCCTTCTGAAGCGCCCAGCGTGCGGGCAGAGCTGATTAAAGTCAGATCCACCTGCTCAAACGAACCCAGCACCGTTTTGTACATCAGCGGAAAAGCCACCACCGTCGCCGCAATCACCGCTGCTGGCCAGGTAAAGATAATAGAAATACCGAGCTGACTGAGAGATTGCCCAACTGGACTATTCTTGCCCAACAACAGCAGTAACAGAAACCCCACTACTGTCGGTGGCAGGACCAACGGCAGGGTGAGCACTCCATCAATTATGCCCTTGGCCTTTCCGCGATAGCTCAGCATCCAGCGAGCGACCAAAATACCTAAAAACGCGGCCATAACAGTAGCGACAGCCGCCGTTTTTAGCGAAATCCAGAGGGGAGTGAGATCTGCTGGCATGAAATTTTCTAAATTTTCGATAGATTGTGAGGCGACGGTGATCCGAAACGTAGCAACTTGACCGACAAAGCCCAAAAAGTATTCTGTCGTAGTGGTTTGTCAACCTTGTTTTGGTGGGTTTTGATGGTTGGTATGCCGTGCTCTGCGCGGCATACCAACCATCAAAACTGATTTGACACAGCAGTAGTAGCACTGCCAGCTTAATTTGCTGGGTAAGGTGGGCAATGCCTACCCTACAAGTCGCTGGTTTAAGGAATGGGGCAACCCCGTATGTTAGGCCGGTCGCGCTACTACTAAGGAACTGTTGTCAGTTAGTCAGGCACAACTCCTTATTCAGCCATAACGAAACCGTACTCCTCAAAGATGGCAACTGCTGTATCACTGGATAAAAAATCGACAAAAGATTGGGCGGCTTCGGCATTTTCGCTATCGGCGACTACTCCAACTGGATAAACGATGGGAGAGTGGGTATCGGCAGGAGCAGTGGCAATAACCTGCACCTGGTCAGACACTTTGGCATCGGTGGCATACACCAGACCGGCATCAACATTGCCCGTCTCGACGTAAGACAGTACCTGCCGCACATCCTTAGCAAACACCATTTTGGGCTGCAGGGCTTCAAACATGTCCATTGCAGTCAGCGCTTCCTGGGCGTATTTACCAGCGGGAACGCTTTCCGGTTCACCTAAGGCAAGTTTGCTGACTTTATCGGTTTCAAAGTCGCTGAAGTTGGTAATGTCCGTCTTGTCCTGAGACACAATCAAGACCAGAGAATTCAGCAACAAGTCTTTGCGAGATCCCTCTAAAATTTGCCCTTGCCCTTCTAAGTCATCCATCCATTTCTCGGAAGCGGAGAGAAAGATATCGGTGGGAGCCCCTTGAGAAATTTGCTGGGCTAAGGAACCGGATGAACCAAAGTTGTAGGTAATCGCAACGTTTGGCTCCTCAGCCTGGTATGCCTCCTGCACGTCTTTCATGGCGTCCTGCACACTGGCCGCTACGGAAACGGTCAATTCAACAGTCGCTTCAGGACGACCCGCATCCGTGGCTTGATCATCCGAAGCTGTAGGTGAGGACGTGCAACTGATAGCCCCTATAGATGTGACCAGAGCCAATGTAGACAACACGGTGAAATGGCGTCGATTCATGACTGTTTGCTCCTAGTCCAAAGCCAACATAACGTTGGAAGCTTTCACAACGGCATATACTTCTTTGCCGACCGCAAGTTCCAATTTTTCACTTGAGGCTTTGGTGATCACGGAAGTTATCTCAACACCAGGAGCAACTTCGATAACCACTTCAGTATTGACCGCACCGGGTGTGATCTGCTTGATGGAGCCTTTTAGGGCATTGCGAGCACTAATTTTCATAAGAGTCTCTTGACGAATGCTAGTATTCTTGACACATGTTAAATTTATTGGCGACACTTGGGAAAAACTGTGCCTAGAGATACAGGAGATTGCTTTTCTTTCTCTTGTTAAGGAATTTTTGGCCGCTTACATCCGGTCTGATGCCAAATCCGTCTGTCAAGACCCCAAATGATGCTTTGCACAAGTCCAGCACAGTCTAGCTTTCGCAAAACATAAAAACTGTTTTTATGGACGCAGTTTTTATGAGCGGTTTTTATGAGTCCGTTCATTGAGTCGTTTATACTGACTCACAAATTCATTATTCTGGTGCTGCTGTGAAGGACGATCTCCGTAATGGTTTGAGGCAAACTCGCCTGCGGTTAGGGCTAAGCCAACAGGACTTGGCTGCAATGGTCGGGGTGAGCCGCCAAACGATTAGTGGGGTAGAGTCGGGACAAACAGCATTATCTGTCACCGTGGCTTTAAAGTTGGCCAAAGCGCTAGGTTGCGGCGTCGAAGATTTGTTTTGGCTCGATCAAGACCAGGTCACAGTCGAGGCCGTGCCAACGGCAAGTATGGCAACTGGCGTTCCCTCACGTGTCAGCGTAGCCCGGATTGGAGGTTACTGGGTTGCCCATCCGCTGGTCGGGAATGATGCCTTTCGGATGGAACTCATTCCCGCTGATGGTGAAGCGACTCGCCAAGCCGATCAGGAAACCATCACCGTTACTCTACTGGATGAACCCACTAAGTTACTGAACACGGTCGTTGTCGCGGGCTGCTCTCCCGCTCTTTCTCTCTGGGCTAGAGCTGCAGAACGATGGCATCCAAACCTGCGGGTTCAGTTGACCTTTGCCAATAGTGCGGCATCGCTAGAACGGTTGATGCGAGGCGAAGTTCATATTGCTGGCGTGCATCTTTATTGTCCAAAAACTCAGACGTTTAATGTGCCGTTTGTCCGTCGGGTGCTGCAAAAGCAGACGGCATTGATCATTAACTTAGGCGTGTGGGAAGAAGGATTATTGATGGCCCCAGGCAATCCGAAGGGGATTCAGGGGATTGCTGATTTAGCTCGTGATGATGTCAGCATTATTAATCGTGAGCCTGGGGCGGGCAGTCGGGCTTTGTTGGAACAGGCTTTGGCAGAAGCTGGGCTTTCGCTGCAGCAGGTGTTGGGTAGCGATCGCACTGCATCGTCTCATCAAGCGGTGGCCCAAGCGATCGCAACTGGAGAGGCCGATGTTGGGGTAAGTGCGGCCTCGGTTGCAGCAATGTTCAATCTGGAATTTTTGCCGCTGCGGCAGTCCCACTATGATCTGGTGACCCTGAAGCCTTATCTAGAGGAAGCTCCCGTGCAGCAGCTTTTAGGCACGCTTAGCCATCGTCGGGTAATTTCTCAATTAGAAATTTTGGGCGGTTATGACACTCAATTTACTGGAGAGGTTGTGGCAACAGTGGAAGCAGCTTCAATTTAGGTTTTGCTGATCAAGGTGCGATCGCATCTAGCTACTGGTTTGTCAACGTTGTTTGGGTGGGTTTTGATAGTTGAGAGGCCGCGCCAAGCGCGGCCCAAAACTAATTTGACACAGCACTAGTCGAATGGCACTGACATAAGAGAGCAAAAAAGGCTTCAAGCGCCTGATTTGTCAGAATCAAACCGTTGAAGCCCATAACCTTGCCTCTATGATGCCGAATCGTGCGGACGTTCTCAAGGCCAACTATCAGAGCAGCATCGGTCTACCCTTTGCTGAGATGCTGCCGGAAGCAGAGATTGAAACTGTGCTGAGCGAGCAGGGAATCCGATATCGACAAGTCCTCTACACTCCCATGGTCGTCCTGTGGAGTTGGCTCTCCCAAGTGCTGGATGCCGACAGCAGTCTCAGCCATGCAGTCAAGCGAGTGGTGACCTGGATGAGCGTGTCGGGATTGGAGGTGCCCTCAGCCGATACCGGGGGCTATAGTAAAGCACGAAAACGCCTTCCCGAGTCGATATTTCCGCCCCTGTTCGAGCGGGTGGTGAGGGCGTTGCAGCGCCAAGTCTCCCCAGAGCAACGCTGGTGTGGCCGTCCGGTTAAAGCCTTTGATGCGACGACGGTCTTGATGAGTGACACGCAGGCCAACCAAGCCGAGTATCCTCAACACAGCAATCAGAAAGAGGGCTGCGGCTTTCCGATTCTCAAACTCCAAGTGTGGTTTTGTGTCACCACGGGAGCGGTTATGGCCGTGGCGATGGCTCCGTTGCGGGTGAGTGAATGGCGTCTAGCCCGCCAACTCTATCAGAAACTGCGCCCCGAGGATGTGGTGGTGGCCGATTCAGCCTATGGCACCTATGTAGATTTGGCCTGGGTCGCCCGGATGGGAGCCGATGCTGTCTTTCGCAAGCATCATCAGCGCCGCTGCGATTTCAGACGGGGCAAAAAACTGGGCATTGGCGATCACATCGTCCGCTGGCAGCGCCCGAAGCAATGCCCTCAAGCCCTCAAGCCGCAGGAGTTCGAGGCTCTGGCGGCATCCATTGAGGTGCGGGAAGTGTATCTCTTCATTCAGGTTCCTGGGTTTCGCCCGACCAACTTTGTGGTGGTAACGACGCTACTCGATCCCAACCGCTATCCCAAAGCTAAACTTGCCGAACTCTATCAGCTCCGCTGGCAGGCCGCCGAAGTTAATCTCCGGCATCTCAAAACCACCTTAGCCATGGAGATGATTGCTGCCAAAACACCCACCATGGTGAGCAAAAGTATTTGGGTGCATCTGTTGGCCTACAATCTGCTTCGCACCCTGATGTGGGAGGCGACAGCCGACGGCGAGGTCGGGGTGTTGCGAGTCTCTCTACAAGGTGCTCGGCAACAGTTCAATCACTTCCGGCCTGAGTTGCTGCATCTAGCTCCATCCGAACGACGGCGAGGCTACCAGGCCTTGTTAAACGTGGTGCGAGAGTTGGTGATTCCGTTTCGACCCAACCGTTCAGAACCCCGAGTTGTAAAGCGCCGTCCCAAACCGTTCCCAAGAATGCAGGAACCTCGCTCCGTCTTGAAAGCCAGGTTGCTAGCTTGATACAGCTTATGTCAGTGCCATTCAGCACTAGTCAACCGATTGGGCAGGGGAATCGGTTAAAAAGGGAATAACCACTTCAGCTACCGCTTCGCCATATTCCTCAGCCAAGCCCAAAGTGCCCGGTAGATGGGTCGATTCAACCGATGGCAGGGCGGCCACTGCCTCCATTTCTGCTTTCGATGCCGAAGGGGATTGATCGGCAATGACCACCATTACCGGACAAGCAATCTGCTCAATGTACTGTAGAAAAGCATCTCGGCTCTGCACCGGATCAAGTCCACCCGTCACAAAAGCGGCTGGAGCATAGCGAGCCCCGGTTTGTTGAGTATTTTGATGGCGCTGCGCAATATACTCCGGCGTTAACTGCGCGTCATCGACAAATACGTGGCGGCGATACATCCATTTGAGGAACGCTGGTTGCGTGTTGAGGCTATAGAGAGCTTGACCAATCAGGGGAGTTCTCACCAGTTCCTTTACTCCCGATCGTACTGCTGGTGGTACACCCATAACGGCCAAAGGGCCGCGCCAAGTGGGCGCTATCAGCACCAGCTTGGCACAGGTTGTGGGCTGCTGAGCCGCCACATGTAAAGCATAGCCAGCCGCGTGTCCTGCGGCTGCGATCGCAACTGGTGTATCAAGCCTGACTGACACGAAATCCTGTAAAAACTGGTTATATAGAGCAGGACCGTAGTTGAGAGGTAAGCGATCAGACTCACCAAAGCCCGGCCAATCGAGGGCAACAACCTGGAATTGAGCCGCTAACTGCTGCGCCAGCGCCTTCAGTTCCGCCCGCGTCGATACAGTGCTGAAAGCCGGTAGCAACAAGACTGGATTGCCGCTGCCTAGCACTTCATAGGTAATCGTCAGATTTTGCCCTTGCCACTGCCAAGAAAAGGTTTCTACTGAACCACCCAGCCGAGGTTGTTGAGTCTGCTGAGCCTGTTGAATGCGTAAATCGGTCGTCATGATCGTGCCCTCTTGATCTGCCCTTGATCTATTTGATGCTTCTACCATAAACGCCATCCGATGAAGAGTAGGATACCGCATTCCAGCAGTACTTTATGAGGTTCATTCAGGTTAGAAAATCAGCAAGAGCAGACTGTCAACAGCTTAAGCCAGATTAAGCAGTGAGTAGTTAAATATTATTTATTTCGAAACTCATCTTGGTCATTAGGCCAAAAAACGGGGCAGTCTTTTGCATCAACTTTGCCAACATTTTGTTTATGTACAGCGCATTTCAGAGGAGGATTCTTGCTAGAGAAACGGCATTTTGAGCAAGGAACAGTGCGCAGATTATGTAAGTTCTTGAACGTGTTTCGACCTTTTTCTCTAACGTGGAAAAGTCGAAATAGAAAAAAGACCAGCACACAAGCAGATAAGCCCCAAACCTGTAAATTTAGAGGATTATCCATCCTGGGGCATAAGAGTCGCATGATTGAGTAGCCCGAAGGAATACATATCCTCAAGGTGGAATACCTGACATCGATACTTGGCAATCTATAGCAACTGGCTAATACAACATTGGAGTTGCTTATCTCTCTTTACTTCATATCTGCAATTCAGATTCGTCCTAACTCTAAAATGAAAACGCGAGGATGGATTTGGCCAGTAGCCTATCTATGCTTGTCCTGGTACTGTCAAACGCGCTATGGCTAGATCACTTTCTTCTGAAGCTCTGAATCGGCAATGGCATCACCTTTCGGTACAGGAGGTGACAGAGCAGCTACACAGTCATCTCCATAATGGCTTAAGTCAAGAAGCCGTATCCCAGCGCCAAGAGCAGTTTGGGCCAAACAGACTCACCCCCGAAGCCGGAATTCCTCCGTGGATGAGGTTTTTACAGCAATTCAATCAACCATTGCTCTACATCTTGCTGGTTGCTGGCGCGATTACTCTGCTGCTGCAGGATTGGATCGATGCTGGGGTCATCTTTGGGGTGGTGCTGATTAATGCCGTTGTTGGCTATATCCAAGAGGCGAAGGCAGAGCAGGCGATGGAAGCACTAGCCAAGTCCATCGTGACGGAAGCGACAGTGATTCGCCAAGGCAAACAGCAGCGAATTCCAGCCGATCAGCTCGTGCCCGGAGATTTGGTGCGATTGGAATCGGGGGATAAAGTAGCAGCCGATCTACGGCTGACTGAAACCAAGAATCTACACGTTGATGAGTCTGCCCTAACGGGTGAGTCGGTGCCAGTAGACAAGAGAACCAATCCCCTTGATGCCGATACTCCGCTGGCCGATCGCACCAATATGGCCTTTGCCGGAACCATTGCCACATCCGGACAGGGGCGAGGGTTGGTGATCGCCATTGGCGAGGCGACGGAAACCGGGCAAATTGCGGAAATGGTAGAACAGAGTGCTCATCTGACTACGCCTCTGACCCGCAAACTGGAGCGATTTAGCTGGCGTCTGCTCTACGTTATTTGGGGACTGGCGGCACTGACGTTTGCGGTTGGGTTAGGCCAGGGACAATCTTGGATAGAGATGTTTCAATCCGCAGTGGCGCTAGCAGTGAGCGGCATTCCAGAAGAGTTACCGCCCCTGGTGACTATTGCGCTGGCGATTGGTGTTTCTCGCATGGCCGATCGCAATGCCATTATCCGCAAGCTACCAGCCGTCGAAACCCTGGGCAGCGCGACAGTGATTTGTTCCGATAAAACTGGCACGCTGACCGAGAACCAAATGACGGTCGAGCAGATTTATGCCGGGGGACAGCGCTATCAAGTTAGCGGTGCTGGCTACAGTACTGCTGGGAATATTCTCCAGGATGATCAACCCGTAGCAATTGCTCAAGCGCCAGCTTTACGAGACTGCTTGCGCTGCGGGTTACTCTGCAATGACTCCGAACTACAAGAGAAAGAAGGGCAGCTAACCGTCGAAGGTGATCCGACCGAGGGCGCATTGATTGTCGTGGCTCACAAAGCTGGGCTAACGCGACAAAGGCTGGAGGAGACTCAAACCCGACGTGACATTATTCCCTTTGAATCAGAACATCAATATATGGCAACCCTGTATGAAGGGGGAGAACCAAACCGGATCATTTATAGTAAAGGTTCAACAGAGGCAATTTTAAGCCGCTGCGATCGCACTCAAACCAATCAGGAAGAATCTGCCGAACTCGATAAGAATGCCATCGAACAGATTGCTGAATCCTTTGCTGAAAGAGGACTACGGGTACTAGCCTTTGCTCAAAAAACGGCAGAGGATACTGACACCCTAGAGCGAAAGGATATCGAATCTGGCTTAACTTTTCTAGGTCTACAGGGCATGATTGATCCGCCCCGCCAGGAAGCCATTCGAGCCGTCGAGATCTGCCAAAACGCAGGCATTCAGGTCAAGATGGTCACCGGGGATCACCGGGTGACGGCCAGTGCGATCGCAACCATGATGCACTTGAGCCAGCGCGATCACGCTCCGGCGCTCTCTGGTCAAGATCTTAATCAGATGAGTGACCAGGACTTGAAAAACGCGGTTGAAGATACAGCCGTCTTTGCTCGCGTTGCCCCAGAACAAAAGCTCCGGCTCATTGAAGCCCTTCAGTCCAAAGGCCAGATTGTGGCGATGACGGGAGATGGCGTCAATGATGCTCCCGCATTGAAGCAGGCCGATATTGGCATCGCAATGGGCAAAGCGGGCACTGAAGTAGCCAAAGAAGCCTCAGACATCATCCTGACTGACGATAATTTTGCCTCTATCGAAGCCGCAGTCGAAGAAGGACGCACCGTCTACCTGAATTTGACAAAAGCGATCGCATTTGTCCTACCCGTCAACGGTGGCGAGTCATTGACCATTCTGGCAAGTGTGCTAATGAATACGGCACTGCCCATCCTGCCGCTACAGATTCTCTGGGTCAATATGGTCAGTTCCAGCTCGCTCTCGATTCCGCTAGCATTTGAACCGCAGCCGGAGGGAGTCATGGAAAAGCCGCCCCGGCCAACCCATCAATCCCTGCTGACGGCAGATATCCTCTGGCGCATTGGCATTATCTCTCTGTTCAACTGGGCCGTTACGTTCGGCATATTTGAGTGGATGATGGGGCGGACAGAAAACGAAGCCTTGGCGCGGACAATGGCCGTACAAACTTTGGTGGCTGCGGAAGTGTTCTACTTACTCTGCATCAGCCGATTTATTCCATCGCTCTGGGCTAATTTACAACGTAAATCTAAACCGCTAGCCTATGCACCTGCGATCGGTATCGTCTGTGTAGCAGGACTACAAATCTTGTTCAGTCAGCTATCGGTATTTAATAATTTGTTTGACACGGTTCCCCTAAGCTGGACGCAGTGGCTCTTGTGCCTGGGAGCAGGATTACCAGTTATCGTGTTTGCTTCACTGCTCAGGTGGCAAAAACCACTCAAGTAGATTGACTGATATTTTGTCCCTATTTCAACCAATTCATTACAAATAATTCATTACAAAGATAGAAGGCAACAATTGGGTCGTCTGCCACCGTAAAAATGGCCTGGAAATAATGGAGAACACAGGATGAACTTACTCATTTTTGGTGCGACTGGAGATACAGGTCGCGAACTGATTAAACAAGCACTTGACCAAGGGCATACTGTCACTGGGTTCTCCCGCCACGCGAATGAGCTGACTGATGACTTTCCAGCGGTACAGACCGTGCAAGGAGACGTGTCCGACATGGCAATTGTTGAGCAGGCCGTGCAGGGACAAGATGCTGTACTGTCTGCCCTTGGTTCTTCCAGCCTGAAGCGAAGCCCAGCGCTGACCAAAGGTGTAGAAAATATTGTTCAGGCTATGGAACAGCACAACGTGCGCCGACTGGTCTATCAGTCCTCTTTGGGAGTCGGTGACAGTCGCAAACAAGTTGGCTTTTTTATTCGCTATATCGTCGTTCCACTGGTACTGCGAAATGCGATCGCAGATCACGAAGACAAAGAACAGATCATCAAGCAAAGTAATCTAGATTGGGTGATTGTTCGCCCCGCTGGCCTAACCAACGGCGATCACACAGGCGACTACCACTATGGTGAAACAATCGATTTGGGTGCCCGAATTTCGCGCGCAGATGTGGCGGACTTCATGCTGAAGCAGGTCACCGATGATACTTGCCTCAAGAAAACTCCCGGCTTATCTTACTAAATCTCTGACTAGATGTTGTACCCCATTTTTTTATTAGACTTTATTGGAAATTGTTTTGTAGCGCGGCGGAGCCGCGCTACAAAACAATTTCCAACCCCAAAAACTTTATTTCCAATAAAGTCTATTGTTTTGGTCTTCATCTACAGGTAATGCGTTCCCTAATGCGGTGCAGACATCACGTTCAGAACATTAGTGGGTAGGACATTCAGGTAATCATCGGCTCAGTTGCAAGCAGGAAAGAGAGATGCGATAAGCCACCGCGTCTCCTCTACTCAATCTGATTGCCAGACTGTACAAGCCAAAGGTTTGTATATATTCCATTCATAGACAGCAGATCATTGTGGGTACCTTGTTCAACAATTTGTCCTTGATCCATTACGTAAATGCAGTGACTATGGCGAATGGTGGAGAGGAGATGTGCGATCGCAATTGTCGTCCTACCTTGAGTAATCTTGGCTAAGGAACGCTGAATCGCGGCTTCCGTTTCGTTGTCTACTGCTGAAGTGGCTTCATCCAGAATCAAAATTGGTGGATCTTTGAGGATGGCGCGTGCGATCGCAAGTCGTTGGTGTTGTCCGCCGGAAAGCTTCTGCCCTCGTTCGCCCACAATCGTGTCGTAGCCTTGTGGTAACTGCTCAATAAACTCATGGGCTTCGGCTAACTTGGCGGCCTGAATAATCTGGTCGCGAGTCGCGTCAAAACTGCCGTAGTGAATGTTTTCAGCGACCGTGCCGTGAAATAGAAACACATCCTGACTCACCCAACCGATACATTGGCGCAAGTTCAGTAGATTGAGGTCGCGAATATCGATACCGTCAATCAAGATTCGTCCACTTCGCACGTCGTAGAACCGCAGCAAGAGTTTAGCCAGGGTGCTTTTGCCCGAGTCCGTTGCGCCGACAATCCTGATTGTCTGACCAGCGGGAACGTGTAGCGAGAGATTCTGAAGCACAGGATTGCGACCACTGTAGGCAAAGGTGATGTCTTCAAACTGCACCTCGCCGCGCACAGAACTCAGCGGTAGGGTGAGATGGCCCTGAGGAATGGCGATTGGCGTATCTAGCAAACCCATCACCCGTCGCACTGAGGCCATCGCCCGCTGGTACTCATCCAGCAGTTCGCTCAGGTCGGTAAACGGCCACAGCAATCGCTGAATGATGAACACCAGAAAGCCGTAGGTGCCTGCCGATAAGCTGCCATTGGCCACGGCCACCCCGCCCAGAAACAGCGTGGCGGTGAAGCCGATCAGGATCACGATGCGAATCAGGGGGACAAAGGCGGCACTGAGGGCAATGGCCTTGTAGTTACTGTGACGATAGGCGTTACTTTCAGCGGTGATGCGATCGCACTCGTAGGCTTCGGCGATGAAGCTTTTGATGGTGGCCATGCCTGAGAGGTTGTTGGTTAACCGACTGCTGATCAGTCCGCTTTTCTCACGCACATCGGCATAGCGCGGCTCCAGCTTGGCCTGGAATAGGCTGGTTCCCCAGATCACAAACGGAATCGGAGCCATCGCCCACCAGGATACGCCCGGAGCCAGGGCAATAAACGTGCCGCCGACAAAGAAGACGGTGGTGAGGAAGTGCAGAATGTCGTGGGCACCAAAGTTCAAAAATCGCTCTAGCTGGTTGGTGTCATCGTTGAGCACCGACAGCAGCATGCCGGAGCTGCGGTCTTCAAAGTAGCTCAGCTATAGCTCTTGCAGATGGCTATAGGCATCGACCCGCAGTTCGTGCTGGAGGGTCTGGGCCAAGTTGCGCCACAGGCGACTGTAAGCATATTCTGTCAGCGATTCCAGGCTCCAGATCAGCAGGGTTAGGGCTGAGAGCACAGCTAATTGTCCAGTGATACTGGTGAAGCCCAACTGAGCAATGAGGGAGTTTTCTTCATTCACTACGACATCAATGGCGATGCCGATCAGGTAGGGCGGGGCAAGGTCGAAGATGGTGTTGAGGATGGAAGTTGCGATCGCACCTAAAGTCTGTAGCTGCTTCGTTTTGCCGTAGCGCAATAAACGGATGAGCGGATGATGACGAATTGAAGGAACTATCATAAGCAGCACAAACAATCACGAAATAGAGAATGATGGGATACGAAAAAGCCTGGTGGATTTTTGCTTTACTTTCTGCTTTTTTTGCGGCGCTAACGACCATCTTTGCCAAAATTGGCGTTGAGAACATCGATTCCAATCTGGCAACCGCTATCCGCACGGTAGTCATCTTGGCAATCGCCTGGGGGATTGTGTGGGCAAATAGTCATATGCAGGAGATATTTTCCATCTCTCCTAAACGTTGATATTTCTGGTTTTATCGGGAGTGGCGACCGGATTATCATGGCTTTGTTATTTCAAAGCACTACAAATTGGCAATGCGTCTTTGGTTGCTCCTGTGGATAAGTCAGGGTTGGTTTTGGTGCTTTTATTATCGGTTCTATTTTTAGGTGAGCCGTTGACGCTCAAGGTGGTTTTAGGAACGGTATTCGTGTTAGTGGGAACATTCGTGCTGATTCTGTAATAAATTGCATTTAAAGGTTTGCTGCTGCGATCGCGCTTAAAAATCGAGCAATCACTTTTTCGTGAAGTTAAAATGGGTCATATCAACGTCACGAGGTGATGGCCATGCCACTTTTACCGATACTGATTGGATCATCGACAGTGTTTGGGATGGGTTACTTCTGCGTAGATATCTATCGCAATCGGCGCAGACTATCTGAGAAAGCTGTTCCAGAGGCAAACTTAACCTGCTATGAACTGGGTGTTCCGGATGAGATTGATGTTCACGCAATTGGGCAAACTCTGAGCCATGCTGAACACGCGATCGGGGAAGCCACCAGTGAGTGTATGAGTGGCGGAATTGGGCATTGTGTGGAGGCGATCGCCCACAGCCTTTCTAATCACTGATCGTTGAATATGGTTAAAGATCGCTTTCATGATGTTGTTAGAGCAGCTTTGGAGAAAGAGGGTTGGCAAATTACGGCTGACCCCTATGAAATTGCGGTTGATGATGTCGAGTTTGAGATTGACCTAGCAGCAGAGCAGCTATTAGCCGCGACCAGAGGAAATCAGAAAATTGCTGTAGAAGTGAAAAGCTTTATCAGTCCGTCTAATGTTTCAGATTTTCATACGGCGCTCGGGCAGTTTTTGAATTACCGAGATGCATTAGAGATTGTTGAGCCAGATCGTCAGCTCTATTTAGCGGTACGAGAGCCAATTTACAAGAGCTTCTTTAAACGACAGTTTATTGTGGCGGCAATTCAGCGATATCAATTGCGACTAATAGTTTACGACGTACAACAGGAGGTCATTGCTCAATGGCTGTAGAACAGTATCGGCACCACATTCGACAACTCCTTTCCGAACGCGCCCAACGCGCTTTAAATCAAAAAAATGCACAGGAATATGAGGTGCAAACGGTCTTTGATGCTGAGCAGGATCATTATCAACTGCTGCATGTGGGTTGGCGGGGAAACAAACGGGAATTTGGCTGTATTTTGCATCTGGATATTAAGGATGGAAAAATCTGGATTCAGCACGATGGAACAGAGGTAGGAATTGCCAATCAACTGGTTGAGTTGGGGGTGCCCAAGCAAGATATCGTATTGGCTTTTCATGAGCCTGAAGTACGTCAATTTACTGGCTTTGGCACGGGTGAATCAAAGGAAGCTTCTTTAGCCTCTTAGCAAAATCATGCTGGTATTATGGGGGCGAATACCCATCCACCCTATCCTGTGAGAAGCCGCTACCGTGTATCTACCACCCATTCACTCATCCACCTACTGCCGGAATCTTGGCAAATACTTACTGACTGCAACGCTTCAGGAAACTGCTTCCAGGGAATATCGCCTGTGTTGTCATCGAGGTAGAGCTTGCCGAACTCAAGCAGGGCAGGAGCTGTTGTATCCGTTGGTAGAGTCGTAAACAGGTAAGTGGGTTTTGGGGGAGCGGAAAAGGCAACGGCGCAGGGGCGCTCGCAGGTTCACAAACAACCGACAGGCTGAATTTCAAAATGAGCAGACTGTGATTGCTCAGCAGTTAACGTGTTGAGTTGTTCGAGCAAGCGCGCATCATCAGCAGGTGATGTTCGTCTCTTTCTTCGGAAGAGTGGCAGGATTGGCAGATGAATAAAGTGTGTTTGGGCATAGATCTATGGTGTATTAACAAGGTATTTTTCCAAGTCATCCAAGATTTGATTTGCTCCTAAGATCCCTCTGGTGTCCCACCTTTCGGGAGGGACAAGATATAGTCGATCATTTTTAACGGCTTTGAGACGGCTGAAGAGTGGATGTTGCTGGTAGAAACTGAGAGGTTTGTGTTCATCGCTGATGATGAATAAGGTGTCTGTATCGAATTGATCAATGCTTTCAATATTGAGATAAGTGCTGACAGGTATTAGTTTATAATCCAGCCCCAGGTCTATGAGAACATCTGAGATCGCATCGTAATTTTTTACAGGTGTATAGACAAGATCAGAATTATAGTAAATCACAGAAACTTCTATTGGTTGAGACTGTTCTCTTAAACGTTTCTGCAAATCTTCAATTCGTTGTTGATATTGATTGATCAGTGCTTCGGCTTTTTCTTCTTTGCTAAAAATTTTGGCAACGTAGCGCAAGGCTTCCTTAAACAAAGCCTCGTCGCCTGTCTGATCAAAGTTAAAAGGCATTTGGATAGTTGGTGCGATCGCGGATAATGGTTGATAGGGTTGCTCCTTGCTCGCTAAAATCAAATCTGGTTTAAGCATCAACACTTTTTCCAACGAAGGCTGCTCAGTTGACCCAATATTTGTCGCTTCTTTTATCACATCAAGCGATGCACCGCGAAAAAAATCTGATTCTCTATCGTAAAATGAGGCAAAACCCACAGGTTTGATACCAAGAGCGATAGTTGGATCAAGTGCAATGTTAGAGTCCAATACGACAACTCTCTCTGGGTTTAAAGGAATGCAAGTTTCACCAAGATTATGCTGAATAACCCGACAATTCTTTGAGATTTGTGCGTTTCCAATTTTGGCAACCTTGCTAGCCGTATGACATCCTATAGTTAGCAAGGCGATACTAACAGTAATCAACGAGTAAATGACGTAGTAAAGAAAACGATTCCTCATGATTTTTTAGAGCTTAAAATTGCCATGAAATCGTTCCTTGAACTGTCAAAGGAGCACCTCGCTGAACAAAAGAACTAGAACCAAAATCGCTTGCAAAACTCTCTACGCCAAAGATATTCCGAGAATTTACAGTGGCGCGGAAGCGATCTCGCTCATAAAAGATTGCAGCACCGGTGCGAAGAAAACTGGGCAAAACCACTGTGTTTGCATTATCTGCAAATCTATCACCTGTAAAAAAGAGTCCTAATCCAAACCCTAACCCCTGCAAATCACCACCTTGGACAGTGTAAGCTGTCCACACATTGAAGGAGTGTTCTGGAGCAGAGTAGCGTCGATTTCCTACTGTTGACAAATCGTTGTCTTCGGTGATTCTGGCATCAGTGTAGGCGTAACCTCCGATAATATTCCATCCCGGTAAAATTTCACCACTAACATCCAACTCAACCCCTCGGCTTCTTTGTCTTCCGGTTTGCACCGAAAAACCTGGAGTGTTCGGATCAGGTGTTGTAACATTAGAGCGAGTGAGATCATATAAAGCAAGATTTGCGGAAAGCCGGGCATTGATATCAGCTTTGACACCCACTTCATATTGGGTCCCTCGCTCTGGGCGAAATGTGTCTCCGTTTGCTGCAACCCCAATTGTCGGCACAAATGATCGAGCATAGCTAGCATAGAGAGAAATTGGTGCAATAGGTTGATAAACAATACCTACTCGTGGACTAAACGCCGTATCCGATTGGTTGTTCTCTTCATTGCTAAGACGATTGTTGCTGTTCTCTCCAAAGAAATCAATTCGTCCACTCAAGAGTAATCTTAGATTATCTGTAATGGTAATTTGATCCTGGAGATATAGTCCCAATGTATCTCTCGTTGTTAACCTATCAACCGTAGGTTGCCCTGTAAGATTCACAGTTTGGTCATAAGCTGGGTCAAAAATATCTATGGGTTGGGCGTCTACAAATTCAAAAGTAAGATCGTTTGTGTCACGCGTTAAGTCAATGCCAGCCAGAAGTTGATGCTCAATCGAACCAGTGGCGAAGTTGCCGAGCAAATTGGTATCTAGATAATAAGTGTTGAGGTTTTGCGAACCAGCAAAAACGGAGCGGCTGAGTGTACGATTGTCGTTAGCAAGAATGCCAGAAAAGAAGTTGGTCTGTTCTTCAGCGTTGTAAAACGTGTATCGAAAAGCATTTCGCAGTTGCCAATTTTCACTAAAGCGGTGCTCTAAGCGATATCCCACTCTACCGTTAAAGATTCTGCCGTTATCGACAGGGCCTTCCGGGTTAAAACTACGGCTAATTTCTCCATTTGGGTTTTCGAGTACAGTGCCTAGAATAGGTTGAGATAGGCTCCCATCTGGTCGATCCAAAACATTGACATCACCCTCAAGAATAAAATCAGTATTAATCCCCTGAAATGCCACGCTAGGAGCAATAAAAGTCTCGCTTCCCCCAAAAAAATCGATATAGCTATCAAAGTTGCGATAGCTACCTATCAGTCGATATAGCAATGTTTCAGAATCATTTAAGGGGCCAGAAAGATCGACGATACCTTGATAATCATTAAAACTGCCTGCGGTTGCGCTCACCTCATAAAAGGGATCACTTAACGGTTGTCGAGTCACAATGTTGATGCTGCTACCTAGCGATCCAACTTCACCATATAAAGCGGCAGCAGGACCTCTCAAAACCTCTAAACGTTCAGCATTGACAAATCCACCATTAGTAGAAATTTGAGGGTCGGGAATACGATTGATCAGGTTGCCGGAGAAATTTTCAAAGCCTCGTATAGTAACAAATGCTCTACGGTCGGCAGCGTTGGTATTGAGGTGACACCAGCTACGTTTTCCAAACCTTCTGTAATGCTCCTGACTTGCCGATCTTCCAACACTTGTTCTGGAATTACTTGAACTGAAAATGGAATATCTCGCAGTGGTGTATCAGTTCGCGTTACAGTCGTTGCGCTTCGTGGGTTGTAGCCTTCATCCTGCTCTCCCGTCACCACCACCTGAATCGCATCGTCGTCTGTACCCGCAACTGCCTCACCCAGCGTCACCGCCAAGCCTGTCGCCGTTACTTCCGCCACAGGCGGCGCATCCGTTCCCGTAATTGCCACCCGCACCCGGTTTCCTGGCTCATTCGTCACGCTCACCAGGACAATGCCTGCCGCAGGGCTGAACTGTTCAAACGAACCGCCACCCGGTAAAGCCAACACCGCGTTAGGAATCTCCGCAATCAGCGCATTGCTCACTGTTTGGGTTGTGGGAGTTGCCAGTTCACCCGCTGCGGTTTCTTCTACGCGCACTTCAGTAATTTGAGTTAGCGAAGCTTCGATTTGGGCGACCCACTCCTCAACGGTCGTTGCAGATGGTTCAAGATTAGACAGGAGTGATGGGTTTCCCTGAGCGTCAGTTGAGGGGATTATGGGTTGGTCGGTTGATGAAGTGAGCGGGTGGTCGGGTGATGAAGCGATACTTGCGTCACTTCCCGAATCCATTACTCCATCACTCTCCGACGCCTCTACTCCATCACCCCCACGCTCCCACGCTCCCACGCTCCTGCGCTGCCACCGACAAAGAGCCAACCGAAACATCACTTCCAGCGATGCTCAATGCCGCTGCCAACCGCACCAATACCCAAAGCTTCGTTGTTGTCATCACAGTCCTCACACACCTCGTGAAACCTTCAGTTGCGAAGGATTCTTGTTTATATAGAACAGAGTGTAAAGACTGGAGCCCGATCGCATCCACTCCAAAACCGAACCATCACCCCAAAAGCGAATTTTGGATCACTTTTTGCCAAGCAAACATTCTCTGGGCGTAATGCCAAACTGCCGTTTGAAAGCGACTGCAAACTTAGCTGGGTTGGCGTAGCCTACCGTGTTTGCCACATCCGCTACGGTTCTTCCAGGTTGGTGCAGAAGCTGCTTGGCCTGCTTCATCCGCTGCTGAGTCAAGTAAGCAAACGGTGTCACGCCAAATACGGCCTTAAAGCCCTTTTGCAGAGTGCGATCGCTCATGCCCACTTGCTGAGCCAGAATAGTTTGATTAGGAGGATTTTCGAGGTGCGATCGCAAGATCTCCGCCGCATAGTGAATCCGGGCAACGGTATCCGCTTTCAGCGATTCTGATACAGCCGTTTGGCTAGGATTTAGCATGCCATCAAGCTGGAGGGCAGTCAGCTCAAACACCTTGCCCTGCAAATACATTCGCTTAGCCACACCCAAAAAGGGGCAGTCAATGATCTGCCGCACCACCAACCGCATAGCCTCTGTCGTCTTGGGCGAAAACACCTGCTGCCAATTCTCACCGTTCACCAGCGGCTGTAGCTCAGCAGGAAGTTCACCTGTAAGAGTAGCGAAAAGCTGCTTGAACAGGTGCGGCTGGAGGTGAATATCGACGCCAATTTCAGGCACATTGGCCAGATGATAATTGCTCACCGCTGGTTGAATCCCGCTACCGCCAATGTAGCCCTGGGTCGCATCCTGATAGAGAGAACTGCCGCTATCGACAATGCCCGCCAGATGCACCATAAACTGCACCAGGTGAGGATGCTCCACACCGCGAAATGTCAAATTTTCATGATAGTTTTCATTGAAAATGGCCAGCTCCAGACCCGGATAGAGTTCCAGTTCACGGCGATAACCCCTGCCCAACTGCGACGGCATCGTGTGAATGGTTTCCAGGCGATCAATCGAAGTGGCAGGTGGACAGTGCTGTTCAGCTTCTATCCAAATGGCGTCAGCTTCTTGAGCAGGTAAATCAAGGCTCATGGCGAAAGCAACGCGATTCTGATCATTCTATTAAGAATGATCTCAATAATAAATCGGTACGCCGATAAATGTCCTCCCCCTCGGTTTCCGCTTGCTGACACAGTTCTTCCAGATCGCTATGCACTAGGGTGAACGTGTTTTGAGTAGATGGAAAGGGTGGTGTCACCCGATAACAAACGTCCATGCTTCCAGTAGCGGAAATAAATCTAAATGAGATTTATTCTTACTAAGGGAGCATAGCATGGACGCGGCAATCTGCTGGTCTATTCGCTACAGATGTCTGCTATGGATGTTTGCTACAGATGTTTGCGATCGCACTGTTTGAAAAAGTTGGCATAGCAGCTAAATCCGACTGCACCAACGGTCAGCATCCCCAGAGCCAGAACAATCTGTAGGACGGCCATACCGCTACCGGGTTCAGCGCCGACGATTGGACTGAAGATCGTTTGTCCACTTTGCAGCCACGGCTCAAATAAATTGTCAGCTAGCGGCCCTGCCACGAGATTTGCTAAGAGTGTAACGACAGTGCCAACTAAGTAATCTGCCGCAAACACTCGACCCTGCAGCTCTGAGGCCACATTGGCGTACCAGACCGCCATGTAGGAACTCATAATCAGCGGCTGATGCAACGATGCACCGAACCCTGCCGTGGCCCAAACGATGGGGATCTGCCCCAGTCCCAAGAGCAGCGTACTGATGCCAGTCCCCAGAAATCCCACCAGGACACCAACCATTCGCCGCTGAAACCCACCCCAAACGCTGAGAGCCGTCGCACCAATCACGCCACCTAGCCCAGAAGCCGCAACCACTAAGCCTAGCACCTCTGTATCTCCACCCGTGCGAGCGAGCACCAGCGGCTGATACAGGACTTCGCTAATCTGATGCAAAAATGCGAAGGTAGACAGAGCCGTCATCGTTGCCAGCAGGCTGGGCTGCGAGAGGATGTAGCGAAACCCAAAGGTGACATTGTGCCAGAGCTTTTGACCTACAGTTTTGGGGTCAGTCGCGTCCGGCTGATCTGTGGTTTCCTTTGCCTTGACCGGGATTTGAATCGCTAGCAGCGTCAGCATTGCGATCGCAAATGTGGTCATATCAATGGCGGTAATCCCCAGCAGGCCAACTAGGGGATACAGCACTCCGGCCAGAGCTGGAGACAGAATGCCTGCCCCGTAGCCAACGATGGCTCCCATGCTGGTAGCGCGGGTATGGTGCTGCTCGGGCACAATCAGCGGCACCAAGGTTGAATACGTGAGCACCTGCAAATTGCCAAAGCAGCCAATGATGGCCGCAATCAGATAAATATGCCAAATGTGCAGCACCTGCAGCGCCGCCAAGATGCCGACCGATATTGTGCAGCAAGCTGCGCCGGAATCGCTGAGCAGGAGCAGACGTTTGCGGGAAATGCGGTCAGCCAGAATGCCAGAGAAGGGCGCGATCGCAAGTTGGGGCAGTTGGTAAAACACTAGGATGAGTGCGATCGCAGTTGCGGACTGAGTTTGCTGCCAAACCCAGAGGGTCAGCGCAAAATACGTCATGCTGCTGCCAATCGAGGAGGCAAGCTGTCCGAGCCAAAGAATGATAAAGGTACGCACAGAATGAGCCAGATCTAGAGCAGAAGCATGATACAAGCTCCTCGAATTTAATTTCTTTGCCAGCCGGAGTTTTTTCTTTGCGAAATAGACTTTTTGAAGAGACGTAATACAGCGCTTCTTGCGCTAGTAAAGGGAGATTATTTTTTGAAAGCCGCGCTTCGCGCGGCTTTCAAAAAATAACTTGTACCTCAGTAGCCTAGGAAAGGCTATATAATGCTGGCTGGCTGCTAGGATTCTGCTCCTTAGTTTGGTGCAAGCGATTGCTCTTTGAGTTCCTCCAGATACAGCTCAGTGCCAATGGCACCAGGTAAGCCTCGGCAGAGATAAGCGGGAATGAAATAGACGCGACCAGCTTGGCTGGCATCTAGGGATTGTGCGATCGCACGATAGAGCAGGCTGGCATCTGAATTCAAGGGGCCAGTGAGATCAATTCAGGCAGATTCAAAATTGGAGTATCTGCACGAGTGGTCGTGCTGGCATCAGGCACAAAGTAATCATCTTGCTCACCAGTCACACTGATTTAGATAAAGTCATCATCCGAGGCTTGAGCGGTCGGATCGCCAGGAGTGGCAAGGGCATCACATAAGCCTCCGCTATCAGAAAATGGGCAAAGGCTTTTTTATTGCTTGCTATGGCCTTGTTTTTCCGAGAAACTAGAAAAGGCAAAATTACACACCCAAACTTAGTAACAAAGCTTCATGGTTAGTAGTCCAGTTCAAACGAGACACGACGTCAAGGATCTCAGCCTTGCCACCCAAGGTAAACAGCGCATCGAGTGGGCTGGGCGTGAGATGCCAGTACTGCGGCAAATTCAAGACCGATTTGCCCAAGAAAAGCCCCTAGATGGCATCCGAATTTCAGCCTGCTGTCACGTCACCACCGAAACCGCCCATCTTGCGATCGCACTTAAGAATGCAGGCGCTGATGCGGTACTGATTGCCAGCAATCCGCTGTCTACTCAAGATGACGTAGCAGCTAGCCTGGTGGCTGACTATGGCATTCCAGTCTTTGCTCAAAAGGGCGAAGATAACGAGATGTACCATCGCCACGTCGAAATCGCCCTCGACCATCGACCCAACATCATTATCGATGACGGTAGTGACGTAGTGGCAACTCTGGTTAAAGAGCGCCAGCATCAGCTCGAAGACCTAATTGGCACCACCGAAGAAACCACCACGGGGATCGTGCGGCTGAAGGCGATGTTCAATGACGGGGTTCTCACGTTCCCGGCAATGAACGTCAACGATGCCGACACCAAGCACTTCTTTGACAACCGCTACGGTACAGGTCAATCCACCCTCGACGGCATCATCCGCGCCACCAACATTCTGCTGGCTGGTAAAACCGTCGTGATCGCGGGCTATGGCTGGTGCGGCAAGGGTGCTGCGCTGCGGGCACGCGGCATGGGTGCCAACGTCATCGTTACCGAAATCGATCCGGTTCGCGCCATTGAAGCGGTCATGGATGGCTTCCGCGTCATGCCGATGAGTGAAGCCGCGCCACAGGGCAACATTTTCATCACCGTTACGGGCAACAAGCACGTCATTCGCAAAGAGCACTTCGACGTGATGAAGGATGGCGCAATAGTCTGTAACTCCGGCCACTTCGATATTGAGATTGACCTCAAGTCGCTCAAGGAAATGGCCACTGAAGTGAAGCAAGTTCGCAACTTCACCGAGCAGTACGTGCTCGGCAGCGGCAAGTCAGTCATCGTCTTGGGTGAAGGTCGTCTGGTGAACCTAGCAGCCGCCGAGGGCCACCCCAGTGCCGTAATGGATATGAGCTTTGCCAACCAGGCACTGGCTTGTGAGTACCTGGCGAAGAACAAGGGCAAGCTGGAACCGGGTCTACATTCCATTCCAACTGAAGTTGATCAGGAAATTGCTCGCCTGAAGCTGGTGGCAATGGGTATTGACCTGGATACGCTAACGCCTGAGCAGGAAATCTACATGAATTCCTGGACGGTTGGCACCTAATCGTTAGTCTCAATTAACGAATTTTCCAATAAATTCCTGTAGGGGCGAATGGCCATTCGCCCCTACACACGTTTAAACCGATATAGTGATAGTCCTATTGGTTTAGGACGTTGTTGTGGCGCAGCATCGCCGCGCCACAACAACGTTCGTGTCCTAGCTTCGCTGACTACAGCTATATCAATGATGAGTTGAGCCAAATTGAAACGAAGGGATATTAAGCAGAAACGTTGAACAGAGACGAAGTGCGATCGCACAATTCCTCAACCGCCGCGTTTACACAATAGCGCTAGTGATCCTGAATCAGTCAGCATTGGCACTTTATGTAAACCTCACATAATCAGGGCTATTCCCTCAGTTAGATAAAGTTTTTATAAAGCGCTTATCTCCGTAAATCTAACAGTTCGTAAGTAGCGTACCCGAGGCGTAACCGTACAAACACATCGTGTTTTTGCGGATAAATCCTGATTAAACGTCTCTAACGTTACCTATTGTGAGGTTTTCATGAAACTAGCGCAGCTATGCCTGGTTACTCCCGCACTGACCGCCGCCGCTCTGACCCTGATGGGCAATTTTCAGATAGCTGAAGCCGCCATGACTCGGCTGATTGGTTTGACAGACGACAATTCGCTGATTTACTTTAACCCCGACGATCCGAGTAGCACCCGCACGTTGTCCGTCACGGGAGTTAACGGCTCTCTGCTTGGAATTGATATTCGCCCCGCTAACGGACTGCTCTACGGCATTACCGATACAAACGAGATTTACACCATTGATTTGAAAACAGGGGCTGCATCCCTACAGAGCACCCTTTCGCCCTTATCCTACGCAGGCGGACAAACCTCTGGATTTGACTTCAATCCTGCCGCCGATCGGCTGCGGCTTGAGGGTGTTAATGATCAAAACTTCCGAATCAACGTCGATACGGGTGAAATTGCCGACTTCGATCCTGATACTCCGGGTGTGCAGCCAGACGGCACCCTCTCCTATGTTGACGGAGACGTTAACGTTGGTGCTGATCCAAATGTAACCGCCGTGGCCTACACCAATTCCTTTTTATAGCGGTTTGCAAAATTATGCAGTACGCTCGTTTGTACTGCTTTGGTCATGCCTATGCGTCCCCACTCCGCTGATTTACGTCACCGTATCGTCACCCTTTACGAGCAAGGTGAAGGATCCATTCGACAATTAGCCAAGCGCTTTCAAGTGAGTCAAGATAGCGTCCGTCTGCTTGTGAAACAGTATCGAGCTACCGGAAGCATCGCCCCCAAACCCTATGTCGGCGGTCCTCAACCCACGCTTCAAGCCAGTCACCATGAGGTGTTACGGGAGCTAGTAGAAGCGGATAATGATGCCACGTTGGCCCAACTGGCTGAGCGCTTAGCCGCCCGAACCGGCATCCAGGTGAGCGGTAGCACCATCAGTCGCACCCTCAGCAAACTGGGCATCACGCGAAAAAAAAAGTCTCAAGGCCAGTGAGGTCTATAGCGAAGCAAAACAGCAGCAACGCTATGACTACTGGCAAAGCATTCGGAATGTAGCCGTCGAAGATTTGGTGTTTCTTGACGAAACGGGAGTTAACTTGGCCATGGTGTTGCTGTATGCGCGCGCTCAACGAGGTCAACGGGCCTATGCCCAGCAACCGAAAGGCCGTGGCAAAAACCTCACGATCCTCGGTGCCATGAGCCTCAAGGCTGGGTTCCTTGAGGGCCTCAGCTTTACGGGTGGCACGACAGGCGATGTGTTTTTGTGGTTCATCGAAACGCTTCTCTGTCCACTCCTATGGCCGGGAGCGGTCGTGGTGATGGATAATTTGCCTGCCCATAAAGTGGACGGCGTCAGGCAAGCCATTGAGGCCGTGGGGGCACGAGTGATTTATCTGGCTCCTTATTCCCCAGATTTCAATCCGATTGAAAACCTGTGGTCAAAGTTGAAAGGGTATTTGAGAGCCGTTGAGGCACGAACTCCGCAAGCCTTGCATGAGGCGATCGCTCAGGGGCTTTCTCTGATCACCTTAGAAGATGTGCGTCACTGGTTCACCCACGGGTGCTACTGTGCTTAATCAATCTGCACACCGCTATAGGCGCACCCGCAGGCCGCTCAACTGCGCTTTATACAATTGATTCAGAACTGGATATCTTGGCGCTGCAAAACCCGGCAAATGCTGGCGGCTTAAGCACCATTGGTTCTCTGGGCATCGATTTTGAGACGCTCGGTGGCTTTGATATTCTTTCTCCCGAAGCAGGGGTCAATACTGCCTACGCGGCCTCTGGCTCAATGCTTTACGGTATCGATCTAACCACTGGAGAGGCGACTTCTTTGGGCATGATTGGGGGCAATAGCAGTTCGCTGGTGGGCTTGGCCGCAACTGAGGTACCTGAACCCGGCATCATGAGTGGTTTAATCGGTTTCGGTCTACTGGGAATTAGCCAGCTGCGCAAACGAGTTCAGCTCTAGTATTCACTACACTCTGGGACGTATTGGCATTTTTTGTCACAATGGGGTTTGGGGCAAGTGTCAATACGTTCTAATCATGATTCAGGATTATGCAGGGTTTGTTGATTGACTACAGGGTGCGATCGCAGAATTCCAGTCACCAAACCTTAAAAGATTTGGCCAAATTCATGCATTATTGATTTTGTCAATAAACCTGTATCAAAACCTTACAAATAACCCCGACGGGGCATGGGAGAGAGCTTATCGTCTGCCTAGGATGGAACCAACCCTGAATTATTCCTTGCAGGAGAATCTCCCATGTCAAACACTAACTTATCGATTGAAAACCAGTTTTCCCACGCTACTTTCTGTATGCAAATTGAGCAAATGAATGACGACCAGGCTCGGCAGATGGCTTGTTTTTTGCATGAACAACTATTGTTACAGCGAGAAGCCTATCAGCAAATGCTGGCCACGCAATGGGGCATGGATAGTTGCCAAGGCGTTAATTTTCGCGCTTAACAACGCACTTGATAATGCTCTTGATAACAAGAATGACTAGCGGTTGCCAGCCATAAATGTTTTCGTAAACCAAAAAGCTGTGATACGTCCGATCCCGCTGGTTGCACCCACAACGGCAACAACTTGTTGATCAATAGGCTTCAGTTGCATAACAATTAACGACAGTCCTTGCCCCAACTTAAAAAGGAAACAGTAATAAACACTCTCTCTGGTGGGGGAAGTTATATGAAGTCGGTTTTTCTATGGAAAATAAGGAGAAACGGGACTGGCGCGATTCGAACGCGCGACCTACCGCTTAGGAGGCGGTTGCTCTATCCTGCTGAGCTACAGCCCCAGGTACAGTGGACATTATAGCGGTATGACTCATCAAACAATGGCTTCTATTGCGAAAGCTTGAGCAAATCATGATATTAACTCGGCTAGTGTATCCAGGTTTCCGTCCAGGGGCCACCGCCTACTTCAAGGCCGCAGAGCGAGCTGGTTGCTTCGAGGATGAGAGCGCGATCGCACTTTCGGCGTAAAGTCAGCTGCACATCCCCCCGCATCGTGTCGCGGCAGAAGTAAATGAGTCCGTCACGGGTTGGTGCCCGCAGCGGTGTACCCGGCTGATCGGTCGTACCCGTTAATTCAACTTCGTACTGGTCATTCTCTGCCTGCATTGACCAGTAGCCCCAGGGTTTAATTTGCCAGTGTACTGTGCCATTCCAGGGTACAAATTCATAAAACTGACCGCGATAGTGTAACCCCACCATTGCCACGGATTCCATCCAGGCCAGGACTTGGCGACGACCACCACCAGCGGTGAGGGCTAAATCCGGTTCACCGTCAAAGGCGTTGCAGTTCAGCCAAAACCACTTGATTGGAAAAGCTCCGCCCCAGTTCTTTTCGCTGTAGGCTGGCGCATTGGCGAATTCGTAGCGCTGATTATTCCAGTCAATCCAGCCTGTTGCTCGACCGTGAGCAATCAAAATTTGCCAACCGGGTTCAAAAATTTGGAACTGGGATAGCCAGCCAGCTGTAGACTGCTGCGGTTGCCCAGTGCTACCCCAACCGTAAATAGGTTCAGTGGTGTAGTTCCAAGTTGCAGTTTGGCCAGTGCCCGGATCGGTGAGCTTGCCTTGGTGATGCGTGGCTGTCACCTGATAGCCTTCGGTAATCTGCTGATCAAACTCGTTGGCAGGTAAATAGCCAGGGGGCTGTCCAGCTTGTACTGGCCGACTGTGGCCCAGCCCTAGCGCATCCGGCCACGCCCAAAACTGAGTTACATCTGGAAATGTGCGGCAGAGATATTCATCATTGGGGCCGAGAATTTGTGCGCCCCCGCCACTGTGGGGCTGTCCTCCTTGGGGATCTTCAATGGAGTACATAAAGGCGAAGGTTTGCTGAATTTCTGGCAGGGTAACGCGGAAGTACCAACCTTCAAAAAATCTGCGATCGCGGCCATCCCAGTGATAGCCGCTATGGGGAGTTTGTAATAAGTCAGATCTTAATGGACAATTCAACAGCGTTATCCTCCACCCATTGTGAAATAGGTACTCTCTTCCATTTCCTCTATTAATTTATCGGCTGAATCCACCTCTTTTTGGCTTGCTTGATTCACTTCAGCCTGTTCGGCTTGCGGTACAACCACAGTTAATGCATGCGGAATACACTCAATATCCAACGGTGTTTCGCCAACGACTTCTCCATCCAGAGCAACACGCTGAGCCGGATGCGCTTCAATGCGAACATGCTTAGAGCGGAGATAGTGAACATGCTCCTGGCTCGCCTCAACGCCCCGAATTGCAGACTGTAACAGGTTACTTGTAGCTGCGATCGCACCTGACACACCATCATGGGTAATATAAGTCACGTCCAACAGACCATCATCGCCAATAATACCCGCTGGCCCTTGCGCCAAGATGGAAAGGGGTGGAGCAATGTTGGCCACAGTGATGGCAATGACCTCTGCTTCAATCGTTTCTGCTTCAGTGCGAATTTTGGCGGAAAACGGGTGAAGGTTGACTAATTCTTTTAGACCCGACCAGATATAGGCTAGATTGCCGAATCGATTTTTCAGCTCTCGGTCAGCATGTTCAACCATTTCGGCCTCGAATCCAATGCCTGCAATCAGAATAATGGATCGATCCTGCCATCGGGCAACGTCGATTTTCTGAGTATGACCGTTCAGGATTAGGCCACAAGCCCCCTGGATGTCTGTCGGGATACCTAATGCTGTCGCAAATGCATTTGCCGTACCTCGCGCAATTACCCCCAGCGGAATGTCAGTATGAATTAATTCCGCCGCTGCTGCTGATAGAGTGCCATCCCCACCAGAGGCAATTACCATCTCGGCTCCCTGTGCGATCGCATCTTTTGTGAGTTCCGCTGCGCCCCGTTCAGGCGTCGTCAGTCGCACTTCCAGTTTGATATCTGAACCCAGAATAGATTGAATTGTATTTAGTTCTTTTTGATGATTGTCTCCTGCACCTGCAACAGGATTGAAAATCAAAAATGCAGAGCGTTGCATATTGCCTAAAGCCAGAGTGTTCCTAGACGTACATTATGGGTACATTAAGCCCTGTTCTAGTTCAACCTACAGGCGTATAGTCCTGCGTTTAGCCGATAACCTACCGACGTGTTTTTGAGGCGGTTCGTCTTGAGGGATAGCAGAATTCCGACGATATCGCTAAGCGATATCGTCGGAATTCTGCTATCCCTTATCTTGATACGGGCAGTCGGCTAGGGTGCCGATGGCACAAATGGCAGTGGCTCGGCATGTGCCCAGAAGGCTTCAAGATTGTAGAATTCTCGCTCGTCCGGCAGGAAAATATGGACAATCACATCGCCATAATCCTGTAAAATCCAGTTTCCCTCAGACTGTCCTTCGGTGCGTAGGGGATAGCGTTGCCATTCTTCGGCAACCCGATCTTCGATAGAGCGCGAAATCGCCCGCACCTGCACATTGGAAAAGCCCGTCACGATTACGAAGTAATCGGCAAGGTAAGAGACTTCTGTCACTTTGAGAACCGTGATGTCTGCACCCTTGCGCTCATCTGCTGCGGCTGCAATGGTCAGTGCCAGTGCCTTTACCTCTTCATCCGTGAGAGACTTCTCAGCAGCGGGAAAACCAACGACATTAGAGTCTGGGATCCGAGCGTTTAGGTTGTTAGACATCATTAATGTTTTTTGTCCTCATTAAATACGTTAATAAACCAGGATACTGTTGTGATCCTAACAAGAGTCAGGCGGAGCGGATCTGATTTGCTGATTTTTGTGTCGATTTATTGCAATGGTGTTGCAAAAAGTAATTTCGCGTTCGTACGGCCCGCGGATGAATCAAGCGACGCTTTTTAATCAACGCTTGCAGCTTCATCTCACAGGTTAAATAAACTGCTTCGCCTAAATCTCGCTGGCTGAGCTGACGCAAATTGTTGAGCTGCTCCGTGTCCCCTCGGCCTGGTTCTAAGCTATCAGCCAGAAAAACAATGCAGCTGAGCGAATCCATCTCCGGTTGCCCCAGCGTATGATTTGCGATCGCAGCCAGTACCCCCTCATCGGTAATGCCAAACTCATCCCGTGCCACAATTGCACCCACATCGGCATGAAGCAAATGGGGATTGTCGTAAGCAACCTCGTCCAGTGCCAATCCTTCAGCTTCAGCCATCGCTAACAGCGTTTGCGCCGGAAAGTTCTTGGCTGAATCATGTAGCAAACCCGCAGTAGCCGCAGGCGTGGGATCAAGGTCGTGCTGCTGCGCCAGTTCAACCGCCATCTGCGCCACCCGCTGGACATGCTCAATCCGCGACTGGGGCACATGATGTGCCTCATACCAATCCAGCACTCGTCGTCGAAATACATCCGTCGGCAACACATCAGCAAGCACGTTAATCATTCTCTCCTAATCGTAAACATCTCATCTCCACCACTCGCCTCCTTCTGCTTTCCACCACCAAACCCACGCCCCTCACCCATCCACTCATCTACCCACATACCCTCCACTCCACCACCAACCATCCACTAACCCACCATCAACCATCAACCATCAACTACCAAAAAACAAAAGACCCCAGAACACAATCCGCATCCCAGAGTCTTTCCGTAATTGCAATGTAAAGCTTAAACAAAGTGCATCCTATCGTCTGCGATCGCGTTCTTTACGACGACGACGCATGGCCGAAACCAGCGCTGGATCAATCGGAAATCCGGGCGTTGGCATCACCTGATAGCGACGCTCTCTTTCCAGTAGCTGAAGCTCGGTGTAGTCAACCCAGTGAATGCAATCAACTGGACAGGTATCGATTGCTTCCTGAATGACCTCCTCTGGATCTCCATCTTGCCGGATCACGCGCGAGCGACCATATTCCGGCTCAATGAAAAACGTGTTGCGCGCGACGTGGGCACAGTGCTTACAGCCAATGCAGGTCACCTCGTCAACATAGACACCCTTCTGGCGCACAACGCCACCCAGTTCTGGCTCCAAACCTGACCGATTTTCAGCATGCCGCAGCATACCGCCCAGTTCTGGTTCTGCGCCAGTTGGTTGGGAAGGATTGCCTGATAGCTGATCGCTCATAGACTGATCGCGCATTTGCGCGTGGTCACCCATTAAACGATTGTGATCAGGCAGTTGCCCCATCAGATCGTGGCCTGTATCCACCATTACGCGCTCCAGCGTTGTAGCACCAGGCGAATAGAACCATCTTGGTTGTTTTGCTGTTCAGCCAGTTGGAATCCCTGGCGCATGGACTCACCCAGCACAGTGTGATATGCGTAGCGCTGAGTTACCTGCTTGATGAAGCCTTCAACTGAGAGCGGCTGCTGCCAATACTGCAAGTCAGCAACTAGTTCGTACTGCTCGGTTTCTGGATTTAAAGTGAACCCAATGTCGTATCCATTGTCTTGAGCAATTGCGATCGCAGCGGCATGGGTCTTACCCTGATACCCCTTAACGTCGCAAGGCCCTGACTTCCAATCAATACCCAGATCAGTCAAGGCTGATTGTAAAGCAGGAAGATGGCGAATTTGTGTTTTAATTTGGCTGAAATGTGACATGGCCGCTTGCCTAAAAAATGAACTGCGAGAAAATAAACCTAGAAAACGATCTAGATATTGAATCTAAACAAATTGCAATACTTTGAAACTATTTGAAGATCAAATTCAACAGTTATCTATAGTAAACGCTTAACCCATGATGGATTGGAGTTTACCATTGACTCGTTGAGGTTTGATTATAAGCAGTCGCAGAAGATTGAACCTGCTGAGCTTGATTGAAGTATTCTGACGTGTGCTCCTGATGCAGCACATGACCGAGTTGAGCTTCAATTGCCGCTGTAACTTCCTCGCAGGAGGATCCTACGATGCCAGTCACTGTCTCAACCACGCGCCCATCGGGATAGATTACGAACTCCAGGGTTTCCATGTTGGCTTAAATGTCCTGTACATTGGCTGTTGCAGCGCAGAGCCACGAAAAGCCCCACCGTCAGCAACTTCGTCAACTACTACTGATCTGCTTCTATCCGCAAATGGTAGAAACAGGTTGAAAAAGTATGTAAAACTTAAAACTCGTGCAGGTGCCTACACTTATTAGTGATAGTTTCGCGTAACTTGTCAGAGCAGTCAAGAGAAATGGGTCGAAAGTCTCATCAGATCTAACTTTTGGCAGTTTTTCAATTATAGAAATTGAGATTTTTTATTCCTTAAGTAATTGAAATATCTAAGTAGGTACGGGCTGAAACCTGCATCTGTGTAACTGAATGTAAACAAAAGGCAAACCGATTGATGGCTATAGCCTTCGAGTTGTTTGCAAATCTCAATATGGCGTAGTTTTTCTACCCCAACCTACTTATGGGTAAAGTTGTAATGCTTGATATTGCTTAATCCATTACGTTGTTTCAAATTGCATCAGCCATTTTTGATCTTAGAGAAGAGTGATACGCCAACGAAAATGTATACCGTTCTCAGGTTTCAGAGTTTTCTGCCTCTGATGAATGGGTTTTGTCTGTTCAACTTGTAAACGAAAACGGGATAATAAAGCCTTGAATGTAATCGACGGATGCAAGTATGAGTGCAGAGCAAGTATCAAACACCCAGAATCAGGAGCAGGCAGAGACTCATTTCACCCCCATTCGAGTCGGTATTCTCGGCTTTGGTGGACTCGGACAAGCTGCCACCCGAGTGTTAGCGGGCAAACGCGAGATGCAGTGGGTCGCGGCGGCTGACAAGCAAGGATATGCGTATCAGGCGGCTGGATTAGATCCCGATCGCTGTATTGCCACCTATCAAAATCAGGGATCCCTGGGCTATCTCGATCCCGAAGGCGTATTAAGCCAGCAGAGCATTCAGGATTTGCTGGAACAGTGCCAAGGCGTTGATGGATTTTTTCTCGCCCTGCCCAATTTGCCTAACGACTTCATGGCATCAGTCACGCGGCAGTTTATGGCATCGGGTTGGCAAGGAGTTTTGGTAGACGCCCTGAAGCGAACCAGCGCGATGGAGCAGATTCTAGAACTGCAAGCCGATTTGAAGGCCGCTGGTATTACCTACATGGCGGGCTGTGGTGCTACGCCCGGATTGTTGACTGCAGCAGCTGCGATCGCAGCTCAAAGCTATGCCGAAATTCACCAGGTCAAAATCACCTTTGGCGTCGGCATTGCTAACTGGGAAGCCTACCGCGCCACGATTCGGGAAGACATTGCCCACATGCCCGGTCACAGCGTCGAGTCGGCCCGCGCCATGACCGATGCCGAAGTGGAGGCGTTTTTGGAACAAACCAACGGCATCTTAACGCTGGAGAACATGGAACATGCCGATGATTTAATGCTGGAACTGGCGGGAATCTGCGATCGCGATCGTGTTTCAGTCGGCGGCGTCGTTGACACTCGCAATCCTAAGAAGCCTCTCAGCACCAATGTCCAAATTACTGGACGGACATTTGAAGGGAAAACCTCAACGCACACCTTCACGCTAGGGGATGAAACCAGCATGGCGGCTAACGTCTGTGGCCCAGCCTTCGGCTATTTAAAGACAGGCTACCAGCTTCATCAGCAGGGCTTACACGGCCTGTTCACCGCTGCAGATGTGATGCCACGATTTGTCCGTTAGTGTCTGTAGGGGCTTGACAGTTGCTAAGTCTTTTTTGAGATATGTAGGGTGGGCACTGCCCACCCTTAGCTCTGTCTAAGACGATGGTGATGCTGCTCACCCTACTTCGTGGCTAATCCAAGTTAGCCTCTACTGCCGCTTTTTAAGCTATAGCAGTTCTAGGTAAGAACGAGAGAGGAGCGTGCCTCAGGATGAGGCACGCTCCTCTCTCGTTTTCTCACTCTTAACTGGAATCACTATAAAAGCTGCGCGATCATTCGGTTGGCCTGATAGCCGTAGCTACCGCCAAACAGATTAAAGTGATTAACGATGTGATAAAGGTTATAGAGCGTTTTGCGCCGCTCATAGCCGCTGTCTAAGGGATAGGCTGCTTCGTAGCCTTCATAAAATCCAGCTGGGAATCCGCCAAACAGCTCACTCATGGCAATATCCACCTCACGATCGCCATAGTAAACAGCTGGATCGAGAATCACAGGCTGACCGTCACTTGTCACCGAAGCATTACCTGACCACAGGTCGCCATGCACCAAAGACGGTTCTGGATCATGTCCGGCCAGCAGTGAAGGGATCGCATCTAGCAGCTCATCTGACTTGGGAAAATCGCCACCATTGCGCCGCGCTAGGCTGAACTGAAAGCGCATACGGTGCTCCACATAAAACTCGACCCAGCTTTCCGTCCAGGGATTTTTTTGAGGTGTTGCGCCAATGGTATTACTTTGCCGCCAGCCAAAGCCTTTGTCGCTGGTGCAGCGGTGCATCGCCGCGAGCTGCTCACCCATGCGATACCAGGCAGTGCGATCGCGATTTCCGCCCAGGTCTAACCAGTCCATTACCACGTATGCGTACTGATCCGCCACGCCCCAGCAGATCGGGCGAGACACGAGAATTGTTTTCGTATCGGCAATCTCTTTTAATCCCAGCGCTTCAGCCTCAAACATGGGTAGTTGGTTGGCCTGGTTTAGCTTGACGAAATAGTGTCGCGAACCGTCGCTAATCTGATACGCCTGGTTAATACTGCCGCCGCCGACGGAGCGTCGATCCTTAATTTGAAACGGAGTGCCTGTTTTTTGGCTGATTTGATCTGCGATCGCATTCCACATGAAGCTAATTCTAGGTTTTAATCTGCAAGGGAGGCAAATTCTATCCCAAAATCGAAAGTGGTGGACGCGCAGTAGGCCGCACATCCACCACTAAGCTGGACTTTGCGTTCCCAAACCCTATTATGCAGGTCGCATGGTCACCACAGCATAAGCCTCTGGCGAGAGATAGTGTTGGGTCGCCTGTTGAATCGCATCGGCATCCACCGCTTGAATATGGGCTGGATAGTTGAGCGCATGGACGAGATCGCCCGTCTGGGAATGGTAGAACCCGTAGAGACCAGCCCGATCGCTGGGGGTTTCATTGCCGAAAACATAGCGGTTCGCCACCTGGGTCCGAATGCGGCTCAGCTCTGCTTCAGTGACAGGCTCTTGCTGCATCTGGCGGATGTGCTGCAAAATTTCCTGCTCAGCCGTTTGCAGTTGCTCTACAGGCAACTGAGCTGAAATATAGAAGCTGCCCTGCAGACCAAACGTCATATTGCTGGCCGAAATGCTGGTAACGATACCACGTTCCTCTCGCAAATCTCGCACCAGTCGTGCCATCCGACCCCGACCTAGAATCGTTGCTAGAACATCCAAGGCATAGGTATCGTGCAGGTTCTGCATTCCCGGCACCCGCCAGCCGATTACCAGTCGCGCCTGCTGAATACTCTCATCCACATAGTCAAACCGCCGAATCTCCTTCAAAGACGGTTCTGGCGCATAGGGAATAAACTCGCAGGCACGCCCCATGTTGGGATAAAGCTGCTGCCGATGCGCTTCAGCCTGCTCAAAACCATGTGCGATCGCATCGATTAATTCTGTTGCTGGCAAATTGCCAACCGCCACAGCAGTCATTGCGCTGGGTTGATACCAACTGTTGTGAAACTCGCGCATTTGCTGAGCGGTTAGCCCTTCAATCACCTCCGATGGCCCAAGCACCGGACGACGATAAGGTAGACGATCAAACAGCGCCTCCATTGAACGATAAAACATCCGCCGCCGAGGATTATCATTAGCCCGCCGGATTTCTTCCAAGATGACAGGCCGCTCTCGCTCAAAAGCTTCTTGATCCAGCAGTGGATTCATCACCACATCGATTTGAAGCGGAGCTAGATCGTGAAAATCTTTGGGTGCAGTAGTGATGTAGTACTGAGTATAGTCTTGGCTAGTGGCAGCGTTAGTCATTGCGCCTCGCTCTTCAACCAGCCGCTCAAACTCGCCACAGCGAATCTTAGGTGTGCCCTTAAAGACCATGTGCTCTAAAAAGTGAGCCATGCCGTTGATTTCATTCGGTTCAACCACCGAGCCGACATTGAGCCAAATACTCAAGTTAATCGCCTCAATCGGCATTTGTTCAGCAATGATCGTTAATCCATTCGGTAACTGGTGAATAAGGGGGGCATTGAGCTGAGGTGGTGCGGACTCAAGAAGAATAGAGCTCATGAAGTACAAGACGTATGCGTACAGTTCAGAAAAAACGGGGTGTGTGCAAGCGCTGGGTTTGAAGAATGAGAGATAGGCGCTGCGGGTATCAATCTCCTAATCTCTACCGTAGGACTTTTGGCTGGACTCATTAACTCCCAGTATGGCAAAAGTCCTGCCGATCCGACGACTGTTTGCCCCGTATTCCCTATATTTCCCAAAAAATAACCTAAAAAATAGCGTAGAGATACGGCTATACCCAAATGCACTGCGCTACATCACAGGATTCTCTGACAGAAATCACGGATTTGGCGTGCGTATATCACTACCACAGATGTATCTCCGTCACATCTAGGATGCCCGTAGTTTCACATAATGAGAATATTGAACTCATATCTTGCCGTAGCCATGTCTACTGCTTTTCTGACTCTTATTCCTGGCGCGATTTCTGAACTGTTTGCCCAAGCCACGGCGACAGGACAGTTGACGTGGGCAGATCGCTATGGATTAATGGCTGCCATTCTGTCGGATTCTCTATCGGATGAAGAGCGATGCGCGATTGATCGATTGCTGCGAGCTGTCAAAAACCAGCGTATTATCATCAAAGATGAAATTTCAGCGTTGCTGTAGCGCAAGCGTGAATCGCGTGGCTTAAAACCGGAAGCATACGCTTAAAAGGGGCTAGCAAATGCTAGCCCCTTTTTTGATCCAGAAATCTAAACCCGTTATACAAACTTCTACTAAGTTTTACAAAATGAGGGTCAAAAGAATTGGGTAATGCCCAACGCCTTGGTTGCGTTTCTCTAGCGAGATACGGCTTAAACGCCAACGGCTGTTTGGGTTTTGCTGTAGTACTCGCGATACCAATCAACGAAGCGCTGAATGCCAACCTCAATGGGGGTTTCCGGCTTAAAGCCAACATCGTTCATCAAGTCGGTGACATCGGCATAGGTCGTCGGCACGTCACCAGGCTGCATCGGCAGCAGGTTTTTCTCGGCTTTTTTACCCAGGCACTCTTCAATCACTTCGATAAAGCGGAGGAGAGAAACAGGGCTGTTGTTGCCGATGTTGTAAACCTTATAGGGAGCCTTAGTCGCACCCTCTGGATTCGCTTTGGGAATGTGGTGCATCACCCGCACGATGCCCTCTACAATGTCGTCAATATAGGTGAAGTCGCGCTTCATATCGCCATAGTTGTAAACATCAATCGGACGACCCTGTTCAATAGCCTGCACAAACTTGAAGTAGGCCATATCAGGGCGACCCATTGGGCCGTAAACCGTGAAGAAGCGTAGCCCAGTCGTTGGTAAACCGTATAGATGGCTGTAGGTGTGGGCCATCAGCTCATTGGCTTTTTTGGTTGCAGCGTAGAGCGAGACGGGATGATCAACGTTGTCTTCCGTAGAAAACGGAACTTTCTTATTGGCACCGTAAACCGAGCTAGACGAGGCGTAAACCAAGTGAGAAACATTGCTATGGCGACAGCCTTCTAGAATGTTGACGAAACCTACCAGGTTGCTGTTGGAGTAGGCAAAGGGATTTTCGAGGGAATAGCGGACACCAGCCTGAGCCGCGAGATTAACAACGCAGTCAAACTGATGCTCTTGAAACAGGGCTAAGACACCTGTTTGATCAGCTAGATCCAGCTTTTGAAACGTGAAATTAGGTTTGTCGGACAAATTCGCCAAGCGATCATGCTTGAGCTGCACGTCATAATAATCATTGATGTTGTCAACACCGTAAACTTGGTGCCCATCGGCCAGCAAACGCTGGGACAAAAAGTATCCAACGAAGCCAGCAGCTCCTGTGACTAGCACCCGCATCCGTGTTCTCCTTTCCTGGTAAAAGTGCATTGTATCGACAGCCATCGCCACTTGAATGAGGATTGGAACGTCTTAATGCGCCGCAGAGCCACACTACCCAATGTTCTCACCAAATAGCGAATGCTGTAACACACTATAGGCACTTCAACTCAGGACTGCCAGGGCAATCCCTTGGCTTAATCAAGTCTTGATGCAATCTCCGCGTTTTCTGGGATTTGCTTAGCATGAGTTCGCTGAGCGTAGAAGGGAGTTGAGAGGCGGCGAGTTCCAATCCACTCATTATTCTGCACAGTAAGTATCGTAGTAGGTGTCAAGATAAAGGCACCGTTTAGCTAGGAAGCTTTTCTCGTGCCTCAGCGTGATTTATGGCCTGCGATCGCAGCGAAGCGTGTGCGTCAGAATGGACGCACCTATTTTGTACCGTCTGCTAGGCGTTCGGCGAATAATCAGCCCGATACTCATCAGCCCATGCAGGCAAACATTCAATTTCCCAGCGTTACCAGCGTCCTGAACGCCACCAAATCGCAAGCTGACCGGGATGCCCTCGCCCGCTGGAAAGCCAGAATAGGGACGGCAGAGGCTAATCGCATCAGCTCTAGTGCCAGTCGTCGCGGTAGCCGTACGCATAAACAGGTCAAAGAATTTTTGCTAGAGGATGACTGGCCGTTAGCCGAGGCCACATCTCCCTACTGGGAAAGCATTGCGTCCGTGCTAGAAGATCTAGATATGGTGCATTTGGTCGAAAACTATGTGTTTCATGCTGATCTTTGCTACGCCGGACGCGTGGACTGTGTCGCTCGCTATCAGGATACGCTGTGCCTATTTGACTGGAAAACAGCCGATCGCCCCAAGGAATCCGTTAAACAGCTGCGAGATAGTCCGCTACAGCTTGCAGCCTACTGTGGAGCCATTAATCAAACCTACGCCGATATCGGGTTTAAGCTGAATCATGCAGCGGTTGTAGTTGCGATCGCACATCAGCCTGCGGAAATTTTTTGGTTTGATCCAGACGACCTGCTTGACTATTGGCATGAGTGGATCGAACGTCTTACCAAATTCCATCGCTATTTGTCATAGTGAAAGATTACCTCCCAAAGCAAAAAGGTGAGTGCGAACCGCACTCACCTTTCCATTTGCCGATACCCCCAGGGGAATTCGAATCCCCGTCGCCTCCGTGAAAGGGAGGTGTCCTAGGCCTCTAGACGATGGGGGCCTGTCCGGCGTTCGCTTTGTTTGTCCGCCGCGAACATTTGTAAATGTAGCGTACTGTTTTGGCCTTTGTCAATTCCCAATCCAAACTTTTTTTAGATTGCTTCCTTCATGTTGCGCAAACGCATGAGCTGGCGGCGCATTCGGGGAGATGCCAGCACCTCAGAAATCAGCTGAGTACTGACTTCAACCTGCATCGCCTCTAGGTAATTATCCTCACCATAGGTGTAGGCATCGAGCAGGGCTTCCAGCAAATGCTCTGGATCGCGATCGCACAATGCACTATTTTCCTCAATCAGCCGAAACTTCAGGTGAACCTCGCACTCGTAAACACCGACTTCATTGGCCTGGGGATGATGCTCTACAGAATTGGTCTTCATTAGGGAATACTCTGGACTAGGTAATAGAACTCATCTTGATGAACCAGCTTGTCCTCACCGGATTGGTGAACATCCAACTCCGTTCAATGAGTAAGCTAGCTGAGTACAACTCTGAATCTGTGAGCAAACACTGAAGCCATCAACAAACACGATTTTCAGATTTTTAGATGGTTCAGCAGCAGGACTGGTTCAGATCCAGTCAGGAAACGATCAAAGTTGCAAACTCACAGGTTAGGCAAGACAACCTAACTACTCTTCGAAACTATCATCTCCATCTAGGTTGCCAAATCCGCTAATTGTCGGAATTCGAGTCTTTGAAACATTAAAGTTATGAACATCAAAATATCGGTTGTTTAAAGTCCACATCAACTAAATTATTACTCCTGTAAGGTAAGCCAGATATTGGTCAGTTTAATAGTTGTCACCTGCTAGGTTCACCAAGTTTTTCACAAAAAAGTATCAGTTCTTTATCCCAGCTTTACTTGTGTCTAGGGATACGTAGTTACAGGTGATCGATACTACATGAAAGCGATAATTTCCTTTTGTAGTAGGCGATTCATAGTCTGCAGATGAAAGTAAAAAGTGCGATCGCGGTTCTGAGAATAAATTATTTGGAGCAGATTTTGCGTATTTATACTGTCATGAATAGCTGAGCTGTACTAAACCATTCTTAATAGATAAGGCAGCCATAAATCAAATCTGAAATAAGTACATTAGATATACGAGTCTGAAGCACAGTTGGTTTCAGCTTGATAAAAAACGTAATTTTAGCTCAGGTATTAAAAGGAGGATGTATCGTATAAAAAAATACGCTACTATTCGTTCTTATCACTGATGGTTCTATACATAAATCTGGGAAGAGATATCAAATATTCAGCATTAATTCATTCAAATACGCACTAAGTTGAGAATTTTATACCAATCAATAACGTCATTAAACTATCAGCACTACACCAGAACTAGACTCAAATTGCACAAATTGATATCGATTCATACGGCTAACACGAACTCTCAAACCATTAAAGAATTTAATCAAAGCTCGATTCTCAGCCGGGCAAAGCTGTCCGTATACCTACGCAGAAGCCATATTTTCCGTCGGATCAGGGACGACATAAAGCTCACCTCGTCGTTCCCGCCGCGACAGTTGTTGAGTATCAGCACCAGCGGTAAACAGATACTCATGCAGCAGGTCATAGGCTTCTTCCTCTGTTTCCAAAATGTAATTCATGGCAAATAGAAAGGGGCGTGGGCGCTGCCGGGTAGGAGATTTGGGTTCCCATACCCGTAGGTAAACCCCATTGGGACGCTGATCGATACTGTAATGAAGCATGTGACTAGTAGCGGAGACGTAAGCAGAATGCAGCATGGTTATCGGCAAGTGATTGGATAAATGACGTTTGGGGGTCGCTTTGAACAGGCGCGAAACAGGTAAGCTATTTGTTTTGAATCAGAACGGGGCAATTCAGAACGGTTCTAGCCAAAAACGCGAATGCGTCCCTGGAAGAGAGCCTGATGAATTTGGTTGATGTAAGAATGTTCCTGCGCAGTGAGCTGATTTTTTAATTGCAGACTCATAATCAGCCGTTGATCCTGACGGGTGATTTTGCGCGTTAGGAAAATGTTCTGAATCAGTTGGTCGAGGTCGGTGGAAGTCGTTAGGGCTTGCGTCGTCATCGGGAATCACTGAACTCTGACATTATCAGTATCGCGGTCAGATGCGATTTTATCCGTGACTCGTAAAGTGCTTGTCCTGTGACGTTTTGGGGCATTTTGCGTGATGAACTAGCCCTCAATTCGTGATGAATCCTAAGTATTTACGTGACTCAATGGAACACGGCTCGTGATGCTGACGGTCTGACCTGAGTGACAAATATCACTTTTTCACACCACGGGACTCTAGCGACATTCGCCGAAACTATTATTTAGCCTAGGTTTTGGCGTTGTCAGAAAAATCACCCATTCAGTGACTCAACTCAGTGCTTCATAATGCTAATCAAACCAGTTCACCCTGTTCATCGGAGACCGATTTGCCAGTCGCAGTACACATATCCGCCCTGCTTAAATTCTCAGCTCATCACTCACAGCCGCCCAATCCAGCCAATTCATAAAATCTCGCCTTCTGAATCAGTTCTGCAGCGACTTGTTCAGCCGCTTGTCCAGTGACATCCAGCGAATAAATTGGGCCGGGTCGCCGTTCGAGATCGTATCGATAGGTTTTGTCGTAGTAGTCCAGCACCAAATCAATTGCCGGGACTGGATCATTGGCTTCAATGCTTGCGATCGCAGCTTGAGTTCGTTCTCCGCCCAGCCGTTTTTTAATTCGCTGAGTGGCAGCAATTAGCTCATGGGGATCAGCATCGCCATAGTCATCAATAAGAAGTTGAATACGTTCAGATCGCGATCGCACAATTTCTAAAACGGGAGCTGCCATCATTTGCCGAAACAGCTCATCCGGTACGCGACAAGTGCCAACTCGACGGCTTTCAGCTTCGATCCAAGTCGGTTTGGTGGCATCGCAGGCTGCCCAGTCGAGCGCAACTAAATTCTCAAAATGTTCGGTGGATGGCTGCGGCGGCATGCCCAAACTGCCATAGCTGCTGCCCCGGTTGTTGGCATTTCCTTCCAAATCGAGAATCTGTTCGCCCTGGGCTTCAAGTTCTTTGAGCACAGACGTTTTGCCTGTGCCGGTCATGCCGCCTAGGGTAATGATCGGTTTCGGCTCGGCCAACTGCTGCCGCACCCAGCGACGAAATGCTTTATAGCCACCCGTCAGTACCTGGACTTGAAAACCTGCCATCTGTAAGAGGTAGGCCATGTTCTCGCTGCGCATGCCGCCGCGCCAACAGTGAACCCGCACCTGCCCATCGGCAGCCAGTTCCTTCGCTCGTCGCACAAAGCCAGCGGCCTTTGGCCCAGCAATTTCCAAGCCGAGTTCAACGGCTGCTTCATGCCCCACTTGTTTGTAGCAGGTACCAATTTGTGCCCGTTCGTCGTTATCGAACAAGGGAAAACTAACGGCACCCGGAATATGTCCCTGTTCGTACTCACCCGGACTCCGCACATCGAGCACAGTATCGTTTGCGGTCAAGAAATCATCAATTGCAGTCGTACGGAGAGACATGGAGGCAATGGGTAGAACGTTGTACTAGTAAGGGTGACTTGATAAGGGGGACTTAATAAGGGTGACTTGATATGTCTTGATAAAAGTGTCGCGAGTTTTATGCCGGACTTGTTCTTATCCTAATCGGCTGAGTTGGATCTTCGCAGGGAAAGACCCGGCCAATGATACAGCTTTCGGTGTAACCCAGTTGATGCAGTGCTGCTAGGCAATCCTGAGCGAGCGCCATCGGTACGGCAGCCAGTAAGCCCCCAGACGTTTGCGGGTCAAACAGCAGCGGAAAATCGGGATGCTGGCTTGCCTGTGCCGCTTCGGTAAGATAAACCATCGCCCGTTGATTTTGGGGCTGAAGCGAGCTGACAATACCCTGCTGTACGGTTGCTCGTGCTCCATCGAGGATCGGCAGCGTGTCCCACCAGAGTTCAACATTGACATCATATTGATCACAGGTACGCGCCCCGGCTTGATGTCCTGAATTTCTCGGTGTCCGTGTAGATCGCAGCATCTCCGCCAAATGGCCGAGTAGACCAAAGCCTGTGATGTCCGTACAAACTTGCACCTGGTGCTGCTGGAAACACTGTGCCGCTTGTTGATTGGACTGGAGCATTGCTGCGATCGCAGTTTCGATCCACCGCCCCTTAGCCTGTAACTGCATATCCGCTGCAAACAGTGTCCCAATGCCAAGCGCCTTGGTCAGAATCAGTGCCTGACCCGGCTGTAAGCCGCTTTTGCGCATGATTTGGTCAGGATAGATTAAACCATTGCAGGTCAGGCCAAAGGCTAGTTCTGATCCCTCTGCCGTATGACCACCAATCAGCGAAGTTTTGGCAGCCTGGAGTACCCGGAACGCACCTGAAAGGAGCTGATAGAGCGTTTCGGCTTGTTTCGCTGGTTGAACGTCTGGCACAACTGCGATCGCAAGTACGCTATCAGGACTCGCGCCCATCGCAAATAAATCGCTCAGACAGTGGTTAGTGGCAATTTGGCCAAATAGATAGGGATCGTTGACGATGGCGCGGAAATAATCCGTGGTTTGTACCAGCAGTTGATCCGCAGGTAAGTTGAGAATGGCCGCATCATCAGGGTGATCCAGGCCAACGACCACATGGGGAGCGGGTTCGGGAGTGGGCTGTTCCGCGTGGACGCGATCTAGGGCCTGCTGCAGAACGGAGCTGCCAACTTTGGCTCCACATCCGGCACAGCGCATGGCGGAAACTGCTGGGCTGCCCTCATCTCCTAGCCTCTTTTCCCCAAGGAGAAAGGGAGTCGAACTAGCAGATGGACGCGCCGATTCAGCATTCATGGTCGGTAGTTCACTGAATCGGCGCATAAACTTACGGTCAATGTAATCTTTCCAGTTCCAGAACCAGCGCGATCGCAAGGCAAACGGCCCCCGAGATGCGATCGCAGATCGATCGCCCGTGCCTAGCAGGATCAAAAATTGCTTCTGTGGCACAAAAGACTGCAGCGGTTGTCCCAACGCAAAGCGACGCAGGTTGTTCACTAACGGTTGCCCCTGGCGCACAGCAAATACGCCCGCTTTGGGGCGAGGATGATGAACCATCGTGGCGACATCACCTGCCGCAAACACAAAGTCATGGGACTGGGACTGTAGCGTATCGTTTACTGCAATGAAACCCTGCTCATCGGTGGCTAACCCAGAGGCTTGAATCCACGGCGGCGCGGAGGCAGTCGTCACCCAGAAAACGTGAGTGCAATCGACGGTTAAACCCGACTCGCAGCAAACACGCCCCGATTGAATTTCAGTCACCGTTTCCCCTAAGTGAAGATGAATATTGCGATCGCGCATCACGCCTTGAGTGAGCCGCTGCATGAGCCAGCCACGATCGGGCAGAATATTGGGTTGCCGCTGAAAGAGGTGGACTTGAATTAAATCGGGTGATCTTCCCGCCGCCTGTACGATACGCTGCAAGCGAGATTGTAGGTTCAACGCCAGTTCCACGCCACCCGCTCCGCCGCCGACAATGCCAAACACACGCGGTTGATCCGGATCTTGCTGCACGTGACGGAGGATTTTGCGCCATTCCTCCAATAATCGAGGTACGGGTTTCGCCGGAATGGCATACTCAGCGGCACCCGGTACAGTGGTCGCTGCGGGCGTACTGCCCGTATCGATCGACAGGTAATCGAAAGCAACGGGCGGACGATTCCGGCAGAGGACGCGACGGTTGGCTAAGTCCAGCCCAACCGCTTCGTCAATATACAGCCGACAGCGGGCAAAGTTTGCCAAAGGCCGCAGGTCAATATGCGCCTCGTCATAGTCATAAAACCCGGCGATGTAGCCGGGCAACATACCGGAATAGGGCGTATCGACTAAATTGCTAATTAGCGTCAGCCGCACAGCCGGAATGGGTCGCATACCTAGCATACGCAAGGCAATAGCATGACTATGACCACCGCCAATCAGGACGAGATCGGTGGTGGCGGTTTTGTCGATTGAGCGTGAACTGTTCTGCACAGAACGTTTATTGGGATGGGTTTTACTGCAATGCTTCACCCATCTTACTGAGAGAACCCCAAGAAAAATTGGACTCGCTCACAGAATTATGCCTGATCACGCTGATCCTGTACTTTCTCGAAACTTTCATGATGTGGCTCGATATAACTCTGGGGAATCGTAATCGTAAATGTCGTCCCCTGATTAGGCGATGATTCACAGGTCAATGTGCCGCCATGCTTGCCAACTATGATTTCATAGCTGATCGACAACCCTAGCCCAGTCCCTTTACCGACGGGTTTAGTGGTGAAGAACGGATCAAAAATACGTGGTTTCACGTCTTCTGATATGCCTCTGCCGTTATCGGTGATGTGAATCGCAACGTGATGTTCTCCAACTTGTTCTGTGCGGATCTCAATTGTGCCTGACTGATCCTCAATCCCTTCTAGGGAATCAATGGCGTTACTCAGAAGATTCATAAAGACTTGATTGAGCTGACCTGCCATACACTCGACGAGAGGCAAATCGCCGTATGCCTTCACAATCTGAATAATTTGGTTCTCTGAGGACTGCTTGAGCCGATGATGCAGAATCATCAGGGTGCTATCAATGCCCTCATGAATATCGACGACTTTCACTTCCGCTTCATCCAGCCGCGAAAAATTACGCAGCGACTGAATGATTTCGCGAATTCGCATTGTCCCCGCTTCCATCGAATGCAAAATTTTGGGCAAGTCCTGGGAGACAAAATCTAAATCTAGCGAATGGCATCTCTCGACAATATCTGCGTCAGCATTCGGGAAGTGGTGCTGATAGAGCGAGAGCAACTCAAGCATGTCATTGGCATATCCCTTCAGATGCGCTAGATTTCCGTGAATGAAATTAATTGGATTGTTAATTTCATGCGCCACACCTGCCACTAACTGGCCTAGACTCGACATCTTTTCGGTGTGGATGAGCTGGGTCTGAGCCTTTTGCAGTTTCTCTAGGGCTTTTTGCAGATCGGCAGTACGAACTTTAACCTGGGTTTCTAATGTGTTGTTGAGAGCCGTTACGTGCTGATAGAGCAGGTGCTGTTCAATTGCGATCGCAAACTGGGCACCCAGCGTCATGGCCATCTCAATCTCCGCCTGCGTCCACGCACAAACCTGTCCCAGCTTCGTTTGCCGCCAGATTTCAAACGACTGGCGAGGGAACGCCTGCCGCACATCCGGATCAAACTCGCCAGCCCAGAGCGTTTCCGTTTCCCGTTCAGTCCGAAATACACTCAGGTACGCCACCACCCGTTCACGGGCAACCAACGGCACAATCAGCCAACTGCGCAGTCCCGCCTGTTGAAACGACAGTTGGAGATTGCGCAGGTCGCTAACGGTAAACACATCGTCCACGGCCCAAGGTACATAGTCGGTCGCCTGGAGGTGAGACTGCACGCCATACAGTGATTCCACAGCTCGCTTCTGCCCTAGCTCATGCTCGACAGGTTGTGTTCCGCAGACATGGACAGTGCCAGTTATAGGCTGATGATTGTCCTCGGCCCCGCTTGGCGGATCGAGAATCAACAAGCGACCGCCCACGCCTTGCAGCGCCTCAACTGTCGCTTCGAGCGCTAACTCCAATTGAACCGTGGGAAATCCGTGCAGCAGAGACGTAATGCGGCTGATGGTTGCTTCGCGCTGCCCTTTTTCCTCTGCTTTAGCCAACAAATCGGCTTGCGCGATCGCAGTTGATAGCTGTCCCACGATGAGCTGCACCGCCTCCAACTGCTCGATGGGCAGTTCGCGTGGTGAGGAGTGATGGGCAACTAACAAACCCCAGAGATGATCACTGTGGAAAATGGGCGAGGTGACGCTAGATTTCACGCCCATTGTGGTCAAATATTCAGCGTGGCAGGGGTCGAGCGGACGATAAATCCAGTCCTCAGCCAATTGTTCACCCGTCTCTGGATCACGGAGCCGACTTTGCCCAATCACCCCCGACTCAACGTCTACAATGTTGCGAATGCGGGCGTCTATAAATAGCTGTCTGGCCGCTTGTGGAATATCATCTGCTGGAAAACTCAATCCGCTTAAAGAAGGCAGTACGTTGTCTACAGAACGATACTCAGCAATCACATAACCACTTTGATCAGGATAAAACTGATAAATCATCACCCGATCAACATCCAAAAACTGCTGAATTTCTTTCGCTGTGGTATCAAGAATCACCTGTAAATCCAAAGACTGACGGATGCGATATACAACACGGCGCAGCAAAATTTCGTGGTCAACACATTCCGCTTGTTTTGGCAAAGAGGGAAGAGGCATAGTGATAGTAACGTCTAACCGAGTAATTAAATTTTGGGAACGAGATGACCCTATGAGCTTAAGGATTCCCTAAAAATCGGCAGATTCTACATTGATTCAGGAGTTAAGTCAGTTAATTGCACTAAATCACAATTATCAGCCAATTACATGCCATCTACAATCAAAACAACAAATCAGCTCAAGAAATCAGCATTGGCATTTGGAATCAGCGTTGGCATTCGTGAAGCAACTTTTTGTGAAGCAACTTTTTGTAAAGCAACTCTAGAAAAGCCCCCACCCCTAACCTCAGGAGACTCTACGATGACAAGTACGCTCTTAAGTCCTGCGCCGACAGCAGCAGAAATTGAGGCCACCAAGCAGGCGATTGAGGCTCATATTCGCCAAATTACCGCCCATCCCGACCGTCGCGATGGCGCTTACCCCTATTACCTGTTTCATGAACCTGATCAGCCGATTCGCGGTACGGTCATGATGTTTCACGGGTTTAGTGCTAAACCCCATCAGATGTGGCGCTTAGCAGATTATTTATTTCAAAATGGCTTCAATATTTATCAGTGCAATATTGCAGGGCATGCCCTAGTTAATCCAGCCGTAAACTGGCCACAGGTGGATCTCAAACCCGAATATGCTGAGCCGCTAAAAGCTAAGATCCAGCAAGATCCAGTTTTGATGCAAACGTTGCAGAACTACCAAGCAGAGGGCAAACAACCCAATGCGATGCAGCAGGCAGCACTGCTGGCCCGATTGATGATGATTGAGCCAAAGCTGCTCGATATTAAAACAGCGATTGAACGAGATGGGGATCCACGCTTCAATGACTACTTCATTTCGTCCGATATGGAGTATCTAAACGATGCCCGCGATCGCATCCGCGAACTCGACGCGATGCCAGGAGATATTTATACCCTCGGTTTATCAGTTGGTGGAGCCGTTGCCTTAGGTCTCGCCGCCGATCAGCCAGAACGAGTTAAAAAAGTTGTCGCCTATGCACCACTGCTGGACATTTATGGCGCAGAGCGCAAGCTCTATGTTGAGTTAACGGGGCCTCTGGATATTAAAGAAATGGGTTGGGATCCCGATCTTCAGTTTCCCGTTGGCTGCCTGACTGCCGCCGATCGCTTCGGCGGCAGCTATGTACGCAGTGATGCCTCTATTCGTCAGCTGCGCGATATTCCAACCCTCATGGTACTGACCGAAAATGAAGATGCGGCGGATATCAAGACTAATCAGCGATTCTTTGAACAAATTGGCGGTGAACGGCAGGGGCATCGGCAGTATCTTTATCTGACACAAGACATGGTGCCCCATCCGATGGTTGACCCACAGGAGGTCAGCCAAAATATGAGCAATCGGTTCTGGCAGAGTCTTTACCAGGAAACATTCCGCTTTTTAACAACGGGTAACGTGCAGCAAGAAAACTTTTCTCGGCTAGAGCAAGCGTCAGATGCACCGACTGTTGCGGACATCTAGAGCTAAACCAGGGATGTCATCACCACTTTTAGTGGCTTTACGTTGAGAAAATTTAAATGAGGGGTGTCACCCCTCACCTTGTTTATGTAATAATGTGATAAGTAGATGCACCCTGATGGTAGGGGGAGCCAGTTTTGGCTTCCCCCTTTTCTCTTTTGGCTATCTTTTACCACTCTAGCCATAGCCACATGGCTCGCGGTTGATAGCGAGCATCCTGCTTTTGGAACGAGAGCGGTTTGAAAGATGTCCCCTATTGAACTACTCAGGTTGGCTGTTCATCCGATAGTCGGCATCACTCCAACAGCGGGGCAGAGCTTCTCCTGATGGAAAAATGAGTCCCGATTTTTGAAATGATTGGGGTAATTGCTCAGCTTGTCCACCCTGAATCTGACCCGTTATGGAATCTTGAACTGGATTCACAAGCTGTTCTACCTCATCAACTTTGACCAGTTCACCAGACTGTTTTTCTTTGAGCAGCATAATTTATCGTATTGTATTCGACAGCTTAATCATAGAAAAGCGATCCAGTGACATCACTCATCCAGAGGAAGCACTCAACTGGAATAAGGCTCTATCGATAGATGAAAGTTTTAGAGTTGAAGCTGCTTATCTGCTTAGGACTGCGAATTAAATAGCCTGTAAACCGTTCCATCCGTAGGGACACGGCATTGCCGTGTCCCTACCCCAAATAAATAATCTCCGATAGGATAGATGCCAAACGTTGGTGCATTGCATAAGGTATGGGCAAAAGCTAGCAATAGCTAACGTCGCAACTTGTCTCTATACCCATGCAGCATCCCACGTTTGACATCACAGAAGTCTGGGAAGATTTGGCTTGGCCGCAAGATACCAAGATTATTTATTTAATTCTGGATGGACTCGGCGGGTTACCGGACGCAGATCGGGGTGGTACAGAGCTGCAGGTGGCGAATACGCCTAATCTGGATCAGCTTGCAGAACAATCAAGCTGTGGCCTACTGGAAATTGTTGGCCCAGGAATCACTCCCGGCAGTGGGCCAGGACATTCGGCGCTGTTTGGCTACGATCCGCTCAAGTATCGGGTCGGTCGCGGTGTTCTGTCCGCTCTGGGCATTGACTTTGACCTGCGGCCTGGTGACGTAGCGGCCCGGATGAACTTCGCCACGGTTGACCAAACGGGCAACGTCACCGATCGTAGAGCCGGACGAATTGAAACCGACTTGAACCAGCAGCTCTGTCAGAAAATCCGCGATCGCATTTCTCTCGATTTTGACGGCGAATTTTTTGTCGAAACCGTTAGTGAACACCGAGCCGTTCTAGTCCTGCACGGTGAGGGACTGGGCGATGAACTGAATGACACCGATCCGCAGTCAACTGGCGTACCGCCGCGCACTCCAGTAGCGGAAACGGATCGGGCACAAAAAACGGTCAACTTAGTCGAGTCATTTTTGCAGCAGGTGAAAGACGTGCTAGCCGATGAGCAGCCTGCCAATATGCTGCTGATGCGGGGTTTTGAGCGCTATCAGCCGCTACCGTCTCTATCGGATCGGTTTGGCCTCAAAGGCGTTTGTATTGCGGACTATCCCATGTATCGCGGTGTCAGTCGGCTAATCGGCATGGACGTGGTGCTGCGTCCCGGTGGCATGGAACAGCGCTTTGCCACGCTGAAAAAGATTTATGGCCAAGACCACGACTTTTACTTTATCCACGTCAAAAAAACAGACAGCGAAGGTGAAGACGCTGATTTTCCCGGCAAGGTCGAGGTCTTGGAACATGTGGATCGGCTCCTGCCTGAAATTCTGGACTTGCAGCCCGATGTTTTGGTTGTCGCGGCTGACCACTCAACACCCGCTACCTTGGGCGGCCACAGCTGGCATCCCGTACCGTTTTTGATTCACTCTAACTCTGTTCGGCTCGACGCCGTTGAGACGTTTGATGAATACGCCTGCAATCAAGGTGCGTTGGGACTACGCCCCGGTCTGCACCTGATGGGGTTAGCGCTGGCTAATGCAAGGCGACTGCGAAAGTTTGGCGCTTAGCAGGATGTGATGTAAGTGCTGAGGGCTGGGAATTTTGGATTTTGGATTTTGGATTTTGGGATACTCCTCACGCCTTACTCCTTACTCCTCCCCCCTCACGCTCTCACCTCAACACCGTTTGAATAATCTGATAAAACAACTGCACCCCTGGCTGGATCAGCGCATCGGGGAAATCATAGTCGGGATTGTGGAGTTGGGGCTGCTGTTCGCCGGAGCCGAGGCCGAATAAGGCACCTGGATAGCGCTGCGTGAAGTGTCCAAAGTCCTCTGACCAGCGAAATGGGGTTTCGGCTTCAACCCAGTCAGCTTGGCACGTTGCGATCGCAGTTTTCAAAATCTCCACGGCTGCTGGATCATTTTCCGTGGCGGGAAAGGACTCCACCCATTCCAAACTAACCTCTAGCTGATCGGCAGCGGCAAGTGCGATCGCGGATTGCTCAACAGCGGCTTTGAGCTTGGCCATGTCGTCATTGCGGTAGCTACGCAGGGTAGCCATCACCTCCGCTTGGCCGGGAGCAGTGCCAAAGGCAATTTCGCCAAGTCGGGCATGAACCACTGTCGTCAGCACAAAATCGGCCAAGTCCGCCTGTAACTGCTGGGGCAGAGCCGTAATCACTTGCACCAGTTGCGCCATTGCTAGCGCTGGGCTGCGGCCATGTTCTGGATAGGCGGCATGGGAAGTTTTGCCCTGAAATCGGACAATAACACCTGTTGAGGCGGCAGCAAAGCTGCCAGAGCGAATCACCACTTGCCCCAAGGGATAGCGCGGTAAATTATGCAGCGCAAACACATAATCGGGCTGTAAGGCTTGGAACACTGGGCTGGCCACGACCTGAGCAGCTCCTTCGCCGGTTTCTTCAGCAGGCTGAAAGAGGAGTACAACGCTGCCGCGCTCAATTGGCTGCTGGTGAAGCAGTGCCGCCAAGCCCGCCACAATTGCCATGTGGCCATCGTGTCCACAGGCATGGGCCGTATGAGGAACATGGGAACAATGTGCGATCGCGCTCGTTTCCTGAATTGGCAGGGCATCCATATCGGCCCGAATCAGCACGGTTGGCCCAGGTTGCTGTCCGCGATAGATGACGGCACATCCGTTGCCACCCAGATTAGGAACGACTTCATCGGGATGATACGCATTGATAAAATCCAGCACGCGCTGAGCTGTCTGCTGCTCTTGTCCTGACAGTTCAGGATGCTGATGAATCTGCTGACGAAACTGAACCAGCTGGTCAAGCAAGCAATCACTGAGCAAATCTTGCTGAAGCAGCATAAGCCTATTAACCTAAAAACAACTTGCTTGTCGCATTTTGGCTAGTCGCATTCCGGTAGCCATGTCTGCGGTGTCAACGCGACCACACAGCAGAGACATTATTCCGAACGGCGCAATACTAAGACTGGGCAGGACGCAAACCGCACAACCCGCTCGGCCACCGATCCCATGAAAAAGCGCCCTAACCCCGTGCGACCGTGTGACGGGATGACAATCAGGCTAACGTTGTTTTCCTTAGCAAAATCAATAATCTCAGAGCTTGGATCACCAATTGAAACGTGAAAATGCATGCCCTCATGCTTGGGATCATCGAAGCGTTCTTTGAAGCGTTCTTGCACGTTATCAATGCGGGATGCGTCGTCTACCGTATTCCAGGTAATGCCAGGTTCACCGGGATAAAGGGGTGGTAAAACATGCATGATATAAAGCTGGGATGGGCTGTCCAGGTAAGCTAGCGCTTTCTCCTGTGCCGCAAACGACTCCTCAGAAAAATCGACGGGCACTAAAACGCGATCGGTGGCAAACAAACTCATACTTCGCTCCAAAATTTTTTGATCATCAGACTTTAAAAGTTTAGATATTGGATTTTAGATCGTTCAGCCTTAACCGAAATTAAAGAATTGATCGATTCCTGGATATCAACACTCGATTACAACACTAAAATCCTAATACTGGTCGATGCGGTTCATTGGGTTAAGTGTTCACAGTGACCCGTTTGATTCATGGCTGATGCGATGTTTCATAAATAAATTTTAGTCGGTCATCTTAGCCAAGCCGCCTAATTCAAAAGGATCTACAGATTATCCTCAAAATTATTCATAACGCGATCTTTTGCTCGCGGATAGAACACAGCATGTTGACAAAATCTCAGTCTATATCTACCGGGATATGGAACACATGAATATTTATGATATTGTCATGACGCGCTGAGTCTACGTCCAGCCGAACAGGAAAACGGAAGTTTTAGAATTCAAGCGGTGTTTGCAAAATCTTTCTGCAATGCCTGCGAGACAAGGATTATAGCCAAATAGCAATCCTGTACAAGTTAACCTGAGCACATAAACTGTTGGGGAATTGATCATAGCCTATTCGCTATTTTCTCTAGATTGGACAGAGTTGAAATCCTGATTAAACCCTGCAAAATGTTGCGGAATAACATTGCTGGACTTGAAATAGCGATACATTAGTCTACTAACGTGGACACAGTATGAATAATAAATCCATGAAAAGAATCTGGCTTTATATTTGCCTCTTCCTATTAATTCCGACCGTTGCACTGGCACAGGAAGAGGCGGCAGCAGGAGGCTTAATTAGCGGGCTTAATGCTGCATTTTCTAACTTTGTGGAGGCGGTTTTTAGCGTTCTCTTCTTCAGTATTGGCGGATTTCCGCTGATTGTGCTGTGGCTGATTGGTGGCGCAGTTTTTTTTACGCTCCGTATGGGATTCGTCAATATTCGGGCTTTTCGCCATGCAATTGACGTGGTGCGCGGCAAGTACGATGACCCTAACGAAGAGGGTGAAGTTTCGCACTTTCAGGCGCTCTCAACAGCGCTATCGGCCACAGTTGGTTTAGGAAACATCGCTGGGGTTGCGATCGCAATTAGCATTGGTGGCCCCGGCGCGGCTCTGTGGATGACCCTCGGCGGTTTCTTCGGCATGAGCAGCAAGTTCGTTGAATGCACGCTGGGCCAAAAGTACCGTGTGACCAAGCCCGACGGTACGGTGTCCGGCGGCCCAATGCACTACCTGTCGAAGGGGCTAGCTGACATGGGCCATCGCACCTTTGGTAAAGTGCTGGCGATTCTGTTTTCGTTCCTGGCGATTTGCGGTGCCTTTGGTGGCGCGAGCATGTTCCAGGCCAATCAGTCCTATGGTGCTGTTTCTACCGTACTGCCCATGCCGGGCTGGCTGTACGGTTTAATTCTGGTTTCCCTGGTTGCACTGGTGATCATTGGCGGCATTCAGCGGATCGGGATGGTTGCAGGCACCATCGTGCCGCTGATGTGCGTGATTTATGTGGCCGCTTCTCTATGGATTTTGCTGGTTAACTTCACGGCAATTCCATCTGCGATCGCAACTATTTTGGGTAGCGCCTTCTCACCAGGAGCGATTGAAGGTGGCGTCGTCGGTGTGATTGTGCAAGGTTTACGTCGTTCTGCCTTTTCCAACGAAGCGGGCATTGGTTCAGCTGCGATCGCGCATTCTGCCGCTCGTACCGAAGAGCCTGTTCGCGAAGGAATTGTGGCGCTGCTGGAGCCGTTCATCGATACGATTGTGGTCTGCAACATGACCGCACTAGTCGTCGTGATTACAGGCGTTTATGCCGACCCGCAGTTCGCTGAACTCGGCGGCGCGGAGCTTACTTCTGCCGCATTTGGCACCGTTATTGGTTGGTTCCCCGCCGTTCTGGCCGTTTCCGTCTTCTTCTTTGCCTTCTCCACTATGATTTCCTGGGGATATTATGGTGAGCGCTCCTGGGATTACCTATTTGGCGAAGGCAGCCTGATTGTCTACAAAATCTTGTTCTTGCTGGCCATCTTCATTGGCTCCATCGCCAATCCGACTGCCGTTATCGATTTCAGTGACGGTATGCTGCTGGCAATGGCCTTCCCTAATCTTTTGGGAGCCTATTTCTTGTCTAATCAAGTGGCGCTGGATCTCAAAAATTACATGCTGCGCCTCAAGCGTGGCGAACTGCTCACCGCCGAACAGCGGCAGCTACAAGAAGTTGCCTAATATGACTGGCTATATTTTTGTGACAGTTAGGCTAGTACTTGTTTAGCGGAACACTGGGTATTGATCCCCCTAAATCCCCCTTAAAAAGGGGGACTTTGAGCAAACCTATGAATAGCCCCCTTTTTAAGGAGGCGGCGACAGCGGGGATCTCCCGGCTACGCTAAATCGATACTTAGGCTATGCCTTAACTATCACAAAAATATTTTCGGAACCCCTCAAAAGCTAAAACCGCCGCGCGATGCGCGGCGGTTTTAGCTTTTGAGGGGTTTGTATCAAATCTGTGTATAAGAACTCAATTTATTTTTGTGAAACGTTTGCTCTGCAAACGTTTCACAAAAATAAATTATGAGTTTTCAACCAGACTTGATATTAATCATGGGAAATTGACGATTCTTGCGTTTCAGACAGTGGCCGACCGTTAACCGAGTTTAGCTGAAACCGCACATCATCAATCGCTTCATTAAGCTGCGCAATTTTATCTTCCAAACCGCGTCGGGCGGCTTCCATTTCCTCTTCGGTCGAAAATGTCATCTCAGACTGACGCTTGCGGCGCTCCCGCTTTTTGCTGATGGATTCGTCTTCTTCAGATGCTAAACGGGATGCAGCAAGAACACCCGCCACGCCGCCAACTACGCCGCCAACCAGCGTGCCTAATAAAAAACCACCTAAAAAATTGCCGTTGCGATCGCTCATAGCTTTAATCTCTATCAGTCAGTGAATAAGTGTCAGTTCGTGAATCCGTTTGTCAATCCGTCTATTATCCGATGATTTGCTGATTCGAATAGTTCGTTGCTCGATCTCCTCAGCAGACTGCAGCTCTGATCGGCTGATCCACGTTACAAAACGGTTGCGACATCCGTTACCTTATCTATTGTTACCTTATCTGTTTTTCTAGTTCATTGTGCCAAACGTGCGATCGCCCGCATCGCCTAAACCGGGAACAATATATCCGTTCTCATCCAACCCTTCGTCAATAGCAGCTGTATAGATGACTAGGGCGGGATAGGCATCTGCCAATTTCTGTAATGCTTGAGGAGCCGCCACAATTGAAATAATCCGAATAAACGCTGGATCAGCACCTCGGCTGATCAGATCCGCCATGGCCGCTGTAATCGTGCCGCCTGTTGCCAGCATCGGCTCCGTGATTAAAATCCGCGTCTCCGGATGAATCTGTTTCGGCAGCTTACTGAGATAGCAGCTGGCCTCCAGCGTCTGCTCATTGCGGACGTAACCGACGTGATAAATCGAAGCTAACGGTAGGAGGGCTTGCGCTCCATCAATCAGCGCTAAACCTGCCCGCAAAATCGGCACAATTGCCACGGGAGTTTCTGGATTGATGAACGACGCATCACACGGAGCAAGCGGTGTATCGATTTGAGTATCTAAGGTTGGCAACCAGTCCCGACTGGCTTCGTAAGTCAACCAGCGTCCCAATTCCGTCATGGCACTGCGAAACAGTACAGAGGGAGTCGCTTCATCGCGTGCGACCGAAAGCCAGTGTCGAATCAGCGGATGGGGCGGAACATGGACGCGCAGTTGCATAGCCATAATGCAGAAAACCTAAGCCACAAAAATCATCAAATCGGCTTCATCATACTGGATATCCTGGCCATTCTGCTGACTCAAGTTGTATTGAGATGCCGATATTTTGCGCCATGCTCCCAGTTCAGAATACAGAGATTTAATCTGCAAATTGCCTGCGGTAAGAACATGGCAAAGCTGTGCTTCTCCAACTGCTAAAATTCTCAATATTGGTGTTGACATTAATTCTCATTAAATTTACACTGATATCAGTTGTTAAGTTAAAACGAAGGAAGTTGGCGCAAGCCGCTAAGGTTTGCACATTCACAAGACAAACGACTTTTGTGATTAGCCTTCAGGTCAAACTCTAATAACAAACTATGTAGTGTTCTCCTCTCTCAGGATCGGTAGGGCGGGCTGGCAATGACCAGCCCGTTTTTTTCGCTATCTTACCGTCATCATCCAGCTGGCGTGTTCATAGGCAGGTAGTTCTCAAAAATCATTACCTAACTACCACTACCCATATGCATAGTTGAGAACTATATGCAAGAGTATGGCGCTAATAATTTAATCGGGTAAACCCCCAGCCCTGGTGGGGGTTTACCCGATTAAATCACCTCCAGCGATTCAGTCTGAAACCAGCGTGCCGAAGAAAACGCCGTAGCTCGACAGCTCTACCGTATCTTTGTAGCGCCGACTGATAAAGTCAATTTCATCGGCCTCAACGCAGTTGGGGAACGGCGACAGATCGAAGTGGACTGGCATGGGACTGATGTTGAACAGGCACAGCAAAGTTTGGCGATCGCAGCTGCGGATAAAACCCAGAACCGGCTCGGGTGTGTCAAGCAACTGCAAGTCACCTGTATCTAGAGCAGGTTGGGTTTTGCGCCAGCTAATCAGGCGACGGTACTTATTCAACAGTGAAGAGGGACTGCTTTCCTGCTGATCAACTGCCGAGGGATAGTGCTCCTCTGGAATTGGAAGCCAGGGTTCTTCCGCTGTCGTGAAGCCCGCGTTTGGCGCATCGCCCTGCCACGGCATCGGCGTACGGGAGCCGTCGCGACCCTTGATCACGGGATAGCCTGCGATGCCAAACGGATCGCGCATTTTTTCAAAGGGAATTTCAGCTTGTGTTAGGCCCAACTCGTCGCCTTGGTAAATGCAGCAGCTACCGCGTAGGCAAACTAGCAGAGCTGCAAACATGTGATCAAAAGCTTCGTGGGTAAACTCGTCGTCAATCAGATACTTGCGCCAGCGGGACTTCAAGCGCGGGAAGTCGTGGGTTCCACCCGTCCAGCAGATGATGCCTTCCCCCATTTCCTGCTCAACCCGCGCAATGGTGCGGTACAGCAGTTCCGATGTTAGCGGTTCATCACTCATCAATGACGAGTTGTAGGCCATGTGTAGCCGATTGCTGCCGCTGACATAGGCACTAGAAGTTGCGATCGCATCTTCGGTGGAGCTAATTTCGGCCAGGGTCGTCGTGCCGGGATATTCATCCATCAGGGACCGAATGCTTTCCAGTAGCGTCAGGGTTTCCGGCTGATCCAGGTTGTAGAGATTGACCTGACTGAAGAAGGGATCATTTAATCCCGCACCCGCTGGACGAGGCTGATCGTCCAGCCGGAGCGGATTTTCCCGCAGTTGGCGGTCGTGGGTTAGGAAGTTAATCACGTCGAGGCGGAAACCATCCACGCCCATGTCCAGCCAGAAGCGAGCCACGTCTTGAATTGCGGCAACCACTTCGGGATTGTGCCAGTTCAAATCCGGCTGCTCAGCTAGAAAGTTGTGCAGATAGTACTGCTGCCGCTGGGCATCCCAAGACCAAGCGCTGCCACCGAACGTAGACCGCCAGTTTGTAGGCAGCCCACCATCGGGTTTGGCATCTGCCCAGACATACCAATCGGCTTTGGGATTGGTGCGATCTTGCCGACTTTCCAAAAACCAGGGATGCTCATTGGACGTATGATTCCAGACCTGGTCGATCAGCACCTTCAAGCCTAAATCATGCGCTTTGTCCAGCAGCTTTTGAAAATCCTCAACCGTGCCAAACATTGGTTCGACGGCCCGATAGTCGGAAATATCGTAGCCAAAGTCCTTCATCGGCGACTTGAAGAACGGCGAAATCCAGACGGCATCCACGTCCAGCGACGCAATATAGTCCAGCTTTTGCATAATGCCCGGCAAATCACCAACTCCATCGCCGTTACTGTCCATAAAGCTACGAGGATAAACCTGATAGATGACAGCACTACGCCACCAATCAGCCCCAGATTTTGCTAACGTCAACGCTTGATCAGTTTGATTAGCCTGAGTATTTTTTGCTGATTGTAATTGCATAGAGAAGTTGGAGATTGACAACGATTGGGAATGGGGTAGATGGGTGGATGGGTAGGGAGGGATTAGTTCATGGTTGATGGTAAATCGGTTAGTAGTTGATGGTTGATGGCTGATAGTTGATGGTTGGTAGAGAAGGAGTGATAGATAAGTTGAGGGATTGAGGTATAAGAATTGGTTGGAGCAAGGAGTGCGATCGCAACCAACTATTAACTACTAACCATTAACTATTAACTACTAACCATGAACCACTAACCACTCACCCTTCCCTCCAAATTTGCAAAGAATGCACTGTACCCAGCCAGCTTGATCTGACCTTTGACTCGTTCAACATTAAAGCCGACATCTTCCGGTTCGAAATCCCCGAAAGGTCGGAGATCGTACTCAATCGGTTGATCGCTGATGTTAAACAGGCACAACAGGCGCTGCTCAGCATATTCGCGAATAAAGCCAAATAGTGGCTCTTCGGTATCAATAAGCTGGAAGTCGCCAGCGATTAAGGCAGGCTGCTGTTTGCGCCAGTGCAGCAAGCGTCGCCAGGTATTGAGCAGTGAATGAGGATCTTGAGTTTGCCGATCAACGGCATAGGATAGGTGGCCTCTAGGAATCGGCAACCACGGTTCTGCATCTGGTGCGGTAAAGCCTGCATTGGGGACATCTGCATACCAAGGCATGGGAGTACGAGAACCATCTCGACCGTGAACAACCGGATAAAGCGCCTTGCCAAACGGGTCGCGAATCTTATCTTCTGGAATATCCTTGGGAATCTGGGCCTCGGGCAAGCCCAGCTCATCGCCTTGGTACAGGCACAGCGCCCCTGGCAGAGAGATCAGCATTGCCGCAATCATGTAGTAAAACTCATCCGGGTAGGGCTGACCGTTAGCGTCTTCACCCGACCAGCGCGATCGCAGTCGGCCATAGTCATGATTACCGACCATCCAGCACTGACCACCTTGGTTGAAATGCTGTTGCACTCGCTGCACAGTGTCTTTCATCAACTGGGCCGAAATCGGTTCATCGACTAGTAAGGCACTGTTATAGGCCAGGTGCAGACGATCTTCGCCTTTCACGTACTGGCTCGACAGATCAATCGAGTCTTCGCACAGCGTCACCTCACCGAGCGTCATCACGTCTGGATACTGATCGATTAGCTCTCGAATTGGCTTCAGTAAATCTAGATTTTCAGGCCGACAGAAATTATATTCAAATAAATGCTGCACCATTGGATTATCAGCATCTACACCATCGGGCATAGATGAACCTTCAGGTCGAGGCGGATTGTCCCGCAGTTCTGCGTCGTGTAAGAAGAAATTCACTGCATCCAATCGGAAGCCATCAACACCCCGATCGAGCCAGAATTTTGCCCGATTTAAAATTGCGTCAATCACATCCGGATTATGCCAATTTAGCTCTGGCTGACTGGGCAAAAAGTTGTACATATAGTACTGTTCACGGTGTTCATCCCACTTCCAAGCGCTTTCGCCCATAAATGCAGATAGCCAGTTATTTGGAGGCGAACCATCTTCCTTTGCATCAGCCCAAATAAACCAATCGGCTTTATCATTGGTGCGACTTTTGCGGCTTTCGGCAAACCAAGGATGTTGATCAGATGTATGGTTCCAAACTTGGTCAATGATGACCTTAATGCCAAATGCGTGAGAAATTTCAACTAAACTATCGAAAATATTCAGGTCACCAAATAGCGGATCGATATTTAACATATCGGTCACGTCGTACCCCAGATCATTCATAGGTGATTCATAAATGGGGCATAGCCAGATTGCATCAACTCCGAGGGATGCAATGTAATCCATTTTTTCGATAATGCCAGCTAAATCGCCTGCGCCATTACCGTCTGAATCACAAAAACTCCAGGGGTAAATTTGGTAAATGACAGCATGCTGCCACCAGTGCCCCTGATGCGTCATGCGATTCGCATCTTCCCACATCCAAGCGCGGCGATTGATCACTGGATTGCGCCACCAAGGAGTAGACTTATGCTGTTTTGCAGCATTTTGTTGATTCGGGTTCTGCTTGATTGAAAAATCCATAAGTCGCGGTCAAAAAATCGTAAGTCCTTCTCTGAACAGGCTCAGTGAAATAGTTCACCGCCTGCTTTTATGGTTGTTTCTGTAGTTATTACTGTCGTTGATATAAACTGCAGTTGATAATTCGCAGCCTATGTATTGAATCACCTAATGTATGTAAGCCAAATGTTATGGAAACAAGGTGAAAAAATCAGTTAGGTCAACTGAGTTAATTAAACTGAGTCAATTAATCGGTATTCCAAAAGAGATTCTGAAAATTAGATCCCTGGCAAATATTGCCTTTTATAAAAGACAAACAGATGAACGAGTACTATTACTTAGTCTTGATATATTCAGTTAGATCAAATTTGATCCAGACTACTACGAGCAATGCTGAATGAATAGCTTATAGTGAGTTCCTTCAGTAAGTGTTCTAAAAGCGTTCTAATGAGCCATTAGATAAAAACAATTAGTGAAAGAATAGAGAATAAAGCTATACACTTTAGCAGTCTCAGTAGTACTTAGAATAAAGTAGCAACTTCGGCTTTGTAATGAATCGAAAGGACGATACAGCTTGGTCTGAAGGCGGATTTAAGAACAAGTTTATAAGCTGAATTTATTCAACGAAAGGCAAATGCGATCGCAACTCCACCAAAGCTCGTAATCATTAGTCCTGATAGTCGATTGACCCACTTTAAATGAGTTGCCGTTAACCGCAATCGCAGCAAAGTTGTACCACCGCTCAGCAGCAACCACCACAGCGCTGAACCACAAAAAACGCCAATAATCAATACCACTGCGAGATGAGGTGTTGGTAGAGCTACCATGCCTAGGCTAGCAAAAATTGCTGTGAACGAAAGGATAGTGGCGGGGTTGGTCAACGTCAGAAATAGGGTTGTGGCGTAGTGGGTGGCTAGGGAGATAGAGGGGGCAAGGGGGGCAGGGGAGCGAGGGGGAGGTGGGGAGATGAGGGAGTCGAGGATGGGTGGGGAGCGATGGAGGGTTAGGAGAGATGGGGAGTCGAGGGAGTCAGGGGAAGCTGTATGGGTAATCTGAGCGTGGCGTAAGGTGCGCAGGCCGAGATAGCACAGGAAGCTGCCGCCGATCAGTTGGAGTGGGGTTTGCTGGTTGACCAATAGACCTGCGATCGCAGTTAAACCAAATCCGGCAATGCTGCCGTAAATGGCATCGGCAGTGGCAGCACCGAGGCCCGACACTAAGCCAGATAACCAGCCGTAGGTGAGCGTTTGCCGAATGCAGAGAACCCCAATTGGCCCCACCGGAGCTGCGATCGCAAATCCCAACATCAGTCCCCGCAAGCCGATCCAAATGACATTATCCATTGCCATACACGCTCATCAAGCTTATGGCTTTAGAATAAATAACAAAACAGTGAATTTAAATAGACAAACGAAACTAAAAAACAATTTTGCCATTTGAATCGAATAAATTTTCTCGTCTTTGCTTTTGCTTCAATAGAGAAGTAGCAAAACGATGAGGCGATGCTGACGTGATCTGGCAGAAGGTAGGCATCGCCCACTAGCGTTAAACCTTTGCAACTCAACCCCATGCGATGCAACCATGATTGACGAAACCAGTTGGCAGATTCTCGAAGCTTTACAAGTGGATGCGCGGCAATCCTATGCAGAATTGGGGCGGCAGGTCGGCTTGTCGCCACCAGCGGTGGCTGAGCGGGTGCGTCGCCTGGAAGAAGCAGGGATTATCACAGGCTACCGAGCCGTCATTAATCCTGAAGCGCTGGGATACGGCATTGCCGCTCTGATTGAACTGACGACCACGCCACAGCAGTATCCCCAAGTGATCGAGCGGCTAGAGCGGCTGAATGAAGTCCGCTCCTGTCACCACATCACGGGTAGAGGGTCGTTTCAGATTCACGTAATTGCTCGGTCAATTGCCCATCTTGAGCAGATAATTGGAGAGCTGAGCCATTTTGGACAGACGGCAACGTCAATTATTTTTTCGACACCTGTGCGTAAATCAGTTTTGTCCCGTCCGCTCTATTAGGACACAGCGGACACAGCCGGTTTTGTAGCGCGGTTCGCAACGCTACAAAACCGGCTTGACCAATAAAAAGGGGTACTTAGGACTGTGAATTAAATAGCCTGTAAACCGTTCCATCCGTAGGGACACGGCATTGCCGTGTCCCTACCCCAAAGATTGCACCTTATTGAATCCACGCTCCTTAGCGCGGTTGCCCCAGCGTTGTAATGTACAGGACGGCCTCATCCGTTGGGATGCCCAACACCTCATTCACCTTGTCGTCAAAAAAGCCACCGATACCGCTGACACCGATGCCGAGCTGAACTGCACCGAGGTTGAGCCGCTGACCCAGATGTCCAGCATCCAGGTGCAGATAGCGATAGGCGCGGTCGCCATAACGTGCGATCGCAGTTTCCAGATGAGCAGTATGAAACACCACCGCAGCGGCATCGCGGCCCAAATCCTGACCGAGACAGAGAAAATGCAGCTCGCGCCGGAAGTTCTTGAACCGCACCTGGCGTAGTTCTTGAGCTTGAGGCGCGTAGTAATAACAGCCTTCCTCCAGTCCTTCCACGCCAGACACCACAATAAACGTCTCAATTAGGCCCAAATCAAAATAATCGGGATGAGCATCCAGTCCCTGTTCCAGGTAGTGCTGGGGCTGATAGGTAAAATCAATCAGCCGCATTAGTTGATCGAGCGACAGATCGAGTCCGGTATAACGACGGGTCGAGCGACGCTTAAGAATACTGCGCTCCAAGTTGTCTAGCCCTATGCCCCAATTAATCGGCTCAGCCTCGACCGGGGCTTTCAAATCAAAGGGAAAGTTGTATTTGTCTTCAGCGGTCTGATCGGCCATTTGCTTCAGATCAACGGGTTCAGTTTCCGTCTGCATCTGGGTGGCGCGATGGAAATAGGTCAGCAGCTCATTGTCGCTCAAATCAGGATAGTCAGTATCGACGGCAGCAGGGAGCACCGTGTGAGATCGCGGCAGATTCTCTTCCACCTTAAGCAAATCCGCCAGCGCCATCACCGTCATGACCCCTTCCTGCTCCGGATCAAGATAGAGCAGCTGATCCAGGTTGGCATCGAGAAATCCACCAATTAGATGAGGTCGATAGTCAGTCAGGGCCGCTGCCAGCTCAACATTGCCCAGCAGGTGCCCTGTGTCCAGACAAATCCGGCGATAGGCACGGGCCTGATAGCGCCACATCGAGCGGCCAAAAATCGCCGTTGTCACCAGCACCATATGAGTAGATTCCAGCGCCGGATGCCAGAAGCAAGCTGCCTGTAAGCCTGACCAAACGTGATCATCCCAAAATCGAATCAGCGTATGGTGGCGCGGCTGATAGTGATACAGTCCTGCTGGCAGCAGTGCCGTACCGCGCGAAATCAAATATAGCTCCGCCGGATACAGCCCACCCGCTGACGGAGCCGAGCGCAGGTAAAACGAGTCTCCCGATAGCGTTGTGGTTTTGGCCGTAATGCCGTAGCTGTTAATCAGAAGCCGAGACAAACGCTGCCAGTCTTTTTGCTGCTCTCCTGCCGAATCAATGCTGCCCTCTTCCGGTGGCAAATACGGTTTTAGGTCGATCGTGGTGCCAATTTTGTAGTCCTTGAACAGTTCGGGCGGATTTTCCCAATCAGGCTTGCGCTGCTGGGAAATGGTCTTGGGGTGATACTTCGTTCGCTCGTGATAGTGCTGAGCAATGGAAGGTTGAGAATCTGGCATGGAAGTTCCTCAGCAGGCAATGGCTTGACAGTTTGGAGTGCCATGTCCTTGACGATTGCTCCAAGGGAGCCCGTCTAAGATGGTTGTACCGAAAATGACCAGTTGGGTTTGTCTTGATCTTGACATCTCTTTCAGGCAGCGTGCAGATCTTTGCAAAAAATCCACGAAATCTAGCTCAATGCTGACCTCACAACTCTTTTAGACGGCTCCATTGGCTCTATTATGGAGATTTTGCCGCCAAATGACGACAGTGAATCCCGTTGAGATCGCATCTTGCCCAACGGTTGGCCGTCCTTCGATCGGTGGGCTAACGGACTCAACATCAGCATTTGCCCATTTTGTAAACTTCTGTAAACACAATTTTATAGATTTCATCTATACTGGCAATAATCTATGCTTTGCGTTTAGCCAGCTTCGTCACTCCGGAGTATTTGCTAGTGTCACCTGCTTAAGGAGAGGGTAGTTCTCAATCGGTCATGATTTAGCTGTTGCGTGGGTTTAGCCAACCTGGCAGCGTTTCTACCCGAATTTCACTACCCATGAGATAACCTTCGGTTTTCAAGGTTCTCAAGCCATTCTCAACTCTATAAGGTGGCGCAGGGAGAATTTCGCCCTTGGCAAAATGGACTCTTTGGCTAAATCGTCCGATCCTTTGCTTGGAAAAGATGCGATCGCAGTTTCTTTAACGTCCAACGCGCTGGCATCCTTCTATTTGAGTGTTTTCGATTCATAACCATCTGCAATTGCTCGATTCATCTTTCTAACCCGGAAGTTGCCGTAAAACCAGTTTTACAAGCAAGGCTTGCTAAGCAAGCTTTTCTCGTAAAACTCCCTCAAGTTTTATCGTCAAGTTTCGTACCGACCTCTGAATCGAGGGCATTGCTATACCTACCGATATTTTGCTGTTTATCCAGTTATTTTGAGGTTGCTATGGCTCTCTACGCTGAACTACACCGTCACTTGGGCGGTTCGGTTGTTCCTAGAATTTTATGGCGCTATTTCCAGCGTAATCGGGATGATCTAGCCAACCGATTCGCTGACTATCCTGATTTTGAAGACTTTTACACCCGGCCACGGGCAACGCTAGATGAGTATCTCGAACTGCACACCCTGGTAGAGAGTGTTCAAACGCCGGAAACCCTGCCTTACTTCATCTATCGGCTGATTCGCGGTGCCTATGTCTTTGAGAACTTGGCCTATCTCGAACTGCGCTACACGCCCTACTACCGCACCGATGAAGCCCTGTCTCAAACCGAGCGGATTGACCAGATGGCCGAGATTATCAACATCGTCGGTCAGGCCAGCCAGCTCGCAGAGTATCCGATTATCACCAGCCAGATTCTCTGTATGCACTCTCGTTTGCCCTACGAGATAAACAAAGCAATTGTGGATTTGGCGATCCAGCATCGGGAGTATGTCTGCGCCATTGATCTAGCAGGTGGTGATTCTTACTACGCCGAGCGGCTTGATGAGTTTATTGACCTCTATGCCTATGCGCGATCGCAGGGTTTAAACACCACAGGTCATCTCTACGAAACGCCAAACGGCGCTTATCCCAAACTATTGCCCTACCTGATGCGAATCGGTCACGGCATCCAGATTCCACTACACTATCCGGAACTGCTGCCGGAACTAGCAGCCCGTAATCAGTGCTTGGAAGTCTGCCCCACCACCTATCTCAAAACGGGTACGCTGCAAGATTTAAATCAGCTCAAGCCCGTCTTCGATCGCTGTTTGGATGCCGGAGTAGACATTGCTATCTGTACCGACAACGCCGGATTGCACAATGTCCGCTTGCCATTTGAGTACGAAACGCTGCTCACCCACGACATCATCGGCTTTGAAGCCCTGAAGGCTTGTCAGGATGCTGCCTTCCGTCACGCCTTTGCGTGGCCCTATCGTCAGCGACCTGCATCAATTTTGACGGGTATTCTGCAACTCAACGGTGACGGTGGCGATCGGCTCGCCGAGCAGGAATTGGCGACGCTAGAAATGGTTTAGCAATCGCCGCACTGTAGCACTTTAGACCCCAGAAGCGTTATTTATCGTTGCAGCGCAGTGATAAATAACGCTTCTGGGGTTTAAGCAAGATCGGTTTAAGCAAGATCGGTTTTAAGCAAGATGGAAGTTATGACACTACGCCCGTAAGTCAGGATACCTACTTTTTGCAAAGCCGCGCGGAACACAGTCTTCCCCAAAACAGAGGTTGATACCGACTCCCTAGATTACAGCTACAAATCAATACTCAGTCTCCAGCACTCAGCACTGACCTCATCTATAGCGTTGGTTTGCAGAACTGGTATGACTCAAGCATGTAGCGCTACAACACTATTTACTAAAACAGATTCCGATTGGTGGCAGGATCTGAGAGAATTCCAACACTGACTCTGTCTAGCTGCCCATGACTGTTTCGCGAACCATTTGTCTCGGTTTTCTGGCAATGATTAGCATCGGTACGGTTTTACTGATGCTGCCGTTTGCCACCAGTAGCGGTGAATGGAATAATCTCTTAGTCGCCCTATTTACGGCCACATCAGCCGTTTGCGTTACTGGACTCATTGTGGTGGATACGGGCACCTATTTTTCACCCTTAGGAGAGTTCATCATCTTGCTGCTAATCCAGGTGGGCGGGCTGGGCTATATGACGGCGACCACCTTCTTGCTGATCATCCTGGGCCGCAAATTAGGGCTGCGGGATCGGCTCGCGGTGCAGCAGTCGTTTGATATTCCAGAACTGTCGGGAATTGGATTTCTGGTTCGCTCCATTATCGGCATGACGCTGCTGATTGAATTGACGGCCAGCTTTCTTCTGTTGCTCGTGTTTGTGCCAGATTATGGTTTTGGATACGGTCTCTGGCTGTCTATCTTTCACAGCATCAGTGCCTATAACAATGCTGGATTTAGTCTGTTTGAGGACAGTCTGATTCAGTATGCCACTGCACCACTACTGAATTTGATCATCTCGGTGCTGATTATTGCAGGGGGACTGGGCTATGAGGTGCTGATGGATATTTATATGTGGTGTCGCGATCGCATTTTGCGGCGGCAAGAGCGTCCCGTTTTTTCACTGCATTTCAAAGTCGTCACCAGCACAACCATCTTTTTGCTTCTTATTGGTACCGTTGCCTTTTTCTACACTGAGTACAGCAACCCGAGTACAATTGGCGCTTTTGGCTTTTTTGAGAAGTGGCTGATTGCCTGGTTCCAGTCGGTTGTCACGCGGACAGCAGGATTTAACAGCATTGATCTGGGCGCAACGACGGTATCGTCGTTGTTCTTAGCAATTGCCCTGATGTTTGTTGGCGCGAGCCCTGGCAGTACCGGGGGCGGCATCAAAACAACGACCGCGCGTATCTTGTTTAACTGCACCAGCGCCGTTTTGCAGGGTAAAGAAGTCGTGCGCTGCTATCAGCGGCAGATCCCCACGTCGCGCATATTAAAAGCGGTCGCCGTTCTAATTGGTTCCGTCATCGTTGTGCTAACGGTCGTGACGCTGATTACGCTGACAGATGCCGACAAGCCGTTTATCGCCATTCTGTTTGAATGCGTTTCGGCCTTTGCCACAGTTGGCTTATCAACGGGTATCACGGCCAGCCTCTCGACGCTTGGTAAGTTGCTGATCATCGTGACAATGTACCTGGGTCGGGTTGGTGTTTTACTGTTCGTGGCTGCCATTCTGGGCGATCCCAGCCCCAGCATCGTCCAGTACCCTGAAGAGGATCTGCTGGTTGGCTGATTGAGACTTGAGGGCAGGACTGCACACCTACATCTTAAATCTTGCACTAAAACCCGAAGAGGGTATTTCGCTGCCGCGATGCGGCAGCGAAATACCCCTTCTGGGTTCTTGGTTTACAAGGTGCAAGATGTGAGTACATCACATTTTCTGGAAAATAACCGATAAGTTATTGGCTGGCATTGGAATGGTTTGCTGGAGCGGTAGTTGATGCGTTGCCGCTGCATCAACTACCGCTGCTAAATCCCGCACGCCCCATTCTGGATTCCGCGATCGCAAACTCTGATCAAAGGCCGCATTACTGGGAGCCGTATGCTGTCCGTCTTGTTTGTACGGCCCATAGAGATAGAGCACCCCGTCCGGCGGCAAAATCCGTCCCGCTCCGGCCATTAGTCCTAGACAGGCCGACCACGGCGAAATGTGGATCATATTGATATTGACGATGGCCGTGATGGGATGCTGCTGCAAATCCAGGTGGGCTAAAGATTGGTTTGCGGCAGTCTGTTCAACCGCCCACTGTTCCTCGCGCACATCAATCATCAGCGGTGGATGCAGATTGTCCGAGGGACATGCCTGCTGCCACGCTTGAATACTGGCTCTGGCTGTCGGGTCTGGATCAGATGGCAACCACTGGCGCGGCTTTAGCGCAGGCGCAAAGTACACGGCATGTTCCCCTGTGCCACTGGAAATTTCTAAAATCGTGCCGCTAGTCGGTAGAACGTCACGCAGAATCGGCAAAATAAAGTCGCGATTCCGTTCAGTCGCAGGCGCATATTGACGCAGATCGTCAGCAGGTCGATTCATAAGTTGGGGCAATCCGTTATGGCAGTGCTCAAAATAGTGACGGACAACAGGGTGCGATCGCAAGTCTAATCTTAATTTCTACCCTACGAATGACCCATCGACGGGGAATTCACGGCTCTAGGATGACGTAATTATTAATCTCGCCACCTAATATTTACTTAGAAACGCCGTTAAACGATTTAACTACATCTAGATAAAAAAGCAAAAATTCGCCGCTCGCTTGAATAGGAGGAATAAACAATATGGTTGATCGGAACGTTTATCAAGCACAGGTCAAAGCCGAATTAGACAAGCTCAACGCTCAAATTGAAGAGATGCAGGCTAAATCTAAGCAGGCCGAAGCCGATGCTCGCATTCAATACAATAGTGCGATCGCAGAATTACAAACCAAACAATCTGCATTAGAAAGTAAGTTTCACGAGTTGCAGTCTGCTAGCGAAGAAGCCTGGACAGATATCAAAGCTGGTGTGGATCTCGCGTGGAATGAATTGCAGGTCGCATTTAGTCGCGCCATCAAGCGGTTCGAAGCTCAAAGCTAGCGCTTTAAACTTTTTAGGACTGCGAATTAAATAGACTGTAAACTGTTCCATCCGTAGGGACACGGCAATGTGTCACGCGCTGTAAGGGTATGCCCCTGATGCGCCACAAAACTATACCCCTGTTGTCCGAATTCAGCGCTAATACAGAGGTAAGAGTTTCTCCGATATTGAGGAAGGAGAGAGCCATGGCTAAAGCAATTGCTGTGCCCATCCGGCATGAGATCATTGAACGGCATCAGCAGGGCGAGACCTTAGCCGCCATTGCCGGATCCCTCTCGCTGTCCTACTGGGGTGTGCGCCAGATCTGGCGACGGTACCGCGACAGGGGCGAAGCCGGACTCGCGTTGAGGGGAGAGGGGCGTCTGCGGCGGGGATTTGGCTGTGAGCGTTTGATCTATCGCAGTGCGCTGTGGTTGAAACGCCATCATCGAGGCTGGGGTGCAGGCTTGATTCGGGTGGTGCTCAGACAGCGGTATCAGGCGTTATGGGTGCCGCATGAGCGAACGTTGCAGCGTTGGTTTCGCCAGCAGCACCTCAACCCACTGCGGGAGCAGCATCCGCCTGTGACCCGAGAGCGAGCCCAGCAGGTGCATCAGGTTTGGCAACTGGATGCCACGTCTCATCAGCAGTTGGCTGACGGCACGCCAGCGAGTTGGATTTCACTCATTGATGAACACAGTGGAGCGCTCTTACAAAGCGAAGTTTTTCCCCCACTACGTCTTTGAAGCCGTCCCAGCCTCGGACGTGCAATCAGCCCTGCGCCGGGTATTTACCCGCTGGGGACGACCTCAAGCGCTGCGGGTCGATAACGGATCGCCATGGGGCAACTGCCACGCCCTGCCCTCGCCACTGACACTCTGGTTGAGCGGACTCGGCATTGAGGTGATCCACAATCGACCCTACTGTCCCCAGCAGAATGGCCAAGTTGAACGGGCTCATGGCGTGGTCAAAAGCTGGATTGAACCCGCCACCTGTGCCAACTTGCAGACGCTGCAAGCTCGATTAGACCAAGCGGCAACAGTCCAGCGCACGCTCTACCCCAGTTGTCCTCATCAGCGCCCTCGCGACCAATACTACCCCGCCTTAGCTCACGGCGGCAGAGCCTATGCGCCTGACACGGAAGCCGAGCAGTGGCATGTCGCGCAGGCATTGGCTCATCTAGCGGGCCATCGCTGGTCTCGCAAGGTGAGTCAGACGGGGCAGATTTCGGTGTACAACCGCAATTATTCGGTCGGTCGTCCCTATGCTGGACAGATGGTCACCGTGCATCTCGATCCGAGCGCTCTGACATGGGTGATTGAAAATCACTCTGGACAGGTGATTGCTCGACTTGTCTGCTCTGGCTTAGATGCTCATGCGCTTCGAACCTTGCAGATGACCTATCGCAAGTCCTGCCGCCGCAAATCGACATCGGGGGCATAACCTTACGTCGCACTAGGGGCATACCCTTACGTCGGGTGACACAATGCCGTGCCCTACCCCAAAGATTGCACCTTATTGAATCCACACTCCTTAAGTTCATAGCAAGATGGCGGACATAACTGTCCGCCATCTTGTGCTTTGACACCTCACTCCTCACTCTCTACCCTCCACAATCCAACGACTGCTTCAAGCTCAGCGCAAACCACGACACTAGCAGCGTCAAAACACCCGTCACCCAAAACGGCGTGCTGTAGCTAAAGCTCACCAATAAACCCGCCGTTGCTGGGCCAATTGCGTTGGAAATACTCAGGTAGGAGGCATTGATTCCCTGCACCTCGCCCTGCTCACGCGGACTGCTGTTGGTCGATAGAATTGAGGCAATCAGCGGAATGGGGAACGAATTGGCCACGCCCAGCAGACAGAGCCACACCACAAAGGCCGACAGCGTCGGCACGGCAGGAATGAGCAAAAAGGCAATAGCCCGTCCGACGATAGCCACAAATAAGATATTGGCCAGATTAAACCGTTTCGTGAGTGGATCAACGGCGAAAATTTGGGTCAGAATGCCAATCACGCCAATTAGCGCGAATAGAACCGCCAGCATCTGCGCGTCCTGATTCAGCACGTTCAGGAAAAAGGGCTGAAAGGCAAAGGTGAAAATCGTAAACGTGAAGCCGCTGAAAAACGTCAGTAAAAAGACCCGACCCAGGCCAGGACGAGTGGCAGATTTGAAGATTTTCTTGAAGCTGAAAATGCCCCAACTGAGCCGAAACGGTTCCCGATCGGCCAGAGTTTCGGGCAGCAGAAAAATGGTCAGGATAACCGCTAAAAGTGCGATCGCAGCTCCGGCAAAAAAGCTCATGCCCAGCGACGACACACCCGGTAGCGTCGGCATGTTTTGGGCCAAATAGCTGATTGCTGGCCCCATCACAAAGCCCAAGCGGAAAGCAGCATCAAACAGGCCAAAGGCTTTCGGTCGCTGCTCCGGTGTAGTCGTGTCGCTAATCACCGCGCGGGCAATCGAGGTGTTGCCGCCCGTCAAACCGTCCAGTCCTCGTGCCGCAAACAGCAGCCAGGCGACAGGTGTCCAACTGGCCAAAATATTGGCGATGACCGTACCAATCAGACTGACAACCAGCAGCGGCTTGCGCCCCATGAAGTCGGACAAACGACCCAGCACAGGCGTGGCAATGAACTGCGCCACAGCATAAATCGTCGTCAACAAACTGGCCTGAAAGTCGCTGAGGCCAAACTGTTTAGCGTAGGGATAGATAATCGGGATGATGATCGTGAAGCTGACTGAGTTAATGAACGCAATCAGCGCAATAATCCAAAATTTAAACGGAAGGTCAAACTGCGATCGCAATCGGTCAAACATCCACCTCTGCCCCTAGATATCGCCATTTATATCGCCAATACAGGCAATCTTCCCTAGATTACAGGAGTTAGGTAAATATTTTGAGGAGCGAAAAAATGAAATGGCTAAATGATTAATGTAAGGCCAATCTGCCGCCCAGCAATGGCGTTAGCTTAGCCAAAATGCGAATAATCTAAGAACAAATTAAGCAAAAACGATAGTCTTTCAACAAAAAATGATGTGTTCTAATTTTTTGGTTTTTACTTCAATATCAATTTATTTCTTGAATCATCCTGCTAATGGACTAGATCAAAATAATTTTCAAATTCTATAATTTTTTTGTTGAAAGATAGAGCCATAAATCCTCAAATTTTCTGGTCTATTTTCTATTCCTCGTAGCAGCTAGTAGCTTATATCGGAGGAGTGATGAAGCTTGCTGTTGGCTAGGTAACTTTAGGAAATAGATACCTAAAATAATTCCACTTGAGGAGAACACTTTTTATGGTTGCTACGTTAACCGATGCCAAACGAGCTGCGATCGCAGAAAAGCTAGCTGACATGCGAGCGATCCAAAACTTGATTATCACGAATGAACGCCAGTTTTTGCAGGAATGTCGCGACGAGGATCTGCGCGATCGGCTCGAAGACATGCTGGAAGACGACGAAAAGAACCTGGGCATTATTGACACGACCATCACTCAGTATGGCGTACAGTCTCAGCCCAAGGAAAAAGTCCAGGAAATGGTGCAGCAGGCTGAAGGAATGATGAAAAAGTCAGACCTAAGCCTGTACGAAAAAATGACTCAGCATGAGCTGCTGAAACATGGTCAGGTGATGTCGGGTTTAGTGGTACATAAAGCGGCTCAAGTCGTTGGTACGGATGTCAAAGAAGCCTTGGCACCGCTGAACACGGTCAACTTCGAGAACCGGGCGCACCAAGAGCAGCTAAAAGGTGTATTGGAGTATCTCGGCACCTATGAGCTGACGGGTGAAGAACCGGATCAAGGACTGGGTGCCCGCATTCAGGATGCGATGGCTGCAGTCACTGGCGTATTTGGCAGTGCTGCCACCCAAGCCTCGGATAAGTCTGACATGGACATCACGCAAGTGATTTTTATGGATCACCAGAAGGTGAGAACGCTGATCCGGGAGATTGAAAAAGAGAAAGACGGCAGCCGCATCCAGGAATTCTTTGGTCAGATGTATAAAGATCTGATCGCTCACTCCAAGGCTGAAGAAGAAGTCGTTTATCCGAACGTGCGCTCGTTCTATGGCGATGACGACACGCAGGAACTCTACGACGAGCAGGCTGAACTGGAGCAAGTCCTCAACCAGATGAAATCCATGCAGCCTACTTCATCTGAGTTTAAGTCTCAGTTGCAGCGGGTGAAAGACATGGTCGGTGACCACACACGTCAAGAAGAAAGCACCATGTTTGCTGCCATCCGCAAAAACATGAGTGACGACCAGCGTGAACAAATGGCGACTCGCTTCAAGGACGCGAAGAAGCAGGTGCAGACCAAGATGTAGCTTGATTTGATGATTGTAAGTGCCGTATTGCAGCTCTTACAACCATTGAAGCCATCCCTTAACTGTCCGCGCTAAACGCTCAACACAGCAGAGATGACGACTGCATAAATCCCAGATTTCTTGGAGCAGCCACGGTGCGTGGCTATTTGACAGAAGTCTGGGATTTTTTTGTATTCATTTGACACAACGCTAAAACAACGGCAGTGTTGACAGAAGCACGAACATTAATGAGAATTAATATCATTCGTAGGGACTGTGCCGAAGCTAATGATAACCGATATTCCCACACCAGTTGCGCTCACAACCCGTAAGCTGACGCTTGCCTACGACGGTAATACCGTAATTCAAGGTTTAGATTTAGCCATTCCGCAAGGTCACATTACAACACTGGTGGGGCCAAATGGTTGCGGCAAATCGACGTTGCTCCGGGGAATGGCGCGTCTGCTGAAGCCCAAGGGCGGAACGGTATACCTGGAAGGAGATGCGATCGCACATTTGCCCACGAAAGACTTGGCAAAGCGGCTCGGTATTCTCCCCCAAAGCCCTGCGGCCCCAGAGGGACTGACCGTGCGAGAGCTAGTGGCACAGGGACGCTATCCTCATCAAAATTGGCTGCAGCAGTGGTCTAGAGAAGATGAATTAAAGGTCGAAAGTGCGATCGCAACGACTCATCTACACGAGTTTGCAAATCGGCCTCTCGATACGCTGTCGGGCGGTCAGCGGCAGCGAGCCTGGATTGCAATGGCCTTGGCTCAGGATACCGAAACGCTCCTACTCGACGAACCGACTACGTACTTAGATTTAGCGCATCAAATTGAAGTGTTGGATCTGCTCTATCACCTGAATCGAGACGCAGGCCGCACAGTAATCATGGTGCTGCACGATTTGAACATGGCCTGCCGCTACAGCCACCACCTAGTTGCGCTGCGGGACGGAGTGGTGATTGACCAAGGACGGCCAGCAGAAGTTGTAACGGAAACCTTAGTGCGACAGGTGTTTGGCTTACACAGCCGCATTATTCCCGACCCAATTTCTGGGACGCCGCTTTGTGTGCCCATTAGCCAATTCATCGAAAGCTAGTACAGATTAAGGAAGCCATCAAGCGATTTGCAGATCACGTCAATAGTTGGGGCGAGGCCATGGATGTGTCTCAGTTCCACGGACGTGTTGCAGAACTCAAGACGCTGGAGCAATGGATTCTGGGTGGGCACGATCGTCTGATTGCCCTCGTGGGGATGGGCGGTATTGGTAAAATGGCGCTCTCGGTCAAACTCGCTCGCCAGATTCAAGACCAGATAGATTGGAAAGTGCGATCGCAATCAAACGGCAGCAGCGCCAGATGAGTTGTTTCTGTTAGGGTAGTCGTTGATCCCAACCAGCAAAGCATAGAGGCGAGACATCGTCTTGCTCCGAATATATGTGACGTTTATCTAGTAGAACCGACTCTAAACGCCACGAATTCGGAAAGCGTGACAAAACTTAAGAAACTTGAGATTGCTTGAATCGCGCTCTAAACCCCGTACATCCACAGGACAAGCGGCGGTACGACTAACGTCATAATCAGGCTCAGCGGTGCGCCAAAGCGGGTGAAATCTAGAAAGCGATAGCCTCCCGCACTGTAAACCATCGTGTTGGTTTGATAGCCAATGGGCGACATAAAGCTGAGTGAGGCTGCAAATGTAACCACCAGCATGAAGGCAAACGGTTCAAAATTGAGCGACTGGGCCACTCGTGCCGCAATGGGCAGCATCAGCACCACCGACGCATTATTCGACAGAATTTCAGTCAATAAGACTGTAATCACAAAGAAAAACGTTAACAAACCATAGCTCGGCAGTTCACCGCCAATCTGCACTAGCCGTTCAGCCAACCATGCAGTTGCGCCCGAATTTTCCATGGCGATTCCCAGCGGAATCAGACCCGCCAGTAAAAAAATTACGTCCCAGCGCACCGACTCGTAAACTTCACCCGGCTTGAGGCAGCCGGTCACCACCATCAGCATGACGCCGACCAGAGCACTGACCAAAATCGGAAAAACATTAAACGCTGCCAGGAGGACAACGCCCAGTGCGATCGCAATTGCAACTGGCGCTTTTTCCGGGCGCAGGTTTTCCATATTGCGCTGCTCAATCACCAGCAGATCGTGACTGGTTTGCAAACCAATAAAGCTCTGTTTCGGGCCTTGCAGCAAGAGTAAATCGCCGAAGCGTAGCGTTACCTTCCCGAGTCGCTCCCGAACCACTTCTTCTCCCCGTCGAATGGCTAGAACGGTGACGTTATAGCGCTGGCGAAAGCGCAGGTCTTTCAAGGTCGAACCAATCAAGTTCGAGTTGCCCGTCACCAGTACCTCTGCCAGTCCTTCTTGGGCTGAACTCAAGTCTGCCTCAACGGATTTAGAGCCAAATTTCACTTCGGGCAGAATATCAATTCCCTTTTCGTCGCGGATCTTGAGTAACTCTTCACGACTGCTGCGCACGATTAAAATATCGCCAGCATAGAGCGTTTTGTCGGCTAGGGGTTGCGGGAAGTGGTTATCGTTGCGCACCAGTTCTAGCACGTCGAGGTCGAACTTGCGCTGAATTTGGCTGGCCTGTAGCGTTTGGCCAACTAAGCTTGAACGGGGCGTCACCACAATTTCAGTGACATATTCTTTAAGCTGATACTCACCCGCAATCGTGCCGTTGGGTGGAGCTTTGCGTGCTTTCAGTAGGATCGGAGATGCGATCGCAATGTAGGTCAGTCCAATCAGGAACGTCATGATGCCCAACTGAGTGAACTCAAAAATCCCAAATGCGCCATAGCCAAGCTGTTCTGAGAGGCCACTGGCAAGAATGTTGGTGGAGGTGCCAAGTAAGGTCAGCATACCGCCCAGGATTGTGAGATAGGACAAGGGCATCAGGACTTTAGATACCGAAATACGGCGCTGCCGACACCAGTCTTCCACAATCGGCAGGAACACCGAAACCACGGCTGTATTGTTCACCAGTCCTGTAATTGGCCCAACCAGGACGCCAAGGGTAATAATCTGCTGGGTTGGACGTTTCCCGCCCCAGCGCATCAGCAAATCGCTCATTAGCTGCATCACGCCAGTCCGGGCAATCCCCGCACTGAGCACAAACATGGCTAATACGGTAATCGTGGCTGAACTGCTAAAGCCGGAGATGCCTTCTTCTGGCGAAACTAAGCCTAAAACCATCAGCAACACCATGACTCCGATGGCCGTAATATCGGCAGGAAACCATTCGCTGATAAAACACACTAGGGCGAGGGCCAGTACCCCAAGGGTTAAGAGAATGGGCATAGAACGCTAGATATAGGGCTAACAGCAAGCGGGACACGGGATAACCCAAACATGGGTAGCTCAGTCATCCTTTTCACATTCCTACATCTTTTGTTCCCTGTCGTCCGTGCAAAGGTACGTTTACTTACCGGATCTTTATAGAGCAGTGACCAATCCGCCACAGTGACCAATCAACCATCCAAACAACTGCTCCAGACCGCTACCAGAGCACTGGAACTGCATCTCGCTCAACCCGCAACATCACTCCCTTCATCGGTAGGAGAAGTCAATCCTGGCTGTCCTTATGCATTAATCTCATCCCTGCAACGGCCACAGCAATCAGTTACGATTTGTAAAATAGGCATAACGCTCAATCCTGGACACTACTGCATTTCGTCATGACTAAACGCGATTCATCTCTGTTTGAACAGTTCCTAGCTCCCTTTTTCCGGACCTTTTTGCTGGATGAAGCAGCCATGCAAGAGTATCGCAACAGCGTAGATTGGGAGCAGGAACGCGATCGCATTGCCCAACCGAACGTCGTTTATCCGGACTACTACACCACCCAAAACTTTCACGGTATCAAGCAGGGCTATCTCAATATCAGTGCGGCAGTTACCTATGATCCCATTACCCGCTACCTGCTGCCGCCCAATGAAACCTGGACTCGGCAAGAACTTGTCCAGCGAGTGCGGGTGAAACCGCGCCGTATTCTTGACCTAGGCTGCGGCACTGGCTCGACCACACTACTCCTAAAGCAGGCATTTCCTACAGCAGAAGTGATCGGTCTAGACCTCTCGCCCTACATGCTGATTGCAGCCAGACACAAAGCTGAGCAGGCCAATCTTGATATCCAGTGGCAGCACGGTTTGGCGGAACAGACAGGGTTGGCTAATGATAGCTTTGATCTGGTAACGGCTTCACTGCTCTTTCATGAAACGCCACCTGAAATTGCGATCGCAATCCTGCAGGAAGCCTATCGATTGCTAAAAGTAGGTGGAGAGGTACTGATTCTAGATGGTAATCAGGCTACCCTGCGCCAAACACCCTGGCTCAACGATTTGTTTGAAGAACCCTATATTCGAGACTATGCTCAGGGCAGCATCGATGCCTGGATGGGCACAGCCGGATTTCGAGCCGTTTGTACCGAACCCGTTTGGCTGACTAATCAAGTCACACGTGGCATCAAACCTTTGCCAAATAATGCACCCACTGAGAATGAATCTGCAAGTGCATCTGTAGGCAGGCAGCCCCAGTGGGCAATGGGTTAGTTAGAGTGAAGTAAGGCGAGAGCGATTATCTTAAAAGTCAAGTCGAAAGGAGGTCAATTACGTCATAGCAGCCTCCGGTGGTTGCCAGTGCGTGCCGTGCTTGAGCATGGCATTGAGGATCGTCAGCAGCTTGTGCATAGCGGCAATGCGGGCGACTTTGGCTAACTTGCCACGCTGTTGCAGCCGCTCATAAAAGGCTTTGATGACAGGGTTGTAACGAACTGCAACTAGAGTGGCCATGTAGAGCATCTGCCGAACGGGTTTGCGGCCACCAAAGATCGAGCGCTGCCCTCGCTTTTGCCCACTATCGCGATTGAGCGGAGCCACCCCAACGAGAGCGGCAATTTGACGGTGTGAGAGCGTTCCTAGCTCCGGCAGCAGAGCCAACAGGGTGTTGGCAACCACCTGACCGACACCTGGAACAGAGGTCAGTTGAGCCTGGTGCTGCTGCCACTGTTGGTTGTGTTCCACTTGCTCATCAATCGCTTGGTCAAGGTCGCTGATGCGGTCTTTGAGCCAGTCGATATGGGCTTGAACGTCTTCCTGAGCGGGACCTCGCAGTCCAGCTAAACGGTTGCGCTCCATGGTGAGCATCTCCACTAATTGGCGGCGACGGGTCACCGCATCCTGTAACTGTTGGTGAGCCTCACTGGCCAACGGTCGTAGCGGAGGCTGCATCGCTTCGCCAAACCAGGCGAGGATCGCCGCATCGATTCGGTCGGTCTTAGCCAGTTGATTGGCAGCTCTGGCAAAGTTGCGAGCTTGCTTGGCGTTGATCACCGCTAGTGCATAGCCCTGCTGCTGTGCTGCAAGCGCGATGTGTCGCTCATAGCCACCTGTGGCTTCAACGATGATGCGACCCACCTGCGACGGCTTGGCCAACCGACGGGTTAAATCCTCAATTCCCTCACTGCTGTTGCTCACTCGGAAGTTCTCTCCAGACGGTCTAACATAAACATCCAGCCACCGTTTACACACATCAATGCCGACCCACTGCTTGACGGCTGATGACCTTGAGTCGGTTGATTGCGCGCACATAGTACTCTCCTTGTAGCGAATTCTAGATGGACGATACACACAACTCAGCCTTGCGTCATTCGGGATCTCTTTGTCCCTGCCGATGATCCGAGTTTGGGGTATCAAGTTGAGAGGCGACCCTGGCTCTCGCACGATGTCTCGCATCTCAGGAGGGTCGGTCTACCTCTCTTCTCTCAACATACAAGGAGTGAGACGTAAAAGGCCGTAGAGGGCTGTAAAAACTCAACGCCCAATCTCCCCAACCCCCAATATCTAACACCCAGGACTCCACACCGAGTACCCACAGTACCCGCACCCAATACCCAATCTTCAACACTTTACTCATTCTCTCAGCAAGCCATCATCAAGCACCGTCTATGGCATTGAAGGCAGTTTTATTCGATTTCAATGGCATTATCATCAACGATGAGCCGATTCATGATCAGCTTCTGAAGCAACTGCTGATCGAAGAAAATATGCGGCCTAAAGCAGACGAGTTTTGGAGTGTCTGTGTCGGTCGCACCGATCGTGCCTGCCTTAAGGAACTGCTGCATCGTCGTGGCCGCTTGGTCAATGATGACTATCTCGATCGGCTCATCCAGCGGAAGGCTGTGGCCTACGAGAAAACATTGGCGGAAATGGTAGAGCTGCCGATTTACCCCCAACTGGCGGAACTGCTCGATCAACTCCAAGCGGCGCAGCTTCCTCTGGCAGTTGTTAGCGGTGCCTTGCGATCTGAGATTGAACTCGTTTTGACCCGTGCCGGAATTCGCGATCGCTTTTCAGTGCTCGTCGGAGCCGATGATGTGGAAACGAGCAAGCCCGACCCAGCGGGTTATCTACTGGCAATTGAACGACTCAATCAGGCATTTCCCGATCTTCAGCTTCAGCCGACGGAATGTTTAGCGATTGAAGACTCTTATCCCGGTATTAAGGCGGCTAAGCGAGCAGGTATTCCTGTTGCCGGTGTAGCTCACCTTCACCCATTTCACATGATCCAGCGCCGCGCCAACTGGGCCGTCGATTATCTCAATGAGCTAGAGCTAGACTGGATTCGCCAGCGCTATGAGCCATCTACGCCTAGAATGGCTTCCTAATCGTAGAGATAAAGCCGTCGCATCGCGACGGCTTTATCTGCTAAATAATTGAGCAGGTGAGCCACCAGTGCTGTGTCAAATCAGTTTTGATGGTTGATATGCCGTGCTTGGCACGGCATATCAACCATCAAAATCCACCAAAACAACGGTAACAAACGACTAGTTAAGGATTGGAGAACGTATTGATTTCGCCATTGCCAATATATCGTCCCGGTTGGCGACGCGATGCTGAAAAAGGAGCCGTCTGTGGCGTAACCTGAGATGACGAAGCATCTAACGGTTGAGAGATCGTCGGGCCAAATACACCAACATTCGTAATTGTCGGTACGGGATTAAAAGTGTTGCCAATTGACGGAATTGAGGGCGCAAGCGAGGGCTGCGCTGCTAGTCCTGGAATCGGCGCAACCGAGTTCGAGTAAATATTCGTGCCACCTCCGGATGGAGTCACTGGAGTTAAAGCAGGTGGCAGCGTATAGCCAGTGGTGCCCGGTGGCGGCGACATGGTTGAACTCGTCGGAATAAATGTGACAGACGGAGGTAGAGAGCCGGTAGACTGCGATGTCAGACTCGCAGGCTGCGTAGGTTCAGTCAGCGTTAGCGATGATGTCGCTGTGTCAGCGGGCTGCGGGTTAGTACTCTCAGCCGCTGTAGTTCCGTCTGATGTTTCCGATGCAGTAGACGAGCGAAATTGCTGGTCGAGAATAGCTCGCTCCAGCGGACTAACAGTTGGAGTAGCGGATGGTGTAGTCATGTTTTGACTGGCACCGTCGAATAATCCTAACGAAAACAAGTAGGGATCACTGCCTGAGCTCGATCCAGTTCGGGTCGCAGAACGAGGATTAACTGGATTAACCATTCCCGTCGTGAAGGGTTCGGGTAAGGTATTGCTGTTTGATCTGGCACTGGATGGGTTGTTGCGATCGCGACTGGCCAAATACCGTTCCCCAGCCGATGGCTCGCTCGCTTGCGCAGCATTTGCAGCATCTGCACTACCAGCCTGCTCCAAATTTTGCTGCTCTGCATCGGCCTGCAAATCGCTGGACAGCACCTCCAGATTATCGATATCAGCCGCAGCTCTCAGCTGATCTTCCGACAGCGTATTGCCCAATCCAGACTGATCCGGCCCCAAATCATCGTCATCAGAACTTGCTAGCCAACCGGGATTAGTTGTGTACTCCAGCAGAAAAGCGGCAACCAGCGCCAGAATTAAAGCCGGAATCCAAACCGCCGGACGTCCCAACGCAAGTAACCGCGCTTTGAAGTAGCGAAATGACGCTGAATTTCTGGAAGACATAAGCAGGAGTGCAAATCTGCTAGGAGGAATAAGCTGACATCTTTATTGTACTCAGATTGCACTCAGAACCCATGAAACGGATCGATCTTTAAGACATATTCAAATAACGTTTCCTTCATCTGCCAATCAAATTCCGGATGAAGAGGCTGGTCATCGATCTGTTTTCCGAACTTGATAGGATAGAATCCTCAATGGGAAACAAGCACAAACTATTAGATGGAATCTGGCATCATACGATGAGATGGAGGTTTGGCCGCGTGGAGTGGAAAGTTCGGGCAGTTCGAGGGGCGACAACTGTATCTGAAAATTCAGTTGAGGCAATTCGAGAAGCTGTTGAAGAACTGCTAAACGAATTTCAAACCCGCAACCAAATAGAACCGAGCAATATCATTAGCGCAACGTTTTCGGTCACTCGGGATCTAGATGCGATTTTTCCAGCGGCGATTGCCCGCGATCGCAACCAGTGGGATCAGGTACCGCTACTGGATGTGCAACAAATGCATGTGGAAGGCAGCCTGACAAAGTGCATTCGCTTTCTGATTCATGTGTATATGCCAGCTCATCAAACCCAGGTTTATCATCCTTATCTGCGTAAAGCCCGAGAACTCCGGCCTGACTTATGCTCCGACCCGCTGCCGCCTTCGGTTGTAAGCAGTCCATAACGTATTTCTCTGCAATCGTTTAGGGGGAGGCTAGCAGCGCTAGCCTCCCCCTAAACGATTGCTTAACTTCGACTGGCTAAGAAAGCAGAAAAAGCCTTATTCAAAGCCCTTTCTACTTTTTTACTCAAAGCTGATCAGCTCAGCTTAAAGTCGTCAAATCCTTTTCATTCTCTTTCGTATGCTTCTTGCCGTGGAATCGGATACCTAAAAACACGTCATACAAAAAGCTAAAGAAGCTCTTCCCTTCTAAAAGCCCCAAAGATTGGTGACAACCTTTGGAGTCAAGCAGTGGCTGGGTTGCGCGATAGGCTTTTTGATAGTTGTACCAGGGAATAGAAGGCCAGAGATGATGAATGAGATGATAGTTTTGCCCCAGAATCAGGATATTGAGAATCGGGCTGGGATAAACACGAGCATTCTTCCAGCGATCGCGCTCCTTGAACGGACGATGGGGCAAATAGTCGAAAAACAGTCCCAGGGCAATGCCCACTACTAGCGCTGGCGAAAACCAATAGTTAAAAATAAAGTCCAAAAAGTCGTAATGAATAGCCAGAACGACGATTGTGATCACAAACAAGCGGCTTAAGAACCACTCTAGTAGCTCATATTTACGCCATAAACGCCGCTTGAAGAAAAAAATCTCATGGTAGAAGAACCGAGCCGCAATCATCCACAGCGGCCCCCCCGTCGAAACAAAGTGATCGGGATCGTTTTCCGGGTCGTTGACATTTGCATGGTGCTGCATATGCACTCTGGTAAATACCGGGAACGCAAAGCCCAGCATCAACGCACTGCCGTGACCGAGAATCGCGTTCATAATCCGATTTTGGTGTCCAACATTGTGAGAGGCATCGTGAATCACGGTGCCTGCTAGATGCAGCGCCAACACATTCAGCAAAAAACAGCACCAGCCTGGCCACTCCCAGATCCAATAGCCCAGACATGACATGACGGCAATCCAAACTGCTGCTAGAAACATCAGCAGATTTGGGTTCACAATACCTGGCGTACCTAGTAGTTCCTTCGGTACTGTCAGGGGCCTAGCTGCCTCCGACATCACATCTATACTCCTCGTTACACGCTCTCGCGTAGTATACGATACGGCACGGTAATAATAAAGTTTTGTGACATCAGCTCATTTAATCTTCCTAGGGTAAGAGTATCTATAAAAGCTGATTGATGGATTAACTTGTTAGGATAATTGACTGATTCATAAAGCTTTGGTGGTTTCAGGTAAAATCAGGAACGTGCCAATTTTTAGACCAGTCTCAAACAAAAGGAGAGATTGCCCTTGCCTACGCTAGGCGTCAACATTGACCACATCGCCACGATTCGACAGGCTCGGCGCACGGTAGAGCCCGATCCGGTTGCAGCAGCCGTGCTGGCTGAGCTGGGCGGAGCCGATGGCATCACCGTGCATTTGCGCGAAGATCGGCGGCATGTTCAAGAGCGGGATGTACGTCTGCTGCGGGAAACCGTGCGGACTCATCTCAATCTAGAGATGGCGGCGACGGACGAAATGGTTGCGATCGCACTTGAGATCAAACCAGACTATGTAACCGTTGTGCCCGAAAATCGCCAAGAGGTCACCACCGAAGGCGGTTTAGACGTTGCCGGTCAAATCGATCGCATAACGGCAGTTGTGGATCAGCTACAGAGCGCAGGAATTCCGGTCAGCCTGTTTATCGATGCTGATGCAGAGCAAATTATGGCATCGGCAGCTACTAAAGCCCAGTTCATTGAGCTGCATACGGGCACCTATGCAGAAGCCAAGGATGAACGAACGCAGCAAAAAGAGCTGGAAATTCTTGCCAAAGGTTGTCATCAAGCTGTTGCCGCTGGCTTACGGGTCAATGCTGGACATGGTTTGACCTATTGGAATACCTATCCAGTCGCTTGTATTGAAGGGATGGAAGAACTCAACATCGGCCATACCATAGTCAGTCGTGCAGCCCTGGTTGGCATGCAGCAAGCTGTACGGGAAATGAAGCAGGTTATCTTGCAAGGATACTGGATGTAATTTAGCCAAGTTTCGGTAAACCGTAAGGTGATCGATGCCCGCTTTACTTAACACCTTAAAAACGCAACTTTTAACATCACAGGGAGGTTTAAAATGACAACGTATTACTACGTCGCAGCTAGCCGCAAATTTTTACTCGAAGAAGAACCATTTGAAGAGGTTCTCAAAGAGAGAATTCGCTACTATAAGGAACAAGAAAAAGAGGTCGATTTTTGGCTGGTTGAGCAGCCTGCTTTTCTAGAAGCACCGGAAATGGCTGACGTGAAAGCCAAGTGCCCTCAGCCAACTGCGGCAATTATCACAACGAATTCATCTTTTATGAATTGGCTCAAACTCAGACTAGAATACGTTGCAACTGGTCAGTTTGAAGCTCCCTCCGAAAGCGTTCCTGAGCCGCTTGCCTCATTAGCAGCTGCATAAGATAGTACCTCACACGAAATTCGCTATCAAAAATCAGCCATAGTTATGAAAGCTGCGCTCATTGCAGTTTTCATAACTATGGCTGATTAGATTTCGTATATGCTCTAATCTTCTAGCTTTTGATAAAGCTGAATACGATGTTGTTGTTCACAGCGTTCATAGTAAATCTTGGCAACGCGATCCGCTGGGTACTGCTCAATACAATCCGATAGCAGAGCAGCGGCAACATCCCACTGGTGCATTTCAAATAAGTATAGCGCTTGCTCAAAGGTTGTTTTCGTTGCCCATTTTTGATCTTGCACGGCCACCGGATCTGCATCAAACACTTCATAAACAGTTACAGGTTCCGAGCGGCCCCGCACTTGCACACGATCGATTCGGCGAATTGAATACTTATCTGGATCTTCAAGCCGTTGCAGCGTGTCATCAGAAATCAATAGCGAAACGCCATAGTCTTTAGTCAGTTTTTCAATCCGTGCCGCCAGATTAACGGCATCGCTAATTACCGTGCCATCCATGCGATTCACACCGCCGACGGTACCCAACATCAGTTCCCCGGTATTGATTCCAATACCAATCCGTACTGCCTCATAGCCCATCCGAGAGCGGTTTTGGTTGTACTTATCTAGACGATGTAGCAGATCAATCCCCGCGAGAATCGCGTCATCAGCGGTGCCGCTGAAAAGGGCCATAATGCCATCGCCGATGTATTTGTCGATAAACCCGTGATGGTTAGTGATAGCGGGTTCTAAACGGCTGAAGCAGGAATTGATAAACCGGAAATTTTCCTCTGGTGTCATCTGCTCAGCCAACGCAGTAAAGTTGCGAATATCGGCAAACAACACCGACATTTCTCGTTGAGTCTGATCACCCAGCTGGACTTCTACAATGCTGTCCCGGTTGAGGAACTTCAGGAACTCTTGCGGCACAAAGCGTCCATAGGCCAAATTAATTTTCGACAGCTCCAGATGAACCCGAATCCGGGCCAGCAGCTCATCCCGAGAGATCGGTTTGGCCAGATAATCATTCGCTCCCGCTTCCAGTCCCTGCACTAGAGAGGCGACCTGATTCTTGGCCGTTAGCATGACAATTGGCAGCTCATGGGTGGGATACTGCTGCCGGATCTGCTGGCAAACCTCGTATCCAGTCATACCGGGCATCATCACGTCCAGCAAAATGAGATCTGGTTGCAGCCCCTGCGCCATCAAGTCCAGCGCCTCAGCACCGCTTGATGCCTGAGCAATTTGATAGTCTTCTAGAGACAAATAATTAACGAGTACCTGTAGATTGACAGGTTCATCATCAACAATCAGCACCGTTAGGGTTTGATTGGCAGAACGCTGCATCTGGCTGGTGGCTGTTTCTAGCCCCATCGGTTCATTAGAATTAGGTTCACCGATGAGGCTGTTGGGATCGAGAATTAAACGGGCAATGGCTAAATTATCCTGAGCAAATTCCGCATCAGGACGATTCCCAGCCGTGGAAAATCGATCCGTTGCCGCCGCTCCAACTGCAATGGGCAGCGTAAAGGTAAAGGTTGATCCTTGTCCTAGGGTTGAATCAACCGTCAGAGTGCCGCCGTGTAGCTCAACGAGCTGCTTGGTAATCGCTAAACCCAGGCCTGTTCCCCCATACAATCGGGCCGTTGATCCGTCTGCCTGCTCAAATGCCTCAAAAATCCGATCGAGCTTGTGGTCGGGAATGCCGATGCCTGTGTCAGAGACAGAGATTTTCAGTTCTTGATCCGGCGCGATCGCAGCTGCGGATGTTGCATGATGACTGCCTGAAGTTGTTGCGATCCGATTCGCAGTACCAACTTGTGTTTCGGGCTGCACCACGGGTGCTGGCGATGGGCTAACTTGGACTGTGCTGACCGTACCGTTTGTCGGTCGAGGGGCTTCTTCAGCGTCAGCGTTAGTGACGAGTTCAGCCTGAGAGCTAACCAATTGCTGGCGGGTCAGTGCTGACTGATCAGAATAGGTCGAAGCACAAGCGGCATCTGTTGTTAATGCATCCGCAGTAGATGTGCGATCGCAGTCTGCACTACGTTCGATTTCTCTTTGGCTCACCGTTGTCCGAGGCTGGATCTGAGCAGACATCACAATTTGTCCCTGCTCGGTAAACTTGATCGCGTTGCCAATCAGGTTGTGCAAAATCTGCAGGAGGCGATCTTCATCAGCCCAGGCAGATGGTAGATCGCTAGGAATGTTATTAATCAGCTGAATGGATTTAGTACGCAGTAAAGGCTTACTCAGGATCAGCACCACCTCTACCACTTCTCGGAGGCCAATCGGTGTCTGATTCAGAACCAAACCGTGGTGCCGTAGTTTCGAAAAATCGAGAATATCGTTGATCAGGGTCGATAGCCGTCGCCCACTGGCCGAAATCATGCTCAAATTAGCCCGCGTCGCATCCGGTAGCGTTCCAGTGGCCCCATCAACTAGCGATTCAGCAATACCAATAATGCCGTTGAGTGGTGTCCGCAGCTCGTGCGACGTATTGGCTAAAAACTCGTCTTTGAGCCGATCCAGTTCTCGCAGTGCTTCATTTTTGGCCGCCAGCGTATCAAAAGACTGTTTAAGCTGTGCTGCCATTTGATTAAACGACGCAGCCAGTTCAGCAATTTCGTCCTGACGATCGATCTGAATTTTCTGATTCCATTCGCCAACCGCTAGCCGCTTGGCCGCTCGGTTAATCTGTAAAATAGGTCGAGTAATCCAGCGGGCCGTGTGTGAACCCAGCAGAATCGCAATTAGAAGAGCGAGAACGCACAGCAAAATAGTTTTGCGGGCATTTTCCTGAATCTGGGACATGAAGTCGGACTCAGGAATTATCACAACAACTAGCCAGTTGAGCGCTGCATCCTGCTCAAGGGGCAGAACCTCAACCCACTGTTGCTCTCCGTTGAACTCAAACGAAAGCTGCCGACGGGTGCGAATTTGGTCAAAAGATTCAAACTCACTGGTTAAAAACTGAGCGGCTGCTTGAATATGGGGATCTTGGCTGTTGACGGCCTGTAAGCGCTGTTCATCGTCAGCGATGGTGACAAATGGTGGTTCCGAGGTTGAACTGGCCACGATCGCACCAGAACGCTCCAGCACAAAGGCTTGCCCTGAGGGACTAATCGTCATCTGCCGCAGAAACTGGCTGATTTGCTCCAGCGTCATATCCAGCGCCAGCACCCCTTGCAGCTGATTCTCGTCATCATAAATCGGCGTAGCAGGGGTAATTCCCAAGCGAGCGTAATCCGGTGAGGCAAACCGATAAATGGGACTCCAGGTCGCTTCTCTATCTCGTTTGGCGGCCTGATACCAGGGACGACTGCGCGGATCGTATTCTGTTTCGTCGATGCGGGCAATAGGTTCGCCCGTGGAGTCGGCTGAATAGGTTTCCCGAATTGGGGCAGTGGCCTCAGTACGCTGCCACAGAAGGATCTCTTCGTTGGAATCAGATCGGCGTTGAACACCGACAAAATCACCCGTTTCGCTGCCGTAGTAAATGCTGCTGATCAACGGCGCGATCGCAAGTTGATGCCAAAAATAGTGCCGCAATTGTTCTTGATCGGTAACGGATAGATCGCCCGATTCAATGGTGGCAGCGGTAATTGCTAGCAGTTGTTGCCGTCTATCGAGGTCGCTCTGGATTTGCTGCTCAATCCGATCGGTTACTTCGCGACTCAAGTTTACTGCTAAGTCGTTAACTGCCTGTTGACCATGTCGAAACGACAGCCAACCGGTAATCGACACCGCTGCAAAAACCTGCGCACCAAAAGATAGCACCAAAATAACCTGGAGAGAAGTCGCCCGATCGGCTAGGGGTAAACGCGGAATGTACTGCCGTAGTCGCTGCATCCACATCGATGCGACGAACCTCCCTCTTAACTACATCGTAACGGTGTATTCACTAGTAAAAGGCAAATTTGTCCTCTAACCAGAGCCATAAATCATGCTATTCACCATGCTATCCCGCTTAGACAAAATCACTGAGAAGTTTACTCGAATCCCGATGAAACTTTGCGATCGCAATTTTAGTTTGACGAGTGACTTCACAGTGCTGCTTCAGCATGCTGCTCTATAGTGCATCATGCAGCATACAGCATCCGGATAATTTCGATGATATTCAAATATTTTATTCTCACCGCTAAAAATCGAGTTTGGATGACGGCGTTAGGCGGTGCTAGGCGATGTTAGATAGATACGGGAGTCAAAAAAGGTGCGATCGCAGTTTCAATCTGTTGAACCTGTGCCGCATAGTCTTCATCCGCCAGCACAGGTGTTGTCGTGCTGATATCAATCGACTGCTCTAAATCAATCCAGGAGCGGCAACCACCATAGGATTCCTGATAGGGAATTTGCACAATGCTGGGCAGTTGATAGACCCGCAGCATCAGTAAATATAGCGGCTGCTTCGGTTTCCACTTAAACCGTTCAGTTGCCAGTCGATCAGTCCAAATGTGAAATGGATTTAAAGCTGCGATCGCGCCTGCATCCGCTACCGCGCTAACCTGCGTAATCTTGGCCCAGGCTTGAATCGGAATCCGTTCTGGATGCCAGCCAGATTCAACGGGTTTAACCTCGGCATACTGCGGCTTGAGCAAGTGGGGCTGCTGATGCTCATAGGTTGGATAGAGCAATACCTGGTCATGGGCAACAGTGAAGCGGCCCCCAACTTCTCGAATTCCACCTTTCCGAAGCAGCAAAATCGTTTCGCTATGCGTCAGCGCGTTTACGGCAACTGACCATTCTTTGAGAGCATGATTTAGCGTCGTAGTCATTGTAGCCATCGCGCAGGTGCTCACAGTCGGTACGTTCTACGTTTAAGGTATCGCAATCCCATCCAGCCGACGACGCAGCCGATACCGTAATAGACAAAATCCCAAACTGAAAACGCGACGCCAAAAATCAGCTTACCCAGGAAGGTTGCTCGCCAAGCCTCCAGCAGCGGCGGATGCCACAGTTGTGAGAATTCTGCGAAACCAGTGCCAATGCCGACCCCAACGGCAATTTTCCACAGCGGGACTCTAGGCCAGCCAAAGCTGATCAGCGCTATCCACATCACCTCATAGAGAATGTCGCCGCTGTAGCCCTGTACCCAGCTTTCGCCCACGCCCTGATAGAACTTTGAGCCAATTCCCAGCACAATCATGACGGCAACGACAGCGCAGAGGGCAATTCGATAGGCTGTACGCGATCCAGAAACAGCAGAAGTTGTTTGATTCATAAGCCCAAATTGATGAGTAGTATCGAATCCGCTACTAAAAGCCAGATTTTATTTTTGTGAAAGTCAAGGCTCACCTTGACTTTCACAAAAATAATTTGGGGGTTTCTAGTCGGATTAAAAACAAAGACGGCTAGCAGCACTAGCCGTCCTTATTCATCAAGCTTTATCTGATAAATTTCTGATGGTTGAATAGTCAGAAGCCTAAACTTCACAACACCCATTAAGGAACGCGGATTTAACAAGGTGAAACGTTTGGGTAGGGACACGGCAATGTGTCACCCGACGTAAGGGTATGCCCCTAGTGCGACGTAAGGTTATGCCCCCGATGTCGATTTGCGGCGGCAGGACTTGCGATAGGTCATCTGCAAGGTTCGAAGCGCATGAGCATCTAAGCCAGAGCAGACAAGTCGAGCAATCACCTGTCCAGAGTGATTTTCAATCACCCATGTCAGAGCGCTCGGATCGAGATGCACGGTGACCATCTGTCCAGCATAGGGACGACCGACCGAATAATTGCGGTTGTACACCGAAATCTGCCCCGTCTGACTCACCTTGCGAGACCAGCGATGGCCCGCTAGATGAGCCAATGCCTGCGCGACATGCCACTGCTCGGCTTCCGTGTCAGGCGCATAGGCTCTGCCGCCGTGAGCTAAGGCGGGGTAGTATTGGTCGCGAGGGCGCTGATGAGGACAACTGGGGTAGAGCGTGCGCTGGACTGTTGCCGCTTGGTCTAATCGAGCTTGCAGCGTCTGCAAGTTGGCACAGGTGGCGGGTTCAATCCAGCTTTTGACCACGCCATGAGCCCGTTCAACTTGGCCATTCTGCTGGGGACAGTAGGGTCGATTGTGGATCACCTCAATGCCGAGTCCGCTCAACCAGAGTGTCAGTGGCGAGGGCAGGGCGTGGCAGTTGCCCCATGGCGATCCGTTATCGACCCGCAGCGCTTGAGGTCGTCCCCAGCGGGTAAATACCCGGCGCAGGGCTGATTGCACGTCCGAGGCTGGGACGGCTTCAAAGACGTAGTGGGGGAAAAACTTCGCTTTGTAAGAGCGCTCCACTGTGTTCATCAATGAGTGAAATCCAACTCGCTGGCGTGCCGTCAGCCAACTGCTGATGAGACGTGGCATCCAGTTGCCAAACCTGATGCACCTGCTGGGCTCGCTCTCGGGTCACAGGCGGATGCTGCTCCCGCAGTGGGTTGAGGTGCTGCTGGCGAAACCAACGCTGCAACGTTCGCTCATGCGGCACCCATAACGCCTGATACCGCTGTCTGAGCACCACCCGAATCAAGCCTGCACCCCAGCCTCGATGATGGCGTTTCAACCACAGCGCACTGCGATAGATCAAACGCTCACAGCCAAATCCCCGCCGCAGACGCCCCTCTCCCCTCAACGCGAGTCCGGCTTCGCCCCTGTCGCGGTACCGTCGCCAGATCTGGCGCACACCCCAGTAGGACAGCGAGAGGGATCCGGCAATGGCGGCTAAGGTCTCGCCCTGCTGATGCCGTTCAATGATCTCATGCCGGATGGGCACAGCAATTGCTTTAGCCATGGCTCTCTCCTTCCTCAATATCGGAGAAACTCTTACCTCTGTATTAGCGCTGAATTCGGACAACAGGGGTATAGTTTTGTGGCGCATCAGGGGCATACCCTTACAGCGCGTGACACATTGCCGTGTCCTTACGGATAGAACGATGGATAGGCTATTTGATTTGCACTCCTAAGTTCGTGAAGCGGCTCGAAAGGCTGGCGTGGCAAAGATATTTTGAAACCGCGCAACCCGTTCGGCGGGAGGCTCTGCGCCATCTTCCCAGAGACTTTCGTAGTAGAAGAAGGAAACACCCAAACCGTAGTAGCGAGCGGCTCTCACCTTAGCCTGAATCAGATCCATTGAAACAGGCATGTTCCGCAAACCAGTCAGAATGCCAACTCCAACCGATGTATACTGACGGGCTTCTTGAACGGATGAGCGAGCAATTTGCTCCGTGAAGCTGCCCAGGTTATCGCGATACACCTGAATTAACAGTTCATCGACGAGGCCAAGCTTCACCCAGTTCAGCCAGTCCTGTAGAAAATTGGTATAGGCCACATCGTAGGGATTGGGCGAAATCGAGAAAATAACGTGGGGCTTGCGGGCTTTGATTTGCTGCTGAAGCTGGGTGACAAAAGCGGTGAGTTTGTTGGCTCGCCAGCTCACCCATTCAGGATTATAGGGATCGGCAGGGGGTTGCTTACCTGTTTCTTCAAAATAAAGATTCGATGTGTAGCTGTCATAGCCAAACTCCGTTGGCAGACTTAAGTGATCGTCAAACTGGATGCCATCGACATCGTAGAGGTTGACCACTTCCATCACCAAACTGGTGATAAACTGCTGCACTTCGGGCTTAAACGGGTTCATCCACATGACTTCGCCTGCGGCACTGATGGATGTTTCCCCACCATCCTGCTTGTGGGTGAACCAGTCAGGATGATTAAGAGTGAGTTCAGACATGGGCGGAGCCATAAAGCCAAACTCAAACCAGGGAATCGCTAAAATACCGCGCTGGTGCGCCTTGTCGATTAAGTCCTTCAGCATGTCTTGGCCTTGGTAGCCGCGCCGCACGAAGGGCTGAATTTCCGCTCGCTGGGCTACGACGCTGGGATACATGACGTAGCCTGCATTCCATACCACCGGATAAACTGTGTTGAAATTCAACTGCGCCAGCTGCTCCATCGCGGCGTCTAGCTTCGGTTGATCAAGTAAGACTTCAGTGTCATTGGTGGTCAACCAAACCGCGCGAATTTCTTGATTGTACGGAATATTATTGGATGGAATATTCGCGGCTGTCGATTGGGCCGTTAGAACTGCGATCGCAAATGACAAACCACTTAACACAATTAGAATTGGATTTCGCAAACGGAACCAGTTTGGTATTAAACGCAAACGCATAGGCATGAATTGTGAACGAACAAGTAAATATAGCTCTATCAATTGAAAATGGATCGGTAATATCAATCCTGTGCATGAAACCTAACTATTTTGTGTGAAGCGCTTGCTCCGCAAGCGTTTGGCTGAAAATAGTAGTAGTTTTAGATGATTGAATGTACCTGAAATAGAGTTCCCTGGGTGATAACAATATGCAAGCGCTGTCATCCCCCTTCAGGGCAGAATTTTCAAATTCATGACAACGTGAACTAATGTAACAGTCTACAGGCATCTGTCCATTGTTCCAGGATGAGTTGTAAGAATTTCACATAGGTTTTGTATTGAGAAGCTATAGCTTTTCTAGATGCGATCGCAACAGCTACCAAACAAGGCTCAATCTTTAATGACTCGGAATTTCTGATGGCTGAGCAGGTGATTTTAGGAAGTGGAGAAATTCCATTTACCTTTTTTTCCTCAGCATTGTCCCTGCGATCGCAATTCAGATTACCCACAAGAATCAGTTGGTCGCACAACCATAAATTTTGCTTATAAACTGGATTTAACAATTCGTTCGTACTTGGTTATACACGGCGTTAAATCTTGGATTTTTTTTGGATAGACTTAAATTCATGCAAAAATAGATTTGGATAGACCAAGATCTATATAGCTCGTATAGAGCATCAGGCGAAAACTTGAGCAAACGTATCAGGCTATACGTGTTTATGCGTAGGTCTGTTGAATGATTGATTCAAGTACAGCGTCTATAAAATCACTGATAAAACATCGGAAGTACTCACATCTTGCACCAAAACCCGAAGAGGTTATTTTGCCGCCGCGATGTGGCGGCAAAACAACCTCTTCGGGTTCTCAAAGTGCAAAGTGCAAGATATGGGAAGTATCGACTTCCTTATATAAACTTATTTCCCTTTATGGGGCGAGATGGACGAGTAAGGAATTAGTTTCGGTGGATTTGATTGAGTTGGTATTGAGATCCCAGCACAGCACGTGCAAATTGCGTATCAAGGTAGAGAGACTATGGGTTTCGGTTCTGATTGCAGTGGTAAGCGGCTTATTTTTAGTCAATAGATTTCCAGCGAAGGTGCAAGCCATTCAGAAAGGTGTTGCTTCTGTGCCTTTTAGCCAGCTGATCTCGTCAGAAATTAATGATTCTGATGCTATGAGAGAAAAGTTTCCAGTTGGAACGCAAGGAGCAGGTGCTCGCTAAGGAACGCGGATTTAATCAAATTTACAGCCCTAGCCAACTTTGATCGGAAAGACATTTTCGTAGCGCGGCTTTGCCACGCTACGAAAATGTCCCAACCAATATGACTGTTGCTACAGAACAAAGCTGGCTTATTCAGTTTCTTCACCTGCGATCGCAGGTGCAGGACGGCGGCGATGAGTGGCGCGATAGCCCAGCATGGCAACTAACGCAACGATGACGAGATAGGGGCTGTAAACCAGAATCCACAGGCCAAGCTGGAGTAAATCAATTGAAAAATCTTGCACTGAACTGGTGGCTTGCTGCCAGGTGCCGCTGAGCTGAGTACTGATCGCCCGCTGAGGCGTCGTAGTTGAGATCGCGGCTTCGAGGCGAATGTCAATGATGGAATAATCTACGCGACCCTGTAGGCTCTTGCGCTGGGCATCGATCTGCTCAATTGAAGCCCGCACGTTATTGAGCTCCTGGGCCACACTGAGCACATCGCCAATCGAGCCGGAGCGCTCCATAATCTCCAGCAGCATTTCCTCTGTTTTCCGCAGGTTCCGCAGACGGGCTTGCAGATCAATCAGCTGATTGGACACGTCTTCAGCGCTGATGGTGCGGCGCTGGACGGTACCGAGTTCGGCCAGTTGCTCTAGCGTCGCGTCTAACTTGGCCTGCGGCACCCGAATCTGCATCGTCGCGGTTTGCCGTTCTGTTGCCGATAGCGGTACTTGGTCATTCAAGTTGAGCAGATCGCCCTGTTGAGTAGTTGCGATCGCGCTGGCCTGATCAATGCTGTCTTCAACTGAGTCAACAACAAGAAAGAGTTCAGCCCGCTTGGCCAGTTGAGGTTGCGCCTGTGGAGCACTGGGTACAGGTGAAGGTGGCTCAACCGGGATAGCCTGATCTGCCGCACCTGCTGCTTGATTTCCTACAGCTTCCATCTCGGCCTGCATTGGTGCTTCGCTAGTGGACTCGCTGATCGACGGAACACTGCTACAGCCTGTAATCAAAGTTAAACCAATAGCGACGGCTAGCCACGGTTTAGCGCTAGACGGAGAAAAAAGACGTGGGATTGCCATAGGATTTCCAGATGCCTCATCAATCATGTGTTCTGTTCTATTGATAGGCCAGGAAGACCTGAATATCTCTCTGGTTACATAACCGGAAACGCTAGAGACTGTAGATTAAATGGCCTGTAAACCGTTTCGTCCGTAGGGACACGGCATTGCCGTGTCCCTACCTCAAAGATTTCACCTGATCAAATCTGCGTTCCTAAAGAGATCAATCACTAATCACTGCATTCAACCGAAATCCAGCAATTTTGCCGATTTCTGTGAGAGCTTGCTGACGTTCCTGATCGGCGGAATTTTGTAGCCGTGTCTCAAATGCAGCGAGGATGCTGTCTTTCGTATGTTCTTTCACCGCTACGATAAATGGAAAGCCAAACCGCTGCCGGTAGCTCTGATTGAGCTGGCTGAATTGCTCATACTCGGCGGCGCTGAGTTGGTCTAAACCCACCCCAGACTGCTCCTGCACCGATGCCTCAGCCATTTTGGCTTTGCTGCCCAAGTCGGGATGAGCGCAAATTAAATCAATTTGCTCGTCCACAGTCATCTGATCCACGACCTGGAGCATCTTGTGGTGCAGGTCACTCACGCTGGTAAAAGGCCGCAGATGCCAAGCCTGAGTTGCGATCGCAGGTGTCTCTTCAAAGATGCTGCCCAATGCCTGAGTAAAGGATTCCTGATCCATTTGATTCAATTCAGCCAGCGAGTACATCTAGCTACCTCGGTAGGTACTGTATGACCAAGGGGATGCCAGCAGCGGCACGTGGTAATGCGACGACGTGTCAGCAATACCAAAGCGAATCGGCACCTGTCCCAAAAACATCGGTTCTGGCAAACTTTCACCCATTGGCTTGAAGTATTCACCGACGGAAAACACAAGTTCGTAAACGCCGATTTTGAGCGCGTCATCCACCAAAAGCGGCTCATCGGTGCGCCCGTCTTCATTGGTCGAAACGGTTTTGATCAAAGTGCGATCGCTCGATTGTGGATCAATTGCCCACAGTTCAATCTTCATGCGCGAAGCCGGACGACCATGCGCCGTATCGAGAACATGGGTAGTTAATTTACCTGCCATTGATTTAATGCCGTGATGAATTGCGAGCTGATTATAGCGGACTCTTTTTCAGCAACGGTTAAGCCAAATGTATAAACCTCACATCTTGCACCAAAACCCAGAAGGGTTGTTTTGCCGCCGCGATGCGGCGGCAAAACAACCCTTCTGGGTTTTGGTGCAAGATGTGAGTGTAATTGCTCAACTCGGTTGACCCAAGCACGGCTTTGAGAGAAGATGATAAGCTTTTGCCATGACAGAACTGCCCCCACTCGATGGATTAAGCCCCGCCGAAAAAGATGCCCTGATTCAAGGGCTGTGGCAGGAGCTGCAACGGTTGCGAGCAGAAGTCGAACAACTGAAGCAAAAGCGGGTAAAGAAAACGTCGCGCAATTCGAGTTTGCCTCCCTCCAAGGGCTTCAAACCCAATCAGAGCCGCTGTGAACCCATGGCTAGTCCATCGGAAGAAACGGGAAGCCACCGTGACGGTGGGCGAGAATTAAGTCAACACCCCGATCAAGTTGTGGTCGCCCAAGCCAAGAGCTGTCCCCACTGTGGAGCTGAGGTTGACCGTTCAATGCAGCGCTTGAGCGGGATTTACGAGCGGATTGAATTGCCTCAGCTCACCCCTGACATCACCCGAGTTGAACGCTATGGCGGGGTATGTCCCTGTTGCCAGCAAACCTATGAGGCTCCCGTTCCAGTCGGGTTGGAACCCGGCTCTCCTTTTGGTAACAGTGTGGCAACTCTAGTCACCTATCTACGCTACCGCCATGCCATCAGCTATGAGCGGCTGAGCCAGTTGATGAGCGACCTTTGCGGTCTGAGCGTGTCGCAAGGAGCCATTGCCAATCTGCTGAAACGAGTGCAGGGGCAACTTGAATCCCCGGTAGCCCAAATTGTGGAGCGCTTGCGCAGTGCTCGTCTGGTCGGCAGTGATGAGACGGGGGCACGAGTCAATGGAGTCAACCAGTGGGAGTGGGTGTTTCAGAATGAGCAGGTCTGTTTGCATGTGATTCGCCCGAGCCGAGGAAAAGCTGTCATTGACGAGGTGATGGACGGCCATCGGCCTCAGGTGTGGGTCTCTGATTTGTTTAGTGCTCAGAAGGCTCATCCGGCCCACGAGTGGCAAGTGTGTTTGGCCCATCAACTGCGCGATTGTCAGTATGCCATTGATGCCGGTGATGACTTATTTGCTCCTCGGATGAAACAGCTGTTCCTCAAAGTCATTGCTCTGCAACGGCGACGACACACCCTGGCGGTTTCAACCGTCGAGCAGTATGGCGCTCGATTTCGCGGTTCACTGCGGGAGATTTTGAATCTGCAACCCCAATCGCTTGAGGGGCAGCGGTTGCTCAGACGCTATCAGAAAATTCGCGCTCATCTGTTGCTGTTTTTGACGGATGAAACCATCCCACCGACCAACAATGCCAGTGAGCAAGCGTTGCGCTGGAGCGTGGTCTTTCGCAAGGTGACTAACGGATTTCGATCCGACTGGGGAGCCGAGTTGTTCGCTCAGGTGCGCTCGCTCATCAATACCGCACAACGTCAGGGCATGTCTGCCTTTGATGTCATTTCTCGTGCCCTTACCTCTCAGCAGTCCGATTGGCTACTGGGTTGAGCAATTACATGTGAGTAAACACCATTAATTCATGGGGCCAGCCAAAATTGTTTTGGCCAGCGCATCAATCACTTCATTGGCATCCTCATGCTTCAGCTCTTGGTACCACTGCTCCGTGGCAGCCGGATCTTTGCCATAAATCGTGTCCGTCCGTTTGCGAGCCTTGAGCACCAAACTGGCTGTCCGCTCTTTCCGAGCAGCTTCATATCGCTTCAGTGCATCTTCCACACTGATGGTAGTCGTGACCAGATACTGAGTCAGGGTAATCGCATCTTCCATCGCCTGACAGCCCCCCTGTCCCAGCGTCGGCGTCGTTGCGTGCCCAGCATCACCGACAATCGCAACTCGGCCCCGCGTCAACCGTTCTAATGGATCAAGGTCACTAATTTCCAACCGATTGGTTTCTAGCGGATCGAGTTCAGCAATCAAATTTTGCACAGCCTGCGGCCAACCTGCAAAAATTTGAGCCAGCTCATCCCGCCGATCCGCAGGTTCAACCACCGTTCCTTTTTCCATCGGATAGCCAAAGAAGAAATAAAAGCGATTGCCGCCAATCGGCATCATCGAAGCCCGCTTACCTTCGCCGACGTAAATGACCCAGTTGTCTGGATCACAAAGTCCCGGCTTTGCATCAACAATGCCGTTCCAGTTAACGTAGTCGGCATAGCGGGAAGCTGCTTCTCGCTCCAATACATAACGGCGTACCGTCGAGTGAACCCCGTCTGCACCAATCAGTACGTCACTCGTCACGCGAGTGCCATCTTCTAGCACTGCGGTAACGCCAGATTCATCCTCTTCCACATCGACGCAGCGACAGCCCAAATGAACATTCGCTGGGCCAAACGCATCTAGCAGCATATTCTGTAAATCAGTCCGAGAAACGGGATATGGACGCTGCCCAACTCGCGCAAACAAGGGGGTGAGATTTACTTCGTGCAGCGGCTGATCGCGATGGCTCCGATATTCCATCCGATTCATCTGGCCACCAATCTCGGCTATCTGATCACCCAATCCCAGCCAGTTCAGGACTTTGATGCCATTTGACCAGAGGGAAATGCCAGCGCCAGCGGGCCGCAACTGACGGGTTTTTTCATAGATTTCAACCGTGTATCCCATCTTTTTCAGGGCAATACCCGTCGTTAATCCGGCCATGCCCGCGCCGATGATGGTGGCTTTTAAGTTGTACATCCCAACTCCTTATCGCTGAGTTGCTTATGATTTGCTAGCTATCTTATCGGCAGGATTCCAGCACAGAATGTTTGATGGTTTACCTTTTGCCTACTTAGTAGTGGTATTTCAGTAATGATTTTTCGTTGTGTGAACACCGCCAGACAACGAAAAATCACTACCGTTCGAGGGCTACCACCTAATTTTGCCTGAAAGTCTCTGAACTTGAGACTGGTCAAAATCAGGTACCAAACCAAAAGTAGGCCGGAACTGCCGCTGAAGGACGATAACCTGCCTGCTTTTGGTTTAGATGTAACGGATGTCAAAAGTGCGATCGCACTTGATACACCGTTTCGTTAACGAAACTGTTCTTTATCACCCAGGGCTATTTCATTCTAAACAAGTAGCCTAATATGGGATCGAAGCTGACGCTCATCTACAGGTTCAGATGACTCAACTTGCGATTGTAGAAGCCTTTGTCGACTTACCCGATACCCGCCGTCGAGCCGGACAACGACATAGCCAAGCCTTATGTTTAGCCCTATTCACCTTGGCCGTTGCGGCAGGGAATCGGGGATTTCTGGCGATCGGGGATTGGCTCAAGGCGTATCACGATGAATTAGTGGCGTTGTTTTCGCCTCCTCAAGACCGTTTACCCTCCTACAGCACCATTCGACGAACGCTCTTGCGGGTGGATTATCACGAGTATGCCGCCTGTTTATCTCGGTTTTTCGGCGTTCATCCTCAGCCTGGAGAAACGATTGCGACTGATGGCAAAGTTGTGCGGGGGTCTTATGAAGCGCTCAGCGATGACCCACAGGTCGAGTCGCATCCAGCAATTCTGCTGGTCAGCGCTTACATTGTGGAACGAGGACTCATCCTGGAGCCCTATGAGGTGGAGTCCAAAACCAATGAAATCACAGCCTTGCCCATCTTCATTGAACAATTGGCGCTCAATGGAGTGGTGTTTGCCTTTGATGCGATCAGTACTCAAAAAAAACGGCTGAGGTGATTCTCAGCAGTGGCAACCATTATCTGGGGGCACTCAAAGGCAACCAATCTGGGCTGCTCCAGGCCGTAACGACTCATTTTCAGGCGCAGCAAACCGTCCAACAGCTCAACAAAGGGCATGGTCGCATTGAAAAACGAACGATCAGCATGAGTCACATCCTGGATAACATGCCCGAGTTTCCGGGATTGCAGACGCTGATTCGAGTTCAATCCGAGCGCCAGGTGCATCGAGCCGACATCGTTGAGGTGTCTCACGACACCCGTTACTACGTGGCTTCCTTTTGTGAGAGTGTCCAAGCCTTTGCTCAACGCATCCGAGGCTATTGGGGCGTAGAAAACAAGGTGCATTATGTCCGAGATGTGACTCAAGGGGAAGATGCCTCCCGCATTCGAACCCCTCCTCTGGTGCAAAATTGGGCACTGGCCCGTAATTTTGCGCTGAACTTATATCGCAATCATGGCTTTGAGAATATGGCTCAAGCTCAACGCCGGGCTGGATTTGGACTTAGCACTCTCAAGTCTCTATTTAGAATGCAATAGCCCTGCTTTATCACCTAGTTCCCATCTACTTTTTCAATGAATGAACGAATATCATTCAGATCAAGATAGCGATCGGTTGCATTGCGTAGCTCACGAGCGATCATGCCCTCAGTTGATACAACGGTAATGTGAGTATTTTTAGAGCGTAATAGCTCAATTGCTCGCTCAAAATCACCGTCGCCACTGAACAAAATCACGCTGTCGTACTGCTCAACCGTATTGAACATATCCACTACGATTTCAATATCCAAATTGGCTTTTTGAGATAGCCGTCCTGAAGAATCGTCGTAGTACTCTTTCAAAATTTTGGTACGCACAGTGTAACCTAGGCTAATCAAGGCATCACGGAAACCGCGCTGGTCTTGAGGGTCTTTAAGACCTGTGTACCAAAAGGCATTGACCAACGAAGTAGCAGGCGATTGAGTAAAGTACTCTAAAATCTTCTTTGGATCAAAAAACCAGCCGTTTTTTTGCTGCGCATAAAACATATTATTTCCATCAACAAAAATTGATAATCGATTGGCTGGTGGAATAGGAACTGGCATAGATTTTTGCTTAACTTTTTCTCGAACGGGGTAAATCATAAAATGGTAATTTCACTCATGATTCTAGCAGTTAACTAAATAAGCCCTTAGATTGATGTCAAATTCAGCTTTTGCAGAAAGCAGTTAAATTTGTAACTTTAGTTGACTTTAGCTAAATTCACTCTCTCTAAAGAAGGATATTGACCTATTGTGCCGACTTCTAACGACTGTCTGTTCATTATTAATGAATAAACAGGCGACATAAGGCAGTTAACGATATAAGTCAATTAATTAGAGAGATTACAGATCTAATCTCTTCTAAAATACACAGATATTACTGATTTTTTTAGACAAGTTGCGACCAAAAATACTTTTTGCTCAATTTAAGTGAATCTACGGATTTGACTCAAAATCTTGTATCTAACTAACAAAAGATCTTAACGAAGGATACATTGATTCAGCTTTTTAGAAATATTGCTGTAGCTATTACTCTGAACATTTGAGCAACAGCAAAGCATAATCTAAAGCCTACAACATGCCCTCATATTGAATTTGATATATGGATGGTTAGAAGTAAATTGAGAAAAAGTAGGATTTTTAATAGTGAGAAGTAGACTAAAAGGAAGAAATCTCAATAAAAAGGGGCGTGGTAAAAGGCAAGAGCTGTAGAAACAGGAGTTAGGGTAAGAGAGAGCAACCCAGGTTTTCGCTTACTTGCTTCAATAGACATAGGCATACGATTGAATCTAATTTTAGAGGTTTGATAACCAGAGTCTAGCGCAGACAGATCTACAGGATAGTATATGGGGCCAGAATTAGCGTATTTTAGCGACAGAAAGGTTTGTGGCATGTTGCCGATGAATGATGGCGGCTCCACATTACTGGACAGTTTGCTCTAAACGATGATATTCCGCATAAAACGCTCATCCGCATAAAACGCTCAATGGCATGCTGTTTGGGCTTGGTTTCTCATATCTGCGCCCTGGAACTAGATCTTTTAACAGCTGAAAACAATGACTGGAAATGGACACTGCTAAATGAAGTTGAATCCTGTTAGCCGCGTTACACACGCTGTCGTTGTCCTAGCCATGAGTGCGGATGGCAAAATTGCAGATGCATCGGGTTCACCTGCACGATTCGGGTCAAAGCAGGATAAGGCACATCTGGAGCGGCAGGTGGCGGCGGCGGATGCAGTTTTGTTTGGGGCAGGAACGTTGAGGGCCTATGGCACGACGCTATCGGTACGCGATCCGGATTTATTACAGCAGCGACAAGAGCAACATAAACCGCCTCAACCTGTGCAAATTGTTTGTTCGCCGTCTGGAAAGCTAGATCTCAAGTCGCGTTTTTTTCGCCAGCCTGTACCGCGCTGGTTGTTGACGACTAAAACTGGTTGCACTGTTGTGCAAGAAGCTGTGCAAGATCGTAAGACTGATTGCACAGCTGCCGATCCCTTTGAACGGACAATCACCCAAGGTATAACGACCCAACACATTGATTGGCCACAGGTATTTGACCTTTTTGCACAAGCTAATTTCAAGCGTCTCGCGGTTCTCGGTGGCGGTCAGCTTGTCGCTTCTCTGCTAGCAGCAGATTGTGTTGATGAAATTCTGCTGACGGTATGTCCGCTCATACTTGGGGGCAGTACGGCTCCATCTCCAGTCCAGGGGGACGGTTGGCCAGAAGGCGTTGCACCTCGGTTAGAGCTACTGTCTACCGACGTAAAAGGCCAAGAGGTATTTTTGCACTATCGCCTGCGACGTTAAGGGAATTTACATTACCCTAAGAAACAGTGCTGGAATTTACTGTGCGTTTTGCTCCGTAGGAGATTGGCCTCACGATGGTTGAACAGTTGAGACCTCGTTATTCGGCGGCTTGGATTACCCAAGTGGATGAAATTCCCAAGTCGGTTTGGGATGAGTTAGCTCTGCCGTTGAAAACGCCGTTTCTGGAATGGGAATGGCTGCACGCGATGGAAAAGTCGAGCAGCGTAGGGGCAAAGGCAGGCTGGTTGCCGCAGCATTTGACGATATGGCGCGATCGCACTTTAGTGGCGGCGGCTCCGCTTTACGTGAAAGGGCATAGTTACGGCGAGTTTGTGTTTGATCATCAGTGGGCGGATTTGGCCCATCGATTGGGTGTGCGCTACTACCCGAAGCTGCTGGGCATGTCGCCATTTACGCCAGCAGAAGGCTATCGGTTCTTAGTCGCGCCAGGAGAAGATGAGGAAGCGATCACTGAGCTAATGGTGGCGGAAATCGATCACTTTTGCGATCGCAACCGGATCTCCGGCTGTAATTTTCTGTATGTTGATCCCGATTGGCAACCGCTAATTGAGCGCCACGGCTTCACCAGTTGGCTGCACCACAGCTACATCTGGCAAAACGACGGGTTTCAAACCTTTGATGATTACCTGGGTGCGTTTAATGCCAACCAGCGGCGCAACATCAAGCGAGAACGCAAGGCGATGAACCGGGCCGGATTAGTCTTTGACGTACATGCGGGCGAAGATATCCCCAAGTCCCTCTTTCCGCTGATGTATCGCTTTTATGCGGATACCTGCGATAAGTTTGGCTGGTGGGGCAGCAAGTACCTCACCCCGCGCTTTTTTGATCAGATCAGTCACACCTTTTGCGATCGCGTGGTGTTTGTGGCCGCCTATAACGAAGCAACCTACGATCCAGAGCGCGGCCACCATCCCATCGGCATGTCTTTCTGTCTCCGCAAGGAGGATCAGCTCTACGGGCGCTACTGGGGCTGCGACGAGGAAATCGATAAGCTACATTTCAATGCCTGCTATTACGAGCCGATTAACTGGGCCATTTCCCAGGGCATTCAATCATTTGACCCCGGTGCCGGGGGACGTCACAAGAAGCGGCGCGGCTTTCCGGCCACACCCAATCACAGCGTTCATCGCTTTTACGACCAGCGGATGAAGCAGATCTTACTGGCCTACATTCGCGAAGTGAACGAAATGGAGCAGCTGGAAATTGAGTCAATCAATGCCGATTTGCCGCTAAAGCTGCCAGTAAGCGAATAGGCCCAGTCGGCCAATCAGCCGTTCGCGCAGCGATCGTCGCCGCAAGTCAATCGGCTGAATCAGATGGCTATGGGCAAAGCCCATTTTGAAAAATGACTCAACCTGATTAAAGGTGGTCGCTTCCGCGATTGACAGATTGAGTTCATCATTACGAAAAAAGCTGCGAGGATCAAAATTGGCGCTGCCGATACTCACCCAGGAGTCATCAATTAAAATCACCTTGCTGTGCATCATGCTGGGCTGATACTCATAGATGTCTACTCCCGTTTGCAGAATGCGGGGATACAGCGTACGGCAGGTGTGATGAACAAACGGCTTATCAGTGCGCGGCCCCATCGTCAGAATGCGAATATCGACGCCCCGCCGTTTGGCCGCAGCCATTTCTTCACGCGTGTTCAGATCCGGCAGAAAGTAGGGACTGGCAATCCAGATCCGCTTACGGGCCGCAATAATTGCAACGTTCAGCAGCGAGCGAATGGCGGAATCCCGATAGGTGGGGTCTTCTCCCGGTGTAACAATAATGCGGGGCCGATCGTCCAGCGAACCGTGAATTAAGTTGCGATCGCGGAAATCAAAACTGCCGTGGGTGTCTAACCAATGCTGCAAAAAAATACCGCGCAATACTGAAACCACTTGGCCTTCTAAGCGGACTTCAAAATCCAGCCACTCTTCATCCGCCTGGCTATGGGGCACAGTGTCCCACATGTCAGAAATTCCCGCGCCACCAATCAGCGCCACTTTTTGATCCACAATCAGCAGCTTCCGGTGCGTCCGATCCAGATAATCCAGCGGAGATCGCCACTGGAAGCGATTGAAAAAGCCGACTTGTATGCCAGCATGGCGCAAACGCTGCCAATAGGAATCCGGTATGGCCTTCACACCATAGCTATCGGCCACCAGTCGGATAATGACTCCCTGCTGCGCCCGTTCAATCAGCGCTGCTGCAAATTCGTCAGCTCGCCGCCCCGGCGTCATAAAAAATGTTTCAAATAAAATGGAATGACGCGCATCTGCGATCGCATTCAGCCGCGCTTGAAAAATCTGATCGGCTCCGACACAGAAGTGGGTAACCCTGCCGGTCGTAATCAACGAATCCGAAAGGCTAGCTAGAGTCAAGCCAAAGTTTTTAGAGGCCGGATCCGGTAAATTCTTGAGGATGTAGCGATGCTGTTGACGAAAGGCTCCGAGCAGATACAGCAGCGTCGGCACCGTAATCAAAAAGCTGACCAGCAGCACGGTTGCCGCCTGAATTAACAGATTAACAAGCAATAATCCTCCTCAAATTGCTTTTCTCTGTTTGCTTTGCCTCAAAACAGCATTTATATCTGCCCACATTCTAAACCTCTTACATCCTGCTGCGCTGACTCGCCGCATATCGATATCGATACAGCAGCTCCAAGCGACCACCAAATTCTTGAATCGTCGATAGCTGACGTAGATAGAGTCCTCGAAACAAATTGGCAAATAGCAGTGTAAAAATGGCCACGACTAAGCCAGCGGCAGTCGAAATCAGCGCTTCACTAATGCCTGCGGTGACGCCTGCGGTGCTGCTGCCGCCAACATCACCGATTCGTAAAGCTGCAAATGTGTTAATTAAGCCCAAAATCGTACCCAGCAGCCCCAGCAGCGGAGCCACACCAATTACCGTTTCAAATACCGTGCTGAATCGTTTGAGAATGGGTAGTTCAGCCTGGGCCGCACTCTCCAGCGCCAGGTTAAACTCTTCTGGCGTGGCCTGATCCAGCTCCAGCGCAGCTAAGAAAATGCGCGAAATCGGCAAATTGGCGTGCTTCTCCAGTTCAGTAAAAGCAGCTTTGGGATCGCGGGGGTACAGGTGCAGAACACTGCGAATGAGAGACGGCTGCTGGAACCCAATTTGGCCCCAAAACAATAAGCGCTCCAGCACGAGGGCCGTGACAAAAATCGAAAACCCCAGCAGGGGCCACATGACGACCCCACCTAGAGCGAGCAGGTTTGAAACAGGCATAGAGGTTTAGCTGTAGAGGTTGCGGAGAATCTGGAGAATTGCGATCGCACATCATTCGTACACCTCACATCTTGCCCTAAAACCGCAAAAGAATGGTTAGGCCGTTGCAGTGCAACGGCCTAACCATTCTTTTGCGGTTTTTATGACCTGTTGTTTAGTTCCATCTGTAGGGACACGGCACTGCCGTGTTCTCCCCCCAAGATTTCGCTTGATTAAATTTGCGTTTCTTACGTCTGGGGAAAGTGATCGATCTGGGCGTACCCGCTAAACAGCAAACGCTTGCCTTGAGTCTCTAAGCGGTTAATCCGCATCATCACGCCATCTAGATTAAAACGATCCAAATCCACCATACCGTTCAGGATCTTGGCAAAGGCATTCGACAAGATTTCCGAAATGCCCTGTAGATTTTCTGGCACCTCATCGGCTAGAAACTGGGGATCAGCAAAGGCAATCCGCCGCCGCCGCTCGACCTCTAACCGAGCGAGTATGCGTACTGGAACAGCCGCTTGATTTGGTAGATCAACTGTCGCATTTAACTTAATCTGCTGATCGGGCAACAGTTCAACCTGAATATTTTCAAACGAAACCGGTTCGTCTCCCGAAATTTGCGTCAGCTCTGGGTTGTCTAAGTTTTGCAAGTGCTGCGTCACGAGATCAGCCTTAAAGGCATCATTGATGGCTTGCTCAGACAAAATCACCTGTGCAACTGCTTGGGTCGGCTGACGCAGCTTGATCTTTCCTTGCAGGGCTGCACCGAAATCGATAGAAACGGCGTCTGTCTCAAACGACATTTCTTCGACTTCAAAGTCTCGGCGAATCACCAGCCCGCGCCCCTTCATGCTAAAACTGTCGATTCCACCCTGAAGTAGCTTGCTCGATGGATAGCACCGGATGTCTACCTCTAAATCGTCACACCGACTAAAGAGGTGACGTAGGGACTGACCCGCAACTGTATTCAGCATACGCTCTCCGAAATCAGTACCCGCTGAGTTTTTGAAGCTTGTAAGGCTACCAAACATGAAGTCCCTACGATACGTTATAGTTCTGCTCTACTCACTTGTAACAAAATATGAAGCAAACGACAATTATTGATTAGAAAGACCCCGAAAATGGCATATGTCTAATGTCTGAGTTTGACGACCTGTAATGCTCAGAATAAGCATTTGAAAAGGATTTGATAATCTTATAGTTATCATTAATTAACTCTAAAGGGCATAAGTGTCTATTTGTCAAGGATTGGTGTGAATCAGGGATTGAAAAGGTGAAAACAGGAGAGAAAAATTGCGAGATGTAAGGGGAAGTACTGCGGTTTATAAATAGATGGGCTATGATGTCTGCCAAGATTCGGTATAAAAAGCTGAAAACTATTCGGGAATAAGCACCATAGCGTTCTCTATGTTTTCATGCCGTATCCTTCTATGCCTAGTTTGATTTGGTGAGAATCGTGACTATTTACGTTGGTAATCTATCATTTAGTGCAACCGAAGAAGATTTGATGGAGGTCTTCACCGAATACGGTACAGTGCGGCGCATCAGTCTTCCGGTTGATCGCGAAACAGGAAAAAAGCGTGGCTTCGCTTTTATTGAAATGGAAAGTGAAGAAAACGAAGACGCTGCCATCTCAGAACTAGACGGTGCGGAATGGCTAGGTCGTGAATTGCGAGTCAATAAGGCCAAGCCTCGCGAGTCTCGCCGTTAATCATCATTTCAAATGGTCATAGCCTCAACTTGCCTCTGGTGCAGGTTATAAAATTCGCGGGCTAGCCGTTTAGTTGTGTTAATTTGAGCCCAGTATACTGTGCTGGGTTCATTTGTTATGCAAAGTTTCCGGTATCTGCCGATTGCGATCGCAGTTTTTGTGATCGTCATTCTGATGATCATTGCGATTGGCTTTCTGGCAGGCATCTACGCCGATATTGCCCTGATTTCGCCGCTGTTAGCGAGGGTGCTGCTGGTTGTTTTGCTGCTGGCTTTAGCGGCTGCGATCGCAGGTTTGGGCTACTACGGTTACTTATTTCTGCGCCCCAGGCGGCGGCGCTGGCGGCAACCTGTCCCTCGCAGCAAGGCCGAAGCCGCAGATGCCACGCTGCAAGCACTACAGCGACAAGCCGAGCAGATTCAGGACGAAGTGGCCCGTCAGGCCATGCTACAGCGGTCAAGCCAGCTGGCGGCAGATTTTTCCCAGCGAGATCTCCGCATCGTCCTATTTGGCGCGGGTTCTGTCGGCAAGACTTCGATTGTGAATGCGATTATGGGCGCGTTTGTTGGTCAGGTTGGCGCACCGATGGGCACAACGCAGACCGAAGCCACCTATCGGCTCCAGCTCAGCGGCCTGCGGCGAGACATTCAGCTCGTCGATACAGCCGGGTTATTTGAGGCTGCGATCACAGGTGCAGACCGAGCTAATCAAGCGCGGGAATTAGCTATTTCAGCCGATTTGATTTTATTTGTGGTCGATAACGACCTGCGCCAGTCGGAATTTGTGCTGCTGGAGCAGTTAGCAACACTGGGTAAGCGCCTGCTGCTAGTGTTTAACAAGATGGATTTATATCCCGAAGCGGAGCAGCAGCAGATTATAGCTCAGCTTCAGCGGCGATTGAGCAAGCTAATTGCGCCCCAGGATGTAATTGCGATCGCGGCTGATCCGCCAATCGTTTCTATCAGCCAAAATGAAGTCTTCCAGCCGGAACCGATTATTGAACCGCTGCTGCGCCGCATGGCAGCAGTTCTACGTTCCGAGGGCGAGGATCTGGTGGCCGATAATCTCCTGCTCCAGTCTAAGCAGCTAGGCGAACAGGCGCGACAGCTCATTGCTCAGCAGCGCCAGCAGCAGGCCGATCAGGTGATTGATCGCTATCAGTGGATTGGCGCGGGGGTCGTCGCCGTTACGCCATTACCCGGTGTGGATTTGCTGGCGACGGCGGCCATTAATGCCCAGATGGTGGTCGAACTGGGCCGTATTTATGGCTGCAAGATGGACATTGAACGGGGGCGGGAGTTGGCCCTGTCGCTGGCGAAAACCTTGGGCAGCCTTGGTATCGTTAAAGGAGCGCTGCAGCTGCTGACGGTAGGGCTACAGACCAATGTGGCCACTTTGGTAGTGGGTCGCAGCATTCAAGGTGTGACTGCGGCTTACCTGATTCGCATCGCGGGCAAAAGCTTTGTGGAATATTTTCAGAGCGATCAGGACTGGGGCGATGGTGGCATGTCCGACGTGGTGCAGCGGCAGTTTCAGCTCAATCGGCGGGATGAACTCGTCAAAGCGTTTCTCCAAGATGCGATCGCACGGGTTGTGACTCCGATTGCTGAATCGCTCCAGTCACAGCCTGATTCATCGTCCGGTTCATAGACAGATTCACAGTTGCGTGGGGAATAATCAGTAAATCGTCAATCGGAGCAGGTTTCATCTCACCCCGGAAATCCAGCAGTTGCACCACCAACAGGTAAAGGATGGCCAGCAGAATAGAAATAGCGCCAGTGACGACGGCAACCAGTTTTGAGCGATCCATCAGTTAATCCTTCAAGTCCAATTTTTAATAGTTGTGTGGAAACGATTGTTGATCAATCGGTAAGACGACATCACTAACAATCCCAATCTGAATACCACGACCTAATCTTTAATAGAATAGAGCGTGATCAGTCAGTCGTTGACTGCTAACGCAGATTTAACGACTTACCCGTAATATAGCGGTTGCAACCAGTTGATTCAGAACTAGAACTGAGCATGACAGTTGATGCATCTCTCCCAAACGAATCAAACGACGAGCCAATGGCGGCACCTCCCGTGGTCGTCCAAACTCAAGGATTACGCAAGGACTATCGGACGGGGTTCTTTCTCAATAAAAAGCTGACGCCATTAAAAAACTGCTCCCTAGAGGTTTATCAGGGGGAAACATTTGGCCTGCTCGGCCCCAATGGAGCGGGTAAAACGACCCTGCTGAAAACGCTATTGGGTATCGTGCGCCCGACTCACGGAGAAGGAAAACTGCTGGGCGAACCCCTCGGCAACCGCCACGTCAAGAGTCGGATCGGCTATCTGCCGGAAAACGCCTATTTTTACGACTACCTGACCGGCTGGGAATTTTTGCAGTACACGGCGGGACTGTTCGGCATTCCCCGGTCAGTACAAAAGAAGCGGATTCCTGAACTGCTGGATTTGGTGGGACTGGCTCGTTCCACCGCCACCAAGAAGCAGCTACGGCAGTATTCCAAAGGAATGCTCCAGCGGGTTGGCATGGCGCAGGCGCTGATCAATAACCCCGATTTGGTCTTTTTGGATGAACCGATGTCCGGCCTTGACCCGATGGGTCGCTACCAAATTCGCGAAATTATCCTGTCGCTGAAAGCCCAGGGCAAAACAATTTTCTTTAACAGTCACGTTTTGTCTGACGTGGAAATGATCTGCGATCGCATTGCCATCTTGGCGCAGGGTGAACTGATTTGCGTTGGTTCGCTGGATGAACTGCTCGGCACACCGACGGCCTATCAGGTACAGGGACGAGGCGGCAGTCTGGACGTGCTCAAAAAGTGGCTGACCAGCCTAGAGTTTCAGGACGGCTACTGGAAAGGTCAATTGGAGGCTAATCCCTACGATTTTCTCTCTAGTCTGCGGCTGATGGGCGGCAAGGTCACGTCACTGAGTTTGACTCGCCCCTCGCTGGAAGAGTTCTTTATGCAGCAGCTCCGGCAGCGTAATATTACTGTCAGCCAATAGACTTTAATTGGAAACAAAGTTTTTGGGGTTGGAAACTGTTTTGTAGCGCGGCTTCACCGCGCTACAAAACAGTTTCCGATAAAGTCTAATAGTCAGCCAATAGCCAGCCAATAACGACCGATTCGGAATGACTGATTCCCAACCAGTTCAACCGCTCACACCAGAAGGGATTCGCGCAACGCTAGAGCACATTCAGGCTCAGCAATCTTCGGATTCGCCGCCTATTGATCAGCAGGCACTGCACATTTATCAGCGGCTGATGGAAATCTACAGCGTTGTCTGCGTGGGCGGGGTTGAGGCTCAAATTGAGGCAACTCAGCACAGCCAGCAGCGCCAAATTCAAATTCTGCAAGCCGAAGCCGATCCCAACTGCCCCCAGCTTTTGCAACAGGAACTAGCCGATTTAGAACGAGCCACCCGCTGGCGAATTCAGCAGCTCCGGCACATTTCACCCGCCGACGAAGCAGCCGTTCGTGCTTGCTTGCCAGATATCGAAACGTTTATTGCGGAGCTAACCTCGTCAAAAGCGTAATTCTGACCATTTCCGAGTTTTGAAGCTTTATCCTAAACATATTAGTTCAATCATTATTCAAAACACCCTCAGTTAGCTGTATGAGAACGTTTACTGCAATTGTGGAGCGAGATCCAGACACCAAACTCTATGTTGGTTATGTTCCGGGATTTCCAGGAGCACATTCACAAGGAGAAACTCTGGATGAACTACAGGAGAATATTCGTGAAGTTATTGAAATGCTTTTAGAGGATGAAGAAACCCTGGCTTTCGAAACAGAATTTATTGGAACGCAGCAAATTGTAGTTCAGTAGGTTATGGGCAGTATTCCAGTTCTGAAACCGAATGAGATTGTCCGCATCCTGGAAAACCTTGGGTTTACCGAAGTACGGCAGAAAGGCTCCCATAAGCAGTTTCGGCATGAAGATGGTAGAGGAACAACTGTTCCATTTCACAAAGGTCGTGATATTTCACCCAGATTGCTACGACAGATTGCCAGTGATATTGAGTTAACGGTTGAAGAGATGCTTGAAGCAAGGTGAAATTGACTGTCAACTGTATGATGGATGTATCGTTAAACCTGCGATCGCACCTCATTCGCCATGACTCACTCCTCCGATTCACCCCATCCCTCCAACCTGCCCAACACCACTCCAGACATTGACTTCGCCGCCTACGTCAACAACGCAGCACCGATGCTAGGCTTTGCGCTGACGCCTGAAACTCAGCAGGGCGTGATTGATAATTTAGAGCGCATTTATCCAATTGCTCAAATAGTCAACGAGTTTCCGCTACCGTCTGATCTAGAAGCAGCACCCCAATTTGAGCCATAATTTAAGCTTGGTTTCTCGTCTGTGAGAGGGAATGGGTTTGCAGGCGCTGAGCGCCTGTAATATCAGATTTGGTTGAAAATCCATAACTTAATTTTTTGTGAAACGATTGCGGAGCAACCGTTTCACAAAAATAAATTGGGTTCTTATACACAGACTTGATATAAACTCATTCCCTCTCACAGATTCATCTCTGCTGTTTACCTCCTGTCAGGTTGTTATGACTTTACCAACCGCCACGCTTTTGGCTGCCCGCATTGCACATCAGGAAGTCACAGCGGAGGCGACGATTGCGGCGACCTTAGCTCGAATTGCGGCCCACAACGAAACGCTCAACTGCTTCACCACAATCCTGGCCGACGAAGCGATCGCAGCTGCCCGCCAGATTGATACTGCGATCGCAAATGGCATTGATCCGGGGCCACTGTCCGGTGTGCCGTTTGCGGTCAAGGATCTGCTGGATATTGAAGGCGTAACAACCCTGGCTGGCTCAAAAATCAATCGGGAATTGCCGCCTGCGACTGTCGATGCGACAACGGTAGCGCGGCTGAAGCAGGCTGGCGCAATTCTGGTCGGGGCGCTCAATATGGACGAGTATGCCTACGGGTTTGTCACCGAAAATTCTCACTATGGCCCCACTCGTAATCCCCACGATCTCGCGCGGGTAGCAGGCGGTTCGTCCGGTGGTTCAGCCGCTGCCGTGGCCGCTGAGCTAGTGCCGATAACCTTGGGGTCAGATACCAACGGTTCAATTCGGGTTCCCGCCTCATTCTGCGGCATTTTAGGGCTGAAGCCGACCTATGGCCGCATTTCCCGAGCCGGAGCGTTTCTGTTCAGCAATAGCCTAGATCACATTGGCCCCTTTGCCCGCTCAGTGGCCGACATCGCAACTGCGTTTGATGTCTTGGAAGGGCCAGATTCGCGCGATCCAATCTGCTGCAAGCGATCACCCGAATTGGTTCTAGATACGATTGACCAGGGGCTGGATAGTCTAAAAATTGCGATCGCAGATGGCTATTTTGCTCAAAAAATGCAGCCTGACGTCGCGCGAGGCTTTGAGCAAGTCGTCAAAGCGCTCAACGTTACTCAGCACATCACCATTCCCGAAGCTCATCGCGCCCGCGCTGCTGCTTATATCATCACAGCCAGCGAAGGCAGTAACTTTCATTGGCAAAATCTGCGATCGCGTCCCCAAGACTTTGACCCAGCCACCCGCGATCGGTTTATTGCCGGAGCGTTTATTCCGTCTACCTGGTACATGCAAGCCCAGCGCTTCCGCCGCTGGTATCGCGATCGGGTACGAGAACTTTTTCAATCGGTGGATATCATCTTGGCTCCCACAACGCCCTGCGTCGCTCCCGAAATCGGCCAGCAAACCATGACGCTGGATGGAGAGGAAATGCTGGTGCGGCCCAACTTGGGCCTCTACACCCAGCCGCTGTCATTCATCGGCCTACCGATTCTCTCGGTGCCAGTTTTCCTACCCGATCAACCGCTACCCGTCGGCATTCAAATCATCGGCGCGCCCTATCAAGAGGCGAAAGTGCTACGTGTGGCTGCCGTTCTCGAAGCAATGGGCGTCATCACCTGCCAAGAACCCCAAATCAACTTCACAAAGCAACAGCCATAGTCATATTGATTAGTACGTTTTTGTGGCGCGTCTCCGCCGCGCCACAAAAACGTCTGTGTCCTAACAGTACTGACTACAGCACCAAAAAACGAAGAAGGGCGAGTGCCACTCGCCCCCTACGCAAGGTCTACTTGATCTGAGTAGCCAAATAGCTTTTAACGCCTCTTACCTTACTCCCCCTTTAATGTTGCGATGCAGGATACGGATCAACCCATACCACCTGCCGCTGATTAGGCTGGAGCCGATTGGTCTGCTCTTGCATAATTGAGCCAACCTGCTGTGGATCGAAGTGGCGGCTAAAATCTGTTTCAATCGTATCGACGCGCTGTTCGGTACGGCTTAGCTCGGTTTTGATTTGCTTCAGCTTAGCCTGCTGATTTTGGTGATAGGGCAGCAAGCGGGCAATGGTTGAGCCAGCTAGGGCAATCAGCAGCAAATTTACCCCCAGCTTGAGCGACACTTCGATAAGCAGTTCACGCTGCACCGAGCGGGCTGAAGACCTATTACGACGCGCCTGATGAGGATGATTCTGCGATCGCAACTTGGCCGCAGCCCGAGATGGCGGACGAGACGATTGAGTCAACGGTTGAGGCGGTGGGGTTGGGAGCGATTGCATAGTTCCGGCAGGCAATAAACTGGACATAAATGGGAAAGTTTAGAGACAGGATAGCAGGCTTTTCAAAATTTGCCGCAAAATTAGCTGTGATCGTAGAGAAAGAGCTGGATCAGCCGTCTTACACCAGACCTTATACTATTAACTTATGGTCATTTTATGGTCATTCAGCTTCAGCAATTGTGTGCATTGTGATACCAGAAATGGCAAGTTAAACAAACAGGTTTGTTCTGATTCTGTCAAAATGCGGTATCCTCGATGCACTTGCTCAGTCGTCCGCTAGCTTCTGAATGCGATCGCATTCGCTAAATCAATATCAATGACTTAGCCTGTGCATCGTCGTTCTTCGATTTCTAGCGGGAAACATTAGCAAGACAAGTCCGCCACTTGTGGCTTCCATATGGGTCAGCTGGCAGCGTCATGTTTATTCTTAAACGACAGGATGTTGAGATATCCAGCATCCCTCATCCTCAAAAAGACCAGACCATTCCAATCCTGCACTACCAGGGGCAAACGTTTCGCCTGATTAGCGTGTTTAACGCGGCCCAGGAGGACGATGCTCGCTCGTTTTGGCGAGATTTGACCGATAATCGGGGAAAAGCCTGCGTTTTGCTGGAAGAACCTGAGCGCTACAGCGTTTGGGGCAAAGTTCGCTTAGATGCGGTAGGCACTTCTGGTCAAGAAGACGAAGAAATTGATGATTTATATATCCAAGCTGGTTTACTGCTGCTGCAAGCTGTTTATTTTGATATTGAAGACCTGCTCGGAGCTAAGCAAGCTAAAGCCTTTGAAAATGACATCACGCAGATGTTTTTGCAGTGGCGGTTTCCAGATGCGAATTCGCCCAGTGCTGTCAATCTTTTACTCAATGAAGATCCAATTGAGCGAAAAGTGTTTCCAGCTTGGCAAGAACACCATTTGAATACGCTGATGCAAGAGCTTTATCGGTTGGCTAAAACCTACTTCGGCAACGATACGTTTACAGAACGAGTATTAGATGCGCTGCAAGATCTGCCGGGTAACGGTGCACAGCAATTTAATCAGTGGTTGAAACGATCCCCCACGGGGAAACTCTGGCAGTAATTCCGCGATGTATAGTCATTATGCCTACATGCTATGCCTAAACCGCATGAAGACTCATCCGAAACCAGCAGAGGAGATGTATCGCGTTTACAATCGACGGCCATATCACCGCTCAGGTTTTGAGAGCAAGATTATCTAAATGATAGCCTTAAGAATCATTGAATTTCTGAGTTGGATTCCGCCTCGTATGCGACGCTTCTGTCAGCTAGCGCGAATTTAGTCTTGATAGATCAAAACTTGACAGATCAAGAGAAGTTAACGATGGTTATATTTCTATATTGCATGGGTTGCCCCGTTGACTAATAAAGCTTGTTATTTGGGTGTTGTGATTTTTGAGGAGGAATCCTGTGGCCAGTAAGTCATCTGACTCCAAGTCTGCCCTCTCCGTTCCACAGTTGGTGTCAGCTGCGATCGCATGGGCAGTGATTTCGCTCCTATTCTTCTTGTTATTCAGCGTTTCAGGTGGAGACGACCGTCCTCTTTGGTACACCATTGCGACTTACATTTTTGAAATGGTGGCTTTTGCGGGTGCGGCTGTGCTGTGTTTCCGCAATTGGCGCAGCTCTCAGATTGTTAGTGGCCGAGGCGTTTGGCTCGCCATTGGCCTTGGGATGGCTTCTTATTTTCTCGGTAGCTTGATTTTTGGTATCTGGGAAGTCATCTGGCTACAAGATCCAGCCGTTTCCCTAGCCGACATTTTTTACATCGCCACCTATATCTTTTTGGCCTGGGGCATGATCCAAGCGGTTTTACCCCGACGACTGAGCCTAGAACTCTATCAGTGGCTCATTGTTGGCGTCGTCGTTGTTTTGAGCGTCGTACTTGCTGTCTTTTTATGGTTCGGTGCAGGTGATGAAGCCGCTGCTCAGCTCAGAACTCCCTTGGGCGTGAGAGAAGCCGTTGCCCAAACGACTCCTGAGGGGACAGGCGAAGAGGCAGCACCCGCTCCTGAGATCGCACCAGCAGAGACGCCTGATGATGCTGTACAGGAAACACCTGAAACTGAAGCAGCTACCGAAATTGACAGCCCTGCGCCGGGTTGGGTAATCGCTCTGGATGACGCACTCTCACCGTTAGAAGGCATTGTGGGACTGCTGTATATCATCGGCGACGTAGCGCTACTGGGAGCGGCAACGACCCTTTTGCTCGCGTTTTGGGGCGGACGGTTCTCTCAATCGTGGCGCATGATTGCAGCGGCAGCCTTTTGTCTCTACATTGCCGACATGTGGTTCTTGTATGCAGTAGAGCAGCCTGACTATCAGAGCGGCAGTTTGCCAGAAGTCTTTTGGGTCTTTTCCGGTGTTTTGTTTGCGATTGGAGCCGCATTGGAGTACGGTGTATCCACCCGCTCACGGCGAGGACGGCGGCGGTCTTAAGCTAACATGCAGATCGCACAGATTGTGGCGATAATGAAACATAGTGGCGCGGCTAGGAAATGGTGGCATGGCTCCCAAAAAACTCTCAGATTCAGAAAAGCAGGACATCGTCAGTCTCTATCGTGAACCGGCAGAGACTACCACAACGCTGTCTGAACGCTTTGGAGTGAGCAACAGTACAATTAGCCGTATTCTTAAAAGTGCTCTTTCAAGGGAAGAGTACGATGCTTTAGTGCAGCAGAAACGGGCCAAAGGATCGTCCGCTTCTCCAAACAGCACCACGACGAGCCAGACGAGTCAACTGTCCAGCGGCACAACCGATAGCGGCAAACCGATGCCGATCACTAAATCTGCGAAGTCTAGTCAAGCGGCAGTGGATGACAGTGATGTGACTGCCGCTTCGGAGACTGCGATCGCAGATCAGATCGCAGATCAAGCCGAGTCATTCGATCTCACCGATCAAAACGAGGAAGAGGCTCGTCGCTACCGCAAGCGCAGTTCGACCAAGCCAGTGACTAAGTCAGACAAAATCAGAGCACAAGCAGAACAGGCTGTGGCGGAAAAAATTGGCCAACAGCTTCAGCTCCTGGATGCGTCCTTTCGCGATGAGGCTCCATTAGCCGTGGCTGAAGCTACCGATTCACCCGTTTTGGATACGCCCCAGTCATATGCAGCCGATGATTTAGATGATGACGATGATGATGATTTCGACGATGAGCTAGAGGATGATCTAGATGACATCGACGATCTGGATGATGATTTCGATGATGAAGACGAGGACGAGGACGACGAGTTTGACGAGGACATTTTAGACTCAACTGCGGCTAGCAATCGCGTCATCATTGAAATCTTGCCCTTCGAAGATGCCGAGCTACCTCGAACCTGTTATCTAGTGGTGGATCGGTTTGCCGAATTAATTACTCGACCGCTGCGAGAGTTTGGTCATCTAGGACAAATTCCTGAGGCAGAAATACAGGAAATGACGCTGCCTGTTTTTGATAATCATCGCGTAGCGCGGCGGTTCTCGCGGCGCAATCAGCGGGTCATTAAGGTACCTGACGGCACGATGCTGGAGAAAACCAGCGACTACTTACAAGCTAAGGGGATCACGCGTTTGCTCATAGACGGGCAGATTTATGCCCTGGATTAACTCTTAGTGTGATGAGTATATAGCCCTAGTGGCTTGCTAGCGTGGATTACTAACATAGGTAATTAGCGTGGATAAATTGTGACCTCAATCCGGCGATTGCGCTGACGGTTGAGGTCAGAGTCATTGGGGACTTGCGATCGCAAACTGCCGTAGCCAACTGTGACCCAGCGGTACTGATCGCCTAGTCGTTCGGCTAAGTAGGACTGCACTGCTTTCGCCTGCTGAAATGAAACGGTTTTGCGAGTTGCGGCCTCAATTTGGTTATCCGTATGCCCAGAAACATGAATCGTTGCACCTGGGTAATTCTGTAAATCGCGGATGATGCTGTCTAGAATAGGCCGAGTTGCTTGATTCAGCTGGGTTTCATTTGCAAACAGTACGTCACTGGGCAGCGTAATTTTGAGCGTATCAGACGCTGGAATAGCGGCATTAATATCCTGATCGATTGGATCGGTTGGGGTAGGAGGCGTAGGTGCGATCGCATTATTATCATTCGCTTCACGACTGGTTGATGGTGAAGTAGTTGATGGTGGGGACTCGGCTCCTGGTATAACGGGTTCGCTGCGTTGCTCAGTTGTGGTTGCTGTTTCGGGATTGAGGCGACGCGAAAGCTGATCAATTCGGGCTGCCAATTCGGCCTGGCTTTCCTCCTGCCCAACATCAGTTTCCAGTGCGGCCATCCGATTTTGAAGTCCTTCTAACTCTGTTCGAATCGCAGATAATTCGGCTTCGGCCTGTTCTTGAGCCTGCGGATCTAAATTGAGTGGTTCGAGGTTAGTGGCTGAGGGATCTGGAACTGGACTCGTTTGTTCAGCCTGCGTCGTCGAATCAGTAGAAACTGGCAACTCTGACAAATCAGTGTTAATCGTTGTCGTCGATGTCTCTTGTCCCCAGCGCTGCGGTAGCGAGGTAATGTCGTTGACAACAGCACTAGTCTGACGCATGACAATTTCTTGCAGGGGGGGCTCAGGATTTTGAGCTGGATAAAACTGTGCGATCGCAACTCCCAGCAGCCAAGCGGCTCCGCTGCCAACGCCCAACAGCAACAGACGCAGCCAGAACGACACAAAGCTGCGCAATCGCCCTGCCACCGAGACTGGCTGTCTGCTTGAGCCTGGCTTCGGCGGTTTAGACGATTTGGGGGGTTTTGAATTGGGCGGTTGAGGCTGGGGTGACAAATTGGGAAGTTGCGCGGCCATAGCTGATGTTGTCCAACAGTTGATCCATCAATCCATTCCATCAAAACCAATTTATGAAGATCAATAGTGATTGCCCCAATCAGGATTGTTTGAGGACAACTCACTCATCAACCGATTAGCCTGATGGAAATGGTATGAGTATAGCAACTCTCGATTCAACCGCACGCTACTCTAAGCGCCAATTTCAACCAGCGATTCGCCACTTAAGACCGCTTGATTCAACGCCAAAATTGGCCCAAACAGGGCTGCTTCCTCGGGCGAGAGATAATGCCGTATCACATCCTGCATGGCTGAATAGGTTGCGGAACAGCTTCGTTGAGCACCAAACGCTCGCATAATCGTCGCCAGCCATAGGAGTAATCGCTCGCTCAACCACGTTGGATCATCCAGTAGCATAGCTGTGGCTGAAAATCGCAAAACTCTAATCGTGTCTCGCTTCCACTTTGCAGTTAGGTCTTCAGTTCCGCGTCGTAACAGATTTGGATCGGCTGTGACTAGACAGTCGTAGACATCTTGCACAATTTTTGATTCAGCCAACTTAATTTTTTGATAGGTAATAAAGCGCAGTCGAGCAGTTTGGAGATAATCTTGCATGAATTGAAGTTCTGCATCAGAGGCATAACGGCCATCTGTTTGGGACTGGAGGCGGTTCAGTTGGCTCAACATAATTAAATAGCGTTAGCAGTGGCTTTACAGAGGGCTAATGAGACGAAATCCGCCCTAAAAACAGTTTTTACTTTTTGTGAAAGCCAGGTACAGCCTAACTTTCACAAAAGCATCCGGGTTCTTTCTAGTCGGATTCGATACCAAAGGAAATAAGTAGAGGTCGAAAGCTACTTTACATTTCTACACCATCGTTCCCAATCTTAAACCGATGTAAACAAGTTGGCTCATATCTATAATAGTCTTTCCTGCTACTGGGGTACAAGTTATTTTTTGGAAGCCTCGCGGAGCAAGGCTTCCAAAAAATAACTCCCCCTTTACCAGCGCAAGAACCGCTATATCTATAGGTGGATACAAAAATGGGGCGCTTTGGTGAAGCGCCCCTAGAAGAACCCGATCCAATGAGTATTTTGGTGAATATTCTAAAAACTAGCTGGAGAAAACATTGTGAACTCTTGTCTAAAAGAGTGCTTCAATATTTTCCGTTTGCACATTAACAACTAAATCTATAGATACCTTTACCGTTAACTGCGTCACCAACTCTACGCAAGCAGACCAAGCTTTTTGCCGTTGTCCCGTGCGAGGCGAATCATGTTTTGCCGCTTGGTGCAATCGATACCAACTTGATTACAGAAGTTGGTGATGGCTTTGGAGTGAAGTGCGATCGCTTGACCACGAACTTTGTTGAACCGTGGGTTGCCCATGAATCGGCGGATGAGAACAACGATGGGTGCAAACATTGCAACAACTCCTGCGTGCGTCTTGCGTTTTGTAACCTTATGTAAATAAATGTAACTTTAATATTTACAAAACGTCAAGAAGGGATTGACAAAGGTTTTCTGATACCAGTCATAAAACGTGCTTATTGGGTAATGGCGATTTTGGATTTTAGATGGGGTGGTGCTTGTGTTGTAGGGTGAGGGGCTTTGATACCTGCTGTGACACCTGTGTGAAAGCAAGCGGGATGAGTAAGTTAAAGCGGTCGGCTCTTGCTGACTAGTGAGCAGGGCTTTGCGTTTTTCGGAGAATATTTGAAATTATTAACGTTACCGTAAGGGCAAATGGCCATTCGTCCCCTACAAGGTACTGTTCTTTGCAGAAAGACTATGCGATCGCAGTTGCTTTAGACGAATAAACCTGTTGAACCAGTTGGCTTAAACGCTGCATCGCGTCAGCAATCTCCTCAGTGGTGGCCGTTAGGCTGATGCGGAAACACTGCTGCTTGTGCGGCCAGTTGTCGTCCTGCAGGCCGGGGAAGAAAGCGCTGCCGGGAACGACGATGACGTCGTACTCTTTGAGTTGTTGGTAAAACTCCCAGTCGGTCATCGGTAAGTCCTGGAGCCAGAGCCAAGCAAAAATTGCGCCTTCGCCACGGTGGAGATACCAGGGAATATCATTGGGCATGGCTTCATCCAGCGTGGATTCGAGGACGGCGAGTTTGGCTTGATAGTGGGGCCGAATCACCGTATGCGAGAGTTCCGCTAACGCACCGGATGCGATCGCACGGGCTGCAATTGCCTGACCGTAGCGGGAGGAGTGTAAACACTGGTTGGTGAGGAATGATTCCAAGACGCTGATCACGCGCTCATCACCGATGGCGATGCCGATTCGTTCACCGGGTAGTCCGGCTTTGGACAGGCTGGTGCAGTGAATAATATTGGATGCAAAAACGGGAGTCATGGGGGTGAAATTTAGCGCCGGAAAGGGTTCGGCATAGGCCGAATCCACCATGACGGGCACCTGATGCTGCGCCGCCAGCTCGGCAATCCGCTGCACATCGGCTTCGCTAATCACGTTTCCGGTGGGATTACAGGGACGGGAAAGCAGGACGCAGCCCGTTTGCTCGGTGATTTGAAGCTGGCTGAAATCGGGGCGGTACTTGAAACGATGCGCAGTGGTATCAATTTCAAGCGCAGGTCGATAGGCTTTCAGCGCTTCGGGATAGAGCGCCACGCCACCGTAGCCGGTATAGTCCGGCACGGAGGGCAAGACAACCTGTTTGAGAGTGCCATCCGTAGTATAGCCACCGAAGGCATTGGAAGCATAAAAGTAGAGGGATTGACTGCCAGCGGTGATCAGAATGTTGCGATCGCACAACTTCAGTCCGTACCGCTGGTTAAAATCGTTGGCTACAGCTTCAATCAGCGGTTCGTAGCCTCGGCTGGCTCCGTAGCGGCAAACCACTTCACCGTATTCTGAGCTAGCGAGAAGGTCGGCGGTGCAGTCGCGCCAGAGCCGCTCAATTTCCGGCAGGATAATAGGATTTCCGGCACTGAGGTTAATGAAACTCCGGCCAGAACCTGATTTCAGCGTTTCCATGATGTCTTTCATGATCGCCCGTACCCCCGTGAGGTGAGACATGCGATCGCCAAATTGGGTCAGGGCAGGTTCCATGATGTGCTGATTGTGTGACAGATAAATCCGAGGTTAATCATTTCAACGGTATTGATCAAGTCACAGTGTTTATGAATTGTGATTAAATTTTGTCATTAAAATTCGACGTGATTAGCCCGTTGTGATGTAGCGATACTTGTTCAGCTTGACACTTTGCATAATCCCCCTAAATCCCCCTTAAAAAAGGAGAACTTTAAATCAATATTGAAATAGCCCCCTTGTTAAGGGGGCGGCGACAGCGGGGGATCTCACAGCTACGCTAAACACATATACTCACAGTGATACAGCCACCTTTGATAAAAGTATAGACAGAGGTGAAATATCAAAGATAGGATGTACCTTGCGCCTTCTGTGTAAAGTCTTTGTAGATTGATTCAAATACACTCGACATTAAATTTGATTTGCATTGCTATTTAAGCAGAATTGCCCATTATTTCTGATATCAGCTTCCAACAATCAAGCCTTTCTTTGATTGTCTGCTCGAATCCAGATCAGGGCACTGGTGATAAAAATCCGGCTATCAAATCCCAGAATCTTTTGGGGCAACAATGTAGATCTTGTACCTATATTTTTTCTCCAAATTTAATCGGATTTCATCGGCGGATTGGGTCTGAGCATCGCATTCGGAGTCACTCTATTCTCAGCAAGGGACTCCGGCTGAGTGTTGTCGGCCTTTGCTCTCGCTCTTCCTAAAGACGAGAGTAAGTTTTGTGTCAGCAATGCTTAACCTTTTTGGCATCAGACTTAAATGTGCGATCGCAGTCAATCAACCTGCGCTTTTCAGTTGCGTACTCCGATCACATTGCAGTCACTGTTTGTTGAATTTTGTTGAATTATCGTTGAATTGTCATGGTGAATTCGTCCAGCTCATCCCCCATTATCACGTTAGCCAATCGTTTGCCCAGTCCGCTGAAGCATTTGGCTGAAATTGCCTACAACTACTGGTGGAGTTGGACACCGGAACGAGTCGGGTTATTTCAACATATTGATGCCAATTTGTGGCGGGACTGTAACCACAATCCGGTGCAGCTTTTGTGGCAGGTTCCCTATGAGCGGCTAACCCAAATTGCCGAAGATCCCATCTATCTAAAAGGCTTAAGGAGCCTGATGCGGCAGTTTAACAATTATATGAGTGAGCAGGATACCTGGGCTAACCGAGTGGCTCCGCAGATTTCGCCCCAGCATCCAGTTGCCTATTTCTGTGCCGAGTTTGGCATTCACGAGTCGCTACCCGTTTATGCGGGCGGTCTGGGCGTGTTGGCCGGTGATCACCTCAAGTCAGCCTCTGATATTGGCGTGCCGCTGGTGGGCGTTGGCCTAATGTATCGCCAGGGTTATTTTCGGCAGCGGCTCAACCGCAGCGGTTGGCAGGAAGACTACTACCTTGATAATGATTTTGAGAACCTGCCGCTAGAGCTGGTGCGATCGCAATCGGGCGATGTACTCACAGTTGAACTCAATATTCGACAGCGGGTTGTGAAAGCTCAGATTTGGCAGGTGCGGGTGGGCCGCGTCAATCTTTATCTGCTGGATACGGATCGGGAAGACAATGACCCGATTGACCGCTGGCTGACGGGCCATCTCTATGGCGGCAATCAGGACGCTCGGATTGCTCAGGAAGTGCTGCTCGGTATCGGCGGGGTGCGGGCTTTGCAACTGCTGGGGATTGAGCCATCGGTGTATCACCTGAATGAAGGCCATGCGGCGTTTGCCCTGCTGGAAGTAGCGCGGTCGGAAATTGAGCGCACGGGCCAGTCGTTCTATGACGTGGAAGAGTCAGTGTGCGATCGCGCTATTTTCACGACTCATACTCCGGTACCAGCGGGACACGATGTGTTCTCTCCGGACTTGATAGATTCCTACTTTGCCGACTACTGGCCGCAGCTCCAGCTCTCCCGTGAGCAGTTTTTGGCACTGGGGGCGCGGCGACTGGGCGATCCCTGGGAGCCGTTTGGCATGACGGTTTTAGCACTACGGCTAACTCGTGCCGCCAACGGAGTAAGCAAGCTGCACGGTGAAGTTTCTCGTAATATGTGGCAAATTCTCTATCCCGAAAAAGCGGCAGCGGAGGTGCCGATTGGGCATATCACCAACGGCGTTCATGCCCGCACCTGGACGGCCCCGCTGATGGATAACCTATATCGGGAATATCTAGGCGAAGACTGGCTGAATCGCGTGGTCAACCCCGAGCTGTGGCGCAAGATTGACGACATTCCCAATGCAGAACTGTGGCACTATCACCAAATTCTGAAAGATCGGCTGATTGCCTATACGCGCTTAAAGGTTCGCCAAGCCCGTGAAGCGCGTAAAGAAGATCCAGACACCATCTCAGCCGTGGATCGACTGCTCGATCCAAATGTGCTGACCATCGGCTTTGCCCGTCGGTTCAGTCCCTACAAGCGAGCCGTCTTGATCATGCGAGATTTCAAACGGATTGTAAATATCCTGAGCCAGCGGGGACACACTGTACAAATCATCTTTGCAGGTAAAGCGCGTCCGGCAGATGAGGAAGGCAAGCGGATGATTCAGCGACTAATAGAATGGTGCCAGCATCCAGCCCTGCGCGATCGCGTTGCCTTTATCGAAGATTACGATATGTTCACAGCCCAAAAGCTGGTGCATGGCATCGATGTGTGGCTGAATCATCCTCGTCGGCCTCTGGAAGCGTCGGGAACCAGCGGCCAGAAAGTCTGCTTAAATGGCGGGATTAACTGTAGTGTCCTTGATGGCTGGTGGTGCGAAGGCTACCTGCAAGATGCCAACGGCAAAGGCATCAACGGCTGGGCCATTGGTGAAGATGCTCATACCAGTGACCAGGAGCAGCAAGATCAAATTGACGCTGATTCGCTCTATCACCTGTTGGAAACCGAGATTGTGCCGCTGTACTACGATCGCGACGAAAACGGCATTCCCAACGGCTGGGTGAACATGATGAAGCAGTCGATTCGCACCTGTGCACCGATTTTCAACACGGACCGGATGCTGGCTGAATATGTAGCGAAGCTCTATGCACCCCAAGTGAATCTGGCAGATCTAAATCCCATTCTGGCCAGCGTCACCTCATCGTAATTTGGCAGCAACGCTGATGAGAACAGCTTGGCGACGCCAAGCTGTTCTCATCAGCGTTGCTAATTATTTGCCACCGCTAACTTTGGCACCGTAGCCTAGGTTAATCAACACTTCCACCAACTTTTGGGCGTGATCGCCTTGGATTTCAATTGTGTCATCCTTAACTGTGCCGCCTGTACCGCATTGGGCTTTCAGCTTTTTAGCCAGATCTTTCAGGTTATCCGGTGAGTGCTGTAGACCAGTAATCACTGTCACGGTTTTGCCACCGCGACCTTTGCGAGAGGCTTGGACGCGCAAATCTTGCTGGTTGGGCGGCAGATCGGGAACAGCGCGCTGCAAAGCCGGATTGTTTTGACTCGATCCGGAACCGAACTCAGAATAGACAGTGCGATCGCGGTTACTCGATTGTCCCTTCGACTTCTTACCCATGTTTCCTTACCTGTTCATCCGTTCCAAGATTAGTACATGACTCGGAGCGTTATAGCTGTTCAATCATTTGGTTCAAGCATTTAAATGCTTTCAGAGTTTGCTGATGTCCTAACCGATGTCGCAACTCTCCCTAGGGCGAACCCCGTAATCGCCGCAGAAAATCTGATAGACCGGAAGACGGCGAGTCTGAAACCTGCATCGGTGGAATACCAGCGGGAGGAGCAGCAGCAGGGCGACTGGGTTGAAAACTGGTTTGCTGCGAGGTTGGCAAATTGAGATCCCGTTCCCAGCTTGGGGCTTGCAGTTCAGCCAGCAACTGCTCGGCATTCTGGCCAAACATTTGATGAGCGGCAGGATGGGTCAAAGCCGTCTTCAGCACCTGCTTCAACTGACCAAACTGCTGCTGCGTAGCCATATAGCGCTCTTTCCAGTGGCGCAGCCCCGTCTCATAATCGCTGATCTGCTTCATCTGCTTGAGGATTTGCTCTTGCAGTTCAGCATTTTGTTGCTCAATCGTTGCCATGCGGTTACAGAGCTGATCCCGTTCAGTCATTATCTCTTGACAGGTGTGCTGGAGTCGCGCCTGAAACGTGGTGCGCTCTTCGATTTCAGTACTCAAAGATTCAATATGAGCTTGAGCCGCCGCAATCACCTTGGCCAGATCGCCAGCAAACTCCGAAGAGAGGCTGTAAGAATCAAGGCGGGCGATGGAGTTTTGCTTGGTAGGGGCAGCAGATGTGAAGGGTTCGACATCTTTCGGTGGGGACTGAGCTGTAGCTAAGTGCTCTGCCGATTGTTCCGCTAAGCGCTGTTTGAGACGGATAATCGCCTGCTGCTGAACGTTGGCATACTCCTCCGTCATCGCGAGCTGTTCTTCGAGCCGCTGCTGATCTTGTACCTGCTGGCGCAAATCTTCCACGTAGCTGAGGGCTTGATCCAGGGCTTGCTCAAGCTGATGAATTCGCTTGCTCTGCTGTTGGTTTTGAGCATAAGCCTGTCTCAGCTCATCTTGCATTTGCTGTTGGTTACTTTCCAAGGCCAATTGTAGTTCTTGCAGTCGCTCAATTTGAGCCTGTGGCGTTAGATCTCCATTGCGCAGCGGAATACCCCAGCGCAATCGCTTCGTCAGATTTGGCTTATTATCCAGATTGGACAAGCTAGCCAGATCCACGGATGCGTTCGCCCCCAGTTTTCCCTTGTTGGGCTGTATGGCATCAGACGTGACATAGCTCTCGATCCCAAGATTCAAAGAGAGCTGCTGATTACTATCTGCTCCATACTCCGGCATGGGATCAGTTGTGGCCACAGAGACCTCCTAACAATACAAAATGAAGCCTCCGCTGAACCAACTCTAGAGCTGTGTTCAACGCGGCTATCATTATCTTCCAGCCACGTTATCATAACCTCTCCTATTCTGAGCTAAGACTCAGGAAAGAAATAGCAACTCTGGATCAAATTCACGCTGTGCGACACACCTTAACAAAATTTTCGGGTTTGAATCATCGAAACTTAAAGTTGAAATAATTTGAGAACTTGTACAGTGGCTATGTTGGATACGGGAGCATTGGGGTGGGGAGCGGGGGAGTAGGGGAGAAAGGAAGTAGGGGAGCAGGATGATAGTCACGCTATCGATACATCATCATCGATACATTTGATGGCAAATTGGGCAAGCTGAGCATGACGTTTGATTGACGTTTGATTGACATTGGTTGACTGAAAGATGGATCGCAGACTTGACACCCAGTAAGAGCGTGAATGACTGGATTGAGTCGTGCTAACCCTAACCGATAGGTGAATCTGTTGTAATCCTCCACCTGTGCTTAAACTCTATGGCTGACTTATCTGACGTATTGCAAGATTCTCCAGTGTTGATTTCAGCAATTATCTGTACCCATAATCGGGAAGAGTACTTGGGCGCAGCGATTGATAGCTTGCTGAAGCAGCAGTTTGCCGGATTTGAAGTAATCGTGGTGGACAATGCCTCCTGCGATCGCACTTCGGACATCGTCAAAGAACGGTTAGCTGATCCCCGATTACATTACGTCTACGAGCCGAACTTGGGCTTATCGGTGGCGCGAAACACAGGTGCTCAGGCCGCTCAGGGTGAAATTTTGGCCTACCTCGACGATGACGCCGAAGCGAGTCCGACCTGGCTGGAGACAATTTATCAGGCGTATCAGGCCAATGAGAAACTTGCGATCGCAGGTGGAAAAGTGACGCTGATCTGGCCGCCGAATCAGTCTGCGCCAGCCTGGCTGTCAGATGGGCTGGCAGGCAATTTGGGACTATATGACCTGGGCGATCAGCCTATGTCGATTACCGAACCAGGACTGACGCCGCGCGGTTTGAACTATTCGATCCGCCGCTCGTTTCTAGAGCAGATTGGTGGCTTTGACCCCAACTTAGGTCGGGTGGGTAAAAACCTGCTGTCCAACGAAGAGCTACACATGACCGAGCTGGCGCTGACGCTGGGCTGGCAGGTGTTTTACTTACCGGATGCTATCGTCGCGCATAACGTGGCACCGGAGCGCCTACAGCGGGGCTGGTTCCTGCGGCGAGGCTGGTGGCAGGGCATTAGCGAGTGCTACCGGGAGCAGTTAGCCGGGCGCTCAGGCTGGCTACAAATGCGGCAGGGTAGCGAGTACATCCTGCGCGGGCTGTACAAGTCGGTGAAGTATTTCTCTGATCCGGCTGAGCGCTTCGAGAACTTAGTATTTGCCTATGGGCAGGTGGGATATCTGCGATCGGCTGTTGCCGGAATGATGTTTGGCAACGAGAAAAAATCCTAGGGGCGACGCGCTGGGTTGCAAGGGAAATGTATTGGGGCAAAATGGATGTGTCCGTATCGAAATGTACGGCCCAATGCATCGCCCCTACAGATGTCCCGGTATGCAGGTTGTATAAACGTTAGGAAACCATAATCAAATTTCGGAATTTTGTAAAAGTTGCCACCTTGCGTATAGTTTTGCTGCGATCGCGGGAATCTTGGGTAAAGATAAATAACCCAAAGTCCCGTTTTTCTAGCCAACGTTCTAACTGAGATTATGACTGAATCATTTGCCAAGCTCCCGGTTTCTGTGCTGATTCCTGCCAAAAATGAGGAGGAAAATCTCGTCGCTTGCCTAGAGAGCGTCGCTAGAGCCAATGAAGTCTTTGTGGTCGATTCCCAAAGCACCGACGAAACCTGCGCGATCGCAGAACGCTATGGCGCTCAGGTGGTTCAGTTTCACTTCAACGGTCGCTGGCCGAAAAAGAAAAACTGGGCACTCGATAATCTGCCGTTCAGCAACGAGTGGGTGCTGATCGTAGACTGCGATGAGCGAATCACCCCAGAACTGTGGGACGAAATTGCGATCGCAATTCAAAACGAGCAGCACAGTGGTTACTACCTGAATCGCCGCATCTTTTTCCTGGGCACCTGGTTGCGGCACGGCGGACGCTATCCCGACTGGAATCTGCGCCTGTTCCGCCATGCCAAGGGGCGCTACGAGAACCTAAAAACCGAGGAAATTCGCAACACGGGCGATAACGAAGTGCATGAGCACGTTGTACTGGATGGGCCAGTTGGCTATCTGAAGCACGACATGCTCCACGAAGACTATCGGGACATGTACCAGTGGCTGGCACGCCACAATCGCTACTCCAACTGGGAAGCTCGGGTTTATCTCAACCTGCTGACCGGCATGGGTGAACAGGACACAATTGGCGCAAACCTGCTGGGCGATGCGGTGCAGCGGAAGCGCTTCCTGAAGAAGATCTGGGTACGGTTGCCGTTCAAACCGTTTTTACGATTCATCCTGGTGTACATCCTGCAGCGCGGCTTTCTGGATGGCTTTGCGGGCTACACTTATGCGCGGTTGATTAGCCAGTACGAGTACCAAATCGGCGTTAAGCTGTTTGAATTGCGCCAGTTTAATGGCCGCTTGAATGTAACGCCTGGTGGGGCTACCACAGAGGCCACCACAAATGTAGCAGAGTCGATGACACCGAGTTCAGAGGCAGCACCGAGCCAAGCCAACACAGTTTCATAACCATAGGCCCCGAAAAATCTTCATAGGTTAACAGATTCATGTTTTGCGCCTTACGCATTGAGAACTTGAAGGAATGATTTTGCCGCCGCAATGCGGCGGCAAAATCATTCTTCTGGGTTTTGGTGCAAGGTTTGAATAATGTACCTGTGAGGTTTCACATTTAGTTTGGGGAGCAACTGTAAAAAGTGAAAATAGCCAAATTTTCGATTCAGTTGTTGATCCGCATTGTTCTACTGCTTTGGCTACTGTGGTGGTGGTTGGCAGCGAATACGCCTTTTAATGAATACGAGAATTCAATACTAGACTGTAGTACGGATGGTGAATTGGTTGCTGCACTAGGTATGTGGATCATCTGGTTAACAACAGTATTAGTTTTAGGGATAAGTATTCGCCTTAAGTTTTGGCATCAAGCGAAAGCATTATGGGGAATCAATATCATTGCTGTATTAATTTCAGTTGACTGCATGATGAGATATCGCGAACTGATCAAATAAAGTGAACAGCTACAGCAATATTGCAGATGATTTAAATCAGTCTGTAGGTTGGGCAGTGCCCACCCAATCCACATTTGATGAGTCTGTAGGTTGGGTTGAGCAACGCGAAACCCAACGATTGCAAGGGGTTGTTAGATCTCACAAGCTCGACACCAACCTACGAAATCCACTCTACGAGATTGTTCCGATGACTGCTGATCCGTCGCTTTCTTCATCGCAGCGTCCCAAACTGGATGCGCCGCCGCTGGTTGATCTGCGCCAGTATGACCAATCCTGGTTTGATCGGGGTCGCCCCGGCTGGTATATCCTGCTGTGGTGGCTGGTTCAGGCCGTGGTGTTTCCGCTGACTCCGCACTCGGCCCATACGCCGCGCCGCTGGCTGCTGCGCCAGTTTGGAGCCACAATTGGTCAAGGCGTGGCAATTCGGCCTACGGCTCGGTTTACCTATCCTTGGAAAGTGACCATCGGCGACTATTCTTGGATTGGCGATGATGTCGTGCTGTACAGCCTAGACAAGATTTGGATTGGCGCTCACTGCGTGATTTCGCAAAACACCTATCTCTGCACGGGTAGCCACAACAGCCAAGATCCAACCTTTAATTTGGAGACAAGTGCGATCGCAGTTGGCAATGGAGCCTGGATCGCCGCAGATTGTTTTATCGGCCCCGGTGTGGTGATTGGAGCAAATGCCCTGATTGGTGCCAGAAGCACGGTATTCAGCGATCAGCCAGAACAGCAAATCTGCTGGGGCACCCCCTGTCGGCCTCGACAGCTCCGCCAAGTTAACGAAAAGCATGACGTAACGAAATAATTTTCTCTGAACTCTAGGAACCGGGTTTCTGTAGTTGGATGTTTAGTTCTACTGAACACTGAGCACAGAAACCCTTTTTTGATGTCAAGATCACCCCGTACCAAGCAATCGGCACAACTCTTGCGCTTTGAAACCTTCATGTTACTTTTTGGCGGCATGATCGACATTGATCCATCAACTGGAACTGCGATCGCACATAGAGGCCGGAGGTAACTGCCGATGGAAGCTAGTCCTGTACCATGCTAATCACGTGCTGATTGCCATATCGGCAAGGCTTGTGATTAGGGCAAGTCAGATTGTTGCGTCATCGAAAATTAACGATATTCGGTGCAATCAGTAAGCTGACTAACGCTACAGATAGCGGAGGAATCACCCATGCAGCAAAATCTCAGAAAACTGGCCAGGTTGTGGATACATGAAGTGCATCCCCGACTAATGTCCTTTGTGGCAACCGCTGGGTTTGTCTGGTTAGGGATTTGTTTGCTGCTTCTATTCGGATTGGCCAATCTGGCTGAGGAGGTACTGGAACAGGAAGCCTTTGCCTTTGACGAATCAGTTCTACTCTGGATCAACCAGTTTTCTAATCCTGTACTCGATCAGGTGATGCTAGCTGTAACCCGTCTGGGCGATCCTCATGTAGTTGTTCCGCTCACCTGTATCGGGTTTATCTGGTTTTGGTGGCAGTGGCGATGGCGAGTTGCCGTCATCTTTGCCGTCAACTGCTTGGGAGGAGCCGTATTGAGTAATGGGTTAAAGCTATTTTTTAGCAAACCCCGGCCTCAATTGTGGGCTCAGCTCATTACCGAAACCAGTTACAGCTTTCCCAGTGGCCACGCCTTAGGGTCGATGGTTCTCTACGGGTTCTCTGCTTTTCTCCTGGCCCAGCACTTTGCGGAATACAAGCATTTGATTTATGGCCTAGCGGTTTTGCTGATTAGCAGCATTGGCTTCAGCCGTCTTTATCTAGGCGTTCATTGGCCAACCGATGTGCTGGCAGGCTACAGCGTAGGATTCCTCTGGATTAGCGCTTGCATCAGTTTGTTTCAGTTAGCCACCCGGAGGTTAAGCCGCCAGTAGATGCTACCCTCACCCTCACCCAACTAGCTGGTGTAATCTGAATTCGCAGTCGCGTTGTCAACTAGCCGCCTGACTTCTATGTCCCATCTATTGCAAGCTTTCAAGCCTTGTTGTGACGATGACAGAAAATAATTCTCATACGCTTTCTTCACCTCAATTTCAACCACTATCCGTTACTCCACCTGCTCAGTTTGAATCAGCCCTGGGCATTCGCACCTCGGCTCGATGGTTGGGCTTGTACTGGGAGCCACAGCTGAATCAGGTTTGCTATACGGATGGAGACACAGTCAGCACGGGCAATGCCCACGCTTGGCAACTGTTTTGTGCTCATCCCCAGATTCAGCCACTGCTGGCACCTTATCAGCTTGGCGATTATGACCATTCTGCTCAACATGCTTTGCTGCTCGATCGCCAGAATCACCGTTTTTACATTGGTGAGAGTGCTCTAGTTGAAGACTACTTGAAGCATCCAGAAACTCTAAACCTGTTGGCTCAGTTAGATGCACCTACAGATGCGCCTGTGGACTTGCCGTACAGGCTACGCGAAAGGCTCTGGAACTTCCGTTTACCCAATATCAAAAACCGATGGTTGCTGTTTCTAATTGGAGTTCCGGTTGTTGCGATCGCAGTTATCTTGCTCCACGAAGTCGGCGATTTTATCTTCGACCTGTTGGAGTTTTTTGATGACTGATCGGATGAGACGACGGTTTAATGCCGATTTGCACTGGATTAAACACTGGAATACACATAGCGTTTAGATCGTGAAAGAGCGATACACAATGCGTATCGCTCTTTCACTGTTGTTCAAAAGTCAGTTACGAAATAGCGCTAGCTGATTGCACTGCCGACCGCGCCTTTCACGGCTGCGATCGCTTGTTCCAGGCTGCCGATCAGACCCATATCGGGTTCTTTGCCTGCCATTTCACGAGTACCGACGAAGTAGAGAACGCCTTTGAGTACTTCTTGGTGAGCGCGGTTTTCAAAGTTGACTTTGTTCAGCGGCTCCATCGCGTCCTGAAGATCGTCGTTGAGAGATTGAGCGACCTTGTGGATCACCAAACCGTTCATGGTTTGCTGGTGCTTCAGCAGTTCGAGCTGGAAGAACTTGTCATATTCCGTCAGCTCGGAACCGTTAACCATCTGGCCTACTTTTTCCGCGTGCTTTTGGGTAATGTCGCGCGGCTGGGCATTGGTGCCGGACTTGGAAATAGCCTGGTCAATCACGCTCAGATTGTCGCGATCGCTGTCGAGCATGTTGGACAGTCGCTTCCGAATCGTCTCGTCATCGGTTGCCGCCATCAGCTTTTGTTCCATGTCGATTAGGACGTTTTGAAACAGCTTCAGGTCAGCCAGCTTCGTTGCTAAAGTTGTCATGTCAGCCATATTGATTGATATCTCCTATCTAAATCTGAAAATTGAAGCAGTCACGTCTAGGCCATGATTGGTGTAGCGCGGGTAAAACCCTGTATGCCAAACCCTGACCGTCGGGGACTACCAAAATTGTTTTTATGCGATCGCACATTCTTCATGGTTCCGTGAGATCTGGATCGTCTCCTCCCTCATCGGAAGGATTGCCCGGTGAGATTAAAGAGTGAGATCAGATTGGGCAAAAGATTAAGTAACCCATACGACGATGACATTCAGCGCTTCAAAACCAGTAAGGTGGTTTGATGTAGCCTCCTTTGAGTTAGATAAAGGTTTAAAGCAATGACACAACCGGCGATTGAGTCGATTCTGCAAGAAAAGCGTTTATTTAATCCTGCCGCTGACTTTTCCCAGCAGGCGCATATCAAGAGTTTGGCTGAATACGAACAGCTTTATGAGCAGGCCAAGGCCGACCCAGCGGCGTTTTGGGCCAAGCTAGCCGAAGAGGAACTGGACTGGTTCCAAAAGTGGGATACGGTCATGGACTGGCAGCCCCCCTTCGTCAAGTGGTTTGTCGGCGGTAAACTCAACATTTCCCACAACTGCCTGGATCGCCACCTCACGACCTGGCGACGCAACAAAGCCGCGCTGATTTGGGAAGGCGAACCGGGCGACACCCGCACCTACACCTACGCGCAACTGCACTACGAAGTGTGCCAGATGGCGAATGTACTCAAAGGTCTGGGCGTCGGCAAAGGCGATGTGGTGGGCATCTACATGCCGATGATTCCGGAAGCTGCGATCGCAATGTTGGCCTGCGCTCGGATTGGCGCACCCCACACGGTTGTCTTTGGTGGCTTCAGTGCTGAGGCGCTGCGCGATCGGCTGGTGGACGGCAAGGCTAAGCTGGTGATCACCGCTGACGGTGGCTTCCGCAAAGATAAAGAGGTGCCGCTGAAAATTCAGGTAGATCGGGCGCTGGCTGACAATGCTGCACCGACGGTAGAAAACGTGCTGGTGGTGCAGCGCACCAAGCAAGACGTGGAAATGCAGCCGGGACGCGACCACTGGTGGCATGAACTCCAGGCCGACGCCTCGGCAGACTGTCCGGCTGAACCGATGGATAGCGAAGACACCCTGTTTATCCTCTACACCTCCGGCAGCACGGGCAAACCAAAAGGCGTCGTTCACACCACGGGCGGCTACAACCTCTACACCCACATGACCACCAAGTGGATCTTTGACTTGAAAGATACCGATGTCTACTGGTGTACAGCAGATGTGGGCTGGATTACCGGACACAGCTACATTGTCTATGGCCCCTTGTCCAACGGTGCCACCAGCATCATGTACGAGGGTGCGCCCCGTCCCTCCAATCCGGGCTGTATGTGGGACATCGTCGAGAAATACGGCGTCAACATTTTCTATACCGCCCCGACGGCGATTCGGGCTTTCATCAAGATGGGCGATCACCTGCCCAATGCACGCGATTTGTCTTCGCTGCGGGTACTCGGCACCGTGGGCGAACCGATTAACCCCGAAGCCTGGGTGTGGTACCACAAGGTAATCGGCAAAGAGCGCTGCCCCATCGTCGATACCTGGTGGCAAACGGAAACGGGCGGCATCATGATCTCGTCGCTACCGGGCGCAATTCCCACCAAACCGGGTTCCGCCACCAAGCCCTTCCCCGGCATCTTGGCCGACATTGTTGACCTGGAAGGCAATTCGGTGGAGGGCGATCAAGGGGGGTATCTGGTGGTACGTCATCCCTGGCCCAGCATGTTGCGCACCGTCTACGGCGATCCGGATCGGTATCGTCGCACCTACTGGGAGCACATTCCGCCTAAAGATGGTCAGTACCTCTACTTTGCGGGCGACGGCGCACGACGCGACGAAGACGGCTATTTTTGGGTGATGGGTCGCGTAGACGACGTGATTAACGTTTCCGGCCACCGTCTCGGCACAATGGAAATTGAGTCGGCGCTGGTGTCTCATCCAGCAGTGGCCGAAGCCGCAGTCGTGGGTAAACCCGATGAGGTGAAAGGCAGCGAGATCGTCGCCTTTATTACGCTGGAAGGTGACCAAGAACCCACGGATGCGCTGATTGCTGAGCTGAAGCAGCATGTGGTCGGTGAAATTGGTGCGATCGCACGTCCAGGTGATATTCGCTTTGCCGATGCACTGCCCAAAACCCGCTCCGGCAAAATCATGCGGCGCTTGCTGCGGACAATTGCCTCTGGCGAAGAGATCGCAGGCGACACGTCAACGCTAGAGGATCGGTCGGTGTTGGACAAGTTGCGGCAAGGAGCGTAGGTGATAAATAGCGCATTGGTCGCAGGCTGTAACCTGCGACCAATGCGCTATTTGAGTTAAACCCCGTAAATCTCATTAAAAATTCCCTGCTGTTGCGTGGCACCCATGACTAGCGATCGCAACAATTCGAACTGCCACGCATAGAGAAAGCTTTCGGCGTGGGCGGCGGTGTTGCGCAGTTTGCTGATTTGGTCAATGTGGGAAGCAGCGAGGGCTTCTTTTTGCTGGAGCCAGGTTGCGATCGGGTGTTGCCAGTCGGCGATGAACTGCTGAATGAGTTTGTGATCGGCACGATTGATACCAGTGGCTGAAACGGAGCAGTACAGCTTATCTTGAGGAATTTGGCTGCGGTGCTTCAGGCTTTCGTCGCGGAGGGACTGCCATTCTGAGGCCAGGAGCGGCGGCAGCATACCCAGGGTGTATTTTTTCTTGGGGCTGAGCCGCAGGCCGCCGATTTCAGTGCCGCCATTGACCAGCAGGAAGTCCTGCAAATCGCGGAAGAACGGCTGCACGATTTCTCGCTCTACGGCGAAACCCAGTCGCAGACCCGCTTCCGAGTAATCGGCTAGCTGCGAAGTGAAGCCCTCGGTGTGAATCATCATGTAGTTTTTGTGGGCCGCACAGAGATCGCGCTGGCTGCGGTTGTGGAGCTGCCGCCAAATGGCATCTCCGAGCTGCTCTTTCACATTGCGGCGAATTTCGCGCGGATCAAGGTTGGCTCCACTCTGCTCTAGCTGGGTTTGCAGCTCAGCAATATGGGCTTCATGACTGCGGATGGCGCTTTCCTGCATATGCAACTCACTTTGCAGGTTGCGGAACCGCTGCTGCTGAGCGGTCGAAAGCTGGTTGATTTTTTCCTCCAGCAGGGCCAACTGCTGCTGGAGCATATTCACCTGCTTATCTTTTTCGCTGACTAGCTGGTCTTTTTCGAGCAGGATCTGCGTTTTCTGGCGGAGCTGGAGGGCATCCAGCGCGGCCCGAATCAGGTTGAAGTAGTGGGGATGGGAAACATCGACTTCTTTAGCTTCTTCACGTCGCTTACCCAACAGTCCCCGGCGCTGCTGGAGCTGAATCGCAAGTACCTGACCTTCCGGATTGCGGATGCGCAGTTCCTTGGAAGCTGGATTATGGGGGTCAACCTGCGACAAACTGCACTCGTAGTGGCGCTTGTTGTAGTAGAAATCAACCCGCGTCCAGAGCGACTTGCCGTTCTCATCTATGCCGAGATCGGTCAACTCACCGGAATCCAGACCATCTGAAGTTTCGTCGGCATGAATCGTCGGCAACGAGATTTGCAGCGGCTTACTGCCGTTCTTGGCTGAGCTTTTACCCTTGGTTTTCTTTACTGTAGAAGTCGCCTTCGAACCGCTGGTTAGCGCTTGCGGCAACCGGACGCCGACCAGTTCCAGCTCCACCGACTGTCGGCCCTGCCATTCATTCAGCTTTAGCTTATAGGCGATATCTAACTGCGTTGGCAGCGGACAATATTCACCCCAGCGCCATGCGATCGCTTTTATTGAGACTGGCTCAGCTCCTCGCTCATCGCCCTGCGCCACAGTGACTTTTAGATGATCGCGGCTGCGGCCAATTTGCTGCTGCTCAATGATCCGCACGTTGGGCGTCCAAAAAATCGGCTCGGCATTTTCGATGCCGCAGGGATGAAGCTGATCAATTTGCTGATATAAATCCAGCGTCAAATCGGCCAAATCCGCCTGCACATCAATATTCACCAGCGGCTTCAGCAGTTCTGGTTCCAGATACTGATGGGCAAACTTGATCAAGCGCGATCGCACTGCCTCCAGTTGGTCAGCCGCAAAGGTAAACCCGCCAGCCGCGCGGTGGCCACCGTATTTGGTCATCAGGTCATCGCAGAAGTGCAGCGCTTCATAGACGTTGAATTCTGGAATGCCCCGTGCTGAACCGCGAATCTGGGCGGGTTCTCCCTCCTCGCCATCTTCGAACGTGCTGATGAACACGGGCACGCCGTAGCGCTCCACTAATCGCGAGGCGACGATACCGATCACGCCATGATGCCAGCCTTCGTGAACCAGCAGCAGCACCCGATTTTGCTTAATTTGATCTCGGCCCGCTTCGCAAAGTGCGATCGCATCTTGCTCAATTTGTTCGCAAAGGATCTGACGCTGGCGGTTAATCTGTTCACACTGCATGGCCCGCTCTAGCGCCACCCCTTCGTCATCGGTGGTCAGTAGGTCAATCACCACCTGCGGATCGGCGATTCGACCAACCGCATTGATGCGGGGGCCAAGCCGAAAACCAATCGCTTCCGGTTTCAAGCTGCCCTGGGCACCACCCAGTCCTGAAACCTGAATCAGTGCTTGAATACCCGTAATCCGCGACTTGGGCAGCAGACGCAACCCCCGCTGCACCCAGCGGCGATTCACCCCGGTCAGCGGTGCTAGGTCAGCGATCGTGCCCAGTGTGAATAATTCCAATAACGGCGCGGTCAAGTCCGTCGTCTTGCCCATTTCCTGCGCCAGACAGACGGCCAGGATGTAAGCGACACCCACACCCGCCACGCCCCAGTAGGGTGACTCTGGATCGATTAGCTTGGGGTTCAAAACCGCATTGGCTGGAGGAATTTCCGGCGGCACATCGTGGTGATCGGTGATGATTACGTTCAGACCCAGCTCACGCGCCCGCGCAATCGGCTGATAGGCGGCAATGCCGTTGTCCACCGTCAGAATCAGCCGCACCCCTTCCGCGTGGAACTCCTCCACGATCCGCTCGTTGATGCCGTAGCCTTCAGCCATGCGGCTGGGGATGGCGTAATCAACATCGGCACCTAGATATCGCAGTGCTCGGAGCAGAAGAGCCGTACTGGTCATACCGTCCGCATCGTAGTCGCCGCAGATAGCGATTTTCTCCTGATTTGCGATCGCAGTTTGCAGCAGCTCTAAACTCACCACCAGATCCGGAAACTCCTCCAGCGGCGACGGCAGCAGTTGCTTATCGGGATGCAAAAATTCATCGACCGCTTCCCGCGTGGTAAAGCCCCGATTCAGCAGCACCTGAGCCAGCAGCGGCGACAACAGGGCATTTTGCCCCAGCAGATTGGCCTGAGCCAACTGAGGCGGATGAATATGCCAGCGCTGATCGGGCAGCCGCACCGTTTGCTGGGTTGAAGTCATGTCGAGCTTGTCAATCGAACCTACCAATTGTCTGATCCGCTGTGTGATCCGTTGTGTGATTTGTTAAGTAGCTGCACATGAGTAAATGCATATCTAAAAAACCGGGGGAGCGCCCCTCCGGGGCGCTCCCCCGGTTTTAAATGCGTTTATTTATGCCAACCTACTTACTGAGTGAGTTGTTATGTGCCAAACAATATCTGTAAAGTACAAAACATTACAAGCCTAAAGTACAAACTTACTTTTATCTTCTCAGTAAAAGTTGTCCGATTGTACCGAAATCCCTGATTGAGATCGCAACTTGCAACACATGATCACGATTCCACCTTCTCTATCCATCTAAAGACGTATCAAAGTTTTAAAACCTGGTTGCAGTTTGAAAGTCTCAGATTATTGTGGGACTGCGGATCTGAATTTTGCAACAACTTAGCGGACTTGGGATCAGCGCAATCTAACCTCAAAAACGATAGGTTTTTATGCTAAACGCCCTTTCCTTTATTGGCATTTTTGGCCTTTGCTTTGTGGCTTGGCTAGGGTCAGAAGATCGACGTGTCGTCCCCTGGCGGATGATTGCCTGGGGAGTAGGGCTACAGCTTGTGATTGGCGCGTTAGTCTTTCGCATTCCCGGCTCACGAGACATTGTGCTGTATCTGAATGATCTGCTGAATGCAGTCATTGATGCATCGGAGGCCGGATCGCGATTTCTGTTTTCTGATCTGTTTGTCCCCGTACCCGGTAATGCGCCGGGGCCAGTACTGGCCGGACGCTGGATTGCGCGTGCCATTACGCCTGCCTACGTCCCCGTGCCTGGCGATCGGCTCGGAGCCGCAAATTTGAATATGGGCTACATTGTGGCCTTTCGGCTCCTGCCCCAAATTATCTTCTTCTCAGCAGTGATTAGCTTGCTGTATCGGCTACACATCATTCAGCCGATTGTGCGGGTGTTTGCCAAGCTGTTTCGCGGCACACTGCGGATTAGCGGGGCGGAATCGATGGCGGGTGCCGCCAATATTTTTGTCGGGATTGAATCTGCGATCGCAATTAAGCCCTTCTTGGCTGACATGACCCGCAGCGAGCTGTGTGCGATTCTCACCTCTTGCTTTGGCTCGATTGCCTCTACCGTATTGGCGCTCTACGCTAGTTTTTTGCGACCGACGTTTCCAGCCATCACCGGACACTTGATGTCAGCATCGATTTTAACGATTCCAGCCTGCTTTGTAGTCTCCAAAATTCTCGTTCCCGAAAAGGATGTGCCCAAAACGCTGGGCAGCATCCCTGAGGAAGTTGATGACGAAGTTGATCGGCCCAGCCCAATGGATAGTCTGATCCTGGGCGCACTGGACGGCGTCAAGATGGCGGTGGGCATTGCCGCTGTGCTGATCGCAATTTTAGGTCTAGTGGAACTCGTCAACATGCTGTTTGATAGCTTGGCCAACTTATCAAGTAGCCCCGTTGGTGTCTTTCAAGCCATTGGCCAATTCTTCAGCCTCATTACAATTGAAAACATTCTCGGTATGATTTTCTTACCGCTGACGTTCCTAACGGGCGTCTCGCTGGAGTGGCAAGAGCTTTGGACGTCCTCTGTTTTGATTGGTCAGCGGTTGCTACTCACGGCGATTCCGCCATATCAACGGCTGGCTGAGCTATCAGCGGCTGATGCAATTAGCGATCGCGCTATGCTCGTCGTCAGCTACGTGCTCTGTGGATTCGCTCACATTGCCTCGGTGGGCATCTTTGCTGGCGGCTTAGCGGGTCTGGTTCCCTCTCGCCGCAAGGACATTAGCCAGATTGTCTGGAAAGCACTGTGGGCTGGTACGCTAGCCACCTTAATGACAGGCTGCATTGCGGGTATCTACTTCTACGAAGGTGCAGCAGTCCTCGGACAATAATTATGAATTGCTGCAAAGAATGGGGTGGGTAGCCGAAGCTACCCACCCCATTCTTTTGATCTAAATATGATGGAGCATCTGCGGATGCAAACGTTTCAAAAAATAATTGTGTTCTTATACGTAGACTGGGATCAACCAGTGTGTACTGCGTTCCTAGCGGCGGACTGAACTCGGTGAATAAGCATTACCTGCCATATTCGAACCACTGTTCAACGCAGCCGTTACCTGCGCTCTCGACATGCCAGCTTGGATCATTGGGCTGTAGAGTAGCTGAATCACTTTGCGGTCAAGCGCTGTATAAGCCGTCGTATCCGTCCAGCCCTGGTAGAAAATGCTGTCTGGATAGCGATAGGAGTCTTGCAAGAGGCCCATTGCCTGGGTCAATTCTTCGCGAATTAAGTGCGATCGCTCTTGCTGATTGACCCCCGTTGTTGAAATCAAAATACTGGCACTGGAAATCCGGTAGTTATTCCAGCGCACCCAGGCGTAGCCCATGTTCACAGGACGATAGTTCGGTTCATAGCGGCTGAACTGCTGCTCTGGCACAAAATACATTTCGACATTGGGATTTTGATCCACGATTTGCATCCGGATGCTTAAGTTCATGCCGTTGATTTCATCAACGATGCTGCGCAGCGTTTGCAGATCGGCAGCCGTTGGGTTGCCGTTGACTCGAATTCGAATGTCTGATTCCCACTTGCGCACCACTTCTGCACTGTTATTAAACTCAGCCCCCATTGCAATTTCCAAAAAATAATCAATTACAGATGCGTCATACGTAGGCATCACAGGAGACTCCATCCTCGGAGTTGGTCGCACAAACGCGGTTTCTGTTTCTGTAACGCGAGATGGGGACACAGCCGATGGCGCTACTGTGGATACAGTCGTTGTTAGCTCTGACCCTACCCGTTCAGTTGCTTCGGTGGTGACGCGCATCGTACCTGCACGGGGGAAAGATTGGGATGGACGGCTTAAAAGTGCAGCCCCTGGATTAGATTGGTTCCTATAGACTGATTGATTAAAGGTGGTGGGCTGGGAGGCTGTTGGTTGATAGATAGACTGACTAGAGGCTGACGGCTGATAGGTAGGTTGGCGGAGGCCTGATTGATTACCCAATTGACGATAAATGGATTGATTTTGATAGCTCGCCTGATTCTGATAAACAGGAGCTTGATTAACTTGATTTAAGTAGGTCGAATTTTGATCAGTCAGTTGGCCATAGTTTGCCTGACCATAGTCTAGCTGCTCGTAACCGGACTGACTATAACCTTGTGTATAACCGGACTGGCTATAAGCAGACTGGCGGGCAGTCGCTGGATTTTGATAAACCGATTGACCGTAGCCTGACTGATTTTGATCAGTAAAATTTTGATAGCTGGAATTTTGATCAACCGACTGAGATGAAAACTCGCGTAGGCGTTCCCCGCGTTGATATACCGCTGAGTTATAGACCCTTGCCGGGCGTTGCCCTGTAGCGGATGGGTTGCTCTGATAATTAGCTCCGGCAGAGCGGTTGACGGGATTCTGGAAAATAATTTCTCCCCGGTTTTGGAAAAACTGACCGTTAGCGGCAGTTTGGGCGACTGATGGTAAGGCTCCAGCCAATGTTAGGAACGTAGATGATAGTCCAAGTGCGATCGCATAGGTTCGGGTCATCTGTGGGTTGGTCAATATATTCCGGCAAAACTGTCTCACACGGCCCCCTTCTGATTCTGGATATGATTCTGAACAACATGGTTGATTTGAACAGATGCCCCGTTGCAGTGAGTGACGTGAAAACGGGGAATGTTGTGTCCAAATTTTTCACAGGTGGAGGAGCGCAACTATATCGATGCGTGAGACTTCTGCAATTGGTCAGGATTTGAACCTGTTTTACAAAGTATGACGTTGGCCGAAATGGTCGGTAAATCAGGTGTTTCCCTACGGTGATCCGTAATTTCCCTAGGCCGATGTATCGTTAGGGAATTTAGGGGCAATTCTGTTTGTGGCACACAGGTTGGAACAGGCTGGGTACGTTTATCTTTGGCTGGTATCACCCACCTTGGTACATAAAGCCTTGGTACATAAAGATGCTCAGCAGAACTAACAGGATTAGCCGCTGTAGACTCTCATGACGCCATTAATCGCTGATCAATCGCTACTCTGCCACACGGTATCTGGATAAGTGGCCACTTTTTTTGCTCAGATTCCAATATTCCAGTTGGTGTAACGGGATACTTTGCGGGAACATCAAGCTGCTAGTGTGAGTAGCCAGATCGTTAAGATTCGTCAGGTAATGATTGACAGATGAATCTAAACTGCGATCGCAGTTCTACACTATGTACCACTATGTAGCGATGCAAACTGTAAGGAGTTGCAGTGGCTTTGCAAACTATAAAGATGTGAATTACTGCCAAATTGAGGGATTTCGATCTCACCCATCTGGCATGATATGAGGACACGCTCAGACTAACGCAACCTGTTTACTTATCATGGCTATCATTGTCCAAAAATTTGGAGGCACCTCCGTCGGTACCGTCGAACGTATTCAAGCCGTAGCACAGCGAGTCAAACGCACCGCTGACGCAGGCAACACCGTTGTCGTCGTCGTCTCGGCAATGGGTAAAACAACCGATGGCCTCGTTAAACTCGCTAACGATATCTCTGCAAATCCCAGTCGGCGAGAAATGGACATGCTGCTCTCCACCGGCGAGCAGGTTTCGATTGCGCTACTCAGCATGGCGCTGCAGGAAATCGGCCAGCCAGCCATTTCGATGACGGGTGCTCAGGTGGGAATTGTCACCGAAGCTGAACATACCCGTGCCCGCATTTTGAAAATTGAGACGGATCGCCTGACCCAACATCTGAATGAAGGGAAAGTGGTGGTGGTGGCCGGATTCCAGGGAATCAGCAACACGCCCAATTTGGAAATCACCACGCTGGGTCGAGGCGGTTCCGACACCTCAGCTGTGGCACTGGCGGCGGCACTCCAGGCCGACTGTTGTGAAATTTATACCGATGTGCCGGGCATTCTCACCACTGATCCGCGCATTGTGCCAGAAGCACAGTTGATGACTGAAATCACCTGCGATGAAATGCTAGAGCTGGCTAGCTTGGGTGCCAAGGTGCTACACCCTCGCGCAGTGGAAATTGCTCGCAACTATGGGGTTGATTTGGTCGTTCGTTCAAGCTGGAGCGATGATCCGGGAACACGGGTGGTTTCGCCCGTGCCGCAACCGCGTCCCCTAGAGGGCTTGGAGATTACTCATCCAGTTGATGGCGTAGAGTTTGATACCGATCAGGCGAAGGTGGCGCTGCTCCGCATTCCTGACCGACCGGGGGTGGCAGCGCAGCTCTTTGGTGAAATTGCTCAGCAGGATTTAGACGTTGACCTAATTATTCAGTCGATTCATGAAGGCAACACCAACGACATCGCGTTTACAGTCGTACGCAACAACTTGAATCGGGCGGAAGCGGTGGCAGCTGCGATCGCACCTGTTCTGCGCAACTCCACTGATCCGACAAGTGCAGAAGCGGAGGTCATGGTCGATCGGAAGATGGCCAAAGTCAGCATTGCGGGGGCAGGCATGATTGGTCGTCCCGGTGTGGCAGCGCAGATGTTCATCACTCTGGCAGAAGCGGGCGTTAATATTCAGATGATTTCCACCTCAGAAGTGAAGGTAAGCTGTGCGATTGATGTAGCCGATTGCGATCGCGCAATTGCCGCTCTCTGCCAAACCTTTGATGTCAAAAGCTCGTCAATGACGCCGCCGATTGCTCAGTCCACTACTCAGCATCCACCTGTACGAGGAGCTGCACTGGATCTCAAGCAGGCCCGTCTTGCCATCCGGCATGTACCGGATCAACCCGGTATGGCAGCCCGCATCTTTAAACTGCTGGCCGATCGCAACATCAGCGTTGACATGATTATTCAGTCGCAGCGCTGCCGACTAGTGAATGGTATTGCCACCCGCGATATTGCCTGCACTGTAGCCCAGACCGATGCCGAAGAAGCACGTATGGTACTGGTCGATATGGCTACGGAAATGGGCTATGCCGACGTTACTGTCGATGCCGAAATTGCCAAGGTGAGTATCGTCGGCATTGGCATGGTGGGCCAACCAGGGGTGGCCGCAAAAATGTTCCGCGCCCTCGCTGCCGAGCAAATCAACATCCAAATGATTGCCACATCGGAAATTAAGATTAGCTGCGTCGTCAGCGAAATGGACGGAGCCAAAGCACTGAAAGCAATTCACGATGTCTTTGGCCTGTCGGGGAAAACACAAGTTCAAGTACCGGCGTAATACGAGTGAAGGAATGATGTTTTGCCGCGTAAGCTTAACTCACGGACAAAAGCGCAGCGCATTACCTTTTTGGCCTAACGAGGAGAATTTACCAATTGCGCCAACCGCCGGACATTGTGGCGGCATCTGTCTTGTCGTCGCTACGATTCGATTTAACCGTGAGGTCTCGCCGCAGCAGTCGCTCGTAGTCTTGGGTGCTAGCCCAGCGATCGATTTCACGTGCTCGCAGTACCGGAACTGGATGCGTCAAATCACGGGTACGAACTTGCTTCAGCATTTCGCCAATTTCGGATTTGCTGATGTCGTCGTAGGAGCGAGCCTGCTCCAAAAATGCGTCTAAATTGAGCTGAGATGATAGCGTTGGTGAACCACCCGCTAGCTTCATCAGTACTGAGGCGACGACTCTGGAATTTTGAGTGGCAAGCAGAGCCGCGCGATCGCAGGTGAACTCAGCACAGCGCACCCACTCCAAAATACTGGCCTGTAGGTTGTCGGCTAGCAGTCCGCCCCACGGCATCGGTAACTGGCCTGCCGCCAGCGTAATTAAATTAGCTAGCGTCAAATAAACGCTGTGGTCACACTTGAGATGGCCCAGTTCGTGGGCAATCACCGCTTGAGTCTCTTCCGGCGTCAGTAAATCAATCAGCGACGTATGCAGTACCACAAACGGCTGCTTACCCCGCATGGCAAATGTATAGGCATTGGGAACAGGATGCTGCCGCACATACAGTTCGGGTGGCTCTAAATCAAGCGTCTTGCAGGCATCTATCAGCAAATGATGGAGCTGAGGAAGCTGATTCTCACCAACTCGCACTCCAGAGGCTAGGTTTTCAATCTGAAAAACTTGCTCACCCACAGAACCAATCAAGCTGCGAACCAATAAGTCTAGTCCTGGTAGCTGCTTCAGTGAATGGGTGGCTTCTAAATCGAGGGGATGACGAAAATGATCCGCTTTGAGACCCACAAGCGTTGTCTTAGATGGCATAACGATTGCACAAAATAACGTGATAAAGCGCCGCTACGCCTAGTATAGCGATCTCCAACTGATGCAGGTTTAGACTGCACAGCCAAGCAAGTCAATTGATTCAGCATCCTTCAAAGATAGGGGTCTGCAAATGAGGCAAAGCAGAAGCGCTAACACCCTCGACGAGGGTGCGTCGCAGCATGGGATTATCACGATGGGAAAATCCGGCTTCACTATCGGGGTGAAAGACGACAGCCGTTAAGCCCTTGTCGCCTGTACAAAACCGATGCTCATAGTCTGCCGGAATAAAAAAAATATCCCCCGGTGCGATCGCATCACCCCCTTCTGGCGTCTCAACATACCCCTCACCACCCACCACAATGCCGATGCGGTAGCTGGGATGAGTGTGTGCAGTTTGCTCAATTTGAGGTGGCAGATACATGGCGTGCAGGCAAGGCTCTCCCAGCAGGGGCGGCGGAATCAACACGCTATTAGTGCCGCCGTTGATATAGGCCAAGCGTCCCCGCTCTTCAATTGGCCCTCCTAAACTAAACACGCCAGCATAGTCAGGGCACGTAATCACGATTCCGGCTGAGGTGGTGCCGTCGAGAACGCCCGCTGCGGGTAAGCAAAAGTACATGCCAGCTTGCAGGGGAAAAGGTGGCTGAGCTGAGCGATCGCCCCGGTGCAGTTTAGCCTCGCCTTGAAAGACATAGCCAAAATGAGTGCCCGTTGATGAAAGCTGAAGCGTTGTTTGCTGCCAGCTTCTGAGCGTGGCGGGCAAAATACCGTGGCTCAAATCTTGACAGTGGGGACTGTGAACGGAAAAGAGCTTCAATGTCATAACAAATGTTTCGGAGGTTGAGGAGCTGCGATCGGTGCAAATAGCGCTGCCTGCAATTCTCGGCGTCCCTTAGGAGAGAGCATACAGCCATCGCTATTGAGGCATTCCACCAAGAGCTGGGTGGTGTGGTAATACTGTTTGAGCTGTTCTTTCTCGGCGGGGGTGAACTGCCACGATCGCCCGATGTGATGCCGATGTTTGGCGACTTCTCGGGCTTTGTCGGCAATTTCTCTCACGGTTTCATCGTCCTCCGAGTGTCCTTTGAGCCGCTGCAACAGCATTTTCAGGGTGTCGCGTTCGCTGGCATCCAGACTGCGAGAGCCAAGGGCAATATTGATGGCAATTAGCATCACCGCATTGGCCGAAGGGGCTGCCGTAATTTTGGCGGTCGGGTCAGTCACATTCTCATCATAGGCTTGGGTGATGGCAATCGCTTCAGCCAGACTGATTTCATCCATCATGCGGGTGAGAAAGCTAGCGCAAACCAGGCGATTGGCGGTGCGATCAATGGCTAGGGCGACGGTACGGTTTTCATCAATATCAAAATCAATGTCGAAGCAAAAGGCCCGTACTGCAGCGGGTTTGAAGTCAGCAAATTCGGGAGCGGCAGCGCGATCGCACACCTCCTGCAAAAACTGCTGCAACCGCTCTGACCCAGCCAGCAATTGATCAAGCGTCCGCTTTAGCGGCCCCAGCAGCAGCGAGGCGTCGCGCAGCATTTCTGTCGCCAGCAAGATCACTTCGCGCCAGCGCTTGTCAGATCCATGCGCCGCTAGGTTTTGCAGTGCCGTTTCGAGCGATCGGCTGTTCTGCACAATTTCTCGTGCCGTAAAGTACTCATGAAACGTCAGGTGAGAAAAGGAATAAATACCCTTGGCGCGCTCAATTAGCAGCCCATGTTGCGCTTCAATAGAACGCAGGATTATCTCACTATCAATCTGTAGCGTTTCCGGCTCATCGGCTTCAGATAAGTTACAAATATAATCGGCAATATACTGCTCAGTGATCGCTTGTTTGAAGAAATAATCTTTTCTTTGAAAGGTAACGAGAGCGATGTAACTTAATAAGTCTTCTTTACGCAAGTGTGATAGGTTTTTGTACACCTGATCACGCTGAATACCCCGCTTAGCATCCCATTTTTTTAGCAAGGCATCAACGCCTTCTTTATAGAGTTCGAATCGACTATTTGGGAAACCACCCGACTCTTCAAACGCCAGGCAAATCAGCGTTAACAGTAGTGGACTGGTGGCCAGTTGCTTAATCGGAGGATGCTGCTCAAGCTCTCGGAGAAAGCGCTTGGGGGGAATGGTATGTAGCTGAAACCATTTAGACGCGAAGATAGCAATTTGCTCATCATCAAAATCAGCTACCTCCACTTCGGTGAATTTTTCAAAGACGTAGTCCCAGGCGGCGATACGACAGGTTATCAAAAACTGATTGTGGCGAAACTGTTCGGAAAAGCTGCGAATTTCTTTGATCACTCGGGGGTGATCTTCCGATCGCACTTCATCCAATCCATCGAGCAAAATCAAAGCCCTACCCGCTGCAAAGACTTGATAAAAGTCATCTATCCAGTGATCCTGAGCGATCGCGAGATCGGCAGGTAAATAATGATTTAAATCGCGGCTGATATACTCCAAAAAATTAGGTTTACCCTCCGCTTCAGCAAAGTCCTTTAATGTGACAAAAATCGGCAGGCGATCGGGTTCAAATTGCCCTTCATTACACTGAATCGCCAAATGTTTTAAGAACGTGGTTTTACCCGCACCTGGCTTCCCTAAAATAATTAACTTTTTGTAGGTTTTGACGGCATCCAGCGCAGGCACTCGTTCTTCAGCCACCCTACCTAGCCCCAACCGATCAAAATCTTCGGTCTCGCAGGCTTGTAGCAACTCATCTAGGGTTTGGTGGCGGCGTCCAGTGATTTGCTCCAGCACATTCACGCTGGTGTAAATGTCGTTCACCTGAATGGGATATGACATATCCAGCACGCGCATCGTGCCGCAACGCTCTTGCACACTGGCGTACAGCTTTTGGCGCAAGGTTTGCACCAGCGCACTGAGACTACCCAAATCAGAGTTAACGGAGTGGGTTGGGCTAAGGTGCGATCGCGCTACAGAAGGCGGTACCAACCCAGCAATTTCTTGCCAGTTCAGCCCCAATTGTTCGCACACCCGTATAAAGATGTTCTGGGAAACCGCTTCGCCCTGAAAAAACTTGGTAATGGGCTGACGACTGCAACCGACCAGCGCCACGAGATGTTTTTGGGTCCATCCGGCTTTCAGGAGGGCCTGATGGGCAGTCTCAATTCCTGTGGGGGAGGCGGTGAGGGAGGGCTTAGCCATGAAGTCGCGATCAAACGGTAACTCAAACTCTATCTTACTTAGCGCAGCCAAAAGACATGCATTTTCGGCAAATCCATGCCAAAAATAGGCTTTACTCATCATTAACCAGGATTTACTTGACAATCAAATGATAAATAAATAGGATTTACTCATTCATTATTTATCATTCTGGGATAAGAGATATTTTCAGGTCGCAACCATGCTGGTGAAATTCCTCAGCGCTTCAAGCGCCTTGCCCCTGCCAGCTGACGGGTAATCGCGAGTGCAAATTGCACAATGTGCCGCCGTCCATCTCTGGTGCAGTCGTCGTCGCGTAATCGGATCTCAAACGCCTGGTTAGACTCTTTTTCATCTCAACTCCTCACAAAAACTGAGGCTGAAATTATGGAGCAACTCACTCACCAAATTTTCGGCGACCGCTACCAGGTACAGTCTTTATTAGGCCGTCAAGTTGGCAGGCGAACGTTTTTAGCGACTGACTTAGCACAGCAAGAACTAGTCGTTCTAAAACTTCTTTTGTTTGGGCCAGACTTCACCTGGGAAAATCTCAAACTGTTTGAGCGGGAGGCTAATACGCTCAAAGCACTAAACCATCCTGCTATTCCCAAATACCTTGATTCCTTTGATGTTGAGACAGGTATTGGGCGTGGATTTGCTCTAATTCAGAGCTATATTGATGCGCCATCTTTGGAAGCCGTTATTCAGGATGGCCGAAAATTTTCTGAAGCAGACGTCACTGCGATCGCAACCCAACTACTTAAGATTTTGAGCTATCTACATGCTCAAAATCCGCCTGTCATTCACCGCGATATTAAACCCAGTAATCTCTTGATTTCCAATACTTCTGGTCATTCTGTTGGTGATCTTTATTTAGTTGATTTTGGCTCGGTACAAACAGTGGCCCACCAAAATAGCGGCACTATCACGATTGTGGGTAGTTACGGCTATATCCCGCTAGAGCAGTTTGCCGGACAAACCACCACCGCCTCTGATTTATATAGTCTTGGTATGACGTTAATCTATCTGATCACGGGCGTTCATCCGGCTGATTTACCCCAAACAAATGGACGCATTGAATTTCGTCATGACCAAATTAGTCAACGATTTTCTAGATGGTTGGAAAGGATGATTCATCCCCATTTGGATCGACGATTTGACTCAGCTCAGACCGCGTTGGCGGCTTTACAGTCTGAAGACGGCAGCTATGGATACTACCTCAATCTCAAACCCACTATCAGTGATATTGAACTGCATCGCGATCGCGATCGTCTGGAAATCGTCATACCAAAAAGTTCTGATGATCCAGCGGGTTTCGGTTGTTTCTTGCTAATGGGTATGCTGCTCTTTTTGCTTGCCGCAAAATTTTTCATTACTCTATTCTTTCTGCTTCTAGCGAGCCTGTGCTTTTTTGCTAGTAGGCGCAAAAACAGAAAGCTCAAGGAGGTCATTAAGATTGACAGGAATGACAAGATTAGCCAATCTTTGTGTCTCGGATTTAAACAATGGAATTCTCAATCTTCGGCCTTTGAGGACATTCAGCACTTAATTTACAATCCCGGCTACACCTTTGATCGCTATGTTGATGCTAATGGCAAAACTATACGGAGAGGAGAAGTTAAGGTTGCAGCAAAGTTGTCGATTTATGCTAGCAACATAGAATATAAAGTGGGCGATAAACTGTCCTTGACCCAGCCAGAATTATGGTGGCTTGCTCAAGAGTTGAGCGACTTTCTTGATCTGGAAATTAAAGTTATTTACCCCACTCCTAAAGTTCCTCCAGAGCAAACCTGTGGAGGTGGTTGCTGAATTCAAGCGCTGAACTCAAGCGAGGAGAAAATGTTGCCAGAACAAAAAGATTTATACGCCAGGATCAGCCAATTTCAGATAAATGAACCGCACGCCCCATTTCCCTTTTCGGTAAAGCTTGCTTGGGAATACCAGTGGTCAGAAAACTATACCTATCGTGCTATTGAAGAATACAAAAAATTCATGTTTTTGGTGGCAACTACTGATCAAGAACTCTCTCCTTCTACAGTCGTTGACCGAGTTTGGCATCTTCATTTACTTTACACCCACTCTTATTGGAACGAATTTTGCCAAAAGATTATTCAAAAGAACCTTCACCATTATCCAGCGCCAGGAGGTGTCGAAGCGGGTTTGAACTATTACCAGCAATATTGCCAAACCCTAGAGTTCTATCGAGATCATTTTGGAACCCCACCTCCTGACATTTGGAATCAACCAACGTTCAAAAGTGAAGGTGCATTATTTCAGTGGGTTGACCGAGTTCAATACTGGATTATTCCTAAACCTAGCCCTTTGCTGATGCTTCAGGGCATCTGGCAAAAGCCAATCAGTTTATGGAAAACAGCAACGAAAGACAAATAGTGCGATCGCAATTATTCAGGCTTGGACACTGAGCGAGCACAACCTGAACATTCGCCCGATCATAAGGATCTACTTTCCCCGCTGCGGAGACTTGAGACGGTGCCTGGCAGCTAGTCGAGATAGTTGTTTGCTTGATATCAAAACTAAAAGCTGGTGACAAGACTCGAACTTGCGACCGGCTGATTACAAATCAGCTGCTCACAGTTCCTGAGTTTCTTGATTCTAAAGAACTTCGAAGCTTTTTATTTTTAGATTTTTGATTTTTATCTCAATCTTTATCTCAATGTTTATTTATTGGGCTAGTTTGAGCTTTTTGAGTTCAAGTTAGGCTACACGTTCACATACCCAAATAAGACTGTCTTATCGTCCAGGGTCAGCTGTTTTTAAGCCGTGCAGCAGCTGCCACAACATTGGTCGATGTTGTCCATATCTCAGTCTTAATCCTGGCTTAGACTCAGGAACATCTACTGAAATGAGAGGGCTAGCAGGGCCATGACTCATGAACAGAGATTAGAGGATTTGCTCGCAAATCCGGCATTTTCGCAAGGTCTTTCACCACAGGAGGCTGAGATTTTTCAGGCTATGTAGAGCTGAGCGGTTTGGCCGCCCAAATCGCAGGCTCAATCGCGGCTGAAAAGATGAATCAGGCTTCATCTGGGGCAACCGTTGATCTCTTGACGCTTTTCCAGAGTGTCTCTGCTGCTATAGGCAACGACGCTGGGGAAGAGTCGCTGTGGGGGCATTTTCAGGGGCAAATAGCGGAGGCTCAAGCTATTCTGGCTGAAATTTGCCAAGGTGCCGTTTCTGCTAAGGAACTGGATGCTACAAAATGCCAGGTTGAAGCGTTGCTGCAACGGATTGATGAAGTGAGTGAGTCAGGGGTCAAAGATACCAGGCAAAACCGTCATTCCTTCTGGAGCCGGTTACCGAGCCGAGCGAAAGCGGCGCTCTTCTACAAACTCTTTTGAGGAGGATCCATGAAACCACTGTGGAAGCATTTGACGCCGCTGTTGTATGGGTTAGCGTTGTGCTTACCTTTGGGACTCAAGTTGGGAGTTCCTCTAGTGTTGGAGCAAGGAGAACGACTTGGGCTATTAGGGAACTTTTCAGGCGATCGCTCACCCGCCAACCTTTATACGGTTGATAGCATTCAGGGACTACTACTAACAGTTCACCAGCCAAACCAGTCATCAGTCCAGCTTCAATTGGGAGGACTGACGGAACCGGATGAACGGTGGCAGGATGAGGCGACCGGCATTCTCTCGATGCTGGTGCAAGCTTCTCAAAATCAAGTCACGGTCAGTTTTACCGAAGCCAAGCAGCCTGATTTAGCCGCTAACGGACTTGTGCAGCTTCCGTCCGGAGCTTATGTGCAGCAGATTCTGCTCTCAGAAGGTGTCGCCCAGCTCGATCTCACCCAGATCAAGGGGATATCCACCGAGACTATTCAGATGCTTCAACAAGCGGAAGCATCGGCTCGGGCAGAGCACAAGAATATTTGGAGAAAGGGCTAAACCGCGATTGGTCTTATCAGGGCAATCAAGAGTTTGGCCCAAACTGATTCATGCACCAAAGGCTAGAAGATAAGTTCCATTGAGGTTTCCATCCGCTCGGAGTGAGCGAGTATGCCGCCAGGCTGGACAAAACGGTTGGGTCATCACTATGAATGAAACGCCTATATCAGAAGTTCAAGACAAAATAGATTCGTCTAGTTGGATGGCCGCAGCCAGAACACTGGGTGTCGGCATCTTTTTGGCCCTGGGGCTGAGAACCTTTGTGGCGGAAACTCGCTTTATCCCGTCTGATTCGATGGTGCCAACGTTATCGGTAGGAGACCATTTGATTGTCGAGAAGTTGAGCTATCACCTTCATCCTCCCCAGCGCGGGGATGTCGTGGTTTTCAAAGCGCCTCCAGTGCTTCTTAATCAGAACCTCCACGATGACCTCATCAAGCGCATCATCGGTTTACCAGGAGACACCATTCAGGTCGAAGCGGGGCGGGTATTGGTCAACGGCAAAGCGATTTCGGAACCATATTTAGAGGTTGCCCCTAACTATGGGATTGGGCCAATCGCTGTCCCAGATAGTCAGTATTTTGTACTGGGGGACAATCGGAGCCATAGCTACGACTCTCACTACTGGGGATTCGTCCCTGCTGAGAACATCATTGGTCATGCGGTTTGGTGCTACTACCCGTTGACGCATTGGGGTAAAGTCGCCTCTTGATATTGCTCAGGCGTCGCCACAGGTAGGCAGAATCGGAAGGTGGTGCCCTGGCCCAACTGGCTTTCGACCTCGATATGACCGCCCTGGAGTTCTACGAGTCTTTTGGTGATGGCCAAACCAATACCACTGCTGCCGGTGTTAGAGTTGCGGGATTTGTCGCCGCGCCAGAATCGTTCAAAGACCCGAGGCAGGTTTTCGGGGGCAATACCTTCGCCTGTGTCTGTAACGGCTACCCAAAACTCATCAGCCTGTACCCAAAGATTAACTTTGACGGTACCTTCGTCAGCATGAGCGATTGCATTACTGACTAAGTTGATCAGAATTTGCTTGACGCGATCGCAATCGGCGTACACCTCAGGTAAATTATCAGAACTCACTACATCAAGCTGGCATTGAGCCTGATTTACTTGTTCTCTGAACATCGTAAGAACACTGTGCACCACTGGTCGAGGCTGAAAGCTTTCCAAGAACAGGGGAAAATGTCCCGCTTCAACTTTTGAGAGTTCCAGCATGTCACTAATGAGTCGCTGAAGCCGCTCCATTTCACTAAGCATTTGCCGGGAGATGTCCGGCGAAACGACTAGCCCGTCTTCGAACATCTCCACATAGCCGTAGATGACGGTAACTGGTGTGCGCAGTTCATGGGCGAGATCAGCCATCAGTTCCTGTCGCCGTTCTTCCACTCCGTGAAGGCTCTCGATTAGGCTGTTGATACCGAGCGCCAGCCGATGAATTTCAGGAATAGAGCTGGATGGAGCTTTCGTCGTTAAGTCTCCAGCCGCTGCTCGGCGAACTGCTGATTCAATTTTTCCAAGGGGACAGACGATAAGTTGGCCAACAGTGCAACCCCAGGCAGTGAGGACAAGGACGGTAATGACTACTGACAACAAAGTTCCTTGATTGTTGACTTGATGAAATCGAGCCAAGACATCTTGATCTGAGAACGCTTCTTTCTCGCGAATTCCCGTTTCTAGATCAATGCCCTTTTGCAGATGAGCAACCTCACGGGTAAACGCCAGAGATTTGTAGATGTGGGAAATCGCTGTAATTAGACCCACACTGAGTATTCCGACTAATACGTGAGACAGCAGTAGTCGCATCCGTAGATTTGGTGATCGCCTGCAAATGGCAGGCTTGGAGTTAGGCTGCATCAGGAGTGTCATTGAAGCTATATCCCACGCCAGAGACGGTACGGATAAACTGAGGCCGTTTCGCCTCTAAACTAAGTTTTTTGCGGATGCGTTTGATGTAGGAATCCACAATGCGCTCGTCTCCAAAGTAATCGGTGCCCCAAACCTGATCGAGCAGTTGGGTGCGGCTCCAAACACGCCCACTGCTTTTAGCGAGTGTTACCAGTAAGTCAAATTCTATGGCGCTCAAATTGGCAGACTGGGGTTGATCCGAATTCCAACTCACCCAGACTTCTCGTCTGGAAATATCGATCAGAAAGTGGGGCGTTTGAATGCGATCGCATTCCGCTTCCTGCTGTCGCATCTCTCGGCGCAGCAGTGCTCGAATTCGCACGAGCAGTTCACGGGGGCTAAAGGGCTTGGCCAGATAATCATCGACGCCAGTTGAAAAGCCGATGATTCGATCCATTTCATCCGCTTTGGCCGTCAGCATCAGAATGTACGGATCTTTTGGGGTTTTGGACTGGCGAATGCGAGTACAAACTTCCAATCCATCCATACCCGGCATGCGTAAATCGAGGAGAACAACATCTGGCTGATAGGTGTGAAAGGCCGAAAGACCTTGAGAACCACTATGGGTGACGTGGCAGGTATAGCCATCTGATTCCACACACGTTTGAATCATTGAAGCCACATTGACTTCATCTTCAATGACGAGTATTTTCATGCTGTTAAAATTAGTTTGAGGAGTGAGATTGAAGTGAGGTGAAATCCGGATTGTAGGCGCTAACTTTGAGGAGAAACAGCTAATAACCAAAGAGAGGGTTTGAAGCTTCGCAGTTCGCTCAAATAACAGCGGCTATTTGGATTCTGACCTATTTTTTTGATCCCCGAAATCTCATCAGAGTATAAGTTTACAATTTTCAATAATTAGGTCAATTTAGATATCACAGGATTTGCTGCCCGTTTCCATATTTGGGTCACAATAACTTCTTAATCTCTTGAGTGAATCAGGTTGAAACATGATTAATTCCCTGATGTTTTGTTTTGCTCGCTCAATGAGAGATGTTTTATGACTTCAACTTCTATTCCTCTAAACTCCCCTACTTTAAGCGATTCCACTAGCGAATTGTCTTTATTTTACGTATCGTCTTTTACCGATCAATGTAGCGATCCACGTCCTGCCTTAAACCGCCGTTGGAATTTATCTACCCTATTTTCCAGCGCCTTTCGCCAACGGCTAAAAAGACTAGTACCTTGGCTTATTTCAGGTAGCATCCTTGGCTTGGAACTTATTTTGCATCAGCCAGCTTTTATGTTAGGAGTGAGCCTATTTGGTTTAGCCAGTATGACCATCAAGGTTATCCTGCGCAGCAATCCGTTTATCCAACGTCTATTCAAACGGATAGGTTTAAGCGCTCAATCTCTACCCGTACTGTCAATTGCATTTGGAGGTGGAATTTGGCTCAGCGCTGCGACACCGAGTCAGGCATTATTTTTTCAAGCCGCAGAGCAGTTTTTTACCACTCAATTTCCGCAGGCAGCGCCAGCCATTCCCTTAGTTTTTGCTGTTTTGCGAGCGTTGTTTGTTCTCTATATCGGCGTTTCGTTGATTCGCGTTATCAATGCCGTGAGAAATGATGACGATTGGGTGCGAGCCGTTGCCTAGAAACTGGAACTCATCTGAGTTTCAGAGGATTAGGCGCAAGGTCTTTAGACCTTGACAACTGAATGGCCATGTAGGTGTAAGTCCTACCCCGTGGGTGCAACGGTGACAGCACTTCCCCCACTCGTGCGACTGGCTCTCAATCGGGTGAAGCGGGGATGAACGGCAGCCTTTCCGAGAACCGTACTCGGCAATCTGCCTAGCAAGGAATCTATGGGTAGCGAAAGCGAAGATGCGTCAGAACCATCGTTACGTCAAGTGGGCTACGACGGTTAATAGCCCAGGCCAAAACGGCAAGGCAAACGGGAACTGGCGATTCCAGTCTCGACCAGTCTGCACTTCCCATCAACCCGGTGGAGAGCATCACCCTAAGGATTCCAATAATGGTCATTCGGAACGGAATAACCCGCTGAGGCGCTCTCTGGCTCATCCCAGAGTCGGCAGCCAAGCTACAAGCCCTCAGCGGGCGGGATTGTATCAAAAGCAAACGCCTGGGGTAATGCCCAGGATAGGCCAACAGATACACGATGAACTGATGGTAATGAATCAAGTCGCAGTCCAAACGTCTAAGACTGGGGTCAACGCACCCACAGTGGAATGGAAAACCCTCCCCTGGCGACAGCTAGAGGCGAAGGTTTTCAAGCTGCAAACGAGAATTTACCGAGCTGAACAGAATGATGATGTGAAAACCGTTCACAAACTGCAAAAGACCCTGATGCGGTCATGGGCAGCTCGCTGCCTGGCGGTGCGAAAAGTTACCCAGGATAACCGGGGCAAGCAAACAGCCGGGATTGATGGCATCAAATCCCTCCCCCCTGCTCAACGCTTGCAACTGGCCCAAAACCTCTCCTTGAGCGACAAATCAGCCCCGGTTCGACGGGTGCTGATTCCCAAGCCAGGGAAACCGGAAAAACGGCCTCTCGGCATTCCGACTCTGACTGAACGTGCAAGGCAGGCTCTGGTCAAACTGGCCCTAGAGCCCCAGTGGGAGGCCAAATTTGAGCCTCACTCCTACGGGTTTAGACCCGGTCGCTCAGCACAGGATGCCCTCAGGGCCATTCAACAGGCAACCCAGCAGAAAGCTAAATACGTGCTAGATGCGGATATCGCCAAGTGCTTCGACCAAATTGATCAGAGCAAGCTGTTAGATAAGCTCGACACCTTTCCCAGCCTCCGCCGCCAGATCAAAGCCTGGCTGAAAGCGGGGGTGATTGACGGGGCACACTGGTTCCCGACGGAATGCGGCACGCCTCAAGGTGGTGTCATTTCTCCCCTGTTAGCCAACATTGCGCTGCATGGCATGGAGACTTATTTGAAGCAGCAATATCCCCGGCATCACCGCACAATCGACGGGAAATGCCACGATATTCTGACTCCCAAACTGGTTCGATATGCAGATGACCTAGTCGTTCTGCATGAAGACCTGAGCGTTATTCAGGGCTGCCGTGGGGCATTAACGACCTGGCTGCAAGACATGGGGCTGGTTCTCCATCCGGAGAAGACGCGAATCACGCATACCTTGACTCCGGTTGAGGGAAACGTGGGATTCGATTTCCTGGGGTATCACTTTCAACAGCATCCGGTGGGTCAGCATCGTGCTTCCCACGTGATGCAAGGGAACTACCTGAGTGGTGCCACCCGTCGCTCTCTGGGATTCAAGCTCTTTGTTACCCCCAGTCAGGACAGCCTCAAACGGCATATGGCCGCCGTGGGAGCGATCATCAAGCAGCATAGCCACGCGCCGCAAGCGGCACTGATCCACGCCTTGAATCCCGTGATTCGGGGCTGGGCGACCTACTTTGGCTATTTCAATGCGCGTTCTCAACTGGCAAAAGCCGACTTCCTCACTTACCAAAAGCTCCGCGCCTGGGCCGTCAATCGCTGCACTGGACGAGGAGTCCGCAAAGTGGCTGAAAAGTACTGGCAAATCAGAACCAAAGGACACTGGACGTTTGCGGCTGATGACGTGGTGTTGACCCGTCATATCCGGTATCGCACCGCTGTCTACAAGTCCCTGAGAAACCAGAAATCTCCCTATGACGGGGATTGGGCCTATTGGTCACAGCGGCTGGGGCGCTATCCTGGCATTCCCCCTCGGGTAGCCAAGCTGCTCCAGAAGCAAGCCGGTAAGTGTGCGTTCTGCGGACTTCACATCACCTTCCATGACTTAATTGAGGTTGACCATATCCAGCCCCGGTCGCTGGGTGGTCAAGAGACCTTTAACAATCTCCAGTTGCTCCATGGCCACTGCCATGATCTCAAAACGGCAACGGACGGGTCATGCTCAGCTTTCTTTGCGCCGAGTCAGTTCATTGAGGAGCCGGATGAGGGGAAACTCTCACGTCCGGTTTTGAAAGAGAGTTCATCGGAGCAATTCGATGTTCGACTCTAACCAAACAATTGCCCGAACTCCTTTGATGGTGGCGGTTTGCGTGGCTGTGGGTGAGGTACTAACCAACCTAATTATTGTGTAAGCGATTGCATTTCCTGTCAGGGCGGTGGGCATGAATTCTGCGGCCTGCCGCCCGTTTTTTGTCTTGATGTTTTCAAGGAGAGCTTCCATGTCGAGTGAATCTGAATCCTCTCAAAATGAGTTCATTCCGGTGAACCAGGTGCTGAACCTCAAGCCGCGATTGGGGCCGATTCCCGGAGAGCAGGTGTTTCCCTGGGCGGTGATTGCCCTAGTGTCCTATCTTATCTGTCAGGGACTATTGGGCCTAAGCTGGATTGCCACAGGCTTAGTCGCTGGTTGGGGCATCGCCACCTGGTGGGCACTGACGGGTGATGAGAGCTGGCGCTTTTTGAGCAAGTTTCGCGGCGTGCCGGATTGGACGATGGGCAACCTCCAGTACACCAGCCTGCTGGAGCGGCAGACTCACAAGGCCCGTCGCAACACCCAAGCCCGTCGCCGGAAATATGTCCAGGGTCAACGGAGGCGGCAGCGATGAAACCGAAATTGGGCAAGCAAAAGGTCACGATTATTGACCAAGATCGACGCGCCACCGCTATTCAAAGTGCTTTTGAAGATTTCAGTGCCCTGGCTGGATTCGTTCAAATTGAGCTGAAGGGCCGCAATGTAGGAGCCGCGATTCTCCAGCGCAGTAAGCATCGATTCTGCTTTGTCTTTGGCTTCAGCAGTCCAGGCATCCACGACACCCTACGACCGGATCAGGTGCCGCCCGTGCTCAGCAACCTGGAAGCGGCACTCAAGGAACTATCGGCCAATGAGCGGCTGACGATTCACCTCAGTTCGTTTGCCGCTGATGCGGATCGCCAAGTGGAGTTGGATCGGCTGATGCAAACGGCACCCTCTTGGGAACTAAAGCTGTTGTTGATGAGTGAGAAAGCCCGAACCCGAGAGCTGAAGGCGGCGGGCGTCCGTAAAGCCAAGTCGCTGCATTTGTTTGTCACTTACACCATCGAGCCGGATCAAAAGACCACCAAAGAATCGGACTGGATTGAGAAGGCATTGGCCAAGGGGCTGGAGTTGTGGGAGACCTTCAAGGGCGATCGCGAATCGGTTGAAGCCCAGCAGTACGAAGCCATGCTCCAGCGAGCCTTTACCGAAGGCTATCTGCGTTGGGAGCAACTGCTGAATATCAAGATGGGACTGGATGTGACGCCGCTGACGGTGGATGGCCTGTGGAGCAATCTCTGGTCGCGCTTCAACTTATCGCAAGCGCCTGCGGTGCCCCAGCATTTGGTATTGAATGACCAGGGACTTTCCGAAGTGATTACCACTGACAGCCACCCCGCGACGATTTTGGTGCAGGGGGAGCAGGGATTGTCGTCAGTACCCAAGGGCGATCGCCGCTGGCTGAAGATTAAGAACCAGTATATCGGAGCGCTGTCGTTTACGGCTAAGCCGGGTGGGTTCGTGAACACTCGCCAGCAACTGCGCTACCTATGGGAAGTGCTCTGCCGCTCCCATGTGGTGGATACCGAAATCGTCTGTCAGATTACGGCGGCTAACTCCCTAATGGTGAAAACTGACATGCAGCGGATTTTGAAGCAGAGTAATGTTACGGCTCAGAATGCGGCGCAGAAGCTCAGCATCGATGTGGGGGCGCACATCAAGACGAAGCGCTCTGTTGAAGCTCAGGAAAAACTTTACGAGGGGGCAGTGCCGGTGCGGATTGGCATTGTCTTTCTGGCTCATCGCCCCACCCTGCCGGAACTGGATGAAGCCTGCTCGGCTCTCTCCGATTGTTTTCAGCTTCCCGCCAAGGTGATCCGCGAGACTATCAAATGTCAAGCTTTTGGCGTGACGCGACAGCTAGATAGGCGAATCCGTCAGTTGAACCGTTGCCGATGAATAACGGAATGAATAATCGATCATAGCTGTCACGACAGCTATGATCGCTGACCAAATGAGGATTAAGCCTGAGATGAAGCGTGAGCGGAGCGCGTCGCGGCCGACCGTTTGCGATAGCTATCGGCCTGCATTTCAACAATCAGAGCATGATGAACCAGCCGGTCGACAGCGGCAACGGTCATCATGGTGTCGGCAAAGACAGCGTCCCACTGACTGAAGGGCTGGTTCGCGGTAATGAGCAGACTACGCCGCTCATAGCGATGAGCAATCAACTCAAAGAGGACAGAAGTTTCGGCTTCTGACTTTTTGACATAGCCGAGATCATCAATCACCAGCAAGTCAAAGCGGTCGAGTTTCTTGAGCAAAGCGGGCAGTTGCAGTTGTAATTTAGCCTGCTGCAACTGCTGAACCAAGGTGGTTGCGGCAAAGAACTTAGCCCGCTTGCCCAGTTCCACAATGGCGCGAGCGATCGCAGTTGCTAGATGGGTTTTACCCACGCCAGAGGGGCCAAAGATCAAACAGTTTTCGGCTCGCTCCAACCAGCGGGTGTCGGTGGTCAGTTGCATCAAAGGAGCCGGATTGAGCTGGGGAAGATGGCCCCACTCAAAGTTGGAAACCGTTTTGGCCGGGGGCAGTTGGGCCTCTTGTAGGGCGCGTTGGAGGCGCAGGCTCCAGCGCCGCTCCACCTCCAATTCGCACAGTGCCAGCAAGAATTGAGCGTAAGACCACTGGTCTTGCATGGCTTGATGTTCGAGGCTTTCCCAATGCTGGAGCATGTGAGAAAGCCGCAGTTGTTTGAGGTGCAGACTCAGGCTCTGGTAAGGACTGATCGGTGGCGTCGGCTCGGAGGAGTTGGTCATAGTCTTGGAGGTTATGTTGTTGCACCTGGATGTTCGGCAGGACGGACTCGCTCAGGAGTTGAAAGTGTTGACGCAGCGCGCTCAGCGTTACTGTGCCAGCGGCTAATTGCGCGTCTAGATACTGAGCCACTGCCGCTTCTCGGTTTTGCGTAGCCGCAATGTAGAGTGCTTCAACCATTAACCGAGCGGCAGAATCGCGGTCAAAAGACGTCTCCAGTTGGTGCCATAGAGAGCGATAGTGGTCATTGGGCAATAAGTCGTGCTGCCATGTGCAGTAGAGGAAGGCGCGGGGTTTGCGCCTGAGACCTTCGATAACATGGCGATAGTTGACGCACCGGGCGCGCCGTTTATCGTTGGCCGTCACGCGCACCCGTGGCAGTTCCACCACCAACTGGCGCTCCAGGTAGCCACAGATGCGGTCATGATACAGATGCAGTTCGAGCTGACGACCAATTAACCGGGAGGGCACCGTGTAGAGGATGCAGCGCACGTCAATGGTGCTGCGCGTGCTCACGCGGGCGGTGAGGACTTCATAATCAGCCACCCGATGATTGGGCAGGGGCTGTAAATGCTTCTGCTCTTCGGTAAACTTGGCTTGGTGCTGCTGATTGAGCTTATCAACCGAAGCCGCAATGAACGCTTGATAGGCGGCCACATTCTCAAAGTCATGGCTGCCCCGCAGATACAACGCTTGGGTGATGCGGTTTTTCAGATGGCCATGCGGAGACTCAATCGCGCCATTCTCGTGAGCAATCCCTTTGTTATTGCGCGTCGGTTCTAGACGGTAGTGGTGGCACAGGTCATCATACAGGCGAGTCAACGGTTTGCGACCTGTGCCACCGGTATTGCGATAGGCGGCGCTCAGGCTATCGGTGCGATGCTCCTTGGGGGCTCCACCACTGGCAAACAGCGCATTCTGCAACCCTTCCGATAAAGCGATAAAGCTCTCGCCCCCTTGAATCACTTGGGCATAGCGCCAACCGCTATAGGCCAAGCGGTAGTGGTAGAGCAGATGCTCAAACGGTTGACCGTTAATCGTAATCTCAACGCCTTTGAGTTCCGTGAAGTCGGAGATGCCCATCACCCCAGGCTCGTGGCGTAGTTCAAACATCACTTCCGGTGCTTCACCATACAATGCTTTCCACGTTTTCACTCGCCGTTGCAGGGTGCGCAGCACTTGCGGATATTGACCCGGATAGCGCTCTTGTAAGTACTCGAACAACGTCATTGGCTTCAGTCTTGGCTCACGCCGCAACATCGGTTCCAATTCGTCTTCCCATACCCCAGCTAACGGGTCGGCGCTGGTGCGCCAATCCCGCAAGCGACCTCGATTGGGTTGATGCGTCCCTGCTTCAATTCGTTGACCGGTTCGGTCTGAAAAGTCGGCAATCGCAGCTGCATCACTCTGCGTTAGGCCGAGCTCTCGCGCTTTCTTATACACTTTGATTTGATAACTTTGAATAGTTTGTTTGGGCACTGGTGGCTTCCCCACATTCTTGGGAGATGCCTCTAGTGTCTTTTTCTATGACGACAACTGGAACAGGTGATAAAAAATGGTGCTCTCTACCCGGCTGTGTAACTGTCGTCGGCAGGTCTCACCCGCCTATGTCATTGTCGTCTAATAATTGGCTTTATCTACGATCGCCTGGGGAACTACAGCGAGGCCTTAGGCTACTACAAGCGCTCGTTGGCCATCCGCCAAGAGATTGGCGACCGCCGCGGCGAAGGCGTGACGCTCAGCAATATTGGCGGTATCTACGATAACCTGGGGAACTACAGCGAGGCTTTAGATTACTACGAGCGCTCGTTGGCCATCCGCCAAGCGATTAGTGACCGTGCTGGCGAAGGCGTGATGCTCAATAATATTGGCTTTATCTACTCTAGCCTGGGGAACTACAGCGAGGCTTTAGATTACTACGAGCGCTCGTTGGCCATCAGCCAAGAGATTGGCGACCGCCGCGGCGAAGGCGAATCGCTCAACAATATTGGCTTTATCTACTCTAGCCTGGGGAACTACAGCGGGGCCTTAGATTACTACGAGCGCTCGTTAGCTATCAGCCAAGCGATTGGCGACCGTGCTGGCGAAGGCGTGATGCTCAACAATATTGGCGGTATCTACGATAACCTGGGGAACTACAGCGAGGCCTTAGATTACTACGAGCGCTCGTTAGCCATCCGCCAAGAGATTGGTGACCGTGCTGGCGAAGGCCTGACGCTCAACAATATTGGCTTTATCTACTCTAGCCTGGGGAACTACAGCGAGGCCTTAGGCTACTACGAGCGCTCATTGGACATCCGCCAAGAGATTGGCGACCGTGCTGGCGAAGGCGGATTGCTCAACAATATTGGCAGTATCTACGCTCGCCTGGGGAACTACAGCGAGGCCTTAGGCTACTACGAGCGCTCATTGGCCATCAGCCAAGCGATTGGCGACCGTGCTGGCGAAGGCCTGACGCTCAACAATATTGGCTTTATCTACTCTAGCCTGGGGAACTACAGCGAGGCCTTAGGCTACTACGAGCGCTCGTTAGCTATCAGCCAAGCGATTGGCGACCGCCAAGGTGAAGGCGGATCGCTTAACAATATTGGCCTGCTTTTAAATAGCCAAGCGCAATCTGAACTAGCTATTACTTTCCTCAAAGATGCGATTAACACATACGAGAGCATCCGGGATGGCAACCGTGCTCTAGATGCAGACCTACAAGCATCCTATACAGCCACAGTTGAAGACACTTATCGTACCCTCGCCGAACTTCTCCTCCAGGAAGATCGCATTCTCGAAGCCCAAGAAGTCCTTGACCTGCTCAAACTGCAAGAACTCGATGACTACCTGCGCGATATCCGTCGCGGTAGCGACACCCCCGTTCAACAACTTGACTTCTGGCCTGCCGAACAAGCCATCCTCGACCTCTACAACCAGCAGCTCCAAGCCAATTCCTCCTTTAGCTTCATCGACTTCATCAACAGCGCTGAGGTTACCCAACAGGTTGAACAACTGCGCCGCACCGCCACAGGCCAAAACCTCAATCCTGATCAACTAGTACGACTGCAAGACAACCTCCAGCAAGCAGGTAACGCCGCCCTGCTTTATCCCCTCATCCTTGACGATAAAATTGAACTCGTCCTCGTTACCACCTCCGGCCTCATCCGCGAAACCGTCCCCGTCGATCGCGTCGAACTCAATCGCGTCATCACCGCCTTCCGCCGCGACATCACCAATCCGCGCAGTAATTCCGAAGCTAACGCTCAAAAACTCTACCAGTGGCTGATTGCACCCATCGCCCAGCAGCTTGAACAAGCCAACGCCGACACCATCCTCTATGCCGCTGATGGTACCCTGCGCTATATCCCCCTCGCTGCCCTGCACGATGGCGAGCAATGGTTGACTCAGCAGTACACCATCAACCACATCACTGCTGCTTCTCTAACCGATTTCCGCCGCGATCGCACCACTAATCTCAACATCCTAGCCGGAGCCTTCCCTGCCGATACGGGCTACAGCGTGGAGATCAACGGCGAATCTAGGTTCTACCAAGGCTTACCCGCAGCCAAAGCCGAAGTCGAAACCATCCAAGCCGACATCCCCAGCACCAATGCTCTCTTCGACCAGCAGTTTAATCCCGCTGATGTCGTGCTGCAGTTGAGCGACTACAGCATTGTCCATTTTGCCACTCATGCTCAGTTTGTTTCCGGCTTTCCCCACGAGTCGTTTATCCTGTTTGGCAACGGCGAGCGAGTGACTCTGCGCGACATCGGTGAATGGTCACTGCCCAATGCTGAACTGGTTGTGCTCAGCGCCTGCGAAACAGCTGTGAGTGAAGGGCTGGGCAACGGTGAAGAAATTCTCGGCTTTGGCTATCAGATGCAGCGAATTGGAGTAGAAGCTGCGATCGCATCGCTCTGGTCAGTGAGTGATGGTGGGACGCAGGTGTTGATGAATGAGTTCTATAATGCGCTGAATCAGGGCATGGGTAAGGCGGAGGCGCTGCAACTGGCTCAGTCGGCTTTGGTTACAGGAGAGTTTACGGCAGTTGGCAATACGCGCGGAGATGATGGCCGCATTGTTGCCATCAGCACGGCAACTGGCTTACCCACCTCCGTTAGCAACAATCTTGACCATCCCTACTATTGGGCACCGCTTATTTTAATTGGCAACGGATTATAAACGTCGCAATCAAAAATTAACTGGACATTAGCCTTTCAAGAGTTGACAGTGGCTATGCAGTTTTCGGTATAGCGATTGTCGATAAAAAGCGTTTCTTTGAAATGTAAGTTACGTTGGTTGGTTCAGATTTATAGTTTGGTAATCGCTTCTTCTCTTTATTTTGCAAACCTATGCGCGATTTTCTACGAGGCAGCAAAGCCGATCACACGTCACGTTCTTCTCTGTCTTCCTTACTCACAGCAACCCTGCTGCTATCTGCAATTGCACCCTTCACAGTCGAAGCTGTTTTCCAAGGTTCTCGGGCCTGGGCACAGGAAACAGACGTACAACCGTTGACTGGCATAACCCCTGGTAAATTGCTGCAGGAGGGTTTTCAGGATCTCTATACCAGTAATCTACAATCGGCTCTTGCCACGTTTCAGCAGGTGCTCACAACAGCTCAGGCAACGGATGCGCGATCGCTGGAGGCTGAGGCTTTGCTGGGAATGGCTGAAACCTATGCATGGCTGGGTCGCCATGATGAATCATTAGATGCGGCTGAGCAGGCGTTAGCAATTTACCAAGAATTGGCAGATCAGGTTGGAGAAGCCACAGCTTTGCATTGGGTTGGTGAGGCCCATTTGAATGTGAGCGAATTTGATCACGGCTTGGAAGTCTTAGAGCAGGCGCTAAAAGCACAGCGCAGTGTTGGAAATCGACAAGGAGAAGGATATACCCTTGGCGTTTTGGGCGTGGGTCAAGTTAAACAAGGTGATGTTGCTGAAGGGCTGCAAACAATGGAGCAAGCCCTTGAGATTCTGGAAGAATCAGTTGAAGCTCCGCTAGAGCAGTTACAGCAACAGCATAGACAGGGCATTATTCTGGCGTGGATTGGTCGCGCTCATCAACAGCTTGGAGATTCAGAGCAAGCATCGACTTATTGGCAGGAAGCACTTGAGGTAAGCCGTGCCAATAATAATCATACGGTTGAAGCTTTAACACAATTTTTTATTGGTTCATCAGCCAATGATGGAGATCAGCTCGAAACAGCATCGAAAGCCTTTCAACAAGCCGCTGATTTATTTAATCAGGTTGGCAATCGCTTGTCCTACGGTCATACACTATCGTGGCTTGGTACTGTATCTCGGAAGCAGGAGAAATACGAGACTGCGATTGCACTCTATCACCAAGCCGCAATAGTCTATCAGGAAGTTGGCGAAGAAACTAATGCAGCTTGGATGTCTTATCAAATTGGACAAACCTACGGGGAGCAAGAACAATACCCTTCAGCATTAGAGGCATATCAGCAGGCCATTGCTCAGTTTCAGCAACTAGAAGAGGCAAATGGAGAAGCAGATGCTTTGTTTGAGATTGCAGAAATTCATGAAAATCAGCAGCAATATCTAGAAGCATTGCAAGCATTCCAACAAGCGGCTGATCTGTATCATCAAACCGAAAGTCTTATAGGTTATGGCAATTCGCTGGCTCGGCTTGGCCTGGTATCTCGGAAGCAGGAAGAGTATGAGACTGCGATCGCATTTTTCCAGCAAGCCGCAATGGTCTATCAGGAAGTTGATCACGAAACTAATGCAGCTTGGATGTTCTATCAAATTGGGAAAACCTATAGAGAACAAGAAAAACATCCTCAAGCAGCAGAAGCCTACCAACAAGCAAGTGACTTGTTTCAACAACTTGACCAGCTAGTAAACGCCGGAGAAAGTCTAAACTTTGCTGGTCTTTCTTATTATTACGCGAAGCAATATGCACAAGCACTAGACAAGTATAAGCAAGCACTGAGTAGCTACCAACAAGTAGCAGATAAAAGCGCTCGCCTGCAAGGAGAAATATCAACTTTTACCGGAATTAGTTTAGTTTATCGGCAACAAGGACAGTTTGAAAAAGCTTTAGAGCTTAGGCTAAAGGTAATATCCAGATTAAGAGAATTAATTGATCTTAATATTGATGTTGAGAATAATCGCAATCAAGAAGCACAAGAGTTAGTAGGAATTGGGCAATTGCAAGCTGCGCTAAGACAACAAAATGTAGCTTTAGAAAGTTATCAACAGGCATTAGCCATTCTTCAGGAATTAGAAGATCGCAATTCTGAGATGTTTGTTTGGCAAAACATTGGCAACTTGTATCGAGATATTGGTAATTATCCTGAAGCAATTGATGCTTACCAGCGTGCTTTGCAAATTGCTAGAGAAATCGGTGACAGCCGTGAAGAGCGGTTTGCGCTTTTTGGTTTAGGAGATGGCTATAGCTATCAGTCTGATTATACAACAGCCCTTACTTTCTATCAGCAGTCGCTCCAAATTGCTGAGGCCAATCGAGATTTAGACTGGCAAAGTACAGCGTTACGTCGAATTGGTTCAGTTTATGGAAATCAGGGCAATTATCGTCAAGCTCTACAAACTTATCAGCGGGCTTTAGAGATTGAGCAGAATTTAGGGGAAAGTGATAGTCAAAGCTTGGGACAAGCGCTTAGAGATGTTGGTTCAGCTTATCAAAACTTATCTCAGTATCCTAAAGCATTAGATTATTATCAACAGGCTCTTGCTATTTTTCAAAATTTGTCCAACACCTCATCTGCTGCCAACGCTCGTTCTTTAGAAGGCGATCTCCTGAACAACATTGGATTGGTTTATGAAGCGCAGGGACAATATGCTAGAGCAATGGATATGTATCAACAAGCATTGCTCATTGCTCAAGAAACCAATCTAGTAACAAGCCAATATTACATTCTTAATAACGTTGGCCAACTTAACTCTGAACTTGGAAACTACACCGAAGCGCTAGATTTTTATCAGCAGGCAATTGAGATTACTCGTCAAATTGGGGATCGCTCGTCTGAAGCCAGCGTATTAAGTAATATTGCTGTTACATACAACACACTAGGGCGCTATGACGAAGCACTAGACTTGCATCAACAAGCACTGACAATTAGACAAGAAATTGGCGATCGCGCTGGTGAAGCTATTTCCTTCAACAATCTAGCTTCAGTGCTTGGAGATCAAGGCGAGTATTGGCAACAATGGGAGCTTCTCCAGCAATCGCTGATAATTGCTCAAGACATTGGTGATCGCGCCAATGAAGGCATTGTGCTCAGCAACATGGGGTTCAACACCATCACGCGTGGTGATGCGGCTCAAGGGCTTCAGCTTATTCAACAGGCAATGGCCCTTCAGCAAGAGATTGGCAATCGTTCTTCAGAAGGGGCTAGTTTGAATGGCCTGGGATTTACTTATGCTTATCAAGGAGACTTTACAAAAGCATTTGAATCGTTTAACCAAGGATTAGCGATTGCACAAGATATCGGTGATCTACCCCTGGAAGCAAGTATCATCAACAACCGTGGCAAACACTACTATTACAACCAAGCTCAATATGCAGAAGCTTTAGAGGCGTACCAGCAAAGCTTAATAGCCTACCGAGAACTGGGCCAACGGCCAGACGAAGTTGGAGCACTGATCTTCCTAGGTGAGCTGTACAACACGCTGGGGCAATACCCTCAGGCGTTTTCAACCTATCAGCAAGCACTTGCGATCGCACAAGACATCGGTGCTCAACCAATGGAAGGTCAGATCCTCAGCCGCATTGGGGAAGTGTATCAGGCGCAGGGAGACAATGATCAAGCGTTTCAGTTTTATCAGCAGGCACTTGACCTCCAGCAAACTCTCGGCCATCGCTCAGAAGAAACCCGCACCTTGCGGTTCATCGGTAGCTTGTACAGTGCTCAAGGTCGCGCGGCAGAAGCCATTTCAGCTCTAGAAGAAGCGCTGCAAATCGCCACGGACATTGGAGCCAAGCTAGCTGAAATTAAAGCCCAGAATCGCCTAGGTCAAGCCTATGCTCAGCACCAGCAGCCCGAATTGGCGGCGACCACTCTTCAGCAAGCCCTGATCAACAGTTGTGCTGTTGGCGATCGCGCCGAAGAAGCCAGAGCGCTGAGCGCTTTAGGCAACCTGATGGCACTGCAGAATCAGCCAGAGTTAGCCATCGTTTTCTACAAGCAGTCAGTCAATCTCAGAGAAGCCATTCGCCAAGGGCTTCAGAGCCTTGCACCTGAGCAGCAGCAATCCTATGCTGACACCGTTGCGACTACGTATCGTCAGCTTGCAGACCTATTGCTTCAGCAAGATCGGATTCTCGAAGCTCAGCGAGTTCTAGACTTACTGAAAGTGCAAGAACTGGATGACTATCTGCACGATGTTCGGGGCGATGCTGATACGGCTCAGGGAGTCACCAATCGACCCGCTGAGCAGGCCATTCAAACCGAGCATAATGCTCTAATCAATAACGCTGTTCAAATCGGTCAAGCCATTGCTGCGCTGGAGCAGATTCCTGTCCGCGATCGCACTCCGGAACAGCAGCAAGAAATTGTGCAGCTTCGGCAGCAGCAGCGGCAAATAGTGGAACAGTTCAATGCTTTTCTAGAAAATCCGGCCATCCAAACCCAAATTGCTGAACTGCGGCAAGCGACCGGAGGAGCAGGTGTGGATCTAACCAACTTGCGCGATTTGCAAAATAATCTAGCGCAACTGCCAAACGCGGTACTGCTCTATCCGTTCGTGCTAGACGACCGGATAGAGCTGATAGTGGTGACCCCCACTGCGGTTGTGCGGCGTACCAGCAACGTTAGTCGGGAAGAGCTGAATCGTGCGATCGCAACCTTTCGATCGGCTCTCGAAGATCCGCGTAGCGATGCTGTTACGCCCGCTCAACAGCTTTACCAGTGGTTAATTCAGCCCATAGCTGAAGATCTGGCTCAAGTGAATGCGCAAACGATTATTTATTCTCCTGACCGTCAACTACGCTATATTCCACTAGCTGCACTCCATGACGGTCAACAGTGGCTAGCTGAACAGTTCCAAGTCAACAACATTACGGCTGCCAGTTTAACGGACTTAACGCTTCAGCCATCTCAACAGCCGACTGTCTTTGCGGGTGCCTTTACGGAGGGAAATTATACAGTTCAAATGGGCGATCGCAGCGCCACGTTTTCGGGTCTACCCTATGCTGGGAAGGAAGTTGAAGATGTCGCTGAGCGGATTCCTGAGACGAATGCTGTCCTCAATACGGCTTTTAAGCCAGACACGTCTTACCAAATGAACGATTACTCCATTGTGCATCTGGCTACTCATGCTTCGTTCGTGCCAGAAATCCCGCAGAATTCGTTTATTCTATTTGGCGACGGTCAGCCTGTAACCCTAACTGATATTAAGGATTGGGCACTGCCCAATGTCGAACTGGTGGTGCTAAGTGCTTGTGAAACAGGCGTTGGCGATGTTCTTGCCGATGGTCGGGAGATCCTAGGACTGGGTTACCAAATCCAGCAGACTGGAGCACAAGCGGTTATGGCATCTCTCTGGCAGGTGAGCGATGGTGGTACGCAGGTGTTAATGGATGCTTTTTATGCAGCTCTGCAAGATGGCCACTCCAAAGCCGAAGCCATAAGATTAGCTCAAATTTCACTGATTGAGCTTAATTCTGCTGTTCCTGAGGGAGACCGTGGAAATGGTACGGTAGTTGCGTTAGACACGCGCACCAATTTGCCCACTGCTATCAGCAACAATCTTGACCATCCTTACTACTGGGCACCGTTTATCCTGATTGGTAATGGTCTGTAAAATCGGCAATCGGCTTACTCTCTTAGCCAATGAAGGGCATGATGGTATCCAATAGCTACAGCTCTATGCCGCAAGTTGACCCGCCGCGTACGCCACGGGAAGTTTTGCCGACCATGTATGATTTGCCCAGCGAGTCGCCGGAAGAATCTGGATTGCCCGACGAGTTTCACGATCTCCAGCCTCAATTGCTCAGCCGGACGCTGCGCTTGGTGCACTATTCCCAGGAGAATTACTTCACGGCTTCTGATCTGAACGTTTATTACGATGTGCGGCATCCCCTTTGGTTTAAGCGACCAGACTGGTTTTTGGCAGTTGATGTACCGCGCCTCTATGATGGCAACGACCTGCGTCGCAGCTATGTGACTTGGCAAGAGGGTCAAAACCCTTACGTTGTCGTTGAGTTCTTATCACCGGGAACCGAAATGGGCGATTTGGGACGGTTCTACAATCCGGCGGATCAGATTCCTACTTCGGATGAATCTAGCCGCGAGTTCGGTAATAGAGCTGATTCAACTTCGACAGCCAACCCTCCGACCAAGCTAGAGGTGTATGAGCGCTATCTGCGCGTTCCTCATTACATTGTTTATAGCCGCTACACGCAGCGACTGCGTTATTTCAAGTTAGATGGCGGTCGCTATCAGGAGCAATCAATTCAGTCTCAGCGTCCTCAGATTTGGCTGGCCGATTTGGAGATTGGCCTCAGTCTTTGGACGGGTGAGTTCGAAGCGGTGCCGGGAGAGTGGCTGCGCTGGTGCGATCTCACTGATAACTGGATATTGACGGATACGGAACAGGCTCAGGCTCAGGTTATGCAGGCGGCTCGCAATTTGCTGGCGACGGGGATGGAGCTAGAGCAGGTGGTTGAGCTATTGAGCTTGACGGAGGAGCAGGTTCGGCTTATTGATGCGGATATCCCGTAGGGCGGGCGTCTCGCCTGCCGCTCTTTTCCGGGGACAGCCGAGACGGCTATCCTACAGAAATTTCATTCTCATTCTTGTGGGGCGGGCGTTCCGCCTGCCACTTTCCCAGATCCCGTTATGGCCCTGAATAAGCAATCAGAGTTCAGACATATATCCTAGTGTTTACCAATCCAAAACCAAACGAGCCCCATGCGTTTCCTTACTCTGTTGACAACCACTGCTTTCGCGCTGTTCATAGCTGATCTGCCTGGGAAGGATTGGGGCAATGCTGCTCAGATTCCCTTGCACTCTGAGTTTTCTGCAACTAATGACCAGCGTCCTGTGCCGATTCAAGATCAGGCGATGCCATTTCCCCCTGTTCAACCTGAGCGGGAGTCATTGCAGTTGTATACGACTGATACAGCACCACAAGTGCTGGCCCAGGTAGATAATCGTAATGCCAAAGCTGATTGGCTGCTACAACAGGGAATTCACCAGTTTCGATTTGGTCAGTTTCGGGAAGCCTTAGTGACCTGGCAGCAGGTGCTGGAACTCTATCGAGCCGTCGGAAATCGTCAGGGAGAAGCAAATGCATTAGGCAATTTGGGTATTGCCTATTTCAATCTGGATCAATATGAAAAAGCGATTGACCTTTATGAGCGACAGCTAGTGATTGCACAAGAGATTAGATATCGCCAGGGAGAAGGACGAGCCCTAGGCAACTTGGGTAATGCCTATCGTCATTTGGGTCGATATGAAGAAGCGATTGACCTTTATGAGCAAGCGCTAGTGATTATACGAGAGATTAGAGATCATCAGGGAGAAGGAGCAACGCTTGGCAATTTAGGTAATGCCTATCGTCATTTGGGTCAACATGAAGAAGCGATTGACCTTTATGAGCAAGCGCTAGTGATTGCACGAGAGATTAGAGATCGCCAGGGAGAAGGAGCAATGCTGGGCAATTTGGGGATTGCTAATCATAATCTAGGCCGATATGAAGAAGCGATTGACCTTTATGAGCGACAGCTAGTGATTGCACGAGAGATTAGAGATCGCCAGGGAGAAGGAGCAGCGCTGAGTAATCTGGGGATTGCTAATCATGATCTAGACCGATATGAAGAAGCGACTTTATGAGCAAGCGCTAGTGATTACACGAGAAATTGAAAATCGTCAGGGAGAAGGAGCAACGCTGGGCAATTTGGGTAATACCTATCGTCATCTGGGCCGATATGAAGAAGCAATTGACTTTTATGAGCAAGCACTAGTGATTGCTCAAGAGATTGGATATCGCCAGGGAGAAGGAGGAATGCTGGGCAATTTGGGTGTTGCCTACGATAATCTAGGCCGATATGAAGAAGCTTTAGAGCAGTATCGACAAGCAGTAGAACTGTTTCGTCAATTGGGAGTTCGAGACGGCGAAGGTATTTTTCTCAATAACATTGGCAGGCTTCTGAATTCTCAAGATCAAACTGAATTAGCAATTGTTTTCCTCAAAGCCTCTGTTGATGTACGCGAATCCATTCGCGGCGATATTCGCGGTCTCGATACCAATTTTCAACAATCATTTGCCGATACCGTAGCCGACGACTACCGTCTCCTGGCCGATCTCTTACTTCAACAGAACCGCATCATCGAAGCACAGCGGGTGCTGGATTTGCTGAAGGTGCAAGAACTAGATGAGTATCTAGACGATGTGCAGCGCAATGCCCAAACGGAAACCGGGGTCGAGTTCTGGCAGCCGGAAGAAGAAGTCCTAGCACTATATGATGATGTGCTGCTGGCCGGGACAGAACTGGCCCGACTGCAAGAGCGAGATCGCAACAGCCTCACTCCAGACGAGCAAGCCCGCTTAGCCGAACTCACTGCCCAGCAAGATCGAGTCTACACCAGCTTCATCGACTGGCTCGATCACCCAGAGATTATCACCGCCATTGATCAACTCCGGGAGGCTACCCGCAGCCGTACGGTAGATATCGAGAACTTCACCGACCTGCAAGCCCAACTCGCCCAACTGCCCCAGCGCAGCGTGATTCTGTATCCCTTAGTGCTGGAAAATCGGTTGGAACTGGTGCTGGTTTCTGCCGATGCGCCGCCTGTGCGGTATCCAGTGGATGTCGATGCCGTAGAATTGAATCGCACCGTAGTGGCCTTTGGTCAAGCGCTCAAAGACCGCAATATCGATCCGCGTCCCCTGGCGAAACAGCTCTATGACTGGACAATTGCCAATCTAGAAACCGACTTAGCAGCAGTGGGCGCAGAAAACATCATCTTCGCTCCCGATGGCGTATTGCGCTACGTGCCCCTGGCCGCACTCTACGATGGCGAGCAGTGGCTAGCCGAACGGTTCAGCTTCAGCCAAATTACCGCCGCTTCAGAAACCGATTTTGCTGCCCGACCGCGCGATCGCAGAACACTGCTGGCAGCGGCCTGTGCTGACTGTGCTTTTACCGTCAACGTGGGCGACGATGCCTTTAGTTTCGGCAATCTGCCAGCCACACTCCAGGAAGTGGAGCTACTGGCGAATCAAATTCCAGGAGCTGAACTGTTAATCAATGGCGAGTTCACCCCAGCGCGCTTCAAAGGCTTACTGGGCAGTGCAAACTTAATTCATCTGGCCACCCACGGCAAGTTCGTCTCCGGTAATCCTGATGAGTCGTTCATCTTATTTGGTGATCAACAGTCGGTTAACCTGCGGGAAATGCGGCGGGAATGGTCACAGCTCGATGCCGATTTGGTCGTCTTGAGCGCCTGCGAAACCGCATTAGGCAGTCCTGAACTGGGCAATGGCATTGAAGTGTTGGGGCTAGGTTTTCAGCTCCAGCGCGTAGGGGCCAAAGCCGTGATGGCTTCCCTTTGGCAGGTCAGCGACAACGGCACCCAAGCATTGATGGCCGAGTTTTATGATGGGCTAAATCAAGGCATGACCAAAGCCGAAGCCCTGCAAGCCGCTCAGATGGCAATGATTACTAATCAGCCCAGTGAGAGCGCTGGACAAGCCGATCCCTCTGCGATCGCAGATACTGGCTCAGAGGCTGATGGAACGGTGCGAGCCGTCTCCCTGGCAGCTCAGGACATGCCGGGATACAGCCATCCTTACTACTGGGCACCGTTTATCCTAATTGGCAACAGTCTGTAGTTCACGCGCTTAGTCCAAACCCTGAAGATATTGCTCAAACGCTCTCAGTGCCACGCTGGAGCCTTCCGACCATGCTCGTTCCACATAGTCTGGAATCAGTTGCTTTACTGGGATACCCGGAAATAGTGGACTTTCCTCTCGCTCACCGTACCGCTCTCCATCTAGCACATAAATGTGTAGCGTCCGTTCTCGATAGATCCAAACCTCCGGTACACCAATATCCTCGTAATCTTCAATCTGCGTCAGCGACGTTAAATCAATCTCCAGCGCTAAATCTGGCGGTGGGTCATGTTCCAGATCCACTCGGTCTTTGCCCAAAACCGCTTGGCGATTTTGAATATAAAAACACTGATCTGGTTCAATGCCCTTCTGCTGAAACCGCTTCAGCGTAATCGGGTCAAATCCTTCCCAATCTCGGCCCTGATGCTGCAACAAGCACTTTACTAAATCGGTCAGCGTATCGGATCGCTTGCTATGTCCAGGCAGAGGAGCCATGATGCGAATTTCCTCAGTCGTTGCGTTAAACGTCACTTTGAGTGCAGCCTTATCTTGACGCAGTTGAAGCAGCGCTTCGTAATCTGCCCAGGTTTGATGGCGTAGGATCACCTCTCCGCCCGGCGGCAAGTCGATTTCAGTGGGCGTAATCGTTGGCAGCATGGCAACTCATTAAATTTCTGCAAACTTTGGCGTGAATAAGTTCAGTTTCATCAGACATAGAGAGACAGTAGAAACGGTTTACCGTAATTCTACGGAATGTTGAACTCCTACTGAATAACACCATGAAGCGTCGCCACTTTTTGCAATTTGCTGGCTCAACTCTAGCAACAATCGGCCTCAGCCAACTTGACTTTCTGCAACAGGCCAATCAGTATGGCCGCGTCCTTGCCCAAGGCGTACCTAATAGAAAACTGGCTCTGCTCGTTGGCATCAACTCCTATGAAGCAGCCGGGACTAGCTCTCTGGGTGGCTGCCTCAATGATGTCGAACTCCAGAGACAGCTATTGATTCATCGGTTTGGCTTCAATCCTAGCGACATTCTAGAAGTCTCCGACAACAGCAATATCAAACCCACTCGCGACAATATCTTACAGGCATTTAATGAGCATCTGATTCAGCAAGCCAATCCTGGCGATGTGGTCGTCTTTCACTATTCCGGGCATGGCGATTTAGTGGAAGACGTGAGGGCAATTGACACAGCAGAATGTCGCCGGACGAAGGATTGTAATCTGAATGGAACGATCGTACCGAATGACTCTATCGCCAGCGACTCTGGTGATGGAATTGTTGTGCCGGATATCACAGGTCGCACGTTGTTCCTGCTCATGAGTCAGCTTGAAACAGATAACGTCACCGCTATTCTGGATAGCTGCCACTCTGGAGCAGGCACTCGCGGCAGTGCGGTTGTGAGAGCAGCGTCTCGGCTTCGCGGTGCAGCAGATGTGCTTTTACCAAGTGAGGCGGAAAAAGAGTATCAAGAACAGTTGATAAACGACTTGAGGTGGAGCGAAGACGAACTCAATCGTCTCCGCTCCGCAGGTGTCGCCAAAGGAGTTGCAATTGGCTCTGCTCTACGGGATCAGCTTGCAGTCGATGCCCAGTTTGATGGCTTTAAAGCGGGCGGGTTTACCTATCTGCTCACTCGCTATCTCTGGCAGCAGCCTGCTACTGAAACCTATGCCACGGTCTACAACGACATGAAGCGCAGCACCCGTAGCCTATCACTGGCGCAACGGGATGCCGAACAGGTACCGATTTTTGAATATGCACCCAACAGCAATCATGATCAGCAACCCATGTACTTTACGCCGATGATCGGTACAGCGGCTGAAGCTGTGGTGACTCAAGCCGACAGTGCTGAGCAAATTCAGTTTTGGCTTGGTGGGGTATCGTCTCAAAATCTGAATGGTGATGGCATTGGCACCATCTTTACCGGAATTAACAATCAGGCCAATATCAAAATTGAGCAAATTGACCGCGTTGAGGGACTCTATGGAATTGGCAAATTGGTCGCAGGTTCACTGGCTGCTATCCAGCCCGGTATGCTGTTGCGAGAAGAAGTGGTTGGTATCTCACCCAATCCAGTTCTGAAGGTTGGACTCGATAATTCATTTGGTGATGACCTGCCACAGGCCGAAATCGACTTACAGTCAGTCAGCCGCATCGAGATTATCTCAGTAGAGCAGCTAACCGATACAGGGTACATCTTCGGTCGCATGACAGAAAGCTATCATCAAGCACTCAGCGCCGCTGGCGAGGCCGATTTACCATTTATCAACAGCATTGGGCTGTTTACTGCCGATCAGCGTCCAGTCTCAGATAGCTTTGGTCGGATTGGTGAACCTGTTACGGCAGCGGTCAATCGATTGCGATCGCGGTTCAAATCCCTCTTAGCCAACCAAATGCTAGGCCAACTTACAGCAGGAGAATCTTCTCAACTCCAGGTAAGAGCCAGGATCTTTAACCAAGATGCTCCAAGTCAAGGGGTGGAAGTTGCGACAAGGGGAGCTCGCAGCGTCGGGGCAACCCGTTCGGTTGAAATTCCACAGTTTGCCGAAGGCACAACGCTCACGATTGAGGTAGAAAACTTTGAGAGTGAAGCGTTGTATTTGAGCGTACTAGTGATTAATGCCACTGGAACTATCGATGTTCTCTATCCAGCAGACTGGCTTGCTCCAGAAGAGGCAGCACGCATTGATGCAAACGGTCAAATTACAATTCCACGGCCAGGAGATACAACAATTTTTCAAGTTGGTGGTTTGTCTGGCTTTCCTGAAATTTTGATGTTAGTTAGTACACAGCCATTACGTAATGCATTAAGAGGAATGCAAACCATTGCCCGAGGCCAAGGGGCAGAACGAGGTGCAATTAGCCTACAAGATGATGAACCCGTAACAGTTTTAGATGCGATGTTTGGCGATTTAGATGAGCTTACCCGTTCAGCAAATGATGGGAGAGTGGTTGCCATAAATACGGCTGATCCATCAACTGTCAATCTGTACGATACCAATACACTGGCGACGCTTTCGGCAATAATTCAGGTGGGGGGATGAGAAAGAGCTGTTTCGACCAGGGCGATATTCTTCCGCATCCAATCATTGACGATTGTTTCGATGTCGCTGTTGGTCGCGGTCGCCAGTTTTTGCAAAAATTCTGCAACGTCAGGAGCAAGATAAATTGGCTTATCCAACTCAAGATCAGGATGGTAGAACTTACCTCGTTCTCCTTTGGAAAAATCATATTCCTCTTTCATAGTCCCTCCTGGTACTGCGCGCGCTCTCGTCGGGAAGCTTTGCGGACTGAGATAATTCTAATCTCACATTGATTTGAATTAATCTGAATAAAGGTATGGACGATAACCAGCAGCCTACCGCTGGTATCCAACCCTAGCGTAATCCATCGATTTTCATCTTGGCTGTGGTCTTCGTCGAAGATGGACAAGGCATTAGAATCGCGGAAAACAGCGGTTGCTTGATCAAAGCTGACTCCGTGTTTTTGAATATTTGCATTTGCCTTCTGAGAATCCCACTCAAATGTGTAGCGCAACTCTATATCTCACCCCTACATGTAGTGATGATAATTTTATCAACGCTGACTGCGATCGCACTTTACCCGTTCCACGTACAGCCAAGATGGCTATCCTACGAGAAGAATCGCGATCGCAACATTCAACGTCGCAATTCTCACAAGAACGCTTGGGCAGTGCATCGCATCGCTCTGGGCAGTGAGTGATGGTGGGACGCAGGTGTTGATGAATGCGTTCTATGGTGCGTTGCAGGATGGCAATAGTAAGGCCGAGGCGCTGCGGCAGGCGCAGATTGCTCTGATTGAGCGGGATTTTGCTGTGCTTGAAATCCGCGATCGCAGGGATGATGGCACTGTGGTTGCGGTCAATGTTGAGACGGGGTTGCCGCCAGCGGTGAGTAATAATCTAAGTCATCCTTATTACTGGGCACCGTTTATTTTGATTGGTAATGGGCTTTAGGCTGTTGTTGATGAAGAAACCGTAGGGTGAGGGTCTCGCCTGCCACTTTCCCAAAGATTCTCTAAAGCTGAATAAGTGGGGATGAGTCAGAGCTATATGCTGACGTTAACCCCTAGAATTTGGCTTCTGGTTATGCGCCTGCTCACTTTGTTGACGACGACTGCTCTGGCTTTGACGCTGATTCAACTGGCTGGTGGTGGTCAGGTTAATGCGACTCAGAATCTTTCAAAATTGCGAGACGCCAATTCGCAAACGCTAGCGCAGGTTAACAGCGACTCAGAGCGCAAAGCCAAAGCATATCGACTTTTTCAACAGGGAAATCGGCAAGCTCAGATTGGTCAGTTTCGGGAAGCGATCCAGCCATGGAAAAAGGCTCTAGAAATCTATCGCGAGATTGGTAATCCTACAGGCGAAGGATTAACCCTCACCTGTATTGGAGAATCATATAGCAGCCTTGGGCAATACGAGCAGGCGCTGAACTACTACCAAAAGGCTCTTATTGTTGCTTATGACATTGGCCATCGCGCCGGTGAAGCAAGAGTTCTCAACAACATTGGTATTGTGAACGAATCCTTAGGCAACTATCCGACGGCACTGGACTACTACAGGCGGAGTTTGATGCTCACGCGCGAACTAGGTGACCGAGTAGTGGGCGAAGCCCATGCCCTCACCAATATTGGCAATGTGAACCAAGCGTTGGGCAACTATCCGACAGCACTAGAGTATCATCAGCAAAGTCTGGTGATTTCTCGCGAGATTAGCTATCGCTTGGGCGAAGCGACAAGCCTTCTAAATATTGGCAATGTGAACGAATCCTTGGGCAACTATCCAACGGCCTTGGAGTATCATCAGCGAAGTCTAGTGGTTTCCCGCGAGATTGGCGATCGCGCGGGTGAAGCAAGAGCTCTCAACAACATTGGTATTGTGAACGAATCCTTGGGCAACTATCCAACGGCCTTGGAATATTACCAGCAAAGTCTGGTGATTAAACGCGAGATCGGTGATCGCGCGGGTGAAGCAAACACCCTCATAGGCATGGGCACTTTAAGCAGACTACTGGGCAACTATCCAACGGCCTTGGAGTATTACCAGCAAAGTCTGGTGATTAAACGCGAGATCGGCGAGCGTGCAGGCGAAGCGGCAAGCCTCGCCTATCTTGGTGCTCTTCTAATCGCTCAGGGACAGCCCGAACTGGCAATGGTATTCTTGAAAGCCTCAGTGCAAGTCCAGGAATCTATTCGGGATGATAATCGCCAACTGGACATTGCTTTACAGCAGTCCTACACAGATACCGTTGCAGGCCCCTATCGTCTCCTGGCTGATTTACTCTTGGAACAGGGACGTATCCCAGAAGCGCAGCAGGTGCTCGACTTATTGAAGCTGGAAGAATTGCGAGAGTTCACTGATACTCGTGCTGCCTGGAATGGCAGCGAACTAAAATACACTGATCCTGAGCAACAAGTCATTGATACCTACGGCAGCCTGATTGCCCTCAGTGGCGAGGTCATCACCTGTGAAGACACCGACTGTGCCGAACTCAACAGTCTGTATAGCCAGCTTGAAGCTCTCACAGATCAATACAACCAACAGGTTGAACAGTTTCAAGAAACAATCCGCGCTAACCGAGCCGACGACGATATCTTTCAAGATCCGGCCAACCTCAGCGGCGAAGCAGAAGCCTTGCTCACAGCCTATGCTCAGGATGGTCAGCAGGCAGTGCTGATCTATCCGTTTGTTCTAGAAGATAAACTGTGGTTAGTCTGGGCCGCAGCGGGCAACGTCATCGGCAGTGTAGAAGTTCCCGTCACGCAAGCAGAACTCTCGGCCACTGTGCAGCGCTTGGGTGAACTGCTGCAGTCGCCCCAATCCAGCCTGGAGTCCCTGCAAGCTACTAGCCAACAGCTCTATGACTGGATTATCCGTCCCCTCGAAACCGAACTCGCAGCCAATGACATTGACCATTTGATCTTTGTCAATGACCGAGTCACCCGCTACATCCCGATGGCAGCACTATATGACGGAGAGCAGTATTTACTAGAGCGCTACCGCATCTCCACTGTCCTCGCCCCAGGGCTAACCGACACCACCGACCGTCTCACCGAGATTGATCAGTCTCAGGTGCTCGGACTCGGCGTGACCGATGCCGTCGCCGATTTTAATCCCCTGCCTGCGGTTCAAGATGAACTCGATGCCATTGTTCGTAGTGATGCCGCCGATCCAGTTGGGATCTATCCCGGCCAGGTCTTTCTCAATGACGACTTCACCCTCGATGCACTCAAGACCTATGTTCGCGATGCTCGGGTGTTGCATCTGGCCACTCATGCCGCCTTTGTCCCTGGCCGCGCCGATGAGTCGTTTATCCTCTTGGGCAACGGTGATCCCCTCAAGGTCAACGACATTGAAGCCATGCATCGGCGGCTGAGCAACCTGCATATGGTTGTCCTGTCAGCTTGTCAAACCGCATTAGGAGGTCAAGCCGGGGACGGCACCGAAATTGCTGGCATCAGTGCCTACTTTTTAGAAGCCGGACGAGCGGAAACCGTGATTGCATCCCTCTGGTCAGTCAACGACGGCAGCACCAGTCTGCTGATGCAGCGCTTTTACAAACTTTTGGCAACTGGAGAACTCACCAAAGCCGAAGCCCTACGACAGGCGCAGATCGCCTTGATTGAGCAGAACTTTTCTGAAATTGAAATCCGCGATCGCAGCAATGATGGCACCGTTAGTGCCGTTGATCGTGAAACAGGCTTGCCGCCAGCAGTGAGCAACAATCTGAGTCATCCCTACTACTGGGCACCGTTTATCCTAATTGGTAATGGCCTCTAAACCTCTAACCATGCGCCGAGATCAGGTGATTACACTACTCAAAGCCCGCCAGCCTCAGCTTGCAGAGTTTGGTGTTCAGTCTCTGGCGCTGTTTGGTTCAGTCGCACGCGATGAAGCCAAGCCCGATAGCGATGTCGATCTGCTGGTTGAATTTTCTCGCCCGATTGATCTATTTGCATTAGTCCGGCTCCAAACCTATTTAGAAGACGTTTTGCACTGTGCCGTCGATCTCGGTACGCTGGATAGCCTAAAACCACAACTACGTCCTTTGGTTGAACAAGACATTATTCTGATCATGACGCCGCGAGATTGGAAACTGAGAGTGCAGGATATTCTGCAAGCGATCGCAGAAATTCAAACCTTCACGGCTGGGATGACGTTTGAAGAATTCCAGGCGGATACCAAAACCATCCGAGCCGTGATTGCAGACATCACCATCCTCGGTGAAGCCGCAAACAGTATCCCAGCGGACGTGCAAGCCCAATATTCTGAGGTTCCCTGGACTGAAATGCGAGGGATTCGCAACATTGTGGTGCATGAATATTTTCAGGTTCAGCTTGATGTCCTGTGGCGCACGATTCAAGACAGCTTGCCGCCGTTAGTGCCTCAACTACAAGCGATGTTAGAGCAAGCTGAATAAGTCCCAACTCCTCAGACAGATATCTCTCTGAAGCCCATCCTGAGGAGTTGAATTCTATGAAACGCTTCGTCTCTAGCCTAGTATTGACTGGTCTGCTTTGGGGAGCTGCTGACTGTCCCTATCTGTCTTCCATACCAGCCGCTCAAGCTCAGGTTCCCACATCATCGGATGACCTCTACTACTACTTCTACAATCAGCGCATTCCGCTCAATCTGCAAGCCAATCAAATTGCGGTTGCCTTCAAACCTGCTGCGACTAATACTCGCGATCCAGGTGACCTACCGTATCTGCAACTGCAACGTGCGCTCCAGGGTGAACCCAGCAGCAATACCCGCAGCACTCGCTCGGCAACGACTACCCCGCTTAACGTCCAGGTACAGCCTCTCGGTAGCCAGTATGCGCTAATTGAGTTCACTGACAACACCCGCAGCACTCGCGCTGCCGTGCAGGAGCGTCTACAGCAGCCCTATGTGGAAACCACACTACCCGTGCTGACTCGACCGGATAGCGACGACACGATTTTGCTGCCGAATGAGATAGTGCTGAGCTTGGAGCCCAACTTGTCGGAGAGTCAGAAGCAGCTATTGCTGGTTCGCTACGATCTGGAGATTGTTCGATCTCTACGCTTCAGTCGCGATCGCTATTTGGTGCGGTCGAAAACCGCAACGGGTACAGATGTTTTGGCAGTGGCGAATCAGCTCAATGGAGCAGTCGGCATTCAGTCGGCCACGCCCAACTTTGTCCAGTCCATTCCTTATCGCACAGTGACCGATTTACGAGAGATGGCAGCAGCGGATGTTCCTGATGCTCAGGGATTACTAGATACCTTACTCGCCACTCTGCCGCCAGTACAGGACTCACCGTTTCTTTCCAATTTACTACCGCTCCAATGGCATCTGGATAGTACCCCACAGCGGGGACAGTTGTTGCCCCGAACCGATATCCAAGCGGTGGAGGCTTGGCAGAACAGCAATGATGGCGAAGGTGCAGTCGTGGCGGTGATTGACAGCTTAATCCAGTGGGATCATCCAGATTTAGCGGCCAATGTCTATGCGATAGATGAGGGAAGTGAAGCGCTACCAGGTGAGGTGCATGGCTGGGACTTCTCTAATCCGCAGGTGAGCTGTGATGCGGCGGATGTCTGTGTGGCAGGCGATCCGGATACGCGGATTAGTCCAGCGGAGTTAGCGATTTTGCGACCCCATTTTCAGAATACGTTTCAGCTTTCGGATGCAGAACTGTTGCAAGAGTATGAGTCTCTAGCGCAGCGGATTGCCCGATCTAACTCTGACCTGACTCAGCCACAGATTGCGCGAATTCTACGGAACTGGCTGCGCGGTCAGATTGCTGCTGAGTTTCACGGCACTTGGTCAGCCGGAGTGATTGGGGCGCAGGCAACCGATGAGATGGGCGTGATGGGTGTGGCCCCCAAAGCGCAGATTTTGCCGATTCGGGTGTTTGGTCTGGGTGGTGAAATTAGCTCGGCAGCGCTGATTGAAGCGGTGGGCTATGCAGCAGAGCGGGATGTGGATGTGATCAACATGAGCTTGGGCGGACTGCTGCCGGATCGGGAACTGACGGATCAGATCTTTGCCATTCTGGATCAGCATCCGGATCTGGTGATTATTGCCTCGGCAGGGAATGAAAATCTCGACGGCGTGGCGTTTCCGGCGGCGATTCCCGGTGTGGTGTCAGTGGGGGCAACGAATCTGAGCGGCAATCGTACGGGTTACAGCAGCTATGGAGCCAGTTTGGATCTGGTGGCTCCGGGTGGGGAAACAGCACTGACTCGCAGTGGCGGCATCCTGACGACGGGTGGCACCTGGGTGCCAGGTTTCTGGCAGGGAGTGACGCCGCCAGACTATGCCTGGGGTGTGGCGCTGGATCCGGCAGGGGAATATGTGCAGGTACAGGGTACATCGTTTTCGGCTCCAACAGTGTCGGGGGTGGTGGCGCTGATGAAGGGGGAGAATCCAGAGTTGGCGCGGGAGCGAGTGGTGGAAATCCTCCAGGCGACGGCCAGCTATGAGGGACTCCAGATGACGCAGGCGGATGCCAATCGCTATCGGCTACAGGCGGAGGTGGGCTTTGGCACGGCTCTGAATTTTCCGGTGCTGCGTCCGTCGGGGATTTTTACGCCTGCGGAACCCGTGTCGGCGGAGCAGTATTTCTTTGGCAGCGGTTTGGTGAATGCAGCAGCGGCGGTAGAAGCCGCGAAGCGATAGATGTTGAGAGATTAAGCGTTGACCGTTGGGGAGGAACAGGCGGGACGCCTATTCTACGGGAGAAACGATCATTCGTAGGATAGGCGTCTCGCCTGTCCTTTTCCTAAATTACCAATTTCTGTTTATCCCACAATTCTTGTTCAGTAGGATAGGCGTCCCGCCTGTTCATCATCTGAGAAAGAATTTTGCCAGAAGAACGGATAGTCGGTTGAAGATGATGATAAGCCTGCTTTGATGGGATTATTAGCAACGTAGTTGTAAACGGTGTGAAATTCTTGTTGGTCGCGGATAATGCGATCGCAGGTTTCAGGTTGCCAAACGGTGCCAATGTGCGGCATGACGGTGGGGATTTGTTTTGCGCTGAAGCTTTTGATGCTGTGCAGGATTTGGCTGAGCGACCAAAATTCTGTCTCTGATTTGGGCAGCGGCTGCATCAGCAAATGCACATGGTCAGGCATGACGACACCGACATCAATGCGATACCGCTGATTCTCAAAAAATCGGCAGGCATCCATCACAATTTGTCGGGCAGGTGGTGTCAGCTCAAGCCGCTCCCAGGTGTTAAATGTAATGAAATACGTGGCTCCATCGCGTTCCCAATGGGGCAAATTACGTCGCCGAATTTTCAGCGGGGGTCGGTCTTGCATAAACGAATAGGGAAATGCACCAATTTTAGATTTCCCGCTTTTGATCAATTATTTCGTTCTCCCTTGTGGGATAGGCGTCCCGCCTGTCCCTCTCCAATCGCGACGAACGAAGGGACAGCCAAGATGGCTATCCTACGATTAAATTTTCCCTCCCGTAGGATAGGCGTCCCGCCTGTCCCTCCATCTAAAACGATTTCCCGCCCCGGAAAAACGGACAGCCAAGATGGCTATCCTACGATTAAATTTTCCCTCTCGTAGGATAGGCGTCCCGCCTGTCCCTCCCCTGCGAAATTGTTATAGAAACGAAATCCCATAGGATAGGCGTCTCGCTCCTCCCAAAATTATCCATTCCCCAATCGACCATCTTCAATCGGTTTAAATTTATCTGTGAATAAGCCCGATTGCTCAGATATAGCAAGACAGTAGAACAGAGTGTTTTTAGTTGGCAGAAGGAGAAAGGGCAATGCGGATGAGTGAATGGGTGAAGTGTGGGCTGGCTGTGGTGCTGTTGAGTGGGATGGGAGGAGAGCCACTCAGGGCAGAGGGAGAGCCAGTGGTGGCGCAAGCGGCGTTGGATGAGGAGAATGCGGCAGGTGAAGCACAGGGGCGGGTGATTTTAGAGGTTGAGGGGAGGTTGGATGAGAATAGTGAAGTAGGAGGGGATGGTAGTTATTACGATGCTCACACCTTTGAAGGACAAGCAGGGCAGTTGGTTCTTATTGAGTTAACTAGTGATGAATTTGATGCCTATCTTTTATTGATTGATTCTGATGGCAATAGACTTTATCGGAAATAGGAGAGCAGTCGCTGCGAACCAACTTCACCCGTGGTTGTTTGGCATTAAGCGGCTTGGTTCAGAGAACTCCGTTGCTGTGCCCGATGGGTCAAGCGGAAATTGTGCAATCCGCAGGCGGTTTCCATCACATCATCGATGTAATGGTCAACCCAATTACGAAACGGATGCACCAAAATTTGACACCGCTTGATGCCGCCAATGTGGTGCTCCACTTCGACGCGAACGCTGGAAATACTGCGGTTGTTCATCTTCTCAATCGCGGTGAGCGACCCGTTGCGCGGTTTCTTCTTCGGTTGCTGAAGGCTCACCCCGTCTGGGGCAAAGCCTTGAAACCCGCTATCCTGCCAGAGCGTACTCCCGTCCGGAAACGATAGGTTCTCCTCATCGGCAATCGCTTTGTCATGTTTCTTGCCTTCATAGGTGTCACTCAAATAGCGCACCTTGCCCCCACGCTCCTGGATAACTAGATTCCTGACGGTGTGGGCCTTGCGCTTGCCGCTGTAATACCTCTTGCGGTCGGCTTTATCTTTTGGTCGGTTAATCCGACGTTCAGTGCCATCGATGATGAACTCTAAACTGGGACAGGCGCTCAAGAGCGCCTCCAGTTTCGCGGGTTCACGTTCGGGTAACTGTTGTTCATATCCTAATGCTTGGTTGAGCACTCCCGTCAGTCGATGAATCCATTCATTGGCCTGCGCTTGGCTCATCCCAAAGAGAAAGCCTTGAACCTCCTGTGTCGGATAGAGGCGGAAGTACACCAGGATGAACAGCAACTTATCTTCTAGCTCCCTCAAATGAGCTTTACGACCTGCTCCTATCCCCCGTTTGCGTCCCTCACGCTCAAAGGTGGCTTTCACAAAGCTCTCCCATGCCTGAGCAAAGCTGGGTAACAACGCCTCAAACTCCTGCACCCTCAGTCCCGTCAAGCTACACAAGGTTCGGGGGTTTGTCCGCAACTCGGCATAGGTCATTCTCATTGGCTCACCTGGGTCGATGCTCCTAATACCAATTCTATCGGCTCAATTTCCGATAAGGTTTAATGTTATGGCTCAAGATGATGATGGTGCAGGTGGAACCAATGCTCAAATTGTGACAGAGTTACCTATAAGTGGAACTTACACCATTATTGCTAATACATATCAGGCAAAAGAGGCCGGTGAATATCGCTTAGTCTTGCGGGACGCAGCCTCAACTGATTTAGTTCTGGCTGAAGCAGAACGACTTAATCAGCAGGCGATAGCACTGTATCAGGCGGGACGATATGAAGCCGCTGCGCCGCTCTATCAACAGTCGCTAGAAATTTTTCAACAAGTTCTGGGTGAAGAACATCCCGATGTGGCGACTACCCTCAATAATTTAGCCGAGCTTTATCGAGTCCAAGGCCGATATGAAGAGGCCGAGCTGCTCTATCAACAATCGCTAGAAATTTTTCAACAAGTTCTGGGTGAAGAACATCCCGATGTGGCGACTACCCTCAATAATTTAGCCGAGCTTTATCGAGTCCAAGGCCGATATGAAGAGGCCGAGCCGCTCTTTCAACAATCGCTTGCTATCCGTCAACAAGTCCTGGGAGAGCAACATCCAGATATAGCAAATAGCCTCAATAATTTAGCTGCGCTTTATCAAGCTCAAGGGAGATATGAAGCCGCCGAGCCACTCTATCAACAATCACTAGAGATTCTCCAACAAGCCCTGGGAGAGCAACATCCGGATGTGGCCACTAGCCTCAATAATTTAGCCTATCTTTATCAAGCCCAAGGGAGATATGAAGCCGCCGAGCCACTCTATCAACAATCACTAGAGATTCTCCAACAAGCCCTGGGAGAGCAACATCCGAATGTGGCCACTAGCCTCAATAATTTAGCCGAGCTTTATCGAGTCCAAGGGAGATATGAAGCCGCTGAGCCGCTCTATCAACAATCACTAGAAATCCGTCAACAAGTCCTGGGAGAGCAACATCCGAATGTGGCCACTAGCCTCAATAATTTAGCATTGCTTTATCAAGCCCAAGGGAGATATGAAGCCGCTGAGCCACTCTATCAACAATCACTAGAGATTCTCCAACAAGTCCTGGGAGAACAACATCCAGATGTGGCACAAAACCTCAATAATTTGGGTATGTCAAATAGATTGTGTCAAAGGTAAAAACTCAAGTTGGAAAGCGATCGCTGAATTCAATCGCGAAGCGGTTGAGAGCGGGTTTCCAGTCGCGAATGGGCATGGTCCACTTTTTGGCAATATTTTGAATTGCCAAGTAGATAACTTTTAGGGCAGATTATCAAATGTCAAGCTTTTGGCGTGACGCGACAGCTAGATAGGCGAATCCGTCAGTTGAACCGTTGCCGATGAATAACGGAATGAATAATCGATCATAGCTGTCACGACAGCTATGATCGCTGACCAAATGAGGATTAAGCCTGAGATGAAGCGTGAGCGGAGCGCGTCGCGGCCGACCGTTTGCGATAGCTATCGGCCTGCATTTCAACAATCAGAGCATGATGAACCAGCCGGTCGACAGCGGCAACGGTCATCATGGTGTCGGCAAAGACAGCGTCCCACTGACTGAAGGGCTGGTTCGCGGTAATGAGCAGACTACGCCGCTCATAGCGATGAGCAATCAACTCAAAGAGGACAGAAGTTTCGGCTTCTGACTTTTTGACATAGCCGAGATCATCAATCACCAGCAAGTCAAAGCGGTCGAGTTTCTTGAGCAAAGCGGGCAGTTGCAGTTGTAATTTAGCCTGCTGCAACTGCTGAACCAAGGTGGTTGCGGCAAAGAACTTAGCCCGCTTGCCCAGTTCCACAATGGCGCGAGCGATCGCAGTTGCTAGATGGGTTTTACCCACGCCAGAGGGGCCAAAGATCAAACAGTTTTCGGCTCGCTCCAACCAGCGGGTGTCGGTGGTCAGTTGCATCAAAGGAGCCGGATTGAGCTGGGGAAGATGGTCCCACTCAAAGTTGGAAACCGTTTTGGCCGGGGGCAGTTGGGCCTCTTGTAGGGCGCGTTGGAGGCGCAGGCTCCAGCGCCGCTCCACCTCCAATTCGCACAGTGCCAGCAAGAATTGAGCGTAAGACCACTGGTCTTGCATGGCTTGATGTTCGAGGCTTTCCCAATGCTGGAGCATGTGAGAAAGCCGCAGTTGTTTGAGGTGCAGACTCAGGCTCTGGTAAGGACTGATCGGTGGCGTCGGCTCGGAGGAGTTGGTCATAGTCTTGGAGGTTATGTTGTTGCACCTGGATGTTCGGCAGGACGGACTCGCTCAGGAGTTGAAAGTGTTGACGCAGCGCGCTCAGCGTTACTGTGCCAGCGGCTAATTGCGCGTCTAGATACTGAGCCACTGCCGCTTCTCGGTTTTGCGTGGCCGCAATGTAGAGTGCTTCAACCATTAACCGAGCGGCAGAATCGCGGTCAAAAGACGTCTCCAGTTGGTGCCATAGAGAGCGATAGTGGTCATTGGGCAATAAGTCGTGCTGCCATGTGCAGTAGAGGAAGGCGCGGGGTTTGCGCCTGAGACCTTCGATAACATGGCGATAGTTGACGCACCGGGCGCGCCGTTTATCGTTGGCCGTCACGCGCACCCGTGGCAGTTCCACCACCAACTGGCGCTCCAGGTAGCCACAGATGCGGTCATGATACAGATGCAGTTCGAGCTGACGACCAATTAACCGGGAGGGCACCGTGTAGAGGATGCAGCGCACGTCAATGGTGCTGCGCGTGCTCACGCGGGCGGTGAGGACTTCATAATCAGCCACCCGATGATTGGGCAGGGGCTGTAAATGCTTCTGCTCTTCGGTAAACTTGGCTTGGTGCTGCTGATTGAGCTTATCAACCGAAGCCGCAATGAACGCTTGATAGGCGGCCACATTCTCAAAGTCATGGCTGCCCCGCAGATACAACGCTTGGGTGATGCGGTTTTTCAGATGGCCATGCGGAGACTCAATCGCGCCATTCTCGTGAGCAATCCCTTTGTTATTGCGCGTCGGTTCTAGACGGTAGTGGTGGCACAGGTCATCATACAGGCGAGTCAACGGTTTGCGACCTGTGCCACCGGTATTGCGATAGGCGGCGCTCAGGCTATCGGTGCGATGCTCCTTGGGGGCTCCACCACTGGCAAACAGCGCATTCTGCAACCCTTCCGATAAAGCGATAAAGCTCTCGCCCCCTTGAATCACTTGGGCATAGCGCCAACCGCTATAGGCCAAGCGGTAGTGGTAGAGCAGATGCTCAAACGGTTGACCGTTAATCGTAATCTCAACGCCTTTGAGTTCCGTGAAGTCGGAGATGCCCATCACCCCAGGCTCGTGGCGTAGTTCAAACATCACTTCCGGTGCTTCACCATACAATGCTTTCCACGTTTTCACTCGCCGTTGCAGGGTGCGCAGCACTTGCGGATATTGACCCGGATAGCGCTCTTGTAAGTACTCGAACAACGTCATTGGCTTCAGTCTTGGCTCACGCCGCAACATCGGTTCCAACTCGTCTTCCCATACCCCAGCTAACGGGTCGGCGCTGGTGCGCCAATCCCGCAAGCGACCTCGATTGGGTTGATGCGTCCCTGCTTCAATTCGTTGACCGGTTCGGTCTGAAAAGTCGGCAATCGCAGCTGCATCACTCTGCGTTAGGCCGAGCTCTCGCGCTTTCTTATACACTTTGATTTGATAACTTTGAATAGTTTGTTTGGGCACTGGTGGCTTCCCCACATTCTTGGGAGATGCCTCTAGTGTCTTTTTCTATGACGACAACTGGAACAGGTGATAAAAAATGGTGCTCTCTACCCGGCTGTGTAACTGTCGTCGGCAGGTCTCACCCGCCTATGTCATTGTCGTCTAATAGCAGATTCATCGGTTGGAAAAGCTCGGTGGTTTTTAATCACCTTTCTAAGAGTCATATTCATCGATTCAATCGCATTGGTCGTATAGATTGCTTTACGAATCTCCGGTGAAAAAGCAAAGAAGGGAATAATCCGCTGCCAATGATGAAGCCAAGACCTGCTAATGGTTGGATATTGCTGGTCCCACTGCTCGGCAAACTCAACTAAGCGCTGCTCTGCTTCAGTCTCAGTGCTGGCCGTGTAAATCAGCTTGAGGTCTGCTGCAACCGCCTTACGGTCTTTGTAGGACACATAGCGGAGTGAATTTCGTACCATGTGAACAATGCACAACTGCACCTGGGTTTGAGCAAAGACCGCTTCAATGGCATCGGGAAAGCCAGTGAGGCCATCACAGCAAGCGATGAAGATGTCTTTGAGACCCCTATTTTGCAGCTCTGTGAGCACTTGAAGCCAAAATTTGGCAGACTCGTTCTGGGTCATCCACATCCCCAAGAGTTCTTTGGTGCCAGACAAGTTAACCCCAAGCGCCAAGTGAATCGCTTTGTTGATCACCCGCCCGTCTTGTCTGACTTTGACCACGATGGCATCAAAATAGACGATGGGATAAACCGGGTCGAGCGCGCGATTTTGCCAAATTTTACGCTCCGTTTCAACCGCATCCGTGACGTTCGAGATCAGCCCGGCTGAGACCTCAACGCCATACAGGTCTTGCAGTTGAGCCTGAATGTCACGGGTACTCATGCCCCTGGCATAGAGGGACAAGATCTTGTCATCAAAGCCCTCGAAGCGGGTCTGCCCCTTCTTGACGATGATGGGTTCAAACTCACTGTTGCGGTCACGGGGAACATTGATTTGAGCTTCTCCAAACTCCCCTTTGATGGTCTTCTTGCTGTGGCCGTTGCGGCGGTTACGAGTTGGCTTGACGTCGCTTTCAGGCTCCGCCTGTTGCTCGTCCAGATGGGTTTTCATTTCCGCATTCAAGCAGCGTTCCACCAAAGCCGCCGTGAGCTGCTTAAGAATCCCTCCATCCCCCAGCAGGTCTTCGGGATTCTGATAGCCTTTAAGCAATTCATCCAGGAGTTCAGGTCGAAAAGTCATAGTACGAGTCTCTTAGGTTCAATAGTTCATTAGATCTCATCTCTGACCTTTGACACAATCTAATTTACAATCCCTTTCAATCTTCAGTTTACTCATTGGATCTATTCCTCAACTTATGCCCAATGCTTGTCAGAACAAGGGATGTGGTGCAGAGCCTAGTTTCTTTTCAGCCAGTAGGGGCACTAAATATGCAACAGATTGATAAAATTTTGAACGTTCAAATCGCTGGAGCGTTTCTTGTCGCAGGATTTGAGGCTGGTACATCAACGGATTCGGGTATTCACCCTGTAAAATCTGCGTAAGCGTTTGGGCAATTTCAGATACATCATCTGGATTGACGAGTGCACCCAACTTCCCATGCAGCAATGGATCGACTGTGCCATCAACATTCCCACCTAACACGGGCTTGCCGCAGGCTAGCGCTTCGAGATAGACAATGCCAAACCCTTCCCCCGTGCTGGGCATGGCAAAGACATCACAGAGGTTGTAGTGGTCAGCCAGTTCCTGATCCGGAATAAAGCCTGTTAGTGTGACGTGATCTTGAAGCCCCAATCCCTGAATCAGTTGCTGTATCCGAGGTGTATCATCTCCTTTACCAACCAGCAGATAATGCACATCTGGAATATGCTGGCGAATTTCAGTTAGCGATCGCAGAACGTGCTCATATCCTTTATAGGTATCCAGCTTGCCTAGCCGCGTAACCGTCAGAATTACCTTCTGCTCTGGTTTCAAACCATATCGCTGTAGAAGATACTGTGGCTTCGGCGCAATTTGGAACCGTTGACCATCCACTAAATTAGGCAAAACAATAACTTGTTCCGGAGCAAGCTGTTGCTCTCGCAAGATGAGATCACGGGTGTAATGACTGACCGCTAAGATACGATCTGCTTGGCGGAGAGAGGCTTTCAACTGCGGAGCTCCAATATCCCAGACTTCTAAACCATGCGCCACAATCCAGTAAGGCGTTCCGGTAAAAAACTTGATCCAACGACATGCGATCGCATAATTCACATGGGTTGTAATCATGACGCTGTTAGGAAACCGAATTGCTGACCAAAATAAAGCTAAGGTCATTAAGACGCTCTGCAACCATCTAGGCCATCTTCCAAAGCAGCAAAATTGGGTATCTTCTCTAAACCAAGATTGGGCATGATCGGGTCTGTCATACTTTAAGAACACTCGATACTGAGCATCGGACAGATGCTGCTGTAGTGCCTTCAGGAACTCTGCCGAATAAACTTGGATTCCACCCTTAAATCCAAATAAATTAGGTGCGATTAAGCAAATATTCAATGATTCATCTATTAGAAATGACATAAAATATAAACTCAGCAAAACTAAGATATTGATCTATTAATTTATCCAAAACTTAGTGGTTATTCTATGCAGTTTTCTGTTCACAATTTAACGTGTAGCATTTCAGCACTATAGAGGCATTGACTCCTACTGCATTTTGGACAAACGAAATTGTCCGGCAAGCCAATCGCCAGACAGTTAACGGCTCAGAGAGGAGATTAAGCAGTGTGAGATGACTGCCTACAGGGACAACGTTTGCGAGGAGGACGTTTGACGCGTGGACAAGGAACCCGAGGGGTCAAGCGAGTGCCCATTGGTCGTCTGGGAGAGATACCCCGAGGTTTGGAGGGGACGGCAACCGAGCCGATCTGGGAAATAAGTCGAGAAAAGCCCCGTTGAACCCGACGAGGAGTCAAGCAAGCCGAGCGATGTACCGACAGGTAGCGTTGCCGAGGAGGAGGTAATGAATCCACCAGATGTCGAGCCAGCCAGAGTTGAACCTGAGCTAAACAGGTCAATCGAACCCAGAGCCCGGAGAGATGCATCGCCTGCTCTCGCACGACCAAATCAGTGCGAGCCGTGTAAAACGCCTGAATCGCTTCAACTTGTTGCTCTTCAGGGGCTGGATAGGCAATCCACCGCTCCAACGGATCACTGGGGATGGGAGTAGGAATTGGTGTTTGCGCAACGGCAGGTTGGGCGATCGCCAGTGCACCCGTAAAAAGCATGGCACTACCGAGCTGCCCCAAAAGCTTTCGGGTGTTTTGATTGGTTTTCATGGATCAAAAATACGATGGTGGAATTGATTTTAAGAGGGAAAGAAGAGTGGCGATTGCCTCAAGGGAGGCAAGGCGATCGCACAGCTTCTATAAAGAAGCTTATTTATGCTTTTGGCACCGTAATAAACTTACTAGGCCATGACCGACTACCCGGCTGAATGGTGCGAGTGTTATAGCGCTGGCCAGCCCAGTTAGATTCAGAAACCAAAATTGAGCCATCCGCATTAATGCGCTCCACAACGGCTACATGACCTACGCTGCCAGCGCCACCTACATTAGCCTCCCACAATGCAATGGAGGGAACTTGTGGACTGCCCACTACCCGTGCTCCTCGGCTAGCAGTATTATCCCAGGTGCCAGCATTGCCCCACATACTATCCAGTGCATACTCGCTGTAGCCTAACTGCAACATACGACCATGGGCATACCATGTGCAGTTCTTACCCTTAGCAGGAAAGGGATTGTTACTGGTATATTGAGGGCGATTACGCCATTGATCAAATTCGCCTAAAGACATCACAGGCGCAGACTGTCCGCCTGGGGGAGGATTGCCCCCGCCAGGATTGTTGGTTCCTTCCTTCACGTAGTAGGCCGCAACATAACCAGTTTGGTTCCCGACTTTTACCTTGTACCAATCGGTGCGATTATTGGGGTAATACGCGCCCCCAGATACTTTGGCGAGAATGGTCAAATTGGTGCCGTTGGCTAACGTGCCCAGTTTCGTAGCACCAACGGATGGGCCAGTGCGGAAATTCAAGCCAATCGAAGAGTTAACATAACCCGGCTTATTGATCGGTTGCGCTTTATTCAGCCAGTTATGGGAGGATGATAGCGTTTGTTGTTTGCTTCCATTAGTACCTGAGGCATAGATCGGCTTGCCGCTGGCAGAATACACCACCAAGTTGCCGTCTCCCTGGATGGCAAAATAGGAGCCCGGATTTCCGGCGGTATCCGTCGCCCAAAGCGGCTTCGTTCCGGCATAAAGCACCACGTTGCCATCCGCTTGCACCACGAAGCGATCAGCTCCCTTAGTTTCTGTACCCGTTGCCCATAACGCTTGACCAGCGGGGCTATAAAGCACTAGATTGCCGTCTCCCTGGAAAATAAACTTATACCCGGTTGAGGTGATCCATTCCTGGCCGCGCCCAAAAGTGAGATTACTGTTCCCAGGTCTCAGCCGCACCGTGAGGGGACGAGTATTGGACTGCAAATCGACGTAATAGGCCGCGACATAGCCAGTTTGGCCATTCACCGTCACCTGATACCAGTCGTTGCGAATAATGTTTGTCCCTGGCAGCGTGTAATTTCCCCCTGTCACCGACTTTAAGACCTGCATGGTGGTGCCTCGGGGCAATGTGTCCAAAATGGTTGCTCCCACGAAAGCTTCAGTTCTAAAGTTCAGTAGGATAGAACCGACGTTAGCATTCACCGTGCCAGTACCGAGCGGCTCTGTGATGCCGAGCTGCTCCGGCGAGACGTTATCGACTGGGCCATTCGGCACTGAACCCGTGACCGCACCTGTGAAGAATTTTTCAATTCCACGAGCGACGGCGGTTGCGGCTTTTTCCACATTGGCGCGACTCATGCCCGGCGCATCAATAAATAAGGATTCCACCAACACGGCGGGCACCGTAGCGGGGGCATTCCGTAGTACGCCTAAATTCATAGTTTTGGTACCACGGTTCGGAATGATCGCATCCGGGAAAATGTTATCCAATTCACTGTTAATTGCCTGTGCCAGGTTGGCATTTTGCGGTGGTGAGCCAGGTTGAGACAACACTTCATGTCCTTGCGCCTGATTATTAAACGCATTTTGATGGAGCGAGACAAATAAATCTTGCCCCGCTGCCCGCTGTCCAATTTGCGCCAGAGATAAGGCTTCATCCAACACCGTGACGGTTGCACCCAGTTGCCGCAAATGTTGCGCGACTAAATTGGCCTGATGCAAATTTTCCACCGCTTCAGTGGTGCCATTGCCGACCGCACCTGGATCGAAGCCCGTGTTGCCAATGCCGTGACCTGGATCGAGCAAAATTTTCTTACCGCTCAGGGTCTTGGGCATTTGCTGGGGCGAAACTTCCCCCGGATTCACGGGTGCGGTGCCGGGGCCGACTTCCGGTGCTTTGGGGTTGAGTCTCGTATCGGGCTGCGTGTAGCCCCGGTCAAAGATTCGCCGGATGAAGTCGAGCCAAGGGGCACTTTGATAGCGATTGAACACGTTGAGAAAAGCGTTGAATGCCGCTTCTCGGGCAGCCTCAGGCGAGACTGGCGTCACCGGGCTAGGCGTGGGAGTGGGATTTGTGCCAGGAATGTAGACGACTTGCCCAATTGGGAGGTTGGTCACTTCTCCTGGCTGAAAGGGAATCTGGCCAGCCGCATCCCTGGTGAGCTCTTGCCAGCGACTGCCATCCCCCAGTTCGCGTCGGGCAATACCCCATAGCGATTCATCATCCTTCATTTCATAGGGATAACGAGCAGCGCGTTCCATTGGTGTAAAGATTCCCTCACCACTCCAGGTCGTAGGGAGCGATCTCAGGTCAGGCGTGTAAGGTTCTCCCTGGGTTGCCCGCGCCAAATGCACCGCTGCGGCCAAGTTCAGAAATCCAGCCCCCGTCTCCGAATCAGCATTCACCGCATTTAGATCAGTGGCCGTCGTTTGCAGAATCTCAATCACCTGGCGATAGCTCAGATCAGGATTCGCTGCCCATACTTGCGAGGCCGCACCCGTCACCTTTGCCGTGGCAACAGAGGTGCCATACATCATGTCGACACTATTACCCACAGTAGATAACACCGGGGCTTCCAAGTTACCACCATCGGCCATCAGCGTGAGCGCGTCACCAGAGTTGGAATAGCTGGCTCGATCCATTCCTTGCCAAATCGACGTTTGTCCTTTGACTGTTTCCGCCGCACCCACGGTCACAATATTGTCAAACTGTTGTGAAGCCTGTCCCAGTGCCGACATGGCGGCACCGTCGTTACCCGCTGCGACCACCACCAATACGTTATTCTGACGGGCATATTCCAAAGCCGCCATTTCCATCGGCGTGAATTCATAACGAGTGGTTATCTCTCCTGTGGGGCTGACTTGGGTTAAGTCAAGGCTGAGATTCGCGATCGCTGTCGGCTGACTCGATTCCTGCGCCGCATCAACAAACTCAATCAGTGACTCCGCCCAAGTTCCCGCCCCGATGCCGCGACCGATCCAAACCGGTGCATCATCATTGATCCCATCAATGCCCAGGCCGTTATCCTGCTCGGCGGCGATCAAACCCAGGATGTGGGTGCCGTGCTCATTGCCTTCACCTGGTACCAGGAAGGGATTGAGGTCGCCATCCACGCGATCAGAACCAAGTGTGACATTGGAATAGTCAATGTCTGGATTATTGCCATTGAATCCGGTATCTATAATGCCAATCAGTGGTTGATCTTCAGGAACCGCATCAACTAAAACATTACTAGTTAAAACATCTAGAGATGGCAATTCTTCCGAAATCAACTCAGTATCTGCAATAGGTTGATCGCTGATCGTAACGGAAGAAGCGGACTCGACGACTTCTGTTTCTTCGGGAATATCGGGTGTGATATAGGGTTTAGCATACTCCACTAACGCTTGCCCCAGATCTGTTGTGTTCCGCCAATCATCAGCTGGATCGACTACTTCATCTAATAAAGTTGCTTTACCTGTAGCTCCTCGAACTTGGAAAATTAGGTCGTTGTAGTCTTTGTCAGACCCTAGATCCATGCGCTGATCTTCGAGGACAAAGGTGTTGCCGTCGCCCGTAACATCAACAAGTTGGCCAACATGAAAGGCGTCATCTGGGTTGGCTGTTGACATGGAAAATAGAGGTGTTTGACGGCCACTAACGTCTGGATTCTCAAAAACCTTCTCAACAGTGCTGTTAGGCACTAACATGACACCGAACTCGTCACCTGGGCGCATTTGGAATGTTTTAGCCCCCAAATAATCGTCCCGATTCCAGTCTTTTGCTTCTCCTAAAGAGCCACTAAAACGAGCACCTTCTGTGCGATCTCGGATGACAATGTGGCCTAACTCAGAATCGCTCAGTGCACGCCGAGCGGCTTCCTGAATAAAGTCTCCTGATCCTGGTTCAAACTTATCCATGCCATCAAGGCTAAAGATGGCCAGTTCACCCTCATAGCGACCACCGTCAAACAGAAAGTCAACCGTCACCTCTCCAGAGTCATCAACCGTGAAAACCCCAGATGTGAAAGGCTCCTCGACAAAATTAATATCGCTGGGCAGCTCCGAAATAAACGTTACATTATCTGTCTCAGTATCAAGCGTCTCATCAATATATGCTTCGGTACTAGCGTCTATATCAAAATCATCGACTAAATCGATGTCTTGATTTGATAAATCTGTTGTTTCTTCACCAATATCAAATGGTAATCCGCTGGGTGTCAAAATAGGTTCTAAAACAAATGCCTTTAGCTTGGGAGTTTGGCGGGAGTGCTCTTTCCGGTTCATTGATATTCTCAACTTGTTCATGGGTTTGGTTGTTCAGCTCAGCCGTCCCGTCAGCCTCAGCACTGAAGCCATATAAGTCGAGCGCTATTAGCTTTGGGCGTATGGTACTTGCTGAACAAATTGTCAAAAGCTGTATTGACTTCCAAGTGACGAGGTGGATGTCTTGCTATGGAATCGCTTGGAAAATCCTGTTCTTTATCTATTTCTGAATTACTGAGTGAAATTATGCAGACTCGCGAAAAATTATTTGCGATCTGATCGGACAACGTCTGCAAAGTGCAGAAAACTTACCTATAACTTAGTCCGTTCTTTACAGATCATCCTTGTATATGTAGTGCTATTGAAGTTGTAGTGCTAGATTCAATCAAGCTGCAAGTATATTAAAATACAATTTATTGAGTGTATATACTGACAAAATGCGGGCAGATCGAGTATCGTGTAAAGGATTTGCCTGGAAATCAATTGGGGGATGCTGCATAAATGAGCAATCGCAAACCTGAGAACACAGTAGAGACGCTTAAGTCTACTGCTCGTTCAAATCCATCTGATATGAATGAAGATGAACTACTCCAGCATCTTGCGCTCGAAGCGCAGCGCTATCCTACTTATAGTAAGGAGCGTAGTCATGCATTAGCCCAACTGTGTGAAATCGTTTTGCAGTCAAATCGCCTATATCGCCCTCGCGCTGTGTCACGAGTTATTAGCTTTCAAGGGGCGGATGATGAGATTTGGCAAGTTGCCGTGCAAGAGCTGATGGTTTACATATGCGATCGCATTGACGATTACAGACCTAAGCGAGCAAGCGTGATGACCTGGCTCAACTTTCTGCTCTCGCGACGTTTTTATACTATGGCACTGAACCAGTTCCAAAATCCCAAAGAACAACGGGTTCCTAAACGAACGCTATCCGATTTAGATACAGACCCGATTGAAAAACTTCCAGCGAATGAACCGAATGAGAATATACAGCAATCTAACGATGTTCGGCAGCTAATTGAAAGTGATCCCAAGGGTATGTTTAAAGCGGCTCATGTTGAAGGTTATCCAGAAGCTAGCTTCCAATTGATTGTGATTCATAAATTTTTTGAAGGCCGATCTTGGCAAGAATTATCTGATCAACTCAATATCCCAATACCCACGTTAAGTAGCTTCTACCGTCGTCAGCTAAGCAAGTTCCTGCCGCTAATTCGAGAATTACTTTTATAAGTCTAGATAAAGACATAATCGCAACCTTTCTACTGTGTCCCGCTATGAAACTTGATCTCGCTTCAATCCAACCGACTATTTTTCTAAGTAATCGCGATCGAAGTCGCGCCGAAGAGTTCTTACAATATTACAAACACAATAATCCGCTCATTGCAAAACGGGCTTACATTAATATTCTTGCCGTTTGTGCAGTAGAGCAATTTCTACAGCGTCTAGGCTTTGAGACTGATTGGACTCTAAGCGAAAGTCGTGATCTCATTAGCCATCAGTTAGCAGATATTGCAGATCTATATGTTGAAGGAATTGGCAGACTCGAATGTCGTCCAGTATTGCCGAACGAATACAGCTTGAAAGTTCCACCTGAAACATGGTGCGATCGCGCTGGATATATTGCAGTCAAGCTCAACCAAGATCTAGAACAAGCTACTATTTTAGGATTCTTGCCAACAGTTAATGCTGAATCGATTCCACTTGAAAACTTAGGCTCCACAACCGATCTATTTAAACTACTAGAAAGCGCTCAGCGCCGGTCTAATCAGCATCCTACCCAAAATCAATCTGTAAATGCTGATATTGCCGCACAGGGTGGCCCACCTGTGATTCATATTCAGCAATGGCTACAGCAGCAAATCTCGGTGGGTTGGGAGTTTGTTGATACCATGATGGGCAGTCTGATTACGCTGGAACAGAGTTTTTCTAGTTTAGCTACATTAAGTTATCGAAATCACACAAGTTCTGATCATGATCAATACCTTGATATTACCTGCCAACGCAAACAAGTTAGTTTAGGTCAACAAGCTGTTTGGCTTACGCTAAAAGTAGCAAGTTTATCAGCAAACCAATTTCGTTTTGAACTTAGCGTTCATCCATTAGAAAAATTAAGCCATTTACCTAATGGCTTGGTTCTTAAGCTACTTAACGAAGCTGGGACATCGGTTATGCAAGCACAAGCTTTAGATGCCACTCCGTTTTTATCTTTTTCTAATTTTACGGGCGAAATTGGAGAGAGTTTTAGTGCCGAATTGACTTGGCAAGATATTAATCACAAAGTTTTTAGCGATATTACTGCATTCGTGATCTAAAAAGTAATGCTACACAAACCAATTTATGAGCATGCGCGGACGAGTTAAGCTAGGCTTTGATGGCAACTTCTATCAAGGCTTTGAAATTGAATTAGAGCTAGGACAAGAAGGCCAGTTACCAGATGTCGTTTGTAAGGGATATTTGCCAGCTAATGTAGAGCTAGTCAGTAGGTTACATCAGTGGCGACAAACCTATCGAGGGTTATCTTGCACCACTAATCGGATCCAGCCGGGCCAGATTGTTTATGGTGGTGGCTCAATCCAGCAATATCAGGCTTGTCAGGAGTATGCCCAAGCACTATCTGCTGAGTTTCAGCAGTGGTTACAGGTTGACTCTTTTCGAGAAATCTGCGATCGCATCCGTGAAAAGCTTGATCCAGATGATGAGATTCGGGTTTTGCTCTCTACAGACAATCCTGAACTACGACAGCTTCCATGGCAGCAATGGAACTTGCTCGATCGCTACAGCCACGCAGAAGTCGCCCTCAGTCCATCGATTTATGAGCGCCAGTTTATACAGAACCAATCTTCTGACCATGAAGACGTTAGGATCCTAGCTATTATCGGCAACAGCACTGGAATTGACGTTGAGGCGGATCGGCATTTCCTGCAAAATCTGCCAGATGCAGACATCACATTTTTAGATGAGCCAAAGCCAGAAGAACTACAGGAGACTCTCTACAACCAGTCCTGGGATATTCTCTTTTTTGCTGGACATGGCTATACAGCCGAAGACCAAGGCTATATTCACCTCAATCCAACAGATCAGCTATCCATCAAAGAGTTAAAGCATGGGCTTAAAGCAGCTATCTCAAAAGGTTTACAGCTTGCGATTTTCAATTCCTGCGATGGTTTAGGACTGGCAGCTGATTTAGAGTTGCTGAACTTGCCGCAGCTTGTGGTTATGCGGGAGCCTGTGCCTGATAAAGTGGCCCAGCAGTTTTTGAAGCATTTCCTAAAAGCCTATTCAGCAGGATATCCACTGCACTTAGCCGTGCGGGATGCCCGCGAGAAGCTACATATCCTGGAAAAAGAGTATCCCTGTGCAAGCTGGCTACCTGTCCTTTGCCAAAATCCAACCGCTCAAGCCCCTAGTTGGAGAAGTTTACACTCTGGGGGGCGAGTCGCGGGTAACTTTATATCTGAATTTGTAAAAGCCAAAAAACAAAAAGTACAATATAAGTATTCAGAAAGCGCAAGTTTACAAAAAAGAATATTTATACTGATTTTAACAAGCCTGTTAGCGGCAGGATTTATTCTAACTAGCAGGTGGATTGGGTTACTCGAACAATATGAACTCAGTGCTTATGATAGTTTGATGCAAATACAATGGGAAAGACATCCTGAAATTACAGATGACAAAATTCTACTTGTATTAAATGATGGGGAAAATAGCTATCAGACTGACAAACAGATGGGGTTTCAGGAAAATCAATCAATCTCAAATCAAGCTTTTGAAATGGCTATCAAAAAGCTTGATGAAAAGCTTTCTCCCATAGCTATTGGATTCGCCAATCTACAACCAAAATCCATTGGAAATATTATTCAAGAGGATAAATACCCTTACTTAGTTGATAGGTTGAAAAGCAAATCTGCCAACTTGTTTACAACGTGCTCTGTTCCTACTGTAGATGAATATGGAGATAATTTTGGGAAAGGTAGAATCTTAAACGCCAATCAATATCACGTTGGATTTTCCAATTTTTTGAAAGAGCCTGTTGAATCAGTGCTTCGACGACAGCTTATTGAAACAGGAAGTATTCCAGGCTCTTCTGAATGTGTTCCACCACCTGACATGAAAGATATGCTTTCATTTAGTGCTTTGCTCGCACAATTTTATCTAGGCGAGATAAAAAAATTTGAGATTGGCTTGCAAGGAAAATATAAAGAGTTTGTTTTCGCTAAAGACTCCTATACTAAAAAAATGAATCGCCTTAGAAAGCATTCTGGTGGATACGCTTCTATAGATACAGGTAACTATCAAATGCTATTGAATTATAGAAGGACGAGGGATATTAAAAAACCTACCCTTCAAATCAATTTGAAAGATCTTCTTGAGGATAATATCTCTAGAAAAGATTTAAATCGCTATCAAAATAAACTTGTCTTGATAGGCACAACAACACCAACTGACGGAAATTCTACTACTGTTACAACACCTTTTCGAGATTCAAGGAATCGAAGAATTGAGATACCTGGTATAGTTGCAAATGCACACATGATTAGTCAATTAATTCAAGGAATAGAGGCAGGAAGACCTTTAATCTGGTGGTGGAGTGAATGGCAAGAGGCTATTTGGATACTTGCTTGGTCTTTGTTAGGTAGCTCAACACTTTTATTTCGGAGAATCAACTTAATATATATACTTTTATTTTCTATACTATCTATCTGGATTTTGTTCCTAATTTGTAACCTGATGATGGCTCGTGGAGGCTGGATTCCGTTTATCCCTGCTGTACTCGCGTTTATCTTGTCTCAATGTATGCTTTTCACGCTGCAGAATTTTGTATCAAAACAAGAATATACAAGAACATAGGAGAATTGAAAGTGAAGATATTTTCTAGTGGATTATTTGTTATTACTTTTCTAATAACCACAACCGTTTATGATGTAGAAGCACATGCCGAAATATATACTCCCCTGGAATTTGTACCTAAAACAACAGGGAGTTCAGGTAGCTCTCAGGATACTAATCCAGGTGGTAGTCCTCAGCCCACATGTTTTGAAACTGATGTCAACTGTATCCCATTTTCTAATAAGCCATTAACGGCTGTAGTAAACGTTCCAGAAGATGACAGAGATGCAACATTTGATATCCATAATTTGCCTACTGTCTGGGGCCAGACTTTTCTCAATGAACCAACTATTTTCGTATATCTTCCTTACGAGAAAGGTGCTTTTAATGCTTTAATGTTTTCCTTGATTGATCCAGATGGCCAAATAGTCGTACCTAGACAGCCAGTTGATGTTTATGGTACTCCAGGTGTTATAGGAATAACTTTTCCTAGTGGTAATACTCTTGAACCAGGTGTTGACTATCGATGGACTCTAACAGTTGAATTTGTGCCTGGTGGAGATTCTTCTGATATAACTGTATCTGGTCGCATTCAACGAGTTGATTTAAATGAAGATATGCAATCTGAACTATTAGGAGCTTCTTCTTATGATCGTATAAGAATGTTAGGTCAGTTGGGTTTATGGTATGACATGCTATCAGAATTGGCCTTTGTTCAGCACGAGCATAAAACCGAGTGGGTTCAGCTGCTTCGAGATGCTGGCCTAGAAGAGATTGCCACAGAGGAAATAGTTGATTATTTTAGACTTCATAGCCAACTTCCGACTAACAAATGATTAGCCCAATAAACAGGTTGAACATTTTCATTGATAAAAGTTTTAGCACTCTCCTGCAAAACTTTTGCTTTTGTCCAATTTGGATTATTTAACCAGACAGAATAAAATTCTTTCACAAGCCATGTACTTTTTTGATCCTCTGCATACCAGAGTGACGCGACGGAGCTTCTTGCTCCAGAAGCAATGGTTATACCAGCCATTCCTAGGGGTGCCCTTGCATCTCCTCTGGCAGTATTACAGGCACTAAGAAATAGTAACTCTATTGGGTTGGGATTGTTTTGCTCTCTGATATCTAACAAATTTTTCATTTCGTGCGTAGTAACTTTCTCCAATTGCCCAGTTAAGATAAAGCTTTTCTCTGGTTGGGAACTGATTTCTGAGTGAGTTGCAATATGCACAATAGGGAACTTACTGGTTAATAGCGCCTGTTGAAAGTTATTAATCGAGAATTGTTCATCAACAAAAACTTTTGATTGATGGGCAAGGTTTTGAATATCTTTAGCTTGATCTCTTACTGATGGTAGTGGATTGACTCTAAGTTCTCTATTCCCCTTTGAAGAAACTCCTACTAGGATATTTAAATCTTTGGTGTTCGATCTCTTTGGTTGAAAAAGCTTTAAGCTTGGTACTGCTACAGTAGCATAATCCTCGATTAGGTATCTGTGTGTGTCCGGATTAAATAATGCAGCTGTAGAAAGTTGCAAGAGTTCATCATCTAAAACAAAAACCAAGGTATTGACATGGTGTTCATCCAAGTCTTTTGTAATAGGATTTATGAGTAAGGTATACAGATGGCTTCCGCTTCTTTTAATACTTTCTTGAAAAGAGGAGTCTTTTTTCTCAAGCAAACTCCTAAATAAATAAACCTCTTTTATTAAGTTCTTTCTTGGTGGTGTAGGTATTTTGTAGTAGAGCAATCTTTTGGTGTCCGCAAACTTAATCACCATATCCACATTATTGTCAAAAACAATTGTGTAAATGAAAGCTGATTTTTCATCCTGCTCTTCAACTATTTCATCAACTTCCTCTAGCTTTGCTTGAGTGCAAGATCTACGCAAATAATTTTCAATTTCAAGAAGATGAAGAGAATCAATGATTTCGCGAGTTTGCCTGAGGTTGGCTTGAGTTGGTTCTTTATCCTTTAGTAACAAGTTAGCTAACTCACGGTAAACAGGTTCAATATCTTTACGAAAAAAAAATTGAACATCAGGATTGAGTATCACTAGGTCGCGGCGAAGAAACTCAATGTCTTGCACTGCTGCTGTGTAAGCCGCGATCGCAGCTTCATTTTTTCCTTGCTTCTTTAGAATGCGGCCTAATTGCCATTGGAGACGATAGTCTAGCTCCGACGGGTTGCTATTTAGCGTTGTACGTAAAGCTTCATTTGTTGCTCGTAACGCATCTTCCTTAGCAGCACTGCTCTGTCGAGTAACCTCATATAAATGCCCCAAACTACCCCAAGCTTCACCTAATAAGCGTTTATTGCCAAATTCCTCTGTCTGAGAAATTGTATCAGCCATAAACTGTGCGAGTTGGCTGCTTGAAAGTGCTGACCAGGGCTGTTGGTTAACCAGTTTGGTAGCATGATTTGCAAATACTATTCTTGCCCATAGGTTAGAGCGATTAATAGGCAATCTGCCGAAATTGCTTAGTAAGTCAGTTATAAGAGAATTAGTTTCAGATGGATTAATATACTCCTGTAAACCGAGCTCATTCAAACGTATTTGGAAACTGAGCTTATTTAGTCGAGCTTGAATGCTTTGGAGATGTGTTGAAGCATTAGCAGCCGCTTTGCAGTAGTAATCTAGAACATTTATTATTTTAGAGTCCGACTTATCATTGTCAGGCTCATCGATTTCAAACTGATCATTTTTTATCCGTTGATATTCCTCGAAAGAACTTTGGTAGGTATTCCCTAATTCTAGATAGAAGGCGCTAAGACTCTTTGAAGACATCAAAGCTGTTTGACTTAGCATATTGTTAAGTACGCCGAAGGAAGACAAATGACTAGTATCATCACTCGATCCGAGTTGACCAATTAGCCGAAACACTTTGCTTAGAGAGATTGCAAGATCAACTTGTTCGTCAAGCGTTAGAACATTACTATTACTAAAGGTTTCATACAGGTTAGCTAGTAGCTGCTGAGATTCCAAATGATAGCCTATGTATTGCAGAGCACGGGCTTGGTTCAGCTGGTTCTCAAAAAGTAGATGGAGATGATTTGCTTTAGTGGAATCGTAATATTGTTCAGCTTGCCGCCAAAATGCGATCGCATCTTCAGTATTACCTTTCGAGTATTGTAGTTGCCCATATGTATCGAGGCTTTTGGCAAACCATAGAGGGTCATCAGGATTACTTGCAATGCGTCGCTGTTGCAGATCGTAACCTTGAATCGTTAAGCTTTCTGCAATTGTTGCCTGCGCTGCATCCCAGTCCCGAAGAGCTTGATAAGCCAAAGATAAGTTGTTGAGCAGCGTAACTCGGTTTGCTAGATCGCTAGTTTGAAAAAGTAGGGAATTCCAACGTGCGATCGCAGACTCATAGTTTTCCTGCTCATAGGCAGCAAGTCCTTCTTGATAAGCTACAGGTGGATCGGCAGCGTTTGCCTTGTAATTAGGTAAGTTGCCTGGTATGAACCAAAGGCAGCTCAAAATAACACCTAGCAAAAGCCACAAAACGAACTTAAGCCAATGGGAGCGGTGGATAACTGGCATAGTAGAACCCTGATCGAAAAGCGGTCTCAGAGAAAACAAGCCGAAAAATTAAACGGCTTAGGGAGACATTTCTAAGCATGCCCACTTTTCGTTGGAATATATAGGCAGTTCAAGCGAAGTAAGATTACTTTCCACCTGGATCTGCTCATCTTCATTTGGCCATTCAGTTGGGCTTACATGAGTAGAATCACTACTCAACGGTTCATTAATACCTAGCGCCAGTCCGCCTTTACCGACGATTGTGAAGGTAGAAGTGCGATCGCGCAAAATTTCTTCAGATGATGTCGCACCTGCTGCACAAGCACTGGCAATCTCTTCACCAGCAAACTCGTCAGATAAAAGTTCTGATTCTACGTTGTCTCTCAAGTTAATCTCAACTTTGCCGTCTTCTCCTGAGACAGAGCGAGCTGTAAAGTCGCTTTGTGGTGTACGACCTTCTTCAAGACGAACAAAATTGAGTGGGGTTAGACCAAACAAACCTAAGAAGTTTTTGAGAGAAATAGAACCTCCATTGCCGGATTCTGCATTGGCCACAACATCATTATTATGACTTAGGGGGCCAGGAGAAATAATTAATCCACCGCTCTGACTAAAATTGAAAAATATGTTTCCTCCATTAGCGTTACCAAAAGCCTGTGCCGAAATTTCATTGTTACAACAATCCATCAAAATCAGGGTCTGATTATTAAAAGTTAAATTACCCCCTGTAGCGGCAGAAGTGGTGGCGGCAATACTGGAGCCCGATCGCTGAACCAGCTGATCTGAATTCACCACAATATCTCCGGCAATGCCAGTTCCCGCAGAGTCGGTGCGAATACTTGCAGTGGTCAAAGTTAATGTATCCAATGCTGTAATGATGATGCTTCCAGCTACGCCATTACCATCAGCCTGAGAACTGATTTGACTGTTGGCCAAAGTGATATTTTGCCCACTCTCGAGGGTGACGGTGCCAGCTGTCCCATCCAGCGCATTTGTAGTGAGGTTGGTGTTGTTAATTGAAAAATCGCCAGCAGTCGTGAACCGTAGTGCGCCTGCATTTCCCGTTCCGGTCGCGCGGGAGGTGATTTGGTTATTGGTTAACGCAATGCCTTGTGTTCCAGTGCCCTGAATTGCCCCCGCTGTACCATTTACAGAATTGGTGGTCAAGTTCATTGCCTGAAGATTTAGGATGCCGGGGGTGGTGAAGGTAATGGTGCCCGCCTGTCCCTGTCCGGCGGTAGCGCTGGACGAAATCGTACTGGTTTGGGCATTAACGCCAGTATCGGCGGCAAGGGTAATGGTGCCCGCTTGTCCGGTGGTAACGACGGTAGAAATTGTCGATTGGTTTTGGAGGCTCAAATTGCCGTTGGTCGCGAGGTTGACGGCTCCAGCCTGACCAGTGGTTGCGGTTGAAGTCAGGGTTGTTCCGCTCAGGTTGATACCATTAGCCGCGTTGATGGCGATCGCCCCGGCTCGGTTCTCCTCAGCCGAGGTCGTGATGTTGGATTGCTGAGTGGTTAAGCCACCATTAATCATATCGATAGTGATGGTACCAGCGGTGCCTGTAGCCTGAGCGCTGGATGAAATTGTACTATTACTCGCGAGGTTGAGGCCACCATCAGCATCAATATCGATACCTCCAGCCTGACCTGTTGTTACTGAAGTGGAAATTGTGGCTTGCTCTTGCAGCTTCAAGGTGCCATCGACGGTAAAGCCAACTGTGCCTGCTTCACCACTGGTTGCGGTAGACAACACATCACTGTTAATAATGTCCACGTTAGCCGCCGTGACATTGACATTACCTGCCTGCCCGGTCGTCGTTTCAGTTGTGATGCGTGAATTATTTACAAGTGCCAATAAACCATTGGTTGTTAGTGTAACTTCACCCGCGTTACCCGCTTCTGTTGCTTCAGAAGTGATTTCACCATTATCGAGCGCGATACCGTCAGTTGAAGTGACTTGAATGTTGCCACCTGTGGTCGTTTCAGTTGTGCCTTGAATTGAACCACCATTCTGTATGGTCAGAGTACGAGTATCGATGGACAGATTGCCCGCATTCCCTGTCCCTGTCGCACTAAATGAAATTTCGCCTTGATCTTCTACGAAAACTTGATCTGCATTAAGTTCGATGTCTCCAGCTTCTCCTGAGCTTTGCGAGCTGAAAAATAGACGACTTGGAGAACCATCTGTTGATGCACCACTGACTTGGATGAGATCAGCATCAACTATTAATCTCCCGGCATCGGCATCGCTAATGCTCTGGGCTGATATATTTCCGCCGTCAAGAACTCGAAGTTGACGGGTTGAGAGGATAAACTCACCCCCACCAACATTATCGGATGCTGTCTCAAGAACCAAACTACTGGGAAGACTTGGGCCACTGCCACTAACCTCAATTAGTTCCGAAGCCTCGATTGTAATTCTCCCTGGCTTAACCATAGAATTTGAAGATTGACGACCAAGAGCACTGCCAGAAACTAGTGCCCCATCTCTCACTAATAATTCACGAGTATCAATTTCTAGAGAACCAGGACTTCCACTGTTAAAGCCAGCAAAGATAAATGCGCTAGGTAACCCAGTTTGGTCTGTTCCTAGTAGTTCGGTCACACCTGTCGGCGTATTAACTGTGATAGTTCCACCATTCCCGGCCCCTTGGCTTGCTACAGAAATAAACGGAAAGGCATTATTACGATTTGGATTTGCTTGCAGCGTGAGGTGATCTCCGTTAATAACAACATTCCCTGCATCTCCAGCGCCTAGAGTATTAGCAAATATATAGCCTTGATCCAAGAAAACTTCTGCTGCATTAACTGTTATAGTGCCGCCGCTCCCTTCTCCACGAGCTTGAGCCTTCAATGCTGAATCGCTTTGTACATTGGAAGGATTGATTAGCTCTAATCTGTTTGCCGAAATATTGATGTCTCCTGCTCCAGCTGTAACGCTTGCCTGGCTAGCTGTATTCGCTTCAGCACCGTCTTGAATTGTAATCGTCTCAGCAGCTGAAATATTAATGCTGCCAGTTCTAGCGGTGGCAGAACCTGGACTTGCCGTATTGACTCTAGCACCATCACGAATAATAATCGCCCTGCCAGATGCAAGATTAATGCTTCCACCTTGCATGTTGTTCGGTGCATTGCCATAGTTAAAACTGATAATGTCAGTAGTCCAATTCAGATCAGTATCAGTTCTGATAGTGACTGTTCCTCCCAATGCACCACTAACATCGATCGAGTCTGAAATAGCGATCTTTCCGGACGCTAGAAGGCGAACATTTCCACCATTTCTTGTAGGAAGCCCAGGGTCTAGCGGTCTTGCAGAGATACTGAAGCCTCTACCATTATCACCAACATTAATGTCTCCCCTAGAGTCAATCACAACTGAGCCTCCCCCATTTGCTCCGCTTATAGAGCTAATTTCTCCTGTTACAATATTGCCTAGGATTCCATTAGAAAAATATTGATTAGTGAGGAGAACTGTACCACCACGTAAAGGAGCTTGCGTGGGGATAGCAGTTTGAATATTACCCACTCTAATATCAGCACCAGTAGCCGGCGATAAAATAGGTAGTGGGTTAACAACCCCGAATATTGAATCACCAGGAAAGCCAGGTACTTGAGACCAGTCAATTCCCGCTCGAACATCTAGCGTCAAAGTCCCGTTTGGTCCATTACTACCGTCGATAGCGACCTCTGCCCCATCAGATAAGGGAACGTCTGCCAAACCTTGAATAAATTCCACGGGGTGGTTAGGGTTAATTGTGTCCGTGTCATCACCACGAGCATTAATGACAACATCACCTAATGTGACGCTGCCCCCAGCCAAAATATGAAGAGACGCAGCCGTATCAGCAGGAGTAGGGATATAGTCTGCTATCGTGACATCTCCCCCTGCCAAAATGATGGGGTCATTTGGACTCAGTAAATTGGCACTTTGGCCGGACAGGGTTTCCGTCGCGAAATGTCCGCTGCTCCAAAAATGGGCATCACCAACAATATCTCCATCTGAGCGGAGTGTTAGATTTTGCCCGGAAGCCAACCAACTATCCGGATGATTGAGCGCAAAGATATCAATTCCTTCATCGCCTTGAATCAAGAGGTTTCCTTGGGCGGTAGTTCGGAACGGTTGGTCTGTCGTATCACGAATTTGTACCGTCTGATTACCTAAGATATTGATATCAAAATTTGCTGCCAAGCTGCCTTGTAACTCAATCTGCTGTCCAGCTAGTGTCAAGTTACTCCCAACCGCCAACTGTCCCTGACTGCGTAGCACCCCGTTATTCTCCGGTGTGTAGTTCAGACGAAAGGGAAGATCAATTGTCAGCAAAGGGGGCGCTTGTGGATTGCTGGCGCTGAAGGCTGAACCATTGTCCCAGTTCAAGCTATCCGCGGTACTGGCCAGAAACGAACCTGGAATATCTAAGCGAGCGTTAGGACCGAAGAGAATGCCATTGGGATTCAGCATAAATAAATCAGCATTGCCCGCGACTCCCAAAGTACCATCAATGAACGAGGTGTTATCTCCAGTAACCCGAGTCAGGATGCGATCAACTGCATCTGGGTGTATAAAGTAGACTGACTCTGCTGTATTCACATTGAACTCAGCAAAACTGTGGAACAAATTTCCCCCGCGAATCGCGCCCCCTTCAATCAGGTGGGTCGGGGTTCCATTCCAAGATCCATCTAGATTAAGCAGCGATTGTTCGGCACCCAATGTATCATCCGGCACGATTTGTGCGATCGCAGGTTTCAGCCAATCATCACTCCCCACTAGCATCAGGTTAAACATTAGCAATAGGGAAAACCTGACAGGTATACTGCTGTGCCTACTAGGCTGCTGGCAAGACATGCGGATCGCCTCCGAAGATTACACCTATACTCCAAAAGAGTATCAAGAGAAAACTCGGTATTTTACGCATACACATCAAAGTTATTTGAAAGGTTTACACATTAAGAATCACCATCAGTATGTGAAGTTTCTATGAAGCTTGAGCCTAAATGCATATTGGATGGATGCGCCTCTAGATAAAAAAGCATGAGCATGTAAAAGCTTTTCATGAAAAGGCTTTAGGGAGGCTAAATAAGGCCAACTCAACGGCTACAACCTAAATTAATAAGGGTTTCCACTGAGCTTCTCTCATGTGACCCGGTTAAAAACTTGACTAACCCCCAATTATTCGGGTAGCCTATCTTATGTCCTTGCTTAAGTAATAATACGTAGTAAACCGAAAGTGTTAGTCACACATGAACGGTCTCTGCATCACAATACCTGAGTCTGGTTATGCTTCCCTGTTAAGTTCTTTTTTCTTTGCCGCTAAGCTTCTATCCATTTGAAAGGTCTCTTTAATATGAAGCATTTACCACTAAAACCGTGTGTTTTAATTGCTGCTAGTTTGGGATTTAGCAGCCTAGGCACATCGCCTGTAGCGGCGGCTGTGCTCCACAATGGTTGGCAGTACGCCATCGATGTAGGCTACGACAGTCTTGCTGGAGATGGTGCAGGTGGCGTAGTGGCAGGTGGCACCATCTATGAAGCCTATGGAATTGCGATTAAGGATGATGTTGAGAACAATACGGTTTGGGTAGGATTAAATGGCAATTTGCCAATCACAGGTCGCTCTGTACCTAGCAACGAAATTAACGGGTATCCAGTTCCTAACGGTAACGTTGGCTGGGGCGATCTATTTTTCGATTTCGTTAACACTACAGGGATTGATGGTTTTCGGCAATCTAGTGATAACAGTCAACTTTGGGCTGTTCGTTTTGCTGAAAACAATGACTCTGGCGTATCGGAGTTGGGGCTGTATCAGACGGTTAGTGGCATCGGTGTTTCTGACATCAATGCTGGCTGGTCAAATCTTTATTCCCACAACGTTATTGGAGTACAACCCCGTCAAGGGCTTGACGCATGGATGGGAGATTTAAGGTGGAGTGACGAGTATTACTCAGACTATAACTCTTCACGAGGCTTTATATCCGATCCTAGTACCTTTATGCCGAGTAACATTGGCTCTGGTACTAAAGTTGCAGATATTACTCTACGTAATCAGGCCGAGCTAGAGGCGGCTGGATTCGAGTCTGACTTCTTTTTTGAGGAAGGTTCAGAAATCTTTGGATTCAGCTTTGAAAAACCTCTAGGCTTTGTTGGTGATTTCATCGCGACTCTTCTATCTGAGTGTATTAATGACGGAATGGCTTTGCTTGGTAACTTTTTATCACCGGAACCACCACCGCCACCACCGCCGCCGCCAGAAGACTGCCCGGTTACTCTCGGTCAACTAAAATCATTGATTCCAGATGAAGAGATCGAGGGTGAGTGGAAGCGCTTTTACGATGTTGCTAGTCATAAATGGTACGATCCACCCGCTTGGACAGGCATGGAAATAGTGGCCGCAGAGGGAACACTGTTTACTCAAATTTTTGATTTTCCATGCGGCATTTCTAAAGAAGATCAGTTTATTATCGATTTAGATGGTTCAACTTTTGAGGTTGGGCCTGACACCAGTCTCAATTTCACTGACTTAGTCGGTGGACCAATCTCTAGCTTCAAAATCTTTTGGGATGAGTCGTTAGTTGTTCCCGGGGCAGATATACCTTTTGCAATTCAAATGGGTATGACTACGGAAACGGGAAGTTTTGAGATTAGGAATATCTCAGGTCCTCCACCAACAGTTCCTGAGCCTGCTTCTATAGCTGGTTTAGTTGTTCTAGGTGTGGCCGGTTGGTTTTCAAAGCGATGGTTCCGTAACGGGAAATAGACTGGAACAAAACAAACTTTTGGCTTTGCCCATGCCTTTTGAGTGGAGGTATGGGCATTAGTGTTGGTAGAAGCATAAGTACGTCAGAATGGGCTGATACTAAGGGAAAAGCGAAGACTGGAATCTCCAAGGGAATTAGCGGTATTGGTGAGGGGGATGCCGTAGTCGAGGCTAGCAGTTATGGCATCCGATCTCCACCGCAACCCTAGTCCCTTCGCAGCTAGCAGGTCTGCCGTAGGTTCCAAATCCCCATTATTCCAAGCCCAGCCCACATCGATAAAGGGTGCGACCTGCAATAAACCATTGCCTAGCTCAGGTACCCGCAGAATTGGGATTCGGAGCTCAGCAGAAAAAAGTGCTCCGTTATCTGTAGTGACTGCATCTCGACGATAGCCTCGCACCGTGCTAACTCCCCCCAAGGCAAACTGCTCCAACGGCACTAACGGGCGATCAGCAAACTGTACATTTCCACGCAACAGGAGCAGCGTGTCAGGTGCTATGCGACGTACGTATTGGCCCTGTCCCTGCCAACTAAAAAATCGGCTATCTGGAGCTTGCTCATTAATCGTAGAGTCAAACGCATCCAAGCCCACGTTAAACTGCGATCGCAGTGCTAAAGCCGAGTTGCGATCGCGTTGCGTCCAATCTTGAGTAAACCGGATAACTGACAGCCGTGTCCGGCCCTGTTCATCGCTACCCAAGGTTTGGAGCGGTATAGCTTGACCCAGCGTTCCTTCTAAAAACTCGCTTTTTGTTTCCCATCGAGACAGGGTCATGCCCAATGCTAGTTCTTGCTCAGGCGTGCGAACAATAGGATGACGCAGTGTTAAGTCGTAATAGCGCGACGTAGACTGAATGTCAAAAACATCAAACGGTGGTTGAATAATTTCGCTGTCACTGGTGGCATAGCTAAGTGACAGCGTTGTGTCACGTGGAGTAATAGGTATTGTATAGCGTCCAGTAAAACTGTTACTGCCGTCCGTATTGTCATACGAGAGCATCAGCCCGTCTCCGAAACCCAAAAGGTTCCCCTCTCGTAGCTGTACGCCCCGCTCCGTGCTACCAATACTTTCAGAGCGATTATTGTTAACATTGAAATCAGCTGCAAATGTGGGTGCTTCATTAACTTCAATTCGCAGCACCGCATCATCAGGCTGAATTCCCGGTATGAGTGTGGCATCAAAAGTTTCAATTAAAGGGTCACTTTGCAATAGACGCAACGCATCCTGTAATTTACCAACATCAACAGGTGTATCGATTGCTAAAGAGAGGCGCGAGGAAACATAGCTGGAACGTAACCGTTGTAATCCAGAAACTTCTATATTTGCTATTTCCCATTCTTCAACTTGGAGTACTAAAACCTTATTTTCGTCAACACGTACAACTGTTAGACCTGCAAGTAAATAGTTATTTTCACGATAATAATCATAGACAACTTGTGAAATCAGTCTAATTTCAGAAAAAGAGGCATCGCGATCGTTTAGTAATGGCAATTGTTCTTGAACCCTTTCTTGAATTACAGCAGTCAGTTCTTCATCATCAAATGCCATACTGCCTACCAGACGAAAACTAGTAAACGCTATAGCTGCATTTTCCGGTACTGGCACTGATTCATCAGAACTAGGAGACATTTGATCATCCTGCGGAAATAACTCTTCTAGCCTAGGCAGTTCTTCATCTTCTTCGATAAGGCTTGGGTCTGGTTCAAGATCTTGTTGAGGAGGAGTAAGAGAATCAGGTGGTAGAACCGGAGTCTGTGCAAATGCAGAGAAGTTGATACCTAATAGAAACAGAAAACTCATTATCAACGATTTTCTGATATGTTCACACAAAATTTTCATCGCTTACTTCCCTTGTATCGTATGTATCGTAGGAGATGACTTAAGACTGCCAACGGCTTATGTGACAGTACTACTTTGATTAATTTGTACATTGCTTATCCGTAAGCTTCCATCAAAATCAATCCACATAAATATTTATTGTTTATAAGCACTACTAACCTCTATCTACATAATCAAAAATAGTTCAAGGATTTTATGCAGCTCTATTAATTGAAATTACGTGCAGCACATCTAAAAGCACAGCCAAGACTCTGAAGCAGTGGTTTTTAACGTAACATTAAGAATCACTAAAAGATACTTTTTGCCAAAAAATAAAATGCTTTGCATAATTTTGAGGTGAGCATCGACAGGAATGATAAGAAGGTAGTTTTTTATGAAGCTGACAAGCAACCTATCTGCTTGCAACGTCAGATCTTAGATTTTCAGGTCTAGGATAGTACACATCCTGAAACCTTAAAGATTGTACCTTCCAGCGCCCAGTCTCAAGCCAAAGGTAATTCAACAGTTACAGGAGGCAGCTACCGATGTCTTCATTTTTTGATCCTCAACCTGTCCAATGGCTAAGCAAAGTCGATACATCAGATCTTGCCGTTGTGGTAATTGAGATCGCACCTCATCAGCCTGGAAGGGTTCACTGGCGATCAACATACTGGTTTGCTCAATTTGCTGCTGATGCTGATTTGCAAACCTGTATCTGTCCAGGCACAGTAGTCGCTGTCTTAGGGCGACGGGGGTTAACTTTACTAATTGCTCTACCGTGATTTTCGCTACTCTGCATAAATCTACTGAGCTTTACGTGAGGAGTATATGAACCACTACTCGGTAGCCGCTTGAATTCTATGAACAATCAATGGTACAAATTTATTCCGCGAGTTGCAGCAACTGCGATCGCAACACTCTCAATTACAACCTTTACTACCCAGCCAGCCTCTGCACTGAAGTTTTATCCAGAACAGTATCCTGACACAGTCTGGGATCCTTCATTTGTTACGCTGCCCACTCCTAGATCTAATCCACTAACTACTCCTATATCTAATCTACTACCCACTCAAATTTGGTATCCACGAGAAGACACGTTTACTCAGGAGCATAAGTCTTGGATTTTAAATCGTGCATCTCAAGATTTAGGTATTCCAGTCGAGCAGTTAGAGATCGCAGTTGCAGAACCTGTGAATTGGCCAGATGGCTGTGGGGGGTTTTATCATCCTGATATCTTCTGCTCAATGGCTCTTGTTCCAGGTTGGCGAATTGTTGTTACGAACCAACAGGAACAGTGGGTTTATCATGATGGCACTTTGAATCCGTATCCATCGGATCTAATCCCAGGTTCCAGAAATCCTACTTGTTTTGACGTAATCATTAGATTTCCTCAATCTTTTGAGTCGAAATGCGCATTATCGGGTGGCTCGCAGGAAAATCTAATCCTGCCAGATCTTACAGAGCCTAGACGATGGAATTTTGGTTGGGTGCCAAGCGGTCGCTGGTATGATCCACCTCTAGCATCAGGGTTTCAATATGAGATGACATCTAACTCTCTGTTTACGGAAATTTTAGGCTTTCCAATTGGAATTGACGGTGATGGTGTCTTTTCAGTTGCGGTTGGAGAACTAAAGCTGGGTCTATTTAGCATTCACGACCGGGTAAATTTTGTAGAGCTACTCGGCTCAGGTGTATCATCTTTCAGTATTACAGGGATTGGTCCACTAGTAGAAACTGATGACCCCCTGGCGTTTCCAATTTGGCTCAAGTTTGATACACCCGCAGCCAAGTTTTCAATAATTGCATTGAAAGAACCAGAGATATCAGAAGTCCCAGAACCCTCGTTCCTCATTGGATTGATCGGCCTAGCTGCAATCTCATTAATAAAGCTTAAAGACTAAGCTGCAGTAGCTGTATGTTGGAACTGAGATCGCAACTCATCTCAAATCTAGCCTCCTCAGTGTTTTCGCTTTGAATCTCTTGGGGTCCATTCCCCGCCGCTCTGCGGCGTAAGATCTAAGAATGAGTGAGTACATCCACAAGAGTCATAACGTAACAGTTTTGCTATACCACTTAGTGTTTCCAGCAAAGTATCGACGGGTTGTGTTTGATGAGCAAGTAGATGCGGTTCTGCGAGAGGTCTGCCTCGAAATCGAGAAACGCTACGAGGTGAAGTTTGTCGAAATTGGAGTGGACAAAGACCATGTCCATTTTCTAGTGCAGTCCGTGCCGACCTATAGTGTGACCAAACTGGTAACGATGCTGAAAAGTTTAACTGCACGAGAAGTCTTCAAACGATGCCCTCAAGTGAAGCAGAAACTTTGGGGAGGCGAGTTTTGGAGTGATGGATATTTTGCGAGTACAGTAGGCCGCCACGGGGATGAAGGAATGATCGCCAAATATGTTCAAGCCCAAGGCAAAGATTACCTCAAATTGCATCGGGATAATCAACTTGCTCTTTTTTGATTCTGATACCCCGTCCGCTTGCGGCGGGGTATTTCATTTGGTATTTTTTCTTCAAGCGATTTCTTTTTAGCTGCATAAACTGGCCGTGTAACTACGGATATATATTTGAAGCTGATGTAAAGCATGTATCCAGCATCAACTTACTCGCCCAATAAATCGGTTCATGTGCTGGAGTGCGATAACAAAAGCTTCTTCGAATCGTTTCTCATTAATAAGCATTAAGTGCGATCGCAACTGCTTCCACTGTAGTCAACGCGCTCAATCAACAGATTTTCAACTCTCATGATTCTTTAGTTTGGTCTTCAACGCTATGAAGATTCTATTTTTGCATCCCAATTTTCCAGCTCAGTTTCGCCATTTAGCAACAGCTCTAGCCAAAGACCCCAATCACGAAGTGGTGTTTGGCACGATGCGTCAGGAAGGTAGTTTGCCCGGAGTGAAAAAGGCTTACTACAAAACGACCCGGCAGGCTGACTCAGCGACTCATCGCTATGTGCGGCCATTGGAAAACGCAGTCTTGCAGGGGCAGGCGGTTTATCGAATGGCGCAGCAGCTCAAGGCGGATGGGTTTTATCCCCATGTGGTGTATGCCCACTCGGGTTGGGGCGCGGGCATGTTTATCAAGGATATTTTCCCGAAGGCAACTTATATCGGCTACTTTGAGTGGTTTTATCGCGCTCATGGGAGTGATGCTGATTTTGATCCGGCTGATCCGCTGACGGCGGATAATGAGGCGCGGATTCGGGTGAAGAATACGCCGATTTTACTGGACTTGGAAGCTTGCGATAAGGGCATTACACCGACGCAGTGGCAGTATCAGCAGTTTCCACCGGAGTTTCAGTCAAAGCTAACGGTGATTCATGACGGCATTGATACGGATTATTTCCGGCCTAATCCGGGAGCAAAGTTGGTGCTGCCGTCAATTGGTTTGGATTTATCTCATGTGGATGAGTTAGTCACGTATGTGGCACGAGGGATGGAACCCTATCGAGGTTTTCCGCAGTTTATGGAGGCATTGGCACTGTTGCAGCAGCGGCGACCGAATTGTCACGCGGTGATTGTAGGAGAAGACCGGGTGGCTTATGGCAAACCGCTGCCGGATGGCCGGACTTATAAACAAAAAGCGTTAGAGGAATTGGATTTGGATTTATCGCGAATTCACTTCACGGGGTTGTTGCCATACAGTCAATATTTGCAGGTTTTACAAGCATCTTCTGTCCATGTTTATTTGACGCGACCGTTTGTTTTGTCTTGGTCGTTGTTGGAGGCGATGGCGACGGGGTGTGCTGTTGTGGGGTCTCGTACTACGCCAGTTGAGGAAGTCATCACTGAAGGCATCCACGGTTTGGTGGCTAATTTCTTTTCTTCAGAAGATATTTCTGCTCAGGTTGAAACGATTCTGAATTGTTCAGACCAGGCAGCATCAATGTGTTTTCAAGCCAGAGAGATGGCTCTAGCTCGCTTTGACTTGGCTCAAGGTCTATCGAAGCAGATCGCCCACCTTAATGCTTAACAAGTAAGTGGGCGATTTTGCTCTTTTCATCTCCAAGTTAAAAAAGGATATTCACCGTGTCTTCACTTGATTACAAAACTCAGGCTTAGAGCTCCAAAAGTCTTTCAGTCAGCAAATAACTTTAGAGTTCATCGTAGTAAGGATTTAAATTGGCAAGGTTACTTTTTCTTGTCTTGGATATTGATTAACAAGTTTAGGTCGCGTCTTGTCTTGTTCTGTTTTTGTATTTTCAGCATTTGAGGTACTAGTCATGTCTAATCACAATCCAGAAACTCTCGAATTACTAAAATCAATTGTCAATGAAAGAGGAACAACCACCTTATTTTATGTGAATGGTGTGGGGAACACCTCAGAAGACTTCAATAACAGTATCGAGAATATAAGCAATGCTTTTAAGCTAGACTCAGTAGCAAATGAATTTAGTTCTGTAGAACTTGACGGCCATCATAATAGATCTCTAAAAAGTTGGCTTGACGTTGCTCAAGATTCATTAGGCATTCTTGAGAATGCCTGGTCAATAATACTTAATCCCGCCAATGTGGGCAATATCATTGGTAATGTTATTGATGCAGCTTTTACGAGCCAAAGCTTAGTAGATAACTTATCTGAAGCTGTTGTTGCCACCTTGATAAGTAATGACCTCAGAGAGGTATTACAGCAGTTTTGGATAGATGAATCATATCCCAGTGCGATTGAGAATAGTTTCTGGCTGCCTGGCATGGCAGAGTTCCTAAATGAGGATCGGAATAATTCAACAGTTTTCATTGCGCATTCTCAAGGTAACTTCTTCATAGAAGATGCCTTAAAAGTACTATCTCCTGACAAAGATAGAGTAAGAGTGATGGCTTTTGGATCACCAACAGACTACTCAAATGCAGGAGATGTAAATAGAGTAAAAGTCTCAGGTTCTGAACCAATATTAAGGGCAGGAGATCTAATCGGAACTAACTTTATAAATGATCAAGATCCTGTCACTTACTTTCAGCTCAGTGCCCCAAATGATCTCAGCATTGATGCTATAAAATCATACTTTCAAGTACAGTTCCATGCTACTCTGTCACTCTCTTTGGGTATACTAAGTCCTTTTATTTCACCGTGGGAACTAGCTGGATCTATGGCAGATAAAGTTGCCAATTTTCTAGATCAACCAGCGAATAATAAGCCTTTAAGCTTTATGGCTGGCATTCTTAAGGCTGCTGGAAGCGGATTCGATTTTAGCCCGCATAATTTTGATGAAGAAAATTACTTGAGCAACGAAAAGTTTGGTTCAAAAGATACTTTTAAAGAGTATGTTTACGGACTGCAACCTCAGGGATTTTATTTTCCTGAAGGTATCTCTAGTCAAAATAATGGTACACAGGACGATGATTGGATAGAAGGGAGTTCAGGCGATGATGTGATCAAAGGGCTAGGCCGGAATGATGTCCTATGGGGTAATGGTGAAAATGATACTTTGGAAGGAGGAGAAGGATACGATTTCTTAGATGGAGGTCAAGGAGTTGACAGCGCAGCATACTCCGGTAGTTCCCAAGGAATTTATGTTCAAGCTGGTCAATTAGCTGGGTTTGATGTTTATCGAGTACGTGATGGCTTTGGTGACGAAGACATCTTTGATCCAGAAAGCAATTTCGGCTATCAGGACATCCTAATTAATATAGAGACCATCCTTGGCTCATCTCAGGCTGACTCGATGGAAGGTGGTGCTGGTGCTGACCACTTCATGGGTGAAGATGGCAATGATACCTTGCACGGTGGCGGTGGTGACGATCTGCTCTCTGGTGGAGACGACCAAGATTATCTCTTTGGGGATGCGGATAACGACAAGCTCTGGGGCGATGCAGGTGACGATGAATTAGTTGGCAGCACTGGCTACGACGAACTCTACGGCGGCACCGAAAACGATCAGCTCTGGGGCGACGAAGATCAAGACACCCTTTGGGGCGATGAAGGGAATGACACACTTCATGGCGGTTCTGAAAATGACGAACTTCATGGTGGTGCCGACAATGATCTCCTGTACGGCAACGATGGTAATGATGAGCTCTGGGGTGATGCAGGCGTTGACACCTTAGAAGGTGGAATTGATCAAGATACCCTGCACGGTGGAGGCGATGGTGATTATCTCTACGGACAGCAAGGCAGTGATGAACTTTGGGGTGATGCAGGCATTGATACCTTAGAAGGTGGAACAGAGCAAGATACCTTACATGGTGGGGATGATACTGACTATCTCTATGGACAGGCGGGTAATGACACTGTTTATGGAGATGCAGGCAATGACTACCTCTACGGTGGTTCTGGCGATGACTCCATGATGGGTGGAATTGACGATGACACCTTTGATGGTGGAATTGGCAATGACACTCTCTATGGTGAAACAGGCGCTGACTGGTTCGATGGCGGTTCAGGTAACGACTACATTGATGGTGGAGCAGATGGTGACACCGTTGATTACCGTTGGTCTCCCAATCCTGTAATAGTCAACATTGATGAAACTAAAGGCTTCAACCACGATCGCAATGCGCTCTTTGATCGCGAAGTCAGTCCTGAAAACCCTGAAGAGTACTTCCTCAATCTAGAGCCAGACTATAGCATTAGTGCGGGTCAAGCTTTTGATGGGTTTGGTTACGTTGATACCCTACGCAATATGGAATCCATTCTAGGCACAGAATGGGACTTCCAACCCATTACTCAATTAAATCAATATGGCATCGCAGGCTTTATTGACGACATTCTGATTGGCAACGACAGAAACAATACTATCCAAGCTTTGGGTGGTGATGATGTTGTTATTGGCAGTGCCGGGAAGGATTATCTATACGGTGGGGATGGCTTTGACACTCTTAGCTATAGCGATACACCTCGCTCAGTACATGTCAATCTAGAAGCCAACTTAACGATTAAAGGAAGACACAGCGGTCTACCTTTTGATTTTACTCAAGTTACTAATGAGTTCTTAGCAACTCATGAACATGACCACATCTATGGATTTGAAAATGTCGTTGGCTCCGATTTTGATGACACTGTTGTTGGTGATGCTGCGGCCAATATCGTGACTGCTGGCAAAGGTAACGATTACGTCTCAGGTGCCGATGGCAACGATACCCTCTACGGTGAGCGTGGCAACGACACAATTGTTGGCGGTTTAGGTCAAGACAGCTTGTTCGGCAACCAAGGAATTGACGTTATCTGGGGCGACCTAGTTGGTGTTGCTGATAGTGGCGATGATGACTTCATTCGTGGTGGTGATGGCGATGACAAAATTCATGCCGGAGGCGGCGACGATTGGGTTCGAGGCGATAGCGGTTATGGCAACGATCGCATTTGGGGCGATGCTGGTAATGATCTCCTTGAAGGCGGCGCAGGTAATGACACTGTTTGGGGTGGAACTGAAAACGACACCATCTATGGTCAAGGTGAAAACGATGTTCTCTACGGAGAATCCGGTGAAGACACGATTGAAGGAAATGCAGGCAACGATTTCCTCGATGGTGGATCTGAAAATGACCTGCTTTACGGCAATGAAGGTGACGATGAACTGCACGGCGGCTTAGGTCAAGACACACTAGATGGCGGCACCGAAAATGATGAACTCTACGGTAATGAAGGGATTGATTACCTCTATGGCCGTACTGGTAATGACACGCTAGATGGTGGTTCAGAGGGCGACTTCATCTTTGGTGAAGCAGGCAATGATGTCATTCAGGGAGCCACAGGTGAAGACTACATTGACGCGGGTACTGGCAATGATATTGCCGATGGCGGCGACGATGCCGACGAGCTGTTTGGTCGCACCGGCAACGATACTCTTGATGGTGGAGCAGGCAACGATAAAATTTACGGCGAAGAGAATGATGATAGCCTGTTTGGGTCTGGTGGTGAAGACTTAATTGAAGGCGGGATTGGTAACGACTTTGCCGATGGCGGTGACGATGCGGATCACATCTATGGCCAAGAAGGGGATGATACTCTCGATGGTGGTGCCGGTAACGACTACATCGAAGGGAATATTGGCCATGATGACCTGTTCGGTTCAGCGGGTGAAGACTTCATTGACGCGGGTGCAGGAAATGACTCGGCTGATGGTGGCGATGATGCTGACCTAATTTATGGTCGGGATGGCGAAGACACTCTCGACGGCGGTGCTGGCGACGACGAGGTTTATGGCGAAGCCGGTGACGATTCCCTCTTTGGCTCAGCCGGTAATGACTATCTCGATGGCGATATCGGTAGTGACTACCTTGATGGCGGTGATGACAATGATCAACTGTTTGGTCGCACAGGTAGCGATACCCTCTACGGCGGTCGCGGCGATGACCAACTAGACGGTGCCGAAGGCGACGATGAACTCTATGGTCAGGATGGAAATGATGTTCTCAACAGCGGCAGCGGCGACGACATCCTTGACGGCGGGGATGATAACGATACCCTCAATGCTGCATCTGGGGATGACTATCTTGATGGTGGTGATGGTGACGACATCCTAGATGCTGGTGCTGGCGATGACGAAGCCACAGGCGGCGACGGCAATGACCAGATTGACGGTGGTGCTGGCAGTGACTACCTAGATGGCGGAGCTGGCCAAGACCTAATTAATGCCGGATCGGGTGATGATGTCGTCACAGGTGGTAGCGGCAACGATACTCTAAACGGCAATGACGGCAACGACGAACTCTATGGCGGCGCTGGCGATGATGTTCTTGATGGCGGCGCTGGCGATGACATCCTTGATGCCGGTGATGGAAACGATACCGTTCTCGGCGGCACTGGCGATGACGAACTCTACGGTGGTGATGGAGACGACTACCTCGATGGGGGGGACGGCACCGACCTAATCGATGGTGGAGACGGCATAGACGAAGTCAGCTTTGAAACCTCATCAGTGGGTGTCCGGATCAACCTAGATGACGAGAATAGCTACGAGCATCACAACTATGATCATTGCGATGGCTGTGATCAGCAGATTACCAATCCAGAACCTGAATTTGCGCTTAATCCCGGCGAAGTCTATGACGAGCTAGACTCCAGCGATACGCTACTCAATATCGAAAACATCATCGCTTCTAAGCATGATGATGTGGTGATGGGCAACAGTTCCGACAACTTGATTCGCACCCTGGATGGTGACGACTTTATAGCCGGTCATGCAGGTGACGATACCCTGGATGGCGGTGCTGGAAGCGATACCGTGAGTTACCACTGGGATTCAGATGGAGTCCATGTTGATCTCGAAAAAGGTCGCGCCACCGATGGCTATGACGATCATGACCGATTAATCAGCATTGAAAACGTCATTGGTTCTGATGAAGACGACACCATTCAAGGGGATGAGCAAGCCAACATCCTGATCGGTAACGACGGTGATGATGACATTAAAGGCAAAGCTGGCGATGACCAGATAGCCGGTGGCGATGGCGATGACACGCTCGATGGTGGCGAGGGTGATGATGTCCTCTCCGGCGATACCGGTGAGGATCATCTAGAAGGCGACGACGGCAATGACTATCTCTGCGGTGGTGAAGATGACGATTCGCTTTACGGTGGAGCCGATCAAGACACGCTGCAAGGTGGTGATGGTGATGACTCCCTCAAGGGGGGCGATGACGATGACCTCTTAGAAGGTGGCCTCGGTGACGATAGCCTCTATGGCGAAGATGGAGCCGATACTCTGGAAGGCGGATATGGTAACGATTCGCTCAAAGGTGGTGCTGATGAGGACACCCTCTACGGTTATGACGGACATGACTACCTAGAAGGTGGCACAGAAGATGATCTGCTCGATGGCGGTCGCGGTGATGACACCCTCAAAGGTGAAGATGGCGATGATGTTCTCTATGGTCAGGCTGGAAACGACACGCTAGATGGTGGCTACGGACGAGACTATCTTGATGGTGGCGCTGGTAATGATCATCTAGAAGGCGATGACGGCCGCGATACGCTACTCGGTGGCGCTGGCGATGACTCGCTCAAGGGTGGCTCTAACGATGACAGCTTAACCGGTGATGCTGGACGCGATCATCTAGAAGGCAACAGCGGAGACGACATCCTTGATGGTGGAGCCGGAGATGACTCCCTCGATGGTGGTTCAGGAAATGATCAGTTGGATGGCGGTTCTGGCAACGATGTCCTCTATGGTCAATCCGGTCACGATATCCTTGATGGTGGCTCTGGCCATGACTACATGAAAGGTGGTTCAGAAGATGACACGCTGATTGGCGGTTCTGGTAATGACCGACTCTATGGTGAGAAAGACTACGACCTCTTAGAAGGTGGCATGGGTGACGACTTCCTCGACGGCGGCACTGGTAATGACACCCTTAACGGTGGAGCCGGTAATGATGAACTGTGTGGTGGACGGGGAGAAGACATTCTGGATGGTGGTTCTGGCGATGACACACTCAGCGGTGGTGACAATGCCGATATCCTTTATGGTCAATCCGGTCGCGATCGCATCGAAGGCGATGGTGGTCATGACAAGCTGTTTGGCCAAGAGGGAGATGACTCGCTCTATGGCGGCAATGGTCGGGATTTCCTCGACGGCGGCAGCGGCAATGACTCTCTGCACGGTGGCAAGGATGCCGATATCCTGACGGGATTCTCTGGTGATGATGTCCTCTATGGCGAAGATGGTGATGACTTGATCAATGGTGGTATGGGTCAAGATACGCTATCAGGCGGCGAAGGTTCAGATACTTTCGTTATGGCATTCAGCCAAGGTCTAGACACCATCCTAGATTTCAATGTTCATCAAGATGTCTTTGGATTGGCGGACGGTCTAACCGTTGACCAACTCAGTATCACGCAAGGAATTGGTAACCTGATTGACGATACGTTAATCAGCTTCACCACCACTGGAGAAGTCTTGGCCACGCTGGTTGATGTCCAAGCAGATACACTCACTAGCTCCAACTTCACAACCTTCTCCTAGTTCAATTAGTTGGCCGGTGGCAGTACCTGCCATCGGCCAACTCAGAAATTTGGAATAATCGAAACCGATAGCAACCACAGTACTTTCCAGCATTTAACTATGTTGAATATTAGCCAAATAGAATCCCTCAAGCTCAGATTCTTCAAACTCCCAGCAACTCGAACTCAGACCGTGATTCAAGAACTGATAGTAGAACTCTGGCAAATTCATGAATCGGTTGAGTTGCATTTACCCGCACCCTCAGCAGCAATTAACTATCAAATTCGCCAACTCAAGCAAACTCAAAGGCAGTTACACCAGTTTAGAAAGCGTACTGAATTGACCATAGTATATGGTAACGTAACCTCGTTACGACACCTTTATCAAAGCTTATGCCAACTTACTGAACAGGTTGAGCAACACGTTCTTTGCTTAATTTTAATTGCCAAAGAATATCCATCCGATCCTTCAGGCTCGATTTCTTGCCTACGGCAAGCCGATATTGAACATGCTCATTTAGCTTTTACTCTTGAGCAACTTCAGAGCCAAAGCTTTACAGCCAAGCAAAAAGCGGCATAGCGAAAGGGTCAAGAATCTACTCAAGATTGACAATTGGCAGCCTAGTTTTCAGAGGCTCTTCAACTTTTGCTCTGTATTTAGAACCTGAGCTTAAAGAGTGACAGTGGGAACCGCCGCTCCTGGCCCCATCCGTAAAATGTCATTGGCCATCGTTTGAGCAGCGACATTTGCGATCGCTTGCCAGTCCTCGGAAGTAAATATCTGAGTGAGTATAAAAATTACTTGCGCTCGAATGACCTTTTGCTCACTGGGTAATGCATGTTTTTCCTTTGCTAACAGCGCCTCAATCCAAACCGTTTGTTCGGGTGTGAGATGGCGCAGGTGGCCGTATAAGCGTCTTTGCGCTTCCATATGTACAGCCTCGAAACTCCGTCCTAGCTGCCACGACTCTAACCACTTCTTCAGCTCGGGTAGCAAGACAGATAACACTTGTACATACCACCGCTGTAGCCGCAACGCGTCCGGCGAGGCACATTTAAGCATCTCGACATAAGGCTTTGACCCTAGCCCCGCCTCAACAATTCCTTCATCGCTGGCGTTCTCGGCATCTGCTTGCCGAACCCAAGCCTCATCATTGAGCAAGTCCATCAGATTGCCCGTTTTTCTTAGTTGCTCGGCTAGGATTTCATCATTCATAAGTGACTCAATAAGTGGAGCATTAATGCAGCATATTCGAAATCCATCAACCTATCTTCGTCTGGGTCGGAACCAAGTATTCACCATAGACAAAAGAAAGCTTTATCAAGCTGAAAACCGGTATAAAACTGGTATAGGACTCAAACCTATTCTCTGAAAGCCTTATATAATAAAAAATAAGTTAGCTTCCCAAGCTGAGTGCCGTGGGTTCGAGTCCCATCATCCGCTTTATTAAGACTGCATATTCTCAATTTAAAGTCAGACTTGTTGAGAAATAGCTGGTTTGAGAGCGAAGTTCTCTGCTTTTATTCCCCAACAAATTTAATTTCTGATCAAAGAAGAAAAACGAAATCAACTGAAAAATCTACACATTAACTCATATCGCTGCCTCATACCAATACAAAATGAGGTTAAGCTAGGGCAAATGCATACTCAAGGTGGGAGGATCAAAGGGTATCGCAGAGGAAGCCCAGGATGTGCCAATATATTGAGTCGTCAGCCCTACTGCTAGAGCATTTCAAGACTCTAGACGACCCTCGAGCCGAACATTTACTGGAGCATCAGTTGCTCGACATCATTGGCCTAACGATTTGTGCCGTCATCTGCGGAGCGGATAGTTGGGTCGATATCGAGACCTACGGCAAAGCCAAGCAAGCGTGGTTGAGCGAATTTCTGGAATTGCCCAACGGTATTCCCTCACACGACACCATCGCTCGGGTCTTTGCCGCTTTAAGCCCGACGGCTTTACAAGAGTGCTTCCTCAGTTGGGTCAAGGCGATAGCCCACCTCAGTGAGGGAGAGATTATCGCCATTGATGGCAAAACCCTACGCCAGTCCTATGACACCGGGAGAAACAAAGGGGTCATCCACATGGTCAGTGCCTGGGCAAGCCAGAACCGATTGGTGCTTGGGCAAGTGAAGGTAGACGAAAAATCGAATGAAATCACCGCGATTCCTCAACTCCTAGCCGTATTGGATCTAGAGGGGTGCATTGTCACCATTGATGCGATGGGAGCCCAGAAGGCCATTGCCGAGCAGATTATCGCAGCCGGTGGTGACTATGTTCTGAGTCTCAAGGGCAATCAGGGCAATCTGTACCAGGATGTGCAGCAACTGTTTGAGTGGTTGCGTCAGATGGAGTTCAAGGATATTGCCCACGAGATAGATGCCCACCTCTGGAGCGGACTCAAGCGGGTCGGCTTGGTGGAAGTTGAGCGACGGGTGCCAGGGCAAGTCCCCACCCTCGAGCAGCGTTACTATCTAGTCAGCCTCGATGGCAATGTTGAACGCTTTGCCCAGTCGGTGCGGAGTCACTGGGGGATCGAAAACCAACTTCACTGGGTGCTGGATGTTGCCTTCAATGAAGATGACTCTCGCATTCGCAAAGACCATGCTCCTGAAAATATGGCCTTGATCCGCCACATTGCCCTCAACCTGTTGCGCCAAGATACGTCGGCTAAAGTTGGCATTAAGGCCAAACGTCTCAAAGCGGGCTGGGACAATGATTACCTAGCACATATTCTCTCGGCTGCTTGAGTATGCGTTTGCCCTTGTGCGGAGTGCTGAGGACTCATTGCTCATTGCTCAGCACTCCGCACTGACTTCTGTAGCGCTAATACCTAGAACTGGTATTACAGGCCAAACTCTGACTTGAGTTGTTTTACCCAGGCTTGAATCCGACTATCGGTTAGATCAGATTGATTATCTTCATCAATAGCTAATCCAACAAACTTACCGTTGCGTACTGCTTTCGAGGCTTCAAAATCGTAGCCATCGGTGGAACATTGACCTACAGTTTGCCCACCTAGAGAAGAAATTTTTTCTTCTAAAATGCCCATTGCATCTTGAAAGTTATCGGCATAGCCAATTTGATCACCTGCACCAAAATAAGCAACTTTTTTGCCATTGAAATCAATATTATCTAGTTCGTCGTAGAAGCCTTCCCAGTCTGACTGTAGCTCACCAATATTCCAGGTTGGACAGCCTACAATAATACAGTCATAGGATGCGAAATCGTCCGGTTCAGCTCCAGCGATATCGTAGATGGTGACGACGCTATCGCCACCAAATTGGGCCTGGATCGCTTCAGCAATTGTTTCAGTATTACCAGTTTGGGTGCCGTAAAACAAGGCAATTTTGCTCATGGTTATTCCGTAGTGAATCAATCAAGTGAATTAATCAATGAAAAGAGAAAAGGGGCATGAGAACTGAGAGATTTCCGTGCCCCCTGTCTAAGAGGAGAATCATCCATGCTTTTGAGTCAGGAGTTCTAACTCAGAAGCGGAATCATCTACCAGCGACAACTAAATATTTGTTTGCAGATTTTCTGTACATAAAGCTGTAGACAAATCTGTTTGTGGTCTGGAGTCTGTCTGGTTAAGATTCGACAGCACTCAATGCTTTTTCAACCCGACGGAAATCAAAGCCCATTGCCCGCAGCGCGTGCCACAGATGTCCTTGTAGGAAGAAGAAGGCCAAGAAGAAATGAGCATTGGCTAACCAGCAGCGAGACGTATGAGCATTCAGCGGCAGATTGACCGTGTCTGCAAAGTAGGGAGTGATGCCCAGTTTCACTGCTAGCGGTGGGCCATAAAACTCAACCGGGTAAGCCAGCGTATTCACTGCACAGAAGTAAGCGGCTACAAAACCAGCTAGAGCAATGCCGCCCAGGGAATAGGACAAAATTGCTTCACCGGAGAAGATCAGTACTTTCTTGGCCCACGCCAGCGGTGGCACCAGAATATGCCAGATTCCACCCGCAATCAGCAGCAATCCAACATAGATGTGACCACCCACCAAATCTTCTAAGCTGCTAATGCTGGCGAAGTGAGTTTGATAGCCGTAGATGACCAAGGGATCAAGCGTTGGCTGGCTGATCAGGCGGACGGTTTGAGTAGTTGCGTCATACAATCCGCCCCAGTACATGGCTTTACCAACCAGTAGGAGCGCTCCGGCCCCCAAGAACAGCAGATGATGCCCCAGAATCAAGCCCTGCTTAGCCGGATCATCCCAGTCAAAGTCGAACTTCCGGGCCTGACCCTTCGCTTCACTCAGGTCAGCGGGTGCCCGAAAGGTGTGGAACAGTGCGCCAGCTCCTAGCACCGCAGAGGAAATCAGATGCACTGAGCCAATGACGAAGTAGGGATAAGTATCAATAATTTGGCCACCGTCACCAACGCCAAAACCGAGGGTGGCCAGGTGTGGCAGCAGAATCAAGCCCTGCTCGCCCATTGGCAGCGACGGTTCGAACCAAGACAGTTCGAACAGGGTAAAGGCTCCAGCCCAAAAGGTAATCAGAGCCGCTTGGGCGACATGAGCCGCAATAAACAGTCCAGACTTGTCCGTAAAGCGAGCATTGCCCGCCCACCAGTCGTAGGTTACGTCTGGCTTGCTATACGTTTGCATCGCAATAATTCCTTAACTAAACGCTTTCATGGAACAGGTTCAGATGAGAAGTTATTGAATATCCTTCTCAATAATTAATCCCATCACAGATCAGAATTATTCGCAATAAGTAAGCATATAAACTTTCGTAACGAAGTGAGTTCTGCTTCTATGCAATTGGCTGTTCGCAATCAGCAGGTATCCAGTTCAGTCGCAGCTCGATTGTCATGATGCTATAACGCTTGTCCAGTAAGAACTATGCTTAAATGGAGACTGTTGCGTGAGACATACAGAGCAGCTGATTAAGCGCCCTTTTAACGTAAAGAATCAATAATTCTGCTGTGTTTGTAACCGGGATTGATAAGTTCAGTAGTGGTTTGGTCGTCCAATTTATTGAGATTGAATATCAATAAATTGCGATGGGTTTCGGTTCGAATAAGTGTATTGTCTTTCCTAAAGGCGGTTGAGATTGATTGCGATCGCAATCAATCTCACGCAGCTACCGTTTGATACAGTCACCGGATCAAGGTGTCGGCATTCTACAGAACGACTAACCGCTCCAGCCGAAAAGGAGCCGTGGCGCTAGATAACACAACCCAGCATTTACAATCTTGGGGCAGTCCTCTATTCTGATGAGAATTACTTTCATCTAGACTGAATCAGTCCACGAAGCAAGATGGCGATCGCACAGGCAGACTTCATAGAACTTTGGCAAATCGCTCAGCAAAAGGGCGAGATTGTTCGCCGGGAGACAGACTTTGAGATTGAAGATAGCCTGCCGCTAACGCTGGGCGAAGGTAGCGAACGCCTCATCAAGCTGCGGGGTGGGCTAACTATTCAAATCCGCAACGCCAAGCTGCGGCAAACTTTGAGACTAGAGCAACAGCACGACCCTGGATTTCCCTTGACGGCCAAGTTTTACCTATCCGGTTCTTCTAGAGTTCAAACTCAAGAACCAGTAGATATTCAAGCAGACCCAGATTATACAGAAACCGCAGGCTGCAACTATCTCTACTACCTGCCTAACTTGACTGAGGTGGAAGAGTGGCCGTCTGACGAGCTGCTTCACGTAGTGATGATCTATGCCCCGACGGACTACTTTCGCTCGTTCAGTGTGAGTAGGGCATCCCTTGCCCCATCCCTGCGGCGATTGCTGGATGGAGATGAAGCACAGCGATTTCACCAGTCGCTTGGGCAAACCACACCAGCCATGAATCAGGTACTACAGCAAATCTTACAGGCTCCCTATCAGGGGATGATGCAGCACCTGTATCTAGAGAGCAAAGCGCTGGAACTTTTGGCACTACAGTTCGTTCGTCTCGACGCTGAATCACCTGTTCCCCGATCTTTCACGTTGAAACCGAATGACCTAGAGCGAGTGCAGTATGCCAGAGAGATTTTGGTTCAGCGGGCCTGCAATCCCCCTTCACTAATAGAACTGGCGCGTCAGGCTGGGCTGAATGAATGTATCCTCAAGCAGGGATTTCGTCATCTGTTTGGCACGACAGTGTTTGGCTATTTGCGTGACTACCGAATGCAGCAGGCTCAACGTTTGCTGCGTTCTCCTCATGCGACAGTTGCCCAAGTAGCAGCTCAGGTGGGATACCGCAACCCTGAGGCGTTCAGTACGGCATTTCGACGGAAGTTTTCCGTTAGCCCAAAAGCCTACCAGTTAAGGCAGTGTGGCTAGTGCGATATCAAATAAGGTTGATGGTTGATGTGCCGCGTTTTGCGCGGTTTATCAACCATCAACCCCACGACAACGTTGATAAACCACTAAAACCCACCAAACGATGTAGGAAAAAAATTCCGCATCACAAAGAAAATATTCCGGTTCACAAAGGTGGCAATCGCTTCTACCTTTTATCATGCTCTCACTCAACTAATAAGAATAATTAGTATTAGCGTGGCTTAGTTGGGGCTGGCCAGTGATGTGAGTGGGTGAGACATGATCAAGCTAGGGTTTGGGATATCGGCAATCACGTTGACAGGAGCAAGTCTGCTGCTGCTGCAACCCGCGATCGCAGATGAAATTGAGAGTCAATCTGTAGCACAACAGTCTGCTGCGACGACCGTAGATGATTGGCTGACGCAGATTGCGCAGGCTGGACGGGTTGAGATTACCAATGTTCAGATTGAGGAAACAGCGGACGGTTTCACGCTGCGGTTAGACAGTACGGGCGAGTTGGCTGTTCCCGCAACATCAGTAACAGGTAATGCTGCGATCTCAGATATCCCCAATGCGGTACTCAACCTGCCAGCAGGCGAAGACTTTTTGGCCAGTACTCCTGCCGAAGGGATTGCCCTGGTGACTGTCACCAATCTATCCAACAACCAGGTGCGGATTGCGATTACGGGCACCGATGCGCCGCCAGCGGTCAACATCAGCACGGCAACCACTGGACTTGTGGTTAGCGCAACTGCAGGCGATCCGACCGCTCAAGCCCCTGACGACGACTCGATTCAGATTGCGGTCACCGGAGAACAGGCGAACGACGACTATTTTGTGCCCGAAGCCAGCACGGCAACACGCACAGACACGCCCATCCTGGATGTACCCCAGTCAATTCAGGTCATTCCCCAAGAGGTTCTGGAAGACCAGCAGATTCTGAGAGTTGACGATGCGTTGCGAAATGTCAGTGGGGTTGTGGGTAGCTATGAAGCCTTTGGATCAGGAGCAGCCTTAACGCTGCGGGGATTTACAACCGACTCGTTTGCCAATGGGCCAATTTTGCGAGACGGCTTTCGCGTCTATGACAACTTGGGCGTGCAGGAAACAGCTAACCTAGAGCAGATCGAAGTTCTACGAGGCCCCTCTTCGGTCTTATATGGGCAAAACGATCCGGGTGGCATCATTAACCTGGTCACGAAACAACCCTTATTTGAGCCAGCGTATGAGCTACAGTTGCAGGTTGGCAGTTTTGGATTAATCCGTCCCAGTCTAGATATTTCAGGGCCGTTAACGGCTGATGATTCGCTGCGTTATCGGCTCAATGCGGTCTACCAGCAAGAAGATGGATTTCGAGACTTTGAAACCGACTCGGAGCGATTCTTTATTGCTCCTGTTCTCGCGTGGGACATTAGCGATCGCACCACGCTGTCCCTAATCCTCGAATACTTGGACGATGAAGCTCCCTTTGATACAGGTTTAGTTGCGATTGGGGATCAGGTCGTTGATGTTCCTCCGGGTCGCATTACTAATGAACCAGACGACTTCCGTCGCAGTGAATCCTTGACGCTTGGCTACAACCTGGATCATCAATTTAGTGACGACTGGACATTTCGCAACGCTTTTCGCTATATCCAGCAAGACTATGCCTTAGAAACCTTTCTTCCCTTCGCCTTTGACGAAGCAACGGGCATCGTCACCCGCTTTCCAGCTGACCGACAGTACAATTCTGATGATTATTCTCTGCAGACAAGTGTTACCGGAGACTTTTCAACGGGTTCCCTTGAACACACCCTGTTGGCAGGCGTCGATTTAAACTTAAATCGCTTTGATGAACGATTTACCCGCGTTGATCTCAGCACGCCTGCACCGTTAGATATCTTCAATCCAGAATACGGCGTTACACCCAGACCGGATCTGAGCGGACTGACACCGTTTCAGCCCTTTGATACCGAGTACGATCGCATTGGTGTCTTTCTACAAGACCAAGTCTCACTCGGCAATTTCATTGTGGTGGGTGGACTGCGCTATGACACCGTCGATTTTCGCGATCTGGGAGCAGATGCCAGTCGCTCGGATAGTGCCTGGAGTCCTCGGCTAGGAGTTGTCTATCAACCTGCTGAAAATGTCTCACTTTATGCCAATTACGCGCAGTCGTTTGTCCCTAGTTTTTCTAGAGGGATCGATGGCGATTTTCTAGAACCAGAAACGTCAGAAGGTTTTGAAATTGGGGTTAAGGCTGAGCTCTTTGATGGCGACCTGCTGGCAACCCTCGCTTACTTCGACATTACCAAGCAAAACGTGGCAACGGTTGCCGATCCGCTCACAGGTGCTTCGATTGGGGAGCACGTCATCCGCTGGCGAGAGAATAAAGGTTGAGCTGGTTGTTCAGGTAAGCGCAGCGGAGCGCCAGAATTTGAGGAACATTCTGAGGGTTCCACTGCGCACCTGCGACCTGCACTCTGGCATCAATCTGCTTGATGAGTGATTCGACCGGGCCTGAGCCAATCGGCATCCCCTCTTGCTGGTAGTACCTGTAGTTGACAATCCGAGCGCGATGTCGCTCCAGATACCTCCCAAATCGTTGAGACTGCTGAGAGTTGAGCCCCGCAAACAGGGCACTGGCCTCATCGACCTGACCGTGCCACAGAAGGTGTCTGGCCTGGTTGAGCCGTTGAAGGGAACCGCCCACTTTATACAGGTTCTCCATCAGGTGATACCAGTCCAAGACCTCCTGGCGAGTGAGCCTCTCCATCTGTTGGTAGAGCGACCAAATGCCGCTGTGTCCGTCTCCTAAGCAGAACACAACACTGGCCCAGCAAAGGCTCCTGAGCCAGGCCAACAGCGCATCATTGTCGTCAAACCAGGCCATACCCACACCGTCACCGTCCAGCCGCACCGCCTTGTACTGCTTCCACTCGCTGGGCTCTCCGCTCGGAGTCACTAGGCGAACCATCCCGCCATCGAGAGCCATCTCCTTGACTGTCTCCTCTGGAGCCGATGACTCAATCGGATTGCGCCCTACGATGCGCTCGACACTCTTGGCGCTCACGGTGACCCCGGTGAGCAGTTCAACATCCCGACTCGCCTGCACGAAGGACACCGTTGCTCCCATCTGCAGACAACACAGCTCGACCAGGGGGCTGAACTGGACTCTGGGCTTGACTCCAAGCCGCTTGGCCTGCTGTCGGCCAACCTGCAATATGCCAAGGATGCTGGTTAGCTTTCGGGTTTCTCCTTCATCTTTGCCGACGCTTGTGTCGATAAAAAAAGACCTAAGTTGGGTGACACATGACGGTGCACTTGCTCACGGACCGTTTGCTCGATTTCGCCTAAGCTCGTCATCCTCATCCCCTGTTCCTTGGCGTCGTCATAGAGGATCTGTGCTAAAGCGTTGACGTGATGCTGCATTTGGTCGCGCTGGTCTGGAGTCATGTCAGGATCCGATAAGGGCACTCACTCCATTATATTTTCATCTCCTCAGCGGATGACGTGCTCCCCTTCGATTGCAACCGGAGAACAGCGCAGTCAGGGCATTGAACTGGATGTGTTGGGTGAGATTGTGCCGGGCTGGAACGTGATTGGGTTTTATGCCTATACCGATGCCAGAGTGACGGAAGATAACGTCATCCCGATTGGCAATCGTCTGCCCAATTCGCCGCGCCACAGCACAGGACTTTGGACTACCTACGAAATTCAGACTGGCGACTTACAAGGATTGGGCTTTGGCATAGGCGTCAACTACGTCAGTAACCGCTTTGGCAATTTGAGCAATGACTTTGAAATTGGCGACTACTTTCTCACCAATGCAGCAGTCTTTTATGAACGCGACAATTGGCGAGCGGCGCTGAACGTAAATAATCTGTTTGATGTGGAATACATCACTAGTACAAGCACCTTTAACCGCAATACTGGCATTAGACCCGGAGCGCCGTTATCTGTGATCGGCTCAGTTTCTGTTCGCTTTTGAGGTTGGAAAACATGGAATCATACAGGATACATGATGGTTAACTGCACCACTCTGCGGCGGCTGCTGGCACTCTGGCTTGCGGTTGCGATCTCATCTTGTCGCACAACTGGAACGGCTATTCACACTAACTCCCAATCATCGCCCTCGACTAACTGCCGCACTGTTCAGCATGAAATGGGAGACACCGAAATCTGTGGTCAGCCGCAGAAAATCGTGGTGCTGGGCCCCTACGTTCTGGAGCCCCTGCTGGCTCTGGGTGTTCAGCCAGCCGCATTTGCGGATCACATGAGTGTGCATCAGGATGGGTATGACAACCCCAGCCAGCAGATTCCCTACTTGGGCGATCGCATCACCCAGCCACTCGATAATCCTGGCTTAGCCTACAGCCCTTCCATCGAAGCGATTCTCAACGTACAGCCCGATCTGATTTTGGGGCTTGAGAGCAACAATGCCGAGCAGTATGACACCCTCGCTCAAATTGCGCCAACGCTGCTGTTTGACCATGCTGAACCCGAGGAAAATCTGAGAATCATTGCCCAGGCCGTGAATCGCTCTGAACAAGCGGAACAGTTATTGACAGAAACTGAACAGAACATTGCTGCCGCTCGTAAAGCCTTCGCTCCCTTGGTTGCCAGCTATCCTAAGATGCTGTTGCTCAGCTCATCGGACTTACAGGAGGTGTATATCGGCAATTCGACCTATGGCCTTTGTGCTTCACTGCTAGAAGACTTGGGATTTCAGTTGGTCATGCCGTCTGAATTTGATGACACTGCATCGGATTTAAGGGTGCCTGTCTCCATCGAAACCCTGCCACAGTTGAACGATGCTGACTCCATTATTTTATTAGGCAGCAATTTTAGCGAGCTGAAGCAACTCAACGATACCCGTGAATTCGAAGATCATCAACTAGCTAATTTGAAACAGGCATGGGAGGGAAATGCGATCGCACAATCTCTCGATGCCAGCAAAGCCGGACGCGTGTACTTTATTCCGGCCTACCTGTGCCTGGGCTTACCTGGCCCAACTGGTACAGAACTGTATCTCAATGAACTGCAAAACCAACTTAATCCAGCTCAGTAACCTCAACGGAGATCCCAACGACAGCGAGAGTTTTCATACTCACATCGTGCACCACAACCGAAGAGGGCATTTGGCTGCTGCGATGCAGCAGCCAAATGCCCTCTTCGGGATTCTTGGTTTACAAGGCGCTTTAAGCTCATCTGCGCCAATAGACTTGCCACAGAATCCAAATTGATAGCGTCACCGTGGCTAGGATCACTAGCCAGTGATCCCAACGCTGCGGATCAAAGCCCGTATTATCCATGTACCATTATTCCTCTCCGCCAGAAGGTGCAGGCGGTGGTGGCGCGGGTGCGGGCGCTGGCGGCGGTTCTGGAGCCGGCGCAGGAGCGGGCGCTGCGGGTCTTGGTGCAGGTGGCGGCGGCGCGGGTGCGGGTCTTGGTGCAGGCGGTGGTGGAGCGGGTGCAGGCGGCGGTTCGGGAGCGGGCGCAGGAGCTGGGGCAGCCGGACGTGGTGCTGCAGACGGTTGCGCCGCAGGGGCAGGTCTCGGTGCAGCTGATGGAGCTGGAGCAGACGGTTCCGCTGCCGGGGTCGGTGAGCTAGATTCCGCTGGTTGGGGTGCGGGTGCAGATGGAGTCGAGCGAGGCGTTGGTCGAGGAGATGAACTCGATGCAGGTGCTGGCGAATCGGACTCATCCGCTGGCTCGTCTGCGTCTGCATCAGAAGAAGTAGAGTTTGGCGTCTCAGCGGGTTCTGGTGCGTCGTCATTAGAATCGGTGCCAGCGTCATCAGCAGCGTCATTACCAGAATCACTATCAGTGCTGTTATCTGGCTCATTATCGAGTTCATCCGCGTCTGCGGTCGGTGATGAACTCGGACGCGGCGATGAGTTCGACGGCTCTGGTGCAGCCGAGGGAGTTGAAGTCGATTCCGCCTCTGCCGTATCCTGACTCGGTAGCTCAACCGAACGTCGCTCACCTCGCTGGTGAGCACGGCGGTTTTGGCGCGATCCTTCAATCGTCAGGTCATACTCAATTGGGACACTGGCTCCACCCGAAACTGGATTAAAGCGCGATCGCTGAGCTGCTTCAATTGCCGCTCGATCAATATCCGGATTGCCACTAGAGCGCGTCAGCGTCACACCGCGCACTGAACCATCATCATTAATCTCAACCTGAACCCGAGGCTGGCCTTCTGCACCAGACTCCAGCGCTTCTTCGGGATAATCAGGCGTGACACAATCCTCGCACGCAACGGTTCGAGATCCCCGTCCCTGACCTGAGTCACTGCCTTCGCTCGAATTTGAGCCAGTTCCGCCAGGACCCCGCGCCACATTTGCATCTTGTCCTTGACCCTCATCAGAACCATCCTCGGAACTGCCGGATTCAGACGATTCAGACGTTCCATCTGGCGACCCATTCGCGCTGGTTCCTTCGTTTGACAATCCTGGTCGGGCGGTTCGACTCGCTTCCAGTTGGTTTAGCAGATTACGAAAGCGACTCAGCCGCGACTCATCCTCTGCTGCAGCTTCCGGATCTGGAACAGCTGCGACCTCTGTCTCTTCTTCTGGTTCTTCTTCCTCTGCTGTTGTGTCTTCTGTTACGTCTTCTGTCTCTTCTTCCGTTTCCTCTTCGGGTTCTTCCTCTGGCTCCGGTTCTGTTTCAAACTCAGATTCAACGGCTGTATCGACTGGCGGTTCCTCTGGTTCGGGTTCGGGTTCTGGCTCCTCAATCGGAGGTGTATCCGTTACAGGTGGCGCAGTTGGCGGCAGCACAGCAGCCGGTGGAGCCGCTGGAGCGGCGGCAACTGTCTCTGGAGCCGCTGCAGACGCATCCGTCGTTTCGGTGCTTAGCTCCGCTGGTGGCACCTCTTCCGGCTCCTCAACGGGCAGCGGCTCTGGCTCAGGAGTGGGGTCAGCCGTGATGATCAATTCGATGGGGGTTAACTCTGCTTCTGCTGGTCGCTGCCAGATACCCAGTAAGCTCACTGCATATGCGATCGCATGTAGCACCACCGAGCCGACAAAGCAGTAGAGCAAAAACTTGCGCAGAAACGTCTGCTCACGGTCATACTGCTGCGCACAAATATCAGAAAGACTCATATCACCAACGGCTAATGACGGGCAATGCGAATGCAAATAAATCTCAATGAGAGATCTACTATCAAGAATAATTTTCAATCTTATGCGGTTTCACTCAGAATGTGAACCCATATTCGAGATAAAAAATGAATTCCAAAAATGGGATTATATAACAATCTCAAGTCTTGACAGCTTTTCATCTAGACGACGGATGAAGAACAGCAGATATAACAATCCAGAAACTTACTCAATAGGCTTGACATTTGTTCCCAGATCAGACCTAATACTATTGCTAGTCTTTCTCATCTGAAATATGGGATAGTGGCGGCAATAACCATTGGGATCACCATTGGAAAAGGATTTGAAAAGGATGTGGCTCTTGACGAGTCAGTCCGCTGAGCTACTTTACGATGAGCACTTGACGTATGGGAACGATATTCGCGGCTGGCGGCATTGTCATGTGGCCGCTACTGATTTTTTCGATTATTGCGATCGCACTGATTATCGAGCGCTTTGTTTTTTGGTTTCGGATTAACCGTCGGCAGCGGCGGGTGATGCAGGATATCCTGCGCATTTATCGACACAGCCCGCTAGAGGTTTTCCCGAAGCTGAAGCAAAATGCCGATTTGCCAGTTGCTCGTGTTTGCCTGGAAGCCTTGGCCATTGAGGGAGCCAGCCCCAAGCAGTTTCATCTAGCACTGATGAGTGCAATGCAGGCCGAACTACCGCGACTGCGTCGGTTTAGCACAGTCTTCAGCACGATTATTAGTGTTGCGCCGCTACTGGGTCTGCTAGGGACAATTCTCGGTCTGATTAATTCATTTGCGTCATTAAACATTGGTGACATTGGCGGCAGCAACACGGCGGGAGTGACTGGCGGAATCAGCGAGGCGTTGATTTCGACAGCGGCTGGTCTGGTGGTTGCAATTTTCACACTGCTGTTTGCCAATCTGTTTCGCGGTCTCTACAAGCGTCAAGTGGCTATGATTCAGGAATATGGTGGACAGCTAGAAATTCTGTACGAAGATCATCACGAAGTTCTGTATCCGAAGGGGGAAGCTCATGTATCTGCCTGAGGAACAAGATGATTCTTTTGAATTAAATATCGTGCCGATGATTGATGTCATTTTTGCGATTCTGACATTTTTCATCGTCTCGACGCTGTTTTTGACGCGCTCGGAAGGTCTACCCGTTAATTTGCCTAAGGCCGCAACGGCTGAGACGCAGCAGAAGACCAGAGTGACCGTCACGGTGGATGAAGGTGGCGAAATTTCGCTGAACCGGCAAGCAATTGAACTAGACAATTTGCAGGCGGGCGTACGGGCGCTAATGGACGAGACGCAAAGCGCCATTGTGGTGATTAACGCCGATGAAGCGGTCAGCCACGGTCGGGTCATTGCCGTTATGGATCAGCTGCGGGAAATTGAAGGGGCCAGTTTAGGCATCGCCACTCAGCCCGGTGCAGCGCCTGATGCAGCTCCATCTGATTGATTAATATCCAGTCGGTCTAGAAATTCTCAACCACCTTCAGTCCAGTCATAATGCCGTTTGCTTCTTCCCAGCTACAGTTCAAGCAGTCACCGATCGGGCTGATTCTCGGTTTAGGTATCGGGATTGCTCTTCTTGGTCTCTGCTTTTTAGCCAGCGTTCTGTTTGGGGCCGCCGACATCAGTCCAGTCACGGTATGGCAGGCCCTAACTGAGTTTGATGGCTCGACCAACCACCTGATTATTCGGACGGTGCGCCTCCCCCGAGCCATCATGGCGGTGGTGGTGGGCGCAGCACTGGCTGTCGCTGGAGCCATTACTCAAGGACTGACGCGGAATCCTCTCGCTGCCCCCGATATCCTGGGGATCAACGTGGGAGCAGCCCTAGCAATGGTGCTGGCTGTCTTTTTCGGGATTGGTAGTGGGGCAGTAGGCTTTGCGTTTGTCGGAGCTGCGATCGCAGCCGTGACCGTTTACTGGCTGGGTTCAATGGGGCGCAGCGGCCTGACACCGCTCAAGCTAGTCATTGCCGGGGCTGCGCTGTCTTATCTGCTGGGATCAATCACAACAGGGGTCTTGATCCTGAGTCAACGAACCCTAGATGAAATCCGCTTTTGGCTAGCGGGGTCACTGGCGGGACAAGATATGGCTAGTTTGCTGCCGATTTTGCCCTACATTTGTGTGGGACTGATCGGTTCCCTGGCCCTCGGACGACAGCTCACGCTGCTATCGCTCGGTGAAGATGTCGCTCAAGGACTGGGCTTGCAAACGGTCTGGATCAAAGTTGCCGCTGCTGTCACGGTGGTATTGCTGGCAGGTAGCTCGGTGGCGCTGGCTGGCCCAATCGGCTTCGTCGGCTTGGTCGTGCCCCACGTTGTCCGGTTTGGTGTCGGCGTAGACTATCGCTGGATTCTGCCCTACGCCATGCTTGCAGGCGGCATCCTGTTGTCAGTTGCTGACATTGCAGCACGACTCATCATTCGTCCCCAAGAACTACCCGTCGGCATCATGACTGCTCTCGTCGGCGCACCATTTTTTATCTACTTAGCGCGATCGCAGATCAAACGGTAGTCGCCCCTACAGATGTATCTATAGACTTGTCTATGTCCTCCACGAAACCCTGGATTTCCATCCGACCGCGACGATCACCTGTGTCTTTTAGGATCGATCGGCGGGTACCTATCACTATAGCTGCGCTGGTTGGAATCGCTTTGCTGTCGTTCATTTTCAATGTTAGTCAGGGAGAATATCCGGTACCGCCCTTAGAAGTGGTGAAAACGATTCTGGGACTGCCTGCTAACCCAGACTATGAGTTTGTCATCAACACGCTGCGTTTGCCCCGCGCTCTAGTGGCGCTTCTGGTTGGTATGGGTCTAGCTACAGCGGGCACAATCTTGCAGGGATTGACTCGCAATCCCCTCGCTGCCCCTGAGATTATTGGCATTAATTCAGGAGCCAGCTTGGTTGCTGTTGTTTTGATCGTGCTGCTGCCACAGGTTCCCGTTGGCTGGCTGCCCGTAGCCGCTTTTCTAGGTGGATTAGGAGCTGCGATCGCAATTTATCTCTTGGCCTGGAATCAAGGCAGTTCACCAATTCGTTTAATCCTGGTGGGCGTTGGTCTAACCGCCCTGACGGGAGCCTGCACCAGTCTGATGATTACCTTTGGCGATATCTATAACGTTAGTCAAGCTTTGGTATGGCTAACTGGTAGCGTCTACGGTCGCAGTTGGGAGCACCTGTGGCCGTTGCTGCCGTGGCTGATTGTTTTTATGCCCCTGTCGCTAGTGCTGGCGCGAGATTTGGATACGCTCAATCTGGGTGACAACCTAGCTCAAGGGCTTGGTAGCCGAGTGGAATGGAATCGTAGCCTGCTTTTGCTCTGCACCGTTGCCTTGGCTGGTTCATCAGTTGCCACGGCTGGCACGATTGGTTTTGTGGGATTGATGGCTCCCCACGTGGCCCGTCAACTGGTCGGGCCATCCCACGCTGGACTGATCCCCGTCGCCGCCCTGACGGGAGCTTGCATTGTCGAGCTGGCGGACTTAGTAGGCCGCTTGGTATTCGCGCCGATCGAGCTACCCTGTGGCGTCATCACCGCGATTGTTGGCGCTCCCTATTTTTTGTGGCTACTGTATCAGCATCGCGATCGCTAGCCTATGTTATGTCAAGTCTGTGTATAAGAACCTAATTTATTTTTTGTGAAACGTTTGCTCCACAAACGTTTCACAAAAAATAAATGATGGAGTTTCAATCAGAAGTGATATTAGGTAGCAATCCCCCTTGTAGCTGCCAAGTCCTCGACGTGCTTTTGCCTTTAACTGACTGGCATGTGGCTAACGTAAGTAACGTGGCGTTCAGTTTCTGCTAAGCTGCCATAATGAGAATCAATTTCATCTATTTGACTTGTAGCTAATAATGAGTATGGCGATCAAGCTGACGGATGCTGACTACGACGACATGATGGCGCAGTTTGAGCAGCAGGGAGAACCCACTTATCGCTCGACTGAGTTAGGCTTTCAGTGCCAAATCCCCACTCAATGGGGGGCAGGATTAGGACGCGTTTTGATGCTGCGCAATGGGCTGACCATTCAAATTGGTAAATTCAGCCTCAAACAGCCTGTCCACCACATTCGTCAGCATGAGACGGCATTTCCGCTGGTTGCCAAGTTTTATCTGTCAGGGGCATCGCGGGTTCAAACCCTGGATGCGTCAGATATTGACAACGACTACCAGGAAGTGGCGGGACGGCATTACCTCTATCATTTGCCGGATCTGACTGAAATTGAAGAATATCCCGCTGACAAACTGCTCTACGTCATTGATATCTCCGCTGATCCGGCCTATTTCAGTACGTTTCGTCAACATGAAACTGCGATCGCAAAGTCCCTCCAAAAACTACTGGACGGTGACAGAACCCAACGGTTTCATCAACCCCTGGGCCGAATTACACCGCTGATGCGGGAACTGCTCAAGCAGCTTCTGAACTGTCCCTATCACGGCTTGATGCAGCAGCTTTATTTGGAAAGTAAAGCCCTGGAGCTATTTGCCGCGCAGTTTTCAATTTGGACGGATGAACCTCCTGTTGCGCCCTCCCTGTCGCTCTGTGACCAGGATCTAGAGCAGATTCACCATGCCAAAGATATTTTGCTGCGGCACAGCCATCATCCCCCCTCATTAACCGATTTGGCCCGTCAGGTCGGCCTTAACGATCGCAAGCTGAATCGAGGCTTCCGGCAGCTATTTGGCACGACAGTGTTCGGCTATTTACAGGATTACCGCTTACAGCAGGCTCAGAAGCTGCTGCGCGACCCGGCCCTGACGATTGCTAGTGTGGCTGCCACGGTTGGCTACACCAGCCCAGAAGCCTTTAGTACCGCGTTTCGCCGCAAGTTTGCCGTTAGCCCCAAAGCCTATCAACTGAGCCAGCGAGCTTAGCGCAAACGGTCACGATCCCGTCGCCAAAAATCAGCAACTCCAAAAAGTCGCTCTCGCAAAGAAAAAAGTCGCTCTCGCGAAGATTGCGATCGCAACTGCCAACTATCATGCTCGTACTTCCTAATAGGAATAATTGGCATTAGCTGAGATAGCGTTGGTGTGAGTGAGTAAAGCATGATGAATGTACTGTTGAGCCTGTCGTTGATGACACTGGCGGGAGGACTGCTGCTGACGATGCCGTCTGCTGGAGCCGCAGAGGATTTGGGACTGGATGAAGTAGGTGCGATCGCAGATGACGCCAAGTCAAACTCAATTGAACCTGCTGCCACCACGGTTGAAGAATGGCGGACGCAACTCGTCCAGGCTGAGCGAGTTGAGATTACGAATGTTCAGGTTGAGGAAACGGCAGACGGCTTTACTCTGCGATTAGAAGCAACTGGTGAGCTGGCGACCCCTGCCATATCTGTGACAGGTAATGCTGCGATCGCAGATATTCCCAATGCGGTTTTGAACTTGCCGGACGGCGAAGACTTCTTTGCTGGCGATCCGGCTGAGGGAATCGTGCTGATCAACGTGACGAATTTGCCAGACAACCAGGTGCGGATTGCGATTACGGGCACGGATGCCCCACCTATCCTCAACATCACAACTGCCGCTACTGGACTCGTGGTAAGCGTCACTCCTGGCGATCCAGCGGCTCAAACCCCAGATGACGACTCCATTCAAATCAGTGTGACGGGGGAGCAAACCGATGATGATTACTTTGTGCCCAATGCCAGCGTTGGTACGGGCACGGATACGCCAATTCTTGACACGCCTGCTTCCGTTCAAGTTATCCCTCGCCAGGTGCTAGAAGACCAGCAGGTGATTCGTTTAGAAGATGCGCTGAGCAATTTGAGCGGCGTTACCTACGGCGGCACGTTTGCTGGACTGGATGTCGATTTCAATATTCGCGGCTTCAACAACGCCCCAATTCTGCGGAATGGGTTCCGCCAGTTCGGTTTCGGTAACGACGGTATTCCAGAAACAGCAAACCTGGAGCAGATTGAGGTATTGCGGGGGCCAGCCTCGATTCTATATGGAGAAATTCAACCCGGTGGGGTGATTAACTTAGTCACCAAACAGCCCCTGGCTGACCCGTTTTATGAGGCGCAGCTTCAGGTAGGCAATCGCGGCCTGATCAGTCCTCAAATTGACCTATCGGGGCCACTGACATCAGACGAGCGCTTGCTCTATCGTCTTAATGCTCTATATCGCAACGAAGAGAGCTTTCGAGACTTTGAACAGAACATTGAGCGATTTTTTGCCGCACCCACCGTTAGTTTGGCAATCAACGATCGCACCGATCTCACGCTGCTCCTAGAATACTCCAATTACCAGGGGCCATTTGAGGTGGGTTTACCCGTGATTGGGGATGAAGTGGTGGATGTCCCGCCTAGCCGCAACGTTGGTGAACTGGATGATTTTGTGGATATTGACTCGCTCCAGGTTGGCTATGATCTGGAGCATCGATTCAGCGACAACTGGCGATTGCGTAACGCTTTTCGATTTACCCGCCAAGACATTTCAAATGTAGGTGCGATCGCGGTATTCTTCTTCGATGAATCGGCTGGGATTATTGGTCGTGGACTGAGCCGCCAGATTCGAGACCCGCAGGATTTTGGTCTGCAAACCAGCGTTGTCGGTGAGTTTGCTACGGGTTCTGTGGAGCACACTTTGTTAGTGGGCGTTGATCTCAACCGCAGCGAAGAACGAGACACAGCTCAATTCAGTGACTTTGCCGACTTTCAACCGCTGAATATTTTTGACCCTGTTTATGGCACTTTTAATGGGGTGAATCCAGAGAATTTGCCAATTTTTCGGGATGATGGCAGTAAGCGCGATCGCTTAGGCATTTATGTTCAGGATCAAATTGATATCTTTGATAACCTGATTTTAGTCGCTGGCTTACGCTACGACACCGTCGAGCAAACCCTGACATCGTTCCCCAATGCCTTCAGTCCAGTCACCGTAGAAACGACTCAGAATGATGATGCCTGGACACCCCGAATTGGTTTGGTCTATCAGCCCATTCCCAGCCTGTCGCTCTACGGCAGTTACTCGCAGTCTTTCACCCCCAATGAAGGGACAACGACGACAGGTGATCTCTTGGAACCTGAACGGGGAGAAGGCTTTGAGGTTGGTATCAAAGCTGAATTACTGGATGGTGACTTGCTAGCAACCCTGGGATACTTCGATGTCACTCGGCAAAATGTCGCCACTGCCGATCCCGTCGATCCCTTTGCCTCCATTGCGACGGGAGAACAGCGCAGTCGGGGCATCGAACTCGACTTGGTGGGTGAGATTTTACCGGGCTGGAATATTCTGGCTTCCTATGCCTATATTGATGCGGAAGTCACAGAAGACAACGTGATCCCGGTCGGCAACCGCTTGTTTAATACACCGGAACACAGTGCCAGTCTGTGGACAACCTACACGCTGCAATCCGGTGGCCTAGAGGGTTTGGGCTTTGGAATTGGCTTTGATTTTGTCGGAGAACGAGCTGGAGATTTGGACAATAGTTTCGAAGTGGATAGCTACTTTCTGACCAATGCGGCCATTTTTTATCGCCGGGATAACTGGCGAGCCACCATTAGCGCGCGTAATCTATTCGATGTCAATTACATTGCTGCCACCCAAAACTCTCGATTTAGTCTGAATGAACCCGGCGCACCCTTTACGATCGTTGGTTCAGTTGCCGTCCAGTTTTAATGGTGTGCCTGATCTAGTGTTGATGTTGCGCTGTAAGAGCTAAAGAGTAGTGAAACGAGTACTCTCCCGTTGGTTGTGGGTCGTTATGATTGGCGCAGTGGTTGCGATCGCAGCTTGTCAAAGCAATTCTGACGAGATGTCCGTTGATCCTGCCCCTGCGGCATCTTCCGATCAAGCAGACTGCCGCACAGTTCAGCATCAGCAGGGTGAAACCGAAGTTTGTGGGCAACCTCAGCGAATCGTGGTGCTCGGCCCGTTTATTTTAGAGCCGCTGTTGGCTCTGGGTGTGCAACCGATTGCGTTTGCCGATCAGGCGACCTGGCATCAGGGTGATTATGATCAGCCCAGCCAGCAAATTCCCTATCTTGGAGAGTATGTTACTCAGCCATTGATTAACGTTGGTTCGGCGACGCAACCATCTGTTGAAGCACTCGTCCAACTCAAGCCCGATTTGATTCTAGGAGCTGATTTCAACAATGCTGAGCAATATGAAACGCTGTCCCAAATTGCGCCGACCGTACTGTTGGAGTGGGATGATGTCGATACAAACATCAATATAATTGCTCAAGCCATCGGACAACCCGATAGAGCAGAACCATTGCTAACAGAAACTCAGCAAAAAATTGAGGTTGCTGAAAATGAATTTGCCCCGTTAGTGGCCAAGCAACCCAATGTTTTACTGCTTAGTTCCAGTCAGCTCACGGAAATTTACATCGGGAACAGCGCACATGGTCTATGTAGCTCTCTTTTGCAGGATTTAGGCTTCAATCTGGTATCGATAGATGGTTTAAAGGAAAATCGACCCGGGAGCACGTCATCCGCTGGCGAGAGAATAAAGGTTGAGCTGGTTGTTCAGGTAAGCGCAGCGGAGCGCCAGAATTTGAGGAACATTCTGAGGGTTCCACTGCGCACCTGCGACCTGCACTCTGGCATCAATCTGCTTGATGAGTGATTCGACCGGGCCTGAGCCAATCGGCATCCCCTCTTGCTGGTAGTACCTGTAGTTGACAATCCGAGCGCGATGTCGCTCCAGATACCTCCCAAATCGTTGAGACTGCTGAGAGTTGAGCCCCGCAAACAGGGCACTGGCCTCATCGACCTGACCGTGCCACAGAAGGTGTCTGGCCTGGTTGAGCCGTTGAAGGGAACCGCCCACTTTATACAGGTTCTCCATCAGGTGATACCAGTCCAAGACCTCCTGGCGAGTGAGCCTCTCCATCTGTTGGTAGAGCGACCAAATGCCGCTGTGTCCGTCTCCTAAGCAGAACACAACACTGGCCCAGCAAAGGCTCCTGAGCCAGGCCAACAGCGCATCATTGTCGTCAAACCAGGCCATACCCACACCGTCACCGTCCAGCCGCACCGCCTTGTACTGCTTCCACTCGCTGGGCTCTCCGCTCGGAGTCACTAGGCGAACCATCCCGCCATCGAGAGCCATCTCCTTGACTGTCTCCTCTGGAGCCGATGACTCAATCGGATTGCGCCCTACGATGCGCTCGACACTCTTGGCGCTCACGGTGACCCCGGTGAGCAGTTCAACATCCCGACTCGCCTGCACGAAGGACACCGTTGCTCCCATCTGCAGACAACACAGCTCGACCAGGGGGCTGAACTGGACTCTGGGCTTGACTCCAAGCCGCTTGGCCTGCTGTCGGCCAACCTGCAATATGCCAAGGATGCTGGTTAGCTTTCGGGTTTCTCCTTCATCTTTGCCGACGCTTGTGTCGATAAAAAAAGACCTAAGTTGGGTGACACATGACGGTGCACTTGCTCACGGACCGTTTGCTCGATTTCGCCTAAGCTCGTCATCCTCATCCCCTGTTCCTTGGCGTCGTCATAGAGGATCTGTGCTAAAGCGTTGACGTGATGCTGCATTTGGTCGCGCTGGTCTGGAGTCATGTCAGGATCCGATAAGGGCACTCACTCCATTATATTTTCATCTCCTCAGCGGATGACGTGCTCCCAATCGACCCGGTGCGCCAGTCCCCGTTTCATTGGAAGCACTAACTCAAATTGAAGACGTTGATAGTGTTGTTTTGCTGGGCAGCAATTTGAGCGATCTGCAAGACCCTGAACGCTTCAGAGAACATCAGCTAGCAGACTTGAAACAGGCTTGGCAAGAAAATGCGATCGCACAATCTCTTGATGCCAGCAAGGCCGGACGAGTGTATTTTATTCCGGCCTACCTGTGCCTGGGTTTACCTGGCCCCATTGGCACAGAGCTGTATCTAGAAGAACTGCAAGAGCAACTGCTGCCAGAAAACTAGCGGATGCAGTACAGAAACCAATACGGATTAGTTGTTCGTAAGGTGAAATAAATCACGGGTAGTGGTATTCAGGTAATGATTTTTGAGTGTGTGGGCACTGCCCACACACCCAAAAATCATTACCTTTTGAGGACTATCAAATCACGAAATTCTGGGTGAAAGATGGCAACACAAGCAGAGACTGAGCAACTTGATCAACCTGTCGTCTTTGAGCGACTGTTAAGCATCTTAGATGAACTGTATGAAAAGATTGGTAGCCATCTAACCGTTTTTCCAACGGGTCAGCAACCGTTCCAAGATTTCACGAGTCCCGATAATACTATTAGCGGTTCACTTCTAACATTTACTGGAGAAATTATCGACAAGCTTATTTATACAAACGTCAATGCAATGCCGATGGGTTTTGGCACTATGCGTTTGGTCATTTGGCTAAATTCATCTATTCAAGTTCCCCATTTAGCTTTTGAGTTCGGCACTACACCCGACATATTTTTCTACATGGACTATATTCCTAGAGTCGATTTATGGGCTGACTTGAGCTACTTCGAACGCTACTACCAAGCGATGAATTCCACTTATTTAAGCCTCAGACAGAACTCTGACTTATCCGTATTCGTGAGTAAGAGCTTGTACGTCAGACAATTACAGTCTCCCGCTCACCTTTGCTTTACTGGCTCCAACCCGAAAGCTTCTCTCGATCTAGTTCAGAATCTTTCACATGAAATGTGCGATCGCTGGTTAACTTGGATCAATCAAGCCGAACCAGTACCTGAAGAAAGCCGAAACACTCTAGCAGAGCGGGATTTGCAAATGCGGCGGATTGGTGCAGAACGCGATCCTGGAAATGCTGCGATCGCAAAAATATTCGGTGAAGACTTTACCCATCAACTCGTGCGAGCACTATGGGAAAAAGAGCCTACAGTGACTGATGAGTGACCTTAGCAGCCGCAAAGTAACTCCATGCAGCCACGTTTGGTTAATGCTGTTAAAAAACAGGCCGATTCGCTGGAATTGCTGTAGGCTAATCGGGGTAGATGAAAATTGCTGGTTTACGGGGAAACCAATCATGCTGACCGACCTGCAAAAACGCAAGCTGACCAAGTTTTTTAGCCTATATGATTCCGACTATACCGGAGTCCTGGTGAAAAAAGACTTTGAACTCATGTTCCAAAAGCTATCGAACCTACGCAATTGGTCGAAGCGATCGCCACGGTGCATTTTGCTGGAAGACAAATTGATGCGTAAGTGGGAGCAGCTCCGGCAAAAGGCCGACACTCATCACAATAAAGAAGTGTCTATTGATGAATGGCTGGCCTATTACGACGAGATGCTGACAGACTCCCAAACCTGCGCCGAAGAAGTTGCTAGCCTGATGGATCTGATTTTTGATGTCTTTGACTCTGACGAAGACGGCAAAATCAACCAGCAGGAATGGGGGCAGCTCCTGGCTGCGTTCAACCAGTCGCCGGTCTACGCTCCCCTGGTTTTTCCCTCATTGGATACCGATCAAGACGGCTGGTTGTCCAAGGACGAAATCTTGACGCTTTTCCAGGAGTTCTGCTCTGGCAACGATCCGCAGAGTCCAGCCAATGGTATGTTTGGCCCCTATTAAAGTAACGCCAACTTCCGATAGCCTGCATTGAAATAGCACTACTCCATGTCATTAATTTTGCTGAGCAGGACTATGTCGCCATTGGTGTCCATATTGATGCGACATTGATGGCGTCCATGATAAAAGAGCACGAATCTAATTTGCCAATTGACTGCATCCACCAAGCTCAGGCCATTTTACGGCAAAACTTACAGGCACCACCCGCCATCATGAGCTGGCTCGGCGAGTGGGTCTCAATGATTTCAAGCTGAAACAGGGCTTCCGTGAGGTACTGAATACGACAGTGTTTGGCTATGTGACTCAACAACGAATGGAACAAGCTTGTCAGTTACTCATGAAACAGCGAGCGGTGGCTGCCGTTGCCCAGGAGGTCGGCTATGCCAGCCCCACGGCGTTTAGTAGTGCGTTTCGGCTCGGTAATTCTAGGGCCAGCCCTGGGTGGAGTGCTCGATCCGCTGATTGGTCTGCCCGGTATTTTAGGAGTTGATTTGACCAGCTTTGGAGTTGCGATCGCAACCTTGATCACCTGCTCTATTCCTCAGCCAACCAGCGATCAAATGATTCATTTTCGACTCACTTTATAGCCCCCGAAATACTGATGATGTCTAAGGTAGTTGGGCCACCCATTGCCAGTCAATGCATTTGCCAACCTGAGCAACAGGTAACAAATTGAGAAGCGAGATAAAGGAACCCAAATATTGCTAATTCTTTTGTAAAAGAAGCGCCTCAACCTTTGAGCTATCGCACTTAATAGAAATAGCCGAATTGAGCATAAATACTCATGAAACCTATTTGTGAATCTCCCTTGGCAGTCTCCTTGACCCAAGAACTCCCCCAGCGTCTCAGAGCGCATTCCTATTCCATTATCGATTTAGCACAGGAAATTGCTCAAGACTTTGAATGTCCCCTCTGCGAAATCTTGACCCCGATGGGCGAGGCTTTGATGGTGCTGGCCGAACAGCATCAAATTATGTTCGATCGCAGTCGCAAGCAGGTTATGTTGACCAGTGCATAAGCGCTCCAGATGCTGTTGAGGCTACTGGAAATGAGATTATCCGGCGAGACACACTCCAAGCACACGTCGGCTCAGTCTGCCTTCCACTGTTTATGGTTAGTGTCTTGAGGCTGCGCCAAATTTTACCGGATAGGAGCCAAAAAACTCCGTTTAGGAATCCTACAGAGGCCCAATTGCCGCTAAGCTACTGGCTGAGGTAATTAAGCAATGCTGTTGTATGAGTGAATTGGGCCAATCGTATCGTCAACTATTAGTTACCTATCTCAGACCTCAACGGCTGCGGGTGCTGTGGTTATCCATTACGCTACTTGCGGGAATTGGGCTACAGGTGCTGAATCCCCAGATTTTGCGCTACTTCATCGACACCGCCGTCGCCGGTGGCTCGCAGCGGGTGCTGGTGTTAGCGGCACTGGGATTTATTGCGATCGCAGTTTTGCGACAGGGCTTCGAAATTGTAACCACTTATTTGAGTGAAACCGTTGCTTGGACGGCTACAAACAACTTGCGCCTAGCCCTTGTGCGGCACACGCTCCAGCTCGATATGGCCTTTTACAAAGCTCATACCCCCGGCGAACTGATTGAACGGGTTGATGGAGATGTCGATGCGCTCTCCCGCTTCTTTTCCCAGTTTGTGCTGCAAGTGCTGGGCAATGGTTTATTGGTGATCAGCATCTTAGTTGTGCTGTGGCTGGAAGACTGGCGAGCGGGGCTGAGCCTGAGTCTGTTTGCCCTCGCATCATTTGGGGCTTTAGCTGGACTGCAAGCGCTGGCTGTCACTCCCTGGCGCATCTATCGCCAAATTAGTGCAGAATTTTATGGATTCGTGGCGGAACACCTCAGCGGCTTGGAGGATATTCAGGCCAATGGTGCCGTTGGCTATGTGATGAATCGCTTCTACACCATCATGCGCCGCTGGCTAGCAGCGTTCCACAAAGCCCGCTTCACCAGCACCCTGCTCTGGGGCAGCACGGTTGGGTTGTTTACGATCGGAAATGCGATCGCACTTGCCGTTGGCGCGTATCTCTGGCAGCGCAACGCCATCACCATCGGCACCGTCTACCTCCTCTTCTACTACGCCACCCTTCTGCGCGATCCGATCGAGCGCATCCGCGAAGAACTCGAACAGTTCCAACAAGCCACCGCCAGCCTGCAACGTATCCAGAACCTACTGGCTCAGCAGTCTCACATTCATCCCGGTGGTCAAGCTGTCTTGCCATCAGGAGCCTTGTCGGTTGAGTTTCAAAATGTGTGGTTTCGATATGGGGAGGAGCGTGAGAGGGTGGATGGGTGGATGGGTAGGAGAGAAGAAGAGAGGGGGAGTGAGGACGATACAGGTACTAGGCTTCAGCCAGCACCTAATACTCAACCCCCGATTTCTAGCACCCAAAAACTAAAAACCAAAGCCCAAAACCCACCAACTAGCAACCAATCCCTAACCCCTAACCATCAACAACCAACCATCAACAACCAACCATCAACAACCAACCATCAACCATCAACACCAAACAACCCACCTACCCATTCAACCACCTACTCATCCACCCATTCACCCATCCACTCATCCATCCTCCACAACCTCACCTTCCACCTCCCTGCTGGTCAAACCCTTGGCTTACTGGGCCGTACAGGCAGCGGCAAGAGTACCCTCGTCAGGCTGCTACTGCGTCTCTATGACATTCAACAGGGGCAGATTTGCCTCGGTGGAATAGATATTAGTCAAGCTGCGCTGGCAGAACTGCCGCACCGCATTGGTTTTGTCACTCAGGATGTTCAGCTTTTTCAAACAACGGTACGCAATAATCTAACTTTCTTTAATCCGCACATTCCCGATGCCGCTATTCTGCAAACCTTGGCTGAATTGGGCTTATCCCCTTGGCTGGAAGCCTTACCCCAAGGATTAGACACCGAACTAGGAGCCGATAGCGGTGGACTGTCGGCAGGACAGGCGCAGCTACTGGCCTTTGCCCGAGTGTTCCTAAAAGATCCGGGACTGGTGGTGCTGGATGAGGCGTCGTCGCGTCTTGATCCCCTGACAGAGCAGCTGATTGAGCAAGCGGTGGATCGGCTGCTGAAAGATCGCACGGGCATCATCATTGCCCATCGATTGAAAACAGTGGAACGAGTCGATCAAATCTTGATTCTGGAGCAGGGACAAATCGTTGAGTACGGCGATCTCACATCGCTGATGGCTGATCCCGATTCTCGATTTGCGCGCTTGCTCAAAACTGGCGCTGTGGCAAAGCCGATCTGATTCCTTTCTACTGTTGCGGGAAACTGTTGACATGCGATCGCAGCTTACGAAGAACAAATACAGCAAGCCCGTGAAACATTTGCCCCGATTGTGGCAACTCATCCCCAGGTTTTGCTGCTAGGCGCAAGAGATGTGAAGGATTCTGTTTATGCAATTGAACCAGAAAGCTATCTGGGAGAACTGTTTGACGGATTGGGATTTGAGCTTGTCACTGCTCCCACTCAGCTCAATGCCGATATTTCAATAGAGGTGTTGCCAACGCTAGCTGCTGATGCCGACACGATTTTTGTCCTGGGTTACGATTTGAGTGCGGGCGATGACGCTCAAAAATCCTCATCTGAGAGCGCCCTTAATCGTGCCCTCGATGGCCAAACGGCAACGGCTGAACGGAGCTGGCAGGAAAGTGCGATCGCACAATCTCTTCCCGCGAGTCAGCAAAATCGCGTTTTCTTTACCACCTACTACCTGTGGAATGGCTTGAACGGCCCCATCGGCGCAGAACTGGTGATTGAACAATTGCGCCAATTTCTGCTCTAACAAACAGGTGCTTGACTATATCTATCTGCACAGTTAAGAATAATTTGCATTAACTGAAAGCTATACAGGTTTCATGTAAGGCTTTATTGTAGGTGCGATCGCAAACACTGTGGCAATTACTATTTCACGGGAAGATTACGAGCAACTGTGGCAGGAGTCCAATCCAGCTCCTGAACTGTCAGCCCATTCAGGCTTTTTTGAAACTCAATGGATGGTGCCTGAGCAATTAGGACAGGGTTATATTCAGTCGATACAGTGGTGTGGCATCGATCTCACACTGTATCACTATCAGTTCCATGAAGACGTGCATTTGCTTGAGACAGCACAAGACGGAGCTTTCTCAATGGGTGAAATCGGGTTTCATCTATCGGGCAATCGATCTGGCAAAAGTACGGGAGAAAACTTTATTGCTTGGGGTCGCTATGACGTTCCAGATGAATGGGTAGAGGTTACCTATGCCAACGCTCCCATCCTCAAGGTTGATATTCATTTAGAATCGCCAAATGCGCTCAGTCAGTTCATTGCGGATACGCTGAGAGAATTGCCAGCCGAGATTCGTCGGTGCCTGAGAAACCGTGACGGACACTGGCTGAGTGAGATCAACACGATTACACCTGCGATGCGGTTGCCCCTGGAACAAATCTTTCATTGTCCATTTCAAGGCAAAACGAAACAGATCTATCTGGAGAGTAAGTGCTTAGAACTAATTGCGCTGAAATTAGAGCAGTTAAAAGAACTAGACAAACACACAGGCCCATCCTATTCGCTAAGGCCCGATGATATTGAACGGATTCACCGTGCTAAGACCATTCTCACAGCCAATCTCGATCATCCACCGTCGCTCATGGAATTGGCTCGACAGGTGAGCCTCAATGATTACAAGCTCAAAGCTGGATTTCGTCAGGTATTTGGTACCACGGTGTTTGGCTATCTGCATCAGCATCGGATGGAAACAGCCCGTCAGTTGCTCGGAGAGCAGCGGATGAACGTCAAGGAAGTGGCGCAATCTGTGGGCTATGCGAATCAAAGCCGATTTGCTGCCGCTTTCCGCAAGCAGTTTGGCATTAACCCTAAAGCCTACTGTTTGAGCACAAAATCCGGCTAGGGCGCAAAACGATCCGGATGTGAGCGAAAATGCCCTTCCATGCCTGCCTTCCTTTCGGTATCTTCTTGAGAACAGTTCCTAGTAATATTCAGGTGCTGTTCGTCTCAAGAGGTGTGTGGAGAAAGGTGTAATGAATATATTGGCAAGGCAGCATCGGTTCAGTCGTCAGCAGTGCTCTAGCAGTCTAGTGGTATGCCTAGCAGGATTTTTGCTTTTGAGTAGTTCACCGAGTTGGGCCACCGAAGAATCAGAACGGGAGATCGCAGACGCGCAGATTGAGGCGACGCAGGACATCGCAATAGGTGCAGAAGGTGTCACCAACATTTCTGCTGCTTCAACGCTGCTATCTGAGTTTGAACAGCCTGCTACCACGGTGGAAGGCTGGATGACTCAAATTGCACAGTCCCAGGTGACGATTACGGGCATACGGGTGGACGAAACTGAAACGGGCGTGCAAATCGTATTGGAAACCGCAGGGGGCGAACTGCCTGTTCCCAGTATTCAGACGGTTGGAAATGCGCTGACTGCCCAGATTCCCAATGCGGCCCTAGATTTACCGGAGGGCGAGTCGTTTGAGCAGTTCGGCCCCGCTGAAGGAATTGCGCTGCTAAGTGTGGTGAATATGCTAGATGGTAGCGTTAGAGTCTCGATCACGGGAACCAATGCGCCACCGCAGGCTCAAGTCAGAACAGAAGCGGGAAATTTAGTACTGAGCGTGGAGCCGGGAGTCGAAACAGCTACCGATTCAGGTTCAGATGCAATTCAGGTGGTGGTAACTGCGACGCGAACAGCAGAAGAGCTTCAAAATGTACCGCGATCGGTGACCGTGATTACCCGCGAAGACATTGAGCAGCAGTCGGCTCTGACCTCTGACTTTCGCAATATTTTGGGCAACTTGGTACCGGGGTTTGGGCCACCGACTAGCGTAGCCAACCCTCGCTCGATTGTACAAAACCTGCGGGGGCGTGAGACCAGTATTTTGCTGAATGGATTGCCGCTAACCTCTAACTATGGTCTGGTCAGGGAATTACGCACCCTTGATCCCAGCGTCGTGGAACGGGTGGAGATCGTGCGGGGGCCAACGGCTGTTTATGGGAGTCAGGCGACGGGTGGGGTGATCAACTTCATTACCCGGTCTCCGGCAGATATCCCGTTGCTGACTACTGTGGCGGCGGATGTTGAAGGCGACTTTACCAATCTGAGCGATAGCTTTGGTTACGGCCTCCAGCTTGGGGTTGCTGGCAACACTGGTGCAGTGGACTATGTGGCGTCTTTACGGCGACAAGAGACGGGGGCTGCGTTTGATGCTGAGGGCGATCGCATTCCAGAAACCAGCGGTGGCGGAGTGATTGATGCTGAGTCTTACGCGTTTTTGGGAGCGTTTGGCTACCGCTTTGCTCCAGACCAAGAGTTGCGGCTGACCCTTAGCTACTACGATGCTCGGCAAAATACCGCGTTTTTGTCTGACCCAGCGGTGCAGCAGGAACCCGGTATTCAAAAGGCTCGTACCCGATTAGTCGATGTGGCCACCGAGGGCACCGATCTGGCAGGTGATGAAAGTTTGTTAGTGGGTCTTAGTTATCGCCACGATGATCTTTGGGGCAGTCGTCTTCAGGGCAATCTTTACTATCGCGACTATACCTCCATCGTTGGTTTTAGCGACTTTCGAGGTGGCTTTTTCGATGTCATTGGTCGCCAACGAGCTATGGGCGACAAGTGGGGCACCCAGGTACAGGTAGAAACTCCCCTCTGGAATGAGGGGGCAGCGCAACTGCTGTGGGGTTTAGACTACGTGGATGAAAACAATCGGGCACCGTTTGAGATTTTTGACCCCGTGGCCTTCGACAGCCGCAATACCCTACTAAAAGTAGGAGAGCGCACCTTTGTTCCTCCCTATGACCTGTCCCAGTTGGGTCTCTTTGCTCAATTGCAGTGGGATGTCAGCGATCGCTGGCGTTTGAGCGGTGGCCTACGCCATGAGCGCATTGGTCTGCGGGTAGATGATTACATCACGTTCTTTGGCGATGCCATTGCCGGAGGAAACCAAAATTTCGACGCCACCGTATTCAACATCGGCACCAGCTACAGCCTCACCCCCGAACTCACCGCTTTTGTCAGCTTTGCCCAGGGTTTCTCAGTTCCCTCTTTTGGCGGCATATTGCGTAATCCACCAGCTAACTTCAGCGTTAGCGATGGCCTGCAACTCACTGAACCCGTCAAGGTGAACAATTACGAAATGGGTCTGCGGGGTGGTTGGCCTACGGTGCAAGCATCCCTGGCAGCCTTTTACAATACCTCTGAGTTGGGAGAAGACTACACCTTTGTGGGGGGTGTCTCCCAATTGGTGCGTGCCCCCCAGCGGATCTATGGAGTTGAAGCCACTGTAGATTGGCAACTGGCCAACACCTGGAGTCTAGGAGGTACCTTGGGCTGGGTCGAAGGGGACACCGATGAGGATAATGACGGCAGCTTCCAGCCCATCTCTACGTTTAATATTCAGCCCCTAAAGCTCACGGCTTATTTGGAAAATGAAACCCTACCGGGCTGGCGGAATCGGATTCAAGCGCTTTATTCCGGCAATCGCGATCGCGCTTTTGATGCTGGTGTTGATGCCATTGGCATCAATGACTACTTTGTCGTTGATCTGATCAGTCAGGCTGATCTTGGTTCTGGCACACTCCAGGTGGGTATCCAAAACCTGTTCAATAACCAGTATTTTCCGGTGCAGTCTCAATTTTTAAGTGGCTTTTTCGAACCCTCAAATACCGCTGGGGCTGGGCGCAGGTTTCGGATTGGCTACAGCATGCAGTTTTAAGCCGTTTTAAGCACCATCATGACAGTCTCTCGTTGGTACACATGGCTGCCGTTGGTCAGCCTGCTCCTGCTCACCGCCTGTCGATCTACCCAGACAACAAATGCACCAGAGCCAGCATCGGGCACAGCCATTACGCTGACCGATGCATCGGGCACTGCCGTCACGCTCCCCCGTGCGGCAGAGCGGATCGTCTGCCTGCATCTGAGCTGTATTGATATTCTGGCCGAGTTGGGGATAGTACCGCTGGCGGTGGGGCATCCCCGCCTAGCAGACTGGGCCAAAAGCCCGATTTACTTTGGCGAGGCCGCCAATCAGATCGCTGTTGTCGGTGGCCCAGAGCCTAACCTGGAGCGGTTACTGGCCCTGCAACCCGATGTGGTGATTGGCTATCGGGGCCAGATAGATGGCCTGCGAGAAACCCTCGCGCCGATTGCGCCGCTGGTGCTGTTGGAGGTGAATACCGTTGAGCAGGCCATCTCTAATCTGCGTCAGTTGGGGCAATTAACCAATCGCTCCGAAACTGCGGAAACCGCTATCCAGGCCTTCCAAGATCGCTTGGCTGACTACCAGACCCAAGCGCGCCCCGATCAAACCGTTCTAGTCACTAACGGCATCCAGGATACGTTCTACGTTGCCACCCGCGAATCGTTGGTGGGGGCTACCCTGGTTGAACTAGTGGATTACCCCTGGTCGCTGGGCGATCGCAACCCTAGCGCCATCAACTGGGCGGTGTTTTCCACCGAAATTATTCTCCAGGTGAACCCAGAAGTGGTGTTTGTGCTGGTGGATCGCCCCCAGGGTCTTGACTCGCTGACTCAAGATCCGGTCTGGAGCAAGCTGCGAGCGGTGCAGCAGGGGCGAGTCTACGAACTTCCCGATGCCGAAGTGGGTGGGCTGACGACTGGTACACGCTCGCTCAACCACCTGCTCAATGCCATCATGACTCGCCTTAACGCCGTTCAGCCTATCAATTGAGAATATCTCCTAATTGACGTACAATCTTGAGGCCGCGGCTAAAAGCAATCCTTTTACTTTGAATGAGTGAGCTAACTATCTATAGTCAAGATAATCAAGACTCACAAGTTTTACAGGGATGGCTTTGCAGGTTTTGATGTAGCCCACACTTGACTCAATCATGACGATTACCTTATCCCAAGCGGATTACTGGAATTTATTGCGGGAGTCTGCGTCTGATTGTCTAGACGGAGATGACTCAGACTTGATCTGCCCATTTCCCTCCGCCTTGGGGCAAGGATTTTGCCGTGAACTGTCGCTGCGGGAAGGATTAGAGCTAGCAATTGAAGAGGCTTGTCTGAAAGATGATGTAGTTGTGCATCATTGCGATCGCAGTCATCCTTTGGAATACACCTTTGAGCAAATTCAGACAGCGGGCAAAAGCGAGCAGCGCTATAGCTTGTACGGCAGCGGTCTGGCACCGGGCGAATCCTGGCGTGTTCCTGGTAAACAGCACATTACCCGCGTCAATGTTCATATCGAACCCGAGCAGTTTCAGAATTGGCTCGGTGGCGATAGGGAATTACCTCAAGCCGTACAGCCTCTGCTGCGATCGCAAAATGAAGAATACTATCAGGGTTCTGGAACACCCACAGCAGCCATGCAGATGACGGTGCAGCAGATTCTGAGCTGTCCGTTTCAGGGGCTGACCCAACAGCTCTATTTAGAAAGTAAGGTCTGGGAGCTAATGGCCTTGCTGATCAACGAGTTGCAGACCTCTGCTAGTGCCGCATCTGCGCCAAAAGTTTTGCGATCTGATGATGTGGAGCGGATTCACTACGCCAGCCAAATCCTGCGCCAGCGGTTGCTGAATCCGCCCTCCTTGATTGAACTTGCGCGAGCCACTGGCATTAATGATCACAAGCTAAAAGTTGGTTTCCACCAAGTCTTTGGCACAACCGTTTTTGGCTATCTGCACGAGCGACGCATGGAGCGATCGCGCCAATTGTTAGAGTCAGGAGACGTTAACGTCACCCAGGCTGCTCATGCCGTTGGCTTCGCGAATCGAGGCCATTTTGCCGCTGCTTTTCGCCGTAAGTACGGGGTGAATCCGGGGATTTATTTGCGTCAGAAGAGGGCGTAGAGGGGTGGATGGGTGAATGAGTGGGAGAGTAGGAGCGCAGGGGTGCTGCGGCCTTGTTACCCATCTACTCATCTACCCATCCACCCTCCTACCCATCCACCCTCCTCCAAAACTCCGGGTTGCGATCGCAAAAACTCCGTCTACTGATCGTTAACAGTAGGAATGGGTCACCTAATCCAGTATCTTCTTGAGAAGTGTTCTTAATTAGATGAAATCGGCATCGGTTTAAGAATCGGTTGCTCAAGTGGAAATGTGTGGTGTGATGCTTATTCAATTACGACGACTGATTTGCTTGGCGAGTATTTTAGCGGCTGTTCCGGCTGGTTTGGTGAGGGCTGAAATCCCTCTACTGTCGGCTACAGATCGATCCGTTAGCATGCAGGCTAGCGATCTAAATCTGGCCCAAGCGCTGGTCGAGATTACGGATATTCAAGTGGAAACAGGCGCAGCTGGAGTGCGGCTCGTCCTGGAGACAAACGGCACGTTGACAGAACCCGTCACCTCTACGACTGGGAACGCTCTGATTCTTGAATTTACCGATGCTGTACTGGCTTTGCCGGATGCTGCAACGGCTGAGGTGGCCAGTCCAGTAGACGGGATTGCCTTCATTTCGCTCACAGAGCTGGATGGCAACTCGGTACGGATTGCCATTACTGGTTCAGAGGGCGTCCCCGTAGCGCAAGTTGACACCACAGAAACGACAGCAACATTGGCGATTGAGCCAGTAGTGGCCCAGGCCCAGGGAGAAGACGATTTACTGCGAATTGCGGTGACGGGTGAAGATGACGAAGACTACGACCCGTCTGCGGCTTCAACGGCAACGGGTACCGATACGCCACTGCGCGACATTCCCCAGTCGATTCAGGTGATTCCAGAAGCCGTGATTGAAGATCGAAATGCGCTGGAGCTAGGTGATGCACTGGAAACCGCTGGTGGTGTAGTTTCGCGGGGCGGACGAGGCACGAGCGTATTTGGCCCCGGCTTCTTGATTCGAGGCTTTCCGGTTGAGGAAGGTGTATTTCGCGACGGGATTGAAACGTTTTCTCTCGCGCCCTTGGATACGAATGATGCTGAGCGGATCGAGATTTTAAAGGGGCCAGCATCTGTCCTGTTTGGCCAAGGCGATCCGGGCGGCATTATCAATCTAGTGTCTGAACAGCCCTTGAGTGTGCCTCGCTATGAAGTTGCAGCGACGGTGGGCAACTACAGCACCTATCGGGGAGATATCGATCTGACGGGGCCGCTGACCGATGATCAGGCTGTTCGGTATCGGCTCAATCTGAGCTATGAAAACTTCGGCAGCTTCCGGGATTTTGTCGATGGTGAAGGCTTATTTATTTCACCTGCGATCGCATGGGACATCGGCCCGAACACAAGTCTCAACATCTACGGGCAGTACGCCTACAACAGCGAGACGATTGACGATGGCATTCCCTTCACACCAGATGGCCCGGTGGATGTGCCACGCAGTCGGTTTATCAACGAAGACTTTAGTGAGTTTTCTCAAGACCAGTTCAGCATCGGCTATCGGCTCAACCATGATGTAAATGAGGCTCTGGAACTGCGCCATGCGCTGCAATATTTACAGTACAGCCCAGAGCGCTACGTTCCCTTCTACGCTGACTTTGATCCGGTAACGGGCATTGTCGATCGTTTTGAATATTATGCAGGTGGTTCATATCAGCGCTTCTTTACCAATGTAGAGGCAGTCGGTCGATTCAATACCGGATCGATTCAGCATCAGGTTTTAGCAGGCATTGAATATCGCAATACGCTAGAACAGCCAGAGTTTCAGTTCAGTAACGACTACCCGTCAATTAATATCTTCGATCCGGTCTACACAGGGGTTCCCTTCGCGATTGAGCCGGAGTTCTTCCGAGATGACATCATCAACACCATTGGCATTTATATCCAAGACCAAATTGAGTTTTCGCCCAGCCTGAAAGTTCTGGCCGGACTGCGCTACGATTCCGTCGATCAGTTCCGCACGACGCAGAACGTGGGTGAAGCCCGCGAGGAGTTTTCTCAAGTTGACAGTGCCCTTTCACCCCGCGTTGGCGTCGTCTTTCAACCCGTTGAACCGATTTCGCTGTATGCCTCCTACACTGAATCCTTTGAACCCAGCTTCGGCGCGAGTCGCAACGGTGACGGCTCAGTCTTTGATCCGGAAACGGGGCGGCAGTATGAAGTCGGTATCAAAGCCGATTTGACGGATCAGCTCAGCTTGACCTTTGCCGCCTTCGATATTCGCAAGCAGAACGTCGTCGTTCAAGATCCCAACAATCCGCTCTTGTCGATTCAGACTGGGGAAGTCACCAGTCGCGGCCTGGAACTGAACTTGGGAGGTGAAATCCTGCCCGGTTGGAACATTACGACTGCCTACACGCTACTCGATGCCTATGTCAGCCAGGACACCTCGGATATTGAAGGCAATCAACTGGCGAATGTACCCGACAATCAGTTCAGCCTGTGGACAACTTATGAAATTCAAGACGGCGATCTAGAAGGTTTAGGATTTGGCCTCGGTTTCTTTTACCTCAGCGATCGCCCTGGCACATTAGAGGATAGCTTCACCTTGCCGAGCTACTTCCGCACCGATGCCGCGTTGTTCTATGAGCGGGACAACTGGCGTGCCCAAGTGAACTTTGAAAACATCTTCGATATTGAATACTTCACATCGTCAGATGAATTCTTGTTTGCCAATCCGGGTGCTCCGTTTACGGTGACGGCAAAGGTGGCGGTGGAGTTTTAGAAAGCGTGAGGAGTGAGGAGTGAGGAGTGAGGAGTGAGGAGTGAGAGGCTAAAACGTTGAACTTACGAGTAATTAAACAATGGGGTTTTTACGTTGCGTTAGTCGTTTTGACGCTGGGGTTGGTGGTGGGTTGTCAGAGGCCGCAACAAACGGCGGTGTCGGTAGATGTAAGCGACTGCACGGTTGTTGAGCATGTGGCGGGAACGGCTTGTGTGCCGAATGAAATTCAGCGGTTGGTGACGCTGGATGGGGTGACGTTTGAATATGCGATCGCAGCGGGCCTCGAACCCATAGCCACGGTACGCTCCGACTTTCAAAGTCCCCTAGAGCCTCTACAGACCGAAGCGGCAGATATTGGTACCACTGGGGAACCTAACCTGGAGAAAGTGCTTGATCTAAAACCAAATTTGATTATTGGGTTGGATTTTTATCAGCAAATTTATCCCCAGCTAGAGCAGATTGCACCGACGCTGCTGTTTGGATTTGAGCACAGTGGCCAGTGGAAAGAGGTCTTCCAAACCGTGGCGACAAACCTGGGCCAATCGGCGGCAGCCGAACAAACGATGGCCGCTTACGCTGCTCGCACAGCCGAGTTTAAGGCACAAATGGGCGATCGCCTGAATGACCTCCAGGTGTCTGTTGTGCGCATTTATGCCGATACGATTAGTCTCTATCTGCGCGATTCCTTTGTTGGCACGGTGTTGCAGGATGCAGGGTTGTCCCGTCCACCAGCCCAAGATATTGGCGCAGAGGAGGCCAATGCCCGCTTTGGTAATTCGATTCAAACCAGCATCAGCCGTGAACTGCTGGAACAGGCCGATGGCGATGTGATCTTCCTTTGGACGGGCGAAAATACAGTCGAAGCAGCAGAGACGGCTCAGAAAAATTTGCAGGCATTACAGGACGATCCGCTCTGGCAGCAGCTCAAGGCAGTCCAGCAGGGCCGAGTTTACCAGGTGCCAAGCTACTGGATTGGCAGTGGCCCGATCGCGGCCAATGCGGTGTTGGATGATCTGTTCAAGTACCTTGTAGAGGAGGGTTAATCCGATGGCAAACCATGTTCTGGTTGTCTGCGAAGCCTGCGGTGCAAGCAACGAGCAAGAAGACTCAACTCAAGAGACGGACGGTATGCGCTTGCTCCATCAGCTCAAGGAGCTGCATGAACAGTGGCCTCGCAAAGATGAGCTGGCAATCGAAACAACCACCTGTTTGTGTATTTGTGAACGGCCATGTGCGATCGCATATGTCGGCACTGGCAAACCCACTTTTCTCTTTGGCGATCTAGATCCTGCGACCTGTGCCGCTGATCTGCTCACCGCTAGCGAACTCTACCTGGACAGCGAAGACGGCATGGTGCCTGCCTACAAGCTGCCTGTAAAACTGCGCCCTTGTCGGATTGCTCGAATTCCACCAGCGCCTTAAGACAAGCAGTATAGGTAATGAGAATAGCCTGAACGACCGAAGCCCTGCAGGCAAAATCTCCGTTGAGCGGTCAAAAAAATCCGTTTAGGGCTCCTTTTTGGTGTACGAGAGTGACAGAGTAGAGGCGTCCAATCCATTCTCCCATCTACTCTTTTGCCCATGCCCCCTATCCAGCAACTCATCTGGCAAATGATTCGCTATGCCCAGCGATTGTACTGGGTTGATACGCTGCTATGGCTGTTTATTCTAGGGCTGCCAGCGGTTCCAGGCATTTTGATTCGCGAATTTTTCAACAGTTTGACTGACCAAGCCAACGCGAGCGAGTCACCGTGGATCTGGATCAGTTTGCTACTCGCGACCGGATTAGCACGAGTCGTTGCCATTTTCACCGGACGCATTACCAAAACCCAGCACCGTTTTTTGATGAGCGGTCTGATTCGGCATAACCTGATGCATGAACTGCTGAAACGTCCGGGTGCCGAGCTTGCTGCAGGCGGAGCTACAGGGAAAAAAGTGTCTCCTGGCGAAATTCTCAGTTATTTTCGCGATGATGCCTTTCAAATTGAAGATACCGTGGTTGGGACGAATGAGATCTTTGCATCTGCGGTCTTTGCCATCGGTTCAGTTGCATTGCTGCTCAGCGTCAGCCCAGCGATGACGCTGCTGGTGTTTCTCCCCCTCTGCGCGATCGCAGCTTTAGCCCATCAAGCTGAACATCGCCTCAAGCGCTACCGTCGCGCCAGTCGGCAAGCCACCCAGCGGGTAACGGGCCTGATTGGCGAACTATTAACGGCTGTCCAAGCCGTCAAGGTAGCCGGAGCCGAAGCCCAAATGCTGGACGAACTCGAAAAAAGGTGCGATCGCAGACGCCATCTAGTGGTACGCGATCAGGTTTTTAGCGCCATTCTCAACTCCGGCTTTGAAAATATCGTCAGCCTAGGTACAGGTCTTATCCTGCTGCTTGCCTCCCAAAGCCTTGGCGCTCAAGGCCAGCTAACCGTTGGCGACTTCGCCCTGTTCGTTTACTATCTATCCTTCGTCACGAACTTCCTGGCATTTTTCGGCGGATTCCTGGCATCGATCAAGCAGAGTGAGGTGTCGTTCGAGCGGATGACGGAACTGATTGGAGCAGAGGAGAGTGGGAGAGTGGGAGAGGGTAAGGGTGCTAGGTTTCCGGTAGAACCCAATACCCAACACCTACCCAACAACTCTCCTACCCACCTACCCTCCCACCCATCCACCCATCCACTCACCCATCCCCACCCTCTCTACCTCCAACCGCTTTTCGGCGCTCAACCATCCTTGCCCAAACCACCCCCTCCACCAACCCTAGAACCCTTCCAAGAACTGCGAGTTGAAGGACTAACGTACCGCTATCCCAACTGCGATCGCGGCATCACTGATATCAGCTTTACGCTCAAATCCGGCAGTTTAGTAGTCATTACTGGGCGGGTTGGTGCGGGTAAAACAACACTGTTACGGGTACTGCTGGGTCTGTTGCCCAAACAATCCGGCTCGATTTTCTGGAATGGAAAACAGGTTCACGACCCAGCCAATTTCTTCGTACCTCCGCGCACAGCTTACACCGCACAAATCCCCCAGCTCTTTAGTGCCTCGCTGCTGGATAACCTGCTATTGGGATTAGATGCCACTGTCACGTCCGATCACCTAACACAAGCAATTGCTACTGCCGTTTTTGACCAAGATCTAGCAGCTTTACCTAACGGTTTAGAAACTCTAATTGGAACCCGTGGCTTCCGCCTTTCCGGTGGGCAAAAGCAGCGAGTTGCCGCCGCTCGTATGCTGCTACGTCAACCGCAACTACTGGTGTTCGATGACCTATCTAGCGCACTGGATGTCGAAACCGAACAGCGACTATGGCAGCGGCTGTTTGAAAGTAGAAGAACGAGAGAGTGGGAGAGTGAGAGCGTCGAAGATTCTAAAAAAACATCCAATTCCCTACCTGTCCCCCCATCTACTCATCTACCCACCTGCCTCATCGTTTCCCACCGACCTTCTGTTCTGAAACTAGCCGATCAGGTACTGCTACTAGAATCGGGATAAATTATGACGTTTCTAGGCGAGGGATTTGTAAAATCAGTCGCTGTAGATCCGTTTTTTCGTTGAATTGTCTGTCTAATCCTTGGTCAAAGCCAAATATGACTACAGCTGTTTGAGTGCCAGTGAGGTTTTGATTTGCGATCGCAGGTAGCCCCATCGCATTGGGATAAAGTAGCGATTCGTTATTGATCTAGTTGTTATCGGGTAGGAATTACCGCTATAGATCAGCATCCGGCCAATCTGTGGCGGTTGCGAAATTAAATCTGGATACGCGATTGAGGTCGCGACTTCGAAGGTATCTACTGGTTCCAGATGGCTTTCTATTTGAATCAAAGCAACTTTATCAATCTAAAATCCTAAGATTTTGGTTCGATAATCGCGCTTTATGCTTGATTAAGCCTCTGCCATTAACTGATCCAGCTCTTTCTGCATCTGGCTGCGGGCCTGCTCATAGCAGCGATGCACGTAGTCTTTGTCATGGCTAGCCTCCTCACCATAGTGCTCAAAGGTAATTGGCGCTCCAAAGCGAATGTGCATCGACTTTGGCCACGGAATATTGGGTAACGGGCCAAGGCCAATGCCCCAGGGTAAGCCCAAGTAAATTGGGAAGACTTCCGGATCAATACCAAACGGCCACGGCATCCCCAAGTCATGGAGCTGACGTACCTGCTCGTAAATATCGGCTAACACAATCAACGTATCGTGTGCCCCTTTAGACACCAGCGGTACGATAGGGGCCTCTTGATGCAGCGCTAGCTTGATAAAGCCTTTATGTCCTGCAAAGCAAATGCGATCGCGCTTTTGATAGGGGCGAAATAGATCCTTTAGCCCACCGGGATAAACCAAAACGGCAGCATCTCGTTGTAAAGCTGCGATCGCTAGTTCAGCACTGCTGGCCTGCACTGCACCACACTTAGATACGGCATTAGCCAGAAAAGGTGCTAGTTGCCACAGATAAGGATGCGCCAGCGCATAGGCAAGTCGCTCGGTACCAAAGTGGCGAAACCAGTCATATATCGCCATGTACATGTCCGGTGCCACCAGTCCGCCATTGTGGGAACCGACAACTAAGACTTTGCCGGATGGTGGAACGTGCTGCCAGCCATCACTCGTCACCTGAAAATAATGATGGTAGAACCATGTCCAAATTGGCATTAATGATGATTCGATAAATTGCGGATCTCGATCATCGAGTGATAGTCCGTCTAGAGCTTGTTTGGAAGAGTTACTTGTATTCATCAGTTATGCTTGTCCAGGAACGTCTGCTTTGCCCAAGCTTTTAAGGGCTGACACTGATTCTCTACCTCGCAGTGACAATAGATCCAGGCTAGCAGCAGGCAAAGTGCGATCGCACTTCCAATCCCGATGGGCTGATTCACATACCCAAATGCCATCCCACCACAAAACAGCACCAGCACCTATCATTCTTCCTGTAATTAGAGCATCATGAGCAACATCCTATTTCCGCCGCTCGATACACCTCGGCTGCATCTCCGCACCCTCCATGTCGATGATGTTGAGTTCATCTACCGCCATTTTGCAAATCCTGAAGTCAATCAATTTTTGCTAGATGAAGCACCTATTCATTCTTTAGAGCAGGCCCAGGCAATTGTCGATTTCTTTGTGCATCCCACAGACGACACATACACCCGCTGGGTGCTGATCGACAAAATAAACGGTAAACCGATTGGCACCTGTGGATTTCACAAGTGGAATCGGCGCAACCATCGGGCTGAAATTGGCTACGATTTAACACCCTCAGCACGGGGTCAGGGCTATATGCGCGAAGCCTTGACTGCCATGCTTAAGCATGGCTTTACACGTATGGAACTCAATCGCGTTGAAGCGCTGGTCTATCCCGAAAATACGGCTTCTCTGAAATTACTCAAGAAGTTCAACTTTCAGCCAGAAGGTTTGTTGCGGGACTATTTTTATCAAGATGTTATCAAGATGGCCAGTATTACGATCACTGGCTTCTGTCTCTCTTGAGGGCAGAGGTAGAACTGTGATTACACTTAGTTTGCTCTCCCCGGACAGATTAGTAATGTTACGCCGCAAGTAGAGGGATATATAGCTAGTATCTATTTCAAGTGTAAAGAAAGCGTGAGGAAGACCAGCCTTGGATCAATGCGACTAGATTTTTAACGATTATTACTGTTTCGTTTAATAATTATAGCCAGTTTATCGTTATTGTCTTATGCTAAATTAAGGTCAAAATTTGAAAAGTCTCCGGACAAATTTCAAGTTTAGATTTTGATAACGATAATCTAAGTCTATTGATTACTCAATTCTAATTGCTCAAATTTGAGGCAGTTTTCAGAAGTTTGTAATAGGTGGTATTTTTTGTATTGCATCACCTCTGCGACTAAAAAGGCTATCTACACTACCACCTCAATGACAATAATTAAAGCGGCTTTTAATCATCACTAAATTCCTGATGATAGGGATTCTGTTGGGCTGAGAACGGGTTCGCCAGTACTGACTTGCTGTGGTTTAAGGGGAGTGCGCGATGTGTTTTTCTGCGTCTGTCAGCTTTGCGGCGAGTGCCGTGCTAATTCCCGCCGGACTGTACTGCCTTAAAGCGACCGCTTCTAATGAAGCCTATTGGCCTCTAGCTTTTGCTCCTTTGGCTTTTGGGCTACAGCAAGGATTTGAGGGAATGGTCTGGCTAGGCATCAATTCTAATGCTCCAGAACTCATGCGGTTGGGCGCACTGGCTTTTTTATTCTTTTCACACTGCTTTTGGCTGATTTGGCCGTCCTTTATAGCGTTGCGTCTTGAAGATGACCCAACGATTGAAGCTCTATGTAGATTCTGCATGGTGGTCGGAATTTTGTATGGAGCCGTGCTGTATCTACCGCTATTAATTAATGCCAATTGGCTGTCGGTAGCGGTGGTTCATCGGTCGATTGAATATCAAGCCCAGTTTGTTGGTGATGCTGTGCCTATGTTGCTATCTCGCCTACTGTATGCCTCTACTATTCTGGTGCCATTGTTGATGTCGTCCCGACTGGAGATTAGAATTTGGGGCATTCTAATCACCTTATTCGCTTTGATTAGCTTGCTGTTGTTTAACTATGCTTTTGTCTCGGTATGGTGCTTCTTCGCGGCACTTTTATCGCTTTATATCATGCATGTGATCTTGAAAGCGACTCCGACTTGGTCAGAGCAGTCATAAGGCATAGATCATGAGGGCTGGGTTATGAGAATCGTCTACTCTCGTATGCGTCTGATTAGTTTAGCGTTGCTGCTGGGCACTCTCTTGGTTGTGAGCTGTCGCTCAACGCCAACGGATTCCGCCGACTGTAGCCCTCTCCGCATTGTGGTCAGTATTCCGCCCCAAGCTTACTTTGTTGATCGGATTGGAGGCGACGCCGTCACGGTCGAAACGATGGTGCCTGCTGGGGTAGAACCGCATACCTATGAGCCAAAGCCCGACCAGCTTAAAGCCATCAGTCAGGCTGATGTTTATCTGCGAATTCGGGTCGATTTTGAAGATGCCTGGCTGGATCGGTTTCTGGCAGCCAATTCTCAGATGCAGGTTGTGGACACCACCGCAGGGATCGAACGCTGGCCGTTGCCCGCTGGTCTGGACGCGCATGGGACAGAGACAGCGGTTCCGCAAAACCTTGAAGGACAGGTTGATCCGCACGTCTGGCTGTCGCCCCGACTGGTTAAGGTGCAGGCTGAAACCATTGCCGATACCCTGAGCCAACTCGACCCGGATCAGGCGAGCCAATTTGAGGCCAATTTGGATGATTTTCTCCAAGATATCGATCGGCTGGATGCTGACATTCACCAAACGTTAGAGGGTGTCACCAACCGACAGTTTCTTGTCTTTCATCCGGCCTGGGGATACTTTGCGCGGGACTATGATCTACAGATGTTGGCCATTGAAGTGGGCGGGCAGGAACCGAGTGCAGCAGAACTCGCTGACCTGGTGCGGTTTGCCCAACAGCATCAAATTAAAGTCATTTTTGCGTCGCCCCAGTTCAGCCAGCGAGATGCGACCACAATTGCGCAGGAAATTGGCGGCGAGGTGCTGCTGATTGACCCCCTTGCCTACGATTGGTTCAACAACCTGCAACAGGTGGCTGCGACCTTCGCAAACGCGCTCTAGCTCTGACTATGCAGTACTCTAGTTCTCTCTCCGATCCCTTGCCACTGCCTCAATCTGTCCCTGTGATTGCGGTCAATCAGGTATGGGCAGGATACGACCAGGAAGCCGTCCTAGAGGATATTAGTCTGACGGTGCGAGAGGGGGATTTTATTGGGCTGATTGGCCCGAACGGTGGGGGTAAAACGACGTTTTTCAAAATTTTGTTGGGGCTGCTGACTCCCTGGCGGGGCACGGTGCGGATTATGGGGAGGACGGTGCAGCGGGGGCGGCGCTATGTCGGCTATGTGCCGCAGCATTTAGAGTGCGATCGCAGTTTTCCAATTACCGTTTGGGAAGTGACCATGATGGGGCGGTTGGGACACCGCCGCTTGCTCCAGCGCTACACCCAGGAGGATGAAAAGTGGGTCACCCAAGCACTAGAAAGCGTAGGTCTGCTGGCTCTGCGACAGCGGGCTGTTGGCACCCTTTCCGGCGGGCAACGAAAACGAGCCTTTATTGCCAGGGCATTGGCCACCGACCCCAAAATTTTGCTGCTGGATGAGCCGATGGCCAGCATTGATCCCCATATGGAATACCATATGTATGAACTGCTCAAAGAGCTGAACCAGCATCTGACGATTTTGATGATTTCCCACGACATTGGTGCGATCGCAGCTTGCGTCAAGACCGTTGGCTGTCTCAACCGCAAGCTTTACTACCACGGCGAAAAGCAAATCACTCCCGAAATGCTGGAAATGGTTTACGAATGTCCCGTCGATCTGATTGCCCACGGTGTTCCCCACCGCGTTTTTGCCGAACATGCCGCCGAACAATCTCAGGACAACCAGCCATGATTGAAGCTTTACAGTTCGACTTTATGCGCAACGCCCTAATTGCCGGAGTGCTGGTCAGCTTGGCCTGCGGCATTGTTGGCACCTTTGTGGTGATTAACCGCATTGTCTTTGTCAGTGGCGGCATTGCCCATGCAGCTTATGGCGGCATTGGCTTGGGCTATTTCTTTCAGTTCAATCCCATTATTGGGGCGATTGTGTTCAGCGTGGGAGCGGCTCTGGCGATGGGCATGGTGGAGCGACACACCCACCAGCGTACAGACACCATCATCGGCGTCATCTGGGCTATGGGCATGGCGATCGGCATCATTTTGGTGGATCTGGCTAAAGGGTACAAAGCCGACCTGATGAGCTATCTATTTGGCAGCATTTTGGCCGTACCTGCCCGCGATCTATGGATTATGTTTGTCCTGGATCTGATCATCCTGGTGTTGGTCATTCTGTTTTATAAGGAGCTACTGGCCATTTCGTTTGATGAACTGTTTGCCACAGTCGTCAATGTACCCGTCAACGCCATCTATTTGACGCTGATGTGCCTGATCGCGCTTACTGTGGTGATGATGATGCGCGTGGTGGGGCTGATTATGGTGATTGCACTGCTGACGATGCCCGCTGCCATTAGTAACCAATTCGTGAGTAACATGAAGAAAATGATGGTGCTGGCTAGCCTGCTGGGTGTATTGTTCACCACCACTGGGCTGTGGCTGTCGTACAGCCTTAATCTCACCTCTGGAGCCACTATTATTCTGATTGCCGGTTTGGCTTACCTGCTCAGCATGACGGTGGCTCCCATTAAAGCTCGGCTCCAGGGCCACCGACAGTCTAGATAACAAAGGTTGAAGTTCAGATGTTGCTGCACGCGAAACTTTATAACAGAAACTTTCAGAATGCAGTTGTCAACTGCTGCATCACCTAGGCTAGAAAGTAGGTGGACTCCTGCGTCTGACTCCGAACCGAAAAGAAATATGGAGATCTGTATTGCGCTAATTGGAGGAGCGCTGAAGGGGTTGTTGCGTACTTTGGCTATGTAAGATCAAGTCCGTGTATATGAACCCTGTTTATTTTTTGTGAAATGCTGGCTTAGACAGCCTTTCACAAAAAATAAACAATGGGTTTTTAACCGGATTGCATATCAGTTGATAGTAGCGATCGCAGCACCCATTCAAAATGTCGCTATGGGAAGCAATAAGAAACGAATTGGTATTCTTACTAGCGGTGGCGATTGTCCAGGACTGAATGCGGTCATTCGAGCCGTAGTGAAATGCGCCACTCATAGAGGTTGGGACGTTTACGGCATTCCCTATGGTACTGATGGGTTTATTCAGGTGAGTGAAGGCCACTTCCAGCCCCAGGATTTGCTCCTCACGGAGCATGGCTATGATTTGCCGGGGGTATTGCAGGGGATTGATGTCCTGCAGTTTTTAAGCGGGAGTGTATTGGGTTCGTTAAGTAAGGGTCATCCAGAAATCCCAGGTATCACGGTTAAAATCCTGGCGGGCTATGAGCAGATGAATCTGGACGCAGTGATTGCTATTGGAGGAGATGGCAGTCTGCGTATTATCTACGATCTGGCTCAGTTGGGCGGTTGGAACTTCATTGCCATTCCCAAGACTATCGATAATGATGTTCCCTTTACCGAACAATCTATTGGGTTTAGCACAGCGGTTGAAACCGTAACGGCTTGTCTCTATGACCTCACGTTCACCGCTGCTAGCCATGATCGGATTATGGTGGTTCAGGTGATGGGGCGGGATGCGGGGCATCTGGCGCTGCATGCAGGAATTGCGGGTGGAGCAGACATCATTCTGCTGCCGGAACTTGTCCCCAGACTAATTCCTGTCGTGATTTATCAAATGTGCGATCGCATTGCTGATATGCGCCAGAAAGGTCGTCGCTTTGCCCTCGTGGTAATTGCTGAAGGAGTGAAAACGGCCACTGGAGAAAAGGACAAATGTATCGCTGAATATCTGGCTGAGCAAATCAAGCAGCACGGAAAGCACCTGTGCGGTTCCGGTGAGAAACGCTACTGTGAGTTGGATCAAATTGAAACCCGTTCAACGGTATTAGGACACATTCAGCGCTCAGGTACACCCGTTGCCTTTGACCGTCTGCTCGCCTCTGCCTTTGGGAAAAAAGCGGTCGATCTGATTGCCGCTGAGCATTATGGTCAACTGGTAGCCTGGGAAGCCGGGCAAGTTCGAGGAAAACCTTTAGATCAGGTGATTCAGGTCATTAAAGAACGACACCTGAAGCAGATCTGTCCCAGTCCAGTCAACCCTCATAGCACGATGGTACAAGTGGCCACGTCGTTAGGAATTTATCTGGGGGATTCGGCCTACCTTGCCCATTTCATGGATAGGGATTAAACACATCAAAAAGCCTCTAAAAAAGGAGATTAGTTATGCTAAATCGATTTAAAGGCACAGTTCTGTATCTGCTCGCCATTTGCGGTCTGTTAGGTAGCTTCACTATTGGGCTGGGGCTGAAGTCGCTAGCCCAGACTCAGGAGACACTTTCACCGATCGCGTTAATTAACATTGTCAAATACTACACGGGCCTACCGCACCAGGACAGAGCCATTTGGCTGCTGCAAAGCCAAATTGATAAGATGCAGCCGGAACTCTTGGCCGCTGATTCTATTATGGCCAATGTGTGGCGAGATTCTGAAACCCTAGCGGGTCATGTGAACATTTTGGCAAGCATCCCCGCTGCCAACCGTACTGGAGCCGACCCGCTGGAACTTGCGATCGCAACTGCCAATCTGCGTCCAGCAGCTCCAGTTGATATCGAACTGCTCTCTGGTCCAAACGTTGAATCGCCCGACCAGGTAATGGTCACGGTCACGACTGGTGGCCTTTTGGATGATTCTCTGGCCGGGATTCGCTATCGGTTTGATATGCAGCGACAAAATAACCAGTGGACTATTCAGCGGGCAGGACGGCAGTACCGCTGCCAACCGGGGCGAGGCCATCAGGATTGGTCGGATGAAACCTGCATTTAGGCTAAGCTAATCAGTTGTCCAGTTGTCACATCATTACGACAGCATAACTGGCTGCATCATCCACTGGAATGCCAACAGGTTGAGCAATAAACCAACAACAAATAATACGCTCACCAGGGCGATTTGATACCACTCCACGGGTTTTACTCGCAGGTCGAGCGCAACGTGCAGAAAGTTCATCACCGTATAGAACAAACTCAGCCCAAAGTGAATAGCCCGGTAGAGGGGAGAAACATTCAATGCCGTCAGAGTAATCATCACCATTGGGATGATGAAGAACCCCAACATGGCCCACAGATGAGAGATGGGAGTTTTGCCGTGGGCATGGGGCATCGCCACCTCGGAGCCGTATAGCAGCGGGATGAGCGCGAGCTGGGTATGAAACACCGTGCCAAACAGGAATACGGTCCAAAGAGCGATAATTTGGGCTTGTAGCGACAGGGTGATCGTCATGGCTTTTTTTCACCTCTGTAGACATGTTCTAAGTTTATTATCGCTCAGTTTTTAGGTACGGTTTTCACCTTAAGGGAATTTGTTTATCTCCTTTAAATTTGTTCTCTTACAGCTCGATATATGGCCATAGTCATATTGGTTAGACCATTTTTGTGCGCGGCTTCGCCGCGCACAAAAATGGTCGTGTCCTAACTCAGTTCCTCATCGATTTAATATTGCTGTAAACGGGTTATGTAAACCTATTTTTATTCCAGGCTATCCTCTTCTAAAAATTTCCTAAAATAAGATTAGGACTGTCTATTTATCGACTTCCCAGCTTAAAGAAACAAATTGTTTTCTCTATAGGCTCTGCTGAAGTCCTCACCGACTCTATTGGGAGATTCAGCGCCATGATAATTCCATTTCGCGATCGCACCGCAGCGGGGCGGCAGCTTGCCAAGCATCTCCAATCCTACGCTCATCGTTCAGATGTATTGGTGTTAGGTTTACCGAGAGGCGGCATCCCGGTTGCCTTTGAGGTAGCTCAAGCTCTCCATGCTCCGCTGGATATCTGTCTGGTGCGCAAGCTGGGTGTACCGGGACACGCTGAATTGGCGATGGGAGCCATTGCCAGTGGTGGTGTCCGCATCCTGAACTATGAGATCATTAGTCGGCTGGGCATTACTGATAAAACCCTTGAAGCTGTCGCCGCCCGAGAGCTGCGGGAGTTGCAGCGGCGGGATCGGGTGTACCGGGGGGATCGCTCTCAGCCCCTCATCCGCGATCAAAGGGTAATTTTAGTAGATGACGGTATTGCCACTGGAGCTACTATCCGAGCTGCGATCGCAATTCTTAAATCCCAAGATCCCCGAGAGCTAATTGTGGCTGTTCCAGTCGCGCCCGAAGAGGTTTGCCAAATGCTCATGGCTGAAGTCGATCGGGTCGTATGCGTAGCGACTCCATTCCCGTTTCATGCCATTGCTCTCTGGTACGAAGACTTTCGTCAAACATCTGATGCGGAAGTGTGCGATCGGCTAGCTTGGCAAGCGCAGGCCATCCAATCGAGTCAACAACCATCAACATTACTAGGGGCTAATTCACTATGAAACAGCACTACACCGAGCGTGACCCAAGAGTACGAGCGACTGCTGCAATTTGGGGGATTTCCATTGGCATGTTCGGCATTTGTATTCCTCTAGTTGCGATTACTAATACTGGACTACTGCTACCTGTTTTAGTGCTTTTAGGGGCTAGCGTTAGCACGTCTGCAATTTGGCTCGCTACTCGGCCACCGCAGTCAGAAAACAAACAACAGCTCAACCAAACGGTTGCCCGATTAGAAGAACGAGTCAGAAACTTAGAGGCAATTTGTAGTAGTGCTGACTGGAATCTGCAACAGCCAATTCTCCTTAATAAAGCATCTGAAAAATAGATTGAATCTCTTGGGGTCCATTCCCCGCCGCTCTGCGGCGTAAGATCTAAGAATGAGTGAGTACATCCACAAGAGTCATAACGTAACAGTTTTGCTATACCACTTAGTGTTTCCAGCAAAGTATCGACGGGTTGTGTTTGATGAGCAAGTAGATGCGGTTCTGCGAGAGGTCTGCCTCGAAATCGAGAAACGCTACGAGGTGAAGTTTGTCGAAATTGGAGTGGACAAAGACCATGTCCATTTTCTAGTGCAGTCCGTGCCGACCTATAGTGTGACCAAACTGGTAACGATGCTGAAAAGTTTAACTGCACGAGAAGTCTTCAAACGATGCCCTCAAGTGAAGCAGAAACTTTGGGGAGGCGAGTTTTGGAGTGATGGATATTTTGCGAGTACAGTAGGCCGCCACGGGGATGAAGGAATGATCGCCAAATATGTTCAAGCCCAAGGCAAAGATTACCTCAAATTGCATCGGGATAATCAACTTGCTCTTTTTTGATTCTGATACCCCGTCCGCTTGCGGCGGGGTATTTCATTTCCATCATCGGCACATGCTTATGGGCCGCCGCATGAAAGACAATTTGGGGTTTGAACTCCTTAAAGGCATACTCTAGCCGAGGCAAGAAGCGAATGTCGGCAATGCAAGCGGAGATCTTGGGCAGATACGGCCACTGCTGCTCGGCCTGCAAATTTCTCAGGCTTTTTTCCAGCTCTTGCTGAATATTGAAGACAGAGTTTTCTCCGTGGCCAACCAGCAGCAATTCGGCTGGGCCGCGCTGTAGCACCTGGCGACAGAGTTCGCCACCAATGGAGCCTCCCGCTCCGGTCACCATCACCCGCTGTCCCTGAATTAGATGGGAGACTTGTTCCACATCCATCTGAATGGGTTCGCGGCGCAGCAAATCCTCAATCTGCACGTCCCGCACTCGCCCAATGGACACCCGACCGTTGAGAATCTCGTGAATACCCGGTAGGGCGCTGGTCGGCACACCGACGTGCTGGCAGATGTCCAATACTTCGCGAATCACATTACCGGGAGCCGTGGGCATGGCAATGATCACCTTCCGCACATGCAGCGATCGCACGAGTTCAGGAATGCAGTAGCGATCGCCCGCGACTGGTAAGCGGCGAATGCGCAGGTTGAGCTTAGCTGGGTCATCATCCACAAAAGCAACGGGTCGCAGCCCCAAGGAGGGATTGCGCTGCATCTCTTGCACAAGAGATACACCCGCACTGCCAGCTCCCACCACTAAAACGCGATCGCGGCGGAATAGAGCGCGACGATGGTAACGACTGTGCTCAATAGCCCGAATCCGAAATCGAATCGCTCCCACCAGCAAGAAACTGACAATTGCATCCAGCAGCGGCAGGGAACGGGGCAACTCTTCAAACAGCGTAATGTCTAAAGCTTGTCCCCAGAAGAAAAACAGAGACTGCAACACAATCGCGGCCACCATGGCTAACGCGATTTGCTGTAGCTCATCAATGCTGGCATAGCGCCAAAAGCGTTTGTAAAAACCCATGGCATAGAGAATGCCAAACTTAATCAACAAAAAATGCAGAGTGAGCCAGAGTAGCCCCATTTGATAAAGGCTGAAATTCACATCCCCATCGAGGCGCAATCCAAGTGCAAGTAGGGGAGAAATAAAAAATATTAGAATATCTGCGATCGCAAAGTGGCGGTTTCGCAATCTGGACATTTTTTTAGGTGCGACATAAAACATTCGCCTTAACCTCTTTGGTGAGTTAAAAATGACACCTAGAATTATTTTTGAAAAAGAAATTAACGTTGGCTTTGCTTCTACTTAAATTGTCAAAAACAGAATTAATTCTGAAAATATTTCTATACGAACAGTATTCAAAGCCAGTATTCAAGTCTGATACTTTAAGCTAGTGCTGAATGATCTAGAGAAGTAAATTCATCAACTCTTTCATCAACTTTCTGAATTAGTCTTTTTAACAAGCAGATTAAAAAGCGGATCTTACTTAAACAAAAATCATCTATGAGGAGCAATAGTGAAAGACTACTGTATTTATACGGAATCTAAAATGCCAAAATGCCAGCACAATATACCTGCCATTCAAAAAAAATGCATCCAGTTTCGAGACTGGATGCACCGCGAGCTATCACAACAAACTTGAGATTATAAGAGAAATTATTTCTTGAGCATCATGAGATGTGCTTTTGTAGTTAATGTTTGGGGAGTCTGTTGATTAGGTAAGAAGTTAGTTTTTAGATGATCTGCAATTCTTAATGCCAGGGCTACAATTGTTAACGTAGGGTTGGCATGACCACCTGTTGGAAAGGTCGAACTACTAGCAATAAAGATGTTTGCTAAGCCATGAATTTTGCAGTTTCTATCAACGACGCCCGTACGGGGACTATTGCTCATGCGGGTTGTGCCCATATGATGTGATGAATCCGTCAGATCAGGCCATAAACTGTCAATATTGGGAATGTCACTGCTCAAGTGACCAATTCCTAAGGCTTGGAAATGATGATCTAGGATCTGGTGTAACTTGACTAAACTTTCTTTTTCTTGGTTGGTGATGCGGAGTGTAACTTGCAATAACTGTTGTCCTAATATATCCCGCTGGCGACTTAACGTAACGCGGCTTTCTCGATAGGGAGCTTGCTCAAAATGATTAAGCACAGAAATATAAGGATAAGTAATAGGCCAGTTTAAATGCTTACGAATAAAGTAGTTTGTTAAATCATCAAGATGGGGAATAAATACTTTGAGATCATCCGCTTGAATCGCATTCCATTTGAAGCGTTTTAAGCAGCTACCTGTCCACTGGAAGGCTTTACTCGCTTCAGGCATACCTGGCGGATAACCCGGTATTAATTCAATATAGTGATTGAGCAATTGTGCCTGCTGCTGTTGCTTTTCGGTCAGTCGAATTCCCAACTGAGCAAATCCATTTCGGGTACGAATACTGTCTAGAAAAATAGGCGATCGCAATGTTTTTGCAATGGGATAAATTTTGCCCAAATGAATTTTGGGGTGCTCCATATAGTATCGGCCTACTAAGTCATAGGCATTGCCAACTCCGTGGGGAGAATAACGTTGCGATAAGAGCAAAAGGCGGGCATTTTCCCAACCACCACAGGCCAAAATATAAACCTGCCCCTTTACCCAAAATTGGTTGCCTCGGAGGGTCCTAACTTGGAGCTGCTCAATCGCTGTTTGTTCAGGGTTTGGCTCAATTTCAGTCACGTTTGCGTGGGTGCAAATCCGAATATTGCCAGATTGTAGGAGATCTTGCTGATAAACTTTTCCCATCTTGAGCGGAGAAGAAGCAAACAGCGAAACCTCCGGAGCTAGCACCGCATCATCAAACAGGAAATGAGCTCGCTGATCAAGAACTTTTTGTTGCCACTGATCAGCCTGAAACTTCTGATAGGACGGTAGCTTTAACAAACGGGCAGCTCTTTGATAAAACGGCTCCAGGGTCGCTTTGTTAAACGGCCAACCGCTGTCTTTCACCCACGACCGCGTTTGGAAGTCAATATCGTTAAGGGGAATGCAGCGTCCGGCCCAGGTGTTGGTTGAACCACCAAAGTAGCGATTACGAGAAACATAGCCGCGCTCCAGGCGGATGGGGTGACCAACATTTTCTACATCGTAAAGTGATTGAGTCTGATTATCGTGTTCAAAATCGCCACTTTCGAGTAATAAGACCTGGTATTGAGTATGGATAAACTCTTTTGCGATCGCAATACCAGCGGCACCTCCACCCACAATGCAAATATCGGCTTGTAGTAAGGCATTATCTTCAACGTGAAAAGCATCGATAATGGATGTCATCTTCCTAATGGGTAAGTGATAAATGTTTGGCTAAGCTGGCTGGCTGAGTCATACAATCCTCACCATCAGCACTCAAGGCGGAAACCAGAACGGTTTTCAGACGGTGTAAGACCTGTCGATCCAGCGCTAAAAGGTAGTTGGGTGACAGCAAAATCAACTGCGTCTCCAACGCTTCGGTTACAGGCAGATGCACCTGGGATTGAACCGATTGAGAGGGATGCTGCTGAGTTAACAGCGCTTGGCGAAAAGCCAAGTCGGTATAGACGGGTAGCCGATGGTGCAAGGCAAACGGATAGGCTTGCGCTTGAACCCCTGCCTGCGCGAAAGCCGCTAAAACAGATTGAGCCGAGACACCTGGCTGAACAATCCGAACTGGATAGCCTTGATAAAACCCACCCCGCTGGGCAGGCGAGGGTAGCTGCACCCGCTCAATGCCTTCAATATCGCTCAGCTCTTGATCGAGCATTTCAATATGCTGCTGCTTAACGCGGTTAAAGATATTGAGGTAATCCAAATCGACATCCGCAAGTAAGGCTCCCAGCGGTGCCATCCGGCGTTTATAACCGATGCCCGTAGCCGAAAACGCTTCTAGACCAACGGCAGCAAAATGCTGGCTGTGCCGATCAAAATGGCCCCAGGCCGACATCCGGATGTAGTGCTCCCAGTTATCCGTGACCACGATACTGCCTTCACCGGCGGCAACGGGCTTACTACCCTGAAGGCTGAAAACACCAAAATCGCCCCAAGCTCCACAGGCGCGATTGCCCCACCGCGCCCCATGTGCATGAGAGACATCTTCAATCAGCGCAATGTTACGCCCTGCTAAAATCTGCTGCAGTTTTTGCATATCGGCAGGAATGCCCCACAGATGAACCACAATCACCGCCTTGGTTTTCGGGGTTAGCTTGTGAGCAACATCTACCGGATCAATCGTTAGCGTCGTCTCTGTGATATCGGCAAAAACGGGAATAGCTCCAGCATTCAAAATGGGATCAATCGAAGCATGAAACGTACAAGATGGCACAATCACCTCGTCTCCCGGCTGAATATTGGCAGCAAATAGAGCAGCCTCAATTGCAGACGTGCCATTGCAAAATGTCAGCCCATATTGCCGACCAACCGCAGCCGCATAACGCTGTTCAAATGCTTCAATAAAATCCGGATAGCGAGAGATTTCGTGCTTAGCAATTGCCTGAGCGACACGCAATATTTTCCGAGTTAAAATTTGAGTTCTGAGCCATGCAAGCTGTACTTTTCTCATGAGCATTAATAACTAATAACGAGTAACCAATAAGTATTGGGTTCCTGTCAACTGCTAGGGGCGAATAGCCATTCGCCCCTAGCGCTGGCACAATACATAAAAGCTGTGTAGATTGTGCGTTACGGCTTCGCCCAACCCACCCTACAGCATTGTTTAATTTTGGCCATCTACTTAAAACCAGTCTGTCTTTGAAGGAGGAACTAGAAAATATGGCAGAAAACCGCTGATTTTTTGTCAACTTAGATATGCATTGAAATGACAGAGTACTGAGAGAATAAGTCATTTATATTTGGTCAGACTTTAACGCGACTGAGCTATCTAGGCTTGCCAAAATGCCAAAGCAATTGATAGATCTCTAGCCCTGAATAGGGAGTGGCAAAGTGGCACCCTTTTGCGATTGCACATTTGTTAAATTGGTCGTCAATCTTTGGTTGAACGGTCATGGATATTCAACAGTATTGGTTCATTCTGAAGCGCAGATGGTTGCCTGCAAGCGTTGTTTTTGTTTCGGTTTCGGCGCTCACAGTCGTTGCTTTGTCCCGACAAACCAATATTTACCAGGCGGAAGGTAAAATTCGCTTTACCTCAGCCGATCGAACCTCTGCCTTGACGGGTGTAGGCACAACCGAGGGCGAATTCAACCCGTTAGTTGAATCGAACAATCCAATGACGACGGAGATGGAAGTCATTCGCTCCGAGGAAATGGTTCAAACTGCCCTCGAACGAATTTCGGCCAACAGCTCCAACAACGCCCCCCCCTCACGTCAGGAACTCTTGGAACATTTGCAGCTCACCAATGTCCGAGGTACAGATATTTTGCTGCTCACCTATCAAAGCCCTGATCCAGAATTGGCGGCGACGGTGGTCGATACCATCATGGATGTTTATCTCGAAAATCACGTCCATGAGAACCGGATTGAAGCGATGGCTGCTCGGCAGTTCATTGAACAGGAATTACCGGGAGCAGAGGCTCGGGTACAAGAAGCAGAAGCAGACTTGAGGCAGTTCCAGGAAATCAACCAAGTGGCCTCTTTAGATGAGGAAAAGGTAGCTGTCGTGACGGCAGCAGAAGCGCTGCGACAGCGGGTAGCGGAGGCCCAATCGGCTCTAGCAGACGCCCAAGAGCAGTCAACCGCCTTTAGTCAGCAGTTGAACATGTCGCCCCAAGAGGCCATTGCCATTACCACGCTCAGCCAGTCTGCTGGGGTGCAGGAAATTCTCACCCAGTACCAAGCCGTCGAGTCACAGCTCGCCATTGAGCGGGTGCGGTTCCAGGATGAAAGCCCCGTGGTGCAAGACCTGCTCAATCGCCAAGCAAACCTGCAAGCGCTCCTGCAAGAGCGTATTGGCAATACGCTAAACGGTCAGTCCATCGATCCAAATGTCAATTTGCAAATTGGTGAGCTGCAAGCGGCCTTAGCGGCTGATTTGGCTCATGCCGAGGCGACACGACGCGGACTCGTGGAACAGTTGAATACCCTAGAAACGGCACAAACCTTCTATGATCAGCGCTTAGCGACCCTGCCTCGACTCGAACAAGAGCAGCGAGAACTCCTGCGGCGTCTGGAAGCAGCGCAAGGAACCTATTCATTACTGTTGCAACGGCTGCATGAAACGCGAATTGCGGAGAACCAAAACTTTGGCAATGCCCGGATCTTACAAACCGCATTTGTTGGGGAGAAACCAATTTTGCCGCGTAAGCTGTCGTTCTTAGCATCGGGCGGCATTATGGCGGTGCTGCTGGCGGCGGCGACGGCGGTGCTGCTGGAAATGCAAGATAAGTCAGTGAAGACAGCGAAGCAAGCCCGCAATCTGTTTGAACTAACGCTTCTAGGCGTGATTCCGCTCCATAAAATTATCAGCCGCTCACTCTACGGCTTCCGGGCCACAGAGCGCTATTCAGAGGTAATTGTCCGGGATGAACCCGAATCTGCGATCGCAGAAGCCTATCGGATGCTACAGGCTAACTTGAAGTTTCTCAACTCGGATCGAGAGATTAAAACGGTGGTCGTAACCAGTTCGACGATGGGTGAAGGCAAATCCGTTATCTCTGCAAACCTAGCCATGGCCAAAGCGCAGCTTGGTCATCGAGTTCTGCTGATTGATGCCGATATGCGGTGTCCGCGCCAGCATCAAATTTGGGGCGTAATCAACGACCGGGGCTTGAGTAACGTCATGGTCGAGCACTGCCCGCTGGCCTCTGTCGTCAAGACACCGCTGGCCTATCTGGATGTGCTAACGGCAGGCGTGATGCCGCCCAATCCGACTGCGCTGCTTGACTCCCAGCGCATGGCTACATTCCTACAACAGGTCGCCGAAGACTATGACTTTGTGATTATTGACATGCCAGCGCTGAATATTACGGCGGATGTCCAAATCTTGGGCCGTCTATCCAGCGGTATTTTACTGGTAACTCGTCCGGGCGTGGTTGATATGGGCAGTGCGCTAGCCGCGAAGGAGCGCCTAGCGCAGTTCGGGCCGTTAGTACTGGGTCAGGTGATTAATGGTGTGATTCCCGAAAACGAACCCGACAGCTATTACTATTTTGCGGGCAACTATGCCGATCGTCATACGGAAGACTCGTCTCTTGCCGCCCCGCCTCGAGTACATGGCTGATATCAAGTTCATGTATAGGAACCCAATTTATGTTGTGTAGGGACACGGCATGCCATGTCCCTACACAACATAAATTATCGGGTTTTAATCGGACTTTAGATAATTCTAATTCCTTGCTCCGCCAATACGCTCCAATGCTGGACGGGAGATAGTTTAGGTATGTTGCACAAGTTGGTGCGATCAAAGGGTCAAGTTAATGCTGAGTTCGTTCAAATCCTGAACAACACGGGCTGGCTGTTTGCGGGCAAAGTGCTACGCATGTTGATCAGCTTGATTGTGGGTACCTGGATTGCTCGCTACCTGCGTCCAGAAGGGTTTGGACAGCTACAATACGCACTGGTCTTTGTCAGTTTTTTCGACCCGCTATCCACCATCAAAATGGGGCCGATCATTACCCGCGACTTGGTGCAAAGACCCCAGGAGAGTCCGCTTATTCTAGGCACAGCCTTTGCGCTACAGTTGGTGGGCGGCATTTTGGCCATGGGTCTGTGTATCGTAGGCGTGCTGCTGCTGTCACCTGGACATCCTCTTATTCAGTTATTGGTTGCCATTGCAGCGCTGAAGTTTTTCTTTAATTCGTTCCAACCAATCGAGAACTGGTTTGAATCGCAGGTGGCTTCGAAGTATGTGGTTCTGGCCGAGCACAGCGGCTTTTTGCTGATCGTACTGCTCAAAAGTGGCCTATTGTTCTGGCAAGCAACCGTAGTTGCATTTGCGATCGCAACTGTCTTGGAATCGTTTCTTTACGCTCTCGGGCTAGCGTTTTTCTATCTCAAGCAGCATCAGTCGATCTGGTCATGGCGCACCAACTGGTCGAGCCTAAAGTATTTGCTGCGGGAGTCGTGGCCGTTAGTGCTGTCATCAACGGCGGCGGTGATTTACTTAAACATTGATCAAATTATGTTAGGAAATCTGCTGGATAAACATGCTGTTGGCATCTATGCCAGTGCCGCAACCTTATCCGAAGCAACCGCTTTTCTGCCCATCATTATCGGATCTTCCCTATACCCCAGAATTATTAAATCTCGCCAGCTCAAACCCGCTATCTATCAGCAGCGGCTACAGCAATATTATGACTTGAATAGTGGAGTTTCTTATGGATTAATTCTGTTACTGATTCCCATCTCTGGACTATTAATTTCTAAGCTCTATGGTGCAGAGTATATCGCCGCAATTCCCATCTTTAAAATCCATATTTTGAGTTCAGTATTCACCTACTTAGGCATTGCTCAAAGTAAGTGGATTATTACCGAAGGACTACAGAAATATAACTTTTATGCTCGTCTAACGGGCTTGATTGCCAATATTACGCTCAATTTGTTCTTCATTCCTCTTTATGGCGGGGTTGGAGCTGCGATCGCAACTTTGATTTCCTATGCGATCGGAGGATATCTCTTTTTCTGGTTACTGCCTGCCACCCGCAGCAATGCCTACTTAATGACAAAATCCATGCTGCTGCCGTTCCGTTTACTGCTCTCTCGTACCAAATTGCAAAACTGATAGACTATCCGAAACAACCATGCCGAAACTACTGCTCATTTCCGGTGTGTATCCTCCGGCTGTTGGGGGGCCATCTTTGCAAACCAAGCAGATTGCCCAGGGGCTGATGGCCCAAGGCATGACCGTGCAGGTCGCCACCTACGGCCATCCTCAACACAGCGGTATCTGGGATGGTGTCCCCATCACCTTTTTAGATAACAGCCTGCAGCCCCATTGGAGCGGGAAATTGAAGCGCAATCTGGGCATAATCCGGCAGCTTAATCGGCTGATTCGCCAGCAGCAACCGGATGTGATTCACATGCAGACAGCGGCTGGCAATTTAGCGCTGATGACGGGACTCCTGGCTCGCTGGCACCGCATTCCCTCACTGCTCAAGTACACAGCAGATTTAGCGGCTCAGAAGGCGACCCTGGAGGATTTTTTGCCGACCGGAGGCAAGAGAGCGCGTTTTCAAGTGTGGATGAATCAGCTACGCAATGAGGGATTTCAGCGGCTGCTCTTTACGCTGTATACGGCAATCTGGGCAACGACTCCCGCCTTTCGCGATCGGTTAGTCAACCACTATCAGGTTCCTCTGGCAAAAGCTCTGCTCTGGCCTAATTTTATTGATTTACGAGCCTATACAGCCATTGCTCAGCGTCGCAGTCAGCAGTCCAGTATTCCTCAGAACAGTCAGGACAGGGTGGAACTGCTAACGGTTGCCCGACTGTTTCCCGTCAAGGGTTTAGATGTATACCTGCGCGCCTTGGCTCAGCTTTCGGATCTGCCCATTCACGCTCGCATTGTCGGCAGTGGTTCAGCCACCTACCAGCGGCATTTAGAAGCGTTAGCCGCAGAGTTGGGCCTCGGCAATCGCCTTGAATTCACAGGTGCGATCGCACCGGAGCAAGTGGCCGCTGCCTACGCAACCGCTGACCTGTTTATCTTGCCCAGCCGTCACGAACCCTTTGGTATTGTCCTGATTGAGGCAATGGCGGCAGGTATCCCCATTGTCGCGACCGATGTTGATGGCATTCCCAATGTGGTGCAAGCGGATGGACAAGCGAGCTGTTCCGCGCTGCTCGTGCCGCCTGAGGATGCCGACCAACTTGCGATCGCAATTCGGTCATTAATATCGTCTCCCGAACAGCGCCAGGCCCTTGCGATCGCAGGCCAAATTCGCGCTCAGCAGTTCGCCCTCGACCAGGGACTGCAAGCGTTACAGACCATGTATCAACGTCTGATAGCAAGTCTGCATACAAAAAACAATTTATTTTGGCTCATGTTCAGACAATGTGAAATCGATACCTAAACCTGTCTATTTCAAGATGGGTTTGCACGTTCTTTGAACATGAGCCTTTATTTTTTATGAATCGTTTGCTCCGCAAACGGTTCATAAAAAATAAATTGTGGCTTTCAACTGAACTTCATATGAGTCCTCAGTTTCTGTCGTCCTACTATCATCCATCAAGCCGTGACTAAAGCCATTCTATCCCCTCGTCCTATCCTGCCAGGTCTGGCAGGCAGTTCGTCAACGCCATTTGTGGCAATGCAGCCGCTACAGCGGTTTACCATCATTGGCTTGATGGCGCTCGCTTTGATTAGCGTTGGTCTGCTGCAACAGTCCAACTCAACAGCAATATCGGGGATGGAATGGGTCTATCTGGCGCTGGTGCTCAATGGCGTGCTGCTCCTACTGCCCGTTATTTTCTATCGACCAACCTTTGGCTGGTTCCATCCGCTGATGTTTGTCATCTTTTGGAGCGTGATCGCCCATCTGCGCCGCTTTGATGTCTACATCACCGGACTTCCCTGGCATGCTGCCTTACCAGGGTGGAGTTCAGAGAGCCTGACAATGCTGGTCTTCAAAGACCTGATGCTGCAAGCGGCTGGCATCGTTGCTATGTACACCGGATTTCTCCTCAGTCCGGCTTGGGCACTGCCCAATATTCGCTTTCAGCAGCCAGCCCATCTGGGCAAAAAGACCATTGCCACCGTGGGATTTGCTGCCGGAATTTTTGCAGTCTATATGCAGTCACGGGGCGGCATTATTAGCCACATTTTGTCCTGGGGAGCAGGCCGCAATCAAGCTTTGGCTGGCAATTTTTACTGGCAGTTTTTTACGCAATTAGGATTAATCGCCTGTCTAAGCTGGCTGGCGATGGATCGCCGCTCAACCTCCACTCCTGCTTTCTGGGGCTGCACAATAACGTCGTTGATGATGACGTTTATTGTTGGCGGTTCCCGGTCAAGCGTGATCTACTTTATGGTCATGGGGCTGCTGGTCTGGTTCTTACGAGAGCAAAAAATTTCTCTAGTGCGAATTACCGCCATCGCCTTGATCGGCCTATTCGCTCTCGGTCTACTGGGTAATCTGCGGGACAGCACCTACAGCGGTCAGATTAACTGGAACGTCTTTCGGGGAGGATCAAACAGCGCTGCGACATCGAATGAATCCACGCTGGGCACCAGCTTGAGCGAAATCTCCGAGCGCAGCAGCGTTTACTCCGGCGTATTTCCCATTTTGGCCTTAGTACCCAATCAGGTGAACTATCTAGAAGGCAGTTCCTATCTGGCTTTGCTGACGCTACCTGTGCCTCGGGCGCTGTGGTCAGGAAAGCCTGGTTTAGTGGCAGGCAGAGTGGGCGAAGTTTTTTATGGCAGCAATTTCGGCATTCCACCAGGAGCGGTGGGAGAAGCCTACTGGAACTACGGCGTACCCGGCGTGCTGATGGTCTTTACTCTCTACGGCATGTTTCAGCGTTTCTTAGCCAATACATTTATCCGGTATGCCCATCAATCCGCTGCGATCGCACCTTATGTGATTACGCTGTTTTTGTTCTCCGAACCGACAGGTCTAGCTTGTATCGCTTGGCTGATGATGCTTGTGCCAACGCTGGCTTATTTAGTAGCCATTGGAGCCATTCGGCTACCTCAGCTTCACTAAATACTCTGTAAATTAAGTTTTGATGGTTGATGTGCCGCGCGGAGCGCGGCACATCAACCATCAAAACTCTTAAAACAAGGTTGACAGGCTACTAAAGGCAAAGTGGCAATACTTTTGGCACGGAGCAAAGCAGACTAGTGAAACAAGTCAGAGAGATTGCCTGAAATCGTTGCCATTCCGTAGGGGCAAATGGCCATTTGCCCTTACAGGTACGGAATATTTCTAAAACCATTGATCTTATGGGAGGGCGAATACCATTCGGCCCCTACAGATAAAACCATTGACGTTATGGGGGGGCGAATGCCATTCGCCCCTACAGGTACGGAATATTAATTCAATTTGTTTGTTCATTGCTCATTCATCATAGGCAAAGCTATGAGTATGTTGCCCCGATCCGCAGAGGGCTTGCCCAGCAACGAGTCCTCGCCTCTACCAGCCATTCAAACTCAAAATATTGATCAGACTCGTCCGCCTCGTATCAAGATGCTATTTTTCACGCCGTCCTTGGGCAGCGGTGGCGCTGAAATGCATCTTTTGCGTATTCTCAATGCCCTGGATCGACAGGGGTTCCAGCCATTAGTAGCCGTTGCGCAGCAGGGGGGAGCTACGAAACAGCCCTGGCTGAGGATGTTACAGTCTACGCCCTTAATCCAGTCGGGATACCATCCAGTACCCTTCGCATGATGCGAGCGATCAAGCCACTGCGACAGCTAATCCAGGCCGAGCGGCCTGACATTGTCTGCTCACTACAGGGTCACGCTAATCTGGCTGCTATTCGCGCCTGCCAAGGGGTAAAGCCACAGCCCAAGCTGATTATCTGTGTGCAGAACTCGCCATATTCTAGGTATCACCGTCGTTGGCATCCGCTGGATCAACTGATGCTGCTCCTGATGGCAAAGTTATATCCCAAAGCCGATCAGGTGGTTGCCCTATCCAGCGGCGTAGCGGAAGAACTGCGATCGCTAATGGGGCAACCCTCAATTAATAGCACCCGATCCGCATCACAGCCCCCCATCGATATTATCTACAACGCGGGGGTTGACGATGCCGTACTGAAAGGATCAGCCGAAACGTCTATCCTGATGCAGCGCTCTGCCCATCAGCCCGTAATTGTCGCCTGTGGCCGATTGCACCCCCAAAAAGGATATCCCTATCTGCTGAAAGCATTGGTAAAAGTGCGGTAGAGCATTCCAGCTACACTGTGGATTCTGGGCGAGGGGCCACTGCGGCCCATGCTAGAGCAGCAAATCACAACTCTGGGGCTGACTCGCGCGGTTAAGTTCTTGGGCTTTCAAGCCAATCCCTATCAGTACATGGCTGCTGCCGATGTGTTTGTGCTGTCGTCAATATACGAAGGGTTTGGCAATGTGATCGTTGAAGCAATGGCCTGTGGAGTGCCCGTGGTGGCCACCGACTGTCCGCACGGGCCTGCCGAAATTCTGGAGCAGGGTAAAAATGGTCTGTTGGCGCTGCCGGGGGATGTTGATTCGCTCGCGAGACAACTCCTCAAGGTGCTGCAAGATCCAGAACTACAGGAGACTCTAGCCCGACGAGGGCTAATGCGATCGCAAGCGTTCCACTCCTCAACCATTGCCGCCAATTATGGGCAAGTTTTTCGGCAGGTATTAGCTTGATATCCCCTCTCAGCCACAACCGTTTAGTCAAGTCTCCGTGTAATATGCAAGTCCTCAATTCTCCATCTATGAAATCTCAATCCCAGGATGCCGCTGGCTCTGCTCCGCCGCAGCGACGCCCCCTGCGAGTGCTCTACTACATCGCCTATTTTCAGCGGATGGCAGGAGCCAATCGTAGTTTGTTTGAACTGATTACCCATTTGCCCGCCACGGTAACGCCCCTAGTCGTGATGGCTGGGGAAGGACGAGCCGCAGACGCCTTTCGCCAAGCGGGTATTGAGGTTGTCGTTATGCCGCCAGGACAGTCACTCAATCAGTTTGGTAAAGTGATGCTGAGCTGGACATGGCGCAAGCGCATTCAAGTCACCGTTACCGAGCTGCTGCCCTACACCCTACACTGTCTAGCGCTGATGCGGGAATGGCAGCCAGATATTGTCCACGTCAACTGTAGTCGTGGCAACTTGATGATTGGGGCCGCCGCGCGGCTGTGGGGTTGCCCCGTTGTGGGTCACATGCGGGTACAGATCCCCTTTCACGACATTTCGCAGTGGTATTTTGAGCAGATGACGCATCGCATTATTACAGTGTGTGATGCGATTCAGCTGGATCTCAGCCCTGCCGCTCAAACGAAGGCGATCACGATCTACAACGGCGTTCGCAAGATTGAGCAGCCAGGGCAGCCCATCCCCTGGCTTCAGTCGCTCAAGGCACAAGGGACGCTGATTGTGGCCTGTTTTGCGTCGGTGGTGCCATTCAAAGGACAGCATCACCTGCTGGATGCGGTGACCGAACTCAATCGGCGGGGTTGGGGCGATCGGCTGGCAGTATTTTGCGTCGGTGATATCGAACCGGAATATCAAGACTATGCCAATTTTCTGATGGCAAAGCTGCAAACCCTTGGCATTCATAACGTTACCCTGACTGGCTGGCAGTCGAACCCGTTCCCTTTCTATCAGGCCGCTGATATTGAGGTACTGCCCTCCGTAACGCGCGAAGTGCTGAAATACAACGACAAAACCGTTGAGGTGAAGGGGAACGAAGGATTTCCCCGCACCCATTTAGAAGCGATGTACTTCGGATTGCCCGTAGTTGGGACAGACATTGCCGGCGTACGGGAGCAGATCATTGACCGCGTGAACGGCTACGTCGTGCCCCCTGGGAATGCGCTGGCACTGGCCGATGCCCTAGAGCAGCTCTTAGCCAATGCTGACTTGCGATCGCAGATGGGTCAAGTCGGTCGCGAACTGGTGCAGCAACAGTTTTCTACAGAAGCCCATGTGGCTGGCATCCTGCAGGTTTATCGAGAGCTGGCAGGAGACAAGTTTGCTTACTCTGAGGCAGAGGCAGATGAGGTTTTGGGCTATACAACGTAAACTGCGCCCGTTAATGTTGGGTGGCGTAGCATGTGCGATCGCACTTTTCGTAGGGCTGTGGCCGCCTGTGAATCCTACCGTCAACGCTCAGGCGCAAACACTTTGGCAACGCCCGGATGGAACATCCGTGACATACTACGCGGCAGGGGATGAGTTTCTAATCGCTGCGTTTAAGCTGCTGAATGAGTACTGGAACGGCATCCAGGCAGACAACCCAGATTTAGTCCGCGGATATCTGGATGCCTATTTGCCGCCTGAGCTACAAGCGCTAGGCTATGAACCTGCCGATGCGCTAATGGCCGACTTCGCCACAGCCTTCTTTGCGGCTCGTCATCCCGATAGTGGCTTGATTCCCTATGCCTACGATGCGCCCATTCCCGGTAATCCTAGCGATCCAGCGGAAGCCAACTTAACCTCTGGCGGCAAACAACCCGTCAGCTTGATTGCCAGAGCGATGGAATTTTGCAACTGGTTTAACCGCGATCGCAGATTTCAAAATCAGTGCATTGAGCTGGCCCACAGCACTATTGAGCAGTTCAATGTTCCTGATGAGGCTGGAAAACCTAATGGTCTATGGGGTTGGGTGGATGTAGCTGGCGATCTGGCCTCCCGCAGTTCCCTAACGCTGACTCAGGACTACGGCGAGGTAGCCTGGGGCATGGCTCAGCTATCGCAACAGACTAGCGACCCGCAGTTTGAGCAATGGGCTGACGAAAAATTACAGTTTGTCCGGCAGCACCCCATGCATTCAGAACTGCCGATTCTGCATGAACAGTTTGTGCTCACGCAAGCCCTAGAGCGCCCCGACGAACCCTCTAGCGATACGGATACGCTGTACTTTGTCCGTCGCCTGTTTGACCTCTACCAGCTCACAGGCCAGCTTGAATACCGCGATTGGGCGATGGCCGTGACCGATCTCTGGTTTGAGCAAGCCTGGAACCCACAGTGGGGCCACTTTGTCCGAAAGCTCAATCCGGATGGTACACCCGCAGTCGATACGCTCTACGGCGACGGCAAATATAATACTCTCTACATGCTGGTAAAAGCTTACGAGGTGACGGGTGATGTCGCGTATCTGGAGCGGCTGAAGCTAGCCTGGAACAATTTGGTGCAGATGGGGCAGCAGGGATTAGCACCAGCAGCCATCCGTCGAGGTGACTGGGACAGTGAAGCGGGTTTAGATGCCCAACAAACCATCTTTTTGGATATCCTGGTCGAAGCTTACGAGGCCAGCCGCGATCGCACATTTCTCACGGCGGCTGAAAGCTTGGGACGAGCCATTTTGCAGCAAGGGCCATCGGTGATGCGCTTAGAAAGCGGCCAAGCTGGCCATGCGTTTTTAAAGCTGGCACTGGCTCGACAGCCGATCAGCCGCGTGGAACTGTCACTCTCTCAGCCCAATGCATCGCTACACATCAATCAGGCTGGGGAAACTATCCTGCAAGCAACCCCATCGACTACGGAAGTCATTGTCTACATGCCCAGCGGTTCCTACGGGGTCATCACTCGCTAATTTCATATCCGTCTATTTGCCCTACGTAAAGGCGTTAGCGAAGCCATGCCCGAAGGGCTATATGGCCATTCGCCCCTAAAAATACGCAAAAATATGATCCATTTTTGTTCCATATCTAAGTAGATTAGAAGGCAAAATGGCAAGATCTAAATCCTAGATTCGCTTACATTACTAAAGTGTTTTTGACTAATAAATAATTCGCTCTGACATCAGATATAAAGCTGATTAATTCGCTGATTCAGCTTGCTGCTCTGTAATATCAAGTCTGTATATAAGAACCCAATTTATTTTTGTAAAACGTTTGCTCTGCAAACGTTTTACAAAAATAAATCATGTTTTTCAACCAGGCTTCATATAAAGAAAAGGTTCTGCCGCCAACTAGTAAGCATAAGAACAACAGGTTCGCAGTAGACATTTTTAATCGGCTAGATAATTAGAGATTCATCAATCCATTCATTAGCTTAATAGTGAGCATCAATTACTGAATGTAGGACTGAATGCGAGACTCAATGCAACTTTACGGCTATTAGATATTCTTAAAATGAAGATTTTACATGTTTGTGCCATTGGAGTGACAGCTCGTATATTGCTGCTTCCACAAATTGATAATCTGCGATCGCAGGGTTTAGAGGTTCACATTGCCTGCTCACCAGATGCCGCTGCTGCCGACTTGAGTGATCGGGGCTATACCGTTCATCCGGTGCAAATCGATCGGCGAATTGCGCCGTTAAGCAATTTAGTGAGCTTGATCAAGTTGTTTCAGCTTATGCGGCGCGAGCAATACGACTTGGTGCATGTGCATACCTCAATCGCGGCTGTAGTGGGGCGAATCGCCGCCAAGCTAGCTGGAGTACCGCGCATTGTCTACACAGCCCACGGCTATCCGTTCCACGAGCAGCTATCGCCCGCCAAATATTGGCTGTATTTCAGTATTGAGAAGGGCTGCGCCAGCCTAACTGACCTCCTATTAACCCAAAGCTATGAGGACTGGATCAACAGTTCCCGCTTAGGGCTATGTCCAGCCGATAAGGTGCGGCATCTCAATAATGGCATCGACAGCCAGCGGTTCAGCCAGCAGCGGCTTGATCCAGAGCGACAGCAACAGTTGCGGCAGTCACTAGGCATCTTACCGGACGATGGCCCGATCATCGGCACCATTGGTCGCTTAACCCGCGAAAAAGGCTTTGCCTACCTGATTGAAGCCTTTGCCCAACTGGTTTCGCAGTTTCCGCGTGTGCGGTTGCTGATTGTGGGCAGCGAACTCAAAACCGATCCAGAGCCCTTTGAGGCTGAACTGCTCAATCGAGCGGTTCAGCTAGGAATTTGCGATCGCATTATCTTTACTGGATTTCGTGACGACGTTCCTGATCTACTGGGGCTAATGGATATCTTTACCTTACCGACCTATTTTGGCGAAGGCTTGCCCCGCTCCATTTTGGAAGCAATGGCGATGGGGCTACCCGTTGTCACAACTGATATTCGCGGCTGTCGGGAAGCCGTTATCCCCGACCAAAATGGTTTTATCGTGCCGCCTCATGATAGTGAACAGCTCGCCCAGGCGCTAGCAACGCTGGTAGCTAATCCAGCCATGCGGCAGCGCTTTGGTCAAGCCAGTCGAGATCGTATTGAAGCCGAATATGACGAACATTTTGTCTTCCAGCGGTTGGCCGATGCCTATCGCAGTCTCGGCATTACTTTTCCAGAACCAGCCGCTCAGGAGCAAACCTCGCCCAGCACCACGGCAGTTCCGACGGCAACGTCCATGGTCTAAGGAGACCCTAAAATGTATACCCCTTCAACGATTTGGTCACTGGCACAGTGGCGACAAGCCGAACGGCGCTATCTCAGCGATCGCCCAAATATCCGCTTCCATCTGGCGATGAAGCGCCTGTTTGACATCCTGCTAGCCGGGATCGGTCTGATCGTGATCGCTCCCCTGTTGGTACTCATTGCGATCGCAGTTCGGCTTAGTTCCCCTGGCCCTATTCTGTTTATCCAAGAGCGGCTGGGGCGATATGGTCAGCCCTTTCGAATCTATAAGTTTCGGACAATGGTGGACGGTGCCGTCAATCTGGGAACGGGACTGGATACGTTCAAAGGTGATCCCCGCATCACAGCAGTGGGCAAGGTTTTACGGGAGTATCACCTCGACGAGCTGCCCCAACTGCTAAACGTCCTATGGGGCAACATGAGCCTAGTTGGCCCACGTCCTGTCCTGATGTCCTCTTTGGCAACCTATCAAGACTGGGAAAAGCGGCGTCTGCTGGTGCCTCCCGGCATCACGGGCTGGGAAGCGGTGCAGGGCGGGTTGCTCAATACCGTTGATGAGCGCATTGCTTTAGATGTTTGGTACATCGAACACTGGACAATTTGGCTCGATTGCTTAATTTTGCTGAAAACCATTCCTATTGTGCTGACAAAAGAAGGAGCCTACGGTGAAAACGGCTCCGAACGAGGCCGCGAATCTCAATATTAAATTGCTAATAAATTACCCAAAAATCGCCAGGAGCAACCCAAGTAATGACGATTGCTGCCATCCATCAAACTCAATATTTTCCCTATCTTGGCTTTTTTCATAAGCTGTCCCAAGCCGATATTTTTATCGCGATGGATAACGTTGAATTTCTGCGGCGGGGACTACAGCACCGCAACAAGATCAAGACATCTCAAGGCGATCAGTGGCTGACAGTCCCCGTACTCCATCGACAAAAGCAGCTCATTAACCAAGTTAAAATTAATCCTGATTTTCCTTGGGCCAGAAAGCACTGGGGCGCAATCTGCACCAACTATTCACCCGCACCTTATTTTGAGCAATATGCCCAAGAATTGCAGGACATTTTGTTTCAAGATTGGCAGCATTTGCATGATTTAAATCTGGCCTTGCTAATTTGGACAATGCAAAAGCTAGAAATCGAAATTCCAATTGCTCAGCTATCAGAATTGCCTGTTACAGGCCAAAAAACTCAGCGCTTGATTGAAGCCTGTCAAGCAGTTGAAGCGGACACCTATCTATCTGGAATCGGGGGCAAAAACTATATGGATTTAGATGAGTTTAAAGCGGCAAATATTCGAGTCATTTGGCAAGAATTTACGCCACCTACCTATCCCCAACTTTTTCCCGAAGTTGGCTTTATCCCTAACCTGTCTATTCTAGATGTGCTGTTTTGCTGCGGGCCTGACAGCCGCCAGTTTTTGGCCAATCAGATCGCTGTATACCCAACCCTAGCGACGGTCTAGCCATTTAGCTAACTGATAAATCTTTTCTCTCATATCTAGATTTCTTCCCCCACAAAGGGCGAAAGAATTTAAAGAGAATTTAAACGCCATTCACCTGCTGACTTTCTACCAACACATTTATGATGGGTAAGCAAATTTTAGTCATTGCCCCCCACCCCGACGATGAGGTGCTAGGCTGCGGCGGTGCGATCGCACGTCACACGGACTGCGGTGACGATGTCCACATTGCCGTTGTCACCCGCGCCGACCCAGAGCTGTATCCCGACGATGATGAAGATGCTTTCCGTCAAGAAGTGCAGGCCGCGCATCGAATGCTGGGCGTTGCCAGCACCACCTATCTTGACTTTCCGGCCCCTCGGTTAGACACGATTCCTGGCCATCGGCTGGCGGATGCTATCAGCCAGCTCATTCGCCAGATTCAGCCCCATACGGTTTATCTACCGCACCACGGCGACATTCATGCTGACCACCAGCAGGTGCACCAGGCCACTCTGGTCGCCGCTCGCCCCATCAATGGCTGTTCGGTTCGGCAACTGCTCTGCTACGAGACGCTGTCGGAAACAGAATGGTCGCCGCCTCGGGCCGATACCGTATTTACTCCCACCGTTTTTATCGATATTGAGCATTATCTAACAACCAAGCTCAAGGCGATGGCCTGCTACAGCACCGAGCTGAAAGAATTCCCCCATCCCCGCTCTTTAGAAGCATTAGAAGCCCTAGCGAAACTGCGGGGAGCTAGCGCAGGCTTAGTCGCGGCTGAAGCCTTTGTCGTCGTCCGACAAATTTTATGAGGATCGACCCATGACCACTACAACTGTTAAACCGCCCTCTTCTTCCCTGCCTGAACCCAAAGGCTATCCCCTCATTGGCCATGCTCTGGACTACCGCCTGCATCCGCTCAGTTTTTACGCCCACTGCGCTGAATATGGCGACTTTGTGCGGCTGCGGTTTGGGCCACATCCAGTGTATTTTCTCAACCATCCCGATCTGATCAAATCCGTTTTCGTGACTCACGGCTCGTGCTTTATGGGACGGGCGGAAGGACGCGAATCTCGCTTTTTTGACCCGCTGTTTGGTCACGGATTAGCCGTGAGTGAGGGCGACTTCTGGCGACGGATGCGACGGTTAGTGCAGCCCATTTTTCAGCGGCAGCATTTAGCAGCCTATGGGGAGATTGCCGTAGAGATGGCCCAGGCTGAACTGGCTACCTGGCCGACAGAACAGTGGCTGGCAATCCGCGATCGCACCACTCGTCTCACCCGCAAAATTGTGGCCAAGATTTGCTTTGGCGAAGCGGGTATCACCCATTTTGCAGCTGTCGAGAACGTGCTCACTGCCGCGCTGGCTGAATATGATCACCGCGATCGCAACTGGCTCCTCTACCTTTTACCGGAGCATTTTCCTACCCCCAGTAATCGCCGCTATCAGCAGGCCGTGCGGGATCTAGACGCGTTGCTATACGATTTGATTGCCAGCCAGCGTCGTGCTGGGGCAGACAATGGCTCAATGCTGACCCAGCTCCTGCAAGTGCGGGATGAAACCGGAGCAGGCATGAGCGATCGCGAGATCCGTGATGAGCTGGTTAATGTGGTGATTGGCCATGATACCCTGTCGGACGTGTTGGGCTGGGCCTGGTGGCTGATCGCTCAGCACCCTAACGTTGAAGCCAAGCTGGTGGCGGAATGGCAGACGGTGCTGAATGGGCGATCGCCCATGATGGCTGACCTGCCTCAGCTCAACTATACCGAATGGGTCATCACCGAAACGCTGCGCCTCTATCCCCTGGCTTGGGTCACAGGCCGAGTCTGCACCCAAGACTGCGAAATTGACGGCCACCCCATCCACTCTGGCGAAAATGTGGTCATGTGTCAGTGGGTGACGCATCACGATGCCCGCTTCTTTGATCAACCCCACGAGTTCAATCCCGATCGCTGGCATCCCGATGCCGCTAAGCGCATTCCTCAGTATGCCTACTACCCCTTCGGTGGTGGCCCCCGAGCATGCATTGGGCGCGGTCTCACCATGATGGAAACTGTTCTACTCCTGGCAGAAATTGGGCAACGGTTCTATCTCCATCCGTTACCGAACCAGGCCGTCACTCCCTATCCCGGCCCCTCGTTCTCTCTGCGCCCCAAACCCAGCCTGCAAATGGAGCTGATTCCCCGTTAAACCATCGTTAAACCCGTACAGGGGCGAATGTGCATATTATTCGCCCCTACCCATTTCTCCTGTAGATCTCCCTTCTATGCCATGCAGATCGACTTTATCTCACCCGATCATCCCCAATGGTGCGCGTTGCTCCGCGACGCACCGCATGATATCTACCATTTACCCAGCTATCTGAGCTTAGAAGCCCAGCGTACCCACACCTTGCCAGAAGCTGCTCTCATTCGTGAGGGTGATGCGGTAATGCTGCTACCTTATCTGCTGAGGTGCGATCGCAGTTTATTCGCTGATCATGGCCTCATGGTTGAGGTGTTTGATGTGGTGTCGCCCTATGGCTATCCTGGCTTTCTGCGGAACTCGGCAGCCCAAGAGCGTTCCGGCTTCATGGCTAAAGCGTTACAAACGTTAAAGCAAGGGCTGCGGGAGCGGGGCGTTTGCTCAGCTTTTTTTCGTCTCCATCCCATCTGGGATGCTGACCTGGAGCTTGATTTAGCGGCAGAGGAGTACTGTTTTCAAGGTGAAACGGTTTCTGCCAATCTTGCGTTAACGGAATCAGAGATTTGGAGCCATACGCGCAGCGACCATCGTAACCGGATTAACCGAGCGAAGCGCGAGGGGATGGCGGCTCGCATTGTGCCCTGGCACGAGGCGCTGTCTACCTTTGTGGACATCTACATGGAGACAATGTCGCGAGTGGGTGCAGCCGACCACTATTTGGAGTTTGACGAAGTCTACTTTGCTGAACTGGGGGGATTGCTGGGCGATCGCCTGCATCTTTGCTTGGTTGAATGCGACGGCGAAGTAGCGTCCGCTGGACTCTATACCGAGTGGAACGGCGTTGTGCAGGCCATCTTCGGCGGCACCCGCACCGCCTTCTTAAAGCCGTCTCCTAGTACTTTAGAAACCCACTGTGTCGCGCTCTGGGCCAAGAACAGAGGGCACCGATGGCTGCACTTGGGCGGTGGCGTTGGCGCGACCCAAGATCCGCTGTTTCGCTATAAAGCTGGGTTTTCACGGCAGCGGCACCGCTTTTACACCCTGCGCCTGATTACCGATGCGGATCAGTACCACAGCCTGGTTGACCTGCGCGCCAAAATCCATGACCTGTCGCCTGACACTCTGTACCAAACCCACTATTTTCCAGCCTACCGAGCCCCGATTGGAGAGCCATGATGCAAACCCCACCCTCGCCCAAACCGATTCTGCTGTCGCCACCCCATCTGGGAGAGCAGGAGCTTGCCTTCGTCAACGAGGCGTTTCAGACCAACTGGATTGCGCCCGTCGGCCCCCACGTCGATGCCTTTGAAACGGAATTCTGTCAAACCGTCGGTGCGGCACATGGAGCGGCGGTCTGTTCCGGGACAGCGGCACTGCACTTGGCCTTGCGGCTAGCCGAAGTCGGCCCCGGCGATGAGGTCTTTTGCTCGACGCTCACCTTTGTCGCAACGGCCAATCCCATTGTTTACCAGGGCGCTACTCCAGTATTTGTGGATTGCGATCGCAGATCGTGGAACATGAATCCAGAACTGCTCGAAGCGGCGCTCAACCAGCGGGCGAAACAGGGCAAATTACCCAAAGCGGTGGTGCTGGTGCATCTCTATGGCCAAAGCGCAGATATTGATCCCATTTTGGCCATCTGCGATCGCTACGAAATTCCTCTAATCGAAGATGCCGCTGAATCGCTGGGTGCAACCTATAAAGGGCGTTCCCCCGGCACCTTTGGCCGCATGGGCATCTTTTCATTCAACGGTAATAAGATCATCACCACTTCCGGCGGCGGCATGTTGGTGACAGACTGCCCGAAACTAGCTCAACAGGCCCGCTTCCTCGCCACTCAAGCCCGCGATCCGGCTCCTCACTATCAGCACGCCCAAATTGGCTACAACTATCGCCTGAGCAACGTGCTAGCGGGCATTGGCCGCGGCCAGCTCCAGGTGCTGCGCGATCGCGTAGATGCTCGTCGCCGCAACTTTGAACACTACGCTGAGCGGCTGGATAGCTTACCCGGCGTTGAGTTCATGCCAGAAGCTGACTATGGTCGCAGTACCCGTTGGTTAACCTGTCTGACCGTCAATCCAGACGGATTGGGTTGCGATCGCGAACAAATTCGCCTCGCATTAGCCGCTGCCCAAATTGAGTCACGCCCGGTCTGGAAACCTCTGCACCTCCAGCCCATCTTCGCTGAATGTGAATGCATTGGTGGTGCCGTTGCTGAATCCCTCTTTAACCAAGGGCTCTGCCTCCCCTCCGGCTCCAGTCTCACCGCAGCCGACATCGACCGCGTAACTGACATCATCTACCAGATCCACTGCCAGTCCTGTTCTGAACTCGTTGCTTAAACAGCTCAGTAGATTTTACGGGGTCAATTCCATCAGAGAGTTGACCCCGTAAAACATGTTTGAAGGGATTACGCTGTTACTGATCTAAGTACCTTAGCTTTCAAAGCATGCTGCAGATCTTGCCAATTTAACGACCGCTTTAAAAATCCAGTCGCTCCAGCATTCAAAGCAGCAAAAAAATGATCAACATCAACTTCAGAAGTCAGCAGAAAACAGGGGATTTGGGCTGTAGCAGGATCATTTCGTAGTGATTTCAATATCTTAATACTATCGACTGTTGAATCTTTATCTGTGCAAATCACTAAATTAGGTTGGTACTGCTTAGCAGCCATTAAGCCTCTAGCTGCGTCCTCCGCAACCAATGGATGGAAGCCTTCAGCTTTGATCCATTCAGATAATAGTTTACAGAAACTTAAATCACTTTCAATGATCAAAACGGTTTTCACAGTATCAAAAAGGTCATGATAAAGGTTTATTTATCAACAAAGCCATATCACTATCGCGATGCAGCCAAAAAACAGTTGGAATTTAAAGTAAACCGAGCAAAGTGTATATAGTGGGACATAATTAGAATAATATAAAATCAACTGTAAGATAATTGTGAGGAGATTGAGCAACAGTTAATTCGATACATTCAACAGTAAATTGTATGAATAAAATGCATCATTGAATGTCCTGAGCAACGATTTTGGTAATGGCTGTCACTTCATGGTCAACTCAGCGATCGCGCTTGCTAATTGCTCTGGCTCAATTGGTTTGGCGATGTGTTGCTGAAAACCATAATCTAATGCCCGCTGGCGATCTTCTCCATAGGCGATTGCGGTAACCGCAATCGCCGGAATACTGCCACCGTGGGTTTCCGACAAAGCCCGGATCTGTTGGAGGAGAGTGCAGCCGTCCATATCGGACATGCCGATATCGCAGATGAGAATATTAGGAGCAAAGGTGCCTAAATCGGCCAAGACTGAAGGGCAAACGCATCTTAACTCGCCAGGACTTTGAGCAGATACTGGTTGTCCCATCCAGCCCGTAACCGCTTGTTTTTCACCCCAACACGAGCTGTCTCCTCCTGATTCAAGGCACTCAACGCCAAATGCCTCAGTACTGTGAAATTTTCTGGAGCATGCCCACTGCGGATGCGGCACTCATCTTCGCGAAAGGCTACATCTAACAACCAATGCAGCGGATTTTCGATGCTCCAGTGGGAGCGAATCGATGCCGCTAAGCGCTGGGCATCGGGAGCTAGGGAACTGATGTAGTACCGCAGTTGGCGACTGACGGTTTGACCACAGGTGCGCAGCGACTCTACCATCGCCACGCTACTGACCCGAGTCCATTGCTGAGCATCAATGAGCAGTTCAACCTGTCCCAGGCTTCAACAGCGTCGCTTTTCGATGCGACCATGATGAGCCTCAAGCGTTTCGCTGAAATCATGCTCAATTCCCTCAAAGGCCTGTGCCTGTGCCCACTCAAACAGCTGCTGAACGTTGTTATATAGGTGGCCTTGATTGCCTGAGCGCCAGAACATAGTCTCCCCCTTGAGCATCGCATCTAGGGTCACGATACACCCTTCAATATCGAGCACGCGCAGGAGTTGGGGAATGGCGGTAATTTCATTGGACTTCTCATCCACTTTTCGCTGAGCCAAGACCAAGCGATTTTGATGGGCCCAGGCACTCACCATATGGATAGCTCCTTTGGCTCCACCCGTCTCATATGACCCTCGCGCCGTTTTACCATCTAAGGCAATCACCTCTCCATCGCTGACTTGGCTGACTGTCCGCACCCAACGCAGAAAACTCTCTTGCATTTGCTCGGGCGACAGTCGTGCAAACACCCGCGCAAACGTGTCATGACTAGGAATGCCGTTGGGTAAGGCTAGAAACGTTCGCAGCCAGTCATATTTGGCTTGACCATAGCTCTGATGCCGACCCAGCCATCGGCTCCGCAGATGACCGCTAAGATTGCCATTGTGAGGATATCGATGAGCTCATGCTTTTTACTGCGCTCCATTCGTGGATCTTCAACGCAGCTAAAGTGGTCGGCTATGCTGGTTAATGGCTGGCGGTTCATTCGATTGTTCTCTGTTCGACATCATTTCCTCTACCCTACACATCCCTCCGACTCACTTTCTACTTTTGATGCGTTTGCCCTTGCATCTGGACGGGGCCATGCCGTATGGTCTCCGGCCAACACCACTGGCTCCTCCTGCGGCAGTTGCTCTAGGTACAGTCGCATCAGTTGGCGACGCTGCGGTCGGCTGTCATGTACCGCGCTATAGATACTCGGCCATTGGCGACGAAAGAATGGAGAGCGCGAGAGGTCGACAAAGCTGGACGCTTGCCGTGTCGTCAACACCGCATCAATGAGTTCAAAGGTTGCATCATGCACCCATCCTCAATACTGATGGGCGCACTGGCGAAATCCGTACAGGCTATCGTAGGGCATAGTAGTCGCTGAGGTGAGTGGTATTATCTCAGCTTCTGCTATAACGCGGTTCGTGCCTAGCACGACCGTGTTTTTCTTTCGCTCTTTAATGAGTAGACTTTCTTGGAAATAAAGTTTTTGGGGTCGGAAATTATTTTGTAGCGCGGATCCGCCGCGCTACAAAATAATTTCCGATAAAGTCTAGTAACTACGACTGGACTAAGTTGTATATTCAGCATTGATCTTGACGTAGTCATAGCTCAGATCACAGCCCCAAGCGACACCGGAGCCAGAGCCTGCGCCAAGGTCAACCTGAATCAGAACCGTATCACTTTGTAAATATTCGCCGGCTGCCGCCTGCTGGAGATAGGCATTGGCCGCCTGTCGATCAAAGGGTTGCGGCTGTCCTTGATCCATCATGACGAAATCGCCCAGCTGAATTCGTAAATTTTCCTGATCAAATGGTACGCCTGCACGTCCCGCTGCGCCTGCAATGCGGCCCCAGTTGGGATCACGGCCAAAGATAGCTGATTTGACTAAAGATGAGCCAACGACGGTTTTGGCCACTTTGCGGGCTGCTGCGTCACTGGGGGCCCCAGTGATCTGGGCCTCAATCAGGCAGGTTGCACCTTCTCCGTCACGTGCGATCGCTTTTGCTAGATAAATGCAAACTTCAGTCAGCATTGCCTCCAGCTTTTCGGCTTCGGCGTTCATCTCGGTAATAGCTGGTGTACGGGATTGACCATTGGCTAAGGCATACACCGTATCGTTGGTGCTGGTGTCGCCATCCACCGTAATTTGATTAAAGCTCTTATCAACTGCTCGACCTAGCATTTCCTGCCAAATATGGGGGGAGATGCCAGCGTCGCAGGTGATAAACGACAGCATAGTCGCCATATTGGGGTGAATCATGCCTGAACCCTTGGCAATACCGCCGATCCGCACAGGGCGATTGTCGATATGGGTTTCCAGCGCAATCGTCTTGGGCACTAAATCGGTGGTGCAAATTGCTCTGGCGGCTTGATCGGAGCCATCAATGGTCAATTGGGCCACGGCTTGAGGGACGCCAGCTTTCAGAAGATCCATTTTGATGCGCTGACCAATGACTCCAGTCGAAGCAACCAGCACCGCATCTGCTGAAATGTTCAATGCTTGCGCCACGCATTCGGCACTTTCGACAGCATCTTGCCAACCCGCTTGTCCAGTAGCGGCATTGGCCTGCCCAGCATTGCAAAGAATGGCGCGGGCACTGGGCTTGGCCTGTAGTTTTTCACGGCAGTAATCGACACAGGCAGCGCGTACCTGGCTGGTGGTGAACACTCCGGCTGCGATCGCATCAGTTTCTGAAACAATCAGTGCCAGATCAGGGGTACCGGATGGTTTGAGTCCGGCTGTAATCCCTGCTGCCTGAAATCCTTTGGGCGCGGTTACACCACCTGAAATGATTTGCCAATCCGCCATAGCTTTTGATTAAATCGCGTTCAACAGTGCGACGCGATTATAGCAAGGACAGCGGGAGCAACGGCACAATTCAGTTCGCTGAATCATTCTCCGCATGTCAGAAGATCAAGATACATCGTCCTGAGTACCACCGTTGGCCAGTTCTCCGGCCTAACCGGAGATGCATCAAGGATTAAGTTTCATGTTGAGATTGTCGGCAACAAAGGCCCAGCGATCGCTCACTTCTTCAATCATCTTGGCGGTGGGTTTGCCCGCTCCGTGACCGGCCTTCGTTTCAATCCGAATTAGCACCGGATTTTTCCCAGCATGAGCCGCTTGCAGTGCTGCCGCAAACTTAAAGCTGTGAGCCGGTACAACTCGATCATCATGATCTGCCGTTGTAATTAGCGTGGCTGGATATTCTGTATCTGGCTTCAAATTATGCAGCGGTGAGTAAGCATAGAGTGCCTTGAACTCCTCAGGATCATCCGGAGAACCATAGTCCGATGTCCAGGCCCAGCCGATGGTGAACTTATGAAAGCGCAGCATATCTAGTACGCCCACAGCAGGCAGTGCCGCCGCAAATAAATCGGGCCGCTGCGTCATGCAGGCTCCCACGAGCAGACCACCGTTGCTGCCGCCACCAATTGCCAGCTTTTCAGGACAGGTATAGCCTTCTTTGATCAGCCATTCAGCCGCCGCAATGAAATCGTTAAATACATTTTGCTTATTCAGCTTTGTGCCTGCCTGGTGCCACTCTTCGCCATACTCACCACCACCCCGCAGATTGGGCACGGCATAGACACCGCCTATTTCCAGCCAAACTAGATTGCTGACTGAAAAGGTAGGGGATAGCGATATGTTGAATCCGCCGTAACCATAAAGATAGGTGGGATTGTTCCCATTTAGCTCTAACCCTTTGCGATGGGTGATGAACATGGGAATGCGAGTCCCATCTTTGCTGGTGTAGAACACCTGCTGGGTTTCAAACGCATCCGGGTCAAAGTCAATCTGGGGCTGACGGAAGACGGTGCTGGTGTCGGTCGTAAAGTCGTAGCGATAAATCGTGGTTGGGGTGGTGAACCCGGTAAAGCTGTAGAAAGTTTCCGTATCGTGGCGCTTGCCGCTGAAGCCGCCGACCGAGCCAATCCCCGGCAGCGGAAAATCGCGCACAAACGTGCCGTCTAGCTCAAAGACTTTGATCTGGGTGTAGGCATCTTTGAGATAGAAGACAATAAACTGATTATTCAGAACGCTCACGCCTTCCAGCGTGTCCTCTGATTCAGGAATCAGTTCAATCCAGTTCTCCCGCTCGGGTCGAGTCACGTCAATGCCAATCACCCGACCTTTCGGCGCATTCAGATCGGTCGAAAACCAAAACAACGAGCCATCATTATCAATCATAGAGAAATGGGCTTCGAACTCTGGAATCAGCTCTACGATTTCTGCATCGGGCTGACTAAGGTCTTTATAGAAAATCAGGTTGCGCGGATCGGTGCCTTGGGAAACGTAGATAATCAGATAATTACCGTCTTCGGTGACATCGGCATTGAACATCCAGTTTTTCTGGTCAGGACGTTCGTAGACTAACTGATCATCACTCTGAGGCGTGCCGAGACGATGATAGTAAAGCTTTTGGTAATAGTTGATATCCTCATACTGAGTCGCTTCATTCGGCTCGTCATAGCGACTGTAGAAAAAGCCCTTATGGTCAAGTGTCCAAGCCGTACCGGAAAATTTCACCCATTTTAGGTGATCCTCTAAATCTTCACCTGTTTCAATATTGCGGACTTTCCATTCTTTCCAGTCAGAACCTGAAGAGGACAGACCATAGGCTAACCAATGCCCGTCTTCGCTGATCGCTAAACCCGACAGCGCGATCGTGCCATCGTCAGACCAGGTATTTGGGTCAAGCAATACCCGTGGCTCAGCCTCTAAATCCGGCAGAGTGTAGAGGACGCTCTGGTTTTGCAGGCCGCTGTTGCGGAAATAAAAATAGCGATCGCAAACTTTAAATGGATTACCATAGCGCTCATAGTTCCAAAGCTGCTGGAGGCGCTGCTGAATTGTTTTGCGAGCGGGCAACTGTTCTAAATAATCAAATGTAATTTTGTTTTCGGCCTCGATCCAGGTTCGTGTCTCCGGTGAATCGGGATCTTCCAACCAGCGATAGGGATCGGCAACGGTTACGCCGTGATAGGTGTCTACCTGATCGCTGTGATGAGTGGCTGGATAGCGAAATGAAGGCTGAAAAACGGTCATATATCTTTGCAAAATAACGTGAGGGCAATATTACTGCTACTCTAGCGCGTTCGCCACTCAGGTTTCCCGTTGAAAGATAGAATCCTTACGCTGCTTTTGTGATGTTGTGCGATCGCACCTCCAGGATGTTGGCAACGTGCAACCTTGATTCACCACTTGTTCAAACGTTCTCAACTCAACGTATCGTCATAGTGCTGCTCTAGCGTGTCCTGATAGGGGCTGCGGGTTGCGTGATAGGCCTCGTAGTCGGCTCGCTTGCGGAACTGCTGTACCTGATGCTTTTGCAGCAGTTGTTCCAATTCTAGGAGCGATCGCATTTCTAGTTTGAGGATGGTTGAGCTGTAGGAGTGATTGATTTGTAATAGGTTAATTCGGGCTAATCGGAGCCGCTGTTGGGCCCGATCGTATTGACCGCGATTGGCATCGTGAATCGCCAGCTTTTTCGCCCGTGCCGATTCCATTAAGGCCACGTGCTCTTGTACGTCCGGAGAGGGTGGAAACTCAGATATGCGGGCTGCAGGAACGGGAGGTAACTGCAGCCCGCATATCTGAGTTTCACGTCGCACAATATCGACATCTGCGGGAATTTCAGTGGCTACATCCCAGGACAATCGGAAGCGACACAGCAAATCGGTTTCCGTGTGGGCTGGAATATGTAGACGCACAATCACATTGAAGTTTAGGCCGCTGACCAAGTCGGGCAGCTTAATCGCTCCACTTAGCGTTTGTCCCAAATCATTCAGAATATCAACCTGCTGTACGTTCCCATAGGGTTCAATTTTGAGGTGAACTCGCTGTAGACAGGCACGAGATAACCCCTGAAGTTCCAGCCCTAGCACACTCGGCAGCCGATGAGCCGATTCAATGTAGTGATAGTTGCCGCCACCGTAGTTGGCAATTAGCTTCAAGAGCCGTTCATTAAATCGGCTACCGACGCCTATGGTTGTCGTCGAAATCCGATGCTGGCTCTGCTGCTGAACAACCTGCTCGAAAATTACTTCTTCCCGCGTCTCACCTGCTGTCACTAGGCCGTCTGAGAGCAAAATGACTCGGTTAATGTAGTTAGACTGTTGATGCCGTCGAATTTGCTGAACTCCTTTTAACCAGCCAGCATGAACGTTAGTGCCGTATCCAAGCTGAATCTGCTCAATGGTTTTCTCAATGGCGGCAGGATTGCGCACGGGAATACTGCGCTGCACGACTTTGGCATGGCGATCAAATACGACGATGCTAATGCGATCGCAGGGTCGAAGCTGTTTGACAATTGCGATCGCAGCCGCTTTGGCATAGCCGATTCGATAGTCCCAACTCATTGAACTTGACCGATCGATCACTAAGCACAAGTTCAAGGGAGGATGCGGTTGGACAACGTCGGAACGAGGTGGAACCACCCTGACCAGCACATCCAGTAATTCCACTGTGTCGAATCGAACAGCGTCTCTTAGCGGAATTAGCTGTATTTGAGGAATAGCCATGTGCAAATCGTTGAGCCATTATCTCCCCATCATGCCTGACAATCCCGGATAAGTGGCAAGTTCAGCACAGCATTCTTTGCACAATCAATAATCATTAATAATCTTTGTGTAGAAAATATAGATACTTTTATACAAGCAGGAACACGTAGATTTATACAAATTTATGTGTCAGATAAACGCGGCCATGACTTGGTGAATCCATGTGACGGTTGGGGAATACTTTCGATAACGAGTAGCTGCATGCATTATGTTTCCTCAGATCGCCTATTTGTCTCAGGGCAAGCTCTATCTCAGATCCGACGCCAATTCGCTTCGAGAAATTGAAAGCCAGTTCGGTCAAACCGTTCAGGAGCGTGTGCTTAAACTAAAACGCAACAAAGCCTGGAAGAATCGTGGTCTGATGGAGATGATGCTGCCGCCAAGTATGGCAGAACAGCTAGAGCAGCAGGCTGAAGCATCCGTCAAGGTTGAGATTTCCAGTTTATGTCCAGTGGCGGAAGGAAAGCTGCTGTATGCCCTAGAAGCAGGCACAGTTGGCGGCATATTTGCCTTTGATCCGAGTTGCGATCGCGAAGATCGGCTCTTTCACAACAGTGATTTTGGAGTCGGCCACCTGGATTTCAATGTCAAGCAGCAGCTCATTGCTTGCGCGGTCAATTATCCGACAGGTATCTCGAATATCGCCACTATGCCGCTTGACGGTGCGCGTCCCCAAATCGTTACAGAAGGGGATTCCATTGACTTGGCTCCTCACTGGATTCCCAATCAGCAAGCGTTAGTCTTCCAATCGGCTGGCATTGCCCGCAACAGCGAAGGTTATGTCTGCAATCGCGCTCCTTTTGCAATTGAAAAATTAGATTTCGCTAAGCAAGATGTGCTGACGCTGGCGGCTGATCCAAAATCCGATTTACTCAGTCCCCAAATTGGCGCTGATGGATTGCTGTACTACATTCGTCGTCCCTACCGTCCCTTGGGTCGATCATTCCACCTGGGCCAATTTTTGAAAGATTTGCTCCTGATGCCGTTTCGGATTGTCTACGCCATCTTCCAGTGGTTCAACTTTTTTAGCCAAATCTATACCGGCAAGCCACTCATGACATCCAGCACGGGCCAAAAGGTTCAACCCAGAACGCTGAAAGCCTGGGGCGATTGGATTACGCCAGAGTTAATCCGCGATCGCGATGTTCGCGAAGCAGATGCACCATCCCTGGTGCCCCGCTCCTGGCAGCTCGTGCGGCAACCTGTGCAAGGTGAGCCAGAACTCTTGGCAGAAGGCGTATTGGCCTACGATTTGGCTGATGATGGCACGGTGGTTTACACCAATGGGAGCGCCATCTATGGGATTACCCCAAACGGTCAGCGGCAGCGGTTGATGGTCGGCAATTGGATTGAAAGCGTTACCGTCCTGTCTTGATTCGGTGAGGCCAGAGGAGTGAGGCGAATTAACCACTCCGTCTTCAGCGCTTAGCACTTCGTCCCAGACCTGTAGTCTCAAATTGCAGAACTGGTATGAGTACAGAGCGGAGATAAGGAATGCTAATCATTTTGGCTGAGACTTCATCCCCCTTAGGAGTGAAATCTAAGTTGAGAACCAGGTTTATACAGAAACCCACTTGATCACCATGTGATGGGAATTCTGACTGTATCGCGATCGCAACTGGGGATAAGACATCAACCTTTTGAGGGAGGAGAACAGTCCATGCTGTCTATGCTGTTTGGAATTTTAGGCCCAATTGGATTGATTGGAACGGCCTTTTGGATCTGGATGCTGTACGACTGCTTGAAGTATGGACGTAAGGAGCGTTCCTTGTGGCTGTGGGTGATGATTTTCCTGAATGTTATTGGTGCGGTGTTTTACTTTTGCCTGCGCTGGGCACCTCGCCACCCCCAATTCAAAATCTTGGCTCCGCTAACGATGCGGCGCAGACTGCGGGATGAGCTGTGGCAAGCAGAGGCGGCTGTTAAGCACATCGGCAAAGCTCACCAATACATTAAGCTGGGCGATGTCCTGTACCTGTTGGGAGAGAAGAAGCCGTCCTTCGAGGCATACCAACAAGCGCTCGCTCAGGAACCAAACAATCCTAAAGCGCTCTGGGGATCAGCATCAATCGCTTGCCAGCTCAATGATTTTGGCACAGCAAAAGAGCATCTGGCGCGGTTAATTCAGGTGCAGCCTAACTACTCCTACGGCGAGGCATCGCTGGCTTATGGACAGGTTTTGCTGAATTTGGGTGAAATCGAAACTGCGATCGCGCATTTACAGCTGCATTTGAAACAGTGGAGTCATCCGGAAGCGTTTCTGTGGTTAGCTCAAGCCCATCACCAGCGGGGCGATGTCATTGAAGCACGGGAAGCACTGGAAACCATGATTATTAAAGTCAAAAGCCTGGTACCGTTTCAGTACCGCAAGAATCGGCATTTTGTCCGTCAAGGGGAGCGGATGCTAAGAGCAATGGGTTAGATATCAAAAAGGGCATGTGCCGCCGTATCGCGACGTGCCTGTACAGCGTATTCTCCTGATGCATGATTGCCCTCACCTCAAATCTTTGTCATTAGGACTTACGCTCAGCGAACGAAAAACTTGGATCTTGAATGGATTTTTGGGGCGCTCTGCGCCCCAAAAATCCATTCAATTGCGTAAGTCCTAAGTCAGGAAACTTGGATAAGATTTGGGTGAGGGTCGTAACATTAAGTACTGAGATATCGACGGATAAACTGCTCTAGCGTCTCCATCTTGATGTCAAATACGGTTTCTAAGCGCTCAATTTCTGCTGGAGTACAGTAAAACTCATTAGCGAGCAGCGTGCGAAACGTGCCAAGGGCTTTTTGAGTGGAAGCATCAAATATGCCGACTAGATTACGGGCACCGTCTAGCACCATCAGTGGCACATTGATGATGATCGGTTCCCGATTAAAAAGGCGGCCAAAAATGCGGGGAATGTCATCGCGTGTGAGGATTTCTGGCCCCCCTACGGCAAAAATCTGGTTGAACGCTCCTTCCTTGTGAACGGACTGGGCAGCAACTGCAGCCAGATCGTCGGTGCTGACGATTGAGGTGCGGCTCTTGGCATCACCAATCAGCAAATAGATGCCTGTCCGACGAAACCGTTCGGCTAGAGGCAATAAGTTGGACGCAAAGCCAGACGGTCGCAGAATTGTATAGTTGAGCCCACTGTCTTGCAGATATTTTTCAACGGCACGCTTGGCTTTAAATACAGGTGCATCTTCGTAGCCGCGATCGGCTCCCAAAACCGAAATAAACACAAAGTGCTTAACTCCGGCGGCTTTTGCCTGGTCAATTAAGTCAATATTGGCACGATAGTCCAAGTCTTGAGCGCTGCCGCCGTTGGAGTCGCTAGAACCATGAGCGCTGATCACATACTCAACGCCCTGCATAGCTCGCTCAATATCCCGCAGTTGCCGCAAATCGCCGATGCAAATTTCGGCCCCATGCTGTTCCAAGGGAGTATAGTGCGAGGTTAATCGCACAAAGGCACGCACGGGCTGATCATCCCGACGGAGTGACTGCACAATGCGGTGACCTAAACCTCCCGTAGCCCCTGTCACTAGAAACATGACGATACCTCTCTCATCGACAGCTAAGCGTCATGACGATCAAGCGTAAGCTCATAATCAAAGTCTAGTAGAGAACTTATAATACAAGCCCTCTACTCAACAGACCACGAGCTGGTAATCCAACTTGACAGATGCCACGACGAAACAGAGATCAATGTATCGTCTTTTTCTAATTTTGCCCTCAGCCAACCGATAGTTTCGCTGTATCAGGCTGTTCAAACAGGCGTCAATTAGGCTTTTAGTGATGGATCATAGCCGCGCCAAACAGCAACGAGAGTGCCTTGAATATCAACTTTTTTAGCGTCTACTTCAATGGGCGTGTAGCGGCTGTTCGCTGGCTTCAGCATCACCTTATCCCCTTCGCGGTAGAAGTACTTGAGGGTTGTACCATCGCCCTCTACTCTGGCGGCAACAATGACGCCGTTTTTGAGGGACTGCGGATCGCGAACGGGACGCATAATAACAACATCGCCCTGATCAATCAGGGCATCGATCATGCTGTCACCCCGCACTCTGAGCGCAAAGTCTTGGGGCTGTAGCGGTAGGGCAGACAGATCCAGATGCTCGACCGTATCAGTGAAAGACTCGACTAGAGCACCAGCTGCGATCGCACCGCAAATGGGTACACCTTGAGGGGATTTAAGAATGCGAAGAGTACGAGCTTTGCCTTCATGCCAGTCGATATAGCCCTTGTTTTTGAGATGCTCCAAGCGGCTCTGGATGGGAGCGGGTGATTTTAGCCCCATCGCTTTCATCATTTGACGAATTGAAGGAGAATATTGGTTGCGACGGATGTAGTCAACTAACCAGTCGTACAGCTCCTGTTGAGCTTTGGTTAAGGTATCGGTAGCCATAGTGTGGGTCTGCTCGCAGACGGTTAAGGGTCATCCTTATCATCTTAGAACAAGCGTACCATCAGGTAAATACACTTTGGCTAAAATTATTAGAAATCGTTACGCAATCCGTTTTTGATGGTGGTGAGAGGCGAAACCTGGCTCTCACCACGACAATTTTGAAATGAGTTGAGATTAACTACAGCGCACCGAGTAACGCCGCTAGGAGGGCTTTTTGGGCATGCATGCGATTTTCAGCTTCATCCCAGACTCGCGATTGTGAACCTTCGATAACGGCATTGGTAATTTCTTCTTCGCGATGGGCGGGTAGACAGTGCAGAACAATGGCTTTGGGATCAGCAAGACTTAACAGCGGCTCGTTGATTTGGTAAGGCTTAAATAGGGGAATGCGCTCATTGGCCAGATCTTCTTGTCCCATGCTGGCCCAGACGTCTGTATAGAGGACATTGCTGCCTTTGGTGGCGAGTTCGGCATCTTGAGTGACCAAGACTTGGCTGCGATCGCAGGCAATGGCTTGAGTCTGCTCGACGACAGCGGGGGCAGGCTCATAACCAACTGGAGTGGCAACGCGGATATTGATTCCAGCGAGGGCACAGCCGATCATCAAGGAGTGGGCAACATTGTTGCCATCGCCTAAATAGGTGACCGTCAGCCCTTCGAGGGTGCCAAATTCTTCCTGTACGGTGAGTAGGTCGGCCAAAATTTGGCAGGGATGTTCTAGATCGGTGAGGGCATTAATAACCGGAATGGTAGCGTAGTGGGCAAAGGTTTCGATTTCCGCTTGCTCAAAGGTGCGAATAGCCAGCACGTCCAGATAGCGATCGAGAACACGAGCGGTATCTTCTACCGGTTCACCGCGTCCCATTTGGGTGTTGCCCGTGCTGAGATCGAGAACCTGTCCACCCAGTTGATACATTGCGACTGAGAAGCTCACTCGCGTGCGGGTTGAGGCTTTGCTGAAAATGAGACCGAGCGACTTTCGACATTGGGGGGCTAGCTTACCGGTTTTGAGATCGGCGGCCAGCTGAATCAGTCCTAGCAGTTCATCCCGACTTAAATCGGCGAGGCTAAGTAAATCTCTTCCCTTGAGCGACTCCATGCTTTTCCCTGCTGCAATCAATGAAAATAAAACCCTACCAGATCTCATTGAGTCGCGATAGTCCAGTCTGTACAGCAAGAAAATTCTCTGGCCTAGTTGGCGATGTTCAGCGATGCGAGAGTGGGGTTGAAACCCCGATATTTTGAGGAAAATTGAATATCATTCCGGAGATAGAGTCAAAACGTGAGAATAGTTGTAAGGCTGAAACCAATTTGATGGGTTGGTGACCTCGATATCATCTCGATATCACTAAGAATGTTACTAATACATCATTAGGTATCTGAAGGTTATGTGAAAGAGATACCTGCAAGTTTTTAAGCGATCGCAAATCTATACCTAAGCTGAATCAAATCTATACCTGAACTGAATATTGAATTTTATACTGTGCCTTAACCCAAGAATATTTCATACTTGAGTTAGAGCTTAATAATTACAGTTAATCATGGGCGATACATTGTGGATACTGATGGGCATTATGAAGCCGTAAGCTACTGGATCTCGATTGAGTCACGTTCCATCTTATGTCCGATCAGATTCGCAATCAGGGATGGTTGGTTAAGCAACGATAATTTAGTGCCGCTATGGTCGAGTCTGACGTCGAAAAGTACAAGCCATCTGACCTAACACAAGCTTCTATGGTTGCCGAGACAGTAACACCTCTCTTTCAGCAGGCAGTGGATGCGATCGCAGTTTATGACGCGGTTGGGCGCTACTGCTCTGTGAATCAATCCATCGTTAAACTGTTAGGCATTCCAGCTCAAACCTATATTGGTAAAACGAATCTTGAGCTGAGCCAAATTAAACAATATGCAGCGCTACAGCCGACGCTAACGCAAATTCATGGTCATCTAAAGCAGGTTATCCAAACAGGACAATCGCTGCATACCTATCACAATTTACCCATTGGCTCAGCTCAAGTTGGGTACGATGTTACTTACAGCCCTCTTTTGGATGAAGAGGGTATGGTGCAGCAGATCCTCAGCATTGGCCGAGTCGTCGTGGCGGCGGGTGGTCTTGCAGGTAGTCCACGGTCTGATCAACCCGTAACGGTGTTGCCGATGATTGGGGCAGAAATGCCAGAATTGGATGCTGCATCTATTGACTCTGCAGCAGTCAATTTCAATCCGGCGAATTCAGATGATGCTGATGCGCCAAAGAAGGGTGAGTCGAAGCAACTGGATAGCCCAGGCAAGAAGGCCACCGTATCCCTTAGTTTGAATGGTTCATATCAGGCTCTGACTGACAAAGAGCTGCTGGAACTGGTGCTGGACAACATTCCCCAGTACATTTTTTGGAAGAATCGTGACTCTGTCTATTTGGGCTGCAATCGGCGCTGGGCTGAGATGGCAGGCGTTGATTCGGAACAGGTGATTGGCCTAACCGATGCGGATTTGCCTTGGACACCTGAGCAGCAGGAGTGGTATCTCAAGTGCGATCGCCAGGTGATGGATACAGACACGCCGATGCTGCGGATTAAGCAGTCGCAAATGCAGGCTGATGGCAAATTGACGTGGCGCGAAACGAGCAAGCTGCCGCTGCACGATGCTGATGGCAATGTGATTGGGCTACTTGGCACGATTGAGGATGTGACGGAGCGTAAGCAGGCGGAAGACCTGCTGCGTCAATCGCGAGCCAAGTATAAAAAATTGGCTCAGCGGGAAAAAATTATTAATAACGTGGCCGCGCAAATTCGCAGCAGCCTAGACTTAGAGACAATTCTGCAAACTGTGGTTCAGCAAGTTCGCCAGCTGCTCGATACGGATCGAGTGGTGGTGTACCAGTTTTTGGAAGACTGGCATGGGGTGGTGGTAACGGAAGATGTGATTGAGCCGTGGCAGTCTGTACTGGGTGAAATTGGTGCAGATGACTGCTTTCCAGACAAGTATGCCAATCTGTATGCGTCTGGGCGTGTGCGAGCGATTCCCAATCTCAATGATCCGGGTTTAGATGAGTGCCACGTCAATTTCTTACGCAGTCTCCAGGTGCAGGCCAATCTGATTGTGCCCATTCAAGTGCAAGAGCATTTGTGGGGGCTGCTGATTGCTCATGAATGCCGGGGAGAGCGGGACTGGACACCGGATGAGTTGACGCTGCTAGAGGCGCTTGCGGGCCAAATTGGGGTGGCGATTCGACAGTCTGAACTGTATGGTCAGGCTCAGATGAATGCGGAACAAGCGCGATCGCAAGCGCAACAGTTGAAGTCTACGCTGACGGAACTGCAGCAGATGCAGATGCAGCTCATCCAAACCGAAAAAATGTCGAGTTTGGGCCAGTTGGTCGCGGGAGTGGCCCATGAAATTAACAATCCCGTGAACTTTATCTACGGCAATCTGAGCTACATTCAAAACTATACGCAGGATTTAATTAACCTATTTCGGCTTTATCAGCAGCATTATCCAGAGCCAGTTCCGGCTATTCGAGAGGAAATAGAAGCGATTGATCTGGACTTCTTAATTGAAGACTTCCGGAAAATTTTGCATTCTGTTCAGGTGGGAGCAGACCGGATTCGGGAAATCGTTCTGTCTTTGCGCTCATTTTCTCGGCTGGACGAAGCCGAGATGAAGGCGGTTAATCTGCACGACGGGATTGATAGCACACTGCTGATTTTGCATCATCGTCTGAAGCTGCGGGCAGGCGGCACAGGTGTCGAACTGATTAAGGACTATGGCGAGCTACCTGAAGTGGAATGTTATCCCAGCCAGCTGAATCAGGTGTTTATGAATATTTTGGCCAATGCGCTGGATGCCTTAGAGCAGGATCAGCAAAACTGTGCCGATTCGCAACGAGACTTTAAGCCTCAAATCATTATTCGGACAAAGCGACTGCCGGAAACGCAGCAGGTGCGGATTAGCATTTATGATAACGGGCCGGGGATTCCTCAGCAGGTGCAAAAGCAGCTATTTGACCCGTTTTTTACGACTAAGCCCGTGGGGAAAGGAACGGGTTTGGGACTGTCAATTAGCCATCAAATTGTGGTGCAGAAGCATCATGGCCAGATCCGATGCCAATCTTCTCCAGAAACGGGTACTGAATTTCAAATTGAAATTCCGATTAAGCAGCAGGCTTAATCTGGATTAAATCGCTGCATTTATGGAAGGCTGTATCGAAAGATTGTATCGAAAGATTGATACTGCACTGTTTCAATGAACGTCCTTCTCTAGATAACAAACTATGGATTGGCAGCTACCTTGAGGCGTAGAGGTACACCGCAGGTAGGATTACGGTGTGTGTTATGCCTGTTCAGCAATAGCATCTAGCTATCAATCTAGCGGTCAATCCAGTAAAATCCAGCATTTTCAGCAGAGCGAAGCGATATATATGGCAGATTGGGTTACAGAAATCATTACGTCTTTGGGTTATGTCGGCATCGGCTTCTTGATGTTCTTGGAAAACCTATTTCCGCCCATTCCGTCTGAGCTGATTATGCCATTGGCTGGATTTGCGATCGCACGCGGCGAAATGCAGGCGGTTCCGGCTGTCACGGCGGGTGTGGTGGGTACAGTACTGGGCGCTGTGCTGTGGTACGTGGCCGGAATGTGGCTAGGTGGTAAGCGGCTGCGCTATTTGACTGAAAAATATGGCAAATGGGCCGGACTGTCTGTCCAAGATATGGATCGGGCAAAGGGTTGGTTTGATCAGTATGGCGGTCGAACAGTGTTGCTCTGCCGGCTGGTTCCGGGCGTTCGCACGCTGATTTCAATTCCGGCGGGCACCTATAATATGCCCTTCTTTCCATTTTTCATTTACTCAACAGTTGGCACTCTGCTGTGGACGGTGCTCTTGACCTACCTGGGCTATCTGCTGGGTGAGAACTACACACGAGTGGGAGAATATCTGGGGCCAATTTCCAAAATTGTGCTTGTTAGCTTGATTATCTGGGCTGTCATTTGGGTGATTCGCCGCCGCAATCGGGAATAGTTTGGTCACTCATTCTTGTACTTGACTGATGAAGACTCCAAAGATTGATTGGTCGCCGTAATGCGGCGACCAATCAATCTTTCAGCCTTGGTACACAATGTACAGCTATGCAAATTTGCGATAAAGATACCGTAGTTCCACTCACGAATCGCGAAAGAAACCTGATAGAGTGAAGCGAATTAATATTTCGTACCATTCAAAGTTGGCAATTTATGGCTAGGCTTTCTGCGGAACTTCAGCAGTATTTTTTTGAGGTTGCTCCGGCTCGGTCGGTTACGAATGAACCTGTTATTGATAAACCAGAACAGCGTGTCTGCCTGCGGGATATTCTGGATTTGGCGGGTGAGCGCACGTTTGGCTTTTTGTTTGTCTGTTTAGCGCTGCCATCTGCTCTGCCAATTCCGGCACCGGGCTACTCAACTCCATTTGGAATTGTGATGCTGGTGTTGGCTATCCAGTTGGCAATGGGACGAGAGCGCCCCTGGCTGCCTCAAAAGTGGAATAACCGCAGTTTTGAGCTGACTCAGATTCAAAAACTAATTAAGGCTGGAGTGCCTTGGCTGCAGCGAATTGAAATCATTACTCGTCCCCGCCTCAGCCCAATCTGTAAGAGCCGCACGGGGCAGTTGGTGATGGGAATTGCGATCGCAATTCTCTCGATTTCAATGATTAGCCCCTTGCCGTTGACCAATACAGCGCCAGCATTCAGCATTTTTGTGATGGGGTTTGGTCTGCTGGATGACGATGGATTTATCAGTATCGGTGGCATGGCTCTGGGAGTCGTTGCGCTGACTTTATCAGTTGCGGTTCACATTGCCTTTTTCTGGGGCGGGATGGCTGCGGTTGAACAGCTCAGAGAATTGATCTAGTTTGAGGCTTAAAGCAAAAAAGCGAGGCGCTGAGCGCCTCGCTTTTTTGTTTTGGCAATCTCACGCTTACGTAATCTGCTGCGACAAAACCCGTTGATTGGGGGCGTTTGCCCCCAAAACCCCGCTGGGAGACGAGTCGCGTCCCCCAGACCCCCTCCGAAAAAGCTAACTTGTTAAGCGTTTGAAGATATTCTTTTTGAGGAACTGCCATCGTTAAGGGCAGCTATGTTGGCTGCCGTCGGGTAGAACGGTGTCGCAGAGGTTGGTTGAGGCGTCATAGCGGACGCCCTGTAGAGTTGTGCCGAGTAAGTTGGCTTCGGTTAAATCGGCAGCCTCAAGGTTAACGTTGGTGAGGTTGGCACCTTCCAAATTGGCACCTTCTAAATTGGCACTGCTCAAGTTTGCACCCGTCAAATCGGCGTTGCTGAGGTTGGCTCCGGTCAAGTTGGTATCGGACAGGTTTGCGCCCCGCAGGTTGTTGCCGCTGAGGTCGGCTCCGCTTAGGTTGAGGTCGCTGAGGTCAGAACCTTCAAGGTCGGCATCGCGGAGACGGATGCCCTCTGGATCAGTATTTTGCAAGTTAGCGGCGGAGAGGGTGGTGCCGCTGAAGTCTGCGCCGCGTAGTTCAGCTCCTTCGAGAATGGCGTCACTTAGGTCAGCGTTGCGGACATCGGCGATGAAGAAAATGGTGTCTTCCAGGATGGCGTTGCTGAGGTTGGCGTTGGTTAGATAGGCTCCGGTGAAATCAGCGTCTTCCAAATTGGCACCGACTAGGCTGACGCTGTCGAGATAGGCGAGCTGGAAGTCGGCGGTGTCGAGGTTGGCTTCCGTCAAGTCACTGTTGCGGAGGTCAGCGGCGCGGAAGCTGGCGTCGGCGAGGTTGGATTGACTGATGCTGGTGCTGCGCAGGTCGGCAATGAAGAAATCAGATTCCTGAAGATTGGTTTCATCTAGGTTGCTGCCAGCTAGGTACGCCCCTTCAAAGGTGGCAGCTTCTAGGTTTGCGCCTGTTAGATTGGCTCCTCGTAAGTCGGCTCCATCCAGGTTGGCTCCGGCGAGGTCGGCTTCCTGTAAATCGCGGCCCTGTGCGCCGTTGGTAACGATATCGCGCACGGTTTCCCAGCGGTCGGCCAGTAATGTGCGATCGTCGATGATGGTGTTGGCTAGTAATGCACCTTCGAGCTGTGCGCCATCCAGGTTAGCGTTTTCCAGATTGGCGTTGCGGAGGTCGGCTCCGCGCAGATCGGCTTCGCGCAGGTACGCGCCTTGCAAATCGGCTCCGTTCAAATCGGCATCACGGAGGTCAGCACGGCGGAGGTTGGCCTGACGCAAGTAGGCTCCGCGCAGTTGGGCTTCGCGCAGGTTGCAGTTGGAGCACTGGCGGGTGGCGAGAAGTTGGACGACATCGCGACGACTGGCGGCCAAAGTTGGCTGGGGGGAGAGACTAATTAAGCTGCCGATCAGTGCGATTGCAATTGGCAAACTCAGACGAGGATTGTGTCGCTGTATCGTGGTAACACAATTCTGGTTTGAGGGTTTGATGCAAGGCGTGAGGCTGAATACGTTACGCATGATCATGTTGTGTCAATTTTGCTTGCTGAATCCTGAAAACCCCTTATTGCTTAGGATAGAGTCTACGTTAGGCAAATTATTGAATTTGCTAGATTTCGATACGATTTTGATCCCCAAAGTATCTTTTATATATCTCGGTTTCGATGTCGGTAGATCCCGATATGTTGCATGTTGCGTTACACGTTGGGTAGGGGCGAATGGCCATTCGCCCCTACCCAACATTTAGCGTTTCACCATGAATGGCAGGCAGAATCTAATGGCTTTTGGTAAATCTGTGGCAGGTTGTTCAAGTTTTTTACGCTGGGTCGAATCTGCGATCGCATCCTCAAAACTTCGATCGCAATTGTTGCCTGGTGCGATCGCACTTGCCACCACCATCACGCTCGCGACGCCGACGCCTGCCCAGGAAACGTTTGAAAACCTAGAAGATTTTGACTATTGGTTTGGTCTCTGTCGGTTGTCAGCGGATGCGGATTTGTTTGAGGATGCGCTGAAAGCCTGTGAGCAAGCGCTGGTGATTGAGCCGGAAGAGTCCAACGTGTGGGCGGAGCGCAGCGGGATTTTGCTGAAGATGCAGGCATTTCCGGATGCGATCGCATCTGCTGACCGGGCGTTGGAGTTTGACCCGGAAAATTCGCTGGCGATTACCTATCGCTGTGTGGCGTTTGCGGCATTGAACAATAACGAGACGGCGCTGGATTCCTGTAATGATGCACTGCGGGTGAATGGCAATTGGGGCGGGCGATCGCCCGTGCTGGCCTGGTTTAATCGGGGTGTGATTTTGGCGCAGGCGGGGCAGTATGAGCAGGCGCTGATTGCCTATGACCGGACGCTGCTGCTAGAGCCGGAGGATTCGCTGACGCTGGCCTATCGCTGTGCGGTAATGGTGGAATTGCAGGATTATCCAGGTGCGATCGCAAGTTGTCAGGCGGCGCTGGATGGCAACGGCAACTGGGGCAACGAAACGGCGGCGATTGCCTGGACGCATCAGGGGCGGGCGCTGACGGCGTCGGAAAAATATGATTCTGCGATCGCGGCCTATGACCAGGCGATTAGTATTGACCCGAACAATGCGCTGACCTGGGCATCGCAGGGGCAGGTGTTGGAAAAGCTGCGCCGCAATCAGGAGGCGCTGACCTCGTACAATCGGGCGGTGGAAATTAAGCCGGACTATTCGCTGGCGCTGCTGGGTCAGTGCACGCTGCTGAATCGGCTGAAGCAGTATGAACCCGCGCTGGCGGCTTGTGTAGCGGCGGTTCAGGGCGATATTCAGTGGAAGGTGAACGATCAGGCCAATGCTTGGAATGAGCGCAGTATTGCGCTGACGGGGTTGGCTCAGTATGAGGAGGCGCTGGCGGCGATTAATCGGGCGGTGGGGATTAAGCCGGATTTTGCGGAAGCCTACAATCATCGGGCAGTGATTTACTGGTATCTGGAACGCTACGATGAGGCGCTGCAAGAAACGGAGCGGGCGCTGGAGCTGAATCCGGAACTGGCGCTGGCCTGGTTTAATCGCGGCGTGATTTATCGGACGATTTTGCAGTATGAGGCGGCGCTGGATGCCTATGACGAATCGCTGAAGATTGACCCGAATCGGGCGCAAACTTGGGCAAATCGCAGTGTGGTGCTGTGGCTGCTGGGTCGCTTTGATGAGGCGTTGGCGGCGGCGGATCAGGCGATTGCGCTCGATCCGGAGTCGGCTCAGGGCTGGTTTAATCGGGGGGCGGCGCTGCTGTCGCTGAACCAGTATGCGGATGCGCTAGTTGCTTATGATCGGGCGCTGGAGATTGACCCGACGAATGCGGAGGCGCTGACGGGGAAAGGGGTGGTGCTGGCGCAGCTTGAGCGGTATGACGAGGCGCTAGCGGCTCTGCAAGCGGCGTTGGCGATTAATCCGGAGCAGGCGACGGCATTGGAGACAGTGGCAGCGGTGACGCAGATTCAGCAGCAGTTGCAGATGGAACAGCAACAGATGGAGCAAGAGCAGCAACAGCAGTTGATGATGACGCCCATGCCATAGTTGAAGTAATGGTCTTCATGAAAATAGCACGGGAGATAAGGGCAGTGGATGCACAACTGATGATTCAGCCATCGTCATTTATTGATGCAGGCATTCAAATGCAGACTGTTAGAGGGCTTTATTTATTTAAGTTTAGTGAGCCTTTGCAAGCTAGATTAGAAGACTTGAATACAAAGCAGCGGGAAGCGGGTTTAACCTCTGATGAAGAGGTCGAGCTGACTGGAATCTTGGAGTTAGACCGAATTTTCACATTGCTAAACGCCAAAATCATTTCTGAGTCAGCGTAGGTATGGTTATTTCCCAAGCGATGCGGCAGCGGTTGCAAATGGAACAGTAACAGCAAAAGCAAGAGCAGTTGATGATGCCAATACCATAGATGGGCTAATCGGGATTTGCTAGAATTCTTTTACATACGGTGTAAGTTGCTTGAGCTAAGCGGTTCGACGATGAGAGTAATTTCCTCTCGATCAACAACTCGTACAATATCGTTGGGTTGCAAAACAATAGGCTGTCGGCAGCGTGCTGTCCACCATCCACCGCGATAACGGACTTGCCCTTTGCGATTTGGACAGATTTCCATTGTCACAACTGCTTCGTTGGCAAAGGATGAGTAATATGCAGAAGAGCTAAGTTGAGAAGCTTGATTGTTTTGGGTTTGGGGAGCAAAGATTTGCTGAAACAGGTGTAACATTGAACGCCATCTCCCTGACATCAGTATCAGTAATGGTGATTAGAATGATCACAAAAGCAACTATCCTGTACTACCATTCCTGCGTTACGGCAATTTGACCTTACTTCAGTGTGTTCTTGTAGCTGTGTAATGGGAACACTAACAGTATTCGGGTGATTTGAATTCCCAATTCTATGCATTGCAGACTTAGGTTAATGACCGACAGTGCAACATAGATTTGCTGTAGTTCTGGCTATATTAGTTAGAGAGAAAAATCCTAAATTCCAGATTTCACATTAGCGTAGCGAGGGCACGCCAATGCGAAATCTGAAGTTTAGAAACGTTTTTACAACGTGGCAAAATCTACAAGACGTCTGTGTCTTGGCTAGCCTAATTACCTCAGGCTATATCATCGAGGTAAAGTATTAGGTACTGGCGCGAAACATCCCCAAGAATAAGGATTACGATAATCTGTTGCATGAGCTGCAAGAAATGGATAACCAGGATACTGTTCCTTACAAGCATTCTGAACAGAAATTGTGTATCGGTTAGAGCCTGCAAAGCATCGCCATCCATAGGCAGTTCTCTCTACTAAACCAGCACGTGATCCTCTCCAGCGACTCTGACAGTAACTATTTAAGTTGACGCCTCCAATACGTACAGTAGAACTGGAATAAGTTTGAGCATGAGTTGCTTGACCAACTAAAGCAATTGGTAAACTTGCTAAAGCACATGACAGACCTAGTGATGCAAAAAAAGTATGCATAAGCGACTTGCCTCTATAGGATTAGACCACAGTTGAAAGGTATTTAATTGATACTCAACCACTACAGATATGTAGAAATGGGAGCAAGCTAACTTCCGGATAGCCAGACTCACTCCCATCGAGATCATCTAAGTTTAAGTAAGCAGAAGATTACTTCTTCCCACTGCTTTGACTCTTGCTTTGAGCAGACTGTAATGCCTGACGAGCTACGCCTTCGCTTTTGCCGCGCCCGATATTACCGCTCGAATCTTGGGCATAATAGCCACCATAGATGCTCTTACCAGTTGAAATGCGTTCAGAAGCCATTGCTTTTCTCCTTTTTTATTGGTATGTACACTGTGAGTTTTGAGGTATTTCTCAAACTCACACTTCTTTTTTAACCTACCTGCCAAAGCAACGGAAGTTGCAAATGTGCAAGGGGTTGCATGCAAAGAGTTGCATAGACGCAATGTAGGAATTTAGGAAATCAAGAATGACCGATAAATCAGGAAAAGCATTTACGAAACTGTTTAAACAGAAAGACTATACTCGTAATGGACTTGCAAAAGAGTCGGGGATTAGTCTCAGTCAAATAAGCAGATATGCTAGCGGTGAAATTCATCAACCAACTCTAGATAATTTAGAGAAAATAGCTCAATGCCTTGGAATAACCGCAGATGAGCTATTAAAAATATTTACTGATCCAGATACTTTTTTAGATGATCCTTCTGACACAAAGTCAAGAAGACAGAGACACTTCGAAGACTTTTTGTCTAACTGGGTTAAAAATACCGACTTAGTATATAGTGCGCCTGCCTGTGCTTTCCTGAGCGGCGAACATGCTGTTGTGTTTGGACATCCAGCAGTTTATTTACCTCTTCCATTGAGACTTTACATCAAGATAGAGGCAAGTTCTCAAATTGAAGGAATCTTCATAGATGACTTTAAATGCTCTCATCCAGTAGAAGAAATGAGCATAGTCAATACAAAACTGATAACAGCGTATGGAAGTTGCCCTATCGAAGAGCAGGAAAAAGAATTACTGTCTCTTTTTTCATCAGTTATAAAACCCTTCTTGAATGAAGAATTTCGTGAAAAAGGTTTCAGAGTTAATGTTGTTAGCAGTTTTCCTGTTGCTGTCGGTTTAGACTCAAGCGGTGCTTTATCAGCTTGTATTGCAAAAGCCCTAGTTGATAACTTTTTAAACATAAAGAAATTCAAAATTCACTTTGAATTGGATAATCAAGAAAAACAAGAAGTGGCTATGTTATTAGCTTGGTCAATAGAAAATTGCTTTCACGGAGGTAGATCAAGTGGTGCGGGTGCAACAATTTCGTTTAATGGAAGAGCTGGAAGACATCCTGTACTTTACGGCATTTCTAAACGTTCATATTTGACGCACAGACACTTAGATGGATGGAGTCCAGTAATCATTGATCAATCAGAGCAGGGCTTTAAAACTTTATCCAAGGTCAAACGATTTATCTTTGATCCAGGAGAATATTTTTCAGATTTACCCAATTATCCTGAACCACCACCCTACAATATTAGTATTCTATATTCTGGTATGCCTAGTAGAACAGCAGATGTTTTAAAAAGGAATGTACGTTCCTATGTCAAAGAATCTGCAGAAAGAGTCGATCATGTTTGCGGAATGTTTGACCAAAGTTTTAGAGAAGAAGATGTTCAGCGATCCTTTGCAATTCACAGATATGAAATTATAGAAAAAATTTATTTAGGCAATCAAGTTGATGACACTAAATCCGAACAAATGTCTAATGCCTATATTGAACTATTTGCAGAATCATTAGGTGGTATAAGCATTGGTGTATTTAACTCAATTGCCTCTGATTGGTCTTCTGTCCCCGACCTCATGAATGCTTATCAGGCTTTACTTTGTGGCATGGGTCTTTCTGACCTGAACACAGAATGTTTGATTGCCAAGTTAAAATCTGTGTCCATTGAAGAACAACGCAATCAAGGCAAGTTAACATCTTGTTTGGGAGCAAAAATAACTGGAGCCGGCAAAGGCGGAGATATTTTGGTTTTAAGTTTATTTGATCAAGGCAAACATAAAGAGATAGTTGACAAGAGTAAAAAAGAATTTAACGTAGTACATTTTGATTCTTGCGAACTATCAGAAACTGAATGGGAATCACGTGTGGAAGGTGTTCGAAAAGAAGATTTTCAATAGTTTCATAGGCTGTCTAAATATATGCCGCGAGTCAAAATCAACAATATTTATATTTACTATGAATTGCAAGGACATGAAACTTCTCCCTGCCTTGTTTTTAATAATGGGATTTTGATGAACGCATCAAGCGCATGGGGGCCACAAGTAGACATTCTTTCTAAGAATTATCGTATCCTCAGATATGATTTCAGAGGACAAGGAGATTCTGACCATCCTAAAGAAGAATATACAATGGAACAACATGCGGATGACCTAGCAGAATTAATGACATTTCTAAAAATCGATAACGCTCATATAGCTGGTCTTTCTTATGGAGGCATAGTAGCTCAAGCATTTGCATTAAAGTATCCGTATCTCTGCCGTAGCCTAATAATTGCTGGTGCAACAAGTGAAATTGGAGACAAATTAAAATTAATAATTACTTCTTGGTCAAATCATGCGAAGCGCGGTGATTTGGAAAACTTTTTCAACTCAACAGTTCCTTGGTTCTTTACATCTAAAACTTTTAAAGAAAAATCACAGGTTCTAGTAAATGCGAAAGCACGATATGCAAAATTGGATTTTGAAGCAGTGTCAAGGCTTTGTAAGTGTTTCTTATCTGTTGATTTGACAAATCAGCTTAAACAGATAAAAATACCAACCTGTATCATAGTAGGTGAACAAGATTTATTGACAGAGCTAAGTCATGTGGAGATCTTGTGCCAAAACATTTTTAATAGTGAACTTCACATCATTTCTTCCTCTGGTCATGTAGTTTGTTGGGAACGGGTAGAAGAGTTTAATACTGTACTTCTTGGTTTTCTATGCAAACAAACAATGCGCTCTCAATCTCTGTAGAGGATGCCGTTGTCAGGAGCGCGTACCTCAATTATTTTGTATTTAGGAGTTAGTTTGCGACGAATAGGTGGCGCGATCGCACTTTCTCACCACTCACACCACTAAACATTTCTGTCAGTGAACCTAGATTGACTCCACAGGCCAAATCCCGTACTGTGAAACGTTAAGTTGTCAACGCGCTTCCTTGTTTATCTCTGCGCGACAACTGGATACCAAAAATCTAGTCAACGCCACCCAGAGTTGTTGTCACCAACTCTGAGCGGCTGACCTGTAAACGTTGGTACGAGCAACGCACAGGCTTGGGTAATTGTAGCCTCAGCCGCTCTGCATTGCACTTCATCTGTTGCAGGGGGGCTAGGTTTTTGGCTTTCCTCCCCGAAAGTCAAAACCAAAGGACAACCACAATGACATACTTCATCCTCGGTGCTGCCTCCCAAGCAGCGTCACAGTCTCGTGCAAGCAATCCCAGCGTTCCACAGCGCGACGATCGCCATCCCCTGCGGCTCATCCTGCTCGGCTCCCGCCCCGACATCATTGTCACGATCAAAAACCTGCATCGGCGCGGCTTTGCCGAAGCCAACGAATGGAGCCAACCCATCCCCTGCCCCAGCGCAGGCGACGTAGCGCGCATCCTCGTCCAGCGCCATCCCGACGACCACATCAGCATCCTCACCCGCTATCTCAACTAATCAGTTGAGGCTGAGATGTCCCAGAAGCCGGGTTTCTTGTTTTAGGTATCCTGTATGGCCAAATACTTGCTACAGAAATCCGGTTTTTAGAGCGGCTGGAGTGTGTTGTGTTGCGTCAATAAATGCGATCGCACTTTCCAGGGCTAGTCGCTTATGGTATTCATCTAGTTTTCTACTTAGGTGTGTGATTGTGCGATCGCAAACTTGCTATCACAAATGACAATATGCCATCTAAGCTGATTCTTGTTGTATTTATCACTAAGTCAAGCACCAAAACTACGGGTATTAGAAACAAAAAATAATGGCTATAATCCCAATGATTTCTAGGTTTGCTCGCTGCGCGATCCGCGTTTAATTAGGGTTATACTAGTAAGTGCTTCTTCATCAGTAAAAGCAACAGTAATGGACTAAACGTATCGGTGTAAAACTTATATCTTGCATCTATGCTTTTGCAGCTACATCATCAGCCTCAAGTACTGTAGAAGCTGGCTCGACAAAGCTTACCGTAACTCCCATGGCTCTTTCAGCAACCGCTCTAGGCCACTATATTTCTATTTCCAGAGGCGGAGATTTAACTTTTTTCTGTCCACCTTTTTATTGCTGTGCTTACAATGGAGTCTTGTTAATTTGAGGATGATTTGAGTGTGAACTAATCCTGAGCTTTTGCTATGATGCATCTCCTTCAAAAAAATCTTCAAAAGAATAAAGAAGTCTTACGGGTTATCTTGGCGGTTTGCATTATTGTCGCGGGCGTATTGCACTTTGCCGTGCCGGTGCCATTCATTCGCATCGTGCCGGGCTTCTTACCCTATCCAGCAGCACTGGTTTATATCAGCGGCGTGATTGAAATCGGTTTGGGGATTGCGCTGTTGATCCCATCGATTAGCCACTTGGCGGCTTGGGGACTGGTTGCACTGTTTATTGCTGTGTATCCAGCTAATCTCAACATGGCGATTAACGGAATTGAAATTGCTGGCATTCCCAATACCTGGTGGTTCCAAGCTATTCGGTTGCCGTTTCAGTTTGTTCTAATTGCTTGGGCCTATTGGTACACCAGCCCGAATTCACCGGAATCAAGCAGTGAGGTGAAATAGCAGTATGGCTAATTTTGCGACTCGTGAACAACTCAGAGCCACAATCACAGAAGCAATGGCAGCAGGTACTACTAGTTTCTCTGAATTAGTTAGCGTACTGAAGATTGACCTGCTTCATGATCTGGCCGGAGTCAACTTGAGTGGATTCGATCTCAGTGGAGGTTCATTTGCTCAAGCGAATTTGGTCGGAACAGACTTGAGCGGAGCTAATTTGAAGGGCGCTAATTTTCACGGCGCTGACTTGAGACTCGCCAATTTGCGCAATGCCTATCTCAGCCAAACCAATTTCAGCGGTGCCAATCTCAAAGATGCCAATCTCAGAGGTGCGACCCTGAGAGGGATGTTGATTGACCCCACAACTAAACTACCTAGCCAGTGGCGTCTGATCTGGGAACTAGCCAATAGCGGCGGCGAAAATCGGGTTTTGAAGGGAGCTGATCTAGAAGGGGCTGATTTAAAGGGCGCAAATTTGCACAATATTAATCTCATCCGGGCCAATTTGCGTCATGCTAGCCTGAATGATGCTTATCTCAAGCAGGCCGATATCAGAAACGCCGATTTGTCTGGTGCCAATCTGAACGGTGCGTACTTAATTAACGCTAATTTTGGTAAGGCTAACCTTCGAGCAGCCGATTTTAGCCAGTCGGATCTCGGTCGTGCCAACTTGATCAACGCTAATCTCGAAGGGACAAATTTCCAAGCGGCTACAGTTGACCGAGCACTATTCGGCAATAATAGAGGGCTGACTGAATTTGATAAGCGAGATTTGCGAGCTCGAGGAGCCATTTTTGAAGACTTCTATGGCTCTCTGACCAAAGTATTTACTCGGAAATAACGCAACGATTTGTTGAATCAGCTATTTGGAGTTGAGCCAGCGCTTGCGCCATTGGGAGGTTGGTGACAGTGACGATTCGGCTTGCTCCTGCTGGCGCTGCTGCATGATGTCCTGAGCGGTGGCCATTAAAGTGCGATCGCGATAGGGAACGGCAGCCTTCGTTTGCAGATGTTCTAGTTCTCGCTGGGACAGGGGGGGTAAATTCTCATTCCGATTGTTTAACACGGCAATTGTTCCTGGCCACTGGCGACCAGCGGCTGCGATCGCACCAATTTGGAATCCGGCTTCTTGCAGTCCGGCTCGCACTGCCGCCGCACAGGAATAGGTGGCGAGCCGACCGTCTGGTTTGAGGCACTGGCGCACCTGCTGGAAAAAATCAACGCTCCACAACATGGGACAGCGGGGCGGCGAAAAGGGATCAAAGAAAATGGCATCGGCCTGAAATCCCTGCTGCACCAGCGGTTGAATCTGCTGGCGAGCATCGCCAATCAGGAGTTTAGCCTTGAGACGTGCGGTGTTGATCAACTGGGCTTGAGCGAGTTCTGTGAGGATGTCTTGGATTTGTGGTGTCCAAATGTGGGTGAACTGATGTGCGATCGCAGCTTGCGGCACGTCCAAGTTCAACTCCAGTCCCACCACCGTCACCTGACAGTTGGGATTAATTCGCCAAATGGTTTCCAGCGCTGCCGCTGTGTTGTAACCCAAACCGTAGCAGACATCTAGAAGCGTCAGGTTCTCTCGCTGGGCTTTTTGCAGTAGCTGAGTCGGTTCTACATAAGTTTCGAATGCTTCTTGGTAAGCTCCATGACGACTGTGAAACCATTCGCCAAAGGCTGCTGAGTAAAAGGTGTATGACCCATCAGCCGTGGCTTCTGGGGTGATGGTATCTAGGGGTAAGGGAGAATCAGTCATAGTGTTATGGACAGCCGAGACGGCTATCCTACACTACTCGATCTATGACAATAACGTTGGCATCGCGATGATTTCAGCCGCTAAACCCATCATTCCGGATGAGTGGATACAAACCGCTAAACGCCTCTTCGCCTTGCCGAAACCGGAACATTTTACAGATTATCGCCACTGTTGCGAATGTGCCGAGCATGATGAGACGCTGCTGGCGCATGATGTCGATTCTATTGGACTGGAGCAGTTGGGCAATCCGGGTTGGGATCCGATGTGTTTTTCATCGGCGACGGGATTGCTCTACTACATGCCTGCGCTGGTGCGGTTAACCCTCCAGACGCTAGAGCAGCCCCAAGTAGCTTATTTGGATCAGTTCCTGTTTCACCTGCATCGGTCGGATTTGCTGGACGCCGCGAATGTACAGCAGCGGCAGTTTATCGTGGCGTTTTTGGAGTATTTGATTGATCAGGAGCGCAAAGAAGAGTTGGGGATAGAAGTGCGATCGCACTTTCACCTTGACCTGGAAGACTATGCTGACGACCTGCTGGATGTACTGCAAATTTGGAGCAATTGTGAAGTGCTGGATGATGCTTCTTGCAGATTAGAGTAGTGGGAGAATCTAACATGGACATTACCGTCCTGACAGACTTATCGTAAATGCATTCCCTTCAATACCCTTCACCCATTTGATACGGATATATGGCAAACCAGCGCCCCTCGAAACCCAAGCATATTGTCCTGACTTCCCATCCCAGTCGCTTTGGGACAAAGCCCATTCCGATTCACTGGGGCAAGTCTGATCCCATGCAGCGCGGCCCGATTATTGGCACCGTAACGAACGCCAGTCATCGCAACGTCGTCGGCACACATTCTGGTTCCTATGCAATTTATCGAGCGCTAGCGGTTGCTCAGGGGACGCTACAGCCGGATCACAAGGCGGATTTAACGAATACCGCTCCGATTATCAATATTGGGCCATACCCAAGCTGGTTTGATGCCGACAAGATTGTGTCTCTCGATCCGTTTGGGGCGCTGGTCGGTGAGGCGTTTGCCGATTATATCCAGCAGGGTCACGACATTCGCCCCACAATCGCCATTACCAAAGCCCATATCAACATGCCGGAACTTCATGCGGCGGCGCAGATGGGGCGGATTCCGGTTGACGGCAAAATCATGAAACCGGGCGGCGATTTAGTCGTCACCAAAGCGGCGATTGAACCTGTCTGGTATTTACCGGGAATTGCTAAGCGGCTCAACGTATCTGAAAGTGACTTGCGCCACGTCCTGTTTGAGCAGACGGGCGGCATGTTTCCGGAACTTGTCACCCGCTCTGATCTGGACATATTTTTGCCGCCCATCGGCAGCATGACTGCCTACATTCTGGGTGACGTTAATGCGATTACCGATCCCGATCGGCCCGTGACGGTGCGAGTGCATGACGAATGTAATGGCTCAGACGTATTTGGCTCCGATATTTGCACCTGTCGGCCTTATCTTGTACACGGCATTGAGGAGTGCATCAAAACTGCTCAGTCTGGCGGGGCTGGAATAATTGTCTACTTCCGCAAGGAAGGTCGGGCATTGGGCGAAGTGACTAAGTTCCTGGTCTACAATGCGCGTAAGCGGCAGGAGGGTGGCGATAATGCCAATGCTTACTTTGAGCGCACCGAATGCGTGGCGGGTGTACAGGATATGCGGTTCCAGGAACTGATGCCGGATGTACTGCACTGGCTGGGAATTACGCGCATTGATCGGCTGATTTCCATGAGCCACATGAAATACAATGCCATTGTCCATTCTGGTATTGAAGTTGTTGAGCGAGTGCCCATTCCAGACTATTTAATTCCGGCTGATGCAATGGTTGAAATGGAGGCCAAGAAAGCGGCGGGATACTTTACGACGGGCAACGTGCTGGATCAAGATGGACTAACGCAGGTGAAAGGGCGCGATTACTAATGGTTTATGTCCCTGAAAATGACGCTGAGGCCGTCACCTATTTTCTCTCGCCAGCGGCGATCCGCGATCGCAGTCGCTACCTTTACGATCTGGCTCTGAACGACCAGCTTGATCACTTTGCCATTAATCTGCATCAGCTTCATCCTGTCGCTGACTATGTAATGGAGGTGACTAGGGAAGAATATCCAGATTTTGACGTGCCGTTTCACTCGCGCTGGCGGCATTTTGAAGTCGGCGGCGTCCCGCGTTTACCCCAACTAGAGCATAGGCTAGCCGATCAATCCGCGATTGAGCAAACCCGCAGCAAGTTTGACCTGGCTATTATCAGCGTGCTGCTGGACGCCGGAGCGGGTAGCCGCTGGCAGTATCACGAACCGGGGACGTACTTGGTTGTTAAACGCTCGGAAGGCTTGGCTCTGGCCAGCTATCACATGTTCTGCAATGGCCTTTTCTCCAGCGATCCCGATTTACCGCTGCAAGCGGATGCAAAAGGCTTGGCTCAGCTCACTGAAGACCAACTGGCCAATGGCTTTCAAGCCGACGAACATAATCCGCTGGTTGGTCTGCCGGGTCGGCTCCAGCTGCTGCAAAAACTGGGGCATGTGCTGAGCCAGCATCCCGATCTATTTGGGTACAAACAGCCACGGCTGGGCAATCTGGTTGATTATCTAATTGCTCAAGCTAAAGATAAAGATCAGCAGATCAGTGCGGTCACAGTACTGCAAGCGATTCTGCGCGGGTTGGGCGAGATCTGGCCGGGACGAATTGCGATCGCAGATACAAACCTGGGCGACACTTGGCAGTCGAATAAACTGGCCGGACTGGATCGGCGTTATCCCTACATTCCGTTTCATAAGCTGTCCCAGTGGTTGACATACTCACTACTGGAGCCTCTGCAGGATTTGGGCTATCAGATTACCGATTTAGACCAGTTGACGGGTCTAGCGGAATATCGCAATGCCGGACTGTGTCTGGACATGGGCTTACTGGTGCCCAAACAGGCAGAAATTCTGCATCAGCCCCAGGAGCTTAACTCATCAGTGATTGTGGAGTGGCGGGCCACGACGATTATTCTGCTCGATCAGATTGCGGCAGTAATTCGGCAAAACCTGAATCAAACTGCTGATCAATTGCCGCTGGTCAAAGTGCTACAGGGCGGCACCTGGACAGCCGGACGCCGTATCGCCGCCGAACGTCGTCCGTCGGGTGCGCCGCCGATTCAGTTGATTAGCGATGGAACGGTCTTCTAATTTCCACTTGTAGGGTCGGGTTTAGCCGAAACGTAATCGGTCTGAAATAAAATTGGTCAACAAAACCCACCCCCTACGGATGTCCATCATTCCTACCGATACTGTCGCTCATCTATAACCCAATTTGTCATGCTGCCCCAAGACTATCAAGACCGCTATCAAACGCTCTCCCAGTCCCTGCAAACCCTCCAGAATCAAGTCACGCAGGCTAACCCAGACCAGATGAAACTGCGATCGCAGTTTTTGGAGGCGCAGCAGTGGTTCCAGCAAAAGATTATTGGTCTAGAAGTTAATGATCAGCTAGAGCCAGCCGACGAGTCTACCGTGCGCTCCCATAACACCGAAATTAATAAGCACCTGCGGCTTTTGGGCATGGATCTGACGTTTTTGCAGGCGGCCAAGCAGCCCACCACTGCCCAGCAGCGCCAAGCTCAAATCCGCGATCGCATTCAAACGCTCCTGACGTTTTGTCACAATATTTTGAATCCAGCGGATGCGTCTTCTGATGCGTCTTCTGATGCGTCTTCTTAGACCTGGGCGTTGCCTTATCTGGGATGAATGGTGATCTGGGGTGCCCCCACATCACCATTCATCCTTAAATCAGCAATCCCTAAACCTGTACCGCCGACTTGAGATCTGCGATCGCACTTTTCAAGTCCTGTAGCTGCTGCTGCACGGCACCCGTCATCAAAAGCTGCCGTGCCCGCTCAATCCCGGCTGCAACGGAATCACAGGCTCCACTGCGCCACAGATAAAAGCCACCGTTCCAAATGGCAGACTGACTCAGTTCAGTGACATCACCTGCCAATACAGCCTGCATCGCTTTAGCAAACTCCGCGTCTTCCAGCAGCGGCACGTCAGTTCCAGCCAAATCGTAATCTCTGGGTACCAGCAGCAAACGCTCAAATGAGTCAGGCTCACCGATGCCCAGGATGGCTGTGCGATCGCGGGGCAGATCGCCGCTGCCTTCCAGCCCTTTCACCGTCGTATAAAACGCTTCGCCTCGCATCTGATAAGCAATGCAGGTACGCTCCTCGGTGGGAGGATGCACAAAGCCACTGACCACGTGGGCCTCACCGCTATAGGGTGCCCACATAATCTCAATCGTGGCGAGCGGGGGGCGTTTACCAATTTGGTCACGGTAGGGAATCAGCGCCTGTGCAGCAGGGAAGTCGCGGGGTAGGTAAACAAACCCCAGCCCCGTCTGCTCAAAGACATGCTGCGTTTCAGCATAGGACAGTACCGTCCAGTCAATCCCCAGCAGTTGCCACACTTCAACCAGCGGTAAGCCGTACTTGGTCGGAATGCGATCGCCACCGTGCATCACCACTGGACAGTTGGCTGCTGCTAAAATCAGTGCCGTTAGTGGCGTCACCGGGGCAGTACGGGAACGGCCATCATAGGGCGAATTAAACACCGTCACCCGATGCTGAGCCGGAATAGCAGCCAGCTTGGTGCCCATCTCATCGTAGGCATCCATCATCCCCACCAGTTCCTCAGGCGTGGGTCGCTTAATCCGGTGAGCAATCATAAATGCACCAATCTGCGCGGGTGTCGCCTCCTGAGTCAGCATCATCCGGGTTGCGGCTGCCGATTCACTGCGGGATAAATCCTTGCCCGTATGAACGCCACTACCAATCGTCTTCAGAAACGTGCGAAACGCATTGCTCATAATCAGTCGTCGTCAACCTTGAGTTGCAGGTGGGTTAGAAATATCAAAAATCATTAGAAATAGATGTAGCCATTCTGTTCGGTCGGGCGAGCCGCTGATCCACCAACGGATCGATCCATTGTTGCCCAAATCGCCGACGTATTTTTAGCCGAGGTAGCTGAAACAGGTAAGTCTACACTATCTAAGCTAATTGCTTCCTTCAGTTCTTGCTGAACAAGCTGGCAAAAATGGCGAATGGGCGGGATGGTCAACCGATCTTCCGTCGTGACCAAAACAACCTCGCGAGTCAGCACCGGATCAGCGGTTGAACGCACCGTCAGATTGGCCTCCTGGTGAATATCAAAAATTGCGCTCCGAGGCAACAGGGCAATCGACTGGCCTTGCCGCACTACTCCTCGAAATGCATCTAGAGTATTCAACTCCAGCACGGCTTTTAGCTCCGCCCCCTGCTGCTGAAACTGCTCCTGCACCAGCCGCTGCATACCGTAACCATCTTTAAAGACAACTTGGGGATAGCGAACAATTTCTGACCAGGGCACAATCTGATGTTCGGCCAGGGGATGATCCGCCGCCATCAGAATCTGTACAGGCTCTTGATAGAGCACCTCAGTAATCATTTCGGCGCTCGTGGTCAACCGCCGATTATTCATCACAATCGCGAGGTCAACCAGGCCATCTCGCAGCACCTTCAACGCGCGATCGCTACCCAGAGAAGTCACCCGCAACTGCACATCTGGATAGGTCTGACAGAACTGCTGTAGGACTGGCGGCAGGAAATAGGAGCAGACGGAGTGAATCGCTGCGATACAGAGTTCAGGCTGCTTGCCCGCCATCAAATCCGACAGCTCTTGAACCGCTGTATTCCACTCCTGACACATCCGACGCGCCCTCGGCAATAGGCACTCCCCAGCCACCGTCAGTTTGGCTTGGGCTGAACGATGAAAGAGCGCGACTCCTAGTTCGGCCTCAATCGCTTGAACTTGGCGGCTAACCGTTGATTGCGTCACATCACACTGACGGGCCGCCTGCTGAAAACTGCCCGTTTCGGCAACGGCTAAAAATGCCTTGAGCTGCTCTAGGCGCATGGGATACCCAAACTTACCGATAGATTGATCTTGACTGTATCGGATGTGCGATCGCGAAATCGTAGAGATTGATACAACACAAAAGCTTTTTTCGCGCTAGGCGATCAATCATAGCTAGCAATTCTGCATATTCTGATCCTTTGGAATTCTTTGTATAAGGGGAACATTCCACTTTGATAACAATAGCCCCAAAGCATTGACGCTTTGAGGCTATTCTCAAGATTGGGTTTAGTATCCAGAGTAGTGATGCCTGTAAATCATAAATGATGCTTGGATTAAGGATGGATACAGGCTAATCATTTTCCCATTCTTCTTGCCCCATCAAATCACCGATTCGATCCCTCAGTAAGAAATCACACCGCTCTAATTCACATTCAACAAACGCCCATTCACGCGCTGGGATGTAGTTGCAAAGCACATAAATTGGCTGCTGACGGCTAACAACACCTTTTTCAACTAATTGGCGAGCCTCATCTTTAATTGCATCGATCGAAAACTGAAGTGACTGAAGCATAATTGACCCTGCTGCGTTCTGCTAATGTCTAAATTCCTGAGCTAACCACTCAGGCGCGATGATGATGTTAAACACGATATTCTGCGAACATCGCTTTGGACGTTTTGCAGAAATATCGCTCCAACGGTAGAGGGAGAAAATCAGGCTTTACTATCCAAACAGACAAGATTTATCATAAGCCAGATCTGTAGTCTCGTATACTGAAGGATTTTCTACTTTAAATTACTAACATTGAAATTATATGAACAATTGCGAAGAGAGTCATCTGTCCTACGCCATTGACCTACTTGGTTTTCTATAGACTGAAATCAATCAATTGACGTAGACATATTGGCGAGTTTTGGATTTAATCGGTTCTGATTAGCTTGCGGCATTTGCAGTTTAAGACTCTTCAAACCTAGCTATATCAGCCGTTTGCTTTGCGATGCCACGCATTCACAGATAATGAAGATGGTCATTATGCGCTAACGGTGGATAACTCTTTCTTTACCTGATTGTGGAGGATAGATGAAAACTTTAGCGTGTAGTTAAATGTTTTCTTTAGCAATGTAAGGTTGATTTTTCTTGTTTTTGTTATGTTTTCTTGACAATTCATGTCGCCCAAGTACCTCAAACTCCAGCCTGCTGAATCACATCACCATTTATCAGCCACCCATTAACCCTTTATCAACCATCGCTGGTTTACTGCACAACGTTTATTCCCCCTATCGAAAAAGACAGGGCGCTACTTAATCTGGGTATGTCGATTTTGCTTTGTGCCCATTGAGCATGCAGGGCAACATTGCCGCTGCGAGTTTTGGTGCGAAATGTAAGACGACTTACTATCTTATTTTCAGCGTTGGCTCAGGAAAAACTCAGATTGCTGGGACATGCTGGTGGCATTCGTCTTACAGCATCAAGCCAAGGAGTTTACGATGAATCGCATAATTGGATGGGTGAGTGGTCTTGCCTTAGTTGCGATCGCAGGTTGTTCAGGCTCGACGCCCAACGCTCAAGCCCCGTCAGCTAACAGTTCAACCAGTGAAACCACCACGGCAGCGGCAGAACCTACGGTGATCGAGTTAACTCAAACGGGCTGTCAGTTTCTGGAAGTGGAAAATCAGGACTATGGCTACACCCCTGCTAGCGCTGAGCAGTGTGAGGAGATTAATGCTGAAACAATTCGCGATCGCGAATCGGCCTTTCAACCCCTTCAACTTGCAGCAGGCGAATACATCTTTCGCGTTGCTAACCAAGACGTTCCTTACGAACTCGGCTTCTACCTACGCGGTAAAGGTATCCAGCAGGCCACCCTACCTAAAGTCAGCGGCGGCGGCCTCACCGAAGGCACCACCCAGGAGTACCGCGTCACCCTCAAACCCGGCGAATATGTCTTTAGCTGCCCGCTTAACCCTACGCCTGACTATCCGATTGTTGTTCAGTAATATTTCATGCCTAACACCAACTGGTTGATCACTAACACAGGCGAATCTCATGCGTTTCCGGTCAGTGATGACGCTGATAACATTTTAGAAATCGATCGGCCCTATCGGCTCTATCGATTTCTCACCGATGTGGAAAATATCTTGTATGCCGAAGCAGATGATTGGGTGCGGTTGCAAAGGATTTGTCCACTGGTGCGCCGCTTACTGAACAGTTCCTGGTGGCTGCAAGGAGAGTATAAGGAACCGAATCCGCAAACGGGCTGGTCAGTTAAATTCCTCTATGAGGAACCAGACTTTCCGCTGACGGTGCAAACAGTGGTGTGGCTACCGGGGCAGGTGTCGTCGATTCACAATCACGGTGCATTAGGGATTGTGGCGTTAATTGACGGGCAGGAAAAGAATCAGCTTTGGCGACGAGTTGGGGATCCAGACTGTTGCGATCGCATTGAACCTGTGGGCGATCTGGTTCTTGAACCGGGCGACATTATTGGTCTCATGCCAGATGCTATCCATCATGTTGAGGTGATGAGTGAACAGCCCACGATTAGCTTTAACCTCTATGGGCCAACCAATTACGACCAGCGCTATGAATTTGATGTAAAGCAGCACACAGCGAAGCAGTTTTGATGGTTGAAGAAGTGGTAACCCCGGAAACGGTTATTACGAGAGGGTTTAGGGCAATATGCTTGACTTTGGTTTAACTCTTTGGCGATTCAATCCGCCTTTGCCACAGCATGCAATGTAAAAATTAGACTTTTTTGGCAAAACATCGGGAATCAGCCGGGCCAGCGGTGAAAGATGTAAGTAGACATTTCAGTCTATTGAAATAATTTTGCTATGGCCTGTTTACTGTTCCTGATTGTCATCGCTATCGTTTTGCGTTCGTTTACGGGAGAAGTTTTCAAAAAGCCCAAGCCCAAATCGCCGGAGAAAGAGCTGGGAGAGGCTTTAACTAAGTACCTGGAAGCGGGCGTCATCATCCGCACGGCTCCCGAGAAAAAGAATTAGCAGCTACCGGAATCGACAATACGGTCGGCGTACGTTGATCGAGACGTTGATACTCATATTGAACTAATAATGCTGACCCGTGACGATATAGGCGACGCGACGCCCAATATTGGTTGCATGGTCAGCCATGCGCTCTAAGTAGCGAATTACAAGCACCAGCAGCACAATGGGTTCGACGGCTGTGACCGGATCGGTCTGCACCAGCAAATCGTACAGTTCGTCGTAGTCGGTATCAATCAAATCATCTTTGGCTTTAATATCGAGTCCTGATGTCGCATCTAGATTGGCGAGCGCGGCTAAACTCATCGCCAACATTGAACGGCAGCGATCGCTCATGAGCTGGACGCGATCCATACAGGGATGGATGGGGCAGGGAAAGAGCTTTACAGCGACTTCTGCCATATCAACGGCATAGTCGCCAATTCGCTCTAGATCGCGCACTAGCTGCATAAAAGCGCTAATCAGGCGCAAATCCTGCGTTACGGGAGCCTGTAGCGCCAGCAGGTTGACACAGTCCAGTTCAATTTGGCGGTAGAGCCGATCAATTTCTTTATCGTGGCTTTTGATGCAGCGAGCCGTTTCTAAATCTCGGCTAAAAAGGGCTTGATCTGCCATCCAGCAGGACTGTTCAACCAATGCTCCCATTCGCAACACATCCTGTCGTAGAGATCGCAGCTGGCGCTGAAATTGAGTTCGAGTTGGTCTGGGAGCTTCCAACGATGTCCTCGCTTGTCATAGTTGTATGCGAGCCACACGATTCAACGATGGCTCATCTATGCTCAATATTAATTAATCTCCCGATATCTTGCATCAAAACTCAGGCGGGAGATGTTGCCGTTGCATTGCGGCAGTGACATCCTTCTCCTCAGTTTTGAATAATAGACCTTATCGGAAATTGTTTTGTAGCGCGACTCTGCCGCGCTACAAAACAATTTCCAACCCCAAAAACTTTATTTCCAATAAAGTCTAATGGAGTCTACACAGTTCTTGCATCTTACTGCGCCTATGAGGCATCGTACATCATGCGATTGGGGTTTTGACTTGGTTGCCTATATTACGTCATGTAACAAAGCGTGCCAGAGCCATTAGATTTGAAGGAAATTAATGAAGATTGAAGACATTATGAGGAGTCTAGATCAATATGTCTGATTTACAAGTCTATGTTGCTTTGGTTGTTGCCCTAATCCCTGGCGTAATGGCCGTTCGCTTAGCAACAGAACTCTATAAGTAAGTTACTGTTTGGGCGAGTCAACGCACTTGCTCAAATGAAGTGCCTCCTAGCTAGGGCTGGAGCAGTTAGCTGACCTGCGTTGATAGATGACTAATCTAAACGGCGTTGGCAGCTAAAGGCGCAGCCCTTTTTAACTGTGTTACAGGCTAAATTACAGGCTAAACCTGTTTTTTGTTGACTGGTTCGGTGGGAGATTGAGGTTCAAACGCTTCGTGAACCACGATACGCGGCAACCGATGCTTAAAGCCGCAGAGAATTTCCCAGGAAATGGTGCCGAGCTGATTGGCCCAGTCTTCTGGAGTGATGCACTCTGGGCCGCACTGTCCCAATAGCGTAACGACTTCGCCTTCCTGCAAATCGGCAATAGCACTCACATCGACCATGAGCTGATCCATGGTCACCGCACCAATTTGAGGCAGCCGCTGGCCCCGGATCAGCACCTGAAGCTGATTGGATAAATTGCGCGGTACGCCATCGGCATAGCCAATTCCGACGACTGCGATCCGCATCGGTCGCTGGGCAATATAGCGATGGCCGTAACTGACCCCTGTACCAGCCGCTATGGTTTTAACTTGGGTGACGCGGGCTTTCACCTGGAGGGCAGGCTGAAGCTGGACGGTCGGGGCCAAATGAGGCGCAGGATACAGGCCGTAGGTGGCTAATCCAACCCGCACCATGTCGTAGTGGAGCTGTGGATCAGCCAGAGTGGCGGCAGAATTGGCAATGTGTAATCGGGGCGGCGTGTAGTCGAGCTGCTGCTGCAACTGTGCGATCGCAGATTGATAGCGTTTGTGCTGCTGCTGCATGACGGCTGGATCGGGATCATCGGCTGTGGCCAGATGAGAGTAGATACTGGCAATTTGCAGCTGCGGCAAGCGCTGCACAAACTGGACAAACTCCACCGCTTGATCCCAGTTGGTGCCCAATCGCGACATGCCCGTATCCAGCTTTAAGTGAACGGGTAAAGGCTGCTGTCCGGAATCGGCCTGGAGCGTTTCAGCAAACACCAGCGCCTGCTTCGGGGTGCCAATTGTCGGTTGGAGTCGCCAGTGGGCCATCGCCCGAATTTGAGCAGGCATATTGGTCGCGCCCAGCATCAAAATTGGCGCTTGGATGCCCGCTTCCCGCAGTTCGATCCCTTCTGGTACGGTTGCCACACCCAGCCAGGTCGCGCCAGCGGCGAGAGCAGTTTTGGCGATGGTAACGGCACCGTGGCCATAGGCATCGGCTTTGACAACGGCCATCAGATCGGTTTGCGATCGCAACAGCGCTTTCAGCGCCTTCACGTTATGTTGAACTGCTGCAACATTGATTTCGATCCAAGCTCGCTCTTGTCGCATCGACAACAAACTTGGGGTTTGATCCCAACTCAACATCTCCACCACACTCCTTCATTACACACCACACACCACACGTCATATTAAGTCCGCGTGTAAGAACCCTATTTATTTTTTGCGAAATGCTGGCTATGCCAGCATTTCGCAAAAAATAAATAATGGGTTTTTAACCGGATTTCATATAACCCTTCAGGACGAAAGATTGACCTCATCCTAAAACCACTTAACATCACACGAATCCAGCTTCAGGATGTTTCTCCTGCGTTACCTTTTACACCACAACTCAGAAGGGAAACTTACTGCCGCTTCGCGGCGGTAAGTTCCTGCTTCAGGTTTTAGGTTTACAAGGTGCAGGAGGTAAATCATCCTAAAATTACCTAGCAGTCTACCAGGGGAATCCGAAAAGGGCACAACTGAAACTCCTGTGCTACCATCGGAGAAATCTATACCTACCCTGATCCCGCTATGAGCAAGGTTCTGGTGCTAAACGCTTCCTACGAACCGTTGAACATTACAAGCTGGAGACGAGCGGTCGTCTTGTTAATCAAGGGAAAGGCAGAGCAGGTTGAGCATAATGGCAAAGTGATCTACAACCAAATGCCGCTGCCAACGGTCATTCGCCTCCGTCACTATGTCCGCGTGCCTTACAAGGAAATTCCGCTGACGCGTCGCAATCTGCTCCATCGCGACAACCATACCTGTCAATACTGTGGTGATGCCAAAGAGGGCCTCACTCTCGACCATGTGATTCCGCGATCGCGGGGCGGCAAGGATACCTGGGAAAATATGGTCGTGGCCTGTGTTCGCTGCAACGTCAAGAAAGGAAATCGCACGCCTCAAGAAGCCAGTATGCTGCTGGCCTGCCATCCCCGCCGACCTCACAGCAGTCTTTATTTTGAAGTGACAAAACACGTCCGCAGTGGCGGTCATCAAGAATGGCGCAAGTATGTGATTGGGACTTAATTGAGACTCAACCGGGACTTTAAGAACCAATCGAGTCAATCATGAACTAAGTGCGTGATTGGAATCGAAGGGTCGATCAGGTTGCTCATGAAGATGATGCTTAAGAATCTTGCCAGAGATCGTCGGGTTGGGTGGCAGACTGATTGAGCTGGGCAGGTGAGCTATTGGGTTGAAATGAGGTCTGTTTCGCCTGTCGATTGAGCTGCTTAAGCGCCCACGCTGCTGTGTCCCGCACGGTTGGATCGGTATCTTCCATCGCGTGGCGCAGCAGGGGGGCAAGCTGAGCCACCTGATCGTAAATGCGGGTCAAGTCGCGAATTGCGTTCTTGCGTACCTCAGCATTTTCGTCCTGTAGCGACAGGGCCAGTGCCCGATGCATCGGATTCAAGGTGCGTTCACCAATTTCCGATAAGGCCGCCAAGATCAGGCTGCGCTGCTGAGAATCCGAATCGATCATCAGATTAACCAGGGGCTGAATCGCTTGAGTTGTACCCTGCTGGCCCAGTTGCCAAATGGCCTTACGGCGCACGGTCGAGTCAATGCTGTCTAGATCTTGAATTAACGATTCGATTAGGTTCGTTTTGCTGAGCCGGGTGGTGGGGCTGACGTTCGCGGGCTGAAGCGAGGCTGAACCATTCGCCTCGCCAGTCTGAGGGCCGTCAGTTGGCTCAGGCGGTGGTACATCCTTTGCGATCGCAGCTGCCGCATCGTGATTGACAAATTCGGGATTGATAGATGGTGATTCAGCGGCAGGAATGGGCTCTGAATAAGGTTCGGGTGGAGGTGACACGGGGACGCTAGCCGAAGCGGCTGCATGGGAACCGTTGCCAATCGGTGTAGCGGTTGTATTAATGGCGTGAAAGGCCGCGTCGGAACCGGTCAGATCTGCGACGGGTGGCTGGTTATCTGCATCGTTGCCTAAAGCTTTATCGGATTGAGTGGATGGCTGGGTGAACCACTTCCAGACCCATAAAGACATGCCTGCGATCGCAACTAGACCAAAAACGGCAACGCCGCCAATCAGCAAAATGCGCTTCAGCGTCCAGTCAGCCTGCTCTGGCGCTTGGGCTGGAGCAGGTTGCTCGGGGGCTGCTCCAGCTTCGGGGTTGGCTGAATCGGAAGGCGGAGTGGTTTCTGCTTCGCCTGCCTCAGCGGAGGATTCTGACGGCGGCGTTTCAGTCACTAAAGCTTTGTTACTGGTTTGAATCCGCTCCCACGTTCTCAAATCAATTCGTCCGGTAGCCTCTAATCCCTCGGCTTCCTGAAACTGTTGAACGGCAGCGGCTGTAGTATCACTGTAAAGGCCATCCACAGTGCCGCTGAAATAGCCCAGTTCAGCCAATTTTTGCTGGACTGATTCCACGCCCGGCCCTTCACTCCCTAGCTGCATCAGGGCGCGGGGAGATTCCTCTTCGACATCCTCCAGTAAGGAGCTGCCTGTATCTTCCTCACTCTCTGGATCCAGCGCGGATTCATCTAGTAACGAGCTGCCCGCATCGGTATCCGCTTGAGCCAGCAGATGCAGGTAATCCAGCGGTGGATGGGCAAACGAATCGGATCTGGCTTGAGCCTTTTCAGGCGTACTCAACCAGCACGTCCAAATTGCAATCAGTAGGGGCAAAAAGCGGTGGGACATGACCTATGGCAAAGAAACGGACGATTAAGCAGGAGCAGCACCCAGAGCCATCGTACTTCATTGCTTCTTATCCTACCTGCGATCGCACAGGCTGGAACAATCAGGAGAGGTGCGATCGCAATTTAGAAGGTAGAAAAACGACTTGCCACCGAATATCAAAGCCGACAACTACAGCATTGGATTTCCTGAAGAACCGAGATCTTCAGATTTGCTAGCAGTTTGAGTCAATGCTGTTTCCGGTTTGGGATGCCCCAACAAGCCCTTCAGATGGAGGACTTCTAATAAGTGTTCCCGCTGATTCACCAAATAAATACTCACCAGCGTTAAACAAACACCAATCCACTGAATTGAACTGAGCTGCTCTGCTAAAAATAAGTTGCCAAATAGTAATGCAAAAACGGGTGTCAAAAATGTCAATGAGCTAAAACTGGTCAAGTTACCCGATGAGGCAATCCAAAAGAAAACCGCATAAGCTAAGGCGCTGCCCAATACCGTAGAGTAGGCAAGAGCCAGCCAGTCTGCCCCCGTCAAGGCTGACCACTGATTGGACTCGTGGAGTCCAGACAACACAAACAGGGGAATGCCACCGAAAATCATGTGCCAGCCTGTTGCAACCACCGGATCAACATAGCGACTGACAAAGCGCACCATTACAGTCCCCAGCGCCATCGACAGCGCCGCCAGCAGCATGAGCCACTCGCCCTGATTAAACAAAGACTCCAGTAAAGACAGCTCAAATTGAATATTCAGATGCGCCAGGTTGCCATGCAGTGCCTGCACAATCCAGTCGTCCGGCAATCCTAAAAAGCTGATGCCAATTACACCGATGCCCAGTCCCAACCAGCCCCACAGACCAATCATCTCGGCAAACAAGAATCGTGCCATAATCGCAACGGCCAGCGGTTGGGAATCGATCATGACGGAACCCAAGCCCGCTCCAGTTCGCACCAGACCTTCAGCCAAAAATCCTTGAAATAAGGCTCCATCCACCAGCGCAAACAGCAAAATCCACAACCATGCCTGCCAGCCTTTGGGCTGTGACCGTCCCAGCAGCGCAGCCACGAGGAGAACCAAGACTCCGGCTGGCAGCAGACGAACACCTGCCATAAAAAACGGCGTGGTGTGGGGAATAGCCCCTTTCATGGCCACCATTGCCGTTCCCCAGAGGAAAAAGGGTGAAATTAGCACCAGTGACTTGGTCAACGTGGATTCTGTGAGCTTGGTTTGCATGAACGGCCTCTAAACAATCCTAATCGGAGTCCGACTGTATACTTATGTTAAGGGATGACTAATATTTTGCCCCAGCAATTTGTCTGATTAAGCTGTAATAGAAGAAGCGTTGCTTAATCTAGGTATGAAATGAGATGTGGGGGCGGTGCCCCCACATCTCATACTTAAAATCAGCAATCCCGAAGAAAAAGCCTCATAACTCTAAACTGGAGGGATTCTCCTTCGGGCTGATCCCTCGGTTTGGCACATTTGATTGACTAGTCCAATTGTTTCAGTTCTGAATAACCCATGATTTGGCCGTTTAAGCCACCGTATCGAAAACAGATCGCCCGCATCGAAATCTCAGGTGCGATCGCAGGTAATACTCGTAAGCAGGTTTTAGAAGCGTTTGAGGATATTGAAGACAAAGGCTTTCCTGCTCTACTTCTCCGCATTGATAGTCCGGGAGGAACCGTTGGTGACTCCCAAGAAATTTTTAGTGCTCTCAGGCGTCTCAGCGAAACCGTCAAAGTCGTCGCTAGTTTTGGCAATATTTCCGCCTCGGGCGGGGTTTATATTGGCATGGGTGCGCCGCACATCATGGCTAACCCTGGAACCATCACAGGCAGCATTGGCGTCATTTTGCGTGGCAACAATCTAGAGCGCCTTCTCGACAAAGTCGGCGTCTCGTTTAAAGTGATCAAATCCGGCCCTTATAAAGACATTCTGGCCTTTGACCGTGAACTCACTGAAGCGGAACAGCTCATCCTGCAAGAGATGATCGACGTTAGCTACAACCAGTTCGTTACCACCGTGGCCGAATCGCGGGGCTTGACCGTCGAGAAGGTGCGTGAGTTTGCCGATGGCCGCATCTTTACTGGAGAACAGGCTGTGACGCTCGGCGTGGTTGATCGGCTGGGGACTGAGGAGGATGCCCGCCGCTGGGCGGCAGAACTCGCTGGACTCGACCCCGAAAAAGCGGAAATTCACACGATTGAGCAAAAGAAATCGGGCTGGCGGCGGTTCGTACCCGGTAGCCGACTGCAGTCTGCTCGTCTAGCAACGGCAATGGACTGGCTCGATTTTGAACTCTCAACTAATGGGTTGCCGCTCTGGCTATATCGTCCATAAATATTACCGTTTGAGGACGCCCCATCCTTGGACTTAGTGCTGTGTCAAAACCCACCAGAACAACGTTGACAAACCACTAGTCTTGAACCTAATACTGCATAACAAAAACGAGAGGGACATGGTGCTACACTGCAGCACCATGTCCCTCTCGTTCATCTCAGTTCTGACGGTGGATTAACCCTGTTGGGGTAATTTTGAGCTGATGAGCTGATAGTTTTGCGGATTTTCGGAGTGACAAAATGTTTCTTGAGGGGACTCACCTGATGCCAACGCATTAGCCAAAACTCACCATGACTTTTTCTGCGATCGCACAAATGAATCATGTGCCTCACGATCGTCCGCCATTTCTGTCTACTTCGTTACCGCATCCTCCAGACCGCGACGACAGAGATCCGGCAGCTCATTCTCACTCAGCGCTCAACCCATCCTGGCGCTGTACGCATACCATTGCGGCTCATCACGCCTGGGTGCGCTGCGTTGCGATTAGCCCAGATAGCCAGTGGATAGCGAGCGCTAGTGGCGATCGCACCATCAAAATTTGGTCTGCGAAGACAGGCGAACTGATTCGCACGCTGCGGTGGCATGCGGGTTGGGTACGGGGTGTTGCGTTTAGTCCAGATGGCCAAACTGTCGCAAGTGTAAGTAGCGATCGCACGTTACGCCTGTGGGATACGCGCACCGGGGAACTACGGCGAACCTGGCAAGCCCATACTGCTTGGGTCGGGACAGTTGCCTTCAGTCCTGATGGTCAACTGATTGCCACAGGTAGCCAAGACTGCCTGATTAAAATTTGGCATGTTCAGTCCCCGTCCACAGAACCTGCACAGGTGCTGTCTGGGCATACCCATTGGATTCGCACCCTAGCGTTTAGTGTCGATGGTCGCTATTTAGCCTCTGGCAGTCGCGATCGCACAGTTCGCATTTGGCAAGTCACGACGGGAGCCTCGAGCCAACCCATTGAGGCGCATAACGGCGAAGTGTGGTCTGTTGCGTTTGATCCGCACCACTGCGATCGCATTGCTAGCAGCGGTGCAGATGGTGTTGCCAAACTCTGGAAGTGGACGATCGGTGATCAACTGGGTGCGTTTACTCCGCCAGCAACCGCGCGATCTGCGGATGACAGCCAGTCTCAGTCTTCAACCAACCGTCCAACGGACGATTCTGCTCAACCTTCGACTCGTGCTTTGACAACGCTGGCTTTTCATCCAAGCCAGCCCGTTCTGGCTACGGCTGGACAAGACAAAACCATTTGCCTCTGGCACTCCACCACTGGCAAACTGCTGGCTGCTTTGGATGAACACCGCAGTTGGATCTGGTCGGTCGATTTTAGCTGCAATGGTCAGTTGCTGGTCAGTGGCGATTGGGAGGGACTAGTCAAAATCTGGCAATTAAGCTAATCGTCTGCTGCTTGATTGGCTCGCTTTTCGTCTTCCATTGCCTGAATAGCCAACAGCAACTCTTCTTCCTGCTCCTCGAATTCCTCCTCTTCAATCTCGCCCATATCGAAGGCTAGCTGTAGAGCGAGTAAACGCTTTTGCAGGTTTTCGGTATCGTCGCGTTCAACTTCGGCCTGTTCTAAAATCTTGTCGCCAACCCAGGTGACACCATAGATCGGCCCTAAAATTGGCAGTGTGAGCAGGCGTAAAACCATATGTTGATCCTCATCTGTCTCTTTCAGTGTAGAAGTTCATTCAGAACTCCTGTGGGTTCTGATCACAGAGATATACAAAGCTTGTTTGAGCTCTAGCTAACATCTGACAATGTTTTTCTTGGTAATGGTATTCAGGTAATGATTTTTGGGTGTGTGGGCGGTGCCCACGCACCCCAAAATCATTACCTTTTGAGGACTATCTGTTGGTTTGGGTTAAGCCAGCTCTGTCGCTAACTGCTCCCGTGCAGCCTCTAGAGCGGCAGGAAGCTGATCGGGATTGCGACCCCCCGCTTGGGCCAGGTTGGGACGACCACCACCGCCACCGCCGCACAGCTTGGCAATGCCGCCGATGAATTTGCCCGCCTGCAAGCCTTGCTTATTCACTGCCGGACTAAATGCGGCTACTAGGCTCACCTTACCTGCTTCTGGAATCGAACCCAGGACAACGGCACTGTCGCCCAGCTTCTGCGAGAGCCGCTCGGCTGCCGTCTTCAGCGCATCGGCATCGGCATCTAGTTGAGCGACCAAAACGTTAAATCCGCCGATATTTTCAGCCTTGGCTAAGAGCTGATCCGATTGTGCGATCGCAAGTTCTGATTTCGCGGCATCGAGCTGCTTCTGCGTCACCTTCAGCTCGTCTTGCAATGCCGCCACGCGACCAGGAATCTCTTCCGGCTTGACCTTAAAGCGGTCGCTCAGATCGCGCACCACGTCATCGCGCACTTTGAGGTAATCCAGCACCGCAGGTTCAGCTACGGCTTCAATCCGGCGAATGCCAGAAGCGACACCAGCCTCGGAGATGATCTTGAACAGACCAATTTCTGCCGTGTTGGTCACATGGGTGCCGCCGCACAGCTCCATTGAGACACCGGGGAAGTCAATCACCCGCACTTCTGCGTCATACTTTTCGCCAAACATTGCGATCGCACCTTTGGCTTTGGCTTCCTCCAGCGGCATGACAACAATATCAGCCACGTGACCTTCAGCAATCCAAGTGTTGATTTGGTCTTCAATCTGCTGCAGCTCGTCAGTAGTGACCGCGCGGGGACAATTGAAGTCAAAGCGGAGTCGGTCAAAGGCGACGAGTGAACCCGCCTGAGAGACATTCGGATCAACAATTTTTCTCAGTGCCGCTTGCAGCAGGTGAGTTGCGGTGTGGTTGGCCTGTACCCGTCGCCGACAAGCCCGGTCAATCTGCGCCGATACCGTATCGCCCAGGTTCAGCGTGCCGCGCTCAATCCGACCGTAGTGGACAAAAATGCCCGACTCTTTCTGGACATCTTCGATCCGCACCACAACGGTGTCACCGGACAGATAGCCGCGATCGCCGATTTGACCACCGGACTCTGCGTAGAACGGCGTTTGGTCGAGGACAACCTGCACCTCATCGCCAGCGCTGGCAGATTCGACTTGCTGACCACCTGCCAGCAGGGCCACGACTTGAGATTGTCCTAAGAAATCCGTGTAGCCCAGAAACGCTGTGGCGTGAACATGCTCGGCCAGCTTGTCTAGGCTGCCCTGAATCGTCAAGTCAATCGTTTCATGGGCATCCTTCGAGCGCCGCCGCTGCGCCTCCATCTCGGCTTCAAACTCAACCAGGTCAACGGTCAGACCCTGCTCCTCAGCAATTTCCTGAGTTAGCTCTAGCGGGAAGCCATAGGTGTCATACAGCGTAAAGGCATCGGCCCCGGAAATCTGCTGGTCGCCGCGAGCAATAATATCGGCCAGCAGCTTTTCACCTCGCTCCAGGGTTTCTAGAAAGCGCGACTCTTCCCGCTGCAGTTCGGATTTGATCGCCGATTCGCGATCGCGCACAGCGGGATAAGCTTCTTCGGAAATTTGAATCGCCGTTTCTACTACTTTGGTAGTGAACTCGCCCTCAATGCCAATCAGCCGCCCGTGGCGCACCACCCGCCGAATCAAACGGCGCAGGATGTACCCACGTCCGACGTTTGACGCCGACACGCCATCGGCAATCAGGTGCATCACAGCCCGAATGTGGTCGCCGATTACCTTGAGCGACACCTTAGTCTTCTCGTCGCTCTTGCCGTACTGAATACCCGCTAGTTCTGCTGCTGCGTCGATAATCGGCAGAATTAGGTCAGTTTCATAGTTATTCGGCACCTGCTGGAGGATCTGCGCCATCCGCTCCAGGCCCAAACCCGTGTCAATATTTTGGTTCTTCAGCGGCGTCAGATTGCCCTCGGCATCGCGGTTGTACTGCATGAAGACGAGGTTGTAATACTCGATAAAGCGAGTGTCGTCTTCCAGGTCAATCGTGTCGTCACCCAGTTCGGGATGAAAGTCGTAATACAGCTCCGAGCATGGCCCGCACGGCCCGGTTGGCCCCGCTGCCCAGAAGTTATCGTCCTTGCCCATGCGCTGAATGCGGTGTTCGGGAATGCCAATCACGTCGCGCCAGATGGCAAAGGCTTCGTCATCTTCTTCATAAACGCTGGGTACGATCCGTTCCGGCGGCAGGTTGAAGACCGTCGTGGACAGTTCCCAAGCCCACTTAATCGCTTGTTCTTTAAAGTAGTCACCAAAGCTAAAGTTGCCCAACATTTCAAAGAAGGTATGGTGCCGCGCGGTGCGGCCCACGTTTTCAATGTCGTTGGTGCGGATACATTTCTGTGACGTGGTGGCGCGATCGCACTCGGCCTCGCGCTGTCCCAAAAAGATTGGCTTGAAGGGCAGCATTCCCGCAATCGTCAGCAGAACGGTGGGGTCTTCTGGAATCAGCGAGGCACTCGGCAAAATTTGGTGTCCCTTCGCTGCATAGAAGTCTAGAAACTGCTGGCGGATTTGAGCGCCACTGAGCTTTTTAAGTTTCTGAGCAGAAGGGGAAGTAGCCATGACAGGGTTTCGCGAAAGATAATTACAAGAATTTACAACTCTAGAGTTCTATTGTGACTGATGGTGCGGGTTTTCAACAAAAAGATGGATAGATTTGCTCCATGCCAGCTACGGTTTATCCCAAAAGTTAGTGCGATCGCACTTTGTTCGCGCAATGCGATCGCGTTTTAATCTGGGTGTAGTTCTTTGTAGCGGATGGAGAACGCTGTTATGGCCAAAATGAATCGGGATGCGAAGCGGGAAGAGCGGATCACGATGGAGATTGTGGTGGATGCCTATGGCCCAGAGGAGCAGGCGATGGGCTGGTATTACTATTTACAGGATACGATGCAGTGTCCGTTTACGGCGGTTTGTGTGGGTAAGCGACGGATTTCTCCTTTGAAGGAGGGTGAAACGGTTGAAGTGGTGGGCATGGCACCGGAGGAGGAGTGCGAGCGGGAAATGTTTGTGGAGATTAACTGGGACGGTGATGTGCTGGCGGTGCCATTGATTCAGCTAGAGGCGACCGAAGCAGATGAGGAGACGCAACAAGCAATTTCAGATTGGCACTACTGGGTCGATCAGGGCTACGAGTTTGGATAGAAAGCGATGGTGGATAAAGCAATAGGGGATTGCGATCGCAACCTGAAATAGCTCGTTGACGGCTTTTGTCTTACTTTGAGTCTTGCGCGGATTGCATTGAGTCCACTGGCAAATCAATCTAGTCTCAATGCAAGACGAAGAACTATCTACCAAAAATTCGTTGTCTACCCTCATCCCCCAACCCCTTCTCCCACGGGAGAAGAGGAGCCGGATCAAAGTCCCTCTCCCGCGGGCTACTGCTTATACACATCCTGAATAGTCCTTCTAAATCCCCCTTAAAAAGGGGGGACTTTGAGCCAATTCCCCCTTTTTTAAGGGGGGCAAGGGGGGATCTCAACGTCGAAACGAAGTCTAGGAGACTTATGTATAAACAGTAGCTCCTGCGGGAGAGGGATTTAGGGTGAGGGCAAATTGGTCTAGTTTTGAATATCTTCTCGGGTAAGGCCGAGCTTTGCGCCTAGCTCAAATACGTTGTCGGCGAACTGGTTGATGTTATCGGAAAAGGTGACGGCTCCTCCGGCAATAGTGGCAGTGGCGGTTCCGGCGGCGATCAGGCGTTTGAGGTGTTTGCTGAGTCGTTTGGGTTCTGGCTTTTCGGGTTTGTTGAGATCGGCTTCTAAGGCATCGAGTTCTATCTCGGCTTCAACCTTTTGATCGTCTGGAAAACTTTGGGATAGGTCGCGCAGGGAGGTAAGGAGGCAGAGGATATCATCGGTGTTTTGGCCGTAGTTGTTAATAATGCCGCCGTTTTGGTTGCCGTTAACGGTTTCGGCAAAGCCTCCGGCAAACTGGGTGCCGCGCATGTCATATTTTGGCCCTTGGTTCTCTGCCATTGTTGCCATAATCCCCATTAAAGTTGCTTTTTCTTGCCGTTCTTTTTCTATTGTGCGGCGGGCGTCTTCTAGATGGACACCCTGTAGTTTTAGCTGCTTTTCGTATTGAGCTTCTAGTGCAGCTAACTGATTGGCGTAGAGCTGTTTGATTTGGGTTTCGATGGCGGCTTTATCGACATTGGCTTCAACTTCTAGGCGAACAATGAAGGCTTGGCCTTTGCGCTCCATGCCTTGAATGGAGATGTCTTGATCGGGACGCTGGCGGCGGAGGTCTTGGAAGGATTGGAAAAAGGCTTTCCAGTCAATACCGTCAGTGAAAGTGATATCAATGGTTTCGAGGGCACTGGCGATAATTTGGAAGCGCTGAGTGAATTCGCCTGGAGCAAAGGTGCTTTCAGGGTCTACTGGGAGACGGCCTGTAAATTTTTGCTCTTTCTCATCATAGGTGCGAAAAATATAGTCGCACTTAACTCCTTCAAGAATGGTTGAACTACCATCTTGCCAATCTGCAATGCAAGCTCCAGTCAATGTTGCTTCAGTAAAATTTGCATAGAGTACCTGAGCCCCAACAAGGTTAACGTTACTAAGATTGAGGTGGCTAAGGTTGAGGTTACAGAAGTTAACGCCTCTAAGATCAGTTCCGCATAAATTAGCCTGACTTAGGACTGCGTTGCTTAAGGTTGCGTCACTCAAATTAGCGTCACTCAAATTAGCATCGCTCAGATTAGCGTCACTCAGATTAGTGTTCTTGAGGTTGGCAGAGCAAAGGATAGCATTTTGGAGCTTAGCAGAGCGAAGGACGGTGTTTTGGAGATTTGCATTTCGTAGGTTAGCCTTGCAAAGGATGGCGTTGTAGAGACTGACAGAGCGAAGGACGGTGTTTTGGAGATTTGCATTGCTCAGATTAGTTCCGCTCAGATTGCTGCAAGTAGAGTTGGCAAAACTAAGGTCAGCGTTGCTTAAATTGATAGATTTAAGGAAGACACCGTGCAGAATCGCACTTCGAAGGATGGCATTACGGAGGTCTGTTTTGGTAAGCCTGGCGTTGTTAAGATCCGCATTGCTTAGGTCGGCATTGCAGAGGCTGGCATGATTGATAGTGGCAAAACTGAGTCTGGCAGAGTTGAGATTGACGAAGTCGAGGCTGGCAGAGCTGAGATCTGCTTTATGGAGGTTGGTAAAGCTGAGGTTCGCTTTACTCAGTTTTGCCTTGCGGAGATCTGCACCACTGAGATTGGCACCACTGAGATTGGCGGCACTCAGATTAGTTCTACGGAGATTTGATTTGCAAAGGTTGGCATTACGGAGGTCAGCATTGCAAAGATTCGCGAGACTTAAGTCTGCATCACTGAGGTTGGCATGGAGAAGATCAATCGCTACATCAGGATTATCTTTCCTCCACTGATTCCAAACTTTGCTGCCTTGCTTCAGCAAAGCAAGCTGTTCTTCGTTCGCCATTGCCGTCGAGCCTGTATTTTTAACTCATACTAAACTACCCATTTAGATTTATTGGCTCCGGATTGTTCGTCAACCCAAAAGGCAAGTTTCAGAAGGTCTGAGACTGAAACCACAAACTAAGATTAAGTAACACCGCGTTTCCGAGTCAGGGAGTGATGGCGATGGTTGCGATTCAGCTTGGACAACTGGATGTTCCGCCGGGGCAGCGCTTGCTGCTGCGGAATGTGAGCTGGGCTGAGTTCGAGGCAATTTTGGTCGAACTAGGCAATCATCGCGGCACTCGGATCGCTTATGACAGGGGTGTGTTAGAAATCATGGCTCCCTTACCTGAACACGAATATTTCAAAGAAACAATTAGTGATGCTGTCAAAGATATCTGTGAAGAACTGGATCTAGACTATGAAAGCTATGGCTCAACGACTTGGCGAAAGCAAGCAGAGCAAGCGGGGCTAGAGCCGGATAACTGCTTTTATTTTCAAAATGAAGCCCTTGTGCGGGGCAAGCTGACCTTTGATTTAACCCAAGATCCGCCGCCTGATTTAGCTTTGGAAATTGACTTAACCAGTCGATCGCTGAATCGGTTACCGATTTATGTGCGATTAGGAGTGCCAGAAATTTGGTGCTATGACACAGGTGTTTTAAGCATTTATTTGTTGCAAGGTGATCAGTACGTTCAGGTTGAGCAAAGCCAAGTTTTTCCATCACTGAAGATTCAAGAATTGCCAGGGTTAATTGCTGAGTATCGGGGGCAGGGTAGGCTGGCACTGCGGCGAGCGATTCGTGAATGGGTAAAGGAACAGATCGATAATCGCTAAATTAGCCCTCACCCCAAACCCCTCTCCCGCAGGAGATGGGCTTTGATTTTTCTCGATTTGAGACTATCCGATGTTAAAACAAGTCTCGTGGCGAGACTGTCGTGACTCTGATTTCTACTCAAAAAGGTGATCAGCTTGGTTATTGTAGATGCTGATTTGGTTTTATTGCATTTGCGCTTTTGAGGGGATAGGTTGCGATCGCACCTTCAGAACCGCCCTTGATTAATTGCGGGTCAGGCAAATAGTCAAAGGCTTACGATCTTGTTGAATTAAGGCTTTTAGCCATCACGTAATTTTGCTGGACTAAAATTGGACTAAAATTTTCGGACTATTTTGAGGCAATTTTCAATCCGATCTCAACTTAGATTAGCCCATGCCATAGCTTACTGCATGAGCCAAAAACGCGATCGCACCTCGCACCATCAAGTTTTATATTCTTGTAACGAGACTCAATCTAACTTATTTGAGACCCTGCTCAATACCCGTTAGTCTCAATCCGAGACTAAATTTACAACACAAGTTTTGCAGAAGTTGAAGTACGTATCTACAAACAGTGTGGATCATGAATCGGGATTGTAAATTAGATTGTGTCAAAGGTCAGAGATGAGATCTAATGAACTATTGAACCTAAGAGACTCGTACTATGACTTTTCGACCTGAACTCCTGGATGAATTGCTTAAAGGCTATCAGAATCCCGAAGACCTGCTGGGGGATGGAGGGATTCTTAAGCAGCTCACGGCGGCTTTGGTGGAACGCTGCTTGAATGCGGAAATGAAAACCCATCTGGACGAGCAACAGGCGGAGCCTGAAAGCGACGTCAAGCCAACTCGTAACCGCCGCAACGGCCACAGCAAGAAGACCATCAAAGGGGAGTTTGGAGAAGCTCAAATCAATGTTCCCCGTGACCGCAACAGTGAGTTTGAACCCATCATCGTCAAGAAGGGGCAGACCCGCTTCGAGGGCTTTGATGACAAGATCTTGTCCCTCTATGCCAGGGGCATGAGTACCCGTGACATTCAGGCTCAACTGCAAGACCTGTATGGCGTTGAGGTCTCAGCCGGGCTGATCTCGAACGTCACGGATGCGGTTGAAACGGAGCGTAAAATTTGGCAAAATCGCGCGCTCGACCCGGTTTATCCCATCGTCTATTTTGATGCCATCGTGGTCAAAGTCAGACAAGACGGGCGGGTGATCAACAAAGCGATTCACTTGGCGCTTGGGGTTAACTTGTCTGGCACCAAAGAACTCTTGGGGATGTGGATGACCCAGAACGAGTCTGCCAAATTTTGGCTTCAAGTGCTCACAGAGCTGCAAAATAGGGGTCTCAAAGACATCTTCATCGCTTGCTGTGATGGCCTCACTGGCTTTCCCGATGCCATTGAAGCGGTCTTTGCTCAAACCCAGGTGCAGTTGTGCATTGTTCACATGGTACGAAATTCACTCCGCTATGTGTCCTACAAAGACCGTAAGGCGGTTGCAGCAGACCTCAAGCTGATTTACACGGCCAGCACTGAGACTGAAGCAGAGCAGCGCTTAGTTGAGTTTGCCGAGCAGTGGGACCAGCAATATCCAACCATTAGCAGGTCTTGGCTTCATCATTGGCAGCGGATTATTCCCTTCTTTGCTTTTTCACCGGAGATTCGTAAAGCAATCTATACGACCAATGCGATTGAATCGATGAATATGACTCTTAGAAAGGTGATTAAAAACCACCGAGCTTTTCCAACCGATGAATCTGCCCTAAAAGTTATCTACTTGGCAATTCAAAATATTGCCAAAAAGTGGACCATGCCCATTCGCGACTGGAAACCCGCTCTCAACCGCTTCGCGATTGAATTCAGCGATCGCTTTCCAACTTGAGTTTTTACCTTTGACACAATCTATTTGACATACCCCATGAATCTACGCTCATACGTCTACGTTGCCTTACCGCTAACCGTATTTCTGATGAAGTATCACAAAGCCATTTAGAGTTTTGACGATGACAGCTTCACTTTAATTTCCCATCCACCCATCCACCCATCTACCCCTATCCCCCATACGGCCTAAACGTCCAATTCACCCTCACCCCCACATCCCTCGCCGTCTTCATCACGGCATGTTGATACGCCTCCTGACATCCCGGCTCCATCACTAGCAGCGATCCATGCGTCAACTCATAGCTCATAGGCTTAGCCTTACCAAACCGCGATCGCAACTTAAACACCCGCGTCGCCCCCAAACTCACCGATGCGATCGCAGGTTTCACCCCCAAACTCGGCTCATCATCCGAGTGATAGCCCATATGATCGCGTCCCGAACGATACTGATTGCCAAACACAACCTGATAGCCGTAACCCGTAAACGTTTCCAGCCGATCGCGTAGCCCCCGCAAAAACACAGCCTCATCCCACGACCGCGCCTCCACCTCCACCGAACCGCTGTAGAGATACCGATAATCCGCTGAATCGCCAAACATAATCTCCAAGCGCGGCAGCGGAATCCAGCGATTAAACATCCGAATTTGATTCTGCTGCCAGTCCAACTCCAAACTCTGCCGCAGCAACAGATTCGCCTCCGCCACACTCAAAAAATCAGGATAAAACCGCACTAGCGGCACCTCTCCATCCAAAGCCAATAAATTAAGCTGCATGTCCTTACCCTAACCAAACCAATACGGAAACACACGCCATAATCCGATTTCTAATTCCACCCAAATCCTAAATATTTAATCTTGACTTGAGACTCGCAATCCCAAAATCTGGACTCAAAAAAGCATTTAATAGACTCATTGTAAGATAGATATCGCCTTCAGACCGTCTTTCGGAACTGCGGATACAAACCCATTCTCAGCAATCGACACTCAGAAACTAACACCCAGTACCTATTACCCAACAAGAACGGGTTTCTCAAAACAGCAACCTAACTACACTCCTCCACCTCTCCGTTTCGCAGCCCACCCATCAAATCGCCCATGTTGAGTACTATTCATCCAGTTCTTTTGGAAAAGACCGTTTTGCACAGGTAGTTCACGATGTAAGCAATCAACGCTTACATCCAAAGCCCCCTAAACAATAAGGAATAAAATCATGCAATCAACTGCCCCCAGCCGTGGCCCCGTCGCTTGCCGTAGCCTACCTGTTCTACGTCGCAATGATCGGCAACGCACACCCAACGAAGATGTCAAAGTGCTACAGCGCTATCTGAATTACTACGGTTTTCCTCTCACAGTCGATGGTTACTTTGGGCCTAAAACCGAAGCCGCCGTCAAAGGATTCCAAGAACGGGTTAATGACCACGATCTATCGTTTCTAGTAGATGGCATCGTTGGGCCTCGAACCTGGGGCGCGCTAGGCGCTTGCGTCGGTGCATAGCTAGCGCATCATCACCGATAAACAGTTATCGTCTCAATCTAATTTCCAACTAATCTCCAAAAACCGGGGTTCTTTAACGACTTGAGCACACCACTCAAATCAACAGAGAACCTCGGTTTTTACTGTGCCCAAATTTTGCCTTCTGATCTTCTTGTAGCTTAGTCCAAAAACAAGTCTCATAAATATTTTCACGAGACTCAAATCGAGGTAATCTAGTCTCAAATTGAAACAAAGCGTTCAACTTTCTGAGTGCTGTTAACTAACGCTCTAGAACTGTTCCTAAACTCTATCTCGATAACTCGACTGATGGATTCATAAGAAACTGCGATCGCAGTTTCTTCTTATGAGCACCTACACCTCAAACTCCAGCGAATGGCACAAAAAAATTCTAAAAAATCAGCTTATCTACAAGTATTTATCGATCAATTTCGTAAGCAATAAAATAGATTGCCCGATGCGAGTAATGTTCAATCAACCTTCAGGAAAAAGCAGTTTGGCACAGGTAGTTCATCATGTAAGCAATCAACGCTTACATCCAAAGCCCCCTAATCAAAAGGAATCAAGCAATGCAATCAACTGCCCCTACTCAACCTCCTATCTCTTGCCACCGCCTTCCTATTCTGCGTCGCAACGATCGCCAAAGCCGGCCAGAAGACATTGTAGAATTTCTACAGCGCCGCTTAAATTTCTCTGGCTTTAACCTACGTGTAGATGGTTTCTTCGGCCCCAAGACCGAAGCCGCCGTTCGAGAATTTCAAGCTAGAGGAAATGAGCACGATCCAAGCGTTCTAGTCGATGGAATTGTTGGCCCTCAAACCTGGAACGCCTTAGGAGTTTGTGAAATCTACACCGAAGGCTGCTGCTAAAAATATTGAACAACTGAATAACTCACGAAACCGGGTTTTCTATGTTAGCTAAATCATTTTGCTTAACACCAGTAGAAGAAACCCGGTTTCTAACTAGAAACTCACACAAATTATCGCTTCAAGTCTTGCAAGTATCACCACAAGACTTGAAATAAGTCAAATGAGTCTCATGTCGATATTTGATACTCAATCAGCCAAACAATTCTGCCAAACAATAGTGTGATGTAAATCACCTCCTTGGAAACGTCCACACCCAAGAACTAGCCGTTTCAGTAGCCATCTCGACTTACTAACTTGCCAAAACCAGAGTAATATTTGGGTACGAAATTTGAGTCTCGCTGCAGAAAGATATGACAACTCCGGATTGGCGTGTCCTCGTAATTGGTGAAATTCGCGGACAGGGTCAGAACAATGACAGCTATGCACAGTTGCTTCAGCAAGATGCCACAGTTTCCTACCGCGTCGTGGAAGAGTCATACAATGTCCAAATTCCAGCAGTCTGTCGGTCCCAGCAATTTGACGGCATTCTTCTAGAGGCTCATCTGCCCCCGATAGACTCCTTAAATCTGCTGAGTCGTTTCCAACTTCAGCTCGGCAACACCTGTCCGCCAGTCGTCATGATTGGGAATGAAGACATCCAATCCGCAGTAGCCGCCCTTAAGGCTGGAGCCGCCGACTATCTCGTCAAAGATCAGCTCACCCCCGACACTCTGTGCTTGTCCCTCCGCACCGCCATCGAAAATGCTGAACTCAAGCGCTCACTGGAACAAAGTCGCGAGCAGTTCCAGACCTCCGTTGAAAACATGATGGACTGCTTTGGCATTTTCACCGCCATGCGAGACGATGCAGGACGCATTATTGACTTTCGCATTGACTATCTCAACACTGCCGCTTGTCAAAACAATCAGTTGCCCCGAGAAGCTCAAATTGGTCGAGGTCTCTGTGAAGTCCTGCCCGGTCATCGCGAATCGGAACTGTTTAATGAATATTGTCAACTGGTCGAAACCGGACAGCCCCTGATCAAAGAGTCGCTGATTTACGATGATTTTTATAGCGGTCAGCGGTTGATTCGAGCCTTTGATATCCGAGCCACTAAACTCAATGATGGCTTTGTCGCCTCCTGGCGCGACATTACCGATCGCAAACAGCTAGAGCTGGAGTTAAGCCAAACAGCCGCCAACATGCAGCAGCAGCAAATATTGGCCGAAGCCATGCCACTTATGGTCTGGACTGCTGATGCAACTGGAGTCGTGAATTATTGGAATCAGTGCTGGTATGACTACACAGGCTTAAGTGAAGCCGCATCAATGGGTATGGCCGGAGTCAGTGTGGTTCACCCCGCTGATCGCGATCGCACTCTTCACCAATGGAGCCAATCCCTTACCAACGGCACAACCTTTGAAATTGAACATCGCATTCGCCGCTGGGATGGGGTTTACCACTGGTTCATCAATCGCGGCACCCCTACCCGCAACGACCAAGACCAAATCATCGGCTGGATTGGCACCATCACCGATATCGATCAGCAAAAGCGATTAGCCGAACGGTTCCGTTTAGCGATGGGAGCCGTTAACGGTCTCGTCTATGACTGGAACTTAGAAACGAACGAGATCTACCGTTCTGAAAAACTCTTCGATCTAATCGGCATGTCTCCCGCAGCCACTCCACCTACATCAACTTGGTGGTACGACCAAATTCACCCCGATGATCGACCTCATATCCAGCAGCGAACCCAGGAACTTCTAACCAGCACCGACCGACTATTCGAGTCAGAGTATCGCATTCGCCACCACAATGGCCATTGGGTCACCGTCTGGGATCGCGGTCGTGTCATTCGAGATCAGCAAGGACAGGTCATCCGCGTCGTTGGCTCAACCGTTGACATTAGCGATCGCAAACAGGCCGAACTTGCCCTAAAGCAAAGTCAGGAACGGCTTAACCTGGCCATGAAAGCCGCCAAAATGGGCAGTTGGGACTGGGATATTCAAACTGGCCAAGTCAACTGGTCAACCAACCTAGAACACCTATTCGGCATGTCTCCCGGTAGCTTTAATGGTCGTTACATGACCGTGATAGCCATGATTCACCCTGATGATCGCTTCAGAGTGCAGCAGGCCATTCATCACGCCCTCTACCAGCACGAGGATTACAACATCGAATTTCGCTTCATCAAACCCGATGGCACTGTGCGATGGGCACTGGGACTAGGGCAAGTTTTCTACGACGACGCTGGCCATCCGATCAAAATGACTGGCGTCGATATGGACATCTCAGAACGCAAGCAGCAAGAAGAAGAAAGGGAACAGCTCCTTCAGCGCGAGTATGCCGCTCGCCAAGATGCCGAACGAGCCAACCGCATCAAAGACGAGTTTCTAGCCATCCTCTCCCACGAACTGCGATCGCCCCTCAATCCCATCCTCGGCTGGGCCAAACTTCTGCAAACCAAAGAATTTGACGTTGATGTAACGGCGCGTGCCTTATCCACCATTGAGCGCAACGCCAGATTGCAGGCTCAGCTGGTTGATGATCTCCTTGATGTGGGCCGCATCTTGCGCGGCAAGCTGACGCTCAAAATCGGCCCCGTCAATCCCGTATTTGTCATTACCGCCGCCATCGAAACCGTTCAAACCCTGGCTGACGCCAAAAACATTACCATCCAAACTCACCTATCCGAAACAGACCAAATCCGAGGCGATACCGCTCGGCTGCAGCAGATTCTCTGGAACTTGCTCACCAATGCAATTAAATTCACTCCCGAAAACGGCCAAGTTGCAGTCTATCTCACCCAGCTAGAGGATCAAGCTCAAATTGTCGTGACCGACACGGGCATCGGCATCCAGCCCGACTTTTTGCCACACATTTTTGACTCATTTCGGCAAGAAAACACCTCGGTTACTCGTCAGTTCGGCGGCTTAGGCTTAGGTCTGGCCATTGTCCACTATCTCGTAAAAGCTCACAATGGCCAGGTCACAGCCGACAGTCCCGGTGAAGGTCAAGGAGCCGCTTTTACTGTAAAACTTCCCATTCTTCAAACTAGACGGACGCGCTTTCAGCCCACCCAATCTGCAGTTCCTGAAATTGACTTAACCGGAATTCAGATCATGGTGGTCGATGACAGTGCCGATTCCCTAGACTTGGTCAAAGTGCTACTTGAGCAGTACGGTGCAACCGTCACAGCATTTGCCTCCGCCACAGAAGTGCTCGACAATCTGCCCGCCCTACGACCCGATATTCTCATTAGTGACATTGGCATGCCCGACATCGATGGCTACACCCTCATCCGCCAGATTCGCGCCTTACCTGCCGAGCAGGGCGGCCAAACACCTGCGATCGCAGTTACTGCCTACGTCCGGGCCGAAGATTATCAACGTGCCTTGGACAACGGCTTTCAAAAGCATATTGCCAAACCTATCCAGCCAGATCTCCTAGCCATCGCCGTCGCCGAACTTGTCCTGGGCGATGGCTGATTTCAGGTATGCATCCAGCTTAAGCAATGCCCGTCTTAAGGCAGGGCTGCAGACTGCCGCTCAATCTGTAGCTCAATTTGGTGCTGGCTAGCCCACTCATTCAAATCGGCCAAAGCGCGATCGCGATATTTGCCATAGCGCTCTTTCTTATTCCTAATTTTTGTTGGCAGCTCCGGCAGAATGCCAAAATTTGGCGGCATCGGCTGAAAATGCTTCGGAGAAGCCGTACTGATAAAGTCAAACAGCGCCCCCATCATCATGGTTTCCGGCAGCGTCACCACAGGTTTACCCAAGGCAACTCGCGCCGCATTCGTTCCCGCCAGCCAGCCTCCCGCCGTCGCCGCCGTATAGCCTTCCGTTCCTACCAGTTGCCCCGCCGCCAGCAGCGTTGGTCGCTTGCGAAACTGGAGCGTCGTCTCCAGCAGCTCCGGCGAATTAATAAACGTATTGCGGTGCATCACGCCCATCCGCACAAACTCCGCCTCTTCCAGTCCCGGAATCAGCCGAAACACTCGCTTCTGCTCGCCCCAGCGCAGGTTGGTCTGGAATCCTACCATATTCCAAAGCTGTCCTGCCTTATCTTCTTGCCTTAGCTGCACCACCGCATAGGGTTTCTTATCCTTATTCATCGGATCGCGAAAATCGCCCAGCCGCGCATCAAACAGCCCCACAGGCTTCAGCGGCCCATAGCGCATCGTATCCTCACCCCGCTTCGCCATTTCCTCAATCGGCAGGCAGCCCTCAAAAAACTTAGCCGTCTCCCGCTCAAAGTCCTTCAGCTCTGCCTGTTCCGCCGCACACAGCTCTTGCCAAAAGCGCAGATACGCTTCCTTATCCATCGGGCAATTTAGATAAGCTGCCTCTCCCCGGTCATAGCGCGACGCCAAAAATGCCACGTTCTGATTGATCGACTCGCCCACCACAATTGGACTAGCTGCATCGAAAAAGCTCATGTACTCCATGCCCGTGAAGCGCTGCAAATCATCCGCCAGCGCCTCCGTCGTCAGCGGCCCCGAGGTCAACACCGCCACCCCATCCGTCGGAATCTGCGGACATTCTCCCCGCCGCAGCTCAATCAGCGGATGGTTTGCTAATGTCTCCGTCAGCTCCTGGCTAAAGATGCCCCGATCCACCGCCAGCGCACCCCCCGCAGGCACATGATGCTCATCCGCCTTGGCAATAATAATCGACCCCAGCCGCCGCAGTTCTTCATGCAGCAATCCCGAAGCGCGATCGCTACTCATTGCCCCAAACGAATTGCTGCACACCAGCTCCGCCAGATGCTCACTGTGATGCGCCGGACTCAACCGCTCAGGCCGCATCTCATGCAGCACAACGGGCACTCCAGCCCGCGCAATCTGCCATGCCGCCTCCGTTCCGGCCAATCCGCCGCCAATTACATGAATCGGTTGTCTATCCGTCATAGTAAAGCCAAGAACATCCATAACTATATCAATCACTGGCAATTCTTCAGGAAGAGTGCAAGCACAACTACAGCCGCCGCCACTTTGGTCGAGACATCTCCGAAATTCAACATTCAAACGTTCAAACGTTTGAATGTTTTCAGAGTGTTCTAACGACTTAACTCATGTGACTACAGCTCTACCTGCACATCCAAAACCTTGCCTTACTGATCATAACGACAAGCGATCGCGAGTCGTCGTTAGTTACAGATATCGCCAATGTTTTCCTAAGCTGTACAGCAATCAAATCAGAGACCAAATCAGAGCGTGATGAATCGGGAACCGCTGCTATCTTGACGAATAATTTGGCGACGATTATCGGGGTCAGCGCTGACGTGAATCCAAGCTGGACTTTGTAGCGTTCCAAACTCCAAGATCACCTGATCAAACGGCACATTATCAACCACCCATTCCGCAAAGCGGCGAGTTCCCCCATTGACCGGCACCACATCAGCAGCATAGCCCGAAAGGTGATCGCTATTAGGCACTCCTCCCACTGCCGCATTTAACTGGGGTGAGCGATAGCCCGACGTAATCGTCAACGGCCCCAGGTCATCCCAAGCAGGCTGTAAAATTTGCTGAACCAGCCGTCGCAAATTCGCAACCACTGCCGGTGATGGAGTGTTATCAATACCGAGCCGATCTGCCGTTGCAGAACGAATCAGATCTTGTAGCGTAAAATTGCGGCTGAGCTGAATATTCCCCTCATCACGACCAAACAGTCCTTCATAGGGTAAGCGATTGATAGGCCGACTCGGCAGGTTGACAACACCCGTAACGGTCGAAATCTTGCGGATTACATCATCCACGACGGCATCTTTAGAACCCAGACGCGGATCGCTAATGCGTTCGACAAAAAGTTGGAGAGCACTGGCTCCCCGACGCCGATACTCCAAGAATGGTGCGCTACTTGGCAACATAATCAGCCCTTCATAGGGACGACGACCCGGTGGGCGAGGCGGCTGACTGCCAAGAGCCCGGAGAAGACTATCAGCCAAATCATCCGCAGGCGTAGGATCAGAATTGGGAATGCCACTGATGAGTTCTTGGAGACGATTGCCTGCCTGTTGACGCCACAGATTCAGCTGAGACGAACTGACATTGGCATCGGTGTAGCCATACAGTCCTTCATAGGGATAAACCCCTTCTGGACGCCCAACAGCAAAACCGCGTAGAGTACGGATCAGCCGATCCGCCTGCTCATCGGCAGTGACAACGGTCGGCGTATCGAGTCGCTCCAGATAGATCCGAATACCAGCCGCTGCCCTCCGGCGTAAGTTTTGCACGGAGTCTTGACCGAACAACCCCACATAGGGCTGAGTACCAGCCGGGCGAGGTGGCTGTCCCCCCAGCGATCGCAACAGGTCATCCACGAGCGCATCCGTATTGTTCAGTGTCGCATTGGGAATCTGGCGGATAAGCGGTTCTAATGTGTTAGCAGCGAGGCTGCGCCAAGTTTCAAGCTGGGTCATAGAGGCAAAGACTCATCGTGTCAGATCTGGAATATATGGCTCCATCTAAGCCTGAGTTGATCTGAAAAGGCATCACCCTTATACACCAATTCCTACTCAGATTAAGCAACGCCTCTTTTAAGTAACGTGAATAAACGTAAACACACCGGAGCAGACCGCGAGCATCTCCCTTCAAACATGGCGACACTCGCGGCCTTAGCCCTATAGCTCTAAGTCAACAATCGGAGCAAAGACAGCGGTAATTTGCTCATCGCGACCGGGTCGAATTAGCCGCTCGCCAGGACCATCCTTGCCAAAGAAGGGGACTCGATCGATCCGAATATGGGCAACGCGATCGCAATCGGTCATCAAGCTCACTTCCGTATCGGGCTGAGCGACAGACAGACCCGCTAGGCTATCGGTTTTCAGTGCGAACTGGAAGATGGGCATCCCGATCCGTCCGTCTGGAGTTGCCAGCTTTAGGAGACTAGCAGGCACTTTCTTGGCATAGCCTTTGGCCGTGACAAACAGCAGACTGTCCATTTCTGCGGCGGCAATGCAGCCGATAATCTCTTCTTGTTTGCGTAAGCGCATGATCGACTGTCCCTGAGCCGTGCGACCCATGAGGGGAATCATCTCGTCATCAACCGGGAAGCGCAGCACTCGCCCCAGCGACGTTGCCACCACAATTTGCTGATCTTCGCTGGCGACGGGCACGGCGTACATCAACTGGTCTGGCTCTTTGAGCTTAATCGCTGTCAGTCCCCGTCCAGTCAGGTTAGTAAAATCCGACAGCGGCAACCGCTTCACTTTGCCCCGCTGAGTAAGCAGCACTAAATCCAGTTCCTCTAGCCGTTCTGATTCCGTAGGCAGCACCATCTGCATCACTAGGGATTCCGGCTCCTCCCCATGCACCGCAGGCGGCAGCAGGCTGATCAACGGTGTGCCCCGCGACTGACGTGAGGTGACTGGGATATCTGCGATCGCAACCGTGAAAGCTTTGCCGCTTTGGGTAATCGTCAGCAACTCCTGCGTCGTACTGGCTGTTTCCACCTGAGTCACATGATCATCGGCTTCCTCAAGCTGGCGTAGAGGTGTCTCGCCCTTAGCCTGCTGCCGCTTAAACGAGCGGGGTGAACGGCGCTGCACATAGCCGCGATGGGTGAATTCTAGCACCACCTCTTCTTCCGTTTCTTCCGCCACAATTTCCGCTAAGCGTTCGGTTTCTTCCGCCCGCTCAGCTTCAGATTGAATCCGCGTCCGGCGCGGATCGCCAAACCGCTTTTTCAGCGATCGCAACTCTTTCTTCAGCGCCTTCAGCAGCTCATTGCGATTATCCAGCAGGTTATTCAGTTCCTGTACTCGCTGATTTAACTCATCGTGCTCATTCTGTAAATTTTGCCGCTCCAGTCCAGTCAAGCGCCGCATCGGCATCGCCAAAATCGCATCCGCTTGCCGATCGCTAAAGTCGAACTCATCCTGGAGATTAATCTTGGCCGTGGTGCCATCCGGAGCCTGCCGCAGAATGTCAATTAGTCGATCCACGTTTTCCAAAGCCGTCAGCAAACCCGCCAGCAGGTGAATCCGCCGCTCCGTTTGCTCCAGCTCGTGGCGATACTGGCGGGTCAGCGTTTCCTCCCGAAAATCCAGGAAGTGCTGCAGCATCTCCCGCAGCGGCATCTGGCGCGGCTGTCCCTGATCGAGCGCCAGCAGGATTGCGCCAAAGTTATTCTGTAGCGGCGTCAGCTTGTACAGCGTGTTGAGCACCAAATCCGGCTGAGCTTCCCGCTTCAGTTCAATCACCACCCGCATGCCATCGCGATCGCTTTCGTCGCGAATGTCAGCAATTCCCTCAATTCGGTTTTGATTGACTAAATCCGCGATTTTCTCAATCCAGCCTGCCTTGTTGACCTGGTAAGGTAGCTCAGTAATCACGATCGCATTACGGCGATGGCGTCCTCGGCCAACCTGTACCTCTTCAAACTGAGCAATACCGCGTACCGGAATGCTGCCACGACCAGTCAGGTAGGCATCTCGAATGCCATCCGTGCTGACGATTTCGCCGCCGGTCGGGAAATCCGGGCCAGGAATCAGCTCAAACAGCTTTTCATCCGACAGAGTTGGACGATCAATCAGAGCAATTAGACCATCTACCAGTTCGCCCAGATTATGGGGTGGAATGTTAGTCGCCATGCCCACCGCAATTCCGGAACTGCCGTTTAGCAGCAAAATCGGCAGTTGGGCGGGCAGAACAATTGGTTCCTGCTGCGAATTGTCGAAGTTGTCGGTAAAGTCCACCGTCGCTTCGCCAATTTCCGCCAGCATCGCCTCATGGCTAATCGATGCCAGCCGCGTCTCGGTGTATCGCATGGCCGCAGGCGGGTCATTATCCACCGAGCCAAAGTTGCCGTGTCCCGCCAGCAGCGGATAGCGGCTGGAAAAATCCTGCACCAACCGCACCAGCGCGTCGTAAACCGCTTGATCACCGTGGGGGTGATATTTACCCAGCACGTCCCCTACAACGCGGGCGCATTTGCGATAGGGGCGGTCAGGGGTTAGTCCCAGTTCATGCATGGCGTACAGAATCCGCCGATGCACAGGTTTCAGGCCATCGCGCACATCAGGCAGTGCCCGTCCGACAATCACACTCATGGCGTATTCCAAGTACGATCGCTGCACTTCGGTGTGGAGTGCGGTTGCAACAACCTGGCCCGAGGAAAGAATGTTCAACTGATCAGCCATGAGGGTGTGTCCTAACTTCCGAATTCAAACGTTTAAACTTTGTACACTGCTTGCTTAATTTCATAACCCCGGCTAACAGTTGGAATCAGGCTTAAAGGAGATTTAAGCGACTGAACATAGGCTGTCAACAGTGACCACAGGGATGGACAGGGCCAGCGATTAGCAATTTTGCCGTTCAACTAGCGGTTTGTCTACTGGTTTCAACTGCTTCACCATCTGGATCAAGTTTTTAGGAGAGATATGATGTTCAGGAAGCTAGCCGACAGGGTTCCAGACTCAGGGGGTTTAATTTTAGGGGTTAGAGCGATAGTTTGAACATGGTTCACCACAGATTTCACTAAAGATCCAGATTAAAGATCCAGTTGGACAGAGTCGTTATAGTCAATTTCACTGTAGTATCAAACCACATGGCTTGACATTGCTTTATGGTCGACGCTTTATATTCAGCGTCAGTTTGTTGAGATTATCCCCAAGTTTTGATCAGGAATCCGGGGCGTAGCCGTTTGGTAGAGAGAGTTCATGTCAGTAGGGAAAGGGAGCACGGATGAAAACAGTTCTCATCGTTGAGGATGATCTAATCAATGCCCGCGTCTTTTCTAAGATTTTGACGAAACGGGGCGGAATGAACGTTAAGCATACCGAAAACGTTGACGAGGTGATGACGATCGCCGAAAGCGGCACAGTAGACATCATCTTGATGGATGTGTCGCTGTCCCACAGTATGTACGAGGGCAAGCCCGTAGATGGGATTAAGATCACCCAGATTTTGAAGGCAAATCCCAAGACGGCGAACCTGCCCGTCATTCTGGTTACAGCTCACGCGATGGAAGGCGATCGCGAAAATTTCCTTAGCCAGAGCGGCGCGGATGGCTATATTTCCAAGCCCGTAGTGGATCATCAAGAGTTTGTCGATCAAATTACGGCGTTGCTACCGGACTAGTTTGATGAGCGAGTTGTAACCCTGAATCAGGATAGTACACTTGTATCATAATCTCGTGGGTTTGGGGAAATTGTTGGGCCAATTTCTCACCAGCCAATTTCTCGCAAGCCGACGATGTGCTTGAGAATACGTCCAGAACAAGATGCTAAACCGGGTTACAGCTAACGTGCTCGCTACGCTAAATCGTGACGGGGGATTCCACATAAATTGTGGGATCCTGAATTGTAAATTCAATCCCATACTCCAACAGCTGCTTAGAAATGTTGTCGTTGGCCAGTTCGAGCAGACGCTTTCTCAGCTGGATTGAATTTTCACTAGAACCCAAAATGAAGAACGTAACTCGCACCCGCTGCATGGCCTGACCGTTGTGAGATGTGAACGAAATGCTGGTGCTGCCGGGGTCGATGCCAAACAGCGAATTGGTGCTGCGGGTAATTACCTGCTTGACCAGCGCCGCGTCCTGTTCCGTCAGCGATCGCAAAAAATCTAGATAGAGCATCACCATCACCTTTTTAGCCCGCGTGACGTTTTCAATTTCCACGTTGACTAGGATGGAGTTGGGCAGCACCATCAGTGTGCTTTTGGCAGCCGTGCGAATTTTAGTCGATCGCAAACCAATCGACTCGACTCGACCCAGTTGCCCATCGCCCAGCCGAATATATTCACCGGGCACAAAAGGCCGATCCAAGTACAGCACAATCGTACTGAGCAACTGCTCCAAAATTTTCTGAGCCGCAAATGCGATCGCAAGTCCACCGATTCCTAAACTGGCGATCAGGCCGACTAGATTAAAGTTTTGGCTTTGGGCAAAAGCCAGCACAGCAAACAGACCAATAATGACGTTCGCTAGGGTTTCAAACACCAGCAGCAGCTCGTCCACCTCTCGGCCCCAGCGCCGCAGTAGCTCAATCCCATAAATGCGAATGATTTGCCGGAAGAGGCGAGAGGCCAACCAGGCTACGCTAACAATGACAGCCAAATCGAGAAACGGCTGAAAAAAGTCATACAGGCTGCTGAAGCTATTCTCAATCCAGACCATTGAGAGCGAAATGAAGATGAAGGTGCCCGCCCAGCGAAATGGCCCTTTGACCGGATCGATCAGGTTGTCATAAATTTCACCCACCTTATTAGGTGCGACCCGATGGATGATCAGCTTGACAATACCGGGCGTATAGCGACCGAGCAGCAGCGAGAGCGCAATGAAAACTGCGAAGATGAGAGCGCTATAAATTCCCGATGGCGCTTCACCCCCGGTGAGCCTCGGTAGGTTGAGCTGTAGAACGTCATTGAGGTCAGAAAGCATAACTGGAAGAGTTGTGAGAATAAAAGGCTGAAACTGTATCTTGCACCCAACTAGAAAATCGGCCAAACTCTATGCAGAGTAGCGACAAAACTCTATTCAAAACCCATGATTAGTGTGTATAAACCGTTTGCAGCACAAACGGTTTATACACACTAATTGGCAGATCAAATTGTGATTGGCGAATCAACGTAAATCGTTGGCTCGTCAATATCGAAGACGATGCCATATTCTTTCAGCCGCTGGGTAATTTTCTGGTTAGCAATATCCAAGAGCTGCCGCCGCAGTTCCATCGAGACTTCGCCAGAACCCAGTATGAAAAAAGTGATTTGAGCTTGGCTGCGCTTGCCTTGCTCCACTTCGCGGAATGTAACATCGGTACTGCGAGAGTCAATCCCGAAGATATCACCCGTACTTTCCAGAATTACCTGCCGAATCAGCGCCGCCTCTTCACTGGGAATAATTCGATAGAAGTTGAGATAGATAATCGACATCACCTTCTTGGCACCCGTGAAGTTTTCAATCGTGGCCTCACTCAGAGCGCTGTTAGGCACGATCACCAGCGTTCCTTTGCCGGAGGTTCGAATCTTCGTGGATCGTAAACCAATCGACTCCACTCGGCCAAATGTGCCATCGGGCAGCCCCACATAGTCATCCACTACGAAGGGGCGATCCACGTAGATCACTACGCCGCCCAGTAGCTGCTCCAGCGTTTTCTGGGCTGCAAATGCGATCGCAAGTCCACCGATCCCCAAACTGGCAAACAGGCCAAAGATATTAAAATCATGCGTCTCAGCAAATAGGGAAATCGTGATCACTGCGATCGCAAAATTCGCTACATACTTGCCCACGACCAGCAATTCACTATTGACCTTGCGCCCCCTGCGCACGGCAGCATCCAGCAGATACACGTCAAAGTACTGCCTAAACAGCCGCGACCCCAGCCAGCCAATGGCCAGCGTTAGCAATAGACTAAACGCAACTTCTGTCCAGCGTCCCCAGCGGGTTCGACTCAAGATCAGAATCACGATATCCCCAATCGTCAGGCTAATCACCCAGCCAATCAGTTGGTTATGGGGACTAAAGACTTTATCGTAAACCTCTCGCATCCCCGGACTCGCAAAGCGATTAATCAAAAACTGAAGCAGCCGGGGAATAAACTGGCTAATCAGCAGCGTCACTAAAATGGCCGTGCTGATCACCAAGACAAACCGTAGCTCCGGATTAATTTGGGATGCGATCGGCAGTGATTCAATCGCTTTACCGACTTTCTCAACCGTATCAGCCGCCGCCTGCACAGCCGGATCGCTACTCTCAGGAGGTATCGTCGGCGCAGCATTAGGAGGTGCGTTCGGTGTAGCTGAGGCCGCCTCCGTCGCCTGTGCCAAATTCGGTGTCAAATAGTAAACCAGTGAATTAATCATGGGCTTGTAATCAAAATCAGCCGTCAAGTCAACAGATACCGTGATTTTAACCACACACACTTGAGGTGGCGAATCAGCGATCTGGTCGCGGTCATCATTTCCCCGCTCCAGGCCCCAATCCAGCCGCGCCACAAGTTTAATTGTTGTGACGATTTTCCGGATTGCGGTAACGGCTATTGTGACGGCTCAAGACTGATCGCTACAATGCGTTGAGCATGGGCTCGTGTCTAATCCAAGCCAGGATGTTAAGAACTGAGTCGGTATCGTCAATTACCCTCTCATTTCAGGGCATACAAAGGCTGAATTCGTTTCATCAATCTGCAAAGATACATTAACCAGGCGTAACAGCAATAGCTTTAAACCCTGCGAAACCGTGCAAACCTAACCTTCCACACAAAGCCGTTCATTCTATTCACTGGCAGTTTTCAAAAGATAACGACAGAAATTAACGACAGAAAATTTCGTTTCACTGGCGAAATTAGACATGATGTAAGGTCTGAGTAGAAGCAACTTAACCCAGAACAAACTGTTCTCCTCTCCGTGGCACAATCTGCCATTCTGCTGCGAGACGATATATGACCTCCTCCCACACTTCTGAATCTGAGCCAGCTCCAGCTAAAGGTTTACCGCTACGGTTTATCCTGATCGTGCCGTTTTTAGTTCAGGTATTTCTAGCCGTTGGTTTGACAGGTTATTTATCGATACGGAATGGCCGCCAAGCTGTTAATGATGTAGCAACTCAATTGCGGCAGGAAGTCGCCACCCGTATTCATCAAAAGCTGGATGATTATTTAGCAGATCCCCACCTTGTCAATCGCCTCAACCGTGATGCAGTCAGTCTCGGTTATTTAGATCCAACGGATTTAGAAGCATTAAATCGTCAGTTTTTCTATCAGGCCAAACTCTTTCCAACAGTTGAATCCATATTTTGGGGCAGCGAAACCGAACAATTTATCGGTACATCAAGCTTCAATGACTATGAGTATCAGCGGATGGAAGCTGGTGCCCATCTGGGCGGCGGCATTCGTTTTTATGCCGTTGATCAGCAGGGAAATCCAACCGAACTCCTGAGTGAAACGCCCAACTTCCCCATTCGCGATCGCCCTTGGTATAGCGCTGCAGTCAAAGCTGGAAAACCGACCTGGGGTGAGGTTTTCACCTATCACGCTTACCCCATTATGGCCATCCCGGCCAGTGTGCCAGTGTACGACGAAGCCAACAACTTAATTGGGGTATTTGGCAGCAATTTTTTTCTCGAACAAATCAGTGATTTTCTAAAACAAACTGAGATTGGCCAGTCTGGTCAAACATTTATCATCGAGCGATCCGGTTTGCTAGTGGCAAGCTCAACATTAGCCCAGCCGTTTCTGATTGAAAATGGCCGTGCGCAGCGCATAAATGTTTTTGAATCGAATGATCCACTCATTCGCGAGATAGCTACATTTTTGCGGAGCGAGTATCAGGATCTCAACCACATTTACTCTCTCCAGCAGTTAACCGTTGAGCTAAATGGTGAGCGGCAATTTTTACAAATTGACTCCTATCGTGACCCGTGGGGATTGGACTGGTTAGTAGTGGTGATCGTGCCCGAATCAGATTTTATGGAGCAGATCATCGCCAATCGAAACCGCACTGTTTTGCTCTGTTTGCTAGCGCTGGTCGTTTCAGCCGGTGCCGGTATTTTTACCTCGCGCTGCATTGTCCAATCGCTCACCCGTCTCACTCAAGCCGCAGATGCGATCGCAGATGGCAAACTGCAGCCACAGCTCCGATCCTCCCGCATTCGCGAGTTTCAATCTCTGACCCAGTCGTTTCAGCGCATGGCTCAGCAGATCCAAACGTCTCTGGCGCTATTAGAGAGCCGAGTAGCCGAACGCACCGCCAGTCTAGCCCAAACCAATCAACAGCTCCAGCAGAGTGAACAGCGCTATCGCGCCATCATCGAAGACCAGACGGAGCTTATTTGTCGCTATCAGCTAGACGGCACGATTACATTTGTCAATCAGGCCTACTGTCGCTATTTCAACAAAACAGAAGCCGACCTGGTGGGGCAAACATTCTTACCGCTGATTCCCACCGAAGATATCCCTGCCGTGCAGGAAATCATTCACTCACTGTCTGCCCAAAATCCCTACGTCGTTTGCGAACATCGCGTCATTCGACCAGACGGCAGCATCCGCTGGCAGCAGTGGCACGACCGCGTCATCCTAGATGACGCAGGGCAAGTCGTGGAATATCAGGGAGTGGGACGGGATATCACAGCCCAGAAGCAGGCAGAAGCCCAGCTGCTGGAAAAGTCAAACACGGATCAGGCAATGGCTCAGATTGTCGATCGGATGCGCCGCAGCCTCAAAGTTGACACCATTCTGCAAGATACAACAACCGCCGTCCGTCAGGTCTTTAAGTGCGATCGCGCGGCCATTTATCAGTTCAACCCCGACTGGAGCGGCATATTTGTGGCCGAATCCGTCGATCCGGCTTATCCCTGCCTAGTCGGTAATGGCATTCAAACCATCTGGTCTGATCGACATTTGCAAACGACACAGGGCGGCTGTTTTCAAAAAGGCGATATCCATCAGGCCAACGATACCCGATTTGAGATTGGCCCAAACTGCTATCGCCGAATGCTAGAGCAGTTTGACATTCGCGCCTACATTATTGCGCCCGTTTTTCAGCAAAATCGGCTTTGGGGACTCCTAGCCGTTTATCAGCATCAGCAACCCCGCACCTGGACTACCGAAGAAGGCCGCCTGATCACTCACGTGGGAAAACAGTTGGGCATTGCGCTCCATCAAGCCGACTTGCTGATTCAGGTGCAGCAAAAGTCGGAAGAACTGCAGCGAGCCTCAGAAGCCGCCGAAGCCGAAATTCGTCGCCAGCTCCAGAAACAGGCCGCCACAGCCAACGCCGTAGATGCCGTGGTCGATCGGACGCGGGCATTCCTCGATGTCGATACCATTTTCAGCACCGTCACCTATGAGGCCCGCAAGCTGCTCAATGTGGACTGCGTGGCCATTTACCAGTTCAAATCAGACGAAACGGGGGAGTTTGTCGCCGAATCCATCGCCCCCAATCGTCGATCCCTGATCGCGCGGCAGAGCCAAGATCCCACCCTAAAACTCAACATCGGCGATCGCAAAATTATTCAGCTCATCCACAATTCAAAACCCTATTTCTCTCGCCCCCATGCCGGATTTAGTCAGGCCCAGTCTCCAGCAGCTTCTGACCCATCTCCAGATTTTGCAGAATTGGATGAATTAGATGAATTGAATAAATTGGATGAAACAGCCAGCGAAATTGAGCATCTCAACCAAGCTTTAGCCCAGGTCGAGCAAAAGTTTTCGCCTCCCATCGTCGATGCCGATGTCGCTGACATCCCTGATATCGATGTGGATCATCATATTCATGCGGATCGATTACTGCGATCGCAGTTTGCCCCAGTCGATGACGAAAATGAGGAAAATAAAGATAAAAAACGTGATCTGTCCCAGCCTGATTACTCCGATTACTGGGTCAAAGATGCCTATTTTTCCCAATCCGCTACCGTAACTGCTCAAATTGAAAGCTTTGTGGCCGACGATGTCTACAACCGACAGTTTTCCGACTGCTATCTGCAAGCACTGGAAGAATATCAAATTCGGGCCTATATCATTGCCCCCATCTTCCAAGGCACTCATCTGTGGGGCATGTTGACCGCCTATCAGCAAACCGAGCCGCGTCAGTGGGAACCCTGGGAAGTCAAAGCCATGATCCGTCTGGGTAAACAACTCGGCATTGCTCTACGTCAAGCCGAATACGTGCGGGAAATTCGAGAAAAGTCACGCCAGGTGATTCAAGCTCTGCAAGCTGAGGCCGTGATGCGACAGGCCAGAGACGCTGCCGACGCTTCCAATCGAGCCAAAAGTGAGTTCCTATCTCACATGAGTCACGAACTGCGGACACCGCTGAACGCCATTTTAGGGTTTACCCAGCTCATGCAGCGCGAAGCCAATTTGCCGGATAGCCAACGAGAATACCTCAACACCATTAACCAAAGCGGTGAACATTTGCTGACCCTGATCAACGACATCTTAGACATGTCCAAAATTGAGGCGGGTCGTTTGTTTCTGCATGACGTTCAGTTTGATCTGCACGATTTGCTGCTCTCAATTCAAAACATGCTCCAGGCCAAAGCTGCCGCGAAAGATTTGGCTTTTAAGGTAGAGCTAGCCCCCGATTTACCGCAATTTGTCATTGGCGATGAGGGGAAACTGCGGCAAATTTTGATTAATCTACTGGGCAACGCTATCAAATTTACCACCCGCGGCTCGGTGACGCTGCGCGTCCAGCTAGATTACACCTATCCTGAACCAGCCGATTATCAAGCTGCCATAGCCGATCAGGCTCAATCGAGTCGGGCACATGCCAATCAAAACACTGAATTCAATGCAGCCTATAATACTAAGCTTGCCGCCAAAAGGAGTAATATCACTGACGGCACCGTTTGGTTTTACTTTGCCATTCAGGATACAGGCCCCGGCATTCCGCCCGAAGAGGTGGATCTACTGTTTAAACCGTTTATGCAAACCGCGATTGGCCGCAGCTCCCATGTTGGGACTGGCTTGGGCCTCACGATTAGCCAGAAGTTTGCCCAGATATTTGGTGGAGATATCCGGCTAGAGTCCACGTCTACAGCAGGTTCAACTTTTGCCGTGCGGCTACCGCTGCTGCGATCGCAAACCACCGTCCTACCCACCTCCTATTCCTATCGCTGCCCAGTAGCACTCGCTCCAGGGCAGGCACCCTGCCGCATCTTAGTAGTAGATGACCATGACCAAAGCCGCCAGTTGATGGTGACGTTACTGACGAAAGTGGGCTTTCAGGTCGAGGAAGCAACCAATGGCCAAGAAGCGATTGAACAGTGGTATCGCTGGCGGCCCCACTTAATCTGGATGGATATGCGCATGCCCGTAATGTCCGGCGATCAAGCAGCGGCAGCCATTAAATCGCAGATTGATGGACAGGCAACCATCATCATCGCGTTGACCGCTAGCGCCTTTGAAGAGGAGAGATCCAATATTCTGGCGGCGGGCTGTGATGATTTTGTCCGCAAACCGTTCCAAGACTGGCTGGTTTTTGAGAAGATGGCTGAATACCTAGGTGTGCAGTATGAATATGCGCCTGAGACGGAGGCAGTTGTTGCGCTCTCTCATCCGCAGCCGTCACCCGGTTCGTTTGATACCCAATGCTTTGCCCAACAGTCCACTGAGTGGCTGACCGCTGTTCATCAGGCTGCAACCAGTGCTGATGGTGAGCAAATTCAGCAGCTAGTCTGTGCGATCGCAGAGGATCAGCCGGAGCTTGCAGCTTATCTAAACTTGCTGGTTCAAAACTTCGAATTTGAGGCCATCATAGAACTGAGCGGGGGATATCTAGATCATGACTGATTTCTCAGTGAATGATGAGTCCACAAGAGCCGACATTTTGATTGTGGACGATACGCCAGCCAATCTTCGGTTTCTCGCATCGACACTCAGCCAGCAAGGGTACAAAGTCCGCTGCGTCACCAATGGTCGCATGGCGCTGACAGCGGCGCAAACGACCCCACCGGATTTAGTGCTGCTCGATATCCGCATGCCGGATTTGAGCGGCTACGAAGTTTGCGAACAGCTTAAGGCCAATCCAGCCACTCAGTCTATCCCAGTAATTTTTCTCAGCGCCCTCAATGAAGCGTTCGATAAAGTAACAGCGTTCAAATCCGGCGGCGCTGACTACATCAGCAAGCCCTTTCAACTGGAAGAAATCCTGATTCGGATTCAGCATCAGCTCCAGCTCAAGCGAGCCATTGAACAGTTCCAGCAGCTCAATTTAGAACTAGAAGATCGCGTCCGCCAGCGCACTCAAGAATTACAGCAGGCCAACGCCGCCCTACAAGCGGCAAATGCGGCCTTACATGAAAGCGAATCCCGGTTTCGCGACATGGCCAACAGTGCGCCCATGCTGCTGTGGCTGACCAATGCGGCGGGGGAATCTATCTTTTTTAATCAGCGCTGGCTAGAGTTTACCGGACGGACACTGGCGCAGGAGCTCAACGGTCATCGGCTAGAGAAAGTTCATCCTGAGGATCGTCAAACCTGCCATTCTGCTTATCAGCAAGCGATGCAAAATCGAGAGGATTTTGTGAGTGAATATCGGCTGCTGCACATCAACGGTGACTACCGCTGGATCTTGGATACGGGCAAGCCCCGCTACTCACAGCAGGGGGAGTTCATTGGCTACATTGGCTCCTGCCTAGACATTAGCGATCGCAAACAGGTGGAGCAGGAACTCAAAATTCGCGAGCGGCAGTTTCGCCAGATTTTTGAGCTGGCTCCAGCGGGCATGTCGATTTTAGATTTGCGCGGTCGCTTTCTCAACGTCAACCAGGCTCTGTGTAACTTGCTGGGCTATACCAAAGCAGAGCTTTTGCAAACCACCTGGCTGGATGTCACCCATCCCGACGATTTGCCCAGCAATCTCAATCTGATTCAAAAAATTGTGTCGGGCGACCTGCCTCACGCCCAGCTCGAAAAGCGCTATCTCAACAAAATTGGCGAAACGCTCTATGCCGTCGTCAGCATCGCACCGCTGCAAAATAGCCAGGACGAACTGCATCAGCTAGCCGTGCAGGTGATTGATATTACCGAACGCAAGCGAGCAGAGGAACAGTTAACCCACGATGCCATCCACGACGGTTTAACCGGGCTAGCCAATCGGGCTTTTTTCATGAATCAGCTCCAGATGGCGCTGAAAATGTCAGAGCGACATAGTGGGTATGAATTCGCTATCTTGTTCGTCGATGTCGATCGATTTAAGCGGATCAATGACAGCTTGGGGCATGTGGTGGGCGATCAGCTACTGGTTGCGATCGCAAATGTCCTCACCCGCTGCACCAAACCAACGGATACAGTGGCACGGCTGGGGGGCGATGAGTTTGCCATTCTGCTAGAAGATATTCACGACATTCACGATGCCATCCGAGTGGCACAGCGCATCCAGGATGATTTAGTCCCCCCGTTCAGACTGGCGGGTCACGATGTTGTGACAACTGCCAGCATCGGCATTGTCCTCAGTGCTGCCGATTACCAGCACGGCACCGAACTATTGCGGGATGCCGATATTGCCATGTACCGTGCCAAAGATAATGGCCGCAACTGCTACGAAGTCTTTGATAAAGTGATGCATGCCCGCGCCGTGCAGATGCTCAGGCTAGAGGCCAATCTCCAGCGCGCCATCGATCAGCAGGAATTTGTCACGCACTACCAGCCCATCGTGTCGCTGACCACCGGGCAACTGACTGGGTTTGAAGCGCTGATTCGCTGGCAATCGCCTGAAGGCGTGATTCCGCCGAATCAGTTTATCCCAATGGCCGAAGATAACGGCATGATTGTGCCCATCGGTGAATGGATTCTCCAGTCCGCTTGTCAGCAGCTGCGGGTCTGGCAACAGGAGTTTCCCCACGTAGCGGATTTACAAATAAGCGTCAACTTAGCCAGTCGCCAACTGGCGGAGGAAAGCCTCATCACCCAAATCGACCAAATTCTGCAATCGACCGGATTAACCGGGGCTTGCCTCAAGCTCGAACTAACCGAACGGATGCTGATGGAGAACTCAACCGTGGTGGTGTCTCGGCTCGAAAAACTGAAGCAGCGCGACATTCAGCTCAGCATCGACGACTTTGGCACCGGCTTTTCCTCCCTCAGCTATCTGCACCAGTTTCCGATCGATACACTCAAGATTGATCGCTCCTTTGTCCAACAAATGGATGTCACAACCAGTCAATCGGGCATTGTACAGGCCATCGTCAACCTAGCGCATGCGCTGGGCATGGATGCGATCGCAGAAGGGATTGAAAGCCAGCAGCAGGTGCAGACGCTCCAGACTCTTGGTTGTGAATACGGTCAGGGCTACCTCTTTTCTCGTCCTCTGCCAGCCGAGCAGGTGCGATCGCTGCTAGCGAATCAGTCCACCTGGAGCCTGTAAGGATTGCTTCACCATGTCAGCTCCCTGGACGATATTCCATGCCCGCATTCATCAAACGCTGCGATCGCGCCAGCTCCTCTCCAGAGGACAGCAGCTTGTGATCGCCGTATCCGGTGGTCAAGATTCCCTCTGTCTCGCCCAACTGCTGATTGATGTGCAGCCTAAGTGGAGTTGGTCATTAGCCATCGCCCACTGTGACCACCGCTGGCGGCCTGATTCAACAGCCAATGCAGCGCATGTGCAGCAGTTGGCCGCACAGTGGCAGTTGCCGTATTACCAACGGGTCGCCCATGCCCCCTTGCCGAGTGAAGCCGCCGCGCGACAGTGGCGCTATCAAATGCTGGATGAAATTGCAGCCGAATTGAATGCTCCAGTCATCGTCACGGGCCACACGGCCACAGATCGGGCCGAAACCCTGCTCTATAACCTGATGCGGGGCAGTGGCATGGATGGATTGAGCGCCCTCACCTGGAAGCGACCGCTGGATTGGGTCAACTCGCAGGACTCATCGCGCTGGTTAGTCCGTCCGCTGCTGGAAATCACGCGCCAGGAAACCGCTCAGTTCTGCCGCGATCGCAACTTGCCCATCTGGCACGACACCACCAACCAAGACACCCGCTACACCCGCAACCGAATTCGGCTGGATCTCTTGCCTGAACTGGCCGCTCAGTTCAATCCTCAAATCGAAACCACTCTGGCCCAAACGGCAGAACTACTGCGGGCAGACGTAAATTATCTGGAAGCGCAGGCATTCGAACTCTGGCAACAGGCCCAAAATCCAGCGACCTCACCAGCACATCCGGCTGAACTGACCCTGTATCGTCTCCCATATTGCCCCCTGTATCGGCCAGTGTTACAAGATGCCCCCTTAGCCCTGCAGCGGCGGGTAATGCGTCGCTTTTTACAGCAGATCATGACAACCGCTCCCACCTTTGCTCATGTCGAAAAAGCCGTAGCGCTAATCCAGGCACCGAATCGTAGCTGCACCGATCCATTTCCGGGAGGTGCGATCGCAACTGTCCAGCAAGACTGGATTGTGATCCAGTCAGTTCAGTGATTTTTCGCAGTAAAATAAAATCCTGGTCTAACGCAACACCTCTGGGCGTTGTAGCCTATGATTAATCTCATAAATCAGACGATATCAGCGGAATAATGTTGTGTTAGGGTTATGGAGTGAAAGTTTGCTTTCGGGTTTAAGCCTGATCCGTACAATGACATTCGATTTTCATTCGATTTCACTGACTAGGGCATTTCCGGAACAATTCACAACAAAACGCTTAATTTCTGGAGATGTACATCAGTCATGTCTATCTACGTCGGTAATATTTCCTATAGTGCAACCCAGGAGGATATTACAGAAGTTTTTGCAGAATATGGCTCCGTCAGCCGGGTAACACTACCCACTGATCGCGAAACAGGCCGCCCACGGGGATTTGCCTTCGTTGAAATGAGCAGTGAAGCTGAAGAAGATGCCGCAATTGAAGCTCTGGACGGAGCAGAATGGATGGGGCGCGACCTGAAAGTAAACAAAGCCCGTCCTCGTCAACCGAAATCTACGAATGGTGGTGGCGGCGGTCGCTGGAATCAGCGCTACTAAGCCCAACGTTAAATCACCTATATATATAACTGTCGTTCGATGATAATCATCTAAAGTTATCTAATCCAGTAACAGTTTAACGAGTCATAAAAAGGCGGCTTCTAGAAGCCGCCTTTTTATGATTGAGACCAATTGCTTGTGTCCAACAAGTTGGCAAAAGGCAAAATCTTAAAGAGAATCCGAATCCTTTTCCTTCTCCAGAATCGACACAAACTGGCGAATCAGGCCAATCGTCACGCCCGGTAGCTCAAGCTGAGGCGTAAAGCCAACATCATCAAGCTGATAGAAAATCTTCACAGCGCTGGGATTCATCTCGGCCAGCGTTTTGCCCACTTTCGGCCCCGTATATTGAGAAGACTGGCCCCAAATCAGCGCAGTCGGAACCTGTAGTTGCTGAATGTACTGGGTCAAGTCAAAACACAGATCACCCCGCACAAACGACAGCGCCGCATATTCCGCATTCGGCTGCTGGGCTGACTGCAAATAGGCTTCTACTATCTCTGGATAAACGCGATCGCGGTTGGCAAACTGGCGCTGCTCAAGAAAGCTGCGAATCCCAAAGCTGGTGGCCACCCCTGTACTGTAGAGCAATCGGTCAATCACAGGCGTAGCGGCAATTTTAGTGAAAAAATTCTCCCGATAGTCATTGCCGAACTCAGACAGACCTGCCGCTGTGGTCAAAATCATTAGTTGAAACAGCTCTGGTCGCTGAATCGCCGCCCGAATCATAAACGCAGCAGTCAAAGCCGAAGCAATTACCTTCGTTGGACGGTCGTTAATCCGCTCCATAAACTCCAGAATGACATTGATATAGTCCTCTGGCGTATAGTTGCGTTCCGGATGAGCGGAGCGCCCCCAACCAATCAGATCGGGCGCAACAACGTGATAGTCCGAGGCAAATGCTGGATAAACTTTTGACCATTCATAGGCGGATGAACCACCACCGAATCCGTGGAAAAACACGAGCGTTTCCTTATTACTAATCTCTCTGCGATCCCACGGGGCCTCTTCATTGGTGTAATACACCATTTGCCCCAGGCTTGTGAGCACAGAACGCTGTACAAATCCGGCAGGAATAAACATAACTCAATCTATGTGATCAAACGTTTTCAACCGCTTCGTCCACTGTGCCACAGCCTGCCCAGATTTTCATGAATCTGAAGGAGCAGTTTAATCTTCCGGACAGCTAAATTGTTTTCTGTAGATTGCTTTAGCGAGCATCCGGTGAGTACATGACTGGTCAGGAAAAATCTGCAACTCTGTTGGCGCAACTGCGAGCCATCATTCAGGCTTCCACCGTCGGCACAAGTGCTGACGATGCATACCTGCTGCCCAATCCAGCCCCCAATCAACCTTTACAGCAAAACACGGTACCGCGACTTGATGGCCTGCCGACTGCAGCGGTCTATCAGTTGGGTGCGATCGCAAGTATTTCAGCCCTCTCAGTTGCAACCGGCCACTGGCTCCAGCCTGAGTCAATCCCGTTGGTTAACATCCCAACGGATACAGATACAGACCCACCGGGATCAACCCATCCAGATCTAGCCCAGCCCGACCAGCTCTACTCTACTCAAACAGTAGCCGCCCCAGAGAATCTGCCCACTGCTTCCCATCCAGTAACCAATCCAGCAATCGCAGGCGTTACTGAACCATTGCGTCCAGCCGTCCCCGCGCCCGTAGCCCCATCGCCCCAACAGCAGCAATTAGCGACACTCCAAGCACAAACGCCAGTGCTTCAGCAGCAGTTAGCCAGCCTACAAAATGAGTTGCGATCGCTCCAGCAGCAGCATGGCCTGACCAACATTGCAATTGACGTGCAGCGGTTTGCCGTCCGGCTAGATAACTTGGCAACTCAGCAATCGACGCTCCACGAAAAACTAGCTCTGGTTCAGCAGCAACAGGCAGAACTGCTTCAACAGATAAATATTTCCAGCCACAGTCAAATTGGCCCACGGATTTTGAACAATAACGCTCGCTATCGGGCACTGCTAGACAAGCTGAACGCCATTGATCAGCAGTTGATCAATACCGCCAGTCAAGTGACACCAGATACAGCCCAACTTCAGACGCTCCAGCAGCAGTATCAAGCTCACTATACTCAGCTCAACCAAGAAGCTGTGCGATCGCTACAGCTCTATGCCAAGTCCTCGGGCAGTACCGCAGCTCAGCAACCGATCTATGTGTCAGCAGAAATGATTCGAGAATCGGCCTACCTGAGCAATCTGCAACAAGCAATTGAACTTGCGCATCGGATACAGGTTTTGCAGATGCGACAGCAAAATATTGCAACTGCGGCCCCACAAATCCATCAGCGCCAGCAGCAGATGATCGCGCTGATGCAAGACTATGACTCACTCACGCAGCAAATTAAAACAACCTCTGTGCAGTTAGATCAGAACCTCAACCAAATCGCCATGCTGGAAACAACCGCTCCAGTTAATGCCGACTCCTCTTTGGAACTAGCAAAGCAATAGCATTGACAACCCAAAATTGAGCAAAACGCTCTCAACCTCTTAAAGACACAAAACTGTGCAGAGGATCTCAGTGCTTTTGCCATACAGCACTCTCAAATAGCTAATAGACCTTATCGGAAATTGTTTTGTAGCGCGGCGGAGCCGCGCTACAAAACAATTTCCAACCCCAAAAACTTTATTTCCAATAAAGTCTAATGAACTAAATTGATTATGAACAGGTCGCCCCAGCGGGGCAGCCTGTTCATAATCAATCAAAGATGGCTGTACCAAGATCCTCTATACCCACCATTAACGCCGCCAAAGCCGTCGCCACCAGTTATCTGGCGAGGGTTCGGCCACTGTCGGTTGTTTTGCACGAATGTCGCTGATATTCCAGCCGGTGAGCCGTGCTAACGTCTGTGTTTCTCGCTCAAACCGCTCCGGCAACGATGCCTTATACTGCTGACCCGCTGGACAATCTGCTTCACCTGTGAATGGATGGCGCAGCACATAGCGACCCTGGAACCAGTCCTGATTTGAGGTTTCCTGGAAGGCTAAGTCTTCGGGAAACTTGTCGCGGGTATAGCGGACATGCAGTCGCGTGATAAACACATTGCTGCCGCCAAACGGGTTCGCATTCTCGCCTAGCCAAAAGACACCCGCCTTACGTAACTCTTCCGGCGACAGCGGATCGGCGGAACAGGGGTCACAGTTGGCCATATTCCAGGCATATTCCAGAAACGCAACGTTTCTGCCCTCGCGCTGATAGGAGGTTTGGAACATCGCTTTGTAAAAATCAGCAAACTCATTCTTCACGAAAACCGGAATTTCCTCATCCGACGGCACCTTCACCGTACGGTAGTTGGTCAATTCCACCTGACCCCGCGGCGACATCAGGTACACCACCAAATCCTGCTCACCCTCAGCGTTCATCATGCCCAACCGAATCGGCAGCATGAAGCGGGGTGATTCATAGGCGATCTGAATCGGGCGCAGTTTCTGGAAGCCAGACTGATCAAACTCTTCCAGATTCACCCTCGCGACAAAGAATTTCAATCCCTGACGAATATAAGGCTGCAAAAGCTGGCTTGCCCCATCGGGAATCCGGTAGTCGTTTTGCTGGAGCCAAGTTTCCAATCCGTCCGACTCCGTAGCGCTCAAAATCACGATGTCATATTCGCCGACAGAAAAGGCCGACTCAACCGTTACGCCCAATGCTTCATTAGACCTAGCCCCGCGCTGCATCACAGGAGCACTAGCTGTTGGCATAGCTGCATCCATTTCGTACATCATTTGTGGCGCACAGGGATCGGAGTCAAAATACTCCACCAGTCGAGGCGCACTAAAGTCGTCCAGTCGCTGGATAATGCTGGCCTCGCCGACATTGACCTGCTCCTCCTCCAGCACCACTGGCACTGGCACCACAAGCGCAAAATCCTGCACATCGCCCCGATAGTCATTGGCCATCGTCAACACCGTGCGCTGACCATCCCGCGCGATCGCAACTTGGGATGCCTGGTTATACAAACTCGTATCGGCCTTTGACACATAAAACCCGCAGAACGCTTGAGCTGCAGGCGCAATGATCAAAACTGCGATCGCAACTATACACAGCGAAATCAAAACGCGAATAGATTTCATAGTTCAATTCCTCCTAATCAGTGAGATCGTTGGCGCGACTAGGCTTCCAGCGAAAGCCGAGGCTTAGCTTGCAGTCCCAACTTGGGCTGCCACTGGAATCGTTCCGCAGGCCAAAACAGATCAATCAGCACCGTCAGCGGCGCGATCGCAAACAGCGCCCAGAACACTGCCGAGGAAAGGAAGAAATAGTTGCGTAATACAAAAGTCAGACTTGCGATCGCACCGGCCCAAACTAAGCGACCTGTCCGCGCATTGGGAATCGAACGCGGGTCAGTGATCATAAAAAACGCGAACAAGAGCAGCGATCCGCTCATCAGCCGATGTGCCCACACGTCCCACGTCCAGCCCAGCCAGAGATTTCGCACCCCTTCCAGCAGGGCATACATGCCCAAAAACGCAAACGTGGTGTCCCAGCGACCGACGCGCTTCAACACCAACCCGCCTGCACCCAGGAAAATCAAGCCGTACCACAGCTCCTCGCCCCACTGTCCCGGCGACACCCATGCATCCTGGGTCAGCAGCATGGCGGCAATGATGCCGAAGTTGGCCGGATTGAATACATGCTTATCGCGATGGCGAACTAGAAACTTACTTGCGATCGCAAGGCACCCCGCCAGCATCATCGTCGGATAGTGATCCACCCGCAGCAGCAGGCTGAGGCTCAGCGACGTAATCAGCGGACTGCGCCAGTTCAACACAAATCCAGGCGGCAAAAAGCCAAAGCGCCATGTTCTAGTGTTCTCTGTATCGGTAGGTGACTCGGTAGGTGACAGGGAACTGCGCCAGTGTGACCAGTAGCCAAGCACCAGCGATATGACGGTTTGGACGACAAGACAGGTTGCGATCGCAGTTGCCACCATGTCCCAGCGCAGCGACCAATCGCGCATCGCAATACCAAGTAATAAAAATAACGATAAAAAGCTTATTTGATAGTCGCGGGCATCCCGCAACGCCAGTTTGGGAATTTTCAGCATAGGATTCTTACTCAACTCAACGGCGTAATCCAGAATCGAGTGATAACGGCTACATCAATCGATTCCGTATTAAATTAGTGCCAGTATGACCTGAGCTATGCAGTCTGCCGGGTATCGTTACGAGTTCCGTAACGTACAAAATGTATCGTTTCGTATATCGTCGATACAGGTTTCGTAGGGGCAGGTTTTGGTGACCAACTGTGACTTTGACCGACAACTGATCGGCTAAACCTGCCCCTACAGGTGGAACTATGATTTAGCGGCTAAACCTGTTCCTACAGGTGGAACTACGATTTAGGGACAAAATTTTCAGGCTGCATGTGCATCGGATAGCCCTGCATCACCTTGGCATCGGGATACTGATAGGTCAGCGCCTTGCTGTTATATTTCTTCAACCCAATCAGCGACTCCACCATCTTCACCCCAGCCGCCACTGCGTCAATAAACGGAATTCCCAGCCGCTGCTCCAGCTCGTGATCTAAACCCGCCATCCCCGCACAGCCCAGACAAAAGGCTTCCACTCGGTCAGTTGCGATCGCATTTTTCGCCTCAATTTCTAGCGCATCAATCGTCGCAGCTCGTGCCGTTTCCGTCTCCGTCACCGGAATCCCCGTCGTCCGAATCGACACGCAGCGATGGGCAAACCCGGTTTTATGAATCGTTTTTTCAATCATGTCCAGCGTGCGGTGCTGCGTCGTAATCACCCCCCACCGGGCCGCCACCATATTCGCCACATACATACTGGCCTCGGCAATACCGACCACAGGCTTATGAGTGATTTCCCGCGCCGCTTCCACGCCCGGATCGCCCCAGCAGGCAATCACAAAGCCGTCTACCTGATCGCGAGTTTCAATCACCCGCTCCAAAATGCCGGGAATCGCCAAATACTCGTCATAGTAGCTCTCAATCGACTGCGGGCCGGATTGCGGCTGAGACGTCATCACTTCGGTCGTCACCGACTTCGCCAACTGAGCCGACTCATCAATTCCCCGCGTCATCAACTCAAACGTATTGCCATTAATCGCGTGAATTCGCATCTTGGGAGCCAGATTACCGTTAGTCGCATCAAATCCCATCTCATGTCCTCAACCAAAGTGAAGCGCAACGAATTCTGATTATAGGTAGAAGACGGCTCTGGCACTGTTTTGTTGAAACAGTACGGCAGATTTTGGTAATCAGACTTTTCAATGCCATAGCAGACGTTGTTTCAGGGCGAATGGCCATTGCCCCTACTGTGCCTGGATTTGAGGCTGTAGTGTTTGCACAAATCGCTCTGGATCAGCCGGAGTTACGACAATCGTGCGATCGCGAAATCGGAGGATAACAGACTGCTTAAAATCAGTTGCATACACCTGATACTTGGCCAGCTTACGGTTGCGGAAATGACCCGTAAAGCCGAATAGACCACCGTTGCCCCAAGTGCGAATCGACTGATCCATCGCAGTTGGATCGATTTCGACCGACGTAAGCTGATCAAGTGCGATCGCAGATTTCCAGCCCAACCGCTGCACATAGAGCGTTTCATTCGCCACCTGATACCCCTGAACGCTGAAGATTGCTGTTCCCAGTAAAATTGCTAGCGGCATGACAATCATCGATGCAATCCAAATCAAGCTGCTACGCGGGCCAGAGAACAAGCCAATCAGCGGAATGCCAATCAAAATCACGCAGCCCAACGTTGTCATTAGGATTAGCACGTTGCCCCACGGTGCTTTGAAAACTGCATCTGTTGTTTCTGCGGCCATTGCCATACCTCCGCCACCTTGGTCGAGACATTTACGTAGTTCAACGTTTAAACGTTTTCAGAAACTGCGATCGCATCTAGCTTAGGATCGTGGAGTAAATCTCGCGGGGCGCTCAAATTCCTATCCCCGCCGCAAGCGGACGGGGCATTACGGAATTTGCCCTTCGGGACGCACTCCCGCGCTACCACTAACGTGGCAAGCCACGGGGAATTAGACCCACAGAGATTAAATAAGATGTAATTTTACCGTCTGTATTTGTAAGCTAGAGCAATAGAAGATGAAGCAGAACCTGAATGCAACCCTACCCTGCGCCAATTGAAGCTCAAATGCAACGCTATTATCAATCGTTGTCTGAGAAGGATCGTCGTCGCTATGCCGCCATTGAAGCGATCAAACTCGGATATGGTGGGCAAGCCTATATCCGAGAGTTGTTCGGATGCCATCATGCAACCCTAGCGTTGGGACTGGCAGAACTGGATGATGAACCTGCTCTCAAACGGGAACGGATTCGTCAAGTGGGAGGTGGACGGAAGTCAGCATTTGAGACCATTGAAGGGCTAGATGCGTCATTTCTGCAGGTGTTGGAGCAACACACGGCGGGTTCACCCATGGATGAGACGGTGAAGTGGACTAATCTCAAGCGCCATGAGATTGTGGCCTTGCTGAAAGAGGACGGAATTGACGTGAGTGTGACGGTGGTCGATCAGTTGTTGGAGCGGCACAACTTTCGTAAACGCAAAGCGGTGAAAAGACTGGCAACTGGGGAGAGTGAACATCGCAATGAACAATTTGAGCGGATTGAGCAGTTGAAAGGCACCTATCAAGCTGCTGGCAATCCCGTCATGAGTATGGACATAAAAAAAGAGAATTAATTGGCAAGTTGTATCGAGCGGGGCAACTGTACACTCAAGAGCAGGGAGTCGAAGTGTTTGACCATGATTGGGCAACGCTCGCAGAAGGCGTCGCTATTCCCCACGGACTGTACGACTTGAGCGATAATATTGGCTACATCCAGATCGGCACGAGTCATGATACCAGTGAGTTTGCCTGCGAATCGATTCGCTACTGGTGGAACACCTATGGCAAAGCACGCTATCCCCTAGCTGGCTCGATTTTGCTGCTTTGCGATGGTGGGGGCAGTAACAGTTCTCGCTACTACATCTTTAAGCAAGACTTGCAAGCATTGGTCAACGAGTTAGGGATTGAAATTCGCATTGCTCACTATCCCCCCTATACCTCCAAGTACAATCCAATTGAACACCGCTTGTTTCCTCACGTCTCAAGCAGGTGTCAAGGGGTAATTTTTGAGAGTGTCCAGATGGTAAAAGAGCTGATGGAAAAGGCAACCACTCGCACAGGTCTCAAGGTCTTTACGACGATTCGGGTATGTCAAATAGATTGTGTCAAAGGTAAAAACTCAAGTTGGAAAGCGATCGCTGAATTCAATCGCGAAGCGGTTGAGAGCGGGTTTCCAGTCGCGAATGGGCATGGTCCACTTTTTGGCAATATTTTGAATTGCCAAGTAGATAACTTTTAGGGCAGATTCATCGGTTGGAAAAGCTCGGTGGTTTTTAATCACCTTTCTAAGAGTCATATTCATCGATTCAATCGCATTGGTCGTATAGATTGCTTTACGAATCTCCGGTGAAAAAGCAAAGAAGGGAATAATCCGCTGCCAATGATGAAGCCAAGACCTGCTAATGGTTGGATATTGCTGGTCCCACTGCTCGGCAAACTCAACTAAGCGCTGCTCTGCTTCAGTCTCAGTGCTGGCCGTGTAAATCAGCTTGAGGTCTGCTGCAACCGCCTTACGGTCTTTGTAGGACACATAGCGGAGTGAATTTCGTACCATGTGAACAATGCACAACTGCACCTGGGTTTGAGCAAAGACCGCTTCAATGGCATCGGGAAAGCCAGTGAGGCCATCACAGCAAGCGATGAAGATGTCTTTGAGACCCCTATTTTGCAGCTCTGTGAGCACTTGAAGCCAAAATTTGGCAGACTCGTTCTGGGTCATCGGGATTGTAAATTAGATTGTGTCAAAGGTCAGAGATGAGATCTAATGAACTATTGAACCTAAGAGACTCGTACTATGACTTTTCGACCTGAACTCCTGGATGAATTGCTTAAAGGCTATCAGAATCCCGAAGACCTGCTGGGGGATGGAGGGATTCTTAAGCAGCTCACGGCGGCTTTGGTGGAACGCTGCTTGAATGCGGAAATGAAAACCCATCTGGACGAGCAACAGGCGGAGCCTGAAAGCGACGTCAAGCCAACTCGTAACCGCCGCAACGGCCACAGCAAGAAGACCATCAAAGGGGAGTTTGGAGAAGCTCAAATCAATGTTCCCCGTGACCGCAACAGTGAGTTTGAACCCATCATCGTCAAGAAGGGGCAGACCCGCTTCGAGGGCTTTGATGACAAGATCTTGTCCCTCTATGCCAGGGGCATGAGTACCCGTGACATTCAGGCTCAACTGCAAGACCTGTATGGCGTTGAGGTCTCAGCCGGGCTGATCTCGAACGTCACGGATGCGGTTGAAACGGAGCGTAAAATTTGGCAAAATCGCGCGCTCGACCCGGTTTATCCCATCGTCTATTTTGATGCCATCGTGGTCAAAGTCAGACAAGACGGGCGGGTGATCAACAAAGCGATTCACTTGGCGCTTGGGGTTAACTTGTCTGGCACCAAAGAACTCTTGGGGATGTGGATGACCCAGAACGAGTCTGCCAAATTTTGGCTTCAAGTGCTCACAGAGCTGCAAAATAGGGGTCTCAAAGACATCTTCATCGCTTGCTGTGATGGCCTCACTGGCTTTCCCGATGCCATTGAAGCGGTCTTTGCTCAAACCCAGGTGCAGTTGTGCATTGTTCACATGGTACGAAATTCACTCCGCTATGTGTCCTACAAAGACCGTAAGGCGGTTGCAGCAGACCTCAAGCTGATTTACACGGCCAGCACTGAGACTGAAGCAGAGCAGCGCTTAGTTGAGTTTGCCGAGCAGTGGGACCAGCAATATCCAACCATTAGCAGGTCTTGGCTTCATCATTGGCAGCGGATTATTCCCTTCTTTGCTTTTTCACCGGAGATTCGTAAAGCAATCTATACGACCAATGCGATTGAATCGATGAATATGACTCTTAGAAAGGTGATTAAAAACCACCGAGCTTTTCCAACCGATGAATCTGCCCTAAAAGTTATCTACTTGGCAATTCAAAATATTGCCAAAAAGTGGACCATGCCCATTCGCGACTGGAAACCCGCTCTCAACCGCTTCGCGATTGAATTCAGCGATCGCTTTCCAACTTGAGTTTTTACCTTTGACACAATCTATTTGACATACCCGGGTCATCCACATCCCCAAGAGTTCTTTGGTGCCAGACAAGTTAACCCCAAGCGCCAAGTGAATCGCTTTGTTGATCACCCGCCCGTCTTGTCTGACTTTGACCACGATGGCATCAAAATAGACGATGGGATAAACCGGGTCGAGCGCGCGATTTTGCCAAATTTTACGCTCCGTTTCAACCGCATCCGTGACGTTCGAGATCAGCCCGGCTGAGACCTCAACGCCATACAGGTCTTGCAGTTGAGCCTGAATGTCACGGGTACTCATGCCCCTGGCATAGAGGGACAAGATCTTGTCATCAAAGCCCTCGAAGCGGGTCTGCCCCTTCTTGACGATGATGGGTTCAAACTCACTGTTGCGGTCACGGGGAACATTGATTTGAGCTTCTCCAAACTCCCCTTTGATGGTCTTCTTGCTGTGGCCGTTGCGGCGGTTACGAGTTGGCTTGACGTCGCTTTCAGGCTCCGCCTGTTGCTCGTCCAGATGGGTTTTCATTTCCGCATTCAAGCAGCGTTCCACCAAAGCCGCCGTGAGCTGCTTAAGAATCCCTCCATCCCCCAGCAGGTCTTCGGGATTCTGATAGCCTTTAAGCAATTCATCCAGGAGTTCAGGTCGAAAAGTCATAGTACGAGTCTCTTAGGTTCAATAGTTCATTAGATCTCATCTCTGACCTTTGACACAATCTAATTTACAATCCCGACGATTCTCGATAAAACGTATCACAAGGGTCGTAAAGTTGCTGAGGACTTCAAAGCCAACATGAAGATTGTCTTCGACGAGCTTCTGCCGCAATGGAATTACACAGCAAAACCAGAATTACAGGTTATTTAATTCACAATCCTTAGGATTCAAACAATTTATATTCACTTGTAAATAAGAATTGAGAACCTTAAAAATTACTCACTTTTAGCGATAAATAGCCTCAGTCACTGAATAATGAAAGACTATTTAAGGCATCTTTACTTAACATTTCTTCGCAAAGATCTCACCTGAGCGTCTATCTTCATGCTTCAGCATAACGAAAGCCAGGTAATAAGCGATACACTTAATCTCTGCAATAAATTCCGTAACTTTTCCCTGTTTGCTTTCTGTTAACAACATGCAATCGACTGTGCATTTTCCCCAGGCTCGCCTTTCTACTGGAGTGGATGGGCTTGATCGTGTGCTGCGGGGTGGACTTTTACCCCAAAAATCATATCTACTACGTGGTGAACCAGGCAGCGGCAAAACAACGCTGGGGCTACACTTCCTCGCCTGTGGGTTGGCAGACAATTCATCCTCAATCTACATCACTCTGGGTGAGTCAGCCTCTCAGCTTCAGCACAGTGCTCAGTTGCTTGGTATTCACTCGGATCGGCTGCATTTTCTAGATTTAAGCCCGACTACTGACGTGTTTACTCAGCAGCAAAGCTACGACATTTTTTCTCCGTCTGAAGTGGAACGGAGTCCAATTACGAAGTCGATTTTAGATGCGATCGCAACTGTTCAGCCCCAGCGGGTCGTAATCGATTCCATGACTCAGTTTCGCTACCTATCTGTTGATCCGTTTCAGTTTCGTCAGCAGAGTATTGCCTTGCTGCGATATTTAACTGGCCAAGGTGCAACCGTTCTTTTCACGTCGGAAGCGAGTATTGAAGCGCCCGATGAAGACCTACAGTTCATCAGCGACGGCATTTTGCAGCTCATCGCCACCACCACCCAGCACACGATTCAAGTTCTTAAGTTTCGCGGCTCCAGCTTCATCAGCGGCAAGCACTCCATTCGCCTCAGTGACGAGGGGATGACGGTATTCCCAAAACTGGAGTTCAAAAAAGAAGAAAAAGCCAAATTTGAAGTTGAGTCTGTCCCATCCGGCATTCCTGAAATGGATGAATTGCTTAACGGCGGTCTCGAACGCGGTACCATCAGCCTGATTACGGGGCCGAGCGGCGTGGGTAAATCAACACTGGGACTACAGTTTGCCAAAGAGTCCGCCGGACGGGGCGAACGCACGGTCGTTTATCTATTCGAAGAAGCCAAAGAAACCTTGGTTCAGCGCTGCGAATCGGTCAATACAGCAATCTCAAACAGGACATGAACAGTAACCATACATGAAGGCTTTCTCAAAGATGAAGGTTTGCAGATGAGTCGCCAGATAAAAGAGGAGTTTGACCGAGCGAAAGGAGTGGCACAAGCGGGCAAATTTACGACTAAATCGCTTGGCCTGTAACCAAACATCTTCGACCGGATTTTGCTCGGGTGCATTAGGCGCAAGCTGAATGCAAGTGAGTTTCCAGTGCTGCTCTCGAGTACCATGATTCTGTTGACTCAGGTAGTTGCGAACCACCTTGGAACGGTGGTAGCTGGCTCCATCCCAGATGATGAAAAAGCGAGTGGACTCATCATACTGAGATTGAAGATACTTCAGAAAGGCCACGGTATTGTGCTGATTGCCTGCCTCATACTCATGAATAACAAAGCTCTTGCTCAAATAGTCCAAGGCTCCATAGTAGGTCTGCCGCTCTCGAATGGAGGCAATGGGGATGTCCACTCGCTGATTGCGCCGACTCCATCCATATCCACGGAGGTCTCCCCAGAGCAGATGGCACTCATCGAGAAACATCACTCGCACCTGCCCACTGGCAATCTCGGCTCGCCACTGGACCAGCAACTGTTGAATCTCGGCTTTTTTGCCTCGACTTTGGCCTCCTCTTGGCCCGGATGCACCGAGTGGGATTTCTTCCAGCTAAACCCTGCGTCTTTGAGCAGTTGGGTATAGCTTTGGGCTGAGCGATAGAGCACTCCATAGCGCTCTTCAATCTGCTCAACAAGCTCCTCTAGTGTCCACCAGTTTTTCTGCTGCAACCACTCAAAGATGTCCTGTTTCTGCTCGGCGCTTAAATAGCCTTGGGTGCCCCAGTAGTGGGATTTCAGTCCCTCGACTCCTCGCTCTTCATAGCGCTGGTGACTCGCACTAATAAATCCCAGAGAAACCTGTAGGATATCTCGGATCGCCCGATAGCTTTGACCTCTCTGGTGCAGTTGCACGGCCAAGGCGCGTTTCAGTTCTTGGGCAGAGGGATTACTTTGGATAAATTCTTCCAGGGAGGTCATGGCTGATTTACTTCGGTGAGGATAACTCTTTATTCTATTCTCCCTCGTTCATTACCTATTTGTGATTGCTGTATCCCGGTTAAAGCCATGCTCAGACAGGGAACTCTATCTATTGTCGAGCTAGAGCCACTCAACTTTAGCCCCGATGAATTTGTTAATCTCATTCGTACCGAAGTGGAGGAAAAAGGCAGCAAAATTGTCATGATTGACAGCATTTCTGGCTACCGCATTTCCTTCGCTGATATTGAAGAGAACCTCCTACAGCATCTACACCGCATGGCTCAATACCTGCGCACTCGTGGTGTAACAACTCTACTAATCAACGAAGTGGAATCAATTACAGGTGATTTTCGAGCCACAGAAGTGGGAATCTCCTACCTCGTAGACAACATCGTATTCCTGCGATTTTTAGAAATCAAAGGTGAAATGCGCAAAGCTATTGGTGTGCTCAAGAAACGCCTGAGTGACTTTGAAAAAACATTACGGGAAATTGAAATTACTCGCTACGGCATCAAGGTTGGTAAGCCACTGACTCAGTTGCGAGGCATTCTAACAGGAGTGCCAGATTTCATCGACTCAGGTGATAAAGAGAAACATGTCTAAGATTTGGTTGCATTTAGCTAATCCGGCCAACCTCAGTTTGCTGCACAATTTTCTTCAGCAACATCACCAGGTTTATCCCCTTAGTACCCCAAATGAAATACCCCGCCGCAAGCGGACGGGGTATCAGAATCAAAAAAGAGCAAGTTGATTATCCCGATGCAATTTGAGGTAATCTTTGCCTTGGGCTTGAACATATTTGGCGATCATTCCTTCATCCCCGTGGCGGCCTACTGTACTCGCAAAATATCCATCACTCCAAAACTCGCCTCCCCAAAGTTTCTGCTTCACTTGAGGGCATCGTTTGAAGACTTCTCGTGCAGTTAAACTTTTCAGCATCGTTACCAGTTTGGTCACACTATAGGTCGGCACGGACTGCACTAGAAAATGGACATGGTCTTTGTCCACTCCAATTTCGACAAACTTCACCTCGTAGCGTTTCTCGATTTCGAGGCAGACCTCTCGCAGAACCGCATCTACTTGCTCATCAAACACAACCCGTCGATACTTTGCTGGAAACACTAAGTGGTATAGCAAAACTGTTACGTTATGACTCTTGTGGATGTACTCACTCATTCTTAGATCTTACGCCGCAGAGCGGCGGGGAATGGACCCCAAGAGATTCAAGATGCCCAAGATTGCGATCTCTATATTCTAGATTGGTCAACCTTTAACCAGTTAAAAACAACCCTTCAAAGCTATCGCAGTCAAGCAAAATCGGTTTTTTTACCCGTGTTGCTATTGGCGCACGATGCCGAAATGCTGCGGGCGTTAGAAGGTCTGTCGTCGTTAGTTGATGAGGTATTACCTATTCCCGTCAAAAAATGGGAAGCCCTCTTACGGGTCAATACACTGTTACGCATGCGAAAGCTATCTGTTAATCTCAAACAAACTTGCGATCGCGAACATGAAATGGCAGATCATCTCCTACAGCTTAATCAAGAACTGCTGGAACTGAATCATCAGCTAGAGCGGATGGCGCATCTCGACGGGTTAACTCAAGTTGCAAATCGGTTTGCCTTCGATCAAAGCTTGCACAATGAATGGCAGCGTCTCAGCCGCGAACAACTGCCGCTATCGCTGATTCTGTGCGATGTTGATTATTTCAAAGCCTATAACGACAACTACGGTCATCCCGCTGGCGATAAGTGCTTACAAGAAGTCGCACAAGTTTTAATGGAATCAGTTAGACGTCCTGCCGACTTTGTGGCTCGCTACGGCGGAGAAGAATTTGCCATCTTGCTACCAAACACCGACCTAGATGGCGCAGTTCAAATTACTAGGATTATTGCCCAGAATTTGAGGAATAAACAAATCCCTCATACTCAATCCAGCACAAGCGATATGGTAACGCTGAGCTACGGAATAGCCAGTTTTATTCCCCATCACCAAAAAGATTCCAGGATCTTAATTCAATCTGCCGACCAAGCGCTCTATCAAGCCAAACGGCAGGGACGCAACCAATATCACGTGCAAGCTTATTGCGAACCAAATCAGTGGAACATGGTGATGCACAGCTCTAGTCATTCACCTGAATTGTCATCCTAGTCACAGCTTATATTGACTCCTAAAGCACTAAATGATGTGTTGTGCAACATACGCACAATATGTGTTTCACAACACATCCCAAAGTCAAGTTGAGCAAACCATCACCATTTATCGTGTTAGAAATCGAACGCGCAAATTGTCGCGAGGGCGTGGCGTGGGAACTGTTACCAAACTTAGATCCTGATCGGGCAGCAATTGCCAGTCGTAGTTTTGAGCGAGTAGAGCCGCAAAAATTTTCATTTCTAAGCGAGCAAATTCCTTACCCAAACATTCGCGAATACCGCCACCGAAGGGAACATAGCCATACTTTTGCCGATCCTCCGCCCGCTCTGGGCTAAAGCGATCGGGGTCAAACTGTTCTGGATTTTCGTACAGCTCAGGTTCGTAGTGGGTTAAGCCAATCTGATAGAGCACCGTCCAGCCAGCGGGGATTTTGTAGCCTTCAAACTCACAGTCTTTCAACACCCGTCGGAAGCCACCACCCACAGGCGGCGTAAACCGCAGCACTTCTTTTAGCACTTGCTCCAGATAGGTCATTTGCTTCAGCGTATCCAGGGTTAGGGGCTGATCCTTGAACTGGTCTTGCTCGGCTCGAATTCGATTCAGGATATCTGGATGGAGGGCGGTTTGTAAGCAGAAGGTTGCGATCGCAGATGTTAATGTCTCATGCCCGGCAAACAGCAGCAGCAACACCTGATCTTTCAGTTCTTCAGCGCTGAGCCGAGTACCGTCTTCATCTTCAGCTTGAACCAGTAAATCGAGTGCGTCCTGTGCTTTAGCGATCTGCTCATCTGTAGATAAACCAGTGGACTGAGCAAAATGTGCCTGTCTCTGCCGAACAATGGTTTCGATTTCATTGAGTAGCTGGCGGCGAGCCTGCTTCGCCTTGCCGAACCGCGTCCACGGCAGGTTGAGCGGAATCGAAAACAGTCCCTCACACCAGGTTTCAAACACATGACCCAGTGATGTCTGAGAACCATTGTTCAGCCCAACCAGTAGTTTGCAGGCTACATCCAGCGTGTAATTCCGCAATTCTGGATACCAGGTAACCGTTCCCTGGCTCAGCCAACGCTGACAGTAAGCTGTCGTAACCTCAGTCATGGCATCGACATAAGTTGAGAGCGCTCGTGGCATGAACGCTTGTGCCAACAGCTTGCGCCGAGTTTGGTGAGTGCCACCCGTTTGCAGCGCCAGCGACAGTTCACCCAGTAGCACTGACGTGCTGGGCGGCCAGCTTACCTGAAAGTATTCATTTTCATGAGTCAGCACAAACCGATTGGCCTCTGCTCCCCGAATAAAAATGGTTGGACTACCCAGCAGCTTAGTTTTAAAGGCGCTGCTCTGGTACTTTTGAAAGCGCTTCTTGGCGAAATTCGAATCACCAAAGAAATCGAGCGTTTCGCCTAAGAAGGGCAAACCCATCTCGCCAGGAGGCAGCTCAGCCTGAGACTGTGAAGGATTTGGCTGCGGTTGGTTCGAATCAGGAGTTTCGGTAACAGTCACGGTGTCGATATGAACCCTATGGTTGCTTCAATAACCTACCGTTGGTCAATAAGCTTAGCTAACGACGAAATTCACTAACTTACCCGGCACCACAATCACCTTGCGGATTGTCTTGCCTTCAATATAGCGCTGCGCCACTTCTGATTCGCGAGCATAGGTTTCCAGGTCATCCTTACCGGAATCGGCAGGCACCTCAATTGTGCCCCGCGTTTTACCCATGATTTGAATCACCAGCGTGATCTCATCCGCCACGAGAGCTTCGGGATCATAGGTCGGCCAACTTGCATGGTGAATCGAATCCGAGTGTCCCAGCAGTTGCCACAGTTCCTCGGCAATATGCGGCGCAAAGGGAGCTAGCAGCAGCAAGAGGGTTTGAATGCCCTCAGCGTAAATCGGAGCGTCAGCGGCCTTGAAATCCGACAGCGCATTGCTCAGCTTCATCAGCTCAGAAACTGCCGTATTGAACTGGTAGTCGCCCTCTAAATCCTCGGTGACTTCCTTGATCGCCGTATGAATCGCCCGCCGCAGGGTTTTCTCATCTTTAGATAAGCCCTCGGCATTTTGCTCCTGAAGCTGCACCAAAGCCGGAATCTGCGCTAGATACTCCTGCTGCTGAGCCGCAAATTCGCTCACCAACCGCCAAACGCGATTGAGGAAGCGATACTGCCCCTCCACATCCGCGTCATCCCACTCCAAATCCTTCTCTGGCGGAGCCTTAAACAGAATGAACATACGAGCGGTATCTGCGCCGTATTTCTCCAGCACCAGCGCCGGATCGATGCCGTTGTACTTCGACTTCGACATCTTCTCGTAGAAGACCTCCAGCGGATCGCCCGTGGCCGGATCTTTCGGGTCGTCGGCATTCACCTCAGCGGGCGGAATATACTTGCCCGTCTTCGGATTCTTGTACGTTAAACCCTGCACCATGCCCTGCGTCAGCAGCCGCTTAAACGGCTCGTCTACGCTGAGCAAGTTGCGATCGCGCAAAAACTTGGTAAAGAAACGCGAGTAGAGCAGGTGTAAAATCGCGTGCTCAATCCCGCCCACGTACTGATCGACCGCCATCCAGTCATTAGTCTTAGCAGGATTAAATACCTCACTCTCATTCCCGGCATCGGGATAGCGCAGGAAATACCAGGACGAGTCAATAAACGTGTCCATCGTGTCAGTTTCCCGCTTGGCAGGTTCGCCACAGGAAGGACACTTGACGTTAATCCAGTCATCCAACTGGGCCAATGGCGATGGGCCACGCCCCGAAAACTGAACGTCCTCCGGCAGTTGCACCGGAAGCTGATCATCCGGAACGGGCACCGCACCACAGCTCGGACAGTGAATAATTGGAATCGGTGCGCCCCAGTAGCGCTGACGAGAGATTAGCCAGTCCCGCAAACGGAAGTTGACCTGCTGCTCGCCTTTGCCCTCTTTTTCGAGATATGCGATCGCAGTTTCGACGCTTTCGCCTTCGCCCTTACCAGCGGTCACGCCATCCAAGGGGCCAGAGTTGACCATCACACCCTCACCGGGCCAAGCCTGGGTCATGGTGTCGCCATCCAGAGTCTGATCAGCAGGTTGCACCACCGCTTTTACAGGCAAGTCAAACTTGCGGGCAAATTCAAAGTCCCGCTGGTCATGGGCTGGTACTGCCATAATCGCACCCGTACCGTAGCCCATGAGGACGTAATCCGCAATCCAGATAGGAATTTTCTCACCATTGACGGGATTCACGGCGTAACGGCCTGTCCACACGCCAGTTTTCTCGCGATCTTCGGCAGTCCGATCAATTTCGCTTTTGCCAGCGGCTTCTTCCTGATATGCCTCGACCGTTGCTTTCTGCTCGGCTGTCGTCAACTGTTCGACCAGTGGATGCTCCGGCGACATTACCATAAACGTCGCACCCCAGAGCGTATCCGGGCGCGTCGTGAAGACGGGCAGCTCATCACCCGCTTCGGTTTTGAAGACGACCCGTGCCCCGGTAGACTTGCCAATCCAGTTTTCCTGCATCAGCTTCACCCGTTCCGGCCAGCCATCTAGGGTTTGCAAGTCGTCCAAAAGCTGCTCGGCGTAGTCGGTAATCTTGAGGAACCACTGGCGCAGCATTTTACGCTCCACTTTCGCGCCAGAGCGCCAGGAATAACCCTCGCTATCCACCTGCTCGTTTGCCAGTACGGTTTGATCAATGGGATCCCAGTTGACGGCAGATTCTTTTTGGTAGGCTAAACCCGCTTTAAAAAACTCCAGGAAAATCCACTGCGTCCAGCGGTAATAGTCCGGCGAACAGGTAGCGACTTCCTTCGACCAGTCAATCGAGAAGCCCAACTGCTGAAGCTGTTCCCGCATCTGATCAATGTTTTGATATGTCCATTTGGCCGGATGAACACCCCGATCAATGGCTGCGTTCTCAGCAGGTAAACCAAAGGCATCCCAACCCATCGGATGCAGCACCCGATAGCCCTTCATTCGCTGCACGCGGGCAATCACGTCCGTGATCGTGTAGTTGCGGACGTGCCCCATGTGTAGTTTGCCAGACGGATAGGGAAACATCGACAGCGCATAAAATTTGGGCTTATCGCTGTTCTCAGGGGTTTGATCAATGCCCTGTTCGGCCCAATGCTGTTGCCACTTTTGCTCAATATTGGCGGGGTTATATCGAGACTCCACGCGCAGAATGCTCCTACTTCTCAATCGGCTGGGAATACAACTATAGCGTTGATCGATAACGCTGATAGATCGCTGACAGCCCATGTACCGTGAAACGGCAAACGGCTGATTTTATCGGCAATCTGATCAACCTCAATTGTAATCGTTCATGCGTAATTGCAAACTCTAGGTGACATGCCACTCCTGGGATCTGCGATCGCAACAACCATCACACATAACATTAATACCCAGCGAAGATTAGACGGCTCCGCGCAAATTTTACTCACCCGCTCCCTTAACCCGCTTCCTTAAAATGTCGGGTCGTGCTGATAGTCCCAACACGAATCGTCTTGCCACAGACGTCCGCTTCTTTCACAGCTTGCTTGATCAGATTCAAAGGGAACAATTGTCGGGGCAGCCGGAGCAGTAAACCAGTTTGGAAGATGATGCGTTGCCAGCAGCCCCAGCGTGAGCAGAAGTGGACTGCTGGCTAGCAGGATGCCAGCAAAGACCAATGTATTAGCCTTCGTCCAGATGGGATGCTTAGTGCGCTCTTGTCGGCGACGATAGATTGACCGCAGTTCTCGTCCAGCTAAAACAACCAGATAAAACCGCGATCGCACTCCCGGAAATGTCAATCGAATATTGACAGTATGCGGTCGCGATTGTAAGGCTTGCTGCAACGCTTCTAGCTGCTTGATGTTAAACGTAGCCGCTATCTTTGGATCCATTCTTAACAGCAGTTGATCTGTAACAGAGGGTTGCGCTGACGATCGTTTAATCGAATATTTCATGTTCTCTCCTGAAAAAGATATAGCCATTCAGTTACGCCAAAATAGTCAAATAGCTATATGACTAAAATAACAATGGTGATAACCAAACTCCATCCGCTGAATCACTGACCGCAAAAAAATGAGCAATAATATTCTTAATAATTGCCGCTATTTTTATAGCCATTTAAATCAGCTAAATCAATTGATTTACTGCCCTAAATCTGATACAGAATCCGCTCAAAAAGCAGACTGAACCGCTGTGCAAAAGCCAGGTATAGCTCGACTTTTACACAGCAGTAATTTAGATTATTTCTACTTAATCTCTTCTTGTTTATAGCCATCGCTGCTTCGGCTGAGAAATTTAAGAAATCCAATGTTTAAACGTTTGAACGTTTTCGGATTTTTCCAATGTCCTAATCAACGTAGCTACTGCTATAGATTCAACATGAGAGCTAACGGAAAGTCGTTTTTATATCAAATTAATAACAAAAGAATAACGACTCACTGCAGAGGGTTTATATCAATCACTCCCAACGGCGAGGCTGGCTAAGGAAGTGAACCATGTTTTGCTGAGACAACGGTTTAGCGAAATAGTAGCCCTGGCCATACTCACACTGGAGGCGTTTGAGAATACCAACCTGGGCCTGACTCTCCACACCCTCCGCCACAATTTCCATACCAAGATTGTGACCTAGCGAGATAATCGTTTGGACAATTTCGTGATTTTCATTGTCTTCTTCCATACGGCTGATAAAAGACTGATCAATTTTCAGCGTATCCATTGGAAATCGATGTAGATAGCTCAGGGAAGAATATCCCGTGCCAAAGTCATCAATGCTCAGTTTAAAGTTAAGGGCTTTTAGGCTCAGCATTAAATCAATGGCTGCTTCCACATCACTCATCACCATGCTTTCTGTAATTTCAATCCGGATATATTCGCCGCTAATGCCAACTTCTTCTAGAATTCGGCCTAACTGTCCGGCTAAATCTGCATGGGTAAACTGCCGACCAGATAAGTTAATGCTCATAGAGAGCGTCGGATAGTGAGGAAACTGCTTTTGCCATTTATAAATTTGTTGGCACGCTTCCCGGAAAATCCACTCGCCCAAGGGCACAATTAATCCCGTTTCTTCCGCCACTGGAATAAATGCACCGGGTGACACAAAGCCCCGCTGGTGGTGACGCCATCGTGCAAGTGCCTCAAAACCTGAAATGACTCCAGACTCTAAATGAATAATCGGCTGATAGTGCAGCGAAAATTCCTGATGCTGTAGCCCCTGCCGCAGATCGCTTTCCATCTGGAGGCGGTCGATTACTTCAGTGAGCATACCCGCCGCAAACACCTCGTGTCGGGCCTTACCGAGGGCTTTCGCTCGATACATCGCTGTATGGGCATCTCGCAAAAAGTTCTCGGGGCGATGGGCATATCCCTGTTGGGCGAGGGCAATACCAATACTGACGGAGGTAGATACTTCCCGATTATCAAGTGAAAAGGGGGCACTGAGCTGCTGCTGCAAATCGTCAGCAAAATCCGATACTTCAGTCCCTGCATGATAGGGAAACAAAATTGCGAACTCATCTCCGCCAACGCGAGCAAGCTGGGCGGCAGAGGGCAGCAACGACTGAATTCGATGCACAATTCGGTTCAGGAACTGAGTTCCTACATCCTGCCCCACACTTTCACTGATAATTTTAAACCGCTCCAAATTCAAAAACATTACGGCAACCGACTGATCTTTTTTACGCCGTTGGGAGCGATTCAAGAACTTTTGGACGCGGCGGATGAACTCGTCTCGGTTGGGCAATCCGGTTGTCCAATCACGGGAGGTACTGTAGGACAACCGATAGCTGATGACTAAAATGCCGCTGGCCAGAAGCGTCACAATCGGTGTGATCAGCGGAATCCAAAGATTGAAGTTAAAGCTCAACCAGCCAACTCCCAGAATAACGCATAGACTCGCGGCACCTGCGATCGCAAGCCAGCGCGGATTATGTACCCACCAACCAATAATGCCGCCAGCCACAGCACAGGCCCACAGCCACAGCCACTCTCCCCAGTACGGCCAAAAGGCGAAAAGGGACTGCTGACCCTCAACCGTAGAGAGAACCTGGCTAATCATCTGGGCATGGACAAACACACCCGGCATTTCGCTCCGCTGATAGGTGGTGTAAGGCGTTGGGAACAAATCCTTCAAGCTGGGAGCCGTCACGCCGATCAGCACGATTTTGCCTTCAATCCAAGCCGGATCGTAGCGGCCAGTCAGCACATCAGTCACGCTAATTTGACGCGCGACCTGATTGCGATCGCGATAGTTTGCCATCACCTGGTAGCCGCTGGCATCCGCTTTCGCATATCCGCCTGCATAGTTTGGCAATCGCGGAAATGGCACGTCGTTGATATAGATCGCCTGCTGATCAAAACGAAATAACTGTTCCGCCCCTGGAGGTGACCCCGCAGTCTGCTGACTGGCCAAATAAGCCAAACTCACCCGCAGACCAAACGAAAAGAAATCCTGATTAGCGGTTGGGACGAATAACAAATTGCGGCGCACAATACCGCTCTGATCCAGCACCAAATCGTTAAATCCAATTCGCTGTTCTGGAACAGTCGGCGGCGGTTCAACAGCTGCAACCTCAGATCCCCCCACATTGGTAATCGCAATTAAATTATCGGCCTGTAGCTGCTGCCGGAGTTGGTCGTTGCCGGGCGGATGAGGCACATTGCGATAGATATCAAGGCCCACAACGGCAGGCTGATGGCTTTGTAGCGTCGCCAGCACATCAGCTAAAACCTGATCATTCAGCGGCCACTGCTCCTGAATCGCCAAATCTTCTTCTGTAATGCCAACCACCAGCAGACGCGGATCAATACCGTCATCCTGCTGCAGCCACGTCATCGTGTCGTAGGCATAAAACTCGGATGGTTCAAAAATGCCAAACAACTCAGCTGTTCCACCAACGACAGCCGTGATTGCAATGCTGGACAGCAACACAGAACGTGCGCCCAGTTTCGCCATCGGCCTCCTCATCAAGGAGGTGCGATCGCAATTCGGCCAGGTTGTTTTAATAGTCCGGCGAATTCGCTGTACAAAAGTAGCAATCACGACAGTTCGTTGAATGAAATACTAGCAATCACAATGATATGTTGAACAAAGTACAGAGCCTATTTCCTGAAATCACGCCGAATTCACCACACTTAATAAATAAGATCAGACTGATATCAAGTTGGCTAATGAAGTATAAATTTGATCAGGTTTAATCGTCATTTGTTCAATGGTTATTGGGCAGAACAATGCTTCTGTTTTCCAGTATTTACAGCATAGCTTCAGCCCGCTCGGGACACTTTCTCAAGATATATGACCGAAATTGAGAGAAATCGTATTTAGCTATTCTGCCAAACTGCTTTGTCAAGTTGAGTAGATGCCAGCAATTAAACTTAAACAGACCCAATCGGGGGATGCCCCTGAGGGGCATCCCCCGATTGGGTTAAACTTATTGACACCAACCTACTGCATGACATTAAGCTCAATTAATGGCAGCAAAATCATATCAATTGCTTAGGTTAGAGATTGAGACTTCCCACAATAAAACTCTATGCTTAACATGAATTTGATTGACAAGGTTGAATTTTTGATGGGGAAAATCCGCTAACTCACCTTAAACTAAGGATAATGATGGCGTTTCAACCAGATGACCTAATAACTTGTCATATAACTTGTCATGTAAAAAAGAGATTCAGATTCGGATTCGGGTCGAATTACTCCCAATCTTGTACCAAAACCCAAAGCGACTGTTTGGTCGCCGCAGCGCGACGGTACAGTGAATCTTCTAGGGTATTGATTGGCAAGGTACAAGATATGGAGATTAACGATTTTTGAGACGCAGCCCTGAATTGCCGATGCGCTGATTCATTCTTCAGCATGCCCATAATTTTTGACTTGATATCACGTTCACCTTACTTTCTGTCTGGATCACTGCAGCAGGCAAGCACGAAGATTTTTGTATTAACCCCCAACAGGTGAGTTGCTGCTGATTACAGCAGCAACTCACCTGTTGGGGGATTTCCCATACGATGACTCAATCAGCTACTGAATCAGCCCAGCCTGCTCCAGAAATTCCCGTGCTACAGCCGCAGGTTCCCGTTGATTGCCGCTGACCTCATAGTTGAGCTGCTGCATCGTTTTATCCGTCAGTTGAGGTGCGATCGCATTTAAAGCCTCAGCCAGCGTCGGATAAGCGTCTAGAATTTCCTGGCGCACCACCGGAGCAATCTGATAGGGCGGGAACAGATTTTGATCATCGGCCAAAACGACTAAATCATAGGCAGCAATTTCGCCATCGGTGCCAAACGCCACAGCCACATCGGCTTCTCCATCCACCAAAGCGGTATAGCGTAATCCAGGATCAACAGCCTTATAGGCTTTTAATGCAAAATCTCCATAGGCCGACTTCAAACCAGGCAAGCCATCCTCCCGCACTTCAAACTCCGGTGGGCCAACCATTGTCAATTGATCCGCTTTGGCCGCCATCTCTGAAATAGTCGCGATCCCCAAGCTTTCTGACTGTTCTCGCGTCATGGCCAGCGCCTGGGTATTATTCATCGGCGCAGGCTCCAGCCAAACCAGATTAAATTGCTCCTGATATTGCTCAGCAACGGTTTGATACACAGCTGCTGGATCACTATTGGCCGGCTGCTTGAGCACAGTTAATAACCCCGTGCCCGTGTATTCGGGATACAGATCAATCTCGCCGCTAGTCAACGCGGCTTGTGCCACTGGCGTGCCGCCTAAATTCAGCTTACGTTCTACGGGCAAACCGCTATTTTCCAACACCAAGGCGTACATTTCGCCAATAATAAACTGCTCGGTAAAATCCTTTGAGCCAACTCGAATCGTCGGATTTTGGTTGGTTGACGCACTGTTATTACAGGCAACGACTGCTACTGTTGCCACCATTGCCAAGCAAAGCATGACAACAAACCGCCACATTGACCGGACACGCACCATACAATCACCTTTATTTTGAGGTCTGTTCTGAGGTATATCCATTGGCTGACGCTGTTCAACCGCCAGCCAAATAAACTTAACGTTTGATAACGCAGCTGTTACCACCATAAGCTCACTCAAAACCGGGAGAGGCCCCCTGCCAAGGTACTTCCCAGTTTTAGGTCAGTCTATAAATCCCAGCCTCGACAAACCGATTATCGGTTTGCCTGTTATCCTGAGCTACAGCCTGTCTATACTAAGCGTATTGCGCGTGATGCCTTTTGGCCCAGCCGTCTCATTCTCTTACCCATGCGGTTTAGTATCGTTATCACCACCTACAACCGGGTTGACTTGCTGAAGCGAGCCATTGCTTCTGCCCTTTCGCAGACGATTTCCTGTGAAGTGGTGGTGGTGGATGACTGCTCGTCAGACGGCACGGAGGACTATGTGCGCAGCTTGGGCAATCAGGTGGTTTACCATCGCAACGCTAAGAATTTAGGACATTCTAAATCAGTCAACCTCGGTGTCCAGCTAGCCAGCGGGGATTGGGTTAAACCCTTCGATGATGATGATTACATCGCACCCAATTGCATTGAGTGGATGCAAACTGCGATCGCACGTTGTCCAAACCCTGTCCTCTGTTCTTGCCAAGCCGCTCAGGTTGATCTCAACGAAAAGATCCTCAGCCGCACGATTAGAGCAGGCTCCGGCAAAGTTTTTTATATTCCGCAATCCGATGTCCACTTCGCCATGCTGCTGGAGCGAGTGCCGCTTGGCACTCCCATCCAAGTCGCGTTTCAGCGTGAAGCCTTTCTCAAAACGGGCGGCTGGAATCCTGACTTTGACGTCAACTCCGATGACTCCGACTCTTGGATTCGCATTGCTCAACATGGTGATGTCATTTTCATCAATGAATGTTTGGCCTATCGCACCATCTGGCCGGGGGCCTATAACTATCGCGTCTCAATTCGCGATCGCTTGAGAACAAACCTGCTGGTCAAAGAGCGTATTTACCCACTCGTGCAGTCCAAGTATCAAACTGTCACGCCGTCTCATGCCGACATTGCCGCTTATCTATCGCTCCACTGGGGCCTGGTCGCCTGCAAACACCACAAGTTTCCAGATGGCCTACAGCTCATTTTGCCCAACCTTTTCAACATTACCGCTTGGCGAATTCTCTACCAAGCGATCCAATTTCGCCATCATCAAACCCCCCATCCTCTGATTGAAACCTGTGTTGTCATAGAAGACAATGTTCTGCCGTCCCAAGCAGCCATTCAGTCCCCCATCATTGAACCCTCTTCTCACTGAGTTACCAGAGCCGCAAGCTTTGTGGCTCTGGTAATACATTCAGCCTTAAGCCATAATCTCAATCTGGTTTGCTTGCAGATTGTCGTAACCGTTGGTAAACGTCGCAAGAGTTCGAGCCACGCCATTGCCCATACCATCCTCATCAAAACTGAGAGTATGGGTACTGGTATTGAAGAGGAATGTTCCCATATTTGTTGTCGCCACAGGATTACTGCTTCTGATAAATCGGCTGTTGTCCAAATTCATTCCAGACACCAAACCACCATCAAAACCCGTAGCAGATACCACAATCCAATCATCGACACTAAAATCAGTAATCGTATCCGGCCCATCGTTAGGATTGAGGTAGACAAATCGATCCGCACCTCCATTACCTGTCAGCACATCACTATCAAAACCGCTAGTAATTCGGTCGTCATAGGTGCTGCCAATCAGCTGAGTGACATCGCTAAATGATTCAGGATTCATCACCTCCTCGTACCATAGGTCACCCAATCGGTCATAACCCGATGCTGTGGGATGTACGCCATCGTTGATATCAGCTAGCGTCAATCCTCCCCCGGCATTCACGAAGAAAACGTTCATTCCAGCAGCAACTTTGTCGGCCACGAGTCCAGGTAAGCGGCTGTTAACTTCATTGGCCACAGCCACTTCACTAACATTAGTTTTGTCAGTGCTAGCATCCAGCGGCGGTAGGGATGAAACCAATACAATGTTGTCATTGCGTGATGCATCATCAATCAGACTGCTCAACCGACTGAGCACACTATCGGCGTTGCTACCCTGCAGAACATCATTGGTGCCCAACATCACCATGACAACATCAGGATCATAGTTATCAATCACACTGTCGCTGCCGCTTAATCTGCGATCGCGCATGTTATTGATTGTCCAACCGCGATGACCTTCGTGATCTTTATCTCCTAGCGCATCCGGTGCATCAGAATCAAAGGCGCTACCTACAAAATCGATCCGCAGAGTCGGATCGTCGGTAATCAGGCCATCTGCGATCGCGCGTTGCCAAAACTGGGTGCGGTAAGAACCCGGCACAGGGTCGATACTGTGATCTCCCTCCGTGATAGAGTCGCCCATTGGCATCAGTTTAGGCGCGGCTAAGCTGCCATACACAGGCTGCAGCACAGTTTGAGTCCGCAGATTGGCAATAATGCCGTTGCTGGCTAGACTATAATCGCGCAGACCTCCGCTACTGGGGTCGCTGACCACAATCGATACGGTGGCAGTATCCGTCCCACCGTTACCGTCGCTAACGGTATAGGTAAAGCTATCGGTGCCAGTAAAATCACCAGTTGGTATGTAAGTATAAGTTCCATCACCATTATCATTGAGCGCCCCATTAGCAGGATCGGTCACGCTAATCAGCGTTAGCGGATCGCCATCCGCATCACTATCGTTACTCAATAAATCCGCGATAGACACTGATAATGATGTATTTGGATTAGTCACGAACACATCATTGGTAGCTGTCGGATCATCATCAACAGCCGTAACAGTTATGGTTACTATTTCAGTTGAGGTACCCTCATTTTCATCGCTGACGGTATAGGTAAAGCTATCGGTGCCGCTAAAGTTAGCAGCAGGTGTATAGGTAAAGCTGCCGTTAGCATTCATCACAACGGTGCCACCCGAGGCAGAAGTCGTGTCGTACGCACTAACGCTGAGCGGACTATTTTCCGGATCGCTGTCGTTGCTAAGCACTCCCGTCGCCGCGTTGATCACCAGATCTGTATCCTCAGCGGTACTGTAGCTATCTGGCTGAGCAAGAGGCAGTTCATTAGCTGGGCCAACCGGAATAAACTCGATGTAGTCAACCCGCGCATTCTCACCTTGTGGATCTTGCAGACCAACAAGCTCAATTAAATCACCTGTATTGACCGTCAGTTCTGTCGCGACGGTGCGCAGCGTAAAGTTTTTAGCTTCAGCACGTGTACCACCAGGGCTGTTATCAAAGGCCCAACTATCGATTGAGCTGCCACCAATGTTGACGGTTAGCGTCGCTTCACCATCGCTTTCATCGTAGTAGCCAACAATCACTTTGTACGTACCCGTTGCGCCTGTGAAAGCGGTGGATGCCGTACCCGTTGCACCTGTTAAGCCAATGTATTCACCCGCTGAGGCAAAGCTTTTGGCTTCGACACCATAGCTGCCACTGAGGGCCATATCTTCCGCTTCCAAGCGAATGGGATCGAGGGAAACAGGCGGCTGGGGATCAACGGTTACCGTTACGATCGCAGTATCAACACCGCCATTGCCGTCATTGACGGTATACGTGAAGCTGTCTGTACCTGTAAACCCTGAGTTAGGCGTGTAGCTATACGTGCCGTTGCCATTATTGGTCAGCGTTCCATTGGAGGGATTGCCAACGCTGATGCTCAACGAATCACCATCAATATCGCTGTCATTACCCAGTAGCTCGGCTGTTGACAGTACTAACTCCGTTTCTGCCACGGTGCTAAAGGCATCATCGGTAGCCACAGGTTGATCATTTACAGCGGTAACGGTGACGGTAACCGTCGCTGTATCCGTATCACCATTTCCGTCATCAATGGTGTAGGTGAAGCTATCTGTACCGCTGAAGTTCGCATTCGGGGTGTAGGTGTACGTGCCGTTGCCATTATTGGTCAGCGAACCGTGGCTGGGCTGGGTCAGGTTGCTAATCGTCAAGGTCTGCCCATCCGCATCCATATCGTTACCCAGCAGAGTCGCTGGAGAAATAGCGAGCGGGGTATCTTCATCCGTTGCGATCGCATCATTCCCAGCCACTGGTGGCGTATTGACAAAATTGACCGCAATATTAACGGTTGCTGTAGCGGTTCCACCGTTGCCATCATTCACCGTGTAGGTAAAGCTATCAACGCCGCTGAAGCCACTGCTAGGTGTGTAAGTGAATGTGCCATCACCGTTGTTGATCACAGTACCATTAGCCGGATTTGTAAAGCTCTCCAGCGCTAAGGCATCTCCGTCAATGTCGCTGTCGTTGCTGAATAGATCAGCAGCAGAAAAGGTCAGTGGGGTATTAGAGCCGGTATTCAAAGTATCGTCAGCGGCAACAGGCACATCATTAGCCGCACTGACGGCGATCGTCACCGTTTCCGTTGCCGTACCACCATTCTCATCGCTGATGGTGTAGGTAAAGCTATCGGTGCCGTTGAAGTTAGCAGCAGGCGTATAGGTAAAGCTGCCATTAGCATTCATCACAACGCTGCCACCCGAGGCAGAAGTGGTGTCGTAAGCGCTGATGCTAAATGCGTCTCCTTCCGGATCGCTATCGTTGCTTAAAACGCCTGTAGCTGCATTGATAACTAATGCAGTCTCTTCAGCCGTGCTGTAGCTATCCGACTGGGCGTTTGGAGCTGCGTTAGCGGGGCCAACTGGAATAAATTCGATGTAGTCAACCCGCGCATTCTCACCGCTTTCTTGGTAGCCAATCAGTTCAATCAGGCTACCGTTTGTGACAGTTACTTCGGCGGCAACAATCCGTTCAACAAAGTTTCTCTCTTCAGCCCGAGTTCCGCCCAGCGATTGGTCAAATACCCAGCTATCTAGAGTTTGTCCACCAACTTTAACCGTAAGTGGAGATTTACCATCGTTTTCATCGTAGTAGCCAACGACAACCTTGTAAGTACCTGTCGCGCCAGTAAAGGTCGCAGAGGCAGTGCCACTTGGCCCACTCAGGCCGATATACTCACCCGCTGAGGCAAAGTTTTTGGCTTCAACCCCATAACTACCGCCTAGGGTCATATCTTCTGCCTCAATCCGCAGTGGATCACCCGTAGGAACTGGATCTTCACTGGGCGGATCTTCGCTCGGCAGTACTGGATTAACGGTTAGCGTAACGGTACCCGTGTCGGTGCCACCATTGCCATCCGTCAGCGTATAGATAAAGCTATCGGTGCCCGAAAACCCGTTCTCGGGAGTATAAGTAAAAGAACCATTCGAGCTAAGCGTTAAAGTTCCGTGACTGACGCCCTGATTCAAAACGACACTCAGCGCATCCCCGTTCCCATCTACATCATTGGCAATGACACCATTAGCAGTTGACACGGCGAGCGTGTTGCCCGCATCGACCATGTAGCTATCTGCGATCGCATCTGGCGCAGTATTCGTATCCTCTGGAGGCGTTGGTGGTTCTTCCAATGGATTGGTCGTATCGTTTACAACCAGATCGATATAGTCAAGCCGAGCGTTTTCACCCGCATCTTGTGTGCCTTCAATAGTTAAAACATCACCCTCTGCCAGGGTAACGCCCTCCAGCCGAAAGACATAGCGATTATTGGCTGAGGCACGAGTACTACCTGAGGTTGAATCAAACACCCAGCCACTTCCCGGCAGTTCAACACCGTTGAGCAAAATTCTTGCGGTCGATTGACCATCTTTTTCATCAAAATAGGCAACTTCAATGTCATAGGTGCCGACTTCAGCAGCACTAATTACTTTTGAAACTGTCCCAGATTCGCCCGTCAGCTTAACAATTGAATCGTTAGAGGCAAATTCAGCGATATCGCCATTAGTCTCAACACTATAGCCACTGAGAATCAGTGACTCAGCTTCGAAGCGAAGTCTATCCATTAATGAGAATCTCCAAATCGTTTTGTAGATGTACGACTGAGCCGCAATTTAGCTGAGAAAACCATGAAATCTGAAAGGCAACGGCAGATGCAGCGACTGAAAGCCAGAAAATTCCGAATAGCTTGTGGCCCGAATCAAACTGTATGAACCGATTAGGGCTACGTTTCACACCATCAGCAGGTCAATTTAAGAAAATCTGGAGATAAAATAAAAGTTGGGCATGGGTTTGTGATGACTATCATGACTGGTAGTTATCGTAAATACACTGAAAGCAAGTAAGTCTCCATGCCTTTTTCTCATTTCTGCCTCATAGGCAACAACAAATTCTCAGCGAGTTAATCAACTTTTTATACAAATCCTCGATTAATTAGCGTAAGTTCACGCATAAGCCAACCCATTCGTACCGCGTTTACACATCTACGTCGGAGAAGGATCACTGCACTTATACCTAGGGCGCGTCATCAATTAGGGTTAGAAACCTTTTAACATTGATGAATGTTTGCACGGACACAACCTCCAGACATGCTGTATCCGCTGAGTGCATTTGTAGAAGATAAATTTTCGGTCGATGGGGCAACATCGACAGCCGCAACCTATTGGTACGTCGGTATTTGCCCCCAGCAGCAAGTGACGCGGCAACTGCCTCGTACCCCACAAGCGGAAATGGTGGCGCGAAGTCTGATGGCCCAGTTAACGACCGATCAGCGCTATAGTCGCGAAGCCAAGATGTACGGCGTTTTGCTCGTTCACACCGCCACAGGAGACGTGGGCGTGCTCAAAGCCTTCTCTGGCCTGCTAAACGGCTACAGTGCGATCGCAGGCTGGGTGCCACCGATTCCGGGTCGCGATCGCATTTCCATCGCTGAGGCTCAAACCCTAACTCAACTGGAAGCGATTAAGCAAGAATTAATTCAGCTTAGCCAACTCCCAGCCCGCCAGCAGCTCGATCAGCGAGCAGCAGATTTTGCCGAACAATTGCGATCGCAGGCGGCAGACCATCGCGATCTCAAACAGCAGCGCCACCAGTTGCGCCACCAATTGCAAGCCACGCTTAGCGGCAGCGAACTGGCCGCCGCTCTGGCACACTTAGATCGTCAGAGCCAGCAAGACGGAATCGCCCGCCGTCGCCTCAAACAGCAGCGCGATGCGGCCCTAAAACCTCTGCAAGATGAGGTCAATGCCGCAGATGCCACAATGCATCAGCTCAAACAGCAGCGTAAACAAATTTCGCGTCAGCTCCAAGACCAAATGCACGCGGCCTATCAGCTCACCAATTTTGCCGGAGAGTCAGTTAGCCTAGATCAACTAATGCCCGCTCTGCCGACGGGTACAGGCGATTGCTGCGCCCCTAAGCTGTTGCACTATGCTGCGACCCACGGATTGAAACCACTGGCAATGGCCGAATTCTGGTGGGACGGGACGTTTAAGACTGATACTAATCGTGATGCTAATCGTAACGGTATAACCGAGAGCGATACGGACAATAGCGGGAAGCAGTCAGGTTGCTTCTATGGAGCCTGCACTGAACGCTGCCAGCCGATTATGGGCTTTTTGCTATCGGGACTGACGCATTTTGCCGATGTAGTGGTTAGCTCTCACCCTAAATCCCTCTCCCACAGGGGGAGGGACTTTGAGGTTCCTGCACCTTTGCTGGACATCATTTACGAAGATGCCGATTTGATTGCCGTCAATAAACCTGCGGGTCTTTTATCAGTACCCGGTCGCTATCTTCACAATCAAGATAGCGTGCTCAGTCGCTTACGCTGTCAGTATCAAGAGGGTGAACCCAATAGTGAACCCAATCATGATGGCCTTAGCGCTGTGCATCGCCTTGATCAGGATACATCCGGCATTTTGCTGATTGCTCGTCATGCCGCCGCTGCCCGTCATCTCCGTCAGCAGTTTCAGCAGCGCCAAGTACACAAGCGGTACGTCGCTATTCTTGCAGGTCAGGTATTGGCCCAATCCGGGGTGATTGAACTACCGCTCCGTGCCGATCCGACCGATCGACCTCGACAGATTGTGGACTGGCAACAGGGCAAGCCTTGTGTCACCAAGTTTCAGGTGTTAGCTTCCGTACAAATCGCAGAGGGCTACCGTACAGAGGTTGAGTTTTTTCCAGTTACCGGACGTACCCATCAACTGCGAGTCCACGCTGCGGCACCAGAGGGTTTGAATGCGCCGATTTTGTGCGATCGCATTTACGGTACCCAAACTGTCGCTCACAGCGATCGGCTGTATCTACACGCCCAATCCCTGCAAATACAGCATCCCCGTACTGACAAGTGGCTGCACCTACAAACGCCAGGACCTTGGCCTGATTGGAAAAGTGAGGAGTGAAGAGTGAGGCGAGAGGAATTAGGAGTGAGGCGTAAATTCAATCTCACTCAGCACTCAGCACGTTTCTCCCTAATGGCCATGCGTGGGACAGGGTGGCGCAGAAATTGAGCGATCGAGCCAGCCTGTAGCCTGCTGTAGACGAGCGAGGGCTTCTTCCGGCTGATTGTTGAGCAGATAGACTAATGCTGATGCCGCTTGCTCTTGGGCGCGGGCTTTGCGGTTGCCCTTGAGGCGGTGCCAATCATTCGGTGCGATCGCAAGTTTTTCAGCCAGAACTTGAGCCAGCACAGCGGGGTCAGCCTGCCGCAAATCGTTTAGGTCAGGAGTCGGAACCGATTGGGGTACAGATTGAACAGTGGAGTCAGCCATAATATTTGTGAGAATGTGCTTTGCCATCAATATGCTGACTTCATTGTGACGTAGATTTTGCGCCTTGCGTCACTGGATTGAAAACGGGGCAAAGTGTGACGTTCTTTTTCAAAACAGTGAATTCAATCGCCAATTTAGACTATGTATAGATGGCCGTGCTGAACATAACGCTAAATAACGCCTTACATGTCTGCATCTCCACCTCCCTCCAACCCTGAATCACCAGAACCCAACGCTCCGGTTGAAGGATGGGATGAACTCGTAGCACAACTGCAAGTAACCGAGCAGTCGCTTCAAGAATTGCGGTTGCGGTTCGAACAGGTGGAAACTAGCTATCAGCACCAACAATATCTAGAGCAGCAGCAGCAGCGAGCCAAACAGGATCTAAAGCAGGCCAATGACGAACAGCAGCAATCCCGGCAGCAAGAGCTAAAACAAGAACTCAAGCGGGTGCAGCAGCAGCTTGATGAAGTGGAACTCGCGCTGGAAAGCCGCTTGTTCTCGTGGCGTAGTTTTCGGGAACCCTTTTGGCAAGCCGTTCGATTTGGTGGTATCGGGGTGATATTAGGCTGGATTTTAAAGTCTTGTGCTGGCTAGTTTGGCACTTGATTAGGCCATTAATTTGGTACTACAGCGGGATAACACATGCAGATCGACTGGCGGCACCTGATTTGGCGATGGCGCGGAGCCTTGATTGCAGCACCCAGCATGGCTGGGCTAGTTATCCTGCTGCGCCTCATGGGCCTACTGCAACCCTGGGAATGGAGTGCCTACGACTGGATGTTGCGATCGCGCCCATCAGAATCAATCCGCGATCGCATTGTCATTGTCGGAATTAACGAAGCAGATATTCAGGCATTAGGGCAAGCCAGCCTGCCGGATGCAGTCTATGCCGAAGCACTAGACATCCTGATAGCTCAACAGCCCCGCGCCATTGGGCTCGATATTTATCGAGATGTGCCCGTAGAACCGGGTCATACAGAACTCGTCCAGATCTTTGAGTCTACGCCCAATCTGATTGGCATTCAGAAAGTGGTCGGAGATGCCGAGCAGGATGTGGTTGCGCCACCGCCTGCGCTGCAAGCTAAGGGTCAGGTGGGTGCAAACGACATTATTCTGGACGCCGACGGTCGAGTGCGACGCGGCTTCATTTCGGTCACGGGCGCAGCGGGAAACGAGGTATTTAGCCTCGGTGCCTATCTGGCGCTGCTGTACTTGAATGCAGAAGGGATTGGGTTTGACATAGTTGATGAGCAGTCTTGGTGGCTGGGGGACAGCTTATTCACACCGCTAGAAGCCAATGACGGCAGCTACGTCCGTACCGATGCCGGAGGCTATCAGATTTTGCTCAACTACCATCATCCAGATCATTCCACCAGATCATCCGACACAATATTTGACACGGTTTCCTTAACCGCCGTGCTCAACCAGCAAATTCCTCCAGACTGGGGCCGCGATCGCATTATTCTCATCGGCAATCTTAGTGAAAGCTCCAAAGATGCCTTTTTTACGCCCTACAGCGGCGGAGTATTAGGTTCACCCCGACCGATGATGGGAGTAGAAATTCATGCCCATCTCACCAGCCAAATCCTGAGCGCTGCGCTGGATAGCCGCTCCCTCATCCAAGTGTGGCCAGATAGCGTGGAAAACTTGTGGATTGTAATCTGGTCAAGCGTTGGCGCACTGCTAGCGTGGCGATTCCGCTTACCCACTCAGCATCGGCTACGAGTAGCCGAGCGGATAGGAACTTTGGCGATCGCAATTCTCAGTTTGATCACCATCGGCTACGGCGCACTGGTTGCAGGCTGGTGGATTCCCGTCGTACCGCCGCTGTTAGGCTTGGTCGGATCTGCGATCGCAGTTATGGGTTACGTGGCCTATACGGCTAGCGATATTCGCCGCACGTTTGGTCGCTATCTCAGTGATGACGTGGTGGCGACGCTGCTGGAGCAACCCGGTGGGCTGCAACTAGGCGGCGAACGACGCACCATCACAATTTTGACCTCCGACCTGCGCGGTTTTACCACCGTCTCGGCTCAGCTCTCGCCGGAAATGGTGATCCGAGTGCTCAACTTTTATCTGGGCCGGATGGCCGATGTGATTACGGCCTACGGCGGCACAATTGACGAGTTTATGGGCGATGGCATTCTGGTGCTGTTTGGTGCGCCAACGCAGCATGAGGACGACGTGGAGCGGGCGGTGGCCTGTGCGATCGCAATGCAGCAGGCCATGCCCCAAGTTAATCAACAGATTACCGACTGGCAACTTTCACCTTTGGCAATGGGAATTGCGGTGCATCTGGGTGAGGTGGTGGTGGGCAATATCGGTTCCGAGAAGCGCGCAAAGTATGGTGTGGTAGGCAGCGCGGTGAATCTCACCTATCGGATTGAGTCCTACACCACGGGAGGACAAGTACTGGTGTCGGATGCAGTGCTGGCAGCAGTGCCTGATCTGCTCCAGATTGACAAGTCGTTTGAGATTCAGCCCAAGGGAGTGGCGGAACCGATTCAGATTCACAGCGTTCGGGGGGTGGCCGGAACGCATCAGCTCTATTTACCGACGACCGAGGAAACCTGGCAAGATTTGACAGAACCCGTGGCGGTTCAATATGCCGTTTTGGTCGGCAAGCAGGTGCAGCCGCATCAGTTTACGGGACAAATTCTGCGCCTTTCCCAACAGGGGGCACTGATTCAAGGTAATCCCACAATTCGGCGCTCGGCGTTAGATCCAAGCGGTATGGCAATTGCGATGCGTCCCTATCTCAATCTCAAAATCAGCTTTGTCTCAACTCATCCGCTGCTGCAAAATTTGGAAATCTATGCCAAAGTCCGCGATAAAAAGGCGAAAGCGGGCCAGTTTTTTGTCGAATTTACCAGTCCGTCTACGGCATTGGCTCAATATGTAACATTGCGATCGCAGAAGTAGTTGAAGTCACGCTTGATGGAAATGGTGCGTTCTAATCAACTGCGCTACAAACAGCAAAGGTTGTATTAAGGAAAGCATCCTACAAGAACTGCGATCGCACTAACGGTTCGGGTGAGCGGTTGCCAGAACCTTTGCAACTCAGCAAGTGGCTTAGGTAAATCTGCTGCACCCGAATTGTTAGATTGCTGGAAAGTGCCTTGATTAAGGGCAACCCCATGATGTCACAGCCAACAAACTTGCACCTTCGCTTTTTACCTTTTCTAAAGCTCTTGGAATAGCATAAAGAGCATCTGAAACATCCTTTGCTGCGTGATCATCAAATCCCGCATAATCTAACACCAGCTTTGATCGCTCAAAATAAGCCTCCCAGTCAACATCAAGAATACGTGAGACAGATGCTAGCGTTGTCTCAACTTCACTTGCATGAATTAGCATATTGCCGAGATGACCTGGAAGCTGAGCAAACCTTTCACTACCAATTCCCATTAGCAGAATAGCGGGCGGAGCTACGCGAGATTGCATGACCATCTCAACAATACTTTCAGGAGATAAAGGGAAATCCTCCTGCAAGATTCGATAACCTATCTCGTTAAAAGGTTCGTGATAGAGACTGGAACTCAAGTCTCCTCCTGCCAATACACCTTCTAGCACGGAGTAAGCATAATCCTCAGTTACAGGAATGGGTGGGTTCTTGGGTCGAGGTGCAAGGTTTGGCACTTCAGGAAGATCAGGTACTCCTTGCATTGCTTGCTCGAATTCTGACTGCACGACTGAAAATTCAGATTCCTCAACCTTACAAAACCACCAGAAAACATCAACGCCCATATTTTCCCTTGAGTAGCAGAACTTTGAATTATGCTTCCCAATCTATCTCAGCAATTAACTTTACTTTGAGAGCCAGGACAGACAGCTTTGAAGTATGTCTTTACCCAAAAATTAAGCGATCTAACGGTGAAGTTGTGCGGCGGCAGACAAGCTTGGCTTCTTACAGACAACCTCTGTTCCGTCCGCACCAACGCAGTGTTCGACGGCTGACGCTACTTTAGGCAAAACGCTGAGACAAGAACATTTGTTCACAATACTTGCAAGCATGCTGCTTTAACAGTAGCATGGGTACCTAGTTTTAGTTTCGCGCTCGAAAGCATGGCTACCCAATACCTCTCTGTAAAAGAAACCTCTGAAATCTTAAACTGCTCGGAGCAATATGTACGTCAGCTACTCCGGTATGGTGAAATCAGCGGGGAAAGGATTAGTAGTCGGTGGATTGTAGCATCAGAGTCTGTTCAGAGTTACCGTGTCAAAGGAGAGGATATAAGCTTAAAAATCCCTGATCATGGGCGACGCTCGTTTAGCAAACCTAAACTAAAAGCTTTGAGCTTTTTTTCTGGCTGCATGGGTCTGGACTTGGGGCTAGAAAAAGAAGGCATCCAAGTACTACTTGCTTGTGAAATTGATGCAGCCGCTCGAAAAACGATTGAGATCAATCGACCAGATATGGCATTGATTGGGGATATTCGGGATTACTCAGCCACAGAAATTCGAGAAAAAGCAGGACTGAGTTCAACTGAGGAGATTGATGTAATCGTTGGCGGACCGCCGTGCCAAGCCTTTAGCAGTGCGGGAAAGCGCCAAGGATTTAATGATGAACGCGGCAATGTCTTCTTGACATTTATCGATTTAATCACTGAGCTTAAACCGAGATTTGCAGTCATTGAAAATGTTCGAGGATTATTATCTGCTCCGTTGAAGCATAGACCTCACGAAATGCGAGGAAAAAATTTCCCATCCTTATCTCAGGATGAACAAAGAGGCGGTGCCCTGCTTTTTATCACTCAACGGCTCAGAAAGGCTGGGTATGGCATCTCCTTTAACCTGTACAATGCTGCTAATTTTGGATCGCCACAACAACGGGAAAGGGTCGTCATTGTTTGTAGTCGCGATGGAGAAAGACTTCCCTACCTCACACCCACTCATTCAGAAAAGGGTCTATATGGGCTGCCAACATGGAAAAGTTTACGAGAAGCCTTAGAAGGTCTTCCCAACGATGGACATCATTTTGTCAAGTTTCCTGAAAAACGGCTTAAGTATTACAGGTTGCTGAAACCCGGACAACACTGGCGGGACTTACCAGAAGAGCTACATCAAGAGGCGCTAGGAGCTTCTTATCATGCAGGAGGGGGAAAAACAGGTTTTTATCGTAGGCTAGCGTGGGATAAACCTGCCCCAACTTTAGTCACTCATCCAGCAATGCCAGCAACTGATCTGGCTCATCCAGAGGAAGACAGACCTCTAAGTATTGAAGAATATAAGCGTATTCAAGAATTTCCAGACGATTGGATTATTGCAGGCACCTTACTTGATCAATATCGTCAAGTTGGTAATGCTGTACCCTGCTCGCTAGGAAGAGCAATCGCTAGGATGTTGCTATCTCGTTTAAGGGATGAACAGCCTATCGCTTATCCAGATTTCCCGTATTCCCGCTACCATAAAACAGATGATGTCAGTTGGATGAGCGATATGGGCTGCCTTGAAGATTCCTCAACAAAGCAACTATCTCTTAACTTAGTTTGATGAATCCGATAAATCCTTCCAAGGATTGTCCACCTCAATAGCTAAGGCATCTGGATTGCCGAATAGAACCTGTTGAACAAAGGCAACAAAGTTTTCTTCTGAAAAGCGATCCGTGTTGTACTTGTTGCTGAAATAAAACCATCTATAGGAACCTGTTCTGGCATCAACCCGATACCATTTTTCAATGGGCTGATTAATTCTTACTCTGGAAGATGAACTGTTTTCCGAGTTGCTACGGTTTTTGACCTGTAAGAGAGAACCGTCAATATTGCAAAAATCTACGTGCCGAACAGATTCTCCCCAACAACAATACCAACCATAATCAGCGAGTTGCTCAGCCAGATACTCCTCTAGTAATAGTCCTTGAATATTTTCGGCAGACATCGATAACCTATGAGCATATTTGATTTGCTCAAGATGCTCTGTTGTTAGTCCGGTCAGTCGAGCGTTGATGATCACATCAACGATTGGATCGGCAATTGTGCCTGGGAGTTTTGAGATTCGTCTTGAAATTCGATTTTTGTAGCTATCGTTATACTTCTTTAACCAAGCCTTTGCTAGCGTTTCTGGGGTGCTGGCTTTTAGGGTTGGAGAAAGTCCTGGATTTCTGTAGCAGGCTGAGAGAATTGTTCGGTACGCTTCAAGCAATGGCTGATCTTGCTGAGAGAACGCATCTTCAAAAATCTTTAAAAAGTTTTCTTCAGAGCTTGAAGTGCTGATAATGCTATCGAAGTTAACAGGCATCTAATATTTTTCCTCTGATCATACAAATCATGCAACAGAAATGTCCACAATTGTACGCCACAGTGATTTTCCTGGGTTTGCTCCTCAAAGATTAAACGGTTGTTCTCGAACAGGCAAAGTCTCGGCTACTGCCTCAGCCGAGACTTAAAGCCGTCGAACGATTTGTTAGAGGGAAACATTCTGCCTAATATCCCTATTGGGATGGTTAGGTAGAAATCTGTCAACCTAACACCCGTATTTAGGTGGTTGGGGAGAAATTTTTCAGCCTAATATTCTTATTTGGGGTATTAGGCAGTAAAATTCAGTATGACCACCCCTACAACTCCAGGCTCACGCTGTTTAGAGAGTATTTATTATCCTTCAATATATCTTCACTCCATGCAGCCATCTCAGTGCGATCGCAAATCTTGTAGCAAATTTTGTAGGGTTCATTAATGATTAATGGAACGTAACGCCTTTTCTACTCAAATCTAAGAACTGCGATCGCAAACACCTTCCTAATCCTCAGCAAACTCAGTTGATGTAAAAAGCGCGATCGCGATTGAGACTGACAGGCAGGAAAAGCGCGATCGCACATCCGTTCCTGATCGCCATCCCCTACGGATTATCCTGCTCGGTTCCCGACCTGACATCATCGTCACGATCAAAAACCTGCATCGCCGTGGTTTTGCTGAAGCCAACGAATGGAGCCAGCCGATTCCATGCCCCAGCGCAGGCGACGTAGCGCAAATTCTCGTCCAGCGCCAGCTCGACGATCACATCAGTATCCTCACCCGCTATCCCTAGCACGATCAAACCTCAGATCTCAGCCTCCAGTCCCTTATCCCACAGGAGAAGAGGCTGAGAGCCGGATCGGAAGTCCCTCTCTTGCAGGCTACGGCTTATACACATCTAAATAGTCCTTCTCAATCCCGGACTGATCCCCCTAAATCCCCCTTAAAAAGGGGGAACTTTGAGCCAATTCCCCCTTTCTCTAGACGAAACCATGCCCGAAGGGCTATAGGGGGGCTAAGGGGGGATCTCAACGTCGAAACGAAGTCCAGGAGATTTATGTATAAGCAGTAGCTCTTGCAGAAGAGGGGTTCAGAGCTTCGGCGTGAGCTTAGTCAAGCGGTGAGAGCAAGGCTAGCAGAGCAGCACGCTAAACCAGTACCTCTCATCGGAAAAGTACTAGCGGAAAAGAGCGTTAACTAGATGCTCCAGGCGAATCATCAGAACTTGTGCGCTTAGCGGGCTTAGGAACGGGCTTAGACGCCCCAGAAGAACCGGATGGTGCATCGTGCGAGGTTTTCCTAAACGGTCGCTGTGGTGGGCCACCCCGACTGTTGCGATCGCTGCGTGGATCTCGACGGCGAGGCTTGCGGGGTTTCATCATCGCAACCCGTTCCGCCAAGTAAACTTCTAAATAATCGCCCTCTCGCCGCGCATTGATATCCCAAAAATGACCAACCGTTCTAGATCCCGGCAGCTTACCGCGCAGATTCAGCTTAAACACCTTAGTTGAATCCGTCGGTCGCTTAGGCGACTGCAAAATTTTAACAGTAACGGCTTCCTCGTCCTCATCGTAAATGATCACCTCTCCCCGAATCGAGAAATAGTTATTGCGGGGTTGAGGTGGCTGTGGCGGACGCAGCGCCAAACCCGTTTCGCTTGGTTCAGGTTCCTCTTCCTTCGCCTGTAGCTTTTCCGGTTCCCAAACGCCAACAATTTGCACATGCAGGTCGTTCTGCTTTTCACGGGTACGCGGATAAACAACCCACAGGTGATCCTGTTCCGGATCAAGGTGCTTCTTGACCAGACTGGTGACGCGACCGAGTAAAACCGCATCAATTTTCACATCACCCTCGGCGATGATGTTGCCTCGATTGAATTGTTCTTCAGACGGTTCATAGCGCCCCCGCACCAAGCCAATCGCCCGATACTGCAGCGGTTCACTCGGCGGTGGAATCGGCTGCTGGCGCGGTTTCTTCTCAACTCCAGCCGCCTCAGTAGTGGATTCCGTCGTAGACTCTGCTACCGCAGAGCCATCAGCTTCCTGAGTCGGCTTAGCCGCAGAAGCCGATGGCTTAGAGGCCGATGGCGGTTCAGATGAGTCAGTCGTGTTCTCTGCTGCTGGCGGCGCAACTCGACCTGATGGCTTCTTCGCCTCAAGTCGCTTAGGAGATTGAGATGAGTCAGAATTAGCATTAACCGTTGAATCCATTTCCTTTGGATCCGATTGTGGTGATTCCGAAAATCGATCTGTCGAAGAACTCATAACACCTCCCAGTAGCAGAGACGAAGGCTTGAAGCATCATCTGCTGCAACAACCTTTCCCATTTAATTAGCATCACTATCCATGCCATCTTACGCTAACCCTAGCAGTTGACACGGTACGTTGAACGGTTCTGGCAGAATTCTTTGCCAATTCGGCGATTTAGAATCTGACTGATCATTCAACGTCTTTATACAGAATCCAGACGATTGGTTGAGAAATCCGCAAGATTTCAACAATTTAGCCGTGAATTCATGCTGAAAGCAGACTGCTATAAAAATGGCAGCGACATTGCTTAAGCTGCAATGGCGTAACGGTTAACCTAGCAGAGGATAGCAGAAATTTCTACAAGATTAAGCATTTCGTGAAGCTTCAATCAATTTCAATGGTCTGTGGCCCCGTACTTTTGCCATTGGGACTATCGGTTGGCATTGACACACCAGCGGCTCCCTGCTGCGTTAGCCAGCTTTTGACCGGATCATCAGACAAATTGATTTTAAGTACGCCGGATGCAAATCCACCCAAGAAGGCAACAGGATGACCAACCAGCTCTTTGAGTACGGGAGTTAATTCGTCTAAAAACATGGCTTTCTACGTTAACGTTTAGCGTCCTTCTGTCAACTGTATAATCTCAAATCGAGTTCTAGGCAAGACCTGTCTTGATCTTAGAGAGTTTTGCCCAAATGCGGTACGTCTAAAAGATAGTTGAACTCAACCTGAATGCGATCGCAACTAAAAGCCAAGTCAGCAAACTCAGACGAGTAAGACGCATCGCTTGGCGAATGATGGCAACAGTAATCGGCTGTAGGGGGTCGCCCAGCAGCGGCTTGTGCTTGACTTGACCGTGATAGATATTGATCCCGCCAACCTGAACGCCCAGAGCCGCCGCATAGGCACATTCGCTCCAGCCTGCATTGGGGCTTGGATCAGCCGGGGCATCCCGTCGGCAGATGTGCCAAACCTGCCGGGGCTGTCCCGAAAGCAGGGCGATCGTCAACACCGTTAAGCGGCAGGGTAACCAGGTCAGCCCATCCTCTAGGCGAGCGCTAAACCAGCCCAAGTATGTATAAGGTGGCCGCCGATAGCCAATCATCGAGTCTAGAGTACTAGCGGCTTTATACCCCAAGGCCAGAGGAGCGCCGCCGATACCCGGTAAAAAAACGGCACCTGCGATCGCATAAAACAGTGGCGCAGTCGCTCCATCAGTGGCGTTTTCCGTCACCGTTTCAAACACGGCTCTGAGGATTTCGGGCGCAGATAGCGTAGCGGTATCCCGCCCCACGTAGAGACTCAATCGCTGTCGTGCCTGCTCCAAATCTCCGGCCACATAGGGGCGCAGTACATCTTCTGCAGCCCTACGTAGACTTCGGCCAGCAAAACAACTGGCCAGCAGAATTGTTTCAACCACCCAGCCCAGTAGTGGGTGAATATAAATCGCTAAAACCACCAGTAGCCAGCCCACCAGCCCACTGCCACCAATGACTACCAGCCCCAGACCGATTCCAGCCAATCGCTGTCCCCACTCCGATTTGATATGGCTCAGCAGCAAATGGCTGCTCGTCTGAATGACCCAGCCCATACACTGAACCGGATGCAGCCAGCCCCACGGATCTCCAATTAAATAGTCCAGCCCTGCCGCGAAAACTAGGGGCACAGGAACGATTTCTACATAGCTCTCAGGAGACAGCGCAAGCATTTTGGGCAAAACATCCAGGATTTATATCGAATCTGCTATTAAATCCCAAAGTCGGATTTTGCGAAAGGTGCACAACCTGCTGGCACATCACTCAGGCTAGTTTTAGCACGCAGATTCAACGCCACTGCTTTGACTGCGTGACCGACAGGACTGTAAAACAGCCACGAGCCGATCGATCTGCACAGGTTTTGGCAAACAGCAATAAAAACCGGCTTGCTGAATTCGCGCCTGTTCCTCTTGACTCGCATAGGCGGTAACGGCAACAACGGGCAGATTGGCCAACCGAGGCTGATTCTGTAGATATCGGATCAGCACATAGCCATCCTGATTGGGCATGGCAATATCGCTTACGATCGCATCCGGAACGGTCAACTCCAATAGCCGAATGGCCTCTTGCACACTGGCAGCAGGCTGCACCTGTGCGCCATAAACCTCCAGCGTAAAGGCCAAAAACTCCCGCGAGGAGTCATCATCTTCAACCAGTAGCAGAGATAAATCGCTCAAATTAGGTAATAGAGCTACGGCACCCTTTGCCTCATCAGTTTTTCCATCGTTCGTTGCACTGTCAGATACTATCCGGTTAGAGGCTTGACCGTCAGAACGTTCCGCTTGATCCGTCTGTCTCGTTTGACTGGGCACAGACGAGATTGAAGTCGGGATGCGATGATTGTTGGAAGGCTCCGAATGTGGCAATGGTATCGCTGTGAGCGGGGTCGCTGATTGACGAGATGAATTCAACGCCGACACATAGGGCAAACTCACGGTAAACGTAGAACCTTGGTTCAATCCAGGACTATCTGCCGTAATTGTGCCACCGTGCAGCTCAACCAGATGCCGAACAATTGCCAGTCCCAGTCCCAGCCCATTACGCGATCGCGTAATGCTGCCATCCGCCTGCCGAAAATACTCAAACACATGGGGCAGAAAACTAGCATCAATCCCCTGTCCGGTGTCAGCCACGGTAATTTGAACTTGGTCATCATCCGTTGTCAAAAATACGTCAACCTGTCCCCCACCGGGTGTAAACTTCACGGCATTGGACAATAAGTTCCAGACAACCTGCTGTAAGCGATGCGCATCCCCCTGAATCACATCGTTATAGTCTGACAGATGAAGCTGAATAGCCACATTACGAGCATTCGCTGCAGGCGTAACGCTGTCTACTGCAGTCTCAATCAGATGGCGCAAGTTAACGGGCTGAATTACCATACGCACCTGCCCCCGCACAATGCGCGACATATCTAAGATGTCTTCAATCATGTGGGTTAATGATTGGGCATTACGCTCAATCACGTTGATTCCTTTTTCAAGCGTGTCCGACGAACAATCTCGTCGCTGAATCAACTGTGTCCAACCTGCGATTGCATTTAGCGGTGTGCGCAACTCATGGGACAGCGTCGTGACAAATTCATCTTTAATGCGATTCGCCTGTTCGGCATCCTTGCGAGCCTGCCGTTCACGGTTCAGTAACTGTCGCTGCAGCCGATTGGCCTGTTCCAATTCCTGTGGGGAGTAGGTCACCTTCTACAGAGAAAAACATCTCTGAGGTGAGAGCCTGCCGTTGAGGTAAGCACAACGATGCGCTAAAACCTGCGGCACCCGCTCAGCGTTCCAGGCAGCGCCAGGGATCTTCGTGCGTTGGTTAATTTGCTTCACCCAGGACTCAACATCCCCCGAGCCAATCGGCCACCCTTCTTCTTGGTAGTAACGATAATTGGGGATGCGGTCACGATGCCGCTCTAGATAGCCACAGAAGCGACGTGCTGCTTCCGACTCGCTCACCTCAAACACATTCATAGCAGCGTCTACTTGTCCCTGCCAAAGAAAGCTGCGAGCGGTTTCGAGTGCTTCTGGAGTGGCTTGGACTTGATGCAAATTTTCCATCAGGTGAAACCAATCGAGGATTTCGTGACGTTGGTGGTCGTTGCCAATCTGGGCATAGATGCCCCAAACCCCATCATGACCATCGCCCAGGCAGTCCACTATCGGGGCTAAGGGGAGGTCATTTGCCCACTCAATCAGGTGTTCGTTGTCTTTGAACCAGGCCATGCCCTGATGCTGCTCACCCAAATTCAAGGCTTTATATTCGCGCCACTCAGCCGCTTCCCCCAGCGGCGTGCGCAAGCGAATCATGCCGCCATCCAGGCTCATTTGCTCAACCGGGACCTCACTCGTGGGCAGCTCGAAGTCATGGCGCGCCTCCAACCGCTGCTGCGTTTTCGCACTCACCCGTCGTCCCGTTTGCACCTCTACTTCAATCGCCGCTTGGGCATAAGAAACAATTGCGCTTTGGCGCAGACAGCACAGCTCTAAATAAGGGCTGACCTGTTGTCGGGGACGGACACCGAGTTGTTTGGCCTGTTCACTACTGAGGGATAACCGGCCCAGAATGCTCTCTAGTTGGCGGGGATATCCTTCGTCGGTGCCGGTAACGGTTTGGCAAAAAACTCCCCAATGACTGGCGTGACGTGTTCTTGCACTTGAGCGCGCACCGTTGATTCGATGGCTCCCAAATTTGCCATCGGCTGGTTTTGCTCACAGGCTTCCTGGTACAGTAGTTCCGCGATGCGTTGACTGCACTGTAAGAGTTCTTGGTGTTCCGCTGGCGTCATTAGAGCACCCTCAAAATATCGCTACAGTCTTACTCTAATTTTTCTCTCAAGAAAGTGACCTGCTCCCATTCCTGTGTCCGTTCCGCAATCCGAAACTCCAGCTCATCATTAATTTTTCGCACTTGCGCTTCTGCCTGCTGCCGCGCTTCCACTTCTTGCTGCAGCGACTGATTGGCGGCCTCTAGCTGAGCCGGGCTAGGCAAAGCTAGGGCTTTGGGCACTAACGGAATCAATTGAATCGCTGTGTAAACCGACACCGCCGCTGTCATCGCTTTGATGTAGCCCGACAGCCAATAATCTGGCTTCCACAGCGTCCAGATTTCCATCAGGTGAGTCGTACCACAGGCAACAATAAATGCCCCAAACAGCAAAAAAACCCAGTCAAACGGTAAATCCTGACGGCGACGCACAAAATAAAGCAGCGTAATTGGAATCGAATAATATGCGATCGCAGTCAAACCATCCGACAATACATGGAGCCAAATTAGATTAGACTGCCAAAGGTAGCAGGAGCCGTGAGGCATATACTGCCCCAACCATTGAGCAGCAAACGACTGTGAAGCAAGCGACAAATCCGTCATTCTTAACCCAACTTTTAAAAGAAAAGATGAAGCAACGTTTCATTAATTAGACTGAACCGATTTAGCTTGAGTTTAGCTCTATCTACTCTATCTAATAGACAGACCCAACAGACCAACGCAAAACTCACCCTAAATTCCTAACCCAAGATATGAATTTGGATACGCTTGGGAAATTAGACGACAAAACTTATCGCTTCACCTTGAGCCGCCTGCCAACTGCGCGCATCAAAATACAGATCTTCTAAAGTAATGCCGTGCAGTGCCGCCTTAAGATTCTGATGTAAACGGTTCCACAGCGTAAATGTCACCCAATCTTCAGCATGATCAGCCAGTGGTTCATGTCGCGGTAGCGGCTCAATCGTTTCTCCAACCGCTTCTAAAATTTCACCCAGCGTAATTTTGTGTGGCGCACGGGCAAGCTGATATCCACCTTGAGAACCTCGTACCGAACGCACTAATTTTGCTCGCCGCAAATCAATTAGTAATTTCTCTAAATAGGGCGCAGGAATATCTTGTCGCTGAGCAATTGTTCGCACAGCTACAGGCTGTCGGTTGGGTTGGAGACACAAATCAAGCAATGCTTTTACGCTGTAGTGTCCACGAGTTGTTAGCTTCATGCCCTTTAGACCAATCCTGCCGCATTCATTCTTGTTCTACACATTGTAGGCAATTCTGCAAACCAGTCGCTGACAAGATAGCTAACAGATAAACATTAAGGGCTCTCATCAGATCACACCTCATCCAACCAAAACACGAAGCTGGTATTTGGGATTGCTGATTTTAAGTATGAATTGTGGTGTGGGGGCGGTGCCCACACACCACAATTCATATCCAGATTAAGCAGCACCTGGTATTTCCGGACAGGATCGGCATACCCGATCACACGATAGAGCCATCCATCTCTGCCATCTAAAAGTAGATCCGAAGTTATACGGAAGAGGCTATATAGAACAACGGCATAATAACGTATAGACTTGCCGATTATTGATATGAACTATCTGCACAATTGTTCTACCGCAACAGCGGCGAGACAGTCCGCTGGTAGTTAAAACCGACAGGAATCCAGTATGTTTTCAACCGCTTAATAGCGGTTACTTTGCGAGTCTACTTAGCCACCGAGGCAGCTAGAGGCAACTGAATCCAGCCTGAAGATAAAAGGGGGATTCTCAAGTAAGGCACCTTTGTCCTGAACGTTAGATGCATCGATGTCTGCTTACTTAGCATTTCTCAATTCACCGAAAAATATGTCGCAAACTCCATTCATAAAAAAATATTTTCCAGAATAAAATAATTACTAGAACAATCACGAAATTTGGGTATATCATAGTTTTACAAGCGATTTTTTGCTAAACTTCAGTTTGATCTATTCAAAATTGGTATTTAAATGGGCATGAATACTTAGAGGTTAGAGCTAATAGCTTGGGCAGGGGACATTTTAAAACTCATTAACGACTCTAACAGTGCATCGTTTAGGTGCATTGCTCAGGTTGGGTATGGCAGAAAATGAGCGGTGCCTGCTTGTCAGGAGAGAAGCAAAGAATTTGAAATAAATGCTTCATCCTTACGGCAGCAGTACGGCGGCAGTCGGCAGCAGTACGGCGGCAGTCGGCAGCAGTACGGCGGCAGTCGGCAGCAGTGGTGACTGTCTTTCGCTTTGACTATGTCCCCAAGCGCCTGCTCGCTTTTGTCTGATTGTTTTTGTTTTGTTGTAGAGTTGAGAGCATCATCAAATGGCAAAAAAGAAGAAAGAAACTCCGCTAGTTGGCGAAGAATTACTCACCAAAGTTAAAGAGCTAGGTAATCTAAGCAAGGAAGATAAAGCGAAAGCCTGTGGTTACTACACAACCACTAAAAGCGGCGTCAAGCGAGTCAACATGATGAAATTTCTGAATGCGCTTATTGACGCAGAGGGAATTGAACTTGATGGCAAGGCATCAGCCAATGGTCGGGGTGGTCGCAGTGCGAGCTATCGGATTAGCGTTCAGTCAAATGGCAATCTACTCATTGGTTCTGCCTATACCCGGCAGATGGAGCTCAAACCGGGCGATGAGTTCGAAATTTCTCTGGGTCGCAAACATATTCATCTGAAGCAGCTTGATGAAGAAGAAGCGTCATAATTCACTGAGTTTCAAGGAACTGGCGCTGAATCAGTCTTGAATCTGTAAAGACAGAAGCTATTGCGAGATGCAGAATTTGTATTTCGTCAGTGCTGTAGTTGCCTAAAAACCGAGACAGGATACTTTGTCCCCACATTATCTGGGCAGCAAAATATCCTGTCTCGGTTTCGATTTGCGAGTTGTAGCTGAGAAAACGAGGTAGAGAAGCGATCTTAACCGTAATTCTCTACCTCGTTTTTTACTTGTTGATAATTGACGCCAGATTTACACTATGCCCATGCTGAGCTGACATACTAACATCAGTTCATCCATCAATTCATCGCAGCGAAGCGAATTTTTAGATAGTCTTCCTCCATTTTGGCTCCGGCAGGTTGCATGGCTGCGAGGGCTTGAGGTAGCACTAAATTCCGCCGGTGATTACCGATGCGAATATTGAGTTCGTCGGCTGATTTGCTCAGCTCAATCTGACTCTTAGGAATACCCGGCAAATAAACTTCAAGGCTGTATTCGTTTTGATGTTGAATCACCTTGAGAGTCGTTTCTTTGTAATAGACTTGCGCCGGATCTTCGTCGCCGTACAGCGTCTCTTTTAGCCGCTCCAGCGCCTCTAAACCACACATTTCCTCGGAATAAAGAGGAACCTCTTTCACCGGTAACGGACGGAAGTTTTCGTGAATTTCGTGTCGGTACTGCTGCTGATTTTCTTTCCAGCGTTTGAAAAATGGATCACTAACCGAATCAGGAATAATGCGGTTGGCCACCACTAGATCAGTTCCAACATTGTAGAGGCTCAGATAAGCATGGGCTCTGAGAGACTCTTTGATCACCATCTTTTCGGGATTTGTGACCAGCCGAACAGAAGTTTGGGCCGTATCGGTCAAAACCTTTTCCAGTGCTTCAATCTGCTCATAGAATTCGTAGGGTGCATCCATTACCTCTTTATTCGGCAAGGAAAACCCTGCGATCGGTTTAAAGATCGGTTCAAAGACGGGACGCAGCGCAGAGGACATGGCCTGTAGCGGTTTGTAAAAGCGACGCATATACCAACCCGCTACCTCAGGCAGACTCAAAAGTCTTAGAGCCGTGCCTGTCGGGGCCGAATCAATAATCAGCACGTCGTACTCACCTTCGTCGTAGTGGCGCTTCATCCGCACAAGACTGAAGATCTCATCCATACCGGGCAGGATGGCTAACTCCTCGGCTTCTATACCTTCGAGCCCTCGGGCTTGCAATACTTGAGTGATGTAGCGTTTAACGGCACCCCAGTTTCCTTCTAGTTCCATCAGAGCATCTAGTTCGGCTCCCCACAAATTTGGGCGCACTTGCCGCGGTGCATGCTCAAGTTCCATATCAAAGCTATCGGCTAGCGAGTGGGCCGGATCGGTACTGAGGACAAGGGTTTTATAGCCAAGTTCTGCACAGCGGAGCCCCGTTGCAGCGGCAACTGACGTTTTGCCGACGCCACCTTTTCCGGTCATCAGAATTACGCGCATGAATAGTCGAGTCTCCAGTCTCAGAAATCTTTACATTATTTTACCGTTGTTGAGCGGTATCAGGGGGAAAGACAAGACCACAAAGCGCGATCGCAACAAGCATATTGTCACGCCAAATCCGACGAGAAAACCCGATTAGCGCTGTGAACTCAGGTTAGACCTGAGTTCACAGCGCTAATCGGGTTTCAGGTTGGGCTTCTTGATACCAAATAATAGACTTTATCGGAAATTGTTTTGTAGCGTGGCTCCGCCGCGCTACAAAACAATTTCCGACCCCAAAAACTTTATTTCCAATAAAGTCTAATGTGCAGATTGCTATGACAGCAGATCATCTAGCGCATCATAGGTGTACCACTGACTGGCATCTAGCATCGTTCGGGGCGTAATGTCAGACCCGTGATTGAAGAACGTGTGCATTGCATCATCAATCCGATGGAACTGATAATCGTCTGACTCACTTTGAGCGGGCATATACGCTGCATTGGGATGATGCTGCTGCCACGCGGCCCAGATACGATCGACATTGCAGTGATGCAGAAAGAAAATTGGATCATTGGGCGAGGTAGACACGGCCATATCGCCGCCAATCCAGACATGAACTAAGTTGTGATGACCCAAACCGCGCCAGCCTTCCAAATGATTGCGGAAGCTGTCAACGGTCATACTATAGGGCGATGCATCATAGGTAGAGCGACTTTGGATCAGCTCTCGTACTTCCGCCAGATTGGCGATTCGTCCACCCCGACCCAAAGCACGACGCAGGGGCCGATCAACGGTGCGGGGATTTCGCTCAGTCGGATTGGGTTCCAGCCGCACTCGCCAAGTCCCATTAGTAAACTGTCCCGCTAAGTCGCCACTCCAGATTCGGGAAGTTGTGGGATCGGCCAGTTCCGCATCGGTAGCCCAGTTCCAGTAGGGCAGCCGAAAATTATCGTCACCGACAGCGTCACGCAGATAGAACTCAAACATCAGCAGCATGTAGCGGTGCCAGGGCAAAAATACCGGGCCAGAGTGAGCCGCGTTGCGGCTGTTCTGCGATGGCGGCGTGGACAGCATCATGGCCCGATGATGCCAAAAGATGAAGAAGTCGTACATCGACAAGTTAGTCCGTCCCGGCCAAGGCATTATGGCGGGATCTTTCATTCGCTGAACACCTGTGATGAACTGCTCAGCAGCGGTGGCATTACGTAGAATATCGTGGCGGATCATGGGGGCTAGGTCTCCAAATGGTCAAAATCGGTGAGTCTTGGGTGATTGACGGTTAACAGCGCGTTGGGTTTTGTACCGCAATTTCAACCTATAGGGTGATACAAAGTCCGGTTGAAACCCGATGATTTATGTTTGGCAACAGCTTGGCTAGGCCAAGCTGTTGCCAAACATAAATTAAGTTCTGATACACAGACTTGACATGGTTAGTGATGGCCATGATGGCTGTGATTATGAGTGGTGTGATCTGCATGATGGTCAGATGCGTCTGTCGATTCCTCTGTTGCGGATTCGTGCTCAGCAGGCTCATGTAGCTCATCCGGGCGGCCATCTTCTGGTGTGAACGACTCTGGGAAGCGATCCATTAGGGCTTTGACTAAATCCACTGCGGATTGGTACTGCACATAGGGTGTGGTGTGGCAGAATAGCTGCCCGTCGTTATCGACCATCGCATGGAAATGAACCGGACGATTGTCGATTTCAATTTGATAGCTGGTCGTAATTTTGATCTGATGACCATTGTGTTCAGCTAGCCGCACGCTGGTCAGTTCGTGATCCATACCGTGATCGGTGGCATATTCTGGATAGCGATCGCGGATCCAATCGGGCTGAATAGCAGTAGTTGAGGGATACTCAATATCGGCCAGCAGCGCATTATCTGGCTTTTGGAGATGGATGGAATTGGGTGCCGGTTCAGGTGTTTCGGGCGTGGGATTAACCATGTTGGGGGCTGATATCTTTGATGACATATTGACTTCAGTCTCCGAATGTAGGCTGTTTTGAACAGTAGGTGTTGCTGAGTTCAACTCAAACTTGGGTGGCAACACCGAACAATTAGTTCACTGTTCTCCATCTTCGGGAATAGATCCGGGTACTCACGGCACCCGTTTGGGTAAGTTTTGTGATCCTTATTTTGATTTGCATTCTTATCCAAGAAGAAAAGAAAAGAATGGGACATTACCCCATTCTTTTCTTAACTACTAATCTGTCAACTTGATTTCACTGGGTTCTGATCAGAACGGATTTGGTAAAACCCTGATCAATTTTTAATGCCTTTTAATGCCGGACTGGAGAGGAATCCCGTACTATTTGTAAAGATTCAATCGTAATAGATATACGGGACTCAGATGTTTGTACAAAATCGGCTGGCGCACACTCGTCAGCGCTGGCAGCGCATTGTGCATAACTTCAAAACTGTCATCGAGCAGTCTAATTTCGACCGCTTGCAGCAATCGGGGCGCTGGTTCTTAGCTGGCTTGGGCTACATGCTGCTGGTGGCCTGGAATGAGCGGCTAATTCTATCGTTGACGGCTGGACTGATCGGCATGGTAGCGGCATTTCAAATCCAGCAAGGACAATGGCGGTTACCCAGCCTAAATTGGCAGCAGTTCTTCGACGTACAGCGTCACCCGCTGCGGATGGCGCTAATTGCGGGTGGTGCAGTCATGCTGACGACCTATGTGGCGCTATCCATCGGCCTGGAGTCGGGGCAAACCTGGATTTCGATGGGGTGGCTGTTACAAAGCGGCCTGATTGGGATCTTGCTGCTGACGATGGTGCAAGCTGCCAACGGCAGTAATCTGCTGGGCAATACGCTACTCAGTGCTGATGATGAGCCAGCGCAGGTTGACCAACTGCTCAGCCAGTTGCGCCATACCGACCCACTCCAGCGGCTAATTGCGGCTCGCCGACTGCTGCAGCTTGCCGATCAGCTGCCAATGGATCAGGAATATGCGCCATCGGTGCCGTTGCAATCGCACATTCGCGACTGTTTTCAAATTGTGCAGCAGCAGGAAACCGATCCAATTGTGCAACAGGCGTTGGCCTCTGGATTAGTGGTGTTGCAGCCCAAAGCCCAGCCCCAACTGCAAGCCGCGCAGAATCAGCCTGTCACCGAGCCGTCTGCCACCGAGCCGCTTGTAACATTGGTTCATCCAACCAAGCGAACGGTGCCGTTTGATGCGGAACAAATTCAGCAGGATTACTAAAAACTGGGATTCCATGCCCGAGGACTGCTATCTTATGTGGGAGATAAACTCTAAATATTAAAGTGAAGTTTGGATGGGCACCAAATACCAGCGAGTGTTGCTAAAACTGAGCGGTGAAGCGCTCATGGGCGACTTATCTTACGGGATCGATCCAAAAGTCGTTCAAGATATTGCCAAAGAAGTTGCCATTGTACACAAAGCAGGTGTGCAGGTGGCAATTGTGGTCGGTGGCGGCAATATTTTTCGAGGCATTAAAGGAGCAGCAGGCGGCATGGATCGGGCAACAGCCGACTATATCGGTATGATTGCCACCGTAATGAACGCCATGACTCTGCAAGATGCGCTGGAACAAATTGACGTGCCGACACGGGTCCAAACCGCTATCTCCATGCAGGAGGTGGCAGAACCCTATATTCGGCGACGCGCCATTCGCCATCTAGAGAAAAATCGCGTTGTCATTTTTGGTGCAGGTTCGGGAAATCCGTTTTTCACCACGGATACAACTGCAGCTCTGCGAGCTGCTGAAATCAATGCCGAAGTTGTCTTTAAGGCAACCAAGGTGGATGGAATCTATGATTCTGACCCAACCAAAAATCCAGACGCTAGGCGGTTCCAAACCTTAACCTATAGTTATGTGTTGACGCACGACCTGAAGGTAATGGACGGAACTGCGATCGCGCTGTGTAAAGAGTACAGCATTCCAATCGCCGTCTTTAATTTGTCGGTGGCTGGAAATATTCAAAAAGCGCTGATGGGTGAGCCTATCGGAACAATTGTGGGAGGTTCTTGTGAAGTTAGCTGAAGCTGAAAGCCATATGCAAAAGGCCGTTGAGGCAACTCAGCGAGCATTCAATACAATCCGCACCGGGCGGGCAAACCCGTCCCTGCTGGATAAAGTCACGGTTGACTATTATGGCGCTCAAACTCCATTAAAGTCACTGGCCAATATCAGTGCACCGGATGCCAGCACCATCATGATTCAGCCCTATGATCCAGGCAGTTTGTCATTGATTGAAAAATCAATCTCAATGTCCGACGTCGGACTAGTGCCGAACAATGACGGATCGCTGATTCGTCTCAACATTCCGCCACTGACCAGTGAGCGTCGTAAAGACTTTGCCAAACTAGCCTCTAAGTATGCTGAAGAAGGCAAAGTTTCGATTCGCAATGCCCGCCGTGATGCGATTGACGACATCCGCAAGCAGGAGAAAAACAGCGAAATCTCCGAAGATGAATCTCGCAGTTTGCAAGACGATGTGCAAGGGCTGACGGATAAATACACGGCCAAGATTGATGAATTATTGGCTGCCAAGGAAAAAGACATTATGACGGTCTAGTTTGCTGATCGGTCAGACATGCTTAGATTTAAGCAATTAGGATCTAAACGATCTCAACATAATTCTCAATACAGTGAAGGAGCGCACATGCGCTCCTTTGTTTTGGTTATATAGCGCTATGTGCTTAAGTAAAAATATATGCCTTAACCTACGGGCGCAGTGCCATAACGAATTTGAGACAAGATAATCTTCTGGCAAGCAGATGTTAGAAAATCCAGCTATTCGAGCACCAATCGCCATTAGTTTAGGTGCGATCGCAGGTGCACTCTGTCGATATGTTTCAGGTCAGTGGTTAGGCAACTCCATCGACATCAATTTTCCAATTGGTACCCTGCTGATTAACCTAAGTGGATGTTTTCTGATGGGACTTATCACAACGTTGGCGACAAGGCGATTTTCATTTCATCCTGAGCTATTCCTATTGATGACAACGGGTTTCTTGGGAGCCTACACCACTTTCTCATCCTACGAGTTAGACAGCGCGAATTTGTTAGAAGCTCGAAACCTACAGGCTGATTTCATTTACTGGATCGGCAGTCCAATTCTAGGTTTTCTGGGTTTTGCTCTAGGAACTCTCCTTGCCAGGCAAATCGAGACATCGCGATCGCAAAATTAATCCAGTGAACGCTGACCGTAATCAAATCAACCGATGTCCAAACCAAATGCCTAGCTCAACGCACAAAAAGCCCAATACAGGGCTACTCAGCCAGTAGAATAACGCAGTCAGCTTTTGAGCACTCCCAAACAGGTTAGCGGCGTCCAAGATGTAGGATGAAAACGTTGTATAGGCTCCTAAAAAGCCAACGAGAATGGATTTCTGAATTACGATAGGTACTGCATATCGAGTCGTTAAAACTGAGACAACACCAATCAGTAATGACCCTGTCAAATTCACGAATAACGTACCACAGGGAAACCGATTGCCCCGTTTTTCGATCCAAAACAGGGTGAGATAGTATCGACTCAATGCCCCAAAAACGGCACCAACGGCAATCGCTACAGAAATCCAGCTCATATTCTAAAAAACCAAATGATTACGTAAAGTTGGACATATCCTAACTTTCACGTAATCATTGGAGTTATTTCTAGCCGAAATAGAAAATTTAGAGAGCGCCTTCGCTACCAGTGTAGTACACGTTGACCACCGTTTCACCGTCTGTATCGACTACACACTGCCACGGTGCTTCGGCACCTGGAACAGCAACCTGTACACCGATTCCTGATTCTGCATACTCAACTCGAATAGTTGAAACATCGCCGACACCTGTCTGATTAGCAACCGCCGCCAAACAGTTTGATTCAGCAGCGCTCACTTCATTCGAGTCAGAAGCCGGAGCTGACCCTGTACCGAGATTGGGATCATGGAAAAAGTAGTTATAAAATTCTGTTCCCGTCATCTTGTTAATGACCACAACGCGCTCGGTGTCGTAGTCGTACATTACGCGAACTTGGTCATCTTCACCAACGAACATATTGCCTTCTGTACGGAATAAATAGCCGTGAAAGATGAATTCCCCTTCGCTAATCTGCATCACAATTTGGTTGGGATCCCAGCTAAAGCGAGTGATGTAAGTAACCGGGGTATAGGACTGCGCAATTAGGTTCGATGAACTGTCTAGAGCTTGTGTCCGTATTGGATTCATAATGCCCATAACAGGAAGGCAAGCGCTACCTAAAACTGTGAGTGAAAAAGCCAATGTTCGTGCTTTAATCGGTTTCATATCAATAATTTTTGTAGTTACAGAGCAATTCAGCAATTTTTGACCAGATTGATTATGCAGAAGTAGCATGCAATCTATATCTATTCGCCGTCACTCGGTTGACAGTAGTACCACTCCACTTCAAAGATGTCTTGATAGACTCCATTTGAAGTAATCACCTCAACACATTGACCAGTACTGCCTTCAATCCAGTAAGTAGCAACACCATCGCTGAGTTCTTCACCTGTGACGTAGTTGTATCCCCGATCTTGCAGTGCTTGTTCACCGGAGCTAGCCCGCACGCCAATTAAGTCTGCCACGCGACGATGTACAGAACTGCCAGTATCTTCGGTATGTGCCGGATCGCCTTGGTCACAGTCAAATGCGGGGGAGGTGACGATGCTGGCATAGCGTCCGTTTTCAGTCCGCACGGTAACGCACTGCCCCGTACTGTAATTTGTCCAATAGCTGTACACAGCGTCTGAACTAGAATTATCGGCCCAGCGAAACTCATAGCCCCGATCCTGTAGAGCCATTTCGCCGTCGCGGCCCCGCTCACCAACTAGATCCTGTAGCCCAGATACCGGATCTTGAGCACTGGCTTTTAATCCTAAAGCCGTTAAAGTCAAACCTGCGATCGCAGTTATACAAAACAAACGCTTCATCGATCTTTCCTCACAACAATTAAATGAATACAGCACTTCTTAGGCTGTGGAGCATCGCAATATTTCTCCGCCACAAGCGGAGAAATATTGCGATGCTCCACAGCTTGAGAGTTTTTGATTTAGGTATTAGATGCCCCTCGGCGGGTGACGAGTCCCCAAATGAAAATGAGAATGATAGCCCCCACAATCGCCAACCCAATACCACCGAAGCTAAACGAAACCCCTGCTAGCTGAAACGCTCCAGTCGTCAGCCAGGTATGCAGCGTTCCGCCAATAAATGCGCCGACAATTCCCAAGAACATGGTGGCGAAGATGCCGCCGCCTTGCCGACCGGGATAAATGAGTTTTGCGATCGCACCTGCAATCAGTCCCAAAATAATCCAAGCAATGATGCCCATAGGTTTCTCCTCAAAAGCGAGTTTTATGCTGTCTATTCAAACCACAATCATGAATTAAAAGTTAATTTTTCAGATTTACTAACAAAGCTGTGTATTAACCCAAAATAATCTAGGCGCATATTTTTTGACCAGCGTATAATAAAATATTTTTCTAAAGAAGATGTAAGTTTTTACTGTTTTGTCATCAGAATTTGCATTTTGAAAAACTATGCAGAAATTAAAGCCTAAACTCAGCCTAAACTCAAAACATTTTATTTAAGGCAGTTAAACGTAGAACTCTTATCTCAGGTTTACTCAAATCTTGAATGACTGTTCAACTTATCTCAAGCTTTGACGCAACAAAGTAAGCAGCCAATCACGCGTTTTGTATAGTTTTAGTATCCTGATTGAGAAGACCAAGCAGGAAATTAGTTACAAGGAGTCGCGTTTATTGATTAGAGCGAGAAAAATATTGAAAAAAGGACAATCATGTTACATGATGAAGAGTCTTAGAACAGTTTTAACGATAAGCATCTGTCTCAGAAACTAGATGAGCCAATTCTGTCTTTAGAACCTGTTACCCAAACTGTGGCTTAAAACTGGAAAAGATATTTTGCAATCACAACTCGTCCCAAAATCCAGTTCTGTAGTTCAATCTGCAGGGGGTCCGATATGAGTTATGCGGCTGACCAAATTGTTTGTACACCATGAACCAGCCCAACGAGCCCATCAAACGTAAACGGGGATTTGTTCTTAATGCCCAGGCTCTACGTCGTCTCAAACAAGCAATTGAACAGGCTGAGGCTCTGGAGAATAACGGTAATCGCTACACCACAGAAGATCTGAGTAAGCGTACTGGTGTTTCCCTCTCAACCATTAGTCGGCTATGGGCAGCTCGATCCGGTGTTGACAAACGGACATTGCGTTTGATGTTTAGTGCGTTTGGTCTAGAGCTGACGGAAGCTGATATTTACCGACCTGGTGAATTTCCGGCTGAACAAACTCGATCAGTAACTTATACGCAAACTTATACACAGCAGCCATTAACGGCTCAAGAATTGTTATCTCAACAGAAACTGAGTAGCGGTTTACCTGGCCGGATTGCCTATCCCAGCGGCCCAGTCCCCTTAAATTCTCCGTTCTATATTCCTCGTCCGCCACTAGAAGAACGAGCCTGTGCAGAGATTGCCCATCCGGGTTGCACTGTTCGAATTAAGGCCCCATCCGGATTTGGAAAAAGCTCATTACTGCTGCGGGTTTTGGCACGGGCTGAGGACTTAGGATTTGCGATCGCACTGATTGATTTACTGCAAGCAGAGCCTGCTATTTTGTCAGATGCAGGCAAATTTCTGCGCTGGTTTTGTGGAGCTGTTGCCCTCAAGCTAGGTAAAAGTGTAGATGTGGAAGCATCCTGGAGCGATATTCTCGGTAATGCGCTCAGTACAACGGTTTTCATCCGGGAGCAAATTCTCGCTACTAGCCCCACTCCTGTTCTATTGAGCATCAAAGAATTCAACTGCCTATTTGCCTATCCAGCAACCGCTCAGGCGTTTCTCCCCCTCCTGCGGTCTTGGTATGAAGAAGCCAGCCACGATGCCCTATGGCAACAGCTACGGCAGGTGGTCACCTATGCAACCGATAGCTATTTGCCGCTAGATATCAATCAGTCTCCGTTTAATATCGGTCTGCCTATTCTGCTGCCGACGTTTACGGCTGAGCAAGTGAGCACTCTTGCCCGTTTATATAACCTGTCGCTATCTGCCGTAGAGTGTGATCAGCTAATGGCGCTTGTGGGCGGTCATCCAGAGCTGATCCGCATTGCGCTCTACCATATCAGCCAGGACAATCTGTCATTGAACGACTTAGCTCGCAGTGCTGTTACACCAAACGGTATTTTTCACAACTACAGCAATCACAAATAGGTAATGAACGAGGGAGAATAGAATAAAGAGTTATCCTCACCGAAGTAAATCAGCCATGACCTCCCTGGAAGAATTTATCCAAAGTAATCCCTCTGCCCAAGAACTGAAACGCGCCTTGGCCGTGCAACTGCACCAGAGAGGTCAAAGCTATCGGGCGATCCGAGATATCCTACAGGTTTCTCTGGGATTTATTAGTGCGAGTCACCAGCGCTATGAAGAGCGAGGAGTCGAGGGACTGAAATCCCACTACTGGGGCACCCAAGGCTATTTAAGCGCCGAGCAGAAACAGGACATCTTTGAGTGGTTGCAGCAGAAAAACTGGTGGACACTAGAGGAGCTTGTTGAGCAGATTGAAGAGCGCTATGGAGTGCTCTATCGCTCAGCCCAAAGCTATACCCAACTGCTCAAAGACGCAGGGTTTAGCTGGAAGAAATCCCACTCGGTGCATCCGGGCCAAGAGGAGGCCAAAGTCGAGGCAAAAAAGCCGAGATTCAACAGTTGCTGGTCGAGTGGCGAGCCGAGATCGCCAGTGGGCAGGTGCGAGTGATGTTTCTCGATGAGTGCCATCTGCTCTGGGGAGACCTCCGTGGATATGGATGGAGTCGGCGCAATCAGCGAGTGGACATCCCCATTGCCTCCATTCGAGAGCGGCAGACCTACTATGGAGCCTTGGACTATTTGAGCAAGAGCTTTGTTATTCATGAGTATGAGGCAGGCAATCAGCACAATACCGTGGCCTTTCTGAAGTATCTTCAATCTCAGTATGATGAGTCCACTCGCTTTTTCATCATCTGGGATGGAGCCAGCTACCACCGTTCCAAGGTGGTTCGCAACTACCTGAGTCAACAGAATCATGGTACTCGAGAGCAGCACTGGAAACTCACTTGCATTCAGCTTGCGCCTAATGCACCCGAGCAAAATCCGGTCGAAGATGTTTGGTTACAGGCCAAGCGATTTAGTCGTAAATTTGCCCGCTTGTGCCACTCCTTTCGCTCGGTCAAACTCCTCTTTTATCTGGCGACTCATCTGCAAACCTTCATCTTTGAGAAAGCCTTCATGTATGGTTACTGTTCATGTCCTGTTTGAGATTGCTGTATCTACAGCAAATGCTGGTGTACGTGCAGGATGGTCCCGAGCAGCTTGCCCAACTGCGATCGCTAGTGATGAGCGACATTCCTGTCAGCCTCGATCCCATCCTGGCCTATCAACTGGAAGGAACAGGGCTAATTAAATCTATTGATAACGGTTGGATTATAGAGCCCAATCTCTACCGTGAATATTTTCGTAGAGTATTGTTTGGCAATCAAAAAGCCCCCTAAGAAAACATATTTTTTAAGTCATTTAGGTTATTTAAGTCATTTAATTGCTTTAAGTTGGATGTCGCTTGTCCGCATCTTTAATTTGCCTTTTGCCACAGTGACCACCAGGTCACCATTTAGAGGATTATTATCAATTTATTCAGTTATTTATCTTTCACCTTCAAGATTAGGTTTTAGATAGAAAATAGAAGATTCCCAACTTGTAAACTATTTCACTATGTCCTCTTTTCGCTACAACGTCGGAGGTTGTCTACAAGCTGATGCGCCCAATTATGTGGTGCGTCAGGCCGACATTCATCTGTATCAAACATTGCAAGCCAGTGAATTCTGCTATGTTTTTAGCTCTCGGCAGATGGGCAAATCATCATTGCTAGCGCGGGTGAAAGACCAGTTGCAGCATCAGGGTGCCCGCTGTGCCTATCTGGACATGACCCGGCTGGGCAGCGATGGCCTCACCCAGTCTCAGTGGTATGCCGGAGTGCTCATGAGCTTGCTCCAGAGTTTGGGGCTGTCGAGCCAGTTGAACTTTCGCGAGTGGTGGCAGACAGATCAAGACCGATCCCTTATGCAGCGGCTGAATCAACTGGTGGACGAGGTGCTGCTGCCAGCCACAGGTGAGGCTCCCCTCTATATCTTTGTCGATGAAATTGACAGTTTACTCAGCCTGCCGTTTTCGACCGATGATTTTTTTGCCTGGATGCGGTCTTGCTACAATCAGCGATCGCATGATCCGCGCTATCGGCTCCTAACCTTTGCTCTGTTCGGCGTGGCCACTCCGTCAGACTTGATTGCCGACAAGCAACGTACCCCATTTAATATCGGTCAAGCGATTCCGCTTGCTGGTTTCACCTTAGAGGAAAGCACACCACTACAGCCAGGATTAGCACCCTATATCGACAATCCGCCAGCAGTACTGAAAGCCATTTTAGATTGGACAGGCGGCCAGCCGTTTTTGACGCAAAAGCTGTGCGATATTGCAGTGCAGACGGCGCAGCAGGCGGAAATGATACCGCTATCGCTGTCGGCCAGCATGGTAAAAGTTTGGGTGGATGGCCTAGTGCGATCGCACATTCTCGATCACTGGGAATCCCAAGACGAACCGATTCACCTGCGTACCATCCGCGACCATCTATTTTGGTACAAAAATCGTACCAGTCGTCTACTCAGTATCTACCAGCAGCTTTTAGATGGTGTCCCGGTTGACACCGACGACAGCCGGGAGCAAACAGACCTCATTCTCTCTGGCTTAGTGGTGCGGCAGGGGAGTCAGCTCGCCATCAAAAATCGAATCTATCGCGAGGTTTTCACGCCTAAGTGGGTCGATCATCAGTTCCACCGCCTACGCTCCTATGCCGCCACGCTTGATGCCTGGATCGCCTCTGAACAATCAGACGCTAGAAGGCCACACCAAACGCGTCAATGCGCTCACGTTCATCCCTGCGAATTCCGGTTTACCTAGCAGACCGGGACACCGTAATCGCTTCAGCAAGCTGGGATAACTCTAACGGCAACAAATCAAATTTTGAATTTTGCTTCTGCCTGGGTGCGTGATTATTTACGAACGTTGCCAGAGAAAAACGGCAATCGGGATTTGTGTGCAAAGCAGGAATCACAGGTGCAGCGAAAATAAAAATACTCACATCTTGCACCAGTGATGCGGCGGCAAAATAACCCTGCTGGGTTTTAATACGAAAATATGAGGCTTCTTGAAGTTTGTCCTGAAACTGAAGTGCGATCGCTGTCAAAGAAATAAACCCTGACGTAAATTTTGCAGCGAGTAGCAACTTTATGGGCGACGTATGTTTATTGGCAGCCAACCTGCTGGCTTCAAGCTTGGCCAACCGTTCAGCCTCGGAGACCGTTCAGCCACCCCAATCCAACACGGCGACACTGACAGCAGCGAACGAAGATACCGCCAGTGCGGAAACCGAGTGCCAGCCCGCAACCCAAGCGAAGCTTTCGCTCAAGCCGGAATGGATGCCGCCCGAATCTTCAACTGCACCAGCGCCTCCTGCCACCGTCATCGGCCAAACGATCACCGCTCAACCCACGTCCCTCCAAGCCAACTCCGTCCAATCTTCTCCATCATCAACCCCTGCACCATCCTCTTCACGATCAACTGCCTCACTACCAACTCCATTATCATCAACCCAATCCAACGACCCAATAACATCTGCGATCGCACTTCCCTCTATTGCACTTCCCTCTATCACACCACCAGCAGCGCTTGCGCCTGAAATCTCGCCACCGGAAACGATTCAACTTGAACAACTGCAGCCGGAAAATACTCGACCAGAACCTGTTCAGCCGTCTGCCAGTAATCAGGATAGTCAAGAAGATCAGGAATCTTGGCCGTCTCTGCTCCATCAGCGGCAAGCATCGGACTCCGTCAGACCCGGCACGCGAGTAACGACTCAAACAGTGGCCTATTCTGAACAGCCAACTCCAGAAAATTGGCCGTCTCTGCTCCATCAGCGACAGCAGCAAGTTGAGCAGACTAGACGGTCAGTACAAGCGTTAGCTCCAAGTTACAGCTCTCAGCTATCTGCATTGTCAACGCAGCCCACATCAACGCAATCTGTGTCAACCACATCAACACAATCTACTGAATTTGAAACGGCTGTTGATCAAACATTACTGTCGCCAGAAGTGCGATCGCAAATCACGGGCGTGCCTCTGCCCAGAAATCAAATTGCCAGAGGTGCGATCGCACCTCCCTCGCTTCCGATCCCCTCCATCTCACCCTCTCCCTCAACTCTCAGGCCCCGCTCCGGTAGCCAAATGTACGCGCAACGCTGGGCTGCCCTCCGAGCAGGCCAGCTCTACACGCGCATCCCCACCGATCAGTTTGCGGCTCAGTGGCAGGGCGCAACCCGTCAGCCTACCTATGAGGACTGGAAAGCCTTACTGGCGCAAGAAGCACGGGTAATAGCAGGTAGCCAGGGTTCGAACCGATTAACGGTGATGCTGGGCGACTCACTGCTGATGTGGTATCCCACCGATCAACTGCCCCGCGATCGCTTTGTGCTCAATCAAGGCATTTCGGGCGACACCAGCCAAGGAGTGCTACAGCGTCTTTCTTATCTTGACCATACCCGTCCCAGCGATATTCATGTGATGGTCGGCATTAACGATCTCAAAAATAGCGCTGCCGATCAAGACGTACTCATTCGGCTTCAGCAGATTATGCAGCAGTTGCGATCGCATCATCCTCAATCGCAAATTTATGTCCATTCACTTTTGCCAACCCGCCTCGCTAATCTGCCCGCGTCCCGAATTGAGCAGTTCAATCAGCGTTTATCCCTGATTGCCCAGTATCAACAGGTGCGCTATCTCGACCTTGCTCCCTACTTTGCCGCTGCCGACGGTAACTTACAGCCCAATCTCACAACGGACGGGTTGCATCTCAACGCTCAGGGATATGCAACCTGGCAGGTTGCCATTCAAGATGCTCAGCGAGCCGCAGTATATGCTCAGTATTAAAAACAGAAGGAGGTTTTGCTACAGCAAAACCTCCTTCTGTTTTTAAGGTAGGGACACGGCATTGCCATGTCCCTAACCCCAAAGATTTCACCTTGTTAAATCCACGTTCCTTAACGCTTCGTTGGCGCTTGATAATAAATCTTACTTCCTCGATCCGAGACGAAGTAGCAAGAGCGATAGCCGCGCCACAGTGCTCGCCAAATCGGCTCGTTAGAATACCGATAATACTGACCGAGAACGGGCTTGACCGCTTCTGTCGCCTCTAACAGGTGGTAGTGAGGAATGCTCAAGAAAATGTGATGCACAACATGAGTGCCAATGTTGTGATGAATCGGGTTAAACAGTCCATAATCCCGATCAATACTGGACAGCGCCCCCTTGAGGAAATACCAGTCTTGGCCACGATACCAGGGAATATCGGCATCGGTATGGTGAAGGAAGGTGACGAGATCAAGCCAAACGACGAAGATCACGTAGGGCACGATGTAGTAGGTTGCTAGCCACACCCAGCCAAACTGGAAGCCCAAACCCACCAAAACTGCAAACATCGCCATCCAACATAGCGTGCTGGTAAGAACAGCCGACTTCTCATGGGGACGAAACAGGGGACTGCTAGGCAGGAAGTGCGATCCCTGCTTGCCCGGCGAGCGCTTAAACAAATACAGCGGATAGACAAACAGAATCAAATGAAAACGAGCTAGCTTCTCGTACCAGGACATTTGCTCGTATTTGCTTTCAGTGACAGGATACCAGCTTTCATCCGTATCAATATTGCCCGTATTGGCATGGTGCGTCCGATGGCTAATGCGCCAACCGTGGTAGGGCACCAGAATGGGCGTATGGCAGATATGTCCGATGAAATGGTTTAACCCACGATAACGGGAAAATGAACCGTGGCCACAGTCATGACCAACAACAAACAACGCCCAAAACATCGTGCCTTGGGCGAGCCAGAAGATAGGTAAAAACCAAGCGCTATTGATCGTAGCGGCTAACCAATAGAGGCCAGCGATGATGCCAAAATCTAACGCTAAATAAGCTAAGGAACGTCCGAGGCTGGACTGAAAACAATGAGCAGGAATAGCATTGCGGACATCTTGAAGCGTAAATGGCAGTCGCTCACGCTCTTCTGTCGCAGGCCGAGTTAATAAATTTGTGGTCACGTTATCGAAATTCTCAAAGAAATAAACACTGGAACATCCGCGCATCCCAGGTCAAATCTACTGAGGTGCGCGATCATCCACTGGTCGCTTATTGTAGTGCTTAACGTTACTTAATGAATAGAGTAAAACTGCTGTAACCCTTAAGAAATAACTTTATTTCAATAGACTTTATTGGAAATAAAGTTTTTGGGGTTGGAAATTGTTTTGCAGCGCGGCTCCGCCGCGCTGCAAAACAATTTCCGATAAAGTCTAATAAAAAACGGAGCAAAATACACTTTGCTCCGTCTTGCCTATTTATGAGTCCTTTAAAGGTACAGATAGAGATGCCAGCCTACCAAAGCGCCCGAACTGGCTCGTCTGAATCGGGTTCTTCGGCCATCAGCCGATCCATCAGTTCAGCCCGCGTAGCAGGCGGAATCAAGACTCGATTGATGGCGTGAATGACACCATTGCTGGCGTCAATATCGGGGTTAATCACGCTGGCATCGTTGACAATTACTTGGCCGGGATCAACCCGAACAGCAACTCCACCATTGAGCGTATCGACAACGCCCGTTTCTAATTCGTCTGATGTCACTTCATCGGGAACAACGTGATAAGTGAGAATTTCGGTTAGCAAGTCGCGGTTTTCCGGCTCCAGCAGTGCTTCTAATGCACCATCCGGCAGGTTGTCAAACGCCTCATCCGTCGGTGCAAACACCGTGTATGGGCCTTCGCCCGATAAGGTATCAGCTAAACCTGCAGCCTGCACAGCTTGAACTAGCGTATCAAAGCTGTCGCTGCCAGCCGCAACATCAACGATCGTGCCCGGTGTTTGAGCCAGCAGCATACCGGAGGGAGCCGCTTGCCCAGCGGTAGACGCTGGAGCTGCGATCGCAGCTTCTCCAATTAGACCAGCGATACCAACCACAGTTGCGATCGCAGCAGATTGAGCGCAAAGTTGCCAAACTTTCATAGATATAAGCTTTTTTTGCCTAACTACGTTCATATTCTAGAGTTACTGCCCAAAATTCACACGCATTAAACAGTGACCTAACCCTAAAATCTTTCGCAGGATAGATTAAATCGGGGAATAAGGAAATCTAAGTAAGGTAAAGGTGAAGGGTAAAGAGTGAGGCGTGATGAGAAAACAGGTCTGTAAAGGCTGTAAAGGGCTGTAGAGGAGGTTGTAAAGGGTTGATTGCTATAAAAAGCGAGGCGTGAGACGTGCGGCGTAAGACGTACAAGGAACACGGAGACGGAGTTAGTAATGTGAAATTCTTGAGGTAGGGGCACGGCAATGCCGTGCCCTACGAGTGGGATGATTGACAGGTTATTTAATCCACAATCCAAAGCCAATTTCATGGCATTCTGAGCCCTCTATTCCAGTCTCCAAAATCTAAAATCCAAAATCTAAAATCCAAACCTATGACTTTTTCGGCCCAAAACCCTACTCCAGTTGCCATGATCACAGGTGCATCCAGCGGGATCGGAGCTGCGATCGCACTTCGATTAGCCGCAGGAGGATATCGCTTAGCGCTTTGTGCCCGGCGAGAGAAGCAATTAGAGCAACTAAAAGCAGAATGCATCACCAACGGTCAAGCCGCTGGCTTAACTGACCAGGACGTTTTGATTCAGGCGGTTGATGTGCGTCAAGAAGACCAGATCTTAAGCTTCTTCGACCAAGTTCGGCAGCAGTGGGGCGGTGTCGATGTGCTGATTAACAACGCTGGACTCGGTCATAAAGAACCGTTGATGGATGGCAAGACTGAGGCGTGGCGCGAGATGCTGGAGGTGAATGTTTTAGCGCTGTGTATTTGTACGCGGGAAGCGATTCGGGATATGTGCGATCGCAGTGAATATCGCAATTATCCGGGGCACATTGTTCACATCAGTTCCATGTCGGCCCATCGGGTGCCAGGAGGTAGTGGCGTCTACGCGGCGTCTAAATTTGCGGTGCGGGCGCTAACGGAGGGACTGCGCCAAGAGTTGAGAGCGGCAGATAGCGATATTCGGGTTTCGTCAATCAGCCCAGGATTTGTTGAAACAGAATTTGCAGAGAAGTATCACAACAGTTCGGAAAAAGCGCATGAGGTGTATAGTCAGTTTTCCGTGCTCCAGCCACAAGATATTGCAGAAGCGGTGTGGTACGTCCTATCGCAACCAGCTCATGTGCAGGTGCATGATATTTTGGTGCGGCCAACTCAACAGAAAAGTTAGATCAGAAAAGATAGAAGCGAGTTGAGTACGGGGATCACGTGACAGTAGTCCGTGAGATTGCGGTGAGTGTGTAGCTGTAGCGAACGTGTAGATATAGCTAGCGAGAATTGAGTCATCTTCGAAGCGCTCGTGTCGCCCTGCGTGCTCTCAAGCAGGTTAGGAAGCGGGCTGAACGGATTGCGGATAGGCCCGAACGAGTAACCAGGAGCGATCAATGCCTTTGCCGTTGCGCTGCTGATTGGTTAATCGAGCGGGGCGTAACCACATCAAATTTTGAAGCGACTGAGAGTTCATAATGCGTGGCCTTTACGTTCTGTAAACAATTTCATCGTAGATAGATTTCACAATCTCAGCGACCGTAATAGCCGAACGTTTTGTTCCCGTTTCGAAAGAGGTCAGATCTGCGATCGCGTACTTATGCGGAGGAGATCCAGTCAGTTGAAAGTGAAATTATCATCAGTTGCATACATGGCAAGGGATTTAGTCTAACGCAGGATCGTAAACATTTGTGTCATATCTCCTGTTGTTTCGAGCGCAATCAAGTGAAGTTGGTGGTCATGCCTGTGGCGCGTCACTTAGTTTGAGATCCAGAAGTCATTTAGTTTTGGATCGTCTTCTACGTGTTACATAACTTAAGTGTATTAGATGTCACATCCAATCTCCTGAGCTGTTTGAGCCTGTCCTGAGTTGGGTGATGGTGGGTGGTGGGGTGGTGGACTTGATGGGTTTAGCATAATCGGTTGAACCATCTGATTTCCTCACCCGCCATGATGAGTTCTCGGCTGAGTAGCTACTCGGTTGGGAAGAAAAGACTTGCTGAGATGCCTGATCAAGATTACGCTCGCTCACTTGCTGGAGTCGTGAGGAGCGCTTGGTGTTGATGGCGTTGGCGAGGAGCTGTTGAGCGTTGATCATGGTGCGGCCCAGATAATTGTCACGGATGCTGTCTGATCATTGGCGGGTGCTGGCGATCGCAACTTTACGGCATTGCGATTGGCTGTTGTGACTTCTCCTAGAGTACAGGAATCGCCACTGGTTGCAGACTGTTCGCTGATTTCAATGGCGGCTGATTGGTCAACGAGGGTATTCAGGTCGCCTGTAACTGTTCTCAGCTTACCCTGATAGAGGTTGCTGGTTGAGTCTTCGCGATAGGCGTCGATGCAAGCATTTCCGGTTGTTGGAGGGTTGAGCACATCCAGATCGAGGATCAGCAGTGAAGAGCGCCAATCAATTCCAGCAGGTGGGTTGTCGGTGGCGTAAGTTGCGATCAGTTGGTCGTTTAAGAAATAGTCGATCGCGATATCCCCCTCGCCGCGAATGTAGCGCACAGCAGTATAGAGACCGCCGTTGTCATTGGCGGCATACAGCACGGATGGGAACAGATACAGGGCTTTGGTGCCTGTAAAAGAGATGGAACCAGAGCCATTGCCAGGATCTCCGGTGTCACCAGAGATTGAAAACAAGATGTCGATGTCTGTTTCAATGCAGGCACTGTAAGTTAGCCCATCGCTGCCTGCGTTGGTGGCATCTTCGATAGTGATAGCGGCTATTTCAACTCCACCCCCTTTCTGCACGGAAATGCTACCAGATGGGGAATTGGATGATTTTGAGATCTCCAGCGTTGCAGACAGATCTACTTTGTATTGATGAAGGGTTAGGTCATCCCACAGCCGCACAGTAGGCATTGCTGTCCCCCCTCCAACAGCACTGATCACGTTGTAGCTGATTGTGGTTCCTGATTCGCTGATTGTCCAATCGTCTTCTGCTGTTCCGATGTCTTCAAAGTCGCTGCTTTGAATGGAGCCGTTGATCGGTTCGGTTTGAATGGTGTCTGGGTTGATGTAGTAGAACGGCTCTATTGCTGTTGGTTCGTGCGTGGCTGGGTATCGCTTCAGTAGTCTGTTTTCGGTTCCTCCTAGCCACAACTCGGTGGCGACTGAGCAACCCTCAGCATCAAGGTACTCAATGCTGTAGACAATCCAGAACTCAGGAAAGTCGATAGCAATGGGCCTGAGTAATTCTGGTTGCTGGCGACGATGCGGCATGGCATCGACTGAGGTTCCGTCGCTCAGGACTGAACCGGGCAATGCTCCGTTGGTGCGGCTGGGTAAGTAGGACTTTGAGCCATCTGGGCCAATCGCAACTGCGGCTCCGAGTTCGGCGCTCCAGCCTGCGATTTGCACTTGCTCGATTTGCTGTCTATCTCTGAGGCGCTCTTGCCGATGCAAATCCTCCAAGCGAGCTTGGCGCTTGGAGGCAACGGCGTTTTCGAGTACGTTCTCAGAGTCCATAGATTAGCAAGTGGGCGATCGCAAGATATTTGCGGCAGTTCCATTTCAGGTAGAGCCAGCAGGTGCGAAAGATGTGGCTTTCGTTGGAGAGGGCGTAGTGAAGGGCGTCGGCGTGCTCGGCTTCGTCAGCGGCGATCAGTTCAAGCTTGTCACGGATGGCGATGCGGCGTTCGGTTTTTGCCAGCTCTATATATATAGATGTCTGAAGCGATTCTAGGACGGACATGAAGACGAGCTGATTGGCCCAATCATAGCTGCTGGCTTCGCGTCCGGCGAAGAAGATGCGTGCTACTTTAAATCGCTTACTGAGGCCATCGGCCTGAAATTTGTCGGCGGTGCCGAGGTTTTGAGTAGCCCATTCGGGCTTGTCTTCGAGCCAGCCAGTGGGTAAGGAGGGGATGCGAACGCAGTCGGCAAAGCCCTCCAAAATCCGAGCGTGACCAAATTCGGCTTTGGCCTGTTTGTCGAGTGCCCAGCCGAGTTGATAGTTGCCCTGGGCTTTGGCTCGCTGGCTGGCTCGCCAGCAGTAGTAAAAAACTCCTGTTTCGATTTTGGCGAGCTGGCCATAGATGTCGGGTAGAAGCTGGAGTTTTGGCGCGATCGCACGCGCAATCAAGTTATGGAGAATCGACATCAGCCGCAGCGCCTCCGACGTTGAAGTATGGGATAAACGGGTGAGTGCCACCGTCGTTAATGGTTTGGGTGGTGTCAAACCGTTCGTAGAAGACGAGCGATCCTTCGGCATAGCGTAACCGCAGATCGCCAGAACCAGCACTTGACCAAGTGACTTTGGTGGAGAGGCCAACTTCTTCGTATAGCTCGATTACGTCAGTGCTGATGGCTTTGGCATAGTGGAGAATCGTGCTTGATAATCCCCCTGGCATAGTTGCACCTGTGTCAGGGGTGACCATAACGGGTTTACCATCGGTGAGACCGTGACCCGCGATCGTCAGTTGATCACTGGTGGCGTTGACGGAAGTGATCAGGGCGTTGCGCGTTGCGGGGGCATCGGCCAAAATCACCACGTCGTCATACTGGATTGCGCCACCGCTGGCATTGACGCTGGCAGCGCTCCAACTGGTTTCGGATCGGGCTTGGCCAGCATCGTAGGATTCTGAGCCACCGCTGAGAGCTGGAGCGGCATAGCCAAACTCCTGAGCGACTTCGGTGGCGATCACGTCGGCCATTGTGGCCGTGCCTGTCCAGGCAGCATCTTTGCAGAGAATTAGCCTAAACGCACTTGGGGCTGACTCGCCAAGGAGATAGGCGCGAGCGAAGGCAGAGAGCAGGGAGTTAAAGGGGAGCCAAGTCATAGTTACTTCCTTACGAGTAATCCATCAGCATCAGCGAGTTACCCGACCACAGAACACAGCAGCCGTCGTGAGAATCATCGTTATCCGGGTTCCGAGCAAAGACCGATAGCCAATGGTGAGTGGAGCCGATGAATATGGTGAAGCTGCCGCCTTCGGGGGGAAGCTCAGCCACCCAGACACGACCAAAGAGACCAGTATTCGGTTCTTCATTCCACTTGAAAATCTGAATCGCGTCAGTGCCTGTCGAGATGGGCAAGCCTTGTGGAGTGACGGTAAAGGTATAGGCTTGGCCCCAAGTCGATTCGGGGAAATAGACGGCTTTGCCGCCGAGGGCACACTCGCCCGTACAGATGACTGAGCCTGCCACATTGACCTCCTGTTCAATTTCAATTTGACCGCCGATGCGAATACCGCCATGCAGTTCGCGAGTCGGCTCAACGTAAACGCGACCGCCGATGCGAATACCGCCATGCAGTTCGCGCGGATCGGCTGGCGCAATGCTGTAGGGATACTGCCGAATTCGGCCACCGATCCGAATGCCGCCATGCAGCGGATAGATCGGCTGATAGGGCGGGATGACAGTGCCGGACTCGTTGACGGTGCCGACGTAAATTCCATCGGTGGAGACGATGCACTCGGTTGGGGTGATCACCCACGTCGTCGCGTCCATCAGGTAGCGTCGAGTGACGCCACCCTTGATCACATCGAAGGGCATCAGCGGATAGTAGCCGAACAGCTCATCAATCAGCGGCATGTCCACCCGGTCTCCCAGGTGACGTCCGATCAGAATGCGGCCATGCAAGTTTGCCAATCGACGGCACTGAGCCGCACCCAACCCGGTCAGCGAGCCGTAAAGGCTATTAGCGCGAGGCGCATCAACGCCCGTTTCGCCATGCACATAGGGACAGGTGAAGTCGCGCACTCTGGGTTTAAATTCGCCGCCATACTGCTCAAAGCGAGCCTCACCCGTGACCGGGAAGTTTTGCTGAGAGTAGCGCGGTAGTCGGTGCTCTGGAGCTGGAGGATTGGTTTGGCCAGAGTTGGAAAATTCAACCACCTCTTCACTGGCCGAAAGACTGGTGCCAGATAGCACCAAATCTTCAACCGACAAATACTTGAGCGCTGAAGGACTGGCCAAGCCAGCCGCCTTTTGATTCAGGTAGCGACGCTCCCATTGATCAGTTCGGATCTCTGTCCACTCCTCAGTGGTTCGTTCAGCCAAACTCAAGCCGCTGGGCACACCGACAAACACTTCGTTGTAGAGCTGCCAAAGGATCGGGGTGTCGCGCAAGATGTTTTCTAGCGTCAGCCGTCGCTCGGTGCGCTGGCGAGGATTGCGCCCCCAGCGATAGATCGTCTCAATCGTTTCGCCCAACCCCATAGAAGTAAGGCTGCTTTGAAGAATTTGCCAGATGTCGCTATCTGTTGCCGCCTGCACGCTCAGATACGTTTTGATCCGCACGATGGCAGGCCGATCGATGTCGGCATCATATCGGCTGAGTTCGCCCGCTTCGTCCTGGTCATAGCGCCAGCGCTCAACCTTATACTCAGAGTCCGTCAGACTGAGCGGGTTCACGCCATAAACAAAAGTGCCAGAGGAGAGCAGCCCAAAGGGAACTTCTTCGCGGGTGCGCAGGGTGCGGCGACCTGTCGAAAAGTTGACTTCGTCAGTCACGCGCTTGCGCTTGAGGACGATCGTGCTGCCTGCGTACTGGCTTTGAATCACACCCGCATCGCCGTACTCTTCCGAGGTGTAGCTATAGCGGCTGGCGTTTTGTTTGACAGTTACGCCCTGGCCGTTGACCCGAACAATCTCCGCTGGTCGCTCGGCATCGTTGAGGCGATCGCACCGTGAGCAGTTTTCGCCAAAGGTCAGGGTAAAAACTGGAGCGGCTTCAAAGTCAGGCGCACGTCGCTCAAACACCTCGTCGTTTCGCACCCAGCCAAAGGCCGAGAGCGAGTAGAGCATCTGGCCAGCCGCGTCGATGTAGCTGCCGGAAATCTGGGGCGGGTAGTTGATCGAGTAGCTGGGTAAACTGCCAGCAGTCTCAACGGTTCCCATCCCGGCACGGAGCGCAAGAGTACCAGCGACGCTGGAGATTGTGCGACTGCTGCCAAGGGTGACACCTGCATCGTCTGGGTCGGTGGGTTCGCGAAACTGGATCAGCGGAATGAGGCAGGCAACCTCTAGGCTGAGTTGCGGCGCTTGGTAACTGTGGCTGATGATCCGCAGTCGCCCGCGTGGGTGCAAAGTCAGATCGCCGGATTTGTCGGCGACATAGACAAGCACTGTCTGGCCACGCCACCAGCGCGAGGTGTTCAGTCGGTCGTCCAGGGATTCGGGAAAGTCGGGCACGTCAGACAGGATCAACGTGCCCGTAGCTGGGAGCAGACCCGATTCTCCCAACGCGGCATCGGTGAGGGTGAGTGAAGAGAAGCACTCGGTAAAGTCATACCCACCGATTAAAACTTGAGTGTTGCGGCTGGTCAGGTTCACTGTCGTCACGACGGAACCTCCACCAATTGAAAGCTGACCAGCTTCAGCAGATCTCCGTCCGGCAGTCGTCCGGCGTTGACTTTGTGTTGCTCTGGAATTTCCAGCTTAGCCGCGACGACGGGGAAGCCGTAGGTGTAGCCGTAGCTGGTGAGGGTGTCGGAGCCAGCAAGTAGAGTTTTACTCGGCGTGACTTCTGGGGTCGTGAACTCTAGCTCGTCAGTCACTTGCACCGCGCCTTCGACTTGGCTCAGGTAGAGTGCATTGCTCCATTGGGCGATCGCTTCCAGCAGCAACGCATCTTCTTCCGTCAGCAGCGCGTTGATCGCCCATACATATCGGGGCGAGGTGATTGGCCCAGTGACAATAGCCGCTCCCTGCTGGGTGACATCCGACAGAGTCGTCCAGCCGATAGTGCTGCGCTGATAGCCGTCGTCGTCAAAGGTCGAAATCGCCAGAGCGGGAATGCCGCTGCCGACTGCCTCAATCGTCAAATCCCAACGTGCCATCCTAAAGCCCTCCCATCCGAGCAACGGCTCGGCTGTGCATGGCACTCAGTTCGACGGCCTGAGCGAATCCGTTATCGCCACCCTGGATCACGTAGGTCGCTGGCGCAATCGGACGGCCACGCTTGGCAACCATCGACTGTAGCGCTTTGAGTTCTTTGACCACTTCACCGTAGGAATTCACGGTGCTGTAGTTGGCGCTCAAGTTGCCCATCGGGGTCATGAGCGCAGCCGTTTGTTTAGCTGTCAGCACGTAGCCCGACCGACCGGGCACAATCAGCTCCGGGCCTTCTTCACCCACAACATAGGGTTGGCCAGCGGCAACGGGGCCACCGTGACGCCGGAAGCTGATCGACTCAAACGCCTCGCGGATTTTCACCGCTGTCTCCTCATCCTTGCGGCGTTGCTCTTCTTTGAACTGCTCTTCTTTTTGCCGCTCCTCTTCCTGCTGGGCAACAATCTGATCGAGGCCCGTGCTAGCCAATGCAGCCGCAACGAGATCTTGCGCTCGCTCGGCATCAATGCCACCACTTCGCGCTCTGCCCTCTAGCTGATCCTGCGCCGCGACAACGGACTGAGCAATCTGAGCCGGATCGCCACCCTGCTCTGAAATTTCAGTCAGCCGATCGACGATCGCATTGAAAGCGCCAATTTCGTTGCCAAACAAATTGATGCTGGCTCCACCTCCTCCACCGCCAGCAGATGCACCCGTGCTAGATGATTGAGCCTGGGCACTCGCCTGCGTAGCTTGCCCCTTCTCTTCTTCGGCCTGGATTTGGCGAATCTTCTCAGCGGTGATCGCTTCTTCGGCTGAGAGATTTTGGCGGAGCTGATCGTTGACCTGCTGCTGGAGGGCGGCATCCTGCCGAGCCTGATCAAGCTGTTGCCCTCGCAGGTTGGCAATCTGCTGGAGGTTGGCGATCTCCTCTGCACTGGCGTTTGCCGCCTGAGCTTTGGCTACTGCGATCTGGGCCTCAATGGCGGCAACCTCAGCGGCAATGATTTGGCGCTGGGTTTCCAGATTGTTTTGCTCGATCTGGAGTTCGAGCTGTTGGGTTTTGAACTCTTGCTCTTGCTGAAGCTGTTCGACCTGGAGCTGGCCGAGTTCGCCCCGAATCCGCTCTTGATCGGCGAGGTCGCCCTCGGCCTCAGCTTCGGCCAGTTTGCCCTCAAGCTTCAGCCGTTGCAGGTCGATTTGACTCTGGGCAAATTGGTTTTGCAGTTGACCAAGTTCGCCTTGTCGCTGGAGTAGATTCGCCTCAGTTTGAATAGCTTGTTGCCGAACCTGGGCAGCGGTCTGAGCGGCTTGAGCCTCGGCATCGTAGCGAGCGATCGCCTGTTGCTTCAGCCGTTCTTGTTCGGCAAACTCTTGCTCCAGCAGTTCGAGGGTGAGACTGGCAGTGGTCTGTTTGGCCGTGCGGATTTGTTCCTCGCGAGCCTTGGCCGCGTCGCCGCTCACGTCGAGTTTTTCCAGCTCTGTAATCCGCTTTTGCTCAGCGGCAATCTGCTGCTGGATGGTTTGCTGCTGGAGGGCGACCCGTTGAGCCTGGTACTGCTCCTCAGAAATCAGCCCTTGGTTGAGCAACTGCTGGAGAGAGGCCAGTCGGTTAGTCTGAGCGAGTTCAACGTCCTCGACGGCACGTTGAGCGACCTCGCCAATTTTGGCCAGGGATTCTTGCTCAGCTTCAGCGGCTCGCTTCGCGGCTTCCTCTCTCGCCTTGGCCGCTTCGTCAGCGGCATCCTTCTGAGCGTCAACGGTGGCCTGAGCAATCTGCTGGCGATCCTTGGCAAGGTCTGTCTCCAATTGGAGAATCTGCTGATTGAGTTCCGCTTGCTCGTCTGGGTCGGTCGATGCAGCGCGGGCGGCATTGAGTTCGGCCAGTGCTGACTGATTGGCTTCGACTCGACGGCGCAGGGATTCTTCTTCAGCGTTAGCCAGTTGCTCTTGTGCCTGAGCCTGGGTGATCGCGCCATCGGCCAACTGCTGGGCAATGTCGGCTTGAGCGTCAGCCAGGTCACGGTCAATAATTGCCGTCGTGTTACCCAGGGCAGAGCCGACGCGTTCCAGTGCTGAAACCTGTTCTTCCAGCGCACCGCTCAGATTTTCGGTGGCTGGGGTCGCTGCCTCGATCCGGGCTTTGTACTCTTCCAGCTTTTCAATCTGGGCATTCTTCAGCCGAATGTCTTCTTCGGTCACTGGCTTCTGCGCTTCCAGCGCGGCCAAGGCGGCATCAATGCCGTTCACCGTCGATTCAATTTTGGCAGGGTCAACGGTCACGCCATCTTCGAGATTGTTAGCAACTTCAGCAGCAGCGAGGCTGACGTCACCCAGTTCGTCTATCAACTCTAGGAACACAACCCTCGATCTACTTACAGCAGTTTCCGCTTGTGTTGCCAAACCAGGGATTCTGGATCGAACTTCGTCAAACGCTTTTTGGACTGGACTCAAATCATCAGCAATTTGCCCTACATTTATGTCGGCAACTTCCTGAAGCGCTGCTGATGCCTCTTCGCCGGATGTAGCCACCTCGGCATTTGTCTCGGCCATTTTCGCCAAGGCATCTCTAACCGAGTCGGTTGCCTGACGAGTTTGAGATGCGGCCTTATCAGCCTCTCGGAAAGTATCCACTACCAAAGCCACACTCGCAGCCGCGCCAGCCAACAGACCGAGCTTAGCCGCATTGGCAACAATGGCCGCTGTCTGTGCCTGTTGGGCAGCGGTGGCCTGTCCGGTCGCGACGGCAAAGGCAGATTGAGCGGCAGTCTGGGCAGCAGTGGCCGCTGTGTTGGCAACCTTAGCCGCTGTGTTGGCAGCTTGGACAATTGAGTTTTTTGTGTCCAGCGCAATCTGTTTGACCTGCAAAGCGTTGTAGGCAACAATCAGCGCGACGGCGGCAGTGAGCGCTGTGCCCAAGCCACCAATGCCCAAAATGATTTTCTGCACCGCTGGATCGGCGTTGACGAAACTGGAGACGAGCGCCGTTGCCGAGTTGGTCAGCGCGGTGAGTTCTTCCTGCACCAACCCGCCCATGATCTTGCGAACGTCGTTCAGGTTTTCGCCGAGGGTATCTTGAGCACCCGCAAGGCCAGCAGCAGCGGCGACACCCGCGCCGCCGTATTGCTCCTCAAGTACGTCGAGGATCGCGGCCTGAGCTTCGGCCTGTTTGCCCGCTTCGACTAGGCCGATGATGGTCTCGCGCTGGGTTTCGTTGAAGGTGGTTCCACTTCTGGCCAGAGCCGTCAAACCGCGCTCTGGATCTTCGAGGGCTTTGGCGACCTGGATGATGTTGCTGTTCAGGTCGGTGCCCATGACCTCGGAGAGATCCTGAGTCACCGCTATGGCACGAGTGAATGTGTCGCCTGTGATCGTCCGAAAGCTGAGCAAGGAGCGAGACGCTTGCAGAACTGCCTCACGACTGGTCAGGGTGGCATCGCCGAGCTGTTGGGCGAACTCGTCAATCTCCTGAGCCGTCACCCCTACCGCGCCGCCTGTCCCCTGGATCAGTCGCTCAATCACGCCGATGGTGCGCTCGTATTGTGCGGCCTGGTCGATGCCCTCAGTGAACAGATCGCCGAGGCCAGACGCCAACCCAGTGAGCCGACTGACGAGCTGCTGACCGATACCTTGGCCGATACCCTGAAAAATCTCTTGCAGCTTGGAAGCCTCAGTCCCAACGTTTGAAGCGGCGGTTTTGGCTGAGGTGAGTTCATCAATTACGGTTCGAGCTTCGGAAGCCGTCAGCCCATATTGCTCTTGCAAAATCCGAGCGGCGGCAGCGGCTTCTTCGTTGCGCTGTTTGATCGCCGCTGCTGCTGATTCGATTTCGCCAATGGTCGCCGTGACCTGCTGACCACCCTTGGCGGTGATCGTGAAGCCGAGTTTGAGATTAGCCATTGGGTTGCCCCCCCTTCAGACGCTCCCGTGCTTCCTTCCGCTTTTTGCTGGCCCACTCTTTCTTGTCGGCCTTGCGGCGATCCTCTGGGGTCTTCTGCAAGTCGGCCTGGGCATCCAGGATGGCAAGGATTTCCTTGGCGGGTTCCGATCGGCTTAGCTCAATCGCTTCCTGAATCGATCCGCACCGCAGAGCCAGCGCGGCGATCAGTTTGGCCTTGGTCATGGTTTCGCCGCCCGACACTTGGCGAGGGGCGTTGAGTTCCACCAGCCAACCGGGCTGGAGTTCGCCCGCTTCGTCATGCCGATAAAACAAAAGCTGCTCCATCATGGCAGGGTTCACCCATTCGGGCTTGATGCCATTCAGGAGCAGACAGCGATTCACCAGGTAACGGAAACGGTCATCGCGTCGATAGAGCGCGTCGATAGTATCGTCGGTCGGAGTGTCGGCCAGGATTGCAGCCAGCTCACGGCGACGCTCTTCAAATTCAAACACCCCTTCAATGGAACAGCCGTAGAACGTGCGGGTTTGTCCGTCCGCACCCTCAAACTCAACTGCGTCAAATTCCAGGTGTTTGATCATGAGTCATCTTTCAAGAGGGGTGAAATCCCTAAGAGGGGTTGAGGTCAGTTGCAACTGCTAAGGTCACACGACAGCGGTATCCATGTTGTACATGGCAAAGGGTTGCTCCCAGCCGCTGGGCGTGATCGCCGCGAAGGTGATCTCCAGCGTCGGCACATCGTCACTCAGGTTGATGGAAGGGCGACCTTGGCGCTGCAATTTGGGGAAGTGGATTTTGAAGTTGGCGCTTGACTCAGGTGAGTACATCTCGCCCCAGAATTCAATCTCGCCGTACTTCGTCGCTGAGCCAGCGCCGCCATAAGCTTCGATGGTGCTGTACTCAGTTGGGGTGATATAGGTGATCTCAGCTCCAGCCTGAGCCGCATTGAACACGAGCTTGTTGCCCGTCGTGTCTATGCCGACTTCGCCATCGCCAGGGGTGGCAGGGGTGGCAGCGCGAGGCATGTAACCGGGGATGATGCCCGACTGGTAGGAGTTGATGTAGACGAAAATCTGGTTCGTGTTGGCAGCGGTGATCGCCGCGTTGGCGATTTCGTAGTCTGCTGCGCTGGGAACTGTCGCCCGATTCAGAACTGGGATGATGATGTCAGTGGCCGACTTAGCAAACTCATCCAGTGCAAAACCGAGTTGCGCCCAGTCTTGGTACTGGCTGGAGATAGTGAGGGTGTTCGTCACCTCACCTTCGGCGGAAGATTTGGTTTGGCGCACGCCACCAACAAAGCCCTTGGCCTCTCGCGGGGTACTCTCCGATGCGTAGTTGAAATCAAACAAGAACAGCTCGATCATCCGCTGGTCAGTTGGGCCTGAGCCCTAACCGGGTGACAAGCGAGTTCAGAACCAAGGTGGACAAAGCTTTGAGAGAATAACAGAGGCAAAGAAATAGGGAGCCTTGAGCAGACTCCCCCAACCAAATATGTTTCCTGCATTCTACCAAACCACCCTCCAAGCTCATCTGAGCGACCCGCAGTATTTGACCCTGCAGCTCTTGTTATGTTTGCTACAGGCCCATCGTCAGGTCAAACTGTCAGTTTTAGCCAGTGTCTTTCCTCAACCGATTCAATATGGCAGTCGAAAACGGAACTTACAGCGGTTTTTAGTCTTGCCTCAACTGAGGGTCAAACTGCTGTGGTTTCCGCTGGTGAAATACTGGATTCGGCAAGAGCAAACCGGACGGGGATTGAATCGATCCCAACGCCGCCGCCTCAAACAACTGAAGCATCAAAAGTATGGCTACTGGATTCTGGCGATTGACCGCACTCAGTGGAAAGGGCGAAATATCTTCATGGTCTCTCTGATCTGGGGCACCCATGCCCTGCCCCTGTATTGGGAGGTCTTAAAGCAAAGCGGCAACAGCGACCTTCGGACTCAAAAACGACTGCTAAAAGCCGTTTTCCCCCTGTTGAAATCCTACCCCGTCTTAGTGCTTGGAGACCGAGAGTTCCATAGTCCAAAACTAGCTAAATGGCTAGACTCCAGGGGCATCATGTTTGCCTTGCGGCAGAAGAAAGACCTTCATTTTCAAGTGAGTGTGCAACAGGAGTATACCGTGGTGAAAGACTTGGGCATTCAACCCGGCATGAGACAGTTCTATCGGGGCATCTTGGCCAACAAAGGCGATGGGTTGGGTCCCTTTAATTTGGCGATCTATTGGAAACGAAGCTATCGTAACAAAGGCCCGAAAGACCCCTGGTATATTCTCACCAATCTGCCTAATTTGAAGCAGGCCATTGAGATCTATCGCTGTCGCTGGGGCATTGAGCAGCTCTTCAAGGACTGTAAGACTGGGGGCTACAACTTAGAGGACACCAAGGTCAATGAACCCCGATTTTTAGCCTTGCTCTTACTCATTGCGATCGCGTACAGTTTGGCCACCCTACAGGGGCAATGGATGCGGCAACTCCGCATTGACCACTATGCTGGACGTATTCAAAAACACCAAGATAAAACCTTGCGACACAGTGAGTTCAGCTTGGCTCTCTATGGGCAACGGTGGACGTATGGGATGGAACTGTGGGCCAATCAAGCGTTTCAGTTGATGGCGCTCAAACCCCACAAACGCCTCTATTTTCAGCGGGGTCTCCGTGCCCTATCCTTGATGCAGCAAGCTATCTAGCTATGTTGTCACCCTTTCAGGCCTGAGCCAAGCTGGGTGGTTTTGGCGTACATGTCGCCGAGTCCGCTGAGCATGGGTTAATTCCTCCGTTTCCGATAGGTAGCGTTGATTGCGTACAAACTCATGAAGTCCCAGATTTGATCGACTTGATCAACTAGCACTTGATCTCTCATATAAAAGCCCTGCTGACCAAATTCATAGTTTGGGGCGTCGCCATTCAAAACAGGGATAAAACCCGACATAACATCCCTGATCTGATCCAGCAAAGGGTAAGCCTCGGTGTGGGTTCGCAGCCCTGTCCAGAGCGTTCGTAGCTCAAAGTTGATCACCCCTTTCTGGATCTGGATGGTGCGGTTGATGGTTTCTGGTGACTCGAACGGACTCCGCACATATCGCACCGTGACCATCGCCTTTGTCCGAACTCTGCCCAGCTCCTTCAGGGGATCGCCATCGGGGTAGGGAATAACTCGCGCCGTGTCCGTGATGCTGGCTTCGGTCAGTCGGTCGATGATGCTGGCTTCCAGTTCCTTGAGCATGAGGCGGACTTAGTAAGAGGCGATGTTGGCGGCAACGGTTTTCTTGAACATGTTGCCCGCCGAAAATTTGGGCGTCCACTTGGCCGGGATGATCATGTCGTCGCCGCTCTTAGGATTGCGGCCAATGCGTTCCTTCTGGAACACGGGCTTGAATGTGCCGAAGCCGACGAGCTTCACTTCCTCGCCTGCGGCTACTTTGTTGACGATCACATCCATGACCGAGTCGAGGACAGCGGCAACGTCTTTCTTGGTGAGCTTGGTGTCGCTGTTGTTCTCGAACAGGTTCTTGGTGGTTTCGTCGATTAAGTCTTGTTTGTGCATGGGTTGGGTCTAGTAGTCTGCAAGGGTGTCTCTGGAAAAGATGGGGGTGAGTGTGCTGGTGTAGACGGTGTCGGTGCTGGTAGTGAGTTCGCCTGTCTCGTCGATGCCGAGGCTGACTTTGCCAGCGGCCAGGTCGCGGAGCCAGCGGATCGCGTCTTCGTATCGGCGGCGAACGTCATCGCGAGGATTGTTGTTGTCGAGCCGATATCGAGCAATGTCGTAGTTGAGCCGGATCAGAACTTTGGGCGTCGAGGCCAGCGGCAACGAGTAGCGAGTGACCAAGTAGGAATCAATCTCCTGAGCGCCGTCGTCGAGCGCCTGGTCAAGGGCATCGGCGTTGATCGTCGTCGCGGTGGCATCTTCCAGGTTGGTCAGCTCGATCAACTCGATTTCACCAAAAGCGTCGATCATGTCGATGTCGGTCGCGTAGGGCATCAGTTTCCACCTCGGCCCGTTTTGCGGTTCACGCTGCCTCGGCTGCTATCGCGGCGAGTACTGCCGTCGCAGTCGGTTCTAGAGTCATGACACTCGTTGGTCACTTGCAGCGTTTCAATTTTGTCGAGATGGGAAGGCGTGGGAGGCAGGCTGGACTTTGCCAGCGCCCAACCTCCCACGCCGCCAGTCAGGGCTGAGCTGATGATGATCAGCGATAGGAGAAATCGCAGTTCGTTAGGAGTCAGATGTTGGAGAGCTTCCACTGGTCTTGGTCTCTTTGAGCTTGTTCTGGTTGAGCAAGGCTTGAGTCAGCTTGGACTCAGGATCGAGGGTGACTTCTTCGCCAGGGCGATAGGTCTTGCCTTTGACCACAAGGTCGGTGCGATTGACGACGTAGGTTGTTTGCTTGGGTTTGGTTGCCATTAGAGTTCCAGTTGGCTAGCGATTTGCGCCCACTTGGTTGGGGTAAGGTTTGCTGCTTTGCGGGCTTGCTCCAGGCTGGAGAGAGGCCGAGCGGCAATGATTTTTTCGGCGGTCGCCTGACCGATGTTTGGAAGTGCGATCAGGCCGTCGATGCTACAGGTGTTGAGGTTGAGGATTACATCGTCTTTCTCCTTCGTCTGCAAATGCGACATGCGTGTCGCATTTGGCTCGGTGGTTTGTTGGGAATCAAAACGCTCACGCGTGAGCGTTTTGGATTCGGGTTCAGTGCCGAGAATTTCGACCGTCTTAGTCGTGACCAGATATTCGGCAGTTTCGGGTAGCAGGTGGATCAGGTCGCCAGGACGACACTGCTGCTGGTTGTGGCTAAGGGGTCGCAGAACTCGGCACTGAACCATTGGTCTAACTCGCTAGGAATTTGCTAGGGTTCCAATCCTCACCCAGGCCAAAGGCCGAGTGCTGTTTTGCTAGGGAAACTTAGGCGACTGCGTCTTCAATGAAGAAGGCAAGGTCAGCAGCGCTGATCACTTCTTTCTGAGAGTGACCAACTCGAACTCGCATACCACCGCGCATACCGACATCTTTGTCTTCCATTGAGCCAGCGATGCGCTCTCCCCACTGAGCCGTGAAGCCAAATGTGGTTCCAACCTGTGGGCCAGCGATCACATTGCGATAGAGGAACAAGCCGTTATTGCCCCAGATGCGTTGGATGTTTGGGTTTTGTCCAGGCGCTGCCACGTTGTAGCGACCCACGCCGACATGGAGAGCGTCGATCTCCAATGCTTCGGCAACCTGCTGACGAGAGACCATGCCCTGAGCGTCGGAGCCAGCGCCCGTGCCTTTGACGTACTCAACGACTTTGGGATGTTGCCGGACAATCCGCCAGTAGTTGTTGCCCAGGATAAAAATGTTGGGGCGCATCAGGGGAATGTCGAGCCAGCGGAGCCAATCATCAATCGGGTTCGTGTTGCTGTAGTCGCTGTGCTGACTTGTGCCCGATAGCTGATCTTTGTTGTCAGCGTCGTATTCGTCTGGGTCAAACACTTTCTGAGCCACGTACAGCTCACGCCGAGCCAGCAAAATATCGGTGAGATATTCTGTGGACTTTGCTTGCGGATCGTAGCCAGGGATATTTTCTGCGGCCATGATGTCTTGCATGGGCACGCCGACATCAAGCGCGTCATCGCGGGTGGAATCCGTTTCGTCGCTGGCCGAGAAATCAATCTGGTTTGGCTTGCTCTTGCGCCCGACACGAGTTTCAGGAATGGTGTAAGACTCTGATTTGGTGTGCTTCAGATACTTGAAGGTTTCAGAGGGGACGGGGGTGATCGGCAGTACTTCATCAGCAATAAACGAATTATTGCGATACATGATGCTGACTGCCGTGTATTCAGCATGTTTTGGGAATGGATAATTGGTCATCAGTTCTTACGCTCCTTGAATGATGTGAGGGCAGACAAGAATCGGGAACTGATCACCGCTGACTGCCGCTGCCATCGCATAGCCAACGACGTTGTTGTTTACACCCGCAGCGGGTGCAGCCGCAACGCACGCACCGCCCGTCGTAGCCGTGATGCGATCCATGAAGGCGATGGTGCCGCCCGCGCGGCCCGTAGCGATGCTACCCACCAGAAACGCATCCAGCGTTTCACCATCAGCCGTGTCCACTTCCGTCGAGAGGCCAATGATCGGAGTGGTCACGCCAGTGGCAACCGCTAGCTCTCCATCCGCCGATCCTTTGGTAAGAAGCGTGTACTTGGCCACTGCTCCATCGGCGACAAACGCCTTGCAAAGTCCATCGGTTTTTCCAGCCATCACTTACCTCCCTTTTGCTTGATGTGTGAAATGGCTTCGGCTGGCGAGACAACAATGCCAAGCCGCTTCTGTTCTTCCATGAAGGCCAGTCCTTCTTGCACTAGCTCTTCTTGGGTCATCTCCCCTCTAGGCGGCTTTTCATTCGGCAAGTCCTTACCCACCAGCGGAGCGCGATTGGTCAGAAACTTTTTGAAGGCTTCGACCGGGGTGGCCGTGACAGTCCCATCGCCCTCGGCAAAAGACAGGTCATCCGATGGGGACTTATCCAGATGCACCAACAGCTCGACGACACAACTTTTTTCGGCAGGGTGCAGGTTCTTCTTGTCCTTGACCAGTTCTTCGGCAAAAGCTAGATGCTCTCGCCGCGCTGCTGCTGCCTCGCGAGCGGCGATCGCCGCTTCCCGTTTTTGCAGCTCTTCAGGAGTTGGGGAATCGCCCATAGTTTTTTCCTCGCTAGGTTCAGCAAAGCCAGTAGATGCTTGTTCTAATTCGGGCATAGGTGGCCGCATCGCAATCTCACGAATGAGGTCAATGTTCCACGTCGAGATCACGCGGTCTGCCGTTTCGATATCGGCAGTCTCAATGATCCAGTCCCGAATGCCTTGAAACAGATCAGCCAGAATAATGTCTGGCGTTTCGGCAAAGGCAATGTCCTGCTCAAACGTCAGCAGATCATCTTCGCCCTCGCCCTCTGCAAACTCGATGTCAGCCAGCCCCTTAACGGCGGGTGGCTGTGCGCCCAGAAAGCCCACATCTCTCAGATAGAGCTGACCCGGCGTTGGGTTATAGCGCGACTCTGGGTTGTAGAACCGCGCGGAAATCTTTTTGTAGCGACCCGCTTCCACTGCTTCCTGAAACGCCGGATCGACTTGAGCAGGCACAGCCTGAAGGTCGCCATTGGCAAACGCCAGCGACTTCACCCAGCCCCAAGCGGGCGCGGTGTGAAGCGGATGACCGATCACAATCGGAGCCTCGTGCAGCTTAGGCGAATAGTTGGTCGCACAGGCGCGCACCTGATCATCCGTGTAGGTGTCAGTCACGCCACTGTCGGAAGTATGTCGCCCTGGTCGAAAGATGTGCAGCAGCTTCATGGGTGCCCGCGATGCGATTGGACATGCCCATTATTCGCTGTTACAAAATCAGCTCACAGGTATGTCAACATACCTGCCTCTATAGTTTTCAGCCGATCAACATGGAGTCATTCTACTCAAGATTTATCCTATGACAAGCTTATATGGCTTCGCGCCCGACAACTCGGTAAAAGGCGTCCAGACCGACAACCTCGGCAACCTCAAGATAACCCCTGGTTCTCCGATCAGCGGAGGGAAAACTGTTGCAACCCCTGGCAGTCCTGAGCCACTAGCAGCCGACGTAGAACTCGTTTCAGGCTTGGTCACAATCAAGGCACTCAGCAGCAACACCAATGAGGTTTTTGTTGGTAGCGAAACCGACACTCTCAGATTCCCGCTAGCTGCTGGCGAAACTGTGACAACCACTGCGGCTAACCTTAACCTGATCTATTTGGATGTCACGACTGGCGGTGAAGGCGTGAGGTTTGTCGCATCATGAGTTTGCTTAGAATTTTTCCGGGTTTGGCAACGCCTCACCCATTGCCGCCAGAACCCGATGCAGGGGGCTTGGACTTCAGCGCTTTCGCTGCATTGCCTGCCAGTGATCAGGCAGCTCTAGAAGCTGCTGGAGTGACCCAGACGCAGCTTGATATTTTGGCCGCTGGTCAATTTTGGAGAGCAGAGCCTGCTGATTTATATAGCGACACGGCTGGCTCTACCCTTATTTCAGGCACTATTGGGGATAGTGTCGGCAGTTGGAAAGAGTGGGACGGGGAGCTGCTGGTTCGTGGTACTTCAGCACCCACTTATCAAGCAGATGGAGTGTTCCTCAATCGCGACTCCGATCATCGCCTCTACTTGAACTCGGCTCAGAATCGCTACGGGGCGCAAACTGACAAAACTATTTTCTTGTTGGCAACGTTGGCTAGTAACGCCAACACCTATCTGCTAACTAATGACCCCGAATCAGCTACAGACACTTGGCGACTGGAGCGAAGTGCTGGGTTCACCAACAACTTGCGATTTAGGGTAAATGGTCGAAGTGCCGTGACATCTGCTGCAAATACGTTCCCCTCTGACGTTCAGCAATTCATCCGCGTCAAGATCACGAACAACTCAGGTAACATTGCCCTGTATCGCAATGGTTCACTTATTGTCTCTGACACTATTTCACCAGCAGCAGCTTCAAACCCTAGCCCCAACTTTCTCCAAGTAGCCCGCATCAACAGCACCTCCAGCGATGCCACAATGCGGATTAAAGCTATGTTTATCTACCCTGGCAGGCTCAGCGATGCGGACGCAGCCAGCATCGAACAGTTAATTGAAACCTTGGAAGGAACCAATCTACTCCCTTAGTCCAACCAGAATCGCCTACAAGCCCATTCAAAAACCCCTTGATGATTTAGTCAGCGTCATCAAGGGGTTATTTTTGTTCTCGGCCCCTTAGCGTTGCGCTGAGCACATGTATTAGCGCACGGACGTACTACCGGATTACCAGAGATCCACGACTGGCCCACCGGGATATCTCCACCGCACCGGGCCACCAGGCCGCAAGTCCAGATGCACAAATCCGTTGCCAACGGCCAAGCCGCCATTGCGGTGATAGCCCTTCAGCTTACGGAACGTCTCCGTCACAGCTTCACCAGAGATCCAAAAGTCGATCGCATCGCCCGCCATGTGTCGAGAGCGGGAAGCTCCCCCTACGGCGCGGTTCGTAATCGGATCGCGATAGGCCGAGTTCACTCGCACAGGGCGATCGCCTAAGAACTCGCGCACCTGATCCATGTACTTACACAGCTTGACGATCCGCTCCGTCACTCCAGCGTCTACCGGAATCCGCTGGCCGTTCTTGGTCATTTCCGCCCAGGTGAAATTTGAGCCAAGGTAAACAGGCTCAAGAATGCCAACCTGCCGACTAATCCCCGGCAGTGAGATTTTGCGACCAGTGTTCGCGGGCTGCGGTGCAGGCTCATCTTTCGGATCGTTTGCAATCTCCACGCCCTCAATCTGGCAGTGCTGAGCATAAACAAACCAGCGAAGCGCACTGGCCCCCTGCTGAGGCGCGGCCAACTGCACAAAGTAATGATCGTCATAGGGCGACTTCGGATCGCCCTCAAAGGCATAGTGATCGGTGATCTCCAGCTTGGTTCCCTTCGGCACAGCCAGCAGTTGCTCAGGCAGTCGATTCACCTTCAGCAAACTGCTCTGCACGGGCTGCGCTTTCAAAAACGTGTCAGCGGTCACGGTTAGCTCCATTGCGTCGTCCTCTTGGTTTTGGTTGCTCGTCTTCGTCCACTCGCCGCACCACTTCGTACATCACCCCGTCATCGTCTAGGGCATTGCGAATTTCTTCCGGCTCTTGCTCCGCCGAATTGGGCACGGTCTTTTCTGGGGTCTGATCAGCGTTCATTGGTCGCATCCTCAAGATAAATAACCTGTCTGTTACCCTCCGATTCTACTCGGGTTACTCGGCCCTGCCAGCCGTGCGGCAACACCACCTCTTGCTCAAACGCACGGGTGCTGGCTCCGCCAATGTCGCGCCCCTCGCGAGTGTTGATCCGGTAGATCACATTCACCTGGTCGCGTCCGTCAGCAGGCACAGTCACACCCGCCCGCTCGGCCTTCTCTCGGAAAAAGCTGGCCTTGCTCAAACTCTCGGTGCTGCCATAGCTGCCCGCTGCGCTCCCGGTCAAATCGGTCGAAGTGCTGGTGATGCCCTTGAAGGTGATCACATTGCCCACTTGGAAATCGCGCTCCAGGGACGGTCGATCCATCTTCGTATCCCGGCGCAGCTCCCCTTCATAGCGCGGCATTTTCTGAACCGCCTGATTGAGCTGTCGAGCCAGCAGTCGCTGACGTTGCGCCAGGTCGCTGGTCGGATCAGTCTGCAATCCGCGCATCGCCCCGTTGATGCCCACATACCCATTGCCCGTGTAGGAGCGAATCGCCTGCACATCGGCCAGGGTGAGATTCTTGCTCGCGTTGCCCTCAGCCCTCAGCCGTTCCCAAACGGGCTGAGCGGTTTCTGCTGGCGATGCCAAATCCGTCCGCGCCTGACTCCACTGGCGACCTTCGGCCAAATCGAGTGTCCGGCGAACTCTGGTCAACTCTTCAGCGCTCAGCGCCGTGTTCGCCTCCTTGACGGACATTGGCCCTGCCGCTGGCGGTTTTGCATCAGCCTGTTGAGCAGAACCTGTCAGCCGATCTAGTTCTTGCTTGGCCACGAATGCACGTTCTCTGGCATCTTTGAGCGCTGGCCAAGCTGGCCGACCGTTCAACAGCCGCGCCAGTTCCTTCTGCTCCTTCGGCGTGAATTTGCGGTTTGCTCCACCGCTGTAGTAGCGGTTCAACAAATCCACTTCTTTTTGAACAGACTTCCAGCTCGCCTCAGCAGCCTTGATCTCGGCATCGTTACCCTTTGGCTTGGGTGCAGCCGCTGGCGGAATGTTTTCGCGATATTTGGTAACCTGCTCCCGCAGCTCTGGCGGCAAGCGTTCCAGTATCCGGTTCAGGGTGTTTTCGCGCTCATTGGTAACCCGCGACTTTCCAGGCGCGTAATCCCATCCCGGATCGGGTGAGTTCCGCAGATTGCGCGTGATGCCCGTCAGCGGATCGGTGTAGGGGAACGTTTCGCCCTGGGGCGGAGTATCGACCGTCAGGCCACGCCGATCCAAATCTCTCTGACTGAGGGTGACGACGTAGCAGCGACAGCCGAACCCGTTGGGCGGATACCAGCTATTCCACCAAGGATCATCGGCTGGGTAAACCTTACCGTCCTGAGCCAAGTGCGTCGGCCTGGGATTGATCGAGCCACCATGCCGATACTGCCAGTAAGGCCGAGTCGCCAGCACATCCGGATCGGTCATCTGCTGATGTCGTCCGGCTGAATAGGCTCCGTGCAAGTTCGTCTGGTAGATCACGTTCGCTCGCCAGTCGCGCCCGCCCGCATGGTTCCAGCCACGCCGCTCAACGATTTCGTTGAAGCTGTCGAGGAACTGCTTGCGAGTCGTCCCCTGGGAAATGGCGCGATCGACTTCCTCACGAATCTCAGCCAGCAGCTCAGCACTCTGCACCCCGGCAACGGTGAACGCATGATCATGCTCGGAGCGCTGCAAGTCGTTCCACCGCTCAGTGGGCACATTCACCTTGTCGCGAAAGAAATCTATGGCTTCCTCAAACGGAAGTCGTTCCCAGGTCGGATTCGTCATGCTCTGGCCTCACTGTCTTGCTAAACGCCGCGCACCCCTGAGCCGAGATCAGAACCGACTCATACCCGTTGAAGTTGAGAAACTGCTTAATCAGGTCAATGGCCGCGATCACCTCATCCGGCGTCTCCAGCCCATCACGGGTCTTGTTGATCTTCAGGTTCATTCGCCCTCCACTACTTCCGCTCTGCCACCCAGGTGTGCGGCGAGTAGCCCATTCTCCAGCAGCGTGCCAAGCTGATCCGTTGGCAAATCGGGATACAGCCCAAACAGATTCTCAGCAAACGCCTGAAGGTCGTCGCTGTCTTCCAGCAGCTTCCGAATCTGCCCAACCCACCCATCAGTGATCGCGCCAGCTCTCTCCCGCATCTGCCGCACATAGGCATCACTCAGCGGGTCTTCCGCCTTCTCTGCAAACGCGGGGTCATCTTCGTCGGCTTCCTCTTCGGGATCTGGATCCCCCTCTCCCTCGCTCCCCTGCTCTGGCTCCGGCACGGGTAAGCGATCGCTCAAGTTCACAGTCGGCTCAAAGTTCTGCACCGGATTCAGCAGCGCCCGAATCTCCGGCTCTGGGATGGCAGGGAACGCCAGCTTAATCACCTGCACCCCAGTCTCAAACGGCAGCTCCCCTTTGGCGACCGACTGAGCAATGCCGACCAGACTCGTCACCTGTGCGCCATTCATGGCGGTTTTGGCAGGTTCTTCGATTGGCGCTTCGGTCGGTGCTGGGTCGGGTGTGGGCGAATTGCCATTCGCCCCTACGGGGTCTTTCGGCATCGCCGCCATGATCGCCGAGATATCCGGCGCAGCTTGCACATACCCTTCGCCATACACCTCGATCACTTTCTCCAGCGTCAGCGGAAAGCCCATATCAAACAGCACCTTGTCCCGGTCTGCCCGCGCCTTCAGATCCTCTGGCTCTTCAAAGTCCCAATGCAGTCGCGGGTATCTGGCCGACTCACCCACCACCGGACGATTCAGATCGACAATCCACCGCACCAAGGATCGGTTAAGCGTATTGCTCAGCAGTCGCGCATCGCTAGCGGCGATCTCCAGCCGCACCTCATTGCCCACTTGGTCACGCGCCCGACTGCCACCCGCGCCACTCTGGTTGGTTGAACCCGTCTCACCGAGAACGGCCTCGCTCATCTGCTCATCCATGTAGCGAGCGAGGCGTTCGTAGGTGTCAATGGAGCCAGAGCGCATCGCCTCCAGGAACTCGATGATCATCCCTTCCGGCACAGCCGTCGAAAGGCCATTGGTGATCGCGTCCAGTGCCGACAGCAGTTCCTTGATCTTCGATTTCTCCGTGCCAGCGGGATACTTACCCACTGGGGTGGGGGAACCAAACTTATCGGCAAACACCAGCCAAAACTTGATGTCCTGCCGTTTGAAGAACACGGGCCAAAATAACCGCGTTCCCATGCCAAGGCCGTAGGGGTTCGCATCGTCTGCGTCGAAAACGTGGTAGATAATTTTCCGGTCGGGTATCGGCTCACCCATCCACTGATCGCGCAAGGTGAGTAATCGCAGCTCCCAGCCGTTGTCACCGACGACAAACCCAAACCGACGCGGATCGCGAGGCTTGATCTCAGCCGCCACAATCTCACGCCCGTCCTCTGCCCACATCACCTCTGCGGGTCGGTTGCCTTTCAGCACCGCATCTTGCAGCGCCAGACACACCCCCTCAAATCCCAGCACCCCATGTTCCTGTTCCGCGTCGTAATCGGTGCTGCCCAGGTTCTCCAGTTGCCGCGTGACCAGTTCAGCAGCGAGCATATCGGCCTTGTCCTCACTGGATGGATCAACTCGCCAAGGCCGCGAGACTGGGGCATACTTGCGCTTTTGCAGCACTGCGTAAGCGTGGGGGTCTTTCTCGATCTCGTCGTAAAGCGCAAGGCCCAACCCCTGACCACGACTGCGGATCGTCGGGTCGGGATTCTGCAAAATGCTGTTGCGCCCGATCAGTCCGGCAAAGGTCAGAAAGTCTTTTTCGAGCGTAGCGATCTCAGAGCGAATTTGAGCTGGTACGGGCATACTGAATTCACTCCCTATTTCGGTGCATCAAATGAGAAGACAACTGATTCCGGCGACGGCCATTCTGAGCATTGCGGCGGCGATGATCACAGGCGATCCGGCAGCCGCCAACGACTCGCCGCCCGATCAATTTCCGGGCGGAACCAGCGGAGCTGGAGGACGGTTCGCTGCAGAAGGAGAACGGAACGAATTCCCCGGTCGCCGCCAGGGCGCTGGCACGCGCCACAACCAGCAGCAGCGCCACCTGCCAACGGTTTACTATCGCCGCCTTGGCATCATTGTGAATAGTCTCGTACCCGACGCCCAAGACCCGCAGAAGGCGCTGGAGTGGGTGGATATTCTTCGCGACTTGGCGAATCGTTTGGAAGCACTTGCGATCCAATTTGCTCAGCCTCCCAAGGTGTAATCGTCAAGGGTGTAGCCGATTCGAGGCCGCGCATTCGGCGCAACGTGATACTCAATCGGCGTCACCTCCATCCGGCTCGCATAGTCGGCCAGCAGCGCGGCGATAAACGCATCACCGTGCCGCTGCCCCCCATCCGATCCCTTGCCTCGCTTCTCTTCAATCCGAGGCGTTCCCCGCACCACAACCACCGCTCTGTGATCGTCGAGCATGTCGGCATACTGGGGCAGCTCAAATTTCTTATCTTCCAAATCCGCTTTGTATTTGGGCGTATGCTCCGCGTACCAAGCATCGGTGAACTTCACCTGCTCGATCCGCGTCCCGTAGCGCTGCATGGCAACTTCGGCCAAATACTGGCCATTGCCGCGCGAGTCCATTGCGCCCGCCATGAATCGGGGTAGACGATCGGCTACGTAAAACAGCACCTGCCGCTGTTGCTCAAAGGGCACGTTCCGCATTTCCAGCGCGAACAAACTGCGTCGGACTAGGTTCGGCATTTCGCAAATCGGCAGCAAAACCGAGATGTCACCCGTGCGGCCAAAGTCGAACCCATAGAACGTTTTGAGGTGGGGACTCAAGCTGGCCAGCACCTCATGCAGATGATCGTCGCACCAGTCCTGAATGGTCGTCTCTCGCTCATGCTGGGAGCGCATCACAAAGTCATCCGTCAGCGTCAGCCGGATCACCGGGATATCCTCGCGCATCTGCCCTTCAATCAGCACCCGCGAGAAGTAGCGCCCGCCGCTGCGTTTGGGAATGCACAACAGTTCTTCGTCGGCATCCTCGCCGAATTCGTCCATGAGCTGCTGACGAAACTGGGCTTCCTTCAACGCGCTCCACTGCTGCCCACTCATCAGACAAATGCGCTGAAACAGTCCCTGCTTCAGCGCATCGTCCAGCGTCGTGTAGTGTCGCGAGTAGGGAAGCTTACCCGCGAGAACATTGCGCTCAAGCTCGTAGTATGGCTCGTCAACGCCGTTGTAGGTTGTCACCATGCGAATCTTGCCGCCCCAGATTCGCATCGCCTTAGCGGCCTTCAGCACCTCGCTCAGGTCATCATGGAACGCCGCCTCGTCGATCATCAGATCGCCCTGACGGCTTCGCATGTTTCGGGGATTGCTGCTGAGCGCCTCGATTCGATAGCCAGAGTTGAACCAGATGCGAAACACCTGGATCGCCTTGTCCTCATCCCCATCGCGGAAAATCTCCTGATCCTCTTCGACTTGAGACGCAGCCAGGTTGTAGAGCTTGGCCCACTCTGCCGCATCCTGAATGTAGCCGCGAGCCATCTCTTTCTCATAGCCCATGTAGAAAGTATTGCGGCCTTTCGTCTGGGCAGCGATCAGCGCCGCGCCGCCCGCATCAGCCCAGCTAATCCCGATCCGGCGTGATTTGGTGTAGAGCTTGAAGCCACTTTCATCGGCAAGCCAGCGCTGCTGATAGGGCAACAGCAGCATGGGCACATCGGCCTCGGTCATGCCTTCGAGAGTGAAAGGGGCTTCTTGGCTCATACTTCAATCCCCAGGAACTTCGCTCGGATTTGGGCAGCGGTCTGATCGCTCACACCTGCCTTGGTCATGATCTTGTCGGCCTCTTCGACGGCGATCTTGATCTTGTTTTTCACTTCGTCAGCGAACTTTTTCTGCTGCACGGCTGAGCGGTTGAGTTCGGCAATGGAGCGAGTCAGCGCGGGGAAACTGATATCCTTCAGCCCCTTGCTGCTCATCTCCATCTCGCGCAACACCTCAAACGCTTTGTGCTGAGCCAGCGCCAACAGCGCCTCACCCATCGCGTTCTCGTCGTCGCCCAGTTGCTCAACGATCACCTTGGCCTGCTGAGCAGCGATTTTCATGCCCTCCAGCTTTTCCTCGAATTTGCGGCCATAGGCCCAAACAGAACTGTGGCCGATCTCAAAGCCTTGATCGCACAACCACTGAGCCAACCCACGATAGTCACGAAAGCCACCCTCAACTAGGCGGCGATCCAACTCCTCTCGCAGCTCTTCCGGCATCATTTGAATTTTGGATCGCTCAGGCATGGGACGCACCTCTAATACTTTCGTTTAGTATGCCCGTATTACTAATAGGCAACCTTACTCATGAGAGTGATCCTCGTCACGTCGGCCCACGATGCGGTCTAATCGCGAGTGCAGCGCGTTCATCTTGCCGTCGATCTGGGTCGTGAAGCGCACCCAGTCTTCCCGCGAAACATACAGGCGACCTGCACTCTCCCGAAACGTGATCCACTCCTTCTGCTCACTCTGGAGCATGTCCTGCAAGCGCAGCACTGATCCAGCAAGGTTATCGAAGCGTTGCTCCACTCTGGCATAGTTCACGCGGTCATTTTCCAGCGCGTCTACTCGCAGCTCAATCTTGTTCAGCCCGTCCAGCTTCTCCTCAATCCGGGCCAGCGTTGCCCGACCCGCTTCAATCGAATCCAGCCGCGATTCGTGATCCTTCAGCTTGTCGTCCAAGCCAGCAATGCTGCGCTGTACCAGCCACGTCACTGAGCCAATCAGCAGGCTAACAACCACCCCGATGATCAGTTCGGCGCTCACGGTCACTCCCGGCGCTTGCTGAGCCAGCACGGGTCGATTCGGCACTTCAATTTGTTCAATAATTCTAGGCATCAAAAAGCCCTCCTAAACCCATTGAATAAAGGCTTAGGAGGGCGTCCCAGGTATGCCAGCATACCCCTTATCCCGCTCTCAGGATTTCCATAATTCGCGGCTTACTGAGCTGAAATTCTCGAATCAGATCTTTAATCAGCTTACCCTTTTGGCGCTGTTCTAGAATCTGGCGATTCCGCGCCTTGCCAAACAGATCGCGGCACACGGGCATCTGAAAATGTTCGCCGCTGTAGGCAAAGATGAACCGCGTGGCCAGCTCAATGCCCAGCACATCCACCAGCGGATGCACCAACATTGGCTCAACCGGGATGTTGATCACCTGTCCAGCAAATTCTTCGACCAAGGCCAACACAGCCTCAAAGCCGATCAACTGCTCTACCTCTTTCAGGGAGTCCGGCAAATCTGCCGGATCGAGATAACGTCGTGGGGTCTTCACGGGCTAGTTCACTTGTTCTTAGTCTTCAATATACCCAATTCACGGGAAAGCGCCTTATTCAGCGAGGCGACAATCACCTCCAACTCCGTCTCGCCTAGCGCCTCCCGCCGCGTAAAACCATGCTGCTGCATAAAGGCAATCAGCTTGGGATGCTGCCAGCCCCAGTTCTCATCCGGCTTCAGAAAGTTCAGCACCCGCGAGAGCACGTCAATTTCCACCAGATAGTCACTGAGATCAATCGGGCCTGCCATCAGCCTTGCCTGCCGTGTAGCCCATGCTCACATAGGTGAGTACCAACTGCCGCAGATCCATCGTCACCGCTGGCGGCAAGAATTTCTCTAGCTGCAATTTGTCGAAGCCAACCTGACAGGCCAACAGCAGATCCGGGGGGGGCATTAGGGGGGGGTAGAGTCTCAGGCGCAAAGCCCTCTAGCCGCATCCATTCACGTTCTTGTTCAGGGGTCATAGTGTTCTCCTAAATATCTGGTTCCTGTAACCCGTGCCGTCCGGCCCACTGCTTCAGCCCTTCAATGGCTTTTGAAGCCTGAGCGTTGTTCAACCACTCCACTCGCTCCACTGCATACATCTTGCGAATCCAGCGATTGAGCGAAGTCTCATCACCCGCGCAAATGCCGCGCTTACCCATCACGATCCAGATCTGCCGGATCTTGTCCACCATGTCGTGAACGTCTTTGTACTTCGTCTGGGGTGACTTCTTTCGCTTGCGGCCCTTGGGGTCATCCACTCGGAAGCCGCGCTCCTCAAACCACTTGATCACCGTATTGAGCTGCGCCGTCGTCATCTCCTTGCAGCTCCGCAGTCCGGTCAGTTCCTCCAACAGATCCCGATACTCCGCATCCTCCAGCTTGAACTGCTTCGCCGCGATGTGAATCTTGGCGAGTAGCAGGTTTCTCAAATCCGCAGGCAATCCGTCCGTCATCTTTCACCACCTTCCCGCTAATCGGTTGTCCATAAATTCTTTCCATCCGTCCGTCAGGCATCACTCCATAAGCAGGAACCAACTCGTCACTGCCACTCAGGAACGCATCAGCAAACGACTTTGCCGCCTTGGCTTCGTAGTCCTCTTGCTTGCGGCAAATCTGGAAGATCGCCATCAGCAGATCGTCTGTGTCTACGCGAACTTCGCGCGATCCAACAGCCAAAATCGTGTAGTCGTAGTTATCCGAGTCCGGTCGGATGTCCAACTGGGTTCCGTCCTCGACCCACTCTTCTTCCACTTCGTCCCAAGCATCAACGGTGATGTGTGCTTCAAATTCCACTGACATATTCTTCAAAGTCCTCTTGTAATAGTTGAATTGTTTCTTCAGCCAGTCGCTCTCGCGTCGAGTGTCGATAGTGGCAGTTCTCGCACTCGCGCCGCCGATAGTGGTAATCCTCCAGCCCCGTCTGCCCGCGAGAGTTAATCACCCTCATGATTCCGCTGCACTTGGGGCAATGCCTAACTCTGCTTCTACTCCTTGCCATACAGGTTTCGCCTCCTTCCGAATTGGAATCCAAACCGTCCCCACTTCGCCTGCCACCTGTTCAAACCGCTCAACGTTTTCGCCCAAGTAGCACAGCGCCGAACTGAATCGCGCCCCACTTGGCTCAGGTTTGCCGTCTGCATCCAGGTAGGTCACGCGCCCTCTGAGCAGACAGATCCGGTCAGGCCGCAAAAACGTCCACCACTTTTCCGAGCTATAAACAGGAACCAACACAACCGCCTCCGTCACCTCGCCATAGAGCATCGCGTTCGACAGGTGATTCGCCCAGTTCTCCAAGGTGCTCCCGTGCTTGCCAGAGTACGGCGGATTCATGAACACCTTACCGAACCAGTCGTGAGCCAGTCCGTTATCGGCCAGGGTGTAATGATGCTTAGCGGGGAAGCGTTTCGCGTCATCGGCGCACGGGTCGAGATCCACCGTGCCCAGAATCTTCAGCACCACTTCGACCAGGCGCGGCGGCGTCAAGTGAACATCATGCGCGTCTGGGTTGTCCAGTCGCTTACCGGGTTCTTGCCCTGACGAATTTGGCTCAGGTTCCAAAACGCTCACGCGGGTCGCATTTGGATCGCCATCTGGGTCGTTTTCAAAACGCTCACGTGTGAGCGTTTTGCCTTCACCCGAATCGATCAACTCGCCATCAACAACCTCAGCCGTTCCCGGCAGCGCGAGCCGTTCATCGCTGTCGTCAGCATCCGAGATCAGCGTCATTGCCTGTCGAATGCTGAGCTGAGTATTCGATCCTGCCAGCACTGGCAGAATCTTCTGCCACTCTCGCGCAATCCGCATGTACCGCTTGGCACTGCTCACGCTGCCATCAAAGTTGGCACTCAAATAGTTTTGCCACTCGCCATGCTTACACTCGGCCTTCGCCTTATTCAGGTGATCGCCCGCTTCCTTGGCCGCATAGATCGCCGCCTCAATGTTGTGGCAAACCTCGCCATGCTTCAGGTTCGCTTTCTCCATCAGCCAATCCAGTTGCGTCACGGGTTCGCCCGTGATCTCAAATCCCGGAAAGGCAATGATCTGATCGCCCTGTAGTTTTTCACCCATCATCCACCTCCACAAACTCAAGCTCTAGGCATTCCTGCCCTTGCTGGTTCAAAACTTTTTCCTGACTGACCACTCCAAAAAACGATCCTCGAATCCGATAAGCCGTTCGCGTGATCTTGTCGATGGTCGCCTGGGGAGTCTTTGGGGGCAGCGTCACCAGCATTTGCACATCCACCTCTAACCCCTCTAATCGCATAACCCTTGCTCCTTGAGCATCGCTCGTATCCTTGCCCGTGCCGCTCTGGCCTCCGGAGTGTTCGCGTCATACTGCGGATCATCAGGATTGAATACCGGAATCGGCTCCGACTGGGTCGCCGCTGCTTTCAGGTGATCCTGGTAATCCTCCCAGCGAGCTTCCAGCACCGATAGATCGCCGCCCCGCTCCTGATTCTGGATGTACGCGACCGCATCACCGCGCATCATGTTGCGCCCCGGCTGGATGCCCTCCAGGCCGATGCGGATAAACTCCACAAACCCGCGATCCAAATGTTCAAAGTGCCCGCGCCCAGTCCGCCAAGGCGGCAGCGATGCACCCTGCTGAAACCGTTGGTTCAGCTTTTCGCCTCCGTGCATTGCCCTACCTCCATCCTTCTCAGAGCCAATTGCTCTTCCACTTGCGTAAGCAAAATAGGCGGCACATCAACCATCCCTTGCTGTCCTTTCCAAGTGACTCCCAGTTGCCGAACTTCGTCCAGCGCCCAGGCATAGCGTCCAGGTGCATAGTTACCTAAAGCCCCTTCTAAATTTGAGGGGCTGACGTGATGCGACTGAAAGCAATCTGTCAGTTTGCAAATTGCCACCACAGATCCCAGCGGCAAATCAATCGACCCAAAGAACTCAGATACTTTGTCCCGGTCAAGCGATCCTTCTAAATTGTCAAGGATCGCTTCCATCTCATATGTTTTAGGTCGCCGACAAGCCGCATGAATCAGCAGCTCACCTCGATACTTTGTCGGCCAACTCCGCGTCTCGTAGCGCTTCAACCCATAGGCAATCAACGACGCCCAAGGTTGCCATAGAGTAATAATTTTCACGTCGGTTCCTCCCATCGCTTCATCTCTGCCCGCATGGCTCGCAAGTAGCACTTGCTGGCAGCAGTCACCCCGCGCTGCTGGAGATAGACGGCAAGCGCCAGCTCCAGCAATCGGTTCGGTTCCAGTCCCTCATGCTCCCTCAACACCCCCTGAGCCAACGCCCAGAGATCTTCCGGCAGTTCCACCAGGGCGGCGATCGTCTGAGTGCCCTGATAAGATTCCGGGATCTCGTCTGGAATTTGCAGCTCAGCTTCCTCAATCGGCAACAGCATCTGACCAACCAACATCGGAATGCCGCGCTTCTTCAGTCGGCCAATCTGCCGCAGAGAAGCCCGCGCCCGTCCCAGGTGATAGGCACAGATCGCGTTCAGCTCTTCAGCGCTTTTGGCCCACCAATAGCCGTGCGGTGGTTGAGCACAGATCGGCCAGCCCTCATCACGCAGCGCCATGATCACGCGACGCAGTTGCCGCTCTTGATGTTTGGTGCTCCGCTGGAGAGTGATGGTTTCGACTACCTCGCGAGCACTGAGCGCTTGATCGCGCCCTTCCTGCTGGCGAAGCAGTTCCAGGACATTGTCAGGGGTGAGGGGAGTCATGAGAGATTAATGTTCTCCTGTCAAAATCCAACGAAAGCGATTGCTCTGGGCAAACCGCCGAACCATTTCAAACTGCCCCGGTTCGACAAACTCAAACGAACCAGGCTTCAGGGTGTAGTAGGGATGGCCATCGGCGTGAACGTTCTTCTTGGCCTCAACGATCACCTGCACCGCCATTGGACTGATCACCCCGTCCTTATGCGTCTCCAAACCGATCAGGAACTCATGCAGATTGATCGCGGTTTCCTTCTTCGCCGCCAGAATCCCGACCACGTTGTCCTCATCCACAAAGGCAACGTCTAGCCACGTTTGCGGCTCCCGTCCCCAGCGCTTGCCATAGCTCCAGCGCGTCTCAAAAATCTGCATCACCAGCGCAGGCTCCTTGGCCTCGGCACCGAGCCAGAACAGACCGACCTCGCCATCAAAGCGATACTGTCGAGGGATGTCTTTGAAGACTGGCCCTTCCTGGGGTGTGCTCACTGCCCACTCTGGTGCAGGCATTCCATGTAAGTCAGTTGGCTTCATTGTTTCAAGCGCTCCAAAAACGCATCAACTTGTTCAATCTGCTGCCCGACAAAGCAGGCAGTCTGCTCAGGCGTCGCGCCCTTCAGCATCGTCGTGGCCTTCACCAACAGCTTGTTGCGCTCAGTGTCCCAGGCCGTCCGCTTGCAGTCGGCCAGGTCAACGACAGCAATCTGTAGGCAGATCGCCATCAGAGTCACCCGTGCATAGTTGGCTGTAAATTCAGCCTCAAGTTCTTCCGGCGTCGCCTGCTCAAAGAACTCTGCCAAGGTTGGCAGGTTCGTCGGTTGAATCGAATCAGTCATTCTCTGCCTATACCTGCTTCACTAAATGGCCATAGGAAATGTTCACGCTCTTCTGGGAATACCCAGTGATCTCAGCAATCTGCTCAACGGTCTTCCCCTGCCGAATCAGATCGCGCATCTCTTCCTTCTGCTCCTCACTAAAGCCGACCTTACTCGGCTTCTTGCCAGCCGTCACGGGCTTGGGCGCAAAACTGCGGAGCACCTTGATCTGACTCCTCAGCGTTTCAATCTGGCTCTCCATCTGGGCAATCTGCCGCTCAATCTCGTCCGGCGACGCCAACTGAATCTCTTTAATCGCTTCGGCTAAATTCATTGGGTCTGTTTTCTCCTGTGGTGTGGGTTTGGTGGGTAGGGGCGGGTTGTTTGCCCCTACGGGTTTATCGGTTTTCGCACTGGCTCGGATCGCCTTCAGCCGCTGACACTTTGGACACAGCCTGTCGTCATCGAGCTGAGCAACACTGAAGCAACCTCGACAGCGAGCCAGCAGCGGCACAACGCTCACGCCACCTCTCCCAGCGCGGCCTGTGCCTGCATCATCCGGATCAGCACCTTGCCTTCGCAGTTGGCAAACCCAGGGGAGAGCACCGCCTGGTTCCACAGCCGCTCGGCCTCGCCACTAAAAATCACAAGTGCCGAGCCATCCCCCAGCAAGCAGTTCAGTCGGTCATTCTGCCAGCCCAGAGCATAGATTTCCGCAAGCTCAGGCAGGCTGGCAGAAACCGGGGAATCGGGTGAAAGTTCAGAAATCATGGGTATACTCCTAAATACAAATGGGTTTATTTGTAGGGGCGAATTGGCGTTCGCCCTGTGGGTTTATCGGGTGAGAGTGTCAGCTCTCACCCTTTTTCATTAGCTGGCTGAGGGCTGCACAAACTCCAGCGTTTCAAGGCTGAAGCCCAATGTGCCGTTGGTGTATTTGCCGCGAATCAGCTTCCACCACTCGGTATTCGGAACCGAGACGATATACCAGTAGCGGCCATCCCACATGCCCTGCTGCAAGATTGCGCCCGCGCAAAATTCAACATCGGCTTCAAAGATTTCACGCCGCGTAATCATCCGAGACTTCCTACCGTTGCTCAGGTAAGCTCGCCGATCCAAGCCGACCTTGCAGATCTCCAGCGGCACCCCGGCCACGTTCATCAAGCGGCGCAGCTTACCCGACATTGCGGCTCAGCTCCTCATTCAAGTGGGCTTCAAAGCCCAAAGCCGGATTGCGGTGCAGAGAGCGGATCAGCGCATTGGCTTTGAACCGTGCTCGGAAGTCGATCCAAGCCACCCGCATCTCTCCCTCTGCCCCGTAGAAGCGGATCATGCCGCCATACAGAGCCGTCAGAGAATCCACCACAAACGGCAACCTCGGATCGCCTTTGGGATAGCGGACGCAAACGCAGTAGACGGGTTTAACGGTCACGGGCACACGGCCCAGGGTTGTGAATCGTTTTTTCATCGGATTGTTCAAGTGTCATGAGTGGGTTTATCGGTCTTGTCAGCCTGGGCAAACCACAAGCGGGTCAGCCCTTCTTTGTTTCCGCCCTCCAGCTGGCATCCCAGCGCCAGGGCGTACATGTGCGCGTCGAGGATGGTGCGGGTAATTGCAGCCTCCAGCCGACACAGCACCTCGCTCTCAGGGTTGGCAATCCCCTCCAGCAATTTCTTGGCGCGGAGTCCGTTGATCCGGTGTTCGTAGCGCACCAGTCCGGCTCCGTCTTCAATGTGGGAAACGCTCACTTTCGCCCGCGTCGTTCCCTGGAGAATCTTGGCAGTCAAGAACATCTCCTGAAAATCTGCGCTCTGGCTGATCAGCTTCCAGCCATAGGGCGACCAGGCCGACAAGATCCAGGGTTCCTGCTCATCCCGTGCGGCCAGTTGTTCGGGTGTGGTTTGGGTCTCTATCGGGTTCATCGCACTAACTTTTCGTAGGTGATCAGTTGCTCGGTGTTCAGGTCAAAGACCTCTGGATACCGCATGTGAACCAGCGGCGGCAGTGGCCCCGTGTCCCGGATTAGCTGATAGGTGTTCGACTGTCCCTTGTGGGTCTCGCCTGCCTGACAGCGGAGATATCCGGCTCGGCTCAATGCCAGCAGCAATCGCCGCGCACTGGGAGCCAGCAGATCAGCCGTCAGACAAAGCTGATGGGTGTCAAAGATTCGCATGATCCGGATCGCTCTCCAGGCCCGTGTCTGGTCGTCGGCCTTTTCCGGCTGGAGGTTGGGGTCAATCAGTTTGCCGTTGCCGTCCAGGTAGGGAGCCAGCAGTCCCGTGTCGCGCACAAGCTCAAACTCAGCGGCCTGCTCTTTCCACGCGCCCTTGCGTCCGATCTGGGTCACATAGCCGTGCTCAATCCAATCGGTGTGGATAAAGCTGACCTGGTTGTGCTGGACTCCGAGCTGATTAGCAATTTCGGGGAGGGTATATCGCCGCTGAAGCCGGATCGTTTTCCAAAAGATTTGTCGTAGGACGCGGCGTTCTCTCAGGTTTCGCATGGCTCTACCGCTCCCACTGTGCATCACGCCATTGCCGATGCATCGTTCGCATGGCGATGCCAACTTGGCCAATGTCGCAGTTGCGCCGCTGTTCGATGATCGCTTCATAGCGCTTCACCATCAGCTCAAGCTGCACTGGGTTCTTCGCGCCGTCGAGCAGTTCGGCCTTGAGCTGCTTCACGCGAATCAGCAGTTCTTCAACGGTCTTAAGATGGCCGAGCACCATCTCGGAGTGAAGCAAAAACACTCCTTTGAAGTTCAGCCAGCGCGTAGGCGAAATCAGCAGGCGCGAATGGACTTTGCCCTTACTCGGCTCAATCTCCTCATAAAACACAGCGGTAATGACCTGAGCCGTTCCCGCCACATGCACATACAGGTTGTCATCGCGACCGACGCAGCCCGCATCGCGGTAGAGGGTGCAGCGCATTCCGGCGTAGTCTTTCAGCCCAGCGCTCCAGTACATTGCCGTGTCGTACTGGATGAAGCCGCCCTGCTTGATGGTGCGGAAGCCCAACTGCTGTTTGCCGTGCAGGATCTGCAGATTGCCTGTTTTGGTTACTGTATTCACTGTCTGTTCTCCGTTGATATGGGTTTATCGGGTCTATCGGGTTTATCGCTTTAGGAAGAACTCGCGCTTGGAGTCCTTCCACTCAGCCAGCGTCAGCGGATCGCCAGGGGATTTCTTCAGGTGCTTATGCAAGCTTTCAATCGCGGCAAGTCCCACCGTCACGCGGCGGATCACGCCCTCGGCTTCGCCCAGCAGGTACATCAGCAGCGCCTCTTCAATCCGCACGTCGCACACCTGCCCCGCCAGCATCTTGATATCCAGGTCATTGATCGCACCGAACTCGATGTTTTCCGAGACTCGGTTGGCAAACTGCTCATAGCGCAGCAGCTTCTGGCGGATCTTGTCCATGCCGACCAGGATCACGGGCACGCCGCTCATGTCGTGGATGCAGCGCAAGGTTTCAAGCATTCGACCACCGCCACCGTGATCGGTGATGAAGTCGCCTTCGTCCACGAACAGGGTGCGACGCGAGAGCGCCAGATTTTCAACGGCCAGGTTCATCAGGTCTTGGTTGTTGCCTTTGGCCGGAATGCCCATCTCTTTGAGGATTGCGTTCAACATGGCTTTGGGTGTCCAAACTGGGGTGGCTGTGATGAAGCAGCCGTTCTGCTGACAGGCCATCCAGTAGATGGCACAGGTCTTTCCGTAGCCGCTTTTCCCGTGAACAAGGGTGATCTTGGGAAATCGGATCGGTGCGTTCTGTTGCCGCGTGTGGGCATCTAGTAGGCGGGAAATATTGGAAACAGTGACAATCTGAGGTTTCATAGCTAAGATTGATTCAACATCTGAACTCGTACTGTGTGCCCTGGTGGGCTTTGACCCTTGCCGATTGACCCCGGCAAGGGTTTTTAACTGGCTTGCAAAAAGGGTTGAATTTCGTCCAGCAGCCGTGCGGTCACGGTGCGGACATCGTAGTCAGCGGCTTTGGCCGCGTCGCAGATCTCCATAAAGTTGATTTGCGTTGCCCACCGATCGGGCTGGTTCTCATACACCCAAGCCAGCAGTTGAAAGTCGTCTTTTGAGAGCGGTTCTTCCAGCCAGTAATACTGATTGAGCTGATTACCCACGCCTTCAACTCGCTTTTCCCAAGCTTCTTCTTCATCACGGATGCGCTGCTTCTCCGCGACTTCAGCGGCAATCCGCAGGTGCTCTTCTTGGCTCATCTCCTGATTGGGGTTGAGCACTTTGCTGGCCTGGTCATAGATTTCCTGAGCGGCCACTGCACCGGGGGAGGTGTAGTCTTCGGCGGCATAGCTAAGGGTACGCACCTTGTCGGCTCCGGCCTTGGCCTTGGCGACAATGTCGGCTCCCATGTTGGCGAGTCCCAGGTCTTTGCCCAGCTTCTTGATCACGCGAGCCGCTTTCTTCTGCTCATCGGCCAGGGCTTTCGTCTTGCTGGCTTCAGCGGTGCGATCCATGCCCGTGAGTTCGGGAGCCTCGGCAACGCAGATGAACTTGGCACAGGTCGCGTCAGCGAAAACGTAGACTTTGCCCATGTCGTCACAGAAGCGCACATGCACCACCTGCTGGGAGTAGTTGAACAGCTCGGCGGCGATGTAGTCGTAACCGTTGATCCGCAGTCCTTTCTTCTGGACAACTCGCTTGGTGCTCTCGGCCATCAGCACGTCGAGCACGCGCTCATCCTGCACTCGCCGCACGGTCTGATCGCTGGCTCGCTGGAGCGGACTCATGCCGAGCGAGCTATGTTCGCGCTGCATATATATAGATGTGATCCAGTCGTCGGCCATCGCCTGGAAGGAGCGCAGATCCATCGGCAGTTCGACTGAGCCCTTTTTGCCGAAGCGTTGCTCAAAGCTTTCTCGCGCTCGGATCGCCTGCCGTTCGGCTACGTTGTGGCCCAGGTAGTTAGGCAGCATGGGCAGAATGCCGCGATTGAATGTGCCGAGGAATCGTTCAATGTGGGGCTTCTGTTCGGGGCTGAAGGGGGAGCAAACTTTGTGTTCAATACCCAGCGCGGTGCAGACGCTCTGGATGTGGATGCTGCGATAGTCTTTGCCGTTATCGGTTTTGATGGCGTTGGGCACGCCCCATTCAAGGATCGCTTTCCGCATGAGCTGGCAAATCGCAGCGGAGCTGCTGGTCTTGCTGACGAATACCATTGCCCGCCGAGTAAATACGTCGATCACGCCGCACAGGTTATAGCGCCCGTCAATGAGCATGATATCGGTGGGGGTGCTGTCAAATTCCCACAGTTGGTTGGCGGCGGTGATGCCGTCGCTGGCGCTGCCGTATGCGGGCATGATCCGGTTTTTCCAATCGTCGGGATTGGCCAGCAGCAGGTATTCGCCTTTGTGCTCGGCTTTCCATTTGGCAATCCAGCGGCGCAGGGTGGGTTCGCTGGGCACGTCTTCGGGGGGAAGCGGGTGAGGAGGGAGTTGCGGGCTTGGTTGCCTGTGAGTTTGGGGAATTGGCCGAGGAGGCCGAGCATGTGCTCCAGAATCTGGGGGTTGTCCTCAACGATGCTGCCCTTGCGTCCGCGATATTTTTCGCCAACTTCTTTCTGCCACTTCCTCACGCTGCCACGACTCACGCTGGGAATCGTTTCCTTCACCCAGCTCGGTGCTTGGATCTCACCAGCCGAGTAGAGTTCACAGAATTGGTATTCGCCTTGCACAATCTTTTCGGCGGTTTTGGCAAACTCGGCATAGAGTATTAGACGACAATGACATAGGCGGGTGAGACCTGCCGACGACAGTTACACAGCCGGGTAGAGAGCACCATTTTTTATCACCTGTTCCAGTTGTCGTCATAGAAAAAGACACTAGAGGCATCTCCCAAGAATGTGGGGAAGCCACCAGTGCCCAAACAAACTATTCAAAGTTATCAAATCAAAGTGTATAAGAAAGCGCGAGAGCTCGGCCTAACGCAGAGTGATGCAGCTGCGATTGCCGACTTTTCAGACCGAACCGGTCAACGAATTGAAGCAGGGACGCATCAACCCAATCGAGGTCGCTTGCGGGATTGGCGCACGAGCGCCGACCCGTTAGCTGGGGTATGGGAAGACGAGTTGGAACCGATGTTGCGGCGTGAGCCAAGACTGAAGCCAATGACGTTGTTCGAGTACTTACAAGAGCGCTATCCCGGTCAATATCCGCAAGTGCTGCGCACCCTGCAACGGCGAGTGAAAACGTGGAAAGCATTGTATGGTGAAGCACCGGAAGTGATGTTTGAACTACGCCACGAGCCTGGGGTGATGGGCATCTCCGACTTCACGGAACTCAAAGGCGTTGAGATTACGATTAACGGTCAACCGTTTGAGCATCTGCTCTACCACTACCGCTTGGCCTATAGCGGTTGGCGCTATGCCCAAGTGATTCAAGGGGGCGAGAGCTTTATCGCTTTATCGGAAGGGTTGCAGAATGCGCTGTTTGCCAGTGGTGGAGCCCCCAAGGAGCATCGCACCGATAGCCTGAGCGCCGCCTATCGCAATACCGGTGGCACAGGTCGCAAACCGTTGACTCGCCTGTATGATGACCTGTGCCACCACTACCGTCTAGAACCGACGCGCAATAACAAAGGGATTGCTCACGAGAATGGCGCGATTGAGTCTCCGCATGGCCATCTGAAAAACCGCATCACCCAAGCGTTGTATCTGCGGGGCAGCCATGACTTTGAGAATGTGGCCGCCTATCAAGCGTTCATTGCGGCTTCGGTTGATAAGCTCAATCAGCAGCACCAAGCCAAGTTTACCGAAGAGCAGAAGCATTTACAGCCCCTGCCCAATCATCGGGTGGCTGATTATGAAGTCCTCACCGCCCGCGTGAGCACGCGCAGCACCATTGACGTGCGCTGCATCCTCTACACGGTGCCCTCCCGGTTAATTGGTCGTCAGCTCGAACTGCATCTGTATCATGACCGCATCTGTGGCTACCTGGAGCGCCAGTTGGTGGTGGAACTGCCACGGGTGCGCGTGACGGCCAACGATAAACGGCGCGCCCGGTGCGTCAACTATCGCCATGTTATCGAAGGTCTCAGGCGCAAACCCCGCGCCTTCCTCTACTGCACATGGCAGCACGACTTATTGCCCAATGACCACTATCGCTCTCTATGGCACCAACTGGAGACGTCTTTTGACCGCGATTCTGCCGCTCGGTTAATGGTTGAAGCACTCTACATTGCGGCCACGCAAAACCGAGAAGCGGCAGTGGCTCAGTATCTAGACGCGCAATTAGCCGCTGGCACAGTAACGCTGAGCGCGCTGCGTCAACACTTTCAACTCCTGAGCGAGTCCGTCCTGCCGAACATCCAGGTGCAACAACATAACCTCCAAGACTATGACCAACTCCTCCGAGCCGACGCCACCGATCAGTCCTTACCAGAGCCTGAGTCTGCACCTCAAACAACTGCGGCTTTCTCACATGCTCCAGCATTGGGAAAGCCTCGAACATCAAGCCATGCAAGACCAGTGGTCTTACGCTCAATTCTTGCTGGCACTGTGCGAATTGGAGGTGGAGCGGCGCTGGAGCCTGCGCCTCCAACGCGCCCTACAAGAGGCCCAACTGCCCCCGGCCAAAACGGTTTCCAACTTTGAGTGGGACCATCTTCCCCAGCTCAATCCGGCTCCTTTGATGCAACTGACCACCGACACCCGCTGGTTGGAGCGAGCCGAAAACTGTTTGATCTTTGGCCCCTCTGGCGTGGGTAAAACCCATCTAGCAACTGCGATCGCTCGCGCCATTGTGGAACTGGGCAAGCGGGCTAAGTTCTTTGCCGCAACCACCTTGGTTCAGCAGTTGCAGCAGGCTAAATTACAACTGCAACTGCCCGCTTTGCTCAAGAAACTCGACCGCTTTGACTTGCTGGTGATTGATGATCTCGGCTATGTCAAAAAGTCAGAAGCCGAAACTTCTGTCCTCTTTGAGTTGATTGCTCATCGCTATGAGCGGCGTAGTCTGCTCATTACCGCGAACCAGCCCTTCAGTCAGTGGGACGCTGTCTTTGCCGACACCATGATGACCGTTGCCGCTGTCGACCGGCTGGTTCATCATGCTCTGATTGTTGAAATGCAGGCCGATAGCTATCGCAAACGGTCGGCCGCGACGCGCTCCGCTCACGCTTCATCTCAGGCTTAATCCTCATTTGGTCAGCGATCATAGCTGTCGTGACAGCTATGATCGATTATTCATTCCGTTATTCATCGGCAACGGTTCAACTGACGGATTCGCCTATCTAGCTGTCGCGTCACGCCAAAAGCTTGACATTTGATAATAGAGCTTAACGACCCATCTGCGGGCGTGGATTCGGCGATCTGCTTTCTTCTCTGGTCGCTCGGTGGAGAGTTCCACCATGTCCATTGGCAGACCGTACTGTTTAGGCTCTGGCTCTGGGATGGGGTTGAGCGAAATCCAATGTGCGATCAGCTTTTCGCGCCACTCTGGGGGGAACTGTTCAATCGGATATTTAAGCGCCTTGCTGCCTTCAATCCGCTGTCCTTGCCAGCTTTCATCTTTAGCTTTACGTTGAACCTGCCGAACGCTGACCCCAATAATTTCGGCGGCTTGCTGAGCAGAGAATCTATCCATAAACCTGCTCCATCACTTCAGACGTAAAGACTGGACATTCATTCCCATCGCTGATGTCAATCAGCGCTTTGATATTAGACACCCCGCTCATAAGCCAAAAGACATCAATATCCAAGCCTTCAGCTAGAGCAAAAAAACCGCGACGAGTGAGGTAGGACTCATCATCTAAAACCCCACAAATCAAGTCTTTCGGTACACCTGTCTTCAAAGCCAACTCAGCAGGCTTCATAGAACCCATCACCGATCTCAGGCGATCTTCTACAAACTCTTCAGGCTGATCAGGCATGACTTTAAAGCAACGCGCACCAGTGGCCTCATCAACCACCAAGACAACAATTTCGTCCCCGTCTATGCCATCAGCGCAAAAGATGAAGTGATCGCCAACCTCAAACCTTTGTCCCAAAGAATCCAGCACTGCTGAATCAGACAGCTTCTCAATCGTCCAACCTGCCTCCGTAAGAACATCAGCAATTTGTAGATTTAGAACTTCAGCCCAAAAGGAAAATAATTCTTTTTTGAAAGCCTTGAACTCTTCGTCACCATAGGCAGCTATCTCGGCCAACCTCTTTTGAACTTCCTCCTTATGAAAATCCTTTATCTCGCCGTCATAACGATCCGCTATAGCGAAATAATTTTGCTCGTCACTCATCTAAGACACCTCTGAACTGTAACGGTCTGGGAACACTCTTTTTACAGACATACCAAGCTTTTCAGCGATCCTCTGCTCAATGCGACGTGAGCGTTTTGCACCTGCCAAAACATTGGAAACTGCTGATCTGTTAATCCCCAATTCGCGAGATATGTCAGCTAGCGAACTGCCTTTCATCCGCAGCTCAGCCTTGATTAGCTCTTTATTCATCCGTAATTCCTTTCGAAAAGGATGGAGTATTACTATAGGGGAGCTGAAAGGGTGACAACATAGCTAGATAGCTTGCTGCATCAAGGATAGGGCACGGAGACCCCGCTGAAAATAGAGGCGTTTGTGGGGTTTGAGCGCCATCAACTGAAACGCTTGATTGGCCCACAGTTCCATCCCATACGTCCACCGTTGCCCATAGAGAGCCAAGCTGAACTCACTGTGTCGCAAGGTTTTATCTTGGTGTTTTTGAATACGTCCAGCATAGTGGTCAATGCGGAGTTGCCGCATCCATTGCCCCTGTAGGGTGGCCAAACTGTACGCGATCGCAATGAGTAAGAGCAAGGCTAAAAATCGGGGTTCATTGACCTTGGTGTCCTCTAAGTTGTAGCCCCCAGTCTTACAGTCCTTGAAGAGCTGCTCAATGCCCCAGCGACAGCGATAGATCTCAATGGCCTGCTTCAAATTAGGCAGATTGGTGAGAATATACCAGGGGTCTTTCGGGCCTTTGTTACGATAGCTTCGTTTCCAATAGATCGCCAAATTAAAGGGACCCAACCCATCGCCTTTGTTGGCCAAGATGCCCCGATAGAACTGTCTCATGCCGGGTTGAATGCCCAAGTCTTTCACCACGGTATACTCCTGTTGCACACTCACTTGAAAATGAAGGTCTTTCTTCTGCCGCAAGGCAAACATGATGCCCCTGGAGTCTAGCCATTTAGCTAGTTTTGGACTATGGAACTCTCGGTCTCCAAGCACTAAGACGGGGTAGGATTTCAACAGGGGGAAAACGGCTTTTAGCAGTCGTTTTTGAGTCCGAAGGTCGCTGTTGCCGCTTTGCTTTAAGACCTCCCAATACAGGGGCAGGGCATGGGTGCCCCAGATCAGAGAGACCATGAAGATATTTCGCCCTTTCCACTGAGTGCGGTCAATCGCCAGAATCCAGTAGCCATACTTTTGATGCTTCAGTTGTTTGAGGCGGCGGCGTTGGGATCGATTCAATCCCCGTCCGGTTTGCTCTTGCCGAATCCAGTATTTCACCAGCGGAAACCACAGCAGTTTGACCCTCAGTTGAGGCAAGACTAAAAACCGCTGTAAGTTCCGTTTTCGACTGCCATATTGAATCGGTTGAGGAAAGACACTGGCTAAAACTGACAGTTTGACCTGACGATGGGCCTGTAGCAAACATAACAAGAGCTGCAGGGTCAAATACTGCGGGTCGCTCAGATGAGCTTGGAGGGTGGTTTGGTAGAATGCAGGAAACATATTTGGTTGGGGGAGTCTGCTCAAGGCTCCCTATTTCTTTGCCTCTGTTATTCTCTCAAAGCTTTGTCCACCTTGGTTCTGAACTCGCTTGTCACCCGGTTAGATAGGGGAGTTAAACAAGTACACCCTAAGAGTAATTCGGTAATCCTAATCTGTCAACGTTAATCAGAAATTCTTAGGATTGCCGAATCTCTGACTCCGAGCATGAACCCAAATGAGTCAAGACAATCTGCATCTCCTAAACGACTTCCCCGCAAGGCTTCGGTACACTATGGGGGATTTAAACCAACGTGAATTTTCAACGCTGGCTGGCATCTCTGGAAGTGTTCTAAGCCAATATCTCAACGGCAAAAGTGAACCTCGCCGTCCTGCACTCATCGCTCTAGCGGATGCTGGCAACGTTTCTTTGGAATGGTTAGCCAGTGGCAGAGGTGAACCACCAAAGACAGTTGCGCCCAGCCGTGCGCGTGACCAGCCTGCAACCTACCGGAGTGTAAGACCAGAGTTGATTAAGCAAATGTGGGATGACAGCATGGCACCGACAATCAACCCGCGTGAGGAGTACGGTGTCGATCCAACTGACTCAAATATTGAACACATCAATGGAGGAATCTATTGCCTGAGACTTGGAGACGTTGAAATCGTTCGCCGACTCCAACGCAACTTTGGTCAAACCATGAAACTCATAACCGATAATTCTGTCTACGAAAGCCAGACAATTTCTCTCAACCCTCTGCCCGATCACTTAGAGGTCATTGGCAGAGTTACGTGGGTAAAACGCCCATTGTGATTTTTGATACTCGCGTACTGATACCGGATGTCGTTTTGTGCGTCGTTTTGTGCGTCGTTTTGTGCGTCGTTTTCCAAAAAAATGTCGTTTTCTCCCTTAGTTATGTCGTTTTCATCGGACTTGTAAAGAACAGTAAACCGTCCCAAAACATGTGACAGTTTCTCAACAAACCCCTGTTGCATCCCCGCCCAGGTCGGGCACACTACCATCAAATAAAATCCACAGGAGACCCACCCCCATGCAGCTATCCAAACCCATGCAATACGGCCTAGCTGGCCTCGGCGTAGTGATCGCCGCCTTCCTCGTCTGGAACACCTATTACGAAATCACCAGCGCCGACGACGACACCCGCGACGCAATTGAAAGCGTCCGCAAAGCCAACGAAGAACTTCAGAAATTCGACTAACCGCCACACCCCACAACACTCAAAAGCCCCCAGCGCTCAGCGTTGGGGGCTTTAGTATTTGTGTATCATTAATTGATTGTGCCTCGCGGAGCTTCCACCCTCCCAGACACCCTGAACCATAACCCTTAAACCACAGGAGACTCAGCCATGAGCGACATCATTCGCCACATTCAAAATGATATCGAATTCTTCACCAACCGTCTCACCAACCAATCCGGCATCTCCGTCTCCGGCCTCGCCCTCCTCTGCGGCGTTTCACAGCCAGCAATGTCCAAACTTCTCAAAAACCTTGCAACCAAACCGGGTTCAAAATGGCTAAGACCCTTGAAAAACCAGGACATAGACCTCGCAACCAACCCCATAACCAAAACAGGGGTTAAATCGCTAGAACCCCAAGAAAATCAAGGCATTAACCCCATAACCAAAACCGTTAAGCAAGGCGGTACAGTTCGCATCATCCGAGCCGATGCTTGCGCCTTCATCATCCAGCACTACGCTTTTCAGGGCAACGAAACCGCTCAATATAGCCTCGCCAAATTCGCCGCCATCGGTATTGAAACCTGGATTCAGGGCATCACCTCACAACCGCCCCAACCCAAGCCACCCAAGCCCACAGCACCCGCCCTTCCCACTGCATCTGCCCAGCGCATCGAAGCCCGCAAATACATCCTCCAGCAGGCCAAAGCCTATCACGACGCCAACCCCCTACTGCTCAAAAACCAAGCCTATACCCAGTTCTGCCAGCTCTACAACAGTCGCAAACTCCCCATGCCCGACTGGGTCACACAGGCGATCAGCAGCGTAGGTCGATCCTCCCTCTTCAACTGGAACCATCGCATCGACGAACGGCACGGCCTACACCGCAAAGGCAAAGGCATCATCGCCACCAACCCCGACATCCAAGACGCCATCAACCACATCCGCGAAGCCCAACCCAACCTACCCGCCATCCACGTCCACAGCGCCCTCTACGACCACATCCCCGCCAACAAAGTCCCCTCCCCTAGCACCGTAACCCGCTGGCTCAAAGACAAATAACTCAAACAAAAAAGCCCTGCCAGTCTCCACACTGGCAGGGCTTTCTAGTCGTTTCAGAGATTTGAGTGACGTGAAATGACGCTTCCAAATAGTATAGCTGTATCATTAGAAAACGGGCGCACTCTTCATAGAAACGTCAGGAACGCAGTCAGCGCCCTTCCCTCTATCCCCCTCCCCACATGGCCTCAGTCGAAATCACCGTAGAAGACGCCGCCCTCCAAGCCGCCCTCGATCGGCTCCGCAACGCCACCACCGATCTCACAGGCGCAATGAAAGCCATCGGCGAATATGGCGTCCTCCGCACCAAAGAACAATTCGACAACGAAGTCGGCCCTGATGGCTCCCCTTGGGCAGACTGGGCACCCTCCACCATCCTCCGCAAACAGCGCCAACGTCGCGGCATCAACAACCGCAAGCTCCGTCAGTTCGGCGACCTCTTCGCCTCCATCACCTACAGCGCCAGCAGCTCCAGCGTCACCGTCGGCACCAACCGAATCTACGCACCCATCCACCAGCTCGGCGGCAACGCAGGCCGAGGCGGTTCCGCTCGCATCCCCGCGAGACCGTTCCTAATCGACCCCAACCTTAACCCCGAAGACCGCGCCGAAATCACCCAAATCATCCTCGACTACCTCGACCGCGCCTGGAGCGGCTAACTCACCATGACATCATTCTCTTCCGACCACATCACACCCGACGAATTCAAAGCCGCCATGCAATCCGTCGATCGCCTCATCGATCTCCAGCTCCTACGCGATCACTCCGCCCACACCTACCTCACCGCCGCCCTAGTCCTCGAACAAATCGCATCTCGCTACCGCAACCACGCCAAAAAAATCGAGTCACAAAATCGCAACATCCAAGACTCACTCGATTAAGTTCTGTAAAATTGGCACACCCGCACCCCGCCAAAACCCACCCACGATCCAAAACTAAATGACGCAATCCCGTCACGAGATCCAAAACTAAACGACTATTGAAACGACTACCCCCCTTATTGAGAACGCCCAAAACCCTTGCGTTTTCTCAAGTGCGAGCGAGTCACGTCAAGTTTGAGCCGAAATCTGGATCTAAAACTACCTGACGTTTCACAATGCCCCCTTGATCGATATGGAAGTCATCTGATACTGCCTCTAACTCAATCATGAAGGTTAGTGAGTCAAAGACTGGTGAGATTATGACACCCGTTGTATCGTCACCCAATTCAGCCGAGTTGAGCGAATCAGGCTTGCTATTGACCATTATCAGCGGCTTAACCTCACAATCCATGCCCCTAGAGGATACTCGTTTGCCTTACCTCTTTCCTTCCAGCGGCAGAAAAGATAGCAACTGAAACCTTCCGCAATAAACAGCGTCTAATACCGCAGCTATTTGTTAAACTTGCGCCTTGCTCCTCGAATCGCCCTATTCGAGAGGATTTTGGGCCGTTTGCTAGCGCTAAGCCAGTCGGCTTCTGGCTGTTCAAGCTGGGGATTGATTATAGTCGTAGCTAAATTTCAGTCGATCTAGAATATGACAAGCCCATTGGCTGCCCATTGTCAGAGAGAATGCCTGATCTATACCTTGCTCAAGTTATTGATCCTGGTTCCAACTCATTCCGATCTCAAGACTGTCACCTTCACATCTCAAGCCTGACATCCAACACTGCCAACGCACCATCCGAAACGCCATGATGAAACCAGATTTGCAGGGCCTAGAACTCACTCCGGGTGAGGTTCGTAAGTTAACCGGAGTGGGTAGAGGCCAGGTTTGGCAGCGCTCTATGCTGCGACAACCGGATCAGCGATCGCAGTTTTTGATGCGCCAACTGCCGGAAGTGCTGGGCCTGATGCTGATTGGATTATTTGGGTTCGGCATTGGCTTTCAGGGACTCAGTAATTTGAGCCAAATTGAACTGGAAGGGGTCAATATTTGGGTGTGGCTAATTGCGATCGCAACGTCATTTAGCTTAGCCGTGGTGATTCGGCTGATTCGGATTCTCCGCAGCAGCTCGCCTGCGCTGGTGCGATTACTGGAAGATGTGGAGCGCTACAATGCCGTGATTCGGGCAATTGATATTAATGACCAAATCGAAGCGGCGGGTAATCCGGATGTGGCGCTAACGGATCGTAATCGGGTGATTGCCACGCTCTGGACGACGCGCTCTGACCTGGCACGGGCTTTGAAGACGGAACGAATTCTGCGGGAAAATCATCGCTTTATCGCCCGCAATACCGATCTGTTTTCGCATAACCTCACATCGCTATCGGTTCTGCAAGTTTCAGACGAAGTGAACGCCCAAGGCAGAATTTTGAATGAAGCGCTAGAAGTTGCCGTCAGTGTGCAAAACGAAATGCGATCGCTCCAACAACAAGATCGATTAAAGCAAGATCCCTAATCTGATGATGGAAATGACGCTGTGAGAAGTACGATCGCGCTAATGTTGTCTATCCCCCCACTGTAGATAGCTTTTAATGCTACAGATAAACTCTTAGCGGCCTAAGAGTACATACGCTTTGCTAGATAGATCATAGCGATACTCCGCAAGCTAATGCCCTTTAGAGATTAGGTGAAGTTTTTCATTAACCTCGATCAAAAAGAAATGGCTTTACAGAAGAAACCATACGCTCCAACTCAGGTTTGTTCCGTTTGAGAAGATCATGCTCCCATAATTCATTGGTATTGGCAGCACAATTAGCTGCCAAAGCCTCTCCAATTGATTCAAAGCTCTTTTGAAGACTCTTTCTCAAGACTTCTGGCTCATCTGAAACACCTAGGATAAACACCCTATCTTTTAAATCATCCGGAATTTGTTGACATATATGCTCAAATCGTCCATCTTGTGTATCGAAGTCAATCAGCAGAACCATCCATCTGTCTGAGTACTGCCGCATTTTAGATACGTAGTCCCGCTTAAATTTTTCTACTGCTGCATTCCAGCCACCAGCAGGTGGCAAAACCTGAATTGTTCGTTCATTAAGTTGTGGATGGAGCAAAAAACCGTTGGCTATGTCTGAATTAGCTTCATCTTCAGGCAAAACAAGAATATGCGGCAAGTACTTATTAACGCTCATAATTCTGCATCACCAAGGATCAAGTTATCTATAAGATCGCCGCTAATAGATACTTCACTCAGTGATCGGATCAAAGTTGGTTCTAGATGGCTTTTCCGATCAAGTAAAAAAGTGTTTTCACTCGAGAATTTTCGAATAGCCTCCTCATTATGTGAGGTTGCTAAAAGTTGCCCGCTCTTTTTGAAAGAGCGCCTTAGAGAAATAACAAAATGTCCAACCTCTGATAAAGAAAGATAATTATCAGGCTCATCCCAAAAGCAAAAAAGCGGGCCATAATATTTGTTGGCAGCTAGGACAACAGCACAAAGGAAAAAGCATTTCTCTCCGTCAGATAAATCCTTAAATTCAATAGTCAAGTCTACATTATTCTTTTCAAACCTGACGATCATGCTCTTGAAGTCTTTACCAACTAGCTCATTTTGAATATCGCTCATATCAGGCATTACTGCCTGTAGGTATTTGTCTACCTCTTTATAAGCAGCAGGATAACGGCTCAGTAACCCTGAGAACCATTCTCCAAAATTTGAACCATCTCGCTTTGGCTCCAATGTTTCACCGTTAGAGTCTCCAGTTATCAGGCTTGGAATTGGAGCTAGGATAATCATTTGCGCAAGCCAAGTTCTAAAGATACGGAGCGGGTCAGTTTCCGATTGTTCCTGAATTACTGGAAGAGCAATAAGATGCCAATCAACTAAGAACTGGGCCTCTCGACTTCGTGAAGTAAGAGTGACTTGGGCTTCTTTCCTAGAGTAAACTGGCTCTCCTGAGACTAATAATTGTTCTTCAAATACCCGAAGTTCTCTAAACCCTTCTGGTAACTCTAATGCAAGCACATACTTGTACAATTTGTTTTCAATGAGTACCTCTATTTCAAATCGAATTGGGATGTTAGACCTGTTAGGGGAAAAGTCTTTGGGTTGAACCAGTTGCCCAACTCTATTGACACCTCGACCAATGCTCTGAAATAGCTCTAGTGAACTAGCAATGGTTGACTTGCCCACACCATTTCTTCCAATTAAAAGCGCGGATGACATTTCCTTGAGGGAAAATTCAAAATTCTCCAGGCATCTAAAATTATGCACATACAGCCTTTGGAGCATAGCAAAGTAACCCCGAGTTTTGAGAAATCAAGATTCTTGATTAACCTATTCTCACAAATTTACACTATTGGCAGCTTCAAGCGAAGCTATATATAGTGAGAATTGCGACCGTATCTCCCATATAAAGAAATCGGGCTGGTAGAAATGCAATACAGCTAACGCCTAAATATTTACTGACCAGCAAGTGTTTCTGCTTTCTCAACACGTCGGATCAATTCACTCAATCGGAGGCAGCAGATATGGCCCTAGCGAACTATCAAGAGGCTCAAACGTATCTCAAATTCTTGCCCCTCTTACATGACTTGCCCAAGCAGCCCTTCTTTATCGTTTACGACGCTGAAGCCGATGTGCTCTATATCGACTTTCAAAACCCACCTCAATCTGCTGACGACAGCGAGTTGACCGACGACGACATTGTTATTCGGTACAACGAAGCTGAAGCCATTGTTGGCCTGACTATTCTTCATGCGAGTCAACGCTAGGCCAAGAAGCGCGATCTCATTACAGCTAGAAGTGCGATCGCACTTCTAGCTAATCTATCGACACTAATACGGACATCAAACGGTTACAGTGGCCTCGTGCCATAATCCTGTGGCAGCAACCTCTCTGGCATAATCAGCAAAATCCTTGGGTGGACGTCCCAATGCACGCTGAATCCCATCCGTGAGGTAGGCGTTGCGGCCATCGAGCACGGTGGAGAAAAGATAATCCAGTATCCAAACCATCTCTTGTGGCGCACCGGATGCCTTGACGCCAGCGACAAAAGCTTCGTGTGGAATTTGAACATAAGCGATCTCACGTCCCGTAGCGTTTGACAGCTCAGTGGCGATATCAGCAAAAGTCATCAGGCGTGGACCCGTAACCTCATAGACCTCTCTGGCATGTCCAGATTCGGTTAGCGCCGCAACAACGACTTCAGCAATGTCGTTCACATCGACAAATGGCTCTGGAATATCGCCTGCCGGAAGTGTAATTTGACCTGCTGTGACCATGTCGAGAAATGCACCCTCTGAAAAGTTTTGGTTGAACCAGCTAGCCCGGACGATCGTCCAGTCAACACCGCTCTCTTGCACAATCCGTTCACAAGCTTGTGCCTCTGCTTCACCCCGACCAGACAACAGCACCAGACGCTCGACTCCGTGATATTTGGCTCGGTCAACAAATGCCTGAATGGTGTCGGTCGCACCAGGGACAGCCAAATCCGGGACGTAGTTGATATAGACAGCTTTCACATCTTCCAGGCAGGCGTCCCAGCCAGCTTCTTGATGCCAATCAAAAGCTGGCGAAGCTGAACGCGAACCGATCCGAATTGACACGCCCTTCGCCTCCAGTTGAGCGGCAATCCTGCGGCCAGTCTTGCCGGTGCCGCCAAGGACGAGGGTAAGTCCCATCGGAGTTTGGGTTTGATGTTGAAGCATATTCATGGCTTGCTTTGACCTGTGGGTTAACTGCAAACCAACTATAGAAAGTCTGACCGAGATATTTCTTGACAGCCGCTGCCGAAGTTTTGACACTACGCGCCAACTTTTAATGTGCCAATCTCAATGGGCAATCTTAAATCAATCGGGTTTCGCGTGGGGGCTGATGCGGAACGAGCGCGGCGTTTGTCCTGCCCAGCGTTTAAAGGCTCGCGTAAAAGCGCTTTGCTCAGAGAAGCCTGTCAGGAAGGCAATTTCAACCAGTGAATAGTCAGTTTGCTGTAGAAGACGTTCGGATAACTGACGCCGTGCCTCATCAACCAGAGCTTGATAGGAGTAGCCCAAATTTGACAGCCTGCGTTGCAACGTTCGTCCACTCATGCCAAAGTGTCCTGCTACATCGGAGATGGCGGGTACACCCTCACTCAAAGATCGAGAAACGTGAATTCGAACCTGTTGGTCGAGCGAGCCGTTATCTTCCAACTTAGATAGTTCAGCCGCAAGATGAGTATCGAAAAACTGGGAAATGCTCTCGTCACCAAGCTGATTTGGCGTTTGCAGCGTTTCACGTGAAACCAAGAGCGCATCTCTGTCTGCACCAAAATGAATGGGGCAGCCAAAATAGGCTTCGTGATCAACAATCGACTCTGGCGCTGCATGCTTAAAGTAAACGGCCAGCGGTTGAAACTCTTGGGTGGAAACTTGTTGACTAATTGAGGCGATGCTCGCGATGGTGGCTTCATTGGAAAGCCGCATACCCAGACGCCGCTCACCCACGCGATGCAGATGCATGAATGCTCCTTGTTCTGTCATCTCCAGCTCATAGGTTGAAACGCTCGTCAGCACACGGGCATAGCGTTCCGCACGCTCATAAGAGCCCTGCAAATTAGTCGCTGACTTCCAGGCTAGGCCAAAAGCGCCATAATCATCACAGCGCATTGCTTCACCCGCTCTCAATGGCAGAGTCGTGGCATTGCGCTCGGCTGCCGCAATCCGTTCCAGAAAAGCATAGTAGTCTGCGTCAGACACCATCTGCGAGGGATCAATCGGACTATCCGGCTCGATGCCTACTGAACGCAATACGGCATCCTGATCGATATTATCGTCAACTACTCCAATGACTTTTCGAATGAACAGCGAGGTTATTTGTCCCCTCATGTCACGTGTTCTAGACATAGTACTTTGCCGACGTGCGATCGCAGATCTGAATAGTTTCCTACAGCAGAATTCTAATATTCCATTGCATCAACCCCTCAATCCCCGGTAGGCTAAATGCTGGCAGATTTAAGGGAGAGTGGCGATGACAAAACCCAAAATTATCGTGCTGGATGATGATCCCACCGGATCGCAAACCGTGCATAGCTGTTTACTCCTCATGCGCTGGGACGTAGACACGCTGAAGCTGGGTTTGCTGGATGAATCGCCCATCTTTTTCATTCTGACCAATACCCGCTCATTAACGCCCGCACAGGCCGACAGCGTCACGCGAGACGTTTGTCATAACCTAAAAACTGCGATCGCAGATGTTGGCATTGAAGATTACCTGGTTGTCAGCCGCTCCGACTCCACGCTGCGCGGGCACTATCCAGTAGAAACCGATGCGATCGCAGAAGAACTGGGGCCATTTGATGCCCATTTCTTGATCCCCGCTTTCTTTGAAGGGGGCCGCATTACCCGCGACAGCACCCACTACCTGATGGTGGATGGTAAGCCCGTGCCGACGCATGAAACCGAGTTTGCTAAGGATTCCGTCTTTGGCTACAGCACTGCGTATTTGCCCGATTACGTGGAAGAGAAAACCAGCGGTCGGATTAGCGCCGATCAGGTGGAGCGGTTCGCGCTCAGCGATATTCGCCAGGGGACTCAAGCGCGGCTGATGCAGCTCCAGGGCAATGTCTGCGTTGCCGTCGATGGCGAAACGCAAGCGGATTTAGATCAGTTTGCTGCCGATGCGCTCCAAGCTGCCGCCCAGGGTAAAAAATTCCTGTTTCGCAGTGCCGCCAGCATTTTGACTGCCCTCGCCGCCCTGCCGCCCCAGCCCGTCAAGTCAGAGGATATGGCTCAGTACACCCGCCAGGGCAAACCCGGTGTCGTACTGGTCGGTTCCCATGTGCAAAAGACGACACAGCAGCTACAGCCGCTATTAGCAGAAACCGGAACGGAAGGAATTGAAGTGGATGTAGCTCAGCTTGTGCATCCAACCGAGGAGGTGCGATCGCAACTGCTCCAGTCTGTCTTATCGCAAGTTGAAACCGCCTATCAAGCGGGCAAAACGCCCGTAATCTACACCAGCCGTAAAGAGCTGACCTTCGACAATGTGCAGACTCGCTTGGACTTTGGCGTAGCGGTTTCGCGCTTACTGATGGATATCCTGCGCGGGTTGCCCAGCGACATCGGCTTCCTGATTAGTAAAGGCGGCATCACGTCCAACGATACGCTCAGCACCGGACTGGCGCTCCAGTCAGCTCGTCTGTTGGGACAGATCATTCCCGGTTGCTCAGTGGTGCGCACTCCAGCCGATCACGCCCAGTTTCCCGATCTACCTGTTGTTCTATTCCCCGGTAACGTGGGTGACGATCAAGCACTAGCAACGGTGTATCAGCGGCTCAGCTAGACTTGCCACCACTGCTGCTCCGCCTGCAAATCTTGCAGCTTCTGGTGATTGCGCCAGTGTTGGTACAGGTACGCTTTGGCAATTTGCCACAGCGGCAGCGATAGCCAACCTACCAGCCAGCCGCCCATTCCAACCGCCAACCATTGCAGCAGCCAGTGGGACGGTTCCGGTATCAGCCCCTGCCCGAGTTTAACAATCAGCAGCCAGCTCACGAACTGGGCAGGCACCTGTAACGGCACGGTCAACAGCCAAATCAAAGCCGCCAAACGCAACAGTAGGCGGGTAGATCGCCGCGTCAGCCGCCAGCTCTGGCGCAGGCTACTGCCCGCCGTCGCGATCGGTTTAATTACCAGGATGGATTCAGCCAAAAAGAAATGCAGCAAAAAGCGCAGACTAATCCAGACTGTGCCAATCGTAAAGAGCAGCAGAATCAGCACGATAGCCATCACGGCTGTGTGCTGCACAGTGGCGGGCGGAAACTGAACCGCCGCGATCGCAGCTAATCCTGTACTCAGCGTCAAGATAAAATACAGCGCCGTCACCAGCAAACTGAGTCCGCTATAGGCCAGCATCAGCACACCCGCCGAAATACCGCTGAGCTTGAGAGCCAGTAGACCAAACTCAATTCGCTTGCGCCAAGACAGCTTGCCCAGGCCAGCCTGCTTTGGGGCTAAATCGGCTGGAACTGGAGGTAATTCAGTCGAACTGGCAACATCCACTGCTAGTTTAGGCTGTAGGTATAGCCACGCCCAGCGGCTCAGTTGACCCGAACCAATACAGTAACCAGCAATCCCCACAAAGCCAACAACAATTCCCACTAGCCACTGCCAAAGTGCGATCGCATCCATCTGCTGATACGCTCTAAGCCCAGCTAGCCCGACTAACATGGGCAACAGCAACCAGGCCGACGCCTGGAGCGATTGGCGCAAGCAGATTCTCACCTGCCGCCGATAGAGTCCCACACTTTGCCAAAGAGTCCGACGGGCCGATAAACGCAAATCAGTCGAATGGCTGGACTCTTGGGAAGAGGCCGCGGAAGACATCGGCAGTTCACCAGAATCATGCTGCTGCATCACTAAACTCTATGCTGGTCTACGCTGAACACCAAGTCTGTTCGTAAAAACCAATTTTAGTGTATGTGACCTGAACGCGCCGCATACAGGTCACATACGCAGGACATATATTGCATCAAGAGGGCTTAAAAAGGCATTAAGAGGCGCATAAGCGGAGCAGACGAGGACTATCGAGACGATTCAGCTTGCAAATCCTCAATTAAACTCGCTAAATCATCACTGGACGCATGATAAACCTCATTACAAAACTGGCAGGTGGCCTCTGCCCCATCATCCTTTTCAATCATGTCTTGCAGCTCATCTGCGCCCAGTATCTTTAATGCCCCCATCATACGAGAACGGGAACAGCGACAGTTAAAGCGGACAAGCTGAGATTCCGGCAGAATCTCCAGTCCCATATCGCCTAAGAGGTCTTCCATAATCTGCGATAGGGTTTTACCCGCTCGTAAAAGCGGCGTAAAGCCTGACAGTTGGCTCAACCGAGATTCTAGTAACTCAACTAGCACGTCATCTCGGGCTGCTTTGGGCATCACCTGTAGCAGTAGACCTCCAGCAGCAGTCACACCCTGCTCGCTCACAAATACGCCTAGCAGCAGTGCCGATGGCGTTTGTTCGGATGTCACTAAGTAATGGGTTAAATCATCCCCAATTTCACCAGACACTAACTCTACCGTGCTGGAATAGGGATAACCGTAGCCAACATCCCGCACGACATAGACATATCCGTCGCGACCGACTGCGCCCCCCACATCTAGTTTGCCCTGTGGATTAGGCGGCAGCTCGATGTAGGGATTATCAACGTAGCCCCGCACTGTCCCGTCCAGTCCCGCATCAATTAGGATGCCGCCCAGCGGGCCGTCACCCCGAACTCGAATATTGACGCGAGATTCGGGCCGCTTCATATTTGAGGCCAACAAAAGTCCCGCCGACATGGTTCGTCCTAGTGCTGCGGTGGCAACGTAGGACAATTGGTGGCGCTGCCTGGCTTCTTCAGTCAGGCGAGTGGTAATCACGCCAACGGCCCGAATCCCCCCGTCTGCGGCTGTTGCTCGAATCAATTGATCTGCCATGCAATGACCTAGATCCTTACGTTTGCAAATACGTTACGTTACAAATTGGTTCACAATCTTTTCTATTGTAAAGTCGAGATCACGTTCGCAAGGCAAAATCCGATGGCGCAAATCCCGATCGGTACACGACCTGCGATCGCACTTTTTCTATCGCACTTTTTCTATCGCACTTTCTCCCTCGCACCTTTGGCATCCTCTATACCAGTGATTGGTATCTATGCCGCCTTGCCATGTCACCTGTTACACTGCTGATATGCAATCCGGTTATAAAATCTCAGACCTACTTTGTGTCTCAGACCTACTTTGCGTGGAACAGTTTGCCTGGAACAAGTTGCATGGGACAGGTTTGGCCTGCCTTTAACAAAAGACAGAACTGGTTTTATGAGCGGATTCAGGCGGAGTCATGCAAACTGAATGCTCATGTCCTACATTGAACTGCCGGATAATCTCAAGCACATTTTGCAAATGCACCGTCGCCCGGATGAGGTGTTTACAGAACTGATGCCAGCCTTGGTGCATACCCTCCAGTGCGATCGCTGTTTTTTATATGTTCGCCATCCTGAAACCCGCTGGGCGCGTCATGCCTACTGTTGGCGGCAGGATGAAACCCTACCAGATGTGACTGAAGATTGGCTCAAAGAAAATCCGGCAGAGTTGGAAGATTGTGACCCGCTATTTGCCGCTTCGCTGCGGGGTGAACCTTCTATTTTTGTGGATGACGTTGAAACCGCTCATCCAGATGTCGTCAATCTTGAGTACGAGCGCCAGCATTATGGCCATCGGGCACTGATTCATGGTCATATTTATCGAGCTGAAGGGGACGATCAGGGACTATGGGGCGTACTGCAGCCCTGCGTCTTCCACCAGCCGCGCCACTGGACCCAGTATGACCGCTCGGTGATCCTGTTCACCATCGAGCAAATTACACCCCTTGTAGTTGACTATGTTAAACAACATAGTCCCGCACCATAAATCTGGAGTAAATGCACCCTGACACATTGGGTCATTTGCTACCATCACTCAGCTCTAGCCGATCATCAGTAATGCTAAATCCGCCTACGACAATCCATTTCGCTGCTTGCAAATGGTACGCATAGCGCATCATTCACAAAACCAGTCTGGGATCGTTACAGCCAGATTTAGCCTGAGATGCATGGTAGGGGGAAGTCGTTGACTTCTGACTTTTCTAGTTCTAACGTCTTAAGCCGCGATTTGGAAATCGCGATCGCACAAACAATTGCACAAATACCAGACAAACCTCAACAACCGATTCAATCTAATGAATTCAGTCCATCAGTCCAACACCTGAAAATCATCAGGCATTCGCGCACCCTGAAAATTGGCCTTAGTTAACGTTGCACCCCGTAGATTGGCAGCCATTAAATTGGCATTTTGTAGGTTTGCCTGACGCAGATTAGCACCCCTTAAATTGGCAGCGGTAAGATTTGCAAAACTCAAATCCGCTCCCATTAGAATAGCCCATCGCAGCGTTGCCTGACGAAAAGAGACATAAACTAAATTTGCTTCTAATAAATAAACCCGGCTGAGATGCGCCGCATTGCAGTTGGCTTGGTGCAGCTTGGTGCGATAGAAATAAGCTCCCTGTAGCTCCGCGTGGTAAAGATTGGCGCGGGTCAGGTCAGCCTGATTGAAGGTTGCATCTACGCCATGTGCCCAAGCTAAATTAGCGCGCTGCAGTGTCGCCTCGCTAAAATTGGCAGCCTGCAAATTGGCCTCTCGCAAATCAGTGCCAATTAAATTAGCCCCCGTCAAATTAGCCTCAACTAGATTGACGCCACGTAAGTCTGCCCCAATCAGATTGGCCCCCCGCAAATCCACGCCAGCTAGATTCGCTCCGCGCAAATCCGCGCCTACTAACTGCGCCTGCTGTAAATCTGCATCGACCAGCAAAGCACGCTGGAGTAATGCGCTGCTTAAGTTGGCCTGACTCAGATGGGCTGACTCTAAATCAGCTTCCACCAAATTGGCAGCACGCAGATTCGCTCGCTCCAAACGAACACCTTTCAGATTGAACGCCTGCAAGCTCGCTTCACTAAAATCGGGTTCAATTCGGTCATGCCGATTCAGCCATGCTGTCCATTGAGCACTGCCGCGTCTGAGCTGCATTAAGTGTTCCGTGTTCGCCATTAATTCGCCGTAGCTTACCTCATTCTGGTGTCAGACCGTCGTATTTATCTCAATCTCATATTATTCCTGATTCATTCGTAATGCTGAATCCTCCTTGGGAGATTTTGTCCTGAATAGACGGTTTTTGTCGTTTTTCACAATCGTTTTTCACAATCGTTTCTCACAGTCATTCTCATCGCAATGGTCACGTCGGCTAGAACACGGAAAACCTCCGAAAAGCCTTGAAAATGCTCAGAGGCAAGAACTACTCATTGGCATTGTCAATAGATGGACTGCGCCCTCGGACACTTTCCATCGCCGTGAGCACCGCTTGAGACGCCGTAATGATGTCGCGTTCTTCTCCACCTAAATATAGTCGGCCAAAACTACCGATTGCACTCACCTGCAAAATATTAATCAGCGCCGCTTTTTCGGCTTCATTTGCCGCGAGAGCCGCATAGGCCGCAGGCTGCACTTCCATCACGTACAGAGATTCGCCTGCCAGCAGCATATGACCTCGGCGAGTACGGTTCACCATCTGGGCTTGGTGCGCGTCGATATTGCGAATAATCTGGCTCGACATGACCTGGGGTTTGAGCCGATCATCTTCATTAACACCTAAGGCATCCAAAATGGCATAGCCCGCGCTGCGCACATCACCTTGGCGTGACGAGTGAATCTCTAGCAGCCCGTACAGACGTTCCACCATCTGCACACCGGGACGCACATTGTTGGATTTAAGAGCTACATCCGTAATGCGATTAATTTCGATGCCAGGAGAAATCTCAATCCACAGCGAAGAATCGCCTGGTAGTGGCAAAAAGCCGATAGATACTGTGCCCATGTAGGCGGCATGCTGCCGCTGCAAGCTGTCAATGAAAACGTAACTGCGCAGATCGACGCCCAAAACTGATGTCTCCGTGTGAGTGCTGAATTCGAAATGTGCGATCGCACATTTTGATCAGCGGATATGTGAAACTCCCCCATAGTACAGTCTCAAAAAACTGACCGGGATTCAATATATCCCCTGCCATATATTAAACCGCCTGCCCCAATATCGCTCTTCAATGACTCTAGGCAGAGGAAATATTTTGTAGGATTGTAGTTGGAACTCCCCGAAATTGATTCATGAGCCGGATGAGCATCTGAAAACCTCGCGCCAGTTCGGGAATCGGAAACACGTCCAGCCAAGGTTGTAAACGATTTGAACTCACCCAAGGCAAGAGAATTAACCGTAGGTTATTGAGCCAGTTCTTCCATCCGTTGCCCATATTCCAATCTGAATGCTGCGTGAACGAAGACACCACAATCGAGTCATCCTGTTCCGGTGGAATCGCCCCCTGAGGACGCATCGGGGGGGTGTTTAAGGTGACCATCAAATAGGCACTCATCACGACTTCCCACCACTTTTCAATTACAGCATAGTCGGTGACGCGAAAGTCCGCCCAGCCCAGTTCATTTTTGCTTTGCTTGAGACCATATTCCACCCAATTTCTTAGACCATAGAGGTCTCCAACCTGGTGGTAAGAAATGTCCTTAACCCACGTCATCACCATCCAGGTTGACGCGCTAGGTAACGTTTGTGGATCCGTTGTCAATTCCCAGTAGCGCTGGGAACGACGTTGGCCATAAATAATCTCTCGAATGAAGCGAGTTTCACAACGACCATCACTCAATGTTCGCTGATACTGACGCCAGCGATTGCTTCTGACCCGTTGCTCTTTGGGCAAGAGCACCGCATGGTTTGAGCGAATAGCCAACACATACGGGAGCTTTAATTGATGTAATGTCCGCACAAAGCTGCTGCCGCTTTCTCCATAGGCACTATCGGCCAAAACAAGTTCAAACTGAAATCCCAATTCACAGAGTTCTTGAACCATTGCTGCCGCAATTTCGGGTTTGGTGTGATGAGAGTCTCCTGCTTTTAATCGCTCTTTCGGCTTGTAAATTCTAAAACTTAACGGGAAGGTCAAATTGTCAATTACCCCATAAGCATCCACCGAAACAATGCCGTTTTCGATCTTACCTAAGTTGCCGATGTACTGTCGTTTCACATAGTCGGTGGTCTGTCCCTTTTTGCGGTCGCCCGTTTCATCAATGACTAGGATCAATTTTTGTCCCCCTTAAGAGACCTAAAATCAGCTCAATGCGTCGTTGCCTGAGGTCTTTAGCCTGCCAAGGTGAGCTGACTAAAAACTGTTGTAATGACTGAGCATTGGGTAGTCCTGTAACCTTAGCAATGGTTGGTAGCGACTTACGCTTGACTTCCGATATCATCCCGACATGCAGATGCTTAAAGGCTTCAAAGCTTCTGACTTCTGCAAACAAGTCTTGGTAATAGTCACAATATTCATCAATGAACCGGACGGTTGGCTTGGCTTGTCGGGGAGCTACCATTGATTCTCTCTACCATTCAGCCCTTTTACTCTAATTTATCTCTGCCTAGAGTCATTGAAGAGCGATATAGCTGTAGCCAGCTCCGTTAGGACACAGACGTTATTGTGGCGCGGTGATGCTGCGCCACAATAACGTCATAACCAAGATGGCTATCGCTATCGCTTTAAGTTTTGAGGGTTGATAAACCACTAGGCTGTAGCAGAGGTCGCAGCAGAGGTTGCCTCCGTTGAATGCACTATCCGCTGCATGGGTTTGAACGCCTGATGAACCGGAATCTCAAGCACAAACTCAGTACCCTGACCCAGTGTGGAGTGGCAAAGTAGTTTACCGTGATGCTTCTCAGTCACAATTTGGTAGCTGATTGACAATCCTAAGCCCGTTCCTTTACCAATTGGCTTGGTGGTAAAGAACGGATCGAAGAGTTTGGAGCGCACGTCCTCCGCCATACCAGGGCCGTTATCCGCAATACGAATCGTCACCCAATCAGGATTGCTCAGCTCAGTCGAGATAGAAATTGTGCCCGGCTGGGTTGGGGTAGCGTTAGCATCGCTCATGCGATCGCAGCTATCCAAAGCATCAATGGCATTCGACAAAATATTCATAAACACCTGATTGAGCTGACCGGGATAGCACTCCACCCGAGGCAACTTGCTGTAGCTTTTGACGACCTCCAAATCTGGGCGCTCAACCGTTTTCTTCAAGCGATTTTGTAGGATCATGAGCGTGCTATCTAATCCCTCATGGATATCCACCGCTTTAAATTCAGCTTCATCCAAACGCGAGAAGTTGCGCAGAGACTTGACGATTTCCCGAATCCGCTCGGCTCCTACCCGCATCGACTGTAAGATCTTGGGAAAATCTTGCCTGAGGAACGGCAAATCGCTGGTTTCAATGGCAATTTGAATCGCGGGTTCAGCTTCAGGATAGTACTGCTGATAGAGATCAACCAGATCTAGCAAGCTGTGGGCATACTCTTCGGTATGCGCTAAATTGCCGTGAATAAAGTTCACTGGATTATTAATTTCGTGAGCGACGCCCGCGACTAACTGGCCTAGACTGGACATTTTTTCGGTTTGCACCAATTGAGTCTGCATTTTCTGCAAATCAATTAGGGTTTGCGATAGCTCAGCCGTACGCTCTGCCACGCGGCTTTCCAATAGTTCATTCGCCTGTTTAAGCCGCTGTTCTGCAATTTCTTGCTGATTAATCGTTGACAGCACAATCAAGATCGTTAAGCTAACGACTCCCACGAAGGACTGCAACAGCACCATTGCCTCCGAGGGAGCATTGGCGGCGAAGATCCCAACATCCTGCGCCGTCGCAAATATTGACACCAAAGACAAGCAAACAACCAGCAAGGTTGAACCCCGCTGCCCAAATCGAAACGCGGCCCACACCATCGGCAACAAAAACATGTACTCTAGCGGATGGCTCATCCCAAAGGTTTGCCACGAGATGAAGGTCGTCAACCCAACTAGAAGAAGGAGTTCGCCGATTTTGGGCAGTGTACTATGGATGCCTTTAACCCCGTGTCGCCACGACAGTAAAAATGGGGCAAACACTAAAAAGCCAACCGTATCAGCCGTCCACCAGGTGCGCCATACGGAAATGTAGTCGGCTGCTGGAACAGAACCCCTAAAGTAGAGCAGCGAGGTACCCAGGGTGGCATTCAAAATGGGGGCAAGGCTAACTGCGATCGCAAATAAAAAGGTAGAACGAACGTTGTAGAGCGGGTCACGACGACCATTCCAGCGCAGGATGAGCAGGGCAGCAATCACCGCTTCCAAAATCTCACCCATGCCCATCACCATGCCGATTGACCAGCTTTCATATAGGTGAGCATCGAGCACCCAATAGCCAATAATGACTCCTGGCAATAGCCGAAACCGACTAATCAGCAAGGCTGCCAGTGAAATTCCTGACATTGGCCAAACTGGTGTCACGTCGTTAACGGTGACAAACTGAAACGCGAAAACACCGACAACATGTAGCACAATGACTGTCAGTGCATTGAAGAGTAGCACCTTACCAGTGCGGAGATCGGCAAGCCATCGGTTCATGACACCGTTACGACGCGTACTCAGGTTTGAGAGAACATTGAACCGAGTCACAACATGAATTCCTAGTAATACGTACTTTGGCTTATAGTTCCCAATTTATGCCGCGCTTCATCGAAACTTTAGCTGCGATCGCAATTTTTCACTTTAGAAGTATATAGCGCTTCTTGCGCTAATAAAGGGGGAGTTATTTTTTAGAAGCCGCGCTCCGCGCGGCTTCTAAAAAATAACCTGTACCTCAGCAGCCCAGGAAAGGCTATATTTGATCGGCAATGGTTAAACGGTCTCAGAGTTTCCCAATGGCCGAACCAACGGGATTATCCCTCGCACCTTTCTAATTTGGTAGTCTCATATCTTGCACCTTGCACTTTGAGAACCCAGAAGGGTTGTTTTGCCGCCGCGATGCGGCGGCAAAACAACCCTTCTGGGTTTTGGTGCAAGATGTGAGGTAATGGTATTCAGGCAATGATTTTTGGTGCAAGATGTAAGTACAGCACGTCAAATCAAGGGCAGTGCAATGGTTATGAGTCCACTCACCCTCAAACTTGACACGGTTCATCTCACAGATGAGCAGTTTTATCAGCTTTGCCAGGATAATCAAGACCTTCAGTTTGAGCGTACTCCCCAAGGAGAACTTGTCATCATGCCGCCAGTGGGTGGAGAAAGCGGAAATCGCGAAGCGGATTTCATTGCAGACCTGGTGATTTGGAATCGACAAACTGGTCTTGGCTATGTGTTTAGCTCGTCAACGGTATTCAAGTTACCGAACGGGGGGAGTCGTTCACCCGATGTGGCTTGGGTGCAAAAAGAACGCTGGGAAGCACTCTCCCCTGAACAGCGCCACAAGTTTCCGCCCATTGCCCCTGATTTTGTAATTGAACTCCGATCTGAAACAGATGATTTGGCAACGCTACAGGCCAAAATGCAAGAATATTTGGATGCAGGTGTGAAGTTAGGCTGGTTGATTAATCCACAACAGCAACAGATTGAAATGTATCGGCTGGGACAAAGTAAAGAGATCCAACAGTTGCCAAGCAGTCTATCAGGAGAGGCTATCTTACACAATTTCAGCAAATCAATTAATTTTTTTACAAAGACATGAACACTTTTCAATTTTGCATGTTCATGCTTGTATTATAGGCTGCAAATAAAGCTTGCACACTTTAAAAATCTTTGTTGCTGAAATTTGCTCAAGAAATAAATTTTATAGCTTTAGTTATTCCTCAAATCAGAAAAATGCAGATATTTTTGTCTAGTCACACCCTAAGAGTAGGAAAATTCGAAGGAAAGGGTTCCAATCGAAAGCTGTCTTTTAGAAAAACAAATTGCTTCAACGGATGTGACGATGTATTTAATACGTTAAATCGTTTTTTAACAGAGATTAGAGATGGATTCAAGGATGATCAGCAGAAAAAGTATTTGAAGATAACAGATCTTGAGATAGATACTCAAAAAAGAACTATTTCTGGAGTAATGGAATCAGGAATATATGGATTGACTAGCAATCTGAAAGATATAGATACAGATTCAGTCTCATACAAAAGAAAAGAAAATGACGCTGATGTTCTTCCATTTTTCTTTTTGTTCTCCCTTCCTGCGAATAGAAACGAAGGCATTGTAATACTTCAGCGACTTGGAAAGCACGGCATAACAACAAATATGGGGACATTTTTTGAAAGGTATTTTAGGAAAAGACATCCAGGATACGGAGTAGAAATAAATACCTTAGTAACAAATAATTTGATCAAAAAAATACTGGAAAAAGGCACAATTAAAAAGCTAAGATGTGTAAAGTATCTTGCTCCTACTGACAGATTTGATGGGCTAGATGGTGATCACAAAGAAGTTTTGGGAAGTATCGAAGTTTCCTTGTCTGCGCACAGCATCCCGTTGAAGGAGCGCGTTACAAGTTACTTTAATAAGAAAACAGAGCTTGAAAGCTTGGTAGAGCTAAGAGATTTTAATTTTTCTTATGATACAGTCAAGCTTGAAGTAGAAAAAAATGGAAATATACGAACTTTAGATTTAGGGAATTTTCGCAAAGTAAGAAACTACATCGATGTAACTGATTCTGTTGTACGCGACAATGATGGAAACCCTAAGCTAGACAGTATCAAAAATGTATCTTTTGACTATTTAGAAGAGATTCTAAATCTCTTATACAATGAATAAACCATTGCTTATTTTTTATAGCTGAAGTTATGCCATACAAGGTTGATCGATCGGGAACAAAATCATGTTCACCAAGATAAATATATTAAGTATAATAACCGAGCATATATCCACATTAAAAACAGCCGGAATGAAAAAATCCATTGGCCCGACATCTTTTTGTTTTTTATATTTCCTTTGATATCTGCTTTTATACTAATCCTATTCAAAGTTTTTATAACTGATGAAATAACAAATGCTATAGTCACATCACTTTCACTATTCGCCGGACTACTATTCAATCTACTAGTTCTGGTTTATGAGATTTTAAGCAGAAAAAATTTTACTAAAAAGCAAAAAATAGCACTGAAAGAAATATATGTGAACATATCTTTTGGAATACTTACATCTTTGACTGGAGTTTAGACTAAAGAGCGAAAGAAAATCGCGGTCGTGCTAGGCACGAACCGCGTTATAGCAGAAGCTGAGACAATACCACTCACCTCAGCGACTACTATGCCCTACGATAGCCTGTACGGATTTCGCCAGCGCGCCCATCAGTATTTGGGACGAGCGCATGATGCGACCTTTGAACTCATTGACGCGGTGTTGACGACACGGCAAGCGCCCAGCTTTGTCGAGCTCTCGCGCTCCCCATTCTTTCGTCGCCAATGGCCGAGTATCTATAGCGCTGTACATGACAGCCGACCGCAGCGCCGCCGACTGATGCAGCTGTACCTGGAGCAACTGCCCCAGGAGGAGCCAGTGGTGTTGGCTGGCGACCATACGGCATGGCCCCGTCCAGACGCGAAGTGCTTACCCGAACGGACGTATGAACATCAGGCTCAGGGTGTGGGAGGAGGGGGGCCGATTACCGTCGGTCAAGGCTACAGTACGTTGGCCTGGATTCCACCCGAGTCAGGCAGTTGGGCCTTGCCTTTGCGGCATGAGCGAATTACCAGTTGGGAGAGCCCATTAAGCAAAGCTGCATTTCAACTGCGGCAAGTGTGTAAAGAGTTATCCTGTCGTCCCTTGACGCTCTGGGACAGTGAGTATGGCTGTGCTCGCTTCGTGCTGGAAACCGCTGATATTGCCGCCGATAAACTCATGCGTCTGCGCTCTAACTTGAACCTCTGGGGAGCACCGCCGCCCTACAGTGGACGAGGACGTCCCAAAGTCCACGGCGACAAATTCAAACTCAATGACCCCGACACCTGGTGGTCAGCCGATGAGACAGCAATTCTCGAGCATCCCAAGTTGGGGACAGTGCGGGTGCGCTGTTGGCACCAGTTGCATTTTCGGCAAGCCGCTGCTCATCCCATGCGGCTGATTCAGGTGCAACGCCTTGATGCCACCGGACACCCTCGCCCCGCTCGCCCCCTCTGGTTGGTGTGGGTTGGCGAGAGTCCACCGCCCTTAGACACCCTCTGGCAACGCTATCTGCAACGCTTTGCTATCGACCACTGGTACCGCTTCATCAAGCAGCGACTGCATTGGCTCTTGCCGAAACTGGCAGACCCCAAAGCGGCGGAACGCTGGAGTGACTTGATGCCCTTAGCCACCTGGCAGTTATGGTTAGCGCGTGATCTCGTCCAAGACCAACCCTTGCCCTGGCAAAAACCTCAAGCCGCTCTGACTCCTGGACGAGTGGCTGATTCCATCGCTCCACTTTTCGCTCAGTTGGGCACACCGACTGCACTTCCCAAACCCCGAGGAAAATCACCGGGCTGGCCGACTGGCACCCCTCGACCCCCCAAACCCTACTGCCCCACCATCCGAAAACGAGGAAAACGCTCTAAAAAACAAGCCACATCTGTCCCTTAACCCCGCCATTCGGCTCCTGTTACTCCAAAGTTGCGCCACTGTCACAGGTGGTGCAATTTGGCCTTAGTCTAAACTCCAGTCTTTGACAACTATAGTTTTTTCTTTGTTGCATTTTGTCAAGCCTAGCCAATGCGTTGTCAGCTTATGCTATTTGAAGCGGTGCATACTAACAAATATTGGCATTTGTATCCCAGAGTGGTTCATTTCTCTGATTGTTTATTATCTACTTGTTAACTTCATATTGACGCTTTTTATGATCCTAAAGAGGATTTATAAGTTAATGTCAGAAGAGTTTTCTCAGATTTAAAGGCAATATTTCGAGCTTTTGCGCTGAAATGGCACAACAAAGAAGACTTCAAGTTCTTCTACATTTTTTTGTGAATTTGCTCGAAATATTGCATCAGAAAACTGTCAACTTTTCGCTTTCGCTTCCAAGCTTTCTAATCGACTGCGTAAGTCTTGATTATCTTGCTTAAGCTGATCTAGCTCCTCGCGGAGCTGTTTCACGGATTTATCCGTGCCTGCTGCTTTTTGGACTTTCTGCACCGCTTCTTCGGCAATGCGGCGTACGCGGCCATCGGGAGTCCGGTCAGCTAAGCCCTGTAGAATGCCAACCGCTTTCATCGTTTCCATTTGACCTAGGGCCGACACAACCGACACCTGAGTCAGGAAGAAGCTCTCATGAGATAGATCAGAAAGCCGTTCCAAAATCCGCTCCAGATTGGGTGGCGTTTGGCCCGATGAGATCGCTCCCAAGGCGCGAATCGAGGCTAATCTCAGCGCTTGGGGAACGCCCAGTTCGGTATATTCCAGAACTAGATCGAGGGCAGCTTCAGAGGTTTTCATTTGGCTGAGACCTGAGATCGCACCACTCCGTACCACCTCATTCCAGCCTGCCCGATCTTTCAGCACCGACTTGAAGATTTTGATGATCTTGTCTTCTTTGGATTTGCCGTCGATTTGAGCTGTAGCTAAGCTGCCCAACGCCTTGAGCGCTGTGGCTTCCACGGTATAGGCCGCATCCCCTTTTTCGGCAACCGTCTTCAGCGCTTTGTAGCTATCCTGAGTCTTAATCTGGCCCAGTTCTGAAATCACCGCTCGGCGCACGTAGGGGTTGTCATCTTTTAAGCCCTGCTTTAGACCATCAAACGCTTGATCCAGCTTGATCGATGCCAGTTGAGACGCCACTTGAACCCGCACACCCCAAAATGGCTCAGATTTCAGCGATTTTGCCAGCGCTTTCACAACTTCTAAACCACCTTTTTTCGCCAGTGCCTCAGCCGCTTGAATGCGAGAAATTGGATCAGGATCATGCTCTAACTGGGCAATCAGATCAGCGACTGGATAGGATAGCTCTACCGTTTTCAGCATGTGGTTGCCCATGTCAAAGCTGAGGAAGCTGGGCTTTTGGCTCAGCGGGAAGTAGAAGATTTGCTCCCGCTCATGGATGCGAACCGTGAATACTTGAGTATCAGTAACTTTGCCCTTCTCAACTACGCTGAAGCCGATGGGAATCTTCAGGTCAAACAGCCCGCTGCTGGAGCTGGTATCGCCGTCTTTAGCTTGAGTTTGGGTGACAGTGACCTTTGCCAAATTGCTGTCGCCATCCCAGGTGTAGGCCACCTTGTAATCGGGATGGCCACCCCGAAAGACATATTGATCGAACAGCGGCTGCAGGTTGTAACCCGTCGCCTTATCAATGGCTCGCAGCAAGTCCACCGTTTCCACCGTCTTGTGGGCGTTGTCATTCACAAAGGTATGAATCGCCTTAAAGAACAGTTCATCGCCCAGCAGAGTGCGAATCATGTGATAGACACAAGCGCCTTTCTCGTAGAGATGACGGTCGTATAGCTCAATCGCTTCTCGATAGATATTGGTGACAATTGGGCGACGATAGCGGGTCTTGTCTTCGTTGAGATAGTTACTCGCTTCGCCCATCAGGTAATAGGCTGCATCTTCTGGGCCATACTCCTGCTCCACCCACAGCACCTCGGAGTAAGAGGCCATGCCTTCTTTAATCCAGGCGTGTGACCAGTGTTTAATCACCACCAAGTCACCGAACCACTGGTGGGCTAGTTCATGAGCCACCAGGCTTTCGGAGCGCTGATTGTCTAGCGTAGCCCGTTCGTCCAGCAGACAGCGATCGGTGAGCAACGTGGTCGAGGTATTCTCCATGCCGCCAAAGATAAAGTCGTCTACGCAAACCTGCGCGTACTTGGGATAAGGATAGGGATAGCCAAACTTCTGACTGAAGAACTCAATCATGCGCGGCGTTTTGCCCATCGTCCGGGTCGCATCGTCCTCGCGGCCTTTCTCGACGTAGTAGGTAACGGGCTTACCCTGCCACTCGTCGCGAATCTCAGCAAAGTCGCCTACCGCCAGCGTCATCAAGTAAGTGGGGTGAATCTCCTGCTGCGACCAGTGATAAATCTTGGCGTCGCCGTCTTCTTCGGTGCTGATCAACTCACCATTGGAAACAGCCATGTAATCTTTAGGCACCCGCACTCGGATCTCAGACGTAGCTAGTTGCCCCGGATAGTCAAAGCAGGGAAACCAGAAGCGGGAATCTTCATCTTCGCCCTGCGTCCATACTTGCACAGGCTTATCGGGATAGTGCTTATCCGGCGCAATAAAGTAAATGCCGCGCTCTGGCTGCTCAACCCGATAGTCAATTATGAGCGTAATCGTCTTACCCGCTTCCGTCGGCTTTTTCAATCGCACGAGAAGCTGCTCACCGTTGTAGTCAAATTCTTGTTTAGCGCTGCCGACTTTGACCGCTTTGATGCCTAAATTCATAGCATCCAAGGTCAGCGCATCAACACCATCGCGCACTGGTTTAATGCGGATTTTGCAAACGCCATTGTAGGACTGGTTTGGGATATCTAAATCGAGATCGAGTGCAATATGCTCAACCTGACCAGGACGATCGGGATTGTAATGGGGCTTTGCACCCGGTAACTCGAAAGACTTATGACCGTTCTTTTCTGTATCCCAGTACCAGTAAGACATAGTTTTAGTGACTCAATCTATAGGTGAAGCGCATTTATAACAGATTAGCGTGATTTTTGGGGGAGGGGGAGAGGTTGTAAGGGGTTTTGAGGCTGTAGAGGGGAGCAAGGGTGCGATCGCAACAGCAAGCTAGGAGTCGTTAGGCATCAATAGGAATAGGGAAACGTAGGTTGGGTAAGTCTTTGGATATAGGACAAGCTGTATCTTGGAGCGGATTTGATTTTATTTTCCTTTTCTTAAGATATGAACATATCAAATCTAAATCTCAAAGATTTGATATTGCTTAAAAGCTAGTTTCAGCTAGCAAAAGTAGCATTTATTCTCTGATCATCAAAAAGGATTTAATTATGGCTATCGAAGATCGGGTAGAAGCAACCGCTAAAAATATTGAAGGTAAAGCTCAAGAAGCTGTTGGCGAAATGACTGGCGATCCTCAAGATAAAGCTGAAGGTAAGGCCAAGCAGGTTGAAGCGGCTGCTCAACAGCAAAAAGAAAATATCAAAGACAACATGAAAGAGTCTATCGACAACGTGTAATTAGCTATCTCCTTTCGCGATAGATGGCTTGATCTAAACCCATGAAAAGGAAGTGCGATCGCACTTCCTTTTTCACTCAAACAAATACCTTAAATCGCGCAACTCGTAAAATTAGTAAAAGGATTTTAATTATGTCTATTGAAGAACGGTTAAAAGCAACGGCTAAAAATATTGAGGGTAAAGCTCAAGAAGCCATCGGTGAAGTAACCGGTGATCCGGAAGCTAAAGCTGAAGGAAAAGCCAAACAAACTGAGGCAGCCGTCCAGCATCAGAAGGAAAACATCAAAGACGGCTTCAAGAACGTGATTGATAAAGCATAACCAAAAACCCTAAAAAACAAAAAAGATGGGCCACCTTACGGTGGCCCATCTTTTTAATGAAACGAAGGCTATACAGTAGCCAGTTCAGGCTCAGATCGCTTGCTGTTGCGAATGCCTTCAATTGCCGAAGCATAGTCATCTGCTTTGAAGACCGCAGAACCAGCCACGATCGCATTTGCGCCAGCTTCTAGCACTTGCCAAGTATTGGCAGGCTTCAGACCGCCATCGACCTCAATCCAAGGATCGAGACCGCGCTCATCGCACATTTGACGCAGCTTACGGATCTTGGGAACCACGCCAGGAATGAAGCTTTGACCACCAAAACCGGGGTTAACGCTCATGATCAAGATCAGGTCGCACAGATCTAGTGCGTACTCAATCAGATCAAGTGGAGTAGCCGGATTTAGCACAACACCAGCTTGCTTACCGCACTCTCGGATTTGACCAAGGGTACGATGCAAGTGAGGAGATGCGTTGTGTTCAGCATGAACGGAGATAATATCCGCGCCTGCCTTGGCGAAATCTTCAACGTACTTCTCAGGCTCAACAATCATCAGGTGAACGTCGAGCGGCTTTTCCGTCATCGGACGAATAGCGTCAACGATCAGTGGCCCAATCGTAATATTGGGCACGAAACGGCCATCCATCACGTCAACGTGAATCCAGTCCGCTCCGGCTTTATCAACCGCTTTAATCTCTTCACCCAAGCGGCTAAAATCGGCAGATAAAATTGATGGTGATACAACAACAGGTTTCTTCGATCCCGTCATGGCAAAGCGATCCCTCCTACGTCCTTTGTTGTGATCAGTGTAACAAACTTCCGTAATACAACCTCAGCAAAACGTAGGGATCTTGCTATACCCGAAAAGTCTTCTCATTTATGCCGCTGATGCAGAAGCTTTCTTAAAGTTCAGGCAAACTCTAAACTAACGAGCCTTAAGCTCCAGTCATCGCTGACACTACCGAATTAAAAAACGAATCAAGCTCTGGGGCCCACTTCAGACATCGCGACACGATGACACAATACTTTTGGCTGGCTAGCTGGAGGAGTGCGATCGCAATATAGAGAATACGTACCTACAGCAATCTCAAATTGATTATGAACAGGCCGCCCCGGCGGGGCGGCCTGTTCATAATCAATTTAATTCACCAGCTATTCAATAGAGCTGTAGCATTTGCGATCGCAGATTCACAAACACCAGCTATATCTAACCAACTCCATCGGAGCAGTTCAGTACTGATCAGTAATATCCGTACAGGCTTCGAGTCCTAAATCTGGATTCTGACGATAAGCTTCCGTTGGCTGCCAAACTCGCACTGAGAAATCTGGCCGAATTTGATAGAGATACGCCGCGTTGCTGTAGTAAGTTAAACCGACTTTGAGGTTCGAAAAGTCGTCCTCACAGAACTCAAACCCGAAGCGCACGAGCACCTGAGCCAGCAAACATTCCGGCGTATCGCAATACTCGCCCGATGTCTCTCGCTCTTGAGCAAAGGTTTCTAAAAAACGGTTCAATAATCGAATTATTTTTGCTGGCGTGCCATTGCGACTGGCATACATAATGGCGGGATTGCCATCCACCACAATATGGCAAGGAGTGGTCGTCGTTTTGGCATCTTGAGTCGGTAGTGAACAAGCGGTAGGAGAATTAGACATAGTGAGTCCCTATAATTCATGCTCCAATTGGCTGATCAGTCTAAATCCAGCTGTGAAATCCCAAACTGATATTTACAAGCGGATTTAGTATCAAACCTGTTGATCTCATGCTACTGCTGATTTTTTGTCTGATGAGCAGCTGACACAAAGGATTAAATTCCTCAGGACTAGAATTCCCAACTTTATGACCAGAGCCAGTATCACATCGACCAAGAATCTGTTAAAACACTAGAAGCTGTGTTACGTTTTTTGCCTAACGATGCTGACTGAACTGTTTCCATTTCGATTTTCAATTAGTGCTGCAACAGTGGCAGGGGCAGTTCTCTGGTCGTTAGCGCTCTACTTGGGATTTTCGCCCGTCAGCGAATGGGTAATGGAGCAGCTCAACCGCTGGTTTAACTACGCCGAGCAATTTCTGTATATCTCAAAAGAAGAACTGGAGCGCACCCGCAAGGGTTGGGAATCGCGCAATGCGTTTTATGCGTCGCTGTTTAGCATTGTGCCCTTCTTAATGGTGGGAGGATTGTGCAACTACGGCGTTGAACTCGGACTAGGCCACAGTTGGGCTGTCAGCGTGGGTATTATCGTGTGCATCATTGGCGGCATTTATGAACTGGGTCGCCGAGACGGCCAGGGAAATTAACTCAAAATTAAGTCAATAGATCAACTCGGTAAATCCGATCGCTTGGCCCATTCTATTTGGCTTAATATACCGCGCAGCATCGAGAGTTCAGTTGGAGACAGCTGAGCGCGGTTAAACATGCGCCGGAACTTCTCCATACGGCTATGAGCTGTATGAGGATATAGATAGCCGATTTGCAGCAGCACCGTTTCTAAATGCTGGTAGAAACCGTCTAGAGCATCCAATGATGCCAATTCTGATGGCGGTTGCAGTACTGGGTCGGACTGCGGTGCAGCGTCTTGCGCTGATGGTTGAGCAGTTTTCAGTGTGTCTATGGGATTTAATGAGGCATCAACGGTTAAATCTGAATCTGAATCTAAATCAATACGCTGGCTAAGCCGATAAAGCGTATAGCTGCACACGGCAACTGCTTGCGCCAAATTGAGCGAGGGATACTCATCACTCGACGGAATGCGGACAAATCGCTGAGCATAGTTCAATTCGGTATTACTCAGTCCTCGATCTTCTGGGCCAAACAGGATGGCCGACGTAGCGATTCCATGTCCCTCCTGTTCCCCTTGCCCCCGCTCTCCCTGCTCTAACAGCCAAGGCAATGCCCGTTCCGGCGTTTCCATTGATGTATCCAACGCTCTGGGTCGTGCAGTAGTTGCGATCGCACGTTGACAACCCGCCAGCGCCTCTGGAATCGTTTCGACAATCAGCGCCGCTTCCAGCACATCCGCTGCATGAACCGCCATCTGACGCGCTTGATCACCCAGCACCTCACAATGGGGCTGCACAATGGCCAAATTGCGGAGGCCAAAATTTTTCATTACTCGTGCGATCGCACCCACATTTAGCGCACCCGCTGGTTCAACTAGAACGATGCGGATGTGGTTTAAAGCAGATAAAAAAGTCAAAACAAATGGGTTGGGGTTCTTAAACAGAACTTGATCATACATCGCTATGCGCGTTGGTTAAGTACGGTTATGCGGGGCGCGCAGCGGCCCACATAACCGTTGTTGTAATGAATGTGGTTGAAAATCGCTATAGTATCAAGTCTGGTTGAAAACCTATCAATTTATGGTTGTGAAACGTTGGCTCCGCCAACGTTTCACAACCATAAATTAGGTTCTTATACACAGACTTAATATAAAAACAATTTGACGAGTTTGAGATTAAGTAGAGCGGGGTTGAAAAAAGAAGGTATGTGAAGTTGAATAAAGGGGAATGGCACTGACATAAGAGAGCAAAAAAGGCTTCAAGCGCCTGATTTGTCAGAATCAAACCGTTGAAGCCCATAACCTTGCCTCTATGATGCCGAATCGTGCGGACGTTCTCAAGGCCAACTATCAGAGCAGCATCGGTCTACCCTTTGCTGAGATGCTGCCGGAAGCAGAGATTGAAACTGTGCTGAGCGAGCAGGGAATCCGATATCGACAAGTCCTCTACACTCCCATGGTCGTCCTGTGGAGTTGGCTCTCCCAAGTGCTGGATGCCGACAGCAGTCTCAGCCATGCAGTCAAGCGAGTGGTGACCTGGATGAGCGTGTCGGGATTGGAGGTGCCCTCAGCCGATACCGGGGGCTATAGTAAAGCACGAAAACGCCTTCCCGAGTCGATATTTCCGCCCCTGTTCGAGCGGGTGGTGAGGGCGTTGCAGCGCCAAGTCTCCCCAGAGCAACGCTGGTGTGGCCGTCCGGTTAAAGCCTTTGATGCGACGACGGTCTTGATGAGTGACACGCAGGCCAACCAAGCCGAGTATCCTCAACACAGCAATCAGAAAGAGGGCTGCGGCTTTCCGATTCTCAAACTCCAAGTGTGGTTTTGTGTCACCACGGGAGCGGTTATGGCCGTGGCGATGGCTCCGTTGCGGGTGAGTGAATGGCGTCTAGCCCGCCAACTCTATCAGAAACTGCGCCCCGAGGATGTGGTGGTGGCCGATTCAGCCTATGGCACCTATGTAGATTTGGCCTGGGTCGCCCGGATGGGAGCCGATGCTGTCTTTCGCAAGCATCATCAGCGCCGCTGCGATTTCAGACGGGGCAAAAAACTGGGCATTGGCGATCACATCGTCCGCTGGCAGCGCCCGAAGCAATGCCCTCAAGCCCTCAAACCGCAGGAGTTCGAGGCTCTGGCGGCATCCATTGAGGTGCGGGAAGTGTATCTCTTCATTCAGGTTCCTGGGTTTCGCCCGACCAACTTTGTGGTGGTAACGACGCTACTCGATCCCAACCGCTATCCCAAAGCTAAACTTGCCGAACTCTATCAGCTCCGCTGGCAGGCCGCCGAAGTTAATCTCCGGCATCTCAAAACCACCTTAGCCATGGAGATGATTGCTGCCAAAACACCCACCATGGTGAGCAAAAGTATTTGGGTGCATCTGTTGGCCTACAATCTGCTTCGCACCCTGATGTGGGAGGCGACAGCCGACGGCGAGGTCGGGGTGTTGCGAGTCTCTCTACAAGGTGCTCGGCAACAGTTCAATCACTTCCGGCCTGAGTTGCTGCATCTAGCTCCATCCGAACGACGGCGAGGCTACCAGGCCTTGTTAAACGTGGTGCGAGAGTTGGTGATTCCGTTTCGACCCAACCGTTCAGAACCCCGAGTTGTAAAGCGCCGTCCCAAACCGTTCCCAAGAATGCAGGAACCTCGCTCCGTCTTGAAAGCCAGGTTGCTAGCTTGATACAGCTTATGTCAGTGCCATTCGGCTAAAGGGACTCACTGCCAGTAGGAGATCAGGAGCAATGGGAGCGCGCTTACGAGTCTTTTTGACAGGGGCAGAAGACCGTACCCTCTTTGAGTTACGCACCGCCACAACCGTGCCGCAACGAGTGAAAGACCGAGCAGAAGTGATTCGGATGAGTCACCAAGGGCTGTATGTTGAGCAGATTGCCCGGTTCTTCGGGTGGAGAGAGCGAACGGTCAGAGAAACGCTGCATCGCTGGCAAGAGGGTGGATTAGGAGGACTCTGGGATGCACCGCGACCGGGAGCGCAACCACGTTGGCAACCGGAAGATATGGAGTATCTGGAAACATGTCTACGCCAGGAGCAACGAACTTATAACAGCCGTCAGTTAGCGCGAAAGCTGGAAGAGGAGAGACATATCAAGTTAAGTGCGGCCCATCTGCGGGACGTACTCAAAAAAAGGGAATCATTTGGAAGCGCACTCGACACAGCCACCGAGGGAAACAAGACCCAGTTGAGAAAGCCCAGAAGGTAGCGGATTTGGAGATGTTGCAATGGGCGGCCGCCAGTGGAGAGATTGACCTCTCCTATCTTGACGAGGCAGGCTTTTGTCTCTGGATGCCCGTCAGCTACAGCTACTTTTTCGAAGGCGAGCAAAAGCGACTGGAGCAGACTCACCGCAAGGGCAGGCGACTGAGCATCCTCGGTCTGCTCCAACCGTTCGTGAGTTTCGCGTATGGATTGGTGATTGGCAGCTTCAACGCCGAGCGCTACATCCGGCTAATGGATGAGCAAGCCCGTCAGGCCAAGCCCCGGTTTAAGGCCAATGGATGCATTCGAGTCATTGTTCAAGATAACAGCCCCATTCATACCAGTCGAGCTGTGCAAGACAAATGGGCAGACTGGCAAGCTCAGGGACTTTACCTGTTCTTCTTACCCAAATATTGCTCGGAGCTCAATCCGATTGAACCCGAGTGGCATCAGGTGAAAACCCATGAGTTAAATGGGCAGATGTTTGAAGATGAATTGGATTTAGCCTATGCCGTTATCGACGGCTTTGAGGCGAGAGCTGAAAAAGCGGGATACTCCGTCGAGCGATTTCGATTTCCGTCTCAACTCGCTTCTTCATCATCTGTTATATAGATGCGCGTTTTTACCTTTACCTACTTAATTCTGAATATCGTTTGGGCTAACCCCATACTGTTGCTGCACTTGGCGAATGGCATCTTCCGTTGCTGCATCCGATTGGCCAGAATTAATCTGCATTTGCTGGAGTCGCTGCTGCAAGATCTGGGTACTGTAGGGCGAATCCTGATTAATCGATCCGGGAGCCGTCGGTACTAAATCGGCGGGTGGCAACTCAATCGAACCGGGTGCAACCTGGGGCATCACGGTTTGACCTGGACTTGTGGCCTGCACTGGAATCGGCGTGACGGGTTCAGCCAGAGGCTCAGCATGGACGGGAATCGGCGTAACCGGCACCGGCACATTGGTTGACGGCAAACTAAATGTGGGAGCCGTTGATACCGCTGGGCTGGGACTGGTAGACACCGCTGGGCCAGGCTCTGTGAACTCTGGTGTAATGGGTGCTGGAGTTGACGCGCTAGCGGTTTCAGTATGCTGCTCCAACGTCGCCCGAGTATTCGATCCGGCGATCCCATCCACCGTCAGCTCATACGCGGCTTGAAACTCGCGCACCGCCGCTTCAGTCTGCGGGCCATAGACCCCGTCAACGGCACCCGCGTAATAGCCAAGACTGGCTAAATCTTCCTGTAGCCGCCGCACCTGATCGGCATCCAAGCCCGGATTCAAGCTGGGCGGTTCAGCGCTCGCGGGATTACTTGAAGTCGAACGCAGTGCCGTCAACGTTTGCTGTCCGGCAATCCCATCCACGCCCAGTCCGGCTGAAGCCTGAAACTGACGCACAGCGGCATCGGTTTCTTCACCATAAAATCCGGTAATCGAACCGTTATAGATTCCCGCTTCGCGCAATAACGTTTGCAGTTCCGCAACACTTGGCCCCTGACTGCCCTGGGCCAATCCGCCTGTTTGACTCAAATCGCGGCCAGCTTCCGCTTCACTCACCGCCGCCGACAGGATTTCGAGGGTTTGATTGCCCGCAATGCCATCAACGGCCAAACTATAAGCAGCTTGAAACTGCTCAACCGCTGCCTGCGTCTGCGGGCCAAAGTAGCCCGTAATTGAGCCACTATAAAATCCAGCCGCCTGGAGCTGTCGCTGCAAATGCTCCACGTCTGCGCCACTATCTTCAAGCTGCAAAGCTGCGATCGCACTTCCACCGCATACACTGATCAGCATCACCGTTGCGGCCACACTTACAAATTTGGCGCTGACGAGAAAAATGCGATCGCGAATAGCTACAGCGCTCGTTGCATCTGGATTTTGATGTCTGTTTTTTGGCAGAACAATCATGGCTTTTCGATTGAGTCCCACAGTAATGGCTGCCATTCTAGGTCATCTCTCGAAAAGTGAATCACTGAATTTTGCCGATGCTACATAAGTTGATAAAAAAGGGAGCATGAGATCGTCTCATGCTCCCTTTTTTATCAACTTATACAGAGGCAGATAGCCATTTGCCCCTGCCTAGCCATAAATGGCTGGGGTCACTTAGTTCGCCGCTGCTGCTCGTGCTGCGGCTGCTTCGTCAGGATGAATGTTTAACCGAGTCAGGTTAATCCGGCCCTTGTTGTCGATGTCGCGAATCTTGACGATCACGTCTTCGCCCACTGACAATTCATCTTCAACTTTGCCAACGCGATAATCGGCAATTTGTGAGATGTGAATCATCCCTTCTTTACCAGGTAGCACTTCCACAAAGGCACCGATAGGAATAATGCGCGTCACCTTACCCGCGTAGACCTCGCCCGCTTCTAGCTTCTTGGTCATACCCTGAATAATTCGCTGGGCTTTCTCCGCACTCTCCCCGTCGATAGAGGAAACTGTAACGGTACCGTCATTATCGATATCGACCTTTGCGCCAGTCTGCTCAGTAATACCCTTAATCGTCTTACCGCCAGGGCCAATCACCATCCCGATCTGATCGGGATCAATCTTGAAGCTAATCAGACGTGGTGCATAAGCTGAAAGCTGGGGCCGAGGCTGATTGATCGTTTCGAGCATCTTGCTGAGGATGTGCAGACGAGCGGGTTTAGCCTGATGAATTGCATCAGCGATTACCTGCATAGGTAATCCCGTAATCTTCATATCCATTTGCAGCGCTGTGATACCGCTATCAGTACCTGCCACCTTGAAGTCCATGTCGCCCAGGAAGTCTTCGATGCCCTGGATGTCAGTTAAGATGCGAACCTCGTCGCCTTCTTTAATCAGACCCATCGCCGCACCGCTGACGGGCTTGGAAATGGGCACCCCGGCATCCATCAAAGACAAAGTGGAACCGCACACGGAACCCATTGAGGTGGAACCGTTGGAAGATAAAACCTCGGAAACCACCCGAATCACATACGGAAAATCAACTTGATCCGGTAAAACGGGAACCAGTGCCCGCTCAGCTAGCGCACCGTGACCAATCTCACGCCGTCCCGGAGAGCGCATTGGGCGCGTTTCCCCGACAGAGTAAGGTGGGAAGTTGTAGTGGTGCAGATAGCGCTTCTGCTCGTCGGGATGCAAGTCATCCATTTCTTGAGCATCGCCCGGCGTTCCCAGAGTGACAACCGACATCACCTGAGTCAAGCCCCGTTGGAATAGACCGGAACCGTGCACCCGTTTGGGCAGTAGCCCCACCTGACAGGAAATAGGTCGCACTTCGTCCAGTTTGCGGCCATCCACGCGCACATTGTCGTTGATGATCTGAGCCCGCATCAGCTGCTTGGTAACACTCTTGAAAACCTTGCCAACCGCCTTCGGATCTTCCACCGTGGCTAGATAAACCGGATTTTCGTCCGGTAATTCTTCAATTTCAATCGCGATTTGCTCTTTGACTTTGTCTAGCTCAGCGTCCCGCTCAGCCTTGGTGTACTTAAACTGAGTCAGAATGCTTTTAATCGGATCAGTGGCGCGATCGCGGATAAAGTCCTCCAGCGTCGAATCCACCTCTGGTGGTTCTTCCGTGACGATTTCTAGACCTAGCTCAGCGAGAATTTCCTTCTGCGCTTTGATTAAATCCTGAACAACCTCATAACCGAAGTCGATGGCTTCGATCATGTCCTGCTCCGGTAGCTGATTTGCACCAGCTTCCACCATGATTACGCCATCGGGCGAACCCGCAACGATCAGATCCAAATCCCCCTTCTCGACTTCATCGTAGGTGGGGTTAATCACAAAATCGTCGCCCAGCAAGCCGACGCGCACGGCAGCCATTGGCCCCTTAAACGGAATCTGCGCCAGCAGCACCGCCATTGACGCAGCGGTCACAGCCAGAACGTCCGGCGGCACGCCCTCATCCATTGATAAGGTGGTGGCAACAATCTGAATATCATCCCGCAGCCACGAGGGAAATAGAGGCCGCATGGGGCGGTCAATCAGACGGCTTACTAGAGTCGCTTTTTCAGGGGGACGACCTTCTCGCCGCAGGAAGCCGCCAGGGATGCGTCCGGCAGCGTAGAGCCGCTCTTCGTAGTCAACTAGTAGAGGTAAAAAGTCAATCCCTTCACGACCACCCGACCGGGTCGCTGTCACCAAAACAGCGGTGTCGCCGGATTCAATTAACACCGAACCACCTGCCTGAGGTGCGAGCAGGTTTAACCGGAGCCGAATATCCCGTCCATCAATGGATATCGACTTTTCAATTTCTGCCATTTAGAACTCTGTCCTTTTTTTCTTTCAACCTTTCTTCTTCTTGGCAAATCCTAGCATTGATACTGAAAGGCTGGACTGAACTATCACTAAACCCTTGACTTTTGTATCTGTTCGTGAGCGTGATGCAATCAAGCTCAACATATATTCAACTATTAGGCTACCTACTCATTTTGCTGGGTTCATGGTTAATGTAGCGCGCTGTACCAGCCGCCTGGAGCTGAAACATAACCTAATGCTTCAGCAAGTCTTTAGCTTCATTCAGTTGATTTTCCCAAACTCGTTCCCACAGGACAATTAGCAAAATTCCCGCCGTCATCAGACTAAACAGACCAGCGATCGCAAATTCACTGATAAACGGATGAACGCCGAGAGCGATCACCATTTCAGAAACGGCTAGGTAAGCAAAGTACAAAAAAATGCTGAGTTCTACCCAGGAACCAATCGCCGTAAACCGAGCTAATCCTCGCGGATCATCAAATTTATTGTCCTGCCAGTGTCTGCGAAGTGCGATCGCAGGCCACGCACTCAGCATCACCAAACCAAATACGACTAGGCCCACCAGAGGGAAACTGCCTAGCACCTGGGCTTGAGTCCACTGAGCAGTCGCAGCAGTTTTGCCGGGACCTGTCACCAGCGCATCAATGGAAACCGCCCAAACCGCTGCCCAAAATTTAGAGTGATTCGCCAAAAACTGGTAGAAAAAATCGTTTTCGACCTCGGCTTCATCCTCCTCATCGCTATCGCCACCTAGACCAGCGATTTCCCGGAGCACTTCAGCAATAAACCAAACCATCACCAAAAACCCCACCCCATAAATGCCCGCTTTTAGCGATGGGAAAGAACTGGCCGCATACCACAGCCCAATCAGCCCAATCATGGGAAAGACAGTGTGCGTCAACCCAATTGCAGCGGCCCAGGTTAAAGCATCCCGGATACTTTCAAAGCGCCGAAATCGGCCAACGGTAGCAATTACAGCATCAGCAGCAATCCCCACACCAATCGCGCCGTTAATCAGAAGATACTGTACATTTCCGGACGGATAGACCACAACCAGCAAAACTCCATTTTTTCCCACGAAATCCACAATAGCCCGAATTAGGGTAGACCATTTGTCAATTATGAGATAAATATGAAATATGAAACGATTATGAAATAAGTTCTCATTTTCTATGGCAACGTTTTTTTCCCCTAAAAGCATGCTTCTAGCAGCTGGTCTAATGCTGGGCGTATGGCTAGCGGGCTGCACCACCAACCAGGTTACGGCTCCCACCGATTCCTCTAGCAGTGCTCAAACCGCTACCAGTACGGACGCTGAAACTGAAGGCAAAAAAAAGGTTTTGACCACATTCACTGTTTTGGCCGACTTAGCGCAAAACGTAGCGGGAGACAAACTAGCTGTCGAATCTATTACCCGCATTGGAGCCGAGATCCACGGCTATGAGCCGACTCCCAGCGATATTGCCAAAGCCCAGGATGCTGACCTGCTGCTCTACAACGGGATGAATCTGGAGCGCTGGTTTGAACAATTCTTGGGCAATGTGGAGGATGTGCCATCCGTGCTGCTCACAGAAGGGATTGAGCCTATTCCCATCGCCGAAGGGCCTTACACCGACAAACCCAACCCTCACGCCTGGATGTCGCCCCGTAATGCCCTCATCTACGTCGAAAATATCCGCAAAGCTTTTGTGGAACTCGATCCTGAGAATGCTGAAACCTACAACGCCAATGCCGCAGCCTATAGCGAGAAACTGAGGGCCATTGATGCCCAGCTCGTAGCTGACCTAGAGCAGGTACCTGCTAATCAACGCTTTTTGGTGAGCTGCGAAGGCGCGTTTTCATACCTGGCGCGTGACTACAGCATGAAAGAAATCTACATGTGGCCAATTAACGCCGAGCAGCAATCTACCCCTAAACAAGTCCAAAACGTCATTGAGCAAGTCAAAGCAAATGACGTGCCCACCATCTTTTGCGAAAGTACGGTGAGCGATGAGAGCCAAAAACAGGTCGCACAGACGACAGGAGCCCGATTTGGCGGCAATCTCTACGTCGATTCTCTCTCCGCCCCAGAAGGCCCTGTACCCACCTTTTTAGACCTACTGGAATACGACGCCCGCGTCATCTCCAACGGCCTACTCGCGGGCAGCAAAACTCAGCAATGACAATCAGCAATAACGAAATTCCATATATTTTGCATATTCACTGAACCTTTTACCCCAATACCTAAAGCCCAAAACCTAAGACCTAAATCCCATGCAAACAACCCTCCCAAAACTCGACATCTCCATCGACAACATCAGCGTCACCTACAGCAACGCTCGACTTGCCCTCTACAACGCCACCTGTACAGTTGAACCCGGTACCATTACCGCCCTAGTCGGCCCTAATGGTGGCGGCAAGTCTACCCTGTTCAAATCCATTATGGGTTTTTTACAGCCCAGTCAAGGCCGTGTGCGGATTGGTGGCTTCCCCATCAAAAAGGCACAAAAGCAGCAGCTGATGGCCTACGTGCCCCAGTCTGATGAAGTGGACTGGAATTTTCCGGTGAGCGTATTTGACGTGGTGATGATGGGTCGCTATGGCTACATGAACCTGCTGCGCATTCCCAGCCCCAAAGATCGTCGCTTGGTGATGGAAAGCTTGGAGCGGGGGGGAATGGTAGAGTTTCGCCATCGGCAAATTGGAGAACTGTCGGGTGGCCAGAAAAAGCGAGCCTTTTTAGCACGGGCACTCGCGCAGGAAGGCAAAGTAATTTTGCTGGATGAACCCTTTACGGGAGTAGATGTAAAAACCGAGAAGGGCATCATCGACCTGCTCATGCAGCTCAGGGATGAAGGACACACCATTTTGGTTTCGACCCACGACTTAACCTCAGTTTCAACATTTTGCGATCGCACTATTCTACTCAACCGCACGATCCTGGCCTCTGGCACCACCGAAGAAACGTTTACCGAAGAAAATCTCTCAATGACCTTTGGGGGCTTACCCGTTGCGTCCCTGCGACAACAGACGCACAAGGAGGCTGACGCGTAATGGATCTGATTGCGACTTTTTCGCTCTGGAACTGGTTAGTAGAACCGTTGCAGTATGGATTTTTGATTAAAGCGATTTGGGTCAGCGCCTTTGTTGGCCTAGTCTGTGCCGTCCTCTCCTGTTACATTACTCTCAAAGGCTGGTCTCTCATGGGAGATGCTATTTCCCATGCCGTAGTGCCGGGAGTCGTAGTAGCCTATGCTCTCAATATTCCCTTTGCGATCGGCGCATTTCTGTTCGGCTTTGGGGCCACAGTGGCCATTGGTTACGTCAAATCCAAAACCCGCTTGAAGGAGGACGCCGTCATTGGCGTAGTGTTTACAGGCTTCTTTGCCTTAGGTATTGTGCTGGCGACGAAAATTCCCAGCAATATTGACCTGTTCCATATTCTGTTTGGTAATGTACTGGGCATCTCCCAATCAGACATCATTCAAACCTTGATTGCAGGCGGCATTACCCTAGTCGTCGTTTTGCTGAGACGCAAAGACCTGCTGCTATTTTGTTTTGACCCCAACCACGCCAAGGCTATTGGTCTGAATACCCAGATCATGTACTACACATTGCTGTCGGTGCTGGCTCTAACCATCGTGGCTGCACTACAGACCGCAGGCATCATTTTAGTCATCGCCATGCTAGTCACACCAGGATCGATTGCGTATCTGCTGACCGACCGTTTTGACCACATGTTAGGCATTTCCATTGTCAGCAGCGTTTTCTCTTGCGTAGCAGGCACCTACTTCAGCTATCACTTGGATATTTCAACGGGCGGTGCCATTGTAGTACTGCTGACCCTCCTGTTTATTGTGATCATGCTGTTTGCCCCCAAATATGGAGTTTTAGCCCAACCGTCCAAACATCCAATAAACCTAGGCCTCGACTGAAGAGAAGGAAGGCGAGAGGAGTGAAGAGTGAGGAGTTAAAGGCTGCAAAGACCCAACACCTAATACCCAAAACCCAGCACCTAGTACCCAAAACCTAAAATCCACCGCTCAGCCCTTCCTACTGGTTTATCAACGTTGTTTTGGTGGGTTTTGATGGTTGATATGTCGCGCAAAGCGCGACATATCAACCATCAAAGCTGATTTGACCCAGCACTACATCCATCTCACAAATTTCATCTGCCTCACAGATCCATAGACCAAATCTGTATTAAGGACGATCCGCAGCCTTGACCACAGAAAGAGGAGTTGGAGGCGCGAATCGAGGGAATATCGAATGAACTGAAATAAATAACGTTAACTAGGAAAAACCATGCGACTCAACTTAACGCTGCTGTGGGTAACGCTGTCATTTGTGATAGTTAGAGCCATCATGTTGCTGCTTCAGCCTCAAATCTCAGGATAGCGTCGGGAGCACGAGAATCTGCCAGCTCATTCCACGCAGTGAATTCTCAAACCGTTCCCCAAACTATTACTGAAGTCACAATAGGTTGCGATGACTGATTCCTCGGCCTCATCTCCCGCTGCGCTGCCTTGGTGGCGCGGAGCAGTACTCTACGAAATTTATTCCCGCTCCTTTATGGATAGCGACGGAGACGGTGTAGGCGATTTACCTGGCATCATCGCCAAGCTAGAGTACGTTGCCTCGCTCGGCGTTGACGGCATCTGGATTTGCCCGTTCTATCCGTCACCCATGAAGGACTTTGGCTATGATGTCGCTGATTACTGCGGCGTCGATCCTCGGTTTGGCACCCTGGATGATTTCCACCACCTGCTGAACCACGCCCACGAGCTGGGGCTGAAGGTCATTATCGATCAGGTTTGGTCACACACCTCTGACCAGCACCCCTGGTTTCAAACTAGTCATCAGAATCACACCAATGAAAAGGCTGATTGGTACGTCTGGGCCGATCCTAAACCCGACGGCATGCCGCCCAACAATTGGCTATCTCGTTTTGGTGGCGTCGCCTGGGCTTGGGATAGCCATCGACAGCAGTATTATCTACACAACTTTTTAGCGGCCCAGCCCGACCTTAATGTTCATCATCCCGACGTGCAGGCGGCCCTGCTGGATGTGGGTCGCTTTTGGCTGGAGTTGGGCGTTGATGGCTTTCGCTTTGATGTGGCCAATTACTTCATGCACGATCCGGCCTTGCCGGATAATCCAGTGAATCCCAAGCCGATTCGACTGGAGAAACCCTACTTTCGGCAAATTCATCAGCACGATATCACGCAGCCGAAAAATCTAGATTTCGTTGAGCGTATTCGCCGGGAGCTATTTGACCAGTACCCTGGCACGATGGGCTTAGCAGAGATTTTGAGCGCCGACGAACTGGAGGTAATGGCCAACTATACGGCGCGCGATCGCAGATTTCATACTGCCTATAGCTTTGTTTTCTTTGGCCCCAAGCTGACACCATCACTGATTCGCCAAGCAGTGGAAACCGTCTTTGAGCATGAACCAACTGCTTGGCCGGGCTGGGCCTTTTCCAATCATGATTCAATTCGTGCGGTCAGCCGCCTAGCTGGAGAAGATGGCGATCCTGCTGCCGCTAAGCTGCTGATTGTATTGGTCACAACCTTACCCGGCAACGGGTTCATTTACCAAGGAGAAGAACTAGGATTGCCCCACGGCGAAGTCCCCTTCGAGCGCCTTGTTGATCCGGCAGACATCGCCATGTGGCCACACCATCCTCGTCGCGATGGTGCCCGCACCCCCTTGCCCTGGCAAGCAGACCATCCCCACGGTGGCTTTTCCACAGTAGAACCCTGGTTACCTCTAGATGTACGCCACCGTCCGTTAGCAGTAGACCAATCTGAAGCAAATTCTCAGTCTTGTCTCTGGCTGACCCGTCGCTGGTTGGCTATCCGCAACCAGCATTTAGCTCTACGACACGGCGAATTTCGCTTCATTCGAGCAGATGATGCGATTCTCTGGTTTGAGCGCTGGAACGAAACTGAAACGTTGACCTGCATTTTCAATCTGAGCGCTGTAGAACAAACCGTGTCTCTCGATGCACCACTAGGAGAATGCTTGATTGCCGAAGCAGCAGAAGTTAAACGCGATCGCATTTATTTCAAACAGTATGGCTTTGCGGTTTGCCAAGAATTTCAGCCGCAAGAGGGTGAAAACTTATAAATGGCTGTAAATGGCTGCAAAGTCGCGTTCCTGGGGAAGCGCTGAGCGACTAAAAACTAAGCAGTGCCCCATGCTGTGGGCAAGCATCATCCTGAACAGGAAATATGCGATCGCACTTTTTGCCGACCCTGAGCTTTTGCCGCTTGCGATCGCAGCGAACTATAATAGTAGTACATAAAAACTATTATTATAAGTTTCTCGTATGACTGCTCAAGTTCCAAATCAAGACGGTAATATAAAGCTTCGACGGCAGCCATCACAGCACCGCCGTGCCCATCAATCTGAGCAAACCTCCTCGTCACCAATGGTTCAAGAGCCAAAGTTTCAAACCTATCTCGACCGTTTACCACCACAAAATATTGATGCTGAGGAGGCCATTTTAGGAGGAATTCTGCTCGATCCGGAGGCGATTACGCGGGTCATGGAAATCCTGCGCCCAGACGCCTTTTACATCAGTGCTCATCAACAAATCTACAAAGCGATGATTGCGCTGCATGCTCAAGGACGGCCTACAGATTTAATGAGCCTCACCGCTTGGCTAAAAGATCAAAATCAACTAGAAAAGGTCGGTGGTCAAAGCCGCCTCGCGCAGCTGGTTGATCGCACGGTCAGCGCGGTCAATATCGACCAGTACGCCGCCTTAGTGATGGACAAGGCGATTCGCCGCAAGATGATCCAAATCGGCGGCGAAGTGGCGCAGATGGGCTATGAGGGCGACGTACCCCTAGAGCAAATCTTAGATCTAGCCGAACAAAAGGTTTTCAGCATTACTCAGGATCGGCCCACTCAGGGTTTGACCTCCACGTCTGATATTTTGACCGACACCTTCGCCGATATCGAAGGACGGGCAACAGGCATGGTGATGCCAGGGATCTCCTGCGGTTTTTATGATTTAGACGCCATGACTCAGGGTTTTCAGCGTTCTGACCTGATTATCGCGGCTGGCAGACCGTCAATGGGTAAGTGCCTCAGCTATGACGCCGAGATTTTGCTCGCTGACGGTAGCATCAAAACCATTGCCGAAATTTATGCGGCCCAACAGGCCGATTTGCTGACGCTGGATGATCACTGGCGGTTTCAACTGACTCAGCCGAGTGCCTATGTCGATGATGGGGTTAAACCCGTTTTTAAAGTTCGAACTCGTTCCGGTCGCACAATTGAGACCACGCTCAGCCATCCTTATTTGACGATCCAAGGCTGGCAACCGCTGGCAAATGTGCAGGTTGGCCAAAAAATTGCGGTGCCTCGCTCTTTACCCGTGTTCGGTCAGGACGTTTGGCCGGAGCATCAGGTTAAGCTGCTGGCTTATCTAATTGGCGATGGCTGTTTGACAGGTACGTCACCCCAGTTCACGAATCAAAATTCTCAGCTACAAGAGGAGTTCACCAACGCTGCTTTACAGTTTCCGGGTGTCAAAGTTCGGCTTGAAACGTCTCAAGGTCAGCGTACACCGACGCTCTATGTTACAGCAGACAATGAGCAAGTTCAGCAGCAGCGACTCGCATTTGGACAAGCATTAAAGCAGCAGGTACAGCTAGCGGGCAAAACTGGGCGATGGCTAGCGGAACAGTTGAGTGTTAGTCCATCCCTCGTGACGCATTGGTTGCAAGGTGGCTGTGCTCCAAGTTTAGAGACATTTAATCAACTCTGTACGTTACTAGATGTCTCTCCAACTCATCTGGCCCCCAATGGTTTTGCAGCGATTCGTTGGATGAGTCCCAATTCCCTCGCAGTGTGGCTGCAAGAGCAAGGTTTATGGGGTAAGTCTGCTCATCACAAAACAGTGCCAGATGGCGTGTTCAAGCTGGTGCGATCTCAGTTAGCTCTGTTCTTAAACCGCCTGTTTGCCACTGATGGTTGGGCAACCCTATTGGCAAGCGGACAGGCACAGTTAGGATTTGCCTCAGTTAGCGAAAAGCTGGCCCGCCAAGTTCAACACCTACTCCTGCGGTTTGGCATTATTGCTCGGTTGAAAGCTCGTCAGGTTAAGTATCTCGATGGTCAGCGACCCGCGTGGCAACTGGATATCACCGATGCAAATTCCATCAAGACGTTTATTAGTGAGATTGGCATTTTCGGCAAAGAAACTGCGATCGCAACTGTCGAGGCAGCTCTGATGAATCGTCGCTATCAGACCAATCGAGATCTGATTCCAGTTGAAATTTGGGACGTGCTGCAAACGGCAAAAGGAACCGAGTCGTGGAAATCACTAGCAACTCGTGCAGGACTTCAAGGCACCAGCAATATTCATGTTGGTAAGCGGGCACTCAGTCGCGATCGCTTATTTGCGCTGGCGACCGTCTTGGAACATCGGGAACTACAGGATATCGCTACCAGTGATGTGTACTGGGATGAAATCGTCGCCATTGAACCCCAGGGCGAAAAACAGGTTTATGACTTGACCATTCCAGAAACCCACAACTTCGTCGCCAACGACATCTGTGTTCACAACACCAGCTTTGTACTCAACATTGCTCGTAATATTGCCGCATTTCATAAGTTACCCGTGGCGGTCTATAGCTTAGAGATGTCTAAAGAACAGCTCGTTTACCGGATGCTGTCAAGCGAGGTGCAAATCGAGAGCGGTCGCCTACGCGCCGGACGGATTAGCCAAAACGAGTGGGAACCTCTCGGACACGGTATTAGTGGCCTGTCGCAGTTACCGATTTTTATTGACGATACACCCAATATTTCTGTGACCGAAATGCGCTCAAAAGCGCGTCGCCTTCAGGCAGAGTCGGGTGGCGCATTGGGTTTAATCTTGATTGACTATCTACAGCTCATGGAAGGCTCCGGTGATAACCGGGTACAGGAACTGTCGAAAATAACGCGATCGCTAAAAGGGATGGCACGAGAATTAAATGTGCCTGTAATTGCCCTATCTCAGCTCAGCCGAGGTGTTGAATCACGTACCAATAAACGCCCAATGATGAGCGACCTGCGAGAATGCGTCACGGGTGACACGCTTGTGGTGCTGGCTGATGGTCGTCGAGTCCCTATTCAAGAGCTGGTTGGCACAACCCCTGAAGTGATCAGCATGGACGCGAAGGGTAAATTGGTCAAAGCCGAGTCTGATTTAGTCTGGGCTGTTGGTCGTAAACCAATCTATGAGCTAAAGACTCGCAGCGGTAAAGTTCTCCGAGCAACCGCAAAACATCGGCTCTATACCCTAGATGGTTGGCAGAGACTACAAGATCTGAAGCTTGGTCATCGGATTGCGGTTGCAAGGCAATTGCCAGAACCAAGCTATCCGGAGCAGTGGCCTGACTTAAGAGTGGCTTTACTAGGTCAGCTTATCGGCGATGGCAGCTACCTAAAAGGTCGTCCAATGCGCTATACCACGGCTTCTGAGGAAAACAGTGAGCTAGTTACGCAAGCTGCTATTCAGGAATTTGGTTGTACAGTCAAACGCTATCCAGGAAAAGGTAACTGGCATCAGTTACTAATTTCAGGTAACGGCAATCGGTGGCATCCAACTGGCGTTAATCAATGGCTGAGAGAGTTAGGGATCTTTGGCCAGCGATCAGCGGAAAAGCGCATTCCTGAAGCTGTGTTTTGTCTCTCTAATCAACAAATTGGCCTATTGCTTAGACATTTGTGGGCAACGGATGGCTGCATTTCTGTGCGATCGCAAGGACGAGGTGATCATGCCGTCTTCTTCTCGACAATCAGCCATAAATTGGCGCATGATGTGGCGGCTTTACTACTACGGTTAGGGATTCAATCAACAGTCCGATGGCAGCCAAGCCAGTGCTATTCCGTAAGCGTACAAGGTAGTGAGCAACAAAAGCGATTCTTAGATCAGGTTGGAGCATTTGGCCCACGAGTTAAGCCTGCTCAAGCTTTGTTAGAGCGATTAAGCCTAGTTCAAGCAAATCCGAATCGAGACACGCTTCCTCAAGAGGTGTTTAAGCTAGTCAAAGCTGAAATGGCACAGCAACAGATTTCTCATCGTCAAATGGCTGCAATGCGAGGAACAGCCTATGGCGGTAGCGCTCATTTCAAATTTGCGCCTTCTCGTACTGTTATGGCGAATTATGCTGAACTGCTCAACAGCAATGTTTTGGCAGACTTAGCTACAACTGATCTGTTCTGGGATGAAATTGTCTCCATTGAACCTGCTGGTGAAGAGATGGTTTATGACCTGACGGTTCCAGAAACCTCATCTTGGCTAGCCGACGGTCTTGTATCTCACAACTCAGGTGCGATTGAGCAGGATGCAGACCTGATCATGATGCTGTATCGGGAAGAGTATTACGATCCAGATACCCCCGATCGCGGTATTGCCGAGGTAATCATTACCAAGCACCGGAATGGCCCAGTCGGCACCGTGCGCTTGCTGTTTGAGCCGCAGTTTACGCTGTTCCGTAATCTGGCTGCTAGCCGGAGTTAATCACAGTGGCAATCAAGCCAAGAATGAGTGAGGCTTAGCAATGGTAAAAGGCACCGAAGTTGATCAGTCAAGCCCATACCACGCCGACTATCTCCAGTGGATTGAGGCAACGGTTGAGCAGTTGCAGCGTCGAGACTACGCCAGCGTTGACTGGGAGAATGTGATTGAGGAATTTAAGAACATGGCGCGACGGGATCGCCAAGCTTTGGAGAGCAATCTCGTGATCGTCTTGACGCATTTGCTGAAGTGGCAGTATCAGCCTCAACACCGCAGCGGTAGTTGGAATGGCAGCATTGTTGAACATCGCAGACGGATTCGCAAACTCCTGCGCGATTCCCCCAGCCTTAAGCCTTACCTAACAGAGGTATTTGCCGAATGCTATGCCGATGCAGTGGAACAGGCCAGTGCGGAAACGGAATTATCCCCAGATATGTTTCCAGAATCCTGTCCATATTCGGTTATAGACGTTTTAGACTCCAGCTTTCTACCACAGTAAGGATTATGGATTAAATAGCCTGTCAATCGTTTCATCTGTAGGGACACGGCAATGTGTCACGCGCTGTAAGGGTATGCCCCTGATGCGCCACAAAACTATACCCCTGTTGTCCGAATTCAGCGCTAATACAGAGGTAAGAGTTTCTCCGATATTGAGGAAGGAGAGAGCCATGGCTAAAGCAATTGCTGTGCCCATCCGGCATGAGATCATTGAACGGCATCAGCAGGGCGAGACCTTAGCCGCCATTGCCGGATCCCTCTCGCTGTCCTACTGGGGTGTGCGCCAGATCTGGCGACGGTACCGCGACAGGGGCGAAGCCGGACTCGCGTTGAGGGGAGAGGGGCGTCTGCGGCGGGGATTTGGCTGTGAGCGTTTGATCTATCGCAGTGCGCTGTGGTTGAAACGCCATCATCGAGGCTGGGGTGCAGGCTTGATTCGGGTGGTGCTCAGACAGCGGTATCAGGCGTTATGGGTGCCGCATGAGCGAACGTTGCAGCGTTGGTTTCGCCAGCAGCACCTCAACCCACTGCGGGAGCAGCATCCGCCTGTGACCCGAGAGCGAGCCCAGCAGGTGCATCAGGTTTGGCAACTGGATGCCACGTCTCATCAGCAGTTGGCTGACGGCACGCCAGCGAGTTGGATTTCACTCATTGATGAACACAGTGGAGCGCTCTTACAAAGCGAAGTTTTTCCCCCACTACGTCTTTGAAGCCGTCCCAGCCTCGGACGTGCAATCAGCCCTGCGCCGGGTATTTACCCGCTGGGGACGACCTCAAGCGCTGCGGGTCGATAACGGATCGCCATGGGGCAACTGCCACGCCCTGCCCTCGCCACTGACACTCTGGTTGAGCGGACTCGGCATTGAGGTGATCCACAATCGACCCTACTGTCCCCAGCAGAATGGCCAAGTTGAACGGGCTCATGGCGTGGTCAAAAGCTGGATTGAACCCGCCACCTGTGCCAACTTGCAGACGCTGCAAGCTCGATTAGACCAAGCGGCAACAGTCCAGCGCACGCTCTACCCCAGTTGTCCTCATCAGCGCCCTCGCGACCAATACTACCCCGCCTTAGCTCACGGCGGCAGAGCCTATGCGCCTGACACGGAAGCCGAGCAGTGGCATGTCGCGCAGGCATTGGCTCATCTAGCGGGCCATCGCTGGTCTCGCAAGGTGAGTCAGACGGGGCAGATTTCGGTGTACAACCGCAATTATTCGGTCGGTCGTCCCTATGCTGGACAGATGGTCACCGTGCATCTCGATCCGAGCGCTCTGACATGGGTGATTGAAAATCACTCTGGACAGGTGATTGCTCGACTTGTCTGCTCTGGCTTAGATGCTCATGCGCTTCGAACCTTGCAGATGACCTATCGCAAGTCCTGCCGCCGCAAATCGACATCGGGGGCATAACCTTACGTCGCACTAGGGGCATACCCTTACGTCGGGTGACACAATGCCGTGTCCCTACCAACGGGATGCACCTTATAAATCTGCGAGTCGAAGAATTACTGCATACGGTCAATCGTGCGGTATTGAATTGCTTCCGCGACATGGTGAGCCTGTAATTCGGCGACCCCCTCCAAATCAGCAATTGTGCGGGAAACCTTCAGAATGCGATCGGTGGCACGGGCAGAGAGACCAAGTTTGCGAATCGCATTTTCCAGTAGTGTGCGAGACGTATCATCAAGGGCACACCACTTGCGGATGTGACGGCTCTGCATTTCGGCGTTGCACTGGATCGGTTCATCCTGAAATCGCTGACGGGTGCGATCGCGGGCAGCCTGAACGCGATCGCGCACAGGCTGCGAAGGTTCGCCTTGGGGTTGCTGCGTCATTTCCTCTGGTTTAAGGCGATTGACCATCACCTGCAAGTCAATCCGATCCATCAGTGGCCCGGATAGCTTGGCCCAGTACTGCTCCCGGCCCCGTGGCGTACAGGTACAAGCCTGCACCGTATCGCCAAAGTAACCGCAGGGACAGGGGTTGGTGCTGGCAATCAGGGTGAACTGGGCCGGAAACTGGACAGTTTGGCGAGTGCGGGAAATTGTCACCATGCCGTCTTCTAGTGGCTGGCGCAGGAATTCCAATACGTCTCGCTTAAACTCGGTCAGCTCATCCAGAAACAGCACCCCACGATGGGCCAGAGAAATCTCACCCGGTTTAGGAAAGCTGCCGCCACCAACGAGGGAAGGGCCAGAAGCCGAATGGTGCGGACTGCGGAAGGGACGCTGACTGACCAAGCTGCCGCGATCGCGCAGTAGACCCGCTACGGAATGTACCTGGGTGACTTCCAGCGCTTCGGCAAAGTTGAGCGGCGGCAAGATCCCCGGTAAACGTCGCGCCAGCATGGTTTTGCCGCTTCCTGGCGGTCCCACGAAAATTAAATTATGCCCGCCTGCTGCGGCAATTTCGAGCGCTCGTCTCGCTTGAGCTTGGCCTTTGACATCTTTTAAATCCAGAACGTTAAGCTGCGATCGCACCAGCTCTTTTTCGCCATCCAGTTGAATCGGCTGATGCTGATGGGGATTATTTAGTAAATCGGCCACGTCTGAAAGGTGTTTGCAGCCGTATACGTCTAAGCCTTTGACCACAGCGGCTTCCAGGGCATTATCTTTGGGTACCACTAAGCCTTTGATGCCGAGTTGTTTCGCGGTAGCTGCGATCGCAAGTACGCCTGCCACAGGTCGCAAGCTGCCGTCGAGGGAAAGTTCACCCAGAAACAGGTAATCACCGAGTAGGAGGGGACTGACCTGTTCAGATGCGGCAAGAACAGCGATGCTAATCGGCAAATCAAAGCTGGGGCCTTCTTTACGCAAGTCGGCAGGGGTAAGGTTAATTACAATCTTCCGCATCGGGAAGACGTAACCGGAATTCTTGAGTGCGGCTTTGACTCGTTCGCGGGCTTCTTGAACGGCGGTATCGGGTAAGCCAACGACGACGATGCCAGGGAGTCCACCGGATACGTCCACTTCTACGCCAACTTTAACGGCCTCAATCCCAATCAGCGATGCACTCCACGTCCTAGCCAGCATAGATTTCTAGACACCCTGTAATATTGCGGGAGCATTGACCGCTCGGCAATTTGCTCTTTTAGTAGAGTGCCCTATCGATGTAGAGAATTAAAAGCCTTTTAGCAACTTAATACGACAAACAAAATCATTAAGCTCTGGAGCGTTTCATAAAACGTTGAACTTGACTATACTCTTTACCCTCAAGTCCTAAAAGTTCGTGATTGATGTCTTGAAGTTTCCCCAGCTTGCTGCTCCAAGTGCCATCACTCAACTGAATAGCTACATGTTTTGGGCGTCCAAATTCTGAACCGTAAATGGCCAATTTTTCGTATCCTGCTTCCAATTGTCCATCTTCACATAATTCAAAACCAAGTGTTTCATAGGCAGCAATAAATGAATCCCATGTGTTTTCTCTCGGAACTCCAGGGGGCCAATAATAACCAGGATAGGGCAACGGTGACCACCATCTGTCATTTTCACCTGCTGCATATGCAAAGCAGTTATATTCTTCTGAGTAGCAACTTGTTACCTCAAATTTGGTCTTTGATAAATTAGGCCAGCCTTCAATCAATTGAGCTTTGATTGCTTCAGAATCATCAGGATAATTGCTCGTGGACATATCCTTGATCCTTACCCCATTTCAACCAGGCTTCAGTCATTTTACAAATACGTCCTTCGTCTTCAGATTTAACTGGATTGACTCCAGTTATGACATGTAATGCCCAAAACCAATGAGTTAGGTTTTGCTTCATATCCTCCAGCATGAAAGGAATTGCCTTTGTTCCCATTGCAATGATTTGTTGATACGCAGGATGAAGAATCATGTCACTTGCAACTGAGATATGCTGAGTTTCCTCTTTCCATACATTTGATAAGCGCAGGAATTTTTGCAAAGGAGTTTCTGACTCTACAGGTATTGCAATAGAAGTGATATGCACATCTGTAGTTGCCTCTAAACAATCAGCTTGTTCGTCTTCTAACTCAGCAAGCAGTCGTGTTGCAATTTCATTTTGCTGTTCATCTGAGAGCTTTGAAATTTCTGCAAAGGCGTGCTGGAGTAGTTCAGTCATAATCTTCGACTAAGGGGGAAACGCGATGTCTCAATTTGAGGATTTAGGTCTATCCTAACCGACGGAATCGCCCCCCTCACTATCATTCTGGTCTATCCGGCAAATCTTATCCGCCACCGCCCGAAAGCATTGCCATGCTGCAAACGCCCTACTACTTCAATCATGAAATAGCGATCGCAATTTCCGGATGTAAAGCGGTCTGTGTGCCCACCAATGATCAGTATCAGTTGAGATTGGACGCGATCGCATAAGCCATCACGCCCCAAACCAAAGCGGATGAGCCTATGAGTACTTCACCTACGATGAAGTGCCCACGTTTCTCCCGGTTGGTCGGCCAACAGTCAAGAACACATATCTAATGTCCCGCCATTTTTTGACCAATCTCATTTAGATCGGCATCGTGAATTGTGCTTTCGTAGACAAACTCGCCTTCGCTAATTACCACCAGGCGATCCGCCAGAGTTAGCAGTTCATCCAAATCCTCACTGACCAGCAGCACGGCCACGCCGCGATTGCGGGCTTCCACAATCGAGTGATGAATAAAATCAACCGCCGAGAAATCCAGGCCAAAACAGGGATTGGCCGCGATTAGCAACTGGATGTCCTCCGACGACAACTCCCGCGCCAGTACCGTCCGCTGCACGTTGCCACCGGACAGGTTGCCAACGGGCGTATCCGGCGATGGCGTTTTTACCGAAAAAGTTTGAATTAGCCCCGCCGCCATTTCCCGAATCACCCGCCAAATTAGCCAGCTCGCCTTGGACTGGGGCGGACGGTCAAACGTTCGCAGCGCCATGTTCTCAGCCACGCTCATATGCGGCACACAGGCATTGCGCAGCGGTTCCTCCGGCAGGGCAAACACTCGATGGCGGAACATTTCTGCACGGGTCGCACCATAGGTTGCACCGTTGACCAGAACTTCGCCCTTGGTTTGAGATCGCTGCCCCGACAAAACCTCCACTAATTCCTTTTGACCATTACCGGATACTCCGGCAATGCCAACGATTTCACCAGCATGTACCGTTAGATTAATATCTGCGATCGCAGGTAAACCATTTTCTTTATTGGCGCAAAGATGGCGAATCTCCAGCACAGGCTTTTGCTCAGCTTGATCTGCTTTGGGAACGCTCTTAGTTTCACGCTCCTCGCCTAGCATCATCTGCGCCATATCTTCAATACTGAGATTCTTGACAATGCCCTGACCCGCTAGCGTACCGCGTCGCAGCACCGTCACCTCATCCGTGAAGGCCATCACTTCCCGAAACTTGTGAGTAATCAGCAACACGCTCAGCTTGCCAGCGGTGACTTCTTCTCGGATTAGCCCCAGCACCTCATCGGCTTCACCGGGAGTCAGTACCGAAGTAGGTTCATCCAAAATTAGAATTCGACTTTTCAGGTAAAGCTGCTTGAGAATTTCCAGCTTTTGCTTTTGGCCGGCAGCAAGTTGGCCGACGGGCGTTTTCAGATCAACCTGAAACGGTGACGACGCCATGAACGCTTCCAGCGCTTCGTACTCCTGCTTCCAGTTAATAATCGTGCTGGTGTCGTAGCGCGAGAGGACTAAATTTTCCGCCACGGTCATAGCCGGGACAGAGGTAAAGTGCTGATACACCATGCCGATGCCGTGCTCATGGGCATCTTTGGGACTGCGGATCGTTTTGGCCTGCTGATTGACTTTGATCTCGCCAGATGTCGGACTGTAAAAGCCCATGACGCATTTCACCAGCGTACTTTTGCCGGCTCCGTTTTCGCCTAGCAGAGCATGAAACGTACCGGGCTTTAACGTCATCGACACCTGATCGAGCGCGACCAAACTGCCAAACCGCTTGGTCATATTGACAATTTCTAATTCCGGTGGAGCGTCAATTTGAATAGCCTGTTGAAGGGTTACGGTATCCATATCTTTCCCTAGATGATCGCCTCAATCAGATCGGTGGACTCTGCCACAGCACCAAAAACGCCACCCTGCATCTTAACCATTTTTAGCGCCGCTAAATGATTACCATAATCAGTTGCGCCCGTGCAGTCTGATAACAGCAAACATTCGTAGCCCCGGTCGTTGGCATCACGCATGGTGGTGTGGACGCAAACATCGGTTGTAATGCCCGTCAGAATTAGGTTTTGAATGCCCCGACGATGCAGGACTAAATCCAGATCGGTCGCATAAAACGACCCTTTACCCGGTTTATCAATTACAACTTCTCCCTCTAGCGGAGCCAATTCGGGGATAATCTCCCAGCCCGGTTCGCCCCGCACCAAAATGCGACCGCAGGGGCCCGGATCGCCAATGCCCGCTCCAATTTTTTGGCTGCGCCAGCGCTTATTCGCAGGCAAATCGGCCAAGTCCGGACGATGACCTTCGCGGGTATGAATAATAAAATAGCCCTGCTGCCGCATCAGGCTGAGCACCGTTTTAATCGGGCCAATCGGCGCACGGGTGAGAGACAGGTCATAGCCCATTTGATCGACATAGCCACCCAGACCACAAAAATCGGTCTGCATATCAATAATAATTAGGGCCGTATTCTCAGGGCGCAAATTACCGTTATAGGGATAAGGATACGGATCAGCGTTAACGTAGCGTTCCATGCGTTACTTTTGGAATTGCGTTTGATTGTATAGCGACCCATAGCATTTCTCCCCAAATCAAAAGAGTTATCCACAAACTATTTTTAGATTTACTGCCTCATTTTTAGTCAGAAGTGCTATAGTTTTCGGGTTGTCTCGTAGACAGTGCATAATGGCACCAACGGCGGAGGAACTGTTTAATTCCGGTTTAGAGCGGTATCAGGCGGGCGAAGATGCCCAGGAATTGATTCCCGTGTTCAAAGAGGTGTGCGATCGCGCCCCTAAAAACAGTCCGGCATGGACCTGTTTATCCTGGCTGTATTTGCTAACGGATAAGCCAAACGCGGCCTATAAAGCAGCTCAGCGAGCCGTCAAGCTCAACCCTCAAGATCCCCAAGCGCGAATCAATCTGGCGATGGCGATGCTGGAAGCAGGGCAGAAGGGTGTGCGCCAGCATGTGGATACAGCAGGTCAAATTCTGAGCATGGTGCCAGAGCTGCAGGAGGAAATTGCCAACAATTTTGAAGATGGATTAAGACGTAAACCCGATTGGCCGAGCCTACAGCGTGTTCAAAGCTGGTTAGTTGGCTAGCCCTTGCAATCCCACAAAGCGTGTCAGGTCAGTCGTTTCCGGTAATAAATCTGGCCTGAACTTTACGATACGCAAAATTTACTTAAATAACTTCATGAGATATCCGAAAATCTAATGATAAGATTTGGTGAACAAAGAGATGAGGTTTCCTTTTAACTCGTCTTAAACTTGTTAATCTTATGGGGTTAGGTCATTATGGTCATTAAAAATATCGACGGCGTCGAAATCAAACCCGACACCAGAAATCACAAAGGCTTCTTTATTCAAGAAGGCTCATACAAATTAGTTAGCATCGACGAATCCGGATGGGCGCTAATTTGTGTGGATGACGCGACTTGCCACTATGTGGATCCAGATAATTTGCAGCTCCCACCCGATTCGGAGATTGTCTAAGGTTCGTTTGCGACGACAGCTTACCTAGACTTTATTTATTTCCACAGTGTGGCTATCTCGTTCAGCAGATAGCCATATTTTTTGTTTAAAAGCGCCAATGGTCACCGTAATACGGTGGCCATTGGCGCTTTGTCCACTAAGACCACAGGCTTAGCTGTGTAGGCGTTTCAGCTTCGACTTGATTCCACGGCAGGGGCGGCACGGGTACGGCATGGCGTTCGAGTTCTGCCTGGAGATAACGTGCGATCGCAGGTGATTGCACCTCCACCGGACAGTGAGCAAAGAAATAGATGCGAGTTCCCTGCTGAAGCTGAGCGGCAATCCAATTCACCCAAGCGGCCAGATAATTGCGATTGCGATCAAACTCCGGATGACTGATATACCGCACCAGGCTGAAGGGAGCCGTCACGACAGGCTGCAGCGGCACGGCAGGTTTGCGCCGTTGCGAAAACTGCTGTGGATTGTCGTCACACTCATAAACGGGCCGAGTATCCAGCAGCACGCGACCCATCCCCAAATCAGCTAACATCCGGTTTAACTGCTCCCGATACGGAGGTTTAAACCAGTCCGAATGCCGCACTTCCAGCGCCAGTTCTGCCTGGTCATGGGGCCATGCTTTCAGAAACGCCGCCAGATCAGCCAGCAGCGCCGGATTGTAGCTAGGCGGAAGCTGAGCAAAAAATGGCCCAGTGCGATCGCGCAGGGGTGCCATATGCTCCAAAAACGTAGTAATGGCCGGAATCATTGGCTCCAACAGGCCCGCATGGGTAATGCTCTTCGGCAATTTGGGACAAATGTGAAAACCCGCTGGAGTTTGCTTCACCCAGCGCTCCTGCGTTGCCTGATCGGGCAGCGCGTAAAAAATGGTATTTCCTTCAACCGCCGTTAATCGCCGACTGTAGAGAGACAAAAAATCTCGGCTTTGGCTACCCGGCGGAAACAGATCCCCAACCCACTCTTTGTAGCCCCATAGGGCACAGCCAAGCAAGAATTGGGATGTGGGCTGAATGAATGATCGAGACGAATGACGGCCCATTATTTCTGGCTGGCAATGCTGTAGAGTTCCGCATGCATGAACGCAATATCAGGATCGCGCTGGATGGCATGGTAGTAGCGCTGTTCATTCGCCGTACCATTTTCGTCTGCATGCAGGAGCGATCGCGCTTCGTTAATCAGCTCATTGGCCTGATCAAGGGTCGCTGGATCGCCTTTATTGCTGAGTAGCTCGTCAATTTGGACAATAAACTGCGAAAATGGTCGCAGCCAGCTAAACCACTCGTCTCCGACAACGAGTTGGAAAAATTCGCCTCTATTTCTAATTTGGCCGTGCTCCTGTTCATAAGCAACACGCTCGGACTCTAGTAAGGCTTTGTGCAAACGCAGCAAACCATTTCGCAGTTCACGTAAACGATGAAACGGACGATCAAGAGAAGAATCAGCGGCAGACATCAGTTACTCAACAGTTAATGAACATCATCAAATTACTGTCTCCTATCTTGTCACATCCTTTCATATATAGCGGTTTGCAACCGCATCATTAAACGCCCAGTTGGCTGCGAATCTCGTCTTCTTTGGCACGAAATCCCACCAGCACAGCGCTACCGTCTTTGACAAACAGCGGACGCTTCAGCAGCATGGCATCTTGGGCAAATGCATCCACCCACTGAGCATCGCTCCAGGTTTTCTTTTCCTCACCCAGTGCTCGGTAAGAACCACCGGATGTATTTCGCATGGGCTTCGATCCGAATGCCGTTACCCAATCTGCAATTTGCTCACGGCTGGGTGGCTGCTCTTTGGTGTTAATGAATTCATACTCAACTTGATTGTCATCTAACCATTTGAGCGCCTTTTTGCAGGTGCCGCAGTTGGGAATCCCATAAACCTCTAATGTCATGACTATTCTATTGCCTTTTGAGACGACCCAGGTTTGTTATCGCTGGGTTCCGTATGATAGCAGAGTAAAGACCGCTTCAGCCGTCAATGGTTTGGCAAACAGGTAGCCCTGACCCAGTTCACAGTCGAGTTCCTGTAGCCAATCAAGCTGTTGGGAGGTTTCGATTCCTTCTGCGATCGCATCTATTTCTAGCTGGTTGCTCAGTCCAATAATGGCCTCGACAATTTTATAATTCTTGTCTCCCTGTTGCATGGTGCGGACAAAAGACTGATCGATTTTCAAATAATCGGTCGGCAAGTTATAGAGATAGCTGAGCGATGAGTAACCTGTACCAAAATCATCGATACTGATTTGGATACCCAGTTCTCTCAGTTGTTCCAGCAGGCCGATTGTGCTCTCAATATCTTTAATCAGCATGCTTTCAGTAATCTCTAGTGTCAGATATTGAGCCTCCAGCCCGCTGCGTTCCAGACTCTGCACAATAGTTTGCAGTAAATCAGGTTGACGTAAATCCTGAAACGATAAGTTAATGCTGATCTTGAGATCAGACCGATCCGGAAACTGCGATCGCCATCCGGCAAGCTGTTGGCAAGCGGCCTGGAGTAGCCACTGATCGATGGCGACAATCAGCCCCGTTTCTTCAGCAATGGGAATAAAATCAGCCGGTGACACCAATCCCTGCGTGGGGTGCTGCCAGCGAATCAGTGCTTCGAATCCAATCAGGGTTTGAGAACTGAGCGTTACAATCGGCTGATAGTGAATAATGAGTTCTTGCTGTTCAATCGCTCGGCGCAGATCATGCTCCAGATTCATCCGCTTCAGCGCTTGAGTGTGCATATCTGCATCAAAAATTTCATACTTGGCTCGTCCCTGAGCCTTGGCTCGATAGAGGGCAATATCGGCATCTCGAAGCAGATCCGAGGCATCGCTATAGGCGGCTGAGCCTAAAACAATGCCGATGCTAGTCGTGGTAAAAATATTGCGCCCATCAATCAGGTGTGCTGTCTCAAACTCTGCAAAGATGCGCTCCGCGACCTGCACAGCGGTTTGAATTCCTTCAATTTCTTCTAACAGAATGACAAATTCGTCGCCACCGAGACGGGCTGCCAAATCGGTAGTACGCAGGATGTGCTGTAGTTTACTCGCCACCGTGATCAGTAACTGATCGCCAGCTAGATGCCCCAAGCTATCGTTGATGACTTTGAATTGATCCAAATCGAGGAATAGGACGGCAAATTGATAGTCAGGCAATCGCTGGGTGCGGTGAATCGCCAGTTCTAGTCGATTGATCAACAAGCTGCGGTTAGGCAAATCGGTCAGCGCGTCATGCAGCGCATTGTGAATCAGTTGGGCTTCAACCTGCTTGCGTTCTGTAATATCCAAATTGGCCCCTACCATCCGCCAAGGATGGCCGTTGGCATCTCTCTGCACCAGCGCATAGGAGGCTATGTGACGGACATTGCCGTCGGGCCAGATGATCCGAAACTCAATTTCATAGTCCTGTTCACCCGCCAGCGCCTTTTGCTCCATCGCTTGAACTGCCAGTAAATCATCCGCATAAACTCTGGCTTGCCACGCGTCGTAAACACTGCCAAATTCATCAGGACGGATGCCGTAAATTTCGTACATGCGGTCATCCCAGATCAAGCGATCGCTGACCAAATCCAATTCCCAGATGCCCATGTTGGCAGATTTTGCCGCTAGCCCCAGGCGATCGGTCAAATCCTGAAGCTGATCTTCGGTCTGCTTGCGTTCTGTAATATCCCGTGCCAGTCCGGCTCGTCGCGTCACCTTCCCATCTGCATCAAATACAGGAAAACCGCGATCGCGAATCCAGCGAATGCTGCCATCCGGGTGAACCACTCGGTATTCGATTTCAAACGGAACACCGGGCTGGCCAAGAGCCTGATCCACTCGCTGACGATCATCAGGATGAATCGTATCAAGAAACCCGCTCGGATCACGCGTCAAACTCTCGCAACTGCGTCCCCAGATTTGTTCGTAGGCTTGGCTGACATAAAGAAGCTGGTTAATCTCGGCATCGGTTAGCCAAAAGACTTCTTGAATATTTTCGGCCAGTTGGCGAAACTTTTCTTCGCTATCTCGTAAGGCTTGCTCAGCTCGGCTGCGTTCAGTCGTTTCCACCACAATAATACCGATGCCGATCGTCTGCTCAGACTCCGACTTCAAGGGAAAATAGGAGGCCAGCCAGGTGCGCGTGACGCCTGGCAATTTAGGCGTTTCACCAACGACTTCAAATCCAGGAATTGCTTCTCCTTTACTCAAAACCTGCTGGAATACTTCTCTTTGTTTGGGGGCTAGATCCGGCACAATATCCCACGGCGTTTTACCAATGTGGTCAGCCACTGGAACGCCATTGATTTCGGCTAATGCATCATTAATCAAGGTAAAACGCAACTGATCATCCATGACGCAGATCCCAACGGGGGAGCTGCTGACAAACGTATCCAGCAACCGCTGCTGTTCCAGTAAATCTTGCTCTAGCGCTTTGCGATCGCTAATGTCTACATTGGCTCCAATCATGCGTAGCGGGTGTCCTTCCTCATCTCGCTGAACTAATGCATACGCTTCGATATGGCGGACATCTCCATTTGGCCAGACAATTCGAAATTCAATTTCGTAGTCTTTCTCCCCAGTTAACGCTTGTTGCAGGGCCAATTGGCAGGCCGGAAAATCATCGGGGTGGACGCCAGCTTTCCAGGCGTCGTAGGTTCCGCTGAAATCTTCGGACCGAATGCCATACAGTTCATACATGCGATCGTCCCAGACCACAAAGTCATGAACAACACAATCCCAACTGCCCATGCGGGCAGATCTAAAGGCCAGCCGCAGTCGCTCTTCGTTGTTAACTAGCTCAGCATTCAAGGTTTGCAATTGGCCAAACGAAGCCTGCAGTTGGTCAGCCATTTGACTAAATGATCGGGCCAGCTCGCCCACTGCGCCGTTCCGAGCCGTCATGCCGGTGACTCGCTTTTTGCCTCGCTGAAAATCTCCTTGAGCCACCTCCTTTGCCGCCTGACTGAGTTGCAGTAGCGGTTGAGCCATCCAGCGAACCGTGAGCATACTGGAACCCGCCGCTAATACCAACGCTCCTAAACCAAACCAGATGATACTGCGCGTATTGGCATCAACTCCTCCGGCTGGCAAACTGTCATCTGTTTCCCATTGAGTACCGGGATAGTTGCCTTGAACATTGGCGAATAAGGTAATGCGAACTACTTCAATTCCGTGATGAGATCGCACCCAATGCGGGCTAAAGCTACAGAAATCTCTTGAAACATTGGAATACCCAAGTTCAATATCACAAACCGCCGTCTGTCCAGTACGAATCGATAACCATCCCGGCAGTCCCGCAGTCGGCGATATGTGAACAACAAAGGGAAAGATGAGAATATGCCGCAGGGAAACATTCGCTAGCCAACGACTTGCTCGATTTGCCATGTGAATAGGCTACTGCTCAGAAAATCGCAGAATAACGTCTACACTTAACCTACCCAACCTAACGGCTGACAATCGGCGGTATAACTGACCGTTACACGAAGTCCGGTTAAAAACCAATGGTTTAATTTTGTGAAAGCTTTGGCCTAGCCGAACTTTCACAAAATTAAATCAGGTTCTGATACAAGGACTTGATATTACATTGCCCGCTGATTGCACAGAAGAGTCATCAATCAAGCTATTGAGGAACACCAAAAATCTCGAAATCTCTATCTAGACTAGTCAACCGCTGCGCGAGAAGCAAACCACCACTTTTTTTATTTCAACACAAATTAAGGATGTAGAACCACCTCTACACCCTTATCTACACCTTACTCAATCCCTAACACCCAGCACCCAATACCTATCCCAGCACTGCCCCATCTACGGACGAGCAAACTCAGAAGGCGGCTTAAAGTACTGCACAGGTTGTCCCGCAAGTGCTCGACCCATAAAGTCCTGCCAAATGGGAGCCACATATGTTCCACCGGTCGCACCTGAACCGAGTGGACTGTAATCGTCATTACCGACCCAAACAGCGGTTGCCAGCTGAGGGACATAACCAACAAACCAAACATCCCGTTGTGAGTCAGTGGTTCCCGTTTTACCCGCAGCCGGACGACCAATTTGAGCACGAGTACCTGTACCGCTGCTGACCACATCCTGTAGAACGCTGGTCAATGCTGCAGTTGACCAGGGATCGAGAACTAACTGAGGTTTCGGCGTGTTATCTAGCAATATATCGCCTTGACTGTCGGTCACCTGCACGATAAATGTAGGCGTCGAATGCCAGCCATTGCTGGCGAAGGTAGCATAGGCTCCAGCCATTTCCATCGGCGTCAGGTCAACGGCACCCAGCGGCAGGGAGATCACTGGATCCATTGGACTCTTGATGCCTAGTGTTCGACAAATTTCAATGATCCGGCTAACGCCGACTTCTTGACCCAGCTTAATCGCTGGAACGTTACGAGACAGCTTCAGCGCCGTCCGAATGCTGATTGGTCCCGAAAATGAACCGTCATAGTTCCGTGGCGAGTACATTTCATAGCCATCGGGATAGCTGACGGGTGAATCATTAATGGTGGATTCTGGTGTATAGCGACCGGAGGCAAAGGCTGCGTAGTAAACGAATGGCTTGAAGGCCGAACCCGGCTGACGACGCGCTTGAATCGCTCGGTTGAACTGGCTTTCGTTGTAGTCTAGCCCACCCACCATTGCTTTCACATAGTGAGTCCGGGGATCGACTGCTACCAGGGAAATTTGATCAGCACTGCCGTAGAGTGAGGCATGACCTCGGCGCACAGTCTCTTCAGCAATTCGCTGTAAGCCTAAATCAATCGTTGTCTGAATTCGCATACCACCCTTGAGCAGGGCATCACGGCTAAACTGATCGGAAATTTCCTGAACGACTGCATCTGTAATGTAGGGTGCAGTGCTGCTGCGGAACGATTGAATTTCACCGATATACAGCGGCTCAACCTTGGCGGCCTCTGCCTGCTCAGGTGTAATCCAGTTCAGCTCTGCCATCCGGCTGAGCACGATGGCTTGCCGCTGCTTAGCGATTTGGTAATCCAAAAATGGACTAAACTCTTCCGGAGCCTGAATCAGTCCCGCCATCATGGCCGATTCAGCCAAGCTCAGCTCAGATGCGGATTTATTGAAATAGCTTTGAGCTGCCGTTTCTGCTCCGTAGTTGTTGTGTCCCCAATAAACCTGGTTGAGGTACATTTCCAGGATCTGGTTCTTCTCAAAAATCTGTTCCAGTCGCAGCGACAAAACCGCTTCAGCAACTTTCCGACTTATAGAGCGCTCAGGGCTGAGAAAGAGGTTTTTCACCAACTGCATCGTCAGCGTGGATGCACCTTCAACGGTGGAGCCTTCTTCTAAGTTGGCTACGAATGCACGAGCCACACTGCTGGGGTTAATGCCCTTGTGGGAGTAGAAGTAGCTGTCTTCAATCGCCAGGACAGCCCGCTTTAGATAGGGTGAAATTTCATCCAGTTCGACGACTTCTCGGTTGGCTTCATCGTGGATGCTGGTGAGTAAGGTGCCGTTAACGTCGTAAATATAGGATGTTTCGGTGGGAACGTAGTTGCGCAGCACCCGTACATCGGGCAGATTGCGGAAGCTGACGGCTAGGCCAACTAATCCACCTGCAGCCAGGGAACTTACCAACATTGTGACGCCCAACAAAGTTCCAGCCGTCACTTGTCCAACGTCTTGTACAAAGCTAAGGACACGGGGAAAGGATGGTTGCGGTGCGATCGCAGATCCAGATCCAGAACCTGGTTTTGGGGGATGAGATTGATCTTGTCGGAGGGTATTGGACGACACAGCAGGACTCCTCTCGCCTGAACAATGTGGGTTAATCCTAACGGATGACCATGATCAACGCTTATCGATTGCTCAACAATTGTTGATTATTAATACGACAGCAAACGAACCCAACAGGGACACTGTAAGGATCGCTAACGTTTATTTGCGTTTAGCCACGTTCTGGCACTCTCGGCTAACCTCGCAATTTAGAGATGATGCTGACAGTGATAGCAGATGCAGATATCGATAATCAGCCAATCAGCAAATCCCCAACTCAGGCGCAGAACGAGATTTTTGGCTATAGGTTAACGCAAAAATCGTGCGTTCTGTCCATGAGTTATGAAATTATAGTTGGGTCGGGCAATAAGCGTTAAAGATTAATCCGTGAACGTAAAGAACCTTGATCAGACTGCAGCTTCATTGGTGTCGTCTTCATCGAAAACTTCCTCTAATACTGCGCCTACTGCGCCAAATCCTACATATAAGTCGTCAATGGCATCATCGGCTGTAGGAGAGACATCGGTATCGTCTACTACATCGCTTATGTCATCATCTGTATCATCTACATCGGCCAGTGCAGCCATTCCGGCTGAACTGGCATGGATTTATCGGGGCGTTAGCGAAGTATTCCCCGATCAGACCAACTCCGAGAATCCACAGGAGAACTTGCTGGCTTGCCTCACCCAAATCGATCGGCCCCTGCGCGTCAAACTGGGCATTGATCCGACAGGGTCGGAAATTCACCTGGGACACAGCATTCCCGTCCGTAAGCTCCGGGATTTCCAGGATGCAGGCCATACGGCGATTTTGCTAATTGGTGACTTTACGGCTCGCATTGGCGATCCCTCCGGCAAATCAGAGGTGCGTAAACAGCTTACAGAAGCCGATGTTGCCCACAATGTCAAAACCTACCTCGATCAGGTGCGCCCAATTTTGGACTTCGACACGCCCGGACGGCTCGAAATCCGCTATAACGCCGAGTGGCTGGCGGGACTCGATCTGTCCAAAATTTTGGAACTGCTCACAACGATGACCGTCGGCCAGATGCTAGCCAAAGAAGGTTTCGCTGAGCGGATGGCGCAGGAAAAGCCGATCTATTTACATGAGTTTCTCTATCCGCTCATGCAGGGTTACGATTCGGTGGCGCTGGAAGCCGATGTTGAACTGGGCGGCACCGACCAGAAATTTAACATTGCCGTCGGTCGCGATTTACAGCGTCACTTCGGGCAGCGTCCCCAGTTCGGTATGCTAATGCCGCTGCTGCTGGGGACAGATGGCACTCAAAAGATGTCGAAGTCCCTCGGTAACTACATTGGTTTGCAGGAAGATCCGCTGACCATGTATTCCAAACTGGAAAAGGTGCCGGATACTCTGATCGAAAGCTACTTTGAGTTACTAACCAAGCAGGATTTGTCCAAGCTGCCAGAAAATCCCCGCGATCGCCAAAAGCTACTGGCGCTCGATGTTGTCACCCAGTTCCACGGTGAAGCTGCGGCGAAACAAGCGCAAAAGGATGCAGAAGCCATTGTCCAAGGTGGTGGAGCGGATGCAGCCGCCAATGTGCCTGAATTTTCCCTCAGCCAAGTCGAGTTTCCGGCCAAGCTGTTTTACATTCTGAACGCTAGCGGTCTTTGTGCCAGCAGCAGCGAAGCCCGTCGCCAGATCAAAGGGGGGGCGGTGAAGCTAGAGGGCGATCGCATTTCGGATGACAACTATGCAGCCGATATGCCTGATGATCTGGCTGGCAAAGTGCTCCAGGTGGGCAAAAAGAAATTTGTCCGCCTCGTGAAATAGTGAAAAACGTATGACACCAACAGAAAAAATTATTGTGGCGCTGGATGTGCCGACGGAAGCCGCTGCGATCGCACTAGTCGATCAGCTGCCACACGCTTCTTTCTTTAAGGTCGGGCTGGAGCTATTCATTAGCGCTGGGCCAAGCATCCTCGCCCAGCTGAAGGATCGGCAGAAGCAGATCTTTCTTGACCTCAAGCTGCACGACATTCCCAACACGATGGCGGGTGCCTGTCGCGTAGCGGCCCGGTACGGCGTAGACTTGCTGACGGTGCATGCGACCGCAGGCAAGGTGGCCCTGGAAGCTGCTGTAGAAGCGGCTCAGGCTGGAGCCGATCAGGCGGGGATACAGCCGCCCAATATGATTGCGGTCACCTTACTCACCAGTATCAGTTCCCGCCAACTAGCGTTTGACCTCAAAGTGCCGCTGGAGTTGCCCGATTACGTGCTGCAAATGGCGCTGTTGGCCCAGGACAGCGGTCTAGCAGGTGTGGTCTGCTCACCGCAGGAAGTGGCTGATCTAAAACGGAGCCTGGATTCTGGCTTTCTGTTTGTCTGTCCCGGTGTGCGACCCTCTTGGGCGGCCAAGGGAGATCAAGCGCGATCGCAAACTCCGGCAGAGACCGTAAAGGCAGGTGCAACGCATTTGGTAATTGGCCGACCGATTACGGCAGCAGATGATCCGGCAGCGGCATTTGAGCGTATTTGTGAGGAATTGGCGTAGTTCGATTTTGGATTTTGGCGTTGATTTAAGGCTGCTTGGGACACCAGGCTTCTAGTTCGGCGAGAAAGCGGCTGCGTGTGGCGTCGTCAAGGATGGCTTGCTGAAAGGCGTTTTGTGTCCAGCGTTTAAGGTCTTGGGGGGTTGCCTGTCGCTCGGTCATAAGTCGGGACAGTTCATCTGTTAAATTGCAGCCAAAGAAGGTTGGGTCATCGGAGTTGACGGTTACGGCGACGCCTGCTGCATCTAGATCAAAGATGGGATGATCTTGATAGGACGCGACGTTTTGCAGTCGCTCGTTGGATGTTGGACAGGTTTCAACGGTGACGTTGCGATCTCGCAGGAGCATAACCACATCTGGATTCTGAATGGCTGATGTGCCGTGGCCAATTTGGGTAATGCCCAATTGCTCAACGGCGACTTGAATACTCTCTGGGCCAGTCATTTCTCCGGCATGAACTTTGACCCGCTTGCCTGCTGTTCGAGCGAGATCAAACGCGGATTTAAACTGATCCGCTGGCCAACCGACTTCATCGCCCTGAAGGTCATATCCGGCGACAATATCAATCGGTTGCGTCTGCTTAACCCAAGTCATGGCTTCTTCTACACCATGCGATCGCATCAAACCAACGAATAGGCGGATGGTACAGTCGTGAGTCCGTGCCCGTGCCAGTTCCACAGCCAAACCATCCCAAATTTGATGGAGGGACGCGCCATGCCGCTCAGCCATCGAAGGCGAAAAATTAACCTCGGCATAGCGAATATTCTGCGCAATCAGGCTATCTACTACCTCCTGAATCAGCTCAGCATAACCATTTGGCGTTTGTAGCCACGGATGAATATACTGCTGAAACAGGGCTTGAAACTCACCAAAATGAGCAAACCGGAAGTCCGGCGAGTACCACGGTGGAACTTTTGGCAATTCGGTACCGTAATGATGTTGATGAGCGTCGCGAAGAATTGACCAGCGCGGTGCACCCTCTAAATGAAGGTGTAGCTCTGCTTTGGGCATTGTGGCAAGGTCAAACATTGTTACTAAGCACCATCATATCAATGGTGTTTATGGTGGCATTTATAGTGACTGAAGATTAGCTTTTTCTATTTACTCTCAACAAAGCCAACCAAATATATTGCTCTAAGGGTCAATGATTAACTGACTTCCTCAGTCAGATAACCGATTGGGAAAATCCTGCCGCTGATGGTGTTTGTATATCCACATGTCGGAACCTTTGGCATCAAGGTCTGATCCAGCAGATTTGCAATTGCATTGCAACAGAATTGTGGGAGAAGTGCGATCGCACTTTCCTCCCTACACAATAGGCTCTTCCAGTGGCTGAACAGGCAACTTCGAAGCAGCAGGTGAATAAACAACGCCTGCTGCTTCCCGTACCGTGTAGAGTGGTCGTCCTTTCACCTCTTCATAAATGCGGCCAATGTATTCGCCTAGGATGCCAATGCAGACCAGCTGCACACCACCGATAAAGAAGATTGCCATCGTAATCAGCGCTGCCCCAATCAGAGGCGAATCCGGTTCAAACAGTCGCCAGTACAGCACCAGCAGCATCATAATCAACGCTAAGGAAGCCGCAAACAGTCCAACATACGTAGACAGCTTCAGCGGCACTCGCGATAGAGAGATAATGCCGTCAATCGCCAGTAACCAGGACTTGAAAAACGTGTATTTGGGCTTACCGGCAAAACGGGGATCGCGCTGGAACTGAACAGCCGTTTGCCGAAAGCCGACCCAGGAACGTAGTCCCCGTAAGTAACGATTCCGCTCGGGCATAGCGTTCAGGATAATCACAACTCGCTGATCCATTAGGCAAAAATCGCCTGTATCAGTCGGAATCTGAACATCAACTAGCTGACGCAGAATTCGGTAAAACGCAAAGGCCATAAACCGCTTCAGCCATCCCTCTCGTCGCCGGGAGGTGCGCTGGGCGTAGACGACATCATAGCCTTCCTGCCAACGCTCAATCATCTCCGGAATCAACTCTGGCGGGTCTTGCAAATCCGCATCGAGAATCAGCACGCAATCGCCTTTGGCAAACTGGAGACCCGCAGTCACGGCAATTTGATGACCAAAGTTGCGCGCCAAGCTAATGTACCTGACCCGCTCGTCCTGCTCTCGCAGCTTGCGCATTTGGATCAAAGAGCGATCGCGGCTGCCATCATCGACCAAAATCAGCTCAAACATGCCCGGCAGCGGCTCCATCACCTGACAAAGCCGCCGATACATCTCCGGCAAGTTATCTTCTTCGTTATAAACCGGAATCACGAGCGAGTAGTGAACCGTGGTCATACTGTATTCATCTACCAGGAGCGCAAGGGAAAGGGATGAGAGATGTTGTCAATGATTGATGGTTATTGGTTGGCCGATAGGCTGGCGTATTTTGCAGCGCTTAGCACACCCGAGAGTAACCGTCCTAAGCATCCTTTTGATGGTGGACTTCCACGACGGTGTGAACGTTCCCGCGTGGGGTGAAGTCGCCTTTGACGGTCACTTCTAGAGGATCGCAGGCAGCCACAAAGTCATCCAGAATTTGATTGACCGCTTCCTCATGGGGAATATAGCGATCGCGGTAGCTGTTGATATAAAGCTTGATCGCTTTTAGCTCAACCACTCGCTCGTTTGGCACATACTGAATATAGATCGTGGCAAAGTCAGGATAACCGGAAAAGGGACATTTACAGGTAAATTCGGGCAGCGTAATGTCAATCGTGTAGCGGCGACCCACGCGAGGATTCGGAAAGGTAATCAGTTCCCCTTCTGCGATCGCACGTTCGCCATATTTCAGTTCAGTATTTGCAGCGGCTGCCGCTTCGTCATTTACGGCTGAATTCAGGCTTGGAGACAGATTGGAACTCGGCGAAGATTGGCTCATGGTCACAACTAGGATAGATCAATTAGCAAGAAGGGTTTAGTGACGGACAAACGGCTCGGTAGCCACCTAGCTCAATCACCTTAACCAGTATAGATAAGACCTGTTACCAAATTTAATGCAGACAGCTTGACGAATCCGAATCCGATTGCTCTAATTGCAACTATTCCACAACAGATTCACAGCCGATTGATGCAAGACGTCATGCAAAACGGCACAGTGCTGTGATTGTGTCTCAACATCCAAGTCTGATTGAAAAACCATAATTTATTTTTTGCGAAACGTTTGCTAAGCAAACGTTTCGCAAAAAATAAATTGGGTTCTTACACACAGACTTGATACCACAACAGCCAACGATAGTGGTGTCTCCTCTGCGTTATCCAGGGCGGAGTTCGGGTCTAAAATCTCAGTTCGGTTTTGGTGAAATGCATACTTAAGATTCTATTTCTCAAAGCTCGATAGGGTTCTAGCCGGATTCTGTATACCCCAACGTCTGGTGATATTTTTCAAACGTTTTGAGCTTAACCCATGAAATCTCCAGTCAATTTTGATATTCAGATGCCCAATTTAAATGCTCCGTCGCCCGCTGCGCCGTCGTCCACCGCTGCGTCTGATGCTTCGGGATCTGCAGCTTCGAAGTATGCACCATCGGTGCCAATTTCCGTCTATCGAGAACTAGCCGCAGAGCTACAAAATACGAAAGGAAAGCTCGATACCCTCAACGGCCAAAACCAGCAGCTTGTGCAGCAAAACCAGCGCTTGCGTCAGGAAATCCAAAAGCTGGCTCAATCGGCTGTCCAAACTCAACAGGTCGTGGAGGCACTGCCTGCCATTCGATTCGATCCGGCACGGATGTCAGCTCAAACTGCGCTAGATTTTGATCTGCCGCTGGACGCTGAACCGACAGCAACTTCTGTAGCCGAAGCGCGTCCGGCTGCTGCGTCACCTGCTCGTAAAAAGGTGGCGAAAGGCAATTCTCCCAGTGGGAAGCGCCCTGCCAATGGCAAAGCGCCCAAATCGGGTAAGGCTCCTGAGGTGTATGTAATTGAGCAAGAGGACAAGCGTCCGGTGCAGTCTTCGCCGAAAAAGGCATCGGATATGGGCGGTCTTTGGCTTGCGATCGCAATTATTTTGATCATCGTCAGCGCCTTCGGAGCCGGGTTCCTGATCGTTCGCCCCTTCCTGAGCGATTCAGCCCCCGAGTAATATAGCGGTAGCTATGTTGGTTAGGACATTTTTGTAGCGCGGCGGAGCCGCGCTACAAAAATGTCCGTGTTCTATATATAGAGGCCCGTAACCTGTTCAACAGGTTACGGGCCTCTAGCGTTTCAGATTAACCAAACCACCATAACCACAGGGGCAGCATTCCCAGTAAGCCAATGGTGCCCGTTACGATCGTAGTGACGGTTAGCTCTTGATCTAATTCAAACGCTTCTGAAATGACGAGGGTGGCAAAGGCTGGCGGCATAGCTGATTCGAGGATGATCACCAGTTCAGCCGCTGGATCGAGTGCAAATGATTGCAGTGCCAGCCCCAAACCCAAGGGCACAATCAGCATCTTAATACTGAGGCTGATAGAGGCTTTCGAGAGGTGTTGCCAAGACGACATTTGCCGCAGCCGAATACCGATCAGGATCAGCGAAAATGCGATCGCACTCCAGGCTAGGCTATTCAATACCCGATCAATCAGGATGGGAAAGACAGCCTCGTGTAGCAGTAATCCTAACCCAAAGCTCCAGAGCGTCGGATTGTAAAACAAGGCTTTGGTTGTTTGACCGAGGCCTTCCGCTGAACCAAACTGCGCGGCCAGGACGACTCCCAAACCATAGGCGGCCAACATAGTGCCCAGCAAATCATAAAAAATCGCCCAGCCAAAATATTGAGAACCCACCAGGGAAAGCACAACCGGATAACCCAGATATCCAGTATTGCCCACCATAGTCGTGAGTAGAAAACTTCCCTGGGTGGCACTGCTCCAATGGTTGTGTTTGGGATGGTCAGAATCCGGCAAAAAACAGGCTGAATTAGCAGGCTGTGAAGACTGTGATGAGATCCGTGATACCTGATTCCGAATCCACAACCAGGCCAGTATGAGGCTAATCAGGATAGCGATCCAGGCGGCGAGAGGAGCAATCCAGATACTGCCCGACAAATCTGCCTGACGCAGAAAGGCAAAGACGCTGATGGGTACACCCACCCAGTACAAGCTTTGGCCCAGCCAATGGATAAAGCGAGGTGATGTAACGCCTGCGAGTAGCCAACCACAGCCCGTTCCTGCAATTAGCGGCAGATAAAGGGAAAGGAGCTTATATCCGAAGGTCATAGAGTTGCCTAACAAAGTTTGTTACTGCTGGCAGGAAACGTTAGTCTACCTTAGAGAAGGCATTGCTTAATCTGGGTGGAATTGGGATGTGGGGGCAGTGTCTCCACATCCTGATTCGTACCTGAGGCAGCAATTCCTAAAGAAGGTACTAACAAAGGTTAGCGTTTCGATCTGTAGCATCTAACAAGTTCAGCCTTAAATGATGTCAGGCAAAGTTCAATCATAAAACCCTATTGTTTTTCATAAGTTGCTTGCAACATCAGCCTTTCGTCAAAATCTAAACTTGGGTTTTAAGGAGAGATTTGGGTTTTAAGGAGAGATTGCTGCAGAATTTACCGATACACCCAATTAAGTAGCCGCACATAAATAAATGCATATCTCAAAAACCCGGGGAATTCCCCGGAGGGAAACTCCCCGGGTTTTTAAGTGCGTTTATTTATGCCAACCTACTTATGTCCCAACTTGAGTTCACGACTAATGCCACAACAGGTGCCACACTCATGACGAATTCGACTGCCAATACTGAAAATACTGCTCAGCCCATGACAAACAGCACAACGAAAGGGGAAGCGAACGGTGCGATCGCAGATGCCGCACTGAATGGTCAATATGGATCGGCTGCTGCGGGTGATTTTCAACTGACTGCAGACGAATTAGCTCTAGGGGATAATTTTGCTCAGCGCCACATTGGGCCACGCTCGGTGGATATTCAAGAAATGCTAGCAACGTTGGGCTATGACAGCCTTGACGCGCTGATGAATGCGGCCATTCCCCCAGGGATTCGCCTGGGCCGCTCCCTCGATATCGGTGAGGGCTATACCGAATATCAGCTCTTAGAGCATCTCAAGGAAATTGCTGGCCACAACCTGGTGTATCGCTCCTACATTGGTCTGGGCTACTACAACTGCATTACCCCCGCCGTGATTCAGCGGAATATCCTGGAAAATCCTGGCTGGTATACCCAGTACACCCCCTATCAGCCGGAAATTGCCCAAGGCCGACTGGAGGCGCTGCTTAACTTCCAGACGATGGTGACGGACTTGACCGGGCTAGAAATTGCCAATGCGTCTCTGCTGGACGAGGGCACTGCCGCCGCTGAAGCCATGACCCTCAGCCATGCCGTTAGCAAGAATAAGAAAGCCAAGGCATTTTGGGTGTCTAAAGACTGCCATCCCCAGACGATTGAGGTGGTGCAAACCCGCGCCAATCCGCTGGGAATTGAGGTGATTGTGGGCGATCATCGGGAATTTAACTTCGATACGCCAGTATTTGGCGTACTGCTGCAGTATCCGGCCAGCGATGGGGCAATTTATGACTATGCCAAGTTTATTGAGCAGGCTCATGCCGCAGGTGCGATCGCAACTGTCGCCACCGACCTACTCAGCCTGACGTTACTGAAACCCCCCGGTGAATTCGGAGCCGATATCGCGGTCGGCAACAGCCAGCGGTTTGGCGTACCGATGGGCTATGGTGGCCCCCACGCGGCCTTTTTTGCCACCAAGGAAGCCTACGCGCGCAAGCTGCCCGGTCGTCTCGTCGGTGTCTCCAAAGATAAGCACGGGAAGCCCGCGCTCAGACTGGCGCTGCAAACTCGCGAACAGCATATCCGCCGCGACTCGGCCACCAGCAATATCTGTACGGCTCAAGTTCTGCTAGCCATCATGGCCAGTATGTACGCGGTCTACCACGGCCCCCAAGGACTGAAGCACATTGCCGAGCGGGTGCATGAAGTCACCCAAGTGCTGGCGCGGGGACTGGAAAAGCTGGGCTACGACATTGTCCACAAGCCCTTCTTCGATACGCTGCGGGTAAACGTGGGCGAGGGGCAAGCCAAACGAATTAAATCACGTGCGATCGCACATCATATTAATCTCAACTACATTGACGACAGCACCGTTGGCGTTTCGCTGGATGAAACAGTGTCGTCGGATGACCTAGTAGCGCTGTTTAAGGTATTTGCCTCCGGTGAAACAACGCCTCACTTCATGCCGGAAGACCTGATTAAAAAAGTGAAACCAGGCTATACCGATGCGCTGGCTCGTACCAGTGACTATCTCACTCATCCGGTGTTTAACCGCTACCATTCTGAAACCGAGATGTTGCGGTACATGTATCGGCTGCAGGCGCGAGACTTATCGCTAGCCAACGCCATGATTCCGCTCGGCTCCTGCACAATGAAGCTGAACGCAACCTCGGAAATGCTGCCCGTTACCTGGCCAGAGTTCAGCAGCCTGCATCCCTTTGTCCCCTTAGGACAGGCACAGGGCTACCGGATTTTAATCGAGCAACTAGAAAGCTGGCTAAAAGAAATTACTGGATTTGCCGCAATTTCGTTCCAGCCCAATGCTGGGTCGCAAGGAGAATATGCTGGCCTGCTGGTGATTCGGGAGTATCACCAGCAGCGGGGCGAAAGTCATCGCCATATATGCCTAATTCCCACCTCGGCTCACGGAACCAACCCAGCGAGTGCGGTGATGGCTGGCATGAAGGTTGTCGCCGTCGAGTGCGACGACGATGGCAATATCGACATTGCCGACCTGAAAGCCAAAGCCGAAAAGCATCAGGATAACCTGGCCGCACTGATGGTGACTTATCCCTCCACTCACGGCGTGTTTGAAACTGGCATTCGCGACATCTGCGGCATTGTGCATGAGTATGGTGGCCAGGTCTATATGGACGGAGCGAATATGAATGCTCAAGTGGGGCTGTGCCGCCCGGCTGACTTTGGCGCGGATGTTTGCCACCTCAATCTGCATAAGACCTTCTGCATTCCCCACGGCGGCGGCGGCCCCGGCGTTGGCCCGATTGGGGTGAAGCAGCACCTCAAGCCCTACCTACCCAGCCACAGTCTCGTCCCTGTGAATGGGCAAGAGGGCATTGGTGCGGTGTCCGCTGCGCCCTGGGGCAGTCCCAGCATCTTGCCGATTTCCTGGATGTATATTGCGCTGATGGGCAATCAGGGCCTAACCCAGGCAACTCAGGTGGCGATTCTGAACGCTAACTACATTGCCATGCGGTTATCGTCTCACTACCCCATTCTCTATAAAGGCAAAAACGGCCTCGTTGCTCACGAGTGCATCATCGACCTGCGCCGTTTCCGGAAGACGGCGGGGATTACGGTTGAAGACGTTGCCAAACGACTGATTGACTATGGCTTCCATCCGCCGACGATGTCGTGGCCCGTCGCCGGGACGGTCATGGTAGAACCCACAGAAAGCGAATCAAAGGAGGAGTTAGACCGCTTCTGTGATGCCATGATTGCCATTCGGGAAGAAATCCGAGCCATTGAAGAGGGCAAGGTGGATCAGGAAAACAACTTGCTCACCAATGCGCCCCATACCGTGGCGGATCTGGTCGCTGACGAGTGGGATCGCCCCTATTCTCGTTCCGAAGCCATCTATCCCACAGCCTGGACGCGGGAGCATAAGTTTTGGCCGTCAGTGGGACGGATTGACCAAGCTTATGGCGATCGCAACTTGATGTGCTCCTGTTTACCGATGGATGCCTATCAAGACGACGACTAGAGGACGGAAGCTACCTGCGATCGCACATTTCCCTCTGCTCCATAAACCTCCAAAAACCGAGCAGTGTGCCAAGCACCTTTGGATTAATTCACAAAGTCAGTTGACACAAAATTCCTGCAAAATGCTATCTATACAAAACAGTACCAACAGATTTGTTTTGGGCAGGTAGTGACATGCGGCGGTTTTTGAATCGTTTATTTCAGCAACTAGGGCAGGTGCGATCGCACCTGAGCCCACGGTTTAGCGCTCGTCTCAGGCGGCGATCGTTTCTTCAGTTTGCCACCTTGTTTGGGCTTTGCCTGGTCTTAACCGTCAGCTGCGGTAGCCAGTCCGCCTCGGATACTGATTCAACCTCCGGTGATACAGGCAGCGCTGCCAGTCCCGGCAACCGGATTACGATGGGCACCACTCAGAAAGTACGCACCATCGATCCGGCAGACTCCTATGAGCTATTTCCCGGTATTTTGCTGTTTAACTTGGGCGATCGGCTGTATACCTACGAACCGGGTACGACCAATCTCGTGCCGCAGTTGGCTACCGAGCTGCCCCAGTTGAGTGACGACAGCTTGACCTACACGATTCCCCTGCGCGAAGGCGTCGTGTTCCACGATGGCGAACCGTTTAACGCCGAAGCAATGGCCTTTTCGCTCAACCGCTTTATTGAAAATGGCGGTCGTCCCGCTTTCCTGCTGGGCGATAAAGTGGAATCCATCGAAGCGACGGGTGAATATGAGCTAACGATTCGGCTGCGGGAACCGTTCGCGGCGTTTCCCTCTCTGCTCTCCTTCTGGGGCATGACCGCCATTTCGCCCCAGGCATACACCATTGGTGCAGGCCAGTTTGAACCGACCTCCTTTGTCGGCACCGGCCCGTACAAGCTGACCGAACTTAGCTCTGACACCGTCCGGCTGGACGCCAACCCCGACTACTGGGGCGAGGCTCCGGCCAATGAGGGAGTAGACATTCAGCTAATCAGCAGCTCCTCAAACCTCTACAACGCGTTCCAAACGGGTGGCCTGGATGTGGCCTATCAGACGCTTGATCCAGATCAGATTCGCGACTTACAGGCTAAAGCCGATCAAGGTGGTTGGCAGGTGATTGAAGCAGGTGGAACTGCGATCGCATATATGACGCTGAACCAAAAGCAAGAGCCGCTGGATCAGCTACCTGTCCGAAAAGCGATCGCATCCATGATTGACCGTGAGCTACTGGATGAGCGGGTGTTTCAGGGACAGTCAGAAGCACTCTACAGCCTCTTGCCCACCAGCTTTGATATTTACGAGCCTGTCTTCAAAGAGGAGTATGGCGACGGCAACTACGAACAGGCGCGCCAGTACCTAGAGGAAGCGGGTTTCTCAGAGTCCAATCCCTTCCAGATGGAGATTTGGTATCCCTCTGCCTCTACAATTCGCAACCTAGTTGCCACCACGATTAAAGCTGCTATTGACCAGAACCTACCCGGCATCGTCAACGTAACGGTAAGAAACGAAGAAGGTACGACCGCTTTTGAAAATATTGACAAGGGCATCTACCAAACGTTTTTACTCAACTGGTACCCCGATTTCTACGATCCGGATACCTACTTCCAGCCGTTTATGGATTGCCAGCAGGGATCGGCTGAAACGGGTTGCGAAGTAGGCGGTAGCCAAACCAACGGCTCGTTCTACTACAGCGATCGCGCTCAAGAACTGATTGCCCAACAGCGGGCCGAGCAAGATCCAGACGCTCGCAAGGCCATTTTCAAAGAACTGCAAGAGCTGTTAGTCGAAGACGTACCCTATATTCCCCTGTGGCAAGAAAAAGATTTCGTCTTTGCTCAGGGCTATATGGAAAACGTAGCGATTCAGCCCACCCAGCAGTTCCTGTTCTGGCAGATGGAAAAAGCAAACAGCTGATCCCATTCTTGATTCAGACTGTATCGAATAAGGGCTAAACCCTGGTACTCGTTTAGCGCAACACTCTGCATAGATCCCCCTGAAATCCCCCTTATAATCCTTCGGGCATGGCTTCGCCTAGAAAAAGGGGGACTTTGAGCCAGAGTTGGAATAGCCCCCTTTTCAAGGGGGCGGCGACAGCGGGGGATCGTATAGCTGCGCTAAACACACACTTCGCCCCTTAAGCTAGAACCGACACTGCTCATCTTCAGTTGAAATAAATAATGTCTCGCTCTAAATCACTCCGCTATTACGTCCTGGTGCGGCTGATGCTTGCGCCGCTGATGCTGTGGTTGATTACGACCATTGTGTTTCTGCTGCTGCGAGCTACTCCTGGCGATCCAGTGGAAGCCGTTGTTGGTCCCCGTGCCCCCCAAGCAGTGAAAGATCAGATTCGGGAAACGCTCGGTCTGGGCGATCCGCTGTTTGTGCAGTACATCCGCTATCTGGGCAACTTGTTGCGGTTTGATTTGGGCAGTTCGCTGACCAGCCAAGGCCAAACCGTCTGGCAGATCATTCAAGACCATTTTCCAGCCACTGTAGAACTGGCCGTTTGCGCCATGATTGTGTCAGTTGTAGTCGGCGTAGCGGTCGGTTCCTTCGCCGCCTCGCGTCCCAATACCACTGCCGATGTCGGTGGCAGACTGTTTGGCATCATCACCTACTCGGTGCCCATGTACTGGTTCGGTATGATTCTGCAAATTATTTTTGCGGTCAAGCTGGGCTGGTTTCCCTTGGGCACCCGCTTTCCTCTAGCGGCCATGCCGCCCGCTGGGCCAACGGGACTTTATACCATCGACAGCCTGCTCAGCGGCAATCTGAATCAGTTTTTCACGACGCTCTATTATCTAACGCTGCCGAGTCTGACCTTAGGCTTGCTGATCAGCGGTATTTTCGAGCGCATGGTGCGGGTCAATCTCAAGCAAACCCTACGGGCTGACTACGTAGAAGCCGCACGAGCACGGGGCGTTCCTGAGTTTCGCGTGGTGATGATTCATGCTCTACGCAACGCGCTGATTCCGGTAATCACCGTTCTGGGCCTCACCTTTGCCTCCCTACTCGGCGGCGCAGTCCTGACCGAAGTCACCTTCTCCTGGCCGGGATTGGCGAATCGTCTCTATGAAGCGATCGCACTTCGCGATTATCCAGTTGTGCAAGGCATCATGGTGTTTTTCGCCTCAATTGTGGCGCTAGCGAGTATCGCGATTGATATCTTGAATGCGTATGTTGATCCGAGGATTCGGTATTAATAATGTCAATTTCTGCTCCTGCACTCTTAGCGCTTGATTTTGATGGTGTGATTTGTGATGGTCTGATTGAGTACTTTCAGACCGCGTGGCAAGCCTACTGCCAGATTTGGTCGGTAAATGATGAACCGTCAGACGAATTGGCGCAGCGGTTTTATAAGTTGCGTCCAGTAATTGAGACGGGTTGGGAGATGCCAGTCTTGGTGCGATCGCTAATTTTAGGCGAGACGGATGAGCAGATTTTGCAAAACTGGCCAGAAATTTCTCAACAGCGGGTAGAGGCCGATCAGCTTGATCCGAAGCAGGTTTCAGCGGCTGTAGACGGCAATCGCGATCGCTGGATTGAGACGGATTTAGACAACTGGTTAGCTCAGCATCGGTTCTACCCTGGCGTGATTGAACGGCTGGAGACCATGCTCAACGCTGACCTAAAGGTTTATATTGTCACGACCAAGGAAGAACGCTTTGCGCGGCAGCTCTTGGCACAGGCCGGAATTGAGCTGTCGCCAGATCAGGTGTTTGGCAAGGCGGTCAAGCAGCCCAAGTACAAAACTCTACTGGATTTAATGCACAAGCATGGGCTAACTCGTGCTGAGCAAGCATGGTTTGTGGAAGATCGGCTGAAAACGCTGCAACTGGTCAAGCAGCAAGCCGATCTGGACGGTATTGGTTTATTTCTAGCCGACTGGGGCTACAACATAGAGCGCGATCGCAACTTAGCCCAGCAGGACGACATCATTCACCTCATTTCCCTAGACCAGTTCAGCCAACCGTTCTCTGCCTGGTTAATCTAACGGATCTGGCTCGGTTCCCCTCTCCCGGCGGGAGAGGGGCTAGGGGTGAGAGCTTACCCGTTATTCAATGCCGTCAACGATAGCGTTTCGCCAGAATACAGCCACCGTTCAAAATTAGCCTTGCAGCGGGGCCATTCTTTATCAGTCATGGCAAACCAGTCGGTATCTCGGTTTCGTCCACGCACCATCATGTGCTGCCGAAAGCGGCCTTCATACAGAAAGCCCATGCGGGCGGCAGTGGTGCGGCTGGCATGATTGAGCGAGTCGCATTTCCACTCCACGCGCCGATACTGATGATGATCAAACAGATGGCAGAGCAGCAAAAACTGAGATTCCGTGTTGACCTTGCTCTTGTGCACCGCAGGCATAAACCAAACATGGCCAATTTCCGCCCGACCATGAGCAGCTGCGATCGCAAGTAGCGCCACAATTCCCACGGGTGAATCAGTCGCCGCATCAAACACCGTCCACGTCAGCGGATCAGCCTTACCGACCATCATTTGCATCATCCAGTCCTGCATGGCACTGGAATTCTCAAATGGCCCGTAGAACAGATAGTTCCAAACTGCTTCTTTTTCCGGACTACCGTGTGACCCCACATACAGCGCCTCAACATCCCGCTCCGGCACCAGCGGCTTCAGCGTGACAAATTGCCCCTCAAGTTGAACATGATTTGGAGATTGCCAAGTTTTCTGCATCGAATTGCGTTCCGTTTGCATATCGCGCTCGTAGGGCACGGCATGCCGTACCCCTACCTCATCACTTTAGTAGCAACTTTATCAGTACGACCGTATTCTAAAATTAACGATAATCGCGAATCCAAAATCCAAAATCGCCTCACAATCCCCCTCCTCAACACTTAGGAGTGTGGATTTAATCAGGTGGAAATCTTTGGGGTAGGGACACGGCATGCCGTGTCCCTACAGATGGAAAGGTTTACAGGCTATTTAATCCACACTCCTTAACGCTTCACGCTCCTATGCTTGACCTCACCAAACTGGCGCAGCAAATGCAGGGCATTAGCCAGCACCTCACCCAAGAAGCCGAAGCCTCCAAGCGGCGTTTAGACATTGCCGAAGCCCTGATGCGGGAAGCGCTTCAGCAGCAAGAGGTACTCGTGCAGCAGCGACAGCAGTGGCGCGATCGCATGGGGTTCACGGCAGCGGAACCAATTGAACCTCTGGATACGCGCATCGGCGTCCCCGTAGTACCGACAGCGCATACCGTAGTCGCCACAGACGGTTCCCAGATTGCGCCCAATCATCACGAAATTGCCTACTGCTACTTGCTGAACGTGGGGCGCGTCGTACTGCACTACGGTCAAGGTCGCCAGCCCATGCTGGATAGCCTGCCAGAAGTCTTCTACCGCCCCGAAGATCTCTACGTTTCCCGCCAGTGGGGCATCCGCACCGAAGAATGGATGGGCTACTGCCGCACCGTCTCCGAATCCGTCGCCCTCGCCGAACTGGTCGAATGGAGCTTAAGTGCGACCACACCCCACACGCCTCACGCCTCACCCCTCACTCCTCACTCCTCTTCCCACCAAATCCCCCTCTTCCCCAATCCCCCAACCCTGGCAATGGTGGATGGTTCGTTAATCTACTGGTTTTTAGAATCCCTACCCCAGGATGCCTGCGATCGCATTTTGCCGCCGATTTTAGCGGCGTGGTCAAAATTACAGGCATTACGAGTGCCGCTGGTGGGGTATCTCAGCGCCTCGCGCAGTGGCGAAATGCTCAACTTTTTGCGGCTGAAGCGCTGTCCCTATGCCAATCCGGACTGCATGACCCACTGTCCCGGTCAAACTGATCAGGCACCCTGCCAGGTGTTTGACCCGCTGCGGGATGTGACGCTGTGGGCGCGGCTTCTGGAGCCGGGACAGCGCAGTCCCCTCTGGAAAAGCTCAGCGCGCATTCTGGAGCAGTATGGAGCGCATGCCATTTACTTTTGCTATGTCCACGTCGGCCCCGAGGTGGCGCGGATTGAGATGCCGGAGTGGGTAGCGCTGGATGTAGAACTGCTGGATACGGCGCTGAGCCTGAGCTTGGCGCAGGTGCACAAGGGATTTGGCTATCCGGTGGCGCTAGCGGAGGCGCATAATCAGGCGGTGGTGCGCGGTGGCGATCGCACTCGCTTTTTTGCCTTATTGGAACGAGAAATGCTGCGGGCCGGACTGCAAAACATTGGCACGTCCTATAAAGAAGCCCGCAAGCGGGGCAGCATTGCCTAGAAACTCAACTGGGTTTTGCTACAGGATTTTTTCGAGTCCATAGACCAGCGATCGCAACCCAACCACTTTGCGAACGCAGAGCAGGACGCCGGGCATAAAGCTACTGCGATCGCTGGTGTCGTGGCGCAGGGTATATAGCTGGCCCGGTGCGCCAAACATCATCTCTTGGTGAGCAATCAGACCAGGGAGACGGACGCTGTGAATACGGATATTTTCGGGAGCGAGAGCACCCCGCGCGCCAGGAATATCCTCAGATTCTTCAACTTCAGCCGGATTAAAAGTTTTACCCAGTTCGGCCAGCATTTGAGCCGTTTTAATGGCTGTTCCACTCGGAGCATCAGCCTTTTGATTATGGTGCAGTTCAATGATTTCAACATGGTCAAAATACTGCGAGGCTTGAATCGCGGCCTGTTGCAGCAGTACCATGCCGATAGAAAAATTGGGAATAATCAAACAGCCCACGCTGGCTTTATCGGCAAAATCAGCCAGTTCACCAATTCGCTCCTCAGTTAAGCCCGTGGTGCCAACTACCGGACGAACACCATATGCGATCGCAGCACGAGTTGTCTCATAAACCGTACTAGGGTGCGTAAAGTCCACCATGACAGCATTCTTGCTGGCTTGACTAGCATAGGCCAGCATCCCTTCTAAATCATGGGTAACAGGAATTTCAACTGCTCCAATTCCCGTGATTTCGCCAATGTCTTGCCCTTGTAGACTAGGATGCTTATCAATTGCTCCAATCAAGGTCATGTCGTCCGCCTGCGAGACGGCTTTGACGACCTCGCGCCCCATCTTGCCTGCGGCACCGTTGACGACAACAACGATCTCTTCCTGGTTTGCCATTTGACCTAAACTCGCTCTCTAGAATCCTTTGAAGCTTGTTTATCTTACTGGATTTCCTAAGGGAGCGGTAGCGCCATTGTGAACAGTACCACATTTTTGGTGAAATCAACTATAATAGAAGTCAAGTCAATTCGTTCTATAGACGCTTACACCCTTTATTTGCCTGTGTTTACCACTCTTTCTCCCCACAATTCTGTTGAATCTACTGCTTTGCCGCGCGATCTATTTGGTGCAATTCAAGATTTAAAGCAGAAGATGAATGCGGTTATCTTGGCCCACTATTACCAAGAATCGGATATTCAAGATGTCGCTGACTACTTGGGTGATTCACTAGGGCTTTCCCAGCAGGCAGCCGAAACCGATGCGGATGTGATTGTCTTCGCTGGGGTTCACTTCATGGCGGAAACGGCCAAGATTCTCAATCCCGATAAGCTAGTGCTGCTGCCCGATTTAGCGGCAGGCTGCTCGCTGGCCGATAGCTGTCCAGCGGATCAGTTTGCGGCATTCAAGGCGGCTCATCCCGACCATATCGTAGTGTCTTACATCAACTGTACGGCTGAAATTAAAGCGCTCAGCGACATCATCTGCACCAGCTCGAACGCGGTCAAGATCATTAACCAGATTCCAGCCGATCAGCCAATTATTTTTGCCCCCGATCGCAACTTGGGTCGCTACGTAATGGCGGAAACGGGTCGAGATATGGTGCTGTGGGACGGTAGCTGCATGGTGCATGAAACCTTCTCAGAGAAGAAGATTGTGCAGCTCAAAATGGAGCACCCAGAGGCCGAGGTGCTAGCGCACCCAGAATGTGAGGAGCCTGTCTTGCGTCATGCAGACTATGTGGGTTCCACAACCGCGCTGCTGAAGTACTCGCAGCAGAGTGCGAGTCCATCGTTCATTGTGGCGACGGAAGCGGGCATTTTGCATCAGATGGAGCGGCAGGCCGCAGGTAAGCAGTTTATTCCAGCACCGCCAATGGGCAACTGTGCTTGTAACGAATGTCCTCACATGCGGCTAAACACGATGGAAAAACTGTACCTGGCAATGAAAAACCGCAGCCCAGAGATTACGATGCCGGAAGAAATTCGAGTGGCGGCACTGAAGCCCATTCAACGAATGTTGGAGATGAGCAAGTAATAATTTCAAGCGTTTAAAAACAACTAAAGAAGGCGTGCCAGATGGCACGCCTTCTTTAGGACTGTGAATTAAATAGCCTGCCAATCATTCCATCCGTAGGGACACGGCAATGCCGTGTCCCTACCCAAACGATTTCATCTTATTAAATCCGCGTTCCTTACTATCAAGACAGTAAACTATTCCTCTTCGCTGTATCCGTCGCCGTTATCATCAGCAGAGCTACTTCTACCAGATGCGATCGCAGATGCTCCGGCAATTTCTAGCTTTTCGCGTACCTGTCGCTCAATATCGGTGGCAAATTCAGGATTCTCTTCCATGTACCGAATCGAGTTATCGCGGCCTTGAGCGATGTTGTCACCGTTGTAGCTGTACCAAGCACCTTTGCGAGCAATGACGCCATGCTCTTCCGCTAGGTCAAGAATACAGCCCAGGGTCGAAATGCCCTGACCAAAAATGACATCAAACTCAGCGATCCGGAACGGGGGAGCGACTTTGTTTTTCGCCACTTTCACCTTGGCCCGAATGCCGAACTCCTCAGAGCCTTTCTTGAGCGTTTGAATTCGACGGATGTCGAGGCGCACGGAGGAGTAGAACTTCAGCGCATTACCGCCCGTGGTCACTTCAGGGTTACCGTAGGAGATGCCGATTTTCTGGCGTAGCTGGTTGAGGAAAACCACAGTACAACCAGATTTACCAATGTTACCCGTGATTTTCCGCAGGGCTTGGCTCATGAGACGAGCCTGCAAACCGACGTGGACATCGCCCATTTCCCCTTCAATTTCAGCCCGAGGAACCAGCGCTGCGACCGAGTCAATCACCACGATATCAATGGCGGCAGAACGTACCAGTTGATCGACAATTTCGAGCGCCGCTTCACCCGTATCCGGCTGGGAAACTAGCAGTTCCTCAATTTGGACACCCAGAGCTTGGGAATAGATCGGATCGAGAGCGTGTTCAGCGTCAACAAAAGCAGCAACGCCACCTTGCTTTTGCACTTCTGCGATCGCATGGAGCGCCAGAGTGGTTTTACCGGAACTTTCAGGGCCATAGATTTCAATGACTCGACCCTTGGGCAATCCACCGCCGAGAGCCAAGTCCAGTGTGAGTGCTCCAGTGGGGATCGTTTCGACCTTCATTCGGGTCGCATCCCCTAACCGCATAATGGTGCCTTTACCAAAGCTGCGCTCAATTTGGTTGAGCACCATGTTTAATGCTTTATCTTTTTCAGTATTGCCTGTGGTGGTGGATTTAGGCATGAGTGCTCCAAAGCTGGAAATTTTACAAGATCACGTGCAAGAAACGAATCGCCAAGCCGTGCCAATCTGCCGTCAGGTTGCCGGGATCTGCCACAGCTTGACATAAGCATAGCGACAGATTCGACATTGGCCTAAAGATCCTAACAATAGATTTCAAGTTTGATCGTTTACATCATTTACACTGACGGGCAAGCTTGAACGAGATGAATTTCTATACAAACGTACTATAATTCTACTCGAAAATCGACTAAATTGGTTTTGCTGTACTAGTCTTTCCTAACATTCATCTGACGGGGTTGAGATCTAGTATCATGCAACTTCACAGCTAGCCCCAAATCTAGTGGTCTGCCGACTTTATTTGGATGGGTCTTAATAGTTGATGTGCCGCGCGGCGCGCGGCACATCAACCACCAGAATTTATTTAGCAAAACACCAGAGCTAAACCTTAAAGCCAAATTTAGAGCCAAGCACCTGCCCCATGACTTCAACATTTCGCCATCTGGCCGTTTTAGACCGCGCCGTCAGCGTGGGAGGACTCACCGAGTATATCCGTGAGCTACTGGAAGAGGATCACCAACTGCACCAGGTTTGGGTAACGGGCGAAGTTTCCAGCACCAAACCGCACCGCAGCGGCTTATTTTTCACGCTGCAAGATCCCGATACGGGAGCATCAATTGATGCGGTGATTTGGCAAAGTCAGCTCAATCAGGTGGCCGTTCTACCGAAGGCGGGCGAAGAAGTGATTGTGCTGGGCAGTCTGCGACTCTATGCGAAGCGGGGGCAGTACAGCCTACATGTGTGGCAATCGCTGCCAGCGGGTGAGGGACTGCAAGCGCTGCGGCTGCGCCAGCTCCGGCTGCGCTTGGCAGCAGAAGGGTTGTTTGACGATGAATTGAAGCAGCCATTGCCGTCATATCCGACAACAGTTGCAGTTGTCACCTCGCCCCATGCTGCCGCTTGGGGTGACATTCAGCGCACGCTGCGGCAGCGCCATCCGGGACTGCGGGTGCTGTTAGCGCCAGCGACGGTACAGGGGGATCAAGCACCGCGCTCGATTACAACTGCGATCGCACGTGTAACCGCCCATAGCCAAGCCGAGGTATTAATCCTGGCACGGGGCGGTGGTGCAACTGAGGATTTAGCTTGTTTTAATGATGAGCGCGTCGTGCGGGCCGTGGCAGAATGCTCAATTCCCGTGATTACCGGGATCGGGCACCAGCGGGATGAAACGCTGACGGACTTGGTGGCCGATGTCTGTGCTCATACGCCGACCGCCGCTGCTGAGTATGCCGTGCCCTGTCTGGCCGATCTCTATGCTGAGCATCGCTACCGGAATGCTGCATTAGTCGCTGCCGTACAGGATGCATTGCAGTTTGAATGGGATCGGCTAGCTCAACTTAAGCGAACGCTGCGACACCTCAATCCTGATCGCCAACTGCGTCAAGAACAACGTGCGATCGCATGGCAATATGAGCGACTGGTGCAGGTGACTCAAAATCGCCTGGTGCGATCGCAGCAGCAGTGTCAGCTTCTGCGCCAAAAGTTAAACGATATTGATCCCAATACGATTCTGCGACGCGGCTACGCCTTGGTGCGCGATCAAAAAAAGGTCGTGCGCTCAACGACAGCGCTATATCAAGGACAGCAGCTAACCGTGCAGCTAGCTCAAGGGGAAATCGGCGTTACAGTTGACACAATTTCAGCAGATGTCTCCACCGATCCCAGCGCATCGCTCTAGGCCCTGTCAGGTTGCTCGCTCCTTCTTGACTTATACTAAGCCCCTAAATTGTGGCTATGAAAATAGCTCCCTAGCTCCCTAGCTCCCCTGCCCCACCAGAAAAAATAGTTTTAGGAGATTTAAGCCGATGGCTAAACGTGCTCGCTCTACCCAATCCACCCCGACAGCTAACGTGGCTCAACTGGATGACAACTGGCGCTACGAAGCTGCCGTTGATCAAGTTGAGTCCATTGTGAGCCAAATCGAGTCCGGCGAACTGGAACTGGCCGAAGTTTTTGAGCAGTTTGGAATTGCAGTCGAGCAGTTACAGCGATGCGAAACGTACCTATCGCAACACCAGCAGCAGCTTGATCTTGTGGTCGAAACGCTGTCGGATACCGTCGATGATCGGGCAGAAGCGATAGACGATTTCTAACTGACTTTCTCTAGTGGCTTTTTGCCAATCAACTGCCACCCAGCCATCGGGATCAGAGTGGTCAGCGCGATCTCTACCTTGCCAAAGATGCCCAAACCAGGTTTGTGTGGTATGGCTTACATTGCAAGGAAAGAGCGCCAGTACATTTTGTTCAGCAGCAACATAATTAGTGCCGAAAAAGCGGGGGAATCTACCCGTTTCACAGCGTTGGTAGTCGGATTTACAGCTACAGGGATCAGGCGGTGTTAACGTTCAGATGTAACGCTAATACCTGTGTAGCAATCCTTTAATAATCATGGCTCAGATTATAGATCCAATTCCGTCAAATAACTCGGATAAAATACTGTGCTGCTACGTTAATGCCACGAGCAAGATCCAGATTGCTCGGATTACAAACATCCCAAATTGGTACTTTGAGCGGGTGGTTTTTCCGGGACAGCGGTTGATGTTTGAAGCTCTGCCGGAAGCACTCCTGGAAATTCATACGGGCATGATGGCAAGTGCAATTCTGTCTGATACGCTCCCGTGTCATCGCTTAGCACTGGAAGACGAGCCGCAGCCCTTAGTAGAGGATACTGACTTAGAGGACATCCACTCTGCGTCAAGTGTATCTGCTGCGACTGAGCCTCAAGCAATGGCTTCGGCTTCAGTCGCAGCGTTATCGGTTGGGGCATCGGTTGGTACGGTGTCCACGGGTATTGAAATTGGGCGCATTGCCTAGCTGAAGACAGTTGGCGAAAGTCGATTTGCGATCGCGTTGCCGTTCCCTACGTTAGTATCCAAATCGGCTAATCTCACGCTGAACGATTCAACCCAAGTTAGCCTGTCATCACAGTATCCAAGCTCCTTCACACACTAGTTTGGTACGTTTGCACAGGTATTTCCAGAAAGGATTCGGTGTTCAATGTGTACCCGTTGCATCGGCTGCATCTTCGTAGATGCAGCCTTTTTACTGGCTGATGAAGAATCCAGCTTTACGTTCAGTTTTAGGTCGTTTTTGTAGTGCGCTCCACACGGCTTCTACAAAAAACATCGGCCTGGTTCTAAGGAACGCGGATCTACCAAGTTGAAATCTTTGGGGTAGGGACACGGCATTGCCGTGTCCCATGAATGAAACGGTTTACAGGCAATTAATCCGCAATCCTAAGCGCCTAGCGCTATGACAAGTCGAGTTGGGAGGATGTGCTGGAGGGCAAGACGGTTTTAAAGTAAAGTACTTAAATCAGCAGTAGCGTTTACGAATTTCTTTTGGATTTACCGTCTTTCTTATGGCTTTGGAGAATAGCAGCGTGGTCGATGGGATTGTCCGTTACGGCCTACTGTATCTTGGCCGCTAGCGGCGGCTGGATTCTCTACGCGCGGAAAAACAAGCAGTCGCGTCCCAACTGGCTGCGGCCTTTTCACTACACCATCGGCGGCATTTTAGTAGCCCTGGTGTTGTTATTGCTGTCAGTTGGCATCATCGGCACCTTGGGCTACTACGGCAACTTAGGGCATTCGGTACATTTGCCTGCAGGACTGACCGTTGTTGCGTTGGTACTGGCATCCGCTTGGAGCGCCACCCGCATTAGCCCCAAACGACCCTGGGCACGACAGCTACACCTTGGCATCAATGGTGTTTTGCTGCTGGGTTTTATTGCCGTGTCGCTCAGTGGTTGGTCGGTGGTGCAAAAATATTTGCCTTGAGGAATTTGCTTTAGGATAAAGAGAATTGTTGTTGTGAACCGTTCTCTGCTTGTGTCTAAAATCGCGGCTGAATCCACACATTCCTCCATGCCGACCACTTCAGAAACCTTTCGGCTCTCGCCGATTGTCCGCATTACGCTGCTGAGTTTGTACGTGGCGCTGACGGCTCCCTTACCAATTCTGGCCCGTGTCACTCACGCGCCGGTGCCGCCGACGTTATTAGCACTGGGATTGCTGCTGGGTGCGATCGCACTTTTTGCGGCTCTATCAGAACGAGTCAATGTAGATAAAAACGGCATTCGCGTCACCTATCCTGTTTGGGTACCTGGCTTTTTCCGGCGCGGCTGGCAGCTCAACTGGTCAGAAATTCAAGCGCTCAAACCCCGCTCGACGGGGCAGGGGGGACTTGTCTACTACTTTGTCAGTCAAGATCAGAAGGCGTATTTGCTGCCCATGCGCGTCGCGGGGTTTGCCCGTCTCGTTCGTCGAGTTGAACAGGAAACCGGGATCGACACAACCGACGTGCGTCCGCTGGCTCAGCCCTGGATGTATCTGATTCTGTTTGGCTTGACCAGTTTGCTTTTACTGGTAGATGCCTGGGTCTTTTGGACGGCATCGACAGGTGAGATCGCAACTAACGGGGCATTCTAAATCGTGTCAACTGGGTTAACTTCCACCACTGCTGCCACCTCACTTCGGCTGAACCAAGTTCACGTCTCCGCACCCAACGGCTCTACGGAAATCCTGCACAACCTGACGTTTGATGTTCCTGCCGGAGCGTTTGCCCTGATTGTTGGCCCTTCAGGATCAGGCAAAACGTCTCTGTTGCGATTACTCAATCGGCTCAGCGATCCTGACCAAGGCAGCATCTTCCTGGGCGGACAAAACATCCGTCAACTGCCCGTCTTGGAACTGCGGCGACAGATTGTTCTCGTACCGCAAGAACCCAAGCTGCTGGGGATGACCGTGGAAGAAACGCTGCTCTATCCCCTCAAGCTGCGCGGCGTTGCCCCACGAGCCGCTCAAGCTCAGATGCAGCCTTGGCTAGAGCGCTTGCAGATTCCATCTGAATGGCTAGAGCGCAATGAATTACAGCTTTCCCTCGGTCAGCGCCAGCGAATTGCGATCGCACGTGCCCTCATCCTTTCTCCTCCAGTCCTGCTCCTCGACGAACCTACGGCTTCTCTGGATTTAGGCCAAGCGACTAGTTTATTAACGCTGATTGCTGAACTGACGCAGTCGGGCAACATGACCGTGCTGATGGCCAACCACCAGGTTGAACTAGCGAGATCGCACTGTACCTATGTGGTTCAGCTCCAGCAGGGCAAACTGGTTCGCTCCGCACCCGCCGATCAAATTAACTGGGATGAAGTGAAATCCGACATTATCAAAGCTGAGCAGCGTGCCCAGGATGAATGGGATGATGCCGATGAAGAGGGATTTTAGGATTGGCTCAACAGCAGTCGAGGTGGCGTCAGCCAAAATAGCTCACTGTTTCCCAATGCGGTTGCAAGATCATCCGGTAAACTGAGGCCGATAATGCCTGCTTTCTTAAGCTGGATATTTCCGCGTACCGTACTGCCAATTAGCTGTTCGGCCCACATACTCAGGTCAGGCTCGTGACCTACAAAAGCGATTTGAGTGGGTTGATCCAGTGATTTTAGAATAGTTGAGAGATCGGCTAAGGCGCGATCGCACATTCCGCCCGGTGCAAGCTGATTAAACACCTGCACCGATGAACCGAGTCCAACCGCTTGCAAAATATCAGCCGTTTGCCGAGCGCGCACCAGCGGACTGGTCAAAATCAGGTCAAACGTGATCCCCAATTCCTTTAGTCGCTGCGCTACCTGCTGCGTTTTCTGTTCGCCTTTGGGAATCAGCGGACGTTCATCATCGTTTGCATAGGTGCCTCGCTCGGCAGCGATGCCGTGTCGAATCAAGTAAAGCTCAATTGCCATCAGTTTAGTAATCAGGTCTTTCGGCGTTGCCAAAGCGCAATTTGCTGATGTTCACCAGCACTTAAAATGTATTGTCCATCCGGGCTAAAAGCAACTGCATAAATAGGACGCTGACCCCAAATTTTTTCTTCTGCCTGCTGGCGTTGCGCTGGATCATTCGGAAAACTATCGGGATGCCACTGCTTTGCTAGCTGCCGATACGCCTGTTTGATTTCTGTAACGGAAGCTCCAGGCTGTAGACCCAAAAGCGCATAATATTCGCTAAAACTCTGCATGAACGCTGCTTTTACCAAACGCCTTGAGATCAGAATTCCCCAATTGTCCTCTTGCATAGCTCGGACACAAAAATGCACCCAGAGCGCACAAAACCTCTGGGTGCATTTTTTGAAAGACTCAGCTCAGTTTGAACCTAAATTGATTAGGGAATATGCGATCGCATTAATCGCGAAGACTAATCGTGAGAGATCAAATCTTTATCCGGATTTACTAGACTCATCAGCTTTTGCTTAATTTGCATATCAAAAGCTTCCCACTTGAGTTTGGTGTAGTTGCTGTCTTCATTGTTCCCAGAAAGAAAACCAACTGGGATTTCAAAGCCACCCGCCATTGCTCGTCCGCCACCGAAGAAACCGCCCTGCTGGTTTTTGCCAAACGCTTCCTTGATGAACTCATCAGGATCGAGGGTGATATTGGATGTGCGCAGCGAACCAATTACCAGCTCTAGTTCTTCGTCTTCATCGTGAACGATGCCGTACACAATTGCAGTGTGGATATTTTCCTCAGTGACCAAGAAGTCTGCCGCTTGAGGAATAGCATCACGGTCGTCATACCGGAGATAGCCAACGCCTGCAATTGAGTAACTATTTTGAATGATGCGATTGCGCAGAGACCGCTCTATAACATCCATCACCCGCCGCGATCGCGATGCTTGCAGCACAGCGCTCAGTAACTGGGTATCACAGTACTGACTGAGATAGGCAGCAGCCAAGAAATCCTCTTGGCGAGCCTGCATTAACCGATTCGTGTCCGTGCGTAAACCATGCATCAAGGCAGTAGCACATTTAATATGCTCGCGATTGTTGGGGTCTAGTGTCAGTAGACCAACTTCTAAATACTGCGTCAGGATTGTAGCTGTAGCGCGAACATCTGGACGCAGATCGATAAATTCGGGTTCTAAATTACCCTGGGGAGCATGGTGGTCAATAATTGCGACGACAGGCAAACCGCGATCGCGAATCGGAGCCGTCAACTGGCTGGTCGTGCCCTGATTGTCAATAAACACACAGCCACGGTACATGGAAAAATCGCGCTCAGCCAGCGATGGAACCGACCATCGCTGGACAGGCAGCGCCGTCAGTTTAACCAGCGCAATATTTTCCTGATGGCTTAGGGTTCCGGCATAGACAATATCACACTGAATATCGTACTGCTGAGCAATCAGGCGATAGGCCCAAGCGCTAGATAACGCATCTGGGTCAGGAAAATCCTGCAGAATAACAATCTGGCGCTCCCCAGCATGATTTTCCATCATGTTTTCTAGGGCTTTCGCCTTTTGTATAGTTGGTGGAATACCATTACCACCATTTTGCTCATTCGATTGAGAGCGAAATTGCTCAATAAGAGGATTGTCAGTTGGCATTAGATCCAAAAATAGTGATCAGCGAAGGATCGTGTTGAATTAACAATATAGAGGCAATCAGGGGTTAGATGGAAGTACGGGTACCTGGAGTAAAATTTGGGCAGCGTTGGTTACGTTCACTTCAGCTTACTCAGCCCAGTTACCGATGCCTCTCATATCAAATTTTGACTCAGTGGAACTGGATTGCACTCCACACTTTAAATTGTCGCAAAAATTTTCGAAATGTACCTGCCCTTGCGAGGGAGTTTACCCACCCAACTATTTACGGATCATGACATCTTCAATTTAAATACAGCCAGAAGTTAGATCCAGCTAGTTAAACGCAGCCACAATGAAGCGAGAACTGGACAAGGGGCTCTATGTTGCAGAACCCCTCGTTTAATTCGGCTGAAACGATTTCGATTGAAATTACTTCGATGCCATACCACGAGTTGTGCGGAAGGTGACGTTTACCCCTTCATTGGACTGTTCTAATACCAAAAGCGGTGTCGGCTTGGCCTTTTGGTCCCAGTGCATGGAGGCAATGCGCCCTTGAATCGTTGGTTGCCAGGTGTCGTGATCGGCATTGGGGCTGAGGTACGTTTCAATGCAGTCTACAATCTGGCTGATTGTAGTGGAAGTCGCCTGAGTCGGTAGCTTCATCAGTCGAATTTGAATCCGGAATAGAATACGCTTGGTGCCCTTTGGCATATCGCCCGGTTCGTATTCCACATCAAAAGTTTCGTCAATTTGTCGCCCTGTGCTGGCAATTCCAACAATTCCGCCAGAGGAAGGACTGGCACGCAGCGCCACGCTGATCCGCTGTTTTACCTTCATCTTGAGCTGATTCAGGATATAGAAGTGGAAAACTTCTTCATCCATTCGCATTCGCAAGTAATCGAGGTTGAACTCCCGTGAGTGGATCAGGTCGGGGTTCGTTTCCATCTTGGTGATGGTTCTCAATGCCAGCTTCAGCTTCTTTTTCAGCTCACGGTTTTTGAACTCTTCGAAGCGTGCCTGCTTTTTCACCTTCTTCATTTGAATATTGGAGAAGATCGCCAAGCCAACCAGCACCAGAAACAGTAGACCAGTACTGGCCATCCAAATCTGTGCGGATGAACCACCGGGTTCAGCGGCTGTTGCTTCAGGGGTTTGCGCAAGCTGTGGAGAAATCGAAACGATTGAGTTGGACATGGTTCTTTTGATAGCTCAATCTAATTAAGAAGGGATTGACAGCAGAAGGTTGATTAAACGCGATCGCAGTTTATATTGCCAACGTATCATTTTGGCCATTCAAATCAGGTTTAAATCAGAACAAAACGCAGAATAAGTTATAAAATCTGCATCACTTTAGGGAGTATCTGGCAATTACAAGAACTGTCAGCTTTGTCTGTCCTGTTTCTGTTGTTCTATTTATAGAGTTCCCACTTCCTGGAACAAATTCATCATTTACTCTGAGAGTCGTAATGTACGCTCAGAGATAAAGACCCAAAGCCAACGTACTTCCAGAGCCATAATGCGATCGCACCTGGAGTGAGATAGCTTATTATCTTGAAGCCGATAGTGGTCAATCCAGTTGATTCTGAGTCAAACTTTACATAGTCCGCACAAATAGCGTCTAGTCTTCTAGCTTTATTACTTTGGGAAGAAGCTTGAAGATTTACGTTGGTAACAACCACCCGATGGGTTAGGGCATCACCATTGAAGTGAGCTGACGTGAAATTGATGTGGAGTAGCTCTGCCTCATCCCCAACGTCCCAACCCTCAACGGCTAGCACCGTAACTGGCACGATTAACTGGCACTATAAGTCCACTGGCAGGCTAAAAAAGATGCCAGACTCAAAATGGTTGTGGTTAACCCCCATAATGCGAGGATCTACCTGTGACGCTGCACAATCCAGAGGGGCAATCTAAATTGAACCCAATACAGGACAATAATGCACGTCACACCTATCAGGTGCTCGAACAACTGACCGTTGGCGTTTACCATACCGATGCATCGGGTCACCTGATCTATGCTAATCCAGCCTTTTGCCGCTTTGTTGGCCTGGATTGGCCGCATCTATCTGGGCAGCTCGTTCAATCGTTTATTGATGCCAACTATCGAACCCAGTATGTGCAGCAGGTCAAATCACTCATTGCAGGGCTTATCTCAGATCCCCCTACCGGCCTACCCGCAGAACAGGCAGCAGAAATTCACTTAGAGCAACAATATGTGCGACAGGATAGTCAGCGCTGCTGGGCCAATGTTGTATTGTCTGCAGCTTGGCTGGAAACCTCATCAACCACCACTGATCGGCAGCATTGGGACAAAAGCCAATCAAGTCATCAAACCAGGCATGGCCAAACCGCCAGTATTTTAGTAGTGGTTCTGCCAAAGCACCAAAGTGTCGAAACAAGCCACAACTCAGAACTACGTCGTTCTGAAGAAAAATTTGCTAAAACATTTCGCTCAAATCCCGATGCTATTTCGATTTCCAAACTGTCTGACGGACGTTACATCGATATCAACGATAGCTTTCTCCACATGTTCGGCTATCAGCGCCATCAGGTGATTGGTCGTAGCTGTTTTGAACTGAACATTTGGTCTCATCCCGCCGATGCAGAAACCGTCCGTCAACTCTTAATTTCAAATCAAGTCATTCGCAGTCAAGAGTATCAATGTTGCACCCGTTCAGGTCACCAAATTCTAGTTCTTTATTCAGCCGAGCTGATTACTCTAGACGATCAGCCTTGTATTCTGGCGTTTCGCAAAGATATTACAGAATATCGGCGGACTGAGCGACTGATGGTGCAGCAGGCTGAACGCGATCGACTGTTAACTCAGATGACGCAGCGGATCCGTCAATCCCTTGATCTCGATGAGATTTTGAACACCGCCGTGTTAGAAATTCGGCAAATTCTGAAAACGGATCGGGTAATTGTATATTGCATACCGGATCAGGGAGATGGAGAGGTAATTGTCGAGTCAGTAGACCCGCAGTGGCCGTCTATGATGGGACAAATGATTGTTGACCCAGCGGGGATGGCAGATCAGAGCGCCTTAGCCATTGACCAAGAGGAACTGTACGGGAATGAGCTAGCAAGTTTAGGCAGTGAGCTGCCGGAACTGGAATATACCCATTTACTAGAGCAGTTTGATGTCCAGTCCAATCTAGTGATTCCCATCTTTGCTGGTGATGTTTCCTGGGGCTTTCTAGAAGTTCATCACTGTTCGGCGCGGCGACAGTGGCAGCCTTGGGAAGTCAACTTACTCACTCAGCTTTCCGATCAGCTTTCGATCGCCATTCAGCAGTCTCAGCTTTACATGAAGCTGAGGGAGGCAAACCATGAACTCCAGCGGATTGCACTGCTGGATGGCTTAACCCGTATTGCCAATCGCCGCTGTTTCAACACTCAACTAGAACAGGAATGGCGACGGTCAGCCCGTGAGCAGCAGCCGCTCTCACTTTTGTTGTGCGATATTGATTATTTCAAGCCTTATAACGACCACTATGGACATCCTGCTGGAGATCAGTGTTTGATTGATGTAGCACAGGCACTGGTTCGGGCTTCGCGGCGGCCAGCAGATTTGGTCGCTCGGTATGGAGGAGAGGAGTTTGCGGTCATCTTACCAAATACCAATCAATCTGGAGCGATTCGGGTGGCGCAGGCCATGAAAGCACAGATCAAACGGCTCAATATTCCCCATAAGTTTTCTCAGGTTTCGTCGCAAATCACGATGAGCATGGGCATTGCTACGATCATCCCACAACCGAACAGTTCTTACGAACCGCTGATTAAAGCAGCCGATGAGGCGCTCTACACGGCCAAACTACAGGGTCGCGATCGCATTTCTTGCTATCGCTGGCATAAAACAAAAAATGCGCTTACATCTGAATAGTTCGCCATAGTCCACCAGAATTTGCCATAATTCGTCCCAATTCCCATCAAAATTCGCCAAATCACGTGCAGCAGCCCGAATCATCCTGAACTTTGTCATGGCGTTGCGTAGTGTGATGCGTATCGGGCAATATATTTCCGGCGTACAGTCCCCATGACTTTAATCACCCAACTGAGAAGCAGGGCTGATTTATTGATGAGAGAAAAAAGATAATGAGATAGGTAACCATTTTTGCACAACAACTAAACCATGAGCCTCATCAGCCATCTCAAGCAAATTCCAGACTTTCGAACTCAACCGCGATATCCCCTGTGGGTCGTGCTGCTTTTGATCATCATGGCAACGATGAGTGGGTGCTTGGGTTACCGAGCGATTGAAGATTTCGTCGAACGGCATCAAACGGTGTTGCTGGACTGTTTAGAGCTGCCTCACACCCGACTGCCCGCCTACTCAACGATCCGCAAGGTGATCGTGCGAACCAACTTTGAACACCTGAGTCAAGCCTTCAATGACTGGGCAACAACGGCATTTGCGCCCCAAACCGGAGAACAACTGGCCACCGATGGCAAGAGTATCAAGGCAACCGTCACAGACTATGACCAAAGTTATCAAGACTTCGTCAGTGTCGTCTCTGCCTTCAGTGTGCAACAAGGGGTCGTGGTTGGACTCCAATCGATGCGAAACCAACAGCAAAGTGAGATTGTCACCGTGCAGACCTTGTTAGATGTCTTGCAATTCAAAGGAGTTTGCTTCAGTTTTGATGCGTTGCACACTCAAAAAAACGGTTGAGCAGATTATTGCCAGTGGCAATGACTACCTGATGGCCGTCAAGCCGAACCAACCTAAGCTGTTTGAGCATCTGCGAACCCAGTTTGAGCAATCGTTACCCACCAGTTCAGATTGCCAAGTTGAACGAACGCGTGAGCGCCAAACAAGTCGTACCGTCAGTGTTTTGGAATCAGTCGCAGGGATAGACCCCGGTTGGGTTGGAGTCGAGCGCATGGTTCGAGTCGAACGAGTCGGAACTCGTGACAACCAGCCTTACACTCAGACCATGTTCTACATCAGTTCACTCCCGTTGGATGCCGTAGGCTTTGCTCAGCACATTCGCTCTCATTGGCACATTGAGAATCGATTGCATTGGCCAAAGGATGTCGTGCTTCATGAAGATCACGCCCCTTTGTGTGATGGTCATGCACCGACCAATTTTGCGATTGTGCGAACGATTGCGGTCAATCTGTTTCGCCAAGCCGGATTTGCCTCCATCACCAAGGGACTGCGGCATTTAGCCCACGATATCCCCCGTCTATTTTCCTTTTTTCAATAAATCAGCCCTGCAACTGAGAAGGGGGATTGCCATATCATGTGTACTGTACGCAACCTGCGCAACCTGCTTTCGCAATCGGGTATTCAACCTCTATCAAGACGCACATGGAATTGATTAAATCGGCTCTCATCCTCCTTATCAAAACTGGAATCGGGATGAGTGGAATTGCCCTCCTCGGGTATTTAGGTATTTGTGGCTATTTGTACATTAGACAGGCACATTTCATCTTTTTCCCAACAGTTGGTCTTGCTGAAACTCCAGCCGATCGTAATTTGGCCTATCAAGATGTTTGGCTAACACCAGTTGAAGAACTAACTTCAGCAACTGGCTCCCGCTTGGGCTCTAAATTTAACTTGCCGGGTTGGGCAACTGCTCAAACTGCCAAACGCGATCGCATTCACGGCTGGTGGATACCAACCTCAACATCTGCCGATTCCCCATCACGCATCACCCAAACAGCTCCCGATGTTTTGCTCTATCTGCACGGCAATAGCGGCGGTGTCGATGTCAATTTGAACCATGCTGCCCGATTTCAGCGTTGGGGACTCTCAGTGCTGCTGATTGACTATCGTGGCTATGGACTCAGCACAGGCGCATTTCCATCCGAACAGCAGGTTTACCAGGATGCCGAAACGGCTTGGCATTATTTAGTACATACGCAAAATATTGCGCCCCACCGTATCATTATCTACGGGCATTCTTTAGGTGGTGCGATCGCAACTGAACTGGCTAGTCGTCATCCAGATGCCGCCGGGTTGATTGTTGAAAGCTCATTCACCTCAATCGAAGCGATGGCAACTGTGCGAGGACGGTACAGTCTAATTCCGGTTAATCTGATTCTGCACCAGCGGTTTGACTCGATCCAAAAAGCGCCAGCGTTAGAAATGCCGAGCTTATTCATTCATGGCCTACAAGATAGCGAAATTCCTTATCAAATGAGTGAACAGCTCTATCAATCAGCTCCAGAACCGAAACAGCTTTGGTTAGTGCCAGGGGCAGGGCATGCTGACACAGCATCGCTCTACGAAATGGCCTATCGCGATCGCATTCGCCAGTTCATTCACCTGATCCAGCAGCACCAAGCTCAACCGTTTGAATCTACCCCATTAGCTCAATAGCAATTCAATAGCAATAACGTCCACCCTTATCTGGACTTCCTTGGTTCTTGGCATCTCGCAGTGCTCCGAGCAAGGTTGACACAAAGACGCATCGTTTCAAACGTCCACCGTTATGCCCCGTAAACGTTAGCCGTCCTAGTTGCCCGTTCACATGTCCCTGATAATTGAAGCGCATACGGTAAACTCCACTTGCTTTTGGAAACGTTGTTTCCGCCGTATCGATCTTCACAACAGACGTTAACGGTTGCCAAGTTGCCTCTGCTGGAGGCAATGTAACAGCATGGCTGGCCCACTCCACCTGATCACCGACCTGCCGAAAACTTGCTTGCCAGGGTGTGCGGCGATGGATAGCTTCGAGTTGGGCTTGACGAATAATCTGATGGGCATCACTTTGCGCCACATTGAGCTGCTGACGTGTCAATAAGCCATTCCAGCTTGGAGCCACAATCAGCATCAAAATCCCCACAATGAACAAGACAATCAGGATCTCAAGCAGTGTAAAACCCGATGCCTGCGGCGCAGGACCAGGTGTACCATCAGCAACCCGATCAGACCAGAACCTACGAGACGAACGATTTCCGCACCAGCCCAACAGACGACGGCCTCCTTGCAGCCGCATCCTCCACTGCCGTTTCAACATAAAGTACTACACCCTTGATTCTGAAAAATTCACTGTGTATTCAACTGTTGAACAACAGTTGAGCCCAACACATTTCGCTTAACAGGCACGCTGCGGACACATTGCTTCGCGCAGCTGCGATATACCTGTTCTGAATGGGGACAAAAATTTGGACAAAACCAAACTTAGAACTGTTGATGTGGTGTTGCGATCGCAATTCAGCTAAACGATGGTCAGCCTGTTGAGATCTCGTTCAACGCACTCAGTCTATTTTTAAAATGCCCGTCTCTGAATTGCAGTTAACGTCTGACCATCGTCATAAGACAATTTTTTTGGCAGAGCATCTGAGTCTACGGAGTCTCAAACCGATAAACCCAGTAGCATTCACTACTCAGTCTTTCAATTAGCTGCATGATATTGCGCAAAAAACTCTTGCAGTTTTTCCCAGAATGGCGGTAGCTGATCCGCGATCGCGCAATTTTCGAAAAAATTTTCCGTCTTTTCCTGAATTCTTGAAAGCCTTACTAGTCAAAGGATTTAGAGGTATCGCAGCTTGACCTCTACTCGATTTTCTGGAAAAAATTGGTTGGGGGTGATCGATCTGGCTGAAAAGGTGGGCAAGTTATTCTCAGGAGTTAGAAATCAGCTATCCCACCTCTCAAGGAGATTAATTAAATGAACAGCGTATTTGCAGCAAAGTACATCGGCCAACTACTCAACAAGAAGCGTAACAACGAGGGTTTCACCCTAATCGAACTGTTGGTTGTTATCATCATCATCGGTATTCTGGCCGCAATCGCACTTCCTTCCTTCCTCAACCAAGCTAACAAAGCTCGTCAATCCGAAGCTCAAACCTACGTTGGTTCCATCAACCGCGCCCACCAGGCTTATTTTCTGGAGAACAACGAATTTGGCCCAGATCTAGGTGCGTTGGAGCTTGGTATTTCCGACTCTGATAACTATGCATATGAAACAGCAGGAGATGAGGATTCTGCTTATACAGAAGCAACCCCTGCAAATGATGTACTGAGGGGTTATGCAGGTACTAATGCAGTCGGTGATGCTGGCGATGGTAGTGCAACTACTTTCGCAAGAGTTTGTGCCGGAGAGCCGGGTGAAGTACCCGCTGAAGGTGATTGTCCTGCTGCTGAAGTTGTAGAATAATTGGTTAAAAGTTATTCATTTGGGAATAACTACTTAACTTTTGGCTCTATATAAGCTGGAATTACTTTGAGAAGGCTATGAAAATTTTCATAGCCTTCTTTGCTATTCAAACTCAGAAACGCCTTAATATTGAAGTACAGTTACCTTCTGTGAATTCATCTCAAGAATTGAGTTTGGATTCTGTCTAGCAACTTTTTCAGTTTATTAGACCTCCGAAAACAATAATTTCAGGTAGTGTAGGCACTATCTAAAATTGTTACCTCTTTACCATTACCTTTCATTTTTAGACATCAAAGATCTTTTTCTAGATGAAGCGAAAAACACTTCCCAACATTAGAATTGGCACCATGTTTGTGATCAGTATGATAGGTCTTTGGTTTCTCCAAAGACCTCAACTGAATAGTTTAATGTATCGAGACCAGGCTTTATCCGATGCTGAATATTCTGAGCAAGTTGCGCGCGAGGCAGCCCAGATTTCTCTACTAAGGAAGGTTCCTGTTTTTGGCTTCGAGAATTTATTTGCAGATTGGGTGTTTTTGCAGTTTGTTCAATATTTTGGCGATAAACCTGCTCGGCAAGCAACTGGATTTCACTTGAGTCCAGAGTATTTTGATGTTGTCTTAGAGCGCGATCCTCGGTTTTTACAGGCTTACTTTTTTCTATCTAGTGCCGGGTCTCTTTATGCGGGTATGCCAGAGCGCTCCGTCGAGATTATGAATCAACATTTGCCAAAGCTTGAGCCAACTGTTCCCAATCAGGCATATTATGTTTGGCGCTACAAAGGCATTGATGAGTTATTATTTTTAGGAGATACAAGTGCGGCCCAGGAATCATTTTTAACTGCAGCCGATTGGGCAAGTGTATACGATGATCCTGAAAGTCAATCGATTGCCAATTCAGCTCGTCAAACTGCACAGTTTCTAGCGCAAAATCCAGATAGTCGCTCAGCTCGGATTTCAACTTGGGTCATGGTGTATAACAACGCCTTCGATCCAACAACACAGCAATTTGCTATTCAACAAATTGAAGCATTGGGTGCCAGCATTTCTATTGATGAAAATGGCAATCCTACGGTTCGATTTTCTAATCAAGATTCTGCAAGCCAACCATAAAAAATAAGTAGAAAACAGCTTTTTATTGACTTAGCTGAGAATATAGTGGTCTTACGCAGGATCTGAACACAGATAAAGCTGAAACCCTTATCCAGCAGCAGTCTTGTTGCCAAATTTGTTCATATTCAGACTGTGACCGCTATATTACTCAAATGTTTAGCAAAAAGATGTGTATTGGTCGATAATTGTGAATATTCTTGCAGTTTACCTAGCACGATTGGCTGCGATAGGGAGAATTGCCCTAATAGTTACTTTAGAACGGTTCTAAGGAAAAAATTTGGGTAATGGTATTCAGGTAATGATTTTTGGATGTGTGGGCACCGCCCACACATCCAAAAATCATTACCTTTTGAGGACTATCGGAATTTGTAGTTTTCAGACTGCACTGTGAGACCTTGAGTTGGCGATCGCAGATCTAACGGCATGATCTTTCCTGAACGATATCGTATGATTGAGCTGCTTTACGAAGGCAGCAAGGTGATTGTCTATCGTGCGTATGACACTGAAACTCAGGAAACAGTGGTGCTGAAAACGCTGCGATCGCACCATCCTAGCCTGCACGATGTAGCCAAGTTAAAGCATCAGTATGAAATTCTGGTTCGTCTGGATACTCCCGGCGTGATCCGGGTTTATCGCTTGGACGAATATCAGCGGCGACACTGGCTGGTGCTGGAGGATTTTTGCGGTCAGCCACTGGATCAGTTGATTGCTCAGTGTCAAGAAAGTATCGCGTTTTTCCTCAATCTGGCCTGTCCGCTGGCGCAATCAGTTGGGGAAATCCATCGCGCTGGCATTATCCATCGTGATCTAAAGCCGCAGAATATTTTGTTTGATCCTAGCAGCGGTCAGGTCAAGCTCATTGACTTTGAGCTATCGCTCCCGTTCGATCAGGAAATACCAGCCGCGCAGGCAATCAATCAGTTAGAAGGAACGCCGCTCTACATGGCTCCTGAGCAAACAGGGCGCATGAATCGGGCAATTGACTATCGCTGTGATTTTTATACGCTGGGTGCGACATTTTACCATCTGCTGACGGGTCAGCCTCCCTTTAAGGCTCAAGATCCAATGGAGCTGGTTCACTGCCATATTGCCAAGCTACCACTGCCGCCTATGGTGCTAAATGCCCAAGTGCCAGCGGTTTTGTCGGATATCGTGCTCAAGCTGCTGGCTAAAATGGCGGAGGATCGCTATCAAAGCGCAACCGGTTTAGCGGCTGATTTAGAACACTGTCGGCAAATGATGGTTGAGCAAAGTGCGATCGCATCTTTTCCCCTCGCTCAACATGACCAGTGCGATCGCTTTGAGATCCCGCAAAAGCTTTATGGACGAGAAACCGAAGTTCAAACCCTACTGCACGCCTTTGAACGGGTGAGTGCTGGAGCGATTGAGCTGATGCTGGTATCGGGCTTTTCGGGGATTGGCAAAACAGCGCTGATTCATGAGATTCATAAGCCGATCGTGCGGCAGCGGGGCTACTTTATTTCTGGCAAATTCGATCAGCTTCAACGCAGTGTTCCGTATGCTTCGCTAATTCAGGCATTTCGGGGACTGATTCGCCAACTGTTAGCCGAATCAGATAGCCAAATTGCCCACTGGCAGACTAAGCTACAGGATGCCCTAGGTGCCAATCGTAAAGTGATGGCCGATGTTATTCCCGAAGTGGAATGCATCATTGGTGCATCCCCCGACGTACCGACACTTGGCCCAACGGAAGCCCGAAATCGTTTTAACCAGGTGTTTCAGCAGTTCGTCGAAGTGTTTGCTCAGCCAGAGCATCCGCTGGTGATATTTTTGGACGATTTGCAGTGGACAGATTCGGCTTCGCTGCAACTGATGCAAAACCTACTCACCTCTAGGCAAGGCAGTCACTTGCTGCTGATCGGAGCCTACCGAGACAGCGAGGTATCAGCCGCGCATCAGCTGATGACCACCCTAGAGGAACTAGAGCAAGCTTGGGTCAGGATAACTGAATTGCGGCTCAGTCCGCTGTCCCTAGAGGACATTCAGCGTTTAGTGGCAGAGACGGTACAGCATTCAGAATCAGCCGTATATAATCTGGCCCACTTGCTACAGGCCAAAACCCACGGCAACCCATTTTTTATCAAGCAGCTGCTGACGTATCTGCATGACGAACGGCATATCACCTTTTACTGGCCGACGGGTCAATGGCAGTGGTCACTACCGGAAATTGAGCAAGTACCTATCACAGATAATGTGGTGGATTTGATGATTACTCGGTTGGAACGGTTGGCGAAATCAACCCAGCAGTTACTCCAGTTGGCCGCCTACATCGGCAACCAGTTTGATTTGTTGACCCTGGCTGTGGTCGCAGAACAGCCTCCACTTGCGATCGCACAAGTTCTCATCCACGCCATTCAGCAAAAGTTTATTGTCACTCAGGGTAACGCGCATCAGCTATTGGTAGCGCTGGATACCCACGAAGCCGTTCAATTTCTACAACGCGGGGACTTTGAGCTTGCCTATCGGTTTGTGCATGACCGGGTTCATCAAGCCGCTTACGAATTGATTCCAGAGGGAGATCAGCAGGCCGTTCACTTGAAGATTGGCCGTCTCCTGCAGCGCAACCTAGCCCAAACAGCATTTGCTCAAGCGACTGATGATCGGATTTTTGAGCGGGTTAATCAGTTTAACCAGGCATTGCCGCTCCTAGTCAGCCCTGCAGAACGGCTGCAAGTAGCAGAATTAAATTTGATCGCTGGTCAAAAAGCCAAAGCAGCGGTGGCCTATGAAGTAGCCGTCCGCTATTTGCGACTAGGGCGGCAGCTCTTACCCACCGACAGCTGGGCAACACAGTACAAACTGACCTTTGACCTCTATCGAGCAGGACTAGAATGCGAATATTTAGGCGGCAACTTTGAGCAGTCAGAGGAACTGTTTCACGTGCTGATGCTGCGATCGCAATCGGTGATCGAAAAAGCGGAAATCTACAGTTTGCAGCTGGTGCTTTACACCAGTTTGGGAAAATTTGCCGAAGTGATTGCACTGGGTAAGGATGGCTTAGCATTACTGGGTTGGCAAGTGCCCCCAACACCAGCTGCCGTCAAGCGAGCGGTCAAGCTTACGGCAGCAGACATCCGGCTCAGACTGCTGCTGACTCGAATTCCCGATTTAGTTGATTTGCCCGTTTTGACTGATCCGCTTAAGCTGGCGCAGCTTAACCTGATGGCTCAGGTGATTCCGGCCCTCTACTATACGGATATCAATCTATCCAACCTGTTCTACTTGCAGATGTCGCTGCTGTCGCTAAAACACGGGAATGCACCCGCTTCGGCAGTTGCCTATCTAGGATTGGGCCGCTTTTTAGGCGAATACCATCGGGATTCAATCGCCCGCTATGACTTGGGCAAGCTAGCGCTGGCACTTGTGGAAAAGTTTAATTACCAGCCGCTGTTGTGTAAAACCCACTTCCTCTTTGGCGGATTTATCAACCACTGGACCCGCCACTCCCGCACCGATATTCATCATCTCCGAATGGCCTATCAGGCTGGCGTTGAACACGGCGACTTGAACTGGGCCTGCTATGCCAACAACGTTATGGGAATGCGCAGCTTTAGCTTGGGATTGCCGTTGCCCCAGCTAGAGCAGATGGCACAGCAGCATTTAAACTATGCCCAACAGGTAAAAGAGCAGTATACGCCCTGCTTTTTTGTCATAACTCGCCAGCTGGCGCACTGCTTGATGGGGAATACTCTCTCACCCTGTAGCTTAAGTGATGCTGAGTTTGATGCGGAGCAGCACTACCAAACCCTAGCGGCTCATCCGGGACTGGTAGGGCCACTGAACTGGTACACTGTCACGCAAACGTTCATTCACTATCTACATGGCGAGTGCGATCGCGCATTAGAGTTTGCTCGCCAGTCGGATGCAACCATTTATGCTGCCATTGGTTTAGTGCGAGTGGTTGAGCATACCTTTTACTACGCACTCTGTTTAGCAGCGGTCTATCCCAGCCTGGAGGAAACTGAGCAAAAAAAGTGCTGGTCGCAGTTGCAGGATCACGTTCAGCAACTACAGCGGTGGGCCAAAGACTGTCCCGATAACTACGACCATAAATGGCGACTGGTGCAGGCCGAAATCGCCCAACTGTGCGGGCGATCGGCGCAGGCCCAGCAGCGGTACGAACAGGCAATTGAATCGGCGCATCAGCACGGTTTTATTCACTATGAAGCTCTGGCCAATGAGCGCCTGGCTCACCATTACACCCAACGGGGAAATCAGGTCATCGCTCGGGCTTATTTAGCTGAGGCCCGTTATGCCTACCTCCAGTGGGGTGCGATCGCAAAAGTGAAAGCGCTAGAAACAGAGTATCCCTACTTGGTAACTGGGGGATCTACCTATCAAGCCATCAGTGAGCGCTCGACGGCCCAACAGGGATTAGGTAGTTCAACCATTGAACGCAAGGCAAATCGGCTCGACCTCTACAGCGTGATCAAAGCGTCTCATGCTATCACTCGTGAGATTCAGCTGGAGCAGTTGGTTAAGACACTGATGCAGGTGATCATTGAAAATGCAGGGGCACAACGGGGCTGCTTGCTGCTGCCAGAGGGCGAACAGTGGATCATCAAAGCCTGTGGCAGCACTGGTGAGGCCACCATTCCGGCAGCGCAAATTGGCACCATTCCCCTGCGGGAACAGGTGCCGCAAAGCGTTGTGAACTATGTGGCTCGGACAGCGGAAAGCCTGCTGCTCAATCAGCCTCATTTGGAAGACGGGTACGCCAATGACCCCTATATTCAGCAGCATCAGCCGCAGTCGCTCCTATGCTGTCCACTGATTCACCAAGGGATGGCGGCGGGTATTATCTACCTGGAACATGACACAGCAGCACATGTATTTACACCAGAGCGATTGGAGCTAATCCAACTCCTGTCGGCCCAAGCTGCGATCGCACTCACCAACGCTCGCCTCTACGCGCAGCTCCAGGCCAGTGAAAATCAGCTCACCCAGTTTTTAGAAGCGATGCCCATTGCAGTAGGTATCCTCGATCAATCGGGCAATCCTTACTATGCCAACCGTCGCGCCGTGGAGCTGCTTGGCAAAGGCGCTCTCCCAAGCGTGCCATCGGCTGATATTGCTCAGGCATATCAGATTTATCACACCCAGCAGCAGCGAATCTGCGAACCCCATGAGATGCCGATAATTCAAGCGCTGTCAGGGCAGACGAGTACAACCGATGCACTAGAGATTCGCCATCAGCAAAAACGGATTCCGATTGAAACCTGGGCTGCACCCATTTTTGACGAGCAGGGCAATGTTATCTATGCGCTGACGGCGTTTCAGGACATCACCGAGCGTAAACGAGCGGAGCAGATTTTGGCGGATTATAATCGCGTGTTAGAAACGCAAATTGCTGAGCGAACCGCCGCCCTACGAGAAAGTGAAGCGCTGCAGCGGGCGATGTTGAATGCAATTCCCGATTTGCTGATTGTGGTACGAGCAGATGGTACCTATTTGGACTGTCTGAGCCGTGGTCACTCAGAACTCTTAAGCCATGACTGTTCGGTGGTCGGTCGCCACGTGACTGATGTCCTGCCTGCGGCTTTAGCCCAACAGCGGATGTACCACGTTCAAGCCGCCCTGAGTTCCGGCCAGCTTCAGGTATACGAGCATCAAATTTTAATCTCTGTGGGTCTAATTCCCCGTGGCTTGCCACGTTAGTGGTAGCGCGGGAGTGCGTCCCGAAGGGCAAATTCCGTAATGCCCCGTCCGCTTGCGGCGGGGATAGGAATTTGAGCGCCCCGCGAGATTTACTTGACGATCAGCTCCACTATGAAGAAACTCGAATCGTTAAGCTAGCGGACAACCAGGCGTTGGTGATTGTGCGAGACATTAGCGATCGCAAATCGGCAGAGCTGTCTCTCCAGCAGGCCAACAAAGAGCTAGAACGACTGGCCAGCGTTGATGGGCTGACTCAAATTGCGAATCGTCGCCGCTTTGATGCCTATCTGGCGCAAGAGTGGAAACGGCTTCAGCGCGAACATCGACCGCTGTGCCTGATTCTGTGCGACATTGACTATTTCAAGCTCTATAACGACTACTATGGTCATCCGGCAGGCGATGCTTGCTTGGTACAGGTTGCTCAAGTGCTGCGGCAGTCACTGAAGCGTCCAGCAGATTTGGCAACCCGTTACGGTGGGGAAGAGTTCGCGCTGATTTTGCCCAATACCAGTGCAGCAGGGGGAATCACGATCGCGCAAACCATTCAGCAAGCGCTCTACGAGCTGCATCTGCCCCACGTTTACTCAACCGCGAGTCACCAAGTTACCCTCAGCCTGGGGATTGCCAGTTGGATTCCCCAACCGGATCAGTCTCCTGCCAATCTGATTGCAGCAGCAGATGCAGCGCTTTATCAGGCAAAACAGCAGGGCCGTAATCAATATGCGATCGCAGATGCCACCGAGTCCACCAACTAAAATAGACTTTATCGGAAATTGTTTTGTAGCGCGGCGGAGCCGCGCTACAAAACAATTTCCAACCCCAAAAACTTTATTTCCAATAAAGTCTAATCAACAAAATGGTTTAATTGTACTTTTACCTCAGCATATACTGCTAAAATCTCGCCAGGGTTACGCCGATTTTAGGGTTGGGATAAGTCATGGATTTTCTAACACGTTGCGATCGCAGTTCCCTCGGCAAGGTGGTCAAATCAAACTCCCACTGTGACTACGTCGTGCAGTTGCACGATGTCTATGACGTTGAGAATCCGCCAGCTCCTGAGGATTATGGCTTTGGTCAGTTTGTCAAGCTGGAAAAAGACGGTCGTCACTGGGCCGTAGGCTTGATCTACAACTCACAGTTGTTTAATCCGCTGTTTCTCAACAGCGGCCCTCGCCTATCTAGCGAACCCGATCCCGTCTTTACGCCCGATTTGATTAGCGAAGTGCGCACCATGCTCGGCACCGTCCTGGTCGGCAGCTTGGAAACCGATCGTGAATCGGCTCAATCTTATGGTCTGCAAGGAATTCCGCGCGTTGTCGTACCTGTCGATACGCCCGTCTACGCCATGACCCACGAAGAAATTTACCATTTTCACCTCAACCGGGCGGGGCGTCCCCAGTTTTGCTATTACAGCCATATCCTGCGCAGCGGCGGCGTCTTTGCTGCACAGCTAACGCAGCAGGTTTTGGATGAGCTGATCGACAGTAAGGTCTTTGATGGAGCAGACCAGCGGGCCTTAGAAATTCTCTGTAAAGAGCTGTCCTGGAAAAATACGATGGGCGCAATCCGATAGTTCAAACCTAGTTGCGCAAGGATTGGGCTCCTTGTGCAACTAGGTTGTATAGGGGTTCTAGATAAGAACGAGAGAAGAGAGTGCCTCATCCTGAGGCGCTCTCCTCTCTCGTTCTCTCACTCTTAACTGGAATCACTATATGACCAGACTAGAGAAAAATCACGACTGGAGAGGAATTACCAAATTCGCACTTGCGTGACGGCGATGTTGCCCGAAAAGCACACATCAACGTCTGCCCCCGGATCGCGATCGCGGTTGCCATATTCCCCGACATAGCGAAAGTTGCCGTCTTCAAATGAAAACTCTACAGGCAGAGGCTGGGTACAGGGTGAACAGAAAATCATCTCTGGATCCGGCTGATCGGGAGCTATATGGGGCAGATTGACGTTCCAAAATGACCCAGTAGGCAAAGACTTATCCAGCAGTACCGTCAAAACCTGAGCCGTTAAACGAGCTGCCACCGACCAGTCAATGGTTCGCCCCCGCTGAATATAATGGGATACCGCAATACCGGCTTTGCGTAGAATAGCCGCTTCCCGTACGGCTGCCACTGTACCCGAAACATGAATATCGGAACCGAGGTTACCTCCCGCATTAATTCCAGACAAGACAATTTTGGCGTCTGGACAAATCGGCCCAAGCCCCACCCGCGTACAGTCTACTGGCATGCCACTAACCGCATAGGCATTGTGCGATCGCGCTTCAACTGCGATCGGTGATTTGGTCATAAACTGATGGCTACAGCCCGAACGATGACTATCCGGGGCAACAATAATGCCGGATTCACCTGTTACCTGCTGCAAGGCCTCACGCATTGCCCAGATCCCAGGCGCATCAATGCCATCATCATTCGTCAAAATAAAAGACATGCCAGGTATGAAATCAATTAAGGTTTACAAGCCTAAGGTTTAGAGTGCAAAAGAGGTTAGAGAAACGAACACCGTTCGTTTCTCTAACCTCTTTCAGTCGGTTTATTGATGACTGGATAATGCGTGCGAGAGATACTCAGCAGTTGCTTCTACAACCGGAATCGCGCTGTCGTAAATCATCCGCGTCGGCCCCAGCACCCCCACACTCCCCACAGGCAGCGTTCCCCGGTAATAAGGCGACGACACAATAGCACAGGACTGCATCGGCTCTAGCGGATTTTCGGCCCCAATACGCACCGTCACCCGCCGCGTCAGCTGATTAATCTGCATTTCATCAAAAATCAGAGGCCAAAGCTGATCAGGCTCCTCTTCTAGAAGCTGAAGAATCGCTTGAAACTGCTGGGTTTCTGAAAATTCTGGCTGCCGCAGTACTTCTGATAGACCACTGATGAAAATTTGGGTCGTACTCGGAGTTTGCGTGCGGCGATTGAGCGCCTGTACGGCAACTTTGATCAAATCGGCGTAGCGCTGAAACTCCTGATCTAACTCCTGCCAGTCCAAATTAGCTACGTCCGATAGAGAGCGCCCTCGTAGTTGATGATTGAGGAAATTGGACAGCAACTGAAGTTCGCTATCAACCAATTCAGCAGACTCCAATTCTTCCCCATCCAGTTTGGGTAACTGCACCAGATTGGAATAGGACTCATAGGAATCCAAAACGACGATTAACAGCACCTGACCTGGGTTCACCTGCACGAGCTGAATATGCCGCACCTGAGACATTTTGAGCTGAGGCATCGTGATCAACGTGACATAACCACTCAGAGCTGCCAGCAGCTGAGCAGCACCTCGCAGGATGGCTTCCAAGCTCCAGTCAATCCAGTTCAATCGCCCTTCCAATAGTGGATCTACCTGACGCGCCAGAATATCAGATGGCTGCATCAGGCGATCCACATAAATCCGATATCCCGAATCAGATGGTACACGCCCAGCAGAAGTATGGGGCTGAAACAACAGGCCAGCCCGCTCTAAATAGCTCATAGCATTGCGAACGGTCGCTGGGCTTACGTCTAATCCGTACTCATCAGCTAAGGACTTAGAGCCAACGGGTTCAGCCGTGGCAATATAGTGGCGGATAGTCGCCCAGAGAATATGCTGTTGGCGATGACTAAGTTTCATAGCGATGAACGTTGACGCAGAATCATGCTGTATTCTCAGTTTGGTTGGCTAATTGCAACTAAGATAGCAGATCCAGATGGAGTATGAGGTCACTCCCAATAGCGTCAACCAATGTTGAGTCAGTGGGTTTCGGTAGTTAAGTATCACCCATCTGTTATATGCAGAGCTATTCTAGCCTACCAGTTCAGCCACACTTAGTTCGGCTTGCAGTACCTGAGCATTAAGCTGATCACTAATGCTGATCACTAATCAGGACTAACCGTGTCTGACGCGGTTCATCCGCTTGCTAAGCCCGTTCATAGAAATAATCAAAGCGATCGTCTATACCTTGAATCACCAGCCGCATCGCTCTATCGGGCACGGCAATGCGTCGTCCTTGATTATTTTGTAGCAGTGTAGCAGGTTACGCTCGTCTTACAGCGTGCAGAAAGCGTGGGCAAAAGGGCAGGCTCTATTGCTGTAACTGAATTAAGTTTTGCTGAACTTGGTTAGCCAGGGCTGGATTGTTTTGCACTTCTTGCGTCATCAGATTGAAGGTCGTAATCGACAGGCCATAGCGCTCAACAATCTCGACGGACTGGTTGCAATAGCGAACTGCGATCGCACGGGCTTGGCGATTCAGTCGAGACAAGCTGTTCGGTTGATGGCAGGCAATCGAGGGCACCTCATTTGAACCCAGCGCTACCTTGATTTCTTGATACGCTGATTGGCGCAGCGGCTCAATTTCTAGCACAGCTCGGGAATAGTTCATCAGTTGCTGAGCACTGAAATTTTGGGCAAATGCCGCAGTCTCAAAACTTGGCTGCCAAGAACTAGTCTGAAAGCTGGGTGCTAGCCCAGACACCACACCGGCCAGAGATAAGGCTCCGATCATCAGCGAGCGAGTAAAAGCAGACTTGATCATAGAACGGTGAGAATGAAAACGAATGCGGCTCATAATCAGTGTGTTCAATTGAACCCAGTAGGATAATGTTAAACAGACTCCAAATGAAGCTTGCCGTTTCTCATAGATAGAGCTGACTGGATGAAGTAGCTCATAGGGTAGCTCATGAAATGACCAGTTTGGGTCATCCAGCACTCAGTTGCCACTGTCAGAAATGAGATCTGGAAGTTTCAATGGACACATGGAAGAGGTAGAATTCTGGTCAACCGGCCCTGGGCAGATTGACACGCTACCCGATATACTGTCTGAACCCAATCAGGGATGAAAAGTTCCAGACTTCGCTGAAGATATCGCAAATCACAGGTGGTCTATTGTCACATTGCCACTTGTCTTCCACCTCCATACTTCTATAGATCTTGTATAGATTTCGATTAGATGCTGATAAACCCCACCTGGTCAGCCTTGATTGTATAAAATCCGGGCGCGAAATTTAGTTATGAGGGAGTAATACGGGAATTTGCGCAAAAGGCATGTAGCCAGTACTACAGCTATTTAGTTTGGCTTAAAAAATGAGCACTGTAAACAAAAATCAAGATTTGGTGTAGAGCAGCGTAGCCACCACGGAATGTCTTTCCCGCCTGACGAGTCAATCAATCCACCGCCATAACCAAGCGTCGAGACTCAGTTATCGCCTGCGCGTCGATATCTGCTGGGGCTGGCAAACCTGGCACAGCTCAATCACTTTGGTTTGTAAAGTGGCTTCTGGTTCACCGCCAAACTTAAGGCTAAATTCAAGTTCTAGCAAAATCGGTAACGTAGCCTGTAGCTGCTGCGATGTGAGAGACTGCACTTCTTTCCGCAGAAAATAGACCCGCTTGGGATTAGGAATTTCCGCCGCCTGTGCGATCGCACGTTCATCCCGCTCACCACTTTCCACCATCAGCTTTATCCAAAGCCAGGTGCGGAACTGGCGTACTAGAGTCGCAACAATCCGCAACGGCTGCTCATTTTGACTCAGCAGATCGGCCACTAAACCCAAGGCATCAGGGGTTTTACCATCGCGAATTGCCGCCGCAAGCTGAAGGCTGTTTTGATTCGTGGCTGTCACCAGCGTGGCAACGACATCGGCACCCAAGGGAGCAGTGGGTTGATCTGTGCTGCCTCGCAGAGAACCGCAGGCATACAAGCGCAACTTTTCCAGCTCGCTCCAGAGCTGGCGCGTATCGTTACCCACGGCTTCAGCTAATTGCTCAGTGGCTTCTGAAGTCAGAGCAACACCGACGGATTTGGCAGTGCGCTCCACCTGCTGAATCAACTGATCCGTATTCCAGGGCGGGATCGGCGAGAACTCACGCACTTCGGCGTATTTTTTCAGTAGCTTGGTAGACTTCAGCCGTCCATCCGGTTTATTGCGGCTGGTCATTAGGAAAACCGTTGTATCGGGGATCTCCGGTAGCGTTCGCTCCAGTTCAGCCAGTAGCGCCTCCGAACAGCGCTGAGCAATCGTCGCGTCCACCAGCCAAACCAACCGTTTACCCATGCCAAACGGTGGCGTCATCGCCTGATTCAGCGCTTGAATGGGGGCTTCAGCCGTTTCGGACGGGATCTTATCATAGTTAAAACTGGCCCATTGGGGATCAAGCGTGCGATCGCGCAGAGTTGTTACGGCCTGATTCAGGCTAAACTCGTCTTCTCCCCAATAAAAGTAAACTGGCATAAGGTCTTTTCCAAAGGAGCGTTAGGTTTGGACGACACCTATCAAGTGTATGTGAATCGATTGGCAGGAATGATATCTCGCGATGCCTATTACAGCCAAGCGCAGAATATTCAGTCCTCTAGCAAATATCAGCAAACTGACTCGGGACGGTGGCAAGCCGCTAGCTTTCCCGGTTACACCGTCATGACGCCAACTTGGCAGGATACGCCCGCCAATACCAATCAAGCGGTGTATCAACGGCTACAGGATCATCAAATTCGCTTAGTGGAAGCCGTTCCACCGAATCTATTCGTACCCGTGCCAGCCGAGAGCTTCCATATCACCATTGCTGACCTGATTTGGGACGATGCCTACCGCCATGCTAGCCAGGATGACAACTTTGCGACGCAGCTTAAAGAACGGATTACCGATTCGTTTCTAAAAAGCCAATCCCTCCGCAGCACCGAGCCAGTTGAATGGCAGATTCTGGGCTTGACGTTGAGGCAGCGTGCGATCGCAGTTGGCCTGGTTCCCACAAACGAAGCCTCCTATAACCGAGTCTGTACCCTACGTCGTCAGATTTATCAGAACCCCGATCTGGTTGCGCTGGGAATTGAGCAGCAGTACCATTTCACCGCGCACATTACACTGGGCTACTTTGCCGACGTTGAGGGCGCAAAAGCCTTCTGGTCAAAGAACGGGGCAGCGGGTGCCGGGGAAGAAGTGCAATCCCATCCCTTTGCGGCTGAGATGAGCCAGATTTTAAGCCAGTTCAATGACGAGTGGCTGAATCCCGACAATCCTGCCGTAATGACCATCAATCAAGCTCAGCTCTATCAGTTTGACAGCATGACTCAGTATCATCACCCGTCTGATTGGCCCGCGTTTGCATTCATGCAGGGGGTATAGTATCTCCCATGTCCGCACCGCCGCTGCTGCATCCCATTCTTCAGCAAAGTTTTGCCGTGATTGATCACGAAATTGGCGATCACAATTTTGACCCCCAAACCTATGCCATTGTGCAACGGGTAATTCACAGCACGGCAGATTTTGACTTCAAGCATCTGCTCTATGTCAGCTCAACCGCGATCGCAGATGGTCTGTTGGCTCTCACTCAGGGCGCACCGATCATCACCGACGTGACAATGGTGAAACAGGGCATTGTCGGCATGGCCTCCCGCACCTTTAGCAATCCCGTGCTCGCTGCCATCGACTATGCCCAGGAACCCGAACCGGATCAGACCCGTTCGGCCAACGGCATGATCCGCTGCTGGGAACAGCATCCTAACGGGATTTTCGTGATTGGCAATGCGCCGACTGCTTTGCTGGCATTGTGCGATCGCATTCAGCAGTCCCATATCAAACCTCCGTTAGTGATTGGCGCACCCGTGGGATTTATTGCCGTTGAAGAGTCCAAGCAGGTACTGGCTCAAACCGACGTGGCTCAAATTCGGCTAGATGGGCGCAAAGGCGGATCAGCGGCGGCAGCGGCGATTGTGAATGCGCTGTTGGTTTTAGGAGTAAGGAGTGAGGCGTGAGGAGAGAGGCGTAAAGAGAGTTGAGACTGTGAAAGGCTGTAGAGGAAATTGAGGTAGGGGCGAATGGCATTCACCCTACGCAAATGTGAAATGAGAATCACAAGTAGAGTGTGTTGAGTGAAACAAAACGTACTAATTAAAAATTTTGCCTCACGCCTCACTTCCTTACTCCTCACACCTCACCATTAGTAATGGAGTGAGCAAATTTTGAGTACTACGCAAGTGCAAACAACGCCGATCCAGGTTATTGGCATGGGTTTAGACGGCATGGCGGGGTTGCCGTTGAGTTTGCATGGGCGGATTGCTGAAGCGACGGTGCTGGTCGGGCATGAGCGGTATTTAGCTGGCATTGAGCAGTCCAAGGCGCAGCGGATTTGGCTGGATAGTTTTACAGAAGGGATACGTCAACTGCGCCAAATCTGCGATTCTCTGCGAGGTAACACAGCCGAACGCGCCGCTTCTAACTCTGGGCAAACGGATGATCAAGTTGATCAGATGGATGGCCAAACGAAGCTTCTGTCTGAACGAATTGTTGTCATTGCGTCCGGCGATCCCTTGTTTTTTGGTATTGGTCGCTTACTCCTCCAGCATTTTCCTGCCGAGTGGATCACGTTTCATCCCCATCCCAGCTCGATTCAGCTAGCGTTTAGTCGGATCAAACTACCGTGGCAGGATGCCCACATCGTCAGCGCTCACGGACGGTCGCTGGATGTATTGGTGCAAACGCTGCAAAAAGGAGCCGACAAAATTGCGGTACTGACCGACCCCACTCATACGCCGCGTGCGATCGCAAAACTCGTCCAATCGCTCCAGCTACCCAACCGCTATCGGCTGTGGGTCTGTGAAAACTTAGGCGGTGAAGCGGAGCAGGTGCAGGCATTTTGGCCAGAGGAACTTATCGCCCTGCCGGACGCGGCCTCTCTGAACGTGGTAATTCTGCACCGTCAAGCCCAAGCCGTTCAGCCCGTTGATCCAGCCCAGCTACCGCTGTTCGGTATTCCCGATCCGCTGTTTCTCAGCTTTCCAGACCGACCGGGTTTAATGACCAAGCGAGAAATTCGCCTGATGATTTTGGGCGAACTGGCGCTCCAGCCACAGCTGACAATTTGGGACATTGGCGCGGGTACAGGATCGGTGTCGATTGAAATGGCGCGACTGTCCCCTTCTTCCCAAATTTATGCCGTCGAGAAAACGGCGATTGGCCAATCTCTGATTCAGCAAAACTGCCAGCGTTTTCAAGTTGAAAATGTTGCGATCGCATCGGGTCACGCCCCGGATGCGCTAGTAACTTTACCCAATCCCGACCGAATTTTTATTGGTGGCAGCGGCGGTCAGCTAGCGGAAATTTTAGATCACTGCGGTGCGGCACTATCGGCCAACGGCATTATTGTGCTGGCATTGGCTACATTTGAGCACTTCAGTACGGCGATCCACTGGTTTGATCAGCAAACTGAGATACACTGGCAAACCCATCACACCCAACTGCAAATCGCCCGCTCAGTTGCTGTCCAGTCCCTCACCCGCTGGTCGCCGCTCAATCCGGTCACGTTAATTACAGCCCAAAAATTGCCCCCAAACTGATCCCCGTTCCAAGCAGCAACACCAGCGGCATCAGCCCAAACAGCGGCTGTTCTAGCGTTCCCGTCAACCAGGCTGGCCCTTTACCCGTCAATTGGTAAAGCTGCGCTGTGTCTAAACAGGCCAAGCTCCAGATCCAGCCGCTATGCAGTCCCCACGCTAGTCCAATACTGCCACCGTCTACCCAGCGAGCGGCGACTAGCACCATACCCATTAGCCACAGCCCTAGAAGCTGCGGCACTTGCTGTCGTCCTTCCCATAGGACATGGGACACTGCGAAAATGACGCTTGCGATCGCAGCCGCCCAGCCAACTGCAAACTGGCTTTGCAGATGAGTTTGCATATAACCACGGAAGATGAGTTCTTCTGTAAAGCCAATCCAACTGGCCAGGAGAAAAAGTGGAATAATAATTGCTCTCAACTGAGGGTGTGGTGCAGTGCTGGCCAAAGATGCTACATTACTGCCCTCAGATTGATCATAAGATTGTGCTTCAAACTGATCGCGAAACTCACTTTGATTTTCTAGATCGCTTTCTGTAGAACTCTGCGCTAAACGTTCAGTCGAATTTTCTGTCAGCAACGAGATAGAAGTTCTTTGCGCTCTCCAACCTAGCCCAACTTGTAAGCCGACCAAAGCCGCAATACCGATGACACCAAATCCCAAACCTTGACCAAACGATACAAAAAATTGCATCGTCCAGCTTAATCCATTTTGCTGAAAAGAACTATTCTCTACAGCTATAAATCCCCACAGTAAAAATGGCGCAATAATATAGAGCGAGGTTAACAGTGGGAGCTTTTGCTGAGGGGTAGCAGGTTGGAATGGTCGCCACTTTACTCGTCCCGCAATTGCGATCGCAATTGGCAACCATAAACCAAGCCAGCTCAGCAAAAAAAGAATCACCTGAACAAAAGCCGGTGATTCTTTCCAAAGATTAATTAAAAAATTCAATCTTGTCACAGCAACAAGCCGAAGTCACGATTTAACGTCAATTTGCACATCTACGATAGTATATCGTTGCAAATCGCCGTTGCAAATCATTATCCCTTGCCGTTTTCTTCTGATTTGTCGCTATCTAGCTGAATCAGATGAATGTGCTTATACCCTAGCTTGATTTCAAATTCATCGCCGGGTTTCAGATTCATCTCTTGGGTATAGGTTGAACCAATCACAATTTGTCCATTCTTGTGAACGCTAACGCGATAGGTTGGCTCCCGTCCCCGGCCATCTTTGGTGCCTTCTGGATTGAGGGAAACTCCTCTTGCCTCCAGCAAAGCATTATAGAACTCGGTCAAATTGACGCGAGTTTGGTTGTTTTTCGTAGTGCTGTAATATCCACAGTGTCTAGCGACTTCTCGCCGAGACAGATGTGAAAGTTCTTTTACCTTTTGAAGCAGCGCTTTTCCCGTAAGTGGAGCAGAGGATGTCTCAGCCATAAAACAGTCCAATTATTTTTCTAAACTCTAAGATAGCAAATTATAGATCGCTTTCATCGAGAATTTCATCGAGAAATATAACATTAAGTCTACAGATTAAAGAGTGAGTGATTGGCAAGATCAGATAATTTAATCGACTTAAAAAGGAAGCTACAGCTGTGCTGATAGGAGCCGAGGAAGAAAAAGTATCAGTCTATGCTGAGATATCTCTGAGTTATATCTCTAAATTTGAAGGAATCCATATTTTGCGGCTTATAAATCTGGATCGAAGAAAGAGCATTTTATCGCCAAATCGTAACGACAAAATATCTTTCGTGAGTTTGAGGTGGAAAATTTGAGGGTCTTACCCACCATTACCAAATTCACCCAATCCAATTAAGGCTGAGGCTACTCTCGTTTTCAGCGTGATCAGGATTTAGCTAATTTGAGATGTGCCCATTTTGCACTTTATATCGCAGCGGCAAAATGGTCATTTTGGATTTTCGGATAAACGGTAAGATAGCCAACTTTATTTTCGCCAGAGATGAACAAAATGCTACTGACGGGAAAAAAGCATTTAGGTTAAAGCACTTAGGCTACTAAGGAGCGTGAATTAAATAGCCTGTCAATCATTCCATCCGTAGGGACACGGCAATGCCGTGTCCCTACCCCAAAGATTTCACCTTATTAAATTCACGCTCCTAAGCGAATCTTGCTGTTGCGATCGCACATGATTTGTAAAAGAGCTGTCAAGCTGGCAGAGAAGGGGCGTTTTGTCGTTACATTGTGACGGCAAAACGCCCCTTCTGGGTTGAACACCGGATATGACTTTAGAGTTTTCTTTACTCACGCTTTATCAGTTTGTTTAGTTTATACGTGTATTTTCGGGCAAGAGTTGAGCCATGTTCATCAGCATGACTACGATGGGCGCAATGACTTGTCGTCACTGCATGTAACCCATGCTTAATCAGGCTTACATCAGTCGGAACAATCAGGCTGATGATGCTGTGCCATGCATTAGCTTCATGCATTAACTCCATAAAATCTGGGTTCGTTCTACTTTATGGACAGTTGGGTGTAAGAGATATGAGGCGGACTACCTTTTTAGGATTAGCTGCGATCGCAGCCTTAACAGCTTGTATCGTTATCTTCATACATGGAGAAGTTAGGTCGAATCAGCGAAATTATCCGACACCTGATGTCTCAGGCGCTCTCGAAACGTCCTTTGCGGAAGTCTGTTTGTCGCCTAATGCTGAACAGCGTCCCCCTTGGGAATGCTATGAAATCTCTGCTGCTGGAGAAGAGTATCAACCCGTTGAAATTCGCCACTCCGATGGAGAAGTGCATCGAGTTTTGACCTTCAAAGATGGAAATCAAACAAAGTTTCGGTTTACGCCAACCAAGCCAGGAATTTGGTCATTTAGTACCGGGGGAGAACTCACCATTGATGCTGAACGGCCCGACTATGCCAAAGGGTTTGTGGCAGCAGCAGGGCAAAAGTGGATTCGAACCGCCACTGGTGAAGCCTTTGTGCCGCAATTTGTTATGTATGACAAACCGGATCTGGATCAAGCACTAGACGAGTTTGTTGAGGGCCACGGATTTACCGGATTTCATCTGACAAACTTGCGTGATTTTCTGGCAAATCCCCAGTATTTTGAAGCGGTCGTTCTCAAAACTTATCGGCGGGGCGGTGTCACCCATTTCTGGATTTGGGGAGATAAACAGAGAAAGCAAACGCCTAAGACATACGGCATTGATAGCGAAAAGCTCTACAAAGAAATTGCTGCCCGTTTAGCCCCCCTGCCGGGTTGGACGTTCAGCTATGGCTTTGACTTGTTCGAGTGGGCCAGTGCTAGAGAGCTAGAAGATTTACGGACAAAATTGAGGTCTTACACCAGCTACACACATCTATTTGGTGCACGCGGCCACACTCACGAATACAAAGAAATCAGCTCGAATCTAGACTATGCCTCTTGGGAGTGGCGTCGTCCGGTATACGAAGACTACCGAGACCATCTCACGAAAGCAGGGGATCGTCCGGCCTTTTCAGAAGACCGCTTTCGGATTCGGACTCCTTCCCGCTATCCCGATAAGGATTATGACCCAGAACGCACCTATAAGGGGCTTTGGTATTCGATGATTTCTGGTGGCGTTGGCAATATCTGGGGGCATAAACCGCGCGATCTCGAATTTTCTGAACCCTATCCCAATAAAGATCAAATCAAAACCTACAGTGTGTTTACCCGCAAAAACTATACCGTTGGTATGCAGCCAGATAACAGCTTGATTAACGCAGGCTACTGTTTGCGAGATGGAGCGATCTCGGCGATGTGTTATGCCGAAAATACCCATAATATCCGTTTACAGCTTGATGCACTGTCGGCTCCAGTCCAAGTTTTAGCCGTCGATGCTAAAGCGGCCTATCAGGAAATTGAGCTACCGAGCCAAGGTGGGCGAATCGAATGGCAAGCTCCCCGTCGTTCTGACTGGGCCATTGCGATCGCACCGTTGGCATCGCCAGCAGCCAACTAACCCCAACTTCAGCACTCCCATCACGCTCATCCTTTCAGCCACTTCATTAACAAATTCGTATTAACTAACCGCCCAACTCTGGTGGAGCCGATATTAAGATGACGATATTTGATCAAACCAATCCTTCCAAAAATCAATCCAAGCTGACACTGCGATCGCAGATCACCCAGACACATTGGATTATTCCAGGCTTAATCTTTGGTTTAGCCACCATCTTGAGACTCTACGCTTTAGGCGAAGAGAATCTTTGGGTTGATGAAATGAATAGCCTAGAAGACTCCAAGTATTTCTCTTGGCTAAACCCTGGAGTCAGGCCGCTCTACTACAGCCTGCTTCATATTTGGATGCAGTGGTTCAATGATGAAAGTGGCTGGCGGCTTTTATCAGTGATCCTGGGCATTGGTTGCGTCGTCTTGACCTATGACCTGGGCCATCGGCTCTTTGGCAAGAATATTGCCCAACTGTCATCTCTTATGATGGCCATTTCGCCCATTTTTATTAATCACTCTCAAGAAATCAGGATGTATCCTCTGATGGTCTTTTGGGCGATTTTGGGATCGATTGCGCTACTAGAATACATCGATCGGCCGAGTTATTGGCGCGTTGCAGCTTGGACAATCTGCCGCCTGCTGGCGATTTTGGCCTTTCCAATTAGTATCGCGCTGCTAGTGCCCGATGGCCTGATTCTAATTGTCCGATTCCGCCAGCAGCGCCGTTGGCTGTTTTCCGCTGTCTCAGGCGTATTGTTTATTGGCGCAATGCTCTTGCCCATTGCGTTAACCCAGCTCGCGCAAAAAGCCCAAGACTACTACGCTCTACACGGAGATGGTGGGGATGAGGCTTCTTTCTCAGTGGTTTCTGTAATTGCCAAACTAACCAGTTTTACCGTGTTTTGGCCACTGGAAACCCTGAATGATCGTCCCAGCCTGCTGCTGTTCTACAAAGGCATAACGCTGCTTTTGCTTCTCGTGCTCGGTATTAGCCTACTGGGAATGCGGCGGAATAGGTCACTACAACTTGCGGCAACATGGACAATTGGTGGCCTCGGTTCCGTTCTTTTGGCGGACATTCTCGTTCTGGGTGGCAAAGCATGGATTACGCGCTATCTACTCTTTGCTGCGCCGTTTGTCTTCATTTTGCTAGCCGTAGGTTTATCACGGCTTTGGAGCTGGCATCGCTGGGTTGGTGGTGCGGTTGCTCTCCTATATATCTTGGCCGTTTGGCAAGGTTTAGCCTACTACTACAGCACGGCCTATCGCGATGACTGGCGCGGATTAGCACAAGCCATCCAGCCAACGGCTTCTCCCGAAGCGATTGTCTACTATGCACCGGATGACCATTTGCAATATTCGCTGCCGTTCTACTACGACGGTAAGGCTCCACTGCATATAGTTAGTCGATCGAATAAAGAACGGGAAGAAGCAACAGTACTAACTCCAGCAGATTTAGCCGATCTGCCCCAGAATCAAGAACGCCTCTGGTTAGCCTGCTGGTCGTTTTGCCACGACGAAGCCGGAATTGATCTAATCGCCCAAACAGTTTTGGGTACCGAGAGTACAATCAAATCTCAACAATCTTTTCGAGGTCATGCTCCGGGTTCCGCCCGACGACTTGAGCTACTGGTGATTGAACCTGAGGTTGCTCAATAACCTGACATCTGATTAATCAACCTATTGCTTCGTGGCCAAATCTAAGTTGCGATCGCAGATATACACATACATCCTCTTACCATCTGTGCCAAATAGAGTGGTCATATAGGCCACTGTCTCATCATTCTATGGTTATCTGTCATCTTGCACTCTGCAAAGCTTAAAACCCGAAGATAGTTATAAGACAGCCCTACTTTAGCTATGAAATAACCATCTTCAGGTTTTATAGTGATTCCAGTTAAGAGTGAGAAAACGAGAGAGGAGAGTGCCTCATCCTGAGACACTCTCCTCTCTCGTTCTTATCTAGAACCGCTATATAGCCTTTCCTGGGCTACTGAGGTACAAGCTGTGAACTTAAGAATCTGTACGGCGAATATAGCCCTGATCGTCAATCACCAAAGGCGTTTGTGGAAAATCGCTTTGAGTTAGTGTCCGGACTAGATTGACGGTTTGGAAATAATCATCCAAATAGGGAATACCGCTGTCGTCAAGTGCGATAGGAATAATCCGACCCATTTGGAAATCACCTTGTTTGTCAAGCTGGAACTGCAAGATCATTGAGTTGCCTAACGTACCCACGGTAGACAACGTGCGATAGCCCATAAAATTACCCAGCGAATAGGCAATCAGCTTGCCCTGATAGAGTTCCATTGCGCGGGGAACGTGGGGGCCATGTCCTAGTACGACATCGGCTCCGGCATCGATCATGGCGCGGGCAAACTGGACAGAATTACCGCGATTTTCAGAATAAAAATATTCGGTTTCGTTGCGAGTGTAAATGGCATCGGTTCCCTCTGCCCCTGCATGCACCGAGATCACCACGATATCAGCATTTTCAGACGCTTCCTTGACTAATGCTTGACCCGCAGCAATGTCATGCATTGAGTTGTGATCGTCCAAGTAGCTAAACGCGATGTAGGCCGTTTTGATGCCTTTGACGTCTTGATAGACGATTTGGTCTTTGCGACCCACAGCTTGCATCCCAGACTTTTCAATGTTTTCAATCGTGTCGTTAAATCCCTCTTCATAGAAATCCATTGAGTGATTATTGGCCACACTCAGTACATCAAAGCCTGCAGCCTTAAGAATTCCAGCGTAGTGAGGCGGCGTCCGGAAAGCGAACGTCATGCCCTGGCTGACATCTTTGGCGCTACTTGGATAGTCGGTTAGAGTACTTTCAAAATTGCCAAATACGATATCGGCCTCAGCCAGATAAGGCTGCACATTAGCAAACAGCATCCCTAAATCACTGGGCAAGCGAGTGTCAGGAAAGTTAGTGCCTGGAATAATGTCTCCCACGGCTTTGAACACAATCGTATCGGCGGCAATTGGATTAGCAGCAGCATCAGAACTGGCATCTTCAGCCGGAGCAGCGGCACTCGGTTGAGTCTTTGGCGAGGCAGCAGATTGAGCAGCAGCTTCTGCTTTCGGCTCTGTGTCTGATGCAGCCGGAGTTGAATTCGTGTCTGACTGATCAGACTCCGTTGCAGGATCGCTTGTCGTGTTATCAGCCGGATCTGCTGCTGGGTTGCTAGTGGGAGCAGCGGGTACACCAGAACTGCTGCCGAAATAGGGCAGGTCTTTGTTCAAAAGCGTTTCGTCCTCCTTCAGCGAAGGTGGAGGAGCGGGTTCGAGAGTCTCAATTGGGGTTGGTTCATCAGTCCCATTGGCTGACGCTCCGCTTTCAACCTGCACGTCTTCAGCAACGGGTTGAGCAGCATTATTGAGCTGTGTCCGCAACATTACACTCAAGCCTGTTCCCAAAACGAAACTGGCCGCAATTAAGCCTAAAATGCCGTAGCGCCAGACTTTTCGCTGCGATGGACGGCGAGAACGGCTGGGCGATTTTGGGGCTGACTGTTTGAGTGTTGCTCGTGGCGGGGCAACTGGAACAGGTGCAACTGGTGCGGGCTGAACATCTAATAGAATCTCCTCTTGCCAGTCTGGTTGCCCATCACCAGCCCGATGGCCGTAAATCTGCACCACACGAATGTTCGGTAGCCCCAAACAGAGCAGAACTGCACGGGTGGTATGGACATGTAGGGTTCGTTCTGGAACGTGACTAGACTCTAGATGAATATGCAGCCGATCGCCCTGTTTGGAGACAGTTGCCCAAACCTGCTCTAGGACAAAGGCTTGGTTGAGTATAGAGGCGATGGCCTGGGTGTTTCCCTGTCTGGCTTGAGCCAGAACCTGTTGCTGATCCGCTATCACTGCGCTCACACCATAAAATTTTTTCGCCTCTAATATTGGCGCTGACTCAGCAATTTGAGTCATACAAAATGTTAATAAAAACCATTTGCATCGGTGCAGTAAGCGGGTGAAACATGCTGATTCAGGTGCGATCGCACCTACACTCCCACCCACCGACTCAATATCAACAAGCCATGAAGTTGTGAACTAACGCAGCTTTTTCGCTGCTCGTCAAAGTAGAGCTGCCGATCGCTCAGCCAGTTTTGACCGCTCGCCTTTCAACAGCGTGACATGTCCCGCGAGCGGATCATCCTTAAAACGCTCAATCACGTAGGTCAACCCATTACTCGCCGCATCGACGTAGGGATTGTCAATTTGATCGACATCGCCCGTTAGCACGATCTTGGTGCCTTCGCCTGCACGGGTCAGAATCGTCTTCACCTCATGGGGCGTCAGGTTTTGCGCTTCGTCAATGACAAAGAACTGACGCGGGATCGTGCGGCCTCGAATATAAGTCAGCGGCTCGATTTGCAGCAGACCATGTTCAATCAGCTCTTCATGGCCCCGTCGCCAGTGAGCCGGTTTACCAGTTGTATCCTGAGTGCCAAGAATCAAATCAAAGTTATCGTACAGCGGCTGCATCCAAGGCGTCAGCTTTTCAGAGACATCCCCTGGTAAATAGCCGAGATCCCGCCCCATCGGCATAACGGGACGGGCAATCAGCAGCCGACTATAGACATGCTCATCTGCCACTTTACTCAGTCCAGCTGCGATCGCAAGTAGCGTTTTCCCCGTACCGGCCTTCCCCACCAGCGTCACCAGCGGAATTGAATCCTGCAGCAACAGTTCTAGCGCAAACTTTTGTTCCCGGTTGCGGGCGCGAATGCCCGACACCCCAATTGTTGGTAGTTTCAACAGCGGAACAGCTTGTTGAATCGTGCCATCAAACACCGCCAGTGCTGTGTGAGATGGATTACTCGTGTCAATCAGCGTTAACAACTGGTTGGCATAGAAGCGATTGGGGAGCTCAACCTGTCCGTCCTGATAGAACTGGGTAATCAAACCAGTTTCAACCCAAACTTCATCAATGCCTGTATAAAGCCCCTCAACATCCACCTTATCGGTTTCATAGTCTTCGGCATTTAGTCCCAAGGCATCGGCTTTGATCCGTAGATTGGTGTCTTTACTCACCAGCACAACCCGGTTATGACACTGCCGCTTCAGTTCCAGCGCTACCGCTAAGATCGAATTATCGGCCTGATCGCCTTCCAACTCCGGCGGTAGAGTCGCTAACGTCTCTCGGTGACACAGTGCGACGCGCAGTGTCCCGCCATTGCTCAAGGTAATCCCGTCAATCAAATGTCCTTGTTGGCGCAATTCGTCTAGCATACGCGACGTCTGACGTGCATTCCGCCCCGTCATTTCAGACTGCTTCTTGAAGCGATCCAGCTCTTCAATGATGGTAATTGGCAGCACCACATCATTATCTTCAAACCCCAAGAGTGCTTCTGGAGCATGCAACAACACATTTGTATCGAGGACAAAGACCTTTTTCATTACGTACGCTAACTAGATTGGCTGATCTCTATATTTTGGCATCAAAACCGAAGAGGTTATTTGACTACCGTTACAAGCTGATTTCTATCTTGGCAGACCAATAAAAAACCTGCTGGCTAGCACAAAAAATGTGAACTAACAAGCAGGCTACGGTGTGCAGTGTTTTCCAGCAGTCGCAAACCGGATGGATAGTCCGCTCTACGCTCTGGATAATGTCGGATGGATATTGAGATTGTGTGGATGAACGAACCAGTGGGATGAATCTAGTCGCAAATCTGGTGTGTGTGGGGTGCTAAAGCACCGTCCAGATTTAGCGCGACCAGATCCAAACTTTTGAAATCTAGTGCAGAAATTCAACGTGATCGGCAGCTACCCAGCCTCGGGCTGCGCCCGAGGAGATATAGTACCAATGCGAAACACTGTCATGGACAGTCACATGCGTCCCCGCACTGTACTGGCCGACTGTATCTGCATCAGAATCGGGTGCCGCATAGACATAGATGTGAGAACCACCTACTAACTTGGCGGCCCGACCGTCATGGTGGGGCTTGTAATGCCCTGGAGCATCTGCACGAACCGCTGGCACGATTTCATTCATGACAGCAGTCGTTGCCACAAATCCGGTTGCAGCAACTGCCATCAAAGCAAAGAACTTTTTGTTCATGACTGTATCCTCATCAGATGGTTAGATGCAGTCAGTTCTATGCCTGAAAATTGGCATTTAAAGTCATTCAGAATCGAACTAAAAATCTGTCACTCCTCACACCAATTTCTGGCAGACAAAACTGACCACTGCAATTAAGCAGCATCGAAATTTAGCGGAGACGATACTTTTAAGCATTTATTTGAACGGATAATTATTCAGTATGCTGAGTATGCCGTTGCACACCAATATGATGCAGCAGTGGCCGAGCTGGATGGATGTTTAGCTCATGCTGCTGCTAATCCATATACATCGCTAAAGCAACTCTTTTCAATCTAGCTACAATCAAGATGGATCTCATTCAAAGTGCTTAACAGCAACTCCAAATGGATATTCTGGCTGTAGTCTGAGCTGCCTAGATCAGCTTTAATCAAGTATTTTTTGCTCACGAAAAAGAGCAGACTCAAATAACTTAAATTGCCAGCAGCTTGCTCACTGAAATAGGACTGAGATCAGGAAATCCCAATCGCTTAAATACCAATAGCAGAGAAGAGCTGCAAGGAGCACCTAGTGGTCTACAAATTTTAGTTTTGCTTTAATCGCTCGATCAAACCGATTGCTATGCACAGGGACATCACGTCCAAATATTGCTTTATGACTTAAATGCTAAAAATGCTGCCGAGGAGGAGGACAGCGCTGCGATCGCACATAATAGCGAAGAATAAACATAGGTAAACCTCAAACGTTAGCTAATGAACAAACGCTTCATTCCCGCGATGTCATGCTCTATGGAGGACCTTGGAAACCACAGAACAATATGCTGGGAATAAAGTACCTGTTAGTGTATCTCAATATTCTCTGCACGGAACACTAATTTTCGATATTTTTGAAAAGATATGTGATGCATTTATGCCTTGCATCAAAATTTAAGTACGACGCTAATTTCAGCACATGACCCAATGGATGCGAACTCGAATAGCCCAACTGATTATTCAAACCGGACTGCATTGGCAACAAGATAACTGTTTAGAGATGGGTGCTGCGATCGCATATTACGCCTTATTCTCGCTGTTTCCCTTAATCCTGATTATTCTCAGCGTAGTCGGTTTCTTCGTTGGCCCCAACCAGTATGCTTCCGATCAGATTCTGCTGTTTGCACAAGCGGCACTGCCCCCGGAAGCCTACGATTTGGTAGCAGAAAACCTGACCCAGATGAACGAAAACAGCGTTACTGCTGGGATTATCAGCTTTGGATTGTTGTTAGTGACAGCCAGCGGCTTTTTCAGTGCACTGACCCTGGCCTTCGATCGCATTTGGCGCGTCAACCATTTTGCAGACGAAGAGAATAACTGGAGACGCGCCGTATTCACGTTTCTCAAACGACGCGTATTTGCGTTTGCGCTGGTGCTCAGTGCTGCACTGCTGCTCTTGGCTTCGCTCCTGTCTGAGCTATTTATCAATGTTTTAATTGAGGTGCTGAAAGTCTTTAGCGATCAAGTTCAGTTTGTGCAGCTTGATGATGTGGTGCTGTTGCGATCGCTTAACTTTGCCTCAGCATTTTTGATTTTGACGGTGGTGATGGCGCTGCTGTTTAAGTTTTTGCCTTCAACCCGCGTCCACTGGGGCGATGTTTGGCTGGGGGCGCTGATTACGACCGTTCTGTTTATGATTCTGCAGCAGCTCATCAGCAACAGTATCGTCAGCATCGGCAGCCGCTTCCAGTCCTATGGCGTGGCGGGTAGCGTCATGGTGCTGCTGCTGTGGATTTATCTTACCAGTCAAATTTTCTTTTTGGGCGGTGAATTCACCTACGCCTATGCCTTAATTTACGGCAGTCGTCGCCGCACAGACGAGGAACTAGCCGAACTAGCCGATCAGAGTGAGCAAGAAAGAGCACGTGGGCGCACCAAATCGTTCTGATATTCGATTGCCTAAATATTCAGCCCATATCCAGCCTGTGGATAATAAACCTTATTGAAAATTGTTTTGTAGCGCGGCTCCGCCGCGCTACAAAACAATCAGTTACCACTGCCAGGTATCGCGCCACTTAACAGTGCCCGTCTCAGCCACAACCCAGCGACGACAAGTCAGATTTTCGCGCAGCGGCGATTGTCCCTGCCGCCACATGGCATATTTGTAGGCAATCGGCTTCCCAGCACTCTCGTCAAAGGGAATTTCGCCAAACCAGGTGTTGTCGTTGATGTATTCCAGCGGATAGGCCTTGGCAATGTCCCAGTTGCCCAGTTCAGGACAGTCTCCCAGCACAACAATTGTTTCACCGGGCTGGGTTGAGACACCGTTGAGCTGGACACGAATGATGGTCTGCGCTTTCACCCGCTCACCAACATGGCTCAGCACAATCACTTCGCGATCGCCCAGTTCTAAATCAGCAATATAGCCATCCTGGGTTTGAAACTTGCGATGGGTCAAGATGCAGGTATGCTCACCATCGGGCATTTCAGTGTGAATGTTTTCAATGGTGGTGGCTAAGCCGCGATTCATGGCCACAAAACAGCGGGAATCCCGATACTTACGGGTATAGCAGTAGACATCCGGCTCTACATACTTTTGCCATTGGCTACCCAGAGCCACCGAAGGATTAAGGCGGCGCAGTCCTGACAGTAATCGCACATACCGATACACTTCGGTTTCCGTATCCCACTGCTGCATCATCGGGCGATTGTAGGGATCATTGCCGAAGTCAGTATCGTTATGCAGGTACTGCTCGGTGCCGTAGTAAAGACAGGGGATGCCCCGACAGGTCATGATCAGTGCGATCGCAATTCGCAGCATGTCTGGATCGGGGTTTAAGCTCTGGAAGCGGGGCATATCGTGATTATCGATAAAGGTAATCAGCTCCGTTGCGCCCGCGTAGCGATGGTCTTCGTCGAAGATGGTTTGAATTTCGTGAAAGCCAAATTCTGCACCTTGCCCCAGCACCGCCCGAATGGCAACCGCTAGGCCGAAATCCAAAATTGTCATGCCGGAAGAGTTGGCAAACTCCACCGACTGATCATCGAGAGGATGGCTAAAGATCCACTCGCCAAAGATAAAGATATCGGGCTTATGGGTCAGGATGTCGGCGTTGAACTCCTGCCAAAACCAAATCGGCATGTGCTTAACCGTATCGACCCGCAGCGCATCGACACCGCGATCCAGCCACTGTTTAATCGCTGCTTTGATGTAGTTGCGATATTCGGCGTTGTTTTCGTTGAACGTGGCAAGTCCCGCTAATTCGCAGTTTTGCACCTGCCAATCGTCTTCCCAGTCGGTCACTTCACCGTAATGGTGATACCAGTGGTTCACATCGTTGTTAAAATCGGCAATCAGCGTTCCATCGTCATATAGCTCGCCTTTGCTGCCGCCTACGTCGGGACTGCTATGGTTGCAAACGATATCCAGTACCAGCTTCATGCCGCGCTTGTGCATTTCTTCAATCAGTCGGTCGAACGTGGTGTTGCGCGTATCTTGCGTATTATTGAGCGAGGGATCTTCGTCCTTGCCAATAAAGCGAGGATTAATCCGCTTAAAATCTCGTGTCCAGTAACCGTGAATGGCGGCATTTTCGACAAACAATTCTTCCACTTGTTCAAACAGCGGCGTCAACCAAATGGCCGTCACACCCATGTTTTTCAGATAATCCAGCTTGTTAATAATGCCTTGTAAATCGCCGCCCCAGTATTTGCCCCAATCCTGCTGGTCTGGATCATAAAGTTCTGGATTTTCGCCTTCATTATTGTCGGGATCGCCATCGCAAAACCGATCCACCACAATAAAATAAATCGTTTCTTGGCGAAACTCGATATCGCGCGTGTAGAGAAACTCTAGATTAATCTCATCACTGGTTAAGGCATCGGTTTGAGTTTGGACAACGGTATCAAGCTTCTGTTGACTCGATTCAAATTGCTCTTTGGACTGAATCGATGAGGTTGCTTCTGTTTTTGTCATAGTTGTGGCTAAAAGTTAAAGGAAAAACGCTAAATGCACGATTTAGCGACACATGTAATTTCCAAACACAGCCCAAGTAAACGTGAAGACGAATGTTCTTTACCTAAACACGTCTTCTAATCGAGTTGCGATTGCGATTGGTTCGGATGGAACTTTGGCATCACATTAGATTATGTGGAGCGAAAAATCATCTTGTCCTGCCTCTGGAGGAGGAATTTGTGGGAACGATGCATTGGGTCAGCTTAGACTATGTAGAAAATTCGCGTAGGGGCGATGCATTTAAATCGCGGGTTTTGGTCAGAATCGAAACATATGCTTATAAAACCACGCTGCACAATCCACGTTCCTTAGTTTTGTGGTGGCACCTGGTTGAGCATCATCCAATAAAAACCGACTTGGCGGGTTATATCTACAAATTGCTGAAAATCGAGCGGTTTGACAATGTAGCTGTTTACTCCCAGCTCATAGCAGGCACTGAGATCTTGATTTTCCACTGAAGAAGTCATGACCACCACCACCAAATCCTGTGTACGGGGGTGGCTGCGAATCGTGCGTAGAACCTCAATTCCGTCAATTTTGGGTAATTTTAGATCCAGTAAAACCAGTCTGGGCAGAGGGCGGAGCGTACTATCGTCGGCTGAACCAAGCAAATAATTCACCGCTTGTTCACCATCCATGACGATATCCAGCTGATTGACAAAGTGATAAGTCTCTAGAGCCAACTGAATCAGCTCAATGTCGTTTGGATCATCCTCAACTAACAAAATCGGGGTCGGCTCTACATTCACCACGTTCATTCTTCATTGCACCACTGCCCAGATCGTAGTGGATGTAACCATGAACGACCTTTCATTCACGGACGGGTTCATCCAAACTTTTAAGAAATGTTATCAAGGGTAAAGTAAAATACCGTTTCTTGATGTGGCTCGCTTTCAGCCCAAATGATGCCGCCATGACGATGAATGATGCGCTGCACAATCGCTAGCCCAATACCTGTGCCTTCAAATTCAGTTTGAGCATGAAGGCGCTGAAACGCTCCAAACAGCTTATCCGCATATTTCATTTGAAAGCCAACGCCATTATCTTTAACAAAAATTGCTCCGTCTGAGGCTTGACCAATTTCGATTTGGGGCTGTGCCTGCTGACGACTAAACTTGACGGCATTGCCGATTAAATTAATTAGCACCTGTTGTAAAAGCGTTGCATCTCCCATGACAGTTGGTAGAGCGCCAATCACAAAGTTAACTGCATCTACAGTTTCCAAATTACCGTTTACAATTTCAATCGCCTCATCAACTAGCTGTCGGAGCGGAACCGGAGCGTAAACAATGGGTTTCCGGCCAATGCGAGACAGGGTCAGTAGTCCGTCAATGAGCTGAGCCATTTTCTGACTGCTGTTTTCGATGACCTGCAAATAGTGAGCGACTTTGGCATCGTTTAGCACCTCTTGTCCCTGTAAACGCTGCTGTAGCGCATTGACAAAGCCGTGAATATGGCGTAAGGGAGCTCGTAAATCGTGGGAGACAGAGTAGGAGAAGGATTCAAGTTCTTTGTTACTGGCTTCGAGTTGAGCCGTACGTCGCGTCAACTCAGCCGTCCGCTCGGCCACTAACCTCTCTAGGTCACGATTTTGCTGTTCCAAGGCTGCATTGAGCTGACGAATTTCTAACTCAGCCTGTTTGCGATCGCTAATATCGAGATTTGCTCCCACCAATCGAATTGAATTCCGCTCAGGTTCAGGCTGCATCAGAGCATAGGAAGCAATATAGCGGATGCTACCATCCGGCAGCACGATGCGGAATTCCATCTGATAGTTCTGTTGGTTGTCTAGGGCCTGCTGAACGACCGAACGGGCTCTTGATAGATCATCCGGATGCAATCGTGCTTCCCAAGCTGTCCAGACATTATTCAACTCTGAGCTTTGAATACCGTAAAGGGCACACATACGGTCATCCCAAACCAGGTAATCGGTCGCTGAGTCCCATTCCCAAATGCCGATATTGGCCGACTGGATGGCTAACTCTAGACGCTCCGTCAAACGGCGCAGTTTATCTTCCGCTTGTTTGCGCTCAGTAATATCTTGTGCCAGTCCTGCCCGTCGCGTAACGTTGCCGGATGCGTCAAAAATGGGAAAACCGCGATCGCGAATCCAGCGAATTTCACCACTCGGTTGCACAATCCGGTACTCAATTTCAAAGGGGGCCTGGGGATGACTCAAATTACTGACCACTCGTTGTCGATCATGCGGATGAATGGCATCAAGGAACGACTTTGGATCGGTATTGATGCTCTCAAGACTGCGTCCCCAAATCTGTTCGTAAGCCGGGCTGATGTAGAGAATGCGGTGAATGTCTACATCGGATAACCAAAAAACTTCTTGGACATTTTCTGCCAGTTGCCGAAAGCGAGCCTCACTTTCTTGCAGAGCAATTTCAGCTCGTTTGCGATCAGTGATGTCTTCAAGGGTCGCCACCACACCATCGATCTGCCCAGATGCATCAAAGGACGGTGCTGCATTAACGGACAACAGCAAGAGCTGACCATCTGATGTCTGAATGCCGTGCTGAACATTGAAAACTGGCTGTTTCGTCTGCATCACTCGGACAAAGGGAAATTCCGATTCTGGCAGAGGAGAACCATCTAAACTTTGAATTTGCCAAACGGGTGCATTATAGGTGCGACCAACGGCTTCATCTTTGGTCAGACCCAGAATCTGGGTGGCCCGATCATTGGCAAAGGTGATCTGCCCAGTTGGGTTCAGCACCACAATGCCGGCTGGACTCATGGCCATAATGCGGCTGAGTAGGTTTCGTTCTTGACGGAGAGCTTCTGCGATTTGATCCTGTTCCGCTTCTCGTCGTTTCTGTTCGGTGATGTCTAACCCAATTGACTGCAAATGAGTCAAATTGCCCTGTTCATCAAAAAAGGCTCGGTTAACCCAGTGCTGCCAGCCTCTACTCCCGTCAGCTTGCACGGTTGGATGTTCGTATACGGCAAAGGGAGCATCAGGGCTGAGGGACATGTACTGTGCTTGGGTCGCTGGCCGTTCCTCCTCTGGCAAAAAATCTAGAAACTGATGCCCAATTAAATCCTCTGGTCGCTGATTAAAGTACTCACAATAGGTCGAATTAACGTAGGTTAAGGTGCTGTCGGGTAAGAATCGACAAATTAAGGCCGGCATATCGTCTGCCAACTGCCGATAGTGCTCCTTACTCTGTTGGAGAGCCGCAATTTGTTGCTGCACATGGCTCTCCCAATTAGAACTGCGAGCTGGTGGATCAGGTTGGGTGCGATCGCAAATCTGGGGATCGCTCCGTTGAAGCGACCACCGTCCTATCCAGAAGCTTCCTAGCGTTAGCAGCAGGCCAACTACAAGCCATTCCAGCCGTAACGGCAAGACACTTAATAAGTCATCGGCTGCACAAACGCTGGTGTAAACCCCGCTCCAAATGCTCATAGTGTAAAACTGTTCATAGTGTGAACCGATGGTTGAACTTGAAGGGAAATCTCACATCTTGCCACCTCAACTCTTACCCTCAACCCAGAAACCACATTAACCGCCCCAAGATTTGCGGCAAGATGCAAGATATGAAAATCAAAACATTCATGTAAGCTAAGGAAAGAAACGTTACAGAAAGCATTCTAAACCGCTATGATTTTGCCAGGTTCTGCTGTTTGCGTCATTAATCCTGACGACACCTACTATCGATTTCAGGGGCAAGTGCAGCGCGTTGCAGATGGACATGCGGCTGTCTTGTTCGAAGGCGGCAACTGGGACAAGCTCGTTACTTTCCGACTGTCTGAACTTGAACTGGTCGATGCAACGGCTGGACGTAAAAAGAAAAAGTAATTTTCGGTAACTGCCCATGCGGCTTCCCCTGCCTCAGTTTGAGCGACAAGACCGACATCCCAATCACTTTGCAGAGGTGGTGGAAACCTCTACGGCTGAATTTTTGGCCCAGTGCCTTGAGCCAGAAGATTTGGGATTTCCGGTGATGCCGCCCTTTGGCAGTTGGGTGCAGGCGGTTGATGAAGAGTCCGGCAACCAAATTTTTGCGGTTGTCTACTATGCCACCACCTCACCGATTGATTCTGTGCATCGGGCGCGGGCGCTGGGCATGTCCCTTGCGGAACTGCGAGAGCAGCAGCCGCAGATTTTTGCCATGCTGAAGACAGAGTTCCGGGCCGCGATTGTGGGATTTCGGCCAACAACCTCTGGTCGCAATGGTCAGCGCCGCATGAGCGATCTGATCTATCAGCATTTGCCGCCCCGTCCACCTCAGGTGCATCAAGCTGTGCATCGGTGCGATCGCACTGACGTGATTCAGTTCACCGAAGAACTCGATTTCCTGCGAATTTTGCTGCAAGTCCCCGGCGCGCCTGTCGATAGCCTGGTTGCCGCCACCATCCGAGAGGTATATCAGTTGCGGAAGGCCGAACGGGCCTGGCTGGTGCAAACGGGCCGCATGCTCAACCTGTTGTTAAAGGATGATTACGATCGGTTGCGGATGATTCTCAGCCAGATTCACCCTTGAGTTACACCATTTAGATTTTGGACAACATCTAGTTTGACGCTGTCACAACGCTGTTACAGAGGTTGCGATCGCACGCGTTCGACTAAGGTTTGATTGCCGTTAATCATTAAGCGGCGCAAAATCTGAGGTGACAGTTAATTAACTTCAAGCGGGTGAGATGGATGACTGACTTTCAACCCAATCCTAAACCGTCTGAATCGTCCGCCTCTGCTGAATCGTCCGTACCCAAAAGTAACAACGTGTGGAAGTGGGTGGCGATTGGCTGCGGTGGAGCTTTCCTCCTATTTGTGCTGCTGATTGCAGGCACGACGTTTTTTGCCTTCCGCCAGCTCAACTTTTCAATGGATCCAGAAGAAGTCGAAGCCAAAGCCCGCACAGTCTTTGACTACGAAATTCCCGGTGGATCGCAGGGTTTACTAACCATAAATATGTTCGGCATCGAAATGATTCAGGTCACGGATACCAATCAGCCGCCGGAGATCATGCTGATGGTCGGCACTCTGCCGCCCGCTTTTCAAACCGAACAAACGCAGGAGCAGTTCCTGGAAGGGTTCCAAGACAGCCTGTCTGATCAGCAGCAGTTTGAAACCCAGGATCAGCGGATTGAAGAACGCCAACTCTGTGGTGAAACGGTTTCCGTCCTCATTCAAGAAGGCAGTGCATCAACTGGACAGTCGGCAGAACCTGCAACGACCTACTCTACCGTTGTCGCTTACGACGGAACAAGCCGCTTTGCCTGGTTACAAGCTAGTGGTGAGAATGCAAATGCACTGGCGGAGCAGGTGTTTACATCTCTCGAATGCCGCTAGTTCAGCTTAATTTTGGAACGCTGGCCAAGTCATAGCAGTCGTCACATCGGTTAGACCGTTGGAAAACTCTGATAACGTTCAAACGCTCAAGCGTTGGATTTCGTATTGGATTTCGTAACTGTCTCCATCAACGTGACGATGGCTATCAATTCAACCTGATTGAACAGCACCTGCTAAAGCGTTGCTAATCAACGAGCGCGGGTTTAAGTTGCTCAAATAAATTAGCGACTTTTACCAGATCTTTATCGCCCGGAGAACGCTCGACGCCGCTAGATAAGTCAATGCCGCTGGGCGAGAGCTGACGCAAAGCCGCTTGGACATTATCAGGGCGCAAACCGCCTGCCAAAAACCAGGGGCGGCTGGGTCGAAACGTCTGGAGCGTTTGCCAATCCAGCGTTTTTCCCGTGCCACCAAACAGATGAGGATGATAAGCATCCAGCAGCAACGCATCAATCACGGGTTCATAAGCTGCGATCGCACTTAAATCTTCACTGGAGCGAATCCGAAAGGCTTTAATCAGCTCAATATCGGGTAACGCTTGTCGAACTTGGGCGCAAACGTCCGGGGACTCATTTCCATGCAGCTGCACGCCATTGAGCCGCCCCAGGTTGACCGTCTGCTCAATCGTCGCCAGGTCAGCATTCACAAACACGCCAATTCGATCCACGGTGTAAGTTCCAGCCGCATTCAGCGGTAGGGCATCAACGATGGCCCCAATTTGCTCTGGTGTCACAAAGCGGGGCGACTTCGTCGCACAGATAAACCCAAGTGCCGTTGCTCCCAACTGTGCGATCGCAACTCCCTGATCCGGCTGAGTAATCCCGCAGATTTTAATTCGTAACATACATCCAATTGGCGATTAAGAACCCTAACGAATATTGAGCTGTGTGAACTCTGTTAAATAAATCATAGATTTGTGTGCCCGCTTTTTTATAATTCGGGTGACTTGTCTGGAGAATAAACCTCATGGATTTTGCACTACTTGCCGCTGTTGCCCAAACCACAGAATGGTCATGGAAAGTGGCTGCGGTCATGATCACCTGCAACGTATTTGCCATTGTGATTGGCTATTACGCAATTCAAAAACGCGGGGTTGGCCCATCCCTGCCCGTTGAACTTCCTGCTATTTTCACAGGTTTTGGCGTCCCCGAACTGCTTGCTACCGCTAGTTTTGGCCATCTGCTAGGCGCTGGCATGATTTTGGGCTTGTCCAATGCAGGTTTGCTCTAACGTTAACCGAGTTGACCTGTTGTCACGACATCCTAATTTACCGATCGCATCTGTTCATAAGAATTCCGGTTAACCAATAACACAAGACCCTCACCCCATTACTCTGGCAAAAAGCTCTGGGAAAGAAGTCGGGGGTGGGGGTCTCCAAAGCCCAAATCTGCGGTTATCCACACCCGGCCTTGCATTGAGAACTTCGATAAAATATAGACATCTGGCGGGTTAAGTGGGATATGTCGAACCTGCAAGTCAGAACCAGTTTTATTTTTTGTGGAAAGTTGGTGTAGCCGTTGCCATTGTGGTTGAGACATTTACAAAATCCAGCGTTTAAACGTGAACGTTGGAGCATTTTCAGAGTTTCCCAACGGTCTAACCAAGATGACTACTATATACGAGCTTTTCACAAAAAATAAATCATCGGTAATCCCCGCCCCATTCATCGGATTTAAGGACAGTCTCTATGCAATCTGGATGGCGAATAGGCTCCCTCTTTGGCATTCCATTTTATATCGATCCCTCTTGGCTGATCGTGGTCACGCTAGTGGCGTTTGCCTACGGTAGTGACTGGCAGTCACCTGCTGTTTTAAGCGAAATGAACTGGAGTAGCGGTATTGCCTGGTTGGCAGGCTTGCTGACGGCTTTGTTGCTGTTTGGCTCGGTGCTGCTGCATGAACTGGGTCACAGCTTAGTGGCGCGATCGCAGGGCATCAACGTCAATTCCATTACCCTCTTCCTGTTTGGTGGCATTGCCGCCATTGACCGCGAATCGAAAACGCCGGGTCAAGCTTTTCAAGTTGCGATCGCAGGCCCAACCGTTAGTTTCATCCTGTTTGCGCTGCTAGCTGCCGTCAGCGTGCTCACAATTACTCCCCCCAGCGTGCGGCTAATTGCCAGCAGCGTTGCTCAAATCAATCTCGTCTTAGGCCTATTCAACCTCATTCCTGGTCTGCCCTTAGACGGTGGCCAAATTCTCAAATCTCTGGTCTGGAAGATCACCAATGATCGATTTGCGGGTGTGCGATGGGCTGCTCGTACCGGATTGATTCTAGGCTGGATAGCCGTTGCCATTGGCGTTTCTAACTTCTTCATCTCCGGCAATATTTCCATGCTGTGGATTGCCTTTATCGGCGGCTTCTGTATCCGGAACGCCAGCGCCTACAGCCGTATGACCGATTTACAAGAAGCGCTGTCAGGCTTAACATCTGCCGATGCCATGATGCGCGATTTTCGCGTCGTTGATGCTGACCTGACGCTACGAGAGTTTGCCGACCAGTACGTGCTGATGGCTGACTCCCGACCTCCCATGTACTTTGCAGCATCCAACGGTCGCTACCGTGGAGCTATATCGGTCGATGATTTGCGGTCTATCGAGCGGAGTCAATGGGACGTTTTGCGAGTTGCCGACATCGCCCACTCTTTGACCGAAATCCCATCCGCGCGCGAATCGGCTCCCATTACTGAAGTGATCAATCGGCTGGATGAAGAGCAGCTCCAGCGCTTAACGATTCTCACACCTGCTGATGCCGTCGCCGGAACCATTGACCGGGGTGATATTGTTCGAGCATTGGCTCAGAAAATCAATCTCAAAGTTCCAGAAGAACTGATTCAGCGCATCAAAGAAGAAGGTGCTTACCCACCCGGCCTGAAGCTGTCTGCTCTATCAAAATCAATGGCAGATTAAGTTTAGTGTGAACATTAACCAAACAAAGGGCCGCGCGTCGCGCGGCCCTTTGTTTGGAATGGCTAATTTATCCCCAGTTAAACTCGTGCTTTTGCGACTTCCGGATCAACGGCTTGGCGCTGAGGATGGAGCGACTTGACCTGCTGAAGCGCTGCATAGAGCCGATTCAGTGCGTTCAAATAGGCATGGGTTGACGCCACAATAATATCGGTATTGGCGGCATGACCGGAGTAGACGCGATCCTCATGGCGTAATCGAATTGTCACCTCACCGATCGCATCGATGCCTGCTGTGACAGACTGAACCGAAAACTCAATCAGCTCATTCGGAATGTCTACGACGCGGTTGATTGCCTTATAAACCGCATCCACTGGCCCAGTCCCAATGGCTGCATCCGTCAGCTCATCGCCCTCTGGAGTACGCAGCGTAACAGTAGCCGTGGGCCGCGCGTGGTCACCGCAGGATACCTGCACCAGTTCCAACCGGAAATGCTCAGGGGCCTGCTGCGTTTCATCGTTGATAATCGCTTCCAAATCGCGATCGCTAATGTCTTTCTTTTTGTCAGCCAGTTCCTTAAAGCGAATAAACGCTTTATTCAACGCCTGCTCATCCATTTCAAACCCCAGATCCCGCAGGCGAGTGCGGAAGGCATTGCGACCGGAGTGCTTACCCAAGACAATTTGATTGGTGTTCACCCCAATCGACTGGGCATCCATGATCTCATAGGTCAGCTTGTGCTTTAGCACGCCGTCCTGGTGGATACCGGACTCATGGGCAAAGGCATTGGTGCCAACGATGGCCTTGTTGGGCTGTACCAGCATACCTGTCAGGTTAGAAACCAGGCGCGAGGTCTTGTAGATCTCCTGCGTGTTGATGCGAGTGAGCGGTTCCTCCGACTCCGGTGGACGACCGAGATAAGGATTATAAAACTGCCGCCGCACATGCAGCGCCATCACCAGTTCTTCCAGCGCTGCGTTGCCTGCTCGTTCGCCGATGCCGTTAATCGTGCATTCGAGCTGCCGCGCCCCATTCTTCACCGCTTCCAAGAAGTTAGCAACGGCCAAGCCCAAGTCATTGTGGCCATGTACTGAAATAATGGCCTGATCAATATTGGGCACGTTTTCCTTAATGCCGCGAATCAGGCCACCAAATTCACTGGGTGTCGTATAACCAACGGTATCGGGAATATTAATCGTCGTCGCTCCAGCTGCGATCGCACGTTCCAGCACTTCATACAGAAATTCCGGATCAGAGCGAGCCGCATCTTCCGGTGAGAACTCCACATCATTGGTAAACGACTTGGCAAAAGCGACCATCTCTTCTGCGATCGCAAGTACCTCTGGTCGAGTTTTACGCAGCTTGTATTCCAGGTGAATATCAGATGTGGCAATAAAGGTATGAATACGCCAGTGGGCTGCTGGTTTGAGGGCATTGGCCGCTGCTTCAATATCCTGGCGAGTGGCTCGTGCCAAACCACAGATTGTGGGGCCATCTTCTGTCCCCACCTGCTCGGCAATCCGCTGAACCGCTTCAAAATCCCCCGGACTAGCAAAGGGAAAACCCGCTTCAATGATGTCTACACCCAGCCGAGCCAGTTGACGCGCAATGGTTAGCTTCTCTTCAACATTAAGCGTTGCTCCCGGAGACTGTTCACCATCTCGCAGGGTGGTATCAAAGATCAGAATGCGCTCTGGACTTTGGGATGATGTAGTCATAGCAAACCAGCACTAACTCAGAATGATTTTGGATAACAGATCCATTCTAATGTGCAGACTTCGATTGATATCAACCGAGATCAACGGTTTATGTGGTTTATGTTGTGTTTTGTAGACGATCCTATTCCTCTATCCGTAGCTCATGGATATTCCATAGCGCTCCACCCAAGGCAGAATACTTAACACCTTGAACATCGTTACGGACGGCTGCTAGAGAAAGGGGATTGATTAAATAAATAAACGGCAAATACTCCTGGGCCAGAATTTGTGTTTGAGCATAGATGGCTTTGCGCTTTTCCTCATCCAGCTCTTGGGCTCCTTGCGTATACAAACGGCCAATCTCTGCCTCCCAGTCCGCAATGACCCGACCTTCAATCGGTTCTTGCCCAGGCGTTTCCTTTTGATTAAACGAATGAAGAGTACCATCTGGCTGCCAAACATTTGCACCATTATTGGGTTCAACTCCTCCTGTGAAACCAATTAAGTGGCAGTCCCAATCTAAGGTGTCTGTCAGCTTTGCCACTAGCGCATTAAACGCAAGCGGTTGAAAATCAACCCGTATCCCGATCGCTGCTAAATCCTGTTTAATCTGGGCACCCATCGCTTCTCGGATTTTGTTGCCCGAATTGGTGATCAGCGTAAACCGGACGCGATTGCCCTCAGCGTCCAGCAGTTCGCCGTCGCTGTTGTAGGTAAAGCCTGCGCTCAGCAACAGCTCCTTGGCCCGTTCTGGATTATGTTCATAAACTGGCAAGCCCTCTTCCGGGGGCAGGTAGTACGGACTTTGCACCGAAATCGGTGAGTTTTGGGGTTTTCCTAGCCCTTGATAGATATTGTTCAACATCTTTTGCCGATCGAGGCCATAGGCGATGGCTTGGCGGAATTCGAGCGCGTTGAACCAAGCCGACTTAATCGGATTAACTAGTGGTACGCCGTTACGGCTTCCTTTGTTCAAGTTAAAGCTGATAAACGTTGTGCCGGGTGCCGCACCACCCTCAAAAATTGTGAAATTACCTCGATCTTCTTCTCGTTTCAACAGAGAAAAATAGTCAGGTGCCACACTCGTCACGTCTAATCCTCCAGAGCGGAACTGGATCAGCGCAGTTTCGGTAGACTCCACGATTTCCCAAATCACGCGATCGATGTAGGGCTGAGGAGCACCTGAATCAGGAGAGCGCCAATAGTAGGGATTTTTCTCGAAGATGACTCGTTCACCCGTTACGTACTGGGCCAAACGATAAGGACCTGTACCGATAATCTGCTCAGCAGGTGTGTTAGTTCCCCACTTTGACAAAAATAAAGGATTGCCTTCAGCATCCTTGGTTAAGATGGATTCCCGCAATAGATGTGCAGGCAGGATTTCCAACCCTGTTGCGCGGAGAAACGGAGCAAAGGGTTCAGGCACCGTAAACTCTACCTGGCGGTCATTGAGCTTGCGCACGGCTGGCAACGCACCGCTTTCGCCAACCCGAAGAATATCTCTAGAACCCGTTGGGATCTCCTCATTGAGATATACCTCGTTGTAGCTAAAGATGACGTCATCAGCCGTCAAGGGTTCACCATCGGCCCACTTTAGATTCGGTCGCAGCGTATATGTAATTCGAAGATTGTCGTCAGAAATTTCCCAAGATTCAGCCAGAGCAGGCTGAATGTCACCCGTCAGTCCATCGGCTTCAATTAATCCATCAAAGGTTAACGGAAAGATATTGGGTGATTCTTGGCTCAGCGCTGGGTTAAACGTTTTAGGATCGCTGAGGTTACTATCAACTAATTGGGGAACCTGAGCCGCCTCGGTTTCAAAGGCTTCTAAGCTACAGCCTGCCAGAGGGAGGCTGAGCACCAAAATTAATAATCCGCATAACCAGCTACGCAACCAAGAGGGCATGACGATGTTCCTAAGTCTGTGAGCTTTACCTTATTCACATTTTGCACCAAAACCCAAAGTAGGCATGTTGCTGCACATTGTGAACGTAATATCCTGCTTCAATTTTTTGACCTATATCAAGATCCAAAATTGACTAATTTCTGGAATGTACGAGCGTGTACTGGCGTGTAGTTATTAACTAGTTAGTAACGGGTTTAGCGGGTTAACAAAGCCACTGCATAGGCAGCAATGCCTTCTTCGCGTCCAGTAGGACCTAATTTTTCGTTAGTGGTGGCTTTGATGCCGACTTGATCGGGGTCAATGGTTAAAACAGTAGAAATGCGATCGCGCATGGCCTGAATGTGTGGCTTCAGCTTTGGCCGTTCAGCAACCACCACCGTATCGAGATTGCCAATTTGCCAGCCTTTTTCCTGAATCAGTTGATGCACCTGGGCGAGCAGTTCGGTGCTGTCAGCTCCAGCCCAGCGCTGCTCAGTGGGCGGAAAGTAAAGGCCAATATCGCCTAAGCTCAGGGCACCCAGCATGGCGTCCATGATGGCATGGATCAGCACATCTGCATCGCTGTGACCGATTAAGCCCAGCTCATGCGGAATATGAACGCCGCCCAAAATGAGGGGACGACCGGAGCCGAGTCGATGAATGTCGTAGCCGTTGCCAATCCGAATGTTCATAGCGTGCGTAGCCGTCCCGTTAGAAATAAATTCCACCGAAATTCAGGCTACCTCACATCTTGCACCTTATACGCTGAGAGCCTGAAAAGGTTATTTTGCTGCCGCATCGCGGCAGCAAAATAACCTTTTCAGGCTCTCAGCGTATAAGGTGCAAGATGTGAGCTACCGTGTCTAGTTGCTCAATATGTAATTTGGGTTCAACCCCGAGATAGTTTTGCAGCGGCACGCAATGCGTGCCGCTGCAAAACTATCTCGCGATTTACGGGTCAGCATTTTGCTGCTGCCACTGTTCGTACAAATCAGGGCGGCGGTCTTTTGTACGCTGCACCTGTTGGTCGTGTCGCCATTGTGCGATCGCAGCATGATTTCCCGATCGCAGCACCTCTGGCACTTCCCACTCGCGGAACACGGCGGGTCGAGTGTATTGCGGATAGTCTAACAGTCCGGCTTCAAAGCTTTCGTATTTAAGAGAATCCACCTTACCAACCGTTCCAGGCCGCAGCCGAATCACGCCGTTGACGAGCGCCAGTGCCGGAATTTCGCCACAGGTCAAAACAAAATCGCCCAGCGACACTTCTCGATCAACTAAATTCAGAACCCGCTCATCTACCCCTTCATAGTGGCCGCAAATTAACACAAGCTGGTCATAGTTTTCCGCTAGTTCGCGAAACAGGGGTTGGCGCATCGGTTCACCCTGCGGCGTCATCAGCAACACCTGCCGCTGAGCCAAACAGGGCAGAGACTCCACTGCCGCAAAAATTGGCTCTGGTTTCATCAACATGCCCACTCCGCCCCCATAGGGTTCGTCGTCTACCCGATGATGCTTATCCAGCGCAAAATCGCGGGGATTAGTTAAATAAACCGACGCAATATCATTGGCTAACGCTTTCCCCAACAGCCCACTCTGTAGCGGCGATGTGAAGAAATCTGGAAATAACGTGACAATATCAATCCGCACAAGTGAACGCCTAAATTTTGACCTAAAGTTCAATACTAATCAGCCTTTGAGAAGTGAGGAGTGAGGAGTAGGGCTAGAAAGACCAACATCCAACACACAGTACCTAATACCTAGTACCTAGTACCTAACTCTCAATACCCAGAACCGACTCCTCAGCACTCAATTCTCAGCACTCAAACCGCGATTGCACATCCTCTAAACTGTTTTTGCCATGTTTTTGCCACAAAACGCAGCAAATTAGACGGTAGAGGTCAGCGGCAATCTGGTTCAATGTTCAATAGTAAAAATACTAAAACGTCATGAACCGTTAAACGATGTGCATGGAAAGTGGTTTGCATAGTTATCAATTTCAAGCTTGAGTAAAATGATAGGTTGCGTCTAGCTACTTAGCCTAAAAATTGCTCTCTCGCAATTCGTCGCTGATCAGAGTAAAAAACTGGAGCCAGCGCATATTTCAACGTAATCGCGATACACTCAATCATGCTGCAATTAGAGTCTCAACCTCTTTCGAGAATGCCTCAATCCACGAAAACCGCCGTGATGGTAATTGGCGGTGCTGAAGACAAGATCCACGGGCGAGAAATTCTCCACACCTTCTTTGAGCGAGCGGGTGGAACAGACGCGAATATCGCCGTGATCCCCTGTGCTTCCCGTGAACCGGTTGCGATCGCAAGTCGCTATCGTGACATTTTCACCGACATGGGCGCACGCACGATTGAGGTGCTGGATATTCGCGATCGCGATCATGGCGAAGATCCGCTGTGGAAAAGCCGAATTGAGGACGCGACGGGCGTCTTTATGACGGGTGGCGACCAGCTACGGCTGTGTGGCTTGCTGGCCGACACGCCTGTGATGGAGCTGATTCGCCAGCGGGCGCAACTGGGGCAAATCACCTTAGCAGGCACCAGTGCTGGAGCGGCTGTCATGGGCCACCATATGATTGCGGGCGGCGGCAGCGGTGAGTCACCGAATCGCTCTCTAGTGGATATGGCGACTGGGCTGGGTATTCTGCCCGATGTCATCGTGGATCAGCATTTTCACAACCGAAATCGGATGGCTCGCTTAATCAGCGCCATTGCTATGCATCCCGATCGCTGGGGAATTGGCATTGACGAAGACACCTGTGCCATGTTTGAGAATGACTCAGTTTTTCAAGTGATTGGCAAAGGCGTGGTCAGCGTGATTGATCCAGGGCACTGCACCTACACTAATCAAGCCGATATTGGCGCAGATGATCCGATTAGCCTGCACAACTTGAGCGTTCACTATCTGACCCACGGCGATCGGTTTGATCTGAAACACCGCAAATCAATCCCGCCGCAAAGCGCTTAAACGATTTCGGCGATTTCAGTTGCTTACTACACTTAAGCAATCTATTCCCCTACAAATCGACATGATCCTGCTGAAGATACTTGGTTGAGGAGATAACGCTTCCATAAGATGAGATCCAGAGCTAGAGTTTGCCCAAATCCCTAACTGACTATCGGTTTCGGCCTCACTGTTTCGTCTCTCCAAATAAAACTTCACGATAAAACTGTTTACTGTGAACAGATTAGAAACTTTTTGAGGTCTGAGACTAGGTAGGTGCTGCACCCTTACCCTCAGAAGACTGCTGGATATTGCACATGAAGATCCTTAAAACTCAGACTTTGCGTGGCCCCAACTACTGGAGCATCCGTTATCACAAGCTGATTGTAATGCGGATTGACTTAGATGAGCTGGCCGAAACACCCACCAATCAAATCCCCGGCTTCTACGAAGAAATGACGGATTTGTTGCCCAGCCTAGTTGAGCACTACTGCTCACCGGGCTGTCGCGGGGGCTTCTTCAAGCGGATTGAAGAGGGGACGATGATGGGGCATGTGATTGAGCACATTGCTCTAGAGTTGCAAACGCTAGCCGGAATGCCCGTTGGGTTTGGGCGCACCCGAGAAACCGCTACACCGGGTATTTATCGCGTCGTTTATGAATATTTAGACGAGCAGGCCGGACGCTATGCCGGACGGGCCGCTGTTCGCATGTGCCAAAGCATCATTGACTATGGGCGCTATCCTCGGGAAGAGCTAGAGAAGGATCTGGCTGATCTGCGGGAACTGTGGGCAGAGGCAGCATTAGGGCCTAGCACCGACAATATTGTCCAGGAAGCTGATCTGCGCGGGATTCCTTGGATTCCGCTCCAGAGCCGCGCTATGATTCAGCTCGGCTACGGCGTGCATCAAAAGCGCATTCAGGCAACCCTGAGCAGCAACACCAGTATTTTGGGCGTAGAGTTAGCCTGCGACAAAGAAGGCACCAAGCAGATTCTGCGAGAAGCCGCGATTCCAGTACCGCGCGGCACGGTGATCTACTATCTAGACGAACTAGAAGATGCGATCGCAGATGTGGGTGGCTATCCGATTGTGGTCAAACCGCTGGACGGCAACCACGGACGCGGTATCACGATTGACATCGACAAGTGGGAAGATGCGATCGCTGCTTACGATGTGGCGCGCGAAATCTCCCGTGGCGTCATTATTGAGCGGTACTATCGTGGCTCTGATCACCGAGTTCTAGTCGTTAACGGTTCTGTAGTAGCAGTGGCCGAACGAGTTCCCGCCCATGTGGTTGGTGATGGGCAATCAACCATTCAAGAACTGATCGACGAAACTAATCGCGATCCTCGGCGGGGCGAAGGGCACGACAATATTTTGACTCGCATCGAGGTGGATCGAAATACCTGGCAGCTGTTAGAGCGCAAAGGCTATACCCTGGAAACCGTTTTACCGGCAGGAGAAGTGTGCTACCTGCGGGCAACGGCCAACTTGAGCACAGGCGGCATTGCCATCGATCGCACCGATCAGATCCACCCCGAGAATGTCTGGCTGGCTCAGCGGGTCGCCAAAGTGATCGGCTTGGACATCGCGGGGATTGATATCGTTACGCCGGATATTTCAAAGCCGCTGCGGGAAACAGGCAGCGTTATTGTTGAAGTCAATGCCGCTCCGGGCTTCCGGATGCACTTCTCGCCCAGCGAGGGACTACCGCGCAATGTTGCAGCCCCGGTAATCGACATGCTGTTCCCACCGGGCAGTCCCAGTCGAATTCCCATCCTGTCCATTACGGGCACGAACGGAAAAACGACGACGACCCGCTTGCTGGCTCACATGTTTAAGCAAACGGGCAAAGTAGTTGGTTACACTACGACCGACGGCATCTACATTGGCGACTATGTAGTTGAAAAAGGCGATACCACTGGGCCACAGAGCGCTCAGGTTATCCTGCAAGATCCTACGGTCGAAGTGGCTGTCCTGGAAACGGCCCGAGGTGGCCTGTTGCGATCGGGGCTGGCGTTTAAGCAGTGCGATGTCGGCATCGTGCTGAACGTAGCGGCTGATCATCTGGGCATTGGCGATATCGAAACTGTTGAAGATTTAGCCTATCTCAAGAGCGTAGTGGCGGAAACGGCTTCACCCGACGGCTATACCATTTTGAACGCTGACGATCCGCTGGTTGTGGGCATGGCCAAGCGAGTGAAAGCGCAGATCGCCTATTTCAGCATGAACGCTGAAAATGAGCTAGTGAAGTCTCATATTCAGCAAGGGGGACTCGCCGCGATTTATGAAAACGGCTATCTCTCCATTCTGAAAGGTGACTGGGTGCTGCGGATTGAGCAGGCCGTCAACATTCCGTTGACAATGGGCGGCAAAGCACCGTTCCAGATTGCCAATTCCCTGGCGGCGAGCTTGGCCGCGTTTGCTCACGGTGTCGATATTGAAGCAATTCGTGCGGCCCTGCTGTCCTTTGAGGCATCTTCTAGCCGCACCCCTGGCCGCATGAACCTGTTTAATCTTGGCTCGTTCCATGCCCTGGTTGACTATGCCCACAATCCGGCTAGCTATGAGGCTTTAGCTAGCTTTGTGAAGAACTGGCCGGGTAAGCGCATCGGCGTCGTTGGTGGGCCTGGTGATCGGCGCGATGAGGATTTTGTCGAGTTGGGCAAATTAGCGGCTGACATGTTCGATCAGATTCTCGTTAAGGAAGATGATGATACGCGGGGTCGGCCTCGGGGTGAAGCAGCAGACTTGATCATGGAGGGAATCGAAAGCGTAGAAGCTGACTGCTCCTGTGAAACGATTCTGGAGGAAACGCGAGCGATCAATGTTGCTCTAGATGAAGCACCCGAAGGTAGTCTAGTTGTGATTCTGCCGGAAAGCGTGAGTCGCTCACTGCAATTGATCGAGGAAAAGGGCGGTAAGCCTACGTCCCTAAGCGGCTCGTCTAGTCATGCCAAGAATTCATCGGAGAAGCCGACTAGCGAGGCTGAGACAGATTCCGATTCCTCAGAGTATGTAGAGACGAATAGCTAAGTTAGCTAAGCCCAACGTTGGGTAAAGGCGGGTTTAGCAGTAGGTTATTGATTTCAAGCAGAGCTGATCAGCAAAAACCGCCCCTACCGTTGGTTTCCATCTTAAATGCCAAAAAGAGCAAGCCGCGCATACGCGCGGCTTGCTCTTTTTACGAAAGTTGATAAATAGTCCAACTAATCTCGCTGTTCGGGTAGTTCTTCGTAAACGGCGTCCTCTTCATCCTGGGTATTCATTTCCTCCTTGAAGCCTTTCAAGGTTTTACCCAAGGCACTACCTAATTCGGGAATTTTCTTTGGGCCAAAGATCAGGATTGCGACGATCGCAATGATGCCTACTTCCGGCCAGCCGAGTCCAAACATGCCAAGTCTCCCCAGTATTAAATACCGAATTCGCCATTGCAAACTAATTTTAGCGTTTTGCGCCAAGCAAACGTTGCTTACCTGGCGCAAAATGCTACTTGGAGATTTTATCAGCAGATTTCAGACTGCTTCAGTCTGGCAAAATTTAGCTAAATTACTCACGAGAAAGCTGGTAGCCAGACTATACCTCTGATATGAGCTGCAAGATGGTATCAAAGTCGTTGAGTGCGTCCTGATATTCGCGGTAGGCGATCGCACTATCCTTGATGTCCGCTGCCCCATCAATCTTAACGAGATGATTATTAAGAGAACGGGCCAATTCAGCCGCTTCGGCTTGTTCCGCAGGTAGCAGCGTCCGGGATAACCGGAATAAGCGCGATCGCAGATCTCCCAATGGCCCATGAATAAAGTTTTGGACGTTTGTCCAATCTTTCTGATCTAGATAAGATTGCAGTTCTGGCATGCGATCGCGCAATCGCTGTAGACCCGCACCGTAGGTCTCAATCATCTGCACCTGTTCGCTGGTGTAGGTCGGCGGTGGGGTGTTCACGTTGCTGCCACAGCCCGCTAGTCCAATGGTCAAAATCGCAACGGCTACTGCTAAAAGCGCCCGGAGTCGTCGCATTGTTAATCCTCCTTGCATTTAGTATTTCGTGAAAACGTGTGATTTTCTGAGTAAAACGCTTGCATTGCAAGCGTTTTACTCAGAAAATCATGTTCTTATTACTACGTTATCAGGGAAGCTCTTCGCTACTGTCTCTATATCGATTGATATATTTTGGATTGAGCTCCTGAAGGGGAGATTAAATGCCAAACTGCAGCGGTTTGGGATGGTATTCATGCTCCACCTCAAACACGTGAGCGTAAAGATTGGCCAGGATCTGTTTGCCCTCTAAGGTAAGCTGCAGATAGCCAATAGCGGGGCCAATGTAAGGATAAACGCTTTTCCAGTAAAACCTGGGATAGTTTTGCCGCAGTTCCTCTGGATTACGGTAGCCCAGAGTTTTATTGACGCCCGTTTCTTCAAATTCGTAAAACAGCGACGGAATTTTTTGCAGATAGCGCGGATCGGAGAGCTGACCAATCAAATCGGCGGCGCGCACCAGTCCAGGATAGTGAACCGTGTCTTGGTGATCACCATCCAGCGGCACTGGAAACCGGGTCAGCTCAATGTTTTTCTTAATCGTTTCGGCCTGAATCAGATTATGACCGCCAAAGCGCTCTTCAATGAACAGCTTGCCCCGGTCAACATGGAAAGCGGTAAGACTTGCATCCGTTGATCCCGGTGGCAGCGTCACCGTTTCATCAAATCGGCCAGTGGCGTAAATTCGAGCCAAGATATTGTCGCCCCGACAAACGCCTTTGACATAACCAATGTCATGACAAACCAGCGAAATCATGAAGTGCAGCCAGTCTTCACAGGAAACTCCACCTTCGCGAATATGCTTGCCTCGCAGCACTTCTTGGCCCACGAGGGAGACAAAGATGGTGTGTTCAACGTTGTGGTAGAGCGCGTTGCTGTTGGCAATATTTTCCAGCCCCATGTTGCCGACCCAGGCAATAATGTCGGCATAGTCAGGCTTAAGACCGCCATAGGTCAGCGAATATCCCTGCCGCAGGGCTTGGACAAATTCTTCAATTAGCAGCTTGTTGGGATTCAGCATCAGAGGCAGTCTGGGAACAATTTAGGCTGTGAATGAACTGTAAATAACTGAAGAACGCAAGATTCTAGGCGCATTTGGCAGCTTTGCTTTTGATTGTAGACAAACTCTCTCCCATCGCGCACTATTTGGTTGTCTGTTGATTACACAACTTGGTGACAAAATTCCGGCTATGTAACTGAATGACAAGCTTTTGCATGACAAACTGTGCGATCGCATTTCAACCTTGCAACCTTTCAACTACACAATTTGTTGGCGCAGGAACGGCACTAGAGCATCACACACCTTTTCCCACCAGTCTTCCTGGGCGTAGTGGCCCGTTTCTTCCATCTTCTCCAGTTTGCCGTTTTCTAGCGACTCAACAAACTGCTCAGCCATTTCGGTAGTCAACCACTTATCGGAGACGCCCCAAGCAACGAGGGTCGGCACTGACCACTGCTGAAAACCTGTTTCAATTTCCGCTGTGACATCCGCTAGATTCAACCGCTGCACGGTGCTCATCAACGAACGCCCAGCATCCGAACTTTTCAGAAATGGGCGACGATACACGTCTAAATCAGCGTCAGCAACCTGATATGGGCCTGCCCCTTCGAGCGTGCGATCGACTAGCAGCGGATCTTGACAGAGCATATCGCCGACAAGGGGAATGCCAAACTGGCGAATCTTCCAGGGCAGTTTAGCCGAAGTTGATAATGGGGTATTAAGGATGACCAGCCGATCAATGCGATCGCAATTTCTCAGCGCATAGAGCAATCCCGTTGATCCGACAAATCCCTGCACGACGAGGTGAAACTTGGGTAAATCCAGCGCATCAATAAATAGGCTCAATTCCTGCAAAAACGCTTCTGGGGTATAGCCAAAATCCCGCTTGTCAGGCTTTTCAGAGAAGCCGAATCCTAACCAGTCAGGTGCGATCGCACGAAAGCCTTTCTCAGCCAGCGTCTTCATCGTCTCGCGCCAGCTATAGCTCTGTGACACTAGCCCGTGCAGCAGTAAGACAGGCGGCTTATCGCTGGGATTCATGGGATTGGCCTCCCGATAGAACCATGTAAATTGCCCCGCTTTAATATTCTTTTCTTCAACTGTCATTCCAACGTTCCTATATAAACTGTTTTCCTCACATCTTGCACTTTGAAAACCGGAAGAGGTTGTTTTGCCGCCGCGATGCGGCGGCAAAACAACCCTTCTGGGTTTTAGTGCAAGATGTGAGTTTTCTCTATTCAGATCCAGCAGGTATTGGACCCACTGCCAGAAGGTAATTGGATTGAGCTTACCGTCCTGAGAGATTTCTAAGCAAGCGTTGTGAGGCTGTAGAGGGCTAAAGATCTCGTAGGGACACGTCATGCCGTGTCCCTACAAAAACGTTTTCCCTGAAGAGACACGTCATGCCGTGTCCCTACAAAAACCATTTCTAAATCTTGGTTTTCATTAACGTTCGTTCCCAAGCAGATGGGCCGCTCCCTATACTGGGCGTATGACTATGTTCAGCGGGATCAGGAAGATGTCCGAGATGTTCGATCGCTCGATGCTGCTGGAGTGGCAAGAGCGCGTTCAGCAGATGCAGGATGCAACGAGCCAAACCGTTGATCAGATGCGCGATCAGGTTCAGGCAACGACCGAAACGCTCAAAGCCAACACCGAACAGACGCTACAAACCGTGATGGATGGCACAACTCAGACCGTGAATTCATTTTGGGATCAAACCAGTCAAATTGGCCAAATGCCGCAGGCAGCCGTGAATGGATTTCAACATGCGATCGCAGATTCCATTCAAGCGTGGTTAACTGACCATCCCGTTGTTCACTGGCTGGTGAACCATCCAATTTGGGGCCTGATTCTGACGGTGACGAGTATCTTTCTCTTCTGGGGACTGCTGCAAGCCGTGGCGGATTTGACGCGGCAGTTTTGGCAGATGCTGATTCGGTTACCGCTGATCTTGGGCCAGTGGTTATCCAGTCAAGTGATTCGGTTGGGGGCTGTAGCTGTGGGAAAAGTGCGATCGCGCCTCTGGAAGCAGCCCAATTTCTCGATCCATGCAAACCTATCCAAACCCATCCCCTCAAAACATATCGCAGTCAATCGCTTACTTTTAAGCAGTACCACTCAAGGCGAAGACGTAATTTTGAACGGTGCAAAACCCATCAACTCAGACGCTGTTAATTCAGAGACCGTTAACTTAGACACGATCAATTTAGACACCGTCAATTCGGAGAAATTAACGCCTCTAAATAACAGTAAGGAGATCGTTCAACTCCTACATCGCCTGGAAAAACTAGGGCAAGAACAAAACCAAATCCTGCGCCAAATTGCCGCTCTCGCGGAGCGTGATGCGTTGGTTGAAAAGTAAGAAGGAAAAAGGGTTGTAAGGGGCTGTAAAGGGTTGTAGAGGGCTGTAAAGGAAGCTATTCACTTCAAGAAGTGAGGCGTGAGGAGAGAGGAGTAAGGCGTATTCGTGCCACTCCGTCCTCAGCACTCAGCACTTAAAAAGCATAGACCTTATACCAATCCAAATTGAAAATGAACAGAACAAACGCTTGTATAACAAGGGGCTTAAGCCCCTTGTTCAGGGCAGCTTCACAAAGGATTGGTATTACACTAGCCAAACAGCTTTTTAATCAGCTTAATCTTGTCGCCATAGGGCGCATACCGGAACTTTAGATCCAGCCAAAATGGGCGCTTCAGCACGCTTTTATAGTGAGAGAACGTGTCAAAACTCGCTTTGCCGTGATAGGCTCCCATGCCGCTGTCACCAACGCCGCCAAAGGGCAGGCCATAGGGGGCAATCTGCATAATCGTGTCATTGATGCACACGCCGCCGGACGAAGTTTGATGCAAAACCGTTTGCTGCTTGTCCGGATTGCGCGTAAACAGGTACAGCGCTAGCGGTTTAGGCCGCTGGTTGATAAATGCGATCGCATCTTCTAGATTTTCGTATTCCAAAACGGGCAAAATCGGGCCAAAAATTTCTTCCTGCATTAGCGGCGAGTCCAGCGCAGGCTTATCTAGCACCGTCGGGGCAATATAGCGATCGGCAGCGTCTGCGGCTCCGCCAGTCACGGCTTCACCATAGGGCAGCAGGTTTGATAAGCGATGGAAGTGCTTATCGCTGACAATGCGACCAAAATCTGGGCTTTCAGCCGGATTATCGCCAAAGAATTCACGAATCCGAGCTGTGAGCTGCTCCATAAACTGCGGCTTAATTGCCTGATCAACCAGGACATAATCAGGCGCAATACAGGTTTGGCCCGCGTTGATGAACTTGCCCCAAGCAATCCGACGCGTTGTCGTTTCCAGGTCAACATCAGCATCCACGATACAGGGACTCTTGCCGCCCAGCTCCAGCGTCACAGGCGTGAGGTGCTTGGCTGCGGCCTCCATGACGATTTTGCCGATCTGGGTGCTGCCTGTAAACAAAATGTGGTCAAACGGTTGCTCCAGCAGCTCTTGACTGGCTTCAACCCCACCTTCCACAACGCTGATATAAGCGGGATCAAACGTCGCCTCAATCATCTTGGCCAGCGCGGCTGAGGTATGAGGTGCAATTTCAGAGGGCTTGAGCATGGCGCAGTTGCCTGCTGAGATCGCACCGATCAGCGGCGAAATTGCTAGCTGTACTGGATAATTCCAGGGACTAATGATCAGCACCACCCCTAGCGGTTCTGGATAGATGCGCGCCGCAGCCGGAAAGAGCTGCAAAGATGTTGATGCACGGCGGATTTTCATCCATGACTTGAGATGCTTGATCGCGTAGTCAATTTCTTGAATTCCGGCAATTTCCGTCAGGTAGGACTCCAGCCGAGGTTTACGCAAATCCTGACTCAGCGCTTCGATCAACGCGTCTTGATGATCGAGAACGGCTTGCTTCAGTTGCCGCAACTGCCGTAATCGAAAATCAAGCGAGCGAGTTTGTTCTGAACTGAAGAAATCCCGCTGTTGCCGCAAACGCTCAGTCGCAGAGACTGCTGCCAGTTGAACCATTGCTCTTGTTTACTCCTGAACTGACTGTTAACGGTTATATGTCACCTGTGCATTGCTAACTTGTCACTGGCTGATCACTGACTGACACGGCTGGCCATATTGTTCGCCTGGTGGCTCGCGGGAATCTTGACCGTGAATGAGCTACCTTTACCCACTTCTGAAAGACAGCTCAGTTCGCCACCATGCGCCTCAACAATGCGGTGGGATAAGTACAGCCCCAACCCGCTGCCTGAGCGACCGTGCCGACCCTGCTGAAACCGTTGAAATAGATCGGCCTGAGATTCAGGTGGAATCCCTGGCCCCGTATCATTAACCGTTACTTTGACGATGGAGTTGGATTGACCAGAGTTAGACTGCCCAGGAGCCGTTCCCATCAGAAGCACTGTCACAGTGCCAGAATCAGTAAACTTGATGGCATTACCAACCAAATTAGTAATGATGCGATTCAGCTCTAGCCGATCGCCCTGCACAACGTAGGAATAATCTGATGGCGTTTCTTCCTCCAAAATCAGCTGCAAGCTTTTTTCCTGCGCCAGCGGATCGAGCGCCTGCAGCACTTCTTGTGCAACTTCCTTCAGATCAGTCGGTCTAAAATTCAGCGATTTACGGCCAGCTTCATACCGATAGACTTCCAGAAGCTGGTTAACCATCGCCAGCAGATTTTTGTTACTGCTAGCCATCGTCACGACCACTTCTTCCATTTCTTCGGACAATTCTCCTAAATAGCCTTGCTGCATCAGATCCAACATCCGATCGGCAGCAACTAGGGGAGTCCGTAAGTCATGGGTCAAACGAGAGACAAAATCTTCCCGCTGACGAGCAATTTCGTCACGCTCATCGACACTATGCTTGAGCCGAATCAGCGATCGCACTCGTGCGAGCAGTTCATCAAACTCAACTGGCTTGCGGATAAAATCATCGGCCCCAATATCCAAGCCCCTGGCAACACTCGGCTCATCGTAGGCTGTAATCAATAAGATAGGAATAAACGGCAGAGTTTCAGATTTTTGTTGTTCCCGAATAATGCGAGTCACCTCAAATCCATCCATTCCAGGCATCATCACGTCCAGCAGCACGAGCTGGGGTGGCGATTTTTGAATTAGATCAAGTGCTTTGGCACCGTTATCAGCGACCTCAACAATATATCCTTCGTCCTGCAAAATGGACTGAACCAGGAACAAATTATCTGGAGCATCATCAACAACTAAGATGCGATCACTCTGCTGCGAATGAGAAGAGTAAACCATATTTTCCAACAGCTAAGTCTTATAAGCGCTATACACAGTTTCAAGCAAGAAAGACAACCAATAGAAGTCACACAACCAACTCGATTGTGAGCTGCAATTGGATGGTTCACTTTCCTACTACGTTTTGAAGTATTTTGAAATTTATTTGCCTTTTCCACATTAGGTGAAAACGAAAAGCAAGTAAATTTCAAGCAACTTCTAACCAATTAAAATCTAGATAAATAATTGACAGAGCGCAGATTACTTATCTTGATGAGATACTAATACAAGACGCAAAGTGCTTCTTGCAAACTTTCAATTCGTTTGCTGAGCAACGGCGCATCAAATATTTTTGTCGATTGTTTTTTGGCTACGAGAGACAAAAAAGGACTCTGCCTCTATGCTCACATCCTAAGGAACTATATGCTCTCACTCTGAAGAGGGATTTTGACCCAAATTTGTATACAAAGGCTCGTTGCAGGTTTCCTCACGGATCTCAACTCACATTTTGCGCCAAAACCAGCAGGGTAATCGAGCTATCGCGATATATCAGCTAGTCACTTCTGCAAGTTCTTGACTGGCAAGATATAAGCAATGAGCTAGAACAAGAAATAACGCTGAGCCATCGGTAAAACCGTAGCGGGTTCACACGTAAGCAGCTCACCGTCGGCTCGCACTTCGTAGGTTTCCGGGTCAACCTCAATATGGGGTAAGTTATCGTTGAGCTTGAGATCTGCTTTACCGATATTGCGCGTATTGGCAACTGCGATCGCAGTTTTTTGCAGACCAAGCTGCTCCGGTACACCTAGATCCAGCGCCGCTTGGGAGATAAACGTCAGCGATGTAGTTGAGATCGCACCGCCATAGCTACCAAACATCGGTCGCATATGAATCGGCTGCGGCGTCGGGATACTGGCATTTGGATCGCCCATCTGCGCCCAGGCAATCACACCACCTTTAATCACCAGTTCGGGCTTGACGCCAAAGAAGGCGGGCTTCCATAGGCAAAGATCGGCTAGCTTACCCTCTTCAACTGAACCAACCTCATGGGCAATGCCGTGGGTGATAGCGGGATTAATCGTGTACTTGGCCACATAGCGTTTAGCCCGATTGTTATCGTTGAGATCGCTATCTTCCGCCAGTGCGCCCCGCTGCACTTTCATCTTATGCGCCGTCTGCCAGGTGCGAATGACGACTTCGCCGACCCGACCCATCGCCTGCGAGTCCGAGGCAATCATGCTGAATGCGCCCAGGTCATGCAGAATATCTTCCGCCGCAATCGTCTCCCGCCGAATCCGCGACTCCGCAAAGGCAACATCTTCTGGAATGCTGGGGCTGAGATGATGGCAAACCATCAGCATATCCAGGTGCTCGTCCAGGGTGTTAACGGTATAAGGCCGCGTAGGATTGGTAGACGACGGCAAAACGTTGGCCTGACCACACACCTTGATGATGTCCGGCGCGTGGCCACCGCCCGCCCCTTCCGTGTGATAGGTATGAATGGCCCGATTCTTAAAGGCGGCAATTGTATTTTCGACAAATCCCGCCTCATTCAGCGTATCCGTATGAATTGCAACTTGTATATCGTATTCATCGGCAATGCTTAAACAGGTATCAATCGTGGCCGGGGTTGTGCCCCAGTCTTCATGCAGCTTCAGCCCCATCGCACCCGCTTTCACCTGTTCCGCCAGACCATCAGGCTGACTGCTGTTGCCTTTACCGAGAAAACCTAAATTCATCGGAAACGCCTCAGCAGCCTGCAGCATCCGGTACATATTCCAAGCTCCGGGCGTACAGGTTGTCGCGTTCGTGCCCGTTGCGGGGCCAGTACCACCGCCGATCATCGTCGTTACGCCAGATGCGATCGCAGTTTCAATCTGCTGCGGACAAATAAAGTGAATGTGGGAATCAATGCCGCCTGCCGTGAGAATCATGCCCTCACCCGCAACTGCTTCTGTAGCAGGGCCAATGATAATGTCTACATTGTTTTGAATATAGGGATTACCCGCTTTGCCAATCTTGGCAATTCGACCGTCCTTGATGCCAATATCGGCCTTGACAATGCCCCACCAGTCCAGAATCAACGCATTGGTAATCACCATATCCACCGCGCCGTTCTCACGCGAAATCGGTGACTGCCCCATGCCGTCCCGGATTACCTTACCGCCGCCAAACTTAACTTCATCCCCATAGGGCGTAAAGTCTTGTTCAACCTCGATAATCAACTCAGTATCCGCAAGACGAATGCGATCACCCACAGTTGGGCCATATGTCTCGGCATAGGCGCGGCGATCCATGCGATACCCCATGCAGTGCTCCTCCTGGCAGTATTTAAATTAAGAGGTCTAATGTAGTGTACGAATTTTCGAGGAATGGTCAAGTAGCATACCATTCAAGATCTCAAATTAAGGCATCTACAAAATAGAGAAGCTTCAGGAAGAAGGTTATGCCAGAAATTCGATTTCAGATTGAGTGGCCTGATGGAGTACAAGAAACTTGCTACTCGCCCTCTTTGATCGTGAAGGAATACTTTGAGCCAGGAAACGCTTATTCCCTAGCCGATTTTTTAGAAAAATCTCAGACCGCTCTCACCATTGCCAGCGATCGCGTTGCTGCTAAATACGGCTTTCCCTGTGGCCGAGCATTAGGACAGCTCCAGCAAATTGAGGCCAAGGTGCAACACTACCAGTCGCAAACCCCAGCCTCAACCGTCAAGCTCATTCAATTTTTACATTGAATTTTTACAGTAGTGTTATTGAACGTGACTGTACCGTCCAACCGTAATTTCTTAAACAGTGCCTGCGAGTAGCACATCCAGCGGAGTTCCAAATCCAATAGCTGCACGAACGGCAACAACTAGTAGAATTACCCCGATTAATCCAGCCGTCATTTGCACATCCTGTTTCCAAAAAATGAGTTTTTCTCGCCAAGCACCGTACTGAATTGCTAGATAAGACGGCAAGTCGCTGACTGCAACGGCTGCGATCGCACCGACAGTTCCAGCCAGGTAAAACCCAAGCGGTAATCCTGCTGCTAATGTAATAAATCGTAAAAGGTTCGCTTGCGCACCGTAGACTGGTTTACCAACTCCCAATAAACAAGGACTCATGGTGTAAAACAGAACTGAGAACCAAACACCTAGAGAGAGAATAGACATCATCCAGGTTGCTTGCAAATATCGATCGTCATAAAGAATGCGAATTGCAATATCTCCAAAACAAACCAACCCAGCAACTAAACCCAGAAAGCTTAGCAACACAAACTTGCGCTTAGCTAAAATCTTCTTTCGTAGCTGATGACGTGGCAGTTCTGCGTTACCAGAAACAAGCGGGAAAATAACTTTCAAGCTAACTTTCTTGATGATTTGTCGGGGTAAATCTGCCAGTGCAAAAGCAATTGAATACACACCTAGTAAGGCAAACGTAAACAGAGAACCTAATATCAATCGGTCAGACTGTTCTGCTAAAAACATCATCGTTGTTTCTAGCCAAACCCAGCGACCGAATGAAAAGATTTCAGTACGTGCTGCTTTTTCCCAAGCGAACCAGTTGTTCCGACCCGGTAAAACAAAGTGGCTGCTTAGCGTCCAGAGGAATGTACTCACTAAACTACCAACGGCTAAAGCCCAAACAGTTGGATTAATTGCAGCCCAAACAATCATGACGAAGATGCCAGCGACTTGGGTGGCTAATCCCAAAGCAGTCATCAGTCCCAGCTTCATCTCGCGATTTAGCGTGAATAGCTTAGTTGAATTGAAACCATTAATGATAGTTGTGATGCCAACAACCGGAACGAGTTGAGCTAAGAGGGGTTCTTCATAAAAGCGAGCTAAGGGCACACTAACAGAAAGCAGTAATAGCCAAACTCCAAAGCCACGGATAATCTGCAACGTCCAAGCTGTATCTAAAAAAGCTTGATCGTTCCAGCGTTTGCTCTGAACGATGCTTTTGCCAACTCCAAAGTCAGATAGCCAAACTAATCCGATATATAGACTGTTAACAATAGCCATTAAGCCGAAGTATTCGGGCAGCAACAAGCGCGTTAAGACTAAATTGCTAATAAACCGTACAACTTGGCTTGATCCAAATCCACCGATTGTCCAGATTGCACCGCGAACCGCTGATCCTTTAAGAGCTGCACGTCCTTTAGAAATTGCGCGTCCGATCGAAAGAGAGGCCATGAGTTACCTTGTTTCTATACCTTACTTATTAGCAGCGTTTTAAGCTTGATGTACGATGAACAAGCTTTTATGAGCTTAGTGCCGCAATCGGCAAAGCTTGCGTTCTATCACGCCGAGATACAGTTGCAAAGCAGCGTTTTATAAAAGAGAATGTTTGACTTATTCCCGATTGAAGTCTTTGACGCTCATAGGCTGGAATTGCTACATCCTCAATAAAGGCTTGCCAGCGCTTGACGATAGCATCTGGCTCCGTTTCTTTGGCACGTTGAAAACCATTTTCAATCATGGCCCGTCGTAGTTCTGGTTCTTCTTTCAAGCGTTTAAGAGCTGCGATCGCATCATGAACCGTCGTCACCTTAATAAAATCAAGCTCGTTGTGAAACTCGGCTTGGAATGCGGAATCATTGCCAACAATTGCAGGTACACCGGTATGCCAAGCATTAAACAATTTATTTGCTGGCTTAGCCGAATAGGTTTGCTGGTCAAAGCTTCGCACAGCAAGCACCGCATCTATATTGCTGTAGTCAGACCACAGCTCAGGTTCATCAGATAAAATCCAACGCAGCCCCAAATCGCTTAACTGCTCTAACCACCAATCACTTTTCAGTTCGGGCGCTAGATTGACTTTCCGGCCAAAGAAGGCAATGTTTTCAAAGCGATTGCCTCTTTGAGAATCACGAGGGATCAGTCCTTGCTGCAACCAAAACGGTATAAAGTGAGCATTCCAACAACCACTTAGAAATCTTGCTTCTTCAGGATTTTGAACAACATGTATAGCTGCATAGGGATGGGGCGTTCGCTCCGCCTTAATACAAACAGCTAGTAGTTTAGGGTTGAGCAATTTAGGATGCTTAGGCAGCAAATCATAATGTGCAATTACAATACCTTCGGTAGGAAGCTGATCAATAATCTGGCATGGAAATCCACTCGTACTCAAACGCAAGTAGGTTTGTATGGTGTGGTCATATTTTCCAGCAGATGGCCATAGATTTGGATCAGTCCAGCAGGTAATTGGCGTTTGCGGGATACCCTGCTCAGGCCACTCTGAGCGAGGTACGTAAAAATACACAGGAACTTCGGGTTTTGACATGGTCATCGCAAAAACATGCACCAATAATCATGCACTAGCACTGAATGGGGCAAATGGGCAGTCTTCTCATCCCAACTCATCCTCAATCAGCAGTCCTACCTATAGTGCCATCTAGAATTAGCTAAAAAGATGGCATAGAGTGAGCCTTATGCTAAGTAGCAGAACAGCAGTTGTGTATTTTCACTGAAACACACACTGAATCCACAGAGATTCCACAGCATGCCACTGGTCACAGCATACGTTCAATAACTGGCTTTGTTGTCTGAATTGCCTATAGGTTTGCACAATCTACATCCAATTATGTTGGAATTTACTGAAATCAACAAAATCTGCGGCAACGATGGCCGCCCACCTTTACACCAACAGCGTGAACACTGTCACACTGAGACAAAAGGCTTTGGCTCCTGCTCAAGCCTTCATAGTTCCATGTAGGTGTCTCAAAATTAGACCTCCCCTCAGACGAGCATTGATGAGAATATCTGAAGACGCTACAATGCTCCAGCAAGAAGCGATTTCGCTTAAGAATCATTTGTCAACTACTTACAGGTCACACCTCTGTCAGCAGCGGGGTGATCCAATCAAAAGAGTATTGGCTACACAGAGCCTTCACTTTAACTATTGTGGAACTTTATCATTCCGTTGAACATCAAAACGATTGCACAGTTCAGCTTAACCGTGGAACCTACTCATCTGATGATTAAACCTTATGATCAAATGCCCTAACTTGGCTTTCTTATCATGCTAAGAGAATGTCAGAATTGTTCAAAATAGCCATCTGCTAGTTCAAGCTGGCTTTGCGAAGCTAAATCAACCTCTTAATAAAGTCTATATTGAACGCTGCCAAAATTTGTTGAAAGCACTAAGATTCAACGATTCTTTGGCATTCACTGTAAATTTGCTGATTTCATAGATAGAGTTGTTTGCAGAGAAGTGCTAACTTCAGGACTAGAACCAACTGTTTTATGTCTTAGTTCATACAAAAACGATATATCGACGTAACGGCTTGCCTTTGTGCAACCAATTGGATAGCGGGAATGTCTTACTTCAGACTTTTTGAAAAAGCGTTTGCTGTTTTTGGACTCATGTATTTCGCTGGCACTTTAGATATTCTGGTTCCAGAATCGGTGCTTTCTCTGATGCGATATACCGTTCTGCTGTTTTCCATTTTTTTTATTGCGTTGCGATTTAAAGGCGCTATACGATCGCTTCGCAAAGATCCGTTCCTAGTTGTACTGATCACTTTGACGTTTGCATCATTTTTATGGTCAATTGCTCCTGATTCAACTATTCTAAGTCTCAGAAGTCAGGTCATTCAAATGATTGGTTTCGGCTTGTTTTTTGCGACCAGCTTTACACTCAAAGAGCAGTTAGAGTTAGTAGCGTTTGGGCTTGGCTTATCAGCTTTGATTAGTACTTTTTACGCTATCGTTCAACCTTCTATTGGGAAGCACCTATCTGGTCCTTTTGCTGGTGCTTGGAAAGGGGTTTATCCTCAAAAGAACGTATTAAGCCGACTAATGGTGCTGAGCTGTATGGCTTTTGCTTGTTTGAACAATAAAAACTATAGTAAGCGCTATTTGTTTGCATTCGGCTTCTATTTTTCATTGACTTTAGTTTTATTGTCCACTTCAAAAAGTGGCCTTATCGCTTCGATTTTTCTGGTCGCTTTCTTATTCTTGTATCGACGATTTCGATGGCGAGGCGAAATTAGTGTGATCGCCATAGACTTAGCTTTTTTGGTCTCAGTTTTTTTAATTGGTGTCATCATTGACAATTGGGAGCCTATTCTAGTCGGATTAGGACGCGATCCGACCTTGACTGGAAGAACATTGATTTGGAATGCCTCTCTAGATATGTTATTTCAGGATCGATTCTGGTTGGGTTATGGAAGAGACGCGTTTTGGAATACTAACCTGCCAGTTGAAGTTGGTCAGTCAGTTGCTCGGGGGTATGTTCCTCCTCATGCTCATAACGGATTCATTGATTTGATGATTGACTTAGGCTTCATCGGTCTTTTTGTTTTTGCTCTAAGCCTTATCCACAATTTCATTAGAGCAATAAAAAAAGCCTATGCGGCGGAGCAGGGCGAAGATTTATGGCCACTTGCCTTTTTGGCATGCTTGACAATAGCTAACATCACTGAAAGCACGCTCATGCTACTGACCAACATCTTTTTTGTTTTATATGTTGCGATCGCATTTTCCGATTTTGCACCTAGCCAGTCGCAGATAGATCAAGAGTCAAAAGTATGAAATCTTGTTTTATATCCGCAAAATCAAGCAAAGTTTACCAGCATAAGAACTAAATTTACTGATTCCTCACAGAACGCCTGCCGTCTTACAGTTGGCATACATTACACTGGGTTTGAAGACTGGCTAAGTTTTGACGCACGAAGGCAATTAAAATGGTGACCTTAAACCATATTGGCATTGTTGTTATCGGACGCAACGAGGGAGATCGACTACGGCGATGCCTGAGTTCAGTTGTCGATAAGGTTGAGCATGTTGTTTATGTCGATTCCGCATCAACTGATGGCAGTTTAGAACTTGCGCGCAAGTTTGGAGTTGAAATTGTTGAACTCGATCCATCCAAGCCTTTTGCATCACCACGCTCTCGAAATGAAGGGTTTTACCATTTGATGCAGGTGGCTCCTCATCTCAAGTATGTTCAGTTTATTGACGGAGATTGTGAACTCAGCGACGGCTGGTTGGAGTACGCAGAGCAAACTCTGAGTGAAAGAAAAGATGTTGCTGTCGTCTGTGGTCGCAGACGGGAGCTATATCCCGAGGCATCTATCTACAATCTGCTTTGTGATATCGAATGGGACACACCTGTTGGAGAAGCCCGCTCCTGTGGTGGCGACTCGATGATGCGACCGGAGGCATTCAAACAAGTTGGTGGATTTAATCCAGGGCTGATTGGTGGCGGTGAACCCGAATTATGTGTCCGCCTTCGACAAAATGGCTGGAAAATTCTTCGGTTAGACGCAGAAATGTCACTTCATGATGCCGATATTCAACGTTTCCAGCAGTGGTGGAACCGTAATCGCCGAGTTGGTCATGCCTATGCTGAAGGCTCCTGGTTACACGGTCGGAGTCCCGATCGCCACTGGGTAAAGGACAGTTGGAGCATCTGGACGTGGGGATTAGTACTGCCACTAACTGCTCTACTTTTAGCGTGGCCGACACAGGGCTTGAGCTTGCTACTGCTCCTGGGATATCCGCTTCTAGTCGCCAAGATATACCTCAAAGAGGCCGCAAAGCTCGGCCATCGTCCTGCTATCATCTATGCCTTGTCTTGTGTAATTGGAAAGTTTCCATTGGCTTTAGGACAAATCCAATTCCATTGGAACCGCTTAAAAGGACGAGCTACTCGATTGGTCGAATACAAAGATGTAAAGTCAGTTGATGCTTAGGTTGTAAAGCCATAACCCACTCAGGGTGAGTAGTTGCATCAACAATTTTCATTCATCAAATAGCTCAACTTACTACATTAGACCTTATCGGCAATTGTTTTGTAGCGCGGCTCCGCCGCGCTACAAAACAATTGCCAACCCCAAAAACTTTATTTCCAATAAAGTCTATTGCATCTAGCAGCTAACTTCAGGACTTACCTGAAGTTAGATTGCCATGAGCACCACCGTAGATCGGGCTTCTACACAGTAACCCTTAGCGGGTACGCGAGGAGCCTTTTCCGGAATAGGTGACATATCATCAGGCGACGGCAGCGCTGTATCAATAATGCGATGCCAGTGTTCGTCTTGGCCCAGTGGCGGCAGTTCAAATTCAAGTGGCACCCAATAGGCATTGCACATCACGTGTAGATGTTCATGAAAATCGGGATGATAGAGCGTAAACGCCAGTACATGGGACTCATGCTCCCAGCCTGGTTTACCCAACTTCATGCCGTGCCAGATCAGATAAGGATGTAAGGGATCGTAGTTGACGGAGAGGATGCGCTCTTGCCGGAAGAGTTCCAGCGACTGCGTAAACTGAATCAGTCCTTGCACAAAGGCAAAAAAGTCAGCGTGTTCCTCTAATGCACTCCAGTTGAACCAGCTTAGCTCGTTGTCTTGGCAGTAGCTGTTGTTGTTCCCCTGCTGGCTGCGCCGAATTTCGTCACCCATCAGCAGCATTGGCGTTCCCTGAGACATAAACATCAGCGTCAACAGGTTTTTACTTTGCCGCAGCCGCAGCGCGTTGACCTTTGGATGATCGGTTACGCCTTCAACACCGCAGTTCCAGCTAAAGTTGTGGTTTGCGCCATCCCGGTTGTCTTCCAGGTTCGCTTCGTTGTGCTTTTCGTTGTAAGAGACTAAATCGTTGAGCGTAAAGCCGTCGTGGCAGGTGATGAAATTAATGCTGCGGTTGGGTTCGCGGTTCGGGTCAGGATAGATATCGGGGCTACCCATAATTCGTGCCGCTAGGATACCAACCATGCCTTCGTCACCCCGAACAAAACGGCGCACGTCGTCGCGGAATGGGCCATTCCACTCAGCAAAGCGATCGCCAATAAACGACCCAACCTGATACAGTCCAGCTGCATCCCAAGCTTCGGCAATGATCTTGCTGCCTGCCAATACCGGATTGGATTCAATCGACCAGAGAATGGGCGGATCTTGCAGCGGTTCACCAGAGCGACTGCGCGAAAGCACCGAGGCCAGATCAAACCGGAAGCCATCGACATGCATTTCGGCTGTCCAATAAATCAGGCTATCGAGAATCATGCGACCGACAATTTCATGATTCGCTTTTAGCGTATTGCCGCAACCGCTGTAGTTGCTGTATTCAGCCAGATTGTCTTCCAGCATGTAATAGGCTGAGTTCTCAAAGCCGCGAAAGGAGAAGGTTGGCCCATCTTGATTCCCTTCAGCCGTGTGATTGAAAACGACATCCAGAATAACTTCAATTCCGGCTCGATGCAGGGCTTTGACCATGTCGCGAAATTCATCAACTGGCCCTAGTGGATCTTGGCGGGAGCTGTAGCTGCGGTGGGGAGCAAAGAAGGCCATTGGGCTATAGCCCCAGTAGTTACTCAGATCGAATGGAGCATCTTGTTCATCAAACTGATGAATCGGCAGTAGTTCGACTGCTGTGACTCCTAGCTCTTTCAGGTAGGGGATCTTCTCAATCACGCCGGCAAACGTGCCTTGCTTTTCAGGCGCAACGCCAGAGTTGGGATTATGAGTAAATCCACCAACGTGCATTTCGTAAATGATCGTAGAAGAGTAGGGAATATTGGGCGGTTCATCTCCCTCCCAGTCGTAAGTACGGGTGTCAACAACGACGCTGCGGAGCGACTGAGCGCAGTTATCGCCGGGTTCAATCGCGGCTTCTCGACTGTAGTGCTGCCAGCCCATGACAGCGCGAGCGTAGGGATCGAGTAAAACCTTTTGACCGTCAAAGCGATGCCCCAGTTCCGGCGCATAGGGGCCATAGGCACGATAGGCGTAAATTTGCCCAGGCTTTAGCCCCGGAACGAAGACGTGCCAGTAGTAAAACGTTTTGTTGTTTTTGGCGTTGAGGCGAATCACATGGGCTGGTTTGAAGGCATCGTCATCTTCAAATAGCAGCAGCTCAATGGAGGTGGCATGTTTTGAAAAAACGCAAAAGTTAACGCCTGCTGGGTAAACCGTTGCTCCAATGGGAAAGCTTTTACCGGGAGAAATGTCTAACCCCATATTGTCTTGCCTCTTGCATCATCGGCGTGTTTACCGATACATACGCTTTATTTTGAATTGCGATCGCACGTGCAAACCGCAAACAGGATCACTCTTAGGAAATGTTTAGGTTTCTTAGGATGGGGTAGAGGAGTGGGCGGGTAGGAGGGTGGATGGGTAAGGGGTGGCGGTGATGGTTGTGGGTGGGGGAGTTAATGAATGAGGCGGGAGAGGAGAAACTTTATGATCTAAACGGCGGTCAAGTTGGTCAGAGCTGTTTAGAATAGACGGGTAAATTCAGAATCATGCTCTGGGCTGAGTTCGGAGCGCTGTCCTCAAACCCTTATCCTCGATAAGTTCTCGCCGTGACACATCATCGACTAGTTACTCGACTGCGCTATCTAGGATTGGCTTTTATTGCCGCCAGTTTGACGCTCTTTGCTGCATCACCGTTGCCTGCACAGCAAGCGCCGGAGCCTGTGATTGAGGTTGGTGTGGTACAGCGGTTTGGCGAAGCGGCTGACGATGAGATGACGCTAAATGCGCTGAATGGCGATCGCTTGACCGTTCAGTTTGAAACGGGCGGACAGACTGAGACGATTACCGCAAATCAAATCAAAATTGTCGTGGGACAGCAGGCATTGAACGCGCCTCGGATTCAGGAGCGGGTGGTGCTGAGTACGCACCGCAGCTTTGAGAGCGCTGAGGACAGCGCCAACCAGTGGAAACAGCGGGGGATTGAGACGGAACTGGCTCAGCCCAATAGCTGGCAGGTGTGGGCCAAGCGAGATGTATACAGTACGCCGCTGCTGCGTCGCTTGTTGCTGAAGAATTTGACCAAGCAGGGATATGGCGACGCGGTTTTTCTAGACACCAAGGTTGAACCTGCAATTCCCAGAACGGCATTTATTGCCAATGGCTACCGCTACAACCGCGATATATTCAACATCGCCTCCGGCTACCAGCGGATTCAGGTGCAGACGAAGGATGAAACGAAGCTCTATGCTGGCAGCTTGAGAGTTCAGCCGAACGCATACGGGACGTATACACTGGTCAACTTTGTGCCGATTGAGTCCTACCTGCGCGGCGTGGTGCCGCATGAAATTGGTCTAGGTGCGCCGATGCCAACCAAGGAAGCCCAGGCAATCCTGGCTCGCACCTATGCCCTGAGAAATCTACGCCGATTTGAAATTGATGGCTATGAACTCTGTGCCGATACCCAGTGCCAGGTTTACAGCGGGTTAGGAGGGACAGCCGAGAGTACCGATCGCGCGATCGCAAATACGCGTGGTCTAGTCCTAACCTACGACAACGAACTCGTGGATGCGCTGTATTCGTCTACCACTGGTGGCGTGACAGCTCGATTTACCGACGTGTGGAATGGGGCCGATCGGCCTTACCTGCAAGCGGTGGTGGATTCGGTGCAGGGCGTGTGGGATCTGTCTCAGCGCAGCTTAGCCTCGGAGGAAAATTTCCGCGCCTTTATTCAACAGGAACAGGGTTTTAACGAAGAAGAATGGGACATGTTCCGCTGGCGCTATGAGGGAACGCTGGAAGAAATTGCTGGCGGACTGCGTCAATATTTAGGACGGCAGCAGCACCCATTGGCCAACTTCAGCCAAATCATTCAAATGCAGGTCGCAGAACGAGCACCCGCTGGCCGGGTTCAAAAAGTGGATATCCAGACCGACATGGGCACAGTTACGCTGGAGAAAGACGAAATTATTCGCGCTCTCTATCCACCCCGCAGCTTGCTGTTCTACATGGAGCCCATGTATGAGCCTGCTCCACAGCCTGCACCTGCAAATACACCATCTGCAACACCGTCGGGAGCAACGGTTGACCCAGCAAACGTTATCAGTCCAATTCCAACTCCTTCGCCTGTTCTGAAAGGCTATGCCTTTATTGGTGGCGGTCTAGGCCACGGCGTCGGCATGAGCCAAACCGGAGCCTATCGGCTGGGTGACCTTGGTTGGACATATGAGCGGATTCTCCAGTTCTACTATCCCAATACGATGCTGCAACCGATCAGCGATGCGATCGTATTCTGGCGCGAACCTTCGCTAACAGAAGCTAATGCTGAATCATCTGGTGCAACGGACAATGTCGTATCAACGAGCAAGGAAAAACCAGCGTCAAATTCAGCATCGTCTTCTCCTAACGCAGAGAAGGAACAACGGGGCATAACGTTTACGCTACCCAAAGCTGAGAAATCGAAATAAATCTGCAATCAACCCTCTACCTTGCACCCTCGCTCCCGTTTTCCTTACATTGCGTTTTGCCAAAAAATTCCTGTGGGAGCAATCGCGATGCCATGATGAGGATTAGTTCGCTGAATCTATACATCATCTATGGTTCGCTCACAATCATCGGCCCAGTTCCCGCCCATTCCTGAGCTGATTGAAGGTTTACCGAATATTTGCGGCTGGGAAACCGAGGTTCAATCGGTTATTTCCCATGCCGATCCGGTATTTTTGCCCACCACAAATTTGGATCTGGGGCAAATTCAGGCAGCATTTGCGATCGCACTCCAGATGCATCAGCCCACCATTCCGGCAGAAACCGGAGGCAAGCTGATCAGCAACTTGCAGTACATGTTTGAGCACCCCTACGAAGGGGACAACTACAATGCTGGCCCCTTTTCCTACTGCTATGCGCGGATGGCCGATTTTATTCCAGAACTGGTGGGACAGGGCTACAATCCCCGCGCCATGCTGGTTTATTCGGGTAATTTGCTCTGGGGACTGCGGCAGATTGGCCGAGGCGAAATTCTGGAAAAGCTGAAGCGAATGACGCAAGACGCCACCTATCAGCCCTATGTGGAGTGGCTAGGCACGATGTGGAGCCATGCGCTGGTGCCGACGACACCCGTTATGGATCTAGAGCCTCAGATTCGAGCGTGGCAGCATCATTTTGCCGCCGTGTTTGGCTGGGAGGCCCTGGCGCGAGTGCGCGGTTTTGCGCCGCCGGAACTCAGCTTGCCGACCCACCCAGATCAGCTCTATGCCTTTCTCAACGCGCTGAAAAACTGCGGCTATCGCTGGCTGATGGTGCAGGTCAGTTCAGTTGAAACGCTGGTGGGAGAACCGATTCAGGATATCCATCTGCCCCACTGTCTAGTGGCTCGGAATGAAGCGGGGGCCAGCATTAGTCTGCCCGTCTTGCTGACGCCGCGCGGTTCGGACAGCCATAAGTTTGTGGGACAGATGCAGCCCTATCAAGTGGCCAAGACCCTCTCGCCGCAGGTACAAAACGGCATTTCAATTCCGCCCCTGGTGACGCAGATTGCCGATGGCGAAAACAGCGGCATCATGATGAACGAGTTTCCGAATGCGTTTCGGCGGGTTTGGCAGGAGTGTGCCCAGAACAATAGCGGCCAGTCAGGCGTAGTCGGGATCAACGGTACTGAGTACTTAGAGCTGCTGGAGGCCGCTGGCTTCACCAGCGATCACTACCCTACCTGTCAGGCCAAAGGCCACTGCCAAATCTGGCGACAGTTTGACGACCCCGGTTCTCCCACAGAGTCAATTGCGATCGCAGTTAAACGTATACAGCAGTCTTCACCGGAATTTCAGCTCGACCCCGTAGCCATACCACCCTTAGGGCAACGGTCTAACGCCCCCCAGAGTAATGGCGGTGACGACATCGCACCGATCTACCAGCTCAGCCGCCGATTTCACACGCTGATGGATTCCCTGAAAGCTGAAGCCGAAGCCAACTCAACCGATGAACCCCTCACCCGTCAATCCCGCTATCGACGAGCCTTACTGCATAATTTACTCCTGCAAACCAGCTGCTTCCGCTACTGGGGACAAGGCATCTGGACAGAACGAGCAAAAGATATCTATGCGCGGGGGGAGTCGATTTTGCGAACGGATTTTTAGTGGGTGTTGCCTAATCTTGGTGTGAATTGTGATGTGGGGGCGCTGCCCCACATCACAATTCACACTTGAATTCAAAACTCAACACTCAGCACTCACTCAACCTCGTGGTAACTCCCCCGACCAGTCCTGCTGGCGCTGAAACTGATAAGCGCCCATCATGGCTCCCCAAAGTCCCTGACCCGTCTCTGGATCAATACCGCGATCGCGGCTGTAAAATTCCTGCGGTGTGGCGGTGAATCCCAGTTCTACCTGCCGCGTTTGTCCAGCGTACTGAAAGCAGCATCTGGCTTCCGGGGGCATGGTGGCCTCAAATGTCCCGTTATTCTGACGCACGGTTAATACACAGCCTGACAAATGTTCAACATCATCTGAGGTGATGGCTGCTAGCCGTTCTGGATTAGTTCCAGCGCCCCGAAACTGGCTGGGGTCACGAAAGGCTAGGTACTGTACCTGTAGTATTTGAGGATCAGTATCCGGCTTTAAGAGCATCAAGCGCTGGCGATAGGGCTGATCCAAATGCAGCACGTTGACCTGTTCCGCGAATAGCGCAATGTGATTGGCGAACCGCTGGGGCAAGGGGCGATGCCACAGCCTTAGATGCACAAACCAAGCGGGTTGATCCAGCGCTTGCGATTGGTTGCTGAATTCGCCCGCGAGCCATCGAGCCAGAGTCCAAAGGGGTTCCGTCATGGGAATATAATCGGCAGAACAAGATAAGCGTGTGAATAATTTGCCTCAGTGCATCAAGCCTTAATGAATACAATGCACAACGGGGGAAATACGGTAGACCGCAAGTTTACAATAGCAGCGACTACCCAGGTTCGGCATCTCCACATTGAGCAACCATATATTTGGGGCGCTGCATCCTGATCTCAGGATCGATGCTTGTAAAGATCATAAATATATAGATCATAAATATATAGATTAAATACATGCTGCATCAGTGAATCAAGCACAGATACATGGTGCATTATGTCTAACTCCACTGCTCTTGGCCAATCTAACAGAATGTGAGAATCTGGCTTGGAACCATCTGAACCGCTTTCTGTGATATGAGCGTTGAGCGTTCTCAATTGCCCTCTAATTGCTCTCCAGCATTCGCGAACAAAGTTTATGGGTCGCAAAAGTCGAAAATTCGTCTCTTACGAAGACGATAAAATCTCGATTTATGAAACAGAAGATGGGTTGAGAATTCGCCGGAAGCGAGACTGGCGACGGATTCGCCAACCGCTGCTAATCGGTTTACGGGCAGCAGTTTTAGGAGCTGGCGTGGCTGGACTGGTTGGTCTAGGACTGTACACCGTGCAGCTGGTGCAGCTTAAACAGCGATCGCAACCATCGGAAGAGTTTCGTCTCGCCGTGAATAAAGCCACCAGTGCAGCCGAATTAACTCAAACGGCTCAGACCAGGCAAGAATGGGAGAAAATCGCAACCTGGTGGAAGGAAGCCAGTGAGCTGATGGCAGCGGTACCCAATGTGAATAACCAATCTGCGATCGCACATGACAGAGCTATTCAATATGATCAAAACCGCCAGTACGCAGCCAAACAAGCCGCCGCAGCCGACTTGGCTACACAGCCGATCAAAAGCCTTTGGCACATTGGCTCTAGCCGGGGACAGATGCTAGGCATTCAAGGCCCACCCACACGCACGATTACATATGACTCCCAGTGCCGAGAACTGCTCTATTTCAACAACAGTCGGGTCGATGTGCAAAACGGACGGGTTGTAGACTATCAAGATGTTGATAACAACCTGTTGGTCATCCAGCCTGCCGACTTGCCCAACATCGCGGCCATTCCAGCTGGCTTTTGGAGCTTGGGCTCAACGAAAGAAGCGGTATTGGCTATTGAAGGAACGCCGAGCCAGTTTATTCGCTACGAAGCTCTTAATCAAGAGCTGCTGTATTACGGTAGCAGTCTAATTGAGTTGAAAAACGACATTGTGACTGGCTACAACAATGCTGACAACAACTTAAATGTGGTTGTCATGCCCAGTGGAAGACAACGACCAAAGACCAACGCTTGGACACTGGACTCAACCCAAGAAGACATTCTGCTGATTCAAGGAACGCCGACTCAAATCGAGCGAGACCCATCCATTTGCCGAGAGCGCTTTTACTACGATAAAAGCATCGTTGATTTCAACAATGGGAAACTTGCTGGTTATCACAACTATAGTAATAATCTGAGAGTGCAATAGGCTTTATTGGTCAACGTATAGACAGGTATGTGAGCTGCGCTTGCATCCTTACCTATCTGTATGCTTACCCTTTGAACATGCAACTAAACGGATAACAGAACGAATGGCACAACCTCGTAAACGATTTGGCCAGCATTGGCTGCGCAGCGAAAAGGTGCTGCACCAGATTTTGACCGCCGCAGAGCTGACCGGATCGGATCGGGTGTTAGAAATTGGGCCGGGAACTGGAATTTTGACCCGTTGGCTGCTGCCACTGGTGGAATCAGTCGTCGCGATTGAAATTGATCGGGATCTTTGTAAGCGACTGGTGCAAACGTTTCGAGAGGCGCAGAATTTTCTGCTGCTGCAAGGTGACGTGCTGGAACTGGACTGGGATGCTCAATTGCAGTCTTTCGAAAAGTTCCAATCGCCCAATAAAGTCGTGGCCAATATTCCCTACTACATCACTGGCCCGATTTTGGAGCGGCTGTTAGGTACGATTACCAACCCAAATCCAGATCCCTTTAAGACAATCGTGCTGCTGGTGCAAAAGGAAGTGGCAGAGCGGATCTGTGCCAAACCGGGTAACAAAAGTTTTGGCGCGCTATCGGTGCGAGTACAGTATCTTGCCCAAGCTGATTTTATGTGTACCGTACCCGCTAAAGCCTTTCAGCCGCCGCCGAAGGTGGATTCTGCAGTTGTACGCTTAACGCCCCGATCCTTTCCCACTCCGGTTCACAACCCTCGCCAAATGGAGTCTCTAGTCAAAATTGGCTTTGCGACGAAGCGAAAAATGCTGCGCAACAATCTCAAGGGCATGTTAGATCGCGATCGCAGTTTAGACCTGTTTGAAAAGCTAGATATTTCTCCCCAAGCTAGAGCCGAAGATGTCAGTGTGGCACAGTGGGTCAGTTTAAGTAATATGTTGAGTAACGTCACGGATAACGCCGCCAAAAACCTGCATAGCTCCGTGTCCGGTCACGACATCAACGAGTCAAACCCTGATTCAGTGCCGCAAAATGAACTAGAGATGGAAGAATAAGAATCTGTAGCGCTAGCCGTTTAGGTTGAGACACTTTTTTTAGAAACTTAGGATTTAAATCGTTAGAACGTTGAAACGTTAGAACGTTCCAACATGCCAACGTTTTAGAATTTCCGAATGTTTCGCTCAGCGTGACGACTGGCTACGGTTGGTATGTACAACTGATGATGCAATCCCACCCATGCGTATTTATTCGCTCTTGGCCTATGCCAAAATCAATCTCTACCTAGAAATCATTGGCGATCGTCCCGATGGCTATCACGAGCTGGCAATGGTGATGCAGAGCGTCAGCCTGGCCGATCGAATTAGCCTGCGGGAGATCAGCGTCGATGACGTGCGGATTCAGTGCGATCATCCCGATGTGCCCACGGATCAGCGCAATTTGGCGTACCGGGTGGTAGAGCTAATGTGGGAGCAGTTTCCCGAAATGCTGCAGCGACATGGCGGAGTTGAAATCACAATTGAGAAGCAAATTCCGGTTGGAGCAGGGCTAGCGGGGGGATCAGCCGATGCAGCAGCGGTGCTGGTGGGTCTTAATCTGCTGTGGAAGCTGGGGCTGACTCATATTGAACTTCAAGAATTGGGGCAGAAACTAGGATCTGATATTCCGTTTTGCATTACAGGTGGAACTGCGATCGCAACCGGACGAGGCGAAAAACTGGCCCTACTGGACAATAACAACAATTTACATGTGGTGCTGGCCAAACACCGCAGCATTTCAATTTCGACCCCTTGGGCCTATGGCACGTTTCGAGAGCAATTTCGCGACACTTATGTTTCCGCTGCCGATGACTTGGCTGCACGCTGGCACCAAGTTCACTCTGGCACACTGGTTGCAGCTCTTGGCCACCACAACCCGGCTGAAATTGGTCAGCATCTCTATAACGATTTTGAAAGGATTGTGCTGCCAGCGTATCCCCAAGTTGGACAACTGCGAGATACGCTGGCCAAATTGAGTCCCTTGGGAGCGATGATGTCTGGTTCGGGGCCGACCGTATTTGCGCTAGCTAACTCGCGACAACAGGCTGAGCAGATTCAGCGGCAGGCTCAAGCTGAACTAGCCGATCCAGACATTGATTTTTGGGTAGCCCAGTTTTGCTCGTCCGGTGTGCAGATGAGTGATTAGTGCAATAACAATCAGCTTCGCTCCCCTCAAATCAGCCTTGCTAGGTCTGGGATTGGCGGCAAATGCCAAATACTGAGGTGTAACCATGCAGGAACGTTGTGCCTTCAACGGGGCCGATTTCACCATTGCAGAAAAAGCCACTGAGAGCTGTTGGACCAATGTAGCGATGGAACAGCTGCGAATCAAAGTTAGGAGCTTCATAGAGCTGTTCACCCCGTCCCATACAGGCAAACATTAAGGCACCCGCAGGCTGAGTGGCAGCATGATTTTGGGTGTATCGCTCAAGCAGCAGAGCCAAATCTTCCGCTGAGGTTTTTGCATCTCGGAGGTGGAACTGGATGCGCTGCCCAGACCGAATGCGATCGCCAATTGCGATCGCACCTGCTCGTGGATCAACCCCCAATAAATTACGAATCAAAAAGTCGCCTTGTTCCAGATTGCGCTTGAAGCTGCTTTGAGCCACGCCAATAAAGAGGGAATTTTGGGCCAGAGCCCGATCCTCTTCACTCAGTGTCTGAAAGAGTTCTTGCAGCACTTCCAGCGGTGAACGGAGTTGATCGGGATGGTCGGGATCTTCTAATTCCAACAGCACATTGCGCTCACCTTTCGCTACCCGATAGGGCTGACCAATGGGACGACAGCCCTGCGCCACAATCGTATCTAGCACCAGATTTCCCGACAGCGCTACCCCAATCGTCCCTGATTTGTAATAGGTTTGACCGCAAAACAGACCACTGTCCCCCACCATATCCGTACTGGCCAGCCCTCCCACTTTGACAGAACCGGGATAGGCAAAATCGAGTCCCTGTAGCAAATTACTAATGCCGGACGACATCGGTGCGCCCAACAGAATGAACTGAGGCTGGGATGCAGGCGATACTCCAACCTGATCAATCCACGCATCTGGGGGAGAATCTAAATCAGGCAAATTATCTTCGGCAATATGAAACGTCTGCACATCCACCTCTGGCATAGAGGCTAGACAAAGGCTGAGGGCTGGATTCGTTTCCACCTCTTGAGTTTGACCCGAACGGTCTCTACCAATGATGCCGCCACCGCTGCAGCCAATCAGGACGGGCAGATCGAGCTGCTCTTGTAACAGCGGCATCAGCCGAGAATATTCACTCGCAAATGCCGTCGAGATAAAAACCAGACCAAAATTTGCTGGTGCCGATAATGCTTGCTGCGTTCGTTCCACGACTTCCAACACAGCAGCTTCTAGAGACGGACGAGTTGAAAGGGCATTGGCCCACTGCATAGAATCCGGCACGGTGCCACCTTTGGATCAATTACGGTCTATCTCTTCAGTCGTGCCTCCCTCGACTGATTTTGTCATTAGTTTAGAATAAGGCATTCCGTAGTGAAGCGACAGCGAAACGGAGGGATGCCTTATTCGCGCGCGCGAAAATCCCCCCACCAGCGCGGGGCCAGCGGGCAGGGCTGATTTATTGAAAAAAGGAAAATAGACGGGGGATATCGTGGGCTAAATGCCGCAGTCCCTTGGTGATGGAGGCAAATCCGGCTTGGCGAAACAGATTGACCGCAATCGTTCGCACAATCGCAAAATTGGTCGGTGCATGACCATCACACAAAGGGGCGTGATCTTCATGAAGCACGACATCCTTTGGCCAATGCAATCGATTCTCAATGTGCCAATGAGAGCGAATGTGCTGAGCAAAGCCTACGGCATCCAACGGGAGTGAACTGATGTAGAACATGGTCTGAGTGTAAGGCTGGTTGTCACGAGTTCCGACTCGTTCGACTCGAACCATGCGCTCGACTCCAACCCAACCGGGGTCTATCCCTGCGACTGATTCCAAAACACTGACGGTACGACTTGTTTGGCGCTCACGCGTTCGTTCAACTTGGCAATCTGAACTGGTGGGTAACGATTGCTCAAACTGGGTTCGCAGATGCTCAAACAGCTTAGGTTGGTTCGGCTTGACGGCCATCAGGTAGTCATTGCCACTGGCAATAATCTGCTCAACCGTTTTTTTGAGTGTGCAACGCATCAAAACTGAAGCAAACTCCTTTGAATTGCAAGACATCTAACAAGGTCTGCACGGTGACAATCTCACTTTGCTGTTGGTTTCGCATCGATTGGAGTCCAACCACGACCCCTTGTTGCACACTGAAGGCAGAGACGACACTGACGAAGTCTTGATAACTTTGGTCATAGTCTGTGACGGTTGCCTTGATACTCTTGCCATCGGTGGCCAGTTGTTCTCCGGTTTGGGGCGCAAATGCCGTTGTTGCCCAGTCATTGAAGGCTTGACTCAGGTGTTCAAAGTTGGTTCGCACGATCACCTTGCGGATCGTTGAGTAGGCGGGCAGTCGGGTGTGAGGCAGCTCTAAACAGTCCAGCAACACCGTTTGATGCCGTTCGACGAAATCTTCAATCGCTCGGTAACCCAAGCACCCACTCATCGTTGCCATGATGATCAAAAGCAGCACGACCCACAGGGGATATCGCGGTTGAGTTCGAAAGTCTGGAATTTGCTTGAGATGGCTGATGAGGCTCATGGTTTAGTTGTTGTGCAAAAATGGTTACCTATCTCATTATCTTTTTTCTCTCATCAATAAATCAGCCCTGGGGCCAGCGGGGGGATGATGCTTGAATCATTGAAACTCTGCTCTAGCAGAACTGAATCGAAAGGGCTTTGAACAAATCTCGACTAACGCGAGATGCGGTCATCATAACTCGCTTGTTGCCAGGGAGCTTCTTGTCGAGCTGGCGATAGTAGGCGCGATGCGCTGCTAAATATTTTTGGTCGGTTAATCGGCTCGACTGAACAACTACCAGTACTTTGACGTGTTGCCATAGGGCAGTGCGAGCATAGGACGCGCCGCCAGCAGTCCACTCGGATTTATTGCCGCTCTGACTCTGGACCATACCCATGCCGAGCGAGAGTTTAAAGGCAGCTTCAGAGCGACGGCGTTTGGTCTTCTTGTTTTTACGGCGCGAGCTGTCACTATATACATACTCAACTATCGGTTTTCCATCGCTGCCAAGGAACTTCTCAAAGGGAAATATTCGGCTCAGGAGCACGGCCCGGATCTTTGGGCTAAAACCAAAGTCGTCGAACACCTCTTGGTAGAGACGAAAGCGATCGGCGTTGAGCATCTCGTCAATTGCCAGCTCTTGGCGGTACATCTGGCGATGAAGGTCGCACACCTGCGATGCGAGCCATGTTGTTGCATCACTCAGACCTGTACCAATAGATTCGCTTAACTTTTGCGATCGCACTTTTTGACCACGAACATCTTCACCTGCAATGAAGCGCCAGAGGTTTGGCGGATCAGGGTAGAGATACCAGCGAGGATTCTGGGGTTTTCTGCCGCTAGCGGTTCGGCAGACTTCAGGCCATTCGGTTGCCAGCTGTGCCCAGAGCCGGTTCGTTGTGCTGGTACAAAGTCGAGATAGGCTGTGACGGCTCAACAGCATCTCCCGCAAGTCTTCAGCATACAGATCGATGAATGCTGACTCATCACTGAAGTTTTCGAGGGTATAGGCTGCGATGCAAACTGGATCGTAGCGGTCTGACTTGTTGTTGAGTCCTTTATATCCGCGATACTTGCCAATTCGGTGAGTCGGAATAAGCCTGACGATTTTGTTAGCGCTGCGCAATTGGTCAATCCACGGCCTTGAGTAACGGCCTGTTGGTTCCAGCGCATAGCAATCGGCATCGAGTGAGAGTAGATAGTCAATCCCAGATCTATCGATCTGGATAGATTCGGTTTTATGCCGCTGGGCAAAGCGCTTCAAATCATTGGGCACTTCATCTAGCAGACACATGGAAACGGACGTTTTACCAACGTCTAAACCACAAATTACAGTCATAATGTTCTCTAGCTCAGTACTGCATTCTCGTTAAACCCGTCATCAATTGCAGGTCATCACCCCTTTAGAACCCGATCGCTAGAGAGTAGAGGCGCGATCCAGGCCGGATGTCAAACAAAACCCTTTTAGATACGGGGCGCGATTCAGGCCGCGTGTTCCGTAAACCTAAATAGGTCAATGCCTTATCAAGCCCGAATCGCGGTGTGATGGCTTTGGACACCACCACAGCGAGCGTTCGTAAACGCTCGGTGTGAGGGTGGTTACTGTTGCTGCTGGGCAATCTTGTGGGCGTGGGTGATGAATTCGAGGGTCACGTCCTCAATCTGTTCTGGATACAAAGAGCAATAAGACTCAAAAGCGTCTTTCAAATAAAATTCATAAAGCTCCTGTGGATCTTTTTCAGTCAGTAGTGCGATCTCCATTACGGCACTTCTTAGAGCCATGCAGTACTGAGCAGCAGCTTGTTGGAAGCAGGGGTTTAGAACGGAGATACCGGGGAATCTGGGGGAGTCTGTCATTAGTTGTTGTCCTGTCGGTTCAAACGTTTAACATGCATTTCAGCGGCTGTTAGAGAGCAATGTGCATCCCATTCGTCGGCTTTGGCCTTGTTCTTGATGGCGTCGATTGCCAGGAGCGCAGATTCGCCAGTGATGGAACATTTACCAGCGCCGGGATAGTAGAGGTCTATCCACATTGCTTCCTCATCCCATTCGGCATAGGCAATCTGATCGATGTTGTATGCGTTGCATCCAGTTTCTATGAGCATTTTTGCTGTGCCTCTCTCATGAGTTCAACGGGGTCAATGAAGACGACTTCATATTCATGTCTGCTGCTAGCTGAGATGCTGATTAGGCCGCGCGCGTAGATTTCAGCGTGAGAGCGGAATTTGAAGGCGGCGACGCAATGGGGATGACCGATGCAGGGACGGTGATAGACGCGATATTGGAAGCGGGAAACGATATGATTGGCGGTAACTTTGGAAGTCATTGGTTATCTACTCCTTTCTAGAATTTTCAAGTGGGCTTATTTCTCCACAGTGCGATCGCGGGGGTCTTGCGATCGCACTTTTTTCATGGGTCAATTCGGTTGCTCGTCATCAGCAGATTCAGATGGTTCAACGTGCACAAAAAGCTCTAAAACGCTGTCAACCAGCTCAATCGCATCAGATTTCTTCATTTCCAAAAGCTTCTTATTTCCCTTCTTCATAGCCTGAAGAAGTCGTTTTTCATGCCCTTCAGCCCCTGCAAACCCTCTCCCTGCTGTCAACTGAATGACGGCACAGGCCAGAGTACCGATGGCATATAAAGCTCTTTCGTATTCGTGGTAGTCAACTTTCTTCTTTTTCTGCATAGGCTCACTCTCGGGTAGTGGGTAAGTTGCGATCGCACTTCTCACGCGATCTGTTTTGTATTGTAATTACAATCTATACTCAATTGGCAAGCAATTCATTACAATCTTTGTAATGATTGTGAGTACAATATTGGAGAGATTGCAATGAATCACCATGCCAAAAGCGAATCACAGAGAACCGGGGGAACAGAAGAACGAGACATTGAATGCTCGCCTGAGCTCAATGGCGAAGGACGGCCTGAAAGCGCTGGCACAGCAGAGGGGAGTGTCAGTGTCAGAACTTCTGGAGCAGCTGGGCCGTCAGCAATTGCAAGTGACCCCATCACCGGGGGAATCCTGAGCCAGCTGATTAATCAGACCAAAAGTCAGCTGGCTAAAGCACGGGATTGTGTCACCTGGTACGAACAAGAGGTCAAAGAGTTTCAAGACCAGTTAGACCAACTAGAGCATCTACAGCAGCAGCTTGAACAACAGCAATCTGATGAATAAACAAAGGGGGAAGTACGTTCGTACTTCCCCCTTTGTGCTTTCTTATGGTGGGACTGATCCAATGGAAAAAACGGCAGCTGTAGACGGGAAAAACGGTTTTCCGATAGCTTCCGAAAGCAACGCAAAACCGTATGCTTTCGGAAGGTGGTTAGACGTGTATGAGTACAAGTCGCACGGCGTGACTTATTACAGATTTATGTGGGGATGTGGGCACACCCGATTAGGTGCTCGGCACATCCCTGGTGGCAATGTCAAAAATGCGATCGCAACTTCCAGAGCTGTGGAAGTTCGACGGTGGATCACACTCGGCAGATCACCGGATGAGATTTGCCAGTTGATCGACGGCTGGAGAACGCGCGGTTCTAAAGGTCAATCTGCACGGAACTAGATGTGTCGTATGTGTTGGTAAGCAACTGTTTCGGCTGAACATCAGCAGGGACATCAAACATCAGCAGCATCCTGACAGATTCACCAGCATCAAGCGGTGCTGAGTCATCATCGCCATACCACATAGATGAGCTGTCAACTTCGTACAGCTTGCCATCACTGCCAACTAATGTACTGAATAGGTCTAGCTCAAGCGCTTCATGGAGTTTCTGACGCTTACCCGTTGCGTTTTGGATGACAACTGGAATCACAACCCAACGGTCTACAGCTTCGTGAGTCATGAACTCATCAACTGTTAAATCACGGCCTTCGTCACGGGGTTCTAGAACACCAATCTTCCAGCCAGGTTGACGAGCTGCGAAAACTTGAGGTGTGCCAGTGTAGTAACTGGTTAAATCGACTAACGGTTCAACTTCAGCGGGACGGGAGCAACCAACGGTCAACAGCAGCACGGCTGTTAATAAAATTCGCTTCATAGTGCATCCTACAGTTATGGAACTTTAAAGCGCTGGCAGCGACACCAGCGCTTTTTTATAGGATGCCCAGACTATTGAGAGGGAGCGATATTCAACCAGCGCTGAATCGAGTTCTTCCACAGCTCTACAAGCTGAACCTTTTTCTCAAGTGAGGCGATACGGGCGATAAGACAGGAGTACTCTTGCTCCGTCAGGGTGATTTCGTTTTGGAAGTCGTGTGACATCGCTTATTCTCTATCCCTTGGGATGAACCCGTGTTTAGTCATGTAGCCCTGGAGCTGTTCAATGTGACTGCTGAGCCGTCGCACTTCTTCAGTTATCCGAGCGTGAATGTCTTTGTCAGCCGATTGAAATCGGTCGGTGCGATGGCCGATGAGATTGGTGTTCTCATTGGCGCGATATTCCAGCATTTCAATTTGCGATCGCAGTTCGGTATCTTTGACGCTCTGCGAGTGCTGGACACTCTCGATTCTATGAGAGAGCCGTTCAAAACGGCTATTCATCCAGTTCACCATCGCAATGATCGCGCCAACAGTTGGCAGTAGCCCAGCAATGAGCGCAAATAGAGATTCGTATGTCACATGAGGAACCCTCACTAGAGCCATTGTTCCACCGTGACTTGCCAATTCGTATCGGCATAGACGCGAGAGGACACAGGCATTTTGATTTGGATGTACCGAGCTGCACCCGTCAACTCTCGAATCTCTGGCGAGAGGGGAAATTCGAGTAGCAGGGGCTCAGGGTCGGGAAAAATAACTTTGATTTCGGCTGATCCGGCGCTGGCAAACAGATTGCGAATCAGCAGCTTACCGGGGTTTTCGCCGCTGTAAGTCTGAGTGATGCGAAACAGATTGGTGTCGAAAATAGCCGTGTCGAACGCTTGCCAATCATAGGACGGTGAAAGTGTGCCGATAGACGACCAACCCATAGTTAACCTGGCAGTAGTAATCCGGTCGGTGTTTCGTAAAACGTAATTCCGCTATCGACGACGTGGTTCATGTTTGCCGCTGCCATGTCCATCCATGCGATCGGGTCGATGCCCTGCTCTGCGAGGCAGTCAAGATAGGTGTCGATGTCCTCTTTCCCATCCATGACGTTCTCAAGGATGCGGTTGCGCTGGCCCAGCAGCTTAGCCTCTTCAATCTGATCGGCATAGCTCATGTCTGGGTCATCACGGCCAAACGTTACGATTGCGTCGATAGCGGAATACATAAGGCAGATTACGCGGTGTAGTCGATGTTTTCTTCAGACAGCGATACTCGGTTGACCTCTAGGTTAGGCTGAGATTTCAACACACCTTTGATCGCATTGAAGCTGTCATAGATGGTGTCGCCATCAGCATTACGACCAAAGGGACAGCTCAAACGTGTGGCTCTGTATTTGATGTATTGCAGTCCTGTGATCTGAGAGGTTGCCACCTCTCTGCTTTTTTCTGCATCGCGTTGCCAGATGACGCGAGCTGGCTTGAACTTGCCAAATGACACCAAGTTTCCGGCTGTGACGGTGTTTTCAACTTGCGCACCTGTTCCAGTTCCATTAATTAGCGGCGCAAGCACATCGTAATGCCCACTCTGCGCCCGACCTTCAACCCGTTCGGTTGTGCCGCCCAGGTCAGCGCCAAAGGGATAGACAAACACGCTGATGAAATTCATTTCGGGACGGGTCAGCAGTCGCCGGGGGCGCGTTGCGGCGGTCTGTAAGTAGTCGATGTAGTTTTGTAGTCCCTGGTTGTAGTATGCACCTTGACGGATGCGTGAAAAGCGTCGAGCCATAGTTAATTACCTTGATCATTTGCCTTATCCTGCTACCTTGATCGATTAGATAATATCGATACGAAAGGTGACACCTTTCTGGTAAACCTTATCGAATAAGTTGGACGGTAGATTCCCTCACACGGCGACCAATGGCTCAGGCCACGTTCCTGATCTATCTACCAAACAGATAGGATTCGGAAGCTTTGCGATTTTCATCAATGCGTACTGGAATCGCACGTCGGCAATCGGACGGCGGCGCGCGAGCTTGCGCGACTCGCCCAAAACTACATCTGAACCCGGCACGGTCGGATAGGCGACGCTCTCCGCTTGGTTCAGCTTCACATTCATAAATTCCGGCTGATAGGTGTCGTTTTGGATGCTCAACACTTTCTGAGTGAGTAGGACGGCATCCGATTCATTTCGACACAGCAGTTGCAGTTGGTAACCTTGCTCCCAGCTGGTGTACGTCCACAGTTCCTTACCTTTTCTCCAGACATAGCCGTTATTGGTGGCAAACTCACTGCGGATGTCGTTGGCATAAGAAGTTGCGATCGCAGTTGAGATCGTCTCGCTGGTGTAGTTCATCAGCCGAAATGAAATTCGGGCTGTAACGGGCGCGTATCCCGGTTCAATGTCTTCGTTGTCCTCTTGGAAATAGAGCAGGATTTGGGGCTTCTGTTTGCGGTAGATGCCCTTGCCGCCTTCCTCAAATCCCGGCAGTCCCACCAGTCGCTGATTTACTGCCAGGTCAAAGACGAGCATTCTGCCCAGCGTCATCAGAAAGCTATCGCCGTCAAAATGCTGCACTGCTGTTCTCAGGGAATCGCGCGATGTGTTGATATTGGGGCTCCAATCATCACCGCCTAAATCGTTGAAATAATCACGAACCGCGCGATTATAGATTTTCTTGATTGCATCTTGCAGATGTTCACTTGGGGAAAAATTATCCGGTAGAGTCATAACTGCTGTTAACCTCCCCTATTCATATCTGCTGGTGTAATCTCTGGCGACTGACTCGCTGTTGCAGCGGCGGCAGCGGCGGCAGCAACTTCTGCGTTATCAACGGGTTGCCGTGGCTCAGGCGGTAAGTAAGGCTGACCTGTGACTGGATCAATTTCACCGGTAACCATGCCGACAAATTGAGATGTGTTTGTGTTCAGCTCGCTGATTTCTTCCTGAGCATCCCTAACTGTACTGGTAACGGCATAGAGGGAACTGGCGGTATCCTCAAGCGACTCTAGACCATCCGTAACCCGTCCGATTTTGTTGCGCCATCTCTCCTGAGCACGCATTCTCTCGCTCATGTAGGGATAGGCAGCACGACCGACCACACCATATTTTTTGAGGGCGTTGCCAATCTTGCCTAAGTTCTCCGCTATCCATTCCTCGACTTCGGCTGTGCTGTCCATGATGCTGCGAACAGTCCAGATGACCTGCGAGCCTGCCTGCAAAATGCGGTTCGCTCTGAGCCATTGCAGCTTAACCCCTGCGTAAACTTCAGCTCCAAGGATGGAAATGATTAGATTCTCGAAAGTGCTGCCGATTAGCCCATTAACATCAAGGGCGTTACCGTTTTCGTCCCGTACTCCAATAACGTTAAGAACCTGTGAGGTGAGTTCTCCCAGTGTTTCGCCTAACTCTCTGGTGAGCATGGACGCGTTATGCAGCGTGACGACCAGAGTTAGAGCACTGACTATCTTATCCATACGCGTGAACTGCCACGCTTTCCGGAGAAATGTATCGAGCAAGTTCAGTTTTTTCTGAGTCTCGACTGCCACCTTGCGAGTGAGCAGCACCACTGGGGACATCACCTTACTCAGGCGATTGGTGTCGGTAGTGGTGCGATCGATCTTCCTGAGTAGAGCTTTGTCGGCTGCGTCCATCTCTCCATCCTTCCCATCACGTCCAGGTCTTCCATCTTTACCAGGTGCGCCTGCTGGCCCTCGGTCACCTTTCGCGCCAGCTCTGCCAGGTGCGCCAGCTCTACCAGGAGCGCCAGCAGCGCCAGGAGCGCCAGTTCTGCCAGGAGCGCCAGTTCTGCCAGGTGCGCCAGTTCTGCCAGAAGCACCATTTCTACCATCACGACCGGGGCGACCGGGCAATCCTCGCGGCCCTCTCTCACCTCTGCCAGCTCTGCGAGCGATATCAATCGCTCTATTTGCCGTACTCTCAGCCGTACCCGCTCGGTTCAACGCCCGATTGGCAATGCCCACAACTCCATTTACAGCAGCTTGAGCCGCATTAGCGACAACAACTGCTGAAGCAGCATCTCGCGCGGCCCTTACCGCTGTCTTCTCAGCATCCACTGCTGTTTCCTGCGCAGTTTTTGAACGCGAGAAGGCTTCAGCAGCCTGTCTTAGAGCGTCTGAAGCCCTACGCGACGCATCAAACGACCTATCTAGAGCACTATCGGCTTGCCGCCTAGCGCCCCTAGCCGCTTCCAATGCTCTATCGACCTGACTCTTAACAATCTGAATCAGACCAATCACGCGAGATAGATCAGCTTCCAAAACCCTCAAACCTTTCTCAATGGCCTGCATTCTCTTTCTTAACCCTTGCACCTCTGCCAGAGTCGCGAGCCCTGCAATTAAATCGAGAATGTTGAGAAGCATCCCCAGCACCCTAAGCGACACCCTCAAAGCACGCTTAGCAATCGGCGCTATGTCATCGATTAAAGCTAAAGCCTTGCGGCCTAAAGCACTTGATTCAAGCGCTTTTCTGAGAGCATTATTAGCTAGCCTAGTAACTTCAGTAATCTTGGTAGAAACAAAGTTTTTTAGGCGATTAAATGACTCTTCTATGCGCTCTAACTTCTGCCCCAAATTAGTCACAGCCCTACGCGCTGCATTAGCTTTAGTATCAGCAATTTGAGCTTTACGAATCGATAAATCCGCTTGTCTTAGGGCATCTTGAGCCATTCGCCGCGCGATTCTATCTTGATTTTGGGCGAAAGCTTTTATCTGGAGTTTAGACTAAAGAGCGAAAGAAAATCGCGGTCGTGCTAGGCACGAACCGCGTTATAGCAGAAGCTGAGACAATACCACTCACCTCAGCGACTACTATGCCCTACGATAGCCTGTACGGATTTCGCCAGCGCGCCCATCAGTATTTGGGACGAGCGCATGATGCGACCTTTGAACTCATTGACGCGGTGTTGACGACACGGCAAGCGCCCAGCTTTGTCGAGCTCTCGCGCTCCCCATTCTTTCGTCGCCAATGGCCGAGTATCTATAGCGCTGTACATGACAGCCGACCGCAGCGCCGCCGACTGATGCAGCTGTACCTGGAGCAACTGCCCCAGGAGGAGCCAGTGGTGTTGGCTGGCGACCATACGGCATGGCCCCGTCCAGACGCGAAGTGCTTACCCGAACGGACGTATGAACATCAGGCTCAGGGTGTGGGAGGAGGGGGGCCGATTACCGTCGGTCAAGGCTACAGTACGTTGGCCTGGATTCCACCCGAGTCAGGCAGTTGGGCCTTGCCTTTGCGGCATGAGCGAATTACCAGTTGGGAGAGCCCATTAAGCAAAGCTGCATTTCAACTGCGGCAAGTGTGTAAAGAGTTATCCTGTCGTCCCTTGACGCTCTGGGACAGTGAGTATGGCTGTGCTCGCTTCGTGCTGGAAACCGCTGATATTGCCGCCGATAAACTCATGCGTCTGCGCTCTAACTTGAACCTCTGGGGAGCACCGCCGCCCTACAGTGGACGAGGACGTCCCAAAGTCCACGGCGACAAATTCAAACTCAATGACCCCGACACCTGGTGGTCAGCCGATGAGACAGCAATTCTCGAGCATCCCAAGTTGGGGACAGTGCGGGTGCGCTGTTGGCACCAGTTGCATTTTCGGCAAGCCGCTGCTCATCCCATGCGGCTGATTCAGGTGCAACGCCTTGATGCCACCGGACACCCTCGCCCCGCTCGCCCCCTCTGGTTGGTGTGGGTTGGCGAGAGTCCACCGCCCTTAGACACCCTCTGGCAACGCTATCTGCAACGCTTTGCTATCGACCACTGGTACCGCTTCATCAAGCAGCGACTGCATTGGCTCTTGCCGAAACTGGCAGACCCCAAAGCGGCGGAACGCTGGAGTGACTTGATGCCCTTAGCCACCTGGCAGTTATGGTTAGCGCGTGATCTCGTCCAAGACCAACCCTTGCCCTGGCAAAAACCTCAAGCCGCTCTGACTCCTGGACGAGTGGCTGATTCCATCGCTCCACTTTTCGCTCAGTTGGGCACACCGACTGCACTTCCCAAACCCCGAGGAAAATCACCGGGCTGGCCGACTGGCACCCCTCGACCCCCCAAACCCTACTGCCCCACCATCCGAAAACGAGGAAAACGCTCTAAAAAACAAGCCACATCTGTCCCTTAACCCCGCCATTCGGCTCCTGTTACTCCAAAGTTGCGCCACTGTCACAGGTGGTGCAATTTGGCCTTAGTCTAAACTCCAGTTTTATAGACGATTGCACTTGCAGAAGTTCGGGGTGAGTGACAAATAACCCACCCAAAACACCAGCTCCAGTCAGCAACATCCCATTAAATTTTTGCTGAGTCAGCGGTTCCAAACGCTGAATCTCTGCTCTAAGAGCGGCTATCTCCTGCCTTAGTTGGTCGCACTCACTCATACTTTTCTATCCCGCTCTAGTAATAGCTTCCGAACGATTAAGAGACCTAACTTGACTGACAAGAGATTGAATATCGACTAAATATTCGCCACAGTCCAAACAGCAATCGCCACACTCAAGCGTATTAGGAGGGCAACCGCCTTCTATCTCCCACTCTGGACAACCTCCCTCCCTCACTTCCTCATACAAAAGCTGATCGGTGCTGCTGTAGACGCGAAATCGACACGAACCAGCCGTGCAATTATCGGTTGCATTTGCGATCTCATAGCTGATGATGGCTGGATTCGGCTTCGTCTCGCTCAACCGGCAGAATCGCCCTAGACCTTGGAAACGACGAAATGAGCCAGAAGGATAGTAACTGGGAATCCTCACAGCCCAGCTGCCGAATGACTGATAGGTTTCCGGTGGCCCCCAAGGCGCGTAGACCGTGACAGTCTCAATAAACGGCCCCGGTTGGCACACTCCGCTTTGTAAGTCAGCACCTATCGACACTCGCAAGTTGAACAGCTTCTCAGGACAATCGACGGGAGATTTGAACGGCTCAGTCTCAACACGAGGATTGGGATCTTCCACCTTGGTTTGATACCAAATCGGATCGTCAGGCCAGCGATAACGGACGATCCGCTCATCTGCTTCACTCATCAGCCCACCACATCATCCGGATCGATGACTCCACCAGCTCCAGCAGGTTCGTAGAGGTTGACGTTGTAACTGTGCTGGATTTGGGTGTCGGTACGGGCGAAGGATTTAAACGGATCGTCGATGGTCACGCCGATCGTTGTGTCATCGAGGGCGTTGGCTGGCTGGTTTGCTTTGTTGTGCAGGATGATGGCGGCCAGAATTTGATCGGCTGATGCTGTGGCGGAGTCGAGGCTATCGAGTTCGGTGATGGTGATGGAGAGGACTCCGGCAGACAGTGCAGCGCTAGAGCCAAATCGTTGTTGAAGACTTAAACCCATTGCATTTTTCCTCGGTTTACTGTTAGGAATAAATCAACTGTAAAAACTGATTTGAAGCGCGGCAATCACCAACTTCTCTGTAGAATTTGTAGATCTTCAGCAATTCCACGATGCTTATCTGATAAGGCTTAGAGCTATATTTGTCAGTAGTTAGCGGAGGAAAACCGCCAAGTTATTCGAGGATTCAACGAATAATTTGGAAGGATTTTAGAGCGAGAATTGGCAAAAAATAATCGGTCGGGGAAAGCTGCAATTTTGAGCGATCGGCAGTGGCAACATTTACGGCGCTCATTCCGATCACCGTCGCACCGCATGATTTTCGATATCGCCTATTGGACGGGTGAGAGATTGGGGGCTATCGTCCAGCTGCGAGTCGAGCATGTTTACACGCTGGATAAATGGCCGCGCGAGTCCATCACGTTTCCGGCATCAACCCGTAAAGCACGGCCCAATGGAGAGCGAGAGACGCGAGAGGTTTACGTGCATTCAAACTTGCGCTCTCTGCTCTGTGAATATCAGCAGCCGTTCTACGGGTATCTGTTCCCAGGTCTAGAAGATGGCTCACACCTGAGTTTTGATGCTGCCGATGATGCCCTCCGCCGTGCCGTCGATAAAGCTCGGTTAAATCATGTGGGCATCTCTACCCACTCATTCCGGCGCTCGTTTGCCAATGCGATCGCCAACAATGGCGCGTCGCTGCAGGAATTAATGAAGGTCATGGGATGGAGAGATCCAAAGGTTGCTATCGGCTATTTGGAAACTAATCCTGAACGGCTGAAGCAGGTTGTAATGTCACGCTGACCAACGGCGGGAAAGTTGCGATCGCAGATCTGCCGTTTGAAATATTTTGGGCTGTTTTTTACTAAGGGGTGTCAAACAACACGATACAATGCGGTAAGTATATTGACTCATTGCATAGCGACATAAAAAGTTATGGCTGATATTCAAGAACAGATTAACCAGGAACTAAAGCAAGCTCGTGAAGTTTGTGACACTGAAGGCAGCGATTCTAGCAACTGTGCGGCAGCTTGGGATGCAGTCGAAGAGTTGCAGGCAGAAGCCTCTCACCGTAAAGAGAAGAAGCCTGGTAAAACCTCGCTGGATCAATACTGCGACGAAAATCCTGATGCGGACGAATGCCGCATTTACGAAGACTGAATCTAAATTTATTATTTTATAGCCAAACCAAAAATCACCAATCTGTCGCCGTATCAGAAAGCTAAATCGGGGTCAAATTAGTGATTTTTGGTGTCTTTCAATTTAACTGAGACATTTACACCTTCGAATCGAGAGCAGAAAGAGGCGAGTTGCTGTTGTAATGCGACGGCACTCGCCTTTGCCAGCTTTTATGGCAAAATTTAGAGCGCAAAACGTGGCATATCAACCATCAAAACTAATTTGACACAGCACTCGCACATTCGTTTTAAGCATCTTCAGCTTCAAATTACCGACATTACACCATGACACACACGCCACACCTCACGCCAGAATTGGATTGCCGCAAAGTCATGCACTGTACATCGGACGTGCAGCTATCCTACTGGGACTGGGGAAATCCCGACGGAATACCGCTACTGTTGCTGCATGGCTTAGCCGATCATGGTTTCGTGTGGCGAGAGTTAGCTGGAGAATTGTGCGATCGCTATCGCTGTGTTGCTCCTGATCTACGCGGACATGGCGACAGCAGCAAGCCCACGACTGGATATAGCTGTCAGGACATTGTGGCCGATTTGAATGCGCTGATGCGTGAGATGGGTTGCAGATCAGCCCATGTAATTGCTCATTCTTGGTCAGCCAAAGTGGCGCTGATCTGGGCCAAGCAGCAGCCTGAGCGGGTACAAAGCCTAACGCTGGTTGATCCATTCTTCGTCAAGCAGTTACCCAAGGCTTTCAAACTAACGTTTCCACTGCTGTATCGGGTTCTGCCCTTTTTGAAAGTGATGGGGCCGTTCGATAGCTATGAACAAGTGAAGCAGGTGGCGCAGCAGTTAAAGCAATATCGAGGCTGGAGTGATTTTCAGGCGGAAGTGTTTCAGCGAGGCATGGAAGAAAAAGCAAATGGCCAATGGGGCAGCAAATTTGTCCAACCCGCGCGCGACGAAGTATTTATGGATATGCTGCTGGTGGATGGGTTAACAGAGACGCTAGATGTGCCCTGCACCTTTATTCAGCCGGAGCAGGGGTTGAATCGCTCCAATTTTCAAATTAATTCGTTTCGTCGTTATCTAACCCAGTTGCAATTTGTCACTGTCCCCGGCAATCACTGGCCATTTTTGGTGGAACCACAGGCATTTAATGCTGCGATCGCACAGGTTTTGGAAAAGTACGCCTTTTGAAGGTTTAGTACTCGACCCGTTTCAGGCAAGATTAGTTGAAATCCAAACTGCTTTTTCTTAAACGAAGAGAAAGTTTGCGATGCGAAATAGCCAGCTCTGGCTATGATAGAATTCTGAACAAGATTACGTAGGCAAGGATTACTAGGCATGTCAGCAGCCGCACAAGTTACAGATTCCACATTTAAACAAGAAGTACTTGAAAGCGAGCTTCCCGTTTTAGTCGATTTCTGGGCACCCTGGTGTGGCCCATGCCGAATGGTAGCTCCCGTCGTTGATGAAATTTCAGAACAGTACGACGGCAAGGTTAAAGTCGTCAAAGTCAACACCGACGAAAACCCCAGCGTAGCTAGCCAGTACGGCATCCGCAGCATTCCCACGCTGATGGTGTTTAAGGGTGGTCAGCGCGTCGATATGGTCGTTGGAGCTGTGCCAAAAACCACTTTGGCTAATACGCTAGAGAAGTATCTTTAACGCACATTCCACATCGCTATACTCAGAGCTAAATTAAGCAGCATCGATTGAGATGGTGCGATCGCAGTTTAGCTAAACTTTGGCTAGATTGAGGTTGCCTGTTCACTCAATAGCATTTACTTAAATCAGCGCCCTAGGTGAAATTTCATCTAGGGCATTTGTATGGGTGAAATCCAACTAAGAAGGTAGCAAACCCCGATAGAATAAAGATCCGCACTCACGAGGTCCTATGGTTTCGTCTCCCAATTCACTCACAGCACTTGAGGCAGAAGTCAGTCAACTGATACGAGACCTGCCGACGATGAAACACCGAGAGTTCATTCAGCAGGCACTCCTTACTTTAGTTCGGCTGGCAGAGAGTGAAGCGGATCGCCTGGATTGGAAAATCTTAAACTACTCGCTACAAGACATGGCGCAGGCGTTTGAGATGTTCTATCCCTATCGTCATGTGCGTAAGATTACCATTTTTGGCTCAGCCCGTACTCCAGCAGATCATCCTGAATATCAGATGGCGCTGGAGTTTGCCCGCCAGGTGACGAAGCAGGGCTTCATGGTGATGACGGGCGCGGGCGGCGGCATCATGCAGGCGGGTAACATGGGCGCAGGTGCGGGCAATTCCTTTGGCCTCAATATTCAATTGCCGTTTGAGCAGGGAGCCAACCCGTTTATCCACGGCGACCAAAAGCTGCTGTTCTTCAAATACTTTTTCACGCGCAAGCTGTTCTTCCTGCGAGAAAGTGATGCGCTGGCTCTGTTCCCCGGCGGTTTTGGCACACAAGACGAAGCATTCGAGTGCCTAACTCTGATTCAAACAGGCAAATCGGGGCTCGTGCCGCTGGTGATGATTGATCAACCGGGGGGAGATTACTGGAAGAGTTGGGATGTCTACATTCGACAGCATCTACTCGACAAAGGATTAATTAGCGTTGATGATCCGAGCCTGTATGTGATTACCGACTCGCTAGATGAAGCCTGCCAAGCGATCGCAGATTTTTATCGGGTCTATCACTCTAGTCGCTATGTGGGCGAGCGGTTTGTGATGCGGCTCAACTGCGAGCTATCGGATGAGGCCATTCATCAGCTAAATGAAGAGTACAGCGACATTTTGGTCAAAGGCAAAATCGAAAAGAGTAAAGCCCTTCCTCAGGAAGTCGGCGACGAAACGGAAGAGATGCCGCGCTTGGTGATGTACTTTAATCAGCGCGACTATGGCCGCCTGCATCAGTTCATTATGGGACTCAATCGGTTTAGCGACTCTCGCCCCGAAACGACTCATCCAGAGCATAAGTGAGGACTGTTTTTCTTTCCTTACTCCTTACTCCTCTCACCTCTCGCCTCACTTTCATGCTGAGTTGATCAAAAGCAAAATGGATACCGCTCATGAAAATTCCGGCACTGACAGACTGGCCTGAAACCGCTGAAGTTGCCGTCAAGATTCAGCAGGATTTGCGATCGCAGGTAATCACAATCGACCAGCTTGGTTCTGTACAGTACGTGGCGGGAGTAGACGCGGGATTTGAAGAGAACGGGACTATTACCCGTGCCGCAGTCGTCGTACTGAGCTATCCGGATTTAGAGCTGGTTGAGCATGCGATCGCACATGTGCCGACAACGTTTCCCTACATTCCAGGCTTTCTTTCGTTTCGAGAAGTTCCAGCAGTGGTAGCGGCACTGGCGCAGTTAAAGACAGAACCAGATTTAATTTTGTGTGATGGTCAGGGTATAGCCCATCCGCGTCGCTTGGGGATTGCTAGCCATTTGGGGTTATTGGTGGATGTGCCGACGATTGGGGTGGCAAAATCGCGGCTGATTGGTCGTCATCCAGACGTGCCACTGGAAAAAGGCAATTGGGTGCCGCTTAAAGATAAGGAAGAAACGATTGGAGCGGTGTTGCGATCGCGCACAAATACCAAGCCGCTCTATATTTCGGTTGGTCATCGCATCAGTTTACCGACAGCGCTGGATTATGTCATGGCCTGCACGCCCAAGTACCGTCTACCGGAAACCACGCGACAGGCAGATAAGTTAGCCTCGCAGCGTGGCATGAAGAAAAAGGCACCGTCAGCAACTAATCCATTATCCTCGTCACCAGCGAACGGAAAAGATAAAGATAAGAATGATGAGCAGATGAACCTGTTTTAGTACAAAGCCCGGTTAAAACCCAATGACGTATGTTTTGTAAAAAGCTGGCCAGGCCAGCTTTTTACAAAACATACGTTGGGCTCTTATACACAGATTGGGTATAAGTTCAAGCACCAAACAAGCACGCCGCCCAAGCAGCGCGCTTGTTACCAGCTATCGTGGGGGTTGCTTGATTCGGGCATGAAAGCGATGTGGAGGCACACCTCCTACACCCCTATTCATCCCTGCAACTAGCAATACCGCATCGTTATGCGAGGTATGTGATGCCTAGGACTCGACTGTGTGACCAGAAGCGACAATGGCTTCGCGGAACGATTCCTCGCTGGCTTTCGACTCAATGTTGACTTCTTTCTTCTCGATATCAACATCAACTTTCGCGTCAGAGTCAACCACTTTCGACGCCTCGGTAATAGTTTCTGCGCAACCTTTACAGGTAATAGTTGGCACTTTAAACGTCATCATAATTTGCGTCTCCTGTTAACAACACTAAAAAACTGAGGTGAAAATCGGTTCGCCTCTCCATTTGAAGACAGTAGAGAGACTAAGCCAAAAAGTCGTCACCTGAAGGGAAGAATCTGGATTAAACTCGCTCCAAATACGCAGCCCAATCGGGTAAAACAGGCTGCAGTTTTTCGGCACTCGGCATTTGCCCAAGCCGCATCAATTCTGTAATGGCCGCAATATCGCGATCGCGCCCACAGCCTGCCACAGCTTTAATCTGATTCTGCTGGACATAGAAGGCCAGAAACGACTGCTCATCTAAATCACCCTGAATGAGCAAATCGTCCCAGGTTTCAGCATGTCCGGCATAGCGCAATTTGAGATCAAACTGTCCTGTCCAGAAAAACGGCAATCCGGCAAAGGGCACAGACTGTCCCAACATATTGAGGGCAGCAATCCGTCCGTGCTGCATGGCTAACCGCCAGTGCTCAATCCGCACGGGTTGATGATTGTTGTAGGGATCAGGATACTGAGTAATGTCGCCCGCCGCATAAACTTGATCAGCTGCTTGCAGATACTCATTCACGACCACACTACTGTCATCGGCTAAATCGATATCTTGCAGCATGTCGGTCGCGGGCTGCACCCCGATGCCGACAATTACCAGCTCAGTCGGAATGCGTCTGCCGTTTTCCAAAACTACAGCCTTGACCTGTTGGTCGCCTTCAAAGCGAGCTGCTTTCTGCCCCAGACAAAATTCAACGCCGTGCTGTTCATGGAGGGACTGAAAGACGTAACCCACCTGCTCACCTAAGATCTTGGCGAACGGCACGCTGTCGGGAGAAATGACGGTTACGGCTAATCCCTGTTGCGCTAAGCTGGCAGCCGTTTCCATGCCGATAAAACTAGAGCCAATTACGACCGCTCGCTGAGCCGTTTGAGCGGCTTCTAAAATTGCGATCGCATCTTTGGCCTGCCGCAGCGTAAAGACGTTTTTTAGGTCAGCTCCTTCAATCGGTAGCCGATTGGGACGACCGCCCGTGGCCAACAGCAGCGCATCATAGGCCAGCGTAGAACCATCTTGAAACACGATCGTGCGAGCAGCGGAGCTGACCTGCTGCACGGGGCTGTCATACCACACCTCAATATCGTGCTGCTGATAGAATTCTTCCGATCTCAAGAGTTGCGGTTCGTCCGATCCATCGCTTTGTAGATAGCTCTTGCTGAGAGACGTGCGATCGTAGGGTGGACGGCTCTCCTGTGTGATCAGAATGATACGGCCTTGAAATCCTTCTTGACGCAGCGTTTCGACTGCTGTGCGACCAGCAGCTCCAGCCCCGAGTACTACAAACGTACGACTATCGGCGGCAGCATCGTAACCTACCATCGCTGGGCGTTGATAACCGTCATCATCTTCAGGCACGGTTACAACAACCTGACCATCCGCAATTTGGACATTATAAGAAGCGAGTTGATCCCATCCGGGTGGCTCTTGTTGAACTCCCGTTTTGGCGTTGAAGCAGGCATTATGCCAAGGACAAACAATCCGATCAGCTTTAATTGCCCCTTTAGCCAGCGGTGCACCGTAATGTGTGCAGTGAGCCCCAGTGGCATAAAACTGACCGTCAATTCGCGATAACAGCACGGGTCGTTTTCCAACTGTCACCGAATACATGTGCCCGTCTTGGAACTCATCAACTGTTCCAACTGCTGCTTCAACCATTTAAGCTTTTTACCCTCCGATATAACCGATGCATCTTGTTATGAACGCTATTCGTTTTGGCTATGAAAACTGATCTGGCATGGCAATTGTGCGTGGCTGCTGTTGACTAATGTGAAGACAGACGGCTCACGCATCGACTTTGCACCAAATGCTTTCCCTACCGTCTTAACTGTACAGAGAACTGCAAGGTACTACATCTTTCTCCCGAAACAAAATCTGTCGTCGGAGGAAAGACATGAGAAAGACATGGGTAAAGATATTGCGATCGCAGTCATCGCAATCATCGCTGTTAGAAAACTTGATGCTTCTAGGTGTAAAGAGTTTTGATCGATAGGATAATAGGAGATTGCACAGATTCAAAGATTTGCAAAGTCACAGGCAGAGGTTGTTAAGGAGAAAACGTTGGTTAGTACAGCACCTTTGAAAACCACAAAATCAGAAGAAATTTTTGCTGCCGCACAAAAACTGATGCCCGGTGGGGTCAGCTCGCCCGTGCGTGCATTCAAGTCAGTTGGCGGTCAGCCCATTGTCTTCGATCGGGTGAAGGGTTCCTATGTTTGGGATGTCGATGGCAACCAATACATTGACTACGTTGGCACGTGGGGGCCAGCAATTTGTGGTCATGCCCATGAAGACGTTATCCAAGCCCTACATGAAGCCCTCGAAAAAGGCACCAGCTTTGGCGCACCCTGCTATCTCGAAAACGTGCTAGCTGAAATGGTGATTGATGCCGTGCCTAGTGTTGAAATGGTACGGTTTGTCAACTCTGGCACCGAAGCCTGCATGGCTGTCCTGCGTCTCATGCGGGCATTTACAGGACGGGAAAAAGTCATCAAGTTTGAAGGCTGCTATCACGGTCATGCGGATATGTTCTTGGTTAAGGCTGGCTCAGGTGTCGCCACACTGGGACTGCCCGACTCACCGGGGGTACCGAAATCAGTCACCAGCAGCACCTTGACGGCACCCTACAACGATTTAGAAGCGGTCAAGAAGCTTTTTGCTGACAATCCTGGCGAAATTGCTGGTTTGATCCTCGAACCCGTTGTGGGCAATTCAGGTTTCATCGTGCCGGATGCAGGTTTCCTAGAAGGTCTGCGCGAAATCACTCAGGAAAACGGCGCGCTGCTCGTTTTCGATGAAGTGATGACCGGATTCCGGATTGCTTATGGTGGCGCACAGCAAAAATTTAACGTGACGCCGGACTTAACCACATTGGGTAAAGTCATCGGTGGTGGTCTCCCCGTTGGAGCATACGGCGGTCGCAAGGACATCATGGAAATGGTGGCTCCGGCTGGCCCCATGTACCAGGCAGGCACGCTATCAGGCAATCCGTTGGCGATGACGGCTGGTATCAAGACCCTGGAAATTCTGCGTCGCCCAGGCACCTATGAGCGACTTGAAACCACTACCAAAAAGTTGAGCGATGGACTACTTGCCGTTGCGCGTGAAACTGGCCATACGGTTTGCGGTGGCTCGATCAGCGCTATGTTTGGCATGTTTTTCACCCAAGGGCCAGTCCACAACTACGACGATGCCAAGAAGTCTGATCTCCAGAAGTTCGGTCGCTTCCATCGCGGCATGCTGGAGCATGGAGTCTACCTGGCACCGTCACAGTTTGAGGCAGGCTTTACCTCACTAGCTCATACGGATGAGGATATCGATCGCACGATTGAGGCCGCACGTGAGGTTCTGTCGGCGCTGTAAAGATTGGCAATTCGGTAGAACGGTGCGTTGTGGCTTCGCCTAATACCGAATCCGACTAGAAAAATCCAAACATTTTGGTGAAAGTTGTACTGCGTCTGACTTTCACCAAAATGAAAACTGGTTTTTACGATCGGATTTCGTATAGCACACCCTACAGAGTATGAAATCGGAGTGGAAGCGTTAGTGTAAGGGTAAATGTGTTGTGGCGATGCCCAATGCGTTTGCCCTTATTATTTTGGTTATTGTGAAGGGACAACACCCAAAAGGGGAACTGCATCATAAAACCGCATTATAAAAAAGCAGCATCAGAGAAAGAGAACAATTGACATGGATATTGCCCCAGATACTCCGGTTTACCAAGGCCAGTTTGGTGAGTTTACTATCACCGCTGAGGATCGACAGGAAGTGCGTATTTATCGAGGTGGGTTAGCTGTAGCCGCTCTCAGTTTTGCGATCGCAACTTTCCTGACTTTGCGTACTGACTTAACGCCCTTTGTGCTCAACATTATCACCACCCTCTACGCCACTTTCTGGATCGCGATGGGCGTAAGTCTAAAATTCATTCATATTTATTTAAAACCGCTGCACCGGACGCTGCAAGCGTTTTGGCTAATAGGTGGAATAGCTTCAATTGCGATCGCACTGGCCTATCCCACGCCGTTACCATTAACCATTTACCAACATCCCCTGACCATTTTGGGCATTGGTTTTACGTTTGCTGCCCTGACTGGAATCGCTTTCAAAGAGGCGTTTTGCTTTAACCGACTGGAAACACGCTTTCTCACGCCGCTGATTCCATTTGTACTGTTGGGGCACATGTTTAGCTTTTTGCCTATCCAATGGGAATCGATTCTGCTCGGTGTATGGGCTACGCTGTTCCTCATTTTTGCAGCGCGTAAAGTCATTCAGGAGATCCCACCTGATATTGGCGATAAGAGCGTTTTCGCTTATCTCCGGGGTGAAATCGAAGTTCCTGAACAGGAACTCGCAGCTCAGTAGTACCAAAACTTTGGGTCTTGGCTATACGCTTTGCCCCTCTGCTCCCTTGCTCCCTTGAGTAGTGATGACTAGAAGAGACGGTACAAATTGTAGGGGCGGGTCTAGCTAATCGCGTCTAGATTTGACCCAAATGTTTCGTCAAGACCCGCCCCTATAGGCGTTTTGGAGATAAGGGTTACGTTAACCTTCTTCCGAGATCGCTGCTTCCACCTTTTCTGGTCGCAACAGCGGGAAGGCAATCACATCGCGGATGCTGGCTGAATTCGTTAGCAGCATCACCAATCGGTCAATGCCGATGCCTAAACCTCCCGTCGGCGGCATCCCATATTCTAGTGCTGCCAGAAAGTCCTCATCTACGCCCTGTGCTTCCAGATCTCCGGCGGCCTTACGGGCGGCCTGGAGTTCTAGGCGCTGCCGCTGATCGATGGGATCGGTCAACTCAGAGAAGCTGTTAGCCGTTTCGCGACCGACCATGAATAGCTCAAATCGCTCTACCAAACCAGGCTTTGAACGATGGGGCTTCGACAACGGCGATATTTCAACCGGATAGTCAATCACAAACACAGGCTGAATTAAGGTTTCTTCTGCTTTTTGCTCAAAGGCTTCATTCAGCAGATGACCGATACTCTCGCAGCCGTCGATGTCGCGAATGCCTGCTTTCTTGACCACCGCTTTAGCCGCCGCTAAATCATCAAGCTGGCTGAAGTCAATCCCCGTTTTTTCCTCCACCAGCTCGTGCATCGTTACCCGTCGCCAAGGCGGAGTGAGATCAATAATTTCTTCGCCGTAAGGTATTTTGAGCGTTCCTAGAACCTCTTGCGCGGCTTTGGTGATCAGCGCTTCAGTCAGATCCATCATGTCGTTGTAGTCGGCATAGGCTTGATAGATCTCAATCGAGGTAAATTCGGGATTGTGCTTGGTGGAAATGCCCTCATTGCGGAAGATCCGGCCCAGCTCAAACACTCGCTCAAAGCCGCCGACAATCAGCCGCTTCAGGTGCAGTTCGGTGGCGATTCGCAGATAGAGGTCAATTTCCAGCGTGTTGTGATAGGTGACAAACGGACGGGCATCGGCTCCGCCCGCTTCCGATTGCAGCACAGGCGTTTCGATTTCAATGAAGCCGCAGTCTTCCAGATGCCGCCGAAACGCTGCCGTAATCTTGGCCCGCCGCCGAAACGTTTCCCGCACTTCAGGATTGACAATCAAGTCCACATACCGCTGCCGATAGCGCTTTTCCACATCGGTTAGGCCGTGCCATTTGTCGGGTAGCGGCAGCAGCGATTTGGTCAAGATGGCATACTCGTTCACTTTGATAGACAGTTCACCTTTATCTGTCCGCTTGATGGTGCCCTTAACGCCGATAAAGTCGCCGACATCGGTCAGGTTTTTCAAGTTGTTAAAGGCATTGGGCTGGTTTTCACCCATCTGCGCCTGAATCGTCTTCTTATCCAGATAGAGCTGGATGCTGCCTGTCTCGTCTTGAATGCCGAAAAAGGCCAGCTTGCCAAATACACGTCGAGCCATGATGCGACCTGCGATCGCAACTTCAAAGTCTTCTTCTTCGCCGTTGGGTAAGTCTGCAAATTTGGTTTGCAGATCGGCTGCCTTGTGGGTGATGTCCCATTTGTAGGCATAGGGGTTCAAGCCCAGCTTTTGCAGCTCTTGGGCTTTTTCTAAACGGGCAGCACGGATCTCATCAAAGTTAGAAGACATAGGAACGTAGATACGGCTAGAGATTATAGACACAAGCTCCCATTATAGATAGAAAGCGGGTATTCTGGCTGGCTGGCATTGCTCAAGCCTCGGCACTATCAAAATCATGTTAATCCACCTATGCAAGAGGTGCGATACCTAGCGTTAGGATTAAAGCAAGATGCCTAAGAAGATTCGAGAACTCAAGAAGATGCTGCGCCAGGCAGGTTTTGAATGTAAGCGCATACGGGGAAGCCACGAACGCTGGATTCATCCTCAACTTCCAGAGTTGCCAATTACCTTGGCTGGCAAAGATAGCCAAGATGCAAAGTCTTATCAAGAAAAACTGGTCGATGCTGCGCTGAAAAAATTAGAAGAGAAGGAGTAGAAAAGTGAGCCAACTAAAATATCGAGTCAACATCATCTGGTCAGTTGAAGATGACTGCTATTTAGTTGAACTACCGGAATTTGCGACGGATATTCAGCGCTATTTTACACATGGCGATACGTATGAAGAAGCGCTTAGCAATGCCCAAGAGGTTTTAGCGTTGTTGATTGAGAGCTATGAGGCAGAAGGTAAACCTTTGCCACAGCCGCAAACATTACAAGCTGCATAATCAAGATCCAATCCGAACGGTTACGCTTCAAATTGAAGCGACTTTGGCGCGCACGTAAGAGGGACAAGACTGAAAGCTTTATATGATGGTAACGATGTAAATCCCTTCTATTCCTTATCTTTAAGGGCTGATGCGCTCTTTGCTAGTCGCTCATTAGCATCTTTGACGAGTTGAAGGTGACAAATGCTGGAAATAACGCTGCTTGATGTGGCTACAGCTCCTTCGCTGGTTTTACCGGATAATAGCAGCCCAACACCTGCAAAGCTGATTACAGCACTTGCTCCAACAAGGGTTAGGGCTAGATTGAAGCTGCATTGAGCCTGCCTAAGATGTTCTAGAGCAATCTGGGTATCTACATCAGGCGATTGACGAGAGATTTTTGCAGATCCGTCGGGGAATTGGGTGTTGGTAGATGGATGTACGGTTGTGAGTAGCTGCCAGAGACGATTGAGCATTGGTAGACCTCAACGCAACATCGGATTTGCTCAAAGTCTCTCGCAATAAGACGAAAACGACCAGGGAAGAAGTGCAGAAGATCAAAATTTCCTATAGCCCAAACAGCAAAACGCCCATTTCCCCTAGTTTTCATGGTTGTGAGCTAATAATTTAGCCTTATCGCTGGATTGTGGGCACACTAGTCTTAACATCCACAAACTCACCTTGATTTCCTAGATCCGGAATTTAATATTTTCATGAGTACAGCCAAGCGAACCCGTATCCGTGCCCATAGATTAACTCCTGATGCCTTTCGAAGGCTCTGCAACAGCCTGCAAAAATGGCAGGTTGAAACCGGGCGTGAAGTTACTCAGGAGGAGCTAATTGAAATAACCGGCATAAAAGATACCAAAACAATTAGAAGAGTTTTAGATAATGAAGGGGTTGACAAACAAACCCTAAAAAAGTTCTTCACAGCTTTCAACCTAGAACTTTCCAATAAAGACTATCTCCCTGCCACACAAATAGATCCTAATTTTATAGGCAGGGAAAATGCAATTATTGACCTAGACAATATCATCAAAGAACAAAATGCTAAAGTTATAGTCATTCAGGCAAGAGGTGGTGTTGGTAAAACAACGTTAGCAAAAAAATATCTCCAGCTAAGATTTGATCAGATATTAGAGTTTCCGATTGCTACTGAGACGAGAAATATTGCCTCTGCTGAAAGCTTAGTGGAAGAGAAGTTGCAACAATTGGGAGAAGAGCTAGGTCGAGAATTTTTAGTATCTCTTGATCGACTCAAACGCAAGCTTCAAACTGAGGCTATTGGTATTCTTATAGACAATCTAGAACCTGCATTAGATTCAGCAGGCAAATTCATAGAAGCACATCGAAGCTATGTTGATCTGTTAAGAGTATTATCTGATCCGAATATACAGTCTACTACTCTTATTACGAGTAGAGAACGTATAAGCGAAGCTAGTGTTACAGTACAGCACTACTGTCTTAAAAATTTAGATTTCCCAGCTTGGCAATTGTTTTTTCAGAACAGTGGCCTTGATACAAAAAAACAATCTCTTGAAGCACTGCATAAAGCTTATGGTGGTAATGCGAAGGCAATGACTATCATTAGTAGTGCTATCCAAGAGGATTTTGCAAGTAGTATAGATGCTTATTGGCAAGCTAATCAAGATGACTTGCTAATTGAACGTGATTTAGCTGATCTTGTCAAACAACAATTTGATCGGCTGAAAAAAAATGATGTAGATGCTTATAAGTTATTGTGCAGGATGGGCTGTTATCGCTATCAAGATATCCCTAGAATTTCTATAGAAGGAGTTTGTCGTCTACTGTGGGATATGCCAGATAAGAGCCACAGATACATAATAAAGTCTTTAAGGAATCGCTCACTAATAGAATTTCATATAGATACTGATTGCGAAGAATATTGGCTACATCCAGTCATTCGCGCTGAAGCATATCAAAGGCTGATAATGGATGGAGGCTACGAGGAATGCCATCGAAAAGCCGCTGATTTTTGGACTCAAAATTCTATGTTAATCGAGGTAGCCGAGGACGCATTAGTTGCCTTTGAAGCTTATCATCATCACTTAGAAATACAAGACTTTCTGAAGTGTGCAGCAACTATGCTGCGAGATCGGAAAAGCCAAAATTCCCCTCAGACAGATTTATCTTCAATGCTGCAAGTATTCGGTCTCTTCGAAAAACTTATTTCATCAATCAATCTAATCATAGAAAGAGTAGATCTTAATAGCTATAAAGCAGAGCTATTCAATAGATTAGGTGATGCTTACTGGATGAAAGGAGATATTGTCTTAGCTATTAAGTCTCATAAAAATTCAGCGAAATCTGCTATTAGAGTAAAACCGCATGAATTGAGCTTGCTAGTTCGAGACAATAAGTCAAGACTTAACGATCTGCGAATTGTCTCCTGGGTTAATATTGGCCTTTGCAAAATAGACATTTTAGATTACAGAGAAGCTTTAGTTGATTTTGAAAAAGCTTACTTAATGGCACAGAAAATGCGTTGCAATGCGAGGTACGAGCTAACCTGTTGCTTTTGTATAGCTTTCCTATATTCAGCTTTGAAATATGAAAAGGAACAAATAATTGCCTTGACAGAAAAAGCTGAAATGAATGATTCAAATCTGGCTCTTTGGGGAATTACTAGCAAAAGAATTTTTTTGGGTCTGACGTATCAGAATTTAGGCGATAATGAAGCTGCATTAAGGAAATACAATGAAGCTCTTCACATTGCAGATTCAAAAAACTATATTCAAGCAAAGGTGAAAGCCATGAATTGCATTGCAGAAATATATAGAAGCTGGTGTAAAAACGATCAAGCTATTAAATTATTGGAAATCTCTTCTGAGCTTTCCCGTAAAATCGGGGCAAAATTTGACATGGCTGAATCCTCATATCGGCTAGGATTGACTTACCTAAGTATGGGAAAAGGGCAAAAAAGCATAGAGTATTTTGATGAATCTAAACATCTTTTCGCAAGCATGGATGCTCCAAAACAAGTTGAGAAAGTAGACAAGGAAATCCAGAAAGCGAATCAGATATAGTGTTTTCATCTAAAGAACATAAACCAAGGTGCTCTTTTAGAAGCGTAAGACCATTCTGATACAGAAAATCCAACAGCATACTGATAGCGATTAGATCGTTCCGGTGAATTGTCTGTAGCTCTATCATCCACTGGAATGACAAGTAAAGTGATCTTTGTTCTTGCTACTACAAGAACTTTATCTCCTGGCATTAAGGTTATTGACTGATTGACATTATATAGTTCGGCAGGCCAGTAGCTTCCCATTGCTGCTATTCGGCCTGTTTTTTGAGCTGTAATGATTTCTTTGACTACCCCGAATACTGGTTCAGGCAATTGGGGTGTCCTGTTTAGCAGGTTTGCTAAGTTCATACTTCAATCTCTTTTGCTCAACAAGATTTAGTATCGAGCAAGAGCTTGTGTGGAGCCAGGGAAAATCCGGACGTTTAGAATGAATTTAGAAGCTTTTTGAATTTTTCTTGAGAACCTCGCTATGTAAGGATTTTAGGCTACAAATACAATTGCCCAACGTCTCTCACCTCCGCCTAAAATCCATAAGAAATAGTCTATCTTCCCGCAACTACCTCTTAACTTCCGCTAAAGCAGTCGCAAGTCACTGATCTGCCGCAAAGTTATCCGGTATCTCATCAACAGATTGAATATTCAGAATCTGCATTAAAGCCTTCCACTGTTGCGGGGTCAGCTTTGCTTCGGTTGCACCCGATACCCAGCGCTGATACGTCCGCAGCGGAATCCCACAATGAACCGAAAACTCAGCTTGCGACAGATTTGTGCGCTGAATTCGCAGTTCTTCAATCGGTGAATTCGTTTCCTGGGGTCGCCTGTCTTTTTTCATCGAACCAAAATGACACGCCATATTGACGTACGCCCAATTGACACGTCATAATGGCGCATAAGTTTAGAAACATTGAGCGACCAACCAGAACGTAGGTCAGCTCTCGTTTTCGCATCTCATTTTACCCTCACAAGACCATGCAATATCACGACCAGCTTCATCCGTGGGTGGTCTATCGCCGCCTGCCCAATTGCCAGAACATTGCCATCGCCCGCTTTCGCCGCCGCAACGAAGCCGAAATGTATCAGATTGCCGTGCATCGCCTGATGCCAAATGCCTTATTCTTCGTTGCCTTTGCCGCTCCAGCCCAACAATTCGCGTCCCCGCCAGCGTCCTCCACTATCGAGTATCCAGAGTCAAACCTCGATCCAACTTGAACTTGCAGTCTCCCAATTCAACCTTCTGAACAAATCGAAACAAAACGATGCTGCCTTTCAGTAAAAAAACGAGGCTCCAACCCTGACTTAGCTAAAATCTATCCAATGGAGCATTGCAGATTCCGTATTTATTCTGATTTGAGTAGCGCGGAATCTTGAATTTGATCCAATTAATAAATATAATTTATACAGTAAGGAATTTGTAGACAACAAAATTAGGAGGTGTAGTGCCTATTCGGTTTATTCAGGCCGCTATCTTGACGTTCTTGCTGTATCTCACACTGGGCGTATCTTGGATTTCAGAAGATACTGTCTCCGCGACGAACAGTTCACTGCCAGTATCTTCTCAAATCTTAAGTTTTCTAGATTAGATTTCCTAATCGATACCCATACGTGAAGCCAGATAGCTTTTCTTCTGTGAGCAGTACACGACATGTGCTGCTCACAAATACTATCTGGGCTTTCTTAAACCATTCACCTCATTGCCAGCCTCATCCGAGCGCGCCCTGCCGGATCACTTGGCCAGTCGGCCCATTAATTGCTTCAGGTAGCTGAGACAGTAGCACCTCTTCTCCAGTCGTCATGTCATAGGTGGTATAGACAACTGAAGCCCCATTAGGTGCAGTCTCGTCAAACGTAATATCCATAATAGTTAATGTATGAATAGCGGCGGCGGTTGATCCCAACCAAGTGCGCGGCCCACTACCTAACGCTCCACAGTGCAGAAACTGGAGATTGCCCACCCGTCCCGGATAGTAAGCGTGATGATGGCCACAAATATAGGTGTGGACATTGTAGGATTCCAGTTGCGATCGCAACTGCTCAGCATCCGTCAGGAACTCTCCGGGCGTATCGCGTCCTTGTGAAATCGCATAAAACGGCAGATGTCCCAGCACCAGCCGCAGCTTAGCCTGCTGCGCCGCTTCACTCGCTAGGCTTTGTTCCGCCCAGGCAATTTCTTGTGGCGAGACAGTTGCAGAAGAAGCATCCCAAACCAGATAGAAAATATCGTTCTGCACGAAGCTGTAGTAGAACGGGAAGCCACTGCGGTCAACAAATTCAACGCCCAATTCACGATTCGAATCAGTCCAATATGCCTTGGCTAAATCCCGCTCCAAAGCATAGGCATAGCCGCCGTTACTGATCACGCTAGAGGCATCGTGATTGCCCAGCGTAAAAGCAAACGGCAGTCCAGCCTGCCGAATCGGCGCATAAACAAACTGATCGAAACCGTTCCACATGGCTTGAATTTGGGCTTGAGTTAGCGATCGCTTCTGCCCCGCCACCATATCGCCCGCACACAGTACCAAATCTGGCTCCCACTCTGGAATTAGGCGCACGGCATCAGTCACTTCTTGAATGTAGTCAGTTGAGCCATAAGCATTGTTGAGATCGCTAAAGACCGCCAGTCGCACATCACCTTTAACAGGCGCTTTCATGCCCACCGGAGCAGGAGAAGAACGGACAGGGGGAACTGCTGCGTCCACAAGAGATGACGATTCAGCAGCCGGAGTCGCTTGTCCTTCAGTTGCAGTCAAACGACTGCGGGTACAACTGGTCAAGCTACTGATTCCCGCCGCTGCAGTTCCGCTGAGCGTGAGGACTAAAAAGTTGCGCCGATTGAGAGGCATAATCGACAAATCCTGAAGTGAGAGATAAGGTCACATAATCCTTCAGCACTTTAGCACCGAGTCCGTTGAAATGTGAGCTGGATGTGGCAGTGTTTTGCACCAAGTTTTGAAACCAACGTCATCTGTTTACACAAGCTGCCCAATCGTTGGACTCTGTAACAGATATAGTCAAATCGCCCCTATCACTTGGGCTCCTGTGTTATAGTCAGTCGGTGAAGATGGTGCTCGGTTCTGAAACCTCAATATTTCAATCTCAATATTTGAAGGGGCGTTTCTCCGGATTTCCGCTTCTATAAACCCTTAATCTTGGAGATTCTCCATGTCGATCTACGTAGGCAATCTGTCTTACGACATTACTCAGCAAGATCTAGAAGAAACCTTTGCTGAATACGGCTCCGTCAGCCGAGTGCATATGCCCACTGACCGTGAAACCGGACGGCTACGGGGGTTTGCTTTTATTGAAATGAGCTCTGAAACCGAAGAGGATGCTGCAATTGAAGCTCTAGATGGAGCTGAGTGGATGGGGCGTGATCTACGGGTCAATAAAGCCAAGCCTCGCGAAAATCGCAATTCAAATTCTGGTGGTGGCAGAGGCAAACGTCGCTTCTAAACCAGTTCCACAGAAGATTGGCAAGGGTAGATCTTTATTCATTTTCGATAAGAAAAATAGAATTTTACGGTTAAGCCCGCTTTTTGTCACTCAATGCCCCGGCAAGCTTAGGTGATTGCCATAGCTGTCGGGGATTTCAACATTTATCGCAACAGGATGAACAGTCAACAACTTTGGAGATTTTGGCATCGATATGACTCAAGTTACTGTGGGCGAAAACGAAGGAATTGAATCGGCTCTGCGTCGCTTTAAGCGGCAAGTTTCACGGGCCGGCATCTTCCAAGACATGAAGAAAAAGCGCTACTTTGAAACGCCTGCAGAAAAAGCAAAGCGAAAAGAAATGGCTAAGCATCGCCAGCGCAGACGTCGTTCAAAGTAGTCACATTCACACTGGCACGGACTAAAATCACTTTGAGTTCTCAGTTTTTGGACTTGGAGTGGCGCGTCGGTCATCCTTTTGAGGATGATCCTAGATTTTAGTCGGTGCAATATATGAGAAAACTAACCCTATGTGTTGAAAGAGGCATGCCTCTTTCAACACATAGGGTTAGTTTTATAGTCGAATGATATATCAGATGCTGGCTGAGAACTTACTATGAGTCTTTGTGTTTATCTGCTCCGTCATGGGGAAACAACCGCTAGTCAGACAGGCGGATACTGTGGGGCACTTGACCCCGATCTGACGGCGGCAGGACACCAGATGGCGCAAGCGTTCGCTGACAAATATCGTTCATTTAACTGGCAGGCGATTTACGTCAGTCCGATGAAGCGCACCATTGCCACAGCAAAACCGCTCTGCGACGCCACGGGAATGAGCATGGAACTGCGCGACGGGCTGAAAGAAATTCAGTACGGCGAGTGGGAAGGAAAGACGCCGGAAGCGGTACAGGCAGAATATACAGAGGATTACGTCCACTGGCTAACGGAACCCGCTTGGAATCCGCCGACGGGTGGTGAAACGTCGATTCAGATTGCCAGTCGCGCTAATTTAGTGATGGCGGAAATTGAGGAAAAATACACGTCAGGCAACGTGCTAATCGTGTCGCACAAGGCAACAATTCGAATTATTCTGTGCAGCCTGTTGGGAATTGACATTGGCCGCTATCGCGATCGCATTAATCTGCCCGTTGCCTCCGTCAGCATCGTCAAGTTTGATGTTCACGGGCCGCTCTTGATGAAACATTGCGATCGCAGCCACTTGCCCCCAGAACTCGATCAGCGTCCTGGTACTTAAAAAAGGGATTCTCCGCATCGTGGGAGAATCCCTTTTGGGTTTTGTGGGAAGCGTTGAGATTGATTAGGAGTCTTCTTTGGAGAAGTCGCACTCGACGGTGATTTTGATATTGCAGCCGACGGTGCCAGAGGCAATGTAAGGCACACCGCCGACGCCGCTGAGGTTGACGCCAAACTCCAGCGTCACCTTCTTGACGGCATTCATGTCCTGGTCATTGCGAAACGCGCCCAGTGCGTACTTAGTGTAGGACTTAATCGTTTGATCCAGAGCTGGGTGCTGAATCGCGCTGTCAGAATCAGCGGTTTGCTCAGTCGTGGGCGGCATTAAGTCGGTCATCCGGCCCAAGGCATCGGTGCGTGAGGGCAGCCAACCTTTTGAGACGCGGCCCTGTTCGGGTTCGCCACCATTCAGTTCGGGATGACCATTGCTAACGCCGACGGGTGTGCGAGCGGGAACGACGTCAGGAACGGGAGTTGCAGCATCATTAGCTTCAATCCAAATCACGGTGTCTGGATCGATATGAACGGGTTTTAAATTTGACATAGTTTGGGATTTAGTAGATACACAAATGAACCTGATGGACGGCAAATTGCCGTTTGGCATAGAATTCCCAAATTGATCAAAAACTAACGTTGACATAACAAAAAAGTGATTGTGCGGCTGCAAGGCAGCCGCACAATCACTTTTTTAGATGTTTAGTTGCGGTGATTATTGCTGTAGCGAATTCGGGCCCCTGCCCAATCTAGCTTCTCGCGCAGAGTTTGATAGTAGGAATGATTTTCCTTCAGGATTATGAAGGAGGCCATGCAGTTGGCCATCCAGATATCCACACGCTGTCCTGGCCAGATTGCTGTTGCTAACACGCCATCCATCCACAGCTTGGTGTTGAGTTCCCGATCCGCTAACGGCCAAATACTGACCATGCTGCCGGGTGGAATCACGATTGGGCGGCTGGAGAGACTGAGGGGTGAGATGGGCGTAACTGCGATCGCATCCATGCCGGGGTGAATAATTGGCCCATTAGCGGCCACCGTGTAGCAGGTCGATCCGGTGGGGGTGCTGACGATTAGACCATCACCCTGATACTGATCCACCACTTCCTGATCAATTTCCATTTCCAAAATCGAGGTGATCATGCGATCGGCAGAAGCGGGTTTGACGCACATTTCATTTAACGCCAGATAGGTATCACTGGCGGGTTCTGCATCAATGCGATTGTTGCCTTCGAACAGCTGAGCTTTCAGCATCATGCGGCGCTGAACGGCAAAATGGTCAGATTCCAGTCGATTCCAAACGTGTTCGGTATCTAGAAAATACTCTGCCGACTCGGTTAGAAAACCTAGATGACCACCGATATTAACCGCCAGAAGAGGAATATTCTCAGGAGCCAAGTGGCGCGCGGCAGCTAAAGCTGTACCGTCGCCACCCAGAACGACGGCTAAATCAATCGGCTGCGGAGCCGAGGCCAAGAACACCGGGTAGGGATTATCCTTTGGCCCACTCGGCCCGACTAAGACACGGCAGCCGCGTGCCTCCAACTGCTGGGCGCAGACTTCCGCATAACGATGGCTTTGATGATCTCCGGCTTTGTGAACGATAATCGCTTGCTTAAGCTGCACGCCTTTCCCCCATCATGCTGTTTGGACATTTTTGGCACCAACCACTTGAAAATTATAGGCTGGACCCATTTTCTCGCATCCTACAGCCAGAAGAGTTTATGCAAACAAGGGAGGCTAGAATGCCACAGAGCTTAAAGGAGTGTAAGGAGTTCAGCTCAATCCCAAATTTGCAAGGGAAGATAGAAGTAGATCTCAACCTGTTCGCCACATAACGATTCAACAGAACGATTCATGAGTTTAACCTACGCCTATTTTCCCGGCTGTGTCGCTCAGGGAGCCTGCCGCGAGCTGTATTTATCAACGGGCGCTCTAGCCAAAGCCCTCGACATCAATCTAATCGAACTGAAGAAAGCCTCCTGCTGCGGCTCCGGCACGTTCAAAGAAGAGTCACGCCTGCTGGAAGACACCGTCAACGCTCGCAATATTGCCCTGGCCGAGGAACTAAATCTGCCGCTGCTGACCCATTGCAGCACCTGCCAGGGCGTGATTGGTCACGTAGATGAGCGCTTAAAAGACGCCCAGCAAAACAATCCCGATTACTTCAATCAGATCAACGGTCTACTCAAACAAGAAGGCTGTTCACCTTGCAAAGGCACAACGGAAGTGAAGCACCTGCTCTGGGCCTTAGTCAGCGACTACGGACTTGAAGAACTGCAAAAGCGCGTGGTGCGTAAACTCTCTGGCCTAAAATGTGCGGCGTTTTATGGCTGTTACTTGTTGCGATCGCAGGAAGTCATGCCCTACGACGATCCGTTTAATCCAGTCGCCCTCGAAAACGTCTTTCGCACCGTGGGAGCAACGCCTGTGAGCTACGAGGGACGGACTCAATGCTGCGGCTGGCCCATTTCCAGTTATGCAACAGAGCAGTCGTTCAAAATGGCTGGTAAACATCTCAAAGCTGCGATTGCATCTGGCGCAGACTGCATGGTTACACCCTGCCCCCTGTGTCATCTGAATTTGGACTCTCGCCAACCGGAAGTTGAACGGGTAATCGGTGAACCGTTGGGCTTACCTGTCCTGCACCTCTCGCAGCTCGTGGCCTTAGCCGTTGGAGTTCCACCGCAAGAGCTGGGCTTAGATAAACATATTGTTTCAACTCGATCGGTTTTGACAAAGCTAAATCTATAGATAATTAAGGATCTTTCCAATTGTTGGAAAGCCCATAAATCACTGAAAAAGCCTATCTGACAAAGCTTTGGCGAGGATGAAACACAAATGAGACATGTTACACCGTCACAACAGTCTTATTACGTTCCTTGAAGTTTTGTGCAAGTCTGGAAAAACCAGTAAAACCCTTGCTGTACACTGGACTCGTCTGTAGAACACAGTTGTTTGGTCTTTACCAAGGTTACGTTTGTACCTTTAAGATCCAACAGTTTACATCTAGTAGATTGGAGCTGTTATTCAATGTCCCATTCAGTCAAAATCTACGACACCTGTATTGGATGCACCCAGTGCGTACGGGCTTGCCCGACTGACGTGCTAGAAATGGTGCCCTGGGATGGTTGTAAGGCAGGTCAAATCGCCGCTTCTCCCCGCACAGAAGATTGTGTAGGCTGCAAGCGCTGCGAAACAGCTTGCCCGACGGACTTCTTGAGTATCCGCGTATACTTAAGCAATGCCGAGACCACTCGGAGTATGGGTCTGGCCTATTAATATCCATCAGATCCAAACATTTAGTATTGGTGTTCTGCAAACTTGGTGTACTTAAGCTGGCCGGGGGCAACTGCCCCCGCTTTTTTTGTGCAGTTATTCTCCTATGGTGCGTCGCTTTATTTGTCCGTGGCGTCAAATTGAATGTCACAGCGTCACTTTATTTGTCCACCAAAACGATACAGACCAGTTTACTGGCAGCCAAATAGTTTCAAAGATCTCAGCGAACGAGAAAAGATCCTTAATTTCTAGCCGAGTAACCATATTTGATTTTTGGTTCCCGGCCAGTTTAAGTACTTTCAACTCTCTGTAAAGACGATTTTAATCTCTGTGGGTCTAATTCCCCGTGGCTTGCCACGTTAGTGGTAGCGCGGGAGTGCGTCCCGAAGGGCAAATTCCGTAATGCCCCGTCCGCTTGCGGCGGGGATAGGAATTTGAGCGCCCCGCGAGATTTACTCTCATAGATTAATAGTCGCTTACACAATTGCTCTGTGTTTTCAATCCTTCCGTTGCCGGAAAGACGATCGCAACTCGGAAAAGCAGACACATGGGAGTAGGTCACCTTCTACAGAGAAAAACATCTCTGAGGTGAGAGCCTGCCGTTGAGGTAAGCACAACGATGCGCTAAAACCTGCGGCACCCGCTCAGCGTTCCAGGCAGCGCCAGGGATCTTCGTGCGTTGGTTAATTTGCTTCACCCAGGACTCAACATCCCCCGAGCCAATCGGCCACCCTTCTTCTTGGTAGTAACGATAATTGGGGATGCGGTCACGATGCCGCTCTAGATAGCCACAGAAGCGACGTGCTGCTTCCGACTCGCTCACCTCAAACACATTCATAGCAGCGTCTACTTGTCCCTGCCAAAGAAAGCTGCGAGCGGTTTCGAGTGCTTCTGGAGTGGCTTGGACTTGATGCAAATTTTCCATCAGGTGAAACCAATCGAGGATTTCGTGACGTTGGTGGTCGTTGCCAATCTGGGCATAGATGCCCCAAACCCCATCATGACCATCGCCCAGGCAGTCCACTATCGGGGCTAAGGGGAGGTCATTTGCCCACTCAATCAGGTGTTCGTTGTCTTTGAACCAGGCCATGCCCTGATGCTGCTCACCCAAATTCAAGGCTTTATATTCACGCCACTCAGCCGCTTCCCCCAGCGGCGTGCGCAAGCGAATCATGCCGCCATCCAGGCTCATTTGCTCAACCGGGACCTCACTCGTGGGCAGCTCGAAGTCATGGCGCGCCTCCAACCGCTGCTGCGTTTTCGCACTCACCCGTCGTCCCGTTTGCACCTCTACTTCAATCGCCGCTTGGGCATAAGAAACAATTGCGCTTTGGCGCAGACAGCACAGCTCTAAATAAGGGCTGACCTGTTGTCGGGGACGGACACCGAGTTGTTTGGCCTGTTCACTACTGAGGGATAACCGGCCCAGAATGCTCTCTAGTTGGCGGGGATATCCTTCGTCGGTGCCGGTAACGGTTTGGCAAAAAACTCCCCAATGACTGGCGTGACGTGTTCTTGCACTTGAGCGCGCACCGTTGATTCGATGGCTCCCAAATTTGCCATCGGCTGGTTTTGCTCACAGGCTTCCTGGTACAGTAGTTCCGCGATGCGTTGACTGCACTGTAAGAGTTCTTGGTGTTCCGCTGGCGTCATTAGAGCACCCTCAAAATATCGCTACAGTCTTACTCTAATTTTTCTCTCAAGAAAGTGACCTGCTCCCAGACACATTGCTTAGATGAACACGCTTTCAATCCTTCCGTTGCCGGAAAAACGATCGCAACTTGAGCGCTAAAAGGCGGGCGTGAGAAGCATTAGCGGTGGATTATACCGATACCGAGCAGGAAGTGAATGAAGCCTTGAAGCGTTATACCGAGCTGCAGTGTAGTGGAGCAAAAGATGACAAGGTAGAACTGGTCGCCACAGAGTTCGTGTTGAAGCTTTTAAAGAAACGCCTGTTTTCCTCCCCAGCCGCGTTTCTATCAACTCTACAGCAGCACGAAAAGACCGTTAAAGAAGGAAAATCGCGATCGCATCGACAGCTTTCAAAGCCTTCGGTCTCAATCCTGCGCCGTCAGTTGGATCAGATTGAGGAAGTCTTTGCCGATGACGATATTTATGAAGAGTCAACCAATGATGCGATCGCATCCAGCTCCCAGCTCTTTCATAGCCTCAGTGCAGAGGAACAAGATTTACTGCGCTTTATGCAAAGTTGGGCTGAGACGGCATCTACACGTCCAGATGCTAAGGCGCAGGCTTTGTTGGATTGGATTAACACTCACATCCGACCAGATGGAAAGTGGTCAGAACAACGAGTCATTATCTTTACCGAATATCGCACAACGCAGAAATGGTTGTTTGACCTGCTAGCAATTCAAGGATTGGCTCAGGATGAGCGCTTGATGACGCTGTATGGCGGTATGAATTCAGATGAGCGGGAACGGGTAAAGGCGGCATTTCACAGGCTGGGCCAGATATTTCCAATGTCAGGATTTTGCTGGCAACGGATGCGGCATCGGAAGGTTTAGATTTACAAAACCACTGTTCTAATCTGATTCACTACGAAATTCCGTGGAACCCAAATCGGATTGAACAGCGGAATGGTCGGATTGATCGGCACGGACAAAAAGCCAATGAGGTGATGATCTATCACTTTGTCGGCAAAAATTATTCTGGGCAGGATGCAACTGGTGTCCGTCCGGGTGACTTAGATGGTGATTTAGAGTTTTTGCTACGGGCAGCCTTGAAAGTGAACACTATTCGAGAGGATCTAGGCAAGGTGGGGCCAGTGATTGCGGCTCAGGTAGAAGAAGCCATGTTAGGCCGACGGACGATGCTCGATACGACGCAGGCTGAGCGGGAAAGCGAGCCGATCCGCCGATTACTCAAGTTTGAGCGTAAAGTACGAGATCAAATTGAACGACTGAAGGAGCAAATCCGGCTTGACGAGCAAAGAGATCTCGGTAGGCCGCCATCCCGGCTTCAATCGTGCTGGGTATCCCGACTAGTGGAAGCATCGGTCTCTGCGGTGTTTAACTCTACTATCTGCATCATCGCTGATTGCGATCGCTCCTAGAGACACATCTTCGGTTTATCTCACTAAACTTTGCCAAGTCGTGTAACTATCTATCTAATTTGACTACAGAAAGCTAGATTGATTCATTAATCGATGCCAAAACTGATACAAAAAAGCGCCCTATAACGGGCGCTGCAAGGTACTTTCCACAGATAGAGAGTGAATGAAACGGTAATGATAATGAGCTTTAGAGGAATCCTCAAACGTTAGGAGTCTACTGGTTCGGCATCGACTCTAACCGGGCCGAAAGCTCAACATCTTGCTGGTTGCGGCGAACATCAAGATTTAACTGATCGCCAACTCGCTTCTCGGATACCAACTGCTGGAGCGATTCTGAATCTTCAACCGCTTCACCGTCAATGCCCCGAATCACGTCGCCAGCGCGGATACCCGCTTTAGCGGCTGGCGAGTTCGGCATTACCTTCACAATGAGAACGCCCTCATCTTCATCAACAGACAGGTTACTGTTGGGATTGCTGTTGATCTCAGACTTCACCTGGGGATCGAGCGTGACCATTTGCACACCTAAGTAAGCGTGCTCAACCGTGCCATTGGTGATTAGTTCTTCAGCAATTTGCTTGGCTTCGTTGATTGGGATAGCAAAGCCAATGCCTTGTGCACCTTGGATGATGGCGGTATTCACGCCGATCACTTCACCGCGATCATTCAACAGCGGGCCACCAGAGTTACCAGGGTTGATGGCCGTGTCGGTTTGAATGAAATCGACTCGCTTATCCGGTACACCGACTTGACCGCTGGAGCGCCCAGTAGCGCTGACGATACCCACAGTTACGGTGTTGTCTAAACCGAGGGGATTACCAATTGCGATCGCCCATTCACCGGGCCGAAGCTGGTCGGAATTGCTCAACTTAACGATGGGCAGGTTTTCTTCGCCGTTGACTTTGATCACCGCCACGTCGGTTACCGGGTCAGTTCCTAATACTTCGCCATCTAACGTGCGGCCATCTTTGAGCGTGACGCTCACTCGATCTGCACCATCGATGACGTGGGCGTTCGTGATGATATGACCATCGTCACTGATGATAAAGCCGGAGCCGACGCCGCTTTGTACTCGTTCTTGGGGCGGCATGGGCACCTGAGAGCCAAAGAAGCGCTCAAAAAACGGATCACTGAAAGCTTCAGGCACCTGAGACTGCACCGTGCGAGTCGCATCGATTCGTACAACCGCAGGGCCAGTTTTCTCGACGACATCGCTAATAAAGTTGGAACCACTGGCTGCGATCGCACCTAATCCTTGACTCGTAGAGGGCACAGGAGCCACCTCAATTCCAGGTTCAGCCGTTTCAGGTTCAACAGCTTCTTGAGCTACAGCCACATTGGTGCCAGAGCTATATTCATTAGCGGCAATGCTGCCAGCCGTAGCAATGCCTGCCCCCATCAGCATCAACGACAGATAGGTTACAGGCTTTTTCCAAGCAGCAGTCTTACGGGAATGAATATCGTTAGTCATGTGTGTGTCCGGTTGCTTAATCACTAGGTAAGTAGGGGGCTATGGAATTGGTAGAGTGCGTCTTTGTCCTGCACTTTTTCCCTACGCTTCCTAGAATAAGCAGCCGAGTTGACAAACCTATGACAGAAGTATAAAACCTGAATGACAATTGACAGACGAGGAAATTCCTAAAACAGATTTTCGTTAGCAGATTCAGGCTGATTGTCGGTGGATGGCTGATTGGGCCGATTGGTTCGGTGATTAGTCAGGTGATCAGTTGAGTTGTCGTTGAAGTCTTCACTGAAATGGTCTAGATAGTCACTGGAGCGATCATTCACGTGATCAGCTGAGCGCTCATTGGCCTGCTCTGCTGGGTCATCAATCCAGGCATGGGTGTGCAGCGGTGAAGGCATCGTGTTTGAAGACAAGCCCCCTTGTTCGTCCTGCTCACGATCGGCAGCATCCGCTAAGGCAATGTCATCCAATAGTTCGGCCTCCAACACTAGGTCATCGGCTGATTCTTCTTGTCGCTGGATTTGAATGGTGTTTAGGCGGGGGCCGGTCGCCGATATGACGGTTAATTCTAGCGAACCGTAGTGCAGCGCTTCGCCTTCGTTGGGAATTTTTTGCATTTGGTCGATCAGGAAACCGCCCAGGGTTTGATAGTCTTCGGCGATCGGTAATTCGACGTTCAGCAAATCATTGACTTCTTCGATATCGATTTGAGCCTGCACGACGAAGGTGCGCTCGTCTAGCACTTTCACAACCGGTTCTTCATCGCTTTCCGGCTCCGAGGAATCGCCGATAATTTCTTCCACAACATCTTTAAGCGTGATTAAACCCGCCGTGCCGCCAAATTCGTCCACGACCATCACCATTGCCTGCCCTGAACGCTGCATCAGGTGCAGCAGTTCATTTAGCGGCGTATATTCTGGCACAAAGCGAGCCGGACGAACCCAAGTCTCGATCCTGACTGCGGGATTGAGTTCGCCTTTGGCCAACGGTTCTGCTAGCTCTTTGAAATGAATGATGCCGCAAACATCATCAAAGGATTCACCAATCACGGGATAGCGAGAGTGCCCTGAAGTGGCCACTTCCGTCAGCAGCGCTTGAAACGTCGCGTCTTTTGCGATCGCAATAATACTCGTCCGGGGTACCATCACCTCGCCAGCGGTGACTTCGCCGAACTCAAACACGTTGTTGAGCAACTGCCGCTCTTCCGCTTCCAAACCAATCGACTCGCTGGAGGTGCTGATGATCAACTGCAGTTCTTCCGGAGTGACGCGGGTATACCAACTTTGACCCGTGTATTGAACGCCTGCCAGTCGCAGCAGCCAGCGGGTGGACTGATTCAAAATCCAGATAAACGGATTGAAAAAACGTGCAATCGCCAGGCTGGGTGGCCCCAGAAATCGCGCCAACTGCTCGGAATACATCAGCGCCACCGACTTGGGACACAGTTCACCCAACACAATTTGCAGATAGGCAATCATGAAAAAGGCTAGCGGCAGCGCAATCGAGTGCGCCATGACTTCCAGCGTGGCTTGAGGCAGCGGCAGTTGGCCGATCAGGTACAGAATCAGCACCGCCATTGTGCTCTCGCCGATCCAGCCTAGCGCCAAACTCGATAGGGTAATGCCGAGTTGCGTAGTCGAGAGCAGCCGATCGATGCTTTGCTGGAGACCCTGCACCGTCTTTGCCTGCACATCGCCAACTAAAGCTAACTGGTTAATCCGAGTTCGCCGCACCGACACAATCGAAAACTCTGCCGTGACGAAAAACGCATTGATGCTAATCAGCAAAATGACGGCAAACAGGCGTGTGAGGATTTCTGAGCCTGTCAGTTGGGGAAACGAAGCTTGTGCGATCGCAGAAAAGGACGGGGCAATCATGCGTAATGTCAATCTTGGGTGTCACAGTCCAACGGTCGTGTTCTGCCAGCCATCATGTTTGGTGTTATCCCTCTGCTCATTGCGATACGTCAGCACGGTCGCTAACCGATTCATCTTTCCTCAACCCTATCGAAAAATTCGCCAAAATATCCATCCGTTCGTTTTGTATTTTGTTTTGCATCGGTAAATTTGTTTCAATTTGAACCGCTTTAAATCGCCTGTAAAATCTTGAAACCCAGACTATTGAGGGCTGAAAGACAAGCATTGCCTACCTCTCAGCCCTCAATAGTCTGGGTTAACGTTAAGTTCTTAAAACGATCCCTGATAAATGCGCCGAGCCTGCTCACGCGGCAACCGACTAATTCCGGGCAAAACTTTTTCATCTTCCGGCGTGATTGCTTTCTGTGCCGCTTTAGCCGCTTCTCGTTCTGCCTCTTTCGCTTGTCCCGATGGCGTCGTGAAATTCTTCTGCCACACTAAGAATTTCTCGCGGTAAGGCCGTTCATCCGCTGAATATTCTTCAATCTGGCTGAAGGGATAGGTGAAGGTATGAGTCTGCGGGTCGTAGGACAGAATCTCACCTGTTTCAATGCTGAAGATCCAGGCGTGTAGCGCCAGTTGCCCCCGGTGAATCTTGGAGCGCACCACCGGGTAGGTGCGAAGATTCTCAATTTGAGTCAGCACATTCTCAGCAATGGTCAGATCCAGCAGATCTTCGCCAGTGCGATCGCTATAGTTTTCGCGAATCAGCTTCAGCGTCGCTTCAGCATGTTTCAGCCACTGATAAACCAGTGGCATCTTTTCTTCCAGGCTGCTGCGCTTGAGTAGACCCTTCATGGCACCGCAGTGGGAATGGCCGCACACAATCACGTGTCGAATGTCTAAAGCCTGTAGCGCATATTCAACCGCTGCGCCTTCGCCACCATTGGCCGCCCCAAACGGCGGAATGATATTGCCTGCATTGCGGATGACGAACAGCTCGCCCACATTGGCATTGGTGATCAGGTTGGGGTCAATGCGCGAATCGGAACAGCAAATGAATAAAATCCGAGGATTTTGCCCTTGGGACAGCTCCTCGAACATATCCTTATGCGCTGAAAAATAGCCCTGCTGAAACTTCCACAACCCTTCAACTAATTTTTCCATGCCAGAATATTTCCCTATGCAGCAAGCCAGATTAATAAGTCAGGCTAATAGCAGACTTATTGAAGTATTCTACCGAGTCTTGTTACCGAATCGGGATCAAGTTCGCATTCAATTCCTCACAAATTGTGATGAATGGCTTTAGAAAAGGTTATTGAGCGCAACAAGAAACGTAAAGCTACCCTTTTTCACGTGCGATCGCACCTGTCTTCGCCTCGGTTGCCCGCAGATAATCATCCGGTGACAGGTACAGCATGCCGCCCCGCTTGCCGACGGAAACGGCGATTTTGTCGAATAAATACACCGTTTCGTCCACATAAGCTGGATAGTTTTTTTTTGCGCCCAGTACCGTCACGCCGCCGCGAATGTAGCCCGTCAGCGGCTGCACTTCTTTGAGCGAGACGGTTTCAACTTTGCGATCGCCCGTGACTTTGGCCAATGCCTTCAAATCGAGTTCCGTGTTGCTGGGAATGACAGCGAAACAAATCCCATTGCGATCGCCCCGCACAACTAGCGTTTTAAACACCTGCTCCGGTGGTAGTCCCACTTTCTCGGCTACGCTTTCTGCGGCTACGCTTTCTGCGGCTAGATCATCCGGATCGACTTCGTATTCGAGGATTTCGTATTCGATGCTGAGGGTGTCTAGGAGGCGAGCGGCGTTGGTTTTCATGAACTGATATCACTCTATGGCTAGCCGTAATTCTCCATATACTCGTTTCAAGTCGTCAAGTTGGTAGTGAGCATTGAGGCCGCTAGGATTGGGTAAGACCCAGATGATGGTGTCACCGATGGTTACATCTTGTTGTCCCATGACGGCTTTAGGCTGTTCAAAGGCGGCGCGGTAGGCGGTGATGCCCAGAATGGCGAGGCACTTTGGCTGATAGCGCTTGACTTTGGCCGTGAGCGTTTTTCGGCCCTGTTGAAAATCTTGCAGATCAAGCTGATCGGCTCTGGCAGTGGCGCGATCGGCCACATTGGTTAGCCCATAGCCCCAGGAGAGTAAATCACCGTCTTCCGCTGGGGACAACAGCCGATCGGTAAAGCCAGCGGCGTGCAAACTTTTCCAAAAGCGATTACCGGGACGACCGAAGTGATGCCCCACCGCAACGCTATATACACTAGGATTGATACCGCAAAACAACACGTTTAAGTTGGGTGCAATGATATCTGGCAACGTTTGACCATAGGCAGCAGCTAAATCGGCTTTAGTCGGTTTCGATAGCTTCATTATTGGTTTTTAGTAGCGGAAGATGTCTAACCAACGTTTTAATATGATGGACGGTGTTCTGCTAGTGACCTGTTGAATCAAAGCTCTATGTTATCCACCCTTGCGCTGCTGAAAAACCGGATTGAGCAAGCTTTAGTTGCGGCCTTTGGCGATGAACTGGCCGGAACCGATCCGATCTTGGTGCCCACTAAAGATCCTAAATTTGGCGACTATCAGGCCAACGTGGCGATGTCATTAGCGAAACCGCTGAAGCAAAAGCCACGCGATATTGCTCAGGCGATTGTCGAAAATCTCGATGTCAGCGACTGCTGCCAACCGCCGGAAATTGCGGGGCCGGGGTTTATCAATTTGACGCTCAAGACGGACTATCTGGTCAGCCAGCTGCAAAATCTGCTCAAGAGTGAACGTCTGGGCATTCCACCCACAAAGCAGCCGCAGAAGGTAATCGTAGACTTCTCTAGCCCCAATATCGCTAAAGAAATGCACGTCGGCCACCTGCGCTCGACGATTATCGGCGATGCGATCGCACGAGCACTGGAATTTGTCGGTCACGATGTTCTGCGGCTCAATCACGTTGGCGACTGGGGCACTCAGTTCGGTATGTTGATCACCCATTTGCGGGACGTGTGCCCGCAGGCATTGACATCACCGGAAGCCGTTGACATTGGTGACTTAGTTGCGTTCTACAAAGAAGCCAAGAAGCGCTTTGACGAAGATGAAGATTTTCAGTTGCGATCGCGGCAGGCGGTGGTTGAACTCCAGTCCGGCAACGAAGAAGCGAATCAGGCTTGGCAGATTCTCTGTGAACAGTCCCGCAAGGCATTTCAGGAAATTTACAACAGACTAGATATTGAGCTACAGGAGCGGGGCGAATCTTTCTACAACCCACTGCTGGCTGATGTTGTCGAGGATCTAGATCAGAAAGAACTGCTGGTAGAAGATCAGGGCGCGATGTGCGTTTTTCTGGACGGGTTTACTAATAAGGAAGGCGATCCGCTGCCACTGATTATCAAAAAGTCGGACGGTGGCTACAACTATGCAACGACGGATTTGGCCGCCATTCGCTATCGGACTCAGCAGGACGGTGCTGAGCGGATTATCTATGTGGTAGATGCAGGTCAAGCCAATCACTTTGCTCAAGTTTTCCAAGTGGCCCAAAAAGCAGGCTGGGTGCCAGAATCCGTTGAGCTGATTCACGTCCCGTTTGGTCTGGTGCGCGGTAAGGATGGCAAGAAGTTCAAAACCCGTGCTGGCGATACGGTGCGGCTAAAGGATTTACTCGATGAAGCCGTCGAACATGCCCTTCAGGATCTGCAGCAGCGGATCGAAGCTGAAGAACGCCAAGAATCGCCAGAATTCATCGAGCAGGTGTCTGAAACCGTTGGTATCGGCGCGGTTAAATACGCTGACCTCAGCCAAAACCGGACAACGGACTACATTTTTGACTATGACAAAATGCTGGCGCTCCAGGGCAATACGGCTCCTTATATGCTTTACGCCTATGCGCGAATTCAGAGCATTAGCCGCAAGGGCGAGATTGATTTTGCAGCGCTGCCAGAGGATTATCCGATTCAGCTAGAAGATGAAACTGAGTTTGCGTTGGCGCGGCATTTGCTGCAACTGGATGAGGTGCTGGCCTTAGTGGAAGAAGAACTGCTGCCCAATCGCCTGTGCCAGTATCTGTTTGAGCTGAGCCAGAAGTTTAACCAGTTCTACGATCGCTGTCCTGTCCTTCAGGCTGACGAACCGCAGCGCACCTCGCGTTTGGTGCTCTGTCACCTAACGGCAAAAACGTTGAAGCTGGGGCTTTCGCTGCTGGGCATTCCAACCCTGGAGCGAATGTAGAACTACCGAACTGGCTAGCGCTACAGAGCTGCACTGACCAGAGCGGGATACTCCACACAATTGTTAAATTGGCACAGATAAGATAAGCCGTCAGAGGAAAATCAGGGCATGATTGGGGGCACAATGTTCCCATTTGCTGACATATTTTGTCACATAATTGCCCTATGGCGTCCTCCTCAGACTCTTCCCCGCTGATTCGTTTGGAACTATCCGTAGAAGCCGATGATCCATCGCTGTTGGCTGGATTGGATACTTTGGTTCAGCTGAGCTGGATCTCAGAGACAGAGCTACGGCAACTGGCAGCTACGCAGCTATCCTGTCCTGTGTCAATCGCTCAAGCGGCAAGTGTCGAGGATGTCGATAACGTCTTAGTGCTCAGCGCAGCGGAGTTGGAGGCAGCAACGACAGTCGGTGGGCAATTTATTGTCGATGAGCCAGATCCTCAATCCGCCCGACGCTTCAGGCGTGACCGTCGCCGTCAGAAACTGATTGCTGGATCAACTGGTTCAGATGCTGGTGCAGAGCAGGCGCGATCGCAGATCCAGCCGATTCAACCACCCCGCTGGGCGCAGATTACCCAGTCCCTGATGGCTGAACTGAGCGTCGTGTGGCTGCTGTGCATTGGTGTGGTGCTGGTGGTGCTGTCTTCGGCTCTACTCGCCGCTAGTCAGTGGTCTCAGTTTAGTGCAGCGGGTCAGTACGCCGTCCTGCTGGCCTATAGAACCCATTTGAGATCTCAAGGAGAGGCAGCAAGGCGCTTAAGCATTAGCCTGACAAAGCAGAGGTTAATTTTGGTCGTGGCGTTGTCCAAGGTTCTCTCAAAGTTCTTAACCAGGATTTTACAGCGCTCCATCCAGGCATTGGAGCGTTCAATCACCCAACGAGCAACCGCCGGAACAAAACCAGATTTCCCTTGTGCGGCCTTTTCTTGCTTGGAGGGCTTAGTTGACAACTGAAACCGGATTTTCGTCATGATCTGGGGATAAATTTTCTCCAGTTCTGTAATGAGAAAATCGATATGATAGCCGTGGTCAAGCAGGATGGTGATCTTGGGAATATTGACCGGTTTTGACTTGAAATAGTCAATGTTCAAGGTCAGCATCTCAATCAATCCGACATCATCGGAAACATTGGCTTTGGTGCAGTGGGTAAAGAAGGGGAACCCCAGCGTATCGACCGCCAGGTGCCGTTTAATCCCATTGGTGGCTTTGTAGAAACAGAACCCTTTGGAGTCCACACTAGCGGTGCAGGTGTTCTTGACCGCTTGTGAATCAATGATGATCAGAGTCGTCCACTTCGATTTTTTTTAACTTGTTCACGGATCTGTTCATGGAGCACTCGCATCAACTCCTCAAACACTCCAGCATTGCGCCACTGTTTGTAGTGCCAATAGACCGTCGAGGAGGGGGGAAGGTCGTTGGGCAAGTCTTCCCAATTACAGCCATTTTTGAGTTGGTACAGAATGCCATCGACGATTGCCCGTTTGCTCCAATTGCACGGTCGGGTTCGCTTTTTCTGGGGTAACATCTGGAGCAACAGCGGTTCAAAAATCTCCCATTCTGTATCACTCAGGCTGCTCGAATAGCTCATCGTTGTTCGGTTTAAGAGGTTTAGCTTCTTCAAGTCTAATTATAAAGATGTCAAATCAGCTCTATACACTGGTGCTTGGAGGCAGCTACTACTGGACGAGCCGACAGGCTAGTTTGCAGCTCACGTCGCGCACGCTGTTGTTTCTAACGCTGCTGCTGGTGCCCGTCAACTTCTGGGCAATGGATCAGCTCAACCTCTGGCAGAGCATTCTTGGTCTGGGCACGATTGCGATCTCAACTGTCATCCTTGCCGCTGTGGTGATTTACCTGTATCGACACAAGCTACAGGCTCCTTTGGTCTGCACTATCGTCGTTCTGGGTCTTTGCCTGTTGCAGTGGGGCTGGCAGGTAGAGCGTATTCCCCTATTGGCCGTATACGGAGGTGCGATCGCAGGTACGCTGGCGCTCATTCGTACCGTCAGGCAAGAGCGCTCACCAACTGTCAGTATCGATACTGCAACGGAGCCGTTTGAACAGTCGAATGCTACCGTTTCGCCCCTCAATCGAATTACGCTGATCCTGCTCTATGCCCTGGGCCTGCTCGTGCTGCGTGTCCTATCAACTCAAGCGGTAGAGATTCAGCAGATTAGTCTCGCATTGGGCATTGTGGGCTGGGGGTTAGGCTGGCTGGTGCATCAGACGCAAGCGCTCAAGGTGATAGTAGCTGGAGTGGCAGGAGAGGCGGAAGAGAGTGCGATCGCAGCCTCAGCAACCACGACTCCTAGCGATACAGCTGAGCAGACCACTGAAAGTGCAACTCATGTTTCGCGGCGAGCATCCACTTCAATTCAAATCTGGGGCTTGATCGGCGGCATCATCCTATTACTGTCCTGGGGGATGGCGGTTGAAGAGTTACCTTGGCAAGCGGTTGCGATTAGCGGATTGGGCTTACATCTGGTCGTTCAATCGCTTCGCCTAACTTGGGCACGGCGGGATTTGATTTTCTTGCTGCTGATTGGTTTACAACTGCCGATCCTAATCTGGCAGTGCGTTCCTGATCCAGTTCAAATCAGCATCAGAGACACCCTAGTTGAACTAGCGCAGGTTGACTATGCCTTTGCGCTGCTGGGTGTGGTTTACTTGCCATACGTCGCGCTAATTGTCGGAGCAGGCCGCTGGCTAAAACGGCGGCAGCATCAGCATTTGGTTTCGGTGGCTGATTGGTTTGCGATTGGTTTGGGCGGGCTACTAACGCTCATCAGCCTGCTTGATCCGTTAACTCTAGCCATCAACTTAATTGTTTCCACACTGCTCCTGGGCATCATCACTCAGCGCCAAACTGCTGCCTATCAGCTTGGTATCTACACTACCCAGATTGTCGGTGTTCTAGCGATTATCAGTTTGGTGAACTATCTTGAGCCGCAGCTACCCGAGGTAGAGTGGATTGCCCTATACTTGAGCCTAGCTATCCTTGAGTGGATTTGGAGCCAAGGCCGCAACTATTTAGAGTGGCGACGCAGTGGCCGAGGAATTGGTGCTGCATTAGCTATCATCAGTTACCTATTACTGTGGGTTCGGCGAGAGATATTGCTATTAGCGACGGATTTAGCTCCCCAATGGCAACTTCTCTGGCTCGTGATTCCCCTTGGTTTGACGACATTAGCTGTGCGAGAAAGGCCAGAATATCGGCATCGCTGGGCATTAGCAAGCACATTGGCCGTTGTTCTGCTGCCGCTGCTGACGTTTGAATTTCCAGAAACGCGATCGCAATCTCTCCTCTTTGCCACAGGCTTGATGATTATGAACACCGTTTGGTTAGCCTCCCGCTGGGCGGCTGGATTGACGGTGGGCTTTGGCTTAGCCTTTGGTATCAGCGTTCTGTGGGATCAGATTACGGCTCGGCCAATCTGGGTATTACTGGGTGCGATCGCAGTTGGTTTCTTCTGGCTGATCTGGGCTGCGGTTCAGCGCTGGGCAATCCGTTGGGCTGAACGTCCGGTCGGTCTACAGCTACAGGTTTATGGAATCGCAGTTGACCTCTGGGCAATCGGCCTCAGCGGGGTGCTATTGCTCATGGGAACCGCCGATGTGGCTTGGCTGTATCTGGGTGAGCGTGGTGATTCGCTGACTTATGTGGCGGCGTTTCTAATCCTGCTAGTTGCGATCATTGGGCGTACCTGGCGGGAAACGTGGAGCGTTTCGCCTTACGTGATGAGCTGGGCGGGTGAACTGCTGCTGGCGGAACTGGTGCATATTGGCGGCGGCGACATACTGGATTTAGCGATCGCAAATAGTGCGTTGGGGAGCGTGCTATTTGTCGTTTTCTCTATTGTCGGGCGACAGGGAATGCGAATGCAAGTGCGATCTCGGTTTATTTCGCCGCTGCTGTTTGCGCTGATTGCGATCGCACTGAGGTCAGAAGATTTTACGGCCTGGACGGGTTTGCTCACCGTAGTCGCTGCCGTGATTGGCGTAGGCGTCGGACGGCAGTTAAACTACCGCTGGTTGAAGTGGGTGGCGCTGATTGGTCTGACGCTGGGCTGGTATGAATTGGTGTTCTACCAGCTTTCTTTGGCTGAAGGCGGTTCTCCTGCCGATGGCATGGTGATTCTGGCGTTAGTGGCAGTGGTCATTGTTGGCCTGTATCGTCTGCTGCAACGGGGCTTGGCGCGCTGGCTGGCAATGGAGCGAGCTGATATTCAATTGCTCACTCACCTGCACTGGGTCATCGGAATTCTGCTGATGATCCTGTCCGCCGGATTTGTGGTGGAATCTGGCATTAAACTGCGCGGACTTGCGATCGCAGTTGGTGTAGCTCTGGTCGTCTATGCACTGGAACAAGGCCGTTTGGTGCATCGAGCCGATTGCGATATCAATTCTGCCAATGCTACCGTTCCACCGGATGAACTCTGGGTCTATACCGGACTCATCGCCCTTGTGGGACTTGGTATTGACATTCGGCTGATGGCTCCCGAACTGCGGATTCTCCAGCCCTGGTTAGGTGCGATCGCAGGTGTGCTGGCCATTCTGATCTACAGCGGTAGCTGGCGGCGCTGGGGCTGGTCGGAAACTCCCTGGCGACGCTTTGCGCTGCTCTTTCCAGTTGGCATGGTGATCACCACGGCAGAGGTAATTCACTCGATTAGTTTAGCGATCGCAGCCGCTAGCTATGTCCTGCTGGCCCGCCAAGCGGAACGCATCCGGCTGACCTACTTATCGGTGGCGCTGATTGACTGGCTGATTTGGCGACAGTGCGATCGCGCTGCCATTGACGATCCGCTGGCCTATGTTTTGCCTGTCGGACTCTCGCTGATTTATGTCGCTCAAATTGATCCGGCCCTACAATCACCCGGTCGCCGTATCATACGCCACCTCCTGCGGCTAGCTGGCATTGGCATTGTCTTCATCACCGCATTCTTCAACGAACCCTGGAGCGGCCTGCCCCTCGGCATTGCTAGCCTATTAGCGGTATTTGCTGGCTTAGCACTGCGAACGCGGGCGTGGCTCTATGCGGGCACGCTGTTCCTGGGGCTAACGGTAATCGATCAGCTAATTGTGTTGAATAGCATCTATCCGTTTGTAAAGTGGCTGATTGGTATTGGGGTAGGCAGTCTGCTCATTTGGATCGCGGCAACCTTTGAGACACGCCGCGAGCAGGTGGCTAGCTTAGTACAAGACTGGGGTGAGGAGTTGGAAAACTGGAGTTAATTCAGGAGCGTGGATTCAATAAGGTGCAATATTTGGGGTAGGGACACGGCAATGCCGTGTCCCTACGGATGGAACGGTTTACAGGCTATTTAATTCGCAGTCCTAAGCAACCTACTGCCGCAGTGGAATGCGAACAACAAATTCCGTCCCTTCCCCAAGAGTTGAGAAACACTCTAGTTTGCCGTTATGGCGCTCGGTGACGATTTGGTAGCTGATTGACATGCCCATGCCCGTTCCTTTGCCCAGAGGTTTCGTCGTGAAAAACGGATCAAAGATGCGCTGCTGCACCGCTGCTGGAATGCCGCCGCCGTTATCTGCGATCGCAATTTCGATCCAGGTGGCATCCACAACTGATGTGCGAATGGTAATTCGACCCGGATGATCCTTCCGCTCTTGATAGGTACGTCGAGCAATCTGTTCGTCGATCGCATCAATGGCATTTACCAGGATATTCATAAACACCTGGTTGAGCTGTCCGGCATAGCATTCCACCAGCGGCAGCGGATCGTAGTCTTTGATCACTTCAATTTCGGGCCGTTCCGGGTGGGCTTTGAGGCGATGCTGCAGAATCAGCAGCGTGCTGTCGATGCCGTCATGAATATCAACCGCCTTATATTCTGCTTCGTCCATACGAGAAAAGTTGCGCAGGGACAGCACGATCTGACGAATCCGATCGGTGCCCAGCTTCATCGAGGCCAGCATTTTGGGCAAATCGTCCCGCACAAACTCCAGATCAATCTCCTCAGCCACTATGTCAATTTCGGGATCCGGATGGGGATTACGCTGCTGATAGAGCTGAATAAAACTAAGTAAGTCCTGGGTATAGGTCTGCACGTGGGCCAAATTGCCGTGAATGAAATTGACCGGATTATTGATTTCATGGGCAACGCCAGCCACCAACTGCCCCAGACTCGACATTTTTTCGCTTTGAATTACCTGCGACTGCGTCCGCTGCAACTCGGCCAGCGTCGTTTTCAGCTCTGCGGTACGCTCTTCGACCCGATCTTCGAGTTCTTCTTTACTGTGCTCCAGCGCGGTAAACAGCTCGTTGAGTCGCCCCGTCATGTGATTAAAGGAACTGGACAGGGTGTTGAGTTCCTGAATCTGGCTGGTTTCAACTGTTTGATCGAGATCGCCTGCTGCCATTGCTTTACTAGCTTGATTCAGGCGAAAGATCGGACGGGCAATCCAGCGGGAGGTAAACCCACCCATCACCGAAGCAACGACCAATGCCCCGATGCAGAGCAGGATGGTGGTGCGCGTATTGGCATTAATCTGAGCCATAAAGGCGCTTTCCGGCACGCTGGTCACCACTAGCCAATCAAGTCCATGCTGGTCTTGCCACGGATTTACCCGGACAAAATAGGGTTCTCCCTGCACGTCAATATGGAAGTCGGTGCCCTGAGCAATCGATTGAAAACCGTCAGAGCTTTGAATATGCTTGGCAATGGTTTGAATAACCGGATCGGGGCTGTCAACCGCCTGCAACCGCTGGATGTCTTGACCAATGAGTGTAAACGGCTTTTTTGTCCCGGCACTTGCAATTAAGTTGCCATCCCGCTCAACGATGAAGATCTGGCCCGACTGGCTCTGGTTGGTCGCTACGTTCTCTAGAAAATCGCTCAGCTTTAGGAGGTGAATATCCGTGGCGATCATGCCCAGCAGACGATTTTGTCCATCGTAGATGGGGCGACTCGCCGAGGCTGTGATGTAGGGGCCGGTGGGAAAGTTGGCCGTAACCACCTCGGCCCAAATCGGTTTACCTGCGGCTACGGGTTCGAGATACCAAGGTTCATTGAAATTATCCCAATCCCAGTTTCCGTTTACTTGAACCCGATTGCCCCGATCGTCAACGGCGTAGTTGGTCACGTTGTTGGGCAGCGTTGCCGTCCAGTCCTCAACTGTGATCGTTTTGCCGTCGTACCGGGCGGCTCCCAGTCCTTCACCCGTGGTTAACCCAATGCCGATGTACGTCAGGTCATAGGCCTGCATCTGATCCCAGAAGTATTGACCCACAGCTTCGCGATCGCGCACGTCCAGTAAACCTCTACGAATCGCATCAGCATTGATCTGATTCAGCGTTTGCGGAACGGCCAGATAAGACGTTAGGTGTTCATTGACGACATCGCTGGTGCGACTAATGAGCTGATCCGCCAAGTTATTAACCGCTTGCTGACTATTTTGGAACGACAGGAAGCCAACCAAAGCAACGACTGCAAAGGTCTGGAGGACGAAGGGAACAACCAGCACAAGCTGGAGTGGAAACGCTTTGTGTTTGGGAGACTGCTGTGGGTTCATGAGGGAAACGGCGGGAAATTTATTAAGCTCTAGCTACTGATAAAGTTCCCATGCCGTTTACGCCGCTAACTCCCATTACCATTGCCGTTTGCTTCACTCACTGAGGCGAGCTGATGCAGCCCGTCGCTAATGGAGCGGGGCCGGGGTGCCTTGCCCGAACCCGCAGGCCAACCCTCACGCTGACGCGTGCGATCGCCATCGGTTTCTTCGGTCTGGTCGTGGAAGAGAATTTGCTGCGTCGGGAAGGGCATGTCGATGCCGTTGGCCGTTAGCTTTTCTGCGATCGCAGTTAGCACCTGATCCTGCGCATCCAGATAGTCAGCGCGGCGCGGTGGCCGAATCCACCAGCGGGCTCGAATATTCATGGTACTTTCCGCTAGATCGACGACTAGGGCATCCGGAGCCGGATCGCTCAGCACATCTGGGGCGCTGCGAATCGCTTCTAAAATCAGTCGCTTAGCCGTGGCGATATCGTCTCCGTAGCCAATGCCGATGTCATATTCCAAGCGACGATTGTCGAATGCGGTGTTCACCGTGACGGAGTTGGTGAACAGTTCCGCATTGGGAATTACAACGCGGCGGCCATCATAGGTGCGAATCGTGGTAGCGCGAGTTTCAATATTTTCGACCGTGCCTTCAAAGTCGTTAAAAATAATCTGGTCGTTGATCTGAAACGGCTCAGTCAGCAGAATCAAAATCCCGGCCAGAAAGTTCTGTAGAATGTCGCGGAAGGCAAAGCCAATGGCGACTCCGCTAATTCCTAAAAGCTGCACCAAATCATCGGCGCGGAAGGAGGGAAAAACGATGGAGAGGGCAACAAATAAGCCAGCGAGTAGAATCAATCCCTGGCTAAGTCGCCCCAGTACTAATCCCAGGTTGCGTCCCTGCTGTCGCTGCCGGGTCAGCCGCCGAACCGCCCGCCGGATTGCGATCGCAATGAAAAAGAATAAAGCAAAAACAACCAGTGCAATGATGATGTTGGGCAAGAGCAGCACCAAACCATCAAACATGGCTTGAGCCTTGTCCCAAGCTGTTGTTACGGAATTTTCGGCATTCATACCTAAATCTGTGAGAATCGCCCCGATTGTAGGAAAAATGCCGTTTTGATGAATCTATCGCAGGTCGTTAACCAACAGATGCTGTCTCAGTTGACTCAATATTGTGATTAGGGGATTCAACAACTGGTGGCGGCTGCACGATAAACACTGAGCAAGGAGCATGATGCAGCACATAGTTGCTGACGCTGCCCAAGAAGACTTCGGTTAGACCACTGCGACCCCGCCGTCCCATCACAATCACATCGGCGTTCCACTGTTTCGCCATCCGACAGATCCAGCTACCGGGGTCGCCCATCTTGTAATCAAATTCCGCAATCAGTCCAGCATCCGTTGCAGTGCGCTGGTGCGATCGCAGGACATTCAGTGTTGCCTGCACCTGCTGCTCAACCTGAGCCGCGCGGGTTTGATACGCCTGCTCAAACAGATGAGGCGACATACCGAACTGCTCGGTTAGCCCAATCGAATAGGAGCTGAGTTCATCTTGAATACACTGAAAGATCAATAAAGCCGCATTGTTACTCGTTGCTAATTTCAATGCTTCTTCAAACACCGTCTGCGCTTGATTAGACTGGTCGAGCGCAACCAAAACCCGGTTGATTTCCATAATGACGTTACTCCCTATAGCAACATCAGCCGTGGCGAAGAGAGGGAGAATTCGACCCTCTAACTTAACGCTATCGCACGTTGCTGATAGATATTCACGCCGCTCTACAGTTCTTGATGATTAATCACAATCAGCAATCTCGTTAGACCAGCAGGCGCTCTAGGGCGTCGATATTTGGAATGCAGAGGATATCGCGATCGCGGGTGATTAAGCCTTTTTTCTCTAGCTTGCTCAAGACACGGGTGACGGTTTCGCGCGCTAGACCACTCAAGCTGCTGAGTTCACGGTGCGGCAGATTGGGAATTTCCACCCCTTCATTTCCCTGTTTGCCTTGACCATCCGCCAAAAACAGAATGATATCGGCGACCCGCGACATACTGTCCGATTCCCGCAGTCGTAGCCGTCGGTTGACCTGACGGAGACGACGCGCCATTAACTGAGCCAATCGAATACCGGCTAGCGGCTCCGAGTGAATGAGATGGACGAAATCTTGAGCGGGCATATTGCCAATCACCGTGGGAGCGAGGGTGATTACATCCGTTGAGCGGGGTACTTCATCTAGCGGAGCCATTTCGCCGAACAGCTCACCTTTACCAATAATATTAAGTGTGACTTCTTTGCCGTCTAGGTTATAGGTGCGGATTTTGACCCAGCCTTCTAGGATGAAGTAGACGGAGCTGCCCCAGTCATTTTCCAGCAGGATGACTTGGTTAGCAGGATGGCTGCGCATCACCACATGGAAAATTGCTCGCTCGACGGCTTCTTCTGGCAAGTCAGCAAAAAATGGAGCTGAGCGAATCAGCTCTTTACCGGAATTAGCATCGCGAGAATTATATCGATCGTCCATGAGGTGTTTGCACCATCAAGTCATATGGGTCAAAGCCCCAGTAACCTACTCAAATTCCACAAGCGGCGGAATTTAGGCAAATCTGGAGCATCTACTTTTATCTTGCCACTTTTGTCTCGTCTGTTGCCTCCGAATCAGAATAGCTAAATCTAGGTTACAAATTTGGCCAGACTTACAACATTCAAGAGCAGACACAGGATAGCATAACTCACTTTTTTGAAACACTTACATCTTGCATCAAAACCCAGATCGGGAAATTTGACCGTTTTAACCGTGGCGGTTTAGTAAACTGCCAGGTTTACTAAACTTGTTGGTTGGATTGTCCAGCTCTCAGTGAAAATTAGGAAAAATCAGCAGATGTTGATTCATCTTGATTAATTTGTGCTATCACCAATCACGGGTAGTGTTCAAACGGTAATTTTGTGTTGCGCGGGCTGCGCCTACACAACACAAATCATGCTCTTAATTACCCAATCACGTATCGCTGTGTTGAGATAACGATACCTTTTGCTCAATATTCGATATCATTCCGCTTCAACGGATCACATCCGCTAGGGCGTATTTAGTCGGAGACCGCAGTGCATTCAGGGGTTTTACGGTGACTTCCCAAGACAATCAAGTTCAAGCCATCATTCAAGAAATTGATACGCTGTTGAGTCAGGCGAGTCCACGCCTACCTTGGGTGGCATCCCATGAAACCTCGCAACAGCGTCAGCTTCTGGAGCGCACCCGTCAGTATTTGGTGGATCTGCAGCGCTCCCAAGGGGCCAGTGCTGCCTTGCCCAATGCCTCATCGTCCCAACTTGGACTGGCGGAGGTGCCTGCCGAAACCGCTCAGCAGGTGCTCCAAGCCGTGCTGCAAGAAGTGGAATATTTACGCACCAACGTCATGCAGCCGATGCGATCGCAGATCGACGATCTTCAGCGACAGCGACAGCGGCTGATGGGAGAAATTGAACAAGTTGCACCGTCTATTGTGTCTGCTGTACCGGAGACGAGCGCTGGCGCAATTTCGCCTGCTCGTTCTGCCAGTGAGCAGTCGATTGCCGAATTTTTGGAAGCGCTGATTAGTGAAATGCAGCAGTCGCTGTCGGCTCAGCTTCAGCACGCTGTTAGCCAAATTCAGCCCCAGCTCACGTCGGCTGCTACCCCCTTGTTGTCGGCGTCAGCGTCGGCGTCAGCGTCGGCTTCTGAACCAGAAACGGCAGCCCTTGCGCCGGAACAGCGTCTGGCCAAGCTTCAGCAGCTTCAGCAGCGGATTGACCAGTTGATGCAGGAGCTGGATGTGACGCTGACGACCCTTTCTGCCTCACTTCAGCAAAATGTGGAGAGTTACCAAACTTCTCTGGCGGAGGGTTTGGACACGGTGCAAAGCCTGGGTGCATCGGGTGAACCGTTAATTAATGTGCTGGTCAGTCATCTGGCGCAGCAGCTTGGTCGAGAAACCTCGGCCTATTTGCAGTCTGCGCTACCTTGGCAACCGACGGATGCGGACTTGGCGGATTCTGAGAATTTAGATGCGATCGCAACGCTATTAACCTCAGATGAGCCGACGGGAGACTTCCTAGGGACAGAGCCACGGGTTGATTTGAATGTGTCTGGTAGTGCGATCGCGGCAGCTGATGCTGATACCCCGGTCGTTCCGCTTGAAACCACAGCGAGTACCACTGCCGATCAGAGCAGCAGCCTAGATGAGGACATCGTCATTGCGGAATCTGTCCAAGCTCGGGCTCTGGAGTTTCTGAATTCTCTAGAATCTAATGATTTACAGTTTGATGCCCTGACCCATCAGGCACTGGTAATGCCCATACCGCCTGAATCGGCGGCTTTAGAGGATACGGGAAAAGCCTCACAAGCAACCAGTCTAGATTTGGCCTCACTCGATTTAGAGCTGCCGTCGTTGGAAGATGTATCGCCAGTTAATACAGAAGTTAATGAAGTTGATGAAACTGATACAAATACATCATTAACTGCATCGCCTGCGGTAGCTCCATCAGACGCGATATTTGAAGAAATAGAAGCAATATCTGAAGCAGAAGCAGACGCGGCGATCGGTGAAGCCGATGCGATCGCACCTGAAGCCGTTGATTTCGCTGAGGAGACTGAATCGACTGACCCATTCGATCAGCTCGAATCGTTTATCGGCACCGATACCGCACCGCAAATTCAGCAAGCGCTGGGCGAATTTTACGCCAGTCTCCTTGGCCAAAATAATGCTCCCAGCCTGGAAGAGGCAGTCTCTGCGACAGACTATGAAGCGACGGAAATGTTGCTGAATCAGGTGGACTTGGATACCGATCTGGAGCAGGCGATTGACGATGCTCTGCAGCAGGCAGAGTTATCCGCGTTGGAATATGCTCAGCAGGCTGATGTCGCTGTGCAGAATACGGCTGAGGAGCCAGCAGCTCCGTCAGTTGAACATGTTGAACCTATCGAGAACGCAGACTCAGCACAGGCCCAACCCAGTTCGGAATCTCGACCCGTCGAGCCAGGACTCGTTGAGCCAGTGGCCGAGCCGAGCCAAACCGATCAGATAGACCAGATAAATCAGGTAGATCAGATAAATCAAATCGATCAGGTGGCGGAGCAAACCTCTGAGAGCGATGCTGTTTTTGATTGGGCTGATGATGCGGATGCAGGTGTAACGGCAGAAACGGCACCTATTTCGGAAGAAACAATTGAAGAAATCGTTCGCGACGAGTCTGCGGTTGCACCTGTTGCTGAGGGTGATGGAATAAGTGCGATCGCAGATGAATCGGTAGACCTGATTCCAACCGATACCGAACTCTCATCTTTTACACCAAATCAGCCGTCTTCAGATCAGTCACCAGCTTCAGCAAGCTACATCGAAGACCTGTTGGCTGAGCCTGTTGCCAAGCCATCGGTGCAGCCGCTCGACTTTATTTTGGATGACGATACGCTACAGCAGTTGAGTGCCGATTTGTCGGAACTGGAAGGCGTTGAAAATCTGGAAGATGTCGATCCCGATGCGGCGTCGCTGGCCAATTTCAGTGCCGATTTTGATGTGTCAGATGATGCTCGTCGGCGGGAAACCGATGATACCGCTCAGACCAGGGATAGCAGCACTCGGCCTCATGTATTTGAGTCCTCAGCCGAGGCGGAAGCGGATGATACACTGGCCGAGTTCACAGCAGATTTTGATGATTCTCCTTTCACTGACGCGGAAAGCACTCCTGCAGCCCGCGTCAGTGAGCCAAGTGATATGGGGGACAATGTAACGCTCGATCGGTTCTGGGCTGATTTCCCAACCTCTGATGCTGATACGCCGATGCCAGTTGAGGATGAATCGGCCCGTCTGGAGGACTTTGCGGCAGATTTAGACGATACAAACGTCATCCCGTCTGGGCCAGCTCCCTCTGAGCCAGAGCCTACCGAATCGACGGAAACAATGGAGGTCATCATTGATCGATTGTTCTTCAATCTCAATCAGACGGAGCAGGAATCAGAGAATATCAATGTCGATATCAATGTCGATGATACCGATAGCGGCGTTACGCTAGACGAGTTTGGTCAAGCCATTGGCAGCAAGGCAGATGCGGCGGATGCCGCAAGGATTGATGCTGATGATGCTGATACGGATAGTGCGGTAAGCCCGGTAACTCCTCCGTCAGCAACCGCTAGCGAAAAGATTGACGCAGATGAGGGTGACGCAGAAAACGAATCCTTGACGGATCAGGTTTTAGATCGCCTGTTTCAAGACAGTGCTTCACCCAAGTCTGAAACCGATACCCAAACGCTGACGATTGATGGAGTCTTTGGGGACTTTGCAATACCGGATGCACCCGCTGTCTCATCGACGCCGACCAATCAGGCTAACGCCTCTGACTCCGCTACTGATCCGACAGAAGATACTCGTGCTGACGATGCGGCTAACGATGCTGATCGGGCTACAGATCAACCTGTTGATGCGACAGAGGACGATCCGACCGATTTGTTCAACGGGCTAGGGACTGAACAATCTGGGCATCACCGGCTGGATGAACTCGATCAGCATGAATCACTGGGTAAGATTGAGCCACTGGACTGGCAAAGCAACAGCGATGAGGAGTTGGCGGGCGATGTGGTTCCCGACCTCACATCTGACCTGTTGGACTCTAGTCTGCTGGATAATGACTTGAGTACAGATGCGATCGCACCTGTACTCAAAACTGACATCAAGCCTGTAACCCCGATTGATCATACTGAAGCGGTAGCCAATGAAGCCGCTACGGCCCTAATGACGCTGGATGAGCCAGAGCTAGAACCCGCGACACCCAAGCCGCTGACGCTTGACCCACAGGCCCAGGATCAAGAATGGTATCTCGGTTTGGATATTGGGGCGACGGGCATCTCTGCCGTGTTGCTCAATCGGCAGACCCAAGCGCAGCATCCCCTATTCTGGACAACGACTGAAACCCATCTGGCTGAGCGACCCCAGCGATATTTCCGGTTGCCGAATACCGTACAGTACATGGCTCCGTCTCACCAGGCAGCTAATCATCCGGATTTACAGCCCGTTGGCCTTTGTTTTGATCTGGCTGGACTGTCCGCTTCGTCTATTCAATCTGCGATCGCGCCTGTTGATTCCGCGCCATCTGCGCAATCGGCGGTTAAACTGCATCGACTCAAGCCGTTCCTAAAGTACGGTGTGCCCTATCTCAGTCCGGCTGAGCCGGAGCAGGGAGAAGCCGTTCTCACGCTGGAGCCGAGCGTTCGCTGGTCGGCGGAGCAAACGCTGCCGCTGGCTCACCTGCAACAGGGGCTACAGGTACTGCTGGAAACGCTGACGGTTCAATCGGCGGAAGCACCGCTCTGCTGTTCTGCGGTTGATCTGTCTCAGCACACGCTGTATACGGTGTTGCGGGTGCTGAGCGGCGTTATTGTGAGCTATCCAACGAACTGGCCAGATACCTACAGTTTCAATATCCGTGAGGCCATTCTGGAGGCGCAGCTTGTTGAAGATCCCGCTGAGATTTTCTTTGTCGATAATGCGATCGCAGCGTTGCTCTCGGCTTTGCCTCACCCCAACACGGCTCATCAGCTAGATGTGGGCGTGATTCAGGCCCATCCGCAAACCGTACAGTCAGGCAATACACTGGTGCTCAGTGCCGGGGCGCTCACGTCTGAGTTTGGGCTGGTTGAACTGCCCGATCCCCTGTCGGAGCTGAACTTTGACGCGTTTGATCTGCGCAGCATTGCCTACGGCGGTGACGCGTTAGATCAAGATATCGTTTGCTATTTGCTCTATCCGCAAGCCATGCAGCAAATTCAGCCGGATCAGCCGCTGCTGCCAGCTCTGACACCTACCAGACAGGTTAGCTCCAGTGCAGATGCGGAGGGCTCGGATTCAGGCAACGCTGAACTCAGCACCATGACCTCGGATTGGGATTTCCAATTGACCTACGATGGCGACCTCGTCTCCGCTTGGCAGGCTCTGGAGCTGGATCAGCTAGCGCTTCCCCGGCAGGGCGAACCGGATCTGCAGCATCGAGAGCAGCTCCGGCAGCGCCTCCAGTCGTCGCGGCTGGGGCAAAGCCTGCTACAGGCTGCTCAGCACCTGAAGATTTTGCTGCAACAGCAGGCACAAATGACGATTGCCATCAATAACATTCGCTGGGTGATTGAGCGGCAGGACTTTGAGCGACAGATTTTGCTGCCCTATGTGCAGTTGCTCAACCGTCATCTGAATACGCTGTTCAGTAAATCCGGCATTGCCACAGAAGGAATCCGGCAGGCGATTTGCACGGGCGGCACGGCATCTTTCCCTGCGATCGCACGTTGGCTACGGCAAAAACTGCCCAATGCCACGGTGATTCAAGACACCTATGCGGCCAACCGTCCGCCTAGTTGCAGCCGGATTGCCTACGGTTTAGTCAACTTGGTGTACTATCCCCAAGCGCTGGATATCGCCCGTCAGCAATATAACGATTACTTCCTGCTGCTGGAAATTTTGCGATCGTTCCCGCAGCAGCCGCTAACTATTCACCAAATGATGCAGCAGCTTGAGCGTTTTGGCATCAACACCCAAGCCTGCTATTTCCACATCATGGCGCTGTTGGAAGGTCACTTGCCGCCGGGACTGGTTCCGGCCATGAGTGCCCATTCTCCGTTGCAGACGCACGCTGCGGCTCAGGCTCGGCATAAAGCGCTGTTGGTGCAGCCTCTATTTCACAAGGGCAAAGGTCAGCAGTATATCCCTAATCCCGCTCAGCGAGAGCGTTTGCAGCAGTATTTGGACTTACTCCTAGCGGAAAAGCATCAAGCACTGACCGAACCACTGATTACTCAACTGCTAATGGATTAGTAGTCTGTCAACTTTGTTTTAATTTACTCATATCTTGCATCAAACCCGAAGAGGTGATTTTGCCGCCGCGTCGCGGCGGCAAAATCACCTCTTCGCGGTCTTTAGTTGGCAAGGTGCAAGATGTGAGATTTACAGATTCCTTAGGTCTAAAGTTGCATATTATTACGGGGCAGCCCTGATCACGGGGATCAAAAAGTTCAATAGTATCTCCGAACCGATTAAACCCACTTAACAGTTATCCCTGATACATAAAACATGTAAAGCTTGGGAGGACTTGCACGGCATGGACAGCTCTGTAAGTCAAAGTGGTTCAATTGGTTCCTATCTAAATAGCGACCCTAACATTGATATTCTGTGGCATCACTCTGGAACAGGCGCGAACTCAGCCTGGTTTATGGATGGTGCAACCAAAGTTGGTAACGCGGGTTTATCTTCTTTCCCCGGATGGGATCTGGAAGGAATCAACGACTTTAACGGTGATGGTGAAGCCGATATTCTTTGGCGCAACTATGCCACTGGCGAAAATTGCGTCTGGTTCATGGATGATGAAACCTTTGTCAGCAGCAGCAATCTAGCTGGAGTCAGCAGTCGTGCTTGGCAGATTGCAGGAACGGGCGATTTTAATGCCGATGGCGAAACTGACATTCTCTGGCGCAACAATCAAACCGGAGCCAACACGGTTTGGTTCATGAACGACACTGTTCGCATTAGCAGTAATCCGCTGCCGCTGGTTGGTGATGTCAATTGGCAGATTGGAGGAACGGGCGATTTTAATGCCGATGGTGCAATCGACATCCTCTGGCGCAACAATCAAACCGGAGCCAACACCGTCTGGTTTATGAGCGGCACGGTTCGTACAGGCGGTAGTCCGCTGCAAACGGTCGGTGATGTGAACTGGCAGATCAAAGGAACAGGCGACTTTAACGCTGATGGCCAAACCGATATCGTTTGGCGCAATGATGTTACTGGAGCTAATACCCTCTGGTTTATGAACGGCACAGCTCGGGCTAGTGGGAGTGCATTGCCAACCGTCAAAGATACAAACTGGCAACCGCTGGTTCAATCATCGGTTTTACCGATTGCAAATTCGGTTAGTTCCTCCAGTACAAGTACATCTCAGCCTCAATTTAATATCGAGATTGACTACCGTTTTGATACAAAAGGTTGGTTCACCCCAGCTCGTCGTGCAGTGCTAGAGGCCGCTGTAGACATCTGGGAAGCCATGATCCTTGATGAGTTCGAGGATGTTCCGGCTGGTACTGCCCTGCACATGCCTAATCCTGAAACGGGTCAGTCTGTAGACTTCAACTCTACTCAGAACATTGATGACCTGTTGATTTTCGTGGGCTCCCAAGATATTGCTTCTCTGGCTATGGCAGGGGCATCTGGTACGTGGTATACAGGCAGCAGTTTAGAAGCGCGGTGGAAAGGAACCGAGTTTGAACCCTGGTCTGGCTATATCAGCTTTGATCGGAATGCAAACTGGTTTTTTGACTCTACACCTAACACGGCTTATGACATACCCAATCAAGCGAATGATTTTCTTTCTGTCGCCGTACATGAAATTGGGCATGTTTTAGGTGTTTCATCTTCCTATCGTGCATTTGATCAGTATGTTAACAGTCAATATTTTTATGGCCCAAATGCGATCGCACGTAATGGTGGCAATCCCATTCCACTGGATTTCACGCGCAGCCACATCCGGGATGGATACAAATTTGGTAATTGGGGCGAAAACGCATTAGATCCAACTCTAACTGTAGGAACCCGTAAACTACCGACAGTCTTAGATCTGGCGATACTGGATGATGTTGGATATGAGGTCAATTACAGCCAAGCTTATTCTAATTTGGGATAAGGAGAGGCTTTGCCAACAATGGTAATTGCAGAAGGGAAGTAAAAATCTACATGCTATTTTGAGTTGCGATCGCAGTTTTGCGATCGCAATTTTTATTGATTGGTATTAACTCAAAATAGCCACAGATGGATCAGGATTCTTATATCAAGTCTGTGTATATGGCCTTTCCTGATCTACTGAGGTAAAAGTTATTTTTTGAAAGCCGCGCGGAGCGCGGCTTTCAAAAAATAACCTCCCCTTTATCAGCGCAAGAAGCGCTATAAAAATCCTATTTGTTTTTTGTGAACGGCAGGCTTAGCTAGCTGCTCACAAAAATGAATCATCGGGTTTCAACCAGGCTTCGTATCAGAATTTAACAAGAGAGCCTGGTCTGATTCAGACCAGGCTCTCTTGTTTTAGAGAATGTAGAACAATTTAGTGTTGGATGTCGCAGGTTAGGGGGCAGGAAGCATAAATAGGCTGATTGAGTGGATCAGCATCTGATTTTAACCAATCGAGCCAGCTTACTTCATGGGGATAAACGCCTCGGCTGACGAGTAACCCTGATGCAATAGATACGGCTAATAAATTAATGCCAATTAATCCAGTGGCAACAATCAGTACTGCGCTAGCCATGAAGGACTGAAGCGTTACAGCTAGTAATGCTGCTCCCGCTACGATGATTGTCACCAGCGGAAATCCAACCACTAGAAAGCTAACTTCTAGGATGAGAACCCACATCAAAAAGCTTTTAAGTGTGTCTAAAAGCGTTGTATTCTCAACGACTTGCTGATTAGCAAACGTCATAAGTTCTACTCTCCAAAGTTTCAAAGGTGTTAGAGGATTGCACGAATTAGAAAAAACAGCGATCACAAAATGAGCGACTGAGTTTTCTAGCTGCGAACTATTCGATTAAGTGATGAATTCTAAATTTGCATGGGGAGACATCCCAAATAGCAAGAGCGCTTTATCAATAACTCGACAATCACCTTGTCAATCTAATAAACAGCATGACAAAACACACTTAGCAGAACACACCACAGGATAGGAACTCCCCCGGTAATGTTAAATATAAGTGAATATATTGAGAATCAGTTTAAAACTTCATTGAAATTTACAAGGATTGTTGAGACTTATTGATTTTAGAGTTGTCGCTAATGCGAGCTTCTACGAGGTAGAAAATGATTGATAGCGTGTGCCTGTGGTGGCGGAACCGTCGTTTCCAGGCCAGTTTAGAGCTAGTGTTTGCCCGCATTTCTTGATAGGTCTAGATATAAGAAATGAGGCAGAAACTAACTTGATGAAGCTGTTTAGTCCATCCCTGCGAGAGATGGCAACTACGTTTGTCTGATGTAAGAGCTATCCCATAATCCGGCCCAGTTGGGGGGCGGCGGGCTTTGTAGAAAGTAATTAATACGCTCTAAATAGATTTGTGTTGGCCGATTGATGGGGTGCGATCGCAGACAGATTTCTAATAATTCCTGAGCTTGCTGCCAGTCTTGTTGTCGATACATTCGTAACGCCGCTTCGAAGGTATCTCGCCACTGCATCGTTGCATCATCAAGAGTACCGCCATAGCCTAATAGTTCATAAATTCGAATAGGTGTTCCTTTTTCGGGAGCTGCAATCCAGTCTATTTCGCGGGTTTCAATGACGTCTCCAGCTTGTTGCTTAGTTGCTTCAGTAATCAGAATTGTCGTGCCGTAGTGCTTATTGCTGCTTTCTAACTGTTCGGCCAGTTGTACTGGATAACCCAAAACGGTGTAAGACTTGGACTGCTCGGAACCGATGTTGCCGACGACTAATTCTCCGGTTGCAAGACCAATGCGAATGTTGATGTCGGGTAAGCCTTTGCGAATGCCCATGATGTCGGGCATCAGTCGCTGGAGCTTAGTGAGCTGAGCCGATTGTTCTAAGGCGGCGTAGCAGGCGAGTTTGGCATGGTCAGTGTCAGCTACAAATGGCGGCCCCCAGAAAGCGGTGACGGCATCGCCAATAAACTTATCGATTACACCCTGATGCTGCTGGATCGGTTCTGAAGCGAGGGTTAAGTACTGATTGATTAAGCGAACGAGTCCTTCGGGCGTCAGCAGTTCGCTAATGGCGCTGAAGCCAGCAATGTCGGAGAAGAAAACGGTCATTTCTTGCTTGCTGATTGGGTTTTCGCCCGATTGCTGCATGAGCGTATCAACGATACGCGGATCGACGTACTGACCAAAGGCAGCTTTGATGGCTTCTTTTTCCCGCACGTCGTTCACCATGGCGTTGAAGGCTTGGGTGAGGGTGGCGATTTCATCGCGGGTATCGACGGGAACTTGAATGGTGAAATCGCCCTGTTCGACTTGGCGAGTGCCTTTGACGAGGCGACGAATGGGCCGAATCAGGCCAAAGGTAACGAGCGAGGCAAAAACAGCACCGACGCCTGTGGCAACTCCGGCCAAAACCCAACTGGCGCGAACGGCTTCTTGCTCGTGGCGTTCGGCTCGTTTGGCGGAGGTTTCGGTATAAGCGCCGAGTTCAAATAAGATGCTTTGCACGCGCTGATCGAAGTCATCTTCATATTCTTCTAGGCGTTCATCTAGCAGCTCGGCGTTAGCTTTGTTGCCGGATTTGAGTAAATCAACGATTTGCAGGCTGTGGTCATGAAATTTTTGGTGATCGGCTGCGAGGATTTCCAGTAGGGGCTGAATGCGGGCAAATTCGATCACGTCTTCGGTGGTGCGGCCATTCTCGACAGCGGTTTGGGCAAGTGCGATCGCATGTTCGATATCTTGATCAACTTGCTGTCCTCGTTGTTCAAATTCGTCAATTTCTTGCTGAATCTGGATGGGGTTGGGGGTGTCCATTTCGTATTGTTGGAGGACACGTTCGAAGTGGATTTCTTGTTCGAGGACGTGGATGTTGATGGCGGCAACGGCTTCGGTGAGGGTTGTGAGGTATTCGGCGATGTCAATTAGTTCGTCGTTGACGCGTTTGATGCGGCTGTAGTTGAGGTAGGCGACGCTGAGGAGGAGGGCAAGCATGCTGGTAGCGACGCTGAAGATTTTGAGGCCGATGGGGATTTTTAATCGGGGTTGGGGGTGAGTCATGGTTTTTTGTAGGGTGAATGTTTTGGTCTTGTAGGGGCGAATGGTTATTCGCCCGATGCGGGATTTTGTAGTTTAAGAAAGATTGTGTGGTTAAATAGAAAGTTTGTTTAATTAGAGTTGGAAGGTTGCTTCTGAGGGGACTAGCCCCCTCAGACTCCCCCACTGGTGCGTGCCGTCGCCCCAGGCCCCCACGGACGAGGTGATCGGTGAGTGGTGTTGAATCGCTTCGCTTTGCTGGGGTGGATCCGGTGTTATTGTTGGGGTTTGGCGGAACGCCAAACCTATTGAACGTAACAGAGTGCTGTTGCAACTCAACACGTTAGCTTTTTGGGAGGGGGTCTAGGGGACGCAACCGTCCTCCATCGGGGGCGTGGGGGCAAGCGCCCCCACAAACGGGGTTTTCAATATCCTCACATCAAGCATGCTCACACTACTTGCTGGTTAATTGCCAAACACCGTCCCAATCTTCATCTGGTGGGGACTCGCGTAAAACGTACAGTCGTTCCAAATAGATTTGGCTGGGTTGGTCGGTGGGTTGGAGAGTTAGGCAGTGTTCGAAGTGCTGTTGGGCGGTGTCCCAGTCTCGCTGGCGGTAGGCGGATAGGCCGCTTTGGAATGCTTCAATTAGAGAACGTTGCTGATCGGTTACAGATTCGTTGGTGCCAAGAAGTTCATAAATCTGGACGGGTTCTTGTTTGCCGACGACTTGGATGCGATCGAGTTCGCGGGTGATGAACTCGTCTGTAAGCTGGTTGCGGGTTTCTTGGGTAATGAGAATACGGACGCCGTATTGCTTGCTGGCTCCTTTGAGGCGGGAGGCGGTGTTTACGGTGTCGCCCATGACGGTGTAGGACTTGGAGGAGTCTGAACCCATGTTGCCGGCGACGAGGGAACCTGTGGTGATGCCGATGTGCAGGTCGAGTGCATTGAGAATGGTGCTGTCGGGACAGAATTGGCTGACAAATTCGCGGAGTACAGGCAGCTTGTTGATTTGGGCTAAGGCGGTTTTGCAAGCTGCGATCGCATGTTCGGTTTCGCTGGTGAAGGGAGCACCCCAGAAGCCCATGATCGTCGTGCCGATGAATTTGTCGATGACGCCGGCATGATCTGAGATCGGCGCGGACATCAGGGTAAGGTACTGGTTGGTCAGCTCTACCAGTTGGGATGGGGATAGGGTAGCTGCGATCGCATCAAATCCTTCTACGTCTGCAAAGAACACGGTCATGATCTGGCGTTCGCCCTGGGCTGTTGTCAGGTCGCTGGGATTGACAAGGCGCTGGACGACGCGGGGGTCAACGTATTTGCCAAAGGTGTCTTGCAGATTCTGCTTCAGCCGCAGTTCTGCCACCATTGCTCTGAACGACTGGGCCAGGGTGCCAACTTCATCACGGGTCGAAATGGATAGGTCGGTATCGAGGTCGCCAGCCCGGATGTTTTGCAGGCTGTGGGTTAACTTCCGTACGGGGCGAACCAGGCCAAGCGTCACGGCGGAGGCGTAGAACAAGCCAAACACAGTGGCAATCATGGCGACGGACAAGCTGAGGTTTTGGACAATTTGCTGGTGAGACTGGCCGGAACGGGCCGCTTCAACGGTGAAGGCTTCTAGCTCCAGCAAAATTTCTTCAATTTCGCGGTTAAAATCGGCTTCCTCGGTTTGCAGTTGACTAATCAAAGCGCGAGCTTTTTCAGGTTTGCGGTCATAAAGCTTTAGGAGTCGAATGGCATGGTCGTGAAAGTCTTGATGTTCCTGCTCGATTTGCTCAATTCGAGGTTCTAGTTTGAGCCATTCTTGCCGATTGGTCGCTAGGTGGGAATGTGCGATCGCATCTTTCATCAAGGCTTCAGCTTTGGCTAATTCCTGATCAACAAGCTGTCCTCGCTCTTCAAACCGCTGACGCTCCATGAAAATATGCCGTCTGTGCCGCAGCGCTGCTCCGTCGGCTGGTTCAATTTCGTACAGTTTCAAGACTCGTTCAAAGTGCAGTTCTTGTTCCAGGGCATGTACGTCAATGGTTGCTACCAGATCCGTAATCGGAATCACGTAGTCAGCCATGCCAGAAATTTCTTCATTGACTCGCCGCAGCCGATTCGACGATACGTAAACCACCAGCAGCAACAGTCCTAAAAGACTGGTTGCAATACCAAAAATTTTGAGGCCAATGGAAATCTGCCGCTGCGGCTTGGCAACTACCGTCATGGCTCTAACTCCTAGCGTGATGGGGTATGCTGACCGATTGGGACTGACTGTCTAGATGAACCCGCGACATCAGAATTCCCACTAGCAACCGTAAAATCGCGGAATGTATCCCAAAATTTATTGATGAACAGAAAAGGGAGACTATCCCGCGATAGAGTTGCGATCGCAGTCAATCTCAGCACAATAGAAACTATTGCTGATATAAGGAAGGGCCAACATGGAACTGCGATCGCTGGGACAATCCGACATCCAAATCTCGCCGATTATTATGGGAACTTGGCAGGCGGGCAAGTCCGGCTGGGTAGGGGTTGAAGATCAGCCCGTGATTGATGCGATGAAGGCCGCGTTTGATGCGGGTGTCACCACCTTTGATACGGCTGAGGTCTATGGCGATGGCTATTCTGAAAAACTGGTCGCCAAAGCGCTGTCGGACGTTCGCGATCGCGTTGTTCTCGCCACCAAAGTATTTGCCAACCATCTCAAATACGACCAAGTGATTGAAGCCTGTGAAGGGTCGCTAAAGCGCTTACAGACCGACTATATTGACCTGTACCAAATCCACTGGCCCGCTGGCTCATTCAACAGCGACGTTGTGCCTGTCGAAGAAACCATGCGCGCCTTGAATAAGCTGAAAGACGACGGCAAAATTCGCGCCATCGGCGTTTCCAACTTCTCGCGCGATCAGATTACGGAAGCAGCTCAGTACGGCCAAATTGACAGCATCCAGCCACCTTACTCCCTGTTCTGGCGACAGTTTGAGCAGGATGCCATGCCCTACTGTATCGATCACGGCATCTCGATCATTGCCTACTCATCACTGGCGCAAGGCCTACTGACGGGTAAATTTGGCTCCGATCACAAATTTGAAAAAGACGATATCCGCTCCAAAAACAAGCTTTTCCAGGGCGAAACCTACCAAAAAGCGCAGCAGGCTTTGGATCAACTGCGACCTATCGCCGAAAAGTACGACACCAGCCTCACGTGTTTGGCTTTAGCTTGGCTAATCGCTCAGCCCAACAGCAATGCAATTGTCGGTGCCCGCAAGCCGGAGCAGGCAACCGAAAACGCAAAAGCGGCTGATATTAAGCTGTCTGATGAAGATTTGGCAGAAATGGATCGGATTAGCCGTCTAGTGACGGATCAGCTTGATCAAGATCCAGTCATGTGGAAGTTCGCGTCTTAAGCTAATTTCGCAAATCTAGTCAGATCGAAAGAGGATTTCTGATTTTTTGTTTACTAATCTTAATACTGAAGATTAAGCAACAATTCAGTATGAAATTTTTGACTCAAACAGCCGTAAGGCTAGCGATGATTGCAGGTGTGGCGGGTTCAGGTGTTCTGATGACTGCTCCTACCTTAGCCGACAATCATACGAGTCCATCTGGTTCATCCAGCACCATGCAGCAGATGGAGATGAATCAGTCCGACACTACAGCGTCTAACACGATCGTAGACGTGGCGTCTGGTAGTGAATCATTCAACACGCTAGTACAGGCCGCACAGGCCGCCGGACTAGTGGATACGCTATCCGGTGAAGGACCTTACACTGTCTTTGCACCGACCGATGAAGCCTTTAGCCAACTGCCGGATGGTGCATTAGACTACTTGCTCCAGCCCGAAAATCAAGACTTGCTCCAGCAGGTTCTTACTTACCACGTGGTTCCCGGTGAAGTAACGGCTAGCGAAATCACCAGTGGGCCAGTCGAGGCCGTTGGTGGCGGATTAGCTGTTCGCGTTACCGATGATGGTCGGGTCATTGTTAACAATGCCAGCGTTGTCAATGCTGATATCCAGGCAAGCAACGGCGTCATTCATGCTGTGAATCGGGTTCTCCTACCTGAAACACTGCAAAATGCACTTGCATCCCGCTTGGGTGTACAAGAAATCTATCAGTAATCTCTGGTAACGCAGTTGTGCAAAGCTATCGCAAAGATCACAGCAAATATCACAACAGTAGGGGTGAGCCGACAGGCTTGCCCCTAACGCGTTTAAATCGTTTGAACCAATTGTGTAAAAGTCTCAACCCCAATGACGATAGACTTTATCGGAAATTATTTTGTAGCGCGGCGGAGCCGCGCTACAAAATAATTTCCAACCCCAAAGACTTTATTGGAAATAAAGTCTGATGGCTATAGGTCTGCTTGTTTAATGGGAAAGATTACTGTAAAAGTCGAGCCTTGGCCGGATTGGGAGGACACCAGAATTTCACCCTGCATTAAATCCACCAGTTGTGAAACAACGGCCAGTCCTAATCCTGTACCCTGCTCATTTTCGGCCAGCGGAACGTCGCCCACGCGAAAATAGGGTTCAAAAATCTGTTTTTGCTCATCCTGAGTCAGACCAATACCGCTATCGCTGACGGCAATTGACCAGCGGTGATCCTCAAGGGTTTCAACAGAGACAGTGACATAGCCACTTTCGGTATAGCGGATGGCGTTACTTAGTAGATTGGTAAGAATTTGCTGTAGGCGCAGCGGGTCGGTTTGCACAATCTGGGGAGCGCGATCGCAGTTTACCTTCAGCTCTAATTTTTTATTGCGAGCCAGTGGCTCGACGATTTCAATCACCGACTGAATCAGATCGTTCGGGGCCATCGAAACGATCTTTAGCTTGATCTGTCCCGTAGACTGCTGGAGTTGCAGCGTATCGTTAATCAGCCGCAGCAGCAGCCGTCCACTGCGTAATACCCGCTCAATGCTTTCTAGATGGGTGTAAGACTCTTTCGGGTCAATTTCTTGCTGGCGCAGAAACAAGTCGGCATAGCCAATAATCGAGGCCAGCGGCGTTTTCAGCTCGTGGGTCAGCTTCAGCATGTTGTCGTGGCTAGCCCAGACCAGGCGAGTCAGTTCCTGATTCGTCAGCTGCAACTGGGCTTTCAGCTTTTCAAACTCTTCGATGCGGCCTTGGGTATAGCTGTTGAAACAATTTGCGATCGCTTCGTCAACTACCGTATCAATTAGCCGAGTTGCCCACAGCACATCCTCCGCAGACGCCTGTAGTAGATCAGCCTCCAGTTCTGAGAAAATCACAGACCGCAGCAGACGATACTCGCGAGCAATTTCGGCTGGCTCGAACCCCTGCTCGGCCCGCAGCACCCCATGTTCCAAACTTGCCTCATCAATGGCCTGAAAGGTCTCATGCTGATCGGGAGCTAGCATCATAGCCAGAGAATCCAACACCTTTGGCAGGCTATCCCGCACCGCATTAAAGGTTAACTCGTCGGTCGCTTCAATCTGTTGATCGTCAAAAACGGCCTCCACCCATCGCTCAATCAGCGTGTCACGCTTTTGATTCAGAATCGCGCTGAAATTCATTTTCATGGGTATAAAGCCAAGCCGTTTTTGCTAAAAGCAGGCTTTATATTATTGCCTAGCGAGAGGAAAGCGCATCTAGTAAAAGGTAGAAGGTCTGGAATGATTCCTCACAGTTTGAGTAGGAGCAAGATTCGCATTTATCTTGAAATCATGATCAATGCTGATGCTTTGGATCTTGAGCTGTCTCCGCTGGTCGTACTGAATCTAATGGGCTTGATACGCTGATGATGATGGATGCAGATGCGGTATAGCCGCTAGTGCGATCGCAGACGTATTCGATCAGTTTGAGCCGTATTCTGGCACGTTCAAGCTGGGCCTGGTAGTGGTTGTATGTGGTTCCTTTCCTTTCCTTTTCGTCTCTAATTGATGAGGTAGACTGTTTTCTTCTAAACAGTCGTTATGCCGCTTGTTCCTTGGCAAAGTTGTTACTTAAAGTTTGCCTGCCAATGTGAAGCAATTAAGATAGTCCGAGATTCTTAAGAAGTATTTTTATGGTTATTTCTGAGAAAGGCATAATCAATTTAATGTAGTTATCAAATAATCTTTTTAAATTGAAAAATAGGAGGTTTAATGCTGAAATTTTATTACAATCCGGTTTCTGTTAATGTTCGTCGGGTTTGGGTTACATTGCTGGAAAAGCAAGTTCCCTTTGAGCCAATTTTGGTTAACTTAAACGGAGATCAGTTTCATGACGATTTCACAGCAGTTAATCCGCTGCAGCGAGTTCCTGCAATCGTAGATGGCGGATTGCGAGTTGTTGAGTCACTAGCAATTTTAGACTATCTAGAGACAAAGTATCCAACTCCATCATTAATGCCTAGCGAACCTGAAGCAGTCGCTGTTGTGCGGATGATTGAAACAATTACAGTTGTTGAACTTCAACCTGCTACGATTCCTTTAACTCGGCCTTTGGTCGGCCTAGAAGTTGACCCTCAAAAGTTTGAAGTGGCCCAACAACGAGTAACAAGTATCTTGCATTTCTTTGAAGAGTTACTCAATGAACAGACGTACTTTGCAGGAGATAAGTTTACATTGGCAGAAGTTGTGGCTGGAACATTAGTGCCTTCCCTTCCTTTGGAAGATTATCCAAACTTAAAGGCTTGGTCAGAGCGGCTGACTGAGCGAAAGAGTTGGCAGCAAACGATTGCTAGTCCCGAAGCAATTGAAGCCGCTCTTCCTAATATTCGAAAGATTTTGGAACGTCGGTCGTAGCGATCGCAGCATAATGTAGTCTATACCTTCCGTTTATGTCTTATGAGAGAAGTAAGCGCGTAGGCATTTGTTTATGCTGCTGAAGTTGTATCCCTACAATTTCTGACTTCAATTTATTTATTTGAACGGTGGATTTTATGACAAATCAAGTATTTCTTTCATTACGAGCGATCGCCAAACGTTTTTTCGTGTTGCTGGCTGGCGTTGCCATGCTGTTTAGCTTCACTCAACCAGCCTCATTGGCCGCATCGTTTCATGCCGTTACTCCATCCATTGTGGTGTTGGGCGCAGCAGATACCACGTCCGATAATCCCTTGGGCAAAGAGGCGTACAGCGAAAAGATGGAGCAACGCCGCGAATGGCAAAGCCGTGTCTCTGGCAACCGTGAGGTTAATGGCGAAAATGCAGACAACGAAACGTTGCGAGAACGACTCAATCTTGATGAGATTACCGAAACGATGAAGGATAATTTGAATCTAGACGAAGATGCAGACGCGAAAGCGGCTCAACAAACCTATCCTCCATCGCGATAATCCATAAGGTTTTAATATTGTGGGGATAGGCACACTACGCCTATCCCCGTTCTATTTGTGCGATCGCACTTTCTTTTACCAATGAGTAAAGATTGGATAAGGTGCGATCGCACTTTTTCACAATTTCCAAATCTCAAGGCTGGTTATGCTGAACGTTTCCACCTAATCATCCCAATTTGTATGTTTAGGCTGACAAATTTCTACCTAAATTGCCAAAAGAGAATTGGTCACAGCAAGCATCTTCTGGAAAGTGAACAAGTGGCTGGAAGTCGCAACACAAACATCAGCTTGGTCATTCAGGATAGGATCGCTCATACTAGATAGTAAATCCCGTTGAATCTGGGAGCAGTCTATGTTGTCACCAGAACTAAAAGCACAAATTTTCAAGTTGCCGCCCAGCGATCGCCTCGCACTGATCTCTGCTATTGTTGAATCCTTGCAAGAGACAACTGTTGCTCAGCCTGACCGCTCTGATGCAATTCAGCGGATGAGGGGATTGTTAAGAACAGAGCAGCCTGCACCGACTGATGAAGAAGTGGCAGTGATGCTGGAAGAGAGACGGGTGGAGAAGTATCTTCAGTGAAGGCTTTAGTTGATACCAATATTGTTTTAGATTTTTTGTTGCAACGAGAACCATTTTTTCAGGATGCAGACCTGCTGTTTCAGGCAATTGATGTAGGCGAGATTGTTGGCTATATTACAGCAACAACGCTAACGGATATTTTCTATATCTCACGCAGACACACCCGTAGTGTTGAGCAAGCGCGGCAAGCAGTCTCAGAAATATTGACCGCCATGATGATTTGTCCGGTTGATCGAGTCGTTTTAGAATCGGCTTTCAACTCTGGCTTAGCTGATTTTGAAGACGCTGTTCAAATTTATAGCGCCGTCAACCAAGGATCAGAAGCAATTGTGACCCGTGATGCTCAAGGTTTTTTGAGTTCACCTATACCCGTTTTATCCATTCAAGAGTTGTTGCAGCAAGTCAGGCAGCAAAATGGTGCTTAGGTTAATGGAGAGGTATAGATTGCGATCGCACTTTTTCACTGGTTTCCAAACCTCAAGGCTGGTTATACTAAATGTCTCAACATAATCACCCCGGTTGGGATGTTTAACCTGACAAATTTCTACCTAAACCGCCAAACGGGTTTAGGTAGACTGTTTTCATCTAATCAATTGTTAGGCTTCAGCATCTCATCCGTTAGAAGAACAAAAAATAATTCTATGCTCAGTAAGGAAAAAGCTGTTGAAAAGTTACATCAACAAATTGCAGCCATACCTGAACTCAAGAAGAAAGTAAGCTTCTCCCCGGAATTTAGGAAGTGGCAGCGAGATACTCAAGTATTGATTCAGAAAATCTTTGGGGAAGGGAACCGGCATACGAAAGATTTTGATAATATTCACTTCAGTTTGGTAGCAGCATCAAATCTAACTCCTGACTCTGCATGGGAGGAAGCCTATCAGGACGGGCTAGATGACGCTAAATCAATTGGTTCTTCCGGGTTTAAGGTGAATTTCGTATACTAGGCGACAACCAGTAGACTGTTGCTGCAATGGACTTCCACCTAGATAAGCTCTTAAATTTACCAAACTTGACTGTAGAGAGTTGCGTTCAAGAAGGCAGAGAAGCCTTTCTAAAGCTACGTTGTTTGAATGAATTTGCCGCGTGTCCTCACTGCCAAGCTAGCAGCGATGAACTCAATCAAAATCGCTCCGTTTTGATACGTGATTTACCCATTTCGGGTCAAGCGGTTTACTTGCGGGTTCCGCGTCGCCAATTTTACTGTCGGGCATGCCAAAGATATTTTACCGAACGATTAGACTGTGTTGATTGGCAACGGCGTTATACACAACGCTATGAAACCATGATTTATGACCGAGTAAACGCCATGAGCATTGAACAAGTGAGTCGAGAAGAAGAATTAAGTTGGGACCAAGTACAGGGAATTTTTCAGCATAAGTTTACCCAAGAGAAAAAAAGACTGGGGAGCCGTAAAGCGAGTCAGCATTGATGAGATTAGTAAGCGAAAAGGGCATCGAGATTTTGCTACTGTTGTTTGCGATATTGATCGCAGGAAGTTGCTCGAAGTCATTGACAGTCATCAGCAGGACACGATCATTGACGTGCTTCAGCAGCAACCGATTGAGGTACGAGAACAAGTCACAGAAGTAAGCGTCGATATGTGGGGTGGGTTTCCCAAAGTTGTCCAGGCTGTCTTTCCAAATGCGATATTAGTTTTTGACCGTTTTCACGTCATACAATTGGTCAATCAAGAATTGAATAAAATTCGCAGACAGACCCGAATGACAGTAAAAGGTAGTCAGTTTCTTTTGCTTAAGAACAATGAAGATTTAAGCGGTGAAGAGCACGTTAAGCTAGCGCACATTTTGAAGCATTCAAGCCGATTGAGAAAAGCCTACCAACTCAAGGAAGATTTAAGGACTATTTTTGAAACAAACCATACTCCTGAAGAAGGCAAACGGAACATTTTAATTTGGCTCAAGAAGGCCAGGGCAGTCTATGGTGATGTCATACAAACGATACAGAATCATCTAGATGGTATTTGCAATTACTTTAAGACCCGGACAACGAGTGGCGTTATGGAAGGTATCAACAACAAGCTCAAACTCATAAAGCGAAGAGCTTATGGCTTCACAAACTTTGAGAACTTTCGCGCTCGTCTATTAGCTTGCTTTCCTGATTAGAAAAACTTATCACTATAATGTCAGAAGAGCCAATCAATTCTTCAATCTTTCATAGATGAAATCAACGATTATTGGGATGATAAGTTCATTAGTGCTGATAGAGACTGTTTATCGATTGTTGAACAGATTGGGAGCACGTCATCCGCTGAGGAGATGAAAATATAATGGAGTGAGTGCCCTTATCGGATCCTGACATGACTCCAGACCAGCGCGACCAAATGCAGCATCACGTCAACGCTTTAGCACAGATCCTCTATGACGACGCCAAGGAACAGGGGATGAGGATGACGAGCTTAGGCGAAATCGAGCAAACGGTCCGTGAGCAAGTGCACCGTCATGTGTCACCCAACTTAGGTCTTTTTTTATCGACACAAGCGTCGGCAAAGATGAAGGAGAAACCCGAAAGCTAACCAGCATCCTTGGCATATTGCAGGTTGGCCGACAGCAGGCCAAGCGGCTTGGAGTCAAGCCCAGAGTCCAGTTCAGCCCCCTGGTCGAGCTGTGTTGTCTGCAGATGGGAGCAACGGTGTCCTTCGTGCAGGCGAGTCGGGATGTTGAACTGCTCACCGGGGTCACCGTGAGCGCCAAGAGTGTCGAGCGCATCGTAGGGCGCAATCCGATTGAGTCATCGGCTCCAGAGGAGACAGTCAAGGAGATGGCTCTCGATGGCGGGATGGTTCGCCTAGTGACTCCGAGCGGAGAGCCCAGCGAGTGGAAGCAGTACAAGGCGGTGCGGCTGGACGGTGACGGTGTGGGTATGGCCTGGTTTGACGACAATGATGCGCTGTTGGCCTGGCTCAGGAGCCTTTGCTGGGCCAGTGTTGTGTTCTGCTTAGGAGACGGACACAGCGGCATTTGGTCGCTCTACCAACAGATGGAGAGGCTCACTCGCCAGGAGGTCTTGGACTGGTATCACCTGATGGAGAACCTGTATAAAGTGGGCGGTTCCCTTCAACGGCTCAACCAGGCCAGACACCTTCTGTGGCACGGTCAGGTCGATGAGGCCAGTGCCCTGTTTGCGGGGCTCAACTCTCAGCAGTCTCAACGATTTGGGAGGTATCTGGAGCGACATCGCGCTCGGATTGTCAACTACAGGTACTACCAGCAAGAGGGGATGCCGATTGGCTCAGGCCCGGTCGAATCACTCATCAAGCAGATTGATGCCAGAGTGCAGGTCGCAGGTGCGCAGTGGAACCCTCAGAATGTTCCTCAAATTCTGGCGCTCCGCTGCGCTTACCTGAACAACCAGCTCAACCTTTATTCTCTCGCCAGCGGATGACGTGCTCCCAACAGATTTGTGATCGATTATCACCTTGTCGTAAGGCAATTGCGTTGCCGTCATGATAATCGACATACTCTTGATGTAAACGATGAGTATGACGTCCAAGATTTACTCCATGCGATACTTATGCTGGAATTCAATGATATTAGACCAGAGGAATGGACACCGAGCTATGCTGGCAGTAGTTCACGTATGGATTTCTTGCTAAAACGAGAAAAGACAGTTATTGAGGTTAAGAAAACTCGTAATCGACTTGGAGCTAAGGAAGTGGGTGAACAACTGATCGTTGATATTAAACGTTATCGCATTCATCCTGATTGCCAAACACTAATTTGTTTTGTTTATGATCCAGAAGGTCAAATAGCCAATCCACGAGGACTTGAGAATGATTTAAACGGCGATAAAGAAGGGCTTAGCATTAAAGTAATCATTACCCCTAAATGGGGATAAAGCCTAACAACGCCCATACACACCGACCGCCGAGAGGTGCTCTGTGAAGGTCATGGCTATCTGCGGCGGGTGATGGGCATCGTTAGACCGCGAAACTGCCTTTCTCTACAACGAGCATGGGCGTGGAGTAAATCTCGCGGGGCGCTCAAATTCCTATCCCCGCCGCAAGCGGACGGGGCATTACGGAATTTGCCCTTCGGGACGCACTCCCGCGCTACCACTAACGTGGCAAGCCACGGGGAATTAGACCCACAGAGATTAAAATAGAAAAAATGCCGCCCATTTTCTGCATGAGTGAAACTGTCTACATTGAAACGAGCATTTTAGGATATCTCACCACTCGACCCAGCAGAGATCTTGTTGTGGCTGCCAATATTGAAGTAACAAGAGAGTGGTGGGATACGCGTCGTAATGATTTCCATCTCTACTCGTCTCAAGCAGTTGTGAAAGAAACCTCACAAGGGGATGCTCAAATTGCATCTCAACGACTCGAAATCATTCGTGCATTTGAATTGCTCGATTTGAACCAGTCTGTTCTTGATTTGGCTGAGCAGTTTTTGGAGCGTAGTAGCCTTCCTGCTAAAGCTGATGTTGATGCTGTTCATATTGCAGTCGCAACAGTTCATGGTATGGATTACTTGCTGACATGGAATTGCAAGCACATCGCTAATGCCCAAATTCAAAGAAGGGCGTTGCTGAATGGGCAGATGATTGTCTAAGGTGATCAGAGAAGACGCTTTGAGGACTCCCCCATGCAGTGTCCCCGATGTCACTCCTCTAATCTCCGTAAAAATGGTCATCAGTCCGGTAAACAACGCTACCAATGCAAAGACTGTCGTCGCCAGTTTGTCGACTGTTATTCACCCCAAGGATATAGCGATGAGGTCAAGCGTCAGTGTCTGGATGCCTACGTCAACAAGATGGGATTTCGAGCGATTGAACGGCATCATGGGGTGAATCACACCACGGTGATTCGCTGGGTGAAGCAAGTCGGTCAACAACGTCCCCAAGCACTCCCCATCGAGACTTCACCAGACGTGGCTCAACTTGATGAGTTGCAAACTTTTGTGGGGTCAAAAAAAACAAAATTTGGCTGTGGACGGTAACGGACAAAGCCAGAGCGGGCATTTGGGCTTGGACGCTCGGCGATCGCTCGGCCCAAACCTTTCGGGTACTGTGGGCGCAGGTCAAGTTTTGGCAGTGCTTCTGGTATGTGACTGACGGTTGGCCGGTCTATCCGAAGTTCATTGAGGCCGCCGACCACGTGGTCAGTAAGCCGCATATGACCAGAGTCGAAGGTGAAAACAGTCGCTTGCGGCACTATCTGGCCCGACTGAATCGGCGTACGTTTTGTTACTCCAAGTCGATTCAGATGCTGGGTTATTCAATCCGGTTATTGCTGCATTACCTGCATTATCGAACGGTTCCAATCCCCGCCTAATGATTCATCGATTCAGCAACGCCTCCATTTGCAGCTTATCTTGTCTATTCAAAGTCAACCATCAGCCCAATCAACTAAGCCGATATAAAGTCGAGGGCTGGAGAGAGGTTATTTCCAGCACCACTGACGACTCTTGCGATTGAATCACTCAGATTGGAGTTGTGGTAGATCAGAGCATCATTGCCGGAATCGATGACTGTGTAATCCGTATGCGACCCCTTAACTTGAATCTTATCTCCTTCTTCCCAGCTAAAATCTTGGATAGAAAGAGTACCGTTATTTCCTGAATAAAAAACAGAAGTCGTACTTCCTAAAACAAAGATATCAGCTCCGGCTCCGCCCCACATATCATCGTATTCATTATCCGTGCTGGATTCAGAAGAGCTATATCCGTAGGCAGTTAATGTATCGTCACCATCCATACCGAACAGTTGATCAGATCCATCACCACCGGATAAATAGTCATTGCCCGCTTGACCATAGAGATTATCGTTACCACCACCAGCGTTAAGAAAATCGTTACCATCCCAACCATCTAGAAGGTCATCGCCATCACCGCCGCTGAGATAATCATTTCCCCATGAGCCGTATAGTAAATCGTCGCCCTCTCCACCATAGAGTTGGTCGTAACCATCACCACCGTTGATGAAGTCATTACCACCTAGCCCGTACAACACATCGTTGTCCCCTTGGCCAAAAATGATGTCATCTTTCTCTCCACCTGTGAGGGTGTCATTACCATCATTACCAGATAGGGTCCATGATCCCCACTGTTGGAAATACCCATAACCTTTTTTGTAGGCTGCAAAAGCGTCATCTCCGACAGTTCCGTTATACGTACCGTCAAAATAAAACATGATTTGCTATCCTCCTTACGTCATTGAAGCGTGCAGACCCTGAACAAACTCTGGAGTGTAATGAGTCTGTCTAGCAGGTGTTCCCACAGCAAATAGGCAGACTTGCTATAGGAACAAGCTGTAGTCATTCATCAACATCGCTTCTGCGGAACTGCCGCTAGCTTATCGAGGTATAAAAATTAGATCAACCAACAGTGTTGGGTATTTCGTTGGTTATTGGTTGGCAACTTGATCCAACATCAGTAGCAAGCTACTTTCTAAAGTTGAGATCGCAATCGTCAATTTTGGGCATAACGCTTCAACAATAGTGATATGGGCCTTCTTTAATTGGAACAGGTTAGGCTGACCTGCGACCGTTAAATTCAATAATCAGAACAAAAATACTGATGGCTCTGTATAGGCTCACCAGGGCGAAAGTGCGATCGCACTTCCCCTACGATTGGCCTCGAAAGCCAGCGTAAATCGACATGACGTTTAAAAAAGCGGAAGACTCGTGCCAAAACTGGGTTTAGCCGTTATATTTGTCACTTACGCATACACCCGTACGCAACTTCTTTGAACAAAGTTCATGGTGACATTTTCGGATTTTCCCCCATCGGTTTCTCTCTCGCGTCGCACTCTGCTCAAACTGGCTGGCCTGGGTGTTCTGGGCGGACTCGTTGGCTACTCCCGCTTCGTTAAACCCAAACCCGCCGTCTTCCAGGAAGATGCGATCGCACTTCCGTTCCTCGTCAACCAACCCAAAACCGCCGTCGTCGTGGGCGGAGGTTTGGCCGGACTCGCAGCAGCCTATGAGCTGAGTCGGCGCGGCGTACAGGTCACACTGTTGGAAAAATCCCCCCAGCTCGGCGGCAAAATTGCCAGTTGGGATATTGAGGTAAACGGCCACCCTTTCCGGATGGAACACGGCTTCCACGGCTTTTTTCCCCAGTATTACAACCTGTTCAGCCTGGTGAATGAGCTAGAGATTCGCCATAATTTCAAATCCCTGGAGTTCTACTCCGTGGTCTACAAGGGGGAGCAGTACGAGCCGGAAGTCTTTCGTCCCAGTCGGTCTTCTTTTCCTTGGAACGTGGTGGATTTGGCGATTAATTCGCCCAATCGTTTCCAATGGGGGATTAATCTACTCAAGCTCAAGCACCTGGAAGTGTTTCGCGAAATTGGCGGCTTTCAGATTCCCTCCAGCTTTCAGCGCTTAGACGACATTTCAGTTGCAGACTGGGTGAAGCGCGATTTTCCTCAGGGCTTGTATGACCTCTACTTCCTGCCCTTTGCCAAATCCAGCCTCAATGCGCCCGACACCATGAGCGCGGGCGAACTGATGCAGTTTTTCCACTTTTACTTCTTTGGCAATCCCGAAGGTCTAGCCTTTAACGGTACACGGCAGGACATGGGCCGCAGCTTGGTCGATCCGATTGCCAACTCGATTCAGGCCCACGGCGGCAAAGTTCTTACCGATGTCACCGTCACTGGACTAACCTGGCAGGACGGCAAAGTTCACTCGCTCCAGTACGGTACAGGCGACAACCAAAGTGCCCCCTTCTGGGTGGAACGCAATCCGCTCCTGAGTACCGACGAAACAGAATACTTTGGCGCAGGCGATCGGCTCTTTTATCTGCCCCGCGATCGCACCGAGGCTCTTTCCCTCACCTGCACCCACCAAGGCTGTAGTGTGCATCCCAGTGACGAGACCGGCGGATTTCTCTGTCCCTGTCACGGTGCCGCCTATGCCGCTAACGGTAAAGTCACCAGTGGCCCCGCCCAGCGAGACTTAGCCAAATATCGCGTATTGGATCGGCAGGGCGATCGGGTTCAACTGGCGCTCATCCCAGCGGCAGGCACAACGGCAACCCAGACCCTAGAAGCAGATTATTATGTATTTGCAACCGATGTTCTTGGCGTGAAGTCATTACTAGCGCTGTCGGACGATCAGGCTCATCCAGTGGTCAATCAGCAAATTGAGCAACTTGCGATCGCAGATCCGTTTGCCGTCTGTCGCTTCTGGTTTGATCGCGATTTTGAGTGGGAGCAGAGCGATTTCACCTCTCTCTCGGGCTATCGTTTGACTGATAGCATCACCCTGTATCACCGAATTCAGGACGACTACAAAGCCTGGGCCGACCAGACTGGCGGCAGCGTAGTGGAACTCCATGCCTACTGCTACAAGGAAAAAGAGTTTCCCTCCCAGCAGGATTTGCTGGTCACGTTTGAGCAAGAGCTTTACGACATTGTGCCTGCGCTGAAAACTGCGACGCTACTACACCGTGAGTTGGTAAATCAGAAAAACTTCTCTGGCTATCCACCCAATAGCTACGACAATCGGCCTATGACCCAAAGCGCGGTACCGAATCTCCTGTTTGCGGGCGACTGGGTAAAAATGCCCTTCCCCTGCGGCCTGATGGAACGCGCCGTCAGCAGCGGTCTGCTGGCAGCCAACACCGTCTTACAACAAGAAGGCGTCCAGCGTCGCCCATTATATTCAGTTAAACCCAGCGGTTTACTGACAATTTAAACTCGGTAAAATTGGCCTATGGAAAAAAACCATCGCCGCTGTATTAGCTGTCGTCGAGTTGCACCCAAGTCGGAATTTTGGCGGGTTGTCCGCTGTCATCCCGATGCGCGGATTCAACTCGACGAGGGCATGGGTCGTTCTGCGTATCTGTGCCCCAATGAGGAGTGTTTGAAGGCTGCTCAGAAGAAAAATCGGCTGGGAAGGGTGTTGCGGACTCGCGTTTCAGACGAGATTTACGACGCACTGTGGCAGCGACTGCGTCAAAACGCAGAGCCTTTACCTTGACGTCACAACACAAAACATCCTGGAACTTAAATCACACCAGCACAACGGATCGAAGCGCTACGGCAATTTTAATTCCAGGATGTTTTTCTTTAGCCTTAAAGCTGATAGCGGTTTAGCTAGCTAAACCATCTAACTGTAGATCGGTTTACTGCTCAGCCGCAGCCAGTTCGTTTTCGGTGCTGCCGCGACGGCGATTGCGAGTCAGCGAATTGAACAGCATTTGACCAATCGCCTTGATCAGGTTGCCTTCTAGTTCCTTGAACATCTTCATGTTGACGCCAAAGGCTGCATTGGCTTCATCGACAATCCGATCGGCGGTTGCCTCGTCAATCGGCGTTTCGTTGAGCGCTTGACGATACTTGTTCTTGAATGCCTTCTCATCAGAGATGGTGGCGAACTCGTAAAAAGCCGTACCCTCGCCCTCATTCAAATTCATTGCCCGTACAGCAATGTTCTTGAGGATTTGACCACCGGAGAGGTCTCCCAAATAGCGAGTATAGGAGTGGCTAACCAGCAGCTCGGGAGCCGTTTCCGAAATTTCGCGAATCCGCTTAACGTACTCTTCGCCAGCCGCAGAAAGCTGAATCTCATCCTGCCAGTTTTGACCGAAGTAGTAGGTCAAATCTTGCTCTAGAGCCGCTTTGCGATTTAGCTCAGGAAAATAGATTTTAGAGACAACAGGATGGTTCTGGTGACGAGCCATTTCTTCTTCCATCGCGGAATACACGAAGTAGAAGTTGGCGACCAGTTTCCGATAGGAGTTCTTTTCAACAACTCCTCTTAAAAAACAGCGCACAAAGCCGACGTTTTCAGCCATTGTGTGTGCTTTTTTGGTTCCTTCTTTTAATTTTGTTGCTAAATCGACACTCATTCTAAAATTCCTGCTAGCGATTTCAACTAAAACCGATTCTTGTATTTGCTCAGGCAATCGGCCATGCTAAGGCTATCTAGATTGTTACATTAGACTGATTTGATGAGAGTTTTCATTAAAAAACGTTACGGATAATGTGGGATATCAACGATAAAACAGGTCAAATTGGTATCGCTGGTGACGTGAATTGAGCCCTTGAGATGCTCAACTAGCTTTTTAACTAATGCTAAGCCAAGCCCCGTACCGCCCCGCTTCCACGGATCGGCGTTAGGCACACGATAGAACTTATCGAATATATGGGGAAGTTCTGTGGCGGCAATCGTAGCTTGATTACTAATTATGAACTGCACACTATTGGGAGTTGATTGAGCCGTTGAGCGGTTACTGACGAGCTGAGCTGGATTGCGGTTGATTGGAGAGTCGCTAGGTGAGATGGATGAGTAGGGTTGCGATGTAGCAGAAGGTGGGGATGCGATCGCAGATTCTGTTGTGTTCAATTGGTCGTGTCGAGGGCGCGTGATCGGCTCATCCATCCGCGGCTTGGCAATGAGAGTTGAAGTGAGTGGGACAGTTTGAACTTGGAAATAGATTGCGCCTCGCGGGGGCGTGTATTTGCAGGCATTGTTCAGCAGTTCTGCCAGAATGCGCTTCAGCGCCGCCAGATCCGACATCAGGATGGGCAAATCGACAACTGGCTCAATTTGAAATGTTTGCTGCTGTTCCTGGCAGCGCGACTGAAAGGGCTGCAAGAACGTTGGCAACCAATACGCCAGGTCAATCGGTTCAATTTCCAAATCAAACGCCTGGGCTTCTAACCGCTGCAAGGGTATGTCAAATAGATTGTGTCAAAGGTAAAAACTCAAGTTGGAAAGCGATCGCTGAATTCAATCGCGAAGCGGTTGAGAGCGGGTTTCCAGTCGCGAATGGGCATGGTCCACTTTTTGGCAATATTTTGAATTGCCAAGTAGATAACTTTTAGGGCAGATTCATCGGTTGGAAAAGCTCGGTGGTTTTTAATCACCTTTCTAAGAGTCATATTCATCGATTCAATCGCATTGGTCGTATAGATTGCTTTACGAATCTCCGGTGAAAAAGCAAAGAAGGGAATAATCCGCTGCCAATGATGAAGCCAAGACCTGCTAATGGTTGGATATTGCTGGTCCCACTGCTCGGCAAACTCAACTAAGCGCTGCTCTGCTTCAGTCTCAGTGCTGGCCGTGTAAATCAGCTTGAGGTCTGCTGCAACCGCCTTACGGTCTTTGTAGGACACATAGCGGAGTGAATTTCGTACCATGTGAACAATGCACAACTGCACCTGGGTTTGAGCAAAGACCGCTTCAATGGCATCGGGAAAGCCAGTGAGGCCATCACAGCAAGCGATGAAGATGTCTTTGAGACCCCTATTTTGCAGCTCTGTGAGCACTTGAAGCCAAAATTTGGCAGACTCGTTCTGGGTCATCCACATCCCCAAGAGTTCTTTGGTGCCAGACAAGTTAACCCCAAGCGCCAAGTGAATCGCTTTGTTGATCACCCGCCCGTCTTGTCTGACTTTGACCACGATGGCATCAAAATAGACGATGGGATAAACCGGGTCGAGCGCGCGATTTTGCCAAATTTTACGCTCCGTTTCAACCGCATCCGTGACGTTCGAGATCAGCCCGGCTGAGACCTCAACGCCATACAGGTCTTGCAGTTGAGCCTGAATGTCACGGGTACTCATGCCCCTGGCATAGAGGGACAAGATCTTGTCATCAAAGCCCTCGAAGCGGGTCTGCCCCTTCTTGACGATGATGGGTTCAAACTCACTGTTGCGGTCACGGGGAACATTGATTTGAGCTTCTCCAAACTCCCCTTTGATGGTCTTCTTGCTGTGGCCGTTGCGGCGGTTACGAGTTGGCTTGACGTCGCTTTCAGGCTCCGCCTGTTGCTCGTCCAGATGGGTTTTCATTTCCGCATTCAAGCAGCGTTCCACCAAAGCCGCCGTGAGCTGCTTAAGAATCCCTCCATCCCCCAGCAGGTCTTCGGGATTCTGATAGCCTTTAAGCAATTCATCCAGGAGTTCAGGTCGAAAAGTCATAGTACGAGTCTCTTAGGTTCAATAGTTCATTAGATCTCATCTCTGACCTTTGACACAATCTAATTTACAATCCCCGCTGCAAATCAAGCAGGCTATTGATAAGCTCAATTTCGCGATCGCACTCGGTGCGCAAAATGTGCAGATAGGTAGACAGACGATTTGCCGGAGCCTTATCCAACATGTGAAGCGCCATATTCATATTGGACATAGGCGTTCTCAGTTCATGAGACACCGTACTGAGAAAATCATCCTTTAAACGATTCAGCCGTTCTAACTCTTCAACCTGAGCCTGAGCCGCTTGGTAGAGCCGCGCCTGTCGAACTGCGATCGCGCATTGATTGGCCACCTGCTGAATCAAACCGACTTCTGATGCCTCAAACCACTGATCAGCTGGTTTAAATAGCCATAGCGCACCTAGTGTTTGCTGGTTATCCACAATTGGCACAACCAGCGCTGCCGTTCGACTGAAGATTTGGCAATTAGTCTGTTCGCAAAACTGTAGCGGTTCACCCTGCTGAATTTGCGCTTCGATTGTGGCGATGGGCATCATGTCAACCACAGCACATTGAGCTAGGCAGAGCTGTTCACTACCTCGATTACAAATCCGCACATACGCCTGCTGACCCAAAAAGCGAGCTTCGCAATATTCAATATTTAGCAGTTGCACCAGTTCTTCCACAGCGGTTTGGACAATTTGTTGTTCATCCAAACTGTCGCGAATCTTTTCCGTTATCCGCTTGAGCAGCGCTTCAGACGCTAATGCTTTCCGGAACCGATTTTCGCTCTCTCTGAGCGTTCGTTCAACCTGTTCCCGCTCCTGAATTTCCTGTGTCAGCGCCAGATTGGCAGCTTCTAGCTGAGCTGGACTCGGCAGTGCCAATGCTTGAGGAATCAAGCCAACCAATGTGTAAGCTGTATAGAGCGAAATACTAGCTGTCATTAGCTTAATCGTGCCAGACAGCCAGTAAACGGGATGCCAAAGCGTCACAACCTCCATGACATGGGTTGTGCCACAGGCCAAAATGAACGCACTAAACAGTAGAAAAACCCCTTGAAACGGTACGTCCTGCCGCTTACGGACAAAGTAAAGCAGCATCAAGGGAATGGAATAATAGGCAACAGCCGTAAGCGTGTCGCTCACAATATGCAGCCAGACCAGTTCTGGCTGCCAAAGGTAGCAGTGACCGTGGGGGATATACTGCCTTGAAACCTCAAATAGAGAAGATAGGTAGAGCATTAGGTTTTATCTGACGATCGCCACATCAGTCAGCGAGGACATCAGCTACGAACAGGACAATGACAAGCAATATCAAGTCTGTGTATAAAAAACCAATTTATTGTTTATGAAATGTTTGCTCCGCAAGCATTTCATAAACAATAAATTATGGGTTTTCAACCAGACTTGATATAAGAGCATGACAATCAGGAGGATGGCACTAAAGAAACAATTAAGTTGGTTTAGTATTCCCCAGAATGATCGCGTCACTGATACTTTCCTTAGATAAATATCAATCTTATAAGTTGTTTACATTGATTTTTGTTTGATCAATCCGGCTAAATTCGGCTGAAGACGCGGAGCAGATGCGATGTAGCATTATGGTCTGACTCTGCACTGAACTGTGGTGACGGGTGCCGTTGATGATGAGTACGATTGGTGCGATTAAAAGACTGGCGATCGCACATCAAATCGTCACTGAAACCCATATAGGGTCAACTCAACTGTTGCCTCAGCTCCCGCTCAAGGCAGCGAATTTTGCATCCGATTACCAATCACGACTCAATCTAGCTACAGAGAATCTACGTAGAGTTATTTAGCGATTTCTCTGGGCATCCTAAACACCAGAAACGCCACATGCGTAATTGCGTCACCAAAGTAATTCTCTAATCACCGAGCACTTATGAATACCCAAATTGGATGTCTCATCCTGCCCGTTCAAATCGCTGGCTATGATATTGTTGAGAAACTCTATGAGGGTAGTCGAACAGTTGTCTATCGAGCAGCCTGTCAAGCTGATCGGCAACCCGTCATTATTAAGCTGCTCCGGGATGAGCATCCAAGCTTTAACGATTTGGTGCAATTTCGCAATCAATATGCGATCGCAAAACACCTTGATGCTCCAGGTATTGTTCGAGCCATTAGCTTAGATCCTCATGTCAATGGCTATGCATTGGTGATGGAAGATTTTGGTGGCATCTCGCTACGCCGCTTCACCAAAAACCGACCACTGCCAGTCGAGCAGGTTTTTCCCATTGCTCTTCAACTGGCAGATATTTTGCATCAGCTTTATCAACAGCGGATTATTCACAAAGACATTAAACCGGCCAATATATTGATTCAGCCCGAAACAGGGCAAATCAAGCTCATTGACTTTAGTATTGCCTCTCTACTGCCGCGCGAAACCCAAGAAGTTCAAAACCCCAATGTGTTAGAAGGCACACTGGCCTACTTGTCACCGGAACAAACTGGCCGCATGAATCGCGGCATTGACTACCGCAGCGACTTCTACTCCTTGGGCGTTACGCTTTTTGAACTCCTGACCGGACAGTTACCGTTCCAGGTGACTGAGCCCATGGAGCTGCTGCATTGCCATCTGGCTAAACAGCCGCTTTCCGTCTGCGACGTTAACCCTGAGTTGCCGTTAATGCTGGGCGAAATCATTCGCAAGCTGATGGCCAAAAATGCAGAAGACCGTTACCAAAGCGCTTTGGGGTTAAAGCATGACTTACTCAAATGTCAGACAGAGGCATACGGTGATGACAAGCATCGCTGGTTCCAGTTGGGAGAACGCGATGCCTGCGATCGCTTTTTAATTCCGGAAAAACTCTACGGTCGAGATGCCGAAATTCAAACGCTACTTGATGCCTTTGGTCGAGTGGCCAACGGGGCATCAGAGCTGATGCTGATTGCAGGCTTCTCTGGCATTGGCAAAACCGCCGTCGTCAATGAAGTCCATAAGCCCATCGTCCGCTGGAATGGCTACTTTATTCAAGGCAAGTACGATCAGCTCAATCGCAACAGTCCCTTTTCTGCCTTTGTGCAAGCCTTTCGGGGCTTGATGACACAGTTGCTGAGTGAAAGCGACGACCAACTGGCCCAGTGGCGCAGCAAAATTCTGGAAGCGGTGGGCGAAAACGGCCAAGTCCTCATCGATGTGATTCCGGAACTCGAAGCGTTGATTGGTGCCCAGGCTGCCGTTCCAGACTTGTCGGGCAGCGCTGCCCAAAACCGCTTTAACCTGGTCTTTCACCAGTTCATTGCGGTGTTTGCCACCCCCCAGCATCCCCTCGTCATCTTCCTAGACGATTTGCAGTGGGCAGATTCTGCCTCTCTCGACTTGCTGAAGCTGTTATTTACTGAGGCGGCACAGGGCTACCTGTTCATCATGGGTGCCTATCGAGACAACGAAGTTTCCCTAACCCATCCGCTGATGACGACGCTGGAGGATATTCAGAAAGCTGAAACCGTTGTCAACACAATATCTCTAGCGCCCCTCAGCCAAGCTGATGTCAACTATCTAGTCAGCGATACATTAAACTGCAGTTGCGATCGCGCTTTACCGTTCACAGAATTGGTCTATCAAAAGACCACGGGTAATCCATTCTTCATCACGCAGTTTTTGAAGACATTATCCGAAGAAGGGTTAATTACGTTTGACTGGGAAACGGGTTCCTGGCAGTGTGATTTAGCCACAGTCAAAGCCGTGGCCCTCACCGAAGATGTGGTAGAGTTTATGGCCCTGCAGCTCCAGAAGTTGCCAGCCGCGACCCAAGAGATGCTCAAACTCGCAGCCTGTATTGGGGCACAGTTTGATCTCGAAACGCTGGCCATCGTCTCTGGCAAAACCGCCGCCCATGTCGCCATTGATCTTTGGAAGGCACTGCAAGAGGAATTATTGCTGCCCGTCGGCAAAGCGTATCAGTTCTATCAGCCCGCCGCCGCTTCAGATTCAGCCACTCCGGCACAAGACATTGATTTAAAGCAAACTTTCAACTCGTCCTGCCGCTTTCTACACGATCGGGTTCAACAGGATGCCTATTCGCTCATTCCAGACGATCAGAAGCAGGCAACCCACCTCAAAATCGGCCAGCTTCTCCTCGAGAATACCCCTCAAACAGAACGAGAAGACAAAATCTTTGATATTGTCAATCATTTCAATGCCGGGATTGAATTAGTTACCGCTGTCGATCAACGGCATCAGTTGGCCGAACTGAATCTTCTAGCTGGCCGCAAAGCACGGGCATCCACTGCCTATGCTGCGGCTGCCCGCTATTTTGGCGCTGGGATTAACTTGCTATCAACAGAGAGTTGGCAAAACCAGTATCACCTTACCCTAGCGCTGTATGAAGCTGCGGTGGAAGCCGAATATCTGAACATCAATTTTGCGGAGGCCCAATCCTTAGCCAGTGTTGTGTTGCAGCACACATCGAATCTGCTGGATCGGGTAAAGATTTACGAGCTGCAAATTCAGATGTATATGGCTCAGGCCGAAATGCCCCAAGCCCTGGAAGCCGGACTATTGGCCCTCAAACTGCTGGGCGTGGACTTAGATCAGGCTCCTTCGCTGCTGGATGTTCAACTGCCCACAATGGCAGAGATGGAATCCATGCCAGTGATGACCGATCCCCATCAACTAGCCATCCAACAGATTCTGATGGCCCTTTTTCCGTCGGCCTACACCACGCAGCCCGAGCTGCTGCCGCGTATGGTGACCACGATGATCGCCTTAAGCCTAGAAAATGGCCAAGCCTCCGTCACGGCCCTTGGCTATATCTACTATGGTCTCTTGCTATGCGGGCGCGAACATCTCGACACAGGCTATTTCTCTGGCTTACTGGCGTTGAAGATACTAGAGCAGTTTTCCGCCAAGGAACTAGAATGCAGAGTCACTAATTTATTCAACAGCTTTATTCGACCCTGGAAACAGCCCATTCGAGAGACTCTCGCGCCACTGGCACGGGCTAGCCACATTGGCTTTGAAACCGGCGATATTGAGTATGCCAGCTACGCAACTGCTCACGGCTGCACGCACTACTTTTTGAGCGGAGAGCCACTGGAAGACGTACAGACAAAACAAGCGATCGCACTTGATATTCTGCAAAAAACCAAACAAGATCACGCACTCTACAATGCCAAAGCTTGGCAGCAGCTGGTTGCCAACTTACTCGGAGAAGCACCGAATTTACTGCAGTTAACGGGCCAGCATTTGGATGAAGCGGAGCTGCTGCCCGTGTTCTGTGCAGGCAACGACCGGACGCTACCGTTTGCGACTTACGTGGCCAAGTGCATCCTCAACTATCTATTTGAAGAGTATTCTGCCGCTGCTCATTATGCTGCTCAAGCCAGCGATTATCTAGATGCAGTACCTGGATTCATCACCGTTAGCACCCATAATTTCTACCAGTCCCTGGCGCTGCTCGCACAGTGCAGTGAGTGGCCACAATTTGCCAGCCACCCTAGAGATGCGGCACAGGCAACTTACGCCGAACATCTCCAGCAGGTTGAGCACAATCAAACCCGCATGCATCAGTGGATGACGGATGCACCTGCCAATTTTGAACACAAGTACAACCTAGTCGAAGCAGAAAAGGCCCGCTTGCTGAAGCAGTGGTCGTTAGCCATTGACCTCTATGATCGAGCCATCGCAGGTGCTAAAGCCAACGGATATCTTCAGGAAGAAGCACTGGCGAACGAACTGGCGGCAAAGTTTTACCTGAAATGGGGCAAAGAACGTATCGCTCAGGACTATCTGATCGAAGCCTACTATGGCTATGCCCGCTGGGGAGCCAAAGCGAAAATTACCGACTTGGAAACTCGCTATTTCCAACTGCTGGCCCCCATTTTGCAACAGCAACCCCACGCATCTCTTTCCATTAACGAAACTGTTTTTGCGAGTGGAACCGCCACGTCTACAAGTACATCCTCTAGCAGTGTGGCAGATGTTCTCGACCTATCAATTGTTCTCAAAGCCTCCCAAGCTCTGTCTAGTGAAATTGAGCTAGAAAAATTGCTGTCGTCTCTCCTGTCGCTTGTAATTAAAGAGGCAGGAGCTAGTAAGTGTGTGTTGATGCTTTTCCGAGGTCATCGCCTACTGATTAAAGGATTAGTGACTTTAACAACAGAACCAGTTGTTTTGCAAAGTATTCCTGTTGAAGAGAGTCAAGACATTCCCCTAACGCTCATTCATAAAGTTAAACATCAACAACAGATGATTGTGCTAGTTGATGCAACTGCAGATCCTTTCTTAGCTAACGACCCGTATGTGGCGGATCAGCAACCCAAAAGTATTTTGTGTAACCCAATCGTACATCAAGGAAAATTAAAAGGCATTTTATATCTGGAAAACGAGTTAGTCGTGGGAGCATTCACTAAAGATCGGGTTGAATTGCTCAACTTACTCTGTACTCAAGCCGCTATTTCGCTCGAAAATTCCCGGTTGTATGAGCAGGCTCAACAATATGCCCAACAGCTCGAAGCATCCCAACTTCAGATTGTGCAGAATGAAAAGATGGCCACGTTAGGCAATTTAGTAGCAGGTGTGGCCCATGAAATCAACAATCCAGTTGGCTTCCTCAACGGCAGCATTAACAATGCTAAAGACTATGTGCAGGACTTACTAAAACATCTGGAGCTCTATCAGCAGCACCATCCCAATGCGGCTGACCCCGTCCAAGACAATGCCGAAGACATCGATCTGGAATTTTTGGTCGAAGATTTGCCCAAGTTACTCGACTCGATGCGGGGCGCAACGGATCGCATAAAAGGTATCAGCACCAGTTTGCGAACTTTCTCGCGAGCGGATACAGAACACAAAGTTAGCGCCAATCTGCACGATGGCCTTGATAGTACCCTATTGATTCTCAAATATCGGCTAAAAGCTAATGAGCATCGTCCGGCCATTGAAATTATCCAAAATTATGGCGATCTGCCTGCAATTGAATGTTTTCCAGGCCAGCTCAACCAGGTGTTTATGAACGTTTTGGCTAATGCGATCGATGTGTTTGACGAAATGGCCCAGCAGTCGTCCTTTGCTGAGCTACAGGCTCATCCGCAACAGATCACGATTCAAACGGCTATGCTGCCTGAGTATAACAGGGTTGAAATCCGGATTCGGGACAATGGCAAAGGGATGAGGGACGATGTGAAAAGCCGCATCTTTGATCACTTGTTTACCACTAAGGATGTGGGTAAGGGAACAGGGTTAGGACTGGCTATTGCCCATCAAATTGTTACCGAGACTCACGGTGGGTCTTTATCTGTCGAATCAGAATTGGGTCAGGGTAGCGAATTCTGCATCCGATTACCGATAACGGCGCAATAACTATAAAAGCGAAGGAATCGCCCTGTGGGGGCGATTCCTTCGCTTTTATAGTTATTGCATCAACGCGGGATGAATATATTAAATATCTAGATCTGCAAAATCTAAATGCGAGCCGTAGGTTTCAATAAATTCCCGTCGCGGTGCAACACGGTCACCCATGAGGACAGTGAAAATGCGATCGGCTTCGGCAGCGTCCTCAATCTCTACTCGCTTGATCGTTCGGGTGGCAGGATCCATCGTCGTTTCCCAGAGCTGCTGCGGCATCATTTCACCCAAACCCTTAAATCGCTGAATGTTGTAATTCGCGTTATCGGGAAACTCATTGCGAATCAGGTTATCTAATTCGCGATCGCTATAGCAGTAGTAGTGATTGCGTCCCCGCTCTACTTTATACAAGGGCGGACAAGCAATATAGATATAGCCCTGATCCACTAGTTCTCGCTGATAGCGGTAGAAGAACGTCAGCAGCAGCGTCCGAATGTGGGCACCGTCTACATCCGCGTCGGTCATGATGATGATCCGGTGGTAGCGCAGTTGGGTCGAGTCAAACTCTTCCCCTTTGATACCCAAGCCCAGAGCTGTAATCAGCGCCTGAATCTCAGTGTTCTTATAAATCCGAGCATCATCGGTTTTCTCAATGTTGAGAATTTTACCCCGCAGCGGCAAAATCGCCTGAAATCTGCGATCGCGACCTTGCTTGGCGGAACCGCCCGCTGAATCCCCCTCAACGATGAAAATCTCAGATTCAGATGGATCACGAGAACTACAGTCAGCCAGCTTACCGGGTAGCGTAGAGGATTCGAGCACCGACTTACGGCGCACCAGTTCCCGCGCCCGTCGAGCCGCTTCTGCTGCGTTGAATGCTTGAATCGCTTTTTCGATCACTGAATCAGCAACGCTAGGACGAAATTCCAAATACTCCGTCAGCGTCTCGCCAACTAGAGAATCGACAATGCCGCGTACCTCAGTGTTGCCCAGCTTAGTTTTCGTCTGACCTTCAAATTCAGGGTCGGGCACCTTAACGGAGATTACACCCGTCAGACCTTCCCGTACGTTTTCGCCACCCAGGTTGGAATCGCTGTCTTTCAGCTTATTCCGCTTGCGGGCGATCACATTCATCGTTCGGGTCAAGACTGTTTTTAACCCTTCCAGGTGGGTACCGCCATCAATCGTCCGAATATTGTTGGCAAAGCCCAGCAGGTTATCGTTGTAGGCATCGGAACACCACTGTAGCGCCACCTCAACCTGGACATTATCCCGCTCACCCTGCACGAAAATAATTTCGTCATGAATCGGTTGCTTGTCCACATTCATGTAAGCGACATATTCGCGAATGCCCCCCTCATAGTGGAAGGTGTCGCTGCGCTCGGTTTCCTTGCGCTGATCGGTGATCGTGATATTGACGCCAGCGTTCAGATAGGCCAGCTCTCGCAGTCGTCCAGCCAGTGTGGCATAATCAAACTCTGTGCCAACTGTAAAAATTTGGGCATCTGGCTTAAAGATAACCGTCGTGCCTGTCTTGCCATTGGCGCCCGGTTGCGCTTTTAAGTCGCCTTGGGGAACGCCGCGCTCATAGCGTTGGGTAAAGCGCTTACTGTCACGGGCAACTTCCACTTCCACCCATTCAGACAGGGCGTTCACAACGGAGATGCCGACACCGTGCAAACCGCCGGATACTTTATAGCCACCGCCACCGAACTTGCCGCCTGCGTGCAGCACGGTCATGACGGTTTCCAAGGCTGATTTGCCCGTGCGGGGATGGATGTCGGTCGGAATACCGCGACCGTCATCGCTGACAAAAACTGAACCATCCGGCTGAAGCGTGACCTGGATATTCGTACAAAACCCGGCTAATGCCTCATCGACGGAATTATCAACGACCTCGTACACTAGGTGGTGGAGACCGCGTGATCCCGTACTACCGATATACATGCCGGGTCGTTTGCGTACAGGTTCAAGCCCTTCTAAAACCTGAATCTGATCCGCACCGTAATCTGTTGCCATGTATGAAGCGCTCCTGTAACGGTCTTTAAGCCTCGTAAGCCGTCAAATAACAAATCTATCAAAATTTTAGCACAAACTGGCTTGAAAGCGTTCCTAGCCTATGCTGGAATCGAGTTTTGAAAGAGGGTATATCAAATAATATTTAACGAATCATTAATTAATAGTGATAGCGGCTAAACGAGAAATGAAACCAGTCTTGAATAATACAATTGTACCATTTTTGCTGGTCATCTGTGGGCCAACAGCAACGGGTAAGACCGGGCTTTCACTAGCAATCGCAGATCGCCTGACGGCCAACCAGCAACCAGCGGTCATCCTCAGCGCTGACTCTCGCCAAGTGTATCGCCACTTTGATATCGGTACTGCCAAACCTGCGATCGCAGATCAGCAACACGTCCCTCACTACCTGATTGACATCTGTGAGCCAACAGCGACTCTAACGTTAGCGGAATATCAGCAAGATGCTCAACATTTAATTGCAAAGTTTCATGCCGAAGGCACCGTTCCCCTGCTGGTCGGTGGCACAGGGCTTTACATCCGTTCTGTGATTTGGGGATTGAAAATTCCTGCCGTGCCCCCCCATCCAGAGTTGCGATCGCAGCTCGCCGACCTCGGCCAACCCTTGTGCCACCAGCTCTTGCAGCAGATTGATCCACTATCCGCTCAGCGCATCCATCCTAACGATCAGGTACGTACCCTGCGCGCCCTGGAAATCTACTACGTCACGGGCCAAACCATGTCCGACCAGCAGGGCGAGAACCCGCCAGATTACCCCATTTTGCAGATTGGCTTAGACTGTTTTGAGCCGGGACGATTGCGCGATCGCATTGAGCAGCGCACCCGCGAGATGATGAAAATGGGTTTTGTAGACGAAGTGAGATCGCTCCAGCAGCGCTTTGGTGCTGATTTGCCGCTCCTAAATACGCTAGGCTATCAGGAAGTTGCTCAGTATCTTGCCGGAGACATTGGTTATAAAGACGCGATTGAGTTAACGGTGCAGCATACGCGTCAGTTTGCCAAGCGCCAGCGCACGTGGTTTCGCGCTGATGATACGATTCACTGGTTTGACTCAGAAGATCCCAATTTAGTTGAACAAGTCTGGACAACGATTCAGGACTTTACGTCTGATGGGCTCTCGGGGTGTCCAGCTGCCGCTCAGCTCCCTACTCCACACTGCGGGGACGACCATCGGGTTTAGCGGCTGGAATCAGCGGTTTAATATTCTCCATCCTTATTTAAACATCGTCTAAACTGGCATATTTTGATGACAAGAGCCACAGCGCCAGGCAAGTTTTCCTAAATGAATATGGCGCAACAAAACATCAGAACAGCAAAGACAAACATGCCTATTTGTCATTGATCCATGAGCTGCTGGCAGAACAGCCTGTGACTGTAGGCGAGTCAAAACTTGCATTAAATTTATACTAATCTCGTGAGTATTTTATGTTCAATTAATTAACCATCACACCATCTTTAATTTTTTAGAAAAAAGATATTTAGCCATCACTCATCAAGAGTAATCAGCTTATTCTTATTCAATCTCTTAATTCAATGAATTGATGTAGGCTATCTGGATCAACATAATGACATGTCGCATCATCCAGACAAATGAGTGCCCAACCAAATTTGTCTACTCGAATCAGCTTATAGAGTGCATCTTGTACAAATGTCCCTCTATGATTTCGAGTGTTGGCTTCAACTTCAATGTTGTAGATATTATTAGCAATCATTTTAATTTTCCTTGTGAAGGCGAAATTCGCCAAGAATCAATCGATTTTGAATCAATACTGAATTAAATAAAAATCCCAAACAAACAAAACGTAAACTAACGAAACTCAATTTCATTTGTTGATTTTTTAACTAACTTAATCTTATCTTTAAAATCAGAAACATTTCATCAACTTATATGAAGCGCTATCGCAGAGTTATTCGAGCGACAGAACAGTAAAGAGAGCAAGATTATAAAATTGGAGTTTTCAGTAAGGTCATCAATGCCAGATAGCTTGTCTCTTCAAATGCCTATCTTAGAGTGGTTCCAGCGCCAGAGCTGGCAGCCGCTACCGTTTCAATTAGCCGCATGGCAGGCATACTGGCAGGGACACAGCGGCTTAATTCAAGTTCCCACTGGATCAGGTAAAACCTACGCCTCGGTCATGGGTGCGATCGCAGAAATTCTCTCCCAGCCAGAGAACCCAAAAGGCTTGCAGATCCTCTACATCACACCGCTGCGGGCGCTGTCGCGGGACATTGAGCAGGCCATCCGCCGACCGATTGAGGAGATGGGCTGGGGCTTACAGGTGGAGTCGCGCACCGGGGACACCAGCTCCTCACGTAAATCGCGCCAGTTAAAGCACATGCCGCATATCCTGATCACGACGCCGGAATCGCTGACGGTGATGCTGTCTTATAAGGGTGCAGATCAGCTCTTCAAATCCTTACGGGCTGTGGTGTTAGACGAATGGCATGAACTGCTCAGTTCCAAACGGGGCACTCAGGCAGAGCTGTGTATGTCGCAGCTAAAGCTGATTCAGCCGCAGGTGAAAATTTGGGCCGTGTCGGCCACTCTGGGTAATTTGGAGGAAGCTGCTCAGGCCGCAATTGGCACTGATCGGCAACCGCAGATTATTCAGTCCAACATCAAACGAGAAACGGTAATCCGCAGCGTTCTGCCAGAGTCAGTTGATAGTTTCCCCTGGGCCGGACATCTGGGTTTGCGGCTGTTTGAGGAGTTGGTCGCAGCGCTGGATATCAACAAGTCCACGCTGATTTTCACCAATACGAGATCGCAGGCGGAACGCTGGTATCAAGCGTTGGAATATGCCCTGCCGGAAATGTGCGATCGCATTGCCCTGCACCACGGTTCCATCGACGTGCAGAACCGGGCGGCGATTGAAGCTGGGGTGAAGTCCGGCGAGATTAAGTGGGTGGTGTGTACGTCCTCACTGGATCTGGGCGTCGATTTTCAGCCCGTGGAGCGGGTGGTGCAGATTGGCAGTGCTAAGAATGTGGCGCGTCTGCTGCAACGGGCAGGGCGCTCTGCTCACGTACCAGAAGGCACGGCAGAAATTTTCTTCTTGCCTACAAATGCGCTGGAACTCCTGGAAATCTCAGCGATTCGACGGGCACTTAAAGCCGGAGCAATTGAAAATCGGCGGCCTCGGCGCAAGCCCTATGACGTGCTGCTTCAGCATTTAGTGACCCTCGCTTGTGGGGATGGCTTTGAGCCAGAGCAAACGCTAGCTACAGTTCGCAAAACCATAGCCTATCAGGATTTAACGGAACAGGAGTTTAGCTGGATGCTAGATTTCCTGGCAAACGGTGGGCGCTGTCTTCATGCCTATCCTCGCTATCGCAAGCTAGTTCAGGTAGACGGGCGCTATCAGGTCACGGACGCCCAAATTACCAAGATGCACCGGATGAGCATCGGCACCATTAGCTCGAATCAGGTGGTGTATTTGAATTACTTGAAAGGTAAACGCATTGGCACCGTTGAGGAGGGTTTTGTCTCCAAATTGAAGAAAGGCGACGTGTTTTTCTTTGCCGGACGACAGCTTGAGTTTTTCATGATGAAAGATATGGTGGCCTATGTTAGGAACTCCACCAAAAAGTCTACGGTGACACCGAGCTGGGGCGGTGGCAATTTAGCGATATCGGACAATCTGAGCCGCTATTTACGAGCAGAAATTCAGCGGGCGGTTCAGCTTAAACGGCGCAATGACGAATTAACGTGCGTACAGCCACTGATCAGAATTCAGGACAAATTATCCAGAGTGCCAGCCGATGATGAACTGCTGATTGAAACCTGCAAAACCCGCGAGGGCGAGCATTTATACGTGTATCCCTTTGAAGGTCGGTTTGTACATGAGGGATTAGGTTTCCTATGGAGTTATCGGTTCGCCAATCAAAAGCAGGCCACGTTTACGGTTTCAGTAAACGACTACGGATTTGAGATCCTAGCGCCCAAAGGTTATCCCTTTCAAGAATTATTTAGCGCTGCCTTTTTTGAAACTGATAACTTACTTGCCGATTTAGAAGCTGGCTTAAATATTTCAGAACTAATGCAGCGCAAATTTCGCGGCATTTCTCAAGTTGCAGGTTTAGTTTTTAAGGGCTATCCCTCTAGCCGCAAAACGGCAGGACAACTACAAATTAGCTCATCGCTAATTTATGACGTATTCTCCAAATATGAATCGGATAATCTGCTGCTGCAACAGGCCAAACAAGAAGTTTTGCAAGAACAGCTAGAGTGCGATCGCATTTCGCAAACGCTGCACCGTCTCAGTCAGCTCTCGGTCGTGTGGCAGAAAACCCAGCGACCATCGCCCTTTGCTTTTCCGCTCCTGGTCGAGCGACTGGGCGCACGGCTGTCCAACGAAAGCCTGATGGATCGAATTGAGCGACTGAAGCAACAGTGGGAAGTCGTGTAATTCACCGCACCTTGATTCCCTTCATCGGCATTACGTTGCGGCTCTAATCTAACGCTGGATATTGGCTCAGGCATGGAGCTGTTTCGGCGAAACCTGCGTGACCAGCGCCGTGATCTCTTGAAAAGCTGACTGCATGCCCCGTTCTGCCGTTTCAGAAGTTTGACAGCCATCGCCAAATTCGGTCGCCGGCCCTTCCAGCCACCAGGCTTGCGGATGATGACCATATACGGAATGAGTCAGCGCCAACAGCGATCGCGGATCGCAGGAATGGCCAGAGCAGGGCACAGATGATCCCGTCGTTTCACTGCCCACTGCATTCAGCGGCTTCACCCTAATTTGATCAGTAGAGGGCATTTTGCAGGCATCCACAAAAATCGCATAGTCAGCCTCGGCCAGTTTGCTAGAGAGTTCTGGCGTGAGTCGAGTCACGGCATAAGCTTTAATACCCGGCAGGTTTAAGGTTTCGACTAACCTGGCCAGTTCCGGCCCAATGCCATCATCACCGTGCTGCTGATTGCCATAGCCAATTAGTACAACGTTAAAAGCTGAGGACTGTGTAGAGGTTGTCATGCTGGTTCCTCCTTGTATGTAGGGATTCCTTATGTGTAAGGGTTAAGGAGAGAGGTTTCTATGTTTAAACCTACTGGTGCGTCAACAAATAGATGACGGCCAGCTAAAGTAAGAAAAACACCTCTTACTTTCGGTCATGGTCAAGAAATACATCGTGGATTTGAGTGCTGAAGAACGGACTTACTTAGAACAGTTCGCGACAACGGGCCGTCGCGCGGCGGATCACATTACCCGTGCGCGCATTCTGCTCAAAGCCGACTGCAATCAACCCAACGGCAGTTGGTCAGATCAGGCGATTGCGACGGCCCTCGACGTCGGGGTTCGCACGGTCGAACGCGTCCGCCGTCGCTTTGTGGAGTTCGGGCTGGAGGCATCATTAGTGCGACGCACCGGGGGTGGACGCAAACCAAGCTGCTTGAATGGCGAACAAGAAGCCCATTTGATTGCCTTGGTCTGTAGTGAGGCTCCGGCGGGTCAGGCACGGTGGACATTGCGCTTGCTGGCAAGTCACATGGTGCAACTCGGCCATGTTGAGAGCGTGAGTCATGAAACCATTCGGCAAACGCTGAAAAAAACGAATTACAGCCTTGGAAACAAGACTGCTGGGTAATTCCGCCAGAACAGAATGCCGAATTTGTCTGCCAAATGGAATCCGTGCTGGAAGTTTACCAGCGCCGCTATCACCCTGACTTCCCCATCATCTGCCTTGACGAAGCGATGAAACAGCTCGTCAAAGAAACCGTCGCACCAGTGCCGGCACAACCGGGACAGCCACAGCGACAGGATTTTCAATATGAGCGCAACGGCACCGCCAATCTATTCATGTTATGTGAACCGATAGCGGGGTGGCGACACGTTGAGGTGACGCGACAGCGCACCGCTGTTGATTATGCTCATTTGCTCAAAGATGTTGTCGATCTGCATTATCCCGATGCCCTGCTCATCACGGTGGTGCAAGACAATCTCAACACCCATACACCCGCCTCTCTCTACAAAGCCTTTGAACCGGCCGAGGCGCGTCGCATTCTCAATCGCCTGGAATTTTGCTATACCCCTAAGCACGGCAGTTGGTTGAATATGGCCGAGATTGAGTTGAGCATTCTGGCTCGTCAATGTTTAGACCGACGCATCGCTGAATTTGAACCCCTGCAACGTGAAGTTTCAGCCTGGGTAGAGACCCGCAATCAGCAGCAAACGTGGATTGATTGGCGCTTCACCACCGAGGACGCACGCATTAAGTTGAAACGACTTTACCCGTCAATTAATTCTTGACTAACCACTACTGCGATTTGCGGTGTGACATCTAGATTTAGCTCAAAAAGCTAAGAAAATATACTCAGGCTAGTCCGATTGAGATTGAATAAGGAGATGGGTTATAGCCCATCTCCTTATTCAGTTAGGAGCGTGAATTGAATAAATCCGCAAACTGTAGAGGCGGGTTTAGTAGACCAATCTGCACCGTGTCATCGATTTGACGGCAAAACCCGCCCCTACTCAAATCGAACGCTTAATCGTTTACCGCACAGGAATCAAATCCTGGCCATTTCCAGTTCGTATACTCATCTTTATCTTTACCGTATTCATGGGCATAGGTAAGGCATTCGATGATGTTGTTTTTCATGCGCTCCTTCACATGGGCAGCGGCTGATCCCAGTTTTGGCACGCGGTTAATCACATCAATAACCAAATTGAACCGATCAATCTGGTTATTGATCGCCAGCTCTAGCGGCGTGTTGATATTGCCCACTTCCTTGTAACCGCGAACGTGAATCCGATCTTGATTGGCGCGACGATACACCAGCTTGTGAATCAGCCAGGGATAGCCGTGGAAGTTAAAGATCACGGGCTTATCGGTGGTGAACAGAGAGTTGAAATCCCAATCGGATAAGCCGTGGGGATGCTCTCCTTCAGACACCAGCTTGAACAAATCGACGACGTTAATAAAGCGGATTTTGAGATAGGGAAACTCCTCCCGCAGAATCGCCGTTGCAGCCAGAGACTCCATCGTTGGAATGTCACCGCAGCAGGCCATGATCACATCAGGAATATCCGGTTCTGTGCCGCAGTCGTCGTTGCTGGCCCAGTCCCAAATGCCGATGCCCTTGGTGCAGTGCTTCACCGCCTCATCCATTGTCAGATATTGCAGGTGCTTCTGCTTGTCGGAAATGATCACGTTGATGTAGTCCACGCTGCGGAAACAGTGATCGGCAACGGACAGCAAGCAGTTAGCATCCGGTGGGAAGTAAACCCGCACCACGTCTGGATTTTTATTGGTCACCAAGTCGATGTAGCCCGGATCTTGGTGGCTGAATCCGTTGTGATCTTGCCGCCACACTAGGGACGACAGCAGGATATTCAGTGATGAAATCGAGCGCCGCCAGGGAACGTGATGCTTACAGATATCCAGCCACTTAGCGTGCTGGTTAAACATGGAATCCACTACATGGGCAAACGCTTCGTAGGTATGGAATAGACCATGCCGTCCGGTGAGGAGGTAACCCTCAAGCCAGCCCTGGAGCGTATGCTCACTCAGCATTTCCATCACCCGACCATCGCGCGACAGTTCGCTGCCGTCCAGGTCTTCGGGATACATGTCAGCCATCCAGGCTTTCTTGGATACTTCATAAACCGCCTGGAGACGATTCGATGCCGTTTCATCCGGCCCCATCAGGCGGAAGTTATTGGGATTGTCCCGCATGATATCCCGCATCAGGAGGCCCAGCACCATGGTGTTTTCGAACATCACCGTACCGGGCTGCGGAATTGCGATCGCATAATCACGGAAGTTCGGCATGTGTAAATCACGCCGCCGCAGCCCACCATTGGCTTGAGGATTGGCGCTCATCCGCCGATTGCCTTCAGGGGCAAGCGCTTTTAGCTCTGGGATGAGAGTCCCGTTTGCATCAAACAGCTCTTCCGGTTTGTATCTGCGCATCCAGGCTTCCAGCATTTGCAGATGCTCGGGGTTGCTGTGCATATTGCCCATTGGCACCTGGTGCGATCGCCAAAATCCTTCGACTTTGTGCCCATCGACTTCCTCTGGGCCAGTCCAACCTTTGGGTGTCCGCAGGATAATCATCGGCCAGCGGGGACGTTCAATATTGCCGTTGATCCGAGCTTCCCGCTGAACCTCTCGAATGTGGGTAATGCACTCTTCCATGACAGCCGCCATTTTCTGGTGCATGTCAGCCGGATCGCTGCCTTCCACGACATAGGGCGTATAGCCATAGCCTCTAAATAGATATTCCAGTTCTTCGGAGGAAATGCGGGCCAGGATCGTGGGATTGGCGATCTTGTAGCCGTTCAGGTTTAGGACTGGCAGGACAGCACCATCTCGCGCGGGATTGATGAACTTGTTAGAGTGCCAAGCCGTCGCGAGCGGACCGGTTTCGGCCTCGCCATCACCCACAACACAGGTAGCAATTAGATCGGGATTGTCTAACACCGCACCATAGGCGTGGGACAGACTGTATCCCAGTTCCCCCCCTTCATGGATCGAGCCAGGGGTTTCCGGTGTAACGTGGCTACCAATGTGACCGGGGAAGGAAAACTGCTTGAAAAACTGCTGCATTCCCTCCGCGTCTTGGTTGTTGGTAGGATAAATTTCTGAATATGTGCCCTCCAGATAGACTGGGCCAAGTACACCCGGTGCGCCATGACCCGGCCCAGCCAGAAAAATCATGTCCAGGTCGTACTTCTTGATCAGGCGGTTGCAATGAATGTAGGTAAAACTGAGAGCCGGTGATGATCCCCAGTGACCCAGTAGACGGTACTTGACGTGCTCCGGCTTGATTGGCTCTCGCAGCAACGGATTATCCTTTAGATAAATCATGCCGACAGCAAGATAGTTGCAGGCACGCCAGTAGGCATGAATCTTTTGTAGTTCGTCATCTGATAACGGCTTGGTTTGTGGTGAAGGGGCTACTACCATACGTGGCTTCCAGATTTTAATGACATCAAATTGAGAATTTTTGATTATTTAAGGATTGGGATCACAGCTTGATCGCTAGTCATGTTTGCCCCCAGTCTGATTATTCAGACGAAAGCCAACATCTACCCTAGAGTTTAAATTGGCTCAATTTATCTCATCGCTGGCATTGAACAGCAAGTCGATATAGAGATATAGAGCTGATAAACCTTAACACGGTGGAATTAAGGCTTCATAATCACTCTAATGCTCAACATTATTTGTACCTGTAGGCTGTTATTCCATTTGTAGTTACTTAATGCTTTTTTAATGGCTTAAGTAACTTATGTAGGATTGCCAACTAATTCGATAGCCTCTTTGTCTTGCCTGATACTAATTCGCCCACGTTGCCCCATCGGCCTCAAATTACCATTGCCTGCGGCAGTTCTGCTGGTTCTATATCATCTTCAATGATGGGTACAACAAGTAACGTTAATCCTTGTCGTCCAACTACTTCAACAAGCTCACCCGGTTGGCAACAAATGGCGTGCGACTGAGCAAACTTTGCGGGCCAAGACGTGCCTTGAAAATAAATGCGACCGGGATATTTGCCTGAAATTAACTGCTCTACCCGTCCTTGCCCTGCGAACGGATTGAAATCTGGACTGTCAAACAATTTTGCCCACCGAAACATATTGAACCCATGCCTCAAATCTGGTGTTGATATTAAATCGATGGCAGATACACCAACTTGAGATCCAAACCCATGTGACATTCGCTACTTGAATGTCGTTTGACGCACTTCTGAATAGGACTAAAAATAGATTTGGACGGTTCCAGCTTTTTGCTACTTATGGGCAGTTTAACAATTGTCCTAGGGCGTGAGATCCGCGATATCTGCGATCGCAACTCCAAGAATTAACAAATGTAGTTTCTCTTTAACGACCGCTACACAGAAAAAACAGTAGAAATACAAGAGCGGATTAAAAGCTTTGATAAATCCTCTGTGTTTTCACTAGATTTCTTCGATGCTAAGTATCGCATCGAACATTAGAATTAATGCAACTACAGAGTGAGATGACTAATTGTTTAATCTCCGCAATAATGCATTGATACTATCGAGCCAGACTGATAGTATCTGTGAACTAGATAAAGCGGTTTCGACTCAGAAACTCCATTGTCTGGTGGGGGTATTTTAATCATGATTTTGGGTCGTATGCGTTGGTGTACCGAACCCCAAATCATGACTCTTGAAAGACTACCCGCTATCTTCCTAAAACACACCTGGCCTGATATTTGCCCTGACGGCCTGACCAGATGGCGTTAGAATCATTAAGAACTTTTGACCTCTGCGATCGCAACCTCTGGTATGTCCCAACCTGTTGATCTGTCTGATTCGCTGCCAGCCCGATCTGCCCACAACGGCAATGGCAAAGCTTCGATTGCCAATCCGCAAAATACCATTCGGATTCGGGGGGCGCGGCAGCATAATCTGAAGAACATCGATCTTGATTTACCGCGCGATCAGCTGATTGTCCTGACCGGGGTGTCGGGTTCGGGTAAGTCTTCGCTGGCGTTTGATACGATTTTTGCCGAGGGACAGCGCCGCTACGTGGAATCCCTCAGCGCCTACGCCCGCCAGTTTTTAGGCCAGGTAGACAAACCTGACGTGGATGCGATCGAGGGTTTGAGTCCCGCGATTTCGATTGACCAAAAATCTACGTCACACAACCCCCGCTCCACGGTGGGAACAGTGACGGAAATCTATGACTATCTGCGACTGCTGTTTGGTCGAGCAGGTGAACCCCACTGTCCAGAGTGCGATCGCTCCATTGCGCCCCAAACCATCGATCAGATGGTGGACATCATCTCCGAACTCCCCGAACGGACGCGGTTTCAAATTCTCGCGCCAGTGGTGCGAGGCAAGAAAGGCACGCATAAGAAATTGCTGTCCGGCCTAACCGCTGAGGGCTTTGTGCGGGTGCGGGTCGATGGCGAAGTGATAGATCTGAGCGACAACATCGAGCTGAATAAGAACCACTTCCACGATATTGAGGTGGTCGTGGATCGCTTGGTGATGAAAGAGGGGCTGCAAGAGCGCCTAGTGGACTCGCTGTCTACTGCCCTGCGTCGCGCCGACGGAATTGCCATTGTCGATCTTGTTGCCACACCGGATAACGTGGTAGCCCTGCCCGTTCAGAAAGCGGATACCACCAACGGTAGTGCCTCCCTGCGAGCGGCGGAAAAAGGTGGTCAATATGGTCAAACCGCTACCGCTGAGCCAGAAGCTTTGCCCAAAGAACTGGTCTTTTCTGAAAACTTTGCCTGTCCCGAACATGGCGCAGTCATGGAAGAACTGTCGCCGCGTCTGTTCTCCTTCAACTCGCCCTATGGTGCCTGCCCCAACTGTCACGGTTTAGGCAATCTGCCCACGTTCTCGCCCGATTTGGTAGTGCCCGATCCGTCGCTGCCTGTTTATGCTGCGATCGCACCTTGGTCAGAGAAGGATAACACCTACTATTTCTCACTGCTTTTTAGTGTCGGCCAAGCGTTGGGCTTTGAAATCCAGTCAGCCTGGGATAGCCTCACCCCCGAACAGCAGCACACGGTGCTTTGGGGAACCAAGCATGAAATTTATATTGAGACGGACTCGCGCTATCGCGATAAGAAGGGCTACCACCGCCGCTACGAAGGCGTGATCCCCCTGCTGGAGCGGCAGTATCACGAAACCACGTCCGATACCTATAAACAAAAGCTGGAGAAATATCTGGTCAGCCAGCCTTGCGAGGTCTGCCACGGCAATCGCCTCAAGCCCGAATCTTTAGCAGTACGAATTGGTCAATATACCGTCACTCAGTTCACGGGCGTTTCGATTCGCGAATGTCTGGAACGAATCGAAAATGTGCAACTCACGCCCCGGCAGGCGCAGATTGGCGATTTGGTTCTGAAAGAAATCAAGGCGCGATTACGGTTTCTGCTGGATGTGGGACTCGACTATCTCACCCTCGATCGACCCGCCATGACCCTCTCCGGTGGTGAAGCGCAGCGGATTCGGCTGGCAACCCAGATTGGTTCCGGTTTAACGGGGGTTCTCTACGTGCTGGACGAGCCGAGCATTGGTCTGCACCAGCGGGACAATGGGCGACTGCTTAATACCCTAACTAAACTGCGGGATCTGGGTAATACACTGATCGTCGTGGAGCATGATGAAGACACTATGCAGGCGGCTGATTACCTAGTCGATATTGGCCCTGGTGCGGGCATCCACGGCGGCAGCATTGTCGCCCAAGGCGGCATTGAGGACATCAAAAAGTCAAAAGCATCCATGACGGGGGCTTACTTATCGGGACGACTTGGCATTGCTACTCCGGCGGAACGGCGGGCGGGCAACGGTCGCAGCCTCACCCTATGCAGTGCAACGCGCAATAACTTGAAAGAAATTACGGTCAAGATTCCGCTGGGCAAGCTGGTTTGCGTGACGGGCGTGTCCGGCTCCGGCAAGTCAACCCTGGTCAACGAATTACTCTATCAGGGCTTGCGCCATCACTTTGGCCACAAGGTTCCCTTTCCCAAAGACCTGAAGGAAATCAAAGGACTAAAATCACTCGATAAAGCGATCGTGATTGACCAGTCGCCGATTGGCCGTACGCCCCGCTCCAATCCAGCTACCTATACCGGCATCTTTGACGTGATTCGGACGCTGTTTGCGGAAACCGTAGAAGCAAAAGCGCGAGGTTACAAACCGGGACAGTTCTCGTTCAACGTCAAAGGCGGACGCTGTGAAGCCTGCGGTGGCCAAGGCGTGAACGTGATTGAGATGAACTTTTTGCCGGACGTGTACGTGCAGTGCGAGGTCTGCAAAGGCGCGCGCTACAACCGCGAAACCCTGCAGGTCAAGTATAAGGGTAAAAATATCTCCGATGTGCTCAATATGACCGCTGAGGAAGCGCTGGACTTTTTCCAGAATATTCCCAAGGCCGCTTCCCGTCTGCAAACGCTGGTTGATGTGGGACTAGGCTACGTGCGTTTAGGCCAAACCGCCCCCACCCTTTCCGGTGGAGAAGCCCAGCGGATGAAGCTGGCTTCTGAACTGTCCCGCCGCGCCACAGGCAAAACCCTTTACCTGATTGACGAGCCGACGACTGGTCTCTCGTTCTACGATGTTCACAAGCTACTGGATGTCGTGCAGCGGCTGGTGGACAAGGGTAACTCAGTGCTAATGATTGAGCACAATCTAGATGTGATTCGCTGTGCCGACTGGCTGATTGACCTGGGGCCAGAAGGCGGCAACCGAGGCGGCGAGGTGATTGCCGAGGGCACACCGGAAGAAGTGGCAAACTGCAATCGCTCTTACACGGGTCAATACCTCAAGCCTGTGCTGGAACAGCATCCACCAATGGCATCATCGGCCTAAATGTCTTCACCACGTGTTTCGCAATGTAGGGGCGGGTCTAGCCAATCACGCCTAGATGTGACTCAAACGTTTCGTCAAGACCCGCCCCTTGTATATGAGGGAAGATAAAAGACAAGGAAACCCCAGACGAAGTAGTGACTCTGGACCCGCCCCTGAGCGAATAGCTCGCGAGGTAGATTATAGTAGCCTGCGATGGAGTTTTCCTTGTCTCTTCCCTGCTTATCGACGAATCTGAACCCAGTATCAAGGGGACTGTCAGTAGAACAGCCACCCCGCATTGAACAAGGACAGTATCGTTGGATGGAGGGTTAACGGTTGAGGAACGAGTGATGAATCAGACTGGCTTGCCGATTCTCGGCATTGACGTGAGCAAAGCGAAATTGCATGTGGCCCTGCAAGTGGATGGTCAGCATCGGCCTAAACGCAAAGTGGTGACCAACAATCTAGCGGGCTACCAGCAGTTGAGTGAGTGGTTGGAGCGACAAGGAATTGAGCGGGTGCATGGTTGCCTGGAAGCGACCAACACCTATGGACAGGGAGTGGCGACCTACCTGTATGAGCAAGGCCATCAAGTGAGCATCATCAACCCCCTGTGCGTCAGTGGGTTTGCCCAGAGTGAATTGCAACGCAGCAAAACCGATGGAGCTGATGCCGCTCTGATTGCTCAGTTTGGCTGGCAAAAGCGTCCGGCCCCGTGGACACCACCGCCCGCTGAACTGGAGCAGTTGCAAGCGCTGAGTCGTCGCTTAGAAGACCTGCAGCAGATGATCACTCAGGAACGCAATCGGCTCGATACGGTGCATGAGGCGCTGCGCGAGGAGATTAAGTCTCATCTGCGCTTTCTCCATCAACAGGTCGATGCCCTAAAAAAGTCTATCCAGGAGCATCTTCAGCGCCACCCAGCGCTGGCCGCTGAGGTGAAACGCTTAGAGACCATTGTAGGCATTGGGGCTCTCTCTGCAGCCTGTATTCGAGCTGAAATTGGTTCGCTTGAGCGCTTTCGTTCTGCTCGGCAACTCGCTGCTTTCAGTGGCCTTACTCCTCAAGAGCATCAGTCTGGCACCTCCGTGTGTGGCAAGGTGCGCCTCTCTAAACTGGGCAATGCTCACTTGCGCCATCACCTCTATTTCCCCGCTTTAGTTGCGATTCGTCGCTCCACAGCGATCGCACACTGGCGCTCTGAGCTTCTCGCTCGCGGTAAAACCAAGATGCAAGTCGTCGGCGCGGTCATGCACAAACTGCTTCGCATCTGTTTTGCTGTTCTCAAGTCGGGCCAATCCTTTGACCCAGCTTTGCTGGGCCAACGTTCTTGACTTCAGCTAGACAAAACAGTATCTACAAAATCATCGCAACCAATTCGATAGATCCCGCTGGAGTAAATCCTGGGTTTTCAAAATGTCGTCTCGATAGATCTCAATGAGCTGCTGGCGATGTTCCGGTTGTAGCGTGGGGCGAGAGAGATTTTGTTTGATCAAGCGCGATCGCAGATTTTGACGAGCGTCTACGGGTAAAAACAGCTTCAGAACCGTAGCGGCTGCACTGCGGAGGGGATTCTTTTCTTTAAGTAATCGGTAAAGTGCTGCATTTTTTGGTGCGCCAGATACGTTGTGTCGCTTTTCCGTATCGGGCTTGAAATTTGGATCAACACCAATAAACGTGAACAGATCCTGCATTAGTGCATCAGAATCTTTGACCAGATCATCAAATAAATAAATCTTGATTTGCTCTGTTGGAAAACGGTCGTAGTAGCGCTTCAACTGCTCGTAATAAAAGCCAATTTGTACGAAATAGCCGTCTTTTTTAACAAAGTGCTCAAAATCTAAAGGCTTGTTACCTGCCTCATCCATGACTGACGGATGTAAGTTCCGCACATGAAAGAGATAGTCTGAAAATGCTCGCTCTGCCGGATGCCGCAAAATCGCAATCAGTTTAGCATTTGGCACGTAGTGATGAATGCGCTCAGCCGCTTTAGGCCGAAATAAATAAATACTGGAAACTTCGCCGATGACTTGATCAGTTGGAGCTGATGCAAACATCGTTTTGTACGTCTCAAAATCGGTGACGCCTTCCCGATCTGGTTCACCTTCAAATGCGAAAAAGTACAGCTCTTTGGTTGTGGGCAAAAAGATTTGTGGATGCTCTTCTAGATAGCGATAAATGGAGGTAGTTCCCCCTTTACCGGCACCTAAAATAATAAAATCAGGAAGTTTCACCATTTTTGCTCTAGTACTATTTGTATTATTTGTAGGTTGGGTTTAGCGTTAGCGTAACCCAACCTTTAAGGATGTGTTGGGTTTTATGCTTCAACCCAACCTATAAGCCTAAAAGCATCTGATAACTGTGAAAATCACGTTTTGATGGCTTTTTTGAGTTGGGATTTCAATCTAGACCACAAGGTAGTTTGAGACTGAAACTGTGGATAGTGATCCGGAATTTCTTCGCCGAGATATCGGTAATGCTGCCAAATCTCCCAGTAGGGACAACCGGATTTGATTTCAATCCCGGCCCAGTGTAAATATTGCAGCGGTTGATTCACGCTTGGATCAAGCAAGCGGTGATCATCTAATGGCTGAAAATGGGGACTGCCAGCCCAGTTACCCGGAGCACCACCGGGACGCTTGACGATATTGAACCGTCGCGGAATTCGCTTCAGCAACATGTAATTAATAATTGGCTGGTCAGAAGTTTTTTGTGAGAAATCAAAGTACTCTGGCTGGCTGGCACATTCAGCAAACACATCATACAGATCTTGCTCAGTCATCAATCCTTTTTTAGACGCCCAGAAGCCGCCGTTGAAGATATCTTGAATTTCTGATTGAGTGAAAATTCCCTGCTCTAAAACAACCGAATTAAACACATTGGTAATGCCGCCCAGATGCTGATAATCGCAACAGAGGAAATCGTATTCACTAAAGTAATTGAGATTATCAATAATCTTTTCAAAAACAACAATATCCGTATCAATATAAAGAAATTCATCAAAGGGGCCAAACCAGCAGGCTTGCTTGCGAAACTGATTGGGACGAGCAAAAAACTGCTCTCCAAAGGTCTGCTGAAGCCGCTGAGAAAGTCGCTGAATAAACTCTAAATCATCATAAACTTCAACCCCGAATCGTTCCCCTAAAACTTGCGCGATCGCACCATAGTTTTCGTCGTAGGGAATCATGATTACGGGCGTATCGGCATCGTAGGTACGAATGCTGTTCAACAGCGCGATCGCATGATCGGTGACGTTGTCGTTGGCGATGATGTAGATACCGCGAGTCATGGTTAGGTCGGGGGTGGATGGGTAGGAGGGTAAGAGGGTAGGAGAGTAGGAGGGTGGATAGGTGAATGGTGATTAGGAGAGTTGAAATTGTTGTTTAAGCTTGCGGAGGCCGCGTTGCCAGCGGTTGGGTGGACGTTGGGGGTGGATTTCGGGGCCGTTGAGGGCAGAACGCTGCTCGGGTTCGTGTAAATAGCGATAGTGCAGAAACAGATCGCGATAGGGGAAAGGGACGTTTTGGTCGGCACAGACGGCTTTGAAAAGTTTAGAGGAAACACCAATGTAGTGCAGATAGGTGAGGCGATGCCCCCGGTCATACAAAACGCGATCGCGTTCTTCAAAGTGGCTGGAGGTGACGCAGCAGCCTGTGCGTTTGTCCAGGGGCGGGGTCTGTGCTAGATTTTGAGCCGGAATACCGAGTCGCATCACCATGTAATTGAGCAGCGTTTGGTCGGGAGCCATCGGGTAGAGAACTTCGGCGTCCTGTTGCAGATAATCCAAGACTTTGGCTCGCTGGTCTGCCGCGAATACCCCTCGTTTTGAACCGTAAAAGCCAGAGCAAAAGATTTCTGTATCCAAACGCGACTGGGGAAAGACCTGTCGCAACTTGGCCGATTCTGCCGCGTACACATGGGTCAAATCCTTGTGCTGAAAGTCATAAACGACCCAGTCCACCTCATCCAGCGCTGCAAAAATGGGGTCAAGCGATCCCATCAGCAGCGTATCTGCATCCATGTAGACAAACCGATCGAATGGCCCATCAAACGCACAGTAGCGGCGATGGGTGCCGACACGGTGGTAGCCGTCGCTGCCTGCCTTTTGCCAAATCTGCCGCGCCGTCGGATGCAAGTCCCACGCCTGCCGCACCCAATCATCCCAAGTTCGCATCGAATCTACGTCATCATAGATTTGCACCTGGGGTCGATCTGCGATCGCAATTCTCAACTGCTCAACCTGATCATCATAGGGATAAATGCAGACGGGCATGTCGCTGCCATAAATCGCCTCAATGCTATTGAGCAGGGCAATCACCTGATCGGCGACGTAGTCATTGGCGAGGGTGCAGATTCCGTCCATAGGAGAGTGGGGGAGTGGGTAGGTAGGAGGGTGGATGGGTGAATGGGTAGGAGAGCTTGGTAGGGTGTGTTAGGCGCTAGCCGTAACGCACCAATTTATTTTTATGAGGTCGTCAAGGTAAAGATAAGGTAGGGGCCATCTACCCATCCACCCATTTACCTCAATGATTGGCGACAAACTCTGAGAGCCAGTTCACCAAGTTGAGCTTGTGCAGGATAATTTGACGGGCTTCTGCGATCGCATCTTTGGCTTCGTACCAGGCATCGGGGGTGGTAGTGATGTCTTGAATGTAGGCAAGTCCTTTTTCATCCAGACTCGGTAAGCGGAGAAAGCTGCCGGGGGGCAGGAGTTTGTCCGCAGCCGCTCCGCCGTAGTAGATGGGTAAACACCAGGACAGCAGAGCATCCCAGAGCTTTTCGCTGACGTACCAATTGTTATCGGCGTAGTTTTCAATCGACAGGTTGTAATAGTAGGGAGCCATGCCGTACCATTTGTTGCCCAGTTCACCGACGGGTTTTGACCAGGCGGGTAGATCGCGTCCATAGAGGTCGAATTCCAGATTGCTGTCTCGCAGTAGCTGTAGGAAAGCGAGCCGATGACGGTGATTTTCGGAGCGGTCAATCCCGGACGTAATCCAGCTACAGGGCTTGATCTTCGGCGGCGGCGGCATTTCATCCAGTTCGCGGAACGGATTGAGGACATACCAGATGGCAGGCATGTAGTCGGGCACGGGCGCAAAATCATCTGGCCCAGAAACGTAGCCGCAGTAGGTTTGGGCTTCGGCATAAAACCGCTTATGCTTCTCGACCACTTCATCTAAAGGTGGTTCACGCAGCAGATACATCGTGCGCTCCTTCGGTACGCCGCGCAGCATAGCCGGATCAAACGTGTCCTTAGACTGCTGGGTAGACTGCCAAAATTTAATGCGATCGCGCCAAGAGGGTTGCGAATTATCTGCCGCAAATTTGACTTGATACATCAGCAAATAATCCGGCTGTGGCGCATTGGCAATCAGTTGAATGTTGCCCCACTGCCCCAAGGGATACGGCGTTTGATGCCACAGCCAGCTCGCATCCTGGGAACGAATGCCGCTATAGCTCGTAATCATGCCAACCGTGGCTCGCGTCATAGTGTGATTCCTGTTAGAGATAACGACGGTTACATGCTGTCTTTAACGTGCCCAAAAGTGGCGGCACAGTCACGGTCATGGATGTTGAAAGCTTAATGAACCGACCTGAACGGTTCACCCCATTGTTGCCCTGACTTTATTCGACGGTTTGTTCTGCCATCCGATGAGTGTCTGGATCGATCGCTTGAGATGCTGAATTTGGATTCGTTGGCTGATCGGTCGAAGGGTTGTGCTCATCGCAGATACAGGGCGGTGGCGGCATGGGAGATAGCCGATTGCGCTCGATCAGTTCAACCAGTTTGAGTAAATCCGCCGCAGACTGATAGGCTTCTCGGTTCAGCTCCATCTGCTCTTTGGAATCGGAAACCAAACCATCCACTTGCATTTGCAGCACGCCCAGTAGAGCCGTTAAATGGGTACGGATATCGTAGGACAAGCGAGTAATCATGGCCTGACGCCCTGCTGATATCCCCGGTTCAGGCGTATCAGAAAACTGCATGGCATGCAGCCGCGCGTAGTAATCGCCTTTTTCCAACAGTTCACTATGGGTGCCTACTTCAACGACCCGTCCGCGATCTAGCACGGCAATTTGGTCGGCATTTTGAATGGTTGAAAGGCGGTGAGCAATCACCAAGATAGTGCGATCGCGGCTCAGTTCATCCAGGGCCTGTTGCACCAGCCGTTCCGATACCGTATCTAGCGCACTGGTGGCTTCATCTAAAATTAGGATTTCTGGATTTTGCAGCAGAGCCCGTGCGATCGCAAGTCGCTGCCGCTGGCCACCCGAGAGCATAACGCCGCGATCGCCAATCATCGTCTCGAACCCATGCGGCAGATCCTGAATAAACTCGTGGGCATTGGCTCGCTTCGCCGCTAGAAACACCTCCTCGTCGGTGGCATCCAGTCGAGCATAGGCAATGTTGTTGCGGATCGTATCGTTGAACAGAAACGTATCCTGACTGACAATGCCGACTTCGCGCCGGAAGCTTTTCAGGTCAAACTCCCGCAGATCGCAGCCGTCGATTTCAATCGAGCCCGCCAGCGGATCATAAAAGCGCGGTAGCAGATCTGCTAGAGTCGATTTGCCTGCACCAGATGAACCGACCAGCGCAAGTGATGTCCCTTTCGGCAAATTGAGCGTGACATCTTTTAGCACTAAATCATTGTGACCAGGATAGGCAAAGCTGAGCTGATTGAACCGAATGCCCTGCTTTAGCCCAGTATAGGGCCGGGTGCCGTCGGCCATAAAGGGCTTGTTATCACGCCGTAGGAAGTCATGCACAATCTCTACACTGGCAGCACTGTTGGCAAACTGGTTACGAGCGGCATTGATCTGGGACACCACCGGCAGCAGGCGAAACAGCAAAAACAAGTAGGTCAGCAGAACGGTTGATAGCGCTTCCAGTTCCTCGGCAAAGAACAGTCGCCCCAGCCCCACAATCGTCAGTAGCGCAATAATTCCAGCAACTTCACTGAGAGGACTGACTGCCGATGAGTTCATCTGCGATTTAAAGCTCATCGACTCGCGATCGCGAATTAGCTGTTTCAGCAGCTTAAATTCTCGCTCCTCGCTCCCCACCGCCCGAATCAGCCGCATGCCGTTTAGCGCTTCCAGCACCCGAATCGAATAATCCCGTGAGGTGGACGACAGCATTTGGCCAAAATACTTGGCTCGATGAATCAACTGCTGATTTACCCAAGCCACAAAGCCCAGCAGCAGCGTCGATGCAATCGTCAGCTTCCAAGAAATTGACAACAGCAGTGCAATGAAAACTAGAATCGTCAGTCCGGCTTCCACCATTCGCAGACTGGTGTTGACGGCTCCCGCCGCACGATTCACCTCATTATTGAGGCGGTTAATCAAGTCACCAATCCGCATCTTGGCAAAGAAATCTAGATCCACCGTCAGCAGCAGATCAAGTCCGTCTTCCCGTAAATCCCGCGTCAGACGACGAGCCAAGATACCCGACACCAGTGACCCCAGATAACCCGTGGCGTTTTTCAGCACAATGGCTAGCACGATCGCGCTAATCATGGCCAGTAGCCGATAAGGATTCGGAATATCCTCAAACGGTTCAAACAAGTTTTGGATAACTGGGGGAAACGCTTTGGTGTTGACTGGCTGTCCTAAAAAATCCAGCAGCACTGGGGCAATCAGCGCTGTGCTGACCCCGTTGAACAATGCTCCAGACAAACCCAGCAGTACTTTACAGACAATCAGAATGGGATAGCGCTTGGAGATTTGAAGCAGGAGCCGATTGGAGTTCATAGAATCTGTCCTGAAGCAATGAGTCTAGCAGTTTTACATCTTGCACCAAACTTAGAAGAACGATTGGGCCTCTGCCATGCAGTGATCCATACAACCGCTTTCTGTTCTAAATCGGTCAGATGCGAGAATGATAAGCAATTTGAGAAGTGAAATAGTTTGAACACACCCAACTCAACATACCCATTTGGGCTGTTCAAATTCGCTATAGGGCTGATATTACCTTGAATAGCGTGTTGGCCATCGTCTGAACACTGTAATGCTGGACACACTTTTCGCGAGCCCGCTGTCCCCTAGCTTCTGCCTCTGCAAAGTTGTTAAAGATGACCTGTAACTGTTCCGCAATTTGCTCTGGGTGACCGGGATCGACCAGGTATCCAGCCTGATCGGCCAGGATAGTTGGAATGTCGCCCACGCGGGTAGATAACACGGGTTTTGCCATAGCCATGCCGTCTGTGAGCTTGAGTGGAAACTGAGCTTGGGCCGTCAGCGTATCTCGCTGCGGCACTACCACCACATGGGCAGCCGCTAGGACTTTCGGCATTTGCTCCACGGGTGCGCGGGGCAGTTTAATAATCCAGCGACCCCACTGTTCGATCAGGCGATCGTCGTAGTCGTCATAGGGACTACCGCCGACGATTACCAAGCGCATTTTCGGGTCGTCGAGCTGATCCAGCGCCATCAGCACATCTTCCACACCCTTATGGGGACGCGGCGCACCGGGAAACATTAAGACGCGATAATCCGCCAAGCCATACTTTTGCCGACTTTGCTCTGCGTCGTAGGGAGTCGGATCAAATAAATCCGTATCCTTACCGTTGGGCAGATACACCCCACCAAACCGCTGCTGCAAAAACTCAGTGTCAATCGTCACTGCATCGGCAAACCGCACCAGATGTTCCGACCAGCGGACGTAGAGGGGATGATCCGGATCTCTCAGCTCTCCCCCTGGTTTCAACACATCGCGGCCAAACTGCTTGAGCGACGGTCGATAGCGCCACGCATCGCCACCATGCCAGCTCATTTCCCAATCGTCCATATCCAGCAAAACCGGACGGCGATCAACCCTCAACTTTTCCAGCAGCGCCACTCCAAAGCTGGTCGGCTTCGGCTTTACCGCATACAGAATGTCGCCATCCAGTTGCGATCGCAACTCCCGCACCGCCGACCAAAACTTGGGATAGGTTGCACCCGGAATCGCTACCACTTCCATTCCCTGCGGCGGCTGGGCATAGAGTTCGGCCCCAAACTGAAAGCCAATAATCTGAACAGAATAATCCAGCTTGTGCAAAACCTGACCCAGGAGAAACGCCCGCACCGCGCCTCCACCCGATAAATCGCTAACAATCACCGAAACTCGACCATTCATGGCAATCTTTGGGAGCAACAAAGGGGACATTCAAACGCCAAACACAGTTAGCCTATTAACCATTAACCACGAACCATTAACCATTAACCACGAACCATTAGCCATTAACCAACAACTATCAACCATTAACGACTAACCGTTCGATGAGGATGGATTGGATAATGGCCACAATCGATGCAGAATCTGAAACACCTTTTGCGATCGCGGTCCTCGATATTTCTTATAAAACATAAATCGCGGCAGGCTGAGCCGCAGGGCACGAAATAGGTTGAGCAACATGCCATTGTCAATTCGCAACGTGCCGTCCAGTAAATGTAAGGGATAGGCGGCAATCCGGCGCAGGCGCTGCAAATCGTCGCGATGATCTTCGCGGATGGCTTCGTCGAGCAGCATACTCATGCCCGCGTGGCACTGCGGCATCCGTTCAGGATAGTGAGCATGAACGGTTTCGTAAAACAGAATGTAGTAGTCCCGCATGTAGGGCCATTTGTTGGTGCGGTTGCGCCGATGCTTAGTATAAAAGGCTCCCACCATCGGTGTGTAGATAAACTGTGCTCCTTGGGCCAAGATATCAACCGCAAAAAAGCGATCGCCCAGAGCCTTCAACTGTTCGGGAAAGGAATGCTGTTCAACCACGCTGCGATGCATCAGCATCGCCTGTTGCAGAGCGGGATGCGGCGTATTGGTCAAAAAATCGGGGGTGAGCAGTCGCGGAATTAGCTGCTCAGTCGTCAATGGCCCAATCACATGATCCTGGTGCTCGGCGATTGAATTATCCGGCTCCAGATAAACCCGCTGATAATCGCAGTACAGCACCACGTTCTGAGGTGACTGCTGGAGTTGAGTAAAGTGATCTAACTGGAAGCGGGTTTTGTCGGGGTCGATCCAATCATCGCCATCTAGGCACTGAATCCATTCGCCCCGCGCCTGCTGAATGCCGTAGTTGCGCGCAGCAGGCAGTCCCCCATTGGGCTTGGGACAGAAGCGCACCCGACTATCGGCAGCGACCAATCGTTCAGCCACCTGGGCCGTGCCGTCGGTTGAGCCATCATCGACAATAATGCATTCCAAATCGGTGAAAGTTTGCTCCAAGACACTGCGGACAGAGCGTTCTAGACAGTGCTCTTGGTTGTAGCAGTTCACAATAATCGAGACGGTTGGCAGCATGGGGGTAAGATTAAGCCGAATTCACCTTGAATCAGACTTATAGTTCCCTAGAATGCTGTCGATGCGACCATCGGATAGCGAAATAGGTTGCGCCGGAGCTAATTAGCAGCAGCGGCGTCAGCCAGTCGCCCCAGCGGACGTAGGGCGGACGGGTTTGCCGCTGATAAATCGTCGCGGCGTGGATTTGATAGGCATTATGCTCCGCCATCCACAGTGTTTGACCGTGGGAATTCACCACTGCTGATAAACCCGTATTCGTTGCCCGAGCGGCCCAGCGGTCATTCTCAATTGAGCGCATCACGTCTTGGGCATGGTGCTGCATCATCATGGAGCGGGGATAGGGGTCGTTGTTGGAAGCCGTTAGGATAAACTCGGCCCCCCGCGCCACCTGCACGCGAAACCAGTCACCAAAGGCGGACTCGTAGCAAATTCCCACCGCCGCTCGGCCAAACGGCGTGTCAAAGATCTGCTCAGTATCCCCCGGTACCATACTGAAATCTAGTGAAGTCAGCCGATTGATCACAGAACCCAAGACGGACTCAAACGGCAAATATTCGCCCAGCGGCACCAGCTTGATCTTGTTGTAGCGACTCAGCGGGTCAGCCTCAGTGCCCGTCAGCGTAATCAAACTCTGGGTGATGTGTGAAGGCAGCGGTGCCGGATTGGGATAGGGTACGGGCATAAACGTCCCTAGCCAGATGGGAACCTGATAATCTGCGATCGCACGGTAGATTGGACTGCGCTTCAGCACATTGCCCCAGACAAAGGGAATCGCCCCTTCCGGCGTCAGCACCACGTCTACGCCCTGATTGACAAGCTGTTCGTATCCGGCGGTATAGCGCTGCTGGGCCAGTCGCAACCCTTGGGCATCGAGCTTTACCTCGTTGGGAATATTGCCCTGTACAATACCTACGCGCAACGCTTGGTCAGGACTGTCCGCCGGTGAAGATTGCCAGATGCCCCAGCCGAGGAGATGGGTGCTGATTAGAACGGTCAGAGCGGTGAGGAGGAGTTTGGGAGATTGGGAGGGAGGGTAGGAGGGAGGAAGGGGAGTGCGATCGCGGTTGAATCTAAATTTTCCAAATCTTGGCCATGCCAGCAGCGCTTCGGCAATCAGCCCATTCACGGCCACAATGACTGCCGTGATTGTAAATGCGCCGGACAGTCGCCCCAAATGCAAAATCGCCAAGTTATGCGGGCTTTGGGTATACGACAGCGATGTCCAGTAGAGTGGCCCCAGTCGCCAGAGAAACTCTAATCCGCACCAGATTGCCGTCCCAAACAACACTCGCAAACCTGATGCAATGGCGGGTCGATTGAGAATAAAATCCCTGAGTGATTGGCTTTTGCCGTTCAAGGGCGTGGCTCCGAACGAGGGCTGTGAGCGCTGATCGGGTTCTAAACTCTGCCATAGCCAGCGGGTTACAGTAGCCCAAGCTGCCATCATAACCGCACCCCAGAAGATGATAAACAGCCAACATCCAGTTGCGATCGCAAGACTGGCTAACCACGGTACACCGAGCCAAGTTAACGGGTGCAGATGAGTGATCCAAAAGAGAGCCAAGCCGTTATAGCCCATACTCCAGCCAATCGCAAATTCCAGCCACTTTTTTTGTAGGGGTGTCTGAGGATTTAGGGATAGTCGCAGCCAGAGCCAGAGGGGAATAACGGCGACCCAAGCCAGCGGCCAAGCACCAACTGGAGCAGGCGTAATCCCCATCAGCACGCCGCTGAGCAGCCCTAACCCCAAACTAGAAACAACACGCGGAATCGATCGCTTCATCTTCTAAACGGTGGCAGCAAGATTTGGAAAAGTGAGGCGTGAGGCGTGAGGCGTGAGAGGGTAAAGGGGCTATAAAGGCTGTAAAAGATTTTCAATATCACGTCTTAACTCCTCACTCCTCACTCTTCACTCCTTACCCAAATAAGCAAAAAAGAAGGGGCGGTTGCCCCTTGCTCATCCTAGACGGAACGCTTGTGCTTATTCCTCGCCCTCTTCGTCAGCGCCATCGACGGGTGGCACCAGTGCAACAGCTGCGATCGCATCATCGTCATCGAGCCGCTGCACCCGAACTCCGGTTGCCATGCGGGATTGAATCGGAATCGCGTTGACCAACTGACGAATGATAATCCCACGAGTCGTCACCATCATCAGCTCATCATCGTCCCCGACAATCCGCAGTGCCGCTAAGCGATCGCTCTTCTTGCGGAACTTAATGGAAACTAAACCCATACCTGCCCGATTTTGCAGCCGGAAACGGGAAACGGGAACGCGCTTACCTTGTCCACCTGTAGTCACCACCAGTACCCACGGCCCCTGATTCTGGGGCGAAGCGGTGTCTAAATCCTCGGCTTCGTTCTCATCAGTTTCAGCATCAGGATTCGCATTGGTATTAGCAACTACCTGCTCCACCACCTGCGAGGGCAGCACGTCCATGCTAATCAGCTGGTCGCCATCCTTCAGGTTCATAGCCTTGACGCCCCGCGTCGGTCGGCCCAATGGCCGGAGTTGGGTGCCGTCGGCCTTGAAGTGAATCGTCATGCCCTTATGGGAACCAATCAGGATGCTGTCTTCCGAACGAGCCCGCCGCACCCAGCGCAGTTCGTCGCCTTCTTCCAGAGAAATAGCAATCAGGCCGTTGGCGCGAATATTGCTAAAGGCCGACAGCGCCGTCTTCTTGACGTAGCCACCCTGAGTCAGCATCACCAAATATTCATCATCGGCAAACTCACTGACGGGAATAATCGAGGTGATTTTCTCCTCGCGGGGAATCGGCAGCATTTGCACAATTGGCATCCCTCGTGCCGTGCGCGAGGCCACCGGAATTTGATAGGCGGGGAGACAGTAGGCCACACCGCGATCGCTAAAGAACAGAATGCTGTCGTGGGTGCAGCAGGTGAGGAAATGCTGAATCGCATCATCCTCCTTCATCTTGGCTCCGGCTTTACCTCGCGTAGCCCGATTCTGCGCCTCAAAGCTGCTGACCAACATCCGCTTCATGTAGCCCTGCTCCGTCAGCAGAATCAGGACTTGCTCATTGGCAATCAGGGAAATATCCGTCAGCTCACCTTCAGCCTGCTCAATCACCGTGCGACGAGGATTCGCGTGGGCGGTACGAATGGCCACCAGCTCTTGTTCAATAATTTCCAGAATCCGCTCGCGGCGTTCCAGAATATCTCGCAGGTCAGTGATTTGAGCCAGCAGTTCTTCGTGCTCTTTGAGGATTTTTTCAGTTTCCAGAGCGGTAAGACGACGCAACTGCATTTGCAGAATCGCATCAGACTGCTGAGCAGACAATCCATAGGTATCTATCAGCTCTTGCTTTGCCGTTGGTGCATCTGCCGCATGGCGAATCAGGTTGATAATCGGATCAAGATTGTCGAGGGCAATCAAGTAACCCTGCAACAGATGATCGCGCTCTTCCGCCTTGCGAAGCTGGTACTGCGTCCGGCGCGTAATCGTCTCGATCCGGAAGTTGAGGAAGACCTCCAGCATGGATTTCAAATCCAAAATCTGGGGTTCACCATCCACCAGCGCCAGCATGTTGACGCCGAAGTTATTTTGCAGCGGCGTCTGCTTGTAGAGATTGTTCAGCACGACGCGCGGATAGGCATCACGCTTCAGCTCAATCACAATCCGCATACCGTCGCGATCGCTTTCATCGCGAATGTCAGCGATGCCATCAATCCGGCGCTCGTTGACCATTTCAGCGATTCTTTCAATCAGGGCTGCCTTGTTGGTTTGGTAGGGCAGTTCGGTGATAATAATCGCTTCTCGATCTGGACGACCTCGCTGCTCCACCGTTTCAATTTCAGCAACGCCGCGCATGGTGACGGAACCACGCCCTGTTTCATACGCCTCACGGATACCGCTAGTGCCCAAAATCTGGCCGCCTGTAGGAAAGTCGGGGCCAGAAATGTGATTCAGAATCAGTTCCCGCACGGTAATGTCGGGATTGTGAATCAGCGCAATTACCCCGTCGATCAGCTCACCCAGGTTGTGCGGTGGAATATTGGTGGCCATGCCGACGGCAATTCCAGAGGAACCGTTAAGCAAAAGCTGCGGCAACCGAGAAGGTAAAACAATCGGTTCTTGCTGTGAACCATCGAAGTTATCGGCAAAATCGACTGTGTCTGCTTCGATGTCTTGCAGCAGCGTATCGCTCGTCAGCGCTTGCAGGCGACACTCGGTGTATCGCATAGCCGCTGGCGGGTCGTTGTCTACTGAGCCAAAGTTGCCGTGACCATTAATCAGTGGTGCCCGCATGGAAAAGCTTTGCGCCATCCGCACCAGTGCGTCATAGACGGCAGTGTCACCGTGGGGATGATATTTACCTAGTACTTCCCCAACCACACGAGCGCATTTCCGGAAGGGGCGGTCTGCGGTTAAGCCCAACTCGTGCATTGCGTATAAAATGCGGCGATGCACAGGCTTCAGTCCATCCCTCGCGTCTGGTAATGCTCGCCCCACAATTACGCTCATCGCGTATTCCAAGTAGGATCGAGACATTTCGTTCCGCAAATCGGTCGGAACAATCCGCTCTTGAGGAGTACTCATACAGAAAAAAACCTCAAAAAATTAAGCTTTTAGTAGCGAAAACGCAGTAAGACAAAATTGCTTACTGCATTGGCCTGAAAACGTTGAAAATTCGTTGTTTCAGCGTATTCAATTTTAACATATTTCCTAAAAGTTGGGGTCTGGGAGGTCAAGCGAGAGGTAGGAGGCGAAATTCTAGAAAAATCCTAGAACTGACCTTGATCAAACCTCGCCCCACTCATGGTTTGAAAAGAAGTTGGCGGGTATCTCACGTTAATCCACCTTCATTTAGGCAGCATGAGCGCCAACAACTGCTACTTTTGCCTGCTCCAACGTTGATAAATGATGGCGGTTGTTAATGTTGCACAAACACTAACACTGCGGTTTCATCAGAGTCCTAGCTTTACAATTGAGAGGATTTCACTATGCAAAGCTGCGAAGCTCATATCTTTTCAGGAAACTAACAGAGTGGTTCAAGATCAAACGAATAGATCCTTTCCAATCGTGGGAATAGGTGCCTCAGCGGGAGGATTGGAAGCCTTTACGCAACTGCTGAGTCATCTACCAACCGATACGGGAATGGCCTTTGTGCTGGTGCAGCATCTTGATCCCGATCAGCCCAGTTTGCTCAGTGAAATTATAAGTCGCACGACCACAATGCCCGTGCGGGAAATACAGGATGGCATGACGGTAGAGCCAAATCAGGTCTATGTGATTCCGTCTAACACCGTTCTGACGATTGCGGATGGCTGTTTGCACATTCAGCCTCGTCCACAGTCCCATAGACACATCCAGGTGATCGATACATTTTTCAATTCATTGGCAACAGAACGGGGAAATAAAGCGATTGGGGTGGTGTTATCGGGTGCGGATGCAGATGGCACATTGGGTTTAGAGGCGATTAAAGCAGCAGGAGGCATTACGTTTGCTCAGTTAGAGTCGTCGGCTCGGTTCAACAGTATGCCCCATACTGCGATCGCAACTGGGCAAGTTGATTTCATTCAACCCCCGGCGGAAATCGCTCAAACCTTGATTAATATTAGTCAGCATCCCTATGTCAGCCATCTCAGTTCGACCGAATCCGTCGAATCCGTGGACAGCACGGCTGGAGCGCAGGATACGCTGGCCGACATTTTGGCCTTAGTCAAGCGCACAACCAAAGTCGATTTTTCGCTATATAAGCCCACAACGCTGAAGCGCCGGATCTTTCGTCGGATGGCGCTGCACCATCTGGAAACGTTAGAAAGTTACCACCTCTACCTGCAAGATAATCCGGCAGAGGTGCAGGCACTTTATCAGGAAATACTGATTAGCGTCACTAGCTTTTTCCGCGATTCAGAGGTGTTTGAGGCGCTAGCCAGAGATGTTTTTCCAGCTTTATTGCGCGATCGCAACCGCGACCAGCCAATTCGCATTTGGGTGGCTGGCTGCTCGACAGGTGAAGAAGCCTACTCCATCGCGATTTGTTTGTTGGAGTATTTGACCTATCATCCCTTTGGTTTGCCGATTCAAATCTTTGCGACTGATGTGAATGAACGAGCGATTGAGACAGCTCGACTGGGCTGGTATTCTGCGGCTCAAGTCGCAGCAGTTTCGCCCGAGCGGCTACAGCGCTTTTTTTCGCCGCTGCGCGGTGGCTATCAAATCAGCAAAACGGTGCGGGAGCTATGCATTTTTGCGCGACAAAACCTGATTGGTGATCCACCCTTTTCGCAACTGGATATGATCAGTTGCCGCAACGTTTTAATTTACTTTGGGATGACGCTCCAGCGTAAAGTCCTGCCCATGTTTCACTATGGACTCAAGCCCAATGGCTTTTTGCTGCTGGGATCGTCCGAAACCGTGGGAGAGTTCACTGACTTGTTCTCACTCATTGATGTTAAATATAAGCTTTACACTAAGCAGCTTTCGGCACTGCGACTCAATCTAGACTTTAGTTCTGCTAGCTATACTGCTGATTTTTCTGCACCACGACCCACCATTCCCCCTGAAGTTATAACCAATGTGGATCTCTACGGCATAGCGGATCAAATTGTGATTAGTCGCTATGGCCCCGTTGGTGTGTTGATTAATAGCCATCTTGATATTTTGCAATTTCGGGGGCAAACCGGAGCCTATCTACAACCCTCTCCGGGGCGGGCTAGTGGTGCGTCAACAAATAGATGACGGCCAGCTAAAGTAAGAAAAACACCTCTTACTTTCGGTCATGGTCAAGAAATACATCGTGGATTTGAGTGCTGAAGAACGGACTTACTTAGAACAGTTCGCGACAACGGGCCGTCGCGCGGCGGATCACATTACCCGTGCGCGCATTCTGCTCAAAGCCGACTGCAATCAACCCAACGGCAGTTGGTCAGATCAGGCGATTGCGACGGCCCTCGACGTCGGGGTTCGCACGGTCGAACGCGTCCGCCGTCGCTTTGTGGAGTTCGGGCTGGAGGCATCATTAGTGCGACGCACCGGGGGTGGACGCAAACCAAGCTGCTTGAATGGCGAACAAGAAGCCCATTTGATTGCCTTGGTCTGTAGTGAGGCTCCGGCGGGTCAGGCACGGTGGACATTGCGCTTGCTGGCAAGTCACATGGTGCAACTCGGCCATGTTGAGAGCGTGAGTCATGAAACCATTCGGCAAACGCTGAAAAAAACGAATTACAGCCTTGGAAACAAGACTGCTGGGTAATTCCGCCAGAACAGAATGCCGAATTTGTCTGCCAAATGGAATCCGTGCTGGAAGTTTACCAGCGCCGCTATCACCCTGACTTCCCCATCATCTGCCTTGACGAAGCGATGAAACAGCTCGTCAAAGAAACCGTCGCACCAGTGCCGGCACAACCGGGACAGCCACAGCGACAGGATTTTCAATATGAGCGCAACGGCACCGCCAATCTATTCATGTTATGTGAACCGATAGCGGGGTGGCGACACGTTGAGGTGACGCGACAGCGCACCGCTGTTGATTATGCTCATTTGCTCAAAGATGTTGTCGATCTGCATTATCCCGATGCCCTGCTCATCACGGTGGTGCAAGACAATCTCAACACCCATACACCCGCCTCTCTCTACAAAGCCTTTGAACCGGCCGAGGCGCGTCGCATTCTCAATCGCCTGGAATTTTGCTATACCCCTAAGCACGGCAGTTGGTTGAATATGGCCGAGATTGAGTTGAGCATTCTGGCTCGTCAATGTTTAGACCGACGCATCGCTGAATTTGAACCCCTGCAACGTGAAGTTTCAGCCTGGGTAGAGACCCGCAATCAGCAGCAAACGTGGATTGATTGGCGCTTCACCACCGAGGACGCACGCATTAAGTTGAAACGACTTTACCCGTCAATTAATTCTTGACTAACCACTAGCCTCAATCTGCTGAGTATGGCCAAGGAAGAGTTACGGCTAGATTTGCGGACGGCCATTCACCAGGCTCGACAGTCTGGACAAGCTGTTTATCGAAAACCTGTTTGGCTGAGAGAACGCGATCGCACTTACCCGATCCGAATTGAGGTGGTGCCATTCAGCCTGGGCATAGCGGACGATGATTATTACCTTATCTTATTCAAAGAGTTATCAACCGATCCTTCAATCGCGGAGACAGAACCGATTGACGATGGCAATCAGCTGGCCTCCGCCAATGAAGATTCGGACGACGGACGAGAAACCAGCCAATACCGTCAGCAAATTCAGCATCTCCAGCAAGATCTAGAAGCCACGCGATCGCATTTGCAGTCGATTATTCAAGAACAGGAAGCAACCAATCAGGATCTACGCGCCGCGAATGAAGAAATTCTCTCCAGCAACGAGGAACTGCAAAGCACCAACGAAGAACTGCAAACCGCCAAGGAAGAAATTCAGGCCACCAATGAAGAACTCAGCACCATCAATGATGAGCTGTTCCGCCGCAATGCTGAAACGACGCGCATCAGCGACGACTTTCAAAACCTGCTCAGCAGTATTAATATCCCGATTCTGATGCTAGAGGGCGATTTGCGAATCCGTCGCTTTACTCCCACCGCCGCCACGCTGTTTAATCTGATTCCCAGCGATATTGGGCGACCGCTCAGCAACATTAATCATCGGCTCAGAATTAATGATTTGGAGGCGCAAATTCTGAACGTGATTAACACGCTGGAGCAGACGGCTCAAGATATACAGGATGAGGAAGGTCGCTGGTACGACCTGCGAATTCGCCCCTATCGTACCCTCGATAATCGCATTGATGGAGCCGTTGTCGTGCTGGTTGATATTAATAATCTGAAGCGCAGCACGGAACAGATCCGCCAGGAGCGAGACTTTACCAATGCGATTGTGCAGACTGTGCGGGAACCGTTGGTCGTACTGGATGCTAATTTGAGCGTGATCATGGCTAACCACCAGTTTTATCAGGTGTTTCAAGTTAGCTCCAACGATACAGAACAGCGATTGATTTTCGACTTAGGCAACGGTCAGTGGGATATTCCCCAACTGCGATCGCTGTTGCATGATCTGCTGCCCCAAAACTTGCAGATCAGTGATTTTGAAGTGACTCACGATTTTGAAACTATTGGCCGCAAACACATGCGGCTGAATGCCCGCAAGATGGTTCGCCCGGATGGCGACGATTTAATTTTGCTAGCGATTGAAGAAATCCAATGAAGAAATCTGCGATCGCGCCAGCGATTTATAATCAATGTGGCACTACACCCATAGGGTAGGATGTGGTCATATTGAGCTTTTTATGACCGATGAAAGCGGCATGAACTTGTTTGCGATAATGAAATTATATTAAGAATGTTTTCAAGCAATACTTAGGTTGCTGGTAATCAACTGCCGACTGCCTGATCTTCATTCAGAAAGGGCTTATTGATGAACATTTCTCAGCAGATCAAAGCTGTCTACCAGCGAGCTTTAGTACTGCGTGAGCAGGCCACCGCCGTTCCTGTTCATACAGATTTGCTCGAAGAAGCACTTAAAGAACTCTATTTTGTTCTGGAAGAGTTGCAAACAGCAGACGAAGAGTTACACCATCAAAATCAGCTCCTAATCGCCACTCGCTACAAAGTTGAAGTCGAAAAACAACGCTATCACACCTTATTTGAACTTGCCCCAGATGGCTATTTGGTCACCGATCTAAAAGGTAAAATACGCCACGTCAACCAATCTGCTGCGACGTTATTTGGCCAATCCCAAGAGAGCTTAGTTGGCAAACCCCTGATTGTGTTCATTGCAAAAGCCGAGCGGCTCGAATTCCAACAGCGGCTCACCTATCCTGATCTTCCACAAAATTGGGAGCTAACTCTGAAGCCGCAACAGGCTGGAGCGCCTGAACCCATCACTGTTACCGTTGAAATTGCTACAACCGCTCTAAAAGAATCCCTGAGCGGCGAAACAATGATTCTTTGGTGCCTGCGAGACATCACGGAACGCAAGCAGATGAAGCAGTTGTTACAAGCATCACATGACGATTTAGAGAATCGAATCGCTGCTCGTACCGCTGAACTGGCTGAAGCTAACGCTAGCCTACAACGCGAGATCAACGAACGCAATCAAGTTGAACAGACAGTGCGCGACCAGGCGGCTTTAATCGATATTGCGACTGACGCTATCTTTGTCCAAGATCAGCAACGCCACATCATATTTTGGAGCCGAGGAGCCGAAAAGCTCTATGGCTGGAGCACTGATGAGATATTGGGTCAAGACAGTAGTGTTTTGTTAAGACCCACATCTGCCCCGACTGATTCAGGCGCAAGCCAAGACAGTAGTTTCAACGATTTGGATCGGCTCCGCAGTAAGCAAGAGGATCATTGGCAGGGAGAAGTCCACCATCAAACAAAAGCAGGCAAACCCATCACCATCTTTAGTCGTCAAACCTGGATGTACAACGACACGGGCGAACCCGAAAAAATGTTGATAGTCAATACAGACATTACAGCCAAAAAGCAGCTAGAAGCTCAGTTTTTTCAAGCTCAGCGACTAGACAGTTTAGGAGTTTTGGCTAGTGGTATTGTCCATGACCTGAATAATATTTTGGCCCCCATCTTGGCTATCCCCAAAATCTTGCTCGATCGTTTACCAGAGCTTGATAATACCAGCCGAAGATTACTAGCCACCCTCGATGTTTCAGCTACAAGAGGTGCAGCACTGGCTCAGCAAATTTTGGCGTTTTCCGGGCAGCATCAAATAAAACCCTCTGTCCTGAAGGTAACCAATCTGATTCAGGAAGTACGAGAACTTGCTCGGCATACCATTCCGGGTACGATTGTGGTACAGGTTGAAATTCCTGACAATTTACAGACGGTATTAGCTGATGAAACATTGCTGTATCAGGTTCTAATCAATCTTTGCATCAATGCCCGTGATGCCATGCTAGATGGAGGCACACTTACAATTTCAGCCCAAAATGTTCAGATTGATCAAGCCAATCGTCATATTCATCTAAATGCCCATGAGGGTTCCTACGTAGTCATTACGATTGCCGATACGGGATTTGGCATGGCTCCGGAACTGATTGACCACATTTTTGACCCGTTTTTTACAACTAAGCCCGCTGGTCAGGGAACTGGGTTGGGGCTATCCACTGCCGCTAAAATCGTCAAAGACTACGGTGGTTTTGTTTGTGTCTCTAGCCAGATAGGAATAGGCAGTCAGTTTCAGGTTTATCTACCCGCAACCGAGACGTTACAGAGAAAGAGACCAAACCAGTTGTTCGGATCGGTAAATAGCCTTTCTACAGGGAGATGATGTCGGGCGAGAAGGGCGCGAACGACTGTCGGGTCAAACTTGCGGGAAATTTCGGTGCGAATGACTTCTCCTTGGGTAAATTTGACCTGGAAATCAAGCTCCTGAAGCTGCACCGTCTGATCGGTCAAACTGTGTAGATACATCTCAATTTGATGATCAACGTCGTTATAAATAGCTTGATGCTTGAATTGAGAAAGGTCAAAATCGCCGTCAAATCGTTGATTGAGGTGACGCAGCATATTTAAGTTGAATTCAGCCGTTACGCCCTGCGCGTCGTTATAGGCCGCTTCCAGTATGGCCTTGGGCTTTTGTAGGTCTAGACCCAAGAGGAAGTAATCACCAGGATTGAGAGCATTAGCAATTTGAGCCAAAAAGCGATCGCACTCTGCGGGATTCAAATTCCCCAAGCTGCTGCCAATAAACATCAGCAGCCGAGCGGGTAAGTGGGCGGGCTGCAGATTGGCGAGCCCCATGTTGTAGGTGGCCGCAATGCCATGCACTTGAATAGAGGTGTATTCGCGCCGTAACTGCCGCGCACTTTTCTCCAACATGCCCGCACTGACATCAATTGGTACATAGTGCAGGGGTGTTTCCTGCGCTTGGTAGGCATCCAGCAGCAGTCGAGTTTTAGTTGAACTGCCGCTACCCAGTTCAACGAGTTCGCAATCACCCGTCAAGTATGCAATATCAGATGCAAATTTCTCGAGAATCTGGGTTTCGGTGCGAGTCAGATAGTATTCCGGGAGCTGACAGATTTGCTCAAATAGTTCAGAGCCACGATCATCATAAAAATATCGGGCTGGCAGCGTTTTCGGCTGTTGGATCAATCCGCTGATTACATCCTGCCCTGGATCGGCTTCCTGGGTTGAGCCTGTCAGGTGGCGAATGGTAATCCCTTGTTGATAAGGCAAAATTGCCGAATCAGTTGTCGTTTCTACCTCGACTGGTTGCGATCTCATATCCGCTTGAGCATTCGGCAAGGCAAAAGAAGAATGCTCAGCGGAAGAAGGCGTCATATTCATTCTGAATATCGTCCCCAATGGTTAGCTACTGGCAGGATCGCAGTCCCACGAAGGCATAGTAACGCAAGTCGGCTTAAAATCGCGTTAAATTTGGGTTTAGCTGCCCAATATCTAAGCCTTATTCCGCAAAGGTCTGCACTGCTCCATCCGGCTTTAACACTAACCGAATTTGGGCTGCACTACCATCTGGCGACGGGGAGATAAACGGTTCGCCGCGCAATGGGATACTGGTTCGATCTAGATAAATTTCTGATGACTGCCCCAGCGGAGTCACCTGTTGTAGTGAACCGTCTGGAGCAAGAGTCAATCGATATTCCAGCGTGTCTTCCAAACTATCAGGCGGTGTCCAACGACCCTGAAAATACTGTCGAACCTGAGCAACCTGGGGCATTGTGTCAAAAGCGGTTTTAGGTGCCTCTGAACGAGCCGACTCCGTAGCCTCTGACGACAAAATTGAAGGCGCGGCTCCAGCAGAATCGGCTGCGGCTGGTGCTGAGGCAATAGAATTTGCCGAATCCGCTGTTGGATTATTGGGGCTTTCTAGCTGAGGGGCAATTTCTAGCTCAACTGTGTCGGAAGGTGCAGATGATGCCGCGCTGGGTGGATTGGATGAACTGGGTGCACTCGGCGCAGGTGGAACAGCTACGCCCGGTCGCGGTGGCGCAACGGGCTGCTGCACGATGCGAGGACTCGATGTAACGGGCACTCGCGGCAGGGTGGCGGGTGCATTGGGCTGTACTGAACCAGCGGGTGGCGGCGGCGGCAGGGTTTCCAGCGCATTGGGATCGATCGGTGTGTCTCCTTCCATGATGGTGTTGGAGTCGATCCGAGCTACGGTTTGCTGCTGCTGATCGAGGCTGGTGGCATTTTCGCTGTTGGTGGGCGCTTCGGAAACCACCGTACTCCCTTCCCAAATATTGGCAATCGACGGAGTTAGCGCCAGTGCAATCAGAACGCCAGCGGCTATTTTGCCCCAGGAAGAGGGACGCTGAATCCACCGCTGTTGATTGAGTGCCGGAAGTGCCAATCCTGCTGTGCGATATTCATCTAGCGCGGTCGCTAAATCAAAGAGCTGAGTAGTGTTGAGTACCAGCGAGTCAGCGGACTGCGCCATCGCCAGCGGGCCAAGCCACAATCTGTGGTGAAGTAAACCTTTTGGTTCTAAAAAGATCGTACGAGTATTGCTGGTCGGAACCGTTCCGTTGGTGGCCGGAGCCGGGAACCGATTACCCAGTTCAGATCGCTGACGTTCAGGCGCGATCGCATCTACCCTATCTATTCCATCTTCCCTATCTCTCCCTGCAACCTTATCTTCCCTATCTGTGTGATTGGTAGACAAATCTGCCGGATCAACCACTGATGTTGCCAAAGCCAAACGCGCCATATCCGCCCAAGAGGTCGATTCAATGTGATGCAGATGCTCTAAATAATTAAATGAGGTTGAATCTGCTGAATCGGGCGCTGAATCAGCAACCGAGGAGCCAAAATTGCCCACAGCAACGGGACGAGACGGTGTGGCGTGTAAAAACCGCTGCACGTAGTCTCCCACTGCATCTGCCAGTTTTTCGAGCTGAATGCGATCGCCCTGGATCACCACATGATTTTCGGGCAGCACGCGCGGATCATCGAGGCGCAACTGGAAGCGAACGTGTTTCCAAACAGGACGATCGCTCCAGCGGGAGAGCGGAGACACTCGCGCCGAAATCTCCAGCGTGCAGGTTGGAGGGGTAAATCGTCGAGAGACGGTAGACGATAGAGGCATACAGCGTTAATCGATCCGCGTACTAATACGTCAACTAATAACTAAGTCCATATATTAAGAACCCAATTTATTTTTCGTAGAAGATTGGCTGAGCCAATCTTCTACGAAAAATAAATCATTGAGTTTTAACCGGACTTCGTACAAGGCATAGGTGAGAGCAGGGGTTCGGAACGGTCAGAATAGATAAAACTCGCTAGCGCTCCAGCTTTGATCTTAAAACCCAAATCATAATCTGGGGCAAATGGGCTGATTTTATCGAGTTGCAGGGCATATCCAAAGCTTTTTGTAGGTTGAGTTGAGCAGCGCGAAACCCAGCACTTAACCGAGCTATAAACTCACTCGTTGGGTTTCGATTTCACTCAACCCAACCTACTTAACTGCCCAATCAACATAACTAAATTAGGCGGCTGAAGCACTGGCCCGATCAAATAGAGCTAACCAAAGGCGACGGACACCGCCGGGATTGCTGTAGAACAGCAGATCGATTAGTAGCTTGAACGCTAGATAGGTCAGGCTACTGGGCGATGCATCATCTCCATCTTCCATCCGTTCCTGATACAGATTACAGAAGTTATCTAAATAGTCTCCCAGGAGGGCAACCCGGTGGGGTTCTTTATCCTGTTCGCTAACCTGCTCTAGGAGTGTCACCGCCCGCCGAATGAGCTCCTGCTGCTGGTTTGCCAAATGGCAAATAATCAGCACCAGCGATCGCGCTTCTTCCACGTCCATTTTTTTGCGACCCTGACCTTTACGCAAGGGGCTAGACTGACGCAGTCGCCAGAGGGCAACGCGGTCGGCCACGACTGATTCCAAATGCAAATCGGCAGCAGCTTTTAACATGGCATCTGAGCCAATATCGGCCAGAGCCTCTAGCGCCAGTAAGACTAAGTCCAACTGCGCTTTGATGTTGTCAAGCTGCTGTGAATTCGGCTCTTGGGGAATCGCTAGGCTTTCCCAAGGCGGGGAAGATGGAGGCGATGTCATCGTTGGAGACATACTTTTATTAAACGATTCAAATAGAGATGTATATAGCGGGTTGCAAGTATTGAAACAGGACGAACGACAAAGGAGTGAAGTTTCCCAACTTAACATCTTGCACTAAAACCGAGGGAGGTTATTGTGCAGCAACCTGGCGGCGGCACAATCGCTGCTAAACACACATATTTGGCTAGGCCAAGTGTTTACAAAAAATTATCGGGTTTTAGCCAGACTTCGGATTAAACTTCTTTTACCAAAGACCGATCTAGAGTTCTAGCTCCGGAAGGTACAAATTTTGGACGGTCTCATCAAAATATTGGCATTCTAAGCTTGATCGAACTTGATCCCGGTAGGTTTCCAAGCGAGTTGTGGATTAATCCGAAATAAGCATGACATTTTGGCGGACAGCGCCTACAATTGCGCTACCACAATTGTTATCGAGAAAAGCAAAGGCGACTCATGGTTCAGTCTGAGCAAGTTCGCGTTCCTCCATCAGAGCTATTTTCGGTCAATCCTCCCCCCGCAACCGGTGGGATTCTTCATCCTGGATTTTGGCTCTATATCGTGCAGACTCGTCCCCTCTGGGTACTAGGCTCGATTTGGTTGGCTACTGCGATCGCAGCTTTGGTTGCCATTAACGGCCTGTTGAAACCAGCAGAGTTTAATACAACTCAAATCACCGAAAATCCAGATGGCACCGTGGAAGTAATCCCAGTTCAGCCGAATGAGGAACTGCCGCTGTGGACGTTGGGCGTATTACTCGGAGGCTGCATGGCTGGATCCGTGGTCGTAACTGCGATCGCAAATCGCCCACCGAAATCACCCGCTCAAAAAGAATACGAAAAGCGGCAAAAAGCTCTGTCGAAAGCCAAGGCTAAAGCCCGCCGGGCCAAGCTAGCCGCTAAAAAGGCAAAGGCCAAGCCCGTTGTCGAGCAAGGGCCGAAAAAACTGAAGCCATTTTATGAAGTTGAAGTCACTTCACTGTGGCCCGACGGCACCCCCTTAGACCTGCCGATAGCCGATCAGCCCATGATGGAACCGCTGGTGACTGAACAGGGAGTTGTTCCGGCTCCAGTTGCCGCGCAGGTTAGCGCTCAAGTTGCGATCGCACCTGAACCCACTCAACCCCAACCTAGACCGATCAATACCCATCGACCCTCAACGGCGTTTACCCGACCCATCGCCCATTCTCCTCAACCCTCAGCCGCCGCTCGTTCACGTCAGCCCGTCGCCCAATCTTCTCTGCCCGTTCCGTCAGCGCAACCTGACATTACCGTATTACCTGCCGACACCGTTCACCCGCTCGACTGGTCCGACGACGGACTCGCCCAAGCCTTCGACATCCGCAAACAAGTCCCCCTCTCCGCCTGGCTCTAACCCCATCACCACTAACCATCCCCCCTGTTCACCCTCCCCACTCATCCACCCTCCTACCCACTACTCCTCTACTCTCCTACCCATCCACCCTCCCACTCCATAAGACAATTCAAAATGTCTGCATCCGTCTGCGGGACAGTCCGATATAATCGCTTCAGCAGTTCATCATTCATTTCTTGAGCGTGATCGCAGTTTATCCAGGCAGCTTTGACCCAATTACTCTTGGCCATCTTGACGTTATTGAGCGGGGCTGTAAACTGTTCGAGCGTGTCGTTGTCGTCGTTCTGCGAAATCCCAACAAGACACCGTTATTTGATGCTTCCAAGCGGATGGATCAGATTCGTTATTCAACTCGGCATTTATCCAATGTTGAAGTGGATAGTTTTGACGGGCTGACCGTCACCTATGCTAGAAAGCGGAATGCTCAAGTGCTGCTGCGTGGACTGCGTGTTTTGTCGGATTTTGAAAAAGAGCTGCAAATGGCTCACACCAACAAAACCCTGTCGGATGACATTGAAACCCTGTTTGTAGCAACTTCAACTGAATACGGCTTTTTAAGCAGTAGTTTAGTGAAAGAAATTGCTCGATTTGGGGGACCCATTGACCATCTTGTTCCTCATCATGTCGCTCAGGATATTCACCAATGCTACGCCAAGGCGCACCCAGCACTAATCAAGACGGAAACCCCATCGCCAACGGAATGACCAACAGTAGCTCTAATGGGATCGACATTCAGCAGGAGTTAAATCGGCTGGAGGAAATGCTGCTGGACAGCCCTCGCTTGCCGTTTAGCCGCCGGACGCTCGTCGATGAAGAACAGATTCTCGATCAGCTCGATCTGATTCGGTTGAACTTGCCGACCGCTTTTCAAGAAGCCACGCAAATCGTGCGGCAAAAACAAGAAATCCTAGCCGAAGCGGAACAGTATGCCCGCGAAGTGATTGCCGTGGCCGAACAGCAGGCGGCGCAAATCATGGATGAGATGGGCATTGTTCGCCAAGCAGAAATGCAGGCGGAACAGATTCGTCGCCAAGTGCAGCAGGAGTGCGAGACGGTACGCAACCAAACTATCGACGAGATTGAACGCGCCCGTAATCAAGCCCGCGACGAAGTCGAAACGATGCAGCAATCTGCGATCGCAGAACAGATGCAAATTCAGCAAGATGCTGATGTCTATGCCGATCAGGTTTTGCAGGGCTTGGAGAAGCAGCTCATCGAGGTAATGCGCATCATTCGGAATGGTCGTCAGCAGCTCGGCCCAGATGTTGCAGTTTCGAAATCGACACAGCCCAAGTCGCTACCCCACGGAGCGCAGCGCATGATGGGCAACCGCAATCCTCGTCAAGATCGGCCACAACGATAAAGTCCATAGATTCCATCGACAGCAGATATCAATTGGGTATTCAGTAGGGATCAAACGTTGCGTAGGGGCAGGTTTAGCTACCTCATTGCGGGTCTCAACTGATTAAGACTTACGCATTTTAATGATGTTTTACGGATTGCAAGATCCCCCCGGCTATCGCCACCCCCCTTATCAAGAGGGGCAGGGGAGATCGTAACGCCGCTGATAGTGTTTGTTAGGTCGAACTGCGTAGGTTTCAATTGATATTGATCAACAAAACTTGCCCCTACAACTTTTTAATCTGGCATAGGATATCTTTACGAGCCACAGATGTGAATGCCACGGTAAAAGAGTCAAATTTTACCCGGGTCGTTATCGCTACTTGAGAACGACCTCACTAATGGGAGATGAGTTCCAATGGTCTCCGAGAAATTTCGCCGCCAACTGCGAGATGAGGCGCAGGCTTGGCAGGCAGAAGAATTGATTACCCCATCCCAGTATGAACAGTTTGCCCAGCGCTATCAATTTGGCGAGCTAGACACCGAATCGCGCAACCGCTTTATTGTAATTTTGCTCAGTCTAGGCGGCGTCCTGCTTGGACTAGGCGTGATTACATTTGTTGCCGCCAACTGGCAGGTGTGGCCACGCGGGGTCAAATTTGGTCTGCTGTTGAGCGTTTTTCTTGCCGTTAACGCTGCCGGATTTTATCTTTGGCAGTCAGCAGATCGGCAAGCTCCCACCGCGCGATCGCGACTGGGTCACGCTTTACTACTCTTTGGTGCCGTCACGCTGGGCGCGAATCTGGCGCTCATGGGTCAGCTTTTTCACCAGAGCGGGCCAGCCTACGGACTCTTCCTCTCTTGGGGATTGGGCGTTTGGCTGATGGCGTTCGTCCTGTCGCTTACCTCGTTGGGCCTCTTCTCGATTGCCCTGCTGGGGGTAGGATACTGGATGGGCTACGGTGAACTGATGGATATTGGCGTTGCGCCACCGTGGCTGTGGCTGATTGAGCTGATGCCAGTTATTGCCAGCGGTTTGTTCCTTTCTCTAGCCTATCGCTGTCAATCGCGCTGGATTTTTGGCGCAGGTGCGATCTCAATTCTCTCGTCCTTGGCGGCAGTGATGATTGACCTCTACTGGACGCTAGATGCTGCTTCCGGCTGGGTGGTTGCGCTGTTCCTGATGCTGCCACCGCTACTGCTTTGGGGCTATGATTCTCGTCTGTGGCAGCGGTTGAGCCGCATGAGCCGTCTACTCACCGAAACGGAAATAGCCTTTCAGCCGCTAGCCCAAAATTTGGCGCTTTTGGTCTTAGCGGCTCAGTTCTACAGCCTGTCCTACCACTGGTCTTGGGATGACTCGTTAGAAGCAATCTCGCTGGCGCAGCAGTGGCGCTTGTGGTTAGAAGCCGGATGGCCATTTTATTTGGCACTGATGATTTTGGGTTTTGCTCTATTCGCTGTACTGGAGTGGATGTATCTCAGTTGGTCAGCCCAGCGGCGGCGCTGGCGACTGGATCAAACCTCGTCAGTGGTGCTCTTCTTGATTGTGGCCCAAGCTGCGATCGCAGTTTGGCACTGGCAAATCGCACCCATTCAGGCTATCGCCACCCTTCTCTTTAACGTTCTATTGTTCCTACTGGCAGTTGGCCTCATGCGGGAAGGCCTCGGTCGCGGTCAGCGCCGCGCGTTTTGGAGTGGGATGCTGCTGCTGATTCTGCAAATCGTCAGCCGCATGTTGGAATATGACACGGCTCTGGTGTTCAAGGCGCTGGTCTTTGTTCTCTGTGGCGTCGGCGTAATTCTAGTAGGACTCTGGTTTGAATACTACGTCCGCCGCTTTGGTGGCATTGATCACCCCGCATTACCGTCTCAGGAGGTGAACTAGAATGGCTGATGCTAATCATCCAACCCATCATCCCGCTGCTAATCCCGTAGCGCGACCCGCTCGCACTAAGCTGTTGGCATTGTTCAGCTTCGCCCTAGCCGTTCAAACGCTGCTGATTTTGCTGCTGCCCATTCAGTCCGCCCGCACCTACTTCACAGGTGAGACCGTGATTTTGCAAACGGCTCCAGTTGATCCCTACGACATTATGCGTGGCTACTACGTCACCCTCGGCTACGACATTTCCCGTGCGGATGAGTTGCGATCGCTACCGGGTTGGGAGCAGTTTGAGCCGGAATCAACCGACTACAGAATGCGATCGCGCTTTGCCCAAGCCGACAAAACGCCCTATATCTACGTTGTGCTAGAGCAGCCCCAGCCGTCTGAGCAGGCGGAATCTTCAGATTCTCAGCCACCCGCTGCCTGGGAACCCGTACGGGTTAGTGCAACCCTGCCGTCGGATTTGGCCGCAAACCAGGTCGCGCTGCGGGGCAAACTTCAATACGGATGGATTCGATATGGACTGGAATCCTACTATATTCCCGAAGACCAGCGGCTACAGATTAACGCCGAAATTAGCGATATCCAGTGGCAGAACCAGTCAAAAGGATTCGTCGTCGAAGTGCGCGTCGATGACCAGGGTGACGCGGTACCCACTAGCCTTTGGGTTGGCGAGACGGTTTACAAGTTCTAATCTCTGCAAGTTCTAATCTCTGCAAGTTCTAATTTCCGTTCTTCATTCATTAGACTTTATTGGAAATAAAGTTTTTGGGGTTGGAAATTGTTTTGTAGCGCGGCTCCGCCGCGCTACAAAACAATTTCCGATAAAGTCTAGTAAAGATTGCCAGCATTGCCTTGACATTGACATTGATGTCAATGTTTATCCTGAAACGGTTGATTGATGGATTTTAGACGGTATGGCTTGCAGTTTTCCAACTTTGGGACAGCGGCGGTTGCGGGATTGGGTGCAAACCTATGCAGATGCGATCGCAGCCGCGACGTGTGGGCTGCTCACCCTGTTGGGATGGTTGGCCCTAGGGGGCAACTGGATTAGCTTGGGAATTTGGGTTTTACTGGCGGCTTACGTGATCGGCGGATTTGATAGCGCCCGTGAAGGCTTGACCACCCTCTGGCAGGAACGGGAACTGGATGTTGACCTGCTGATGATCGTTGCGGCAGTGGGGGCGGCAGTGCTTGGGCTGTGGCAGCAGGAGTATTACCTGCTGGTGGACGGAGCAGTCCTAATTTTGATTTTTGCCATCAGCGGGGCACTGGAAAGCATTGCCACGCATCGGACGGAGCGGAACATCCGCAGTTTGATGCAGCTTACGCCAGATACGGCGAGGGTAATCGCGCAGGGACAAGAGCAAATGGTGGCAACCCAGCAGTTACAGGTGTGCGATCGCATTCTTGTTAAACCGGGTGAACTGATTCCCACAGACGGTTTGGTTCAGGAAGGATACAGTGCCGTGAATCAGGCTCCCATTACCGGAGAATCGATTCCGGTGGAGAAAACAGTGGGTGATGAGGTGTTTGCCGGCACCATCAACGGCAATGGAGCTTTGACTATTGACCTGCACAAGCCGCCGGAGAGCAGCCTGATTCAGCGGGTGATTCGGCTGGTGGAGCAAGCTAAAACCTCTGCGCCGCCGTCTCAGCAGTTTCTAGAAACCTTTGAGCGAGGCTATGCCAAAGTGATTGTGGGAGTGGGTCTGCTGTTGGCGACTCTGCCGCCCCTGCTATTGCAGTGGGACTGGGAGACAACTATCTATCGGGCGCTGATTTTTTTAGTGGTGGCCTCTCCCTGCGCGCTGATGGCGGCGATTATGCCGACGCTGCTGTCCGGAATTGCGCGAGGGGCACGGCAGGGCATTTTGTTTAAAGATGGGGCGCAGCTAGAAACAGTGGGGCAGGTGCAGGCGATTGCCTTTGATAAAACCGGCACACTGACCACGGGTGTACTTCAGGTGAGTGATCTGTTCCCGGCACCTGGTGTCGATGCGAATCGAGTGCTGCAGATTGCGGCATCTTTAGAAGTTTATTCAGAACATCCCATTGCGGAAGCCGTGGTACAAGCTGCGCAGCGGCAGCAACTGCCATTGATTGCAGCTCAAGCGGTGCAAGCGGCAGCCGGCCAAGGCATTTCTGGCCTGATTGAAGGAGCCGCTGTTCGCTTAGGGAAGCCTGAATTTGTCCTGATTAACCGAGCAACCGCAACCCTTACTAAAGGCTCATCACCACAACGCTTGGAGGCTGATCCCGCGATCGCACCTGATCTGTTCCAGACTGGCCAGCGACTTGAACAGGCTGGCAAGACAGTAATTTGGGTGAGTCAACAACAGCAGGTGCTGGGCTTACTGGCAGTTGCGGATCAGGTGCGTCCCACGGCCCCAAATTTACTTGAAAAACTACGGCAATTGGGCATTGCTGTGACGGTCATGCTCACAGGAGACAATGATGCCACGGCTCAGACCGTGGCTCAATCCGTCGGCGTCGATACCGTTTACGCCAACCTGCTGCCAGAGGATAAAGTCAGCGTGATTCAACAACTTCAGCAGCAGTATCGGACGGTTGCGATGGTAGGAGATGGCATCAATGATGCGCCCGCTCTGGCTCAAGCGTCCGTGGGCATTGCAATGGGGAGCGCAGGCAGCGATGTGGCGCTGGAAACCGCTGATATCGTGCTGATGGCTGATCGACTGGAAAAGCTGGAGCAGGCCATCCAAATTGGTAAAAAATCTCAGCGCATTATTCGGCAAAATATTGCGATCGCGCTTACGTCTATTGCTCTATTAATGGTGGCCAATTTCCTGGGCGAACTAACTCTGCCAGCTGGTGTTTTGGGCCATGAAGGCTCGACTCTGTTGGTGACGCTGAATGGGTTGAGGCTGTTGAAGGGCTAGAGGGCTAATACCGAGTTCGTGCCAAAATCTAGATTGTAATGTTGTAAAAGCCGCGCTGAGCGCGGCTTTTACAACATTACTCGGCTACTTTGTCGCTTATTTTGTTACTGAACTTAACTATTTACTGAGGACTTCACTTGCCGCAGCGATGCCTGCGCCGGAGGTAAAGCCATCGTGACCTAGTTCAAACAGAGTGGCTTCTAAAGCTGCGATCGCAGTTAGGATGTCGCGATCGTTAACAAAGCCCAGATGACCAATCCGGAAGATCTTGCCTTTCAGGTGATCCTGGCCGCCCGCCAGGGCAATGTCGTACTTCTTCTTCATGATGCCGCGTACGGCTTCCGCGTCTACGGACTGGGGCATCACAGCCGTAATGGCAGGGCTAGCGCAGTCGTCACCACCAAACAGCGGTAGGCTCATGGCTTTCATAGCGGCACGGGTCGCGGTCTTATGGCGAGCATGACGCGCAAAGATCGACTCTAGTCCTTCTGCCTTCATCATCTCTAACGCAGCGTGTAGACCGAAATAGAGATTAATCGGCGGTGTAAACGGTGTGGAATTCTTAGCAGCCGCTTTGCGGTACTTGCCCAAATCAAGATAGAACTTAGGCAGCGTAGCAGTTTCATAGGCTTGCCACGCTTTTTCGCTCACGCTTACGAAACCGAGTCCTGGCGGCATCATAAAGCCTTTCTGCGAACCGGAACCGACTACGTCTAAGCCCCACTCATCGATGGGGATGTTATAAGCGCCCAGGCTGGTAACTGCATCCACGATAATCAGCGCACCGTGGGCTTTCACATAGCTATTGATGGTTTCCAGGTCGTTCAACACACCCGTTGAGGTTTCGCTGTGGGTGATGATGACGGCTTTGATGGATTTGTCGGTGTCGGCTTCTAGGGCTTGACGGAATGCTTCTGGATCGAGCGGTTTGCCCCATTCGGCGGAAATGACTTCGGTGTTCACACCGTAGGCTTGACAAATCTTGGCCCAGCGATCGCCAAATTTGCCATTGACGCCGACCAATACGCGATCGCCTGCACTCAAAAAGTTAATAATACCGGCTTCCATTGCGCCAGTGCCGCTAGCGGCCAGCGTCAGCACGTCGTTCTTTGTCTGGTGAAGCCACTGCAGACTGGCGTTAATCTCGCCAATCATGGCACTAAATTCACCGCTGCGATGGCCAATGGGGTGTTTTGAGATCGCACGCAGTACTGTTTCGGGCACGGGCGTGGGGCCCGGAATCATCAGCATCAGCTTGTCGTCCATGTGTCTGTCCTGCTTGTACAATTGTGGGTCAAATTTTTGGCGTACTATCCAGGATCGCACAAGTTGCTCAGGTCAGACGACTGAGATATCTGCTAGATGTCAACAAGGCATGAGTAAGCTGCGATCGCGCTGCAATCTCTGCGGTTTGTTGGCAAAGTTCCAATAGCATCGACTGCTCAGCCATCATGTGTAGAGAATAGGCGAGTAGCTTACAACGTCTAAGATTCCTAAATGATTGCCGTTTACTGCATCGATTAACGTATGTGAGCATTCGCAATGCATAACATCGATTGACCTGGGGTAAGAGCCGATAGGATAGTTGACAGTGCGTTTTACTCAATAGCCAGGACAAACTATGACGCCTGCCACTTCTTCTGCGATCAATCTCGACCCGTTTTGGATGCCGTTTACCGCCAATCGGCAGTTTAAGGCCAAACCCCGTATGCTGGTGGCAGCCAACGGCATGTACTACACCAGTGACGATGGTCGTCAAATTTTAGACGGTACGGCTGGATTGTGGTGCGTCAATGCGGGGCACTGTCGTCCCCGGATTGTGGAAGCGGTGCAGCGGCAGGTGTCGCAGATGGACTATGCGCCGACGTTTCAGATGGGGCATCCGGCTCCGTTTCAGTTGGCGGAACGCTTGGTGGACATGCTGCCGGAGGGCTACAGCCAGGTATTCTATGCCAATTCTGGGTCAGAGGCAGTGGATACGGCGCTGAAGATTGCCTTGGCCTACCACCGGGTTCGGGGTGAAGGTGCGCGTCAGCGGCTGATTGGGCGTGAACGCGGCTATCACGGGGTTGGGTTCGGCGGCATTTCAGTGGGCGGCATTAGCGGCAATCGTAAGCTGTTCGGTAGCTTATTGACTGGAGTAGATCACCTGCCGCATACGCATAACCTGGAACAGAATGCCTTTAGTCGGGGGCAGCCTACTTGGGGGGCGCACCTGGCGGATGAGCTAGAGCGGATCATTGCGCTGCACGACCCGTCAAATATTGCCGCTGTGATTGTGGAACCTGTCGCGGGTTCGACAGGCGTGTTAATTCCGCCGAAGGGATATTTGGAACGGCTGCGCCAGATCTGCGATCTCACAGGTATTCTATTAATCTTTGACGAGGTAATCACCGGATTTGGCCGCTTGGGAGCTGGCTTTGCGACAGATTATTTTGGCGTGAAGCCGGATTTGATCACCGTCGCTAAGGGGATTACCAACGGCACGATTCCGATGGGCGCGGTGTTTGTTCGGGAAGGAATTTATGAAGCGTTTCTAGAGAGTACGGCGACCGGGATTGAGTTTGCTCACGGTTACACCTATTCGGGGCATCCGGTTGCCTGTGCAGCGGCGATGGCGACACTGGATGTGTATGAAGAGGAGCAGCTTTTTCAGCGAGCGGCGGATCTGTCGGACTATTTTGCCGATGCAGCCCATGCGCTGCGGGGTTTGCCGCATGTGATTGACATTCGCAATATCGGTTTAGTAGCGGCAATTGAGCTAGAGCCAATCCCTGGGCAACCATCAGTTAGAGCGATGACGGCCCTCCAGCGCTGTTTTGAGCAGGGGCTACTGATCCGCACAACCGCTGACATCATTGCGCTCTCGCCACCGCTGATGATTGACAAGTCACAAATTGATCAGATGTTCGATACGTTGGCCGCAGTGCTGCGGGATTTACCTGCTGATTCCGATTGAGGCTTTAGGCTGATTGACTGACAAAACTCTTGTTCCTCCTGTTCTTTCGTAGGTTGGGTAGAGCACTAGCGGAACCCAACAAAACCCGGATTGATGTTGGGTTTCACGGTGTTCAACCCAACCTACGTGGGAACTTGTGTCAATCAACCACGGCTGTAGGAGTGGCTGAATGTGTATCAACTTCAACTGTTGCGGTGCATGTAATGTAACCGACTGTATGAGGCAATCCCGAATTTGAGCCAATCAGGAGATAATCGGAACAATCCAGCAGCGATGCTGATTACGTTCTCCTGACTCTCCTCAGTCCTATGAATCGCTTTTTGCTCTCTCCACCGCGACTCCGAATTGGCGAAACGGCTGAAAATCAGCCGCGTCATGCCACCTGGCTTGAACTGTTCTACGATTTGGTCTTTGTAGTTGCCGTCTCGCAGCTTGCCCATGAACTGGGGCAAAACGTGACGATAGCGGGATTTTCGGGATTTGTGGCGCTGTTCATTCCGGTGTGGTGGGCTTGGATTGGCACCACGTTCTATGCCAATCGGTTTGACAGCGACAACGTAGTGCGGCGGGTGCTGATGGGGCTGCAAATGCTGGCGATCGCATCTCTGGCGGTCAATGTGCATCACGGTTTGGGAGAGTCATCGGCAGGGTTTGCCTTATCCTACACAGCGGCGCGATTTGTGCTGGTGCTGGAATATCTCTGGGCGGGCTGGTGCATTCCGGTGGCACGGGGACTGGCGACGCGATATTCGATTGGATTTGCGATCGCGGCCACGCTGTGGCTAGTTTCAGCTTTTCTGCCAGTGCCGTGGCGGTTTGTGCTCTGGGGCGCAGGACTGGTGATTGATTTCGCGACACCGTTCTCAGCGCTCCAGTTTCAGCGTCAGCTCCCGCCCCATACGGAGCATTTGCCGGAGCGGTTTGGCCTGTTCACAATCATTGTCTTGGGCGAGGCGATTATTGCGGTGGTCAATGGCGTTTCGGAAGTCGAGTGGACGTGGATGAACGGTTTGACGACTGTGTTTGGCTTTGTGATGGCGTTTTGCCTGTGGTGGCTCTACTTTGAAAACGTCAGCGGGACGGCATTGAATCAGCTCCGATCTTCTGGAAAGCTGTTTTGGGCGCAGGTGTGGCTGTATGTGCATCTGCCGCTGGTGATTGGCCTAGCGGCAGCAGGTGTTGGCGTGGAGCAGATGATTATCAGCCAGGATGCCGTAGCGCTGCCGACGCCGGAACGCTGGCTGATCTGCGGCTCTGTCGCACTGTACTATCTGGCGCTGTCTATCCTGCACCGCTCCGGCATGATCTACTTCTGCAAAGCCCGCACCAAGCACCGCTTAGCAGCTGTGATGATTTTGCTCATACTTGCGATCGCAGGTGTGTCGCTGCTGCCGATTACCGTCATGGGGCTGATCGCGTTGATCAGCATTGTGCAAGTGATGCTGGATATCTACCAAGGGAAGGCCGTTGCCACCTCACCCAGCTTGGCGAGTAAATAACCCGGTTATCCCCAAAACGTTGGGTAGGGGCGGGTTTAGCCAGCAGATGACAAATCTAAAGCAAAACTGACCAACAAAACCCGCCCTTACGACCAACATTTAACCGACATCTAAAAATGCTGAAATCCGGTCTGTAAGTCTAAAACTAAATCATCATATTCACCTGATTGATCTCGCACAACAACCTGCGGCTGTGTCGTTGTGTGACCGACAATTGCCGCACCGTTACCCAGTTTTTCAACCAGCGCTTTGGCTAAGGCCGAGTCCAGACAGAACACCAGTTCAAAGTCTTCGCCGCCGTAGAGCGTCCACTCTACCGCTTGTTCAGCCGATACCCAATTGGTTAGAGCTGGCGGAATCGGCAACTGCGATCGCACTAATTCAGCGCCCACTCCACTGGCGGCACAGATTTGCAAAACGGCATTGGCCAGTCCGTCACTGCTATCCATTGCGGCAACTGCGGTTTCACCAAAGTGTCCCTCTTCAGCTAGCAACTGACGCAAACCCTGGACGGCATCAAAACGAGGGATGGGTCGCTGGTGGGCTTGAATGAAGGTCTGGCGATTGGCAGGCGTTAGCTCTGAACTGCGATCGGGATGAAGCAAGAGTTCCAACCCCGCCCGTGAGGCACCGTGAACTCCAGTGACAACAATCGCCTGCTCAGGCTGAGCCGCATCGCGTCGCCAAACTTGATCGGGCTGAACGATACCGAGAGCAGTAATTGCCAGGGTAATCAGTGGTGCCCGACAGATATCGCCACCAAGAATCGCGCCCCCGTGAGCCGTTAAGCAGTCAGCCATGCCCTGATAAACCTGTGTAACCCATTCCACGTCAGTATCTCCGGGTAGACTCAGGCCAACGGCAATCCCTAGCGGTGCGGCTCCCATTGCGGCTAGGTCGGACAAATTCGCTGCCGTGGCTCGCCAGCCGATATCGGTTGGGGACGTGGTGCGATCGCTAAAATGAACGCCATCGACCAGCACGTCTGTGGTGACAACGGTAGATTCTCCGGCGGGAATATCAATGACAGCGGCATCATCACCAACCAAGTCGGCAGCGCAAAACGGTTGGATGCGCTTGAGCAGTCCTAGTTCGCCAATATCTTTAACTAAAGTCACGGGTCATCTTCCCATAGGATTCACGCTTGATACCTGGTGAAGCAAGGCTCCAGTTGAAAACCCATGATTTATTGTTTGCGAAACGCTTGCTAAGCAAGCGTTTCGCAAACAATAAATTGGGTCCTTATACGCGGCTTCTCAATAACTACACGACTTGGCAATCTTCTCATTTTTAGAGCTAGAGAGAATCATGGCTTAAGCAGGCATGAGCACCTCCACGACTTGCGCAACCGATTGGCCCTGGGCAAAGAGTGACTGGCATAGCTGCACGAGGGGATGAAAGGCTTGGCGAGTCAATCCATAGAGCTTCTGGCCAATGCTTGACGTTGTGCTTGCAAAGCTAAACTTTTCAGATGTCCCCCCAGCCACCGGAGCAGTCTGGATGAACGACTGCGCCAAGCAACTTAAACAGACGTGGCGGTTGACCGCATCCTCGTTGCGGAGCTGAGCCGATTCCAGGCCACAGATGGCTTTGGTAAACTCATGAAAAATCTCACAGGGCCAGCGATAGCTCCAGGTGATGGCAATGCGCGAGACATCCCAGTGTAGGGCATCGGTCACTAAAAAGCGGGGGGAATCGGTCAATTCCTGGGTTTGATGAACAATGACAATCCGTTTGCGTCCGATTGTCTTGAGGCGTACGACTTTGCTAAAGGCCCAAATCTCTTTCACTTCGCCGTTGCGTTGACGGATACGGTAATGCCGAAACGACTGGGCAGATTCGGTACGAAGCTGGTGAGCCACTTGGTCAATACGAGTCCATTGGTTGTGCCAGAGTACCGAGCGATTACAGGCCAGTTCACTCACCCAATGTACTATGCCTAACTTCTAGTTCCCGTCCCGTGCGAGTTCTCAGCACTAGCCTAGAGCCATGATGACCAGGACTGCGGCTACTACCAGCTTGTTTTTGTTGATCTTCAAGTGGTTTTAGCCAACGTTCAACTGTACGTCTACTGGGAGGTTTCCCTTTCGTTACCCAGTACTCAAATCCTGATCCTTGTTCTCGCTGTCTAATCAGCTTTCCAATCTCAAAATCTAGGTCTTCACCTTGCCATCCTCTTTGCTCAAGGGCAATAATTTCAGACTTGATTTCTGCTTTAGCCAGTGCGTAAGCTTTGACATTAGCGGTTTCCACAACTTGGGCACGAGTCTTACTCTTAGTCCCCTTGTTACCAGCCTTGTAATCCTTGATCACAAAGTCATACCAGAAGTCACTTTTGCGAGGCTTTCCCTTGTCTTTTCTATGTGTCGGTTCAAGAAGGAAAGCAAGTCCATCTTCTTCCCATGCCTTGACTAACCGTCTGACTGTGCGGGTGGACTTACCAAGTTTGTGAGCAGCTTCTTTAAGCTTTTGACTATATTACTTCTTACTACAAGGTTTTCGGAGATTACGCACAATATCCAGTTTTAATCGCTGCTCTCCTGAGAGCTTTAGATCCTTGTCATTGGCAAAACGATAATCTAAGAATTCAACAGTCTCTTTGTCTTCACTGAAGTTAGAAGATGGTGAAGGTGTATCGAGTTGTAGATCTTTGGAGTAACTTTGCTCAGCATCCCGTTCTAACTCTGGGCTTTGACTACAATCAGCCTGAGTGCTTACTGGATTGGAAAACTAATCTGATCCAGATTAATCTCATTTTTGATATTACGCATGTTCATGAGCAGTTCAGTAAGAGCATACGAACTAAAGGACAAACGTACTCAAATGATATGCCAAAGTCCCACAAATTTGACATTTAGTTTGTCGGCAACTCACTTCTCATGCTAAAACCCTTACTAGGCAAGGGTTTTAGCATGAGAAGTGAAGCCTTTTTATAAATGGACACTGATTGTGACGCAGTCTCAAAGAAATGACATTGATTGTGACGCAGTCTCAATCATCTCGTATTTTGCATGCCGAATGCTTGTATTGCTTGCTGTATAAGGGTTTCAAGAGCAAGCAGAGTAGTGACATACAATGTGACGGACGGACATATAATTTGACGCTCAACAGCATCCGTAATCGTCACAGGTCAATCTGTATCTTTAGTGGACAATATATTACATGTGTAATACATTGTTGCCAAGCGTGTAATACAAATAATACGTTTCGTCATGTTGCACAATTTGATTACTGCACCCTATAGCGCCGCCGAATGCTGTCCCACTGAGGGTACGGGCAGATCGTCCATGCTATGCAGCTGGCTATTGGGATGGGGCGAGATGTATCGATTTTTTGATGCTAAAGCTGTTCGCCATACTGCTGTCAGCTTCATCATCACAGGGTTAAAACCGAATCGGTTAATGAATGGTTTACTCAAAAGCGGTAGGAGCAGGTTCAATCCTGTTTCGTAGATAGGAAAAGCATATGAACTGCTTCAGCCCCCGCTTTTAGTGATCAAAAGCGGGGGCTGTTTTGTGGAGGAAAGAATGATGCCCGTTCGACAACAGAGCCAATCATCTTCAGTCTTACAGCGCCAGGTAGTGGTGTTTTCTAAAAACTACCTGCCGCTGATGCGAATTAATACCAAGCGTGCGATCGCACTTCTGGTCACAGGTCAAGCGGAAGCCCTGGATTTTGGTAACGCTCAGCAGTGGCAAGTCCGCTCACCCAATCTCGTACTACAGGTTTCCGAGCACATTCGCCTAGTGAGTAGTAACCCCGAGCGGCAGTGGAAAGTGCCACCCGTTAACCGCCGGGAAGTCTTTCGCCGCGATAACCACACCTGCCAGTACTGCGGCAGCACCAAGCATCTGACGATTGACCACGTCATTCCCCGCTCCAAAGGCGGCACCCATACCTGGGATAACGTTGTCGCTGCTTGTAGTACCTGTAACTCTGCCAAGGGCGACCGCTTACTGCATGAAATCAGCATGACGCTCAAGAGCAAGCCCAAGGCACCTATCCATCCTGCGATCGCATTTGCCGAGCAGTTCTGGATCGAAAACGATTGGAATTCATGAGTTGCGATCATGAGTTGCGATCGCAGTTAAGGGAACTGATAGCTCAACAACGTATGTATACTACAAGTTTCAGTTCCCTCCTTAAACTCTTACACAGAAAGCACTTCAAGCTTTTTTCAAAAAAATGTAGTATGACCTCTTGACAATTGCATGCTACATATACTACAAATGTAATATGACAAGCCAAGGAGCACTACCAATGACGACTAGCTCCCTAGTATTACTCAAACGAACGGCAGTCAAACTCAAGTCGAGCAAAGCAGATCATCAATCTTCTTCCTCACCTTTAGAGTATTCGCCGGATCACAGCCTTCAGTCTCATCGCTTGACAAACCAAACTCAAGCCCTCCGCGATCTGAGGCAAACCTATTACCTGGAGCGGCGCAGCTTTCTATAGTACCTGCTCCAAGCCCACTCTGAACCTTGACAACTGAATGCCACCTTTAAAGATTGTGGTTTTCTGGATGTGAGAGCGGAACGCTCACAACCCGAAAACCACTACTACTTGGGGATGTAGCTTAGCCTGGCTCAAAGCAGTCGCCTGTCGAGCGAAAGATCGTGGGTACCGCTGCGCGGAAGCAAGCTACGAATCCCATCATCCCCGTATAGCCGTGTGGACGACTAGATAAGTCGCTGTGATTCTCAGTCACAGAGAAGCGAGTGCAACTCTCGTCACGGCTTTATTGCCTTCAATGTTCTTTGTTGTGTGGGCTTGGCCCACACAACAAAGAACATTGAAGGCAATGCTAACTCCAGGTCGCCAAGTGGGAAGGCATTGGTCTGCAAAACCGATTACTCGCGGGTTCAATTCCCGCCCTGGAGTCCAATCACTGCAGCGTAGCTTAACTGGCAAAGCCCCAAGTTCATACCTTGGTAGTTGCGGGTTCAACTCCCGCCGCTGCTACCACTGCCTAAATGTGTTTTCTGAGAAAGCGGGGTACTTTGCGAAAGTAAGTCACAAATCTAGTCTCTGCGATTCTACGGTGTCTTTCACAGTAGAACGCTAAACCTGGTGCCGTAGGCAAATTGGTAAAGCCACAGGTCTTTCACACCTGCGTTTGCGGGTACTGCTTCGCAGAAGCAAGCTACAACTCCCGTCGGCACTGCCAACTTTTTTGTGGGTCGGCTCGCCTATAGGCGTGGGCAACGGTCTGTAAAACCGCCGCATACTGCGTTGCTGGTTCAATTCCAGCCCGGCCTACCAATTCATACCCAGATTAAGCAACACCAGAAAGATGGAGAGTAAACCGATTAGGCAATCGGCGCTGTTTGCTAAACAGATGGATGAACAATTGTGGTTCGAGTCCACTGCTCTCCGCCTTGACCTAACTTTCATATAAGGCTTGCCCCGCAGGCTTTTCATAAACAAATCAGCATGAGGACGTGGTGTAACTGGATAAACATCTCAGACTACGAATCTGAAGAGTGGGGGTTCAAGTCCCTCCGTCCTTGCCAATTTGGAGAGTACCGCTGAATGGTCGGCAACTGGTCTTGAAAACCAGGGTAGCTCTCGGGCTAGGGGTTCGATTCCTCTACTCTCCGCCAAATGGGAAGTTGGTGAAGCTGGTGCTCACGTGCCGCTGAAGACGGCGAGATGGCAGTTCGTTCGCGAAGCGTCTCCGAAGGAGAATCCTGTCACTTCCCACTTGGGTAGTTCTAGTAGCTTGTCGTTATAACGACGAAGTCGCCAGAACAACAAGCTGGACTATCCCATTCGTTGCCCTATAGCTTAACTGGCAGAGCAAGCGGCTGTTAACCGCGAGGTTGCAGGTTCGATTCCTGCTGGGGCAGCCATTGATTGAACTGTGAAAAGCTTGCGCAGCAAGCTTTTCACAAAACACAGATATCACTGCCGAGTAGACGACATGGAAAGTCGCTGTGACTCTGAATCACGGAGATGCTAGTTCGAATCTAGCCTCGGCAGCCAATGCCCTGTGGTGTAACTGGCAACACCCCGCCCTTTGAAGGCGTAGTTCTAGGTTCGAATCCTAGTGGGGCAGTTGGGAGGTAAACAGTCGCCTGGGTCAAATTGCTGCGCGCCTCCCATTTCATAAAAAGGATAGTGTGTCGCGTGCGATGCACACGACACACTTCACAAAACAGATTTTTGCTGCTGTAGCCCAACTGGAAGAGGCGCTGGTCTTAGAAACCAGAGGTTGTGGGTTCGACTCCCACCAGCAGTACTGTGGCGGTAGTTATTAGATTCAGGTCTTTTACGGAGCGGTTAGCCATTCCATAAAAGACCAATCCAAATTGCGATCGCAACTATTACAACTACCGCAACTACCACAACATCGGGATGTAATTCAGTGGTCAGAAGCCTTGGTTTGGGACCAAGGAGTCGTAGGTTCGAATCCTACCGTCCCGATTTATCCATCCTTAGGCACCGGAGGCGGAAGTGGTGGACGCGCACGCCCGATAAGCGTGTTACTAGCAGGTTCAACTCCTGCCCGGTGTACCACTTGATGGGGTTGTATCTGAGCCACGTATGGCTCAGATACAACCAGGCTGGATGAGGGTCGTTGGCAGAGCGGATATGCAGCCGCCTTTTAAGCGGAGAGATCCAGGTTCAACCCCTGGGCGACCCACTGGATTTTGGATTGGTGATTTTGGATTGCGGATTCTGCCCCCTTATTCGAAACCTAAAGTCATCGATCCAAAATCCGCTTGGGCTGTTAGCTCAGTTGGCAGAGCAGCCGCCTCTTAAGCGGAAGCGCGTAGGTTCGAAACCCACACAGCCCACTTGGATTTTAGATTTTGGATTTTAGATTGTGCTCACCAATCCAAAATCTAAAATCCTTAAGCCCCTGTGATGCAAACGGTAGACATAGCTTGCTTAAAACAAGTTTGTTGCGAGTTCGACTCTCGCCAGGGGTATTGCGGGGATGGAGCAACAGCGGCTCGGAAGGTTCATACCCTTCAAATCAGTGAGTGCAATTCTCACCCCCGCGACCAAATGCTGGTGTGGCTCAACGGTAGAGCAACTGTTTTGTAAACAGTCGGTTGCAGGTTCGACTCCTGTCGCCAGCCCCACAGCTTTCATTGAATCTTGAAGAGGTTATTTGGCCGCCGTGTCGCGGCGGCCAAATAACCTCTTCAGGTTCCTAATCCAGAATGTGGACATGGTGTAACGGTAGCATGTGAGGCTTCCAACCTCTTGGTGTGGGTTCGAATCCCACTGTCCATACCAAATGCGAATGTAGTGTAAGGGTCAACATCGGAGTATGCCAATCTCCAGATGCGAGTTCAAGTCTCGCCATTCGCTCTTGATATCAAGTCCGCGTATAAGAACCCAGCTTATTTTTTGTGAAACGCTTGTGGAACAAACGTTTCACAAAAAATAAATCATATTAGTCCTGTAGCTCAACGGGAGAGCAAGCGCCTTACAAGCGAGAGGTTGCGGGTTCAAATCCTGCCAGGACTACTATACGTACACTCACATTTTGCACCTTGCCAACCGAAAACCCGAAAAGGTTATTTGGTTGCCGCGAACGGTAGCCAAATAACCTTTCTAGGTTTTGATGCGAGATGTGAATATGTGTACATTAAGGGAGTGTCGCCTAATGGATGAGGGCATCGATCTTCTAAATCGATAGGTGTAGGTTCGAGTCCTACCACTCCTGCTAGTCCGCGCAATGCTTGCCTAGCAAGCATTGAATAAAGATAAACATATAGATAGCGCTGTGTATGTTGGTTAAGAACAGTTGTGTGTGGCGCTTCGTGCCACACACAACTGTTTTTGTACTGAATGCGATTACAAATCGCTATAACTATTCAATTAGCTCAATTTGGCTGTCGTCTCCCACCATGAAGCGGAGAGCTTTGGGGCGTTTGGGCGTGGCGACGACTCTGGCGCGTTGACCAATTAGGCTATCGACAATGCGCTGGTGAATGCCGGAAACGGTTGCACCTTCGAGCACCACGCTGTGGTCAAGGTCAGCATCAATCAGCGTCACCCGATCCGCAATGCTGCTGTAGGGGCCGATAAAGCAGTTTTCAATATGGCAGTCTTTGCCGATGATTACTGGGCCACGGATGGAGCAGTTGGTAATAGTTGAGCCTGCGCCAATTTTGACCCGACCGATTACGCGGCTTTCGCCATCTACAGTGCCATCGCAGGTGACGAGCGGACACTCATCGAGGATGATGCGATTGGCTTCGAGCAGGTCATCTTTTTTGCCTGTGTCTAGCCACCAGCCACGAAGCTGACAGGCAACGACCGATTTTTGGTGATCAATCAGCGTTTGAATGGCGTCGGTGATTTCCAGTTCACCGCGAGCCGAGGGTTGGATACGTGCAATCGCATCGTGAATTGTAGGTGCAAAGAAATAAATACCGACTAGGGCCAGATCTGACGGCGGCACTTTGGGCTTTTCGACCAGTCCCACGACTTGACCATCGGCCATTACTTTGGCGACACCAAAGGCGGTGGGATCGCTTACCTGCTTGAGCAAAATCAGTGAATCAAGCTGGTTTTGATGAAACTGATCGAGAAAGTCATGCAGCGGATCTTGAATTAGGTTGTCGCCCAGGTACATGACAAATGGTGTTTGGCCCAGAAAAGGCTGAGCGGTTTTGACCGCGTGAGCCAGTCCACCAGGATGTTCTTGCAGAATGTAGGTGATTTGCACGCCAAAGCGAGAACCGTCGCCCGTTTTGTGGCGGATTTCGTCACCTGTTTCCGGATTAATGATGATGCCGATGTCCGTAATCCCAGCCGCAGCAAGGCTTTCGATACCGTACCAGAGAATCGGCTTGTTGGCGACGGGGACAAGCTGCTTGGCCCCCGTATGAGTCAGAGGCCGCAGGCGAGTACCCTTACCGCCGGAGAGAATCAGCGCTTTCATGGACTTGGACATATTCGCGGAGCATCTGCCGTAATGACTGCCGCCAGTGGGGAGGCGACGTTCCCAAAACTGTAGCTATTTTGGCACAGTGCAGAACCGAGTAGGCCGGACGCCGCGCAGGCGTCGGATAATCCGCAGTAGTAATCGGCGTCACCTGCTGTACCTGGAGCGGCAAACCAAGCTGCTCAGCTTCCTCGAAAGTGGCTACAGCAAAGTCATACCAACTGGCGACGCCGCTGTTGGTGAAGTGATACGTACCGTATAGCTCTGAGACGCTATCTGTTTTAAGTTTGGGAATGAAAGCTGCGATCGCACTTGCAATCTCTCGCGCCCAGGTGGGACTACCAATCTGATCAGCTACAACCCGCAGTTCTTTGCGCTCTGCACCGAGCCGCAGCATGGTTTTGACAAAGTTGCCGCCGCCTTCCGTGCCGTAAACCCAAGCCGTACGCAGAATGATAAACCGCTGAGTGCGATCGCAGATTCCCTGCTCACCCAGAAGCTTGGTTTTGCCGTACACGCCCAGTGGATCGGTTGGATCAGTCTCGCGATAGGGCGTACTCTGCTGGCCGTTGAACACATAATCAGTTGAGACGTGAATCAGCGGAATCTCTAGATCCTCTGCTGCCTGTGCCAGTTGAGCTGGAGCTTCTGCATTGATCCGATGCGCCAGTTCCGCTTCGGTTTCGGCCTTATCTACGGCAGTGTAGGCAGCGGGATTGATAATTAAATCCGGTTGCAAAAGTGCGATCGCATCTTCAATCTTGTCCGGCTGGGACAAATCCAAGGCTTGCCGATCCAGCCCGATTACCTGATAGCGGGAATCGTCACTGAGCAAGCGGTTCAGCTCCGCCCCCACCTGTCCGGTAATCCCCGTTAAAACAATCCGCATGGTTCAAATACGTCTGCTTCCTGTAGGCGCTGTCCGGTTTGATCTTTGGCGGAAAGAATCGGCTCCACGCCCTCCAGCGGCCAGTCAATGCCAATTGCCGGATCGTTCCACAAAATGCAGCGCTCGTGCTGCGGCGCGTAGAAATCGGTTGTTTTGTAGAGGACTTCGGCGGTGTCGGACAAAACCAGGAAGCCGTGGGCAAATCCGGGCGGCACCCAAATCTGATGCTTATGCTCGGCATCCAGAACGCAGCCGACCCACTCGCCAAACGTGGCGGAGTCTTTGCGAATATCGACTGCCACATCGAAAATTGCGCCCTGCACGACGCGAATCAGCTTACCCTGAGCTTGGCGAACCTGGTAGTGCAAGCCGCGCAGGGTGTGCTGTTTGGACTGGGAGTGGTTGTCCTGCACGAAGTCAACGTCGATGCCAGTCTGTTCGGCAAAGCGCTGGCGGTTGTAGCTTTCCAGAAAAAAGCCGCGATGGTCGGCAAAAACCTTGGGCTTAATCAGCAATACGTCGGGAATGCGAGTTGGAATAATCTCCATGCGTAGAGAGACAGTTCAGTAATACGTCAAGGGGATTATCGCATCTTTGGGGTGAAGCGTGAGGGGAAAGAGAGTGAGGTGCGATCGCAATTATTCTTGATTCTTCTCACTCTCTCCAGCTTGCTGAAGGATTTTTTGGATTAGCGGGTCGTTCAACCACATACCGCAGCTTTGCAGTTGCTCAATGTAGTGATCAGGCATTCTCAACGTCTTGTTCAAGTTCTGCGGCTGTCATCTGGAATGGAGAGACATGATAGCGCCCTAGAGTCATCAGGAAAGCGGCTCTAGACATTCCTGCCAACTGAGCTGCACGACCAGAGGATAGCTTGCCCATTTCAAACAACTTGACTGCGGCTAACGTTGCTAGTTCCTGTGCAATGCTCTCTGGCGTTTCTTTGAGGCTAATCAAAACTTCTTCAGGAATTTGAACTTGAATGGTAGCCATAGAACTATTGGGCTAAGTATGCAACTATTTTAAGCTACGTGTCGAGCATCAAGACTATGGGGTTTGCGCCAGCGCTACCACTAGAAGCTTTGTTGATAAATGTGTCGCTAGGGTTTAGAGCAATGATCGCACTTCCACTGCAACCATTAGCGTCGAATCCATTTGGTGAGAATCCGCATTGGTTTACCGCTGATTGGATCAATTTGAGGCTTGCTCCAAGCACGAGGTTCGGCAAAGCCAAGCTGGTGCAAGGTCTTAACAACTAGATCAATATCAATTTCAGCACCGTTGAGGAACTATCAGATGAGTTTGGGCCATTTTGAAAAGTAAGTGCGATCGCAGTTCGTTATTTGGCTAAATCCTGACGTAAGCCGTGCCCGATGTAAAACTTAAGTAGGGACTCAACGGACATGTCTCGCTTGTTTGCAATGTTCTCTAAATCCTGCAATGTATCGATTGGGATGTTCAGCGAGACTGTTTTTGATGGTCGGGGCTTGAGTTTGAGTTCAAATTCTGGTTCAGACATTTCGCTTTTTAGTATTTTTGATCTTATATTTCGTCTTCTATATTTAAGGTTATTGAATATAGAAGAATACAGATTTAAGTTTCTGCGAAATCGCCTGCTGTACAAAGGATATAAGCGGTGCTAATGGGTATTAATAAATTATTAAGGGAATAATATCGTCAAGCATTAAGGGATTGAGCACTGTGGACAAAGAGCAAAAGCCAGGAACTCGCGACCAGATTGAGCTGACTAAAGCTGAATATCTTTATGACATTCGAGATAAAGATGGTAAGGCAATTGACTATGAGACAACGAACGGTCGCCAGCTTTTTGAACATTATCGTCACAATATGACAAATCACGATACAGTGGTCGGTTCTCTCATAGAAGAAGGGCGAAATACTGAGTATGAGCGACATGAGGCATCAATAGGTTCAGCAGAGCAAGTTATTGAATATTGCCGAGATGAGCATATAAAAGTCCATAAAGATGCAAAACTAAAAGGGAATATCCTCAAGAATTTAATGCAGAAAGCTGGTGTGGGTACTGCAACTGCATTAACAGGTATTCTTGATTCCTGGTCTGAGGGTATTAAGAAAATAGCCAGGCTAGAGAATAGCCAACGCGGATTACAGACGTGGAACGACACCTATCGTGTTCAGCAAAAGCTAGTTAAAAAATTACTGATTGACGATGGTGTTGCTCAAGAAACTCGCAATAAAGTTGATGCTATTTTTGGAACTCGCTCGTCTCGAAAGGCTATCGAACTGGGAGCAACTCTGGTTGATTTAAAAAAATCTGAAGTTCTCAAATTAGTTAAGTCTGCAATTCGGTATGCAAAAAACGTATCGGAGAATGACTCATGAAGATGCAGGAAGTGAAGCAGGAGGTATATCGCCTAACCTGCACAAAAAACACAAAGCAACTTAGAAAGGAACGTCCTGATCTAACAGATGCTCGAGATTTACGCTACAAGGCACCGTGGATTGAAGTTTTAGAAAAAATCAAAGAACTTCGCGAGAAAGGACTTGATATGTCCTTAGAAGATCTAAAGAAATCCGAACAAATGCTGAAAGAATCTCTATATTCTGTCGGGCGGATGACAGGGCTAGACGACGAAACAATCGAAATCAATTGGCAGCGCATTAAGCTCGAAGCCCAATTTGGTGATGTTCATATTGAGGAACTGTAATGCAAGTTCTAATCACCGATTTAGCGTCTCTGCCTAAAGTTAGTGGCATTTATCTTGTCCGAAATGCTGATGGAGAAGTGATCTATGTTGGGCAGGCTAAGAACATTCATCAACGTTGGAATAGCGGTCATCATAAAATCGGTGAGATTCTAGCCGAGTGCAAGGCAGAAGCATACATTTCTTGGGCTGAAGTCCCCGAGTGGTTGCTAAACCGAGCAGAACATGCAGCAGTTGGTTTTTATAAACCTAAACTAAACTATAAGATGCCTTCGGTTATCTGATTCGATTTGCTCATAAGGCTCTTGGGTTACTTATATAAAAACATTTGTTGATATTTGACAGTAGAAGTTTTCCTTCTCTAGCTTTTTAAATAGCTCCTGTCCGAGTCTGAGAGATTGCATCAACTCGTAAAGCGGATACTGCATTTTTTACGGGTACAGACGAAAGAATATGATGCAAAGCATGGAGAAATTGCTCCTCATCCATACATCTAGCTGGAGGAGTACTTTGTATAAGTCCAGAGATGAGAAGAGGATATAGTCCTGCAGAATGTCTTACTTGAAGTAATGCTATGGAGTAATTATTAAGTGATGGCACTTTCGCTTTAAGATAGATGACCGATTCAGGATTTTGCTCATTGTCCCATCGGTTTCCCACTTCACTCCGCTCTACTTCACCAACAACTAAGCCCTGAGTTTTTCTGGTTAATAAATCAGCCTGATCTTTCAAAATTGTAAAGGGTGTTTTTATATTTTCTACAGGAGGAAGTTCCCCCCATAAATCTTCTACCATGATTTGCTTTCTCCTAGTTCACTATTAAAAAACTTAGATGACTGTTTCTTTCAATTGAATTAGAATCGGTAGATGGTCAGACAAATCTGGAACTCTTTTTAAGCCTTTAACCAAGCTTTGACTATTGATTTCTGTCAGTACGCTTATATTCTCAATCGAAAATTGTTCTAGACTTGCTGGTCTTAACAAAATCTGATCAAAAGTATTCCAAAAATAATTTATGTAGCTTCCCGGTTGATAGTAGTATGTACCGGGAGGGCCTGATGAAAGATCTCCTAAATAGCTCCACATAGGATTGTAGAAAAAAGTCTTTTGTCTTCCTTGAACTTTTCGGCTAACACTTCTAGCAATCGCTTGATCCATAACTGCGTGAAGAGCATCAGAACTTACCATCCCTTTCTCAAATGGATTCATATTGAAATCACCAACCAAGATTGTTCTTTGATTATTTCGCTCAACTTCAACTTCAGAAATTACTTCAGCTAATCTCATTGCCTGAAAAATCTGATCATCTTCACTCATGTGGAGTTTACTTGGAAGATGAACTCCTACTAGCAAAAAGCTACTACTGAGAGGTGGAAACACTTCTTTGATTGAAATCCCACCCTCATCCAAAACATTCTTCATTCGCTCTGGCGTATATCTATGAAAGAAAGCAACTTTGGGATTAGGAGCATACTGAAAGATATAAACAGGATCTGATAAACCTATCTCTCTGTTTAGCTCAAGCAGTAAATCATTAGCCAAAGACAAATTGAATTCCGCTAGAACGACTACATCAACCTCATACCTTCGACAGGTCTCGGAAATTTCTGGAAGCAATGGCTTTTTGTTGAGATTCCAAAAGAAAAGCGTTAACACTTTTGTTTGATCTTGCAAGTATGAATGAACTCATTTTAGAGTTTTTGCCTGAGTATCACAATCTTCATTTACACACGAACGCAAAAAAGGGGAGCCGTGGCTCCCCATAGAGGTAACAATTGAGATGACCTAGACCTTATTCGATACCTTCAATACGGTCTTCTACTTCTTGATACAGCTCACGTAGCCGATCCAAGTTTTCCTCGCTGGTTTCCCAGTAGCCGCGACCGTTAACTTCCAGAAGCGTACCCACCATCCGGCGGAACGAGTTCGGGTTCAGATTCATCAGGCGCTTACACATCTCCGCATCCTCGATGAAGGTTGTGTTTACGTCCTCATACACCCAGTTATCCACCGCGCCAGCCGTCGCCGACCAGCCCATTGTGTTCACCAGGCGCTTCGACAGTTCCCGCACACCCTCATAACCGTGGGAGAGCATCCCCTCATACCACTTGGGATTCAACAGCTTCGTCCGCGCATCCAAGCGAACCGTTTCCGATAGCGTCCGCACTTGGGCATTCGCTGTTGTCGTGTCTGCAATGTAAGAGGCCGGAGTTTTGCCGTCATCCCGTAGCTGAGACACCAGCTTTGTCGGGTCAGAGTCGAAATAGTGCGACACGTCCGTCAGCGAGATTTCCGAAGAATCCAGGTTTTGGAACGTAGCATCCGCCGTCTTCAGCGATGCTTCGAACAAGCCGCGTGACTCATCCATCACGCCCGGATTATCCGAATTGAAGGCAAACGACTTGCGCTTCAGATACATCTCCTGTAGTTCCGCCTCCTCTTCCCAAGAGCTGTTTTCCACCGCCAGATTGACGTTAGAGGAATAGGAACCGGATGCGTTAGAGAACACGCGGGTTGCCGCTTGGCGCAGATTGATGCCCAGCTCATCCGCCTGCTTCATGGCGTGCTTACGGACAAAGTTCATCTCCAGCGGCTCATCGGCTTCGGCAGCCATTTTCACACCTCGGTCAATCAGCGCCATCTGATTAATGAACAGATCACGGAACACACCCGAGCAGTTCACGACCACGTCGATTCGGGGACGGCCCAGTTCTTCCAGCGGAATCAGCTCCAGCTTGTTCACCCGCCCCAGGGAATCGGGCACCGGACGCACGCCGATGAACCAGAGGATTTGGGCTAGAGATTCGCCGTAGGTCTTGATGTTGTCCGTACCCCAGAGGACGCAGGCAATTGTTTCCGGCCAGCTGCCGCCGTTGTCCAGCTTTTGCCGCTCCAGTAGACGATCGACCACAACCTTAGCCGACTGCACCGCTGCGATCGTCGGAATCGACTGTGGGTCAAGCGCGTGGATATTCTTACCCGTGGGCAGCACATCCGGGTTGCGGATCGGGTCACCACCGGGGCCAGGTAGGACGTACTCGCCTTCCAACGCCTTCAGCAGCGCACCCAGTTCGTTATCGGCCACCACTTGCTCCAGGCAGAACTCTAGATACTCGAACAGAGGCTTTAATGCTTCCACGCTTACCTTGGTGTAGCCCAGATTGTGCAGCGCTTCCACCCAAGGCTCTTTGCGACCCATGTTGAAGAAATTGAGCTTGGCGACGCGAGACACGCGACCATCTGCATCGGCCTGCTCTTTTACCAGTGCCGAGACGGCAGCCCGTGATGCTTGGGTAATGTCATTGAGTAGCTGGACATCTTCAAGCACACCGCGATCGCTGTTTTTATAAACCTGATCAATGTCGCGACCTAAACTTTCGGCAATAATCCGCTGGAGGCTCTTAATGCCACCATCCTCAGGCCGATCTAGCCCCGCAATGTTGACCAGAGTTGCGATCGCTTCTTCGGCAGTAGGAGGCTTACCGATCACGTGCAGACCGCAGGGCAACAGACGCGACTCGATTTCCATCAGCTTGATGTAAACCTTACCGACAATATTGTCGCGCTGCTCGACGATTAGCTCACTGGCATCGACTTCTGGGAACTCGATATCCTTATCCAGATTGCAGATTTGCGCCTGAGTCACGATCGCGTTGACGATTTGCACCGCCCGCCCGCTTTCTTTCTGGCCCTGGTAGGAGCCGATTAGCTCGCTCAGTTCCTTCAAACCCTTGTACAGACCCGCATTTTCCGCTGGCGGAGTCAGATAGCTAATTGTGGCTGCATAGCTGCGCCGCTTAGCAATAGTTGCCTCGGAGGGGTTGTTAGCGGCGTAGTAGTAGAGGTTGGGAATGTGGCCGATCAGGTTGTCGGGATAGCAGTCGCCGGACATGCCCATCTGCTTACCCGGCATGAACTCCAGCGAGCCGTGCGTACCAAAGTGCAGTACCGCATCCGCCTTCCAGAGATGCTCTAGATAGGTGTAGTAAGCCGCGAAACCGTGGTGGGGGCTGGCCGAGCGGGAGAACAGCAGCCGCATCGGGTCACCTTCGTAACCAAACGTGGGCTGCACACCGATGAAGATGTTCCCAAACGACTTACCGTAGATCAGCATGTTCTGACCATCGGTATTCAGGTGTCCGGGCGGTGGCCCCCAGTTCTCTTCTAGCCGCTGGGAGTAAGGCGTAAGCTGCTCGTACTCCTGCACGGGCATCCGGTAGGCAATATTCAGTTCCGGACTCGCGTACTGAGCCTGTGCGTCGTGGATCACCTCTTGCATCAGCTGCTCAGGCGATTCTGGCAGATCCTGCACATCGTAGCCGTTGTTCTTCATCGCTTCCATCACTTTGTAGATGGAGCCGAACACATCCAGGTACGCTGCCGTACCGACGTTGCCCTTGTCCGGCGGGAAGCTGAAAACGGTGATGGCTAACCGCTTGTCAACCTTGGGCTTGCGGCGCAGACTGGCCCACTTCATCGCCCGCTGAGCGACAGCTTCGATCCGGTCTTGAAGTGCGATCGCACGTCCGGTCGCACCGTCACGACCGGAAAGGATAATCGGCTCAATCGCGCCATCCAGCTCAGGAATGGCGATTTGCAGCGCCACCTGGATCGGGTGCAGACCCAAATCGCTCGCTTCCCACTCTTCAGTGGTTTGGAACACGAGAGGCAAAGCCACCATGTAGGGACGATTCAGCCGCTTCAAAGACTCAATTGCCTTGGGATGATCCTGACGAGCGGGGCCACCGACGAGCGCAAATCCGGTCAGGGAAACCACTGCATCCACGACCGTTTTATTGGGATCAATTGGGTCGTAAAAATAGGCATCAACGGGTTTGGAGAAGTCTAAACCGCCTGCAAAGACGGGGATTACCCGTGCGCCCAGGCACTCTAGTTCCTGCACCATCGCCACATAGTGGGCATCGTCGCCTGTCACCAAGTGCGTCCGCTGCAAGACCAAGCCCACACAGGGAGCCAGCGGATCTTTCATGTCGGCTGAGAGATCGGGGCGGGAGTCGTACCAGTTGAAGTATTCCTTCAGATCCTCATACATGGTCGGTGCTAACGGGTGCCAAATGCCCATGTCGGGATAAGTGACAGGCTCAGCATACTTCACACCGTCTGCCCGCTCACCTTTGACCACATACCTATCAGCCAGCATCAGCAGGAAGTTCTCCAGGTTTTCCTGCGAACCACCCAGCCAGTACTGGAAGCTGAGCATAAAGTTGCGGGCATCCTGCGCCTTGTCCATCGGCAGGTACTTCAGCACCTTGGGCAGCGTCCGCAGCAGCTTCAGCATCGCGTCTTGGAAACCCGCACCGGAGTTTTCCTTCCGCTTCTTCATGAATGATGCGATCGCACTTTTAGACTGGCCCAACTGCGCCATCGAGAACGTGCCCATCTTATTCAAGCGCATCACCTGGGGCATAGACGGGAAGACAACCGCTACATCTAGATTGTCGCGATAGGGCGTAACGGCTTCTACCAGCTTGTCGGCCAAGTCTTCTAGGAAGATCAGCGACGCAATGAACACATTTGCCTCAGAGATATCTTTCTGGAACGCCTGATAGTTCTCTGGGTCACGAAGCTCTTCAATTAAGTAGCCACTCACTTCGAAAGCTAAGTGAGCGTTGTTGCGGTTGATCTCACGAACAGCGGCTGAGAGCGAGCTTTGGTACTGCGGCTCCAACACCACATAGACCACCTTGATGAGTCTGCGCGTACCGAGATCATCCGGCTTAATATGCCGTACGGTGGGCTTGACGTGGGTGAACATGCGGTTAAACTCCTTTGATGCGTGATGCCTGCGTTTTGATTAGAAATCGTATGATCGGATTTTGATATTAAGTAAACCCTGCATTCTGAGCCGCTAAGTCTGTAAATCACCCAGCAGCAAATCAGCCCGCAATCTTAGATCCTATCCCTTAGTTGAGAACCTTTGAGCAGGTTCTCGCTGACTGTTGCAGAACTGAAACAATCACTGAGGCTCTACCGACTAGGCGACCAGTTTCAACGCTCAAAATACGCAGATTTACGAGCGACTGAGTAAAAAGCACGGAGGCAAAGATGAGATTCTTTACCCGCTGTGAGCAAGGACTGAAACATCGCCATAGGAGTGTTTCTATCAAAAAATGCTCAATAGATAAGGGATTGCGGCCTTATCTGACACAATTTGATAACTATATTGAGATGTTTGTTTACAACCGTTGACAAAAATAAAAGTATTTACTCAGAAAATCTTAATCAAAGTTTACGTTTAGAGGATGAGGCGTGAGGAGAAGGAGTGAGGCGAAAGAAGTTGTAGGGTGTGTAGAGCGAAGCGAAACGCACCGATGAGGACTGTAAAGGGAGTCGATAGGCGTAACGAGATCACTCAATTACCCGTCCACCCGATCACCCATCCACCCCTAACTCATCTCGTCCCACTTCTAAGGACAGCTAAATATGGACATGCCTATTGATATCTTGATTCTCTCGAATGGCCCCGGTGAGGTGACGACTTGGGTGAAACCTGTGGTGCGATCGCTACGCCAAAAACTGGGCAATGACCATCAGCAAACCCGCATTTCCGTTGTGCTCTCGCCCTGCCCCAATGCCACCGGACAGGAAGGTGACATTGCTCGTAACTATGCCGAAGTGGATCGGGTGCAGGATGCCAAGGATTTCTTTCCGTTCTTGCTCTGGGGGCGGACGCAGGACGATTGGGACTGGCGCGATCGCGGAGTTGTCATTTTCCTGGGTGGCGATCAGCTTTTCCCCGTCATCATCGGCAAGCGTTTAGGTTACTCCACACTCATCTACGGCGAATGGGATACCCGCTGGCACCGCTGGGTCGATCAGTTCGCAGTGATGAAACCAGAGCTAATCAATCAAGCCAAACCCCAATACCGCCACAAATTCACTGTCATCGGCGATCTAATGGCTGACGTCACCGATACCCCCAATAATCCATCTACCCATTCACCCATCCACCCATCCACCCCATTGCCTCTCTCCCTCACCGACCAAACCGAACTCATCGGTCTCCTTCCCGGCTCCAAAGCTGCCAAACTGGCAATGGGCGTTCCATTTGTATGTGCGATCGCAGATCAAATCCACGCTGCTCGGCCCCAAACCCGATTTGTCATTCCCGTCGCACCTACCCTGAAGCTTGAGGAACTGGCTAAGTTCGCTGATGCTAGCCAAAATCCAATGGTGCAGCGCGTATCTGGTTCAGCAGCCCAACTGATTATTCCGAATGAACCCGACACATTACCTTACTTGAAGACAGAATCTGGCCTCAAGATCCATTTATGGACAGACTTTCCAGCCCACGCAGTTTTGTCTCACTGTAAGTTTTGCATTACAACCGTCGGCGCAAATACCGCAGAGTTGGGCGCTCTCGCTATGCCAATGATTGTGATTATCCCCACTCAGCAGCTTGACGCCATGCGAGCCTGGGACGGTATTCCTGGCATTTTGGCAAATCTACCGGGTGTCGGTACGCTGTTCGCCAAGTTAATTAATACGGTATTCCTGCGGAATTTGGGCAATCGCCTGTTGGCTTGGCCTAATATCTGGGCTGGACGCGAAATCGTGCCGGAACTAATTGGTCAACTACAACCTGCTGATATTGCCAAGATCGGCATCAACTGGCTCCAGCATCCAGAAACTCTTGCGCAAATTCGCAATGACTTACGCCAGGTACGCGGTGAATCCGGTGCGGCCCATCGGTTGGCGGAGCTGGTTATAAATGAAATGGTTTCGCCTGTTTATGCTGGCTTGAAGAAAAAGCCTAGAGTATAAACACCATTAAACCCTTGTGACGTTTGAACGTTTGGGCAGTAGAGATATCGGGCATCCTGTTTAAGAGGGTAATACTACGTAAAGTATTGGAAAGCTGTTCACGAGCCTGAGTTGCCATGACTATGCCTGGAAGTCCGTCATCAGATTGTTCATCAACGGTGCAGAGTGAGGATGGAAATCTAGAGTGCGATCGCACATCCTCGTCTACCCTCTCAAACAACCACGCAGCAATCCTACAGGGCATTTCTAAAATCACTCATCAACTGCTGACGGTGCGCGATGTTGACCAGGCCATGCAATGCGCGATCGCAACTCTAGGGCAAGCTTTTGATCTGGCGCAGGTTATCGTTTATCGGTTTAGCTCGGCAGTACAGACTCATGCAACCGTTGAGACCGCTGAATCTGAGCTAGATTTGGAGTGTTGTTGGCAGTGGCAAGCTGAGCACGGAGCGACGGACAGGAGCGAACAACCCGATGCCAGGTCTACTCTGCCACCTGTGTCTGGCTGGTATCCACAGCTCGCTCAGACCGAAATCGTTTGCTATGGCTGGAATCCGTCTGAGAACGCAATTCAATCTACTAATCAGGCCGGACAAGTCCAGAGTCAGCTGATTAGTCTGGTTCCTATTCAACGAAATCAGGAACTATGGGGTTTCCTACAGCTCATTGACGGGGCGGCTGAGCGGCAATGGTCAGAGGCTGAATTAACTGGACTGCACATCATCGCTGATAGTGTAGCTGCAGCTATTGAGCGCCATCAGATTGAGCGAGAGCGGCAGGAATCGCAGCAGTTTTTGCAGTTCGTCATCGACAACATTCCCCAGTTCATTTTTTGGAAAGATCAGCATTCGGTCTACCAGGGCTGTAATCGCCGCTGGGCCGAGATGACGGGGTTAGGCGCTCCCGAACAGGTTAAGGGCTGCACCGATGCCGAGATGCCGTGGACACCCGATCAGCGGGATTGGTATCTCAAGTGCGATCGCACAGTGTTGGAAACGGGCCAGCCTCTCCGCGATCTACGCCAGCCTCGACGCCAAGCGAATGGTGAAGTTCGCTGGCTCAAAACCAATAAAGTGCCACTCCGCGACGATGAAGGTAATATTACGGGCCTACTGGGACTGATTCAGGACATTACCGCCCAGGAGAATGCGGCAGCAACCATCCAGCGCAACAGTGAACAGTTCCGCACCCTGGTCGATAACATTCCGGGGGCTGTCTATCGCTGTTTATGCGATCGCAACTGGACGATGGAGTTCATGAGCAGTGCCACCTTCGATATTTCCGGCTATCCAGCCTCTGATTTTATTGATAATCAACTTCGCACCTGGGCCAGCGTCATCCATGCCGATGATCGAGTAGTGGTTGAGCAGAAGGTGGAACAGGCACTGCGATCGCGCCAGCCTTTTGTCTTGGAATATCGGGTGCTGCATCGGGATGGCAGTATTCGTTGGGTCTATGAAAAAGGACAGGGGATTTTTGATCGGCAGGGCAATCCCCATTGTCTGGACGGCGTCATTTTTGATATTACGCAACGCAAGCAAGCCGAGGAAGCCCTTCGACAGAGCGAAGCGACCAACCAGGCGCTAATTGATGCCATTCCCGACTTACTGATGCGGATGCGGGGGGATGGCACCTATATCGGAGCCGTCAATGGCGGCAATATTACGCTCTATGACCAGGAAGAAACCTTCAACGGCACGAGTATTTATGATGCCTTTCCCTACGATCAAGCCCAGCGCCGCATGATCTATGTCCATCAAGCGCTGCGAACCGGGGAACTACAGGTTTACGAGCAGCAAATTGAGGTCAAGGGTCAGCGACAGGATGAGGAAGTCCGGGTTGTACCGAGTGGGGACAATGAAGTCCTGATTATGGTGCGGGACATTACCGAGCGCAAACGGGCTGAAGCCAAACTCCAGCAGCTCAATGACGAACTGGAAGATATTGTCGAAGAGCGAACCGCCCAACTCAGTCGGACGATTCAAGACCTGCAAGCAGTCGAAACAGAACTGCGCCGCTCTCAGCAAAAGATGAATCTGCTGATTGAGCATACGCCGCTGGCGATGATTGAATGGTCGCCAGATGTCAAGGTGCTGTCGTGGAATCCAGCGGCAGAGAAGATTTTTGGCTACACGGCTGATGAAATCATGGGTCAGCATACTAGCGTGCTGTGTACCGACGATGTGAAACCCTACGTTGACCAAATTTGTAAGGATCTGATGACCCGCAAGGGCGGAACTCGCAGCACAAACCCCAACTTGACTAAAGATGGACGCATGATCATTTGCGAGTGGTATAACACGCCTCTGGTTGCGCCTGATGGCGAAATTATGGGTCTAGCGTCACTGGTTCTAGATGTGACAGAAGAGGTTAACGCGAAAGCTGAACTCCAGCGATCTCAGGATATGCTGCGTCTGGTGATCGACACGATTCCTCAGCAGGTTTTCTGGAAAGACCGCAACTGCATCTACTTGGGCTGCAATCTCCGGCAGGCTCAGGTGGCAGGACTCGAATCTCCCGCCGAAATTATCGGCAAATCTGATTATGAACTGCCGTGGAGTGGCGACGAAACCGAGTTTTACATCGAGTGCGATCGCAGAATTATGGAGGCCGACCAAGCAGAATACGGCATCATCGAATCGCAATCCCAGGCAGACGGTCAAGCCAAATGGCGCAGCACCACCAAAGTGCCTCTACATGATCCAGAGGGCAAAGTGGTGGGCATCCTGGGCATGGTGGAAGATATCTCTGACCGTAAAGAAGCTGAGGCGGCACTGGCGGAGAGTGAAGCTCAATATCGCAACCTGATCGAAACCGCCAATAGCATCATCATCCGCTGGGATAGAAAAGGCAAGATCAAGTTTATGAATGAATATGGTCATCGCTTCTTTGGCTATGAACCGGGTGAGCTAATTGATCAATATGGGCCGGGGACAATTGTGCCCAAAACTGAAACATCGGGTCGTGATCTAGAGCGGCTGATTGCGGATATCGTCAAGCATCCCGAACGCTATGCCTACAACGAAAATGAGAATATCCACAAAGACGGTTCGCGGGTGTGGGTGGCCTGGGCCAATCGCCCCATTCTGGATGAAAACGGTAACTTAGTGGAGCTGCTTTCGATTGGGAACGATGCCACTGAGCGCCGCCGCATGGAAGAAGCGCTGCGGGAAAGCGAACAGCGTTTTCGAGATGTCAGTGAAGCGGCAGGCGAATACCTTTGGGAGATGAGTCTGGACGGAAACTATACCTTTTTGACCGATCGAGTACAGGATGTGAAAGGCCACAGCGCCGCCGAACTCCTCGGTCATTCGCCCTTTGATTTTATGCCGCTAGAGGATGTTGACCAAGTCCAGAAAATTTTGGCTAAAGCGTCTGCCCAAAAGCGCAATTTCACCTTGGAGCATCGAGATATTACGCCCTCCGGTGAAATGGTGTGGGAGCGGGTGACGGGATTACCGCTCTTGGATGAAGACGGCAACATCATTGGTTTTCGCGGTACAGGACTCAGCATCACAAAACAAAAAGAAGCCGAGATTAAACTGCGGGAATCAGAAGCCCAACTGCGGCAGCAGGCACAAGAGCTGGAAGAAACGCTGCAAGAAGTGCGGCAAATGCAAATGCAGCTAGTGCAAAGCGAAAAGATGTCGAGCTTGGGTCAGCTGGTGGCCGGAGTTGCCCATGAAATCAACAACCCCGTCAGCTTTATCTACGGCAATTTGGGCTATGCCAGCGACTACATTAGCGACTTGATGCGAGTTCTTCAGCTCTATCAGCAGCACTATCCCCAACCGGCAGCAGAAATTGCCCAGGAAGCCGAAAATGTTGACCTCGATTTCTTGATGGAAGATTTGCCGCGCCTGCTGGATTCAATGAAAGTGGGGTCGGAGCGGATTAAGCAAATTGTTTTATCACTCCGAACATTTTCCCGCATGGATGAGGCGGAAAAGAAAGAGGTCGATATCCATGATGGTCTCGACAGCACGCTGATGATTCTGCAAAATCGGCTAAAGCCACGCCCGGATCGATCCGAAATTAAAATTGTGCGTCAGTACGGTGATATTCCCAAAGTGGACTGCTATGCTGGCCAGCTCAATCAGGTGTTTATGAATGTTCTAAGTAACGCGATTGACGCACTAGAAGAAGCCATCCAAAACGATAACCTGTCGGATCGGGCACCGATAATTCAGGTAACGACAACGTTAGTCAAAACAGCAGTGCGCGATCGCAACTTGCAAATCCAAATTACTGACAATGGCCCCGGCATTCCTGACCATATCAAACCGCGTCTATTCGATCCGTTCTACACCACAAAGCCCATTGGTAAAGGAACGGGGATGGGGTTATCGATTAGCTACCAAATCGTCACCGAGCGGCATAGCGGTACGCTCACCTGTGAGTCAACGCTGGGAGAAGGGACGACATTTTTGATTACGATTCCGTTGGGGGAACGTGAGGCGTGAGGCGTGAGGAATAAGGGGTGGATGGGTAGATGGGTGGATGGGTGGGAATGTGTAAATTTGGGTGAGGAACGGTAGGATTCGATTTTATCGGGGTTGTATTCGATTGCCGTCAGTAACAGTTTCGGGGTAGGCAATCACCGTATCACCTTCTGCTAGACCACTTGCGATCGCAACTTCAAAGGTGTTCCGTGCCGCCGTTGTCACAGGGGTTAGGTAGGCCCGATTATTCTCTACTGCAAAAACGCACGATCCGGTATCGCAGGGAAAGACGGCGCTAATCGGTACGGTCAGCGCATCATCGGTTTGATCAATCACGATTTGCGTTTCGACCCGATAGCCATCGCCCAGTGCGATCGCACGTTCTGAATCCACGAAATCGGCAATCACGTTTACCCGCTGTTCTTCAACGCCCAGGGCTGACACGTCGGTAAATGCAGACGGTTCTACATAGCGGACTTTGGCCAAGATTGTGTCGTCGCCGCCCCACTGGGATACCTGGATGGTGTCTCCTGGTTGAATCTTGACGGCATCGGTGGATAGAACATCAATAATCAGCTCCAAGTTGCTCGCGTCGCCGAGTTCAACTAGCTCCGTGCCTGCCGTCACATAGCGGGCACTCTTTTCGGGAATGCGGAGTACTCGACCACTGGCGGGAGCCTGAATCTCGGTACGATTAGCGTCATCGGCTAGGCGAGCCAGTTCGGCTTCGACCTGATTGATTTCCGCCTGGTAGACATCCAGCAAATAGTCTGGGTCTTGCTGCTCCGCCTGCAAAATCGCCAGGTCAGATTGAGCGGCATTCACAGATGCGATCGCACTTTCCACGTTCTGTCTCGCCACCGTCACCGCCTGTTCCCGCGATACCTCCGTCAGGCGAGCCGATTCTCGATCTTGCTCTGGGATCGCTCCCTGGGAGGCCAGCATATCGGCGCGATTGCGATCGCGTTGTGCCTGAGCCAGTTCAGCTTGTGCTTCGGCCAGCTCTGCCTCGGCCTGACGCTGGGCGGCTTGGGCCGACTGGATACGCGCCTGGGCCTGAGCCAACGCCTCGTTTTTGGGCCGCTGGGTGTCCACCCCGGCGATTTCCGCCCGCAGCGCCTCAATCCGCGCCTGCGCCTCCTGCACCTGGCTGGTGTAAGGGATAGGGTCAATCTGGGCAATCACGCTGCCCTGCTCCACCCCATCCCCCGCCGACAGGTCAATCCGCGCCAAGCGGCCATCCACCGGAGCCGCCACCACAAAGCGATCTTGCACCCGCGTCTTGCCTTCCGCATCCACCGTCACCTGCAAATCGCCCCGCTCCACGGTGACTAGATCGACCCGCACGGGCGCAGGCCGAAACGCCAGCGCAATCAGTCCCACTGCGCCTAATCCTCCCAGTGCATACAACCAGCGTCGGGAAAGCCTAAATTTCCGCTGCTGCACGGGAACCGAGCCATTCACGGCTTTCGTCCCGTTGTTCGTGTTCGGCGAATCAGATATCGCAACCTGCCGATTCGTCTCGTCCTGGACTGGCGTTTGACCATTGCCCAACCCCGTCTGTTGCGGCTCGGCAAACTGAGATGACTCCGTAGTATGACTGTCGTGAGGCATGATGGACTCCTTTATTCGCGGGTCTTCAGCACGGCAACGAGATCAAGCTGATTGATTTGACGGCGAATCAGCGCACCAGAAATGATAGCTGCGATCGCAATCACGCCAAAGGCAAAACCATAGGTGTAGCGGGTCACAACCAGCGGCCAGCGATACAGCTCGGTGTTGTAGGCCAGCGCCATCAACGCCGCCAGTCCGTACCCAATGGCATAGCCCACCGGAACAGCCAGCAGCGTCAGCACCGCCTGTTCACCCAGCAAAATAAAGGCCACTTCCCGCTGAGTGAAGCCAATAATTCGCAGCGTCGCCAGCTCTCGCCCCCGCTCAGATAAAGCGATTCGGGCAGCGTTATACACCACGCCAAAGGCAATAATGCAGGCAAAAATCACCAGCACCGTCGTAAAAATGGCCAAACTGCCAGCAATCGTTTCCTGAAACCGCTTAATGCTGTGTTGACGCAGGGCGACGCTAGCCACAGCAGGCGTTTGCTTCAGTTCGGCGTAAATTGGGTCAAGCTGCTGAGGGTCTACTGTCAAGTAGGCACCGGAGAGGGTCAAATCCTCCCGCATCAGGCTATTCAGTGTATCGATATTCATGTAGGCCGAAACGCCAATCAGCTCATCAACCAGACCGACTACAGGCACCTGTCGCTGGGGACGACTGCCTTCCAGCACCTCCAGCGTCAGCAGTTCTCCCGGATGAATATTTAGAATTTCAGCCAGCTTCGTTGTCAGCAGCACTCCTGATTCCGGCAGCGAGACTGGCTTCAGCTGCCGATTTAGCAGACGGCGCAGCGTCCCATCCGGCGGCAACCCTGTCAGACCGCCCAAGTAAGTGCGCTGCTGAAATCGCAGTCGGGCGGGCACACTGCGAAACGGCTCCACCCGCAGCACGCCGGGTAAGTGCAGCAAATCGTACTGGGCGCGTCCCGCCAGCGGTTCCGCAAAGGCCAGGGTAATATCCTCCTGCTGAATCTGGTGAAACTGCACATTGATGATGTAGTTCATGCCGTCCTCAAACGAACGACCCACCACCAGAATCGCCACCGCCAGCGAAATGCCCAAAATCGCCAATCCCGCCTTAATCGGCTGCCGCTCCAGATTACGTAAAATAATCCGTCCCGCTGGCGAAAATAGCTGCTGCAAACCCAAGCGCTCAATCAGCGTCGGTCGAAATTCTGCCGGAGGCTCAGGCCGCATCGCTTCCGCTGGAGGTAGCTGCACCGCTCTTTGCACCGACAGAAACGCGCCAATCATGGCGGCAACTAGACTGGTTCCCACCGCAATGATGACCAAGTCCGCCCCCACTTCAAACGCCAGCACCGGAAAGTGATAGAAATTGGCGTAGTTTTTGGTCGTCGCTGAGCCAAACCAAAGGCCAATCCCGGTGCCCAACGCCGCTCCGGCCAGCACCACCAGCACCACCAGCTTGAGATAGTGCAACCCCACATCCAGATTGCTGTAGCCAAACGCCTTCAGCACCGCAATCTGATCTCGCTGAGTGCTAATCAACCGCGCCAGCAGCAGGTTCAGCAAAAACGCCGCAATCCCCAAAAAGATAATCGGCATGAACACCGCTGATGCTTTGAGACTGGTGATTTCATCCGAGACAAATCGATTCGAGATTTGATCGCGCCGCCCGTAGGCTCCCAGTCCCCCGTAGGATTCCAAGAGCTGATCCAATCGGAAAATCACGTCAGCTTCACTGGCATTTCGGGTTAAATCCAGCGCCACATCGTTAAACGCCCCGTCCATATCGAACGCTGTCGCCAATGCCTCGCGCCCCATCCACAGCACGCCAAACCGCTGATTATCCGGCAGCAAATCCGTACCGCGAATCTCGTAGACATACTCCGGCGACAGCGCCATCCCGACAATCTGCAAATCCTGCCAGCGCCCATTGATCACCGCGCCCAAGGTATCACCCAGCTTCAGGTCATTCGCATTGGCAAACGTCTCACTCACCAGCACCTCATTGGGATGTCCGGGCGTAAGGTAGTGTCCCTGGCTGAGGTATAGGCTATTCAGCAACGGCATCCGCTGCTCCGGCACCGAAATTAATCGTCCTGTCGCTGGCTCCGCCAACCCCGGCACATCCAAAATTACATCTCGCACCACCCGAGTCTGCACCTGCTGCACCCCCGGTAACGCTTGAATGCGATCGCGGATTTGCTCCGGTGCCCGCTTCACCTGCACAAACACATCGGCAAAGTGATACTGGTCGTAATAGGCCGCCTGGGTGAGATTCAGCGAGTCATAGGCACTTAGCATCGTCACCAAACTGGCAATCCCACAGGCCACAATCAGCACAATTGCAACCACCTGGCCTCGGAGGTGAATCAGATCGCGGAGGAGTTTGAGGTTGAGAGAACTCACCATTCCAGCTCCTCCGGATCAGCCTTCTGCGCATTGCATTCAATTGCCGTAATCTGGCCGCTGCGCATGTGAATCACCCGATCGGCCATTGCGGCAATGCCAGCATTATGGGTAATCACAGCCGTCGTTGTACCAAACTCGCGATTGACCTGCTGTAGGGCTTTCAGAACCAACTTACCCGTCCGGAAATCCAGCGCTCCCGTCGGTTCATCGCAAAGCAAAACTTCAGGGCGTTTGGCAATGGCACGTGCGATCGCAACTCGCTGCTGTTCCCCACCGGAGAGCTGAGCCGGAAAGTGATCGAGCCGATCGGCCAGTCCGACGATATCAAGTGATTCCACGGGCGACATGGGATGACGAGCAATTTCCGTGACCAGCGCCACATTCTCGCGGGCGGTGAGACTGGGGATGAGGTTATAAAACTGGAAGATAAACCCTACAGCATCGCGACGGAAACGGGTTAGAACCGCATCGTTGGCATGGGTGAGATTTTGGGTGCGGAAGAACACCTGCCCGCTGGTGGGAATGTCGAGTCCGCCCAGAATATTGAGCAGCGTCGATTTGCCGCTACCCGACGGCCCCAGCAGCACCACAAATTCACTTTCATACAAGTCAAGATCGACTGACCGCAGGGCCTGCACTTCGACTTCGCCCATGCGGTAGGTTTTAGTCAACTGCTCGACGTGAAAAACCACAGGTGTCCGAGCCGTCGCCTCTAATTGCAATCCCTCTGTTGATAGCCCCATGATGCGTTGCAGGAATATCTATCTTGAGGCTAGCCAGGGAACGAAGCTCGCGGTAGATCTAAGCATATATTCTTAATGATTTCAGTTTAGCAACCCAGAAGAGAGGGCCAGGTCGTCGCCATTTTGTTGAAACTATTGAGGCATCTGCTCGATCTAACGTTCAAACGTTCCAACGTTTTTAGGATTGTGAATTAAATAACCTGTAATTCTGGTTTTGCTGTGTAATTCCATTGCGGCAGAAGCTCGTCGAAGACAATCTTCATGTTGGCTTTGAAGTCCTCGGGATTGTAAATTAGATTGTGTCAAAGGTCAGAGATGAGATCTAATGAACTATTGAACCTAAGAGACTCGTACTATGACTTTTCGACCTGAACTCCTGGATGAATTGCTTAAAGGCTATCAGAATCCCGAAGACCTGCTGGGGGATGGAGGGATTCTTAAGCAGCTCACGGCGGCTTTGGTGGAACGCTGCTTGAATGCGGAAATGAAAACCCATCTGGACGAGCAACAGGCGGAGCCTGAAAGCGACGTCAAGCCAACTCGTAACCGCCGCAACGGCCACAGCAAGAAGACCATCAAAGGGGAGTTTGGAGAAGCTCAAATCAATGTTCCCCGTGACCGCAACAGTGAGTTTGAACCCATCATCGTCAAGAAGGGGCAGACCCGCTTCGAGGGCTTTGATGACAAGATCTTGTCCCTCTATGCCAGGGGCATGAGTACCCGTGACATTCAGGCTCAACTGCAAGACCTGTATGGCGTTGAGGTCTCAGCCGGGCTGATCTCGAACGTCACGGATGCGGTTGAAACGGAGCGTAAAATTTGGCAAAATCGCGCGCTCGACCCGGTTTATCCCATCGTCTATTTTGATGCCATCGTGGTCAAAGTCAGACAAGACGGGCGGGTGATCAACAAAGCGATTCACTTGGCGCTTGGGGTTAACTTGTCTGGCACCAAAGAACTCTTGGGGATGTGGATGACCCAGAACGAGTCTGCCAAATTTTGGCTTCAAGTGCTCACAGAGCTGCAAAATAGGGGTCTCAAAGACATCTTCATCGCTTGCTGTGATGGCCTCACTGGCTTTCCCGATGCCATTGAAGCGGTCTTTGCTCAAACCCAGGTGCAGTTGTGCATTGTTCACATGGTACGAAATTCACTCCGCTATGTGTCCTACAAAGACCGTAAGGCGGTTGCAGCAGACCTCAAGCTGATTTACACGGCCAGCACTGAGACTGAAGCAGAGCAGCGCTTAGTTGAGTTTGCCGAGCAGTGGGACCAGCAATATCCAACCATTAGCAGGTCTTGGCTTCATCATTGGCAGCGGATTATTCCCTTCTTTGCTTTTTCACCGGAGATTCGTAAAGCAATCTATACGACCAATGCGATTGAATCGATGAATATGACTCTTAGAAAGGTGATTAAAAACCACCGAGCTTTTCCAACCGATGAATCTGCCCTAAAAGTTATCTACTTGGCAATTCAAAATATTGCCAAAAAGTGAACCATGCCCATTCGCGACTGGAAACCCGCTCTCAACCGCTTCGCGATTGAATTCAGCGATCGCTTTCCAACTTGAGTTTTTACCTTTGACACAATCTATTTGACATACCCGTCCTCAGCAACTTTACGACCCTTGTGATACGTTTTATCGAGAATCGTCGTAAAGACCTTGAGACCTGTGCGAGTGGTTGCCTTTTCCATCAGCTCTTTTACCATCTGGACACTCTCAAAAATTACCCCTTGACACCTGCTTGAGACGTGAGGAAACAAGCGGTGTTCAATTGGATTGTACTTGGAGGTATAGGGGGGATAGTGAGCAATGCGAATTTCAATCCCTAACTCGTTGACCAATGCTTGCAAGTCTTGCTTAAAGATGTAGTAGCGAGAACTGTTACTGCCCCCACCATCGCAAAGCAGCAAAATCGAGCCAGCTAGGGGATAGCGTGCTTTGCCATAGGTGTTCCACCAGTAGCGAATCGATTCGCAGGCAAACTCACTGGTATCATGACTCGTGCCGATCTGGATGTAGCCAATATTATCGCTCAAGTCGTACAGTCCGTGGGGAATAGCGACGCCTTCTGCGAGCGTTGCCCAATCATGGTCAAACACTTCGACTCCCTGCTCTTGAGTGTACAGTTGCCCCGCTCGATACAACTTGCCAATTAATTCTCTTTTTTTGTGTCCATACTCATGACGGGATTGCCAGCAGCTTGATAGGTGCCTTTCAACTGCTCAATCCGCTCAAATTGTTCATTGCGATGTTCACTCTCCCCAGTTGCCAGTCTTTTCACCGCTTTGCGTTTACGAAAGTTGTGCCGCTCCAACAACTGATCGACCACCGTCACACTCACGTCAATTCCGTCCTCTTTCAGCAAGGCCACAATCTCATGGCGCTTGAGATTAGTCCACTTCACCGTCTCATCCATGGGTGAACCCGCCGTGTGTTGCTCCAACACCTGCAGAAATGACGCATCTAGCCCTTCAATGGTCTCAAATGCTGACTTCCGTCCACCTCCCACTTGACGAATCCGTTCCCGTTTGAGAGCAGGTTCATCATCCAGTTCTGCCAGTCCCAACGCTAGGGTTGCATGATGGCATCCGAACAACTCTCGGATATAGGCTTGCCCACCATATCCGAGTTTGATCGCTTCAATGGCGGCATAGCGACGACGATCCTTCTCAGACAACGATTGATAATAGCGTTGCATTTGAGCTTCAATTGGCGCAGGGTAGGGTTGCATTCAGGTTCTGCTTCATCTTCTATTGCTCTAGCTTACAAATACAGACGGTAAAATTACATCTTATTTAATCCACGATCCTTAGAGTTGCTTGATGTCTAACCGATGTGGCTATTTCACGCTCTCCGGTTCGACAGTTACCAAAATCTGCGTTATTGCTAAGTTGTAGGGATTAAATGATTGCTAAACATGGCACGCCAACGCTCCAAATCTGATTTGCCAACTAAACTCTGTCCCGTTTGCGATCGCACATTTACCTGGCGCAAAAAATGGGCCGACTGCTGGGACGACGTTAAATACTGCTCCGATCGCTGCCGTCGCCGTCGTTCTCAGGCCAAGTCTGAAGATTGAATCTGGGTTTAATGTCTAAGTGACATTTTTAATATATCAATCTTATCAGTACCTAAAAATCATCGCCCTTTAAATGTACTTATGAAACCATGAAAAATAGCAAATTCAATCGTCTATTTACTACTCAGTGGCATCATCAGAGTTCAGCATTGGTAAAACTTCGTCCTCAAGAAAATCAATAAACTCTACGGTATAGTTTTTTGCACTATCAGCCGTGAGATGGGATGTGTCAAAGACTTCTAATTGATTGGGTTCCTTAGCCTGAAAAAAGGGAACCTTCATATAGTTTGAAACCTCTTGCAAGCGATTTTCACAGTAGCCGAGTTTTGGAATGTATGTATTCACTATAATGGCACTTGGAGCAACTGAATTTATTTGCTCCACCCAATAATCGATAAGCTTCTTTTCATCGACATCCAATATTTTGCATGAACGCGCCTTAGTATTGGGAATTTCAGAGGGTGCTGTATATGTATTCATAAAAGCATCCTTAACCCATAATCCATTGTCTATCTGGCGATAAATTGTTCGATTAGGAACCCACCTGCTCTGATCTGACAATAAGGCCACAATTACTTGATTGAAGTAATAGTTTGAAATCTGTAATAGATTACTCTGAAAAACTCGTCGAGAGCCATAGTCTTTTCCGGTCAGAAAACGGGTTGCACATTTTGAATGTTTTTTCTTAAAAAAACTTTGATCAACGTTTAGCACAAACAGCTTTGGACGCGTTTTGCTTCGTTTTAGCAGATCCAATTGAACTTTAATCGATTCATTACAGCCAAAGCCCACATGATAAAAGTTGATATTTTTGTCTTCAAAAAACTTCTCTAGAATTAAACGATCGTAGGCAAATTGGGATCTACTATTTCCCAGAAAAACAACATCAGCTCTCCGAATATATTTGGAGACCTCTTCTTCCCTATAGTGATAATAATTCAGATCAGTTTGCTCAAAATGAACCATAAGCCAATATCCAGTTACTATCAGCTTGAAAATATTTTTCTACTACTGTAAACTGTTGATCGTCGATTTGCCTAAGCCTATGCCAGCTTCGAGACTTCCCCAGGAACCATCCAGCATCAATAAACAATGACAGAATAAGTAGTAGCGGCAAGCTAAAGATTATCAGTAAATTGTATTTTTGATATTTTGTAGAAGGCTTCATAAATTAATTTAAAGGTTCGTAACAGTTCCAATATTAGCAAAGCCACGGAAGCATTTCATGCTGAAGATGGAGAAACGTCCTCGTACTCATAACCGAATAAATGCTGTAGTCAAAACTGAAAATATAGAAAATCTGTTGGAATTGAAGCCAAGGCAGAAAGGGAGATAAGATTCATTATGGTAAGAGCTAAAAACCATATGAAATTTGGGTTCCACTGCAAATGCATCCAATGCTTCCAACCATCATCTTTGATTTGATAGGGAAGAGTCACTGAATTATATTTTTCAAACACTTGTTGTGTATTTGGCAGAAACCAAACAGCCAGCAATAAAAACAATAAAAGAATCAATCCAGATACCTGAATCAGATCATTGGGCGATAAAACTGCCAACCATTGTTGCAATTGAGGAGCTTCACCAACGTCTTTGTGCTGCAAAAAAGAATGAATTGTTATTCCAATAGGCATCCCACCTAACCCAGTCATCTCGTACAATATTTGAGATGCTGTGGTTAAGTTCTGAGATTGAAATAGAACCCAACCTACCACAACTGCTACAAACGTAATGGTTTTTCCAAGCAGCTTCATCCATGCTTGTTTGGTCATTTGAATTAAATTAAGCTTGTTCAGCAAGTAGTGCCAAAAATGATTGACGACTAAATATAAACCATGCAGTCCACCCCATACAACGAATGTCCAACCAGCACCATGCCATAAACCTCCTAAAAGCATTGTAATAAACAGGTTGGTGTAACGGCGAACATTGCCTTTTTGATTGCCACCGAGAGGAATGTATATATAGTCACGCAAAAATTTTGATAGTGTCATATGCCAGCGCCGCCAAAAGTCAATAATGCTGATAGCTTTATATGGAGAGAAAAAGTTTAAAGGTAGTCGGATGCCAAACATATTACCGATGCCGATTGCCATATCTGAATAGCCAGAAAAATCAAAATAGAGCTGCATTGTGTAGGCTAAAGCTCCATACCAAGCCTCAAAAAAGCTTAAATCTTCACCTTTGAAGGCAACTGTAAAAACAGGATTGCCATGAATTGAAATTGCATCCGCCAAAAACTTCTTAAACAAACCAATTGAAAAAATACTAATTCCAAGCGCAACTGATTCTGCATTAACGCGGAGATTATTTTGAAATGAGAACTGAGGCATAAGTTCTCGATAATGAACAATTGGCCCTGCAATTAGCTGTGGGAAGAAAGTAACAAATAGACAATATCTTAAAAAGCTGTGATCACCTCTAATTTTGTCTTGATAGACATCTACCAAATAAGCAATCTGCTGAAACGTGAAAAATGATATTGCTAATGGAAGAATAATATTTGGAATCTCAACATCTAAGCCGAAAGCTGCATCAATATTTTCAAGAAAGAAATCTTGATATTTGTAATAAGCAAGCACCAACAAATTTACCGATATTCCAGATATGAATATAGTTTTGATAGCCAACTGCTTTCCATTCGCTTTTCTCAAATTAGCCATCCAGTAGGCGACCAAATAGTTGACTATGATGGAGGCAATCATCAAGAGGAGATATCGAGGATTCCAATACCCATAGAAAAACAGTGATGCACTGACTAGCCATCCTGTTGCCAGTGTCCATTTTTGCCAACGAATAATGAGTAAAAATACGATTAGTACACATGGTAAAAAGATAAAAATAAATCCGTAAGAATTAAATAGCATACAAATTCAACTTATACATGTGCTGCATTAAAGAGTTGTTTTTTGTCTTTAGTCTTTAAGTTTGGCATAGCATATTGGCATATGAGTATACCTGATGGGCTGCAGTGTTAGTTACGTCTTGTATAAGAGAAATCATGTTTGCTTTGTACGTGATTCGACCAGCTGGCTCTATTTATTTTCATGCAGAGCCTCTACCGAAGTGCCTCTTCTATCTCAAATGATTTGAATACAGGGTTTGCAAAGGCAGATCTCCAGATAAGCCCAAATTGCCGATGATATACAAGATCGGCATTAGCTCGTCTAATTCGTGCAGTCCTGTGTAACAGTGATAGAGGTTCAAATCGTGCAGTAGATCAACGCTAGTCAATAACTTTAGTCAGTATGGGTAAGATTTGGGAACTCGATTTTTATTCGCGGCCAATTTTGGATGACAACGGCAAAAAACGCTGGGAGATGCTGGTGTGCGAATCGCCGCTTAGCGTTGATGCCGATCCGGACAATTTGTTTCGCTATAGCCAATACTGCTCCAATACCGAGGTGAACTCGATTTGGTTAACGGCAGCCTTGGAAGCTGCGATCGCAGAAGCAGGCAGTTCTCCGACGCAAATTCGCTTTTTTCGGCGGCAGATGAACAACATGATTACCCGCACCTGCCAGGATATGGGCATCGCGGCCAAGCAGAGCCGTCGCACCATCGCGCTCCATCAGTGGCTAGAGCAGCGGTATGAATCGGTCTATCCCAATGAAGAGGGATATCAGCCATCAACCAATCCATCCGTTAACTACGGCACGACCCCGCCCCAGCCGCTACCGGACGCGTTAAAGGGGCAGAAGTGGGCCTTTGTCTCACTACAGGCCAGTGATCTGAGCGATATGCCGGAGTGGGACATTGATTTTGGTGAAGGTTTTCCATTGAAACTGGCCGGGATCAGTCCCGATACTCAGGTGCCCGGAGTGATTATTTTTTCGTCAAGGGCTATACCTTTAGCAGGTTGGTTGTCTGGGCTAGAGCTGGCGTTTTTACGGATCGAGCCCAATCCAAAACCGCAATTGGTGCTGGAAACGGGCAGTAATGATGCTTGGATATTGGCGGATCTAGTCCCAAAAGTTTTACCAGAAGCCAATGGATTTATGGCAGCCAAAGAACAGGCTCAGGGAGTTCATTTCATTGCTGTACAGGAGAATCCAGAATCAGAATCCTTTGCTGGATTTTGGTTATTGCAAGAACTCCATCTGGCGTAAGTGCACACGATCCCAGAAGATAGGGAAGAACAATCTTGGTCGGTAGCAAGCGAAGTCTATATGCACCACCCAGGGTTGTTTTAATTTGGTGTGCTTGAGATACCTATGGGTTCGATTGAATCTTCACATGATCAATTAGCGGAACAGCTGGTTGAACTAGCGATGCGCTCTGGAGCGGAAGCGGCTGAGGTATTTCAGTCCTTTTCGGCATCGCGTCCGGTTTTTTTTGAAGCTAATCGACTAAAGCAGTTGGAAAGCTCCCAGGTGGAAGGGACAGCGCTGAGAATCTGGCGCGATCGCAAACCAGGGATTGCCGTGGCCTATGGTTCTGTAGAGCCAGAGGCACTGGTGGAACGTGCGATCGCACTTAGCGAGTTAAATGAGCCAGAAGAAATTGAGCTAACGGAAAATCTGCAGATCACCTACCCATCGCAGGGACGTGAAGTTGCAGTGGAGCAGCTAGTGGACTGGGGCCGCGCGGCAATTGCCCAAGTGCGAGATGCCTATCCCGAAGTCCTCTGCTCGGCAGAATTAGAGTGCGACATGGAGCGTACCCGGCTCATCAACTCCGCCGGACTTGACTGTAGCCACGTTGATACCACCCTCAGCTTTTATCTCGATACGGAGTGGGTACGGGGCGACGATTTTCTGAACGTATCTGATGGGCAAACGCGGCGTGAATCGCTCGATCCAGACATGCTGGTGCGCCAAATTTTGCAGCGGCTAGAGTGGGCCGAAGATAACGTTGCGCCGTCTCAGGGTCGTCCCCTGGTTCTATTCACTGCCAAGGCCGCCGATATGCTTTGGGGCACGGTGTTAGCTGCCCTTAGCGGCAAGCGAGTGATGGAGCGTTCGTCGCCCTGGAGTGACTCCCTGGGAGAAGTGGTAGCCGATGCCAAGTTCACGCTATATCAAGATCCGGAAGCCGGCCCCTTTAGCTGTCCCTTTGACGATGAGGGAACGCCGACGCAGCGACTGACGTTTATCGAAAACGGCGTGTTGAAGCTGTTTTACACTGATCGCACGATCGGACGAGTCTTGGGCGGTGGTTCAACCGGAAACGGGTTCCGGCCCGGCTTGGGCAGCTATCCCACACCTAGTACCTACAACTCCATTGTGCAGCCTGGAGTGCGATCGCTAGATGAGCTGATTGCATCCCTAGACGATGCCATCGTTGTAGATCAAATGTTGGGGGGTGGGGCCGGAATTTCGGGCGACTTTTCGATTAACGTTGATTTGGGCTACCGAATTCGCAACGGTACCATTACTGGGCGCGTCAAGGACACTATGGTGGCGGGTAACGTCTACACCGTGGTGAAGCAATTGGTGGAAATTGGCGGGGATGCCGACTGGAATGGCTCGTGCTACACGCCTTCTGTTATCTTAGGAGGCTTATCAACGACCGGACGATCGATTTAGGTCATGCTTCATGAAGTTTGCTGCTCTATCTCGCAAGCTGCAGTACTTGCTTAAGCCGAAGCGAATCGCCATTTTTGAAGCCTGCATTATCGGGCTCGTATCTGGCCTCGCCGCTGTATTGCTCAAGCAAGGTGTGGGCTGGCTGGGCGGCTTACGCATCTATAGCACAGCACTGGGACTACCTGCCTGGCTGGTTTTACCGCTAGTGGGTCTCATCGGCGGTAGCCTAGCCGGTTGGCTAGTGCAGCGGTTTGCGCCAGAGGCATCCGGTAGCGGTATTCCCCAAGTCAAAGCGGCATTGGCCTATGTGCCGATGCCGCTCAATTTACGAATTGCTGTGGTGAAGCTGATTGGCACTATGCTGGTAATCGGCTCCGGTTTAATGCTGGGACGACAAGGCCCAACGGTGCATATTGGTGCCGCTCTGGCCGCCTGGCTAAGTCGCTGGGTACCGACATCACCGGAATATCGCCGTCAGTTGATTGCCGCCGGAGCCGCCGCCGGATTAGCCTCGGGCTTCAATGCGCCGATTGCCGGGGTACTGCTGGTGGTGGAAGAATTCCTACAGGATTTTTCTGGGCTGACTCTGGGTACCGCCATCCTGTCGTCGTTTATCGGGGCGGTGGTGTCTCGCTTACTGGGTGGCGGCAGTTTGGCCGCCAATATTGAGAACTATCCGGTGGAGTTTTCGGTACAGGACATTCCTTTTTTTCTGCTGCTGGGACTGCTGGCGGGTGTGCTGGGAGCGTTATTTAACCGAGGGGTGTTTATTAGTCTAAATATTAATGAACGGCTGATCGGCCTCAGTTTGCCGGGTTTAGTAGGACTGGCAGGTTTAATTTCAGGGTTGGGACGATCGCTGTTACCGATTGATTTTCGTGATAATGCCGGACTGCGAGAATTCCTGGTAGTGGGCAATGTGGATTGGCGGTTAGCACTGATTGCCTTTATCGCTACGTTTATTCTGACGCTGGTGGCCTGCGGATCGGGGGCACCAGGCGGCTTATTTGCCCCATCACTGATTCTCGGCTCAGCCCTCGGTATGCTGGTGGGAGAATCAGCGCACGTACTGGAATCCGCCATTGGTGTTCCGCTGGGCATTCCGGTCGGGATTAGCTCCTCTAGCACCTACGCGCTAGCGGGCATGGGGGCATTTTTCAGCGCCATGACGCGGGTGCCCGTCACGGCAATTGTCATCGTTTTCGAGATGACTACTAACTTTACGCTGGTACTACCGCTGATGATTGGCTCGGTGGTGGCCTATCTGATTGCCGACCGGGTTGATCCAGGCTCCGTCTATAGCCGGATGTTGGCCCGTAAGGGTATTTTGCTAGACGCCAATCGGGCAGAGAACATTCCCTTGGCGCAGTTAAGCGCCGCCGATGTCATGCAGCGGCGGGTGGAAACGCTAACTAGCCAAATGTCGATGCGAGAGGTGGTGCAGGCTTTTTCGCGATCGCACCATCGCGGATTTCCTGTGGTTGACCAAGGGCGACTGGTCGGCATCGTCAGCCAGTCGGATTTAGCAGATTTGAGCAGTAGCACAACATCATCGACAACCACGCTGGCTGAGATTATGACACCCAATCCAGTCGCCGTCAGCCCCCGCGATCTGCTGCCCCAGGTGCTGTATTTACTGAATCGCTACAAGCTCAGCCGATTGCCCGTCGTAGAAGATCGGCGTATTGTTGGCATCATTACCCGCGCTGACATTATTCGGGCTGAATCTGATCATCTCAGCGGGCAGATTGATCAGATTGGCCCCCAGCCAGAACCGTCCTATCTGGTGTATCAAACTCGTTCGCCTGTGACGGGGCGCGGGCGCATGCTGGTGCCGCTCGCCAATCCGCAAACCGCACCGACGCTGCTGAAAATGGCAGTTGCGATCGCACGGGAGAGTCGCTACGAAGTTGAGTGTTTGCAAATTATCGAAGTCCCTCGGAACTATTCCCCAGCTGAAACACGGGTCAACGCCACCGCCAGTCGGCAGATGCTAGCCGAAGCGGAAGCTCACCTCACAGCCCAGCAGATTCCCGTCCATACGCAAATTCGGATTGCCCATGATATTGCTCACGCCATCCTCGAAACGGTCAAGGATCGCCACATTGATCTGATCTTCATGGGCTGGAAGGGCAACACGGCTACTCCGGAACGCGTTTTTGGCAATGTTGTGGATACGATTATTCGGCAGGCCGCCTGTGAAGTGGTACTGATCCGTTTAGGAAACTCCTTATCTTTTGACCGCTGGTTGATTCCGGTATCGGGTGGGCCGAACGTACTGCGAGCCGTCGAGTTGATTCCAGCCCTAATCAGCTTAGGAGACCATACAGAAGCTGTTGTGTGCCAGGTTTTCACCCCTGACCAAAAGAAAATTCAGCGGACGGAAAGCATGATTTATGTCATGCAGTCTTTGAATCCAGTTTTCGACGGGCGCATGATCCCTCTCTGTTTGGTGGGAGACTCAGTGCCACACAAAATTTTGAGCACAGCCGATCGGTATCAGACCGATGTGATTGTGATGGGAGCTAGTCGTGAAAGCCTACTAAAACAAGCTATTGGGGGCAATATTCCAGAAAACATTGCTAAAAACAGTCCCTGTACCGTCATTTTGGTTCGCGGAGCAGAGTAAACACTACGGCGTGAGATTGTTACACCAAACTTCTCTGATTAAAAATAAACCGCCATAATTAAAGAGCAGGTGCATAGTATTTCTATTTCCTAGATGACTAGTGTTGTGCCCAATCAGTTTTGATGATTCAGTTCTGATGGTTGATGTGCCGCGCAGAGCGTGGCACATCAACCATCAGAACCCAGCCCAATAAAAGCTGGCAAACTACTAGATTCAGTTGCAAATCAGGGTCTTCTCACTGCACAGATTAGCTACTGCTCATACACACCTTGAATCTTCCTGCTACACCCCAGAATGCTCTGTTGTGGGTACTACACACCCTCTGAATTGTGGGCTAGGATGCAGCAAAGTCCCGCATTTCTGGCTCTGTTATACCAAGTCTGTAGTGGTTTTCAGCAGACTTGATCCTGGAGGTTCAACGATTCTTCCCTGATTTAGAGGTTTTTTCATGGCGCTTCAGTCAGCGAGTCAGCTTGTACGGTCGGCATGGAGCAAACTGAAGCAAACTGTCTTTCCTCGCAATGCGTTAGGAATTCAGGGCGTTTTAGTAGCCGCGATTCTGATTACGGGTGGAACATGGGCCGTTCGCTACTGGGATGGACTACAGGCATTAGAACTCAAAGTTTACGATCGATTTATGCGGGTGCGATCGCAACTGGAGCCCGACCCCCGCATCTTAATCGTCGGGATTACAGAAGTTGATCTGCGACGATTCCAGCGCTCAACCCTTTCGGATAAAGATCTAGCCCAAGTTCTTCAGCTCATTCAGCGGCAGCAGCCTGCCGTGATTGGCTTAGACCTCTACCGCGATGTGCCTCAACATGTTGGTTTATCGGAACTCCGACCTCAATTGCAGGCCGAGAACCTGATTGCGATTACGCTGATCGGTGACGATGAAAATACAAGCGTGCCGCCACCGCCCAATGTGCCCGAGGAGCGGGTAGGGTTCAATGATTTAATCAATGATTCAGATGGGGTTGTGCGACGCAATTTGCTGTTTGGTGCAACGCCGGATGGTACAGTTTATTACTCATTTAGTCTGAGAGTTGCGATCGCATATTTAGCTCAGCAAAACATCCTACCCAAGCCCAGTGACCAGAATCCAGAATATCTCCAGCTTGGAGCAGCCACGTTTGAACCGCTGAAGCAGAATTCCGGCGCGTATAAAACGGTGGATGACGCTGGCTATCAGATTTTACTCAACTATCGAGCCGATACCGCACCTGCTCGCATTGTGTCGGTATCCGATATTCTGACTCGCAAGGTGCCTCCGGAATGGATCGCAGACCAAATTGTACTGATTGGCACAGTTGCACCCAGCAGCAAAGACCTCTTCTTCACACCCTATTCCGCTGGTAATTCAGTGGAATCCAAAATGGCCGGTATCAACGTCCATGCCCAAATGGTAAGCCAGTTCTTGGATGCGGCTACGGGTGAGCGTAATCTGTTTACATACTGGCCAGAATGGGCAGAGTTCGGCTGGATGCTGGCCTGGGCTCTGCTGGGCGGTACAGTCGCTTGGCAAATTCGCCATACGCTGGTGCTGATTGGCGTGGCGGCAGTGACAGCGGGTGGGCTAGTTCTAGTTAGTTACGGCATTTTTCAGCAGGGCGTCTGGATTCCGGTTGTGGCTCCTCTGATTGCAATGGGGGCAACCGAAGCGGCAATGGTCACCTATCGGGCACAACAAGCCCAGCGACAGCAGCAGATGGTGATGACGCTACTGGGCCAAAATACCTCACCGGAAATTGCTCGCGCCCTGTGGGAAAATCGCGAAAACCTGGTTTCGGCGGGTAAATTACCCGGGCAAAAGTTAACGGCCACTCTGCTGTTTTCTGACCTGAAAAATTTCAGTACGATGGCTGAACAGATGCCGCCCGAACAGCTGCTGCTCATCCTCAATCAGTACCTGGGCGAAATGACGGAGGTAGTGCAATCCAACAACGGCATTATCAATAAGTTTACGGGGGATGGTTTACTGGCCGTTTTTGGCGTGCCCATTGAGCGGATGCAGAAAGAAGAAGTCGCGACCGATGCCCATAATGCTGTCGTGAGTGCTTTAAAGATGGGCGAACGGCTGCAAACGCTGAATCAAATTTGGCGATCGCAGAATTTACCGGAACTGCAGATGCGAGTTGGCATTTTTACGGGGCCAATCGTAGCGGGCAGTTTGGGCGGCAAAGACCGCATGGAATATGGCGTGATTGGCGACAGCGTCAATGTAGCTTCACGGCTTGAGAGCTGCGAGAAACATCGACATAAAGGCGTCTGCCGCATTTTGATTACCAATCACACCTTGGATTTACTCAATGCCGCTCAGTTTGTAGTCGAAGCTTGGGGCTTAATCGAATTGAAGGGACGACAGCAGCCAGTTCAGGTTTATCAGGTTCTGGATTACGCACCCTATCCCCACTGCCCTCTAGAAGAAACAGCCGATCAGAGTTTACCTGCACAGGATTTAACTGAAACACCCAGCGCGGCTGGATCAGCATTGACCACCTATGACGCTTGCGATCCAGAAGTCATGTAGAGCTCGAGGTGGAGTCGTCAGCAACGCCCTTGTAGTGCAATAGGTTCTGTCGCTTGCGGCGAGCAATCGCCTGCAGGTCAACGCCGCGATCGGTTTCATCGACAATTTCATCCGTCAGTACTTCCAGCACGTCTTCCAGCGTTACAACGCCTGATACGCCGCCATATTCGTCAAGTACAATCGCTAAGTGCTCCCGGTTGGACTGAAAGGTTTTCAGCAGCCGATCGGCTCGAATCGTTTCGGGCACAAAGCGAGCCGGACGAGCCAAATCGGTAATCAGCTGCTGGCCGTCCTGCTCAATTAGCGCGGTCAGTAAATCATCTTTCAGCGCCACACCGCGCACCTGATCAATGGATTGGTCAATCACCACGATGCGGCTATGTTGTGAAGCAATAATCTCAGCCTGAGCCTCCAACAAGCTAATGTCGCCACGCAGATAGGTGAGAACGACCCGTGGCGTCATCAAATCAGCGGCAGTCACATCATTCAGGTGAAAAATCCGCTGAATCATCTCCGCTTCGTCTTCTTCGATGATGCCTTCTTGGCGGCCCAATTTGGCGAGAAATCGAATTTCGGCTTCGTTGGTAATCGGCATCTTTTGACCGTGAGTGAACGGCGACATGATGTTTTCAATCAGCCAAACGATAGGGCCAAACACTAAGCTCAAGGTTTGCAGCGGTTGAGCCGCTACCAGAGCAATGACTTCCGCATTTTGTTCTCCCAGTGTTTTCGGCAGGATCTCGCCCAGGATAATAATCAAAAATGTGAAAACACCAGAAACAACCCCTAACCAAGCATCTCCCAGGACTGAGGCTGTCACCTGCCCCACAATAATACTGCCGATGATGTTGAAAATATTGTTGAGGATAACAATCGTGGCAATGGGGCGGTTAATATTCTCGCGGATCTTCAAAAGCGAGATCGCAGTTCGCTGTCCCGATTGAGCCAGTTGACGCACCCGCAGAACGGGCACCGACAAAATAGCGGTTTCAGTACCCGAACAAATGGCTGATCCCAAAATAACGACTAGAATGACGAAAACAATTTGCAGCATGAACGATATTAACGACCCATAGAATCCCCTTTGACCATCACAGCAGAACTGCTTCCGGTTTGCCTGAATCGTTCACGTATTGTCACCTGTTGCCTACTCGTCAAGCCAGTCGTCCCAGTCTTCTTCATTTGCTAGATTATCGATGTCGTAGCGGAGTTCTTGCAGGGCTTGATTTTGCGATTTGCGGGACGTGCGACGATATTTTTTAGGGGAGAGCTTTGGCTCATGCTGGAGCTGGCCGGACTGACTGTTTTTGACTTTGACCGTTGATTCTTGATCCGCTCGCTGCTCTAAACTCTGCTGATATGCGATCGCATCGTCTAAAAAAGCCAAATAGTGCTCGTAGCGCTCCCAATCGTCCGAAAGGGCACAGTTGGGTTCGTCTCGATGCAAACAATCACTAAATTGACAAGATTGATCGGTTAGCTGCTGCCGTGCTTCTGGAAAATAACTCACCAGTTCCCGTGGCATACACTGCAAATCGGGTTGATTAAATCCTGGTGTATCAGCCAGCAGTCCACCATCTGGTAGTTCAAAGAGTTCTACATGGCGCGTCGTATGGCGACCTCGTCCCAATTTGCCTGACACACGTCCCGTGCGCAGGTCGGCTTCAGGAATCAACCGATTAATTAAGCTCGACTTGCCTACTCCAGATGGCCCCGATATGACCGTCACGTGCTGCTTGAGCTGGTCAGTCAGCTGAGTGAGTCCTTCTTCTGTGCTGGCACTGACAAATAAGGGAGCATAGCCCCACTGTTCCAGCCGATTACGCCACTCCTGCCGCTGTTCGGTGGAAGCCAAATCGCACTTATTGAGGCAGATTTGCACGGTCAGCTGGGTTGTTTCCGCCTTGACGAGAAATCGGCTCAACTGCCACGGCTCCGGTGGCGGTTCATCCAAGGCAAATACCAGCAGAATTTGGTCGGCATTGGCAACTGGGGGACGATCTAGCTCTGTTGTGCGAGGATGCACAACTGCGATCGCACCTCGTTCTCCCTCCCAATCCGGCTCTTCGACAGTGACGCGGTCACCGACCATTACCTGCTGACCAATTTTCTTCAGCAGTGTCCGGCGGGTACACAGCAGCATCGTCGGTTGATCAGGAACCATAGACAAATCTGCTACTGCCGGATCTAAGCGAACCCAGTAGTAATTAGCCTGTACAGCTAAAACAGTGCCGATTAGATCCGTTGCAGCTTGCGTCGGGTCACTATCGGACGTATCGCTCGCAGGTGTGACGGGTAGAGAGGGTAAGTTGCGATCGCAATTCTGATCTCCATTATCGCCAGCATGGCCCTGACCAGCCGATGAATTGGAGTCAGCCTGCGAGTTAAACTGCGTGTAGCTCGGCATCATACCGGACAACGGACGTGCAGGACAAAGTAGCCCGTTTGCTCATCCAGGCGCTCAATACTGTAACCTTCCATCTTGAGGCTATCAGGCACCTGCTCAATTGGTTCGCCGGGATCCAGCCAGACTTCCAACAGTGAACCCGGTGACAATTGTTCTAAGCGCAGTTTGGTGCGCACAAAATTAATTGGGCAGGGTGTGCCGCGCAGATCAAGCTGATCGTCTGGAGCCTTCGCGGCAGAATTACCAGCAGAGGGTGAAATCATGATGTAAATGCAGCCTTATCCACGAAATAAATCGCCTAAAAAGCCAAGATGGCCTTTCCCCACTCGATCACCCCGCAGCTTGGCTAATTTTTCGAGCAGCTCACGTTCTTCGGATGAAATACGGTTGGGAATTTCGACGTTAACAGTGATGCGATGATCGCCTCGGCTAACCGGATTACCCAAACGAGGAACGCCTCGGTTTTCTAAGGTTAGTATCGTGCCAGGTTGGGTTCCGGATGGCACCTGGAGTTCTTCTTTGCCATCGACGGTTTCAACTTCCATCCGACAGCCTAAAATGGCCTGCAGATAACTAATATCAACCTCTGAGAGGATATCAATGCCGTCTCGCTGGAAGGTGGAATCGCTGTTAACAAATAGATAAACGTATAGATCTCCCGGTGGGCCACCCCGCTTACCCGCGTCACCTTCGCTGGCGACTCGCAAACGGGTGCCGTTGTCCACACCCGCTGGAATGGTGATTTTCAGGCGCTTCGTCCGCTGTACCTGCCCGCTACCGTGACAGGTTTCGCATTTCTCTTCAATCACCTGACCGCTACCCGTACAGGTCGGACAAACCGAAACTTGAGTAAAACTACCAAACGGCGTACGAGCGGCCCGTCTAACTTGACCAGAGCCGCCACAGGTTGTGCAGGCCCGTGGGCGAGTGCCAGGTTTTGCGCCCGAACCATCACAGGTATTACAGCTCTCCAAGTGATTAATTGGAATTTCTTTATCGCCGCCAAATACGGCTTCTTTAAAGTCAAGCTTCAGATCAAGCCGCAGATCTTCACCCCGTACTGGGCCACTGCGCCGTCGTGCTGATGTACCCGCACCTGCACTGCCACCTGCAAAACCGCTGAAGAAACTTTCAAAGATATCTGCGAAACCGCCCATGTCGCCAAAGTCGCTAAATCCAGCGCCAGCGCTAGCAGCGGAACCAACGCCTGCCTCGCCGAAGCGGTCATAGCGCGATCGCATTTCGGGTTCAGATAGGACTTCGTAGGCCCGATTAATCTCTTTAAACGTCTCCTCCGCCCCATCCTCTTTGTTGACATCTGGATGATACTTCCGAGCTAAGCGGCGATAGGCACGCTTGATTTCATCTTTGTCAGCATCCCGAGAAACGCCAAGCAGTTCGTAGTAATCACGGGCCATAGAGCAGCAGTATTAAGGGCTAGGATTTACAACAGTCAATTACAACAATGAGTCAGACAACCAATCCGGCAATTACAGATTGATTAGCCTGCTAAGAGTCTAGGATAGCGAGAATGGTGACGTTCAAGAAAGCCCCAACAGATGGTGGAAACCGAACCTCGACCTTAGTCGATGGCCTCGTAGTCGGCTGTTACCGTCGCATCATTTGAGAAATCGTAATCATCATCATCGGGATCAGGGACATCATCGGGATGAATACTATCTGATGCCACCTCGGTCGGAGCCTCTTCAAACATTTCCCCCTCGCCCATATCGCCTGCGGACTGATAAACCGATGTGCCGACTGTCATTAGAGTCTGCTGCAGTGCATTGAGGCAGGCCTGTAAATCTTCTGGCGTCACATTCCGATCTGCGATCGCAGCCCGCAGTTCCGAAACCCGCTCTGCGGCTAAAGCCTTTAGCTCATCACTAATGACATCAGCGTTATCCCGCATTGTGGTTTCGTAGCTGTAGAAGAGGTTGTCGGCCTGATTCTTCAGCTCAGCCACTCGAATTCGCCGCTGGTCTTCGTCGGCATAAACTTCAGCTTCTTGCCGCATCCGCTCAACCTCAGTCTGGCTCAGACCACCCGTATTGGTAATCCGGATGCTCTGCTCACGACCTGTTCCTTTATCACGAGCGGCAACCTGTAGAATCCCGTCCGCATCAATCTCGAATGCGACTTCGATTTGCGGGATCCCGCGTGGCGCTGGTGGAATCCCGGTCAACTGGAACTTACCGAGGCTCTTATTGTCTTTTGCCATCGCCCGCTCACCTTGCAGGACGTGAATCTCAACCGACGTTTGTCCATCCGTTGCGGTCGAAAATGTTTGCGTCTTGCTAGTGGGAATTGTAGTGTTGCGCTCAATCACCTTCGTAAAGACTTCCCCAAGGGTTTCAATGCCCAACGAGAGCGGCGTCACGTCCAGCAGCAGCAGGTCTTTGACTTCTCCACCCAAAACGCCAGCCTGGATAGCCGCACCTAATGCAACCGCTTCATCTGGATTAACGGAGCGGTCAGGCGTCTTACCGTTAAAATAGCCCGTGATCGCAGCCTGTACGGCTGGAATCCGCGTTGAACCACCAACCAAAATAATTCGATCAATGTCGTCCGTAGTTAGCTCACAGTCTTTCAGGGCTTGAGCGACAGGTTCGAGAGTGCCATCGATTAGCTCCTTAGCTAATTCCTCAAACTTGGCACGAGTCAAGTCCATTTCTAGGTGCTTTGGCCCCGTTTCATCTGCTGTGATGAAAGGAAGATTAATCGGTGTGGACACCATGCTAGATAATTCAATTTTGGCTTTTTCCGCTGCTTCACGCAGTCGCTGAAGTGCCATTTTGTCGGTCGATAAGTCAACACCTTCCTGTTCCCGAAAGGCATCGATCATCCAGCGAACAATAACGTTGTCGAAATCATCTCCACCCAAGTGGTTGTTACCAGCCGTGGCCTTAACCTCGAAAACCCCGTCTCCTAGTTGCAGCACAGATACGTCAAACGTACCACCACCCAAGTCAAACACAAGGACGGTTTGGTCTTGATCCTGCTTATCTAGACCGTAGGAGAGCGCTGCGGCTGTAGGCTCGTTGATAATCCGTAGTACTTCTAAACCCGCAATCGTTCCAGCATCTTTGGTGGCCTGTCGTTGGGCATCAGTAAAATAAGCTGGCACTGTAATTACAGCTTGAGTAGCGGTTTCTCCCAAATAACTTTCAGCATCCTGCTTCAATTTCTGCAGGATCATAGAAGAAATTTCTTGAGGAGTATAAGTTTGTCCCCGCACCTGCACATCAACGGTTTGATCTCGGCCCGTTACACAGGTGTAAGAAACGCGTGCGCGCTCTGCCTCAGTATCGTCCCACCGTCGGCCAATAAAGCGTTTAATACTGAACACAGTATTTTCTGCATTGGTAACGGCTTGCCGCTTTGCTAGCTGGCCAACGAGCCGCTCTCCAGATTTACCAAAACCGACAATACTGGGAGTTGTGCGTCCCCCTTCTGTATTTGAAATGACAACAGGTTGGCCTCCTTCGAGGACGGCGACACAGCTGTTAGTGGTTCCGAGGTCGATACCAATGACTTTTCCCATAATTCAGGGGGTGAATAGCGACAGAGCTAGGATTAGTAATCACGTTGAGAATAACTCAACTTTCTTAGGATGGACGTGTTGAGGCCAAGGATTAACATCAGTCAACACAAAACATCCAAGTTTTTTTTCAAACAACTACCAAACAACCGTAGTTTGGTGTGAATTACAGGTATCAATGAACTGCCATTTAGGAGCTACATTGATACCTTAATGAGTGCGATCGCAGTTATTTTTTATTATTCACAAGGGAATTCATAAATACCGGATTGCACAGCAGCATTTCTGCTACTACTTTTTTAGATGGCTAACTGTACTGAAGTTAGCCAAATTTGACTGGCCAGCTAGTATAAGTTAGCCAAAAGGATACACCTTATTCAGCGGCTGGTTCAGTTTCTGTTCCAGCTTCAGCTGAATTCGGTTCCATGTCTGGGTCAGGTGCAGCAGCGACCTTCACCATCGCATGCCGCAACACGCGGTCTCCAAGTAGATAACCACGCATTAATTCTTCCATCACAACGCCTTCTTCATACTCCGACGTCGGTTGGCGCATGACAGCCTCGTGAAGGTTAGGATCAAATTCTTGTCCTTCTGCCCGCATCGGGGCCACACCAATTCGCTTGAGACAATCTACTAGCTGTTTGTAGACACTCTGATAACTCTTGTGGATGGTCATTTCCCCTTCCGTCTCGGGCTTAATCTGCGATCGCGCCCGCTCAAAGTTGTCCACAACTGGCAACAGCTCCTTAATAGTGGAGCATTTAGCTTGAGTTTCCAGGCTTTGTCGCTCCCCTTGAGTGCGCCGCCGGAAATTTTCGAAGTCGGCAGCGATGCGCATATATTGCTGCGTTCGGTCTTCTAACTGGGCCTTGAGCGACTCAATTTCTTGAGATAAACCTGCGATCGCAGCCATACTTTCTGCATCTTGGGTCGCCGTTCCTTCCGAATCAGCGGGTGCGGCTTCCTCTGCCATATCGTCTGTCAATTCTTCGACCGCAGATCGATCGACAGCAGCGGCATCTCCCTCCACAGCAGATTGATGAGCCTCTACTGGAGTAACGCCCTCGTCCCCCATTGCTGCATCCAAATTGTCCTCTTGGGCATTGTCTAGCCGAATTTCTTCATCCATCATCGTTAACTACTAACCTAATCGCGATTTACTGAGAATGTAAGTCGATCGCTGAACTCTGACGTTCTGTTCTTTGTCATTATATTTTGCCCATGTTAAGACACATCACCTGGACACCCCAACCCAATGTCTAAATTAATGCCCGATCAGCAAATTAAAGAGGTCTGGAGAGCTGTACTAATCCTGAAGCTGCTTACCCAAACGAGCTGTGCTTTTACAACGACATGTACGACACGCTCTTTGGAAAGATGATTCTGGAGTTTTCAAACCAGATGCTGAAAGGCCAGCTAGGCTTTCAACAGTTTGCCCAAATTTCATATATGTTTTACCTCTAAATATAGATTTTCTCTACTTGTTGAGAAGAACTGGTTGAGGAGACTGTTCATTTACACCTTGACATTGCGTCAAGGTGCGTCACACTGAGGGCGCGAGAACCGCTTACTGCTGCATTTGCAAGATTTATTTATAAAGCTTAACCATGATCGTTCACAGAGTCATCTCAGATCTACGCCATCCTTGTCGGAGGTTAGCCAGCTTCATCTGACCCATCCAAGCCAAATTTTGCCTGATTTTGCTCTATGTCAACGTATGAAATTGCGAAAGTGTGGGAATACTGGAATTGTCCTATGAGATCTAAGCGATTATGCTCAGAGCCATCTCCGGATAAACATACGAAAGTTTACTAACGCCATCTCGTTTAAGTAACGATAGACTAGGCTTATTTCATTACATTGGCGTTGTCATTCATCAACACGGTCTAAATGCTCCCTATTTCATACAGAATCCACTGGTTACAACCTTCGGTTTTTAAGCTAGGCATAGCGTAGTTGAGAAATCATTCTGGTACTCTGTAGCCGGATTCAGTATCGCAGGGAATTTTGGGAATATAACTGTAATCAGGATCTTTCGCACTAGCTATGGCTAATTCCTCCTCGTCGCGGCGTGCTCTAGTTGTACAAAACAACCTATCTCCCTTTGGCAATCAACTAGTTCAATCTGGGTTCGTTGATAGCGAGCAGATGCAACAAGCCCTCGTTGAAAGTCGGCGTTCGGGACGATCCTTGACGGATGTTCTGGAATCAATGACAGGCAAGCAGCTGCCACCAGATTTAATTCGTCAGTACAAAAAACAATACCTTTTTGAACTAAAAATCTTATACGGGATTGAATCTCTCGATCCGGAACTGAGCGATTTTCCTGATGTACAAATTGGCCAACTCATTGACGAGCTAATTCCAGTTGATATTTGCCGCCGCTATAAGCTGATTCCACTATCACAGCAAGAGGATCCACCCTCTGTACTGGTAGCTATGGTGAATCCTGAGAACTTAGATGCTCAAGACGACCTGAATCGGATTTTGCGCCCGAAGTCTCTCAAGTTGCAGCGCATGGTAATCACGACAGAAGACTTTCAAAGCCTGCTGTCCCGCTACTTGGATGAGCGAATTGAGCGCGAGAAACAGGACGAGTTTCGGAAGGCAACCGATGTTCAATCCGACATTGCCGGATTGGATAATCTAGATGACCTTGAAGATGCGGTAGACGAAGAGGCCGACCTCGGAGCAGCGCTGCAAGACGCAGAGGCGGCACCTGTCATTGCTTTGGTGAATAAAATTCTTGTGAAAGCGCTCCAGGAAGGCGTTTCTGATATTCACGTTGAGCCACAAGAAGAATCCCTGCGAATTCGCTTCCGGAAAGATGGCGTTCTACGGCAGGCATTCGATCCGCTGCCCAAAAAGATTGTGTCTGCGGTCACGGCTCGTTTCAAGATTATTTCGAACCTTGACATTGCTGAGCGTCGCGCACCCCAGGATGGCCGGATTCGTCGAATGTACCAAGGCCGCAAGGTCGATTTCCGGGTCAACACTCTTCCTTGTAACTATGGGGAAAAGGTTGTACTACGGATTCTAGATAACTCTTCAACTCAACTGGGACTGGATAAGCTAATCACCGACCCAGAAACGCTGAAGATTGTGCAGGACATGGCATCTCGTCCCTTTGGTTTGATCCTGGTTACAGGTCCAACGGGTTCAGGTAAAACGACAACCCTGTATTCTGTTCTGGCCGAACGGAATGATCCAGGCGTCAATATCAGTACGGCAGAAGATCCGATTGAATATACGCTGCCCGGTTTAACACAGGTGCAAGTCATTCGTGAAAAGGGCATGGATTTTGCGTCCATCCTACGGGCGTTTTTGCGACAAGACCCGGATGTCATTCTGGTGGGTGAGACACGAGATAAGGAAACGGCCAAAACGGCAATTGAGGCTGCACTAACGGGACACCTTGTATTAACAACCTTACACACGAATGATGCCCCAAGTGCGATCGCACGTTTAGAGGAGATGGGCGTTGAATCATTTATGGTTTCCAGTTCTCTACTGGGCGTCCTAGCACAGCGTCTTGTCCGTCGCGTCTGTCAAGACTGCCGTATTCCCTATAATCCTGAACGAGAAGAATTGGCTCGATTTGGTTTGTCAACCTCTGCTCATGCCGATATTACTCTGTACCGAGCAAACAGCCTCCAGCCAGAAGAAATTCAAGCGGCCCGGAAAGACAATACACTTTGTAAAACCTGCAACGGTGTTGGCTACAAAGGTCGCTGTGGTGTCTACGAGGTAATGCGAGTCACAGAGAATATTCAGGCTCTGATTACAGAAGGTGCTCCGACAGAACGGATTAAGGAAGTAGCAGTCGAGGAGGGAATGAAAACTTTGCTCGCTTATAGCCTAGATCTCGTTTCTCAAGGACTAACCACATTAGATGAAGTTGAGCGGGTTACCTTCACCGATTCGGGCTTAGAAGCAGAATTGAAAGCCAAACGAAAAACTTCACTGACCTGCCGAGTGTGTGGAGCAGGACTCGAACCCGAATGGCTTGATTGTCCATACTGCACAACACCGCGATTCCAAGATTGAGAATAAAAGCCGTGCAAGCTGATCACAAATGATCTATTTTGTTTGGATCTAGGGCATCCTTGCACCAAACCCACCGTTGAAACTGGTAAACCGATTGGCAATTTCTATTGCCGAGCAGTTTGTATCGTTGTAGCAAAATCTCAGGATGAGGTACCTTCATGGAACTAATGATTGAAGACCTAATGGAAGAGGTCGTTGAGCGGGGTGGTTCTGACCTGCATTTATCTGCGGGCTTACCTCCCTACATCCGCATTAGCGGCAAGCTAACCCCCACCGAGCATGAACCGATGTCTGCGGAACAGTGCCAACGGCTTATCTTCAGCATGCTCAACAATACACAACGTAAGACGCTTGAACAAACCTGGGAACTTGACTGTTCTTATGGCGTTCGAGGGCTTGCTCGCTTCCGGGTCAACGTGTACAAAGATCGGGGAACCTATGCAGCTTGTTTGAGAGCACTGAGTTCTAAAATTCCTACTATGGAAGTGCTCGGCCTACCCAATATCGTGCGCGAGCTATCGGAAAAGCCTCGGGGTTTAATTTTGGTAACTGGTCCGACCGGATCAGGTAAGTCTACTACTCTGGCTTCCATGATCAACAACATCAACCTGACTCGGCCAGAGCACATTTTGACTGTTGAAGACCCAATTGAATTTGTATATGAACCCATTAAAAGCTTGATTCACCAGCGCCAAGTGGGCGAAGATACCAAGAGTTTTGCCAACGCGCTGAGAGCTGCTCTACGGGAAGATCCCGATGTCATCCTGGTCGGTGAGATGCGGGACTTAGAAACGATCTCGCTTGCGATCTCCGCTGCTGAAACTGGTCACTTGGTTTTTGGCACCTTACACACCAGCTCCGCATCCCAGACCGTTGACCGGATGGTAGACGTATTTCCGCCCGATCAGCAGCAACAGGTTCGAGTTCAGGTCTCCAACTCCCTCGTTGCTGTACTGAGCCAAACCCTAGTATCCAAAAAGAATCCGAAACCCGGTGAATTTGGACGGGTGATGGCGCAAGAAATTATGGTTGTCACGCCCGCTATTTCTAACCTGATTCGTGAGGGTAAAACTGCCCAAATTTATTCTGCAATTCAGACAGGTGGTAAGTTGTCGATGCAGACACTAGAAAAAGTGTTGGCCGACTACTGTAAACAGGGTGTGATCTCATTTGAAGATGCAATGTCAAAAACCTCCCGACCTGACGAACTGCAGAGACTGATCGGCGGTGCTGTGACAACTAATGCAGGAGCAGGGGCTGCACGCCACTAATCTGCCTACTGGCCAGTTACTGGCGATCAAATAGGCAATCGAGATGTATTCGATATTGTCGTGAAATACCAACGGTAGCCAGCAGGTATTCAGTAAAGCTCAGCTCGAAAATGACTACTTGCTGGTTCCGTTTTCCAAATAGTTGAAAACATGATGTTGAAGTACTAGATATCATTACACTAAGAATCAGATTTTGATTCTTATCGGGAACTTGGCCTTCTCAGCCCTCCTGGTTTTCAAGTTAGATTGATGCTGTCTGGTAACTTATAACAATTTCTATCCTTAAGTGAGAGAAATTTTTAATCGCATAAATCCTTACAGGACAAAGCCATGCCTACCTATGTTGCAACTGCCCGCGATGCAGCTGGAAATTCTAAAAAGCAAAAAATCAAAGCGGACTCACCCAACGCTGCTCGTACCGCCCTACGAGAACAGGGTTTGTTCGTTCAGGACATCAAGGAAGATCAAGGCTTAAGTATTGATCTCAGCGATCTGTTAACCAGCGTATCTGTGAAAGATAAGGCGATTTTTTCACGTCAGTTTGCTGCACTGGTTAATGCTGGTGTAGCTTTGGTTAGGGGACTGGGCATTTTGTCAGAGCAGTGTCCAAACCCCAAGCTGAAGAAAGCACTACAAGCGGTCGGTGCCGAGGTACAGCAGGGCACCAATCTTTCAGATGCAATGAGTAAACATCCTCATTGTTTTGATGATTTATACGTAGCGATGATTCAAGCTGGTGAGGTTGGTGGTGTACTGGATGAAGTGCTAAACCGCTTATCTAAACTGCTGGAAGATGTCGCCCGGTTACAAAACCAAATTAAGTCAGCGATGGCTTATCCGGTCACAGTAGGATTTTTGGCAGTCGTCATCTTTGTGGCAATGACGGTGTTCCTCTTGCCTATCTTTGCTGGCATTTTTGAGGAGTTGGGCACGACGCTGCCGCTCTTCACGCGCATCATGTTGGGCATTAGTAAAGTTCTAAGAACGCCTCAATACATTGTGGGCATTATTGTCATTATCGCGGGATTGAGCTTTGCTTATCGGCAATACTATAAAACTCGTGCTGGCCGTGAAGTAATTGATCGGTTGTCTCTTAAAATGCCCTTGTTCGGTGATTTGATTCAGAAAACGGCTACTGCTAGATTTTGTCGGACATTTGGTTCCTTATCTCGCTCTGGAGTTCCTATTCTGACCTCTTTAGAAATCACCCGTGATACGGCAGGAAATCAGATTATTTCAAATGCGATCGATCATGCGCGGGAAGAGGTGCAAAGCGGTGGCATGATGAGTCTGGCGCTACAGCGAGAACAGGTTTTTCCAATCATGGCGATTCAGATGATCAGCATTGGCGAAGAAACTGGTGAAATTGACCAGATGCTGATGAAGGTGGCTGACTTTTATGAAGATGAAATTGAACAGGCCGTCAAGGCACTAACGAGTATGTTGGAGCCAATTATGATTGTGCTGTTGGGTGGTATGGTCGGCGCAATTTTGCTGTCGATGTATCTCCCGATGTTTGCAGTCTTCGATCAACTTGGATAAGGCTGAATCTACAGCTTAGAGTTTGGATTACGGATTTTGGCTAATTAGGAAAAGTAGAAGCAATATACCTGTCTCACCTACATTAGCCAAGATCCAAGCAAAGTCTAGATGGTTGATGCGATCGATAGAAAGACTATGGTTGTTTATCAAGTTCACTATGAAGAGTTGCTAGCGGAGTATAGCAACTATGACGGTGCGATCGCACTTTTGAAGCAGTATCGTCCCTACCTGGAAACCATTCCGAGTATGCGGCGACCCGATGAAAGCGTTATCACCATTCCGCTACCGAATATTCGAGTCCGACAAACCATCTCAAAACCCCATAGTGATCTCAAGGTGGCCGCAGGTGAAGTGATTCCGTTGCCCTGCGACGTCGTGATTCTCATGTGCGATCCAGAATGGAAAATCAAAACGGGTGTTGAGATTCCCATCTATATTCATCGACCTCAAGAAGATTTTTCGGCGTTGTTGACGCGCTGGCGACACACTCAGGTGCTACTGAGCCAAGAATATGAGTGGCTCATGCCAATGCGCCATAAACATTTGTTGAGCGAAGGGGCTGATAAAGTACTACCCCTATTTGTAGTATTTCCGGAAACACCAGATCGAATTTTGCGGGGACTGCGAGGAGCCGGTTTACCGTTTGTTGTCTCACAATCACCCGCCATTCAGGAAAATTTTGCCGGAGCGGATGATGAGTCTGCCTCATCCCGTGAGTCCCAGGATCAACCGCAGGACTAGGCAAGTAGCAGTTAACTTATTAAGTATAGTGATTCCAGTTAAGAGTGAGAGAACGAGAGAGGAGAGTGCCTCATCCTGAGGCACTCTCCTCTCTCGTTCTTATCTAGAATCCCTATAACTACTTTTGCGTGGGCTGACAAGGATATTCAGAAACAATGAGCATAGTTTGTTTTAAGCAACTTGCCCACCGCTCGGCCATCAAAGCCTATCGGTGTCAAATGTAGTAACATCCAGTCTATCGGTATCTAATCCAGCCCTAACCTTCGAGCCGTCAATATTCAGCATATTCCAGGGTAAGTGAGGGCCGAGCTGTGCTGCTGTGCTGGTGCTGCCTGGGAATAGCGTGGGCTGTTGCGATCGCAAAATTGTTTGCTGTAGGGTAGCGACTTGATGCCAAGCACCTAGCGCTTCTAAGTGAATTGCAGAGGCCAACTGGCGGAGCGGTGTGTTGGTGCCGCCCTCTGGACGCGCTGTCACCCGTAGCCACTGCGACAAGCCAGGGGGAAGTTCTTCGTTCAGCCGCAGGGGCAAACCTTCAGTTGCAAATGACTGGGCGTATTGAGCCGTCAGGAAAGGCTGATAGCGATCCGCTTGCGGCGTTTTTTGCATGATGAAGGCCAAGCTAATTCCGCGTACAAACTGACGCAGTGCATCAGTCTCATAACCTGGGCGCTCTCGAATCAGCGGATTTTCCGTCAGAGCCGGATTCAGATAGGCCGGATCGCCCACGCTGAGATGGGTGCCACGCACGGCAGTAATGAGGTATTTTTCACTGTGCAGTTGCTCAAATGGCCAAAGCTGCTGAGAAATGGCGGGTGTAACCGGATCTTCAGTCCCGCTCAGCATCAGGGTTGGAACGCGTACTCCCTGTAGGCCGTGCTGACCAAATAGTTGACCAATGATTGGATTAAATAGCATCACTTGCCGAATCCGATGATCGGCCAGTGATTGACGAGGTCTATTCAAGTCGGTGGCAGCGCACTGGAGCCAATCAGCTGGAGACAAGTCAACTGATCGCTGATTCTGGCAAAAATCCTGTAGCTCAGGCAATGAGAGTCGTGCGCCTGCCAAAACTAGCGCTGTATAGCCGCCCATTGAGTGGCCAATAATACTGACCTCATTGGTGTTGAGTCGTCCTTTGAGGACGTGGGAATACTGATTGAGCCATTCAAGATGGTCGAGTACAAAGGAAACATCCTGAGGCCGATCAATAAACTCAGTGGCGGGTAAAATGCGGCTGGCTTCGCTTTGATCCGGCACATCCCCGTCAGATGTCTCACGAAACAGCGTTGTTAAGGCGGCAACATTACTGCCGGGATGCTCAATGGAGGCAACAACAAAGCCATAAGAAGCTAAATGTTCAGCCAGATAGGTTAAGAATTTGCGATCAGCTCCAAATCCGTGGGAAATGACAATCAGCGGCCCGTGCGAGTAGCGCTTGCTCCAGTACAGCTCGACGGGAATCAAGCGATCGCGTTCTGTATCGCGGAGTAGCAGCCCTCGGTGACGAGTGGAAAACGGGCCGACCTGAGTTGGATCAACGGTTGAAGGTAAAGCAGATTCCTCCTCATCGGTGGCAACATAAAGCTGCTGCGCCAGAACTGCCCCCATAGACTGGCTTTGTAAATAGGAAAAATTGATCTGTGAGGCAAACATGGTGGCTGCCAGGGCATCAATCGTCACGGTTTCCTGCGGCAGAGCCTTTAACATCCCTAATAAACTCAGCTTTTGATCCCGTTGAGCCGCTACGGTGAGCGCTGATCGTAGTTCTGGAATCGAAACATCTGGAGTTATTTCTCCGAGGGATTCGATCAGCCTCACGCCACTGCGAGTTTGCAATAAATCCTTAACGACTTTGTTGCCAAGATCCGGGTTGACTGCAAGCTGGTCAGACAAAATGCGCTGCACGTTGGGCGTGAGCAACGGATGGTAAAGCGATAAGCTGTCGGGTGGCTCACCAGTTTTAGCAAAGGCTTCTAAATCTGCGATCGCAACGGATTGCTTGACGGGACCAACTTGAATAATCAATCGCTCTGCGGCGCGGGTGCGGAGTTGACTTCCTGCCAGCAGTAAACCGCTCATACATAAAATTGAGCCAATCTGCCGAAGTCGCCGCTTTAACAGGGCAGGCCGATTGCGGACACTGGGTGTCAACAAATTGATCGATAAACTCAGCATTCTCAAATGGCTCAATGACAGAGATAGAGATATGTTGTTTTCCAACGTATCCAAACAGCCAACGTATCCAAACAGTAAGTAAGTTGGCATAAGTAAATGCAAAAGCTAAAAACCGGGGGAGAGCCCCTCCGGAGGGACTCTCCCCCGGTTTTTAGTATGCGTTCATTTACATACAGCTACATTACCTAAACAGTAACGGACAGATATAGACCCGTTATGTTCCTCTCAACGTACCCAAAATTGACTTTTCACACTGCATCATCAACAACTGGCTTTACGAAGTTTGACAAAATGTGGTCAGCTCAACCAGCTTAAATTGAACAGTACGATCATGATGCAGTGCAAGCTGGCAGTGTAAGCCCTGCCTCATGAGTTCGTGTTGGCAGGGAATATAAGCAGCGCCATTTGTTCAGTGTAGTTTAATCAATCTTTTGGCCTATTCACTCTATCTATAGATCCTTAATTTCTACAGATACCTAAGATACTGATCAGACACTCAAATACATTACAAATTCGTTACGCTGCTTATGCCCCACATTACGATTTACGGAACTCCGGTTAGCACCTACGTTCGCACGACGCGCATGCTGCTCGAATCAGCAGGCGTTGACTATGACTTGCAGGATGTTGGCATTTTTAACAGCGAGAATCAGTCATCGGATTACTTGGCTAAGAATCCATTCGGTAAAGTGCCCACACTAGAGGTAGACGGCACCCTGATGTATGAAACCAGTGCCATTACGGACTACGTCAACACCACACTCGCCAATGGCAAATATAGCCCCACTGATCCGCTGCTGCGGGCGCGGATGCTCCAAATTATGAGCATTGTTGATAACTATCTCTATCCGGCTGTAATTGGCAAAATTGTAATTCAGCGGCTGATTGTGCCCAGCCAGGGTGGACAAACTGATGAGCAGATCGTAAAAAGTGCGATCGCACCTGCCCACACCGCCATCGCCGCCATTGAAGCCCTGATTGCAGATGCGCCCTATCTGCTGGGTAGCGAATTGAGTCTTGCCGACCTGTATGTGATTCCGGTGCTGCTCTACCTGGCTCAAACGCCAGAGTTTCAGCCCGTGATGAGCGAGTCGCCCAAACTGCTCGACTGGTGGCAAAAAGCCAGTCAACTACCCGTTGTGCAAACGGTTTGCCAGTAGCCTGCCGTAACACAATGCAGATATTTTCGCCAGTAGAGAATTCCATCAGAGGACAGACCCTCATTTAGTTTACACATTGTTACAATGCGGTTAATGCTTCAGTTTGTATGTGCTGCGCCGAGCGAAAGCCTCTTACGCTGCATGTTCCAACTGAATGGCATGACCACTCCAAGGGAAAGTCAATCGTCCTGTTGATCGTGATCCATTCTGCGATCGCGCCAGTATCAAGTCCGTGTAGAAGAACCCAATTTACTTGTTTTTTGTGAAAGCTTGTAAGTAATTGGCTTTCAACCGGACTTTGGATAACTAGACATTTCAGTATTTACCTAGATATTGAGCGATTGCCTTTTCCGTTGAACGATAAGGAATCACATGAACGGTTTAAGATTCGGCAATTTATTTGGCATTCCGTTTTACATCAATCCCTCTTGGTTTTTAGTCCTCGCGCTTGTGACCTGGGATTATGGTGGCGGACTGGCTCAGCAGTTCCCCACGCTAACGGGTGCGGCTCCCTGGTTATTAGGTTTAGGCGCGGCGCTGCTGCTGTTTGCGTCCGTGCTGGCTCATGAACTGGGTCACAGCTTCGTGGCCATTCGTCAGGGCATCAACGTAAAGTCCATCACCCTATTCATCTTTGGTGGACTGGCTAGCCTGGAACGAGAATCAGACAGTCCGGCGGAAGCATTTTGGGTTGCGATCGCAGGCCCACTAGTTAGCTTCATGCTGTTTTTCCTCTTCATGACGATCGGCATCTTGGCTCCGGTTTCTGGGCCAATTGCAGCGATTGTGAACCTGCTGGCCTACATCAACCTGGCAATTGGTTTGTTTAACCTGATTCCCGGTTTGCCCTTGGACGGCGGCAACGTCCTGAAGTCCCTGGTCTGGAAGATTACGGGTAATTCCTATAAAGGAATCACCTTCGCTGGTCGAGTTGGCCAATTCATCGGCTGGAGTGCCATCGGCCTCAGCATACTGTCCTTCTTCGGCCTCAGCCCTATCGGTAGTGTCTGGACTCTGTTGATCGGTTGGTTCTTGCTACAAAATGCTGGGTTTGCAGCACAGTCAGCGCAATTTCAAGAGCGCTTGGACGGCTTGACCGCTGGCGATGTGGTTGAACCCGATAGCCCAGTAATCGCGGCTAATGCATCCCTACGCCAGTTTGCCGACGAGTCAATCTTGAATCAAAATAGCGGTTGGCAGCGGTTCTTGGTCACGGATGACGATCAGCAGCTCATGGGTACGGCCTCCATTGAAGATTTGAAGCAGATTCCAATTGACCAGTGGGAAACGCAGACAGTGCGCGATATTGCTAAGCGGACTGAATCTGAGTTAACCATTCAATCGAATCGCCCTCTGCTGGACGTGATTCAACTTCTGGAAGAAAAGCGCTTATCCGCTCTCACCGTCATCACTGAAAACGGTAACGTTGTTGGACTGCTTGAGAAAAGTGCCATTATCGATCGCTTACGCAATCCCAATCAGCTTAAATCTGCGTAGAGTAAGGCTCGTGAAGTAACGCTTGATGCGTGAGGAAAGAGGCGTAAAACTGGCCTTCCTTAATCAGCACAGTCAGGCAGCACAGTTAAAGCCAGAAAGCGCTCCCGTGGGAGCGCTTTCTGGCTTTTGGTGCAAGATTAGATCACAAGAACGAATTGGCCTAACCTTTGTGCTTACCGTTGCCGCGTTTGCCTTTATTTTTATGTTTTGCTCCTGGCTTTGTTCCGGGCGGCGTCCGGTGATCGCCAAAATACTTCTCACTGCGGTAGCGCAGCCAAACTTTTAGCACCTCCGGAATCTGCTGCTTTTGCTCCTTTGTCAGTTGGTTATACAGCTCTAGTGCCTTTTCTCGTTCACCGCGACAGGCGCGGTTATTGTGAGCATCCCAATAGGAGCGTGCCACTCGAATTCGCCGACAAACTTCTTTGATGAGGGCATCGCCTTCGAGGGGTTGATCGGGATTTTGCTTGGCCATATTACTTCGCTTGGGCAATGAAGGTGCGGTGGCGGGGGCTGTTGAATGTGACGGTCGGTGTTGCAAATCCCGCTGATTCAATCGCCTGGGCTAGATCGAGCGCAAAATACTGATCTAGATAGGGTTCGGTGCTTTTGAGCAGCGTGAAGACAAAGGGCGGAATGGTTTTCAAAAATTCCGATTGGGGATTCATATCCATAATAGCTACGTGACCACCAGGACGTACCAGGCGACGAGCTTCTTGCAAAATTGCGATCGCAGCCGACTGGGGCAGTTCATGGAACATCAGGCAGGCGGATACTAAGTCAAATGAGCCGCTGGATAACGGTGTATCTTCAGCGGCGGCATGTACCCACCGCATGGACTGGTAGTGCGCTGTCTGCTGAGCTTTATACTGCGCGACGGTGACAAAGTAGGGCGACAGATCCACACCCGTCAGTTGCGCGTTGGGAAACGTATCTTGCAGCGTAAACGTGCTCAAACCCACGCCGCAGCCCAAGTCCGCAATCGTCTCGGGCGCAGTCGGCAGTTGTGCCGTCAGGACATCATGGTAGCTCTGCCGCAGGCGGGCATCGCCTTGTGCGCCCGATTCCGGCCAGATACGGGCGTGAACTGCACGGGCTGCCACATCTAGCTCCATGGCAGGTGTCCAGCCCAGATTGCCCTCGTCGTAGGCGTGAAAACTGGTGGTGTAATAGTCGGGATAGGCCAAATTGGGATCGGTCATCGCGGCCAAATCCTGCTCCCAAGCGGCATCAAATTCGGCTCCCGACTGGCGCGATCGCAGATCGTGGACTTCCTGTCGCCACTGCACCCCAATGGTTTCGGCTCGCTTGACCATCATGGAGCGGGCACGGGTCTTGGCTAACTGCGCCAGCGGCTTGACCGCTAGGACGCCATTCACCACGCCGTTCATCACTTGAGACGTAGCCGCTGATAGGGGGGAGACAGTCGCAGACATAGGACGCTATAAGATGATGTAAAACAAGAATGAATTAACTGTCCATATTTACCTAAATCAAATCCTGGCACAAGCGGTTGAGCGGGAATTTCAGGCAAATTTTGGTTAAGGTGCGGATATTGCGATCGCAGGTCGGTCAGAACCGAACCTGACAGTATCAGTCCCTTTGATATCGTTAAGACTAGAATCGTTAAGACTAGATAAATATCTAAAGTTAAAAATAGTTGATCGTCTGAGCTACGCTACACCAATGTACGTATAACAGTCCCAGGACGATCTGATTAGAATCTTAATTTACGTAAAACGCCCGGTTTCTCTGCAAGCCTCAGGGCAGATTAGATCAGACGTATCGAACGAACAAGTTCAAGCAGGAGGCAATTTGGATGGCAGCAACTGATTTCAAAGACTATTACGCCATTCTGGGAGTAGACAAAAGCTCAAATGCTGACGAAATTAAGCGAGCCTATCGCAAATTGGCCCGTAAATATCATCCTGACTTGAATCCTGGCGATAAAGCAGCCGAGGCTCGTTTTAAAGAAGTCAATGAAGCCTACGAGGTGCTGTCTGATCCCGATAAGCGGAAAAAGTATGACCAGTTTGGTCAATATTGGAAGCAAGCCGGACAGGCGGGTGGCTGGGCAGGTGGCGCACCCGGCGGCGTGGGTGGCTTTGACTTCAGCAACTACGGCAGCTTTGACGAGTTTATTAACGAACTGCTGGGGCGCTTCTCCACGGGTGGCGCAGCTGGAGGCCGAAGCCGCACCTATGGCTATGGTGGCTCGCCACGGGGCGCAGGTGGTTTTAGTGGCTTTGATGATTTCGCTACGGGGTTTGGTGGCCGGGGAGGCTCAACCGCTGGTGCCAGCTTAGACCAGGAAGCGTCTATTTCCCTGACCTTTAGCGAAGCCTTCCACGGTGCCCAAAAGCGACTCAATTTGGGGACTGAGGTGATTGACGTACGGATTCCCGCCGGAGCAAGAAATGGCAGTCGGATTCGGGTGCGGGGCAAAGGTGTGGCCGATCCAATGGGATCGAATAAGCGGGGCGATTTGTACCTGAATGTGCAGCTCCAGCCCCATACGTTCTTCAAGCTGGATGGCGATAATCTGACCTGCGAAGTGCCGATTGCACCGGATGAAGCTGCGTTAGGTGGCTCAATTGATGTACCGACACCGGATGGTTCTGTCACCATGACGATTCCGGCTGGTATCCGCTCTGGTCAGTCGCTCCGACTGCGGGGCAAAGGCTGGCCAAACCGCAAAGGCGGACGTGGCGATCAGCTTGTGCGGGTGCAAATTGTACCACCGAAGACTCTCAGCGAGGTTGAGCGCGAGTGCTACGAAAAAATTCGCGACAGCCGCACAATGAATCCCCGCAGCAGCATCGCCAATATTCATCTGTAGAGTCTTAAAGTTTGTCAACCTGTGGCTCTATCCTAAAGTTTTTGCCTATAGAGAGAGGAGCTTTCCCTATTCTGCTCCCTTCTCACCGTGGAAAAACGAAGAGATGTTCTGATCAAAAAAGGCCCTTCTGTGTCAACTCGCTGACCAGAAGGGCTTCAGTTATCAGTAGAGAACTTGTCAGATGAAAGTAGTCAAAGAAGGATTGCTTCTGGGACTAGCTTGAAAGCAAACTACAGCGTTGCGTGGCTAACTTGGCTAGATAGGGTATACAGTGCCATCCAAGTTTGAGGGCCAACAATGCCATCGACAACGAGGCGATATTCGCCTTGGAACACTTTGACCGCGGCTTCCGTTTTGGGGCCAAAAATGCCATCAATTGGGCCAGCATGATACAGCGGATAGATCAGATTGTCGAAGCCAGAGAATACTCGCTGCAGGCGCTCAACATGCTCATTGCGGCTACCTGAACGCAGAACTGGCATATCAACTGGATAGCCTGCGTCTAAAGATTTCCAGGTTTTGGGGCCAACAATACCATCTTCTGCCAGAAACAGACGGTACTGCATTACTTTGACTGCGAACTCAGTTTGAGGGCCAAAGATGCCATCAACTTGAAGCTGGATGGGGCCACGCTGATTGAGTAAGTGCTGTAAATCTTTTACAACTGCACCTTGAGAACCGCGCTGTACAGTGGGACGTTGGATGTTGATATTGGTTTGCATCAGAAACTCCTTACAGGATGTGAGTCGATAGGGGTAATCGATAATTACGAATGGACTCGAAGTGAACTTGATGGAACGCTTGAATCCGTTCTAATAAAAATATCAATTCGCTCCTAGGAGATTTCGGCAGACCCTATGACCCAAACCGGGGCATTTAGGCGCAAAAGCAGTTTTCAAAGATTAAGAGAAAACCCCAGAATCTTGAAAGGGCTGATATTGCGAGCCTTTCAAAAGGATTTTGGGGGTTTCAGAACAGTTGCTGGATGGCTTAGCTCAGCCGCTGGAGGATATCGGGATTTTTCAGATCCGCTAGCGTTGCGCTACCAGTGCAGAACATAGCTGTCGAGATTTCGGCGACCAATAGCTCAGCTAAATCATAAACTGCCGCTTCTGAATCCGATGCGGCCTGCAAAAATGGCCAAGCCAGTCCCGCTAGATCTGCCCCCAGCGCAATGGTTTTCGCTACATCTAAACCTGTCCGCAGTCCACCGGAAGCGATTAGGGGGATTTCAGGTGCGATCGCACGTACCGAAGTAATACAATCAGCAGTCGGCAAGCCCCAATCGGCAAAGGTATTGCCCAAGCGGCGCTGCTTGAAGTCCTGCGCTCGCTCACTTTCGACCCGTGCCCAGGAGGTGCCGCCCGCGCCCGCCACGTCAATGGCGCTGATGCCGCAGTCAATCAGCCGCTGCGCCATTTTAGCCGAGATGCCGTTACCGACTTCTTTGGCGATGACTGGGACAGGCAACTGCTGACAGAGAGTTTCAATTTTTGCCAGCAGTCCCTTGAAATTCGTATCGCCCCGCGTCTGGACGCACTCTTGCAGCGGATTCAGGTGCAGAATCAGCGCATCGGCTTCCAGCCAGTCCACCACCTGCTGGCACTGTTCTAAGCCGTAGCTGTAGTTCAACTGCACCGCGCCGAGGTTGGCAAAAATTAGCGCATCGGGTGCGATCGCACGAATAGAAAAGGTCGATTGCAGCTCTGGATTTTCTACAGCCACCCGCTGCGAGCCGACGCCCATTGCTAAGCGATACTGCTGCGCCACTTCGGCCAGTCGAGTGTTAATCAGCTTGGCCTGCTCGGTGCCGCCCGTCATGGAGGAGATCAGCAGCGGCGCACCTAGAGATTTGCCGAGGAACGTTGTACTCAGCACCAAATCCTGATAGTCCAATTCGGGCAGGCAGCAGTGGACAAACCGATAGCGGTCGAGACCATTGCCTGTGCGATGAAACTGCACGTCTTCGTCAAGACAAATCCGCAGATGATCGGCCTTGCGAACCTGAGTTTCATGAGCGGTTTCGGGGGCTGCGTGAGCGGTATCTGGCGTACCTTGAGCGGGAGCGGAATGGGTGGAAGAAGATGGAGTCACGGATCGAAGTCGTTGTTCTACCTTGCGAAGATCCAGTTTCCCACGCATCGGTTCTGGAATGGCTTTTGGTAAATATTTTGTTGTTCTAGAGGTTGAGGGAAGGCTGTAGAGGGCTGTAGAGGCTGTAAAGGATTAGTGGGGGATGTGGGAAGTCTAGTTTTATATTGCGATCTGGATCTGCGATCGCACTTACGGAGGCGGATGACGATCTAGCAGTTTTTCCTCTGTGCGAATGGCTAGCATTGTAGGCCGATTCAAATCGAGAGCTTGTATAGTTGCTCGACCTACGGACGTTAAGCCGACAACGTACACATCATCCCAAACAAAATGTTCCTGCCAAACCTGTTGGCGAGGATTAAAGATTAAGACAATTTCACCCGTCTCAATATCTTCAAGCTCTTGTCGTGCTCCTTTACGTAGCGAACAAGACACACAAGCAAGAGCCAGATTTTCAGCGATTGTTTTACCAGAAGCCGCGACTGGTACAACATGATCAATGTGAAATGTGGCAACCTGCCCAACTTGAGAAATGCCACAGTACTCACAGCGGTTATTGGCTCGTTCAATGACAAGCCGACGCAAAGCAGCGGGAATGGTCGGCATTATGAGCGCTTCGTAACACGTGTAGACCGTAAGCGGAGTAGAGATAAGAACTCTGCTAATTCAACTAGTCCTTCTGCCTCTTGACGCTCCGCATGAGACAGTACATGGCCTTCGTCTTGCCGATCTAGCAGGAATTGCAGACGATCTTGAACGGCTTGTGGAAGCTGGAACTGAGTGAGTTCAACTGGAATTTCGACCACTTCAGACATAGAAAGTTGAAAGTTGATGATTGTAGATTCAGTCTAAACCGATCAGCCAAAGTTTAGGTTGATTCAATCAGAAAAACTCGCGATCGCACCTCACCCCTCCTCAACTTGAGATTGCACTTCTCAATTCTCTCAACCTGCGATCGCACTATTTCAGCTCTTTAGCGAAGTCTCGCTGCAATGTCTGTAAAGTGACTTCTAAACCGGAGGAATGAATCCAGCCTACATAACCGCCATAGACGCAGCGCTTGTTTTCATCACGGATAAATACATGATCCACACCGAATGGATTCTTCCAGATATGTACTTGAACACCGTTTTGGAATTTGAGCAGAGGCTGAGAGTGATGAAAATCAGCACGGTTTGCTTTAGTCATTCCAGGAACTTGATTAAGCCGCGATCTGAGTGTTTCGATTAGCGAATTTGTTTCAGAGTCAGAAACGGCTTCAGAGAATTTTTGATGAGAGCGACCTAGCAAGGCGTTGATTTCAGACAAAACTTCCGGGAGATGGGTTTTGTAGTCCAGGTGTCCACCTACAAGTTCAGTAGCATCTAGGTTAAGAACGCCATCCATTTCTAATTCGCTCATACCAATTGGGCTAGCTAGCCATTCCGCTGTCCGGTAAACATAGGCTAGGACTAAATCCTTTTGGGAATAGACGTTTACGATATTGCCTTCGACAACTTGCCTAGCACGTTCTAGCCGAGGGTCGTTTTGTGCTACTGCACCTGCGAGTAGGTATACATCAAATACCTTTCCTGACACGCCTCGATTTGCTAGTTGATCAAGTGCTGCAACGATGACTCGTGTTCCCAAGGAATAGCCAACGAGGGTAATTGGTAAGCCTCCAAATTCACCATCAGCGATGTAATTCCCCAAGAGCTTGCCAGCTTGCTCTGCACGGTTTTTAGCTACACCCCAGGGATTGTCTAATAATGTTGAGGGCAGAAAATGCAGCAACTGGCATTGCCGCCATTCCAAATGCTTTTTTAGTTGCAGACATTGCGGCTTTAGCTATGAATCCGCCGGAGATGCCTTTTAAGGAAACAGAGGTCAGAACCTTAAAAAGATCTTGTTGTTTTTTGGATTCCCATTTCAGATCATAGCTACAGGATTGAGGAAAGGATTGCTGAAGAGCTGACCACACATCGCTAGATTGTTCGCCTTGTTGTAGAAAGCCACTGATCCCAAGACAAATGTGTAATCCTTCACCTCCGATATGCTCAATATCCCACTCTTTAATATCGCCTAATCGATGATTTGCTTTCCAATTTGCAACTCCAGCGCCACAAGCTCCTAAAGCTGCCTGTACAACAAGACCTCCGCCTGCCATACCAAATCCGCCTGCGGCAAGTGAACCACCACCCAAAAAGGCCAGACCTGCCGAGGTAGCTGCTGCACCACTTAAACCTAAGAAAGTCGTGCCGATTGCTCCCCCGATTATTGGTGCTGCCAATCCACCTGTTAAAGCAATTGCACCACCTCCAACAATTGTTACACCTGCTATTTGAGCAACTTTCCCCCAATCCCAAGATTTGGGGTCTTGAGCAGTGTTTTCTGTGTTTTTCTTTGCTTCTTCTAGGGTGTTGCGGAATCGCTCAACCAAGTCATGCTCAATATTTTCAATAGTTGACCAAGGAACATCAAGAACTTTAGCTACTTCACTGATAGCCACCCGTTCTCGTGCATCGTAGACACCATCTGCAAAAGACATCTGGAGCAGTAACTCTAGTACGAACTGCTTAGACGCCGTGGTTTTAAGATCAAGCAGAATAGTTTGAAGTTCCGCTAAATCCACATTTTTCACTGGCGGTAGAGGATCAATTTGCAGGTGTAGGGCAACGTTTTCCAAGAATTCTAATTCCTGTTTAGAGATCTCTCCGTCTCTTGTAGCTAGCCAGATTAAAAGCTTGAGGATTGCCCGTTTTTCAGTATTTTTCCAGGATTGCATGAACTCTTAATTCCTTGGCGAGACCACAATATTAGATCAGATTTCCACTGCTATTTCGAGAAGATGTTAGGTTCTGGTTTAGTCAACCTGGCAAACTTCGATTTCTAACTCAGTAGAAGGTTCTTTTCCTTAAGATCTTCAACTTGAGAATGCCCAATCAGGAAAGTGGATCTGCGATCGCACTTATCATTTTCAATAAATTTCGGTAAGTTGTCCGAAATATTTGATTTGAACATGCTTTAAATTAGGATGCAGATTTACTCCTGACATCAGGTGTACACATGGGTTCACAGTCTCTACCAGCATTCAAAAATGGATCACGATGGATTGTTGCCGCCAGCGCGATCGCACTTTTAGGCACAGGCAGCGTCTTGGCGTATCTATTCTGGCAGCAACAGCCTCCCAAAGCCGTCAGCGCCAGGGTTCTGACCGTCGAGCGGGATACCGTCGAAGAAACAATCAACGCCAGCGGCACCGTCGAACTGGGCGATCAGCAAACTCTGACCTCCCCCACAGAAGGAGCAGTTGAACAGGTGTTCGTCAACTCTGGCGATCGCGTCACAGCGGGACAAACTCTGATTACCCTACGCAATGCCGAGCGGGAAACAGCCACGACAAACCAGCAACTGCTGATTGCTCAACAGGAAGAAACCCTCCAGCGCAGTCGCCAGCGGATCGCCGAAGCAGAGGTGCAGCTCACCGCCTATCGGGCCGATTTGGAGCGGTTGAGTCAGTTAGTAACTGAAGGTGCGATCGCAGAAACAGGAACGGAAATTCTTAATAAGCAGGAGCAGATTCGCGACACCGAAGCTCAACTGCGGGATGCCCAGTCTGAAGCCAACAAAGCGCTGCTAGAGCTAGATCGGCTGCAAGTGGAGGATCAAAAAGTGCAGCAGCAGCTCCGTGAAACCGTGGTCACAGCACCGATTAGCGGCATGATCCTGAATATCGGCGTTCTAGATGGCGATGGGGTTGAGGTTCGCACCGATCTGCTGACCCTGGGCGATCCAGCGGAAGAGGTCGTCCGTTTGAAGTTGTCTACCCTGGATGCCGCCCGCGTCAAAGTCGGTCAAACAGCCCGTGTCAGCGTCATTGGCCCTAATCCAGAGATCTACATGGGGCGAGTGGTCTATCTTTCACCGCTAGCGGTCACCGACGATAGCAGCAATGGTGGCGAACAGTCGGCTCAGTCGGTTGTGACGACACTGGTTCAACTGGATCAGCCAACGCGTACTTTGATTCCGGGTAGCCAGGTCAACGTCGAAATCATTCTGAAATCGCGTCCTGATGTGATAGCGCTGGGTACCGAAACGATTCAGCGCAATGGTGAAGACCCGTTTGTCTGGGTGATTGATGACCAGGGACAAGCGCAGCAGCGCCCCGTTGAACTGGGTCTTGAAGGACTCGTCACGGTTGAAGTCACCGACGGTCTTGAACCAGGCGACCAAATTATCGTGCCATCGCCCGATCAGCCTCTGACCGCAGGCACACCGATTGAAGCTGAATCCCCCAGTTCCTCCGCATCTCCTGAAGCCAATGAGTCTTTCATCAACTGATCTGCTGCGTCTCACGTTTCATGCCCTGCGCGGAAATCCCGTCCGCTCCACTTTATCAATGGTGGGCGTATTTATGGGCGTCGCTGCCGTCAGCGCCACGCTGCAAGTGGGCAGCATCAGTCGCGCTGTCATTCAGCAGGAACTGCAAAAGCGAGATGCGCCCAGCGTCATTGTCTATCCACGTTGGGAACCTGGCAAAACCTACCGTCGATTTACAACCGATGATTTGACATTCTTACAGCAGCGCTTGGGGCAATCTGACTCGGTGAGCGCCCTATCCTATGCTGGGGCTAGCTCAATGCTTTTTCAGGATCAAGAGTCAAATCCGTTTGTGCTGGCGGTGACGCAAAACTTTTTAGACAATACCGGACGCAGGCTGCTGTCAGGGCGGCTGTTTACCCCAGCCGACTTTAATAACTACCGTTCGGTATTGGTAATTGATAGCTTCCTAGCCGATAGCTTATTTGGCCAAACTGATGCTGATCCGGTTGGTCAACGAGTGTACGTCGATCAGCGTCCTTATGTAGTGATTGGAGTCGTAGAAGCCAAAATTGACGAAGAAGATGAAGCCCCGCAAGGCGAAGCCTACATTCCTATGTCCTTGCACCACGCGCTACAGGGCGATCGCAATCTCAACAATATGCTTATTCATGCTGAAAATTTGAACACCATTAAACCGTTGGAAGAGCAGGCAAAGGTATTGCTCACGCAGCGATCACCAGAGCAGAAGTATGGGACGTGGAACAACGTCGAGGATATCCGAGAACAGCAGCGTGTCTTAACTCTAGCTTCTCGCTCGCTCGCTGCCGTGGGTATGGTGACGCTGCTCGTCGGTGGTGTGGGCATTGCCAACATTATGATTGCCTCCGTCACCGAACGCACCGCTGAAATCGGCCTGCGTCGCGCTATTGGTGCCACTCAGCGAGACGTGATGCTGCAATTCATCCTGGAATCTGTAGTGATCAGCGTCGTCGGAGGAGTAATTGCGATCGCAACCGTCCACGGTCTAACCCGCATCGTCGCCACCACGTTTAACTTGCCCTATCAGTTTGAGCAGCGCACCATCATTATTTCTCTGGGTTCTGCCCTAGTCGTTGGCGTTGGTGCCAGCTTTGTACCAGCCTTACAAGCTAGTCGGCTTGATCCAGTCGAGGCCCTTAGATCCGACTGATGAACTGATCAAACCCCCAACTGGATTATCTTGCCGACATTACAGCGATATCTGTTGAGTTGTTGTGCAAAATGTGAGCAAAACCTACTGGCATGAATCGTGCTGATCGACCGATGGCGGCAGCGGTACCGGATCGTAGCCGCCAGGATGAAAGGGATGACACTTAGTAATGCGACGAACGGCTAGCCAGCTACCTTTAATCACACCAAAGCGATCAATGGCTTCGAGCGCGTACTGCGAACAGGTAGGCTGAAATCGGCAAACCGGCGGAAAGAGTGGCGAAATCAGCCGACGGTAGCCGCGAATCAGCAATAGGAAAAGCTGCTTGATCATGTATGAGTACCCAAGAAGTACCGATAGGAGTCCTCAAATTCTACGGTAGCCAAAATTGGGGCAAAAGCGCATTGCCAAAATCCCGAACCGTGCGATTGAGCGATCGCGCCAGTTGAATATGCGGTTCATCGGCCTGAACAGGCAAGATAGGGGCGGCTTGTCCCTGTCCCAAATGACTGATAACCAGATTCGCTGCTTCTAATCCGGTTACGTAAGCTTTTTCCTGTGACCAAGAACCATGCCGATTCACAATCCAGTCGCCACTCATAAACAAGTTATCGAAGCTAGTTTGAGCAGGTAGCAAATAGCGATAGCTACCCGGAGCAAAGTGGCTGACGGCTTGCGGCAGGCGAATCACGCTGTAATCGACGACATTCGCTTCACGGAAATCCGGCACACAAGCAGCTAGGTCTCGCTGAACCAGGGGAATGATTTCCTCATCGTCTAGCCCTAAAAACTGATTGGCATGATAAAAATCGGCTTCAACAACGCTGCCAGGGGCGTGACGATACTGATCGTGCAGGGCATTGAGATCGAAAAACGTCCAGCCTGTGGTGGGATGGAAGCCGAAACAGGCGTTTGATGGCTTAGGAATATCAATCTTGCGGTCAAACCAGAGGCGCGTCGCCAGGACATCAATTGCGCCCAAATTACTCAAGTTGCGGAACTCGGGTCGAGTTCGCAGCGTTGGGCTGCCAGCCACAATTTTTTTCATGCCCGTAATGCCGACAGCAAAGATGACGGCATCGGCTTCAAACTGTTTATCACCACAGACAACGCCAGTAATGCGATCGCAATTTTCCTTGTCTACCAAAACATCGCTGACGCGCTGATGGGGCAGAATCTGACCGCCCAGTTGCTCAATTTCCTTCACCCAAGGCCGGAAAATCTGCTCACCAACTGTACCGCGACACCACATCACGTCGAAATCCGGCTGATGAGCCAGGATGAAGAAGTAGAGCATCCCGAGAGCGGCAGCAGCGGAACACTGTTCTCCGGGCGCAAAAAGGCCGACCAGCAGCATCGGTTCAAATGACTCGCGATAGAGCCGTTCGGAAACGCCAAACTGTTTGAAGAGTTCCCGTGCGGTTACGCGATCGTAGCGCTGCCAAGCCTCGTCGGAGTTGTCGAAGTCAATCACGGCATAGAGCAGCGGCAGAGCTGACAAGCGATCAACCAGCGGCAAGCGCTTGAATTGGGTGTAGAGAAACGTGCCTAGCGGACTCGGCAAAGGCGGCTGATGCTGAAAAATGGGCGATTCAACTTCCAGACCAGCGGGTGAATATTGAGCCGATTGGATAAACGGCGTAAACGGCTGAAGCGCCAGTTCGTCAACCAGCGAAAAAATGTTGTAGTAGGGATACCAAAAGCCATGAATCCCAGCTTCGACTGACTTACCTTGATTCGTTTCCCAGCCTGCCACTAATCCGCCTGGATGGGCACCCGCTTCTAAAAGCGTGACCTCGTATCCCTGTTTAGCTAAATGATAGGTTGCGCCGAGCCCAGCCCAACCTGCACCGACGACTACAACTCGCTTGCCCGTTTCTGACATGATGATTTGACGATTGACAACTTGCCTAATGACAGGCCGATAGGACTCAGCCTGGCATGACTACAGGCTAATGCTACGGCAATCCGGTTGATCTTGCGGCTTAGATCTTGAGTTGATGAGATTTACGCCAGGTTTGCTGCTAGAGAATGCCCGCAAAATGGAGCGGCCCATGACCTGTGATCAGCTCAACTAGTAGGGCAATAAAGCCAATCATGGCTAGGCGACCATTCCAGCGTTCGGCGGTGGTGGTCAAGCCCCACTCCCAGCGCTCTTGGGGATATATTTTGGTGTCTTTACCGGGATGCACAACATCTTCAAACCGCTGTTGGGGAGAGCGCAGGGCTTCCTCGACCATGTCGGCCATGTCGTTAATAAAGATGGGGTGAGTATTGAGGGCTGGAACTCGCCGGAAGTTCTCAATACCAGCTTCTTCAGCGATTTCGCGGTATTCAATGTCGATTTCTTGCAGCGTTTCAATGTGCTCAGAGACGAAGCTGATGGGAACGACAACCATGTCGCGCACGCCCTGTTCTGCCAAATCTTCAATTGCATCTTCAGTGTAAGGTTGCAGCCATTCCACTGGGCCAACCCGGCTTTGATAGGCCAATGTCCAAGCGTTGGGGCGATTCAGGGTCTGCATAATCAGCTTTGAGCACTGCTCAATTTCCGCTTGGTAGGGATCGCCGGAGTCCTCGACGTAGCTGACGGGCACACCATGAGCGCTGAAGAAGACATGGACATCATTGGGATTGGGAAACTGATCCAGTTCCTGGGCAACTAAATCGGCCATTGCCCGCAGATAACCGGGTCGATCAAACCAAGACGGAATCACCGTGTAGTTAATTCGCTGTAAAAGCGGATCTTCTAGCCAGAGCCGCTCTAGCACCCGAAAGCTGGAACCACTGGTGCTGATGGAAAACTGGGGATACAGCGGTAAGATAACTAGTTCGTCGATCCGATCGCGTTTGATGCGTGCGATCGCTTCTTCCGTAAAGGGATGCCAGTAGCGCATGCCCACGTAGACCATCACGTCCTCGTGGCCATGCTGCTGTAGCTCCTTTTGCAGCGCCTGCGCCTGTTCTTCGGTAATGCGCCGCAGCGGCGAGCCACCGCCAATTTGACGATAGTTTTCTTGAGACGTGCGAGTCCGATTGGTCGAAATGAACCAGGCCAGCGGCTTTTGTAGCCACGGAAACGGCAGCCGGATAATTTCGGGGTCTGAGAATAGATTGAACAAAAATGGACCAACATCATCCAACTGCTCTGGCCCACCTAGATTTAGCAGTAAAACCCCAACACGACTCATGGCTGTTCCTGTTTTCGAGCGCTTTTAATAAACTTCACTGATCGTAACAAGATATTGCTGGCTTCGAACGTAAATTTCAACCAAAATCGTTGCAAGATCTTGATTTAAGCAAAGTCCGGCCAAGTTAAAGAATTCAATAGTAGGATGTATGATCCTAAATCCTTATTAAAGCTTATTAAACTCTAGCCGGGTTGAGAAGTGAATTTTTACCGTATGACTTATGGCAGAGATTTCGCCCATTGACGAAAAGATTAGTACGCTGAATCAGCGGCTCAAGGTGGCTCGCTTGGGTTTACAGGTAGAGCGACGCGGCCGAAAGCTGGGTCTACGAGGTACGTTTCCGCCCAAACCCGACAGCGATCGCAGACGACCTCATCAGCAGCGGTTGAGCCTGGGACTGCCGGCAACGCCTAGCGGTTTGAAAGAAATCGAGAAAGAAGCCAAAGTGATTGCGGCTCAGTTGATTCAAAACAGCTTTAGCTGGCATGACTATTTACCGGTTGCTAACGGCAAGCGACTCAGTCAGATGGATTTGACTGAGCAAATGGATGCCTTTCACGCTCAGTTTCTGGCTGATCCAGATCGAACATCCCGCCCAGCATCCAGCCGCACTACCTGGGAAACGGCCTACGCACCGTATTTACGTCAGCTACTTGAAACCGTTCGACAGCGACCGATGCTGACGCTCGTTGAATCAATTTACGCCACCGTCAAAGCCACCCGCGCCAATTCCCGCAGTCGTCAGGTCTGCTGCACGGCGCTGGGCGCATTTGCCGAGTTTTTGAATCTAGAACTGCCCAATGATCTAAAGGACTTTTGGGGCAACTACGGCACCGGACGCACTCAGCCCCGCCGCTTGCCCACCGATGAGGACATCTTGACCAACTTCAGCAAAATTCCTAACCCGGCTTGGCAGTTTGTCTATGGCGTGATGGCAACTTATGGGTTGCGTAATCATGAGGTATTTTTCTGCGACTATTCCAGCTTGGTTAGTGGTGATCCAGAAGCTGCGATCGCAGTTCTGGAAACTACCAAAACGGGTGAGCACACCGTCTGGCCGTTCTATCCCGACTGGGTGGAGCAGTTCAACCTGCGCGATATTCGTCTGCCGCCGTTAAACACAGATCTAACCCAAACCACACTGCAACGGGTAGGCCAACAGGTCAGCACCCAGTTTCGCCGCTATCAAATCCCATTTTCACCTTACGACCTGCGTCACGCCTGGGCCGTGCGCACCATCCACATAGGTTTACCCGATACCGTCGCCGCCCGCATGATGGGGCACTCCGTAGCCATTCACAACCGCACCTACCACCGCTGGATGACCCACCGCGATCAGCAAAAAGCGGTCAGAGCAGTGCTAGATTCAAGATCTGCCCACTTTTCTCCTTAACTTAGATGGCAAAAGTGCGATCGCAACAGCATCTACTACCCACCAACCATTAACTATCAACCTCTACTAATCACCCTCCACTACAACCCTAACCCTGCCGCATTGCCCCCAAACGACCAAACAAGTGACAGCAAACACGGCAAGTGCTAGAGGGATGCATCACCATAAACTCAGATTGAACGAAATTAAGGTTTCTAATCCTGTTTCATACGGTGTTGAGTTGTTTATTGTTGATGCCCCTTTTAATGCCCCTTTAAAGAGTGCGCTTGTTCAAACCTATGACTTTTCTTCGTTCTGCCTGGCACGGCTTGATTAGACTGTTGACCTACCGAACAGTCACGCTGCTGACACTCCTCTTCATGGCGGTCGTCATCGCGACCCTATGGAATATGTCATGGCTTTCTAACGATCTGGTTCAGACTCAGGCACTGCAAAACGCGGTGCTTTCGGCTGAGGCAATGCGAGAAGCGCGTACGGTGTATAGCTCAGAAGCCGTTGCCAGAGTTCCAGACGATAACGTTCAGGTCACGCATGACTATCTATCACAAGACAGCGCCATTCCCCTGCCCGCAACGTTTTTGCTAGAGCTAAGCCGCCGTCTTCGGGAAGACAACCCAGAGATGTCAATTCGAGTTTATAGTGACTATCCGTTTCCTTGGCATCAGGAAGATGGTGGGCCACAGGATGAGTTCGAGGAGAAGGCCCTCCAGGAACTGCGCCAAAATCCCGCTCAACCCTACATCAGTGTTGAAGACTTTCAGGGACGGCAATCGCTGCGCTATGCCGAGGCCGACATCATGATGCCGAGTTGCGTCACCTGCCATAATACTTACCCTGGCAGCCCTAAAACTGATTGGGTCGTTGGCGATGTGCGCGGTATTTTAGAGATTACTCAACCGCTGGATGCCTTTCAGGCGCGGATTCGGCAGGGATTGAAAGGTACGTTCCTGATGCTGGGTGGGCTGTCTGTTATTGGGATTTCCGGGCTGACGGTAGCCATTCGCGGTTTGCAACAGCGATCGCAGGAGCTAGCGATAGCCAGAGATCAGCTAGAAGCGGTAATTGATGCGGTGCCTGGCCCAATTTCGTGGATAGGTTCCAACGGAGTTTACCTGGGCGTGAATCGTAAACTAGCCGATGACTGGCAGATTTCCCAGGAGGCTTTTATTGGCAAAGAGGTGGGATTTTTACGCGGTAGTGATCAGCTTTCCATCTTTTTACAGCAATTTTTGGTTAACTCCGACACGTCAGCCTCTCAGGTGATTGATGTCAACATCAATGGCGAAGAACGAGCCTATTTGTTTGCGGCACAGAAGTATCAAAACGGTGAAGCAATTGTTTCAGTTGGCATCGACGTAACGGAACGAAAGCGAGCCGAGAAAGCGCTGCGAATTGCCGAAGAAAACTATCGCAGTATTTACGAAAACGCCCTAGAAGGAATTTTTCAGTCTAATCTCGAAGGCCGCTTTATCAGCGTCAATCCGGCAATGGCACGGCTGTATGGCTACAGTTCACCGGACGATATGGTCAACAGCATCACCAGCATTGCAGAGCAGATTTACGTTGAATCGGAATGTCGCGATACGTTTACGCACTTGTTGGTGAATCGGGGTGAGGTCAAGGGGTTTGAATATCGCAGCTATCGCAAAGACGGCAGCATTATGTGGGTAGAAGAAAACACCCGCGCGGTGCGAGACGATAAGGGTAAGCTGCTCTACTTTGAAGGAATTGTGCAGGATATTAGCGATCGCAAATTGCGTGAGGCGGATTTAAAGCGCCAGTTGCAAGAACTGCAAATTGAAATTGATGAGAAAAAGAAAGCCCAAGATGTAGCTAAGATTACGGAAAGTAGCTACTTTCAAGACCTGCAAAATGAAATTGCCCGCATTAATCTCGATGAGTTTTGGGATTAGACCTGATTCGTTATTCTTAAACCTGAGAGATGAGAGAGGGGGATTGAGCTGCCGCGTCGCGGTAGCTCAATCCCCCTCTCTTAGGTTTTGGTGCAATATTTGAAAAAAATGCTAACGCACGTCAATCTGCGATAGAGCCGTATTGGTGTAGTAGTGCGTCAAAATTTGGTCATAGGTGTAGCCCTGTTGCGCCATATTATGTGCGCCCCACTGACTCATGCCCAGACCATGCCCAAAGCCACCACCCTCAAAACGGAAAACACTGGGACTCGGGACACCATCAGCGCTGGCAACCTGACCAATTTCGGGCGAGATTGAGAACAACAGCGTGCTGCGTAAACCCAATGCCGTTCGCAATTCATTGCCACGCAGGCTCTTCTCGCCTGCATCCCCTACGACTCGGACTGACCGAACGCGGCCTGTGGGAGTCGTGGATTCGACCACAAATGAGAGGACATTGCCGACACCAGAAATTCGGTTGCTGACTTCGCTAGCTGAGAGTTCTGCAACCCAGCGGTAAACGGGTGCGCCTTCATCAAAATCGGGTACGCCTCGCAGATAAGGCAGCGGTTGCGACCAAACATTTTCCACGTTTTCGGTGTGACCACCAGACGACGAGTGAAAGACCGCTTCAATAATTTGGCCGTTGTGGGTCAGCACTTGACCAGCCGTGGCATTAACCGCGCTGATTGTGCCGGGAGCCTCGTCGATTAAGCCTTTGTAAACCTGCCAGGTCGGGGTATCTCCGACGTCATATACAGGCGTGGCAGACTTTTGGCGACGATACAGCGCATAGGAGCGAGCCGCCACCGCTTGAGCTTTGAGGGCTTCTTGCGGCCAACTGCCGCTCATTTCGCCACCCAGAACGCTATAGAGATAGTGTTCTAGATCAACGTAATTGACAGCCGTTAAACCACCCGAGGTTTTAACTAGAAGTGTGCGGCCCCGATACCAGCGATCGCTGATATAAACAAAGCCGCCTTCGCTGGGTTCAATCCAAATTTGGTCATCGAACCACTGATCGACTTCAACCCCAGAGGATTCAGCTTCGGCAGTGAATGAACCCATTGCGGGCAGCTGACCGAGGACTTGACCATCGCTATCTCGCACAACAGCAGTGGTGTTGCTGCCAACGGTGACTGTACCAACGTTTTCTTCAATTGCCACTCGCATTTCGAGAGCAGCAGCTGGTGCCATTAAAAATAGCCACCACATAAAAAGGCTTCCCCACCAGCGAGGCTGGGGAAGCCGAGTAATTGCCGTAAATAAAAGACGAACTGGGGTAGTTTGTGTGTGTGTCATAAGGAGAAACGAACCTCACACCATTGCGGTTTGGACAAATATCAAATGGGTCAGCGCAGATAGAAGGGACTGACCAACATTGCGATCAACTTCTATTCTTTGACGCCAGTTTCAATCTGAATTTCCTGATGGTTGGGACTGCTACTTTAAGTTAAAACTGCGGCTGATAGATTGAGTTTCAGCCAAATCCAAAGCAAATTGGATCAAGGTTAGCATTGGCTTGATCCCGGACAAAACCGTATTGTCGAAAAAGGATGTACGAAAAAGTTACCAATCGTCAGAAATTACACGATCTGCGATCGCACTTCATATCCTCAATTCCCCGATAGAAGAACTACACAGACACCATCGGAGCCAGCTAACGTTCAAAGACTACGGACAAACTAAGAAAGTTTCTGATTCACGATTCAATAATTTTTCATAACAAAACTCTACATTTAGCGCTAGATCGATTCTCTTCCCGCTGAATGTAGCCGTTCCCACCCAATTTCCACGTTGACTCAACCGCTATAATCCCCAACCAGCCAGTTGAAAAGACACTTATTAAACTGTCCCCCTCGCACTAGTTCTCCTGCTCCCCATCTCCCCACCCACCCATCTACTCATCCACCCTCCTCCCCTCGCCATCGCCATCTAAGAACCCTCTTGTCATAATGATGAAAGTGAGTATTCAACCCAAATTATTTTGCAGCTGACATTTTTAGGAACCAGTTCGGGTGTGCCAACGCGATCGCGCAATGTGTCGAGTGTGGCCTTGCGTCTACCACAGCGGGCGGAAGTTTGGCTGTTTGACTGTGGCGAAGGCACGCAGCATCAACTGTTGCGCAGCGACCTGAAGGCTGGACAAATTCGCCGCATTTTTATCACCCACATGCACGGCGACCATATTTTTGGTCTGATGGGACTGCTGGCCTCCTGCGGTTTGGCGGGTAGTCCACAGCAACAAATCGATGTATATGGGCCACCTGACTTAAGGGATTATCTCAAAGCCTGTCGGCGCTATTCGCAGACTCGCTTTGCCTATCCCTTAAAGGTGCATACTATCTCACCTGGTTTGGTCTACGAAGACGATGAATTTAGCGTATTCTGCGATCTGCTAGAGCATCGAGTCCCGGCTCACGGCTATCGGGTGGTGGAGAAAGACCGACCGGGTCGGTTTGACGTGGAACGAGCCAAAGCGCTGGGAATTCCGCCTGGCCCGATCTATGGTCGGCTCAAGCAGGGGGAGGTGGTTACGCTGCCAGATGGTCGGCGGATTAATGGTGCCGATTTATGTGGCCCGATTGAGGTGGGACGCAAGTTGGTCTACTGCACCGACACGATTTATTGCGATCGCGCCGTAGATCTTGCTCAAGATGCTGACGTGCTGATTCACGAAGCAACGTTTTCCCACCAGGACGCGGATATGGCCTATCAGCGGCTGCATTCAACTTCGACAATGGCCGCTCAAGTTGCCCTGGCTGCACAGAGCAAGCAGTTGATTTTGACCCACTTCAGTCCCCGCTATGCACCCGGCAATCCGATTGGTTTAGAGGATTTGCTGGCGGAAGCGCAGGCCATTTTCCCAAATACGGTTCTAGCGAAGGATTTCTTGACCTATGACATTCCGCGTCGAGAAGCCGCTCAACTCGTTTCCAGATAAGCGGTGGCCATGTTGATTAGGACGTAGAATAACCGCTCCTAGCTGAATTAATCGAAAAAGCAGTAGCGCCGATCAGACACTGATCGGCGCTACTGCTTTTTCTGGAGTTTATGCGTTAGCTGTTGATTGAGCCGTAATTGCAATCCACAGGAGGGCTAGGCAAAGTGCGATCGCAACTCGCACTGCCCAGCGCTTCAGTCCAACTGCTTTGTTTGACTGGGCTTTTAGCAACTCATCTGGAGAAGACGCATTGGACATTAGCTGGTTGGGGCGACTCTTGAGTAGATGAAGGCATAACTGGCAATCGACATAGCCATCGGCGAGAATTGCAGCTATTCTAACGTTTCACCAGCTTCAGCCTCATCCGCATCAGAAGCAAACTGCTGCACCCAGTCCTCACCAATCCGAATTGTCAAATCAGACTCGATATTACCCGTCGAAGCGGCCACAACACGACCAGTACCCAGTACCGATTCGATAACTCTAGCGTTTTCTACATCTCCCTGCTGGGCAATAATCTGGGTTTGTCGAATGGAATCCGGCCAGTCATTGACAACATAGACATCGTAAAAGCCTTGCTGCTGGAGGTAGTCTGCTACGTCGCGGGCAATATAAGGTTCGCCTGTCGCGTTCTGCACAGCGATGTGCAAGTCTCGGGCTGCCCGCTGCGTAATATCTGATGTTACCGTCGCGCCAAAATAGTCATTCATAATCCGATCGCCAGCGTCCGGATCGCGAATCCAGTAGCTAGCCACATACTCATTTGGATCGCTGAAGCGGCCTGGCAGCATCACCATTTGGAACGACTCTTCATCCAGGTTGAGCGCAAAATTTGCCAACGCCAACATTTCTTCCAGACTGAGATTGGTATCTAAATACTGCTGAGCAATTCGCATAATTTGGGGAATCCGGGGCAGAATGGCTGGACTCATAATACGATCGCGCAGAGACGATAATAACTGCTGCTGCCGCTGCACCCGACCAATATCGCCAAACCCATCGCTGCGGAAGCGGGCAAACTGTTCGGCCTCATTACCATCGAGAGTCTGCCAGCCCTGGGGCAAGTCAATATACAAATCCTGGGTCTGGTCAACATACTCCATCGGTTCAGGCACGTAAACCTCAACCCCACCGACGAGATCCACCACTTCCCGAAACGCTTCGGTGCTGACGCGCACATAGCGGTCAATTGGCACATCGTTCAAGGTTCGGCTGACAACACGAGCCGACATACTGGGGCCACCAATCACGTTCGCCTGGTTGATCTTGGTGACGCCGTAGTTGGGAATCTCAACCTGCGTGTCGCGGGGAATCGACAGCACAGTGAGCTGGTTATCGTTGGGATCAACCCGAACGAGCAGCATCGTATCCGTGCGGCCAGAGAGGACTTCCGGTGAATTACGATCGGCATCGGGTACCCGATCAATCCCCATAATCAGGATATTAACTGGGCGATCTACCTGATAGCGAATGCCGCGCTTCCACAATTCTCGTAGCGAAAAACTCTCTTGGGCTTGAGCAAACCACTGAGGCGGCAGTGGCGAAACCATGGCTAGCCAAGCCCCAAACCCAGCTGAAACAATTGCAGTCAAGAAAAAGGTGGAGCCTAAAAAGAAGCCTCGCCAAGGATGGCGCGGCTCTAATTCAGTTTCAGCAGCATCCAAATTGAGGTTCTCTTCTTGATCAATTGAATTAAATTGGTTGACTGAGTCATCCGTGGATACAGTTCGATCTGAGCCTAAATCCGATTTAGAATCTGCTTGTGTAGGTATATCTGAGTCATGTGACTGTTTTACTCCCTCAACCACGCCATTTCACTCCCTTACCACAATGAGGTCTCCTGCGAATATGCAGGTCTGAGACAAATTTGTGAGAAAAACCAGCCTTAGCCTTTCGCGACAACAATCCGGAATTTAGACCGAATTTCAAATGAGACCAACATACGGCGCTAAATCTAAACCCATTCTTTTAGATTTGTTACGACGCATTAGGGCGATTATAGCTTGGTCATTGAATCAACAGAAGTATCGTCTTGATTAGAATTGCTGAAGTTATGGTGTGGTTATCCTGAAAGACTTGATTTTGGCTTGAAAGGTTGCATAATCAGGCTGATGCCGTTGTTGATCTCAACTAATCCGAACTGAATCATGCAAAATTCTCTGATTCCCGTTATTTTGGCCGGTGGAAAAGGTGAACGTTTCTGGCCACTCAGCCGCATTCAGCGTCCCAAGCAGTTCTTGAGTTTAGATGGTAGCGGTAAGAGCTTACTCCAGACGACGGCGGAGCGTCTCTTACCCGTGGCTGGTGATTGGGAAAGACTGTGGGTAATTACGGCATCGCATCTGGAACAGGGGGTGAAAGAACAATTACCCAATTTGCCCTCAGAAAATTTACTTGTTGAACCGGAAGGGCGGGATACGGCTCCGGCAGTGGCCTGGACGACACTGGAACTGAGTCAACGCTATGGGGAAGATGCGATCGCAGGTTTTTTCCCTGCTGATCACTGGATTGCGGATGAAGATGCGTATCGACAAACGCTTCAAACTGCTGCCAACCTAGCAGCAACTCAGCACGGTATCGTCACACTGGGTATCCAGCCCAACTATCCGTCCACGGGCTATGGCTATATTGAGCAGGGCGAACCGATTGCAGTAGAGGGTATGGCCAGTAGTTCCGCCACCAACGCATTCACCGTTAATCGCTTCACGGAAAAACCCGATCTCGCCACTGCCGAAGCGTTTATCGACAGCGGGCGCTATAGCTGGAATAGCGGCATGTTTATTTTCGAAACTCGCACCATGCTGCAAGAGCTAGAATCCTATGCGCCGGAGCTGATTGCCACATTGAAGCAGCAAGGGGTTGCCGCTTATCCAACGTTGAATAAGCTAAGCATTGACTATGCCGTGATGGAGAAAACACAGCGAGCTTTTGTCATGCCAGCCGTATTTGGATGGGATGATTTGGGTGATTGGAATGCGTTGGAGCGGCTGTTGAAAAATGGCCAAACTAACGTTGAACTGGGTCATCATATTGGTCTAGATACACAAAACAGTCTGTTTTATGCCTCTGATGATGAAGAGGTCATCGTCACAATTGGATTGGATGATGTGGTTGTTGTGCGCGATGGTCAAGCGACACTCATCGTGCATAAAGATCGGACACAAGATATCAAGACAATCCTGAGTAAGCTAAAGAACGATCCGAAAACTCAAGGTCTTTTGTAAGTTCAATTCATAAATCATCCGAACTCGCTGTCATCTTCTTCCGTTGCATGGCGAGATAATGGGAGCATGATTGAGCGAATTTCAATAGAGCTGACGAATCAGTGCGGCAAGCACTGCCACTTCTGCTATAACCACAGCCAGCCGCAGGGTCAAACGACTTGGGCACCAGAAGAGGTTGTCCAGTTTGTGCAGGACTGTGCCCAGCAGGGAACCCAGGCGGTTTCGTTTGGTGGTGGAGAACCGCTGGAATATCCCAGCGTATTTGAGGTGCTGCGACAATTGCGTGGTACGGTGTTTCGGTCGCTGACGAGTAATGGATTGCATCTGCATGGCGATATGCTGGATCGACTGGTGGCGGCTCAGCCGGATAAGGTGCATCTGTCGATTCACTATCCCGAGCAACCAGCGGAGGTGAATCGGGTGATCCAGCAGGTGCAGGAACTGGAGATGCTGGGCATTCGCGGCGGTATTAATCTTTTGGTGCCTCGCTCGAAACTAGCGGCTGTAGCTCAGGCGGTGCAGGCGATTCATCAGGCGGGAATTGGCAATGATCGGATAGTGTACTTGCCGATGCGAATTGCCGATACGCCCACGCCAAAGCAGATTGCTCAGGTCAGTGGTGGTCAGCCGTTTCAGTCAATGAGCTGTCTAACAGCTTGTCAAAAAAGCCCCCGCTTCTGCTCAATTTCTTGGGATAAGCAAGTGGGCTGGTGTTCGTATACGATTGCCCGCCACCCACTCACGGCACCGACTGCTGAGGCTTTAGCAATGGCATTGCAGGATCTGCCGCTAATTTTTTGTGGGGGAACGTAGTTGAATGACACAGTTTGGAGACAAAGAAATGTGTGATTATCCCGCTGCTCACAGTATGGATACGGAATGGTTTGCCGTTGATGCAGATGGCAATATTGGTTTCTTTGATTCCAGTGAAGGTGGAGCCGTTCCGGAAACATGGAGCAGAACTCGTAGGGAAACAAAAATTGAGTATGTCTACGACTTCTTAGAGAAGTGGAGAGAGATTGAAGATGTTTCAGTCCTACAGATTCCAATTCCTAGCAATTCAATTGAAGGGATAGTATCAGTCTCTGAACTACTTCAACTTATGGAAACGGTTGATTATGACTATGATCTAGCTTTGAAACGCTTCAAGCGAAGCCCGAATAAATATAGTGAGAGTTGGATTGGTGTCTTCAATCTGTTCTTTATTACTGATCCAAATTTTCGGATTGGTTGGTCTGATTGGATCTTGCAATTTGAATCCGATGATGCGTTCAATCAATTCTCACAGAAGGTTTTTGCCCCCTATAGTCGAGGTGTAATCATCCGATTTTTAGGTAACAAAAGTATTTTTGGTGCTTATGAATATCTTATTGATTCTAATCGTTCGCTCGTCAGAGAGTTTATGCACTCAGGAAAAATCAATGGTGCAAAACCTGTGAAAATGTTCCACTATCGAGGTGTAAATCATCTACACGAGATCGGGCTGTTTCCCTACACTCAAAATTCAAGCGCTCCGATTCCCTACGAAAAAATGGCCGATCCGATCATTCCACTCAAGCTAGATGATTTACCGGAAGAACTACAAGATCAGATTAGCTGGACGTGGTTTGACGATATTTGCTTTACCGAACGGCAACTCATTCAACCGCTAGAGCACATGAAATGCAACACCTGGAGTGCCCGCGAATGGTGGATTGACACCCAAGGTCAAGAACGCGAAGGGCATCCGTTTAAGTAGATTAGGCTGCAAATCATTAGCCAAAGTGCAGCGGATCGACATCGATAGCGAGGCGTACCTGACGCGGACAGTGGGTTCTCAGCTCATTCAAATCTGGCACATCAGTGCCTAGCGGAAACTTCAGCATTAGTTGCCAGCGATAGCGGCGGGCAATTCGGACAATCGGTGCGGGGGCAGGCCCTAGCAGTTGGTGATCAACCTGGGCCAAAATCGAGTCTGGTGCGTCCAGCAGATCGGCAATCTGCTCCGCTGTTTGCTGTGCCTGAACCGGATCGAGACTGCTAAACCGCAGCAGCACAATTTGACAGTAGGGCGGAAAATGGGTTTCCTGGCGCTGCTGAAGTTCCGCCTCGGCAAAGGCCGCATAGTCCTGCTTCTGCACCGCCTCAATCACCGGATGCTGGGGATTATAGGTTTGCAAAATCACTCGGCCCGGATCATCTCCACGACCTGCTCGACCCGCCACCTGTAGCAGCGTCTGAAACGTGCGCTCACTGGCCCGATAGTCACTCATATAGAGCAGTCCATCAGCCGCCAAAATACCTACCAGCGTTACCTGGGGCAGGTCAATGCCCTTAGTCAGCATTTGGGTGCCCACCAGCAGATCGGCTTCTCCCTGAGCAAAGCGAGTCAGCAACGCCCGGTGCGCTCCCTTGGCACGAGTCGTATCGCTATCGAATCGGATGCAGCTCAGATCCGGAAACTGTTCGTGAATCGACTGCACCACCCGCTGAGTGCCGCTGCCGAAGTTTTTCAAATACTGAGAGCCACATTCGGGACAAGCTGGCGGTTGCGATCGCGCATAGTTGCAGTAGTGACAGCGCAGGACGGGCGGTGAGTGATCATAGGGTCGATGGTAGGACAGGGAAACATCGCAATCGGGACAGGGCATCACATAGCCGCAACTGCGACAGGAGACAAAGGAACTGTGTCCCCGTCGATGGATAAATAGCAGTCCCTGTTGGCCTTTGGCTTTCATCTCTTCCAAGCCAAGCTGGAGCGGGCGACTGATGATCGAGCGGTTGCCCTCGCGAAACTCGGTACGCAGATCAACGACCTGAATCTTGGGCATGGGGCGATCGTGGATGCGCTGGGGCAGGGAAAGATAGATGTGACGGGGTTGGTGCGGTGTCAAGGGTTGTTCGATCCCCCCGCCTTCGGCACCCCCCTTCAAAAGGGGGGCAGGGGAAATCCCTTTGTCCGATACAGATACCTGTTGATCATTCGCTGCTCGTTCTCCCCCCTTTTCAAGGGGGGCAGGGGAGATCTCTTGGTTCGCTAGAGATACCTGTTGATTATTCGCCACTCGTTCTCCCCCCTTATTAAGGGGGGTAGGGGGGATCTCTTGGTTCGCTAGAGATACCTGTTGATCGTTCGCCACTCGTTCTCCCCCCTTTTCAAGGGGGGCAGGGGGGATCTCCACTGCCTGTTGCCATGTTTCCAGCGATGGCGTTGCCGAACCCAGCAGCAGCGGACAGTTTTCTAACTCCGCTCGCCATTGAGCGACAGTGCGGGCGTGATAGCAGGGCACAGGTTGATCCTGCTTAAAACTGGAATCGTGTTCTTCATCCAGAACAATTAGCCCCACGTTTTGCAGTGGCGCAAAGACCGCTGAGCGAGTGCCGATGACGATGCAGGGATCACCCTGGAGCAACTGCCGCCAAGTGTCGTAGCGTTCACCGTCCGATAGGGCACTGTGGTAGACGCAAACACTGCGACCGTAGCGGGCGCGAAATCGGTCGGTGAGCTGGGGCGTGAGGCCAATTTCGGGAACGAGTACCAGCACTGACTTTCCGATTTTGAGTAGAGGTGCGATCGCTTGTAGATAAACTTCGGTTTTGCCCGATCCGGTGACGCCGTGTAGGAGCAATGTGGTCGAACCGTCAGCGGTATGAATGTGGTTGAGCGCCTTGGTTTGAGCAGGCGTCAGCGCTTTGGCCTGATCCAATGCCGGCACAAAATCTGGCTCCATCCGCAGTCGTTCGCGATCTTGGATGGAAATGTGGCCCTTTTGCTCTAGCTTTTTGAGCGTGGTGGAACTGGTTTGACAGAGCTGTAGCGCATCGGTCAACCAGCAGTCACCGCCGTTGCGCCAGAGGATTTGCAGAATCTCGCGCTGGCGCTTGGTGACGATATCGGCATCAAGGTCATTGGGATCAGTCGTAACTGTAACCGCTTGCTGAAGCTTGGGCTGCGGCGATTCCGGCGGCTCCAAATAGCTCTCCACCCAGCCCGCCTGCTGGAGCTGGCGCAGTCCTCGCTGAAACTGCTTCACCTTGCGCTGGAGATACATGCGGGTATAGTCGCCCGTTTTTGACTTTTGCAGCAGCGTCAGAATTTGCTGGGCGGCAGGCAGCAGCAGCGCTTTCTCGCCATCAGAGATATCGGTTTTGATTAGCCGTATCCGCGCTTGAGAACGTCCCAGCAGCTTGGGCGGCAGCGCTGTCCGCACAACCTGAATCAGCGGCGTTTGGTAGTACTGGGCCACTTTTTGCAGCAGCAGCCAGTAGCTGGGCGCACAGAATCCCTCGCTGATCACGTCTTCAACCGGACGAATTTGTTCTGGCTCTAAATGCGGAGGGAGATGAGACTGAAGCTGAAGTGCGATCGCACCTACCTGTTGCGCCCCAAACGGCACGCTCAGCACGTCACCGGGCTGTACGGTCAAGCCAGCAGGAATGCGATAGGTGTAAACATCCTCCGCAGCGGGACAGTCCACTAGCGCTGTTACCCAGATGGCCGCTTCAGGTGATTCTGAGTTTGGGCTGGCTGGACTGAAGGATGGGGTTGCCTCGGCCACTCTTAGGCTGCCTGAGTTCAGTGAATCGGCAGGATCGGTGTTCGACGTTGTCATGTCGGCGGGAATCGCATCAACGTCCTTGCGCTTGGGCTGACTGGATGTGCCAACAGCCGCGACTCGAACTGGATGATCAGAGGTAAGATTCATCGACGATCCCAAAGCGAAGTCAATCCCGAACTAATACAAACGATCTTAAGCTATATCTAGTGTCAATCATAGTAGCAAGTCTTGTTTTACCCAAGCCTGTCCATTTGTGCAACGGCATTCTCAAGCACCTGCAATTGCGTCGTTTCAGACTGATTGGCTCAACTGATTTACATTTCTTTAGCTAGCGCAACTCAACTCAAGAAGTCGAAATACAAAGAAAATATTACGAAACCCAAGGTTACCGATTTTTGCTCTGATACTGAGATCTAGATTGAATAAGGTCAGCTCAAATAAAGACCTTAAATATACACAACCCTATAAGAGAAGGGGGGTTACCAAGGACGCAATATTCGTGTCTGATCCCCCTTTGGAAATTCAAAACAAAAGGAAAGCGATGGGAGAGCCAGTTTTGGTTTCTCCCATCGTTTTTATGGCGCTGCTTAATTTAGTAGTCTGTCAACTTTGTTTTAACGGGTTTTGATGGTTGATGTGCCGCGCTCCGCGCGGCACATCAACCATCAAAATTGTTTTGACACAACACTAGGTATGAATACAGACCGACTGGTACCGCTGATTTCCCAACAAGAGATTGCCGATACGGTGCAGCGACTGGCGCAGGAACTCGATCAGGACTATTGCGATCGCAATCCAGTCGTGATTGGCGTCCTCAAAGGCTCGTTTATCTTTCTGGCTGACCTGATTCGCCAGATGCAAACGCCCATTCAGCGAGTTGAGCTGATCAAGCTGTCGAGCTACGGTTCCGGCATGACCAGTTCGGGAGAAGTTAGAATGCAGATGGATGTGCCTGCTGCGGTGATTAGCGGACAGGATGTGATTGTGGTGGAAGACATTGTTGATACGGGCCTGTCCACCACAAAAGCGTTTCAGGTGTTAAGCAGCCATCAGCCGAAGAGCTTGAAGCTTTGCACCCTACTTGATAAACCCGATCGCCGCCAGGTTCCGGTCACGATTGACTACTGCGGCATCATGGTACCGGATCGGTTCATCGTCGGTTATGGTATTGATTTCGACGAACGCTATCGACAACTGCCTGCAATTTATGCAGTTGAGCAGTCATTCAGTTGAATATTTAGCTAAAAGCTAAAAACTAAGTCCTATGAACGTACTCGATTGTTGCATCTTCGCAACAGTCTTGTTTAAGTTCCTTTAGAAAGTCAAAGATTGCTCACATAGAAAAGATGTTCTTTCTTTTCTATGGGTAATGCAGTAATAAAATAGGCTTTGGCTCATTTACAATCGGACGTTTAATGTAAAGCTTGATACGAAATCTGGTAATGACCTGCCAAATTGAATTTTGGGCAAACAGCGCTCAGCTACAGAGTTTTCAGCCAGCAAAGTTTGGTTTTCATAATGGATTAGAGCTACATCCATTCGTAAAGCCAGGCGTCAGTACCAGATTATTTATCACGCTTCCTGACCTCATTTACCGCCGCTCACAGTTAGTTCATTTAGTCTCATTTGTTCTTTAGCTTGCTTCGTTTAAGCAAGCCGTTTTCCAGCCGTTAAGCGCTCAGTATACTCGCGTCTATCCTAAAGGTTTACTATGTCTGCAACAATTCGCGTCCTCATGTGTCCTCCCGATCACTACGATGTGGACTATGTAATTAATCCGTGGATGGAGGGCAACGTTCATAAATCATCCCGCGATCGCGCCGTCGAACAGTGGCAAGGACTGTTCCATATTCTGAAAGAACATGCCGTTGTTGATCTGGTCAAGCCCGAAAAAGGCTGGCCAGATATGGTGTTCACGGCCAATGCCGGACTCGTTTCTGATAAAACCGTCGTACTCAGCCGTTTTCTCCATCCCGAGCGCCAGGGCGAAGAACCCTACTTCAAAGCCTGGTTTGAGCAAAATGGCTTTACCGTACACGAACTGCCAAAAGACCTACCGTTTGAAGGCGCTGGTGATGCCCTCTTAGATCGAGAGGGTCGCTGGCTGTGGGCGGGGTACGGCTTCCGGACTGAGCTGGATTCTCATTCCTACATCGCCAAGTGGCTGGATCTGGAAGTTTTATCGCTGCGCCTCGCCGATGAACGGTTCTACCACTTGGACACCTGCTTCTGTCCCTTGACCGACGGCTATTTGCTCTACTATCCGCCTGCCTTTGATGCCTATTCGAATCGGCTGATTGAAATGCGGGTGCCTGCCGAGAAGCGGATCGCCATCGACGAACCCGATGCCGTGAACTTTGCCTGCAATGCGGTCAATGTGGATCGGGTCGTGATTATGAACAAGGCCAGTGATCGCCTCAAGCAGCGGATGACCGATTTAGGCTTTCAGATCCTTGAAACACCGCTGACCGAGTTTCTGAAAGCAGGTGGCGCAGCCAAGTGCTTAACCCTCCGCACCACGGAACCAAGTCAGGACGAAATTCACGCTAATCAGCCTGTGGAAAGCCGCACGATCCGGCTGGAGGGACACCTACTCGACAGCGGTATTATCAATCGGGCACTGGATCTAATTGTCGGTGCTGGCGGTAGTTTCCAGGTGCTGGATTTCCATCTGGGCGAACAGCGCCAGAGTACATCATCTGCCTCCGTGCGCGTCTCGGCTCCCGCCCGTGAGGCGATGGACGATATTATGGCCCAACTGATTGACATCGGGGCAGTAGCGCTGCCTAGCGAGGTGCAGAACGCCCAGCTTGAAACGGTGGCTAAAACCGGAGTTGCGCCTGATGACTTCTACGTCACCACGATTTACCCGACCGAAATTCTCCATCAAGGGGCATGGGTGCGGGTGCAGAACCAGCGGATGGATGGCGTCATTGTCGTCAACGAAACGAATAGCGGTGTTGTGGCACGATGCAGTTTGCTGCGCGATTTGCAGGTCAATGACCGAGTCGTCGTTGGCGTGGAAGGCATTCGGACGGTTCGTAAAACTAGCGATCGCGACCAGAAAACCCAGGAATTTACCTTTATGGGTTCCGGTGTATCCAGCGAGCGCAAGGTTGAACTGGTGGTTGAACAAGTTGCTTGGGAACTGCGCCGTCTGCGGGATCAGGGCGGCAAGGTCGTGGTTGTGGCTGGCCCAGTGGTGATTCACACGGGCGGTAGCGACCATCTCTCGCAGCTAATCCGCGAAGGCTACATTCAAGCGCTGCTGGGTGGAAATGCGATCGCAGTTCATGACATTGAACAGTCGATGATGGGCACCTCCCTCGGTGTGGATATGAAGCTGGGCACAGCCGTGCGCGGTGGTCATCGTCACCATCTGAAGGTGATTAACGCCATCCGCAACTGCGGCAGCATTGCCCAAGCTGTTGAGCAGGGTGTGTTGACGCGCGGCATTTTCTACGAGTGTGTGCGCAACAACGTACCGTTTTCCTTGGCCGGATCAATCCGCGATGACGGCCCGCTGCCCGATACCAAAATGGATCTGCTAGAAGCGCAGACCGATTACTCTCGCTTGGTGGAAGGCGCAGACATGATCCTGATGCTGTCTACCATGCTGCACTCGATTGGCGTCGGCAACATGACTCCCTCTGGCGTGAAGATGGTCTGCGTGGATATTAACCCTGCCGTGGTGACCAAACTTAGCGATCGCGGTTCAGTCGAATCCACAGGTGTTGTCACTGATGTTGGCCTGTTCCTCAGCCTACTGGTGAAGCAGCTCGATCGGCTCACCAAGCCGTTTGCCGTGATGTAATATCAAGTCCGTGTATAAGAGTTTGTGAAATGCTTGCGGAGCAAGCATTTCACAAACAATAAAATAACGGGTTTTCAAGGAGACTTCATATATAGCGATAGTCAGCAATCAGGATAGGTCATAGAACAAGAACAGGACTGACGTTAACCATCAGTCCTGTTCTTTTAGTCAACGAGTCAACAAGATTGAACAATTTTGCTACTTGTTCGTCTATGGAACTCATCGCAATCGCTAAAAGAAAACTTTATTCAGTTTTGATAGGGTGCTGATTTGATCGATAGCTGTGTAAACGAGCGATTGCGATCGCAGTTTTTCCTATCTGAAAATCCATGCTGAAATCAAACTGGTTCCGTACCGCCATTAGTTTAGGTTTATTGGCGTTAATCGCACCTGTTGCCGATGCCTGTCCTGAGATGAATCAACAAGCATCCACTCGGTCGGTTTCGGTCGAGACCGCTCCATCGATGCGGGTGGAATCTGTCCGGGTGGATGCTGTTTCGACGACTGAACCAACTGAACCAAGCGAACAAACCATTTTAGCAACCACTCCAACCACCCCTACCTATCTGATTGAATTGCTCAATTTGACCAATGCTGAACGTCAGCGGGCTGGTTTAGCGCCCCTGAACCTGTCCGATAGTTTGACCAGTGCGGCCCAGTTCCATGCTCAAGACATGGTACGCAGCGGCAGCTTTAGCCATACAGGGTCAGACGGTTCACAGCCCAGCGATCGCGCTTTAGCGGCAGGGTATCCGTTCCGTTATGTAGGCGAAAATATTGCAGCAGGGGGTTCGACTGCTAGCGTCACCATGCAGCAGTGGATGAATAGCGCCGGACACCGCGCCAATATTTTGAAGCCGGAATATACCGAAGTCGGCTTTGGCTATGTCGCTGATGCAAATGCACCCTATCGTCATTATTGGGTACAGGTGTTTGGCAGTCCGCGTTAAACAGCCTTAAACCGCAGGGCGGACACATATCCGCCCTGCGGTGAAATATTTCGCAAATTGGGCGGTGGACTGTTAACGTCTACCAAGGGGCATCTCAATTTGGTCATTGGTTGGTCATTAATTTGGTCATTTAACCAAATTTGTCGTGTTTGTTTCTGAGATTAAACGAAGCGCATGAAAGCCCGTTTGCATTACCTTGTAGGAGTTGCCCTTACACTGGTTTGCTCCATCCCAATGCCTGTGAATTCTCAATCCACTGCCCAATCGAATCCGCAATCCATGACGGCCCAATCGATCAATACCCAATCGACTTGGCAAAATCCCCCCGATCCAATTCCAGAACTGCTGGATGCCCGCTGGTTTCCAGCGGTTAAAGTTTCGCCTAATCGCCAATGGCTGGTGCGGTTAGAGCGTCCCACCCTACCTGCGATCGCAGAATTGGCGCAGCCTCGTGTGCAAGTGGCGGGCCTCCAGATTGACCCAGCAACTCGAAGCTCCGCCATGAACTATACGCTGCGGGGCATAGAAATTCAGAATTTGACCACTGGTGAGATTCAACCCGTTGATCTACCTGAGGATGCTCAAATTGATCATCTGCACTGGTCACCCGACGGCAATCATTTAGCCTTTACGCTGACCAAACCGAACGGGTTGGAGCTGTGGGTGCTTGATCTGCCAGCCGCCAAAGCCCAGCAGTTAACGCCGCCGATCTTGAACGCGACCTATGGCGAACCCTGCAAGTGGCTGTCGGCTGAAGCGGGACTGATCTGCAAAGTTGTGCCGGATAATCAGCCCGCTCCACCTGAAAAGCCGCTGGTTGCAGATGGTCCCCGCGTTGAGCAGAATCTGGGCCGCGAGGCTCCCAGCCGCACGTTTACTAATCTGCTGCAAAATCGTCACGATGAAGCACTGTTTGAGTATTACCTCACCTCAGCGCTGGAATTGGTCAGTCTCAACGGCGATCGCAAACGCCTGACTGCGCCCCAGCTGATCCAGTCCGTCACCGCTTCTCCTGATGGACAGTGGATTCTGCTAACGACGATTGAACGCCCTTTTTCCTACCAGGTGACCGTCCAGCAGTTCCCCAAGCGGGTTTCGGTGCTGAATTTAGAGGGCAAAGAAGTGTTCCGCGTGGCCGATTTGCCCCTAGCCGATGACATTCCGGTAACGTTTGACTCCCGCCGCACAGGTCGTCGGGTAGTTCACTGGCGCGGCGACCGACCCGCCACGCTCTACTGGGTGGAAGCCCTGGACGGAGGCGATGCGGAACGTCAGGTGGACAAGCGGGACGCCGTCTATCTGCTGGATGCGCCGTTTACCGATCCGCCCCAACTGCTGTGGCAAACGGATTTGCGCTACTACCAGATGTTCTGGGGCCACGATAATTTGGCGCTGGGCATGGAATATTGGTATGACTCGCGCCGCATTCGGACGTGGCAGATTGATCCGGCTGATCCCAGCGCAGCCCCGACTCTGCTGGAAGATCGCGATTTCCAGGATGCTTACAGCGATCCGGGTGAACCGATAACAGCTCCTGGCGTGTATGGTCACCACACTCTTATCCTGGCCCCAGACGGCAACAGCATTTATTTCAAAGGGCGGGGAGCCTCACCTGAGGGCATCTATCCCTTTTTAGACCGCTGGAATTTGGCCACGGGCGGGCGGGATCGTCTCTGGCAGTCGACTGATCCCCAGTATGAGCAGGTGGTGGTGCTGTTTGATCCTGCCGCTGAGCAGATCATGACCTATCGGCAGTCTCAGGCGGAACCGCCCAACTATTGGCGCGTGGATCTCGCTTCGGGTGAGCGGGAAGCGTTAACCAACTTTACTGACCCAATGCCCTGGTATGCCGACGTCAATTGGGAAGTGGTGCGCTATCAGCGAGCAGACGGTGTGGAACTCTCGGCTACGCTCTATCTGCCGCCAGGCCATGATCCCGCCAGCGATGGCCCTTTACCCACGGTGCTGTGGGCCTATCCCCAGGAATACAAGAGTCGCGATGCGGCTGCCCAAGTGACAACAGCAGAAAATGCGTTTAGCCGTCCCTATGGCTATTCACCGCTGCTGCTGCTCACCCAGGGCTACGCGCTGATGATGGGGCCAACCATGCCGATTATCGGTGAGGGCAATGTTGAACCCAACGATACTTATCTGGAGCAGCTCAGCGGTAGTGCTGAAGCGGCAGTGAATTACCTAGTTGAACGGGGCATCAGCGATCCCGATCAAATTGCGATCGCAGGTCATTCCTATGGTGCCTTCACGGTTGCCAACTTACTGGCCCACACGAATTTATTCCGGGCTGGTATTGCCAACAGCGGAGCCTATAACCGCACGCTCACCCCGTTTGGTTTCCAAGGTGAACAGCGCACGTTTTGGGATGCGCCGGAAACCTATATCAATATGTCGCCCTTTACTCATGCAGGCAAGATCAATGAACCGCTGCTGCTAATTCACGGCGCAGAAGACGAGAATCCCGGCACCTATCCCAATGAAATACCCCGCCGCAAGCGGACGGGGTATCAGAATCAAAAAAGAGCAAGTTGATTATCCCGATGCAATTTGAGGTAATCTTTGCCTTGGGCTTGAACATATTTGGCGATCATTCCTTCATCCCCGTGGCGGCCTACTGTACTCGCAAAATATCCATCACTCCAAAACTCGCCTCCCCAAAGTTTCTGCTTCACTTGAGGGCATCGTTTGAAGACTTCTCGTGCAGTTAAACTTTTCAGCATCGTTACCAGTTTGGTCACACTATAGGTCGGCACGGACTGCACTAGAAAATGGACATGGTCTTTGTCCACTCCAATTTCGACAAACTTCACCTCGTAGCGTTTCTCGATTTCGAGGCAGACCTCTCGCAGAACCGCATCTACTTGCTCATCAAACACAACCCGTCGATACTTTGCTGGAAACACTAAGTGGTATAGCAAAACTGTTACGTTATGACTCTTGTGGATGTACTCACTCATTCTTAGATCTTACGCCGCAGAGCGGCGGGGAATGGACCCCAAGAGATTCAAAGTGAGCGGCTGTATGGTGCCATGCAGGGACTCGGCGGTACGGTGCGCTGGGTTGAGCTACCCCATGAAGGCCACGGTTATCGATCGCGGGAGGCGATTGGGCATACGCTGTGGGAGATGACAAATTGGTTGGATAGGTATGTGAAAGAGGGTGAGGAGTGAGGCGAGAGCGATTATCTTAAAAGTCAAGTCGAAAGGAGGTCAATTACGTCATAGCAGCCTCCGGTGGTTGCCAGTGCGTGCCGTGCTTGAGCATGGCATTGAGGATCGTCAGCAGCTTGTGCATAGCGGCAATGCGGGCGACTTTGGCTAACTTGCCACGCTGTTGCAGCCGCTCATAAAAGGCTTTGATGACAGGGTTGTAACGAACTGCAACTAGAGTGGCCATGTAGAGCATCTGCCGAACGGGTTTGCGGCCACCAAAGATCGAGCGCTGCCCTCGCTTTTGCCCACTATCGCGATTGAGCGGAGCCACCCCAACGAGAGCGGCAATTTGACGGTGTGAGAGCGTTCCTAGCTCCGGCAGCAGAGCCAACAGGGTGTTGGCAACCACCTGACCGACACCTGGAACAGAGGTCAGTTGAGCCTGGTGCTGCTGCCACTGTTGGTTGTGTTCCACTTGCTCATCAATCGCTTGGTCAAGGTCGCTGATGCGGTCTTTGAGCCAGTCGATATGGGCTTGAACGTCTTCCTGAGCGGGACCTCGCAGTCCAGCTAAACGGTTGCGCTCCATGGTGAGCATCTCCACTAATTGGCGGCGACGGGTCACCGCATCCTGTAACTGTTGGTGAGCCTCACTGGCCAACGGTCGTAGCGGAGGCTGCATCGCTTCGCCAAACCAGGCGAGGATCGCCGCATCGATTCGGTCGGTCTTAGCCAGTTGATTGGCAGCTCTGGCAAAGTTGCGAGCTTGCTTGGCGTTGATCACCGCTAGTGCATAGCCCTGCTGCTGTGCTGCAAGCGCGATGTGTCGCTCATAGCCACCTGTGGCTTCAACGATGATGCGACCCACCTGCGACGGCTTGGCCAACCGACGGGTTAAATCCTCAATTCCCTCACTGCTGTTGCTCACTCGGAAGTTCTCTCCAGACGGTCTAACATAAACATCCAGCCACCGTTTACACACATCAATGCCGACCCACTGCTTGACGGCTGATGACCTTGAGTCGGTTGATTGCGCGCACATAGTACTCTCCTTGTAGCGAATTCTAGATGGACGATACACACAACTCAGCCTTGCGTCATTCGGGATCTCTTTGTCCCTGCCGATGATCCGAGTTTGGGGTATCAAGTTGAGAGGCGACCCTGGCTCTCGCACGATGTCTCGCATCTCAGGAGGGTCGGTCTACCTCTCTTCTCTCAACATACAAGGAGTAAAGCGTTAAAAGTGCGATCGCATTTACATATCGTCTCAGTACCAGAATGAGTGGTGGGGTTGCATTGAGGGAAAGTGCGATCGCATTTAAGTATCATCTCACTACCAGAATGAGTGGTGAGGTTGCATGGAGGGAAAGTGCGATCGCATTAACAATGTGTCTGGTAACAAGAACGTTGATGATCAATGATGGATGACCAGGAGGGTTTTTGATGCTTAGCTCAACAGCACAGAAACGATTAGCATGAGTATAGACAGCTTACACAGCAATATTCAGCAGGAAATGAACATATAGAAAGCCAGAATCCATGATTAGCCGTAGTGTTACAACTAAATCTATATCATTTCAGGATTAGGTCGCTGTACCAATGAGGAAGCTTTTGTTGAACACTCCATGTTTCGAGCTTTTTAACGGGTGGTATGGTCGCTCCTTCCTTATTGATTGGGCATTTTTAGGTTTTATGAGTCAAAATAGTGCGTATGTATAGCTAGGGTTAGAAAAAATTCTTTTCTAAACGCTGCTAATTACAAACCTTTGCACACCTGAATAATAGGTAGACTACTTGTGGGGCGGAAAAAAATCTCAGAGCGAGAAACCAAACTACTCTGCCTGAAATCAGGAGGCATCTGTGCGTTTCCAAACTGTGGAAAATCACTAACTCAAGAAGGAACCGATTTAGATGATCCTGTCATAACAGGCGAGATTGCTCATATTGTGGCTTATGAGCCTGGTGGCCCACGAGGGGATGATTCATTCCCAAAGGAAGAACTCAACAAGCATACGAATTTAATTCTGCTCTGTGGTGATCATCACAAACTGATTGATTCTCAGTTGAATACGTACAGCATACCTGTACTTCGAGAAATGAAACGAGATCACGAAGCCAAACAGCGTGGCTCGAATCAACCGGAGAATACAGAAACCTCAGTTTCTTTCATTCAAGACAACTTACACAGCGGTCTTCTTGCTGTCTCCTATCTCCCTGCTGTCGTATTTTCAGCCCCAACTAAATATGGTGATCGCCAAGAGCATGAAGTAAAAGCACAGATGCAATATCCGTCTGATAAATGGGAACTCGCTCCATTCCTGCTCAAAGAAGGGCGTCTCTATGCTTTTCACGACCTGCGAGAGGCTAGCAACCCATTTCAATCTGTAACTTCAGACCAGGACGTTAAGCTGATTTCGGCACAAATGTTCTGGGACTCTGCGGAAGGAAAGCGTCGATATCAAACTCTGTTGAACCGTGCCCTCTACAAATTCACAGCTCGTTTTAACATTCGATACGATCCGGATCACCGACATTATTTCTTTCCTCCAAATGAAGATAAAGAAGAACGTTCCGTTATTTATCGTCCTTTGAGTCAAGGTCAGTCTAAACGGAAAGTTGCGTGGCCCCAAACGCGGAAAGCAACTGGAGAAACCAAAAATTTCTGGATTCATCTTGCCGCCTCACTAAAGTTCCATGAAGTGGCTCCACTACAGTGGTGCCTGAGTATTCGACCTGAGCGACACTTTACCTTAGGGCGTGTCATCAATTAAGCCAGATGACGGTAGCCGCGAGATAAATCGCCCCTAGAAAGCTCTCGGCTAGCTTATCGTAGCGGGTAGCAATGGCTCGATACTGTTTTAACTTGGCAAAAAAGTTTTCAATCAGATGCCGGGCTTGGTAGAGTTCCTGGTCATACTCACGAGGCTGACGTCGATTGCGCTTAGGCGGAATCACGGGTGTGATGCCGTCGTGCTCTAAGCGCTTGATGACTCGCTCATCGGCATCATCGGCTTTATCAGCCAGCAGTCCATCCGCCTCCAAGTCGCTCAAGAGCACATCAGCTCCGTCTAAGTCACTCGCTTGTCCGGGGGTTAGATAGAAGGCGGTCGGATTGCCCAACGCATCGACACGGGCATGAATCTTGCTACTCAATCCCCCTTTACTGCGACCTATCGCTTGGGCAGAGGCATCCCCCCCTTTGCTCCGGCACTGTGCTGATGAGCGCGCACAATGGTCGAATCAATCATGGCATATTCATTATCCGGCTCATTGGCGAGCGCTTCAAATACTCTCAGCCAGACTCCCGTGCGACACCAGCGTCGAAATCGGGTATGGATTTTGCGGTAGTCCCCAAAGCGCTCTGGCAAGTCTCGCCATGGAATCCCGGCTCGATATCGATACAAGACCGCTTCCACGAACAGTCGATTGTCGCGAGCCGTCACGCCCACGCTGCCAGCTCGACCGGGCAACAGGTCTTTCATGCGCTCCCATTGGTCATCTCGTAGGGCATAGCGACGGGGCATCCTAACACTCCTAATTAGATCGATTGCTCAGCTGTGACTCTTGATTTTACGCTGTCACAGGTCTATTTGATGACACGCCCTAGATGGCTGCACTCCTTTGCCTTCAAAGCAAATTGGTCGTCGTTCGACACGACTCAAAGCCCGGATGTATAACGATCTATATCTGAGTGAAGTTCACTTCTGGCGAGATTATCTTAGCCAAAGCAAGCCACAGATTTTCTTCAACTTTGGGAATCAATCAGCCATCATTGATACATCGCAGCTTCTTACCTTTGAAATTAAGTGGCCAGGAATTGCTGAGGATACTAAGCTATTCAAAAATCAAATCGCTACTCATGATCTATTTAGCTATAGTGAACTTCTTCACGCACTTGAAGGAGAAGATTACGATTACGAAGGCTTAGATGAAGATGAGGACTATGAGCTTGAAGATGAGAATTAAATGAATACGGCAGTGAGCAAAATTAAACCGCTCGAATTGAATTATCCAAGACTTTCAGCTCAGTTTTTTGATGAGCCAAAGCTTCTTTTCGCAGATAATAAGGAACACAGCGATCCTAAAATCGGCATTGCCCTTTATGGCCCTCGATCTCTCGGAACAAGTCGTCATAAACAGGAAGTACATATTGGCTTCATCGGTAGTGCTGAGGGTATGACTATAGCCAAACAATTTTACGACGATCTGACTGATGGTGTTGTTGGAGAGACTGGGCAAATATCGTTTCCAGGTTGTAAAGCTGATCGAGGTTTCCGATGTGAGCTCCGCATGGATGAAAACCTCTTTGAGTCAATCACTCGAAAAGAAATTATTGAAGTTCTCGGTATCAATAAGCAAAAGGAGCGTTTCGAGAGATTATTAGACATTCTGCAAACCAAATTAGAGCTGCTTACACAACGGGATTACCCACTTGATTACATTGTTTTTGTCCCACCGTATGACCTTTTCAAAAAGTGTAGGGTTGCGGATTATCGAGTGCAAAAAATCCCTATACATCGAGATCTTCGACGAGCCTTTAAAGCACTCGCAATGCGATTTCATAAACCTACGCAAATCCTTCAGGAGACCACAATTGGCCTAGTTGATTCTCGTCGGCAACTCGATCATCCATCACGAATTGCTTGGAACCTCTTGACTGGCCTTTACTTCAAGGTTGAAGGATTACCTTGGTCTCCAATTGGCTTGACACCAGGAACCTGTTTTATTGGAGTTAGCTTCTTTCGACCTCTTGGTAGTGTAAGCACCTTGCGCAGCAGCGTTGTACAAGCGTTTGACGAAGATGGTGAAGGACTTGTTCTCCGTGGCCCTAGTTTTCACTGGAATAGTCATCAGGAGGAGCGATCACCTCATCTATCCGAAGAGATGGCTCATGAGTTACTGCAAATGGTGCTTAATCGTTACCGGAGTGAACGACGACAACTCCCTCGTCGAGTTGTTATTCATAAAAGCTCTCGCTATGAACCGGAAGAACGCTCTGGCTTTGAAAAAGTATTGGGTGCTTCTGGAGTTGAACAATATGACTTGGTTTCGCTTCGTATCTCGAATGATGTCCGATTGATTCGAGCAGGGCAGTATCCGCCTTTACGAGGTGCTAGCTTCAATGTGGGAGATATTTCTTATCTATACACAACTGGTTATATTCCAGAAATAGGTGGATATCCACATGGTCATGTCCCTTCTCCGCTGCAGGTTGCTGATCACATTGGAGATGCTTCTGATGCTCAGATCAAACAAGAAATTTTGCTGCTAACAAAGATGAATTTCAACTCTGCTGACTTTGCTGGTTCGATGCCTATTGACCTTCGTTTCTCACGGCTCGTAAGCAACATCCTACGTGAAATCCCAGCAGAGCAATCACCCCAACCAAAATATAAATACTACATGTGATAACCTATGAGCAACTCCATCATTGCTAAAGTTATCGAGAAAATGAATGACTTGCCTGATGACTTACAACAGCAAGTCTTAGACTTCGTTGAAACACTACGACAACAACATCTAAATTCCTCTGGCGATGCCTGGGATGTCCTCGAATCTCTCACTGGCACGGTAGAAGCCCCAGCCGATTGGTCAGCCGAGCATGATCATTATCTCTATGGCACTCCCAAACGCCAGGAAACTGAATCATGATCCGCGAGCGACTATTCCTAGATACTGCCTTCATTCAAGCATTGCTCAATTTTCGCGACGACTACCATCAGCAGGCCGAACAGCTCTTTCCTCGTGTTCGCGCTGCCTCTGAAACTTGGATCACAGAAGTCGTTTTAGTAGAAGTGGGTAACGCTTTAAGTGCCATTAATCGCGATGGAGCCGTTCACTTTATTCAGCAGTGCTACAGCACCGATAACATTAACGTCGTCAGCGTTGACACAGCTTTACTGATGCAAGCACTTGCCCTCTATCAGTCTCGTCCAGATAAAGACTGGGGCTTAGCCGATTGCATCTCCTTCATCGTCATGCAGCAGCAAAACTTAACCGACGCAGTAACCAGCGATCGCCATTTTATTCAAGCAGGCTTCCAAATTTTGATGCGAGACAGAGATTAGCTTCCTATGAAGCAGGATGTGCGATCGCATTACCTATTCCAAAGCTTTACTCACTTTCGTCTTCCTCTGCTGAATAAACTCCGCAAAATCCTTGACCTCCTCTAACAGCACCTCCGGCATTTCCTCAATCAGCATCAGCAACTGTGCCCGTACCCCCACACTTTCCTCAACCGATTTCACAAGCTGTAACTGATGCGGATACACCGTCTCAACTCCCAGCGTCTCAACAAACGCTTCCGGATCTGCTTGATTGGCAGGCTCAAAATTTCCCTCTGCGTCATACTTCACCCAACCACCAAAACACTCCACCAGGTAAGCTTCCCCCTGATTCAGCACCTCCACAATTGAACCCAGAGTTTCAGCAGGCACATGAATCCCGTTGCCTGAAACGATATCCTCTTTCAGCCGCACTGTGTCAAATAGATTAAACGTCATGACTGCCTCCGCTTGCGATCAGGATATGCCGTGACAAATTGAGGGAATTCAAATCCTTGAGGTTGCTCCATATTTCAGGGACTCTTGTTGAGAGACTGCACCTGATCGAGTGTAGTCGAACTATTATGTCCGCTTTTTGCAATAACGGCATCCTGTGCGTTTCGTTATGGAATTAAACTGAAAGGACAGCGCTGACAGCATCTGCATACCTGCGCTCTGAGAGCAAGCACTAATGGCAACGACCTTACGCATCCAAACAGAAACAACTCCTCTAACGGTTTCCCTGCCGTCCATTGCGCCAATGACGCAGACCGAATTCTATACGTTTTGCCAAGCCAATCCAGCCCTGCGAATTGAACGCACGGCCACCGGAGAAGTTGTGATTATGCCACCCGCTTTTTCAGATACCGGGAATCGTAACTTTAACTTGGCGGTGCAGCTTGGCATTTGGTCAGAACAAGATAGCACTGGCCTCGGTTTCGACTCCAGCTCCGGATTTACACTTACCCAACGGAGCCACCCGTTCACCCGATGCAGCTTGGATTAAAGCAGAACGCTGGAACGCCTTGACAGCAGAGGAAAAAGCATCCTTCGCTCCCCTCTGTCCAGACTTTGTGATTGAGCTGCGGTCTGCCAGCGATACATTGGCAGAGCTACAGGCCAAGATGCAAGAATATATCGACAACGGCACCTCGCTAGGATAGCTGATCGATCGCAAACAGCGGGCGGTTTACATTTATCGGCCTAATCAAGCACCTGAACTGCTGGATAATCCCGATGAAGTCAGCGGCGACCCCGAATTACCGGGGTTTAGATTATCGATGGCAAAGATTTGGTAGCCATTAATAGAGAATTGAGAGGATTTGTTCGCGCAGCGTCTCTACAGCCAGTTACCCAGCAGCACAAACGGTGCCCAGAAAAACGGATGAACGTAGCATTTAACTGGCTGGGCATCTGCATCAAGCACAGCAGCCAATCTCTGCAAGTTGATCTACAAACTCAAGGGTGGATTGTGCCGTCTGGCATGGTTGCCCCATGTAGACAAGCGCCCTCTAAATTTGCGTCCCAGAGATTAGCCTGGATCAAGTTGGCATAACTCAAGTTAGCGTAAGCTAAATTAGCTCCTTGCAAATTGGCGCGGCTTAGATCGACTTTGATTAAATGCGCCTCTTGTAAATTGGCATTACTCAAAATGCTCTCGCGCAAATCTCCATCACTCAGTATCGCCCCCTGCAAATCGGCTCCGTAAAGATTGGCCGAGATCAGATTCGTGCCAATTAAGGTTGACTGCATTAGATTAGCCTGACTCAGGTTGGCCGTACAGAGATTTGCCATGCTGAGATTGGCCAGCGTCAGATTGGCGCTGTGTAGCGTAGCCCCGACTAAATTAGTTAAGCAAAAAACAGCGGCGGTAAAATTGGCGGCGCGGGCATTGACACCCTGCAGATTCGCCTGACTAAACGTGGCTTCTCGTAAGTCCGCCTGGCTCAAATCCGCATACTTAAGCGTGGCACCTCGCAAATTAGCCGTATAAAGCGTCGCGCCCCGCAGATCAGCCTGGGTTAGATCAGCGCCTTCAAACTGGGCTAAGCAGCCGTCAATCTGGGATAGCTTAGCCTGGTTGAGATTGGTACGTTTGAGGCTGGCCTGCCGTAGATTGGCATGGGCTAAATCGGCCATGCTCAGTACAGCAACATTCAACGTGGCTTGCTCTAGATCGGCTTCGCGCAGGTCAGCTTCGCGCAGATCGGCTCCAGCCAGATTCGCCTGCTTGAGTTTAGCCTGACTCAGATCAGCAGTGTAGAGTAGCGCTTCTCGCAGATTGGCATGTTCCAAGTTCGCCCCTCGGAGATGCCCCATGCAGCAGTCGGTTTGGCTCAGATCAATCTGACGCAAATCGGCATGACTGAGCAACACTTCCCGTAAATCCAACAGGGATGGAGATGATGACAGATTAGACGAAACATCAGGTGAACTACGGGCATATCTAGCCTGCCGCCATTGGTTCCAAACGGATACACCTTGATGAAGGCGAGCGAGATTTTCCTCCTGCATGTCAGACCTCTTCAGCAGCTGAGAGTGTGAGTTTAATAACAACGGAAAGTCCGTTTTGATTCAGACCGTATTCTTGATATGTCTATCCTCTCTCCAGGAAGGTTCCCTCACCAAGAGATCCGGTACTAAATTGCTATAAAACTTGATGAGGCGAGGGATTGGTTTATAGAAGCTTTAACTAGATGATGTAAGAACTGTAAAGGGTTGTAAAAAGATAAAAGAGATGACAAGCAGTAAATGAGTCATTATATGGTCTGTGCAGAGTTGCAGAATAATGTAGCGTAATTTACCGGATAGATGGCAATTTTACGGGCTTCTGATCAAGTTTCCGAAAAATTAGCGGTTGTGACTGAAGGTTTAAAGTAGACAATTTTGCTGACCGTGAGTCTTGATCAAGGTTTGTATGGCAAGAGCCTGTTGCGTACTCATGGAAATGATGATGCGGACAATGACGGTCAGATGATCATGTCAGCGTCAAATGACATTGCAACATGACGTTAAATCTTGGCGATCGCTGTTGAGAAGCTGCTGTTCAGGTGCAACCTAAAGAATAAGCGCGACAGGATTGCTGTTTGATTGCTGCTATACGACTGCTTTGTTAATTACTTCATTACCCTACTCCAATGAATAAGAGGCTTGATCCCGCCCTAGTGCTATCGTTTGCGGTTACGGTTGGCTTGCTGGGAGGTGGTGTATGGCTGCTAGGTAAAACTGCTCCTGGATTGATGAGTAACTTAACTGGCTCAACGCCAGTGCAATCGGTTTCGGACGGAACCGGGCTGAATCCGCGATCGCAAACTCAGTTGCGAATTCTCGGTGATACATTCAGCGGCTACAGCACGTTTCGTAATGGCACATTTCAGGATGGTTTGCAGGAACTGGGGCTGTCGCTGGAATACGCTGACGAGTTCGATCAGGCCAAGCGAGCAGAACAGCTCAATAAGGGGCAAGCTGACCTGATCGTGACAACGCTGGATCAGTTTTTGCAGCAGCAGCCCAACGGCAAAATCGTCGGTTTAATTGACCGGACGGTGGGCGCAGATGCGGTGGTGCTCAATACCAAGCAGTTCCCTAATCTCAAGTCGCTGCTGGATTTGCAGCCGCTGATTGCAGCCTCTCGCCAGCAGGGCAAAGCGCTCGGTATTGCTTTTGCTGGTGATACCCCCAGCGAGTATTTGGCGCTGGTATTGGACACCAAGTTTGATGCCTTCAACCTGTCGGATTTTGAGCAAACCCGCGTAGCCGATGCGTCGGAAGCGTGGGAACTGATGCAAGATCCGGATAGCAATGTTGCGATCGCAGTTTTATGGGAACCCTACGTCGCCCAGGCACGGCAGCAGGGTTACACTGTCGTTCTGTCTAGCGAGGACGCGCCCAACTCGATTGTGGATGTGATTGTCGCGTCGGATCGGGTGCTGCAATCTCAGCCAGCTCAGGTGCAGACTTTTCTGGAAGCCTACTATCGCCGCATTGATACCAACGTGCGCGATGCCGCCCAGCTCCAGCAGCAGATTGCTGAAGACGGTTCGTTATCTACCGCTGATGCCGCCGCGATTATTCAGGGCATTGACTTTTTCTCGGCTGCCGAGGCGCAGACCTGGCTGAGTGACGGCACGCTAAAGCGCCGAATTGAGGCGACAGCGGCTGTTCTGACGCTGTCTGGTCGATTGAACGGTGTGCCGGAGCAGCCGGAATCGCTCTATACGGGCGACCTGATTGCCAAAGCCGCGAGCAATACCCAAACGCTGATTGATTTGGTGCGGGCCGACAACCCCGAACTGGCCGATCGCTTAGCGGGACAGGGGCAAACCGTTGGCGCAGCCGTGCCCCAGCTTACAGCCACGCAGGTTCAGGCCGCCCCGGATATCGGCAACCTGGACGTGCGCGGCAAGGTAGAGTTTGGTACTGGCGCAGCTCAACTCACGGCTACGGGTCAGCAAACTCTACAGCAGCTTGCCCAGGAGGTAAAAGAGTTTAACCCGCAAACGGTTGCGGTGCGGGTGATTGGGCATACCTCGCGTTCGGGTGGTGCGGCGTTTAACCAAAATCTCAGCCAGCAGCGAGCGCAGGTAGTGGTCGATTATCTGCGATCGCAGGGCATTCAGCACAATATCATCGCGGAGGGCAAAGGCTGGACGGAGCCGCTGTCGGGGATTGATCCGGCAAATGCTCAAAATCAGCGCACTGAAATTCGATTGGTGCGAGTGAATTAATAATCGCAAGGGGATTGGCCACTGCGACCAATCCCCTTGCATGCTTTCACCTGTCTCTTCGACCAAACTCGTTGAAGTTACCTAGGGGCAAATAACCATTCGCCCCTACCGTATGCGTTTAACTAAACTAACTGCTTAAAGCAGGTGAATGTTAGAGAAGTTAAATTCAGTGGTGGTGGTTTCGCCTTGGGCGGTGGCTCGAATCACCTGGCGAGTCATCAGGTAGTAGTCACCGAACGGCTCATAGGTGTCTTCAAATTCCATTTCGCGCATGACGGCTTGGGTTTCGGGATTGCGGAAGATGGCGTCGTAGCGGCTGGAGACATAGCCACTGCCCGTGTCTAGGCTGGTTTTGTGATCAATGGTGAAAGCCATGCGACCCATGACGCGGCTGACTTGAGCAATTTCTTGGCCTTTCACTTTGTAGTTTGAGCCCATGGCGTCGCCCGTGACCAGGATCTCGACTGCGCCATTTGCGTCGGTTTCACCAAAGGCAAAGCTGTTTTTGCCGTGCGCCTTTTCAAACGTGTTGCGCTTGCGGTGCGTGACAATGTCCCGCATTTGCGTGTAGGCGGATTCTTGCACCTTTTCGTCTTCAAAACCGCTCACTTCAACGGTCATATCTTTGGCGATGCGAACCTGTCCGGTGTGAACTTCGTCGCCCTGCTTGATTTCGAGATCAGCTTCGTAGCCAGGAAAGTTGTCGTCCCAGGTGTAGCGGTTTTCGTAAGCGGCGCGAAACACGTCTTGAGCGCTGCGCTGCATCGTTTGTTCAGCCATGCAATAATCTCCCATTGTGCGTAATCGTCTGTTCCCTATCTTAAACTGGGATGCCAAAGTGCGCCGCCTTAGCTAGCTTGCACCAGTGCCGCAAAGTCATCCGATGAGAGGGGACGCCCGGTGTAATAGCCCTGGACGAGATCGCACTGTTGCGATCGCAAAAAGTCGAACTCAGCTTCGGTCTCAACCCCTTCAGCCACCACCTCTAAATAAAGCTGATGAGCCATGTGAATCACGGCGCGGGTAATCGCTTCATTTTTCGGATCATCCACCACATTTCGCACAAAGCAGTTATCTAGCTTCAGCGTGTCAATGGGGAACAGCTTGAGATAGTTCAGTGACGAATATCCCGTGCCAAAATCATCAATCGCCACCTTAATCCCTAACTGTTTCAGCTCATGGAGGACAGTTGCGGTGATATCGGTATCTTGAACTAGCGTTGTTTCTGTCAGTTCAAGCTCTAGATGTTGTGGGTTGAGCCCAGAATGCTGGAGGGCATGGACGATCATGCCGACTAAATCCGGTTGGCTAAACTGATAGCCTGAAATATTGACCGACAAGTGGAGCGGCTGATCCGATAGTTCGGTTTGCCAGCGCTGGGCTTGGCGACAGGCTGTGTTTAACACCCATTCTCCAATTGGTACAATCAGCCCAGTTTCTTCCGCTAATGGAATAAAGGCTTGGGGTGAAATCGGCCCATGTTCGGGGTGAAACCAGCGAATCAGTGCTTCTGCGCCCGCTAGCTTGCCCGTCATTGGATTAACTTGGGGCTGATAGTAAATTTCGAATTCATTTCGTCGGAGTGCATATTGTAAATAGGTTTCTAGCCGCAGTTGATCATCCGGCAGCAGTTCTAAATCAGATGTAAACAGCTTGTAGTGGTTTCCCTTCTGCTGCTTGGCGTGATACATAGCGGCATCAGCTTTGCGCAACAGCTCACTAATTTCGCGACCGTGGTCGGGATACAGCACACCCCCAATACTGGCGGTGACAAAAATTTCCTGACCAGCAATGCGAAATGGATGGGCTAGCGTCAGCAGAATAGCCTGAATAATCAATTCCACATCGCGGCGCGAGCTAATTTCTGTGAGCACTACGGCAAACTGACTACCGGTTAATCGAGCTAGTGTATCGCTGAGGCCAATGCAGTCTACCAACCGCTGGGCTACGGCTCGCAGCAGTTCATCTCCGTAGGGATAGCCCATTAAGTTATTAATTTGGTTAAGGCGGTTGACGCTGAGGTAGAGGACTGCTACGGGTTGCTCTTCCCGAATGATTTGATTGAGCGCTTGATAGAATCGCTCTCGAAACAGCAGGTGGTTGGGCAAATCTGTCAAACTATCGTAATGAACCAACCGATTCAGGCGTTCGGCAGCATGGCGCATGACAGCGGCATATCGTTCGTTAAGAGCGGCCCGCTGGGATAGTCTTGCCTGAATGGAACCGAGTAGTTGAGAAAGGGTAAATGGTTCAATCAAAACGTCATCAGCGCCTAGTTCCATGCCTTGTCGCACACGAGTTTGATTGGGATCAGCCGCAATCAGAATTACCGGAATGAGGGCGGTATCAATATGGCTGCGAATTTGAACCAGCACTCGGTAGCCGTCAGTATCGGGTAACGATAGATGACACACAATCAGATCAGGATGGGAAGATTGTGCGATTCTTACTCCTTCATGGCCATTTGGCGTAGAGAGAATATTAAAGTTAGCCGATTCGATAAAACTAATTGTGCGATCTTGCAGTCGATCTGTAGCTCCAATCATCAAAATGGTTTTCATCTCCAGTTCCAGTCACTGCACCCTTGAGCGTTCAAAATGTCAGAAATATAAATCGTCGTCATAGCGATTTGGCCGTTATTGGGCATGGGGGCAGTGATCTGTGCTCTGTGTTTGTTGAGTTGTCTATGAAAATGAGGGCAATGATCGAGTTCGCTGCACGTTGGTCAGCAACGCAGGTGCTAACGATTGCCAACGATCCAGATCCTGCCCAATGTTAGACATTAAACCGATGAAATATAGACTTGGCGAGTGAACCGATATGCAAGGATTGCGATGAGCAACTGTGGTGGGCAATTGCGATCGCAACATCACCTCGTTTACGGTTCTGCCAATCACTGCCAGACCCTGCACAAAATACCAGATCTGGCCGATATGAAATACTACATATGGCGTATGCGATCGGTATGGCCTATCTGCTACATACACTTCCCTGAAATATCGCAGCCAGCAAGGTTGCTCCTCGTAAATTCACGGAACTTTTAATAACTTCCTGCCTATTGACCAAAATCCGCTTCATAATCCGACCGTAAAACGCTGCACGATGGCGTCAAATCAAGATAACGCTACTCCATAGCCGTAGTGAGATGGAATCCGTTCGAAAATCCATCATTTTCTTAAAAACAACTGGTGTTGCGTTAACGACTTCAATACCAACTTGAGATCGAGTGCAAGCATTGTACCGAAATGTGCTCCCTTTTTTAGCAAGGGCGTCATCCCACGGTTGCGTTAGGTATTACAGCTGAGGGCTGGTTTTATAGGGGTTCTAGATAAGAACGAGAGAGGAGAGTGCCTCAGGATGAGGCACTCTCCTCTCTCGTTGTAGGCTTCACAAGCTCAATCCGACCTCTAGCTAAGTATTGATTGCTGAGTCTTGATAGCCTCTGCTGTAGCCCTTACGCCTCACCCCTCACAATCAAATTGGCTGCAATTTTGCCCGAGTTCATCACGCCTGGAATGCCTGCGCCGGGATGGGTGCCTGCACCCACTAGATATAGATTGGGAATGTCCTCGCTGCGGTTGTGGGGTCGGAACCAGGCGGATTGAAATAAGGTGGGCTCAATCGAAAAGGCGCTGCCCTTGTAGCTGTTCAATTCATCGCGAAAATGCAGCGGGTCGATATGGTGCTCCGTGACAATGTGCTGCGACAAATTGGGCAGGTAGCGGTCTTCCAAGTACTGGATAATGCGATCGCGATAGGGTTTTGCCTGCACTGTCCAGTCAATGTTGGCGTCTAAGTGGGGCACGGGTGATAACACATACCAAGAGTCGCAACCGGGTGGAGCCAACGAGGGATCGGTGGCGGTGGGTCGGTGCAGGTACAGCGAAAAATCATCGGCCAGAACTTTGCGATTGAAAATATCGTCCATTAGTTCCTGATAGCGTGGCCCCATGAGGATTTCGTGGTGAGCCATCTCGTCATAGCGGCGGTTGGTGCCAAAGTAGAGGACGAAGAGGGACATGGAGTAGCGTTTGGCCGTGAGCGTGCGATCGCAGTTTTTGCGGCGATCGGCAGCGGGCACTAGCTGCATGTAGGTATACGCGACATCGGCATTGCTGATTACGACATCGGCGGGAATTGTTTCATCGGTGGTGAGTTGTAAACCCGTTGCGCGGTGTGTTGTCTTATTGATCAGGATTTTTGACACAGATGTATTGAGTCGCAGCGTGCCGCCCAGATCGTGAAACAGCTTAACCAGACCGTTGACCAGTGCGCCCGTGCCACCCATTGCAAACCAGATACCAAATGCCTGCTCCAGCTTGTGGATCATGGCGTAGATGGTTGTACTTTGGAAGGGATTGCCGCCAATCAGCAAGGGGTGGAAGCTAAACACCTGCCGCAAACGCTCGTCTTTCAGGTACTGATTCACGAGACCCGCAACGGAATGCCAGGTTTGTAGCTGTGCCATATCGGGAGCCACTTTCAACATGTCAGCGAACTGCAAAAAGGGCTGCTCCATCAGCGGCAGTCCCTTTTGAAAGATGCGCTCGGCCATCTGATAAAAGCGCTCATATCCCGCTACGTCATTGGAATTAAACTGGCGGATTTGCTCAACCAGCGCTTTGGCATCGTCGCTGTAGCGGAACACCGAGCCGTCTTCAAACCGCACGTTATAAAACGGGTCAAGTCGCACCAGTTGTACATAATCCTCGGTGCGCTTGCCGCTTAGCTCAAACAGTTCATGAATGAGTTGCGGCACGGTAATAATTGTCGGCCCACCGTCAAACGTAAAGCCGTCTTGCTCATAGACATAGGCTCGACCACCGGGCTTGTCTCGTTTTTCGACGATTGTGACTTGATGCCCCTGCGCCTGGAGCCGAATGGCGGCGGAAAGTCCACCAAAACCACTGCCGATGACTGCGATTTGCATGGTTGCCTAGCATCCCAACTGAACTGAACAGATAGCCACCATTAAAGCGATCGTGGCTGAGATAGATTTAGAGAGGACATGGGTTGAACCAAAAAGCTGCGAAAAATTGGGGCATAACAGCCCCGTTGCACACCGACCACTCAAAGCTGGTGGATTGAGTTTGAGAGGTTATTGGCGGCGGGTAAACAGGATCGCTCTGCTGCTCAGGTTGTCTGTGGGGACAAACCTGAGAGCTTACCCATCAGTGTTGAGAGTCAAGTCAATGCAAATGCAATGAGAGCCGCTACTCTCCAAGAACTTTAGCTCAACGTATATTGACTACTTTTGAAGCACTTTACTGCTTTTGGCGTTCTTGCAACGCCTTATCAATTAATTTTGCCACCAGCCATGAGACAGACCGTTCATCTGTCTGTGCCCATTCCTCCAGTTCTTTTTTGCGCTCAGCAGGAATGTAAGCAACCACTCGATCTAAATCTGTTTTACCGCCCATTTTAAGTTTTACTTTCGCGTTTTCTTATATCTAAGATACCAACAATAGCCTAGCCTGCGTTGTGCTATGCCTTGCTGTGCTAGCATGGCATAGCGTGAAATAATCAAGGCTTTTATCCATGAACCGCTCAAATGTGCTTTCAATCGCTGAAAATCTTATGCAATCGCCAACGAGTCCAGGGCTTGTCTTGCTTTCGGCTAGAGAATTAGACAAGATGCGACGTGTCGGACGACTGGCTGCGAATCTCCTCAATCATCTTGAATCAATGGTGCAGCCTGGAGTGAGTACGCAAGCTTTAAATGATGAGGCGGCACGTTGGATGCAAGCTCATGGTGCAGTTAGCGCTACACTCGGTTACGCACCTCTTGGTTATCCCCCATTCACAGGTTCAATTTGCACCAGCATTAATGAAGTGGTTTGTCACGGCATTCCGAACCCAAAGCAAATCCTTAAAGACGGGGATATTATCAATATCGATGTGACGCCAATTTTAGATGGGTATCATGGCGACACGTCTAAAACATTCTTAGTTGGAAATGTATCAGCAACAGCCCGAAAATTGGTTGAAGTCACTCACCAAGCAATGATGCAGGGAATTGCTGAAATTAAACCCGGTGCCAGAATTGGTGATATTGGTGCTGCAATTCAGGAATATGCTGAGGCAAATGGGTTTTCGGTTGTTCGAGAAATGGTGGGGCATGGGGTTGGCCGGCAGTTCCATACAGAGCCTCAGATTCCTCACTATGGCAAACGGGGTAGCGGGCTAAAGCTGCGTCCGGGCATGGTTTTCACGGTTGAACCGATGCTAAACGAAGGAGCGCGTACTCTCAAGTTTTTAGCGGATGGTTGGACTGTGATTACAAAAGACAAGAAGCTCTCAGCTCAGTTTGAGCACACCGTTGCTGTGACTGAGGAGGGAGTAGAAATTCTAACTCTTCCCTAAATTTTCACGAATAATTTCCAAGACACAATGCCTTTAATTTATTTCTTGGTTGAGAGGCCCATGTGAGTATATCCTTCAGTGCGATCCCTCAGTGCGATCCCTCGGTGCGATCGCACTATTTAAATCAACATTCGGCTAATTTTTCCTGAATCCAGGCTCGAATTAGATCAGCCTCATCAATGCCTTTTTGAGCGGCAAGCCGCTGTATCTGCTGGGCTTCTTCAATATCGAGCGACAGCATCATGATCGTGTCGCGCTCAAAAATGGTGTCTACAACAGGCTTCATTTCGGTTATAAAGTCCACTAGGTCATGGTCTTCCCAAAATTCGGCCAGCCGATCGATCAGTTCGGACGGCGGTAGATCAAAATTGCTCATGACTGCTTCCACTGCTGATAGTATCGCCGCTCTTTTGAGGTCATCCGCCGCGCCATGATCGGATAGCCATCGCCATTAGCTAGCTGCAGGACAACGCAGAACACATATCGTCCGGTACGGGTTTGTCCCAACGTATAAAAGATTGGATTATTGGTTTCGGTTCTGGCTTGCAAGGTCAAAGACTGCCCAAAACAAACATCTTCTATTTCGTCGGTTCGCACACGATGATGATTAATGCGATCGCAACAGTCTTTTGACCAAATCAGCTTGCGGATTTTCATATTTCATTACGATAGGCGATTACCGCATAAAACGGATCACCGACAGGAACACCGACGAGCTGCAGGATAGCAGGTAAATCAGAGGTTTTAGCGATCACTTCCGGTGGGCCAAATCCAGGAACAGATTGGAAGTAGCGTTTGACCAGTTCAATGTGATCGCGATCGGAACTATCGCGCCACGCCTGAATCGCTTTCTGGTAGAACATGCGGTTAGAGAAGCTGACGATGGCGACGCCGCCCGGTTTCAGAACGCGGGCAATTTCGGCGAATACGGCCTCCGGCTGCTGGAGATACTGCACCGACACCGCAATTAGCACTGCATCAAATGAAGCATCCGGCAGCGGTAACTGCTGATTTTGGTTTAGGTTCTGAACAAAGAAGTGGTCAAGCTGGGGATTCCGCGCTAGTTCTTGGGGATTGAGGCCATGTCCTTCCACATGCTCGTACTCAACATCCTCTGGCAAGTGGGACACCCAACTGCTCATTAAGTCCAGCACGCGGCTATGGGCCAAAATGCGATCGCGATATAAATCTGTGAGCTGTTGAATAAAACCTTCATCTATATGGGTGACAAAGCGGGGCGCTTCGTAAAATAGCGCATCATCGGTTTCATCTAGCTTTTGGCGTTGCTCAGACGGAAGCAGCATGGTTCACTCGGCAGTACAATTCTCCCCACCCATTTTAAAGTGTGTTGCAGATTGTAAAACCTACTTGTCTTTACTCGTCCTCTAACTGCCTCAGTGTCGTAAATCCGAACTTTGCCAAAAATTCCTGTCCTTCCGTAGTCTTCAGCAGCTCGGCAAACTTAGCTCCGGCTTCAGGCCGACTGTTATCCCGCCGATAGATCACCGTCACTGGATAGGCCAATGGATATGTTCCTTGACGAATCAGCTCCGCATTTGGCTGATAGCTGCCCTTGCGATCGCACAAATCCAAATTGGGCGTAATTGGCTCTCCGGCAAACTCTAAAAGCTGCGCCTCTGCCCGTCGCGGCCAGTCCAGCGCCAGCGGGTACACCGAACATTGGCCAAATACTAAACTCAGCGGCGCGAAGCCGACTGCCCCTGTCTGCCGGATTTCAAAATCGCGCAGAATCGAGCGCAGCATCGGGATGGTTTTTAGTGACTGGATCTCCCCATCGCCTAGGTTGCGGAAGGTGTCAATATTGCGATCGCTGCGTAACACCAACTGCTCAAACATCGCGGCTGAGGCTGAATCGAACGGGCGATAAAGCGAAACAGGCAAATCTGCGCGGCTAAACTCGTCCCAGTTTCGTACCTGATCTGTATAAAGCTGCTGGAGCTGCTGAAGCGTAATTTCACCATTTAAAGCTTTGGGTAAACTTTGCGATCGCTTGGGATAGTTAAACGCCACCAGCATCGCCAACCCATCGTGGGCAAACACTTCTGCGGCTGTATCGGGTGGCAAATCGGCCAGTCGAGGCAAGATGGCAAAATCGACTGCACCGGATATCACTTGATCGACTGCTGCCGTGACCGATACCGATGATCGATAAGTCAGTTGAAAATCCGGCTGATCAAACTGTAGCTGCTGCATCAGTGTAGGATTTTCAGGCAGCGTCGGTTCAGCCGCTTCGTCTGCCGATTCCGCATTCGGCGCATCCGCAGATGCGATAAAACTGAATTCACCTAGCGGTGCTAGCCCAGTCGAATCGCTCCCCGATCCAGTTAGCGCTGCCGCATCTGCTGCCGCTTTCTCCAGGTTGAGCCGCACCAGTTGATTCCAAGGGTCATCGTCAACGCTGGTGTAGCGGAATTCACCCTTTGGCACTGCACCCACTTCTTCAAAACAGCAAATTGGCGGCGCTTCATCTGCAATGGTGGCCGCTCGGGGCCGGATGAGCAGCCAGATCAACCCAGCCAGCAGCGCTAGCACCAGTAAGCTAATTCCGGCAATGATCCCACGCCGCAGCCAGGTTCGCGACTTGGGCACTAATCGCTCCGCCGGAGCAGCAAACTCGTTCTCCATCATCGCGGGCGGAATTCGCAGCAGTGCAGCCCGCGCCACTTCGGCATTTTCAAACGGCACCTCTATGCCGAGTAACCGCAAGATGAACTGCTTCAGCGCAGGCGGCGTCAATTCCGGCCAGTGAACATCCAGACGAGGACTGAGCGGCTGATACTGCTCGTTCACCGTCGTTCCCGTCAGCGTATAGAACGCCACCTGGCCCAGATGAATCAGGTCATCCTGAACTGTCGTCTGCGTATGGGTGGTGTGCGTCGGGTTAAACAGAAATTCCCACAGCGCCACATCGGTTAAATAAACAAATGGATGCTCTCCCTGTTCCACCCAGAGCAGACTGTCCAGCCGGATGTTGCCATGTACCATACCTGTCTGCACCTGCCCCAGCGGCAGGGCAAACTTTTGCTGGTGTAAAAAGGCGAGGCTTTGCAGCGTTTGATTGAGCAACTGATACACCGAGACGGGACTAAAGGCTCCCTGCAAAAGCTGCTGATTCAGGGTGGGATGCTGATCGGTGGCGCTAGTGATTAAATAGCAGCGTTCCTGTTCCGGATCTGCGATCGCTTCTATCGGTGCAATTACGCGTGAATCCTGAAACCGGCCATCCGCTAGGGTTAGGCCTGCCAAGCTAATGAATAACTGCTGACACTGGTGCTGGTGCTGGCTGTTGAAATACTTGGTGGGCAGCAGATATTCCTTAATGGTGACGGGAACTTCTGCACCCTCCTGCATAGCGGCGTAAAGCCGTCCCCAGCCGCGCCGCCCCAGGCAGGCTCCAACTCGATACACCCCGCGCCGTCCCACAATCTTGCGCTCAGGGAGTAATGTGCCTGGAAATCCACAGAGAGAACAGGTCGGAATATTCAGGATATTCGTTGTCGATTCTGGACGATCCCATTGCTGATCCGATGGAGTTGTGCCGTAGAGAGGACGGGCGCAGTTGAGCGGATCACGCTGGTCGCAGCGGTATTGGTGATAGTAGGACGGTGGCGGCTGAATACCGTGGGTAGCAATAATAGTTGGCTGGCCCAGGGGTTGTACCTGAATCTCCTCATCCGCATCGGCAGGAATCACCTCTGGCCGAATCTCCTGCAAAACTGATTTGAAGGGAGCAGGTCACTTTCTTGAGAGAAAAATTAGAGTAAGACTGTAGCGATATTTTGAGGGTGCTCTAATGACGCCAGCGGAACACCAAGAACTCTTACAGTGCAGTCAACGCATCGCGGAACTACTGTACCAGGAAGCCTGTGAGCAAAACCAGCCGATGGCAAATTTGGGAGCCATCGAATCAACGGTGCGCGCTCAAGTGCAAGAACACGTCACGCCAGTCATTGGGGAGTTTTTTGCCAAACCGTTACCGGCACCGACGAAGGATATCCCCGCCAACTAGAGAGCATTCTGGGCCGGTTATCCCTCAGTAGTGAACAGGCCAAACAACTCGGTGTCCGTCCCCGACAACAGGTCAGCCCTTATTTAGAGCTGTGCTGTCTGCGCCAAAGCGCAATTGTTTCTTATGCCCAAGCGGCGATTGAAGTAGAGGTGCAAACGGGACGACGGGTGAGTGCGAAAACGCAGCAGCGGTTGGAGGCGCGCCATGACTTCGAGCTGCCCACGAGTGAGGTCCCGGTTGAGCAAATGAGCCTGGATGGCGGCATGATTCGCTTGCGCACGCCGCTGGGGGAAGCGGCTGAGTGGCGTGAATATAAAGCCTTGAATTTGGGTGAGCAGCATCAGGGCATGGCCTGGTTCAAAGACAACGAACACCTGATTGAGTGGGCAAATGACCTCCCCTTAGCCCCGATAGTGGACTGCCTGGGCGATGGTCATGATGGGGTTTGGGGCATCTATGCCCAGATTGGCAACGACCACCAACGTCACGAAATCCTCGATTGGTTTCACCTGATGGAAAATTTGCATCAAGTCCAAGCCACTCCAGAAGCACTCGAAACCGCTCGCAGCTTTCTTTGGCAGGGACAAGTAGACGCTGCTATGAATGTGTTTGAGGTGAGCGAGTCGGAAGCAGCACGTCGCTTCTGTGGCTATCTAGAGCGGCATCGTGACCGCATCCCCAATTATCGTTACTACCAAGAAGAAGGGTGGCCGATTGGCTCGGGGGATGTTGAGTCCTGGGTGAAGCAAATTAACCAACGCACGAAGATCCCTGGCGCTGCCTGGAACGCTGAGCGGGTGCCGCAGGTTTTAGCGCATCGTTGTGCTTACCTCAACGGCAGGCTCTCACCTCAGAGATGTTTTTCTCTGTAGAAGGTGACCTACTCCCGATTTGAACCACTGACGGTTAAGCAAACGCTGATATTTCACCATCCGTACTGGTACCGGATAGCGCAATAAATACCGTTTGAGGATGTAGCGCGGAATTGATCGCAGAACCACTATATCTGACCTCTATGCTGTCTGGAAAACCAAGCAAGACCGACGATGCTTCCATCCTAAAATTCAGTCATTTCTTTGAGTAAAAAACTTAAGAAAGTGTCTAAATAAAAATCTAAAAACAATCTAATAAATGCTCAATATTAGACCAATGGCTAATTGCGATCGCGCATTCTGTTCCTTGATTGGTTTACGTCAAGCAGAATCTCTGAAGCTTATATAGGGCAAAGCTTTTATCCCTACGTGATTTTGTAGATAAATATTGCAAGAGTTGTATTTTTCCGTGAATTGAGGCCAAGCTTTTAGTTGAAAACAGTAGGCTGAATCTAGTTCAAAATAGCCGCATGTAAATAAATAATCTAAAAAACGGGAGGCACCCCTCCGTATGTGATTAGCGTAGTTGTACGATCCCCTGCTGTCGCCGCCCCCTTGAAAAAGGGGCTATACCACCACCAGTTCAAAGTCCCCCTTTTTAAGGGGGATTTAGGGGGATCTATCAGAGTGTTTCGCTAAACAAGTACGCCCCGGAGGGGCGCTCCCCCGGTTTTTTAGATGCGTTTATTTATGCCAACCTACTAATCTCTATTGACCTACGTGAGGTTTATACATGGCAAGGGATCAAGTTGTTCGCTTATTCCGGGATGTTCAAATCGATCCAGCGCTCAAAGAGCAGCTCAATGCATCTGCTACGGTTGATGATTTTGTGGCGATGGCAAAAGGTTTTGGCTATCACTTTACCGTTGAGGAATGGCGCGAATCAATTCGGTTTTCCGTCGAAGAACCCGAGTGCAAAATGTCGGAAATTCCAGGAATTTAACATCAAATTTTTCCAAAAGATCCCATAGCCTATGCGTGCCGCGCATAGGCTATGGGATTTTCTAGTCCTCTAGCGGTGCAACCGATCCGGCCACGCAGTCATCCAACCAAAGTCGAATCGCCTGCGCGATCGCACCATTGGTGGCATTTTCGGGTGCGGTGGGGGGTTGACCGTTAGGATAGCCGCCCCAGCTTGAAAAAAGCTGCGACAAATACCAGCGTTCATCCGTGCGCGCCAAGAACAGCCAGTGAAACTCTTGAATCTCCTCGGTTTCGCCTTCTCGCAGGTACTGCCGCTCCAGCGTCGTGAAAAAGACCTGCTCTGGCGCACCTGCTTCCGGTTCGGCATCGTCGGGCGACTTGATGGGTTGATAAATTCCTGGCCCCAGCGTCAGCGGATCAAACTCTGGAATGCCTGCAATGATCACGATTCCGGGCTGTCGAACATCCAGATAGGTCGGCTGCTCAGGGTCAAGGCGAATATCTTCCAGTAAGTCACCCGGACTGCGACCATAAGCCCGCAGCAGCACGCGGTTCGTATAGGCAGGCAAATCCCGCAGCAGCATCTGCGTCAGCGGCTCAACCTCTTCCGGGCAAGCTTCATTTGGCCAGATATAGTCTTCCTCTGTCTGAGCAGGAACTGCGATCGCAGTCCCCATCAGTACGGACACAGCAGTTGCGATCGCAACCCTGCCAGCACCACCTACCCGCATCAAACTTGGGCATTGACCCGAATTAGGCTGCAGGGTGGGATAAATCCAGCGCATAGGGCAGGCGTTAAAGCTCAGCTTGCTGATCGACCTTCGATTGAGTTCTCAACCGGACTGAATCGGCATGGGACGTCAAGCCTTCAGCCTCGGCCAGTACTTCAACCGAGCGGGCAACCGACTGTAGCGCTTCTGGTGAATACTGGATTAAGCTGGAGTGCTTCATAAACGTTTCAACACCCAAAGCCGATGCATACCGCGCTGCGCCAGAGGTCGGCAGCGTATGGTTGGGGCCAGCTAGATAGTCCCCGATGGCTTCCGGTGTGGAGTGACCCAGGAAGATCGCTCCGGCATGGCGAATTGAATCCACCAAATCCCACGGTTCAGCCACTTCCAGTTCCAAGTGCTCCGGCGCAAACTCATTGGACAACTCTGCCGCTGCTTCTAGCGAATCCACCACAATCGCCAGACCATAATGTGCGATCGCTTTTTCAGTCAGGATGCGTCGGGGATGATTGACCAACTGCTGCTCAACCTCAGCTACGACCTGGAGCGCTAAAGTTTGATCCGTTGTGATTAGAATTGCCGCCGCTAAGGGATCATGTTCAGCCTGGGCCAGCATGTCTGCGGCTACATGTATGGGATTCGCTGTTGAATCGGCAATAATCAAGACTTCAGACGGCCCTGCTAGCGAATCAATCCCAACAACGCCATATACCAGCTTCTTGGCCAGCGTCACGTATATATTTCCTGGCCCGGTGATTACGTTGACGTTGGGGATCGTCTCCGTCCCGTAGGCTAGCGCGCCAATAGCCTGGGCACCGCCTACCCGGTAAATTTCGCTGATCCCCGCTTCTTGGGCCGCAACCAGTACTGCTGGATTAACCGCTTTGCCTTCACCTGGCGGCGTCATCATCACAATTTGCGGTACGCCTGCCACCTTAGCGGGCACTGCATTCATCAGCACCGTACTGGGATAGGCGGCTCGTCCACCGGGAACATAGATGCCAGCTCGATCAACCGGAGTGTAGCGCTTGCCCAGCACCACGTTTTGGTCATGGAACTGCACCCAGCTTTTGGGCGCACGCTGGCGGTGAAATTCTTCAATGTTGTGGCGAGCCAGCCGAATCGCATCCAGCAGTTCTTTGGAAACTTGCTGATAGGCCGCCTCTAGCTCAGAACCGCTGACGCGTAGTTCATCAGCCGTTAGCGTTTGCCGATCAAATTCCGCCGTATAGTGTAGAACCGCTTTGTCGCCTTGCCGCTGAACGGCCTGAAGCACTTCTCGAACGGTGGACTCTTTGTGGAAGACTTGGTCTGTATGAGTGCGATCGCAGATTCGTCGCAACTCAGTTTGTGCCTCAGTGTGCTGGTTGATAATTCGCAGCATTGCAGCCTTGGGTCTCAGAACGATGCTAACTCAGTGGATTCGCTTGAAAACAAGCTCAAGACTATATTAGCGGTTTCGCTGCTAAGCTGCCGCCATCCCTCTACGGAAATTGCATCTGCGTTTCATCACTTACGTCAATATTTGCTGGCTATACTCTGACAAACCCGCTAGCAACACGCTGGCAATATTTACGGCAGTTGGCTCAGTTGTGAAGTCATGCTGCGATTTCGGATAGGGCCAAAAGCCATCTTCTAGACTGGATCTAAGAGACTTTTACGATTCACGTACTGTTCACGCATCGCTCACGCACTTAAACTTGAACGCTTCATGAAAGTTCTGTTCCACGTTATCCGCCAGACGCAGTCTTCAGCTCCACGCCGCCAAACCTACGAGCTGGAGACCGATCCCAGCGTTACCATCTTGGACTGCCTGAATCAGATTAAATGGCAGCAGGACGGTAGCCTCGCCTTTCGCAAAAACTGTCGTAACACCATTTGTGGCAGCTGCGGCATGAAAATCAACGGTCGCTCGGCCCTAGCCTGTAAGCAAAACGTCGGCCAGGAAATTGAGCGATTTCACCTTCAGCAGGAAGCATTTAGCGGATCTCCAACGAAAGACCAACCACCGGAAATCACGATTGCACCGATGGGCAACATGCCCGTAATTAAAGATCTGATCGTGGACATGGCTCATTTTTGGGACAACCTGAAAGCGATTGATCCCTACGTCAGCACCAAATCGCGCCGCGTCCCAGAACGCGAGTTTCTGCAAACCCCAGCCGAACGCGAAAAGCTGGAGCAATCCGGCAACTGCATTCTCTGCGGAGCCTGTTACTCCGAATGCAACGCCGAGGAAGTTAACCCCGGCTTTGTTGGCCCCCATGCTCTGGCCAAAGCCTACCGGATGGTGGCCGATTCACGGGATGACCGCACCGAGGAGCGGGTTGAGCTTTATAACGAAGGGACAAAAGGCGTTTGGGGCTGTACTCGCTGCCAATTCTGCAACAGCGTTTGCCCAATGGAAGTCGCGCCGATGGACAAAATCGGCAAGATCAAAGGCGAAATCCTTGACCGTAAAGACGACCAAGATAGCCGCTCCGTCCGTCATCGCAAGGTGCTGATCGATCTCGTCAAACAAGGCGGCTGGATTGACGAGCGCCGCTTCGGTCTGCGTGTCGTCGGCAACTCCTTCCGCGATTTATCCGGTCTAGTCAGCTTAGGGCCACTGGGTTTACGAATGCTGGCACGGGGCAAATTCCCCCTCACCTTTGAGCCATCGGAAGGAACTGAAGAAGTGCGATCGCTAATTGAAGCCGTCCAAGCCACCGATGCCCAATCAAATTGCCATCACGATAATCGTTAGTAGCGTCTAAATATCAACAGTCCGGACAGTTTTTGGGAGAGTGCGAAGAAAGCTATCCACCGTGTAGAGTGCGAATGTACCTAACATGTCGCACCAATGGATAGCCTCAATCGGATTCTAACCGGTTTGCTGGAGACAGCAGGCCATTTGGTAAACCCCAACAACAGTTTTTGTTGACCTTGATGACCACAATTTTCGTGGTCTGTGGCAAGGTGAACTACGCCAACCTCAGTCGTTACAGTGACTTAAGCGAGCGAAGTTACCGTCGACACTTCGAACGGGGCATTGGCTTCGAAGGACTCAATCAAGCACTGATAGAACCATTAAGACGAGACGAGGCGGTTCAGGTCGCAGTGGTCGATTGCACCTTTATGGAAAAAAGTGGACGGCACACCTACGGTCTAGACCAGTTCTACAACGGTAAAACCCAGCGTCCAGAACGGGGCTTAGAACTGTCAGTGGTGGCGATTGTCGATCTGGAGCAGAATACAGGGTACACGCTGTCTGCCCAGCAAACCGAGGCAGACTTACCTCATTTGAGAGCGTCTTCGAAACAGGGAAAGGGCGCGAAGGGCAACCGGATTGACTTCTATCTGGGGCATCTGGCCTACTGCCTGACGTTCTTCCCCACTTGGATTCGCTACATTGTCGCCGACGGGTTTTACAGCAAGTACAAGTGGGTCACTGGCGTGGTGCAACTCGGGTTTCATGCGATTGGCAAACTGCGCTGTGATGCCAACCTCAAGTTCCTCTATGAGGGGCCATACCAAGGGCGAGGTGCTCCTCGACGCTTTGACGGCAAGGTCAACCTGCAAGACCACCGACGATTTCAGTTGGTCAAACGCTTGGACGATGGAGTTTATCTTTATACCGCCATCGTTTGGTCGGTCAGCCTCAAGCGCAACATCCGGTTGGCCTATCTGCTCAAAGAGCATCGGGGTCGCCGCAGTTATGTCGTGCTGTTTTCTACCGACCTCAACATTGACCCGTTCCTCCTTTACCGGTGCTACACGGCCCGATTTCAGATTGAATTTATTTTCCGTGATGCTCGTCAGTTTACCGGGTTAGTGGACTGTCAAGCTCGCTCTGCCGAAGCGATAGACACCCATGTCAATGCCAGTTTGATGGCACTGAACCTGGCTAAAGTCGCGTTGCAAAACAACCAGAAAGACGATGATTCGCTGAGCTTCTCGCTCGCCTCTTTCAAACGACTGGCCCTCAACCAACATCTTTTAGACCGATTTATTGACCAGTTTGACTTGGAGCCGACTTTTATTAAATCCCATCCTAATTACCAAAAGCTGCTTGATTACGGGGCGATAGTCTCCTAAATCTGTCCGGAGTGTTGAAATATTAGACTTTATCGGAAATTGTTTTGTAGCGCGGCGAAGCCGCGCTACAAAACAATTTCCAACCCCAAAAACTTTATTTCCAATAAAGTCTATTGATCAAGTTTCAGGCAAGAAATTTACGATAGTAGGGGTGCTGAGCGATAGCAAGCAATTCGCGATCACCCTTACTGTCACCATACGCATGGATCACATACTGCTGAGTTGGCCCCAACAGCGCTTCTAGACGAGCGACTTTCTCAGACCCATAGCAGTTTTTGCCCAACATACGGCCAGTGAGATAGCCATTACGGCTTTCTAACCGAGTTCCGATGACTTGATCAATTCCAAGTTGCTGTGCAAGAGGTTGCAAGTAAGCTTCCAGAGATGCGCTAACGATAAGAGTCTGATGTCCCTGTTGTTGATGCCAGATTAAGCGTTGCACGGCCTCGGCTCGTAAAAGGTTGGGCAAAACCTGTTCTGCGAACTGTTGGCCTAAATACTCAAGCTGAGCCGTCGAAATACCAGCTAGAAAGTAAGTTAGTAGTCTTTCCTTTGCCCGCCAGTTTGGAATCAGCTTGAGGGCATAGCCTGCTAGCATTGGGCTCAAAACCAACAATCCCCAGGTAAATCGCCAACGACCTGTCAACATCTGCAAGAATGGCAGCAGCGAGTCTCGATGAGTTAACGTGCCGTCAAAATCAAAGACTGCAATCACGGGCGAGTCAATGGAAGAAGGAATAGAAGGGGGAATTGATTGCGTCATACGTTTAAAGAATATTTAGAAAAAATTGATGTAGAGAGAAAAGGAGAATTAATATAGGTTTTCATTTTTGCCAGGGCGGCTCAACGGGTTAGTGGATCCTAATCAAACCTAAAATTAGGAGCTCAGTTTTGTAGCCGATAAAGACTCAATAAAATGAGCAGCGACCCAAAGAACAAATATGATTGCAATAAGTTAAGCAGAGGCAGCTGAGCAAAATGCTTTGCTACATATAAGTAATTACTCGTCAGTAGATAGCTAAGCCCCAAAATCGGTAGTGTCCAATTTGCCCAAATCCGATATTGGAAGATTTGAGGCAATACAAAGGCATAAATGGGTAGCAAAATACCGTAATGATGTTCCCATGCAACAGGAGACGCCATAGTGGCCGTCAATGCAATAATGGCAAAGTCAAATGTGCTGCCACGTAATTGCTTACTTTGAGGTGGGCGCAGCGCCAAAATTAGCAGTAATAGCGAGCTTGCTAATGTGCCTAAATAAACCCAGATATTAAATGGGGCAAAGGCATCAGATGTCCACTTTAAGTTACTGCCGTTAAAGAGTAATCGATTTAGCAATCCATTAACTGATTGATTGGGATAATAGGCTTCTCCATGTTTGGAAATGTAGGACAGGACTTTGAGATAGTCCAGGTTGTTTTCAATCCCAAACAGTGCGATCGCAATTAATCCTCCCGCTGCAGCCGTCACCATAAATGCGATCGCAAACCGCCACTGCTTTCGCAACAAGCCCCAAAGCAGAATGACGGCATATTGAGGTTTAATAAGGCAAATCAACCCACCTAAGACTCCAGAAATTTGCTTTTTCTCTTTCATCCAGCACCAGAGCATCACAGCAAACAATGCATTAAGTAGGTAAAGGTAAAAACGCGCATCTATATAACAGATGATGAAGAAGCGAGTTGAGACGGAAATCGAAATCGCTCGACGGAGTATCCCGCTTTTTCAGCTCTCGCCTCAAAGCCGTCGATAACGGCATAGGCTAAATCCAATTCATCTTCAAACATCTGCCCATTTAACTCATGGGTTTTCACCTGATGCCACTCGGGTTCAATCGGATTGAGCTCCGAGCAATATTTGGGTAAGAAGAACAGGTAAAGTCCCTGAGCTTGCCAGTCTGCCCATTTGTCTTGCACAGCTCGACTGGTATGAATGGGGCTGTTATCTTGAACAATGACTCGAATGCATCCATTGGCCTTAAACCGGGGCTTGGCCTGACGGGCTTGCTCATCCATTAGCCGGATGTAGCGCTCGGCGTTGAAGCTGCCAATCACCAATCCATACGCGAAACTCACGAACGGTTGGAGCAGACCGAGGATGCTCAGTCGCCTGCCCTTGCGGTGAGTCTGCTCCAGTCGCTTTTGCTCGCCTTCGAAAAAGTAGCTGTAGCTGACGGGCATCCAGAGACAAAAGCCTGCCTCGTCAAGATAGGAGAGGTCAATCTCTCCACTGGCGGCCGCCCATTGCAACATCTCCAAATCCGCTACCTTCTGGGCTTTCTCAACTGGGTCTTGTTTCCCTCGGTGGCTGTGTCGAGTGCGCTTCCAAATGATTCCCTTTTTTTGAGTACGTCCCGCAGATGGGCCGCACTTAACTTGATATGTCTCTCCTCTTCCAGCTTTCGCGCTAACTGACGGCTGTTATAAGTTCGTTGCTCCTGGCGTAGACATGTTTCCAGATACTCCATATCTTCCGGTTGCCAACGTGGTTGCGCTCCCGGTCGCGGTGCATCCCAGAGTCCTCCTAATCCACCCTCTTGCCAGCGATGCAGCGTTTCTCTGACCGTTCGCTCTCTCCACCCGAAGAACCGGGCAATCTGCTCAACATACAGCCCTTGGTGACTCATCCGAATCACTTCTGCTCGGTCTTTCACTCGTTGCGGCACGGTTGTGGCGGTGCGTAACTCAAAGAGGGTACGGTCTTCTGCCCCTGTCAAAAAGACTCGTAAGCGCGCTCCCATTGCTCCTGATCTCCTACTGGCAGTGAGTCCCTTTATTCAACTTCACATACCTTCTTTTTTCAACCCCGCTCTACTTAATCCAAGCTTGAATTTGACCTAAGCTATAGGCTCGTATTGCTGGATAAAATGAAAGTCCCAGTAAAATCAGCAGCACAGTTTGCAAAATGCGTTCGTTGCGTGGCGGAGAAATAACTTTTGTCCATACCAGCGAGGTATTAAAGATTTGGATAGAGACAAATATCAACCCGATGAAAAAGATCCAAGAGATAATTGCCAGTATTTGATACAGCAACTGAGGATTATCTGGATGAAATGGCGATAAGATAGCCTGCAGACCATAAAACAGCAGTAAAGATGTTAATGGATACTGAAATTTTGTGTGTTGCTCGAAAAATACTTCCGCATACAGTGGCATATGCGGAGATGCTTTCAGTTGTTCAAAAGCACTCCACATCGGCTCCCATGAATCTAAGTCTTGACGCATAGTTAGAAACCGAAACAAGTGTGAGAATGGAATCTCACGTGTGCGGACTGGTAGATCAAAAATTAAAGCATCGCTAATGGCAACAATTGTCGAGAACAATGACATTAGCGTACATGCAATCAATAAAATTAGTAATCCTTGGGTCAAAGGCGTCAATTGCTGCCAATAACGGATGATTGTATGTAGCTTGGGTCGTAAATAAGCCATCGCCAAATCTCCGAGTGCAATGGGTCACTTTTTAAAAGCATCAACATGAGTGGTTATATCCAGTCTGGTTGAAAACCCACAATTTATTTTTGCGAAACGTTTGCTCCGCAAACGTTTCGCAAAAATAAATTGGGTTCTTATATACAGACTGGATATTATAAATAGATTCCACAAGTCTAAAGAAGACTTTGTTCAGACGGATACGAATGATAAAACGCTCTAGCTTGCTCAAACTGCGTGATGTTGTTGAATCCTGTACAGATCAAAAGGGTGACTAAAAGCGCGATAAAGATAGAACGCTTGGTATTCAAAGCCCCTAACGCCAAAATTCCGATAAAAAAGGGCAAAAAATGGAGCGAATAGAGAAATGTCTCTCGTCCGGTATAAATCAGATGCAATCCCAATTGTCCTAGTAGAGAAAGGCCCAGCATTAATCGCAGACGCAAATGCGTTTTCATCGTGAAAAGTTGCCATAGTCCCAGCGCTAGTAACCCTAGCCATAGACCAACTGCGATCGCACCAACGATACTGCCAGTCCCTGGTGTAGAAAACTGAACCGACATAATAGGAAATCCTTTACTCGGATGGGCAATCACTTGCACTGCTGGCATCACCACTGTATGGCACAGGAAAGATTGGATGATATTCCACCAATTGCCCACTTCAGACGAAGCTACATATTTCAGCTCGTTACGATGAATCCAGGGCAACGAGCTATCAAAGAGGACTCGCTGAATCCCCACAAGAATCATGACAATCAGTAGGGCTACACCATTGATGCGCAGTGCTCGCTGCCAAGGATACACTAATCCAGTTGCAATCCAAGCCACCAACCAATTTGTAATAGTAATGCTCAAGTTGATTGCGCTAATAAAAACACCAAAACTCCAAGGAAGGCAGCAAAATTCCGTCAGCGCTACCCAAGCTAAAGCCCAGATATAGCCCAAAGAACCCATGGGATAAGATTCCAAAATGGGGAACCAAAACAGCCCAGCGGCGCTGATACCACCCAGGAAACTAAGTAGAATGGCATCTACTGTGCGACAGCCCATCAGTCTCAAAAAAGCAAACAGACTAGAGAGCCATAGTCCAGCGACCGTAGATATCATCAGTCGCACAGCTATGAGAACGTCAATCTGAAAAAAATGGAGAAAGTAAACTGGTAAGCAAAATGCAAATGATATTAATGGATGTTTGTAGGCACGGGAGTGGAGTACATCCTCGTGGGGATTAGCCAACGTCAGGTAGTAAGCCGCTACATCTGAGTCAAACCACGTATCCCCGTAAGCATCCAGTTCTAACACTTCTGAACCAATGAAATAGGCGGCCCAGTAGGTTCCTATTCCACTGAGTAGCATTAGTCCTAAGCCAACAAGTAAATCGGAGCGATAGCGCAAAACTATCTGGCACAAATCGGGCCAATTAGAACTCGCTGATTTTGATAAAAGAGGTATCATAGCTGCTAGTCTTAATGCTATAAAGTGCGACCAAAGGCAACGGCACAAATGCCGCTAATGATAAGGCCAACCCCCATCCAGTTCACAGACGATATTTTTTCGCTGAGCAAGAAAGCACCTGCGACAGTGGTAGCGACTACAGTCAGGCCAATCACGATCGGATAAGCAACGGAAAGGTTAAACTTGCTCAAAATCGAAATATAGATGAGCGTACTCAGGCCATAGGCAGCAACTCCACCCATCAGATACAGATTGAGTAGACTTTCACCCGCTCCCGATTTAAACAAGATTTGAGCAATTGTGTTTAGACCCACTGCCACTAAAATCAGTCCAGCAAAAAATAGATTTGTCATAACTCTTTCCTATTGAATTACTCCATGCTTATTGAGCCATAGAATCGTGAACGCGGTCGCGGCCCAAGCAGCAACGGTCAGTAGAAGGGGGCGATCGGATAGCAATACTTCTTCAGGACGTTCAGTGTGTTCTTGCCGAGCAATTTCTATCGTGTCGCTGTGCCCATACTCCTTCGGATCGCTGAGCAACTGATAACGAAATACGCCGTAAAGTACAAATGGAAATGTGAGCATCATCCAGGGTGTTGAAGCTCCTCCTGATTGAAACCCCGCACTCCACAGGGCATAGCTCATCAGCGTTCCTGTCGTCACAATATTTTCCATTCGCGAAAGCAAAGCAAGGGAATAGCGCTTGAGTACGGAACGCGTACTGCCACCCTGTCTCAGCTCTGCCTTACGCTTTTCGATGGCCAGAAACAGTGCCAGCATTGCCGTGCATACCAGAAACCAGACCGACAAATCGATGTGGGTAGCAGTAGCTCCAGCACAGGCGCGCAGTACAAAGCCACTTGCGATCGCAATAATGTCTAGCAGCGGAGTTCGTTTCAGTTTGAGATTGTAAGCGAGCTGTAATAATGCGTAGCTAATCAGAATTAAGCCCAATCCAAGCGAATGGTGCAAACCCAGAGCGATCGAACTGCTCATGAGGCCAAGAGCCATAATGAATGCAACTGGCACGGAAACTAAACCAGCAGCGATTGGGCGTTTACACTTAATCGGATGATGTCGATCAGACTTCACATCCGCAATATCATTGAGCAAATAAAAGCTACTCGAAATAAAACAAAATAGAAGAAACGCGAATAGGCTATTTAAAACAATTTCTATGTCAAGAGTAAAATTGAACAAAGGTGCAGCAAAAACAATTAAATTCTTGCTCCACTGATGTGGGCGACAAGCCAAAAGATAAGGAAATAGACCCTTGGTTGATAATCGTCTAAAAGGCTGAACATACCTAGAAGTCATAGTTCATCATTCATTGAAGCGAAACGACACCGCATTGCTGTACCCAAGTAATGAGATAGACAGAACCTTACCAAACGAGGCTTGCTCTGAGAATGAATTTTCAGCATTCGGGTGCTGGTAAAGCAGCAGGAGCGATCCGTGTTGATTAAGCTAGTTAGTTGTACAGCTTTGCGTTGAAATTTATTTTCCGCAAAGAAATTAGGATATATACGGTTGGCACTTCCAACTTTATGGAACCTTTATCTATTTCATCTTTGAATGGTTATATGTAGAATTACTGAAGTCTTTGACAGTCAATGCTTTTTCGGTGGTGCTTTTATGGGGTTTAATTCCTCTGGCTTTACGGAAATTTAATCTATTAATCTTTAAATAGTTATCCACGGATTTAGCTGTGACCACTGTCTTTATGGCAAATCCATAGATTGCTTAGATTTTGTTCTTTCCCTTGCCAATCCAGACTTGGAAAAGCAACTTTGTCGTGATGTGGCAGTAAACACGCTTCGAGTTTTAATGCAAGCCCTAAGACGGCTGACAGAGGTAAAGCGAGTTCCACTATCATGGCTAAGGCAATGTAATTTAACCGAACACCATGATGTCTGAATCTCCTTCGACCGGAACCCAGATCACTACACCTGTTGGTGCACAACAACCTACGACCGAACTCGAACCGGGCTTTGGTTGGACCGCTTACGCCGAGCTAATCAACGGTCGCTTTGCCATGTTGGGCTTTGTGGGACTGTTGATCTTGGAATTCTTTACCCATCAGGACTTTTTTACCTGGGTGGGTTTGCGCTAGTGCTATTTCTTGCTAACTAACCACATTGAATGAGCATGTCTACTGTTATTGCTCCAGTTACTACTCAATCAAATACAAAAACGCGCTCTCAACTGGCGCTCACTCTCGGTGATCCGGCTGGAATTGGCCCAGAGATTGTGCTGAAGGCACTGGCTGATCCGACGATTCAGCAGGATTGCGAGATTACCGTTGTCGGCAGCGCTCAGTTACTTCAGCAACAGTATGAGCATTTGCGATCGCAAGGTGGCTTAGATCTGGCTGATCCGACCACGCTCAAGATTCTAGACATACCGCTGTCCGATGCAGAAACGGCAGGGCTGGAGCTGGGGACAGGAAACGCCGCTAGTGGAGCCGCTAGCTTTCACTATTTAGAAACCGCTGTAGATCGGACGCTGGCCGGAGAGTTTGCCGGAGTTGTGACTGCACCGATCGCGAAATCGGCTTGGAAAGCTGCGGGACATCTCTATCCAGGTCAGACTGAGCTGCTGGCTGAACGAGCAGATGTGACAGATTTCGGCATGTTCTTTGTGGCCCGTTCTCCCCATAGCGGCTGGAGCTTGAAAACGCTGCTGGCGACGACGCATATTCCCCTGCGAGAGGTGCCGGATGCGCTGACACCGGAACTGATGAGCCAAAAGCTGGACTTACTGATTCGGACGCTTCGACAAGATTTTGGGTTGGCTGAACCCCAAATTGCGATCGCAGGTTTGAATCCCCACAGTGGTGAACAGGGTCAGCTCGGTCGCGAAGAGATAGACTGGCTGACACCCTGGCTTCAAGAACAGCAGCAGCGCTATCCGCAGGTGACGCTAACGGGTTTAGTCCCACCAGATACTCTTTGGGTGCGGGCAGGACAGGCTTGGCATGGAACGCTGCCATCTACTCAAACATCTACTCAAGCAATGCCGGATGCCTATCTGGCGCTGTATCACGATCAGGGTTTGATTCCGGTGAAGCTGCTGGCATTTGATCAAGCGGTGAACACGACGATTGGCCTGCCGTTTATTCGGACTTCGCCAGATCACGGGACGGCGTTTGATATTGCGGGGCGCGGTATTGCGGATGCGACCAGCTTGAAAGCGGCGATTACCTTAGCTGCGGAGCTAGCCCAGACTCGTCAGCAAACTTCAGTCTAATGCCATATCTGGTAGGGGCAAATGGCCATTTGCCCCTACGTACCGTCATCTCCCTATTTCGGGGTTTGGTAGAGGTTATACGTTCTCGATACAATCGGGAACGGGACAGTTGTAAACAGGGATTGCAAAACCAGCATGTTGCCACGGGAAGATCTGCTCAAGGGAGTAGAAGATCGAGACAGTTTAAGCCGCGTGATTGATCAAGCCGAACAGGCGATTCGCACGTGGGAAGTCGTGGTGACGGATTTTTTATCGCCACCGCAGCAGTTTGAGGCTGAACAGGCTTTTTCGCGCCTAACGGAAGTTCAGCTTGTGTTTTGGGGTGGCTATCCCCAGGCGGAGCGAAAGCGACTTGCGATCGCACGTTCCGAATTACCGCTAGACACCGATCAGGTCAGCGTTACCGCCATCAGCCTCGACGGTAATTTCCTGTTTGACCCAGCCACCCATCGGGATTTTCTGGGTGCAACGCTGGGTACGGGAATTGTGCGGGAAAAAGTTGGCGATATTCTCGTCCTGGGCGACCGGGGGGCGCAGGCGATTGTGGTGCCGGAACTGGTGGAATACTTACAGATCAACCTGACGCAGGTGCGGTCGGTGCCTGTGAAAGTGCGTCCGATTCCGATGGATGAGCTGAAGGTGCAGGAGCCGCGCAAGAAGGAGATGACGACGGTGGAAGCGTCGATGCGGTTAGATGCGATCGCATCTGCCGGATTTGGCATGTCGCGCAGTAAAATGGCTGATCTCATTTCGGCGGGTGATGTGCGGGTGAACTGGAAGGAAATTACCCAGTCGAGTCATCAGGTACAGTCGGGCGATTTGGTCGCAATCCGGGGCCGAGGTCGGCTGGAAATTGGCGATGTAGCCGTCACGAAGAAGGAACGATTCCGCGTTAACTTGACTCGTTACATGTGATATCCGTTCAAGCCTCACTTTATTCAACGTTTCAGCGTTTTTAGACCAATGGCAGGACATAGTAAATGGGCCAATATCAAGCGTCAAAAGGCCCGTGTTGATGCAGTTAAGGGTAAAGTATTCGCTAAGATTTCCCGCGAAATTATTGTGGCGGCTCGCAGTGGTTTACCTGATCCAGAGGCTAATTTTCAGTTGCGAACCGCGATTGATAAAGCCAAGGCGGCGGGGGTGCCGAATGACAATATTGAACGTGCGATCGCAAAAGGATCGGGGCAGCTTGGGGCTGGCGATGAGCTAGAAAGTATTCGCTATGAAGGATACGGTGCTGGCGGCGTAGCGGTGCTAATTGAAGCACTAACTGACAACCGCAACCGCACAGCGGCTGACTTACGAGCCGCCTTTAGTAAAAACGGCGGCAATTTGGGCGAAACGGGCTGCGTGAGCTGGATGTTTGAGCAGAAGGGAGTGGTGAGCATCACCGGCCTGATTCAAAACGAAGACGCACTGCTAGAAGCCTCGCTAGAAGGAGGCGCAGAAACCTATGATCTGATCGAGGTAGATGAAACGGACGGGGCAGAAGTCTATTGTCAGCCGAGCGACTTGGAAACGTTGAGTAAGGCACTGAAAGCCAGTGGCTATCTGGTTAGTCAAGTTGAACTGCGCTGGATTCCGAGTAATTCTGTCGAAGTAACCGACACCGAGCAGGCGCGATCGCTAATCAAGATGATGGAGGCGCTAGAAGACTTAGACGATGTGCAGTCGGTGACGGCTAACTTTGAAATGTCAGATGATCTAATGGTTGCCAGCCTAGTTTGAGGGTTGTCGTCTCAGTAGTTGAGACAACCGCTGAAGGATCTGCTGTTTGCGGGATTCAGGAATCTTAGAAATCCCACCACGATGCAGCAGTTGTTCAGCAATTTTGGGTTCCAGAGCCATGATACAACTCCTGATTAATTGCGAAGATATCTCGACTTTAGTGATTAAAAGTAAAAAAAACGTAAAGTTGGCTCAAATTGTCATGAATTGGGTGAATCAACGTAACCACTAATAAAAGCTCTACTCCTGGATCGCTTTTAGATCGCTGAAGTAGAGCTTTCTTAATTCTCTATCTAGATTCACGGCAACATCCTAGATTAGCCGAATCGACCGGATACATAGTCTCTTGTGCGCTCTTCCTTGGGATTGCTGAAAATTGTTTCCGTATTATCATATTCCACAAGGTAGCCAACTTTACCACCTTTCTCTGTGGCCTCAGCGTTGAAAAAGGCTGTCCTGTCTGAGACGCGAGAGGCTTGCTGCATATTGTGGGTAACAATGACGATCGTATAATTTTGCTTCAGATCCTGCATCAATTCCTCAATTTTGAGCGTCGAGATTGGATCTAATGCTGAACAAGGCTCATCCATCAGAATCACTTCCGGCTCAATTGCGATCGCACGTGCAATACACAAACGCTGTTGCTGACCACCAGACAAGCCCAAGCCACTATCACCCAGCTTATCCTTCACCTCATCCCACAGGGCAGCACCCCGCAGCGACCGCTCAACCAGCTCATCCATATCGCCCCGATAGCCGTTGATCCGTGCTCCAAAAGCAATATTTTCATAGATAGACTTTGGAAATGGATTTGGCTTCTGAAACACCATTCCAATCCGCCGCCGAATGTCGACTGGATCAAACTGCTTGCTGTAAAGATCACGATCGTGAAACGTAATACGTCCTTCTACTCTTGCACTGGCGACCAGATCATTCATCCGGTTAAAACAGCGCAAGATGGTGCTTTTACCACAACCAGACGGACCAATAAAAGCCGTAATTTGGTTTTTATTAATATCAAGAAAAACGCTACGAACAGCTAGACTTGCGCCATAGTAAACCGAAACGTTTTCGGCTTTTAGCACTACCGTATCTGTAGCAACGGCATTAAGTTGTGAAGTCATAAATTACTTCCTCTTTAGTGGATCAACAGGAGGACAACGGATGGAAGGACAACGGATGGACAGTCAATCTGCCTCATTCAATAAGCAGTTGAAGATATGTCATATTGTTCGCGTTCCGGTTTGTAAACAAACGAGAATCTCACGAACGATTTGTTTGAAACTTATTACGCAAATAAATCGCAGTTGCATTCATGATTAACAACACAACCATCAGCACAATGATGGCGGCGGCTGAATTCACCTGAAATTCCTCCTGTGGGCGAGATGCCCAGTTGAAGATTTGGAGCGGTAAAACCGTGTAGTTGTCCCGTAAACTTTGCGGTAGAAACGGTACATAAACCGCTGCACCAACTGCAATTAGGGGTGCTGCTTCACCAATGGCCCGCGATAGCGCCAAAATCGTTCCTGTCATAATGCCAGGAAACGCCTGTGGCAAAATATGATTCCATACAACCTGCCAGCGAGTTGCGCCTAGAGCAAAGCCAGCCTGACGCAAACTGTCTGGAACAGCCTTTAGTGCTTCACGAGTTGCCACAATAATGATGGGTAAAATCAGCAGTGCCATAGTTAATCCACCTGACAACACGCTGTTACCACCTGTCAATGGCCGTAAAACATCCACAAAAACAAACAGGCCAAGCAGTCCATAAATAATCGATGGAACTGCTGCTAGGTTACTAATGTTGATTTCAATCAGCCGGGAATACCAGGAATCCGGCGCAAACTCTTCGAGGAAAATCCCCGATGCAACTCCAACTGGGAAAGATACTAGAGCTGTAATCAATAGCAGCCAAATTGTGCCAACTAAAGCAGACTTGATTCCAGCCTGCTCTGCTCTCCGCGAGGAAAAAGACCAGATGAATTCCCGTTCTCGAATAAATGGGATGCCACCGTCGTTACCCAGTAAGCGTGGCGCACCATCAAAAATGACATCAACTAACAGCACCACCAAAAGGAGTACTGCGAAGAATATAGCTAGCCACGTCAATGCTGCAAAAATCGAATCAAACCGATAGCGCCGTGACAGCGCGGGATTGAAGTTACCCGCCTTAGAATCTGCCAACTTTGAATCAGAATCCCAGGTGGTCATTATTCGTATTTCTCCTGGAAGCGACGAACAAACCAAAAACTGAAAGTATTCAGCATTAGCGTGATGACAAACAGAGTTGTACCCACAGCAAATAGAGTGATGTAAGCAATACTGCCAACTGGAGCATCACCTAGACTCACCTGCACAATAAATGCAGTCATGGTCATCACAGCGACCCGTGGATCGAGCGTCAGTAGCGGGCGCGCACCTGCTGCTAGCGTCACAATCATCGTTTCACCGATCGCGCGTGAAACGGCCAAAATAACAGAGGCCACAATGCCAGATAGCGCGGCAGGCAGTACAACGTTGATAATCACCTCACGCTTTGTTGCACCCAGCGCATAAGCACCCTGGCGCATGCTTTGTGGAACTGAATAGATGGCATCCTCACTCAGAGATGCAACCAGCGGCATGATGGCAATACCCAGCACTAACCCAGCGCTCAGAGAATTAAATGTTTCCAGACCGGGCACAATTGGCCTCAGTAACGGGGTTACAAACGTCAGCGCAAAGTAACCATATACAACTGACGGCACGCCCGCTAACACCTCTAATGTCGGTTTTAACCACTTACGAATCTTGGCTGGTGCATATTCACTCAGACAAATTGCTGCCAAAAGCCCGAAAGGTAGGGCCACCAACATTGCGATCACAGTTGTCATCAAAGTAGCGCTGATTAACACTAAGATGCCAAAGTGTTTATCTGCAAAGAGAGGTGTCCACTGTGTAGCTGTCAAAAATTCAAAAATAGATACCTGCTTAAAGAACTCAAGCGTTTCAAAAGCAAGTGTCAGAATAATTCCGACTGTGGTGACAACTGATACAAATGCCGCCAAACCAAACAGGTATTTGATAATATTCTCAGTTAATTTGCTGGCCTGACGATTGGGTTTCCATAAGGTGGACTGATCAAAGGAAGGGTTACTTGTCATGATCTGACGGATAAAACGACCCGAGCATATATACCATTTCTAATTGTTGGTGATGGACAGGGTTAGTTGTGCGATATACAGTCAGCACAATCCAACCTGCCTCTAAATTTTCGAAACCTGTATGGGCTTGGTATAAGCCGCTGATTTGGCAACCACTAATCTCAGGATAGATTGACACACCCAAAAGGTTGCTATAGATACTCCTACCTAAAAAATGAACCGAAGTAAAGAATATTGCAGGGCATTTATGCTCTACGTAAACTCAACTGAGTTCACTGGGAAATAAGCTATGCCCTGCAAATTAACCAATCACTGAGTCTTGAAAGACCGACAAAGATTTTGTAATCAAAGCCTCAGGTCTTCAATCCAATGAATCTAACGAGCCCATTACAGCACTTCACTGAGCTTGACACCTACTGTTGAGCCACCTGGGAAGGCGCTGCCAGTCTTGCGATCTTCTAGACGAGTTTGAGCCTTGCTGTAAATATCATCGGGCATTGCAACATAGCCTGTTTCTGATACGTAATCAGAGTTTGCCGGATCCATATAGAAGCTGATAAACTCCTGTACCTCAGGCCGCTCTAATGCTGCGGTGCTGACATAGATGAAAATTGGGCGAGCTAGAGGCTGGTATGTACCATCATTAACAGCGTCAGCACTGGGTGCAACACATCCTTCACCATTACTGGGATCTTCGTCATCAATGGCGACTGCTTTCAATGCGTCTTGGTTTTCTTCGTAGTAGGCATAGCCGAAGTAACCCAATGCCCCCGTATCGCCTTCGACTCCTTGAACTAGGACGTTATCATCCTCACTGGCAGTATAGTCACTGCGGCTTGCGCCTTCTTCGCCATTGACGGCATCAGTGAAGTAATCAAAGGTTCCTGAGTCTGTACCGGGGCCGTATAGAGGCATGGGTTGATCTGGAAAATCGGGGCGGACTTGATTCCAGTTACTAAGGGTTGAGTCAGGAGCCCAAATTGCTTGTAGCTCAGCAACGGTTAAACATTCAGCCCAATCATTTTCGGGATTCACGACAACAGATAGTGCATCGTATGCAACAGGTAGCTCTACAAATTCGACTCCTGCGTCTGCACAAGCCTGAATTTCTTCTTCTGAAATTGGGCGAGATGCGTTAGAAATATCTGTTTCGCCAGCACAAAACTTTTCGAATCCGCCACCTGTACCTGAAACTCCTACGGTAGTCCGAACGTCAGGATATAGGGCGCGAAATTCCTCGGCCATTGCTTCACTGATTGGAAATACTGTGCTAGAGCCGTCAACTGCAATACTACCGCTTAGGTCAGAACCACCACCAGAGTTGCTTGCTGTTTCTGTGGAAGCCCCAGTGTCTCCACTGCCATCGGTTGTGGCTGTGTCTTGGCCGCCACAGGCCCCGATTACGAATGCTAATGCAAGAGAGGAGGCCAATAGGCCAAAACGCTTAGAAGAAAATTTGGACAGCATACTACTTTTCCGTCTTGGGGTGTACTGATTTTACGTGCGTGTAAGCAAACAGGAAGGATTATATCGTTGTGACGTAAAGAGAAGGTTAAGCATCTTGTATCGCAGATTACAGAAGCTTGAGTCAATCTGTAGATTGGCCTCGCTAGTATCGGATGAACCCTTTCACCATCAAGCAAAGGCAGGATCGCAGGATCGTATACAAGACTGCACAAATAACCGCATTGCTTCGACTAACGGCTATGGTTGCCTTGCTGTTTCTATTGATATAAATTCTGGGCTTTGTGACTGAGAATGACGCGACGCTAAACAGTTTCAGCTATTCTGGGTTGAATGGGTGCCTAGATTCTCAACAGGAGGATATCTTCTCTCAGACTAGCTCGATCAGCTTCTATGTTCTGGCACATAGCCCAGCGTAAGCTGCCTCACTCCTCATCTGTATGTGAACAAATCGTGAGCAATTTCGATATGCCATCCGCTGTTCAACAATTCAAGCGCCTAATTTCTGCAACTAAGCCATACCTCCGGTGGGTTATTGCAGGTTTTACGATTTTCTTTGTTCTGTCTACGCTGCATCAAAACTGGCAAGAGGTGACCACGCTTGAAATTAGTCAGGCCGGATGGTTGGCTTTATTTGTAGCCTTTGGGGTCATTCTGTTTGCATTGATTTGGTCAGGCTGGGTGTGGAGTTGGATCTTCCTTGATTTTAATCAATTGGTGGGGGGAACGTGGAGCGTTCCTGTCTATGTCAAAACAAATTTAGCGAAGTATATTCCGGGCAACGTTTGGCATTTTTATGGTCGAATTACGGCGGCAAAGGCTGTGGGGATTCCGCTTGGGACATCAATGTTGAGTGTTCTCTTTGAACCAATGTTGATGGCTGCGGCTGCGCTATTGGTTGCCTCTAGTATTCACGCGAGCAAGATTGGCCTGTGGTATCTGGTCTCGATTGGCATCTTAGTCGGACTGCATCCCAAAATTGTTAATCATGTTCTTTTTTATCTAAAGCGGGTAAAAGAGCGGAAGTCGCCGATTCAGGGTGATTTCGACAACTTTATCCGACTTCACCGTTATCCTTGGCGTCCACTGTTGGGAGAAGTGGGCTTTATCGTGCTGCGGGGAGTAGGATTTTGTTTGATCTTTATTTCGCTGTATTCGGTTGAATGGGATCAGTTTCCTGTCTTGCTGGCTAGTTTTAGTTTGGCTTGGCTAGTCGGATTTATTGTGCCAGGTGCGCCGGGTGGAATTGGTGTATTTGAGGCCATATCGATTTGGTTGCTGAGGCCGATATTTCCCATTGGTACAATCTTAGGCGCGATCGCACTTCATCGATTTATCAGCGTCATGGCCGAGATTTGTGGTGCGGGTATAGTTTTCCTTGATGAATACTGGAATGACCGTACAACACAAATCTCATCTCAGATTCCAATTAACCCGATCAAGCGGCCTGATCTTTCCGCTGAATCACCTGACTCGGATAATCCCAATCGACCACTTCCCTGAGGCGAACTCTGTTCTGCCGTCATTCTGCTTTGTCCTTTGTAAGAAGGAGTTTGGGACGATCAGAGTTGATTACGTTTTGTCGAACTGATGCGATCGCATCCTTCTCGCATCAGTACTCTCGCAGCAATCTTCTACGTAATTGTTCCCGATCGGTCTACTAGTTATAGCTTAAGCATATAAAAACAATGTAATTTGGCAATGGGTGGACTTAAAGGAACTGTAATTTTACAGAGATTCTCCTTTGCAGGTCTGAAAGTTACATGCATATATAGGAGAAGTCTACCTACACAAGTTGTAATAGCATGCTGGCTCCTAATCTTATGCGGCCCGATATCTCGATTGTCGTTCCGATTTATAACGAAGTTGAAAGTATTCCACATCTTGTTGATGCGATCGCATCCAGTGTGCGAAACCAGAATATTAGTTACGAAATTGTCTGTGTAGATGACGGTTCATCCGATGGTTCAACGGAAGTGTTGCGCTCGATGGCACGGGAGCGGGATGACCTCCGAGCCATCCTGTTGCGGCGTAATTACGGTCAAACGCCTGCAATGGCGGCTGGATTTCAATACGCTCAGGGCAACATCATTGTCACAATGGACGGTGATTTGCAGAACGACCCAACCGACATTCCCCGCCTACTAGACAAGATTTATGAAGGTTACGATTTAGTTAGCGGCTGGCGCAAAGAGCGTCAGGACGATGCGTTGACGCGTCTGTTGCCTTCTAAAATTGCCAACTGGATTATTGGTCGCGTTACCGGCGTCAAGCTGCATGACTATGGCTGTTCTCTGAAAGCCTATCGTGCCGAACTCGTTGCAGACATGAATCTCTATGGAGAGCTACACCGCTTTTTGCCAGCGCTAGCCTTCATTGAAGGAGCAAGAATTACAGAAATGCCCGTGCGCCACCATGCCCGTCGATTTGGCAGCAGCAAATATGGCCTCGGTCGCACGTTCCGCGTGGTCATGGACTTGCTGACCATCTTCTTCATGAAGAAGTTTTTAACCCGTCCTATGCACGTCTTTGGTATTGCAGGTTTAGGATCGCTGGTGGTGGGTACGCTGATTGGTATTTATCTCACTATCCTCAAATTGGGCTTCGGCCAGTCGATTGGCGATCGCCCCTTACTGATCTTGGCCGTTTTGATGGTTGTAGCTGGTATCCAAATTTTCTGTTTTGGCTTACTGGCAGAATTGCTTATGCGGACCTATCACGAGTCCCAGAATCGCCCGATTTATCGCGTGCGTGAGGTGATTGAAGGTGTCCGGACATCTGTTAAGTAGCAGCTTGGTGGGCACATCTTGAGCAGCTACAGCATCCTATTGCAACAACCAACCTGACAGACACTAGATTTTCGCAGCTAACTGCTAATCTACCTGGAGAGCCTGGCGAGGACGTTGAACTCGCAGGCTCTTTTACTGCATTAATGGCGAATTGATAGCGATATTCAAGGTTCTAACCGTATCGTAAGGAGCGAATTGAATCTGGGAAGACTAAGAGAACTTACTGAGAAACCTGCTTCTCTGTGTTCCCATACGTTACGTCTTCATCATGAATATGAATCGCCGTCAATTTATTGCTTTGGCTGTATTGTCTGCGCTCCTGACAAATTGCCGCAATTCCTCTAGGCAACTTGAGCAAAATACCAGTCCGGATCATTCAGCTAATCCAGGCACGACTCATTCAGAGGCTACAGGTTTTGATTGGCGACGCTTTGAGGGTGCAGAGATTACGCTATTTCTTGATGATCATCCTTGGACAGATGGAGTCCGTCCCTATCTCAAGGATTTTGAGGCGTTAACTGGCATTAAACCCAACCTGCAAGTTGTGCCAGAACCAGCTTATTTCGAAGAAATGGAGACAGCAATTCGGGGAAATCCATCGCTTGCAGATGTCTATTTTCTGCCCGTTGATTCTACGGCGTTCCGGCAGTGGAAGAATGATGTGGTGCGTCCACTCACGCCGTTTATCAGTGATGCGAGCCTAACAGCCTCGGATTATGATCTACTGGATTTTCCGGAAGGATTCCGCATTGCAGGCATGTACCCGCCAGCTAGCCCAGACGCCCAACTGTATGGGATTCCAGCTACGTTTGAAGCGTATATTCTTTTCTATAACAAGGATCTCGTTGCTCAGTATCTTGATGGTAAGGTGCCTCAAACGATGCCAGAGCTGGTTGCTGCCGCGCAGCAGATCAACCGGGCTGGCAACGGGCAGGTATTTGGTGCGGTGATGCGGGGCATCCGGTCGGATGCCATTATTGATACGGTCACTGGCTTGGTGTTGAACAGTTGGGGGCAAGACCCGACACCTCTGCCCTATAACGTTTGGTTTAACAATGACTGGTCCAAGCCTCGGCTGAATGAGCAGCGGATTACAGAGGGACTGACGTATTATGCTCAACTAATGCAGGCTGGGCCACCGAATATTCAATCGATTGACTGGCCAGATGCCAATCAGCTTTTCCAAGATGGCAAAGTGGCTTTTTTTATTGATGCTAGTTTGTTTGGCCCCAGCTATGAGAACTCAGAGTCATCGAAAGTTGCAGGGAAAGTTGGCTATTCAACGCTACCAGCAACCGATCGGGGGTCGCTGACTGGTCACTGGCTGTGGGGTTTGGGTATTCCAAGCGGGGCGGCTCAACCTGAGGCGGCTTGGTACTTTATCCAATGGGCCACCAGTCAAGCGATGGAACCCAAAATTGGGATGAAGACGGGTGGTGCGCCTCGTCTTTCAACTTGGCTGAATAATGTGGACTACGCCAATGCGATGAATCCAGAATATGCGCTGGCCGTACAAACGGCGATGCAAACGTCCCGACCAACAGTAGTGTTTCGAGATAACTGGAGTGAGATGGCCTTTGCGATCGCAGATGCCATTCAGTCCATCTATGCGGGTGAAGCGCCTGCAACCGTTACCCAAACCCTCCAGCAGCAAATTGCCCTACTTGCCCAAGGATAATGAAAGCCCTCTTCTATCAATTGCGAGCCTTGACTTCGATTCGGACTCAAATGCTGTTGGGGTTCGGGGCGATTCTGCTGTTTAACGGCATTAGCACTGCCATTGGCTACCTAAGCCTCCAGCGTTTGAAAACCAGTGCCCAAACCAATCTGGAATACGCCGCCCAGATCCGAGAACTCAGCCTGGAAATTCGTAATGAATTTCTGATTGCCCGCCAGTATGAAGAATCGTTTTTGAACCGCTGGCGCACGGCAGAATTTCAAGCGCAAGCCAGCAGCTTTGTAGACACCAATCAGCAATATTTGAGTCAGTCTAGAGACAAGATCGATCAGTTAGAAGCAATTTCCCACGACACCGAGGCGTTTGCCGCTGAAATTGATCAGTTACGGTCACTCCTCAACAACTACGAATCTGCTTTTCAGGCCACTTTGGCGCGGATTGAAACCGACCATACCAATCTTGGATTTGAGCAGAGTCTAGACGATGGGGCGCAAGCCATCCAGCGCCAAATCCAGAGCCAAAATAATCCGCAACTGCAAAGTTTGTTCTGGCAAATTGTGGCTAGCGAACAAGCTTACTTCAATACGGGCGATCAGCAGCATGTGGATAATGTGCGGCTAGTGGGTAATCGGCTCAAACGGTTGGCGACTACGACGGGTGATCCGGCCACAGGCCAACTGGTTGAAAGTATCAATCGCTATCTTGCCGATTTTGATCAGATTGTGACGCTGGATCAGCGAGTGCAGGTCAATACGCTGCTGTCGCAAAGTGTGACCCAGGAAATTGACCAGCTAACCCAGCAGATTAGCGATCAAAGTCAGCTCGGTGTTGAACAGGCCCGCAACCAGCTCCAGCAAATTGCCATTCAAAGTCGCATTGCGCTGCTGACGACCGCAGTGTTAGCCTTTACAGTGGCCGGACTAGCGAGCTTGCTGCTGACGCGGCGGATTCTGCGTCCGCTGAACCAACTTGCGATCGCAGCTCAGCAGATGGGCGAGGGCAAACTGCACACTCGGGTTGACATGGCCGGAGATGATGAATTTGCCGTGGTGGCGCAAATCTTTAACCAGATGGCGGCTCAGCTTCAGAGTACGCTGGAAGATTTAGAGCAGCGCGTTCGCGATCGCACCCTCCAGCTATCGCAGACCAATCATACTCTGAAAGAGAAAACTGAGTATTTAGAAAAGACACTGCATGAACTGCAGCAGATTCAACTGCAGCTAATTCAAAGCGAAAAAATGTCGAGTTTGGGACAGTTAGTCGCCGGGGTGGCCCACGAAATCAACAACCCGGTCAACTTTATCCACGGCAATCTAGCGTATTTGGATGAATATGCCAATAATCTGGCCTTTGTCTTGAATCGCTATCAGGAGCGGTTTCCAAATCCAGGCGAAGATATTGCCCAACTCTTAGATGAATATGACGTAGAGTTCATTCAGCAGGATTTGAATAAACTGTTAACATCCATGCAGGTTGGCACCGATCGGATCAAAGAAATTGTCTTGTCTCTGCGCAATTTTTCTCGCTTGGATGAATCTGAATCCAAATCTGTTGATCTACATCAGGGCTTAGATAGCACACTCCTCATTCTGCAAAACCGCCTAAAGGGCAACTCTCATCGTCCCCAAATTGAGGTGATCAAAGAATACGGTAATCTGCCAGCAATTAGCTGCTATCCTGGTCCGCTGAATCAGGTGTTTATGAATCTCCTCGCCAACGCGATCGATGCGCTAGACGAAAAATTTGCCGAGACGCAGGCTCCAGATCCCAGTTCAGAACCACCGACTATTCGCATTTATACATCCGTTATTCATGAACATCAGGGCAATCAGCCGTCGCAGCCTTTTGTGCTGATTCAAATGGCCGACAATGCAGGTGGCATGCCGCCCCACGTTCAGGCTCACCTGTTCGATCCGTTCTTCACCACTAAACCCGTGGGACAGGGCACAGGTTTGGGATTATCAATTAGCTATCAAATCATTACCGAGCAGCATCATGGTCAGCTCCGCTGTCAGTCAACCGTTGGTGAAGGTACACAGTTTAGTATCTTGCTACCCTTTGAGGACAGTGGGTCTGACGTTGGCTAACAACGCTTCAGCTTCGGCAACGTTGAGGGGACGAGCAAATAGATAACCCTGGCCAAATTCGCAGCCCAACTGCTGGAGTTGCTGAAGCTGTTCATCAAGCTCGATTCCTTCTGCGGTCACGTCCATCCCTAGCGTATGCGCAAGGGCCGTAATCGCCCGCACAATCTCAAAGCTGTCGGGATCAACGTGCATCCGACTGACAAAGGAACGGTCGATTTTGAGGTTATTAATTGGAAATCGACTTAGGTAGCCAAGAGACGAATAGCCAGTGCCAAAGTCGTCAATACTGATTTGAATATGTCGCTGGCGAATTTGCTGCAGCGTTGCGATAGTCGCTTCTGTATGCTGCATGAGCGTACTTTCGGTAATCTCCAGCCGCAGTGTTTCTCCCGATAGACCAACATCTTGCAAAATTGCATCCAGTGTTTTGACCAGCGTGGGTTCGCATACTTGCTGACTGGCAACGTTGATGTTGAGTTTGAGCTGATGATAGCCGTTAAACTGCTGTTGCCACTGATGAATCTGACGGCAAGCCTGCTGCAAAATCCAATTTCCTAATGGGATAATCAAACCTGTTTCTTCGGCAATGGTAATAAATTCGTCCGGTCGGATCATGCCTTCTAGCGGATGCTGCCAGCGCACCAGCGCCTCGAATCCCAAGATAGACTGGTCGTTGAGCGAGATAATCGGTTGGTAGTGGAGCTGAAATTCCTGGCGTTCTAGGCCAAGCCGCAGATCATTTTCAAGCTGTAGCCGCCGCATGGTTTGGGCATACATCTCTTGGTTAAACAGCTCGTAGCCGGACAGGTGAGTTTCTTTGGCTCGATACATGGCAATATCTGCATCGCGCAGTAAATCGGAGGCAGAGGGGTATCGATCTGTCGCCATCACAATGCCGATACTAGAGCGGATAAAAACGGTATTGCCATTAATCTCGATGGGTTGACTCAATTCGGCCCGAATCCGCTCAACCCAGTGAATTGCGTCAGAGGTACTGCGAATTTCGTCTAATAAAATGGTGAATTCGTCCCCTCCCAAGCGAGCCACAGTATCGGCTGGTCGAATGCACTGCAGCAGCCGATTCGCTACTTCGATTAACAGACAGTCTCCGGCTCTGTGCCCCAAGCTGTCATTTACAACTTTGAACCGATCCAGATCAATGAACAGGATGGCGAAGGTGTAATCTGGATGGCTCTTTTTGCGGCGGAGGGCCCGTTCAATGCGCTCGATAAAAAGCGTGCGATTGGGGAGTTGGGTCAACGCATCGTGGAGTGCATCGTGGATGAGCTGCTGTTCGACTCGTTTGCGATCGCTAATATCAGAAATAATCCCCTCGATTCGAATGGGCGTTTCGCTATCGGCGATCACCAGTCGGCTCCGATTTCTGACCCAGCGAATTCCGCCATCGGAGCCGAGAATGCGATGTTCAATATCAAGATTGCCTCGCACGGTGAGGGCTTTGATAGATTCCTGCACCTCGGCTCGGTCATCCGGATGGATCACCTCGAACCAGAGAGCAGGATTCGTCAGGAAGTCTTTGACTGGACGTTGATAGACCGTGGCGGCAGCGGGATTGAGATAGAGCACGTGAAACGGCTCAAAGGAGGCCGACCAGATTACGTCCTGAAGCGTGTTTAAGATTCCCTCGAGTCGTTCTTCGCTGGCCTTGAGCTGCTGATTGACCGCTTGAAGCTGCTGCGTGCGCTGCTGCACACGTTGCTCTAGTTCGTTGTTTAGCTGATCGAGTTTGGTTTGAGCCAGTTTTAGCTCAAGTTGGTTTTTGATGCGAGCCAGGACTTCCTCCACTTGAAACGGTTTAGTGATGTAGTCTGCGCCACCGACCGAAAACGCTTTGACTTTGTCAAATGCAGCATCTGACGCACTAATGAAGATCACAGGAACGGCTTGAGTTCTGGGATCAGCCTTCAACCGCTGACAAATGGTATAGCCGTCCATATCCGGCATCCGGATATCCAGCAGAATCAAATCGGGCATTTCTGCTGCCATTGCCTGAAAGGCGATTGGCCCACTTTTAGCGCAGCGCACGTCATATTGGTGTCCGGCAAGCGCCGCCGATAAGGCCCGCAAATTGTCAGGAGAATCGTCAATGACCAGGATCTTCTGTCCGCTGGGTGCTGGGGCTAGATCGCTGTTTCCGTTTAGGTTGTGATGAGCGGTATCAGGAATGAAGTGATGCATAAACCCTAATCGTGTAAGCAAAAAGTATGCCGAATTTGCTGGTGCAAGTTGTGCTGGGGAGGCGCTGAAGCTTGAGTTAGCTGGATGATTTGTGATGATTTGTGCCCGGTTGGACGCATAGACTGGACTAGACTGTGAACTGGGATGCAGCCGGAGTGCTTGGGGCAGAGGGATGTTGAGCGGCCAGAGCTGCATCTGCGATCGCAACAATTTGGTCAAAATCAAAGTTGTTAACTTTTGCTTGCAGGTTGACTTGACACTTGCGGTATTCGGATGGCAGTTGATCCAGCAGGGCAATGATGGCTGAGCTATTGAGCTGAACAGCGGCTTGGCGGAGTTGTTGGAGCCATTGGGGGGACATCGCGGCCAAACTGGTTGGAAGGGAGTAATGGGACGTACCGTTGGTGGTGCGATCGCAGGTTGAGCGATCAACTATCAGGCGCTCATCTTGCAGGCTCTCGTCATAGAGATAGCGCACACCCAGGTGTGCCGCAATCTTGTTGAAAATTGTGGCCGATTGGAATGGCTTCCGCACAAAATCATCGCAGCCCGCTGAGAGAACCATCGCTTTTTCTTCTTCTAGAGTGCTGGCCGTGAGAGCAATGATGATCGTGGCTTGACCTTGCGGTTGAGCCTTAATCTGCTGGGTGGCCTGATAACCATTGAGCACCTGAAAGGGTGACAACATAGCTAGATAGCTTGCTGCATCAAGGATAGGGCACGGAGACCCCGCTGAAAATAGAGGCGTTTGTGGGGTTTGAGCGCCATCAACTGAAACGCTTGATTGGCCCACAGTTCCATCCCATACGTCCACCGTTGCCCATAGAGAGCCAAGCTGAACTCACTGTGTCGCAAGGTTTTATCTTGGTGTTTTTGAATACGTCCAGCATAGTGGTCAATGCGGAGTTGCCGCATCCATTGCCCCTGTAGGGTGGCCAAACTGTACGCGATCGCAATGAGTAAGAGCAAGGCTAAAAATCGGGGTTCATTGACCTTGGTGTCCTCTAAGTTGTAGCCCCCAGTCTTACAGTCCTTGAAGAGCTGCTCAATGCCCCAGCGACAGCGATAGATCTCAATGGCCTGCTTCAAATTAGGCAGATTGGTGAGAATATACCAGGGGTCTTTCGGGCCTTTGTTACGATAGCTTCGTTTCCAATAGATCGCCAAATTAAAGGGACCCAACCCATCGCCTTTGTTGGCCAAGATGCCCCGATAGAACTGTCTCATGCCGGGTTGAATGCCCAAGTCTTTCACCACGGTATACTCCTGTTGCACACTCACTTGAAAATGAAGGTCTTTCTTCTGCCGCAAGGCAAACATGATGCCCCTGGAGTCTAGCCATTTAGCTAGTTTTGGACTATGGAACTCTCGGTCTCCAAGCACTAAGACGGGGTAGGATTTCAACAGGGGGAAAACGGCTTTTAGCAGTCGTTTTTGAGTCCGAAGGTCGCTGTTGCCGCTTTGCTTTAAGACCTCCCAATACAGGGGCAGGGCATGGGTGCCCCAGATCAGAGAGACCATGAAGATATTTCGCCCTTTCCACTGAGTGCGGTCAATCGCCAGAATCCAGTAGCCATACTTTTGATGCTTCAGTTGTTTGAGGCGGCGGCGTTGGGATCGATTCAATCCCCGTCCGGTTTGCTCTTGCCGAATCCAGTATTTCACCAGCGGAAACCACAGCAGTTTGACCCTCAGTTGAGGCAAGACTAAAAACCGCTGTAAGTTCCGTTTTCGACTGCCATATTGAATCGGTTGAGGAAAGACACTGGCTAAAACTGACAGTTTGACCTGACGATGGGCCTGTAGCAAACATAACAAGAGCTGCAGGGTCAAATACTGCGGGTCGCTCAGATGAGCTTGGAGGGTGGTTTGGTAGAATGCAGGAAACATATTTGGTTGGGGGAGTCTGCTCAAGGCTCCCTATTTCTTTGCCTCTGTTATTCTCTCAAAGCTTTGTCCACCTTGGTTCTGAACTCGCTTGTCACCCGGTTAGTGGAAATAAAGTTTTCGGGGTTGGAAATTGTTTTGTAGGGCGGCGGAGCCACCCTACAAAACAATTTCCGATAAAGTCTAATACTCAATGGGTTCTCCCATTTCGTTTAGGTAGCCCTGCTCTACCAAAAATGCCTTCAGTGCTAAGGGAAAACTGTAGTAGCGACCCACTTCTTCGCCGCCCATGTTGATCGTCAGACCCCAATCATCATCAGGATTATAGTGCGCCAGCATGTAATCCCAGCCCTCTTGGTATTCGCCCAGCAAAATCTTTTGTGCTACGTAACCCGCCAGAATCCCATTGGGAAATTCGGGATTTTCTTCAACAGCTTGATACATTTGCCAAGCATGCGATCGCAACTCTTCCTCGTACTGGCCAGTGGTCTCTTCCAGGTGACCGTCTTTAAAGGTATAGATTAGCGAAGGTGGAAATGAGCCGGCATAGGAACTAAACCGATAGAGGAAGGAATTATCCACGGTGATAAACTCGGTTGAACCGTCACCATCCAGGTCTTCAAATGACCCGCCACCACCATCCAAGTATCCCGTTTCCGCCGTGACAAACTCACCATCCTGCCAGGAATAAATCGAATAGTTGGTGCAGCAATGGGCACCACCACTGTAGGTACTCACTAACACTTCCGCCGTACCATCGCTGTTTAAATCCTCCAGCCAAACCCGACCATAGCCAAACGCCATTTCAGAATTGGTTAGCTGCGGTTCGCCCTCGTAAAACAACTGATAGGTCAGATTCTCCTGATCCCAAGCGTCTTCTGCATCTACATCAAAAGGTGTATAGCTGACTGAAACGGAAACTGGCCCAGCCGATAGCTCTCGATTAGTGAAGGGTTCAGACTCATGACCGAGCTCGATCTCTGTATCCGCTAATGCGGTATTGGTTAAAACTGGAGATGCGATCGCAACTGTCACTACCCCCAGTCCCAGCATGAAGCTTTTCAAGAGCAACGAACCAGTCAATAGCGATGCAGGACAACAGCGGAGACGTTTCATCGTTCAATCCTCAACAGGTATAAAATCTAACGCAGCTAGCGCCAATAAATAGACTATCTTCTGCTCACTACAAATCATTTCCCTGCTGATCCGCACAGTTTTAACTAGACTTTTCGATCTGTACCGTCACCGAGCCATCCCATTTTGCTTGAGCCACTGACAGAAATCCAACGTCTAAACGTTGGAACGTTTAAACGTTTTCAAGGCTTCTCAACCTTCTAATCAATGTGGCTCCTGTATTAAACCAGTGTTAAACCAACAGAATAAGCTTATGAGTCGTCTTTTTCAGCAAAAGTGATGCTAGGATGCGTAGTGGCCTGCATCAGTTAAGAATAAATTGCAACAGCCAAGCCACTTCCTTTTATGACTGAGCGACTACCCAAATCCAAATCAGGCAAACTGCTCTGGTCTCGCCGCCGACTTTTGGGCTATGGCGCGGCGAGCATTGGGTTGGTGGCAGCTTCTTCTGTGGCTGTACGATCCAAGTGGCCCTCTGGCAATTCAACTCAGCCCGTACGGATTCCCCCTTTACCCGAGAACTACACGGCTCCTGCTGACAACCCTTTTGACCCAATGGCAGTGCTGCGAGAGTTTGATTATGGCACAGTCCGGCATGAACAAGGTCGCATCGTGCGGGAGTTTGAGGTTACGGCCAATAGTTCAAAACTTCAGCTTAACAGCGTCATCCCGTTTGTGAGCTGGAATCTCAATGGTCGGGTACCAGGGCCAACCCTGCGAGCGAAAGCGGGAGAACGAGTGCGCATTATCTTTCACAATGAAGATGGCCACTCGCATAGCATGCATTTTCACGGCACTCATCCCGTCGAAATGGACGGGGTTGATCCGGTGCGGCATGGCAATACCAAAGTCTACGAGTTTGATGCTGAGCCATTCGGGGTACATCCCTATCATTGTCACATTGCCCCCGTTACGCGGCACATCAGCAAGGGGCTGTATGGCCTGTTTATTGTCGATCCGCCCCAGGAGCGCCCACCTGCCGATGAGATGGTGCTGGTGATGGGCGGTTTCGATATCAATAATGATGGTCACAATGAACTGTACGCGTTCAACGGTATTCCTAACTACTATCGCGACCATGCAATTCCGATTTATCAGCATCAGAGAATTCGGCTGTATCTGCTGAATATGATTGAGTTTGATGCAGCCGTCACCTTTCACATTCACGCCAATATGTTCCAGATCTATCCCACAGGCCGCGTTCTCAGTCCTACTATGGACTCCGACGTGATCACAATGGGCACTGCTGAGCGCCACATCCTCGAATTTTCCTATAAATATCCTGGCAAATACATGTTCCATCCCCATCAGGATGAAATCGCAGAACATGGCTGTATGGGATTTTTTGATGTCATACCGAGCTAAACTTTTTCGCGTTATCTATTGACAGTTATTTCTAATAATCATAAGCTCGTCACCAAGCTCATTAAATGAAAGTGATTCTCAAGTGTCATGGCCAAACAGTTAAAAGCAGTTGAACTCTTTCTTGCCCTTGGTTTAGCGGCAACAGTCAGTGCGTGTGGTAGTGCTTCAACGGAAGGAGGCGAAGCTGGAGAGACATCTGATTCAGCTCAGACAACCGATGTTGCCTCAGCAGGTGGCGAGGGCCATGAGGGGGGTGAAGGTCACGCCTCTGAAGGCGGCGAAGGCAGCGCCTCCGGTAATCCAGACGTTGACTACATGACTTCGCTAGCTCTGATGAAAGGTCATCTGTCCGTTGCAGAGGAACTGATTAACGAAGGTAGCTACGCAGAAGCAGAACCCCACATTGGACACCCGGTTGAGGAGCTGTATGGCGGCATCGAAGGTCAACTGACGGAGCGCAATGTGCCGCAGTTCAAGAGCGATTTGACTGAGCTACATGATTTGGCTAAGTCAGCTCCCACTGACCCGCAGATGAAAGAAGAATTTCAAGCCTCAATGGCCAGTATCGATAGTGCGATCGCAGCTATTCCAGAGGAACAGCGACAGTCACCCGAATTTGTCATGGATGTGATTGTCAACACGCTGCGTACGGCTGCCGAGGAATATGAAGCGGCCATTGTAGATAATCAAATTGTGGAAGCAATTGAATATCAAGATTCTCGCGGATTTGTTCAGTACGCCGATCAGCTTTATCAAACCATTGCAGACGAGATGAGCCAAACTCGCCCAGAAGATCATGCTGTGATTATGCAAAATCTGGATGAACTGCAAACGATTTGGCCCTCGGTAATACCGCCCGAATCTCCCGTACAGTCACCAGACGTTGTTTACGGTCTAGTATCGGAAATTGAGTTGCGGAGCTAGAGCGCCCATACTCTCACTCCTTCTCACGTTTTACAGCCATAAGCCTCTAGTGCTGTGTCAAATCAGTTTTGATGGTTAATATGTCGCGCTTTACACGATATATTAACCATCAAAACCCACCAAAACAGCGTTGACAAACCACTAGGTTGAACACTTGAGAAATGGTCACGGCCATAAGATCTGATGTCCCTGCTGAGTTAATACTTCAATAGCGCGATCGCAGGTTTCCTGTTTCACCAGTACATAGTCGGTGTCATAGGTGGAAATGGCAAAAATACTGATTTCTGCTGCGGCCAGGGGAGTTGCGATCGCAGCTAAGATACCTGTTAAGCCAAAGTCCAATGTTCCTATTACCTGCAGTGCACGCCAGCCGGATTCCACTTTCATGTCGGTCAGATTGGCTGGAACTTGAGCTGCCGAACAGACAACCGAGAGTTCGGTTGCGGTATAGGTAATTGAGCAAAACTGCGATCGCGCCCAGCTAGGAATGGTCGCCGTTGGCGCTAGCTGGCAAATAGCGAGTTGCTCAGGTAAGACGGTTAGCGAAAGTGGCGTGGTCATGCTGATGTCATTCGGATGCAGATGCTTGATGTTGCTGCTCGCGACGGGTCTGTAGCTGTAAGAGGATATCGTGATGGACTTCGCGAGTGATGGGATAGAGTGCAGCAATGCCAACGCCCGTTAATAATACAGCGGCAGGCAATGGGCCTAACAGCCAGCGAATCGCAGCCAGCGCACTATCGGGCTGATTTAAGACCAGCGCATCACTACTCTTTTGCGTCACATAGCCTGACCACTCTAGGGTTTTGCCGACTAGAAAAATCGAGATTGCTGTGCCAAATTTCTGTAACTGCACCATTAATCCACAAAAGATGCCCTCTCGCCGCTGCCCCGTGTTCAATTCGTCTAGATCAATCACATCCGGCAGCATCGCCCAGGGTACCAAATACGCAGTTGATAGACCAAATCCAGCGAGGACGCCCAGGACATACATCCAGCCAACTTGTCCCGGTTGCAGCAGAAAGAGACCCAGTTGAGCCGCTACCGTTAGCGGAATGCCCCAGCAGTAGGTGGCTCGTTTGCCGATGCGCTGCCCGATTGGGCTCCAGAAAAATATCATCATCAAGGCTGTTCCCTGCACCGCCAAAACCATTTGGGTGAAATGCTGAGCGGGCAGGCCCATCCAGTTGATCACGAAATATTGCAAGATGGCTGCCGTTGCCTGAAGCGCCACCCACGAGCAGAGGTAGACGCCCATCACATAAAGAAACGGGCGTGAGCTAAATACAATGCGTAGCTGCTGTCCGATAGGGAGATGAGACGTGGCTTCTACAGCAGGGCGAGTAGACTGGAGTTGCCAATAGCGATCGCGGGTTGCCCAGACGCAGCCAAAAACGGAAATCACCACGATGAATCCCGAAATCACTCCTAGCCAGAGATAGCGCTGTCCGACATCCGCAACTGTCGCGAAAATAATTTGGGCGATCACCAGTCCTAAGATGCTGCTACCAATGCTAAAAGCGGATTTGAAGCTAACCAGTTGCGTCCGCTCATCGTAGGTTTGGGTCAGCTCAGCCGCCAGCGTGGAGTGCGGAATCGCCACGGCAGTGAGCGCCGCATAAAACAGAATCAGCACGCCGCTGTAGTACAGAAATAACTGCCACTGGGTCGCGAGTGGCGGCATCAGCCACAGCATACCAAAGCTAATGCCGAGGGGCACTGCCCCCCAAATCATCCAGGGATAGCGGCGGCCCCACTTGGAGCGAGTGCGATCGCTAAGCCAACCAATCAGCGGATCGTTGATGGCGTCCCACACTTTGCCAACCAGCAGCACCGTGCCTGCTAACCCTGGCGATAAGCCAACCACATCGGTAAAAAAGAACAGCAGGAAAAAGACCAGGATGCTGTTGGGGATTTCCTTGCTCAGCTCTCCCACACCGTAGCCTAACTTGGTTGTGAGATTCAGAGAAACCGGAATTGTTGCAGCAGACACAGGGGGTGCAGACATGGATTTTTACTTCTGTGAATAGACGTCGCGAGAGTTGCCAGTCATTGCGATCGCAGATCTACACGGATGTATTGAGCTGCGAAATTCCAGCAACCGTTAGCCCTAACACCTTAAAACAGTTTGCCAGCTATCTAGGTAGCCCAACTCTGAAGCGTCACCTCCTTGCCCGCTGGATAAACGGACGGTAGTGGTATTCAGGTAATGTCTAGTTTCGCTTTCAGCAGCTCATAGAAAATCCGCGATAGATCTCGCCGCTTCAGCACGGCTCTATCTTTGGGCGTCCCTGTGCGCTGAAACACATCGTAGGCCACGACCAAATTCGTGCGCTCCAATACGCGAGCGATGAGAAACGAGAGATGCTCTCGAATCATGGGTCGATCAGGCGCAAACAGTCCCGGATCAACCCCGCTGACAATGTTTTTATCGGCCAGTGTTTCAATTACCCCGTAGGCCCAGTGTGTTCTAGGCACATCTACAAAAGTAGGCTGCTGCGGCACGGTGATGGCTAAATCTAACAAATTCACCAGTGCTGCACAAACCACAGCCCGATTGACGCTGGCCTCTGGCCGAAAATGCAGCGCACCATTCAGCTCACTCCGCACAATTCCCGCCGTAGCCAGCACCTGAATCGGCTCAAAATCTGGATCATCATGGGCCACATCATCAAACCAAAAAATCGGTATGCCATTGCGGGTCAAAAATCCCTGGAGCTTCCGCACCATTGCCCTCGATTGAGCAATTTCACGCGGCTGCAGTCCTGTCCAAATGGTGAACACGGCCAGAAACCCGCTGGCCTCGCCAATGGCCCATTCAATTGGATGCAGCCGATAAACGGCATTGGTCAAATGTGTCGTGCCAATACTTTTAGACGACAGAATCAAGCCATCCATTTGTCGTGGAACCAAAGCTCCTAACGGCAGCGAAAAAGGCTTAGCCAATAAAAATGCACCCAATGGCGCAACATGCCCTCTCGCGTCATTGCCGTGTAAATCAATGTAGTGATAGTCACCAATCCCAACGCTGTCATCAAAACAGGTGCCTCGGGCCGCATTTGGGAAAAATGCCTCTGCCACATCTTCGTGCCGAATCGTGGTTAGCGCCTGTCCTCGGCGAGCTTCCCGAATATACGGGTCGAGGGCAACTCCATCAGATGACCACATTACGTCGCCACGGGGCTGAAGTTCGGCCAAACCGTTCGCTTGCAAATAGCGGACATAGGCGCGGGCGCGACTGTAGCCTTCTCGCAAATAGCGCTGGCGAGTGGCTGCATCAACACCAACTAAATAACCGGGTCGATAGTCATTGCCGCAGTACAAGTTGCCTGCTGGATCATGAGTGACCCCCCAGTTGAGTACCGTAATATCTCCGTCACTAATCTTTTTCTCGGCTGGTTGCTGTCGCAGCATGCGCCGATAGCGAAAGGGGCCAAAGTCATGATAGAAATCGAGCAGCTTCCATTCTCCGCTCGATTTTTTGTAGTAGGTTGTCGTAAATGGATCACGGCCATAGTCGGTGTTGGGAGCAGGCATGACCTGACTGCGTCCGGCCACTCGTTCGACTGCAACACCGTAGGTGAAAGACTGCTGACATTCTGGATGCGGCACCATTGGCAGAATCTGCTCATTGGTTTGCTGACGCGATTCTTGTCCAACGTGGGACGGAATATTGCCCAGTTCCAACAAATCGCCTAAGTCTGTGGCTTCAATAATTACAGTCGCGCTAATTGTAAAGGTATAGTTGCGCTGAGTATCGCGGAAGACAACGCCTGTCATGCGATCGCGCACAGCAGAATTGGTCTTCAACACCTGAATTGGCACAGCATGCGGCACTAACTTAAGCCGATTTTGATTCAAAAACGGTGCGATCGCATCATTCAGGGCCGTAGCCGCCACGATTGGCGTTGTACAGAGTGGACTCACCCAGCCGCCACCTGGATTGCTAACAACCTCGCCCTGTAGCGGTTGGAGCTGGCGTTGGCGCTGCCGAAACTGTCGCTGCGACTGGGAAAGGGCAAAGCGCTCTCCCACCACTGTTTCGCCAGTTGCCGCCTGCTGAATCAAGCTGCCATCGTCCGAAGCCGGTAAACCTTGAGTCGTGAATTGGCCACCTACAATATGTCGGGGCTGTACCAGATAAATCTCTAGTTGGCTATATTTCAAGCCGGTCAGTGCGGCTGAATAGGCTGCGGTTGAGCCACCGACAATCAAAATGGGACAGGTGAGGGTTTGATTTGCTGATGGACGGGTAAAGACGTGACTGGCAAAAATACCGTTTTGGTGAATGGCCGGGCCGGGCATATGACCTCAGAAGCGTGAGTAAGAGAAAACGCTGGACAGAAGTCATTGTGGCATCTGTTTGGGGGAGACGCTAAATTCGCCCGGAATTTGTTCGTAATCGTCCAGTCAAAATCGTCCAGCAAATCAGATGCGATTCAAATTTGATTCAGATGCGATCGCACTTCAGACTTTTCTGTTCACTTTTTGCCCAGATTAAGCAACGCTTCCTACTGCTTTGTCCAGTGTGTTTTGAGGGGTAGAAGAATTTCTACTTTGACAGACTACTACGGCAAATATTCGTAACGCGAGAAAATCGCCGCCTGGCCATGCAGATTGCCTTGTGGGTCAATCACGTTCCAGAGAATGCCATCATCAATATGAAAGCGGCGACTCGTGCTGGAGATGCGGACACCCGAGTAGGGAGTATAACCTTGTTTTTGGGCAGTCGAGAGAAGTTGCGATCGCGTTTCCTGATTAACAACTTCAGCAGTTTTACGGGATGGCATCTGGATAAATTCAGCCCAAGTCAACTCCCAAATTTGCAGCGCCAACTGGTTGCCATAGTTAAAAATCGGATCTGCTTCTGTCCCGTGAGACAAAACTGCCAGATGAGCGTGAAAGACCTGCTCAGCTTGTTCAAGCGGTGAACCCTGAACGTCCAACAGTGGCCGACCTGTCCAGTGCTGAAAACTGTAGAGCAATCGCTGCGTGTGGTGAATAATAAACGGATCTTGCCAGGGTTGATTCATCGTTGAACAGTACCGCTAATCTTTGCACTTTGCATTAAAGCCCAGCAGGGATGATTTTGCGCAATGCGGCTGCTCACCCCTGCTGGGCTTTAATCCTACTAATTGTTAGTAGGGTCTACTGTCCATTCCGCTTTTGGATAGAAGCTATCATCTGCTGACGCACAAGCTGAGCCCATTGGCTGAAGTCAAAGGAATCATCTAGAGGATGAATACCTTGACCAGCACGTGATTGCGAACGGGTTGAGCGAGAGTTGGGCGAGTGTACCATGGAAACCTCCAGAAAAAAGTAAATTAATGCATCAACATATGACAGAAGATGAATATTAACCCCAAACCAAATCGTTTCACGAAAGCAAATGAAACTGAGCGCGATTTCCTACCGTGAAGACGCCAAAACAACCGGCTGTTATCACTTAAAAGTCGAACGTTCACCGTTTCGGGTTGCCTGATCTTGCACCCAATCGATCTAGAACCCAAAGCTGTCATATTGCTACGGCACTGTGGCGGCAACACGACTTTTCAGGCTGGGGGACAAGATGTAATTATTGGACATTTGGGGGTTAGCAGCGGCCAAACAGCTTGTCGTTCTGTAGCAAGCTATGCCTGACAGCACTAGCATCGCTGCGGTGGATTGCGATGGGTCTAAAACAAACTCACCCTGACAAGGCTACCTCATCCTGATTAAGTTTGCTCAAGACTTTGGCTTAAATCTTACTTATATCGTTCCCTAGATAGACTCAGAACTATCAAAAATAGGAAATGATAAAGACTGAAGCAAATAAGATGATTTCATCTTATTCCTAAATAGTCACTGACCAATGTGTAATATCCGTCCTTTATGCGTTCGGTTTTTATCCTGATAACAAACAAATGTTTTTCCTACGGTATTAGAGGCGCTTACGCAGGGATAATCAAAACTCATTCACGCTGGATTCAGACCTTATCCACAACTATCTGCTCTTGATTACATGTAGCTATGTGCGATTGCAGGCTACTTCTCCCATCAATCAACGTTTAGCTGTAACAAACTTGCAATAAAACTGTAACAAAAATCAAAAACAAAACTCGATTAATATCCTGTAATTGTTTGCACCCACTGTTTGCAGTTATTTGTATTAAACCTGTATTCAACTTGCATTCAGTATTGAGCCCTTGTCCTCAACCCTATTCATTTTGAACTAGCGTAACTTAGTCATCATTTCATCATTATTTCTGTTAAGAAAGTCATTGTTTGCTCACTTGGATACATTATGTCGAGTCAGTTTTACCGTTTTATAGATTCTGATAGCGGTGGTTAGCCGATGTGCAATGTATTTGTAGAACTGGAGCAGTTGACACGGCGGTATGTTTATTACAGGGTATCCAGTACACATACCAAGCGTAATACCGAATATAAAACGTGCTGTTGCCCAACTTTAACGTCAAACGTGATGAACTGATAATTAAATCTTTGTGATTGAGGACTGATAAGGCTTGGCGGTCTTAAACCATCTACTTTGAATTCTTTACTATTATGAGCAATTTAATGAACTCCAAACTCAATCAGCAAGCTTTTTGTCCGGTTTGTGATCACCCACTGCTACGACACGTCAATAAGGGCAGTATTGTTCTGTTTTGCACCTCATGTCGCCAAGAATTCTCATCTATTCTGATTGAGTCCGAGACGATTTCAGCGAATGCCGTTCAAGCTAAATTATCCCTATCTGATTCGATTTCGGTTGAACCGTCTATTCCCTTAGCTCCACCGGCTGTTGCCCAGTAGTGCCAAATCTGAAGAGAAAGAACCGAGCTGTTTTTGTGAACGTCCGGCATGATCGGACGTTCACAAAAACAGCTCGGTTTTTTAGCAGACTTATTTTTGGGTAAACGTCCAAATACCCGCCCAGTTGTTCGGAATGCCTTCTACCTGCAACTGCTGAATGCGATGGAGATAGAGCCGAGCGGTTTGGTCAAACGGATTGATTGTGACAACCTGCTTAAAACAGGCAGTGGCCTTGACAAAGTCGCCTTGGCAATAATGCTGAATCCCTTTATCAAATAGCGTGGCTGTTTCTTGCTTCAGTTGCTGAATTGGTGCTGGTTCAGCATTGAGCACTTCATAAACGCCGATGGGTTCAGTCCGGCCTTTGACAATGGCACGATCGAGAAAGCGAAACTGGTAGGTTGGGCGCTGCAGCTGATTAAGTGCGTCTTCTGAGACCAAAAGATGCACCCCGTAATATTTGGTTAATCCTTCCAGTCGCGCAGTCAGCGTAATCGTGCCGGAAAAGGCATCGCCCTGCATCCGATTGGATTCGCCAATAATGCCAATCATCATGTGGCCAACGTGGACGCCGATGCCGATGTTGATGGACGGTTCACCAGCCGCTTGGCGCTGCCGATTATAGTCCTGCAAGCGCTTGAGCTTAGCCAGTCCGGCTGCGATCGCATCATCCACTCCACTGGGGAAAACGGCCATCAGCCCATCTCCCAGGTATTTGATCGTGATGCCGTGATATCTGTGAATTTCCGGGCCGACGTGCCCCAGATAGGCATTGATAAAGTCAAAGCTTTCCTGCGGCGTCATGTATTCCGACAGTGCCGTAAATGAGCGAATGTCTGAGAACATGACCGCCATTTCGGTACTAACGTAGTCGCCTAGATCGACATCAACGATGCTATCCTTATGCAGAAATTTTAGGTACTCATGGGGCACAAACCGCCCGTAGGCATTGACAAGCGCCTCTAACTGCCGATTGGCGGCACTCAGCTCTTGTTCGCGAGCCTGAATCGTTTCCACCATGTTGGTGAACACCCGCGCCAGTTCGCCTAACTCATCGGCACGCTGGACAAGGCTATCGAGACTGTTGGCCGCAAACGTGCCCTGCTTAACTGCGATCGCAGCAGCGGTAATTTTTTCAACCTGCTCGATATATTTCGCCATCTGCTGGTTCTTTTCATAAATATTGAACACATGCAGATGGTGATCGGTGGCCAAATCCTGGCAGACTTTCATGCCGCGAATGCTATTGCCGTGGTCATCCAGCCGAGGCGAAAAGATGCCAATTCCCTGCTTTTGGGGCACGATTCCCATCACGCCGCCATTCGGTTCAGCCTGGGCGGGAATGCCAACCTGATATGTCCATTCCCCAGACGAGTCATGCATGCCGCAGGTCAAGATAACGCTAATTACGTCCTGAATGTACTGTTCCTGAATGGCCCGCTCTCCCGTAACTGGATTCAACCCGCCATTGGCCAGAGTTGCCGCAATCACCGCCAAGTCGCGACTGTTAACCATGACCGAACTGCACTGAAAATAAAGGTCGAGCACATCGGTGATCGGGCGCTGCACCAGCCCCATTTTCACCATCAAATGTGCGATCGCTTGTTCCCGCTCACCCTGCTCTTTTTGCGAGAGAAAAACTGGCAGACTGGTCAAAATATCCCGTCCGGCGTAGCGGCTCAGCATCGCCATCACCCGCTTAAACCGACTGACCAAGCTGTCACCTTTGATCAATCCCGCAATCACGATTGCCCCAGTGTCCGTCAGCGGGTTATGGGGACGATGTTTATTGCTGTTCAACCCAATCAGCGTTTCTAGTTCGCGATAGGGTTCGATGCCAACGTAGTGACTTACCTGCTCTCGTCCGTGATCTTCCAGTGCTAGGCCATAGAGCAGGGCACGAGACAGGGCTTGAATTGCAAAGGGCTGGTGGCAGTGGCCTACCTCATACACCTGACCATCGACCGTGGCAATACACACGCCAAAAAAGTCGGCTGCGGGTGGTTCAATTCCGGCTAACGGATTGGCAGGCTTACCCTCGGTGAAAGACTGGTACTTCTCGTGCAGATCCACTAAGTACGTCCGAAACGGGGATGCAATATCCTGAATGGCGCTGGTTAGCGATCGCAGATTGGAATCGTTCATACTACGCATCCACGGCTCGGTTCGTCTGTTATAAAACTGGCATGAGGCACCCTACGATTTCGTTAATTTGGTTCATATTAGAAAAAGGGCGAAGCGACGGACGATGCAACAGTCAGTTAATTAGCTCGCGTCAGGTGCTGGTTTTCCACAATACAAGATTTCAACAGCAGGTGTCGAAGACCGGGAAAATACGGATTATTCGTAATACGTCCGTATTTGCAACTAGGCTTAGGTATTACTATAAAGTTGAAAATATTTAAGCTTTGAACACCATTTTAATGTGAGCCATCGTCCGCCGAAACTACTGTATGGAAAACTGTCACAGGAACGTATGGGCTTAGAAATGGGCTGTGCTGCTGGAATTGGCATCGGCGTTGTGCTGGTGCTGCTGGTGCTGCTGATTAAAAGCTACTGGCCGATTTTCCTGGCCATTACGCTGGGGCTAATTGGATGGCGATTTTGGCGACGACGACAGCGAACCATCAAGGCTAAGCAGACGTTTCTTCAGCAAACGTTTTACCAGTTGCTCCAGGCAAACCGGGGTCGCATTACGGTGTTTGATTTTGCGGTGCATACCAACCTGACTGGGCCAGAAGCGAGAGAGTTTCTGAATGCCCGCGCCCGTGAGTTTTACGCCAATTTTGAGCCGAACGATCACGGTGATGTGCTGTATGTATTCCCAACGTTAAGCTCGATGTCTCAATCGGCTGTTTCGAGTTCTCTCGATCAGCTGAATCAGAGTATGGACTAGCGATTTTACGTGCCTAGAGTGTTTATTTTGTGTAAAAGTCAGGCTGTGCCTAACTTTTACACAAAATAATGCGGGTTCTTTTTAATTGGATTCGGTATTATCAATGCACGATATCGTTAATGCGCGATCGCAGTTTCAGCTTCGTACAAAATTTCTTCTGAAGCGACTTGATACTCAGAATTCACCCAAATCAATGCGGCCTTTGTAACCTGCTGTGCCCGCAGCGTCACCTGGGAAAAGTTTCGCAGTACGCCCTGCTCCGTTTCAATCACGCGCGGCACGCTGGCGCAGTTTACATAAACCGTATGGGCTTTATCGACTGATACCATTTGGCGCAGTCGATCTTTACGATGCCGCAAGCGATGGTGCATGTGACCAAAGGTGACAAGAGGAATGACTTTGCCGAGTTCTCTGGCCTGTGCGATCGCAACTGCCAAATCCGGATCACCATAGTCTCCTCCGATCGGGTTCCAATCTTTACCACAGGGCGCTTCTGCCGTATCACCGAGTCCCGTTGGCCCACAGTGACCAATCATCAAAACCGTTTCGTATGCCGCTTGCTGCATGGAGTTCATAATTTGCTCGATGGATTCCTCGAACCCTAAAATCCCGTAGCGCTCTTGGTAAAACTGTCCGTTTTTCCAGGCGCTGCCACCCCAGCTAAACGGGCGTCCGCCCACAATTGAAAGTTTGAGATCGGCTAAATCCAGCTTGCTGTAGCCAACGTGGGCTTCTCCCAGTAAATCCAACTGAGCTTGGACGCGGTCTTCCAATCTGCGATCGTAGGGGCATTTGCTCCGTCCCCAGTCGGAAGCACTGTACCACGCATCGTGGTTGCCCATAATTGCAGCCTTTGGAATTTCAAGTTCAGCAATCTGCCGCACAACGTCTACCGATTCATTGCCAAAATCCCCCACAAACAGCGCTAAATCAAACCCAAGCTGAGTCAACGCCTCGTTGTCAGCGGCACTCCACTGGTCATGAATATCCCCGATTAATGCAATATTGACCGTCTGCTCCTGGTGCATTTGAGCCTTCATTCCTCCTCCTACTGCTGCCCTGCTTAAGCCGGACTTGCGGTGTGCGTATGCCTGCAATGCAGCAACACTCGCTTCTTCCTAGTGTAGGTGCGAATGACCTGAGGTTGCTGCTTATCGAAAAACTGACTAATGTCTCAGATCCAATGGCAACGGCTACCTCTAAAGTTTTGGCGAGCAAGTTTTGGTAAGAAAGTTTTGGCAAGATAGGAGAACCAAGCATGACGAAGCGGGGTTGAAATGGGGTTAAAGATAAGACGGTCTAGGAATAGTTGTGGTTTGAGCAAGATAAGTGGAGTTGCGATCGCACTTCTGCCGATTCTGTTCAGCTGGCCCGTTCAGGCCAATCCGGATCTAGAGTTACAGGCAGACGAAATTGTGTCGTATCTGGTCGGACAGATGGATACATCGGCACAGGCAGCAGCCAGTGAGGAAACAGCGGCGGTGCAGATGACAACCTGCGTGATTCAAGTTGAGGCGAGTGAAACAGGCAGTCGTGATGGTCAAGGAACGTACCTTTACCAGGAACAGGCGCTGATGGCCCAGCTTGAGCAGCCCTATCGGCAACGGTTTTTACAGATTGTGCCCCACGAACTGAGCCAGAGTGTGCGATCACACAGCTACAAGCCGTCTCATCCGGCAGCTTGGATTGGTCTATGTGAGCAACCTGAAGCAAATCGGATGGTGCCAGCAGCGGACTTAGGCGAGTCGGTGTGTGACGTGTTTTTACGCCCCGTGCCGAGCGGCTACCTCGGTAAAACGCCAATTGGCGGCTGTCCGGCTGATTTCCGGGGCGCGGTACGCATTACCAATCAGGTACTGCTACATGCTCAGGGAATGAATACCTGGGATCGGGGATTTGACGCCGACGGAAATCAAGTCTGGGGCGCGGAGGACACGGCCTATCAGTTTCGCCGCTAATCGATCATCGCCATCTCGATTACAGCCATCGTCTACCCTTGCCATTTGGGATGGAGATCTTGATACGTTTCAACGTTTCAACGTTTCAACGTTCGAACGCTCCAACGCTCAAACGTTTCAACATGTTCAGAGCTTCCCATCTTGTCCCTAGTTAAACAAATTGGGCAGGGTTTGCCAGTCTGCGATCGCGGATTCGCTCCAGAGCCAGTTTTGCGCCAGCTTGAGGGTTTGGAACTGCTCTGCATCATTGCTAATCACCGTGCGATAAAGCTTGTGTGCTTTACTGAGCATGGTGGTTTGAATGGGATCGGGCTGGCTTTGAGCCAGTTGTGCAGAGGCCAGCGCCAGTCCAGCATAGGCAGTTAAGGCGTGATCATCATCAGTCAGCGAAGGCTCAACCAAAGCGTATTCCTCCGAATCGGGCGCATAATTAGGGATTTGCTGTTTGAGCGCGGCAGTTTGTTGTTCTTCAATCATCGACAGAGCATTGAGCCAAGTCTGGGCAGCAACCTCAAAGCGGTCTTCTGCGTAATAGGCAAAACCGAGCGCAATCTGATAGAGCGGGTTTTCCGACTCATCCGCCACCGCAGCTTCCCAGTAGCGACGGGCATCGCTAGCGCTGTAATCTGCATTGCCAACCTCTATAAACTGCCAGGCCAAACGCCCCTTGAGGAAGTTGATCGTTGGATCATTCAGCAGAGACGAGGGAACTTCAGCCAAAACGGTTTCGGCTTGGGGCAGTGCGCCGCGATCGAGCAGCACTTCAACCGCATCGGCGGCGGAGTCTACATTACCGTTTTGGAGCCGCACGAGCGCAATCGTCGTCAAATCGCCTGTCGTCTGTTCTGCTAACTGATCCGAGGACATGGACTGAATGGGATCGGGTACCTGCTCAATCTCGTCTAAAATTCCCGGCGATCGCCCATTCTGGCTGGCGAGATGCAGCACGGCAGTGCTGAGTAATGCCGCCGCCAAAATACTGACCACGCCTGCGCCAATTCCGGCCCAGAGCAACTTGCGATCGCGATTTCTAGGATTTTGAGGCTGATTCGATTCACCTGAGGATGGTGATGCAGATGGATAAGCTGCAGCCGAACCCGCTTCATTTGGATAAGGTAATTCGGATGGATAAGGTAATTCTGGGTTTGCGCCAGGTTGATCTACGGCTGGTGGCTGTGTCCAATCTCGATAAAGGGTCGAAACCCGCTGGGAAGATGCGTCCGGCAGCAAGACCTCGTCTTGAGATGCACGAACGGACGGCTCAGTCGTAGGAGCCGCGCTGGATTCTGTATGTGAGAGTTGTTCAATCAGGTTGGCAACCGTGGCGGCATCATCGGCATAGCGGCTGGTGTCCTGATCTAGCTCATCGGCCAATGCGCTGACATCTGACCCAGAGGGCAAACCGGACTGGGCCGCAGGCCACTCGGCAGGTGCAGCTTCTGAACCAGCCTCTGACTGAGTGGGCTGAGCATCCAGCCAAGGCCGCAGCGACTCATCATCCCACTCGGACGCAAATGGGGCAGATTCCAGTTGCGATAGCTCATCGTTAATACCCACTTGGATGCCTGCTTCTGCGATCGCATCGGCAAACTCTGGATCATGCCAATTTGTCGTCGCATCCAAATCCAGGCTGTCGTAGCCCGCCATCAGCGGTAGGCCAGCGTCAGTGGTTGCGGCAGCCACATAGCCATCAAACTGGTGATGAAGATATAGAACGGGCAGCGCCCAGTAGAGCTGCTGAGAACCATAGGCCGAGATCAAACCCTGCCGTGCTCGACTAAGGCTCAAATCCACCGGATAGCCCTGTTTTAAATTGCGGTAGAACAGGCGCGACAGCGTGATAGCTACCTCGTCGGGAATCCGCTCAGCCATCGCCAGTACACCAGGAACGCCACGCCGCAGCAGAGCCTGCGCTAAATTCCGCTGGCCATTTTCCGCGGCCAACCCTGGATCAGCGTCATAGTTGCCGCGACAGGAATTGAGCACTGCCATGCGAATGCCGTTGTTGACGAGCAATCCTGCTAAATCTTCACCATTGAGAATTTCGGTCAGCCCGGTTTTGGAATTGACCAAATACAGACTGCCACCCAAAGGCCCCGGATCGCTGTGGCCAGCATAGTGAAAAACCTGATAGTTACCCTGCTCCAAAGCTTGAGTCAACTCCGCTCGTCCTGGCTGTTCCAGCAGCTTGATTTCTACGGTTGGCGCATCCGCAATCAAGAGGGGCGACTGCGATCGCACCAGTTCTTGCGAAAGCTGCTGAAATTCCTGCCGCAGTAAGAGCCGTTCTTGATCGGTCGGTGCGGCAGTCACCATCAGGATACGCAGCGGCTGCTCCGAGCGCTTTTGCCAGGGATGGGGGCTAAAGGTTGGGCTGCTCCGTTCTACCTGATAGCGCGAAAAGACAATATCCGTTCCCGTTGCCAGCGGACGATCGCCATCGTGCAGCACTTCCCAGGGCAACTGATGCAGCCGTGCCTCCGGTAAGCCGACCCGCAGCCGCAATCCTTCACGCCGATGCTGCGCAATACTTTGGGCCGCCATCCAGCTATCGCGCACCGACCCTTGAAAAAGAGCCGTATAGAGTTCCTGCCCCAGAACCAGCAGACTCTGCGGCGCATCCGCTTCACCGGACAAATCTGCATCTGGACGGGCAAAGGGCTGCTGAAGAATGGACAAAATCGGATCGTCCAATTCTTGACGAGTTTGCTGTAACCAGCGCTCAATCGGCCAGGTCACTTGTTCTTCGGCAATACGCACTCCCGTCGCCATACGCTCTGTACGAATCAAGTAGGTATCTTGGCCAACGGGGGTAATGGATAGATGAAACTCCTGGGTCACAATGCGGATCTCCTGACGGCTTGTATCAAGTCCGTGTGTAAAAACCGCTTTATTTCTATGAAAATAAAGCACGGTTTTACTCGGACTTTGTATGAATACCAAATGCGTTTCTCGGTGAATCTAGATCAGTCCAGATTCAGTCCGGATTTAGTCCGGATTAGCCCAAATCAAGCGTGCTAGCTTGACCCCAAACGATGCGATCGCAACCGTTTAGCTGAATCAATATCTAGCGCTCGGATTTTATTTGATGAACCAAAATTGAGATTGATATCCAGTACAGGTGCCGAACTTGATTCGTTTTTGTGAATAATTAATCGGTCAACTTCTCACAAAAACGAATGACGGTTTTTCACTCGACTTGGGTATGAATCATTCATTCAGATGCGATGGATTTGAGCAAAAGTAGATGCAGTCGTCACGTGCCCTGTAGATAGTTTGACGACACTCAAAACCACTGAAGTTCCCTCATTTACAGGTAGAGGGGTCACTCTTATAACTGCCACATGCAGACAGCGATGAAGTCCTAAAACGAGCTGTTTTGCTCTATGCCGATTTTAATCTTGGCACCCGATACACCCTGTCCTGTCTCGATCGTTCCAGGTGCGATCGCGCTTGTCGTCCTGTCCCCACACATCTTCACAATATCGCAGCCAATTAAGCGCCGAGAGCGGAGAGAAATTTACACAGTTTTAATCGTTTTGCTTTGGCTGAAGGGTATTTTAAGCCTAAGCCACTTGAATTCTCTTGGCTACAGTCAAACCATGAAGTCACGTCAGCCTTTCTTGAGTACCCTGCAACCGAAAGTTCTCGCTGCGGTTGGTGGTACCTGCTTGGTACTGTTTTTGGGTCAGCTAGGTGTGGCTCGCTCTATTATCGTGCGCGGCTATGCCAATTTAGAACTAGAGCAGGCTCAAACCAATGCCGAGCGGCTAGAGCGATCCTTCGCCCGAGACATCGAAAACTTAATGGCCATGATTCGGGATTGGGCCGTTTGGGATGACACCTATCAATTTGTGCAGACCGGAGACGAGGCGTATATCAAATCGAACCTCACGTCTGATACGTTTATGTCCCTGTCTCTGAATTTGATCGCGATTTTTGATGACGATGGCAACTTAATCTACGGCCAGGTGTCGGATGTCGATGCTGCAAGCCAAACCGACATCCCACCAGAGCTGTTGGCTGCGATCACTCAGCATCCAGATTTACTAAATCGTTCACTGGCATCTCCCCATATTTCAGGATTTGTACGCCTCAATCAAATCCCAATGGTGCTGGTCAGCCACGCCATTCTAACCAGCACGAACGAAGGCCCCGTCCAAGGCAGTTTAATCATGGGCCAGTACTTTGGCGATCTACAGCTAGCCGAACTGACAGAAACCACTCGTCTGCCTGTAGACAGCTTTATGTATGGTGCCGATTCGAAAGAGTGGTCGCAGGATGTGCGTGCGATCGCACCAACCCTAACCCATCAAGCTCAACCCACGGCAGTTCAAGTTTTAAATTCAGAGCAAATTGCGGCCTATGCCCGCATCTCGGATTTGAGTGGACAACCCGCAATGATTTTGAAAACCACCAGCGATCGCGAGATTTATACCAGGGGACAAATCAGCCTGCACTATTACTTTTGGTCTTCGCTAATTATTGGTGCAGGGTTTTGCCTGCTCATTTTGCTGCTGTTACGCTATCTCGTCCTGTCTCGATTAGAATGGCTCAGCCAACAGGTCAACCAGATTGGGACGACAGATTTGGCTACCAACACTCCTAAACCCGTTCAAGTTACGCTCTCGGGGCATGACGAGATGGCACAATTGGCCCAGACCATTAACTGGGCGCTCCAGCAGCTGCATCAGCGAACTGCTGAACTTCAGGCGGCCAAGCAAATGGCGGAAGTCGCCAAAGAAGCCGCAGATGGCGCGAATCAGGCAAAAAGTACTTTTCTAGCCAACATGAGCCACGAGCTGCGCACGCCGCTAAATGCCATTTTGGGATTTGCCCAGGTCTTGGGCCGCGATCGCAGTTTAACGTCCGAGCAGCACGAAAAAATCCGGATTATCAATCAAAGTGGAGAGCATTTGCTGAGTCTCATCAACGATGTGCTAGACATGTCCAAAATCGAGGCTGAGCATATCGAACTGCATCCCAGCCCCTTTGATCTGCCCTACCTGCTGGAAACCCTGGAAGATATGCTGCATCTCAAGGTCGAATCGAAGGGCATCACGCTCACTGTTGCATCTGACCCAACGGTGCCTCAGTACATCTACGGCGACAGTCGCAAACTCCAGCAAAGCCTGATCAATCTGCTCAACAACGCCATCAAGTTCACAACAGAAGGTGATATCAAACTAACTGTGGCTTGCCTAAATCCGTCTCCCGAGCCTATACTGCCGGGGCGACCCGTTCACCTACAGTTTTCGGTAGCAGATACCGGAGTCGGCATCGCACAAGATGAACTTCCCTTACTGTTTGAACCCTTTGCTCAGACCGAATCCGGGCGACAGGCCCAGCAGGGAACTGGCCTTGGATTATCGATTAGCCGCAAGTTCGTGGAACTCATGGGAGGAGAAATCACCGTTAACAGCCAAGTTGGCAAAGGCACAACCTTTACTTTCGATATCTGGGCCGAAATTGCCGATGGTCGGATGGCAGCCAGCGCGTTCGCTCCGCAACACATCGTGATCGGTTTGGCACCGGGTCAACCCTCTTACCGCATCCTGGTGGTAGATGACCGCCCCCTCAACCGCAAGCTGTTAATTGATCTACTAGGCCCAATTGGGTTCGAACTGCGGGAAGCAGAAAATGGTCAAGCTGCGATCGCACAGTGGGAAGCTTGGCAGCCCCATTTGATTTGGATGGATATGCGCATGCCTGTGCTCAATCTAACCGGGTGACAAGCGAGTTCAGAACCAAGGTGGACAAAGCTTTGAGAGAATAACAGAGGCAAAGAAATAGGGAGCCTTGAGCAGACTCCCCCAACCAAATATGTTTCCTGCATTCTACCAAACCACCCTCCAAGCTCATCTGAGCGACCCGCAGTATTTGACCCTGCAGCTCTTGTTATGTTTGCTACAGGCCCATCGTCAGGTCAAACTGTCAGTTTTAGCCAGTGTCTTTCCTCAACCGATTCAATATGGCAGTCGAAAACGGAACTTACAGCGGTTTTTAGTCTTGCCTCAACTGAGGGTCAAACTGCTGTGGTTTCCGCTGGTGAAATACTGGATTCGGCAAGAGCAAACCGGACGGGGATTGAATCGATCCCAACGCCGCCGCCTCAAACAACTGAAGCATCAAAAGTATGGCTACTGGATTCTGGCGATTGACCGCACTCAGTGGAAAGGGCGAAATATCTTCATGGTCTCTCTGATCTGGGGCACCCATGCCCTGCCCCTGTATTGGGAGGTCTTAAAGCAAAGCGGCAACAGCGACCTTCGGACTCAAAAACGACTGCTAAAAGCCGTTTTCCCCCTGTTGAAATCCTACCCCGTCTTAGTGCTTGGAGACCGAGAGTTCCATAGTCCAAAACTAGCTAAATGGCTAGACTCCAGGGGCATCATGTTTGCCTTGCGGCAGAAGAAAGACCTTCATTTTCAAGTGAGTGTGCAACAGGAGTATACCGTGGTGAAAGACTTGGGCATTCAACCCGGCATGAGACAGTTCTATCGGGGCATCTTGGCCAACAAAGGCGATGGGTTGGGTCCCTTTAATTTGGCGATCTATTGGAAACGAAGCTATCGTAACAAAGGCCCGAAAGACCCCTGGTATATTCTCACCAATCTGCCTAATTTGAAGCAGGCCATTGAGATCTATCGCTGTCGCTGGGGCATTGAGCAGCTCTTCAAGGACTGTAAGACTGGGGGCTACAACTTAGAGGACACCAAGGTCAATGAACCCCGATTTTTAGCCTTGCTCTTACTCATTGCGATCGCGTACAGTTTGGCCACCCTACAGGGGCAATGGATGCGGCAACTCCGCATTGACCACTATGCTGGACGTATTCAAAAACACCAAGATAAAACCTTGCGACACAGTGAGTTCAGCTTGGCTCTCTATGGGCAACGGTGGACGTATGGGATGGAACTGTGGGCCAATCAAGCGTTTCAGTTGATGGCGCTCAAACCCCACAAACGCCTCTATTTTCAGCGGGGTCTCCGTGCCCTATCCTTGATGCAGCAAGCTATCTAGCTATGTTGTCACCCTTTCAGTTATTTCCAATACAATCTAATATTCAGTTTTACGGATTAGCGCTACGGATGAGGTCAGTGCTGAGTGCTGAGTACTAATTTGTATCCGCGATCTGGATAATCAGCTACAGATCTGAGCTTAGAGCATGTTTGCTGTTGCATCGCGGCGGCAACATGCTGTGTTAAAACTTAGTTTTCAAATCTAGAAGTCAGTCGCGAAATCTCGTACTACAGTAGACAGTGTTGCGAACTCATCTTGCTCTATGGCTCAACCCAAAGCCGTTATTTTGCTATCCGGCGGATTAGACTCGGCCACTGCGGCGGCCCAAGCGATCGCAGATGGTTATGAACCGATTGCCCTATCGTTACGTTATGGTCAGCGTCACGACCGAGAACTTCAGGCAGCCCAGCAAATCGCCCAGCACTTGGGCATTGCGGAACATCAAATTATTGATGTAAACCTGGCTCAGTGGGGCGGTTCCTCATTGACCGATCGTAATCAAGCCTTACCTCAAGAGGGGGTGAAGCCCAACGAAATTCCCTCGACTTACGTACCTGGGCGCAACACAGTTTTTATTGCGATCGCACTTTCTTTGGCAGAAGCTAGGGGAGCCGACGCTATTTATCTCGGCATTAATGCTGTGGATTACTCCGGCTATCCGGACTGTCGGCCTGATTACCTCAGCGCCTTTCAGCGATTGGCCGAGCTATCGTCAAAAGCAGGTTTAGAAGGGCATGCCCCACAACTGATTGCGCCACTGGTGAGGGACAGCAAAGTCGATATTGTAAAACGAGCTGTGCAGCTCGGTGTGCCCGTGCCCGCAACCTGGTCGTGCTACCAAGGTGGAGAGGAACCCTGTGGGCGCTGCGACTCTTGCCGGATTCGCGATCGCGCTTTAATTGAAGCTGGCTATGAGCAGTGGGCCACACCCGCTGGGCGAGCGCTATACGCAACGGCCTAAGTCAACCACCTAACTACAGAAGTCACATTGCGCTAATAGAGAAAATAGGGAGCAGGCCTTGCCTGTTCCCTATTGCTTTAGCTGGAGTAATTCATCTAAAGAATGTTTAGTTCGTAATGTTGCTTAAACCTTCTCTGACTTTCTCTTCAACCGTTGTCTCCTGCTGTGAGTTTTCAGGACGATTCATTCGGTTGGCATCAGCACTACCCTGTACCTCGTTAACACCTCTGCGTGCTTCGGTTTGCACTTTGTTGCGACCACGGGGTTCCTCTTGCAGAACCTGCTCAGACTTATTACGCACTTTGGGCAGCGAATCTGATCCCTCATGAGAGCTAGCAGCGGCTGGCAGCACATGAGAAAGCGTGAGCAGAACGCCAAAACAAACAGCGATTAAAACACGTGCGATCGCACGAAAAGACGACTTAAGTTGAATAGTCATTCATGACCTCCAATAAACATTTAAATGTAAAACAAATGATGATCTAACTACTAATTAGTCAAAGAAATCTTTGACTTGAGATTTTGCTCGCTCAGCAGCTCGCTCGGTGCGATCCATGCTACGTTCAGCTTTGCCCTGTGTCCGATTAACGGCTCGTTCTGCTTTCCGCTCTGCTCTGTTTAGGTCGCGACGAATTTTTCCTTGCGGATCTTGGACAGCCTTTTCAAGTTGTCGCCGGGCCTCAGGGCTGGTTTTATCTTCGAACTCATCTTTAGCTCGCTCTCTGACAACATCAGAAGCGGCTGCAATTTGATAGGAGGGAGACTGATTAGAAAGTGCGATCGCAGGTTGGCTAAATGCGAATAAAAAGCTACTTCCACTTACAAAAACAGCCAGCATTACACCGAAACCAACCGCCGCTTTCAGCATTGATTTCAGCAATAGATGCCCTTTACTAATTAGAAAATTAGTCATAATTTAATTCCTTCTAAGTAATGGCATCACTATTAGTATCGTGAACGGGATCAAACTCACATCCATCTGAAGTTGATTATTTTTTTGTCAATACGATCTTTACTCTCTCTATCGATAGAGGTGTGCCCAAGATCGGGTGCGATCGCAGTTATGCATTGCAGAGGTGTATTGCAGGGGCAAAGGCATGTGCAGATGGAATATCAAATTTCGTCAAGCGTTAGTCTACTCTCCGGAGTCGGGCACATTAGGATTGTTGGTTACTAATAATCTTCCACCGCTGGTTTTGCCCTATGTCTCTATCGGTTAGCGTGCGCGATATTCAAACCCTTGTGCAGGCGTTTCATCCCATTGTGGTGATTGAAACGGTTGAAGAAGAACGAGTGCTGGAACTCTTGCAAACGGCTACCAAAGACATGTCAATGCCGCTGTTTCAGTGGAGTATTGCCAACGGTCTGTCGAAAACTCAAGATAGCTTCAATGCTCCCTGGAACAATCAATATGCTCCGCCCGGTTCCCTCAAGTCGGCCTCGCTCGAAAATACGACTGAACCGATTGACGTGCTGAAGCACATCAGTGGCCTCAATATTCAGGCCATTTTTTGGCTGAAGGATTTTGGTAAGCATCTAGATGAGGCGGCGGTCGCACGACAACTGCGCGAGGTGGCACAGGACTTTTCTCTCAACCGCAGCGCCATTGTGATTACGGGTGAGAATGTCTCGCTACCGCCTGAAATTGCCCATGATGCCGTATTCTATGACCTGAAGCTGCCGGAGCGAGATGAGCTGTATAAGGCTGTCTCTCAAACGGTGAAATCGCTGCAAAACCGCAACCGAATCTCAATTGAGCTACAGGAAGACGATGTGCGATCGCTGGTGCAGGCGCTTAGCGGCATGACACTTAAACAGGCTCGTCAGGTCGTCGCCTATGCAGCTCTGGAAGATGGTAAACTCTGCACCCACGACATCAGCCGCATTTTGCATCGCAAGGCTCAGCTAATCCATGAAGGAGGACTGCTAGATTATCTGCCGATGGATCACGAAACGATTGATATCGGTGGCTTTGGTGGTCTCAAGCGGTGGCTAGCCGAAGCAAAAGTTGGATTCAGTTCCCAAGCCCAGGCACTCAATCTGCCTGCGCCCAAAGGTATTCTGATTGTGGGTATCCAAGGCTGCGGCAAATCGCTAGCCGCTAAAAGTATTGCTCGCGGTTGGCGGATGCCTTTGCTCAAGCTGGATGCGGGGCGACTCTACGATAAGTACATTGGTGAGTCGGAGAAAAACTTTCGGCAAGCAATTACCCTGGCAGAGTCAATGGCTCCTACCGTTTTATGGATTGATGAAATTGAAAAAAGCTTCAACGGCGGTAGCGGCGGCGATACGGATGGCGGGCTCAGCCAGCGCATGTTCGGCTCATTTTTAACCTGGATGCAGGAGAAATCCCATGAGGTCTTTGTTGTCGCAACGGCTAACGACATTTCTAAGATTCCACCGGAACTGCTGCGCAAAGGGCGGTTTGACGAAATCTTTTTTGTCGATTTGCCCAATGCTCAGGAACGAGCTGATATCGTAGGCATTCACCTGACGCGACGGCGACAAGACCCAATGCAGTTTGACATGCCAGCGCTGGTAGCGGCCACGGATGGCTTCAGCGGGGCCGAAATTGAGCAGGCGGTGATTAGTTCCCTCTATCACGCGCTGTATCTTAAGAAGCAGCCTTCAACCGAGCTAATGTTGGAAAAAATCAAAACCATGATTCCACTTTCGGTGGCTCGCCGAGAAGACCTACAGCGGCTACGTGCGATCGCACAAGAGCGCTTTGTTAGCGTCCGTTAATCATCAGAATCGTAATCTCCACCCGAACCATATTGCCAAGCATCCTGACGGCGATGCCAACGGTAGCGCTGTTCGGGCGGCAACTGTTCTATCCAGTTTCCGAGCGGTCTATCCAGCGAATTCAATACACTGTACAGTGATAGTCCACCATAATGCCGCAGCCAGTCTACCAAGCTGCCAATCCCCACCTGTGGCAGAATCTGCGTTACCATCAGCGGCTGTGCCGTAGTCGCTTTGAGCAGCGTTTTTGTCAATGCGGGAAACTGCACCACATCCTGCATAAACGGCTTCAGTACATCATCCCCCAGACCAGCCATCTGCTGAAAAACGCTAGACAGCAAGTCATTGATTTGGTTCGGTTGCAACGACTGATCAATACCGACGCTCATCGAGCGCTGAAACAGCCAGGTCACCGACAAATTCGGCTGATAGGGCTGGAGTAGCGCCAAGTCTGCCTGGCCCACTTGATCACAGCGCAGTGCCTCGTCAATGCCCTTGGTTAATCGTTTGAGGTGCCGAATCATTGCACCAAAGCCACCAAAGCTAAGCGGCGACTGGCTCCCGCTGCTATCTCCAATGGGCAATAGCCGATCGTAGGAATAGTGTAATGGGCTTTGCCGATAGCAGGGAAAAAAGCCAAACAGCGCTCGCTGAATATCGAGCTGATCGAGTTCAATATTTTGATAAGTCGGTAAAAGCTGAAAATACTCATTAAACAGCGTTTCCAAACTGGGTCGCTCCGGATGGGCATCTACATAGGTAAACATGTAGGTTGTGCGCCCATCCCGTGCTGGAAATGCTTCCCAAAAATACTGACACTGATTGCGAATTGGCGTAAACGAGGCAATCAGATCTCCTGTTTCGTTCTGCTCATAGCCCTGAGCACAGGTGCCCACCACCAAACAAACCGCATCTGGCTTTTGGCTACCGCGTACATGGCGCACAATTGGTGAAAAATGCCCCATCGCATCCAGCAGCAGGCGAGCTGTCAGCGATTCTGCTGAAGAGACAGCGTCTTGCTGACGCAGATATTTCACCTGCACACCGTCGGCCTGGACAATGACTGACTCAAACGAAGCATTTTCAATCAGTTCACCCCCTGCCGCCAGAAACTTTTGCTTCAGCGTTTCCAGCAAATAAACCGGATCAACGCCGACATTCAGCACATCGCGTACCCAAAAGTCCGGCCCCTGATGGAAATGAATTCGGCCTGGATTGTATTCTGTTGCGATCGCAGTTTCCAGTTCAGTCTCTGTTAGCAATCCCAAATCGACTAGCTCTCGGATTTCTCGCCGGGAAATATTCCACTCTTGGTCTCGTCCCCGTAACTGCCCCCGTTCCAAGAGCGCCACTCGCCAACCTTGTTGTGCCAGTGCCGCACCCATCATGATGCCCAGGGTGCCACCGCAGATGACAACATCCCAATCGGGCAGGCGATCCAGGCCCTCAGCGGTAGTGGTCACAATATCCGGATGGGGTTGGGGTGAGTTTCCTTGTCGATACTGCTGCCAAACCTGATCCGCGCGGCGCAAACGCTCAAGTGTTTTATCGGGAAGCGGCGAGAGATACTGCTCAGTAAGAGACATAGGCTCAACTACAACGGCTGCTGTTCTTTTCTATGCTATAGCCCAAAAGCTAGTACATATGCCAGTTTTCAGTTGTTCCAAGCCAGATCAGTATAAAAATGATCATGGAAACTCAAATTTATGTCTGTGGATTAAAGGCTGAGTGCTTGAGTATGGGTATTAGGTTTTGGAGTTTTGGGTATTAGGTTTTGGGTGCTGAGCTTTGAGTCTTTCAGCTTTTACAGCCCTCTACATTCCTCACGCCTCACTTCTTCAACCACCAAATGGCTGTCCAACGGCTACAACTGCATTTTGGCCACCAAAGCCAAAACTGAAGCATAGGGCAGTCTTAATTGAAGCAGAGTGAGCCTGTCGAACAAAATTCAAGGAAAAATCGGGCTGTTTCAGACCTACACAAGGAGGGGCTGTCTGGTGTCGAAGTGCCAATAAGCAAAAGCTCAGTCCTAAAGCTCCAGATGCTCCCAGGCTGTGACCTGTTGCTCCTTTAGTTGAGCTGACGAGGGGGGCATGAGGAAAAAGCTGCTGGATGAGAGTGGCCTCGTTTTGATCATTCAGCCGTGTACTGGTGCCGTGTGCGTGAATATAGTCCACCTCTGGGGTACTAAGATGACTGCGCTTTAGACAGTGCTCAATAGCTGCGATCGCAGCTTGCTGATCGGGATTGGGCGCACTGACATGATGCCCATCTGCCGTGAGTCCTACACCTAAAATTTGGCCATACACCTTCGCATCGTGCTGTACTGCCGAACGAGCCGACTCCAGTACCAACACAGCCGCTGCTTCTCCAAGTACCAGTCCTTCCCGCTGCCGATCAAAAGGATAACAGCCTGTTGCTGCCAAGGCACCCATTTTGCGGAATCCGGCCAGTGACAGTGGCGTAATGGGCGCTTCAACTGCCCCTGCTAAAACGCGATCGCACTGTCCCGTTTTGATTAATTCATATCCTTGTGCGACTGCCCACAGCCCAGTCGCACAAGCTGCCATTGGTGCTTGTACAACCCCCGCCGCTCCAATCTGATGAGCTGCTGCGATCGCACACTGATGAGGCAGCACATTTAACCATCTTGACAAGCTGCTTAGGGAACGTTGCTGAGCAATATACTCGATTTGCCCTTGATAGCTGCGGCTGGAGCCCATCACCACGCCACAGTCTGACAATGGTGGTTCTAACTGAGCATCTTGTAAAGCCTCAGCCACCGCTCGATAGCGCAACTGATTTAGATCAACCGGACTATCCTGAATTAGTGCTAGAGGGAAAGATTCTAGTGTAGGAAAAGGCTGGTGAAGTGCGATCGCAGTCTGTCCTTTTAAAGTCCGACCCCAAGTTTCCGTTAAATTTCCTAGCGCTGAAACAATCCCAATTCCGGTTACTAATACAGCTTGCTCTGATGCACTCACCGCTCAATGTGTTGGTATGTCCGACGTTATGCTTCAGTGATGGATGGGGGATAGAAGACCATGAAGGCTGTAGAGGGATATAAAGAGCTATGAAGGGAGCCTAGGGCACTGTTTATACATATCTGAATAGTTCTTCTAAATCCCGGACTAATCCCCCTTAGAAAGGAGAACTTTGAACGACTTCCCCCTTTTTTAAGGAGGGCTAGGGGGGATCTCAACGTCGGAACGAAGTCCAACAGACTTATGCATAGTAGTAGGAGTCTGGGAGAGGTGGAAGTGGTCATTCAGGATTGTCGTGTGGCCGTTCGGCATGGTGGCGCTGAAGTAAATCATAACCCGCCGAATTGCAGACTAGAGTTGCACGGTCAACCTCTTCTAATAACCATTGACTTGTAAGAAGGTGTATCTGAGTCTCCATGACTTCACAAGCCTCTACAGCCTCTACAACCCAATCCACCTTACCTCCCAAAACCTAGAACCTAATACTCTAGACTTTATTAGAAATAAAGTTTTTGGGGTTGGAAATTGTTTTGTAGCGCGGCGAAGCCGCGCTACAAAACAATTTCCGATAAAGTCTTCTACTTCTCCTCCGAGTCCGCTGCCTTCTCCACGTCAGCGTTTTTCAAGTTTTCTTCACCCTCAATTACTCGCGCCGATTCAATCACATCTCCCTGCTGAATGGAGTCGATCACATCCATCCCAGATTGCACATAGCCAAATACGGCATAGCTACCGTCTAGAAATGGGACATCTGACAACGTGACATAAAACTGGGAGGAAGCCGAATTGGGCAGTGCAGAGCGGGCCATTGCGACAGCGCCCCGCCGATGATTAAGCACTGGAGAGGATGAAATATTCATTTCCTCAAATGTCTGACCGTAAACGGGCTGCTCCGCTCCTTCAGGCTGGATTTCTAAGGGGATGTAGCGAGGTTCTTGAGTGTTGGGGTCGATAAAACTGCCTGTCCCAAGTTGTTGAGGAGGAAAATTGGGATCTTTACTTTGCGGATCGCCCCCCTGGACAACAAACGGCTGCGGTTCTCGTACAACCCGATGGAACACTAAACCGTCGTAAACACCACGCTTGACCAAATCAACAAAGTTACCCGCTGTTACTGGCGCATGTCCACCATCAACTTCAATGACAATGGGTTCACCTTTAACAATAAGTTCTACTGTTGCGGTTCCCTCCAACACAGGTAAGTTCTGAAGCTGTGGCTGAGAGGTCTGGGCAATGGCGGGAGCACCAGCAGCGGCATTATCGGGTTGTCCAGCTTCAGTCTGAGATGACGAACAGCTCGTTAACGTTAAAGCTGTACAAACTAAACCAATCGTGAACCAGCGGGAAAAACTTAGCTGCATGTCCAATTCAAACTCCTTGAAGATGGCAAAGTATCGCCTTGCTGTGAAAGTACAGTACCGATGGATGACCAACAAGGGATCTATAGGAAAATCCAAGCAAAGGATGATTATTACATACCGACAACAGATTGCGATCGCAGATGATCGCGCTCAATCATCCGTTACTATCCATTACGTAACCCTGTTGTGTACGCTGACTTGGCGTTCTAGTTATTTAGGATGAGCCCGTTCATTGTAATCCTTAGACAGCCTAACCTAAGGCAATCTACAAATGAATCTGCACCGAACTGTCTACAAACCTTCAAGCGGCACTTCTAGAAAGCGGGCTAACGCTGCACCTTGGTTTTCCAATTGCGACAACGGCAAAGGCTGTCCAACTCGCGTCAAGGGAAGATCACCACTGCCTTTTACCCGTAGATACAAGGCGCGACGAGGATTGAGACCTTCTTTGATCTCAACTCGAATAGATTGAACATCTTCCAAGCTGTGGGAAATATCAATTTTGCGGTTTTGTCCAGGAAAGCCCCAACGAAAGACTGTTAGCTTACCGGAATTCTTATTAAATTCGTTGTAGCCACCGCCAATATCCCAGAGAATAACCAGCCACAAGTACAGCGATAGCAACAAGCCAGCTACACCATAAAAGCTCATTGCAATGCCTTGGGGCACAAATACAAGCTGGGTTGGATCAGAGAACGGCAGCAGATTGACTTTGAAATAACTGGATAACCCAGCCAGCAGGAACCCGCCTGCCCCCAGTGCGATCACTGTAGCCCAGAAGTAGTTACTCAAGCGGCGAGAACCGATAATGGTTTGCCGCAGCACTCGATCATTTTGTGTTGTCTTCGTTTTAATGGATGCAGTCATAAGTAGTTGTTTGTTAATGCGTTGAATCTCTTAATGAGTCGTCTATGGGATGAATTGGAGCTGAACGGATCGGAGTGCAATTGACGAATTGCCTAACTGTAAGTCTTCGTTAAGGAATTCAGTCTGAGAAAATTCTAGCGAGATTCCTTCGATCTTTAAGGTCCTGCTGGAAACGGCCAGATCTTATACCTTACAGAACTAAAGCCCCAGTTAGGCAGATTATCACTGCTCGATAACCACAATCCAGAGAGAAAACCAAAGATGAAAATGATACGAACTATTGAAATTGGCAATCGTTACGTCGATTCCAGAGGCAAGCCAAGCCCAAAAAAATTGATGTCCTGCACTACGAAGATACGTGTAAATATTATCTGCCGATAGGGTGATGCAGTTTAGCAAACACATCATGTTGTATTCGTGTAGGCGGTATATGGTCAATATATAGCCGATTTTGACTAAATTTAGCGATCTGGACTCATATATCGCTTCCATTATTAAAAATGCCTTGTAAACCGCGTGATTTCTGGCTTTGGCGAGACCATCTCTGTAGAGGATTTGCGCGATCGCGCGTCCGTTCAATTCGTGCTACACCTTCGATTAGAGCAAAAAACTGCCTGAGAAATTACGTATCGGATTGTAAAATCCGGGATCTCTCCTTATCATATAGAAACGTTAAATCCGCGAAGGCTTGGCTCTTGAGCCAACTTTCGGTTGCTGAGACTAGAACAATGTGGCCTGATCATTCTCATAATCTGAGATGATATTTCACAACACGTTCTGTCTCCGGATGCCAAAGAAGTTTCGTCTTTAGTTGCAGTAGATTCTTAGTCATGTACTGCATAAGATAGATTTCTTTGGGTAGACGCAATATTAATGAGGATTTGAGATGACCATAGCAATGGGACGGGCGCAAGCCAATCGAGGATGGTTCGACGTCCTCGATGACTGGCTCAAGCGCGACCGATTCGTCTTTATTGGCTGGTCTGGTCTTTTGCTATTCCCCTGCGCCTACATGGCGATTGGTGGATGGCTGACCGGCACCACCTTCGTTACCTCCTGGTATACCCACGGTCTAGCCTCTTCCTACCTGGAAGGCTGTAACTTCTTGACCGTCGCGGTATCCACACCCGCTGACAGCATGGGACACTCCCTGCTGTTCCTGTGGGGTCCTGAAGCTCAAGGCGACTTCGTACGCTGGTGTCAAATCGGCGGCTTGTGGAGCTTTGTAGCGCTGCACGGTGCCTTCGGTCTGATTGGCTTCATGCTGCGACAGTTCGAGATTGCTCGACTGGTGGGCGTACGTCCGTACAACGCGATCGCATTTTCTGCGCCGATTGCCGTTTTCGTATCCGTTTTCTTGATGTACCCCTTAGGCCAATCGAGCTGGTTCTTTGCACCGAGCTTCGGTGTGGCGGCCATCTTCCGCTTCCTGCTGTTCCTGCAGGGCTTCCACAACTGGACATTGAATCCCTTCCACATGATGGGCGTAGCTGGTGTCCTGGGCGGCGCACTGCTGTGTGCGATTCACGGTGCGACGGTTGAGAACACGCTGTTTGAAGATGGCGACTCGTCGAACACCTTCCGAGCGTTCAACCCGACCCAGTCGGAAGAGACCTACTCGATGGTGACCGCGAACCGATTCTGGTCGCAGATTTTCGGTATCGCCTTCTCCAACAAGCGCTGGCTGCACTTCTTCATGCTGTTTGTGCCCGTGACGGGTCTGTGGATGAGTGCGGTTGGCATTGTAGGTCTAGCATTGAACCTGCGGGCCTATGACTTCATCAGTCAGGAAGTTCGAGCTGCAGAAGACCCTGAGTTTGAGACCTTCTACACCAAGAACATCCTGCTGAACGAGGGTATCCGTGCCTGGATGGCCCCGCAAGACCAACCCCACGAAAGCTTTGTATTCCCTGAGGAGGTTCTGCCCCGTGGTAACGCTCTCTAATACGATTGTGGGCGGACGCGACCAAGCAACTTCAGGTTTTGCCTGGTGGGCAGGTAATGCTCGTCTGATCAACCTGTCCGGTAAACTGCTTGGTGCTCACGTTGCTCACGCTGGTTTGATTGTTTTCTGGGCTGGTGCAATGACCCTGTTTGAGGTCGCTCACTTTGTACCCGAAAAGCCCATGTATGAGCAGGGTTTAATCCTGCTGCCTCACCTCGCAACCCTTGGCTGGGGTGTTGGCCCTGGTGGTGAAGTATTTGATACTTTCCCCTATTTTGTTGTTGGTGTTTTACACCTTATTTCCTCTGCTGTTCTTGGCTTGGGTGGTATTTACCACGCGGTTCGTGGCCCTGAAACGCTAGAAGAGTACTCTGCGTTCTTCGGCTACGACTGGAAAGACAAGAACAAGATGACCACTATCATCGGTATTCACCTGATCCTGTTGGGATGTGGTGCATTCCTGCTCGTGCTGAAGGCGATGTTCTTCGGTGGTGTTTATGACACCTGGGCACCGGGTGGTGGTGACGTGCGGTTAATTACGAACCCCACGCTAAACCCAGCTATTATTTTTGGCTATCTGGCTGGCTCCCCCTTTGGTGGCGACGGCTGGATCGTTGGTGTCGACAACATGGAAGACATCATCGGTGGTCATATTTGGGTTGGTTTGATCTGCATCGCAGGTGGTGTTTGGCACATTCTGACTAAGCCATTTGCTTGGGCACGCCGCGCATTCATCTGGTCGGGTGAAGCTTACCTCTCCTACAGCCTCGGTGCTTTGTCCCTGATGGGCTTCATTGCTGCTTGTATGGTTTGGTTTAACAACACTGCTTATCCCAGTGAGTTTTACGGCCCTACCAATGCTGAAGCATCTCAGGCTCAGGCTATGACCTTCTTGGTTCGTGACCAGCGTCTGGGTGCCAATATTGGTGCAGCTCAAGGTCCAACTGGTTTGGGTAAGTATCTGATGCGTTCTCCCACTGGTGAGATTATCTTCGGTGGTGAAACCATGCGTTTTTGGGACTTCCGTGGTCCTTGGCTGGAGCCTCTACGTGGACCTAATGGTCTGGACTTAGACAAGCTCCGCAATGACATTCAGCCTTGGCAAGTTCGTCGTGCGGCTGAATATATGACCCACGCACCCAACGCATCCATCAACTCGGTAGGTGGCATTATTACCGAGATCAACTCTGTGAACTTTGTGAACCCTCGTCAGTGGCTGGCAACGTCTCACTTTGTACTGGCGTTCTTCTTCCTGGTTGGTCACCTGTGGCATGCTGGTCGTGCTCGGGCGGCTGCGGCTGGATTCGAGCGCGGTATCAACCGTTCGACTGAGCCTGTATTGTCAATGCCTGACCTTGACTAGGTTTCAAGAAACTGGATTCTCTAAGGAGAGTCTTGAAGTTTGAAAAGGGCGACCTTATTGAGGTCGCCCTTTTCGTTTGCTGAGTTTATCGAGCTTACGTTGAACTATTCGCGGACAAAGTCAGATTCAAGCGTTAAATCCAGGTCGGTTTCAGGTTCGATAATGATGACCTCAACTTCGTCTTCATTGCCCTGATTGATCAGTATTTCTGCCAGAACGCCAACGCCTGCTCCGCCTAATACTTCCAAAATATCAATGCTGCCAAAAATTTCGGATAAGACAGCAGCAGCGGCACCGCCGACTATCGCACCACGCAGGATATCAGGATCGGAGTCTTCGGTGATGATCTGAGTATCCGTAATCTCATCCGAAGTGGCATTGATTGTCAAAGCCTCTTCGTCATTGTCAATACTTGTGTCTGGGAAGACAATGCTTTCGGAGACAAACTGTGTGCCATTATCGGTGGGGCGCAGTTCTCCGGTGATGACGCTATTTTCTGGAATGACGACCCGATTAGTGGAGGGCGATCGCACATCGTCAGCAACGATCAAGTTGACTTCTGCTGTTTCGTCCGGCTTGATGATGATTCGTTCGGCCTCGTTATACTGCACGGGAATTTGCGTACCTGTGGGTAACCTGTACTCTAGCCGCTGTTCTAAAAGCTGAGCGATAGAATAGGGTTTGGGTTGAGTCTGAGCCGCGACTGCGACAGATGGCAGCGTTGTGGCGGTTGCCATGCCCAAGACTACTGTGAATGCTGTTCCGGTATGCCACCCTTTAAACCGTGTCATTGTACCCTCAGTGCTAAAAGCCTTGCGTTATGTGTGGCCGTGACCGATAGATGGCGCGAAAAGTTCCAGATTGAATATCTTTGTAATAATTTTTAGAGCGTTTGTTCACCAGAGAGGTGTGCCCAAGATGAAAATGCGAGCAATCCGTCATCAAGCTATTCATTTAGGGCTTGCGATCGCAGTGGGTGGTTTAGCTCTAGTCGGGAGTGGCTGTGCAACACAGCCAAATTCATCAGATTCTGAAGCATTTTCCGACACTTCATCTGAATCGTTTCCTCAAACCTCTGAATTCATCACCACGGATCCAGAGGCGGCGGCTGATGCTGCATCGGCACCAGCAACGGAAGAGGAAAAGTTTAGTGATGTTCGTGATCTTTATCAAGAAGCATTGAAAGATGGTGATAGTGCCATTTCGCTCTCGCAATCAGCTTTCACGTCTCAAGATTGGCAGTTGGTAGTGAGTCGCTGGCAGCGTGCGATCGCACTTTTGCAGCGAATACCTGCTTCTCACGCCAACTATGGGGATGCGCAGCAAAAGCTTCAGGAGTTTCAGACTCAACTCAGCACTGCTCAGCAGAAGGTGGATCAGCCTAGCCCCAACCGTACGCTTGAACTCGATGCTGAAGCACTAGCGGCGGCTCAGCAGGCGGCTCAACAAACTAATCAAGCCGCCAGTGCGGCTACCAGCAGCGCCGCCACCAGTAGCTTTATCGAATTATGTGATGGTCAATCATCCCTCACAGATGATGCTCAACATACGGTGCAGGCGCTGTTGGAACTGGCTGGCACTGAAAACTGTGGTGAAGCTGCAACTGCTTTGGCGACCCAAACAGTGATTGATTTAGGTGGCAAAGAAATTGTGGACGTGCAGCCGCTGACCAGTTTGCCCCAGATGACTGAGCTACGACTGGGTTCAAATGCGATCGCAGATTTGACGCCACTATCTTCTTTGACCCAGCTTGAAACTCTACTGCTCAACAATAATCAAATTGCTGACGTTGCGCCGTTGGAGTCGTTGACGAAACTGAAAACCCTGATTTTGAACAATAATCAGATCGCCAATATTGCACCATTAGCCGCTCTTACAGCCCTAGAGCAGCTTGAACTGCGTAACAATGCGATTGACCAAGTTACTGCCCTAGCCTCGCTGACCCGTTTGCAGCAGTTAAGCCTCAGCGATAACCAAATTGAAACTGTGAAAGCGCTATCTCCTCTAACTCAGCTCAAAAATTTGAGTTTGGACGGCAATCCTCTAGCGAGTAAAAGCTGTCCGGTTGAAGATGAAGCTGTTTGCCGTTTTTAAATCCCCGGAGGCGATTGCGCGACTGCCTAATTCGGCTGGATTAAATGGACGCTTTAAAGCTGACTCGTAAACGCCTTGCTTGGATAGAGATGCTACGTCTTCTCAGGATTAGCCGATCTCAAACGCTGCTCTTTCGTGCTACGCTCAGCGTTGTCATTATGGGATAAAGCTGTGTTACTAAAGTCCAAGCATTTTCTTGGGAAACACTAGCAGCACCAGCCATCACCAAATCATTGGGTTCTAATCCATCGATTAAATATGAGGATTCATCCTACCGCTGTAGTTGAACCGGGAGCCAAACTGGGCGAAGGAGTAACGGTTGGCCCCTTTGCCTATATTGATACTCAGGTAAAAGTCGGGGCTGGCTGTGCGATTGGCCCTCGGGCGACGCTGCTGCGCTATACAACTTTGGGTGAAAACTGCCGAGTTCATGCGGGGGCCGTCATTGGCGATACGCCGCAGGATTTGGCTTTTGAAGATGTCGAAACGTATGTGAAAATAGGCGATCGCTGTGATCTGCGGGAGGGTTGCACGGTACATCGTGGGACTCAGCCCGGCTCAGTCACGGTTGTCGGCGATGACTGTTTGCTGATGGCCAATAGCCATGTGGCGCATAATGCCCAAATTGGTAATCGGGTTATTTTAGCGAACAATGCCCTGATTGCAGGGTATGCCCAGGTGGGCGATCGCGCCTTTATCAGCGGTGGTTGCCTGGTGCATCAGTTTACTCGTGTTGGCCGACTGGTGATGATGTCAGGCGGTTCGGCCGTGCAGAAAGATGTGCCGCCTTTTTTTATGACGCGGGGCGTCACGATTAACACCATCATGGGCTTAAATGTTGTCGGTTTGCGTCGGGCTGGATTAAGTAGTGATGAGCGCCAGGTGCTCAAGCGAGCAATTCAGGTGCTTTACCAGTCGGGCCTAAGTGTTCCCAGTGCTGTTGACAAGCTAGAGCAGGAACTTGATTCGCCGCTGATTGATGAAATTTGTGCGTTTATTCGCACCTCAGAGCGGGGAATTTGCAAGTTTTTTCGTCGCTAATGGTTTAGTGCTTTATCCATAATTGGATCACTGAAACTGGACAAGTGACGTGGAACCGCCGAGTTGATTTACGTGTAGTTACTTAACAAATCGTCTGTTCCGGCGCGATCGCAGCCCATGCTTTTTGGATCATGAGTCACAATAAAACGGAATCTAGTTACTGTGTTCCCCTCTGACTCTACTGAATCATGAAACGACAGGGACTCTTCCTGACGATTGCGGCAGTTGTTATTCTGTTGCTGCTCTTTTCTAGCACGCTAATCCACTTACTGACGGAATCCTGGTGGTTCGATTCCGTTGGCTTCAGCCCGGTCTTCTGGACGCGGATTCGCTGGCAGGTTGGGTTATGGCTTGCCACGTTCCTGATCTACGGTGGTTTTATCTGGTTGAACTATCGGCTGGCGCTTCATCTCAGCCGCGATCGCAGATTTTATCTGCTAGAGCGAACAGAACTGGGCAACTATGCTGACTGGATTGTGAATGCGATCGCACTGGCCTTTACGATTGGCATTGCCCTACTGGCGGCGTCTGCTACTGTCAGTCACTGGGAAAGCATTTTACGTTTTCTCAATCCGACCCAGTTCGATCAGGCTGATCCAATCTACAACACCGATATCGGGTTCTATGTCTTTCAACTGCCTTTCTATCAGCAGTTTCAGTCCTGGCTACTGGCACTGCTGTTTTGGGGACTGATCATTGCTGCAGTCATCTATGTGCTGAGAGGATCGATTAATCTGGACCGGGGCTGGACCAATCTACTCACGGGTAATGTGAAGCTGCATCTGAGCGTTTTGCTAGCTGCGATCGCGGTTGTGATTACGTTTGGCTTCTGGCTTCAGCGGTTTGAGCTGCTGTATTCACCGACCGGTGTTGTCTATGGAGCCGGGTTTACAGATATCAATGCTCGCCTACACGCCTACTGGATTATGGGCTTTGTTACCCTAGCGCTGGGCACGCTGTTTGTGATCACCCTGTGGCGCAGTGGGTTTGTATTGCCCACCTATGGACTAGTTTTTTATATCATCGTTTTTACGGTGGTGGCAGGTCTTTACCCTTGGTTCCAGCAGCAGTTTGTTGTGGCTCCCAATGAACTGGCTAAGGAACGGCCTTTTATCGAAAATAATATTGAATTTACGCGCAGTGCCTATCAGCTTGGTGACGTAGAGCGTGACGATTACCCAGCGGAAGACAACCTAACGCGGGCTGACATCGAAGCAAGCAGCCCCACGATTCGCAATATTCGCCTGTGGGACTATCGCCCCCTGCTGAGTACCTACCAGCAGCTCCAGGAAATCCGCGCCTACTACCGCTTTACTGATGTAGACGTAGATCGCTACACGATTGACGGCAACTATCGTCAGGTGATGCTATCTCCCCGTGAACTGGATACGTCTCGCCTTTCTGAACAGGCGCGTAACTGGGTCAATCAGCGGCTGAAATATACTCACGGCTATGGATTCGCAATGAGTCCGGTCAACGTAGTACGTCCCGATGGTCTGCCTCAATTTTTCGTTCAGGATATCCCCCCCCAAACCAGTGTCGATCTGGATGTGCAAGAGACGGCCATCTACTACGGTGAACTGACCGAGGATTACATGTTCACGGGCGCAACGATTGAAGAATTTGACTATCCTCAAGGAAATACCAACGCCTCAACTCGCTATGAAGGGGCAGGTGGCGTGCCCGTCGGTAGTCTACTGCGTCAGCTTGCCTATGCCTTTGATTTTGGCGACTTCAAGCTACTCATTTCTAACTATTTGACCAGTGAGTCTAAGATTCACTACCATCGCCAAATTCGCGATCGCGTTGCCCACGTTGCCCCCTTCCTGCGCTACGACTCAGATCCTTACATTGCGATTATCGACGGGCGAGTTCAGTGGATTGTTGATGCCTATACGATTAGCGATCGCTATCCCTATTCTGAACCTGTTGCCCGTGCTTATCGTGCTTCAGCCGCTTTAGGCAATGGGGGTTCTGCTAGTGAGCTAATCCGCGATCGCACAAACTACATTCGCAACTCGGTCAAGGTGGTGGTGGATGCGTTTGACGGCACGATGCAGTTTTACGTGGTAGATGAAACTGATCCGGTGTTAGCAACCTACCGTCAGATTTTCCCTGAGTTGTTTCTAGGTGCGGATCAGGTGCCAGAGCAGGTACGTAATCACTTCCGCTATCCGCTCGATTTATTCAAAATTCAAGCGGTCATATACCTCACTTACCACATGGATACTCCAGAGGTATTCTACAACCAAGAAGATCTCTGGCGCTTCCCGGTAGAGGTCTATGAAGGCAACCAGCAGGTGATGGAGCCGTATTACATGATCATGAGCCTGCCAGGACAGAACCAGGAAGAGTTTGTGCTGATTCTGCCGTTTACACCTGTGAATAAAGACAACATGATTGCTTGGATGGCAGCGCGATCCGATGGTGAAGACTACGGCAAACTGCTGCTATATGAGTTTCCTAAACAGGAACTAATTTATGGGCCGAGCCAGATCGAAGCCCGTATCGACCAAACGCCTGAGATTTCAGAACAGCTTACGCTGTGGAGCCAGCAAGGATCGCGGGTGATTCGTGGAGATTTGTTGGTGATTCCAATTCAGGAATCGTTGCTGTATGTTGAACCGATTTATCTGCGGGCTGAACAGGGTGAACTGCCGGAACTGAAGCGAGTGATTGTGGCCTATCAGGATGGTGTGGTCATGCGAAATACGCTCGAAGAAGCGCTGAGTGCCCTGTTCGGTGAGGGCGCTACTACATCCACACCTCCGACAGCTCCTCCGACAGCTCCGGCAGCGCCTCAGCCACCTGCTGCACCCACACCCGCTGTGCCCGATAGTGCCAACATGTCTGAGCTAATTCAATCCGCCCAAACGGCCTACGACAATGCTCAGGCTGCCCTGCAGCAGGGCAATTGGGCGGAATATGGCCGCCATCAGCAAGAGCTGGAAACAATTTTGAATCAGCTGGCTCAAGAATCAGCGGCTGAAAACAGTGATTGAGAAACAACGAAAAGCGGAGTTTTGTTTACAGACAAACTCCGCTTTAAAACTCAACGTATAACTGAAAGAACAAAGACTTGAAGTAGCCCAAAAAGCTGTTAAATCGGTGCGTTTTACCAGCTTTTGAGGCTGCTATATGACCTGATTAGGCTAGATAGCCAAGAAAAAATCCTAGATCAACGACTGATTTCAGATCCTTAGCCAAGATATTGTGCTTCCTGCTCTAGCTGACGCACTAGATTTTCATCGCCTCGAGAACGAGCCGATTCCATCCTTTGCTGGAGCCGTTGTCGTAATGCTTCACGATGAGCTTCAGCGGTTTTTGTTATGATTTCACGACGTTTTCTGTTCATGGTAAACATCCAATCCTTTGTTAGTGCGGTAATGATTCTACTGCTAATCTAGCATTTTAATTTGTTTTTGTAGTTAATGTTACAGAATCATGTTTATAGTGATTCCAGCTAAGAGTGAGAAAACGAGAGAGGAGAGTGCCTCAGAATGAGGCACTCTCCTCTCTCGTTCTTATCTAGAACCGCTATATTTCGCTTCTGGCCATTATCTTGCCCTTAACTGCAACGGTCATTTGCCGCCGTGTGAGACAAATGACCGTTGGGGATGGTTGATGAGCTAAGTGGAAGAAGGTTTTGTGATTTAAGCTTTTGCGATCGCGCTCATCACAACTCTTCGGGTTGTTGCCCAACGACGACAGGTGCAATTGAGCTGAGTTCTAGTTCCGGGTGTTCGCCTTCCACTTGCTGGCAGTTCCATTCATTTTTGAACAGGAGAACCGGACGACCCCAGGAATCTTTTACCGTAACGGTATTGAATAAACGCCCCGCTTTTTCGAGTGCCTCCCAGCCACCGCCGACCCAGCGGGCGACGCTATAAGGTAGGGGTTCTAGCAGAGTTTCGACGTTGTACTCGTTCTGCAGTCGGAACTGGACGACTTCGAACTGAAGCTGTCCGACGGCAGCCAGAATGGGATCGCGACGGGATTCATTGGCGGAGTACATGATTTGCACTGCCCCTTCCTCACGCAGCTCATTTACCCCTTTGCGGAACTGCTTGAACTTAGAGGGATTGGGATTGCGCAGATAAGCAAATAGCTCCGGCGAAAAACAGGGAATACCCTCGTACTCCAGCGACTGTTTGCCTGTATAAATCGTGTCGCCGATCGCAAATACGCCGGGGTTGTTCAAGCCAATCACGTCGCCCGGATAGGCCTCATCCAGCGACTGACGGCCTTGAGCAAACAGCTTTTGAGGGTGAGATAGGCGGACATTTTTTCCCGTGCGGGCATGGTTCACCACCATATCTTTTTCGAACTTGCCGGAACACACGCGGATGAAGGCGATGCGATCGCGATGTTTCGGATCCATATTGGCCTGAAGCTTGAACACGAATCCGGAGAAATCTGGCTGAGTTGGCTCCACGTCACCCACAGAACTGCGGCGGGGACTCGGCGGCATAGCGTACTCTAAAAACGCATCGAGAAACAGCTTGACGCCAAAGTTGGTCATGGCGCTGCCAAAGAATACGGGTGTCAGTTGTCCGGCATGAACTGCCTCTAAATCCAGGTCTTCACCGATTTCTTCAATGATTTCCAGTTCATCTTTGAACTGGTAGTACAAATCGGGATCAATCAGCTCCTCAATGCGCGGATCGCCAAGTGGAATAACGTCTACCTTGGCTTCTCTGCTACCGTGCGCTGTGCGCTCAAATAGGTGAAATGACTTGGTGCGACGGTCATAAACGCCCCGAAACTGGTCGCCGATGCCAATGGGATAGTTCACTGCATAGGTTTTCAGCCCCAATTCCTGCTCGATTTCGTCCATCAGTTCTAGTGGTTCGCGACCTGGACGATCCATCTTGTTGAAAAAGGTGAAGATGGGTAGCGATCGCATTCGGCAGACTTCAAACAATTTGCGCGTTTGAGGCTCCAAACCTTTGGCCGAATCTTCCAGCATGACCGCATTATCGGCAGCCGCTAGCGTGCGATAGGTGTCTTCACTGAAGTCTTGGTGTCCGGGCGTATCCAGCAGGTTGATCCAGTAGTTGCGATAGTCAAAATGCAGCACAGTTGAGGTGATCGAAATGCCCCGCTGCTGCTCCATCTCCATCCAGTCGGAGGTGGCATGGCGCTGGGCCCGACGAGCTTTGACGGCTCCCGCTTCGTGGATGGCTCCACCGTACAGCAATAGTTTTTCAGTTAATGTTGTCTTACCTGCATCAGGGTGAGAGATAATCGCAAAGTTGCGCCGCCAATCTACAGCACTTTGGATCTCGGCAGGAGCAGCAGAAGTCATAGGCACCAAAACTCAACAAGATAGACGAAAACTACTTCAGGACAGACATTCAGCTTCTGCCTAAACGTAGACCTCTTCTAAGTAATTATAGAGACCTTTTCAGAAGCGACGCACAATCAGCCGTTTTGCTGAGTCCCTTTAACGCTGGAATTCTGCTAAAGTTTGCTCATAATTGGGCATCTTAAGTTAAATTAAGCGACTATCAAAATTAATTGTGCGATCGCACTTTAATCGGCCACTAAATAATATTTCGCTAAAGAAAATTGTAGGTTTTATTCATAGCTAAAACTTCCTCCTAAGTTGCGACGATGACGGCCTAGATTGAAACCGTCATCACAACCTTGATGGTGTTTCTTCTTTAATCTGATTGACTGAAGCCATATTCAAATTTAGGTGTAATTAAATTTGGCGCGATCAAAATCAGGGGCACTCTAATGTTGGACAAATAATGTCATCGGAAACTCTGTACGTCGCGACTTGGAGCAACGAATGACCAGTGACTTACCGGATCAGCCATCTAACCTGTCGTTTAAGGTGTCAAAGCTCAATCCCAACCATCAATCCATCTCACATCGCCCGATTCATCAGCTGATTGAGCAGGTCAATCGAGCTGTTAGTGAGGCGATCGATAGTGAAGCTGCCTTTGAGGTGGTGCTGCAATTGATTTGCCAATTGATTAACGGAGCACTGGCCGAGATCTGGTTGCCAACTCCTCAGCAGGGTGGATTGTGCATTAGCCCAATATGGTACAGTCCGCAGCCGGAGCAGTTTCAAGCTTTCCGCAAGGTGAGTGAGCAATTTAGTGTCACCTTGGGCACGGGCTTGCCGGGACGGGTCGCTGTTACTCGCCAGCCAGAATGGATTGCAGCCATTGAAGCTGAGTCTGACCAGTCGCTGCTCCGTAAGAACGCTGCTCTCCAGGCCAATTTAAATGCTTGCCTGGGCGTTCCGATTAAGGTGGGAGATCGCGTTTTGGCGGTGCTAATTGTGTGGCTGGTCGATGCCAACTCGGTTGACCCAAGCCAAATTGAGCAGGTGCGCCAAATTCTGACCCAGCTGGGTTCAGTGCTGCGACTCAAGCAGAGCGAAGCTGTGCTAGCCGAGCAGCAGCAGCGGCTCACGGCCCTGATGGATTCGCTGCCCGGTATTGTGTTTGTTTCCAATGATGATGCTGAGTGGTCGATGCAGTTTCTTAGCCAAGGCTGTTACCCTCTGACGGGCTATTCTCCGTCTGAACTAGCGGGGCCAGTGCGATCGCAATCGTATAACGATATTACTCACCCCGAGGATCTGCCGCGGGTGTTACAGGCGATTGATGGTGCGATCGCACAGCAGCAGCCCTATGTTGTTGAGTACCGGATTCGAACTAAGCAGGGTGAAGAGAAATGGCTCTGGGAAAAGGGCTACGGCGTAACCAATGCCCAAGGTAAGGTGATTGGTCTTGAAGGCTTTATTACTGACATTACTGAGCGCAAGCAGACGGAGCGGACGCTGCAGGAAAAAGAGGCGTTCTTGAAGCTGATCTTGGACAATATTCCCCAGCATATTTTTTGGAAAGATCGCAACTTGACCTACCAGGGCGGCAACCAAGTTTGGTTGAACTCGATTGGCTTAACCTCGATAGAGGACGTAATTGGCAAAACTGACTACGATCTTTGGTCCTTAGCTCAAGCCGATAATTTTCGGGATGCCGATTTAGATGTGCTGGAGCGCCACAAGCGGCGGATCCATGTTATTCGTCGCAAAATTCAGCAGAATGGGGACGAAATTTGGCAAGACGTGAGCAAAGTGCCGATTTATGATGCCGATAACAACACAATCGGCATTTTAGGCATGTTCGAAGACATCACGGAATGGCGCAAAGCAGAGGAAGCTATTGCCCGTCGTGAACAGTATTTGGCCGCACTTGTCGATCTGCAGTATCGGTTGCTCAACTTGGAATGGGATGTAAGTGCCGATCTGTATGCTGAAATTTTGCCCATCTTGGGACAGGCCGCCCAGGCGAGTCGGGCTGGGGTGTTCGAAGTGGCAGTCACCAAATTGGATCAAATCCTGCCGCAATCGGATAAACCGATCACGGGCTCAACCGCGAGACCGAAAATCACCTGCTGGCAACAGTCGATGTGGGCCGATCCAGACTTTGTGTTAGAGCCGGAGCAGTGGCAACTTCAGCTTGAGCTCTACCACCATCAGTTAAGTCACTGGTTCGAGCAGTTGCTGGCTGGAGAAGAATTGGTCTGTTTAGCTACGGCTCAGCTAGAGACCGAACTACAGGCCGTATTAGCGCCCCTTTCTATTCAGGGAGTGCTGATGCTGCCCCTAAAGCAGGGCAAGGATATTTTTGGATTTATCGTTTTAGAAAACTGTACCTACGAACTGTACTGGGAGGATTCTGAGATTGATTTACTCAAGGCAGCGGCGGCAGCGATCTCGTTGGCCTACGAGCATCAGCAAACCAAGAGTTCTCTCAAACAGGCCGAAGTGAAGTACCGCAGCATTTTTGAAAATGCGGTGGAGGGCATTTTTCAAACTACACCGACAGGTCAGTACCTGACGGCTAATCCGATGCTGGCCCAAATTTATGGTTATGACTCACCGGAAGAGTTAATTCAGTCCATCACCAATATCCAAAGTCAGCTCTATGTCGATCCGCAGCGACGCCTGGAGTTTGAGCAGTTAATGGCGGCACAGGGCTCGGTGTTTAACTTTGAGTCCCAAATCTTTCGCAAAGACGGCAGCATTATCTGGATTTCGGAATCGGCGCGGACGCTCTATGACGAAACGGGTGCGATCGCAGGTTATGAGGGCACGGTGGAGAACATCACCCCGCGTAAGCATGATGAGGCAGAACTGCTAAAGCGGGATCACCTGTTGGAGGGCGTGGCGGCAGCGGCCACCTGCCTGTTGACCCAGCCGGATTTCGCTACGGCCATTCCGAACGTCCTGTCCATCCTGGGTGAGGCCGCTCAAGCCGATCGGGTTTATATCTACGAGAACCATCCCCATTCTCAAACAGGGGAAATGGCGATGAGCATGCGGTTTGAGTGGACTCATGCCGACATTGTGCCCAGCATCAATCAGCCCCACTGGCAAAATCAGCCCTATCGAGAATTTGGCCTGGATCGCTGGTACCAGAATTTTCAGAAAGGTCAGCCTGTGCGCGGTTTAACGTGCGAGTTTCCCGCCAGCGAACAGCAAATTCTACTGCGCGACCAGATTCAGTCGATTTTGATGGTGCCGATTTTCATCGATCAGGTGCTGTGGGGCTATATCGGTTTCGATGCCTGTCAAGAGGCACGGGAATGGACGGCCAGAGAAGAATCGATTCTAGTTGCGATCGCAGCTAGTCTGGGCGGAGCGATCAAGCGCCAGCAAACCGAAGCCCAAATGCGCCATCAGGCCTTTCACGACAGTTTAACTGGCCTGCCCAATCGCACGTTATTCAATGAGCATTTGCCGCTGGAGATTGCCCATGCTCGCCGCTCAGGTGAAATGTTGGGAGTCATGTTTCTCGATCTGGATCGGTTCAAAAATATCAACGATACCCTGGGGCACGCCGTGGGCGATGAGCTGCTCCGACAGGCGACTCAGCGCCTGCAGCAGAGTTTACGCGACGCGGACTTGATTGCCCGCTGGGGTGGCGATGAATTCACCCTGGTTTTACCCCATTTGTCCAGCCCAGACGATGCCGCCAAAATTGCCCGTCGCATTCGGGACAGTCTCGCCACGGCTTTTCATGTTGGGGAGCATGAGCTTTACATCACGAGCAGCATGGGGCTGGCGATCTATCCACAGGATGGAGAAGACTTAAACACGCTCCTCCAAAACGCCGATACCGCCTTGTACCGAGCCAAAGACGAAGGCCGCAACAACTACCAGTTCTATCGGGCTACGCTCAACTCCCAGGCTTCCAGACTGCTCCAGTTGGAAAATCACCTGCATCATGCGCTGCCGCTCAATGAACTGGAACTGTACTATCAGCCCCAAGTGAATATCCAAACAGGACAAGTGATTAAAATGGAAGCGCTGTTGCGCTGGCATCACTCGCACTGGGGCAGCATTTCACCCGGCACATTCATTCCCTTAGCAGAGGAATCAGGCTTAATTGTGCCGATTGGGGAATGGGCCATCAAGACGGCCTGTGCCCAAAATCGCGCTTGGCAACTGGCAGGCATTCCGCCGTTGAAAGTTGCGGTAAATTTGTCGGCGCGCCAGTTTCAGCAACCTTCTCTGCTGGAACGGATTACGCAAATCCTGCAGACCGTCGAGCTGGCTCCAGAATTTTTGGAACTGGAAATTACTGAAACGGCGGCCATGCAGAATTTGGAACATACATCTAATGTGCTGGAGCAAATTCGGGCAATGGGCATCAGCATTTCGATGGACGACTTCGGTACAGGCTACTCCTCCCTGTCCTATTTTGAAGCGATTTCCGTTGCACACAATTAAAATTGACCAGTCGTTTATCCGTGACCTGATTCATCGTCCTGCCGATAAAGCGATTGTCTCAGCGATTATTACTCTCAGCCGAGGACTCGGTTTAAGCGTTGTGGCAGAAGGGGTTGAGACTCAAGCCCACATGGAATGTTTGCGATCGCTAAAGTGCAAGGAGATGCAGGGCTACTGGTTTAGTCGTCCCCTCACTGCAGAGCAAGCGACCCAGTTTCTGTTGGAGCATCAGCAGGATGGCAAGCTATGCGTTTAGGGTACTGTCTTAGCCTGAATAGTAGCTTGAAATCAGCTTGGGAATGAACGGTACGCGGTGCACACAGCTCATTCCCAAGCTCAAGATGGGTTTGTTTCTATTCGCAGTAGCTCAGAGTCCCTTGATCTCCGTCCAGGCAAACTCGTCGTCCCACAACCAAGGCAGCATTCTCGCCATCGTGACCAAAGGGTAGGTTAACCACGACTGGAATATTGAGATCATAAGTGCGATCGCGCAGTACTTCCTCCACACTAAAGCTCGGAATATCCTTGGGTGGATCACACTGACTAAAGCGGCCCAATGCAATTCCCTTAATGCCATTCAGCGCCCCACTCATGCGCCACTGAGTCAGCATCCGATCAATTCGATACGGCGCTTCTCCCACATCTTCAAACGCCAAGATCACATCATTTAAGTGGGGTTGGGCTACGGTACCCAGCAAATGAGTCGCTACGGTCAAATTTGCGGGTAATAGATATCCCGTCGCCTGACCACCAACCCAGCCATCACCCTGCAATGGTGCCAGTTCTGCCCGTCCAGTCACAAACTGAAACAGCCGCTCTAGAGAATGGGGCGGTTCCGCTGCAATGGTTGTTAGTAACGGACCGTGCATCCCCGCGACTCCCTGCGTCGCTAAACTCCACAGCAAACTTGTCACATCCGAAAAGCCAATCAGCCACTTGGGAGCAAGTTGAAAATCATCCGGCCATGTCCAATTTTCCAGTAACCGCGCTCCGCCCCAGCCGCCGCGAGCGCAGAGAATGCCGCGACAATCTGGATCACTCAATGCCTGCTGGAGCTGTTGCCGCCGCTGCTCGTCCGTTCCAGCCAAGTAGCCACTGCGGTCGTCGTATCCCGGACAAAACTCAATCTGATAACCTTGCGATCTCCAAATTTCAACGCCTTGCTCAAATGCCTGTCTCTCCCGCAACGTCCCACTCGGCGCAATCACCCGCAGCAAGTCTCCTGGCTCTAGTGGTGGCGGCAGTTGGCAAGGCTTAAACATCTCAGTACATTTCTCCTTCTCTAACGTCGTTTTTATTAAGGGAGCAAGGGGAAAGGGGGAAAAGGAGCTTTCATATCTAGCATTATTTGAAACATGAAGCTTAAGTTACGGCTACCAACAGAACCCTCTGCTTCCCCGCACCCCTGCTCTGCTCCCCTACTCCCCTGCCCCCCTCACGTCCTCTCCATCAACTCTGAATTATTGATCACGTCCCACAATCAACTCCAGCCTCCGCTGTGCCGCTGCCAATGCTTCCGCAGGTGGTTCACCCAACAGGGACGCTTCAATCGCCCGACCAAAGTTTTCTGATAAGTAGCGATAGCCGGGGATCAAGGGTCGCGATCGCGCCCACTCCATCTGCTGCAAAAACATCTGAAGGGCCGGACTCTCAGCCACAAACGCCTGATAGTCGGGACTATTCAACACATTGGGATTAATCGGTAAGTAACCTGTTTTCAGCGCCCACTCGGTTTGAAACGATTCACTAATCACAAAGTCGAGAAACTCTAGTGCTGCTTGCTCTCGTTCTGACGTTGTTTTCATCACAAAAAAATTCTCACCGCCCACCACCGCCGCAGGCTGATCTCGCATTGGTAGTGGAAAAACATCGTAGTCCACACCTGACTCCTCAAACTGCCCAATATTCCACGGCCCCGTGAACTGCATCGCCACCTGACCGCTCATGAAGCTATCGGTTTCATAACCGCGCTCTGGCGGAGAAAGCTGCACCACACCGTCTTGCACCAGGGATGATGCAAACTCCAAAGCTGCGATCGCACCTTCATTGGTTAAATCCGGCTGCCCATTTTGGACAATTTCACCGCTCGCACTATAAACAAACGGTAAATAGACAAACACATTCCATTCGCCTTTGCCCAGAGATAGCCAGAGGCCATACTGATCGGTAAAGCCATCCCCATTGCGATCGCGAGTTAACTGGGCGGCCACCTGCGCAAATTCTGACCAAGTACGGGGCAACTGTGTGATCCCCGCTTCTTCGAACAGTGACGGACGGTAGAACACACCAACATTATTCGTGCCAAACGGCACTGACCAATAGTGATCTTCCAGCCGCATCGATTCATGTAGGGTCGGAATAATCCGCTCCAGCCGTCCATCTTCCTGGAGCCAATTATCCAGTGGCAGAATCGCCTCCAGTTCAACTAGTTGACCTGTAAACGTTGGGATATACCACAAAATATCCGGCGGAGCGCCACCGACCACGCCCGTCAAAATCTTAGGAATCTGCTGATCCGGCTGACCAATATACAGCGATTCCACTTCAATATAGGGATGAGCCTGATTAAATTGCTCAACTAAAGACTGAAAAACATCACGATTACTAGGCGGACTGATCCCCTGCCAGAGTGTGAGGTGAACGACCTCGCTGTTACCGTTGGCGCTACCGATCCGCGCGGTATCCGTTGGGCCACTCTGACACCCCAGCAGGCCCACCGCCAGGATCAACAAGCTGCACCCCAGCCCCAAGTGTGTCCACAATCGCGGCCAAATAACCTGCCAGAAGCGTTGCGATCGCAACCAAAACAAACAGCATCTCATCGTAAAGTCCTAAAGTATTAGCCCAGCGCAACCGACATTCTAATTAAGTTACTGGCAAATCGAGCGCACAATCCGGCCAGCACAATGAAGCAGCCTGGATCAGAATTGATATCATTAAGAAATGAAACAAAGATTAACGGTCTGCTCCTGCCCACTTAGTACACCTTGTAACAATGGCACGTCGCTCCTATCAGGCGGTTCTACTCGTCGATGGCTATAACATTATTGGCGCTTGGCCCCGGCTAGAGCGCGTTCGAGATCAGCATGGCTTAGAAGATGCCCGTCGTGATCTAGTAGAAGCGCTCACCGGATACAGCACATTCAAGGGATTTGATACGCGGATTGTCTTTGATGCCTATGGGCAGATTGATCCTTCAGTGCCAGAAGCCGTGACCGAGCATGTTTCCATTCACTACACGGATTTTGGTCAAACCGCAGATTCCTATATTGAAAAAGCCTGTGCCATGTTTCGACATGATGTGCGCAAGTTCTCTCAGCGGCTAATTGTCGCCACATCTGACCGAGCACAACAGCTCACGGTCGTGGGTTATGGCGCAGAATGGATGTCAGCCCATCGCTTAATTAGTGATGTCGATCTGGCGCGCCATCAGGTGCGTCGCCGTCAGAAGCCTGCCCGTTCCTCCAGCAAACGGTTCCTATTCAGCTCGCTCGATCCCAAGGCTCAAGCTCGTTTAGCAGAAATGCGATTGGGTTTGACAGAGCGAGAATCGTGAACCTGGTAAAAAGTTCAAAAAAAATTGGCTTTACCCCTTGTCAAACTGTCCCCTGAGTCAGTAATATGAAATTCGCGTCGTTCCTCAGTAGCTCAGCGGTAGAGCGGTCGGCTGTTAACCGATTGGTCGCAAGTTCGAATCTTGCCTGGGGAGTTTAATCTATTCAGCAGAAGTAAGCTTGCAAGCAGGCGTAAGTTCTGCGATCAATATGCCGCTAATAGGTTTACAATTTGTCCTGTTTTCAAGTAGGATAAAATCCGCCTTCCTCAGTAGCTCAGCGGTAGAGCGGTCGGCTGTTAACCGATTGGTCGCAAGTTCGAATCTTGCCTGGGGAGTTTAGTCAACTAGACTGCAACACATAGACTGCAACGTAGATTGAAGGCTCAGGTTGTGGTATGCTCGCTTAGTTTTGATTAGATCTCTGTTCTCTAAATGCAGCGTCGCCAAAGGGCTTGATCTGCTATCTCATCTGCACATGTGGTGTATACACACAGCAAATTGAGGCAGGTGCGATCGCAGATTTTGTTTTGCTGGTTGTTTGGCCTGAATGGCTCAACATCGGCGAATTAATCCGCTGCTTTGGCCCGATTTTAGTATCGATCAATGCAACGAATCAGGGATTCGCCTGAAAAGATTAGGCAGACGTGCTTATAATCGGTACAGAGTTCTATATAAATCTTCGAAGTCTAAAGTATTTCGGCAATAATCGTTACAAGACGTAAGACCCTGTAGAAAAAGATATAGATTCGGAACATGCCACGAATTCTCGTTATTGATGATGATCCTGCGATCGCAGAACTAGTCAGTGTCAACCTAGAGATGGCTGGCTATGATGTTAGCCAAGCTGCTGACGGCATCAAAGGGCAAGCCTTAGCCGTACAGTTGATGCCTGATCTGATTGTCCTGGACCTGATGCTACCGAAGGTAGACGGTTTTACAATTTGTCAGCGGCTACGGCGCGATGAGCGGACGGCAGATGTTCCAGTCTTGATGCTAACCGCATTGGGACAAACCCAAGATAAAGTAGAAGGCTTCAATGCTGGAGCTGATGACTATCTCACCAAGCCATTTGAGGTGGATGAAATGCTGGCGCGAGTGCGGGCACTGCTCCGGCGTACCGATCGAATCCCCCAAGCGGCCAAGCATAGCGAGATTCTCAACTATGGGCCGTTAACGCTGGTGCCTGAACGCTTTGAAGCGATTTGGTTTGACAAAACCGTCAAGCTAACTCATCTTGAATTTGAGCTGCTGCACTGTCTTCTACAGCGTCACGGTCAAACCGTTTCGCCCAGTGAAATTCTCAAGGAAGTGTGGGGCTATGACCCGAACGACGATATCGAAACCATTCGAGTTCATGTTCGCCACTTACGGACAAAGCTTGAACCCGATCCACGCCATCCGCAATACATTAAAACGGTTTATGGTGCTGGATACTGTTTGGAACTCCCGACTAGCGGAGCGGTTCCGGCAGATCTGGGGTTGTCATCGGCAGAATCTTGAAGGGGAATAAGCCGTCTATTGAATAAGTATTACTTATCCAATAGACGATAGTCTGTGTGTCTTTCATAACGAGCCTAAAGAAAACCTTTGGGCAGATGAACCTTGCTAAAAATGTTGTCTACCCTGAAAGCAACCGCCGATGGGGTTAGGTGAGGCATTTTAGGTATAGTTTACGTTATACGTAATGTCTCACACCCCCTGTCGCAACGATTTGCGTTGTCCAGAGTAGACAGAAACCCATATGACACAGCAGAGCTTTGGCGTTATTGGTCTCGCCGTCATGGGCGAGAACCTAGCCCTAAACGTTGAACGCAATGGATTTCCCGTTGCCGTTTATAACCGTACCCGCTCCAAGACCGATGACTTTATGAAAGAGCGGGCAGAAGGTAAGAATATCAAGCCAACCTATAGCCTAGAAGAGTTTGTAGCCTCTCTTGAGCGTCCTCGTCGCATTCTGGTCATGGTCAAGGCGGGCAAACCCGTAGACTTGGTGATTGAGCAGCTCAAGCCGCTGCTCGATCCAGATGACATGATCATCGACGGTGGTAATTCCCTCTATCAAGACACCGAGCGTCGTGTCCAAGATCTAGAATCCACGGGTCTACGCTTCATTGGTATGGGCGTCAGCGGTGGTGAAGAAGGAGCCTTAAACGGCCCAAGCATGATGCCGGGTGGCACAAAAGCTGCTTACGATTCGATTGAGCCCATCGTGACCAAAATCGCGGCTCAGGTTGATGACGGAGCTTGTGTGACCTACATTGGCCCTGGCGGCGCTGGACACTACGTCAAAACCATACATAACGGTATTGAGTACGGCGACATGCAGCTGATTGCCGAAGCCTACGATCTGCTCAAGAATACGTTGGGCTTAGATCATACACAGCTTCATCAAGTGTTTGCCGAGTGGAATGAAACTGAAGAGCTGAACTCGTTCCTGATTGAAATTACGCGGGATGTGTTCAAGCAGATGGATGCCGACACTGGAATGCCGCTGGTTGAGGTGATTCTCGATTCCGCTGGCCAGAAAGGAACCGGACGCTGGACGGTTGTTAGTGCCCTAGAAATGGGGGTTAGCATTCCGACTATTTTTGCCGCAGTGAATGCCCGCATCATGTCGTCTATTAAGGATGAGCGTGTAGCGGCGTCTAAGGAATTATCTGGGCCATCGGGTAAGTATGATGGCGACACACAAGCCTTTGTCAACAAAATCCGGGACGCACTCTACTGTTCTAAGATTTGCTCCTACGCTCAGGGTATGGCCCTGCTGAGTACAGCATCCGACACCTTTAACTACGATCTGAATCTGAGCGAAATTGCCCGCATTTGGAAAGGTGGCTGCATCATCCGGGCTGGCTTCCTCGGTAAGATTCAAAACGCCTTTCAGCACAATCCGAAACTGCCGAATCTACTGCTGGCTCCAGAGTTTAAGCAAACAATCCTGGATCGCCAAGAGGCATGGCGTGAGGTCATTCAGGTGGCCGCTAAGCTGGGTATAGCCGTACCCGCATTTAGTGCATCGCTGGATTACTTTGATAGCTATCGCACGGCAAAACTGCCCCAAAATCTCACCCAGGCCCAGCGCGACTTCTTTGGTGCCCACACCTACAAGCGAGTCGATAAGTCCGGTGTGTATCACACTGACTGGCTGGGCGATGGTAGCACGGAGCAAATGGAAGAGTAGGTTCTCACACCGCTACTCTCGTGTTTGACACCACAACCTAGAAGATCCATCTAAACCTAAAAAGGTCACTTTGCTGTTGCGCGGCGGCAGCAAAGTGACCTTTTTGAGTTTCTGTGCGATCGCAGTTCGGATATCACACTATTATGTATTAATTCTGTTAAATCCTTCTACGGTTTGGTTCAAGAGCGGCGCTTCCAAAGTTAACTGTGTTAGATTGAGCGTACCGTTCCTTGCAGTGTTTTCAATATCAATATGGCAATTACCAAGCGTGGCCTTGTACTAGGCATGACCGCCGTCGCCGTAACCGCTGTAACGATTACAGGGGCTGGCTTGCATTTTTCAGAGAGCCAAGCCTTTTTTCGTGACAGTCCGAAAGAACTAATTGACGAAGTTTGGCAGCTCATCGACCGAAACTACGTTGATGCGACGTTCAATCAGGTTGACTGGCGGGCGCTACGCACTGAATATTTAGAGCGTGAATATAGCGATCGCGAAGAGGCTTATGTTGCCATTCAAGAGATGCTGGAAACCTTGAATGATCCATATACTCGCTTCATGGATCCGCAAGAGTTCCGCAATATGCAGATTGATACCTCTGGTGAACTGACAGGGGTAGGCATTCAGCTTGCCCAGGACGAAGAAACCAATGATTTGTTAGTCGTTGCCCCCATTGAAGACACACCCGCCTTTAAAGCTGGGGTTTTGGCAAAAGACGTTATCACTGCCATCGACGGTCAATCCACTGAGGGAATGGATTTGAATGATGCCGTCAATCTAATCCGTGGCCCAGTTGGTTCCCAAGTTACGCTAACCATCCGGCGCGAAAGCGAAATTATAGACTTCGAGTTAGATCGAGAGTTAATCGAAATTCACCCGGTTCGTTACAGCCAGCAGCAAAGTCCGGCTGGAAGCATCGGCTATATTCGCCTAACTCAGTTTAGTGCTAACGCAGCACAAGAAATGCAGGATGCAATCAGCACGCTAGAAGAAGAGGGCGTAAACGGCTATATCTTAGATTTGCGCTCTAATCCAGGTGGTCTGCTCTATTCCAGCATTGACATCGCGCGCATGTGGCTCGAAGACGGCACTATTGTTTCAACCGTTGATCGGCAAGGTGAATCGGATCGGCAGGTAGCCAACCATCGGGCACTAACCGATAAGCCGCTCGTTGTCCTAGTAGATGGTGGTTCTGCCAGTGCCAGTGAAATTCTATCTGGCGCACTTCAAGACAATGAACGTGCAGTGCTTGTCGGCACTCAAACCTTTGGTAAAGGTCTAGTGCAGTCAGTTCGAGGTTTAGGAGATGGTTCTGGCATTGCCATCACGGTTGCAAAGTACCTGACGCCAAGTGGCCGAGACATCAACAAACAGGGCATCGCGCCAGATATTGAACTTGATTTGACGGACGAGCAGCGAGAAGCACTCTCGCAAGATCGGACGCAAATTGGTACCTCGGCTGATCCACAGTTTGCCAAGGCACTGGAAATTCTGACGCAGCGAGTCATGGCTGAATCGTCAGAGCCTACGGCTGCAGTTTCTCAACCTTAGAAATACGCGCTCTCTCTTACAAAAGGACGGTTGGCACACCAACCGTCCTTTTGTGTTTTATAGCTGTAACCAGCTCAGTTAAACGGACGTTTTAATAGCGCGGCAAGGCCGCACTTGTAACACCAAATCCGACTTGACAATACTTGGCAATGCCCAATGGTGTTAACGTGGCTGACGACTGAGCAGATCAATAATCGCCGCATAATCTTTATCAGGATGATGTCCTTCGGCTTGTCCGCGTCGCGCGTAGTCGAGGGCATCATCAAACTCGTCATCGTGAGTCCGCTGAAAGGGATTGGCCCCAGCACTAAGTAATCGCTCTACGATATCCAGATCGCCTCTATAGGCTGCCTCTGCAATTGGCGTAAACCCAGTTCGCCATCCCCGGTTGACATCTGCACCGGCCTGAATCAAACGATCAACAACAGCCATATTCCCGCTACCCGCGGCCGCAACCAAGGCACTGCCATCGCTGTAATTCAGGTTCGCACCTGCTTGCAATAGTTCTTCTACTTTTGCCAGATTACCGTGACTGGCGGCCTCAACCAAGGCCACATCATTGAGACCCTCTTCAGATGCACCTGCCTGACGAAGTAACTGTTGGACGGCCCAAGTCCCCATCATCAAGGCTGTATTGCCTTCATTATCTCGCAGATTAACATCCGCACCCGCATCAATCAGTGCTTTGACGGCATCGACGTTTTCTCCTGCAATGATCAGCGCAGTTTGGCCCTTATCATTTTGGGCATTCACATCGGCTCCATGCTCAACCAGCAGCCGAATCACTTCAGCTCGGTTAGAAGCAAAGAAACTGCTGGCAATATACATCAAGGCCGTTTGACCTTCATCAAACTCTTCATCACCACGCAAGTTTGGATCGGCTCCAGCATCCAGAAGTGCAATCATCACCTCTTTGTGGCCGTACATCGCGGCCAGCATCAGCGGACTTTTACCGGATTTGGTAATGACATTGGGATCGGCTCCGTCTGCCAGCAGTTGCTGCACCTTGGCCAGTTTCCCGAACAGCGCCGCATCGCCGAGCTGTTCTGCCTGCTTGTTAGCTTCACGGGCTTTCCGCTTGATGGCGTTAGCCATCTCCTTTTGACCATGCTTATCGGCATAGCGACGAGTCTCTTCATCAACAAGATGATAGAGATAATCGTAAACCGCTTGGTGTGCGCCCCGAGCAGCACTCATGATGGCCGTTTCCCCTTGGCTCCAGGCATTGACATCAGCGCCATGCTCTACTAAGGCTGTCACCATGTCCAAGCGACCGTACAGGGCCGCCTGCATAATCGCCCGATAGTCATCTTCCATACCGGCGTCTGGATTTGCGCCTGCCTCCAGCAATAGTTGCAAAATGGGTAGATTATCTTTAGTGATTGCGACTGCCAAGCCAGTTTCTTCGAGCGTGCCTCCTTCTGGAGAAGCTCCAGCATCCAACAGCAGTTTGACCAGATCTGAGCGATTTTGCTGAATTGCCATGCCTAAAGGCCGAGCATTAACCGACCAGTCCAGTAAATCTAGATTGGCTCCGGCAGTAATCAGGGTTTGAATGATCTCCGGCTGGCCTCGGTAAACGGCTGCCACTAGAGGAACTGCTGTATCCCAACCGCTAGGATTCAGCTCTGTACCTGCTTCTATAAAATGTTTAACCTGAGCTAAATCATCTTGAAGAATGGCTCGAATCAAGGGTGATGCATTTTCTTCATCGTATTCAACGGCATCCTCATCATATTCATCGGATTCATCATCCTCGTCTTCGAAATAGTCAGAATCATCGCCCATCATCTGAGCCACACCAGCCTGGGCCAATGCACCTGCAAACTGTAGCCAACCATGTCCTGCATTTGATTCCTGACGGAGAGTGTACTCATCGACCATTTGAGCCACTGTCAACAGGTCTGCAAAGATGACCTGTGCCGCGCCATGCTGTTGCTCGAAATCTTGCACAGTTGTCAGATGCTGCTCCAAAAGCGCAACCGCACTGAGTCCGGGAAACGACATGCGAAAGAGCTGCTGTTCGTCGTAGACGTTCTGGACAATTTGTGTGGTGGTCGTTGTCAAAAAGCTGTCGTCTGCGAATTTCGCAACACAATCAATCCCGCTCAAACCGGATTCTGTCGCCATCACTGAAACAACAATGCAATGATCCGATGTGGCATAGGCGTAAATCTCGATCTGGTCAAATTGAGAGCAGGTTAATTTTCCTAAATACGTTAGACCTTGATCCAGGAGAAGTTGCCCAACCTGGTGAACGCTGGCATGTGCGGATGCCGGTAACGCTTCGTATTCAGTACCAAAATAGTTTCCGGCTTGACCGCTGTAGAGTAGGGGAATCGGCTGGTCTGCACTCATGAAAAACCTTTGAACGACAACTGGAACAAATTGTTTGTCCTAGAGTGCCCGAAATCGTCTATGGACTCATACCAGCTTTATGAAGTAGTGCTATGGTTCAGGAATACAGTAGACAACTAGACAACGACAGTAAATAGCGGCAGTAGACAACTACAATAGACAATGCCGCAATAGAGCAGCAATTAGCTCAGCATGCTTATCATGTCCTGCAATTTAGGATAGACTTCGTTGCTACGAAATATTTTTGGCTGAACGATTACAATGGCGGCGGATTAATCCAGCAAAGCTGTTTATATCAGTCTCTCCATTCAGTTGTTTCTGTTAAGAAAGTTGACACAAATAGACTCCAAATCTGAAAAAGCGGAAGAGGTCTTCTAGGCATCTTTCTATTTTGGGATTGAGTTTTATTGGTTCGTTATTGATGACAAACATTTACATATTGATCAAATGACTATGATTGACTCGACGCGATTAACGCGATCGCGCTTTTTGCGACAAACATGTTTAGGATTGAGTGCCCTGCTGTTGGTCACGGCCTGCGGTGGTGGCGGCACTGATACGGCGAGTGGAGACGGCGCAGCCTCAGCCGACGGTGCCCAAACACTGACCGTTGCCACTGAACCTGCGTTTCCACCGTTTGAAGCTCAGGCCGCAGATGGTAGCCTAGAGGGTTTTGATATTGACCTGATGACGGCGATTGGCGAACAAGCCGGTTATGAAGTCGAATTTGAGAGCTTGCCCTTTGACGGCATTATTCCGGCACTGCAAGCGGGTACGGTAGACGCAGCGATTAGCGGCATGACGATCACCGCTGAACGGGAAGAAAATGTTGATTTTACCGATCCGTACTTTCAGGCTGGACTTGCGATCGCAACTCGCAAGGATGAAGGTACGGTGCAGTCGTTTGAAGATCTAGAAAACAAGCGCATCGCCGTTCAAATTGGTACCACAGGCGCAGAAAAGGCGAATGAAGTATCGGGTGCAGAAGTGAGTACCTTTGATTCGGCTCCACTGGCACTCCAAGAACTCCGAAACGGCAATGTTGATGCCGTGATCAACGATGCCCCGGTGACGCTCTATGCCATCAAAGAGGGCAACTTGGATGATCTGGAAGTGGTGGGTGAACAACTGACATCGGAGTATTACGGCATCGCCTTGCCGACAGGTTCCGAGGATCTAGAGGCGATTAATCAGGCTTTAGATGAGATCATCGCCAACGGCACGTACGCGGAGATCTATCAAAAGTGGTTTGGCACTGAACCGCCTGAGCTACCGGAAAACTACACGCCATAGGTTGTGTTCAGAATGCTCGGTTCTTAACTCGACTTGATTAGGAGTTATGCAATTTAGCCTAGCCAACGCTACTGATAGAGTTATGATCCCCCCTGCCCCCCTTAATAAGGGGGGTGGCGATAGCCGGGGGGATCCTGCAAGCTGTAAAACTTGTCAAGTGCGTAAGTCCTACTGATGTCATTCACTTAAATGGAGCCTGTATTGTGCTGATTCTTGGAGCAATTGATCTAGCACGGTCAATGGAGATTATCGCCGCTGCTCTTCCCAACCTGCTGCGCGGGGCGCTGATCACGGTTGAGCTAACGGCCCTAGCCGTTCTATTTGGCCTCGTTTTTGGATCGCTGATTGGTGTTGCTCGTCTGTCACCGATTCTGCCCCTGCGCTGGTTGACGCGGGTCTATGTTGACTTCTTTCGCGGAACGCCACTGCTGGTGCAGATTTTCATGATTTACTTTGGCATCCCGTCCCTGGCTGGGGGATTGGATCTAGAGTTTCGCTATCCCAATCGGCTGCTGCCTGCCGTTCTCGCCCTGTCGCTCAACGCGGCGGCCTACATTGCCGAAATTGTGCGAGGTGGTATTCAGTCGATTGAACTGGGGCAACAAGAAGCTTCTCAGTCGCTGGGTCTGGGTTCGGCGCAAACCATGTGGTACATCATTTTCCCGCAAGCCTTTCGCCGCATGATTCCGCCGCTGGGTAACGAGTTTATTACCCTGATGAAAGATACGAGTCTGGTTGCTGTGATCGGCGTCGAAGAATTGTTCCGTCGAGGTCAGCTCATCTATGCCAATAACTATGCCGTGTTCCAGATTTTGATTGCGGTTGCCGCGATGTATTTGGTGCTGACGCTGTTGTCGTCTCAGCTCTTTAGCTTCTTAGAACGCTGGATGGACCCGGTGAATAAGGCCAAACGTCGATCTTCAACGGCTGAATTGGCTCAAGAACCTACCGTTTAGGAATTCACAATTGCATTTCTAAACAGAGCATCCTGTACGGACCCAAACATCCCGTAGGGGCGAATGGCCATTCGCCCCTACAAAGGTTTAAACGCCTCTACCACATTTTTAGGATGTTAGCGCTGTGTCAACCCACTGTTTAATCAGCGAGGCGACTTCTTCAACGGGTACATCCTGCGATTCGTGATCGGCCCGCTTTACGACTTCTACTTTGCCGTCTTTCAGTGACCGACCTGTGACAATCCGGAAGGGAATGCCCACCAGATCGGCGTCTTTGAACTTGACTCCGGCTCGCTCATCCCGGTCATCCAGCAGCGTCTCTACACCCGCCGCATTTAGCTCGTTGTAGATTTGCTCGGCAGTCTTCATTTGGTTTTCGTCGCTGATGTTGGGGACGACAACAACGGCATGATAAGGTGCGATCGCAACTGGCCAGATAATTCCATCTTTATCGTAGGACTGCTCGACGGCGGCCTGTGCGAGACGGGATACACCAACACCGTAGCAGCCCATAACCAGCGGCTTCTCTTCACCCTGCTCGTTGGTATAGGTCGCGCCCATTGCCTCGGAGTATTTGATGCCCAACTGGAAGATGTGACCGATCTCGATGCCCCGTGCGGTTTGCAACGTTTGGCTTTGGTCATGCACCGCGCGATCGCCTGCTGCGGCTTTCCGCACGTCTACTACGTTGTCAGGCAGTGTAAACTGGTCGCCCCAGTTTGCTCCGACGACGTGATACCCAGAATCATTGGAACCAGTAACGAAGTTTTTGAGATCTACTGCTGTTTGATCGACTAATCGTTCAAACCTTACAAGATTTTCGCCTCTTTCAAATAGTGCTTGTAAAGCAGAGATTTTCATCTTTAGTCCGTCTACATCAGTTAGTTCATCACGGTTATCACCAGTAACAGCTTCTCCTTTTCCTTCTTCACTGCGAAGATATTTATTTACAGCCTGTTCTATCTCCCTTAAGGTATTAGAGGGATTTGACAGATCTGTTGAAGAAGGTATTTGCCTCCATACTTTTCTCGCCAAGGTTATGGATGACAGAGAGAAAACTCTCTTTAGATCTTCTTCTGATTCAATCTTGAGTGTAGTAGTAAAGTACTTGCTCCAATCAAGCTCGGGAGCTATGTACCCAACTGGAAGAGGTTCTAATCCTGAAGCCATCTGTGCTGAAGTTTCTAAAGCTTGTAGAGAAACAATAGTTATATTCTCTTCCAGCTTCGAAAGCTCATTCTGCAACTTAACCTCATTAACTTCTTGATCTCCTCGTATAGAAACAAGAACAATCATCCTAAACTCAAGTGAAGAATATTGCCGCAGATATCGAACGTCATAAAGAACGTTCTTCACAATTTGTGTTGGAGAACAATCAAGAAACTTTGCTAAGGACGCAATAGTTGGAGTGTTTGGCGTAACCAGCTTTTCGTATTGCTTGAACGGTGAGGGTTCAGCATCAGCAGGTAGCGATACGGCACGCTCGACGTTGGCGGCATACTGGCCATCTTCGGTGTAGAGCACTTCGTCTTCACCCGCTTCTGCCAGCACCATAAACTCCTGGGATTTTGCACCTCCGATCGCACCAGAATCGGCTTCCACTGCCCGAAACGCCAAGCCTGTCCGCCGCAAAATGTTGCAGTAGGCCGTATACATCTTCTGATACGACTCTTCCAGCCCTGCCTCATCGGCATCAAACGAGTAGGCATCCTTCATGATGAACTCGCGACCCCGCATCAGACCAAAGCGAGGCCGAATTTCGTCGCGGAACTTGGTTTGAATTTGGTAGAGATTCTGCGGCAACTGACGATAGGAGCGAATCATCTCCTTGGCGATTGTCGTAATCACCTCTTCATGGGTTGGCCCCAAACCCAGCTCTCGCTGCTGACGGTCGGTGAGGGCAAACATGATGCCTTCGGCTTGGGTGTAAGTATCCCAGCGACCGGACTCGCGCCACAGCTCGGCAGGCTGAATTTGCGGCAGTAGGCACTCCTGCGCTCCGGCTGCGTCCATTTCTTCCCGGACAATCTTCGATACCTTCTTGAGCACGCGCCACATCAACGGCAGATAGGAATACACCCCGCTACCAATCCGCCGAATATAGCCTGCCCGTACCAGCAGCTTATGACTCGGAATCTCCGCCTCGGCTGGATCTTCCCGCAATGTGACAAAAAGCATCTGAGACAATCGCATGGGCGCGTTTCCCTCTCTCAACCCTACTGAATAGTTACACACCAGTTAAGTCTACATGTTCCAGCGCGATGCAACATAGATACGGATTGGCTAACAGGTTACAAATGAGATCATCGCCAGCGTATTTTGGATGGTGTGCGTAAAAAGTGCGATCGCACATCAGAAGTCAGGGTTTTGCATCCCGTATTCTCCATTCTGACCTGCCAACCACCGCAAATTGCCGCCAGTGGATGCCGGCCAGTATCGTTGTGAGGCCACCCATCAAACTCAGAGGAATGACAAACATCGCCACTTCAGGGGGCAGTCCTAAAATATTGACATCGCTTAATGACGCAGGTACCAACCCGATACCAATCGCCAGCGATAAGCAGGGAAACAGCAGGCAACTGACGCTGCCAATGGAACCAAACCAAAACCGGCTTTTTTGCCGCTTGGCGAGCAACAACACCTGGCTTGCCATTGCAGCAAAGAAAACGGAACCTATGAACATTAAAGTACTGCCCACCAGTCCGAAAAGGTCGAGTTTGTCATTTAGAAAATGCCGATAACAGAGCATAAACCAAGCGGCGAAGAGGGTTGCCATCAGTAACAGATTGAGGCCTATACCTATGATTGGGGAGCTGGTATCGCCGACGAGTAAATCTCGCCACAGCGGTAGCCGACCTTCGTGAGTCATGCGGGCGGTGCGAAATCTGGCCCAGTCTTGCAAAGTCTGGCGATCGCAGCTAAGGCTCGGCACTAATAGCAAGCTATAGAGCAAACACAAGATGGCAATCAATGACAGCAGCGGCAACAAGTCATACCCCTCAACTTGGGTCTCCGACAACCCTAAGACGATGAACATAAACAGACCCGTCAGCCAATAGCTATATCGTCGAGCCAGTAAAGACTTTGTAGGGTGTTCAAACCGCCGCTGTAGAGCATGACCTAGCAACACACACCAGCCACAGGCATGCAACACCGTCAATAGGGTGTATTCCACAAAATTGACCCGAAAGATGCTCAGGGGCAGGTTAAGACCATTCGAATGGATCAGACTGTCTACATCAATGAAATAGCATGCACTTCCCAGAGGCGAGAACAAAACGGCCCAGTCCAGCGGTGTGGACGGCATAGGTATATTGCTATCCCACCTAGCTAGCGAAAAAACTCCTACCAGAAACTGAAAACTCAAGCCCCCAGCCGCTGCTAGCCAAGGTATTAGGGACATTAACATCGGTGCTCTGGTGGCCAAACCCAACAGCAACGCTGCTACATACAGAATAATCGTTTGGCTCAGCAAGGCAATGTTAAAGCCAATCAAGTAAAATCCATTGAACCCTGCAGAGAGTCCCGCATAGATTTGGAATGGCACCATAGCCGCGATCGCAAGATACAGACAAATCGGTACGCCTGCTAGTTTGCCACCCAAAATGGTCAGGGCCGAACGGGGACTCATACGCAAGAAATTCAGCGTGCCCCGCCGTTGTTCTTCCACCAAGTTGTTGGTCAATAGAAAGATGCCAAAGCCCATCAAGCACAAGGTCATCAATCCCGACAGGGTAATGAAGATGTTTTGGTACCACTGAGGCCAGTCAATTTGATAAGACAATTTATCTGTCGATAATTGACACCGTTGCTCGTCAGTATCGCCTATTAAACAGTAGTCAACCCGCTTATTTGATATGGCGATGCGGGATACTTGCACCGTAAACTGTCCTCGATCAGGACGATAGAGTGTCAGCTCAACAGTGGAGTGAATCAGCGGCAGGGTTTCTGTTGATAACTGTTGGTGCTCAGTCCCCCGAATTAGGTTCGCTACATTTTCTTCGTGAACCGGACGGTAATCCCCTTGCCAATCAGAGGCTGGGTTTCCAGTGATCTCGGCTATGGTTGCTTTTTCCAATTGTTCTATGGGCACACCATTTAAGGCCACCAAGCGATCCCCGACCCGTAACTGCTGCAAAGCAAACTGCCCTGCCTCATAATCGCCCCGTGCCACTGCTGGAGCCGCAATATTCTCGATGAAAAGTCCTCTTTGCCTACTAACCGTTCGCTCTGACCAGTTAGTGGGCATCACTTTCTCGTACACCTCATCAGGTAAACGCACTGCTGGAGACAAATTAATCTGTGGATAGGTGGTCAACTCTAAATCCGCTGGATCGACTCCGGGCAGCGCATTAATGAAGCAAAACAGCACAATGACCTGTACCAGCAATGACAACCCGATCGCTGTCAAAACTGAAAATCTTCTTAAGCGGCCTTTGAGTTCTCGGAGTAGTTGCGGATTCCAGTCTCCTAGGCGATCAAGGACAGACGTTGTGAGGGTACCGATGGATCTAAACGTCAGCATAACTATCTCCAAGATGGATGGGTGACAGTGGAAGAGATGGGTAGATGAGTAGGTAGGGCAGTTTCGAGTCAGGGGATGGATACTTTTATTTCAAACATACCCCTAACCAGAATGCTGGGACAGCAGGCAATTTCGCATCTGATTAGGTTGCTTGAGTATGACCAATTTTGCAGAAAATATCCTCCAGGCTTTCCCGAAATTGATGGAATTCATAAAGGGGAATGTTGGCATTAATCAGCGATCGCAACAGGTCGGCGGCATCATCAGAATTTCCTACAAACTGAATTGTGATCTGATTAGCTACAGGATCAGCCGCAATTTCTGAAACCAGTGAGCAGTGAGCTAATTCAGCGCGTAAATCCTGTAGCCTGCCGCGAGTACCGATAATGATTTTTGACTGGCTGAGCCGCTGATAGAGTGTTTCTAACGGAGCGCATTCCACCAAGTAGCCAAATTCTAGAATGCCGATCGCGGTACAGAGTTCTGCCAAATCGCTGAGCACATGGGAGGAAATCAAAATGGTCATGCCTAGACTATGAAGATTGCGCATGACCTGGCGAAATGTTTGCCGGGCAATGGGATCAAGCCCCGATACTGGCTCATCCAGCAGCAAAATCGACGGCATGTGAATTACCGTTCTGGCCAGTCCGAGTCGCTGCTTCATGCCCCGCGAAAGCGTTGTAATCAAACTCTCGCGTTTGTGCCCAAGATCGACCAACTCCAAAACCTGCTGAATGCTACGCACTCGCCGTTGCCCTTTCAGGTGATACAGCCGTGCGAAGTAATCTAAATAGTCCCAAACGGTCAGGTCTTCGTATAGCGGAAAATCATCGGGTAAGTAGCCGATTTGTCGCTTTAAGTCTGCCTGCGGACGACTGGGATCTAATCGCTCGCCCTGGAGTAGGATATCGCCAATAGTAGGGGATTCGGCGATCGCTAATAGGCGAATGAGGGTCGTTTTGCCAGCGCCGTTTGGCCCGATCAGACCAAATACAGCACCAGACTCAATTTCCAGGTCAATGTCTCGCAAAACAATTTGGTGATCAAATCGCTTGGTTAGCCGCTGTGTCTGAATAGCAAGGGAAGTATTCATAGTATGAGTAGCATTTATACACAGTAGGCACGGACGAATGCAGCCTCTTGAGCCTGGCCTGCAACTCATATCAAGTCCGTGTGTGAGAACCCTGTTTATTTTTTATGAAATGCTGGCTTAGCCAGCATTTCATAAAAAATAAACAATGGGTTTTTAACCGGATTTCATATCAGTCACTGATTCGCTAATTGACAGAAAAAACTCGTGTTAATCAAGGTGCGCTCTCTGAATATCAACTTGAGTTGCCATTAATCCAGCTCGCTCGCCTGATCAACATCCTCGATCCGTGAAACGACCAGCAGAGCACCCAAAATGATTCCATCAATTATATCCGCGATCAACCGTTGTCTGGGTTGGTAGGTCTGCTGGGTGAAACGTCATCTCTTAAGGCTTTAGGAAAAGCAGCAAAGAGAGATTAGCTTGACGGTTATGCTCAAAGCCGCTGCCGCTGCCGCCCATTAGGCCGAAGTCGAATTTCATCACAGAGTAATGGCTATGAAAGATTGTGTGCGTGGACAATTTGGCATCAACAGTGACAAAGTCCAAGCCGTTGGCTACCAGAAAAAGATGCGATCGCACTTTTCTTTGATGCAATCCCACCACTCATTCAATTAGTCTTCAGCAAATCAGTTGCCGCCGCATATTCCGCCACTGTCAGCGGTTCTTCTTGTAGTTCAATGTCAAACTCAGCTTGGGCAGCGGCAACGAGTGATGTAGTTAGCTCTGGAATCGAAACTCCAAATTGCCCAACTCCGACATATTTTTCCTTGCCGAAGTTGGTGCGTTGCGCTTCGCTTAATGGCACCCTACGATCTTCTTCCTCAAATCCTTTACAGCCCTCTATAGCCTTTGCAGCCTCTACAGCCCTCTCCCCCTCACTCATCATTGAAAACACCTCTTCCAACAGCCCCACATCCTGCTGTACCCGAATCGAGCCATGCTGCAAGATGCCCTGCCGTCGTCGGAGCTGAGCGCTGCCGATTAGTTTTTCTCCAGGCGGTAAGACTAAATCTGCTGCGGTTGCCGTGCCGAAACAGTCAGGATTGTGAATATAGCCCCGTCCGGCTTCGCCAAATTGGAGAGAGAGATTGTGCGATCGCAATCCTGTAATCAAAAATTGACAGAGATAGCGGTAAACCTCCATCCGCGATCCAGGCAAGTTAGAGGTAATTACCGCATAGGTTAAATCGCCTTGATGCAGAACCGCTCGTCCGCCAGTCGGTCGTCGCACCAAGTCAATTGGCTGGCCTTGCCAGGTCAAATGCTGCCAGTGTTCGGGGTGCGATCGCTGATGATAGCCTAGTGAAATTGCCGCAGGTGACCAGGTATAGAACCGCAGCACGCTCGGCATCTTGTCCGCCAAATGCTGCTCTAATAACCACGCATCAATTGCCATCTGTACCGCACCCGGAGCGTCAATCAGCGGTATCAAACGCCAAATATTCGCCATCAATCACCCCAAACACACCATAGGAGCGTTAGCGTAGCCATACCCGAAGGGTTATATGGCCATTCGCCCCTACGTAAAATTGAAAGACACCAGACTAAATTTATTCCTATGAATCGTGGATTGAATAGACTGTAAATCGTTCCATCCGTAGGGACACGGCATTGCCGTATCCCTACCCAAGGATTCCAACTTATTAAATCTGCGTTTCTATACGTTGCCGTATTCCTGCTGGAGCGGTTCATCGACATCATCGGCAATGGTAGCCACGATAGTCATAATCCGCGAGGTTTCAGCCGGAGTCAGTTCCTCCAGCGTCCGGCTCGATACCACCACAACTTCATTACCAATGATGGCAAACCGAGCTTCAAACGTCTCCGACCAGTTCATCTTGAGTAGCTTTTGCATGAGCTGCGCTTCGTTCTTTGCGGGCAAATTTAGCACAGGTGCCCAAACGGTTAACGTATCCTCGTCCTCGGTGCCGGAAAGCTGCACCATCACCTCAACCGTGCCGTACTTGAACTTCCATAGATACTGATCGTTGGCATGGCTGACCATTGCCGTTTGGTCAGTTTCCAGGCTGGAGATCACCGTTTCAATCACTTCAATGTGATTGGCGGCGGTATCCTCTTCAAACTCTTCAGTCATCGTGGGCACCGATTCAAGACTAGATTGGTAAGTCATAAGGAATGAACAAGAGACGTACGCTATCTCAACTCTACAATCTAAAAAAAGCGATTACCGGATCTAGAACGCAGTTCTTTATAAATCCTTTTCTCTTACATCTTGCACCTTGCACGTTGAGAGCCTGAAGAGGTTATTTTGCCGCCGCGATGCGGCGGCAAAATAACCTCTTCAGGGTTTTGGTGCAAAATATGAGTTTCTTCGATATTTGCCTAAATCCTACTTGGTTCGGTATTTTCGCTTTGAGTGCTGCCCATTATCAGACACAATTAAACACGAGAGTTAAATCCGTTAGGAAAGATCATGCCGCCGTTTAACTGGTTTCGTCGCGAGTTTGATGAAAAGGCCCAATCTGAGCAGTCTGCTGAATCGCAAGACCAGCAGACTGCTCAACCCGATGTTGCTGAGTCCAAATCGGATTCTGAATTAGCTGAATCAGCTGCTCCATCGGACTCGCAGCAACAGGCACTTGATTATCTGGAGTGGGCGAAAGCAGCGTATCAAAATATTCAAAAGCAGCAGACTGCAACATCGGCGACTCCTACGGATGCCTCGACTGCAGATCCACCATCATCTGCATCCAGTTCTGAACCAGCAGTCGCAGAACCGGGCGTTGCTGAAGCAGAAGTCACGGAACCAGAAGCCGAAGAAGCAAAAGTAGATGTGCAGGCTGCTCCAGAACCGACGCCAGAGCTAGAATCAGACACGGCGGCTGAAACAACTGAAGCGCCATCCGACGCTGAACCTGCTACGACTTCAGCATCTGTATCCTCTGCCTATGCGGCGGTGGAAGAACCGCTAGAAACACCTGTAGAGGAAGCAGTTGAAGCAGCGTCCACAGAACAGCCGGCTGCCGCCATGCCATTTTGGATGCAGGCCAACGCAGAACGTCAAGAGCGCTTAGAACGGCTGAAAGCCACTGCTGAGGAAGAACCAGAGCTAGAGCCAACACCTCAACCCGCTGCTGCAACCACAAAAACAGCACCACCTGAAATTCCGCCAGAACTGGTTGATTTTGACGAAGGCTTTATGTGGTCAGCGGAAATTTTGGCGGCTCAGGGACGGCGACCTGAAGAGATCTCAGTTGAAGAGATTACTTGGCTGAAGCGGCTGCGACAGGGACTTGGCAAAACTCGACGGGGCTTAGTGAATCAGCTCAAGGCCGTTGTCGGTCAGGGGCCACTGAACGAAGATGCTGTCATGGAGATTGAGGCACTGCTGCTCCAAGCTGATGTGGGTATTGAAGCCACCGATGAGATTATCAGTGGCCTGCAAAAGCGCTTACGGCAAGAGTCACTCCCCCCGGACGCTGCGATCGCATATTTAAAAGAGCTTCTGCGCAATATGTTGGATCAGCCGCTCCAGGGTAAGTACAACGCTACGTTCGCGCCAGAAAAGGACACGTTTAATATCTGGCTGATCACGGGCGTTAACGGTGCCGGTAAAACGACTACGATTGGCAAAATCGCTCATTTGGCCAAGAAGTCAGACTATCGCTGTCTGATTGCAGCAGCAGACACCTTTCGAGCGGCAGCGGTGGAGCAGGTCAAAGTCTGGGGCCAGCGCAGTGATGTGGAGGTGATTGCCAACCCTGGCAAGAATACCGATCCAGCGGCAGTAGTTTACGATGCGATCAGCGCCGCTCAGTCCCGTGAAACGGAACTCTTGCTGGTGGATACGGCAGGGCGACTCCAGAATAAAAAGAATCTGATGGAAGAGTTGAGCAAAATCCGCCGCATCATTGATAAACGCGCCGACAATGCCAAGATAGAGTCGCTGCTGGTGCTAGATGCCACGCTGGGCCAGAACGGTCTGCGACAGGCGGAAGTGTTTGCCGAAGCAGCCCAACTCAGCGGTGTTGTCCTGACCAAGCTGGACGGTACGGCCAAGGGTGGTATCGCTCTAGCCGTGGTGCAGCAGTTGGGTTTACCGATCCGCTTTATTGGAGCGGGTGAGGGCATTGAAGACCTGCGCCCGTTTTCCAGCTACGAGTTTGTTGAAGCGCTACTCAGCGGTTAGTCTTTAATCAAAAAAGCGGGATGGCGCTGCCATCCCGCTTTTTTGATTAAACCAGCGATTTAGTAAAGCGCTCTAGGCGCTCCATACCCTTTTTAATCGTTTCCATATCGGTCGCGTAGGAAAGGCGAATATTGTCATCAGCGCCAAAGGCCACGCCGGGAATCGCAGCCACATGCTCAGTTTCGAGCAGCTTCGTGCAGAAATCCATCGACTTGATGCCTAGTTTAGAGATATTGGGGAACATGTAGAATGCGCCCTGCGGTTCTGGGCAGACAAACCCTGGAATTGAATTTAGCGCTTCATAGATATAGTTGCGACGTTCCGCAAAGGCAAGACGCATTTCTTCCACACAGTCTTGTGACCCTTCTAAAGCTGCTATCGCACCATACTGGGCAAAGGTACACACATTCGACGTGCTGTGGCCTTGAATTTTGGTTGTTGCCTGAATCAGTTCTTCTGGCCCCGCTAGATAGCCAACCCGCCAACCCGTCATCGAGTAGGCTTTGGCAAACCCGTTGCTGGTAATCGTGCGGGCAAAGGCGTCTGGACTGGCTGCACCGATGCTGAAGTGAGTTGCACCATCGTAGAGAATCCGCTCATAGATTTCGTCTGCCACCACCCAAATGCCTGCATCGACAACCACCTGTGAGATCGCACGCACCTCATCGGGTGAGTACACCATGCCCGTCGGGTTAGACGGTGAGTTGAAAACAAATAGCTTCGTCTGAGGCGTAATCGCCTGCTTCAACTGCTCCGGCGTAATCTTGTAGCCTTGATCTACGGTGGTTTCGACAATGACCGACTTGCCACCCGCCAGCTTCACCATTTCGGGGTAGCTGACCCAGTAGGGAGCCGGAATAATCACCTCGTCGCCTTCCTCAATCAGCGCCTGAGTCAGATTGTAAAGCGACTGCTTGCCGCCATTGGTCACAGCAATATTTTTCACTTCGTAGGGAAGCTGATTCTCGGTTTGCAGCTTATGTGCGATCGCAGATCGCAAAGCGGGTTCACCTGCGGCTGGCCCATAGCGAGTTTTGCCATCATCTAATGCCTGCTTAGCGGCAGCTTTAATATGTTCCGGTGTATCAAAGTCCGGTTCTCCAGCGCTAAAGCTACAAACATCTAACCCATCGGCTTTCATGGCTTTGGCTTTTGCAGAGATGGCCAAAGTTAATGAAGCTTCTACCCGATTGACCCGTGCGGCTAATTTCATCCCGTTCTTCCTGCGCACTCACCTACGCACTCACATTCAGCTCTATTTGAATCAATCCACCAGTCAAATTGCTGATGAAATCAGCAGGTTGACGGCACATGTTAACGACACATAGTGCTGTCAGCAATCTGACTAACGCCATAATTCAACCAACCTAGTCTACTTCAGAGAATAAAATCTGACCGTTAACGGTCAAGATTCGATCACATCTCGATCCACGACGCCATTTAATCAGCCTGTCGGAAATCAGCCTGTTATGGACTGTTGTAAAGTAGGCATCACCCACCAGCCCCAATCTTTGGTCAGCCAAAGTCAGGCTAACCCTGTTAAGAGGCCGTTTCTAAAACCGCCTGTAGCCGACTCCGAAATTCACCTTTCGGATGTCCCCCTTTTACTTCACCCAAAATCTGAAACTCATCGCTTTCGGGTTCCTCACAGACTAAATAGGTCGGCCATCCCATTGCTGATTTATCAGGATACTGAGCCAGCAGAATCTGGCGGTACTTCCGATAGGTAGCCGTATCCTGCATTTTGACGTTGATGAAGTCCATCCCTAGTTCGGCGGCAACTTTCTCGTCATAAAAGGACATTTTGTGGCAGATGCCACAGTCTTCAGACGAAAACTTAATGACAGCACGACTCATGAGCGTTTCAATCTCTTTCGGTACATTGCAATTCCCCATTTTCCCAGAGATACTCTGAACTCGTGCCGAAACCGATGTAAATCGTCAAGAAAAATCCCCAGACTCTCCGAAGAGAGGCCAGGGATGAATCAGGGTGCATCTACTAGTCACTCTTTTCCAAGGGCTATGAAGGCGATCCGGACAGTTTTACTAAATTATCGAGTTTTACCGAACTTTGTATGAGACCCAAAGCGATGTGGGATTGCCACGACACCAGGGGTTCATGATAGTCAATCACTCCACTACCATCTCGTTTACTGCGATTGGGATGCGATCGCATCCCAATTACATGAGTGGGAAAACCGTTTAGATAACGATTCAGAAAACAGTTGAAAAATCTCAAATCATCTGAATAGATATTCAAATGGAAATGATTCTCAGTATCATAGATCTGAAAGATATTTCTCAACTGTCTTTCAAATCAAGACGTTATTAATTTTGCTCATGGCTGATTCTCGCTCTACAAAGAACTCCAACAATCAGAATGCTGATGCCCCTAGCTGTGAAAAGTCCCTCGTGCATTTGGACAATGTACGCCAGGTGCAGCCTGAGGTCTTGGAAACAGAAAAAGCTCAGCGGATGGCGGAGTTTTTTAGCGCCTTGGCCGACCCCCATCGGCTGAAGCTCTTGTCAGCGCTGGCGCGGCAGGAACTCTGCGTCTGTGACTTAGCGGCAGCGGTCAAAATGGGGGAATCAGCGGTATCCCATCAACTCCGAGTATTGCGATCGCAGCGTCTGGTTAAGTACCGTCGCCAGGGCCGCAACGTTTACTACGGACTAGCAGACGACCATATCATGGCTCTTTATCGCGAAGTGGCTGAACATCTGGATGAGTAAACCCTGCCACCATTGCCGCTATCGCTAATTCGGTGTAACATCTGAATAACCTTTCAGATGTTCATAAAGTTTCCAGGTGGCCCTATGGTCGAGTCTCATCCCCCTCACGCTGGCGGTTGCTGTGGTGCCGAAGCAGCCTGTAGCCAGGAAACGGCGACCCCCCATCCCGTCGAGGAGCAGGGCGGGTGCTGTGGCCATGACCACGGACATGCCCACGATCGCAACGCCTTTGATCTCCGGCAGGAGCTAACTCCGATTGCGATCGCAGCCGTTCTTTTCCTGATCGGCCTGATCTTCAATCAAGCGCTGCACAATACCCCATTCGCCATTGCCGAATACGCCGTTCTAATTCCGGCCTACCTAATCAGTGGTTGGAGCGTCCTCACCACAGCCGGACGCAACATTCTGCGGGGGCGGATTTTTGATGAGAATTTTCTGATGACGATTGCTACGCTGGGTGCGATCGCGATTCATGAAATTCCTGAAGCAGTGGCGGTGATGCTGTTTTTTCAGGTGGGAGAACTGTTTCAAGGCTATTCCGTGATGCGATCGCGCCGCTCCATCAAAGCGCTACTAGAGGTGCGACCTGATACGGCCAATCTGAGGGTGCAAGATGACGTGCGAGTCGTCTCTCCAGAATCAGTCACAGTTGGAGACACAATCCTGGTGCGTCCCGGTGAAAAAGTGCCCCTAGATGGCGAAATCCTAGAGGGTAAGTCGCTAGTGGATACCTCGGCCCTCACAGGAGAATCCGTCCCGCGCACTGTTGCAACTGGTGACACTGTACTGGCGGGCATGATCAACCAGTCAGGAGTGCTCACTGTGCAAGTCACCAAGCCCTTCAGTGAATCGTCCATCTCCAGAATTTTGGAACTGGTCGAAAATGCCAGCAGTAAAAAAGCTGACACTGAAAAGTTCATTACCCGTTTTGCTCGCTATTACACCCCGGTTGTCGTGTTTCTCTCGCTCGCGGTGGCTATTCTGCCACCTCTATTTCTAGCGGGAGCAACTCCGGCTGAGTGGGCTTACCGAGCCTTAGTCCTGCTAGTTATTTCCTGCCCCTGCGGTCTGGTCATCAGCATTCCCCTGGGCTACTTTGGCGGTGTAGGTGGAGCAGCTAAGCGCGGCATTCTGGTAAAAGGCTCCACCTTTTTGGATGCTCTGACCCAGGTAAGAATGGTGGTCTTTGATAAAACCGGCACCTTGACCCAGGGCAGCTTTCGCGTCACCGATGTGATTACTCACAACGGTTTGAGTCAGCATCAACTGTTAGAGCTAGCAGCCCAAGCCGAGTCTCAGTCTAATCACCCCGTCGCCCAATCAATTCGACAGGCCTACGGACAGGTCATTGATCCCGCAGCGGTTCAGGACTATGAAGAGATTTCAGGCTACGGCATTCGCGCCCGAGTCAATGGACGAGCGGTGCTGGCAGGCAATGACAAACTCCTGCATCGCGAAGCGATTCCCCATGATGTTTGTGTCGTGGACGGCACCGTCGCGCATCTAGCCGTTGATGGTCAGTACAGCGGACGCATCATCATTGCCGATGAACTGAAGGAGGACGCTGTCGAGGCCATTCGCGCCCTTCATGCGCAGGGTATCCAAACCGCCATGCTTACGGGCGACAGCCAATCTGTGGCCGACAGGATTGCCCAAAAGCTGGGGCTTGACCAGTATCGAGCTGAACTGCTGCCCGAAGATAAGGTCGAAGTGCTGGAGGAATGGCTGCATCGAGTCCATCAAACTAAAGGCAAAGTCGCTTTTGTTGGGGATGGAATTAACGACGCACCGGTAATCGCCCGAGCCGATGTGGGTCTTGCAATGGGTGGACTCGGTTCAGATGCCGCCATTGAAACTGCTGATGTGGTGATCATGACTGATGCACCCTCTAAGGTTGCTGAAGCGATCCAGATTGCTCACAAAACGCTGCGCGTTGTTTGGCAAAATATCATTTTCGCGATGGCAATTAAGGGGATTTTCATCGCCCTGGGCGCGATCGGGTTTGCTAGTCTCTGGGAGGCGGTGTTTGCCGATGTCGGTGTAGCGCTGCTGGCCATTCTCAATGCGAGCCGGATTATTCGGAACCCTCAATCACATTAGGTATTCAGCTTGCCACTGGGAGGATATCGCTGTCTCAGTTCGTAGAGTGCCAATAGCCCTGAGCTAAGTAATATGGGTGCAGTGCGCGCGAGCGGCTTGTAGAGGAAAGTTGCTGTTAGCAAGGCGGTTGCCCAACCCCTCATTTTCACTAGTTTAGGCAAATCCCTGGACGATTGCTGTTTCAATAGACTTTATCGGAAATTGTTTTGTAGCGCGGCGAAGCCGCGCTACAAAACAATTTCCAACCCCAAAAACTTTATTTCCAATAAAGTCTAATACCTTTCCCTCAATCACCCAAAATCCTGATCCAGTCTAGCTAATCCATTTTGCTGACCTATCCGCCAAAAACACCATGAAAATAGGGTGGAATTGTTCAACAATTCCACCCTATTTTCAAACTGACGACACTCCGCTGACTTGGCTTTGATGTAGCGTTGGTTTCGCGTTATAAACTAAGGTTCGGTTCTGAACTGCTCAGTGGGCTGAAGATACTCAACCATTTGCTCAATACCGCGCTGGATACGGCGGGTAACGGTCATGGGGCTGACCCCGATTTTCTCAGCCACTTCTTTACGAGATAGACCTTTTAGAAACACATAGTCAATGGCACAACGGGTCTTTTCTTCCAGTTGACTCATCGCCCGATGGAGCTGCTGGCGATCTTCCTCTAGCTGTTGTAATACCTGGTAGTGAGCGTCGGGAATCGTGTCGCCCAGAGTTAATGAGGAATCAGACTGATAGCTAACGGTCGCATCTAGACTGAGCAGGGAACGATTTTTAGAGGCCATCTTCACTTCGCGCCACTCATTCACTGCAACACCCATCCGTTCAGCAATTTCGATATCGTTGGGTTGGCGGCCAAGCTCGCGGGTGAGGGCTAGGCGGGCTCTTTGACCTTCTTTTTGTAGATCTTGCCAGCGACGGGGAATTCTAACTGTATTGCCGCGATCGCGCAGGAAGTGCAGCATCTCACCGCGAATGTAGGGAACCGCAAAGGAGCTGAATGCACAACCTTGGGTAGGGTCAAACCGCTCAATGGCACGGATCAGGCCGAGGTAGCCAATTTGCTCTAGATCTTCATAGGGTTCAGAGCACTGATGGCAAACCCGGTGAGCAATCTTACGGACGAGACCAGCATTTAAGCGAACCAGTTGGTTCCGGAGTCTTACAGAGGGATTCTGCTTGTAAGCAATGAGCAGTTCCATACCACGGGTGCGAAGTGAGGTTGTTTGAGTAGCCATGTCTGCGGAGTACCTTAGTGTTTTGGAGTTCAATCATCGTTGAATTTATTCTCGGCAGAATGACCAATCGAAACCATCGTTGTTTTACGGGACTCTCACCCCTCATTTCGGCCTGATTCAGAGGAAACACGTATAATTTCGGAAAACCGCACTCAAACTGCTTAACATTTCGCAACAATTGAAGTAGCAAAAGCATAATATCGTTAAGCAAATAGCTGCTAGTTATTGCTTGCAATCCTTATTTCGCAAGGCTTTCACGCATCATCCATCGAATCTGAGTTGAAGCGCTAAAGACGAGCCAACCTTTTCCTTTTGCTTTGGGAAATTGGGGAAAGCGACTTGTGCTAGTTGGGTGACCTGTCTGGATAACCCTATAGTGCCCGCATAAACTGTTAAAATCGCGACCAAAATTGCGATTGTGTCGTGCTGCAGCTTCTAAGGTTAAGCCAGATCTTAGGCGTAGCTCTCAATAGGGTCGTTCGTTCTCCTAGCGGCTTAGATGGTGACGCAGGATTAAAAAACGAATTAGACGGATTTAAGCTTGATGAGGAGAAGGTTATGTTTTGTTTAGGCGTAACCTAGTGTTCAGTCAATTAATAATTGACGGGTAAAGTCTATGTAATTTAACCCTGGCATCGGCTGTTGTAAACCGCCAATCAATCCAGGTTTCTTCGTGATTACGATTGTCCTGCCAGGCATCAACCTCGGATTTGAGCGTCTCCAAATCAGGAATACGACGATCTAAACATTGACGACTGAGAATACTCAATTCGATTTCTGCCATATTCAACCAACTTCCATGCTTGGGCGTATGACAAAAGTCCAACCGACTCAAGATTCGCTGTGCTTCTTGTGGCTCAAACGCTTTGTAGAGCGATGCGGGCGAATGGGTATTGAGATTATCTTGAATCACAATCAGTTTCTCTGCCTGAACATAATCTGAATCAACCAACGTTTTGAGCAAGTGAGCATAATCGAGTGCCGTGCGGTGCTGCGTCACTTCCACCCGCCGCCATCCCACCATTGGCTCACAAATCATAAACAGATTCGCTGTACCATTGCGTTCATATTCATAATTGAAGCGTTTGGGGTGTCCCCGTTCAGCAGGAATGGGAACCAGGGTTTCTTTGACTAATTGTTTGGTTGCCTCATCAATGCAAATCACAGGAATCTTGGGATTGTAAGCTGTTTGATACACCTCCAACACGCATTCCATGCGCCAGACAAACTCGGCTGATTGTTCAGGCGGAATTACCCAGCACTCTTGTCGCCAGGGTTGCAGTTCGTTTTTTTCAGCACTTGTCGCACACTCTCATGGCTCAGTTGCTCAACATAGTTCAACTCGACCATCTGATCTGCTAGCAACCGCAATGTCCATCGCCCCTTTCCCTTCGGAACCTCGCTACAGCGCAATGCAATCAAATGCGCCTCAACCTCGCCATTTAATTTCCGTTTTCGACCGCCACCGGGACGGCACTTCAGCGCCGCTTCCAGTCCTTCCTCGACAAATTGCTGACGCACCCGCTCAATCGTTCTGATACTCATGCCAAAGGCATCTTTAATCTCCTGGTCACGCCAACTCCCACTTGGTTGATTGCAATCTGCTTTCAGGAGAATCCGGGCATGATTGATCGTATAAGCCGCTCGTTTGCCCGTTTTAACCATTTGTTCGAGTTCTTGTCGTTCTGCTTCGCTTAAGCTTACGATGTACTTTTTGACCATGTCAGCACCTTGATTGCACTGACTTCATCTTACTCTTTTACCCGTCATCCTTTTATTGACTGACCACTAGCGGTCTCAAAGATTAACGTTCTAATCAAGTGTTGTTGAACAGAAAATAGCAAGTCCTTAATATTTCCATGAAAACCTAACAGGTGTTGTCTAAGAGTGCATAGCACAAACACCTCAGTTATGGCCACTTTAAACGGATTTGCGTCATTGCCCGCCGATACATTTGCCGATGGGCCACCGTCGGGTGCCGATAATGGAGCAATCGATGCGATCGCACGTATCCAGCCTGTGTCGGGTAACGGTCGCACTGGCCCCTTCGACGGTCAGCCCGTGCAAGGATTTAGCGGTGTGCAGTTTGCCCCCAGCGGTACGGGCGATACGTTCTGGTTCCTATCGGATAACGGTTTCGGCAATGAAGCTAACAGCACCGACTACCTGCTGCGGATTTATCAGGCTGCTCCCAGCTTCAGCGGTAACGGTGGGGACGGCAGCGTTGAAATTGAGGGCTTCGTCCAGCTCAGCGATCCAAACGGCCTGATTCCGTTTGAGATTCAAAACGGCGATACCTCCGAGCGGCTGCTCACGGGTACGGATTTTGATATCGAGTCGTTTGTGATTGACGGCAACGGCGATATCTGGGTCGGTGACGAGTTTGGCCCCTTCATCCTGCACTTCAACAGCAGCGGTGAACTACTGGCAGCACCAATTCCCACGCCCAATCCGGTTGACCTCAATACGCTAAACGGTCAAGATCCGCTCGTCATCGGCCACCGGGGGGCCAGCGGTGATTTTCCAGAGCATACGTTAGAGGCTTATCGAGCTGCGATCGCAGCTGGGGCTGATTTTGTTGAGCCTGACTTGGTGATCACCAGTGATGGGGTGCTAATTGCCCGCCACGAGCCGATTCTGGACGACACCACCAACGTCTCTGAGGTGTTTGGCCCGGAGCGGATGTCCACTAAAATGCTGGACGGAGTAGAAGTCACGGCCTACTTTGCCGAAGATTTTACCCTAGAGGAAATCAAGCAGCTACGAGCTGTGCAGTCCCGCGATGGCCGCGATCCAGCGTTTGACGGGCTGTTTGAAATCCCGACGCTGCAAGAAGTAATTGAACTAGTGCAGCAGGTGGAAGCCGAAACGGGTGTTCAGGTTGGCATCTATCCGGAAACCAAGCACCCCACCTTCTTTGATCAGCAGGGGCTGTCACTGGAAGAGCCGCTGATTGAGACTCTACAGGCAACGGGCTTCACTGACCCCAATCGCATCTTCATCCAGTCCTTTGAGTTCCAAAATCTGATTGAGCTACAGGGCATGCTGGATGCAGAGGGTTTGGGCAATATTCCGCTGGTGCAGCTCTATGGCAACACGCTGCCGGATGCGCCCGTAGATGATGGGTTTTCGGCTCCCTACGATATTCGCTTCAACGTTGAGCAAGGTAACGATCTGGAGTCCATCTACGGTGCAGATTTCCTGGCGGCAGTTGAAAATCCACTATCGGAAACGACCGTCTATAGCGACCTCGATAGCCCAGAATTCTTGCAGGTAATCAGCGATCTCTATGCCGAAGGTGCTGGCCCCTGGAAAAACAATATCTTGCTGCGCGAGAGCTTGGATACGCCTGTCGATGGCAATGGCGATGGCGTGGCTGAAATCACGACGCAGCTCACGGGCGAGATCACCTCGTTTATTGACGATGCCCATGCCGCTGGGCTGCAGGTGCATCCCTACACGCTGCGGGATGAAGAGCCGTTCCTGACGCTGAATCCGGACGGTACGCCCCAAACCCCAGAACAGGAGTTTGAGCAGCTGATCGAGATTGGCGCGGACAGCTTCTTTACCGACTTTCCTCGCACGGGTGATCCGGTGCGCGATCGCATTGTTGCCGATGAAGTCCGCTCTCCCCAAAATCCGGACTTTGACTTCAATACGCTCAACGGTCAAACACCGCTGGTCATTGCCCACCGGGGTGCCAGCGGTGACTTTCCAGAGCACACCCTGGAAGCCTATCGCCTGGCGATTTACCAGGGAGCCGACTTCGTTGAGCCAGATTTAGTGATCACAAAGGATGGGGTGCTAATTGCCCGCCACGAGCCGATCCTGGACGACACTACCAATGTCGCCGAGGTATTTGGCCCAGAGCGGATGTCCACCAAAATTCTGGATGGCGAAGAAATTACCGCTTACTTTGCCGAAGACTTTACGCTGGCTGAAATCAAGCAGTTGCGAGCTGTCCAGCCTCGTCCCTATCGGAATCAGGCGTTCAATGGTGAGTTCGAAATTCCCACCTTTGCCGAGGTCATCGAACTGGTGCAGGAAGTCAGCGCGGCAGTGGGTCACAATATCGGCATCTACCCCGAAACCAAGCATCCCACCTTCTTCGACGAGCAGGGCCTATCGCTGGAAGAGCCACTGGTGCAAACGCTGGTTGATACCGGATTCACCAGTCGCGATCGCATTTTTATCCAGTCGTTTGAAGTCGCTAATCTGATTGAGTTACGCAATGAGCTTCTGCCTGCGGCGGGACTGGATGATCTGCAACTGGTGCAGCTTTTCGGCGATATTGAAGATACGTCGATTAACGCAGGTGGCGGCGGGTTTTCAGTTCCGTATGACTTTGTCGCCAATGCGGGCAAGTCTGAAACTGAGCTGCGCCAGATCTACGGTGACTTAGTAGACTTAATTGATTTCTCCGCCGCTCCTACCTATCAAGATCTGGCTAATCAAGCAGTCATTGACTTCATTAGTTCCTACGCCGACGGTCTTGGCCCCTGGAAAAACAGCATCCTGCTGCGGGAATCGTTGGCAACCCCAGTGGACGGCGATGGTGATGGCGTCGCTGAAATCACCACACAGCTCACGGGTGAAATCTTTCCGCTGATTGACTTTGCCCACAGTGCCGGGTTACAGGTGCATCCCTACACGCTGCGGGATGAAGAGCAGTTTCTGACGCTGGATGCAGACGGTAATCCCCAAACCACAGGCGATGAGTTCCGGCAGCTCATTGAAATTGGCACAGACGGCTTCTTTACCGATTTTCCAGAAACCGGACGAATCGTTCTAGAACAGTACGAGACGGCAGAAGAGTTTGCCAACCTCGGCGGTTCGCGCGGCTACGAAGGCATGGCGTTTAGCCCCGATCGGCTGACGCTCTACCCCATGCTGGAAGGTACCGTCTTTGGCGATCCAGTCGGCTCATTGCGGATCTATGAGTTTGATGTCACCACCCGTTCATTCGTTGACATCGTCGGTCTCTACCAGATGGAGGCCACAAACCACGCCATTGGAGACTTTACGCCGATCAGCGAGAACGAATATCTGGTGATTGAGCGGGATAATAATCAGGGCGCAGGCGCGGAGTTCAAGAAAATCTTCAAGGTCGATCTGTCTCAGGTGGATGAAGACGGGTTCGTCAAGAAAACTGAAGTCGTTGATCTGCTCAATATTGCCGATCCCAACGACCTGAATGGCGATGGTGACACCACGTTTACCTTCCCTTTCGTCACGATTGAAGACGTGCTGGTGATTGACGAAAGCACCATTCTAGTTGCCAACGACAACAACTATCCGTTTTCCATTGGTCGTGATTTTTCAGGCCAGGAAATTGACAACAACGAGATTATTTTACTTGGTCTCGATAACCCGCTGGATCTGGATTTGCGGCTGGGATCGGCATCCCTCACGCGGGACATCACTCAGGGATCGCGCGAGGCCGACATCCTGGCAGGCGGCACTGATGGCGATGACGTCATGTTTGGCAGCGATGGTGACGATATCCTGCGCGGTGACCTCAATTCATCGAACTCTCAAAATGGCATTGGCGACAATGACACCATCTTTGGCGAAGGCGGCAACGACAGGATCGGCGGCAAAGGCGGTAACGACTCGCTGTTTGGCGGTGAAGGCAATGACAAGATCTGGGGCGATGATGGCGATGACCTACTGCACGGTGGTCTCGGCAGCGATCGCTTAATGGGTGATTCTGCCGGAGGCCACGGTAGCGACACCTTCGTCCTCGCCTTAGGTGAAGGCACAGACCGAATTGTAGACTTTGAAGTGGGCACGGACTTCATCGGTTTGGCGGATGGTCTAGAGTTTGGCGTACTGTCCTTTGCTGGAAACGCCATTTTAGCGGGTAGCGAAACGCTGGCTATCCTGAATGGCGTAAATACCACAACCCTGAGTGAACTATCATTCGTGGTGGTTTAGGATTTGCCTAAACTGCTGAGATCAAGACGTTGATCACCAATTCATAAACTCGCAATACGATTCTGGGGGGCACGGCGACGCCGTGCCCCTGTACTTTATCTCATACCGAACTCGACTAGAAAAAAGCCGAATTATTTTTTGTGAAAGTCAGGTTATGCCTGACTTTCACAAAAAATAAAGGCTGGATTTATGAGCAAATTTTGTATCAGTCGTTCAATTCTAAAATTCAAGACATAATGTCTGAATAAACCAGCCTTTAACTTCAACGACTCTAGTCTTTAACTTGAGCTGATATTGTCGTCTGCGGAGTGGAAACACTGAATCATCCAGTATTTTTCCTCACACCGAATAGGTTAAGTGTTTCTCCCTGATAAACGACATGTGAGCCCCTTCCTATGACTGGTGAAATCCGTTTTGCAAGCTTCAATGCCTCTCTCAATCGTTCCAGTGCTGGCCAGTTAATTAACGACTTATCCACACCGGATAATGCTCAAGCTCAAGCCGTTGCTGAGATTATTCAACGCACTAATCCAGATGTGCTGCTGATTAACGAGTTTGACTATGACGAGAACGGCGAGGCGGCTGATTTATTTCGAGAAAACCATCTAGAAGTCAGTCAAAGCGGTATTGAGCCGATTGAATATTCCTATGTCTACGTTGCGCCGTCTAACACAGGCATTCCTTCGGGCTTTGACCTCAATAATGACGGCACAATTGGTGGCCCAGATGATGCGTTTGGCTTTGGCTTTTTCCCCGGCCAGTTTGGCATGGTGGTTTATTCCAAGTACCCCATTGATGAAGCCAATGTGCGGACGTTTCAGAACTTTTTGTGGAAAGACATGCCAGGGGCGCTGCTGCCCGCCGATCCGGCAGATGTAGACGCCAACGGCGATACGGCTAATTGGTATACCCTAGAAGAATTAGAAGCAGTTCGCCTTTCATCTAAAAGCCACTGGGATATCCCAATTCAAGTCAATGGCGAAACCATTCACGTTCTGGCTAGTCATCCCACTCCGCCTGTATTCGATGGGCCAGAAGATCGCAACGGGACACGCAACTTCGACGAGATTCGATTTTGGGCAGACTACATTGACGGAGCCAACTATATCTACGATGATGCCGGAAACTTCGGTGGTTTAGACTCCAATGCTCGCTTCGTTGTCATGGGCGATCAAAACTCCGATCCGTTTGATGGCGATAGCATTCTCGGTGCAATTCAGCAGCTTTTAGAAAATCCCCGCGTCAATACGACGGTCACGCCGTCCAGCCTTGGTGGGCCAGATGCTACCAAGAGGCAGGGCAGCAATAACCTCAGTCATCTCAGCGATCCGGCTTACGACACGGCAGACTTTGGTGAAGCGGAGTTTGGTGGCCCTGGCAATTTGCGAGTTGACTATGTGTTGCCGTCCAATAACCTGGATACCGCTGAAGCATTGGTGTTCTGGCCAGAAGCAGGCGGTGAGAACTTTGATTTAGTAGGGGATTTCCCCTTTCCCAGTTCTGATCACCGATTGGTTTACGCTGATGTTGCGATCGCACATTCCGGCTCTAGTCAAGATCGGGTTTCAGTAGGTGGGGTTGAGTTCCTGGGTGAAGTTACATTTGCGACGGGCACTGAACTAAATGGGACTGAAATTGGTGGACTGTCGGGGCTGACCTATGATGCAGCTCAGGGTGTGTACTATGCGCTGTCGGATGACCGCAGTTCTGATGCTCGCTTCTACACGCTAGAGATTGATCTGAGTGACGGTAGCCTGGATGAGGGAGATGTCGAATTCGTAAGCATAGCTCAACTTGCCGATGCAGCAGGCAATCCGTTTGCTGATGGCACGTTAGATCCAGAAGGAATTGCGCTGACGGGAATTGGTACGCTCTACATCTCGTCTGAAGGAGATGCCAGCCAACTGATTGATCCATTTGTCAACCAGTTCTCGATTACTGGACAGCAAATCAGCGAGTTGCCCGTACCCGACAAATATGCACCGACAGCGGATCAGACCAGTGGCATTCGCAACAATCTGGCGTTTGAAAGCTTGACCATCACACCGGATCAGCGTTTCCTCTATACAGCTACTGAAAATGCACTGTTTCAGGATGGCTCCGAGGCGACACTCGACACAGGCAGCCTCAGCCGCATTCTCAAATATGACCTCACCACTGGCGAACCTGTAGCCGAGTTTGTCTATGAAGTTGATGCCGTGCCCGATGTGCCCGTTTCGGCTGACGGCTTTACGACCAATGGCCTGGTTGAATTACTCGCAATCGACAATAACGGCACCCTGCTAGCGCTGGAGCGCGGCTTTTCGGTTGGGGTTGGTAACACGGTCAAGCTCTATCAGGTGAACACCCAGGGGGCGCTGAATGTCCTGGATACCCCGGATCTGTTCCGGGAAGACTCTGTGGAAGACGATGGTGAAATTTTGCCGCCAGGGCCGTTTGAAGTTGATCCAGCCGTAACCAAGGTCGAACTGCTGGACATTGAAGCAGACTTAGGGATTGAGCCGGACAACATTGAGGGCATGACCTTGGGGCCTGTCCTATCCAATGGTCGTCAGCCGCTCATTTTGGTCAGCGACAACAACTTTAGCGGCACTCAAACCACCCAGTTTATTACTCTAGCTCTGGACTTGGAGACCACACCAGCGGCACAGCCAGTGGTTGAAACGCCGCTGACGGTTGACGATGAGGACGGTACGACGCCGCTTCAAGGCGACTCCGACGATCCAGCGATTTGGGTGCATCCCACTGATCCCGCTCAAAGTGTGGTGCTGGCTACGCTGAAAGATGGTGGCTTGGTCAGCTTCGACCTAGAGAGCAATATCCTCGATACCTTTCGCCCCGATAACTATGGCGATATTCGCTATAACAATGTCGATTTGGTTTACGGCCTGGAGCGCCCGTCGATGCTGGGCGGCACAACGCCCGTTGATGTGGCCGTCATTAGCGATCGCGCCAATGATACGCTCGTTGTGCTGCAAATCGATCCGGCAACGGGAGAGCTGACCGATGTTACCGCTCCCGACATGCTGGAAACTATCTTCGGCGTAGATGATGGTGAAGCGACGGCCTATGGCTTAGCGACCTATACCAGCCCAGTGACCGGAACGTCCTATGCGTTTGTCACTCAGGCCAGTGGTAACCAGGTTGCTCAGCTTGAACTGGTATCCTATCTAGGGCCAGCAGATCAGTTCTATGTCAGAGCCGAAGTGGTGCGGATGATTGATTTGCCTGTGCCAACAGGTGATCCAGTTGATTCCCAGTCTGAAGGTTTAGTCGTTGATCAGGAAATGGGACTGCTGTACGTGGCCCTGGAAAACGAGGTCGGCATTCTCAAGTTTTTGGCTGAACCCGATGGCGGCGATGACTACGCGGTTGTGCAATCGATTGGCGCAGACTATTTAGTACCCGACATTGAAGGACTAAACATCTACTACGGGCCTGACGGGACTGGCTATCTGATTGCTAACAGTCAGGGTGATTCGTCCTATGCCGTCTTCAGCCGCGAGGGCACGAACGAATATCTCAGCAGCTTTATCGTTGGCGGCAATGGCGATATCGATCAGGTAAATGAATCGGATGGCCTGGACGTGAGCAACGTGCCACTCGGCCCTAACTTCCCGAATGGCTTGCTAGTGCTACAGGATGGTGCCAACGATCCGCAGAATGTGGTCGAAGATGACACCGAGCTAGAAAACAACAGCACCAACTTCAAATTCGTTCCCTGGGAAAACGTGGCTAATACCTTCGACAATCCGCTCTTAGTAGATCCCAGCAGTTATGCCCCCCGTCATCCCCAAAGCCTGATCCGTAGCGGCACCAACGCAGATGACGAGCTAGAAGGCGATGGCAGTAATATGACGCTGGCTGGCTACGCTGGAGACGATGCGATCGCAGGTGGCCTTGGTAACACAACTATTTTTGGTGGTGATGGGGATGATGTTTTGAGGGGCGATCTCAACTTCCGTCAGTCCGGCGGTAGCGTTGGTGGCGACGACACTATATTTGGCGGCGACGGCGATGATCGGATCGGTGGTAAAGGCGGCAATGACTCACTGTTTGGCGGTGCTGGCAATGACCAAATTTGGGGCGATGACGGTGATGACCTGCTGCGCGGCGGCCTTGGCAATGATCGTTTGATGGGCGATTCCGCTGGTAGCCAGGGTAGCGATACCTTTGTCTTGGCGCTAGGTGAAGGCACAGACCGAATTGTGGACTTCGAAGTGGGCACGGACTTCATCGGTTTGGCGGATGGTCTAGAATTTGGCGCACTGACCTTTGCCGGAAATGCAGTTCTAGCTAATGGTGAAATGTTGGCCATACTGAATGGCATCAATACGGCAACATTGACTGAATCATCATTTGTAGTGGTCTAGCCAGTTGCTCAAAATCAGCAATCCGAAAATTCCCATCAGTCAACCAAAAAATCAGCATCCACAAAAAGAAAGATACGGTTGAGAAAAATATTCCTCAATCGCATCTTTCTTTTTTATTTGTTGACATTTATATTTTCGATAGCACCTTTATTTTAACTTCATTTAACCTCAGCTTCACCTTGATCAGGCAAACTCAAATTATTGTGAATAAGCATGACAATCCAATTACTTCTGCACTGTTCTAACTGCTACTTTCTTACCGATGGCTCTAGATGGATTTCCAATTTTCTGCTTAAGTCGGATATTTTGTCGTCAAATATTGAAAGCGATCGCAACAACAATCTTGGTGTATTGTTTGGCAGGAGGATATCAGCCAGCTAGGGCGCAGACAGATAGCATCACACTTGAAATTCCGGTTGATGGACAGGTTCCATACCACGATTTAATGAACCAGGCTGAGTTTCTATCAACGAATGCAATCAGCCGCGAGTTTAGCCGAGACAACAGTCTTATGACAATCGAGGTCGTCGTTCTCGGTAATCGGCTCGGCGAAATTATTCCAATTCTGTCAACTACGGTTTCTCGCAACCAGTGGCAAGAAACTCCACAAGCGAGTACTTGGAGTCAGTACTATAACGCTTCCTATGCGCTGTTTCAGCGCCATGATATTGGAGTAAATGCAACCATAGCTCAGGCACCTAGCAGATCCAATATTTCAAATATTAGCGCTGTTCAGATTGACCGTGCTCTTGATGAAAGGCGGTTAACAGGAGAACAGGCGCAGCAATATTTGGATGACTTAGATTAGCTAATATCATGCCTAATCAATAATTGGGAGTGAGGTATATCGTTGCTCTCCCAGTCACTTAAAAGCTTTTCTAGTTTAGATATACGGATTTAGGGTTTAGCAAAACCTGAATTCTGATCGATTTTTTCCAATAGTATCGAGCTAGAAAAGATGCGATTTCCGTTTGCTGTTATTTATAACCAAGGCAATATTTGAGAGGAGAACATCAGTGATTCATGACGACGGTATTAGTAACAAGTCGGGCAATCGTCCATTTGAGGACGTTCTGCGAGTTCGGATGTCCCGACGCAATGTATTGGTGCGCGGAGCAGCCCTATCAGCCACTGGCTTTTTAGCGGCGTTGGCCGGTAACAAAGCATTGGTTGGGCGAGCAGTTGCGGCAACCACTTCTTCTGAATCGAGTACTGTTATCGGTAGTGGGATTGGTAGTGGTACCCAAATTGCCCAGAACAGCAGCCTGATTAATTTCCCGTTTGTGCCTCCTGCTGAGAGTGCTGGTGCTGTACCGGCTATTTCGACAGATTATCAATACGAGGTGCTGATTCCCTGGGGTACCCCAATTCAGCCCGGTGGTCCGAGCTACGATGGTGAACCCAATACCCGTCCCACTGCCAATGAACAAACGGAAATGGTGGGGATTGGTCATGACGGCATGTGGTTCTTCCCGATCGACGACAGCAACGACCACGGCATGTTAGCCATCAACCACGAATTTGGAACAAACGACCATGTTTTAGGTAAGGCAGAGCCAGATAGTTTGGCAGATGTGCGGCTTTCCCAGCATGCTCACGGCGTTGCGGTGGTAGAGATCAAGAAAGTCAACGGTAGCTGGCAAAACGTCGAGAGCAGCAATGCCCGCCGCATTCATGTCAACACTCCAGTCACCTTCAGTGGGCCTGCTGCTGGTAGCGATCTACTCAAGACTGCTGCAGGCAATAGTCCTCTAGGGACGAATGGCACTGACATAAGAGAGCAAAAAAGGCTTCAAGCGCCTGATTTGTCAGAATCAAACCGTTGAAGCCCATAACCTTGCCTCTATGATGCCGAATCGTGCGGACGTTCTCAAGGCCAACTATCAGAGCAGCATCGGTCTACCCTTTGCTGAGATGCTGCCGGAAGCAGAGATTGAAACTGTGCTGAGCGAGCAGGGAATCCGATATCGACAAGTCCTCTACACTCCCATGGTCGTCCTGTGGAGTTGGCTCTCCCAAGTGCTGGATGCCGACAGCAGTCTCAGCCATGCAGTCAAGCGAGTGGTGACCTGGATGAGCGTGTCGGGATTGGAGGTGCCCTCAGCCGATACCGGGGGCTATAGTAAAGCACGAAAACGCCTTCCCGAGTCGATATTTCCGCCCCTGTTCGAGCGGGTGGTGAGGGCGTTGCAGCGCCAAGTCTCCCCAGAGCAACGCTGGTGTGGCCGTCCGGTTAAAGCCTTTGATGCGACGACGGTCTTGATGAGTGACACGCAGGCCAACCAAGCCGAGTATCCTCAACACAGCAATCAGAAAGAGGGCTGCGGCTTTCCGATTCTCAAACTCCAAGTGTGGTTTTGTGTCACCACGGGAGCGGTTATGGCCGTGGCGATGGCTCCGTTGCGGGTGAGTGAATGGCGTCTAGCCCGCCAACTCTATCAGAAACTGCGCCCCGAGGATGTGGTGGTGGCCGATTCAGCCTATGGCACCTATGTAGATTTGGCCTGGGTCGCCCGGATGGGAGCCGATGCTGTCTTTCGCAAGCATCATCAGCGCCGCTGCGATTTCAGACGGGGCAAAAAACTGGGCATTGGCGATCACATCGTCCGCTGGCAGCGCCCGAAGCAATGCCCTCAAGCCCTCAAGCCGCAGGAGTTCGAGGCTCTGGCGGCATCCATTGAGGTGCGGGAAGTGTATCTCTTCATTCAGGTTCCTGGGTTTCGCCCGACCAACTTTGTGGTGGTAACGACGCTACTCGATCCCAACCGCTATCCCAAAGCTAAACTTGCCGAACTCTATCAGCTCCGCTGGCAGGCCGCCGAAGTTAATCTCCGGCATCTCAAAACCACCTTAGCCATGGAGATGATTGCTGCCAAAACACCCACCATGGTGAGCAAAAGTATTTGGGTGCATCTGTTGGCCTACAATCTGCTTCGCACCCTGATGTGGGAGGCGACAGCCGACGGCGAGGTCGGGGTGTTGCGAGTCTCTCTACAAGGTGCTCGGCAACAGTTCAATCACTTCCGGCCTGAGTTGCTGCATCTAGCTCCATCCGAACGACGGCGAGGCTACCAGGCCTTGTTAAACGTGGTGCGAGAGTTGGTGATTCCGTTTCGACCCAACCGTTCAGAACCCCGAGTTGTAAAGCGCCGTCCCAAACCGTTCCCAAGAATGCAGGAACCTCGCTCCGTCTTGAAAGCCAGGTTGCTAGCTTGATACAGCTTATGTCAGTGCCATTCCTCTAGGGACAGTTAACAATTGTGCTAACGGGTACACTCCTTGGGGAACATACCTCACCTGTGAGGAGAATTTCAACGGCTACTTTGGAGCCTCCGGGGACTGGACTCCCACGCCAGCTCAAGAACGCTATGGTTTCAGTGCTGATGGGTTTGGTTACGGCTGGCATCTGTTCGACTCTCGCTTTGACCTGTCCAATCCTGATTATGTCAACGAAGAAAATCGCTTTGGCTGGGTTGTTGAGATTGATCCGATGAATGGTTCTCAAACTCCAGTGAAGCGAACCGCTCTAGGCCGATTCAAGCATGAAGGGGTCGCATTCGCTGTGGGCCGAGGTGGTCGGGCCGTCTGCTATATGGGAGACGACGAGCGCTTTGACTATATCTATAAGTTTGTGTCAGACAGCAATTGGCGCTCCATGCAGGCACGGGGCATCAGCCCGTTGGATCGCGGCAAGCTCTATGTTGCTAAGTTTAATGACAATGGCACTGGCGACTGGCTAGAACTCACCGTTGATAATCCAGTTCTAAAAGCTCAATTCGCCGATCAGGCTGAGATACTGACCTACGCCCGACTGGCGGCAGATGCTCTGGGTGCTACGCCGATGGATCGTCCGGAGTGGACGACGCTGGCACCGACAGGTGAAATTTACTGCACCCTGACGAACAACTCTCAACGCCAGGTCGCGGATGCCGCTAATCCTTTGGCACCCAATCCCGATGGTCACATTATCCGGTTCAAAGATAGCAATCAGCATGTCGGTACTACCTTTACCTGGGACATCTTTGTATTAGCTCAGGACACCTTTAATGATGAAGCCGGTGCCTTTGCTAGCCCTGATGGTCTCTGGGCTGACCCTGATGGCCGCCTGTTCATCGAAACCGATGGTGGGCAACCAACGGTCAACGGGGTAACGCTTAACGACCAAATGCTGGTAGCTGACACCAATACGGGTGAGATTCGGCGCATGTTTGCTGGGGTGACAGATTGCGAAATAACCGGAGTCGCAGTGACCCCCAATCGCCGCACCATGTTCATTAACATCCAGCATCCCGGTAACGGCGACCCCGCAGCCACTAACTTCCCTGCGGCCCAGGGCAGTGGCCGGATTCCACGGGATTGCACCATTGTTGTCACCAAGAAAGATGGTGGTGTAATTGGCTCCTAGTTCCTGAATCGAGATAACTAAGTTAATCGCTGGGGACGATCTCAGATCGTCCCCAGCTATCGGTTTAAGGCTCGTGGCATTGGACAGCATGGGGTTGAACTGCGATCGCAACTCCTGCTAAAGCCGTTTTCCTGGGTTGGAATGTCGAATATGCAAGCTACGTAGAAGCTTTTTTGAGAAGAATATACATTTGGATATACACACCCATAGATAGAAGCCATCTTTTTGCTTAAGAAGTAACTAGATCATGGGTAGCGCATGTTACGTTGCAGTCAACTGTTGTTGTGGTTGAACTGTTGAGATGAAAAAGTCTATAGTTGCTGCATTCCAGCCGCTATTGGCCAAAGCTTCTAAATACGGATTGGCCTGTCTGACATTGGAGGCGGATAGCTGTCGGATTCAGCCTTGCAGTGATCTGCCAGAATGGTATCTCGTCGCTCAAGACGATCGGTGGTTGCTCGTTGTTCGAGGTATTCCGCAAATTCAATTTGGCCCTGAAGAAGCGCTGAAGTTTCTGGATCGCTTTGCCTAGAAAGAGCAGGGACTCAATTGAACAACCAGAGCTGCAACGACGATCAAGAATACAGCGATTTCACTTCTCTCGCTAATGACGCTTCGCTGGGGCATTTTATCGTCTGTGGCTTGGGTAGTCTGGGGCAGCACTGTATTTTGAATTTGGATCGATTTGCCTCAGACGAGTTTGGCATTACGCTAGTCGGGGTTGATCAAGAACCTGCGGGTGATTGGGAGATTGATAACCTCTCCGATTTGCTGGCCCAGCCTCCCATCCGGGGAGATTGCCGTCGAGAGGATATCCTTAAGCAATCTGGCATTCACCACTGCCGCGCTATTTTGCTGGTGACGAGTGATGAGAGTATTAATGTTGAAGCCGCGATCGCAGTTCGGCGACTGAATCCAACGGTGCAAATTGTCGTTCGATCATCTCGCGAAAATCTGAATCAACTACTCGAACGGCAGCTTGGTAACTTTGTAGCTCTGGATGCGACAAAGCTACCTGCGATCACCTTTGCCTTGGCTGGTTTGGGGGGTGAAATTCTAGGCATCTTTAACAAAGGCAGCTACTGGTTCCGGGTTGTTCAGCAGCGAGTTGCTCCAACGGACTATCGCTTCGATAAATTTCCCATTCATCGGCTCCATCGCAAGCATCATCGGCTACTGGACTTCCAACCTGCTTACCCATACGATCTATCGCTGAGAAGGGCCACGACTGGATCATCTATTTTTCATCGCTGGCTGCCGGATATGTCCGTTAATGCAGGTGATTGGGTTGCCTATGTTGAGCTGATGGAAAATAGCCCGAATTCAACGCCACAGGCACAACTGCGATCGCAGGGCATTTGGCAGCGGATTCAGAGCAGACTGCAAGATCTGATTCAAGATGATTGGCGGCAGCGGTTGGCACGCTTTTGGCAGTGGGGCCGAGAAAAGCGAATTCAACGAATGTTGGTGTTTAGCACGTTAACCGCTGTTAGCCTGTGGGTGATTGGAACGATGCTGCTGAAGCTCAGTGTCTCTGGGCTCACCTGGCAAAAGGCCATGTCGCTTGGCGTCATCTTGTTACTGGGCGGTTATGGCGACGTATTCGGTGGTTTAGACGCCGACCCAATTCCCGGTTGGATTCAGTTCGTCTGCTTACTCATTACGTTAACCAGCCTTTTAGTGGTGCTGGGAATTCTGGGTTTGATCGCTGAACAGTTACTGAGTTCTCGATTTGAGTTCTTGCAGCGCCGCCCACCCGTGCCGAAGTCAGATCACGTTGTGGTTGTTGGATTGGGACGCGTGGGGCAGCAGATCATTCAGTTTCTGCAAACGCTTAACCAGCCTCTGGTTGTGATTACCGAGCAAATCCCCGCATCTGATTTGTTAAGCCGAGTACCCGTTTTTTCTGGCCCTATTCTGCGCGAACTCGCTAACGTGAATTTGGCTACAGCAAAAAGCGTGATCGCCGTGACCGATGACCAAATGCTGAATTTGGAAGTTGCGCTCACAGCCGTAGAAACAGCAGACCAGGTAAAACACCCGATTCACACCATCATCCGCACCTCTGATCAAAGCTTTAGCAACAACCTCGTGGCGCTGCTGCCCAATGCTAGAGCCTTCAGCGCCTATGCTCTGTCTGCCGAAGCGTTTGCAGGTGCTGCATTTGGTGAGGATATGCTGAGCCTGTTTCCCTTGAGTGGACAAACGATTCTGGTCGCTGAATATGAGGTAACCGAGGGCGATACGTTGGTGGGTAAGCTATTGGCTCAAGTAGCTTATGGATATGGGGTTGTGCCTGTTTACTATCTGCGATCGCAAACTATCACGGGCGAAGTGGCAGAGCTGATCATGCCGTCAGACGATTGGCGACTCCATGCTGGCGATCGAGTGGTGCTGCTATCGTCCATCAATGGGCTGCGACGGATTGAGCGCGGCGAATTGACACCGCCCCGACGCTGGCAACTCATCGTCAAACAGCCCCTAAATCGAGAGTTCACGCTAGAAGCAGGCAACACCCTAGCCAATATCTCAGGCTGCGATTTGGAAATAGCCAGAGCCTTTATGCAGCAGTTGCCGGGAGAAATGGAGCTTGAACTCTATGATTATCAAGCCCATCGTCTGCTGCAAGAGCTACGAAAGCAAATCCCCGTCAAGCTCATGCCACTTGAAATACCTCATGAATTGCCGACCTGAAATTCAGCTTCCTGCTTCCCGCTTGAAAAGCCTGATTAATAGACGTTTCCTAAAATTCAGCTTCTCGCTTCAGCAGTTCTTCAATCGTCAGATCAAAGCGAGCCTCGCCCTCAAAGACGGTGCCCACTTTGCGGTTTTTCAAGTGCTCATGTGCGATCGCATGAGCCTCTTCCGGCAGCGCCGTGTATCCTACCACTGGAATCAGATAACGAGCGTTCGTTAGGTAATAATCCACAAAGGCCTCTAGTTCAGGTTTTTGCTCCAGCGCATCCACACTGACGTAGATAAACAAAGGCCGGGTCAGCGGCTGGTACTCACCACTGCTTACCGTTTCGTCGGATGGTGGCACTGGCCCATTGCCGTTGTCGATACTGAGCGCCTTCAAAGCCGTTTGGCTCTCTTCGTAGTAGGCATAGCCAAAATATCCCAGGCTGTTTGGATCGGTACGAACACCCCGCACCAATTCGGTATCGTCTTCGCTGGCGGTGTAATCGGTGCGGCTCGCTCCGGATTCACCTATAATGGCCTCAGCGAAGTAGTCAAACGTTCCCGAATCTTGATCTGCACCATAGAGGTTAATTGGCTCATCCGGCCAGTTTGGGCGAATCTGATTCCAGCGGCTAATCTGCCCTTCTGCTGCTGGTTCCCACAGCATCTTCAACTTATCAACGGTGATGTCCTCAGCCCAGTCGTTGTCGGGATGAACCGCAATGGTCAAGGCATCAAAGGCCACTGGCAACTCGATATATTCCACACCAGCATCCTTACAGGCAGCCATCTCATCTTTGGTAATCGGGCGAGATGCCCCGTTAATATCGGTTTCTCCCGCACAGAATTTGCGAAAGCCACCCGTCGTACCAGAGAACGCCACGTCAATTGAAGGAGCAGCCTCCGCCTTTTCAAACTGATATTCCTTCGCCACTTCATCCGAAATTGGATAGACCGTACTCGATCCATCAATTGCGATCGCAGTTGGTGATGATACCTCTGCCAATTCAGGCTGAGTAGATTCAGTTGATTCAATTGAAGCGGAACAGCCAACAGTTGTCAGCAATAAACTTAAGGCCATCACGCAGCGACGTTTCTGAAATATTGCCCATTGTGGAACCGATAATTGCGGCGTAGATGATTGGGGAGCTGGTGAAAGCATAGCCATCATGCCTCCTGTGAAGACACTATGTTTATCAGCAAACCAAAATTGTTTAAATTCTCAAGTCATGCAGAATACATCATGAAGCAACGACACGACATGAACTGCCATCCCTGTCTCACGCTTCATCAGCTTGGGACGATTCATTATCTGCAATTCCCAGTCCTTTCTTCGTGCGCTTGAGTTCTTTCCACGCCTGCTTAATCCCTTGGTACGCTTCACCCGCTGGAATTTTGCCACCCGTCTCTAAAGCACACAGATAACTAACCTGATGCGCAAACTCCTGCAGATTAATATTGAACGCCAACTGCTCAGGGCTGAACTCACCGTAGTATTGGCTACGGGCTTGTAAAAACTCTTGTTTTCCAATCACCGGATGATTATCAGTATTCATCGCTACATCACCTCAAACGAATATATTTAAATTAGCCTAAACTTTGACTGCTCTCTCTGCGACGGAAGAGAAGATTTACAACAGCCTCGTATAGTAAGGTTGCGAGCGGACTTCATCTGTTTCGCTAAGGAGAGTATCAGCTCTTACTGATTTGGTTAGCTAGCCGTTTATGTTTAACGTAAATTTAAACTGTTATTCTGTTTGGACAGCGCGATGAAACAGGACATGGCTGCCGTCTGCCAGCAACTGTTAACTAAAGCCGCTAATTGTGGCTTAGCCTGTCTGCTCTCTGAACAAGAGGGTTGCCGGATTCAACCTAACGGTCGGGCACCAGAGTGGTATCTGATGGCTCAGGATGAAAATTGGCTGCTCGTTGTCCGAGGTATTCCGCAAATTCAATTTGGCCCTGAAGAAGCATTGAAATTTCTCGACCGCTTTGCCAAGAGAGTTTAACCAGTTCCTAATCGTCTGAACAGGACTCAATATTTAAACGGCTCCGCTTTCTCAAGCACGCCATCATCTGTTGCCGCACCAACCTAGACCACTCTTTAAACTGCTGCGGGTCTAAGCGGGCAGGTTGTGTCACATGCAGAGAATCGGCTTCGACTTGATTGATCATGGCTCGTCCTCCGATCGCTTATCTACATCATTGATCTTGACAAATTTATGCCGCGAAAGAGTTTAATTGGCATTTAAGATTTGGTAGTCTTTACGTCAAATCTGCGTGTAAAAACTCAATTTCCTTTTGCGAAACGCTCGCCAAGCAAGCATTTCACAAAAAGAAATGGCGAATTTTCAAACGGACTTCATATTACGTTGAATTACGTTAGAAAGCCTTACACCAGCAAGCCAGTTCATTCGCACCAAGAATGGAGTGCTCGTAGCTGTGGTGTTTTCTTCATCTGGTGGGCTTCCATCCGAGTCAGGACATCGTCCAGAATTGTAATGGCTTCTGCGATGAATGGCCCCTTATTTAGCATGACGCATTCGGCTCGTTCCGCCATTGCCGCATCGGTCATTTCTCCACGAGAAGGTGCGCCCTTCTTCACCAAATTTTCTAGCACTTGTGTAGCCCAGATAACAGGCACATGAGCCGCTTCACAGAGCCAAAGGATTTCCTCCTGCATCTCTGCCAAGCGCTGATAACCAATTTCAACGGCGAGATCTCCCCGCGCAATCATCACCCCAAATGACCGCTTACCTGCTGCGTGAATGATCAGCTCAGGCAAGTTGCGGACTGCCACAGGAGTTTCAATCTTGGCCACAATCGCTGGATTTTTTTCTGTCCCCTGACATCGCTTATCAAGCTCTGCCTGAAGCAAATCGATATCACCCGCATGTTGAACAAACGAATAGCCAATAATGTCAGCATGACGTGCAACAAAGTCCAGATCTTTAAAATCTTTCTCTGTCAAAGGACTTAGGGGCAAAACTGTACCCGGAAAGTTGAGCCCTTTTTCTGATTTTAATCTCTCGCCTTTGGGGCGAGCGTGGGTTACTTGAAGTAACAGCGCATCTTCGCCATCGGGTAGCGGATAGTGAAGATCCACAACGCGGGTACGAATTTTGCCATCATCAATGTAAACAGGGGTATCTACAGTGAGCTGTTCTAGAATTTCAGGCACTGTGCAGGATGTTTGGAAGTAGCTTGTCGGCGATGGAGGTGGGCTGTCAAGTTCTTGCATGATGCTGAAGTGAGGAACTGAGCGAGACAAAATCAGATAGTCTCCATGAAATAACCGCTTCTGATCCGGCGGGACGAAAACTGGGCCAGTGCGAATTTTAGGCCCAGCCAGATCCATCATGACTTTGCAGGCTCTGTCAGTTTCCAACTCGGCTCGACAGGTATGAGCAATCATACTGCCCCAAGCTGTTGCATCATCATGAGCACAGTTGATTCGCACACAACTTGCCCCTCGTACCACAATCTCTCGAACTAGGTCATAATTTGTGGCTGCCTCAGTGGGCAGAGTGACCATAATTTGAACACGGCGATGACCTAAAGGTTGACCCAGCAAGTTTGCAGCGTGGCGTTGAAGTATGCGATCGCCTTCAAAAAACGCCTCAAGGGGTGGATGAATCGCTCCTTCTCTTTCACCACAGATTACTTTGAGGGTAGCAATCACTGCATCTAAATTGGGCATCACCCGTGCTTCAATGCGGCCCAGTGACGACAGACCCCAAGGCATCAAGGTCGTTTGGAGAGAGCGGAGGTCGTGGCGACGTAGCGCCAGATAGCGAGCTAGATTCAACGCACTTGGCAAAAATTCTGGGCGTTGGATATAGGCTTTCCATTCATTAAAGATCTCTAGTGCTTCGGTCTCAACATCCTGGCGCAGGATTTGTAGCGTTGCCAGCAAATCGTGGGGGGGAAATGGGGATGATGGTTTGACTTGACCCTGAAGTTGATTAACCATTTTGCCAACTCCTTATTAGGGCTTTTACCTTTAGTTTCAGACGAAAGCAGGAGCGCAATCGATAAATGTCAAATTTCGATACTTAATTAAGAAAAGGTAAACCCTCACTCTGCAATTTGCCACAAACAATAAGCGTTAATACATTTGGCATAGCTGCCCATCTTCTTCGGCCTGATCTGGCATCTTGGTAGAGATAGTCTCAGTTGGTTCTAACTGACTGCTCTGTAACTGAACCGGCAGAAAAATTGTAAACCGTGTTCCATGCCCTACCTGGGATTCGCAGGTCATCTATCCTTGATGCCGATCGATAGCACGACGACTGATCGCTAGACCCAAACCCGTGCCAATATCGGCAGGTTTAGTGGTAAAAAACGGCTCAAAAATGCGTTCTCTCACATGCTCGGGAATGCCAGGGCCATTATCAGCAATTTCAACATAAATTTGTTCGTTGTTGTGCTGCCCCTAACCGGGTGACAAGCGAGTTCAGAACCAAGGTGGACAAAGCTTTGAGAGAATAACAGAGGCAAAGAAATAGGGAGCCTTGAGCAGACTCCCCCAACCAAATATGTTTCCTGCATTCTACCAAACCACCCTCCAAGCTCATCTGAGCGACCCGCAGTATTTGACCCTGCAGCTCTTGTTATGTTTGCTACAGGCCCATCGTCAGGTCAAACTGTCAGTTTTAGCCAGTGTCTTTCCTCAACCGATTCAATATGGCAGTCGAAAACGGAACTTACAGCGGTTTTTAGTCTTGCCTCAACTGAGGGTCAAACTGCTGTGGTTTCCGCTGGTGAAATACTGGATTCGGCAAGAGCAAACCGGACGGGGATTGAATCGATCCCAACGCCGCCGCCTCAAACAACTGAAGCATCAAAAGTATGGCTACTGGATTCTGGCGATTGACCGCACTCAGTGGAAAGGGCGAAATATCTTCATGGTCTCTCTGATCTGGGGCACCCATGCCCTGCCCCTGTATTGGGAGGTCTTAAAGCAAAGCGGCAACAGCGACCTTCGGACTCAAAAACGACTGCTAAAAGCCGTTTTCCCCCTGTTGAAATCCTACCCCGTCTTAGTGCTTGGAGACCGAGAGTTCCATAGTCCAAAACTAGCTAAATGGCTAGACTCCAGGGGCATCATGTTTGCCTTGCGGCAGAAGAAAGACCTTCATTTTCAAGTGAGTGTGCAACAGGAGTATACCGTGGTGAAAGACTTGGGCATTCAACCCGGCATGAGACAGTTCTATCGGGGCATCTTGGCCAACAAAGGCGATGGGTTGGGTCCCTTTAATTTGGCGATCTATTGGAAACGAAGCTATCGTAACAAAGGCCCGAAAGACCCCTGGTATATTCTCACCAATCTGCCTAATTTGAAGCAGGCCATTGAGATCTATCGCTGTCGCTGGGGCATTGAGCAGCTCTTCAAGGACTGTAAGACTGGGGGCTACAACTTAGAGGACACCAAGGTCAATGAACCCCGATTTTTAGCCTTGCTCTTACTCATTGCGATCGCGTACAGTTTGGCCACCCTACAGGGGCAATGGATGCGGCAACTCCGCATTGACCACTATGCTGGACGTATTCAAAAACACCAAGATAAAACCTTGCGACACAGTGAGTTCAGCTTGGCTCTCTATGGGCAACGGTGGACGTATGGGATGGAACTGTGGGCCAATCAAGCGTTTCAGTTGATGGCGCTCAAACCCCACAAACGCCTCTATTTTCAGCGGGGTCTCCGTGCCCTATCCTTGATGCAGCAAGCTATCTAGCTATGTTGTCACCCTTTCAGGTGCTGCCCAGTCGTAATTTGAATCTGCTTCACTGACTCTGTAGCTTGTTCTTCCAAGGCATCAATCGCATTACCGATTAAATTGGTGAAAACCTGATAAAGCGAACCTGCATATCCCTCAATTTCAGGAATTGAGCCATAGTGGCAATTGACTTGAATATGATTTTTAATTCGATTTCGCAAAATCAATAACGCACCATCAATACAATCATGAACATTCAAGAGATGCGTTTCCGATTCGTTCAATCGCGAGAAATTGCGTAAACTGAGCACAATCTGTCTTGCTCGTTCTGAACCAACTTTCATTGATGACAAGAGCTTAGGCAGATCTGATTTGATGAACTCTAAATCCAGTTCTTCTCTCGCATCTTGTATCCGGTCAGATAACGGCGAGAGTTCTGTCTCATAGATTTGAATTAGCTGAAATAGATCATTGATATAGTTTTCAGCAAAATTGATGTTTCCATAGACGAAATTGATGGGATTATTGATTTCGTGAGCCACGCCAGCGAGCATCCGGCCTAAGCTAGCCATTCTCTCACTTTCAATCAATTTTTCGGCTTGTTCCTGCCGTTGGGCATCTAATAAACGTCTAATTTGCTGAATCAACTGATTAAAGCTTGTTGCCAAATCTCCCACTTCATCAAAGCTGGCGACAGGTACATGTAGATCCAGATTATTTTCATCCCGCACTCGACGAGCAATCTGCGTCACCTGATTCAGCGGCTTTGTAATCGCGCGACTCGTCAGCCAAGCACATAAAATTGACAAAATAATTGAAATAAAAGCGCTAGCAATAATGATATGAACTTGTGCTCTTTCAGCAGCATTTAAATTTTGCTGAGCGACCTGATAGCGCTGGGAGGCTGTTTGCACAAATGGCGCAATATCTTGAGTCAACAGATACAGTCGTCGGGACTTGGGACTTTTAACAAATTTTAGATAAGTCTGTATTGAAACGTTTCGCTGCTCGCCTGTGCTGGAATATACCGGAAACTCGTCGATCAGGATTTCCAGTTCACGTTGATAAACGCTAAGGGTTGTGCGATGCGAGTCTAATAGCGCTAACAATTTTGGAGAACTTACAACAGTAGCATCACCCCTAAGTTGCTGAAAAGACTGCTCGGCAACGGCTAGCCTTTGATTGATTTCCAGTTGCTGACGCTGAAACTCTTCGGGACTGCCCAGACTATTTAGCAAAATTTGTTGATGAAACGGTAGCGCAGCAATGTTTGTCTGCAAATCCCTCAAACGGCTTTCCTGCAAGCGTGTTTCGGCCAGATTTCGGATAGCTGCACGCTCATATCGATGGGAAATGGCAAAGCCAACACCCGTTCCAATCACGGTGATACTGAGGATCAAGATATAGCCAACGCTAATCTTGTCACGAATGCACAACTGTCGCCGGAAGGTACGTATAGCTTTCTGTATAAGCATGACTGGAAATTTATTTACTAGCCGATGATAAGTTTATCTAAGCCCCGTATTTAGTATCTCCGAATCAACGTAAAAAAGGCAACAATGCATTTCCAGATTATACGGATTTCACTGAAACGCAATTAGGCAAATCTAAAAAATCCGGTTAGTTAAATTGAACTAATTCTTAAGGCCAAAATCATCAAAATTGATTATTGGGGTAGTTAAAATACAACTTTTATTAATGCATTCTTAACGACTTGATTAACTGCCTGATCAATTGACCGAAGTACTAGTTCCGCTCCCACATTCAATCATATTTTCAAAATTGATCAGGTGCTTTATTTAGTAAATTCAGGCAGCAAAATATTATACGGTCAAAAAATATATAAGCCACTCAAGTCACTTTACTTAAGAAAGCGCGATCGCACTTTGGGTAGGAAGCACAGGAAGGAGAAACCAGCTGAGTCGAACGAGAACTGACGAGGCGCGAGCTACGGAGACTTTTATCCGGTAGTCAATTTTTGATTTTTACCAGACACTGGATATACAGCTTTTCACAAATTTCATACCTGATATCACAGCTTATGGATGTATTGGACATTAAACGCGACGTAGAACAACTGTCGAGTCGCCTGGGCAAAGCCCAGGACTATCTTTGACGTTCCCGCACTTACCGCCAAGATTCAAGATTTAGAGCAGCTCGCGGCTCAGCCCGACTTTTGGGACAACCCCGATCATGCCCAGCAGCAGATGCAGGAGCTTAACGATCTAAAGTCTCACCTGGAGCAGATGGATCAGTGGCGATCGCAACTGGACGATGTGCAGTCCTTTGTTGAATTAATGGACGGCGAAGCCGCTGATGAGGCGCTGCTTCAGGAAGCGCAGGAAACGGTACAGCAGCTTTATCGGGCGCTGGATCAGTGGGAACTGCAGCAGTTGCTGTCAGGCCCGTATGACCAGCGGGGCGCAGTGCTGTCGATCAACGCGGGTGCAGGCGGCACGGATGCCCAAGACTGGGCGGAGATGCTGTTGCGCATGTATACGCGCTGGGGTGAAGCTCAAGGATACAAGGTTCACCTGACGGAAATCTCAGAGGGCGACGAAGCGGGAATCAAGTCCGCCACGTTAGAAATTGATGGTAAGTATGCCTACGGCTATCTCAAGTCGGAGAAAGGTACCCATCGGCTCGTGCGCATTTCGCCATTCAATGCCAACGGCAAGCGCCAAACCAGTTTCGCGGGGGTGGAAGTAATGCCCGTGCTGGATGACACGATTGAGCTGAATATTCCCGAAAAAGACCTGGACATTAACACCTCACGCTCTGGTGGTGCCGGTGGCCAAAACGTGAATAAGGTGGAGACAGCGGTACGGATTACCCACATTCCTACCGGGATTTCGGTGCGCTGTACCCAAGAGCGATCGCAACTGCAAAACCGCGAGAAAGCGATGGCGATTCTAAAAGCCAAGCTGCTGCTAATTGCCCAAGAACAGCGAGCCAAAGAGGTTGCTGATATTCGAGGCGATATGGTTGAAGCAGCCTGGGGCAACCAGATCCGCAACTATGTCTTCCATCCCTATCAGATGGTGAAAGATTTACGCACTGGGGAGGAGACAACCGCGATCGACGATGTAATGAATGGTGAATTGGCCGAGTTTATTGAAGCGTACCTGCGGCAAGAAAATAATTTAGTTGACGATACGGCTGCTGAGCTGGTCTAAATAGCTAAAAACCGAGCGAATAGGCAAAAAGCAGGCTGAGCCTGCCTTTTGCCTATTCGCTCGGTTTTATTATGAGGATTTGCATACATCTCCACACCATTTATAGAGATCAAACTGAGAACGATTGTTACAATGTGTTACGTAACGTGTTTAAGAATGACACTCTACAAACGATGGCGTAGTTTTTCTACTGCTCAGTCGATGTGGCAATTGGAAGAAGTTGATACCTTGTTTCTAAGCGGCACACATTCAATTCGCCTGAATTGCAACGATATCGTTGATTGGAGTTGTTCTTAAACGCTCTGCTTTAATATCCGCTCATTTTGCTCAATTTTGCCTTCGGAGGCTATATGACGACGAGGTTATCTGAAACTCAAGCGACGGCACTTGCAACTCCTGCAGCTTCTGCAGAGGCCGCCCCATCTTCAATTGCGGTAACAGATCCAATCGAGTCGTCCACTCAGCAGCAGTCCGCCTATGCAGTTCCCAGTGTTGATGGCCCATTTGCATCCGACTACCCGCTTCAGAAAAGCTCTACAGGGGAGGCGGTTGCAGAGTTTGAGTCTGGAGAAGAAATCGTCTATGACCCAGATGCGATCGCAGCCATCTATCGCAGTCGTCCGTTTCAAGTCGTGGGGCGGATCTTTGGCATCTTAGGTCCAATGCTTTTCTTTTACCTGAAACTTTGGTGGGACGGTCGCACGGGTCAGGCTAAGAAGAATGAGCTTAAGCGGGCTGTGCAGTTACGGAACTTACTGACTAATTTGGGGCCAGCCTACATCAAGATTGGGCAAGCACTCTCTACTCGCCCCGACTTGGTTCCGCCACTGTATTTAGACGAGCTAACTCAGCTCCAGGATCAGCTGCCCGCATTTCCGAATGAAATTGCTTTTCACTTCATCGAAGAGGAACTTGGCGCACCGCCGAGTTCTCTGTATGCCGAACTGTCACCCAATCCCGTTTCAGCCGCTTCGTTAGGACAGGTCTATCGCGGTCGGTTATTTTCGGGCGAAGAGGTAGCCGTTAAAGTTCAGCGTCCTGGCCTTGCAGAGCGAATTACCCTGGACTTATTTATTCTGCGGGGACTAGCGAAATGGGCCAGCAACCTTAAGCAGGTGCGCAGCGACTTAGTCGGCATCATGGATGAGTTCGGTGCCCGCATTTTTGAAGAGATGGATTACACCCATGAGGGACGAAATGCCGAGCGCTTTGCCGATCTCTATGGTCACTTGCGCGATGTTTACGTGCCCACGATTTACTGGGAGTATACGGGGCGGCGCGTCCTGACGATGGAGTGGATTACGGGCACGAAATTAACTCGACCCGATTTGTTAGCTGCACAAGGAATTGATGCCCGCTACCTGATTGATGTGGGGGTTCAGTGTTCTTTACGGCAGCTACTGGAGCACGGCTTTTTCCACGCCGATCCACATCCGGGTAATTTGCTGGCAACACCCGACGGCAAGCTAGCCTATCTCGACTTCGGTATGATGAGCGAAGTCAAGCCCTATCAGCGCTATGGCCTGATTGAGGCGGTTGTCCACATGGTCAACCGGGATTTTGAGTCGCTGGTGAAAGACTATGTGAAACTGGAGTTCCTGACGCCCGACACTAACCTCGCGCCGATTGTGCCTGCGCTGGCAAACGTATTTGGTAACGCCTTGGGTGCCAGCGTGGCTGAGCTAAACTTCAAAAGCATCACCGATCAGCTCTCGGAGTTGATGTACGAGTACCCGTTCCGGGTGCCCGCTTACTATGCGCTAATTATCCGTTCACTGGTGACGCTGGAAGGGATTGCTATTAACGTCGATCCGGAGTTTAAGGTTCTGAGTCAGGCGTATCCCTACATCGCTAAGCGACTGCTGACTGATCCCTCACCTGAACTGCGCGCCTCCTTACGAGATTTACTGTTCAAAGACGGTAGCTTCCGTTGGAATCGCTTAGAAAACCTGCTACGCAACGCCAAAGACAGCCAGGACTACGATTTGGATGCGGTGCTGGATCAAACCGTTGACTTCTTGTTCTCCGAACGGGGCGCATTTATCCGCGATCGCATTGCCTCGGAAATCGTCAACAACGTTGATTACCTAGGACAGAATGCGATTCAGCGGTTTACCCGTGGCATCAGCGAACGCATTGGCTTTGAACCTCGGATTGGCGGTGCGGCTCCAGCCAAACCAACTAATAATGCTGAAGCACAAAAGAATTTAGAGCATATCCAGCGAATTATCGGCATTCTGCGGGAAACGCAGGGATTTGATCCGATCAAAGTCGCGTCCCTGGTGCCTCAGCTCTTGACGAAGCCAGAAACCCATCAGATGGGCCAGAAAATTGCCGGTCAATTGGCCCAGAGAGCAGCGGCTCGCCTGATTCGCCAGTTTCTAGTACCGGAACCCGATCCGGCAGCACTGCCACCGGTAACTTCATCCGCAAGTTCACCTCGTTCAGCCGCGATCGCACCTGCTGCATCGAGAAGGGTTTAGATGCCAGTTCTAGGGAATAGCGCTATAGATGAGGTACTGGGTTTTGGGCTTTAGGTGCTGAGTGCTGAGGATTAATTTTCACCCATAACCCAGGGAAGCGGCATAATTCTCTCTCGTTGCAGTGTGATTGCAATTAACAAGCCCCAGAACCGTTTTAGCTTAACCGCTAAAACGGTTCTGGGGTTTTTAAGCTGAGTTGAGGCTGAATTGCGTCTGGGGAATTTAAAGTTCTTACTTAGGGGACAGGATAATGGTAAGCCAGTTCGTTAGCCTGATTGAAAGCAGTAGTTCTCGGCTGATTTGATTTGACTAATAGAATTGCTCAAATTAGCTATCTCTGCCACTTTGTTTTTATATCTGCCAATAATTAACCGTATTAATATGTCCCAGACTCGACCTTTAACTGGAACGGATTTAGTTGATTGCGCTAAAGCCAATGCCGCTCAAGGCACCGATGTCGCTGCATCTCGCTGTGGCTATGACGATATTGATTCATTCATGAGCGCACTGCGTCAAGCGGCTGGAGAAATGGGAGTTGAACTCACGAATCTCAACGATCTGGTTTCAGATGGTGGCACGATTCAGCGCGGCGGAGTTGAGATTTCACCCGATGGGCCAGGACAGCTATAAGCATCGCTGTAAGTACTGCTGTTTTGATCAAAATTTTAAAACTCGGGTAAGGGGTTTGTCAGCAGACAAACCCCTGTTTTTTGCGAACTAGTGCTTTGTCAAGTGTGTTTTGAGGGGTAGAAGAATTTTGAAAATATTGCTCCGCAATATTTTCAAAATTCTTCTACCCCTCATCTTTACTTTGACAGACTACTAGGACAGTGCGGAGAAAAGTCAGGCGACTTTATTTCCTTCAGCACCAGCACCTAAAACCCAAAACCCAACTCTCAACCCTCAGCACTTCTCAAATACTGTGCCAGTTCACAAAAGCCTTCGGCTTCGGCAGCAATAGTGACATAACGAGGCTGATGCTGCATGCGATCGCAGTAATCTCGAATATTCGCCACCCCAACCGAATGAGGAAATAGATTTGGATTAAATAGGCTTTCGTCGTTGGGGCTATCACCGACGGTGAGCAGTTGAGTAGGTTCCACCTGGGGAAAGTGCTGTTGCAGGACGGACTGTAGACCCGCCGATTTTTCTTGTTCAGCCAGCTTGATGTGGCACTGCACGGTGCTGTAGGTGAAGCCCCAGCCCTGCTGAGCCAGATGTGCTCGCATCCAGTCCAGGTCTTCCGGGCTAAAGCCTGCAACATCAAACGTCCAGTCGGTTAGCCGATAGGCATTGTCCGCTGCTTCGCGCAGGTGGGGAAATTTGACCTGTAGGGATTGAAATGCCGCTTGGAGCGCCTGCCGATGCTGAATTAAGTCAGTAATCGGTACCAATAACTCAGGTGCTGTCGTATCGCGATCGCATTTTGGCATAAACAATGCGCCGCCATTTTCTGCGATCGCACCTGCAACCGGGAGGTAATGTGCGATCGCGCTCACCCAGCCAGCGGAGCGTCCGGTCACAATCAGCACGGTGATATCAGCCTTAGCCAGATCGGTCAAAGCCTGTAGTAGTGCAGGCGTAAAGCGACCGTGACGCGTCAGCGTCCCGTCCATGTCGGTGGCGATGAAACAAATCTTTTCAAAAGTTTTGGCTGTGAGGGACTGCATTTTCGCCATAAAGCACGTACATTGTGATGGATTTCACTCTATCCTTCGCAACTGTATCGGATCATGGCACCTCTGGTTTCCCCACAGCGAGACGCACTGTATGTCCAAGCGGCAGCCCGAACGGGCATTCATGCGCCCTTACTGGCAGCGCTCTATGCTGTACAGCGACAGCCCTATTTACCCGATGGGGACAGCGGTTTGGGAATGACGCCCGCCAATCAACTGCCGGGAGATGCCGTCAATACAGTTGTGAATCAGGTTCACTACGCCGCCAATACGCTGCGCAGTCTAGTCAGCTACCTGACCGCGAAGGGGTGGCAACCCGATGATTTTTGGCAGTCGGGGCAAGATCGCTATAGCGATCGCTTTATTCGCACCGTGGCGGATGGGTATGTACCACCGGAAACGATGCCGCTGGCCACGCGGTTAGAACCGTCTGATCCACAGGCTTTGCTGGCGGCTTATCTAGACGCTATTCCAACGGTAGACAATCCTGAATCCCAAACGATTGATGCCGCTCAGGACGTTGCCGACTCCGGTTTAGATAGGGCATTGCTCAGCTTTGTCCGCACCGTGCCGCGTACTTACAGTGGCTTGGGCTATCAGCGGCAGGCGCTGATGGAGCTGCTGCGGCTCTGGCGCAAGCTGGACACGCCACAGGAGGTGATTCAGTCGTTGGAGCTGGAGTTGCCCAAAGGACAGACCCTGGACAGCTTTGATCCGTCGCTGCTGGATCAGCCGCTGCTGATTTTTGCGCAGCAGGTGCCCCAGTTCTATGCGGGCTATCCCCACCAGCGGGAAGCCGTGATTCGACTGGCTCAGCTTTGGGGTCGCTATCCAACCCGCGAAGTTGCGATCGCAAATCTCCAATCTGTCTCCACGATTCAGCCAGATTTGGCCTTGCTTGATCCGGTGCTGATGGCCTTTGTCCAGTCGATGAGCAACCGCTATCGGGGGCTGGGGCAGCAGCGGCTGGCCCTGACGGATTTTTTTCAAACCTGGAATCAGTTGCGATCGCGGGAAACCGCCATTGTCGAGCTAGGGGTTGATCCCAGCCACCTCAATCCCAATGTGGCAACGGATGAGATCGTGGCCAATACGGCGCTCCAGATGGATCGCTCCCTGCTAGCCTTCATGCAGCGCCTGCCGCAGCAGTACCAAGCGACAGAACAACAGCGGGAGCATCTACTTCAGCTTGTGCAGCACTGGCACCCGTTCGACGATCGCGACATGGCCGTGCAGCACCTGTTCAGTCAACTGCGGCAGATGGAGACAGCCAATCGCACTGACCCCGAAGCTCCCCCTGCCCCCACGCCCTATCCCGCCACCTTCCGCCCTGACCGCTGGACAGTGGAAAATCTCCAGCTCATGCAGTCCATCTTGCCTAACGGCAGCTTCACCTGGGCCGATGCCACGCAAGGGGGCCGCTATTTACCTGTGAATCAAGCCGCCATTGACAGCATTGTGCAGTGCGCCACGCAGCTTCAGGCCGCTTGCGATCGCATTGGTCGCCCGTTTCGCATTACCCGCTGGTACGCACCAGATATATCGTCACAGAAGCTTGCAACCGATGCCCATCGCTTTGCCCTGGGAGAAGCCGTTGAATGTTACATACCGGGACTGACTGCCGATCAGGTCTACTGGGCGCTTACCCCCTGGTGGCCGGGTGGATTAGGGCGCTATCAAATCTATCCTTATCTGATCTATTTGGATATCAGCTCGTACCCCGTGCGCTGGAACGTGAAGGAAGTGCGTCATGTCCGGTAGCAATATCTACAAAATGGTCGATGCGCAATTGTTACTGTTCGGAGTCTTGCCGGATTTAGGCAAAATCCTTACTCTATAGAAGACCGTAGCCCAGATCGCCCCAATTATTCATCACCTGAAGTCTGCGGATGACCAGTCCTGATCCAAATCGGCCCCAGTCGGAGTCAGAATCTCCTCCGTCTTCTCGGCGACGCCGACGGATTCTTAATGCGATCGCAATTACGGGCATCTCATTTGGCACACTGGGCATCCTGGGCTATTTGGCGTTGAGCACCTGGATCTATCGTGAACTGCCGTCGTTCCTGAAAAATCGGCTGGAAGAAACATTAGATCGAGAGGTGAAAATTGGTGAGGTTGAGAACTTTACCCTGACTCGGATTCGCTTTGGCCCTTCCTCCATTCCGGCCACGCCTACCGATCCAGACCGGATTGCCACGGAAGCGATTGACTTAAGCATTAATCCATTTCCCCTGATCAGAAAGAATCTGCATCTCGACATTGAGCTGCTGGAACCCGTTCTCTACATCGAGCAAGCAGAAGATGGCAGTTGGCTCGATCTGGAATTTGATTCTCAAGGCGGCGAGTTTCCGCTCGATATTGACGCCACAATTGAGCTGAAGGAGGCAGATGCGGCCTTTTTACCGCTCAATACCAACAAAGCGATCGGGGTTTCGGCCAACGGTACATTACAGGTCGTTGGGGGCTCAGAGCAGCAAACCTTCAGGTATGACTTCATTGCCGAACTGGCGGATGGCGTGGCCGAAATTCAGGGTGAAACTTTAAACGACGAAGCGGCTACGAAGGCGACTGCTTTACTCCGCGATATTCAGTTAGCCCAGCTCACGCCGCTATTGGACTCACTCGGACTGCGTTTACCCGTTGAGGTGGTGGATGGTGAACTAAGCGCGAATTTGCGGGTTGTCCTGCCGTCCATTCGAGAATTATCGTCGCTGTCGCTGTATGGCACAGTGGCGCTGGATCAGCTGGCGGCCCAGGTAGAACCGCTGGAGCCGCCCATCACGCTGGAGGGAATGGCTCGCTTTGTGGATCAAACGGTTGTGCTGGAATCGCTGGAAGCGGCGGTTGACGATACCGTGGCGGAGCTAGAGGGCACGATTAATTTCGATAGGGGCTACAACCTCGACATTGACGTACCCTCGGTCGAGTTTGAAGATGTACTGGCCCTAGCTGAAATTGAAGAGTTGCCGATTGAGCTGCAAGGGGCTATCCAAGCTGAGTTTGAGCTGACCGGAGAGATTGACGATCCGCAGTTGGCTGGGGTAATTCGCAATCTCCGCACGACGCAGATCGACGAAGTGGCGCTTGATGATCTGCGAGTTGAGTTTGAAGCCAGCTTGGAGCGGTTTGTGCTGGAAGAACTGGCAGTTTCGCCAGTCGTTGGAGGAGACATCCGGGCAGAAGGCTTTATTCAATTTGAGAGCTTTGAGGAGTTTCTGAGCAATCCCATCGCGCTGGATTTAGACGTTGAAAATTTACCGACTGATACGCTGGCGGCTCTGTATGGTGCAACCACACCGAATATCCGCTTTGGGGTACTAAACGCCAACGGTCGCATCGGTGGCACCCTGGAGGATCTAACAGGTGGCGTAACCTGGCGACTACCCAATGCTTATGCGGAGGCGACAGGCGCGATCGCAGCTTTGGGTGAACTTCAACTGGAAGGTTCGAATTTACTGATCCGAGACACGCGCTTCAATCTGGTTGAGCAGGCGGGAGCGGTACTGGTAACCGGACAGGCCAATCTCGACACCAGCGCCTGGCAGTCGCAAATTCAGGCGCTGAATGTGGACTTGTCGCAGATTCCAGCTCTGCGCGATGCGCTGCAATCCTCGGCAACGCTGGCTTCAACGGCTCGATCTGATCGGCTCAATGCTCAGCTTGCTCTATCGGGTAACTTTGCCAGCTTATTCAACGACACGCCAACCACCACGATTACCGCAGATGCGATCGCAGCTCAACTGGGCGACCAGGCAGTTACCGCTGCCGGACAGTTTGACATTACGCAAGTGCCCGGTGGATCGCTGATTGTCTCAACGCTGCTGGATGTGACAGCTCAATCAAACCTGGCCTCACTGCCCCAAGCGCTGATTAACCAGCAGGTGCGCGATCGCAACATTGACCTGCGCGGTCTAGCTAACTTCCAGGGCCAGCTCCAGGCTGATAATCTGCTTAGCGGCCTGACGGCACCCGGTAACTTGAACCTGACGGGCAATTTGAACCTAGCCGATTTTGCGCTGAATCAAATCGCCTTTGAGTCGCTGTTATCTGGCTCCGTCAGCATCACACCAGGACAGGAAATTGTGCTGGATTTGCGGGGACAAACGCGGGCTGCGGGTCGCGATCGCATTGCCGCTCGGCTCACGCCCTGCGTTGAAGCACGCTGTCAGCTCCCCTATCTGCCGGAATTTATTGCCCTGCGCCAGGGCGGATTATCGCCAGATGCGGTTATTGTTTCCGGTGAGCGCCGGGGCGATATTTTAGATGTCTCGCTTGAAAACTTCTCGCTGGCGCTCTTCGATCTGGCACCGGGGCAACAGGTGGGGCTGCAAGGCCCATTACAGGGGCAGGTGACAGGCGATATTGCCTTTAATCTCTTCACCTTTGACACCAGTGGCAGTATTACCGTTGAGCAACCCGGCTTGGACTACATCTTGGCCAATCAGTTCACGGCGGATTTCACCTATCGAGATGGCATTGTTGAACTGACTTCTGGTTCACTCTCCCTGCTCGATCGCGCTCAGTCCACAGAGTACGCGTTGCAGGGTCGGCTGAATCTCGCGACCGGAGCGCTGAACGCTCAAATTGACGTGGTGCGCGGCTATGTGCAAGACCTGTTCTTCCTCACCAAAGTGTTTACGGTTGGAGACGTGCAGCGCGGACTGGCGGCCCCAACATACCTGACGGCCAACCAGATTTACACCAATCCCCAAGGTACACCCTACGCCTCGCTGGAATATCAGATTAAGCTGCTGATTGCCGTGACGCGAGATTTACAGCAACTTGCGATCGCACGTCAGCAGGCGACCGCACCGGAATATTTGGATATCCAAGGCGAGTACACAGGCGAGGTTAACATCAGCGGTACGCTTAGCAGTCCCACAGTCGCGTTTGACATTGCTATGCCGCCGGAAGAGAACTGGGTCTGGTATCCCGACGCCCCCTACCTGGTCTACGATGAGCCGCTTGATCTGACGGCTGAACCAGAAGTCGTGGTTGAGCGACCAGAGGCGGATCTCGACACGCAGCAAGAGATTGAAGCCGCCGTTGTAGAAGCTGCGATCGAGCCAGAGGATGATTACAATCGGGCGGAACTGGTCAGAGGGCGCGAGCTGATCATTTCTGACTTCAGTGTCTCAGGTGTCTATCAAAACGGTGCGATTTCTGTGGCACCGGGGACACAGATTGAATTGGAAAATCAAACGCTCCTCACCGTGGCTGGTTCGCTGGCCCCCAGCACCGCTGCCGAGTTTGAGCTATCGGATTTGACGGTGGACGTGATCCGCGAATTTGTCAGTGTTCCGTTTGATATCGAGGGCGAAATCAATGCCAGCGGCCTGATCCAAGGTGGCTTGGGCAATCCGACCGTCACGGGCAATGTTGCCTTTACCGATGCGGAGCTGAATCAGGAACCCGTGACCCCGATCCTGGGCGACTTTCGCTATGCTGATGCGCGGCTCAACTTTGTTACTACACCGGATTCACTGGTTACGGCCAACGCGAATATTCCGCTGCCGCCTTCACCCGGCAATGACGATTTTGAGGCAGACGTTTATCTCGATACGGAAGCGATTCAGGTTTTGTTGGCCTTCACCGATGATCAGGTTGAATGGGTTGATGGTGAAGCGACAGTGGATTTGGATGCTCGGGGACGGCTCGACTTTTCACCTGCCGGACTGCAAGCACTGCGAGCGACTGGGGAAGCCAATTTTGACAATGCCAGGGTCGATATTGCCCGCATTCAGCAATATGTAGTTGACGAGCAGCTTATCCTCAACGGTGAACTTCGGCTCGATCAGGGGCGCATTCGCGCTAACGACGTAGTGGCCCAGTTTGCCGAGGGCGACGTGCTGATTGGCGGTGTACTGCCAATTATTGCGCCCATTGGTTCCGCTGATCCCGATGCCGCTACGCCGCTGACGGTGCTAATTGAGGAGCAGGAATTTGATATCGACAGCTTCTACGATGGCGAGGTGGACGGCAGCGTTGTGCTGACGGGTTCCGCTGCGGCTCCGATTGTCAGCGGCAGTGTGACGCTCTACGATGGCGAGGTTTCAATTCCTGAACGGGAATCCGTCGATCCAGATGACAGCGATCTGGATGATGAGCCTGACACGACCTTTGCTGCGATCGCATCTTTCACCGAAACGCCAGAACCTCAATCGAACTTCGGCTGGACGCCCATCTTTGACGATTTTCAGCTTGTACTCGGTCGAGGCTTCGGCGTAGATAACTTCCCGCTGTACTCGGTTCGCGTCCGAGGGCCGCTAGCCATCAACGGCACCTTAAACAACCTCCAGGCCAATGGGGTAATTGACGTGACTCGCGCTCGCATCAATCTATTTAGCAGCCAGTTTTATCTCACTCGCCGCCCCGAAGGGCAAACTATCACCTTCTCGCCGGAATTAGAACTGACCAATCCCTATGTGAACGTGCAGCTTTCTGCTACGGCGTTCGAAAACTTTGCCCTGCGGCGCGAGGAAGTTTCAGAATCCGAAATTCGCGATGACATTATTCCTAATATTCGTCCCGAAGAAATCGAGGTGTTTCTGACGATAGACGGCCCAGCCCAAAGTCTGCTGCCTGACGATCCGCTAACCTCTGCCGCTGAATATTGCCAAGTGCGATCGCCCGCTACGTTTTTGGGTGAAAGTTTAGTTACGCCCGAACATCTCCAGTCGCTGGAAGACTGCTTGTTGCTCACTGCTCTATCGGGCGACCTGCAAGACCAGCAGGTAATTCAGTCCCCCGTTGTTGAATTGAGCAGCGTTCCGGAGCGGAGCAATAGCCAAATCGTGTCGCTGTTGGGCAACCAATTTTTGGCCTTTGCCGAAGAAGCAGAAGAGGTCATTTCGGGTGGCAGTGAAGAAGATATCGTCCTATTTGGTGTGTCTGAATTTGTGGTTAAGCCGCTGATTCAGAACTGGCTGCGGGATGTCGATGACTTTACCGATTCCTTAGGCGAAGAAGTGGGCCTCTCGCAGTTTCGTGTTTTGCCAACGGTGCGAGCGACTCGTCAACTTGATGAGGATTCTGCGCTTGATTTTCAGTATGACTATCAATATGGTCAGTTCCGAGTGCAGTATCGGTTAAGGTTTTAGGTTAGTTCATAGTTGATGGTTGATGGTTGGTAGTGAATGGTTATGGTTGATGGTTGGTAATTGATGGGTTAATGGTTTGTAGTTGATGGTTGATGGTCATAGTTCATTAGTTTATAGAGTGGGTTGGCGACAAAACAGTACGTCTAAACTAATATAGATGCAGCCCAGAAACGCAGCTCCCCTGCTCCCTCGTCCCTAACTCTGTATCTCTGTTAATCAGCAACGAATTAAGCCTATGCCCCTCAAACAGTCTGATATTTGGCAACAGCTCCAGGAGAAACGGGAACAGTTCAAACTTCACAATCAAGAAACGCTGAAGTATCTCCAGCAGTATCGCGCGGCGCTGCGGCATATCAGCAAGCTTTCCGCCAAAGAATGGAAACAGCGGGTGAATAGCCTGCCGCCGCTCAGTGGTGCGATTCCAATTGAATCGTTTGTTGAAACAGAACAAGGTGCGATCGCACATCGCCTGACCTGGGGCAGCCGGGAAGAGAGCTTGGCCTGGGTGCGGGACAAAATTACCGGGGTGGCCACGTTTGCGGTGGATGGGTCGCAGATTTATCCCAGCAAGGATATTTCGCTGCTGGTAGCGCTGGTGCAGGTGGGCTGGTACGAGAACCTGCATAAAGACGAGGGGGCGTATAGCAAAGATATTGAAGTGGAGGTGATGACGCCAATTGATCTAGCAGTTGAAGATCGGCGGGAGCTGATTGACCGGAAGGTAAATATGCGCCGCTTTCAGATGGAAACTGACTGTCTGGTGCGCTATATGGAAGCCCATGAAGGCGATGAAAACTGCCTGGTCTTCTTCGATGGTTCACTGGTGGCGACGTTCGCCGAAGCCTTTGACTTAAACAGTCAAAAGTTTTACGTTTCCTGTCTCACCCGCCTGCTCAATGCCAGTCAAACCTTTCGCGTTCCTCTGGTCGGCTATGTCGATACGTCCTATGCCCGCGACTTGACCACCATGCTTCAGCACATGGAGCAACTGCCCGATGTGGAATCGATTCACGACGCCCAGATTTTGAATACGGTTTTGAAAGACCGCTGGGGCGATCGCACTCCCCTATGCTTGTGCGATCGCAGCGGCATCCTGCGCGAATATGGCCACCAGCAGGATCAGATTACGTTTACGTATCTCAAAACTAACCAAAGCTATCCCGCTCGTTTGGAACTGCCTGCCTGGATTTACAAAGCGGGACGCCTAGAACAGGTGATTGACTGGGTCCGCAGCGAAGTGGTCATTGGCGGCGGCTATCCCTATGTGATTGAAACCGCTGACCAAACCGCCGTTCTGCAAGCTGGCGATCGCAACGCGTTCTACCGCATTCTGCAAGACTGGGCCGACACCGAGCAGTTGAATCTTCGCCTCTCGCGCAAGATGGTCAGCAAAGCCCGCCGCCGCTAAGTTTGATAAGTCGTTCTAGGTTTGGCTCAGCTCAAACCTAGAACGACTTAAACTGCTGCTTATGAGGCGAGGGAGCAGTTGGGAAATCGACCGGCTTGGCAGGCGCTGACGATCGCATTGCGGCAGTGCAATGGGCTTTCCCCCGTCTGCTGAGCCACTTCTTTCAGATTAATTAGCGGATGACTGCTTTCAGGCGCTTGCAGATAGAGATCGTAAGCAACTTCTAAGATGTCTTGATCAAGGGGACGGACATTGAGCGTTTTGGCAATGACGTTAAACATGGGAAGAATCTTAAAGAAATTTGGTTTAAAGGCGATTGATTCCGTAAATATACAGAAGCCGCTCTTCGTTCCAAAATCTCCTAAAGATAGACCTAGTGGACGAGAACTCTTTCTACTGATACATACCGGGCGATAGAAAACGGCATAGGGGAATCCGATACAGCCAAAGCCCGCTAGATTCGTCATCATAACTAAATGGGGTATTTCCCCCGTTGCTGTTCAAAAAACTGCTATAAAAACCAAACCTATACATATGGCTAACTTTTCCATCCAGGCCCCTTTTGAACCAATGGGCGATCAGCCAAGTGCGATCGCACAATTAACGGCTGGACTGCGCCAAAATCATCGCTACCAAACCCTGCTCGGTGCCACGGGTACGGGTAAGACGCATACGATTGCGCGGGTGATTGACCAGATTGGCAAGCCAACGCTGGTGCTGGCCCATAACAAAACCCTGGCGGCGCAGTTGTGCAACGAGCTGCGGGAGTTCTTTCCAGATAACGCAGTAGAGTACTTCATCAGCTATTACGACTACTACCAGCCGGAAGCCTACATTCCGGTTACGGATACGTACATCGCCAAGACTGCGTCGATCAACGATGAAATCGACATGCTGCGCCACTCGGCCACGCGATCGCTGTTTGAGCGCAAGGACGTAATCGTGGTGGCGTCGATTAGCTGTATTTACGGTTTGGGAATCCCGTCGGAGTATTTGAAGGCGTCGATTCCGCTCCAGGTGGGCATGGAAGTAAATCAGCGGCAGATTTTGCGCGACCTGGCTTCGGTGCAGTATGAGCGCAATGATTTGGACGTGGGTCGGGGTCGCTTCCGGGTGAAGGGCGACGTGCTGGAAATTGGCCCAGCCTACGAAGACCGGATTATCCGGGTCGAGTTTTTTGGCGATGAGATCGACGCGATTCGCTACATCGATCCGATTACGGGCGAAACGCTACAGAGCATGGATGCGTTGAGTATCTATCCGGCGCGTCACTTTGTCACTCCCGATGAGCGGCTAGAAGAAGCCTGCAATGCCATTCAGTTGGAACTGCGGGAGCGGCTGGAGGAACTGGAGCTAAACGGCAAACTGCTGGAAGCGCAGCGACTGGAACAGCGCACTCGCTACGATCTAGAAATGCTGCGGGAAGTGGGCTACTGCAACGGCGTGGAAAACTATGCCCGTCACCTGGCCGGACGCCTGCCCGGATCGCCGCCGGAGTGCTTAATTGATTATTTCCCCAGCAAAGACTGGCTGCTGGTGATCGATGAGTCTCACGTGACGGTGCCGCAGATTCGGGCCATGTATAACGGCGATCGCGCCCGCAAGACGGTGCTGATTGATCATGGTTTCCGGTTGCCCAGTGCGGCAGATAACCGTCCGCTTAAGGCGGAAGAATTTTGGGAGAAAGTCAACCAGTGTATTTTTGTTTCCGCCACGCCCGGTGACTGGGAGATCCAGATATCTGAAGGACAGGTGGCTGAGCAGGTGATTCGTCCGACGGGTGTACTCGATCCGGAAATTTTCGTCCGTCCCACAGAGGGGCAAGTCGATGATTTACTTGGAGAAATCCAGGAGCGGGCGCAGCGGCAGGAGCGGACGCTGGTGACGACGCTAACCAAACGCATGGCCGAAGACTTAACCGAATATTTTGAAGAACACGGGGTGCGGGTGCGCTATTTGCACTCGGAGATCCACTCAATCGAGCGGATTGAGATTATCCAAGATCTGCGAAACGGGGTGTTTGACGTGCTGATCGGCGTGAACCTGCTGCGGGAAGGATTGGACTTACCGGAAGTCTCCCTCGTTGCCATTCTTGACGCCGATAAGGAAGGCTTCCTGCGGGCTGAGCGATCGCTGATTCAGACCATTGGCCGAGCGGCGCGACATGTGCGGGGGCAAGCGGTACTCTATGCGGACAACTTGACTGACAGCATGGCCAAAGCCATTGGCGAAACCGAGCGGCGGCGACAAATCCAGATGGAGTACAACGAGAAGCACGGTATTACGCCCCAGCCGATCGTCAAGAAACCGAAGAACTCGATTCTGGCCTTCTTAGAAATCTCCCGCCGCTTGAACGCCGAAGAACTAGAGATTGCTTATGAAAACTCCTATGATCTGCCGCTGGAAGATATTCCCCAATTGATTACCCAGCTTGAAGCACAGATGAAAGAGGCCGCCAAGAATCTAGAATTTGAAGAGGCCGCCAAATATCGCGATCGCATTAAGCAACTGCGAGATCGGCTAACGGGTCGTGCGAGTCGATCGCAATCATAATTGAGGGATTACTAATTTTAAGGATAGCTGTGTGTCAGGTAGCTGAATTCCCTGACACATCGTCATCCTCAGATGAAGCAACGCTGTGATAAACATGGACAGATGATGACTGTCGTGCAACTCGTCAGCAGCATGGCCAAACGGTGCCTTATTCATGAGTTCGACTTTAGTACGTTTTCTTGACCATCAATCTCGGCCTTTTCTGATCGGCCTGAGTGCTGCCTTATTCATTGCTATTAGCAGCATTGACTATTTTATTGTGACGGCTGATCTGGGACTGTCCATCTTTTATGTTGCACCGATTTCGATTTTGGCCTGGTATGTCGGTCGCCGCAGTGCCTTTACCTTATCGATTATCAGCGCGATCGCATGGGGGCTAGCCGAATATCGCGCTAAAGAATATTACACTCTCCTATTCCCGATTTGGAATGCGGGCGTACGGCTCACCTTCTTTTGTTTGGTGAGCTATCTGATGGTGTCCTTAAGAGCGGCCTACGAGCGAGAGAAGCAGTTTGCCCGAATTGATGGCCTAACGCAGATTCTGAATCGCCGCTTTTTTATGGAGGTGCTGGAGCAGGAGCTCCTGCGATCGCGCCGCTATCACTATCCCATTACCTTAGCTTATCTAGATCTGGATAACTTCAAAGCCGTCAACGATAAGCAGGGACATCACATGGGCGATCAGCTTTTGCAGCAGGTTGCCCGCACCCTGACGGCCACCCTGCGAGATAGCGATCGCATTGCGCGGCTGGGCGGCGACGAGTTTGCTGTTTTGCTGCCCCATCTGGCCCCTCAAGAAGCAAAGATAGCGCTCAAGCGAATTCACGAACAGCTGCTGTATCAAGTTGAAGCGACCACTTGGGGCGTAGGCTTTAGTTTAGGAGCTGTGACCTGTCAAAGTTCTGCACCCTCGGTTCAAGACCTGCTGAACGAAGCCGACCGCCTCATGTATACCGTCAAAAACGGCGGCAAAAATCAAGTTCGACACCAGGTCATTTAAAGTAAATCTGCCGATCAATCCGCCAAAACTGCATGAAGTCAGTCTGAATTCCTTTGGGTGAAGCGCAATATTATAATAGCGAAGCCGTCACGGTAATACGAAAACACTATGGCTGCTCCTTATGCCTGGATTGAACAGTCCCTCAACACCATTCATCGCGCAAACTGGCATCGCTCAGTTCAGACCATTGAAAGTCAGTCCGGGGCAGTCGTTCTGCTAGAAGGCACGCCACTGATCAATTTTGCTAGCAATGATTATTTAGGACTCGCCAGCGACCCCCGCCTAGCCAAAGCTGCGATCGCAGCGATTAAAGAATATGGCACTAGCAGCACCGGGTCGCGCTTACTCAGCGGTCAGCGAGAACTACATAGCCAGATCGAATTAGCCATCGCCCGTTTCAAACAAACCGAAGATGCGCTGGTTTTTAGTTCGGGCTATCTGGCCAACATCGGCACCATCAAGGCTCTCGTCGATCATCGCGATTTGATTGTGTCGGATCAATATAACCACTCCAGCCTGCGCAATGGAGCGGCGATGAGTGGCGCAACGGTGGTGGACTATGCCCACTGTGACCTGACCGATTTAAAACTCAGCTTGAAACGCACCGCGATCGCAGTCGCCGCTGCCTGATTATTACCGACAGCGTCTTTAGTATGGATGGCGATCTCTGTCCCCTGCCCGGAATCTTAGACTTGGCCGATCAGTTTGACTGCATGGTGCTAGTGGATGAGGCCCACGGCACGGGTGTTTTGGGCGAAACGGGCGCAGGCTGTGTAGAGCACTTTGGCTGTACCAACCGTCCGCTGATTCAAATCGGCACATTGAGCAAAGCAATGGGCAGTTTGGGCGGCTATGTTGCCGCGTCGGCGCAAATAATTGATTGGCTGCGCAACCGTGCCCCTAGCTGGATTTACACCACAGCGCTCACTCCGGCAGATACTGCGGCGGCGTTGATGGGGTTGAAAATTGTCCAGGCCGAACCGGAACGGCGATCGCAACTGTGGAAAAATGTGCAGCAGTTTCAAATGGGATTAGATCAATTGTTCAAGGAAGAGGCCGCACAGAATCCCGATGCGCCTCAGCGCATTCCGTCCGAGTCAGCTATTGTTGGTCTCCGAGTCAAAGATGCCGAGACGGTACTGAGTATCGGCCATCGGCTTAAGGATCACGGGATTTTTGCGGCGGCGGTGCGTCCTCCAACCGTACTCACCAGCCGTCTCCGCTTTACGCTGATGGCTACTCATACGCCGGAACACATCCGCTACTTGCTGGAGGCGATCGCATGTTTGACACAGATGACAAACGCCCAGCTCGCTCAGTAGGCCAAGATCAACGCCTATGCCCTCTACGGTTGCCATCGTCTTAGCGGCTGGAGCCTCAAGTCGGATGGGGCAGTGCAAAGCACTTTTGCCCTGGCTCAACGGGTCTACCCTGCTGTCCTATCAGATTGCCCAGCTTCAGCAATCCGGTGTGCATCCGGTTGTCGTCCTGAGTCCGCAAACTACAGCAAACTGCGATCGCGTCTTAGCTCAATTCCAACGCAACGCTCAAAATCTGACATGCGTCGTCAATCCAGAGCCAGCACGCGGCAAAACAAGCTCCATTTTGACCGGACTCCACGCGATTCCAATCCCCTGGCACACCCTAATTGTTTCCGCCGTCGATCAGCCCCGTCCCGCCTGGTTCTACCAAACATTGCTCAATGCCCACCACCAGCACACTGCTCTAATCACCCTACCGACGTTCCAGGGACGCTCTGGGCATCCCGTTTTATTTGATGCAACCTTGCAACCAGAGCTGGCACGTATCCAAGAAGACAGTCTCGGACTGCGCGCCGTTGTGCAAACCCATGCCACCAACGTACAAAAAATTGACCTGCAAAGTGCGATCGCGCTGGCTGATTTGAACACACCTGATATCTATCAACAGGCCCTCGAACAATTTCAATCGGCTTAGCACGCTGCATTCGGCTACATTAGTCAGTTGGCCGGAGAGAAAACTGCTGCTCTAGCTGGCGATAGTGGGGCACGTCAATAATTTGCTCAAAGTCATGAAACGAAATCGGTGTTTCCAAGCCCAGCGTTGTCTGATGCTGGTGCAAATGCTGGAAGCACTGCTGTAGAGCATGAGTGGCCGCAAACAGCCCCGCCAGCGGATGAACAATAATCTTATAGCCTAACTCCTGGAGTTCCACTGGCGTCATCAGCGGCGTTTTGCCGCCCTGAATCATATTGGCGAAGAGAGGGATATTAGGGAATGCAGTTGTGATCGCGCGTAACTCCTCAGCCGACTGGGGCGCTTCAATAAACAGCACGTCCGCCCCTGCGTCGATATACATCTGACCTCGATGAATCGCTTCGTCTAATCCCAACGGCGCACGGGCATCAGTGCGGGCAATCAGCACAAACTCGCTCTCGCCTCGCGCATGAACGGCGGCACGGATTTTCTGCACATGCTCAGCGACTGGAATCACCCGCTTGCCCTCAAAGTGACCACACTTTTTCGGCCACTCCTGATCTTCCAAAATCATGCCCGCCATGCCAAACCGCAAACAGTCCTCCACGGTGCGGATCACGTTGAGCGGATTGCCGTAGCCCGTATCCATATCGGCAATCAGAGGAATCTCAATCGCCGCTGCCATATGTCCCACCGTTTCAATCATCTCCGTCGCCGTCACAAACCCATAGTCAGGCCGACCAAGCAGGGACGCCGCAATGCCAAAACCGCTAGTAAACACAGCTTCAAAACCCACCTGCTGAGCAATCTTGGCGCTGAGGCAGTCATACACACCCGGTAGAACTATCGGTTCGGGACGCTGAAGCAGAGAACGAAACTGTTGAGCAGGAGTTGTAGAAGACGGCATTTCTGATCAGTATGAGCTGCTAATAAAGTAGAGGAGTTGAGTAAGCAAGAAATCTTACTTACTCAACTCAAATCGTATAAAGTCTTAAACCAAGTCACAAATTTCTGAGCATTAGGATGTGTGGGATCGAAAACACGGTTTTTGACGGCTTCATGTAGTTGTTGCCCTGGAGAACTTTGCCAAGCCAACCATGTATAGATGTTAGCCTTATCAAGTTTCTGTTCAGTTAGTCTTGCACCTTTCCTCCTTGCCTCTTGAACAGCTTCTTGAGCAAACTGCCAAAGTTCTTGATTATCTGATGGAATTAAATAGGCTAGGAAAGTTTCTAGCATACCCCGCATCGTGTTGTCTGGCATCATCCAAATACCAAACTTAACCCCATTAGGTATAGCCTGTATTAGGCCATCTACTGGCAAGGTTTCAGGTATCTCAGGAATACTCTTTGAAGTAACATTTCTAATGCTTTGCCACCGTGTATCAGGATTATCATCACTATCAATTACGATGCCAAGCGCAGAAAGCCCAGAGCCTTGCAACTCAGTTGAAATGACATCTGGAGCTACTAAACTCTCATATCCACCCTTCGGACGGATATCGACAATTGGCTTCCCCTGATTCACCCAATCAACACCATTTGCAGCTATTAAATATGGTATTGCACGTTTATCTTGCTCTCCTTCTACCAAGAGAACGTTTGGATAGATTTCAGCCATTTCTTACCGCACCTCAATCCCACGTTCTGCTGCAATAGCAATTTGACGCTCAGTAAAAACGACACTAGTTGGCTTGCCTTTTTCAATCCTTTGAATCGTGATCCCTTCCTCACTAGGGTTTTCTGCATTCGCAATAGCCGCTAAACTTGTCCAACAATCGCTACTATGAGTTGTTGCGAAAACTTGAACGTTGAGACGCTTTGCTGTTTTCCAGATCAGCTTCCACATGTCGGCCATTGCAGTGAAGTGTAACCCAGCGTCAATTTCATCAACTAGTAAAATTCCATCTTTTGCATTGACGATTGCCAACGCAAGTCCTAACATTCGTCGGACACCATCTCCCATACTTCCCAAAGGTATACGTTTATCACTGTTATTTAAGCGTAAGAGTAGATTGCTTGGAACTCTTGATGTTATATATCGCCCAGATCCAGATGGAGCTAATCCATATCCAACTGATGCTATACGCTCAATATGTGGCTCCAGAGCTTTCACAGACTGGACGGCTAACTCTTCTTCAGGCGTTAATACAATTTGATCAAAAAGGTCAATAAGATCTTTGCCATTCAGAGATGATGTTGTCAAATATTGCGTAATTTTTCCATAATACTTTCTACTTTCTCGAAACTGAGAAATGTTATGTGATTGTTTTCTTCGAAGTAAAACCAAGTTCGTGGACAACCCTTCATTAATAGATAAAGGAATTTCAATAGCTTCAGTTTCTTTTTCTTTTCCCTTGTACTCAATATTAAGAACCAGCGAGCCAAATTCTTCAGAAATATCTGACTGCATATTCTCTTTTATATAAAAAATTAGTGCATCTTGTCGGTCTTTATGAAAACCTTGTATTGAAAATTGACTACCTGTTCTAATTTCATGCCCGTGAAGTAAATGGCGTATATCTAGATCCCACACGTTTTCGTTTTTTACTGACCATACATATTCCCCACGATTGCTCATTATTTCGCGCAAGGATTCCAGGGGGTCTTGTGAACAAAACAATTGTACAGCTTCTAGAATTGATGTTTTACCGCTATTGTTTTTGCCAACAAGTAAGTTTATTCTGCCAAGCTGCTGAAGCTCGAAAGTTTTGAAACAACGAAAATTTTCGATTCTCACTGATTTCAGCATAATTAACTAAAGCCGTGTTAAATACAGCGTGTCCTATCAGGATAAGTGATATTTTGAGATGGATGGTGAAATCAGGAACTATTCTAAAGATTGGCTGGCATAGCACGTTTGTGGTTGTTGCTGATGACTACGCTATTGTGCGCGGATCAAGGGCATCACGCAAGCCATCGCCGAGTAGATTAAAGGCCAGCACGATCAGGGTGATGGCTAAACCGGGAAACAGAATTGTCCAAGGCGACGATAGCGAGTAGCCTCCCTTAAACGCATCCGATAGCATTGTGCCCAGTTCTGGTGTTGGCGGTTGTGCGCCCAGCCCCAGAAAGCCCAAACCCGCAGCCTCTAGCGTGGCCGTCCCAATCGCCAGCGTTGCCTGCACCACCAGCGGCGAGAGGCTTGACGGCAAAATATGCACAAAGATAATTCGGCCCGGCGATGCGCCAAAGGATTTGACCGACTGGACAAAATTTTGCTCCCGCAGCGACAGCACCATACTGCGAGTGAGACGGATAAACTTGGGCAGTTGAATTGCGCTCACTGCCACCATGACGCTGCCTAAGCTCGGCCCCGTGACGGTGACAATTGCGATCGCAAGTAGAATCGACGGAAAGGCCAGCATGACATCGGTGATCAAGCCCACTAGGGTATCCCACCAGCCGCGAAAGTAACCCGCTAAAAGCCCCAGCAGGACACCAATCAGCAGCCCGATCAGCACTGAAATGACGCCAATAATCAATGAGGTTTGCAGACCATACCACACCTGCGTCAGCACATCGCGACCGAGTCCGTCTGTACCAAACCAGTGTTGCCAACTCGGCGATTGCAAACGAGATGCGTAATCTCTTGCTGTAGACGGATCATAGGGGCGGAGCAGCGGAGCCAATAGCGCAAGTCCAATCAGCCAAATTGTAAGAACCAGGCCAATTCGACCTGAGGTTGACTGAAAGAAGCGCTGTTGCGATCGCGATTCAAACAACATATAAAACCCAAATGAGGGATTGTAAATTAGATTGTGTCAAAGGTCAGAGATGAGATCTAATGAACTATTGAACCTAAGAGACTCGTACTATGACTTTTCGACCTGAACTCCTGGATGAATTGCTTAAAGGCTATCAGAATCCCGAAGACCTGCTGGGGGATGGAGGGATTCTTAAGCAGCTCACGGCGGCTTTGGTGGAACGCTGCTTGAATGCGGAAATGAAAACCCATCTGGACGAGCAACAGGCGGAGCCTGAAAGCGACGTCAAGCCAACTCGTAACCGCCGCAACGGCCACAGCAAGAAGACCATCAAAGGGGAGTTTGGAGAAGCTCAAATCAATGTTCCCCGTGACCGCAACAGTGAGTTTGAACCCATCATCGTCAAGAAGGGGCAGACCCGCTTCGAGGGCTTTGATGACAAGATCTTGTCCCTCTATGCCAGGGGCATGAGTACCCGTGACATTCAGGCTCAACTGCAAGACCTGTATGGCGTTGAGGTCTCAGCCGGGCTGATCTCGAACGTCACGGATGCGGTTGAAACGGAGCGTAAAATTTGGCAAAATCGCGCGCTCGACCCGGTTTATCCCATCGTCTATTTTGATGCCATCGTGGTCAAAGTCAGACAAGACGGGCGGGTGATCAACAAAGCGATTCACTTGGCGCTTGGGGTTAACTTGTCTGGCACCAAAGAACTCTTGGGGATGTGGATGACCCAGAACGAGTCTGCCAAATTTTGGCTTCAAGTGCTCACAGAGCTGCAAAATAGGGGTCTCAAAGACATCTTCATCGCTTGCTGTGATGGCCTCACTGGCTTTCCCGATGCCATTGAAGCGGTCTTTGCTCAAACCCAGGTGCAGTTGTGCATTGTTCACATGGTACGAAATTCACTCCGCTATGTGTCCTACAAAGACCGTAAGGCGGTTGCAGCAGACCTCAAGCTGATTTACACGGCCAGCACTGAGACTGAAGCAGAGCAGCGCTTAGTTGAGTTTGCCGAGCAGTGGGACCAGCAATATCCAACCATTAGCAGGTCTTGGCTTCATCATTGGCAGCGGATTATTCCCTTCTTTGCTTTTTCACCGGAGATTCGTAAAGCAATCTATACGACCAATGCGATTGAATCGATGAATATGACTCTTAGAAAGGTGATTAAAAACCACCGAGCTTTTCCAACCGATGAATCTGCCCTAAAAGTTATCTACTTGGCAATTCAAAATATTGCCAAAAAGTGGACCATGCCCATTCGCGACTGGAAACCCGCTCTCAACCGCTTCGCGATTGAATTCAGCGATCGCTTTCCAACTTGAGTTTTTACCTTTGACACAATCTATTTGACATACCCAAATGATATGTTGAGAGGGCTGGCTAAGCCAGCCCTCTCAACATATCCCGGATTGATCTAATAATTCTTCATTGCCCGCTCGATTTCTCGATTGGCCTGCTTGCGCTTCAGAGATTCTCGCTTATCGTGCAGCTTCTTACCTTTGGCTAGTCCCAGCAGCACCTTGATCCAGCCGCGCTTGAGATACATTTTCAGCGGCACGACCGTTAAACCCTTCTGCTCGGTTTTGCCGATTAGCTTGTTGATTTCATCACGATGCATCAGCAGCTTACGATTGCGGCGTGGCTCGTGGTTAAATGCCTCACTGGCGCTCTTGTGGGGCGAAATATGGACGTTGCTGAGCCATGCTTCGCCGTCCCGGATGTAAGCATAGCCATCCTTCAGATTGACCCGCCCTGCCCGGATGGATTTTACTTCGGTGCCGAGCAGTTCAACCCCAGCTTCATAAGTTTCCAGAATTTCGTACTGAAAGCGGGCCTGCCGATTATCGGCAATGGTTTTGGATCCGCGACTCTGATCGGCCATGTTTGAATCGTCCTAAGGGATGCTCTACTACTACTCTACGACAATGCACCATTGATGCAGTTCGTACTCTACGCAGTGGTGCTTAATCAGCGGGTCTTGTTCTACGATCTGTTTGGCTTCATCTAACGATGCCGCCTTAAATAACAGCATACCGCCACCATATTCGGCCCAATACCCCGTTTTAGCCTCATGTCCCTGCTCAATGAGCTGACGGACATAGGCTTTGTGCTCTGGCACATACTGATCAAATTCTGATTTGTTGACAATGCCCCGCTCAATTTTGACAAACCACGGCATAGATTTAGTTCTTTCGTATTCTTGAAAACTTTAGCCCTCCTATTTTAGGCAATTGCCCGTGACTGATCCGAACAGCCCCCGTCGATTCTTTATTGCCCTGCTGCCACCGCCACCGATTCAGGACTATGCGACCCAAATTAAGCAGGAATTTTGCGATCGCTATTCCAGTAAAGCGGCGTTGCGATCGCCACCGCACATTACGCTGCAACCGCCGTTTGAGTGGACATTCGCAGAAATTGATCAGGTTAAGCATCAGCTTCAGGTATTTGCTAGCCGTCACTCATCACTGCTCATTCAGCTTTCAGGCTTTGGCGCATTTCCACCTCGGGTAATCTATATCGACGTGGTGCGCAGTTCGGAACTTTTGGAACTCCAGCGCAACCTGATGGCGCATTTAGAAGAGACGCTGGACATTGTCCATCCGGTTTCAAAAAAGCGACCCTTTGCGCCGCACATGACCGTGGCATTCCGCGATCTCAAACCCGCCAGCTTTCGCATCGCCTGGCCAGAATTTGAAAATCGCGAACTGAAATTTGAGTTTATGGCCTCTGCACTGACGCTCTTGCTGCACGATGGCCAACGCTGGACAGTCTATGAGAATTTTCAGCTTGAGGCCGTTCAGTAGTTCATACCGACAGCCGTAGCCGCAAAATCTGCGGTGGTGAAGCTGGGTTATCTATAAAAATCAACGTTTACTGATACTTTCCGTAGAGCGAATGAGCTTTGTAGCCTAAGTAACAATCACAGGGTTCAAAAGACTATTTACTTATCTTTACATTTAGCTTGTATGTCTATTGGACAAGTATGAAAGTTATAAGGCGTTCACATAAGCTTCGGAAATTCCGGTCTGTTCGGCGGTCTTGGCAGCTTGCAGGTGGAGCACTACTGCTCGCTCTATTCGCCACAGTCGGATTGGTTCAGTTTTCACCCGTGTGGGCAACAAACCACACCTATGAGGTTAAATCTACTCCCGAAAATGTGATCTGGGGAGAATTATTTAAGCCTGACAGTGCGCCTATTTTGACCATTCAGTCAGGCGATCAAATCACCATGGAAACGGTTTCCCATGAAGGTATCCTGCCCGACCAAGGTGACACTGTTGAGTTCTTGACCAAGGGTGGTATCAAAGAAGACGACATCCTACCGGATCAAATCACCATCAAGTCCACTGTCACCAAGTCTGGTCCTGGCCCCCATGTCATCACAGGCCCTATCTATGTTGAAGGCGCAGAACCGGGTGACGTGTTGGAGATCAAAACCGTCAACATTGACTACCGGGTGCCCTACGGCGTCATCTCGAATCGTCACGGCAAGGGTTCATTGCCAGGAGAATATCCTGAAAATGGCGATCCCATCTATACCAAGGTTATTCCAATTGAGATGACCAAGGATGTCGGTATTTTCAAACCCAGCAATGGTTTGTCTGATCTGGAAATCCCGCTGAAGCCGTTTATAGGACTCATGGGCGTTGTCCCTGCCGACACCGAGCAAACGGCTAACTCCGTGCCACCGGGTCTATATGGTGGCAATTTGGACATTAAGCATCTGGGTGAGGGCAGCAGCTTATACCTGCCAGTACAGGTACCAGGCGCACTCTTTTATGCAGGCGATCCGCACTGTGCCCAAGGAAATGGTGAAGTTGCTCTAACCGCAATTGAGTGTTCGCTGACGCCAACCTTTGAACTGACGTTGCACAAGGACATGGAGCTACCTGCCCCAATGGGTGAGACGGAAGATGCCTGGATTGCGGTCGGTCTAGATGAAGACCTCGACGAAGCCATGAAGAAGTCTGTGCGTGAATACTTACGCATCATGAATGAGAACTATGGTCTGACTAAGCCGGATGCATTACTCTACGCCAGCGCGGGCATCGATTTTGAGGTGTCACAGGTAGTGGATATCGTCAAGGGGATTCACAGCGTGATTCCTAAAGAGCGATTCAAGGTGCTGGAAGAAACCGTTCCTGGTTCGTAAGTCAGCTTCTGAATCCATTGCTGTTACGTAGGGGCGAGGCATTTGCCCCTACAGGATGTTTGGAATTGCTGATTTTAAGTATGAATTGTGATGTGGGGTGTCCCCACATCACAATTCATACCCAGATTAAGCAACGCCGGATTTTATTGATAACGGTTAACGATTAGGTTGGCTTGATGTTTGTCCATTCTGCAAATTGTGGCTGTACCCAGCACGCTTCGGTTGATCAGAATCAGAAGACTCGTTTACTGCTAACTGCGCTGGCGCTGATTGGTGGATTTTCAGTCATTGAGCTGGTGATGAGTGTATCAAGCGGTAGTTTAGCGCTGCTGGCTGAAGCTGGACACATGCTGTCCGACTGCGCGGCCCTGGGTATTGCCCTGCTGGCAACCTGGCTGGGGCGACGAACCGCTTCTGCACCAGCTCCCTTTGGCCATCGCCGAGTTGAGATTCTGGCGGCACTGCTCAACGGCTTGGGACTGATAGCCGTTGCCCTCTGGGTGAGTTGGGAAGCAATTGAGCGGTTGCAGGCTCCCGCAGTTGAAGTTCTGGCACTACCAATGCTGGTGACCGCAATGCTGGGACTGGTTGTTAACCTGTTCAATATTGCGCTGCTACACGACCATAGCCATTCTGATCTCAACCTCAAAGGAGCATTTTTGCACGTGGTGGCGGATGCTCTGGGATCGCTAGGGGTAATTGTAGCTGCGATCGCAGTTTATGTTTTGGGCTGGACATGGGCTGACAGTGCGATTAGTCTCGTGGTTGCAGCTTTGATTGTCACAGGAGCCATGCCTCTCGTGCGTCAGAGTCTTGATATTTTGCTAGAGAAGCCCCTTACAGAGCTGAATGTCAGCGAGATAGAAGCGCTATTGGCATCAGCACCGGGAGTCATCAGAGTCGAAAATCTGCATTTGTCGGCAATTGCACCGGATCACAATCGGCTCTCAGCTCATTTAGTGGTTGAACTGACAAATGCAGCAGCACGTGATCGGCTGTTGCAGGAGCTACAGGTCAGTTTGTTCCAGCGGTTTGGCTTACAAGATACGTGTCTGCAAATGCAGTCGCCTGCCCCCGCTACTCTTTCACTCTCACCGAATCTATTGCTATTGGCTGTAGGGAAAGGTTGCCGATAGATGAAGTCTCAGGATCGGCTATTATAGCCATCGCCATTTTGGTTGAGTGGTTGAGACATCTACAGAATCCAACGTTTGAATGTTTGAACGTTTTCGGGATTTTCCAACGTTCTAACTAATACAGCCATCTTAAATTGATTATGAACAGGCCGCCCCGCTGGGGCGGCCTGTTCATAATCAATTTAGTTCATCAGCTATTTGAGAGCGCTGTATAACTATTGCTATGAATTGGGTGCATTTTCCGGGGCGATAATAGTTAGCTATTTCTACAGCAATAGATTTAGTAAGTCTGCGTTAATTGCTCATATTTTGCTCACATCTTTTTCTCATATCTAAAGAGGCTGTTTTGCTGCTGTGTTTTGGTGGTGAAACAGCCTCTTCATGCTTTTATATTTTCGGCTTTTTTGGGAACACTATCAAAATTTTAGTTGAAATTGCTAAAGTGAAACATTTATCGCATTCTGCCAAAAAAACGGATCACTAACCCTGAATCTAATACCCGTGCATCCAAATCGTCATCGGTGACGTAATCCTAGTGCAGTCGATATTTTAGGACATCAACTTATCCAGTATCGATGAAAAATCATCGATCGAAGTAAGATATGTCATAGCGGTTCTGCATATTTAGGGTCTATGGATTCCGAACAATCTAGCCATGCTGAGCAGACTGACCTGACAGATGTGCAACTATGGCAGGCAACTCAGCAGGGTCAGACAGAGGCATTAGGGGTGCTTTATGATCGCCATGCTGGTCTGGTCTATGGAATTGCGCTAAAGGTACTGGGAAATTCTCAAGAAGCAGAGGATTTAACGCAGGATATTTTTATCAAGCTAATCGATGGTTCATCGTATGATCCTCAGCGCGGTTCATTAAGAACGTTTTTAGCCATTCTCACCCGATCGCGGGCGCTTGATCGGGTGAGGTCGCGCCAACGGGAAAGCCTACGGCGGAGAAAAAATCAGACTTTAGTGTTTCAAGACTCTATTCATTCATCATCTAGTTCAATTGATGAAATTTTTCAGCAAGAGCAGAAACAAGAAATACGCTCTGCCCTTTCGCAATTGTCAGAACAGCAGCAGCAGCTTTTAAGAATGAGTTATTACGATGGATTGACCCAGTCAGCCATTGCTGAGCGTTTAAATTTGCCGCTCGGAACCGTTAAGTCAAAGGTGCGCCGAGGACTACTCAAACTGCGCCAAGTTTTACAAGATCGGTTGGATTAATCATTTCATTGTGTCTATGACAGTATGACCATGTCGATGTCTCCGGAAGAGTTACAGCAGTTAATCGCAGGCTACGTTCTTTATACGCTCAGCCCAGAAGAGGTGGCTACCTTAGAACAGTTGATGAGAACGAATCCAACGATTCTCAAAGAAGTTGAGCTGATGCAAAAAGCGCTGGAACTCACGTTTATGTCGTCCGAGGCGCAGCCACCGGAACAGTTGCGATCGCAGATTTTAAATCTCGCGCGTCAAACCGCTCTGCCGCAGTCCCAGCAGCCATCAGCCGCATCGCCCGTTCCCGACGCAACAGTTCCCAACCCAACAATTCCCGACCCAAGCCCTATTCCCGTATTTGAATCACCATCTCTATCCCGCCAGACTCAACGGCGGGGTTGGGCCATCGGTCTGGGTGCGATCGCAGCTTCGCTCATTGTGGGGTTAAGCATCAGTAATTACGCGCTGTGGCGCTCGTTACAACTTGCCCGTTCTCAACTACAACCTTCTGAGGCCGTGGTCGTTGCGCTCGAACCAACGGCAGAGGATAGTCCAGTAGCGGCCACAGTTGCGCTTGATCCCGCTAATCTGCAGGCCACCTTGAACATTGAAAACCTGCCTCCACTACCAGCAGGCCAGGTCTATGTGCTGTGGACGGTTCTAGAAGCGGATGCACCATTTACCACGGATGCCAAGAATGCGATTCTGACCGAAACCTTTACCGTTAGCGATCAGGAAACGCAATCACAGCAAATTGCTCTCCCGCCCGTCTATCGCGATCGCCAGTGGATAAAAGCGATCGCAATTACCGTCGAAGCGGCAGAAGCTCCCCAACGGCACGAAGCTAGTCCAATTCTGAAACAGATGCTGTAGCGTCATCACGCATCTGTTTCAGCCACTGTAGCAACTCATTCGGCAGCGGACGCTTGGCTCGACTGCGAGGATCGATGCAAACATGACGAGTTTTTGCGATCGCGGCAGGCTTATCGGTTACAGAAAAGACTTGATAGCTAATTTCAAACACTGCCTCACTGAGTTTGACGGGCAAAAGCTGCACCGTTAACCGATCGCCACAGAATAGCGGTTGATGAAAATCTGCACTGGAATGAACAATAGGGACAGCCACAATTCCCTGACTGCTAAAAAACTCTCGCAGCACAATACCTGAATCGGCCAAAGATGCCTCGTAAGCCTCATGACACAGGCTTAAAAGGTTTGCGAAGTAAACCACGCCCGCCGCATCCGTATCCTGAAAGCGAACGGTACGTTGATATGAAAAAGCCATAGTGCGATCGCACCCAGTCTAACGAAACGGCATATAAAATCGCGGCAACTGTAGGAGCGAAAGGGTTTCGCCCTAAGATGCTGAAAGATGCGGATCTAAGCATCAGCTATGAACCGAACCATCTGGCATGATCACGCCCGTCAAAATTGCTCCCGTCAGTTTCACCATAATTTTGTCGGAGAAGCCAACCCGTGCCCCAGTCATATCCGCACCGGATAAATCTGCACCGGATAAATCCGCACCGATTAAATCCGCTTCCCGCAAGTTTGCACCCCGTAAATTCGCCTGGAGCAAATTTGCGCGGAACAAGCGAGCTTTTGAAAGGTTTGCGCCACTAAGGTCAATCTTATGCAAAAACGCATCGCTCAAATCCGCACCGCTCAAATTGCAGCCACTAAGATTTTGACCCGATAAATCGCGCTCATGTAGATCAGCTCCCTCCAAGTTTTGATGGCTGAGTTCTGACGGCTTCGCGGATGATGGCTCTGGCGAAGATGAATGAGATGGCTCTGGCGGACGATAAGATTGGGTATTGCGCCAATAGTGAGGCGGCGGCGTATAGCCTGAGGAAGGCCGAGGAGGATACTGCTGAGCGTAGTTGGAATCATATTCCCAGCCTGTATCGTACGGAGCCTGTGGTTGCGGTTGCGACTTATAAGAACGAGGATAGCCTTGGTCGTAGGCCGATCGGGCGGAGGTGGACTGAGACGTAGACTGATGAGTATCCTCCCGCCGATGGGCATCGCCGTTGGCATAGCGGTTAGAGTAGCCGTTTTGATAGCTACGGCTGGAGTCGCGATTTCCATCACTGCGGGAATTGGTACTCGCTGAGCGCGCTGAGCCATTGGCCGTATTGGTGGCATTATTAGACGCTCGACTAGAGCGCCGTTCTTCCCGCCGATAACGCCGCAGCTCGTCCCGTGCGTGGTTAATCGCCTTAATCTTTTCCTGGGCCTTTTGGTGCAATCGCGTATTATCCTTTGGGATGCGATCGGGATGCCAAATAAACACCAAGTCTTTGTAAGCCTGGTTGATGTCCTCCAGCGAGGCACCAGGCTCTAGCTCTAGAATGCGGTAGCAGTGTTCCAAATCTCTCATACTGAGATCAACATAACACCTAGCGCCCCAAGACGATCGCGCTCTTCACCAGTCTACTTAATCCCGAACAATAGGAACTGGTACTCAAGTAGTGATTTTTAGAGACTCTTGGAAAAAGACAATGGCACAGGCTGGCTCCCAGTATGGAGAAGAATCTAGCTAACGCGACAAAATTGCAACACTGTCTTTATATCTGTCTCTTTATATCTGTCAAGTAATACCGAATCTAAAGCCAGCCACACAGTCACCGTGCTAGCGCTGTAGAATTGCACAGGGGATTCAACGGGAGCAAACGAACGACATGCTGAGCTTCTATGATTTTTTTGCGGCCTGTTCCGGCAAGTGGACAACGGAGCGTACCTATCATTTTGTCCTCACCGACACGATTGAGCGCTCTCACACTACCTTTCATGTCCAACCGTTAGGCAACGAAGATAAGCAGCGAATTCTTTCAGTTGCAGATCCAGAATCGGCACCACTCAAGATTAATCTGGCCCAGGCGAACCAAGACGAGAAACTGTGGCCCGGATTCTCAATTTCCTTCGAGACTCGCTCTGAAACGGGTGAAGAAGTCTCAATGGATTTGAAGGCGCTGTTTGTGCCCGATGCGCTGGTGCTCTCGCCGGAAACAGCGGCTCAGTTTCCGCCCTCTCCCGTCGCCTCCCAGATTACGGATACAGAATCGGGCGATATCATTCGCGGCTTTTATCTGCGGGATCAGGGCTATTCCGAAGCAGGTGCGATCGCAGGTCGGTTTACCTATCAGTCGATTCGTCAAGCCCTGGAAATGACGACCTACTATCGGCGTTCGGTGGCAGTGGATCAAATGCGGATTATCAGTCCTAAGCTGCGGCTGCGGACGATTGTGAACTATCAGCGCCCGGAGACGGATGTGTCTCCCAGCGTGATTGATTTGATTGGATTTGGTGTTGAACAAAAGCATGGTTAATCGGCGTTCAGTACTGATTGGCGGCAGCGCTCTGGCAGCAGCGCAGTTACTCAGCGCCTGTCGGCCCAGGCAAATTCCTAGACTGCGGGTAGACTATCTGAAAGATTCTGTTCCCAGTTCACTGCTAGAGATCTTTCAAGAATCACAGGCTGAACCGCTGGATTTACGGTTGCAGACCAGCGACCAAATCCGTGAACTGTATGAAACGCTAGTTGCGATCGCAGATCCGCAGAATGCGCCCAAACCTTGGCTCAGACTGCCCTTCCGCAACTCTGGGCCGCCCCAATTAGATATCGTCACACTGGGCGACTACTGGCTGACAAAAGCCATTCGGGAAGAGCTGATTCAGCCGCTCAATGTCAGCCAGCTTTCGGGCTGGTCGCAGTTGCCGCCTCAGTTTCAGCAACTGGTTCAGCGGAATGAACAGGGATCTGTCGAGCCAAACGGCTCGATCTGGGGTGCGCCCTATCGCTGGGGCAGTACCGTGATTATTTATCGGATTCAAGACTTTGACGATTTGGGTTGGACACCTCAAGACTGGTCAGACCTGTGGCGGCCAGAATTGAGAGGCAAAATCTCCCTGCTCGATAGCCCCCGCGAGGTGATTGGCTTGACGCTCAAGCGGCTCGGTTACTCATACAATGAACCGGATCTAGCTGCGATCGCAGAGTTGCCGAAAGCCTTGGCCGAACTCGATCAGCAGGTCAAAGTATATACGTCTACCTCCTACCTCGAACCGCTGCTGATTGGTGACATCTCACTGGCGGTTGGCTGGTCAACGGATATCGTGCCTGTCCTGCGCAAATCACGAGATTTGGCCGCCGTTGTGCCTGTCTCAGGCACCGCTCTGTTTGCAGATTTATGGGTGCAGCCCGCATCTGCATCATCGACCGATGACGCGGACTCATCTACTGACTTGCTGTCCCAGTGGTTTAACTTCTACTGGCAACCTGAGGTTGGCATCCAACTGGCACTGCAAGCGGCGGGTAGTTCGCCAGTTGTACCTGGCTTATCAGCAGATCAACTGCCGGAGACGCTACAGCAGGATGAACTGTCACTGCCCAATTCTGAGATCTTGAGTAAAAGCGAGTTTCTGCTGCCGTTGACCGATGATACGGCTAAGAAACAGTTTGATCTATGGGAAGAAATGCGCTGTCAGGAGAAGCAAACAGCTTGCTGACAATTGATTTTGGGGTTGTACGCGATCGCATCATGAAACAACAGCACTGAGTTCAACCAGGATGAGATCTTACTTCTTGGAATCCGCCCGCCAGGGACGCAACCACTTTTCCAGATACCTGCTGTTTAAGTATTATCCTGTTCTTAGTTCGAATAGGAATATTTTATTACTGCTCTTTAAAATATTCTCGTATAGGGGTAAATCATTCTTCTTAAACGAAGCAAGTTAGGGTGCAAACTCAACTTGAAAGACCCCACCGTTCTATGGTGAAGATGCGCCAAATCCAGAATTGTTTTGTCCCCGTATACCGCCTGCACCAAAGGCGTCTAGCCTTTCGACTGTACAAGTGGAAGCATCTGCGATCGCACTTCGATCACCCACCAACGTTGGGTTCGCAGCTAACGTCGGCTCAAACCTGCAAAAGTACGCCCCCAAAAAGTCCCGTTCTGTATTGAAAATTCGCACGCTGTAAAGATAATCACGCGCTGCTGTGCCAAACTGATTCAGCACCGTGTAGCGCTCCATATAGTCCAACAGACTCCACGGCTGGGCATTCACGACGATATCGACTCGTCGCACCGCAGTCGCCGCATCCGGATAGGCCAACCAATTTTCGACTAGCAGCGGATTAAACTGCTCGGCAATCTGATCCCGCGTGTACCACAGGCTGGGAATCGTCAACTGCGCCTGATTCACGTCGTTGGCTGTGATCACCCCCGTCGTTTTGACGCCCCCATCCCCCGCCGCATTGTCCGGCGATTCTGTATCCTCATCCAGCAGCTCCGGCTGAAACGGCGCATTCAGCAATGCCTCCAACTGGCTATCCTGCCGATACGCAATCTTCTTCGCAGCGGCTGGATCGGTCATTAGCGTCAATCCAAGAGCAAGTGCGATCGCACTCCATCTCCCCAACATTCGGTACTGCCCAGCTCGAACCTTCATTGCACCCATTCCCCGCCTTTCCTAAATAGTTGCCCTTCACGTGTGAGTAGTCGCGGTCTTGCACAGCGAACTCGGTTCGTCCAACCCCATCCTCCAAGGCCACCCAAAATCGTAGAGCTAGTCAAACACAACCACCTAGATAGCTCACCATTGATCATCAAGCGAAGCGTAATCCTTCTTCACTCCTCACCCTCACCCCACCATCATCACCCTCACCATACTCCCCGCTTCAATCACCGTCTCCCCCATTGGCACCACCGCCAGTCCAGACGTATTGGCCAAATTAATCAAGTTACCTGAACTATGACTGCCACCTGACAAAGCAAACTCGTAGCCATCAGCAGTTAACGATAGCTGTCCCCACAAATAAGTTTCCCGTTTACCGCCCGCTTTCAGCGTCTGTTGCGATCGCGCTTGCACAAATTTGGGCGACCAGGGTGCAGGTAGTCCCGACCGTTTACGAATTGCAGGCTGCACAAATCGCCAGAAGCTTACCAGTGCCGAAACCGGATTGCCTGGTAGACCAAAGTAAAAGGCTTGAGACTGAGCTTCCGTGTCCGGATCGGTTTTCGGTAGGGTAGCGAACGTCAGCGGCTTACCGGGCTTGACTGCAACAGAGCGAATATGCAGCGTTGCATCCAGTTCCGCCAAGATGTCATCCACATAGTCATAGTCACCCACGGAAACGCCACCAGAGGACAGAACGATATCGGCTTGTGATGCCGCTTTTGCGATCGCATCTTTCAGCACGTCTCGATCATCAGGCACAATGCCCATCGTCAGCGGAATCGCACCCGTTTGAGCCACCAGAGCCGCCAGCGCATACTGATTGGAATCAACAATCTCACCAGGCCTCAGCTTTTGGTTGATTGGCATCAGCTCATCGCCTGTAGACAGAATCGCCACCTTGGGTCGCCGATAAACGGGAATTTCAATGCACTGGGCGGCAGCGAGAATCGCGATTTCGGGCGCTTGCACATAGGAACCAGCCGGGAGCAGTGGCCCACCTGCCTTGTAGAAGCTGCCTTGGTGACGCACAAAGGCTTGCGGTTCCGGTGCAGCCAAGATTTTGACCTGTGACTCCTCGCGCTCGGTTTCCTCCTGAATCACAATCGTGTCGGCTCCCTCCGACATCATCGAACCCGTGAAGATGCGTGAGGCTTGGCCCGCGCTGACCGGACGGACAGGCGTTTTCCCTGCCGGAATGTCTTCAATCACGTCCAAAACCACTGGCTGCTCGGCAGATGCATTGGCCACATCTTCATAGCGCACCGCATAGCCATCCATCGCCGAGTTGTCCCAATGGGGAAAATCCAATTCACTGGTCACAGGCGCGGCTAATATTCGCTGGAGGACTGCGCCAAGAGAGACTAATTCGCGATCGCACTCTGCATCCAGCGGCTGCACCTGCTCTAAAATCAACGCTTCTGCTTCTTCTACCCGCATCATCGACATAACTATCTAACCTAATCTCATCAATCCGTCGTCGGTTCGTCGTCTGTTACCTGTAATCTATCCTCAACCTACCTGTAGAGGGACAGATTTAGCCAACAAATTGGTGCATCCAATCCAAATTGCTCAACAAACCGTCCCTACACCAGGAAACGTGTAGGCAGAAAGGAATGAATTTAACTGAAAAGTAGCTCCATCCAATCAACAATGAGTCAATGCATCCCGCCCCTACAAAGATGCTTGGGAACACTAATCCCTACTATTTCAAGACCTGAATTGGCCCTTCTACCGCACCGTCAAAGAACTGACGCACGACGGGATGGGTGGTGCTGTCAATGTCATCGACACCGCCCTGCCACTGGATTTTGCCACCATAGAGGAAAATGATTCGATCCGATGTGCGGCGAATGGTGCTGTCCTGGTGCGTCACCATCACGTAGGTGCTACAGGCTCCTTCTTGCTTCTGCAAACCGCGAATCAAATCTTCCACCACCGTCGAAGCAATCGGATCGAGTCCGGCAGTCGGTTCGTCGTAGAGCAGCACTTCCGGATTGTCAGCAGGATTAAGCGGATTGGTCATAATCGCACGAGCAAAGCTGACCCGCTTACGCATACCACCGGATAACTGCGCCGGATAGCGTCCGCCAATGCCCGGTAAGCCAACCAGTGAGAGCTTGTCTTCAACTAGCTTGCGAATTTCTGCCGGTGGCATCCGCGTATGCTGGTAGAGCAAAAAGCCGACGTTCTCTTCAACGGTCAGCGAATCAAACAAAGCCGCCTGCTGAAACACCATACCGATGCCAATCGGATCGGGTTCGTCCTCAATTAGTCCTTTTCGCTGCTTACCCGCTATGTAAATTTCTCCAGCATCGGGTTCCAGCAGCCCCGCAATAATCCGCAAAATCGTAGATTTTCCAGTTCCCGACGGGCCAATGATCGACAGCGCTTCCCCACGATGAATCGTCAGGTCAACGTCATCCAAGATCACGCTTGATCCGAACCGCTTTGTAATGCCTTTCAGCTCAATTAGGGGGTCACCTCTACCTCTATTCAAGGGTTACTTTGTCTCCATCCAGTTTTGCCCAGCATGAACTTCAACTCGCAGCGGCACGTCTAGCTGCACCGCCGACTCCATCGTGGCCTGAATCTTGGTGCTGAGTTCGTCCCATTCATCGGGCGGAGCCTCAAACACCAGTTCATCATGCACCTGTAAGAGCAGACGAGTTTCATACGACTTTAGCAAATCTTGGATCTGCACCATCGCGATTTTGATGATGTCAGCACTAGAACCTTGAATCGGCGCATTGGCCGCTGCTCGCAGCAGTCCGGCATCATAGCCACCGGGACGAATCGTTTGCAAGTCAATCTCATCTGGACTCTTACCCTGGAGCCGCTTTAGGCTGCCGCTGGTGAAATTGAAATAGCGGCGACGACCTTTAATTGTTTCGACGTAGTTGTTTACGATCGCATTTTTCTGCATTTGCTGCAAATAGCCGAATACCAGCGGATAGCGTTCGTTAAAGCGATCGATGAACATTTTGGCATCTGCCCGACTCACTCCGGCTTCACGGGCAAAGCGGGAGGCTCCCATGCCGTAAATGACGCCGAAGTTGATCGTTTTACCCAAGCGGCGCTCGTCCGGGGTGACGTCGTCTTTTTCGAACAGTAAGCGAGCCGTCAAGGCGTGAACATCGTCGTTGTTGCGGTACGTCTCAACCAAAACAGGTTCACCGCTCAGGTGGGCCAGAATGCGAAGCTCAATTTGGGAATAGTCCGCCGCTGCTAGTATCCACCCTGGTTCCGGAATAAACGCGGCTCGAATCTGACGACTAAAGGCGGTGCGAATTGGAATATTTTGCAGGTTAGGATTCGATGAGGATAGGCGACCTGTGGTCGTAATCGCCTGGTTAAAGTCCGTATGCACCCGACCCGTTTTGGGATTGACTAGCTCCGGCAGCGCGTCCACATAGGTCGATTTCAGCTTGGATAACGTGCGATATTCCACCACCGCATCCACCACGGGATGATCGCCCTGCAGTTTCTCTAGTGTCGCCGCATCGGTCGAGTAGCCCGTCTTCATCTTGCGCGACTTGCGCTTATCCAGTCCCAGCTTGTCAAAGAACAGCTCACTGAGTTGCTTGGGCGAACCGAGATTAAACGTCTCGCCTGCGTCTTCATAAGCCTGCTGCTCAATCTCCAGCAGGTTCTTTTCCAGTTTGACCGAAAGCTGGCGTAAGTAATCCTGATCGATCCGAATCCCCAGATATTCCATATCGGCCAGGACAGGCTCCAGCGGCAGCTCAATCTCATGCAGCAAGGCCGGAAACGCTTCGACCTGCTCCAGTTGCGCCTGCAAGAGGGGTACTAACCGATAAGTCAGATGGACATCCATGCCGCAGTAGTTAGCCACCGCTGGGATACTGACATCGGCAATCGTTTGCTTTTTGGGGACGAGATCGGTGTAGCTCGTCACTTCTAACCCAAAATAGCGCAGCGCCATATCGGTTAGGTTATGGCTACTTTCGGGATTGATCACGTAGCTGGCCAGCATCGGGTCAAACACCACGCCCTTCAGGTCAACTCCCTGGCAGCGCAGCACCAGCCGATCAAACTTAGCATTCTGAAACGCCTTGGGATAAGCAGGATCTTCTAAGAGCGATCGCAACTTCTCTAGCACCGTCTGCACGTCCAGAGATTTGCCGATGGTGTGACCAACGGGAATATAGGCCATGTCCGCCGCTTCCTCACCCCAGCAGCAGCCGATGCCGACTAACTGAGCCTGCCAGGGGTCAAGCGCTGTCGTTTCCGTATCCCAGGCCGTCGGGTGCTTCGGATCAGTGTGCTGCTTAAGGCGCTGAATCAGTTCGTCTAACTCATCGGTTGTTCGAACAATCTGCGGCTTGATCGTGACGTTTTCGTCAGGAGCAGCCTGAGCTTTGAGCGTATCTTCGAAGGTAAAGAACGAAATGTCGTCATCGTCAAAGAATGGAGATGGAGGTGCGATCGCACTTTTTCCCTCAGCGCCACCACTGGTTTCTGTCGCCTCAACCTCACCACCAAAGGCGGCCTGAATTTTGCCAATCCGCTTAATAAAACTCTGAAACTCTAGGCGCTTAAACTCTTGGACAACCTTCGCTTCGTCAAAACCTTCCAGCTTGCACATCGTCAAGCTGACATCAATCGGTACACCCAAGTGAATCTGCGCCATGTACTGCGAGTGCATCGCATCGTCGTGCCCCTCTTCCAGCTTCTTGCGAGTCGCACCTTTCATCTGGTCAATCGACGCATAAATATTTTGCAGGGAGCCATACTCGTCCAGCAGCTTGACTGCTGTTTTTTGCCCAATTCCTTTTACGCCAGGGATATTGTCTGACGTGTCGCCACAGAGGGCTTTGTAGTCCACCACCTGATCGGGGCGAATACCCAGCTTTTCCTGCACCTGCTGGGGGCCAAATTCCGCCACTCTGGCTCCAGCTCGATAGAGCGCGCTGCCCATATGCAGCACGGAAATTCCCTGCTCTGGATCAATGAGCTGAAACATATCCTGGTCACCGCTGAGGATTTTGACCCGATAGCCGTCCTGAGCGGCTTTACGCGCTGTTGTCCCCAGCACGTCATCCGCTTCGTAGCCATCCAGCATCAGAATCGGCACCCGCATCAGCGTCAGCAGCGCTTGCAGGTTTTTGATATCTTCTCGAAAATCATCTGGCGCTTCTGGTCGATCTGCTTTGTACGTGACATCGGCATCATGACGAAATGTGGGGGCACTGGAGTCGAACGCTGCCGCCGCATAGTCTGGCCGCTCGGAATCCATCACGTCCATCAGCAGCGTTAAGAAGCCGTAGGTAGCACTAGTGGGAATGCCGGAAGAAGTTCGCAATCCACCATCCGGGCCACGAGAAAAAGCATAGTAGGCCCGGTAGGCCAGCGAATGGCCATCAACAAGGAGCAGCGTGGGTTTCTCAGTCGCTTTGGGTGTTGCGGTTTCAGGAGTTGAATCAGCCAAGATAAATCGAACAGATGAGCAAACGACATCTCATTGTAACGAGCAATTTGCTAACCCAACTCAAAATTGGCAGACGGCTCGTAATGCGAGCCGTCTGCCAATTTTGAGTTGGGTTTCTCAGCTTAAACGTCCTTGCTCTGGACAAAGTAAGAGCCAATGCTGAAACTGGTATCGCTTTCTTCTAGCTGCATCAGAACCGAGCGGGTAATCAATTTGCCCTGTTCGACCAGCACTTGACCGGTAATCGGGTGCAGCAAATCTTGCTCAGCTCGCCGTCCAATCAGCGCTTCGATATCCTTTAGCGAATTGATATACATACCGGGCGGTAGCTCAACCACCACGCCTTCGCCCTGCACCCGTGCCTGACAGGCCAAGCGCGAATTGGGCTTGCAGGTGGTAATCACTTCTAACGTACGCTGTTCCCGGCGGTTAATTGGGCTGAGCGAGCCCATGCCCTCTTTCACATAGATATGGCAGGTGGCGCACATACCCCGCCCACCACACTCTTTCAAAACGTCCAGTTCTTCATCCAGCAGCACAGAGAGCAGGTTGCCGTCAGTTGCGATCGCGGTTTCCTGAGCAATTGGTTCTAGTCGAACAATTTTAACCATTAAATTCGCCTACTCAATATCAAAACAAATTGAAACCCAAAAACCGAAACGAGAAGAGCCAATTAGCTAGAAAGGAACCGGCTTAAAACTGTATCAATTAGACAATTTAGACAGTTTTGTTGCCAACTCAATAAAAATCAACATTCAACTCACCATTTAACCAACCATTTCGCAAAACCAAACCTTTATCTAAAAATGCTGATGTTGATTCACAACAAGTGATTTACAACCAGATGACAAGGTGAATCTTATCGCTCCGGGAAAACCGTCAAATCAGACAGCAAAATGTACCGTTGACGTTCATCCAACGCCTCTTGCTCCATCAAAACGGGGAAATCGCGGATTACTCTTGCGCAACGGGTTACGAACGCCGTTACCCACATTTTGATCCACTTCTGATGCTCATTTTCAATCTCTTCTTGCAGCGAGGTTTGAGAACTCGGTGCAAGACTAATATTCCCCGTCCGTTCAATCTGAAAAACGTCCAGCCAATCTAAATCAGGCCGACTGGTTTTCCAGTAGTTTGATACCACAGCTTTGCCCAGATATTGGCTAGCATATTGGCTCAAGCTATTCAACGCAGATAGCACCTCACCTAAATTCGGTGGCTTCATCACCGAAGCCTGATTCGATTTCGGTGTCGGCGGAGTTCTCTGGGCAGGGGCGACCGTCGCATTGGACTGGGTTGTAGAGCCCGATGTGCTTAAGGCAGCTTGGGATTGAGACTCTCCCCAGTAGCTTTGTCCCGATAACGATATACTTCCCGCTAACAGCCGAAATGTTGCAACCGCTTTGGTAATATCGCCCAGAAGTTCATCCTTCAGCAGACTAATTCCCTGCATATAGGACGTGATATCCAGATTTTCGTTCGTCAGAACCAGTAAAATTGCACCCTGTTCCAGTTTATAAATGTACACACTGTAATTGGAAAACAGGAACTCAAACGACTCAAATCCGGATGGCGTTGTGTCGATAACCTGTTGAATTCCTTGGGCTAGCGCCTCCCGCTGCTGGAAGTTGAGTGTCTGATCCAATCCAAAAAAATAGGGACGCGATCGCCCATCCATTAGGGCAATGCCCGCAATTCCTGGTAAATTCAGAAAATCCTGAACGACCTCCCGTTTCATAGGATGCCTAAAATCGTTGTCCGTCTAAATCAGCAATAGTCAATCTGGAATCATCAATCTGGAGAGTCAATCGAGCTGAGTTGAGCCAACTCTTCATACTGGATTGAACATACAGATTGAAAACAGTCAAGCAAGCGATCATCAAGTTTTGCGCCTTAACTTGGGCTTTGGCTTTAACAGGGTCACACAAGTTTATCCTGGTCTAGAGCGCAACTTCCACTTAGCGAAAATTAAAGTCAGCACATCAGGTGCGATCGCATGCTAGTTCTTAAATTAATGCACAGTTGAATCGGGTAAGAAATATTTCAAATCATGTCAAAGGGTAATCTAAGAATTAAAGTGCATTTCATTACAGTACGTTGGATAGTGCATTAGACGTTGAGTATGTAAATCTGCATGCAACAACACTACACAATGACCGGAATATCTATATCTCTCACACTACAGAGATATGATATGTGGCGTATTTCGCCTCAGATGTTTCAAACTTGTTCGTTTGTTCCTCCGTATAAGGCTAGCAGCTATGTCTGATCTTCCGTTTACCTTAGACCAACTTCGAATCCTCAAAGCGATCGCCGTTGAAGGGAGTTTCAAGCGAGCTGCTGACAGTCTGTACGTCTCCCAACCTGCCGTCAGCCTACAGGTACAAAACCTAGAGCGTCAATTGGATGTCCCCCTGTTTGATCGGGGTGGACGACGCGCCCAGTTGACAGAGGCCGGCCATTTACTGCTGAGCTACGGAGATCGAATCCTCACTCTATGCCAGGAAACTTGTCGGGCCATTGAAGATTTACAAAACTTACAGGGTGGAACCCTGATTGTAGGGGCAAGTCAGACGACGGGCACCTATTTACTGCCTCGGATGATTGGTCTGTTTCGGCAGCAGTATCCTGATGTAGCCGTCCAGCTTCATGTTCACTCCACCCGCCGTACCTCTTGGAGCGTGGCCAACGGGCAGATTGATTTAGCCATTATTGGCGGTGAGGTTCCTCCTGAGCTACAGGACTCTCTTAATATTGTTCCCTATGCTGAGGATGAACTCGCGCTGATTATGCCCGTTTTTCATCCCTTAGCCAATGTTGACCTGATTCAGAAAGACGATCTGTACAAGCTCAACTTTATTGCTCTGGATTCTCAATCAACCATTCGCAAGGTCATCGACCAGGTGCTAACCCGGAGCGGTATTGAGACGCGGCGGCTCAAGATTGAAATGGAGCTGAACTCAATCGAGGCGATTAAGAATGCTGTCCAGTCCGGTCTCGGCGTTGCCTTCGTTTCAATTTCAGCCATTGAAAAAGAACTACAAATGGGTCTACTTCAGCGCACCAAGGTTGATGAAGTGGTGATTAATCGCACTTTATCGGTCATTGTCAATCCGGCCCGCTATCGCTCAAAAGCCGCTGAAGCATTCACGAAGGAAATTTTGCCCCAGTTCACATCGAAACCGATTAACCTGGATCGAAAAGCCGATCGGAGTGGAGTAACCGAACCACCAGCCAGCGTTCCTTTAAAATCTTCGGCCTCGGCTTCCCCCCGCTCCGGCAGTGAATCCTTGAAGTAAGCCTCCCGAAAGTAAGACTCACACCAGCGCCCGTATTGCGCCCGTACCGCGTTTGCCATCGCAGTTTGTCATCGCATTTCAACCAGGTGAATGGAAGTTTACTGTACCCGCCCTAACTGCCCAAAGCCGACGAACTACTACGCGGATTTAGACCAGAATGCGACGCTGCAAACAGTGCAGCAAAAGTTCTGTACAAGTTGCGGAATGCCGTTGATTTTGGCGGGTCGATATTTGCCGCAGAAGCTCTTGGGCCGAGGCGGATTTGGGGCAGCGTTTTTAGCCATTGACCGCTATACACCAACACTGCGGCAGTGTGTTGTCAAGCAGTTCCAGCCCACCGGGGACTTGAGTCCAGCTCAAATGCAGATTGCTCAGGATTTGTTCAATCGCGAGGCGGAAATCCTAGAGCAGATTGGTAATAAGCATCCGCTGATTCCCGATCTGTTCGCCTTTTTTCCGCTGATCGTCGATACGCCCTCCCGAACTGGGCAAATCGAACTGTTCTACATCGTTCAAGAATTTATCGATGGTCAGGATCTAGAGCAGGAGCTGGCTCAAAAAGGTTTGTTTTCCGAGACAGAAGTTCGTGGAATTTTAGACTCCGTACTCAAAACGCTCCAGTTTGTCCACAATAGCGGCGTGATTCACCGGGACATTAAACCGTCGAACATCATGCGCGATCGCAGCGGCAAACTGTACCTGCTTGATTTCGGCGCAGTCAAGCGAGTCACGGCTAAAGCATCCCAGTCAGGCAGTAACCAGTCCACTGGCATTTACTCAATGGGGTTCGCACCACCCGAACAGATGGCGGGTAGCACGGTCTATCCCGCAACCGACCTCTATGCCCTAGCTGTCACCTGCATTACCCTACTGACCGGGAAACAGCCCAAAGATCTCTACGACTCCTATAGCAACGGCTGGAACTGGCATCCCCATGCTCAGGTTGGGGGCCAACTAGCGGCAATTCTCGACAAAATGCTGATGCCGACACCCAGCCAGCGCTTTCAGTCTGCACAAGACGTACTGGATGCTTTAGCAGGTACAGCGTCACCGACCACATCTTCAAATCCGCGATCGCAATCTTCACCACCTAACCCGTTTTCCGCTTCGACGACCACTCCGACGGGGATACCACCGACCGCCGCAGGTACAGCCCTGCAATCCTCCTCGCCCGCCATGCCGCCAATTCAGCCCGCGACTCCGGCTCCAATCACCCCTAGCGCTTCTCAGTCTGTCGCAGCTCAGCAGCCTACTCCAGCATCGGCTCAGACCTCCTCTGGTTTCAGCCTGCTGGAATTTTTGAGCGGAGCTGCGTTTACCGGATTTGAAGGGGCACTACTTGCGATCGCGCTATTTAGCCTCAGCTTTTTGGGTACCCTAGTGAGCGGCATCTTCTGGGTTGCGCTGATCGCGGCGCTCATCTTTTTCCAGTCGCGCCGCACGATTGAACGGGTGGACTTGCTGATCATTGCGGGGCTAACGCTGCTAATCGTGCTATTTGTGCCGCCATTGCAGTCTTTACCGCTGCTGCAGGCCAGTGGCAGTTCTCGACTGTTGACGGTTATCTTAGCGGTGATGGCAGGTCTAGTCGTGGTGGCAGCGGCAACCCTGTTTCGGTTGATTTACAGTATTTTGGCTCGTTTTCTGTAACTTTGTATCTTGCACCTTGCCAATCAAAAAAACAAAGCGGTTATTTTACTGCCGCAATGCAGCAGCAAAATAACTGTTGTGGATTTGATGCAAGATGTGAATAACTCATTTCTCAAACCTTGGCAAATACCTTGGCAAAGTAGGTTATGGCTTCTAAAAATGAGACTCCGGTTCTGATTGCGGCCTTGCTGATTACCGTGGGTGTAATCGGTGGTGCGGGCTGGTGGCTGTATCGCAGCACTGACATATTTAGCGGACTGGGAGGTTCATCGTCACCATCGCCATCTAGCCCAGCAACTGCAACATCCTCAGACCCGCCAGCGACCATACCGCCCGATATTGCCCAATCTAATGCCGAAACCCTGGCGCAAGTGCAAGGAGTTCCCCAAGGATTGTTCAACTATGGCGGCAGCACCACATGGGCACCGATGCGCGGCACGGTTGATCCGCTAATTGAAACCGTATGGCCCCGGTATGACCTGCGCTATGTCGATCCAACCACTGGCACAGCCGGATCGAGTACGGGAATTGAAATGCTGCTGGATGGACAGCTTTCCTTCGCCCAGTCCTCTCGTCCCCTGGAAGATGAGGAGTACCAACGAGCCGAACAGCGGGGCTTCAACCTGAGCCAAATTCCAGTCGCCCTGGAAGGCATTGCCTTTGCCGTTAATCCATCGCTGCCCGTGGACGCCCTAACGCTGGATCAAATCCAGCAAATATATACCGGGGAGATTACCAACTGGAGCCAGGTTGGAGGGCCATCATTGCCGATTACGCCATTATCGCGATCGCAACAGTCCGGCGGTACCGTCGAGTTCTTTCAAGAAAACGTTCTCGGTGGCGCAGAACTGAGCAACGCCGTCCGCATCGTGTCCAATACTACCCAAGCCCTACGCCAGCTTGCTGAAACCCCCGGCGGCATTTACTATGCCTCTGCTCCAGAAGTCGTGGGTCAATGCACAATCAAGCCCTTATCCATTGGCCGCAGTGCCAACCAGTTAGTCGCACCCTATCAGGCTCCCTACGTCCCAGAATCCGACTGTCCAGCCCGTCGTAATCAGCTTAACCAGGATGCTTTCCGCAGCGGCGACTATCCGCTGACTCGCCAACTGTTTGTCATCGTGAAGCAAGATGGCCAAACCGATCAGCAAGCCGGAGAAGCTTACGCCAAGCTACTGCTGTCAGAACAGGGGCAAGAGCTGGTGCAGGAAGCGGGATTTGTGAGGTTAAAGTAGACTCCTTACTTTCATTACAGACCCCATCCCACGCCCCACAGATTTGCCATCATAGAGAGCGGTCGTGGTGATGAACTGGGTATGCTATGTCAGCCCACTTGAGGAGAAATGTGATGAAACGATATTGTTGGTCGATGATTGGGGCGTTGGCGTTAGGTGGGACGGTTGGGGTCATGCAAAGTGCGATCGCACCTCTGGTTGCACAGGCGTACACGGCGCGGGTCGATTTGACCCTAGCTAGCGGTAAAGAAGAAACCTACGAGGTATTGCTTAATCGGGCAGAAAACGTAGCCAGAGCGGCAGTACAGCGCAGTTTCGATGCGGATTTATTAGCAACAGACGTGATCGTGATCGTGGTGGGCGATCGTGGTGGCATTGTTGCGCCAATCATGGACGTGCGGGTGAGTCGAGCGGAATGGCGTAGCCGCCCAGATGTAGCCTATTGGGGAGACTATTATTTAGATGCGCGAGCGCTCTTGGGTTTTGGGAGTTTCAGTGGTTCTGCCTCTGAAACAACTACATCACCCGTAGAACGTCCCTCACGCCCAGCTACCAACCCTGCTGGAACAGAATCAGATACAACTTCACCGTCAAATTCAGACGCTGATGCAACACCAGGTGAAACATCGGATGAAATTCCTGATTTAGATCGAGGCCCTGGCGAAATCGAGACGCCACGACCGTTTGTGATTCCGGTTGATCCCTTTAACCCGCTGTTTTAGGTTTAGGTTTCTATAGCGCCTGTAGCGACTGATAATGCAGCAAATGCTGTTCTGCGGAGCGTTGCCAGGTGTATTGCTCCAGGATGGCTTGGCTGTTCCGGACGCGGATTTGCGCCAGGTCTGGATCGTGGTAGACGTCCAGCATCGCAGTTGCGATCGCACTTACTTGCTGCGGATCAACCAGCCATGCCTGATCGGGCGATAGGAATTCAGTAAATGGAGTTTGGTTAGACGTAATCACGGGTAGACCCGATGCGATCGCTTCTAGCACGACCAATCCCCAACCTTCTTTCACGGACGGAAAGACAAAGGCATCGGCACAGCGGTAGAGCGCAGGCAAATCAGCATCGGCAATCACACCGGACAAAATCAACGACTGACCGATTGAAATCCGCAAGCGCTCGGCTAGTTGAAAAAATTCATCGCGATATGTCTGATAGTCAAATAGCGTCGCGCCTCCAGCAATCACCAGCTGCGCATGAGGAAGCACCCGAAGCACTTGAGCAAATGCTTCCAAAATGCACAGTGAATTCTTGCGCGGCTCAATGCCACCTACAGTTAGATATATCGGTTGCCCCTTGAGAGCATAGCGCTGTTTAAGCGATGCTTCTTTGCCATTTGGTACAGCAGAAAATCGTTTTGTATTAATGCCGTTGATCACCCGTGGCGCGGTGATGCCATAGTCCTGGTGGAGTGTTTTTTGCCAGCGATCGCTAACGCAGAGACACCGATCCGGTTCGCGAATCGAGCGGTCTTGGCACTGTTGCAGATAGGGGCTGGCAAAGTCCTCAACGTGATGTACTGTACGCACGAAGTGTTGGATTTCGTCCCGCTGCTTCAACTGGGCGAGGGCATTTGCGCCAATGCAGTCCTGAGCGTGATAGATATCGTAGTCAGTCTGACTTTGCTGAAAATGCTGGACAAACTCCTGAATCCGCTGATGAATCAAGGCATCAGTAGCATTGGGTGCAGGTTGAGCTGAAATGAGAATGCGATCGCACTTTATCGGCCAGTCGAATCCCTGCCCATCTTTATCTAGCGCATAAACGCAGACGCTGTGACCCAGATCGTGTAGTGCATCGGCTAATTCCAGCGTATGAACTACGCTGCCGCGCGGCTTGGTGGAATAGGTCAGTAACGCAATTCGCTGGGGCATTGTCGGAGCATTTTCAGTTTTATGGCAGTAGTCACATCGGTTAGGACGTTAGAAAACTCTGAAACGTTCAAGCGTTTGAACGCTAGACTTCGTAAATATCTCAACCAAAATGGCGATGGCTATATTAATTCAAATCTAATCAAGTTCAGCTTGCAATCAGTTGAAACCATCGTTGCCCCAAGTTACCCCTAAATAGCGTTTACGCAAGACTAAGTAGAGCGGGGTTGAAAAAAGAAGGTATGTGAAGTTGAATAAAGGGACTCACTGCCAGTAGGAGATCAGGAGCAATGGGAGCGCGCTTACGAGTCTTTTTGACAGGGGCAGAAGACCGTACCCTCTTTGAGTTACGCACCGCCACAACCGTGCCGCAACGAGTGAAAGACCGAGCAGAAGTGATTCGGATGAGTCACCAAGGGCTGTATGTTGAGCAGATTGCCCGGTTCTTCGGGTGGAGAGAGCGAACGGTCAGAGAAACGCTGCATCGCTGGCAAGAGGGTGGATTAGGAGGACTCTGGGATGCACCGCGACCGGGAGCGCAACCACGTTGGCAACCGGAAGATATGGAGTATCTGGAAACATGTCTACGCCAGGAGCAACGAACTTATAACAGCCGTCAGTTAGCGCGAAAGCTGGAAGAGGAGAGACATATCAAGTTAAGTGCGGCCCATCTGCGGGACGTACTCAAAAAAAGGGAATCATTTGGAAGCGCACTCGACACAGCCACCGAGGGAAACAAGACCCAGTTGAGAAAGCCCAGAAGGTAGCGGATTTGGAGATGTTGCAATGGGCGGCCGCCAGTGGAGAGATTGACCTCTCCTATCTTGACGAGGCAGGCTTTTGTCTCTGGATGCCCGTCAGCTACAGCTACTTTTTCGAAGGCGAGCAAAAGCGACTGGAGCAGACTCACCGCAAGGGCAGGCGACTGAGCATCCTCGGTCTGCTCCAACCGTTCGTGAGTTTCGCGTATGGATTGGTGATTGGCAGCTTCAACGCCGAGCGCTACATCCGGCTAATGGATGAGCAAGCCCGTCAGGCCAAGCCCCGGTTTAAGGCCAATGGATGCATTCGAGTCATTGTTCAAGATAACAGCCCCATTCATACCAGTCGAGCTGTGCAAGACAAATGGGCAGACTGGCAAGCTCAGGGACTTTACCTGTTCTTCTTACCCAAATATTGCTCGGAGCTCAATCCGATTGAACCCGAGTGGCATCAGGTGAAAACCCATGAGTTAAATGGGCAGATGTTTGAAGATGAATTGGATTTAGCCTATGCCGTTATCGACGGCTTTGAGGCGAGAGCTGAAAAAGCGGGATACTCCGTCGAGCGATTTCGATTTCCGTCTCAACTCGCTTCTTCATCATCTGTTATATAGATGCGCGTTTTTACCTTTACCTACTTAGCAGTGCCAGTCTTACGCAAATACATACCGCGTTCTTTAGCCAAAAATTATTTTGTTCATTGTGTAAGACCAGCCCTATAAGCCCTGCTCGCTCATGCTCGCAATCGCAACTGAGTCGAGTACAAGTTCTATATGTCGTAAACGCGGCACTCGTCAGCGTCGGGATTTTGGTCGCAGTAGGCTTCGAACGAAGTTCTGGCTTTGTTACGATATCCGCTTTTCTGGTGGGATGCTTCGGCTTGTAGTTCTTCTACCGTATCCCACGCATTGGCACAGGCCGCAGAGTTGGGGCCGAACCGCTCACAGGCTTGATGCGCATCTGCGATCGCAGTGCCAATAGCGTCATGAATGCTGGAAGGTTGAACAGTCTGAGTAGTCATATAGATTAAGTCACTCCTAAATCTTGTCTCTGACTTGATCGTAGAAAACCCTTACACTAACTGCATTCGGGAAACCGTAGTCGGGAACCCCAAGCAACCGATAGACTGATCCTCCGACCTAAAACGTTTGGTAGGGACAAGCCGCGATCATAGACTAATCAATCTGTTCCATCAGAAGAGAGAAGAGAACAAGACACAGCTAGCTCTGCAACAACTTGTCTTAGGATTTAGGATAGAAGCGGCCTCGAAATATTCCGTTACATTTTCGTTGCAGCTAAATCCAATGCGATTTAGCCGCACGCGACCAACGACTGATTCTGTTCTGATTCTGTCAATGTATTTACAAGCCCATGTACTGGCAAAATCTTGAAGGCAACTGGGTATTAGTTCCTCCCAAGCCTGTCGCTATTATTCATTTCTTGGGTGGCGCATTCGTGGCGAGTGCGCCCCACATGACCTACCGCTGGCTACTGGAGAACCTGGCCGAGGCCGGTTACGTGATCGTTGCGACTCCGTTTGTCAACACGATGGATCACCATGACATTGCCCGCCAGTGTTTGTGGAAGTTTAACGATACTCTGACCGATTTGTACACATACTCCCTGCGTCGAAAGCAGCTACCCATTTATGGTCTAGGCCACAGCATGGGCTGTAAGCTACATGTTCTGATTGGGAGTCTGAGCCGTTCGGAACGGGCAGGCAATATCTTGATGTCCTACAACAACTTTTCGGCGCGACGCTCCATTCCACTGATGGATCAAATGTCACCACTGATCGATCAGTTCAAGCCGCTGTTGAGCCAGTGGATGATGAATTCAGACAGTGCGATCGCAACTGAATTTACGCCGTCTCCAGCCGAAACCATGCAGCTTGTCCAAGAGCGCTATCGCATTGATCGCAACTTGATGATCAAGTTTCGCAACGATGACCTGGATGAGACCCGTGCCCTTACGGAAGCACTCCGATTACGTTTTCCCGAGATGACTGCCGTGCAAGTTCTCAAAGGCAATCATCTTACACCAATGGGACAAGACGTTGGTTGGCAACCCGGTGCAGAGTTTAGCCCTCTAGATGCTGTTGGTCAGTTTGTGCGTCAGGGACTCTACCGCGACTTGAATGTGCTAAAAGCAACTATTTTAAGATGGCTTCAGGATATGGATTCCACCACAGTTAACCCCTCGACGAACCCCTCTATGCGTTAGTCGCCTATTTGGTCACAGTAGATAACTTGAAACGGTCTGAGATGAACCCGATGCTCATAATCAAAATCCTTGGCCGAGGCAGGAACTTTATGTGTGCGGGAGCTGTCATGACGATTCAATTAGGGAAATTGCATCACCTAGACGTTGAATCGATACTAGATCCGCATTAAGTTCTGAGGGTGGAATGCAAGCGTGTATTATTAAATCTAGTAAAGCCTGCGTCTGGGAGAAATCAGAATGCTGACTCTTAAAATCGTTGTTTATATTGTTGTCTTTTTCTTTATTGGCCTCTTTGTCTTCGGCTTTCTATCCGGTGACCCATCCCGTAACCCAGGTCGTCGCGATCTCGAATAATTTCGCTGGCAGCCAATTTAAGATACGGTAGACACAATTTAACTCGCTTTTGGAAACTGCTGATTTGAGGTCTAAAGGGGATGTGAGGCCATGCTCCACATCCCTATTCAGACCCGGATTATGCAAAATTCGTTTGCTCATATCTTGCGCCGAAACCTAGACAAGTTATGTTGCCCTGTCTCGCAATAGCAACATCAGCTTCTTCTGGTTCTAGTTTTGCGAACAGCAAGGTATGAAGTGTTCTGAGGTGGTGACAGATGGGCAATGCCATCTGTTGTCCATCTTGGGAGTAGCTCAATCGTTTGACAATACGTCAGCGTTTTGATTTAGCGTTTTACAGATCTCCTTTTGTAAAAGCTCGTTGTTTGGTTTAGTCATTTATCGTTGACGTATGCCCTATCCGGTTTTACCGCCTGATCTGCCGCCTGTTGTTCAGACCTCGCAGCCGGAGAGTAGTTTCACAACCGACCCCTCAACTGAGGCTGGCTCAGTCGTTTCCTCATCTCTTGCGACTAGTGCAACAGATCAGTCCGCGACTTCACAGACACAGTCGTCGTCTGACGCTCCATCTCAGCCGTCAGATCAGCCATCTTCTCAAGCGACTGAAGAAGGGCAAGCCTCATCCCCTGCGATCCAAGCTCATGTTTCTCTTCGCTTGCCGGAGATCGCAACTCCTGAAATTTTTTCTCCAGATCCGACTCGTACGCATCATGAATCTGTAACGGGTACCGCTCCGGATCATGCCAACTCTAACGTAGAAACATCGGCCCATAGTTTGGGACAGCCGATGGCGCTCGACATTGCCGATTTTGCCATTGCGCCTACATCCTCGGTACCTGCGATCGCAGAGTTGCGATCGCAACTGTCGCAAGCACCGCTACCAAAGCCCGAATTTTCCACTACGCCGTTATCGACTGATTTTGGCCATCGAGCGGCTTATTCACCGTTGGCAAGTCAAACACTAAGTCAGACTTCGAATCAAGCGTTTAGTCAGGCAGCCGTTAATCAACCTGCGCCAGAACAGGGAACTTCCTTCACACCTCTGCCGTTGCCGAGTATCCTGCACAGTGGAACAGGTACCGGATTCGCTAACCAATTCAGCGGTACAACTGCTTATGTGACGCCTACCTCTAACCCAGCAGCAGAATCTGCTCCACATTCTTTTTTCCCGCTCGTTGCTCCGGGAGAAGCGCTCGGTCAGTATTTAGCGCAGCATTTAGCATCCAATTCCGCCCAAAACTCAGCGCCAGAATTGGGGCAAGCGGATCCAGATGCACTACCCAATCAATCGGAGGAAGAGCCGCTCGAATCACCATCGCCAAATCGGCCAGTGCTAGAGATTCCCACGACTCCTCCTAGCGAGGCCGAAACCGAGGAATTGCTGCCGGAATCTGCGGGTGAATCAGCAGAGGATACTCCACCGGACAGTGATGAAGCCGATGGTGCAGAAGACCCGACCGTTCCGGTAACGCTAGAGGAATCTCTGGTTGAATTACAGGCTGATCGCCAGGAATATGACACCATTCGCCGTATTTTCGAAGCGGAAGGCAATGTTGTCATGCGCTACGGCGGTGGCATTCTAGATGCCGATCAGCTGCGCGTTAACCTGGTTGACCGAATTGCGATTGCAGAAGGCAATGTTGCCCTCACGCGGGGTGAGCAGGTAATTCGAGGCGATTTCTTCGAATACAACTTTGTGCAGGGCACTGGAGAAGTCACTAGCGCAAGTGGCGAGATCTTCCTGCCCACAACAGGTGGAGATCTGTCGTTTGAGTCACCGGGTGATCCGCTTTGGGCCGATCGTCCGGTTAGCGATCGCATCACGGCCAATCAACCCGTTCGCGATGTTAGAAGCACGAGCCAGATCAATGTCCGGGTCAGCGACGCATTTGGCAATGCACCAGAAGGGGAAATTCGGCGCTTGCGCTTTGAGGCCGATTCGATTGAGTTTGATCCCAACGGCTGGATTGCACAGAATATTCGCATTACAAACGATCCGTTTTCACCACCTGAATTGGAGTTGCGGGCCGAAGAGGCACGACTAAATCGCATTAGTCCGCTCCAGGATGAGGTGCTGCTAGAAAACCCACGACTGGTTTTAGACCAGGGTTTGCAAGTTCCCCTCTTGCGCGATCGCATCGTGCTCGATCGGCGGGAGCGAGATCCGTCCATCATCGGGTTTGGCTTTGATGAAGAGGAGCGAGGTGGCTTTTTTGTTGAAGGCAATTTTGAATATTTTCTAGGCAACTCATTTCGTCTATCGGTCAAACCACAGATTTTTGTCCAGCGCGCATTTGATACCAGCCCAACCAGCTTAGATTCCTATGGCTTAGTGGCAGAGTTGGATGGGCCACTAGATCGAAGAACCTTTTTCTCTGGACAGCTAGAGCTAACAAGCCTCGAAGTTGATGATCTAGGAGATGATTTACGTGCTCGCGCTACGGTTAATCGACTCATTCCGACCGGCTGGGGCGATCATAATCTGGCACTTCAGTACATTTATCGCGATCGCTTATTCAATGGCTCCCTAGGTTTTCAAAACGTGCAGGAGAGCTTTGGCGCTGTATTTACCTCGCCTCGTATTCGGTTGGGAAATTCTGGATTTGGGCTACGCTACCAGGCCAGTGCCCAATACATCAACGCAAATACAACCCGCCTTGACTTGTTGGAACCCGATCGCACCAACAACCGTGTCAGCTTGGGCCGATTTCAAGCTAGCGCTGCCCTCGATCGTTCAATTTACCTATGGCAAGGTGAAGCACTACCTGCCACTCCAGACGAAGGACTGCGCTACACCCCTAGACCACTGGTGCCCTATGTCAGCGCATTTGGTTCCGTTCTAGGAGTTTTAACCGAATATACCAGCGGAGATTCCCAAAACGTCTTACGAGGTACCGTTGGTCTACGTGGCCAGTTTGGACATTTTTCCCGTGATGCCTTCGATTACACTGCCTTCACTCTGAGCTATTCTGATGCGATCGTTGATGGGCTATCTCCATTTAGATTTGATCAGCTGGTCGATCAGCGTGTTATACAGGCCGGATTTACCCAGCAAATTATTGGCCCATTTTTGTTTGGAGTGCAAACGTCGTTCAACTTGGATTCTGGAACAGAAATTTCGACCAGCTATATACTGGAATACAGTAGGCGAACCTACGGCATTATTGCTCAATATAATCCTGCACGCGAAACTGGCTCTATCAGCCTACGGATTAATGACTTCAACTGGAACGGTACACCAGCCCCGTTCGACGGAGACGGCATTCGCGATGTAGACAGTGGCATTTATCCAGCCCCATAACGTTTATCTACGAGCAATGATCCACATCGTAGTCTCACACACAACAAGGGCGCGCATGAGACTGATATACTCTCATCGTAGTTTTTAAAGGCTTATGGCGGAATCAGCTAGGGCCCGACCTATCGTTCAGGCTGAAACACTACTGACTTACTACGGCTTTGACTTAAGTGGCTACACCGTCAATCGTACGATTCAAAATTGGCTACGTGATTATCGAGCCGATTGGATTCCGGCTGCAATTGTGGAAGCACTTTATCAAGGACGATATAAAGCTGTTTCCGTGAGTCAAATTTTGTCGCTCTGGAAACGGCGAGGGCAGCCACTACGCCACTTCAATCATGAATTTGAAACCATTATTTGTCGTGAGCTTCCCTATCCACCTGAACTGACATCGTTACTTTTACCGTCTTCTAGAACTGCATCCGGTTCAAGCTCATCGCCTAGTCTGGATAACGTCGTAGAGCTTCCCACTAAATCCCAAGCGGTCTGGCACCCAGAGGAACGTGAAGAGCCCCCATTGACTGCCAGAGTCAGCACAGATAGTGCTATGCGGCCTTCTTTGTCGATGAGTGAGACGTCTTCTATACCGCCAAGCAACAACGGTAACGATACAAACGATACAGAAGGAAGTACTAATGGCTCTGCTGCTAATGGCTTAGAATCAGTCAACCCAGATGGATCAGGTACAGATGATTTAGCTGAATCTGCACAATCAGTAAAGCAGCCCAGAGATACTCAAGAGTGCGATCGCACTCAATCTCACTCTTCAACGCCGGTCGAAGCTGAACAAACTCACGAAGCGACTAGCTCCACAACCGCAGATCAGCAGGCTCCGGAAGCAATTCCACCCTTTCAGCCCACACCACTCAATCGACGAGCTGAACTGCGAGTGTTACAGGTATCCAACAGTTCAAAACACAGCTCCAAACCGGGCGTTACGCCACCTGATTCAATTCATCAGTTCATTCCTGAAGTTAGCTTATCGAACACCCATGCCAAGCTAAAGGCCGTTGCCCAACCCGAATCTCGTTCCGAAGAGCATTAACAGTACTCGTAGTCACATTTGGGTCGTAACCTGAAAGCAGCAAGCTTACCGCATTCAGGTTACGGATTTAGGTTGCAATCTTCCGAATCTCTAGGTGGATTCTTCGGGTGCTTTGGTGACACCCATACGAATCTCAGAACAGAAAGAGGCCATGCTGAAGCCGCCAAACCGCTTTAGGATGCTGGTGCGCAATCTTAGATTGGGGCTCGCAAACCAGAGCCGTTCTTCGGAATACATAGTTTCGTACTCAGTCGTTAAAACGAGTGAACCATCTTCTGCGATCGCATATCGTCCGGCTACGGGTGTTTTCTCCGCATAACCCAATTCACGCAGCAGTTTCCCCGACTTTGGATCTTCTGGATCAGCCACAGGAACCAAAACGGTTGTCCCCTCATGCTTCTCCTCGTCCCACTCCATCTCGCCATTCCAGGTCACCCTGGCTCCACATAGCGCTAATGAGGGATCAACCTCATACTGCTCACACAGCTTAATCACATCAGGATTATCTGTCGGCAACATCTCTATCTGGATATTGGATTTCCCACTTTCAGACTGCTTAAACGCTAGGTGATGGCTCGTCCGCTGTGAAAACCACCGACCTGCGCTTTGTTCAAAAAACTCAACAATATCCATTCAGCTTGATCTCAAATCGACGTTTTATTCTCATTTATTCTAAGCCGAAACTTCATAGTGCAGTGAGATGAACGTGAGGATCGCAGCTAAGAGCTAGCAGTTCCTGGCCAGTGGATGCAGTTATCCGCTGATAGTTAGCCACCAACCCAGTGCCTCAAAACAACCGCACCCCGACGTTGATTGTGGCACCAAAAATAAAGTTATCGAAACCAATGTCGGGATCGGTAGACTCGCCAAATGAATAGCCGGAAAACAGCGAGATCTTGTTACGGGGGCTAAATTCATAAGATAGCTGCGCCGAAATTTGATTCGTTAAATCCTGCCGCTGAATTTGGGTGTAATCGGTATAGCTCAGTAAGTAAATTAACCCTACATCAACATTTGGCGTGAGCTGATAGGTGAGTGATGTCACTAAACGATTCAATATGCGGCTGCGGCTTTTAGGCGTTGTGAAACTGACCCGGAGCTGATAATAGGTATCCAAGCGTAAATCATCCGCTAACTGTTCACGATAAAACAGTCGGGTTTGCAGCGAATGTTCATCCAAAAACCGATCACCATCGTTCTCCGAAAAAAGCTGCCGGTTCTGCCAACCCAATTCACCATATAGACCAGAAGCAAAAACATGCCACAGGCTGGTTTGCAGCGAGAGTTCGTTATAGTCAAGCGCTGCTAAATCGTTGTAACGAACTAGAGTTCCTTCCGCCTCAGCAATCAGAATCGTACGCTGCCCTATGGTTGGGGTGGCTGAGATGGAAGCCCCAAACTGCCAGAACTGATCATTGACCGGATCAAGGCCAGAAAACGCATTGTCCGTATCAAAAAAGCTCATTTTGCCGGATAGAAACACCGGAATTTCTTGCTGAGGTCTAGAAATCGACGGCTCGCGCTCGCGCAAAATCAGAACGCCGAGTTCCGGATCTGCGGTTCTCAGTTGATTGTCTATCGCTTCTTCAGGTCGAACAGGTGTGCTGTCTATGGGAATGGGGGCACTGTCATCAATTGAAGGAATGTTTTCCGTTTCAATCATGGGAGACGTAGAATCAGGTTCGCCATTCTCTCCTGCCTGAACTGGACTGTCTTCAGTTAATTCGTCTTCTGCCTCATCTTCGGCTGTCTCATCATTTTCAGAATCCTGTTCATCAGCATCTTCTTCCTGATTGGGATCATCCCGATCAGAATCATCCTGATCATCCTGCGCAACGCTACCGTCATTTTGATCAGTGTCGTCTGAGATATCACCACTTTCTGCAGCATCAACGCTCTGATCATCAATTTTTTGCTTATTCGAACTGAATTGATTTGCGTTGGCTTGAGTCGGCGTTTCGGATAAACGTTCTAATTCAGGAACTGTCTGATCTACAACCAGTTGAGACAGGTGCTGCGACTCTGGCAGTGCTGCCTCCGGGATACGGAATTCAGATGCATTAGCGATCTCTGCCCATCCCAACAGTGATAACCAAAATCCAGGAATGATGAATAGAACTAAGTCAGAAACAGATTTAACAACTTTCACAACAAACCCCAAACCCAGGGACACCTGACCAAGCCTATGCAATTTAGGCTTGGTCACTCAGCTTATTACCTAAAAGACCTACAGCAACTTACGAAGTTCCACTTAGATCTGGCAAACCACCTGAACCGTCATCACCACCATCAGGTACTTCCGGATCATCAGGGGTCTCTGGAGTCTCAGGCGTTTCGGGAGTTTCGGGGATCTCTGGCGTTTCGGGAGTCTCAGGAGTTTCAGGGGTCTCAGGAGTCTCGGGAATCTCAGGGACTTCAGGAGTCTCAGGGACTTCAGGAGTCTCGGGGGGTTCGGGGATCTCAGGCGTTTCGGGAGTCTCCGGAATTTCAGGGGTTTCGGGCGTTTCAGGTACTTCAGGAGTCTCGGGAGTCTCGGGAGTTTCAGGAGTCTCGGGAGTCTCGGGAGTCTCGGGCGTTCCAGGTACTTCGCTTACATCATCATCTATTGGCACAGGCGGCTCAAAAACCGAGGGATCGGGCACGTCTATCACAACTGGATCTTTAATTAGATCCATAAGTTCCACTTGTGCGTTGCGCAGCTCTGCGATATCGGCCAATTTTGCCAACTCTAGCGGCAGTTCACCGAGAAACTCATTATCTGAAATCATGCGACCAACGTTGAGGGGCGCACTAATACCCAGTGAACCAAAGGATGCTGTTCCAGACGAATCGATTCGGAATGCCACAAGGTTATCCAACGAGGTATCCGGCATTCGCATAAAGATGGGAATTTGAGCCATTTCAGCTTCGAAAGATACCTGATGATCCAATGCATCCAAGGTTTCTTCTTGCACAGCTGCGATCGCAACATCAAATGGCTTGCGTTTGCCAGAGTCTAGCCCTAATCCCTGCGCTAAATTGCTGGTTTGATAAAACGTTTCTAAATCAAAATCGAACAGACGCTTAATTTCGTTACCTTCAACAACGACGAGCTGACCCGCTTCCAGCTCCTGACGTTGAGAGGCATCACGATTCCAAACTTCAATACCGCTGTCGGTCAAGGCACCGACAATAGTCGTGTCTGTCTCCTGGATATAACGGACAAACAGAGCCGATCCCCGGATTCCGGTTGTGACATTAGGTGTGTGAATTCGGGTGGTTCCTCGCCCCGGTGGGATCAGCATTAGTACGGTGCCATTAGACAACCGGAAGCTGCGGGTTCGTGGTACAAACCAGAACACCACCTGCTCACCAACCCGAGCCAGAGACCCATCATTAAATCGCAGTTCTGCCAAAGCAGCTTGCCCAGTAGCTAAACCATCGCCGGGCGTCATGCGATCGCGAATCACTGCTGTACGAGGGGTTTGGCTTTGAGGCATCAGCCGCACCTGATTTTGCAGCGCTTCAATCACAGCTTGAGTCAGCGGTGCGTTGGCCAGTGCGGGGCCCGAAAAACTCAGCGCAATTAAACCACCGAAAGCAGCTGCCCAAGGGACGCTGCAAAGCCGAATATGAGGGAACAATCTTTTCATGCGGGTTTTATAAAATGAGCATTTACTAAAGTGGGCATTGGACATCTCTACCGATGCTCTAAAACCGCTCAACCATAGTCCTAAATATTCGTTTTCTCAGACCTACATCCTGCGCAAGATTTGCAGGAGTTGCTTTTCTCCGACCAGCTCTACCGAATCCTGGCATCACAACTTCGCAAGGGACTCAAGATGTATCTGAAAGTGCAGTCAACAGGGATTGTCCAATGATCCAAACATCGTCAGACGTGGAACTTTCGACCAAATTCAGGGGTTAATTTATACAAAATTTATATAAATACCCAAAAAAGCGAACACCACTTCTGTTTTATCCTGAAAAGCATCCGTAGTCACCCTTAATTACAAAACAAATTGCCGTGAAAGTGGGTGTTCAGCCGCAAGGAGTACGTAATATTACGGATATATCAACATCTAGGTTGAATTCTTTTGTATAAATTTCATGAAGCGAATCCGGTCAACGGTAGATGTCAAACAGACAGTCTTACCAATTAGGCTGATCGTTCGAAATCAGCCAGCTTAGTACAAAGGCATTAACACAAGAATGACAAGCAAGGCTGTTTATCTCTTTGGGACAGTCGGAGCATTCTGAACAACTTGCGATCGCACTCCGCTTTTTAACCAAGCTGCGATTTAACGATTGGCCAGCGCTTACCGGATTATCATCGTCATATAAAATACTTGATGCGCAGAGAAAAAAGCCAGCCTGTTACAAACTTTTGCTAAGCAATGCAAACTTTTTGTTAATTTCTGGAAATTGTGTTATCCATGTTATGTAGGTAGGGCACAATAGCGCCATACTAAACACAAAGTTTGAATACCCCATTTGAATAAAAAATTTGAATAAAAAAGTTAGAAGTATCTATAACCTCCAAGCCCAGCCTTCTCGGTTGGGCTTTTTATTGTCTGAGCTGCTTGCTTAGCCTAACTGCTCAGCTAATAGGTACTAGAGTAATCCCCAAAGGTAAATATTTAGGTAAGGCTGCCAACTCAACTCTGCCTAAAATTATCAGCCTTTAAACAAAAACAGAGCGATTAACGGTTACTCGTTAATCGCTCTATTTGAACGGGCCTGACGGGATTCGAACCCGCAACTTCCGCCGTGACAGGGCGGTGCTCTAACCAATTGAACTACAGGCCCTTGAGCTGTGTTTGTTGCGCTCTTGACTTGAGCGATTTCTAGTATGTCAATTTGGGAGGTGTTTGTCAAACATTTTTTTGAACTTTTTTGAGAAACTGCTGCGGAACAGCTCCAATAATCACTCTAAGCCCCATCAACGCTACAACTCAGGCTTTTACGAAAAGGGGACATGAGACATGTCCCCTTTTCGTATTGTGCTAATCAATTCAAATTCTACGAGCCGTTTGCGGCTGATTGAGTTTCTCGTTCAGGCTGATACGCCTTTTCAAGCGCGCCTAGTTGCTGATCCACTTGGCCCGATAGGGCTGAGTCAATTTGCCCAACAATCAGCGCATCAGCAGAGAACAGTCCCGCACCGTTTACCAGGAAGAACAGGAAGCACGCTGCGTACAAAGCAGAGAGTTCGAGATAGGGAATGCTAAATCCCGCCACCAGAATGTGGTGATACATCGCCACCAGCATGGTGCTGAATAAACCCGCTGCGGCTAGCCGTGTACCCAATCCGAGGATTAGCAGCGGTGCACCGATTAGTTCAGTCAATCCAGCGACATAGCTAAAAAAGATGGGGAACGGCAAACCAATGACTTCAACATAAGCCTGCGCAAAGCTCTCAATATTAGAAAGCTTGTCTAATCCGTTATGAATCATTACAATACCAGCGACAACTCGCAGCACTGTCCACACGGTTTGCGATTGGTAATTTGCGGATACATTAGGCCGCAATGTCTTTGAAATAAAAGATGCTAAACGTTGAGCAGTATTCATGTCCCTTCCAAGTAGTCTCAATAAATATTAAGAATTACATTAAGAAGTATAACGAAATTTAATATTGTTGAGAGTGGTTCGAATGGCATAAACGTCAACGAATCTTCACTTTTCATGACAAATGCCAAAATAGCAACGAAGCTAAGCCACGTATTTGGCGGCTGTCGAGGAGGTCAACTGTGTGATCAAATTGAAATTCCGGCGATCCCCCTAGCGATATGCTTTAGAATTGGCTTCAGTGCTCGGTTGAGTCTACGCTCACGGGCCAATCTTAGTGAGTAAAGATCTGGATGCTCGCGGTTTGCGCTCAATTTGAGCAGATCTGAAAGGGTTGTCTCAAAGCGCAAGATGTGAAGCGGATTGATTTTTACTGAAATCTTCTAAGCAATGTTGAGTAAGTGACTGACGGATTTTTGTATATGGATGTCAAATTGATTTTGTTGGCGTTGACGCCAGTGTTTATTGTGGCTTGCCTATTCTTTGGCACGCGCAATGGTTTCTACGACACCGATAATTACCACGGCAACGGCTCAGCCCACTAAGGGCTCAGCTTATTCATTTGCCAATGGGGGCTTAGTGTTCAGCAAGTATTCAGTACTAGCGGCTTGTGATAGCTGCAACAACCAACTACTGAATTTGAATGATTTCGCGAAGCTGTTGCAATTAACCCCAAAACTGCATACCGACCAATCATGAGCAGAGTGATCCAGTCTTTTGAGTCTCTAAAAAATTGCGATCGCACGTGATCCCGCAATTTAATCTGTTTGACGTTTGTGCTTGGATAAGGCTGCTCAAGGATAGCTACAAGTCGTGACCGATTTAGAGTGCATCCCTTACGCAGCCGCACATGCGGCAGAAGGTCTCTGTCTACTGTTAAAGATGGGGGCCTATCGCATTTTGCTGGATTGCGGTCTGTCCGACGTGTCATCGCTGATTGAGCAGTCGGGTCAGCAGCCACCTGCGGATTTCGTCCTGTGTAGCCACGCCCATCCCGATCATGCTCAGGGACTACTAGCCCTGCATGAGACTTATCCTCAGCTACCCATTTACGCCAGCGAAATTACAACTCAACTGCTGCCCTTGAACTGGCCTACGGTGCAGTCTGTGCCCCATTTCTGTCGGGCACTGCCCTGGCAAACCCCGATCGAGGTGCAGGATGGACTGAGCGTCGAGCTGTATCCAGCCGGACATTTGCCGGGAGCCGCTGCTTTTTTGCTCACCTATCGAGCGGTGAATCGAACCTACACCGTGTTTTTTACGGGAGACTTCTTTTTGTCTAATTCCCGTTTGGTGCAGGGGCTGTCACTGGAACCTCTGCGGGGAATGAGGCCGGATGTGCTGATTATTGAAGGCAGTCACGGCACCGCGCGCTTTCCCCATCGTCGGCAGCAGGAAAACCAGCTTGCTGAGCGCTTGGATCAAGCCATTGCGGCTAATCAGTCCATTTTGTTGCCGACGCCGACGCTAGGGCTAGGGCAAGAACTGCTGATGCTGCTGCGGAGCCATCATCTATTTACGGGGCGAGATATTGATATTTGGGTCGAGGAGCGAGTGGCTCAGGGTTGCGATGCGTACCTGGACTTGCTGCCCCATTTTCCCAGCAGTATCCAGAATTTTGCGCGGCATCAGCCCCTGTTTTGGGACGACCGGATTCGGCCCTGTGTGCGCCGTTTACCGGATGGGCAGGCGGAGTTATCGCCCAGTAAGCCCTGTGTTGTAATTGCGCACCAAACGGCTGATTTAGCCAGTATCTTGCAGCGCCAAACTGGGCCGTGGGCTATCCTGGCGGCTCAGAGATCGCAACAAGTCAGTGCCGACCACATGAGCGATACTAAAGAACTGCTGATGCTCAGTCAGTCGCGCAGTTCGGCTAAACGGTTGCGATCGCGCTTGGCCAAAGGCCGAGCGAAGTTTGACACCTACTTGCTGAGCGATCACTGTGATGGGCCAGGGACGACCCAGCTGATTCACAATTTGCGGCCTCAGCACGTTGTCTTTGTGCATGGCTCGCCGATTTATCTGGCTGACTTAGCAGGGCTGGAAGAGCTGCACAACCGCTATCACCTGCACATGCCCGCTGCTGGCACGCTGGTGGAGTTGCCGATTGGTGATACGTTTATTCAACCTGCTGCGCCAGAAACGGTCTATGAAGGGGAGTTAACAGAGCATATTGATCACATTGCGATCGCACTTTCGTCTGCGGTCACCCGTGATCCCCGCTGGGCTAACCTGTCAGATACTGGCGTTTTAGAAGCCCGCTGGCAGGGTGATGAGCTAGTGATCCGGGGATTACCGCAGCAGGAATTGCTACAGGCGGAAGAGAGTTTTGCGATCGCAACTGACCTAGAATGCTGCGAAAACTGTGTACACTATCGCAGTCAAACCTGCTGGAATCCAGCTTCACCACTGTTCCGGTTTCAAGTCAGCCCAGATGGCTATTGTCCTGCTTTCCAACCACTGACCGACATTAGCCCCGACGATGCTGTCTCATAGGTTGTACTACCTCTACAAAATTGATGTTGAATCCGCTCGTCAACCTCGATTTGAGTTTCTGCAAAAGATACGCGTTGTACGCCTTTTGCAGAAACGATAACTATTGCCGCTTAGGTTAAGGCATGAATGTCTTGTATCTGGTAGAGCGGCTAGGCCGCTCTACAAAAATGTCAAACCCGGTGTAAATTAGGTTCAATTAGGCCGTAATCTCAACCTGATTGGTATCAACGTCGGTTGCACCCTTTACCTTTCTAGCAGTGGTCACCATCTTATCGAGCACTTGCCGATTCGGAACCTTGCCTTTTAAGACTACGGTGCTGCCTGTTTGAGCAACCCACAGCGTTTCGATGTCGTCCAGATCTGGAGCATCATCAAAAGCTTTGGCAACTCGCTTCGCCAATCCGCTCTGATCATACTCACCATTCAAGCCCATCCGCTCAGCCGGAATTGATTCTTCTTGCTTGGATTGGGGTCTCGCTTCTCGTGTAGCCGTGGCTGCTGGACGACGAGAACTGCTTTGTTTTGCCTTCTCTTCTTCTTCTTTACCAAAAATACGACTTAGCCAACTCATATTAAACGTTCCTCTTGTCTAGATTGTTACGAAAAGTGTGAACAATCTTGATTAAAGCGAACTGGCTAATGGCTAGTTATCTGCCATCTGGTCTATTAGGGTTCTATCTGAAAGCGAGTTTCATTCCGTTGTGTCCTCTATCCCAAGAGGATCCTAAATCAGGATATTGCCGCCGAATTGCTTGCAATATCTTGGTTTGGAATCTTGAACGGCTAAGCACCATGACTATTATGCTTGGCAGTGATATTCAGATAATGATTTTGGGGGCTACCTTATGCTTCATGCCCCGCCATAAAACGGTCAACTGGATAGTCTTGCCACTGACCCCGATACTTTTCAACCACAAATGGGCAAACCTCAAACCGTGGCGGATCACCAGGCTGGACGTTAATTTTCAAAAATGAATAGGGACGGTGTTTGTGGGAGCCTTTGCCGTTTCGACCCAAGAAAAGATGCGATCGCGCAATAATTTCATCCGGCACCTTAGGTTGCTCTAACCGATCTGAATCAAATAGGTTACCGCCTTCTGCCCGCTGCCGTCGCAAGCTATAGCCACTACCACCACAAACCAACCAGTCAATGTGGGAATCAGCATGGCCCGTATCGTCGGTGCGAATATGCTCCATGCAGTGGGCGTGACCGTTAATCACCAGATCTACGACCGGACGCTGGCCGGGATCAATACCAACCTGTTCAGCGACTCGATTTAATACCTGCCTGATCTCATAGCGGACAGCCAGGGTTTGGCCCTGATGCCACTTGGTCGCCTCTGTGACGTAAGGCGGATGATGGAAAAACAGAATTCTGCCTCGGCTAGTAGAATTTTGCCACGATTCAATTAAGCGCTCCTGAAGCCAGGCTAACTGCTCTAAGTCGTTTTCATTTTGTTCAAACGACCATTGCCCCGCCTGATTTTGCGTCGCGAGCTGCTTCCGAATATCTCGAATTTGTTCATCAATTTGCTCCGCCTCAGCGTAGGCATCATCGATTTGCTCACACTCGTCCGGTAGCTCAGGATCAAGCCCAGCCACGGATGCCAAAATTTCTCCTCGCTCATGCTCTAGCTCTTGCAGCCGCTGGGGAAGCTGCTGACGAATGGCTCGCCCCTCTGCCGTATCGGGGAGCGGTTGAGGATGATTAAACGTATTGGAATCCAGGGCAAAAAAGTCAATGCCGCCGTAGCTAAAGCTGTAATAGCGGTTTGGTAGCCGAGTGAATTCTCCTGGCCGATACATTAAACAGCGACCAAAGCGATCGGTGGGTTGATAGTGCTTCTCTAAATGATTGGCTAGCTGATATTCACCAATGCCTTGTAGATAGTCTAGAAACGCACGGGCAAAGGCATCTCCTTTGAACGAACCATGCCAGCCCACGTCTAGGTCGATATAGGCGCGAAATAGGTAGCGCAGTGGCCAAGAGATTTGATTGGCTAAGCCGATGAACCAGGGCAGATCGTAATAGTCGTGATTGCCCAGCACGGGTAAGATAGGCGACTGAAACACCATGCGATCGTAGGGGATCGTCTTAGGTGCTTCTCCGCCCACTAGAAACTCCCGGTAGGGACTGATGAAATTTTGGTAATACTGTTCCCGCGACCCAACCAGATAGACTACATCGCCTGTGTGCAGCGTAAAGCGACGATCGGGGCAGTTTTCTAGAAGGCTTTTGGCAATGCGGCGTTGGGGGCTATCGCCTTTGTGATGTCCGGTACCGCTATCCCCCAATACGCAAAAGGAAAAGGCTTCGTCCTGGTTTCGCCCATCATCAAGGACGACATGAGTTTGATCGATACCTTGTTTAGCAATTTGCGGATGCTGCCAGCGCACCCGCGCTTTCATTTTGCTGATCTTGGTTTTGATTCGAGGTTCCGTAACAAATTTCATGCAGTGGCAAACAAAATGACAGCACCTAGTCCTAGGTAAGACCCACTAAGCATTCGCGGGTCAGTTACCCGTATCTAACTAAGGTACTGTGTCCATGTAGGTAGGACAGCTACCAATAGTATGAGTCCCTCACGCGAACTGGAAAAAAGCGTGTCTACTCTATTGCTCAGTATAGTGCGATCGCAAATGTTAGCGATAATTGGTGAACTGAAGTGCGATCGGCCAATCTTCGCGCTTAATAAGCTGAATGGCATCCTGCAAGTCATCTTTTGACTTGGCTGAGATACGTACAGAATCGCCCTGAATCGATGCCTGCACTTTCTTAAATTCATCCCGGATCAGCTTCGTAAGTTTTTTGGCAAGTTCCTGACTAATCCCTTTTTGTAGGGTTACTTCTTGGCGAATTCGATTACCGCTCGCCGATTCAATCTTGCCAAAGTCGAAAATTTTCAGCGACAAATTCCGCTTCGCCGCCTTAGTCTGAATTACATCATGAACGGACTGAAGCGTAAACTCGCTGTCCGTGCTAATCGTGATCGTTTCGTCACCGAGATCAATCGTCGTGTTCGTATTCTTCAGATCGTATCGGCTGTTAATTTCACGCCGAGCCTGATCAAGCGCATTAACTAGCTCTTGACGATCAAAATCGCTGACAACGTCGAAGGAGTACGTTGAAGCCATAAATGCCTATTGCTCAATAACAGCTTTACAATACTAGCGCCGCAACAGTAATCGTTCTACTGACAGAGCGATAGAAGCTTGATTAGCGCTAGTGCAACACCGTGATCCACCAGAATTAGTCAAAATAGAACAGCGTAACGACCTTACGCAGATCTTCCGCCTCTTGGCAGGTTTTCAGCAGCGTATGGCTGTCATGAAAAGCAAAACAAATCAGCTGCTGGCAGCGCGAAACAATTTCTTGGTTACACACAGAGCTAGCCTCTGCCAAGGACATTGCATCATTCTCAGGATTTTCAACCAGGTGAATAACCTGCTCTAGCTGATCCCGCGATTCACGGGGTTGACGATCCAGACTTTGCGGCAAAATCACCGTTAGCAAATTCGGATCGGCTCGCATCGCCCCTCGAATGGCAGCAGAGTTTGTACCCGTTGCACCGGAAGTCAGCAGATGATTACCTGAAAGGACAAGAGCATAGCTCATCAGTTCGATTAGCCGCTGATGCGTAATAGGAACATGACGCGAACCCAGTACGGCAATTCGCTTAGAACCCGTTTCCTGAATGGTTGCTAGCTCTTGCAGGAACTCGTCAATTTTGGGAATATCGATGGATTGACTCAAAGAACAGACGCTTCAAAATGTTAAACAATCGGGCTCATTCTACCAGAAGACCTGAGCGACAAACGCAATAATCTGCAAATCAGTTTATTCGTCTGGTGTACCGCATAGTACGTTACTTTATGCGGAAATAGCTGGTTGAATACCGAGTAAGGCCATCAACCGCTCAACATCGAAGTGGGCATCCATCAGCTCTTTCATGCACTGTACTTTAATCGGTTCATGCAGACGCACCTGCCCGAACGTTTGGTCAATGATTTCTACTGTCGTCAAGGTGTCGAGATCAACTGACAAGATAGGAACTTCTAAATCTTCGGCCCGTCCCAGAATTTCAGGTGAAGGGGGTAAATGTCCTGTCAAAATCAAACACTGGGTTGAGGTTTCCAAGGCGGCAAGTTGAATGTCGGTGCGATCGCCGCCGGTCACAACTGCCATATTCTGGCCTTTCCGAAAATATTTGAGGGCTGAGTTAACGTTCATAGCCCCAATGCTGAGACTTTCAACCAGTAAGTCCATCCGCTCTCGGCTACAGAGAACTTCGGCATTGAGCCGTTCAACAAGCTCACCAACGCTAACACTCCGTAGCAGTTGATTACGAGGTAAGAGTCCAAATACAGTAATGTCTTGCTTTTCTAAGTAGGGCTTGACCGTAGTTTGCACCTTTTCAAGTTGGTCGGATGGTACGTCGTTGATCACAACACCAGCTAAATGCTTGCCGAGACGCTGCTTGGCAGCTAAGAGTGAGTCCACAACTAGCACGGAATGGAACCGAGCTACGATGAGAACTTGAGCATTCATGCATTCAGCTACTTGCGGTAGCGATAGATCAAACAGCTTGCCTTCTTCTAGGGTGCCAGGGCCTTCCAGCAGAATTAGATCACCGTTTTGCTCATTGCCGTATTCAGCTAGAGCCTGTTGATAATTAGTTTGGTCATGTCCCGATAGACGTGCTTCTATGGTTGGCTCGTCTAGGGTCAAAACAGTGGGACAAATGCGGCTGGTTGATAGATCGAGTGACTTAGCAATAAAGCGTACATCTTCATCGACTCCGTCATTCTGCTCGCTTGGGAGAGTGCCCAGAGGCTTACCGTAGGCTATTTCCAGCCCTCGATTTTGTAGCTGATAGCCAACGCCTAGAACAGTCGCGGATTTACCGCTATAGGCTTCGGTTGAGCTTATAAGAAGATACGTCGATGGTTTCGGCACGCCTTTGATCCTCACAACTTGCAGTCGATTTTACAATTGCCGCGTTACGGTTCGGCCTTTTTCCTAAAGTTTTAGCAATTCAATCTTTGCGTCTCAGGCGTTCTAGCATTCTGCTGATACTGAATGCGCTGCTAAAACGAGTCTTGGCTGCTAATCCGACTTTGTGAAAGTTACGCACTGCATGTCTTTCACAAAAAACATTCTGGGATTTTATAGCCAGATCACGGATTAAACAAACTGCTATTCGAATTTTGCCTCTGGAATTTTTGGAATTTTGCCTCTGAAATATCTTAACGAATAAGCCGAGTTATATCGTTGATGACCTTTGATGGCAGATACAAGTATCTCCTCCACACAACAAAGGAGGGCGGTTGCGATCGCAACCGCCCTCCTTTGTTGTGTGGCTTTATAGCCTATGAGGATGTGACAAGCAGTACGTTTTTACTCGTCGTACCGCATTAGTTTGCGATAGAAGGACTGGGTAAAATCGATGGGCGCTTTGCGGCGGAGCAGCAGCACAATGTCAATTAGATAATTGATGAATTCGAAATTAGCCATCGTGACTTCGTAGCTGAGTTCTGCATTGCCGTCGAATTGCATACGGCATCGGGTTAAGTCTGCTGGCAGGGAGGATACGTACCACGTTGCCAGAAAAGGAATGCTGTCTCCGCCCTCAATGGCGCGTTCTCCTTCGAGGTTGCCGCGTTTGTATAGCGTGATGGCATAGGGCAACAGGTTCCGTCGATTTCCCTGATAATAGGGAAAGTAAACGCCAACTTCCCGCTTGTCGGCGGGTTGGAGTTGCTCAATCGATAAATGGCTCGTCTGTTCCATAGGTCTGGGTGTAGTGCTACGACTGCGATCGCACAATTGGGAGGCAATTGGCAATCAGATAGATTGGCAAATAGGCAGCAGATTGAATTGGGCTATTCCCGATGGTTTAACATCGAGTCCAATGCGACATCAAATCCTGGCTCAGGCATAAGTATGCCCTGTTCTCACCCGAAAGTATGCGTCTACAGCAAAAAACTTATGTGCAATCCTAACGAGAAGCCATTAACACAAGCTCAGAGTCCTGATATTGTTTAGTTAAAGTTCGGATGTGTTTGCAATCCTTTACATCAATAATTGAATCTACGTTCTGAATCAGACGTTTATAGCGCTTCTTGCGCTAGTAAAGGGAGATTATTTTTTGAAAGCCGCGCTTCGCGCGGCTTTCAAAAAATAACTTGTACCTCAGTAGTCTAGGAAAGGCTATATCTATAGGGCTTAGCCAATATCGCTTTCACTGAGTTTTTGGCTGATTAATTTTCTTTTGAAAATCCAATCACGAGATATTTATTTCCGCTTGATAACACTTATCCAATCTATCTACTTGAGATAGTTGCCAAACGCAATCTCGTCGTGCCGATCGTACTTATGATGAAACATCATTGTCTAACAATGGATACCTATGTCTGTCACTTATGCCTGTAGTGACATGCATATCAATCGCTTTATAACTAAATTTTTATCGTTGCAATAGAGGAATCTATTCGATATCAAGTCCAATTGATTCATTTCACTTCTCGCAACGCTTTATTCTCTCTTCTTTTCTGCCTCAAAGGGCACGCAGAGATAGTTTACGGCTTGAGTTGAAGTCGCTCAATGCTTTTCCTATAACCAGCCCGACGACTCAATATACTAAATACTGGATTTCAATTTTCACTTTCGTTTAGTTTTTCATTCTTGAGATGCGCTATGCCTCCTTTGGTTGCCAATTACTACCTAACCTATCGCTGCAATGCACGCTGCCATTTTTGCGATATTTGGACACTTGAACCAGGCAAAGAAGCCGATACTGAAGCCATTAAGCATAACCTCCGTGATCTAAAACGGCTCGGAGTGAAATATATAGATTTCACTGGTGGAGAGCCGTTACTGCGGTCAGATGTGGCTGAGGTCTATACCGAAGCTAAGCAGCTAGGATTTATGACCAGCATGACCAGCAACGCCATTCTTTATCCGCGTAAAGCTAGAGAAATTCAAGGCTTAATTGACTTCTTAAATTTCTCCTTGGATGGGGCAGATGCGGAAACCCATGATCAATCAAGGGGCGTCCAAATTTTTGACAACTTGGTTGAGTCTGTCAAATTAGCGAAATCATTGGGAGAATACCCCGTTCTTAACCACACTGTCACCGCACAGAACTATGATCGAATTGGGGAAGTTGCACAGTTAGGCGCTGATTTAGGCGTCAGAGTTTGGCTCAATCCGGCTTTCACCGCTCATGATCGCTATAACGACGGTAAAAATCCAACTCCCGAAATCGTGAAGGCGATTCGAGATACAGCCAAGCAGTATCCTAATATGGGCTTTAATAAAGCTGCGCTGGCGTTTATTGAAGCAGGTGGAAACGATACCCGCAATCCACGCTGTAAAGCTGTTGATGCGGTAATTGCGATCTCGCCAAACGATGAGTTGCTCTTACCGTGCTATCACTTTGCTCAGAAGGGCTTGCCAATTCAGGGTAGGCTATATGAGTTATATAAACAATCTACCGAAGTCGAGCGGTATCGCCGCGATCAGGGACGATTGTCCGTTTGTGAGGGATGCACGGTTTGGTGTTATCTCATCCCCAGCTTCTTCCTCGGTATTGATAAATATTGGTGGTTAAATCAGGTTACCTATGCCGGAGAATTCCTGGCCCGAAAACGAATCTCACAAGGTGTTCGCACCGCTTGATCCGGACTTCGATTTAATGGATGCCGATCTCTCTAGCTCCAGTTTTCTGGATCGGGGGTTAGTTGGGCGACGGCGAAAAGCAGCAGTTGCCCTATCGATTGTCTGGGGAAGCGTGATTGCGCTGCATTTGTTGTCCTGGGGAGTTTGGCTTGTCCTAGCATTAACGCTGGTGATGGCTGTCCATGCGATTCGGGTTGTCGTTGTGCGCCCGCCTCAACCACCTGAACCCCTCTCGGCAGAACGCTCTTCTCCAGATGACTGGCCTTACGTTTCGCTGTTGGTTGCAGCCAAAAACGAGGAGTCGGTGATCGGTGGTCTCGTGCGGCATCTGTGCAGCTTGGATTATCCAGCTCATCGCTATGACCTATGGGTGATCGATGATAATAGCAGCGATCGCACTCCCAAAATTTTGGATCGGCTGGCCCAGCAGTATCCCCAGTTGAACGTGATTCATCGGGATGCCACGGCTACGGGCGGCAAATCCGGGGCGCTAAATTTGGTCTGGCCCCAAACCCAGGCGGACATTATCGCCGTGTTTGATGCCGATGCCCAAGTGCCACCCGATCTGCTGCGTCGGGTTTTATCGTATTTTGACCAGCCCAATGTAGGTGCGGTTCAAGTGCGAAAAGCGATCGCAAATGCAAGCACGAACTTCTGGACAAAGGGACAAGTGGCCGAAATGGCGCTGGATACCTTCTTTCAGCAGCAGCGGATTGCGCTGGGCGGGATTGGCGAACTGCGCGGCAATGGCCAATTTGTGCGTCGGCAAGCGCTAGAAACCTGCGGCGGCTGGAACGAGGAAACGATCACAGATGACCTCGATTTAACCCTGCGGCTGCATCTCTATCACTGGGATATTGACTGTTTATGCTATCCACCTGTACATGAAGAAGGCGTAACGCGGGCCATGGGACTCTGGCATCAACGGAATCGCTGGGCAGAGGGTGGCTATCAGCGCTATTTGGACTACTGGCGCTGGATCGCCCAAAACCGGATGGGTTTCAGCAAAACCTTCGATCTGGTGATGTTCCTAATTACCCAGTACGTCTTGCCAATGGCGGCCATTCCTGATTTAGCAATGGCGCTGTGGCGTGGTCGTGCGCCTGTCCTGGCTCCCGTGACAACGCTAACAACGTCGCTGCTCGTGTTCGCCATGTTTGCCGGACTGCGACGCACGAGTAAGCCCTCGGTGTTGATCGCCATGTTGCAGACCCTGCGCGGTACGCTATACATGCTGCACTGGATTCCGGTGATGACCAGCACTACCATGCGGATGGCCGTACGTCCGAAGCGGCTCAAGTGGGTAAAGACCGTCCACCAAGGCTCAGATGACGAATGGCTGGATGTTGAAGTTTCAAATTCCTAAACTTGATTTTCGAAACCCGCAAGGGGCGCACTGAGTGCGCCCCTTGCGGGTTTTAAACCACTCCGCTAGAACGGGAGATCGTCATCATCGTCGTCATCGTCAGTACTGAGGTCAGCAGATGGGGTGGGAAGGGAAGTAGCGGTTGACGTGAATGTGCGATCGCGATCGCGGATCTCCTCACTAGAAACAGCCGCATGATCGATGGAATGACTCCGCAGATCAGCTGAACCAGTTGAATTGGTCGGTGCCACCGAAGTTGACTGAGCTAAATCGGCTGTGGCTGACCAGAACATCGCATCGGCTTCATTCATTTCCACCACCTGACCGTTGAAAAACTGGGCAAAGCTGCGGCTAGCTCGCGCAACGGCATCTTCAGTGTAAACCGACGGCATCGGCCCCACCGATTCAAAAGCCGATCCAGGTGCAGAGACTGCCTCGTTCGATTGCGGTAGATCCGCATCTAAAGCCGTTCTAGCTGCGGGTGGCAATGAGGTAGAAGCAGGCTGTGTGATCGTTTCGCTGCTCGTTTCACCAACAGTCGCAGAACTCCAAGCACCATTCTGCGTATCGATTTCAGTTACCTGGTTGGAGTAGCCATTGGTAGAGGTCGCGATTGAGCTACCGTTCTGACTGCTGCCGCTGTCGGAAGTGGTGGCAGGCTGCTCTATGGGGGCGATCGCTGAACTGGGGCTCGCGTCTAAATCCGCCGATGCCGGAGGAGATGAAGCTGAGACATCAGCCGCCACAGTGAGGCTAATCCGGATGGGATGATTGACGACGAGCGCAAAAGCCTTTTCGATGTCAGGGACTTTGCTTTGGGCAATTTTGAGCAGATTACGGGAGCTAATCGCTACAGTCGCTTGATTGCCTGTGTATTCGAGCAGCTCACCATGCTCTTTGAGCAGCGCCTTGCTCAACGGATGCAGCCGTCCGATCACCTGCTGCCAAATTTCGCGAATATTGACCTGCGGCACCGGGGGCGACGATTCAGGGACGGCTGGCTGCGCTGGAGTAGGAACAGGTGCAGGCGGCGCTTTAGGTGGCTGGGTATGAGGGGAATCCACACCAGCAGAATCGTTCGGTGCCGTTTGAACAGGTTGAGCGGGTACCGTCTGTGCCGGAGGAGCAGCAGCAGACTGAACGGTTGCGGCTGCGGCTGGAGCCGTGGGCTGAGCTGCGCCAGCACCGTTTTGCTCAAGACTCGCAACGGGAGCCGGATGTACGGCTGAGACAGGCACTTGGGGAGAAGGCGATTTTGCGGGAGCCGTTGGGGCCGTCGGGGCTGTAGGCTGCAATTCCCTGCGCGATGGCAAGGCTGAACGTGTGTCTAAGCTGGCTGCCACAGTTTGTGCCGCCAGAGTAGACGGTAGGAGTCCAAGCAGTGTAACTTCTAGCCACAGTCGCGGCTGTGTGGTGTTTTTCACCTGAACTTCGGCCTCGCGGAGCCGCTGCTGACCGGCCAGGATTAATCCCAAATCTAGGGACTGAGTGAAGTCCACCAGCTCAGCCCAAGTAGACGGCGTGATAGCTACTAGATCATTGCGATCGCAAGCTGTTTTCGCCACTAGCAAATCACGGTAAAAGCTAGCCAAATTTTGCAGCACCACCAGCGGCTCACGGCCTCGATCCATCAGGTGCCGCGCTTGTTCTAGCACCTGCACCCCGTCATCCGCCGCGATCGCCCGCACCAGGGCTAGCAGATTGCGTTCGGGCACGGCACCAACCAAGTCCCAGACACGTTCAACTGTCACGCCTTCAGTCAACAAACTGAGCTGATCTAGCAAACTTTGGGCATCACGTAGACCACCTTGGGACACCTGAGCAACGAGACGTAGCGCATCCGGTTCGATCTGAATCCCTTCCTGATTGGCAATAGTTTGCAAGTGCGCCACCATTTCTTCCAGGGGTATGCGGCGAAAGTCAAACCGCTGACAGCGCGAAATAATAGTCGGCAACACCCGCTGCGGATCGGTAGTGGCCAGGACAAATACAACCCGCTCCGGTGGTTCTTCTAACGTTTTCAGCAGCGCATTAAAGGCCGCTGTGCTGAGCATGTGGCACTCGTCAATCACATACACTTTGTAGCGACACTGGACAGGGGCAAACTGCGCCCTTTCAATCAGTTCGCGAATGTTGTCTACCCCAGTATTGCTGGCCGCGTCGATTTCAATTACGTCCAGCGCAGAACCTTTGGTGATGCTGCGGCAGGTTTCGCACTGCCCGCAGGGGGTCGGTGTTGGGTTGTCAGTCTGAACACAGTTCAGCGATTTGGCTAGAATCCGAGCACTCGACGTTTTGCCCGTACCGCGTGGGCCGCAAAATAGATAGGCTGGCGGAATCCGCTGCTGCTGGAGAGCACTGCATAGAGTAGTTGCGATCGCACTTTGCCCCACCAGTTGAGCAAAGGATTGGGGTCGATATTTGTGATGAAGGGGTTCGTAGACCATAGCCAACCTAAGTGCCCCTCCTATTGTAAAAACTGCTGGTCAAAACTGTGGGCTGCTGCACAGCCCTTTGATTAAATCGTCAGTCCGGCAAGTTTGCAAGGGGGGAAGTAAAAGTTTGCTTTTAAGCAACTGGAGCCGGATCGGCTGGAGTTGCCCGGCTAGCCAGCACCCAAAACCAGAGGGCACCGAGACCCAGCAGAATGACGAGCAGCTGAATCAGACCACCCAAGATTGGAATCGCTGTTAACAATACAAAAATTATTAGGCCAACAGCGAGGGCGGCAATTCGTCGAGTGGCCCAGTTTTGCTGAGTTGCTTGTAACAGTCGCTGTCCGCCCCAATAGCTGAGAGCAATGGCTGGAATATAGCTTATAAACAGCAAGAAGCCAATTATCAGCGTTGCGTTTCCAAGAAAGCCTACACCCAAAATTAACGGTGCGAGATTCCATAAGAAGGAACCCAGGATGACGGCTAGAACAATTGTCACAATGGGAATTGCGATCGCACATAGGCCCACAAGCAACAAGGTCAAAATCCCCCAGCCCAAACTCGGCAGCGGCTTCGCTTGCACGGTACTAGACAGCCGCTGAATCCAACTGGGCACCAGCCAGAGCAGTAATGAGCCAATCAGCAACAGCGTAATCCAGCGCTGCACAATATCCCACACCACCGACGCGGCCCCCACGGGTTCCACTTCGGCGGCTTCAATCGGTTCCCGTTCAGTCTCTCCCGCAATTTGGGCGGCTGGATCGATAATGGCTTCGCTATTGGATTGGTAAATTAAATCGCCCCCAATCTGCGCCGAGTTTGTCACCGTAAACGCAAGCGGCACCTCCGGCACAGGCACAGGCGAGGGGGGTACAAAGGGCGGTTCAATTACCACAATCGGACGTTCTCCTGAATCGGCTTCATCCTCTGCTCCGGCCACAGCGACATCAACGTTTTCACCCACCGTGCCGCGCAGTTCGAGAGCGGCCATTGCCCCCTGAAACTCTTCTTGTACCACGCCCGCAATCAGCGCCTGTGCGCCCGCGAACGATAGATCGCCAGCGATTTCACTGCCGGACTGCGTTTCTAAACTAGCGCCCGCTGCCACTACGTCATCACCAATGCGAGCCACGCTGCCAATTTGCAGCACTTGTCCCGCCATCCGCACGTCATCCGTCACCGTGCCGTTGATGACGATAGCCTGACCAGCAGCAATCAAGTCTCCTTCAACTAGGCCATTGATAATAATCTCGCGACCTGCACCGATCACGTCGCCACGCACCGTGCCGTCAATCCGCACTGTAGATCCAGCAACATAAAGATCGTCTTCAACGACTTCATCCTGAGCAATGGTAATGTACTCTCCGGCTCGGCTATCCATCGCCCAAACGGATTTGCCCACACCCACACCGAACAGCAGCAACACGGTCGCCATAATCAGTAGCGTTCGTCTGAAAACACGCTGTAGTGGTTTCATAGCTCATCTCCTTAGCGAGATTTCGGATTGAGTTCAGATTGAATTTTGTATTCTGCCTTTCCTGCTTTGCGCTCTCTGCTCCACTTTAATAAATAGCGCAATAAATCACACTGGATGCTTGTCTCAAAGTCATCTACATGTGTGAATATGTCAGAAGTTAATCCAAGCTAATTTGCAAATCGGAGGTGTGGTGGTGAAGAAACAGTTGATTGGCAGCACAGGACTTGCGATCGCACTTGCGCTCAGTTCAACTCTACCTGTGCAATCGCAGACTAGCGTCAGCACCGAATGCGGCACCCTCTTGCAAACCGTTAATGAAACGACGACAAACCTAGCATCGGTGTTTAGCAGCGGCGCACCGGATGTTGAGCTATTTAGCACAGCCTCTGAAATGACAGCAGGTGCCGCCGAGAACTTTGCGGCCCTGGAACTCAGCGACGAGCAGCTCACGGCGTATCAAGGTAATTTTGCTGAACTGTACACAACACTGAGCGATGTAACGGGTCGCTTTGCCGGAGCACTGCAAGCCGAAGACGGCGAAGCTATTCAAACCATCTACGAAGAGTTCCGCATAGCAGTGCGTCCAGAGTGGGAACTGATTCAGGATACTCAAACCTATTGCCAGGGACAGTAATTTACACAAATAAAAAAGGCACAGCTTAGCGCCATGCCTCCACAGAATCAGAATTGGACTTGCTTTCTATATTAACGGATGCGATCGCATGTGTCTTACATACAGTCGCTCACGTTTGCTGATCAAGCTACTTAACCGCTGCGGCTGCCGCTACTTCGTCAGCAAAGTTGCTTTCTTCTTTTTCGATGCCTTCACCCAGAACAAAGCGAACAAAGCGACGAATTTGGATGTTCTCACCCAGTTGCGCAATACTTTGCTTAACCAGCTCATCAACAGTGATATTAGTATCCCGAATATATGCCTGATCGAGCAGAGACAGCTCTTTCCGCCGCTTCTCAATCCGACCATCTACGATCTTGGCGCGAATATTCTCTGGCTTACTCGCCAGATCTTCACGACCCATTTCGATTTCGCGCTCTTTCTCGATCATGTCGGATGGTACGTCATCAGTGCTAACGTACTCAACATTGGGGCAAGCCACAATTTGCATTGCAATATTACGCACCAACTCCTGAAATTCTTCGCGACGAGCCACGAAATCGGTTTCGCAGTTGACTTCAACCAATACGCCGACTCTTCCACCCGTGTGGATATACTGACCGACTAGTCCCTCAGCGGCAACCCGACCTGCTTTCTTGTCAGCGGATGCCATGCCTTTCTTACGCAACCACTCTGCGGCCTTTTCCATATCGCCGTCAGATTCTTTGAGGGCCTTTTTACAGTCCATCATGCCTGCGCCTGTTTTCTCGCGCAGTTCTTTTACGAGCTTTGCTGAAATTTCCGCCATTGTGATTGGATTCCTGTAATGAATCTACAGATCGACTAAATTAAGTGGCTGCATAAGTTAAATGCATATCTAAAAACCGGGGGAGCGCCCCGGAGGGGCGCTCCCCCGGTTTTTAGATGCGTTTATTTATGCCAACCTACTGAAATGAACAAAAAGAACGATTTCGGGTGGTGTAGGCGGTGCCCACACCACCCGAAATCATTACCCACATACCACTACCAATGAATATAGAGAGGCCAAATAAGGCACTGCTTTATCTTCACTCTATCGAAATCGGGAACCATCCGTGAATAATCTCGGATACCTTTTGATTCGGATTAGTAATTATTAGGTAGCGATTTCAACTGTGTGAGCTTGACCAACACAATCGAAATCACTACTTTTCGAGGACTACCCGATACCGAATGGGTACCGATTCACGCATGAATCTGTTCAAGTAATTTGACGTTGATGTCAGCTAGACGACGCTATTCTTCGCTGTCGTCTTCATCAGCCGCATCCGCCTCGTAGTCCTCTTCATCGTATTCGTCTTCAGCGCCTTCGTAATCGTACTCATCGTCGGTATCGAGTTCGCCGTGACGACCTTCATAGATAGCATCGGCCAATCGCCCAACAATTAGCTTGATAGAACGAATTGCATCGTCATTCGCCGGAATGGGAATGTCAACAACGTCCGGATCGCAGTTGGTATCCAGCAGCGAAATGATCGGAATACCGAGCTTCTGGCATTCTTGAACGGCGTTGTATTCCCGCTTCTGGTCAACGATGAGAACTGCATCGGGTAGGCGGCGCATTTGCTTGATGCCACCCAGATACTTGCGCAGCTTTTCCAGTTCGCGACGGAGCACGGCTGCTTCTTTCTTCGGCAGCAGATCAAGCGCACCTGTCTCTTCACGGCGTTCGAGATCTTTCAGGCGCTCAACCCGAGTTTTGATTGTGGCCCAGTTGGTTAACATGCCACCCAACCAGCGCTGGTTGATGTAGTAGGCTCCGCAGCGGCTCGCTTCTTGCGCCACAATTCCGGCAGCCTGACGCTTTGTACCCACAAACAGAAAACGTTGACCATTTTCGGATGCGCCACGGATGTAGCTATAAGCTTCTTCCATGAGCTGAGCGGTTTGAACCAGGTCAATGATGTGAACCCCATTGCGCGATGTGAAGATGTAGGGATCCATCTTAGGATTCCATCGGCGGGTTTGGTGACCAAAATGCACCCCAGACTCTAGCAGCTGGGGCAAGGAAACTACAGGCATATTTTTCTCCTTTCGGGTTTAGCCTCCATCCAGACGGATTTTGTAAGGGATTAACTACAAACGAAAGCACGATAGTTAACGTGCGATCGCAGTTAAACAGACCCTTCAAAACACCCGAATTTCTGGATGTGTGAATTTAGACAACTTTTCCAAGATAGCACAATTACGCCCGATATAACTGCTCCAGCTCGCTCTCCGTAACCGTCGCTGTGGGCTGATCGAGAACAACTTCTCCCTGACGGATACCTAGAATGCGATCGCTATATTGTTTGGCAAATTCAACCTGGTGCAGATTGCAGATGACGGTCAGTCCTTCGTTGTGGCAGAGGGACTTGAGCAAACCGAGGACGGTGTGGGCCGATTCCGGGTCGAGGCTGGCAATCGGCTCGTCGGCCAAGAGTAGTTCAACTCGCTGAGTGAGGGCACGTGCGATCGCAACTCGCTGCTGCTGGCCGCCAGATAGCTGATCGGCACGGCGAAAAGCCATATCTGCCAGTCCAACGCGGGCCAGAGCGGTCATCCCCTCTAGCAGTAAGGCGCGAGGATATTGATTTAGCAAGCAGCGCCAAAAGGGCAGTTCCTGCAATCGACCCGCTAAGCAGTTTTCCAAGGCTGATCGTCGGCCTACCAAGTTGTAGTCCTGAGCGATGAAGCCAATCTGCGATCGCGCCCAGCGAAGTTCACTTTTAGAGCAGTGAGTTAAATTGTGCTGATTAAATAAAACGGTGCCCTGATCGGGCGACTGCAGCTGCAAAATACAGCGCAGCAGGGTGGTTTTTCCCGCACCACTTGGCCCGAGGATAGCCGTGAATGACTGCGGTTCTATCCTGAAATGAAATACCCCGCCGCAAGCGGACGGGGTATCAGAATCAAAAAAGAGCAAGTTGATTATCCCGATGCAATTTGAGGTAATCTTTGCCTTGGGCTTGAACATATTTGGCGATCATTCCTTCATCCCCGTGGCGGCCTACTGTACTCGCAAAATATCCATCACTCCAAAACTCGCCTCCCCAAAGTTTCTGCTTCACTTGAGGGCATCGTTTGAAGACTTCTCGTGCAGTTAAACTTTTCAGCATCGTTACCAGTTTGGTCACACTATAGGTCGGCACGGACTGCACTAGAAAATGGACATGGTCTTTGTCCACTCCAATTTCGACAAACTTCACCTCGTAGCGTTTCTCGATTTCGAGGCAGACCTCTCGCAGAACCGCATCTACTTGCTCATCAAACACAACCCGTCGATACTTTGCTGGAAACACTAAGTGGTATAGCAAAACTGTTACGTTATGACTCTTGTGGATGTACTCACTCATTCTTAGATCTTACGCCGCAGAGCGGCGGGGAATGGACCCCAAGAGATTCAACCAATCAGCAAGCTGATTCTGCCAACGATTCTGCTCAGACTAGAGAGCCAAATTCGCTGTCTAACTCCACGTCATTCCATGCAAATGGTCACGGCATCTCTCCAGATGACTCCGATAATGCCGATGTCGTAGACCGGCCTACCCCAACTGAAGAAAGTAGAGCCGATTCTACCTACCACTTTAGAGGCGACGAGATTTCGGTTCCGTCAGAACAGCTCAATCCTGAGACACTACAGTCAGACCCAAAGACGTGGAAGCGAGCCTACCGGGAACCGCATGACGAAACTGATTCGCTGTCCAATCAAAATTTAGAACTCGATCAGGCTGCCATTTGGGCCGTGCTGGAGCGGATGATTGGCAGCATTCTTGCGATCGCAGCTCTCCTGCTCGGTGTGTTAGGCATTGTGCTGGTGCTGGGCGGTTCAGCAGAAGCGTTGCTGTTGATTGCATCGGGAGTTTTGATTGGCATCGCCTCAGGTCTATTACTCAGCCCCAGTTTGCCCCTACCGTGGCGCTCCCTCTGGACTCAACTTCAAGCTATCCGCGATCGCACCCGCCCGGATCAGCTCCAAAAAACCAGATCTACAAAACGCGATCGCCGCAACCAATCACGCTAACGCTAAAACGTTCCAACGTTTGTTGTTTCATCCCCCCTCACTGCAAAACCCACGTCACAATCTCTGGCTTCCAAATCAGCAGAATTAACGCCACAAGCTGAATGATGATAAACGGCACTACTCCTCGGTAAATACTGGTGGTCGATATTTCCGGTGGCGCAACTCCGCGCAGATAAAACAGCGAAAAGCCAAACGGCGGCGTCAAGAATGAGGTTTGCAGATTGACCCCCAGCATCACGCCAAACCAGACTAGGGAGTAACCAAACTGCTGAGCAATTGGGGCCATCAGCGGCACAATGATGAAGGCGATTTCGAAGTAATCCAGGAAGAAACCCAGAATAAAGACGAGGCCATTGACAAACAGCAAGAAGCTGGTGCTGCCGCCGGGGATGTTGAGCAGCATACTCTCCACCAGCGCATCGCCGCGTAGTCCGCGAAACACCAGGCTGAACAACGTTGCGCCCACCAGCAAAATGACCACCATTGTGGTGAGTTCCACCGTTGAACCTAATGCGCCCCATAGCGCTTTAAAGGTTAATCGGCGGTTTACTGCCGCCAAACCCATTGCGCCTAAAACGCCCATTGCGCCTGCTTCGGTAGGCGTTGCCAATCCAGCGAAAATACTGCCCAGTACAATCAAAATCAAAACCAGCGGCGGCAGCATGACTTTGAAGACGCGCCCTACCAGCTCTCGCTTGGAAATATTCAGCATTTCTACGGGTAGTGCTGGAGCCATTTCGGGCTTAAAAATGGCGACACCGATTGTATAAAGGAGATACAGTCCGGCCAGAGCCAGCCCTGGCAACAGTGAACCCAGGAATAAATCACCAACCGAGACTCCAAGCTGATCGCCCAGGACGATGAGGACTACGCTCGGTGGAATCACCTGTCCCAACGTGCCGGATGCCGCAATTACGCCAGTTGACAGCGCCGGACTGTAGCCATAGCGCAGCATGACGGGCAGCGAAATCATACCCATCGCCACGACGGTTGCGCCCACAACGCCCGTTGCCGCCGCTAGGAGCGTACCGACGAGAATGACGCCTACGGCAACGCCGCCCCGCAAGCGACCAAAGAGGAGGCCGAAGGTTTCCAGCAAATCTTCCGCCAGCCCCGACCGCTCCAGCAGCGTCCCCATCAGGATGAAATAGGGAACTGCTAGCAGCACGTAGTTGCCCATGATGCCAAAAATGCGGTTGGGCAATGCCGATAGCAGGAACCAGTCGAAACTGCCCGTCAATCCACCCAGCAGGGCAAAAATCAGGCCCGCCCCACCCAGCGCAAAGGCAACGGGGTACCCGGTGAAAATCAGCAGTAGGGCACCGAGGAACATCAACAAACCGAGATAATCCATCATGGCTGCACCTCCTCACTGGGAGATGCGGGCGGAGTGACGTTGAGGATGATGGCAATCTGCTTAATCACTTCAGATATTCCTTGCAGTCCTAAAAGTGCGATCGCAACAATCACAGCCGTTTTCAGTGGATATCGCGCTAACCCGTCTGGATCGGAAGACTGCTCTAGCACCTGCCAAGAGCTGATCACCGATGGGACGGAATAGTAGATAATCGCAATGCACATGGGCAACAGCAGCAGCAGTGCACCGAGTAAATCAATCCAGGCTTTTACTTTACGCGACAGGCGGCTGTAGAGGATATCAACTCGAACGTGACTGTTGTGTTTCAGCACATAAGCGGCCCCGAATAAGAAAATGAGGCTGAACAAATACCACTGCACCTCGATGTAGCGGTTAGAACTGAGGTTTGTACCGATATATCGCCCCAAGTAGCGTGTAATTGCGTTGTATGCGCCGACGACGACCATAACCAGCGTTAAACCAAAGGTGATTTTGCCCACCCACTCGCTGATTTGGTCGATCCATCGTGCAGCTTTAAGCAGAAACTGCATCACTCCTCTCCATATGTATTACTACCGAGAAATATAGACTGCGTGTGGCTGATCACCTCAGCTATTTACGTAAAGTACTAAACTCATCAGCGATTAACGTAACCCTGTATATCAACAAATAAGGTGAGTTAAACGGTGACTGTTATGAAATCATGTGTTATCCGGGTTCCACAACAGCCTGTGCCTTGACTAGCGCTTTGTTACAAGATGGCAAAATCACGACGACAACATATCCCGTTGATGGGCGTCAATTGCAACATTGACTACAGCCGACCAAATCCACGCTAACTTGATTTTGTCAAGCCACTATCAACATAAGTTTTATCAATATCAGCCTATAGAGATACTTTGATTTTCTCTCAAACAGATTTTGTATCTAATCGCACATCGTATCGACAAATGCGAAGTAAGAATGAAGATGAACGCCATTGAATATGCGAATAAACCTTATTCTGACAAGGGTTGAAGCCACGTTAGAGATATGCAGCGAGATCAACGATCGCTTTAACACAACTTTAAATAATTGGCAGCTTCAATACTTGATGGAGATTAAAAAATCGAATATCTTAGATGTAGAGGTATAAGTAAAAGTCCTACGCCAAGTAGCGGTCTCACTTACACAATAGACACGGTCTTTGGATCGAGCCCATATTGTGATGAGAGGTAGAGGAAACCGTAGATCGGGAGTCATTCTGACGCTGGAGGATCTAGGTTTCGCGTTGACGGTTTTCGGCTAGTCCCAGATTGGGATTATGCGGAGTCAAACTGGCTAGGCATCAGCTTTTAACTTCACATAAGCGGTACAGAAACTATCTGTCCTGCACTCTGCGTTGAATTCGGTTTTTGGGAACCGAAACTTTGTAGCATCTCCAAATCGAGTTTGCGACGCTTTTTGCTGTCTGCAGAACAACTTTGGGCTGGTGCTAGACGCGTCATAGGTTTTGCATCCCCATAAACTCAGGTCGTGATTGGCCGACGGTTTCATGCGGGATATAGAGGTGTGCGCCAAAAATTAGAGCCTTCAAGGTTGGCGGCATTTTAAATCTATAACTCTTTTTATTACTGATAAACGATAAATGAATACATGGGGTCGCCGGATGTTTTTACGGAGCGTTGTTTTAGCTATTGTTGTTGTCTTCCTCTCACTACCATTACCACTGTTCGGGTCATCTGCGATCGCATCGCCACGCTGGCCCGCTGCACCGTCTGCTTCAACAGTCGTGATGCAGAACTTCCCTACGGTTAATTCAGTCAGTCAGGCTGGACAAGTGTGGCGGCAAGTCAAACGATGGATGCCCGATTCTTCCAAATCTGCGATCGCATCCACATCCCGCCCCATCGCGTCGATGTCCTATCCGGTGAAACGAGCCATTCCCAGAATTCTGAACAGCCTCATGCAAACGATTGTGCAGTGTTTTCGCCAGTTTCTTTGGATCGCCACTCGCCAAATGCAAGGCTTAGACTATCAATGGCAAACACTAGACGCGATTCGTCCTGACTCGAATCTATGGTCGGTTCGTTCAGAGGGGTAACGAGACCTAACGCTCCTGCGTTAGATTCAATCCTTGCCCTTAACCTCACTTCTAGTTCTTCAACGCAGGCACAGGACAAACGATTAGTTGAATGCGATGGGTAATACTACTCGAAATGGGCATTGTGCAACCGTTAACGGTACTACAGTGCTCATTTTGTTTTTTGGGCCACTGGTAATGATGTGATGAAAAAGAGCTGTAAATAGAGCTCGTATAACCCGTCTTACACGAAGGTTATGGTGGCAAATTCGCAATCTCCTGTTTGATCATGCGAAAATGAGAGATAAACTTTGAGAGCTTGTGCTCATCCAAAATGTCGTTTTGCAGCGTTACTAACAGCTCACAGTGATTGCGATCCTCGCGAAAATCAGAGAAGAAATTGCCCAGTGGTGGTCTGATTTCACCCTCCAAACTCGCTTAATGGCAGCGGCGACTCTCGTCGTTTCCTTGCTGATGAGCGGCTTAACGTTTTGGGCCGTTAATACCATTCAGCAAGATGCTCGGTTGAATGACACCCGTTTTGGTCGTGACTTAGGGTTACTCTTGGCCGCCAATGTTGCTCCCCTCGTTCAAGCCAACGATCGCACTGAACTGGCGCAGTTTTCCCATCGGTTTTACAGCAGCACAACCAGTATTCGCTACATGCTCTATGCCGATGGTGATGGCGATATCTTCTTTGGCATTCCCTTTTCTGAATATGAGGTGCAGAACTCGCTCACGCTTCAGCGACGGATGCAGCTCCCCGATGATTATTCCAAAAACCTAGAGCGTCCTACAGTTCGGCAGCATCTCACGCCAGATGGGGAAGTGACCGATGTGTTTGTGCCGCTGATGGATGGTGATAGCTATCTGGGAGTGCTGGCGCTTGGGATTAATCCAAACCCAACCGTCGTTACCTCGTCGCATCTCACCCGCAACGTTACGATCGCAGTTTTTGTTTCCATCTGGGTGATGGTGATTCTGGGTGCCGTTTTCAATGCTCTCACCATTACTAAGCCCATTAAGGAACTCCTGACTGGCGTGAAAAACATTGCGGCTGGTAACTTCAAACAGCGGATCAACTTGCCGCTGGGGGGGAGCTAGGGGAGCTGATCCACAGCTTCAACGAAATGGCGGAGCGGTTAGAACGTTATGAAGAGCAAAATATCGAAGAACTGACTGCCGAAAAAGCCAAGCTAGAGACGCTGGTATCTACGATCGCAGATGGGGCAGTGCTGTTAGATTCGGACATGAATGTGGTGCTGGTGAATCCCACGGCCCATCGCATTCTAGGCTGGGATGACAAAGATGCCGTCATCAGCGACAACGTGCTGTACCATTTACCAGCTCCGCTCCAGGCCGAAATCACCCGACCGCTCTACCAGGTTGCTGCTGGTGAAATAGATGGCTCAGAATTCCGGATTACCCTCAGCGAACCAACTCAGCGGACGGTGCGCATTCTGCTGACCACGGTACTCGATCAGCATCGCGAAAATGTGAAAGGCATCGCGATTACCATTCAGGACATTACCCGTGAAGTGGAGCTAAACGAGGCAAAGAGCCAGTTTATCAGCAATGTTTCCCACGAATTAAGAACACCGCTATTCAACATCAAGTCATTTATTGAAACGCTGCATGAATACGGCGAAGATCTCTCGGAAGATGAGCGACGAGAATTTCTAGACACGGCAAATCGCGAAACCGACCGTCTAACCCGCTTAGTGAATGACGTACTCGACTTATCTCGGCTGGAGTCGAACAAGCGCTATCAGTTCGAAGCAGTTGAAATCATTCAGCCCATTGAGCAAACGCTGCGTACCTATCAATTAAACGCCCGCGACAAAGGGATTGAGCTTAGGCAAGAGGTCGAACCTAATTTACCGCTGGTTCTGGGTAACTACGACCTGCTGCTTCAGGTGTTTGCTAATTTAGTCGGTAACGCTCTCAAGTTCACGCCATCCGGGGGACGCGTGATGATCCGAGCCTACACGCTGCAACCGGAAGCTCATCTGCATCAGTTACCTGAGCGGGTGCGGGTCGAGATTTCTGATACCGGAATTGGCATTGATGCTGAAGACCAAGAAGCGATTTTTGACCGCTTCTTCCGAGTTGAAAACCGTGTACACACGCTAGAGGGAACAGGTCTAGGACTATCCATTGTGCGCAACATTATCGAAAAGCATCACAGCCGCGTGCATTTAGTCAGTGAAGTGGGCGTTGGTACCACATTCTGGTTTGATCTGGTGGTTTATCAGGACGAAGTGCTTACTCATATTGAAAACTCATCGCTGATGGCAAAGGCTGAAGATGATAGCACAGTGATACAAGCCGAAGCGGTTGAAGCCAGCATAGAGGTCGTCTTGCCTGGACGATCTGATCCAGCAAGTTAACACGGCAAAAGGCGAAGGAAAAGGCTCAACACGAGCTACTTTTACCTTCGCCTTACAACCTGTAAACTGCGATCGCATTACTCAACACGATGCAGTGAGTTAGCTTAGCCGGACTGGAATAATGTTCAGAAAATTTGGATTTTCTGAGTGAATCATGATTGCTTAATCATCGTCGTTAGAGTTATCGGACATTTCCTGATCCGAATTGCTATCCTCACTCTTCGAGTTATTACCGTAGTTGCCGCGACGATTGAAGCGTCCAGTGCTGCGCTTACGGAACTTGCGGGCGTATGCTTGATTTCGGAGCGCTTTCTCCTTCTTTAAATTGCGGCGCTTTGCCATGCTGTACCTCAATTAGGGCAGTTGTTGGAGTGAAACAAATATGCCCACTACCAATGCACTGAGCGGCAGAAGCCAAAAGCTCAGCTAAAGTAATGTAGCATACTTATTTCACCAAACGCTTTAAATATAACAACCGATTAGAGCTTGCGTCTGGCAAATTCAGACATTTCCTTCAGATGACCCATTTTGCCATTAGCAGCATTTGAATAATCCAGACTATCTAAGGCTTCCGGCTGATCTAAGTTTGCGACATAGGTTTGAATCCACACTTTCGCTTCTGGGGCGGTTCGGACTTTTCCTTCAGCGCGAGCAATTTGGATTGCCTCTAGCAGTTGACCAATTTGCCGGTCCCGGCGCGATATCCAGTGTCGCCATCAGTTCACGTCCAGTAATCAACGGCGAGGGATGAGCTACCGGATCATCAGACTGTAGAAAACGCTGAATCAGCGGCAGCATGCGGTCGAGATCAACCCCATAAGCCACGCACAGTAGCGCGATCGCAGGGAAAATTCCGCCAACAGCTTGGAAGAAGTCATACTGCTGCCGTAGATTCATCGGTTGAGCCAGTTGCTCCATCACCCAGGGCAAATCACGAATGACTGCGATCGCAGATTGAATTTCGGCACGACTGTACTTCAAGCACCAGAGCTGCTGTTCGGCTTGATCCGGGTCGGCAGGCAAAAGCTGGGATAATTTAGCTAAGCGTAGCCAGCTCCGTCGCGTTGTTGTGACGTTAGCCGACGAGCGAATCCAGCCGGAAACATGCGCCTCGAATTCGGGGCATGCATGAACAATTGCGATCGCAGCTTGATCTAACTGCTTGAGGCGCTGCAGTCCCGTTTCGGTCATGTCCGGTAACCACGCCTGAAATAGTCCGTTTTTCCAGGCTCGAATTAGCTCGCGCGTGCCTTCCGGTTTACCCAGCAGATAGTTCAGTTCACCCTGCACTCGCTCGGCAGCAACCTGCTCCAGTAGCGGTGCAAACTGGCGAATATACGACTCCGTTTCCGACTCAATCCGGAAGCCAAGCTGCGCGGCTTGCCGATAGGCTCTCAGCAACCGCAGAGGGTCATCTTTGAGATTTTCAGCAGCCACCATGCGAATCTGTCGCCGCTGCAGATCTTCACAGCCCTGGAGCGGATCAAGTAGTTCGCGGGTGTGGGGACTAAATGCGATCGCATTTACCGTAAAATCGCGCCGGTGCAAATCGACGTACAGACTGGGGCCAACCTGCTGCGCAAAGTCCACGGTGGCCTGTTCAAACACCACCCGCGCAATCTGATGCTCCGGATCGAGCAGCACGAAACCTGCCTGATAGTGATTGGCAATTTGCTTGGCCACCTGTACCGCTCCCTGAGCCAGCACAAAGTCTAAATCCAGATAGTCGGCTTGCCTGCCTAGAAGGGCATCACGGACACTGCCACCCACAAGGTAGGTCGATCTAGGCAGTAAGCAACAGTCAAACGGCCAGGTTTCAGGCGATAAGGTTGGAGAATTTAAAAAACGTGCCAAGAGATAAGAGTAGAAATTGAACGGATAGCTGACTCGCGCCGCATCTTTTCATTTTGCAACATCAGTCAGCAGGCGCAAGAGTTTTTCGAGGTAGTTACGTTAAAGTAGCAGAAATGGTGACTGCTGCCGAGCGCAAGGAACGGCCTATGTGTATCTGTGTCAACTGCCACTACGTTGACCGCTGTACAACTTATCATGCGGTTGAAGAACAGCATCAGCAACCTCATTTAACTGAAACTCCTGACTTTGAAGCGGTCGAACCCAGTATTAACGTTAACATTCGTAATACTGAAGACGAAATTCAAATGGAGTGGGATGTTGTCGGCTGCCTCAGCTTTAAAGAAGAAGCGGGCAAATGGGCAAAGCTGCGCCCAGGCGAACTGGTGCCGACTTAGGAGCGCGCATTGAATGAAATTCCTGGGTAGGGGCACGGCATTGCCGTGCCCCTACAGGTGGAACGCTTTACAGGTGATTAAATCCTTAATTGTTGATGCATAACAATGCCATGCACCCTACAAGTGGAACGTTTCAGAGGAATAAATCCACAATCCAAAAACACAATCCTTGATGGGCCTGCATACTTGCATGACTTTTGCACGACTGATGGCATAACCGATGAGCTATTGCCTCAATTCCAACTGTCCTCAACCGCAGAATCCTGACCAAGCCACGATTTGTCAGACCTGCGGTTTTAGTTTGTGGCTGGCCAATCGTTATCGTCCGTTAAAGTTCATTGCCCAAGGCGGATTTGGCCGCACCTTGCTAGCAAAGGATGAGCAACAGCAACAACTTTGCATCATCAAGCAATTTTTTTTATCAGAGTCAAACGCGCGATTCTCTGCGAGACAGCAAAATCGAATACAATCTTCCCCCCCTCAACCTTCAGCCTCGTCTCCAAAATCCTCCAACTCCTCACTCCCTCACTCCCTCACTCCCTCACTCCAAACAACCGCCGCTCAACAGTTCCGCCAAGAAGCCCAGCGACTGCAAGACCTCGGCCAGCATCCCCAAATTCCCTCCTTCATTGACTACATCGAACGGGAAGACGGGCAATATTTAATTCAAGCCTTTATCGACGGCTCTACCCTCACTCAGTTAGTTGCAAAGAACGGCGTCTGGTCAGAATTGCAAGTGCGATCGCTACTTAACGATCTCTTGCCAGTTCTAGACTTCATGCACCAGGCGCAGGTAATTCACCGCGACATTAAGCCGGACAATATTATTTACCCTTCCGCGACGAGCAAGCCCGTTCTGGTAGACTTTGGAGCGGCCAAACTTGCGACAGCGACGGCGCTTCAACAAACAGGCACCGTCATCGGCAGCGCAGGCTATGCAGCACCCGAACAAACGATGGGCAAGGCGATCTTTGCCAGCGATATTTATGGGCTAGGCGTCACTTGTCTATATTTACTGACCGGAGAACATCCGTTTGAGCTGTATTCCGTGGCAGAAGATCGCTGGGTGTGGACGCCTTACGTGCAGCCGCCAGTCAGTTCGCGACTGACTTACGTGCTAAATAAAATGACCCGCCGCTCGGTGCAGCAGCGCTATCAGTCGGTGGCGGAGGTGCTGGCGGATTTGAATGCGCCGATGAAACTGCGATCGCAGTCTCAAATCCACTGGCCCAGTCCCAGCAAATTATTGCGGAATCGCGATTCTGTACCAGATTCTGCTACTGAATCTGCTGAATCCATCACAACGCTAGCTAATAATCCGGCATCTGAACCTGCCACAACGCCTCAAGCTCCGCCCCAAACCTGGATCTGTTGGCAAACGCTGACGCAGAAGACGCAGGGGATTACCACCCTCGCGGTCAGCCCTGACGGCTATACGCTGGTTGTCGGCCACACCAACGGCACGCTGCGGATTTGGGATTTGAAAGCGGGACTTCTGGCGCATACGTTTTCGCGTCCAATCCTGGGTCTGGGCAGCGGCCATCGCGATCGCATTACGGGCTTATCCTTTGATCAAACCGGAAACTTGCTGGCCAGCAGCAGCGCGGACGGCAGCACCAAGCTGTGGGATATGCGCCACTGGCAGCAAATTGCCAGCTATGCCGGAGATAACTGGGGTACAACTGCGATCGCACTTAGTGGTGACGGCACTCGATTGGTCAGCGGCAATTCCACTGGGGAGGTTCGAGTTTTCAATTTGACAGCCTTCAATTTGACAGTGGCGAAACGCACCTCAGCAAAATATCAACCTGATGCAACGCTATCGGTACAGCGCGATCGGATTGTGGAACTGGCCCTCAATCCAACAGGTAGGCATCTGATTGTCGCCAGCAGTAACGGCACGGTTACGATTTGGGATTTGGAACAGCAGTGCCCCCTCCATCAGCCCACGGCCCACGCGGACGCCATCACCGATATAGCCGTCGATCCAAACTGGCGTATTCTGGTGACGGGCAGTTGCGATCGCACCGTTAAGCTTTGGGATTTATCCACGGGTCATCTGCTACACACCCTGGTCAAGCATCGCGACGGCATTACCGCTGTGGCGATTAGTGCCGATGCCCGCACAGTCGCCACAGGTAGCCAAGACAATCAAATTCTGCTCTGGGACAGCGCCTCCGGCAGTGTAGTCACCCAGCTAAACCATACCTGGGCCATTTGCTCACTCAGCTTTGCCCCCAATTCCACCACGCTCGTCAGCGCTAGCCAAGATGAAACGATCAAAATTTGGCGTAAGCAAGAATATAGCAGTAGTCACATTGGTTAAAACGCTGGGAAACTCTGAAAACGTTAAGTAGCTACATACAAACAAATGCGCATTTATAGTAGACCTTATCGGAAATTGTTTTGTAGCGCGGCGGAGCCGCGCTACAAAACAATTTCCAACCCCAAAAACTTTATTTCCAATAAAGTCTAGTGATTCCAGTTAAAAGTGAGAAAAAGAGAGAGGAGAGTGCCTCAGGATGAGGCACTCTCCTCTCTCTTTCTTATCTAGAACCGCTATAAAAAACCGGGGGGAAGTCCCGGTTTTTTAGATGTGCTGATTTGTGCCAACCTACTTAGCCAATAAAAAATTCGTCAGAAGAAGATTAATCCCACACTTGGATTACATCACCATTGGGTCGAGTAATGGTGTAGGCCTCAAAATCTCCTTCATCATAAATACCTGTAACCGTGATCGATTCTCCCTCAGCTAAATTGGCACGACGTAGAGGGCGATCTTCTGCTTCAACTAAAACTTGACCGCTATTTGTTTGCAGCAAAAATTCATCATCGCTGATGCCGATAATCTCACCTGAAATCTCCTGGCTGGCCAACCGACCACTATTAATTTGAGTTTGTGCCATGACCGGAATTGCTACTCCTAAACCAGCGGCAATCGCAGTCCCTAGCAGAATCGTTGATCGTTTCATATTGATTTTCCTCCGTTTGTTCAGGCAACAAATCGCTGAATAACCGCTAATTTTGCTGCTCTAGCTTTAGTTTGAAGGATAAAGTTTACGCCAAGTTTTCATGTCTTTTTAGAGGATGACAAAATGCTCAGCACCGAGTCTGAAATTAATCATGCAGCGGCAGTGTGACTCGCACAGTTGTACCCTGATCAAGCTGACTGGACACCGCAATCTGTCCGTGATGGGCATGGATAATTTGCTCAACAATGGCTAAGCCTAAGCCAAAGCCGCCTGTGCGCCGCGATCTCGCTTTGTCTACTCGATAAAATCGTTCAAAAATATGCGGTAGCTGATCCGCATCGATGCCCATACCCGTGTCTTTTACCTGAATTACAGCAGTCCGATCCTGCCGCTGAGCGGATAGGTGAATACCGCCAGAAGCCGTATATTGAATCGCATTGCTGAGCAAATTTGCGATCGCACGCTGCAAAAGGTCTGACTGCGCTTGAACATACAGCGGCGGTTCTGGTAGCGTCACAGCCCAGTCTAAGCTGCGATCGCGGGCTTGTTCGCGATAGTCTGCGGCTAAGTGCTGCAAGATTTGGATCAAGTCAACCGAGTGCAGGTGATCCGGGAAAGCTTACCTTCACTGCGGGCCAGCAGCAGCAAATCTCCCACCAGCTTCGCCATCGATTCGGCTCCCTGGATGATCTTCTCCAGCCGCAGCTTCTGCTCATCGGGATTGGCGAGATCCATCAGGCCAACCTGAGCATGATTAATAATCGCTGCCAGCGGCGTCCGTAATTCGTGCGAGGCATCACCCGTAAACTGTTGTAGCTGGTCATAGGATTGGCGAATCGGCTGCATGGCCAAACCGCCTAGCATCCAGCCAATCCAGGTTACTAAGCCCAGTGTGACCACAACGGCAATTACCAAAACCAGACGTAATTCCCAAAGGTCGGCTTCGATGGCCGTTAGTGGCGCAGCCACCTGCAAATAGCCAATCAAAACGTGATCTTCAAAAACGGGCAGGGTCAACTGCCGCAGCCGAGCGGGTCTATCCTGAGACGAGTTAATCTGAGCAGGTGCAGCTTGAAAGGGAGGGATTTGAGCAGGTGCGATCGCACGATGCTTAATCGTGGCAAATCCAAATCCATCTTCGATGCGCTCCGGTGGAATTGGCCCATAGAACTGGATCAGCTCCTGATCGGGGCCATACCAGCGGGCATAGACCAGCACCGTCGGAAACGGGAGCGCTTCTTCCCCCAAAATCGGCACGTCTTCCAAATCTACCCGCTGCCGATCTTGATAGCTGCCATCCTCAACCGCTGCGGCCATCAGTTGACAGATCTCATAGAGTCGCTGGTCTAAAACCTGCCGCTGATCCTGCGCCTCCACGACGTAAATCACACCCGCAAAGCCGATTAGCACACTGCCCATCGACACCGTAAACCAACTGGCTAAATTTTCACGGCTTCGACGAAACATATTCGATGGCCTATATTCATAGCCCTCAGAGGCTCGATCATATCAGTGCTTCAACTCGGTGTAGCAAATCCTGAAAGCGAAACGGTTTCATTAAGTAGTCACTCGCACCATAGCGATCGCTGAGCCGTCGATAATTTGGATCATCATAGGCAGTAAGAATCACAATTGGCTGGTTTAATCCCGCCTCTCGCATCTCTTTCAACAGCGACAAGCCGTCCTGATGTGGCAGACCCAAATCCAGCAAAATCAGGTCAAACGTTTCTTGACAGGAGAGATGCCACGCCTCACAGCCATCCTGCGCAATGGTGATACAGTGCCCGTTTTGCCGTAACCCTTTGGCAATAAACGTGGCAATCCGAGGCTCATCTTCAATGATCAAGATTTGGCTCATAGCAGATCTCCACTGCAATCGCTTGCGATCGCAAATGACGTTGCATGGTTTGTTGCATGATTTACCGATACAGCGGTTCAGCTCTCATCATGAATCATCAAAGTTACACCAAGTTTTCAGCCCTGTATCTTAAATTCGTGTCGGTGAAGTTTATATCCAACTATTCCAGAGGCGCTAGCTTGTATCCCATGCCGTATACCGTTTGTAGCCAGTTTTCTGCCTGTAAGGTCTGCAATCGCTGACGCACACGATGCACCAGCGTCGCGACGGCTTTACTTTCGGGCATCGTGTCCCACTCCCATAGCGCCTGCTCAATTTGGTCGCGGCTGAGTACCTGGCGGGGATGTCGCATCAGATATTCCATGAGCTGAAATTCGCGACCGGACAGAACAATCTGCTGGGCTTGCCGCTCCAGCACGAGCGTATCAAGGTGGAGCTGCAAATCCTCAAGCTGTAAGACATCACCCTGCCAGATCGGCGCACGACGCCCCAAGGCCCGCACCCGCGCCAGCAGTTCCAATCCATTAATCGGTTTCACTAAATAATCGTCTGCGCCGACGTCTAACCCAGTCACCTTATCTGCGATCGCATCTTTGGCGGTCAAAATCAGCACGGGTGCCGTCCCGCCGGATTGTCGATACAGTTCACACAGCCGAATACCGCTCACTTCTGGCAGCAGCCAATCCAAAATCAGCAGATCGTAATTGCGATCGCAGATTAACTGTTGAGCAGTAGCCCCATTATCGATGCCGTCTACCACATGTCCCGATTTAGTCAAAATGGCATGCAGGGGTTCGAGCTGTTCTGGATCATCTTCAACCAGCAGAATTCTCATAGCATTCAGTAACAGATTCTGAATCAGTGCAGTTTTCAATGTAGTTCCATTGGTGCCGCCCGATTAGCCTTATTGTAGAGATTTCAGGAGGGGATAACGATGTGGTTTGATCTGAATCTGCGATCGCGTTTTCGTCGGTTAAATATTCGATATCTTAGCCAATTACATCTTGGCCAATTACGAATTTGGTTCCTTCTGCCAGTAGTTGGACTCGTGGTTTGGTTAAGCGCCGGATTGCTATCGCAACAGGTCTTGTCCTACAGCTACGAAATCTCAACACAGCTCCAGTCAGAACAGCCACAGGTGGAACTGACTTGGCAGGTAACGGTCGTTGCCATTGAAGCGGCCATTGATCGACGTGAAGGAGCCACAGAAGTAACGGTGAGAACCGCTCATCCAGTGCTGAAAGAACTGGAGTTAGATTTACCTGTAATTGAATTTGCTGAGATTGAAACGGCTCTCGCCACAGAATTGCGCTTGCCCCAAACCACAATTAAACAACTGGTTCGCTATCGGCTTGATTAGGTGGTACTTCTCAACCTGTCATGATTTTTGTATGTAGCTACTTATATAGCGGTTCTAGATAAGAACGAGAGAGGAGAGTGCCTCAGGCTGAGGCACTCTCCTCTCTCGTTCTCTCACTCTTAACTGGAATCACTATAAGTCTGTAAATCTGAAGCTTAGGCTAGATGCTTGATGTAAGCCGGAACGGGTAGGATTTAGCTTGTTTTCTATATTAATGCGTGGTTTAAAGCCACTACGAATGCTCGATGGCTACAATCCGAGTATTAAAAGCCGTTTTAGAAATGTCTAGTCGATAATATGCAAACCCTGGAAACCCCTGTCACGCAGCGCATCCAACTCTTTCGACAGCTTCAGACCCAACTGCGGGAGCGTTGGCAAACCATTGAGCAGTTTGATCGCAGCGATTGCGACATTCTGATTGTGCCGTCATTGAGTTTGGATCAGGAGGAGCTGACCAAAATCAAAGGGATTTGCTATTACGAAGAGCGGCTGTTATTTTCACTCATCCGACTCCGCAATCCCCGCACGCGGTTAATTTACGTGACGTCACAGCCGATTCATCCCAGCATTATTGATTACTACTTAGAACTGCTGCACGGGATCCCCTTTTCCCACGCTCGCGATCGCCTGATGCTGTTGTCGGCCTATGACACTTCACCGCGATCGCTGAGTGAAAAAATTCTCGAGCGCCCCCGCTTAATTGAGCGAATTCGGCGTTCGCTGCGGCGCGATCGCGCTTATATGGTTTGCTTTAATTCCACCCAGCTAGAGCGAGAACTATCGATTGAATTGAATCTACCGCTCTATGCGCTCGATCCGGATTTGCTGGAGTTGGGCACGAAAAGCGGCAGTCGCGCTATTTTTGCCGAAAGCGGCATTCCTCATCCCGATGGTAGTCATCTTGTTCACACTGCTCAGGATTTGGCGGTCGAGACGAGTAAGCTCTGGGAGCGTCAGCCCCACTTGCAGCGGATTGTGGTCAAGCTCGATGAGGGATTTTCTGGTCAGGGCAATGCGCTGATGAATTTGCAACCGCTAGCTCATGTCGCACCGCATCAAGTGTCTCATAAGGAGCGAGTGGCTGAAATTTTACCCGCATTTGAACATTTAAGTTTTCAATCTGACACCGAAACTTGGCAGCATTTTGGCGGACGCATTCCCGAACTCGGTGCGATCGCAGAAGCGTTTATAGAAGGAGACCAAAAGCGGTCACCTAGCGTCCAGGGCCGGATTACGCCGGTGGGCGACGTAGAAATCCTGTCTACTCATGACCAGATTTTAGGCGGCCCCGATGGTCAAATTTTCTTGGGCTGCTCATTCCCAGCAGATGAAGCTTATCGGCTATCGCTGCAAAAAATGGGGATGCGAGTTGGGCAAACTCTTGCAGACAAAGGTGCTCTGGGTCGCTATAGCGTTGATTTTCTGGCAATTCCTCGACCAGATGGCAATCGGACGGAATGGGATTTACAGGCCATTGAAATCAACTTACGCATGGGCGGTACGACGCATCCTTTCATGGCGCTGAAGCTGCTGACGAATGGTCGCTATGAGCCGTCAACGGGACTGTTCTACAATCAGCAAGGCCATCCCAAATACTACATCGCCTCTGACAACTTGCAGAAGGAGCGCTATCGGGGACTGCTGCCCAGCGATCTGATGGACATCATGGTGGAACATCAGCTTCACTTCAATACGGGCACCGAAACGGGATCTGTTTTCCACCTGATCGGCTGTCTGTCGGAGTTTGGCAAATTGGGCTTGACCAGTATCGGCAACTCACCCCAGCAGGCCGAGGATCTATATAACCAAATTATTCAAGTCCTCGACGACGAAACGCGATCGCAACGGCCAATCGATGCCGCCAATCCTCACAATTGTCTCGGTTGGAATGCCTAACGGTTGTAATAGCAATTGGGCCGCCATATCGCGGCGACCCAGTTGCGCTTAGTTTGAGTAAAAAGTCAGAGTCTATTGATATCTGCTGCGATTCTCTATTTTTGAATGCCTGGCTTGGATGTGTACTATAAAGATTGAACAAACGTTAAGTAAATCTTTAGTCGCTGCTGTTAGCCAACGCGAGTAGGTATTTTCATGACCGCAACCCCATCCACATCTCCAACGACGATGCCTGACTTCTGCACAGGAATTCAATACTTTGGAGACGTTCCACCTCAGTTTGAAAAGTATGGTCAAACTCCAGTCATTGCTGAAGGCCAAACTGCGATCGCAGATCCGACTGACACCGCAGCTGTTTATCAAACCCTACTCGCGGCTGATGCTCTGCGCTATCTAACGCTTCAGGTGACAGCTAGCAAGGCGTCTGGCCACCCCGGTGGTTTTGCCAGTTCGGTCGAAGCTTACGTGTCGTTGCTGATGCTGGGCCACAAAAATATCAATACCGAAGTCGGCCACCACGCACCAGGCTTCTACAGCGCCATGTTCATGGATCGCTCCCTGGAAGACATGGAGATCAGCACCGTCCAGCAGTTGCGCGATCGCTTCCGGGAAAAGCATGGTTTGTTAGGCCACTTGTCGGGCTATATCCCCGGCATTTTGGCTCCGGCTGGCCCGCTCGGTCAGGGACAACATTTTGCAATGGCCTCGGCGCTGCTGCATCAGGGTACTCTGTTTCCCTTTACGCTGGGAGACGGTGGCCTGGGTGAACCCTACATCATGAGCGGCATTGGCCATTTCCATACGGCCTACCCGCAGGTGACGAACTTCCTGCCCGTCCTGGTTTGGAACGGCTACAGCCAGGAGCACCACAGCATGGTGTCCACCCAGTCCAACGAGCACATGATTGCCTACTGGAAAGGCAACGGGTTCGACAACGTGATTTTGGTGGATGCCAAAGACTACGACGACCAAGATCAGCCGGGAGCCTACGTAGACAGCACTGCCTTCTCATTTGAAAAGCGCATGGAGTTTACCCAAGCGGTTTTGAGCGCAGCCGATCAGGCGGCCAAATCGGCTCTGGGTGGACAGCTGACAGTCTTCATCATCAAACAGCTCAAAGGCGCAGGCGTTCACGATCGCGGTTCTAAATCTCACAACCTCTACGCCCACCACACGCTGGACAATCCCGATATTATCGCCGCACTCAAATCTCTTGCCCTACCCGCTGATGCGTGGCAGATCGTTCGCACCAATTTGGAACGCGCGGGCGGCGGCCCAGCTGCTAAGGTTGCCACGACGGAATCCACTCGTTCCTTGCCGGAACTGAGCGATATTCCAATGGAAGAGTATGCACTGGGCGGCGAACCGAAAGTCGCAACCACGGCCATGGGGCAGATGATCGCAGAGGTCGGAAAACGCGATCGCAGTTTTGTCTTAACCAACGCGGACGGTAATGCCGCATCGGGCATCAACAATGTCAACCAGGCGCTGAAGATCATTCACCCCACCGTTGACGAAACCTACTTCCAGCAGCCCCAAGGCCAGGTTTACGAACCGCTGAGCGAAGATGCTTGTGCCGGTTTAGCCGCAGGTTTAGCGCTGATGGGTGGTCGCACTGTTTGGTGTTCCTATGAATCCTTTGCCGTGAACGGTCTACCGATTTGGCAAACCGTAACCCAGGCAATGGCCGAACTGCGCCGTCCCACACCGTCTACAGTAACGCTGTTTACCGCTGGAGCACTGGAGCAGGGCCGTAACGGTTGGACACACCAGCGGCCTGAAATCGAAGCCTATTTCGCGGCCATGATGCGAAATGGCAACATTTTTCCGCTATTCCCACCCGATGCCAACAGCATTCAGGCTTGCTACGAGTGGGCATTGAAAACTCGCAATAAGGGGGTCGTGATTACGGCTAGCAAATCACCGCTGCCGATTCGCACCACCTTTGATCAAACGCGGCAGGCACTAGAAGATGGAGCAGTAAAGCTGCAAGAAATTGCGGGTGAAAAAACGGTTGTCTTTGCGGTGATTGGTGACATGACGCTGCTGCCTGTGTTTGAGGCAGCAGCCTTCTTAGAAACCGAAGGAATTGGGGTACGGATTGTCTCTATCGTTAGCCCACGTCGCCTGTTCCGCCCTTCGGACGTAGCCTGGGATACCTGCTCTGAGTCCGATGGCGGCTTTTTGAGCGATGAAAAATTTGAGCAACTTTTTGGTGGAGATGCTTTAGTTGGCGTAACGGGGGGTGCAAGTGCTACGCTAGAGCCAGTAATGCTTCGCAGTTCAGCTCGTCGAGATGTATTTGCCTGGAAACGAGGTGAAACGACCGCTAGCGCGGGTCAAATCATGAGTTTCAACGGTATCACAGCGGATGCTTTGACGAAGCGAGCGATTGAACTGCTTCACTAAGAACCTATCCGAAAACCGATGTTGTTCGAGAGATGAGTGCTTAAGGTGAAGGTGTCGCCATAGGAGCAGTCCCAGATGTCTACCGTGACGCCTCCTCGTTCAACCGTCGAAATTGACCCTCGTTATCGGGTGCCCGATGAGCTGTGGGAGCGCCTGCATCCTCTGATTCCAGAGGAGCCACCCAAGCCTAAGGGAGGCCGCCCTCGCATGGATGATCGCCAAGCCTTAGATGCGATCTTTTACATCCTTTGCACCGGCTGTCAGTGGAATGCGTTGCCTCGGTGTTTAGGGGCCTCCAGTACGGTGCATGACCGCTTTCAAGAGTGGCAAACCAACGGCACGTTTGCTCGCTTTTGGCAGGCGGGATTGATGGAGTATGCCCGCACTCAAGGAGTGGACTGGCATTGGCAATCGATGGATGGTGCGATGGTCAAAGCACCACTGGGGGGAAAAAAAGACAGGCCCCAACCCGACTGACCGTGGCAAGTTGGGCACCAAGCGCTCGGTTTTAACCGATGGCAACGGCATCCCACTGGCCTTTGTGCTCGCACCCGCTAATCGGCATGACATGAAACTTGTTGAGGTAACTTTAGAGGCTCAACCGCTGGTGCCACCGGATGTGGAGGACGAGGAATCAAGACATCTCTGTCTGGATCGCGGCTACGACTATCACCCGGTGCGCCAGATTCTCAAGCAGTGGGGCTATCAAGGGCATATTCCGCCTCAAAACGAGGGTGACCTAGTGATTCACGACATTCCCAACTATCGGGCCAGACGGTGGGTGGTCGAACGGACTCATTCGTGGATGAATCGGTTTCGCCGTCTGTTGATCCGCTGGGAGAAGAAGCCCGAAAACTATCTGGCGTTCTTACAACTTGCCAGTGCGGTCATCACATTTCGCTCATCTGAGGTTTTCGGATAGGCTCTAAGTGCATCTAGATTTTGAAGACTTTTTCAGTCTTACGAGACAATCCAATCTAGGTTTTCATCCTGAGTGAATCCTGAGAGTCGATCAGGATATCGGTTTCTAACTTCCTTGAGGGGTGGGCGGTCACGCTCACCTTTTTTTGTCTTTTACCGGATTAGCATTGCTTAATCTGGAACTGCAAATTGATCATCCCGCTGGCTGAGCTGAACTAAGTAAGCTGTCGCCCCAGCCCTGCTTGTATGATGCCCATTTTTGATCAGTATTCGATCAGGTCATGCAACTCAACGGCAAAAGGGATTGCACATCCATAACGTGGTAGTACAATCCCTTTCAGGCCTCGGATTCACAAGATATCGGCTCAGTATTGAGCGTCGGGCTTCTGAGTGAAACTAAAACTCGATTTCAGATGTAGCTTCCTCAAAACGAACAGTCGGTTAGTTATCGTCCGCCGACCACAACATTTTGAATTCGTACCGGAGGGCCACCCACGCTGACGGGGAGGGGGGATTGACCGCCCTTGCCGCAACCGCCATTGGTGTAGATGGATTCTTCGCCGATGGCGTCGATATCTTTCAGGGTTTGGAAAACATTGCCACTGAGGGTGACATCGCTGACGGGTTCAGCAATCTCGCCGTTGCGGATCATGTAGCCCTCTGCCGCCGCAAAAGTGAACATTTCACCATTGGTTTGTCCACCCAGCATCCGAACCGCGTAGACACCTTCGTCGATTTCGCTAATCATGTCGTGAACCGAGCGATCGCCTGACTCGATCCCCGTATTCGTCATTCGCACAATCGGCGGATAAGTGGCGCTGAGGGCGCGGGCATTACCCGTTGGTCGCTCCTGCATTTTGCCAGCCGTTTCGCGATTGTGCAGTCGCTGGGTCAAAACGCCGTTTTGGATCAGATACTTGCGCTGAGCTGGAACTCCCTCATCGTCGTATTTTAGTGACCCTGGCAGATTGGGCATCGTGGCATCGTCCACGACATTGAGCTGCGGAATGGCCACCTGTTTACCCAGCGTCAACAGCTCCTGCATACGGGGATTTTCATAGACAAAGTCGGCCTCTGACAAATGCCCAAATGCCTCATGAATAAAGACACCCGCCAAATAGGGATCGAGAATAACCGTGTATTGACCACCTTTGACAGGCTTAGCTTCAAGCTGACGAATGGCTCGCTGAGCCGCTGCTTCAACTCGGTCGTCAATGCCCAGCAAAATATCGTAGTCTGAGCGCGAGTGCACCGATTCATAGCCCTGGCGGACAACGCCATCTTCGCCGCGAGCCACCACGCCAAAGCCGCCCGAAATATCCAGCCGCTCCTGCACAATGCAGCTTCCGGTTGAATTCACGAAATAGGACGTAGCAAAGCGATCGCGATAGCTGGCCATCGTGGTTTGGATGCGCGGATCGATTTCCAGTAAAAGCTGGTTGTAGCGTTCGACCAACTGCTGCTTTTCACCTAGGCTGATGCCGCGCGGATCGCGACCTAGCTCCACTTTCACCACATCTTCAATCGGATCAATCTCAGCCAGATAGGTCTTGTCGCTGCCGATCAGCTTTGCCTGCTGAATCGCTTCTTCAATCCGAGACGTTAGCTCACTCAGCCCATTGAACGTGACAAAGCTCCAGCCTCCCTTATGACAGGCGCGAATGCCGCCCGCCAACCCAAAGCTACGGTTCACCCCATCCAACTGCGGCCCCCGATAGGCAATGGAACTCGATTCGCTTTGTTCAAGCCGGACTTCCAGATAATCAACCTGACTGCGATATGGCGCGATCGCATCAACAATCTGATCTTGAATCGAGGTGGTTGTGAGCATGGGCTAATCCTCGCGAACTGCAAACCTATTTTATCTAGTGTAGTCGGAGAGATTCCGGATTGGGGTAGAGAATCACCGCTATTCACCCTAAACCCATCCCCTGCAATAATGGGCAGAGCATCTACTGGGTAGGGCAAGACAACTATGCGGAAACCAGTCATCAACCTGCAAAAATTTGGCTGCAGCATACTGATTTTTCTTCTGATTCATCCACTGACCAAATCTGCGATCGCACAATCTACTCTGCCAACGAAACAGTTGCCTGCAGCCATTTGCCCGGATCAGCTTGCAACGGCGATTGAGCCGATTATTCAACAACCACAGCTAGCCCGATCGCGCTGGGGGATTCTCGTTGAAACCCTAGAGGCCAATCCTGAGGATCGCCAAACGCTCTATGAATTGGAAGCCGATCGCTACTTTATTCCGGCGTCTACGGTCAAACTCATGACCACCGCTGCGGCTCTGCGTATTCTTGGCTCAGACTTTCACATTCGCACCTCGGTTTATCAAATTCCCACGCGACCCGATCAACTCAGCTATCTAGGTGCAGACGAGGCAGCCCCATCTGAATCTGAGCCAGCTATTTTGCGGGTGGTCGGTCGTGGCGATCCCAGTTTTGACTCAGCCGATTTGGCTGACTTGGCCCAACAAATCCGAGATCGCACCATTACTCATATTGATCAGCTCCAGCTAGACGACACCTATTTTCAGGGGCTGGCCATCCATCCCAACTGGGAATGGGAGGACGTGCAGGCAGGCTATGGAACAGCAGTGAATAGCCTGATTCTGAACGAAAATGAAGTGGTGGTGGATCTGCTGCCGCAGTCCATTGGCGAACCGCTCCGGGTGCAGTGGCGCGACCCCAACCAGGCCACCCAGTGGCAGGTTGAAAACTCCTCCACGACGGTTGCAGCAACCGAGCCAGAATTTGTGCGGGCAGGCCGCAGCTTTCAGCAGCCAATTTTGCAAATTTGGGGACAGTTACAGGCAGGTGCGCCGTCAGAAGATGTGTCCGTTTCTGTGTTTGATCCGGTTGAGAATTTTGGACAAGGGCTGGAGCAGGCACTCGCGGAGCAAGACATCACCGTAGGCCAGATCGTGATAGTAGATGATCCAAACCTGCCGTCCAACAGCCAAGAAATTGCCGCTGTGTCATCCCCACCGCTGCGGGAACTGATTACTACGGCGAATCAGCAAAGTAATAACCTGTTTGCCGAAGCTTTACTCCGACATCTTGGTCATTACGTCCTGGCGGCTTCCCCGACGGATTCCACTGCGGCGGGATTGGAAACTCTCGAAACGGCTTTGACCAATCTTGGGGTTGATCCGACTAGCTATGATATTGCTGATGGTTCTGGCCTCTCGCGGCATAATTTAGTCAGTCCGGCAGCGCTGGTTGAAACCCTGCAAAATATTGCGGCTTCGCCCGACGCAGAACTGTATCGTCAATCGCTCGCTGTCGCGGGAGAAAGCGGCACGTTGCAAAATCGGCTGGCCGATAGTGCGATCGCAGGTCGGCTATGGGGCAAATCGGGAGCCGTCAGCGGTAATATTTCCCTAGCGGGCTATCTTGAACCGCCCAATTATGACCCTCTAGCGTTTAGCATTTTGATTAACCAGTCTGATTTGCGGGGCAGCGAACTGCGTCAGACAATTGATCAAGTGCTCCTGCAACTGGCGCGGCTGCAAGTTTGTACGGCTGAAGCTGAACCCGCAGATTAAACCGTTGCTGTTCTGTACGTATTCCTTACCTTATCTCCCATGACGACTACCCTACAGCAGCTACAATCCGCTGCCGGAGCTACACTTTCAACGATGGATAATCAAACGGTGCCCACCAGCTTTGGCAACGATGCTGATGCCTGGGCTGCCGTCCAGTCTGGAGTTGCGATCGCAGATCGTTCTCACTGGGGCCGTATCGAAGTGAGCGACAGCGACCGGATTCGTTTTTTGCATAACCAGTCCACCTACAATTTTCAATCGCTTCAGCCCGGTAGCGGCTGCGAGACGGTCTTTGTTACCTCCACCGCCCGAACAATTGATTTAGTCACAGCCTACGTGACGAACGAAACCGCCTGGCTGATCACCGCTCCGGGACACCACCAGAGCCTGATCGAGTTTATGGATCGCTATATCTTTTTTGCCGATAAAGTGACACTGACGGATCGCACGGGCGACACGGCACTGTTTAGCCTCATGGGGCCACAAAGTAACGGTTTGCTCAAATCCCTGGACATAACGCTCACCAGTGACGTAACGCATACTCATCAAACCGTTGACGTAGATGACATCTCCGTCCGAGTCGCCGTGGGCAATGGCCTAGAGCTACCTGGCTACAACCTAATTGTGGCAGCAGAGCAGGCCGCTGACCTGTGGCAGCGGTTGACCCATGCCGGAGCCGTGCCGATGGGCGACCAAGTTTGGCAGCAGTTGCGCATCGTCCAAGGTCGCCCACTGCCAGGACATGAACTCACCGAAGACTATAATCCTTTAGAAGCGGGCCTCTGGCACACGATCTCATTTGAGAAAGGCTGCTACATTGGCCAAGAAACGATTGCGCGGCTCAATACCTATCAAGGCGTAAAACTACAGCTTTGGGGCATCCAGTTCGAGAGAGATGGCGATGGCGATGGAAATGCGATCGCACCTGAACAATCCCCCATCTGGCACGACGATCAGAAAGTCGGCCTCCTCACCAGCGTAACCCGCACACCAGACGGCATCCGCGGCCTCGCCTACATCCGCACCAAAGCCGGTGGTGTTGGCCTGACCGTCCACGTCGGCGAAACCGCAGAATCTGCGATCGCAGGCACAATCATCAATGTCCCCTACCTATCCCACGGCTACCTAAACCCAACTTAAATTTTCCAAACATAGCTGTAGTCAGCTATAACATTGCGTAGGGGCGTTAGCACAGCATGCTCGAAGGGCTATATGGCCATTCGCCCCTACCACACTCTAAATTTTATAATTCCGTCAACAGCGCATTTAGCCGACTCACCAACTGCTGTCGCTGCCCCAAACAGGTCGCCTGATACGCCGCCACAATCTCAGCCACCAACCTCATTTCCACCGCATCCACTGACGCCTGCGACGGATACGTCCAGTACAGCTCTGGATGTCGATCCGGCTGAAAAATCTGATTCGTAATGGTCTTAAACAATTCTTCATCCAGCGGTTCATCCGCCTTTAGCTGCTCACAGTAAGCCGCTGATTCCGCCGCACTCGGTTCCACCGTTTCCAACTGACTCGCACCGTTGCGATGAATACGAGTCGTAAACGCCTCCCCAGTCAACTCAGCCATCAGTTGGCTCTTGGCCTTAAACCGAATCAAAGAGCGAGTGGGATATAAACCGCGCAACATGGGAACTCCTTGCTTTCGCTGTCGGAACGATTTTGGTTATTTTATGGCAAAGTGTCTCTAAGAGTACAATCAAAGTGGAAAAATCGGCATCTGTCTTGGGTTTATAGCTGTAGTCAGCTATAGGACTGCGAGAACTGGTATATGTAACATTGTTAAATAACACCTTTATCTGTTACCAAATCTAGTCCATGAAGAAATCGCGCCTTTTTCGTTTTCTGCTGCTCTGCCTCGTCGTTGTGGCAACGACGATGAGCTATTCTCTCCCGGCATCGGCTCAGGAGAACACGGTTGATTATACGCTGACCGATGTGCGATACCGCGATTTTTCTCACAAAAACCTAGAGGGTACGTCATTTGCGGGAGCAGAAGCCCAGGGCGCAAACTTTGAGGGCGCAAATCTGCGCGGCACCATCTTGACCAAAGCCTCATTTACAGAGGCCAATCTCAAAGACGTTGACCTGTCTGATACATTTGCCGATCGGGTTTCATTTAACGGTGCAGATCTCACCAACGTGATTTTCACAGATGCGATCGCATCTAGTACCACCTTTGCCGATGCCACCATCACCGGAGCCGACTTTTCCGGGGCAATTTTAGACCGAATTCAAGTTAAATACATGTGCAATCGGGCCGATGGCGTCAATCCCGTTACGGGAATTTCCACCAAAGCCAGCTTAGGCTGTCGGTAAAACCACCAACAGCCTGCACGCAAATGACGCTGAGAACAATTTGATGGGCACCGCCCGCCAAACTTAATCCAGTATTTTGCTCGCTGACCCATCCTGAAAATGCGGGCCAACCCAATTAACAGCTAGATAGCACCCTAGCTTCAAACTCTTACTCGCGTCGGTTCATCTCGATTTGCAATAGGGGATAGCTAGAACTGGGCAATGAATCAACGTCAGTTGACGAAAAATAAGCAATCATTAAAAACGGCAGCGTTAAAGTTGCGAAGGCAACTAACGTTCCAACAATGTCTGCAACCTTACCGGAGTTACGTTTAGGAGGGTTATCAGACTGACTAGCAGATTCCATACTATTGAGAATGAACCAACTACTTGAAACAAAAACGAAATAAACGCGAAATTGAAAGATGTAAGCCTAGCTTAACCCAACCTATCGGGGAGCAAACTAGACTTTATACAGAAATTTTAACGATCCCGCCTGATCAAAGTGTCGTCTAATCAACAGTTGTCATCAAACAATTCATTGATCGATGACTTTGCTTATACCGCTCATGCGGTGCATTTGACTCCTTCAAAGAGTAGCGAGAGAGCGTCTAGCCGTGCAATACGGCAATCTCTCCCTTGCGATTAAAGAATACGCCTATGACGATAAAGTGGCCAATCAGAATGGGGTAAAACCTTGCTGAGCAAGGTTTTACCCCATTCTGATTGGCTTAAAATAATGTTGGTTTGGACTTAGCGGTTGATTAGCTCTCGATCGTAATTTGCCGCAACTGCCTGTCGGGCTTGCTGACGCATAAGGAAATGGCCCGCAACCAGCCAGAAAATGAGCAATCCACCTGTGACGGCCAGCGTTCCCCATAGCCCAATTGTGACAATGAGTGCCGGAGCCGCTGCAGTGAACAAGCCGCCACCCACAATCGGTTCAAAGAACAGCTGTTTATAAGCAAAGCTTTCAAATGCACCGGAGCGATTCTCAGGATCGACCATGCGCAGAAGCAAAATACCCGTAGCGGTAACGCCCATCGACTGTCCCATATCGCCAATAGCTTTTTCAAACCAGTAATCGGGAAAAATACGCGGCGCGTAATACAGCATGAACAGGATATTCCACGCAATTCCCGCCACACTGAGAATGAGAAACGTACTGATGTTGCTGCCGATCACCGTCAGCGAGATGGAAGCTAGTGCCGTCACCACCACAACGTCCAGTGCAGTACCCGCAATACTTTTCATGAATGGCTGAATAACTAAGCAGCTTAACCCCAAACGTTCCATGATGATCTGGACAATGATGCCGCCCACCAGCGCCATTGGAAACAGCGGCACATAGCTCATCACCGTGAATCCGGTTTGTCCCCAAGTGAGGGATTCAATCAGAATGAGTCCCTGCTGAATTAGCCAGCCAAAGACGATGGCAATGCCCACAAACCCAAAATTGAGGGACAGCGGATCGATTAACAGACCGCTCATCAAGCGGGCGCGTCGCTGGCGGACTTCCGGGCTATCGTCAGCATGAATCAGTTCTGGGACTTCACCGGGGTCATCAACTTCGGTCTGAAAGGCAGGGATATGGTGCTTTTTCCTAGCCCATTCGGCCAAAGCTGTACCCGCGATAATGCCAGAGACAATGCCAACGGTGGCTAAACCCAGCGCTAAATCAGGGCCATCCTCAAAGCCCAGATCCAGTAGCGTATCGGCCATACCGCCTGCGGTGCCGTGTCCGCCCTCAAAACCAATTTCAATCAGCGCTGCGGAAATTGGATTGGCTCCAAAGATAGGAATCAGAATTACCAGCGTGACCAAAATCCCGACGACATATTGTCCCCAAGCTAAAGATTGACCAAAGACGACTTGTGGCGCAGCTTTGCGCCAAATGTCTCTAGGTTGGGGAATTGATTCGCCGAGGAATAGGGCTGCAAAAACGATATTAATGAACACGCCAGGTGATTGTGACCAGACGGTGCGAATTTCTTCAGAGAAAAAACCGCCAGCGAGCAAGGTGTCTTCACCAAATAAACCTGTAAAAATGGCTCCTAATACCTGTGGGCCGAAGATTAAAGCTAATGCACCAGCAACGATGGATTCGGGTAAGTACAGCATTTGAATCCAGCGCATTTTTTGTTTGAGATAGCGCCCTGCTAGAATCAAAAGCGCAATCCAAACAAAGGCAAATAATACATCCTTAAGCGTAAACATAATCATGAAGCGATCGCATGTCGCATTTGTGGTGTCAGATTAGAACTACAAACATGGTGAATCTGTCATGGTGAATCGGTTGATTGCTATGTTGATTGCTGTATAGCCTGAAAATACGAGTTTTTGCCGTGATGAATTTTACAGTCTCATCAGTTGAGACCTGCCCTTAGTGAGCGCGTAACTGTACATTCAGGCTAATTTGAGCCTACAGTTGAGCCATCCGATTTGGTTGAGGGGCAGCCAATCCCGCTAGGATACGGTTAAACTCAACTTGGGTGCGAAAGTTACATGCCAATCTCCGCTCACACACACATCAAAATCTAGAGTGCATAGGTTTTCTGCAACATGTCTGTTTCCACGGTTCTGAATCCTAGCAAGCTCATTGTGGGGTGTTGGCAACTTGATGAGCGTAGTTGGACATCCTACCCAGAGCAGGATGTCATGCGAGCTATTGACACATACTTGGCTTTGGGAGTGACTAGCTTCGACACGGCAGATATCTACGGTCGGAGTGAGCAACTACTGGGCCGCTTTCTGAAAGGGCAAGACTGTCTAATTTACACGAAGGCTGTTTTCTTTGGCGCTGTGCCAACAGCCATGCAAATTCGCAATAAGGTTGAATCGTCTCTGCGGAATCTGCAGCGCGATCGCATTGATTGTGTGCAAATTCACTGGCACGATCCAGCAATGGATTTTGCCTCGACCTTGAATACCTATGCGGATCTGATGGAGCAAGGCAAAATTCGTCAGCTTGGCGTAACTAATTTTACGACGCCTATGCTGGAAAAAGCATTACAGTATGCGCCGATTCAAACGCATCAGGTTCAGTACAGCCTGATTGATCGGCGAGTGGAACATTCGATGCAAGCCCTATGCCAGCAGCATGGTATTGAGCTACTAGCCTATGGGCCATTGGCGGGTGGTTATTTATCAGACAACTTTCGGGGACTGTCCTATCCACCGACGGAGCCAGATCATGGGCGCACGTTCTACTACAGCAATATGATCCGGATGCACGGCGGCTGGACAGCGGTTGTGAACCTGTTGGCCACGCTTAGCGAAGTGGCGCAGAAGTATGACAAAACGGTGGCGCAGGTAGCGTTGAACTGGGTAAGTCAACGGCCACAGGTGCAGGCGGTGATTTCCGGTTTGACGCTGAATCGTCAGCATATCCGCGACAACGTCGAGGCAATGAATTTTCCGCTAGAGCCAGATGATCTACAGCTATTGTCCGATCGCTCCGATGCGCTGTTCAAACAGGTGGGAGATATCTACTCCTATGAACGATGAACGAACGATAAACAGCAAATTTTACGCCAACGAATTCCACGTCAACTTTGAACAGTAGCGTTGAACCCAGTCTTTATCATGCTTTTTGAAGTTATTCTGCGGAACGTTAAGTTGCGATCGCACCTGCTTTTTCGATAGAAGTTGATGCAGATCCTTGCCCCATAGGACTTTGTGGCGATTGTATAGAGCTGCAAAATTGTTACAGTTCCTCAGTCAGCATTAACTCTTTTTGCAGAGATGGTCAAACTGCCTGGAAACCGCGTTATCTGTAGCTTATAAGGCTTGTTCATCTGCTGCTGTAGCAGCGGTATGGACAGCAAAGCATGCTATCAGAAACGTCCCATGAACTGGAATTCTCAGCTAACCAAACTGATTTTTGATTTTTATCGGGAAAACCCTGAAGAGGCCAGACAGATTCAGGGGCTAAAGCAGTGTAAACTTTCTCGACGCTGGGGCGTATTGCGAATTCGGTGCCAAAATCCTGCGATCGCACATTCCCTAGCAGCAGCCAGCGACATTTTGCTAGAACCCGTTGCACAATTACGACTGGCCAAAGAAGTGCGATTGATTTCTGATCGATTGCTCATCGCGGCATTGCCCGTCAACACGCCTAAACTTTTCCGGTAATGGAGTCAAAACGGATGGGGACATGCGATAATTCTGCCGCAGGTCATCGTTCGTTTTGGTTCAGAGTCCGTCCAAAGTACGATCACAACAATTTAATTTTTCGTAACTATAAGAGCACAGCATTCAAAAGGTGAATTTATGGTTACTGAAATGACCGAACTAGAAAAGCGGCAGCGACGTGAAAAGGGTATTACATCCCCTACGTTGACTAACAAGTCTGGCGCAGACTGGGAAGCGACGCTTGGCGCTCTGTTGGTTATTGGATTGCCGCTATTTATTATTGCGGGTTTTTATTACGGTTTTATCAATATATAAGAGCGAATCAGCTTCTAACTAATTGGCGAAATGTGCGCTTAGCGCATGTTTCGCCAAAACTGTTTTAGGGTGTTCCTGCGCTTTTCCTACGCTTTTTGTACTGGTTGGGGCAGTAAAAAACTGTGAAAACGTTCAAATGTTTGGACGTTCAATAGCGTACTATCTCAACTAAACTGGCAAAGGCCCTAACATCCTGTATCGCTTAACGCATTGCCTCTTTACTAAATGCCTTAAGCTAGCTTCGTTGTCAGGCATTGACAGGTAATGCCATGAGTGATGATCCAAATCAAATTAATCAATTCAATCAATTTGAACCGTCTGAAACAACAGCAACGGCTGATCCACCAGAATCAAGCTCAACGGTGACTAATGAATCAGGTTTAGCGAAATTCTTTCACTTTGCCGAACTGCAGACGAATACTCGCACTGAGTTATTGGCTGGAGTGACCAGCTTCATTACGATGGCGTACATTCTGGCGGTAAATCCTGCCATTTTATCCAACGCCATTTTTCTGCAAGCATCGGGCGATCTGTTTGGTGAACTGGTGATTGCAACCGCCATTTCGGCTGCGATCGCAACCTTGATCATGGGCCTATACGCCAAATTCCCCTTTGTCCTCGCTCCCGGTATGGGCGTCAACGCCTATTTTGCGTTTTCGGTTGTACTGGGACTAGGCATCGACTGGCGCGTCGCCTTAGCCGCTGTTTTCATTGAGGGCTTAATCTTCATCGGCCTCACGTTTGGCAATCTGCGTGCCAAAATTGTCAATGTGATTCCAGATTGCATTAAGCACGCAACCGCAGCCGGGATTGGTCTGTTTATCGCCTACATTGCCTTATCCGGCAGCCTCGACACGGGTGGAGCGGGAATTATCGTAGCGGATGAAGCGACTCTGACCGCTCTGGGCGATATCGCTCAACCGCAAACACTGATGGCGCTATTTGGTATTTTGATCACGGCAGCATTTGTGGCCCGACGAATCATTGGCGCATTGCTATGGGGCATTTTAGCCACGGCACTACTGGGCTGGATTACTGGCATTGCGCCTTGGCCTGAGGGCATTGTCGGCCTGCCGCAGCTTCCGGTTGACTTGTTCGGTCAAGCGTTTGTCGGTCTGGGCGGCATGCTCCAGACGGATTTCTTAGAAATGTTTGCCATCGTATTTGTCTTCCTGTTCGTTGACCTGTTTGACACCGTGGGTACGCTGACAGGGTTAGGCATCCGAGCAGGCTACATTAATCAGCGGGGCGAGTTTCCTGGTGTAGACAAGGCATTTATGGCCGATGCTGTCGGTACAACCGCAGGCGCAGTTCTGGGCACCTCGACTGTGACCACCTATATCGAGTCGGCCTCTGGCATTTCCGAAGGGGGGCGCAGTGGCTTGACGGCTGTGATTGCGGCTGGACTGTTCGCCGCTTCGATTTTCTTTATTCCGCTGCTGTCTGGCATCCCCGGCTTTGCCACGGCTCCAGCCTTGATCATCGTTGGTGTTCTGATGGCAGGCAGTCTCAGCCATATTCGTTGGGACGATCCGGCAGAATCGATTCCGGCTTTCTTGACCATTTTGATCATGCCACTCAGCTTCTCGATTGCAGATGGACTAGCAGCAGGTTTAATCGCGTATCCGCTGATCAAGTCTTTCCAAGGCAAATTCCACGAAGTCAAGCTCGGCATGTGGATCTTAGCGGCAATTTTTGTAGTCCGTTTTCTCTTGCCCGCCTAAAACTTGTATCCCTTTAAGAATCCCAATAAGTTTATGAGCCGCTGGCAAGCCAGCGTACTTGTCTAGCGCGACACTCCGGATAAATTCCCCTAAATCCCCCTATAGCCCTTCGAGCATGGCTTCGCTTAGAAAAAGAAAAGGGGAAACTTTGAGCCAGAGTTGGAATAGCCCCTTTTTTAAGGGGGCGGCGACAGCCGGGGATCTTACACCTACGCTAAACACGTACAGGCCAGTGGCTCATAAACTTCTTAACTTATCTGCCTTCTAGCCGCTGTCGCCACTCTTCATCAATTTTGTCGGCATTTTCCACATTCTGCTGAAGCAGATCTTTTTCGGTGGTGTAAGCCAAGTTCTCTGCGTTGACAATGGTTTCAGCCGCAAATTGCTTAGCGTAGTCAATGGTTTTGAGGACTGCTGGGTCAGCTTCTTGCAGTGCGATCGCACGTTCCTGACGGAGTTCGTTACGAGACTCAATCTTTTGATTACGCATCTTGATCCAGATATAGCGCAGGATAGGTACCAGTAGATAACCCACGCCGTAGGCAACTAAGAACCAGAAGATCGAGTTCACAAAGCCAACTAAGCCCGTACTCAGCACAGCCGCACTTAAATTACCACTGTTCATCAGCGAATCCAGTACGATAATCGCCGCCAAGTTGAAGATACCGAGTCCAGCCGCCCACTGAAGCTGAGTAGACGAGGCGTGACTAAAGATCCACGGCTTCTCCTTCAAATAGGCTTGAACTGGCGTATGGCCCTGCTGAGCAGCGCTGACCTGGAGGTCGGGGAAGTAGTAAATCAAGTTGCCGTCTGGGCTGACCTCGGGCTTGCCGTTGAAGCGGGTGAGCACGGGCAGCATATAGTTTTCATATTCCAGATCGTAGCCTTGACCGAGCTGGTCTAAATAAGGCGTCACCTGTGCGGCTGCGATCGCACCTTTATTGTTGCGAATCACGGCAGCAACTTCCTGCCAGCGCCGTTCCTCTAGGTTGGCATTGGGATTGCCATCGCCAAACAGAAAGGAGAAGACGGCTTCCAGAAAGCCCATGTCCGATTCAGACTGACGCGGTGCCGAATAGCCAGTTCGAGTCTGAGGCATTGAATAGTAGCGCCGTCGCCGCTCATAGTAATTCGGCAGAAAAACGTAGTACCAGGTGGGACTCATCCAAACCCGAGGTATGGGCAAACCGCCATATCCACGACTATATCCGCCTGATGATGAGCGGTTATTTTCCCGCTGCTGCGACTGCATGGCAATCACAATCACAATGATGGCCAGCACGACCAGCACAATAGAGGCGATCAGGATAATGCCAAACGAGATCCGGATCAGATAAAACAGGACGCTCCAGACTTTATCCCACCAGGCTTTCAGTTGCGATCGCAACGACCGATTTCGAATAACGCCTCGAAAGTTCTTGGGAAAAACATAGGCAATTTCGCCCGCTTCAGACACCTGCAAATGTCCACCGGCGGCAGAAGCAAGAGCCAGCAAATCCTGCCGAGACTGTTCAACATTCAGTCCCGTTTGGGCCGCTACGTCTCCCACTGTGACGCGGTAATCAAAAGTTTCAACAGCCTTATAAATAGTTGGATTAACGTTCATAAATTGAGTCGCAATAGTGTTCCTACGGACTGCTTAATGTTGCCTGCACATCTCCAGTATAGAAATTCCATCACTGCTCGGAGTTGGAGCGACCCTACCGCTCCATAAAAACCAAAAGCACTGTCATGCAGGACAGTGCTTCCACATCACTATGAAATTGATGAGATTGCGCAGGGTGGGCAATGCCCACCTGACTAACTTTCAACTAGGCAAGTACTACATGCGGTTGCCCAATACCTGATCCTTCAGGGCATTGAAGTCTTCCGATAGCTCTTGGCGGCTAGATGCCTTGAGCAGGTAGCGATAGACAAACCAAATGCTGTAGCCAAAACCGACTAACTCGAATGCAGGCGCGAGCAACGGAATATCATCAACTGCATCCAGCAGCGCGAAGGTAAGCTTTAGAGCAACGATAGCGCCAAGAATCAGACCCGCATAGGTCAGGGGACGCTTGTACTCGCTGAAAAACTCAGAAAAATACTGAGGCAAATCTCTTGCCAACTGATTAATTTTGTCGCCGACTTCCTTCATCTGAACCGAAGAACCAGCACTTATAGACTTGGATGGCGTGATGGCACCGGGCTTCTCAGCATTAACTTGCATTTCAATATCATGCACCTCGCCATCAGGAGTTTCAACGGCGTATTCGCGAGTGTTCTCTTGTTTTAATTCATCCATCATATTTATACACCAGGGCTTAACAACCTTGAACGTCCAGAGTTTGTCTGGGCTATACAACTTTTGAGGTGTGGCAGATGCATGGCTATCAGCCTCTCAGCCTGCCAGCGGAGCGAAGACGGGATAATTAACGAATTAGATTATAAACTCAGTCACGCTAATCCTATCTGACACTAAAGCAGAGTCTTTCGAATTTCAAGATCGGGATAAACGCAGATTACAGAATCGTCACTGAATGTCACACTTTTATTCGCCAGACAAACTTTCTAGACCAGACAGGATAGAACGCAGGCGATGGCGGTCGATTAAGATATCCGGATCTTCCCGGTAGGAAACGTTTCGCCGCTTTTCAGAATCAGTCGAAAACTCGTCGCGGCGCTGATAGACGATAAATTTGCTTAATCGATCCCGGCGAGATCTAGACCAATTGCTCATTACTGAAAACCGTATAGTTCATCCTTCTTTATCCGTTTGATGAGAAAAACTAATTCTCACCCGCCAAGATTTCCAGACTACACCATCTGAGTTCACAGTTCCGTATTCTTCTGTTACAGATATTTACGTAGAGCGCAACAACGCTAGAATTTTTTGCGCCGCGCGATCACACACTCCCACCGTCCCCAGCGCCTGCCGCATGCCCGCATAACCCTGGAGCATCGTCTGTCGCTGTTCTGGGTTCAGCAGTAGCTCTAGTGACGCTTGGGTAATAGCGGCTGGCGTTGCCTGGTACTGCAAAAACTCCGGCACAATTTCCGTCATCGTGGCCAAGTTGGTGGGCGACATGAACGGAATTGAAAATTTAAGCATATGTTCAGCAATCCAGGCCGTGATCGGATTGACGCGATACATCACCACCTGCGGCACGTTCATCAGCGCAATTTCGAGATTGACCGTACCGGATTTGGTAATTGCAAGATCAGAAGCTGCGATCGCAGCTTGTCCATGTTCCACCGTGAACTTTGCCTCAATCCCGTACTGAGTCAAAACCTCTGTCACCGGGGCGGCAAACTCTGGGAACGACAGCGGCACCCAAAATTGCACATCCGGCAGCTTGGCCTGAATCTGCTGAGCCGCTGCCGCCATCACGGGCAGTAGGTAACGCAACTCCTGCTGGCGGGAGGCCGGAATCAGTGCAATCACAGTTTGGTCTAGCCCAATGCCCAACTGCTGACGGGCGGCAATGCGCTCTGGGGCGTTCTGCATCCGGTCTACCAGGGGATGCCCCACCCAGGCCACATTCGCTCCGTTGGCTTCGTAGTAGCGGGCCTCTTCCGAAAAAATAGCTAAAATCTGGTCGGAAATGCCGACGATCTGAGCCGTGTTGCGGTTACTCAGCGACCAAACCCATTCCTGCGGCGCAATGTAGTAAACCGTCGGCACAGCGGGAAAGTGCTGGCGAATGTGGTTGCCAATGGCGATATTTGGCCCCATATAGTCAATCATCACCACCAAATCCGGTGGTGACTGCTGAAGATAGCGCTTTACCTTGCGCTGCATCAGCAGCGTCGGCAGCACGTAGGGCAGCGATTCTAAAATACCAACCGAGCCAATCGTGCTGGTGTTGCCCAGCAGCGTCGCGCCTGCCTGCGCCATCCGAGCACCACCGAGGGCCAAAATCTCTAAATCTATCTGCTGCTGCGCGGCCTGCTGCTGGAGAGCTTCCACCAGCATTGCTCCCTGCAAATCACCCGAAACTTCCCCCGTGCTGATAAAAATTCGTTTCTTCATAGGAGATTGCAATCAGTCCGATTTAGAACGCGCTGGGCGCATTCCAGGAATAGAGCCCCGCCGTCCTTCTGCTTGCGACTCGCGCAAGAATTGATACAAGTGCTGAATCGGCTCATAGTCAGCCAGGGTAGCCAACTCTGCCAGTGCTTGATCGAACGTCAAGTCGGAGCGATAGAGCATCCGAAAGGCTTTTTTGAAGTAGCGCATGAGCTGACCGTCGGCCAGTTCTCCCATGCCAGCTCGTTGGAGTCCAACTAAATTTAGCGATCGCACTCGGCAGGGATTACCTTCCACCAGCATGAACGGCGGCACATCCCGATCAATCCGACTCATGCCGCCCACCATTGCCAGTCGGCCAATATGCACAAACTGATGCACGCCCAGAATGCCGCTAATCCGCGCTTGCGACTCGATATGCACATGTCCCGCCAGCGCCACCCCGTTGGCAATAGTCGTCTCGTTGCCGATCACGCAATCGTGCCCAACGTGAACATAGGCCATCAGCAAGTTGCGATCGCCAATTACCGTTGCCCCCTCGGCATGGGAAGCCCGGTTAATGGTGACATATTCGCGAATTCGGTTATCGTTGCCGATTTTGACCAAATTCAGCGATCCGTCATACTTCAGGTCTTGCGACTCGGCCCCAATTACGGCTCCCGGAAAAATTCGGTTGCGATCGCCAATTTCGGTATGTCCATCCAGCACGACATGTGCCCCAATCGTCGTATCTGCGCCTATGGTGACATGCTCTCCAATCACCGCGTAGGGGCCGACCTCGACGCTGGGATGGAGCTTAGCGCCGGGATGAATTACCGCAGTGGAATGAATTAGAGCAGTCAAAATTGCAACAGTTAAGGTGAAAACGACAGGCAAGGAAGGGGGTTTAGTGTACAAGCTAATGTGTACAAAATGAGTTGCAGTACAAACCTAGACAGCTATTCAACCAACAGTCCACCAGAAGCATACTCAATCGCATGGTTGAACGGTCTTTTGGTTGCTGAATAGCAGTCTAGCTAAACGAAAGAGCAATTGGTTTGGTGGGCAATGCCCACCCCGTTAAATAGTTGACGCTCATGACTGACTTGAGTCAGCATTCTAGTCTAGGAACGAGAACATTAACTCGCCTTCCGCTGCCAACTGTCCATCCACTTCAGCCCGAGCCTGCATCTTGCCAAAACGCCGACGCTTAATGGACAGGAGTTCCACGGTCATGATTAGCTGATCGCCGGGAACAACTGGCCGACGGAATCGGACTTTATCAATACCCGCAAAGACACAGAGCTTATTATCAACTTCGGGTAGCTGCATCAGCACTACTCCGCCAACCTGAGCCATTGCTTCTACAATCAGTACACCGGGCATCAGCGGACGACCCGGAAAGTGGCCCTGGAAGTGGGGTTCGTTGAAGGTGACATTCTTCAACCCAACTGCGCTTTTACCGGGAACGAATTCCAAAATCCGATCGACCAAGGCAAACGGATAGCGGTGCGGCAGCAGCTTTTGAATCTCTTCAAGCTTGAAGATGGGTTCTGTAGCAGGCTTAGAGTTTTGATCGTCTGTCATTTTAGCCTTGGACTGACTAGACGAATTGACATCAACCAACGTGGACATAGGTGGATTTAAGAGTGCGACGAGGACGAGGGGCGTTTGCTCAACCCGATACCATCGCAAGTTGCGATCGCACCGCTTGAACAAACTGAACATGCAGTTGATGACTTGCCTTATAGGCCACAATGTGCATACAGGGCCAATCAGCCAACAAACTAAGATCCCCTACTAAGTCTAAAAGTTTATGACGCGCTGGTTCATTTGAAAATCTCAACGGCGGATTTATCCAGCCGTTTTCGCCGCAGACCAACGCATTTTCAAGGCTTCCACCCTTAATTAATCCATTTGCCTGGAGTTGCTCAATTTGGTGGGCTAAACCGAAGGTACGAGCTGGTGCAATGTCGGTGACAAACTCTAGTTGGCTCAGATTTTGGTCAGCAATGACAGGAGACGGTGACCAACTGTGCCATTGATTACCAATCGCTGACAAATCAAAATCAATCCCGTAGGTGAACCGAGGCTGAGCCGCAGGCATGCCCATGACAAAGGCGTCCCCCTGCCGCACCCAAATCGGTTCGGTGAGTGTAACCACTCGGCGACGGGCAGATTGAGTTTGGAGTCCTACAGATGCGATCGCACTTACCCATTCTTGAGCAGAACCGTCCAGCAGCGGCAGCTCAGGGCCATCAATCTCAATGCAGGCGTTGTCAATGCCTAAACCCATCAGCGCCGCTAGCAGATGCTCCACCGTGCGGACACTGGCGTCCCCCACAGCAAGTTCTGTAGACAGAAGAGTTTGATGAACCGCATCCACTCGGGCCGGAATCTTAGGCGACCCCGGTAAGTCCGTGCGAACGAACCAGCGGCCTTCATCCGCTGCCGCAGGTAAAATTCGCACGGAGCTGTGCTGACCCGAATGGAGACCCATTCCGCTCTGCTCCACTGGAGTTGCGATCGCACATTGCCATGATTGAGCGAAGGCCGCCTGCATCTCACTCTGCACAGAAGTTTGAGCCTGGGGCTGGGGACTGGCGGTGTTATTGAGCATGAGTACTCCCTATTGATTGAGATTAATTGAGCCGAAGACTCCCTAGAATCTCTCACCGACCCCAAAGTGGATGCGGCTTTCTCCTTCATCGTTGAAGCCATAGTCAATCCGAATCGGGCCGAGTGGAGACTCTACCCGCACACCAACACCATAGCCAAAACCGCTACCCGGCTTACCCCGTACGCCTGCTGGATTACCGATGACGTCTTCTCCAGTGCCCAGATCGGTAGCGAAGTCAGCAAACAGTGCCCCGTCTACGATTGAAAAGATGGGGAAACGATATTCTACCGTCGCTTGCACGAAACTTTGGCCGCTGCCCACGTCACCTTCATCATAACCGCGCACGGAGCTGCTTCCCCCCAACGAGAACGCTTCATAAGGCGGGAAATCTCCCAAAATCGTGCCACCCTGAATGTTAAAGGCCAACACCTCCGGGCCTTCTTCAAACAGATCGATAAACTCGACTGGCGTGTAGTAGCTGTAGCTAGCCCGTAAACGATTGTAGAATGCCGATCCGGCTCCGAGTGGGAATGCCTGCTCTGAACCAAGCCTGAGCAGAGAACCTGAAGTCGGCTTAGTAACGTTATCCCGCAGATCGCGCACGGCTCCAAACTGGATCAGCCAGAGGTCATCTTCGCCCGTACCGCTTAAGCTGAGGTCATTTCCTAATTCATCCACGGCTACGACATCGCCATCACCATCTCGAATTGTGACGTGTTGATACTGAGCCCCGAGAGAAGCCGTCCAGCCATTATCGTAGGGACGACGGAAGCTAACTCCGCCTCCTAAACGGTCAATCCGGGGACGATCAATATCAAACAGATCATTATCATCATCATCATCGTCGTCATCCGTATCAATAACCCCTACTTCGGGATCGCCACCGTCGAAGATGAGTGAAACCGATCGACGATTGAAGGCATTCACTGTGTAAGAGGTACGATAGGGCGCACCAGCAATCCACGGATCGGTAAAGCTGACATCAAACAGGATTTCGCGAGTACTCAACTGAAATTCAGCGCCGAGTTTTTGGTTGTTGCCGCCCAGGTTTTGCTCCTGATAGCTGACCGTTCCAAACAGATCACCGCTGGTGCTAAATCCAACCCCAGCTGCCAACGATCCGGTTTGACCTTCCACAACGTTGACAACCACGTCAACCTGACGCGGATCTTCACCCGGTTCTAGGGAAAGCCGCACGTCATCAAAAATGCCTAGGCCAAAGACGTTTTGCAAGTCTTGCTGGATTTGAGCTTGATTAAAGACATCACCCGATTCTGAACGGAACTCGCGCGTAATAATGAAATCGCGGGTTCGCCCATCAATTGGCTCCCCATCTTCATCAGTATCGTTGCCATCTTCGTCAATAAACCGAACGCGAATATCCTCAATGACACCCTCAGCCACCACAAAGGTGACGGTACCATCATCGGCAATCTCAGGCGCATCCGTGACCTGCGCAAGCACATAGCCATTCTCTTGATACCATTCGTTGACGGTTTGAATGCCTCGCTGCAGATCGCGCAGATTCAAAATTTGGCCGTATTGGTCAGAAAAAGCTTCTTGAACAACTTCTTCCGGCAGAACTTGGGCATTCTCAAATTGAACCTGAGTCAGCACTGGGTTGGGCTGCACTGCAAAGGTGACGCGTACACCCAGTGGGGTATCTTCGGGGATGGCCTGAACGTTGGAGAAGAAACCCGTGGAAAAAATGGCGTTGATGTCTTCCTGCAACCGCGATCGCGTTGTGGTTTGGCCAGCTTGAGTCTGAATCACGCTGTAAACTTCAGCCTCTAGCTGCGGATCAAGCGGTTCTGTGCGAGTACTCACGACATCAACTTCAGAAATAAGAACCCGTGGCTCAGTTTCTGCTTCGCCTGTATCTGGCGTATCCGGCAGGGCTGGAGCAGGCGCTGGCGTGTCATCTAAATCCGGAAACAGTGGTTCATCTCTAGATGGCCCCAGCTCAACATCATCCGCTTCTTCATCAATCGTTTCATCCAGATTGATGTCAACCTCGTCATCAGCACCATCCGTTTCTTCAGCTTCGATTTCCAGCTCCAGCTCATCATTTTCATCATCAACAGGAAAGGTATCCCGCTCTAGCTGGACATCGACATCGACTTCATCATTGTCGTCATTGAGGTCTTCTAGCTCAACTTCCGGATCATCTTCAACCGGCTCAGCCTCTATTTCAGGATCAAGCTGGGGCGGTGTTTCAGGAACGTCCTGAGCAAGGTCAAACACAGATGAAGTCGTTTGCCCAATACCTGTGGGAGGAACAGTTTGTCCATTTACCGAACTGGCAAAGCCTGCTGTAGCAGCCGCCGACAAAATCGCTACTAGAACTGGAGATAGGCGCATTGTAATTTGATCCATCCCTTAAAAACTCCACACACCAGACCCAACACTGGGCACTGAAACAGGTGTATCTGATACTCGCTGAGCTATGCACAGCACACCTAGGTACAAGCCAAAATAAACTCAACGATTTTACCGCATTTGTGGTAATCCGCAGTGGTTTAGATGGTTTGAGCAAGTACTCGCTCTAGTACCTGTTGATATGCATCTTCGATACCGCCTAAATCCTGACGAAATCGGTCTTTGTCCATGACGCGACTTTGGGGATCAGTTTCGGCCTGATTCCATAAGCGGCAGGTATCTGGACTGATTTCATCGGCGAGCAACAGGCGCTGCTGGGAATCTAAACCAAACTCCAGCTTGAAATCGACTAAGGTAATACCGCACTGTTGAAAGAACTTCGACAAGATGTCGTTGATCTGTAGCGCGGCTGATTTTAGCTGATCGAGCTGTTCGGCAGAAACGATGTCCATGAGTAAAATGCGATCGCGCGTGAGCAACGGGTCGCCTAGGTCATCATTTTTAAAGTAGAAATCCACCAGCGGCTGTTTCAAAATCGTGCCCAATGTCAATCCAGTCTGTTGACAGAGACTACCTGCTGCAATGTTCCTGACAACGACCTCAAGTGGCACAATTTTGACTGGTCTAACCAGCATGTCGGTTTCGCTGGGCGTTTCAATCCAGTGCGTGGCAACCCCTTGAGACTCCAGCAGCTTAAACAAATGGGTCGAAATGGCGCAGTTCATGCGACCTTTGCCAACAATCTGGCCTCGCTTTTTAGCATTAAAAGCCGTAGCGTCATCTTTAAAGCGAGACAGCAACACCTCTGGGTCATCGGTCGCATAAATAATCTTGGCTTTCCCTTCGTATAGTCGTTCTGTTGTGGTCATTTTCTGCTGCCTTCCTTTAAAACCCCAATTATGGACGCAAAAATCCAAGCTTTATTATCCCAATGTTTTCAGTTTTCACAATTCAAACCGAATTTGAGCGAGGGGCAATCAGCGGCTGCCAACTGAAAAGGACTTCCGCCACAAGTTAAGAAAAAGTTAACAAGCTGTTTAGAAATATCGAATTGTAAGGATAGCAACTACTCTGTCGCTTCATCTGTTCGACCATAAAGGTGTAACTCCTATCTCATGGGAGATACGCGCCTCCCTTCCTATGTGGCATATATGAAAATCACCAAGAACCATGCCGTATAAAGAACCATGAAATATGCTTGAGATCACAACACAAGGTTAAGAGCAGGTTAAACTGAGGTTGTAAGCGCTTTAAAACATGGTTGGCACTGTCTAAGTTTGCTGCTATCCAGTGCATAGTCAACTCATCAGCGCGGTGCAGAGCCGTTAATTTCGATCCGATACCGATTAAAGTCATGCCACCTGGTCATGCCATCTGGGCATTCTTTAAAAGAGAAGGTCGAATATCTGAGGCGCTGGTAAGCATAACGATGATCGCTGATCGATCACCTCAATAACTGAATAACTCAATTACCTAAACTCAAGTTTGCCGATTGCAAACGTAGTTGCAAATTTATATGGCTCGTTTATCAACAGGTCAGCCCCTTAGCTGGCTCAACCCAACCAACAGTTCTTGATATTGCATTTAACTCAGGACGGATTTTAAAATGACCTACGCTGAAAACTTCCTTTATCCCTATCGCCGCTATCGGGGGGCTGTGAAGCCCGAAAACCTAGTGTTTGATGCCAATTTGCAAGAGTTCTCTCAGCGCGTTAGCTTTATCTGCAATTTGGAAAACAACGGTAAGCTGTCGCCGGAAGATGCCTTTAAACAAATCCAGCAGCTTTGGACTAGTCTAGATCGCAGCCGGCAACAGCTTGGCATTCAAGCAAGCGATTAAGGGTGAACGATCCAGTGGGTGTTTAGATCAGAATCGGGTTTAGATTGGAATCTCGGTGTAGTGAAAGGTATAACCAGCTTGCCTTAACTTTTGATTCGAGACTTTGGCGTTATACGGGCGACGGCTGGGTTGGGACGCATCCCAGGTCGCAGGCGGCAAATTGTACTGAGTGAAGACCCGATCCAGTAGCTCGCCTGTCTTGAGTGGAACATCGTGAACCAGATTATAAATACCATTGAGTTGATGGGTGCGCGCAAATGCGATCGCACCCACGATGTCGTCTAAGTGAATCCAGTTGCTGGCGTCCTGACCATCTCCGGGTCGCACTGAACCTGCTGCCCGCCGAAAAATATTGACGATTTCGCGACCCGGCCCGCAGATACCGCCCAGTCGGAAGACGCAAACGGAGCGCTGAGGCGTAGCCGCCGATAGCAAAATCTGCTCGGCTTCCACCAGAATTTCGCCATTGCGGTTAGCGGGGTTGACTGGCGTAGACTCATCTACCCAGTTGCCCTGCTGATCGCCATAGACGGCGTAGCTACCCGTGTAAATAATCTGCTGTACGGTGTTGTTGTTTTCCAGGGCCTGCACGAGCGTTTGAGCCGTTTTCAGATAGGTCGCTTCATAGGCTTCAGCATCACCACGGGGCGCACCCACGCTGAGCAGAACGGTGTCCTGGTGTTGCAATAGCGATCGCAGTTTTTCTAAATCATCGCCCTGCCACAGTACGACTTGATCGGCCTGAGCTTCGAGTTCTGGGAGGCGCTCCGGTGTGGTCGTGGTTGCCGTAACCGTAATGCCGTCTGCCTTCCAATGCTGAGCCATAGCTTTACCCACGTAGCCACAGCCCAAAATAATTGCGTTCATCAGTTTTGCCCGTAATCTTGTCCGTCTTGTTCACTTACAGCAGTCGATTTCATATTGTGCCCTAAAACCCCAAAAGCAGGAAAGCGCCGTGGCACAGCGCTTTCCTGCTTTTGAAATTGGTTAAGACATTTTTGTGGCGCGGTCCGCCGCGCCACAAAAATGTCCCTGTCCTAAGATTCGGATTGGCGACTGCGGGATTCGAGCCAGATGGGAATTGAGATCGCAGCCACGACCAAAATCAAGGCCAGAACTGCGAACTGCGCCACCCAGGCCACAAGCTGCTCCAGCGATACCACGCGACCCACAAAGTAGGCCAAGCTGATCATGATTGAGGCCCAAGTTGCCGCTCCGGCAAAGTTGCAGAGCAGGAAGAGGGGATAGGGCATCCGGGCGATGCCCGCCAGCGGCCCCGCAAAAATTCTCAGCAGGGCGATAAATCGTCCCAGAAAGACGGCACGAGCTGCGTTTTTACTGAACTGGTTGCGGACTTGATGCAGCCGTTCTTCATCCACACGGAAGATTTTGCCAATGCGGCGCAGCAGCGGCCAGCCGCCCCAAAATCCTAGCCAGTAACCAAAATTGTCTCCTAATACTGCACCTGCGATCGCACAACCTAACACGTACCAGTAGTTCAACTCGTCACTGCCGGCCAGAAAGCCACCGACGAGACTAATGGTTTCACCGGGCACAGGTAGGCCCGTATTTTCCAGCATGATGCCGATGAAGATTGTCCAATATCCGTAGGCTTGAGCTAAATCTTTAATTGTGTCTAAAGAGACAAATTCGAGGGACATGCAGTGCAGCCTTTACAAACGTTTACCCTTTTCTCATCCTGACGCAATTCTAAGGCGAGTGTCAATGCAAACCCTTACTCCATCACAGATTCCATGAATCTGCCGCTAGAAATGCAAAGTTGTTGCAATGTTTCCGGTGTCGTCTACACGCCCTGACGATATGTCTGCGATTTCAGGACTGCAATCGTACGCTTAGCGTTCCCTAATTTATCCGCTAAGAACACAGCAGCTTACTTGCGATCGCGCATCGTCTCACGCCATCAACACCAACATTTGATACCAAATCCGTTTCTATTTCTAAAAATCAGGTGATTGTTCTGTGACAAACAGTTCACTACCTGATGCCAGATTGATCGTCGGATTTAGCCTGGTGTCATATTAGATGCTGTGTTGGGATCGATCATAACGCTTTTCTTGCCTAGCGTTTAGCCACAGCCATGCCCTCGTTACAGAATTAGCGGTTACATACGAACACAAGACGAACACCATACAAACATAAACAAGAAGGACGAGCTTGCAGGTCTAGCTCGTCCTTAAATAAGTACGGATTAAGTGTGGATCAAAGTCGCAATGATTGAGCAATCGAAGGTGCGATCGCAGTAGAGCAGTTTAGATCAGGAGCAACGGTCTACCTAGTGGGCTTAGACATTGCCAAACTTGGGCATAACTGGCGCGCCGCCATGCGGGCGGGGGAAATCGGGCAGGTCGAGCCGACTGGTGCGACGTGTCCGCACAGCCAGCCGATAGCTGACGCTTTGGAGTTCAGCATGAAGCTGACGATTTTCGCGCTGAATAGCCGCCACTTTTTCCTTGATCGGGGCCATCCGCTCAGCAAATTTCTTGCGGTAAATACCCGGTAGCTCCTGCACCACCTGTTCCAACATGCGGGAGCGATCGGTGAGTTCCTGCACCGACTGCCGCAGCTGATAAATCTCAGAATCGCGGGATGAAATTTGGTCTTGGTAAAACTCAACCTGTTGCTCAAAGCCTTGGAGCTGTTCGCGCAGTGCCCGCACTTCGGCCTTGTGCTGCTCAGACACTTCGGGATTGGGCAGAAAGTTAGTGTTACCCTTCACCAAGCGAAAGAGTTCTTGGGAAAGCTGCTGAACGAGCTGATCGCGGAGTTTCAGCTCTTCCTGCAAGCGGAGCACCTCCGCCGAGAGGTCTTGTGAGTGAGTGGAATTAACCGTTCGGGTCACGTTACTGCTCCAATCGTGTGCTTCTTAAGAACAAAAAGTTAAGAACAAAAACAGGGAAATCGGGCTAGATTTCGCAGCTTGAGATTTAGATTCTATTTGAGTTGCCAGATAATGTACCACTGATATCTGGAAACGGAGAACATATTAACGCCAATTGTAAAAATGCGATCGCATTTTGGCTGCAAATTTCTTGATTGTTCACCTGTGAGCTGATTCAACCCTTTGCACCTTACAAACCGAAACCCTTTAACGCCGATCATTAAGCTTACGTTACAAATTAGGAGCTTACCGGAACTTTTTATCCGAAAGTTGCTTCTCATTCCCTGTATTCTTAGATAGCTGACGAGTACCTAAGCAAACCTCAAGAGCTTGAACCTGTTGCTAGACGACTCAGATAGGGCTTTATGCGGAACTGCTCTATCTGCATCAGTGGTCATGTTTTACATTTGATAATACTAATGCACTCGTATACCCGTCGCGACCTCCAGCAGGTTTGGACTGACAGATTGTGATGTTTCCTGATTGAGCTGCTTACGTTTATTTTTAAGGTGAGTTTGAGATGGGCTTGGGCCGATAGGCAAGGCTATGTGAGGTGATCGGCGTAACCCCAAGCACAGGACTGCCGCCAAGTTATTTATGATTTAGCGTATTAAGAAGGGCTGTACATAATGTTTCTGAATCGTTTGCGGATTGGAGCTGCTACCCTATCGGTTGCGGTACTAGCCAGTTTGACTACAGGATATCCGTCTGTCGCCAACGCTCAAACCTATCAACCATCTAGTAGCATTGGCTTACCCGGTAGACGAGAAGGTGGCGGCACTCGGGGAAGCTGTGCCAGCTCAGCTCATCAGCTAACTGCGATCGCGCCTGAGCAAAACTTTGGCTATACGACTGACTTATTTCCAACCCTACATTGGTATGTGCCCGAGTTATCCCAGCAAACGGCTGAGTTTGTGCTGTATACGGAAGACGGCTCAGAAGTTTATGCATCTATCTTTGTGATTGATGGGCCAGAGGGGATTGTTAGCCTCAGCCTGCCAGAATATACCAACCTCCCATCGTTGGAGCTGGGTCAGAAATACCGCTGGCAGTTTTCGGTCATTTGCCAAGACGGTGAGGACTCCGTACCCAGCGTCACGTTCACCGAAGGCTGGATTGAGCGCACTGAACTCGATGCAGATCTCAAGGCTCAGCTTGAACAAGCTTCTGATCTCGAAAAAGCCACGCTCCTAGCCGAAAACGGCATCTGGTTTGATGCAGTTGATACATTAGCTAAACTACGGCGAGCAGGAACATCGCCTATCGTTAGCGCAACCAGTGTTGAACAAGCCTGGCAAACACTGCTCAGCTCTGTTGGTCTGGCCGAAATTGCAGACGTTTCAATGCTGCTTTGCTGCGATGATGTCAATGCCGCTCAAGAAGACGCTGACACAGCAGAACCTAATGCCGTAGATAGTTCTTCATCACAATAATGCTTAATGACGCGAGGCTAGATGAGAACAAGGTGAGGGAGTGGGAGAATCGGTGAGGCGAGGAGAATAACGTTTCAACGTTCTAACGTTAAAACGTTTGCTAAATTTCCAATGTCCTGCCTAATGTGACTACCACACAACTTAGCACTCAGCATTTTTCACCTTGCCACAGCTAGCGCGTCAACGGATAAATGAGTGAACGCCAAGCAAATTTGGGCAGTGCGGTCATTCGTCGCCAGCGCCAGGGTTCCTGATACAGGCGATACGTCCATTCCAAGTGGTTGTCGCGTAGCCACGCGGGGGCGCGGTCTTTAGTGCCTGACCAAATATCGAAGCTGCCGCCTACGCCGATCCAAACCGCATTGGGGCAGAGGTGGCGGTGTTCGGCAATCCAAAATTCCTGACGGGGCACACCTAGACCTACCAGGATTAAGTTGGGCTGTAAGGTTTTTAGTTGCTCAGTGAAAGCTGGCTGATCGGCGGGCTGGAGATAGCCATGCTGATAACCTGCGATCGCAAAATTAGGTACTTCAGTTTGCCAGTGGCGAACGGCTCCTTCAATCACCTCGGGCTGTCCGCCATAGAAGTAAACGGAGCCAATTTCCGGCAGTCGGCGTAATAGTGATTCCGCTAACTCAATCCCCGGACAGCGCTGAATTTTTTGCCCCTGGAGTCGCAGATTGAGGACAACCCCAGCACCATCCGGCACCACTAACTCCGCCTGTTCCAAAAGCTGACGCAGATCTGGATTTTGCTCCGCCTGAATCGCCATTTCTGCATTGAGAGTGATCACATGGGTGCCCTGTTTGGACTGCGATCGCGCAATCAGCCAGTCCACGTAGCGATTAGAAATATGAACGGGAATACCCAGCACTGAAAACTGCTGGAGCGGCTCCTGTACCATCATGGTTGCGTCTCTGCCCAAATTTCGATGCTTATTATAAGACTTATTTACATAGCTGCTAAAAATGGAAAGGATTATCCAGTACTTGCGTCACGAACTTTTTTATGACCCTGAACCTAGAGAAGCAAGGTTTAGTGTGTTTGTCTACGACGTGCCTTATCTTGACGCTTGTGGTATTTTCCCTCCATTGCATATTCTCAACATCATCCTACGTTCTGGTGGCACGGGTGGCGGCATGAGTCCTGGCACAAGTTGGGAGCCGTTTGAGATTACAGATCAGGAGTATCAACAGGTTCTTCCGACAATTCTTCAACCTGATTTAAATGAATTACAAGAGCAAACAAGATTTGATGCTATACCAATGCAAATCGATTCAGACTTTGATCAAATTCAAGATCGATTGGAGTGGATGTGGGCCGTTTGCAATCGGCAACGTGGGCATCAGGTAATGTCTGAAGATCAATGGCGTCAGGTAATGTCTCAAATACTTGGCCAGGACGAGTAACTTTTCTGCCTCCTATTGCAAGTTCTGCTTGCTTAGAAGCAAAGCTGGAAAGTTCGTTAAAGTTAAGGGAAATTATTTCGATAACTTTAGCAATTAGGCAAAGCCTATGCCCCGGCCTAAGGAATTTGAGCGCGAAGTCGTTCTCGAAAAAGCAATGGAACTCTTTTGGCAGAAGGGGTATGAGGCGACATCCGTGCAAGACCTGGTGCAGCACATGGGCATCAATCGGGGCAGTTTGTACGACACATTTAAGGACAAGCATCATCTATTTTTAGCGGCAGTATCGCACTATCACGAAACGGTGGTGAAAGATGCGATCGCACGATTGGAAGCGCCCAGTGCATCGCGGCCAGCGATTGTGGAGCACTTCAACCGCATGGTGGACTGTTTAACGGGTGATGAAGCTCAGCGGGGCTGTCTGATGACTAATACGATTGTGGAACTGGCGGTGCAGCATCCCGATATCGCGGCTCAGCTCCAGATGAGTTTGCAGCGGATTGAGCGGGCGTTTAAGGCGGCATTGGCTCGCGCTCAGGCAGCGGGGGAATTGGCGGCTGACAGAGACGTAGCGGATCTGGCCCGCTATCTAGTTTGCTGTGTGCAGGGGCTGCGCGTCATGTGCAAAACCAACGTCAACCGCGACCAGTTTCAAGCCACGGTTGATCTGATGCTGTCGGTGCTGGATGCATGATGCTATTGAATGCGGAGGAACTGCGATCGCGCTTTTTTCGGCTAGCCGTTGTCAACGTGCTATCGAATTTGCTGGTGCCGCTGGCCGGATTGGCGGATACGGCTTTTTTGGGGCACTTGTCCGACATTCGGCACTTAGCGGGTGTCAGCCTGGCAACGGTGCTGTTCAACTATATTTACTGGACGTTTGGCTTTTTGCGAATGGGGACGACGGGCACGACAGCGCAAGCCGTTGGTCGCCAGGATCAGCTTGCGGTCTATGCCACACTGCTACGGAACGGGCTGCTGGGGATTGCGATTGGTCTGGTGATTCTAGTCTTTCAGGAACCGATTCGGCAGATTGGCTTTGCGTTACTGAGCGCCACGCCAGAGGTGGAACAGTCGGGACAGGTTTATTACCGAGCTTTGATTTGGGGTGCTCCGGCCACGCTGCTGAACTTTGTGCTGCTGGGCTGGTTTTTAGGACGGGCGGAAGGCAGGCGAGTTTTAGTCCTGTCGATGGTGAACAACGGCTGTAATGTTCTGCTCAACTACTGGCTGATTGTCCGGCTGGGCTGGGCCAGTGCCGGAGCAGGGGTGGCGACGGCCTGTAGTCAGTATCTGATGCTATTGATTGGCCTGGGCTTTGTGCTACAAGAGTTTCCGTGGTCAAAGCGGCGCTTACTCACCGCTCAGCTCTGGGATTTGAGCGTTCTGACCGATACCCTGCGGCTGAATCGCGATATTCTGATTCGCACGTTTGCCCTGCTGTCGGTCTTCGCCGCCTTCACCAATATTAGTGCGGCGATTGGCACACTGACGTTGACGGCGAATGCGCTGCTGCTGCAAATTTTATCCTTGGCAGCTTACTTTATTGACGGTTTTGCCTTTGCGACTGAAAGTTTAGTCGGCATTCTCAAAGGCCAAGATGATTATCGACAAATGCGCCATCTACTGCGATTGGCGGGCGGCGTTAGCTTTGGGCTAGGAATTGCGATCGCACTTCTCTTTATGCTTTTCCCCCAGCCGCTCTTCGGCATCTTGACCAGTCATGACAATGTCATCAGCAGCGTTTCTCGCTATGTGCCCTGGCTGTTGCCCCTCCTGGGGTTTGGCTCTTTGGCCTATATTCTGGATGGCTATTTTCTGGGATTGACCCAAGGCCCCATTCTGCGTCGCGCGTCTATTGTGTCAGCAGTTGTCGGCTTTGCACCACTGGCAGCTCTCGCCTGGTCGCTGGAAAGTACGCCACTTTTGTGGACAGCGCTGACCTGTTTTATGGCTGCCCGCGTGATCACCCTCGGTCGCAACGTCGAGTATCGCTCATAGCCTGACTCAATTGAATGTCGTTTCTGAAGTAAATATATCTTGAGGAATGATAAGCAAACTCTAAACAGCCTGAGCCTGAAATTATAGGGGTGGTTATACTGATCTTTTCTGCCTAATCCCCCAAATAGGAACGTTAGGCTGACGAATTTCTATCTAAACACCTAGATAAGGGTGATTAGGTTGACGGATTTCCACCTAATCACCCTAATAGGGGGTGTTAGGCAGAAAGTTTCCCTCTAAATAATAGTTAAATCGATGGCGGATTCAAAGGTTATTTTACAAGGCAAATATAGCAGTTGTCTGTTAGTGTTTGGGAATCCTAAAAGAGCGATCTCCGCCACGACTTAACTACTCGTTGGAGCCGACGAACGCCGTTAGCCCGACGACGCTGACTAAGCGGCGTTCGCGGCTCAACTTCATTGTTAGACTGCCTAGAACACCTATCGACGTAGGATAGATTTCCTGTGCCTGAATCGTCTTAGCCTTAGTTTTTTTTAGCTTGAGGCATTTTTACAAAGAAATACAATAAACAAATACAAATTAATTAGCCTCTACTTACAATCAGGCTAAAGTGAAAACTAAGCTTTTTGCGATCCCCTTTGTCAAACCTACCGATGGAAAACGATACTCCAAACACATCAGATTTAAATCAAGGTAGTACTGATGACATGCTTAAGAGCCGTGAACTCGCTCTTCAAGAAAGAGAAATAGCTCTGAAGGAGCAGGAAACGGAATCTAAGCTAGAAATCGAAAGAAGAAATTTATTCTTGTCATCTCCCTTGCTTATCGGTATTACATCGGCAATATTTGGCTTGCTTGGAACAGGTATCGGTGCAGCTTTGCAAGGTTATTCGAGTTTTCAACTTGAAAGACAAGAGTTTGAATTATCAATTATTAAACAGGCTTTGGAAATAGAAGATCAAGACGAAGCAGCAAAAGCATTGTTGTTTATGGTTAATATTGGCGCTATTAAAAGTCTTGATAATGCGAAGATTAGAGAAGTAGCGCAAAATCCTGAACAGTTACCGAATCTTGCTCAATTACTTGCTCTCACATCTGGTGCTGGATCAATTTCAGTATCGCCAGATGGATCAAGTTATGCTGTTGGAAATCAGGATGGAAGTGTTAGTGTTTTTGATACTCAAGGAAGGTTGTTGCTGAAATTTGAAGGGCATACAGATGCAGTGACAAGCGTAATATACTCGCCGGATGCACGTTCTTTATTTACAGGTAGCCTAGATAGGACTGTAAGAATTATTGATTTTTCTGGGCAGCTATTAGGTAGTCTAAATGCTGAAGCAGGAATTGTTGGTATGGCTGTATCTCCCGATGGTCAGACTTTACTGGCTAGAACAAATAAGAATCAGGTTATCAGCTGGAATATTGCCACTCTAGAGAGATTGCAAACTGTAGAATTGCAAGCGCCTTCGGATAGTTCCTGATAGTTCACTCTGAAAGACTGTAAAGACCCAATTGATTGCAATCTGAGTTAGATTAGCATTCCTTTCTGATTATTTCCCAGGATCGCATGTCTAACACTTCGTTGGAGCGGCGCTCATAGTGGGGTAGTGATCTCCTTAAGGTCGTCTGCCGCCGCACAACTTCACCGTTAGCCTGCAACAATCCCCTTCAGATACACTAGAAGGACTGACTGATCAAGAGGCTAAGTTGATGTGCTTATGTATGATTTATTTACTCAAAGATTCTACATAGATGATTCAATTATTTTTCCGCTCTTGGAAAGCATTTTATGAGGTGATCTTGATATTTCGTTTTTCTAAACAAAGCTTTTCCTAATTGATCACATATACTTAATTTCCATACCAACTAAATGAATGTTGTCACCTTCGGTACAAAATCAAGTTCTATACCTCCTATTTTGTATTGGGGGCAAACTCAAACTGGTCAAGTCTCGCCCCCTGATTGGGGCATGTTAGGAGTGTTAATTGCTTTCATCTCCCTTTTGGCGGCCATTGTAATTGGCATCGCTCAAATTAGAGCATCACAAAGGCCCAAGAAAAACATTAGATGTAGCCTTGTCGCAAATGCACCTCTACTAAAAGTGGATGATAGGTTTAAAGGCCAATTGCAAGTAACTTTTCAGGGGCAGGAAATAAAAGATGCATCTTCTATTGTTTTGAGAGTCTATAACGCAGGTAAGTTGCCAATCACTCCAAATGATTTTGTGCGTCCAATTATTTTTATGTTTTCCCAAACTACTGAAATACTAAATGCCGAAGTGCTAAAAACTGAGCCTCAAAATCTTGGAGCAAAGCTTGCAATTGGGAAAAATAGCATAGAACTTCAACCAGGGCTATTTCATTCTAAACAAGTAGCCTAATATGGGATCGAAGCTGACGCTCATCTACAGGTTCAGATGACTCAACTTGCGATTGTAGAAGCCTTTGTCGACTTACCCGATACCCGCCGTCGAGCCGGACAACGACATAGCCAAGCCTTATGTTTAGCCCTATTCACCTTGGCCGTTGCGGCAGGGAATCGGGGATTTCTGGCGATCGGGGATTGGCTCAAGGCGTATCACGATGAATTAGTGGCGTTGTTTTCGCCTCCTCAAGACCGTTTACCCTCCTACAGCACCATTCGACGAACGCTCTTGCGGGTGGATTATCACGAGTATGCCGCCTGTTTATCTCGGTTTTTCGGCGTTCATCCTCAGCCTGGAGAAACGATTGCGACTGATGGCAAAGTTGTGCGGGGGTCTTATGAAGCGCTCAGCGATGACCCACAGGTCGAGTCGCATCCAGCAATTCTGCTGGTCAGCGCTTACATTGTGGAACGAGGACTCATCCTGGAGCCCTATGAGGTGGAGTCCAAAACCAATGAAATCACAGCCTTGCCCATCTTCATTGAACAATTGGCGCTCAATGGAGTGGTGTTTGCCTTTGATGCGATCAGTACTCAAAAAAAACGGCTGAGGTGATTCTCAGCAGTGGCAACCATTATCTGGGGGCACTCAAAGGCAACCAATCTGGGCTGCTCCAGGCCGTAACGACTCATTTTCAGGCGCAGCAAACCGTCCAACAGCTCAACAAAGGGCATGGTCGCATTGAAAAACGAACGATCAGCATGAGTCACATCCTGGATAACATGCCCGAGTTTCCGGGATTGCAGACGCTGATTCGAGTTCAATCCGAGCGCCAGGTGCATCGAGCCGACATCGTTGAGGTGTCTCACGACACCCGTTACTACGTGGCTTCCTTTTGTGAGAGTGTCCAAGCCTTTGCTCAACGCATCCGAGGCTATTGGGGCGTAGAAAACAAGGTGCATTATGTCCGAGATGTGACTCAAGGGGAAGATGCCTCCCGCATTCGAACCCCTCCTCTGGTGCAAAATTGGGCACTGGCCCGTAATTTTGCGCTGAACTTATATCGCAATCATGGCTTTGAGAATATGGCTCAAGCTCAACGCCGGGCTGGATTTGGACTTAGCACTCTCAAGTCTCTATTTAGAATGCAATAGCCCTGGAACTTCAACCTTTACTAATGAATTCTGGCGACAGCATTGAAATATCTACTGTGGCAGCCTCTTTTGACGGCAATTTGACTGTTGATGGGAGAGTTGTAGATGTTAAGATAATAAGACTGGAAGAAGAAACTGAGACTAGTGATGAGAAGCTGGAAGATTTTCGGGAGAACTTGGTGAGACAAGTTACATTAATGCTAGTTCCTCTCACGCTAACGCTTATTACTGTAGTGGCAGATAGTGCTGGTTTTGCCGCTCTTCTTCAAAAGCTTTTTGGAAGATAGAAATTGTTAGTTGAAAATTATTTTTTGTTCTGATTAATTATCTAACAGCCTAACAATCCTGGTGCAGCGGGTTGACTAAAACTGCTTTGTTTTGTTGCCAAGTCTCTGACAACCGCTGACCAAGAACGTTATGCCGCAAGTCTTCGGTTGAGACAGTAGCTTGAAGCTGCTTGTGGGACATTCACAGTCAGAGTGACTTGAAATAGGTGGCTGTAACGACAATTTGTACCTACTATTGGTTATTGTAGCTGTCGTTCAGTTATGGAATATGAATGGGATGAAGCAAAGCGCCTTGCTAATCTTCGTAAGCACGGAATAGATTTCCTCGATATTCCAACCGTGTTTGATGGCGATATCGTAACGGTTGAGGATGATCGGTACGACTATGGAGAGCAACGTTTTGTTACATTCGGTTTGTTGCAAGGGCGAGTGATTGCCGTTGTCCATGCAGAACGTGAGGATTGCATTCGTATTATTTCTGCAAGAAAAGCGACGAAATATGAACAACGAACCTACTTCGAGCAACTCTCAAACTGATTGGCAACGTTTGGATGCGATGAGCGATGAAGATATTGATTTATCAGATTGTCCAGAAATTACGCCAGAAATCTTTGCTAAAGCGGTAGTGCGTCGGGGATTACCTACTGCAAAAGGCAAGGCACAAGTTACACTCCGCATTGATAGCGATGTCTTGGAGTGGTTTAAGTCTCAAGGACGAGGTTATCAAACCCAGATCAATCAATTACTACGTGCGTATATGGAAGCACATCAAGAAGCTCGCCAATAATAAGCAGGTTAGTGTTGTGTTTGCAGCGGCATACCAACCCAAATGCAGCGGATTGTCAAGAGCGGTTGGTGGGACGCAAAGACTAACAGTTTTGTATCTCTAGCAACGCTAGCTAACCAGTCAATGGAGCGGCGAATATCAGTTCCTTGCTTCCGTTTCGGTATGGTTCATCGTCGCTTATCTGAGTCGTTAGTCATCGACCAGCAAGAAGCGGCGATTCAGTGGCTGCACTGGACGGGCATTTAGCGGGAAAATATCGCTGAAAAGGCCAATTTGGGCTGGAGACACTTCAATCGGCGTTTGGAACATCACCCATTTCACAATCTCCGAGCAGGGCGGCGTCGTCAGCGAGCCAAAGTAGCGATAGGTACTTTGATCGGCTGGCAGAAGCTGAGCAATGTCAATATTGACGCCAGGAATCGTGTCTTCAGCGTTGGGTTGACGTGGCATGGCGTCCCAAATTGGTCTTAGGACTCGATTTTCCGCACCTTCTTTTAGCAGAATGCCCAGCACCGCCAAGTTGCCAGCGGCATTCTTATGCACAAAATGAGCCTCCATCGGCATTGCTTCACCCTCGACTGTATGCTCACTGGGATGGTGAAAGTGGAACTGGAGCAGGTCATACCGCTCACCGTCAATCAGAATATAGCTGCCCGGATCGGTGTTGACTTGAATCGCATGGCCGTTGTTGACGATGCGTAAAGGAACGGGCTGATAATGCACACTCACGTTAGCCATCTCGGCCTCAACCCCGGCGTGCAAATCAATCGGGGACTGCTGTATGCCAGCGCCACAGGCTTGATACTCCGGCGATAGATCGTCCCATTCACTGGGATTGTTCTTGCCAACATAGCCCCATTCGGCTCCTTGCTCACTTGCGATCGCATCTTTTAAAGACAGGTTGGTCAGACTCACGACCGCACTCATTGCAGCCAGTTTGAACATTTGTCGCCGATTGATCCCAGTCAAATTGCTTGTCCTCTTCTATTACTGGTGGCCTAATATCCAAGTCTGATTGAAAACCCATAATTTATTTTTGGTGAAACATTTGCGGAGCAAACATTTCACCAAAAATAAATTGGGTTCTTATATACAGACTTGATATAAGACTTGCCCCCAGTATATTTTTCCGATTCGGACGTTTCCGCTCACGTAATGAAATGATCCAAATCGATTTGGATAGCTGTAGTCAGCCCCGTTAGGGTATGGGCATCTTGTAGCGCGGCTGCACCACAAAAACGTCCTGACTAATATGACTATGGCTATATTGACGGTAATCCGCCTATCGGTATCGCGGCAGAGTCAGGGTTAAGGCACGCATAATATAATGGAAAGCAAGAATATTAAATTTTGTAAACAGAATCTCATTAAATTATGAGTCAGGTAGACCTCGACTATATTGCCACCCAACTGGAAAGCGACCAGTCCCGCGATCGCATGATTGCGCTGGCCCAACTGCGCGATGTGCCTGCGGCTGATGCTGTGCCGCTAATCAAAAAAGTGCTGGAAGATGACAATCTGCAAATTCGCTCAATGGCGGTATTTGCGCTGGGTATCAAGCAGACAGATGACTGCTATCCCATTCTGATTAGGCTGCTGGAGAACGACCCCGACTACGGCATTCGGGCCGATGCGGCGGGCGCGTTAGGTTACTTAGAAGATCCACGGGCGCTGGAGCCACTGATGCGGGCCTTTTACGAAGACACCGATTGGTTGGTGCGATTCAGTGCTGCCGTGTCGCTGGGTAATCTAAAAGACCAGCGGGCGCGGGATGCCCTGGTGCAGGCGCTAGATAGTAAAGAAGTAGTGCTGCAACAAGCTGCGATCGCAGCTTTGGGTGAAATCAAAGATGTGACCGCCGTTGATGAAGTGCTGCGCTTTGCTCAGTCCGATGACTGGCTGGTGCGGCAGCGGTTAGCGGAAGCACTGGGACATTTACCGACTAAAAAGAGCCGTTCGGCACTCAAGTTCCTCTCAAAAGATGCTCATCCCCAGGTAGCAGAAGCCGCTCGCATTTCTATTGAACGTCTAGATGCATTAACAATTGACGAATAGAAGTTATATTTTGGTACCTTAAGCCAAACAAGAGAGGGAGCCACCGCAATGCGGTGGCTCCCTCTCTTTATACATTTAGTTGTGCAAGTTAGACGATTGGCCACCAGCGTTTCATCCTGAATAGCGAGGACAGTCTCAGAAAAGGGAAATAAGTGCCTCTTCAAAAGTGCGATCGCGTGATTGACCCTGTTTCCCAAAACGTCCAGCGCCTAAATCAGAAAACCTACCAGCAACTCCGGCTAGCGCTGAGCCTCAACCTTCGTCGTCAGATTCTAATTGCCGTCTGCGACGACTTCTATCTGCGCGACCATATCGCTCACCAGCTTCAGCAGGATCTAGCCTCAGCTCATCCCTCCTATCAGCTTTCGGCAGCACCCTCGATTCAGTTCGTCACGCTCAAGCTCAACCTCAAGCATCCCGATCCCTATTTGCAGATTGTGGCCTGGTTGAAACAGCAGGCCAGCGCAGGCATTCGCTATCCGGCGGGTACGTCAATTCAAGTGCAGATTTTCGGTGTAGAGGGACTCACGCGACAGTCAGCTCGGGTTCAGCGCGAGTTTCTTAATGCGCTGCGTAGCACTGAGCGGCGGTTGCCCCATTTGGATGTCAATATTCTGCTGTGGTTGCCGCGTCCTTGGGCCTATACCGTGCGAGAATCAGCACCGGAATTTTGGCGCTGGCGATCGCGGGTGTTTGAATTCGTCAGCAATCCAACGCCGACTCACGACATTGCCGCTGACGTTCAGCCGTCATCGCCTCCCACCCATCCACCGTCTGCCAATCGATTTCCGCCAGCGGCAGGGCCATCCAGTCCAAGTGCGACACCACCGATTCAACCAGCGGCAACGCGGATCAGTCCCACTCGTCCGCCTGCGCCCATTCCGCCGCCGCCGCGACCCAACCAGCCCGATTCCGAACCACCGAATTACCCAACCTCGAATCCAGCTCCACCGCCTTCTCAGCCACCGTCTCCTCCGCCTGCAACACAACCAACCGATGCTCCACCGGATACACCGGATGATCCGCTACCGGATTTGTGGGCACTGTTGCAGCAGGATCTCAACCGATTGGAGACTGATCCACCCTCAGATAATCGTCCGTCCGGCTATTTGTTGCAGCCGCAGGATGCTCCCGTTAGTCAGCAGCTACCTGTTCTACAGCCACAGCCAACCCCAATCAAACCTACGGTTGAATCAGTTGATGTTGGCGTGCCGACAGATTCGACAAACGCACCTGTAGCTCCCGCAAGACGCGAGGTTCAAGACGGTCAGTCTTCTCCCCGTGATATTGCAACAGAAGTTGCAACAGAATCTGTAACAGAAGCAATTTCAACTGAGCAAGTAGAACCTACAGTTGAGAGTCCGTCTGAAATTTCGCCTGCGTTGCCGAAATTCGATTCGCAGGAAGAAACGACTACTCAGCCCTTAACCGTGTCGCTCCTGTCGCCTGAGCTGGACGATTCGCTGCCTCACGTTTCAGTCTTACCCGGCGTGATTGGCGATGGTACAGACTTGGCGCTGCCGACGATTACGACGCTCAATCCAGCCACGGGCACCAACACTAACTTCTCCTGGCTGAGTGAAACGGAGTCGAGCCAGCCGATTGTGCATGTGCTCTCGCAGCAGCATAGTGCTGTCCTCGCTGCCACGCCATCTACCACAACAGCCATTGTCGAAGAAGACAGTGATGAAGCCGTGCGGGCAGTACTGCGCTACATCAATGAGCAGCAGCAGCAGCGCCCGCCCAATCCGGAATTTTTGGCCTATGCCTATCAGGATTTAGGTAATCTGTATCGCGATCGCATTGATGCAGGCGATGCGTCGGTGCAGACATTGACCAATACCATTCAAGCCTATGAGCAGGGTTTGCACTGGGCGGATAAGGCTGTCATTTCAGTGCCGGATGTGCTGAACGACTTGGGTAATCTCTACTGGCTCCAGTCGCGCTATGCGGTGCAACCAGAGCAGGCAATTTTGAATCTGCAGCAGAGCATTGAGACTTATCAGCGGGCATTGAATCAAGTGTCGCTGCGTCGTCAGCCGGATGTGTATGCAATGGTGCAGCACAACGTGGGTACAGCCTACGGCGACTTAGCCCAGTACAATCATCCCGTTGAGCATTTGCAGAGCGCGGTGTACTGCTACGAGCAGGCGCTTCAGTATCGTTCTCCCGATACTCATCTGGCGCAGTACGTGGCCACGCAGAACAACTTGGGTACGGCCTACTGGAAGCTGTCGCAGCATGATCATGCCAATGTTTATTTGCGGCAGGCGGTGGCGGCCTATGAGGAAGCGCTGAAATACTCGTCTCCCGATGAGAATGGCCTACACTATGCCATGATTCAAAACAATCTCAGCACGACCTACTGGCAACTGGCGCAGTATGAGAACCCGATTGAATATTTGCAGCAGGCGATCGCAGGCTATGAGCAAGCGTTACAGTATCGTACGCTGGAGTATCCCGCTTCCCATGCTTCGACGCAGAACAACCGAGGCGCAGCCTATCGGCAACTGGCTCAGTATTTTGTAGACGTTCCAGATACTCAGCGGTCTTATCTAGAAAGTGCGATCGCAGCTTATACCCAAGCCTTACAAGCTGTGGAACAGCATCAACAGCAGGCCAGTATGCCGCTCAGTTTTGACATTGGCAGCACCTATAACGGCCTAGCCTCGGCCCATCATCAACTGGTGCAGGCTGCACCGGATTTGAGTTTGCCAGAAAAATCGCGCCATCTGGATCGGGCGCTGCAATTCTTCCTGCAAGCCTTGTCCTACTGGCAAGATGATGCCGAACTGGGTCAGTCCATTGTGCGATCGCTGATTCAGGTGACGCGCACCTATTACAAGGAGTGCGGCATGGATGGGCAAAATGCTGCGTTGGCACAGATTCCGGCTCATTTGTTGCCCCAAATTTTGACCCAGCTTTAGCGTTTGACGTTATTGGATCAAGTCTGGTTAAAAACCCAATTTATTTATTGTGAAACGGTTGCGGAGCAAGCGTTTCACAATAAATAAATTGGGTTCTTATACGCAGACTTGGTATTACAGTAGTTCAGCGAATGAGAACAATCGCCACAAGTCTTATAAATCACGACATAGAAATTCAAACTGGCCAATATTTCGCTAAATTTCGAAAAATTAGTTTTGTGGACGCTCTATATAGCGTTTGAAACGGCTGAATTTCTTCTACTCACACAATCAGCGCTCAAACAACAACCCCTCCGTGAATCCACGGAGGGGATATTTAGTGAACCAGCCAAGCAATTGTTTTTTAAATGGCAAACAATCGTCGTCTCGACGGGTTAATCTAGATCTAGCAAGATGATGTTCACGGTTCCAAAAAGCCGCACCTCATTCTACAGAGGATCGGCTTTTTTTGTTCGCTTTCTACCAATTTTCTTAAGACTTCATCCCGCTCTATGACAGATTTGGATCGTCAACTCGCTGATCCCACCTCTGATCTCGCACCTCGTTCGGGTTACACGCTGCCTGTTTTTGCCTGTGCATCTGCGATCGCAGCTTTGAAACATCTCCAATCTCCCGCTCAGCCGATTACTGCCGTTGCGGTCAATCTACTGGAACCGCCTCAAACCGTAGAGATTGCCGTTGAACAAGTGGCCTCGCTTGCTGAGGGATCGACTCTGGCCATCACCCGCAGCGATCCTGGCGATAATCTAGACTTGACTCGCGATACACCCGTTTGGGCCAAGGTCGAATGGGGCGATTCCAGTCAGGCTGAACCGATTGAACTGATCGGTGGCTTCGGTATTGGCAAGCGGGAAGACAGTGGCCAAGCCGCCATCTACCGCTACGCTACCCAGCTTTTGCAGGCGAATTTGCAAGCTCTTTTGCAGTCCGATGACCGCATCCGCGTCACCCTAATTTTGCCGGAAGGACAGGCGCTGGCCGAACGGACATCTAATGCGGCCTTTGGCGTAGTGGATGGGCTTTCACTCTTGGGCACAACGGGAATTTCGCAACCGCTCAGCGCGCCAGGGCAGCTTGAAACCTACCGCCAGCAGCTCCGCCAAGTGGCTGCACAGGGGCAGCATCCTGTCGTCTTTTGCATTGGCGAAAACGGTTTGGATTTTGCTGGCCGCCTAGGAATTCCCGCCGCACAGCGGATTAAAACTGCCAACTGGCTTGGCCCGTTGCTGGTGGAGGCTTGTTTGCTGGGCATTCCGTCGATTCTGCTGTTTGGTTATCACGGCAAGTTGATTAAGCTCGCAGGCGGCATTTTTCACACCCATCACCATGTAGCCGATGGTCGCCAGGAAATTTTGACCGCTTGTTGCGTGGCTGCGGGTGTCCCAACTGCGATCTCACAACAAATTTTAACCAGCCCCACCACCGAAGCGGCGCTCAATACGCTGCGCACACTGGATCAGGAAACCGGATCAACCTGGGTATCCCAGGTTTACGGTGAGGTGGCACAGCGAATTGATCTGCGATCGCAGATGTATATCGCCAAACACACAGATCAAGCCCAAGCCCAATCCATCACCATCGGCTCACTGTTATTCGACCGTCAGCGCCAGGTGATTTGCACAAGTGAACAGGGGGCTGCACTCCTCGCTAGGTTTTAAGTTTGTGCTCCAAATTTAGGTTACAAAGTCCGGCTAAAACCCGATGATTTGTTTTTATGAAAAGCTGGCTTAGCCAACCTTTCATAAAAAACCAATTGGTTTTTTATAAACAGGCTGGATATGACTGAGAATTTTTTGAAGTCCTGAAATCACGACAGCCCGAACTCAGCTCCACCAGGCGATTCCAGCTTAGAAACGATACAATAGAAGAGTGAGTGACGGTCTGAAATCATTCACTCTGGAGGGAATTCATGTCATCACTGTATACGCCTCACAAGCCCAATTTGTCACTCGAAGATTATCCCCATGCGATCGCAAAACTGCGAGCGGCCATCGCCCGATGTAACCAAAAAGTTGCTCGTTTAGAAGCCAATATTGATCGCCGAAAGGCCCAGTTTGATCTGGGTGTGGCGGAAGATACTGATCTGCGCAACGAAACTCAGCGCCGAGCAGCCTGGAAGGAATGCGCTTTTGCAGACGATGAATATCAAACTTGGCTCAAGCGATTATGGCATCAGCAACAGATTCGCACACAGCACGAAATCAAGCTGGAACTGCTGCGCAGCTCATTTTCAGTGGCAAAATTGCAGGTTCGAAAAGCGATCGCAGATGCTTTGGCCGATAGCGAAGGGTTGGCTTTAGTGGAATGGCACTGACATAAGAGAGCAAAAAAGGCTTCAAGCGCCTGATTTGTCAGAATCAAACCGTTGAAGCCCATAACCTTGCCTCTATGATGCCGAATCGTGCGGACGTTCTCAAGGCCAACTATCAGAGCAGCATCGGTCTACCCTTTGCTGAGATGCTGCCGGAAGCAGAGATTGAAACTGTGCTGAGCGAGCAGGGAATCCGATATCGACAAGTCCTCTACACTCCCATGGTCGTCCTGTGGAGTTGGCTCTCCCAAGTGCTGGATGCCGACAGCAGTCTCAGCCATGCAGTCAAGCGAGTGGTGACCTGGATGAGCGTGTCGGGATTGGAGGTGCCCTCAGCCGATACCGGGGGCTATAGTAAAGCACGAAAACGCCTTCCCGAGTCGATATTTCCGCCCCTGTTCGAGCGGGTGGTGAGGGCGTTGCAGCGCCAAGTCTCCCCAGAGCAACGCTGGTGTGGCCGTCCGGTTAAAGCCTTTGATGCGACGACGGTCTTGATGAGTGACACGCAGGCCAACCAAGCCGAGTATCCTCAACACAGCAATCAGAAAGAGGGCTGCGGCTTTCCGATTCTCAAACTCCAAGTGTGGTTTTGTGTCACCACGGGAGCGGTTATGGCCGTGGCGATGGCTCCGTTGCGGGTGAGTGAATGGCGTCTAGCCCGCCAACTCTATCAGAAACTGCGCCCCGAGGATGTGGTGGTGGCCGATTCAGCCTATGGCACCTATGTAGATTTGGCCTGGGTCGCCCGGATGGGAGCCGATGCTGTCTTTCGCAAGCATCATCAGCGCCGCTGCGATTTCAGACGGGGCAAAAAACTGGGCATTGGCGATCACATCGTCCGCTGGCAGCGCCCGAAGCAATGCCCTCAAGCCCTCAAGCCGCAGGAGTTCGAGGCTCTGGCGGCATCCATTGAGGTGCGGGAAGTGTATCTCTTCATTCAGGTTCCTGGGTTTCGCCCGACCAACTTTGTGGTGGTAACGACGCTACTCGATCCCAACCGCTATCCCAAAGCTAAACTTGCCGAACTCTATCAGCTCCGCTGGCAGGCCGCCGAAGTTAATCTCCGGCATCTCAAAACCACCTTAGCCATGGAGATGATTGCTGCCAAAACACCCACCATGGTGAGCAAAAGTATTTGGGTGCATCTGTTGGCCTACAATCTGCTTCGCACCCTGATGTGGGAGGCGACAGCCGACGGCGAGGTCGGGGTGTTGCGAGTCTCTCTACAAGGTGCTCGGCAACAGTTCAATCACTTCCGGCCTGAGTTGCTGCATCTAGCTCCATCCGAACGACGGCGAGGCTACCAGGCCTTGTTAAACGTGGTGCGAGAGTTGGTGATTCCGTTTCGACCCAACCGTTCAGAACCCCGAGTTGTAAAGCGCCGTCCCAAACCGTTCCCAAGAATGCAGGAACCTCGCTCCGTCTTGAAAGCCAGGTTGCTAGCTTGATACAGCTTATGTCAGTGCCATTCGGCTTTAGTGGCCTAACTCCATTGGGCTAACCGTTTCCTATCAGGGAAGCCGAAACGCCACGGAATCCCTTAATTTCAAGCCTTTAATTTCAAGCTTTCTTGTCGAGCAGTGTAAGCCATAAGAGCTGGTTTAATCTCCAGCTCTACCTAGATTTAGCTGAGATTTTTGGGTTGCACTTCTGCTGTTTTTCTGAGACACTAGGCAAAATTATTTAAAATCTGTTCTTTCGGCAACTCTCCTAGCGTGGCTTCTATAATGACTGAATTACTAGATGCCAGCAATGGAGAGAAACTTTAGCAAATGGATTGGGCTTAAATAAAGCCTCTGTCTCTTATCTCTTCAAATAACTTCAAATAAACTGTTATACACGCTCAAACTAATCAGGGAAACGTCCGTCAAGGGATGCGTACGCGCTAGTCCACTGACGGAGCCTATTGGCATCGCTAACATGTTTGACCTGTGATTACCGTTGATCCATACAGATGATCTGATGATCTGAACTAGATTCAAGCAGCTCAATGGCAAACTGGTTCGCCAGTGCTGTTATATTTTTGTTCTTATAATCCAACCCAGGGTATTGACGTGACTCTTCAAGATGTGGCTCTCCAAGCTGAACAACCTATTTCCGATGCTACGGTATCCCAGTCTCTCGATCGCCAAATGATAGTCATCTTAGATTTTGGGTCTCAATACTCAGAGCTAATCGCGCGCCGGATTCGAGAAACCCAAGTATATTCAGAAGTTTTGTCGTACCGGACGACGGCAGAACAAATTCGCCAGCTCAACCCAGCAGGCATCATTCTGTCGGGCGGCCCAAGCTCGGTGTATGACAATAATGCACCACTGTCTGATCCAGAAATTTGGGATTTGGGTATTCCGGTTCTGGGTGTTTGCTATGGCATGCAGCTCATGTGTAAACAGCTCGGCGGCGTTGTTGAACGGGCGGAGCGGGGCGAATATGGTAAAGCGCTGCTCTACATTGACGATCCAACCGATTTGCTGACCAATGTAGAAAACGAAACCACCATGTGGATGAGTCACGGTGACTCGGTGGTGGAATTGCCCGCTGGCTTTGAGCTATTAGCGCATACAGACAATACGCCCTGTGCTGCGATCGCAGATCATGAGCGCAAACTCTACGGCGTTCAGTTCCACCCAGAAGTGGTTCATTCCATTGGCGGCATTGCGTTGATTCGCAATTTTGTCTATCACATCTGCGACTGCGAACCCACCTGGACGACAGAAGCGTTTGTCGAACAGGCCATTCGTGAGATTCGAGGCAAAGTAGGCGATAAGCGAGTGCTGTTGGCTTTGTCTGGCGGCGTTGACTCCTCCACGCTGGCCTTTTTGCTCCATAAGGCAATTGGCGATCAGCTCACCTGCATGTTTATCGACCAGGGCTTCATGCGGAAGTACGAGCCGGAGCGCCTGGTCAAACTCTTCCAGGAGCGGTTCCATATTCCAGTGGAATACGTCAATGCCCGCGAACGCTTTTTGAAGCAGCTGGAAGGCGTTACCGATCCTGAAGAAAAGCGGAAGCGGATCGGCCACGAATTCATCCAGGTTTTTGAAGAGGAGTCGAAGCGGCTTGGCCCCTTTGACTATTTGGCTCAGGGCACGCTGTATCCTGACGTAATCGAATCCGCCGACACTAACGTTGACCCACAAACGGGTGAGCGCGTCGCCGTCAAAATTAAGAGCCATCACAACGTCGGTGGCTTGCCCAAAGATCTGCGGTTCAAGCTGGTGGAGCCGCTGCGCAAGCTGTTTAAGGACGAAGTTCGCAAAGTAGGCCGCTCCATTGGCCTGCCAGAGGAAATTGTCCAGCGTCACCCCTTCCCTGGCCCTGGCTTGGCGATTCGGATCATCGGTGAAATCACGCCGGAACGACTCGATATTTTGCGCGATGCAGACTACATTGTGCGCCAAGAAACCAATCGTCATGGCCTCTACCACGATTTCTGGCAAGCCTTTGCAGTGCTGCTGCCGATTCGTAGCGTCGGCGTCATGGGTGATCAGCGTACCTACGCTTATCCGATTGTGCTGCGGATTGTCACCAGCGAAGATGGCATGACCGCAGACTGGGCACGAGCCGATTATGACTTTTTGGAAATCGTGTCAAATCGCATTGTGAACGAGGTGGCAGGCGTCAACCGCGTCGTATACGACATCACGTCCAAGCCGCCTGGAACCATCGAGTGGGAATAGGCAATGAAGCGCCGTCATTTTTTGGCAGCGGCGTCGGCAACTGGGCTAGTGGCGCTCCTTCGGGATGCCATGCGCCCAGTTGCGAGCCAAGCTGTGAGTCAATCGGCTGGCTCGTCTGCGAGTCCGACCATTCTGAAACCACCGCCGCTCCAGCCTGGGGATCAAGTTGGCATCCTCAGTCCCGCTGGGGCTGTTTTTTTACAAAATGAGTTGGATATCGTAGTAGATGCGGTACGCGGCTTGGGGCTAGTGCCTATGCTTGCGCCCCATGTGCTGGATCGCTACGGCTATTTGGCCGGAACCGATCGCGATCGCGCTAGCGACATGAATCAGTTTTTCGCTGATCCAAACATCAAAGCACTCCTGCCTGTGACTGGCGGTTGGGGCAGCAGTCGCACGCTGCCTTATCTGGACTATGAGGTAATTCGCCAAAATCCTAAAATCATCGTCGGGTTTAGTGACTTAACGGCGTTACTGCTGGGTATCCACGCGCAAACGGGCTTAGTCACGTTTCATGGCCCCAATGGTTTAACGTCTTGGCGGCCTGATCAGACCGCGTCGTTTCGTCAAGTCCTATTTGAAGGGGGTATGACCTCGTTAAGCAGTGAACGAACACCCGACGATAGCGATCGCTTAATGCAGGTGCAAAATCGAATTCAGGTAATTACCTCTGGTCGAGCGCAGGGTCGCCTGATTGGGGGTAATCTATCGGTTCTATCCGGCATCGTCGGTTCGCCCTATGTGCCTAACTTAGACGGAGCCATTTTGTTTCTAGAAGATATCGGTGAAGATATCTATCGGATAGACCGGATGATTACGCAGCTCAAGCTCGCGGGCGTTTTTGATAACCTAGCTGGCTTCATTTTCGGCCAATGCACCAACTGCGGCCCTGATGCAGACTACGGCTCATTAACCCTAGAGCAAGTCCTGCGCGATCACCTTCAACCTTTGGGTATTCCTGCTTGGCAGGGTGCGGCTATTGGCCACGTTGAGCCTGTCTTAACGCTACCCATTGGCACCCAAGTTGAAATTGATACCAGCAATGGTTCACTGCGTATGCTCGAACCCGCCGTCCAACTTTAACAAAACGCCCTCGCTCCTCACGCTTTCACTCCTCACTTCTTCCAAGCTGCCTGACAATTTGCTTAAAATCGCGTAAACTTTTGTTAATGATAGACGTGATTTTAATATGGCTAGCAATCTTGGATTTGGTCAACCCACGACTCCCAAACCGAACAAGACAAAGCGAACAGCCGAGCGCCAAAAAGCGGCCAGTCAGCTTGACAAGATGAGAGCCGATGGTACGCCAGAATTTGAAGTTTACGCTCGCATTCAAGGCAAAAAGCAGTGGTATCCCATCGGCGTGGTTGCGGTTCAGCGCTCCAGCCAAATTAGCCGAGCCATCTACGACAGCGAAGAGCAACTGATGCAGGGTGCGGTGCGTCTCTATCCAGTGCTGCGTAAATACCAGGGACAACTTGACTATGGCTATCGGCTGAAGGAATTTAAAGACGAACCAATCGAACTGGCGGAGCCGCCTCAATCAGTTGCAGGTGGGGTGCAAAATGCGCTTGGCAAACTGACGTCGATGTTTAAGCGCGGCTAAGCGCGATCGCATTAAATTTTAATCGAAAGATGAAAAAACCGGATTTCTGCATCGCCGTTCAGTGGAACTGAATGGTTGATGCTAGAAACCCGGTTTTACATAAAAAGAAGGAAGTGCGATCGCACTTCCTTCTTTTTACTTATAGCTGACTACAAGTCATTAACCGTTTAAGCGGAAACGCTGGGATAAACGCTGACCTTCTTGCGGTCTTTGCCCTTGCGCTCAAAAGTGACCACGCCATCAACTAGAGCAAACAGCGTGTCATCGCTACCGCGACCCACATTTACGCCAGGGTGGAACTTAGTGCCACGCTGACGAATGAGAATATTACCAGCCAAGACGTTCTCGCCACCATAGCGCTTTACACCGAGTCGCTTAGAATTTGAGTCGCGACCGTTACGTGTACTACCTGTACCCTTCTTATGAGCCATGCTGTTCTCCTACAATTCCTAAACTTGAAGACCTTGAAAGCTAGAAGCTACGTGTCTATTCTTCCGAATCGTCTGCTTTAGATGAAGCCTTCGCTTCGGTTTGCTTGGGGCTGCTCTTCTCAGAGGTTGAGCCAGCCAATGCAGAACCGTTGAGGCTAACCGAATCGATCATAATCCGCGTTAGTTCCTGACGATGACCGCGCTTTTTGCGGGTCTTCTTCTTGGGCTGCATTTTATAGACAATAATTTTGCGGCCACGCAGATGCTGCATCACGGTTGCTTCAACAGTTGCGCCCTTGACGTAGGGTTGTCCAACCGTAGCTTCTCCATCATTTTCAACGAACAGCACCTTGTCTAAGGTGAGCGTCTCATCTTCATCTAAAGCAAGTCGATTGATGTCGTAGAACCGACCCGGCTCAACTCGCAACTGGGTTCCACTTGCTTCAATAATCGCGTATGTCATGATCTATTACTCTTACCTTTTTGCCGTACAGGTCGCTCCCAGCAGTGAAAGCTGCGTGGGGAAAGCCGTTTAGCCATTTATGAGATCGAGAGAAGAGGCTCTAACCTGATCCGAGCAAAATAAACAGCCAGTTAATAATGATGACTAACAATGTGCTGTATTGTCAACTGCAATTTTTAGCTAATTTAATTTTAGAGGCCAGCTGGATAATTTAGCAGCCATTGCCGCTCTCTTGGGTCGTAGCTCCAAGGATGCTCTGGATGACTAGACAGCTTTTCGAACCCGTATCAGGAGTTTCTAACACGATTTTGTACCCACCATCTTCAACTAGGCTAGGGTCAGACAGGGAGCCGTTATATTCAAACGAGATCGTATCTTGATTATTACCACCAGCAGTCAGCTCAACCATGCCAGCTTTCAACTGACCGCTGCCCATGACTTGCCACGTCGTCCCTCCATCCAGAGAGTAACTGGGGACACCATTCTGATTGCCTAAGGTAACGCTTTGTACCGAACGGGTCGTACGAGCACTGTTTTGAGCATTGCGAATAGTTTGTAGGACATCTTCGCGAACTGTGTTGACTCGTTGACGGTTCATGAGTGCCAGCCAACCAGGAGCTGCGATCGCCATGAGGATGGCGATGATAAAGATGACAACCAGAATTTCAATCAGCGTAAAACCTGATTCTGATTCAAAATCTTTAATAGTGCGTTGTTTTAACATTGCTAGCCAGTCTCCTCAGTCAACATCAGCTTGATTGTTTATGTAATTCTGATAGTCATTTAGCAGATAGACTTGTGTATTTGCAGAATAAAATACTGCTCTATTCCGCAACATCCTTATCGATGACACCGCCGACCAGCACCTGAGACTGCAAGACTGGTAAACGAGAGCTAACATCAAAGCCCCTGGAATTGCCACCTCGCCGTCCTTGTACATCTCCCTGTAAGAAGACAAAGACATCCTGATTGGTATTTAAAACTTCATCCTCGCCTGCGTCATCACCTGCAGAGGCACGAACACAGGCAAAAAAGCTATCGGATGTCGCTGGCGACTTGGTGTAACCAGCTTCGCAATCGCGGGCTGAACCATCTCCGGGCGCTGCAACAAAGTCAATTAAAACAGGCGGAGATCCAAGAGTCGGCTCAGTATCTTGTAAATCCTCTCCAGCCGAGTCCAGTGGCCAGCTTTGGAAGCTTACATCTCCAGTGGGATCAACATAACCTGCTGCCTGACTTAAGTCTGCGACATCACCCTCATATCGGGAGAGTTCATATCGACGAATAACAGATTGTCCTGACCAAGGCGCATCTGGATTGGCCTCTTGCAGATACACAATCAGGGAATAAGCACTACGACGCACTAGCAATGTGTCACATGCGGGTTGAGCTTCTTCAGAGACGCTGTCACAGTCAATCCCACTTAAATCAGCATCCGTAAAATAGACGGGTTTCCAGAACGCTAAGATCGGAGTCATCCCATCGCCAGCAAAATCGGGTAGACCATCGGCAATGTCTGCGACATCGTCGTAGACATATACTGCCTCACGCAAATCGGTGGTGATGTAGTTCATCGCCAACTGCATTTCACGCTGCGTTTCATTACGAGCAGATTCACGGGCATCAGCACCGAGCAGTTCGACGACGAGATACAGTAAACCAGACACAATAATGGCGCTGATGATAATCGAGACTAACAACTCTGTTAGGGTAAAACCTTGGTTATGGTTGCGTCGCCGCGACTTAAGAAATTGGTAGAAGCGGAGTGAGAAAGAATGGCTAGCCATAGCAAGAGTAGAAGGTAGTGGGCTAAGAGCAGAACAAGTTAGACCAATTTGTTTGAGTTAGTCTTCCTCGCCATCAAGAGCGCTAAAGGAGTTCGCTGCATCACCACGAGCAACGGTCGTATACAGCACAGCTAAGGGATCTGTATTTTGTGATCCGGTGCCGGATGTGAACAGAGCTGGAGCTTGCTGCGTCGTTAGAGTGCCACCGTTGTCGAATGCGAGCATTGAGTAAACTCGGACGCCCATATTGAACGCCAAAACCTGGTCGTCTGCATCCCCGGTTCCGGTTTGCCCATCCGTGCGGAAAAACTGAACGGCGTAGTCACTATCACCATCGTTGTCGATATCGACCTCGTACGCCTGCCCTGAATTGGTAACATCAGCGCGTTCATCGACTGTGCCAGATGGGGCACCCGTATCAGATACATTGCCAGCACCGACCGAAGGAGGCAGCTCAGTGTTGGCGTAGAGACCGCGCTCAACAATTAGATTGACTCGGTCAATCTCGGCTTGAGCCAACTGTAAAGCCTGCTCCATCCGCTGATTTTGAACACGAGTGGCAACAGACAGAAAAATGGGCGGAGTAATGATCGTGACGGTAACGACGATGACCAAAATCGCCATAATACATTCGAGCAGGGTTAGTCCATCTTCGGTAGAGGGAGACAGAGACTGCTCGCGCGGGGATCCGCTGTCACTAGATTGTCTTGACCAATACCACAGTAGTTTGAGTGCCGTTGCCTTGTTCATGTTGCTCGTTCTCCTTTAGCGGTGCGCGTGACTTGAACTGGGATGTCACTGATTTATGTTCGGTAAATCAGTGACATCTAGCTTTCATTGGGTTATTGCAGTCTGGTGATATACGGATCATCAGACGGAAGCTCTCGATAGAACTCGCTGCGGTTGCTACTCAAGGTGACAAATCGTCGAGCAACTGGGGCAGCAGGCGCATAGAGCAAGCCGACATCATAACCCCAGCGTCTATTTGGTGCGCCGTAGAAGTTGAAAGATGCGTTACTTGTATCAGGATCGGCATCCCAAGGAGCTGTGGCATAGGTGCTGAAGTTGAGCTGGAAGAATGCACCCGCAAAATTGAGGTCTACGTTATCCCAATTCTCAACTAGGTGCGGCAGGTTGTGCAATCCACCGTAGGATTGTCCTGAACGAGATGGCACAACTCCAGTTACAACAGTGGCATTGACGAAAATTTCATCACTGGAAGCGAGATCGACTAAGTCATCAAGCCGAGTGCCATCTGTGACAGAGCGGAACTCGTTACCATCGCCATCACCGTAGGCCGTTAGTTCTGCGGCACAGGTTCCATTTGCTGCAAAGCCACCACCGCAATAGAGGGGATAACCGTTGCGGTTAAACATGATCGGGAACAGGTTGATGTCATTTGCGATTAAGGTTTCATTCCCTTCCCGTTCAATGTAACCAGAAGCGGCCAGCTCATCTGCGTCAAAATACAACATCAGCGGATCTGATTTGTAGATCAGTGCGCCAGTTTGGCTGACAACTGGAGTGGTTCTACCACCCGGACGCTCACGATACCAAAGGGCATCACCAACCAGCGCTAAATCAGGCCGACGCATCGCCATATAGGACCGATTTGCAAGACTGCTATTAAATGCATCTTCAATTGAACCGCGTCCCTGACCATTGAAGTCGTTATCAAAGACATTCGAGAAGAAACCAACCGCATCACCCAAGACTTCAACGGGTCGCCAATGGTCTTCATCTGGGTCAGCAAAGTTTTCGTTCAAATCTTCCCGACCATAGAACGTGTTGCTGTAATTACCAGCATTGTTTAAGTTGACGTTTTCCATTTTCTCGTCAAACTCTTCAATGATGGCGTTGCGGGTTCCATCGGTACTGTGCAGATTGAAGTCACCTTTGATGTAGACGGAGTTGTCACTGACAAACGTCATACCAGCCAGGTTATCGCGATTGAGATTTGCACCTCGCTCTAGCATGAAACCATGAGGACGACGGTCTGGTTCTGCCTCAAAATCAACCGCTTTTCTGCTAATCTTGTTGGCACTTTCAGTGATGTCTGGATCGTCAGCCGTTGGCCGAACGATTTCATCCTCCCGTACGGCATCTTCCCGGAAAGCGTAGATGATTGAACCTAGCTCGTTAACATCTTCATCATCTCGGATGAAGTCACCTTCACCATCGTCGGTTAATAAGTCGAGATCGTAGGCCAGCAGACGCGTGTTCATCAATTCACGACCGTCGTAGAAGTTGTGATCCATGAAGGCGACGGCCACGCTAGTGCCGTTATCGAGGATCACGTTAGGTGCATTCGTGACGGTAGTCGAACTCGGCAGTTCCCAATCAGAACGAGCACGCGGCTCAATCATGATGGAAGCGAAGCTGCCTGCACGATCAGTGCCCGTTCCATACAAGCCGTCTGGAGCAACAACTTGGTAGAGGTAGTCATCCGTACCAGTTCCAGCTACATAATCATCTGCAACATATTCCTCGATTGCTGGTTGGGTATGGTCAACATCAACAGAAACACTACCAACTGTAAATGTATCAACGTCACCATCTAGGTCATGCTCAACCACTGGGAAGAGATAGTACAAAGCCGGATACTTAGGTGGAGGAACAACAATCTTATCCTGCTGAGAACAGAAGGCTAGAGCAAGCCCCACTGCTTTGGAGTCGAGACCAGTACCGCTACCCTTGAATGCTTCATGAAAAATATCAGGGTCACAGGCTGTAACGTACTGAGTACCAGAGGTGGTTTGAACGCGGCCTGTATCCGGATTCCAATAAACAGCATCTGTGCCATCCCCATCTATATATTCGGGAAAGACTGCCTTAAATCCATAGGTGCGATCGCGTAGAACTTGGTTCGCGTTCTGGATTCGCTGGAGCTTGGCCTGAAAGTCAGACAACTCATTAAATGCATTATTGATGCCATTTACGATACCAGTACCACCACCCGAATCTGCGATCGCAGCTAGCCTCACTTCCTCAGGCGTGAGATAGATTGGCGCACCATCTACTGTCTTACGGCCTAGAGTTTGGTAATAATCACCTGCATCACAAGCGCGATCGTAGGTTGTTAGATTATCAGTTGCACATCCTGCAACTAGTCCCGAATTGTCAATCGTATCTTGTCCTTCTGCTGCCCACTGGGTTGGGGTTCGAATAGCCTCGGGATTAGCTAGATAAACGGCTTGCGGTACATCAGAACCATTGACGTTGCCATCACCATTGTTATCAAAGTCGTTCGTGACGCCTCTAGCCTGGTTAATTTTTACCCGGGGCTGTTTGGTGTTACTGCCGTTGACATATATTTCGCCGTTTGACTCGTTCCCGTCAAAGAGAGACTCAATTCTATTGCCAATGCTGACCATAGAGGTAGTTTCTTGTGACGTGAAGAACGTCAAATCATCATTGTCTAGGTTGGCTGCTCTGTCTAACTCCAGGGTGTAGGCCAACATGCCAAGCGTACAAGTAGCCGTATGCAGAGTTGACTTGTCAGCGATGCTAAGGCTGCTGTAGCTGGTGCCTTCATCTAAGATGCGGCGCAGCATGGAAAAGTCGCCCCACATCTTCATATATGGATAGGGATGAACTTCACTGTCTTGAACAGGAGTGAAGGATGGAGCACCACCTTCTGGATCACCTGCAAAGTGAGCCAAGTTTTCTAAGGCACGACGCAGTGGCCCAGAGCTATAGGCTGATGAAAATCCAGCATCGGTGTACGGGAAATCAAATTCCCAACCATTAGTACCTACACCTCTGAGAAAATCGATGTTGTAGGCCGTTCCGCCTGAACCATCAAAATCGACATTTGTATCTGGATCAAAGTTGCCATCGCTGTCGAACTGAGCGGTGTAAAAAGTTTTGCTGTTTAAGATTGTTCGCTGTGTGCCTGGATGACTGGTAGCCGCAACACAGGCTAGAGGCACTGCACCATCCTCATGGTCATACCGATAAACCGCCATTGCTTGAACCGCCGCTAGATTGTCCCAAAGCGTCCGGTTTTGCGCAATTACATCAGTATTGTCGTCATCACTGTAGTCGTCTGAACCATCTAATCCGTCTAATAAGTTGGGCGAGGGATAAAGTGGTTCGGGCAAAAAGCCGCCATTGTAGGTTGCATCGATGACACCGTCACCATTCAAATCAGCATCCGGGATTTTGTCATTATTGCGATCTAGATCGGCTCCTTGCCAACCAAACGCATTACCCAGTTCTAAGCGTTCACCCACAATGGTGCGTATTCCAGTAGCTGTCGCACGGCGCTCCCAGTAACCATCTAGACCAAATTCAGCCGTATCACCACCTGTATTACCCGTTAAGTCTGAGCGGCTGGTAATTGGATTACCAATTTCCTCACCCATTGCAATGAGGTTGAAGCTATCCGGATTTTGATCTTTGTATTCAGGTTTGGGGCCGTAACGGTTGTCTGCCCGGAACGTGTCGTCCAGGAACGGAATAGGAGTTTTGCTGTTAATCAGACGGTTTGCATTCAGGTCTTTACCTTTCCAATTAGCCTCATCATAATCCCAGCTACTACCCTTTTCAGCCCGTGAAACGGACTCATTTTTAGTGAATAAGTCAAATTCATTTAGGGCGATTTGGCTAATCAGGCCATTCGTTGATTGAACAATAGAATCTGTGCCAGGTTTAAGCTGCGACTTATTACCTGTGTCTGGAGTTGTTGGGTCAAAAAGATGAAACTTAGCCGTGCCATTATCATTGCCAAAGGTATCTTGACCAATGACTCCATTGATAAACTGGCCTTGAAAATTAGGATTACTTGGGTCATTCTCATATTCTGCCGTTGTAATCTCTGATGCTTCCTTGCTGTATACGCAGGAATTGGGCGATGAAACCAAATGGGCATTGATTCTATCTTTAGCGATGATGCTGCCTTCCGAGTGCATCGCGCCGTTCCACATAAAGTTCGGACCTGGAAAAACTTCCAAGTCAGTTCGGAACCACGCTCCCCACTTGTTGCCTCGGCTAGCCTGTCGGTCTTGCTGGAATTCTAAGGCTGCTACTCGATTGTTATTGGGATCTTTAACGTAGGCATCCACCTGGAAAACCCGTCGAACATTAGCCGTATCGACTGGATACCACCCACCTTCTGGGTCACGAGAGAAATCAGCGCGAGCGCACCTACGACCCAACTCTTCCATACTGATTGGGCCGTTGCGGACAACGTTATTGGCCGCTTTCTCTGTATCAGAGCTTGAGATTGTCACTCCCCCATTTTCATCGTCTACCAAAATTGAGTAGGTAACTGTATTCCCCTGCTCATCGGTAAATTGCCAGGTGAGATCGGTGGCGTCGCCCACAATCGTCTCATCATTGAATGTGTACGGATCACCATCCAAAGCCGGGATACCGTTTTGGCCATCGTTCGCCATCATACTGACGAGCACATCACTAGCAGGTACACCGCCAGGGAAACGCACATCATTACTAAATAGCTGTTCGATCTTGGCTTTAGCCCGATCAATCGCAGGCGTTGCTGCATTTTGGATAACCCGCTGCTGCCGCTCGGTGACAACATCAGACGTGCGGCTAAAGGTACGGAACGTCAACGCTCCAACCGTCAGCGCCACAACCAGTGTGAGCAACACCGCAGTCGGTAATACAAAACCAGCGTTCGCCCAATTGGGTGAACGCCGATAACCCCGCTTCGCCCGAACGGCGCGGCGGATAAACCAAGTTGAGATCGCAGATGCAATGCGCTGCGGTATAGAAACCAGGAGTCGTAACAGCTCCTGCGCAGATCGAATTAGACGACGAATAGGACGAGTAAACATAGTTCCTCTTTTGGCAATGACCCAAAGGTGAACGGACTAAAAAGTTGGGTAACTAGATTAAAGGTGAGTAGCTAAATAAGACAGATCATCAGATGCTGATTAAAAGCAATTGTGATTCAGAACCAAATTTAGCGCACATCATTGATAACGAATAACGAGCACTAGAGTTTGACAGTGAGCCCGCCCGGTTCGACTTCCAAGATAAACAGATATCTGGCTGAGTCGGTGCGATCTGAGTCACTTGAGCCGATATGAAAGTTCACGTTGGACGCAACTGTTCTATCAGCTCTCGGGCAGAACATCATGGCTCTCCTCAGTTCTGTTGATCGAAATCTTTACGAATGTGAAGTTTATACCTTCATAAGATTACCCACTTCTTCTGATGGATCGATCATTAAATATACCTAAAAAGAAAAGCAGGAGATAACCTCCTGCTTTTTCAGGTCTCCGTATCGATACGGAGAAGAAGTATAGATATCTTGCTGAAGCGGTTCAAAAATAGGCGGATTTGGCTAGATGCCTCAGTGCGATCGCAAATTAGTACTTGTTTAAATCGATACCTGCTTCACGAGCAAACTGATCAATTCCTTTTTTGTGAAGCGTCTTGATCGCCTTGGTAGAGATACGTAACTTTACCCAACGATTACCCTGTGGCCACCAAACCCGCTTTTCCTGCAAATTGACTTCTTGCAGCTTCTTGGTTCGGCGATGAGAGTGTGAAACAGCATAGGCATTATTTGCCTTCTTTCCGGTCAACTGACATTTGCGACCCATAACGCGCTCCAGTCTTACTTACTACAACTTAAAAAACAAACGCAGTTTTTTATCATAGCAGATTCATCATAAGGGTTTTAATGTGATTGCTAGAAACAAGCTGTGTTAGATGTTCTAGCGTGTATAGATAGAGGATTGGGTGAGAGTTGGGTTTGGGGTTTTGGGTTCCAGGTGTTGAGTTCAGGGTTTTGGGTGTTGGGGAAGTGGCAATTTGGTTAAGGTGAAACCGACGGAGCGACCAATATTGTAGAGAAAGGATTATCATAAGGTGCCAAGCTCTGTAACCCTCGGCAATTGCGATCGGTCATGCGACAACAGCAAGCCATTCTAATCAGCAGTATTGTTTTCCTAAGTTTTTGTACAAGCTGCAATTCGCGTAGCCCTGAAGCCACGGCAAATGCTCAGGTTGGCGATTCTGATTCTGCTGATTCTGCTGATATTGTTGCTCAGTCGGCACAGCCATCTACTGCACCTCAGGATTTTTCGCCCGCTGCAACTAGCACTCAAAGTAGCGGCTATCCCGTTGCTCAAGCCGAACGCTCAGCCAATACAAGCTTCTACTGGGAAAATTTTCTCTGTGAGACCGCTACTTACGAAATTGAAATTTTAGGATCTGCGGCACAACCCAGCATGGTGGTGCGATCGCGCAATTCGGGCGTGGTGCTAAATTCTCCAGCCGATGTCTTGCGCGAGAAGGATGATTCGCTGGTATTTACCAGTCTGCGGGGCGAAGCAACTTATTATGTGACGGTTTATCCCAACACTAATACGTGTAACCTGCAAATCATGGGTGCAAGTGGGTCTGAGACCGTCAGTGAATCGGGGCGGTTGGTGCCGCGTGGTGGCCCAGACGATACCAATTTAGATGCTTATCGCTTGGGCTATCAGCAGGGATTTCAGGCGGGCTATGAGTCTGGGTTTAACTACCGCAAATACAAATACGGCTACTACCCCGATTCCGCCTATCGCAGTCCTTCCTACAAAGAAGAAGGGTATGTCAAGGGCTATCGGGACGGGTTTAATGCTGGATTCCATCAGGGATACTATTCCGTCGTCGAAGGCGGCATGTGGTGAAATGTACGAGTGAGTTTAGCGAAACAGTATTACAGTAACCTAAACGTGACGGGTGCTCACTGTGAACGACATTCATTTCCCTGGGCTGATAGGGTCGAGAGTGAAGTTTTGTATCATGCCTATGAACCCCATCTTGGCAACTGGATTTTGTCTCTAGCTGTAATCAGCTCAGTTAGGACGCGGACGTTTTGTGGCGCGGCGACGCCGCGCCACAAAACGTCCTAACCAAATATGGCTATCGCTGTATTTGAAAACTCCGGTTCCCAGTATGGGTTGATACAAGGTTCATCGCTTTATATCTGTTACATACTTGTACGCTTGTGCTTAGGAAAGGAGGCTTATGGTAGCCACAGCGTCTCGGGTTGCGATCGCACCTGAGGAAACTCAAAAATTATTGGACTGGGCGCAATCCGTCCACCAGTCTGAACAACCCCTATTTAAGAAAGCGCAAATTTTAGCTCGGCGGCTCGGTGCCCACTATCGAGACGATGGCCTAACCGAGATCGGCTTTTGGACTCCAGAACTGGGAGCCGACATGGTTCAACCTAAAAATATTTACTTAGAAGTTTTAACCCCCAAAAAAGCGATAGATCCCACCCAACCGACTCAAAAAATCGTTTTTCGACGCGACTATGTGCAGCTAGAGAAGCAGGGTGAATACTTTTGGGGTGTCATCTCTGGGATGCAGGCCGGAACTAAAGATCAGTTCGGCTCTTTTTATTGGCTGCATTACCTAGACATGAATACCAATGAAGTGAAAATCATTGGTGACTGCTTGGCCTATTCATTGCCATACGGAGTTTACGCTCCAGCCGAGGTTTACGACCTGAATCAGCTGCAGGCCAATCGAGCTGATTTGGACTATTTGGCTCAGGGTCAGGATGAACTAGCAGCGGCAGAGGACGGGCAAGATCCGCCGTTTGTCCAGGTTGAACCACCTAAGAATATCCTGCAGCTCCATGTCAACACCTCGTCCCCAGACGGTACGCTGGCGGGACTGACGAAGCTTTATCAAGACATTGGCCAGAAAATTACGCAGCAGCAGACCCTGACTCCGGCGGAGCAGAACTTCATTGGCTACGATGCGGTGCAGTTAATGCCGATTGAGCCGACGGTGGAATATCGCGGTGAGCACGAACTCGGTCACGGCTTCTTCATCTTCAGCGAGGGCGATCTGGACGAAATGGATCCGGAAACCGAGGGCATTGAACATGAACCGGGCGATATCAAGGTCACGCTGAAAAAGCCAGATACCCAAAACTGGGGCTATGACATCGTCATTTTCGGCTGCTCAGCCACCGATCCCTCGGTGCTGAAAACGCTGCGGCTAGAAGAACTGGTTGAGTTCATCGCCACGCTGCATAACTTTCCGACTGGCCCGATTAAGGTGATCTACGACATTGTTTACGGCCACGCAGACAACCAAGCAATTGATTTACTGAATGGGCGCTTTTTAAAGGGGCCAAATATGTACGGTCAGGACGTAAACCATCAGAATCCTACCGTGCGGGCTATCCTGTTGGAAATGCAGCGCCGCAAGAACGAGACGGGTGTTGACGGTATCCGCATCGACGGGGCACAGGACTTCAAGTTTTTCAATCCGCTATCGGGTGAGGTGGAATTTGACGATCAGTATCTGAGCGATATGGCCGAGGTGATCCAAGAAGTCAACGGCAATCGCCGTCGCCTATTCACGATTTATGAAGATGGTCGGCCTTGGCCTAAGGATGGCTGGGAAGAGATTTCCACCTATCGCGATATTGTTGAGTACAAGCCGGATGCCTTCCAATGGGGGCCGCTGATTTTTGCCCACAATACGCCGAGTCTGAAAAAGTTTTGGGATCGGAAATGGCGGCGGGTTGGCGAAGTGATGCAGGTGGGAGCCAACTGGATCACGGGCTGCGGCAACCACGATACGCTGCGGCGCGGTACCCAAGTCGATACCAGTCTCGACATCAACTGGAATCTAGGCGATTCGTTCGTCGATGTGCTGAATACCGCCTACGACCATCAGGCAATTTTGCTGATGACCTATGGCTTTGCGCCGGGTGTGCCGATGGATTTCATCAACTGCACGATGCGGGCACCCTGGGCATTCCTGCGCAATACCGACGATCGCTATGGCGTCAAAGTCGTTGCAGAAGAAGCGGGTGGCTTCCTGGATTGGCAAATTATTCCTGATACCTACAGCCTGCCAGAGGTGTTTCCACGGGTGAAAGCAATGGGCTTTGGCAAACTGAACGAGCTGCGGCAGTTTGTCCGTGGCCTTTACGATGCCATTGAGGAAACCAATTACGACCTGGATGAAGTGGCTCATATCTGTCAGCGTCATTTAGGAGCCGACGGACATAAAGAAGAAGTTAAAGCAGAAGCCCAGCAGCGTAAATCGGCGGCAGAGCTGCAAAAGCTGAATTTACCGGACAAGTCAAAAGTGCTGGCTGAACTTGATGTTCAAACCCTCAAAGACTTTGCCAAAGCCTTCATGGAGGATGCCCACGACATCAGCAATGTGTGGCTACAGGCTGATGTGATTGATGCGGAACAGGTGGCGTTTAACTTGGCGCTGCGGCGGTTCCGACTGGCCAATCCCTGGCTGCGGGAGAACTTATCTAACCTTGACCGCTTCAACCGGATTCACGATAATGACTACACTCTGTTCTATGGTTTACGGTCGGCTCCCAAATCTGAAGATTCAGACCAAACCCCTTACCATGTGGCAATGCTGTGCCACATGGGCGGTGATCCAATAACGGCGACGCCCGGAGACTGGCTGCAAATTGATCTGGACGAATGGCAAGTTGCGATCGCATCTCCCGGTCTTACAATCGATAACCTGAAGTCGTTTGAAATGAAGGATAGTCAGGCGGTTTTGTTGGAACGGATTGGAGAGTGAGGGATTGGCAGGTGAGGAGTAAGGCGAGAGGCGAGAGGCGATAGAATGAAATCCGTTTCTATTGCTGCCAGAATCACTATGACTGCTCTCTCGTCTGCTCCATTTTCCGCTGAAGAAATTGCGTCGGAAGGTATCAAGCCAGAAGAATACGAAGAAATTGTGCGGCGGTTAGGTCGCCATCCCAATAAAGCAGAACTGGGCATGTTCGGTGTGATGTGGTCAGAACACTGCTGCTATAAGAATTCGCGTCCGCTGCTGTCCCAGTTCCCAACAAAGGGCGATCGCATTTTGGTTGGCCCTGGTGAGAATGCTGGGGTAGTGGATTTGGGCGACGGCTTGCGGCTGGCGTTTAAGGTGGAGTCACACAATCACCCGTCAGCAGTTGAGCCATTTCAAGGCGCAGCAACAGGCGTGGGCGGCATCCTGCGCGACATTTTCACGATGGGCGCACGTCCGATTGCGGCGTTGAACTCTCTTCGATTTGGTTCACTAGAAAATCCTCGCACTCGTCAGCTGTTTAGCGGCGTGGTGGCGGGGATTGCTCATTATGGCAACTGTGTGGGTGTGCCAACTGTGGGCGGCGAGGTGTATTTTGATCCGGCCTATTCGGGTAATCCCCTAGTCAACGCGATGGCGCTGGGGCTGATGGAAACGCCGGAAATTATCAAATCGGGTGCCGTAGGAATCGGCAATCCGGTGCTCTACGTGGGTTCAACCACCGGACGAGACGGCATGGGTGGTGCCAGCTTTGCCAGCGCAGAATTGAGTGATGAGTCGGAAGCCGATCGGCCTGCGGTGCAGGTGGGCGATCCATTTCTGGAAAAATCGCTGATTGAAGCCTGTTTAGAAGCCTTTAAGACTGGAGCCGTGGCAGCGGCGCAAGATATGGGCGCAGCGGGACTCACCTGCTCAACCGCAGAAATGGCGGCCAAGGGCGGCGTTGGCATTGAGCTGGATTTGGATAAGATTCCGGTGCGGGAAACGGGCATGGTGCCTTATGAATACCTGCTGTCAGAGTCGCAGGAGCGGATGCTGTTCGTGGCTCACAAGGGACGCGAGCAAGAGCTAATCGATATTTTTCACCGCTGGGGACTTCATGCCGTAGTTGCAGGCCGGGTGATTGAGGAGCCGATTGTTCGCATCCTATTCCAAGGCCATGTGGCGGCGGATATACCAGCTACAGCACTGTCGGACGATACGCCAATTTACCATCGTGAGCTAATGGCCGAACCGCCGGAATATGCTCAAACTGCTTGGCAGTGGACAATCGATCAGCTACCTGCATGTACGAGTCAAGGTATTAACCAGAAAAGCTGGACAGAGGTTCTAGCGGATCTGCTGGCGACCCCGACAATCGCGTCGAAGAACTGGGTCTATCGCCAGTATGACCATCAGGTGCAGAACAACACGGTGAAATGGCCAGGAGATGCTGACGCGGCAGTGATTCGCCTGCGTCCTCAGCTAACCGAAGGTGGCGCATTTAATAAAGGCGTGGCGGCGACAGTGGACTGCAATGCTCGCTATGTGTACTTGCATCCCTACGAAGGGGCAAAAGCGGCAGTAGCCGAGGCGGCACGTAACCTGAGCTGCGTCGGGGCTGAACCGCTAGCCGTAACGGATAACCTCAACTTTGGCAGTCCTGAAAAGCCGATTGGCTACTGGCAACTGGCTGAAGCTTGCCGTGGTCTGTCGGAAGCCTGCTCCCAGTTTTCCACCCCCGTCACAGGCGGCAACGTGTCGCTTTACAACGAAACTTTAGATTCAGAGGGTAAACCGCAGCCGATTTATCCGACGCCCGTAGTTGGCATGGTTGGTTTGATTTCCGATTTGCAGAAAATTTGTGGTCAAGGTTGGCAGCAAACGGGCGATCGCATTTACTTACTCGGCCTACCCGTTGACCAATCTAAGCAGCCGCACGTCACGCTGGGCGGTTCGGAATATTTAGCGGCCATTCACGATACGATTGCTGGACAGCCGCCGATTGTAGACTTTGATCTGGAACTGCGTGTTCAAGCTGCCTGTCGCGAAGGGATTCAGCGGGGCTGGGTTCGGTCAGCCCACGACTGCGCCGAAGGTGGTTTAGCCGTGGCACTAGCTGAATCCTGCATTAGTGGTCGGAAAGGAGCCGAGATCAAACTTGCGATCGCAGATAGCCAGCTCTCATCTGCCAATCTGCGCTGGGATCACATTCTCTTTGGCGAGGGTGGCGCTCGAATTATTGTCTCGGTGGCATCAGATTCCGTAGCGGAGTGGGAATCCTATCTAGATAATCAGCTGGCTGGTTATTGGCAAATGCTTGGCCAGGTGGGAACAGCCAATGACGAATTACGGATTTTGTCCCAAGACACGGTTGCCCTCATCAACGCTAGGATCGAGGCGATGGCCGATCATTGGCAAAATGCGATCGCGCGTTACTTCGTGGATGCGTGAATCAGCGAATCGTCAGCGCCAGATTAAAAATGAAGATACAATTGTTAAGAAATAATTAACTCTTCCCTGTTGTCACCATACGTATGGAGCTTGCTCTTAGCATGATGCCCTATTCTGAATCTGCTTCTTTGACCCAGACGGCTGCATCAGCAGGTTCGGTCAGTTCACAACTGGAACGACCCGACAAACCCGAAGAAGCCTGTGGAGTATTTGGGGTGTATGCTCCAGAAGAGGAAGTCGCAAAACTGGCGTACTTCGGCCTCTATGCGCTCCAACATCGAGGACAAGAATCAGCGGGAATCACGACCTTTGACACCGATGGGCAAGTACATACCCATAAAGACATGGGGCTGGTTTCCCAGGTGTTCAACGAACATACGCTAGAAGAACTACCCGGTTATCTAGCGGTCGGTCATAATCGCTACTCGACAACAGGTTCGAGTCGCAAGTGCAACGCGCAACCTGCCGTAGTGGAAACTCGTCTGGGACATTTGGCGCTGGCTCACAATGGCAACTTGGTGAACGCCGCCAAACTGCGTGAAGAGCTGGCTCTTAGTGGCTTTGACATCAATACCAGCACCGATTCTGAAATGATTGCTCTGGCAATGGCTGAGGCCGTCAATCAGGGACAGGATTGGCTGGAAGCCGCACAAACCGCATTTCGCCGGAGTGAAGGAGCCTTTAGCTTAGTCATCGGTACGCCTGTGGGGCTAATCGCCACCCGCGACCCCCACGGCATTCGACCCTTGGTACTGGGCAAGCTTCATTTGGAAGACGACGATTCAACCATTCGCTATGCCCTAGCTTCGGAAACCTGTGGCCTCGATATCATTGGCGCAGATTTCGTCCGCGAGGTGCAGCCAGGAGAAATGGTTTGGATCACGAAAGAGGGCGTGACCTCGATTCAGTGGGCACAGGCAGAGCGCAAGCTATGCGTCTTTGAAATGATCTACTTTGCCCGTCCTGATAGCGTTGTCAATCAGGAAAGCTTGTACAGCTATCGCCTTCGTCTTGGACAGCAACTGGCGAAAGAAGCTCCTGCCGATGTGGATTTGATTATCGCGGTGCCCGATTCTGGTGTGCCAGCGGCAATTGGATTCTCCCAAGGCTCCGGTATTCCTTACGCAGAGGGACTAATCAAGAATCGCTATGTCGGTCGCACCTTTATTCAACCGACTCAGGTGATGCGGGAATCGGGCATTCGCATGAAGCTGAATCCGCTGCGGGACGTGCTAGAAGGCAAGCGGGTGCTGATTGTAGACGACTCCATTGTGCGGGGCACAACCAGCCGCAAGATTGTCAAAGCGCTGCGGGATGCCGGGGCAACAGAAGTCCATATGCGGATTTCATCGCCACCCGTCACGCATCCCTGCTTCTACGGCATCGATACCGACAGTCAGGAGCAACTGATTGCGGCTACCAAGTCGGTGGAAGAAATCGAGCGTCAAATTGAAGTAGATTCCCTTGCTTACCTAAGCTGGGACGGCATGTTAGAGGCCACGCGCCAGGAGAAGAGCAGCTTCTGCTCAGCCTGCTTCACGGGTGACTATCCAATTGCCATTTCTGAGGTAATGAAGCGCTCGAAGCTCATGCTCGAAGAAAAGCCTGTAACGGTTTAAGATATTCCAACAAAATTTTGAAGAGGAGAGTGCGATCGCACTCTCCTCTTTTTTTGGCAAATATTTAAGCAGGTTTACACTGTCCGGCCCGAATTAAACCAACGCGACGTGCGATCGCATCTCCCTGCGATTCAAACGGCCCCCAGGTTTTACCAGGACGGTTCTCTTCAGGCGGCAACTGCACGGCAGGACAAATCTCACACTGCCCTGCTTCGGTTTGGACGATGTACCATTGATCAGAAGAATCGGCTGAAGTCATAATGTCGATGCCAAATAGGGTTCAGTAACGATTTTGAACGCGACAGGTGCTGCTTGCACCCTCCCAAATCGTCGCTTTGCAGGACTAACGATGGTTATCGCTATGATACGGCGTTAGCCAAATTGCGATTTGATGGTTAACCATGCTGATCTTCTAAAATTGGGACAAGATCGATCTATCTCTCAACCATCAGAAAATCTAAATGGTACAGTCTCCATCTAAATCCATCACGCTAGAGGAGTTTCTGAAGCTGCCAGAAACGAAACCCGCTAGCGAATATATTGATGGGCAAATTATCCAAAAACCCATGCCCCAGGGAAAGCATAGTACAATCCAAACCGAATTTTCGACTACCGTTAATGCCGTGCTTAAGCCTCAACAAATTGCACGGGCATTTTCAGAGCTGCGGTGTACCTTTGGTGGTCGCTCAACGGTTCCAGATATGTTTGTATTTACGTGGCAACGAATTCCGCGTGATGAAAACGGTGAAATTGCCAACATCTTCCTGATTGCTCCTGACTGGACAATCGAAATTTTGTCACCGGATCAAAGCCAGACTAAAGTAACTAAAAATATTCTGCATTGCCTCAATCACGGAACTCAAATGAGTTGGTTAATTGACCCGGATGAGCAAACCGTTTTTGTGTATCGTCCTAAGCAGCAACCCGAAGTTTTCGATCAGCTAGAACAAAGACTTCCTACACCTTCTTTTGCTGGTGAGTTGAATCTGCGTGTAGGTATGATATTCGGCTGGTTATTAGAGTAATTGCACATTCGCTTTCACTTTACGGTAACTATATGCATCCGTTTGAAGCAAAAGGTTGTATAGCGTTGATATAAATTTAGTATTGCAGGCTCAAAATCTTTATGAAAGGTGAAGATGAAGATCTAAAAGAGGATAGAAGCGAGGTTGAACAAAAGCTTGGCCGTAATATTCTTCTATATCAAGAAATTGAAACTAGATTAAAGATGCTAGGCTCAATTACTAATATCTCTGGTGACTTGCGCGAATTCAAGCTCGTAGTAAAACAAAAAGCCAACTTCAATCGCAAACGTACATTAGGGAAAGTCATAAAAGAATTCAATAATAATGTTTGTCCTGATTCCGAACCGAAAGAGCTTGAATTGCAAGATCTTCCGGAACCTTACTTAGTATTTTCTCTGCAATTTAAATTGGTAGACGATGGTTCTTGGGATTACATAGAAAAACAGCTCACCGAGACATTGGAAGAGCGAAACAATACTGTTCATCATTTTTATCAAAAATATAGCTTGTCTTCGGCTGAAGAATTGCTAACGGCTATTAAATATCTGGATCAGCAGTACGAAAAGGCAGAGCCAATTTCGCAGATTTTGAAGCAGTTTGTTGAAAGTATCGAGGAACTATTTAAGCTGCATATGGCAAATGATATAGAAGAATGCATATGGCATATACGTCTAAAGAACAATTTTATTACTAAACAGCTTTATGAAATTTCAATTGAGAAGCCGAGAGTGGATGGTTGGGTGCCATTCAACTTTGGTGCTAAATTTGCCAGAGACGAAATAGAAAAAGTTGAAGAACTGAAGAAAGAATATGGCTGTAAAACCTTAAAAGCTTTTGTCTTGAAAACTGAATTGTTTGAATTCAAAGAAGAGGAAACTGTTAGGGGTGGAAAGCGATTGCTTTATCGTAATAAATCCAAGGATGAAACAGAGCAATGGCTTAGAGTTCAAGGAATTACTAATGATTATATATTTAGCTTCCAAGGTATATCATCCCAAAATGATCGCTCTACAAAAACGAATTGAGATTAAACACTTATGAGAATTGCGATCGCACCTTTCACGGTTCACAAACTCGTCCCGCTAACGATTAGCCGAGGCACCAGTGCCGGATCGACAAACCTGTGGGTGCGAGTGATTCAAGATGGGATTGAAGGTTGGGGGGAAGCGTCGCCGTTTTCGGTAGGGAATTATCGCCGCGATACGGAGGAGTTACAGCAGGAGCTAGAGGGAATAGCGCCGCTGCTGGAGCCGTTTAGCCCGTTTGACTATCAGCAGATTGAGCGAGTGTTGCTGAATGAGCCGATTTCCTCAGCGACGCGGGCTGGCATTGATTTGGCGGTTCAGGATTGGTTGGGCAAGCGAGTGGGGCTGCCACTGTGGAAACTCTGGGGTTTGGAGCGGGCTGCGATTACGCCTACATCGGTCACGATTGGCATCAGCACACCGGAAAAAGCGCAGGAGCGGTTAAAGCGTTGGCAGGAAGTTATCGATGTTCGATCTGTGAAGGTCAAACTGGGTAATCCAGAGGGGATTGAGGCCGATCAGGCGATGCTGCTGGCGCTGCTGCCGCTGGTGCCTGCTGAGGCAAAAGTGAGCGTCGATGCCAATGGTGGCTGGAGTCTCAAAGCTGCGATCGCAATGAGTCACTGGCTAGCGGAACAGGGTGTCACCTATATCGAGCAGCCATTGGATCGCGGTCAGGAAGCCGATTTGCCGAAGCTGTATGAAAAATCGCCGCTGCCGCTGTTTGTCGATGAAAGCTGTTTTACGAGTCATGACATTCCGCTACTGCGCGATCGCGTACATGGCATTAACATCAAACTAATGAAATCCGGTGGGCTGACCGAAGCGCGACGGATGATTGCGACGGCTCGTGCCTGTGGTTTGCAGGTGATGTTTGGCTGTTATGGTGACAGTGCGATCGCAAATACGGCCTTGGCGCATCTTTCCCCGCTGGCGGATCATTTAGATTTAGATAGTCATCTGAATCTGAAAGACGATCCGTTTCAGGGAGCCGAGGTGACAAACGGCTGCCTGATTCCCACCGACCGACCTGGACTAGGAGTGATCCAACATGCGTCTCAATCCTGAGCAACACCGCATCGCAATTTTGATGCACCAAGGCTTGACCAGCGGCAAAGGCAAGACGGGCCATTCGGTCTTGCGCTACAGCGAAATTCCAGTGGTGGCCGTGATTGATCAGGAGCATCCGGGCGGTTCAGTGCCAGAATTAACCGGAATCAAAGCCGATGTACCGATTGTTGGCTCTGTGAAAGAGGCGATGGTTCATAACCCGAATGTGCTGCTGATTGGCATTGCGCCGTCGGGAGGAGCGCTGCCGGATGAATGGTTTGCGGAAGTGCGGCAGGCGGTTGAACTCGGTTTATCAATCGTCAATGGTCTGCATACGCCGATGGCTGAACATTCCGATTTGGCTCCGCTGGTGAAAGACAACTGGATTTGGGACGTGCGGAAAGAGCCGGGTGGCCTGCGGGTCGGATCGGGTATGGCCAGTAGGCTGCCCTGTTCGCGAGTGCTGACCGTGGGCACCGACATGAGCATTGGCAAAATGTCCACGGGCATTGAACTACACCGAGCCGCTGTGCAACGGGGCATTTCATCCTACATGATCGCGACAGGACAAACGGGATTAATGCTGGGCTACGATGGTATTCCGCTGGATTCGATTCGGGTAGACTTTGCCGCTGGTGCAGTCGAACAGCTGATGATGCGCTACGGCTATGATTACGAACTTCTGTTTGTCGAAGGACAGGGTTCATTCATGAATCCGGCTTCCACGGCGACGCTGCCGCTGATGCGCGGTTCCCAGCCGACTCATCTGGTTCTAGTCCATAAAGCCGGACAAACGCATATCGAGAATTTCCCTGAATTCGCCATTCCGCCACTCAAGAAAGCGATTGAAGTCTATGAAACCGTCGCCACTGCTGGCGGCACCTTCCAGCCACCGGAAGTGGAAGCGATCGCACTGAACACCCATCACCTGTCCGAAGGAGATGCGATCGCAGCTATTCAACAGGTTCAAATCGAAACTGGCTTGCCCTGCACCGACGTAATTCGCTTTGGCGCAGAGCCAATTCTAGACGCGATTTTGCGGGATTAGTCGGGCTTAGCTCTAGCCGGATTAGCCGACCCAGTTCACACCACCATCAGATGGAATTGAAGGCAGCGGTTTGCTCACAGGCGCACGCCGCGCATCATGGGTAGAGGTAGGCTGAGTTAACTTTTGCTGCTGCGGTTTCTGCTGTCCTGAGCCGTTTCCGGTGGAGCGCTCATCGGCGGGCTTGGCCACTCCTTTCAGCTCATATCTGGGTTCTGGCTTCAGCGCTTCCCGTTCTGGGATCACAATCTTACGCATGAAGTACTCAATCGTTTTCTGCTTCACCCAGCCACGGGTGGCCAAAACTTCGCCGAACTTCATGCCAGTGGCTTGCTGATCATTTAGTGCCACATCAATTTGAGCCTGCGTTAGTAATCCAGCATCGACCAGGTAGCTGCCCAGTCGTTTACGACCCGTCATCGATGTTGAGACGGTTTGGACTTGATATCGCTCGCTGCTGTCTCGCATGATATCCTCCGAACGTATCGCTTTCGTGATGCAGTCTTCAGGCCGATAATGATTGGCTATGTAGGCACGATCTACAGCCTGCTGTCTACCGTTTGCTTAAACCTTCATACCGTTTCCACCAAAACGGCAATTTTCTTCATTCGTAATTGATATTCTATCCACTATAACAACTTGTTCCGAGAGTCCCCACCCCCGGCAGGGTGAACTACGGCTTTTTTGCTTGCCCTGAAAACCAGATGTCCTGCTAGGGTGGAATCAGGTACCAACCCTTGGCCAATTGTCATCGTTAAGCAACTTTTTAAGCAACGTTTAAGATTCACCATTCACATCAACTACCGACAACCTCAATGGCTGCTGATTCATCTGCTCAGACTCCCTGGTGGAGCGCTCCCAAACGCTATTTTCAGAAAGAAGTTTTACCCTTACTGGCTGATCTCCGACTTGCGATCGCACTTTTACTTGCGATCGCAGTTTTCAGCATCTCCGGCACGGTGATTGAACAAGGGCAATCCCTGGCGTTTTATCAAGCCAACTATCCCGAAGATCCCGCGCTGTTCGGCTTTCTCAGTTGGAAAGTGCTGCTGACGATTGGCCTTGACCATGTGTATCGCACCTGGTGGTTTCTGGCGCTGCTGATTCTGTTTGGCTCTAGCCTGACCGCCTGCACATTCACGCGACAGTTCCCGGCTCTCAAAGCCGCCCGCCGCTGGAAGTTCTACGAGAAACCCCGCCAGTTCGAGAAACTTGCCCTCAGCACCGAGTTCAATACCTCTTCTCCTGCCTCTCTCGACACCCTTGATCATTTACTCAAAGCTAAGCGGTATAAAGTGTTTCAGGAAGGCCACACCCTCTACGCCCGCAAAGGCATCGCCGGACGTATTGGCCCGATTATCGTTCACGCCAGTATGCTGCTGATTCTGGCAGGCGCGATCTGGGGCGCGATGACTGGATTTTTTGCTCAGGAGATGGTGCCCAGCGGCGAAACGTTTCAGGTAAAGCACATCTTTGATGCAGGCCCTTGGGCCGAGCGGCAGGTGCCCACCGACTGGAGCGTGAAGGTGAATCGCTTCTGGATTGACTACACGCCAGAGGGTGACATTGACCAGTTTTATTCCGATTTGTCGGTAATTGATCAGGATGGGAATGAGCGAGATCGCAAAACGATTCATGTGAATGAACCGCTCACCTATGATCATGTGACGTTCTATCAGGCCGACTGGGGCATTTCTGGCGTTCAGGTCAAGCTCAACAATAGTCCCATTTTCCAGCTACCGATGGGTCAGTTAGAAGTGGGTGGTGCAGGCCGCCTTTGGGGAACGTGGGTGCCGACCAGTACGGACTTATCCTCTGGCGTGTCGCTGGTGGCGAAGGATTTGCAGGGAATGCTGCTGGTCTATGACCAAACGGGCAAGCTGATTTCGACGGTACGCGAGGGGATGTCTACGGAAGTGAATGGCATCACGCTGTCGGTCGTCAAGATTATTGGCAGTACGGGTCTGCAAATTAAGGCCGATCCGGGGATTCCAATTGTCTATGCGGGCTTTGGCCTGCTGATGATTGGGGTGGTGATGAGCTATGTGTCGCACTCGCAGGTGTGGGCACTGCGGCAGGATGATCGGCTCTATGTCGGTGGCCGCACAAATCGCGCCCAGGTGACATTTGAGCGTGAGCTAATCGGCATTTTTGATCAGCTTAGCGAGGCAGAAGTGAATTCTGCAACGAGTTCTTCGATTCCAAAACCAACGTTAGTCAGCTAGCAATTTCATCGGGTGGGCATTGCCCACCTTTTTTATGAGAAATTTGCGCTGGAGAATTTGCGATCGCATCAACAGCAAAAGTGAGCGGCGACAGATATGATTAAAACGAAGTGCGAAGACCTTGTACCGTCCGCTCCAACGAATAGTTAGCCTTCAATAGACTAGAGCCTTTCACTAGAATAGTAATTAAACCTCAATCCAAAGTGCTTCTTAAGTTTTTCTTCTTACTCTCAAGCATTTTTTCTGACTCTGAAACACCCTCCAACTAGAATAACGGCGAAGCTGAAGATATGAAGCCACAATCCAGGTTCTGTAGCACAAGGGTAATCCACGGTACGATGGTAACCTACCGCAGCTATGAACAAAGACTCTAGCATCGACCATAAAAACGCCGGAAAAAGCATTAATAAAAACAAGATAAAATATTTTTTGATACCAACCCTATTCAAAAAATAGCTTGCAAGCAAAAAAAATGTTGCAAAGGAAAGAGATGACAAATAAAAATAGTAAAAATTTGCATTGCCCTGTTTTAACAATTCAATGTAACTTAGCTCAAAACTAATTTTTTCAGATGGATATCCGCATGAAAACCATTTCATGAAAAGTGAAACAAACAAGGTAGACATTCCAGCTATTGGCAGAAAATTTATAAATTTACTTGCAATAGTTCGGTTCATTGCTAAAAATCCTCAGTCAAAGCATTTGTGAGAAGCAAGAAAACTGTCAGAAGGCTCGATATTGCTACCGATTTCTTAAGAAATTAGATCGTCAACAAGCGTAAATACTCATCAAGTGATCTAATTTTTTCGCCCTGAAAGTGCCTCAGTGTTTGGATTACTAACTATTGATTACACGGAAATGGTCTACCTAAACCGCCAAATTGGGTGTTTCAACCCTGTTGGGGTTTAGATGGAAATTTGTCAACCTAATCACTCAGATCAAGGCGATTAGATAGAAATTCGTCAGTCTAATGATCCAAATAGGGGGATTAGGCTGATGAATTCAGTATAAATATCTTGAATTTTCAGTTCAGGCTATTTGAATTTCATGTATTATTTGTCAACACCTCTTCACTTCAATTTCCTGATCTTTGTAAGATGGCGCGATCGCACTGCAAAAAGGTTGTGGCGAAAGTGCGATCGCATTTTTGAATAGGACTGTGGGAAAAGTGCGATCGCAATGTAAATGAGGCTGGGAAGAAGTGCGATCGCAGCAGCAATACCTACCGTAGAGGGAGAAACCTGACTTGCCCTTCCCACTCTCCTTCAATACTGCACTCCGCAATCAAGATGATTTCCTCTATCGCTAACCCGACTGAGACACGACGGCTCACCTCGAACAGTCCGGGCATCGATAATCTCGCTTGAATACGTTGGTAGGCAAAGGTAATCATCGTTGCAACATCATGAGTCAGAACGATTCGTCCTTCTGCGGCTGCCCACTCTAAAACAGTAGGATCATCGACTCCCGACAAATTCACATCTTGAACACGCACAATATCAATTTCTGGAGCTTGGCGAAGAACACCGCGCACAATTTGGTTATTAAAATTTTCATCCGCCAGAAATCGAATCATCTAGATTACCGGACTATCTAGATTGATTGCGTCGATCCAGCAACCGATCGCGTACTCCAACTGGGTTGAACCGTTGCTCCGCCTCTTGCCGAATCAAATGTGCCTGCTGCTGGCGTTCTTCCAGATAAGCCTGTACCTCACCCCGATGTCTCAGGTAGTAACCGATAACGAGGTAAATATCCGACAGTTGCAGCGATGGATATTGCTCCCCTATCTCCTCTGGCGTACATCCCTCCAGAAAAGCTGTCACAACCGTATCTAAAGTGACGCGAGTTTTGGCAACTCGTACAACACCTTGAGGATCGGTTTCTATCGGTGCGGATTCAAGAGCAATGGCTAGAGGCATAGACTGTATCAAGATTGTTGCTCCCTATCGTAGCAAACACCCTAACAGGTTGAAGTCTCCAAAAACCATCACATTAGCCTGTTAAGCGGATCGCACTGTAAACAGGATCGTGAAAAGAGTGCGATCGCTAATCAAAACACTCAACGAAGAGAACAGAGCTAAGGAATATAAATCCGACCTACACCCATGTAATTCTCAATATCAAATAAAATCTCGACTAATCAGCTCGCGCATCGTTCCCGATAAATCTGCTCATCAAGCCGTTCTTTGTTGCCAATCGTTACAACAGGCAGCGATCGCAGATTATTTTCTTCCCAGATGACTTGTTCTAGTGAATCATCTCCCTTCATATTACGATTTGCCGTCAGAATGATCATCTGATTGCTTTGAGCCACCTGCCACACCAAGCGATCAGGACTATTTTCAAGTAAGCTGACTTCTTCAAATCCAACGAAGCGAATTGGCATCAGTTCAAGCCATCCTTCAGCCGCGATCGTCCCCCACAATAAAGCTGCTTGTCCTCTCAAGTTGTAATCAACCAGGAAATTCATACCTTGGATTCAAGCCGATCTTTCCAAGCTTGAAGTTTTGCACGGATAGCCTCATGTTCTAGGTTTGGAGGCATTGCAGCAAGACGGGCAAAATGTTCTCGATTACGTGCTTCCCAGAATTGTCGGTTCTCTTCTGCAATTTGTAAAACCTGTTGATATTCGGCTTCGGCTTCAGCCTGATGAGCCTCAATGTAACAGAGAGCAGCATTGACTTGAACATCTGTGAGACAGAGCTTTTCACGAATGAGTTTCGCAGGATAGCCAGCCGTGAAATAATCCATCACATCATACAGAGTAATGCGGGTGCCTGCGATGGTTAGTCCTCGCTCTGTCCGTACAATATTGGCTTGTTCATTCGGTGCTGAAGCCATACCCCAAGTTTTTGTGAAACCTACTTCATCGTATCGCACGGCAAAAAGGCTATGGGGAAAGTGCGATCGCATTCATGACCTCAATCACTGGACACCATAACGCTTTGCAAATCGCCATTGCTTCAGTGCCGAAAGCCTTGCTCTGTAATAAATCGGGTCAATTGCGCCAGTTTTGGTTAGTCCCATCGATGTTGTCGAGCTTCATAGACAATCTCTTGAGCCTCTTCGAGTGAAATATCATAGCGGGCGCTCAAAAGATAAGGAATGCGATCGCAGTCGCGATTCGGATCCACATCTGGTTTGCTGGAATAAGCAGGCAGGGCAACATTACATAAAAAAGGCGCAGCTTTCGCCTCTAGTTGAAGCGGTTCAAGATTTTGAGCGTCTCGCGAATTTGTAAAAAATAGCAAGGCCCCGCTGAGGTTAGCATTGCTCAAGTTGGCATCAGTGAGCAGGGTACAGTTGAGGTCAGTCCCGCTGAGGTTGGCATATCGAAGATCAGCCCTACTGAGATTGGTATATCTGAGGTTAGCCCCGCTGAGGTTGGCATATCGAAGATCAGCCCTGCTGAGGTTAGCCCCGCTGAGGTTGGCACTGATGAGGTTGGCTCCGCTAAGATTGGCCCCGTTAAGGTTGGCTCCGTTAAGCCCAGCATAGTTAAGGTCAGCCCCGCTCAAGTCGACACCGCTGAGATTGGCATCACTCAGATTAGCCTCGTTAAGCTCAGCATTGTTAAGATTAGCCCCACTCAAATCAGCCCCGCTGAGATCGACGCCGCTCAGGTTAGCTGTCTCTGGATGTCTGTTGGTCGTGCGGGAATTGAGCACTAGGAAGATGCCACCAGCAACTATCGTGATTGCTCCAATCCCGCCGATGAGAGTTTCACGATCTGAATGAGCAAGAGCTGCTGTTTCGTTGTGGGGTAGGTGACTATAATCCGGCTGGAGTCTCCGATTGGGAAGTAACCCAAGCCACCACACCATCCCAAGAAAGGCTGGAGTTGCGATCGCTCCCACCACCCACCACTTGTTAATCCTGATCTTTGGCTGCCACTGCTTAAATTGCTCCCGCATGCTTGAGACTCCCTCAATATAATGGGCTCAGCGCTGAGCCTATTATTACGCCCCCTATTTCGGGAAAGCTCTAATCTTTATGCACGCTTAACCCCACCCCATTCACCCCAAAGTAAACGGGCCTCTCTCGACATGTTCGGGGAGGCGACTCCGATGCGACCGCTTATACCCTTTGCTAGATGTTTAGTGATGCATCTTTTGCTATGTGTTGTAGATTAAGCCATTTGTCCTATACCTTGCCAACCTGAAACTCGAAATGGACATTTTGCGATCGCAAGGTGGCGGTAAAATATCCCTTCTGGTTTTGGTAGATAACATAAACCTGGTTGCCACCCCCGATTGCTATCGCTGCCCAGTTGATGGCGATGATGAACCGGATTGCTTGCAGCTTTATGGGTTTAATACTATTTGACGCTGTCAGCATCTACTTGCCCGATCTCTCAAGTCTGCTTCTTCCTGTCGATTGCTATCCAACCTATGTTCGACGACGCATCCTCTAAACCTCTCTCGTCGGTTCCTTTACCCAATCCCGAAACGGAACAAGTAGACGCACTGCAACATGAACAAGAAATGTTGAAGGTGCTATTGGATAATGTACAGACTGGAATTGTGGCTTGTAATGCTCAAGGGATTTTGACGCTGTTCAACCAGGTTGCCCGCGAGTTTCATGGCCTGCCAGAACAGCCTTTACCACCTGAGCAATGGGCAGAATATTACGACCTCTATCGGGCTGATGGCAAAACGCGGATGGCTCAACATGAGATTCCGCTATTTCGCGCTTTACAAGGAGAAACAGTTCACAACGTTGAAATGGTGATTGCGCCGAAGGGAAAAATGGCGCGGACACTGCTGGCTAGCGGACAAGCCATCATCGATGCTCAGGGGAATAAGCAGGGCGCGGTGGTCGTGATGCACGACATCACAGAGCGTAAGCAGATGGAAAATGTGCTGCGAGAAAGTGAAGCTCGGCTGTTTAGCATTTTTCAGACGATTCCCGATGGCGTCATTATTCTGGATCAACATGGACAGATTGCAGCAGCCAATTCAGCCGCAGAACAAATTCTCGGGTTGACTGGTGGCGTCTTAGCCCAGCGCGTATATAACGATCCAAATTGGTCAATTACAACCCTGGATGGGCAACCCTTTCCTGAAGAAGAACTACCGTTTACCCGCGTGATGCAGACTCGCAAGCCTGTTTACGCTGTTGAACATGCCATTAGCCACGCTGACGGGACAAGAAAGCTCCTTTCGATCAACGCTTCTCCTTTGTTTGATACAGAAGGACATCTAATTCATGTAGTTGCATCCGTCAGCGACATTACCGCTCGCAAACAGGCCGAAGTGACGCTGCAAGAATCAGAAGAACGCTATCGTTCGGTCATTGAAACAGCGGCTGAGGGCATTGTGCTGCAGTATGCAGACGGCACTATCTTTACCTGTAATGTCAGTGCCGAGCAAATTTTAGGACTGACCGCGGCTCAAATGATGGGGCGCACCTCCCTTGATCCTCGCTGGTCTGCTATCCATGAAGATGGTTCACCATTTCCGGGTGAACAGCATCCAGCGATGATTACGCTGCAAACGGGGGAACCCCAATCCAATCAGGTGATGGGGGTTTGCAAACCTGATGGGACGCTGACTTGGATTTCAATTAATACCCGTCCACTCTTTCAAGCCCATGATCCAAAGCCATTTGCTGTGGTGGCTTCTTTTTTTGATATCACTGATCGCAAACAGGCCGAGACGGAACGAGATCAGTTAATTCGCGAACAGGCAGCTCGATTGGAAGCGGAAGCGGATCAGCGGCGATCGGCCTTCCTGGTAGAAGTCAGCACGGCTTTGGCGTCTTCTTTGGATTATGAACAAACGCTGCAAAGTGTTGCCCAGTTAGCTGTCCCCTATTTTGCTGATTGGTGTTCGGTGGATCTATTGAACGATGACGGCAGCATCAGCCGTGTGGCCGTGGCTCATTCTGATCCGGAGAAGGTGCAGTTTGGTTGGGAGCTTGCCCAACGCTTTCCTCGACATCTGGATGATGGATACGGTGTTTCTGAGGTGATGAAAACGGGTCGTAGCGAAATTGCGATCGCAATTACCGATGAGCAACTGGCAACCATTCCGAATCCTGAATATTTGGAAATCTTACGCGGCATCGGTTTAAAGTCCTGTATCGTCTCGCCTCTCCAGGCGCGGGGCCGGGTCATGGGCGGCATTTCGTTTGCCTTTGCCGAATCAAATCGCCACTACAGTCCTGCTGATTTAACGTTGGCGGAAGACTTAGCCCGGCGTGCTGCGATCGCAATTGATAATGCTCGCTTGTACTACACAGCACAGCAGGCCAAGCAAGCCGCTGAAACCGCTGCTGACCGCACAGCTCGGCTACAGGCTGTGACAGCCGCTCTGGCTGAATCGTTAACCCCTGAACAGGTTGCCAATGTGGTGGTGGAGCAGAGTGTCGCAGCACTCGGAGCAAAAGCCGCTCTGGTGGCGCTGGTCAGTCCCGACAGAACCGAACTTGAAATTGTCCAATCAATTGACTGTCGCCCAGAGTTAATAGAGTCCTGGCACAAATTTCCAATTGATGCCGATGCGCCACTGGCAAAAGCCGTTCGGACTGGTCAACCCCAATGGCTAGAAACCCTGGCCGATCGAGTTGCCCGCTATCCTCATCTAGCCACCGCCTATAGCCATTACAATTTTGAGTCCTGGATGTCACTACCGCTGATCGTAGAAGGCGTCTCAATTGGCGGCATCGCGCTTGGCTTTGCGAGTTATCGACATCTGAGCCAAGCTGACCGCGAATTTATTTTGGCTCTCAGTCGTCAATGTGCCCAGGCCATCTCACGCGCCCAACTATATGAGGCCGAACGTCAGGCCAGAGCCGAAGCTGAACAGGCGAATCAGGTGAAAGATGAATTCTTAGCGGTGCTCTCCCATGAGTTGCGATCGCCACTAAATCCGATTTTGGGCTGGTCTAGACTGCTACAAACTAAGCATGACAATTTGGATACCTTACTGCGCGGTTTGCAAACAATTGAACGCAACGCCAAACTGCAAACTCAATTAATTGAAGACTTACTAGATGTTTCTCGAATTTTGCGCGGCAAACTCAGCCTCACCGTTGCACCCGTCGATCTCAAGTCCACCATCGACGCCGCAATCGAAACTGTCCGGCTAGCGGCAGAGGCCAAAAAAATTGATTTGCAATTTACGGTTGTGGATTTTGACTCGAATGATCATGCATTAGATGCTCTAGACTTCAAAATGTCCAATCCTCGCTACCACGTTTCTGGAGACGCGGCTCGCTTACAGCAGGTCGTGTGGAATTTGCTGTCCAATGCCGTTAAATTTACGCCCGATGGTGGTCGAGTCGAGGTGAAGCTGGAACAGGCTGTCTCACCGACTCAGCGAGCCATTGCCCTGTCCTCTCATTACGCCTATGCCCAAATTACCGTCACCGATACTGGGCAAGGCATCAAAACCGAGTTTCTGCCGTATATTTTTGAGCGCTTTCGCCAAGCTGACAGTAAAACCACCCGTAAATTTGGCGGGTTGGGCTTGGGTTTAGCCATTGTGCGTCAATTGGTTGAACTACACGGAGGAACGGTTCAGGTAGATAGCCCTGGTGAAGGACAGGGAGCCACCTTTACGGTGCGGCTACCGCTGCTGAGCAAACAGATCGCTCGCCCCATCGAAGAACCTTATCCCCTCACGCCGCTATCATCTTATCCGCTCCTAGGCGTGCGAATTCTGGTTGTGGATGATGCCCCCGATACCCGTGAACTGCTGATGTTTGTGTTGGAAGAAGCAGGAGCCAGCGTTTCATCGGTTTCATCGGCGATCGAAGCGCTACAGTGGTTAGCCACGTCAAACGGCAAAATTGACGTACTGATCAGCGATATTGGAATGCCTGAGATGGACGGCTATATGCTGATGCGACACCTTAAAGCTCAATTTGCTGAACAGGACAATTCAACTCCACCCTTCCATGCGATCGCACTAACTGCCTACGCAGAAGAAGCCAACCAGAAACAGGCTCTAGCCGCCGGATTCCAGCGCTATTTGAGCAAGCCAGTTGACCCCAACGAATTAATCGATGCGATCGCAAGTTTAGTCAATTAATGCCTCTCTCATAACCGTTACACCCCCCTTACAAATTTATTCCAACAATTTTCATCACGGCCTCTACTGTCCCTGACCACGCTCTACAGCCCTTTACAGCCTTTTCCTTCACCCCAATTTCATAAAACGTTGCGGATCTTTTCGTTTTTTTTACATTCCACCTGTAGATTACAGAGTCGAAGTGCTTATTCAGGAGCAACGCACATGTTGAACACGCCGAACTCTGCTCACTGGTTAAAGGTTTTGTCCGGTGCAGCCAGTCTGATGGGAGCTAGCTTGTTCCTAAGCTTGCCTGCACTAGCAGAGTTAGAAGATTCTAAAACGCGATCTCTATCGTCTGGTGCTGCCGCTGAAATAGATATGGTAGAGACCGAGGCGGTTGAGGCTGACGTAGAGGAAGTTGCTGAAGACGCAGCCGTAACTGACGTAGGAGAAATTGCTGAAACCGAGGCAGTGGACGCTGAAGCCGAGGTAACTGGAGTTGAACCAGTTGGTGCTGAAACTGACCTAGAAGCCAACTCAGAGCAGCCGATGGCGGAAGAAAATACGGCTGAACTGGGTTCCCTAGAATCCGAGCTGTCGCCTGAAGCAGACGCTGGCATGGAAACCGAGGTTGAGCTAGATGCGGCTGAAACCTCGATGCCGGAAGCCATGCCTGAACTGTCGGGCACGGAGCCTGAAGCCGTTGATGCTGAAGAAGACGCCACTGAAACCGAGGCCATTTCTGAGGAAACCGTAGAAGAAACCGATGAACTCAGCGCTGAGGATCTAACCGATACAACCGATACTGAAGCTGCCGTTGAAGAGGTAGAAACCGAGGTTGAAGCTGGACTCGAAACCACTCCGACTGATTCAGAAGCCGTCGCTCCTGTCGAAGAAGCGCCGCTAGAAACCAGCGACACGCTGTCGAATGAAGGTGCGATCGCAGAAGAAATTAGCGACACCACCATGCCTGAGGCGATGCCGGAAACAATGGAGCCAGCAGCCCCAGCTCCAATGGGTTCGGACATGGAATCTGACGTTGAGCCTGGCGCAGACGTACTCACAGAACCCGCTGAGGAATCAACTGAGCTAGACACCTCGGTTGAGCCTCAAGAGCTACAGCAGTTTGCCAGTGCAATTCCCGTACTGCAAAACCTAGAGCAGTCTGCGCGTGAAGAAGTTGATGCCATCATTGCTCAATCTGATTTAACCCCGCAGCGATTTAATGAGCTCTATCTGGCCCAAGCTGAAGGATCATCTCCTACCACCGCAGCAACTCCCGAAGAACAGGCTTCTTTCGAGGACTTGGTTAGCCAAATCGAATCCATCGAAAGCGAAACACTATCTCAGCAAGATGCTGCCATCCGCGCTGAAGGATTAGAGCCTGCGCGGTTCACCGAAATCATGGCAATGGTGCAGCAGAATCCTACGCTCCAAGAGCAAGTGATTCAAATGATGCAGCCTGCTGCTCCTGAACAGCCTGCTGCTCCCGAACAGCCTGCTCCTGGTGTTCAGTAGACGCAATTAACCAAACCAAAACGTCTAAATCCAAAATCCAAAGTCTAAAATCCAAAACCAAAACCAAACAACCCAATCATCCTTGTCAGCCGTGATACCACAACGGCTAGCACCGCTGACAAGGCTCCGGTTCCGCCCCCCTGATTTGTTAACCAAGTCAGGGGCTTTTTGGTCGGCGTTCGCTGCGGTAATTTTCTTTATCAATGGTGTAAGAGATTGGGGGTGAGTTTTTTGGGGGGTGATTAGTCGTCGATTGAATGCGGATTTGAGGGGCTGAGGTGGCGGCAATAGAATGGGGTTCTGAGGTTGAAGAGTCTGAGTGTGGAACGGTTGGTTTGGCAGAGCCTTCAGAGGCTGGGGGAGCTGAGGAGGAAGCGGACGTTGAATCTTGGAACGGCAGACTGTTCTGTTTGGAATAGTTGGATGCGATCGCAAGTGCTACCCCAGCCAGGATGAACACAGGTAGCGGCAGTTCAGCTAGCTCAAAACCAGTCATATCAATACCAATCAGGTGAATCAGCCAGCGATAAAACTCGGTAGCCCCAAACAGCACCACGAAGCAAATAAGCCAAAAAACAAGCATGAAGTCCATATGGTAATGGTATTCAAATGATGTTTCGTCAAGTGTGAGCTAAGCGCCCGCAACAAAACATCATTATCCTCTGAGGACTACCGTCTCAGTAGCTGAGCATACTAAATATAAAGCCTCAAACCCTGCACTGCCCGCTGCGCGGGCGGCGCAGGGTTTGAGATCGTTTTTTTAATTACACCCAGGTACTTAGGAGCGTGAATTAAATAGCCTGTCAATCATTCCATCCGTAGGGACACGGCAATGCCGTGTCCCTACCCCAAAGATTTCACCTTATTAAATTCACGCTCCTTATCAGAAGGCAATTCTACAGTGCAAACCGCATCAGCAAACCTGCTAAGCCCTGAATCAGATTTGCAAAACTGCCGCGAGCGCGAGGAGGCTTGCTAGCCGCTTCTTCAATTGCATGCACTTCCTCAACAAACCGCTGCGCAGCGGCCTGACTCTGCAAATCTCCCTGCTGACCAAACAAATCTGCCGCTAAAGTTGAATCTGCGATCGCGCCTTCCGCATCGATCATCTTATAGCGTGCTACCGCCCGTGCTAGATAAGCTGGAGCAAATTCAGGCTGAAGCTGAATCGCTTGGCTAAAGTAATCCACCGCAACCGGATAGTTAGCTTGCTGTCCGGCTTCAATTCCCCAGCGATAGTAGTCGTTAAAACTAAAAACACCGTCTGGCAAACCAATACTTTGCTGAATATAGGTGCTGCTGAGGTCAACCCCCTCCATATTGGCTCCATATAAATAAGCACGGCGCAAATCGGTGCCATTCAAAATAGCGCCTTGCAAATTCGCACCACTAAGATTCGCTCCTTGTAGCATTGCCCCCGTCAAGTTTGCTCCCTGCAAATTTGCGCCGACCAAGTTGGCCTGACTCAGATTGGCAAACGTTAGATCAGCACCACTTAAATCCACACCTGTTAAATCAGCATGAACTAGCCCAGCTTGCTGTAGTTGACATCCTTGACAAGCTCGCGTCGAGAGCAACTGCTGAAGTTGGGCAATATCCTCTGCTCGCACAGGTGAAACTGCGGAGAGTCCAAGAACAACGGTGGCGCTGGCCAGGGAGAACAAACGCATAGTGAACCTCATCTGCTGCATTAACCCGTCTAGTGTCTCTAAAAAAAACTGAGATGCCCACAATCTTACATAGAGTGTAATAGTGTTTCTGAACAAAGAGTCAAGCGTGAAAATCTGTCTTTGATTTAGACTTTCAGCGATGGCTACCAAAGATGCGTCTACTAGATCCATTGGCAAATCTCGTATTGTGCCATCAATACCCGCATCCTTGTTTGTTATTCACTATTGTTGAAATGCAAGACAAGCATTTGATCGGCCAAATCGCTGCATAGTTCTTGCTGTGCTGGCCAACCACGTACTGGCTGAAGAAGGCGGATGGAGAAATTTTGAAAAAGCCAGCTAATATTCTTGGTGCTCTTTTTCAATAGAACGCGATCGCACTTTAGGTTTCGTTGGAATAAAGTGCGATCGCGCAACTTAAATTGTTTTCTGTCAAGCTTTTTTACCTTCACACAGCTTGCAAATTTTCAAGTTAGCATCTTTTGCTTCTTCTTCTGTTTGAAAAAATCGACATCTTGCATCATCGCCAGGATGCTCTATTCGAGGGTATAAGTGACAACCACTGGGGATATGATATTTGGGACGATGATGCAAGGCTCTAATCGGCGGATATTCTTCATCAGACTTGGATTCTCTATCTTCCACCGTGAAAACCCAGGTCAACAATCGCCAAGTTTTATATAAAGTTCCTGAACTTGTAAATTTGATTGATTTAGTTTCCAATCTTTCCAGAAGATATCTCACCTCTTCTACGGAAGGGTTTCTATCTGAAACAGATCCATCAATTAGTTCATCTAGAATTTTATTGATTTCCCTATTTAAAAGAATTTCATCGATAAATTCCAGGGTCACAAAATAGCTGAATAAGCCATATCCATTCTGAAGCATAGTTAAGAATGGATAATATTCCTCTTGTAGAGGTTTTAATCTCGTTCCAATGGCTTTTCGAACATCCTCAATTTCTCTAAGCGACCACAAGATAGTATCTGAATCGGAGCTGCCAGTTTGAAGAATTTTTAATATATTTAATAGGAGCCAATAACTTGAGTCCAGCTTCTTTAATCGATTTGCCTCAACTTTATCATTTGTAAAAGGAATGTCTTGAGGCTTACCAAGTTGGCTAATTCTTTCTAGTCCTTCTATCCACAAATTCGGAATAGAATACTCAAGTTCTCCTTGTGAAACTCTTAAGCTCTCTATAAAACCGTTAATCACATACTGAAGTAGCGACTTGGCAAGCTGATTAGGAAATGCATGTTTTGCTCCTAATCCGAGAATTGACCAAGTAACTGTAACTCGCACAAGCAAGAAAAGAGCATTGAAATAATTACAAAGCCTTTGCCTAAAAGATGTAAATTCTAAATCCGTTGGAATTTCGCTAATCAACGAATCTGGCGAGGCAAGGAATACCTTTATATCTATATCACCGAAAGTGATTGGTTGTTTTGTTACCTCCTACGAAATCTCCATCTTTTACTTGAACAGAATTAATATTCGTTGAATTAGTTCCAAAGGAAGCCTGAAAAACACTACTATTTTGATTGTCCAACTTCATTAGTTCAGAAACTAATTCTTCTAGCTCTTTTCTAAATCTATTATCACTAATTAAAGATTCAAGAAGAGTATTCTTAAAAGCTTCTGGATTTTCTTGCGCTTTTTGAAATTCGGGTTTGTCAAAGAACTTAGTTGCCAATAGACCCATTAACTTTTGTAAGTAATCTTTAGCATCTGCACCTGCTTTTTCGATTGCACCGTTAGAAAATTGTATAAGCAGATACTTTACTGCTTGTGTTGCTAATAGTTCTGGAAGCATTTGTACTAATTCGCTTGAGCTAATTTCAACTAAAGTTGTAGCACATTAGTAGTTGAAAAAATTGCTGTGGCTTAGATGAACTCATGAAACCAAGCCATCCTCTGCTTAAGTGCGATCGCAAATCTCGCAGCTTGGGTTGAGTAGCGAACATAAGCTAACCTGGCAATTAAATCAGCATCTTGACCTTGCGATTTGAACTCGTTTAAACGCAATGGAGGGACGAGATATTCTCGTCCCTCCATTGCTAGAAATGTGCAATCTCTGAATGGTTAAAAGAACCAGCCGTAGCTATGCAGCCCTTTGCCGAGCAGATTTACACCTAAATAGCAAACCCAGACCACAACAAATCCCGATGCCGCGAGAATTGCAGGCTTACGGCCTTGCCAACCTTTTGTAATCCGTGCATGGAGATAAGCCGCAAAGACCAGCCAGGTGATCAGCGCCCAGGTTTCCTTCGGATCCCAGCTCCAGTAGGAACCCCAAGCTTCATTTGCCCAGACCGCTCCAGCGATAATTCCAATCGTTAGCAGCGGAAAGCCTAAGCCAATGATGCGATAGCTGATGTTATCCAACGTATCCGCTAAGCTGAGGCGCTGCGGTGACAAAGGTTCAGCAGACGTAACGGTGTTTGTCCGCTCGATCACAGCCGTACCGCCGCCATCGGCAAACGTCAACGGCTCAGCAACAGGTTCACCCTGACGCTTGAGCTGATAGCGCTGGCTAGTGGAACGGAAGGAACCTGTACCGACGGAGCTGCCCTTGAGTTCAATATCCTGACCACGAGTGACGACAAGAAATGCGATCGCAAGTAGCGAGCCCACCATCAGCGCCGCATAGCTAAGCAGCATGACACTAACGTGCATCATCAGCCAGTTAGACTTGAGCGCAGGCACCAGCGGTTCCGAGTGCTGCATGGCATCGGGTAGCGACAGTGCCGCAAAAGCCGTAATTGCCATCGTTACAGGAGCGGTTACGGCTCCGACCAGGCGACTTTGGCTCATCTGCTCCGCTAGCAAGTGCATGGCCGTAATGCCCCAGGCCACGAAAAACAGCGATTCATACAGATTACTCAGCGGAAAATAACCCGCCTCAATCCAACGGGCCGCCAATAGTGCGGCGATGCACAAATTTGCGATCGCCATGCCAGCGGTGCCCATTTGCGCCAATGCTGGAATGCGCGGAAAGGCCACTCCAGCCCAGTACATCAACATGGTGATAAACAGCACGGCAAACGATGCGTTATCGAGCCAGCCCTGTAGCGTAACTAAATCCATTCCGGATCTCTCCGAATAAAGCTTTTTGTAAATACTGTTACTTATTCTAAACGTTTCTCAGACGCGATACAGCCACAATAGCGAGCTAATCGCTAATCAGAAAACCACGTTGCATAGGAAACTCGCCCATCCTGATCAACCGTCAGGTAGCGTCTCTTTTGCAGTTCATGCACAATCGCTTCTTTATCCGCATCAGAAATTCCCCCCTGAAACTGAAACATTGTGCCAATAAAATTTAACAACTTGGCTCGTTTGGTGGGTTTGGATTTCATTAGCCGCTCAGCCACATATTCAATCGTCTCGAAATCTGTAATTATCGCCCGCCTGCTGTCTGGATTTCTCTCTTCCTCTTCTTGCCGAGCTAGTTGAATCAGATACTGAGCTAGGCGGAATTTATCTCGGTAAGAAAGCTGTTCACACAGTTTCGCTAGTTCGCCATAATCCATGCTGAGCCTCGATCCGTTAGAACGGTTTAATACAATGCCGGTTAAAAACCAAGGCTTTAGGCTGTGTGGACTAGCTGAGCCAGCTCACACAACCTAAATTGGGTCTGATACTTGGCTGATTGACAAAAGTTCCCTACGTAGGTTGGGTTGAACAACGTGAAACCCAACCTCAATCACGGTTTTGTTGGGTTTCGCTAGCGCTCTATCCAACCTACGAAAGAACAGGGGGAGCAAGAGTTTTGTCAGTCAACCAGACGGATTTGGATATATAGCCATAGTCATACTGGTTAGGGCGTTTTTGTGGTGCAGCTTTGCCACGCCATAAAAACGTTCGTGTCCTAGTACAGAGCTGACTACAGCGATAACCAAAATATGTAAATGAATAGATTACCGGAACGAAGGCGTTTTGGAGACATAAGTTTTTTAGGCATAAATCATGGTGATATCACACCACGATTCATGCCCCAAAATCCTGATAGCGGATGGTTGCGAAGATTACTCTGGGGGCTGCTCCGCTGGCGTCTCCACTGGAGATTCTTCCGGGGTAGGTTCAACGGGTTCCGGACTGGGCAAGGCACCAGGGCGCTCACCCTTTGCCAGCGAAACGTTGACATCGTAGCGGATGGTGCGAGGGTTCAAGATGGATGCCGTTACGCCAATCGCTTCAATTGAGTTGGCCACCTCTTGGCTTTGGGGCGGGAAGGGCGGCAGTGGAATGCCATCGGTATTCAAAAATCGGTTCAAATCAATATAGAAATGACCATTATTAGAATCCGGGCTGTCCAGCATCACTGTCCTGTACGGCTGGCTTTCGGCCAACGAAGGAGAGGGCTGCGCCAGAATCCGCTGGGCGGCAGTGGGGCCAATCGCCAAAAAGACCTGATTACCTTCTAGCCAGCCGCGAGTTAGCGTCAATGCGCCAAAGGGAGACACCCAGTTCACGACGGATTGACCGCCCATTTCTGCTGACTCCACCTGGAAACGATACCGACTCGACAGCACTTCATCTAGCTTCTCAAAGGTTTGTTCCGCCAAAGCGCGATCGCTGGGCTGCACGACAATCACTGGTGCTACCGTTGCTAGGGGTTGGGTATTAGGATCGTCTAATTCAGGAGCCGCGATGGGTAGCAGCGAAAGGGAAAACTCGCCATCCATCCAGTCCAGCAAATCGGTTTCCAGATTTAGACCCGTAGTCGATTCAAAGCCAGCGCGGATATTTTCCGGATGCAGTGGCGTTAATGGCCGACCAGCTCCATTTTGGGCATAGTCCTGCCAGAGCTGTTTTAGGTTGCTGCCCGATACCATCGCTAGCGTATCTGAAGGTAGCAGATCAGGAATTTGTCCAACCGCATTGGTCACTTGGTAAGTAAACTCGCTGTCCTGCGGTAGCCAGGCAACGCCAGCAAACTGCACGCCATTCGGCTTTAGCCCAACTGAGATGGCTAAACCCTGGTTGTTTTGGAACGTGGACAGGCTTTCTGGCGACACGGGCTGATTGGAGTTCTGAGCTGCGATCGCAGTTGCGGCAGGGACATTGACGTACAGCCGCGCGACTAAGTTATCAGTTTTAATCTGGTTGAAGGCGTTGCGATAGCCAGCAATCTGAGCGATGGACTCTTCTCCCTTGAAGGTATCGATTGTGGAGTCAAGGGCGCTGCCATCCGTGGCTAACACAATATAGTTGGTGTCGAAAACGGCTGCCGAATAGTCAGTTGAATCTTCAGCCGTAAACTCTTGAACTTCGACCCCTTTATATTCGCGAGTGGTACTGTCTTTCGTTAACTCTGAGTCGGCCAGAATTGCCTGCGCTTTGAGCGGATCAGCAATCGGCAACACGATGACCAAAGGCTGAGAGTCGTCGAATTCACCAAAATTTCCCTCACCAAAGTTCTCTGAAGCAGACGGCTCCTCCGTTTCAGTTTCAGCATCCTCGGTTTCGGTATCCGCCGCTTCGTCTTCAACTCCTAAGTCGGTATTTGGATCCGTGGCTTCAGGTTCAGCATCCGGTGCAGTCCCCTCTGCTGCGCCATCCGTCGGCATGAAGGCAATCGTGACTTCGTCTCCGACCCAAGGCTCGATGTCCTGCTCATAGTTCAATCCATTGGCCGTCAAAATGCGATCGCGCAGGTTGGCCAAGTTCTGATCAAACGAGGCTTGAGTTGTGGGTGTACCAAAGGAGCGAAGCGCTCTCCATTGCCCTTCATCGGTCGAGATGGAAATCGCCATCAGAGCCTCATCTGGCACAACGTTTGCTCCAGTCGGCAGATCTTTCGGCAGCACGCCGCGACGGGTCAATACCCAGTAAGCTCCGGCCCCGACTCCGATTAGAAGAGCCACAGCACCAATGGTTAGCAGTAAGGGAGATTTTTTCACTGGCATGATGTATGAAGCCGCTTCAGGAAGCAACGACGCAAAACTGCCCTGCTAATCTAGCAAAGATCATCCACTTCGGAACAAACTTCACAAACCTGCAAACTAACGATTTCCGGCAACCATTTTCCCTAAACCGTTGTCCAGATTAAGGCTGACCTGATGGCTCACGCCGCTTTGACTGCGATCGCAAATGCTTTTAGCCTAAACAATGCCTACTACTTCAAATTAGACAGGAATCTCAATAATTGCCCCAACTCTTCAAACACTATTCATATAATTGAGTTGCCAATTAAAGCTTTGGCTTATCTGGCTTCCTGATCCGTCGTTATCACATCCACAAGGACGTTTAAATTATGTTAAAGCGCATTGCTACTCCACTTGCGATCGCAACCACAATCTGCGCTGTGCTCCTGGGTTTGCCCAATATTGCTCAAGCCGCTGATTTACGATTCGTGGATTTAGAAGGTGACGATGCCGAAGGAGTCTTTACTCCGCTAGTTCCGCGCAGTCCAGGCATCTATGGTCTAGAAGCGCGAGGTGGGCGTCCTGGCAACCGCGATTGGGAAATTGGCGTTGGCATCTGGACGAGTCAGCCCAATCCAGGTGGCCCTCGCAACTTCAATGAAGCCAATTTTGACTGGTCAGCGCCGGGTCTGTTCGATTTTGAGATGAGCTGGCTAGACGACATCCTGTCCGTCACCATCGGCGGCAAAACGGTGCAATACGCGGCAGATTGGCTGATTGGTAACACTATCAAAATTTCAGCCGTTGGCGATGCTGTTTTCAACCTCGATACGATTGACGATCAATCTTTACCCGGTAGTATCGCAGGCATTCCCGGCAATGGCACACTGCAAACGTCCTATGTGACGGGCGATTTAGTTACCGATGGCTGGCTGATGACGGGCACAATTGATATCGCAAACGGCGGCGGTTCGCGCAATGAAGTGCTGATTACAATGGGCAATTTTGAACCGGATGTGGCTGTCCCCGAACCCGCATCGGTCTTGGGCCTGTTGACGGTGGGAAGTGCGATCGCAGGTGGTAAGTTGATTCAACGCAGAAAACTTGGTTAAAGGCTGTAGGAGGCTGTAGAGGGTGAAAAAACGTAGTCGCTAGGCGGCTTTTAGAGGGCTGCTGAGTCGTACAACACGCATCGCAAAGGTATGAAATGAATGTACAGATTATCTTATTCGACGGATTTGATGAGCTAGATGCGATCGCACCCTTTGAAGTTCTGCGACATGCGGCAGCATTGGGTGCGGAGCTGCAAGTTGATCTGGTGACGCTAGATGGCTTAGCTGTTACAGCCTCGCATGGCCTACAGGTGCAGCCCCACGCCAAGCTGGACGTTAATCAAGACATTGATCTTTTGATCGTACCGGGTGGCGGTTGGGGCGATCGGGCTGAGCGAGGCGCATGGGCCGAGACGCAGAAAGGGGATATTCCTGGCGTCATTGCTCATCTGCATCACAAGGGAGTCACCATTGCCTCCGTCTGTACAGGCGCGATGCTAGTGGCTACGGCAGGCTTGCTCAAGCATCGCTCAGCGACAACCCATCATGTTGCCAAAGCCGATTTAGCGAACGCAGGCGCTAATTTAGTGAATACTCGTGTAGTTGATGATGGCAATATTGTTACCGCTGGCGGCGTTACGTCTGGTTTGGACTTGGCGCTGTGGCTGCTGGAGCGGTTTTTTGATCCGCAGTTAGCCCATGCAGTTGAGCTAGAACTAGAGTATGAGCGTCGCGGCACCGTTTGGCGCTCAATTTTGCGATCGCAAACTTAAATTTCTATCCTTGCAGATTGTGAACACTCTACAAATGCAGGGCTTGAGGACGAGCGCAAAATGATAGATTGATCCTTTGGAAGACACCTCAAAGGGAATCATTCATGTCAGCAGATGAGGCGATGCAACCTGAGTCAACGGCAGATGAGTTGGAAAATGTGGCTCTGCCTGATGATTTAGAAGATGCAGCAGAACAGCAAGATTCAGATGCCGATCCGGATTCAGCATCTGAGCCTGATCGCGTGTCAGAAGATGTTGCAGCGCCTCTGGTAGAGGATGTCTCAGAGGAAGATGCTGACTTAGCAGAAGATATTACGGCGGCTGACGCAGAAGCGGATTTAGAAGAGTCGGCAGAGAATATTGCTGTAGATGTGTCAGGAGACGTTTCAGGCGCAGACACCTCAGACATGTCCGATACATCAACCCCAATTGATACTTTTATCGATACTTCTGATGAGGTTTCAGACTATGCCGCTGAATCTGAGGCCGTAAATTATGAGCCTGAACCAACCAATCCAGACCAGGACATCTCAGATCAAGTAACCGCTACAGACATATCAGATGTATTGACTACCGAAGCTGATACCGACGTAAATCCAGAAGCTCCAGAAACCTCAGAAGTTTCAGAAGTTTCAGACGCTTCAGAGGCCCCAGAAGTATCCTATGAATCGCTAGCTGAGTCGTCAGCCACGCTGGCTGAAAATGAAGCGGCGGGTGCTGAAGAAGTCACTGAGGCAGCGGAAACGGCAGATGCATCGGCAGCAAAATCAGGTACAGAATCTGACACCGCTGCTCAAGATTCAGAACCAGAAAACATAGCGGCACCACCCGTCACGCCGTCGATTCCGGTTCAAATTTTGGAAACTTTGCAGACGATTTTGGGCGTTGTCCTACCGATTCTGCGCGCTGTCACTGTATTGGTACTTAAAATCACCATTCGAGTGCTGCAATTTGTGGTGGATTTATTGGATGAACCTAAATCCGAGCCTTCCACCGCTAGCCAGTCTCCAACTAACGCCGTCAATATGCCAAGCGATGCACAGGATTTGACCTGGAATCAAGAAAGTCGGACAGGTGCGATCGCATATTCAATGACCGATTTGACTAATGCTGAAACGGATGACGAGGACGCTGAAGTCAAGCGGGTGCGGTTCACGATTGATGATATCTACCAAGACGATGGGTCTCTGCGGCCCTTGCCGGAGCGGCTGAAGGAAATTTGGCAAGACCTGATTCGAGTCATGCGAGCGCCCCTGCCCACCGCCATGAATCAGCAAATTCCAGACAAGGTCTTTTCAGTCATCCTGGCAGCTGTACTGGCAATTGTAATTTGGAATCTGGCGGCGTTTATCCTGCCGTCTAAGTCCTCACCTCGCAAGGTTCAAGTTACGAAACCTCAGCCGACTGAAGTCGCCCAACCGTCTGCGACCGAGCAGCCTAGAGCAGAGGAGCCTGCAACCGATACGACCACTGAACCAACTTCGGCCCCCGATATTGCCCAACCGACTCCTACTCCTACCCCAACTGTCCAACCCACTCCAGCTCCCACAGCTACTCCTCAGCTTGAGCTTGAGCCGCGAGATACGGTCATTGAGGCTATTCAACAGCAGGTGTCAGAAGTGACGCAGCGCTATGCCGATAACCTAATTCAATCGGTACAGGCCAACTTCCGCGACGGACGGTTAACGGTGCGGGTGAGCGACGATTGGTATCGCCTAGAGGCCAGTCAGCAAGATCAAGTGGCAACTGATTTATTGAAGCGCACGAAAAACCTAGATTTTGGCAAGCTGGAACTGCTCGATAGCCAGGACAACCGCGTCGCCCGCAGCCCGATTGTGGGCAACAAAATGCTGATTCTACAGCGCGATCGCACTGACGTAACTGGCCCCATCGAAACCCCAATCAACCCCCCAGCCCCTGCAACCGAGCAAGCAGACCAGGTCGATCAAGTCGATCATTCTGCAGCCAATCATCCTGAAGTCAATGCGGCGGAATCCCAGAATTCGACAGATGCGATTCCCGCAGCATCCACAGACAAGGCTTAATGGCCACTGATTCTGCCCAATGGGCTAGCTGGTTAGCGTTGATGATTGGCAACTCACGGCTGCACTGGGCACTTTTCCAGGAAGACACGCTGGCCGCAGCTTGGAACACACCCCATTTAAGTTCAAATCAGGTTGAACAGTTGACGGCTCAGCGGTTTGCGCCATCGGCATGGCAAGGTTTGGCCGAACTATCTCCAGCGATCATCCAGGTCATCCAGTCAGCCACTTCTGCTGAAGCAATACCGCTCTGGCTCGCCTCCGTTGTCCCATCGCAAACCCAGCTCTGGCAGCCATATCTGGCAGTGCGAATCGTCCAGGCCCATCAGCTACCGATTACGGGCCTCTATCCCACAATGGGCTGCGATCGCATTTTAGCCCTCTGGGGAGCCGGACAAACCTCTGGTTGGCCTGTGCTAGTCATTGACGGCGGCACTGCCCTAACCTTTACAGCAGCCACTGCGGAACAGGAACTGCTAGGAGGTGCGATCGCACCCGGACTCCGCCTTCAGTTTCAAGCCCTCGCCCAGCAAACAGCCGCCTTACCCGATGCCTTTGAGTCACTTCCAGGAGATGCAGCAAAATCTCTCCCGCCTCGATGGGCGACCGATACGCCCACGGCAATTCAGAGCGGCATTTTACACATTGTGCTGGCCGGGGTGCAGGATTACCTGCAAACCTGGTGGGCACAGTATCCCAGTGCTGCCGTGGTGTTTACTGGTGGCGATGGAGAGTGGTTATGGAGACAAGTGCGATCGCGCTTTCCCTCCCATCACGCCCAGCTCCATCACAATCCTGATTTAATCTTCAACGGCATCCAGGCTTACCGCGCCTGGAGCCAAGCCTGAAGCTGATTGATCAGGGGTTGCAGTCTCTCATCAAAGTCTGGAGAAGCCATAGAGCCAGATAAAACCGTCAGCTTGGCCTGCGGCAGCAACCGCCCATAGGTTTGACTCAGTTCCGCCTCAATTTGGGCATCATCCTCGCCGTAGCAGACCAGCACAGGCTTTTGCAGATGCGGCAAAGCTTCATTCAATAACTCCGACTGAATCTCAGATCGACGCCGCCGAAACAGAATTTGGCAAGCCGTTTGGGATGTTTTCAACTGGCGTCGCCAAGCCAAAGATTTCTGCACAGATTTCCGCTGTCCCAGTCCCCGCGCAATCGGCTGAATCAAGCGCAGCAAACCCGCCAGCCAGGAGACGCGACCGGATAGCAGCTTGAATTTCCACCAGCGCTTGGCCAACGCCTTCGACGTCACCCCTTCCGGCACAATCAGCGCCAAACTCCGCACGCGATCGGGATACTTGAGCGCTAACTGGGCACCAATCCAGCCACCCAGCGAGTGGCCCACGATATCAACCTGCTCCACGCGCAGCGCATCAAGATACTCATTCAGACACTCAACTTCTAGCGCCACAGAATAGTGATGCTGCGATCGCTCCGAGTCGCCAAAGCCCAGTAAATCCGGTGCCAAGCAGTGAAAGGTCTGCCCCAGTTGCTCCAAGAACGGCTGCCACTGTTCGCCATCTTGCCAAGACCCATGCAAAAACAGCAGAGTTGAGCCATTGCCATTGCCCACTTCTCGCCAGAACAATTGCCCTTGGGATAAGCGCAAACGCAGGGTGCGAATCGGCTGTGAAGAGGATAAATCAACTGCTGTAGGTGGTCGCACCACTAGTGTCTCCCTGATTCAATGCGTCATTCGGAAGCCAGTTCAAAACAAGCTTCAATATGGTTAACAATACGATACTTTTCAAAAAGTTTCGATCATCACTCATCCACCCATCCACTCATCCACCCATTCACCCATCTACTCATCTCCCCATCCACCCTGTCACTCAACACTGCTAAACCAGTCCAATTTGCCCAGTCAAATAATCCTGAAGCTGACGGGCGTGGTCGTGGGAGAGGGGTTCATTCGGTAAACCGTCGCTTGGGAAGGCTTGGATCTCGGAGATTTCTTGGATATCGTGAATAGCAAATTCACCTGTCACATCGACTGCGATCGCAACGCTGATGGAATGAAAGCGGGGGTCGCGTTTGGGATGGGAATAGACACCAACTAAGCGCTGGACTTGTAGAACGGTCAAACCTGTTTCTTCCGCCAATTCTCGCGCTGCCGCTGTGATCACGTCTTCTCCCCAGTCAATCAGACCACCGGGTAGTGACCAGCGACCATTATCCCGTCGTCGCACCATGACGATGCGACCATCCGGTAATACCGGAATCACAGTCGTTCCTAAGATAGGTCGTCGGAGAAAAAGCCCTAGAAGTGCCCTCGCGTAGCGCCGTACTTGCCCCATGCGAATATGAGTCTCCACTTTGGATTTTCGGATTTTGTAGCCTTACGTAATCAAGTTAGGACAGATAGTTTTTGAGAAGCCGCGCCCCGTGCGGCTTCTCAAAAACTATCTGCTTGGTTCCAAGCGCATAGCGCTATAGATTCGGTATTGGTCATGAGGTCAGGATTGCGGTTTTCATAAAATGTCCACACAACCCAAAATCATGACCTTCGATCAAACGTTTTTGCTTATCCAGATTGTGGCTGATGGCTTAGCTTAGTTCATCAAGAATCTGTGCAGGATGAACGTCTGGCTTAACCTTTCGGTAAATTTTTTCGATGTTGCCCTCTGAATCAATCACAAACGTATGGCGAAACACACCCATAAACTCTTTGCCCATGAATTTCTTTAAGCCGTAGCTGCCGTAGGATTCAGCAACTTTGCCACCTTCATCAATGAGTAGTGGAAACGGCAAACTGTGCTTGGTGATGAACTTATTATGAGATTTGGCATCATCGGCACTTACACCCAAAACGACCATGTCCTTTGCCTGAAAATCGGGGTAAACATCCCGAAAAGCACAGGCTTCTTTCGTGCAGCCAGGCGTATTGTCGCGGGGATAAAAGTACAGCACGACTCGCTTGCCCCGCAGATCAGAAAGCGACACCGAATTGCCCTCTGCATCCGGCAGCGTAAAATCAGGAGCTGGATCACCAATGGATAGCTCAACACTAGTTGTCATAAGCCCAAATTTCTCACTCCTCACAAAAATGGCTTAACGGTTAAAATGACCGATTAGCAATGACCAACCGACCGTTGTTGACCAACAACTATATAACCAACAGCTCCACTAACTAACAACTATCGATTAACCAAACGCAGCAGATACAGCGCAATTGCGATCGCAGCAAAATGAGCCACTGCCGTATGGGTAGATGCCTGAACAATGAAGATATCAAGGGGCTGAATGTACTGGGTTCGATCTAGAGCGATGCCTGCCCCTAGCTGAGACAGCGATTTGACAAACAGCGAGCCGACAATGATTTCTGCCCCCAATAGCGTGAGCAACATCCCCAGCAGGCTAATCAACAGCCCGATCTGTATTGCTTGTAAGACATCTTTCGGTTTGGGCCGACTGTTAGAGTCACCGAAGCGCAACTGTCGAGCCAGTCGGGAATAGCGGAAGGCCCACAGCGCACCCGCAAACAGCGCTAAAATGCCCCCAGTCGCTAGAAAAAGCCCCGCTCCTGTCCCTGGACTATTCGCTCCAGTGTTAGGTGCTGGACTAATGGTCAAGAGCAACAAAATGCCAGCGGCCACCACACCTAAAACGAGCTGAATCCAAAAGCTAATCCAGCCGAATAGGCGAAAAGCTCCGGCGATGCGACGGACAGCAGGCGGCAGCGAACGAGGTTCAGATCGACCAGTCATTAGTTCTAAGGTTCAAATAGTGAGAGTTGAGAGAGTTGAGATGAACGGTGTGATGTAAAGCTCGAAACAACGCAACTATAGGGTTTAACGATAGCGTTTTAGTAGATCATCATCAAGCGTTGCCGCGCAGCGATTCATGCAGACCGTCCAGAAGTGCGATCGCAGTAGAGCCTAAAGCTCACATTCTATCGCTGTAGGACAACACGAACACCCTGCCTGAGACGCGATGCGTTATGTTTAATACAGGTGATGAGTGTTTGTACCTAAAGGCCAATTGACCAACAGAGATATCCCCGTTAAAGTCCAAAAGAAGACTCTATCGCTCCCATGACAACATACGACTGGATTGTAATTGGCAATGGTTTGGCGGGGGCTGCTCTAAGCTACGAACTCGCAAAGCAAGGATTATCCGTGCTGGTAATTGAGCAGCAGCCTGAGGCCGACAATGCAACACGCTGTAGCTACGGTGGAATTGCCTACTGGTCGGGAAAAACGGATTTGATGCGACAGTTGGCCCAGGAAGGCATCGACCGCCATCATCAGTTGCCGGATGAACTGGATCATGCAACCGAGCTGCGGGAGCTTGATTTACTGCTGACCATTTCGCCAGAGAGCGATACCGAATTACTGGCGCTAAGCTACGCGGAATGCGTTAATCCGCCAATTTTGCTGGATAGAGGGCAAGCTTGTGAGATGGAGCCGCTGCTCAATCCGGCAGCTATCTCGGGTGCGTTCACTGTCCAACATGGCCATGTGCGACCCACGGCGATTGTGGAAGCCTACAATCACGGATTTCAGCGACTGGGTGGCCAGATCCGATTTGAGCGGGTGATTCGCTGTACGCGCACGGGCAACCGGGTGACGGGTGTTGAAACCCCCAGCGGTCTAGTCTCTGCCGATCGAGTTGCGATCGCAGCCGGAGGACTGAGCCGCAGCCTCCTCCAGCAGGTTGGTATCACCGTCCCTGTCTACTTCACTCATGCCGAGGTGATTAAAACTCCACCCGTTGATTTAACACTGCAAACCTTGGTCATGCCTGCCCAGTTGCAGCGCTTCCAGCTTGAGAAAAAAGCTGGAGACATTGCTCACGACCAGCAGTGGAACCAGGCAGAATCGGCAATCAACAATACAATTTTGGATGTGGGCGTGGTGCAGTTCGCTGCTGGCGATTTGTGCATGGGCCAGATCAGCCGCATCTTGACCAATCCGCAGGCTGAAATTGATCCTGCCGCCAGCGAAGCCCATCTGCGTCAGGCAATTGGCCACGTTTTGCCCACGCTCCAGTCTCTAGCCGGAACCTGGCATCACTGTCTAGTTGCCTTCAGCGGCGACGGAGTGCCGCTGGTCGGCCATATCCCCAATCTCGAAGGCGCTTATCTATTTTCTGGCTTTAGTAATCCCTTCGCGATCGTACCTGCGATCGCACCTCGCTTCGTGCAGTGGATGGCAACCCAAACCGATCCGCTCATTGAGCAAATGCAGCCGACCCGGTTTTCTTCAGCATTGGCGGCTCAGTATTAGTGAGAGCTTGAGGAGAAGGCTGTAGAGAGCTTGTAAAGACTAGCACCCATCCATCCAAAACCTAACACCCAGCAGCCAAAACCTAGAACCCAAAACCTAAAACCCAGCACCTAGCACTCAGCACTTTTCACCCTATCCGAACTTATATTGCGCCATAGAGAACAGCGTGAATTGGCGGGCACTCTATGAGTGTGTTTTCTCTAGTCAAATTAGGGCTGAGTATGAGTTGGGTGCGATCGCAGCAGATGTCGCTGTTTTTATCAGGCTGTCAACTATTGCGCTATAAACAGGATGCAAAACGACGAGCCAACCCCAGACGGCGTCATTGGTGTTGGCTGGGGTTGTTCAGCGTGGGACTGGTACTCAGTGGCCTATACGGTTTACTGTTAGTGAGCGTGTTTCCAGGAATTGAACTATCCGTCGCTCACGCTTTGGCTACGCATCAGACGACACCGTCCGTCGTTCCAACGTCTCAGGCTCAAGCACCTCTCGCTGTTACCGCAGTAATTCCAGCCAACTTTCCGCCGCAGTACGCAGTGTCTGATGATGGCGTGCCAACGGGATTCGCCATTGATGTAATGGATGAAATTGCCGATTTGGCGAATCTCAACGTCACCTATCAAGTGGAATCCAGTTGGCCAGCAGTCCAAGCGGCATTTTTAGCGGGTGAAGCTGACTTGATTCCCAATTTTGGCATTTTGGCGAAGCGCCAGGCTCAGATGGCGTTTACATCGCCGATCGAAACCTGTCCCGTTGCCATTGCCGTCCGTCGCGCTACCCCCAATATTGCAACACTAGATGATTTGGTCAATCATCCCGTTGCTGTCGTGCAGACCAATGTGGCTCAGTCCATCTTGGCGGACTACAACCAAGCGCACGGTGCTAACGGCAGAATCGAGATGATTACCGTCGATACGCCAGAAGCCGCGCTGCTGCATCTGCTGGCGGGTGAAGTCGATGCTGTCATTTATCCAGAACCCGTCTTTCTGAAATTGGCGCGGCAGGCGCGGGTTGAGCAACGGATTAAGATTGTGGGTGCACCGCTGCAAGAAGTTAAACGTGCGATCGCAGTTCAGCCTGATCAACCTGCACTCCTGCAACGGCTCGATCAGGCGGTGCAGCAGTTTATTGACACCGCGCAGTACCGGGCCATTTATCAGCAGTGGTATGGCACACCCACGCCGTTTTGGACAATCCACCGCATTACTTGGGTCATGATGACCCTATTTTTGGTATTGCTAGCTAGCTGTGCAGTTTGGCGAGATCTAACGCTGGCGCGCTTTAATCGGAAACTGCGCCGTGAGGTTGAACAGCGCCAGCAGTCTGAAGCCCAACTGCGGGACAGTGAAGAACGCTTTCGCGCCACGTTTGAGCAAGTTGCCGTTGGCGTGGCGGAAGTGGCATTGAGCGGCCAACTTCTACAGGTCAATCAAAAAATCTGTCACATTCTGGGTTACGAACTGGACGAGTTGCTCCAGCTCACATTTCACGAAATTACTCATCCGGACGATCTCGCACGTGATCAGCAACACATACAGGCTTTGCTGGTCGAGCCGCAAAAGCCCGATTATTTAACCGAAAAGCGCTGTATCCGCCGAGATGGCTCCAGCGTCTGGACACATTTGACGCTTAGCCTGGTGCGCTCAGCGGCAGGAGAGCCAAAGTATTTTGTTGCGGTGATTGAAGACATCAGCGATCGCAAACGGCTGCAAGAAGAACGCGATCGCTTTTTTACAATGCCAATTGAAATGCTGTGCGTGGTCAGTATGGACGGCTACTTCAAGCAGGTTAATCCGGCCTTCCAACGCATTTTAGGTTACGACGATGCCGAGTTGCTCGCGCACCCTTTTCTGGATTTTGTTCATCCAGACGACCAAGGCAAAACGCTGGCTGAACTCGAAAAATTGGCCCGTGGACAAAAAACATATCACTTTGAGAATCGCTATCGCCATCAAGACGGCTCCTATCGCTGGCTTGCCTGGATCGCTATGCCAGAACCAGAAAATGGCTATATTTATGGGGCCGCCCGAGACATCACTGAGCAAAAACAGCGCCAAGATGCCATTCGGCGACAGGTTGAACGAGATCAGCTCCTCAGCACAGTCGCGCAGCGAATTCGCCACTCGTTAGATCTGAATCAAGTGTTGAATACGACGGTGGCGGAAGTGCGCAGCTTCCTCAAGACCGATCGCGTGATTCTATACCGCTTTGATGCCAACTGGAGCGGTACGGTAGCGGTTGAATCGGTACAGGCAGGCTGGACATCAATTCGGCATCAGCCGTTTCGGGGCGACTGGTTTGCGACTCAGCAAGCGCAGTACAGTCAGCAGGGCATGATTCAAGCGATCGCAAATGTGGAAACGGCTCCCCTGCCGATGGCCTATCGCCAGGTTCTCACCCGTTGCCAAACTAAAGCGTGCCTCGTGATCCCAGTTTTACAGGAAGATCAGCATCAGCGAGATCGCCTCTGGGGCATGCTCGTGGCTCAGCACTGTTCTGCCCCACGTTCCTGGCGCAGCGAAGAAATCGAGTTTCTCCAGCAGCTTGCTCTACAAGTCAGCATCGCCATCCAGCAGTCTGAACTCTATCAGCAGGTGCAGCAGCTCAATGCCAATTTAGAGCAGCAGGTACAGCAGCGTACCCAACAGCTTGAGCAAGCCCTGTTGTTTGAAGCATTACTTAAGCGAATTACCGACAAAGTCCGCGATAGCCTAGACGAGCAGCAAATCCTCCACAGCGCCGTTTGGGAACTGGCTGAAGCGCTCCAGGTTGTGGCCTGTAACACCGCGCTTTACCAGTTACCGGAATTACCAGATGCAGCCATCCAACATTCGGCCCCTCAAGCTGCATCGGTTAGTATCCCCCAGCGGCCTGTGCCGCTCGCAGTTCAAGTATTAGATGAATATCAAGGCAATCTCAGCTTGCAGGAATATCATGTTGTTTTACCTGTGGAGCGATATCCCGAAATCTATCAGCAGCTCAGCGACGGCCAGGCCTTTCAGTTCTGCACCTTACTCACCGATCAGCCGCGCGAATGGATGTGCATTGTCGTCTGTCCCATTGTGGACAACAACCAAACCATTGGCGATCTGCTGCTGATGCGGCCCGTGGATGCTCCATTTGATGCAGTTGAGATTCGACTGATCCAGCAAATCGCCAACCAATGTGCGATCGCAATTCGCCAAGCACGACTTTATCAAGCCGCTCAAACTCAGGTTAAAGCGCTTGAAAAGCTCAACCAGCTCAAGGATGACTTCCTCAGCACCGTATCCCATGAGCTGCGGACACCAATGGCCAACATTAAAATGGCAACTCACATGCTGGCCATCATGCTGCATCAACTCAGCAGCATTACCCGCACCAATCGAATTGAACAGTATCTCAGAATTTTAAAGGATGAGTGCGATCGCGAACTGAGCCTAATCAATGATCTGCTTGACCTTTCGCGGCTGCAGTCCAACCAAAAGCAGCCCAACCCGACCACCTTTGATCTTGGCATTTGGCTGTCCTATGTCGTTCCACCCTTCGTTGAGCGAGCGGAGTCGCAGCAGCAAACCTTCCAGCTTGAACTGCCGTCCCAAGCCATCGTGCTCACCACCGACGCAGCCGATCTAGACCGGATTGTGGCCGAACTGCTGAATAACGCCTGCAAATATACGCCCGCTCAGGAAACGATCACTGTTCATTTAGCGTTAACGACCGACTCAAACCAGGTTGAGTTGACAATCAGCAACACAGGCACCAAAATCGCTGCTGCCGAGCGAGAGCGCATTTTTGACAAGTTCTACCGAGTGCCCAACAACGATCCCTGGAAGCACGGCGGCACAGGTTTAGGTTTAGCTCTGGTTAAACAATTAGTCGAACACCTATCCGGCACCATCCATGTCAGCAGTCCGCCCCAGCAGGTGATCTTCACCATTCGCTTACCCCTTGCGATCTCACCCCCTGAAACTGACCTGCCTAAGCCTACTCAATTACTCAATTCGAAATGTTGTTCTGCGAAAAACGTTGGAACGTTCTAACGTTTTCTAAAAATACGGTTTCGCCAACAAAAAACTTGAAATTGATTTCGAATCTACAGGTTCACCTGCCAAAATTGCCTTCTCTAGTTCTTCCGGTGTCATCAGCACCACTTCAATATCCTCGTCCGCATCCTGATCCGGTGGCGTTTCCAGCTCCTCTAAATCTTGGGCCAAAAACGCATAAATTAGCTCATCAGAGTAACCAGGAGCCAGGGCAAACTCGCCTAGCTTTTGCCACTTGCCCGCCCGATAGCCCGTTTCTTCTTCAATTTCACGCCGAATCGTTTCAGCCGGATCTTCATCTGGCTCAACCGTGCCTGCCGGAAACTCCAGCAGTCGCCCCTGCAACGCAAAGCGATACTGCCGCACCAGCACCAGCCGCCCGTCTGATAACACAGGCACCGCTAACGCCCCACCGGGATGGCGAATACATTCCCAGTCGCCCTCCACCTGATTCGGCAACCGCAGGCGATTCACTTCAAAGCTAAACTTGCGGCCTGCATAATACAATCGCTGCTGCAAAACCTTGGCAGGCTCTTGTCCCAGGGGCATTGATTGACCTCATAGACGATAAACACCAGAACAGTCTACCGCTTTCACGAGATCTGCGATCTCATGTCCCGTCACCGGATCGAGCCAGTCTGCTGCCACATCGGATAGCGGCACCAGCACAAAGGCGCGCTCTCGAAACCGAGGATGCGGCACATACAGCGTTTCGGTTTGAATGATCTGATCGCCGTACAGCAGCAAATCCAAATCTAGATGTCGCGCTCCCCAACGCTCTCGCCGCACCCGCCCAAACTGAGCCTCAATCGCCAGCAGTCGCTGCATTAAATCTGGCGCTGGTAGCGTTGTGCGAATGACGGCACAGGCATTGAGATAGTCGGGTTGGGGTGGGCCGACAGGGGCCGTGCGATACAGTGATGACTGTTCCACCAGCTCAATCTCTGCCTGTTGATTGAGAGTGGTCAGCGCCCCCGACAGAATCGCCACTGAATCTCCCAGGTTGCTGCCCATTGCGATCGCGCATCGAACTCCGTTCGTTGTCCCTTGAGTCATACCCTACATCTCAAAAAATCAAAGAGGGGCACAGCGTACTGTGCCCCTCTTTGATAGTAGAACCTTAACTGGGGTGCTAGGATTCGAACCTAGGAATGGCGGGACCAAAACCCGCTGCCTTACCACTTGGCGACACCCCATTGATGTCAGCTTATGTATATTAACAGCAGTATGACCGATAGTGTCAAGTGTTTTTACCCTCTTTTTTGCAGAAAGATTTAACCTTTATCCACGTATCCTCTGAAAGTCTCATGCCACAAAGCTTTGCGCATGTTTTGCTTTGCTCGCTTCCTCTGCTAGGCAACCGATTTAGCCCACTCAGCTAAACAACAATCTGACGATAGCGCTCTTGCTCAGGACTATCGTCACCGTAAACGCCTTCTATCTGCTCTTCACAACATGCGATCGCAAAGTCATTAAAATCTTCCGGTGCAATGTCATACATCTCCTGAAAGATATCGGGCTTCACCCGACAGAAGCGAGGCCGCTCATCGTAAATGGTGCAGAGTCGTGAATCGTGATCAAAATGGATGCACCAGCCTCCTTCACCCACCATACTGAGGTACTGGGCTAACTCCGCCTCACTCAGATACTGATCTAAATCGGGCCGATCATCCGGTTCAAGATTGCAGCATGCACCACACTGCTTCACGCACTGCCAAGTTGCCATAGGGTTTCGTTCAGTATTGGGATTTCTATCCTATGTCAATTCAGGTTGCGATCGCAGAAACTCAATTCTTCGATGGATCTTTCAATTGATCTTATGTAAGGGCGAATGGCCATTCGCCCTTACTCCGACGTTAAACCTTAATAAGACATGGCAGGTGTTGCACTATTAAACGCACTGGCTTCGCTCAAAATGCCGTCCTCCATGGCCATTGTCAGCATCAAATCCACCACTCGATTTGAATAGCCCCACTCGTTGTCGTACCAGGCAATTACCTTGAAGAAGTTACTGTTCAGCTCCATGCCAGCCCCGGCATCAAAAATGCTAGAGCGCGGATCGGTGACGAAGTCAGTCGAGACGACTGGCTCATCCGTGTAGCCCAGAACTCCTTTCAAGTAGCTTTCAGAAGCCTGCTTCATGGCGTCGCAGATCGCCTGATAGCTAGTGGCTTTTTCGGTACGGAAGGTCAGGTCAACCACCGAAACGTCTGGAGTGGGAACACGCAGCGCCATCCCAGTCAGCTTACCTTTCAGCTCTGGTAGCACTAGCGTTACAGCTTTCGCCGCACCCGTAGATGCCGGAATAATGTTTTGACCAGCACCCCGGCCACCGCGCATGTCTTTCTTGCTGGGGCCATCAACTGTCGGCTGAGTCGCAGTTGATGCATGAACAGTGGTCATCAAGCCTTCAACCAAGCCGAAGTTATCGTTAATTACCTTGGCAACCGGAGCCAAGCAGTTGGTCGTGCAGCTTGCGTTCGACACAATCTTGTCCGTTTCGGGATTAAACGTGTCATGGTTAACGCCAACCAAGAAGGTGGGCACCCGTTCTGGATCTTTTGTGGGAGCCGAAATCACGACCCGCTTGGCACCTGCGGTCAGATGATTAGCCGCACCGTCGTAGGTGGTGAACAAACCTGTGGATTCCACAACGTAATCTGTGCCGTATTCTCCCCACGGCAGTTCCGCTGGATTGCGAACGGCGACACAGGGAATAAACTTGCCGTTCACGACAATCCCGTCAGCTTTAGCTTCTACTGTGCCATTGAAGCGCCCGTGGGTTGAATCATACTTCAGCAAATAAGCTAAATTTTCGGGCGGGACTAAGTCGTTGATGCCAACAAACTCGATGTTGGAATTGTGGATAGCGGCACGAAATACGAGACGACCAATCCGGCCAAAACCATTGATGCCAACTTTGATGGGAGCCATAAAATTACCTTCAGTTCCTGAATAATGCTGGACTCAAATTTGCAGCCCAAACTGCTGTGAACCGAACAACTGCAAATTTGATGTTTATTCAATTTCCATCTAGCGTTATCAACACAAACCGATGCAAATTTCGAATCATCCGGATTTGTGCTGACCACGGCACTCACGTCACCATTTATATTGGCGACGAATTGTGGGGATCGCGGGATTAATTATGTTTTCTTTGGTTTGTGCTCGGCTATGTTAGGGAATCAGGATAACAAACGAATCGACCCGTGCTGCATGAGCATAGAACAAGCAGCACGGGTCGATTCGGAGTGATGGTAGTTTGATTTGGATCTGGAGCTGCGATCTCAGCTCCAGATCCAGCTTAAACTTCGAGACGGATGCTCACCGCATCTGTAACGCTAATTTGTAGAACTGATATTACACATTGAAACGGAACAGGAGAACGTCGCCTTCTTGGACAACGTACTCTTTGCCTTCACTGCGAACCAATCCCTTATCTTTGGCCGCATTCATTGAACCGTTTTCAACCAGGTCGTTGTAAGCAACCGTTTCTGCCCGGATGAATCCTCGCTCAAAGTCGGTATGAATGACGCCTGCGGCTTGGGGAGCCAACATGCCAGCCCGGATGGTCCAAGCCCGCGTTTCCTTAGGGCCAGTTGTGAAATAGGTGCGTAACCCAAGCAGCTCGTAGGTGGCGCGAATCAGCGATTTCAGGCCACCTTCTTCAACGCCGAGCGATTCTAAAAACTCGCCCCGCTCCTCTTCCGGCAGCTCAATCAGTTCGGCTTCAACCTGAGCTGAGATGATCACCACTTCAGCATCTTCCTTCGCCGCCAGCGCTCTGACTTTTTCCACGTACTCGTTACCCGTCGCCAGATCATCTTCAGACACATTGGCGGCATAAATAATCGGCTTGCGAGTCAGCAGGCCCAGCGGTTTGATCAGTAATTCTTCTTCTTCGGTCAGCTCGACCAAACGAGCAGGTTGCCCTTCGTTGAGGACGGGCAGAATTTTCTCAATTGCTTCCACTTCGGCCTGAACATTTTTGTCGGTGCGAGCCTGTTTGCGGGCGCGCTCAATCCGCTTTTCCAGCTGAGCCAGGTCAGACAAAGCCAGTTCTAGCGTAATCACTTCAATGTCGCGAATGGGGTCAATTGAACCCGAAACGTGAATGATGTCGTCATTTTCAAAACAGCGGACGACATGGACAATCGCATCCACTTCGCGAATATTGGCCAAAAACTGGTTACCCAAACCTTCGCCTTTGCTGGCACCTTTCACTAGTCCAGCGATATCGACGAACTCGACGCGGGCCGGAACAATCTCAGCCGATTCCGAAATTTTGGCCAGGACATTCAGCCGCTCATCCGGAACGGCAACTACGCCGACATTCGGTTCAATTGTGCAAAAGGGAAAATTGGCAGCTTGAGCCTTGGCATTGGCGACGAGCGCATTGAAAAGAGTAGATTTGCCAACGTTGGGCAGTCCGACGATTCCGGCTCTGAGCATGATGAATTCCGCAGATTTGTGAACGGCACAGTAAAAGGCACAGTTTTACAGTATAGCGGAAGTGGTCGGGGGTGTTGGGAGTGGATAGTGGATGGGTAGGAGGGTGGATGGGTGGGGTATTTAGGCAGGGGGGCCAAGGGAGATGGGGGGCTTTTGGGGGCAGCTTTTAGGATTGGTGGTGGCGAAGGCGGTGCAGATAGCGATAGATGCGGGGGGCGAGTAGGTAGGTGATGAAGAATAGATTGGTGGATTGTTCAAATATGGCGAAGGTTTGGGCGTGGTGGCGGTCGTCCCAGTAGCTGATGGCGCTTTGAAAGCGGGTCTGCCAATCGAGAGGGAAGAAGATCAGGGGGCCATCGTCTACGTGGGTCACAATATCAACACCGCTGTGTAGCAGACAGGCGAGAAAGAACCAGAAGAACCAGCGCGATCGCGACCCAATGTTGCGCCGCGATCGCCAAACGATGGCAATTCCTGTCAACAGAATTATGGGTGAATGCAAAAAATTGTGCAGCGTCATCCACACCGGATCATGAAAAAACAGCGTATCGAACATGTGGTTAAACGTATCCGCTGCGCTCCAGCCGAGAACGTATTGGTAGTAAACCATGCCGCCAATCGACAGCAACCAGAGCGGAATATCCGGCGCAACTGATCCCAATAAGAACGCACTTTTGACAATCGGAACGCGCGGCAGCGTCTTATCTAGTGCCACAGTCATCAAAAAATGGGACGGAGTATTCATAAGCCTGGATAGAGTGCTAATCCTGCTGTTGCCATGAAGCTAGAGTCAGGTGATTGGAGCAGGGGGCAGGGGAGTAGGGGGAAGAAATGGGGCTTTATTTGGAGTTGTAGTTAAAGCATCAATATAAGCTGAATGGACTTAACATCTTCTTACAGCGAATTACCAACCGAATTTTAGCCATTACCATACACGCTAAGGTAAATACAAAAGCAATCCCAAACCCATCCACCCTCCCACCCATCTACTCTCCTGCCCATCCACCCTTTACTCCCTCACCCCCATGTCTGACTCTGCCCCATCCAACACTCCGTCCATGCGCGATCGCAGTTTGGCTTTAATCGACGAAATCATTCAAATGACGCTGAAGGGCAATATTCGCTCGACCGCACAGGTGAATCAACTACTGCAAGCAGGCGTTCCTAAAGGCGGCGGTGAAATTTTTGACCGCTGTTTGGGGGATCGACGGACAGCCCTAGATAAGGAAAAGGAAACGCAAACCGATGAGCTGAAGCTCGCTAAGGTTGAGCGCAAGCTGCGGGCATTGAAGACGATTCAGACCGAATGGGAAAAGTGGCAGGCGGAGAATGCGTCCAATACCCAAATTGATGACGCGACGGAGCGGATTCTGAATGCTGAACCTGCCGAACAGCTTGCAGTACTGGTGCAGGAACTGGATCCAAACCGCGATCGCAGTTTCACTCTGAGCCAATGGCGCGAGTTGGCTAAATCTCTGCAACAGTCGGCTCAGGCCCTCCACCCCGAAATGCACGAAGGTGTGGAAGCACTGGCTGCTGGCGTTCAGCAGGGGCTGCAATCTTGGCAGGAACTGGAAACCGATCTCGTCAGTTGGCTGTACGACCAAGCGCGGGGATCAATTGGCTTTGCCGGATCGCCAGGACAGTATGGGCCTTGGGCAACCTGGGAGAAAAAGGTCAGCCATGCCGCGCCCAAGCAGCTCTTTCACACGCTGGCTTTGGAGGAATCAGCGGTCGAATATGCCGCCAAGCATGGGCTTTCCAATCAAGACTGGGTGGGCTTGATGATTACACTGCGCTGCTTGCAGCAGGGACTGGTCAACTGGTTTGACAAGCTAGTTTATGACTCAAAGGTTGGCTCTAAACTCTCGATTTCGACCTACTTGGCTTTTGCGGTGCTGTGGTCGCAGTTGGCCAGTGGCTTTAATCAGGCTGCGACGTTGAATGCCACCAGCCGCGATCGCATGATGCAGGCTTGCTTTCAAATGACGCTGCAAATCCTGCGCTCCTTTGCGCTGCGGGACTATTTTCCGCTGTACGGCGGTCTGTTTGCCTCGTTCTCCGGTCGCTATCTGCGGGATACGCTGGATTACCTGGATCAGCCGCTGAAACAGGCGGAAGGGACGGCAGAGAAGGCGCGAATTTTAACGCTACTGGGATCGTCGCAGCGGGGGCTTGGTCGCTACGATAACGCCATCCAGTTTCATGAGCAGGCGCTGGAAATTGCTCAGAAAGCGGAGGATATGACCTGCCAAATTGCCAATTTGAATCACCTCAGCCGCACGTATGTGGCCCAGCAGCAGTACGACCAAGCCGTCAGCTACAGCCAGCGCGCTTTGATTTTGGCGCGGCAGGCAGGCGATCGCACCGGAGAAGCCAATGCCTTAGCCAATCTCGGCTTCAGCGAAGTCTTCCGGATGCAGCAGCAGGGCAGTGTGGATACTGACACCAGCGAAATGGCAATTCAGTATCTGCAGCAGGGCTTGAAGCTAGTGGAACGGCTGGGAGATCGGCAAAGCCAGGCCCTCTGTCTCAGCAGTTTAGGCATTGCTCAAGTGATGAATCAAAAGCCCCAAGCCGCCATTCCCTACCTAGAAGGCGGCATTCAAGCCGCCCAGTTTGCCGGGGATTTATACCTGCAAGCAACCAATATGGCCTATTTAGCCGAAGCGCAATACCAGCTAGATCAAGCCGCATCTGCGATCGCAACTGGCAGCCTAGCCATGTATTTACTTGAACAAATGGCCTCGGAAGAATGGCGCTATCCGGCCAAAGTCCTCACAATTTTGCGAGGACAAATTGGTGATGAGGCATTTCAAAATTTGCTGGCTGAACAGCGATCGCGCATTATCGCGGCCATCGGCGTAGACGGATATGACCATCTGCCGGAATTACTCAAGCGCTATCAACAAAACAACGATTGATGGTTAGTCGGATGCAAATGGCCAATACAACAGTAGGGGCGAATGGCCATTCGCCCCTACGTTTAGATTAGGTAAAAACTGCGATCGCTACAGTTGAACTTGGTCAACCGTCTCGATCTTGCCTTCGGTATTGACCTTCCAGATATCGTATGGGCCAACTACGTCGCCATACTCATCGATATCAACGGCACCGCTCGCGCCCTGATAGTCAATATCTTCGCCGTTGCGAATCAGTTCTAGAGCTTCGCAAACATCCGTTACAGGCGTACCACCGCTGGCTACCTCCCGCAGTTGAGCTGCGATCGCTTCACCATTGTTCTCACCAGCCGCCTCAGCTGCCAGCATCAATAACACAGCCGCATCCCAGGTGTGAGGCACAAATGCGCCAGGAGCGGAGCCAGTTTGCTCTTCCCACAGTGCCGTGAAGTCAGACAGACCTTCGCCACCTGCACCAGGCACAGTACCGAGTGCATCAGACAAAATAAAGCCACCATCAGAGGTCTTACCAACATCTTCTGGGAAGGTTTCCGTCTGTACACCATCGGTCAGTAGAATCTGAACACCATCGGTCAAACCCTGCTCATAGGCAGACCGCAGCAGTAGCGAACCCGTTTCAGCGTAGAGTACACCCAGCACGGCATCGGGCTTGCTGCCAAATGCTGCTGATGCTTCTGACTCAAATGTAGTCGCCTTGGGGTCATAGCGAACGGGATTGTCTTTATTGACAACGGTGCCGCCTCGTTCTTCAAAGGCTGTAACAAACGCCTGTTCAAAGCCAACACCGTAGTCGTTGTTGATTACGGCAGTAGCGACATTGGTCAAGCCTTCGTCGATTGCCAACTGAGCCAGCGCTTCGGCCTGATAGGTATCTGGGGGAGCCGTCCGCGCCCAGTATCCCTCAAATGCACCTTCCCTGGCTTGTTCGGTAAAGACAGGGCTGGTGCTACCGGGAGACACCATTGGAACCTGATTGCGGACAGCGACATCAACCGCTGCACTGGATACGCTACTTGCAAATGAACCTACAACGGCATGAACCTGATCGGCCTCAACCAATTTGGTCATGGCGCTAGCGCCTGCCGTCGGATCGGTTTGGTCGTCTTCAATCACGAGCGTGACATCTGCGCCGTTGATACCACCGCAGGCATTTACGGTATCCACAGCCAACGGAATCGCATCTAGCATCGGTTGGCCGATGGAGGACAGATCACCCGTTGCGGGCAACAGTGCTCCCAATTTAAGACCATCACCACTGGCTGCTGCGGTTTCTTCAGTCGTCTCTGTTTCAGCACCCTCAGTTGCCGTGTCAGTATCAGACGGAGCCTGACAAGCTGCCGCAAACATTCCGCCAGCTAAAGCTGCTACGGTTATTGTTGCAATGGAGCGCAGTTTGAGAGTTCCTGCCAGATTCGAAAAAGACTTCTTCATGATTGGATCAAACTCCTCAATGTAGTGCCACGAAGGTTAACCTAGTTCAATCCTCATTGAAATTGAGGCGTAACCGTGTGACTGTATTCAAACGTGCTTTGTGAAAAATTCATCCAGATTGTTCTCTGCATGACTGTAGCCTGAATCACTTAATAAAGTTGCATGTTTATGAAGGAGTTGCAACAAAAAACGATTTTTCTATCGTCATAATTTATTTCAATTTATCCCTTGTTCAACGCGTGATGTTCTTTCTACTTCCGACTCTTACTTTGGCGCAGACAACTCCTGCGGTAGTGGCACCCGAACCACCCGAAGCTGTTCCAGAGGTTTATGTGCAACCTCAGCAGGTTCGACCCTTGCAGGGATCACTAGACGATACACCTGTCTTCAACAGCAATAGCCCTGAACTGGTACAAACGCCTGGCATCTTGTTGTCTACCTTTCCACCCGATGGCATGGCTGTTCCTGCGGCTCACTTAAACTTTCCACTAACTGGGCGCTTTGACATTTTTGCCCATCACGTTGCTAAGGCTCCAACACCAGAAGATCTGCGATCGCTGTATCTCGGTATCCTTGTTAACAATCCTGGTACGCAGCCCGTCACATTGGATATTCTGGCCGCTGCTAGCTACTTAAGTCAGCCCGATGCCCCGTTTATTGACTTGCCGAGTCAGTTAAATAATCCAGACGGTTCCGTCTACGCAGGCCCCGGCAGCCGCGTCATGAGCGATATCCTCCGAGGTCGCCGTCAGTCAGATTTTCCGGCCCAAATTATCATCCCTCCCGGTGAAAGCCGCATGGTGCTTAATGCACCAATTCCAGTGCGGGAGTTAGACCCACCATTGAACGGTCGCTCCACCTTGTTGCAGGTTCGCAGTAGCGCCCCTGTCTATGTCGCAAGTTTGGCTCAGTACGCACCACCCGCTGCCACAGATTCAGCAGATTCAACAGATTTCATAGACGAATCCCAAGGTAATGCCCAAACTTTTCCTATTGAAAATGAAGCGACTAAAGACAGTCGATATTGGCCAAATGAGGAAGATGATGACGAAGGTGATGAACCCGAGCGCGATTCTAATAATCCTGATATAGATGCCGATGAAGATCCAGAGGCATTGGAGGAACGAGCACCGACCTTAGCGGAGTGGGAAGCGTTACTTACTCAATCTGGATTGGCTAGTCCCCGCGATCGCACTCCCACTCCACCCAATCAACAGGGACAGATTATCTACGGTCGGGTTGCGGGTGTCGCGCAGGGTGCGCAATGGAATGCCTTCCTAGCAGACTTACCCAGCGGCAGAAGTTTGAGAATCCCACATCCTGGTGAGTCCTATTCTTACGGCATCAGCCTGCTGCGAGGTGGCGAACTCGGCACCAACCAAAACCAGAGCGCTCCCATGCTGGTGCGATATGCCGACACGGCTTATGAGCATCACGGCAACTACGGCGTAGAGTACAGCCTCACCCTGCCGCTACATAATCCAACCGCTCAAACTCAAACGGTTGAGATTCTCTGGCAAACGCCGCTGAAGGAGTCTGAGCTATCAACCGCAGGCTTACAGTTTTACGAGGAACCGCCCACACAAACCTTCTTTCGCGGCACCGTTGGCGTTCGCTACATCGATGCTCAAGGCAATTCTCAAACCCACTACACGCACCTCGTTCAGCAGCGGGGTGAATCCAGAGCAAGACTGCTCAAGCTCAAGCTACAGCCAGAAACATCTACCACGGTTCAAGTCAACTTGCTCTATCCACCCGATGCAACTCCGCCCCAGGTGCTCACCCTTTCCACTCGTCAGCAGTAGTCCAGCCAGCTCTATTTCGTTGGTTTTCATGGTTGATGTGGCGCTGAGCGCCGCACATCAACCATGAAATCGGTTAGATTCAGTGGTTTTGTAACTCGCGGTGTGTTACGTCGGCATGGCGTTGCCATGCTTTTGTCTCAATACTTTGTTTTGGGGATTGCCGATTTTAAGTATGAATTGAGATGTAGGGGCAGTGCCCCTACATCTCAATTCATATCCAGATTAAGCAATACTTCATTTTGTCAGTTGTTCCTGACAATGAATTGATCAATCCAAGTGCAAACTGTAAAATTAGATACAGAAAAACAAACCGTTCATTTCTCAAGCTGAGAAACGGAAGTAGGGAATTTCCCGAAGGAACGCGCCCCAAACATCGATTCATACATTTGGAGGCGAATATGCAACTGACCTATCGTGGCGTAACGTACGACTACAACCCACCTCATATCGACATCAGTGATTTGGAAACGGTAGGAACCTATCGTGGTCGTCCTGTTCATTTCCATCACTCCATTCGGTTACCCAACTTTAAACGCACGATTGAGTTGATCTATCGCGGCGCACATTTCCGCGCTGGTCTACCCACAGCATAGAATGCAACAGCATCTGCAATGTGCGATCGCACGATTTATCATGTAGCCGCCTGTCACACAGCCATCTGCATAAAACCAGTGCATTGGTAACAGGCAGCACACAGTCCAAACAGCATGACTATGGTCAAGCACAACATAGAGCACTCTTGTTCAACAGGAGTGCTTTTTCATTGCTCCAGATCGCTAAGACTGCAAATGTTTGTTTCGGAAACAAAAGGGGCATGATCAACAATGAGGCTGGTGAAGCTCGATTCAGACTGAACTTCACTGAGTTTTTAGCGGACAAATGGTTACTTTACCCCCCAAGTCTCGCTCCTCGATCGACTCTTATCCAGTCCACCCCACCGGGTGAACAATTTGAGTCCAAGTAGTTCAGCTTACGTTGACCTCAATCAAAAATTTTGGCAGCGCCCAGTTTTTGAGCTGGAGATAACTGATGCTGACCTACTTCTGCAGTCATACATAACCAAGGACACTGAGGATGACACAGGCAAAATGCGCCCTTATCACGGGTATTACAGGGCAAGACGGCTCCTATCTAGCTGAATTGCTGTTGCAGAAAGGATATGAGGTGCATGGCATTATCCGCCGAACATCAACATTTAATACCGATCGCCTAGATCATATTTACGTTGACCCCCATAACGAAAACGCTCGTCTGTTCTTGCACTATGGTGATTTAACCGACGGTACAACGCTGCGGCGAATTTTAGAAGAAGTTAAACCAGTCGAAATCTATAACTTAGGAGCGCAGTCCCATGTGCGGGTCAGCTTTGACTCGCCGGAATACACCGTCGATACGGTTGGCATGGGATCGCTGCGTTTGCTAGAAGCCATTCGCGACTACCAGCACCGCACAGGCATCGAAGTGCGCTTTTATCAGGCGGGATCGTCTGAAATGTTCGGCAAAGTTCAGGATGTTCCTCAGAAAGAAACCACGCCGTTTTATCCTCGCAGTCCCTACGCCTGCGCTAAGGTGTATGCCCACTGGCAAACCGTCAACTATCGTGAGTCTTACAACCTATTTGCCTGCAACGGCATTTTGTTCAACCATGAGTCTCCCCGCCGTGGTGAAACCTTTGTCACCCGCAAAATCACCCGTGCAGTGGCGCGAATTGCGGCTGGCCAGCAGAAAAAGCTCTACATGGGCAACCTAGACGCCAAACGAGACTGGGGATATGCCAAAGATTACGTTCGGGCTATGTGGCTGATGCTGCAACAGGATGTGGCAGATGACTATGTGGTAGCTACAGGGGAAACCCATTCTGTCCGAGAGTTTTTAGAGGCCGCCTTTGGCTATGTCAACCTGAACTGGGAGCAGTACGTAGAGTTCGATGAGCGTTATCTACGTCCAGCAGAAGTTGATTTGCTGATCGGCGACCCAGCTAAGGCCAAAACACAGCTCGGTTGGGAACCTAGCGTCACCTTTGAAGGGCTGGTGAAGCTGATGGTTGAAGCCGATCTCCATGCTCTTGGTATTGGGAACTCTGGTCAGGGCAAAGATTCCGTTAATCCCTTAGATATGGCAACCATCCGTCAAAGTCTGGGTTCTTTAATTTCCTAATTGCGGCTAAATGAACCCTCTCTAACATGCAAAACAACCGCTGAAAACGTTCTAAAAAGACAGGTGGATAGTCATGACCATCTTGCCCCTAGCTGGGAAACGCATTCTGGTCACTGGCGGTGCAGGTTTCTTAGGTCAACAAGTTGTTGACCAGCTTTGCCAAGCCGGTGCGGAATTAGAGAAGATTACCATTCCGCGATCGCACAATACCGATCTGCGATCGCTGGAAAGCTGCCAACGAGCTGTTGATCAACAAGACATTGTGGTTCACCTTGCTGCCCATGTTGGCGGCATCGGCCTCAACCGCGAAAAACCAGCCGAACTGTTCTACGACAATCTGATGATGGGTGCTCAGCTCATCCACGCGGCCTACGAAGCAGGGGTCGAAAAATTTGTTTGTGTCGGCACCATTTGCGCCTACCCCAAATTTACTCCTGTCCCCTTCAAAGAGGACGACCTGTGGAACGGCTATCCTGAGGAAACCAACGCGCCCTACGGTATTGCCAAAAAGGCGCTCTTGGTTCAACTGGAGGCCTATCGCCAGCAGTATGGGTTCAACGGCATCTACCTATTACCTGTGAACCTGTATGGCCCCAACGATAACTTTGATCCCGGCAGCTCCCACGTTATTCCAGCATTGATCCATAAGGTTCATCAAGCCCAACTGAGAGGTGAGCAGCAGATCCCCGTTTGGGGCGACGGCAGCCCGACTCGCGAGTTTTTATATTCCGAAGATGCGGCTCGTGGAATCATCATGGCTACCCAAACATACAGTGCTGCTGATCCGGTTAATCTGGGCACAGGTGAAGAAATTTCGATTCGCGATCTTGCTAACTTGATTTGTGAACTGATGGATTTCAACGGGGAACTCGTCTGGCAAACGGACAAGCCCAATGGCCAACCCCGGCGCTGTTTAGATACCGAACGCGCCAAGCAGGCATTTGGGTTTACCGCTCAGGTTGATTTCCGAGAAGGGCTAAGACGCACAATTGACTGGTATCGTCAGCACGACCAGGCGGCTAAATGATGTTTCTCACAATTTCTTCGGGCTTAAAACTAGTCAGATCGGCTACAACAGAGATATAGGCAAAGTTGACCTAGTAAAACCCCGACTTCGAAACTAACTGGTATCAATTGTTAACAAGTGTTTTCTACCAGCAAGTCGGCTTAGTTTCGGTATTGGTCATCAAATACTTACATTTACTCACATTAGCGGGTCACATTGACTGGTACTAGATTACAGCTAGGCTTTACCTAACTCAGTTCTATAACGCTCTCATCGGCTTAGCTAGCAATTGTATTAGCTAGTGGCGATGAATATGCCCCTAATTTCACTGTATGAGGTAAGGCTCGGTGTTACCTGAAATTGTTGATGAGGCCAAAATTCATTCGTTCAAATTTTGGTTTAGCGAGCGCATCCAAGAAGGAATGAATTACCGGGGAGAATTATTCTGTCGGCTCTACACAGCCGATGTCTCTGAACGAGCGAAAGTCTTTCAAACGGCCTGTCGTCTCGGTCAGCGTGGAGCGTCGCTGGTTCTCACTCTATCGGATAAACAGTGCAGCCTATGGGGAAATCTGCGCAGCTCAAGCGTTGCAGCTCTAGCTTTAGACAACCTCACCGCCTCATCGGAACTCGATCTAGCCTCCTGGGTAGATGCTGTCTCAACAGAAGACACATAAATCAAATTGAAAGACCCTGGCAATTTCAATTAGAAATTGTGATTTACGTCTGAAATTTTCTAGATTTAGACTTAGTAAATGAGCTAGATAGCGTAGCCCCTTCCGCAATTCACTCGATTTCTGGGCGTTTGATGGGTGGGTGATCTAAGCTAGAGTGGCATCAGTATATTTTCCAGAATCAACACTGAGTCAATTTCGAGATCGCTGAGTGGTAGTGGTGACCATAGTGTGCTCTCGGTTAAGATCGTCTCTGTCAGAAGGGAAACTCTATCATTTCACTGGTGAATACTTCAGCAGTGTGAATACTGAGTTAAGCAAACTTCTGACTTAAGACATGCAACTTTTGTCAGAGAGGCTACAATCGGAAAGACCCCGTCAATTTCAGTGGGAATCCAAAATTATTTACTGCTCAGAATATAGGAATGTATTGCCAAGCAGCTAATAGGGATAGACCACTCTGACAACTGACCCAAGCAAATTTTGTTTGGATTCGATCACGCAAAAATTTAGGCAGCATTAGCTTAATTTCGAGCTTGAATTGTTGCCAACATGACTATTCCAGTTACAGCTGGATCCCGTAATGACTGAAGGAGCATGAGGAACGCGGCATGACCCAGGCCAAAGAAGTACTCGAAACCATCGCAAAACCTCAAAACGAACTTGAAGTTTTATTAGATGATGGTAGCGATAGTGGCGAACAGCCTCAAGTTGAGGATGGTAAGGGTTCGAAAGGACGTGCAACTCGACGTCGGACTCAAACAAAAAAGAAGCACTACACTGAAGATTCAATTCGTCTTTATCTGCAAGAGATTGGTCGAATTCGGCTTCTCAGAGCTGACGAAGAGATTGAACTCGCACGCAAAATCGCAGATTTGCTTGAGCTGGAACGTATTCGAGAACAGCTCATGGAAGATTTGGATCGAGAACCAAATGACGCAGAGTGGGCTGAAGCTGTTGACATGCCGCTCCATGATTTCCGCCGTCGCCTCTACATTGGGCGTCGGGCTAAGGATAAGATGGTGCAGTCTAACCTCCGGCTAGTCGTTTCGATCGCGAAGAAGTACATGAATCGCGGCCTGTCTTTCCAAGATTTGATTCAGGAAGGCAGTCTAGGTTTGATTCGGGCGGCTGAAAAGTTCGACCACGAAAAGGGCTATAAGTTCTCAACCTACGCAACCTGGTGGATTCGTCAGGCAATTACCCGTGCGATCGCAGACCAGTCTCGTACGATTCGTCTGCCGGTTCACCTGTACGAAACGATTTCTCGGATTAAGAAAACCACTAAGCTGCTTTCTCAGGAACTGGGCCGCAAGCCGACTGAGGAAGAAATCGCTGACCGGATGGAGATGACCATTGAGAAGCTGCGGTTTATTGCAAAGTCAGCTCAACTGCCAATCTCACTGGAAACCCCCATCGGTAAAGAAGAAGATTCTCGTCTGGGTGACTTCATTGAATCCGATGGTGAAACACCTGAGGATCAAGTCTCCAAGAGCCTGTTGCGGGAAGATTTGGAAGGGGTTCTGGGTACCCTCAGCCCGCGTGAGCGCGATGTATTGCGTTTGCGCTACGGTTTGGACGATGGCCGCATGAAGACACTGGAAGAAATCGGCCAGATCTTCAACGTGACCCGTGAGCGAATTCGCCAAATTGAAGCTAAGGCACTGCGGAAACTGCGTCATCCGAATCGCAACAGCGTGCTGAAAGAATACATTCGCTAACAGCTACAGGTAACTACACAATCAGTTACACAATTTCCAGAAGGGTTTGGCTCCGGTCAAGCCCTTTTGTTTTTGATAATTCTTTAATACAGCGCTATGCGTTCAAGTAAAACTGATACTTTTAGGAAAGCCACGCGGAGCGCAGCTTTCCTAAAAATGTAAGTCCTAACCTGCGGGCGTAGTGCCACGCTAGACGTATGAACCTACAGCAAATCCATCACGTTGCCATCATTTGCTCCGACTATGCCACGTCCAAACGCTTTTACACCGAAATTTTAGGACTGCCGATTATTCGCGAAACCTATCGCCAAGACCGCGATTCATACAAACTCGATCTCAAAGTCGGCGATCAGGCTCAGATTGAACTCTTCTCATTTCCACAGCCACCAGAGCGACCATCCCGACCCGAAGCCTGTGGACTGCGCCATTTATCCTTTGCAGTGGAAAAGCTAGAAGCTGCGATCGCAGAATTAGAAGCGCATGGCGTTGCGGTTGAACCGATGCGGCTGGATGAATTAACCAATAAGCGCTTTACGTTCTTTAAAGATCCGGATGATTTGCCGCTAGAACTTTATGAGCAGTAATGTTTCAGTTCCCTTAACTAGGACGGGGAAATCGGCGCACCTGATACTCCTGCGATTCCACCATGTCGTAATCAAAACCAAGGGCTTGATCAAACTCCTGGCCAACTTGCTTGAGGTCTTTTGCTGAAATTGACTTCCACTCTTCTCGACTATGCCAGCGGATCATCATCACGACTTCCTGTGGCCGATCCGGCTGAATCCAGACCTCTTTCGTCAGGAAACCAGGGCACTGTTCAAGAAAAGGCGTCCAGATTTCTAGATCGCACTGAATAAACCGCTCTCGCTTGTCTTCAGGAACTCGAAACTTTAACCACTCAATAACCATTCAAAAATCAACTTCTCTACTGGGCAACTCTCTATCTAGGCTAATGGCGTTTACCGACGTTTGACCAGCTTAAGAATGGTTTTAACCAGACGGTTAACTTCAAGTGGTTTTGGCAGATGCGCTTGGAATCCGACGGCTAAAGCTCGGGTTTGATTCGCTTGACCGACATGAGACGTAAGTGCGATCGCAGGAATGTGGCGAGTTTGAGGATCGTTACGAATGGCCTGCATCAGCATATAGCCATCCATTTCCGGCATGCCGATATCACTAATCACAATATCTGGATCGGATTGCCGCAGGGCATCAAGCGCATTCGTTGCTGACGATACCGTTGTGACAGTGGCACCATACATTTCGAGTGTAAAGGTAATCAACTCACGGCTGTCATCGTCATCTTCAATGACAAATACATGGATATTGTTCAGTGCGTAATCACCAGCCACAATCCTATCGGATTCCGGTGTCGGAACAAGATCGGCAACCAGTGGTAATTGAACGGTAAATGTTGAGCCTTGACCGTCACCTGGGCTTGCCGCTTTGATCGTGCCGCCATGTAAATCGACGATCTGTTTTGCGATCGCTAATCCTAAACCCAGGCCGCCAAAGCTTTTGGTCGTCGTGCTATCTCCCTGCTGAAAGCGATCAAAGACATATGGCAGAAACTCAGCCGCGATGCCTTTTCCCGTATCGCTAACGGTGATTTGAGCATAGGTAGATGAACGGATAGATGGGTTGGCTGATTGGCGGATGGATGGGGACTTTCCCACTTCCTCACTCTCCCACGCTTCCGCTCTCTTACCCATATCTCCACTAACCTCTTCTAATCTCACCTCTACCCAACCTCCATCTGGCGTAAACTTTACCGCATTCGATAGTAAGTTCCAAAAGACTTGTTTCAGCCGGGTCGCATCTCCTAAAACCTGTGCTGGAGTCTGATTTGCTTCAATTTGAATTACAATCCCTTTTGTTTCTGCGGCTGTTTGGACAGTGGACATCGCGTCCTTAATAATCGGGATCAGGGGAACTGGCCCCATGTTGAGGATGAGCTTATTTTCGAGAATCCGAGAAATATCCAACAAGTCATCAATCATTTGAGCTTGTGACTTGGCGTTCCGCTCAATGGTCTCTAGCGCCCGTTGAGTCGTCTTCTCATCAAACTGGCGCGACAGCAGCAGTTTCGACCAGCCTAAAATGGGATTTAGTGGCGATCGCAGTTCATGGGACAGAACAGCTAAAAACTGATCCTTAAGCTGGTTAGCTCGTTCTGCAACTTCCTTAGCAGCTTGGGTTTCAATTCGGAGTTCACGTTCGCGGCGTTCACTGATAATTTTTTCGGTTGTTTCATTGACGGCAATAAAAATGCCGCCAACGGTGCCAGGACTTTCCCAAATGGGTGTGTAAGAAAAGGTAAAGTAGCCTTCTTCCGGCTGGCCATATCGATCTAACATCAAAAGCTGATCTTCCGACCATGTGGCTGTACCCGTTTCTACCACTCGATCTAGCATCGGCCCCACCAGATGCCACACTTCCTGCCAGCAATCTTGCCCCCGTTGCCCTAGTGCGGTTGGATGCTTATCGCCTGCGATCGCAATATAGGCATCGTTATAAAACTGGACGTACTCTCTACCCCACAAAATCTGCATGGGAAACTTAGACAGCAGCAAAATTTGCAGCGCGACTTTGAGGCTTTGAGGCCAGGCATCAATTGAACCAATTGCGGTGGATGTCCAATCAAATGCTTGAATTCGGGCACCCATCTCTCCACCATGCGCAAAGAGATGTGCTAACAGATCGGTTTCGGGCAGCTTAATTGGGCCATCTTCCATCAGTATGAGACCAAATAGGGTTTCCGATGCGATCGCATCATCTTTATCTATGGTATCGTCACGATTTTGCTATTTTCCTCAATTCAACTGAATCTGTCTAATCTGCAAAACTGCGATCGCACTTTCACCTCTCTACCAAAACTGCGATCGCACTTCCAATCCTCTGTCGCACTTTTACTGAATGCCATCGCAGTTACCCGCAACCACCAAGATTTTTCTCAAATTCCAGGTTTACTGCTAGAAAATTGGATTGAGTATGTCTATGACGTTTGGACAGTGCGATCGCACTTTCGCTTCTCTATCAAAACTGAGATCGCGCTTTCTCTAGGTGCGATCTCAGTACCTTGCCCTTTCTAGGATTGCTACAATTTGGTGCATAGGTTCTATGAAACAGGACTCACAATATGGCAATCGTCGTTACCCTTAGCCCTGAATTAGAGGCGCTGTTGCTTGATAAAGCTGCTCAGCGAGGAGAAGACGTTAATTCTGTTGCTTCTGAGTTATTAGCGAGTGCTTTAGAGTGGGAAACTCAGGACTCAGCAGAGGCTGTTAAAGGCATTCAGCAAGGGTTAGACGATTTTGAAGCTGGTCGATTTCGTTCGTTTGATGAGTTTGCACAGGAACAGCGTCATAAATACGATTTGCCAGCGGACGCATGAAATATCGTATTGAGATTTCGAGCATAGCGGAGGCTGAGGCAGATAAGGCTTTCCTGCGATTGTCCCAAATTGCATCTCCAGCAACAGCTAAGCAATGGTATGCAGGCTTGATACAGGCCATTGAATCGTTGTCTCAGATGCCTAAACGCTGCCCACTAGCGAGAGAAAATTCGTATTTCAGAAGAGATCCGTCAGCTAGTTTATGGCAGAGGACGACGTTCATACCGTGTTCTTTTCACCATTTTTGGAGAACAGGAAGGAGCAACGGTTCGTATTCTGCATATTCGTCATGGTGCTCAACAAACGCTTGGCGAAAATTTAGATGAGGATGAGTGATCGCACTTCTAACCCTCTATCGCACTTTCACTGAATGCCATAGCAGTTACCCGCAATCACCAAGATTTTTCACAAATTCCAGGTTTACAGCTAGAAAATTGGACTGAGTAGTTCTATGGCGCTTGGGAAGTGCGATCGCACTTTGGCTATCCGTTAGCGTTGGGTTACTTCACCTAATGCTTCCTGTAGCACTTCTTCGCTGACACCATGACGTTTTAGGCTATCGATTAGCGCAGTAACCGTATCACTTTCTAGACGTTCTAAATCGGCACGCAGTCCTTGTCCGATGTACGCACGGGCTAAGGGTTGATAACCTGAAAAGCCAAGTAGGGGTGCAAGTCGCTTGAGATCTTCAATCACATCCTCGGGCATCCGAATGGTGACTGTCGTCATAGGCCGATTTTTATCGAGTCGTTTTTTGAGTGCTTCAATTTTCATAGAGGTTACGCTCCTGACGAGTCGCTTTGCGAGCTGAGATAATGCGAATGATGTCGTTTTTGCGCTCAATGTAGACGACGTATAGCAGGTTCCATTGTCGGTCTAATCCAATAACAGCATCTCGTGCTTCATTATTACGACTGGCATCAACAACAATGAGAAACGGATCGAAAAAGGCTTCCGCAGCTTGCTGAAACGTGACACCATCATGATTTACGGGATTGATCCTGGCTTTTTCGTCGTCCCAAACGAAAGTGATGTCATTGAGAACGAAATGCACGTCCATGTTTTTAGTGTAATGAGAACGTATTTACAACGTCAATACACTATATCGTTAGTAGATGTTGAGAGATCGCACTTCTAACCCTCTATCGCACTTTCACTGAATGCGATCGCAGTTACCCGTAACCACCAAGATTTTTCCAATTTCAGGTTGACAACTAAAAGACTGGGTTGAGTAATGATTGTGGCTGCTAGAATGACGGCACATCTGTCACCATTGCATTAGTATGGCTGTTGTATCGTCCTTGGCGAAAACGTTGAACTTCCACATCCTTTTAGAACCTACGGAAACAGGGCAAATTGCAGCGTCAATTGCTGAGTTGGTAAATTGTCGTGTAGAAGCGAATACTCGCCAGGAAGCACTGGTTAACATTCAAAAATTGGTTCAGCAAAGATTAAGTCAGATTGAAGTGCTGCCGCTGGATATTGCGCTAGAAGAACCTAGTCAAGAGAATCCTTGGACTGAGTTCATCGGTATGTTTGAAGAGGATGAGGATTTTGCAGAAATTTCGGCACAAATGCGGACAGAGCGTGAACAGGATACGGATTTGGTGTGAGTCGCTGGATTTTAGATACGGATCACGTTTCTCTGTTGCTGGCAGGGCATCCGCAGGTTAGTCATCGGGTAGCGGCGGTTGGTGCAGATGTTGCTATCACGATTGTGACGGTTCAAGAGCTTTTTAACGGTTGGGTTACGCGCATCAACAATGCAAAAGATGTACAAGAGCTAGTCAGACTTTACAACAAGCTGAACCGTACGGTTTTGCTCTGTAGCCGAGTTCCTGTCGTAACTTTTGATCAAGCGGCTGGGGAATGTTATCAACAACTTCTGCTTGATGTTCCGGCTTTAGCTAGAAAGCGATTACAAAAAGATGTTCGAATTGCCGCGATCTCACTTTCACTGAATGCCATAGCAGTTACCCGTAACCACCAAGATTTTTCACAAATCTCAGGCTTGCAGCTAGACAATTGGACTGAGTAGGACTATAGCAATTGGGAAGTGCGATATCGCTGAAACAAACTTATCTTCTATTCTTTGTTTTAGTTAGCTTATTGCTTCGAGCTTTCTCTAGATAACCGTCTATTTCCATGATTTTCTTAATGAATTCCTCAACTGCAAAATCTGAGTAGTAGTGAGTTTCAGGATCTCGATTTTCGTAGTGATATCTATTATTGCTATTTTTCCATTTAAGCTTTGCAACTACTGAGCGAAAACAATGTGTGTTTATTACGGGTTCTTTTGTTTTTCTCTCTCGTGCAATCAACTTCTTCTCTAAAACATCAACAGAATATCGATTATAGAGTCTAGTATTAATCTCTTTGATTGCTGCACTTTCTCTAAATGGATGAGTCTTAGCTCGATCTGTCGGTTTCTCTAAGATAATAGCCTTTTGCAAACCCTCCATTCCCTCTTCAGCTTGTGCAAGGGTGATAGTGTTGCCCCTCTCATCGCTCCTAGCAAAAACCAATCTTACATTTAGAGGTATGGCAAACTGTATGTCATCTGTCTGTTTAGCTTCTTCAGTTAAATCCTCTATTAAGCTAGAAACTTCATTTCCAATCTCTTTTCCATAATTACTATGCAATGCTGCTATCGAGGGTCGCTTTAAATCTCCTACAAGCGAAAGCATTCCAGAATGAGCAGAAGAGATAAAAGTTTGTTCAGTAAAGTCTTGAAATCTAACTGAATAGTTTAATACGCCGGATTGAAAAACCCTTGACATAATTCCTTGTACTTCAGGCATCAGAAGATGAACTGCTTGATCGCGATAAAAGGTAATTCGCTCAATATTCTTTCTTACGAGGTCTTCTGTATCGTATAGCTTATCTAAGCAATCTCGAAGTGAAATAGTTTCTCGAATTCTTTTTGCATTATAATTCTTCTTGAAAATAGCTTCTTCGCCTTTATCCTCAATAATAATAGCTTTTAGAAGTTGCTCCCAAGCAGTGCAAAAACATAGAACAAAACCATCCATTCTATTTTCTAGAGAGGGTCTATTATAAAGCTCCAGAGCCAGTAGCATGTTGTCTCGTGATTTCTTCAGCAGGGCTTTTGCTAGTCTTGACTCACAGTTATGACCTAGCCCTCTCCGATGTTTACTTTGCGAAAGTAGTTGTGTAAATTGCTGAACAGATACTCCTACTGAATTTGAGGCTTCGAAATATCCTTCCCCTGTTTTATTAAGGAAGTCAGAAAGTTGGCCTTTATTGAGATAAGTCCTAAAAGTAGATTTTTGCCATCCACTCGCGCTAAGTATCTCGTCTTCAGAAAAAGACTTACCCTTAGTCTCCATTTTTTGAAGAAATTCGAGAAATCTTTTATGAGATGGAACTACCTTCATCAGTCAGCTTTATCACTTATGTGTTTTGGTTCTCAGGAGCACTATGAAATTTATACTACTTTGACTATACGTTTCATCTGTGTTTGGGTAACAGTTATGAGTATGCAAATTACTTATAAATTTATATTTAGAGTGTGATTTTTTAAAAAACTTCTTCGTCTCCACCTCTCATCTGATATAGTTGGGAGCACGTCATCCGCTGAGGAGATAAAAATATAATGGAGTGAGTGCCCTTATCGGATCCTGACATGACTCCAGACCAGCGCGACCAAATGCAGCATCACGTCAACGCTTTAGCACAGATCCTCTATGACGACGCCAAGGAACAGGGGATGAGGATGACGAGCTTAGGCGAAATCGAGCAAACGGTCCGTGAGCAAGTGCACCGTCATGTGTCACCCAACTTAGGTCTTTTTTTATCGACACAAGCGTCGGCAAAGATGAAGGAGAAACCCGAAAGCTAACCAGCATCCTTGGCATATTGCAGGTTGGCCGACAGCAGGCCAAGCGGCTTGGAGTCAAGCCCAGAGTCCAGTTCAGCCCCCTGGTCGAGCTGTGTTGTCTGCAGATGGGAGCAACGGTGTCCTTCGTGCAGGCGAGTCGGGATGTTGAACTGCTCACCGGGGTCACCGTGAGCGCCAAGAGTGTCGAGCGCATCGTAGGGCGCAATCCGATTGAGTCATCGGCTCCAGAGGAGACAGTCAAGGAGATGGCTCTCGATGGCGGGATGGTTCGCCTAGTGACTCCGAGCGGAGAGCCCAGCGAGTGGAAGCAGTACAAGGCGGTGCGGCTGGACGGTGACGGTGTGGGTATGGCCTGGTTTGACGACAATGATGCGCTGTTGGCCTGGCTCAGGAGCCTTTGCTGGGCCAGTGTTGTGTTCTGCTTAGGAGACGGACACAGCGGCATTTGGTCGCTCTACCAACAGATGGAGAGGCTCACTCGCCAGGAGGTCTTGGACTGGTATCACCTGATGGAGAACCTGTATAAAGTGGGCGGTTCCCTTCAACGGCTCAACCAGGCCAGACACCTTCTGTGGCACGGTCAGGTCGATGAGGCCAGTGCCCTGTTTGCGGGGCTCAACTCTCAGCAGTCTCAACGATTTGGGAGGTATCTGGAGCGACATCGCGCTCGGATTGTCAACTACAGGTACTACCAGCAAGAGGGGATGCCGATTGGCTCAGGCCCGGTCGAATCACTCATCAAGCAGATTGATGCCAGAGTGCAGGTCGCAGGTGCGCAGTGGAACCCTCAGAATGTTCCTCAAATTCTGGCGCTCCGCTGCGCTTACCTGAACAACCAGCTCAACCTTTATTCTCTCGCCAGCGGATGACGTGCTCCCGATATAGTTCATGTAAATCATAGGAAATCTGAATAAAAAGCTCAGGAACTACCCATTCTTCTAAATCGCTGACCTCTTGTGAAGATTCCAATTCGCCTAGCCCTTGGCCTATGCCATCTGTTAAATCGCTAAAAGCTGTAGCGGCCAATCTAAAAAGAGACTTTAGTTCGGAAATGTTTGGTTCATAAGTTATATCGTGAGCAAACTTATTTCTTATTTTATTTATAGTGGCTAATGTGTGGCGTTGTTCATCACTAATTATTCCTAAATCATGGCTTAATTCAATAAGCTTGGAGTGATTTAGTTTGTCTGCCAAGTTAGATAGATTTGGATCGTAAACCTGTATTAACTTTCTCAGCAGAAATTCGATTACTAAATGACCTGATATGAATGAAGATATTGGAAGTTCCAAACCTGTTATTCGTTGATATAGATCAGTGAAATCCCTGATTTCCATAACTTTTTATTATTCAATTAGACAAAAAGCAATTCATGATTGGCAAGTTCTTTCCTACTTAGTGAATGTTGATAGCTTAATAATCTGCCAATTCAACAGGCTAACGTCGTTCCATCGCTTCAACTGACTTTGGCACACCTGCTGTCAACACCTCATTTCCCTGTGCCGTTACCAGCACATCATCCTCAATGCGTACCCCAATTCCGCGCCAGCGTTCATCAATTTCCGGTTGGCCTTCTTCTGGTTGCAGCTCTGGCGAAATATAGATTCCCGGTTCCACCGTCACAATATTGCCCGGTTCAAAGTTGTACCAAGTTTCGCCATCGACTTTGTAAATCCCCGCATCATGCACATCCAGCCCCAGCCAGTGGCCCGTGCCGTGCATGAAAAAGGCGCGATGCTTCTTCTCCTCGATCAGCGTATCCACCTCGCCCTTCAGCAGACCCAGTTCCACCAGACCTTCCGTAATCACCCGCGTCGAAATATCGTGAAACTCGTTGTAGGGTCTACCGGGCTGCACCGCTTCAATCGCCTGCTTCTGAGCCTCCAAAACTAGCTCGTAAATAATCTTTTGTTCCGGCGTAAACGTGCCGCCCACCGGAAACGTGCGGGTAATATCGCCGTTGTAGTACTCATAGCAGCAGCCCGCGTCAATCAGCAGCAGGTCTTGATCCTGCATTTGGCGATTATTGTCGATATAGTGCAGAATGCAGGCATTTTCACCGGAGGCCACAATTGACGGATAGGCAGGGCCTTCACCACCTTCTAGCCGGAAAATCCGCTCCATTTCCGCCTGAATTTCGTACTCGTAGCGTCCCGGTTGGGCAATCTCCATCGCGTGGTTGTGCGCCTTGACCGAAATTGCGATCGCAGTTCTCACTAACTCCAACTCAGCCTCACTCTTTACCCGCCGCATCGGATGCAGCAGAAACCCCGGTTCTTCCAACGCCACTGGGCCAGTGCCGCGCTTGGGATAGGTAGCGAGTAGGCGCTGCCAGAGGGTGAGAATCTTTTGGTCAAAACTGCGATCGCGACCAATTGAGTAGTAGAGCCGATCCGCTTTTTCCACATACTGGGGCAGATGCTCGTCAATTTCCTCAATTGAGTAGACCGCATCGGCACCGTAGCGCTCCTTGGCGGCATCCACGCCGACCCGCAGCCCCGTCCAGATTTCGGCTTGCAGATTCTTGGGTCGCACAAACAGAATAAACTTATGTTCCTCGTGATGAGGCGCGAGAACGGCCACCGCTTCCGGCTCGTTAAAGCCCGTCAGATAGTAGAAATCGCTGTCCTGACGAAACTTATATTCCACATCGTTATGCATGACGGCCATCGGCGCACTGCGGAAGATCGCGGTGCCCTGACCGATTTTTGCCATGAACTGTTCGCGACGCTGTTGGAATTCTGCCTGCATGATCGTGGAAGTAGAAGAAACGAATAGCGCTAGCGTAACGTAAGTAAAGGCTAGAGCGCTATCCTTAATCAATCCTGAACTGCGATCGCATCAACCCAACTTTTATCTGGGCAGACTAGTTTTGTAGGATGAGTTAGCGAAGCGTAACCCATGCGGGCGTTGGGTTTTGTACCTCAACCCAACCTACTAAGTAGAACTGGGCAGACTAGATTTACATAGCCTTATTGTTGGAACCTCTTTGGAACTCCTATTGTGCTAGAACTCACGTTTACGCTCACCGTTTTTGCGGCTTGGATTGCCTCGGTTTGTCTGCATGAATTTGGTCACGCGATTGTGGCCTACTGGGGTGGCGATACGTCGGTGAAAGAGAAAGGCTATTTGACGCTGAATCCGCTCAAATATACCGATGTCAACCTCAGCATCGTGATGCCGCTTTTCTTCCTATTAATTGGTGGCATTCCGCTACCGGGGGCGGCGGTGTATATCAATCACGGCAAACTACGCAGTCGCTTCTGGAAAAGCGCTGTCTCCGCCGCTGGGCCAATCATGACGCTGCTATTTGCGATCGCGCTTGCGGTCATCCTCCAAATTGGCTGGCCCGATCTCGGCGCAACCAGTCCCCAGGAAGCATGGCTGGGTTATGCTCTGGCACTGCTGCTGGTGCTCGAAATTGCGGCGGCAGTATTGAACCTGCTGCCCGTGCCGCCGCTGGATGGCTACGGCATTTTGGAACCCTGGCTGCCCAGTACCCTACAAACGCGCCTGCGTAAATTCGGCAGATTCGGCATTATTTTGGTGTTTGCGGCTTTGTGGTTGTCGCCGGAGGCCAACCAAGCCTTTTGGGGCATTGTATTTGGCGTTGGCAACCAGCTCGGCGTCCAGTGGGAAACCCAAGGAATCTCTTATGCGATATTCCGTCGAGGTGCATTCCAGCTCCTGATCCCGGTGATCATCATTCTGGTGATTGTTGGCCAACTCAATAAGCGGCGCGGTTCTACCGCTCGCAGTAGTGCTCCAGCCTATTCAGCGGAAGAACTGGAAGACCAGCTCGAAATGCTGGACGACATGGTGGAGGCCAATCCGAAAAACATCACGGCCTGGTATCGGCGCGGACTCGCACTGGCAAACCTGAAGCGCACGGAGGAAGCCCTTACTTCATTTCAAAAAGCGGTGGAGCTAAAGCCCAATTTTGGGGAAGTGTGGCACGTCATGAGTATCATGCAGTACCGTCTCCAGCGGTATCAGGAGGCGCTCAACTCGGTCGATCAGGCACTACAAATTCGACCGAAAGAGCCAGAGCTGCAGTATTTAAAGGGCAGTATTCTTAACTCGCTCAATCAGTACGACAGTGCGATCGCACTTTTTGATCAGGTGCTAGCCAAAGAACCCCGCAACGTTGATGCGCTGATGGATAAAGGTTCAGCCCTGTATTTTAGTCAGCGGTATCAAGATGCGATCGCGGTTCTTGATCAGGTACTCCAGCTTGAGCCAACGAATGCCAGTGCCTACTTTAACCAAGCCTGCTGCTACACCAAGTTGGGAGATATCCCATCGGGCCTAGCGGCAGTTCAGAAAGCAGTGCAATACGGCGACGACTGGCTGCACCAGAAAATTCAAACCGATCCGGATCTGGCACTGCTGCGTGAGCATCACGATTTTTCCCAACTAGGCTTGATGAATCAATCAGAGTGATGGGCTAATGCAGCTACTTAGGAACGCGGATTTAATCAGGTGAAATCTTTGGGTAGGGACACGGCAATGCCGTGTCCCTACAGATGGAACGGTTTACAGGCTACTTATCTAGTTATCAAAATTAAACTTGAAGGAGCGTTTTATTGTTGTGACGATAAAACGCTCTTTTTCTTCGCGGACTGTGAATCAATTTATTTAAACTGGTCGCTATTGCCGCATAGTTAGGCGTCTGACTATGCGGAGCTAACTTAACAGTTGTTTGATCTACCTGATTCTACAGAGATCGCTAACTAGCTTTGAAAGAAAATTCAATAACTTCAGTAATTTCATCAGCAGCATGACCGAATGAATTGGTAATCATGATTAGCAGCGATGAAAGGTCATCAACTATTAATAAGTATTTATACTCATCGTAATTGATTGACTCATAAACAGCTTTACAGCAAAACCCTGAAACTACAGAGTAAGCAACAAGTTTCTGCCAATTTTCTACCAAATGATGGTGCAAGAAAGTTACATGGTGTAATATTATCGATACCCAAGATGAACTTTCCTTAAGCCTCAATCGCAATTATACGGAAAGTAGTTGGGATCATCCTGTAAAGGTAATTAGAGCAACATTGAAAGCCCGAATCAGTTCTGATCCCTGTCATGAAAGGTTGAAAATGACCTGAGTGGGTGTATTCTTCGTAGCAGAAATAGACTAATTTAGAGTTCTGCTACTTCACATCATCTCGTAGCATCAGTTGATAAACTTCACGAATTTATATGAAATCCACTGAAGAAGAAACAAGTGTTTGGGAGCTGAGTTGGGTGAATCCACTGGCGTGGATTTGCCGAGCTTGGCAAGCCGCAAGTTTACGCGTCACCTGTACGTTGGCCTTCCTCGGGCTGGTTTTAACCTTTTGGCTTGCGATCGCAGAACCTGATCAAGTTGTGCAGGCCAACCCGGTTCAAGTTTTGTCACCAACGACTGAAGTCACGACTCAGGCGATGGGAGTCTCTCCTCTTTCCCATGCTGGACTCCTGGATCAGTCCAAGTTTTCCGTTCATCCATCTGGCTCACTTCGCCCGATGACGGCCCAAGATCTTCATTCTGTTGATTTGACTGAAGCTGGCAGCAACAGTTTCCGCATTCATCACCCCGATTTGATGGGAGCCTCATTTATGGGACGCAACCTCACTGGCGCTAGCTTGTATACAATCGCAGCCCCTTCATCCAATAGCGACCTGTTCGACCCTAGTGGCAACCAAAGTTGAGTCTCGTTGAGGCTTGATAGCTCAAATATCTAACCCCTGACAGCCTCGCTTCGCGGGGCTTTTTTGTGCAGAATTGGTGCAGAAGCGCTGACGGATGGAGTGACGAATTCAGAAAGTCAAGCAGATTCAATCCAGATTGACTGTTGTTGCTCCAGTCTCAGCGGTAAACTGATGAGTGATTATTTGATTTTGGATATGAATGGGAGGTGGGAGCACCGCTCCCACCTCCCATTCATGTTTAAGTAGGTGGCATAAATAAACGCATCTAAAAAACCGGGGGAGCGCCCCGGAGGGGCGCTCCCCCGGTTTTTTGACATGCCTTTATTTATATGCAGCTACTTAGATCAAGCAATAAACTGATGAAGTTGAATAGCCTCTTAGAGCGAATTGGGCATTGAAATGGCAACGTTTTTACTTGAGGTTGGAACCGAAGAACTCCCTGCAGCATTTGTATCAGACGCGATCGCACAGTGGCAGTCGCGGATTGAGCCGAGTTTGGCCGAGCAGTTTCTGACGCCGGAATCGGTTGAAATTTATGGCACACCGCGCCGATTAGTGGCGCTGATTAAAGGTTTACCTGAACAGCAGCCCGACCGGGAAGAAGAAGCCAAGGGGCCACCCGCGCAAGCGGCTTTTAAGGACGGCAAGCCGACCAAGGCAGCGGAGGGATTTGCTCGCTCGCGGGGGGCAACGGTTGAGGATTTGGAAATTCGCTCCACCGACAAAGGAGATTTCGTTTTTGTCACCCAGAAAATTAACGGACGACGCACCGCTGATATTTTGATTGAGCTGGTGCCGGACTGGATTTTGAAGCTGGACGGCAAGCGGCTGATGCGCTGGGGCGATGGTGATGTCCGGTTTTCGCGTCCGGTGCGCTGGCTGGTGGCGCTGATGGATGATGCGGTGCTGCCGATTGTGATTGAAAACGGTTCCGAGCGAGTAACCAGCGACTGCATCTCTCACGGGCATCGAGTGCTGCATCCTGAACCAGTTCGAGTGCCAGCGGCAGACCAGTATGTGGAAACGCTGCGATCAGCCTATGTGGAAGTCGATCCCAATCGGCGGCGCGAGACGATTCAGCAGCAGACAGAAGCCGTTGCCAAAGAGCTAAAGGGTGTGGCCTCTATTTCACCCAGTCTGCTGGAAGAGGTGACGCAGCTAGTGGAATGGCCAACTGCGATCGCAGGTCAGTTCAGTGAGGCATTTTTGGAACTGCCCTCGGAAGTGGCGATTACCGAGATGGAAAGCCACCAGCGCTATTTCCCAGTGCTGAAGCAGGCGGATGCGTCAGAATTGCTGCCCTATTTCATCACCGTTTCCAATGGCGATCCGGCCAAGTCAGAAATTATTTCGCGCGGCAATGAGCGAGTAATTCAGGCGCGGCTGTCGGACGGCAAGTTCTTCTTTGATGCCGATCGCAAGCAGCCGCTAGAGCATTATGTGGCGCAGCTTGAAACGGTGACGTTCCAGGAAGACCTGGGATCGATGCTGGCGAAAGTGGAGCGGATCGAAGCCGTTGCTGAGCGGATTGCCCATCAGCTGCAGCAGTCCAGCAGCCTCTCGGCTCAAGATCGGGCAGAGACTTTGCGGGCCGCGCACCTCTGCAAAGCCGACTTGGTGACGCAGATGGTGGGTGAGTTTCCGGAGCTGCAAGGGGTGATGGGTGAAAAGTATGCCCGTCACAGCGACGAATCGGAAGCCGTGGCGATGGCGATCTTTGAGCATTATTTACCCCGTGGCGCAGGCGACAAGCTGCCGGACACGCTGGCAGGTCAGGTGGTCGGCATCGCCGATCGGCTGGATTCCCTGGTCAGCATCTTCAGCCTGGGGCAGATTCCGTCGGGCTCATCTGATCCCTTTGCCCTACGGCGGGCGGCAACGGCAGTTGTCAACATCGTTTGGCACGCCGATCTGCCGATTAATCTAAACGAGCTACTGGGACAGGTGATTGCCGATTTCAAAACCCAGGTGTCCGGCGGCACAGAAGCCGAGACATTGCGATCGCAACTGCAAAGCTTCTTTCTCCAGCGGATTCAAACCCTGCTGCAGGATGAGCGCGGGGTTGACTATGACCTAGTCAATGCCGTCCTGGGTGAAGATGATCCTGAATACACCGAGCGAGCGCTGATCGACCTGCTGGACGTGCGCAATCGGGCACTGTTTTTGCAGGAGATCCGCACGAACGGCGTTCTAGATGTGATCTACGAAACCGTGAACCGGGCCTCTAAACTAGCGCTCAAAGGCGATTTAGACACTCAAACCCTTGACCCATCAGCGGTGATTGATCCCGCTCTGTTCCAGCAGCCGACGGAGCAAGCATTCTACGACATCTTGGTGAAGCTAGTTCCCGAAACCCAAGCGGCGCAAGCCGAGCGCGACTATCACAGGCTAGTTGAGGGCTTGAAGCAGGCCGCTCCAATCGTCAGCGAATTCTTTGACGGGGAGCAGAGCGTCTTGGTGATGGCCGATGATGCCGCAGTTCGCCAAAATCGGTTGAACCTGCTGGGTCTGCTGCGAAATCATGCGCGCGTCCTGGCTGACTTCGGTGCTATTGTCAAACAGTAACGTGAAACAGTAGGAATTATTTAATCTGGGGATGAATGTAGGATGTAGAGGCTATGCCCGGACATCCTCATTCATCGCTGAAATCAGCAACGCCAAACAGTAAAGGCAAGTAGTTGAACATGTCTAAGGCTCAAAATGCACATGTCATCGGCCTGGGCCGATCCGGAGTGGCTGCTGCCCGGTTGCTGAAGCGAGAGGGTTGGGAGGTCGTTCTCAGCGATCGCAATGCCAATGCCAAGCTAGCCAAACCGCAGCAGCAGTTACTCAACCAAGCCAATATTCCGGTTCGACTCGGTCATGGTTACGATCCCGCCACCGATGCGGCAGAGCTGGTCGTGGTGAGTCCCGGCGTTCCGTGGGATATTCCGGCCCTCGTCGAAGCGCGGGAGCAGGGAATTCAAACGATTGGCGAAATGGAGTTGGCCTGGCAGCATTTGCAGGACTGTCCCTGGGTTGGAATTACAGGCACAAACGGCAAAACCACCACCACAGAACTGACCGCAGCCATTTTTCAAGCGGCTGGCTTGCAGGCTCCAGCCTGTGGCAACATCGGCCATGCTGCCTGTGAACTAGCCTTGGACGATCAGAAGCTGGACTGGGTGATTGCTGAAATCAGCAGCTATCAAATTGAGTCCTCGTCTACCCTATCCCCGCGCATCGGCATCTGGACAACCTTTACCCCTGATCATCTGGCCCGGCACTACACGCTGGACAACTATTACGACATTAAAGCCAAACTGCTGCGGCAGTCCGAGCTGCAAATTTTGAATGGTGACGATCCCTACCTGCGGCAAACGGCTGACCGCTGGCCCGCTGCTCACTGGACAAGTGTGAAGGGGAAAGATGCGATCGCACCTTTGAATCCCAGCGCTTATATCGAAAACGGCTGGGTTTACGTCAACGGGGAAGCCATTGTCGAAAGTGCTTCTCTGCGCATGGTGGGCAATCACAACGCTCAGAACCTGCTGATGGCAGCACTGGCGGCACGGCTGGCTGGGATTGGAAAAGAGGTCATTGCCAGTGCGATCGCACAATTTCCGGGTGTACCTCATCGGCTGGAGCATATCTGCACCTGGCACGGCATCGACTTTGTCAATGACAGCAAGGCAACCAACTACGATGCGGCGGAAGTGGGTCTAAACGCTTTTGATCAGCCCGTAATCCTGATTGCGGGCGGCGAGGCCAAAGAGGGCGATGACCAGGGCTGGCTAACGGCCATTCGCCAGAAGGCTAAAGCGGTTTTACTGATTGGCAAAGCCGCACCCGATTTTTCTGAACGATTGGCTCAGGTGGAATATCCTGACTACGAAATTGTGGAAACTCTAGAACGGGCTGTACTTCGCGCTGCCAAAATCGCTGAACACCACCATATTGGCGTGGTGCTGTTTTCCCCTGCCTGTGCCAGTTTCGACCAATATCGCAGTTTTGAAGAACGCGGCGACCATTTCCGCCAAATCTGTCAAACCCGTTTGAAATAGGATATCCCCATAGGGGCGAATGGCATTCGCCCTACCCCGTGTCGCGTTAAAGAAAGGGTGAATGGCCATTTGTCCCTACGGTTCGATTAGAATGGCGCGAAAATCGTTCACATTGGTCAGCGTTGGCCCGGTTGTCACCAATGCATCCAACGCCGCAAAAAAGCTGTAGCTGTCGTGTTCTTCCAGATAACGAGGCGCATGTAATCCTTTACCACGCGCCTGTGCTAGGATTTCCGGCGTAATCAGCGCCCCAGCATTATCTTCGCTGCCGTCGATTCCGTCGGTATCACATGCGATCGCATATGTATTCGGCAAACCATTAAGTGCGATCGTAAGTGAGAGCAAAAAATCGCTATTGCGTCCGCCTTTGCCTGCGCCGCCTTTCACCGTCACCGTCGTCTCTCCACCGGAGAGGATGACGCAGGGTGGAGCAATCGGTTGACCGTGATGCACCACCTGTTTGGCAATGCCAGCGTGAACCAGTCCCACCTGACTCGCTTCGCCTTCGAGGGAGTTGCCGAGAATGAGGGGCGTGTAGCCGTGATCACGAGCCACCTGTGCCGCCGCTTCGAGCGACTGCTGGGGAGTGGCAATCAAGATATTTTTTGTTTTTTGCAGCCGAGGATCGTCGGGTTGGATCACCGGATAGGGATTGCGCTCCAGATACTCCAGCACCCGTGGCGCAACAGCAAGATTATACTTTTGAATAATTCGCTGGGCATCTGCGACCGTCACCGTATCGCCCACCGTTGGTCCCGAAGCAATCACGGCCAAATCATCCCCCGGCACATCGGAAATAATCAGCGATATAACCTGCGCCGGATACGCAGCTGCCGCCAAGCGTCCCCCGGACGAGCGCGACAGGCTTTTCCGCACCGCATTCATTTCCGAAATATCCGCCCCGGATTTGAGTAACTGGCGGCTAATCTGGGTCAAGTCATCTAGCGTCAGCGGTTCCGGCGGCAGGGTGAAAAGCGATGTACCGCCACCCGAGATCAAGCAGAGTACGAGATCATCTTCAGTAAGTGGCGTAACGAGATCGAAGATTCGCTGGGCTGCTTTCGCGCAGTTCAAATCCGGCACTGGATGAGCGGCTTCCACGACTTCAATGGCCTGCGTCGGCACCTGATGCCCGTAGCGTGTAATTACTAACCCTTCCAAATCTGTTCCCCAAGCCATTTCTACGGCCTGAGCCATTGCTGCCGCTGATTTACCCACGCCGACAACGACCACGCGACCGTCCGGTTTTGGAGGTAAGTAGGGCGCAAGGCAGTACTGAGGTAAAGCCGCTTTGACAGCAGCGTCAAACAGAGTTTTGAGCAAATCGGCAGGAGTCATGGCGGCTTTTTCAAGCTGAACGCGACATTGGCTGCATCACTGGCTGCATCACTGAGTGAATCATCCAGTGAAACTAAATTCGCTGCATGATCGGACTGAACACTTTAGCCCGTTTTGCCATAGGATTAACCAATGTTCGAAACACTGTCCGAAACACCAAGGGCGTTTCTGCGTCGTTGAACGGTAGCTCATCTGATACGACAGCTTGCCTACTCTTCAGGCACTCCCTTACTATCACAGAATACTTAATAAACGCCTTTCCAATATGAAAATTCGCCGCCGTCCCCCCAACCCCTCTGTTGCAGTCAGTAGTCTGCGCTATCAGATTGATTTGCCCAATGCCGAACCGCGCCACATCCTAGAAGAGATTGTTTGGTATAAGGAAAGCGAAGTTGAGCGTACTCGGCAGCAACTGCCCCTATCTGAGCTTCAGCGACGAGTCTTAATGGCTGAGCCAAGCCGTGATTTTCTAGCGGCACTGCGACAAGGACGGACTCAACCTGCCCTGATTGCCGAGGTGAAGAAAGCGTCTCCCAGTAAAGGAGTGATTCGGGCTGATTTTGATCCAGTTGCGATCGCGCAATCTTATGTCAAAGGCGGCGCAACTTGCCTCTCAGTCTTAACCGATGAAAAGTTTTTTCAGGGTAGCTTTGACTATTTAGCCCAAGTGCGGCAAGCGGTTGATATTCCGCTCCTGTGTAAGGAATTTATTATTTACCCTTACCAAATGTACATGGCGCGGGTCTACGGAGCCGACGCCGTGCTGCTAATTGCCGCAGTGCTCTCGGATAAAGATCTGAGTTACTTCGTCAAAATTGCTAACGGTTTAGGCATGACGCCGCTGGTGGAGGTGCATAATGCTGCTGAAATGGAGCGAGTGCTGCGGATTGAACAGGTGCAGCTGATTGGCATTAATAATCGTGACTTAACTGATTTTTCCATTGATTTGTCTACCACACGTCAGCTAACCAGTGCTTTTCAGGAGACAATTCAACAAAGAGATATCTGTATTGTGAGTGAGTCGGGTCTACATACGGCTGACGACATCGCAGAGGTTCAACAAGCTGGTGCAAAAGCCGTTTTGATTGGAGAGTCGCTGATGCGCTATCCTGATCCAGCGGTGGGCATTCAACAAATCTTCCACCATGACGCTTGAGGTGTGGCCTTGTCTACAGATCCTATTCCGTTGCCTTCCCATATTCACTATGAGCTGCTGCTGCAACTGCTAGAGCGTCAAACGCTATTTGCGGTTGATCCCAATTCACCGCAGCGGGCACAGGTGCAAGAGCTGATTGTCACTCTGCGGAAGGCGCTGTCCCAGCAGAAGTATCTGGAGCAAACCTGCAAACGGGCAGACCAAACGATTGAATATCGCTGGTCTCTAAACCAGCGCAATCCGCAACCGGAAGCTTTTCTGGAAAATCTCGAAAATCAGTAGGCTCACGCCCCGCAAAAGCACAAAAGGTAATGTTGCCGCGCTGCGGCAGCATTACCTTTTAGTTTTTTGTTTGTGCAAGTCTTGGCTATGCCGGACTTCCACGAAGATTAAAGCTGATCGAGCTGTGTCTTCAGTTCTTCCAGTTCAGCATCCACAACCTGATCTTCCTCGGGTGCCGAGCCAGTTTCTGCCGCCGGAAGCTGTCCTTGAGTGGTGCTAGATGTGCCCGTGAGCTGCGCTTTCATCATTTCGAGTTCAGCGTCAACATCGCTCCCAGATTCCAGCGCCGCAAATTGGCTTTCCAGATCGCCTCCCGCCAGTTCTGCTGCCGCCTGCGATCGCGCTTCCATTTGCAGCACCTTATCTTCCATCCGCTCAAAGGCAGACATGGCGCTGCTGGTGTTCATGCTGCTCATGGTGTTTTGCAGTTGCTCATTAGCCTTGGCCGCACTGGCACGAGCCTTGAGCATATCTTTTTTGGTCTTGGCCTCGGCAATCTTGCTTTCCAGACCAATCAGATTGCGCTTGAGCAGGTCAACCTGAGCGGCTTGACCATCGAGCTGAGTCTTGAGCGTTGTCGCGACTTCTGTTTGAGATTTTTTGCGGCTGAGCGCTTCGCGAGCCAAGTCTTCATTGCCCTTTTGGAGAGCGAGTTGAGCCCGCTGCTGCCAGTTATTGGACTCGGTTTGCGCTTGGTTATACTGCTGCTGAATTCGCTTTTGACTTGCGATCGCGCTGGCAACCGCCTGACGCATCTGCACCAAGTCTTCCTGCATATCAATAATGGCTTGATCCAGGATCTTCTCTGGATCTTCCGCTGAACTGACAGCAGCGTTGAGATTTGACCGAATGACTCGGCTGACGCGATCGAATAAACCCATAATCTTTGTCTTCCCTTTCGTGATGACAATCTGGTGACAGCTTAGTGCGGAGAATGGCCCCATTCTCCTTTGAAGTATCGGTAGCGGCCTCAGAGCATGTTGAGGGCTACCAAAGTATCATCTTTCTCTAGTTTGGCATACGGCTCACAGAACGTTTATAGGGACAAGTTTCATTAAACCGTTTTGGTGAGGCCCATAATGTGACTGCTGACCCCACTCCTACGAACCCCTACGATCGAATATTTCAATTTTGTTGCCGATGCCTTTCTTAGTTATGGCGTCTCTTGGGCTGCGATCGCACATTCAATCTGTAATTTTTAAGGAAACTTAGAGTCTGGGACGATAGACTAGATACCGTTCTGTAATCCCGCATACATTCGAAAACCTTGACTTCATCCATCGATTCAGCCATGGCACCCACTGCCGAAGCACTCGCCGCCATCGACAACAAATTATCCAAGCGCTACATCGACCTCGATCCGGCAGGTTATTTTTTGATTTACCTGGATCGAGAGGCTAGCTTAATTTGTGCCAAGCACTTCACGAACAATATCAACGAAAAGGGACTGGCCGTTGATCCTGAAACGGGCGAACCCCTGCCTGTGCGCGGCAAAGTTGAACGAACGCCAACCGCTGTGTTTACAGGCCGAACCGCTAAAGAAATCGGCATGAAGATCACCGAAGAAACGAAGCCCTGTCCCCTTTCTCGTCTGGATCATGCGCTGTATCTAGGACGCGAGTTTGTCCGAGCCGAGCTAGCGCTCATTTCAGGCGAAGAATACGTGCAGGATTGAGAGAGGTGAGGAGTAAGGAGTGAGGAGTGAGGGGGCTGTAAAGGTCTGATAAACACTTAAATTTCCCGGAATAAACTCCAGATTTGCACAATTGATGGGCATTCTAGAATATAGAGCTACATCAGGGTGCATTGATGACGCAGCACAATAGAGGGCAGATTGAACGGGCTGATATCTTGGCGCGGTTTCAAGACATTTGGGGATATGCCCAATTTCGCCCGCCTCAAGGTGAGATCGTGGAGGCGTTATGCAACAGGCGCGACACCTTGGTGGTGATGCCGACAGGTGACGGTAAATCAGTTTGCTTTCAGCTACCTGCTCTGATGCAGCAGGGGGTGACGCTGGTCGTTTCGCCGCTGGTGGCATTGATGGAGAATCAAGTTGCAGAGTTAAAGCAGCGCCGTTTACCTGCTGCCGTCATTCATGGAGAACTGCCGCGACCGATTCGCGCCGCCGCATTGCGATCGCTAGAACAGCAGCAGATCCGATTACTGTATGTGTCGCCCGAAACGCTGCTCAGTCCACCCGTTTGGCAGCGGCTGTGTCAGCCCAATTTGACCATCAACGGCATCATTCTAGATGAGGCGCACTGTCTGATTCAGTGGGGCGAAACCTTTCGACCGACCTATCAGCGGTTGGGAGCCGTGCGGCCCGCTCTGCTCAGCCACAAACCGCCCGGTACTCAGATCCCGGTCGCAGCCTTTACGGCTACCGCTGATCCGGCGACACAAGCGAAGATTGAGCATATTCTGCGGCTAGAGCAGCCCTATCGGGTGATCTTAAATCCCTATCGGTCCCAGTTGCGGCTGCAAATTCAGACCGTTTGGTCAGTTCGGCAGCGCCAACAGCAACTGTTAGAGCTACTTCAGCGCCATCGCAAGCAGTCTGGCTTAGTCTATGTACGCACCCGTGGGGAAAGTGAAGATTTAGCTGAAGCCCTGCGGCAGCAGGGTTGGCGTACCGCTGCTTATCATGCCGGATTAGTTCCCAGCCAACGTCGTCAAATTGAGCAAGATTGGCTACAGGATCGGCATCAGTTTGTCGTTTGTACCTCGGCATTTGGTATGGGGATCAATAAACCTGACGTTCGCTTCGTAGCCCACTATAACGTGCCAAATTTACTGTCCGAATATGTGCAAGAGGTGGGCCGTGCGGGTCGAGATGGCAAAACCGCGATCGCACTTTCGCTGGTCAGTGAGCCAACTGGCTGGCTAGATAACACCGATCGACAACGCTGGCAGTATTTTCACAACCAAGCGCGATCTCAGCAACAAAAAGCGACCCAGTTGATGAAACAGCTACCGCAAGCGGGAACTATAGACGTGGTTACTCAGCAATTTCCAGGCAGCGCATCTGCCCTGGCTCTACTGCACAGTGCGGGACAGCTTGAATGGCTCGACCCGTTTAACTACCGTTTGCATCCGCAGCATGAAGCCAAACATCATACAACTGCATCCGCATCGGCCCAGTCCATGCAGCGCTATTTGCGCACTCGACAATGCCGCTGGCAGTTCTTATTACAGCATTTTGGCCATGCTGATCGGTCGGAACTCTTATCCACCTGTCGATGTGACAATTGTCAGAGGAGCTAAACGTTTAATGTCTTTCGCACTGACAGCAGGCATACTGACAGCATAGACAACCTTACCGACGACAACGAATTCTGCTTAGATTTTTGATGAGTGAGTGACAAAACAGGGTGGTGATCAATCTATTACGGGTACAAAATATTACAGATATAGATTCAGTCAGTTAAGGTTGGTTGATGCTTGTCAGTGCTGGCATAGGTTGGAGATTGAGTCGCTTCACGATGGATCAAACACAACACAATTTAACTCAAGCAAACGAGGTGTATTTAGCCTCTGAATCACCTGCCATGCAAGACTTACTCAATAGTTTGGGGGTCGGCGTGATGGTGGTGGATACCAGCCAGACGATTCAGTTGATGAATGCCATTGTGCCGAATCTGCTGGGACTGAATGAAGCGCAGATGCGAGGCGATGCTGTCTTTCCGCCTCAGTGGTCAGCCTACCTTGACCATCGGCAGGATCACACCGTCTACTCCATTTTAGAGTTGCTCCAGCTATTGGCCACCTGTTCGGTTCAACAACATCACGTTTTAGTGATCCAGCGGGGAGGGCTAGCCCACTCCTACTTATCGATCAGTGTGGGGCAGCACCATCCAGATTCAATTCATCATCCTGCTAATAATCCGTCAGCTCAAGTGGTTTACACTCTGAGCAACATTACCCAGCAGAAGCGCACTGAGCGATCGCTCTTGCAGCAGGCCGAACGGGAGCGGTCAGTCAGCGCTATTTCTCAACGGATTCGCCAATCGCTCGATTTGGATCAAATTCTACGAACGACAGTGGGTGAAGTGCGGCAGTTTTTGAGCGCCGATCGGGTTGTTTTAGGCTGTTTACAACCACCGTCCCATATTCAAATTGTGTCCGAATCCACCCAGCCTTCCCTCTCTCCCGTTTTGGGACTTACGCTGATCGATGTCATTTCGTCTGAACGGCAGGAGTTTTATCGGCAGGGGCAGATTTTTGTGGTGAATGACACCCAGAAAGAAGTTCTATCTGATCCCGTGCAGCATGTGGCCCATCAGCATCAGGTGAGGGCATTTATTTGCGCCCCGATTATTCAAGGGAATCATCTTTGGGGCTTCATGATTGCCCAACAGCGGCAGCCGCGCGTGTGGGATGTTGCGGATGTGGACATGATTCGTCAGTTTGCGACTCAGGTTGCGATCGCAACTCAGCAGTCCCGCTTGTATGAACAGGTGCAGGCGTTTAATGCGCGGCTGGAATCGCAAGTAGCCGAACGCACTCACCAGCTTGAGCAGGCGCTGGAGTTTGAGGCGACGCTGAAGCTGATCACCGACAAAGTACGCGACAGTTTAGAAGAGGATCAGATTCTACGGACTGCCGTACAGGAACTGGGCAGCGTCCTCGGGGCCAGTTCCTGTAATGCGGCCATGTACGACCTGAATCGGGAAATTTCTGCGGTGTGCTACGAATACACCACCTCAAGCATCGCCTACGAAGGACGGGTAATGCAGATGGCCAATCGGCCTGAACTCTACAAACAGCTTCGTCGCGGCTATTACTTTCAGTTTTGCTCGTTGACGGCGACTTCGCCTCGGGGTCAGGCGGTGATGCTGGCCTGTCCGATTCGCGACAATAAGGGCGTAATTGGCGATCTGTGGGTGGTCAACGAATCCGGGGACTGCTTTACCGATTCGCAGATTCGCCTAATTCAGCAAGTTGCCACTCAATGTGCGATCGCAATTCGTCAAGCCCGTTTGTATCAAGCCTCGCGCAATCAAATTGAAGAACTAGAGCGGCTCAATCACCTGAAAGACGACTTCCTCAGCACAGTATCCCATGAGCTGCGGACGCCAATGTCCAATATGAAAATGGCAATTCACATGCTGAAGACCCATCCCGACAGCGATCACTGCCAGCGCTATCTGGATATTTTGGAGTCCGAGTGCAAGCGGGAAGTGGAACTGATCAACGACCTGCTGGATTTGCAGCGGCTGGATGATTCGTCCTACAACATGGTTCGAGAGCCGATCCAACTACAAAAATGGCTGCCGCCGCTGATTGAATCCTTCCAGTCTCAAATTGGTGAGTATCAGCAGGTTCTAGAAGTTGATAACTTAACAAATTTGCCAGAAATCGAATCCGACCCAGTGGCACTGCGCCGGATTATTGTGGAGTTAATCAACAACGCCTGCAAATATACTCCGGCCCAAGGCGGGATTCGAGTCAAAGCCGGAGTGGAACACAACCCGATTCACAAACTGCCAGAACTCTGGCTGCAAGTTGAAAACCAAGCTGCGATCGCACCAGATGAGCTACCGCATATTTTCGAAAAGTTCTATCGCGTCCCCAACGGCGACCCCTGGAGTCGCGGCGGCACCGGGTTAGGACTGGCGCTGGTGCAAAAGCTCGTTAAACAGCTTGATGCTCGCCTGGAAGTCAAGAGCGAAGACGGTTGGACGAGTTTCGCAGTCTATCTCTCAGTTAATCCAGCCGCACTTAATCCATCCCCCACGTATGATCGGTGTAAGGTGAGCTGAGGGGGAGGGAGTGCTGAGTTTTAGGTTTTGGGTACTGGGTACTAGGTGCGAGGTACTGGTTTTTGCAGCCCTTTCGCTTCTCTCACCTCACTCCTCACTTTCAAGCAGCACTCCACCATAACCCACCCCAGGTTTCTGTCACACGGGAAGATTAATTGAGACAATGGGAACGGACGTTCCGTTTCAGATGCCTCGCTTATGCAACCCGTTGATTTCACGACGCTGATGGCTGCCTGCGCTGAATTGCGTTCAGGTTGGCTACCTGCCCGGATGGAGCAGGTCTATCAACGAGATCGCTTTACCCTCTCATTGGCGCTCCGCACATTGGATCGGCGGGATTGGCTGACAATTTCCTGGCATCCTCAGGCGGCGCGGCTGCATATCGGTGAGGCTCCGCCCCGCACACCGGATACATTTACGTTTAGCGAACAGCTGCGGCATCAGTTAAATGGGCTAGCCTTAACTGCGATCGCACAGGTGGAACCCTGGGAACGGGTCGTGGATTTGCAGTTTGGCCAGCGTCCCGGCGATGAACCGATCTGGCACTTGTATGTGGAAATCATGGGCCAGTACAGCAACGTTATTCTGGCTAACCAAAAGAACGTGATCGTCAGCGTCGCCCATCAGGTGAGCGAGCAGCAGTCCAGCGTGCGGCCCATTCTGACCGGACAGCCCTATGTTAAGCCACCGAGACTCACTGATCCGATTCCGACATTGACTGAACCGTTTGACCAGTGGCGCGATCGCATTCGGCTGGTGCCCGGTAAGCTAGTCAAAATGATGGTGCGCTCCTATCGCGGCTTAAGCTCGGCGCTGGTACGGGGCATGATTGGCGCGGCGGGACTCAATGCCGATCAGTCCACTGATGAGTTAAACGATACCGACTGGCAGCGGCTCCATCAGCACTGGCAAGAATGGCTAACGGCGCTGGCACAGGACGAGTTTAATCCCGGCTGGCTGGAGAAAGGCTACACCGTCATGGGCTGGGAGCAGATCGCTCCTGCCGAAAATGTGCAGGTTCTGCTGCGCGACTACTACCGTGACCAAACGAATCAGCAAGAATTCAATCGCCTGCGCCAGCAGCTCAGCCAGAAGCTGAGTAACTTCCTTAAAAAAGCAACGCAAAAGGCCAACACGTTTCGCGATCGCATTCAGCAGTCCGACGAAGCCGATACGTTTCGCCAGCAGGCCGATCTGCTGATGGCCTATCTGCACGAGTGGCAACCGGGAATGCAGACGATTCGGCTGAATGAGTTTGAAACGGGTGAAGAAGTTGCGATCGCGCTTAATCCCGAAAAGAATGCGGTGCAAAATGCTCAAGCCCTCTACAAGCGGCACCAGAAGCTGAAGCGGGCGCGGCAGTCGGTGGAACCTTTACTGGCTGAAGTGAACAGTGAAATTCAATATCTAGAACAGGTTGAGGATGCGCTGGAGCAAGTCCAGCAGTATCAGCAGCCGTCCGATCTGTGGATGCTGGAAGAAATTCGGGATGAGCTGGTGCAGCAGGGTTACATGGACGACCCGAATGTGCGCGCTCAGCGACGGGATAGCGAATCAACCGAGTTTTACCGCTTCCCGACCCCCGGCGGTTTTGAGCTGTGGATCGGGCGCAATAATCGCCAAAACGATCTGCTCACGTTCCGCGTGGCCACGGAATACGATATCTGGTTTCACACTCAGGAAATCCCCGGTAGCCACGCCCTGCTGCGACTCGATCCGGGTGCGGTACCTGACCAAGCCGACCTTCAGTTTGCCGCCAACTTAACGGCTTACTTCAGTCGCGCCCGCCAGAGCGACCAGGCTCCGGTAATCTATACGGAACCCAAGCATGTTTACAAACCCAAGGGTGCCAAACCGGGCATGGTGATCTACAAGCACGAACAGGTGATTTGGGGCGAACCGCAGCAGGGAAAACAGGCAATTGAACAGTTCGAGGCAGCGCAGCCAAAAGTCGCCGTTGAAGCTGGATAAAGTCTATCTGGAATTTTCCAAAGCTTTGTTCAAATTCCAGGCGGCGCTAATCAAGGCAATATGAGTAAACGCTTGGGGATAGTTACCCAGGGCGGTGCCGTTGATACCTGTTTCCTCCGCGTATAGCCCTAGATGATTGGCATAGCTCAGCATTTCTTCAAAGATCAAGCGAGCTTTGTCAAGCTGTTTTGGATCGGTGTAGCCAGCGCGGGTCAGGGCCTCCACCAGCCAAAAGGTGCAGAGATTAAACGTGCCCTCGCGCCCCGATAAACCATCATCGTTCGTTACAGGATTGTACCGATAGACCAAACTATTGGCGCTCAATCCTCCTGCCCGAGGTGGCTTTTGTAGCTGTTCCAGCGTTTTGATCATGCGTGGATCATTAGGTGCCATGAAGAAGACTAGCGGCATAATCAGGCAACCAGCATCAAGCGTGTCGCCATCGTAGACCTGCACAAAGGACTCCAGTTCAGCGTTCCAGCCCTTATCAAAAATCTCTTGATAAATGCGATCGCGTTCAGTCATCCATCGCTGACGATCCGCCGGAAATGATCGTTTATCTGCTAGCCGCAACCCCCGATCAAACGCCACCCAGCACATCAGCTTGGAGTAAACATGCTGCTTTTTCCCATCGCGGGACTCCCAAACGCCATCGTCCGGTTGCTGCCAGTTATCACAGAGCCAGTTGAGGATGCGCCGCAAATGCTGCCAAAAGTCATAGGAAATCTGCACAGCATGCTTGTTATAGAGATAAACCGAGTCCATCAGTTCCCCATAAATATCGAGCTGATGCTGGCTATAGGCACCGTTGCCAATGCGGACGGGCGTGGAATCGTGATGGCCAGAGAGATGATCCAGATGAACTTCAGTCAGGTCACGGCGACCGTCAATGCCATACACCACTTGCAGTGTTGCCTGACCATCAATTTCCTGACAGCGCTGCTCAATCCAGTTCATAAAGCCATCGGCTTCCTGCGTAAAGCCCAGTCGCAGCAAGGCATAGACTGTAAAGGCTGCATCGCGTAACCACGTATAGCGATAGTCCCAGTTGCGCTCGCCACCAATGTCTTCTGGCAGGCTTGTTGTGGGTGCCGCAACGATTGCTCCCGTAGGCTCATAGGTCAGCAGCTTCAGCACCAGAGCCGAGCGCTCTACCCGACCTCGCCACAAACCTCGATAGACGCTTTGGGAGATCCATTTGCGCCAGTAGTGAACCGTTTGCTCAAATAAATGATCGGCATACTGACACGAAATAGGAGCATAGCTATCGTCTAGACTGTCAATACTGCGCAGCACAAAGACTGCCGATTCTCCTTCCTGAAGGGTAAATTCTGCCGTCACGCCGTCTCCATCTTGCTGGAGATCCATCTCTGTTACTAACGCTAGATTGAGATTGTCAGATAAAAAGACAGCACCTTCATCCACTAACTTGGTGTAATGCTCATCTCGGGCATAGTTAAAGGCTGGACGGCAAGTCAACCGAAACGGCATTGAACAGCGACACATTCTAACTTGGCGAACAATCCAAGGATGAAAATTGTCCGTCCCCACGGGCATAAAATCAATAATCTCCCCTACGCCTTGATTCGATAAAAAACGAGTTACTAATACGTTGGTATCGGGCCAATAAAACTGTTTGTAAGAAACATCTTCGACAGTTGAAGTGATGCGAAAATGGCCACCTTTTTCATGATCCAAAATGGCTGAAAAAATGCTAGGAGAATCGTGATTTGGATAGCAAAACCAGTCAATGGAACCGTTCAGCCCAATAAGAGCCGTGGTGCGCATGTTGCCGATAATGCCGTAGTTTTCAATCGGTTGATAGCCCATAGGGTCAAAGTGCTTCAAGAAACTTAACAGAGATGTCGCCTATTGGACAGAATAGGCAAGCCTCTGCCGATTTGCACAGACCCTACAGATAGAATTTGCCATTGACAACCACATATTTTGCCAACGTTCAGATATTTCACAACTTGCATGTGAATTAGGCTGAATCCAGATTGGCGGGCACTGCCCAACCTACAGATTGAGTTATTCATCCCAACTGGGATATTGTTCGGGAGCTTCGCCGTGGCTTTCTAGAATTTTGTCACTGTTGCGTTTCGGTTTACCCGATTGAATTTCTTCGAGCAGAATGCTGAATTCCCAATAATCACCAAAGTCAAACACATAGTCCATCGACATGCCTGGCTCCAGCGGCAAATCACCCACTAGGATTTGGTCTGAAAGGGGGCCGTTGTGCCATTCATCATAGGGATGATGCACCTCAATCGTGCGCCCCATGCCATCTTTATAGGCAAATAGATGTAAGTGATCGGAATCGAAATCAACGGAATTCAGAATTAAATCCGACAGTTCTTCCAGCGTTGATTCACTGGAAATGGAGAGCCGCCGCCAAACGTTGCCGAGAGAAACCTTGAAGAGATAAGTGCCGATCTGGTGCTCCTGCTGTTTGGGCATGGCCAGATTGTGCTGCCATGCGGGGAAGTAGGGCTGAAAACAGGGCTGTAGCTCTCCCCACGGCTGAGTGTAGTTTTGCTGAAAACCACCACCGTATTCCCGTTGGTAATAAACCCCAGCCGCAGCAGTTGCGATCGCATCACCAATGGGCAACGGCTTCACTTTTTTGATCCGCCAGCCCTTGCCCGCTTCCGGCTTGGGCGAGTTAATCTCCACCCAGCCAAACATCTGCATCAGCGCCACATTGTGGAGTCCTGGCCAGTAGTTTAGATCCTGCTGTTCGTTGTAGTTCTTGTACGTTTTTTGCCGATCCATCAAATAGGCCCAACCGTTCAGTACTCGGCCACCCTCATTCATGGGATTGCGATCCTCACCAATCATTTCACCCGTGGCTCGCAGCAGCCAGGCTTCCAGCAGCGTGAAGTATTTCTCCGTAGGATTCAGCGTTTGCCACGATGCATAGATGTCGGGATCGACCTGTAGATGGGGCGTTTTGCCGACCGTTGCAACCTTGGTGATCCCCGTTGCCCGCAGCAACAGGCAGAGGCCATGCAGATTCGCGTAGGACTTCTGCTGGGGGCGCTTGAGCGCGAGCTGAATCGGCTGACTCATCTGGGCATTCAAATCACCCAGCAGCTTGAGCGAAATATGCTGTAGCTTGCCGCTGACGGGTAATCCCTTGTCCCCCATTGCCGCTAACAAGGTTTCAAAGTCTTTGACAATGGTGCCCGGTGTGGTTTCAGTAATGTCCAGATCCTGGAGCAGTGCGATCGCAGATTCGGGTAGTTCTATCGGGTCAGTGGCAAAGGGATCTTGGACGGCGGCGGACTGCAATTCTTGAAGCAGATGGGGCAGAGCATCAGCGACGGCTGATTGATCCAGTCGGACGTCACCCGATTCGACGAGATGATGTGCGATCGCTTCTGCGAGTTGCTGTGGATCAGATGGCAAATGCTCTAGACCCGGAAAAGCTCCAAATCCCATCTGCTGACTCAGCAGTGCCACAAACTCTGGCGGCACTCCTTCTGGAATGGGATAAGCCGCTAACGGATTTTGACCAGCACCTGCCGCCATCGACATTGACGAACCGGGAAATCCAGGCAGGGGTGTGCCACCTTCCTGAAGCTGCTGGTTATACTGCTGCTGAAACGCATCCAACCCTTCCTGAGTGGTCATGTCAAAGCCAGCCTGCATCCCCGACATCATGAACGACTTAGCCATGCCAAATTTACTTGGATCGTTCATTGTGTCTGTGAACGTCGGCTCAATTTTGTGCAGAAAGGCCAGAATCTTTTTGCTGTTGCGCTGCTTATATTCCCGCTGTAAAAACTGCCAAAACGCAATCAATTCTGGAATCGTGCTGTTCGCCTCGTCAGGATTCATCAACGAAACCTTGCGCGGAAACACGTCGAGGAGAATCTCCTCAGCATCCTGCTGCTTCATCTTCGGCAGCGTAGTTCCGGTGTAGGCATAGCCAAAATAGACAAAGTTGCCAACCCAGTCACCCAGGTATTCCCCCTCTTGCGGATGCGCCTTGACGTAAGCTTTTGCTTCCGGTGAATTGACAAAAGCTTCCAGTAAATTGGGAATATATTCTTCTTCCAAGATTGCCATTGTCTTGTCAAAGTCGGCAATTTTGTCGAGCTGGTTGAACTGGAAGGTCATACGCTCCTCCGTAAAGATGCAGCAAGGGAACACAACGGTCAACCAACTACTTTTAGGAGGGTGGATTTCATAAATTCACAACCTGTAGGGCGGGTTTTGCCGTCAACTCTATGACAAGGTATAGATTGGTCTACTAAACCCGCCCCTACGCAATATCGAACTTATTCAATTCACAATCCTAGTTTTAGGTTGGCCCACTACTTTACTGATAACACCGCAGACGGAAAGCGATCCAAAATTTCGACTGGTTTAAAGAATGTGGCCGTTTGGAACACCGGGGAATGATGCTGTAATGGAATCATGATTCAGCTAACCAGCACACGCCGGGACACTAACAAACCTTTGCTATGGTTGCCATTGTCATCTCGATCAACATTTTGCTTTCAGTCTTCTTCTTTTGGTGCGCTTGGCGGCTCTGGTGCTGGAAGCGAGTCTTATCTCAGTTTGCAACTCGCCTCATTCGCTACGAGCAGTGTACGTATCGTACGCTGAATAACGCTCCAGCAGCGATTTTGAATGGGCAAGCTGGTACGCGAGATCTGCGGCTGAAGTATCAGAGATTGGAGCAGCAAATTCAGCAAGTGCAGAAGCTGCTGGCGCTGCTCAGTCTGGTGCAGATTATTTGGACGGGACGGCTGAAGCGGTTCCGTTTGCGGTAGAAGTCAGTTTTTACGATGCCTGTGCTGGAGCCGCTTTCGCCCTTCGTTTAAAGCTGGCAAAATCCACCACGTCAGATTCCTGAGCGGCTTGCCAAACATCGCGAATCACGTCGGCTAGCAGCGGCAGGACGACGAGTACCATTTGGCCGATGCTTTGATTGCTGCGTCCGGCGACTTTCATCACTTGGGGCATGTCTGACCAGTCGGGCAGGACGAGAAACACTTCATCGTTGGCGACGACGAGATGTTTGTCGCGCAGGCTGGGGTCGAGGCCGTGTTCATCAAGAAATTCAACAATTTTACGCACCATCTGGAGCGAAGTTTGCTGGCGCAGGTCATTGATGGCGCGGATTTCCAGAATTTGTTCCCAACTGTAAATCACCGTGGGCTTCTTGTGATTGCCGTATTTTTCCGGTATCACAATGCCTGTGCGGTCGAGATAGGCGAGCCGACTCGATGTGGTTTGGGTGAGTGCGATCGCTTCTTGACGGGTAAAACCATCCATAGGGTCAAATAGGCTGTCCAAAGTTGTCAACGTTTCTGTAGGGGCAAATGGCCATTCGCCCCTACCCGATGTGGAATAGCCATAACATATCTGATCATAGCTTACGTACACATAAATAAACGTTATGTTAGAGTTTAAACGTCTATCAAACTCAATATTTTAACCCCCTATCCATAGGGTCAATTTTTGCATTACCTACTTGCAAGACGCTAGATGTGTCTTACCATTGATCCCATTACGACGCATAAATTTGGTATTTAAGCCCAGCCTGGAGGACAGCTATTTCTATGGTTCAAGAACTGGAACGCACCCGTCATCAAAGCCCCTTTCCGGAATCTGCGCCTGCGGCGAATCCGGTATTTTATCGCACGTATAGCCGTCGCAAGCTGGAGGATAATCGCCGCGAGTCTTGGGATGAGGTGTGCGATCGCACCTTAAAGGGTTTAATTAAGCTCGGTAAGCTGACCAGCGTAGAATCGGCTCTGATTGGGCGGATGCAGCGGCAGCTCAAGGCGCTGCCTTCGGGGCGGTGGCTCTGGGTGGGCGGCACCGAATGGCTAGAGAATCCGGCTAACTTTTCTGGGGCGTATAACTGCACCAGTACGAATGTCGTGGACTGGCAAGCCTTTGGCCTGATGATGGATTTGGCCATGATGGGCTGCGGCACAGGCGCGGTTCTGGAACCCAAATATATTAATCAGCTCCCAGAGATTCGCAATCGGCTCAGTGTGACGATGAGCGGCGAGATTGGTGTGACGCCTGCCGATCAGCGGCGCGAAGAAACCGACGTTCAAATTGACGGACAAACCGTTCAGATTAAGGTGGGCGACAGTCGCCAGGGCTGGGTGAAGTCCTATCAATCGCTGCTGGAACTGTCTACCGATCCGCAGTTCGATGGTGAGGTCAACGTCACGATTGATCTCAGCGATGTTCGTCCGGCGGGTGAAAAGCTGAAGGGCTTTGGCGGCATGGCGAATCCGGTGCGGCTGCCGTCTCTGTATGAGCGCTGCGCCAATATTCTCAATAAGGCTAATGGTCGCAAGCTGAATTCGATTGAGTGCTGTCTGCTGATTGATGAAGCAGCAGCTTGCGTGGTGGCAGGCAATATACGCAGATCAGCGGGGATGCGTCAGTTTGACAGCAACGACACGGTTGCGACGGGTGCCAAAGATAACCTCTGGATGCAGGACGAAGCGGGCAACTGGCGGATTGACCCCGAACGGGATGCGCTGCGGATGGCGAATCATACCCGCGTGTTCCATACGAAGCCAAGCTTGGAAGACTGCGTGGATTCAGTTCGCAAGCAGTTCTATTCCGGTGAAGGTGCTATTCAGTGGGCAGGTGAAGCAAAGCGTCGGGCAGAGGGCGATGATCGCTATGGTTTGAATCCATGCGGTGAGATCCTGGGTAGTAATTTTCACTGTAATTTAGCTGAAGTTCACCTGAATCAGCTTGATCCGCATAATCCGGAGGAGCAAGAGGAGGCATTTACGGCGGGCGCGATCGCAGTTGCTGCCCTACTCAACCATCAGTTTGTGGAGCCGCGCTATCAGCAGTCGCGGTTGGATGACCCGATTGTGGGTGTGTCGTTTACGGGGCTGTTTGACTTCTTTGTGCACGCGTTTGGCACGGATTGGCTGCGCTGGTGGGACGAGGGTCGGCCTAATACGGTGACGGGTCTGGAGTTTAAGGCGAAGGAGCAGGAATACCTGAGCCGCTGGCGCAATATTGTGCATCAGGCGGTGTGGGATTATTGCGATCGCAACGGCTTGAAGCGTCCGAATCGCTGTACGACGGTGCAGCCTGCGGGGACGAAGTCGCTGCTGTCGGGTGCGAGTTCGGGTTGGCACCCACCGAAGGCGCAGCGGTTTATCCGCCGGATTACGTTCCGCAAGAGTGACCCGGTGGCGATGGCCTGTATTGACTATGGTTATTCGGTGGTGCCGTCGCAGTCGGATAAGGATGAGAATGGCAATCTGCTGAATGATCCGTTTGATCCGCGCTGTACGGAGTGGCTGGTGGAAATTCCAGTTGAGGTGTCCTGGGCGAATCTGCCGGGGGCGGATCAGATTGATGTCTCGCAGTTTTCGGCGGCGGCGCAGTTTGATTTCTATATGCAGGTGCAGAAGCACTATACGGCGCACAATACGTCGGCGACGATTGAGTTCCGCGAAGCTGAAATTGAGTGGCTGGGTGAGCGGATTTATCAGGCGATCGCAAATGACGAGGGCTATATTTCGGCGGCGCTGCTGGCCCGATTTGATGATCACCAAACGTTCCCGCGTTTGCCGTTTGAGCCAATCTCAAAAGAGGAGTATGAGCGGCTGGCGGCGGCGGTTCATGCTCGCCGGGAAACGGATGATTTTAATCGGGCGCTGAGTCGCTATGACCTATCTGAAATGTCTGAAGCAGGGCCAGCGGGCTGTGATTCGGATAAGTGTTTGTTCCCGGAACAGAAGAAGTAATTTGGGTGCAGGTTGAGTTTTGAGCGTAAGGAGGGTAGACGTTTGTCTGTCCTCCCTTTTAGTTTTGCATTGACGGATTATTATGTTACTAGCAAATCTTAATTCACTACTATATTTCTGCATATAAATCATGTACGAAGCATTCATAGATTTAGATGAGCTGATAGTTAAATGTAGGGATCAGTTATCTAAGAAATTCATTCAAGAAGCAGTTGCTTGTTACCGTGCTGGAGCATTTCGCTCTTGTATTGTTGCGACTTGGAACGCTATAGTATTTGACTTCTTACATAAGTTACGGGAACTTGAATTACTAGGCGATGGAAAAGCTGCAAATCTACTACAAAAATTTGAAAAATTAAGCTCAGAAAAGAAAGTTAAAGAGCTTTGGCAGTTTGAGTCTGATATTCCAAATTTAGCACTTACAGAGTTTGAGCTAATATCAAATGTAGAAAAATCAGACATTGAAAGATTATTTGAAGATAGAAGTCGATGTGCTCATCCTTCTATGACATCTTTGGAGGAACCATTTGAAGCTACGGCAGAACTAGCACGTTATCACTTGAGAAGTGCAGTGATGCATCTTTTACAACGTCCACCAGTGCAAGGGCGTGCTGCTAAAACTCGAATTTTTCAAGACATTAAATCTGAAAATTTTCCAGTTGAACCTGATCGGGCAATAAAACATTTTCAATCAAGCCCATTAGTGCGTGCTCGATTTAGTTTGATTAAAGATATTGTCTTAGGATTAACCGTAAGCTTATTAACAGATGACTTTTCGGAAGAAGAACGAGCACGACAATTTTCAGCATTAATTGCTGTATCTAAAATACATCCTAAAGAAACAGGAGAAATCTTAAACACTTATTTGTCCGATATCATTATAAATAAAGTTGTTGATTCCGATTGGAGCAAAGTAATTATATACCTTGAAAAAATCACTGCCTGGGATAAATTGAGTGAGGCTTGTCAGATAAAGGCAAAAGTTTTTATTGAGAATTTTGATATTTATGAGGACGAATATCATTATTACAAAAAGCTTTCGAGAGAAGCAATTTTTATTCTATCGAAAGCGTCTCATATTGTGTTTCTAAAGCAGTCTGTAATTGATAAGCTAAGAATACCCATAGAAGATCTTTTATTCTTAAAAGAAAAGGTCAAGGATCGCTTCTTTAGGTCAGAAGTCATTTTTTATCTTTTACAAGAATCAGCTTCGAAAGCCAATTTTGATGAATTGCTTTCCATGAGGACGGATGAGTTCCCAGAACTAGATATAAGTATTGAACCATACTTAAAAGAAAAAATACAGCTTGCTTCATTAAACAAACTGGTTTCAGTAATATTTAAATATAACGATAAATGGCTTAATAGACTAATAGAACCAGAGCTAGAGGAGAAAATTAATGGCTCAAACTTGAAGAGTCTCCTTTCGGCAAAATCAATATATAAATCAATAGAAAGTCCCAAGGAAGAATTTCTTCTTCTATTTGATAAATTTATGGTTATACAAGTAGAAGTAGAAGCAGATAAATTGTCTTTAGAAGATATCATATATTTGGTTGCCACGTATGAAGACAGTTTCTTGAATCCCTTACTCATGCCTGAGTTAATAACCAAAATACAAGGTGCCGATTTAGAAGAGTTACTTATAGCAAAGTCAATTTATGAATCAGCAGAGCAACCAGAAGATGAAATCTTGAATAAACTTGAAACTTCTATCATTCAACAGATTAAGATCATTGATTTTGAAACGCTTTTAGAATCAAGAAGGCACTGGGATCAAATATCCAATGATCTTCTTGAACCGATCTTGAAAGACAATATTTCAACTATAATTAATAGATTTGCTAAATCTGGTAGTTTTGACGCTGCTGGAATTAATGCAAATTTGCTAATAAGAATCGCAGAATATTTAAGTTCATCACAATGGGAACATATTTTAGAATGTTTCTTTGAAAATTCTCAAATATCTAGTTCGTACAGTTGTGTAAGTAGGTTTGAAACGCTTTTCATAAAGTCTTTGGAAATTCAGGACTCCGTACAACCATACTGGTACACTTTCAGAGAAAAACTTGATGAACTTAGTGGCAAATATATTAGTAGCTTGAATCGCTTAATCGATTCTTACTTGTAAAGAAAATATTTTGCTCCAATCACTAAAGAATTTACGCCTTCGCCAATGTTAGGTAAGTTAGGGTTGGGGTTGGGAACATGAGATCGCAGTATCACTTAGTCCTTGAACAACCACAGACATTAAACTAAAAGCATTCGCTCAAGAGGCAACTGCTGAGTATGAAATGCGATGGTAGAAGTGTGATCATACTAGAAAAAATAATCCTGCCATAATGCAAGAAAGTCGAGAGGTCATCTCATGGAACAACGAACCATTGAAGGAACCTGGGAAGAAATTCTGCTGCATGGCTCCGAACTGGCTGGGCAGCGAGTAAGATTAACGGTCTTATCCAACGAGAATCCAAATCCTCAAGATGCAATTGACTTAGATCAGATTGTTAAAGGTGGCGAAGCCATCGAAATAGCAGCGGAGCATAAAGGTTTAGCGTTTTTGCTAAATCAAAGTTATAAACCCTCCATGTCTGAGCTAGAGCTATTTGAAGCCACACGAGGCACTTGGCACAATATTCCAAGAGATGAATCCATCAAATTTGCCTACGCAACCTATGGCGGCATCATCAAAGAAGTCTATGAAATACATGGTTGGGTCAAAGCTGGTACTCAGCAATACTTCACTCGCTTCTTTGACGACAACGGAATATCTGACCGCTGGGAATTCATCGGACGCAAAGCAAACAGCGACGTTCGCCAAAAATATCTAGGCAAATTAATCAAAAAAGATCGCAGCTACGGCACACCCTTCGTCAAAGTCGGCTACTAATGCAGGTGCGATGGGAGAAGTGCGATCTCAGTTTGAAAGTGCGATGGAAAAAGTGCGATCGCGGTGATAGTTTTACCCTTGGATATACTGAAATTACAGCCGCTCCACCCGATCAAGCAACCTCAAACGTATGACCAACCGCGAACAACTCATTCAAGAACTTGAACAAGCCCCGGACGAGCTAGTGCAAACAGTCCTCGACTTTCTCCACCGCGTCAAAGCCACCCGCCAACGCCATCCCCTCGCCAAGTTTGCCGGAATTCTGAGCGACTCAGAAGCCCAAGAACTACAAGATGCCATTACAACCGAATGTCGGCAGGTTGATCTAGATGAGTGGTGAAATTGCCCTAGATACCTCTGTTGCAATCCGCTTCTTGAATGGAGATACAGCAATTACCGCAAGAGTATTGGCACTACCAGAAATCATTTTGCCAACGGTCGTCGTTGGAGAATTGCTATTTGGTGCAGAAAACTCCACACGTTCCTTGCAGAACCTACCCCGTTACTTGGAGTTCATATCCGCTTGTATAGTTGTGCCACTCGGAAGAGAAACAGCAGCAGTCTATGCCCGAACCCGATTAGCTTTGAAACGCAAAGGACGGCCAATCCCAATGAATGACGTTTGGATTGCAACTCAGTGTTTGGAACATGACTGGGTCTTAGTGACAGATGACACCGACTTTAATTATGTAGACGGTTTGTTACTGGAACAGTGGTAGCTGAGTGCGATCTCGGTTGGGTGAGGTGCGTTGGGAGAAGTGCGATACTTTGAGTGCCAGATAAAGGAGAACGCCAATGAAAACTCAGTATCCTTTATACTCCCAAGTTGCCCTTGCCGAAGATTTACCAGAATACAATCTCAAGCGAGGTGCGATCGCAACTATCGTCGAACACTATTCCATGCCCGAAGGCAACGAAGACGGCTACAGCCTCGAAGGATTCAACGTCCCCAACATCACAGTTGAAGTCGCAGCCTCTCAAATTATTCCGATCAGCCAATCGCAGCAAGAAGAAGAAATCCTGCTCAAACTGCGTAAATTATCCCAAACACGACTACTTCAACTCGAAGAATACCTAGAATTCCTCCTCCAAAAAGATCAAGACGATCAAAAATCTGCTTGAGAGTTAAGTGCGATCGCAGTTTAGGAAAGCGCGATGGGAAAAGTGCGATCGCGGTGTCTTCTCTGCCAAGGCTATAATTTCCCTCAAGGGTAAACCTTCGCAATGTGAGGTGGACGATGCTTAACGTAACCGTTGATCAAATACAGCAAGATCCACTGAAATACTTGCTTCAAGTAGAAGCAGGAGAAACGCTGGTCATCTTCAAATCAGATAAGCCCATTGCAGAACTTAAGCCCATCGCGAGCCGTGAACAACTGCGACCATTTGGTTTGTGTTCAGGTGAATTTACCGTCCCAGATGACTTTGATGCACCCTTACCAGACGATCTGCTAAATGCATTCGAAGGCAAATGAGGATTCTGCTCGATACCCATATCTTTCTGTGGTTCATCAGCGGTGATACCCAGCTATCGACCAACGTGCGAGATGCCATTCGTAATCCAAATAACGAGGTTTACCTGAGTAGCGTTTCCGTCTGGGAAGCAATCGTCAAATATCAGCTTGGTAAATTACCTCTCCCCGAACATCCCGCAACCTATTTACCGAAACAACGCGATTTGCACAAAATTACCAGTCTCGCTCTCGACGAAAACAGCGTAATGCAACTGGCCAATCTGCCCTCACTGCACCGCGACCCATTTGACAGAATGCTGATCTGCCAAGCATTACAGAGTAACTTAACGATTGCAACAGTAGACGCAGCAATTCGTGCCTACTCAGTGAGTGTGATGTAGTGCGATCGCAGTTTGGGAAGTGTGATGGGAGAAGTGCGATCGCAGTTTGGGAAGTGTGATGGGAGAAGTGCGATCGCAGTTTGGGAAGTGTGATGGGAAAAGTGCGATCGCACCATCATTTAATCCTTCAACTGCAAACAGTAAACTAAAAGCATGCGCTCAAGAGGCAATTACTGAGGTATCAACTAACCTATGTCTACTAAAACCCTCTCACGCTACGTCACCAGCAACTCCGAAATCCTCAGCGGAGAGCCAATCATTGCAGGCACTCGCACCTCCGTCCGCGCCATCGTTGGCTTGTGGCGACTCGGCATCATGCCAGAAGAAATCTTGAATCACTTACCCCATCTAACACTCGCGCAAATATTTGACGCCCTCAGCTTCTATCTCGATCATCAAGCCGAAATCAACGAATACATTGAACAAAACCGAGTTCCTGATGAATTAGTTCATCCAGCCGTAAAAGCTGCACTAGGCCAACTGTGACAACATTTGCCGCACTTTACACCGATGAAGACATGTCGGCACTTGTCGCCACGCTGTTGCGATCGCGCGGTTTAGACGTTACGACCGTTCCTGAACAGGCCGCACTGGGTAAAACAGATGCAGAGCAGCTTGAATTTGCCGCTTCCACTGGCCGATGCATTCTGACTCATAACCGTGTTGACTTTGAACAATTGCATCTCCAGTACATCGAAGCAGACAAACAACACGCCGGAATTATCGTAGTCCCTTAAAAAAATGCTTACGAAGTTGCTCAAAGAATTGGCATTCTAGTTAACGCGCTGACAGCCGCAGAAATCAAAAATCAATTGCTATATGCCTAAAGTGCGATCTCAGTTAGGTGAGGTGCGATGAGAGAAGTGCGATCGCTGTGTCCTCTTTGCCAAAGCTATAATTCCCTCAAGGGCACGCAAGGAAAACCTGATTATGTCAAACCTTGAGCAAATTGAGGCCGCCATTCTTTCACTGCCATCCAGCGAATTTGAGCAGCTTAGACACTGGTTTTTTGACCTCGACTACGAACGGTGGGACGAACAGCTAGAGCAAGACATCGCCGATGGCAAATTAGATGCACTTGCTCAGGAAGCGATCGCTGAATTCAAAGCCGGACACTGCCAAGAACTCTGATGCACTATGCCTCGCGACGCTTCTGGCAATGCTACAACGCTCTACCTGAAAACGTACAGCGCACGGCTGACGCGGCTTATGACCTACTCAAAACTGATCCATCCCATCCGTCACTGCACTTCAAGAAACTGGGTAAGAAATATTGGTCAGTTCGAGCAGTATTAAGCCATCGAGCCATCGGAGTAGAAGTCGATAACGGTATTTCCTGGTTCTGGATTGGCACTCATGCTGAATACGACAAGCTGATCACCAGACTGTAAATTTGTTCTGCACTAATTCAAGTGCGATCGCAGTTTGGTGCGGTGCGAGAGGAGAAGTGCGATCGCACTTCCCTGTGAGATATCATCAAAGAATCAAGCAAAGCAGCATCAACGCTAGGATTCAGCCCATGCAGACCATTCTCTTAAGCCGTGAAGAAGTTGCGCGACGGGCAAAACAACTCTACGAAAACAGCATTCGCCAGCGAGTTGAGCAAGACGACAACATCGGCAAAATGGTTATCATCGATATCGAAACAGGCGATTACGCCGTTGATGCAACCGGGCTAGAAGCCGCACGTACACTTCGCAAAAAATATCCCAACGCTCGACTTTTTGGCATTCGCATTGGATACAACGTCGCTGTCTCCTTTGGCGGCACGATGGAGCAGGTTCAGCCGTAATTTCTGACATCGTCACGGATCGCCATGCAACCATTACGCTAACATTCCTGCTATCCAACGGTTCCAGCCTACCGATTGAGTTCGTCATCGATACAGGGTTTACTGGACAGCTTTGTCTCCCTTCAGAAGCCGTTTCCTTGATGGGTTTGCCTCTTTTGTACGACATTCCCGCAAATTTAGCTAACAACAACGAAGTTCTGCTACCCGTTCACGAAGCCGTTATCCTTTGGAACGGTGAAGAACGAGAAGTTCTCGTCATTGCAACCGGAAGACGACCTTTGCTTGGTACTGCCTTGCTAGATGAGCAAGAACTCGTTATTCAGTTTACAGAAGGTGGACTGGTGACAATCGAGGAATTGTAGGTGCAAATCGCAGTTTGGGAAAGTGTGTGGGAGAAGTGCGATCGCAGTTTGAGAAGTGCGATGGGAGAAGTGTGATCCGCTCATCCCGCATAGTGTATTTCGCAGATGTTGTAGCAAACTTCGCAATTTGCTAAGATTAGTGCAGTCCAAATCTAAAACTTAGGTAAATCAACGACAGTCGAGAATCCCGTGACGGATGCAGGTTCACGGAGTTCTACTTACCTTTCGGTTTCTATGCATGTCATTACTCGTTCTCGCCTTGTATCATTTTGGGAAAAACACCCCGCTTCAAAGGTAAGTTTATTGCTTTGGTACAAGTTGACAACGACTGCGAAATGGCAAAACTTTGTAGAAGTACGTACTGTCTTTCCTTCTGCCGATCAAGTTGGGAACTTTATAGTTTTCAATATTGGCGGCAACAAATATCGTTTAATTGCTTTCATTGATTACGCATACCAAAAAGTCTTTGTCCGTAGTGTTCTAACTCATGCAGAGTACGACAAAGATAATTGGAAGAAAGATGATTGGCATGAGTAGAAATATAAAACTTCTATTAAAAAAGAGCATCAAAAACATGTTTGCTGCTGAATCAAACCGCTATATCGAACTTTTACAACAGTTTCCACCTCGCCCCATTAAATCAGAAGAAGAGTTATTTGCCGCTCAAGAGGTGATTGATGCCTTGCTCGATTCCGGCGAAATCACACCGGAAAGGCAAGACTATATCAACCTCTTAGGCATTCTAATTTATGAATATGAAGAGAAGCATGTCCCAATGCCGGATCTAAGCGGCATTGAATTGCTTAAAGCCCTTGTCGATGAATTAAATCTAAAGCAAAAAGATTTAGTTCCGATCTTCAAAACTGAATCGATTGTTTCTGAAATTCTTAACGGCAAACGCAAATTCACCGTGGAACATATCGAAAAGTTAGCTGACTTTTTTAGGATTTCTCCATCTGCTTTCTTCAGTCAATGATTCAGAAGGTAAGGTGCGATGGGAAAAGTGCGATCGCACTTCAATGATGTAGCAATATAAACGTAACTTTACTTGGGCTGAACAGTCTGGTCGTAGACAAAGTACGCCATTTTAATGCCAGTCAGGCCGTGGAAGATTAGCCAGCTAACCGTCATAGTGATTGGCAACATGAAAATCAGAAACCCAGCACCCCATGTACTCGCTGAGTTATAGGCCATCAGCCAAGGCAGACCTACCAGTAGACCGCTGGTCAACACTCCACCAATCAGAGCTAAAACGCTACTGCCAATGGATACCCAGAGCCACTGAACTGCATGGGGAATCCGATTGCGCAACGCAAGCCACTGTAATCCACCAATAATTGCTCCCGCTGCGATCGCGCTGATTGTTGGCCCCAGCAACAACCAAAACGGCAACAGAATCACCGATAAACTGCTTAGTAAGCCACTGATGAGCATAATCAGCAGCATGACTCCAGTACCGAGGGGAAAGCCCAAGGCCGACCACCAAAACCAATGGCGCACTGCTGGCAGTTGTCGTTTGAGCCAGGACGCTTGAGCATCACCTACAAAAATGCCGCAGAGCAGAGTTAAGAGACTGTGGATAGCTATTGCACTAATTCCCATCTGAACGTTAGATCGAGTTTCGAAATCTAGTTCTGGGAAAGCAAATGCATTTGGGAACCAAGACTTAATCAGGACGGCGATGATCCAGAAGACAACTAAGACGGCCACGGACATTAGCAGCGTGCTTCGCCAGGTTGCCCATTGCCATTGCAGCCAAAGCCCCACAAGCCGCCCTCGGCTTCTCCGCTTTTTGGCGATAGGCTTGACCGACGGCGACGGGCGATCGCGATGTTGGTTTTGGGAGGTTGTGGCTGGTGGGGACGAGCGTTCATGATTGGGAGAGTGGAGTTGAAATTGACGCGTCCAAATCGGTTGGGTTTGACCATTCTGATGGCCATAAATCTCCACACTGCTGATTGTCGTAGGATTGAGCGTGCGAAAAGATTGATGAAGATAGCTAACTAGCTTATCAGGTGAAAGTGGCTGAGATGCTGTTAGATGAACGGCCAGACTCGTCTCAGATGTGTGAGTGACTGTCGCTTGAATTCCTCTTGGCTGTAAATTGCGATTAAGCAACGCCGCGATCGCATCTGGATTGCCGGCACGGGCCTGCTTTAGCAGATGAGACGAGGACATGAGGTGAGATGCCAGGATATAAGTGCGAGTCCAGTATAACCGCTTGTTATTACAACACCTGAGGAGCCCTGAGCGAAGCAACTTTCATCACTGTTTGCCTCACTCCGATTGGGTTCTAGCGTGATCTTTGATTTATGAGTTAAGTGCGATCGCACCTAGCATTACCGGGTAATTCCTAACCATCAACCATTTGAGCCGCGAGCTGATTACTCTTTTCCACCAGCTTGGGCAAGTCCACCGTTACTAACTGGCCTTGATCAACTACTTTTTTGCCGTTGATAAAACTGTAGTCAACACTGTCTGTTTGACAAAGCAGCAGCGCTGCCACCAAATCATGATGTGCTCCGGCAAACTGAGGACGGTCAATGTTAATAGCAATAAAGTCCGCCGACATTTTGGGTGCGAGATAGCCGATATCGTCGCGACCGAGTACCCTTGCTCCACCTCGGGTAGCAATTTCGAGCGCATCACGAGCCGTCATTGCACCTGGATCTTGACTGCGGACTCGCGCGAGAAGCATAGCAGTGCGAGCTTCATGCAAAACATTGGTGGCATCATTGGACGCGGCTCCATCGACGCCAATGCCTACTGGAACCCCAGCATCCAGCATGGGCCGAATTGGCGCAATACCGCTGGCCAAACGCATATTGCTACAGGGACAGTGAGCCACGCTAGTTCCCGTACTGGCAAATAGCTGAATCGACTGATCGGTTAACTGTACACAGTGGGCATGCCAAACGTCGTCACCCAGCCAGCCCACGGATTTAGCATAATCACCCGGGCGAACGCCAAACTTTTCCAGGCTATAGGTGACATCGGATTTATTTTCCGCCAGATGGGTGTGAAGCCGCACCCCAGAGTAGCTGCGCGCCATCGCTGCCGATTCCCGCATCAAATCCTGCGATACCGAAAACGGCGAACAGGGGGCCAGCGCCATCCGCAGCATGGAGTGACGAGAATTATCGTGATACTGCTCAATTAATCGCTGAGAGTCTTTAAGGATATCCGCTTCATTTTCAACTAGAGAATCGGGCGGCAAACCACCTTTGCTTTCTCCCACGCTCATACTGCCCCGACAGGCGTGAAACCGCATGCCGATATCCTGAAGCGCTCGGATTTCGTCATCCAGAGTGCAGTCGTTGGGAAAGAGGTAAAGATGATCGCTGGACGTGGTGCAGCCCGACAGCATGAGTTCCGCCGCTGCCATCTGAGCACTGACATATACCCCTTCAGCCGTGAGCCGTGACCAAATCGGGTAAAGTGCCTGAATCCAGCCGAATAGCTCGCAGTTCTGGGCAGCGGGTATAACGCGCGTGAGCGTCTGATAGAAGTGATGATGGGTATTGATCAGACCGGGCAGGACAATATAGCGATCGCAACAGTCCAGCACCTCATCAGCAGTATCCGGCAGTTCATCGGTCGTGCCCACTTGCTCAATCACATGGTCACGGATGAACAACGCACCGTGGCGAATTTCTCGCCGAGCCTCATCCATCGTGACTAAAGTATGGATGTTTTTTACCAGTAGCGTGGGCATAGATGAGCCAAATTAAACTCCAGATACGGCTGATTGTTCAATGGGTCGATGCCCATTCACAGATGTTGGGGGACGAGATTTAGCGGACTCTAAAAGTTCAACATTAAACCGATAGCCGACATTGCGAACCGTCTGAATAATATTGGGTTGGCGTGGATCAATTTCGATTTTCTTGCGCAGCGACAACACGTGGGTATCGACCGTGCGCGGATTATCAATTTCATCCGGCCAGGCTCGGCGCAGCAGTTCAGCCCGACTCAGGGGAACGCCTGCCGATTGGGCCAGCACATAGAGCAAGCTAAACTCCTGTGGTGTCAAATCAATGCCCTGATCGCGATAGTGTACCTGCCGCTGCACCAGGTTGATTTTCAAGTCACCGTAGTTCAACGATGCTGGTACCGTCATCATGCGGCTGCGACGGGTCAGGGCTTCCACCCGCGCTAGAAATTCCTGCATGCCGAAGGGTTTCGTTAAATAGTCATCGGCTCCCGATCGCAAACCCGCGACGATATCGGCTTCTGTATTGCGGGCCGACAGAATCAGAATCAAAACTTGGTATTGCTGAAGCCAGCGGCAGAATTCAAGCGCCTCTCCATCTGGCAGCTCAGAATCCAAAATGATCAAGTCAGGCTGTCGCTGAAGGAAAATATCTCTGGCTCGGCGCAGGTCTGCCGATTGCTGCACCCAGTAGCCAGCTTGCTGTAGGTGCCATCCCAGGAGCGATCGCAAATGTGGATTGCTCTCAACAATTTGAATACATTTAGATCCCACTTGATTGCCGCTGCTCTAAATCTGCACCTCAAACCTACCAGAGCATTTGTCAGGGTTTTGTAACCCCCGTTACCTGAGCCCAACTCGTAGCAGAGGAGTTGCGCTGGGTCAATTATTTTGTCTTCAAATTCTTTGCATTTTCAGGCTCGATTGCTCTGGGCTGACAGTCTTGTTTGTAGCCTTACATCATTAGACTTTATCGGAAATAAAGTCCATTAGGTTAAGGACAGAAGGTTAGGACAGATAATTTTGAGAAGTCTTGCTCCTGCGCAACTTCTCAAACACTATTTTCCTGGTTCTAAGCACGTAACTCTATACAGATAGATTTGCATCACTTTCAAACGCTATTATTAGCGCTGATTTTGGCAGCCAACTTAACAGTTGATGATGGAATTTGGTATCTTGCCTTACATCCGGACATCCTCCCATAGGGATAGATTGAATACACTAACAAACACCCTTTCTGTATTTTTTAGCAAGATGCTAGATCCGTTCAATATTTGATCTGGATTTGAGCTAGAATAGGCGGAGTGCATCTTTAATAGATGTGTTAAGGTGATGTTGGTTAAGATTTCGGTAGAGTACGCTTGTTTCAATTTCAACTTTTCTCAGTTTCGAATTTCGTTTCAGGCTCATCTCCGTCTAACCGCTACATGATGTTTTTGAAGGAGATGCCCTTATGTCTGTATATGTAGGAAATTTGTCTTACGACGTAACCCAGGAAGATCTGACTCAGGTTTTTGCTGAGTACGGCACCGTTAAGCGTGTGACCGTTCCCACCGATCGCGAAACCGGTCGCCCTCGTGGATTCGCATTTGTAGAAATGGAATCCGAAGCTGAGGAAACCGCAGCGATTGACGAGCTAGACGGCGCAGAATGGATGGGCCGCGACATGCGCGTCAATAAAGCGCGTCCTCGCAGCGAAAGTGGCAATGGTGGTGGCGGCAATCGCAATCGCAACTACAGCCGCAGCTCTTTCTAAGACTGTTCCTAAATATCAAAGTGTGGTTTAGGCCATAGTTTGACCATTTACGAATTTGTCGCTTGGATTATCACTCGTAATGATTGGGGGCAGATGAATTCATCTGCCCCTTGCTTTGTGTAAGGAGGATCTTTTGGCTCAGGTTACTGTTGGTCAAGATGAAAAATTGGAGTCAGCACTGCGACGGTTTAAGCGAAAAGTATCGCGGGCCGGTATTTTTTCTGATATGAAAAAGAATCGCTATTTTGAAACCCCCCTGGAAAAAGATAAGCGCAAGGCTAGCTCCAGACGGCGGCAGCGCCGAGGCCGCTCTCGTTAAATGAAACTTGTTAAGTAAAGTAAGAAAATGTGGGCCACACATCAATCATATGTGGCCCACATTTTTTCTATGACTATCTACTTTCTAGTGGTTTGTCAACGTTGTTTGGGTGGGTTTTGCTGGTTGAGATGCCGCGCTTTGCACGGCATCTCAACCAGCAAAAAACAAAACTGATTTTGACACAGCACCAGTGTTAATCAGTAACCGATGTGGGTTGAGATGGGGGAATGCCTTCGATTGTGATCAGTGTCTCCATTGCAGATTTGACAAGCGGAGCGGCTACGGTTGAGCCGAAAGCATTATCTCCCTGCGGCTCATCGACCACAGCCAAGACGACATAACGAGGATTATCGACAGGGATGATGCCGACAAAGCTGGTAATCTTGGCGTTTTCATAGTATCCGCCGTAAGGGCTAGCTTTTTGGGCTGTGCCCGTTTTACCCGCAATGCGGTAGCCAGGAATTTGAGCGGGTTTGCCCGTACCATCGCTGACAACGGTTTCCATCATCTTGACGACTGCGTCAGCTGTCTCGGGCGAGAAGATCGGTCGGATGGACGGGCGATTCGGTTGCCATTCGATATTGCCGCTGGGATCAACGAGACCTCGAACGATATGGGGCACTACCAGCTTGCCACCGTTGGCTAGTGCGCCGTGTAGTTGTAGGAGCTTAATCGGTGTGAGTGATAAACCTTGACCAAATGAGGCTGTAGCGGGTTCAATGCGCGATCCGACAAACTGTTCCCGATCTTTGATGACGGGGGGCACTTCGGAGGGCAGATCGGTGCCGATTAGCCGATTGAAGCCAGCCCAGGTTAGCCAGTCGTAGTACTCTTCTGGCGATAGCTGCTCCATGATATGAACCATGCCGACGTTGCTGGAGTAGGTGAGTACGTCTTCGATGGTGATGGTGCCGCGACCGCCGCGCGAGGAATAGTCAAAGTTTTCGATCGGCCATTCACCAATTTGAATGCGGCCTTCGTCGTAAACTGTTTGGTCAGCCGTGATGCCACCCGCTTCAAGTGCGATCGCAACATTAATCGGTTTAAAGGTTGATCCGGGTTCATAGAGATCAGAAACCACCCAACTGCGAAACAGATCAACATCGGCTTCATAGTATTGATTGGGATCATAGGTGGGGGACTGGGCCAAAGCGAGCAGCGAACCATCCCGCGCATCCATCACCATCACTGCGCCCCGCTTGGCTCCGTACTCACTGATTTGAGCCGATAGTTTTTCCTGAACGGCTCGCTGAAGCCGACTATCGAGGGTCAGTTGAAGCCGCAGTCCGTCTTTGTGAATCAAGTCTTTGGGCACCTGAGTTGCCACCAAATCGCCCGCTCCAGTGCGGTTGAGCCAGCGACCTGTGACGACCTGCTTGAGCTTCTCTTCATAGTCCAGTTCGAGTCCGGCTTGCCCATTGCCTTCTGTATCAACGTAGCCTGTCACACTGCCAAAAAGCTGGCCTTGGGGATACTCCCGCTGCTGACGGGGCAGGAGGTCTAATCCGTCTAAGCGTAGACCCCGAATTGCGGTAGCCTGAGTCTCTGACAAATCGCGATCAATAATCAGCCCGGTTTCTCCTTCACTAAAGGTATTGAGCAGCGCCTCCACGGGTTGCTTAATGACCGGACTCAGCGCTGTCGCCATCTCTTGCGGTGTGCCCGAGAACATCCGGGGATGAGCATAAAGCGTATAGAGTGGACTATCAATTGCGATCGCATTATTCATTCGATCCACAATTGGTCGTCGGGATACAGGTGGCTCTAGGAGCGTTTGCTGCTGCTCCAGCGCTCGCTGTTGGAGTGTTTCTCCCTGCACCACTTGAATTCGCACCAGATTGATGAAGAGACCCGTTGCGCCCACCAGCAAAATGCCCCAAACGAGAAAGAGACGAAATTTGTGAGTGTAGGCCCAGGCGGGTAATCGTAAGCGGCCCAGCATTTTGAGCCAGTGCGATAAGGTACGCGATAACGTATGCGATAAAACAGATGCTCGATCAGATGTTCGACGCGGTGTTCCGCGACGCGATCGCACCGTCCGTCGAGTTGACGCTGAACGAACAGAGTCGTGCCGAGCGCGATTTTGTCGAGTCGAGCGCGATTGCGCAGACCGCGAATGAGAAGTAGCCATACCTTGCTCTAGTATCCCAACGAGTTAGGCAACTGTGCCCGTGTTTCAGCAGGTTGTGGTTTCGATTGTGCTTTGGATTGGGGAATAAATGGTGTTTTGGATGTGGATTGGGCGGGTGAGGTTGATGATTGCTGGTTGGCCCCACCAGATGCCGTCGCGTTATCGGGGTTGGGTACGCTCTCCGTTTTAGACGGAGTAGCTTGATCTGCCATGCTCGCGGTGTCCAACGCGGCATGGGTGGCTGAGATGAGCGGGATGGTGGTGCTTGGCGTAGCGGGCTGCAAATTGGCGCTGGCAGCCTGCACGGTTGCTTGCTCTTTCAAGCCCTCAATCGCCGAGAGCATTTGCTCTTCACTGCGCTGAAGCTGGCTCAGCCGATCGTAGTTTTGCGACCAAACCTGCTGAGAATAAACTGTCCAGCCATATAGGCCCAATACGCTGACACCCAAGCCCCAAGCGGTAATTGTAGTTGCCTGCTGGATGATAAACAGTGCCTGTAGCCACTTGGGTTGCGATCGCGGGGTAGGGAACGACTCAATGACCGCTGCTGATTGCCGTCTTCGACTGGGAGAGACACGAGTGGGAGTTGGCACAGCAGCAGGCTGAGCATTGCCTTGAAAGAGATTAGACGGAACATCTGGAACAACGTGTAACGGAGATTGAGCCGACCGCAAATCTGAATATTGAGGCTTTGGGACAGCGGACATAACGGGTACTCCTCACAAACGGTTCCGGATCGAACTAGACAAAAGACATTGGAAGATATGGGTGAATGCTGAATTGGTGTCTGCAACGACCTTGAAACAAGCGGCAGTCTAGCCAATTAATGCGTCAGGACGGGTCGGTACATGGGGAATGACCTGTAAATGCACGACTGTAAACGCACCAATTTATACCCTAAAGGAAATAAGTTAAAAAAACAGTAGGGATAGGGAATGATGCACCGCTTTTTTGAGCATTTCTGCTTATGAACTTTTTATATGTACGAATATATGCCATAGCCGCAGGTAATGTTGGTGCAAATCGTTGGGCTAGTGGCGAGATCATAGCGGGCTCAAATATAAGCTCAGTGCAGGTCGGATTGCAAGCTGAAGCAGCATCGTAGGGAAGTATAAGTGCGATCGCAAAATCAGCCTATATCAGAATCCAGTTCTGTAGTATTTTTTGACATTTTGCGCCCAACACTGCCGATCTTCATACTTTTCATATTCTCTGAACAGATTTTGGATTGGGATTCTAACTAGAAACCATTGCAATATTTGATGAAGATGAATCTTGCTGAACCGGCTGTAGACATCTCGCTGCTCTACGGGGCTAGCAGCACAATCGCCATCGACTTGCCCTCTCACGTTGTCATCATAAATTGTCATCAATCGGTCATTTGTATCGTGACATCAACTGGGGAAGTCTAAACAAAAATTCTACAATCAAGAAAGAAGATCCCTAAAAAGTGTGCTTTAGAATACTGAATCTTATTAGATTTTGTATAGCCAGATTCTTTCACTCCGTAGCTGACCTCTATCCAGAATTCTTATGATTGCGACTGTTTCTCATAGTCTGTCGGTTGACCCATCTCGGATTCGACCTCAAATTCGCGCCCTGCAAGAGCAACTGGTCGCATGGCGGCGACATCTGCACCAGTATCCAGAACTGAGCTTCCGTGAGCGGCTGACGGCAGACTTTATCGCGCAGAAGCTAACGGAATGGGGAATTGAGCATCAAACCCAAGTAGCAGAAACAGGAATTGTCGCCTGTATTCCGGGCCGCCAACCTGGTCCTGTGCTGGGGATTCGCGCTGACATGGATGCGTTGCCAATTCAAGAAGCTAACCAGGTACCCTATCGGTCGTGTCATGACGGCATCATGCATGCCTGTGGCCACGATGGGCACGTGACGATTGCCTTGGGGACAGCCTACTACCTAAATCAGCATCGCGATGATTTTGCGGGGACGATCAAGATTATTTTTCAGCCCGCTGAGGAGGGGCCGGGGGGCGCAAAACCGATGGTCGAGGCGGGAGTGCTGCGTAATCCAGATGTCGATGCCATTATCGGTCTGCATCTCTGGAATAACTTACCGCTGGGCACAGTGGGTGTACGCGATGGAGCCCTTATGGCAGCGGTAGAGCTGTTTGACTGCACCATTCAAGGCCGAGGCGGACATGGTGCGATTCCCCATCAAACAGTAGATTCAATTGTTGTCGGAGCGCAGATTGTGACTGCTCTGCAAACGATTGTGGCTCGCAATGTCGATCCGCTCAAGTCCGGTGTCGTGACCGTGGGAGAATTCCATGCGGGCGGCGCAAACAACGTGATTGCCGATAGCGCTCACATGACCGGGACAGTTCGCTACTTCGATCCCCAACTGGAGGGATTCTTTGGTCGCCGTATGGAAGAAGTGATTGCCGGAGTCTGCCAAGCTCACGGTGCAACCTACAAGCTGGATTATTGGCAGCTGTATCCATCGGTGGTGAATGATCATGCGATCGCAGATCTGGTTCGCTCCGTCGCAGAAGCCGTGGTCGAAACACCAGCAGGCGTTGTGCCAGAATGCCAAACGATGGGTGGCGAAGACATGTCGTTTTTCCTGCGGGAAGTGCCTGGCTGCTACTTCTTCCTCGGTGCCGCAAACCCTGAAAAAGGCTTAGCCTATCCCCACCATCATCCCCGCTTTGATTTTGATGAAACGGCACTGGGCATGGGCGTCGAGATGTTTGTTCGCTGTGTTGAGAAGTTTTGCTGTTCGTAGACCTCCTGCCACGTTACATTCCTGAAATAGTCGATACCGAACACTCGATTCAGCCAGTACACTCTAGGGCAGAAAGAGGGCATATCCGGACAGTAAAAGGGGCCGTAAGCACGCATGATTAGACGTCAGTGGTTAGTTGGAGTATTGGGTTTCGTAACTGCGATCGCAGTTAGCCTCGGACTATTACAGGGACATTCGTCATCGACAGCGGTCGCTCAGTCCCCTGCACCTGCGCCCAGTCCGATTCCATCTCTCTCGGCACCGAGTCCAGCCGCTAGTCCTACGGCTCCAGCAGATCCGGCTGCGACTCCGGCTCCAACGGCAGCGCCTACCCCGTTACCTGTCCCAACGGAACCCGTTGTCGAGCTAGAGTTTGAACCTTTGCCGTTGTCGGGCAACTACGAAGATGACAGTGGCTTATTCCAGGTGGGAATTCTGGAAGGGTTCACCGTGAGTCGGGCGGCTGCGGCCCCCTTGTTTGAATCGGGTGATGGTCATATTGCTTATACCGTAGCCATTGCGCCAATTGACTTCAGCACCACTCCAACAGATTTATCGAATGAAGCTTTGGTCAGAGTGGCCGAGCGTGTTTTTGGTCGGGGCGAAGGGTTCCGGATTCAGTCGGTCGAGCCAACGGCTAACAACGGCACCTTAATGGAATGGCTTGGCAGTTTGACGGTGGGTGGTGCAACTCAGCCGATGCAGGGTTCGATCATTGCACAGCAGGCGGGCAGCAATGTCGTGCTGCTCTTGATCGCAGCGACGGACACTGGCGCAGAAACTTTAACATCTGTAACGGGCACCTTGGCAGAAAGTTTAGAAATCGCCCAGGGATAGAGGTTAATTATTAAATGATTTGTCAAAAGAGTTATGAGCATAAAGCACTCATGGCTCTTTTTATTTACTCTGTAAACTAAGTTTTGATGGTTGATATGCCGCGCAGAGCGCGGCATATCAACCATCAAAACCCATTAAAACAAAGTTGACAGATTAATTGTGTAGTAGGGGATAAGCGATGTATCCGGATGATGAAATTCGCCACCTAATTGACCAGATGCCTGCGTCAGGGCGGATGAAGGTGAAAATTGTCAATGCTCCGGGACAGGCTCAGGTCACTCTGGCCGAGCTGCCCAAGCCGTGGCAACCCCTCTGTCCGGTTGCAATCAACTTCAATCTGTGGAGCCAGCTTGACCGAGGCCAGCGTGATTTGATCTTTCTCCGCACCGTCTGCTGGGTAACGCAAACGAAACTGCTAAAGCCGGATCTCTATCAGGGGATGGCTGCTGCTGGATTAATAGGGTTTCTGTTTGAACTGGCTCAGACAGATGCGATCGGGATTTTGACGGCTGGGGGGTTAGTTGCGATCGCAGGTACGCAAATTTGGCGCAGCACCCGCAGTCCCAAAGCTGAAATTGAAGCCGATGAGGCGGGAATTCGGGTGGCTCTCCGACGCGGTTATGTGGAACCAACGGCAGCCCAAGCGCTACTCACAGGCATTGAAGCCGTTGCCAGCCTAGAACGGCGTCCGCTCAGCTTTGCCGAGCTTCTGCGCTGCCAAAATTTGAAGCGTTTGGCAGGTTTATCGACGGTTGAAGTACCGGAAACAGCACGAGATTTATAGTGCGATCGCGCTTTAGTTTCTTGTAATGCGATCGCAAATCTCGTGAATACGTTAATACGTTATCAACAAATATACGGTTTGTATTTTACAAAACTGTAACCGATTACAGATGAGAATCCAAAAAGTTAATTGGCCGCTGCATCGCAGCGGCCAATTAACTTTTTAGACTTTAGTACAAGCTGAGAGGTAATCAAGCCTATCTAGGAAAGATGTGCTTTCTAGGGCCAAGACCAGGATTGAAAATAGCAGCGATCTCTTCATCAGATAATTGGCTGAGCTGAGTCTCTAACTCTTCGACCGTAAAGTTATAGCCTCTGGCTGTAGCAAGCTGAATAAACGTTTGTGGATCGTTTAATGCTTTTTGCCGCTCTTGATTGGCATAGGCTTGCTGCATGTTTTTGTAGATTCGAGCTGCGTTTTGCTGAGCCATAATCATGCCTCCTGTGGAGTTGGGGCGCATTTGTGGCACTATCAATTATTCAAAAAAGCGAGTTGCAATTGTCCTAATTTGTAATAACTGATCGGCCAAAAATGTTGTGTGATAAACGGATTACTAGTCGGATTTGGTATCAGTTGTTTTGACAAAGATTGTGAATATTCAAGCGACAGAAGGCGATAGAACTGAAGTAGTGCTCAAACAGTGATGTCAAAGCATTCTTTCAGCCGTCAGACCAATGTGAAGAAATCTGTTGAATTTAGAACAGCTTAATCTTTCCCTTGTGAAGAGATCTGTCTGACTGTTGCGCCTTATCTATTAGGATACGTGCGCAGCACTTGAAATCTTTAGGCTCAGAAATCAAAGTTTACAGCACTTCTCGTGTTGGAAGAGAAATACTCTGATGCACCAGGGCGGTTTCATTATCACCAAAGAAAACTTCGAAACCACAATTTTACGTATTTGGTAGGGGCGAATGGCTATTCGCCCCTACGTAACGCCAAGATTTTCAGATTCTTTGATAAACCATGAAACAACCCTGTCTTATGCACCGCAATCGGCTGAGAAATGCTGTGGTTTAGGTATTCACAAACGTATTGGCAGGCTGTTCTTGACCGTTGACAATTGACCAGAAGCGCTCGTCGTTAACGACCTGGCGGAAATCGGGGTCAACTTTGGGCTGCTCCTTTAAGCTCGGATCAAGTGCCAACACCTTGCGGAAGGTTTCCGCTGAGTCGCGCCCTTGACCTTGGATGGCATAGCAGGCTGCCTTGTTGTAGAGCGTGCCAACTGCCTTCGGCTCGATCTCCAGCGCATGGTCAAAGCTCTCTTGAGCCTCGTCAAATTGCCGCTGCCGCATCAGCAATTCGCCCCGCTTATCCCAGGCTTTGTAGTAGTCCTCTTTCAGATCAATCGCCCGTTCAAAGGATGCGATCGCATCGTCATCTCGCTCCAGAACTTCCAGCGATAGGCCACGATTCAGCCATGCGACTGGATCATCGGGTTTGGCCTGCACTGCTTTTTCGAAAGACTCAAACGCGTCCTGCGATCGCTGCAAAATGCCCAGCGCCACGCCGCGATTCACCCAGGCTTCATGGTAGTCGGGGTCGTACTCCAGCGCTTTCTCGAAAGATGAGATCGCATCGTCGTAGCGCTTCAATCGACTAAAGGCTACGCCGCGATTCAGCCAGGCTTTCACGTCGCTTTCCTTGAGCTGCACGACTTTCTCAAAGGCGGCAATGGCTCCTTCATATCGCTTCAGATCCATCAGGCAGACGCCCCGCTGATACCACGCATCGAGGTCATAGGCTCGCAGCGCCAACACCTGATCAAAGGCGGCAATCGCCTCCATGTAGTCGTTCAGTTCACGCAGGGTCAGCCCTTTCTGATACCAGAGTTCGGGGCTTTCCGGCAGCAGAATTAGCGCCTGTTCGTAAGCTGCGATCGCATCTCGGTAGCGACCTTCGCTGAACAGTGTGTTGCCCTGCTGAACGGCTTCTTCGGGGTCAATAAAGAAGTGGGGATAGTTGGCCTGTACGCGATTCACTCGTCCGGCCACGTCGTTTAACTTGGTTAGCAGTTCAGCAATAGCATCCTCGGCAATTTGCGTTGGCGAAATCTGCCGCAGTTGCTCCAGAATCCGCGCTTTCTCGCTGTCGGCGGAGTTGGCGACCTCTGAAAGCTGAGTTTCCAGGGTGCTTTCCAGCTTGGCCAGATTGGCGACCACCTCGTCTTTACGGGTGACGACTGACTCTTGAATTTCGTAAAGCTGAGAAGCAATGGTGCTGCGAATCTGCTCCAGATCCTCAAACGTCATATCGCGCCGACCTTCGAGCGAGGCTTGCAGTTCGGCAATTTGCGTTTGGGCATCGGCCTTCATCTGCTCTAGCGATTGGAACGTCTCTTCCCGCTGGCTGTCGAGGGTTTGCTGGAGTCCACTCAGACTATCATTGGCTTCTAACTGAAGCTGCTCAAAGATTTGCAGCACCTGGCTTTGGCGCTCATCCAAATGAGTCTGGAGATCGCTGACCTGATCGGCGGTTTCAGACTGCAAGCGGTTCAGTTCTTGCAGCGTCTGTTCTCGCTGCGCCTGCACCCGCCCCCGCGATTCGGCTACCTGCGTGGCGAAATCGGTTTCAAGCTGCTGAATTCGCTCCAGCGCCGACTCGCGCCGCATCTGGATTTCCGTTTCGGCTCCGGCCATTTCCGCCGTGATTTCGGTGCCAATTTCGTCCAGCCGCTGGATGGTCAGATTCTTGCGCTCTTCGGCCTTCTGCTGCGCCTGCTTCTCCAAATCCATCAGCTTGGGCGTAAAGGCGGATTCCATCTCGGTTAGCGCATGGAGAATGTTGTCCCGATGCCGCTCCGACTCCGTCCGCAACGCCGCCAGCCGCGAGGAAAACTCATTTTCAGCAATGCCCAAACGGTCAAAGATAGACGACTGCTGCCCCCGCGCCTCGGCTTCCAGCTTAGCCAATCGAGCAGCAAAATCCGACTCCGCCTGTCGCATCCGCTGCACAATGCCGTCCCGGTGGTTCTGCACCTCGGTTTGCAGCGTCGTCATCTGCGGCGTAAAGTCTTCCGCCATCTGATCCAGCCGCTGCAAAATCAAGTCCTGCTGCTGCTGAGCGTCTTTATGCAGTTCCCGCACCTGGGCCAGAAACTCAGACTCCGTCTGATTCAGTCGCCGCAAAATCTCCCGCTGCTGATTATCCACATTCGATTGATACTCACTCAACTGGGGCGCAAAGCCTGCCGTCAGCTGATCCAGCGTTTGCAATGCCCGATCCTTACGGGTTTGCAGCGACGCCTTGATATCTTCCACATGCTGATCTAGCCCTTCCTCAAACCGCCGGAAGTGACGCAGGACATTTTCTCGTTCCTCTGCAAGCTGCTGCTCAAACTCATTGATCTGGGGCGAATAATCCGTTTCAATCCGCTTCAGATTAGCCAAAAACTCATCGCGTCGCTGCTGTGCGATCACATGTAGATTGCCAATCTGGGTGCCAAAATCGGCAGTTTTCTCCTCAATCGCCTTACGAAAACTGTGGGATTGCTTGTCCAGCTCCGTCATCCGCCGCTGCTGCAGATCCGAAATCTCTTTAATAATCTGGGCTAGCTTTTCCCGCTTCTCCGTCGTTTCGTCATGAAACAGATCGGCTTCTTGATGAATATCCTGCGCCAACTGATCAGCTTCCCGCAGAAGCGATCGCACTTGCTTATTGGCGCTCATGATCCGGTTTTCCAGATCGGCCATCTCGTTTAAATGGGTCGCCACAATATCGGCCACTTCGCGCACCACCGCTCGTCGCAGCAGCACCAGGGCCGCAATGCCACCTGTAACTAATACAGCCAGCACCACCAACATGATGTTGAACAGGGTGGTGGTACGCGATAAATTCCGCAGTTGCTCTAGCTCAGCGGCCTCTGTATCGGTCACGGTTTGAGCTATAACCGGATCGGTTGAATTGGCAAATGCCCGCGCGGGCAGATCGGCCAGCCACAGGAACAACGACAGGAGCAATCCTCCTGATAGTCCAGTCCAGTTTGACGGGGTGCGCGTCATTCGCCTCTCCTTGGAGTCACGGTTCGTTGGCTAGGGGTTGGTGATGAGCTATTTTCGCTTATCTAGCCTATCTATATGCTGATCTATTTTAGATTCACATGTAGATTCACAACCCTCTGTCCATTGTCTCAAGATTACTCAAAATCCGGCGAGGCTGGTCAGTTTTGACACGTCTATTTAGCTAAATTAGGGGAAAAGACAGCAGTTGCTTAGCTGAATCAGCTAGTCTAACCTACAGATGCCTATGTGATACCAATCCTTTGTGAAGCTGCCCTGAACAAGGGGCTTAAGCCCCTTGTTATACAAGCGTTTGTTCTGTTTATCTTCAATTTGGATTGGTATGAGCGGGATGCCAACGGGATATGCGATAAAGCTCACATCTTGCACCAAAACCCGAAGAGGGCATTGTGCCGCCGCATTGCGACGGCACAATGCCCCTTCTGGGTTCTTCGTTTGCAAAGTGCAAGACATGAGATAAGACCGATTTAATACTTACAGCATTAATTGGGCAAGAAGAGGGAAATTGGGGATGAAGTCCCTTGCAGATATCCAGCAGCAGTTACGAGCAGGTACGTTTGAGTTTTCCAGGCATGCACTAAAACGGGCAGTCGAACGCAACATTAGCGACAAAGAGATTAAGCAAGTGGCAGATAAATTAGAAATCATTGAAGATTATCCAGACGATAAATACTCACCCAGCTGTTTAGTTTTGGGGTTCACGGATACCCAGCGAGCTTTACACCTACAAGTTTCTCGTATGGAATCGGATACAGTAAGAATTATCACGCTCTATGAACCTGATGAAGCGGCTTGGATCGACTACAGAATTCGGAGGTCATAATGTTTAAGTGCAATGTTTGTGGTTCAGCGGAATCAAAGACAGAATACGTAACTGAAGTTTTCCACATTGGTGACAAATTTTATTTGGTTGAAAATATTCCAGCTACCGTATGTGCCAATTGTGGTGAAGAAGTTTTTAGCCGAGAGACAACGGAAAATATTCGCGAAATGCTGCATGGGGAAACGCAGCCAAATCGATCAATTTCTGTAGACGTGTTTGCATATCAACAAAACGCTTCTTGATCGGAAGTCACCCGAATTGGCCGCTGGATTAATTTTCTGTTCTGGGTGCTAAAGGTTCAAACTCAAAAATATAAAACGGTGGCTCACCTGCCTCAACGCCTGCATTTAGGGGAGCCGACAAGTGCAACTGATTGGCAACCGCATAGATCGTCTGACCATCTGCCGAGAACTCAAAATCATCGACCCAGCTCAGGTGCGGATCTTCAATCAGGCGACGATACTCACGATCAGGAGTGATCACGCCGATCGCGTTGGCGGATAGTTCACCCAGATAAATATTTCCGGCTCCATCCATCAAAATGCCATCGCACATCGGTTTGTCGGCATACTTCTCAACCCGTTCAGCCAACTGCGTTGCACTTAGCGAAGCGTCTGTCAAATCCGCCGTCCGAATTCGATACAAACTGGTGCCGTGAATCGAGCCGTAATATAACCATTCATTGTTGGGATCAAGTGCGATCGCATCTACGCCAACATTGGGCCGCTGATAGGTTCGCTCAGGTGTGCGACTCAGTAGGGGATTACCTTCTACAAACAGATCAATCGGCTCTGGGGTGACGCTGTAGTGTCCTTCCAGCACTCGTCGCGCCTCACCAGTTTCCAAGTCCACGACGATCAGCGCTGCGTTATCGCCACCTGCCGGATCGGTGATAAAAGCGGTTTGGGTGGTTTCGTCAATGCGGAGGTCGTTGATGAACGATCCTGGTGGTGTGGCATCGGCCAGGGAGATGGTTGTGTAGAGTTCATCGCTTTCGGTGTCCCATCCCACGAGCTGCGGTGGTCGGTTGCTGTCCATTGCGTTGTCTAGAATCCAGACGATGCCGTTGCTGTCGCTGAGGATGCCGAGGACGCTGCTGGTCACGGGGCTTTCTGCGCCTTGGGGCAAGAGCGGAGAAACACTGCCGTTTTGATATTCTGCAACTGGATATTCTGGGTTATAAAACTGATGCAGCGACATCACGACTTGGCCATCTGGAGTCACGGTCAAGTTACCAGGAGCCTGCTGTAGTTCAGCAAAGACCTCTAACGAATCGACAGGATTTACAGGGGTCTGTCCGAAACCAGAACGGGCAGTGCTACCAATAGTCAATAAGCTGACGGATAGTGCCAATAGTGTTGATAGTGCGATCGCAGATAGTCGGGGCATTGTGCTGGGGCAAAGAATAGAACAACGGCGCTTTCATCTTCTGGGTTAAACGCCTTATGGGTCAATCCTTCTAAAGCCTGAATCCATTGATAATTGATAAAATAAGGCATCTTTCAGCGTGAGAGTGGCACCGATGGTATTCACGCAGCCAGTAATTTTGCAGCTTGATCAGGTCAATCTGACGGATGAGTAGTTTTATCGACTGTGTCAGGCCAATCGAGATGTCCAGTTGGAGCGGTCGGCAGCGGGAGCGTTGATCATTATGCCGCCAGTGGGTGGAGCCAGTGGAGAACGAGAGGCGGATCTAATTAGTTTGCTTTGGGTTTGGAATCGTAAAAGCAAAGCGGGCAAGGTGTTTAGCTCGTCTACCATTTTTAAGCTACCCCAGGGAGGCGATCGCTCCTCGGATGCTGCTTGGGTGGAACTATCGCGCTGGAATGCGCTGACTCTCCAAGAGCAGGAAGGTTTTCCGCCAATTTGTCCCGATTTTGTGATTGAGTTACGCTCCAGGTCAGATAGGTTGGCTCCACTGCGGGAAAAGATGCAGGAATATTTAGCAAGTGGTTTACGGCTTGGCTGGCTGATTAATCCCCAAGATGAGCAGGTGGAAATTTATCGAGCTGGACAAGATGTAGAGGTGAAGCAGTTTCCAGTCTGTTTGTCGGGAGAAGCGGTGCTACCAGGGTTTGAGCTGAATTGGCCGCTGGATTAGAGGGTGTGTATAGCAACTGAATAATCGTTCATCGGTTTAGTCTGCTTCGTCCTCCTCTGCATCTGATTGATTCGGTTCATCTGGTTTGCTCGGTTTATTGGATGTATCTACTAGTCCGAACCAACTACGCAAAGACTGCTCCAGTTGTTCTGCATCTTGCGCAGATAACTGTCCGATAACCTTCAACACTAGACGTTTATGTACCGTATACACACCACGCTTTACAGCAGTTTCCACATTCAGACCAGCTTCTGACCACTCAGCAAGTATGAATTCTCCCTCCAGTAAGGATTGAGTTTTACTAGTTAAAGGTGTAATCAGAAGATCATCAGAGGGATGTGAATCACCAACCACAACCGCAGGTCGAACCTTTGCACTTGAAAGATCAGAAAATGGATAGCGAACTAGAATGACATCATGTTTAGAGTAATTCGGCATAGATGTCGTCCTCAGTGTTGTCCCACACCGTATTCAATGATGACTGACTCGCCTGTAACCAAAATTCAGCTTCATCATCAGGAATTAGGGTGACTAACACGCGAGTTCCTTCAGGAAGCTCGGCAGATTCAAGAAGTTCTATTTTTCCTTGGCGAACTGTAGCCCAAAGTGATTTCAACATTCTGTATACTCCAAGATTAATGCACTTTGATCTGATGCCTTTATAACCTAGTCTTAGGTGCTATTAGGTTAAACGCCGTGAAACTCAACCTACAAACTTGCAGGTACTGGTGATTTTTATTCCCAATAGCCACTATTAAAGTAATTGAACGCATTAAGCTCCATATAAGGAAGCCAGCCTAGGCAACTCAAAATCAAGTTGATCATATCTACTAGCGGATATCCTCTAAAATCCTCTGGTAGATTTTGAGGATAAAAAGTATTTGCTTCTATTTGGGTTTTATCGAAAGTCTGAACACCATCCTGAGAAAATCGAACTGTATATTTTCCATTGACAATGATATTTATTGGTAGCCTATTGTGAGAAGTCAGATTATGTTGATAAAACCCAGTTAAGTGCTTAACAATGCTTTCACAGCTAATTCCCTCGTACGCAAACACGAACAAACGAGGATGGAATCGCTGAAATTCCTCAAATGCGATTGGCTTCAGAGCTTTGAATGTCAAAATTTCTGGAGAGAGCTGAGGAATAGAAGCAATATTCTCTAACGAATCCCAAAGAGATTTTTTATCCAGATAGCTTTTTACAGAAACTGCAGCCACAACACTTTCGGCAACTAAAAACGTTTTCTGATTCTCCTCAAAGCGAGGCGACAGATCATTTTTGACTAAAACATCAATTTGCTTCGACTGGGGCTGTTTATAGCCTATGACTACACCTCCGAGAGTTGCGGTCAGCCTATCAGGAAGATGTTTATTTAGAAAGTCGCAAATCAATTGCTCACGATTACTACCCGTATCTGATGAATGGTGAGTCATTCCAGCAACCTGGCTTTGAGCAGCAAGCATATCAGAGATTCCGTTGTAGTAATCTTTAATCGGATTCATACCTGAAAAGTTAAAGAAAAGAGAACTCTTGAAGAGAAGAAATGGGAGGCAAATCTCAATAGCGCGATCGCGCTTTTTACAGGTTGGGTCAAGGTGCAACAGCCAACTAACTTAACCTCGAAACTAACCTAAATCCCGCAGAACTTGCTGCCAATATTGATAAACCGCGTAGGCCATCGTCACTACGCCAGTTTCAATTGCCGTTTCATTCACCTCAAACTGCGGATGATGCAGCGGATAGTTTGGTCGATCTGGCCAGCCTACGCCCAAGCGGAACATACTGCCCGGTGCATGTTCCAGATACAGCGCAAAATCCTCCGCACCCAGCGAAGGCTCATTAATCAACGTAATATGGCTTTTGCCAAACGCCGCTTCCGCCGACGCTTCCAGAATTTGCGTCAGCGTTGGATCATTCATCACCGACGGCACGCCGCGTCGATAGTTCATTTCATAGGTCACACCATAGGTTTGGCAGACATGGGCGACGATGTTTTCAATCCAGTCCGGTAGCGTTTCGTGAGTTTCCGGATGGAGCGATCGCACTGTGCCCAACATCCGCACCTCATCCGCAATCACATTCGGTGCTCGTCCACCCGTAATCTGACCAATCGTTAGCACCACGGGCCGCAGCGGATTGTGGGTGCGGCTAATTGCCTGCTGCAGCGACGTGATCACCTGCGAGGCGACCCAAATGGCATCCTTCGCCTCATGAGGCCGCGCCCCATGTCCCGATTCACCGTGAATCGTAATCTCCAAATCATCCGCCGCCGCCGTCAGCGCCCCGTAGCGAATCCCGATAGTCTGGGCCATCAGTGACGGAAACACATGCACGCTATAGATAGCTGCTACATCCTGCATCACACCATCTGCAATCATCCAGCGAGCGCCCTGCGCCGTCTCCTCCGCAGGCTGAAAGAGAAAACGCACCGTTCCCGGCAGCAACTCCGTTTCGATGATCTGCGACAAAATCATTGCTGTTCCCAGACCCACCGTCGTGTGGACATCATGACCGCAGGCGTGCATAATCCCAGTTTGCCGCGAAACGAATTCTATTTCAGTCAACTCGCGAATCGGCAGCGCATCCATATCCGTCCGCACCGCCAGCAGCGGCAGCGAGGGATCTTGTCCCGGCAGTTCCGCCACTACGCCCGTCTTGCCGACCAGCTCTTGGGTATGCAAGCCACAAGAGGACAAGACACCTGCCACATAGGCAGCGGTTTGATACTCTTGACCGCTCAGCTCAGGGTGAGCGTGAATATGGCGACGAATCTCAATCAGACGCGGTGCGATCGCATGAGCAATCTGTTTAATTTGGTCAAGAACAGGGGTGGTACGCGGTTGGAGCTGCAATTCGACCTCTTCGATAGTGTTTTAAATAACGGCTAGTCTGGATTATGTGTATCTTAACAATGCCCGCAGGATTTCTTTGCTGCGATCACATTCTCCTCCACGCCTGTTTCAACCCCGCAAGTTGATGTTCTCTATTTAGGTCTCAATCCAACCGATTTTGCTCTGATTATCTTTCAACACTCTCTATTTTTTGTCCTGTCCTTAGACCCAATTCGTACCCAAATACTCGCTAAAGTGCCTAAAACGAACCCAACTCGCATGGGTTGCATCCCGGTCTGACAGCTTCTCAAGATGGTGTTTTAAAAGCACAAAGCCCGCTCAATGAGCGGGCTTTGCCTCTATCGGAGCGGCGGGATTTGAACCCACGACCCCCACTACCCCAAAGTGGTGCGCTACCAAGCTGCGCTACGCCCCGGTGTCAAACGCTTAACGAGTATAGCATACTGTTTTAGCGATTCAAATGAATTTTGGAAGAGCCATGAGAGATCGCACTTTTTCTCGCAAATTTCGGCTGCGGCGGCTGGTTGGATCAATTATTTTCCTAGGGCTAAGCGGGCTGTTAGGGATGATTAGGGTTGTGATTCAACTGCGATCGCAACCTCAAGTGCCAGTCTCGACGTTCATTCAATCGTGGTGTCGGTTGGCTCCATTTCCAGAACATTCCGCTGAAGCCAGTCTTGATGTGGAAGGGAGCGCTTTTACTCGCTCATTCATGTATCAATTTACGGTGGATACTGCTTTGCTTAAGCAGTGGATTGCCGCCAGCCCCGGTCTACAGACAGCTACTGTTGAAGTAATCGGCACAACCACACGGTACGTCGTTGTGCCAAATGAAGCGGCCTGGTGTGAAGTAAACATTCAATCCGAAACGGGTCACGTTTGGATTTACACCTACTGGTCATAGCTGTCTGCATTTTTTCCCAGGGCAGCATCAGACTTGCTTTCTAGGCTTGAGCAGCAACCAGCCAGCAAAGAAAAATGAGGCTGTAAACAACTGCATGAGGTCTAGGGCAGACAGAAATCCATCTGACAGTGCGGCAATACTGCGATTGGTGATGCCAAATAGCCAAGATGAAATGCCAAAGAACCAAACTCCGTTCTTCAGTCGTCCAAGCAGAGAGAAATATTCAGCGGGGCGTCGAGAAGTCATGGTAGTACCTCGAAGACAAAGTAAACATCAAATCAATCAAGCTCAAAGTGCATCCTGGTGTTACACAGTATCGCTACCAATTGACAACATGCTAAGAATTGTTTAAGGGTCTTGCCATGTGCCCAAAGAAATAATAGAGAAGATTGGATATCCCCTAAATGATGAATTCATGATTTGGGCTCTCTCACCGCGATTGAGAAGAGGCACAACCGCAGTATTTCTAGTGTTCGCGTCGAAGTGGAACACCACATTAGCGGCATCAAGCGATGTCGAATCTTGGGGCAACCGTTCCGCAATTGAGTTGACCATTATGTGGATGACGTGATGGAAGCCACCTGCGGATTGCACAATTTCCGCTTGACCCATCGGGCAGAGCAACGACGTTCTCTGAACCCAGCTGCTTAAGCCCTAACGGCCACGGGAGAAGCTGACTTGCAGTGATTTCTCTCTTATTTCCGATAAAGTCCAGTTTACAGAAGGTGGACTGGTGACAATCGAGGAATTGTAGTACAAATCGCAGTTTGAGCAGTGCGATCGCATATTGTCCCCAAAATATGTAGAGGTATTTTGCCGCTACGCTACGGCAGCGAAATTACCTCTTTGGATTCTTGATTCGCTAGGTACGAGATCTGACGATACTTAACATTGCGATAGGTTGTGCTGCTGGCATGTGGGGCGGGATAGAATGTTGCGACCTTAATGCGAGAACTGCGATCGCACGTGATGACTCATACCAAATCCGACTAGAAAGAGCCCGAGTTATTTTTTGCGAACGTCAGGTGCAGCCTAGCTTTCACAAAAATAAAAACTGGTTTTACAAGCGGATTTTGGATCAATTTCTTTAACAATATGACCGGGTGTACCAATGTTCAAAAGCTTCATGATTTCAACGGCTTTAATGGTTGGGTTTAGTACCAGTACTTCGGCTGCCATGCTGACGCAGGCTGAACTAAATGCCAATCGGAATTTGTGGGAAGAAAACAAGCCCGAAGCGTATAGTTTTGTAGTGCAAAACGGCTGCTTTTGTTTAGAAGACGTCCGAGGGCCACATCGGGTATCGGTGGTAGATGGTGAGATCACCGACGTTGTTTTTGCCGATTCAGGTGAACCGTATACCCTGGACACGGTCTACACGATTGATGGCTACTTTGACATTCTTCAAACAGGGCTGGATGAGGACTGGTTTAGCTTGGAAGCAACTTTTGATCCCGATCTTGGCTTTCCTCTGACCATTGCAGGTAATCCCTCGGCTCAACTGGCGGACGAAGAAGTCTTTTATACCATCAGCGACTTTAATGCGCTGCAGCCAGGGACGTCTCGCCCCACATCCGTAGCTGAACCGTTCTCTGTCGTGGGTGTTCTGGCCGCAGTCGGTGTTGGGGCCACACTCACGAAAAAAGCCTTCGCCTAAATGACAAACGAATTAAACAGAAACGGCCCCCTGGTTCTAAGTGAACTGGGAGGCCGTTTCCTCATAAGTGGTTAGATATAGAAAGTTAGCATAGCACCGAACGATTTCATCATGGCTCATCATCGAGAAAATACGGAAGAGGGCGCATAGTGAATTCACGGGAAGTTGAAAATTCTTTACTAAATGTAAAGTATCAGCTAACTGTAACTTTAACGACTTTAAGTCGCTTATCTAACTGGCTCAATCAGAGGCTTTTTGGGATATATCCCCAAAAGCCGGTCTGGGTAACACGCTGAAAAAGAAGGCCTCTGCAGAGTTTTGGACTAAATTCGGCTTCAATTTCAAGCAGTCCTGCAATCTGCCAAGTTACAGGGGCTGTGTTGTATTTTGCAGGCGCAGGTTCGCATCAACTTAGTGCAAGATCAGAGGCAGTATACCCGCATGAGGTTGAGATGAAATACTACTCGCCTAGAGTGATGAAGCCTGATACACAGCAATTCTTTCAGTTTGTGCATGGCAAAGTCAGCGACGCAGGCCAACAGAGCGCAGCGTATAAAGCGGTCTACCATCTGTTTTACTCGGCCCAAGGGCTTTATAAAACCCTGGACGAATTCACCAGCGAGAATCTCTCAGTCTTCAAATCAGCACGCACCTATCTTACGCAAATCCAGGAGCAGAGCTTAGTTGCACTAACGGCTCATCATGTCGTGAACCTACTCACACCGGAGATCCGAGGAATCGTCAACAGGGATGCTAGCCTGTCTGATGCCGACCGCCTGGTCTTGCAATCTGCTTTAGATGTATACCAGTCATCTGCGATCGCAACTTGTGCGGCATTGGGCACACCCAAGTGGGTCGATCAGAAGCGCACCATGTCGTAGAGAAACGGCTCATCATTATGCGGCAGAAGGCAAACCACTAGACAACTTCCAGAGTAGCTGAGATGACAGCGAGTTGATTAGAATCAATACCCCGTACCGTACCAGCAGACGAAGCAGAATCTGAAGCTTCCGAAGTGGCAGTGGAGCTGTCAAATGGCACAACGCCAATGCCCCGACTGGCATCGGTCAACATTGAGTCAACAATTTCAACCGGCTCATCCTCATCGAATAAGATAGGCTGCCCCGTTCGTAATCCTCGATTACCGGCAATACGCTGAAGTCCCCGCAGCGTATCGTGTAGGGGTTGGGTGCTGGCCAATACTAACAGCTCATAGAATCCACGGCTGCGCGCCACAAATTCAAACTGCTCTGGATCGGGAATCACCATCGGTTGCCCTGCTCGAAGTTGAGCCGCTGTTGTCGCTTCATCCCAATTCAATGGGTGCAGCAGCAAAATATCACCATTTTTCGCAATTAGCAGCACACTGACATAGAGATCCGTTGCCTCGTGATTAGTAATCTGTAATTCGACTGTTGATCCATTTGATACTCGTTGGGCATCTTCCGTCACGCTAGTCGGCAGAATACCGGCTACTTGGGCACCCCGGCTAGCCAGCTGCAACCCACCCCGGCTACTGTGCGGTTGTACTGTCACCTCAACATTGAGATTAGACGCGCTGCCATTATTGACCGAGGCCAAGATGCGCCCAGCCAGCAGCATTTTGAACCGAGGCCGGAGGCGCGCGATCGCATCGCTCATGGCTTCGTTTGGTTGTCCAAAACTTCCTGGTAGGGGCACCATGCCGCTGGAGAAGAGGCCAATTGTGCCGATTGCTGGGGGGCTAGACGTACTGGCCTGACGAGCATCCCGAGCAGTTGCTTCCGTCATTCGTCCCAGTAAATAATCGGTACTGCTTTGCTGATTCACTGGAACAACATGAATGCGGCTGATGGACTGCAGGTGCGATCGCACTTCAGCTTGGTCAGCTCCCAGCGATTCATGCAGCCCAACCCGCAGCGACAAATTAGTTGGTAACCCCCGAATGTGCTCCCGCAGCAGCATACCAGGCTGTATAGCGGATCCCCTGGTCGTCCGTATCCGCCCCTGCCCGACCAAACCAGTGCGTCCCACCTGTTCCACTTCACCAACTACCTGACCCGCAGCATTAATCAGCTCAAAAACCGCACCCTGTCTAAAGTTAACCAGGCTACTTGAGGAGATTCCACCCAGCCAAAAATCAACTTGATTACCGCTGTGCTGCTGGACAACAGCTTCAGCAGCAGGTGCAACGGGTTCTAGTAAATAAAGCGGTTTACTCTCTAATCCGCTACCAGGTTTAACCTGTAGCACTGGATTTTGGACGATATTGGTCATGTTTTGAGTAGCAAAGACGAGCTGATTAAACGTCACCTGGGCTGGCCGCACGGTGGGCTGCTGCCAGAGATACTGAGTCAGATGGTAAGTGAAGGCACCCGCACTAAATCCATCGAATCTGGCATCAGCAGCAAACTGATCAATTTGAGCCGAACCCAGCGCCATTCCTTTGGCAATACCGGCGCGGCGACGCTCCTGTAGCTCGCTTTCCGACAGCCCTAAGCGAGTCATCCACTGCTGCTGGTAAGCAACCTCTGCGTCACTGGGCAACGCATCGCCGCTACTCAAGCTGGGGGAAATCGCCCGTACCACCAAGTTACCCCGCGTTCCGCCACCGGAATGACAGCTATCCAGTATCACCGTAACGTTTTCAGTTTGCAGGGCTGACATCAGCAAAAATAGGGTTTTGCCCGTAATGTCCTGTACCTGTCGTCCATTCAGATTGATCCGGCCATCGCGAGGCACAATTGTACCGTCTAACCCATTAAATTCCGGAATTGTCGCATCTTGCACGAGCGATCCATGACCGGAATAGTGAAATAACACCACATCACCCGGTTGGGCCTGATTAATTAAATGCTCCTCAAATGCCTGCAAAATATTAGCCCGAGCTGGCTGCAATGCCGTCTCATCGGTCAGGGTCATAACATCATCCGGCTGAAATCCGTAGCGATGTAGCAATAGCTCGCGCTGCAGCGCCACATCGGTGACGCAGCCATAAAGCGATCGCACATTTCCCAAATATTCATTAACACCAACCAGTAGTGCCAGCTTACGCGGTGCACTCTGCGCCAATACGTGATTGAGGTGTTGACCCGTTTGCACCAAACGAAGCTGGCTCAACCCCAAGCAGGCAAATGCTGCCCCTGAAAACTGTAAAAAATGGCGTCGTTTCATAGCACTATCACTCCGGGTTATGACACTAAATCCAGTTTCCAATTAGAACAAACGGTGCCCAGATGAAAGGATGATTGAGATAGCTGTCGCTATTGATCAGCTCAATCTGGGCTTGGCGAACAATTTCGGCTTTGGTCAGGGTTGTATCGCTCAGCGATTGGTATACCTTTTGCATGAACTGTGCGGTTCCGGTATCATTCACCTGCCACAGTGTAGCCAGGGTACTCCGAGCCCCAGAGCGCACCGCAATTCCAGCTAGCCCCAGAGCGGCTCGATCGTCTCCTGTCGCGGTTTCACAAGCGCTTAATACCAGAAGTTCGACAGCACCATCTCGAATTAATTCACTGGATTGCAGCAGGGCGCTCAGCTGATTGGCGCTGAGTTTGCCGTCCCAGGTTAGAACAAACGTGTTCTCTAGATCTGAGCTAAACACACCGTGCGTTGCCAGATGAACAACCGGAAACGGCAGGCGCGATACGGTACGTTCTAACCGTTCAGCCTCAAACTCTTCGTTCAGTAGAACTTCACTCGATACCAGGGAGCGAATGGTTTCAACTTCAGCTTTCACCGCATCCAACTGCGGAAAATCAATCACGTCTCGACCGACGGCCACACCTTTCCGCTCTTCACTCAGTCCAGCTACAATGGCTCGCACCTCACGCTGAGCCAGCGGAGCCGCTTCCAGGAGCTGAAGCCCAGGTGTAAGTGCGATCGCATATTGCTCAACCAAATACTGATTCCCGTCATGCAGTACGGACATCGGCACTTTGCGCAGTTGGTCATCTAAGACGAACACCAGCGTTTGAGGTTGAGCGGCTGCTAAATCGGCGGCAATGGGTTGAATCAGCCAGTTATAAAGCTGCTGGGCATCGCGCATAAACGCCTGCGGATCGCCAACAGGTCTGATTTCAAACCCGACTGCATCATCACTGGAACCGTCTTGCTCAGGCTGTGAAAGGCTTGTAGATGAAATGTTGAAGGGATTTGACAGGTGCTCTACTAGTTGGTTCACAGTTGCGGTCAATGTGGTCTGCGCGACAGGTTCTGAGTGATGAATCCATTCCTCATTCGGCAAGCGAACCAGCACCTCCAGCCGCTCAGGCAAGACAACGGTATAGACGACAGCCGCCTGCTGATCAATCTCGTCAACTTGCACGGGGTTGGCATCCAGACAGGCTTCTCGAAAATAGTTATCCAGTTCCGCTAGCTGCAGCGATTCAATTACCTCTCTCGCCTTGGCCAGGTTCTCCGGATGATCATCACCTGACAGCAGCAAATCCACCAGTTCACGATAGATGGGCTCCACATCTTTGCGGAATGAGAACTGGAACTCTCGACTAGCGGCTGCCAAATCGCTGCGTAGGGACTGTAGGGTGTCAACTGACTCGCTATAAGCTGCGATCGCACCTGCCCGATCGTTTTGGGCTTTCCGCAAGCGACCGAGCTGCCACTGCCATTGATACGCCACGTCCGGCGCATTGCCGCTTTGGGACAAGGCCAGTGCCTGCCGAGTTAAATCCTCCGCTTCCGCCCACTGGCCGCTTTCTTCATACAGATGCGCTAGCTGTCCGACAATATAGGCTTCTGCCCGCTGATCGCCCAGCTGATGCGCTTGCTGCCGCACCTGGAGAAGCTGCTGCGCCAGCTCAAGCCGTGTTGGTAACTGCGCTAGTAGCTCAGCCAGCAATGCCCTATCTTCAAGCGTAACGGGTGCAACACGATCAGGTTCATCATCAAATTCATCACTCAATTCAATATCAAACTCATCACTAAACTCATCGCTTGTTGAACCATCGGCTGAATCCTCAGCCAACTCAGGCTGCAATGCAGCTTGAGCAACGGTCGCCAAACCATTTCGCAGATCCTGTAGCCGCGTCACGAAAGAAATATTGGCGTAGATTGTGCGTCGGCTCGGTGGCAGTTGCTCAAGCTGATTTTGCAGATCAGGCCACAGTAACTGTGCTTCCTGCCAACGCTGTAGCTGAATGAGACTATTCAAATGCTTGAGCTGAGCGTCTACTTGGGCAAGTGGAGACTGAGCTGCGATCGCAGCTTGCTGATAGGCGACCTGAGCACTAGTCAGTGGAGCATTACCGTCAACGGCCTGTTGCCGCTGAAGTTGCAAATCGCCTAGGCTCAGATAAGCCGCGCTTTCCGCATCTGCCAAACCGAGCTGTTGAGCCAGTTCCAGGCTCTGCTGCAGCGTATGTTCCGCAGCTTCTAAATCTCCGTTGATGATCTGGGCCGCTCCCAAGTTTTGGAGTGCCATTGCCTTTAAAGCTGAATCAGGTTGATCCTGTAAACCCTCTACCACTGATGTGAGCAGCTTAAGAGCGTCTGGATAGAAGCCAATTGCCTGTAGCGCCTGCGCCCGATTGATTTGGCTGTTCAGCACACCCGGCAGATCACTGGCCGCTTGATAAGCCACCTCAGCCTGCTGCCAAGTTGCTTCTGCGGCTTCTGCCTGTCCCTGCGCAAACTGTAGCTGAGCCTGAATGCTATAGCTCTGAGCCAGAGCTGACCACTGCTGTGGACTACGTGCAATCGGCTCTGAAACCGTATCTGGCTGTAGGAGGGAAATAGCGGTTGTAATAGCTTCCTCTGCCGTCGTCCATTCCCCTAGCTGCTGATAGGCCAGAGATAGATTGCTCAGCATGGCCGCCTGCTGTACCCTGTCTCCTGCTGCCGCATAAGCCTCTGCCGCAGTCTGAAACGCTCGGACAGCCGCAGCATACTGACCGTTGCGATAGGCGGATCGAGCCTCTTGTTCCAGTTGGCTAGCTTGGGATAATTGCAGCTGATCGATAGATTGATCAAGCTGTTGATCGAGCTGTTGCCCAATAACCTGTGGGACAACTAGATCAATGGTAGAACCCGCGACAGATTGGGCTCGCTCAGCAGCAGGCTGATCGGTCAGTCCTGGCTTAGCCAGCACGATCCAACTTGCCGTGAGTAAGGCCAGTAGACTATAGAACAGGAAACGGAGGCGATGCTTCATAACCCTAGCTCCAATCTAAAAAGGCGTGTACAAAATCGAAAAATAAATGCCGTCTTCTTGTAGTGAATTGCCGACGGATTCAACATCAATTAGCGGAATCCCAAAATCAAGCCGAGCCGACAGGCGATCGCCCTGCTGCCACAGCAGGCCCAATCCCGTTGATAGTAAGGTATTGGGATCGGGATCAATAAATTCACTATTCCAGCCCACACCAAAATCAACGAAGGGAGTAATCTGCAGCAATCCTTCAATTTCTGGTACTCGCAGAATGGGAAACCACGCTTCCGCAGACGCGAAGAAGCCATTATCTGTTAATAGTAAATCTTGCCGATAGCCTCGTACAGTGTTTAATCCCCCTAGGCCAAGCTGTTCCAGTGGCACAAGTGCCTGATCCGCAAACTGCAAATCAGCGCGAGCTAAAAAGATGGTGTCTGGAGCCAACAGCCGCACCCATTGCCCTTGACCTCGCCATGAGAAAAATCGACTATCGGGGCGACCATCGCTTTGAATGGTTGGTTCGAGTAAGTCTAGCCCTAAGTTAAACTGCGATCGCAACGACAAAATTTCACGCTCACCCCGTCGCGTCCAGTCCTGAAAGAAGCGCAGCGCCGTTACTCGCGTTCGGCCCTCATCATCGGAGCTAATCGACGTAAAGGGAATCGACCGACCGAGGAAGCTGCCCAAAAACTGGCTGCGGCTCTCTTGGTGCGACAGAGTCAGCCCCCAAGCTAGCTCCTCAGAAGGCTTAAGGATGATTGGCTGCCGATAGGACGCTTCCAAGAAGTAGGATCGGGTATCGAGGTCGAGTCGCTCAAAAATTCCTTCAACCACCTCATTTTGGGAGTATCCGGCCCGCAAGCTCAGCGTACTGTTATTGCGCGGATTCGTGAAAAACTGAAAGCCTAGCTCTAAGGCATCACTGCCGTCTGTGCGGCCATAGCCCACGCTTAACCGTTCACCGTCTCCTAGCAGATTGGCTTCTCGGAGTTCTACCCGCTGCCGAAATGTGCCAACACTCGGTACTCGGTTATTATCAATGCCAAATTCAACCGCAAACGAATCTGCTTCCGTCACTTCGACATCCAAAATACTCGTGCCAGGACGCACCCCAGCCGATAATTCAGCCGATACAGTTTGGATGAGTGGATCAAGCTGTAGCAGCTGTAGCCGCTCAACTAAAACATCGACATTGAGGGGATCACCAGCAACAGCCAGTCGGTCAATCACATAGTCTGGATCTAATCGTTCAACTCCCGTTATATTAATCCCACCAAGCTGTCCCTCAATGATTTGAATCGTTACCACGCCTTCTGTAAAGGTTTGAGGCGGCACCAGTGCCCCAGAGGTTGTATATCCCGCTGCTGCATAGGCATTCGTGATCTGCGATCGCGCTTCTAATAGCTGGGAAAAGGCGATGCTCTCTCCGGTGTAGGGAGCTAGCAGCTCTGCCAACTCCTGATCAGTGAAAACGGTATTCCCTTCAAATTCAAACCGCTCTACCACAATTGTGATCGGTGCTGCCTCTGTTTCCTCTAGCGGCGAGGGTACAGCTTCTGATGGCGGCACCAGTTGCTCTGGTGGCGGTAAGGGTTCCGGCACCTCAAACTCTAGCTCAGGCTCCAGAGCTGGCTCTGGCCGAGGAGGCTGCGGTGAAGTTGGCACTGCCTGTGCCATTAGCTCAGGGGATTCAGGGCTTAAGTTCAGGTGGTGAGGCGTGGCTGCAAAAGCTTTGAGCTGGCAAGAGCTAACTGCGATCGCAACAATTAGCGGTAGCGACACCGGGTGAGATAAAACAGACTGCGTCATGTCTAGACTGAGTTGTAGGTTTAATTAATATCGCGACAGGTAAGCGTTCTAAAGACTGGCTGGGCAGGCATTGTGTCCGCTGCTTGGGAAACTAGCTGAACCGTACCATCTTTGTCTAACTGAAAACCTTGGGCTTCAATCACAGGCGTTGTGATCGCCTGCATCCCCGGATTGCGATGAATTGCGATCGCACTGGTCACAGCATTGGTGTTGTCTGTGTCATTAGTTTCAACGACTGCATCTGCCGCTGATTCACTGGCAGGCGGTTCAGCAATTAGTTCTGCATCTTCTGCATCTTCTGCATCTGATGAAGCTCCCACGGCGGAATCTAGCGTCACCAAGTCAGTCGCGGTTGTACCACTACCCAACACCTGTTCCGGGTTCTGCGGCAATCCGCCCCGCCCTCTGATAAACAGTTCCCCAATATTACTCACGTCTGGAATACTACCTGCTGCACAGCCCTGTGCCACTAGCCGCGATACATCCACGACATCCTGTGGCAAATCTTCTGACTCCCGCACCGGATCAATTTGCAGCGCATTCAGCGTAACGCTGCCATTAATCCCAAACTCAGATGCTGCCGTAATATCGTTACTGGTTCCGAAATCTCGAATTCGCTCATCAATATCTCGCAACAGCGTAAATTCAATTCCTAGGGCTCCCTGGATGGTAATGTTACCGCCACGGCCTTGAATTGCCCGTGCCACAATGTTGTTATCCGCGAAGGGAGTACCATAAACGAACGATGACAGGATTGTAATATTACCGCCATCGCCGACGCCTGCATCCGTCGTGATTTCGCTACCACCTGCTAGGACGAGCAGCGGTGCAAAAATGCTGATGTTAGCTTGAGAACCGTCTTCAGTCGTCGCCGATAGTTGGCTCGGAAAAAGTGAATTAATGCTATCAGCCGTCTCTACAACCAGTAGTTCATTGGCAAGCAAGAACAAGTTTCCAGCTTCACCCAGTCCTTGATTTTCGACACTGATGATAGAGCCGCCGACAACGCCGATATCATTCGCAATGATTAAAATAATACCGCTGGACTGCTGTAGCCCTTGATCCACAGCACTTGCGATCGCACTTCCCGAAGTTAAGAAAACAGTTCCTTCAGAGAAGATCAAAATGCCACCAGCATCTCCTTGACCAAAGGTACTTGTACTAATTGCCGATTCATTACTCAAAGAAAGAGCCCCAGTGCTGATGAAAATCGCACCAATTGCTTCTTCAATTCCTGCTTCTTCAACAACGCCAATCTCATCCCCTGAAAAGCTACTTCCGGTCGGCGCACTTGTAACTCCACCAGAGCCAACTACGCTACTGATAATGCCACCATTTTTTAGCTCTGTCGTTCCATCTACTGCGATCAGAACGACACCCGCATTGCCAATACCAAAAATATCCGTCCCAATTCGTCCACCACTAATTGCAAGGGAACCAGAACTAAGCTCGATTACTCCGCCATTCCCCTCTGCGCCTTCTCCTACAATGCTGAAAATGCCGCTAGGCAAGCCATTCACACGGCTATTTCCGGAAATAGCCGTTGCTCCCTCGACATTAATTTCAATCCTACCTGCATTGCCACGTGCAGCTGGCAGACCGTCTGCCGCCTCGCGCACCAGCGTTTGGACTTGGCTACCACTCAACAGCTTGAGTGATCCTGCTTCAATCACAACAGCTCCACCAATACCATTTGCAGCGCCAGATTCAATATTGCTAAAAATCAAACTGTCATCCGAAAAGGTCAGGGCTCCAGTCGTTTGAATACCAATTCCACCCGCCGCACTGCCACTATTGCTGCCTGCGGTACTTGAAATAATACTAGAGCGATTAAATGTAGCAGAATCTGAAATCGCTAAGATAATTCCAGAATTGCCCTGCGCGCCAGCAACAACTTGGCTAAAAATTCCACTATTGTCAACTTGAATATTCCCATCAGCTAGCAAAAATATAGCTCCGGCATTTCCATTCCCAAACGTGCTTGTGCTGGTAGTGCTGTTACTAATTTGAATCGAATCACCACCAATTACAATTGAACCAAAAAACCTTGCGCTGACCGGATCTTCTATCGCTTCAAGTATGGTTTCGCTCGTTCCAGAAGAGTTCTCGGCAATTCGATTCGTAATTAAGCTTTCTCCACTAATAGCGACCGTTCCTGTTGCAGCTAGCACTAAATTACCAGCTTCATTCGCATTGACGGCTTCAGGAACACCGCATGCCCCATCAGCCGTTGTTCCAATTCCTCCGCAAATCGTACTACGATTAACGCTAGTTCCAACTTATTTTGTGTCAGCGTTCCTGAGCAATGGTCTTCTGCCATTCAACGATGAGGCAATCAGCCAATTGCGAACCCAGTTGTCGTGATAGCGGAAGCCGTTGAGTTGCTCAAAGGGGCATAAGCACCCGCCCATTGCTTTGCGAGTCTTGCGACAAAAGGGATGGAAGTTCCAGAGTAAGGCCATCGAGCGCACCGACTGTTCCGCCGAGTCCCAGAATCCATGAAAATCTTGCATGGCATACAAGATGCGGTCAAGATAGTTCATCGGACGGTCAACCTGATTGCTGGTGCGATAGGCGTCAGGGAAGTCAAAGGCGCGTTGGAAGACGTGAGATTTGTCGTTGAGGCGTCGCAAGCGAGCGTCAATGGCCTGGGGCAACGCGTGGGTGTTCACCCACTCCAGCAACCGACGCAACCGTTGAGCAAAGTGACGTTTGCTCTGGCCCCGATACAGATGCCAAAGCTTGTCGGCTAGTTGCTGACCCAGGACTGGTTTAGAGCGGCACCCATCGCGAATTTTAATCACCTCATGCAGGAAGCACAGAATCCAGACCAGGCCAGGGAATAGCTCCTCCCAAGCGGCTCGGGTGGCCTCCCAACCATCAGTCGTCACCGTCTCGGGCGCATAGTCGGGAACATGATGGGCAGCTTCCTGCTGGAATACCCCATAGGCTGCGGTTAATCCATCCTGACCCGCATTGGCACTGAGACTGGCTCCCAGGACGCACCCTTGCGCCGCTGTCACTGCCAGATAGACTCGCTGCCCGTGCCAATCACAATGCTTCTCATCGGCAACTAGATGGGGGGGAGCGCCGTTTCCCTTTTGAGGGTACTGCCCACAATCGAGGCTCGACCGAACGACTGACAGAGCCGATACCAGTGCATCTCAGAACGGCCCAGCACATAGGCAATCCCCTCATACGACAGGCCATGCTTTCTTAAATAGAGCGCTTTGTCGGCCATCTCCGCCGTCTCGCTCATGTACGGCATCACCAAATCGGGACGCAGTTGATAAGCCTCTCCGGTACTCGGCAGCAAAATCCGCCGGGTCTTGAGCTGTTGACGAGAGGACTCGACCCATCCGTGAAAGCGATAGCCTGCCTCAATCCCGTCGGGAAACAGTTCCGGGTGGGATGCGATCTGCTCGTTGAGATACTGGCGAAAGGCTTCCCGGTCTTCTACTAAGACCTCGTAGTCAAGGTCGTCTGCAATGGGCAGACAAATCGTTTTATCGCCTGCTGTGCCACGCTTGCGTCGTTGCTGAGCCATCGGCTTTGGCCTGCTGAACTCTCTGCCTCAATTCTACTCAACACAAACTTGGGTGGAACTAGGATTAACGGTAATATTCTCTGCCGTAATTCTGAGGCTACCGCCGCTAGTTATACCGGTAGCAACTGCATCATTGGTAATGGCAACATTAAGCAGAGAATTATTGCCAACTGAAACATTTAAGCGATTAGTGTTATCTTCAAAGCCAAAGGTAAAGGCATTATCAAAAGATGCATTTGGAGCTAATGAAATTGGAGTGTTGCCCGCAGAACTACCAATTTCAATAAATCCACCTGGAGCCGTTAATGTTGCACTATTCAGCGTAACGTTTCCGCCTAACAGCATCAGATTCTCGCCCGGATTAACGCTCAGCGAACTGCCATTGACTTGAATATCACCGGGTGTTGCTTGAGACGCCAAAAAACCGCTGGGATCACCATTGAAGGTGAGTAGATTACCTGTGCGGGCATTAAATTGTTGATTAACTCGATTACCGCCGTATACCCCATCAGTAGTCGTGGCCACAAATGAACCATTGATATCAAGTTGCGCTTCGTCTTGGAAAATGATGCCGGAGGGATTGATAAAGAAGAAATTGGCGTCGGCGCTGAGCGTACCATCAATAATGGAAGATGTATTCCCTGTCACCCGTGTCACAATGTTGTTCGCGCCACCGCTGTTAAATGTCACTGTGGCACCGTTGAACACATTGAACCGGGAAAAACTATGGAAGAGGTTCGTGCCGTTTGTGGTGCCTTGGCTAGGCAGAACCACGCCACCGTTTAATCTTCCGGCTGGTCCCATTGTGCCATCAAATACGGCATCCACTTGGGCAAGTACTGGAGGTGCAGCAGTTGAGATCGCACTTATAACGCCACTCACGGCACCAATTGAGAGTAAAGACAATGCAGGCTGGATAGAAGGTTTCATCATAGATTGGGTGGAGCTTATCCAACAAAGATGAACGTTAATCGCTCTAAACTACAGCCCTCTATCTCTAAGGCAGAGGAGCTTATGCAGAATAATACCCCTGCCTAAAAGTAAAAATTGATTTTATTAGCTTTTGTTTGCGTAAGGCGTAAGTCCTTAGAACATCTTTCTATTAAATTATTGTCAAATCAGTTTTGATGGTTGACGTGCCGCGCTTTGCGCGGCACGTCAACCATCAAAACCCACCAAAACAATGTTGATAAATCCCTAGAAATCAACATCTGCTTTTTAGTAATATTTTGGGAGTGAAGATAGAGAAATCTAATTCTGAAAATTCCAAAAGCCAGAATAGAAAAACAGGAGGGAGTCGAAATAGTGCCCTCTATTTTCAATCAAGCTGATACCTGTTTAGAGCCTATCCGGAAACCCTCTCAAACCCCTAGTGTGTCGCGACCAAAGCGAGATATTCGGATAGGTTCTTATTCACATTTTGCACTCCAAACCCAAAGCGGCGACTTTGCCACCGTGATGCGCTAGCAAAATCGCCGCTTTGAGTTCTCAGTTTGCGAAACATAGCGCTACGCGCGCTTAGAACCAGACAGATAGTTTTTGAGAAGCTGCGCTTCGCGCAGCTTCTCAAAAACCATCTGTCCTGACCTCATTTATGCCTAGATTAAGCAACACCACACGCCAATATGGATTTGCTTAAGAGTGATCAATGAACGATTTAATTTGCTGAGCTAAAATCTCAATAATATTATCGTTCCCTGCCAATTCAGCCTTGGCCTCAGTTTCAACTCGCTCTACTGTTTCTGACGGCAATCCCAACAGCTTCACCAACCGTTGGTAAGCAGCCGCTTCTTCTTCGTTGATCTTGTCTTCCTCAGGAGTTCGAGCGCTAGAGCCAATAACTTCGTATCCTAAACGCAAAACCAATTCTTTCTCAGCCTCACTTGTCAGCTTAGGCGTTAATTCCTCTAGTGGAATATTTTGAGTTACATAGTCTTGCAGATCTTGGTAAAGCTTTTGCTGCTGATTGGTATCTTTTGCAAATAAACGGCTGAAGCGATCCAGCATCAAATCAACTTCTTCTTCAGCGAGATGCCCATCCGACCATGCCATAGATGAAACAATTCGCAACAAATTCATCTGGCGGGGAGAAATTGGAGGGGGTGGAGGTGTTTGGAGCGTCATAAAAATATCCTCAAGCCAGCAGGATTAAGAGAGTTTATTCTCAAGTTAATACCAACCTTTTAGCACGGGGATCTCCTATCTTCCACCGAAGTTTTCAATCTTTATAGATTCAGTCGGATCAATTATCCGAAGCTCTGAGCATTTGAGCGCTAACTCAGTGGGCTACTCAGCCTCAACTGAAGTTAGACATAGCCAGCTAAATGCGTAAGCTGCTTCATATGGAGCAGTGATAAGATTTGAGTCTCTTCATTGAGTGAAATCCAGCCCTTGCTATCCAGCTTTTCCATAATTTTGGCTGCTTCCTCAACCTTGATATCGCTGATATCAGCCAAGTCTTGATAAGGAATATTAAAGATATCAATGCCGGTACCCGTTGATTGGCCAAAGCTTTCACCCAAAGCTACTAGTGTGTTAGCGAGCTTAACGGCGGGCGGTTGATGGCGCAATTGGAAGCGAATATTGGTTTGGCGTAAACGACGCACCATCAGTTGCAGCATCCGATGGTGCAGTTGGGAGTCTTTGAAGAGGGTTTGAATAAAGCGTTGAGCGGAAACACTGAGCAAACGCACAGCAGACAAGGCGATCACATCGGTTGATCGGGGGACTCGTCCAAAATGGCCATTTCGCCAAAAAAGTCGCCTCGCCCTAAAATTGCCAGCGTCAAGACCTCGTCCCCACTATGCCGCCGGACTTTAACCCAGCCGGATTCAATAAAATATACGGCATTACCCCAAGCATCTTCCATCAGCACCGCTCGATTGGCTGGATACTCATGCTCGGTGGCAATGGAAAGTAGCCAATCTAGAGTCTCTGGATTTGCGGCATTGAAGAGCGGAAATAGCTCACTGAACGCTTCAGTCTGCATGGAAGACCTTTAAGAAAAGCAATAAACAGGCGGATAAAATAAACGATTTCTACAACCATTGCCGCACAGCCTGCGGTAATGGTAAGCCGGATTGCTTGTGAAAGTAGCAGTTGAACGATATTCAATACTGGAAGCAATCTGACCAATGGTATAGCTATCAAGGAACGGATTAGTGCGTCCTCTCTCGCCTATGTTACCCAGAAATGCTAGCAAAACTTTCAAGCGTATGGGCATTGTAACGCTTGGCTGGCCAATTTTATTGAGCTAGATGACTATCTATTCATTTATCGGCTCGCAGGCTAGCGATGACTGCCTGCTGTAATCGAAACCGAAAGCGATAGATATAGTCTGGCCAGCCAACCAGGATCGGCTGTTGATGGGTCAGTGAATCTAAATCAATACAGCTGGGATCAAATGCGATCGCATTTCCCACTAGGTCACAGCAAATCAGCCCCGCTGCCTGCGCGATCGCCAGGGGCGCAACGGTATCCCAAATCTTTACTTTCTGACTGAGATACACGTACAGCCCTGCTCGCCCCTGCACCACCTCCATCACCTTGAGGCCGAAGCTGCCGATGGTGGAAAACTGCACGTTAGGAATCTGATCTGCGATCGCAGCTCCAAACTGCTGTCGGTCTCGGTAGCCGATCACAATTGTGCAGTCTTGATCCGGTGGGGATGGAGGAGTAGAACGCAACGGTTGAAGCTGTAAGTCGGCTCGGCCAGCTTGAAAGATGCCCCAGTCGGTTCCCCCGCAGTAAAACTGCTCTAGCGCAGGTGCATAGACCCAGCCCGCAATTGGCAGGTAGCCATCCAGCAATCCTGCCATCACCGCATAGTGCGATCGCTGTTCAATAAAATCCGCTGTACCATCGATCGGATCAACTGCCCACAGCCGATGCGCACCGTCTCGGAAGATTTGACGTGACAGAGCATTCTCCTCGGTCACGATACCGTCGTTTGGGAATAAGAGCGCTAATCCCTGCGCTAGCTTCTGATCCAGCAGCCGATCCACCGTTGTGACATAATCGCCTGCGCCTTTAGTAAAGACATCAAATTCCCGCTTAGACTGCTTTCTAGCCTGAGATCCGCAATCTATCATCAACTGCCGGATTTGAGATTCAAGTCGTATAAATTCAGGTGACACCAGCGCCAGCACGTTCAAACGCGAACTAAAGATTGATAGGGGAGGCATGCGTCGCGTGCCTCCCCTATCAATCTACCCTACTAAAAGAAATGGGCCAGCCCTAGAATGGCTGGCCCACAAACTTGGGAACGCTGGGAGATCCTACTTTTGCAGTACCAGCTTGACGTTTGCATTTTGCAAACCGGGGCGCTTAACCTCAGCCAACGTCTTGTTAACGGCGTACTTTTGGTTGATGGAGTTGATGAGTTCAGTCTGATTGTGCTTCTTTGCAACGCCCCAGAGATCAGCAATCAGATCAAAGGAACCATCAGCATTGCGAGACCAGCCGAGGTCATACTCACCTTCTAGAACTGCAACAATGTCAGCCCGTACACGCTGACCGTTGTAGCCACGCACATCAGCTTCAGTCTTAACGGAAATGCCCAGATCGCGCAGGGACGACTTGAGGATTTCAGCTTCGGTGATCTTGGTGCGTAGAGTACTAAAATGAGACATTTCGGATTTCCTCCTGTAGGGAAACTTGAGAGAAACAACGGTTAGATATCGGGAGATGAGTCCCAATTGCTGCTAGCAAGTGCTAGCCTTTCCTCCTGTGGGAGCAGGAGAGAAAGCCTGTTAGAACTCCATGCGCTGATATTCAGCCACGGAGGAGGCGGCAGGACGTGCCCGCTGCCTAGCCCAATCCCGGAGAGCAGTTACCTGCTCATTCATGGTCTTCGAGAGGGGCAGCGTTGACTTAATCGCAGCGATGATGTCAAGCTGGCTGAACTCTCGATCTTGGGCAAAAGCTTCATACATAGCGGCGATAATCGCCTGCTCAATCTCAGCGCCAGAGAACCCTTCAGAAACCTTGGCCAACTGGGGCAGGTCGAAACGGTTGCTGTCGCGACGGCGCTTACTAAGATGAATTTGAAAAATGTCGGTGCGTTCCTGCTCATTCGGCAGATCGACGAAGAAGATTTCGTCGAATCGGCCTTTGCGAAGAAATTCACCCGGTAACCGCTCCACTCGGTTCGCGGTCGCCATCACGAAAACAGGTGACTTTTTCTCCTGCATCCAGGTCAGGAACGAGCCAAAAATCCGGCTAGAGGTACCACCATCGGAATCAGCCGATCCGGTACTACCAGCAAAGGCTTTGTCAATTTCATCAATGAAGAGAATACCGGGAGAAATCGATTCGGCTGTCTTCAAGGCGTTGCGTAGATTAGCCTCTGAGCGACCCACCATCGAGCCATCATAAACCCGACCCATATCCAGTCGCAGTAGCGGCAGTCCCCAAAGACGGGCTGTTGTCTTAGCAATCAGCGACTTACCACATCCGGGTACACCCAAAATCAGCATTCCCTTGGGCTGTGGCAGGCCGTATTCTCTGGCCCGCTCGGTGAAGGCGTCAGAGCGCTGCTTCAGCCAGTGCTTTAGCTCTTCCAAACCACCAACAGAATCGATGGTTTCATCCTCTTCGATGTACTCTAGGATGCCGTTGCGGCGAATCAGCTGCTGCTTCTCAGATAGGACAATGTCAACTTCCGATTCAGTCAATCGTCCAGCGGTAACATGGGCTTTCCGGTAAACCTTTTCAGCCTCATCCCGCGTTAAGCCGAGTGCTGCTTTGAGCAGCTTTTCCCGCACTTCAGTGCTAATACGCTTGGAGCGAGAGCGCTCTAGCTGTTGAGAAAGCACCTGGTTTAGCTCAGCCATATCAGGCAGAGGGAAGTCGAGCATAACGACTTCTTTCTCCAGCTCGATGGGAATTTGCTGGACAGGTGACATCAAGATAATAGTTTTATTTGATGCCTTAAAACTTGCGATCGCATCTCTCAACCAACGTGTAACAGCTGGTGAATCGAGAAATGGGTGCAAATCCTTGAAAATGAAGATGCCCGGATCTCGTTGACGGACTACCCACTCAATGGCGGCTTCTGGTGAAACCGTGTTGTGCTGGGTGACGCTACGGGGCTGTCCATATTCCACAACACCGTGCGTTACCGTCCAAACAAATATACGCTGTTGAGGCTTTGCTTGGGCAATCAGCGAAATGGCTTGCTCAGCACGCTCCTCCTCGGATGTAACCAAGTAGATCAGCGGATATTGAGCTTGTATTAGGATGCTCAGCTCCTCTTGCATGACCAATAACCCTCGGAGAAATGTTGCAAATCTGCCATTTTGACCGAACTTGAGGCCTTAGCCGCCAACCAAAATTGCGGCTATCAGCTAGACCACTGCCCGACAACTAAAACTTCATCCACATGGAACAAGCTCTTCTCCCTGATGATCAGGGCGATCGGATTGAGAGTGAACGCCAGAGGTAGCACCCACTGACAACTCCTCGTCTGACAATACGCCGGGCTGACTTGACAAAGACGCCATCTTTCCTTCCCTCAGCACCATTGCACTGGCGCAATCAGGACAGTTGTAGACCTGATGACTCTTGCCGTGGGTAGAGCATTCAAACTCATCGACTACATCTCCATGCGTCAGATAAAAAACGATCGCACGCTGAGCGATTTCAGACATCGGTTCTGCATCAACAGCTGAACGGATTTTCAGCTGACGATGTAGTTCTGGTGGGAGATATAGCGTAACCTTCTGCTTGTCTTGCATATCACAGCTCATTGATGTGTACCCGGGTATTGAGCATACAATATCGGCTGCACTAGTGGGCTGTCAAGATGGTAAAACGTTTTGACGGCATTATTGTTACTTTGCTTAACATTAGCCAGCTATTCTGAAGTTGAGCGACTGCTTAGGATTGCTGCAAAATGTTGCGAAGCGTATCAAACCGAGGCGGACATGTGGGGAATTGTTCTGGTATTGGCAAAATGAAGGAATGCCTCAGCCAGTTTTTTACTTTTGGGGTGTATCTATGAAATTAGGATGGTTACGTTGTGAACCCGTCTGGCTTGTGGCCCCGTTTGGTTTGTGGCCATTGTATTAAGACTGATCACAACATCATTCGTAATTGATTCGTGTTTGACTGAGCTAGTTTGACTGAACTAGAGCGTGCCGTTGCACACAACATCTATGACTTCTTACTCATCTTTGTCTGTTTCTCATCTACCCAATCAAATACCCAATCGAAGTTTTCAAGCACTGTACCAAGATGGATTAGAGCAGCTCATGCGGCAGCAATATGCAAAAGCTGCTGATAGGTTTAGCCAAGCTCTACAAATTCAACCTGAGAATGGGGAATTGTGGTACCAACATGGCGATGCGCTATCGAATTTAGAACGGTATCCAGAAGCGCTCGACAGCTTCCAACGAGCCTTAGCCTATTGTCCAGAGGAACCCAAAATCTGGGTTTTTCAGGGTGTGACGCTGCTGCATTTAGATCGGGTCAAGGCGGCTTTAGCTAGCTGCGAACATGCACTTGCGATCGCACCTGACCATCGGGAAGCCTGGCTGTTTCGAGGCGTAGCCCTGCACCGTTTAAACCGTTACTCCGATGCCTACGCTAGCTATCGTCGCGCCTTGGAACAGCGACCCACGCCGCACCGCTCAGTTTGGCAGCGGCTCACGGGCTGGCTAGCCAGCTAAAGATTCGGTAGCCCTCAAAAAATAATGAGTTTCACGACCCAAAATTAAATTATGTCTACTTGTAGGGGTGGGTTTTGCTGATCAGTTTTTACTAGGACTCATAACTAACGGCTAAACCCGCCCCTGCGGTTATTTAGATGGATACTGGGTTAAACACGATTCTTAAGCAATCTTCCAGCATCCGTTGCAAGCAGAGAGAGTAAAGCTACAATAGCTTCGCCGAGCATTCACGATAGGGATTTGTGATTCAGACCGAAGCGCTTGATCTTCAACGATCGCTGAAACAATTTTTTGGCTACGACCAGTTTCGTCCCGGTCAGCAACAGATAATTGAAGCCTGCCTAAACCATCAGGATGTCATGGTGGTGATGCCGACGGGCGGCGGTAAATCGCTCTGCTTCCAGCTACCTGCCCTGTTGCAGTCCGGTTTGACGATTGTGGTGTCGCCCCTGATTGCCCTGATGCAGGATCAGGTGGAAGCTCTCCAAGACAATGGCATTGGCGCAACATTTCTTAACAGCTCGATTGGCTTTGCCGAAGCGCGATCGCGGATTGCCCAAATCGAAAGCGGAGCAATTAAACTCCTATATGTGGCACCGGAACGGTTACTCAGCGATGCCTTCTTGCCACTGCTGGATGAAATCGCTGCCGAACGCGGCATTGCGGGATTTGCGATTGATGAAGCTCACTGTGTCTCCGAATGGGGACATGACTTTCGGCCTGAGTATCGTCAGCTCAGCATGATCCGCCAGCGCTATTCCTCGGTACCCGTGATGGCGCTGACCGCAACGGCGACCGAGCGCGTACGTCAGGACATTCTCCAACAGCTCCGGCTGCGGCAACCCCTCGTTCACATTGCCAGCTTTAACCGCACAAATCTGTATTATGAAGTGCGTCCCAAAGCGCGGCAGTCATACGCAGACCTGCTGCGCCAGATTCAAAACACTGAAGGTTCGGGCATTGTTTACTGCCTCAGTCGGCGACGAGTCGATGAAACAGCGGATCGGCTTCAGCAGGACGGCATCGCGGCTCTGCCCTACCATGCTGGCCTCAGCGACAAGGCGCGACGGACTAACCAAACCCGCTTTTTACGCGATGACGTGCGGGTAATGGTCGCCACCATTGCCTTCGGCATGGGGATTAACAAGCCCGACGTGCGGTTTGTGATTCACTACGATCTCCCTCGCAATATTGAAAGCTATTACCAGGAATCGGGCCGTGCAGGGCGTGATGGCGAACCCGCCCACTGCACGCTCATGTATAGCCCCGCTGACATCAAGCGCATTGACTGGATTATTAATCAGAAAGTCCATCCCCACACTGGGGAGCCGCTAGAGCATGAGCAGCGGATCGCGCGCCAGCAGTTGCGGCAGGTGATTGACTACGCCGAGAGTACAGTATGTCGCCGCACAATTCAGCTCAGCTACTTCAGCGAGAGTTTTCCGGGCGACTGCGGCCAGTGCGATAACTGCCTCCATCCCCAGCCCGTTGAAGACTGGACAATTGAAGCCCAAAAGTTTCTCTCCTGCGTGGCCCGCTGTCGTGAACGCTTCGGTATGAGCCACATCATTGATGTCCTGCGCGGTTCGCGTAAGCAGCGGATTAAGCAGTACAAGCACGATCAGCTTTCTACCTACGGCATTGGCAAAGACCGCAGTTTAGACGCCTGGCGACTGCTGGGACGTTCTCTCTTACAGCAGCAACTGGTGGACGAAACCAGCGATGGTTTTCCGGTTTTGAAACTCAACGCCCTCAGTTGGGAAGTCATGCGGGGACAGCGCAAAGTACATGTGGCTGTGCCGCCAGAGATTAACGAACCGCCTCCGGTAATTGAGGAAGAACGGGGCATGACTCCTGAAGCAGACATGCTGCTCAGACGCTTGCGGGCATTGCGTAAGCGGCTAGCCGATCAGCAGTCGGTACCGCCCTATGTCGTATTTGCTGAGTCCAGTCTCCGGCTAATGGCACAGCGTCGTCCCCAAACCCTAACAGCTTTTTCACAAATCTCCGGCGTCGGCAGCCGCAAGCTGGAGCAGTACGGTCAGTTGTTTACAGAAGAGATTCGAGCGTTCTGTGAAGAACATGGTTTACCGACTCAGGCAGACACGGCTACCGTTGAGTCAATGCCCACTGCGGAAGTTCTACCCACAGAAGCCTACCTATCGAGCACCCACCTGCAAACGCTGAAGCTGCATCAAGATGGACTATCTCCAGAGGAGATTGCGGCTCGTCGCAATGTTAAAGCGCGCACGGTGTATGACCATTTAGCCTGTTTGATTGAATCGGGTCAGCCCGTATATATCGACGGCCTAGTGACTCCTGAGCGGCAAACGGTGATTTGGCAGTTGATTGAGAAGACCCAATCAGAGCGACTCAAGCTGCTTAAGGATGAGCTAGGAGATGAGTATAGTTACGATGAAATCCGCCTAGTTCTGGGCGCTTGGCGCTGGGAAAACAAGCAGAAACGTGCGTTTTAGGAAAACTCACATTTTGCACCAAAACTCAGAAGGGTGGTTTTGCCGCCGCATCTCGGCACCAAAATCGCCTCTTCGGGTTCTCAAAGTGCAAGGTGCAAGATGAGAAAGAAGCTACTCTAGCTGTTCTAGCAGTAGCCGCTTCTCGCTGCGCACAATTTCCCAATAGGTAGGCTCTACCGCATCCAGTTCAACCGAAATCGATGTTATGCCCCAGCGGATCAGAGACTTAATCAGCTTGGGGGCACGGACTGGCGCTTGACCGCAGATCGAGCAGGGAATGCCGTGCTGACGAGCCGTTTTAACTAGCTGTTCAATTGCTGCAACGACCGCTGGGTGACGTTCATCATAGGCTGCTGCAAGTTGAGCGTGATCGCGATCGATGCCCAGCAGGAGCTGAGTTAAATCATTAGTACCAATGGAAATGCCCTGGATGCCCGCTTGAATGTAGCTAGGCAGGAGAAAGAGTACCGATGGCACCTCTGCCATCATCCAGAGCTGGAAGTTAGGCGTGTCAATCCCAGCCTGAGCAATCCGCTTTTGACAGAACTGCACTTCTTGAACCGATCGGACAAAAGGCAAAATCAGCCGCAGATTGTCATAGCCACTTTTCTGTACCTGTGCGATCGCAGCTAGTTCTAAATCAAACAGCGTGGGATCGAGCTGATAGCTAAACGTGCCGCGAATGCCCAGGACTGGATTTTTGCCCATGACCGATGGTTGCGTTTGGCCCATTTCGTAGGAGCGCCAGTCGAGCGACCGATAAGAAACGGGGCGCGGCGACATGACTTGGGCAAAGGGGAGAATATGCTCCGTCAATCGCTCTACAAAGGCGGCGGCTGAATGACGAGACAGCCAAGCGCTGGGATGCTCTCCCTCAAACGCTTCCAGCAGCATAAGTTCAGATCGCAGTAAACCAACACCGTCCAGCGGCAGCGATCGCAGTTTTGGCACCGACTGAAGCTGACTGGCATTTACCCACAGCTCAGTGGCCGTGGGAATCCGCTGGAATTCTAGCTTAGGCGTGGCGGGAACCTGCTTCCATGCCTCTAGTGAAGGTTGCAGCGAGGTCAGTAAGTGAGAAGATCGTTCAGGTTGAGGGGATGCCGCTGGGCGTGGCATATTTGGTTGGTGAGCAGTTTGGTCGGTTTGAGATGGGGGCTGCTCGAAGTATAGGTGCGACTCGCGGTGCTGTTCGCTGTAGACATGGCCTAAATCACCATCGATATAAATGCGATCGCGATCGCGGATTTGCTGGGTTACACCGGCAGCACCGACGACGGCAGGAATGCCTAACTCGCGCGCAATAATTGCCCCGTGACAGGTCATACCACCCTGTTCTGAGACAATACCAACCACCTGCTTCAGCCACGGCAACCAAGCGGGTGTCACCTCGGTAGTCACCAAAATTGTCCCTGCGGACAAAGCCCGTGGTTCCGCGTAAGGATCGGTTATCACCTGCGCAGTACCGCTAGCCCGACCCGTCGAAGCCGCCAGACCGCTAATCAGGAGTAAGTCTCGCTGCGCTTGATCGGCGTGATCTGCTGCCTCAAGAGCGGCTAAAACGGACTCTGGCACATCGGCTCGGTTAATCCGCGTCGGTTGCCCAGCAGATAACATTGGGTTTGCGGGTAAATCTGCTGCTGCGAGTTCTGATGTGCGATCAGTACCGTGGGGCAAAGTGCGATCGCGCCACCGCACAACTTGAGGCAACAAAAAATCCGGATCGTAGCGATGGGTTTTGGGATTAACTTGTGTAATCAGCAATTGAGCTGCTGGATGATGCGACTGATGATTCGGTGGCTCCAGTGTGCCGTATATCCACTCCAAATCCAGCGTCGTTCCTAGAGCAATTCCCGCTGAATGGGCAATTTCGATCAGTTGGTGCAACGTTTCAGTGGATGAAAACAGGTTAATCAAGGTTGGATCATCAACAATTTCAACCTGATAGGGGGTGGCACGGGTCTGAGTGGCTAAACCCAGTTGGTCAAATGAGTCTGCATCAGGTTCCTCCTCATCGGAGTTGTTTTCACGAGCAGTTGCCCGTAAGCGATATTCGAGGAACTGCTGTCCTGGTAAATGCCGATCAATTTGTCCCGGTTGTAGCGTAATCCACCACTGTTCCGGCGTTGCTTCCCCGCGCGTTAAAGCTATTCCCTGACCCTGTACGGCTTCAATATACGCGGTGTAGGTCATGTCCGTACTCAGCCGAAGATTGCCTGCGATCGCAACGTCGGCCAAGGGCTGCACCAGTACCGCAACGTTAATTTGCTCCAGAGAAATCTGCGATCGCTGCCAGTACACCAGGCTCTTGGCCCGAAACAGTTCTGCCCAGAGTCGGCGCAGGTGATTCGTTAGCTCCGCCACTGTTGTCCGGCAGCATTGAGTCTCCAGTAAACCGCGAATCCGACCACCTAACTGTGGATCAATTCCTGTGCGCAGGGTTAACGAAGGTCGCAGGATGGCCGCAGAAGAGGATATCTCTTCAACGATCTGCTGTAGGCATTCGATAGCAACCCCAGGCAGTGGCGTATTCAAAATCGCCTGCCGAATCTGCTGGGCAATTGACTTGAGCTGCTGAGCATCGTTGACATCTAAATGCAGCGTCGAGTTGGGTAAGTCAGCGAACAGCGGCTCGAGCCACTGAATAGACTTCAAAAACGACTGGAATACCGGAGCGGGAACTACATAACCAGGCACAACTGCGTATCCCCGATGCTGTAAATCGGCAAGATAGAATGCCTTATCACCCACAGAATAGTGGTCAGATGGCTGAATCTGGTCAAGCCGATAAAGATGAGTCATGGGCGAAGTCGCGGGTTCTCATTAGCCACAGTATCAGTTTATGGTTTGTCAAAGCTGCCGCGTATGTTTCTCATAAAAAATTGGGTTTGGGGCAGGAAGTTGAGGGTAGGAGGGAGTGTGATTCGTTCCTAGCAAAAGGACGGCACGGCAATCGCCAAACAGTCCATAACCTAGGGGGAGAGCTTAGCAAATTTTGTGAGTGAAGAAGACCTTCCCTAGTTCAGCAGCGGCATGGCGCAAAGTTGATACCTATCAACTAGTAGTCTGTCAAAGTAAAGATGAGGGGTAGAAGAATTTTGAAAATATTGCTCCGCAATATTTTCAAAATTCTTCTACCCCTCAAAACACACTTGACAAAGCACTAGCTAAGTATTCGCAATGATGTGTAGATCAACAAACGGGAGCGATCGCATCAGCCGCTGTACGATTGATCCCTTAATCAACAACTGCCAGCGGGAGCGACGGGTCTCACCCAAAACAATCTGAGTGACCCGCTCTTGGGTCGCAACTTCAACGATCGCTGACACAATATCGAGCGCTTCGACCCGAATAAATTCGCCTTCAAACTCTCGGCATAGCCGTTCACAGGTTTCAATGTGCAAGGCTTCTGGCTTTGACAAAAACTTGCCCTTAGAAGCCACAAATAGAACAAACAGTCGTCCATTCATATGATTAGCAATCCGGGCTCCCCGCCGCAGGAGCTGAATAGAGTCTGGATAGGTCGAAATACACACCAAAACCCGCTCTTGAATGTTGCAGTGGAGATGTTGATCCGCAGCAACCGATCCTTCCTCAATATTGTCGGCAATTTCGCGCAGCGCTAATTCTCTCAGAGCAATTAAGTTACTGCGGCGAAAAAAGTTGTGCAGAGCCTGGTCAATCTTTTCAGGCGCGTAGATTTTGCCCTCTTGTAGCCGTTCTTGCAGCATCTCTGGCGTGACATCGACCACGACAATTTCATCTGCATCATCAATCACGCGATCAGGGATGCGCTCCCGCACGACAACTCCAGAAATGCGATGCACCAAATCATTCAGGCTCTCTAAGTGCTGGATGTTAACTGTTGAGTAAACGTCAATCCCAGCTTCTAAAAGTTGTGCGACATCCTGATAGCGCTTTTCCCACTGGGAACCCGGCACGTTGGTATGGGCTAGTTCATCCACCAGTACCAGTTGAGGAGCCCGTTTCAAAATGGCTTCTGTATCCATTTCTTGCAGTATGACTCCCCGGCAATTCACTCGTTTACGTGAAATCACGTCTAAGCCTTCAGCCTTGAGAGCCGTCTCCTCCCGTCCGTGAGTTTCTAGTAGCCCAACCATCACATCGACACCGTCTTGCTTCAGGGCGTGCCCTTCTTCCAGCATTCGGTACGTCTTGCCGACACCGGGTGCCATGCCGATAAAGATCTTATGTTTACCTCGACGAGAGGGCTTTTGGTCGCTAGCAGAGGCGATGGCGGCGGGGTTGTACATATAGGGAAAAGGTTGAAAAGGAAAAGGGGTGAGGATGGGGTTAGAACAGTAGAACGTTTAAAGGTTAGAACGTTCAAACGTCTCAACGTTAAAGGGCTAGAGCTGATCTAACGCCAGGTTGAGCGTGACGGTGTTGACGGCGGGTTCGCCGAAGATGCCGAGGAATCGTCCTTCGGTGTTTTGTTGAATCAGGGTTTGTAAATCGTCAGGGGAAAGGTTGCGGGCGGCGGCGATCCGGTCGATTTGGGCTAGGGCGCTGGCGGGGGAAATATGGGGGTCTAAGCCGGAACCGGAACTGTAGAGCAGGTCAGCGGTCGGTTCAATGTCGGCAGCTTGCAGAATGTCGGCTCGTTCTTCGGTTAACACCAGCAGGTCGGGGTTACTAGGAGCCAGGTTGGTGGCTCCCGATAGGCCAGTGGGGGCAGCGTCTTCGCCAATGCTGTAATTGACTGCGCTGGGGCGGCTCCAGAAATATTCTTCACTGCTGAAGGCTTGACCAATTAGGGTAGAGCCAATTACTTGTCCTTGTTCAGTTGTGATCAGGCTGCCATTGGCTTGGACGGGAAAGGCAATTTGGCCAATTGCAAAAATCAAGAGCGGATAAATGGCTGCGGTCAGAACCCAGAGGACAGCAGTGGTGCGGATGCTAACGACCAGATCTCGAATCATGGCTAGTCTTCTCCCTCGTGATAAGAACAACAAATTATTAACCGTGAGAATTGAAGTTTGAGGTCGAGTCTGAGCCTTTACCGTGGCGGCGATTGTGGCGCTCACGAACTCGCTCTAGCTCTACTTGCTGGATGCGACGCTGCATCCGAATTAAGCGAAGCTGCTCGCGGAATTGGTTGATGAGTTTTTTCAACATGATTTAGAAGCGCTCGGGTTGCAGGATGACGGCAGTGAGATAGATGGCAAGACCGACGACGACAAGGCCGAGTAGCCCTAAGGCATAGGCGTTGCCACGGCTGAGGGTGCCATCGGCGGCATAGAGAGCAGGTGCGATCGCAACATTCAAACACAGGCCAATCAATAAGCCCCACGCCACACGATGTCGCCGCTGCTGGATGGATTCGAGGCAAATATCAACGAGTTCGAGAAGCTTTAAGTTGAAGAGAGTCATTAGATTAGTCTCCGTTGATAATCATTAGGGGGTGTAATCAGTCACGTATTCAGTCACTAAAACTGGGTCGTGCTCGGGTATGATTCGATGCTGCTCTATCCAGGTTTTCCTGGGCAGGTTGATGGCAGGGATTAAGGCCAAGGGCAGCCCGGTAGAATTTAATCGCGGTTAATCGATCGCCCAGATATTCGGTGATTTGTCCAATCAGCGTTAGACTTTCAGGCCGCTCAGGCGACAGCTTAAACGCTTCTCCAATCAGTTCGCGGGCTTGTTCAAAGTCTTGGTGTTGAGCGCACTGGCGAGCTAGGTTGATCAACTCGTCATAGTTGGCGGGTATGGGGAGCGGGGGGATATCTGTAGCGGGTTTTGTTGATCTGCCTGGTACTGGAGATGATTCAGATACGCGATCGGACTGAGATTGGGAATTTGAGAAAATCATCATGCTTAAGTCCTTAAACTAAATCAACACGCTAAACACCAAATCAGGAACGGCTTGATTCAGTCGCTCACGCTAAATCGAGGTCGTTCTTTACTGTGATTGGTGACGGCTCGGTCTAGGTTTTGCTGGGCAGGTTGATGGCAAGGGTCAAGACCGAGAGCAGCCCGGTAGAGTTTAAGTGCTTCCAACCGATCGCCACAGTATTCAGTAATCTGTCCGAGTAAGGTTAGACCCTCCGGTCGATCAGGGGATTGTTTGACAGCCTCACCGATCAGCTGGCGAGCTTGGTCAAAGTCGTGTTGCTGCGCACAGTGTCGAGCGAGGCTAATTAGCTCGTCGTAGTTTGCTACCCCCAAGTTGTTGGGTAGGGGATGGCGGAGTGCTTCGGCCACGACAGATTGAATTCGCTCAGGATTAAACGGGCGCTGTAGATAGCCATGCGGCTCTTGGATGAAGTCCACCGCACCTTGCTTCATGGCGTTTACAGCATCCTCTAAATTACAGCGATCGCAAATCATCACAATGCGGGTACTGGGATAGAGTGACAAAAGCTGTCCTAGCAGTCCGCCTTCAGCCTGTCGAGAGATCGCTAAATCTAAAATCACCAGATCGATTGGCCGCTGCTGCAACTGTTCAAAGGCAGTTTCCCAGTTCCCTGCTGAGTCCACCCGATAGCCAGCTATCTGGAGATACTGCATTAATGTGAGCCGCGTATCGGTGTCGTGATGAATGATCAAGATACTGGCGGCGGGAACAGCGGATAGTGCGGTGCTGTTTTCGGTTGCAGGAGAGGCTAACGATTGATCCGCAGAGGTTTCCATTTGGTTATCCGATGCCTGAGATGGCTCGGTTGAACGATTGGACTGAGATCGTGAATCAGAAAAAATCATCATGCTTCGGTTCTCCTAAGCTAAGCCCACGCTGCCAACTGCCAAATCAATCAGCTTGATGGCGATAAAGGGTGCGATGACGCCGCCCAAGCCAAAAATCAACATGTTGCGCTGTAGGAGTTGGTTGGCGGTCAAGGGCCGGAACTTCACGCCTTTGAGAGCCAGCGGAATGAGTACCGGGATGATCAGAGCGTTGTAGATCAGCGCCGATAGCACCGCTGACTGGGGGCTGTTCAGGCCCATAATGTTGAGGGCACCAATGCCTGCGGCGGCGAACATGGCGGGGATGATGGCGAAATATTTGGCGATGTCGTTGGCGATGGAGAAGGTGGTCAGCGCCCCCCGCGTAATCAAAAGCTGCTTACCAATGGTGACCAGGTCAATCAGCTTGGTGGGGTCGGAGTCGAGATCGACCATGTTGGCGGCTTCTTTGGCGGCCTGGGTACCGGAGTTCATGGCTACACCGACGTTGGCTTGGGCCAGGGCGGGGGCGTCGTTGGTACCGTCGCCGGTCATCGCCACCAGTTTGCCTTTGGCCTGTTCGGCTTGAATCACCTGAATCTTGTCTTCGGGGGTGGCTTCGGCGACGAAGTCATCGACCCCGGCCTCACGGGCGATCACGGAGGCGGTGATGCGGTTGTCGCCGGTCAGCATGACGGTTTTTACGCCCATGCGTCGCAGCTGGTCGAAGCGTTCGTGGATGCCGGGTTTGATGATGTCTTTCAGGTAAATCACCCCGTAGATTTCGTCCTTGCGGCAGACGGCGAGGGGGGTGCCGCCCAGTTCGGAGACGCGGGTGAAGGCAGCCTCTAAGGATTCTGGAGCATGGCCACCCCGCGATCGCACAAAGCCGCGAATGGCATCTACCGCTCCCTTGCGCACCTCATCGCCGTTTGGCAGGTCGGTGCCGCTCATGCGGGTGCGGGCGGAAAAGTCCACCGCTTCAGCCCGATCGCGGTTGAAGCCAAGTGTGGCTCCCTGCTTTTCAGCCAGTCGCACAATCGATTTTCCTTCAGGCGTGGTATCGAATACGCTGGCCGCCAGTGCTACCTCAGCTACGTCTCGCATCGTGTGGCCGTTGAGGGGAATAAACTCTTCCGCTAAACGGTTGCCCAGAGTAATGGTGCCTGTCTTATCCAGCACCAGGGTGTTGATGTCGCCGCAGGCTTCCACCGCTCGCCCGGAAGTGGCTACAACGTTGAACTGCGCGACCCGATCCATCCCGGCAATGCCGATCGCGCTCAGCAAACCGCCGATAGTGGTGGGAATCAGCGCCACCAGCAGCGCGATCAGAATGGTGATGCTGACTGGACTGTTGATGTAGGTGGCGGGAGTGGGGATCGTCGCCACCACAATCAGAAATACTAGGGTGAGCACCGCCAGCAGCACCGTCAGGGCAATTTCGTTGGGGGTTTTGCTGCGCTCGGCCCCTTCCACCAGGGCAATCATACGGTCGAGGAAGCCCTTGCCGGGGTCAGCGGTAACGCGAATGATCAGCTCGTCGGAGAGAATGCGGGTGCCTCCGGTGACAGAACTGGCCACATCGGAACCGGGTTCCTTGAGCACGGGTGCCGATTCTCCGGTAATCGCTGACTCATCCACCGAGGCCACCCCATCCAGCACTTCCCCATCGGCGGGGATGATGTCGCCAGCAATGACCTTAATGCGATCGTCCCGGTGCAGTTGGGTAGAGCTGATTTCCTCAAGAGAGCCATCCGGGCGCAGGCGGCGAGCTGTGGTTTCCGACTTGGTGGAGCGGAGGGCATCGGCCTGGGCCTTCCCTCGGCCTTCGGCCACCGCTTCGGCAAAGTTGGCGAACAGGATGGTGAAAAACAGGATCGCCGTCACCAGAGCGTTGAATAAACGGGGGCCTTCATCCTGTACCGGGCCAAAGATGAACGGGTTCACCGTGAGAATGGCCGTGATGATGGTGCCAACCCAGACCACAAACATCACCGGGTTTTTCACCATGACGCGAGGGTTGAGCTTGGCAAAGGCCTGGCCAAAGGCGCGCTTGTAAAGACCAGAGGTGTCCACTTTAGGGGTATGGCGGCGATTTTCACGAGGGCCGCCGGGTTGGCGGGTAGCCGTTTCCGTTTGTTGAGCAGTCATAAGTAAACTCTGAAAGGTTCAAAAAGAGCTGGAGAATCAGGCAAAACCGTTAGCTCAGTCCGAGAGCGGCTTGGGCGATCGCAAAACCTTCTGCAACCGGCCCTAACACCAACACCGGCAGGAAGGTCAACGCACCGAGAATCAGAATGGTGCCTGCGGTGACGCCGGTAAACAGAAACGTATCGGTGTGCAGGGTGCCTGCGGTTTCGGGGACAGGTTGTTTGTGGGTCATGCTGTCGGCCAGGTAGACCAAGGCGATGATAGGCACGTAACGACCGACCAGCAGCGAGAAACTAGTGCTCAAATTCCACCAGAGGGTGTTGTCGCTCAGCCCCTCAAAGCCTGAGCCGTTGTTCGCCGCTGCAGATGCATATTCATAAATCACCTGGGAGATGCCGTGGAAACCAGGGTTGCTAATCCCAGCCAGGGTGAAGGCATCTGGAGCCCCAACGGTTTCGGGAAAAGCCAGGGTAATCGCGCCGGGAATGAGAATGGCGATCGGGTGAGCCAGCAGGATAATACTGGCCAGGACAATCTCTCGCTTCTCGATTTTACGGCTGAGGAATTCGGGGGTACGCCCTACCATTAGGCCCGTGAGAAACACAGTCAGGATGAGAAACACAAACAGGTAGGCAGTACCCGTGCCCTGACCACCCCAGATAATTTGCAAGAACAGATCAGAGAGGGTAGTAAACCCGCCAGGTGGCATCAAGGAATCGTGCATTCCGTTGACGGCACCGCACATCGTTCCAGTGGTTGAAACGGCCCAGAGTGCTGTGAGTGCCCAGCCAAAACGCACTTCTTTACCTTCGAGGTTGGGAGCTTGTTCGCCCAAAAGGGTGTTGACCAGCGGATTGCCGACATATTCCCCGTAAGCGGTGATGCCCACCATAACGGCGTAAAAGATGAACACCATGCCAAAGATGAGCCAGCCCTGACGAGGTTTGCCCGCCATGATGCCGTAGGTCAAAATCAGCCCCGCCGGGATGATGAGCATGTAAAGGTTAGTCAGCAAATTCGTAAAGTTGTTGGGGTTCTCGTAGGGGTGGGCCGAGTTGATGCCAAAGAAGCCGCCGCCGTTTTCGCCCAGTTCTTTGATGATTTCAAAGTGGGCTACCGGGCCACGGGCAATATATTGCGTCGCACCTTCCAGGGTTTGAGCGACGGCGGGGCCAGCAAATGTTTCAGGCACTCCGGCAATCAGCAGCGCGATCGCACCTACCACCGAAATCGGCAACAAAATCCGCGTGATCGATAAGGTCAAGTCAACGTAAAAATTACCCAGAGGTTGACCCGTCAGACCGCGAATAAATGCGATCGCAACGGCAATCCCCGTCGCAGCTGACGTGAACATCAAAAAGCCGAGTGCTCCCACCTGTGAGAAGTAGCTATAGGTGGTTTCGCCGGAATAGTGCTGCTGGTTGGTGTTGGTGACAAACGAGATGGCCGTATGCAGCGCTAAATCCCAACTGGGCGCATCCAAGTTAGTGGGATTGAGAGGCAGAATGCCTTGCAGCATAAAGATGAGAAATACCAAAATTCCCATCACTAAATTGCTAATTAAAACGGCTCTGACGTATTGGCCGCCTGTCATGGATGACTGGTTAGCAAAGCCCCCAGTCGTAAACAACAATCGTTCTAATGGAATAGCAACGGGGTCGAGCACTGTTCGTTGCTCCGTAAATACCCGTGCCATATACCTCCCTAAAAAAGGAGCCACTGCTAATAGAATGAGTAGCGCGATCGCAATTTGCAGAAAACCTTGAAGCATAATAAATTATTTGGCTTGAAAAATTTAGACACATCCAGTCTTTCTAGTTCGCGTATAGCCGTTCGCTATTTTGGTCGAGATAGTTTAGAGGATCTAACGTTGGAATGTTCCAGCGTTTAAACATTCCAACGTTTTACGCCCCTTCAAACACAGATCAAGTTCTGGCATCAAAGACTCATTAAGTGCAACTGCAACAAGCCAGTCTTGCTCTAAAACGATTGGATCATCAGCCAGAGTAAAGACTTGATGCTTGCGGATTAGTCCTAACAAATAGCACTGCTTAGGCAACTGGATATTGCTTAAATGAGAACCTAAATAAGCGTTATTGAAGTAAACCTGATGCACTGATGTAGAGGGTTTCATAAAGCTTGTATACCTCCTTTAGCCATCAATTTACTGATGAGCTGATGGCATCATTGTCAGCTTACTTTTTGGAAAATGGAAGGTATAGAAGTGAGTTTAGTCTGAATTTATAACTAGTCAGCTAAGCGGAAGTTATAGACGCGTTTAGATTGTTGCCTAAACATCTATATCATCTGATATATTTCGCAAACTTCTCAGATTTTATCTCTTAAACTAGATTGACAAGCAGTCTGTGTAAACTCGCGATTGAATGTCCTGATTTATTCGATTCAACGAGCTAAAATCCGCCTTCAGATGCATTCAAAAACTTCTCAATCCATGCCTAATCACCTAATGCAAGCCCGTCAAAAAATGCTTTGGCTGCTTGGAGCGTTGTTTGTCGTGGTGATTGTGCTGGAGTACAGCACGCCGCCTCCCTATGTGTTTGGCTATCTCTACATTGGAGCGGTACTGCTAGCCAGCACTCGCTTGGGTCGGCAAGCAACTGTTGTGATTACAGCAATGGCCGTGCTGCTCACGCTGCTCAATCTGGTGATTCCCGGCAGATCACCGATTACTGCGATCGCAATCGTGAATCGCCTGATTACCGTGTTGGCGCTGATTGTCACGGGCTGGTTGAGCGATCGCATTCAGCGATATGAAGAAGCCATCACCCGTCAGCAGCTCAAGCTCATTGCTCAGGAGAAACTAGCGCGGATGCGGGAAGACTTCGTTTCAACGCTGACTCATGATCTCAAAACGCCGCTGTTAGGAGCCTTAGAGACGCTGAAAGCATTCCGAGACGGTCAGTTTGGCGCAACAACTCTTCCACAGCGCAAAGCGTTGGACATCATGACCCGCAGCCATCAAAAAACGCTGAGTCTTGTCAATACACTGATGGATGTCTATCGGTACGATGCGGAGGGGCTACCGTTGCACTGTGAGGCCGTCAACTTAGTCGCGTCAGTCGAAGAGGCCATTGCCGATGTCACCAATCTGGCCGCCTCCCGCCAGGTTCACATTCACCTCAACCACGAGGGCAGTGAATTTCGCCGAGCCTATTGGGTCTTTGCTGATTCGCTGCAACTGCATCGTGTGTTAACCAACCTAATTGCTAACGCGATTAACCATTCGCTGAGAGGTGGACGAGTTGAAGTTAGTTTGGCAATCCGTAATGGCTATCACCTGATTCAGGTTAAAGATGAAGGCCAAGGCATTCACCCAGATGATTTGACCCACCTGTTTGATCGGTTTTATCAAGGTTCGGGCGATAGACAAACCAAAGGAACCGGACTCGGTCTTTATCTCAGCCGTCAAATTATTGAGGCCCATAGCGGTAAAATTTGGGCAGAATCACGCTCGCCCCAGGGAGCCATCTTTGCGTTTCGGCTACCCGCTTACGTGAACGAGCCTCAGCAGCAACAGGTGACAAGTTGAATGGTTGACGCGCCAATTAGAATTCTGCTCGTAGAAGATGATGAGCTGTTTCGCTTGGGGCTGTCTACGCGACTCCAGCAGGAAACAACGCTGCAAATTACGGCTGAGGCTGAGGATGGTGAAACCGCCATCCAGCTTGTAGACCAGCAGCCGTTTGACATTGTGATTTTGGATGTCGGACTGCCAGGAATAGGGGGAGTCGAAGCGTGTCATCAGATCAAGCAGCACCATCCCGAACTGCCGATTCTGATCCTGACCTCCCATTCTCAACCTGCGCTGATTTCCCGCTTGATTGAGGCGCGGGCACAAGGCTACTGCGTTAAAGGGGTTGATGCGGATTCGCTGCTCCTGGCCATTCAATCGATTGCGGCAGGAGCTTCCTGGTGGGATCCGACCGCTACTCGGGAAATTCAGTCCGCCTTCCAAGCTAAGCAACCCGCTCCAACTCCGGCAGAGATTCCGGCTGAAAATCCCCTCACCCAGCGCGAATTGGAGATTCTGACGCTGATTGCCAGCGGTAAAAGTAATCCAGAAATAGCAGATGCCCTGTATATCGCGCCAGGAACAGTCAGGGTGCATGTTCACTCGATTCTACAAAAGCTAGAGGTGCGCGATCGCACTCAGGCAGTCGTACTAGCTCTGCAAAAAGGGTTGATTACCCCTGAAGATTCCTCTTCTCATACTGCTATGGAGTAGCTAAACCGTTTGCGATCGCCATTTAGCTTGAGGACAGATAGACAATCTAACGTTCGAACGTTTTCAGATTTTGTCACGTTTTTCGAATATTATTCAGGAGTGTTATCCTCCTTGGTCAGCACTCATTCAGCACTAATGGGGATATTGCGTACGCGATTCGATCGGAATCCCTCCATTCGGCTTTCGCTTCACTACGGAATTCGATAGAATTAGTCACCTGAGAGAATTAGTCACCTGAAAGTTAGAAGTTACCGTAAAAATGGGGAATTATATAGGCAGGATAGATTTGTAGAGATGCGATCGCAGTTTAGCGAAGTATCTCAGCTAAACCGCTTGACTCAATGTCTTGATTAAGCGGTTCGAGTCAGCAGTTTGAGTGATGCAATTTTTGAATTGCGGTGTGTTCATCTTCCCAGTGCCTTTTTAACCTGGCTAAGGGGGCAAGTCACCATTATGTCTACCCATCATTTTGATTCAATGGCCCACCAGGAGCATCAGATAGCATGAGGACGGTTTTAGTTGTAGACGATAGTAATACCGTACGGGAGATGATTGCCGATCTGCTCGGTAAAGTCGGTATCAAAGTACTGGAAGCGTCTGATGGTGCAGAGGCCAAGCAGAAAATTGAGGCCAGCCCACCAGACCTAGTTGTCATGGATATTGTGATGCCCAACATGAACGGCTATGAGCTTTGCCGTTGGGTTAAAAGTAACCGCACCACCCAGGATATTCCGGTTGTCATCTGTTCGTCTAAAGGCGAAGAATTCGATCGCTACTGGGGCATGAAGCAGGGCGCTGATGCCTATATCGCTAAACCATTTCGCCCCGATGAAATGGTGGAAACAGTGAAGCAGCTACTGCGAGGTCGAGGATAGGTATTAGAACCAGTATGACCTACTGTCTGGGTGTGATTAATCAAGCCGGATTGGTGATGGCAGCCGACTCCCGCACCAATGCGGGAGTTGACTATATTTCGACCTATCGCAAGCTGTTTGACTTCGTTATACCCGGAGAACGGGTGATTTTAATCAGCACTTCTGGTAACCTCTCGGTGACGCAGGCCGTACTGCACGAGCTGAATCGGGACATCAAAACGACCGCCGATGAAAGCCTGCTCACGCAGCCGACGATGTATGAAGTCACTCGCTACGTCGGGCGCAAACTTCGCAGTATAGAAGAGCAAGATCGGCAGTGGTTAGAAAAAGACAATATTGATTTTCGCTGTAGTCTGCTGATTGGCGGTCAAATTCGCGGCGAAGAGGCGCAGCTCTATCGGGTCTACAGTCAAGGAAACTGTATTCAGGCCACACCCGAAACCCCTTATTTGCAGATTGGCGAGACGAAATACGGCAAGCCGATTCTGGATCGAACGCTGAAGTTTGACACTGCACTGGAATCCGTAGCGAAATGCGCACTGCTCTCGATTGATTCCACCATGCGCTCCAATATTTCCGTCGGACCGCCCATTAACTTGATGATGTACAACTCCGGCAGTTTTGAAATCCGCCACCAGCTACAGCTCCGGATTGGCGATCCCTATCTGGCCAAAATCCGTTTGCTCTGGGAAACGTCGCTCAAGGAAATTTTCGAGGGTATGCCCTCGATCAACTGGGAGCACTATCTGGAAGAAGGCAGCGATCGCACTATTGAACTGGATTAAGTGACCACCTACACCACTTTGAATTGATCGAATGGATCGTTAACTTGATAAACCAATAGAACTGTTGCAGTTCACGTCGTCAAAGGTCGTACTTTCAATTTTGGCATCTTGAAAGTTGGTTTGATCTAGGATGGCGTCTGTGAGGATAATGTGGCGCAGGTGAGATCGCACAAACAGCGTGTTGCGGAGAATCGCCTGAGTGAAGTTCGTCCGATTGAGCTGACTGGCCATCAAATTCGCATCGCTTAAATCAGCTTGACTACAGTTGGTGCTTTTCAGATTGGCGCAGATCAAAACAGCTCGCTGCAAATTGGCTTGACTAATATCCGCATTGCTAAAATCAGCCCGAGTTAGGTCTGCATCCTGAAACGTGGCACCGTGGCAGTTCGTTAACGCAAAATTGGCCGCTGCACAGTCCGTTTTTCGCAAGTCCGTTTTTCGCAAGTCTGCCTGGGTAAAGTTAACGCCAGTTAACTTAGCGCTGATCAATCGGGCTCCAATTAAGTTGACACCAGATAAGTCGGCACCTTCTAAATGGCAACCAATCAGACTGGCACCGATCAAGCGAGCTTGGCCAAGATTCGCGCGGCGCAGTTGGGCGTTAATAAAGTTGGCTCCACTCAGATCCGCTTCACTCAGGTTAGCCGCAACTAGAATCGTGCCACTGAGATTCGCGCGAGTTAAATTCGCACCGCTCAGGTCTACCTCGGTTAAATCGGGTTTGAGATCAGGATGCTGATCCCGCCATTCATTCCACGCAGGCACGTCTTGTCGCAGAATGGAGAGGCAGTCTTGGGCAGTTGCAATATTCATGGCAGAATGCAGAGGGTTCGCCGATCACGAAATTAGAAAAAAGCCAAGATGCTAACCTGATCCGAATTCGCGACCAATCACATCAGTCAATTACATGAGCATGTGCGATCGCAACTTCTTCTTATCTAACTAATAATTCAGTATCGTAAGTATAAAACTCAACAAGTTATACCAATTTATAGACCTTGGAATGCTTAGCAGTGTAAACGAGAACGGCCCAACTAAATATGAACTTTTCAACGCGCGTTTGCTATCCGTAAACCAAAACTAGAACGAACAGAACCTTAGGCAGCAAATAGCCGTGCGATGACGAATCCTCCAGGATCTCCATCTTATGCGATCTTTTTCACGACGCTGAAAATTTAGATAGGGCTTAATCCAGATTACCCATTTCTATAGCTGCGACCAACAAAAGTTGAGGGTTGTGTGAATCAGCCTCACACAACCCTCAATTCATTTGCAGCTCTTTGGAAACGGACTCAACATCACTTGAGCGAGGAGAACACTGAGGAAGATTGCGGTGGAATTGACACAGGTTGGGGGCGCGCAAATTGAGTTATGGCAAACAGGCAGAAGGCGATTGAAAGATAAAGCTCACTGATTTCATCCATTGCAAAGCTCTCTCTGCCACTGATCAAGCGTGGAACAATCATAAACAGCAGCGCAATCACAATCAAACTAGAGTAGTAGATTGGGAAAACAGGTACTGCGAATCGCTCTAACAGTTGCCGAAACGCCAGATTGATCTGTGCCCACAGGGGAATAGCAATGCAAACTATGCCGATAAAGAGAACCGCGAGTAGTCGAATGTGCTGGTGAATCCCATCAATATTATGAAAGTTCAGTTCTTGTTGAACATTTACGCTTTCAAGCGAACTCGGTGTGGCAATGCCCCAAATCCTCTGCCCCCAGCTAATTTCTTCACCCGCAACTACCAAGAACAGCGTCGCAAACAGCAAACACCAGACCCGCCACAGTGAACGGGGCGAACGGGGCTGACATAATCCCATTAGACAAGCAATAGCAGCAAAGCCATACAGTACGGCACTGCCGCCTTCAAACCAACCGTCTTCATCCGTTAAGTAAACAATGAAGCTGGGATGGGTGTAATTTAGGATCACCAGTGCGATCGCAGCGGTAGTTAAGCCAAGATTAAGCAAAAGGGTGGAGTTGATCAGTTTTTTCACAGTTAGTCTCCTAAGGGCTTCGGATCTTTGGGCAGATCAATTCAAAGTTCTGAAGGTGCAGCACTTCTCAAATCAGAGACAAATTGGGAAATACCAGGTTTGACAACCAGATATGCAAGCACCTTAACCTTCAGACGGTTATCAGGCTTGATGTTCCCGATTTGGGCTTAATTGCCTTATTTTTTCCTTAATCTAAACATCCAGAGTCCATTGACTGAACAAAATCGCTTGGATATTCGGTCGGTGGATGATTTTGCATATGAACCGATAAAACGCTGATTTCATAAGGGATGCAGCTCACTAGAGCCATCAATATCGTCGCCATAGCCAAACTGAGCAGTGAAGCTAGACCGAACAGGATTTATTCAAGATAAAACTCATGATCAGCTAGATTAAGAAAAAATTATCTGTTTATTAACCCAGATTTTAACCATGCAAAATTATCTCTTCAATGGTTAAACCATTAAGAGTTGGACAAGCTTAATTGAGGTTGAGATAAAGCCAAGCAGAACGACTGAGCTAAATCGTTTTGACTGAACAAGCTGCAATCAACGTTCTAAGAGGGATGCAGCACTTTGCAATCAAATTCAACCTAAAAGATTTGATTGATCTAACGCACTCGATCACAACTTACGAAATCAGAAATTTGAGCTGCTTTGCGCTGTAATCCTTGTCAGAAGAGCAGCCTAATTTATTTTGTGGTTAATTTAAATTAAAAGAACTGGCTTTATCACTATGCAGATAAATTTCATGATCCATGCTTGATGTACAGATGCGAGTCAGAATTAATCACTAGAATCAATATTTGCTAGTTGCTTTTTATACTGGATTATATCAATACAATATTGCGTGGCCATTTTCGACAGTGGAGGGTGCTTAGGAGCGTGAATTAAATAGCCTGTCAATCATTCCATCCGTAGGGACACGGCATTGCCGTGTCCCTACCCCAAAGATTTCACCTTATTAAATTTACGCTCCTAAGCAATTCAGAAAAGCACACTAAACTCTCGACATTAAAACTGCCGTCAAATTATGGCCACCAGTTACTGCGACTAAAACTGGCGTGACCATTCCTGCGGCCAGCGTTCAACGACAACTTTTGTTTGCGTAAAAAACTCAACGGCATGTTGTCCCTGTCCGTGCAAATCGCCAAAGAAACTTTCTTTCCAGCCGCTGAACGGGAAAAAGGCCATCGGTGCCGCCACGCCAATGTTGATGCCGATGTTGCCCGCTTCTGCCTCGTAGCGAAACTGACGCGCCGCCGCACCGCTGCTGGTGAATAGGCAGGCCATGTTGCCGTACTGGTTTTGATTAATCAGTGCGATCGCAGCTTCAATTGTGTCAACGTGAATCAAGCTCAAAACCGGGCCAAAGATTTCCGTTTTGGCAATTTCACCCGCCGGATCAACATCTGAGAGAATCGTGGGCCGCAGGAAATGACCGTCTTCATAACCCGTAATCTTGGCACCTCGTCCATCAATCAGCAGCTTAGCGCCCGCCTGTTCGCCTTTGTGAATCAGCCCTTCAATCCGGGATTTGCTCTGAGCCGAAATCACCGTGCCCATTTCCACACCGTCGTCCAAGCCGTAACCAACGACGCGAGACTCAGCAGCGGATGCGATCGCATCTGTGAAATCGTCCTTCGCTGCTCCCACCGTCACCGCTACCGAAGCCGCTAAGCAGCGCTGTCCGGCACAGCCGAAGGCGCTGTCAGCCAGAATGCGCGTCGTCATCTCCAAATCGGCATCGGGCAGAATAATCACCGGATTTTTTGCCCCGCCTTGGCACTGCGCCCGTTTCCCCTTCAGTGCGGCCCGACTGTAGACATACTTGGCTACGGGTGACGAGCCGACGAAGCTGACCGAGCGAATTAGCTCATGATCCAAAATTGCATCGACGGCTTCTTTCGCGCCGTTGACTAAGTTCACGACACCGGGCGGCAAATCCAGCTGATCGATCAGTTCAAATACTTTATGCATCGTCAGCGGCACCTTTTCCGAGGGCTTGATGATGCAGGTGTTGCCACATGCGATCGCATAGGGCATAAACCAAAAGGGAATCATGCCGGGAAAGTTGAACGGTGCAATAATTGCCGTCACGCCCAGCGGCTGACGAATCATCATCTCGTCAATGCCGCGAGCAATGTCTTCGCTGTTGTAGCCCTGCATCAGCATGGGAATACCGCAGGCTGTTTCCACGTTTTCCACCGCTCGCCGCATCTCCCCCTGGGATTCCTTCAGGGTTTTGCCGCATTCCATTGTGATCGTGCGGGCCAGTTCATCAAAATGCGCTTCCATCAGTTCCCGCAGTTGAAACAGATAGCGAATCCGCGTTGTGGGCGGAGTGCGTCGCCACTCGCGAAACGCCGCTTGGGCAACCTGTGCGGCTTGATCAATATCCGCTGCTGGCGAAATTGGTACGTGGGCAAGCAGTTCCAACGTGGCTGGATTTCGCACCTCTAGGGTTTCGCTGGTGCTAGCTGCACACCACTGACCGTTGATGTAGTTGGGGAGTTGCTGGGAGGAAGCTGGGTTTAAGTCCATAAGAAAAGAGAATGAGAGGGAATAGCAGTCAAGGTCGAGTCGTCTAAGGTCGGGTCGTCACGATCAATACGATACCGACATAGCGATCTTACGCGGCTGGTTTCTCATCAATCAGTCAATTAGGGCAGAACTGCGATCGCAGATTTCCGTCTTCCGATAGGACAAGGTGAATGTCACATTGTCTAACGTCAGGTGATGATCAGCCTTAAACAACATGCATAGGAAAGGTGTCGGACGAACATTAAAGTACTTATTTTTGGGCATTATAGGCTTCTTAGCAGTGATTCTGCTGTGGGGCTTGATTGAACCTTATATCCTCGATTCCGAGCAGGAAACCGCTACGATTCCCAATTTACCTACAGCGTGGGACGGGCAGCGAGTTGGGCAGGTTTCTGATTTTCAGCTTGGCATGTGGATGGATAACGTCAGCACGGTGCGCCGGAGCGTTGAAGAACTCGTGGATGCATCCCCAGCAGTGGCGTTGATTAGCGGCGATTTTATTTATCATTCGCTTCCAGATCCGGAAGCCGAAATCAGTCAAGCGGTTGAACTGCTACAGCCCTTGACCGCCGCAGGTATCCCCACTTATGCCGTTTTGGGCAACCACGACTATAGCCACACTCCCCCCCAGCCCGAATTGGCCAATCGCGTAGAAGAAGCGCTAGAGGCCATTGGCATTGTGGTTCTGCGGAATGAAGCGGTGCCGCTGTCGTTACCGGAGAGTGAGTCTACAAACGCGCAGAATCCTGCCCAGACGCTCTATTTAGTTGGCATTGATTCTCATGTTGCTGAGCGCGATCGCGTTCAGGCAGCCCTGACAGAAGTACCCACCGCCAGTCCTCGACTGGTCATGATGCACAATCCCGCCACGTTTCCCCAGTTTCCAGCAGAAACAGCACCATTTGCGATCGCAGGTCACACCCACGGCGGCCAAATTAGCTTACCTTTTACCCCGTTTTGGAGCTGGCTCGATCTAACTGAAAGCGGTGAGGCCCATGCCGATGGCTGGGTTGCAGAAGAGTACGGTCAATCGGGCAATCAGCTCTACGTGAATCGGGGCATTGGGTTCAGTAAGATCCCTATCCGGATTAACTGTCCGCCAGAAGTCACGTTCTTTACTCTGCGATCTGCTGAGGCAGTTGCACAGTAAACGTGGTCAAGTTGTCCCGGCTGGTAACGTGAATTTCTCCGCCCAGAAGTTCCGTCAGTTTTTTAATCAGCGCTAGCCCCAAGCCCGTACCGCCCTGCTGCCAGCGGTCGCCGCTAGCCACCCGATAGAACTTGTCAAAAATGCGCGGTAGTTCAGCTGCTGGAATTTCGGCACCGGAATTTTGCACTTGAATCATCAGGTGTTGCGAGATTGCCACGGCCCGCACCGTAATCCGTTCGGTCGGAGGCGTATATTTGCAGGCGTTGTGGATTAGTTCGCCCAGAATTCGCTCCAAGCACAAGCGGTCGGTGGTGATGCTGGGTAGATCAGCGGGACAGTCTATTTCCAAATTTTGCTGCCGCTCCAGGATTCGCCCCTGAAACGATTCCGCAATGTGGGGCAACCAAACCGGAATCGGAATTGGTTCAGGCAGGAGATCCTTAGCTCCAGCTTCTAAACGCTGGAGATCAAGCAGATCATTAATCAAATCCGTTTCGCGATCGCACTCGGCCCGCAAAATCTCCAGATACCGGGCATGTTGTTCGGGAGTCTGGGCGATTTCCAAAAGCTGAATTGCCATTTTAATGTTGGCCATCGGCGATCGCAGCTCATGGGATACTGTGCTCAGAAAATCGTCCTTCATCACATTGAGCTGCCGCTGTTCCTCGATTTGACGGCTCAAGTTTGTTTCAATCTGCTTGCGATCGCTAATGTTTTTAATCAGCAGCAGCCAGCCGTTGAGAACCCGCTTTTCGTCCGGCTGAAAGGTCGGCAGCGGATAGTGCAGCAGTTCAAACTGCAGCTCATACCAGTGATGATCGCGATACACCTCTTTGACATCGACCGTTTGCGTATCCAACAGCCGCTGGCGCAGCGTATGCCACTCTTCAACCGTCAGCCAGTGGGGCACAAGACAGCTAGCTAAGTCCTGCCCCACCTCTGCTTGCAGACAGTATGCGGCCACCGAATTCAGAAACCAAATTCGCTCATCCTCATGAGCCGCGAGCAGGCCAACCGACAAACTCTGAGCAATGGCCGCCTGCGTCGATTGGGAGCGGCCCAACTGCTGTGCGATCGCAGATAGCTGGGTAATTCGCCACAGGGAAACCGGACGATAGATAAAGCTCGGTTCTGCCCCGTAATCAACAGGTAGCGCCAGTTCTCCGGTCGGGCCAACCAAATCGGCTTGATACATCGTCCAAAGCTGCTCAATCTGCTGCTGGAGAAGCTGGCTTTCCCGCAGCCGCTCAATCAGTGCGATCGCAATGGCTGTTGCGCAAAATAGAATCAGCGGTGTCGCCACGGGCAGCAGGTAATTTGCCCGAAACAGCAGCAGGCTCAAGATGCCCCAGCTCATGCTCAGTCCCGTCACCATGCCAAACTGCTTGCGGGTTGAGCATCCCGTCATCAGCCAGCTCAGCCCTGGCCCACCCACGAACAAAATTAGCAGCCAGCCGACCTGCGGCATCGGCTTTAGCCAGTTTTGCTGGAGCAAACTAGTCAATGCCGCCGCATGAAGATGCACACTATTGGCGGGCGGCTCATAGTCAAATGGCGTCACCATCTCATCAATACCCGTAGCCGTCACGCCCACCAGCACAATTTTGTTATCCCAGGTTTCAGGCGGAACCAGACCTTGATACACATCCACAAAAGAATAGGTCGGCAGCGTCCGACTGGCAGCAGGCCAGTTGATCCACACAGGGTCATCTGCAGTGGGCAGCGGTATCGACTCAGCCACTAGACTATAGGCTTGCACAGCAGCCACGCTTAAGGCTGGCTCGCCATCAATATAGGGCAAGAGCGTTCGCACAATGCCATCGCTACTCTTCTGCTGCTGAATATGGCCAATTGCGATCGCACCCTCTGCCAATAGCGGCACTGGGGAAAGCTGCTCCGACGTCGCCGCCCAGGCTTGCGACAATACGATTCGACCATGCTGATCAATTGCTGCCGCCAGTGCCGCATCGTCTGAACTAGGTTCTGACCAGAGCAAGTTAAAGACCACTACCGATGATTGGCTGGCAGAAAGCTGGTTTAACAAGCTGGCATAGCGCGATCTCGACCAGGGAAAGCGACCCAACTGCTGCAAACTGCGGTCGTCGATTTCAATTAGCACTAGCCGCTCATCCCAAGGTCGTTCCCCCCGCAGATGAAACAAACTCCGGTACGCCATTTGTTCCAGCGGTCGCAAGACTTCTAACTGAAACAGACCTGCGATCGCAAGTGCAGTTGCTATTCCCGGCAGTATACGCCACCCCGCATGCCAAATCGGATGATGGGTTAAAGCCCGACCAAATGCTCTAGGGGCGCACCAGAATCTCATGGGTTTCTTCCCGTCCGAGGGGTGTAATCACCGTCACTTCCAAACTAACTCGCGTACGGGCAGGTAGCTCCACTGTAAACCGTCCATCACGATTCAGCGGCTGCGGTTCATCTTCAATCAGCACAATATTAACGGGATCAACTTCGCCAATCAGCAACAATCGACGCTGAGATCCAGAAAACTGTCGCCGAATCCGATAGTTTAAGCTCGTATCATTGCGCAGCGGTACGGCTGGCGTCGGTGGTTCTCCCGGAATCGTAAAGTTCTGGAAGCCATCGGGGACTGCAACCGTTTCGCCCTCAGCCGTCGTATCCACTCGACCTTCCAAAGTTGCGATCGCCATTCGGCCATCGGTATGCACGTTGATACCAAAATCTGTACCCCGCACACCACTCACTCCCGCAGGCGTCTCGATTTCCAGTTCTGATCCCCGATGCGTAAAGGTACGAACCCGCAACCGTGCTTGCCCTTGACTCACGTACAGATGGGTAATGCGGCCATTATCCGGCGCGAACTCCAATGTCCGCACCCGTAAATTCGTCTGTTCAGACACATCAATAAAGCCAATTCCCGTATCCACTTCCAGGGTGGCAGTCGAATTTTCTCCCGTGTTAATGCCCTCTCCCACCTGCTGTATCCGATCCCCAACTTTCGCAGGGCGCGCGTCATTTCCCTTCAGATAGTTCACATTGCCAGCGACGTTGCGAACAGCCAGCCAGCGATTAATTCGGGCCGGAATAGACTGCTGCGCATAGCTATGAATCGCTATCCCACTCAAACTAGCCAACGCCATCACCCCTAACAAGATCGAGACTGGAAAGCGTCGGTTTGTGCATTGAGACTTGAAAGCGGAAATTCGTAAACGTGTCATGAATCGCTCAAAGAGGATGACAATGATTCCAATGCCTAATTTTCTTTATGAAAATCGTACATCATCTTGATTCAGACAATCCGGCAAACTTGCCAGTCACAAATTTATCCTGACCAATACCGTCAGTATACCGAATAGGTTAGATCATTCCCCTCTTAAGAAGCTACAAACCAGATGGTGCAGACATTTGGATACAAGAGAGCATAGGAATATCGTTTATCGACCCATCAACACTCGGTATTATTTGCTACTTGAGGGCAACATTAAGTTTGGGTCGTACTACCAGATACAAGCCTCGACTTATAGGCAGTAGTGGTATTCCGGGTTTATTAATTTTGTTCTGTAGGGGCACTGTTACTACAGAACAAAATTATTGCTCTTCTAGAACCACCTACTGGGCTAAACTCTCTGACATCCAGTTTAAGTAAGCGGCTGATCCCTGTTGAATAGGCAAGGCAATCATTTCAGGTACATCATACGAGTGCAGCGCCTGAATTTTCGCGGCTAACTGATCAAACTTAGCCAAATCGGTCTTAATCAACAACTGCCATTCTTGATCCTGCTGTATTTCGCCCTGCCAGGTATAAACCGACTGAATTTGGGTGAAGTTGACACAGGCCGCCAGCTTTTCTTGCACAAGTGCATGTGCGATCGCACATGCTTCCTCTTCCGACCCAGTCGTTACCAACACTACACCAAACGTTGTCATCGCTGTCATGACTAAATAATCTGTCAACTAAGTTTAATGGGTTTTGATGGTTGATGTGCCGCGCTCCGCGCGGCACATCAACCATCAAAACTTAATTTACAGAGTACTAAATACCCATACTGGTAAAACCGGGGCCACCATCCCAGAGCCGAGCCGCCTGTAGCGTTGCTCGCGTGGACTGATTCGACCAAGTGGTTTGACCCGATGCAATCGACATCAGGTAATCGTACTCCCGCTTGGTCATCCAGCCGCCCGTAAACTCTGCGCCCTCAATCTTGACATCGCTTAAATTTGAACCTCGCAGATCCGCTGCACTCAAATCGGCCTGGCTTAAGTCCGAATCGTGCAAATCTGCGTGATCTAAATCGGCCCCGCTTAAATCTGCCGCCTTTAAATTGGCCTGCCCCAGCCGAATGCCGCGCATGCGAGTCGCACTCAGGTTCGTCGCAACTAAGCTAGCGCCTTCTAGATTTGCGCCGCTCAGCCGCGCGCCACTCAAATTGGCCCCGTTCAGATCACTGCCGCTTAAATCCACGCCATTAAGATAGGCATCTTCCAGATTTACGCCCGTCAGGCAGGCTCCATCTAAGCAGGCTCCACTCAGTCGCGCTCCGCTTAAATTGGCCCAGTTGAGATTGGCACCCGCTAAATTCGCGCCCCGAAAATTAACGCCTTGCAAATTGGCTCCACACAAATTCGCTCCCGCCAAATTCGCGAATCGAAAATTGGCATGGCTCAAATTTGCCCCACTCAATTGCGCCTTGGCCAGATTTGACTTGACCATGAATGCGCCCTGTAAATTGGCTTTGGTCAAGTGGGCCCCAATCAAACTCCCTTCGCTGCATTTGATAAAGCTGAGATCGGCCCAGGTTAAACGGGCCTGATACAAATTTGAGCGCGTCAAAAATGTACGACTGAAATTAATTCCCGTTAAGTCGGCATAGGATAAATCAAGATTGACCAGAATTTTGCTGCCAAGGTCAGCCCCACGTAAATGCACTCCATTGAAATCGCGATAGCCTGTTTCGTAGAGCTGCAGAAAATAAACGACTTTCATGGGCTGCTGATTCTGGTAAGCAGTTGAATCAGATTGTGTCCAAGCAGTAGTCATTGCGATCGCGGCGGTAGTCGTATCAGTTGCCGTTGTTGTAGTCGCTGTCATCATCACCATTGCTGCACCTGACGGATACATGGAGAGTATGTCGCTATTACGCTATGTATTCCCTAAAACAGACGCGGGAATCCGTCATCTTCACGGTTTTATACACAAACGCTGTCAAATCCGCACATTTGCGCAGTGTTCACAGTGTTATAAAAGTCCGATTCAAACCCATAGTTAATTTCTTGTGGAATGCCTGCCTAGCCAGCGTTCTACAAAAAATAGTCGGACTCTTATGTACGGACAAAACATTAACCATTTATTCCAATTTCCAACTTAAGACAGCAACAACAGATTGTGGGGAACCGTTACATTTGTTTTGATGTATCGCTGTGAAACTTAACCGTCGGTAATTATGGTTAGAAAATTCGGCTTTGGCCTGCTGTGGATTGGCTTCGTCAGCTACGCAGTTTTACTAGCTCCACCTAATCAACCGGATACGTTCGACTTGATTCTACGTCTGTCCACGGGTGACTGGCAGGGCATCAATCCGCTCATCATCGCCCTGTTCAATCTGATGGGCATCTGGCCAATGATCTACGCCTGTCTTCTTTTAGCCGATGGTCGGAATCAAAAACTATGGGCCTGGCCGTTTCTAATCGGTTCCTTTGGCCTCGGCGCGTTTACGCTCTTACCGTATCTAGCGCTACGTCAGCCCAATCCTATGTTTACAGGTGCAAAAACCTGGCTAATCCACATACTGGACGCTCGCATTACTGGCGTGTTACTGGCAGTCGGTGCGATCGCACTTCTCATCTATGGCTTTAGCCAAGGCAACTGGTCAGACTACATCTACGAATGGCAAACCCGCCGCTTCGTCCACGTCATGAGCTTGGATTTTGTTCTACTTTGCCTGATTTTTCCCGCCCTACTTGGCGACGACATGGCCCGACGCGGCTGGCAGAACCAACCTGTTATCTTCTGGCTGGTGACCTTACTGCCTCTGATCGGCCCGCTGGTGTACCTGATCATTCGGCCCTCACTACAGCCAACTAATCCAGAAAACGCTGCACCCAGCAGATCCGAATCCGCATCAGTTGCCTAATTTCCACAACCCCTGTAGGGGCAAATGGCCATTTGCCCCTACGGTAACGTCGGCCCTTTCAGATATTTCCTGCCCCAAAAAGAGAGAGGAGTGCGATCGCACTCCTCTCTCTGCGTTTTGAGAATTTGAGATGAGAGCAACGAATAACTTACTCCTCGTCTTCGTCCTCATCTTCATTCGTAGGATAAACAAAACCCTTAGAACGTCCGGTCAGAATTGACTTACCGAGAGAAAGCGCTTTTTCAGCTTCAAACGATGCTTTCCGACTCCAGTTCGCACGGCGCTTATCCCGTCTGGATTTTGAGGTTTTCTTCTTTGGAACCGCCATGACGTATTCGCCTGATCAAAATTCTACAACCTTTCTATATTAGAGTATTTATCCCAAACTCCCAAATATTTTTTTGATTAGAACAAACCCGGCACTTTCCACTTGCGTCGTCGCTGCTCCTGCATCATTTCACCCACAACGACGTTGAGCTGATCGCCCAGCAGCACGGCCAGCGACGAAAACTGTAGCCACAGCAGCAGCACAATAACCGCACCAACCGCACCGTATGCCTTGTTGTAATTGCCAAATTGTGAAACGTAGTAGCGAAATCCGCTAGAAATCGCCGCCCACAGCAAAGCAGCCAGCATCGCTCCTGGCACCAATGGCTTGCCGTTAATCCAGCGACTAGGGCCAAACCGATAGAGCAGCGAAAACGCCGACGAGACAATGAACAGAGTTAACGGCCAAATCAGCAGTTGCCGCAGCCCTTGTATCCACTCCCCTACAACCTCTCCCTGCTGGGCAATCAGTTGCTTCACCATCAAGTCACTAACTAGAAAAACTCCCGACGCGAGAAACAGCAGCAGGACAATGCTAATCGTCAGCGACAGCGAGATCAGTTTTGCCTTCCAAAAGGGGCGTGCTTCCTGGGGCGGAATCTGATGAATTTGATCTAGGGCACGCATCGCCGCGCTCATCGTCGCCGAAGAGGCCCAGATCGCAAACACAAAACTGATGGAAAACAGGCCGCGATTCTGGCTATCGCTAATTTCAGTGGCAAAGTTTTGAATCAGCGTCATTACTTCGTACGGCGCTAGTTCACTAACTCGTGAGGCTAAACGCTCAAACGTAGACCGTAGGGAAGGCGATAAACCGATCGCAGTCAGAACCACCAGAATGCTTGGAAATAGACCCAACATGGCATTAAAAGCCATTTCTGATGCTAGGCTAGGCAACCGTTGCTGGAGAGCGCGCTTAACGGTTTGATAGAGAGTCTGAACCGTCAAGTAGCGGAAAAACCAAAAGAAGCGTTTCGGTGTGGCCTGCGATCTCAGATACATGGCCTGCACCGTATTCTGAACGGTATCTCGAACGTTTTCGCGAAGATCTCGATACACCTAATCGTCTCACTAATACCCTAGATGGATTCGTCGATAACAGAGTTTAACGCATGTGCGATCGCAAAATTTATAGTAATCACCGATCGCTATCGATTCTTTTACACAAGTATGCTATTCGAAGCCAGGATACACAATTGAAATTCAAATGGTTCTACCTAAAGTGCCAAAATTCATATCTATATAATTGGACTTAAAATAATCAAACTGAAGTAGATCAGCAGATCGAGCGTAATTGAGCTGAAAACACCAACAACCGTGGAGTCTCCCAGAGGAGGGTTCCCTCAGTTATTGAGTCCAAGTTGTTGGTGCCAATCTAATACAAACGATAAACCCGCAAATTGGGCCAGAAATTGGCACAATAAACTAAGCTCCATTTTTCCCTGGTTCACATTCTCAAATCCCATTTTCTCGGCCACCTTTAAGGAATCTTGTTGTAACGACTGACCAATGAAAAGCGTATTCCTCGACCATCTCCGCAGTCCCAACCGTCCTGTGCTCGTATTTGACGGTGCAATGGGCACATCGCTGCAAACGCAAAATCTCACGGCAGCCGATTTTGGAGGTGCAGAGTATGAAGGTTGCAATGAGTATTTAGTCGAAACGAAACCGGAAGCCGTCGAGAAAGTTCATCGCGGATTTTTAGACGTTGGCGCAGACGTTATCGAGACTGACACATTCGGCGGCACATCCCTTGTCCTCGCTGAATATGATCTGGCCGACAAAGCCTACGAACTGAATCGTAAAGCCGCTGAAATTGCCAAGCGCGTTGCCGCTGAATATTCCACGTCCGAAAAACCCCGCTTCGTTGCCGGTTCGATGGGGCCAGGCACGAAACTGCCGACCCTGGGCCATATTGATTTTGATACGCTGAAGTCCGCCTATGTAGAACAAGCTCAGGGACTCTACGACGGTGGCGTCGATCTCTTCATTGTCGAAACCTGTCAGGACGTGCTGCAAATTAAAGCGGCCTTGAATGCGATCGAAGAAGTCTTTGCAGAACGGGGTGAGCGGCGTCCGCTCATGGTTTCGATCACGATGGAAGTGATGGGCACCATGCTGGTCGGCACCGAAATTAGCGCGGCGTTAACGATTCTGGAACCTTACAACATCGATATTCTGGGCTTAAACTGCGCCACTGGCCCAGACAAGATGAAAGAGCATATCAAATATCTCTCTGAGCATTCACCGTTCATCATTTCCTGCATTCCCAACGCGGGTTTACCTGAAAATGTAGGAGGGCAAGCTCACTATCGTCTGACGCCGATGGAACTGCGGATGGCACTGATGCATTTCGTCGAAGACTTGGGCGTACAAGTTGTTGGCGGCTGCTGCGGTACGCGCCCGGATCACATTCAACAACTGGTTGAAATGTCGAAAGACCTGCATCCGAAGGATCGGCAAATTGGCGATCGCAACTCCACCCCTGTCCCCTACCAACCCCTTCCCTTCGCTCCCGCAGCCGCTTCCATCTACAGCACTCAGCCCTACGACCAAGACAACTCTTTCCTGATCGTAGGGGAGCGCCTCAACGCCAGCGGTTCTAAAAAATGCCGCGAAATGCTGCTGGCTGAAGATTGGGACGGTTTAGTATCTCTGGCTAAATCTCAGATTAAAGAAGGTGCCCACGTCTTAGATGTCAACGTAGACTACGTGGGCCGCGATGGCGAAGCCGATATGCACGAGTTAGTGTCTCGCCTGGTCAACACCGTCACGCTGCCGCTCATGCTCGACTCGACCGAGTGGACAAAAATGGAGGCGGGCCTCAAGGTGGCGGGCGGCAAGTGCCTCTTAAACTCCACCAACTATGAAGACGGAGAAGAGCGCTTCTTCAAAGTTTTAGAACTAGCCAAACAGTACGGGGCCGGGATCGTCGTTGGCACGATTGACGAAGACGGCATGGCCCGCACAGCCGAAAAGAAGTTCCAAATTGCCCAGCGAGCCTACCGGGACGCCATCGAGTACGGCATTCCAGCCCATGAGATCTTTTTCGACCCGCTGGCTCTACCCATTTCAACCGGCATTGAAGAAGACCGCGCCAATGGTAAAGCGACCATTGAGGCCATTCGCCAAATTCGCCAAGACCTGCCGGGTTGCCACGTTATCCTGGGTGTTTCGAACATCTCCTTCGGTCTCAACTCCGCCGCCCGTGTCGCTCTCAACTCCGTCTTCCTGCACGACGCAATGGAGCAGGGCATGGATGCCGCCATTGTCAGCGCCAGCAAGATTCTGCCCCTGGCCAAGATTGAACCGGAGCATCAGCAGATTTGTCGTGACCTGATCTGCGATCGCAGACAGTTTGATGGTGACATTTGCACCTATGACCCGCTGACCAAGCTGACGGAACTGTTTGCTGGGAAAAAAGCGACTCAGCTGCGTTCCGATACGTCTAACCTTTCCCTGGAAGAGCGGCTGAAGCAGCATATTATCGATGGCGAACGTATTGGCCTCGAAGAGGCTCTCAAGCAAGCCTTAGATAAGTATCCGCCCCTCGACATCATCAATATCTACCTGCTTGACGGCATGAAAGTCGTGGGCGATCTGTTTGGATCGGGTCAAATGCAGTTACCGTTCGTGCTGCAATCTGCCGAAACCATGAAAGCCGCAGTGGCTTATTTGGAACCTTTCATGGATAAGGAAGAGGGTGCTGACAATGCCAAAGGCACGGTTATCATTGCCACGGTGAAAGGCGACGTGCACGACATCGGCAAAAACTTAGTTGACATCATCTTGTCCAACAACGGCTATCGAGTGATTAACCTAGGCATTAAGCAACCTGTCGAAAACATTATTGAAGCCTACGAAGAACACCAAGCCGACTGCATTGCCATGAGCGGTCTGCTGGTGAAATCTACAGCCTTTATGAAAGACAATCTAGAAGTCTTCAACGAACGAGGTATTACTGTCCCTGTAATTCTCGGTGGTGCAGCGCTCACGCCAAAGTTTGTGAATGAAGACTGCCAAAATACCTATAAGGGTAGGGTGATTTATGGCAAGGATGCGTTTGCCGATTTGCACTTTATGGATAAGCTGATGCCTGCCAAGTCATCTCAAAACTGGAGCGACCTCCAGGGCTTTTTGGATGAAATCGATCAGGTTGAAGAGAGCACAACCACTGCTTCAAGTAACGGTCAGGTCGCACCAGTCAAAGAAGCCTATCCAGCAAACGATCAAACCGCTTCAGAACCGCTCGTCATCGACACTCGACGATCAGAAGCCGTTGATGTCGATATTGAGCGGCCCACCCCACCTTTCTGGGGCACCAAAGTCCTACAGCCGCAAGACATTCCGCTGGATGAAATCTTTAGCTATCTCGATCTTCAAGCGCTGTTCGTTGGTCAGTGGCAGTTCCGCAAGCCTAAAGAACAAACGCGGGAAGAATATGATCAGTTTGTTCAAGAAAAAGTACAGCCGATTTTAGATACCTGGAAACAGCGGATCGTTGAGGAAAATCTGCTGCATCCTCAAGTGATCTATGGTTACTTCCCTTCTCTAGCAAACGGAAATTCTCTAGAAATTTATGCCCCTGATCAGGTCAATCAGGAATTAGATAAGCTGCCAGATGCGATCGCAACCTTCCAGTTTCCACGCCAAAGATCAATGCGTCGCTTGTGCATCGCCGACTTCTTTTTACCCAAAGAAATGAGCAGCACCACATCACGCTTTGATGTCTTTCCCATGCAGGCCGTTACCGTCGGCGAAGTTGCGACCCAGTATGCCAAGCAGCTTTTTGAATCCGACCAATACACCGACTATCTTTACTACCACGGCTTAGCCGTTCAGATAGCGGAAGCCCTTGCAGAGTGGACACATGCTCGCATCCGGCAAGAACTCGGCTACAGCGATCGCGAACCCGAGCAGTTGCGAGATATTCTGGCTCAGCGCTACCAGGGTTCTCGCTACAGCTTCGGCTATCCAGCCTGCCCCAACATTGCCGACCAGTACACGCAGCTCGATTTACTCAACGCTCAACGCATCGGTCTTCATATGGATGAAAGCGAACAGCTCTATCCCGAACAGTCCACAACTGCGATCGTGGCTTATCATCCAGCAGCCAAGTACTTCAGCGCTTAAATCTGTTGTTATCACCATTAAAAATGAAGCGAAGGAAAATCTTGGAATATGGAGGCATCATCCTAGCTGGAGTGGGCTTGGGGTTGGTAAGTTGCGATCGCAATCTAGATAAACCCTCTATCGAGCCGGAGCCTATAACCTCACCCTCACCTACCAACAAAGGTTTGCAGCTAAAAAGTTTTGCCTTTGAACCCAACGGGTTAATTCCCGTTCAGTACACATGTGACGGAGACAACATTTCACCACCATTAGTATGGGAAAAAGTGCCTGCTGGCACTCAAAGTTTGGCGCTGATCATGGATGATCCCGACGCTCCCGGCCAAACATTCGTCCACTGGGTTCTGTACAACATTCCTGCTAATGTTACCAAGTTAGCCGAGTCCATTCCCTCACAAGCCAAGCTTGATAGCGGTATCCTACAGGGTACAAACGGATTTCGCGAAATTGGTTATGGTGGTCCCTGCCCACCCAGCGGAACCCATCGATATGTGTTTACGCTTTATGCTCTGGATACCAAACTGGAACTCACTCCAGAAGCTAAAAAATCCGAACTCATACAAGCAGTAGATGGCCATATCCTAGGAGAAGCTCAGCTTGTAGGGCGCTACGCTCAGAAAAAGTAGTCAACAACTCTACCCCAGTACGTACAGTTCAAATTGATTTCACCTATCCAAAAACTGCTGCACTAAAAGGTCATCAGCGATAAGATACCTGGAGTGTACACTAGCAAAAAGGAAAGCAACATATGCCTCTAACTGCTGGCACTAAAGCCCCCGAATTCACAGCCAAAGACACTAATGGCAAAGCCGTTTCTCTCTCGGACTATGAGGGGAAGACTGTAGTGCTTTACTTTTATCCCAAAGACGACACACCAGGATGTACCAAAGAAGCTTGCAGCTTTCGAGACAACTATTCGCAGTATCAAGGGAAAGATATTGCTGTCTTCGGTGTCAGTATCGACGATGAAGCATCTCACAAAGCATTCACTGATAAATTCAACTTGCCATTTCCGCTACTAGCTGACACCGATGGCAGTATCATGAAAGCCTACGACGTTGACGGTGGTGGATATGCTAAACGAGTCACCTACGTGATTGACGGGGACGGCAATATCAGCAAAGTCTATAGCAGCATCAACACTGAAACCCACGCATCAGACATCCTAGCCGAAATCAGCTAGCCACTCGTTTACCACGAACAACTTACCAACAACAAGAAAGGAGCTCATCAGCTGATGAGCTCCTTTCTGCTTGAATGATTGACCTGGCACCGAGCTATTTTCCCGTGGGGCAACCCCCAAAGTATCTTCGCCGCTGCACCGTTTCACAACCAAGTTCGGGATGGAGTTGGAGTGGGGCCAGTGCGCCATTGGCACCAGGAAACTGATTGGGTTGAGCTTCCTGTAGAGAAGGAAGAACCCTGAAGACTGCATAGAAAGATGTCAAGTTCAGACCCAAATGTAGATATGGTCAAGCCCTCGGTCTGTTAGTATTCCTCAGCTTCATCCATTACTGAACTTCCACTTAGAACCTATCAACGGGTGTTCTTCCCGTGACCTTACCTGGCTAACCCAGTGAGAGTACTCATCTTGAGGTGGGCTTCCCACTTAGATGCTTTCAGCGGTTATCCTCTCCGCACATGGCTACCCTGCGTCTACCGTTGGCACGATAACAGGTACACCAGCGGTGCGTTCCTCCCGGTCCTCTCGTACTAAGGAGGAATCCTCTCAATACTCTTACGCCTGCACCGGATATGGACCGAACTGTCTCACGACGTTCTGAACCCAGCTCACGTACCGCTTTAATGGGCGAACAGCCCAACCCTTGGGACCTACTACAGCCCCAGGTTGCGATGAGCCGACATCGAGGTGCCAAACCTCCCCGTCGATGTGAACTCTTGGGGGAGATAAGCCTGTTATCCCTAGAGTAACTTTTATCCGTTGAGCGACGGCCCTTCCACGCGGAACCGTCGGATCACTAAGGCCTACTTTCGTACCTGCTCGAGTTGTAGCTCTTGCAGTCAAGCTCCCTTCTGCCTTTACACTCTGCGGCTGATTTCCAACCAGCCTGAGGGAACCTTTGCGCGCCTCCGTTACCTTTTAGGAGGCGACCGCCCCAGTCAAACTGCCCACCTGAAACTGTTCCCTTCCCGGATAACGGGTAAGGGTTAGAATTCTAGCCTTGTTAGAGTGGTATCTCACCAGTGACTCCACAGTCCCCACAAGGACTGCTTCATAGTCTCCCACCTATCCTGCGCAAACAAAGCCCGAACCCAATTCCAGGCTACAGTAAAGCTTCATAGGGTCTTTCTGTCCGGGTGCAGGTAGTCCGTATCTTCACAGACAATCCTATTTCGCCGAGCCTCTCTCCGAGACAGCTCCCAGATCGTTACGCCTTTCGTGCGGGTCGGAACTTACCCGACAAGGAATTTCGCTACCTTAGGACCGTTATAGTTACGGCCGCCGTTCACCGGGGCTTCAGTCGCGAGCTTCGCCGAAGCTAACCCACTTCCTTAACCTTCCGGCACTGGGCAGGCGTCAGCCCCCATACATCGTCTTGCGACTTAGCGGAGACCTGTGTTTTTGGTAAACAGTCGCCTGGGACTCTTCACTGCGACCACCTCTCGGTGGCACCCCTTCTCCCGAAGTTACGGGGCCATTTTGCCGAGTTCCTTAGAGAGAGTTATCTCGCGCCCCTTGGTATTCTCAACCTCCCTACCTGTGTCGGTTTCGGGTACGGGCAACGTTAGATTAACGTGGATAGAGCTTTTCTTGGAAGCCTGACATACACCACTTCCCCGCCGTAGCGGGTCGGACTCGTGCCTCAGCTCAGGTCGTTTTCGCCGACCCTCATCACCTTGAACACTTACGCCGGTAACCAACATCCGGCTGGCTTAGCCTTCTCCGTCCCTCTTCACAATCTAACGTCGGTACGGGAATGTTAACCCGTTGGCCATCGACTACGCCTTTCGGCCTCGCCTTAGGTCCCGACTAACCCTCCGCGGACGAGCCTTCCGGAGGAACCCTTAGGGTTTCGGGGCATTGGATTCTCACCAATGTTTTCGCTACTCAAGCCGACATTCTCACTTCTGATTCGTCCACACCTGCTTTCGCTAATGCTTCTAACTACTACAGAACGCTCCCCTACCACTTACGTAGTAAGTCCACAGCTTCGGTATAACACTTAGTCCCATTCATTTTCGGCGCAGGAGCGCTTGACCAGTGAGCTATTACGCACTCTTTCAAGGATGGCTGCTTCTAGGCAAACCTCCTGGTTGTCTCTGCACTCCCACCTCCTTTCCCACTTAGTGTTAATTTGGGGACCTTAGCTGGTGGTCTGGGCTGTTTCCCTCTCGACGATGAAGCTTATCCCCCACCGTCTCACTGGCAACGTGTGCACTGGGTATTCAGAGTTTGACTCGATTTGGTACCGCTCTCGCAGCCCGCACCGAATCAGTGCTTTACCCCCCAGTTATAATCGTTACCGCTGCGCCTAAACACATTTCGGGGAGAACCAGCTAGCTCCGGGTTCGATTGGCATTTCACCCCTAACCACACCTCATCCGCCAATTTTTCAACATTGGTCGGTGCGGACCTCCACTTGGTGTTACCCAAGCTTCATCCTGGACATGGTTAGATCACCCGGGTTCGGGTCTATAAACACTGACATAGTCGCCCTTATCAGACTCGGTTTCCCTCTGGCTCCGGCATTTCCGCCTTAACCCGCCAGTGCCTATAAGTCGCCGGCTCATTCTTCAACAGGCACGCCGTCATCCGTTAAATCGGACTCCGACTGCTTGTAGGCTTACGGTTTCATGTTCTATTTCACTCCCCTCCCGGGGTTCTTTTCACCTTTCCCTCGCGGTACTGTTTCACTATCGGTCACACAGGAGTATTTAGCCTTACGAGGTGGTCCTCGCGGATTCACACGGGATTTCACGTGCCCCGTGCTACTCGGGATCCGGCTAGGCTAGTTCAGTTTTCGACTACGGGACTTTCACCCCCTCTGGTGCAGTATTCAGCTGCTTCGTCTAACCTTTCTAGTCCACATTGCCGTCCCACAACCCCAGCAGTAAAAACCACTGGTTTAGGCTCTTCCCGTTTCGCTCGCCGCTACTCAGGGAATCGAGTTTTCTTTCTCTTCCTCCAGCTACTAAGATGTTTCAATTCGCTGGGTTGGCTCGTGCCAGTCTATGGATTCAACTGGCCGTACTTAGGGTTGCCCCATTCGGAAACCCACGGATCACTGCTTGCTTCCAACTCCCCGTGGCATATCGCCGGTAACCGCGTCCTTCATCGCCTCTGTGTGCCTAGGTATCCGCCGTAAGCCCTTGATAGCTTGACCATTTACTTACATTGGTGTCTGTTCGTGACTGAACCATCAATCATTGCTGATTCATAGCTTCGTCAACATCTACCTGACATCTCTTTTCTCTATGCAGTTTTCAAGGTTCTTTGCTGGTCTAATCCAGCAGCCTTTCTAGCTACTGATAGCTTGTCTGCTCAGTAGTTTAGAAATAGTGCTGAATTATTAAATCTGGTGGAGGTAAGCGGACTCGAACCGCTGACATCCTGCTTGCAAAGCAGGCGCTCTACCAGCTGAGCTATACCCCCACGAGTGGGCCATCCTGGACTCGAACCAGGGACCTCACCCTTATCAGGGGTGCGCTCTAACCACCTGAGCTAATAGCCCATATCCGGCCCCTCGATAGTTCAGAAACCAATAATAATCATCTCGACCGACCTAGGATGACCTTACTTAGGTGCTCTATCAGTTTTCGCACGTCTAAGTAGGGTAGGTCGCCTTGAAAGGAGGTGATCCAGCCACACCTTCCGGTACGGCTACCTTGTTACGACTTCACCCCAGTCACCAGCCCTGCCTTCGGCGTCCCCCTCCGCGAACGGTTGGGGTAACGACTTCGGGCGTGGCCAGCTTCCATGGTGTGACGGGCGGTGTGTACAAGGCCCGGGAACGTATTCACCGCAGTATGCTGACCTGCGATTACTAGCGATTCCTCCTTCATGCAGGCGAGTTGCAGCCTGCAATCTGAACTGAGCCTCGGTTTATGGGATTAGCTCAACCTCGCGGTCTGGCTGCCCTTTGTCCGAAGCATTGTAGTACGTGTGTAGCCCAGGACGTAAGGGGCATGCTGACTTGACGTCATCCCCACCTTCCTCCGGTTTGTCACCGGCAGTCTCTCTAGAGTGCCCAACTGAATGATGGCAACTAAAAACGAGGGTTGCGCTCGTTGCGGGACTTAACCCAACATCTCACGACACGAGCTGACGACAGCCATGCACCACCTGTGTTCCAGCTCCCGAAGGCACTCCTCGGTTTCCCGAGGATTCTGGACATGTCAAGCCCTGGTAAGGTTCTTCGCGTTGCATCGAATTAAACCACATACTCCACCGCTTGTGCGGGCCCCCGTCAATTCCTTTGAGTTTCACACTTGCGTGCGTACTCCCCAGGCGGGATACTTAACGCGTTAGCTACGGTACTGAACGGGTCGATACGTCCAACACCTAGTATCCATCGTTTACAGCTAGGACTACAGGGGTATCTAATCCCTTTCGCTCCCCTAGCTTTCGTCCATGAGTGTCAGTTACGGCCCAGCAGAGCGCTTTCGCCACCGGTGTTCTTCCTGATATCTACGCATTTCACCGCTACACCAGGAATTCCCTCTGCCCCTACCGTACTCTAGCTATCCAGTTTCCACTGCCGAACCAGGGTTGAGCCCTGGAATTTGACAGCAGACTTGAATAGCCACCTGCGGACGCTTTACGCCCAATAATTCCGGATAACGCTTGCATCCTCCGTCTTACCGCGGCTGCTGGCACGGAGTTAGCCGATGCTTATTCCTCAGGTACCGTCAGATCTTCTTCCCTGAGAAAAGAGGTTTACAACCCACAGGCCGTCCTCCCTCACGCGGCGTTGCTCCGTCAGGCTTTCGCCCATTGCGGAAAATTCCCCACTGCTGCCTCCCGTAGGAGTCTGGGCCGTGTCTCAGTCCCAGTGTGGCTGATCATCCTCTCAGACCAGCTACTGATCGTCGCCTTGGTGAGCTCTTACCTCACCAACTAGCTAATCAGACGCGAGCTCATCTTCAGGCAGAAAACTGTTTCATCCGTAGACATATGGGGTATTAGCCACCGTTTCCAGTGGTTGTCCCCCTCCTGAAGGCAGATTCTCACGCGTTACTCACCCGTCCGCCACTCATACTTACCCCGAAGGGCGTTCTGCGTTCGACTTGCATGTGTTAAGCACGCCGCCAGCGTTCATCCTGAGCCAGGATCAAACTCTCCGTGTTAAAAACTTAGAAAGTTTTTTGGCTCCAAATACGATTCTCTTACGTTAAGAAACGTATCGACTCGTACCCGGAATATATTAAAATTTGGTAAGCTTTGCTAAACTAGCCCACCATCTGTCTTTTCCTTGACGAGATGTGATGTTCTTGGCTTCTGAACTATTCTTATGTCGAGGTTCCGTTTCTCGCTCAAGGAGCTCAGCACAAACGCTCTCTCCTCCAGCGCTTTATCAATATAACGACCCGGAAACAGATTTGTCAACATCTTTCTTTTTGGAAATCTCGAAAAGACTGGAAAAGCTTTGCAGCAAGAGGTTTGGTTAGGGACGAGAAACGGAAGGAAGTGTTCGCAAAATTCTAGAGAATCGCTTGGAAAGGATTGCCTTGATGCAACTCTGAGTCTCCAATGCTTGGATCAACGGCCATTTCAATCAGCTCGTCTACACCATCTACGGAATAAATAGGTACTCCTAGCTTAGCTGCTACATCTTCTAAACGCATGTCGTCTAGAAAAACGGCTTCGCCATGCTTGAGCATCAGTTTGGGTAGCAAAATTCCATCGCCTAAATCTCGCCCAGTCAAATGGTGTAACAGATCTTGTCCGGTGAGCAATCCCGTTACGGTGATGTCCTGTCCCCAATAATTGCTGCTAAATGCTGCCATCTGAACAGTCAAACCCTTGACTTGATTTAAACGGGCAACTACAGGCTGAAACGCCTGTTCTACTGCATTACCGATGACCCAAGTTAAGGTGTGAGATCGCATAATCCTATCTGGCAATAAATCATCAGCAGATTGTTTAAACTCCTGTAAGAATTGACGAATCGATCCAACACCGTTCCCAATTTGGGGATAGTCTTCGTAATGAGACGTTGGTGGTAATTCCTGTCCTGCAATCAAGAACCATTCATCGGCTAGCCAAACACAGGTTGAGCCAAGCTCTTGTCGGCAGGTAGCCTGGATAGCCTGTACCTGTTCAATAACTTCGGCCGCTTTGTCAGGTGTGACAGGAACCAACTCATCCTGAGCAGGACGAAATCGCGTGAGCCCAACGGGTACAACTGCAATTGATGCAACTGTTGGGAGTTTTACTGCATGGAATTTAGTCAAATCCTGTAGCGTTCGCTCTAAATGAATTCCGTCGTTGATGCCGGGGCATACAACAACCTGAGCGTGAATTTGGAGCCGATGTTTTTGAAACCAGCGCAGCTGATCAAGGATTTTTCCCGCACGTTCGTTCTTAAGCAACTGCTGGCGAATATCCGGTTCCGTTGCATGCACTGAAACATAGAGCGGCGACAAACGCATATCCGCAATCCGATCCCATTCCCGCTCGGTCAAATTAGTCAGGGTCAAATAGCTGCCGTAGAGAAAGCTCAGCCGATAGTCATCGTCTTTAAAATAGAGGGTTTCCCGTTTGCCAGGAGGCTGCTGATCAATAAAGCAAAAGGGACAGCGATTATTGCATTGAATTAAATCATCGAAGAGGGCGGTTTCAAACTCTAAGCCTAAATCGTCATCGTAATCTTTCTCAATTTCAACCTGGTGCGTTTTGCCCTTTGCGTCCAAAACCTCCAACATGAGCAACTCGTCGGCACACAGAAACCGATAATCAATCAAATCCCGTGGCTTCTGCTGATTAATCGACACCAGCCGATCACCCGGTTCAAAGCCGATTTCTTCGGCAATAGAACCAGGTAATACATTAGTGATCAAAGCAGGACGGATGGAGAGTTTGCTCATGAATATTTCTAGACAGCAACCATTTAGCGCAGTTTACAGTTTACTTAGACCTGTTCGTACCAAAGGTTCTATTTTAGAATCTAAAGCATTTTCTAGCTTCGGATGAACCCCTTGAGCCAATCCAACCAAAACCCTCTTGGGCGTTGAAAGAACGTTAGTTTTAACATCTAACCGCTGGTCAACTTGAATATTAACCGTCCCAACAATACCTGAAAAGGGTTTGAAAAGTCGGTCTATACTTTGTTACTAGATTTTAGCGTTCCAAGAATTTGGGGGAGTGGAGGTTAATGCGGCGTTCTGGAAGATCACGGCGATGGCAACGACAGCGACGAGTCAAACGAGAGCGAACGCTCCTGAAGGGGGTTCTGTTTGGCCTGGTCATTGTCTTATCCGGCTACAAGCTTTCGTCGCTGCCGGTTGTTTCACTCAATGCGCTGTGGATGCCCGCTGATGCGTTTCTTGCCTCGACTCCAATTGAGCTGCCCCCTCCCTCTATTTTCAATAGCAGACCCCAGCTTTCCCCTTTACCAACACCGGAGGAAGTTTGGGAGTGTGAGGTCGTAGTCGTCGGCGGATCTCTCGGGGGAGTCGCGGCTGCCAGTCATGCCATGCAGTCGGGGGCAACCACCTGCCTGATTGAGCTAACGCCTTGGCTAGGCGGACAAGTTAGCTCCCAAGGGGTATCGGCTCTGGATGAGTCAGGCGCTATGCGACAGCAGTTGAATTACTCAGAAAGCTGGCGCTTATTTCGGGAGCGTATTAAGCAGCAGTTTGCAGACTTGCCCGATTGGAGTCCTATTTCATCACCGCAACCCGTAGCCAATATCAACAGCTGCTGGGTTGGCACCCTCTGTTTTCCGCCTGAAGCGGGCGCGGTGGCCTCACGAGAACTATTAGAAGATGCCTCGCAGCAGGCACCAGAAAGCCGCTGGGCGGTCGAAACTGCGTTTAAGGGAGCTGAATTTGATCCTGCCGGACGCCAAATTACTGCGATCTATGCGGTGCGACGCACACCCACCGATCCAGACTATGTTCCTAGTGGTCGGTTCTCAAAAGATTTATCGGACTGGTATAGCTGGTCGCCCACGGAAAAATATGACAAAACGCCCATGCGTCTCCAGCCCCCAGAAGGCAAGCGCATGATTGTCATTGATGCCACTGATACAGGCGAGCTAATTGGCTGGGCCAATGTTCCCCATCGGCTGGGATCAGAGTCCCATTTCACAACCGGAGAAATCAATGCCGCTAATCGCGATAATCCTGAATGCACCCAGGCGTTTACCTATCCATTTGCGATCGCAATTCACGATGATGGCGGCAAGAGTTTAGAAAAACTGTCTCAGGTTGAACCAATCTATGCCCTGCATGAACATGAAGGACTCTTTGATATGGAAGGGTTTAGCATGTTTGCCGGACGCAGTTTCTTCCACTATCGCCGCATCGTCAGCACAACCAAAAACGATCCCAATAATGGTTCCCCGGCTCGTGGCGACATCGCGATGATCAACTGGAATCGAGGCAATGACTGGATTTGGATGGAACCATCGTTGATCCTCACTCAGGAGCAAATCCGTGAGTCTGGCCAGTCGCAAAACTGGATGGGTGGGATGTCAACCAATGCCCTTAACAAAGCCGAAGTACACGCTCTGTTGTTTGCTCGTTGGTTGCTCAAGGGTAAAGCGACACCAGAGTACCCGCTATCGTTTTTAGATGGAGCCAATGCACCAATGGGCACGGCCTCTGGTTTGAGCATGTACCCCTACATTCGCGAAGGTCGCCGTATCTTGGGACGTACCGCCTATGGTGAGATCGAATTTATGATGAGGGAACAGGATTTACGAACCGACATGTCAGGAGGCCGCAGTTTTCATCCCACAGCCGTTGGCTTTGCTCATTACGATATTGATATCCACGGCTGTCGCTATCGCAACTGGGAATCATCAGGCGAGGCCACCAGCGCGGGCACGGGTTCTGGCTTGGTGCGTCCAGCCAAGGTACCCCTCGAAGCGCTGCTGCCCCAAGGTATTGATAACCTGCTGATCGGTGGCAAAAGTATGGCTGTCACCCATATTGCGAATGCCATGACTCGAATTCACTACAATGAATGGCAAGTCGGTGGAGCCGCAGGTGCGATCGCAGGTTGGCTGATTGCCCATCCCGATGTTCAACAACCTGCCGACATCATCCCCCAGGGCGAAATGCCCACCGTGCAAAATCATCTAATTCAGCAGGGACTAAGGCTTGACTGGTAATTTAGGTGCAAGGACTGAGTGCTAAGTGAGATTGAATTTACGCCTCACTCCTCACTCTGCACTCTTCACGCCTTTCTCACTTACCGCAATGCTGCCTTCAACTCAGCACACAGTGACTGCACAGCGGCTAAACCCTCTTCTGGATTCTGACCTGCGAGGCGCTTGACAAAGGCGCTGCCGACGATAACGGCATCGGCACCCCAGCTGCGTAGCTGGGTGGCTTGTTCGGCTTGGGAGACACCAAAACCGACGCCGATACACTTATCGGATGCCTGGTGTAAATCTTGCAGCAAGCTCTGGACACGATCGTTGACCTGGGTTCGCATTCCGGTCACGCCTGTGACGCTGACCAGATAAACAAATCCCTGGGATCGCGCAGTAATGGCCTTAATCCGCTCAATCGGGCTGGTGGGAGCGACGAGTAACGTTAATTCAATTCCGGCTGCGATCGCAGGTTCCATCAGCGTATCAACTTCTTCCAGTGGCAGGTCAGGCACGACGAGTCCTTTTACTCCCGCAGCGGCAATATTGTCTAGAAAGGTTTTGATTCCCCGATTGAGAATGGGATTGTAGTAAGTGAATAAAACGATGGGTGCCTGGATTGTCGGTGATACCTGCTGTACTAGCTTTAGCACGTTATCCAGCTTGACGCCTCGGCTCAGGGCACGCGTCGCTGCGGCCTGAATTACAGGGCCATCAGCTAGTGGATCGGAGTAAGGTACTCCCAGCTCAATGACATCTGCCCCGTTTTGGTCGAGGATTTGCAGGGCTTTGGCGGTTGTGTCCAAATCGGGATCGCCTGCGGTGATGAAAGGGACTAATGCACATTCACCGCGATCGCGCAGGGACTGCATATGCTCAGAAACAGATGTCATGGGAATACCGAATAGGCTAGCAAGTTACACATTCTACGGTGCTTTGGGGCCAAATCCCAAACCAAATTGCAAAGAAAATGCTGGAACAGCTAAGCTGTTCCAGCATTTTCTTAACGGCTTTCATGAGAATTCTGAGATGGGGTAAATCAAATACCGCTATCTGTTTTTTGTTTTTGCTCTTTTTTCTGCTCGTCTTCTTGCTGCCGTTCCTGTTCAATTTCGGCCTGAAGCTTGGCTAGCTCTGCGGGCGACATGGCATCCAGCCGCTTTTGCAGAACAGCGTCTTCATAGTCTTTCATCTGCTGGTTGTAGGTCATATTGCGCGTTAGCACCCGTAGCAAATACGTCAGGAGCCAAACAACGATACCAACAACGAGTCCTGCTTCTGCCCAAATGCCAGCGGTCGTATTATCCAAACCGATAGCAAGCAGCACCACATAGAGCAGCCCACCCGCACCAAATACAGCTAGGCCAACACCAATTACGTCAATTCGCCGCATGACTTATCCTTCAATAGGACGCCGTTTGGGGCGGAAGTTGAGGAACGGGCTCAGCAACAGCAAACCGGGGAACAGGAGAAATAGTAAACCGTACATCAGCAGGCGCTCAACTGAACTAGCGACATACCAGCGCTCTTTGAGATAGATATAGAGCAGTCCAGGCAATACCAACAGGTAAGCTCCGCCTAGCGCTAAGTACAGCCCAGCAGCCAAAATTGGGGTCGTCAACAATTCTTCCATAGGTTTCAGCGATACCTTGTCATCATCTGCGATCGCGCTTCGTTTATCTTAATACACAACTTAAATCCTGACGGATCAACCTGGCGCGGAGTCGGGATCAGTTTGAGTTAGGTTACATCCTGTCAAATAGAGTTGCCAAAACTTACGTCCTAATGGTGGAATAAACAAGCGGAATACAGGTTATACTGTTTTTCCGATATTACTTTTGGGGATGTGGCGGAATTGGTAGACGCTGCGGACTTAAGTAATTGAGCCTTTGGGGAGAAATCCTTAAAGTGACCGCTCTCAAATTCAGGGAAACCTAAGTCTAGTTTTGAAAACTGCCTTTGCAGGCTTCATCACAGAGACGGCAATCCTGAGCCAAGCCCATATTTATGAGTCAGACCAAGTTCAGACTGCGTAATTTGGGAAGGTGCAGAGACTCGACGGGAGCTACCCTAACGTCAAGCCGAGGGTAAAGAGAGAGTCCAATTCTCAAAGCCAATTTGAACCAACTTGACGGTTCAAAGCTGGCAGGAGCGAAAGCTGCAGGAGAATGAAAATCCGTTGACCCTTATAAGGTCGTGAGGGTTCAAGTCCCTCCATCCCCATTAATTGTTTAAAGAGATTTAAGAGGACGTTTTCATTGCTAGACAATGAAAACGTCCTCTTAAATTTAGGGCGCAATCGTTAAGCAGAATGATCTGATTTCAGGCAATCCGGTTAGAATCGTCTCTAACAATTTACGATTGTTGGTTTGTGGTGTGAGATTTACAACTTAGGCATTCTGATTTGCGATTAGATATGCGACTACGATCGCGCGTGACTCAAGCCCAAAGTTGATGAGGGCTGTCTTAGGCATTTATACTCGATCCTTGTGTGTGGCAAGAGGGAGTGAGCAACTATGTGTGGAATCGTCGGTTATATCGGCACCCAGTCCGCGACGCCAATCTTGATGGAGGGACTGCGACAGCTCGAATATCGTGGTTACGATTCCGCCGGGATCGCCACCATTTGGGAAGATAAGCTGCACTGCGTTCGCGCCAAAGGTAAGCTCTACAACCTGCGAGCCAAGCTAGAAGGTCAAGAAACTCCGGCCCAAATTGGCATTGGTCATACTCGCTGGGCCACCCACGGGAAGCCAGAAGAGCACAATGCCCATCCCCACCGCGATATGTCGCGCCGAGTAGCGGTGGTGCAAAACGGAATTGTTGAGAACTATCGAGAACTGCGGCAGAGCTTGCAGCAGAAGGGCTACGAGTTTACCACAGAGACCGATACCGAAGTGATCCCCAATTTGATTGCGGATCATCTCAACCAGATGCGCGATCGCAATGAGCTATCTCAGCACCTATCACCGCTGACTGAAGCTGTACGCCGGACAGTCAATGAGCTAGAGGGTGCCTTTGCCATTGTGGTTCTGTGTACTGATTATCCTGATGAATTGGTGATGGCGCGGCAACAGGCTCCGCTGGTGATTGGCTTTGGTCAAGGCGAGTTTTTCTGCGCCTCAGATGTACCTGCGATCGCGCCTTATACTCGCGCGGTCGTGACGCTGGATAACCAGGAGATGGCGACGCTGACCCCGCTTGGGGTAACGATGCAGACATTTGCTGGACAGCGGGTCTCCAAGTATCCTCGTCTACTCAGTGGTGCAACTCTCTCTGCCGAAAAGCAGGGATTCCGCCACTACATGCTGAAGGAAATTCACGAACAGCCAGGAGTAGTTCGCACCTGTTTAGAGAACTATTTAACGGCTGATTGGCAAGATGGCAACGCGGCGGGATCGCCTGTCAATCTGGGCTTATCAGAGGATTTATATACCGATGTTCAGCAGGTTCAAATTTTGGCCTGTGGCACCAGTTGGCACGCCAGTTTGGTCGGTAAGTACCTGATTGAGCAGCTGGCGGCTATTCCGACGATGGTGCAGTATGCCTCTGAGTTCCGCTATTCCCCTGCGCCGCTGACGCCGAACACGATTACGATTGGCGTCACCCAGTCCGGCGAAACGGCTGACACCATCGCGGCACTGGAAATGGAAAAAGAGCGCCGCACCCGTCATGCTGGAGCCGGATTTGAGCCGCGTCTGATCGGCATTACCAATCGTCCGGAAAGCACAATTGCTCATTTGGTGCCGAATTTGATCGTTACGCCAGCGGGGATCGAGGTGGGCGTAGCCGCAACCAAAACTTTCTTGGCGCAGGTGATGGCTTTTTACTTCGTGGCGCTGGAACTAGCTCACCGTCGTCAGACCCTTTCCTCACAGCGGCTGAATGAAATCATTGCCGGACTGCGACAGTTGCCAAATCAGATTGAGCAGATCTTGCAGGATCAAGATCAAGCCATTGAAGAAATTGCTCATCAGTTTGTCGAAACCCAAGACTTTATCTTCATTGGTCGCGGCGTCAACTTCCCGATTGCCCTGGAAGGAGCGCTCAAGCTGAAGGAAATCAGCTATATCCACGCCGAGGGCTACCCAGCAGGCGAGATGAAGCACGGCCCGATTGCGCTGCTGGATTCCAAAGTCCCTGTGGTTGCGATCGCAATGCCGGGGTTTGTCTACGAGAAAGTGATCTCAAACGCCCAAGAAGCGAAAGCGCGGGATGCTCAAATCATTGGCGTAGCTCCCATTGGCGATGAGGCCGCTGCAGAGGTCTTTGACGTACTGCTGCCTGTACCTCATGTTGAAGAGATTTTATCGCCAGTTTTAGCCACAATCCCGCTCCAGCTTTTGGCTTATCACATCGCTGCCATTCGAGGTCTAGATGTCGATCAGCCCCGCAACCTTGCTAAAAGCGTCACGGTTGAATAATTACAGCAGTCTTGGCCAATTAACTTCTGCCAATTAACTTCTGCCAATTGACTTCTAAGTTTCTCATCTAAATTTACAAAGAAAGCCATAGCTGCAAAGCTGGCTGTATGACTCTCTTTAGATGGATGTAGAAGTCACTATTTAACGGTGGTTGTCACCATCAACTGTCCGATCGGCGCTGAATGAACTCATAAAAGTTACATAGATTAATGCGATCGCATAAAAAACTCAGCAAAGTCGTATCAAAATAGCTGAAGCAAATTCCAGCCAATAATCAGCCAGCCTAAACTATTTTGAACAGGTTTAATCAGCATCTATCCCTTGTCCAAAAAGGCAATCGGCATTTTCTTAAATTCGAAATCTAAACGTGTGCTGTGAAGCGGCAAAAACCATTCAGCGAATGTGTAAAGGAACTGTCACTGATGATACCCCCAATATCATTAGTCATTGGTTAGGCTGATGATAGATTGATTTACCTAAATTCATTCTGCTAATGCAGTTATGCATCAGCAGAATGCTCAATTCAGCATCTATCGTTGTAGGAAATCTAAAGCTGATTAACTTAACTTGGCTGCGGCCACAATCCCCATCAGCTCTCACATACCGCTTGAAAACCTACAGTCGGCATATTATGACCAACCATGAAGCAGCATGTACTAACTTACTAATTCATCAACTTCCGTCAATTTAGCTTTTATAGCTTTGGCTTATATATACCTTTTAGGAAAGCTATCATATAATCCACCTAGGGAATTATTAAAAAAAAGTAAAAAGTTTTACAATTGTGTGGTTACAGGAGGAACAAGCGTGTTTATTAGATTGGCAGAACAGCACAGGCAGTTTGTACAAGATCTAGTGATGAACTTGCAAGCACTTGCACTAGTGCTAGAGAACAAAGGATATCTAGCCTCGTGCTATACCTGCGGTGGGCAGATGAACAGCGCATCGTTTATGGTTAGTCTTGGCGATGATCACCTGATTCGCTTCTTGGTCTCTGACTATGGCATCACCTGGACAGAGATGCGGGACGATCGCGAACTGATGAAGCTGGAAGGAGCTGAAGCGATTAGCCAACTACAAGAACTTGCCAATCTGGTGAAATATCAGGTTAAGCCGTCTGATTATTCCAGTGTTGTTTTGCAGAAAGCATAAGGGTACAGGAGTACAACGGATGCGCAGTATTCCTGTTAACCATTCAGAGCAGTAGTCCAAATATTAGTTAACAGTTCGACTCAACATAGGGACACTGGCCATATTCTCAGCCATTATGGAAGGCAGATTGTCATGGTTCTATCTGTTCTTTCGCTGCGGTGATTTCCATGTTGTTCTGGTTTGAACTTTTGCAGTCTCTGCCTCAGCTATCTGATGTTGCTCCCAGATTTGATTCGTTGCTCGCTTCCATATCGGATCAATCGTCCGAGCCATCCGAAAATCGTGATTTAGCTGAGCCAGAAGTTAGTCATTTTGTTGCTGAACTACCAACTCAACCTGCACCCCGTCTTGCCCAATTACCCAGCGGAGCGTTGGCCAGTGTCACTACATTAGCTGGCGCGTTTGTTGGCGTTATTGTTCTGCTGCTCATCGCAATTTGGGCCTATACTCGCGTCTACACAATTACTCCAACGAATGCGGCTTTTGTCAAAACAGGTGGAGTCTTTAAAAAGCAGAAAAAAGTCATTCTCAATGGTGGCTGCATTGTTCTACCGGGATTTCACGAGCTAACCCGCGTACCGCTGCGAGAACTATCCATTGATGTAGAGCGCACGGGCAAACTAGCAGTACGGACGCAAGATTATCTGCGGGCTGATATGCGGGTTACATTCTACGTATGTGTGAGTCCTTCACAAGAAGATGTGCTGACGGCGGCAGCTCGGCTTTCCAACGAAGGGCAAATTACACCGACCGATATTAAAAATGCGCTGGAAAAGCGGGCAGATGACGCCATTCGGGCAGCGGCGAAGACGAAAAAGCTGGCTGAAATCGATTCCGATAAATTAGGGTTTGCGCAAGAAGTCCTGAACCTGATCGAGCCAGATCTAAAGAAAGTAGGTCTAACGCTCAATAACATCGCCATTTCAGAAGTTGAAGAAAGCGATACCTACGACACCAACAATTTCTTTGATGCGCAAGGGGTACGGTTACGAACGGAAACAATTCAGCGATCAATTCAGCAAAAGCGGGAAGTAGAACTAGTTACTCAGGTCACGATTGAGCAAAAAGAGCTGGATGCTGAAAAGCGATCTCTAACCATTGCGCAGGAAAAGGAAGGGGCTAAACTTGCCCAACAGCTTGAAGTTGAAGCTCTTAAAGCACAGCGAGAGCGGGAAATCCAAGAAGCGAAAGACCGAGAGGCCGCGACGGCTCAGCGAACCAAGATTCTGCAAGAGAAATCAGTCGAAGAAGAAGAGATCGCTCGTAAGCTCAGTTTGCAGCAAAGCCAAATTGACGCTGATATTGCACTGGAGGAGCGGCAAAAGCAGCTTAAAGTGGCGCAAGCGCTGCAAAAGCAAGAGGCAGAAGTGGCTGAAATCACCCGTCAGAAAGCAGTTGAAGCGTCCCGATTAACATCTCAAATTGAAGTTGCTCAGGCTGAACAGGAAGCTCGTACTGCTCAGGAAGCGGCTGCGATCGCAATTGCCAACAAGCGTCGTGAAAGCTTACTGGCAGAAGCCGAACGGGCGCAGGCGGAAGAAGCGGTTCAAACCGCATCTGATGTAGAAATTGCCGAGCGGCAAAAACGGTTGTCTATGATTGCGGCAGAACGGGAAGCGGAAGAACGGCGAATTTCAGAGCAAAACGTGGTCGAAATTGACGTGTTCCGCCGCCGCCGTCAAGCTGAAATTGCTCGTCAAGCTGCTGATCTAGAAGCCGCATCGATTCGCACGCTAGCCCAGGCGGAACGAGATAAAGCGCTAGCTGAAGCTGAGGGTATTGAAGCTCAGGTTGCAGCTCGCAACGTCATCAGCAACGCCAACCTCACGGCAGATGTAATTCGCGAACTATGGCCTGAACTGGTTGTCAAGCTGCCCGAAATCATGCAGGCGCTAGCTCCCCAACCCGGTGTGCTAGGTGATGCCCGGATTTATGCCTTTCCGGGTGGGATCAGTAACGGAACCAATGGCAACAGCACTAATGGCAACGGCAGTAGTAATGGGATCTCTGATATCAGTAAGCTGATGATGTCAACCAGTGGTCTGACTCTGATTAATACATTGCTGGACGAAGGTAAATTGGGATCACTGATCAATCAGGTTCGGCAAATGGCAATGCAAGATTCTGATGGCAAATCCAAGCCAAACGTAGAAGAAAAGGTGAAGGTGGAAGAGCGCGATCGCACCTTAAACATCAATCAATCCCCAACCAACCAACCTTCCTTTGTTCAAACGCCATCAGCAGTGAACACCAGCAACTTACCCACATCTTCATCTCCAGCAATACCGCCAATACAACCCTTAATCACTCCACCATCACCGGATGGATCTTCTGAACCAGCCAAATGAGTTTATCTGGAGCTAAATTGCTACCTTAAAGCTCGTAAACGTGGCCTCATCGTTCGTGTTATGACATTAAGAACCCAAAGCATTTTTTCCTGTCACTGTTAAATTACATTAATCAAATTTATTCCTGAGGTGATAGCCTAGATAAATGCTTCATGGGGACGTTGATAACGTGGATATTCAACTTGGTAGAGGAAAAACGGCTCGTCGAGCCTACGGAATTGATGAAATTGCTCTCGTTCCAGGACAACGCACACTCGATCCGGAACTTGCAGATACTCGTTGGACCATTGGCGGTATTGAGCGCGAAATTCCGATCATTGCCAGCGCAATGGATGGAGTAGTTGACGTCCGTATGGCGATCGAACTTACAAAACTTGGTGCGTTAGGAGTCTTGAATCTGGAAGGTATTCAAACTCGCTATGCTGATCCCAATCCAGTTCTGGATAAGATTGCATCTGTGGGGCCAACTGAGTTCGTGACGCTGATGCAAGAACTCTATGCTGAACCCGTTAAGCCAGAGCTGATTAAGCAGCGTATTCAAGAAATTAAAGCAGGTGGTGGTATCGCTGCTGTGAGTGCTACTCCAGTAGGTGCGGCCAAATTTGGGCAAGCCGTTGCTGAAGCTGGAGCTGATCTATTCTTCATCCAAGCAACAGTCGTCTCGACGGCACACTTATCGCCAGAATCAGTTACACCGCTTGATTTGGCGGCATTCTGTCAGGAAATGCCGATGCCAGTGATTTTAGGTAACTGTGTAACCTACGAAGTTGCTCTCAATTTGATGAAAGCAGGTGCAGCGGCTGTTCTAGTCGGCATTGGCCCCGGTGCTGCTTGCACATCTAGGGGAGTACTCGGAGTTGGTGTTCCTCAAGCCACTGCGGTATCAGATTGTGCTGCTGCACGCGATGATTATATGCAGGAAACGGGTAACTATGTTCCCGTAATTGCTGATGGTGGCCTGGTAACAGGTGGTGATATCTGTAAATGTATTGCCTCCGGAGCCGATGGCGTCATGATCGGTTCTCCCTTCGCACGGGCAGCTGAAGCTCCTGGCCGAGGTTTCCACTGGGGTATGGCAACACCTAGCCCAGTCTTACCAAGAGGAACCCGAATTCGAGTCGGTACCACCGGCACGATTGAACAAATTTTGCGAGGACCAGCTCAGCTTGATGATGGAACCCACAATTTCTTAGGAGCGCTCAAAACAAGTATGGGAACTCTTGGAGCCAAAGATATTAAGGAAATGCAGCAGGTCGAAGTGGTTATCGCACCATCTTTGCTAACTGAGGGCAAGGTCTATCAAAAGGCACAGCAGTTAGGCATGGGTAAGTAACTGACTAGCGATATCAACTCTTTGTCACTGAGGCACATCTGAATCAATCAGCAAAGGCGGCGCTCGCCATCCAGCGCCGTCTTTGCTTTTGGCATAAGCCTTTTGGCATTTGTCTCTCTCATGTAAAGCAATATTTAAGACTTACATCTCTAACGACTGAAATTTCACATATTACTAGAACTGTCCCCTACAATAGAAATAGCGGAGACGCAAGTTTCCGTTCACTCCTCACACCACACTCCGCCCAATTCGCTTTTGAATTGGGCGGTTCCTCATAATGCCAACTTTTGCCAACCTGGTATAGCTATAGCCGTAAGCTTGGTAAACTATAGCGGCTGGATCACGGCTAGGTCACTCATAGAATCAGCAGTTCAACAAAACCCAGTATTTTCAGCAATTTAACCAGCGCAATTTTTTTCAAGGTCAAGTATTGTCACTTAATCTTGAGGTATTTTGAAGCCGCAAATTAGTAGTTCACCCGCACTACAAATGCGTGAACATTAGTTTGACTGGAGGAATGAAGCTGTACAGCAAAGAGCTGCTGGAGCAGATAAGTGGCATCAGTTTGTGTGCATTTGCTCACTTCTATCTGAAAAGATCAAAAATCAGCATATTTTTTCTCTAAACAAAATATACGAGTTTTCGTCAGTAGGTCAGCGAAAACCTCATTCAGTGTTTTTACGCATTCTTCTGAATTAATAGAAAACGACCATGAAAAATACTGAAATATATCCGTAATTACTAGCAAGATTTTGATCCTGTTTTCTTCTTCTAGATAATTCAACTTAAACGTAGATTATTCACAAGTTAGTGAATCTACTGAGAGCAGTTCTAGCCTTTCACAATTTATAAATTTTTCAGCAAAAAAATATGGGTCTCACCCCTTTTACAGGTTTATCGTAGTTCACGTAGCTTAATAAGTACAGGCAGATTACTGAGTGCGTGGACGTCAATTTGTAACAATTCACAACTCAGTATGGCGCTTATTTTTTGCATCGGAACAGCCAATTCAATCTTGATTCAATTGATCTTGATGTTTGTCAAATGGCTTCAATTACGCCCTGTTTCTAACTGCTTGTATTTCATATTTGCTTTCAATGCTTTAGTCGATTGGAACCGTTGTTATCTAAGTGCTGAAAATGTCACGAGACGCTGTTGTTGTTGGAATTAACGGATATCAATATCTGCCGAGCTTGACTGCACCTGCACAAGATGCAGAAGCGATCGCAACTCAACTTCAGCAGTACGGTGAGTTTCGAGTACACCGTCTGCCAGAGGTAATCCAAGACGGAAAACCGATCATCGGAACTCGTACAGCCATCACTGTACAAGACTTAGAATCAGCTTTGGTTCAGCTCTTTAAACCCAAAGGACGCAATATTCCCGAAACAGCTTTGTTCTATTTTTCGGGACATGGCATTCAAAAAGATGCTGGCATTCAAGAAGGTTTTTTAGCCACCAGTGATGTCAATCCACAGGTTGGATTTTATGGGCTTTCTCTCTTCTGGTTACGACGTTTGCTTCAGGAAAGTCCAGTGCGCCAGCGAGTTGTAATCCTAGACTGCTGTCACAGCGGCGAACTCCTAAATTTGCTAGAAGCAGATCCAGGGGCACGGGCTGGCACTGATCGATTATTTATGGCCGCATCGCGAGAATATGAGTCCGCTTTTGAGTCTTTAAATAGCCCCTATAGCGTATTTACTCAAGCCTTAGTCTCTGGTCTTGATCCCACGCAATCGACGACTGGCATTATCACCAACCACGCCTTGATCAGTTCGGTCAACGATCAGCTTAAAGGCGAACTACAACAACCTTTATTTGAAAGTTCGGGAAGCGAAATTGTTTTAACTCGTACCCATCAGGTCGCTCAGCGGGTCTGCGCCGTTCAAGACAGTGAGGAGCAATGTCCATATCCTGGTGCTGAACCGTTTCAAACTCATCAAGCCGACCTCTTTTGGGGACGTAAAACGCTGACTCAGCAACTGGTGACAGCCGTACGCCAGAACAACTGCTGCATTTTGACTGGGGCTTCTGCTAGTGGTAAAACCTCTGTTGTGCAAGCTGGGCTCATTCCGGCTTTGCAGCACGAGCAAACGACAGAAGGTTGCAATCGCTGGCAAATCAAAACCGTCAATTTATCTGGGCATCCAGTCAAAAATTTGGCCCATGCGTTTCTGGATTCAACCCAAACTGAATTAGAACGAGCAGAACAACTACGTCGGGTTGAAACCTTTTTAGAAGATGGTGGACGTGGCCTGAATCAACTGATTCAAGCAAGCTTGCTGTCTCCATCCTCAACATTCACTCTACCTGTTCAGGCGCAGCAGGCTGAAAACCGTTCTAATCAGCGTTTTTTGCTGGTCATCGATCACATTGAACAGCTTTTCACATACAGTCGAGGCGCAAAAGCTGAACAAGAACGCCAGCGCTTCTTCGACTGCTTGCAGGAAGCCATTGCATACAATCAACAACTCCATGTTCTGCTCGTCGTACGTACCGATATTTTGGAGCGTTTGGCTAACTACAGCGATTTGATGCAAGCTGTGGGGCAAAATTTGCTGCGCGTGCAGCCAATGACCTATGAGGATCTGAAGGCTACAGTTGTCAAACCAGCTGAAAAAATTGGTTTGCATTGTGAACCCAATCTCATCTACACACTGTTGTTGGATGTTGTTGGAACATCGGCAGATTTAGCACTATTGCAGCAGGTGCTGGTTGAACTCTGGCAGCATCGTCAGACTAATCCTGATACCCAGCAAAGTAGTCTAACTTTGGATGCCTACACTGAAATTGGCGGCATTCGCACGATTATTCAGCGTCAAGCATCTAAAGTTTATGCTCAGCTATCGCCGAAAGAGCAAACTGCAGTTCGTCGCATCTTTTTAGCTTTAACTCAACTGGGTGAGGGTACAGAAGATTCTCGCCGCCGCATTCTCAAATCAGAATTGGTTAGTACTGGTTTTTCGAATGACCTGATTGAACATGTGCTTGAAAAGCTCGTTGCGGCACGGGTTGTCGTGGTTGACAAGATTATGACGGGTGATGCAGCTTATGTTGATCCGCAGATGCGAGCCAGTAATATGTCAACGGCTTTACGATTAGCACAGCGTAGTCAAGGCAAATTCACAGCACTGAATGCTACGTTGAAATTGCCCAATACGCGCCCATCTGGTTTTTGGTCTTGTCGATCGCGATGGGCCTCTAACGAAGATGGATCAAGTCAAGATCTGTTGCCGTTAGCAGAAGCAAAATTTTCTGCTGTGTCCCCAACAGCTTCACCCCGATTCAGCCAAGCGGGAAGTTCTGATTCAACTCAACTGCTCAATCTCAAATCCGCTTCTTGTCCAACATCAACCAAAGATAAAAATTGGATCCAAAAACCATCGGAGTCACTGGTGACGTTGCTGTCAGGTCACAGTTCTGATGCTTGGAGTACAACAGTTGATGCAGTTCATGAGGCGCTGATTCGACACTGGCCAGTTCTGCGTCAGTGGTTGGAAGAAGAACGAGAGAACTTGCGCTGTCAGCGACGAATTGAGCGGGCTGCACGGGAGTGGGAGCGCCTGGGTTGTCCAGAAGAAGCCACCTATTTGTTGCATGGACACCGGCTGCGAGAGGCTGAGGAATACTTGAAGCAACGAGCTGAGGAATTGTCTACAGCTGCTCATACGTTGATTGAGCGGAGTCAGCAAGAGATTCGTAAAGTTCGCAAGGAAAACTGGCTGATGCAGCTATCAATTCCCTGCACCTTATTGCTGGCGTTAGGTCTATCATTCAGCCAGTATCGGTTAAATTTGTCAGCACAGGCTGAGCAAGAACATCAGCGGCAAATTGCGGCTTCGCGGCAGTGGGCTGCGATCGCACAAACTGTATTAGAAGATCCCCAAAGTGATCCCAATGCAGCCTTGCTCATTAGTCGTTTAGCGGCTGAACAAGGTGCTCACACCTACGAAGCACAGGCTAGCCTGCGGGCTGCACTGCAGGAAATGCGGTTACGGGCTCAGTTGAATGATCATGATGCGGCTGTCCATCAACTGGTTTTTAGTCCAGATCAGCAGCATTTTGCTAGCACCAGCGTTGATGGCAGTGTGCGACTATGGGGAGCGCTAAATCCAACAGTACCGGATGGCCGCATATCCTCAATTGAAGTATTGCCACCTCGATCAGAAGAAAGCGCTGATTCCAATGAGTCAACGGCAACGCAACTAGCGTTTAGTCCCAATGGTGAGTGGCTTGCGATCGCACATCATGACTCCACAGATATTCAGATTTGGTCTATAAAAAACCGCAAAATCTTCCATCGTCTATCCAACCCGTCCTCAGATCTCCAGCAGCTTGCTTTCAGTGCTGATGGGCAATGGCTCCTGGGGCAGAGCAACTCTGAGGTCAAGCTTTGGCACGTGGAAAATCCAACTTCAATTCGGATCTCCAGCGATATTCCATTGCAAAGCGTTGAACTGAGCTCTAGCGGTAACAAACTACTGCTGGCGACGCAAAACGGGCAACTTACGCTTTGGAAGTTTGTAGAAGGCATCCAACTGATTGAACAGCAGCAGGATCAGCAGGATCAGAGTGATGCAGAACAAAATACCACTGAGCCCGATGAAGATGAAGCAACTGAAGATAAAGCAACGTTGAATCAGCCGCCAAATATATCGTTAACCCTGCAAACATTACGCGATCCCGATCATCCGCTAGCTGCGTCTGTGCAGCAGCTAGTCCAGACTGCACCAATCAATAACGCGACGCTGAGCCCAGATGCTCAATGGGTAGCAACCAGCGGTACGGATGGCAACGTCCGCCTGTGGCAGCTAGAAACTGGTCAAATTCAACATACGATGCCACAGATTGATCACTATGCAGCTTCAGATTATGCGGCTTCAGATGAGGATGCTTCTGCCACCAATACCAGCGAATCAACAGTCAACCAGCTATTGCCGGTTCAGCAAGTTATCTTTAGTCCCAATAGCCAATTCTTGGCTAGTATTGGCCCCGATCAGCAGATCTGGATTTGGCAGCCAGAGTTGGGATTGCTGCACACGCAATTACCAACCGATCCCTCAACTCCTCTGACATCAAATAATCAGCGTTCTACAGCGACGTACGAACAGTTTCTACAATTCAGCCCAGATGGTCAACGATTAGCGACGCTACATGCAGCATCTACAGAGCAGTCAGACCAGCCATTTATTCAACTGTGGCATATCGAAACAGGCGAAAAGGAGCGTTCCATTCAGCCACGTCAGGATGTAATCAGCAGTTTTCAATTCACACCTGATGGTTCTCATCTAGCAACAACAGCAACAGATGGTCAAATTCAGCTGTGGGATTTGACTGTGGGAGGAGAGTTGCCAACAGTTCAGTTATCTCAAGATGCAGAGCAATGGTTTAGTTTTGCGAGTTCCGGCCAACTTTCCGGTTTTCCAGAGTTTGACAGGGGGCAGTCTTTGGCGATGGCCTCACCACACATACCCCAGATTGAAATTGTCAGTCTAAAAGGCCACCACCTTTTACAGCGCTGGAACGTGCCGATTTGGCTAGCCGATCGTGAGACGCCTTATGTAACCACAATGGCTCAGCTGCATCAGGAAAAGATTCAAGCATCCACTGTATCCGTTTCACCCTGGTACACCAAGTGGCAGTTTATGATCACGAATGTCTTCAACCAGGCAGCGAAACGAATCCCGATCGCAGTTTTGCCAGCGTCATCTTCTGCGGGACAAGAAGCGATATCTGGCCCGGTGTCACTGGGCTTAACAGTACAAACAAAAGGGACAGATGACGTGAATTGGCAGCAGATAGCCTCACTGACCGAACAGCACACGTTATCTACTGACTTATCCTCTGCTGATTTATCTCCCGATGACGCAGCGGAGCCTGCGGCCAGGAATTTGGCCTCAGATCAGCTGACCTCAGATAATGCAGCCTTAGACGATTCAGCACCACCCACTCCAGCTCACGATGCAACAGCAACTGAGGTAACAGCAACCGCGCTGCATCCAGCCGGTACGCAATTTGCGATCGCAGATCAGAATGGCATCATTACCATCTACAGCGAGCTCGACAATTTGCGGGTATACGATGAGTCCCAGGCTAAAGAGCCGGAGAATTCCGACCAAGGCAACTCGGCAAAACAGCCATTTGCTTTGCCAAAACTGGAATCGCAGATGGTGCAAATTGAAAACGTGCGTCGTCATGCGGAAAACAATCGTCAGCCCAGCCTGGTGTCGAGTTTGGTCTATAGCCCTGACGGGAAAACTCTGGCGAGCATTAATGACGATTTAACTGTGCGGCTGTGGGATGCCCAATCTGGAGAACTACGCCAGGAATTTGTAGGTCACAATGCAACCATTCTCAGCGCATCGTTCAGTACAGACGGCAAACATCTAGTCACGTCCGGTTGGGATAAGACGGTTCGCATCTGGAACATTGATTCTGGTCGATTACTGCGATCGCTATCTCTCGCGGATGTGGTTAGTCGGGCCGTGTTTAGTCCAGATGGTCAATCCGTTGTTGCAACTGGCTGGGATGGTCTGATTACCCTCTTTCAGGCCGAGACGGGACACGAGAAAATGTCTATTATTGGTCATCGTGGCGCGATTGTAGATGCCGCTTATAGCCCAGATGGTAGCCAATTTGCCACAGCGGATGAAGACGGTCTGATTAAACTGTGGGAATCGGCTAGTGGCGTTGAACAAGCGACACTTTCGATTAAGGATTCCGATCAACCGATTGAACGGGTGTCATTTAGTCCAGATGGCCAATTCGTAGCGGCTCTGACTGGAGATGGGCAGATTTATTTTTGGGCGGCCACCTGGGATAGCTTGTTAGCACTCGCTCGCGATCGCAGTTTACATCCCCTTTCAGCCCAAGACTGTTATCGCTATCTGAGATTGCCAGATAATGAATGCCCTACGTTCGAACTCAATCCCTTGGCCCAACAATAGAGAGAAAGGAGCAAAAAGCAGGAGAGGTCAGCTAAGCTGACCTCTCCTGCTTTTTGCTATTGCTGTTTTGATTTCAGGATGCTGTGCGTCGCCATAGATGATGGCCAATGGCGACTGGTGGAGTTAAATGATGCCAACTATCTAGTAAAAGTCCGGACGTGGCTCAGGCATTTCGAAGTTGGATGGATCGTACAAATAGCGAATAACTTCTTCTTCGAGCCGATGAATTAAGTAGACTTCGAGAACGCCAGAATGACGCAGCGCTGCCAGATAGCCATCGATATATAAGCGCAAATCATCCGTGCGATATCCTCGATTCCATTGCTCAACCAGGGAATCCGTGAGCTTCTGATAGTGGCGAACAGTTTGAGTATCTTGAAGCATTTGGCGACCTATGGGCTAGCAGATGATATGGAGATGCGATTGCGAAACGATTCGTTTCTTCATGTCCAATATTAAAACTTATGATACCTTCATCTCTCCGTATGTGCGGAACAACACGGTTGATGTCTTTCTATTGATAGAGTGACCAAAATACCAACCAAACTAACGATTCGTCCGACAAACTTTATATTTTTGACAGATTCGGTGGATGAGATCACAGCCGAACCCAATGGGATACAGTAACGAGTCATAACCAAGTCGTACCCGAGTCATACACGTGGGTAGCTATTCGCTAGCGGCATCGCGGTCGATGATTAAGGTCACGGGGCCATCATTTGCGATCGCAACCTGCATCATGGCACCAAATCTGCCCGTTTCGACCTTCAGTCCACTCTGCTTTAGTTTGCTGACGAACTGCTCATAGAGGGCTTCCGCTTGTTCCGGTGGCGCAGCTTGGTCGAAGGATGGGCGACGACCTTTGCGACAGTCACCGTAGAGAGTGAACTGACTGATGACCAGTAATTCTCCCTCAATGTCCTGGACGGATTGACTAAAGCGCTGGGTTTCTGGATCGGGAAAAATCCGTAGACCCAGGCACTTTTGCACCATCCAATCCAGCTCAGCCTCTGTATCGGTAGCGGCAATGCCAACCAGCAGATTGAGGCCACGTCCAATTTTGCCAACCAGCTTGCCATCTACGTCTACTGATGATGATTGGACACGCTGTACCACGACTCGCATGTGTTCCTCTACTCCTACTGTATCGCCATAGACACTTGATTCAGATTAGCTTGGGACGGTAATTCTATCGGCCTTAACGGTTGGAGTCACGTCAGTTTTTTACCCTAGTGCTTTGGAGTAGTGCTTTGGATCCAATATCTGATTAGCGACTCTGCTACTTGCGATCGCACGGCGGCGAGTCAACGCTATGCAACGCCATATATGTAAAGCTATACAATGGCTTTGACGAGTTACTGTGACCATCTCAACCATTCCCCCATGCAAAACGGCAGATACGATTGCATCATTGTGGGCGCAGGCCCAGCCGGCAGCAGCGCCGCCTACCATCTAGCTAAGCGAGGACATTCCGTGCTGCTCTTAGAGCGAGAGACGCTGCCGCGCTACAAGCCCTGTGGGGGAGGCGTCTCGCCGGAAATTGCTCAGTGGTTTGACTTTGACTTTACACCAGCGATTTCGCTTAAGGTGCAGCGGCTGCGGCTGACGTGGAATATGGCCGATCCCGTTGAGGCCGACTTGGACACGATTGAGCCAATCTGGATGGTGCGGCGGGAAGTGTTTGACCATTTTTTGGTGCAGCAGGCGCAAAAGCAGGGAGCGGTTCTCAAAGAGCAAACCGTCGCGAAGGGAATTCGGTTTGAGTGCGATCGCTGGATTGTTCACACGATGCAGGGCGATTTTGAGGGGACGTACTTAATCGCGGCGGATGGGGCGAGAGGTTTGACGGCTAAGTGGCTGGGTTTTCAGCAGCGCCAGGTTCAGATGGCGGGGGCACTGGAGATTGAGTATCCGGCTCCGGCGGATCATGACCCGCTGACGATGCATTTGGAGTTGGGCATGGTGAAGAACGGCTACGCCTGGAATTTTCCTAAGGCGGATGGCTATTCCATTGGTGCAGGCGCATTTCGCAGCAAGAGCAAGGGGCAAGACTATCGGCCAATTCTAGAGCAGTACGCCACCAGTTTTAATATCGATCCAGAAGCGGCACGGCGCTGTGGTCATCCGATCTGCGTTTGGAATGGCGACCAGGTGCTTCACACGCAGCAGGCGCTCTTGGTGGGCGAGGCGGCCTGTGTGGTCGATCCGTTTACGGCTGAGGGAATTCGACCGTCCATGTATAGCGGCGTGAAGGCTGCCGAGGCGATTGATGGTGTGATGACAGGACGAGTTGAATCTCTAGCAACCTATAGCCAGGTGATGCAGCGAACTTGGGGAACGGAAATGCGCTGGGCACAGCGGCTAGCAGGGGCATTTTATCGGCTGCCAGCAGTGAGCTATCGCGTTGGAGTAAAGCGGCCTTCGGCACCGCATACGATGGGCAGAATTTTCTGCGGAACGCTGCACTATAGTGATGCGGTTGACCGAGCATTGAAGCGGTTAAGCGGTGGTTTGATTCGATAGGTTTGATAAAACTGCGATCGCACCTCTCTTTCAAATCATAAACCCCAAATTATTGGTTGCAAAAGTCAGGCCAAGCCTAGCTTTCACAACCAATAATTTGGGGTTTTCTAGTCAGATTCGGTATTACATATACATCAGGACTTTAATTTTAGTTAATTTGTCGCTGGTTAATCCTTCCAGATCATTGAGCTGTATCCAGCCTTCTTTTGTAAGTCGGGATAACGTAAAAAGTAAGGCGGATTCTTGATCATCGTATTTGCCGTCTATGTCATGACGCCTCGCATTCAAGAAGTCATTCAACTGCCATAAATGCTCAATTTGCACGACTTGGCTAACCTTATCTTTGACTGTTTCAATTAGAACGGCAATTTCGCGTTCGTGGGCTTTGTTGAAGGCTGCCTTAGCAATTTCTTGCTCTTGTGGTGACCATGTAGCTGTACTCTTTGACATGAAATAAATTTGATATATGAGAATTATTTACATTTCTTTATTATAGTCTAATCTGCCCAAGATGTTGAGGGGAATAGCTCTGACGGTGGACAGCAGGTAGTTGATACCACGGCACATCAGGATAGGTATGATGCTCCCAGTGGTAGCCAAAATGGTAGCAAGCTAAAAATGACCACAGCGGCGAGTAGGAAACGCTATGGATATAAATCTTGGAATTCGAAGCTGAGCCATGTTGATTTGGGGCTTTGTGAGGTAGGTAAGTGCCAAAGAAAAATAGCTGAACAGAACTGAGAATCAGTGGCAGCAACCAGAACACCAAAATGTTGACCCAAGTAATCTGAAACAGGATGTTGATAACCAAAAAGAAAAGACTGCCACTAGCTAGAAACCCTATAATTTGTCGAATCGGGAAATAGACTCGAATAAAGTTTAGATACCAAAAGAAAGGATGTGAATCGCTTCCCTGGAAATCGGGGTCATTGGGTGTGGCGGTTTGGTTATGATGCTGCCAATGATTTTTATGGCAGTCACTATAGCTAAGAAAGGCATAGAACCATAGTGCAATCTGCCCTATCCACCGATTCATCAACTTGTTCTGTGGCAGTAAGTTACAGTGAATTGCATCATGAGCAATCACAAACAGCCCCGTATGAAGGAATGCCCGTCCCAAAACAGCAACAATTGTTAGCCATACTGGTTCAGCATTTAGCGATATAGTCAGTAGCTGGATTAAGCTACCTATCCACAAGCTAATCAGAGTTCCGGCAAATAAAGCACCGATCCAAGTTGGGCGAATGGTTTGTTGACTTGGCAGGTTTGATAATTTTTGGGTTTGCATATTTATTATTCAGAATTGAGGTTGTGCAGACTCCTCAAACACACCTTAAATAAGAAAGCACCCGAATACAGGGTGCTTTCTCACGCTTGTTCTACGTAATCCCTAATAATTCAAACCAGTGATCAGGGATTAACGTGTTAGATTGAGCAGTTCTTTGGGTGACGCTAACAAGTCAATTGCAACGAAAAAGATCTTGTTCTCTGGTGTTAGCAGAAACCGCCATGCGATGTTCATGCCGACATTAGCGCCGAACCAAGGTGTTTGGACTTTGCCCGTTACTTTGACTTGAGTGAATCCTTCTTCCGCAGGTTCAGCTACGCCGCGCTCTGGTATCAACTTTAAGTTTTGGCATTCCTGTCTAAAGAATTGGAAGATCGCATCTTTGCCAACGATGGGGCGGCGGAAAGGTGGTTGTAGTGCTCCATCGGGGGTGAACAACTCAATTAAGGCATTGAAGTCATTGGCATTGAGGTTATTCATATAGTCTATGACCGTCTGATTGGTCAGACCCTCAATGCTAACCTTTTCGCGTTTAGACGCTTCCGTTGGTGCAACTGCGGGTTCCAGCACGACTTTGTAGTCTTTGATCTGGGCTGGATCAAAGCCAAAGTCAACGACAGCATTGCGTAGTACTGTAATTTGCTGACCCGGTTCTAGGCCGCGCATCGTTTCTAAAACGGCAGATGCATTGGCGGATAGCTGATATCCGGGGGGAATGGGAGCGACTAGCCCTTGATCCATCCACTCGGCTAGCTTATACCAGAAGCCAAGTTTCAGATTTTGAGACCATGTTGCATAAGTGCGGCAAATGGGGGTGTCAGCATGATTGGCTAAGTCATACATGACCTGTGTTTGCTCAGTAAAGGACATGTCCTTGATTTGATTGAGGGTGTTTTCTGCAAACTGCATCGGAGCAGCGCCCAAGGCAGCAGGAGTCACCGACTTGCCCATTTCCAGATAAGCAAACCAAATCAACGCTAATTGATCTTCTGTATTGAGCTGACCAAATCTAGCAATTGTTGCGGGTACAACATCTGCTGTCAGAGTCTCAGGAAAAATGTTACGTGCTGAATCAACTGTATATGTCATAAGGTTACCCGGTGAACAATTAAGTTTGGTAAAAGTCAATTAAATTGTAGCGGAGTAAATCTCGCGGGGCGCTCAAATTCCTATCCCCGCCGCAAGCGGACGGGGCATTACGGAATTTGCCCTTCGGGACGCACTCCCGCGCTACCACTAACGTGGCAAGCCACGGGGAATTAGACCCACAGAGATTAAAAATACCTGTTAGAGTCAACAATAACCATTGACTATCAGGGCTTGAGGGCCCTATAAATGCTCATTCCGCTACAATTTAACTCGATCTGCTAAGGGCTAAAAATCAACTGATTTAATCGCAAGAGCCCACAATTCAGAATCGCGCTAGCAGGTAAAAATTGTCTTTTTTGTATGGCCAAAATTAGTAAAAACAGCCAATAAAGACTTGCCAGCGGAGATTGTTGTTTCTCACGATTTTTACATATATCTACATTACGTTACATAAATTAACACGAAAGCGGACTCATGTCCAACTCCCTCAAGCCATTGAATATGTGTTCAGCTTGTAAATAACCCACAAACCAACAGAGAGGCGCGATCGCACTTCTCTATCCCTAGCCTCTAAACCTGCGATCGCACTTTTTCCGGCAATCCCGCAGATCAATACTGCGATCGCACTTCTCTATCTCCAACCTCTGAACCTGCGATCGCACTTCTTCTGCAATCCCACAGATCAATACTGCGATCGCACTATAGAACGCTATCTTGGCTTGGTTGAAATGCTGTGAACTGCTCTTGAGTTAAGCTTTGCTGTGGCGGAATAAGGATTAGCGGCTCAGCAATGAGCAGTTGCTGGTTTTACTTATAGGTTGAGGCCAAACCCATAAGCGTCAGTGGCTAAGCAATAAGCGTCTTGAGGTTTTGCTTATACGTTAGCGCTAAATCGATAAGCATTTGCTGCTGGGCAATAAGCAGTTGCTGATTTTGCTTATACGTTAGCGGCAAATCTATAAGCGTTAGCTGTTGTGCAATAAGCAGTTGCTGGTTTTGCTTATACATTAATGTCGAACCTATAAGCGTTAGCGGCAAGTGAGAAAGGCGTTCCTGCTGAAGAATAAGCGATTGCTGCTGGGCAATTAAGGTTAGGCTGTTGTGCGATCGCGCATGGCGAAGGGAAAGTGCGATCGCATCTTTTGATACGTGAGATTTTAGTAGCTATCTTTGTAGGATGGGTTAGCGCTAGCGTAACCCATGCGGTTATTGAGCTTCATGTCTCAAATCAATTTGTAAAAGGTGCGATTCCATCTAATAGAGTGAGAGTTAAGATATAGCAAATTAGATTTAGATACAGAATAAATATTTGAGAGGATGTATGGGAAATCCTGAACACATGAAAATCATCTTAGATGGGGACGTTGATACCTGGAACTCTTGGAGATACAGTAACTTACGTATTCAGCCAGATTTGACTCGTATTAATTTAAGTGGCAGAGATTTATCAAAAATTGACTTCAGAGGAGTAGGCTTGTTCAAAGCCAATCTCTCAAATTGTAATCTATGTGGAGCTATCCTACGGCAAGCAATAGCAATTAAAACTGATTTTGAAAATTCAAATTTATCTGGTGCACATATTTATGGAATCTCAGCATGGGACAATCAAACTAATGGAGCTATACAAAAAGACTTAGTTATTACTGAGCCAAACCAGCCTCTGATAACTGTTGACAGCATTCAGATCGCTCAATTTATACATCTTCTTATAAAGAATAAGAATATTAGAGATGCTATTGAAACTATTGGGAAAAAAGCCGTACTGATTTTAGGTCGGTTTACTTCTGAAAGGAAAGAAATATTAGATGCAATAAAGAATGAGTTAAGAAAAAGAAACTATATTCCAATCTTGTTCGATTTTGATGTTCCTGGGAATAGAAGTATAACGGAAACTGTTGTTACATTAGCTCATTTGTCGAGATTTATAGTTGCCGATATAACTGATGCTAAAGCAATTCCACATGAGCTGGCTTTTATTGTTCCCTCTCTTCCCTCCGTCAAAGTAAAACCCATCATACTCAGCTCTCAGAGGAAGTATGGAATGTTTGAGCATTTTGAAAAATATCCCTGGGTATTGCCGCTGGAAACATATAGCTCTAAAGAAGACATAATCAATAATATTGACTCAAAAATCATTATTCCGTTAGAGAGTGTAGCTGAATAAGCTAATAGACAATTAAAACGAACCAAAACTGTTAGTAGGTTTTATCGTCTAACTTTCAACATTATTCTTTGACAGAAATATTCTGTTTCTTCCGAATGGGTTAGCGTTGGCATAATTCATATGGTTATTACATTTCAAGCTTTAACTTAATTCACAAGAACTGCGATTATATGAAAGTCTTTTGTTCGCACTGACACTATATATCGTGTCCAATATTTTTTCTTAAAGCAGTTTGCAACTTTAGGATTAAATCATCCAATACAGGTCTTGACAAGATGACAAATTTGAGTAAATCTCGCGGGGCGCTCAAATTCCTATCCCCGCCGCAAGCGGACGGGGCATTACGGAATTTGCCCTTCGGGACGCACTCCCGCGCTACCACTAACGTGGCAAGCCACGGGGAATTAGACCCACAGAGATTAAAGGGATGAAAACAATAGTAAAGGATGGAATTACAAAGGCTACTAGTGAACCAATAAAAAAAAGATATTTAACTAAGCCAAAAAGATTAGTATCAACACTTATTAAACTCGCAGTATTACCAAAGAAAAAACTGGATATGTACTGCCCAAAGCTTGCTATACCGATCACGTATAAAAATAATTGGCAAGCAAACAATATTTCTCGCTCAAAATTTCTTACGATTCTCCAAGTTGTTTTTTCTGGTTCGAGTTGAATTAAAATTTTTGCATCTCTTTCATCTTCCCCCTTTGTTTCAGTATCTGATAGCAAGCCTCTGGTTTTTTTTTATTTTTTCATCCAATAATGCCATAGCAATTTTGATGAAAAGGGACATAGAATTTTCTCTAAATAGAGTTATCTGGCTCATAAATCCAAGCGCAATAGCACCAAATATTGAACGCATTGATGTTTGAATAAACCCTATATCAATTTCATTAAAAGTGTTATTTCTTAATCTTATTTGAATTAGAGCGGTTAGGGTAAAAGCAAGAGTTGCTACTGAAATATTGGTAATCCAATTAATATTTTTAATATATAGTTCTTGCTCCTGCTCAAAAAGCATATTTAGATCTTTGCTAGCTTTGAGAAATGAACGTAATTTTAATTCGTTCTTGTAATATTTCGTGCCCATTTTTCTATTCCATACCAATATTGTGTTTGATACAATCCCCAAATTTATGGTTAGTTGAAGAACGAAGTCTAACAGCCTCTTTTCCAATCTGAGAATCTGCCATTACACCTGTATTAACTCCAAAAGCCAAATCCCGTACTGTGAAACGTTAAGTTGCGATCGCAACTGGATACCAAAAATCTAGTCAGCGCTACCCAGAGTTGCGGCAACAACCCTGGATAGCTAACCCCCGGTTGAGCATGGCAACGCGGAGGCTTGAGGGATCATACCCTAGAGCCACCCTGCATTGCACTTCAGGATTGCGGGGTGGCTAGGTTTTTGGCTTTCCTCTCGAAAGTCAAAAACACAAGGAAACACAATGACATACCTCTTTCTCGGTGCTGCCTCTGACGCAGCGCCACAACCCGCTGCGACCATTCCCAGTCAACCAGCTCGCGATGGTCGCCATCCCCTGCGGATTATCCTGCTCGGCACCCGTCCCGACATCATCATCACCATCAAAAACCTGCATCGGCGCGGCTTTGCTGAAGCAAACGAATGGAGCCAGCCCATCCCCTGCCCCAGTGCCGGAGACGTAGCGCGCATCCTCGCCCAGCGCCATCCCGACGACCAAATCAGCATCCTCACCCGCCATCTCAGCTAATCGGTTGAAGTTGAGATATCCCAGAAACCGGGTTTCTTGTTTCGCGTATTTTGTATAACCAAATACTTGCGACAGAAGCTCGGTTTCTAGATCTAGATAGAGAAGCATTTCCACCACCTGATGGAGTGCGATCGCATCCTGAATTTTTTAGAGTTTAAGAATAGAAACATTGCCCCAATACAAGTTACAGATACAAAGTTAATGTCCTATCGATTTAAAAAGCAGGAAGCCGTTCCAGTTGGTATTAAACGCATCGCTGACGAACAAATTGAGTCGTCCATTCATCAGCTCACGCGCAGTATCAAAGCCAATCGAGATGAAGCCATTCACAGCGCTCGCAAACACTTCAAAAAACTGCGAGCACTCGTTCGATTACTGCGGGATGATGTTGGCCACGATGCCTACAAGCAAGAAAACGTCTGCTTCCGCGATGCGGGTCGCGAACTGTCTGACGTGCGTGATGCCCAAGTGCGCGTCGAAACCCTCGACGACCTGCTCGATCACTATCAGGACACGATCAAACCCAAGCAGTTTGATCAGATTCGCCAAGTTCTCGTCGATGCCTACGAGACGGCCCGCAAATCCGCAGCGCCCAATAAAAAAGAACTTGCCGACATCGTGTCCGATCTAGAAGCCGCCCAAGCCCGGATTCAAGCCTGGGGCATCAACGACGAATGGGTCGCGCTTCAGGGCGGACTGCACCGAGTTTATAAGCGAGGCTATCAAGACTTCTTCCAGGCGTGCGAACAGCCCACTCCCGAGAATCTACACGAATGGCGCAAGCGGGTGAAATACCTCTGGTACCACCTGCGAATTCTGTCCCCGATGTGGCCCAAGCCGCTGAAGGTACTGAAAAAGCAGACCAAGAAACTGGCTGACCTGCTGGGTGATGATCACGACCTTGCCGTGCTGCGGACATTTATTAGCGATGACCCAGAAGCGTTTGCCGATGACGATCAGCTCGGCGTCCTGCTGGCCCTGATTCAGCGGCGACAGATTGAATTACAGACCAAGGCTCGGTTCTTGGGTCAACGGATCTACGCAGAAAAGCCTAAAGCATTTGTTAAACGGATGGGCAGTTACTGGCAGGCATGGCAAACCGAGATGGCGCAGCCGCCCGTACCGATGTCTGAATCATCCGGTCGCAACACATTTGAATTCACCAATGTTTAACGACCCTGTCAGTGGATGATGCCTACCCTATTTTTTGAGAGTCGGCTTTGGAATCAGTTGGGCCACAAGATCGGCAAGCTGTTCGGCGCTGTCGTTAATCGCCAACCGAGCAGCTGCCGCTTTCATAGCCTCTAAGCGCTCAGGCGATTCCAGCAGGCTAATCACCTTTTCTTGCAGGATATCTGCTGTCAGTTCCGACTGACGACACACTTGGGCGGCTCCTGCCGCTGCAAAGATAGCCGCATTGTAGGCTTGATGATCTTCTGCTGCAAAGGGGTAAGGAATCAAAATAGACGGTGTGTGGCTGATTGCCAGCTCCGTCAGCGTCCCCGCCCCAGCGCGACTCACCGCTAAATCCGCACGGCTCAGCAATTCGGCCATGTGGTCGTAGAACGGCAGGGCAATGTACTGAGGATGACTGAGACTGTCGGCCTCCGGATCATTACTGCCCGTGAGATGAACAATCCAGGCTCCGGCCTTAAACCAAGCAGGGGCACATTCGCGCACCAAGTGATTCACCGCGACTGCCCCCTGACTGCCACCAATAACGACAATTAGCGGCACATCGTCTGGGATTTCTAAACTGGGCGGTGCAGACTTAGACGCGACCAGCCGAAGAAACTGCGATCGCACGGGCGTACCGACACAAATTGATTTTGCTTTGGGTAAATATTGAGCAGCTGCTTCAAAGCCCAGCGCCACGCTGCTGCACATGGGGCTGAGCCAGCGGGTTACTTTTCCCGGCAGCGCATTGGACTCATGCAGAATAGTCGGCAGTCCCTGCATTTTCGCGGCAATAATAGCGGGTGCCGCAATATATCCCCCGGTCGTAAATACACCGTCAAACTGCCCCTGGTGCAGAATGTGGCGCACCTGCTGAATAGAACGCAGGAAGCGCAGGAAGGAACGAGCGGTACGTAAACCCAACCGCCCCTGTAATCCCTCTACTGCAATCGTGTGCAGGGGATACTGGTCTGGAACCAAAACCGTTTCCAGGCGGTCTGGTACTCCCAACCACTCAATTGAATACTGGGGGAGCCGTTCAGCGGTTGCGATCGCAGGAAACAGATGTCCTCCGGTGCCGCTTGCGGCAATTAACAAACGGGGGGCAGACGTGCTCAATACTCCAGGTTCTCCAAACACAAATTCGCTAATAAGTAGGTTGCCATAAATAAACCCATCTAAAAACCGGGGTAACGCTCCGGAGGGGCGCTCCTCCGGTTTTTAAGATATGCATTTATTTATGTGCAGCTACTTATTCACAGATTAACTTATGATCTACCTGAGGACGTACCCTGGCGACAAACGCTAAAGTAGTGTCAAGATTTCCAACTGTCCAACCCAACTGTCCAACCTATACGTCTAGCAACCAATATGCCGACTTTTGAACATCGTCAAATTGCTCATCGTGCCGTCATGCTGGCTTCCTCTCTGCTGATGGGAACAACACTGTGGTTGGGCAGCAGTGAGCTATCCGCTCAAGCCGCACCGCCAGAATCCGCTCCCGCTGAGTTGACCAGCATTCTCAGTGGCATTGATGCCGCCGCCAGCGAGCGAGACGTACAGGCCATCCTGGAATTCTACAGTCCCACGATTGTCCACTCGGATGGACTGACGCGGGATGATTTAGAGCGGGCCATTACCCAGTTTTGGTTTGAATATCCAGAAGTCAGCTATCAAACCGAGCTGCAGTCTTGGCAGCAAGAGGGCAATGCCATCGTCGCCGACACCCAAACCACCATTACTGGCACCCGCGATGTCAACGGGCGCGCCGTCACGATTGAATCCGTAATCGAATCGCAGCAGCGCTATGAAGGTGGTCAAATCGTGCGGCAAACGATTCTGTCAGAAGATAGCCGTGTCAAAACGGGCGTAAATCCCCCAGAAATCGCCGTGAATCTGCCAGAGCAGGTTGGTCTGGGCCAGGAATTCAACTTTGATGTGATTGTAGAGGAACCTCTGGGCGATCGCTTACTGCTGGGCAGCGCGATGGAAGAACAAATTACGCCAGAAGGCTATTTCAATTCCACTCCGCTGGAACTAGAAGCCTTGACCTCAGGCGGCCTCTTCAAAATTGGGGAGGCTCCCGCCACCTCCGATAATCGCTGGATCTCCGCAGTTCTGATTCGTGAAGACGGCATTATCTCCGTCAGCAGACGGCTCCAGGTGGGCACCCCCAGCGTTAGCCAAACCAACGATGACAGCAGCGTTGAGGCCGTGACCGTCGAGTCGGCTGAACCCGCTGAATCGGCTGAGACTCCTTCAACCACTCGCTTTGAAGAAGTGATTCGCTAATATCCGTTTAATTCAACGAAAGAGGCACGCGAAGCGTGCCTCTTTCGTTGCTTGGGTTCAACCTACTGCGCTAGCGGCAGCGAAAACCGAAACGTGCTGCCCTGTCCCAGCCGACTTTCCACTTGAATCTGTCCACCCTGAAGTTCAACCAAACGGCGGCAGATAGCTAAACCAATTCCCGTACCGCCTGAGTTGCGATCGCGGGATCGATCGGCTCGCCAGAATCGCTCAAAGACGTGGGGCAAGTCATCTTCGGCAATTCCCTGCCCCGTATCTTCCACCGCAATCCACAACAGTTGCTCTTGCGTATAGGCAGTAATGACAATTTGTCCTTCTGATGTGTAGCGGATAGCGTTACCGACTAAATTCACCAAAATCTGTTCAACCCGTTCCGGATCGGCCAGCACCAGCGGTAATTGATCGGGCGCATCCAATACAAGTGAAAGCTGATCGGGATCAAGGACTTGGGTAGAAAATCGCTCGATCATCGCCGCTAGCAGCGGTCGAATATCAAATTGCTTAGTATTGATCGGCAGATAGCCAGCCTCTAGCTTGGACAAATCTTGCAGATCGTTGACCAACCGCCGCAGTCGGCGCGTTTCCCGCGCCAGCCGCAGATAAATATCGGCATCCGTCTCAATGGTGCCGTCGGCCAATCCTTCCAGATAACCTTCCACAATGGTGAGCGGCGTCCGCAGTTCGTGGGTTAAATCGCTGACCAATTCGCGGCGGCGCTGTTCGACGCCCTCCAGTTCGGCAGCCATCCGATTGAAGCTGTTGGCTAAGCGATTTAGCTCAGGGATTTCACTACCCGGCACCCGTTCATGTAAATCACCCGCTGCCAGTTTCTGCGTGCTTTGTTCAATCTGCAACAGCGGCGTAATAATCCGGCGTGACAGCAGGTAGCTCAGTCCACCAGCGGTCGCACCACCGACCAGAACCGATACCAACATGCCCTCTGTCCAGGCGCGATTGAACTCCTGCACCAGCCGGGTTTGGCTTTGCCGCACGGTGAAGGGGCCAATGATTTGCTTGACGTTCACAATAAACAGACGGGGCGCGTAAATGCGGCCAATGGTGGCCAGCGCGATCATGCCGACAGCCATGACGACCAAGTGAGAAAGCAAAAAGCGCGATCGCAGATTGAGTTTGCTCATGCCGCCTCATCGGGTTCATCTTCAAACTTATAGCCGACACCAATCACCGTTTTAATAAACATGGGATTGCTGGGATCAGGCTCAATTTTTTTACGCAGCCGCGCCACATGCGTATCCACCACCCGCTCATCGCCAAAGAAATCGCCGCCCCACAGCTTATCGATCAGTTGCGATCGGTTCCAGACGCGGCTGGGATAGCTAAGAAAGGTTGCGAGCAGATTAAACTCTAGCGCCGTCAAATCCAGTTGCTCCGCCTTACCATCCATCTGCCGCTGAGCCACCCGCTGCTCCACATCGACGCTAAAGTGCGGCGTTTGGTAGGTAAACTGCTGCTCACCGCCACCGCCACCCTGACGCAGCGATCGCCGCAGGAGTGCCCGCACTCGCGCCACTAGCTCGCGAGGACTAAAGGGCTTGACGACATAATCATCTGCTCCGGTGGACAGGCCAATAATTCGGTCAATTTCCTCTCCCTTAGCCGTCAGCATCATGATGTAGGGATCTTTGCTGCCGGGCTGCTGCCGAATCCGAGCGCAAACCTCTAGACCGTCGAGCGTCGGAATCATCAAGTCTAAGATGATTAGATCCGGTTGCCACTCTTCAAACACACGAACCGCCTCTGCACCATCGCGACAGATTTGACAGTTAAATCCTTCTTTTTCGAGATAAAGCTTGATCAACTGAGCGATTTCGGCTTCGTCTTCTACGATCAGGATGTTCATGGGAAAGGGCTGTAGAGGGGGTTAGGGGCTATGCAGGGAGTTAAGGGAATGGGGGAATGGGGGAGAAAGAGGGCAAGGGAGCTTTGTGGGGTGCTGGCTATATAACCCTATAGCTACGCTAAAGCGAAGCGTAGCGCACTATTTAGGGTCTTGTTTTTGGGGCAAAATCAGGTGTGAACATCCAGAAAATTCAACTGCGATACGTCCTAAGGTGACATCCGTTTCCAGTGTAGCGAGTTCTCATGGAACGGCTTATCTGGCAGAGGGTTGGGTGAACATGCGACCGGGGCTGAGGCGCTGATCGGGGTCGAACTGGTGGCTGATGCCCTGCATAAGCGAGAGAGCATTGCCAGTGTAGCCCCAGATGTCGATGGCAGACTTGATACTGGGTGGAGCTTCCAAAATCGTGAGATAGCCGCTGGCCGATTCGCAGTGCGATCGCACATTCTTCAGCAGTTCAATCATGGACTTTTCAGTATCGGCAGACATCGCAAACTGTAGCGTGCCGATGCCGCTGCTGGCGTGGATGCGACCCCAGTAGGGTTGCTCAGTCCAGGTGTTTAGCTGCTGGAGAAGCGACATGATGGCGGATGGCAGTAGGCCAATTTTGCAGGTGCAGTGATCGGTCAGATCAGAATCTGTGGGCCATAGCTGAGCTTGAATACCGTCCCACAAATCCGTTTCGGCCTCATCGGTAATCAAATGAGTCTTGATGCCCATTTCGCTGCTCAGCTTCAAAATGCGATCGCACTGTTCAGTAATACTTTCGGGAATGCTCTGGAAGCGAATTGCCAGTCCTGGATTGTCATCTAAATCCAACGATTGCATAAACTGCGTTGACAACCAGTCGAACATCGTAGGAGTCAGTACCGAAGCTCGAATTTCGGATGCAGCTTGGGCGAGCGCATCTAGTTTCCCCGCCAGCACCACCGTCGCTGAATCGTCTAGCCAGGGATAGGTGCGAAACGTCAACTCGCTCAGGATGCCCAACGTACCGTAGGAACCCGTCATCAGCTTCATCAGGTCGTAGCCAGCAACATTTTTGACAACCTTACCGCCAGCTTTGGCAGTCTGGCCGTCGTATCGCACCAGAGAAATCCCAATCAGCAGATCCCGCACGCCGCCGTAGCGCTGCCGCCAGGAGCCCGCATCGGCTGTAGCAACAATACCGCCGACGGTAGCCTGCTCTGAATAGGCTGGATCAAGGGGCAGAAACTGATTGGCCTGTCGCAATGTGTTCTGCAATGCTGCAAAGGGGACACCTGCCTGTACCGTAACGGTTAGATCACCCACAGCGTGCTGCACGATTTGATTCAGACGTTCGGTGCTGATCACTACATCGACTGCCCGAACTTGACCACCCCACGTGAGCTTACTGCCGTGTCCACAGGCCATCACTCGCCAGTTTTCGCTGTGAGCACAGCGCATCACTTCGACCAGGCTGTCAATATCGGCTGGAAAGACGAGACAAGGAGGTTGAGCAGACTGGGTGAAACGTGCGTTCGGCTTTGCCGTCTCGTAGAGAATCGCTGTTTGCCAGCGTGAAGTCTGCTGCTCGGCGGTTTGTACAGCTTCTGCACCAACGATAGATTCTAAAACTGAAGCGATATCGCTCATTATGACTGAAATACCATTACCCACGCATTTCATTAGACTTTATCGGAAATTGTTTTGTAGCGCGGCTGAGCCGCGCTACAAAACAATTTCCAACCCCAAAAACTTTATTTCCAATAAAGTCTAGTGTATAGCAGGAACGAATGGGGGTGAAAGCCGTATCATATCCGCCGCTGGATACTATCAGTCTAGGTTGCCACAGTGATATTATCGCGGCATTTATTTGGGTAGAGAAAAGCTTTCACTATGGCGCGATGGGTAACTGGAACAGCGATTCGGCACGTTTGGTATCGATTTTGGCAGGATGCCCGCCAATTACCCTCATCAGCCTGGAGACGCTGGGGCAAGACGCTGGCGATCAGTCTCGGCATTTGCGCCATTTGGACATTTTGCGTCATGGCCTACGCTAAGTCCGTGCAGGATCAGTGGCTGCAAGCTTGGGATACCCAGATGCTGCCTGTCATCGTCGAGCAGCTACCGCTCAGTTTCGCGCAGGGCATTACCTGGGAATCCTTTGGCAATCTGATGGTGATGCTGCCGACGGTGACAGTATTTACTGTCATTATGGTGCTGCGATCGCAACCCATCCTAGCGGCCAGTATGGTGGCTGCCTACGGTCTGCAGTTTGCCCTCGTGTGGATTAGCTGGGGTCTGTGGAGCCGCGACCGTCCTGACCTGATTGCTGATGGCATCGCGGCACCGGGCTTACACGCATTTCCCTCCGGACACGCCACGGTGATCACCGTCGTTTATGGGCTGATGGTCTATCTCTGGCTGCGGGCCTCCCATAGCTGGGTAGAACGATGCGTCATTATTGCGATCGCAGTTTTATTCGTTGGTTTAGTCAGTGGGGCTCGCTTAGCGCTCGGTGCCCACTGGCCAAGCGATGTCCTGGCTGGCTGGCTGATTGGTATCCCCTGGCTTCTCGGCGTGATTGCGGCCACTGTACGTGCAGAATCTGCAATTAAAAAAACTTTTTGATTTCGGTGCCGAGAGAACCTAGGCGGCTCCGACTACTCCTGTTGCCTTCGTAGGAAAACTCAAATTTTCCAGTAGAATGCCATAACGACAATTCCCAGTTCGTTAACTGGTAGTTCACCGATCAAGCCCGCCTATAAGAATCCGATTTATTTTGGGTGAAAGGCTGGCTAAGCCAGCCTTTCACCCAAAATAAATCATGGGTTTTCAAGCAGACTTTAATATCATTCACACCACCCGATCTAGTTGAGCGATAACGTGCAAACACTGTGATTTCTTTGACAGACCTAATTTGGGCGCTCGTGGGCCTCTTTCTCACAATTGGCGGAACGCTGATTGAGGCATTCACGACCAGTGTGCCTTGGCAATGGGGAGAAACAGGCGTAGAGTTTCAATCCCTCGGCGTCAGCTTCCAGATTGGAGCCGTCCTGTTAGTTGGCTGCCTGGGTGGCAAAAATGCTGCGGCTATGTCCCAAATTGCCTATCTGGCCCTTGGGATTGTTTGGTTTGACATCTTCCAATTTCAAATTTTTGATCAGGGCGGCGGCTTAAGCTATATTCAGCAGCCCACCTTTGGCTATTTACTCGGCTTCATTCCAGGCGCATGGATCTGTGGTTATTTTGCCTTTCAGGAGCGCCCCAAGCTGGAAATTCTAGGTTTCAGCTGCCTGATGGGACTACTCGCCATTCATGCTGTTGGGCTGGTGTATCTTAGTGCAGCCTACTTGATTGGCTGGGTTGATACATCCCTACTCTCCTATGGACAAGCAATTTGGGCCTATTCGATCTATCGCATACCTGGTCATTTAGTGATGGCCTGTATCATTACTGTCCTATCCTTTTCATTGCGCCGATTAATGTTTTATTGAAGCCTGAAATTCAGGAATCCTGTCATAATCATTGGGGTGACGTACCAAAACGCTGTATGACTATTCGCAACCGCCTATTTTGGCTCATTGCTTTTCTGGCCCTTATTATTGATCAGCTCACAAAATGGTGGGTTGTTAGTAACTTTAATCTCACTACACCGCCTGAGAGTCTGCCGATCATTCCCGGTGTGTTTCACTTTACTTATGTCACCAATTCCGGCGCAGCGTTCAGCTTGTTCAGCGAAAATGGTGCATGGTTGCGCTGGCTGTCACTTGCGGTCAGCTTCGGGTTGATGGCCTTAGCTTGGTTTGGGCCAGTGCAAAATAAGTGGGAGCAGTTCGGTTACGGCTGCATTTTGGGCGGTGCGCTAGGTAATGGTATTGATCGCTTTGCCGCCGGGGAAGTCGTTGATTTCTTGGATTTTCGGCTGATCCGCTTTCCGGTGTTTAATATGGCTGATGTCTTTATCAATATTGGGATTATTTGCTTACTGATTGCGGCATTTCGTCATCCTGATGGGAACCAGCCCAAAGAAAACTCCAACAGTTAGCGATCCTGGACTAGCTACACCGCTATATTTAGCGGTTTTTTAGATCTAAAACCGCTACTGCTTGTTAAAGTAGAGGCTTGACGGATTCCAACAGGTATTACTGTGACTGAGCAGCGCTCCCTCTTTTCTGTAGCGGAAGAACGCCAACTCTACAGCTATCGCTGTACGGACGTTCAAATCAGTCCCAAAATGCTGCAGGACTGGAAGCAGCGAGTCTATCGATTTCAGCAGAATGTGCTGGCTGAGCAGCAAGTTCCCTGCCAAGGCTCACTGTTTACTGCGGCTGAGTCGGCTGGGACGTATGCAGTAGATGCGGTAGATGCGATCGCAACTCCCAATTCAACTTCTGATTCAAGTTCAGACTTAACTTCAGATCCAATTCCAAGTACTGATCTAGATCAGATCGACCCGTTTACGCTCCGGCAGCAAAATACTGAGTTTTGGCGCTGGAAGTTTGACGATGTTGGTGTGGCCGCACTTTATTTTGTGATCGACTACGAAGTGCCAATTCTGCTGTATGTGGGCGAAACGGTTAAGTCGAATCAGCGCTGGAAAGGCGAACATGACTGCAAGCGCTACTTGGTCAACTACCGTCAAACTCACTATCAGTTAGAAATTCCTACAGCGCTAAGTATCGGCTTCTGGCCCCATGCTCCGGCTGAGCGCAAACCGCGCCAGCAGCTCGAATCGGCACTCATCAAAAAATGGCGCAGTCCATTCAATAAAGAAAACTGGACATTTTGGGGCACTCCCTTTGTCGGCGGCAAAGCGTGAATGTCTGCAATCACCACACAATTAATCACATCGTCGCTCACTAAATTAGTGAAGTCCAGTTAAAACCCGATGATTTATAGTGATTTCACTAATTTGTCACGATTACAGGTGTACCGACTGAAGCCCAGTTGAACAGCCATTCCGCATGGTCAACGGCGACATTAGTGCAGCCGTGGCTGATGGGTGTACCAAAGCGGTGATGCCAGTATGCGCCGTGAATCCCATAGTTGCCGGAATAGTACATCGTAAATGGCACGTCGGGAATATCATAATCGGCACCCTGCATCCGCGCGGTGCGATGCTTCGACTGAATTGCAAATACGCCAGTTGGTGTCGGGGTGGATGGCTTACCCGTTGAAACAATAACGGCATAGATGGGTGTGTTGCCTTCCCAAGCAATTAGGCGTTGGCGGGTTGTGTCAATTTGAATCCAGCGCTGCTGACTTTGCTGGAGTTCATTCATCCGAGTTGCGATCGCAGTTGTCTGAGCCGCAGCAGGTAATGTCACTGGCGGTAGCGACACCAGATTGACTGCTCCCGCCATCAGCAAAGCACTGCCGATCTGCACTATTCGATGTAGAGATCGATGTCGATAAAGCATAGTGAACCTCCTAAAACCTGAGGCATCCTGAAAGCGTCTCTATACTTCAATCTACAAATGCAACCTAACAAAAACCGCAGAGTTTCCTCAAAAATCTACATTCTGATAGAAAATCAGGCGTTTCTCGACATGATTTACCACTGGTTATGACGGGCTGGTTGTAACGGAAATGTATATCGTTCTCTAAATTTTCTCTAAATTTCGTATATCACAACGCGATCGCGCCCCTCTTGCTTCGCTTGATAAAGACCTTTATCAGCATAGGAAATCAACGACTCAATCGAACATTGATGTAGGTTAGAAGCACTCACGACTCCACAACTCAAACTAACGTAAGGACTGATCTTTGAGGCTTTATGGGGAATACAAAGCGATTTGACCTGGTGGCACATTCGCTCAGCAACCTGAAGTGCAACATCGGGTTGGATATCTGTTAGGACAACAACAAACTCTTCTCCACCATAGCGGGCCACAAAATCACCTCGACGAATCGCTTGACGCAAGGCCTGAGCCACTTTGGTCAAACAAGCATCTCCTGCCTGATGCCCATAGGTATCGTTATAAAGCTTAAAATAATCTACATCACACAAGATCAGCGACAGATATCGGCTCACTGCTAATTTGTCAGCCAAATATTGATCAAAGCAGCGACGATTGGCAATTTGCGTTAAGGCATCAACATAGGCCAGTTGGTATAGCAAATGGTTATGATACACGACACTAATCGTGGCAGAACCAAACATTGAAAGCAGCGGCGTAATGCTCGAAAACCACCAGCCGAGTTGAAAGAGCAAAAAGTTAATCCCAAATAAACCAAAACTGCCAAATCCTAAAAGAAGAGGAATGCGCTTCAGAATCAAAGAACTACTCGATTGTTCTGGTTTGAGATTAAATGCAACAATTGCAGTCCCTATATTTGCGGCTATTAGAATGAGGAACCACTCCAACCATTCAGGACAGCCAGTTATCCAACTTTGATCGTTTAGGGCAATATCTAATAGCTGCCGAGCCGCATGAGCATGGATAAAAACGCCTGGACTTTGCTGTGCCTGATGATAAGACGGGGCACTGTAAGGGGTTGTAAACAAATCATTGAGACTGGGGGCGGTCACGCCAATGAGAACAATGCGATCGCGAATTTGTTCAGGCGAGACTCGATCCTGCATCACATCTAAAATAGATACCGTTTCAAATACCTGATTCGTAGCACGGTAGCCCAGGAGAATTTGGTATCCCCGAGCATCAATGTTGGTATAGCCGCCGTCGTAAGACTTAAGAGGTTTAAGAACCGTATTTCCCAGCCGTACATGGTACGGTTCATCAATTGAAACCTCTTCAGGTTTAATTCCCTGTTGCTCAAGGTAAATGAGCGCTAAAGCCGCACCAAAACTATATTGGGTCTGCGCCTGTTCATCCATTTGCACGCTTACTAAGCTGCGCCGCACCACGTTATCTACGTCTCTAGGTAAATCTGCGATCGCAACTTGATTCTTCTGCGCCAAAGTCGGCGGTGGCGCAACGGCTATGCCCTCACTGACGGTCTCAACCCCAATCAAATTTGGAGTTGTCTGAAAAACTGTCTCTATTTGCTCTGTTCCAGGAGGAACTGGCAAATCGCGATAGATATCCAAACCAATCGCACTCGGTGCATATGTTGAAATATTTTGAATTGTCTGAGCCAAATCTTCATCCGTTAAAGGCCAGCGCCCCAACTGGGATAGATCCGTCTCACTGATAGTTACAACTAAAAAGCGATGATCAGTCGTATGCTGAAATTGGCTTCTTAAGAAGCGATCGTAAAGCGATAGTTCTAGAGATTGAAAAACACCCAAATGGCCTAAGCCGCCAATTAATGCTGTAGATGTCGCAGTAATCAGTAACAGCGATCGATACTGAAATAAAAATTGGCGGAGCTTAATCCACATTCTCGGTAAGACACATCAATTAGCACAGCACAAACGGTTTCTTAAAGCATTGTCATCAACCTGCTAAGCCAAGAGTTCCCAATCTAGAGTTGAATGCACGGCATTCAAATAAGTCTTTACAGAATGCTGCAAACCCAATAGTCCGAAAAGACTGTCTCTGAATAATTTCTAGACAAAAATAAGAAAATTAGATTAACGTACTCCAGAAGTATCTGATGCTAGCACCGCAGCTACATCACCTAAACCGACCGAATTCAACAGTGCTTCCACGAGAACAGTTTGCTGAGAATCCATAGACGCCTTCAGTGCATCAAACCAAATACCATGTTTGATGTACCAAGCAGCCTGTTCTACAGCAGACATCTGCTCAAGTTGTGTTAAGGTTGCTGCATCAATCGCTACCCGGCGAACTTGTCCCGTGATCACCGGATCGTCTGGACGTAAGGATGTTCCACAAATCAGTGCAATTGACCAGTTGTAGGATGTTCCAATCTCTAGCGCTGGGGCATCATCTGGCATCTGAATCATGATTAGGTCAGAGCCCGGAGTGATTGGAATAATAGTTTGATAATGACTTTCACCACTTTCCTTCTGGAGGCTCAAAAACAGCTGTGTCGCCGAGTTGCCTGAAATATGGGCAAAGTAAGTGGGATGCGCACGAGTTGTTAAATTTTGAGCAGACGAAGCAATAAGTAATTTCACGCTAGTCCCCTCAGCGACTGAACCAGAAGCGCAGACACCATCTCCACGGGATGCGCCACCGCTGGTTCCTCCCGGTGCTCCGGTTTGAGGCGGGGTAAAGCTATTGGCCTGGATAGCCTGAAAAACAGAGTCAGACTGGGCACGAACTGGCAGTGCTACTATGCTACCGAGCAAACCGAGCGATATACAAAATAAGGGAACCCGCTGGCATGACTTAAACAAGAGTGTTTTAGACATAACGATAAAAACTTATTCAAAGACTAATAACCCAACATATGCAGTCACACCCTATACTCAAAGACTACTGACTCTTGGCGGATTCGGCAGTTTTATTTTTTCAAGAATATAAATAGTATACACGGATCCAGAATTAAGAAGCAATTGATACATAAATGTCAAGCAAAGAATTAATATTACCTATTCTTTTTGCGCCATATTTATGAATGCTTTACCCAACATTGACAGGTACTTTATGTAATTTTGGGACAACTCGATTTAGATAAGCATAAAGAATTTATTAGTAAAAAATGAAACCTCTTTTGTCAGATCTTGCACTTAAACATTCCTTTTAGAGGTTTGTCAACGTTGTTTTGATGCGTTTTGAGGGTTGATACGCTGTGCTTTGCGCGGCATACCAACCCTCAAAGATTATTTGACGCAGCACTAGATGTTTGCTTGGCAAGGTTCAGGATCTGAAACTAAAGGATGAGATGATCAGTTGATTAAGTCCAGCTGCCGACTAAAACGAAGGGTGCCCAATAGTAAGGGTGCTGATACTGTGGATCATTCAGGAGCCGAAGCTGGGCCTGCCTAAGCACTTCGCCCCGAGCTTGAGAGTCATCTTGAAGAATCTTGTAAAAATCTGCCATAAACTGGGCTGTGGATTGGTCATTAACCGACCATAACGTCGCGAGCGTGCTGCGGGCTCCAGACCGAATCGCTAACCCTGCTAAACCCAAAGCTGCCCGCCGATCGCCTGCTGCTGTTTCGCAGGCACTGAGAACCAGCAGTTCAATCGGTTTAGCGCGTGGAATCTGGCGTGCCCCTAATAACTGGTCAAATTCTTGTACGCTAATAGGCTCTTCCCAACTCAAAAGAAACGTTTCGCGCGGATTTGAGCTAAAACGCCCATGCGTTGCAAAATGCACAATGGGATAATCATTGGCATTCAGTTGCTCAGTAATAGTAGGTCGGGTAAATTGCTCATTCAGCACCACTCTAGACGGTAGAGTTGTTGAAATTTGCTCAACTTCTTGGACAACACCGGGTAATGCTGCAAACCCTTGCCGAGCTTCAGTGATACCTCCAACTAATACTTGTAAATTAGTCTCTGCCAAGGATTGCGATCGCAACAACTGCAAACCGGGTGTCAATGCAATGCGATACTTCTCAACCAAATAGTGTTCTCCATCATACAGGGCAGCCATTGGCGCATTACGCAAAGTGCCGTCTAACACAAAAACTAGTGTGAGAACCTGATGTTCTGCAAGCTGAGGTTCAAATGGGCGAATCAACCAGTCGTAAATTTGGGCAGAAATATTCAGTCGCTGCTCATTGGAGAAAACAGGATTGAGCGATTGGAGATATTGATCCAATTGAGTTTCCACCTCGGCTGCCGTCAAAGCGACAGTATGATGCTGTAGCGGCTGGTTCGGTATAGATAGGACAACTTCGACCCGATCGGGCAGCACAATAGGATAAAAAATGGCGGCTTGCGAGTCGATTTGGTCGATCCGCTGTGCGGCTGTATCGAGGCAGGCCGATCGAAAAAAGTTTTCCAATTCAGCGACTTGTAGTTCTTCAAATGTATCCTGAGCTTGGCGCAAATCGGCTTCGGAAGCGCCAAGCTGAATGAGTAAGTCAACTAAATCACGGTAAACGGGTTCTACGGTATCCCGAAAAGAAAACTGAAACTCGGCATTGGTCGCAACTAGATCTTGACGAACCTCTCTAAGTGTTTTGACCGCAGCACTATAAGATGCGATCGCATCTGCCCTGCGACCAGACTGAGCTCTAAAGATACGGCCCTGTTGCCATTGCCAACGGTAGGCAATCTCTGGCGAATTATTGAGTTCAGCCAGCATTAGTGCCTGAGCCGTCAAGCGTTCCGCAAATTCCCACTGTTCAGTCAGCTCATAAACCTGGCCTAGTTGCCCCAGAGCTAGCGATTGCGCACGCTCATCCTGCAATTGCCGAGCCAATTGAACTGCAGCTTCTAGATTCTGGGCAATGGCTTCAGGTGTGGTTAAAACGATTGGCGTTGCAAAATTTTCAGCATCGGCTTCAAGCGTGGCTGAACTGGGTTCAGGGTCTGTTTGCAGGGTTTGGAGCAGCATAGCAGCAGCGTTGACCCGAAGATAAACGGTTTGACGACTAGCTGGTAAAGCGCCTAGATCTGCCAGTAAGTTGGGGATAAGCGGTTGTGCCAACTCCCACTGCTGGGTTTCGATTAACAGTTTGATAAAAGCAACGCGTGCCTCCATTTGGGCCAAGGCAGTCGGTGCATACTGTGCTGACTGTTGGTAAAAATCCAATGCTGCGGCCCAATCGCCAGCAATTTGGCTGGCCTGCCCCAAGTCATAAAAAACACTGCTGGTCAGGAGCGGATCGCCAAACTGTTGACTCAACGCTAAACTTTGCAGCAAAATCTCGTTTGCTTGCTCGATATTACCAGTCAAATACAACGCCGACCCCAGTTGCCGCAATCCGGTTGCTTTGACCAAGGATGCTGGGCTGTCCTGAAGTTCATTCCCCAGTCGTCGCAGCAATGCACGGGCCTGACGATAGAGACCCAAGGTTTGCAGTGCTTGGGCTTGATTGAGCTTACTCCCTAAAACCCCAGCCTGATCGTCAGTCGCTCGATACGCGTCTGCTGCTACCTGCCATGTTTCATAGGCCGCTTCTGCATTGCTCTGCGCCAGGTAAAGACTCGCCTGAGTATTGAGGGCATGCGCTAAGATCTGCTGGCTAGCTTGATCGAGTGATCCCTGGTTGAGGTGCTCTAAACTAGTTGCGATCGCACGTTCTGCAGCCTCAAAATCCCCCAGTTGCTGCTGAACAAGAGACAAATAGCTCAACGCTAAAGCAGTATTGAGGCGCTCACCCCGCTGCTGAAATCCAGCACGAGCCGCTTGCCAGTAATTCAAAGCCTCAGCATATTGGCCCGCCTGATAAAACATTAACCCCTGATCCAACGCTTCTACTGGATCACTGGCTAGTTGGGCTATATTAGCCATTTCAGGGAGGGCAAACTCAGATAGCGCTGGGCGTACAATAGCCTGTGATGCAACCTCCGTTGAGATTGCAGGTAGGACTAGCGCAACCGTCAAGCTCATGAGCGCCAAGAGCAGACTGGAGCACCATCGAGGAAACCGGAGCAAACGCCAATACCAACGCACCATTTCTCTATCCTTCATCACGACAGCTTCCGGCAGAGACAAGATGACTTGCAGGTGGAAACATTTGGTTAGTAGGCATCGTAGCCACCAGCATCAAGTTTCCATTGTGATCTACAATCCACCCCCGTGCTTCAACTGGGCTTGTCTCAGTCAAGGCCGCCAATTCGCGATCGCGACTGTTGAGAACTGCAGCTGATACGGCAATGGATTTTTTGGATTCTTCTATGGATGTGTTGGATGCGATCGCAGTGAGCCGCAGATCTTGCCAAACAGATTGATTCAGAATTACCTGACTCGGATCAGCCGGCAGTCCACCTCGGCCAGCGATCACAAATTCATTCCCCGACAGTTGTTCACAGGTTGCGACAATTTGCTCTAGATTTTCTACCCGTTGCTCAGGTTCAACCCCTTGGCTTGGATCCACATCTGGACTGTTAATTTCAACTACCCCGCTAAACTCAGCGCCTAAAGCCGAAGATGCCGTGATATCGCTGTCAGGAGTTAACTCTGACCGAAACTCCGTCCCAACAATGGCATTGGCCGTAACATCTACACGCCCCCCAAAATTGGCCTGAGCATTGGCCGTGATATCGCTATTTCTGAAAGCAACCAGCGCTTCCGTATCTAGCACAATATTGCCACCCGTAGCGCTACCTGTTGCGTTTGTACTGATTCGACTTTGATTTTGCAACAACAGAAGATCCGACAGGATATAGATATTGGCCCGATTTCCCGACACTGTGTCGGCAGTAATCAAGCCGTTGTCTAAGAAAATCTTGGCTACATCCAGGTTGATATTTCCAGCCGCGCCGAAACCCGGTGGAACCCGAGAAGTACTACTGCTAGGGAAATTGCTGACATTAATGGTGGCACCGTCCAACACAGATAATTCCTCTGCAGTGACCGTAATAGTGCCTCCTGCGCCCTCTCCAAACAGTGCGCTGGCAAACAATCCACTCCGACCCTCTGACGTTTGGCCGCTGAGTTCAACGGTGTTAGCGTTGACAAATAAGTCGCCAGCCGGAGCTGAAAAACTTGCCGTGCTGGTTGCAATTTGTCCACCATTGGCAACACGAAGGCGATCAGTATCAATCTGTAACGCTCCTCCAGCACCAGCAGGCGGAATTTCTGCTGCTGTTGTTAGAAGGCTGGGTATTGTTTGATTGCCATTGAAGTCTGAGCCGTTTGAAAATCCTAGAACATCAACAGTTTGGGCATTGATGATGAAATTTCCAGCATTGCCAGGGCCATAAGTACGCGTACCCGCCTGAGCCCCATTTAAGACGCGCAATTGATGGGTATGAAGGGCAATATCACCGCCCTGCCCTGTAACCCCAAAACCAACATTCGTCAAAATAGCGCTAGGCCCGATGGGAAGATCGCCAATTAGCTCAATGGTTTCTGCATTGACAATGATGTCTGCGCCTTGACCTTGGCCAAATATATCGGCGGTAATTTGAGCGCCATCCTCCACACGAAGAGTGCCGACCTGCAAATTGAGCTGACCGCCTCGCGCTGAGCTCGTCGCCTCGACATCAACATTAATCCCCGATTGAATCGCGGCAATCAGGGGAAACGCAGAAATTGGTGGTGGAACAAAACCCGCTAAAAAGAGAGAGTCCGCTGCGATCGCAACATGCCCTCCCACACCTGTGCCGGTCGTATTAGCCAGCAGGTTTGAACCATCTAAAATTTGAATATCCTGTCCACGCAGATGGATTTGGCCACCACGAGTTGGAGCGCTGGTATCAATGGAAGCGGCATTAACCAAGCGAATATCGGCCAACTCTGCCAGACCAGCATAATCAAAGCCGTAGCCCAGACGATTTGCCACCATTTCAACAGTGCCGCCAGTTCCAGCTCCTACCACCACGCGCCCACCAGGAGCCGTTAGGTTGCCGCCATCAAACACAACGTCACCACCAATCAGCGCTAACGTTTGGCCAGAAACCAGTCCTTGCGATCGCAGTGTGCGTAAATCTCGATTAATTGAAAAATCCGGATTGGTAAACAGGTTGTGTCCAGCACCACGCACCATAATCTGTCCTGGAGTGCGCCCCAGTTGCAGCCCAATCGGAGCCGTCACCGTCAGTAAAGTCTCCCTTGTACCAAACACGCTCCCATCCGCAAACTCAATCGCCTGTGCTGTGCTGCCCACAAATGAGCCGCCAACGCTCAGAGTGGCGTTCTCACCTACAACTAGACCGTTCGGATTGAGCAGAAATAGATCAGCATTGTTTTCAACCTGCAACAAGCCATCAATCGAGGTAATTCCGCCCCCAACGACTCGTGCAAACACCCTTTGGATGCTGCCAGGATTAATCAGGTCAGGATTATTGCCAATGCGAAAAACGGCTGATCCATTCGTTGGAATTGAAAAGCGATCAAAGCTATGAAATAAATTACTCCCGACTTCTGCTCCGCCCGTAATCGAACAGTTAGTGCATCCTGGTGCAACAACCGTCCCTGTTGAACCCACTCCTGCACTCGGAGCAATTTGTCCAAATGCTGCAACAGGACAACATACAAAGCCAATCGTGAAGCCAAGTAGCTTAGGGATGAAGGTAGCACTTGCGGCAATAAACTTACGCTGAACCATTTTTCGCTACATCACATCCATATAGATTCATTTCATCGCTAATCGATAGCCAGTAATTTCCGCATTGATGCACCTTTAAGGGAGAAAAATCAAAATTGCCGTTAATAAGACTAGACTGACTTTTAAATATCCCAAACTATCTTAGTCTCTCTACATTTCTTTGAATTTGATTCAAGAATTAATACTTGTGCCAAAATCGCTTGTGCCGCAATCGCCAACTGGCCATAATCATACCGACGAAGCCAAGAACCGATATCGGCTCGGGCACTGCAGTTGACTTAGCCTGATGAGCAACTAGCTTAAAACCCTCAGCATCTGCACGATTAACAGCTGATTGATCTAACGTTTGCCAGCGCATGTATTGCAGGATGTCCGATTCTTGCCACCACCCGCTGGCCGTCCATTCATAAACACTATTAATTTTGCCGTTTTGCCACCACCCGCTGGCCGTCCATTCATAAACTTTACTGTCTTGAATCATCTTGCCGACATCGGCTAGCCGATTGGCAGTCAGATCCTCTTCACGCGCTACCAAGTCTGCGAGGGTTGGCAATTCGATGCCTAACACGTCGCCCAAATCCATTAGCGACTGGTCATACAGATCTGCCAAATCTAAAATCGGCGCATCATCAGCGATATCCCAACCAATCACGTTCAGGGCCATCAGATCACAGTCTTTGACAGAACGCCGCTGGCCCAAGTCCAGCATCGGATCCATGATGCCAATTACATCTCCATCGCGCTGTTCCCAATGACTACCTTGAAATGAGTCAACTGAAGTGCCAGCCGACATTTCACAATTGCGAGTTGCCCCTCCGTCCACGGAAAAATAAGCATCCTCACTCCGAGACAAATCGATAAAGTTCTTGCCCGCTATTTGACTATTAGAGGTATAGCGAAATGCATCTAGTAGATAGGCTTGGTACTGGCTGGAGTTATTGAAATAGTTATAGCTGTAGTTGTAGTTATAACCATAGAAGCTACCGTGGCCGTAGTAACCAGTCTCAAATAGCCAGCCTGAACTACGCCACGGATCATCTAGAACAGCGTCTTGAGTATCAACAATACTGACAAAGCCAAGGTTATGACCAATTTCATGCATGATCACGCTGAGAAAATCAAGCTGATTTTCTCCAGGATTTTGGGTGACATCATAATTCCAACTAATACCAGACGCTGAGGTCAAATCATTCATCAGGATGACGCCATCTAGCCTGCTGTCATCGTTTGTATCTCCTAAACCAAGAGCTTTGGCATTAGCGCTTGTCAGATTAACACTGTTGATTCCTCCTGTGAACGTATTGTCAATAATGCCTCGCAACTGCCGATTGTACTTACCGTCAACTGCCATCGTATTCACAGCCTGCCAATCTGTGTCAGATGCGGCATCTGCTCTTAATGCTTTATACACATCGCCAAATCTTTCTTTGGCCTGAACGCCCGGTAAAGCACCGCCAATGACGCGATCGGGTAGAGCATTCGTCATCTCAATGTAGAGATTGATTTCTGTTTCATCTGTTAAATAGGACGACCACATGCGCCCAGCCGTTTCAACTACCAACATCTGCTCGGCTGTTGTGCCAGGTGCATAGCTGAAGTTGAAGGTTACGGCATGAGCTTTGGGTACAGTCCATACAGCTATTGGAATAGTAGTTGCGATCGCAGTCAGAGCGCGATGTTTCCAACTAAAGCGAGTAAGCATGAGCGTGAACTCCGATTTGACGACGAATAGCCATAACCAAAACACTTGAAATACCTACAGCTATGGCAAGCCTGATTGCTGCTGGTAGTAGATGCAGTACGCATTAGCGAGTACCCCCGCCCTGCATACGTCCAGGGAACTGGCTCCCGGGATGTTCCTGATTGAACACTTGTATAGTGCTGACTACTGCGTCATCTGCGGTTACTATGCTGAGGTCACCAGGCTGATAATTACCAAAGCGATCGGTCATATCACAGCTCTGATGTGCTTGAAATGTTGAAGCAAGGGCACCATTGGATATATCCAATAAGCTGACGCGCCTAACGATTGCAACTGCTGAGCAAGTGTCAGCAGCTGCACCGGAAGTGGAGCTGTAGCTGGCTGTGAATGCTTGTGCCGCTGATGGCAGCAAAACACCAGCAGCCGAACTTGCCAGCAGCGCCAGCACATATTGTTTGTGTTTCTTGTGTCTCTGTCGCGCCATATTGCAAAACCAATTGAGTTGAACACTGGTTGCAACTGCCCTAAAACCTCCGCCAAGAGTGAATCTAATAGGGAATCGACTCGATTCCAGATTGGGTCAGAATGGAATCGACAGCACTGAACATAGCGCTAGAAACACGGACTTTTTTGCGTGTTTATCAATACAACACTTGCATTATTAAACAGTAGATAACTTCCCGCAATTTGACCTAGTAAAGCTCATAAAAGATTTACTGATTACGGTAAGAACATGAGGTCATGAAGCTCAATGTCCACTCCAGAACTGACGAAGCCTAGTGACTATGACTACAAACTGCTTGAATATTATGAAACAGCCATACAGCCTCCGTAATTTCACGGCCTATGCCTCAACTAACAAAGCCTTATTTTGTAACAAAACTTTAATCAGCCTTTAGTGTCCTTTTATTTTTCTCTTACTTATTCTTTTTTGATCGGCACAGTTTTCTAGATCTACATAATTTCCACAAATTTCATATCGCTTTGTTTTGAGCTTGTTGATAGATTTAAGTAAAAATTTGTAGCCCAGTCCTGCCAGATCATTTAAGCCAGACTCTACATAACGTTTTGCGTCAAGGTATAAACGTTTTGGTGAAATGCTCCGCCCTCCCCTAAAACGTCCTAACCTAGATAGCGATCGCACAATCGCACAATCGCACTATCGAACTATTTACCGCAACATACCAACTATCTAACTATGGGATACGGTTTATATCTTTACGGCATTTTCCCGGCTCCAGGGCCGCAAAATCTAGAGCTTGAAGGTTTGGATAAGCAGCCCGTCAAGTCTCACACGATTGATAAATTCACTTTTTTGTACTCGGAAGCCCAACAAGAACGCTACTTGGCGAGTCGGCGCAACCTGCTGGGCCATGAGCGGGTACTGGAGCAATCCATGATGGCTGGCCATCGGACATTACTGCCGCTTCAATTTGGACTGATCATCTCGGAGTGGAATGATGTCATTAGCCAGCTGATTCAGCCTAAACAGGAAGCACTCCAGCAGTTGTTTGCCAAGCTAGATGGACATCGAGAGGTTGGCGTCAAGGTTTTTTGGGAAGAAGCAGCCGAACTCGAAATGCTCATGGCTGAAAATGAGAAGCTTCGCGCTGAGCGAGATCGCTTAGAGGGTAAGAATCTCAGTATGGATGAGGTGCTATATATCGGGCAGGCGATTGAACAGGCCGTTCGCGATCGCAAAGAGGCAATCGTGCAAGTGTTTCAAGATGCCCTGACAGTGTTGGCCGTTGAATCGGTAGAGAACGACCTGCTCACCAGTGCAATGATTTACAACGCAGCGTATCTGATTCCCTGGGATGCTGAATCCAAATTCAGCGCCAAAGTGGAAGCGCTGGATGCCCAATTTCATGACCGACTACGAATTCGCTATAACAATTTCACGGCACCGTTTAACTTTGCTCAACTCTAGCGGCCAACGGCAACCTGATTTCTGGCCGAATTGGGCGGTGATCACGATCAGGTAATAACCCGCTCATCCGAAGTTTTAGGGCAAGATGTAAGACGTGTAGATTTTTCTGTGGAGTACTCTAGCGGATTCGTATGAGTATCTTAAGCCTGCGATCGGTTCAAAAAGACTTTGGCATCAAAGAGATTTTGCGCGAGGCCAACTTCAACCTGGAGGCTAACGATAAAGTGGGCCTAATTGGTACCAATGGCTCCGGTAAGTCCACGCTGCTGAAGATGATGGCAGGCTTGGAGCCGATTGATGGTGGCGAGATTCAGGTCAATTCCAGTCTGCGCCTGGTCTATTTGCCCCAGGAGCCGCAGGTTGATCCGAATAATACCGTTCTAGAGCAGGTGTTTGCCGCCGCTGGTAAGCGGATGGCCTTGGTGCGTCGCTATGAGGAACTGTCACACCAGATGGCCCATGCCCAGGGTGACAAACTGGAGCAGCTCATGAACCAGCTCACCCGCGTCAGCGAAGAGATGGAGGCCGCCAACGCTTGGGAACTGGAAACGAATGCCAAAATCATTCTCACCAAGCTGGGCATTGAGGATTTTGAAACCAAGGTGGGCGATTTGTCTGGGGGCTATCGGCGACGAATTGCCCTGGCGGCAGCACTAATGGCTGATCCGGACGTGCTGCTGATGGACGAGCCGACTAACCATCTCGACGCGGATTCGGTGGAGTGGCTGCAGGATTTTCTGCACCAGTTTCGCGGGGCGCTGCTGCTGGTGACCCACGATCGCTACTTCTTGGATCGGGTGACGAATCGGATTATCGAAATCGACCGGGGCGACTTCTACAGCTACGACGGCAACTATTCGTATTACTTGGAGAAAAAATCACTGGCTGAGACCGCTGCCGCCAGCCGTCAGCAAAAGCATCAGGGTATACTCCGGCGCGAGTTAGAGTGGCTGAAGCGGGGGCCAAAGGCGCGGAGTACGAAGCAAAAAGCCCGTATCTACCGCATTCAAGATATGCAGGAGACGGAATTCAAAGAAGCGCAGGGCAAAGTGGAGATGGATGCCCCGGCTCGCCGCATTGGAAAGAAAGTGATTGAGCTGGAGCATATTTCCAAATCCTACGGCGATCGCAAGATTATCGACGACTTCACGTTTAAGTTTGGCCCCCGCGATCGCATTGGCATCATCGGCGGCAACGGGGTCGGCAAGTCCACGCTGCTGGATATCGTCACCCAGCGCACGGAGCCGGATTCCGGTTCTCTAGACATTGGCTCGACGATTCATATTGGCTACTTCGATCAGCATTCTGAGCAGATGGTGGCTGCGGCGAATCAGGAGCAGCGGGTGATTCAGTACATCAAGGATGTAGCCGAATTTGTCACGACTGCCGATGGTGGCCAAATTACCGCTTCGCAGATGCTGGAGCGCTTTCTGTTCTCTGGCAATCAGCAATATACGCCGCTACACAAGCTATCGGGTGGTGAACGCCGCCGTCTGTTTCTGCTGCGAGTGCTGATGGGTGCGCCCAACGTACTGATTCTGGACGAGCCAACCAACGATCTGGACGTGCAAACGCTGTCGGTTCTGGAAGATTACTTGGAAGACTTTAACGGCTGCGTAATTACGGTATCCCACGACCGCTATTTTCTGGATCGCGTAGTGGAGCGGATTTTTGCCTTTGAGGGCGACGGCGAGATTTGCGAATATCCCGGTAACTATTCAATTTACCTGGATCGGAAGCAGGCTGAGGTGCAAGACGCAAAAGCTGAAGCTGCGATCGCAACTCCAGCGTCTAAATCCAATGCTCAGTCAAACGGCTCGGCTCAAGTTGCGAGTGTGGAGCCGGATGCTAAACAGAACCAGAATCGCAAACGCAAGTTGTCCTACAACGAAAAGCGCGAACTGGCTCAGTTGGAAACTCAAATCCCAGAGTGGGAAGCTGAGAAAGAAACGATCGAAAAAACGCTCTACGGCAATCCGCCCAGCAGCTACACCGAGGTTCAGCAGCTATCCGAGCGGCTGGCGGATCTCACGTCTACGATTGATCACGCGACGGAGCGCTGGCTAGAGCTGTCGGAGCTAGATGCGTAGTTGGAACTGATTGTGTCACCGCAGCGCGGTGACACAATCACGGATTAACCCTGCACTCGATAGCCGATGTCGCGGCGGTAGTAGGCTCCTTCAAAGCTGATTTTTTCAGCCGCTTGATAGGCCAGTGCGATCGCATCTTTAAACGTTTCGCCAGTTGCGGTTACGCCCAGGACTCGACCGCCATCGGTAATGATGACTTGTCCCTGCAAGCGCGTCCCGGCATGGAAGACGGTGACATTCTCTAGCTCATCGGCGGCTTCCAAACCGCTGATCGGCTTTTTCTTCTCGTAGGGGCCAGGGTAGCCACCCGCAGCCATCACCACGCAGGCGGAAGCAGCGGGTTTCCATTCAATCGGCGGCAGGCTTTCCAACCGCTGTTCCACACAGGCCATCATCAGGCTGTCCAAGGGCGTTTCCAGCAGCGGCAGCACCACCTGAGTTTCCGGATCGCCAAACCGACAGTTGAATTCAATCACCTTCGGGTCGCCCTCCGGCGTAATCATCAAGCCTGCGTACAGAATGCCGCGATAGTCAATGCCTTTATCGCGCAGAGCCGCGATCGCAGGTTCCAAGATCTCGGACTGTACCCGCGCCATAATCGCATCCGTAACCACAGGAGTGGGCGCATAGGCACCCATGCCGCCCGTGTTTGGCCCGGTGTCGCCTTCGCCAACCTGTTTATGATCCTGAGCCGGGAGTAGGGGACGAATCGTCAGGCCATCGGTAATTGCCAGCACCGAGGCTTCCTGACCCACGAGGCACTCCTCAATCACAACAGTTTGTCCCGCATCACCGAACTTACCCGCAAAGCTGTCCTGAATTGCTGCCTTGGCTTCGTCAAGCGTAGCCGCAACGGTGACGCCTTTGCCTGCCGCAAGACCATCGGCTTTGATTACAATCGGCGCGCCTTCCTGCTCCACGTATGCGATCGCAGATGTCGCATCGGTAAAGGTGGCCGCCTTGGCCGTGGGAATATTGGCCTCCTGCATGAGCTGCTTAGCCCAGGCTTTGCTGGCTTCGATCTGTGCGCCTGCCTGAGTGGGGCCAAATACCCGGATTTCCTGATCGCGCAAATAGTCGGTCACGCCCAGCGCTAATGGCTGCTCAGGGCCAACCACCACTAAGCCGATATTATTGACCAGACAAAAGCGACTGATTCCCTCAAAATCATTCATGGATAGAGGTAAATTGCGGCAGTTTTCTAAGCGAGCCGTGCCGCCATTGCCTGGAACGCAGACCACCTCTCGCACCTGCGGTGATTGCAGCAGTTTCCATGTCAGAGCGTGTTCACGCCCACCATTGCCAATTACTAAAGCTTTCACCGACACTCCTCTCTCCACCTATGGAACTTGACAGCAAAACGACCCGTCAAATGATGTCTACTGAGATCTAGGCGTTGCTTAATCTGGGGCTAAGTTGTGATGTGGGGGCAGTGCCCCCACATCACAACTCAATCCTTAAATCAGCAATCCCAAAATCTGCATTAACGGCGTCCTTGCTGCAAAGATTCGACTTGTAATGTTCAATTTAAGCAACAATCATCTTATAACGATGCCGAGACCCTGACGTAACTTGTCCGTCATGATTTATCACAACCCCGAACCGAAGCCAGTGAATTTTAGGTTAACTCATCTCAGCTATGCAGGACTCATTACTGGATTAAGCCTGCTCATGAACGGTCAAACTGCGATCGCAAATCCGTCTCATCTCAATTCAGATTCAGCTCGTTTAATAATCGCCCAAGCCGATTTAACGGGTGATGCAAGTGATGATGTCGTAGTACCCACAGAATCAGAATCAGAATCAGACGCTGAGGCTGAATCAGAGTCCTATGAAGTCTTTGACGGTAGAGAGTTCAATTTTGAGCCTGCTTCTGAGCTAGACGACGACGATGAGATTGATCCGGCGCTGGATGAGGACGCGGTTGAAGATGCAGAGTTCGGTAATGCAGACGATGCGAATGAACTAGAAGCTTCAGACGACGATGAATCCGACGATGAATCCGACGACGAGACCGAAGACGGGGAAGAAGAACCCAATCGGTTTGAGATTCGCGACGAGTTTTTCAGCAATCCACTACAGGATGAACCACTCGACCCACTCATCCCGTCAGCAGCGGTCAATCGCCCCCTCGACGAAGCGGAACAGGCTGAACTACGCGAAGATTTGAACCAGCTTCACGCCGAAGGTGTGGCTCAATATGAAGCAGGCGAACTAGAAGCGGCGCTGGCGATCTGGCGGCGAGAACTGCGGCTGTGGCGGTTGCTGCCGCCGATGGAAGAAGTGCAGGCATTGGATCGGGTGGGCCTAATCGTTTGGGATGAGAACCAAACCACTGATGTCAACATCATCACCGAACGGCTCCAGCAAATTCGCACCGCTGAACTCGACCCCGATGAAACCATTGACGCAACGATTCCGGTAGACTTTGAGCTGCTCCAGGCGGTTGGTGAAGCCTTTGCCACAGTGCGCTCCTACGACGATGCCGTCACGTCCTATGAGCAAATCGCGTTCGAGGCGAGACGACGCAATGAAGACGCCATTCAAGAATCAGCGCTGAATACGCTGGCTGATATCCACTTGGCCTGGTTTAAGTACCCCTCAGCCGCTGCGGTTTATCAAGAGCTAATGGCGTTTGCCCAAAATCGCAACGATGCCGCCAGTGAACTCGATTACCTGGAACTCTTAGCCAAAACCTACGATCGCGGCGATATCTATCAGCAGGCCATCGTAACTCAGGAGCAGTTGGCCGAAAACTTTCAAACCAAAAGCCCGCAAGATGTGCCGGCCCTAAAAATTGCGATCGCAGCCAATCACGAAGCGCTCGGTCAGTATGAACAAGCGGCCCGCGCCTATCAGGAAGCGTTTACAGTTGCTCAAGCTCAGCAGCAGTATGGCCTGGCCAGCGATGCGCTGAATGCCCTAGCTGAAATGTATCTCTCGTTAGAACGCCCGGATGATGCCCTGTACGTCTATCAGCTTCTAGTAGACGTAGATAGCCAGTCCTACAACCGCTACGGCCAAATGGAAACCTATGACAATATTGGCCTCATTCACCTGCGCCAAGGCAATCCAACTCAAGCCTTAAGTGCGTTTCGACTAGGACTTGCGATCGCAGAACAAATCAGCTACCGCGAGGATTATTTTAACCGTCGCATTCAAAGCATTACTGATGCACCCAAACCTGGTAAGCTTCCAGTGCTATAAGTGACGAGTTTCGATTACCGAATCAAGATAATTCACCGATTGATATTGATCGATTTGGCCCACCAACTCTAGTGATCGAAATTGGTAGCAGTTCCTTCAAAGATGACTTGGGAGCCAAGCGGTTGCTCTATGAGCATTTAAGCGTGGCGGAATACTGGGCCGTGAATGTCACAGAGAAACAGGTCATCGCCTTTAATATCGTCAATAGCCGCAGCGGCGAGATTCGCACGTCCGAGGTGTTGCCTGGTTTGGAAATCACCTTGGTAGAGGAAGCGCTACAGCGTTCTCAGACTGAAGATGATAGCGCTCTGATGCGCTGGCTGATGGATACATTGCGGTGAAGGATGTATAGAAGTAGAAGTGCGATCGCACAACTCAATTATGGACAGCAAGTTTCTATTAATAATTCCAGCGAATATTGGGTACCTATTACTGCTCCTGTTGATGGCTATGTATTTTTTGGCTTTTTGGAAAATTGTTCCTAGCAGTGTGAGTTCGTCATCTTCTATTGGAGCAGATTACTAAATAATTTACACCTAAAACGGAACCCCAAAAGCATTGCTTTGGCGTTCCGTTTTAAGCTATAGAGTTAGGCTGACGAACAGACTAAGGTACTGGACTCCTAAGCAGCAGTTAGCTGTTAGAACTAGAAGGTGTAACCCAAGCCAACGATACCGTTCACATTCGTATCATCGTAAAAGTTGACATTAACTGTGCCGTTAACCGTAACTCGCCGACTAACGCGATAGTCAATTCCCGCAGTTGCCATTGGCGCAACATCTTCGCTACCCGTTGCATAGGTTACGCCTGCACCAATAAACGGTAGCAAACGGCCATTCTCTGACAGAGAGTTGAAGTCATAGGTGATTGGCAACGATAGCTGAGTATTGCTGTCGTCTTCATCGAAGTTGAGGTCGCTAATGACGCTGGGGCGAAGCGAAACTTGATTAGCAACCCGCAGTTTGCTGTTGATCGCCAAGCCAACATCGCTGTCAGGACCGAGGTCGCCAACCCCAACGCCAACACCAAGATAGCTATAGTCTGTGGGAGCTTCTTGTGCGCTGGCCATTGGTGCGATCGCAACCGTTGCAGACGTTAGACTAGCAGCAATTAGCGCAAATAATTTGATGTTCATCGTGTTCTCCAAGTATTGATAACGAATTTCAGTGAGTAAAGCCTCGATCTATTCCTATTGATTGATGGTTTTTGGTAAACTCTGTACGTTATTGAAACACGCTACAGAAACCGATCTGTTTTGATTGATCAACGCAGTATATTCAGCGTTACGTTAAGGAATAGCCGATGTTAGTAGCATCAAAAATCAGCAATCAAATACTTCGCTCTGTAAACTATTGCTGATAATAGATGACGAGATCGAGAAGGCTTTTCTTCAGGCTATGAATGTAACTTCCGCTCTCATGTTTTAGTTATAGCGATTTAATTTCTGTCTGTTTCTGTTGTGTATGACACTTTGTTTAGATGCCTAAACCTTAACATTTAGTCGGAAACCCCTACTTTTTCCAGGGAACTTTTTTGGGAACAATGTCGTCTTCGTTTGCGTAGTAGCTTACAAAAGCGCATATTGATTGTGACTAATTATAATATCACTTAGATATGAAAGTCTGATAAAAATAGGAAGCGGCCAAAAGTGCGATCGCACTTTTGGCCGCTTCTTATTTTTATCAGGCTACTTGTATATAAAACTTTCTAACAAACCAATTAAATGCATTTTTTACAGTTTCTTATATAAGAATATTTAAGGATTCCATCTGACTTGGATCTTAAGCCCCTGTATGGTGAAATTTTATTCTTTAAAACTAAATTGCTGATGCAAAAAATTATTGACGATAGGGGATCGCTGTTTTTATAAAGGTAGTATGAGTTGGGATCTGTCGTGGCGTTTTGCAACCTAGCTTCTGTCCAATTCAAGTAAAGCTGATAGTGAATTACGTCAGTGCAATGAGGGAGGAGTTCAGTAGGCATTTCAGTAAAAATACGGTTTTTGCGTCACTAGCAAATACTATTTGCTAGTTTGGATGATCAAGCAGTTGTGGATATAACCGCGTCAGTAACTGCTGTTGAGCAATAACTTGCCCATTTTAGAAGAATGGAGCAAAATACAAAGAAATATTAAATCGTCCGTACTTTATCGGAGATTTTGTTCCACAAACCATGTAATTTAGAATGAAGCTTAATTTTCCTTCACGTTTCGGAGATTTTATGCATGGTTGCTCCATTACCACCAGTCCGAACACAGCTCTCTTCCCAGTCACATGACTATCAGCAGTTTTCTGAGCAATATTCAAAATTGCAAATCGAGAACACCTACTTTTTAGCGTTTAGATCAGTGGCTGAGCTGCTCGGGCGTTATTTGGGTAATGACAGTAACAGCAAGCGAACGCTCGATTTTGGCTGTGGAACAGGCCGATCAACTCGGTTTTTACATAGCCTTGGATTGGATACAGTTGGCGTCGATATTAATCCCTTTATGCTGAGTCGGGCCCGGCAGGCAATGGAGGGTGATTACTATCTACTGGATTCAGAGCAGTTGCCGTTTGCCGCAAAGCATTTTGACATCATATTTCAAAGCTTTGTGCTGCTTGAATACAGCTCTATTGCTCAGATGATTGACACATTTGAGGAGTTTCACCGTGTATTAGCGGATGATGGCCTCATCACAGTCGTAACGGGTTCAGAAGACTACTATCGTCATGATTGGTTGTCGTTTGAAATGGGTGATACTCAAGAGCAAACGCTAGAGTCCGGCTGTCAAGTCCAGGTGTCGATCCGGGGCACAGATGTCGTTCTGTTTGACTACTACTGGACAGATAGTGATTATCGGCATGTCTTTCAACAAACTGGCTTGGAAGTTGTTGATGTTGTGCAACCCCTAGCTCAAGGCGATGAACCGTTCAACTGGGTCAATGAATGTGAGTTTCCCTGTTGGTCAATTTACGTGTTGAAAAAGCAAAGAACAGCCCCATTTAGTTAAGTTGACGATTTCGAATTGCCCCAAAGAATGGCATAGGAAATTTTAGAGGATTTAAATTCATGGTTGCTGAGTTGCGAAAGTCAGCCTCAATGCACATGCATGAGGACAATAATGTCGTTCAAATTTTGCTTGAAGATGTTGCACAAACATTTGGCACAGCAGGTGGAACAGTTTACCTAAGCGGAATTGATGCTCAAACATTTTTATCTGCTAATCCAGAACAGGTCTTGGCACAATTACAACGACTCACTCATCAAGGAGTTGAGCTACAAATTTTGACTCGTTCTCGAAATATGTCTCAACTCCAGTCAATTCAAGCAGTCTATCGCTGGATGCCTGAACACGCATTTAGTCCAACTCCTATTTTGATTTATGGCAACAAAGTCGCCACAATCATTTGGAATCAGCCACACCGTGCAGTAGTCATCGAAGATTTTGCTGTTGCGGATACCTATCGTAAGCAGTTTCTTTGGATGTGGTCAGAGGCGGAGCTGCCGTCTGTTCACAGTAATTCTCTGGACGGTAAGACCCGTTTAGCGGAAGGCATTATCAAGCGTTATGGTGGGCGAGTTTCTTACATTACGTCTAAGGATCGAACCCTATTTCGAACATTTCGAGAAACCGATCCGAATCCGGGCTATGGCAACAGCTTTTATTATCTGTGTCAGGCAGTTAATGGATTGGGACCAGATAAACTGGGCCTGAAATACTTTGATGGTCGCATGCTGGTGACGATTGGCATTGGCGATCGCTTTTCTCTGGGTGGAAGTTGGCACTACCATGTGACCAATCCGATGGGTGAGTTTGATGCAGAGAGTTTGATGACGCTATCTCAGCATTTGCTGGAGCTGAGTGGCGTTCCCGTATTTGTGAAAAAGCTGACTCTAGAAGAGCGTGACCAGCTACTTCAGAGCGGGTTTTCGCCTATCGAAGATTATCCCTGGCATGCCCAAGCTATGGAAGAAGATGATACGTTCCCAGAGCAAATTGTGGACGTTGATGTGGTGCTGGGCAAATTGGAAGCTGCCGAATACAGTAGCCTAAAGCGTAACTATCATCAGTACTGTGCCAAGTTCGGCGAACAAACCACGTGGGAACTGTTAGGTAAAGATAACAGCGAAGATAATTCAGCGGAAGCAGATGCGATCGTACAAGAATTCTTTGAATATCTTGATGTCAAGCAGCTGCACATTTCGCGTCCGAGCGACTACGACAATATCATCCACTATCCGCCGATTGGGGCAAATGGCAAAGCTTACTTCTCTCGTTTGGTGCGGGTTGAAGGTGAAGCGGCAGGCTTCTTTGCGATGGAACCCGTCAGTCCAGATATGGCTGGACTATATGCCAGTATCACGCTGCATCGGAAGTTTCCTTATCTGTCAGAGTACTTAATTGTTGAGTGCTGCAAACTGCTGAAGCAAGCGGGTTATCGCTACTTGAATTTGGGCGGATCGGAAACCTCAGGTCTATTTGGCTTCAAGGAGAAGTTCTCTCCAGTCGAGTACAACAGAATGTACTGGGTTGTGTACAAAATGTAAGAGTTTTCGCCGACTGAGCTTGTGTAAATTGGGATGTAGGAGAAGTCCTACATCCTCACATCCTGCACCTTGCACTTTGAAAACCCGAAGAGGTTGTTTTGCCGCCGTATCGCGGCGGCAAAACAACCCTTCTGGTTTTTAGTGCAAAATGTGAGACATCCCAATTCGTAGTTTATTAATCCTTCAAATCTGAAATATCCCTAAAACGGGTAGCTCATCACCACTACTCTGGTGCTGGACGGTAAGCTGCTAGAGCTGACCGTCAGCGTGTCGCTGCCAACCTGCCGAACATCTGCACCGCTCATGATGTCCAGAAATGGCTCGATGGGGTCGAGTGCGTAATCGCCTGCACAGTTATCTGCGGCGGCTTGCGTTCGGTAGTGAGTTGGGACAACAATCTTCGGATTGAGCAGGTCAATTGCCGCTTTCGCTTCCTGGGCACTATACGCTTTAGCGCTGTTGCCTACAGGCACAAATAGAATATCTGGACGACCCAGGAGTACCTGCTGCTCAAACTCTAGGGGAGCGGCTGCCCCACCCAGATGTACTAAGTTCAGTCCGCCTTGATTCCACTTCCAGATCAAGTTTGTGCCAAATCGCCGCCCGCCTTCGCGATCGTGATCAACCGGAATGCCTTGAACAGCTAGGCCCCGAAATTCAAAAATGCCAGACTCGGCCAGTACACGCGGATCGCCGGGTAGGTTTTCCACTGCACCTTCATCCAGCAAGCGGCTGCTAATCATGACCAGATCAGCCGCTGCGTTAGGCGCACGGTAGCCCGCTGTGCAGCCAATTGGCTGAAACGGATTAACTAACGTCCGAATACCGCCACCTGTGATCAAAAAGCAGGTATGCCCTAGCCATTTCACTGTGACGCTCGTTTGGGCCTGAACCGCTTGCCAATTAGAAGCTAAGCCTGCGCCTAGCGTTGTCAGAAAGGCAGCGCCTGCGTAGCGAATAAGGTTTCTCCGTTTCATGTTGACTCTACCGTGTCTCCTAGCCACACCAAATGAGATACTCCTTAACATACTATGACAGTGCCAAGTTAGCTTTGGGAGATTCATCCCAGCAGAATTGATCTCCTAACGAAACTTGGTGAATCATGAGTTAAGGTGACTGCCTGAATAGACGTTACGAAACCGAGGAAGTTGCCGAAACGGGCATAATCGGTTGAGAGAGTTGCGCCAAAAAATTGATCAAAAGCTGTTTGCCAGAGGTGGTCAAAATGCTTTCTGGGTGGAACTGCACCCCTTCGATATGAGGATAGGTGCGATGACGAACCCCCATAATCGTGCCGTCTTCGACCCAGGCAGTAATTTCTAACTCAGCCGGACAGGTATCTCGCTCAATCACCAGGCTGTGATAGCGGGTGGCAATGAACGGATTATCGAGACCTGCGAAAACGCCTGTGTTGGTGTGATGCACCATTGAGGTTTTGCCGTGCATCAGCTCCGGAGCAGAGGTAACGGTACCACCAAAGACTTGACCGATGCTTTGATGGCCCAGACAGACGCCCAGAATAGGAAACTCTGGCCCTAGTTCACGAATCAAGTCCAGCGAGACTCCTGCATCTTCGGGGCGACCTGGCCCCGGCGAAATTACAATGCCGTCTGGCTTGAGTGCCCGAATTTGATCCAGCGTAATCTGATCGTTGCGATAGACCTGAATATCAGCGGCTACTGGCAAGTTAGCTCCCAGTTCGCCTAGATATTGCACCAGGTTGTAGGTGAAGCTGTCGTAGTTATCAATGACAAGAATCATAGGAGTGCTGCCGAATGTGCCCAATATCCTTGAACTAGGGTAACAAATGGCGGCAGCAAAAGGAGTAGTGCGATCGCAACTGCCACTAGCGCAAAAATCATGACCGCCGCTGCCGCACAATCTTTGGCAATCTTGGCCAGTTCGTGATAGGTCTGCTGCACCGTTAGATCGACGACTGACTCTAGAGCCGTATTCAGCAGCTCCATTGCCATCACAGCGCCGCAGGTGAGAACGATGACTGCAATTTCAACAGTTGAAAGATGTAAAGCAAATGAAGCTGCGATCGCAGCTCCACCAATCAGCACATGAATTCGAAAATTTCGCTGAGAACGAAAAGCGTAGCGGATGCCGCCCCAAGCATATCGAAAGCTGATCCACAGGTTTGTCGCAACTCGCCATGACAGTTCACGATCGGCTGAGATTGGTTTGGAATGCTGCTCTGATGACGATGTTGAGAGGTTCTGAGGCATAGGCGGTAGGCAAACAAGCGCCAGCAAGATAAGACGAAACTAGATTTTACTATGAGTCGTTCAAGGAGCGGTTCAAATCGAGTTTAGAGTACTGCACATGGCTTCGTCGAGAGTTGAATTACGGAGTAACTTCACTGAATCCTTAGATGGGCCGCTGATAGGCTGTAACTCTAGATCCCAGCAATGGGTTTATTTAGGGCTATCTCGGGGGTAGCAGGCAGCAGCAAAATCATTCAATTGTTGCAATCGTCTGATCACTAAATTGTCCCGAATCACCTCGTAAGGCATAGACCGCCATATAACTCTCTACCAAGGGATTGATGAATTGTAAGCCAGTTTACGGTCGAATTGATCTGTGCAAAAAGTACTTAAAACTCAATCGGATTAAGGATGCGCTAATGCTGTTGCAGCAATTTAGAAGCTTAATTAATGGAGTCATGATTCAATCATGATTTTAATCAATGGCGCTTGTCATATCCAGATTGCAAAGGATTGAGCAGAACAAAACTGCTGCTGTAATTATCTGGCAATGGCAAAATGAACTGTCGTTCGCAGGATTACCTTTGGTTGTTTGGGTCAGATTATGACTACAGCAAACCGCGCGAATTTCCTTAATGAATTGGTAAATAACTAACTCTTTCGAGAGATTTATCAAGTTCTCTCATACGTTGCACCTTAGCCACTTAAAACCCAAAATGATTTGTCTGTTGCCGTTGTGTAGCGCAATCAGTCCTTTGGGGTTTTGGTGTAGGGTATGAGCTTTGTTACGTCATGTGTTGTCCGTTTATATGGTTAAGGGTATACATCAATGATTCACATATTTGGAGGTTTAGCTGTAGGCTTAACTCCCCTATGGCATATTCTGCAAGTTCCAGATACGGTAGTGACTTCTGCTACAGATGAAGCTGCCTATATTTTTTCTGGACCTCAGTTTTTCATAGCTCTTATTGCTGGTCTCATTCTTGCATTTGCGTTTCAGCTCTTGCTGACGAATCTGTCGGTTGCGACTGGCATATCTGTGCTTGATTTCCGACCCAGTCGTTCGTCTCATCAAGACAGTAGTTCAGGTGGGTTGGGCCAATCGGTTCGACAGCACATCGGCGCAGCAATGGGCCTATGGACACTCGTTACTGTAACAATCGCCCTGTTTTTCGCTTGCTTACTCGCCGTACATTTAATTCCAGTACCGGACGATCAGCCAGGGCTTGGCATCATCATTGGTTTGGTGATTTGGGGCACCTATTTCACCGCCATGGTTTGGTTAAGTTCAGCCAAAGTTGGTTCGCTGTTTGGTTCTGTTGTTGGTATGGCAACATCCAGCTTTCAGAAACTGTTTGGGGCAGCGACTGCGGCTGTAGGCGCTAAAGCTGCCAATGATCAGATTGTTGAGACAGCCGAGGCGGCGGCTTCTGCGGTTCGGCGTGAGCTGACGGCTGGCTGGGATGCTCGCGATGTCCAGCACAAGATCGAAGACTACATTTCTCAACTCCGCCCTTCACAAATCGATGCACAGGCTTTGCGGCGCGAATTTGAAGGGTTGCTGGCCAGCAATCCTGATCTACAGCAGGCTGATTCAGAAATGTTGCGTTCGGCAATTGATCGTCAAGCTTTTGTCGATGTTGTCCGCAGTCGGACAGACTTGTCTCAGCGAGAAGTTGAGCAGGTGGCAAGTCAGTTAGAAGATGCTTGGTTGCGTTCTGTTGGTCGATCCAGCAGTGGTAATACCAACGCAGTTAGAGATTTAGTTGATTATGTTCGCACGGCTCACCCAGAGCGGTTGCTGTCCGAAGAATTGGGTCAGCGGCTCGATCAGTTGTTGAATGAAATGCGTTTGCGTCGTCAGTCTCAGTCCAATTCGGCCCAGCAGTCACTGATGCAGTTGCTGAATGGCTTGATGGGTGTAGCGATGGGTCGCATTGACCTGTCTGACCTGGACGCGCAGACCATTTCTAGTCGGCTGAAGTCAGCGGGTTCTCAAATTTCGTCGCAAGCGAATCAGCTAATCAGCAGTTCAGACCAAGCGACCTCTAAGAGCGTTATTCGTTCTGATATTGAGAACTACCTGCTGAATGCTTATTCATGGCAAATGAAGCCTGCCACTGTGGAACGTGATTTTCGGGCTATCTTATATGATCCCGATGCTGATCCAAGGATGGTGCGCCATGAGCTAGACCAGATTGGTCGGCCTGATTTTGTCAGCATCTTGAAGTCGCGGGGTGTCTTTACCCAAGAGCGAATTCAGAATTTGGCTAATCATTTAGAGCGGATTCGGCGGGAAGTTCGAATCGTTGCTTATGAAGCTGAAGCAAGAGCGATCGCACTTGAGCTGCGACAGCGGGTTGAAACGTTCATCCTAACCACGCCTAAGACTGAATTAGCCAATGCTGAATATAGCCGTAAGGCATTTAAGGCCATACTAGAGACGCCTGATACGGAGTACTCTGTTCTGCGTCCGCGCTTAGAAACTTACGATCGCAATCTGCTGCGAGAACTCCTGCTGCGTCGGGCCGATGTGGACACCTGGGAAGTTGATAATTTAATCAATCCGTTGGAAGAAGCCCGCAATCAGGTGCTCGATGACGCGAAGTCGATGGAAGAAAAGGCGCAGGAAAAAGCGAAAAATGTGCAGCAGCGGCTAGAAAACTATCTGCGCAGCACGGGTCGCGAAGAGCTAAATCCTGATGCGATTGAGCGCGAGATTACGATGCTGCTCAACGATCCCCAGATTGGCTTTGCTGCCCTGCGGAATCGGCTCTCCCAGATGGATCGGGAAACGCTGGTGCAGTTGCTCAGTCAGCGCCAGGATATGTCTGAATCTGACGTTAACCACACGATTGATCAGGTTGAGGAAACTTGGCATCGCGCCTTGCGGTCACCGAAGTCGCTGTCTGTTAAGGCTCAGGAGCAGTATGACCATGCCACATCTGCGATCGCAGATTATCTGCGCAGCACCGGTAAGTCCGAGCTGAACCCAGAGGGGATTCAGCGCGACTTGCAAAAGCTGATCAACGACCCACAAGCGGGTGCGTCTGCTCTGCGCGATCGTCTATCGCAAATGGATCGAGATACGCTGGTGCAGCTGTTGAGCCAGCGCCAGGATCTAACCGAAGCAGAAGTGAATGAAAAGATTGACCAGATTCAATCGGCCATTCGCAGCATTTTGCGTGCCCCTCGTCGCCTTGCCCTCCGGACGCAAGAAAAAGTCCAGAGCTTTGAAACAGCCCTGGAAGATTATCTGCGCAATACCGATAAGGACGAACTGAGTCCAGAAGGCATTAAGCGCGATCTACGGACGCTGTTTGATGATCCTCGGTTAGGGGCTGAGCGAATTAGCGATCGCGTTTCTCGCATCGATCGCTCTACCCTGGTTGCCCTATTGTCCCAGCGAGAGGACATCTCGGAAGCCGAAGCCCAGCGGATTGTAGGACAAATCCTGTCGATTCGCGATCAAGCGCTTGAGCAAATTCGCCAGGTGCAGTATCGGATTCAAGCCGCGATCGACAGCATTATGGCTCGAATTCGCAGCTACCTGAACTCGCTGGATCGCCCAGAGCTAAACTACTATGGCATCAAGCAAGATATCCGCTTGCTATTTGATGATCCAGAAACAGGCTTCGATGCGCTGCGCCATCGCCTCTCGTCCGTTAATCGCGACACGCTAGTAGCCATCCTCAGCTCTCGCAATGACATCTCTGCAGCCGATGCTGACCGGATTATCGCCCAAGTCGAAGATGCCCGCGACAGTGTGTTGCAGCAGGCTGAGCGTCTCCAGATGGAAGTTGACAAGCGCATGAGCGAAATGAAGCATCTCGCGCAAAGACAACTGGATGAAACCCGCAAAGTTGCTGCCGTTGCCGCTTGGTGGCTATTTGCTACGGCCTTGGTTTCGGCCTTTGCCTCTGGTTTAGCGGGTGGAATTGCGGCCAGTTAATCTCCCTTAATTTGCACTTTCCAAATTCTAAAGAAGCCTGCCGTCGTACCGTGACGGCAGGCTTCTGTCTGGTTTGGCAAACAGCCAATCACCAACTCCTTTCTCCGGAAAGATGCTGCGCGTTTGCTCCGTCGATACGTTGAGAGTGAACGATTACCCTATTTTGGAGCAAGCTTATGGCTCAGGCAGAGAGTAAGACAACAACAGATCACAACACAATCCGGCAGTGGACCGAGGCGCGCGGCGGCTTTCCAGCAACGGTCAAAAGTACTGAAGAGAACGGCGAACCTGGCCTCTTGCGAATTGATTTTCCTGGTTACAGCGGAGAGCAATCTCTAGAGCGGATTGAGTGGGATGAGTTTTTTGAGAAATTTGAAGAAAAGAATCTAGCGTTTCTCTATCAGGAAACGCTCAAAAGCGGAGACGAAAGTCGTTTCTGCAAGCTTGTTAGTCGCTAATCAAAGGGCAGGTTTGTTTTATGGATATTTCCCTATGAAAAGTATTCGCAAAACAAACCTGATCGAACACGAGTAAAGCTATTGTGTCTTCTGGGGTGTCGTTACCGTAGAAACAGCTCATAAATTGAGAGCAAAATTTCTACCACAATCAGAATGACGATGTACCACTCGACGCGCATGCTGGTGTTGTGCTGCAAGAGTTCGATGGCGGTTTCTGCTGTGCGGGAGACTAAGTTTAGCTTTTGTTCGAGTGCCGCATGGCGTTCTCGCAGTTCGTACTCGTCTTCTAACCGCAAGAATATGCGATCGAGTTCGGGATATTCCCACAGCAGTTCGGGCTTATCAGTGATTTGTACTCGCCCAACCATTTTGTGCTGAATTGATAGCGTATTGCCGAGCTGACGCAGGAGCTGGTTGCTCTGGCGCTGGCCCCAGTTTTTGCGCTGTAAGCTGGTAGCAAAGGGTTCAATCCGGCTGAAAGACTGAGCGGTTTTGTCCTCGTAGTAGGCCAATACGACGCTTTTAGCTAGAATATCTGCCACAATTTGAATTCGTTGCAGGCTAAAGTCCGATAGCAAAATGCGATCGCCATCAACTTTACCTGTGCCATGTTCATCAAATTGCAGAATCGCCTCTTCGGTCTCATGTACATCGGTTGGCTCAGTGACGAAGGGTTCTAAGTAAGACAAAAAATTAGCTTCTTCCATTGGTGCTAACCCAAGCATCACGGCCACCCCATAGGAAAACAGGACGGCACAGCCTTGTTCTCCTGCCGAGATGACCAGTGGCTCAGTGCCTAATGGTTCAGTGGTGTCAATGCCACGCAGATTCAGCGATTTACCGACTAAACGGGCATAAATTCGGACGGATTGTTGAGTATCAAATAGAATTTTTTGCATGCAATGCAGTTTAAACGCTTTAAATAGACTTAAATAATCAGCATGGCGGGTTCGAACCGAATCCACGAGTCGAAGCTAGTTTGCTAATTGTGATCATGTAATCAGTACCAGCCATTGTCTGCTAAGCAGCAGACGGTAACTATCATCAGGGTACTCCACCCAAACAGATCCCTACCGACTGTCTTGAGATCGAATGGCTATTGTTTCAGTAGGCTGCGATAGCCAGTTTTTGTACTGTAGACCCAGTAATAGACTCGGCTTCTGGTGGAGTGGGTTCTGATTCGGAATCTGGCTGATCAAAATCTGGACAGAGTGGCGGCTGGTTGTCTGGCAACGGCACCACAGCGAATGCCTCCGTTTCACCGTTGATGGCAACCGTGAGCTGATGAAGCTGCCAGGTTGCCTCTGGAGTATTATTCGTGCCTTCAGCATAGGCACTGCCACTGCGATCGGCACCATTGACGCTGAAGCGGAGGCAGACTCGTCCTCCGACTGGATCTCTATACCGTTCAACTGATTTAGAAACCCAACCGGCTTCTACGGGTTCCCCCAGCACATCGCTAATTGTGCTGTTTGATTCAACTGCTGCTGCTGCAAGCTGATAAACCTGGTGAGTGCCTGTGGAACGTACAACGCGCCAAACGGCCCCACCGAGACCCGCTACTCCTAACCCTAACGCAATTAACGAAACGATGATGCAGCCACAGCACGTACAGCCGACCGGAAGGATCCAGTTATTTGGTGAGGCTGGAGCAACTTCATCCGGGCTGGGAAAGGGATTAGGTTCATCAAAATTACGATCTTCACTCATGGATTAGATCACAGATCAAGTTGCAAACATGAATTGGAACAGGGGCATTCCCGACATTTCAATTCATACCCAGATCAAGCAACGCCAAAAATAAACGTGCTAAAAGTGAGGGGCAACAATCGCTAGGTTATTCCCGTGAACTGTTCAGCCATTATTTTGGCAGGTGGCCAAAGCTCCCGCATGGGACAAGATAAAGCTCTGATCTCTATCAATGGTGTCCCCATGCTAACCCATGTTGGTCAGGTTGCTTTAGCCTGCGTCGATTCCGCCTATATCGTGACACCCTGGCCGGAGCGCTATCGTGCGATCGCACCTGCTGGTTGTGAATTTATTCCAGAAGTTGCCTCTCAACCAGCCGATGAACCCTCTTCATTGGATCAAGCGACAACCATATCCCCGTCTTTGAATCATGGCCCTTTGGTGGGATTTGCTCAAGGACTACAGCACGTTAAAACGGAGTGGGTGCTGCTGCTGGCGTGTGACCTACCGCAACTGAACGCTGAGCCAATTCAGTCCTGGTTGCCATTATTACAAGAGGTACCGAAAGATGCGATTGCGCTTCTTGCTCATCAAGCGAAAGGTTGGGAACCGCTGTGTGGCTTCTATCGCTCAAGCTGTCTGGAGTGCTTGGGGGTTTATATTGCGTCTGGTCGCCGATCGTTCCAAGGTTGGCTTAACCAATCAACCGTCAGTCCACTACCAGATTTCGATGAAAGTATTTTATTTAACTGTAATACACCAGTAGATTTACGTAAAATTCAAGAATCCCCGAGTAATTTCAAATCCAATGTGAATTTTGGGTGAAAGTTTTCAGGATTTTCCGTTTCTTGTAGAACGATAAGTGCATGCGGCAATCCGCGTAGGAGCTAAGTATATTTATGCAGGCAAAGCTCAGCTCATTTAAAAACCTGTGTTCCTGATTTCGTGAATCTACTTATGAATATTGATCGCGCTTTTCATCAAATTTTATTAGAGCTTTTGTCTCTGCATCAACAAGCTCGACTCCATTTACCTGCGAGCCAAGTGGCTATTGAATATCAGCTTCGGCAGATTCACCATGTTCAACACCAGCTACAGGACATTGAGCAGCGTGTTGCACTGCAGTTTGGCCGTGGTAGTTCCCAACCAGTGCGGCAGTGCCACCAGCGACTCGTAGATTTGATTCGGATGCTCCAGCGACGACTGCACAATTTGGTGTTACTGGCGGAAGAGTTTGAAATTGATCCAGAAGGGACGATTGCCTGTTTACGCTGCATTGATGCAACTGACCAGCAAATTATTCAACATGTTGAAGCTACTCAGTCTCTACAAGCCAGTTAGATAAACTAACAAATGGTCTTAATTAACCCAAATGAGTGAACCCGATTAACGAATACACCATTAACCCTGAATCACCTGTTTGGTTGTCGTCAGCGCGGCGATATCGATTAATCCCCGATGAGGGCTGCGCTGATTAGACATACCCAATGCGATCGCATTACTGTCGGGTGGGTTGCGATAAAAGCGTGGTGATGTATTGACGTAGACCGATGCACTTTGAATTTGCATTGAAAACTGTCGGCTTTCGGAATAGGACTCGGTGACGATGGAATCGGCGTGGCTGCTGCTGTGATTATTAATCCAGCGAATTGCTTCATCAATGTCGTCTACGACTTTAAAGGCAATAACCTTTTCTAGATAAGGTTGCGACCATTCATCGTCCTCGGCCAAGATAAGTTCTGGAAACTCATTAACTAAAATCTGATCCCCGCGCAACTCATAGCCTTTATCTTGCAGTGCATTCCAAACCATCGTCAGCGTCGAGGGATTATGGTTGCGGGCAATCAGTACTTTCTCGATGGCGTTGACCGGATCTGGTTCGCTCTGATGACTATCTAAAATCATCCAGCGCACGAGATCCAAATTGCCCGTGGATGACCAGTACAAGTAGCAGTTACCCATCGCCGCCCGCAGAATCGGTACAGCCGATTGGCGCATCACCTGCTGTACCAAACTAGGACGACCATAGGGAATCACTAGGTTCAAGCCTGAGTCTTGAGTTACCAGGCTACGAATCGTGCTGGTTTGCTCCGCTGGCATCAGGGTAATACCGGAGATAGGATAGCCCGCTTCTGACAGCGCAATTTGAATGGCCTGAACGATAATTTCATTGGTGTGGCTCGCTTCACTGCCCCCTTTAAGGACGAGGCTATTGCCCGTAAAGCAGCATAGTCCAGCTGCGATCGCACTGAGCTCCGGCAGCGCTTCATAAATCAATGCCACCACGCCTAACGGCACAATTTGGCAGCACAATTGCCCCTCTTGCAGGGGACGAGGGCTATACGAATAGCGCAGCGGATCAGGTAAATTGGCTAATCGCTCTAAGAAAGACGCCGCTAACTGCAACCGCTCTGGCGTGAGCTTAAGCCAATCCAGAATCAAATCGGGCACAGCCATCTCCCGACTGGCCTCTAAATCTAGCGTATTGGCTTCCAGAATATTGTCCTGAGCAGCCAGTACAGCCTCTGCCATCAGGCGAATCATCTGTTTGCGGTCAGCAGATTCCAGGCTGATCAAATCCTGAAAGCCATCTTGAGCTTGCCGCAGTAGTCGAATCAAAGAGGAATTAGGGTCAGTCGTCATGAATTATCGTCTGCATGCAATCCATAGCACTACGAGCAACGCAATGAGGGCAAACACCATAACTGCTTGCCAAAGAGTACCACTAGCTACTGAAAGCTGTAGCGCCCTTAGCAATAGTAGCGCCACAATAAACGCCAGCATAATAACCAACGTTAATGGAATATAGCTGCGATTGAACTTGGAATGCTCTAGATTCCACTGTTGCCCTGTCCACTGCCACGCCCGCTTATAAGGGTATGTGGTCGAAAGCTGTTCAAGGACATAGCCGCTGTCTTGGATAACAAAAATTTTTTGACAGCGATCGCAACCGAATGCCTCTGTAAGGACAATCGCCCTTAACCGACCGCGTCGGCAACAAGGGCAAGGGTACTCTTTGCTTAAATCGATTTTTTGCGTCTTCTGAGGATGCACAAGCAGAGTATTAACAGAACGATATAAAAGAGGACTAACTTTACTGATCTTCAATCAGCCTCAAGCGAAATACATCAACAGATTTGAGTATCTTTGCCGTGGCTGCTGTAATTCTCGCAACATCCGGATTGAAAATGAAATTACCCGCAACTAAGACAGTATGCGTGGCATTTCAGAGAATTCCGATTGCTATTCGAGATTCTAGCACCCAGTTTTATAGCCGTTCCAACTTCGGTTGACCAATTCACACAGCTAGTTCACATACTTTCTTTCTAAGGCAAATAAATGTCTATGCTTCACCTATAGTTTGATAGATATGGCATTTACTAAGCTCAATATTGATTCTCAGCACTCGGCACTCAAAAAAGTAAGGCATGAGGCGAGTTTTAGCTCACTCAGCATTCAGCATTCAACACTCAGTCCTCAGCCCTGATCTCAAGAGCGACCATTAACCACCGTTGATTCATAGCAGTCGATTCATAGCAGTCGCAGCGGCCCTTATGAGATGGAAGGTTCGGTTTCTGCAGAATTACCGGATGGAGTCGAGGTGGAACCTCCCGCAGCTGTTTTAGATTTGAGATAGTTGCTGACCCGACGCAGGACGCCATTGATGAAACGATGGCCTTCTTCGCCACTGTAGCGTTTGGAGATTTCAACGGCTTCATTAATTGCAACCCGTTCCGGTGCGCCCAGATACTTAATCTCCGCCACAGCTACACGCAAAATATCCTGATCCACTTTGGCAAGACGGTTCAGTTGCCAATCGACCAAATTTTGTACCAGCAGATCATCAATATCGGCCTTGTGTGCCACGACATGGGTCAAAATCTGCATAGAGTAATCTCGGACTTCCCGCTGATTAGCTAGCTGAATAAACTCGGGCAGCTCTAGCGCATTACCCACAAGGTTAATGGCTGTTTGAGTAATTTCGGCGGCTTCAGCCAGCATGGTGCGGGCACTGTCGATAGTCGTAGCACGCGTCTCGCTTTCGAGTAGGCGGTTATTGCCCCGCTTTAGTTCAGCGGCAGCGGTTTCCAGAGCATCCTGAGCTTCAGCCGTCAGCGTTCGCACAGCGGCTAGAACAACATCTTGAAGCTGCTGTGCCTGAATTTTACGGGGATCAGAAGGAAGCTGACTCAGACTCAGCAGAGCCAGTTCACGGGCGATTCGGCGAGCTTGCATGGCAGTGAATTAAAGGTAAGGAGTATTCAGCTTAATAATGGCTTAATAACGCTATCCAATATCGTCGTCATGGGCAAGGGATGGCAGAGTTTGCGATCGCAGATTCATGGTCGATTCCGTTGGCGATTCGAGTCCCAAATCTAAATCCAGCGGTTGAGCCGAGGACGACTTGAGCGATAGCGCAGTGGTGACATCTGGTGGGTTTTCGTCAGCAGCGGGGTCAGCGGGCGAGGCAAAAGAGCCAGGGCCGACAATCCCACCCGAAATGAGGACTTTGAAGGCATCTTCAATCGACATCGACAAGTTAATCACATCATTCTCCGGCACAATGGCGTACCAGCCAGTGGTCGGGTTGGGCGTTGTGGGGATAAAAACGCTCAGCATGGGGCCGGGTAGTTCTGGCTGCATTGAGTTGGCAATTGTACCCGTGACAAATGCGATCGCCCACATGTCGCGCCGAGGATATTCCACCAAAATTACGCGGCGAAACTTGGAACTGGTATCCCGAAACAGAGTTTCCAGAAGTTGTTTCAGCGTTTTGTACACCGAACCCGCAAAGGGAATCGCCTGGAGGATACGCTCGCCAAAGTCCAGCAGCCAGCGTCCTACAATGTTGCGGGCCATCAAACCGATGATCAAAATGCACAGCAGCGGAACCGCCAACCCGACGCCTAGATTCAGCAAATTACTAAGGATGGGATGCAGATCATTAAACGGATTGATCCGTTTAGGCACCCGCGTCAAAAAGTTGACGACCCAAGCGGACACCGTCGTCGTCAACCAAATTGTGGTGGCCAATGGAATAACCACTAGCAAACCCGCAATTAGGTCATTTTTCAGATCTTGCTTTAGGCGTTGAAGCACAGACAACCCAATTCTCCTTGCAACGGATGGTGATCAAACTGCGATCGCAGATAAAACAGCGGTAAGTCAATCACATCGGCTAGTTCATAGCCACAGCGGTGATCGTTGTGCGAGCTTGATGCGGCCTCCTCATTCGATCCTAATCGATCGAACAAAATAACATCGGATGTACGAATAAAAACAATGTTCCAATCGTGCAACAGTCTCAGCCGTTTTTGTACTTTCTCTTTTATAGTTTTAAGCTCTGTAACGATTTGTATCAAGCATCCTGCGCTACGGCTAATACTTTTTTCTCTCGTAACCCTGTCCCTTGCCAATTTGGAAACCTAGAAGAGGTATTCACCACTACTACTAGCCACTACTTATGCGGTGGTAAATCATCTCTTCGAGTTTGAGTGCAAGAGGTGAACTCTCTTCGCTTCAAGATCCCTTACTACAGACAGAGCTACTGAAGAAATAAAAATAATTTGTTATCAGTTTGTTATCAGTACTACACGTAAGCTTTTGTCAAACTACGTTATCTGGCTACGCTTCAACCCCAACTTAGATTGAAGTTATCTAAGCCGAGGTTCATATCGGTAAATGCCGCGTGCTAACAGAGCAGCCTCGACTAGCAGATTAGTATCGTCCGTAACATTTTATATTTCTCAGAATACCCCAGAAATTAGCATCTTGCACTTGACTAATAGCCGTTGCCACACTATCAGCGATTACTGGGCACTGCATCAACTGAGTTAGATGAATCGGGTTCATTGGCCAGCGGTAACTGAGCTGGTTCTGAATCCGTCTCCGGACTGGGGTAAGAAATGGGCATGTGGCGCAATTCCCACACCTTGAGCGTGATTAGGTATTCGTAAAAGGCTTGCAGCATGCACCAAGCAAAGCCAGCATGCCCGTCTAAGATGCCGCCCAGAATGAAGTACATGTAGAAAAAGCGGACGACCGGACGAAAGGGCAGCCGCAGCGATAAATCTTTGAGGGCCCGGCGGCGCTCAACCTCGGTTTTCCCGAAAACAATTTGCGGTAAGTTGACGGAACCTGATTCCAATTGGCGCAGGGTTTCTTTCGCTTCGTCGCTAGAGTAGCGGTTATGCTTGTCGATCCAGCGGTCGAATCCTTTGCCGCAGGTGTAATGAGGATAGGTTTCTTGCAAGAATCCGGTGGGGCCGTCACAGACCTCGCGTTCTGTATGGCCGTAGTCGGTGAACCAAACTTTGTCTTTACAGAACAGCCGCATTTGGTAGCGGGGATACTGGGTGCTGTGGCGAATCCAGCGGCCCATGAACATGACTCGCTCGGCCACGTAGTAGCCTATGTATTCATCGGACTGCATCGCCTTCAGGCACTCTTGAAACAGCTCTGGCGTCATCCGCTCATCGGCTTCCAAGATATATACCCAGTCATACTTAGTTGGCACTTCGCGCAGCATCCACGTCCGCTGCTGACCGTGACTGGCAAACTCATGCTGCACTAGGCGTACAGGATAGCGCTGGGCAATTTCGCAGGTGCGATCGCGACTGAAGGAATCGACGACAATCACATCATCTGAGAGGAGAGCCGACTCGATGCATTCGGCAATATCGATCTCTTCGTTGTAGGTCAGGATGTATATCGAAAACATGTGGATATTAAAATTCAGATGGCGATTGGAGTAGTGAGCTGTCTTACCTACTTGGACACTTTTTTTACCAGGTCTTTCAACATTTTTCCCGAATTCAGGCAAAAGTCATCAACACCATAAAGGCATATCACAACAACAAATGCCACAGCACTGAACACACAAAGGGCTGTACAGAACCGTACAGCCCTTTGTATTCTAAATCTCTATGTCTATCTGTATTTGTATTGAATACTGCCAGCTTTATCTAGCTGGGTTCTGATGGTTAATGTGCCGTACAAAGCATGGCACATCAACCATCAGCATTTATTTGGCATAACGCTGGTCTGTATCCAGAGATACCCAGTGAGGCCACCACCTTGTCGATAGGTCAAAATCGATAGGTCAAATGCGCTTCAGACCCAAACATGCGGAGAGGAAATCTAAGCGCCAGCTTTCAAATTGCGGAAGCCTACGACCGCGATGATGAAGTAGCCAATGGCTAGGATCAAGCTGCTGACTGACACCCGAATACCGGATTTTAGGGCTTCTTGGCGAATCTGCTGAGCGGCTTCCTCCCGTCGCCCACCAATTTCCTGCTGAATTTGACCCCGGAACTGGCCAACCCGCTCTTGCAAAAACTGATCCAGCGCTTGGGGGTCTTCGCGGAACTGACGCAGGAGGGCTGCTTGCTCCTGTGGCACCTGGCCACTTTCAATGGCCTGAGCGAGCAAATCTTCATTTTCAATCAGAGCGTCAATTTGGCTGCGCTGCTGTTCCAGCTCTTGAGACAATCGGCCTTCGAGCTGAGTTTCGGCTGTAGTTGCTTCTTCCTGAATTTGCTCTAGAGCTTGCTGGCTGTTGACGCGGACGTTATTCGGATGAAGCACCGTAAATATCAAAAAGACCAAGCCAAAAATGGCGGATAGCACTAGTGCCCAGACCCTCAAATCAGCCCAAGCAGCTCGGCGACCACTCTGGCCACTAATACTCTGCACCCAATATCCAGCAAGCAAAAGCGCTACCCCAACCATCGGTACAATGCCGCGATCGACGATCTGGCTAATCATTTCCAACTGCCAGCCTCGATTACTGAAGTTGGTGGGAAAGATGATCATGATGTAGTCGAGGATGGAGGCCAAAATGGTCACAACTCCAACGACTTTTAGGGCAATGGATGTCATGGGCGCACTGGGCGCACTGCCCGTCATCGGTGCATTGCTGGGTGAATCCATATAACTCATAAAAATACTGACCTTACTCTAAGAACCTGATTCTAAAGACGGAGGATGAACACTGGCGTGATTCTCAATATTGCCATTGCCTACTGATGATGTGGCATCCGGTATCGGAGAGGCCGCATCAGTTAAGTCGTGCAGACTTTAGCGTAGCGATGAATTTGTATTCATCGCAACTGAATGGGGCTGCGCATATTATCATGCCCCAATTTAATTGAAATTGAACACACTGCAACGGTTTGTGTAATGTGGTCAACTGGCTCAAGTGACCATCCTGTTTAGTAAACCAACAACACTGAATATAGAGCAATATTGACTGGTGGCTACTATTTCCAATAGCGGACGTTGATTTGGACGTTGCGCTCATACCAGCGGTTCAATAGACGTGGGTTAATTCCTAAACGATAGGTGAGTTTAAGCCACTGATTTAGCAGGGCGTGCTGATAAATTCCGCGATCGCGGAATCGGCGGGCAGAGGTGATGACGTTGCCGGGTGCGATCGCAGGTTGACCGTGTTGCCGTAGCGCTTCACTGAATGCCGTATCTTCAAAAATATCCAAATCCGGCACGCCACCAATCTTTTCGAGGACTTCGCGGCGCACGAAAACGCAGTGATCAAAGTACAAAATGCCGCCGCGCTGTCCCCGTTGATAAGTGGAATACCAGGAGGTAAACCGCAGTAGCCAGTGGTTGAGATCAAACTGATGGCTAAAACCGCCCCATGCGATCGCGGGATCGCTTAACACCTGCTCAATTTGCTGGAGGGCTGTGTGGGCGGGTAGTAGGGTGGCGGGGTGATGGAGCAAAATAATGTCGCCCTGACTGGCGGCAATGCCTATATTGAACCGCTGGGCGCGATTGTTCGCTTCAGCCTCGATCAACTGAATGTCTGGATACTTCAGGATCGCTTCTCGGGTGCCATCGTCGCTGGGGCTAAGGGCAATGATGATTTCCTTTTCCCCCACTTGCGCCATCAGGTTGTCCAAAATGCTGAGCAGATAGCCGTGGCGCATCTCGTTGATGCAAGGCAAAATTATGGAAATCATTGAGGTTGGCAGTGAGGGTTGATCAAGCGCTAGACAGGATTTTTACACAGATTTCGGCCTGAATTCTTACAATTCCCTGAGAGAGATGAGACTGTGGGCCAGATTGCGCTAGGGTTCTGAGGGATATCGCATCAACCGTAACGATTGTTGAGGTACTTAGACTATGAGTCGAACCGTAGAAGTTCTGTCCGATAAGTTCGCGTTGATTGAGCGGGCGCTGCAAATCACCGTTGACCGTCTGCAAAGCGCGATCGCAGATCGGGGATTTTGCACCATTGCTCTCTCTGGTGGCAGTACGCCAAAGCCCCTTTACGAAGCGCTTGCCAAACAGGATTTGCCGTGGGATCAGGTCTACATTTTTTGGGGCGATGAGCGGTACGTTCCGGCTGAACATGCGGACAGCAACGCCGGGATGGCTCGCAAAGCTTGGCTCGATCATGTCAGCATTCCCGCCGAAAATATTTACCCGATGCCCACCGATGCACCGGAACCAGAAACAGCCGCCGCCCAGTACGACCAAACGATTCAAGCTTTTTTCCAGGAAAAAACGGGCAAAACTGCTGATTTTCCTGAGTTTGACGTAGTGCTGCTGGGTATGGGCGATGATGGTCACACGGCCTCACTGTTTCCCCATACGGAAGCTCTGCAAGTGTGCGATCGCAGAATTACCGTTGGCAACAAAGACGGCCAACCCCGCATCACCTTCACCGTACCGCTAATTAACTGCGCCCGCACCATCTTGTTCGTCGTAGCCGGAGCCGATAAACAAGATGCCCTCTCCCACGTCTTCAACTCAGAAGCCAATCACGACACCTACCCCTCCAAATTTATTCAACCCCAGCAGGGCGAACTGATTTGGCTCCTCGATCAAGCTGCTGGCGAAAACCTCAGCCCCGTCACCGTCTAGTTATCAACCAAATCTCCCCTGCCCCCTTAGCTCCCCCGCGCCCCATCACTCTCCTACCCATCCACTCCCTTACTCATCCACCCATCTATCCCTTTACCTCCCAAACCCCATCCCAATCAAAATCTCAATTATGCTAATGGCCGTATCGCAATATTAAAATCCAACACATTCAATTAAAATCAAGCACGTTCAGCCGTTTCTACAGCCAACCATTTTTTATGATGGTCGCATTGTGTGGGGGATGCCCATGATTGTTTGCCCAAATTGCAATCACCAAAATCCAGATGGAGCCGTGCAGTGTGAAGCCTGTTACACGCCGCTGCCAGAGATGATCGCCTGCCCCAACTGTCAAGCCCCGGTGCAGGCCGATGCCAGTTTTTGTGGACAATGTGGATTCAATCTCCAGGCTGCGCCACCCTCAACTCCTGCCGCATCAGCTTCGCCATCGTCTGATTTGCCAGATTTTGAATCGTTTGCGTCATCATCATCGGCTGAAATTCCCGATTTGACGCCCCCCGATCCGCTGGTGCAGCCTGACCCAGTTGCTCCCATGCCTCCCAACACTGAAGCAGCCATGTCCTCATCAGAGGCGGCTCAATTAGCAAGTGCCGCCGCAGTCTCCGCGTCATCGCCTCCTGCTCCCATACCTGACGCTGTTGCCCCCCCAGCTCCTCCAGACAACGCAACGCAGTTACAGCAGCAAACGGCCCGCCTGCTGCATATCCAAACCAATACGGTGATTGAACTGCCTGCTAATTTGTCTCTGATTCACATGGGCAAACCCAATGACCGTATTCCCCCAGATATTGACGTTTCGGGTTTTCCTAGCTCAGAAATTGTTTCACGGGTGCATGCTGATATTCGAGTCGAGGGCGATATCTACTATATTGAGGATGTTGGAAGTTCGAATGGTACCTACGTCAACAACCTACCGCTTCCCCTGGGCAATCGCCATCGATTACGTCCCGGCGATCGGATTGCTTTAGGGAAAGGCGACAAAGTTTCCTTTATTTTTCAATTTTCTTGATGTTCTGTTTTATGCGTCAAGATTACACATAGAATCACGAAGGCATTGTTTGGTTTGCCGCGATCGCTGATTTATCCACACACTGATTCCAGAGAATGTGATTACTCTGCTTCTTCTACATCCGCAAAAAAAGACACCTGTTCAAAACTGGTCGTTTGAAAACGAATCCGTGATTCGAATTGGACGCTCAACAGACAATCATGTTGTGCTCTACAGTGCTGTCGTCTCACGCCATCACGTTGAACTTCGACAGCAGGGCAACCAATGGGAGATTGTCAATTTGGGCACAAACGGCACTTATGTTGACGGTAAGCGTATTACCCAGATGCCGGCGCAAGATGGGGTGATCATCCGCTTAGCCCGCTCCGGTCCTAATATTCAGATTCTCATGGGGCAAGATGCGCTTCAGCATATTCAAAAAATGGCGTCTGAGAATCAGGCGGTTGGCCAGTCCCAGGTGCCTGTTCCTGGTGGTCGGACGGCGGTGGTTGACGATACTCCTTTAGACGAGGCTGATACGCCACCAAAGTCGTCGGTGATTCCGGTTCCTGATCATCTGCGCCTGCCCGATCAGCCGGAGCCAGCACGGGCAGATTACTCTGAGACTACTAGACCCGATACGACCAAATTCGATGCATCGGATGCATCGGATTTAAGTGATTTCTTTGATCACAGTTTTGGCATGGATACATCTCACGGGATGGAAACCCATGCTGAATACACAGTGCCGCGTTTGCGACCCAAGCAGCTAGATGATGGGCCACCGCTTTCGGAGCAGATGCAAAGTGATTGTCCCCATGCGAATCCGGGCAAGCTGTTTTGCCGTGATTGTGGCAAACCGTTGCATCCGCTAATGGCGATCGCAGGTTATCAAATCGTGGGACAGCTTGGTCGGGGAGAGGTTGGCGTTACCTACTGGGCGTGGCAAGAGGGCTTCGATCAGGAAGGCCATAATGTGGTGATGAAGACGTTAAACCCGGATTGGGCAGGTCATCCCCAGGCACGGGAAGCCTTTCAGCGGGAGGCGGATTTGCTGCATCAACTGCACCATTCTCGAATTCCCCGTTTATTGGACTACATTGAGGTCAACGGTCAGCTTTACTTGATCATGGAGCTGATTCGCGGGCCGACGCTAGCCCAATGGATTCGGAAGCAAGGTCCGGTGATAGAGGCGGATGCGGCTCGATGGATGATGCAGCTTTGTGATGTGTTGAGCTATCTCCACCGACAGTCTCCGCCTATTTTGCATCGTAATTTGAATCCTAGCTCGCTGGTGCTACGCGGTAGCCCGACGGCCCAGCTTGAGCTGGCAGTGGTTAATTTTGATGTGATTGAACATGACTTGCTGGGTGTGGATCGACCCAGTGGTTTATCGGTTTATTCTGCGCCGGAGGAAATGGGTGGAGAGTTGGACGCCACTACGGATCTGTATGCGCTTGGCCCGCTGCTGATCTTTTTGTTGACGGGACAGTCGCCGGAACTCTACTACGGCACCCGCGATCAAGGCCGACGGCTCTATCCAGAATATGTCACGGGATTATCGAATCAGATGACCCACATCATTCGGACATTGACGCATCCAGAGCCAATGGTGCGCTATGCCAGTGCCGAATCCGTCGCAGCAGATTTGCGATCGCTGGCGGAAGGCTAAAAGTTTTACACCAAAGACTGAACCCATTGGGGCCGGACTTGATCAATACTGAATGAGCGTGTTGACGGTACGAATAGGTTTCATGGCAAAGGGCGATCAAATTTATGTGATGCGGCAAATGCCGCTGGTGCCGCATACCTATCAGCATCACGGCATTGACTGCGGCGATGGCAGTGTTATTCACTACCGCAAAGCGGGCGAGGCCACGATTACTCAAACTGCGATCGCAGAATTTGCTCAGAACCAGCCGATTCGCATCAAGCTGTACATCACTGCTTTTTTGCCAGAAATTGTGGTAAATCGAGCGATTAGCCGCTTGGGTGAGCACCAGGTCGCGAAGTGTTCACAAATAATTGCGAACACTTCGCGACCTGGTGCAAAATTGGCCGCAGCGAGAGCGGTCAGTTAATTAACTATGGTCTCTATCCTGAAATTCTTGATTTTTCCAAATCGCAACCGTTAATTGATCAGGCGACCTATGAGGAAGATCCGGCGCGATCGCTGGAGCTATTCAAGCAGGCCATCGTCAATCTCTACGAGGCTGAAAAGCAGGTGCGGCCTCAGTATCAGCAAACCCAGGCCGATATTGACACCTGGCATCGGGTAGCCATGCTAGCACTGAAGCGTGATCGCACGGATTTAGCTCGGGCAGCGCTCCGTCGTAAGTACGATGCTAAACAGCAGCTCAAGCGACTACAGCCCCAGATGGATCAAATTGAGGCGATTCGACAAAATTTACAGGCCAATAGTGATGTTTTACGGCGACGGATTGAGATGAGTACGCCAACGCTCTAACTCATCTAAGGTAAAATCCCGATGAGAAGGAAGATGGCTCCTAGGATGGCGGTTGCGATCGCAACGTAAAATGCGGTTTTTGCGTTATTGTCGGCGGCTTTGGTCAGTACCTCGTAGGGTTTGAGGGTGATGATATATTTTTTGTCATCAAGGGGTTTTCGAATCGCTAGCTTGCCCGTACTGTCCGTCACCATACCGACGATGAGGGCTTCCCGATTCACGGGCAAAATGGATTCTGTAAACCGATAGCCCAGAATTCTGCGACGGGGCGTGGATATGGAATGGCCGATGGAGAAGGAGAACGAACCGAACGATATTTTGCCAGCCACGTCGTTATCGGGGCGAAACTCATCCAAGATTTTCACGGTTTCGATGTCGGCCTGATCGGGATCGACGGTAATAATACCTGTGTCGTCGCGTAACTGGAACGGGATCGATTGCTGATTACGTGAGACGGTTTCGGAACTGCGGCGAGTGGTTTGCTTGGTGTTGCCGTCGTCGTCTTTTTCGGTGACGGTTTCTTCGTATTCCTGCGTGACTGTCATGGTGTAGTAGACGCAGGGGGTTTGGTTGAGAGGCGACTGCAGCGGTTGATCAGAGCGAACCTCTCCCCAAAGCCGCACGTAGTCTTGCCAGTTGCCTGCCCCGATTTCTTTGGCAATATCTTGTGCCAGTTGATGTAAGTCGTTGATAGAAGCGGCACGAGCCGATTTGAGGCTGAAGCTACGCAATTTTTGACTCCGACTGATCCAATAGGCGATCACACTCACAATCAGCAAAATAATGCCAATTACACCGATAGCAGACATTGCTTAAGCCTCAATTTATTCAGGATGCTAGTTAGTAGAGCTTAGGGATACCGTTTCTCGTGAATGGGGTTAGGGCAGATGTAGGGGAGTAGGGGAGGGAGCGGGGAGCTGCTTTTAGATGCGGAAATTTGGAGAATTGGTATTAGAAACCCGTAAGCTGTTCCTACCTTATGCAAAAACAATTTTGGATTAGGAATTTAGATACAGATCTTTTCAAACTGCCTGAATTTAGTTGGTACGAGGCTGATTCTGCGAGACTTCCGCCTTGTACCGATTCTTTAAATCGCGACTGCAAATCAGCTCTCCTAGTTTACTAAACCCTTTCAGAACCAAGAGTAAAGTGCGATCGCACATCTTTGTTTAGCCTGGAGCTGTTGGTTTAAGACGACTATGATCAAGATACATCCTGCACCATCGTTATTTAGATAGCAAACCGGGAGCGTATCTATGGTTGCGACTCATCCCCAATCGCGTTTGACTCCGGACGAATATTTTGAGTGGGAAGCCCAGCAAGAGCTGCGGTATGAGTATTTTGATGGGGATGTGTTTGCGATGACGGGGGGAACGCTGCCCCATGCGGACATTGCGCTCAATGTGGCGAGTATTTTGCGGGGGCAGTTGCGGGGACGGTGCAAGGTGCGTAATTCGGATGCCAGGGTTGGTATTACGGAGCAGGGGCCGTTTGTCTATCCGGATGTGAGTGTGAGTTGTGATGAGCGCGATCGCACGGCTCAGCAGTTTATTCGCTATCCCTGTGTGATTGTTGAGGTGTTGTCGCCAGGAACAGAAGCGTATGACCGGGGCGGCAAGTTTGCGCTGTATCGTCGGTTGGCGAGTTTGCAGGAGTATGTTTTGGTGGGGTCGGCAGCGAAGACGGTGGAGCTGTTTCGGCGGAGTGGGGATGGGGCGTGGCTGTATGTGCCCTATGAGGATGGGGCAGAAGTTACGTTGATGAGTGTGGATGGGGCTTTGTCGGTTGATGCGATTTATGAGGATGTTGTGTTTTGAGCGAAGTGATCGAGGAGTTCGCGGTGGAGGAAACGATAGCGACCGCCGACCCGTTGCAGCAGTCGCCGCTCGGTGCAGTAGTTGAGGAAGCGGGCGAGATTCCAGGGAGCGAGGTCGCTTTGCCAGAGGACGAGACGGAGGCAAAGATGTTGGATACAGGGAAGTCCACCGCCTACTACAAAACCAAAGAATAGCGCTCCAAAGATACCGGGCACTAAAAATTGTGGAAATATTTGCCAGAGAGAGTCAAGGATTGCTCCTAAACCGACTCCATCGCTAATGCCTTCGGCAATGACTCTAGGTATTACACCTAAGGATGCGAATACAACTCCAAGGGGATAACTCAGAACAGTTGTCCATAGAAAACTTTTGAATGAGTTTCGGATACCCTGATTGGGTAAAAATCGCAGTTGTAAATCTTGTTTCAGCCCTCCAATCAGCCCTCCAATCAGCCCTCCAATCAGACCTAAAATCAGACCTAAAATCAGACCTAAAATCAGACCGTAAATCAGCGTTTCCTTTAATTCTTTGAGAATTTCTCGTCGCACTGCGTGCGACATCGAAATTTTGAAGGATTCAATAGGCTGGATGGAATCCAGCCCTCCAATCAGACCTAAAATCAGCCCGTAAATCAGCCCGTAAATCAGCCCTCCAATCAGCCCGTAAATCAGCCCAACAATCAGCCGATAGCGTCGTCGTGCCTGTTGAGTTTCTAACCAACTGGGCTGTATGCGCTCAATCAGTAGCTCTACCGTGTTGGTTTGCTGCAACTGGCGTGCCAGCCAGCGCAGCGTCCGTTCGGTTTGTCGCCTATCCGGTTCTTGGTCAAATGTCTTGTAAGCCCAGTCTTGCTTGTTTGGGTTATTACGGCGATCATAGCTGCGCACACCGTACGATAGCTGCTGCCCAATGTATTGGCTCAGCAAATCCGCCTTGGTTTGGAAGGGATATTTGGGGTCGTAAGCTTTCGCGGCCAGAGAGACAAACAGCGGAATCCGTAACAGCCCCGGCTCATCGTCCGGCATTCGTTCCAAGAGCTTTTGTAAGTCTGAGTTTTCCTGAATCACCGACCACAGCGGCGACTGCCGCGTTTCAAAATATGTCCGAATTTGCTCATTCGATAATGGCTGTAGGCTGACGGCTCCCCGCAGCGTATCAAGCCTGATATTAGCCTGGTTCAATTCCTTCACCCGACAGCACACCACCAGTTTGGGATAGTGCTTGGCAAATTCATTCAGCTTCAGCATACAGTTCTGCTGCCGCACCAACCCCAACTCATCTAAACCATCCATCAGCGGCAGCAGCACTTCCTGATCCAACCATTGTTCATAGATCTTGGCTTTGCGATCGCCGTTGTGCTGCTCATAGAGCTGTTCAATCAGCCAATCACGAATGCTCTGGTTGTCGTTCCGCCAGGTCGAGAGTTCAAACAGCACCGGAATCACTGTTTTCGGTTTTGCCAGTGCCCCACAAACAAGCTGTTCGGCTAAGCTGAGCAGTGCTGTGGTTTTGCCCGCTCCCGGTGTACCGAGGATCAACAGCTTGCCAGCAATATCTTCTCGGCCAAAGGTTTCAATCAAAAGCTGTCGTGGGTCAATCTCGCCCTGTGGTTCTCCCTGTACCTGCAACTCTCGCTTCGCTTCCAGCAGAGAACGCCCCACACAATCCATCTGCTCGTTCAGGTCAATGGGAATTAAGGTTCGATCTCGCCCCAGGGTATCCATCAACCGCTTATGAATTTCCGGTAGTTGCTTTTCCTTGAGTAGCTGATGCGCCCACCGCCAGTTAACTTCAGACGACGCAGGCTGACCAAACCATCTCAGAATGACATTGGTGATGGTGATTTGGTTGTCGTGGCTATTTTGAAAACTGAGGGTGTCTCGCCCCGCCTGAGAAAATTGAACTTGGCTGTCTTCAATTTGGCTATTCTCAATGTTCTGATCCTGATTTTGATTCTGATCCTGTGATGCCATGTTCTGCGGGTATCCTGCACACCATCTCTTTGCTTAAATCGCTCACACCCCAAAAAAGGCTGCCGCAACGCCAATCCAGGGGGCAACGGCTTTAAAGATTTCTACTCCAGTTTGCCAGAGGCTTTTACCTGCTTTGGTGGTTTCCTCCAAGGTCTTCAGGGTTTCACTGACCTGCTTCAGGGTTTGTTTCACCAGTTCTTTTTGCGGATTTTCCTTGGCTGCTTCCCGCTTGGCCGGACGCAAATAATCTAACAGTTCATCTCGTACAGCTTCATTAATCGCTGCGCCTTTGATCTCCGCCTCCAACTTGTCCAGTAAGCTCACAACTTCAGCACTCGTAATACTTTGCTGCGTTTGCAAATCTCCGGTTTGGTTCTGCTGCAAATCTCGTCCCGCTTGCCCCATCTGCACCATGCTGCCCGTGATACTTGTGCCGCTGATACTCTGCGACTGATCAGGCTTACCGGGTTTTGATGGTTCTGGAGGCTGTTTACCAAACAATTTGCCAATCATGTTTTTTCGTGCCAAACGATTTTGTCCATCATAGGCAACGGCCATCGGAAGTGCCAAAGATAATTCGCAGTGTTAACCTTCAGCCTTTTTTGATTCAGCCTTAAACTTAAGCAGCGATTAATACAGCCAGCTTTGATACTCCAGTGCTTCCTCTTTCATGTCCTCATAAAGCCACACCATCCGGTCGAGAAACCACAGCTTGCCAGCATAAATCAAGCCGCTGCCAAACAGCGTCGGCCAAATTTGTAGTGCCGCCACGCCCCAGACTAAAAACGGGATGCCCAGCGCCGCCACTAGATTGAGGATGGTTGCCATTTGTTGATGATGAGCCGGAATTGGAACTTGGTCTTGATTTAATAGCACTCGTTCCCCAAGCACTGCTTTAGAAGCCCAGTTATCCGTCGATATAGGCCGCTCGAACAGCCTAGGATTGAGCCACATCCAGAATAATGCTGCTGCGATCGCGAAAATCGACCATATTCCCAACCATATCCGCGACCACAGAGCCAAAATCAATAGGGGTAAAACAGTGTTTCGCGTCCAAACACTCCAAGGATTAGCGTGCCGCTGCCATACTTCATCCGACATCGCAAAAGAAGCTGCTATTTGCTGACGCAGGCGGTGTCCAAATGTTTTAGCCATTATTCAAATACCCTAAATCAACTGAATCCTGTGTATAGCTGCGTTCTAACGGTATGACCAACAGGAATTGAACCACGATGAAGCAGATCTACAACTAAAGACATAGGTTGTGGCCCAGTTATGCATTTACATCGCCACAAGATCTACCTTTCGACGAACGCCATAGGTGAATAGCATTGTTAAGTTTTATGTTGTGTTGCTCATTTGCGGTCATACCGAATGAGTAGTGCGCTCACCAGATAGATATGAAGCGTAAACATCGTTTAAGGACATTTTTTATGAAGCGACTAGCAACCACAGCGGTTACCAAAAAAATCTTAGCCGGAATTTTAACGCTCGGCACCGTAGTTACAGTGTCCGCTTGTGCAACTGAACAGGATACTGTAACGACTGCTCCTACAACTGAAGATCCTGCCGCAGTTGATGGTACAGACACAGCAGAAGAACCGGTAGCTAGTGATATGGAGACCGATGCCGCGGCCAACGGTTCGATTGTTGAAGTTGCATCTAGTGCTGGATCATTCAATACTTTAACGCAGGCTATTGAGGCTGCTGGGCTGACTGAAACCCTCTCTCAAGATGGTTCTTCCTATACCGTGTTTGCCCCAACGGACGAAGCCTTCAATCAACTGCCGGAAGGAACGCTAGATCAACTGCTACTGCCAGAAAATCAAGAGTTACTCCGTCAGATTTTGACCTACCACGTTGTGCCGCAGGCAGTCACGTCCAGTGAAATCCAACCTGGCGAAGTTAGCACCGTTGAGGGTTCTCCAGTTAACCTCCAGGTTGATGGCAGCAGTGTTATGGTCAACGAAGCAATGGTAACTCAACCAGACATTGAAGCTAGCAATGGTGTAATTCACGCCATTGATCAGGTCATTCTGCCACCACAGATTGCTGCTCAGTTAACGGGAGCAGGCGCAGGTAGCGAAGGATAAGTTCTCTTTAGATTGGCACTCCTCAATTTTTTTTTATAAAAGGCACGCTCTGCGTGCCTTTTTCTTTGCATAGCTTGTATCAGCTCTGGTTAGAACCTGGACGTGTTGTAGCGCGGCTTAGCCATGCTACAACAACGCCTGAACCAGTATGGCTAGTTATCGCTTTTGCGATCGCTCATGTTCAGCCGTGCATTTTCAGCGTTGAAGAGATGCGTAGTTGTCTCACTGTCTGAGTTTTAAGGCGTGGTAGGCATAGCTCCACCCTATTTCGTGGATTTTAGGTTAGAGCACAGATTGTTTGAGCTGTGCTGTGCAATGACTTGTATAGGAGTCTGGCTATCGTGCGGCAAACACACTAAAAAAGCGAGGGGAGCGCGCCTCAAAGACCCATTCCCCTCGCTTTTTTCGGAAGTTTAATATGATGACTACTTAGAACAAACCCAGGGTCAGAGACTCTCTAATGGGGAATGTTGCGCCAATTCCGAGCCACAGTGTTACCAACGTACCAAACATGAATACGGTGGTCGCAACTGGACGACGGAATGGATTTTGGAACTTGTTGACATTCTCAATGAATGGTACAAGCATCAAACCTAGAGGAATTGCAGTTTGCAACGCAATTCCCAGCAGCTTGTTAGGAACAATCCGCAGAATTTGGAAAGCGGGATAGAGATACCACTCTGGCAAAATCTCTAGCGGTGTTGCAAACGGGTTAGCTGGCTCGCCCACCATTGCAGGATCAAGTACAGCTAAGGCTGTAACACAAGCAATCGTACCCAGAATAACAACTGGGAACACGTACAACAAATCGTTGGGCCAAGCTGGCTCACCGTAGTAGTTGTGACCCATACCACGCTTTAGCTTTTCGCGTAGTTTCGGATCAGCTAAATTCGGCTTTTTCAAAGTTGCCATAGCTTATTCGGTGTTCTCCTTAAAGACCAGTAGGACGAAATAAACGCGCTTCATAAGCTGATTCGTTTCTTAAAGCGTACAGATCTCTCAACAGGAATCTGCTCGCTGGTAACCGCACTTTACAAGGGACCGGAGATGCCTTGCTTACGGATCATCAAGAAGTGAAGCAGCATAAAGACTGCGATCAGCCAGGGCAATACAAATGTATGCAGGCTGTAGAAGCGGGTTAAAGTCGGCTGTCCGACGCTGACACCACCACGCAGCAGTTCAACCATGAACGAACCCACAAATGGAATCGCCTCAGGTACACCAGATACGATCTTGACCGCCCAGTAACCAACTTGATCCCAAGGCAAGGAGTATCCAGTCACGCCAAAAGAAACCGTGATGACAGCCAGGATGACGCCAGTAATCCAGGTCAACTCACGGGGCTTCTTGAAACCACCCGTCAAGTAAACGCGGAAAACGTGCAGGATCATCATCAGCACCATCATGCTGGCTGACCAGCGGTGAATGGAGCGAATGAGCCAACCGAAGTTAACGTCGGTCATCAGATATTGGACAGAAGAAAATGCTTCGGTGACGGTCGGCTTATAGTAGAACGTCATAGCGAAGCCCGTTGCAAATTGGATGAGAAAACACGTTAGCGTAATTCCACCCAAGCAGTAAAAAATATTGACGTGGGGAGGAACGTATTTGCTAGAGATATCATCCGCAATGGCCTGAATCTCTAGGCGTTCCTGAAACCACTGATAGGGTTTTGAATCTGTAACCTGCTTTGTAAACATGAAGCGAGCGTTCCGAAGAAATCATTGCTGTTCAGTAAAAATGTAACATAGCTCAACGCTAAATGAATGCGAAGTCAGTCCTTGATTTACGCGGCTTGTATCAAGGCATATCAGCGTTGCACTAGCTTATTTGCACTCCGCTTATGTAAAGACATGACTGCTCAAAACCCGTCAATATAGTGCTCCAGCAACCTTGACAAACTGCTCAAACTCGTGACGGAGTAGACGTTTGTGAGGATTTTAAGCAAAATTAAGGAATCTAATTTTTCTCATAAACGCACTCATTTGTTAACACTACTTAACAGTTTGAGCGCTGCATGGTCTTGTTTCCGCCTTCAGCGGTAGCTTGTCCATTGCATCTGGGCTGTTTGGGAAGAGAATTAAACAGGTTAAGATCGTCAGCATGATTAGGAAACTGCTTCGTACCGGACTTTTAATATTCCTTGTTGCGCTCTGTTCGTGGGGATGGGCAACGCCGTCAGCTTTGGCCTTTACAGATGAGCAAAAGCTAGTGTCTGAGGTCTGGCGGATTGTGAATCGGGCTTATTTAGACGAAACATTCAACGGTCAGAACTGGTGGTTTGTGCGCCAGCGGATGTTACGCAAGTCAATGCGCGATCGCGAAGAGGCTTATGGGGTGATTCAGGACATGCTGGCGATGCTGAATGACCCCTATACGCGTCTGCTCAAGCCCAAGCAGTACCGGACGCTGCAAACGAATACGTCGGGAGAACTGACGGGGGTTGGGTTGCAAATTGCCCAGGATGATGAGGGCTATTTGCGGGTGATTGCGCCGATTGAGGGGTCGCCCGCCGAGGATGCGGGGATTCAACCCCGCGATCGCATTACTCAAATCAATGGCTTTCCAACCCGCAACTTGACGTTAGATGAAGCGGCGGATCGGATGCGGGGGCAGGTTGGCACGATTGTGACGCTGACGGTGGAGCGAAACGAGCAGGCTCCGTTTGATGTCAATCTCAAGCGCGATCATATTGTGCTGAATCCGGTTTACGCTGATTTGCGATCGCAGTCGGACGGCAGCAAGATTGGCTACATTCGCCTGAATCAGTTCAACGGCAATGCGGCATCGGAAATGGCCAGTGCGCTGTCTGATTTGGAAAAACGAGGGGCAGAATCCTACATCTTGGACTTACGCAATAATCCAGGCGGGTTGCTCCAGGCGGGGGTTGAAATTGCTCAGCTCTGGCTGGATGATGCGCCAATTGTGTACACCGTGAATCGTCAGGGCATGATGGGCAGTTTTCAGGCAGCTGGTCAGGCGGCAACCCATGCGCCGCTGGTTGTGCTGGTCAACGGTGGCACCGCCAGCGCCAGTGAGATTCTGGCTGGAGCACTACAGGATAACGGGCGAGCGGAACTGGTTGGTGAAACGACATTTGGGAAAGGTCTAATCCAGTCGCTGTTCGACCTTTCCGATGGGGCGGGTTTAGCGGTAACGATTGCCAAGTATGAAACACCTAGTCATCGCGATATCAATAAGTTAGGCATCACGCCGGATCATACTGTGTCGTCTGAGCTGATCAGTCGCGCTCAATTTGCCACAGCAGACGATCCGCAGTATCAGGCCGCTGTTGACCTGTTAACGGAAAAATCTCTCGTTGCTGCGGAGCCAGCGTCACGCTAATGAAACCCATCCAGAGCCGCACCTATCACGACCCGTTACATGGTGCGATCGCACTGGATGGTAGTGACCCCACCGAAGCGCTGATCATTCAACTGATTGATACACCTGCCTTTCAGCGGCTGCGGCGCATTCGCCAGTTGGGGCCAGCCAGTTTTACCTTTCACGGAGCTGAAGCGTCACGGTTTACTCATTCCCTGGGAGTGATGGCCGTGGCGCGTCGTGCATTTGACGGCATTGTTGAACGCTATCCGTCTCTCAAACCCCATCGCGCCACCGTTCTCTGTGCGGCACTGCTGCATGACGTGGGGCACGGGCCGTTTAGTCACACGGCTGAAGATGTGTTTAGTACGGAACATGAACACTGGACAGCGCAGATTTTGCAGTATTCGCCGCCCGTGCGCCAGCTGCTCGACCAGTTTTCCCTTGGCCTACTGGAATCCATTCTCCAGGTTTACCAGCATCAGCATTCTGTGCCGCTGGTCTGGCAACTGGTGTCGAGCCAGTTGGACTGCGATCGCTTGGACTATCTCATGCGCGATAGCTACTTTACCGGAGCAGCCTACGGTCAGCTTGATCTAGACCGCATCCTGATGGCGATGCGCTATGACCCGGTGAGCCAGCAGCTGGCGGTTGCCCAGAAGGGACTTGCTGCAATTGAGCACTACCTGATGGTGCGGCACTTTATGTACGCCCAGGTCTATAGCCATCCCAAAAACATTGCAGCAACTTGGATGCTTTGCCAGTTGTTTAATCGGGCGCGATCTCAACTCCAGTCTGGCCAGTTGGACGCCGACGAAACGATGCGGGCCTGGATGCAGCAGCCCCAGCAGTCGCTGAGCCTCAAACACTATTTAGCTGCCGATGACATGGTGTTGCTCTACCATCTGCACCGCTGGCAGCAGCATGCCGATCCGGTCTTGTCCGATCTCTGTCGGCGCTATCAAGACCGAGATTTGTTGAAGGCCAAGGACATTACCCATCGCTCACTGGCGGATCAGACGGCACTGCTCCAGCAGGTTTACCGCGAACTAGAGCAGCGAGGCTGGTCGGCTAAGTACTACGCTGGACTACAGCAGTCTCTCAGTCGGGGCTACACGCTGTATCACCACGGGATTAAGGTGCAGACTCCGAGTGGGCTACAGGAGCTGAGTCTGCTGTCTAAGATTGTCCATACGCTGGCCCAGCCGATTCATCGCACGTGGCTCATTTATCCGCGTGAGGTGGAGAGTAAACTGACGGGACTGTTGCGGGATTACTTAGTATCATAAATTCTCAAATCCCTACAGTAAGGGTGTTTGGGTGCGGAGTTGCTTCAGGTCGAGTTGGGCAAGCTGAGTGTAGGCATCTGCGATCGCAGCTTCGCCGCGCAGGAATCCGGTATTGGCACCGGGACAAATCCACTGCAAGGTTTCAGACGAAAACTCGTTGAGAATCCGCTCAACCTGCTGAAGCTGGCGCGGCCAGTGAAAGGTTTTGGCGATGCGCAGGGGTTCTGGAGCACCTTTACGATTGGGCAGCAGATGCCGTCCGGTGAATAGAATGCCGCCGTAACGGTTATAAAAGACGCAGGCTGAACCGGGTGAATGTCCGGGTGTCCAAAAAACGCGGACGGTATCCGTCACCGGAAATTCTTGCTCAAAGCTTGTAACAGTCAATCCCGGCAGAAGGTAAGCCTCTTGCTCTTGCACCACAATTTCGCACTGGAAGGCTTGTTGCAGAGCCGCCACCTTGCCATGTCCGCCCCGATGGGTGAGAACCAGCCAGCGCACTCCCCCCTGATTGTGCAAGAATTCCCATATCTGCTCATTCTCAGCCGGACAGTCAATCAAGACATTGCCAGTATTGCCTAAAATAAGATAGGCGGTTCCTCCCATCGTGTCGCGATTGGGTGGAAAAGAATAAACCAATTCAAAAATTGGGCGCGGCAGTTTTCCTTTAGCTGATGCGGAAGTTGAGGATGGGGTGACGGACACAAGCGACCTTGATAACTCGTATGGAACATCCAGTTGAAAAACCCAATGTTTAGTGTGCAATGCGTAGATGACGCGCATGTTGCACACAGGTTAGGTTTCACAAGCGGATTCTGTATCAGTATACAGTCAGGTTTTGCCTCCAGGTTTGGCTCAGTTAATGTAGGTTGGATGTGATTTTGAATGAGTGCGGCATTAATGCTAAAGCGAGGAGCAGCTAGTGTGACAACGTTAAGCAAAAAGCAAGCTAAGTGACGGATAACGAGAAAGTGCGCTGTTTTTGATTAAAATGTGAGCATTTTGCAGTGACATCTAATTCATCGAACGCCTTATCTAAAATAAAGTCTTATCTAAATCTTCTATAAGTAGAACTTTTACAAGTAGAACGTAGCTATTCGGTGACTTATCCAAACTGTATTCAACAACACAACAGTCTATAGAACAGCTTATAGATTACGTCTGATTAGAAGACATACGTCAAAATAAAAGAGAAGCTGCCACACTATCAGCCTGTATGAAGCCCAAAATTAATTTCATTTGTGCCAGTTTGTCCCCTAGCGTTTCGTTCGTCCAGCCCCATACGGGAGCATGTAGTTGCTATTTTCCGAGAGTGCCTAAGGTTTAAGTCATGATTTTTTTAATATTGCTGCTCTTACTCGGAATATACGCCTACGTGATTGTTTGGCGCAGCTTTTCGCAGCTAACCCGGACTCCTATCTGGTTGCTGTGGCTGGTGATGATGATGCCTGCGTTGGTGCTAATGGGTTGGGCGATCGCAAATGGCGACAATCAGCAATCCTTTCCACTGCCGCTGTTGCTGGGCCTGCTGATTCTCTGTCCGACCCTGTTCTGGTTTTTGATCCAACTGGGGCGAGTCTCGCCGGAACAAATTCGCCAGTTTCAGGAGCAGCAGCAGCGAGAAATTGCTGAGAAGCTGGCGGAAAAACGGCCCAAAGTTAAACCAATCAATCGAGAAGAAGAAGCGAGCCTGCGCCACTGTTTTCCTTGGACGGTCTATTACCTGCAAAACTTAGAGTATCGGCCTCAAGCCGTGATCTGCCGGGGACAGCTCCGATCGTCGCCTGAAATTGCCTATCGCACGATTCGCGAGAATATCGAGGCAAAATTTGGCGATCGCTTTTTGGTGGTGTTTCAAGAAGGCAATAACCGCAAACCCTTTTTTGCGCTGGTTCCCAATCCCCAAAGCCAGTCCAAGTCGGCTAAACAGCAGCAAACCTTAACTCGTCCCGGTCTAGCTCTGGGTTTGCTGGCGATCACTTTGATTACAACCGCCTGGGCAGGCATGCAGATTGCAGGTTTTACTCCTGCCGAATTTCAGGATAATCCAGGCTTAATTCAGCAGGGCATTCCCTATGCACTGGCCCTGATGACGATTCTCGGCATTCACGAGATGGGGCATTATCTGGCGGCTCGCTACTACCGCATTCAAGCCACACTGCCCTATTTCATTCCGTTTCCGTTTTTCTTAGGCACGTTTGGCGCATTTATTCAAATGCGATCGCCAATTCCCAACCGTAAATCATTATTTGACGTTGGCCTGGCAGGGCCTCTCTCAGGCTTCATTGCCACGCTGCCGCTGCTGTTCTGGGGACTCGCCCATTCCGAAGTAGTGCCAATGTCAGATGAGGCCAGTTTGCTAAATTTTGAAGCATTTAATCCCGGTAACTCGCTACTCATCGGTGTACTGACTAAACTGGCTCTCGGCAGCGCAATCACGGCTGAGCAAGCGATTTATTTACATCCGGTTGCCATAGCCGCCTGTTTGGGCCTAGTCGTCACAGCACTCAATTTGATGCCCGTCGGTCAGTTAGACGGTGGTCACATTGTTCACGCGATGTTTGGTCAAAAAGTTGGCGCTAGAATTGGTCAGACGGCTCGCTTTTTGATGCTGGGTTTATCGTTTGTCCAGCGTGAGTTTTTCCTATGGGCAATTTTGCTCTTTTTGATTCCGGCTGTGGATGAACCAGCCTTGAATGATGTGAGTGAGCTAAATGATCAGCGCGACTTTTTGGGACTACTGGCACTGACGATTTTAGTTTTGATTGTTTTGCCGATTCCTCCAGCGCTGAAATCAATCCTATTCTGAGGTTTGGGTCATGAATGAGCGACAACAGCAATCGTCAATGCAGCATGGGGTAGCCCAGTGGCTGGCAGAAATTAGGCTGTTGCAAAATCAGTTAGCGACTGCTCGTCAAGAACGGGATGAATCCTTAAAAAGTGCAGCCAATTGGCGACAGCTTTATGAAACGGAAGCTAAGCAGCGCCGCACGGATACAGCACTGAAGCAGCAGCAAATTGATCAGCTTCAGGCTGAGCTAGCCCAGTATCACGGCAGTCACCATAACGGCAGTCAAGACAGCCAAACCGATGGACAGGCGCGATCGCAACTGGAAATTGAACAAAACCTGGCTCATCTCAGCGATACCGATCTCAAACAGCGTCTAATTGAAGCCCTGCAAGATTGCGATCGCTTACGCCAAACTCTCCAAAAAGAACGGGACGAACATATTCAAACCCGCAAAAGTTTGACCAGTGCCCTGGGAGATGCGGTGGATCAGCTCACTCGCGCCCGTCAGATCAATCATTCTGTTGCGACTCATTCCCTGAGTTCAGACCAATCGGCTGAGTAAGTAGATTGGCATCAATCCTCAAGCGAAAAGCGTATCCACTGCATCCGCGCTCAGCGGTTTAGAAAATAAATAGCCCTGTCCAAAGTGGCAACCCAGTTGCTTGAGCTGGGCAAACTGCTGCTTTGTTTCAATGCCTTCTGCGATCGCATTGAGTCCTAACTGGTGACTGAGAGAGATGATGGTCTTGGTGATTTGCAGATGAAATGGGTCATGAATATCCTTGACAAACGACTTGTCAATCTTCAAGTTGTTCACAGGCATCCGGTGCAGATAGCTTAGTGAAGAGTAGCCTGTGCCAAAATCATCAACGCTAATTTGAATGCCCAGATTTTGCAGTTGCTTGAGCTTGTCAATTAGATCGAGTGAGCTTTCAACTAATAAACTTTCGGTTAGTTCCAGCGCGACATAGTTCGGTGGTAGACCTGTGCGCTCCAAAATATCTTGAATTTGCGGCACCACTGCGGGCATTTTGAGCTGCCGAACCGATACATTGATGCTGATTTTGAGAGTATGGGCGGCTTTGTGTCGGCGTCGCCAATTCATCATTTGCTGACAGGCCGCTTCCAGAATCCAGAGGCCCAATGGCACAATCAGTCCTGTATCCTCGGCGACGGGAATAAAATCGGAGGGTGAAATGAGACCATGCAGTGGATGTTGCCAGCGCAGCAGCGCCTCAAACCCCGTCAATTCCCCAGATGCAATCGCCACAATGGGCTGATAGTGCAGGAAAAACTCGCCGTTTTCCAGGGCTTTACGTAAATCTGTTTCCAAATGGAGCCGCTTGAGGACAGTCGTGTGCATGGAGGGCGTAAACACCATGTAGTGGTTCTTGCCGTTTGCTTTGGCTTGATACATGGCCAAGTCGGCATCGCGCAGCAAACTCTGAGGGTTGTGATACGAGTCCTGACCATACACAATGCCAATGCTGACGGTTGCGAACAGTTCATAATCCTCAACCAGGATGGGCTGTTGAAAGACTTGCGAGATTTGCTCAGCCAGGATCAACGGCTGATTTTGGTTGTCGATAAAGGTCGATAGAATGACAAACTCATCGCCTCCCAGGCGAGCTAGAAAATCATTGGCGGACACTAGGCTTTGCAGCTTGCGGGCAATCATACACAGCAGTTGATCGCCAACGGGATGGCCCAAGCTGTCGTTGATCACCTTGAATTCATCAATGTCTAAAAAAAGAACCGCAAACGCTTGGTCGGGATGAGTGGGTGATTGGGCAAGGATTTGTTCGAGCCGCTCCAGTAAAAAACTACGGTTGGGTAAGCCTGTTAACGAGTCGTGGCGAGCGTCATTCAGGAGTTGAGTTTGAAATTTGACCCGTTCCGTTACATCGCGCGCCGTCGTTTGATAGCCCACAACTTGCTGGTCTGCGGCCAGAATGGGTTTGACCAGCGTTTCGAGCCAAATGTAGTCACCATTTTGGTGGAGCATTCGATGGTAGGTAACGGGGGCGGATTCCTCACCGACCGTTGCCTGTTGAATCGCTTGCTGTAGTGTAGGCCAGTCATCTGCATGACAAAATTTTGTGGGTTGCTGATTAATGAGCTCCTGTGGGTTATATCCCAGTAGGGTTTGACAAGACGGACTGACGTAGCTGTAGCTGTTGTCCATGCGATGCAGGCAAACCAAGTCGCGCATGTTGTCGGCGACAATCCGATATAGTAATTCGCTCTGACGCAGTGCTGCTTGAGTGAGCTTGTGTTCTGCGATCTCCATTTGGGCTTGCTGGTAGAGGGCAGCCTGATGAACTGCGATCGCAACTTGAGTGGCCAACTGCTGGAGCAATTCGCTTTCCCACGTTTGCCACTGACGGGAATGGCGGCACTGGTGAACAACCAGTAACCCCCACAAATTGTCTTGATGCAAAATTGGCACGACTAGCTTTGACTTCACCTGAATGTGCCGCAGCGTTTCCCGCAGGCATTCCGACATCTCATCCTGCTCAACGTCGGTCACACAGCGCACTCGACCCTGGCGATACATCTCGTAACACTCTAGCGGAAACATATCGGGCGGTAGCGGCTGGGGCAGAATGGCGGTGCAGTCTGCTGCCACTGATTCGGTGATTATCTGGCCTGCGCCATCCGGATTGGTGCGATAGGTGACAACCCGATCGGCCTGGAGAAGTTGGCGCACTTCGGCCACGGTTGTATCGAGGATTTCGGTGAGATCTAGCGACTGGCGAATTCGATGTGCGATCGCATTGACGATCTGTTCCCGCTCTTGCTGTTTGCGGCGGAATTCCTCAGTCTGCTTCCGCTCGGTGATATCAACGCCAATGCCCGTAATTTCAAACAGTTCACCCTGCTTATTGAAATGATTGATCGAACTCCAGGCAATCACCCGCTTTTCCCCTTGCCGAGTCGTGATCGTCATCTCGTAGTTCGTGACTTGCCCTTGTTCAGCAAAGTCCCGATACATTTGCTCAACCTGGCGATAGTCATCACCGGGATACAAAATTTGCAGCCAGTTTTGGCCCAGCAGCTCGTCTGCTGTGTATCCAGTTATTTCATAGGTTGCCGGATTGGCAAATTTCGTAGTGCCGTCCGGCGCAATGCTCGCAATCAAAAGCGGTGCTGTGGTCACAATGTGATCTGTAAACTCCCGCGCCTCCGCTAACGCGGTCTGAATCTGCTTGGCCTCCGTAATATCATGGCGAATTGCCACATACTGAACTGGCTGTCCTTGGTCATCGACAAACGGCACAATTGTGATGTCAACCCAGTAGTAGCTGCCGTCCTTTGCTCGATTTTTGATCTCGTTGTGCCAGACTTTTCCACTAGAAATGGTTTGCCACATGTCCTGGAAAAAGGCTTTGGCATGATACCCAGAATTAATGATGCGATGGGTTTGCCCAATCAGCTCTGCTCGGGAATACTGGGAAATTTCGCAGAATTTGTCGTTGACGTAGGTGATCCGTCCGGCTGCATCCGTAATCGCGACGATAGAAGACTGATCCAGCGCAAACTTAATATTCGATGCTTCTTGCAGCGATCGCTGCAACCGCGCCTCTGTTTGCTTTTGCTGCGTCACATCGCGTGTGATCGCCAAATGCGCCCAGCGCCCTTCAGGCATTATCGGCAAAGGCGTCGCATGAGTTGACATAGATCGCCGATTTCCGCGACAGGTAATAATGTCGAACTCCAGCGTGCCCGATTCACCCTGACAAACCCGCTGATTCAATGCCTTAAACGCAGCTCGATCTTCCGGTGCGATTAAGCAATAAATTGATTCACCAATCACCTCTTTGGCATCGGTTGCCTCAATTAACGCTAACCCAGCAGGATTCATATCTAGCAGAATGCCATTGGCATCAATAGACTTTATCGGAAATAGGAGAGCAGTCGCTGCGAACCAACTTCACCCGTGGTTGTTTGGCATTAAGCGGCTTGGTTCAGAGAACTCCGTTGCTGTGCCCGATGGGTCAAGCGGAAATTGTGCAATCCGCAGGCGGTTTCCATCACATCATCGATGTAATGGTCAACCCAATTACGAAACGGATGCACCAAAATTTGACACCGCTTGATGCCGCCAATGTGGTGCTCCACTTCGACGCGAACGCTGGAAATACTGCGGTTGTTCATCTTCTCAATCGCGGTGAGCGACCCGTTGCGCGGTTTCTTCTTCGGTTGCTGAAGGCTCACCCCGTCTGGGGCAAAGCCTTGAAACCCGCTATCCTGCCAGAGCGTACTCCCGTCCGGAAACGATAGGTTCTCCTCATCGGCAATCGCTTTGTCATGTTTCTTGCCTTCATAGGTGTCACTCAAATAGCGCACCTTGCCCCCACGCTCCTGGATAACTAGATTCCTGACGGTGTGGGCCTTGCGCTTGCCGCTGTAATACCTCTTGCGGTCGGCTTTATCTTTTGGTCGGTTAATCCGACGTTCAGTGCCATCGATGATGAACTCTAAACTGGGACAGGCGCTCAAGAGCGCCTCCAGTTTCGCGGGTTCACGTTCGGGTAACTGTTGTTCATATCCTAATGCTTGGTTGAGCACTCCCGTCAGTCGATGAATCCATTCATTGGCCTGCGCTTGGCTCATCCCAAAGAGAAAGCCTTGAACCTCCTGTGTCGGATAGAGGCGGAAGTACACCAGGATGAACAGCAACTTATCTTCTAGCTCCCTCAAATGAGCTTTACGACCTGCTCCTATCCCCCGTTTGCGTCCCTCACGCTCAAAGGTGGCTTTCACAAAGCTCTCCCATGCCTGAGCAAAGCTGGGTAACAACGCCTCAAACTCCTGCACCCTCAGTCCCGTCAAGCTACACAAGGTTCGGGGGTTTGTCCGCAACTCGGCATAGGTCATTCTCATTGGCTCACCTGGGTCGATGCTCCTAATACCAATTCTATCGGCTCAATTTCCGATAAGGTTTAATAATTTTGAGGCACTCTGGCTGATTTTCAATAATGTTATGAAGGCGTTTTTCTTGCTGCGCTAGGATAGCCGCACGCTTACGCAATTCCAACTGACTGACGATTTGACGACTGAGAATTTGTAGCGTTTCGATCTGTTCAGCCGTGACTGTCCGGGGTACATAGTCCATCACGCATAGGGTGCCAATCCGACAGCCATTGGGTGCAACCAGTGGAATCCCTGCGTAGAAACGAAATGGCAGGTTCTCTGCAACGAGTGACTGGGACGCAAATCGCGAATCAATTGCTAAATTTTCGACAATCAGTGGCTCATCCGAGCGAATGGCATGGTGGCAGCAGGTTGCTTCTCTGGGCATTTCCGAATGATTGAGCCCAACTTTTGCCTTGAACCACTGACGAGTTTGATCCGAGAGGCTGATCAGCGCAATTGGTGTTTGACAAAAGGTGGCGGCCAAACGGGTGAGATCATCAAATTCAGGTTCCGCACCAGAATCTAAAACGTCGTAGTCACGGAGTGTTTGTTGCCTTTCTTGTTCTTCAAGATCGTTTCGAAAGGACATTGGCATTTACCCTAGGCGACGAAAACAGCCTATTTGCCTCAGAAGCTCCGGCAATACTACTGATCGGCAAGTATGCTATCCCCTCATTAATCCCTATTTTTGCCTTGCTCCAACAGAACCATAAGACACTTAACAACGCCAACAGCTCACGCCTGGGGATTGCGTCGTATTCTTACTCATATTCTTAATCGTATGCTGGGCCGTATAGCTTGCACCTGGCCAATTAACTCACAGGGTTGATCTCGTTCGATCACAAATGTAATCGGTAGACTACTCTCCTGTGCCTTGCTAGGCTAGAAGCCGAAACGGCCCTTTCGCGGGACACAGTGGAATAACCGTTTCATACACAATCTGCTGATCAAACCAGTTTTTATTTGGGTTTTTCTTTAGCTGAATTTAGATCCGCTTCTGATACAGGCTGTGAGTTGATAAAGATGATTAACCGTCGCCGATTTGTACAACTGTCTGGTGGTGCGGCTTTAGGCGTTGCCGGTTTGAGTCAGGTGAGCGTGGCTCAAACGACTTCGGAATCCAGCGTTATCCAAAACGAACCGATGCTGGAGATGCAGGCATGGCAGTTTGGTGGCAAACCCGTCAATAAGTCTCAGCTTGGGCGGCTTTATTTTCTAGATTTACAGGAAAATCCCCAGCGTCATCCGGTGCGCCAGGTGGAAACGGGACGAGTGCGATCGCAACCGCCTGCGCTGCTACCGTGTGCAGTTGCTTTGAGATTACCAGTTGACGGCTTCGGCAATGTCACGCTGTATGCGGACAATCAGGGCCAAGGCTACGATGTGACCGATTTCCCCCTGAATTTGAATCAGGCATTTGCTCAAACGCGACTGTACCGAGTTCGCCAGACAGTTGAACAGTGGCAGCAGCAGGGTTTCGTCGTACCCGCCGCCACGCTACTGCGGCTTCAGCGGGCCGATGTTGCTTTGGGTCGGGGCAATCAGGCCAGCGACCTCAGTGAGCAACTGCACTGGTGGCAGGAATCTCTGCTGGACAGCCTTTGGGCTGGTGAAGAGGTTGCGATCGCACGGGCCAAACAGCGAATTGCCCAACAGGGACAACGTGCCGATTTTTTGTTTGGCGGCAACTTTTTTCGCTATCCCAGCGGCGGCGAAATTTATAATCAGCGCTTTCGCGACATCTTCAACTATGCGACGGTACCCTTTTACTGGCGCTCATTCGAGCCAGAACCAGGACAGCCGGACTACCCCCGGATTGACAGTATGACCGCATGGCTACAGCAAGCAGGTATTGTGGCCAAGGGCCATCCGCTGGTGTGGTTCCACCAGGCCGGAGTTCCTGACTGGATGCGGGATGCGTCCTTTGGTGAGATGCAGGACAAGTTGCGATCGCGCATTCTCGATATTACGCAGCGCTACCGGGGTCGCATTGCGGCTTTCGACGTGATGAATGAGGCCAACAATGTGCCGTGGGCGAATGAGCTGGGTTATTCCCTCGATCAGCTCATGGAAATCACCGATCTGGCCTGCCGCACCACTCAACAGGGCAATCCTGATGCGACTCGGGTGGTCAACTACTGCTGCCTTTGGGCCGAAGAAGTGGCCGAGTCAGAAACTCCAGCGATCAGCCCCTATCAGTTTGTGCAAAACTGCTTTGCTGCCGACATTTCCTTTGAAGTGATTGGTCTTCAGCTTTACTATCCTCACCAGGATATGTTTGAAATTGACCGGATGCTGGATCGCTTTAGTCAGTTCGGCAAACCAGTCCACGTCACGGAACTAGGTGTGGCATCCGCAACCGAAAACGATATGGATGCTCTGATTCATAAACCGGGCGGACGCTGGCATGCCCCTTGGAGTCAGTTGGTGCAGGCGGACTGGGTAGAGCAATTTTATACGCTGTGCTTCAGCAAACCTCACATTGAAGCCGTGAGCTGGTGGGATTTAAGTGACATCGGCAATTTTTGGCCGCATGGGGGCCTAGTGGATGATGATATGCAGCCCAAGGAAGCCTATCGACGTTTACAGCAGCTTATTACAACATGGCGACAGCTATAGTTTTTGTAGCCTTTGTAAGTTGAGTAGAACGAAATGAAACCAACGATTCCGAGGAATTATTAAGTCTTGTATACCCGACGCCAACTTACAAAAGCGAAACTAGACCCTACAACAGAGTCTAGGAATATACCCTGTTGTTAATCTAAAATATTTGCTTTTTCAAATTTATTAGAGCATTTTCGGCAGCCTGTTTTTCCGCTTCTTTCTTATTTCGGCCTTTACCTTCACCACAAAGTTTTTCATTTACGTAAACTTTAGCCGTGAATTCTGGTTCATGATCTGTACCACCTGTTTTTTCCGTTACATATTTAGGTGGAGAAGTTGCGCCATTAGCTTGAGCAAGTTCCTGAAATTTGTTTTTAGAGTCTACGCCTGAACGTACTATAACAACATTTTTAGGAACGGAATTGAATAATTCCTCTATAAGTGGACGAAGCACTTCAATATTTTTATCGTGATCTAAATAATAGGCACCTACAACAGCTTCAAAGGTACAACTTAATAAGTTGGGATTGTGATAACCACCTTCTTTAATTGCACCCTGTCCTAGGCGCATTCTAAAATCTAGTCCAACTTCAGTTGCAAATCGAGCCAGCTGTTTTTCATCAACAAGAGCTGATCTCCGGCGAGTCATTTCATCTTCTTCCATCTCCGGATAAATTTTGTATAAATACTCACCGCTAATGAAATTCAAAATAGCATCGCCAAGAAACTCTAATCGTTCATTATGACCTGCTTCTTCAGGATTTTCATTAACATAGGAGCGATGAGTCAATGCATGGCGCAATAGCTTCTCATCATTAAATTTCAATAGTTTGTGCATCACAGTTCCTGTTATTTCAATTTGTTGTATAGGTAGTGCTACATCCTCAATTACCTTATGGTTGGTTATAACACTACCAATCGAGGTTGTTCAGCTTATCAGCTTAATTGCTAATTGCTTTTGATTTTTTAGGAGGATATAGACTATCACCTCTAGATCTATTGCACTCTAGGCAGGAAAGACGGAGATTTTCTAAAGAGTTCGATCCACCTTTACTGCGAGGTACAAGATGATCCAGTGTCAATTTTTTGAGCGGTAAATGTATCTCACACCACCAGCAAGACAGCCCATATATACGAGCAAGATGCTGCTTTTTACCTTGTCTCCGCTTCGGATTCATATTTCGCCATTCCAATGTTTAAGTGAACTAGCATCGGAATATCAATAAGCATGCAAAAACTGCGCTCCTTGAGCAACAAATTATTTCTTGCACTTAAAGTAAACGTCTCAAGCGCACTACCTCCAAGCCTCAAACCAGCGCACATCCAAGGTGCTGAGCCAGCCATTCATTTGAGAAATTTCTCTTGCTTAAACCAATGCCAGATCAACACACTGGACATGCATTAGTCTGAGGCACAGAGGTAGTACCCATGAGACGAACACCTAAGCTTTAGATATTCGTCTACATGATTCCATCAAAGCATATGCATTTTTGTTGGTCAATATCAATTTTGCTTTATTTCTCAGTGGAAATATAAATAGAAATCAATCCTGGATATTAGGCTTATCTCTCGAATAATCCACAAGATTACATTTAAGGACTTATTTCTGAGAGGAATCACACTGGCTATACTTGAGAACATCTACAGTCTGACAAACCCACCTTATGCGTATTGACCTCCACAAGATTCCCCAGAACAGTCCCGATGATCTCGCAGGTTTAAAAGAGCGCATTAAATCTGGTCACATTAATCCGGCGCATATCATAGCCGTGCTGGGCAAAACTGAAGGGAACGGCTGCGTCAATGACTTTACTCGCGGCTTTGCTACTCAAACGCTAAAAGGCTTTCTAGAACAGCAGATCGGGGCGGTAGCTACAGAAAATATCGTCTTTATTATGTCCGGCGGAACGGAAGGCGTACTCAGTCCCCATGTGAATGTATTCACTCGCCAAGACGATCCGCCAGGGGTGCCACAGCGGTGGGGATTAGTTATGGGTACGAGCCAAACTCGCCCCTTCCTACCAGAGGAAATTGGCACGTTGACGATGGTGCAGGTGGTGGCCGCCGCCGTGAACCGAGCCATCGAGCAGGCAGGCTTAACCTCAGAGAATGTTCATTTCGTGCAGATCAAATGCCCGCTAGTCCAGGCAACCCAGACGGTTGGCGGACTCAAACGCAGTAGCTACCAGTCGATGGCCGACTCGCGGGCTGCTTCAGCATTGGGGGTCGCAGTGGCTCTTGGGGAAATCCAGCTCAATCAGCTCCAACCTGACAGCATTGGGCAAAACTTTGACCTCTACTCCAGCGTGGCCTCAACCTCTGCCGGGGTAGAGTTGCAGAACTGCGAGATCTTTGTGCTGGGCAATGCCAGCCATTCCACCAGTGATTTAATTGTCGGCCACGGGGTAATGCGCCATGCGCTGGATCAAGCGGCGCTAAAAGATGCGATCGCAACTACAGGTCAACCCGTCGATCGGATTGTCAACGTCTTTGCCAAAGCAGAAGCTGATCCTACAGGATATATCTTGGGCCGACGCCACACGATGCTGGATGACTCCGATATCAGCCACACGCGCATGGCTCGTGCTGTAGTTGGAGCTGCGATCGCGGCTCAGGTGCAAGATCCGATGGTCTATGTGTCGGGTGGTAGTGAACACCAAGGGCCACCCGGAGGTGGCCCAGTAGCGGTGGTTAGTCGTCTATCTGCAAGTTCGTGACAAAGCGCTATGACTCTTCACAGGCACAGACGTGATCGGCTGCATTGGCCTGCATTTGCAGCAGCATACTTTCCAGCCCTGCTGTGGTCGTATTGACAATACCGTCGTGTTTGAGGTTGCCCGTAAAGCGAACGAGGTTCAATCCCTCAACGATGACGTTGGAAGCGGGATAGTGGGTTAGCAGTTCTAGCAGAGAAATCTTATTATCATCTGCCGCTGATAGGATGATGGCCGAGCGCAGCGCTTGAATATTGGCGGTTTGTGCGGGAGTATGCACCACTCGGCTGGCCTGGAACAAGACATATTCACCAATTAATGAGTTGAAGACGCTACTGAGCTGCACCGTGTCGAGCTCAACCTCCTCAACCAGCGCTTTGTGGAACTGTTTGGCGTCGATGTTCGCGACATTGAAATAGAACCGCCAGCCGCGCGGCAGATCACTCGTTTCGGCAAATGCCTGTAAATCGGCAATTTTGAACGACGGACGCAGCGGCCCAAAGGTGAAAATCACGCTTTCGGCAATCGGTTCAGCGGTTTGGGCAATTATGTCTGACTCAGTTGATAATCCTAGTGCAGGGGCGGTGCTGCGCGGCGGTGCTGGATTGGCTACCAGCGAAAACTGCGCGGCATAATCAGCATTTGCCTTTAACAGTTCGGCGCGGACAAGTTGCGATCGCACTGGAGCCGTCATCGAATCATCTTGGGTCGGATTGCTCAAAGACGTATTCAGCGCTTGGGCAAATTTCTGACTTGACCTATCTCTAAGATGGGCATATTTAGCCGCAGTCGCGGCTCACTGTTCTGAGGAAACACAGGTGCTGAAATCCGTTTGTACTGCTGTCGCTAGCAACAAATCAGCTTGAGGTCGGCTGGCGATATTTTGCTGCTGAAGCAAGAGTTCCGGCACCGGGGTTAGCCGTGACTCCAATTCGCAATTGCAAACCAGTTCCGGCAGCAAGTAGTCCACTGCGCCTAAGATAGGCTGGATCTTAGTAATAAAAACATGCAGATCGCTGTGAAGCTGTTGGAGGCTACTCAGGTCAATGCCCACCTGATTATCAGGATAATTTTGGGCAATTTCTGAGAACGTAATCGCCTGATCGTCCTGGAACGATTTGGCCAGTGCTTCGCCAAGTTGGGGCAAATTCTCCCGCCCGAGTGGATCACCAATTGTCTTATTTAGCTGGATGCCCACGAATAGCGCCTGATCTGGGCTGAGTGGAATACCAACATCGGGAATATCGTCTTTGAGATACCGATCGATTGTTTCAACCGTCAATGGTATTTGCTCTAAAAAAGCACTCAAGTCTTCGGATGTTTGGCTGGCGGCTGGTAGGTCATTGAGAGCTTCAATTGGCACGGAAACTCTCAGATCTCGATACTTTAGCACAACCGTTTGAGCCGCACTTGCTTTCGTTTGCAGCCCCAAGCTGACGATACCAATGCTGATCAGTAGGCTAATCAACGCTAACCGTAGTCTTTTACGAAGGGATTGCCGGATGGATTGGATTACGGTTCGCAAACGCTGAATAACTGTAGATAAAAAGTTGAATGGCATGGTTGGACAAGCTCCAAATGGTGAGGGGACTATGGGACTTGGCTAATCATCTAAATTGGGTTCTTATACAGACTTGATCCTAAAAATGACCTAGTCGAGTACAGGCAAATCACCACAAGAAACAGCATTGGGTAAATTCATCAGTTCACCTACTGCGAAACAGGTAAACGGATTTTCCGGTATGGGCACATCACCATTGGCAATCCAAACCCGCAGATTAGCCGGGTCAAATACCACCTGACGCTGTGAACCGTTGCCGCCAATACTGGCATCATCATCAAACACATCGAGAGGACTGACTTCCTTCGTGCGGGCATTTGTGCGATCGCGCAGTATCTTGACCATCGCTTGAGGATTCAATTTACCGTACAGCGAGTCCGGCGTGTCGGGTTCTAGCAGCTGCTCAAACCGTTCGTAGCGGACGAAACTTGACTCACTGGACTGATCCCGACCGACTGTTTCCGGTGCCAGGAAGTGATTGGTCATGTAGATGGTGCCCTTGTCCTGAATCTCCCGCAGGCCAACCTCACGCCCCAGCAGTTCGAAAACGCCTGCTCGTTTGGACTTCACATCGGAGACGATAATTAAATTCGCCCGCATATGCTCGTAACCTGCCAAAATCGTTTTGACATCGTCAAAGCTGCGAGCATACTTTGCCACCTGCCCCATCAGCTGCACGTTGCTGGTGCCGTCCAGAGACAGTTCTTCAAGGGTTCCAGGGTGCGCCGTGTTGTTTGAGATAATAATGCCCTCGGCATTCATGACGCCGTTGGGCCAAGTCACCCCCGGCAGGGCAATAAACGCATGGGGAATGCCATCACTGGGCTGCCGAATAAACAGCACTGGATTATCAACCCAGTAGGCAATTGGCTTGGAGTTATTGTCAATTGTCCAGCCGTGATAGAACCCACCATCCACAGTGGCATCCCCCATCGCAATGAAGTGGGCGCAGCCGTCATTGAAGAGGATTTCCGGCAATAGATGAGTGAAATACTCTTGATAGACATCCCCAAAGGAAAGGGTCATACAGCCTGCCATCGTCAAGCCCAAGTCTTCAGTTGCATCGACCAAACCCTGGCACTCTTCCACGATGCCCGGAAACGAACGGTAAGCGGCTAAGCGCCCTAAGCCAAAGCCAGTGCCCGCAAAGTTAATTGCGCTAATTACTTCTGGGCCAAGTTCCGCAATTTCGTCATGCAGCAGGGAACCATGCTGGTAGCCCATTTCATAGGGAGTTCCCTGAAGCCAAACAACTTTGACTTTACCTACGTCCTCCCGGTGAGCTGGGACAGGCTGCCAACTGCCGTCTGCGGGTTGCCATACAAAATCGGGGCTATCTGTAGCCTGAACAATCGGCACGTGAGTTCCAGTCGCTTGCAGATGAAGATTCCAGATCAGGCTGACGATGAGGACTACGGTTAGAGATGCGATCGCACCTAATGCAACGTGCGATCGCAGATGCGATCGCACCAATTGAATGAAGTTGAAAAACATGGGGACTGCCAAAGAATAAGGGGGATCTTAAACGCTAAATACTGGAAAATTAGCACGCCTTTTTGCGGCGATTGTGAATACACTGAAATTTGTCATATTTAGCGGGCTTGTCTTGGTTTAAGTCGTTGGTTAAGGGCATTGAAATACCTCACATCTTGCACCTTGCACTTTGAGAACCCGAAGAAGTTATTTTGCCGCCGCGATGCGGCAGCAAAATAACCCTGCTGGGTTTTGGGGCAAGACGTGAGAATACCCCAATTCGGGTAATGGGACTTGCCGAAATGGGTGGGGAACTGACTGATATCTCTATCAGAACGAATTCAAGAGTTCATTCCGAACTCAATCGTTATCTGATGATTCGCACCTTGCAAACAAAGAATCCAATAAGGATTTCGATGCAAGCTGTGAGATTACTGACTATCCCCCAAATTACTGAATTACTGTAAGGAGTTTCTAATGCAAGCAAATTCAATCTCCACCCAACGTCCTTTGCTACAGCGCGGTTCTCGTGGTGAGGCTGTCCGCGAATTACAAACACTGCTTAATCAGCGTATCGGCGCGCTGCCGCTGACTGTTGATGGCATCTTTGGCCAGAAAACCGAGTTTGTCGTTCAGGTGATGCAATATCGCTTATATCTCGCTGAAGACGGTATTGTTGGTCCCAAAACCTGGGCTTCTTTAGAAGCTGGCTATCCCGTTAACATGCCCGTCCTGCGTCAGGGCAGCCGCAATGTACATGTTGAGCGTCTGCAGCGGGTCTTTGCTAGCTATGATGAGCTGATCACTTCCACCTACCATGTTGGCCCAGTAGATGGCATCTTTGGCCCCAAGACCGAAGCGGCTGTCAAGCGCTATCAAGATGAACAGCAGCTAGTAATTGATGGCATTGTTGGTGCTAATACATGGAAGGCTCTCGGCTACATCTCCCACCGAGTTAGCCATGCCACGCTGTAGGCTAACTACATCAAGTTACAGTTAGCTACTTAGCTGACACTTACAGCGCTATGCGCTGTGGGTAAGTACGGTTATGCGGGGGCGTGCAGCACCCCCACATAACCGTTTGGTTCCCCCCGGCAATGTAATCTATGAACGCGGAGGCATCATCGTCAGCTATGACGAAAACGCTGAACCCGTCAGCATTGAATTTCTCAACGCTTCCCAGCGACAACTGTTTGCCCCCAGTGAAACCAGTCTCAAGATTTTTCAGTAACGGCAAATAACATTAGACTTTATCGGAAATTGCTTTGTAGCGCGGCTTCGCCGCGCTACAAAGCAATTTCCAACCCCAAAAACTTTATTTCCAATAAAGTCTATTCATCAATACGGCAACGGCGACAACATGGCAGAGGACAAAGTCATGGGCAACAAAGTCGGCAACTAAATCTCTAGCTTCAACATCGGCAACGTCGCTAATGAAGCCAAAGACAATGCCCAAAACATACGCGACCAACTTTACTCAAACCACTGGCACTAGCACCGCTGAGCTATTGCAGATCATTGGCAGCCTGCAACAGACCCTCGCCCAATTTCCGCCAACACCAAGCAGATCTCGTCATCGACATGTACCTGTTTAACGTAGGTATATGATCCCCCGCTGTCGCCGCCCCCTATAGCCCTTCGGGCATGGCTTCGTCTAGAAAAAAGGGGCTATTCGCAGGCCACTGGCGAGATAATCCTGCCTTTTGACTTGCAGCGGCGGTAATCGATCACTGTGAGATCGCAGTTCCATCACGCAATCCGGACAAATCGGTGGGAAAAATGTGCGATCGCACATCCAATAACTCTCAACAACGCAGTGCAGCCATCTGGGATCGTCGAATGAGATTCTGTATCAGACTTCACAACGTTGTTTTTGAGGCCGTAGTGTGAATCTTGAATTCAAGCGACTGAGCGACATTGACACGGCTCACTTCATCGCGCTGCACACCCATCCTGCCGTGCGTCGTCACATGCCGCTCAGCATGGAAAACTTTGGCAAGGCAGAATGTGAAGCCTGGATCACAGGCAAAGAAAAGCTGTGGCAAGACTATGGATACGGCCCTTGGGCATTCATGATTGACGGCGAGTTTGCAGGGTGGGGTGGATTACAGCCGGAAGCTGGAGAAGCCGATCTGGGTCTCGTGCTGCATCCCAACTACTGGGGCAGCGGGAAAACCATTTACGATGAAATCATTCAACGCGCCTTTGGCGACATGGGGTTTGAGTCAGTCACTGTACTACTTCCGCCATCCAGAACACGGGTCAAAGCTCTGTTCCGTTTAGGATTTAAGCTCGATGGTGAACTGGAAATTGCGGGTGAGCGGTTCATCCGTTACCGCTTGCACCGATGCCCAAATTAGTACCTGCGCGATCGCCAACGACGGATGCAACGACGGATATATTGTGCTGGAGATTTCGCTGTCCAACAAAGCCGTAGCGTAGAGCAACTGCGTGATGCCACGTTTAATTGAAAATCCATCTTTTTGATGAAAAGCTTGCGCCACAAGCTTTTCATCAAAAAGAGCTGGGTCTGATCAGTGTTACAGCAACACGTCTTCGCCGCGATCGGTGAATTCCACTGCATTAATTTGCCAGCGCGAATCACTAGTCAAGGTTTTCTCAATACCGCCAAACAGCGCTAGCTTTTCACAGGAAGACAGTGATTCAAGTTGGCGGGTGGAATCCGGCGACACGCGGAAGTCAACGGTGACCAATCCGCTAGTTTGGTTGTGGTTGACGCTATAGCCCTCTAGGTTAAAGCTCGGGATATTTTGGTCAGCAATCAGTTGCCCCACAACATCGTCAATGGGAGCATTCGCCGCCGCTTGAGACTCATGCGGCACCAGATTCTCACAGCTCTGATCGGCCTCGTACAAGGTAACAGCAACAGTTTCGCCATCCGTCACGCTGCCCATCTCACTGTTAATCGAGCGGGTAGTACCTTGGGACTGATCGTCCACCTGATTGGCTGGATCACCAAAATTCTTCAGCTCATCGGCGGGCTTATCGGTTGTAGAGCCAGCCTCTTCTGCTTCTTCTGCTGGAGCGGAATCGGTCTGTTCTGCTGCCGGGGCGGTGTCCGCTGCCGGGTCTGGGGCAGAATCATCAGATCTGCTGCCGCATCCCGCTAGAACAATCAACAGTGCGGCCAGAACGATACGCTTAAAACCAATGGAAGTTTTCATAGTCTAGATAATTGATTTGGGTAATGGTATCTGAGCAGTGATTTTAGGTTGTGTGGGGTAAAGCCCGTACAACTGCAATCGCCACCTTTTGAGGATTGCCCTGATTTTGAACTGGATTCCGTGAGATTCCGAGCTAATAGTGTCGGTCTGTCGTCGTTTGCGAAGTCAGTTGTTGCGAACCTTAATATTTGCCTCAGAGGAAAAATAAAGGAGTAAGGACCACAGCTAGTCCTAACCGCTTCTAAGTTCTCCAGATTGACCTAACGCACCCCCACGAACTCCCCCCCACTAGCTCATCACAGATACATCATCTAAAACGTGGCGCAGCGTTGTGAGCAGAGTTTCAGTTGTGTAGGGTTTGGCTAAAAACGCCTTCACGGTCGGACTTGCGATCGCAGCACTTTGCTGATTCGCTGACAGGCCGCTCATCGCCACAATCTTGACATCCGGATTAATTTGGGTCAGAGTGCGAATCGTCGTCAGTCCATCCATCATCGGCATCATCATGTCAACAAGCACCACCTGAATTCGATGCTGATATTCGGCATAAAGTGCGATCGCTTCTACTCCGTCTTGAGCCGTCACTACTTGATAATTATGAGTTTCCAGGGTGGCCATTGCCATCTGGCGCAGTGCCGCTTCATCATCTGCCACGAGCACCAGCTCTCCATGCCCCTGACCCTGGCCGTCTACGTCGGCCTGGTTGGATGAAGATTTATCGGCTGGCGTGGCGGGTAAGTAAATCTTAAATTCGGTGCCGTGTCCTGGCTCACTGTATACGTCAATGAAGCCGCCGTGATTTTTGACAATGCCCAAAGCCGTGGATAATCCTAATCCCGTTCCTTTACCCAGCCGCTTGGTGGTGTAAAACGGCTCAAAAATCCGATCAATATGATTGGCCGGAATGCCGATGCCTTCATCTGCTACGCAAATTTGCACGTAGGCTTCCACCCGCGCATCCAGGTGCATGCGGGCATAGTATTCATCTGCGATGAAATTTTGAGCCGTAATACGCAGCATGCCTCCCATCGGCATTGCGTCCCGCGCATTGACGCAGAGATTCATTAACACCTGATGGATTTGGGTGGCATCGGCCAGAATCGGCCATAGGTCATCCGCTGCCGTGTTAGTAGCAACGTCGGTTTCAATATCGATGGAGCGGGGAAAGGTTTCGCGGGCAATCTGCTCCACTTCGGCAATTAAATGGCGGGCTTGAATCAGCGATCGCTCTCCCTCAATGCCGCGCGAAAATGACAGCACCTGCTTAACCAAATCAGCTCCCCGCCGGGTGCTAGTTTCAATTGTTTTCAGCCAGCGCTGCGCCTGCGGGTCGTCGGCAAACTTGCGCTGGAGCAGCTGGATCGACATCAAAATAGGAGCCAGCACGTTGTTCAGGTCATGGGCGATGCCGCTAGCCAGAGTACCGATGCTTTCCAAGCGCTGCGCCCGCAGGAACTGCGCTTCTAGCTGTTTCCTTTCGGTAATGTCAGTGTTGACCACCAGAAAGGAATGGGGCTGACCGTTGCTGTCGCGCACCAGCGTCCAGCGGCTTTCCACAATCACGCGGGTGTGCTCTTGAGTTAAATGCTCCAGTTCACCCTGCCAGGTACCTTTTTCCAGCAGTTCCTGGCGAATTTCGAGATAGGGTTGATCGCCCTCAGGGTAGAGAAACTGGCCAATCGGTTGATCAACAACTTGGCTACTGCTCCAGCCGTACAGCCGTTCCGCCCCTTTGCTCCAAAACTGGATGCGATGATCTAAATCCTGCACCAGAATCGCGTCGGTTGAAATGTCAATCAGAGCAGCCTGCTGACGTAGTTTTTCCTCCGTGCGCTTTTGTTCGGTGACATCATTTTGAATGCCAAGATAGTACAGCAACTCTCCCTGATCGGAAAAAATGGGGGACAGCTTCAGGTTATTCCAAAAGAGCTGGCCGTCTTTGCGGTAGTTCAGCAGGGTGGCGTTGATCGGCTTTTTTTCGTCTATACTCAGGCGCATCAGTTCAACCGTTGAGGGACTGGAGTGTTGTCCCTGTAAGAAGCGGCAGTTTTTGCCAACCACTTCCGCAGCGCTGTAGCCCGTAATCTCCGAAAAAGCTGGGTTGGTGTAGATAATTGGATTATCCGGCTGATTGGGATCGGTAATGATAATTCCCTCAGCCGAGGCGGCAACCGCCTGAGCCAGCATTAAGTTCGCATTAGCCGCTCGTCGCAGATCTTCCGCTACTCGTTTGCGCTCAATTGCATAGCGGATCGAGCGAATCAGCAAATCTCCGGTGAATTGGCCCTTGACCAGGTAGTCCTGTGCACCCATCTGCATAGACTGGAGGGCGATATCCTCATCGTCCATTCCGGTTAAGACCAAAATGGGCAGGCTGCGATCGAGGGCTTGCACCTGTTCGAGGGTTTGAATGCCGTGACTGTCGGGTAGGGATAAGTCCAGCAGCACAATATCCGTGTTGGGATGAGTCTGAATCTGAGTCAATCCCTGCTTGAGGGTAGTGGCGGTGACCAGATTAATCTGCACGGACGGAATTTCCAGCAGGTATTCCCGCAGGAGCCGAGCATCGCCAGGGTTATCTTCAATGAGTAGAGCGGTAATGATTGAACTCACCATGAGTCAGCCTCCCGCGGTAAACGAACGGTCATCAACCAGAAGTTTTCAATACTGCGCACAATTTTGAGAAATTCGTCGAGTTCAACAGGTTTGGTGATGTAGCAGTTGCCGTGTAGTTGATAAACCCGAGCAATATCATCTTCGGCCTGGGACATACTCAATACGACAACGGGAATTTGCTTGAGATGATCGTGGGCTTTGATTTCGGCCAAGACTTCCCGACCGTCTTTACGCGGTAGATTGAGGTCGAGCAGGATCAAATCGGGCTGAGGTGCATGGGTATAGGGATCTTTGTGATGCAGAAAGGCAAGGGCTTCAACGCCATCAGCTACAACATGGAGCCGATTTGCGATCGCACTGTGCCGCAGCGCTTCTTGCGTGAGTCGGGCGTCTCCTGGGCTATCTTCTACCAGCAAGATGTCAATGGGAGGTTCCGTCTTGCGGTTGTAGCTCATGACTGTTCCATCTCCTGTACCGGCAGGGTAAAGTGAAAAACGGTACCAACGCCCGGTTCAGAGTCCACCCAAATCCGGCCCTGATGCCGTTCGACAATCTTTTTACAGAGGGCTAGCCCAATGCCCGTACCGGGATATTCAGTACGCGGGTGTAATCGCTGGAAGATCAGAAAAATGCGATCGCGATACTCGGGATCAATACCAATTCCATTATCTTCCACTTGGAACTCATAACCAGTATCAGTGGGCTGAACCGAAATCCGGATCTGCGGCTGTTCGTGGCTAAATTTGATGGCATTGCTAATCAAGTTTTGAAAGAGCTGAACCAGCTGAGTGGCATCTGCTACCAGGATAGGTAATGGCTCAATCATAATCTGAGCTTGTCGAGTTTCGATAGCAGACTGCAAGTTCGCAATGGCCTGTTGTACCACCTCGTTACAGTCCGTCACGCGGAAGGCATGGCCACGGGTACCGACCCGCGAATAGCTGAGCAGATCGCGAATCAGCGACTGCATCCGCTTGGCCCCGTCTACAGCGTAGCCAATAAACTCGTCGGCATCCTCATCCAATTGGCCCTGATAGCGGCGGGCAATCAGTTGCAGATAGCTCACCACCATCCGCAGCGGTTCCTGCAAATCGTGAGAGGCAACGTAGGCAAACTGTTCTAGATCCGCATTGGAACGAGCCAGTTCTTGACGCTGCTGCGTTTCCTGCTGGAGCAGTCTGGCTTGGGCCAGGGCAATGCCAATTTGCACCGCCACTTGCTCTAGCAGTTCCACCTCAAAAGCGTTCCACTGGCGAGTATGCGAACACTGGTGAGCAATTAATAGTCCCCAGAGCTGTTGATTTTGCAGAATGGGCATCACCAGCTTGGACTGGATTTGAAACTGCTCCATAAAGTGAGTTAAACATTTACCATCCGGTAGTTGTGGTAAATCTTGCCGAGTATAAACCCGACCGTGGCGGTGCTGATCCAAATAGTGCTCATCCAGACAGCGATCGGTGACATGGATGCCCAGCATGGACGGAAAGTCAGCCGCAAGCGCTTCTTTGCGAACGCTGCCCGAACCATCTGCTGCCACTTGAAAAACGAGAACGCGATCGGCCTGAAAGATTTTCTGTACCTCGTCCACGCTAGTTTGCAGGATGTCGTCAATCTGGAGCGACTGGCGAATCTTGAGACTGATCTCAGCAAACAGTTGCGATCGCAGATGCTGCTGCTGGAGTTGGGCTTCGGCCTGCTGTCGTTCTAGCTCTGATCCGGCACGGGCGGCAAAGATTTGAATAATTTCCTTCAGGTACTGCACCTGCTGGGTTTGATCCAGGGGATGACGCCCAAACACGGCCATCAGGCCCAGAATCTGACCATTGGCCGCAAACAGCGGGACGCCGATATAGGCATCAACGTCCATCTCCACCAGCTTGGCATCGGTGGGAAACTGCGATCGCAGATCCTGGGCATACACCTGCATCTGCTGGGTCTCGATCACCTGCTGGCAGGGAGTTGCCTCTAGGTCATAGGCGCGATTGGTGAGAACGTGATCTTGACCGTAGAAGGCGATGGTTTGGAGTTGGTGGTAGTGGGGGGAGGGGTCG